>NZ_FWFR01000010.1 GCF_900172325.1 Oceanibacterium hippocampi | reverse complement strand
CAACCCTGTCTGCCTCCTCACAAGCGTCACCCGATACCCAACGATATCAACGCGGGGTGGAGCAGCCCGGTAGCTCGTCAGGCTCATAACCTGAAGGTCGCAGGTTCAAATCCTGCCCCCGCAACCATCGACAGTGAACGCCCCGCCGGGAAACCCGCGGGGCGTTCGTCGTTCTGGGCTCCATCGCGCGCTTGCGCGAAGCGCAGCAGGGCGCCCAACTCCCCGTAAAGCTCGATCACGAGGCCATCGTCACTGTCATTGTCAGGCGATTCAGGTGTCAGCCGCACCGCCTCGATGAGCCCGCGCAGCGCCTCGGCCGCCTCCGTTCGCGTCTCCTTCCGGTCGAGCGCTTCGTGCAGCGTGGCGACCTTGGCCCGGTAAAGCTCCGCCAGGGCCGGGTGAAGCCGGGGCAGGGGCTCGGGCGGCGTCAGGGCCTTGAGGCGCTTCTGCTCGGCTTCCAGGGTCAGCAATCGTTCCTGCGTGGTCGGGGTCCGGATCCCGTTCTCGATTGCGCTCATGACCGCCTCGATCTTCGCTTTTGTCTGTTCGAGGGTCCGCCGACTGGCGGTCCAGTCGGCATCGGCTTCGGCCTGCAGCCGGTTCCATTCCGACTGGAACTCGGCCACGAAGGTCCGCACGAGGTCCGGCGTGAACAGGGCGGACTTCAGACCCTCCAGCACGCGTGCCTCGATTGCCTGGCGCCCGATCGTCCGGCCGTTGTTGCAGGTGCCGCGGTCGCGATGCCCGGCGCAGCCGTAGCGGTCCTTGCCGACGATCGTGTAGGCGGCCCCGCAGGCGCCGCACTGGAGCAGGCCGGAGAGCAGGTAGCGCGGCCGGTGCTGGCGGTTGAGTGGGTTCGTCGACGTGTCCTTGTCCGCCCGGCGGTGGGCGATATCTTGCTGCCGGTCACGGACCGCCTGCCAGAGCGCGTCGTCGACGATCCTGAGCGCGGGCACGTCCTGGATGATCCAGTCTTCCGGCGGATTGGGCCGGGCCTGGCGCCGGCCGCTCTCCGGGTCCTTGACGAAGCGTTGGCGGTTCCAGACCAGCCGGCCGACATAGAGCTCGTTGTTGAGTATGCCGATACCGCGGCTGACATTGCCGTGGATGGTCGACGGATTCCAGGTCCGGCCGGCGGGACCCGGCACACCCGCGGCGTTGAGCGCATGGGCAATGGCCCGTGGCGAGCGGCCGGCGGCGTAGTCGCGGAAGATCCGGCTGACGGTCGCCGCCTCTGCCGCGTTGATGCTGCGGCCGCCGGCAACCGGCTCGCCGGCCGCGTCATGCTCCCGGACGACGTCGTAACCGAACGACCTACCGCCGGCCGAGCGGCCGGCCCGGACCCGGCCCTCGAGGCCGCGCCGGGTCTTGTCGGCGAGATCCTTGAGGTAGAGGGCGCCCATCGTGCCCTTGAGCCCGATGTGGAGCTCGCTGATCTCGCCTTCGGAGACCGTCACCAGCGGGATACCGAGAAACGAGAACCGCTTGAAGAGGCCGGCGACATGCTCCTGGTCGCGGGAGAGGCGGTCGAGGCTCTCGGCCACCACGACCTCGAAGGCGCCGTTCCGCGCGTCCTCCTGGAGCGCCTGGTAGCCCGGGCGGAGGGCCGAGGCGCCGCTCATGCTTCGGTCGCGATAGACGCCGGCGAGGCTCCAGCCGCGGCTCTCGACCAGGCGCTCGCAGAGCCGCACCTGGTCCTCGATCGAGGCCTCGCTCTGCAGGTCGCTCGAATAGCGCGCGTAGATCGCTGCCCGCATGGCTCAATCCTCCCGCTTCCTGTTCGTCTTATGTTCCATTGATGCTAGCCCCGAAACCCGGGACTGGCGAGGGGCAAATCGATGAAAAACCATACCCGCTCCTACCCGCTTGCGGCCGATCGCCGACCTTCAGTCGTCGGTCGGCCGCCTCGGCGCCGCCTGAGGTGCGTTCCGGGGCAGCGATGGCTCGGCAGTCGCGCCGGCTGCTGCGCCGCCTGCTTCGGCCGGGGTGGCGCGCTCTCACGGCCGCTCCTCCCTTCAAGGCAAAAACTGTTCGCAGGGAGCAGCAACTCAGCCGACAAGGCGCCATGGGATAATGTAAAGGGTTCAAGAAAAGGGTTAGTGCGCCGCTCCTGTCCCGGGTCACGCGTCACCATTGGCAAGCCCCCTTGCCAACGATGGCTCTCGGGTCGGGCCACATCAGAGGCGCCGCCGCGGGCGTTGGCGAGTTGCGCGGGCCCAGTTCGGGCAATAATGGTTGGTCCGGAAGGTGCGCCCGACTTCGTCGACTGGCGGCTGCCAGGAGAACAGCCAACCGCTCGCATTCAGTCTCGAGATTGCTCGGCTGACCGTTCGCACGCTGCAGCCGATCTCCGCACCGATCCGCTTGCGACCCGTGAAGCAGCTGCCGTCCCAGCCGACATGCTCGATAATGCAGTTGAAGACGTTGCGTGTGGTCGGTGAACAGCCCGGATCCCTGTTGACTACATTGATGAGGCAGAACTTCATGGCGACCTGGCGCGAGCGATTGGCGCTTCCCCAGGCCTCCCGCGCGTCCGCCAAGGTGAAGTCGGTCAGGGGCCCCGCGCCGATATTGGTCTCTCCAGGCATCACTAATTCTCCACTTCCGGACCGTGATAGACGGAGGAGACCGGGCGGACCGGAGAGGGGGCTTGCTGCTCCCCGTCATGATCCTTCGCGGCGAGACGGGCTGTCGCGAAGGCCTCCCGGGCAACGCCCCGGGCGATCACTTCGACAAGAGGCGCGAGGGGGTTCGCATGCCCGCCGGGCCGCTCCCTCCTGCTGCTCCTTGAAGTCCTGCCTGCCACCGTGTTCCGTCCCGCCTGAACGCTTCCATCGATCGTCTGGGCGAGGAGGATCGCAATGCAGGTCAGTTCTGTCGCATTGGCAAATCAGAAAAAAAATCGAGGTCGGGGCGGCCGTCAGGGACGCCGACCCACGACGCGGCGGATCCGTTCCAGGATCGCTTCTTCACCCGGTGGACAGGCCTCCAGTTCGCCGAGCGAGGCCGTGACAAAGCGAAAGAGCGGTCCGGCTGGCTTGCCGCCGCTCCGGGCAATCCGCGCCCTTCTGCCGAGAACCTCGGTGTAGATGGTGACCAGATCGCGAACCAGCTCGTTCAATGCGGCGTCGCCGGGGTTGCCGCGCTGGATGGCCTCGTCCGGCGACGGCTCAGAACCCGCCAGCGCGGCACGGTGCAGGAAGACGAGGCCGTTCAGGCAGCGGTCGATCAGTTCGCTGGAAAAGGCGAAGGGATCGCGGTCGTGGGGATCGCCATCCAGCCCGGGCAGGGTCTCGCGGAAAGGCATCTCGTCGGAATATTCCTGCCCGAGTTCAAGGGCGGCCTCTCTCAGGCCCGGCTGCAGGCTGTGCGATACCTGCCCGAGCATGCCGGCCCTGAACGCCGGAAACGGTTGCAGCGGTTGTCCGGTATCCGGGTCGCACTCCGGGCGGATGCCAAGCTGCCGAAACAGGCGGGCGCAGGACGCCCGGATCTCGGCCCATTGCCGGATGACCGCGGATGGAGCCGGGGCGGAAGCCTCGCTCGACCGGAAACGATACCAGAGAGCGGCCGACCGGAGCCGCTTGAGCAGCCGAGCCCGGGTCGGGGCATCGGCCGGGGGTCTGAGCCTTGCAGCCTCCAGGATGGTGTCGACCGACGCCTCGTCGAAGCTGCGATAGTCCGACTTCCGTACCGGGTTGTTCTTCCAGTCCGGGACCGTTTTCCTTGCCATTCCCGCTGCTCCCCAACGTTGGTGTCGCCGTGCCCTGGATACAGGTCGCCTCGATGACCTGGCCAATATTCTCATGAAAATCGGCCCCGCGGCGCCGAGAGAGTTCTGACCTTTGAAATCTCAGCGGAAAGAAAGGGCATTCTGCCGCCGCGTGGGGGGAATGAGGTTGATCGCTTGTCGCTCTCTCCGGGCCGGACAGGCGTCAAAACGATGAGGCTCGCCGAAGGAAAAGATTCTCGCCGAACAATCAGATTAAATTCAAAATAATGAATGATGTTCATTTTTCTGTTGCGACCACTGCCGTGCCTGTGTCTCCTTCGCTTCGAAGTAGAAAGGAGGAATCGTTCATGAAATTCCATAAGAAGGCGCTCATAAGCGCGCTGGTGATTGCGGGCTTTAGTGCCCCGGCATTTGCCGGTGATGTCTCGCTCCGCTTTGCCCATATCTGGGCCCCGGGTCATCCGTTTCAGACATGCGGCATCGACAAGATGGCCGAAATGCTGAAAAAGGCCGATGTCGGCTTGTCTATCCGCGCCTACCCGTCGGAGCAGTTGGGAACGATGGCGCAACTTGCCGATTCTGTCGTGTCCGGCGATGTGGATATGAGCGTCTTCGGTGCATCGTACCTGGCCAATCGGTACGAGATGATGAACCTGTTCGACTCGGCCTATGTCTTCGAGAGTGCCGAAGATGCCAGCAAGCTAATCGAGAGTAAGCGCGGCGCAGAGATCTGGCAGGGGCTGCTGGAGAAGACTGGGATTCGTCGCCTGGGCAACTGGCTCTACGGTGCCCGGCATATCACCGCGAACAAGCCCGTGCGTTCGCCCGCTGACCTGGAGGGCGTCAAGTTCCGCGTGCCGGACAATTCGCTGATGATCGAAAATGCGCGTTCGATTGGCGCGACGCCAGTGCCCATGGCGTTCGGCGAAGTCTATCTGGCGCTTCAGCAGGGCGTGATCGATGCGCAGGAGAATCCGCTGACTGTAATTGAGACGCAGAAATTCACCGAGGTTCAGGACTACGTCAGTCTCACCGGCCATATGATACAGGTCTCACCTGTCGTCGTTTCGGAAAAGACCTGGCAGAAGCTTGACGATAGCCAGCGTGACACCCTGCTGAACGTGGTCAAGGGCGTCACCGAAGGTGTGAATGAGTGCGTTCGTTCCCAGGAAGCGGCGCTTGTCGCGAAATGGCAGAAAGACGCCTCCGTGACTGTCATACCGGCGGACGAGATCGACATGGATGCGTTCCGCAAGAAGGCGCGTGAACATATCTCGAAGACTTACGGTGATACCGAATGGGGCAAGATCTACGCTGAATTCGTGTCCAGATAAGATTGCCCATAAGGCAGGGCAGCCCGTGCTGCCCTGCCTCAGTTGCGAGGCATTTCGATGTTGCGTGTCGTGAAGATTCTCGAGGCCGCGATTTGCGTCACTTTCGTTGTTGCGATTGTCGCCCTGACGTCCATGCAGATTGTCGCCCGCTATGGCATGAGCCAACCCTTCACGTGGACAGAAGAACTCTCCCGGTTCGCGCTCATTTCATTGACGTTTCTGGGGGCTGCTTTGGTAACCGGCTCCTCCGGGCACATTGTCGTCGACCTTTCCGGGCCAACGAAAGGTCGGTGGAGTCGCCTGGTCGATACGCTTTCCTCGGCTCTGGTGGTGCTAAGCGGCCTCTTTCTCTCGGTAATGGGGGCCTCAAAGGCGTTGTCCCTCGGAGGCATAAAGGCATCAGCCACCGGCGTACCATTGGCCGCGCTCTACTGGATCATGGCTGCAGGGTTCGCGCTGATGTCGGTGCATGCTCTTGCCAGGCTTTTCTCCAGATCGGGGCATGCTACCGATCACCTCCGGGGAATCTGAATCCATGATGGTACGAACGCGAGGAAGTCGGTGACCCTGATCCTGCTCATCATATCCATCCTGGTGTTACTGGCGTTTCGCCTGCCCGTGGCGCTCGCCCTGGCCGTGCCAAGCGCAGTTTACGTGCTGCTCGGTGGCTTCAGCATGGAAATCGCAGCGCAGCGCATGTTCGCCGGCGTGGACTCCTTCCCGCTGCTCGCTGTTCCGCTGTTCATGCTTGCTGGCGCACTGATGAACCAGGGCGGGATAACCGAGAGAATATTCGAGTTCGTGGAATCTGCCCTTGGTCACATCCGCGGAAGCCTCGGCTATGTCAACATCAGCGCCAGCGTCGTCTTTTCGGGGATGAGTGGCGCGGCAGTGGTGGATGCTGCCGGGTTGGGCGCGATCGAGATAAAGGCGATGAAGGAGCGCGGCTATGACGAGAAATTCGCTGTCGGGATAACCGCGGCATCCTCGACTATCGGCCCCATCATCCCGCCGAGTATTCCGGCAGTCGTCTATGCCGTAACGGCGGGCGTGTCGCTCGGATCCCTGTTCATCGCCGGCGTACTTCCGGGCCTGTTGATGGCCCTGGCCCTGGCGATCGCCGTCTACGTCTACACCCGTTTCAATGACGTACCGACGTCGCGCCGGGAGTCCGCTGCGTTCATCTGGAAAGCCTTCGTGCGCGCGCTGCCTGCTCTCATGGCACCCGTCATCATTCTCGCAGGGATCTTCGCAGGATTCTTTACGCCAACCGAGGCTGGCGCGATCGCAGTCCTCTACGCCCTGCTCGTGGCGGCCGTCGTTTATCGGGCGATCACCTGGCGGCAGCTTTGGACAGTCTTGCTGCAAACTGCCGAGATGACCGCGGCGATCATGGTCATCGTGGCCGCGTCAGCGGTCTTTTCATGGGTACTGGCGCTTGAGCAGGCGCCCCAGCTTCTGAGCGCAGCCGTATTGGGGACGACGGACAGTCCGTTCGTTTTCGTGCTGCTCGTGATCGTCGTGTTGCTGCTCGTGGGAATGGTGCTGGAGCCGTTGACGGCGATTCTCATCCTCGTGCCGATGCTGCAGCCTCTGGTACGCGCATATGGCCTGGACCCGGTTCATTTTGGCGTTATCACGATCCTGGCCCTGATGATCGGCCTGTTGACCCCGCCCGTCGGCCTGGTTCTCTACGTCCTGCACTCGGTATCGGGCGTAAGTATTCGAACCGCCATTCAGGGCACCTTGCCCTTCCTGATTCCGTTGATCGCGGCGCTATTATTGATCGCCTACGTGCCGCAAATCAGCCTTCTTCTTCCGAGGTACTTTGGATTCTGATGCGGCGACAGAAAAGGCCGCTACGCAAGCCCCACACGAACTGAGGATACACAGGAATGCCCGAGTTTCGCCGCCTGATCGTTGATGGAAGCATCCAGACCGTCGAGGTCGAGGAGGGCCGGTTCACCGCCGCAGATGGCCGCCGTGCAAGTGCCGAGGACTACCCGCATTTGCCGCCTGTGGTGCCGCGCATGATCGTATGTGTGCACCTCAGCTTTCGCAGTCGACTCGATGAACTGAAACGCAATCAGCCGCCGGCGCCGACCTACTTTCTCAAGGTGGTCTCGAGCCTGAATAGCCACAAGGCGAATGTCGTGCGCCCGGCAAATTGCCAGTTCCTGAATTACGAAGGTGAGATCGCGCTCGTCGTTGGAAGAACCTGCCGCAATATCACGCCAGACAAGGCTGCCGACTACGTGTGGGGCTACACCGTCGCGAACGATATGGGGCTTCACGACTTCCGCGATACGGATGAGAACTCGATGGTCCGGGTCAAGGGGTCGGATACCCTGGGGCCGATCGGCCCCGGTCTGAACACCGACTGGGACTTCCGCGGCAAGATGCTGCGGACCTACGTCGACGGGAAGGTCGTGCAGGAAGCGTCGACCGACGATTTCATCTGGGATCCGCACTACATGCTCGCGGACCTGTCGCGCTCGATCACCCTGGAGCGTGGCGATGTCATAATGACGGGAACCCCTGCCAATTCACGCCCCGTCAATCCCGGCTCTACGGTCGTGGTCGAAGTGGAGGGCCTGGGCCGGCTCGAGAATCATGTCGTGTCCGGAGATTGGGCGATCCCTGCGGGTTATGGCGCCCAGCCATCGGACAGCGACGGCGTGCAATCGATCGCGCTCGGGAGCGACTTTCGAAAGGCTTGATCATGTCGACTGCGACTGTTGAGAAGATCGAGGCCATTCAACTCGATATCCCCTTCAGCCAGTATGGCCCGCCGGCCGGTTTCGGCGGCACCAACTGGACAACCGCGAACTACCTCATTGTTGCCGTCACCGCGTCAGATGGCATTGTCGGGTACGGTGAGGCCTTCGGCTATAACGCCATACCGGCAACCCGGGCCGCACTCGAAAAGACCGTCGCCCCGCTTCTTCTCGGAAAGCCCTGCGAGAATATCGGGGCCTGCATGGCGGCGCTCGAGAAGCCGTTGCACATTTTCGGCCGGAGCGGTCCGGTCCAGTATGCACTGAGCGGTCTCGACATAGCCCTTTGGGACATGGCCGGAAAAAGGGCCGGTATATCGGTCGCGCGCATGCTGGGGCATGGCGGTCGCGGCGGCGTGCGGGCCTATGCCAGTCTGCTGAAGGCGGGCGAGGCAAAGCCGCTGCAGAAGGTCTGCGTGGCGCTGGCGGAAGAGGGCCATACGGCGATCAAGCTCCATGAGACCGAACCCGGTCTTGCAATTGCGGCGCGTGAGGCGCTCGGCCCGGCCGCGGATCTCATGCTTGATGTCAACTGTGCCTGGGACGTGCCCGGTGCCCGCGAGGCGGCCGGTCGACTTGTCCCCGCCCGCCTCAAGTGGCTCGAAGAGCCGGTCTGGCCGCCGGAGAATGTCGCCGGTCTCCTCCAGGTCTCGGGAATTGGTCCTGAGATCGCCGCCGGCGAGAACTGCGCCAACGCGGTTGCATTCGACGAGTTGGCCAGCTCAGCGGCACTGGCCTATCTCCAGCCCAGCGTGACGAAAGTCGGCGGCATATCCGCCTTCCTGAGAATTGGGCACCTCGCCGCAGTGCGAGGCAAGCGATTGGCGCCGCACTCTCCGTATTTCGGACCGGGATTGCTCGCGACCCTCCAGATGGCCGCCGTCTTTGCGGACATCGAGATGGTCGAATACTTCGGGGTTCGTCTTGAAGCGCCGATATTCGGTGGCATCGAATTGCCCGATGACAGGGGAATTCTCGCGATCCCCGACGGTCCGGGTCTCGGGGCCGATCCCGATCCAGACGTAATGCGCAGATATCGCGCCAATTGATGCCCGCAGACAATGCAGGAAACCACCGGAATGATCCTAGAGGTCGCTGAGATTGATATCCGTAAAGGTCAGGCGCGTGAGTTTGAAACGGCGATGAACGAAGCCCTCGGATTGCTGGCGCAGAGCAATGGATTCCGCGATGCGCGGCTGTTCAGGAGTCATGAGGTGGGGGATCGGTATCGACTTTTCGTGACCTGGGACCGGATCGAGGATCACGTTATCGGGTGGCAGAATTCGGAAGGCTTCAAGCGGTGGCGGTTGTTGCTGTTGAAGCATTTCGCTTCAATCCCGAACGTCGAACACATGAAGTTGGTCATGGAGAGACCGGGAAACTAGGAACAGCGCGCAAGGGATCTATCCGATGTCGGAACGCAAGACAGGGGCGGCCGTGCCGCCGAGGGGGCGGCCGAAACGCGCAACGCGGGATCCGAACTCTGGTCCCAGAGTGCCCGCGATCGATCGGGCTGCGGCCGTTTTCCGCGTGCTCGAAAGCGCGCCGCAGCGACAATACAGTCTTTCCGACATTGCGACCCGGATCGAGGTTCCGAAGTCCTCGTTGTTGAACATTCTCAATTCCCTGGTCGCGGCCAATCTGATCCGCCGCTCGGGCGACGGGTATCAGCTTGGGCAGCGAATGGTCCAGCTCGGTTCGGCCTATGTCGCGAGTGTCGACCTGGTACGCGAGTTCTACCGCGCGGTCGAGGGGATGCCGCAGGAGGTCGAGGCGCTCATTCAACTCGCGGTTCTTAACGAGGAACTGTCCGCAGTCTATCTCGCGCGCCAGGACAGTTCCAAGGATCTGCGCCTGGGATTGAGTGCGGAGATCGGCCGCCATGTTCCCGCGAATTGCTCCGCCGGCGGCAAGGCCATGTTGGCCCAGCTCTCACCGATGGACCTGGATCGGCGGCTTGGTGGAAAGCGCCGCCTCCCGAAACTCACGGAGCGGTCGGCCGGAACGCCGGCGGAACTGCTTCGGGCCGTCAAGAAGATTGCCGATGCCGGGTATTCCTACGAGGAGGAAGAAGTCCTTCCCGGCATCGCCTGTGTCGCGATGGCGATGCGAACCAGTCTGCGCAACGACGAGATCATCTCGATCAGTCTCACGACGACTGTCGAGAAGATGGCCGTGGGTAAGCCGGAGTATATCAAGGTCGTCTCCGGAATAATCGAAACACTGCGTCCGAAAGTATCACCGCCTGCCGAACAGTGGGCTGTCTGAAGTCATCACTCCAGGGAAGTTGAATAAATGACCCAAGCAGAGAAGGCTGAGCGCCTGATCCGTCACTATTTCGATATGTGTAATCTGGCCGATCGCAAGGGATTGATCGATTGCTTCACGCCTGACGCAACCCACTACTTTCCGCCGGGCCTCCCGGGGGCGCCCTGGCGTTCCGCGGAAACGATCGCCGACGGCTGGGTGTGGGCAGTCAACACGATGGGTTCCAAGTGGACGATCGACAAGGTTCTTGCTGCCCCGGACGGACGGGAGGCCGTGATCGAGTGGACGCACTGGAAGACGGCCATTGGCGAGGTGCTCCACGGCGATGAATGGTACATATTCAACGATGATGTCACGAAAATCCGGGAGATCCGCGCCTACTATGCCAGCCCGGTCAACAAGACCGAGAAGGTGAACGAGCTCAATGGATTCGATTATGAAGGGCGGGGCTATCATTTGACGCCGCCCCATGTTCCGGGACGTGACAAGTAGGACCTCGCAGTTGCAACAGGACGACCGGCCGAGGCGCAGTTGCTCAGCCTTTGAGAGATCGCCCGGCGGGTAATCCCGGTTGCCGACGTGATAGTCGACCGTCGCGCGTTGTTTTCGCCTCACGTGGCGGTCGAAGCTCAGGCACCTGGAAAGCCGGCGCTGTTGGCCAGAAAGACCGCCGACGACAACCGGTCGTTTCAATGAGGCCGGGGCGCTGTGGCCCCGGAAAGGCTGGATCGACTGGAACCGGCACGCGGACGATTTCCGGCTTCAATGAGGCCGGGGCGCTGTGGCCCCGGAAAGGCCGCCCGCCTGATGCAGCGCGCCGGTGTCCTTGATCCGGCTTCAATGAGGCCGGGGCGCTGTCGCCCCGGAAAGGTGATGATGTAGGTGTCGTCGGACCAGTACCAGACCCAGCTTCAATGAGGCCGGGGCGCTGTGGCCCCGGAAAGGATACCGGATGGAACCGGATCATTCTCGCCGTCCGTGCGCTTCAATGAGGCCGGGGCGCTGTGGCCCCGGAAAGCGCGGCGCTGAGGCGGTGGGCTTGACAGCGGGAACCGGGGCTTCAATGAGGCCGGGGCGCTGTGGCCCCGGAAAGCTGGGCGCGCTGCTGGTCTGCGGATCGCTCGGGTTCGCTTCAATGAGGCCGGGGCGCTGTGGCCCCGGAAAGAGCGATGACGAAGCATAGCGGTCGCGAGGGGATGGTGCTTCAATGAGGCTGGGGCGCTGTGGCCCCGGAAAGAGCGATGACGAAGCATAGCGGTCGCGAGGGGATGGTGCTTCAATGAGGCTGGGGCGCTGTGGCCCCGGAAAGGCGACGATGAATTTCCTGCCGTCGCATGCGACCCAGGGGCTTCAATGAGGCCGGGGCGCTGTGGCCCCGGAAAGCATGCTCACCGACCCGCGCTATGCCATGTTGACGATGCTTCAATGAGGCCGGGGCGCTGTGGCCCCGGAAAGATGACGCCGTCCTTGGCCAGCCGGCCCATCATGAGCGGGCTTCAATGAGGCCGGGGCGCTGTGGCCCCGGAAAGCCTAGATTGCCGGCCTGGTAGGCGAGCCAGTCGAGGCTTCAATGAGGCCGGGGCGCTGTGGCCCCGGAAAGTCGGGTCGAGAGGATGGAGTTCAACTTCGCGACCCTTGCTTCAATGAGGCCGGGGCGCTGTGGCCCCGGAAAGCAGGATGTAGGGTCGGCAGCCGGGGTATTCCTGGAGGCTTCAATGAGGCCGGGGCGCTGTGGCCCCGGAAAGATGGCGTCGTCACCCTCGGTATTCAACGGCGGCATGCTTCAATGAGGCCGGGGCGCTGTGGCCCCGGAAAGTTCCTAGCCGCCTCGAAGGGCTTGCCGAACGCCGCCGCTTCAATGAGGCCGGGGCGCTGTGGCCCCGGAAAGTACTCGGTTCCGGTCTACTGGCTCGGGACACAGGCGTTGCTTCAATGAGGCCGGGGCGCTGTGGCCCCGGAAAGGCCTCAAGTCGGGTTAGCGACTCGCCGGTCTTCATCGCTTCAATGAGGCCGGGGCGCTGTGGCCCCGGAAAGCGAGCGCGGAAAACTGGTTCTGCAGCGTGTCGGGATCGCTTCAATGAGGCCGGGGCGCTGTGGCCCCGGAAAGGAAGATGCCGGCGATGCCGGCCGTTATTGTGACCAGGCTTCAATGAGGCCGGGGCGCTGTGGCCCCGGAAAGCCTGCGGAAGGAGAAGCTGTTCGTCGACAACTACTTGCTTCAATGAGGCCGGGGCGCTGTGGCCCCGGAAAGATCACGGTTAGCGGCGGCACGGCAGCCGATCCGGGCGGCTTCAATGAGGCCGGGGCGCTGTGGCCCCGGAAAGCCCGTCGCCCCCCAAAAGTGAGGGGGGGGCCAACCCGCTTCAATGAGGCCGGGGCGCTGTGGCCCCGGAAAGCCCCATGGTACAACCTGCTGAATCAACAGGCAAATGGCGGGTGTATTCGAGAGGTCGGGGTGAGCAGTACGGGGCGGCCATCACATCGCCGCCCATTCCTGATTTACGATTTCAAAGAGCATGTAATAACAAGGTCTTGCCGGAGTTCGAGCGGTCCCGGGGATTCGCGCGTCACCGAGGCGCTCGAAATCGGCCGGCGAGCGATCGGGGGGGCCTGTCCGAGGGCTGCCGGTCCGCCACATCATATCACGATCGCTTGTCTCTCCGACTTCTCGTATGTCCTGCCCAGGCTCTCGACGGCGAGATGCACCTTGTCCGCCGGGCCGACGTCGACAATGAGAACGTGATCCTCACCATTGCGGATCAGGTGACGCAACCTGGTCTCGAGCTCGGCACGGCGGCGACCGGAGAGGCGGCACTGGAAGACGGAAAGCTGAAGCCAGTCGCCAAACCCGTGCATCGTCCTGAAGACCCGCCGCCAGCGCCGCTGGTCGGCGATGTCATACGTCACGATATAGAGATGATCGCCGTTCATGTCCGAGCTCAACGCGGCAGATAATGGGGATAGCTCGGGAATTCGCCGAGCAGGAAGCGCGTCAACGGGCGCGCCTGCACAAGCAGCAGTCGCCGCATGCTCACCCGGTATCCGAAAAGCGGATGAGTCGTTTCCTGTGCCATCCGGCGTTCGAAGGCGGCAACGAAGCGACGCCGGCCGACTGGTCCGAGTGCGGTTCCCGTTGCACCGCTGACAAAATCGCCGGGGCCCAGTTCACCGTTGTTTATCGCCGTCAGCACGACGCTGTCGGCGATGATCGGGCGGAACGGCTCCATCAGGTCGAGCGCAAGCGCCGGCCTGCCATACCGCGGCCCGTGATAGAAGCCGCGATAGGGGTCAAGTCCGACGGTGGTTAGGGCGACAGTCAGGTGCCGTGCAAGCATGGCGTAGGCCAGCGAAAGCATGGCATTTACCGGATCCGTCGGGGGCCGCCGGTTGCGGGTATCGAAACGGAAGGCGGCAAGTTCCGTGGAATCGTCGGGAGTGCGGAGCAGCCCTGCCAGGGCCCGGAAATAGGTCGCTGCGGCGTCGCCTTCGAGGCCGAGCAGTTCGGAGGTGCCAGACGCACGTCCGACCGCCTTGCGACTTGCAGACAAGCGTTCGAGTGCCTGGCGCCGCTCGTCCGCCTCGCCGCGCCAGTTTCGCCTCAGCATCGTCCGCTGGTTGGCGATCTTGGCAGCGACCAGGTCGCGGGCGAAGCGCAGACAGGCGGTGGCATCGAAGCTTAGCCGATACTGTGCCGTCCGAACCTCGACATTGCGATGCCCGATGCCATGGGCGATGCCCTTGAACCAGCCGCCGTGGCTGTGGAATGTCACTGGAATCTCGCGCTCCAGAAGCGCGGACAGCGCCGGTGTCGTTATCGATGCATTGCCGTAGAGTGCCAGCTCGGAAACATCGATCAGGCGAACCCTGGTTTCCGCGCCGTCCTCCTCGGTGATCTTCAACGTTTCACCTTGCTTGCCGATGCGGGCGCGTTGCGACTGGACGATCAGCGGCAGGGCCTCGTCGGCCGGCACGGCAATTGTGCGGGGCGCGAAGGATGAACCCGCAAGAGCACGGATTTCATCGGGCAGGCAGACGGCGACCAGCGCGCAACGCGGGCATTTGGGGCTGTCTTCGAGCGGCGGCGGAATGCGACCCTGGGTAACCGTAAGCCGCAGACGGCTGATCGCCTCCCGCGCCGTGGCGCGCAGCTCTTCGTCGAGTTCAATGCGTACCCTCTCGCGACTTTCGGCGTAGTAGATCGCGCCTTCTGCCACGGCGTAGCCGTTCTCTTCCAGCAGGAGACCCTGCAGACAGACCTGGACGCGCTCCGGCTCGTGGGCGCCCTGACCGATATGGGGACGCTTGCCGCGTTTGTAGTCGACAGGCGTAACAGTGCCGTTCTCGGCTTCCGCGATGTCGAGCTTGCCGATGATCCCGAGCGACTGTGAAGAGAGCGTGAGCGAGCGGCTGACGATCCGCTCGCGCTCGTCGCCCTCCTCGTTCCCGGTTGGAATCGAGTCCGGCGGCGGCAGCGGCGGGCCCGGCCGGTCGACCCGATTGTGAACTCGGCGCCCCTCGACGGTATCTGCCGTTTCAGCCCACTCGCCCTGGGTCCACATGAGGTAGGCGAGGCGGGGGCAATAGACGAACTCGTTGACCATGCGCACCGGAATGAGCGGCGCCTCGCCGACCACGGGTGGCGCCGGCAGGCGAAGCTCGAACTGTTCAGGGTCGCTCATGCCCGTCGTCGTCCCGTGCGGCGAAAAGGCCGCCTCCCCGATGGCTGTCACGACCGAGCATGATCGGTCCCGGTACCGCGACGGCGAAATCGAGGCGGAGACGCGCGGTCGGATTTCCGCCGTTCGGGCCGGCGTGCTGACACAGAATCTTCACCGCAGGCGTTGGCAGCTTGCGCCGTCTGCATTCGGCAAGGATATCGTCCGTCAATGCAAGCGCCCGATCCTTTCCGCGGCCGGGAAGGCGGGTCGGGCGGTAATCGGTAATGGATTCCCAGCGAACCGCGGTTGCGAGGATACGGTCGTCGTCAGCGACGACCGGCGCCAGCGGGAGCAAGCCGAGCGGCCCGGCGCGAACCGTCGCCAGGCGGGCAAGCACGCGGGCAAAGCGCGCACGGTCTTCCTTCGGGAGATCGGCACTCCGATCGGCGCAATCGGGGCGGACAACGTAGAGGCGGGACAGATGGCTCCCATCCAGCGTGGTGTCGGCGGCGAGGAAGACATGTCGATGGGCGCCGTCGCCGGCCGGTGCGCCGTCCGGAAGGTGGCCGGAAAACAGCGTTCCCGGGCGATCGCTGCCGCTGGCATCGCGGTCGATCGCCATCAGCGCGCGCCGTAGGGCGTGAAGCACCCTGTCCCGTTCCCCGACGGGCACGGGATCGGTGCTTCCGATCGCGAAAGCGGCGGCGGGGCGGCTCGCCTTCTCGTGGCGGGACATCAGGCCTAGGCCGAGAAAGCGGCCGTCACCGATGACGAGGGGGCCGGCGACCGGTCGGGTGAACTCGAGTTCCACATGCCAGAGCCGCTCCTTGCGGAAGCGGGTTTCGGGCGCAAAGCTTTCGGCTCGGGCGCCCCGGTCATGGAACGGTTCGCGTTGCACCCGGATCGATACAGGCGCCGCATTCACACCGGCGTGGCGAAGCGCTTCTGCGACCGCAGCCCTGGCTATTGTCTCCTCGCGGTTCCGTACGCCGGCGTCCTTTACCGTTTCGCGCGTTCGTGCGGGATCGATCCGCCGCCTTGCGGCGCGATCGGGCAGGGCGGCCGGCGTGACCGTTCGCCAGAGCCGCGACCTCCGGGCGCCGGTCTCTGCTTGGGCGATGCCGTAATGTCGGAGCATCCCGGTTTCTACCGCCTCGACCATGCAGACATCCTTCAGGATCTCCCCGGTTCCCGCATCATGCTCTTCAACCAGTCGAAGGCTGGAGAAGGCCCAGACGATATCCCCGTGCGGCAGCGGGCAGTCGGGCGGTATCTCCAGAAGCAGACGCCGGATCGACGATTCCGCATGCGGATGCCCGATGGACGGTATCGGAACGATGCGGATGCGGGCGCTCAGGTCCGCCTTGCCGGAGTCACGGCAACGGCCGAAGACACGCTCAACGAGACTGTCGGCCTGAGAGCCGCCGGCGGTTGGTTCGCGGGCGGCGCGCAGGCGTGTGGCAGCCGCGTCACGGGCCCGTTCGACCAACCCGGCCGCGCCGGTCAGCGGCCAGGGATGGAAGGCCGCGTTGGCGGCCAGATCACGAAGCTCGAACAGTCGCCGTTCAATGGGGCTGTCATAGGCCACTCGCGCGAAGCGCGCGCGCGGTGGCTGGACGAATAATTGCTGCGTTCCCTTGCCGGACTTCTCGGTGCGAAGGCGGGAGCGCATGGCCTTGTGTCGCTCGATCAGGCTCTCGAGCGAGCCAGCGGCGGGACAATCGAGCAGTTGGCCACGCCCACGTGCCGGGCGGCTGATCGCGCCACCGTGATCGGCAAGTCGCCGGAGGCCCTCATCCTCGTCAAGCAGTTCGGCGGAGGCCCAGGCCATGTCGACGCCCCGGCCGAGCTGGGACAGTCGTTTGGCAAGCGAGACGACATGCCGGGCCTCTTCCGATTGGTTCTCGAAGCGCCAGAGATAGAGGATTGGCGATGTCGCATCGAACAGGCGCGGACGAATCTGCTTCGGCGCGCGAATCTCGGCCACCCGGCCAGGATCGCCTCCCTTGGCATCGAGATCGTTGTTGGGGACATAGTTTCTGTAAGCCTGTCCCTCCCGCGCTGGCGGCGCCACGATTTCGGGCGGCGATAGCCGTTCGAGCCATGCGAGGCCAGCCATCGCACCTGGCGGAAACGTGCCGCCTTCCGCCGCGCCGGCGACCAATGCCTGGAACAGGCGGGCCGGCGCCGGCGGCCAAGGCCCGGTACCGTGATAGCGACCGTCGTGGAATCGAACGGTAACCAAGAGAGCACGGGTCATCGGATTGCTCACGCTGCGGCCGTCTTGGCCTTCTTGTCCGACTTCTTGGCATCCTCCCGGGCGCGGGCCTTGCTAAAGCTCAGGCTGCGTGACTCGCCGACGCCGAAATCCGACGCGGCCGACTTTGCATGGGAGTAGGCGATCTCTTCCGACAGGCCGATTGGCCGCCGCTCCCCCGTCCGGGCGACCAGCGTCCACTCGGCAGGCGATCTGGTATCGGGTACCAGCAGGCAACCTTGGCGCAGGAAGGGATCGAGCGGCGCGGCCGCAGCGACGAGCGAGAGGCCGAGCACATAGCGGCGCAGCTTCTCGGCCGTGTCGCCGCCGAGGCGCCTCAATGCGACCAGGTTGACTGTCACATCGCGGTTGATCGGGCCGCGGGCGACGATGCCGCCGTGCGACTTGCCGGCGGGCACGTGCACGAAGCCCCGTTGTGCCAGCGGGCTCTTGGGATTGCCTTCCTGCTTTTCCTTCTCGGCATCGCTGAAGACATCGAGCGCGGCATAGTCGATAGGCGGGTTGTACTGTGCCGAACGGTGCAGATCGCTGACATCCCAGGCACGGATGACAGATTGTACGATGCGCGGCAACTTCGCCTGCGTGTCGCGCGAGTCCCAGGCGCCGAAAACCAGTGACGTCGGCGCGAGCTTCGCGATCTCGGTCGCGTCGTTGCGATCCAGGAGGGCCTGGAATGCATCCTGAGCGGCCTTTCTCAGATCGAAGCCGGTCGCCTTGTCGGCCTCCACGCAGCGGATCAGGGCATCTCCGAGCCGGTGCCCGGCATCCATGATGCTGAGCGTCTTCTCGTTGCCGTAGACAATATCGATCTGGGGCACGAGATCAGCATAGGGCGGCTGGCGGAAGATCGGCTCGATCCGGTTGGCCTGTGCGCCGACGCTGTCAATCGTGGCCACCCTTGTGCCGTCAGAGAGCGTGTCGATATTGTAGCCGATATCGGCGTAGGTCGGCGGGAAGATGACGCCGCCTTCGCCCTCGACGGGGACAAGTGCCTGTTTCAGGCACAGGGCAACGGGGCCATTCGGGTCGTCGGCCCACACGTTGATGTCGTCGTTTGAAAGTGTGTCGGTCATGGTTCGGGTTCCTCCGTGACGTCGAGAATGCAGCGAGCCTGATTTTCCTGGCCCGGCCAGCCGAGCCGCATGCGAAAGGTACGGCGCGCGAAAGGCAGCGGTGCGCAACCGAGTGCCGCGCGCAGGAAGACGGGGTCGAATGCCGGATCTGCGCCATCCGCGCCGATGACGCCGTAGCGGTAGTCGAGTTTGGCCAGCCGTTTCGGCCGCGCGTTCGTCAGGCCGATGGCGGCGAGCAATTCCACGATCGGGTAACCGACCATCGTCATGTTGCCGTGGTCGTTCGGTGAGAATCCGGCGTCCATCGGCACGTAGTCGCGACGCCAGTCGAAGCGGAAGCTGCTGCTCTGCGACGCGGGAACGGAGAAAGGGTCCGAGATCGCGTCGGCCAGCCGGTCGCGAACGAGGTTCAGTGCGTCGATTGTCAGGGCAGCACCGGGATAGCCGCCGGCGCCAGCCCAGAATTTCACGTTGTCGCGCCGTGTCGTGTCGGCCCAATGATCGATGACGATACGTTTTTCTCCCGCACGAAGAAGCGTCGGCAGGGTGGCCGGGCTTTGCGGGTCGGGACAGGGGAACGGCGCGCCCACGGCAAGCGCTTGCGTCGCGATTTTCCATTTTTCGGTCCCGTTCCGGGAACCTGCAGGCGCGATCGACGTCACCTCGGCGTGGGCCAGGAACTGCAGTACGACCGACACGGGATTATCGTCGCCAGCGGCACTCAGGCGGAAGCGGCAGGCGGCAGCTACTTCGCTATCCCAGTCGAACGCACCTCGGGCATCGCCGAGGAGGATGTCCGCGGCTTCCATCAATCCGAGGCAGGCGAAGACCTGGCCGGGACTGAAGAGGTCGACTGGGATCGAATGTTCGGCCATCTAGTTCCCCCTCTCATCCAGGTCCCGCGAGGCCTGCTGGTCCGCGGCGCGCAGGATCGCCTCCAGCCAGGCGAGGCCCCAGGGGCCGAAGCGTGCCTGCAGGCGGCCAAAGCGGAGCGCGATGTCGCGTGCGCGGGCTTCAAGGACAGATGGCGGGCCATCGGCCCCGTCCGTTTCGATCAGCGGACGAGCCCGGCCGTGATGGGCAGCAACCAGGTGAAGCACGAGGTCCCGAAGCCCAGGATCGAGGGCGCGGAAGCGCGCGTCCCGCTCCACGTGGGCGATCGAGCCGAATTCATGCCGGTAGCCGCCGAGCAGCGGCAGCCTCAATGGTCCCCTGGTCTTGGCGTAGATGTCGTCTCGTTTGGCATTGAATGCCCGCTGCCAGATCTCCGCGCGCTTGCCCTCGTCGTGAAGGACCGCGGCAAGAACGATTGCATCGGCAATTTCGGGCGGAAGCCCGAGACCGGCGGCCAGTACTTCTGCCTTTCTGGCAGTCCAGTCCTGATGCTCCGCGAGTGTCTGAGCCCGCCCAGGCGTGAGCGATCGTTGATCTTCGTCGGTCTTCCGGTCGCGGTAAATGTCGACGCGCAATTGACGCAACGGCTCATCCTCGGCCGATCGGAGGGTATCGAAGCGATGCGCCTCCAGCCAGTCCGGGTCGTCGGAAGTGCTGTCCGGTGTCGCGGTCCGTATCCGGAAGCCGGTCGTCTTCTCCCATTCAGGGTCCGTGTCCGGCGTCGAGGCAGGTGCCGTCACGTTCGCGTCGAAGAGACCGGCCTCACCCAGTCCGCCGAGTTGAGCATCGAGGACCAGCGTGCTGTTGGTTATCGCCCTCGCGAGTTTCTTCTTGGACCCGGCGGACGCTCCGAAGCGGGCAAGTTGTCTGGGGCTGTACGTTTCGATGACCTCGCCGGCATGGCCGAGCACGAACAGGACGACGCTGTCGGCGCCGGGCGCTGTCTGGCTACCGTCGACGTGGCTATCCCCGGTCGCATCGGGTACGGGCGCACTGCGCCGGAGGAATATCTTCGTGCGATCTACGAGCCAGTCCCGGACCACATCCACGCGGTTTTCCAACCGTTCAGTCAAATGCGGCGGCGCGGCCGCAAAAAATTCGGCGACTTCCCTGTCTGACGGAACGTCCCCGGTCGGGCGCACCGGCAGGTACTTCCGCCAGACGAGCGCGCACTGCGGCAGTTCCTCGATCCAGCCCCGGAGCCATGGTTGCACTTCGGGCTGACCGGTATGCTCGGTCAGGCTTGTCATCGACCAGGCATCAACGAGCGGTCTGGTGAGGGCCGGATGCAACGGGGCTGGCGTACTCGCCGCGGCGATCTGTGCCGGGCCGGCACGGTCCCTCGTTTCAGCCAAAGCGGCAGGACTTGCGTCGCGTGTACCGTCCGGGCGCTCAGGGAGCTGTTCCAGGAGTTTGAGTGCGCGCCATGCGATCGAGGCACGCTGCTCGTCCGGTGTCGGCGTTTCGGGTTTCTTCGGCTTAGGCTCGTCTTCGCCGATGACGATGACCTGTGCGTCCTTGCTGCCGAGCCGGTTCACCCGCCCCAGACGCTGCACGACGCGTTCGAAGGGAACGAGGTCCATCACCATGTGATCGGCGTCGAGATCGACGCCGACTTCTCCTGCCGAGGTCGCGATCACGAACGCTGGCACTGCCGGCGCATTATCGCCGGAGAAGAAACCCAGTTCTTCGAGCTCCTTTCGAGCCGCTTCACGTTCGTGCACGCGACGGGCGCCAACGAACAATTCTGTCGATGCCTTGCACTTCTCGGATTTCGCTCGCTTCTCGATCGCCGTTCGGACCTTCCCGGCAATGTCCCGACCGTTGCAATAGACGAGAACGCGGACGGGCTTGCCGGCGGTCGTCGAGATCCGCCACGCCTGTTCCGCCAGGCATTCTTCAAGCTTCTGCTCGCCGCGCGGGCTGCATGACAGCCTTTTCGTGGCGTTCAGCCTTTGCGCGACCGCCGCGTCATCTGTCCGGTCACTGTCGGCCAACCGAAACATCGAAGTCGATTGCTCGCGCCCTGTCGCCGAGAGCGGCAGCAACCGGAATGGCGGCGCAATCGATCGGTCGGCGGGCACACGCGCCCGCAGGCCCTCGCCCTCCTCGATCTGACGGAGCAACCGCTCGAACGGCGGCACGAGATGGGCTTCGTCGAGAACGACGAGGGTATCCGCGCCGAGGAGGCCGGCCTGATAGGGGCGCATGCGGCGCGAAACGCCGTAGCCGGAAAAGAGCAGGCGTGAGCCGATCATGTCTACGGTGCCGATGATGATCGCGGGCTCCGCCGGGCTCTCATGCCATCGCCTGTTGTCGGCATATTGCCCGCGAAGTGTGCTGATACGCAGGCCGTCATCGCCCGAATGGCGCTTCAGTTGCTGCGCCTCGGTTGTCGCCTGGTCGACGACCGCGCGCCTGTCGACGACATAGACGAGCCGCCTGGGGAGCTGGGCACCGGCCTTTAGTGCGAGGTACCAGAGCGTCATGACCTTGGTCTTTCCGAGGCCGGTCGCGATGTCGAGACCAGCAGGAATGTCGCCGTTCAAAAAATGATCCCGGTAGAGCCGCACCTGCCAGGCGAATGGCGCGTAGCTGGTAAGGGCCTCGAACTTTTCGGCGAACGCCGCTGTCTCGCCGGCGGCGTTCATCGGTGACACGCCTCCGCGATACCTCTTTGACAGCCACATCGTCGGCAGATCGGGTCCAGCCGCATGTACATGTCCGGCATCGTTCTCCTCCCCGCTCGAATAGGTAAACAGAGGACTGTTTTTTCCACTATATAGCGAGATTTTGGTGGAGACGATTCATGGTTGCGATTCTTTTCAAAATATCGCCCTGTAATTCCTGGGCGGCAAATAGATTTGCCCGCCTCACTCTTTTTCAGCATTGGTGTGACAGATGTGTGCCCATTGAGGGCCACCTTCTCGAGGATGGCCGACGATAGAGTCATCCCAATCCGCTGGCGTTTCCCCGGGCGTTCGTCGGTCATTCATAAGAGCCGCCTGGCTCGCTCCGAGCGCCGCGGGTTTCACTCGCGAAACACTGAGAGTCGTCATCGATATTCCCCGCCGGATACGCGTTTAGCGAGTCCCAGGTCAGGAAAGACGCAAAAATTATGCGCAAATATAATTTTCTTGTTGCCTCGACCGCTTGGCGGGTCTATAAATCAATTCACGCAAACATGAAGCGTATATATAATGTATCGTTAGGAGCTAGAGATGCCGGAATTCACAAAGATCGAGATGCAGCAGGAACTTCAGACCATCCTGCTTTTTGAGGCTGACCACATTCTGCTCGGCCGCGGCGAGGAAGCGGCCGAGAAATTCATCGGCTTCTCATGCGGTGCAGACGGCGAATACCTCCACATGGACCCGGAGCGTGTCGACCTGGCGTGCTTCCCGATCGCGGGATCGTTCGAGCGTGGCTATGACTTCGCCTTCACACCGAGTGTTCTTTGCGGATTGGGTGAGCATGAGGTTCAGGACCTGATTGTCTTCATGCTGGGCACGCCCCGCGCCGGAGGGGTCTCTTCCGGTGCCGAGTTGCATCGGTTCATGACCCCGGGCGGCTATTGTCAGACTGTGGCGGATGCCGTGATGGCGCGGTGGAAGCTGGAATGGGAGGAGGGTGGAAGCGACTTCACGACGCGCGAGCTCGCCTTGCTGGCGAACATGACGGAGGGCGCGGTGCGCAACGCCCTCGCCGGAAAGGGCGCGGCCTCGCTTACGGCGATTCCGGGCTCCAAGCCGGTCGCCGTCGCGTTCGACGAAGCGCGCCGGTGGCTCTCGGGACGTCGCGGCTTTCGAGCAACGCCGCACCGACCCGGGCAGGACCCGGTCCTCAGGGAGCGATTGAGCGGACTGACGGATGCGGTCGAGCTTGGGCGCATCGTCCGCGCGCTACGGTCGGAAACGCAGAGTGATGAACCAGGAACGCTATCCGATTGGCCGGCGGCGGATGTCGAGGCGTGGTTCACGGGGCAGTATGTTTTCGATCAGCAGAAAGCCGCCGAACTCGCGAAAGCGCTGGATCTCGACATCCCGCTTTTCGTCGGGAAAGCCCTTGAGCTCAGCCTCCGGCGCGATCGCTGATCCCCGACAATAAGGAAAGGAGAACCCCGCTATGTCTCGCTCTCAACCGCGGAACTTAATCCGCGATGCGATCATCGATCGATTATCTGCTCGGGCGGATGTCGACGCCCATCCGTGTGAGCGCCGCGCTGGCCCCACGAAGTACATCGCCGCCTTTGTCAACAAGCGCGGGACGGCCTTCGCTGTCGACTTGATGAGTGCGTCGAAACAGCCGATCTGGTTTCTTGACAGGCCGGAGCTTCGGTCAAAGCTTGAGGCCGCAGGAGTCGATTACGAATTGTATCCGCCGAAGCGGGGCCGAAACAGCAACCTTCACAAGATCCCCGGCTTCAAGCATGGCGCGCTCATCCGTGCTTATCCCGAAGATGTGGACTCGGCAATGCGTATCGTCGACATGCTCTGATGCACTCATGGCACCTGCGGAACTGTCGGGGTCGGCGTCGGATTCTCGATGGAATGTGTTCCGGCACCTGAAAAAGAACAAGCAGGACGTATCAACGATGCAGCGTATTGACGGCAGGCTCTTGTTTTCCGCGACAGACCTGATGCGTTTCACCGGCTGCCTGCACGCGACGTCGCTCGACCTGGACCATCTGGACGGCGTCGGGCCGGTGCCGGGCGAGGTCAGCGACGATGCGAGGCTTCTGCAGGCCCGCGGTGACGCGCATGAGGCGGCTCACCTGGCCTCGTTGAAGGCAGCGGGGCTGGGTGTCGTGGAGGTCGACCGGGATGGCCTGTCCCTCGTCGAAGGGGTTGAGCGAACGCGGCAGGCGCTCACCGCGGGCCCCGACATCGTCTTCCAGGGTGCTCTTGCCGGCGGCGCCTGGGGTGGCTGGTCGGACTTTCTCGAGAAGGTGGATCGGCCGTCCGCGCTCGGCGATTACAGCTATGAAGTGGCCGACACCAAGCTGAAGCGCAAGCCGCATCCGAAGCATCTGCTGCAACTGGTCCTCTATTCCGATCTCCTGGCCGAGATGCAGGGCCTGATGCCCGAGAAGGCGCATGTCGAGCTCGGTGACGGGAGCAGGGCGTCGTTCCGCCTCGCGGACTACGCGGCCTATGCCCGTCGGGCGCGACAGCGGCTGGAGAGCTTCGCCGCCGAGCGCCCGGCAACCCGACCCATGCGATGCGCCGACTGCGCCCTCTGCCGCTGGGCGCATCATTGCGAGAGCGTGTGGGAGGTGGAGGACAGCCTGCTGAACGTCGCCAACATCACGCGGCGGCAGATCGCCAGACTGGAAGCGGCGGGCATCACGACACTTGCCGCGTTATCCCGGGTGGAAGGCCGCGTGCCGGGAATGGCCCAGGAGACGTTCGGGCGGCTCGTCTCGCAAGCCCGGCTTCAGGAGGCCCGAAAGACCGGCGAGCCGGCCCATGCGTTGCGCCCCCGCCAGCCCGGCAAGGGCTTCGACCTGTTGCCCGAGCCGCAACCCGGCGACGTCTTCTACGATATCGAGGGGGACCCGCATGTCGAGGGCGGCCTCGAATACCTGCACGGCCTGTGGGCGGACGGCGCCTTCACGCCGTTCTGGGCGCATGATCACGAGGCGGAAGCGGCCGCGCTTCGCGACCTGCTCGCCTGGTTCCGGCGGCGGATCGAGGAATCCCCGGGCGCCCGCATCTATCATTACGCCCCTTACGAGGTCACGGCGCTGAAGCGTCTCACGGCAAAATACGGGATCGGCGAGGCGTTTCTCGACCGGCTGTTGCGGGAACGACGGTTCGTGGACCTTTTCGCGGTCGTACGCGGCGGGATCCTCGCGTCGGAGCGGAACTACTCGATCAAGTCGATGGAGGTCTTCTACGGCATCGAGCGGGCCGGTGAAGTGAAGACGGCGGGTGGCTCGGTCGTCGCCTATGAGGCCTGGCGCGAAACCGGTGACGAGGGAATATTGCAGGAGATCCTCGACTACAACCGGATCGATTGTATCTCGACGGAGAAGCTGCGGGACTGGCTGGTCGGCGTTCGGCTTCCGGGCCCCTGGCCCGAACCCGCTGCATCGAGGGGCGACCAGGAGGCGGTGGAGGATGCCGAGGCGGAGGCGCTGCGCGGCAGGCTGCGCAAGGCCGGCCTGACCCCGGATCGCCAGGCCCTGCTGTTCGATCTGGCACAGTACCACCGGCGGGAGGACAAGCCGGTCTGGTGGTCGATCTTCGACAGCCTGGCCCAGGACACCGACGAGCTGATCGACAACACGGAATGCCTGGGCGGCCTGGAACCGGTGGATGATATCCGACCCGTGCTCAGATCGTTCGAGAGAACCTTCCGTTTCCCCGAGCAGGAGACGAAGCTGCGCGCCGGCGGGAACCAGAACGCCACGGTTCCTGTCGCGGATGGGATCGTCGGGGCCACCATCACGGCTCTTGATCCGAAAGATCGCCTTGTCACCGTGAAGGTCGGCCGCGGAAAATCCACGGTCCTGGAGAACCTGACGTCATTGCATCCCGGCCCGCCGCTCAACACGGATGGCATCCGCGCAGCGATCGGTCACGCCATCGCCGATCAGTGCGAGGCACAGCATTACAGGGCCCTGGACGATCTGCTGTCCAGGCGGGCGCCACGCTTCCGGTCCGGCCATCGAGCCGACATCCTAGAGGGCCGCGAACCGGTCGAAGGCACGATCGAGGCCGTGTTCGACATGGACGAGACGGTCCTGCCGATCCAGGGACCGCCCGGATCCGGCAAGACCTATGTCAGCGCGCGGGCGATCCTCGCGCTTGTACGCGACGGCAAACGCGTCGGCGTCTCCTCGACCAGTCACGAGGCGATCCGGAACGTCCTCATGGGCGTGCTCGAGGCGTGCGGGGAGAATGACCCCGCTTTCGGAATCGCCCACAGGCTGAGTGAGGATACTTATCCGGAGAACTGCCGTGTCGAACGGGCGACACGGAATGACGACGACGCGCTGGCCGAAGCCCGTATCGTCGGCGGCACTGTCTTCTTTTTCTCGCGAGCGGAGAATCAGCAGGCCTTCGACTATCTGTTCGTCGATGAGGCGGGCCAGGTCGGCCTGGCCAGCACGCTGGCACTCGCCACGGCAGCCAGGAACCTGGTACTGGTCGGCGATCCGCGCCAACTGCCGCAGGTGGTGCAGGGCGCGCACCCCCATCCGGCGAACCTGTCCTGCCACGAATGGATGCTGGGCGAGGACCGGACCTTTCCCCGGGACCGCGGCATCTTCCTGCCGATCACGCGCCGGATGCATCCGGACGTCTGCCGGTTCATCTCGAGACAGGTCTACGAAGGTCGCTTGGAGAACCACCTGGATACGGCAAGGCAGGGTGTGGCAGGCATTGCCGGCCTGCCTGCGGCGGGCGCGCACTTCGTTCCGGTCGAGCATCAGGGGAACGCCCAGATGGCGCCGGAAGAGATCGGGGCGATCCATGCCACGATCGAGAAACTGCTCGCCGGGCGCTGGACCGACCGCGACGGCGCGAGCCGGGACCTGGACGCGACCGACATCATCGTCGTCGCCCCCTACAATGTGCAGGTCAATGCGCTGCGCGCGGCGTTGCCCGAAGCCGTCAGGGTCGGGACGGTAGACAAGTTCCAGGGGCAGGAGGCGCCGGTCTGCCTGGTCTCGATGACGTCCTCCTCGGCAGACGACATGCCTCGCGGGCTCGACTTCCTGCTCTCGCTCAACCGGATCAACGTCGCCATATCGCGTGCCAAGGGGCTGGCGCTGGTGTTCGCATCGCCGCGCCTGCTCGAGGCGAGCTGCGCGAAAGTCGAGGACATGGCGCTGGTCAACGCGCTCTGCGCGCTCGCGGAGATGTCGGTGGTCGAAGCGATCGGGCGGAAATAAGCGCCATATTGGCTTCGGCGGTCGAAGCTGGCCGGCCGAGATCTTGGTCTCCAGGGCAGGTTGGCGCCGTTGCGGAGCCCGTTCTGCCTATTCCACGACTGGATAGAAGGGGCGTCCCCAGTCCTCGTGCGGATTGTCCATCATGACATCCACGAAAACGGGCATGAGAAAGCCGAGGATCGCCGCGCCGTCGCGGACCTGGTCGCGATTTACCGAGCTGTTCCAGGTCGAGCCGCCATGAACGAGCTGATTGCGGAGCACGTATAGCCTGTCGAAGACAAAGCTCAGGATCCGCGCGCTGTCTCTTCGCTGCAGGCAATGCCTGAAGCTTCGTGCGGAAGACCGGAACCGTTCCTCCCAGTCCTCGAACCCGTCGATCCCGTTATGGTGCTGCCAGAACGGATTGAAAATATACCGGTTCTTCATCAGCATCCGGATCGGGCCGGAAAAGCTTTCCCACACGGCGTGATAGATCCGGTGATCGGTATCGAGGCCGACCAGTCTCGAAAAGTATCCAGTGAAGCTCGCTCGCTCGCCGGCCGCGATGCCTTGGAGTTCCCGTTCGTCCGCGTAGGCCGCATTGAAGGCGATCCAGAGATACAGAAATCGCGCGTCATGGTCGTCCAGGGCCGCCTCGGCCCTCCCGATCCAGCTGATCGACCGGTGTACTCTCAGCCCCATGCTTTCGGGAAATCCGCTACGAAGGGCACGCTGTTTGGCCTTCAGGTCAGCATGTGTCAGTGCTTCTGGCATGATCCTCAGGCCATCTTGGTTGGTCTGCAAACGGTAAAAAAATATCGAAATTAAGGAGGAATTCCTAACTGTTCTTATTGGGCAGAATGTGTTGTATAAAAATAATGTAATATTGCAAATAATACTCAAAACTAAGTATTATGAAGAGATTTATCTGTAAGAGGTGGCGAAATTAAATATTGGCTGATGCGTAATTTATTTTGAATGTTATGCAAATAGTTGTTGAGAAGGCTTGTCGTGAACGTTTCCCTGGTATTTGGCTTGCCCCGAACGAACCCTTGATGATGTATACGCCATTGCGCCGTAGAGTGGTATTTAATCGGACTAATTAGCGATTGGATACCGAAGATCCTCGCTCACCGAGATGTCAATAGATCCTCGCTTTGACCTGCTCCCCAGAGAGTCCGCGTTTATAGGTTAGCGCTGTTCAGGTTTTGGTCCTCTCTTGACCTTTGGTGATACTCCCGCGGGGTGAGCCCGTCGAGGCTCGTGTGGGGGCGATGATTGTTGTAGTCGTCGCGCCATGCCGCAATCAAATGGCGGGCATGGCGCAGGTTCGGGAAGAGGTGCTCGTTGAGGCATTCGTCCCGCAGGCGGCCATTGAAGCTTTCCACCAGGCCGTTCTGCATCGGTTTGCCTGGCGCGATGTAGTGCCACTCGACCTGACGGTCCTCCTGCCATGTGAGCATGGCGTTCGATGTCAGCTCGGTGCCGTTGTCGCTGACCACCATGCATGGGAAGCCCCGCATATCGGCGATCCGGTCCAGTTCGCGGGCGACGCGGTGTCCCGACAGCGAAGTGTCGACCACGGTCGCCGGGCATTCCCGGCTGAAGTCGTCGATCACGCAGAGGATGCAGAACCGACGGCCGTCGACCAGCGTGTCCGACACGAAGCTGAGGCTGCATCTCTGGTTCGGATCCTGCGGGACCGCCATCGGCGCTCGCGTGCCCAAAGCTCGCTTGCGGCCGCCGCGTTTGCGCACTGTCAGCCGCTCTTCCTTGTAGATTCGTTAGAGCTTCTTCCAGTTCACCGCGATGCCTTCCCGCTTCAGCAGGATGTGCAGACGCCGATAGCCGAGCCGCCGCCGTTCCGACGACAGCTCACGCAATCGCTCTCGAAGGCCGGCATCGTCCAGCCGGCTCGACTGGTAACGGAAGACGCGCGGCGCAATGCCAACCAGGGCACAGGCCCGCCGCTGAGAATAGTCCTTCATCTCGATTGCCCAACTCACGGCTTTCCTCCTGGAGTCGGGCGTCAGAAGTTTTTTGTCAGCATCTCGCGGAGCGTCGATACATCCATCATCTGCTCCGCCAGAAGCTTCTTCAGCTTCGCATTCTCTTCCTCGAGCGCCTTCAACCGCTTGGCGTCAGCGACTTCCATGCCACCGTACTTCTTGCGCCAGGTGTAGAACGTCGCATCAGAGATGCCGTGCTTGCGGCACAGTTCAGCTGGCGTCATGCCCGCCTGATGTTCCTTCAGGATGCCAATGATCTGCGCTTCGCTGAAACGGATTCTCTTCATCGTCTGTCTCCTTTTTCGGAGAACAGGCTAACCCAGAATCGGGAACATCTCAGGGGAGCAGGTCAGGAGTTTTGGCCCGGTATCGACACCCCGAGCCGCTCCAAGAGCGGCGTATTGGCGTACACCGGCTCGTACATCCTCGCCTGGATCGCCAAATGTGATGCAGTCCTTGCGGAAATTGCCGCCCATAGGCTGCCGGAGCGCGGCGGCCCAGTCCTCGCCGCCCCAGGTGTGCTTGCGGCGGCCGAGGCGACTGGCGAAGTGGTCCGCCGTCCCAAGGTTATTGGGCCGGAAATATATCTGGCACCGCCAGTTGGCGATCAGGCTCTCCCATCTGGGGTAGACCTCGCGCAACTGCGCCAAGTCCTGCGTGAATAGCCACGACCGCACCCGGTAGCGCCGTCTCGATCTCCGCCCCTACGCGCAGCGCCTCGGCGAGATGCTGGCCAAGGATGACGCGCAGAACCGAACCATAGGCCCCGATCTTGTCCGGCGGGATGACGAGGTAGACGTATCGGAGCTGCCGCACTCGACCACTGCGCCGTCCAGCGTTCGCCAGCCCGGGCGACGTTCCTCCCTGGCTGCGAAGGTGACGTTGATGTGCTCGCGGACGAGGATGTTCTCCATCGACTAGCCGGGCATCGAGGAGAATGTGGTCTTCACCACGCCTCAAGACTGCCAGACCCCTGAGATCCTCATCCGCATCACCCTCATGAACAGCTTCAACCCGCGCGACAAAGCTGACGCCGCACGTTTGGCTTAACATAAAAGGGAGGGCACGTCCCAAGGCCACATTTCCAACGATACCGCTACACTGCGGCCGTCCACCATGTGGAAGCCAGAGAAAGGTTTGCCTGGCTTAAGAAAGCAGATTTTGCCGAGTCCTGCTTAGCACAAACCACAACAACTTGGGCAAATCCCCGCCGGTTCAGCTCTGCTTTTGCATGCTGCAACAATGCCACTCCAATATCCTGCCATCGATCTTTCGCAGCAACACAGAAATCATCGATCAAAGCGGTTGTTTGGAGTTCCCCCGGTTTCGTGGACACAATCCGAGTTGTGAGAGGAGAGTGTCATCATGCCGAGAACGAGGAACCCTTACCCGCCTGAGTTCAGGGAACAGCTTGTTGCCCTGGCGCGAGTCGGGCGC
>NZ_FWFR01000007.1 GCF_900172325.1 Oceanibacterium hippocampi | reverse complement strand
GGAAATAGATCGGGAACAGCCGGAGCGCCCGGCGGGCGAAGAAATTCCGCGCGACCGTGGTGCCGCTTGCCACGCCGCGCTCGATCTGGTCGCGCCCCTGCAGCAGCAGGCCGGTGATCAGGAAACCGGACAGCACGAAGAACAGTCGCACCCCGAGATCGCCCATCGGCAGGGTCGAGCGGAAAAGGTTATCCTCGGCGAGGAAATGCTGCATGAAGACGCCGAGCGCGGCGAGCGCCCTCAGGCTGTCGAGCTGCGGCATGTAATTGACTGCTGGACGCGCCGCGCCGGCTCCGTCGCGATGCCCGGCGACGGCTGCCGATTCAATCTGACTCACGCTACGCAACTCCCTGACTGGCCCCGACAGCGGGCGTCGTATCACCTTGCCCGAATGTATCTATTGCCAGAACAGATATTAAGAAATCGAGTCGCAAATCGCCGGATTGTGGCGACCGTCACGAGGCCGGCCCGGCCGCCCCGCCGCACCAGTCGACGGACCATGACGTACCGCCTCGCCGAGCGGAACGAAACTCTCGCTGTTCACGCTCTACCCTCAACCGCTTCTTGCCGTGGTCGCACAAGACTGGCATTTTTCGCCCTTCGCGCGCTTGGAGGACTGTTGCGATGCGAAAGGATTGCAATATTGCAACCGCCGCCACTGCGGCGTTCGTCATGCTTGCCGGGACGGCCCGGGCCAGTGACGGGTCGGCGGAGCCGATGTCGATCTGGCTCCTGCTGCTCGGCATCGCGGTCCTGCTCGCCTGCGCCGTCGCCGTGACGCTCTACGGCATGCGCCGGCTCGGCGACCGCTTCCTGAAGGAGATCCGGTCGCAGATCACCATCTCCGAGAACACGTACCGGCGCGCGCGGGCGCGTTCCCTCACCCTCGAGATGGAGGCGGAATACCAACGCCTCGACGGCGAGATGCGGGCATTCGCTGACAAGTTCAAACGGGGCGATCTGACGGACACGCTTCCCTTCGCCGTCACCCCCGGCCTGCCGCTGACGGACCGACACCCGCTCTACGGTTGGGTCGATCGCAACGCGAAACGGGACAACTGGGAAATCGTGCGCAATCTCGAAGCGGCGCGGGAGAAATGGGAAGAGGTTCGCGTGCTTCTGAGCGCGACCGACCCCGAGGCGGAAGCATTGCGCGCGAAGAAGGTCGAGGCCGCGCGGCGGGCTACCGATACCGCGTGGCAGAGTATCGGCGACGCCTCGAAGAGGTACGATTACGACGACGACGACGAATACGGCTGAATATCGGCCAGCGCAGGCCCTGCCCGCCTCTTGCTCCGGTCGCATGGGTCGCGCCATTATCGCGCGATGCGAAAGGATGACATTGCCTGGCTGATCGTCGGCGCCATGGTCGGAATGGCATTGATGACGCTCGCCTACGACGTGTTCTTCGGGGCCAGGACGATCAGTGACTGGCTGGACCGGTGGGGTATCGGTATCACGGCCGTTGCTGTGTTGGCTGGAAGCACGTTCGGAGCCTTGATCACGGGTAAAATGATGATGGCGTCCGTCGCCGAGGATCACAGACTTGTTGCGCGACGCGACCGGGAGAACCGAGAAGCGCGCGCCGAGAACCTGCGATATTACCTCGACACGCTATTCAAAATGCGCCTCGACCAACTTGAGACAGCCATGCGGGCGATTGTCGCTCGTGGCTATGCGCCGGCGGCGATCGATCTGGGTCCGATATTCTTTGACTGGGAGGCGCTGGGGCTGATCAGCCGCGAAGAGGCGCTAGCTGTCGAGCGCGCGAATGAAGCTTTGTCCGACGCCTTGTTCTTGTGCGGGGGCAACTCGGCCAACTTCGTAGAGGTGGTGAGGCGCCAAAACGAGAACGGCGAGACGACCTATGACGAACTGTGTGAGAAGCTCGAAGCCGAACGACTTGTCATTCGCGCGCACCGGCAGCACCGGCAAGGGACGGCCGAAATGAACGGCGGCGGCACCATCTCCGCATCGGGCCAAAAGGGCAAATAACGCGGCGCAGGCGCGACAGGGGGCACTCACGCGACATCCTCCGTTTCGGGGTAGTGTTCGCCTGTCTCGCGGCGGCGGCAGACTCAACCCGGCCGATTGGAAAAGGGAACAGCTCGAAAATTGAAGGCCAGCAACGGGACCGTTCATGCCGGCACGCTCCGGAGCGGCGCCGGCTGCTGGTCGGCCGGCAGGAAGACCCGCGCACGGTGCGCCGGGCACCAGGACGACCCTGGGACGACTAGTGCGCGGCAGAAGCGGCCGCCCCTCACCGGGATCGTTCACAGGCGACCGGCGCTAGCAAGGACACCGCTAGATTCCGCGGGGCACACTCCGCGCGCGCCTCAACGCCCTGCAGGCCGAAGCCGCCCCGGGCGGCGGTTTCGTGCCTTCCATTTCACCTTGTTAGAGGCTTAGCGAGGAGGATTGATGAAATGTAAGGGAATCAACGGGTTAAAAACGGGGCGCAATTCGCCCGTGAGGGCGGCCCATTCACCGGTCGCGACCGTAACCTGTTGAATTCTCAGGGGAAAAAGTGGGGCGAGAGACGGGAATCGAACCCGCGACCTCCAGATCCACAATCTGGCGCTCTAACCAATTGAGCTACTCCCGCCACAGAGGCGCCCTATTTAATGCCGGGCGCGATGCGGGTCAAGCGACGAGGCAGCCCGCCGGCGGGAATCTTCAGGCGCCCTCCCCGCCCGCTCCGGGCGCCGGCCTCCGAGCCGTGTCAGGCGAAGAAATTCGCCAGCCGCTCCGCCGCCTCGTCCAGCACCTCGTCGCGCTTGGCGAAGCACAGCCGGGCGAAATGGCGGACCGCGCCGTCGGACTGGTAGAAGGCGCTGACCGGCACCGCGGCGACGCCGGCCTCGGTGGTGATGCGGCGGCAGAATTCCTCGTCCGTGCCGTCGAAGCCGGTCGGGCGGAAATCGACGTTCAGGAAATAGGTCCCGGCGCAGGTCGCGGCGGCGAAGCCGGCCTTGCCCAGGCGGTCGCGGAAGCGGTCGCGCTTGCCCTGCATCCCGGCCGCGAGCCCGGTGAAATAGTCGTCGCCCTTGGCGAGCCCGTAGGCGACCGCGTTCTGCAGGTTCGGCGCGGTCGTGAAAGTGATGAACTGGTGCGCCTTGGCGAGCACGCTCATCAGTTCGGCGTCGGCGGTCACGTAACCGACCTTCCAGCCGGTCAGCGAGAAGGTCTTGCCGGCGCTGCCGAGGCGGATGCAGCGCTTGCGCATGCCGGGCAGGGTCATCAGCGGGATATGGGCGAGGCCGTCGAAGACGATGTGCTCGTAAACCTCGTCGCAGAGCGCGTAGGCGTCGTGCGCCTCGACCAGCCCGGCGATGATCTCGAGCTCGGCCCGGTCGAAGACCTTGCCGGTCGGGTTCATCGGGTTGTTGAGGAGGATCAGCTTGGTCTTCGCCGAGAAGGCCGCCTTCAGCGCCTCGACCGGCAATTCCCAGTGCGGCGGATCGAGGCGGACCAGCTTCGGCACGCCGCCGGCCCGGCGCACCATCGGCAGGTAGCAGTCGTAGAGCGGCTCGAACAGGACGACCTCGTCGCCCGGCTCGATCAGCGCCATCAGGCAGTCGGTCAGCGCCTCGGTCGCGCCCGAGGTCACCATCACCTCGCGCGTCCAGTCGATGTCGAGGCCGTAGAAGCGGCGGTTGGCGTCCGCCACCGCCTGGCGGAGCGCCGGCAGGCCCATCATCGGCGGATACTGGTTGAGACCGCCGAGCAGGGCCTCAGCGGCCGTGCGGCGCACGTCCTCCGGCCCGTCCACGTCGGGAAAGCCCTGGCCGAGATTGATCGCCCCGTGGTCGATCGCAAGCTTCGACATCACCTCGAAAATCGTGGTGCCATAGCCGCCGAGTACGCTGTTGGCCGGCTTCACCCTCGCCTCCTCCTTGCCTAGAGGCGTCGAACAATGTCAAAAGCCGGGGGGCCTTGCAAGCAGGGTCGATGGCAGCGCGGGAGGCGGAAATGAACGAGAGGATGACGATGGCGGAAGGCGCGCTCGCGGCCCGGATGGGTCGCCTCGGCACGGAAAGCGCCTTCGAGGTGCTGGCGCGCGCCAATGCGCTGGCCGCCCAGGGCCGCGACATCATCAATCTCGGCATCGGCCAGCCCGACTTCCCGACCCCGCCGCATATCGTCGAGGCGGCGGTCAGGGCGCTGCGCGACGGCCAGCACGGCTACAGCCCGGCGAACGGCCTGCCGGCGCTGCGCGAGGCGGTCGCCGCCGACGTTCGGACCTATCGCGGCGTCGAGATCGATCCGGGCCGGGTCGTGATCGTGCCGGGCGGCAAGGTGACGATGGCCTTCGCCATGCTGCTGTTCGGCGAGGCCGGGGCCGAAATCCTCTACCCCAACCCGGGCTTCCCGATCTACGAGAGCATGATCCGCTTCTCCGGCGCGACGCCGGTGCCGATCCCGCTCTACGAGGCCTCGGGCTTCTCGTTCGATGCCGACGAGGTGCTGTCCAAGATCACCGACCGGACGCGACTGATCATCCTGAACAGCCCGGCCAACCCGACCGGCGGCGTCGTCCCCCGGGCCGAGTTCGACAATCTGGTCGCGGGCCTCGAACGCTTTCCGCATGTCCATGTCATGTCGGACGAGATCTACAGCCGCATGACCTATGACGGCGAGCGTCATGTCAGCCTGCTGGACTACGAGAGCCTGCGCGAGCGGCTGATCGTGCTCGACGGCTGGTCGAAGACCTACGCGATGACCGGCTGGCGGCTCGGCTGGGGCTACTGGCCGGCGGCTCTGGTCGAGCCGGTGACCCGGCTCTGCATCAACGTCCATTCCTGCGTCAACGCGCCGACCCAGTTCGCCGGCATCGCCGCGCTGAAAGGGCCGCAGGATGCGGCCGAGGCGATGGTCGCGGCCTTCGACGAGCGCCGCGCGGTCATCGTCGACGGGCTGAACCGCCTGCCCGGCGTCCGCTGCGCCCGGCCGAAGGGCGCCTTCTACGCCTTCCCGAATATCGCGGGCACCGGTCTCGATGCCCGGACGATGCAGGACCGGCTGCTCGCCGAGGCCGGCGTCGCGGTGATCGCCGGCACCAGCTTCGGCGCCCATGGCGAGGGCTTCGTGCGCTTCTCCTACGCCAACTCGATCGCCAACATCGAGGCGGCGCTTGGCCGGGTCGGCGACTTCCTGGGCTCGCTTTGAGGCATCGTTTGCCTGAAAAATGTGCATAATGGGCGATTATTGTGCAGCCGTTGGCCGGTTCGGGCGCCTTGCGCCCGGCACGCCATGAATTTTTCCGCGGCCTCGTGCCTTTTCGCCCGTTTGGCACGCGCCATGCTTAATCGTTGTGCGTCGGCCCTGGCCGACTGCACGCCAGACCTGGCCGCAAGGATGTCGGAGTACCCATGAAGAAGATCGAGGCGATCATCAAGCCGTTCAAACTCGATGAAGTGAAGGAAGCCCTTCATGAAATCGGCCTGCAGGGAATCACGGTGATCGAGGCCAAGGGTTTCGGTCGCCAGAAAGGCCATACGGAGCTCTATCGCGGGGCCGAGTATGTGGTCGATTTCCTGCCCAAGGTGAAGATCGAGATCGTCCTCGACGACGGTCTCGTCGAGCGGGCGCTGGAGGCGATCCAGCAGGCCGCGCGCACCGGGCGCATCGGCGACGGCAAGATCTTCGTCACCCCGGTCGAGGAAGTGATCCGCATCCGCACCGGCGAGCGCGGCCCCGACGCCGTCTGAAGCAACGAATGTCGGGTTGCCGGCCCCGAACCGGCCGGTCGCCCGGGTAAATCCAGCGAGAACGAGAAAGAGAGAATTCCCCGATGTCCGACGATGTCAAAAAGGTCATGGACCTGATCAGCGAGAACGACGTCAAGTTCGTCGATCTTCGCTTCACCGACCCGCGCGGCAAGTGGCAGCACATGACCTATGCGATCGAGGCGGTCGACGAAGCCTTCTTCACCGAGGGCGTGATGTTCGACGGCTCGTCGATCGCGGGCTGGAAGGCGATCCACGAATCCGACATGAGCCTGCTGCCCGACCTCTCCTCGGTCGTGATGGACCCGTTCTTCGCCCAGCCGACGCTGATCGTGACCTGCGACATCGTCGAGCCGTCGACCGGCGAAGGCTACAATCGCGACCCGCGCTCGGTGGCCAAGCGGGCCGAGGCCTATCTCGCCTATACCGGCATCGGCGACACCGCCTATTTCGGTCCCGAGGCGGAATTCTTCATGTTCGACGACGTGCGTTTCCGCACCTCGATGCATGAGATGTCCTACAAGATCGACGAGAGCGAATCCCCGCACAAGTCGGGCGAGGCGATCGAGGGCGGCAACATCGGTCACCGTCCGGGCGTCAAGGGCGGCTATTTCCCGGTTCCGCCGGTCGACAGCGCCCAGGACATCCGTTCCGAGATGCTGACCGTGATGGCCGAGATGGGCCTGCCGGTCGAGAAGCAGCATCACGAGGTCGCCCCGTCGCAGCACGAACTCGGCCACAAGTTCGGCACCCTCGTGCAGTCCGCCGACTGGATCCAAGCCTACAAGTATGTCGTGCACAACGTCGCGCATACCTACGGCAAGACGGCGACCTTCATGCCGAAGCCGGTGTTCGAGGACAACGGCTCGGGCATGCATTGCCACCAGTCGATCTGGAAGGAAGGCAAGCCGCTGTTCGGCGGCAACGGCTATGCCGACCTGTCCGATACCTGCCTCTACTACATCGGCGGCATCATCAAGCATGCGAAGGCGCTGAACGCCTTCACCAACCCGACCACCAACTCCTACAAGCGCCTGGTGCCGGGCTTCGAGGCGCCGGTCCTGCTCGCCTACTCGGCGCGCAACCGCTCGGCCTCCTGCCGCATTCCCTACGCGACCAGCCCGAAGGGAAAGCGGGTCGAGATCCGCTTCCCCGATCCGGCGGCCAATCCGTATCTCGCCTTCGCGGCGATGCTGATGGCCGGCCTCGACGGCATCGAGAACAAGATCCATCCGGGCGACCCGATGGACAAGGATCTCTACGACCTGCCGCCGGAGGAGCTGAAGGAGATCCCGACCGTTGCCGCCAGCCTGCGCGAGGCGCTCGACGCGCTCGACGCCGACCGGGACTTCCTCAAGAAGGGCGACGTCTTCTCCGACGACCTGATCGACGGCTATCTCAAGCTGCGCTGGCAGGAAGTCATGCGCTTCGAGACCGCCCCGCATCCGGTCGAATTCGCGATGTACTACTCGGTCTGACCGGCCTCCAGGGCCGATCGAACAGGAAACCCCCGCCGGTCCGCCGGCGGGGGTTTTTTCTTGTCCCGGACCGTCGCGCTCAGGCGGGCGGCACCGGGCGCGGCCGGCCGTTCTCGTCGACGGCGACGAAGATGTAGGTGCCCTCGGTGACGGTGATCGGCTCCTCGGCGAGCTGGCGCTGGACCAGGGTGACAAGCTCGACATGGATCGAGGTCCGGCCGACCTTCGTGACGTTGCCGTATATCGAGACGATGTCGCCGACCCGGATCGGCTGGTGGAAGGTCATCGCCTGCACGGCGACGGTGACGACCCGGCCCCTGGCGCGCCGCGCCGCGGTGACGCCGCCGGCGATGTCCATCTGCGACAGCACCCAGCCGCCGAAGATGTCGCCGCTGGCGTTGCAGTCGCGCGGCTGGGGGGCCGTCCTGATGATCGGGTCCGCGTGTTTCAGGTCGCCTGCACTTGCCATGTCCGCTCCATTCATGCGATGAACCCGGGCGCCGCATCGACGGGCGACGGGCTCCAGCCGGGGCTATATCTTGTTGGTCGTCAAAGCGCGCCTACCTTATAGTGACCCATCAGTCAATTCGACACGCGAAAGCCAAAGCCGCGCCCATGTCCGACCTGTTTCAGCGCGCCGTCGCCGAGAGCGACTATTCGGCCAAGGATATCGAAGTTCTCGAGGGCCTGGAACCGGTCCGAAGACGCCCCGGCATGTATATCGGCGGGACCGACGAGCGCGCGCTCCATCATCTCGCTGCCGAGGTGCTCGACAACGCCATGGACGAGGCGGTCGCCGGCCATGCCAGCCGGATCGAGATCGAGATGTTCGCCGACGGCGGCCTCGGCATCAGCGACAACGGCCGCGGCATCCCGGTCGACCGCCATCCGAAGTTCCGCGACAAGTCGGCGCTCGAGGTCATCCTGACGACGCTGCATTCCGGCGGCAAGTTCTCCGACAAGGTCTACCAGACCTCGGGCGGCCTGCACGGCGTCGGCGTCTCGGTCGTCAACGCGCTCTCCGAGGCGCTCACCGTCGAGGTCGCCCGCGACCGCCGGCTGTGGCGGCAGGATTACGTGCGCGGCGTGCCGCAGGCGCCGCTGGCGGAGATCGGCGCGGCGCCGAACCGGCGCGGCACGACGATCCGCTTCCGCCCGGACCGCGAGATCTTTGGCCCCACCCTCGCCTTCCGCCCCGCCCGCCTCTACCGCATGGCGCGCTCCAAGGCCTATCTCTATCGCGGCGTCGAGATCCGCTGGCATTGCGACCCGCAACTGCTGCGCGACGACACCCCGGCCGAGGAGGTGTTCCACTTTCCCGGCGGCCTCGCCGACTTCCTGCAGAGCCTGATCAACGGCGACGAAGTGGTGACCGACCGGCCCTTCGCCGACCGGGTCCAGGCGACCGACAGCCACGCCCGCGTCGAATGGGCGATGACCTGGCGGGCCGAGGGCGAGCCGTTCCTCAGCTCCTACTGCAATACCGTGCCGACCCCCGATGGCGGCAGCCACGAGCAGGGCTTCCGGACGGCGCTGCTGCGCGGGCTGAAGGCCTACGGCGAGATGACCGGCAACAAGAAGGCCGGCCAGATCACCGCCGACGACATCCTGGCGAGCGCCGCCGGGGTGCTCTCGATCTTCATCACCGAGCCGCAGTTCCAGGGCCAGACGAAGGAGAAGCTGGCCACGCCCGAGGCGGCGAAGCTGGTCGAGCAGACGGTCAAGGACCGCTTCGACACCTGGCTCGCCGAATCCCCCAAGGAGGCCGACAAGCTGCTCGGCTGGGTCGTCGAGCGGGCCGAGGAACGGCTGCGCCGGCGCCAGGAGAAGGAAGTCAGCCGCAAGAGCGCGACGCGCCGGCTGCGCCTGCCCGGCAAGCTGTCAGACTGTTCGTCGACCGCCTCCGACGGGGCCGAGATCTTCATCGTCGAGGGCGACAGCGCCGGCGGCTCGGCCAAGCAGGCGCGCAACCGCAAGAACCAGGCGGTGTTGCCGATCCGCGGCAAGATCCTGAACGTCGCCTCGGCGGCCGGCGCCAAGATCCGCGCCAACCAGGAGATCAACGACCTGATCCAGGCGCTCGGCTGCGGCACCGGCAAGGATTACCGGGAAACCAACCTGCGCTACGAGAAGGTCGTGATCATGACCGACGCCGACGTCGACGGCGCCCATATCGCCTCGCTGCTCATGACCTTCTTCTACCAGGAGATGCGGCAGCTCATCGATGACGGACATCTCTACCTGGCGATGCCGCCGCTTTACCGGCTGAGCCAGGGCGGCAAGACCGCCTATGCCCGCGACGACCTGCATCGCGAGGAACTGATGAAGACCGTCTTCAACGGGCGCGGCAAGGTCGAGGTCAGCCGCTTCAAGGGCCTTGGCGAGATGCCGCCGGCGCAGCTCAAGGAAACCACCATGGATCCGGGCCGGCGCACCCTGCTGCAGGTCTGCGTCGAGGGTGACGAGCGGCCGGAAACCGCCCGCCTCGTGGAATGCCTGATGGGCCGGAAGGCGGAACTCCGCTTCGCCTACATCCAGGAGAATGCCCGCTTCGTCGACAATCTCGACATCTGAGCGGCCGCATCCCGCGACGAACCTGTCCGGCGACGGATCCCGGCGATTGAGGCCGGCCGCCATCGTTCCCATATCTGTCCCGTACCGGCGGAACGAGGGTTCGGCGATGACCATCAGGCACTGGACACGGACGGCGGCGCTGGCCGCGGCGCTGACGACGGCGACGGCAGCGGCCGACGCCGCCACGACGATCAGCTTCGTCAGCGTCGACAATCCCTACAGCCCCTCGCTGGTCGCCTACGCTGCCCGCGACGGCGAGTTCGCCGTCGAGTTCCGGGGCGACGCGCTGCCGGGCGGGCAGAGCGGCGAGGCCGCGCTCGGCGGCCTGACGACGTCGGGCGGCCATCCCCCGGCCCTGCTCACCACCCGGCCGTCGGACGACGGCGCGAAGGCCGGTAACAACAGCTACCGGCTGGTCTTCCTCGTCAACCCGGAACGGCTGGTCAACGCCGCGCGGGTCTGCCGGGCGCCGGACGATATCCCGGTGCGGGCCGACGGCGGGCGCACCGACATACTGGCCGCCTTCTGCATCGGCGAACGCGCCTATTCCTGGGGCTACGGCAGCGTCGGCGCCGACGAGGGTGCGGCCGGCATCCACGATCTCCTCGGGCAACTGGTGCTGAATGTCATTCCCTACCGCGACCCGGAAGCGGGCGGCTGCGGCAAGCGGCCCTGCTGAGCGGGGCGCGACGGTGACGGCGGGAAAGGCGCAACCGCGCTTCGTCGCCGCTGTTGCCGCCTCGCTGGCCCTCGCCCTGGCGCTGTCCGCCTGTATCGACCCGGGCGGCCTGATCCGCACGACGCGCGAGGAGTTCCGCAGCCACTACGGCCCGTCCGCCGTCCGCTACGCGATCGGCGACGGCGAACTGGCGGCCGAGTTCCACGGCGACCCGTTCCGCCAACCGGGCATCCCGGCGGAGGAAGCGATGAAGCCGCTCCGCACCCCGGGCTGGTTCAGTTCGCTGCCGCTGACCACGAAGCCCGGTACGCGGCCGGAATATGCCGCGAACAACGGACATCGGGTGGTTTTCGTGATGAACCCGGCGCGTCTGCCGACGAACGGCGACACCGCCTGCCGGGCGCCGGGTTCGATCCCGCTCGCCGGGGCCGGACCGGAATGGCGCATCTACGCGGTCTTCTGTACCGGCGACCGCTTCGCCTCCAGCGTCGTCACCGACGCCGCTCAACCGGAAACGCCGGCCGATCCGGTTTATGCCGCGGCCATGGGCCAGGCGCTCAGAAGCCTGCTGCCGATGCGCAATCCGGACCGCGACGATTTCTGCCCGGGGCGGCTGCCGATGCGGGGCTGCTAGGCGGCCGCGGCCGGACCTTCGATCCGGGCAAGCCAGCCGGCCATCGCCTCGTTGACCGCGGCCGGCTGTTCCAAAGTCGAGAGATGGCCGCAGCGCTCGATGATCGCGAGCGTCGCGTCGGGCAGGCCGGCCGCCATCTCCTCGTGCAGCGCCAGCGGCGTCAGCTTGTCCTCGCGGCCGCAGAGGACCAGCGCCGGCATGCTCATCTCGCCGAGCCGGGCACGCTGGTCCGCCCGTCCCATGATCGCGAGCTGCTGACGCAGGAAGCCGTCGACCCCGGTCTCGGCAGCCATCCGGTAAACGGTCTCGACCAGGGTCTGGTCGCCGAGATGGTCTTCGTGGAGGATGATCGGCAGCAGCTGCTCGGTCACGCCATGGAACTTGCCGCGCCGCGAGAGCGCGATGAAATCCTTGCGGCGCTGGATCATGTCCGGCGTGTCGGCCCGCGCCGAGGTGTCGAGCAGGGCCAGGCCGCGCACCCGGGACGGCGCCTGTCGGGCGATCTCGAGCGCGATATAGCCGCCCATGGAGAGACCGGCGAGCGCGAAATGCCCGGGCGCCTCCGCGAGCGCCCGGCGGGCGATCGCCGCCATGTCGTCGTCGCTCGCATTGTCGACGACGACGATCTCGCGATCGTGGCCGAACGCCGCGATCTGCGGTTCCCAGAGCTCGCCCGTGCAGAGCAGGCCGGGGGCGAGGACCAGCGGAAGCTTCGCGCTCATCGCCGGACGGTCAGCGGATCAGCGGCGACAGCGCCTTGAAGGATGGATTGGCGGAATCCCGGAGCCATTCGAAGATCACCATCTCGGTGCTGACGATATCGACGCCGGCGGCGCGCAGGCGGGCCTCGGCCCGCTCCCGGTTCGCCGGCTCGCGCGCGGTCGTCGCGTCGGCGACAACAAAGGTCGGGACCTCGAGTTCGGCAAGGCCGAGCGCGGTCTGGGCGACGCAGACATGGGCCTCGATCCCGGCGATGACGACCTGATCCAGCCCGCTGTCGGCCAGCCGGTCGCGCACCCGCTCCTCGCCGAGCGCGGAAAAGGCGGTCTTGGCGATCACGTTCTCCTCGCCGACCAGCGCACGGATCGCCTCGACGGTCGGCCCGAGGCCCTGCGGGTATTGTTCGGTCACGAGGATCGGGCAGCCGAGCTCGCGGGCGGCGGTCATGAGCTTGACACAATTGTCGAGCACTGATTGCCTGTCCGTCCCGGACATGGCCGGCAACAGCTTTTCCTGCATGTCGACGATGAGGAGCAACGAACGGGCGGGATCGATCAGCATGGCGTCTCTCGGCTGTGTTCTCAGGTCGGGCCATCATCCGGGTTGGCGGACGAAAAGCAACGCCGCTGATCGTGAAACCGGGCATAATGTGCGACAAAAGGGCCGATTCCGTAGAGAATCCGGACACCTCCATTGACAGAACGTCAGCGATACATAAAGTGCCGCCGAGCGACCATTGAATGCCGGCGACTTTCGGCTAACGAGGCCATGCGACCGGCCGGCCATCGAGTTCCCATATGAGTTTTGAAAATCTCGGCCTCAGCGCCGAAGTGGTACGTGCCGTTTCCGACGCAGGTTATGAGCGGCCGACACCGATCCAGGAACAGGCGATCCCCATCATTCTGATGGGTCGCGACGTGCTGGGCACGGCCCAGACGGGAACCGGCAAGACCGCCGGTTTCACCCTGCCGATGATCGACATCCTGGCCGCCGGACGGGCGAAGTCGCGCATGCCGCGCTCGCTGATCCTCGAGCCGACGCGCGAGCTTGCCGCGCAGGTCGCCAAGAATTTCGAGACCTACGGCAAGTACCACAAGCTGTCGATGGCGCTGCTGATCGGCGGCGTCTCCTTCTCGGACCAGGAAACCCTGCTCGATCGCGGCGTCGATGTGCTGATCGCCACGCCGGGCCGCCTGCTCGACCATTTCGGTCGCGGCGGCATCCTGCTGAACGGCGTGAAGATCCTCGTCATCGACGAGGCCGACCGGATGATGGACATGGGCTTCATCCCGGATGTCGAGAAGATCGTCTCGCTCATGCCGCCGCTTCGCCAGACGCTGTTCTTCTCGGCGACGATGTCGCCCGACATGCGCAAGCTGGCCGACAAGTTCCTCATCAATCCGAAGGCGATCGCCGTATCGCGCCCGGAAAGCACCGCCGACACCGTGGCCCAGCACCTGATCGTCGTCGACCGCGCCGACAAGCGCGACGCCCTGCGCACGCTGATCAGGAACGAGGAAGTCAAGAACGCGCTGATCTTCTGCAACCGCAAGCGCGACGTCGACATCCTCTTCCGCTCGCTGGAGAAGCATGGCCTGAATGCAGGCCGGCTGCACGGCGACATGAACCAGAGCGTGCGGACCGAGACGCTGGCAAGCTTCAAGGCCGGCGACATCACCATCCTCGTCTGTTCCGACGTCGCCGCACGCGGGATCGACATCCAGGGCCTGAGCCACGTCTTCAATTTCGACGTCCCGACCCATTCGGAAGACTATATCCATCGCATCGGCCGGACCGGCCGGGCCGGCCAGAAGGGGCGCGCGTTCACCTTCGCCACGCCCGAGGACGGCAAGTATGTGGCGCAGATCGAGACCCTGATCGGCGGCCCCATCCCGCGTCATGTCATACCGGAGATCGGCGGCGAGGACCTGGCGCTGGAAAGCGGCACGAAGCGTTCGCGCGGCCGTGGCGGCAAGTCGTCGGGCAGCGCCAAGGCCCCGGCCAGCGGCGAGCGCGGCTCCCGTTCCGGGCTCGGCCGCTCGAAGGCGGCACCGGCCGAGGCGGAAGCGCCGGTCGAGACCGTCGAAGTGACGCAGACCGTCGAAGCGACGCAGGCCGCCGAGGCACCTGTCGAGCAGCCCGCTGCCGAGAAACCGGTTGCCGAGACGGCTGCGGCCGAGGCGCCCGCGGAGAAGCGGGCCGACAAGGCCCCCGCCTCGCCCCGCGAGGCGAGCCCGCGCGGCGGTGCGCCGAAACGCCAACGGGGCGGCCAGGGCCGCAACCGGGACAACGAGGCGGACGAGCCCGTCGTCGCCTTCGGCGATCACATGCCGGCCTTCCTGGCCCGGCCGATCCGTACGCCATCCAGTTCCTGATCCGGAGCGAGCCCGATGCAGACCATCTTCGTCATGGTGAAATGCGCGCTCGGCGAGGCCTACAGCGTCGCCGATGCGGCGGTCCAGAATGTCGAGAAGGTTTCCGAGGTCTATTCGATCTCCGGCCAGTACGACCTGCTGATGAAATGCTATCTGGATGACGATCAGGACATCGGGCATTTCGTGAACGAGCAGATCCAGCGCCTGCCGAACGTGAAGGACACCTTCACGATGATCACCTTCAAGGCGTTCAGCTAACCTCCCCGTCCGGCCGGTCACGCCCGCGCCCTTCCCCCATTCCCGCCATCCCGGTCGCGGCGCATCTGCGCCGTGCGCGCCGCTGTGCGGTTCCCCTTGCTCTCGGACCGGCAATTATTTTAGACTTAAAATAATTGCGAGGGAGGACGGAACCGTTGACGGACGAACTGCGCGCCATCTTCGAGAAGACGACGGTCGATGAACGGCCGCTGGCCGGCCAGCACGCCCTGGTCACCGGCGCCGGCCGGGGCATCGGCGCGGCAATCGCCGCCCGGCTCGCCGCCGCCGGCTGCGACCTGACCCTGCTCGGCCGCGACTGGGACAGGCTGAAGGCACAGAGCGGCACGATTGCCGCCGAGCACGATATCACCGCCTACGAGGTCCAGGCCGACATCACCGAGCCGGACGAGATAGAGCGCGCCTTCGAATGGGCCGGCAACATGCTCGGGCCCGTCTCCATCCTCGTCAACAACGCCGGTGCGGCCGCCAGTACGCCGTTTCACCGGATGACGCCGGAACACTGGCTCGACATGATCGACGTCAACCTGCACGGCACCTTTCTCTGCTGCCGCGCCGCGGTCCCGGCGATGCTCGAGCGCGGCGGCGGGCGGATCATCAACGTCGCCTCGACGGCGGGCCAGAAGGGCTACCCCTATGTCGCCGCCTATTGCGCCGCCAAGCATGGCGTGATCGGGCTGACGCGGGCGCTGGCGGTCGAATATGCGGCGAAGGGGATCACGGTCAACGCGGTCTGTCCCGGCTTCACGGAAACCGAAATGACGGTCGAGAGCCTGCGCAACATCATGGAGAAGACCGGCCGCAGCGAGGACGAGGCGCGGCGCGAACTGACCCGGCACAATCCGCAGGGCCGGCTGGTCACGCCGGAGGAAGTCGCCGACGCGGTCGGCTGGCTTGCGAGCCCGGCCGCCGCCGCGATCACCGGCCAGGCGATCGCCGTCGCCGGGGGCGAGGTGATGCCGTGAGCGAACTCGGCTCGGCGGCCGCCGGCGGCGACCATGTCGACCTGGAGAGCGGCATCCGCGACGACGAGAAGCTCGAACTCCGGCTCTGGCTTCGCCTGCTGACCTGCTCGACGATGATCGAGCGCACGGTCCGTCGCCGGCTTCGCGCCCGGTTCGACATCACCCTGCCGCGCTTCGATCTGCTGGCCCAGCTCGACCGGGCCGGCGGCGGCCTGACGATGAGCGCGCTGTCGACCCGGATGATGGTCTCGAACGGCAACATCACCGGGCTGACCGACCGCCTGGTCGAGGAAGGCCTGGTGCGCCGGGAAACGTCGGAGACCGATCGGCGCAGCCAGACCGTGGCGCTGACCCCGGCCGGCAAGCGCAGCTTCGACGCCATGACGCCGTCGCACGGGGACTGGATCCACGAGGCGATGTCCGGCCTCGACCGCGACGATATGCAGACCCTGCTGAGCCTGCTCGGCAAACTGAAACACAGCCTGAAAGAGGATTGATCGATGAAGGCGGCCGAATTCAAGCCCGAACATTTTGCCTTTCGTGTCGAGGGGCGCGTGGCCGTCGTCACGCTGAACCGGCCGGAGCGGAAGAACCCGCTTACCTTCGAATCCTACGCCGAGCTGCGCGACCTGTTCCGCGACCTCGTATACTGCGACGACGTCCATGCGGTGGTGGTGAACGGCGCCGGCGGGAATTTCTGCTCGGGCGGCGACGTGCACGAGATCATCGGCCCGCTGGTCGGCATGAAGAACGACGGCGACATGGCGGCCTTGCTCCGCTTCACCCGAATGACCGGCGACCTGATCAAGGCGATCCGCGCCTGTCCGCAGCCGGTGATCGCGGCGATCGACGGCATCTGTGCAGGCGCCGGCGCCTGCATCGCGATGGCCGCCGACATCCGCTTCGGTACCGCCGCCAGCAAGGTCGCCTTCCTGTTCACCCGGGTCGGCCTGGCCGGCTGCGACATGGGTGCCTGCTCGATGCTGCCCCGGATCGTCGGCCAGGGGCGCGCCTCGGATCTCCTTTACAGCGGCCGCGCGCTGCCGGGCGAGGAGGCGGAACGCTGGGGCTTCTACAACCGGCTTCTGGCGCCCGATCAGCTCGAGGCCGAGGCGCTCGCCTTCGCCGACAGCCTCGCGACCGGGCCGACCTTCGCCCATGCGATGACCAAGAAGACGCTGCACCAGGAATGGAACATGGGCGTCGACGAGGCGATCGAGGCCGAGGCGCAGGCCCAGGCGATCTGCATGCAGACCACCGATTTCGAGCGGGCCTACCGGGCCTTCGTGGCCAAGCAGCGGCCGGTCTTCGAAGGCAACTGAGTGGCACGGGAGAGCGGCGCATGGCGGACCTGAGTTTCCTCGACTGGCCCTTCTTCGACGACCGCCACCGGGCGCTCGCCGAACGCGCCCGCTCCTTCGCCGCGAGCCGGGTCGCGCCGCTCGCCGGCAATCACACGGAAGCCGACCTCGACGATCTCTGCCGGGGCTTCGTCAAGGCGCTCGCCGAGGAGGACTTCCTCTCGCTCTCGGTATCCGCCGACGGCAGCGCCCTCGACGTCCGGGCGATCTGCCTGATCCGCGAGATTCTCGGCTATCACGATGGCCTCGCCGATTTCTCCTTCGTCATGCAGGGGCTCGGCGCCGGACCGATCTCGCTGTTCGGATCGGACGGGCAGCGCGCCCGCTACCTGCCGGAGATCGCGGCCGGCCGCCGCATCGCGGCGCTCGGCATGTCGGAGCCGAATGCCGGCTCGGACTTCGCCGGGATCACCACGACGGCAGTCCGCGACGGCAACGGCTATCGCCTCGACGGCGAGAAGATGTGGATCTCCAATGCCGGGATCGCCGACGTCTACACGGTCTTCGCCAAGACCGACCCTGCTGCGGGCGCCAAGGGTATCTCGGCCTTCATCGTCGAAGCCGACGATCCGGGCTTCTCGGTCGCCGAACGCATTCCACTGATCGCGCCGCACCCGCTTGGCCGGCTCGCCTTCGAGAACTGCTGCATTCCGGCCGACCGGCTGATTGGCGGCGAGGGCGCGGGCTTCCGCATCGCCATGAGCAATCTCGACATCTTCCGCTCGTCGGTCGGCGCGGCGGCGCTGGGCTTCGCCCGCCGGGCGCTCGACGAGGCCTGCCGCTGGTCAAACGAACGCCAGGTCTTCGGCAGCCCGCTGGCGAGCTTCCAGACCACCCAGGGCAAGCTCGGCCAGATGGCGACCGAGATCGACGCCGCCGCCCTGCTCGTCTACCGGGCCGCGTGGCTGAAAGATACCGCCGGCGTCCGCGTCACCCGCGAAGCCTCGATGGCGAAGATGTACGCCACCGAGATGGCCCAGAAGGTGATCGACGAGGCGGTCCAGCTGCATGGCGGCTACGGCCTCGTGCTCGGCGCGCCGGTCGAGAAGCTCTACCGCGAGGTACGCGCGCTCCGCATCTACGAAGGCACGACCGAGATCAACCGCATGGTGATCGCGGGCCAGACGCTCGCCCGCTTCGCCGAGGGTCAGTGACATGAAGCTTCTCGAACCGCTCGCCGTCGGCGGGATGGTGCTGCCGAACCGGGTCGCGGTCCCGGCCATGGTGACGCGGCTGTCCGGCGAGGACGGCTACGTGAACCAGGACATCTCCGACCGCTACGCCCGCTATGCCGAGGGCCAGGTCGGGCTGATCGTGGTCGAGGCGACGGCTGTTCACCGGAACAAGTCGGGGCCCCTGCTCCGTCTTTCCGACGACGCCTTCATCGCCGGCCACCGCGACATGGTGAGCCGCGTGCACGACATCTCGGATTCGAAGATCGTGCCGCAGATCATCCACTTCCTGAAGGTTGCCCGATCCGGCTGGCGGCAGACCATCGACAGCCTGAGCGTCGCCGACATCGACCGGATCGTCGGCGAGTTCGGCGACGCCGCGGCCCGCGCCCGCGAGGCCGGCTATGACGGCGTCGAGCTCCATTCGGCCCATGCCTACACGCTGTCCTCCTTCCTCTCGCGGCGCAATCCGCGACGCGACGACTATGACGGGCGAACGCTGGAAGGCCGCCTGCACATGTTCGGCCGGGTCATGACGGCGGTCCGCGAGAAGGTCGGGGCGGACTTCCCGGTCGGCGTCCGCTTCCTCGCCGAGGAGGCGATCAAGAACGGCTACACGCTGGAGGATGCCAAGCGCATCGCCTACCGGATGGCGAGCCTCGGCGTCGACTACATCTCGCTCTCGGTCGGCGGCAAGTTCGAGGATGCCGAGCATCGGGAGGGCGAACCGCTCTACCCCTACACCGGCTATTCCGGCGACCGCTGCATGCCGGGCGACTGGTATCCGCCGCTGCCCCATGCCCATCTCGCCCACGGCGTGAAGCAGTATCTGAACGACAAGGGCTTCGACGTACCGGTCATCTCGGTCGGCAAGATCTCGCGCCCGGCCGATGCCGAGAAACTGCTGCAGGACGGCAAGGCCGACATCATCGGCATGGCCCGCCAGCTGCTGGCGGACCCGGACTGGGTGAAGAAGATCGCCGAGGATCGCGCCGACCGCATCGTCCATTGCATCTATTGCAACGTCTGCAAGCAGCTCGACGAGAAGTTCCGCGAGGTCAACTGCTTCCTCTGGCCGAAAGGCGCCCGCCAGGCACCGGCCGACGATCCGTCCGACGTCTTCCCGGTCTGGCCCGCCGGCGATGCCGGCCTGCAGGCGGAGATCACCGGCGGCCAGGTCAAGCTCGCCTGGAACGGCGCCGAGGGCGCGGTGATCGGCTACGACATCTACCGCGCCGAGGATGACGGCCCGATCGTCGCGGTCGAGGCGGTCAAGAGCCGGAAATACAGCGACCGCACCGTGCTGGGCGGCTTCCGCTACCGCTATTTCGTGCGCGCCTTCGACGCCCAGGGTCGGGCGAGCGCGCCGTCCGACAGCGTGACCGTCGACATGCCAATGCCCGATTACGCACCATCGCGGGGAGTTGCATGAGATGCCGGAGAAGAGTGCCCATACCGATGATTTCGCGGCCCGTCACCTGCCGCCGCCGGCGGCCTGGCCGAAACTGGTCCTGGACGGCACGGAGCGCCTCAAAAGGCTGCCCCCGCGCATCAACTGCGCGACCGAACTGCTTGACAAGCAAGCGGAAAAATTCGCCGATCGCCCGGTCATTCACTATCAGGACAAGGTCTGGAGCTATGCCGACCTGAACGCCGAGGCGAACCGCATCGCCCATGTCCTGGTCGAGGATCTGGGCGTCGTGCCGGGCAACCGGGTGATGCTCCGGGCGCCCAACAACCCGATGTATGTCGCCTGCTGGTTCGCCGTGATGAAGGTCGGCGCGATCGCCGTCGCGACCATGCCGCTGCTACGCTGGCGCGAGCTTGTGCATATGGCGGACAAGGCGGAAATCCATGTCGCGCTCTGCGACCAGCGCCTGCGCGACGAGATGGAGAAGGCCATCGAGGTCTCGCCGAACCTTGAACGGGCGCTCTATTTCGGCATCGACGGCGCCGACAGCCTCGACCGGGCGGCGGCGGCGAAGCCGGCCGTGTTCGAGACCTGCGACACCGCGGCCGAGGATACCTGCCTGATCGCCTTCACCTCGGGCACGACGGGCAAGCCCAAGGGCTGCATGCACAATCACCGCGACGTCATGGCGATCTGCGAGACCTTCGCCGCCGAGGTGCTCCGTCCCGGGCCCGAGGATATTTTCACCGGCAGCCCGCCGATCGCCTTCACCTTCGGCCTCGGCGCGCTGGTGACCTTCCCGATGTTCGTCGGCGCCTCGACCGTGCTGGTCGAGCAATACACGCCCGAAACGATGTTGCAGACGATCGCCGCCTACGGCGTGACGACGCTGTTCACCGCACCGACCGCCTACCGGGCGATGATCGACCTGCTGCCGAAGCACGACATTTCCTCGCTGAAGGCCTGCGTTTCGGCCGGCGAGTCGCTGCCGCTCGCGACCTGGCAGGCCTGGCACGAGGCGACCGGGATCCGCACGATAGACGGCCTCGGCTCGACCGAGATGCTGCATATCTTCATCACCTCCGCCGGTGACGATATCCGCCCCGGGGCGACCGGCCGGGCGCTGGCCGGCTTCGAGGCGAAGGTCGTCGACGAGACCGGCGCGGACGTGCCCGACGGCGTGGTCGGTCGGCTCGCCGTGCGCGGCCCGACCGGCTGCCGCTACCTCGACGATCCGGATCGCCAGGCGGGCTACGTGCAGAACGGCTGGAACCTGACCGGCGACGCCTACATGCGCGATGCCGACGGCTATTTCTGGTACCAGGCCCGGACCGACGACATGATCATCTCGGCCGGCTACAATATCGCCGGGCCGGAGGTCGAGGGCATCCTGCTGGAGCATCCCAAGGTTTTCGAATGCGCGGTCGTCGGCTCGCCGGATCCGAAACGCGGCGAGATCGTCAAGGCCTTCGTCATTCCGCGCGACGGTGTCGTCGCCGACGCGACCCTGGCGCGCGAACTGCAGGATTACGTGAAGGCCGAGATCGCACCGTACAAGTATCCCCGGGCGATCGAGTTCGTGACAACTCTGCCGCGCACCCAGACCGGCAAGATCCAGCGCTTCGTGCTGCGCCAGGCGGAGCGCGAGGCGGCCGAAAAATGTTGATAGATCCAACAATCTGCCCGACACTGCGCCGAAATCGCGACAACGCGGTCGAGGCACGGGCGTCCGGGAACCGGCGCTGGCGGAAGACGGGATTTTCGTAACCCGCCCGCATGACGTATCATGCCAGTACAGGCTGGCCTGCAGGAAGACAGGGAGGATGTCGATGAAGAGATTAATCGTGGGGATGGTCAGCGCCGTGGCGCTTCTGGCCACCCCGGCCATGGCGGCGGATCCGGTGAAGATCGGTTTCGTCACGACGCTGACGACAAACGCCGGCGCGATCGGCGAGGACATGCGGAACGCGGTCGAGCTCGCGCTCGACCATATCGACCGCAAGATGGGCGGACGGGACGTCGAGGTGATCTATGCCGACGACCAGTTCAAGCCCGATGTCGGCAAGCAGGAAACCGTCAAGCTGGTCGAGAAGGAGCATGTCGACTTCGTCGCCGGCTACATCTGGAGCCACGTCCTGCTGGCGTCCTACAAGTCGGTGGTCGGCAAGGGGCCGTTCCTGATCTCGTCCAATGCCGGCCCGTCGCAGATCGCGGGCAAGCTGTGCGATCCGGACTTCTTCTCGACCTCCTGGCAGAACGACCAGACGCCGATGGCCATGGGCGAGGTGCTGAACCAGAAGGGCATCAAGTCGCTCTACATCATGGCGCCGAACTATGCCGCCGGTAAGAACATGGTCGCCGGCGTCGAGCGGACCTACAAGGGCGAGGTGGTCGGCAAGGATCTGACCAAGTTCCCCGACCAGCTCGATTTCTCGGCCGAACTGGCGAAGATCCGCGCTGCAAATCCGGAAGCGGTCTTCATCTTCTATCCCGGCGGCCACGGCCCGCAGTTCTTCAAGCAGTACGCGCAGGCCGGTCTGAAGGACAAGATCCCGCTCTATTCGGTGTTCTCGGTTGACTCGATCAATATCGACCGGCTCGGCGACCTCGCCCTCGGCACGCTGATGACGCAGTTCTGGGTTCCCGACCTGGACTTCCCGGCGAACAAGAAGTTCGTCGCCGACTACAAGGCCAAGTACGGCAAGTATCCGTCGTTCTACGGCGCCCAGTCCTACGACACGATCATGCTGATCAAGAGCGCCGTCGATGCGGTGGGCGGCGACCTGAGCAAGCGCGACGAGATGCGGGCGGAAATGAAGAAGGCCAATTTCGACTCGGTCCGCGGCCCCTTCACCTTCGGCAACAACCACTTCCCGATCCAGAATTTCTATCTCCGCGAAGTGATCAAGGACGCCGACGGCAAGTTCACGACCAGCGTCGTGCAGACCGTTTACGAGAACCACCAGGACCCCTACGCGTCCGAATGCGAGATGAAATAGCCGGTTGACGATTGGCGGCGACGGCATGTCCCCGTGGCATGACGTCGCCGCCGTCGTTTCGGCCTGTTCCCTTCGCTTGAACTCTCTCCTCACGCCAGGCGTGCCCTGATGAACTGGCTCCTTTTGTTCGAACAGATCCTGAACGGGATCCAGCTCGGACTGCTGCTGTTCCTGCTCGCAGCCGGCCTGACGCTGATTTTCGGGATCATGGATCTCGTCAATCTGGCGCATGGCTCGCTCTACATGATGGGCGCCTATTTCGCCTACAGCTTCGCGGGCTGGACGGACAGCTTCGTGATCGGCGTACTGCTGGCGCTGCCGGCAACGCTGCTGCTCGGCATCGTCGTCGAGGTGGTGGCGCTCCGAACGCTCTACGACCGCAATCACCTGGACCAGGTGCTGGCCACCTTCGGCCTGATCCTGTTCTTCAACGAGCTCGTGCGGATCATCTGGGGTCCGGCGGGGCTGGACCTGCCGCTGCCGGACTTCCTGAATACCAGCGTCGAGATCCTGCCCGGGATCCCCTACCCGACCTATCGCCTCGCGGTGATCGCCGTCGGCCTGCTGGTCGCGCTCTTCCTCTACCTGCTCGTCGCCCGCACCCGGATCGGCATGCTGATCCGCGCCGGCGCCAGCAACCGCGAGATGGTCGGCGCGCTCGGCGTCGACATCAAGCTGCTCTACACGATCGTCTTCGGGCTCGGCGCGGCGCTTGCCGGGCTCGCCGGGATGATGGCGGCGCCGATCCTGACCGTCGAGGTCGGCATGGGCGAACGCATCCTGATCGATACCTTCGTGGTCATCGTGATCGGCGGCATCGGCTCGATCCGCGGCGCCTTCCTGGCGGCCCTGATCATCGGGCTGATCGACACGGTCGGCCGCTCGATCCTGCCGGACCTGCTGAACCTCATGCTGCCGCAGGCGGCGGCGAGCACCGCCGCGCCGGCGCTCTCCTCGATGCTGACCTACGTGCTGATGGCGCTGGTGCTGGCGATCCGCCCGGCCGGCCTGTTCCCGCCGAGAGGAGCCTAGGCGTTGACGCTTTCCGTTCGCAGCGTGACGGTCATCCTGGTCCTGCTCGGCCTGGCACTCGTGCCGCCGATCGCCAGCTGGGTCGACCAGGGCTACTACACCGTGCTGTTCGCGCGCATGCTGATCATGTCGATCGCGGCGATCGCGCTCAACCTGATCCTCGGCTTCGGCGGCATGGTGAGCTTCGGCCATGCCGCGTTCCTCGGCGTCGGCGGCTATGTCGCGGGCATCTTCATCTTCCATTATTTCGAGGACGGCGCCGAGTGGATGGGCAACGGCTATGTCCAGCTCGCCGCGACGATCGTCGCCTCGGCCCTGGTCGCGCTGTTCATCGGCGCGATCTGCCTGCGCACCCGCGGCGTCTATTTCATCATGATCACGCTCGCCTTCGGGCAGATGCTGTTCTTCGTCGCCGTCGGGCTGGAGATATACGGCGGCGACGACGGCCTGTCGCTCTACACGCGGAGCGAGTTTCCCGGGCTGTTCGACCTGAACGACCGGACGACGCTCTACTACGTCTCCTACGGGACCATGCTGGCCTGCCTGCTCGTGTCCTGGCGCCTGATCAATTCGCGCTTCGGCATGGTGCTGCGCGGCGCCAGGCTCAACGACCGGCGCATGAAGGCGATCGGCTTCCCGACCTATCCCTACCGTCTCGTCGCCTTCGTGATTTCCGGCGTGATGACCGGGATCGCCGGCTTCCTGCTCGCCAACCAGACCGACTTCGTCAGCCCCTCGATGATGCACTGGACCAAGTCCGGCGACCTGATCATCATCGTCGTGCTCGGCGGCATGGGGACGCTGTTCGGGCCGCTGTTCGGTACCATCGCCTACCTGCTGCTCGAGGATATCCTGCCCTCGATCACCGAATCCTGGCAGCTCTTCTTCGGGCCGATGCTGATCCTCGTGGTCCTGTTCGCCCGCGGCGGCATCGACAGCCTGCTCGGTCCCCGGAGCAGACCGGATGACTAGATCAGTGCCGCTTCTCGAAACCGTATCGCTGATGAAACGCTTCGGCGGACTGACCGCGACCGATCACCTGAGCCTCACGGTCATGGAGAACGAGGTTCATGCGATCATCGGCCCGAACGGCGCCGGCAAGACGACGCTGATCGGTCAGCTGACCGGCGAGATCCGCCCCGACGACGGTCGGGTCCTGTTCGCCGGCCGCGACGTCACCGGGTTGCCGGTCCACCGCCGCTCCCATCTCGGGCTGGCGCGGTCGTTCCAGATCACCAACATCTTTCTCGATTTCACGGTCCTCGAGAATGTCAGCCTCGCCGTCCAGGCCCATGCCGGGCACAGCTTCCGCTTCTTCGCCGATGCCCGGAAGGAACGGCGCCTGATCGCCCCGGCCGAGGCAGTGATCGAACGGGTCGGCCTCGGCCGCCGCCGCGACGATGTCGCGCACAGCCTGTCCCATGGCGAGCAGCGCCAGCTAGAGATCGCCATGGCGCTCGCCACCGACCCGGTACTGCTCCTGCTCGACGAGCCCATGGCCGGCATGGGGCCGGACGAATCGGCCCGCATGGTCGAGATCCTGAGCGGCCTCAAGGACGAATTGTCGATCCTCCTGGTCGAGCACGACATGGACGCGGTCTTCGCGCTCGCCGACCGGATCACGGTGCTGGTCTACGGCGCGGCGATCGCCTCGGGCACGCCGGACGAGATCCGCAGCAACGATGCCGTGCTCGACGCGTATCTGGGTGACGAGAGGCCGTGAACGCCATGCTGGAAGTCGATCGCATCGACACCTTCTACGGCCAGAGCCAGGCGCTGTTCGGCATGAGTCTCAGCGTCGGCGCGGCCGAGGTCGTCACGCTGATGGGCCGGAACGGCATGGGCAAGACCACGACCGTGCGCTCAATCATGGGACTGACCCGGGTGCGGGCCGGCGAGATCCGCTTCAACGGCGTCCGGATCGACAGTCTGCCCTCGTACCGGGTGGCCAAGCTGGGCCTCGGCCTGGTGCCCGAGGGACGGCAGATCTTCCCGAACCTGACGGTGACCGAGAACATGATCGCGACGGCCGCCAATCGCAGCGGGCGCGACGATCCCTGGACCCTCGCCAAGGTGCTCGAGCTGTTCCCGTCGCTGGCCGAACGGCGCAACAACATGGGCAACCAGCTCTCGGGCGGCGAGCAGCAGATGCTGGCGGTCGCCCGGGCCCTGATGACCAATCCGCACCTGCTGATCCTCGACGAGGCGACCGAGGGACTGGCGCCGATCATCCGGGCGGAGATCTGGTCCTGCCTGTCGCGCTTGCGGCAGGGTGGCCAGTCGATCCTCGTGATCGACAAGAACATCAGGGAAATGACACGTATCGCCGACCGCCACTATATCATCGAGAAAGGAAGCGTGGTCTGGACGGGTACATCCGCCGAGCTCGTGTCCGCCGACGATATTCAACTGAGATATCTCGGCGTGTGAATGGATGGCGCCATACCGGAGAATATCCGGACCACTTTCTCACGATCGATCTAGTTCTTTCGTGTAGGAGATAGTTGCCGGTTTTACGGATATTTAACGCCCTCCCTGCATGCTCTTCGCGCACATGAACGATGGTGGGTTTCACCATCCTGCGGCGAAAATGGGTGTCCGGGGGGACAAGGGTGACTTATTCGGAATCGCGCGAAGCGGCTGAACGGTTTGCGCAATCAGCGCTGGAGCTCATGCAGAAGCAGAGCATCTGTCTCCACCCGAAGAATTTCACGTTATGGTACGAATTCTTTGCCGAGCGCAATCCGGGCCTGAACCGAACGCTCGAAGAACTGATCGAGACAACCGAGATCCTCGACGACGAACGCTGTGGCGAGATCTTCGACCGCTATTTCGGCAACCGCCTTGAGAGCGCGGTCATCGAGCAGTCGGGCCAGATGTACGAACGCTCCATGCAGGACGTCATGCATTCGCTCGGCGAGACCGACAGCAAGACGGCGAAATACTCCTCCGCGCTCAAGGATTTCTCCAACCAGATCGCGGACGGCCACCGGGAACGCTGGCAGGAGCTGGTGACCGCCGTGCTCGAGGAAACCCGCCTCATGAGCGATGAGGCGTTCCGTCTTCGCAAACGTCTCAAGAACGCGAAATCCGAAATCAGCGAACTCAAGGAAACCCTGCACAACGTCCGCAAGGAAAGCCTGACCGATCCCCTTACCGGTGTTGCCAACCGGAAAAGCTTCGACGTGCGCCTGGCGGAACTCATCGGCAGCTCGGCCGCGAAGGGCGAGCCGCTTGCGCTGGTGATGTGTGACATCGATCATTTCAAGAAGTTCAACGACAGGTTCGGCCACCAGATGGGCGACCAGGTGCTGCGCTTGGTCGGCGCGACACTGATGGGCGGGATCAAGGGCGAGGATCTGGTCGCGCGCTACGGCGGCGAGGAGTTCGCCGTCCTGCTGCCGCGCACGCGCCTTGCCGACGCCTGCACGGTCGCCGAGCAGCTGCGCCAGCGGTTGTCGGAGAAACGGCTCGTGCAGAAGTCGACCGGCCAGTCGGTCGGACGGATCACCATGTCGCTCGGCGTCGCCCTGCTCCGCCCCGGCGAGCAGGCATGCGACTTCATCCAGCGTGCCGACACTGCGCTCTATGCGGCCAAGGATGGCGGGCGCGACCGGGTTTCCTGCGCCCCCTGACTGGCCGGCCGAAGAACAGGCGGACGTCGCGACCGGCTTCCGCCCGTCCCGGCCGACCGAGAACTCCCGAAGGATTACAAATTTTGCCCGCGCTCTCGGGTTTTTGTATCATGATCGGAAAGCCGTCCGCCGAAGTGACGGATACCGTATCGGGAGAGCGCGCATGGGCTTCGAGAGCATCGAATTCACGACGGAAAATCAGGCCGCGACGATCCGCCTGAACCGTCCTGACCGTCTCAATTCCTTCACGGACGGGATGCACGGGGAGCTCCGTCAGGCGCTCGATGCGGTGGCCGCGGACGACACGATTCGCTGCCTGCTGATCACCGGCGCCGGACGGGCCTTCTGCGCCGGCGCCGACCTGACCCAGACCGGCCCGGCCAGCGACGGCGAGGGCGGCATGGATATCGGCCTCACCCTCGAGCGCCACTACAATCCGCTGATCAAGGGGCTGCGCGAACTGCCGAAGCCGGTGGTCGCCGCGGTCAACGGTCCGGCCGCCGGCGCCGGGATGAGTCTCGCCATGGCGGCGGACGTGGTTGTCGCCGCCCGCTCCGCCTATTTCCTCCAGGCATTCTGCAATATCGGCCTGGTGCCGGACGCCGGCAGCACCTTCTTCCTGCCCCGCCTCGCCGGTTCCGCCCGCGCCGCCGGGATGGCCCTGCTCGGCGAGAAACTGCCGGCCGAGGAGGCCGAGCGCTGGGGACTGATCTGGAAGTGCGTCGACGACGACAAGCTCGGCGAGACCGCCGCGGCACTCGTCGCGAAGCTCGCGAACGGTCCGACCAGGGGGCTCGGCATGATCAAGCGGGCGCTCAATGCCAGCCTCGGCAACGATCTCGACCAGCAGCTCGGCCTCGAACGCGTGCTGCAGCGCGACGCCGGCCGCACCGCCGATTTCGCCGAGGGTGTCACCGCCTTCCTCGGCAAGCGTCCGGCCACCTTCAAGGGGAAATGAGCGGTCCCGGATCGGCGGAAGCGGAGGCAGCAGCGATGTCGGACAACGATGGGGGCGCCGTGCAGGCGGCGGCAGGAAACGAGGCGGGGCCGAGCGAGGCCGCGCGGCTGGCGGAACGGGTCGCCGAGGCGATGTATGCCCGGGATCACGCGGTCAAGGCGCACGGCATATCGATCGAGGCGGTCGGCCCGGGCTATGCGCGGCTCGCCATGACGGTCCGCCCCGACATGGTCAACGGCCACGACCTTCTGCATGGCGGCATGACCTTCACCCTGGCCGACAGCGCCTTCGCCTATGCCTGCAACTCGTACGACGAGCGTGCGGTCGCCCAGATGGCGGATATCCGCTTTCTCGCCGCCGGCCATTCCGGCGACCGGCTGACCGCGGAAGCGCGCGAACAGCACCGTGCCGGCCGCAGCGGCATCTACGACATCACAGTCAGCGACCAGAACGGGCGCGTGATCGCGCTCTTCCGCGGCCAGTCACGTACCATCGGCGGCAGGGTCACCGAGGATCCCGGTCCGGGACCGGCGGCCGCCCCGAACAAGCAGGGGAGAGAGACATGAAAGCGAGCCCCGCGCCCCGGGACAGTCTCGAGCCGATCGAGATCGCCAGCCGTGACGAGATCGCGGCACTCCAGCTCGAGCGGCTCAGATGGTCGCTCGCCCATGCCTACGAGAATGTCCCCCACTATCGCCGCAGCTTCGACGAGGCCGGCGTGCATCCGGACGATTGCCGGCGGCTCGAGGATCTCGCGAAGTTCCCTTTCACCACCAAGCAGGACCTGCGCAACGGCTATCCCTTCGGCATGTTCGCCGTGCCGCGCGAGCAGATCCTGCGCCTGCATGCCTCGTCCGGCACGACCGGTCAGGCGACCGTGGTCGGCTACACGAAGCGCGATCTCGACATCTGGTCGGCGATGGTCGCGCGATCGATGCGCGCCGCCGGCGTCCGGCCCGGCGACGTGGTCCATGTCGCCTACGGCTACGGCCTGTTCACCGGCGGTCTCGGCGCCCATTACGGGGCCGAGGCGCTCGGCTGCACGGTGGTGCCGATGTCGGGCGGCCAGACCGAGCGTCAGGTCCAGCTGATCCGCGATCTCGGCGCCGCCGCGATCATGGTCACGCCGTCCTACATGCTGGCGATCGGCGACGAGTTCGAGCGCCAGGGGCTCGATCCGCGCGCGACCGCGCTGAAGGTCGGGATCCACGGCGCCGAGCCCTGGACAGAGCCGATCCGCCGGCAGATCGAGGAGCGCTTCGGGATCGATGCCGTGGACATCTACGGGCTGTCCGAGATCACCGGCCCCGGCGTCGCCCAGGAATGCGTGGAGAGCAAGGACGGCCTCCATGTCTGGGAAGACTATTTCTATCCCGAGATCATCGACCCGGAGACCGGCGCGACCCTGCCCGACGGCGAGACCGGCGAGCTAGTCTTCACCACCCTCGCCAAGGAGGGTTTGCCGATGATCCGCTACCGGACCCGCGACCTGACCAGCCTGCTGCCGGGCACGGCGCGGAGCATGCGGCGGATGACCCGGATCACCGGCCGCAGCGACGACATGCTGATCGTGCGCGGCGTCAATCTCTACCCGAGCCAGGTCGAGGAACTGGTGGTCGGCGACGCGCGGCTGTCGCCGCACTACGTGCTCGAGCTCGGGCGCGAGCGCAGCCTGGACACGCTCACCGCCGTTGTCGAGGTGACGCCTGCGCTGGCCGGCGACGCGGACGCGCGGGCGGCCGCGGAACGCGAGCTCAAGGCCCATATCAAGTCGTTCCTCGGGGTGACGGCCGCAGTTCGGGTGGTCGATCCGGGAACGGTCGAGCGCTCGATCGGCAAGGCCAAGAGGGTGATCGACCTGCGCGGCAAGTAGCGCGGCCGGAGGAGCCTGCATGGGAACCTACGACTACCCACGCTACGCCGCCCGGCCGCTCGCCGAGTTGAAGGCCAGAAGCACGTCGACCGCGGACGTTGCCATCGTCGGCGGCGGCATGGTCGGCCTCACCATGGCGCTGGAGCTGGCCCGGCGCGGCGTCGGGACGGTGGTTCTCGACGAGGACGACACGGTTTCCCACGGCAGTCGCGCCATCTGCCAGGCGCAGCGGACGCTGGAGGTCTGGGACCGCCTCGGCCTCGCGGAGCCAATGATGGCGCGCGGCGTGACCTGGAACGAGGGCCGGGTCTATCACCGTGACCGCGAGCTCTACAGTTTCAACCTGCGCAAGGATTCCCGGGCCCGCTTCCCCGCCTTCATCAATCTGCAGCAGTATCATGTCGAGGCGACCCTTGCCGAGGCGGCACACCGCGAACCGCTGATCGATCTCCGCTGGCGCAACCGGGTGACCGCGATCGATGTCGCCGGCGAGCCGCTGCGGCTCGGCGTCGAGACACCCGAAGGCGGCTACGAGATGCCCGCCCGCTACGTCATTGCCGCCGACGGGGCGCGCTCGACCATCCGCCGCCAGCTCGGCCTCCAGTTTCGCGGCAAGGTCTTCGAGGACCATTTCCTGATCGCCGATATCGTCATGGACGCGCCCTTCCCGGCCGAGCGGCGGTTCTGGTTCGATCCGCCCTTCGCGCCGGGGCAGTCGGCGCTGCTGCACATGCAGCCCGACCGGGTCTGGCGGCTCGATTTCCAGCTCGGCTGGAACATCGACCGGGACAGGGAACTCGAGCCCGAGGCCGTCAGGAGCCGTGTTCGCCGGATGCTCGGCGAGGATATCGCCTTCGAGCTCGAATGGGTAAGCATCTACACCTTCCAGTGCCGCCGGCTGGATCGCTTCCGCCACGGCCGCGTGCTGTTCGTCGGCGATGCCGCCCACCAGGTCTCGCCGTTCGGCGCGCGCGGTGGCAACAGCGGCGTCCAGGACGTCGACAATCTCGGCTGGAAGCTTGCCCTCGTGCTCGACGGGCGGGCGCCGGAAAGCCTGCTCGACAGCTATGACGCCGAACGTGTGCACGCGGCCGACGAGAATATCGGCCACTCGACCCGGGCCACCGAGTTCATCACGCCGAAGACCGATGTCAGCCGGATTTTCCGCGATGCGACGCTGGAACTCGCCGGACGCCTGCCCTTCGCGCGGGCCTTCGTCAATTCCGGGCGGCTGTCGACGGCGACCGTGCTGCCGGCGGACGGACCGGGGAACGTCGGCGGTTCGACGGTCCGGTCGGGGGTCCCGGTCGGTGCCCCCTGCCCCAACCTTCCGGCCATTTCCTGCGACGGCGCACCCGGCCATCTGCTCGGGCGGCTCGACGGCGCCGGGTTCGTCTGCCTGCTGTTCGTCAACGGGCGAACGACGTTGTCGGCCGATGACCGGCGCGCCTTCGCGGCGCTGGCCGGCGCGGATATTCCGGTCCGGACCCTGATCGTCGACCGGGCCGGGGGCACGGCGGACGCCGATCATCTGCCCGATCCCGGCGGGCTGCTTGCCGACGCCTTCGGGGCGGAGGACGGCGCCTGCTGGCTGGTCCGCCCCGACCAGCATGTCGCGGCCCGCTGGCCTGCCTTCGACCCGGCCCGGGTCGCATCGGCGCTCGACCGGATCTGCGGCCGGTCCGGCGCCGTCAATCCGAGGGGAGCATGATCATGAGCAGTTCCGCCCTCATCCTCGACGCCAATCTCGACGATCCGGATCGCTTCTACGCGGCCCTCGTCGAATCGTGCCGCGACCTGCCGCCGGAAGAGGCGCTCGCCTTCTCGGCCCGGCTGATCCTGCTGCTCGCCAACCATGTCGGCGATCACGCGATCCTGGCGGAAGCCCTGCGTCTTGCCGCCGCCGGCGAGCCCGCCGCCTGATTTCCCTGATATGTGTTCGGCGCGTTAAGGGTTTGTTTACGCCAGGTTAATAAAATTCTTCGTACTTGTACGGTCCAGAACAGTACCGAGAGTTTGCCATGCGCTTGTCCGACCAGTATCCGATCAACACGCCGCAGGATATTTTCGAGGCCGCGTTCGAGATATTCTCCGCCCAGGGTACGGACGGGCGGGATTTGCTCGAGCTGCGTGCCGAGGAAATGCGCGCCAACGGGGTCGAGGAAGACTATCGAACCTGCGTCGCCCTGATCAACGCGATGGACAAGCTGATTGAAATGGAGTTCCGCGGACCGATTCACTGACGGTCGTCGGCGGTTCCCGAAAGTCGGGTAGTGGTATGGTGGGTGTCGCGGTTTGCTGCGCCGTTCGGGCGGGCATGGAACAGGCTGCCGACAGCCCGGCCATCCGCCGTTCGGATTGCCGATGATCTCGCGCGTGCGGTCAGCCTTCGCGACCCTCTGGAAGCCCGCCGCCGTCGGCCTCATCCTGGCGATCATGGTGACGACCGGGGTTCGGGTGATCGGCGATTTGCGCAAGCAGTCCCACGCCAAGTCCGACGAACTCGTGGCCGCTGCCGTGGCGACCCGCGTCGAATCCTTCATCGAAGCCCGCCTCTCGATCATCGAACATGTCGCGACCGACCTCGGCCAGGTGCAGGCCCACGGCGCCCGGATCGGAATCCTCGAGCATGATTTCCGGATCGAAGCGGAGGCGTTCGTCGAGCGTTTCCCCGACACCCTTGCGGTCAATCGGATCAACGCGGCCGGGATCATCACCGAGGCGGTGCCGCTGGAGATGAACCGCAAGGCGCTCGGGCTCGACATCGAAAACCATCCCTTCGCGGGCGAATTCCTGCGGCAAGCCAGGGAGAGCGGACGAACTGTCCTCAGCGCCCCGCTCGAACTTGCCCAGGGCGGCACCGGCGTCGTCGCCTATCGCCCGATCGTCGCGCAGGGCATTGTCACCGGCTTCGTCAATCTGGTCTTCCGAGCCGGGCCCCTGATCGAGGCCGCTCTCTCGCCCGAGATCTGCACCAACTACCGCATCGCAATGGTCGATTCCGCGGCGACGATCTATGGCGAGCGGATTGCCGCCGACGCCAACGACGCGGTCAGCCGGTCGATCGGCCTGCGGAACCGGCAATGGACGCTGACCCTGTCGCCGCAGCCGGCGCTGACGGCAAGCCGGGCGGGTTCCGTCGAAGGCATATTGCTGGTCGCCGGTCTCGCCGTCTCGACGGCGATCGCCTGGTTCATCTGGCTGGTGACGCGGCAGAACGCGACGATCATGGTCAGCGAGCAACGCTTCCGCGACTTCTCCGAGGCCAGTTCGGACTATTTCTACGAACTCGATTCAAGACTTCGCTACAGCTATTTCTCGCCCCGCTTCGGAGAAGTCACCGGACTCGAGGCCGCTGGCTTTCTGGGCAGGACAGTTGCCGACTGCGAACGGCCGCCGGGTGTCGAGGCGGAACTCTGGCAGTCCCACCTCGCGACGCTCACCGGACGCCGCGAGTTCCGCAACTTCGTCAACTCGCGTACCCGGCCGGACGGCACCACTGTCTGGCTGTCGGCAAGCGGCAAACCCGTCTTCGATGCCCGGGGCGCGTTCGCCGGCTATCGCTGCACCGGCCGCGACGTGACCCGGGAAATCGTCGCCATCGAGGATCTGCGGCGGCTTCGTGCCGAAGCCGACAAGGCCAACCGGGCGAAGTCCGAGTTCCTCGCCAACATGAGCCATGACCTGCGCACGCCGCTCAACGCCATCGTCGGCTTCTCCGAGATCATGCAGTCGAAGATCTTCGGCCCGCTCGACAACGAGCGCTACGAGGAATATGCCGACCATATCCACGATTGCGGCAACCAGCTCGTGCAGCTCGTCGACACCATCCTCGAACTCGCCAAGGTCGAAAGCGGCGAGTACACGCTGCACGAGGAATGGCTCGAGATCGGCCGGGAGCTTGACCTGGCGCGGGCGCGGAACGCGCCGGAAAGCGACGGCGAACTGTTGGAGCGGATCACGACCGTCGGGGCCGGGCGGGAATGTCGGCTGCTTGCCGACCGCCGGGTCGTCATACAGATTCTCGACAACCTGATCGGCAACGCGATCAAGTATGCGGGCGACGATGCGGCGATCACCGTCGGCTGGTCGATCGACGCGGACGGCTGTGGCGAACTGTTCGTCCGGGACGATGGCAACGGCATCGCCGAGCAGCATCTCGACCGGCTGACCGAACCGTTCTTCCAGGCCGGCGATGACCATGACCGGCCCTCGACCCGGCGCCGCATCAGCCGCGGCATCGGTCTCGGACTGAACATCGTCAGCCACTTCGCCCGGCTGCACAATGCCCAGTTCCTGATCGAAAGCGAACTCGGCAAGGGCTCGACCTTCACCGTGCGTTTCCCGGCGGAACGGGTCCGCATGCCCCGCCAGCCGCTCCGCCTCGTCAAGTAGGCGCGGGCCTGCCGTTGGCGTTCCCGGCGGCCGCGGAATGCGTTCCCTGCCTCGCCGATCCGGGTCCCTCGTCATAGCCGGCCAGGATCGCCTTGACGCGCGCGCGAAGCCACTGGTGGCCCATGTCGGCGTCATGCCGGACGTGCCAGTAGAGGCGCAGGTCGGCCGGCGGAACGGCGACCGGCGCGGCATAGATCCGCAGGCCGAGCGATGCTGCATACTTGGTCGCGATGGCGCGCGGCAGGGTCGCGACCAGCGTGCCTTCCGCGACCGCGACGGCGACGCTGTGGAACTGCGGCAGGGTCAGGCTGGCCTCTCGGCGCCGCCCGACCACCGCCAGGGCCTTGTCGACGATTCCGGCAAGCTGGCCATTCGCCGAGGCGAATGTCTGCGGCATCGCGCAGAAGGCATCGAGCGGGATTTCCTCGCCCTCCTGCAGGCCGAGCCGGCGAATTGCCGGGTTGTCGGCGGCGGCGACGACCACGAAGCTCGAATGGAACGCCGGTTCGCAGGAGATCCATGCGGGCACCGCGGTCGCCGGTTCGAGCGCCAGATCGGCAGCCCGGTCGGCCAGTTGGTCCTGCATGTCGCCGCTGCTGTTGTCGATCAGTTGCAGGACGATTCCGGGCGCCGCCCGGCGCAGTGTCGCCGACAGCGCCGGCATCAGCATGTCGGCGAAATAATCCGATCCGTAGATCCGGAAGCAACGCCGGGCGGAGGCCGGGTCGAAGCCGGCAATGGCGGTCATCGCCTCTTCCAGGCCGACAAGCGCCTCCCGCACCGTATCCTTCAGTGCCAGCGCCTTCGCGGTCGGCACCATCCGGTTCTTCTGGCGCACGAAAAGCGGATCGTCGAGATGGCGGCGCAGCCGGTTCAGGGCCGCGCTGACCGCCGGCTGGCTGAGCCGCAGCCGGTCGCCCGCGCGGGTCGCGTTCTCCTCCCGGAACAGGGCGTCGAGGACTCGCAGGAGGTTGAGATCGAAGGTCGCGAAATTCATGCCATCAATAGTATGAATTCCGTATATGAATTTCCACGTGATTTCCGGCTCTGATAGGCTCAATCTCGACGCCTGAATAAGCCACGGAAATCCTGATCGTCCATCTCGGGATCCGGCCACGAAAAGAGGAAGAAACTCGATGCGCGAACGTCTCGGCGAGATCTATCTGAAAACGGGATTCATCTGGCTCCTGGTCGGCATGACCTTCGGCGCCTGGCTGGGGGCAACCGAGAACCTGCAATATTCCAACCCGCACGCGCACGCCAACCTTGTCGGCTTCGTGCTTTCCGCGCTGTTCGGGTTGATAGTGATCGTCCTGCCGGCGCTCCGCGAGTCCCGGCTCGCGGTCGCGCAATACTGGATCTACCAGATCGGCGCGGTTGTCCTGGTCGTTGGCAAGATACTGGTCAGCAACGATCCGACCGACATGGCCGTCGTCGCTATCGGCAGCCTCATCGTGCTGGTCGGCACGCTGATGTTCGCCTTCATGCTGTTCACCATGAAGCGGCCCGCGACCGCGCGCTGAGTCCCGCCGACCGTCGAAGGCCGCGAATGCCGCCTCGCGGTTTCCCTGCCGGGTGCCGCGGCGCCTGTCAGACCGCGCCGCCGAGCAGGACGACACCTGCCGCCGAAATCGCCGCGCCGCCAAGGCGGGCGAATGCGCGGGCGCGGGCCCCGTTCACGCGGGCCGTGAGGTAACCGGTGAAAAGACCGGCACCGTGCAGCGCCAGCGTGGCAAGCAGGAAGCCGAGGGCGTAGCCGGACAGGGTGGCGCCAGACGGGATCTCGGCGCCGTGCGCGTGGCCGTGAAAGGCCGCGAAGACCGCTGCCAGGACCGCGGCGAGCGCTGTCGGCACGGTCCGGCCGAAGGCCACCAGGGCGCCGAAGACGACGACGGAGAGCGCGATCCCGAGTTCGACCGCCGGCAGGACGAGGCCGAGGCCGGCGAGCGCCGCGGCGGTCGCCATCGTCGCGAGGAAGGCAAGCGGCAGGGCCCAAAGCGCCCGCCCGCCGAGATGCCAGGCGAACAGCCCGACGCCGGTCATGGCGAGGAGATGGTCGAGACCGCCGAGCGGATGGACGAAGCCCTGCGCGAAGCTGGCCGCAACGCCGGCCGCGGAATGGGCTTCGGCTGTCGTGGCAGCGCAAACCGCCAGTACGAGGATTGTGAGAAAACGCATGTCGCCTCCTGCAGATTAGCTTTTCGAACGCTGCCGCGATCGAGCTTATTGCAGTGCAACATGAAGGGCAACGACGATGACGGCCCCAAGGCTCGGGCTTCCGGCAACGTCAACCACCGGGCGCGAGGCGCCGAACGCTCAGCCGGTGGCGGCCCGTGGCCGGTGCCCCGCGGCGCGTTCGGAAAGAAGCCAGCCGCGTGCGTCCTCGACCGTTTCGAAGACCCGGTACTCGGCGCCGAGCCCGGCCGAATGGGCGATTGCGCCGTACATCCGGTAGAGCGCCGGGGCGAAGCCGCTGCCGACATGCACGGTTCGCCGCCCGCTTCGCCGCCCGGTGATCCGGCGTGCCAGTCGGGCGATCCGGTGGAAGCCCTCCGTCTCGATGCCCGAGACCGAGGCGCCGCTCATGTCCCAGATGACGTCCAGGTTGCGGGCCTTCGGATAATTGGTCCGGATCGCGTAGACGATATCCTCTTCGACGATCTCGCCGGTCATGGCGATGACCATGATGTGTTCGCGATGCTCGGTCGAGACGGTAATGCGCCCTGGCATGAACAACTCCGGGCGTTTTCCCCGCCGACAGACAGGAGCCGGCATTGACGGGCACGCCAATGGTTCCAGAGTGAACAGGGACGGTTAAGAAAGTGTTCAACTATATGGCCAAAGATCGCATTGAAATCCGCAAACGCATTTTGTCACAAGTATTAATGGATCGCCCTGAAACAACATGCCTAGTGATCTGCCACTATAACAACTTCGGGATCCGCAAATATATTGGTGTGTGGTCGTTAAATCACGTAGACGGCTATCGAACCGGCTAGAATGGAATCAGTCGATGAAAATTGCCACGATACTGAAATTGTCTTCCGGGCCTCGCGCGCTGACAAGATCGACGATGTCTCGGACTGCCTCAGATGGTTCACGTGAACGGACAGAAATGTCACGGATTTCCCGCAGGTAGACTTTCGAATGAATTCCATCAGACATAACGAACATCCGATCCCCCGACAATATTTCCTGTTGCCCAATATCAACTCGGGGGGAATCGGAAATCCCCAAGGCACTTTCAAGAACATTTTTTCGAGGGTAATTTGAGAATTCTTGACGGGTAATTACCCCTAAATCGAAAAGTCTCTGAGCCTCAGTATGATCTACTGTCAAGCGTCGTATACCATTATGCCTCTGCAATACAATACGCGTGTCGCCACAATGCACGAAATCCACGCGGCCATCGCCGCAAACAGCAGCAGATAATGTCGTGGCCATCCCCCGAAATTCGGGATTAGCTTCTTGCTCTCGACGGATAGCGCCGTTTATGGCGAACGCTATGTTCTTGATGTCAAAATCAGCGCCTCGGCCTATAGCGGATCCGAACATACGAATGGATAAATCAGCGGCTTGTTGGCCTCCTTGATAGCCGCCCAATCCATCGGCAATAGCGACCGCAAGTTTATCTTCTCCTTCGCGCCACACCCCGATTGCGTCTTCATTGACAGTGCGCGGACCAGCCTCAGATGCAGTTGCGTATTTGAACCTCATCGGCAGATTTCTGCGAGAGTATGTTGAAGGACCGGGTGCAACTTCGTTCGATTGACGCCAATAGACGCTTCTAAATGACTGATTGACCGGCATACTTTTTCTGGAGCCGCACGAAATTCGATTGCGACGCGCTTCGCCAATGAATTGTCCATCGCAAAGCCACACAATCTATGAAACTTCTCCTCCACATACCAACGGTTGTGCGAAGTTCCTAATTCCAACAGGGACATCAATGCGTCAGATTTCGCCTCAAATGAACCGAAATTTACAAATATTTCTAGAATATTCGCAAGAGAATCGCATCTGTTGAAATTAAATGAAGTACGATGAACCCACTGCGCGTAAGTTATAGCTAGGCGATCTGCGAGATCTTTCCAATTTTCATAAAGGTGGATAATTTGATCAAACTGTAGGCGCGTCAATACATCATCGGCACTCGTTTGCCCTTCGTTATCTTCAACGAAAGTAACGAGCGCTTGCCAAGAGGTAACGTCTAAGAGCTCTCCAGTGGCCAACTTACCTGAAAACTCGATAGGGACAGCTGTTGTAACTGGAGGCAATCCCGCCGAGACTGTCATTATTGCATCTAGCACAGAGCGGACTGAACCAAATCGTCGAGCCGGATCACTTCGCGTACAGTTTCGAAGAATTGCGCCGTAGAGGCCTTCTTCTCTAATTTCGTTGCAGGGAATTCTGGGGGCAGTTCCAACCATCTCGTGCAAAATGCAACCTAGAGAGTATATATCCGACTGCGGTGAGGCTCGCCGCAGATCGGATGTGATTTCAGGAGCAGTGTAGTAATCAGTCCCTTTAGCCATTCCTGTTACAGTAAGAACAGACACTCGGGTCTCGTTCATAGCAATCAAGCCAAAATCACTAACCGCATAATGATATTCTTTTCCACTGGGACCGATAAACTCGTATTTTAGAACGTTTTGTGGTTTCAGATCACGATGATAAATTCCTGCGCTGTGCAGTTCATCTAATGCCGACACGATATCACTAATTGCAGAAATCCAATTTCCGTATAGAAATTTATCCTTCGAAATTTCATCTTGCAGGCTACATATTGCAGGGGGCATCAGATAAAAGGGCGGATCTGCGTTCAAGTCTGAATACAATACCGGAACAATGTTGCGATTATTAATTCCAGACTGAATTTTTACTTCTCGAGAGAATCGTCTTTTTACGTTTTCAATCACTTGATAATTTAGCGTTTGTGAAACAGAAAAAGTCTTCCTTGCATACTGGTTCGATTGGTCGTCCTGAACGAGATCAACCACCCCAAAGCCGCCGCTGCCAAGTCCTCGAATGTAACTAAGATTCATTGCTGGCCCTCAATACGGTCGAAAAATGGTGACCCCGGCAGGATTCGAACCTGCGACCACAAGATTAGAAGTCTCGATGATTGTCGTTTGTCAACACATTGAGTTCAAAGAACATTTCGGCAACTACCCATCTAATTCATTGTTGACAAAGGGAAATCGCATTGCGCGCAAAGGAAATCTGATACATATTAGATGCAGCAGAGGACACCAAACGACGTGCACATGGCGTGCACATGTGCAAGGGGTATCCGGAATGCCGCACCTGACGAAAGAACTCATCGAGCGCCTGCCGCCGCCCGCTAAGGGCTACAGATTGACCTACGACGACGACGCGACGACTCCGGGATTCGGCATCCGGGTGACGGCGACCGGCGTCCGGTCATTCATCCTCACCTATCGCACCAAGACGGGACGGCAGAGCCGAGCGACCATAGGGCGGTTCGGGCCTGCCCCGTTGCTGTCTGTCGCGGCGGCACGGCGCGAGGCTCGCGACATGTTGGCAGCGATCCGGGGCGGCGCAGACCCTGTTGTCGATGCTCGAAAGGCCCGTGACGAGGCCACACAGAAGCGGGCGGAGGAACGCGGCGCGAAGACTGTCGCCGACCTGTGCGACGATTATGTCGAGAACCACCTTCCCGACAAACGACCCGCCAGCGCCGAGGACGACCGGCGAATGATCCGCGACCACATCAAGCCGCATCTCGGCAACATGAAGGCGCGAGACATTCGCAAGGACGACATTAACCGTCTGCTGCGGAAGATCCGTGACGACGGAAAGCCGGTGCGGGCCAATCGCGTACGGTCGCTGCTTTCAACGATTTTCAACCGGGAAGTGGGCGAAAGCGTCGATCACAATCCCGTTAAAGGAGCCATCAAGAATCGGGAAGAGGGCCGCAAGCGTTACGTAACGCGAGAGGAACTGCCGCGCCTGCTCGCAGCCATCGCCGCACACCGAAACAAGACTGCTGGTGCCATTCTCAGATTGCTTCTCTACACGGGCGCGCGAAAGGGCGAGACATGCGCCGCGAAGTGGTCAGACTTCGACCTCGACGCCGGCCTCTGGATCAAGCCGGGTTCAACTACGAAGCAGAAGACCGAACACCGGGCCAACCTACCGCCGGGTGCAGTCGCCATGCTGCGCGGACTTCCCCGCGTGTCCGAGTATGTCTTCCCGTCGCCGCGCCGACCCGGGCAACCCTTCCGGGAGCTTAAGAAGCCCTGGGCGGAGATCTGCGAGGCAGCCGAAATCGAAGACCTGCGCATCCATGACCTGCGCCACACTGTGGCATCACTGCTGGCCGATGCCGGATACGGCCTTGGCGATATCGGGGCAATTCTGGGCCACGCATCGCAGGCGACGACGGAAAGATACAGACACATCTTCAAGGAACGCGAACGGGCAGCGGCGGATTCCGTGGGATCGATCATCGACAGCGCAGCCGGAAAGCCGAGCCTTACCCTTATCGACGGAGGCGCGTGATGGACGACAAGTCGAAAATCGCCCAAGTCGTTGCCAGACTGGACGAATACAACTTGTCGAAAACCCGCAAGAAGGTCTTCGACTTCAGCAGGGATGCGGCCATAACGGCATCGACAATGCTTGACGAGACGTCTGAAAGGTCGGGGGCGGGTCCGCGAAATCGCCATCTTGGCACGCGTCCCGACAGGGCCGAATATCTAGCCGAGGCACAACGCTTGGCCGACGAATACTTCCTTCGGCACCCGGAACGCGGCGCGAAGGCTGCGGCTGAATGGCTTGTAAATACCAACCAACTGGCCAACTTCAAGACGAAATTCGAGCCCGGACACCTTCGGAAATTTCTCACCAAGAAAGTTGGATCCTAGCCGTAAGGGACATATCGAGCCTGAATTACCTTTCGCGAAGCCGGATGAATTCTTCACTCCGAGCGATGCGAAAGGAATTTGAAATGCCCGATACTGCTACCCACAAATCTGACCTCCTGTCGGACTATCTGAGCCGCGAAGAACTTGCCGAGGAACTCGGGGTTACTGTTCGCACCATCGCCAACTGGCAGCATTTCCGTGTCGGGCCTCCGTTCTGTCGCGTCGGGCAGCGGGTGCTATTCCTTCGCGCCGATGTTGCCGACTGGATCAAGAGCACGAAGACGGAGCCGCTCGGCTACAAGGCCCGCTAATGGTCGAGGAAGGGGCAACGCCGGCCGCTGCCGAACTGGCGCGGCATGGCATCACCGGGCGCGCGATCATATCAGCCTATGACCGGCTGCACGCGGTCCCGGTGATCGCTGCATCAATTCTTCTCGACGGCGACACGTTCATCGAAGACCGCACCGGCTTCGCGGCATGGGTGACGCCGGTGACCTTAGGTGGGGTGACCGTGGACCGCATTGCGTTTCGGCCTACCCGACCTGCTCAATGGTGGAGCGAGCGCGGGGCGGCGATCCTTGGCGAAGACGCCGCGATTTCCGCCGCACTGTCAGAAATGTCGATAAGACTATTTCGCACACCCCTTGCGTGGCTCTGCGCCGGGTGTGACGGAGCCGTGATCCTAGGCAACATGTGGCCGCTGTCCCTCCGGGCGGAGATCGTCCCAGAAGACCGCGACCACGCCCGCGACATCGCGGCACTCCATCGTCGCAACTTGACGCCCCGGCTGGCGTTGCGGGCGGCTGCATGAACGAGACGAGAAAGATTCCATTCCCCCTCGACATCACCGCGCCTGTCACGCTCCAGGGGCAGCCCGTCCCTGAGCGCGAGTGGATCGTTCCGGGGTGGATCCCGTCGCGGTCTGTCACCATGATCGGCGGCGACGGCGGCCAGGGGAAGACACTGCTGGCGCAGCAGCTGATGACCGCGTGCGCCATCGGGCAGCCGTGGCTGGGCGTCGAGACGACGCCCTGCCGCGCTTTCGGTCTGTTCGCCGAAGATGAGACGGCCGAACTTCACCACCGGCAGGCCGCGATCAATGCGGCCTACGGCGTCGATTTCCGCGACCTCGAACGTATGGAATGGACGTCGCGCGTCGGCCTCGACAATTCGTTAGGCCACTTCGATCAATTTGAGCGGTTCACGGAATCGGCCCTACTCGGCCAGCTGCATGCACAGTTGGCGGGCGGCGACGTTCGGCTCTGCGTCCTTGATAGCCTGCACGACCTTTTTACCGGCTCGGAGAACAGTCGGACACAGGCGCGGGCGTTCATCGGGGCGCTTCGCTGTCTGGCGACGGAGATGAACGGGGCTATCGTTCTGACCGCGCACCCGTCGCGGGCCGGCATGGCGGACGGCAGCGGATATTCAGGCTCGACGGCCTGGAACGGCGCGGTCAGGTCGCGGCTCTACCTAAAAGGCGTCGAGGGCGCGAAGGATCGCCGCAAGCTCACTCGCCAGAAGTCCAACTACGCGCCGGCGGGCGAGGTGATCGACCTGCGCTTCAAGGACGGCATTCTCGCGCCCCTGGTAGGGGCTCAGGGCGTTGTGGCGTCGATCCGGAGGGGTACAGCCCGAAATGCCTTCATGGCCTGCCTGTGGGCTCTGATGGCTCAAGGACGGGATGTCTCGGAATCCTCCAACGCGTCGAATTTCGCACCCCGCGTCATGGCATCGATGGCCGACGCCGAGGGCTACGCGGTCGGCGAACTTCTCCGGGCGATGAATGAGGCCTTCGACGCTGGCGACATCCGGCTCGAACCAGTCGGACCACCATCCCGGAACCGGCGCGTCATCCGGCCGACAGATGGTTGATTCCCTGCCCTACCCGGTCCCTACCCGGTCCTACTTGGTTCCTCGTAAGTCTTTGATTTCATTAGGTGTACGCGGTGTTCCTGCTCGGTTGTCCGGTGTCTTGTAACCCATTGATATCATTGACGGGTGTGTCGGTGTTCGGTGTCCTCTACTACGTAGGGGACCAGCCGCCTTTCAGCGGCGGCCTGTCCAAGGGTCTACAGACCCGGAATGGCGGACAGACTTTCGGGACAATTTGTCCCACTATTATTCCTTCGCGCGTCATACAGAGCCTGCTTTTCGTCACAACTTGCGACGTTATTCCGGGCGTTTACTGCCCGCGCCCCGTCCGGGTGGAACGGCGGCCGGGCACCATCCGACCCCATGATTGACAATCTCGGGGTTTTTGCACCGAAATACTTGCAAAACTGCGGATTATCCGATACCATCATTAGTGAAGTACACACTGTGTACGCATCCGGGCGGCGTTACGGCGCTTAACGGTACCCACCAGTCGGCGAGACGCTGGCATCATCACAGACATCAGCGACGGCGAGATGCTGGCGCGCCGGGAACGGGCAGCCCTTTGCAGATCCTTTCTGCTGCCCGGCCCGTGCTCTTCGAGAGGAAGCGATATGAGCTATCGAATTGTCGACGCTGCCGGAGCCAAGACCGAGGACGAATTCCGCGAGATTGCAGTTTTCGGCGGCGTGCCCGACTGGCTCGTGCCCCCGGAGGATTTCGGCGGCACGGCCTTCGAGTCCGGCCCGAAGCATACGGGGACATCCGCCATCGTCCGGGTCCGGGACCATTGGCGCAATTTCAACAAGCGCGTCACCGAGTTGAACAAGGACGATGGCTTGACCGCTATCGGCCGGCATCGCGAGATCGTGAAGATTGCCGGTGCGACCCGCTCCGAAATGGAACATACGCGCCACCTCGCCGGCCGACTGGCACGACAGGTACAGGCGATGCGGGAGCGTGGGCAGGAGGGGCCGAAAGATCCGATCATGCGCCTGCTGCGCGAACTCCGGGAACAGGACATTCGCCGCACGATCACTGCGGCGGACATCGCCGGCGTTATCGCCAATGCGAAGCTGGCTGATGACTACGAGACGCTTTCCGCAGTGGTTCGCGCTCCGGCAACGTGGGAGCCGCTGAAGGGCGCCGATCCCGAGAAGCTGAAGGAGATCCGCGAACTTGTTTTGTTCGACGGCGATGCCGATGCCTTCAGTGAGTTTGCCGAGTTGTCACGCATAGCGGCCGACGTTGAGAACTCCATCCGCCTTGTCGAGAGCGAGATAACCGACGCCCTGGGCGATGGCGCGCCGCTGGTGAAGATCGGCATGCAGGACGACAACACCGAACAGGCCGCGTCGGCCTAGCTGGAAAGCGGCCGGCATCCCGGCCCTAAAGACCCATGAGCACCACCCGACACTTCAAGATATTCGCTTTCGACGGCAAGACGACCGTCCTCAAGACCTCGACCGCCATGCCCGCCACCATCCCGGCCAACGCAAAAGTCTTTGCCGTCCAGGTAGTCGGCACCGGCCCGACCGCCGGCGCGCTATCCCACATGTCGCATTTCCTGGCGAACCACGGCGAGGCCATCGACTATGACAGGAGCGGCTTCAGCGGCACCGCCGGGACCGTCACCGGGCGAGCGAAAACGGTCTGACGGCGTGGCGTCGAACTCCTGCAAGGTCTGCCATCACGCGGATCGAGCGCGCATCGAACTGATGCTTGCGCGTGCAGTGCCCTTGCGCGTGATTGAAGAACGTTTTCCTGGCTGTTTCTCGCTGGCGGCACTGTCGCGCCATCGCGCCCGGCATATGCCACCGGCCATCAAGGCGGCGTTGATTGCAGACCGGAGGCCGTCCGACCTCGACCTTGAGAAGCTGCGCCGGGACGAGGGCGAAGGACTGCTCCAGAGCCTCGTGGCTTACCGGGGGCACATGGTCGCAATCGTCAACCAGTGCACCGACGACGGCGACTACCGGCTGGCAGCCGTTTTCTATGACAAGTTGATGCGCGCATGGGAACTGGAGGCAAAGTTCCTGGGTGAGCTTCAGACCGCCGCGCAGCATATCCACCAGAGCCTCATCATCGCGCCTGAGTATCTTGAGCTTCGCGTGAATCTCGTGCGTGCCCTTGAGCCGTATCCCGAGGCCCGGCAAGCCGTTGCAAACCTTCTGACACAAGCCGAAGACGCGGCGCAGAGGGGCGTGATCGATGCTTGCGAGTGACATTGCCCGTGCTCTGGACGCTGGTGCTATCATGCGCGAAGCCGGCATGCCGCCTGACCCGTGGCAGTCGGACGTTCTGAACAGCACCGCCAAGCGGCAGCTGCTTCTATGTTGCCGCCAGTCGGGCAAGAGCACCGTGTCCGCGGCAAAGGGGCTCCAGAAGGCTCTTTACCTTCCGAACAGCCTGACCCTCTTGCTGTCGCCGTCCCTGCGGCAGTCCGGGGAACTGTTCCTGAAGACAATGCAGACCTACAACGCCTTGCATGACGTGCCGCCGGTCGCTCGCGAATCGGCCCTACGGGTGGAGTTCGCGAACGGCTCCCGGATTGTCTCGCTGCCCGGAAGTGACGACACCGTGCGCGGCTATTCTGCGCCGGCCCTCGTGATCGCCGATGAAGCGGCCTTCTGCTCCGAGGCGCTGATATCCGCCGTCGTCCCCATGCTCGCCGTAAGTGACGGGGAGTTGATTGCAGTGTCTACACCGAACGGCCGGCAGGGATGGTTCTACGAGGCTTGGACCGGCGACGACGATTGGAAGCGCACTGAAATCACCTGGAAACAGTGCCCGCGCATCAAGCCTGAATTCGTTGAAATGTATAAGAAAATGCGGGGCGAACTGATTTGCCGGCAGGAGTTTGATTGCGAGTTTCTGGATACCGACGAGAGCGTGTTCCCGACCGCGATCATCGACGCGGCATTCTCTGCCGATGTGGTGCCGCTATGGCAGTGACGCACGAGACAGACTTCGCGGATCCCAAGACGCATCGGGTTGCCGCGCTCCGCCGTTTCGTCGTCGGCGTTGACCTTGGCCAGTCCGTCGATCCGACCGCGATTGCAATTATCGAGCACATCACCGAGGGCACCGGAAAATGCGAGTACAGGCCGGACAAGTCACGTTGGGAGATCGGCATCGAGCGGCAGGAGCTTCGCCACCTCGAACGGCTTCCCCTCGGCAAGAGCTATCCCGAGATAGTCGACTACACGGCTCTGCTGATGCAGCGCCCGCCCCTTGTCGGCAATGCCTCGCTTGTCATTGACCAGTCGGGAGTCGGGCGGCCGGTCTTCGACCTCTTCAAGAAAATCGGTGTGCCGGCTGTCGGCGTTACCATCACGGCCGGAGAGTCGTCCATGAAGGTCGCGGACGATCAATGGCGGGCAAGTAAGACCGAGTTGATCTCGACCCTTGAGGCCCGTCTGCATGTCGGTGCGTTGAAGATCGCATCCGGGCTCAGTGAGGCATCGGTGCTGGCCGCAGAGATGAAGGACTTCCGGCGTCACGTAACGGCCGCCGGGCGTGCGACGTTTTCCGCTCGTGTCGGCGCTCATGACGACCTTGTGCTCGCGGCCGCGATTTCCCTCTGGTACGGCCAACGGAAGCAATATCGCGTCGGCGTCGGCCGGATTGCGGGGCTCTGATGGCCCGGAAGAGCGCGCAATCCCAGATCGAGGAAATCAGGAAGCAGACGACGCAAAACGGATTGGTAGATAGTCTCAACGAGCATCTCCTTGCGAACGCGCGCTATGCCTGCCGATTGATCGCGCCTTAGCGCGACGACTGCCATCATGAACGCTAAACTTCAAGCCTGGATGGGCTAGCGCCGCGGGAGCGACACCAATTGTCGGACGACGACCGAACCCAGAACAAGGCTAGCTTTTAAGCGCGGACTCGTAGGGGAGCCGGTTACATGACGTCGCCGTTTATTCAGGACTTCACAAGATAGATAAATGGGACGGAGACAGTGTCGCTATCCCCAACTTCATCGTCGCGCAAACCAGATCAGCCGTCGAATACGATCTCTGAAAACCCGCAAAATCAAGGCACTGAAGGTTGGGTTTCTCGACTTCCTTGCGTCCGCGACTAACGACTGAACTTCTTTTTGGATCTCGGCCAACCGCCGCTCGGCGGATTCAACCGTCATCGGCTCGTTCCCACGGTTCGGTTCGAACGGTTTCGCGATAGAACGCGTTCCCGATCGTGATCTCAGTCGCTTGTTTCCATCTTTCCTTTGATGCCGGAGAGGTTTTGTCCCAAACCCGCACATAGAAGACACAACTATAAGGGCGAATCCGCCTGTCTTCCTTGCCCATCCGCCGGATCGGACGCATCACTTCCCTGAACTCGGGGTCTGACACTGGGCGAAGGAAAATGCCCTCACCGATTGGAAGCCCGGCCCGCTCCTTAGCGTATCGCTCGGGGGGGATTCGGTCCCTGACAACAATATGATTGTCGAACACCGCAACATCAAACAAGGGAACGGCTCTTTCGATGCGCCTACCGTCGTCCGCCTCTATCTCGTCGTACCAGCAAGGCGGATCGATACCTTTGGAGTTCGCCACTGCATCAAGACGAGCGAGTTCCTTCTTGAGTTCGGCGACCTGCAAGTCCAGTTCCGCTATCTTGGAGGTCGTTTCCTTCTCCTCGGTTTTCGCAAGTGCGTTACTACGTAGTTCTTCCATACTCAGGTTCGCCTCGCGACCGATCTCTGGAGTTCCCCCGGTTTCGTGGACACAATCCGAGTTGTGAGAGGAGAGTGTCATCATGCCGAGAACGAGGAACCCTTACCCGCCTGAGTTCAGGGAACAGCTTGTTGCCCTGGCGCGAGTCGGGCGC
>NZ_FWFR01000001.1 GCF_900172325.1 Oceanibacterium hippocampi | reverse complement strand
GCATGGAGGCCGGCTACGGCGCGCTCTACCAGGTCTTCGCGGCCGACCAGACATACCGCTACTGGAAGATCGCGGTCGCCGATGCCGCCCCGCTGGCCGGCTATTTCGACATCGGGCGGATCGTCCTCGGCCCGGCGTGGAAGCCGGCGCGGAACCCGTCCTGGGGCGCGCAATGGACATGGGCCGACGAAAGCCGGCGGACCCGGAGCCGGGGCGGCCAGAGCTATACCGACATCGGCGCCCGCTATCGCGTCGTCGAGTTCGAGCTCGGCTACCTGGACGAGACGGAGGCCTTCGGCCCGGCCTTCGAGATCGACCGCGTGGCCGGGCTCTCCGGCGACGTGCTCGCCATCGCCGACGAGGACGCGAGCCTGCTCGCCCGACGCGCCGTCTGGGGGCAGATCGAGCAGGCGACGCCGCTGGTGCTCCAGCGCGCCGGGAAGGTCGTCAAGCGGTATCGGATCACGGAGAGGAAATGATGGCCGACAGCGACCGCGACACCCGCCCGCCGGCCAGCCGGAGCGCGATCGAGCGCCACGCGCAGACGCTGGTCGGCTTCGTGATCTGCGGCCTGATCGGATGGGTCGGCGTCTCGGTCGCCGACAGCCGCGAGGCAGTGGCCCGGCTCGACGAACGGGTCGTCAGCCTCACCGACACGGTGCGGGAGCTGCGCGGCGAGGTTCGCCAGACCCGCGACGGCGGGATGACGAAGACAGAGGCCGCCGCCGAATTCGGGCGGGTCTGGTCGGCCCATGTCGACCTGAAGCGCCGCGTCGACCTGCTCGAGCGCGGCGATCATTGAAGGCCGCCGCGGTGACCGGCGCCCTGACCGAAAGCGAGCTGATGACGATCGGGCGCGTCCTGAACGTCTGCGGCCTGTCGCCAGTCGAAATGCGGATCGTCAACGCGCTGCTTTGCCATCCCTACCCGCTCGGCCGCCGTGAGCTGATGCGCATCATTCATGCCGGCGAGGCTGCCGGCGGGGCGGTCGATGACGGAACGATCTATGTCCACGTCTGGCGGATCCGGCAGAAGACGGCCTGGGCCGGGATCCGGCTGATCTGCGAATACACGCGCGGCTACGCGCTCGATTACCGGGCCGGCCGGAGCGGCTGGCTCAAGACCGCATGATGAAAGGGTGACGACATGCGCAAGACGATCATCGCCGGCCTGCTCTGCCTCTGGGCGGCGCCGGCGCTCTCCGCCGACCTGTGCGGCAAGACCGATTCCATGGTCAACAGCATGGCCGCCAGCGAGGCGCGGCTGGTGTTGCTGTTCAAGGGCCTGCATCCGCAAATCGGCGCGTCCGGGGTGATGCTGTTCGGCAATTCCATCGCGGGCGACTGGGTGCTGGCGTTCGAGCGGGACGGGGAGCTTTGCGTGACCGAGCAGGGCAACGGCTTCGTTCGCTTCGACGAGGTCTTTGCCCCGAAGCCGGAATAACGATGCCCGAGCTGCTGGTCTACGCCGCCGGCCCGGTAGACCGGGACCCGAAGCTGCTGCGCCGGGGATCGATCCTGCGGGCGGAGCCCACGGGCTTCCAGTGGGGCAAGCGGGAGAGTTTCGCCGCCTGGCGCGCCGCCGGCGGCCGGCCGGAGGATTGGCACGGCAAGACGGTGGTCGTCGTCGTCCCGGACATCGATCTGAGCCTCGAGGACGCCCGTAGCCTGGCCGAGCCCGCCTATGTCGTGGTGCGGAATGGCCGGGAATTCCCGAACGTCGAGCCCGGCCGCGATGACGAGCTCCGCCCGATCGCGCGCCGCAAGGTGACGCTGGACCTGGACGCGACGACGGACGCCGGCCCCGGCGTCCGCCTGCTCTCCGGCCCCGCGCTCGGTCGGGCTCTCGCTGCCCGACCGGGGCTCGACCGCGCCGGCCGAAATCTCGGGAGGCTGGTCCTTGGTCGCTAAATCCGTCAAGCCGTCCGGCGGGGATTACACCTCGCTCGACACCGCGCTCGCGACCGAGGCGGGCGACCTGTCCTCCATCGGGCCGATCGACTTCGAGATCTGGACGTTTCCCGGCGGTCTGGACGAAGAGGTCGGGATCTACCAGGGCGACGGCTGGACCAACGCGAGCGCGGTCAACCGGATCCTGATCACGGCCGCGGCCGGCGAGAGCTTCGTCGATGCCGGGCCCGCGACGCCGCTTTACTGGGATACCGCCTTCGCCCATGTCGACAAGTCCTCGAACTACCAGAACACGATCGACATCGACGTCAACTACGTCACCCTCTCGCGGCTGATGATCGGCCATTCCGGCGGCTTCAACGGCCGGGTGATCAAGGACCTGCTGAATCACACCAGCATCGACCAGTGCATCGTCTACGGCACCCAGGGCAATCTCGTTCTGATCGATATCGGCGGCAGCTCCGGGGTGATGCAGCGCTCGGTCGTCATCCTGGACAATGACGGTAACGGCTCGGCGCTCTACTTCTCCGGCGGCGAAGTCTCGAACGTCACCGCCGTGCGGCCCTCGGGCCTGGCCTCTGCCGGGCTCGGCATCCGCCGCCAGTTCGGCACGCCGGTCGCGAAGAACTGCGCCGCCTTCGGTTTCGAGCAGGACTTCGCCGGCACCTGGGCGGGGGGCACCGACTACAACGCCTCCGGCGACGCGACGGCGCCCGGCGCCGGTTCGCTGACCTCGATCGTCTTCGCGGACCAGTTCGAGAACGCGGCAAACGATTTCCGGACGAAGGCGACCGGCGACCTGCAGGCCGGCACCTCGACCGGCACGCCCGCGACCGACATCTTCGGGACCGCGCAGCCGACGCCCTACTGGATCGGCGCCCATGTCCCGGCGAGCGGCGCGATCGAGGGCGCCCCGGCCGACCTGACCGCGTCGCCGGCTCTCGACGCGGCGGCCGGCTCGACCGGCTGGACGGGCGCGCCCGCCGATGCGACGGCGGCGGTGGCCTTCGACCAGCCGGCCGGCGCCCTGGTGTTCACCGGCAACCCGGACGACCCCGCGATCGGCCCCGTGGTCGACACCGTCACCGGCGCGGTGCTGGTGTCCGGCGCGCCGGCGGGCCTGGCCAGCGATGTCGCGCTCGACCCGGCAATCGGCACCGTCGGCGCGTTCGCCGGCGACCCGGCCGACCTGGCGGCCGCGGTGGAAATCGATCAGGCCCCCGGCACCGTTTCGGGCGCCGGGACGCCGGCCGACCTGGTGGCCGCCCCGGAGATCGACGTGGCTGCCGGGATATTCACCGTACCGGCCGGGATGCCGGCGGACCTGACGGCCGCGCCGTCGATCGACGGAACCGCAGGCGGCGTTGCCTGGACCGGCGCCGGCGCCGATCTCTCGACCGCGCCGTCGATCGACCAGGCGGCCGGGACGGTGTCGGTCACCGGCCTTCCGGACGACCTGGCGATCGCACCGGCCAACGACAACGCCACCGGCACGGTCGCGGTCGCCGGCAACCCGGACGACATGACGTCGGCGATCGAGATCGGCTCGCCGGCCGTCGCAAGCGGCCCGGTCAGCACCGATCCGGATCGAACGGCCGCCGCGCCGGCGTCAACCCGAACCGCGGCCGCGACCGCATTGTCCCGCCGCGCTGAAGCGGCCTGAGCAGGAGACCATCATGGCAAAATCTTCCCCCGACTGGGTCAAGGACGCGAAGCTCGAGGCGATCGCCGACAACTGCGACAAGCTCGTGCTTTGCGAAGGCGAGCCTTCGACCTACAGCCACGTCTCGAACAACAAGGGCGTGTCGGACGGCAAGCGGCTCGGCACCGTCGATCTCACCACCGGCGCCGGTGGCGGCGACTACACAATCGCCGACAACGACGGCGGCGGCGGCGGCCGGATGCTGACCATCGGCGCGCAGACCGGCCTGACCGTCGACGTCAACGGCGACTGGGACCATGTCGCGCTGGTCGACAGCGTCAATTCCCGGCTCGGCCCGGTGACCACCAAGACCAGCCAGGCGATCACCACCGCCGGGACGGTCGATGTCGCCGCCTTCGCGATCCGCGACAAGGATCCGACCTGATGGCAATTCCGGGCGAGGCGATCGCCTGGGCCGAACCGCTCGACCCGGCCGATTACAAGGAATATGTCGCCGACTGGGCGGCGGTCATGGCGGGCAACGGCGACGCCACGATCGCGTCCGCGGTCGTGGCGCTCTCGGCCGAGGCGGTCGCCGCCGGCGTCGAGATCGACGAGGTGACGAACCCCCCGTCGAACGACGGCGCGGCGGTGACGATCTGGTTCCGGGTCAACGCGGCGAACCAGCTCGACGCCGGCTTCGATGGCACCGGCGCGACCTTCGGCGTCGAGATCACGGTGACCGATTCGGACGGCCGCACCCTGCAGCGGACCTGGAAACTGACGGTGAGGCAGCGATGAGCGTGACGGTCATCAACAATCGCCGCTGGCGCGCCAGCTATATCCTGGCCGACGGCACACCGGCCGGCGCCGCCTGGTCGTCCATGCGCGAGCTCGCGCCGGCCGACGTGGCGCGCACCGGGGCCACCCATTTCATCGCCGTGCCGCGCCATCCGACCCCGCCGCCGCGCGGTGGCCAGGTGCAGTACGCGGGCCAGATCTACGACGTGCTGGCGGTCGAGCGCTCGCCCGAGAGCGCCGATTTCCGGCGCGTGATGGTCCGCCGGGCGGCGCGCTGATGCGCATCGCGCTCGCCCGCCAGGTCGAATCGCTGGTCATCGCCCCGGTGCTCGGCTCGCTCGGCGCGGTCGAGCCGCGCCTCGGCAGCGTCGCGGCCCGGCAGCTGTTGCTCGGCACGCTCGCGGTCGAGACCGGCGGGATCTGGATCAAGCAGAATCCCGGCCCGGCGCTCGGCTGGTGGCAGATGGAGCCGGCGACCCATGACGACCTGGTCGCGCGGATCTGGCGCCAGCCGGAGCTCGCGTCCTGGATGCACGCCAACTTCGGCCGGCCGTTCGTCGGCGGCGCGGCCGAGCTCGCCGGCAACGCCTTCTACGCGGCGGCGCTGGCCCGGCTCTATTACTGGTTCGATCCGCAGCCGTTGCCCGATGCCGGCGACCTGGCCGGCCTCGCCGGCTACTGGAAGCGGGTCTGGAACACCGCCGCCGGCGCCGGGCGGGAAGAGAAATTCGCGCGCCTGCTCGGGCCGCTGATCGCCTGAGGCGAAGAAGCAATTCCGCGATCCGTCGCCGCTCGATCTCTTGCAGGGAATGCAAGGGTTCAGACAGCAAAACGGGGCCGCTCGCGACCCCGTTTCACTCGCACCAGGCGCCCCTCCCACAAAAAGCGCGAGGTCACACTCACCAGGCGCGGCTTATACCACGCGCCCGTCATGAACGAAAGGAGCCAGACATGATCGCTGAAACCCGCAAGGCGTGGGCCGGTGCCCTCGCCGCCGTCATCACCGGCACGCTCGGCTACTACTTCAACGTGCCCGCCGAGATCCTCGTGCCGCTCGGATCGGTCATCACCGGTGCGGTCGTCTATTTCGTCTCGAACCGCGAGCGCGCATGATGCGCGCGCTCGCCCTCCTCTCCGTCCTGCTGGCGCTCGCCGGCTGCGGCACCTATGACCGCGTCTTCAAGAAGGAATGAGCCGATGCAGATTTGCATGGAACATTGGGGAGAGTTGCGCCGGGCGATTTCAGCGCGTGGGCTCGATCATCTGGTCGCGACTTCCGGCGAAGAGGCGGCGGAAGCGCTCACGCGCCAGATTGAGGGCGAGGATGACCCGAGAAACGACTTCGACCCCCTCATGAATGCCAATTGGGCCATCCACGGTCAGTATCTCCAAGACGTTGGTCTTGGCGCGCTGGTCGGCCAGAAGTGTCCGCTGTGCGAGGTGGAGAAGAGCCGCGCCGGTCTCGCGACGAATTGGATTGAGGGGTGTGCGGAAGACCAACTTCAACAAGCCCGGGCGCTCGATCTTGTCGCTGGGGTTCAATAGAAGGAGTGTGGCCGTGCGCTACATCATCCCCCTCGCGGCCCTGCTGGCGCTTGCCGGCTGCGGCACCTATGACCGCGTCGCACCGCTGGTCGACAGCTACGGGGCACAGGCGGCCGAACGCGCCCATCTGGCCGGCCGCTACGTCGTCTGCCAGGCAACACCCATCGGCACCGTCGACCGGCTCTACCCGGCCGGGACAGAGCGCCAGCGCTACCGGGCCTACTGCCGCACGGGGGATCTTCTCGAGCCCCTGAGCGAGGACCAGGTCAAGTCGCTCGATGAATAGGCGGCATGCCTGGTGGGCCGTCCGCGCCGCCGCCGTCGCCTACGAGACCGAGGCGGCCGGGTTGGCGCTGGCGACCGCCTACGGCTTCGTCGCCTATCGCTATATCGAGGTCGGGGACAGCCAGGCCGTCATCGTCGAGACGCCGGAGGGCGCGGTCTACGCGGTGATTCGCGGCACGCAATTCCGGGTCCGGCGATCGTGGTCCGACATCTTCACGAACGGCTTCTGCGACCAGGTGCCGTGGATCTACGGTGGCCACGTCGCCGCCGGCTACCTGGCCCACGCGGAGCGGCTGATCGAGGCGCTTGCCAGGGCACTCGCCGGCGCCCGCGACGTCATCATCGGCGGGCACTCGATGGGCGGCGCCGTGGCGCTGCCGCTGGCCCGCCGGCTCGACGCCGCTGGCGTGATCACCTTCGGCGCGCCGCGCTTCGGCGACAGTGCCTTCGCGGCGGAGTTCCGCGCCTGGCTCGGCGAATCGCTCGCCTGGCACATGCGGTTCGTGAACCGAGGCGACCCGGCCCCGGCCTTCCCGTTCGGCGGCGTCGTCGCCGGCAGCAAGCCGCAGCGGGGGGCCGGCTGGGCGCACGACTGCCCGGCGATCCCGATCCGGGGTGGCGGAGTATTCCTGGGCGCCCATGACATCGAGCGCTACATTCGCGGCGTCGACCGCTGGATGGCGACCGGCGAGGTGGGACACTACCTCCTGTAAGTCATTGAAAACAAAGGCGGCGGGAAAGTGTCCCACTTCCACGTAAGTCATTGATATCATTGGACTGGTGATCCCCGGTCCAGGCCTCCATTTTTCCTCAGCGACGACCGTCCGCACCCGGCCTCCCGGCGCGGCCCGGTCCACCGGCAGGCGCTCCCTTCCCCGCGTCCGATCCCCGCCCCGAAGGTGCGGATTGCCGGCGCGCGCCGAGGCGCAGCCAGGCCGGCCTTTCGCGCCCCCACCAGACCTCGACCCGGCGACGCAGGCGGCGAACCGCCGGCAGATCGATGGACAGCACCATCGCGCCGAGCGGGATCATCCAGAAACCGAGCACCGGCAGGAAGCCGAGCAGCCCGCCGATGACCAGCAGCACGCCGATCGCGATGCGCGCGACACGCGAGGCCGGAAGACGTTTTCGAACTTTGCGGAGCGGCGACATGACGGCCAGATTGCCGGTTCGCCGGAAACCGTCAAGCGGCCGCGGACCGATGCCCTCGAATTCCGGGGAAAGCAGGGCTTGTGAAGCTCTGGGGGGTTTGCTATACACCGCCCGCCCGCAAGGGAGCACTGATCCCCGGTAGCTCAGTTGGTAGAGCAGGTGGCTGTTAACCACCCTGTCGCTGGTTCGAGTCCGGCCCGGGGAGCCAACAGACGAAGGGGCCCGGCATCACTGCCGGGCCCCTTTTTCTTGCCCGCCTGGCCGCCGCCGGTCAGCCCTTGGGCGCGCCGATCGCCACCGGCCGGACCGGGGAGCCCGACGCCCCTTCAGAGCGCAGCGGCAGGATCATCACGCAGGACGTCCAGACCTTGTCGGCGGCAAGCGCGCCGAGCCTGGCATTCTGGATCTGGTGCAGGCCGTTGACGGCGAGATTCTGGTGATGAATCGCGAAGGGCAATCCCTCGTCGCCTTTCTGCGGTGCGTTGGCCTTACCCTGGAGCTGCCCGGCCGCCACCGGATCGGTGAAGGGATTGTCGAGCGAGACGAGCACCGCCTTCCGCTCGGCCAGGTATTCCGCCGCGTCGAAGCCCAGCCCCGGCCCCATGAAATAATAGTCCTTCGCCTTCTCGGCGTCGTCCCAGCGTTCGCCCCAGCCGGTATGGATCAACACCACGTCGCCCGGCAGAATGCCCCGCCAGGCGAGGCCCTCGGCCTCCAGCATCGTCTCGATATCGGCACGGCTGACGATCTGCCCGGGCTCGAGCGCCTTGCCGCCGCCGATGAAAGCCTGGGCATCGAGCAGCACCGCGGTGGTCACGATCGGCGGGACATTCTCGACCCCGAGCTTGAGCAGCGGCCCGGCCGGATCCGGCTTCACCTCGGCCTGCTTGTAACCGCCGTAGTAGGTCGCAGCGTCGGCAGGGAAATCGCCCTCCCCGGACCAGGCCTCGCCGAGATAGGCGAAATGGCCGAGGGCATCGAGTTGGGTACCCTGGGCGCCCGGCTCGCCGCTCAGGACCTGCTCCCCGTTGAAGGCGTGCTTCGTGCCCGGGATGCCGACGGTCGGGCGATACTCGTACTTGAGCGGCACCCCGAACGGCGACATCGGCATGTCGTTCGAGCGGACATGGCTGAGTTCGTAGGACTTCGCGCCATCGGCCGACATCTCCGCGGCGCAACGCAACCAGGTGCCGGGGCCCAGCGTGTTCGCCATGCCGACCTGGTCGCCGGCCGGCCACGGACCGCCCGGCGTCATGGCGACCGAGCGGTCGACCAGCGCCTTCTCCGCCGCCGTCTCGGCCTGCGCGCCCTGTAGTAGTGTCACGGCGCCAAGCAGCAGCGCCGTGCCCGCAATCGCTGTCCTGAGCAACATTCCGTCCCTCCCCTGTTATCGCCGGAGTTCGGATGCGACCCGGCGCTTCTGGCGCGACATCGGGGATGCCGCGAAACTCGGTCAGAAACGATAGGCAGGAGAAATATGCGTTTGCAAGCTTTCTCCACGGAGACGATGGATGGCGAAACAGGGCCGGCCGCGAGGCCCGGCGGTCAGCGGTCCTCGACGACCAGATTCCAGCCGCGCCACTGCTCGGGATAGCGGACGACGAGGTCCTCGAGCCCAGCGACGAACTGGCCGAGCACGGCATCGACCCGCGCCTCGCGGTCTCCGTCGGCGGGAAGCTCGAGCGGCGGCCGGATAACGACCCGGAAAAGGCCCGGCGCGCTCTCGACAATATGAACGGGAATCAGCGCCGCGCCTTCGTTGAAGGCAAGATTGACCGGCCCGACGGGCAGCTCGATCCGGGCGCCGAGGAACGCCACCGGGCGGACCTGCTTCGCGGTCCGGGTCAGCGAGATCGTGACCAGAAGGCCACGCCGCAGCGCCTTCTTCACGCTCCGGAGCGCCTTGACGCCGAGCGCCCCGGTCATCTCGATTCGCGCGGCGAGGAAACGCCGCTCGATCCGGATCTGCAGCGGGTTCAATACGGCCATGCCGAAGCGGCTGCCGCTGAAGCCATGTTCGGGGCGGCCGAGATGGAGAATGTCGAAACCTTCCCCGGCGAGCGCGATCTTGCCGACAAGATCGGCATGGGTGAACGGCGCAAGCCACAGGATGGCGCCGCCCGGCGCGCTGCGGGCGGCCTGCAGGTGCTCCAGGCCCTCGAATTCGACATCCGGCCGCCAGGAGGGATCGCGCCACAATCTGAGCAGCTGCAGACGGGCGAGCAGGACTGCCGAGACCTGCCGCTCCGCGAGCTTGTCCGGACGGGCGCCGACCTGGCCCGCGACGGCGAACCGGCGTGCCACCCTGTGACGCAGGACCCGGTTCCCCAGGGGACCGCGGGCGAACAGGCGGCCGATGGCCGAAGCCGAAGCCTGCCAGCGCCTCTCCGGCAGCAACCAGGCAACGGGAAGCAACAGGATGAGCAGGACGACCTGGATCAGGTCACCGGAATCGAAGAGCTTCGTTCTCGCCTTCTCGCCTGGCAACACTGTCACCCGTTCCTGTCGCGCCCGGAACGCAGTCCGCCGGCCGCATATGGGGGCTTGCCGGTCGATCGTCCGACCGGTCAGCCAATCCATAATTATATCGAAAGCATTAATTAATCACATAACGCCGGCAGCGTCGGGATCGTCCACGGAGAGGTTCCGGTAGCCATGCACGGCTGCCGGAACGTCACCGGGTCAGGCGATTGTCACGCCCCCGTCCCTATTCCTCGCTGCTGCTGCTGCTGCCCAGGTCATTTTCGCCGCCGTCATTGCCAGGGGTGCTGCCGGCATCGTCCAGGCCAACATCGGGGTTCCGGAAGGCCTGGCCGATCTGCCCGGAACTCGCCCCCATGGCGACCGTGACGGACTGTCCCGCGGCGACAGAGATCCCCGGACCGCCGGCCGCCGGTGTGACATCCACGGCCCCTTCGAGGACCGAGATCGTGGTGTTGCCCGCGGCGTCGACAGTGGCGATGAAATCGGTGCCGCGCACGCCGATGGTCGCCGACGGCGTGGTGAAGCTTATGCCCGACTTGGTCATCTTGCCGGTGACGAACCGGAACACGCCCTTCGACAGGTTGACCGCCATCTGGCCGTCGGTGGTCGCCGGGTTGTAGACGAACTCATCGAGCTTGACGGTGCTGGCGCTGCCCAGCCGCAGCACAGACTGGTCGAGAAACTCCATGTGAAGCGCGCCGCTGGTGACGGTCTCCACCACTTCGTCCTGATCGACGGAATCGGGCTTGTAGAGATCGCGCCGGGCTTCTGTCGGCGGGGTCCCGTAGGCCCAGACCTTGACCATGGTGACCTGGCCGACCGGTTCGGCCTGTGACGCGGCAAACGGTACGACTGACGCTGACACGGCAAGCAACGCCGCTACGCAAAACACACGCATTGTTGAACTCCCTTGGATTTCGACGGATTGGGCGAGAAGTGTGGAAACGGATAAGCCGACAAGCCGGGCGAAGGCCCGGCCACGGCGCGAATGCCTCAATGCAATAGCTGAAATATAATCAATCGCAAGGGAAGAGCGCCAGCCGGACCGCGATCCACCGCGGTGACCGTGCTCACATTCCGTGGCGACCGGGCGGCTCCGGCGTATCGATCGCGGCGGTTCAGCCGCCCTCGCCGCCACCCCCGCCGCCGCCCGGCCCGCCGCCGGAGCCGTCGAAGCCCTCGTCCTCGCCGAGGCCGGGGTCGACTGTCTCGAAACCGTTGCCGAGTTCGCCGGTTTCGCCATTCAGGGAGACGGTCAGGTCCTGTCCCGCCGCAACCGAGACCGGGGCTCCGCCGGCAAGAGGCGTCACGATGACCTCGCCGGAATAGACCGTGATCCGGGTCGTGCCGTCCTCACCGACCAGGGCCGCGAAATCGGTACCGCGGACCCCGATCGTCGCCGACGGCGTCCGGAAGAGAATCCCCGATTTCGCCATGTTGCCCGAGATGAAGCGGAACGTGCCCTTCGACAGGTTGATCGCCATTTCGCCGCTGCTGGTCGAGGGGTCGTAGACGAATTCATCCAGCGTGACCGTACTGGCGCTGCCAAGTCGCAACACCGAATCGTCGAGGAAAGACAGATGCAGGGCGCCGCGCGTTACGGTCCTGACGACTTCGTCGGAATTGACGGCCTCCGGCTCGAAAAGATCCCGGGTGGCCTGGTTCGGCGGGGTTCCGTATGCCCAGACGCTGACCATGGTAACCCGGCCAATCGGATCGGCGAGCGCGCCTGCGGTGGGCACGAACACCAGCGCGGATGAGGCGAGCAAGGCCGCCATGAAAGTCCTGTGCATCGGTAAACTCCCCCTCTTTTCCTGTCTCTCCGGTTCTTCTGCCCGGCCTTCGTCGTTCGTGTATTCGCAGGGCCGGCAAGCCGCCGTCCGGCTCAGTAAAGATGGGCGCCGAGCAGGAACCGGCTCCCGGCGGTCACCGGCCGCACGCCATGCAGCAGCGACGCCGACCAGACGACCGCCGTCCCGGTTTCGACGTCGTAGAATTCCCCGCCATACTCGGGAAAGGTCAGGCCGCCCCCTTCGTATTCGCCTGCATTGAGCAGCACGCCCACGGTGAAGCGGCGATGGGCGGTCGGCTTGGTCGGGTTGTCGCGATGGGCAGCGAGAAAGCCGCCGGCCTCGGCCGCGTAACACGCGATCCGGTAATCCTCACGCGACTTGATGCGATACTGGAACGCCTTCTCGATTTCCGGACCGAGCCGTTTCGGCACGATCGCGTCGAGCGCCGTGACCAGATCCCGGTCGCGCAGCACGAGCTGGCTGACGGCGGCGGTATCGTTGCCGATCGCGACCTTGAAATCGCCGGTTTCCTTCTCGAAGCCCTCGCTCTTCAGGCCGTCGCCCTGGTAGACGGTCGAGACGTCGCGCCACTTGGCGACAAGCCGGGCACAGATCTCAGTCGACAGGAACCGGGGCAGGACGAGGACCGGCGGATGCGTGGCGATCGGCCTGGCCGACCGCGCCGCCGCCGCCGCCTCGATCTCGGCGTGTGCCGCCGCGAGTTGCGTCTCCTGCGGTTGCCCTGAATAGATGTGGGTGATGCGCTGGTTGGCGTCCGTCACCACGACCGCGGCCCCGGCCTCACCGGCGATCGCCTCGCGCAGCTTGCCTCCGCGGTCGGGCAAATGGCGGAACCGGGGGTGGTTGCCGCCGGGGGCTCCGGTCGCCGGGCCCGCCGGGGGATCACCGCCGATCAGGATGACCCAGGCGCCCTCGTCCGCGATTTCGAGGCCCTGCCGCCGCGCCCGTTCGGTCGCGCCGCCATCCCGGGACGGCGGGCAGACCAGCACCATCGGCCAGCCGGTGACATGATCCTCGTAAGAGTGAAAATGCCGCCCCTCGGAATCCTTGCTCTGGAAAATCGGCGCCCGATCGCCGGCTGCCAGCATGGCCCCTACCCTTCAATGCGCAATATGCATCGGCCCTCATGTTACGAAACTGGAACGGGCAAGGCCACCCGTCAGGCCAACGCGGAATCCTCGCGCGGCGAGCGGCCGAACAACTGGCGATAGCAGCGCGAGAAATGCGAGGCCGAGGTGAAACCGCAGGCGACCGAGACGTCGAGGATCGACATGCCCGTCTGGCGCAGCAGAAGCTGCGCCCGTTGCAGCCGCATCTCCCGGTAGTGCCGCGACACCGTGCAGCCGAGATGCTTGCGGAACAGCCGTTCGACCTGGCGGGTCGAGAGGCCCACCGCGTTGGCCAGATCGGACCGGCTCACCGGATCCTCGAGATGGCAGCCCATCTGCTCGATGATGGAATAGAGCTTCGGCGATTTGACCAGGAGGCGGGAATTGGTCGCCCGGCGCTGGCGCTCGTTCGGCTGGCGGATGCGTTCCAGCACGAACTGGTCGCAGATCGCGTCGGCGAGCGCCTTGCCATGCTCGGCCGCGATCAGGTGCAGGATCAGGTCGGCCGTCGCCAGCCCGCCGGAGCAGGTGAAGCGGTGCCCGTCGACCTCGAATAGTTCGCCGGTCAGGTTGAGATCGGGAAACTCCTCGGCCAGGCTCGGCAGGCTTTCCCAGTGGATGGTGCAGCGCCGGTCGCCGAGCAGGCCGGCACGGGCCAGCAGGAAGGCGGCGGTGCATATTCCGCCGAGCGGAATACCCTGCCGGTCGGCCCGGCGCAGCCAGCCGATCAGCCGACGGTCGGCAAGCTGCGGCCCGACGATGCCGGACAGCAGCAGGTACCGGTCGACGCGCAACGGCTCGCCGATCGCCGCGTCGGCGATGATCGAGATCCCGCTGGAGGACGCCACCGGCTCTCCGTCGACGGAGATGATTCGCCATTCATAGAGTGTTCTCTCGCTGAGCCGGTTCGCAGAGCGCAGCGGTTCGATGATGGCGCTGAAGTCCATCATTGGAAACTGGTCGACCAGAACGATGCCGTAGCATCGCGGTTCCGGACTGGCGAACCCGTATGTCATGCTGGGATTCGCCCCCTCATGCCCACATGTCGCGTTTCACGCCATAAACGATAGGCGAGAACAGCGGGCCTGAAAATAGCGCGTTGCATGGTTTCGAAGATCGTTGTTCGGCACGGGGCATTGTTTTGTCGGCCTCGCGTGGTAACAATCCCGGCGACGACGTTGTTTCAGACAGGTGTGAAAGGAAGCAGGACATGGACGTACGTGCCGCCGTCGCCCACCAGGCAGGCCAACCGCTGACCATCGAGACCGTGCAGCTGGAAGGTCCGCGCGAGGGCGAAGTCCTGGTCGAGATTAAGGCGACCGGCATTTGCCATACCGATGCCTTCACCCTGTCCGGCGACGATCCCGAGGGGCTGTTCCCCGCCATCCTCGGCCACGAGGGCGCGGGCGTCGTCGTCGAGGTCGGGGCGGGCGTCCGCTCGCTCAAGCCCGGCGACCACGTCATTCCGCTTTACGTACCGGAATGCCGGCAGTGCAACTATTGCACCAGCGGCAAGACCAATCTCTGCCAAGCCGTGCGCGAGACCCAGGGCGCCGGCCTGATGCCGGACGGGTCGAGCCGCTTCAGCCTCGGCGGCAAGCCGGTGCTGCACTACATGGGCACCTCGACCTTCGCCAACTACACGGTCGTGCCGGAGATCTCCCTGGCCAAGATCCGTGAGGACGCGCCGTTCGAGAAGGTCTGCTACATCGGCTGCGGCGTCACCACCGGGATCGGCGCGGTGATCAACACCGCCAAGGTCGAGCCCGGCGCCAACGTCGTGGTCTTCGGCCTCGGCGGCATCGGCCTGAACGTCATCCAGGGCGCCCGCCTTGCCGGCGCCGACATGATCGTCGGCGTCGATCTCAACGAGTCGAAACGGGCGCTGGCCGAGAAGTTCGGCATGACGCATTTCGTCAACCCGAAGGAGGTCGAGGGTGACCTGGTGCCCTACCTCGTCAACCTGACGAAGGGCGGCGCCGACTATTCGTTCGAATGCATCGGCAACGTGAAGACGATGCGCCAGGCGCTCGAATGCTGCCACAAGGGCTGGGGCGAAAGCATCATCATCGGCGTTGCCGGTGCCGGCCAGGAAATCTCGACAAGACCGTTCCAACTGGTCACCGGCCGGGTCTGGCGCGGCACCGCCTTCGGTGGCGCCAAGGGCCGGACCCAGGTGCCGCAGATCGTCGACTGGTACATGGACGGCAAGATCAACATCGACGACCTGATCACGCACGTGATGCCGCTTGACGAAATCAACACTGCCTTCGATCTCATGCATGAAGGCAAGTCGATCCGCTCGGTCGTGACGTTCTGAGCGGACTGTTACGCGACGATTGCGCGGCGGCGCGGAGCTATCGGCGCGACGGGACTGAGGTTCCGCCGCGCCGACCGGTTCGGGCCGTGTTCTGCGGGTCGGTCCAGGGATCGGGTTACGGATCATGAAAATTCTGTTCGCGGACGATCACGAGATGGTGCGGGAGGGATTCCGGGCGTTCGTCGAGATGGCCCGCCCGGAACTCGAGCTTGTCGAGGCGGATTCGCTCGAAGGCGCCATCGATGCCGTCAGAAAGCTCGATTCCGCGCCCGACCTCGCGATCCTCGATCTTCGCATGCCCGGGATGAACGGACTGGACGGCATCGACCGCTTCCGGGCCGCCTGCCCGCACGTGCCGCTGGCGATCATTTCGGCATATGTGCGCCGGCTCTACCAGCAGGGCGCGATCGAGCGCGGGGCCCGGGGCTTCATTCCGAAGAGCCTGGAAGCACCCGACCTCCTCGCCGCGATCGAGACCATTCTGGATGGCCAGACCTTCCTGCCGCCACCCCGGGGCCGGACAGCCAGCGGTGAACGGAGCGGCGGTGCGGCGGGCTCGTCCAGTCCGCTCGACCTCCTGACCGCGCGTGAGCAGGATGTCCTCACGCTGCTCTGCGGCGGCAGCGCCAACAAGGATATCGCCCGCCGCCTGGAACTTCAGGAGGTCACGGTGAAAGTCCATCTGCGCGGCGTGTTCCGCAAGCTCGGCGCGCAGAACCGCACCCAGGCGGTCCAGATCGCCCGGGAACTGGGCTGGCAATCCTGAGGCGCAACCGGCGGCCGGCTCAGACCGCCTCTTCCTGCGCCTCGACCAGCACGCAACCGTTGATCAGCCAGCGCCCGTCCGCCTGGCGCTCCATCTCGTAGATCGCCAGCACGACGGCGCCGTCGGCGCCGACGACGAGAACTTTCTGCACGATCGTCCCGTTGATGACCTCGATGCCGCGGAAGTCGTAGTCTCGGGACCGGTAGACCGGCGGATAGCCGCCGCGCACCATGGCCATGAAATTGCCGACCGTCTGGAAGATAGAGCGGATCTTCGGCGCTGCCTGGGCGAAGGCGGTTTCGCCATCGTCGACGCGGAACGCCTCGAGTTGCCGGGTGATGACCGCGTGAATCGCCGTCCTGTCGGTCTCGCTGACCGCTACGGCGCCCGCCTCGGCCGCCAGACTGCCCGCGGGCTTCTGGACGGCAAGGACCAGCACCAGGGCGAACATGAGTGACGCCTTGAGCATCTGATCTCCTCCTTCGCTGCCTGAATGTGATTACGCGCTTCCCCGCGTCCCGGATCAAGTGACCGGGATCACCGCAGGCGCCGCGACTTCCGCCAGGGGCGGAAATGAACGACGTCGCGACCGATTTAGTTGACTGAGTCAAATATCCGGATCATGCTGATCTTCTGACCAGCGATACAGGCAAGCCCATGACCGGAGAACCGAACCACCAGGCCGAGAGCGCCGTCGACCGCATCCGGCGCTTCAACCGCTTCTATACCCGCCAGGTCGGCGCCCTCGACGAAGGCCTGCAGGGCACCTCCTTCACGCTGACCGAGACGCGGGTGCTCTACGAGCTCGCCCACTCGCCGGACATCAGCGCGTCGGCGCTCGCCGCCGGCCTCCGTCTCGACCCGGCCTATCTGAGCCGCATTCTGCGCAGTTTCCGCGAACGCGGCCTCGTCGCTGGCACACCGTCGGCCGAGGACGGGCGGCGCGTCCTGCTCAGCCTGACCGAGCAGGGCTGGCGGACCTTCCGGCCGCTCGAGGAGAAGACCAAGACCGACATCGGGCGCCTGCTCGAGACGATCCCTGACGCCGACCAGGTTCGCCTGCTCGATGCCATGGCGACGATCGAGACGGTGCTCGGCGCCGGCGCGACCGGCGGGACGGATCCCTCGGTCGTGCTCCGCCCGCACCGGATCGGCGACATGGGTTGGGTCATCCATCGCCATGCCGCGCTCTATTCCGAGGAATATGACTGGGACGGCAGCTTCGAGATCATGGTCGCCGAGATCGCCGCGCAGTTCCTGCGCGAGTTCGACCCGGAGAAGGAAAGCTGCTGGATCGCCGAGATCGACGGGCGGATCGCCGGCTCGGTCTTCGTCGTGCGGAAGGACGGCGGGACAGCCCAGCTCCGTCTGCTCTATGTCGAACCCTGGGCGCGCGGCCGCGGCGTGGGCCAGCGGCTGGTCACCGAGGCGGTCGATTTCGCCAGGCGGACCGGCTACCGGCGCATGATGCTCTGGACCAACGACATCCTGCATGCCGCCCGGCGCATCTATGAGGACAAGGGCTTCCGGCTGGTCGAGGAGAACCGGCACGAAAGCTTCGGCAAGACACTGATCGGCCAGGTCTGGGACCTGGAGCTTTGACCGGGCGGCCGGTGGCGGCGGCACTGGCCGCGGCCGGCACCGGTTTCCAGGTCGGCGCGGCGATCGTCGCCACCCGTTTCGCGATCGCCGAGATCGGTCCGGCGAGCCTTGCCTTCCTGCGCTACGGGATCGGCTTCCTGTTCCTGGTGCCGGCCCTGCTGGCCTTTCGCCGGGTGCCGTTCGCGCGCCGGGACATCCTGCCGATCGCGGTTCTCGGCATCGGCCAGTTCGGAATCCTGATCGTGCTGCTCAACATCGCGCTGCAGTCGATCAGCGCGGCGCGCGCGGCCTTGATCTTCGCGACCTTTCCGCTGCTGACGATGCTGATCGCCGCGATGCTCGGCCGCGAACGCCTCGGTCCCCTCAGCCAGTTCGGTGTCCTGCTGACCGTGGCCGGTGTCGCCGCCGCGCTCGGCGGCAAGGCGGTCGGCGACGGGCCGGCGGCGCTGCCCTGGCTCGGCTACGGCGCGGCCTTCGCCAGCACGCTCACCGGCGCGGTCTGCGCGGTCTTCTACCGGCCCTACCTGGAACGCTACCCGGCGCTTCAGGTGAGCGCCTTCGCGATGGCCGCCTCGGTCGCCTTTCTCGCCGTCTTCGCCGCCGGCGAGGGCCTGTTCGCGGGCCTTCCCGACTACAGCGGACAGGCGCTCGGGGCCGTGCTCTTCATCGGTGTCTCGAGCGGCATCGGCTACTGGCTCTGGCTATACGCGCTGACCCATGCCTCGCCGTCGCGGGTCACGGTTTTTCTCGGCCTGAGCCCGATCACCGCGGCGCTGCTCGGCGTGCCGGTGCTCGGCGAACCGCTCGGCTGGGCAACGCTCGCCGGCCTCGGCATCCTGCTCGCCGGGCTCTGGCTCGCGCTGCGCGGGCCCCGCGCCGCCTGACACCCCGAACTTCGCCGGAAAGCTCCTTCCCGCGCGGGACAACGGTCCCGAGTGTGCTTGAACCGGTCAAGGCGCCCTCGTACATTGTCGTGAAATCATCATTCATATGAAAGTGCGCTCCCCCATGGATATTAAGGACGGGATGGTCGCGGCAATCGGCAATACGCCGCTCATCCGGCTTCGCCGGGCTTCGGAAATTTCGGGCTGCGAGATCTACGGCAAGGCCGAATTCCTCAATCCCGGCGGCTCGGTCAAGGACCGCGCGGCGCTGGCCATCATTCTCGATGCCGAGGAGCGCGGTCTGCTGGAGCCGGGCGGCGTGATCGTCGAGGGCACCGCCGGCAATACCGGCATCGGCCTGGCGCTGGTCGCCGACGCCCGCGGCTATCGCACCGTCATCGTGATGCCGGACACCCAGACCAAGGAGAAGCGTGAACTCCTGACGATCTGCGGCGCCGATCTCCGGCTCGTCCCGGCGCTCCCCTACCGGGACCCGAACAACTACGTCAAATATTCCGGCCGGCTCGCCGAGGAACTCGCCAAGAGCGAGCCGCACGGCGCGATCTGGGCCAACCAGTTCGACAATGTCGCCAACCGGACCGGCCATTACCGGACCACGGGCCCCGAGATCTACGCCCAGACCGACGGCACCATCGACGGCTTCATCTGCGCCGTCGGCACCGGCGGCACGCTGGCCGGGACCGCGATGGCACTGCGCGAGAAGAAGCCCGGCGTGAAGATCGGCCTCGCCGATCCGATGGGCGCGGCGCTCTACAACTACTACGCCAACGGCGAGCTGAAGTCGGAAGGCAGCTCGATCACCGAAGGCATCGGCCAGGGCCGGATCACCGCCAACCTGGAAGGCCTGGAGGTCGACTTCCCCTACCAGATTCCCGACGCCGAGGCGCTCGAGGTGCTCTACGACCTGGTCCGCTACGACGGCCTGGCGCTCGGCCTGTCGACCGGCATCAACGTCGCCGGCGCGATCCGCATGGCCCGCGAGATGGGCCCGGGTCACCGGATCGTCACCATCCTCTGCGACACCTCGGCCAAGTATCACAGCAAGATGTTCGACGTCGCGATGCTGCGCGAGAAGGGCCTGCCGCCCGCGCCCTGGCTGAAGGACGCCGGCGAGGCCGCCGAATGACCGAGGACCTGTTCCGCGCGGATTCCTACCTGCGAAGCTGCGAGGCCACGGTGACCGCCGTCAACGAGCGCGGCGGCATCGTCCTCGACCGCACGGTGTTCTATCCGACCGGCGGCGGCCAGCCCGGCGACACCGGCCGCTTGCGCCTCGGCGACGGCCGCGAGATCCGGATCGTCACCACGGTGAAGGGCGACAGCCCGACCGAGATCGTCCATGTGCCGGCCGAGGGCGAGACCGCGCCCGGGGTCGGCGCAACGGTCACCGCCGAGATCGACTGGGAGCCCCGACACCGGCTCATGCGGATGCATACCTGCCTGCACCTGCTCTCCGCCGTGATGCCCTATCCGGTGACCGGCGGGCAGGTTTCCGATGGCAAGGGCCGGCTCGACTTCGACCTGCCGGAACTCGAGACCGGCAAGGAAGAGATCTCGGAGGCGCTCAACCGGCTGATCGCCGGGGCCCACCCGGTGACCGCCGATTCGATCAGCGACGCCGAGCTGGACGCCCGTCCGGAACTCGTCAAGACGATGTCGGTGCAGCCGCCGCGCGGCGTCGGCCGGGTACGGCTGATCCGGGTCGCCGACCTGGACTTGCAGCCCTGCGGCGGCACCCACGTCGCCAACACCGCCGAAATCGGCCCCGTCGAAGTCCGCAAGATCGAGAAGAAGGGGCGCCAGAACCGTCGCGTCACCGTCGTCTTCGCCGATCCGTCACCATCCGCCTGAGGAACGCCCGCTCATGAGTTACGCCAACCCGTCCGCCCTGGTCAGCACCGACTGGCTGGCGGAACACATGAACGCCCCCGACATCCGCATCGTCGACGGCAGCTGGCACATGCCGCACCTGAGGCGCGATGCCCGGGCCGAATACGAGGCCGAGCACATCCCCGGCGCGGTCTTCTTCGACATCGACGAGATCGCCGACAGCGACAGCACGCTGCCGCACATGCTGCCCTCGCCGGAGAAGTTCGCCAGCCGGGTCCGTCGCCTCGGCCTCGGCGACGGCAACCGGATCGTTGTCTACGACAGCAACGGCTGCGTCAGTGCCGCCCGGGTCTGGTGGATGTTCCGGATCTTCGGCCACAGCGACGTCGCCGTGCTCGACGGCGGCCTGCCGAAATGGCTGGAGGAAGGACGGCCGACCGAGAACCGGCCGACGCTGCCCCGAGAACGGCACTTCTCGGCCCGCTTCAACACCATGCTTGTACGCGACGTCGAACAGGTTCAGGGCCTTGTCGGCAGCGACCGGGAGCAGATCCTCGACGCCCGCTCGGCCGGCCGCTTCGCCGGGATCGAGGCCGAACCGCGGGCGGGCCTGCGCTCCGGCCACATGCCGGGGGCGAAGAACCTTCCCTACGGCGAGCTTTTCAACCCGGACGGCACCTTCCTCTCGGCCGACGCCCTCCGCACCCGTTTCGAGCAGGCCGGCATCGGCCTCGGCCGACCGGTCGTCACGACCTGCGGCTCAGGCATTACGGCCTGCGTACTGGCTCTCGGGCTGCATCTTCTCGGCCATCGCGACACCGCCGTCTATGACGGCTCCTGGACCGAATGGGGCGGCCGCGACGATACCCCGGTCGAGACCGGCGCATGACCGGGGCCGATCGCGCGACACCGCCCCGGGCGGTCGACGGCAAGTGGCCGGTCACGGTCACCTACCTGGAAATGCGCGAACGGCCGCAGCGCCCGACGGTCCCGCGGCCGGCCGTCCGGATCGCCCTGATGCGGGCCGAGAAGCCGACCGTTTCGTTCTATCGCTACCTCTACGACGCGGTCGGCCGGTCCTGGTACTGGTACGAACGCAAGCGGCTCTCCGACGCGGCGCTGCGCGCGATCATCCAGGACGAGAAGGTGGAAGTCGTCGTGCTCTATGTCGCCGGCGTGCCGGCCGGTTATGCCGAGCTCGACTGCCGCAAGGACGGGGTCGTCGACCTCGCCTATTTCGGCCTGGTGCCCGAGTTCATCGGCCACGGCCTCGGCGGCTATTTCCTCAACTGGGCGATCGACGAGGCCTGGCAGCGCGGCCCGGAACGGGTCACCGTGAACACCTGCACGCTGGATCATCCGCGCGCGCTGCCGCTCTACCAGCGGCTCGGCTTCGTGCCTTACCGCCGCGCCGACCTGATGATCGACCCGCCGCGCTGAAGCCCCGGCCGGCCCACCGGCGCGCGCAATCGTGAAGTCGGGCAATATCGCCGCCGCTTGACCGGGACGCGGCGAAATGAAACCCTGTGGAAGCGTCTATACCGCAAGCGCCGGGCGGCGCGACTGACCGGCGCAGGAAGGAGCCCCGAGATGGCCGTTTCCCCCCGTCGTCTTGCGTCCCTCGTCGCGTTCTGCCTTTCTCTGCCCGCCGGTGCCGCCCTCGCGGCGCCCCAGATCATCGCCGTCGCGGCCAGCGACCTGCCCGTACCGACGCAATGCGCGCAGGGTCTCTGCGGCGCCGAATTCACCAGCATCTGCCTGCAGGAACATCGCGCCTCCCCGGTCGAGGGCACGCGCTATGACGTCGCCGGCGGCGAGGGTATCGAGATCATCGCCACGCTCGACGACGGCAATGTCATGACCTTCGACGGCACGCGCCATCTCCGCATCACGACCGCCCGCGGCCACAACGCGGTCGCGATCGCGCTGGACGTCGATACCGTCCGCCAGCTCGGCATCCGGGATTTCTCGATCCGCGTCGGCAAGAGCGTCTCGCTTCTGCCCCGCGCCCGCCCGGACGACCCGAACCCGCAGGAGGATTTCGAGGTGACGCTTGCGACCGGCCCCTGGCGGACGATCGCCAGCCGCTATTTCGAGGGCACGGACGGCAATGCCGGCGCCGCCGGCCTGACCAGCCGGATGATCAACGCCCTGCCGCCGCAGGGCCGCGGCGAGCCTTCACTGCGCGACGGCCTCTGGCACCGGGTTACCGGCGGAACCGCCGCCGCCCGTTATGGCGACAATGCGAAAAGCAAGGCAAAGACGACCTATGACCGCTGCCACGCGCTCACCCGGGGCGGATCGGAAACACTGCGCGAGTGCCTCGGCAGCTATCACGACATCATGATCGGCAAGTCGAACAGCGAATACTGGGAGGCATTGCGGAACGGCAGCTGAGGCATCGTCCGGCCATCGACAGGAAAAGGAGGGGCCCATTCGGGCCCCTCCTCTCGTTTCCGGTGTTTGCCGTGCCGATCAGTGGGCCAGGATCTGGCTCAGGAACAGCCGGGTCCGTTCGCTCTTCGGATTGTCGAAGAAGGTTTCCGGCGGCGCCTGCTCGATGATCTCGCCGCCGTCCATGAAGATGATGCGGTCGGCGACGGTCTTGGCGAAGCCCATCTCGTGGGTCACGCAGAGCATGGTCATGCCCTCTTCCGCCAGGCTGATCATGACGTCCAGCACTTCCTTGATCATCTCCGGGTCGAGCGCCGAGGTCGGCTCGTCGAACAGCATGATCCGGGGATTCATGCAGAGCGAGCGGGCAATCGCCACACGCTGCTGCTGACCGCCGGAAAGCTGGCCGGGGAACTTGTTCGCCTGCTCCGGAATGCGCACCCGTTCCAGATACTGCATGGCGAGTTCTTCCGCCTTGGCCTTCGGGGTCTTGCGGACCCAGATCGGCGCCAGCGTGCAGTTTTCCAGCACCGTCAGGTGCGGGAACAGGTTGAAATGCTGGAACACCATGCCGACTTCGCGGCGGATCTCGTCGACCTTCTTGATGTCGTTGGTCAGTTCGGTCTGGTCGACGATGATCTTGCCCCGCTGGTGCTCCTCCAGCCGGTTGATGCAGCGGATCAGGGTCGACTTTCCCGAACCGGACGGGCCGCAGATCACGATCCGCTCGCCGCGGGCGACCGTCAGGTCGATATCCTTGAGCACGTGGAACTGGCCATACCACTTGTGCATGCCGACGATCTGGATCGCGACCTCGTCGCTCATCGCGCTGGCGCGGCGGGCTTCGGTCTGGTTGGTGCTGACGTCCGTCATATGCTTTCCCCCGTCAGGACTTGTGGCCGGTATCGAGTTTGTGCTCGATATGGATGCTGTAGCGCGACATGCCGAAACAGAAGAACCAGTAGAGCACGGCCGCGAAGACGAACCCTTCCGTCTCCATGCCGATCCACTTGGAATGTTTCGCCGCGGACTGGATGATCGACAGCAGGTCGAGAAGACCGATGATGCCGACCAGCGTGGTGTCCTTGAACAGCCCGATGAAGGTATTCACGATGCCCGGGATGACGATCTTCAGCGCCTGCGGCAGGATGATGAACGCCATCGATTTCCAGTAGCTGAGGCCGAGCGCGCTGGCCGCCTCGTACTGGCCCTTCGCGATCGCCTGCAGGCCGCCGCGAACGACCTCCGCCATGTAGGCGGCGGCAAACAGGGAGAGACCGACAAGGGCGCGAACAAGCTTGTCGAAGTTCGTGCCTTCGGGCAGGAACAGCGGCAGCACGACCGAGGACATGAACAGCACCGAGATCAGCGGCACGCCGCGGATCAGCTCGATGAAGCCGACACAGAGCATCCGCACGATCGGCATCTCCGATCGCCGGCCGAGGGCCAGCACGATGCCGAGCGGCAGCGCCACCACGATCGAAACGCTGGCCAGGATCAGCGTGAGCATCAGCCCGCCCCACTGATCGGTATCTACCGTCTCGAGCCCGAACGCGCCGTAGAACAGCACGTAGCAGAGCACCGGCAGCACGAAGATCATGAACAGCGCTGCGACCTTCCGCCCGGGAAGGGCCGAAATGAACAGCGGCAGCGAGGCAACGATGATCGCGATCGCGACCAGGTCGACCCGCCAGCGCTCCGATTCCGGGTAGAAGCCGTACATGAACTGCGAGAAACGGACCTTGACGAAGGTCCAGCAGGCCCCGCCATCGACGCAGGCATCCTTGGAATCGCCGGCTATGTTGGCATCCAGGAAGGCCCAGTTGATGACCGGCGGGACGATCAGATAGACCGCATAGAGCGACAGCAGCGTCAGGATCGTGTTGAGCGGCGTGGAGAAAAGGTTATGCCGCAGCCAGCCGATGACCCCGACCTCGGTTGCCGGCGGCGGCAGGTCGGGATGGGCTTCCGTTTTGACTTGCGATGTCATGGCGTCACCTCTCCACCAGCGCCATGCGCTTGTTGTACCAGTTCATGAAGAGCGAAATCAGCAGCGATATCGTCACGTAGAACAACATCGTGATGGCGATGATCTCGACCGCCTGACCGGTCTGGTTGAGCGACGTGCCCGAGAACAGGGCGACGATATCGCCGTAGGCAACCACGACCGCGAGCGAGGAGTTCTTGGTCAGGTTGAGATACTGGCTGGTCAGCGGCGGAATGATCACCCGGAGGGCCTGGGGGATGATGACCAGCCGCATCGTCCAGCTCGGCTTGATGCCGAGCGCATGGGCCGCCTCGGATTGGCCCTTCGAGACCGACTGGATGCCGGCCCGGACGGTTTCCGCGATGAAGGCCCCAGTATAGACGCTGAGGCCCAGCACCAGCGCAGTGAATTCGGGTGTCAGCCACCAGCCGCCCTGGAAGTTGAAGCCCTTGAGCTCCGGATAATCGAAGCTGTAGGGCAACCCGGTCGCCAGCGCGGCGATCACCGGAAGGCCGATGACCAAGGCGAGATTGACCGGGATGACCGGCAGGATCTGGCCGGTCGCCTCCTGGCGCTTGCGCGCGAAACGGGCAAAGCCCCAGGCGAGCACAAGACCGACCGCAAGCGCGATCGGAATGGCTGCGAAGCCGGCCTCCGGTACCACGGCCGGGACATAGAGCCCGCGATTGGAGAGATAGACCCCGTCGCCGACATTGATCGCCTGGCGGACATTCGGCTGGCTCAGGATGACGACGATGTACCAGACGAGGAGCTGCAGCAGCAGCGGGATGTTCCGCACGATCTCGATATAGACATAGGCCAGCCGGTTGACGACCCAGTTTGAGGACAGTCGCAACACGCCGACGATAAAGCCGAGCAGGGTCGCCAGGAAGATGCCGACGGCCGCAACCCGGAGCGTGTTGATCGCGCCCGAGATCAGGACGTCGAGATGGGTGCCCTGGCCGGTGACGTAGCCGGTGACGTCGTTCTGGAGATCGAAACCGGCAGTCTGCTCGAGGAAGCCGAAGCCTGAGGCAATTCCCAAGCGCTCGAGATTGACCGCCGTGTTGTGAACGATATAGACGGCAAACAGAACGAAAAGGATGACGACGATTGCCTGATAGATGATGGCGCGGATCTTCGGATCCCGCCACGCAGTCGGGCGCTCTGCCTCTACCGCGTGCAGTTCAGTGGCCATTCTACACCTCCTCCGTCGGAATGGACTTCAAAGCAGAATGGCGCATGCTCGGGTGAGCATGCGCCATTTGCTTGCGTCAGTCCGGTACGCTGATCAGCGCATCGGCGGGGCGTAGAGAATACCGCCCTTGTTCCACAGCGCATTGATGCCGCGGTCGAGCTGCAATGGCGTGTCCGGGCCGATGTTGCGGTCGAAGACCTCGCCGTAATTACCGACCATCGTGACGACGTTGTAGGCCCAGTCGTTGCTCACGTTGAGCTGGGAGCCGAGATCGCCTTCCGCACCGAGCAGGCGACGGACCTCGGGATTGGTCGAGGTGGACTTCATCTCGGCCGCGTTGGCGGAGGTAACGCCGAGTTCCTCGGCGACGATCATCGCGTTCAGCGTCCAGCGGGCGAGGTCACCCCAGGCGTTGTCGCCGTGACGGACGAGCGGCCCGAGCGGCTCCTTCGAGATGACTTCCGGCAGCACCACATGCTCGTCCGGGTTGGCCAGCACGGCGCGCTGCGCGGCAAGGCCGGACCGGTCGGTCGTGTAGACGTCGCAGCGGTTGCCCTCGTAGGCGGTGCGGATCTGCTCGGAGGTCTCGAACACCACCGAGGTGAACTTCATGTTGTTGGAGCGGAAGTAGTCCGCGAGGTTGAGTTCGGTCGTCGTGCCGGTCTGGATGCAGACCGAGGCGCCGTCGAGTTCCTTGGCGCTCTTCACGCCCATCGCCTTGCGGATCATGAAGCCCTGGCCGTCGTAGAAATTGACGCCGATGAACTCGAAGCCGAGGCTCACGTCGCGGCTGAGGGTCCAGGTCGTGTTCCGCGCCAGCACGTCGATCTCGCCCGACTGCAGCGCCGTGAAGCGCTCCTTCGCAGTGGTCGGCGTATACTTGACCTTCTCCGGATCGCCGAAGATCGCGGCCGCCATGGCGCGGCAGAAGTCGACGTCAAAGCCTTCCCACTGGCCCTTGTCGTTCGGCGCGGCAAAGCCGGCAAGTCCGGTGGTCACGCCGCACTGGACGAAGCCCTTTGCTTTCACGTCGTCCAACGTCCCCGCGAACGCGGCGGTCGACATCAGTACAGCCGCCGATGCGGTCGCAAAAATGCTGGTATATTTCATGTTTGTAGCCTCTCCCTGCTGGTCTTTTGGACTTCCGGTTTACCCGACCGTCTGACAACCATGCTTAGTTTGAACAAGACTTGACGCTAGCACATACTTGTCACGAGCCTCAAGCCCGAGCGGTACTATGCTTGGAACCGCAACTCTTCACATCAGTGCGATCATCCATGACAGTCGGGCGCCGGCGGGGTATTGCTGAAACGGATCCCGACCGGATCACACCGGCACGGGTCTACTGTCACACCAACTCGAGCGAGTAACGATGCAAGACGAAACTAGGCTGGTCGTTGCCGGCCGTCATCCGGAAAAGAATGAAGGCGTTGTCAATCCGCCCGTCTACCACGCCTCGACCATCCTCTACCCGACCGTCGCCGCCATGGAGGAGATGGCGAAGGCACGGCTATCGGGCGAACGGCGAACCTATTACGGCCGTTCCGGCACGTCGACCACGCGCGCCTTCGAGGACATCGTGACCGAGCTCGAAGGCGGCTATCGCACCGCGCTGCTCCCGTCCGGCCTCGCCGCCATCTCGATTGCCCTGCTCGGCGTTCTCAAGCAGGGCGACCATCTGCTGATGGTCGACAGCGTCTATGGCCCGAGCCGGCGCTTCTGCGACAACATGCTGCCGCGCATGGGCGTCGAGACGACCTATTACGATCCGGCGATCGGTGCCGGCATCACCGAGCTGATGCGCGACAACACGGCCGCCGTCTTCACCGAGGCGCCCGGATCGCTGACCTTCGAGATGCAGGACATCCCGGCGATCGCCGCGGCCGCGAAGGCGCGTGGCGCGGTCGTGCTGATGGACAACACCTGGGCCACGCCCTATTTCTTCAAGCCGCTCGATCACGGGGTCGACATCTCGATCCAGGCCGGCACGAAATATTACAGCGGTCATTCCGACATCATGCTCGGCACCGTGACGACGACCGAGGAACACTGGCCCGCGATCCAGAGCGCCTTCGACCTGCTCGGCCAGGCGGTCGGACCGGACGACGTCTACCTCGCCCAGCGCGGCATCCGCACGCTGGCGGTCCGGCTGCGCCAGCATTTCCAGTCGGGTCTCGACATCGCCCGCTGGCTCGCCGCCCGGCCCGAGGTCGAGGCGGTCATGCATCCGGCACTCGAGGGCTCGGCGGGGCACGATCTCTGGCAGCGCGATTTCAAGGGCGCGAGCGGGCTCTTCTCGATCCGCCTGAAGCCCTGCCCGAAGGCTGCGCTCGCCGCCTTCCTCGATGATCTCGAACTGTTCGGCATGGGTTATTCCTGGGGCGGCTACGAGAGCCTGGCCGTGCCGGCGCGGCTCGCCGGCCTGCGCACCGCCACCGAATGGCCGCACGAGGGCCCGCTGGTCCGCCTGCATATCGGGCTGGAATCGGTCGAGGACCTCAAGGACGATCTCGCGGCCGGCTTCGACCGGCTGAACAAGGCGCTCTGAGGCGGGTCGACCGCCGGGCGGAACCGGGTGACATGACGTGAACGATATCGAACCGCTTCTCGAGCAGATCCGCTTCGACGCGGCGGGCCTCGTGCCCGCGATTGCCCAGCAGCATGACAGCGGCGAAGTGCTGATGATGGCCTGGATGAACCGCGATGCGATCGCCGCGACCCTGACCGAGGGCCGGGCCTGCTACTGGTCGCGCTCGCGGAAGGCGCTCTGGCGCAAGGGCGAAAGCTCCGGCCATGTCCAGCACCTGAAGGATTTCCGCATCGACTGCGACGGCGACACGATCCTCCTCCTGGTCGACCAGATCGGCCTCGCCTGCCATACCGGCCGCCGCAGCTGCTTCTTCCGCGCCGTCGCCGACGGGGGCCTGGAGGAAATCGCCCCGGTCGAGAAATCGCCTGAGGCGATCTACGGCGATGGCGCCTGAGCCGACCACCCGACCATGACCCCGCTCGAGATCGAGGCGCTCTCGCTCTCGCTCAAGGTCGCGCTCTGGAGCGTGCTCGGCGTGCTGCTGCCGGGCACCGCGCTCGCCTGGCTGCTGGCCCGGCGCAACTTTCCCGGCAAGGCGGTCCTCGACGCCCTCGTCCATCTGCCGCTGGTCGTGCCGCCGGTGGTCGTCGGCTACCTGCTGCTGGTCCTGCTGGGCCGGCGCGGACCGCTCGGCGCGGCGCTTTACGACCTGTTCGGCGTCACCCTGGTGTTCAGCTGGCAGGGGGCGGCCATCGCCGCCGGGGTGATGGCGCTGCCGCTCTATGTCCGTGCCGTGCGCCTGTCCTTCGAAAGCGTCGACGAGCGCCTCGAGACCGCCGCCCGCACGCTCGGCGCCGGCCGCCTCCGGGTCTTCGCCACGGTGACGCTGCCGCTGATCGTGCCCGGCCTGCTGACCGGCGTGGTCCTCGCCTTCGCCCGGGCGCTCGGCGAGTTCGGCGCGACCATCACCTTCGTCTCGAACATCCCCGGCCAGACGCGAACCCTGCCGCTGGCGATCTATTCGGCCCTGCAGAGCCCCGACGGCGAGGCGGCCGCGCTGCGGCTGACGATCCTCTCCGTGATCCTCGCCTTCGCCGCCATCGCCGCCTCCGAACTGATCGCCCGCCGCTACGGCCGGGCGCTGGAATCCTGACGCCATGCTCCGGGTCGACTTCCGCCGCGCCCTGCCCGACTTCGCGCTCGACATCCGTTTCGAGGCGGGCAGCGGCATCACCGCCCTGCTCGGCCGCTCGGGCGCCGGCAAGACCCAGACCATCAATCATCTCGCCGGCCTGCTCCGCCCGGACAGCGGCCGCATCGCGATCGACGAAAGGGTGCTGTTCGACAGCGCGCGCGGCATCGACGTCGCGCCGGAGAAGCGGCGCCTTGGCTATGTCTTCCAGGAGGACCGGCTGTTCCCGCACATGACGGTCGCCGGCAACCTGAAATACGGGCTCGGCCTGGTGCCCGCCGCCGCCCGCCGCATCTCGCTCGACGAGGTGATCGGGCTGCTCGGCATCGAGGCGCTGCTCGAACGCCGGCCGCGCCGGCTGTCCGGCGGCGAGCGCCAGCGGGTGGCGATCGGCCGGGCCCTGCTGACCAGCCCGGACCTGCTGCTGATGGACGAGCCGCTGGCCAATATCGACCCGCCACGCCGGGCCGAGATCCTGCCCTTCATCGAACGGCTGCGCGACCAGCTCGGGATCGCCATCGTCTATGTCAGCCACAACATGGCCGAGATCATCCGCCTCGCCGACGACGTGGCGCTGATCGACCGCGGCCGGATCGTCACCCATGGCCCGGTCGAGGACGTCATGAGCCGGCTCGACCTGCGCCCGCTGATCGGCCGCCACGATGCCGGCGCGGTGCTTGTCGCGCGGGTCGCCGAGCATGACCCGGTCGACCGGCTGACCCGCCTGACCAGTGCCGCCGGCGAACTTTTCGTGCCGCGTATGGACCTCGCCATCGGCGCCGAGATCCGGGTCCGGCTCCGTTCCCGCGACATCTCGCTGTCGCTGGAGGAACCGGGCGCGAACTCGATCCTCAACCGTTTTCGCGGCCGGGTCGTGGCGATCCACGACGAGGAAGGCGCGCAGGGCGATGTCGAGATCCTTGCCGGCGACGGCGCCCGCATCTGGGCCCGCGTCACCCATCGTTCGATCCGCACGCTGGCGCTCGCTCCCGGCACCGAGGTCTGGGCGATGATCAAGAGCGTCGCCATCGACCGCCGCAGCCTCGGGCGGGCCGGGCCGGCGCGCGATTGAACGCCCCCTCGCCATCCCCGGAAGAGCAGGAACCCCCATGCGCCTGATCGGTCAATATGATTCCCCCTTCGTCCGCCGCGTCGCGATCACCATGACGCTCTACGGCATCGAGTTCGAGCACGCCCCGCTGTCGGCCTTCGGCGATTTCGCGGCCCTGCTGGAGAGCAATCCGCTCGGCAAGGTGCCGGCCCTCGCGCTCGATGACGGGGAACTCCTGTTCGACAGCCAGATGATCCTCGACCATCTGGATGAACTGGCCGGTCCCGAGCGGGCGCTGATGCCGCCGTTGGGCCCGCGCCGCCGCGCCGTGCTTCGCCGCAGCGCCGTCGCCCTCGGCCTCGCCGACAAGGCGATCGCGCTCCGCAACGAGCTTTACCGGCGCGCCGACGGCAGCCGCGACGCGGACACGGTCGAGCGACTGACGACCCAGGTCGGCTCGGCCCTTGCCTGGCTGGAGGCGGCGGCGCCGGCGCCATGGTTCGGCGAGACCTTCGCCGCCGACGATCTGATCACGTCCGTCGCCGTCACCTTTCTCAAGCGCAAGCCGCCGGCGCATTTCGCCGAGGCGCGTTATCCGGCGCTGGAGGCGCAGAACCGTGCGGCCGAAGCGTTGCCGGCCTTCGCCGCCCATCCCTTTCCCGATACCGGCGCGGCGCCCGCCTAGACCGGCGGCGGACTGGCGGCCGGGATGGCACGCAGGACATAGCCGGGCGCCAGATGGGGAAAGGCCCAGCGCAGCGGCTGCTGGAGGCCCTCGGTGACGGCGCGCTGGAGACGATATCCGGCGCCCGCATGGCCCGAGGTCGGATAGTGGCAGGGCGCGATCTCGACGATCGCCAGCCCGGCCCGGCGAAGCAGCTCCTGCAGGGTATAGGGGCTGTAGTAGGCGACATGCTCCGGATGGGTCTTCTCGATCCCGACCAGCACCATCAGCGTACGCTCGATGCAGAAGGCGTTCGGCACGCTCACGATCAGCTCCGCCCCGTCCGAAAGCAGGTCGCGCATGGCGAGCAGGAAGTCGAACGGCCGCGAGAGATGCTCGAGGATCTCGCCGGCGACGACCACCTCGGGCCGGAAACCGATCGCCTGCACCAGTTCGGCGCCGGCCTCGGCATCGGCGACATGCAGGTTGCCGACACCGCGTTGACCGAGCCAGTCGACCGCCGCCCGGTTGCGATCGATGCCGGCGACGTCGGCGGCGACCGCCATCAGCTTCTGGTGCAGCAGGTCGCCGGTCTCGAACTTTGCCTCGGTGAAGGGATGGTCGGCACAGCCGACATGCAGGACCCTGCGGGCGCGGCAGGCCTGCACGACGAACCGGTCGCGATCGACCGCCCGGCCTCGTTCCAGCCTGCGCCTCGGGATCCTGGTCATCGCCATCGCCGGCACCTCCCGGACCGAAGTCGAGTGTAGTGCGAAGCGACGGCGGGCGATAGCCGCCGGCCGGCGCTTCAGGCCTGCCGCGACTTTCGCAATCGCCCGACGATGCCGGTCGGAAAGAAATAGACACTCAGGATGAACAGTAGGCCGAGCCAGAGCAGCCAGCGGTCGGGATGCAGCAGGTCGGGCAGCACCGGGATCCCGGCCGTCGCCTCGGCCATGTGCCCCATCAGGTCCTTCAGGTAGTTCTGCGCCAGGATGAAGGCGGCGGCGCCGACGATCGCACCGTACATCGTTCCCATGCCGCCGATCACCACCATCAGCAGGATGTCGACCATGATCGTGAAGGAGAGCGTCACGTCCGGACCGGTATAGCGCAGCCAGAGCGCCATCAGGGCGCCGGCAAGGGTCGCGAACCCGGCTGCGAGACAGCTCGCCAGGCTGCGATAGACCACCGTCCGGACGCCGAGCGCCTCGGCCCGGAAGGCATTCTCCCGGATCGAGGCGAGAACCCGGCCGAACGGCGAGTTGACGATCCGCATCATGACCAGGAACGCCACCGCGGAAACCACGAAGACCAGGTAATAGGCAATGATCCGCCCGTTCATCGTGACGCCCAGGAGCTGCTCGTCCATCAGGCGGAAGGCCGGCGTCAGCATCCGCGGCACGCGATAGGTCAGGCCGTCCTCGCCTCCGGTCAGGCCGGAAAGCTGCGACGCCAGGATCGCGAAGGCCGAGGCGACGGCGAGCGTCACCATGGCGAAGAAGATCGCCTTCACCCTGAGCGAGAACAGCCCGATCACGAAGGCGAGCAGGACCGAGACGGCAAGCCCGAACCCGAGCCCGGCGAAGACCGCGCCCCAGCTCGCGCCGTAGCGCTGCAGCAGGATCGCCACGCCGTAGGCGCCGATGCCGTAGAACATGGTGTGCGCGAAGGAGACGATGCCGGTATAGCCGAGCAGCAGGTCGTAGCTCGCCACCAGCACGATGAAGATGCAGATCGTCGCCGCCGTGTTCAGCGCCCGGGTGCCGGGAAACAGGAACGGCGCGAACAGGAGTGCGAGGACGATCGCGGCAATGCCGAGATTGAGCGCGAGACCGCGCGGGTAATCGCCGGATAGCAGCCAGCGGACCATTCCCGCCTCCTATCGCTTGGCCACGGGGATCAACCCCTGAGGCCGCCACATCAGGATGAGCACCATGAGGAAGATGTTCGAGCCGAGCGCCAGCTTGGGCACCAGGAAGCCGGTGTAGTTGGCCATCAGCCCGACCAGCAGGGCGCCGAGGAAGCAGCCCTCGACCGAGCCGAGCCCGCCGATGATGACGACGATGAAGACCAGCACCATGATCTCCATGCCCATCTGGGCGGTAATCACTTCCTGGTAGAGACCCCACATCACGCCGCCGAGGCCGGCGAGCGCCGAGCCGACGACGAAGACGCCGACGAACAGCCGCTTGATGCGATAGCCGAGCGCCTCGACCATCTCGCCGTTCTCGACGCCGGCGCGGATCAGCAGGCCGATCTTGGTGCGTGCCAGCAGGAGATGCATGGCGAGGAAGATCGCCAGCCCGAGAACCACCGCGAAGAGCCGGTACTTCTCGACCGCGACGTCGCCGAAGACGAGTGCGCCGCGCAGCGCGTCGGGCCGGGGCAGCGGGATCTCGTCCGGTCCCCAGAAGACATAGATGAGCTGCTCGGCGACGATGAGCCCACCCATGGTGATCAGGATCTGCTTCAGATGCTGGCCGTAGACCGGGCGGATGATGATCTTCTCGAAGCCGACGCCGAGCGCTCCGGTCACCACCATCGCCGCGATCATCGCCGGCAGGATCGCCGCCAGGTGCAGCGTCACCCCGCCCGGATCGAGCAGGCCCGAGAGCCAGAGCATGACGCTCGCGCCGACGAAGGCGCCGATCGAGACGAAGGCGCCATGGCCGAAGTTCAGGACGTCCATCAGACCGAAGACGAGGGTCAGGCCGGACGCCATGACGAAGATCATCATGCCCATGGCGAGCCCGGCGAGCGTCAGCGTCACCCAGGCCGACGGATCGCCGGTCGCGGGCAGCGCCAGCAGCATCAGGACCGGCACGGTCAGGATCGGCGCGGCGGCCCGCAGGCGCTCGACCAGCGGGTGGGACAGGCCGGTGCCGGCACTGCGTTCGGGAACCGGGCTCATCTGGTTCTCTCCCCCATCAAGGCGGCCTGGCGGCTCACTGGTGCATCTCCAGGCTGAGGCCGAGCAGGTTCTGCTGCAGTTCCTCGTCGGCGGCGAGATCGGCCATCAGGCCGCGATGCACGATCCGCCCGTCATCCATCACCACGACGTCGTCGCCGAGGGCGCGGGCGAAATGGAAATTCTGCTCGACCAGCAGGATCGTCGTGTCGGTCTTCTTGAGCTCGCCGAAGGCCTCGATCAGGGCGCCGACGATGGCCGGCGCGAGCCCCTTGGTCGGCTCGTCGACGAGCAGCAGCTTGCGCGGCTCGATCATCGCCCGGGCGATCGCCAGCATCTGCTTCTGCCCGCCGGACAGCGCGCCGGCCTCGAGGCTCCAGAACTTCTCCAGGGCCGGGAACAGCCTGAAGATCCAGCGCAGCCGGTCGTCCTTCGGCTCGCCGTCGCGGGCCGCGAGGATCATGTTCTCGCGGACGGTGAGATCGGAGAAGATCCCCATGTCCTCGGGCACGTAGGCGACATTCGCCTGCGCGATGTCCGGCGTGGCCAGGCCGGTGATGTCCCGGCCGTCGAGCGTGATCGCGCCCCGGCTCGCCCGCCACAGCCCCATGATGGTCCGCATGGTCGTCGTCTTGCCGGCGCCGTTCCGCCCGATCAGCATCGTCAGGCCGCCGCGCGGCACGCTGAAATCGACGCCCTGGAGGATGTGGTAGTGGCCGATATGGGTATGGACGCCGTCGAGCGTCAGCAGCGGCTCAGACATGTTGCGAGGCTCCGACGCCCAGGTAGGCCTCCTGCACGATCGGCGAGGCGATGACCTCGGCCGGATCGCCGTCGGCGACAAGGTATCCGTTGTGCAGGACGACGATCCGGTCGGCGAGCGAGCGCACGACGTCCATCTTGTGTTCGACCAGCAGGACCGTGCGTTTCCCCTCGGCGCGGATCCGGGCGATCAGGTCGAGGATCACCGGCACCTCGTCGACGCTCATCCCGGCGGTCGGCTCGTCGAACATCATGACCTCGGGTTCGAGCGCGAGCAGCAGCCCGACCTCGAGCTTGCGCTGGTCGCCGTGCGGCAGCAGGGCGACGGTGGCATCCGCCCGATGCGCCATGGAGACCGCCTCCAGGTAACCGTCCGCCTCGGCGATCAGGTCGCCATGGGATTCGGCCATCGACAGCAGGTTGAGGCCGCGGCGATGGCGGGCCTGCACGGCGAGGCGGATATTCTCGCGCACGCTCAGTTCCGGGAACAGGTTGGTGAGCTGGAAGGCCCGGCCGATGCCGGCCTGCGTGCGCGCGGCCGCCCCCTCGCGGGTGACGTCCCGGCCGTTCAGCAGCACCCGTCCGGCGCTTGCCCGGAGCTGGCCCGAAATCAGGTTGAAATAGGTCGTCTTGCCGGCCCCGTTCGGACCGACGATCGCGGTCAGCGTGCCCGGCCGGAACGAACAGGTCACGTTGTTGACCGCGACATGGCCGCCGAAGCGGATCGTCAGCCCCTCGGTCGCGAGCGCAGCGTCGCCCTGCATCATCATTTCTCCGCTCTGCGCGAGCCCGGCGCCGTCCGGATCCGGCCGCCATGCGCGGCCGACCGGCGGCAGGAAGGATCGCCTGCCCCGAAGCGGGGCCGCGCCGGACGATGCCGGCACGGCCCGTTCACCCGGACTTACTTTGTGCGGATCGGAATGTTCATGTCCTCGATCTTGAGCTCGCGCACGAGATCAAGCACCGCCCAGTCGACCTTCGGGTCGACGCGGACCTTGAAATGATACATCGACTGCAGCGCCTGGTGATCCTCCTTGCGGAACATCATCGTGCCCTTCGGGGTCTCGAAGGACATCCCCTCCATCGCCGAGATCAGCTTCTCGGTGTCGGTCGAGCCGGCCTTCTCGATCGCCCGCACGGCGGCGATCCCCGCGGCCATGCCGCCGGCCGTGAAAAAGTCCGGCGGGCCCTGGTAACGCTCCTGGTGGACCTTGACCAGCCAGTCGTTCACCGGGTTCTTGGGGATCTCGTAGTAGTAATAGGTCGCGCCCTCCATGCCCGGGAAGGCCTTGTAGGCGACCAGCGCCGGCAGGATATTGCCGCCGGTCGACAGCTCGATGCCGTAGCGCGACGGTTCCAGGTCGTTGACCTTGCTCATCGGGTTGCCGCCGCCGGCCCAGATCACCCAGATGATCTTGCGCCCGGGCTTGTCCTTCAGGGCGTCGAACAGCCGCTGCGCCGAGGCGGTGAAATCCTTGGTGTCGGCCGGGGCATATTCCTCGAAGACGAGCTCGGCCCCGGTTCCTGCCAGCGCCTCCTTGAAGGCGGCGACGCCGTCACGGCCGAAGGCATAGTCCTGCGCCAGGGTCGCGACATAGGTCCCCTTGGCGCCGATCGCGACGGCGTTGGAGATCGCGTCCTGCGAGGAATTCCGCCCGGTGCGGAAAATGTAGCGGTTGAAGTTCTCGCCGGTGATCGAATCGGCGACCGCCGGCTCGACGATCAGCACCTTCTCGTATTCCTGGGCGATCGGCAGCATGGCGAGCGCGACGCCCGAGGATACCGGGCCGATCGCCAGGTCGACATTGTCGTCGCCATAGGCCTCGGCCAGCAGGGCGCGGCCCTGGTCCGGCTTCAGCTGGGTGTCCTTCTCGATGACCTCGATCTTGCGGCCGCCGATCTCCATCGTGCCGTTGGTCGCATACTCGAGACCGAGCATCAGGCCGACATGGCTCTGCTTGGCATAAGCCTCGTACGGCCCCGTCTTGCCATAGACGTGGGCGATCTTGATCGGATCCGCCGCCTGCGCGCCGCCGGCCAGCAGCACGCCGAGCGCGACGGCGGCCGCGCCAAATGTGAACTTCATGATGCGTTCCCTTCCTTGACGTTCGCCGTCCGGTCCTTGCGATTGCCGGCGGCAAGCTCCCGTCCACAACATTAGCAATCGCCGTGCCAGCGACGAAAAGGCCCGGGTTTCCGCGGCCTTTCGCGGCATCACGCATGGATCGCCGGCGCGCTCCGGCCGGAAAATGTCCGACTTTCCGGACAAATCAGGCGCGGAACCGCCGCAACAGGCTGTTTTGATTACGCTTTTCATGCTGTCCGGATTTCCGGACATCGGCCGAACTGTCCGGATCCCCGGACAGCATGTGATAGGCGGCAAGCTTCTCGTAGAGCTGCGCCCGGCTGATCCCGAGCAGTTTCGCGGCCCGCGTCTTGACCCCGCCGCTTGCCGCCAGCGCCTCGGCAATGATCGTCGCCTCGGCCTCGGCCAGACGCGCGCGGAGCGGCCTGAACGGCTGTGCCGCCCCGCCCCTGCCGGCATCGCCCTGCTCCGGCAGCAAGGGCTCGAAATGGGCAACCCGCAGCGTCGGGCTCTCGTTCATCGCCGTCGCCTGCTGCAGGATGTTGGCGAGCTCGCGCACGTTGCCGGGCCAGTCATGTCCGGCGAGCCGGACAAGCGCGGCGGCGGCGATATCCTTCTGCGGCTGGCCGCTTTCGTGCGACTGGCGTTCGAGCAGCGACTCGCAAAGCAGCGGCAGGTCCTCCAGCCGCTCGCGCAGCGGCGGGATCTCGAGCGGCAGCACGTTCAGGCGATAGAACAGGTCGGCGCGGAACGCGCCGGCCTCGACCATCGCCGGCAGGTCGCGGCTGGTCGCGGCGATGACCCGCACATCGACCGGGACCAGCCGGTCGGAACCGAGCGCCTCGAGTTCCTTCTCCTCCAGCACCCGGAGCAGCTTGACCTGAAGCGACAGCGGCATGTCGCCGACCTCGTCGAGGAACAGGGTGCCCCGGTCGGCAAGCTGGAACTTGCCGACGCGACCGCCCTTCGCCGCGCCGGTATAGGCGCCCGGCGCGGCACCGAACAGCTCGGCTTCGAGCAGCGCCTCGGGGATCGCCGCCGCGTTGACCCGGACCATCGGTCCGGCGGCACGCGGACTGGTCGCGTGGATCGCATGCGCCAGCAGCTCCTTGCCGGTCCCGGTCTCGCCGAGCAGCAGCACCGTCGCCTCGCTGGCGGCCGCCCGGCGGGCCCGGGCCTTGAGCTCGATGACCGTACGCGAGGCCCCGACGAACTGGCTGAAGCTGTATTTCGCGCGCCGCTGCTCGGCCAGTTCCTTGCGCGCCCGGTTGAGATCGCGCTGCATGGTCTGGAAGCGGGTGACGATCGGCCGGAGCGCCTGGATCCGGTCGTAGAGAATGACACCGAGCGCCCCGGTCACCGTCCCGCCGTCGTCGAACAGGGGCAACCGCGAGACGACCATGTCACGCTCGCCGATGCGGAAGATGTCGAGCAGGTCCGCCTTGCCGCTTTCCACGACCCGGCGCATCTGGCTCTCGGGCAACACCTCCTCGACCGGGCGGCCTTCCAGGCGTTCGAGGCCGTTCCAGCCGATCAGCGCCTTGTACTTGTCGTTCATCCAGACGACGCGCCCGGCGCGATCGATGACGACCGCCCCCTCGTAGAGGCTGTCGAACAGCGTGACCAGCGTCCGCTGCGCCTGGCTGCGGATCGCCGCCTCACCACCGAATTCGAGTAGATCGCCGCTCATGATCGCGACCGCGCCCTCCCGCCGCCGGCGCCTTGACCGGCGCCTTTCGGTGGCGGAAGGGTATCAGCCTTTCGCGCGCTGTCCAGATTTCCGGACAGTCCATGACGGCCGCGGCAGCCCCGGAGCGCCGCAATTTCCCGTGGCGCGACGGAACGGTTCGTGTCAAAACCGGTATTTTCGACATCTAAGAATGCACAGGGAGGCAAGTCCATGGCGACGGCAAAGGTTTCGGTGACGGCGGTGATGCCGGCGGACGTGGACACCGTGTGGGGGCTCATCGGCGGTTTCAACGATCTGCCCCGGTGGAATCCGCGCGTCAGCGAGAGCCGCATGGACGGCGAAGGCGTTGGCGCCATCCGCGTCCTCACGCTCGCCAACGGCGGCAGCATCAGCGAGCGGCTCGAGGCCGAGGACAATGCCGGCCGCGCCTACCGCTACAGCATCGTCGAGGCGCCGCTTCCGGTACAGAACTACGTCGGCCGACTTGGCGCCGAGCCCGCCGGGCCGAACAGCACGACGGTCACCTGGTCGGCCGAGTTCGACCCCGCCGACGGTGTCCCCGAGGAAAAGGCCATCGAGATCATCGACAGCATGTTCCGCGGCGGCCTCGCCGTCATGGAGAAAGCCATCCGCAAGGACGGCTGACGCCCCTCGTCCCTTCCCCGGCAGCGTGCCGCCTAGCGGGCGTCGCCCTGGCTGCCGGAATTGAGCTGTTCGGTCAGCAGTTCGAGCGCCTGCTTGTTGCGCAGATAGAGGGTCTTGCCCTTGCGATGGACGAGTTCGTCCTGGCCGAGCTGGCCGAGCACCCGGGCGACGGTCTCGCGGGTCGTCGAGGCCCGGGCGGCGATCTGCGCCTGGGTCGGCACCGGATAGATCATCCAGGAACCGGCGTTGAGCGGATCGGGCGTGGAAAGCCGGAGGACTTCCCGGCAGACCCGCTGCACGGCGCTGAGCGTCGACAGGTCCATGATCCGGTCGTCGCAGGTGCGGATGATGCGGGCCAGCCGCTCGACGATCTGGATGGTGATTTCCGGGTGGGCGAGCAGCAGGCGACGGAAGACCTGGGGCGACATCGTCGCGACGAGGCATTTCTCGAGCGCCACCGCGGTGGCCGAGCGCGGCTCACCGTCGATCGCGGCCAGCTCGCCGAAATAGCCGCCCTCGCGGACCGTCGCATAGGCGATCTCGCGGCCGTTCGGGGCGTGATTGACGATCGCGACACTGCCCGTGACGACGAAGATGGCGTCCCGGGCGGTACTGCTGCGGGCGATTATCTGCTCGCCGGCGCCATAGCGCCGCCAGCCGCATTGCTTGGCGAGTTCCGTTCGCTCGCCCTGGTCCAGCGCCTTCAGGACGTCGATCCTGTCGAGAGTGTCCCCGGTTGCCGCGCTCACATCCACCCCACTTCCCGATCCGTTGCATTCGGGGGCGAATATTAGTGACTAATTGCGGCATCCGGCAACGTATTGCTGGCGCCGGCCGCCGGCGGGGCGTGGAGAGCGTCGGTCAGCCGAGGACGGTGAGCGCGATCGCGACCGCGATCCCGGCATTCATGACGAGCGAGAGAAGATCCACAAGGCCGCTTCGTTCGATCCGCATCATCATTGTCGTTCCTCCTCCGTTATCGGATGAGCCCATGATGACGGTTCCGCGCCGTCCGGCAGTGACCGGCGTCACCTTCGCCGCGACGCCGGGCGCCGGGCGGCACCGGCGGGTGACCGCTGTCACAGGCCAGCCCGGCGAGAGCCCGGTAGTGATCGCGATCACTACTGCCGGGGCGGCGGCGCCCTAGATGTGTCTCATGCCCTTTCGGGTTTCCCTCCCTGTGATCGCGATGACGATCGCAACTTCGCCCCGGCCTCAACGCCGGGGCGTTTTTTTGCCGGATCGGGAACCGCTCAGGCGCCTTCCAGGTCCTTCCACATCTGGATGTCGCGCTCGGCGGTCCAGATTCGCGGATGGTCGATGCCGCTCGCCTCGTCATAGGCACGGGCGACGTCGAAGGGCATGCAATGATCGAAGATCGCCCAGTGGCCGTATTTCGGCCGGAGCGCGCCGGTCACCCGCCCGTAGACCTCCTTCAGGCTCGCCTTTTCCGCGACCCCGGCCTCGGCGGTGCTGTAGAGCTGCTCGAGGAACCCCTGTGTGCCGGCGATCGCCGCCTCGCAAGCGGCCGCGCCCTTCAGCGCGTCGCCGCGGCCCGGGATCAGGAACTTGGGCTTCAGGGCGCGGACCCGGGCGAGCGTCCCCGGCCAGTCCTTGAGATGCGCGTCGCCAGTGTAGGGCGTCGCGCCGTTCTCGACCAGGTCGCCTGAGAACAGCACCCGGCTCTCCGGCAGCCAGGCGACGATATCGCCTTTCGTATGGCCGCGCCCGAGATGCATCAACTGCACCTCCAGCCCGCCCAGCCAGATCGTCATGCGGTCGCGGAAGGTGATCGTCGGCCAAGTCAGGCCCGGCACCGATTCGACCCCCTCGAACAGCCGCGGGAAGCGCTCGACCTCGGACTTGTAGTCGGCCTCGCCGCGCTCGGCGATCATCTCGCGGGTCATTTCCGAGGCAATGACCTGCTCCGCCCCGTAGGCGCTCGCCCCGAGCACGCGGACGGCGTGATAATGGGTCAGCACGACGTAGCGGACCGGCTTGTCGGTCACCGTGCGGACACGCGCGATCAGGTCCTCCGCCGCGACCGGCGTCGAGCGGGTGTCGACCACCATCACGCCATCGTCACCGACGATCACGCCGGAGGTCGGATCGCCTTCGGCGCTGTAGGAATAGGCATTATCGGTCAGCTTCTCGAAGGTCACCTTCTTCGGCGCCAGATCGCCCTTGGAAGCGAATTGCCTGCTCATCACGGCTCTCCCGATCAGTTTCGTCTGCAACCAGTTCCCTGTTTCATAGCCGACCCCGGCAGGTCCACCAAGCGGAAAGCCCGGCGGGCCCCGGCGACGGCGGGGTATCGCGATACAGATATTGCCCGGCCGATCGGGAAAGCGGAACGCAACCATCCGGCACCCGGGCCGGTTGGCCCGCTCCGCCTGCCCAGGCCGGTCCCGGATATGTTACAGTTCGGAAGCAGTCGGTGGGAATTCGGTACCGGGTACGACGATGACGGAAGTGCAGGAACGACGGGCCGGCGAGCGGCCACCGGGCGGGCTCGCGGACCCGGCCAGGCGACGAAACCGGTCGGGCGCCGCATGAGCGGACAGGCCGCGCTCGCGGCGAGCCTGCTTGAGACGCTCGAACTGCGCGCGAAATCGCTGATCGTCACCGTCTGGGGCGATGCGATCACCGCCCATGGCGGCACCGTCTGGCTCGGCAGCCTGATCGCCCTGATGGCCCCCCTCGGCCTCGGCGAGCGGGTCGTCCGGACCTCGGTCTTCCGCCTGCAGAAGGATTCATGGCTGACCTCGCAACAGGTCGGGCGGCGCAGCTACTACAGCCTGAGCGCGGCGGGCCTGCGCCGGGTGGCCGAGGCGAGCCGCCGGATCTATGCCGACCGGCCGCCGGCCTGGGACGGCCGCTGGCGCATCGTCGTGACCAGCGCGGCGCCGCTGAAGCCGGCTGCCCGCGAACGGCTGAAACGGGAATTCACCCTGCAGGGCTTCGGCACACTGGCGCCCGGCGTGCACGCCCATCCGGGCCCGGACGAGGGTGCGCTGCGCAACCTGCTGAGCGAGGCCGGGGTTGCCGCCGACAGCGTCGTCTTCACCGACGCCGCGACGGACGACGATCCGGCGGCGCTGCGCGCGCTGGTGCGGCAGTCGTGGGACGTCGATGCCCTCGACGAGGCCTACCAGCAGTTCCTCGCCCGCTTCCGGCCGGTCTACCGGACGCTCGAGAAGACCGCGCGTCTCGACCCGGAGACCGCTTTCGTCATCCGCGGCCTGCTGGTACATGACTATCGTCGCGTCCTGCTGCGCGATCCGGGCCTGCCGGACGAACTGCTGCCGCACAACTGGAGCGGCGCGGCGGTGCGCCTGCTCTGCCGGAACCTGTACCGGCTCACCTGGCCGGCCTCGGAGCACTATCTGATGCGGGTGCTGGAAACCGCCGACGGTCCACTGCCGCCGGCCGACGAGAGCGTCTACGACCGTTTCGGCGGGCTGCTGGACGAAGCGAGGGAGCAGAAGGCCGTATGAGTCCCACCATCGCCATCGTCGGCGCCGGCCCGGCCGGCTTCTATGCCGCCGACGGCCTGCTGCGAAAGGCCCCGGGCGTCACCGTCGACATCATCGACCGGCTGCCGACGCCGCACGGCCTGGTGCGGGCCGGTGTCGCCCCCGACCACCAGGGAACCAAGGCGGTCAGCCGTGTCTTCGAACGCGTGCTGGACAAGCCCGGCGTCCGCTTCCTCGGCAACGTGGCGCTCGGCCGCGATCTCGCGCTGGACGAGCTTCGCACGCTCTACGACGCGGTGATCCTCGCCACCGGCGCCCCCACCGATCGCCGGCTCGGCATCCCGGGCGAGGATCTGCCCGGCGTCCACGGTTCCGGCGCCTTCGTCGGCTGGTATAACGGTCATCCGGACCACGCCGGGCACGCGCCGGATCTCGACGTCGAGGCGGCCGCGGTCATCGGCAATGGCAATGTCGCGATCGACGTGGTCCGGGTGCTCGCCCGCACGCCGGCCGAGCTGGCCGCTTCCGACATCGCCGACGACGCCCGGGCGCGGATCGCCGCGAGCCCGCTCCGGCGCCTGCACATGATCGGCCGGCGCGGCCCGGTCGAGGCAAGCTTCACCAACTCGGAACTGGCGGAACTCGGCCGCCTCGAAGGCGCCTCGCCGCGCGTCGACAGGGCCGACCTGCCGGCCGGGATCGGCGCGGTCGCGGAACCCGAGCGCCGGGTGAAGGAGGCCAACCTGGCGACGCTTCGGGAATTCGCCGGCCGGACCGCCTCGCCCGCCGGCAAGGTCATCGATTTCCGCTTCCATGCCAGCCCGGTTGCGATCCTCGGCACCGACCGGGTCACCGGCCTCCGCCTCGCGGCCGGCAGCGGCACCGTCGATCTCGCCTGCGGCCTCGTCGTCACCTGCATCGGCTATTCTGCGCCACCGCTGGACGGGGTCATCCCCGACGCGGCAGGGATCTACGCCAACGACGGCGGTCGGATCGCCGACAACCTCTATGTGGTCGGCTGGGCCAGGCGCGGCCCGTCGGGCACGATCCCGACCAACCGGGCGGATTCGCAGGCGGTCGTCGAGCGTCTGCTGGCCACCATCGACGCCGGCCGTGGCGCGTCGGGGCCCGACGGCCTCGACGGCCTTCTGGCCGGCCGTGGCGTCGAGATCGTCGGCCGCGACGGCTGGCGGGCCATCGACCGGGCCGAGACCGCCGGGGCGCCGGAGGGCGCGCCACGGCGGAAGCTCACCGATCCCAGGGCCATGCTGGCAGCGGCCCGCGAGGCCGGGGACAGGGCGCCATGAGCGGGGCGAACGAAACGGACAGACGCCACGCACCGGCGACGCTGCGGAACCGCGAGGCGATCCTCGAGGTGCTCGCGCGCACGCTGCCGGCGAACGGGACGGTCCTCGAGATCGGCAGCGGCAGCGGCGAGCACGCGGTCTATTTCGCCCCCCGCCTGCCCGGCCTGGTCTGGCAGCCGAGCAATCCGGACCCGGCGCTGAACGCGAGCGTCGCCGCCTGGATCGCCGAACAGCCGGCCGACAATCTGCGGCCACCGATCCTGCTCGACGCGGCGGCGCCGCAATGGCCGGCGGAAACGGCCGGGCTGGCCGCCGTCTTCGCGGCCAACGTCATCCATATCGCGCCCTGGCGGGTCTGCGAGGGGATCATGGCCGGCGCCGGCCGGCAACTGCGCGAAGGCGGCCTTGTGGTTCTCTATGGCCCCTACAGGCGCGATGGCCGTCATACGGCCGAGAGCAACGCCCGTTTCGACGCCAGCCTGCGGGCACAGGATGCCGAATGGGGCGTTCGCGATCTTGCCGACGTCACGGCGGCGGCGCGCGCGGCGGGCCTGGTGCCGGAGGCGGATATCGCCATGCCGGCGAACAATTCGATCGTGGTTTTCCGGAAAGCGTCTTGATATTTGGGCGTCGGCGGTCATAGTGCCGGCACTTCCAGATACCCCCGTAACCGAGGCAATACCATGAACCTCGACGCCATCCCGGTCGGCATGAACCCGCCGTGGGACGTCAATGTCGTCATCGAGATCCCGCTCGGCGGCATGCCGGTCAAATACGAGGTCGACAAGGCCTCCGGTGCCATGTTCGTCGACCGTTTCCTGCATACGGCGATGTTCTATCCGTGCAACTACGGCTTCATTCCGCACACGCTCGCCGATGACGGCGATCCGGTCGACGTGCTGGTCGCCGGCTCGACGCCGGTGGTGCCGGGCTGCATCATCCGGGCCCGGCCGATCGGCGTGCTGATCATGGAGGACGAGGCCGGCCGCGACGAGAAGCTGATGACGGTGCCGGTGGACAAGCTCCACCCCTACTACACCAACGTCGGGAGCTACCGGGACCTGCCGGAGATCCTGCTGCAGCAGATCTCGCACTTCTTCGAGCACTACAAGGATCTCGAGAAGGACAAGTGGGTCAAGATCCTGCGCTGGGGCGAATCCGGCGAGGCAGAGGAGATGATCCGCACGGCGATGGAGGCGGAAGCGAAGGTCCGGGCCGCGACCTCGGCCTGACCGCCGGGCGATTCCAATCGCCCGGAAGCTGCTCTAGACTCCCCGGACAACCAGACAGGAGTTCGGGGGAGCCGCCATGAGTCTCAAGGACAAGACCGCCATCGTCACGGGGGCCGCGCGCGGCCTCGGGCAGGCCTATGCCGTCGCCTTCGCCGGCGCCGGCGCGAACGTGGTGGCGACCGACGTCGCCGATTGCGCGGACACCGCCGCCCTGGTCGCCGAGGCCGGCGGCGAATGCCTGGCGCTCCATTGCAACGTCGCCGACGCCGCCTCGACCGCGGCCATGGCGGCGGCGGTCCGGGAGCGGTTCGGCGGCGCCGACATCCTCGTCAACAATGCCGCGCTCTATGGCGGGCTCAAGGGCGGCCGCTTCGACGCCATATCCGAGGACGACTGGAACCGCTGCATGGCGGTCAACGTCACCGGCATCTGGAACGCCTGCAAGGCGACGGTGCCGCTGATGCGCGAGAAGGGCGGCGGCTCGATCATCAACATCGCCTCGCTGGCGGCGACATACGGGCTCGCCTATGCGCTGCATTACACGACGTCGAAGGGCGCGGTGATCGGCCTTACCCGGGGCCTTGCCCGGGAACTCGGCCGCGACAACATCCGCGTCAACGCGATCGCCCCCTCGGCCGTGCTGACCGAGGGCACGCGGGAATTCTTCGGCGACAAGTACGAGAAGGCGCTCGGCGCCATCGCCGGCAACCAGACATTGCAGAAGAACCTGACGACCGAGGACCTGGTCGGTACCGTGCTCTATCTCGCCGGGCCCGGTTCCGCCTTCGTCACCGGCCAGACCATCGCCGTCGACGGCGGCACGGTGATGCTGTAGCGCCGGCGCGCGGACCGCGCCGCGAATTCACCGGCCTCTCGAAAGGGCGCTCACCATGTCCGGAGCTTTCAGGATCCCGGTCGCAACGGCACTCCTGCCGTTCGCCCTCGGCACGGACACGGTACACGGTGAGGAACCGGTGCTGAACGGCGGGTTGAACGCGGCCTTCGCCGCCGGCGAGCTTGCCGGGCTGCATGGCATCGTCGTCATCCATCGCGGCGAGACCCTTGCCGAGGCCTTTTTCGAGGGCGCCGACGAGCGCTGGGGCGAGCCACTCGGCAACCGAACGCTCGACCCGGACTCCCTGCACGATCTGCGCTCTGTGACAAAGCCGATCGTCGGCCTGCTCTATGGCATCGCGCTCGCAGAGGGCAAGGTGCCGGAAGTCGACCAGCCGTTGATCGCGCAGTTTCCCGAATACACCGACCTCGCCGACCAGCCCGGACGCCGGGATATCCTGATCCGGCATGCGCTCTCGATGACGATGGGCACCGCGTGGAACGAGGATCTGCCCTACAGCGATCCGCGGAACAGCGAGATCGCCATGGAACGGGCCGCCGATCGCTATCGCTTCGTGCTGGACCGGCCGATGGTCGATGCCCCGGGAGCCGCCTGGCGCTACAATGGCGGCGCCGTCGCCATCATCGGCAGGCTGATCGCCGATGGAACCGGCATGGCGCTCGACGCATATGCCCGCGAGAAACTCTTCCGGCCGCTCGGCATCACCGCGTTCGAGTGGGTCAAGGGCGCGGATGGCGTGCCGTCCGCCGCCTCGGGGCTCAGGCTCCGGATCGGCGATCTCGCCCGGATCGGCCGCATGCTCAACGGGAACGGTCGATTCGACGGTCGCCAGGTCGTGCCCGCCGACTGGCTGGAGCGTACATTCACGCCGCGCGCCACGCTCGGCGACGGCCTCCGATACGGTTACCTGTTCTGGCTCGCGCCGTGGGGTCAGCCGCCAGCCTGGGCGGCCGGCTTCGGCAACGGCGGGCAACGCCTGACCGTGCAGCCGGCAATCGACCTGACGATCGTCGTGTTCGCCGGAAACTACAACGATCCCGACGGCTGGCGCCTGCCGGTGAAACTGATCGAGGAACATGTCGTGCCGGCAATCGAGAAGAGACTGGGCGCCCAATAACGCCCGCGCCCGGCACCCGCCTCACATCGCGCGGTCGAGGCCCATCTGCCAGAAGCCCGCTTCCAGCCGGGTCGCGGTGCGGAAGGTCCTGACCAGCGCCGGCATCCGGGGCCCGGTGGCGCGCTGTTCGCCGAGCCGGTTGAGCTCGGCGACCGCCGCCTCGGCGACCGGGCCATAGTCGGCGCCGGAATACATCTCGATCCAGGGCAGGTAGGGATTGCCGTCACGCTTCGTCGCCGGGTCGGCGGCCAGCCGGGCGCCGATCTCGCCATAGCCGACGACGCAGGGCGCCAGTGCCGCCATCAGGTCGAGCAGGTCGCCCGACTGCCCCCTGTCGAGGACATAGCGGGTATAGGCGATGGTCGCCGTTGCCTCCGGCAATGCCTCCAGCGCGGCGGCCGATACACCCCAGCCCGCGCAATAGTCCACATGGAGGCGCATCTCGACATTCAGCAGGCCGTCGGCGATCGCCGTGGCGGCCCGCATGCCGGCCAGGTCATCGGCCTTGTAGGCGGCCAGCGAATAGGCCCGGGCGAACTGGATGAGGAACAGGTAATCCTGCTCCAGATAATGGCGGAAGGAGGCCTCGGCGAGCGTGCCGTCGGCGAGCGCGCGCACGAAATCATGCTCGACATAGGCCCGCCAGTCGTCTGCCGCGGCCGCTTTCAGACGGGCGAACAGGCCATGCGTCGAAGGACCGGCCATGGCCGCTCAGGCCATCATGTTGTGGACTTCGGTCGGCAGGTTCACGACGAGGCCGTCGATCTCCTCGGTCACCACGATCTGGCAGCCGAGCCGCGAGGTCGGGGTCAGCCCGAAGGCGAGATCCAGCATGTCCTCCTCGTCCTCGGACGGCTCGGGCAGGCGGTCGTAATCGTCTGCGGCGACGATGACATGGCAGGTCGAACAGGCGAGGCAGCCCTCGCAGGCGCCCTCGATATCAATATTGCTGCGATGCGCGAGCTCCAGCAGGGTCTCGCCGAGCTGGGCCACGACCTCGATATGCTTGCCTTGCGGGGTGACGAAGGTGACCTTGGGCATGACGCGCTGCTATCCGGTAATGAAGGGATCGGAAACGGGCTTTCCTATCGTCCGGAACGCCCCCTGTCCAGTGCCGCCGATCAACGGGGGCGCCGCGCTCATGCCGCGCCCCGGCGGCCCGTCCGCTCGCGGAGCGCGCCCCAGGCCTCGGCCAGCCGGGCGGCATCGCCGGGCTCGCTCGCCCAGCCGAAGGAAACCCGGATCGCCGACGCGGCGAGTTCCGGATCGACCCCCATCGCCTCCAGGACATGGCTCGACTGCACCTTGCCGGACGAACAGGCGGCGCCCGCGCTGACCGCGATGCCGTCGAGGTCGAGGGCCATGATCTGGGTCGCCGACGGCATGCCGGCGAGCGCGAAGGCGGTGGTATTGGGCAGGCGTTCGGCCGTTTCGCCGAAGATCGGCAGCGCCGGGTCGAGACGCCGCAGGCGGGCCTCCAGATCGTCGCGGATCCCGGCGATCCGGGCCATGCGGTCGAGATCGCCCTGGGCGGCCCCGGCCGCGGCGGCGAAACCGGCAATCCCGGGCAGGTTTTCCGTTCCCGCGCGGCGGCGAAACTCCTGGCCGCCGCCGACCTGCAGCGGCGCGAGATCGAGATCGCCGCCGAGCACGAGCGCGCCGACGCCCTGCGGGCCGCCGATCTTGTGCGCCGAGAGCGACAGCAGGTCGACGCCGAGCGCGCCGATATCGATCGCGATCTTGCCGAAGGCCTGCACCGCGTCGCAATGGACGAGCGCGCCGCGCGCCTTCGCCAGCCTGGCGACCTCGGCGACCGGCTGGATGACCCCGGTCTCGTTGTTGGCGAGCATCACCGAGACCAGCACCCGGACCCCGTCCGCGGCATCGAGGGACCGTTCGAGCGCGGCGAGATCGATCACCCCGTCCGCCGTCACGGGAATCCGTTCGACGTCGGGATCGAGGCGCGTCGCCGGCGCGAGCACCGCGTCATGTTCGATCGCCGAAACCAGCAGGCGTTCCCGCGCCGGTCCGGCAAGGGCCAGGTGATCGGCCTCGGTGCCGCCCGAGGTGAACAGAAGATGGCGGGCCTCGGCGCCGACCGAGGCGGCGATCGCGCGGCGGGCCGCTTCCAGCCTGGCGCGCGCCGCCCGCCCCTCGCCATGGACCGAAGAGGGGTTGCCGACAGCTCCGAGTGCCTCGGCGACGGCGGCCGCCGCTTCCGGCCGGATCGGCGCGGTGGCGTTGTAATCGAGATAAACCCGCCTGGTCGAACTCATGAGAGGGTCGTCGCTCGGGTTTCGGAAAGGGCTGCCGGCGGCGCCGGTCGGATCAGAACGGGATACGGGTCCGCGATTCGCTTTCGCCCGCGCCGTTCTCGGCCGAATCGCCGACTTCCGGGTCTTCGTGCTCCCGCTCCAGCTCCTCGACACGCATCGACAGGCTCTGCACCTTGTCCATCAGCGCATCGATCATGCGGGTCACCGGGTCGGACAGATCATTCGCCCCGATGCCGTATGCGGCGAACCGCTCGCGCTCGGTCTCGCTGAGCTTGCGGCCGGCCTCGCGGGCGGCGACGCCGACCATCGTGACGCCTTCCGCGACGTCCTTCACGACGACAGCGTTGGCACCGATCCGGGCGCAGCGATTGACGGTGATCGGTCCGAGCACCTGGGCGCCGGAACCGACGATCACGTTGTCCCTGAGCGTCGGGTGGCGTTTGACGTTGATCTGGCTGGCTGAATCGACCGAGGGCGCGACACCGCCGAGGGTGACGTTCTGGTACAGCGTGACGCCGTCGCCGATCTCGGCGGTCTCGCCGATCACCACGCCGTTGCCGTGATCGATGAAGAAACGACGGCCGATGGTCGCGCCCGGATGGATCTCGATACCCGTCACGAAGCGGGCAATCTGCGAAACCAGCCGTCCGAGAAAGCGGAGATTCCGGCGCCAGAGCCCGTTGGCGAGGCGATGAAAGGCGATCGCGTGGAAGCCGGGATAGAGGCAGGCGACCTCGAAGCGTGATCGCGCTGCGGGGTCGCGTTCCATGACGGCGTCGAGATCGTCGCGGATATGCTTGAACATTCGCGCACCATTTCTGTATTCTCCCGGCCCTCTGCGGCACCGCGAGATTGGGTCCTGTTTTGCGCCCCGAGAAGTTTCATATAGAGGGAAGCGAAATACAGTCAAGCGGCGGGCGCCCGGACGCCTGACCTGATACGACACGGGAGCCTTGCGCCCAGAGGCTTCAATTGCCGGCCGCGGTCCATGCCGCCAACCAAGTGGAAGACGAGTTCCCCATGCCCGACGTAATCTTCAACGGCCCCGACGGACGGCTCGAAGGACGCTACTTTCATTCGAGCGTCCCGAATGCCCCGATCGCCCTGGTGCTGCACCCGCATCCGCAATATGGCGGCACCATGAACAACAAGATCGTCTACAACGTCTTCAGCATCTTCAAGGCGCGCGGCTATTCCGTACTCCGCTTCAATTTCCGCGGCGTCGGGCGCAGCCAGGGCGAGTTCGACAACGGTGTCGGCGAGCTTTCCGATGCCGCCGCCGCGCTCGACTGGATGCAGATGCACAACCCCAACGCGCCGAGCTGCTGGGTCGGCGGCTTCTCCTTCGGCGCCTGGATCGGCATGCAGCTGCTGATGCGCCGGCCGGAGATCGAGGGCTTCATCTCGATCGCGCCGCCCGCCAACATGTACGATTTCTCGTTCCTCGCCCCCTGCCCGTCCTCCGGCATCATCATCCAGGGCAACAAGGACCAGCATGTGCCGGAAGCCGACGCGGTGAAGCTCGCCGAGCGGCTGAAGACCCAGAAGGGGATCGAGATCACCTACCAGCGCATCGAGGGGGCCAATCACTTCTTCGAGAAGCAGCAGGACGAACTGGTGCGCACGGTCATCGGCTATCTCGATCGCCGCAACGCCCGCGCCGAGCCGCCGGTCGAAGCCTAGGCGCGATAGAGCCTGCCGCCCGGCATCGGCTCCGGCACCCCGGTGGTGCCGGGCAGGCTGAGCGGCAGGCCGCGAAGCGAGCGCACGGCAAGGAAGGCGAAGGCCTCGGCCTCGACATCGTCACCGGCCCAGCCGACCGCCTCGACAGGATCGACCGGAACCCGAAGTTTTTCCCGCAGCATTTTGAGAATGAAGGGATTTTTCCGCCCACCGCCGCTCACCAGCCAGCGTGTCGGCGGAGCCGGGAAATGCTCGAGAGCGCGCGCCACCGTCGTTGCCGTGACGGCGGCGAGCGTCGCCGCGCCATCGGCCAGCCCCAGGCCCCGGCAGGCGGCGATGTCGAAATCGTCGCGATCGAGGCTTTTCGGCGGCGGCGCCTCGAAATAGGGCTTGTCGAGATAGCCGTCGACGATCGTCCGGTCGATCCGGCCGGCCGCGGCGAGCTTGCCGTCGGCGTCCATGCGGCCGGCGCCATGGGCGGCGACCCAGTCGTCGATGAGCGCGTTGCCCGGCCCCGTGTCGAAGGCGAGCATCGCCCCGTCCCGGCCGATCCAGGTGACATTGCCGACACCGCCCAGATTGAGCACCGCGAGCGGGTGCGGCAGCTCCCGGGCCAGCGCCGCGTGATAGAGCGGCGCGAAGGGCGCGCCCTGGCCGCCGGCGGCGACGTCGGCGAGGCGAAAGTCGCCGACCACGTCGATCCCGGTCAGGCGCGCGAGCAGGTCGGGATCGCCGATCTGCAGGGTCCGCCGCTCGTCCGGGCGATGCAGCACCGTATGACCGTGAAAGCCGACGACGTCGATGTCGGGGAAGCGGCCCGCCGCGACCTGACGCAATTCGTCCACCACCTCGGCATGGCGGAGGGTGAGCAGCCGGCCGGCGTCGCCGACATCGCCGCGGGCGCCGAGCACCGCGCGCAGACTGTCGCGAAAGTCGTCGTCATAAGGGCGGCCGAGGGTCGGGCCGCGCTCGACGATGCGCTCCCCGTCGGTGACCAGGATCGCCGCATCGATGCCGTCCATGGAGGTCCCGCTCATCAACCCCATGGCGACCCGGACCTGGCTCTCCCGCTCAGCCATCGTGCGAGCCTTCCGCGAGAAGGGTCTTTGTGCTACACGACCGGCTCATTTCCCCTGTCAAGACTGCAGTCCTGTCGATGTCCAAGATTCGCTCCGAATTCCTGCGCGTGATCACCGAACGCGGTTACCTGCACCAGTGCACCGACCTGGAGGCGCTCGACGAGGCGCTGATGGCGGGTCCGCTCACCGCTTATATCGGCTTCGACTGCACCAGCACCAGCCTGCATGCCGGCAGCCTGATCCAGATCATGATGCTGCATCACCTGCAGCAGACCGGGCACCGCCCGATCGTCCTGATGGGCGGCGGCACCACGAAGATCGGTGACCCCTCGTTCAAGGACGAGAGCCGGCCGCTGCTCGACGACGCGACGATCGCCACCAACATGGCGGGTATCCGCAAGGTGTTCGACCGCTTCGTCACGTTCGGCGACGGCAAGACCGATGCCGTCATGGTCAACAACGACGACTGGCTGAGCGCCATTCAGTACATCCCCTTCCTGCGCGATTTCGGCCGCCATTTCTCCGTCAACCGCATGCTCTCCTTCGACAGCGTGAAGCTCCGTCTCGACCGCGAGCAGCCGCTCACCTTCCTCGAATTCAACTACATGATCCTCCAGGCCTACGACTTCGTGGAGCTGCTGCGCCGCTACGACTGCCGGCTGCAGATGGGCGGTTCCGACCAGTGGGGCAATATCGTCAACGGCGTCGAACTGGCCCGCCGGGTCGAGAGCCGGCAGATCTTCGGGCTGACCACGCCGCTCCTGCAGAGCGCGTCGGGCGCCAAGATGGGCAAGACCGCGTCCGGCGCCGTCTGGCTCGATGCCGAGCGGCTCTCGCCCTACGACTACTGGCAGTACTGGCGGAATACCGAAGACGCCGACGTGGGCCGCTTCCTGAAGCTCTTCACCACCCTGCCGCTCGACGAGATTGCCAGGCTGGAAACGCTGCAGGGCCAGGAGCTGAACGAGGCCAAGAAGATCCTCGCCACCGAGGCGACCCGGCTCTGCCACGGCGACAAGGCGGCGGCGGCGGCGGCGGAAACCGCGGCCCAGACCTTCGAGCAGGGCGCGCTGGCGGCCGGCCTGCCGACCATCGAGATCCCGACCGACCAGCTTCGCGACGGAGCGGTGGCCTTCGTGCTGATGGTCGAGGCCGGCCTCGCCGCCTCGAACTCCGAGGCCCGGCGCCTGATCAAGGGCGGCGGCGCGCGCCTCAACGACCGCCGGATCGAGGACGAACTGCAGGCGGTCAGCCTCGACGACGTCACCGGCGACGGCGTGATCAAGCTCTCCGCCGGCAAGAAGCGGCACGTCCTGATCCGCCCGGTCTGACGGCCGTCAGTTGCGCTGCTGCAGGGTCGGCGGCTCGACGATCTTGCCGTCGCGAGGCTCGAAGAACATCCGCCGCAGGATGCCGGGCGCCAGCGCGGACAGGGGGTTGACCTCGATCTCCGGGTTGTCGGCCGTCCCGTTCACCACGTAGGTGATGCCGAAGATGCCCTCGCCCTGGCGGCCGACCAGCAGGTCGCCGATCAGCGGGATGGCACCCAGCACCGAATTGAGCGTGTAGGACGGAATGATCGTGCCCTCGATGGCGAGCCGCTGGCCGTCGCGGGTGAAGGTCCCCTTGGCGGTGATCCCGATCGAGCCGACCGCGCGCGCGTCGTTGACGGTGATGACCCCGTCGCCATAGCTGAACGGCACCTCGGCGATGCGGAACCGGGCGCCGTCCCCGTTCACCAGGTCGGCGATGCCGCCGAGGCTCGCCACGGTCAGGACCTGCGCCAGCACCGGCGCCTTCACGACGCGGAAATCCTTGATCTCGAGCCGGCCGGTCAGCGGCTCTTCCGGCGCCGTATCGTCCTTGACGGCGCGAAGACGGAGCCGCCCCTCGACCACGTTCTCGGCGACGCCGATTGCCTTGAGCACGCCGCCGCCGTCCCCCGAATCGATGTTCAGATAGCGCTTGCCGTCCCGTGAGACGACGCCCAGCGCGACCTCGGCGCCACCCTCCAGCGTGCCCCGGACGCGCGCATAATCGATGATCTCGCCTTGTCCGTGCAGCACCACGTCGAGCGCCGTGACGTCGATATCCTCGGCCAGTCCGACGCGCGCGAAGCGTCCCGCGAGGAGATAGCGGGGGCCGTCGCCGGCCGGCTCTTCCGCCGCGGGCGGGCTGGCCGCCTCGCCGCCTTCGTCCGGCCCAAATACCGGCTTCAGGTCAAGCCGCGCGCCGGCGGCGTCGATCACGTAGGCGTCGTTCTTGCGGATCAGGTCGACGGCCAGGTCGGAGCCACCGAAACGGAGTTTCGGAAGCTGCATCATCACCAGCGTCGCATCCTCGACCCGGAAGCGGCCCTCGGCCTGAAGGTCGCCGGCCTCGACGGCGAGCCCCTCGACGGCGAGCGCCCCGTCAGGCGTCCGCAACAGCGAGAATGCCGCCTTGCCCGGGGTGCCCGCGGGCTTGCCCCAGCCGGCCTGGTCGACCGCAAGAACGGTATTCGCGAGATCCAGATCGACCGTCACAGCGACATTGCCGTCGACCCGGTCGTCGATACTGGTCGTGAGGCCGACGGAACCGCCCGCATAGGGGGCGAGCGGCAACCCGAAGGCCGCGAAGCGATCGGTCGGCACCTCGCCGGCAAGCCGGTAATGCGCGGCCACCTCGCCGGTCGCGACGAAGGGCTGTTCCCAGACGATGTCCATCGGCACGCCGAGGATGGCGGCCCGTCCCGAGAGGCCGATACGGCTCGCCCCGATGTCCAGCGTGAAGGCGCCGTCGGCGATATCGTGGCCGAGCGCGACGCCCTTCGCATCGATGCCCTCGAGCGTCGCGGTCGCCGAAATGCCGAGCATCTCGTCGGTCAGTTCGTCGATCAGCGGGAAATCGAGATTGACCGTCACCGCGCCCCGGCCGGTGACGATGCCGGCCTCCAGGCCGATCCGGGACGGCAGGCCGAGCGGCGGCCGGTCGAGCGCGGCCAGCATGGTCTCCACCGGTCCGGCGACCTGGACGCGGATCACAGCACGCTGGTCCTCGCGCCGGAAATCGCGGATCACCACCTCACTCTCGCCGACCTCGAGCCCGCCGGCCGTCGCGCCGGCGACGGCGAGGACCAGCCGGTCGATATCGAGCCGGCCATGGCCGCGGCCCTGCTCGATCGGCGGCAGCGGGTCGAAATAGCGCGCGGCGATACCGTCGAAATCGAAATCGAGCGCGACCGCGTCGGGCGCGAGCGATTGCGGGTCGTCGATGGCGCCGGCCGGCAGATCGAGTTTCAGCACCACGTTGTGCGCAGCGCCGGCGTCGAGATGGCCCACCACCCAGTCGCGCCCGTCGCGGGACACGTCGGGTGGCCAGTAACGTTTCACCTCGTCGATCGTGACCCGGTCGGCGGTCGCCTCCATCCGGATCGAGGGCGAGCGGTCGCCGTCGAACCCGACGTCGCCGGAAAAGGCGATCCGGGGACCATCGAGCGCCAGCACCGCGCGGGCGACATGAAGCGACGTGCCGCCACCGGACAGGCGGCCGGTGATGCTCGCGTTCCGGATCGTGACCGGATCGGGATAGAGGGTTTCGAGATACAGCGTCCCGGCGCCGGAGTGGGCCGCGAAATCAATGCTTTCCACGCGGCCGTCAAGGTCGATCGCGAAGCGCAGGTCGCCGGAGACCGGCACATCGATGCCGGCGACGACCGCCGGGAGGGCATCCGCGAACGGCAGAACCGACGGCCGGATCTCGCCGAAGGCCAGCGTCACGTCATAGTGGCTTTCGCCCGCCACCCAGGCCGCGTCCGCGCGGAACGGCACCAGCCCGGCGCCCGCCTCGATTTCCGCATCGAGGCCGAGCCGCAGCGCGTCGCCGGCGCGGAGGAAGCGGAGGTCGGCCTGCGGCGCCGAGATGACGCTCTCGCTCGCCTGGTCGGTGAAGGTCACGCGGCTCTCCAGGATCGAGAGCCGCTCGAGGCCCGGCCCGAGGCTTCCGTCGCCGCGGATCCCGACCAGTTCGCGCAGGAACGCCGTGGCATCGTCCCCGTCCGCCCCGTCATCGGCGCCTCTGGCGAAATCGGCGCGCCGCCCCGACCCGGCGACGGCAACGGCGATTCGCCCTTCGCGGTCGCGCAGCAGGTTGAGATCGAGCCCGACCAGGGCGGCGCTCCGCGGCACGATCCGGCCGCGCATGAGGCCGGAGGCGGCCAGCGATACCGAGAATTTCGGCACCTGCAGAACGGGTTGGCCGTGATCGTCGCGCACCGCGACGTCGCCGGCCTCGACCACGAGCGCGCGTTCGCCCGGCTCCCAGCCGAGGCTGGTCTGGCCCAGCGCGACCTGGAAGGGCGAGCCGTTCTCGGTCAGCGCTTCCTCGAGATAGGGCCCGAGGAAGTCGACCTCGATCGGTCCAAGCGCCAGGCGAACGCCGATCAGCATCGCGGCGATCATGATGCCGGCGAGGACGCCGCCGAGCATGCGCAGGAAGAACTTGGCAAAGGAGAGGATCACGCGCTTACACTGCCACCTTCATCGCGATCGCCCGGGCACGGCATCGCCAACGGATGTTGACCAACTGGGACCACTAATATCAATGCCCGAAGCCTCGCTGCTAGTGCAAACCGATGGAATTCCCGAAGCCCATGACGGGGAACGCGCCACCGACGGCCTGACCCGCTGGCGCGAGGGGGCAGACAACCTCGAGGGCGCGGCGCGCGAGGCGGCGCTGGCGCTCGCCGGCGACGCGACCGGGCAGCGCCTGCTCCGTGCGCTGTTCGGTAACAGCCCGTTTCTCAGCCACGCGGCGCTCCGCGAGATCGCCTTCGTCGCCCGCCTTGCCGCCGACCCGGTGCCGGCGGACGCCGGGGCCTTCCTGGCCGAGGCCGACCGCGAGATCCGCGCCGCCGACAGCCAGGCCGCGGTCATGCGGGCATTGCGCATCGCCAAGCGTCGGGTCGCACTGGCGGCGGCGATCTACGACATTGCCGGGGTCTGGGCGCTCGACCAGGTCACCGGCGCGCTCTCCGACCTCGCCGACCTGGCGCTCGACCGGGGCGCGGCCTTCCTGCTCGCCCAGGCGGCGTCACGAGGCCAGATCGAACTGCCCGACGGCGACGAGCCGGGCCGGCAATCCGGCCTCGCTATTCTCGGAATGGGCAAGCTCGGCGCACGCGAGCTGAACTATTCCAGCGATATCGACATCATCCTGCTTTACGATCCGGAGCGGACGCGATGCCTCGGCGACCGCCATCCCGGCGAGATCTTCGTGCGCATCGCTCGAGACCTCGTGAAGCTGCTGCAGGAACGGACCGCCGACGGCTACGTCTTCCGCACCGACCTGCGGCTGCGACCGGACCCGGCCTCGACGCCGCTGGCAATCTCGACGCTCGCCGCCATGCATTATTACGAGAGCATGGGCCAGAACTGGGAACGGGCGGCGATGATCAAGGCCCGCGCCTCGGCCGGCGACCTCGAGGCGGGCAACGCCTTTCTCGCCGAACTGCGCCCGTTCATCTGGCGCAAGTATCTCGATTTCGCGGCGATCGAGGACATCCAGTCGATCAAGCGCCAGATCCATGCCCACAAGGGCTTCGGCGAAATCCGTCTCGAAGGACACAACATCAAGCTCGGCCGCGGCGGCATCCGCGAGATCGAGTTCTTCGCCCAGACCCAGCAGCTCATCGCGGGCGGCCGCGACGCCAACTTGCGCGAACCGCGGACCTGCGACGCGATCCGGGCGCTCGCCGAAACCGGGCGCATCGACGGCACGGTCGAAACCGCGATGATCGAGGCCTATGAATTCCTCCGCCGGCTCGAGCATCGGCTGCAGATGATCAACGACGAGCAGACCCAGACCCTGCCCGCCGATCCGGAGCCGTTCCGACATCTGGCGATCTTCTTCGGGGCAGCCGACGCGGACGCCTTCCGGGACGCGCTGGAAACCGTGCTCAAGACGGTCCAGGGCCATTACGACCAGCTCTTCGAGGCCTCGCCGGCGCTCGGCAGCGCCCATGGCCGGCTGGTCTTCACCGGCGGCGACGACGACCCGGCGACCATCGAGACCCTGGCGACGATCGGCTTCGCCGAACCGGCGAAGGTCTCGACGATCGTGCGCGGCTGGCATCACGGCCGCCATCGGGCGACCCAGTCGAAGCGGGCGCGCGAGTTGCTGACCGAGCTCATGCCCCGTCTGCTGGAAACCTTCGGGCAGACCGTCAGCCCCGACGTCGCCTTCATCCGCTTCGACGATTTCCTCAGCAAGCTGCCGGCCGGCATCCAGCTTTTCTCGCTCTTCAAGAGCCATCCGGAACTTCTCGAACTGGTCGCGGAAATAATGGGTTCCGCGCCGAAGCTCGCGGCGAAGCTCAGCCGCAACACGCTGCTGCTCGACCGGGTTCTCGAATCCGGCTTCTTCGAGCCGCTGGGCGACCGGGAGGCGCTCGCTGCCGAGCTCGACGAGGACCTCGCGCTCGCCCGCGACTACCAGGACGTGCTCGATATCTGCCGCCGCTTCGCCAACGACCGGAAATTCCAGATAGGCGCCCAGATCCTCGACGCGCCGGAACGGGCCGGAACGCTCGGCGGCGCCCTGTCCGATCTCGCCGACGCGGTGCTCGGCCGGCTGCTGCCCCATGTCGAGGCGAGTTTCGCCGAGGCCCATGGCCGGGTCGCCGGCGGCGCGCTCGCGGTGATCGCGCTCGGCCGCCTCGGCAGCCGGGAAATGGCCCCGGGCTCCGACCTCGACCTGATCTTCGTCTATGACTGCGACCCCGAAGCCGAACAGTCGGACGGCCCGCGGCCGCTGGCGCCCGGCCCCTATTTCGCCCGCCTCGGACAGCGCATCATCGGAGCGATCTCCTCGCTCACCGGCGAAGGCGCGCTCTACGAGGTCGACATGCGCCTGCGACCGTCGGGCAATGCCGGCCCGGTCGCCGTCCATGTCGAGCGCTTCGACAGCTACCAGCGCAGCGACGCCTGGACCTGGGAGCATATGGCGCTGACCCGGGCCCGGGTCGTGGTCGCGCCGCAGCCGCTCCGGGAGCGCCTAGAGACGATCATCGACGAGGTTCTCGCCCTGCCACGCGACGCCGGCCGGGTCGCCGTCGATATCGCCGACATGCGGCGGCGCATCGCCGCCGGCAAGGGCAGCAACGATCCGTGGAACATCAAGTTGGTGCCGGGCGGCCTGATCGACATCGAATTCGTCTGCCAGTATCTGCAGCTCGTCCATCTGTCCAGGCATCCCGAATGCCGCAAGCGCAACACCGCCGACGTGCTGTCCGCGCTGCGCGATGCCGGCGTGCTCGCCAAAGGCAGCGCCAGGCTCCTGCTGCGGGCGCTCACCCTCTACCGCAATCTCCAGTTCCTGTTGCAGACCGGCCAGATCGGGCGCTTCTCGGAAGAGAATTCGCCGCTGGCGCTGCGCAACAAGCTGGTCCGGGCCGGCGGCGCGACCGATTTCGCCGGCCTGACCGACGCGCTGCTGCGCGCCGAGGGCGAAGTGCGGGAGATCTTCGAGGATATCATCACCGTGCCGGCCGAAGCGGCGGCCGCGGCCGAGACCGCCTCGGCGTCGGCCGGCGACGGAACCTGAGGCCGTTCAGGCGGCGACGCGGATCATCTCGGCCGCCTTCTCCGCGATCATGATCGTCGGCGCGTTGGTGTTGCCCGACACGATCCGCGGCATGACCGAGGCGTCGACCACGCGCAGTCGCTCGACCCCCCAGACCTTCAGTTCCGGATCGACCACCGCGTCCTCGCCCGTGCCCATCCGGCAACTGCCGACCGGATGATAGACGGTGTCGGCGCGGGCCCGGATCGCAGCCCGGATCGCCGCGTCGTCCTGAACGTCGGCGGTATAGAACTCGCGCCCCCGGTAGGGCGCCAGGGCCGGCGCCTCGAGAATCCGGCGCATGATCCGGAAGCCCTTGACGAGGGTGTCGAGATCCTCCTCCTCGCCCAGATAGTTCGGGTCGATCGCCGGCGCCGAGAAGGGATCGGCGCTCTGCAGATACACGGACCCCTCGCTCTTCGGCCGCAGCAGGCAGACATGGCAGCTGTAGCCGTGCCCGAGATGGAGCTTCCGGCTGTGGTCGTCGACGATCCCGACCACGAAATGCAGCTGCAGGTCCGGCCGCTCGATGGCGAGATCGCTCCGGAGGAAGGCCCCGGCCTCGGCGAAATTGCTGGTCAGCAGGCCCTTGCGCTCGCGCCGGTACTCGCCGATCGCGCGAAGCAGGATCGGCATTCCGCCAAGGGAGATACCGAAGGCATCCCGGGTCCGGCAGCGGTAGGACGTGACATAGTCGATATGATCCTGCAGATGCTGCCCGACCGACGGCAGGTCGTGAAACACCTCGATTCCGTGGCGACGCAGCATTGCGCCGTCGCCGATGCCCGACAGCTGGAGGAGCTGCGGCGACTGCAAGGCGCCGGCCGCGAGGATGACCTCGGCGCCGACCCGGATCACGCGGGTGGTGCCACCGTGGCGATAGGCGACGCCGACCGCGCGGCGACCGTCGAAGAGGATTCGCGAGACCCGGGCGCCGGTGATCACGCGCAGGTTGGCACGGTCATGCACCGGCGCCAAATAGGCGCGGGCGGCACTGCACCGCTCGCCGTCCTTCTGGGTGACCTGGTATAAACCGGCGCCTTCCTGGACCGGTCCGTTGAAATCCGGATTGACCGGCACCTGGAGTTCCCGGGCTGCCTCGACGAAGGCCCGGGAGAGCGGGTTTGGGCTCCGAAGGTCGGCGACGTTGAGCGGGCCGCCGACGGCATGGAAGTCGTCGTCGCCGCGCTCCTGATGCTCGGCCTTGCGGAAATAGGGCAGCACGTCGTGCCAGCCCCAGCCGGTGCAGCCGCCAGCCGCCCAGCCGTCGTAATCCTCGCGCTGGCCGCGGATATAGATCATCGCGTTCATCGAGCTCGAGCCGCCGAGCATCTTGCCGCGCGGCTGGTATCCCCGGCGTCCGCCGAGCCCCGGCTGCGGTAATGTCTGGAAGGCCCAGTTGCGAATCCTCGTCGGCAGAATGGCCGCGACGCCGACCGGCATCCGGACCAGCAGGCTGTCGTCGCTCTTGCCGGCCTCGATGAGGCAGACGCGCCGGCTGCCATCCTCGCTCAACCGGTTCGCCAGAACGCAACCCGCCGAACCCGCGCCGACGATCACGTAGTCAAAGTCGAACATGTGTCCCCTCCCGATCGCCCCGCGCCGGCATCGCCGACGCGGCGGCAGTCCCTGCACCTCCGACCGGTTTCTCTTATTGGTGTTTTATAGCGTCTTTATACAATCATTGCGTCAGGCAATGGAATCCTCGGCGACGGCGGTCGGACGACCATGATCCGCGTCCAGGCAATGGCCGTGCCGGGCATCCTTCAGGACCTCGATAATCCGGCAGTTGGCAACCCGGCCGCCCTGGCATTGCCGGACCATCCGCTGAAGTTCCGCCCGCAAGGCCTCGAGACGGGCGATCCGCGCCTCGACGTCGGCAAGCTGGCGACCGGCGATTCGATCGACATCGGCGCAACTCCGATCCGGTTCATCGGCGAGATCCAGCATGATCCGGATCCGCTCGAGCGGGAAGCCCAGTTCCCGGGCATGGCGGATGAAACCGAGCCGGTCCAGGGTGCGCTCGTCGTAGCGGCGCTGGTTGCCGGCCGTGCGTTCGGCGGGCGGCATCAGTCCCTGTTCCTCGTAGTAGCGGATCGTCTGGACGCTCGCCCCGGTCCGCCTGGCCAGCGCGCCGATCGAGTAATTCTTTGCCATCGTTTCTCCGGTCCCGGTACCGGCCGACGGAGAATCGGCGAATACCTCTTGAAGCTACAAGCCTTGTAGATACTACCTTGATGGCGAGGGACAAGATACGCCTTCGGAATGCAACCAGACAGAGAGTACTTTTATGGCCGGCTGCCATCACGATCACGGAAGTTTCGACGGGGCCTCGACCGCCTACCGGCGCGTGCTGTTCGCCGTCATCGCGATCAATGCGACGATGTTCGTGGTCGAGCTTGTCGCCGGGATCAGTGCCGGCTCGATGGCGCTGCAGGCCGATGCGCTGGACTTTCTCGGCGACAGTCTGACCTACGCGCTGTCCCTGGCGGTCATCGGCCGGGCCCTCGCCGTGCGTGCCCGGGCGGCGCTGTTCAAGGGCGTCTCGCTCGGCCTGCTCGGCTGCTGGGTGCTCGGCTCGACGCTCTACCGGGTCTTCATACTGGAAACGCCGGATGCGCTCAGCATGGGCACGATCGGCACGCTCGCCTTCGTCGCCAACGTGGCCTCGGCGCTGCTGCTGCTGCGCTTCCGGAACGGCGATGCCAACGTCCGCTCGGTCTGGCTGTGCAGCCGCAACGACGCGATCGGCAACGTCGCCGTCGTGATCGCGGCGACCGGCGTCTTCGCCGCCGGATCGGCATGGCCCGACCTGATCGTCGCGGCGGTGATGGCGAGCCTGTTCCTCTGGTCAGCCGTGCGGATCATCGGCCAGGCGATGGACGAGATCGCGCAGGCCAGAACGACCGCTCCCGCGGAATAGTTCAGGCGTCGTTCCAGGCCCTGGCCCGGGCCGCGAAATCCTTGCGCTGCGGGCGGACGACGCAGAAGCGGTGACCGCTCGGCGCCTCCATCACCACCCAGCGCTTGACCTCGCCGACAGGCTTCGCGCCCAGCTTCTCCAGCCGCGCGACCTCGGCCGCGATATCGTCGCTCTCGATGTCGAGATGGACGCGGCTTTCATGCTCGACTTTCTGCAGCAGGACCTTGACCTCGTCGTCCGGGCCGACAAGCGCCCGGTAGCGATCATCGCTGCCCGGCGCGAGCGAGAGACCGAGCGCTTCCGTCCAGAAGGCGGCTTCGCGGTCGATATCGTCGGACCGGCAATCGATGACGATGGCGCCGAGGCGGCTCTTGTGCATGTTTCCCTTCTCCTGATGGCGGAACCGGTTCCGGCCGACGTACATGTTCACGGTTTGTATTCGGCCGGAAACCGGTATAGCCCGATAATGACGGAATGTCTTGCCGTCAGTCGCCTGCCGGAGAGGGCAGCGGCGGCAGACTGCGCAGATAGGCGATCAGCGCGTCGATATCGGCGTCCGTCATGTTGCGGTAATATGCCGTTCCCATCGGCGGCATGATCGGCGTGCCGTCCGGGCGCGCGCCCGTCTTGAAGATCGTGCGGAGGTCGGCGTCGCTGTAATGGCCGATGCCGTCCGCGTGCGGCGTGATGTTGGCCGACACGCTGATTCCCCACGGCCCCTCGAAGCGATTGCCGCCGGCGCCAAGATGGCCCTTGGTATCCGGAACCCCGTTCACGAAGGTCGAATGGCATTCCACGCAATGGCCGAGCGGCCCGGCGAGATAGGCGCCGTAGGCCACCTTGTCCTCACGCGACGGCGTGGCAACGGTGCCGACCGGAGGGCCCCAGCTCGGCGGCAGGGGAATCCGGTAGACAGACTTCGGGACCTCGTTCCGGACCGGCGCGACAGTGCGCAGATAGGCGACGATCGCCCGGACGTCCTCGTCCGACATGCCGCGATAGAGATCGATCGGCATCGGCGGGCCGATGATCGTACCGTCCGGGCGGATGCCCTCGCGAATTGCGGCGATGATCTGCTCGTCGGTCCAGTTGCCGATGCCGGACACCGGATCGGACGTGATGTTCGGCGCGTAGGCGGTGAATTCCGGGAAATCGATGACCAGCTGGCCGGCCAGTTCCTGGCCCGCGACGGGCCCGTCCGGTCCTTGCGGGGTATGACAGTTTCCGCAGGCGACGATCGCCCGCACCAGGTAGGTTCCGCGCTCGAGCGGCGTTTCGGAAGCCGACCCGGCAAACGGGTACACAGACAACAACAACGCGATTAATACGGGAGCTGCGCGCATGGCTGCCTCCATGAGGAGAGACTTTATCGCGCAAGACGCTAGCCGCAGATCGTGCCCCCGGCAATCCTCGGAATCGCGCGGATTGACAGGGAAACACGCGTCTTTACCCTGTTTTGTGAGCGCGTTCACAGAACGCGCCCTCCCGACAAGATGGCCAGACGAGAAGGAATGACCGATCCATGACTGCTGCTCCCGGCGCGGGCGATCCCGCGCCCCGCTTCTCCATGCCGACCGATGGCGGCGGCAACGTCAGCCTCGAGGCCCTGAAGGGCACGCCGTTCGTGCTCTATTTCTACCCCAAGGACGACACCCCGGGCTGCACCACCGAGGCGATCGACTTCACCGCCAGGGCGGCCGATTTCGCCGCCCTCGGTGTCACCGTGATCGGCTGCTCGAAGGACAGCGTCGCCAAGCATGACCGCTTCAAGGCCAAGCACGGCCTTGCCGTGACGCTTGCCGCCGACGAGGACGGCAGCACCTGCGAGGCATTCGGGGTCTGGGTCGAGAAATCCATGTACGGCCGCAAATACATGGGCATCGAGCGGGCGAGCTTTCTCGTCGACGGCGGCGGCGTGATCCGCGAGGTCTGGCGCAAGGTCAAGGTCAAGGGCCATGTCGACGCGGTGCTGGCCGCGGCGAAGGCGCTTTGAGCGGAGACCTCGGGCCGGTCCGTACCGTCACCGAGGCCGCCGCCGCGGTCCTCGGCAGTGCCGAGCCCGCGACCAAGGCGGAGCGCTCCCGCCGCATGGCGTCGCTGTGGCGGGCCGGCGAGCTGGCCGTCGAGAACGGCGGGCCGCCGATGCCGGACCGCCCTGCCCGGCCGGAACGCCCGGAACTGTTGCCGCCCGGCCGGATGCCGCGACGGCGGATCGGCCGGGGGCGGGCCGGCCGTTTCGCCCTGCTTCACGCGGTCGCCCATATCGAGTTCAACGCCATCGATCTCGCCTGGGACCTGGTCGGGCGTTTTGCCGACGGCGGGCTGCCGGATCGCTTCTTTGCCGACTGGATCGCCGTCGGTGACGACGAGGCGCGGCATTTCATGCTGGTCGAATCCCGACTCAGGGCGCTCGGTGGCGGCTATGGCGACCTGCCGGCCCACGACGGCCTGTGGGAAGCGGCGGCATCGACCGCCGACGACCTGCTGGCCCGGCTCGCCATCGTCCCGATGGTGCTGGAGGCGCGCGGCCTCGACGTCACGCCCGACATGATCCGACGCCTCGATGCCGCCGGCGATACCGGGAGCGCGGCGGTGCTCAGGGTGATCTACGAGGACGAGATCGGCCATGTCGCGGCCGGACGGCACTGGTTCGAAGTGATTGCCGGCCATCGCGGTCTGCCGCCCGAAGAGACCTGGCAGGCCCTCGTCCGCGAACGTTTCCGGGGCGGCCTGAAGCCGCCGTTCAACGCCGAGGCCCGCGATCGCGCCGGTTTCCCCGAACGCTTCTGGGGGCCGCCGGCGGCATCCTGACCGGGCTCGCGTGCAGCGCGATGGACTCTTGGCCGCGCTTTCGCATAATCGGCATTACCGATTTCTTCACATCTTTCGGCGTCCATAGCCGAAGCGGAACCCTGGGGGGCGAGGACGGTGAACCAGCGGCCAAACTGGCGCGAGCGATTCTTTCCCGAGCGCCAGATCTACCTGCGCAGCAGGGGGCGCGTGCGCTTCCTGACACTACGCCTGGGTCACCAGATCGGCCTTGTCGCCCTGCTCGTACTCGGCCTCGCCGGGCTTGCCCGTGGTGCCTACGAGGTGGTCTTCCAGGACAGCCTGCTCGACGCGCGCGGGATCGAGATCGAGATCCTCCGGACCGAGCGGCACCATCTTGCCGACTCGCTCGACACCACCCGGCAGGAGCTTGTCCGGGCCAACGACGAGCTCGCCTCCGGCTACAGCAAATTGCAGGAACTCATTGAATTCAGGTCGAAACTCCGTTCCGACCTGGATGCCACATCGAGCATCCTCGAGGCAGAAACGGCGCGCCGGCAGAAGGCCGAGCAGCGCGGCGGGCGGCTCGCCTCCGACAACGCGACGCTCCGCCGCAAGCTGCAGGCGGCCGAGCAACGGTCCGCCGACCTCGCCCGCAAGCTCGCGAAACTCGAGCTGGAGGTCGCGGCCGCCGGCGAGGATCGCGACACGACACGGAACAGGCTCGCCGCCTCGCTCCGCGACCTCACCGAACTGCGCGACAAGCTGCAGACGGCGCTTGCCGACAACCGGCGGCGCGATGCCCGGCTGGCCACGCTGGCCGGCGAACTGGAAGCCAAGCGCAGCCTCGCCGCGCAAGAGGCGGCCGCCGGCGAGCGCCTGCGCAGCCGGCTGGCGAACCTGGAAGCCGCCTACGAGTCCGCCAAGCGGAAGAGCGCCGCGCTGACCGCCGAGCTGACCGAGCGCGAGGCGACCCTGGCCGGCGTCATCGCCCAGCGCGACCGGCTCGCCGATACCAGCAGCGATGTCAGCAGCCGGGCGTCGGAGCTTCTGACCCAACTCGCCCGGACCACCGAGACGGCGGCGCTGGCGCGCGACGCGCTGCATGCGAACCAGAGCCGGCTCGCCGCCGAGCGGGCGCGCCAGGAAGGCATCCTGCAGGAACGCGACCGGCTGCGTCGCGCCGTCGCCGAGCTCGAGGATACCGTCGATATCATCCGCCGCTCGCAGACCAATCTGCTCGCCCGGGTGCAGGAACAGACCCTGGCCGGGGTCGCGGTCCTTGAGGACGCGATCCGGCTGGCCGGGCTTGACCCCGACAGTTTCGTGACCGAACCGCCGGCGGAAACGATCGGCCAGGGCGGGCCGCTGACCCTGACCGGCGTGTCGGCCGGTGCCGCGGACGATCTCGGCAGCGTCATGTCGGATGCCGGGCAGATCGAGCTGATCCTTGCCCGCTGGAGCGGCCTGCAGGCGGCGCTGTCGCAGATGCCGCTCGCCCGCCCCTCGGACAATGGCTACATCTCGTCGCTGTTCGGCAAGCGGCGCGATCCGTTCACTAAGCGCAAGGCCTACCATTCGGGTGTCGATATCGCGGCACCGAAGAAGACCCCGGTACTGGCCACGTCGGCCGGCACGGTCACCTATGTCGGCAGCAAGGGTCCCTACGGTCGGCTGGTCGAGATCGACCACGGGGCCGGCTTCAAGACCCGCTACGCGCATCTTTACAAGACCCTCGTGAAGCGCGGGGAGAAGGTGCAGTTCCGGCAGAAAATCGGACTCATGGGATCGACCGGGCGGAGCACCGGGTCGCATGTCCATTACGAGGTCCTCTTCCAGGGCAAGAATTACGACCCATCCGACTTTTTCGAGGCAGGACGCTATGTTTTCAAAGGCGGAAAAGACGACGGCTAGACGGACGACGAGCAACGCGCCGCCGTCCATCATCAGCGCCAACCTGAAGGTCCTCGGCAATCTCGAGACCGATGGCGAGCTCCATGTCGATGGCGAGGTCGACGGCGACATCGCCGCGCGCAAGCTGACCATCGGGCAGACAGCCTGTGTCCGGGGCGAGGTTCGCGCCGACGACGTGACCATCCATGGCGAGGTCCGGGGCTGCGTCCGCGCGGGCCGGGTCGCGCTCACGAAGACCGCGCGGATCACCGGCGACATCCATCACGAGAGCCTCGCGATCGAGGCAGGCGCGACGCTTGACGGTCATTGCCGCAACTCGCAGAAGGCCGCCGAGACCAAGCGTATCGAGGCGCCGCAGCCGTCGAAGCCGGCCGACGGTGCGGACAGGCCGGCGGCGCAGGACGACGCCGGCAACGGGCTCGCCGCGAAGGATTCGATCGCCGCGCGGATCTGACCGGCCCGCCGGGACGCCGCGATCGCGACGCGCCTGCGAAGCCGGCCAGCGACCGTTTCAGAGATCGAAGCGGCCGTCCGCCTCTGGCTGGTAGACAACCTTGACGACGGTCAGTTCCTTGGAACGGCCGTCCCGTGTCGTCCACTCCATCGTCTCGCCCTCGGACAGGCCGATCAGCGCCGTCCCGACCGGGGTCAGGATGGAAAGCTTGCCGGCCGAGATATCCGCCTCGCCCGGATAGACGAGCGTGTAGGTGCGGACCTTGCCGGTATCCTCCTCGCGCACGGTCACCTGCGAATTCATGGTGACCACGGTCGCCGGGATCTCGGTGGCGTCGACCACCTTGGCGTTCTCGAGTTCCTGCGCCAGCATGCGGCTGACTTCGTTCAACTGGTCATACCGATTCGCGAGCCCGAACAGCCGCTCGTGGTCGCGGTCGGTCACGATGATGGCGTCGGAGCCGAGAGTTGTCTCGCTGTGCCTTGTCGACATGACTTTATCCTTTGTCTTGAAATGAATGAATGGGTGCTGACGGCGGGCGATCAGGCGATCGCCAGCGCCGGTAACGGTGACGGAAGAATGATGGACGGGCGCTCGCCGCTCACGGTGCGGCGCGGTCCCGGCCTCCTCCCGGAGGCGGGTGCCTGCTCCGTCCCCGCTGCCGCGCGATCGTCGACCGCCTTGCGGGCGGCCTCCCCGATGCGCCCCCGGACCACGCCGATATCGTCGAGCAGCCGGTCGTCGAGCCGGCGCAGGACCCGGATCGTGGCGATGCGTGTCTGGCGCCGCCGCCACAACGATCGCAGGGAATGGAAATCGGACTTCAAACGATGAAACCAGATCATGGTACGTGCCTCGCCAGTGGCCGGCCCGTCGTGACGGCTGCCGGCCCGTTCCTGCCAGAGCCCGAATCCGCAGCCGTGACCGGAACAGTTACGGGCCGACCGTCGTCAACGACGACGGTCGATCAGCAGGACTGATCGGTCAGGACACCGGAATGAGCGTTATGGAGTTGGGACTCGTTGGGCAGCCCCGAGCCGGCAAGAACAGTAGACGCGAATCCTACCGCAAGCTCGGGGGCGGGCCATCCGCGGCCAGGCACCCCGATCGTCGTAGCGCAGCGAAAATGTGCAGGACGGTCATCATCCCCTCTATCTAGGGAAACCCGGCGGAAAAGCAAGATGAACCGGCGTTGTGACAGTTGTGAATCCGGATCGTGTCAATTTCCGGACGCCTGCTGACGAGGCCGGGGCATCTTCCTATGTGGAGGGGACGGAGAGTGGCAATCATGGAGGAAGAACCATGTACAAGACGCAGAATTTCGTCCTCGCCTCGCTGCTCGCGCTTGCCGTCGCGAGCCCGGCCATCGCCGAGACCGCGACCACCGGCAGCGACGCCGTGCAGCCGAAGGCGCCCGAGGCGACCCAGACCACGCCGCGCGCGATGACGGCACCGGCCGGGACCGCCTCGATCACCGTCCAGCACGACAACCAGGTCCTTTCGTCCGATCTCGTCGGCCGGCCGGTCGTCAACTCGGAAGGCCAGAATATCGGCGAGATCTCCAACCTGATCATCGACGACCAGGATCGCGTGGTCGGCGCCGTGGTCTCGGTCGGCGGATTTCTCGGCCTCGGCAGCAAGGAGGTCGGGGTCGCCTGGAACGAGATCCGGCTGAGCCGCGAGGACGACAAGCTGATCGCGATGGTCGACATGTCCGAGCAGTCGCTCACCGCGGCGCCGGAGTTCAAGTCGCTGGCCGAGGCCGAGCGTGACCGCGCCGCCGCGGCCGCCCAGGCCGAGCGGGCCCGCCAGCTCGAGCAGCAGACCAAGGGTCAGCTTCCGGGTGCCGCGGCCGAGTAACCCGGTCCGCCTCCCTGCGGGTCGCCGCCGCGAGAGACCGCTCGCCTCCCGCGGCCGCGAATGACGCGGCAGCGGCCTGAAACTCCGGGACGTCCCGCCGCCAGAGCGGTCGGGCGTCCCGTTCTTTTTCTACCCTTCGTTGACCTCGCGGCCGATGTCGTTTATCGAATCATTACCAATCGGCGCGATGCTGGTTGCCGAATGGGCCGGGTACAGTAGTCCTACCGAGCCGGGTCCGCTCGAATTACGGAAATCCGTTACGGCGGCACGGAGTTTCGGTGAGGATACCGGTTACAGTTGTTGCCCTTCTGGCAGTGCTCCTGCCCGGCATCATGTCGGCGGCGGTCGCGCGCGACCGTTACCAGCTTCTCAGCCTCAACGGCAGTCTCGTGAAATGGGGCGCGCCCGCGCTGAAGTCGGGCGCAACCGTGAGCTATGCTTTCGCCGCCTCGGCGATGCATTTCCCGACCGCCCGGAACTGCCGCGCCATCGATGCCATGACCTCGCTGTTCGACGATCCGGCCATCAGCCCGGAGGTTCTCGACCGCGAGACCGCGGCCGCCTTCGCCATGTGGGAACAGGCTGCCGATATCCGCTTCGTGCGCACCGATGACGCCACCAAAGCGGGCATCGTCATCGGCGTCCAGGCGGTTCCCCGGGGCATCGCCTATGCCGATGTCGATTACCGCCGGGACCAGGATGGCGGTATCCGCGCCATCCGCCAGTCGCGGATCTGCCTCAACCCCGAACGGACATGGAAGATCGGCTTCGACGGCGACCGGACGATCTATGACCTCCGCTATGCCCTGGCGCACGAGATCGGCCACGCGATCGGCCTGGACCATGCCGGCCCCTCGGGGCAGCTGATGTCGTTCCGCTATACCGAGCTCTTTCGCGGCCTGCAGCCCGGCGACATCGCCGGCGCCGCCGCGCTTTACGGTGCCGCCGACCCGACCGTCGTCGCCGCGCCGGCCGGCGCGGGCCCGGCCGCGTCGGTCGAGCGGTTGCCGGCGGACGTGCCGGCTGTCGAGCGCCCGCTCACCAGGATGAACTGACCCGGCGCACGCCGCCCTGCCTCAGGACGCGCCGTCCTCGGCCTCATTGTCTTCGCCGACCCGCTGGGCCAGCGCCGCCGCCATGAAATCGTCCAGCGCCCCGTCGAGCACGCCCTGCGTGTTGCTGGTCTCGACGCTCGTCCGCAGGTCCTTGACCATCTGGTAGGGATGCAGGACGTAGGAGCGGATCTGGTGGCCCCAGCCGATATCGGTCTGGGCGCCGCGCATCGCCGCCGCCTTCTCTTCCCTGAGTTGCAACTCGCGCTCGTAGAGGCGGGCCTTCAGCATGCCCATCGCCGTCGCCCGGTTCTTGTGCTGCGAGCGGTCGTTCTGGCACTGCACGACGATGTTGGTCGGAATATGGGTGATGCGGACGGCCGAATCGGTCCGGTTGACGTGCTGTCCGCCGGCGCCCGAGGCCCGGTAGGTGTCGATCCGGAGATCCTTGTCCTCAATCTCGATCTCGATGCTGTCGTCGATCACGGGGAATGCGCCGACCGAGGCGAAGCTGGTGTGGCGCCGGGCCGACGAATCGAACGGCGAGATGCGGACCAGGCGGTGCACGCCGGATTCCGTCTTCAGCCAGCCATAGGCGTTCTCGCCGGCGATCTGCAGGGTCGCCGACTTGATGCCGGCCTCCTCGCCGCCGCTCTCCTCGATCAGCGTCACCTTGTAGCCGCGCGCCTCGGCCCAGCGGCTGTACATGCGGACCAGCATGGAGGCCCAGTCCTGGCTCTCCGTGCCGCCCGCGCCGGCATGGATCTCGAGATAGCTGTCGAGCTGGTCGGCCTCGCCGGACAGCATGCTTTCCAGCCGCCGGCGCGCCGCGTTGGCCTGCAGCGCCCGCAGCGACGCCTCGGCCTCGCCGAGGACTTCCTCGTCATCCTCAAGCTCGGCAAGCTCGATCAGCTCGATGGTGTCGGCAAGATCCTGTTCGAGGGTCTTGTAGCCGGTGACCGCCTCGTCGAGGCGGCGGCGTTCCTTCATCAGCGACTGGGCGCGGTCCGGATCGTTCCAGAGCGCGGGATCCTCGCTGAGGGCGTTCAGCTCGTCGAGGCGACGGGTTGCGCGATCCCAGTCAAAGATGCCTCCTCAGCAGTTCCAGCGACTGCTTGATGTCATCGATTAACGCCTGCTGTTCAGCCCGCATCTGATCTCTCTAGCTTCGGAATTCGGCGCGACAGCCAGCGGATATCGCGCATCGCTCGATCTCGCCCGCTATCGCGGCGGGCGACCATAAAACCTTGCCCGGCCTCAGTAAAGCCCGCCGGTCCCCGACGACAGCGAGCCGCCCGCGCTAGCTGCCCCACCGGCCGCGCCGATATCGGATCCGTCCAGCACGGCGGCCGCGGCGGTCGGTTCTGTGCCCGGCCGGAAGGCCTCCAGGATCACGTTGCGGTCGCCCGGCTGGGCGGCGACGCCCGAATCGGCGCGCACCCGGACCAGGCGGATGCCCGGCGGCACCCGGAACGGGATGGCCGGCTGGCCGGCCAGCGCCTCGGCCATGAAGGCCTTGAAGATCGGCGCCGCGACCGAGGCCCCCTGCTCCTTGTCGCCGAGCGTCGAGGGCTGGTCGAAGCCGGTATAGACGCCGACCGCGAGGTCCGGCGCGAAGCCGACGAACCAGGCGTCGAAGCTGTCGTTGGTGGTGCCGGTCTTGCCGGCGAGCGGCCGGCCGAGGCTGGCGATGCTCCGCCCGGTCCCCCGCTCGACCACGCCCTCGAGCATGGACACGACCTGGTAGGCGCCCTCCGCGCTCATCACCCGGCTCCGGTTGTCGGGCAGCTTCGGCACCGGCTGGCCATGCCAGGAGGCGGCAAGGCAGCCGTCGCAATCGCGCTTGTCATGACGGAAGATGGTCCGGCCGCGGCGATCCTGGACCCGGTCGATCAGGGTCGGGGTCAGGCTCTTGCCGCCATTGTCGAGGATCGCGTAGGCGGTCGTGAGCTGGAGCAGCGTCGTCTGCATCGCGCCGAGCGACATGGAGAGGATCTGCGGCATGTCCTCGGCGATCCCGAAGCGCTTCGCGTAGTCGGCGACGACGTCGATCCCGAGCGACCGGGCGAGCCGCACCGTCATCAGGTTGCGCGATTTCTCAAGACCGAGGCGCAAGGTACTGGGACCGTAGAACTTGTTCGAATAGTTGCCCGGCTTCCATTTGCCGAGTTCGCCCTGGTCGAGGACGAACGGGGCGTCGAGCACGAGGCTCGACGGCGTGAAGCCGTTCTCCATTGCCGCGGCGTAGACGAAGGGCTTGAAGGCCGAGCCCGGCTGCCGGGCCGCCTGGGTCGCGCGGTTGAACTCGGACACCGCGTGGCTCCAGCCGCCGACCAGCGCCAGCACCCGCCCGGTGTGGGGATCCATCGCGACCAGGGCGCCGTTGATCTTCGGGATCTGCTCGAGCGCGTAGCGATTGCCGGCCCCGCCCTCTTCCGCCAGCGGCGAGACCGCGACGATGTCGCCCTTGTCCAGGACATCAGCCGGTGACTTGACGGCCGGCCCCCGGCCGTCGACCGAGATGAATTTCCGCGCCCATTTCAGCGCGTCGAGCGGGATCGTCCCGGTGCTCCCGTCCTGGAAGGCAATCATCGCCTCGCGGGCATCGAGACCGGTCACCACGGCCGGCCACCAGCTCGTCAGGCCGGACGGAACCGGCCATTCGGCGAAGCGCGCCTGCCAGTCGCCGTCGAGCGGCAGCCTGTCGAGCGGGCCACGCCAGCCGTGCCGCCGGTCGTAGGCGCGCAGGCCGTCGCGCAGGACCCGCTGGCCGAGCAGTTGCAGCTCGGTCTCCATCGTCGTCCGGACCGAGAGCCCGCCATCGTAGAGACCGTCTGCGCCATAGAGATCGTAAAGCTCGCGGCGGACCTCCTCGACGAACCAGTCGGCCTTGACGAAGGTCGCCTCGCGACCGGGAACGACGCCGAGCGGGGTCGCCTCCAGGGCCACCATCTGGTCGGCCGGGACATAGCCGTCCTCGACCATCCGGCCGATGATCCAGTTGCGCCGGGCGATCGCGGCATCGCGCTTGCGCACCGGGTGGTAATTGTTCGGCGCCTTCGGCAGCGCCGCCAGGTAGGCCGCCTCGGGGATCGTCAATTCACCGAGCGCCTTGTCGAAATAGGTCAGCGCCGCGGCCGCGACGCCGTAGCTGCCCTGGCCGAGGTAGATCTCGTTCAGATAGAGCTCGAGGATCCGCTCCTTCGGCATCGTGCGCTCGATCCGGAAGGCGAGGATCATCTCCTTGACCTTGCGCTCGATCGAGACCTCGTTGGTCAGCAGCATGTTCTTCGCGACCTGCTGCGTGATTGTCGAGGCGCCGACCGGCCGCCGGTCGGTACCGATCTGCCGCAGGTTGACCAGGACGGCGCGCGCCACGCCGATGAAATCGACGCCCGGATGGCTGAAGAAGCGCTGGTCCTCGGCCGAGAGGAAGGCCTGCCAGACATGCTTCGGGATCACCTCGATCGGCACGAAGAGCCGCCGTTCCCGGGCATATTCGGTCAGCAGGGAGCCGTCGCCCGCATGCACGCGGGTGACCACCGGCGGCTCGTAGCCGGCGAGCTGCTGGTAATCGGGCAGGCCCTTGCCGTAATGCCAGAAGGCATAAAGCACGGCACCGGCCCCGGCGATGCCGCCAAGCAGCCCGAGCACAAGCAGAACGATAAAGACCTTGAGGAGACGCTTCATGGTGTCATTCAAATGGGCGAGGTCTCTGAAAGTTCCAGTTTCGCGCGCTTTTTCAGGACCAGGCCGGACCCGGGCGGGCGACGCGACGGCTATTCCGACCTGATTTCCCTGAAATAACGGTCAACGGCGGAGACCACGCCTTCGGTCATGCGTTCCTGGCCGGCCTTGGAGAACAGGAAGTCGTAGTCCTGACTGTTCGAGAGATAGCCGAGTTCGACCAGAACCGAGGGCACGTCCGGCGCCCGCAGCACGCGGAAGCCGGCATAGCGGTGATCGCGGCTCACCCCGCCGTTCCGCTGGGTGATCTCGGGCAGCAGGATCTTGGCGAAGGCGGCGGCGAAATTCTTGGTCTCGCGCTGGGCGAGATCGATCAGGATGCCGCTGACCGCATCGTCATGCAGCGCCAGGTCGACGCCGGCGATGACGTCGGACTTGTTTTCCTTGTGGGCGAGCGCCTCGGCCTCGTCGTCGGAGGCGGTCTCCGAGAGCGTGTAGACGGTGGCGCCTCGCACCTTGGGGCTCTTGATGCTGTCCGCGTGGATCGAGATGAACAGGTCGGCCTCTTCCTTACGGGCGACGGCCACCCGGTCGCGAAGCGAGAGGAAAACGTCGCTCGAGCGGGTCATGACCACACGATACTGCGGCGACTTGTGCAGTTCCCCGGCGATCCGCCGGGCCACCGCCAGCACGAGATCCTTCTCCTGGCCGCCGTGGACGCCGATCGTCCCCGGATCGACGCCGCCATGGCCGGCATCGATGACGATGGTGTAGCGTCTGGCCTCCTTCGCGACCGGCGGCGTCGCCGGCAGCGGCTCCGGCCGAATCGCCGCGATCTTGGCAAGCCGTTCACGATCGCGCGCCGCGGCGGCAAGGAAGGCGTCCCGGCCGGTCGGCCTGATGTCGATGTAGAAGCGGTAGGGCTTTCCGTCCCGGGGCGGCAGCAGTTCCGCCGCGGTCACCTCGACCGGGCCGCGCACGTCGAGCACGACGCGCGAGGTATCGGGACGGAACAGGCCGAAGCGATAGCTGTCGATCAGGCCGACGGGACGCTGGTCCTGATGCGGCGGCAGGTGCCAGTCCACCACCGGGAAATCGATCACCACGCGATAGGGATCCGGCAGCACGAAGACCTGGAACGGCGCTTTCTCGGTCAGTTCCAGGACGAACCGCGTCTTGCCGCCGTGATCGCCGACGCGGGCCGCCGTCGCCACGAGGTCGGCCGTCGCCGGGGTCGCGGCCGCGCAGAACAGCAGGGCGAACAGGATTTGCAGGAGACGACGCTGGACTGGCCACATGAGACGGATTTCGCTGCCCGGTTCGAAGGGTTCCCTGCATACCAGCTTCGGGCCCGCCCGCCAACACGTCGGAACCCTTTCGGTCGGCCGCGCCGCGCGGCATCCGCCGATATTGCGGAGGCCGGAGAATTATATTGTGGAACTCCGCGCTTTGAAGCTATCTTGCGGGTGCGAGCCTCCGTAGTCAGACCGCGCCCCGAAAGGGACGGTCGGCGCAACATTCGACAGCTTTAGTACGGCATTTGGTCAAGTTGCCAAATCCCCGGAGCGTACGGGTGCCGCGCTCAAGACAGCACGGAGTTTGAATGAGACTCGAAGCCGTGCGGCGGTATCGTTCACGATCCGCTGCACCGCGTTAATGGCGGTTATTGCCAGGCGCCACGGTCAGTATTTGTCGTGAGCCGCCAGGTTGTCCGGCTGAAGCGCGGAGGTTTCGCCTGAACAGATGACGGCAACCCGCGCGTTGTTCGCGCGCAGCGGGGGTGTCGTCCCGGAGAAATAAATGGCTACGCGTATGTTGATCGACGCGACACACGCCGAGGAAACTCGTGTTGTCGTCGTCAAGGGAACGCGGCTCGAAGAGTTCGATTTCGAGACTTCGACGAAGAAGCAACTCAAGGGCAATATCTACCTCGCCAAGGTAACCCGCGTCGAACCGTCGCTTCAGGCGGCGTTCGTCGAATATGGCGGCAACCGGCACGGCTTTCTCGCCTTCAGCGAAATCCACCCGGACTATTACCAGATCCCGGTCGCCGATCGCGAGGCACTGATCGAGCAGACCAAGGCGGCCGAACGCGCCGCCGTCGAGGAGGAAGAGGCCGACGTCGAACGGCCCCGCGGGAGGCGCGGCCGCGGCCGGCGCTCCAAGAAGGACGACGAGGGCCAGGCCGGCAACGCCGAGACGGCGTCGGATGCGGACCAGTCCGGCCAGTCCGACGCCGAGCACGGTGCCGATGACGGCACTGAGGACGCCAACGGCGAGACCCACGCGGTCGAGAGCGTCGGCGGCGACGAGCTCGACGATGTGCGCCAGAAGCGGGCGGTACATCGGGCCCGGGACTACAAGATCCAGGAAGTCATCAAGCGCCGCCAGATCCTGCTCGTGCAGGTCGTCAAGGAAGAGCGCGGCACCAAGGGCGCGGCGCTGACCACCTACATGTCGCTGGCCGGCCGCTATTGCGTGCTCATGCCGAACACCGCGCGCGGCGGCGGAATCAGCCGCAAGATCGTCAATCTCACCGACCGCAAGCGGCTGAAGGAAATCGTCTCCTCCTTCGAGGTTCCGGAAGGCACCGGCGTCATCGTCCGGACCGCCGGCCTGAGCCGGACCAAGGCGGAGATCAAGCGCGACTACGATTACCTGCTGCGTGCCTGGGACGAAATCCGCGAGACCACGCTGAAGTCGATCGCGCCATGCCTCGTCTACGAGGAGGCGAGCCTGATCAAGCGCTCGATCCGCGACCTCTACGACAAGGATATCGACGAGATCCTGGTCGAGGGCGAGGAAGGCTACAAGACCGCGAAGAGCTTCATGCGCATGCTCATTCCGAGCCATGCCAAGAAGGTCCAAGCCTACCGCGAGCCGCTCCCGCTGTTCCAGCGCTACCAGGTCGAGCAGCAGTTCGCGTCGATGTATTCGCCGACCGTGACGCTGCGCTCCGGCGGCTACATCGTCATCAATCCGACCGAAGCGCTGGTCTCGATCGACGTCAACTCGGGCAAGGCGACGCGCGAGCATTCGATCGAGGATACTGCCTACAAGACCAACCTGGAGGCGGCCGACGAGGTCGCCCGGCAACTCCGGCTGCGCGATCTGGCGGGACTGATCGTCATCGACTTCATCGACATGGAGGAGAATCGCAACAACCGGAATGTCGAACGGCGGATCAAGGATGCCCTGAAATCCGACCGTGCCCGCATTCAGGTCGGCCGGATCAGCGCCTTCGGGCTGCTCGAGATGTCGCGCCAGCGGATGCGGCCGAGCCTGCTCGAGGCGAGCACCGAGCCCTGCCCTCATTGCCAGGGCACCGGTTATATCCGCTCCACCGAATCGACCGCGCTGCACATCCTCCGCGCGATCGAGGAGGAAGGCGTGCGTGATCGCACCTCGGCGTTGACCGTGCATGTCGACACCGACACCGCGATCTACCTGCTCAACCAGAAGCGCGACACGTTGCAGGCGATCGAAGGTCGCTACGGCATGCGCGCCTTTGTCTATGCCGATCCGAGCCTGATCCCGCCGGACCACCGGCTCGACCGGACCGTCGCCAAGCCGGAGGAGGAACGCGGCAAGACCGCCGTCGCGCTCGCCCCGCCGCCTGAAGAGGACGAGGACGACGACGAGCCCGAGATCGAGGTCGCGGAAACGCCGAGCGCGGACAGCGACGGCGAGGCCGCACCGAGCAAGCGCCGCCGCCGCCGCCGCCGCCGGAAACCCGGCGATGGCGAGGGCCATGCCCAGCAGGGCCATGAGGCGTCCGAGCAGAGCGACGATGAGGAAGGCGACAGCGATGGCGGTGCCGCATCCCGGCCCGCCGCCGCCGATGGCGAACAGCCGGAGGGTCAGCCCAAGCGCCGCCGTCGCGGCCGTCGCGGCGGGCGCCGCCGGCGGTCCGGCGACGAATCGTCGACCGAGACGTCGACTGCCGTTCAGGGTGACGAGGGCAACCGCGACACGACTTCGGGCGAACAGCCCCAGGATGGCGACACACCGGCCGTGATGCCGGGCGAAGGCGAACAGCCGGACGTCGGCATCGTGTCGGGCGCCGCGAGCGCCGATATCGACGCGGCACGGCCGGCAGCCGAGGAAACCCCCGACATGCCACAGGCGGCGGAGCCCGCCGAACCGGTCGCTGCGGAGGTGGCCGAGGCACCCGCCGCGGAGACGGTCGAAGCGGCCGTCGAGACGGCGCCGGAGAAGCCGAAGCGCCGACGCCGGAGCCCGCGCGCCAAGAAGGTCGAGGAGACGCCGGCCGAAATTGGAGCCGAAACCGTGGCCGAGACCGAGACCGCCAGCACGACGGAACCGGTGGCCGCAAGCCCTGCCCCGGAAACCGTTTCGAGCGAGCAGCCGGCGATCGAGCAGGCGGCCGCTGGCACAGAGGACGCTCCGGTCGAGGAGCCGCCGGTCGAGACAGCAGCCGTGCGGGACGAGGCGATGGCGCACGATATCGCCGAGACCGAACGGGTTGAGACACTGCCGGAACCGGCCAACGAGCAGGTCGCCGACAGCGCCGACGAACCGACACCGGAAACCGTCGACGCCGGCAACGGCGAGGACGAGAAGGCCGAAGGCAAGCGCCGTATCCGGCTCGGCTGGTGGCGGCGGCGCGACTGACGCGCCGTCAACCCGGCTGGCGGCGGTTCGACCGCTGACCTGACAACCCGACGGGCGGGTCGAGCGGAGTGCGTTGCGCCCCCTCGCCCGCCCTTCGGCGTTAACCGATCAGGCCGGGCTCAGCCCCTGCCCGCCGTGCGAAGCCTTGGCCAGCCGACGATGCGCCGGGCGGCCTCGGCAATCTCGGGCTCCGCGCCCGCGAAGGAAAAGCGCACGTATGATTCGCCGTCGACCGGATCGAAATCCGTCCCCGGCGTCGCCGCGACACCGATCTCGGCCAGCATCTCCTTGCAGAAATCGGTTGCCGAGTTGGTGTGCCGGCTGACATCCGCGTAGATGTAGAAGGCCCCGTCGGCCGGCGCCAGCCGGTCGAAACCGGCCTTCGGCAATGCCTCCAGCAGCACCGCCCGGTTGCGCGCATAGGCCGCGACATTGGCCTCCAGTTCCTCGCGCGCCGAAAAGGCGGCGAGCGCCGCCCACTGGCTCACCACCGGCACGGAAATATAGAAGCTCTGGGCCAGCCGCTCGATCGGGCGAACCATGTCCGGCGGCAGGACCATCCAGCCGACGCGCCAGCCGGTCATCGAGAAATATTTCGAGAAGGAGTTGACCACGATGGCGGACGGATCGACGGCCAGCGCCGTCACCGCCGGTCGTTCGTAGGTGATGCCGTGGTAGATCTCGTCGGAAATCAGCCGCATCCCCCGCGCCCGGCAGGCCGCCGATAGCGCGCGGTAGTCGTCGAGTTCCAGCATCGTGCCGGTCGGGTTGGCGGGACTGGCGACCAGCAGGCCCTTGAGCGGACCCTCGACGGCGTCGAGATGGGCCACGGTCGGCTGGAAGCGGCTGTCCGGCCCGACCGGGATGTCGACCACCTCGATCCCGAGGGCACGGAGGATGTTGCGGTAGGCCGGGTAGCAGGGCCGGCCGAGGGCGATCCGCTCGCCATGATCGAACAGCGCCAGGAAAGCGAGCAGGAAGGCGCCGGAAGAGCCGGTCGTGACGGCGATCCGTTCCGCCCCCACGTCGACGCCATAGGTTTCGCGGTAATGGCCGGCGATCGACTCGCGCAGTGCCGGCAGGCCGAGCGCGTCGCTGTAGCCCAGGACCTGGCTGTCGATCGCCGCCTTGGCCGCTTCCCGGACCAGGCGCGGCGCCGGGGTGCCCGGCTGCCCGACCTCCATGTGAAGGACATCGCCGCCGGCCGCGGCGCGCGCCGCCGCCGCCTTCATGACCTCCATGACGATGAAGGGATCGACGTCACTACGCTTCGAGAAGGTCATGCCTGCCACTCAGTAATTGTCGGCGCTGCTGGCGAGGCCGAAGCCGGCCGGATCGTTGACGGCGCGGCAGCTCTTCGGTTTGTCGGGCAGACCCTCGGGACAGACAGCGAGATTGAGCAGCCCGCCCTTGCTGTGCGCCATCGCCTGCCCCGCATCGTCGCGTTTCCGAAGCATCCGGAAGGCGGCCGCGGCGACCCGTTCGGGTGTCCGTGCCCCGCCGGTCGCGACCGCCGCGCCATAGAATTGGTCGGTATAGCGGTTGAAGGCGACGAGCAGCGGCGCCGGTCCCTTCGACGGATTGTCGGCGGCGGCCGGAATGGTGCCGGAAATGGCTGCCAGATCGGCAATCCCGAACGGCCGGTTCATGGTTACCGCGCAGGCGACGGCATTGCCCTGGCGGTCGACGGTGAGGAAGCTGGTGCTGGCATAATCGGCCGTGGCCTCGGAATCGGCTGCCACCTGGCCGCCATCCTCGAGCGCCGTCAGCGCCGCCGCGACCCGTTCGCCGTCCTCGTCGCTGGTCGTATGCGCCTCGAGATCGCCGATCTCGACCGTCCGGGTCTTCTGCCAGCGCGGCTTGTAGTTGCGCAGATCCTCGACCGTCAGCCGGCCGCCGAGCGCGGCGGTATCGGCGACGAAGTCGGCGGCGATCTGGCCGCCGTAGAAGGCGGCACCGCCCTGCGCCCGCAGCCGACTGATCAGGCCGGCAAGGCCGATCCGGCGATAGGGCGTCCCCTCTTTCAGCAGCGCGCCCTGCTGGTCGCGCAGGAGCGGGGCCAGCCGGCCATCGGAACGGCCCTCGAAGGCGGTGAGCGAACGGGCCATCGCCCGCGACACCCGCTCGCCGTTCCGCGCGATATTCTCGGCCGGCGAGAGCAGCGCGGCCCAGCGCAGGTCGCCGTAGCGGGCCTGCATCGCGGCCATGCCGCGCATCGAGCCCGGGATCGCGACCGGCCCGCCCGCGCTCGGCACGCCGGGCAGGAAGTCCAGGCTCTCGATCTCGTTCTTGCGCGCCTGGTAAACCAGGCAGCGACCGCCGCCGCCAAGCGCGGCCGCCGACGGATAGGTCACGGCAAGCGTGAAGTAGAGACCGACCGCGGCATCGACGGCGTTGCCGCCGGCGGACAGGATCTCGCGGGCGACCAGCGCCGCGCGCGGCTCGTCGGCGACGGCGCCGCCGAGGAACCCTTCGACGCTGCCGACCGTTCCCTTGGGAACCGAGGCGCCACAGCCGGCGAGCAGCAGCCCGGCGAGCAGCGGCAGGGCCCGGCCGAGACGGAGTCCGGAGGCAAGTTTGCCCCCCTTGCATTGACGCGCCTCCCGGCGGTCCCTACCTTCAAGCCCTGACAATGGTGATATGACCTTGCTCCGACGCTTTCTGACAATCTTCGCGTTGTTCGGCTTCCTGTTCGCCGATGTGACGGGTGCGTTTGCGCGCCCGTCCCTTCCTATCATCCGCGACGCGGAAATCGAAGATACAATCCGGCTCTACTCGCTGCCGATCTTCGAGGCGGCCGGGCTCGACAGCGAGGTCGTCCGCGTTCACCTGGTGAAATCGGACTCGATCAACGCCTTCGTCGCCGGCGGCCAGCGGATCTTCCTGTTCACCGGCCTGATCATGCGGACCGAGAAGCCCGACCAGCTCATGGGCGTGATCGCCCATGAAACCGGCCACATCGCCGGCGGCCACCTGGCCCGCGGAAAGGACGCGATCGAGAACGCCACGACGGCGGCGATCATCGGCTACATCCTCGGCGCCGCGGCGATCGTTGCCGGTGCCGGCCAGGCCGGATCGGCGATCATCCTCGGCGGCCAGGGCGTCGCCCAGCAGAATTACCTGAGATACAGCCAGACCCAGGAAGCCTCGGCCGACCAGGCGGCGATCAGCTACCTGGACAATGTCGGCGTGACCGGAAAAGGCATGATCGACGTGCTGGAACTGCTGGGCGAGCAGGAGATGCTGCTCTCCGCCTCCCAGGACCCCTATGCCCGCACCCATCCGCTGAGCCGCGACCGTATCGCGGCGCTGGAACGCCGGGTCAACGCCTCGCCCTACGCGAAGACCCCCAACAATCCCGACCTGGTGATCCGCCACGACCGCATGCGGGCCAAGCTCATCGGCTTCATCAAGCCGCTCAACCAGGTGCTGCAGACCTACCCGACCAGCGACACCAGCCTCGTTGCCCGCTACGCCCGGGCGATTGCCTATCATCTCAAGCCGGATTTCGCCAAGGCGGCGGCGGAAATGGACAGCCTCCTCGCCGAATGGCCGGACGATCCCTATTTCTGGGAGCTGAAGGGCCAGATGCTGTTCGAGAACGGCAAGATCGAGGACTCGCTGGAGCCGCTGGCGAAATCGGTCAGGCTGGCACCCGCCTCGCCCCTGCTCCGGCTGCTCTACGCCCGGGCGCTGATTGCCACCGAACGGCCCGAGGCCTATCGCCAGGCGATCGGCGAGCTCGAGGAAGTGGTCCGCTACGAACCCGACAATCGCGGCGCCTGGCAGCAGCTTGCCATCGCCCTCGGCCGCGACGACCAGCTTGGCCTCTCGGCGCTCGCCAGCGCCGAGCAGCATCTGCTCGGCGGCAACAAGCGCGACGCGCGGATCTTCGCCCAGCGCGCCATCGACAAGCTGCCCGAAGGCACGCCCAGCCGCCAGCGGGCCGACGATATTCTCGCGGCCGCCTCGAAACCCGAATAAGATCGCCGCAAAAGAAACCGACGAACAGCAGCGAGGGGGGCGCGATGCCGGCAGGCCGCCATATCCTGTCCATCGACCAGGGAACGACATCCACGCGGGCCATCCTGTTCGACCGTGACGGCAGGCCCGGCGTCACGGCGCAGGTCGAGCTGCCGCAGATCTACCCGCAATCGGGCTGGGTCGAGCATGACGCGGAACGGATCCGGAGCGACAGCCTGCAGGTCGCGCGCGACGTGGTCGAGCAGGCCGGCGTCGAGACGATCGAGGCGATCGGCATCACCAACCAGCGCGAAACCACCCTGCTCTGGGACCGGGAGACGGGCGAGCCGCTGCACAATGCCATCGTCTGGCAGGACCGGCGCACGGCGGCCCATTGCGAACGCATCGTGCAGGAAGGCGCGGCGGACATCATCGCGGCCAGGACCGGCCTTGTCGTCGACGCCTATTTCTCGGCCAGCAAGCTCGCCTGGCTGCTCGACAACGTTGCCGGCGCGCGCGACCTGGCCGAGGCCGGCAAGCTCGCCTTCGGCACTGTCGACAGCTACCTGCTCTGGCATCTGACCGGCGGCCGGGTCCATGCCACGGACGCGAGCAACGCCGCCCGCACCATGCTCTACAACATCCACGACAACGATTGGGACGATGAGCTGCTCGGCCTGTTCCGCATCCCGCGCGCGGTGCTCGGCACGGTCTGCGACTGTTCCGGCGAGCTCGGCGTCACCGACAGCCGCATCTTCGGGCGCGCGATCCCGATCACCGGGATGGCCGGCGACCAGCAGGCGGCGAGTTTCGGCCAGGCGCTGTTCGAGCCCGGCATGGTCAAGAGCACCTACGGCACCGGCTGCTTCATGCTGCTGAATACCGGCGACAGGGTCGTGACCTCGTCCAACCGCCTGCTCTCGACCATCGCCTGGCGGATCGGCGGCCGGACCACCTACGCGCTGGAGGGCTCGATCTTCGTCGCCGGTGCCGCCGTGCAATGGGTCCGCGACGGCCTGCGCGCGATCGGCTCGGCGCACGAGACCGAGGCGCTGGCCGCCGGCATCGACGATACCGGCGGCGCCTATCTGGTGCCGGCCTTCACCGGGCTCGGCGCGCCCTACTGGGACCCGGACGCGCGCGGCGCCCTGGTCGGCCTGAGCCGCGCCACCGGTGTCGCGGAGATCGCCCGCGCGGCCCTCGAATCCGTCGCCTACCAGAGCCGCGACCTGATGGAGGCGATGGCCGCCGACATGCGCGCGGAAGGCGCGGCGGCGCCGAACGCGCTCCGCGTCGATGGCGGCCTGGTCGCCAACGACTGGGCGATGCAGTTCCTCGCCGACATCCTCGACCTGCCGATCGAGCGCCCGGTGGTGACCGAGACGACGGCGCTCGGCGCCGCCTACCTGGCCGGGCTCGCCACCGGATTCTATGCCAGCCAGGCGACCATCGCGGAGATCTGGCAGCGCCAGCGGCGCTTCGAGCCGCAGATGCCGGCGGCGCGGCGGAACGCGCTCTGCGCCGGCTGGCGGCGCGCCGTCGCCCAGACGCGGCACCGCGGCTGAGGCGCTCCGGGTCAGGCACCCGCTCACGGGAATTTTCCTTGTGATGCATCCTGCGCGCCCTCAAGATGCGCCAAACGTTCCCCGTTTCGCGAGAATCGCATGACCGCCATCCGAACCTTCCTTGCCGCGCTGGCCCTCGCCGTCACGCTTCTCGGCGTCACCGGCGCGCAGGCCGGCGAGTCCCTGGACGAGGCCCAGGAGGCGCGCATCCGCGAAATCGTCCGCGAATACCTGATCGAGCACCCCGAGGTCATCGTCGAGGCGCTGCAGGCGCTCGAGGCGCGCGAGCAGGCGGCGCGCCAGGATTCGCTGAAGGATCGCGTCGTTGCCCATGCCGACGGCCTGTTCAACGATCCGACGTCGCCGATCCTCGGCAACCCGGACGGCGACGTGACGATCGTCGAGTTCTTCGATTACCGCTGCCCCTATTGCAAGCGCGCCCACCGGGCGCTCGCCGAGGTCCTGGAGGCGGACGGCAACATCCGCGTCGTGCTCAAGGAATTTCCGGTGCTCGGCAAGGACAGCGTGACCGCCGCCCGCGCCGCGCTGGCGGCCGTCCACCAGGACGGCTACCTAGCGTTCCACGAGGCCATGATGGCGAACGAGGGCAACCTCGGCGAGGACCGGGTGCTGGCGCTCGCCGCCTCGGTCGGCCTCGACACCGCGAAGTTGCAGCAGGACATGGCCTCCGAGGAGATCGTCGCCGTCATCCGCCGGAGCTATGCCCTCGCCCAGGCCCTCGACATCACCGGCACGCCGGCGTTCGTGGTCGGCGAAAAGGTCTATCCGGGCGCGCTGACGGCCGACCAGTTCCGCGAGATCGTGAGGCAGGCGCGCGGCGACAGCTGAACGCGCCGACCGCCCAGGAGGAGACGACCATGGCCGATAACGACGACGAGCTTCCGCGCGCGAGCTTCACCAACATGGCCGACAGCACGAAGGCCGACTGGCGGGCGATCGGCCCGCATTACGCGGCCTTTGCCGGCGCCCTGCCGGAACGGGTTCTCGGCCATCTCCGCGGACTCGAGGGCGATTGCGGCGGTTTCGCCGTCGACCGGCTGGAACATTCGCTGCAGACCGCGACGCGCGCCCACCGCGACGGCCGCGACGAGGAATACGTTGTCTGCGCCCTGATCCACGACATCGGCGACCTGCTCGGCCCGTGGAACCATGCGGACATTGCCGCCGCCGTGCTCAAGCCCTTCGTCTCGCCCGAGAACCACTGGATGGTCGAGCAGCACGGCATCTTCCAGGGCTATTACTTCTTCCATCACATCGGCCGCGACCGCAACATGCGCGAACGGTTCCGCGGTCATCCGGGCTTCGAACAGACGGCGGAATTCTGCGCCAAGTACGACGGGCCGGCCTTCGATCCGAACTACGACAGCATGCCGCTGGAGGCCTTCGTGCCGATGCTGAACCGGGTGATGGCACGGCCGAAGCAGTCGATCTACGCCTCGGAAGCGGCCGAGTAGGCTCGGCCCGCCAGCCCCAGCGCCGCGCCCCTGCCCCGCCTAGCCCTCGTAGCGGACGACCGTCTGGTCGATGGCGCCAAAGATCGAGGCGCCTGCCTCGTCGCGCATCTCGATCCGGATGCGATCGCCGAAGCGCATGAAGGGCGTCGAGGGCTTGCCCTGCTCGATCGTCTCGATCATCCGCTTCTCGGCCAGGCAGCTCGAACCGACACCCTCGCGACGGTTGGACACGGTGCCCGAGCCGACGATGGTCCCGGCCGACAGCGCCCGGGTCTTCGCGGCATGGGCGATGAGCGCGCCGAAATCGAAGGCAAGGTCCTCGCCGGCATCCGGATGGCCGAACTCGGCCCCGTTCAGGGTGCTGACCAGCGGCAGCGAGAGCTTGCCGCCGTCCCACGCGGGCCCGAGCGCGTCCGGGGTCACCGCGACCGGCGAGAAGGCACTCGCCGGCTTGCCGTGCAGGAATCCGAAGCCCTTGCCGAGTTCGCCCGGGATCAGGCCGCGCAGCGAGACGTCGTTGATCAGCATGACGAGGCGGATATGCGCGCGCGCCGCCCGCGCGTCGATGCCCATCGGCACATCGCCGGTGATCACCGCGACCTCGGATTCGAAGTCGATGCCGTAATCCTCGGACGCCACCAGGATGTCGTCGCGGGGGCCGATGAAGCTGTCGGAGAGCCCCTGGTACATCAGCGGATCGGTCTTCAGCCCCTCGGGCATCTCGGCGCCGCGGGCCTTGCGGACCAGTTCGACATGGTAGAGATAGGCCGAGCCGTCGACGAACTGGTAGGCGCGCGGCAGCGGCGAGGCGGCGGCGGCCTGATCGAACGGCCTCGCGCCCTTCGCCGTGCCGGCATCGAGGCTCTCGGCGACCGCCTTCAGGCGCGGCGCGGCGGTCTTCCAGTCGTCCAGCGCCGCCTGCAGGGTCGGCGCGATGTCAGGCACTTCGAGGCAGCTCTCCAGATCACGGCTGACGACCACGAGGCGGCCGTCCCGGCCGCCTTTCAGTGAAGCAAGTTTCATCTCGATCCCGTTCCCGCCCTGTCGGTTTCTGGCACGTTCCCCAGTCTACTCGGATGCGTCTACTCGGATGCCGTCCCGCCGCCCCAGGAGCGGTGATAGTCCGGCCATTCGATGCCCGTCGCGGCCTCGGCGATGTCGAGCGCGTCGCGCGTGTCGATCATCACCGCGACCTCGTCGGTCGCCGTCTTCTTCGCCCTGGCGCCGGCGGCGAAGGCCTTCGGATGCGGCCCGTGGGTGAAGCCCGAGGGATGCAGGGTGATCATCCCCGGATGGATGTTGTCGCGGCTGAAGAAATCGCCCGCGTGATAGAAGATCACCTCGTCGTAATCGTCGTTCGAATGGAAGAACGGCACCTTCAGCGCCCCCGGATCGCTTTCGATCGGCCGCGGGCAGAAGGTGCAGACGACGAAGCGGCCGGCCAGGAAGGTGGTATGCGCCGACGGCGGCAGGTGATAGCGGGCGCTCATCAGCGGGCGGATGTCGCGCCAGTTGACGCGCACCGGCATGAGGTCGCCCTTCCAGCCGACCGCGTCGAGCGGATTGTAGGGATAGCTCACGGTCGACAGCTGGTCGCGGCGCTTGACCACGACCCGCCAGGGGTCGTCGCCCTGCTGGGCGCGGAAGGCGTCGTCCAGGGCCGGCACGTCGAGGATCGCCGGATCGAAGATCGCATGGGCGCCGACCAGGCCCTTCTCCGGCAACTGGAAGGAATCGTTGGTCGCCTCGATCAGCAGCGCCCGGACCGGCGCGCTCGGCTCGAGCCGCCACATCGTCGCCCGCGGCAGCATCACGTAGTCGCCGTCGCGCACCGTCATGTGGCCATAGTCGCAATAGAGCTCGCCGGCACCCTGGTGGATGAAGATCAGCTCGTCGCCATCGGCATTGCGCACCAGGTGATCCATCGGCGCGTCGCAGGACCAGGCGCGCAGCTTGACCGAGGCGTTGCCGAGCAGATGGCGGGCCTCCCACGGGCTGTCGCCGGCCTTGTTGAGCTTCGTGGTGTCGAAGGCGCGCGGCCGGAGCGGCCCCTCCCACGAACTCCAGCCGGTCGGCGGATGGGCATGGTACATGTGCGTCGCCGGGCCGAAGAACCCCTCCTTGCCGAGCTCGCGCTCATAGGTCCCGTCGGGCAGGTCGGCATGGGCCTGGCGGCTGTGCTCGCCTTCCCGGTGCGGAATCCTGATCCAGTTCCTGGCCATGCTCTCAAGCCTCCGCCGGTGCCTTGACCACTCCGCGACGGATCTGGTCGAGTTCGATCGATTCGAACAGCGCCTTGAAATTGCCTTCGCCGAAGCCGTCGTTGCCCTTGCGCTGGATGATCTCGAAGAAGATCGGGCCGATGACGTTCTCCGTGAAGATCTGCAGCAGCAGCCCCTGCCCCTCGGTCGGCGCGCCGTCGATCAGGATCCGGTTACGGGCGAGCCGTTCGAGATCCTCGCCGTGATCTGGCACCCGGGCACCGACCTGGTCGTAATAGGTGTCGGGCACGGTCTGGAAGGCGACGCCGCCGGCGCGCAGCGCCTCGACGGTGGCATAGATGTCGCTGGTCCCGAGCGCGATATGCTGGATCCCCTCGCCATGATAGGCATTCAGGTATTCGACGATCTGCGACTGGTCGTCCGAGCTCTCGTTGATCGGGATGCGGATCTTGCCGCAGGGGCTGGTCATCGCCCGGCTCTTCAGACCGGTCACCTGGCCCTCGATATCGAAATAGCGGATCTCGCGGAAATTGAAGAGCCGCTCGTAGAAATCCGCCCATTCGTTCATGCGGCCGCGATGGACGTTGTGGGTCAGGTGGTCGACATAGGTCAGGCCGACACCGTCTGGCGTCAGGCTCTCGCCCTCGACCGGCAGGAAGTCGACGTCATAGATCGTGCCGCGCGGCCCGTAACGGTCGACCAGGTAAATCAGCGAATCGCCGATCCCCTTGATCGCCGGGATGTTCAGCTCCATCGGCCCGACCGTGCTCTCGACGCCCCACGCGCCGTTGGCGATCGCCCGCTTGTAGGCTTCCCCGGCATTCTTCACCCGGAAGGCCATGGCGCAGGCGCTCGGCCCGTGCACCCGGGCGAAGGACTGGGCGAAACTGTCGCTCTCGCCGTTGACGATGAAGTTGACGTCGCCCTGGCGATAGAGCGTCACATTCTTGGAACGGTGGCGCGCCACGGGCCGGAAGCCCATGCTCTCGAACAGCCGTCCGAGCGCTTCCGGGTCGGGCGCGGTATATTCGACGAATTCAAAGCCATCGGTACCCATGGGGTTGTCGAAAAGGTCAGCCATCGGCATTCTCCCGTGGTTTGGCGCGGCCCGGCCGGCCGGGCCACCGTCTGCTCATGCCATGAGTAGTTTCATCCGAAACTAATTGCAAGTGGGACATCACCCGCCATGACCCTCGACCGACCGACCCGCCAGAGCATGGCGGGCAACGCAGCCGGGTCCGGCGACACCGACCAGGACTCACTCGTCCTCGGCCATTTCATCCCCTACCGGCTGTCGGTCCTGACCAACATCGTCAGCCGAAACCTGGCCCGCGTCTACGCCGATCGATTCCGGCTGACCGTGCCCGAGTGGCGGGTACTTGCCGTGCTCGGCGCCAATCCCGGCATCTCCGCCAACGAGGTGGCGGAGAAATCGGCGATGGACAAGGTCATGGTCAGCCGTGCCGTCGACCGCCTGGTCCGGGCGAAGCGCCTCGACCGGCGCCAGGACACCGCCGACCGGCGCCGCTCGATCCTCGAGATGAGCGCCGAGGGCAAGCGGATTTACGACGAGATCGTGCCGCTGGCGCTCGATTACGAACGCGACCTGCTGGCCGCCCTGCCGGCCCGCGACCTGCAGCGCCTCGACCAGATCCTCACCCGGCTGCAGGATCGCGCGCTGGCGCTGCAGCCGGAAACCGGCGAGGCCCAGGCCGAACCCGAGGGCGTCTGACCGGTCAGATCAGCCCGGCGAGCGGCGAGGACGGATCGGCATAGAACTTCTTCGGCATCCGCCCCGCCAGGTAGGCCAGGCGGCCGGCCTCGACGCCGTGCCGCATGGCGTGGGCCATCATGACCGGGTCCTTGGCATGGGCGATCGCCGTGTTCATGAGCACGCCGTCGCAGCCGAGTTCCATGGCCAGCGCCGCGTCGGAGGCGGTGCCGACGCCGGCATCGACCAGCACCGGGACCGACGACTGCTCGATGATGATGCGGATATTGACCGGGTTCTGGAGGCCGAGACCGGAGCCGATCGGCGCCGCGAGCGGCATGATCGCGACGCAGCCCAGATCCTCCAGCCGCTTGGCCATCAGCGGGTCGTCGGAACAGTAGACCATGACCTTGAAGCCGTCGCGGATCAGCTCTTCGGCCGCGCGAAGGGTTTCCAGCATGTCCGGATAGAGCGTCTTGTGGTCGCCCAGGACCTCGAGCTTGACGAGTTCCCAGCCGCCCGCCTCGCGCGCCAGCCTGAGGGTCCGGACCGCCTCGTCGGCGGTGTAGCAGAACGCGGTATTGGGCAGGTAGGTGTATTTCTTCGGGTCGACGTGGTCGACCAGCATCGGCTGTTTCGGGTCGGTGATGTTCACCCGGCGCACGGCGACGGTGACGATTTCCGCGCCCGAGGCCTCGATCGCCCGGCGGGTCTCCTCGAAATCGCGGTACTTGCCGGTCCCGACCAGCAGGCGCGAGCGGAAGCGCAGCCCGGCGACCTCCAGCATGTCGTCGTCGTCCGGCGCGGCGGCCGCCAGGCCCGAGCCGCCACCGATGAAATGGACGATCTCGAGCCGGTCGCCGTCGGCGAGGCTGGTCGCCTGGTAGGCAGACCGCGGCACGATTTCCAGATTCCGCTCGAAGGCGATCTTGCGGCCGTCGAGGCCGAGTTCGACAAGCAGATCGGCGACCGTGAGGGCGTCGGCAACGTCGCGCGCCTCACCATTGATCGTTAAACGCATCGGTATTTTCCGTTTCGTCAGCTGGGCAGACCGTTACCCTGATTATGGTAGGCCACAGGCGGACTGACAAGCCGGGCCGGCCGATGCCGGGCTCCGACAGGGCACGCGGCGCAAGACTTTCCCCCTGCCCGAAAAGCGATTATACAGACGCCCGGCGGACCTCTTCGTTCGCGCGCAAAAGCGAAGACATGGCATCATCCATCCTCATCCTGAACGGCCCCAACCTGAACATGCTCGGACGGCGCGAGCCCGGCATCTATGGCCGTGCGAGCCTGGACGACATCCGGGACGCCTGCGTGCAAAAGGCGACGGCGCTCGGCCTGTCGGCCGATTTCCGCCAGAGCAACCACGAGGGCGAGCTGGTCGGCTGGATCCAGGAGGCGGCGGGCCGCTTCGACGGCATCATCATCAACGCGGCCGCCTATACCCATACCTCGGTCGCGCTGCGCGACGCGCTGCTCGCGGTTGCACTGCCGGCGATCGAGGTCCATCTGTCGAATATCCATGCGCGCGAAGATTTTCGCCGCCACAGCTATCTCGGGCCGGCGGTCCGTGGCATGGTGGCGGGCTTCGGCGCCCAGAGCTACCTGCTGGCGATTGACGCCATCGCCCATATCCTGAACGAAACGACGGACTGACCGGAAGCGACATGAGCAAAGGGAAGATCGACACCGACGCGATCCGCGAACTCGCGGGCCTGCTGCACGAAACCGGTCTCGGCGAGATCGAGTGGGAGGACGAGACGACACGGATCCGCGTCTCGCTCGGCACCTCGCAGAGCGCGCAGGCCGCAGCCGTGCCCGTCGCCGCCGCGCCGGCCGCAGCGCCCGCGCCGGCCGCGGCCGCAGCGGCGACCGACAGCGACCCGAAGAACCATCCGGGCGCCGTCACCTCGCCGATGGTCGGCACCGCCTACCTGTCGCCCGAACCCGGCGTCGGGGCCTTCGTCCGCGTCGGCGACAGCGTCACCAAGGGCCAGACCCTGCTGATCGTCGAGGCGATGAAGACCATGAACCCGATTCCGGCCCCGACCAGCGGCACGCTGTCGCGGATTCTCGTGAGCAACGAGGAACCGGTCGAATTCGGCCAGACCCTGATGATTATCGAATAGCGAGGCTGGTCTGCATTCGATGTTCGACAAGGTCCTGATTGCCAATCGCGGGGAGATCGCCCTCCGCATCCACCGCGCCTGCCGCGAGATGGGCATCCACACGGTCGCCGTCCATTCGACGGCGGACGAGGATGCCATGCATGTGCGGCTGGCCGACGAGAGCGTCTGCATCGGCCCGCCGAGCGCCGCCCGCAGCTACCTGAACATTCCGGCCATCATGGCGGCGGCGGAGATCACCAACGCCGACGCCATTCATCCGGGCTACGGCTTCCTCTCCGAGAACGCCAAGTTCGCCGAGATCGTTGCCGACCACGGCATTACCTTCATCGGCCCGACGGCCGAGCATATCCGCCTGATGGGCGACAAGATCGCCGCCAAGGACACCGTGCGTCGGCTCGGCGTGCCCTGCGTGCCCGGTTCGGACGGCGCCATCGACGACGAGGCCGAGGCGGCGCGGATCGCCGCCGAGATCGGCTATCCGGTGCTCGTCAAGGCGGCGGCGGGCGGCGGCGGGCGCGGCATGCGCGTCGTGAAGGAGCCGGAAAGGCTGTCCGCCGAGATCGCCGACGCCCGCTCCGAGGCGCGCAACGCCTTCGGCGACGATGCCGTCTACATGGAGAAGTATCTCAGCCGGCCGCGCCATATCGAGATGCAGATCATCGCCGACGCGCATGGCAACGTGGTTCACCTGGGCGAGCGCGACTGCTCGCTGCAGCGGCGCCACCAGAAGGTCGTCGAGGAATCGCCCTCGCCCGCCCTCAACGCCCGCGAGCGCGAGGAAATCGGCGAGACCGTCGTGAAGGCGATCTCGGCACTCGGCTATCTCGGCGTCGGCACCATCGAGTTCCTCTATGAGGACGGCGCCTTCTATTTCATCGAGATGAACACCCGCCTGCAGGTCGAGCATCCGGTGACCGAGATGGTGACCGGCATCGACCTGGTGCGCGAGCAGATCCGGATCGCCAGCGGGGCGCCGCTTTCCTTCACCCAGAAGGATGTCCGCTTCACCGGGCACGCGATCGAATGCCGGATCAACGCCGAGCATCCGCGCACCTTCATGGCCTCGCCCGGCCAGGTCACCGATTATCACCAGCCCGGCGGCCTCGGCGTCCGGGTCGATTCCGCGCTCTATTCCGGCTACCGGATTCCGCCGTATTACGACAGCCTGATCGCCAAGCTGATCGTCCACGGCAATACCCGGAACGAATGCCTGATGCGCTTGCGGCGGGCGCTGGAAGAATATGTCATCGGCGGCATCACTTGCACGATCCCGCTCCTTTCCGATCTCGTCGGAAACCGGGACTTCGTCGACGGGACCTACGACATCAAGTGGTTGGAAGAATATCTTTCAAGTCTGGATTAGGATTATCAATTGCAGGGGCTGACGCCTGAAGCCCTGCTCCGCGCCTATGCGTCGGGGCGTTTCCCGATGGCGGAAGATCGCGACGACCCGACGATCTACTGGGTCAACCCGGACTTCCGCGGCATCCTGCCGCTCGACCGCTTCCACATTCCCAAACGGCTCGCCCGCACGGTCCGCCAGGATCCGTTCCGGATCACCGTCGACCGCGCCTTCCATGCGGTCGTCGAGGGCTGCGCCGAATCCCGGCCGAACCGCCGCGCGACCTGGATCAACGACACGATCATGGCGATCTACGACGAGCTGCACGAGGCCGGCCACGGCCATTCGATCGAATGCTGGCAGGAAGACCGGCTGGTCGGCGGCCTGTACGGCGTCAACCTCGGCGCCGCCTTCTTCGGCGAAAGCATGTTCTCGCGAGCCCGGGACGCCAGCAAGGTGGCGCTCGTCCATCTGGTCGTCCGGCTTTCCGTTGGCGGCTTCCGGCTGCTCGACACCCAGTTCGTGACCGAGCATCTGACCCGCTTCGGTGCGATCGAGATCCCGCGCCAGGACTATCGCCGGCTGCTCGCCTCGGCGCTCCGGCAGAACGGCGATTTCTACCGGTTGCCGGAGGGACTCTCGGGCGAAGCGGTTTTGCAGTCGATGACCCAGACATCGTAGACCGGATGCTCGAGCGCGCTGACCGCGGGGCTCGAGGCGAACATCCAGCCGGAGAACCACACGACCCTGGGCTCGTCCGGCAGCTGTTCCCAGATTTCCAGGAAAGCCGTGGTCTCGGGCGGCTCTTCCGGCGGCCGCTTCTCGCAATGCCGGACCAACATGTGCAGGGTGCCGAAGCGGACCTCGCTGTCGATCGGCGCCTCTATGGTCGAGATCCGGGCGGTGATCTTGTCGAGCCCGCGCAGGATGGCGAGCGGCCGTTCCGCCGTGGGCCCGGCCCCCGTCGCCTCGCCGGCGCCGTCCGGCGGGTTCGCGGGAGTGGATGTCGCCGTCTGGGCCTGCGCGGCGGCGCTCAGGGCCAGGGCGGCGCCGAGCGCGAGCCCGGCAAGCCACCGCGTGATCGCGGGCTGGCGCACGGTCGGCGTCAGTCGGCGGGCGCGGCCGCGCCGTCCTTTGTCGCCTCGCCGCCGGCACCGCCGAAGATCGCCTGGCCGATCAGGTCCATGATGCTGACCGAGCCCTGGGTGAACTGGATCTCGTCGCCGTCCTTCAGCATGTCCTCGGCGCCGCCCGGCTCGAGCGCCAGGTAGGCCCCGCCGAGCAGGCTCTCGCTGGCGATCTTCGCGGCGGTGTCCTCCGGCAGGCCGACATCGGCGTCGACGTTCATCCGGACCACCGCCAGGTAGCTCTTGGGATCCAGGTCCTGGCCGACGATGGTGCCGACCTTGATACCGCTGACCCTGACGTCGCTGCCGACACTGAGGCCGTCGACGCGGTCGAACTTGGCGGTCAGGTGGATGGCATTGCCCGGGCCGCCCAGATCGGCGGTCCGATAGGCAAAGACCATGAACACGGCCGCGACCGCGAGCACGATCGCCCCGATCACCGTTTCGACGACATGACTGCCCATCGGATACTCCCTCGGCCTCGCCCGGTTACTCGGGGCGCCAGGCTTCGTAATCGCCGGTCGCGGCGGGCCGGCTGCGCTCGGCCAGCACCGAACCCGGCGGACGGTAGGCATGATCGGTGCCGCTCAGATTCGGCAGATGCGGCTTCTCCCAGTCCTTGGGCTGGCGCGCCCGCTCCGTCGGCAACGCGTCGACGGTGTGATGCAGCCAGGAATGCCATTCGGCCGGCACCTTCGAGGCTTCCGGACGGCCCTTGTAGACCACCCAGCGGCGCTTGGCGCCGCCGAGCCCGGTGCCCTTGCCCTTCTCGGTGTAATAGCGGTTGCCGAAGGAATCCTCGCCGACCGGCTCGCCGTTGAGCCAGGTGAACAGCCTTGTACCCCAGGTCGCCATCGCTTTACCGTCGCCTCGCCGTTTCGCCACAACCAGTCGGAACCCTGCTTCCGCCTCCGCGGACAGGCCTTTTCCGGATGCCTGGCCGTCTGACGGCGAGGACTTCCCGGAACGCCGCGGAATATGGCATTCGCCCGGGCCCGCGTCCAGTCTGAAGGCACCCCGCGGAAGCCCCTTCAATGCACCCGGTGGCCCGAAAGGATTTGACGGCGCTTTCGCGTTTTCGCTACATTCGGTGCCGCAATTTCACTGCTACACCAAATATAGTATCAAGCATTTCTGCCGGATTCGGCGGCATGCAATCAGGCTTAGGGGGCCTCAGGATGCGTATTCAGCGTCGTTTCACCAGTGAAGGCGCATCCGCCTACGAGACGATCGCGTTTCGCGAGGCGGCGAGCGAGATCCGCAATCCGGACGGCTCGGCGGTGTTCGCCCAGGGCGGCATCGCCGTCCCCACGCACTGGTCGCAGGTCGCCTGCGACGTGCTGGCGCAGAAGTACTTCCGCAAGGCGGGCGTGCCCGCGGCCCTGAAGACCGTGGCCGAGGACGATGTCCCGAAATGGCTGTGGCGGCGCACCGCCGACGAGCAGGCGTTGGCCGACCTGCCGGCCGGCAAGCGCTATGGCGGCGAGCGCGACGCCCGCCAGGTCTTCGACCGGCTGGCCGGGACCTGGACCTACTGGGCCTGGAAAGGCGGATACTTCGACGGCGAGAGCGACGCCCGCGCCTATTACGACGAGATGCGCTACATGCTGGCCCGCCAGATGGGCGCGCCGAACTCGCCGCAATGGTTCAATACCGGGCTGCACTGGGCCTACGGCATCGACGGCCCCTCGCAAGGCCACTACTACGTCGACCACGTCACCGGCGAGACGGTCCGCTCGGTCTCGGCCTACGAGCATCCGCAGCCGCACGCCTGCTTCATCCAGTCGGTCGGCGACGATCTCGTCAATGAAGGCGGGATCATGGATCTCTGGGTCCGCGAGGCCCGGCTGTTCAAGTATGGCTCCGGTACCGGCACCAATTTCTCGGCGCTGCGCGGCGAGAACGAGCCGCTGTCCGGCGGCGGCCGCTCGTCCGGCCTGATGAGCTTCCTGAAGATCGGCGACCGCGCCGCCGGGGCGATCAAGTCCGGCGGCACGACCCGGCGCGCCGCCAAGATGGTGACGCTCGACATCGACCACCCGGACGTCGAGGCCTTCATCAACTGGAAGGTCGCCGAGGAACGCAAGGTGGCGAGCCTGGTCGCCGGCTCGAAACTCGCCGAGCGTCACCTGAACAGGGTGATCGGCGCCTGCGCCGACGAGGCGCTTGGCGAGGCCCGCTTCGATCCGCGCCGGAACAAGGCGCTCCGGCAGGCGATCATCGAGGCGCGCAAGGCGATGATTCCGGAAAACTATGTCCAGCGGGTCATCCAGTTCGCCCGCCAGGGCTATACGGCGATCGATTTTCCGACCTACGACACCGACTGGGATTCGGAATCCTACCTGACCGTCTCGGGGCAGAATTCGAACAACTCGGTGCGCCTCAACAACGCCTTCCTGCAGGCGGTGCTGGACAACGGCGACTGGGACCTGATTCGCCGCACCGACGGCGAGGTCCAGAAGCGCGTCAGCGCCCGCGAACTGTGGGACCAGATCGGCGAGGCCGCCTGGCAGTCGGCCGACCCCGGCGTCCAGTTCGACAGCACCATCAACGAATGGCACACCTGCCCCGCGGACGGCCGCATCAACGCCTCCAACCCGTGCTCGGAATACATGTTCCTCGACGACACGGCCTGCAACCTAGCGTCGCTCAACCTGATGACCTTCCACGACGCGGAGAGCGGTGAATTCGACATCGAGGGCTTCCGCCACGCGGTCCGTATCTGGACGGTCACGCTCGAGATCTCGGTGCTGATGGCGCAGTTCCCCTCGGCGCGAATCGCCGAGCTTTCCTACCGCTTCCGCACCCTCGGCCTCGGCTACGCCAATATCGGCGCGCTGCTGATGGCCAACGGGATGTCCTACGACAGCGATGCCGGGCGCGCCTTCTGCGCCGCGATCACCGCCTTCATGACCGGTACCGCCTACCAGGCGAGCGCCGAAATGGCGGGCGAACTGGGCGCCTTCCCGGGTTACGAGGCCAACCGGGAGGCCATGCTCCGGGTAATCCGCAACCATGCCCGCGCGGCCCGCGGCGAAGCGGACGGATACGAGGAACTGGCGGTCGCGCCGGTGCCGCTCGACATCGTGAACTGCCCCTTCCCGGCGCTCGCCAGCGCCGCCGCGGAAAGCTGGCAGGCCGCGCTTGCCGGCGGCGAGGCGCACGGTTTCCGCAACGCCCAGACCACGGTGATCGCGCCGACCGGCACGATCGGCCTGGTGATGGATTGCGACACCACCGGGATCGAACCCGACTTCGCCATCGTGAAGTTCAAGAAGCTCGCCGGCGGCGGCTATTTCAAGATCATCAACCAGACCGTGCCCCGCGCGCTCGCGCGGCTCGGCTATTCCGAGACCCAGATCGCCGACATCGCCGACTACGCGGTCGGCCACGGCACCCTGGAGGGGGCGCCGGCGATCAATCACGACAGCCTGAGGGCCAGGGGTTTCGGCAGCGCCGAGATCGACAAGGTGGAGGCCGCGCTCGAGGCCGCCTTCGACATCCGCTTCGTGTTCAACAAATGGACGCTGGGCGAGGCCTTCTGCACCGAGACGCTCGGCCTCGACGCGGCCGCGCTGAACGATCCCGGCTTCGATCTGCTGGCCGCCCTCGGCTACAGCCGGGGCGAGATCGAGACCGCCAATATCCACTGCTGCGGCGCCATGACGGTGGAAGGCGCGCCGCACCTGAAGGAAGAGCACCTGCCGGTCTTCGACTGCGCAAGCCCGTGCGGCCGGATCGGCCGGCGCTACCTGTCGGCGGAAAGCCATATCCGCATGATGGCGGCGGCACAGCCCTTCATCTCGGGGGCGATCTCGAAGACCATCAACATGCCGAACAGCGCCACGGTCGAGGATTGCAAGGACGCCTACATGCTGTCCTGGCGGCTCGGCCTCAAGGCCAATGCGCTTTACCGCGACGGCTCGAAACTTTCCCAGCCGCTCAACGCCTCGATCCTCGAGGACGATTCGGACGAGGGCGAGGCCGCCGGCGAAGTCGCGGCAAAGCCGGCGGCGCAGTCGGCCCAGATCATCGCCGAGCGAATCGTCGAGCGCTTCGTGTCCGAGCGCAAGCGGCTGCCGCTCCGGCGCAAGGGCTATACCCAGAAGGCGGTCGTCGGCGGTCACAAGGTCTATCTTCGGACCGGCGAATACGACGACGGCGCGCTCGGCGAGATCTTCGTCGACATGCACAAGGAGGGCGCCGCCTTCCGCAGCATGATGAACAATTTCGCGATCGCCATCTCGATCGGCCTGCAATACGGCGTGCCGCTGGAAGAATTCGTCGATGCCTTCACCTTCACCCGCTTCGAGCCTTCGGGCATCGTCGAGGGCAACGACGCGATCAAGATGTCGACCTCGATCCTCGACTATGTCTTCCGCGAACTCGCGGTCTCCTATCTCGGGCGCAACGATCTCGCCCATGTCGAGCCCGAGGACCTGCGCCTCGACAGCATCGGCAGCGGCGAACGGCAAAGCGCGGGCATGATGAGCGGCGTACAGGCGGAAACCGAGGAAGGCGCCGGCGGCATCGCCGATTACGACCGCGTCGTCGCGCTGGCCTCGAACGGCTATGTCCGGTCGAATCTCTATGTCCTGCACGGCGGCGCCGGCCGCCAGGCGACGCGCGGCGCGTCGGCGGTGGCAGCCGGTGCGAGCCAGGCGGCGGCATCGGTCGCGGGCGGCGGCACGGGCAGCCGGATCAACCAGGTCACCGAGGCGCGGATGAAGGGATACGAGGGCGATGCCTGCGGAGAGTGCGGCAACTTCACCCTGGTCCGCAACGGGACCTGCCTGAAATGCAATACCTGCGGCGCCACGAGCGGCTGTTCCTGAGCCGCCGCGCGCTTGCCGGTTTGCCGGGAAGTCCGAGGGTTCGGACGATTAGCGTAGGGTAGCGTTCGCGTACGGGGCCCGATCATGGCCCCGTGTCAGAAGCCTCCCTGAAACTGGCGCGCTCCATGATTCGTACGGGGCGCGCCGATTTTTGCCGGACGGGCATCCCGTCGTCGCGATCAGGCAATGCTCCGGCGACGCCAGGCGCGATCGACCCGCGCCGAGGCGGACGACACGGGTGGTGCCGGCACCGTCGGGATGGGCTTGCCGAAGAGCCAGCCCTGTCCGTAGGTGATGCCGATATCGGCGAGGGAAACCGCCTGCTCCTCGGTTTCCACCATCTCCGCCACGGTCTTCACGCCAAGTTCCTCGCACAGCACGGCCATCGAGCGGAGAATGGCCCGGTCGCGCGGGCTGTCGATCATCTTGCGGATATATTTCCCGTCGAGCTTCACGATGTCGATCTCGAGCGCCTGTATGTAGGAGAGCGAGGCGGCGCCGGCGCCGAAATCGTCGAGGCCGACCTGGTAGCCAAGGCCCCGCAACCTGCCGAGAATCTGGTTCATGCGGTCGAGATTGTCGATTTCGGTCGATTCCGTGACCTCGAAGCTGATCGACTTGTGGTCCTCGCCGAACTGTTCCAGCTCGCCCAGGAGCTTGTCGACGAAGCCGTCGCTCGACAGTGAACGGGCCGAGAGGTTGATCGCGAGATTCGGCGCGACGGCGGTATCGCAGCCTTTCAGATAGTCGATCGCCTTGCGGCACACCGCGAGATCAAGTTCGAGGATGAGCCCGATATCCTCGGCGAAGACGATATCCTGGTAGGGGGAACTGTCGCCCTCGAAGCGGGTCAGCACCTCGAAATGATGCGGGACGCGGGACTTCAGGTCGACGATCGGCTGAAAGACGATGTTGAACGCCCCGCTGTCGAACATCTTCTTCAGTTCGGCACCCCGGCGCAGGTTGGCGAGCGCCTCGTTCTTCCAGGCACCGTCGAGATCGGAAATCGAGAATTCACCGGGCGCCGAGCGGGCGAAACTGTTGATCGTGAAGATCAGCGCCCGAGCGCTCTGATCGTCGCTCAAGCCCTTGCCATCCAGCGAAACCTGGGCGCTGGAGAGCGAGAGCGCACCGCCGCCGCCGCTTTCGGCAACGAGTTCGTTGAAGCCGCGTTCGATATCGCCGGCAACCGCGTTCTCGCCGCTGAGCACCGCGAACTTGGAATCGCCGAGGCGCCCGGCAAGGGCGCCGCCGATCGCGTTGGCGCGCATCAGGGAGCCAAGATCGGAGAGGAATTTCGCCGTTTCCTCCTCCGACTTCTCCGCGCCAAGGCTGTCGAGCCCGGTAATGTCGAGGAGGTTGATCGCGCTGCTGCGCTTGCTCTTCGCCGCGACGCGCCGCTGCTCCTGGGCGCGACGGAGGAAACTGTCGCGATTGAGCAGACCGGTCTCGGCGTCGACCTGGGACGGATCGACATCGTCGATCGAGGAATTGTTGGCGGAGAAGGTGACGAAGCAGTGATTGTCCGGTTCGCCGAGCCGGCAGCCGCCCAGCAGCACCGCGACCTCGGACCCGTTCGGCCGCACCCGCATGGGCTCCAGCCTGTGGCCGGGCTGCAGGCTCCGGATCGCGAAATCGACCGTCCGCCTGTCGGCCGGATGCAGGAGATCGAGGAAGGCGATCCGGGTGATCGCCTCGGTGTCCGTGCCGAACAGACCCTTTGTGGCCCCGGAGGCAAAAACTATCGCCCCCGCTTCGTCCAGTTCGAACAGGACGTCGGCCGCCGCGAACGAGAACGCTACGAAGCGATCCCGATCCCTCCGGATACGCAGATCATCCACAATGCGATACCACCTACTGATAAGGACCCCATTGTGCAACTATTCCGTTTAGAATGCCTTAATTCGCGCGGCGGCTAGCTCCCGCTTTTTGCTGCCGGCGGCGGCGCCAGACGGATGTGAAGTTCCCGCAGATGCTTGGGTTCGGCCGGTGCCGGCGCGCCCATCAGGAGATCCTGAGCCTGCTGGTTCATCGGGAACAGGATGACCTCGCGAATATTCGGCGCATCGGCCAGCTGCATGACGATTCGGTCGACGCCCGGCGCAATGCCGCCATGCGGCGGAGCACCGAAGCGGAACGCGCGCAGCATGCCCCCGAACCGTTCCTCGACTTCCTCCGCCGAGTAACCGGCGATCCCGAAGGCCTTCAGCATGATATCCGGACGATGGTTCCGGATCGCCCCCGACGACAGTTCCACACCGTTGCAGACGATGTCGTACTGGTAGGCAAGGATATCCAGCGGATCCATCGTCTCCAGCGCCTCGAGCCCGCCCTGGGGCATCGAGAACGGGTTGTGGCTGAACTCGATCTTCTTATCGATCTCGTTGTACTCGTACATCGGGTAATCGACGATCCAGCAGAAGCGGAAGACATTCTTCTCGCAGAGATCGAGCTGCTCGCCGATCCGCATGCGCGCCTTTCCGGCGAGCGAGGCCGCGCCGGCCGGCTTATCGCAGGCGAAGAAGATCGCATCACCGTCGCTCGCCCCGCATTCCTGGCGGATCCGCTCGCAGCGCTCGGCCCCCAGGTTCTTGGCGATCGGGCCCTGCGGCTCGCCGTCGCGATAGACGACGTAGCCGAGACCGGCCGCGCCCTCGCCCCGGGCCCAGTCGTTCATCTTGTCGAAGAAGCTGCGCGGCTGCGCCGCCGCGCCGGGCGCGGGGATGGCGCGCACCACGGCTCCGCCCTCGATGGCGCGGGCGAAGATCCCGAAGCCGCCGCCCCGGAACGCCTCGGTCGTGTCGACGATCTCGATCGGGTTGCGCAGGTCCGGCTTGTCGCTGCCATAACGCAGCATCGCGTCGCGATAGCTGATGCGCGGGAACGGCGTCGGCACTTGGCGCTCGCCGGCGAATTCCTGGAACACGCCCGCCATCACCGGTTCGACGGCGGCGAAGACATCTTCCTGCTCGACGAAGGCCATCTCGATGTCGAGCTGGTAGAACTCGCCCGGGCTCCGGTCGGCGCGCGCGTCCTCGTCGCGGAAACAGGGCGCGATCTGGAAATAGCGGTCGAAGCCGGACACCATGATGAGCTGCTTGAACTGCTGCGGTGCCTGCGGCAGGGCGTAGAACTGGCCCGGATGCATCCGGCTCGGCACCAGGAAGTCGCGTGCGCCCTCGGGCGACGAGGCGGTCAGGATCGGCGTCTGGAATTCCATGAAGCCGAGATCGGTCATGCGCCGGCGCAGCGACGAGATGACCTTCGAGCGCAGCACGATGTTGCGATGCAGGTTCTCGCGCCGCAGGTCGAGGAAGCGGTAGCGCAGCCGGATATCCTCCGGATAGTCGTGCTCGCCGAAGACCGGCATCGGCAGTTCGTCGGCGTTCGAGTCGACTTCCATCGTGTCGATCCGGAGCTCGACCTCGCCGGTATCGAGGTCGCGGTTGACCGTCTCCTCGCTCCGCATGACGACGCGGCCGGTCATGGTGACGACGCTTTCCGGCCGCAAACGCTCCAGGATCGGGAAATGCGCGCTGTCGGACTCGACCACGCACTGCGTAATGCCGTAATGATCACGCAGGTCAACGAACATCAGGTTGCCGTGATCCCGCTTGCGGTGCACCCAGCCTGAAAGCCGCACGGTGTCTCCGACATGGGTGGTGCGGAGCTCACCGCAATTGTGAGTGCGATAGCGATGCATTTATAGTCTCTCGATCCGGAAATGGGCTTGTAACGCGGGCGCAGGCGCGTGCGAAAAGACGCATGGATTGACCGCCGATGTCAAGTAGCGCCCGGGCTTTCCGGTGCCGCGGACGACGTGGCGGATACCGCAACGAAGACAAGGAAGTGAGCCGTCATCTCGATGAAAGTTATTACCGACACGGCCGCCCTCGAAGCCGCCTGTGAACCGCTTCATGCAGCAGAGTATGTCACCGTCGATACGGAGTTCATGCGCGAGAACAGCTACTGGCCCCATCTCTGCCTGATTCAGCTCGCCGGCCCCGACGACGCGATGATCATCGACCCGCTGGCCGAGGGCATCTCGCTCGACCCCCTGCTCCGCCTGCTCGCCGACGAGGCGGTGCTCAAGGTCTTCCATGCCGCCCGCCAGGACGTGGAAATCTTCTACCACCTGTCCGGCCGGGTGCCGAAACCGATCTTCGACACCCAGATCGCCGCGATGGTCTGCGGCTTCGGCGATTCGGCCGCCTACGATACGCTGGTCCGCAAGCTGGCCCGCGCCGAGGTCGACAAGAGCTCGCGCTTCACCGACTGGGCGCGCCGCCCGCTCGCCAAGCGGCAGCTGGAATATGCGCTGTCCGACGTCACCCATCTCCGGGTGATCTACGAGAAGCTCAAGCGCCGGCTCGACGAGAGCGGCCGCACGCCCTGGCTGGCCGAGGAAATGGCGGTGCTCTGCGATCCGAAGACCTACGCGATGGAGCCGGATCGCGCCTGGCAGCGGCTCAAGACCCGCAACAACAAGCCGCGCTTCCTTGCCATCCTGCAGGAACTCGCCGCCTGGCGCGAACTCCAGGCCCAGGCCAAGGACATTCCGCGGAACCGCATCCTGCGCGACGAGTCGCTGCTCGAGATCGCGGCGCATCCGCCGTCGGACCAGAAGGAACTCAGCGCCGCCCGGGGCGTCTCCCGCGGGCTTGCCGAAGGGCGCAGCGGCCAGGAGATGCTCGCCGCGATCGCCCGCGGCAAGGAGCGGCCGGAATCCGAATGCCCCTCCTCCGCGCCCAAGCTGCCGCCGGCGAAAGGCATCGGGCCGCTCATGGAGCTCTTGAAGGTTCTTCTCAAATATCGCAGCGAAGAGGCCGATGTCGCGCAGAAACTGATCGCCAACACCGCCGATCTAGAGCGGATTGCCGCGGAGGACGAGCCGGACGTCGCGGCGATGCGCGGCTGGCGGCGGGAGATCTTCGGCAATGATGCGCTGGCGCTGAAGGCCGGTCGCGTCGCCCTTGCCGCCGGCCGCCGCCAGGTCAAGCTGGTGCGGCTCTCCGGAGACTGAAACCGTTCCCCGGTCCGCCTGGCGGTCTCAGGCCGGCAGGCGGAGCTGGGCCTCGCGGTCGAGCGCCTGGGCAAGCTGGGCCAGGCGACGCTCGACATGATCGCCGAGCAGCGGCTGGAAATCGGGCATCACCTCGAGCGCCACGGCGTTCTTGTCGAGCGACAGCGAAACCTTGTCGAGAACGCCGAGGGTGCCGCCGGAGATCTTGTGCGCGAGGCCGAGGCCGAGGCCGATGACCAGCGCCGTGCGGCGGTCTTCGGAGGACAGGAGCGCCCGGCCGGAGGCGGCCGAGTCGCCGTCCAGGCTGTTGCGGTAGCGGGCATAGACGGCGAGCGCGATGATCGCCCGGCCGCGATGGTCGATGCCGCCGAACGGGGCCCGGATGATGCGGCGGAAGGCCTGGCCGGCGCGATAGTCGGAATTGACCCGCCAGGCGATGTCGCCGAGCAGGGCGGCGGCGAGGATGAGCCGTTGCAGCGACTTGTCGGCATCGGGAAAGAGCGGCATCAGCCAGCGCCGGAGCTCGTTGCCATGTTCGCGGAAGCGGCCTTCCCGCGCCGCCATGTCGCGACAGGCATCGATCAGCGGGTCGCGGCGGCGCTCGGCAGGATTCAGTTCGCCGTAGAGCAGCCCCTCGCGCAGGCCGTAGGACATGAAATCGACGCCAGAGGCGCCGGTCACGGCGAGCAGCCGGCCCATCAGGGTGGCCGCGACCTGCAACGTCATCAGGCGCTTCGAGGGGATCGCCGACAGCCCGGCCAGCGACTCGGTGCTCTGCCGGGCCAGCAGGCGGCAGACCTCGATCGCCTCGGCCTGCGGCAGGCGGTAATTGTGGATGACGCGCAGCGGATAATCCTCCTGCGCCATGTGAATGCGGGCAATCGCCCGCCAGGCGCCGCCGACCACGTAGATCGGCCGGCCCTTGCCCCCGGCCAGCCACGGCAGGGTCGCGAACCGCCGGTCGATCTCGTCCTCCAGCGCCGCCCCCTTGAGGCCGCTCGAATAGAGGCGGAGCGCGCCGAGCGGCAGGGTCGCCGAGCGCCCAAGCCGGGCACGGGAGACATTCACCAGTTCGAGGCTGCCGCCACCGAGATCGCCGACGATACCATCGGCGTGCGGCGTGCCGGCCATGACGCCGTAGGCGGCATAGCGCGCCTCCTCCCGGCCGCTCAGCACCTGCACGTCGAAATGGCATTCCCGGCGTACCCGGCGGACGAACTCGTCGCCGTTGCTGGCCTCGCGAACGGCCGCCGTGGCGACGACGCGGACCCGCTCGACGCCCATCAGGGCGAGCAGCTTGGAAAACCGTTTCAGCGTGGTGATCGCGGCCTCGATCGATTCCGCCTTGAGGGCGCCGGTCTCGGCAATGCCCTGGCCGAGACCGCAGGTCGCCTTCTCGTTGAACTTGGGCAGCGGCGCCCGGGGCGGCCCGTCGAAGACGACGAGCCGGACCGAGTTGGAGCCGATATCGATGACCGCCGAGACCTGACCGCCCGGGGCGAGACCACCACTATCCCGTTTCGAAGTCAGGCGTGCGCTCAATTGTCCAGCAATTCGAGTGTCGGAACGGGTTTCGAGAGCTCGAGCGCCTTGCCGCGCCCCGAAAGCGATGGATTGGTCATGAAATAGTCGTGCGCCGAGAACGGCTCCTCATCTTGCGGAACGGTCCGCTCATACTGTCCGTCGGGGCAGAGTTCCCACGATTGCAGGTTATCCTTGAGACAGGCGACCATGATCTGGTCGACCACCTGCTGGTGAATCGACGGCGTCGAAACCGGGACCAGGGTCTCGACCCGCCAGTCGAAATTGCGTGTCATCCAGTCGGCCGAGCTGATGTAGACCTTGGCTTCGCGCGACGGCATCTCGTGTCCGTCGCCGAAACATACGATACGGGAATGCTCAAGGAAACGTCCGACGATGCTCTTCACCCGAATCGTCTCGGACAGGCCCGGCACGCCCGGCCGCAGGCAGCAGATGCCGCGCACCACGAGCCGGATCTCGACGCCGGCCTGGCTCGCCCGGTAAAGCGCGTCGATGATGCGGCCGTCGACCAGCGAGTTGAGCTTGGCCCAGATCGTCGCCGGGCGGCCGGCCCGGGCATGGGCGATCTCCGCCTCGATCAGCTCGATCAGGCGCTTGCGCAGGGTATGCGGCGAGGCGGCGATCCGCGTCAGCCGGTCCGGCTGGGCATAGCCGGTCATGAAATTGAACAGGTAGGCCGCGTCCTTGGTCAGGTCCGGATCGTCGGTGAAGAACGACAGGTCCGTATAGACCTTTGCGGTCACCGGGTGGTAGTTGCCGGTGCCGAAATGGGCGTAGGAATGCAGCCCGCCGCCCTCCCGGCGCACCACCAGCGACACCTTGGCGTGGGTCTTCATGTCGATGAAGCCGTAGACCACCTGGGCCCCTGCCCGTTCGAGATCGCGCGCCCACTTGATGTTCGCAGCCTCGTCGAAACGGGCCTTGAGCTCGACCATCGCGGTCACCGAGACACCGCGCTCGGCCGCCTTGATGAGCGCCTTGACGATCGGCGAATCGTCCGAGGTCCGGTAGAGCGTCTGCTTGATCGCGACGACGTTCGGATCCTCCGCCGCCTGGCGGACGAACTGGACGACGACGTCGAAGCTCTCGTAGGGATGGTGGACGACGAAATCCTTCTGGCGGATCGCCTCGAAACAGTCGCCGCCGGTGTCGCGGACGCGCTCGGGGAAGCGCGCGACATAGGGCTTGAAGACCAGGTCGGGACGGTCGTCGACGATCAGCCGCTTGATGTCGACCATGCCGACCAGGCCGTCGATCACGTAGACCGAGCGATGCTCAACCTCGAGCTTGTCGGCGACGAACCGGCGCAAGGCCGGCGGCATGTCGGAATCGACCTTGAGGCGGACCACGGTGCCCCGGCGGCGGCGCATCAGCGCGTTCTCGAACACCCGGACGAGATCGACGGCCTCTTCCTCGATTTCCACGTCACTGTCGCGCAGAACCCGGAAATAGCCTTTCCCGACAACGTTGTAGCCGGGGAACATCTGGCCGAGGTAGATCTCGACGATATGCTCGAGGCTGATGAAGCGGGTTTCGTCGCCGGGCAGCCGGACAAAGCGCCCGAACTGGTTCGGCAGCAGGATCAGGGCGTTCATCCGGAAAGCATCCTTGGCGCGTTCCAGCAGCAGCAGCAGCCCGAAGCCGAAGTTCGGGATGAACGGGAACGGGTGCGCCGGGTCGACCGCCATCGGCGTCAGCACCGGGAAGATATGGTCGAAGAAATAGCCGTCCAGCCATTCCCGCTCGGCGTCCGTCAGGCCGGCCGGATCGGTGACCGTGACACCTGCCTCGCGGAGCGCCGCCTTGATCTCCTTCCAGGCCTCCTGCTGGGCAACGATCAGCTCGTTGGCCTTCTGGTCGACCCGTTCGAGCTGTTGCGCCGGGGTCAGCCCGTCGATGCTGGTCTGGGTGATGCCGGCATTGACCTGCCCGGCAAGGCCGGCCACGCGGACGGTGAAGAACTCGTCCAGGTTATTGGCCGAGATCGACAGGAAGCGGAGCCGCTCGAGAAGCGGGTGACGCACGTTGCGGGCCTCTTCCATGACCCGCCAGTTGAAGGCGAGCCAGGAGATCTCCCGGTTGATGAAGCGATCGGGGTCGGTCAGTTCCAGCGGCGCGACAACGTCCGGCTTCGCCGCCGCGGCGACGCCTTCAGCCGCCGCCCTGACCGCACCCCGTCCACCCGATTTCGTCCTCGCCATCGTGCCACTCGCCCCGTTTCCAGTCGATGTCCGGACTCACAGTCCGGGATGGTCGGACCCTAGACTATTACTGTTGCGAACGGTTGACAGCACTCAACAACGCCTTCAGCGACGCCGAGACGATATTCTGGTGGCGCCCGACGCCGTAGAGCGAGCTGCCGTCGGGGAGCGCCGCCTCGACATAGGCGACCGCCATCGCATCGGCGCCGGAGCCGATCGCGTGCTCGGAATAGTCGCGGACCGAGAGCTGCGCGCCGCATTCGGCGGACAGCGCGTCGAGGAAGGCGTCGATCGGACCGTTGCCAGCGCCATGGATCGTCCGCTCCTTGCCGTCCTCGCGGATCACCGCGGTGATCTTGCGGCGCTCGGCGGCATGGCTTTCCGGCACGGTCCGGTACTCGACCAGCTGGTAGCGCCCGTTGCCGTCGAGATACTCGCTCTCGAAGCGGGTCCAGATCTCGTCCGGGCTGACCTCGGCCTCGGTCTCGTCGGTGATCTTCTGGATGAGGTTGCTGAACTCGACCTGCAATCGCCGGGGCAGCTGAAACCCGTAATCCTCTTCCATGACATAGGCGACGCCGCCCTTGCCGGACTGGCTGTTGATGCGGATCACGGCCTCGTAGTTGCGGCCCACGTCGGCCGGATCGATCGGCAGATAGGGCACTTCCCAGAGTTCGCTGTTGGATTGCTTGAGCGCCGCGAAGCCCTTCTTGATCGCGTCCTGGTGCGAGCCCGAGAAGGCCGTGTAGACGAGTTCGCCGGCATAGGGATGGCGCGGATGCACCGGCAGGCGGTTGCAATGCTCGACCGTGTTCTTGATGCGGTCGATCTCGGCGAAATTCAGGTTCGGCGCGACGCCCTGGGTATACATGTTGAGCGCCAGCGTCACGACGTCGACATTGCCGGTGCGCTCGCCGTTGCCGAACAGGGTTCCCTCGATCCGGTCGGCGCCGGCCATCACGCCGAGCTCGGCGGCGGCGACGCCGGTCCCGCGGTCGTTATGGGGATGCAGCGAGAGGATGATCGAATCCCGCTTCTTCAGGTTGCGATGCATCCACTCGATCTGATCGGCATAGATGTTGGCCGTCGCCATCTCGACGGTCGCCGGCAGGTTGATGATCAACGGCCAGTCCGGCGTCGGCTCGAAAATGTCTGTGACCGCGCCGCAGATGTCGCGGGCATATTCGAGCTCGGTGCCGGTGAAGCTTTCCGGCGAATATTCGAACATGACCTCGGTCTCGTTCTGGGCGTCGGCCAGTTCGCGACACAGCTTGGCGCCGTCGACGGCGATCTGGGTGATGCCCGCCTGGTCGAGGCCGAACACGACCCGGCGCTGCAGGGTGGAGGTCGAGTTGTAGATATGGACGATCGCCCGGCGGGCGCCCCTGATCGCCTCGAAGGTGCGGCGGATCAGCGGCTCGCGGGCCTGGGTCAGAACCTGGATCGTGACGTCGTCCGGAATGAGCTTCTCGTCGATCAGCGCACGGACGAAATCGAAATCGGTCTGCGAGGCGCTCGGGAAGCCGACCTCGATCTCCTTGAAGCCGATATCCACCAGGGTCTCGAACATCCGCCGCTTGCGGCCGTCGCCCATCGGTTCGACCAGCGCCTGGTTGCCGTCGCGCAGGTCGACGCTGCACCAGATCGGCGCCTTGTCGATGGTCTTGCCGGGCCATTGTCGGTCGGCCAGGCGGATCTGTTCGAACGGCTTGTACTTGTTGCCGGGGGTGAAGGTCATCTCGGGTCTCCGTGTCTTTCGGGCCGCTCGGCGCCGGGCGCCTGGGCCATCATTCGAATGCGGTTGCGTCAAGCCTCGTCGTAACGGGTCGTCCTGCGCTGCTCACGCGGGCCGACCCCGAATAAGTCGAAGCGACACGGACTCCGGCGCGCACGGACGGGCCGGCACGAGCGACGGGCCGCCGGGACCCGGGAGAGAATAATACCGTGGGAAGTTTCGTGACCGGTTCATACCGAGAAATCCTGTCGCCAATGGACGCGCGAATACCGTTTCCCGACGTCGTTCAGGACGCCGGGCCAGTAAGTCGAAGCGCGCGCAGGGCGACAGGGGTGCGGCTGGTCATGGCGCGCACGATACCGCCCGCGATTCGGCGGGTCAAGCGGCGCGCGCCTTCAAGACCGCCCCCCGTTCGGGCCGGCCCCGGCGGTAACGTCCTATTCGACCCGGGTCCAGGTCTGTGTCTTGCAGAACACGAAGACGCAGCCCTTCACTTCCAGGGTGTCCTCGTCGACCAGCTTCAGCTCCGAGGAATAGGTCTTGCCGTCCTCGGGATTGTAGATCTTGCCGCCTTCCCAGGCCCCGTCACCGGCGGATGCGAAGCCTTCCAGCAGGCGCAGGCCGATGATCGGCCGGCTGTGCATCGATTCGTCCTCGTTCCGCTTGTCGACCTTCGGATTGCCGGCGGCGTCATTGGGCTCCTTCAGCCAGATGATCCCGCCGCACATCTTGTCGCCGCAAGGCTCGATCTCGACGTGACTTTTCTCTTCCTCGGTCGCCCAGACGCCGGCGACGTCCGCCGCCGCGGCCACGGTGGAGAGCGCAGCGAGCGCGGCAAGGCCGGTCGAGAATGCAAGGATAGCGCGAAAACCGTGACGACCTGTCATCTAGCGTCTCCCTTTCCTGTTCGCGCCGCGTCGGGCGCTCAGAACGTACCCGGATAGCTGCCGCCGTCGATCAGCATGTTCTGCCCGGTGATATAGCCCGCGTGCGCGCTGCACAGGTACGCGCAGGCGGCGCCGAATTCCGCCGGCCGGCCAAAGCGCCCGGCCGGGTTGGCTTTGGCGGCCTGTTCCCTGACCGCCTCCTCGGTCTGTCCGGTCGAGCGCGCGCGGGCGGCGAAATTGCCCTTCAGCCGGTCGGTGTCGAACAATCCCGGCAGCAGGCCGTTGATGGTCACGTTGTGGGCGACCGTGGTCCGCGCGACGCCGGCGACGAACCCGGTTAGCCCGGAGCGCGCGCCGTTGGACAGGCCGAGAATGTCGATCGGCGCCTTCACCGCGCTGGACGTGATGTTGACGATGCGCCCGAAACGGCGGGCGATCATCGGATCGACTGTGGCCCGGATCAGTTCGATCGCCGTCAGCATGTTGGCGTTGAGCGCCTTGTTCCAGTCGTCGAGCGTCCAGTCGCGGAAATTGCCGGGCGGCGGGCCGCCGGCGTTGTTGACAAGGATATCGGGGGATCCGGCGGCGGCAAGCGCCGCGCGACGCCCTTCCGGCGTGGTGATGTCGCCGGCGACCGCGGTGACCGAGACGCCGGTGGCGCGGCGGATCTCGTCCGCGGCCTCGTTCAGGACATCGGCATTGCGGGCGGTGATGGTGACCGCCACGCCTTCGGCGGCGAGCGCCATCGCGCAGGCCTTGCCAAGCCCCCTGCTGGCCGCACAAACGAGCGCGCTGCGCCCTGAAATACCCATGTCCACGCTACTCTCTCCCCCAGATAATCACATGATCAGGCGTCGGTCAGACGTCGGCCGGATCGTTTCCCCTCATTCTCCCAACCGAGCACGCGACGCGCGAACGGCACCGTCACCGGGCGCTTCTCGACCAGCGCGGCGGCGTCGAGCGATCCTACAATATGGCCGACAGCCGAAAAAGTGCGCTCCATCCGGGCGACCAGATAGCTGATCAAGTCGACGTGGACATCGATCTGCCGGTCCGCGAACTGCTTGACCAGCAGCGCGGCCAGCAATTCGTCGTCCGGCCCGTCGAGACGGACCGACCCGGCCGCCTGCAGGCGCGAGCGCAGGTCCGGCAGGATCACCGGCCACGCCGCCAGCGGCGCCCGCGCGGTCAGCAGCAGGGAGCCGTCCTGTTCGGCCAACCGGTTGAAGGCATGGAACAGCGCCTCCTCGTCGAGCCCGCGATCGGCGTCCTCGATGACAAGGCAGCGGGCATCGACGGCCGCGGAATAGCGTTCCGCGGCGACGATCGGCGCCCCGCTCCGCTCGGCCCAGACCCGCACCAGATGGCTTTTCCCCGACCCCGCCGGCCCGACCAGCAGCAGCGCCCGCATCGGCCAGTCCGGCCAGCGGTCAAGCCAGCCGACGGCGGCCTCGTTGCAGCGCGCGACGAGGAAATCCTCGAATCCGAAGGCCGGCCGGTGCGGCAGGGCAAGGGCGAGCTGCCGGTTCGTCATGGCGCATCCTTGGCGGGCGGCGGCGGGGTATGCTCGGGCGGCGGCGGCGGGGTGGCCAGCGCGGCGCCATCGGCATCCTCGGCGGTGCCGTGATAGAACGGACTGGCGAGATACTGCCCGAGGCTGAACCGGGCGAGCACGCCGGCGACCGCCGTTGTCGGCACCGCGATCAGCATGCCGACGAAGCCGAACAGCGATCCCCCGGCGAACAGCCCGAACATCACCCAGACCGGGTGCAGACCGACGCTGCCGCCGACCAGCCGCGGGGTCAGCACGTTGCCTTCCAGCACCTGGCCGACCACGAAGATCACGCCGACGATGGCGATCATCGGATAATCCGGCCAGAACTGCAGCAGCGCCACGCCCACCGAGGCGACGAAGCCGACGATCGCTCCGACGAAGGGGATGAAGGAGATCAGTCCCGTGACAAGGCCGATCACGAGCCCGAAATCGAGCCCGACGGCGAGCAGCGCCATGCCGTAATAGAGTGCCAGGATGATGCAGACCGTGGCCTGGCCGCGCACGAAGCCGGCCAGCACCCGGTCGGTCTCGCGCGCCAGGCGGCGGATCGTCCCGGCCTGCCGGCGCGGCAGCCAGCCGTCGATGCGGGCGACGATCTCGTCCCAGTCGCGCAGCAGGTAGAAGGTCACGACCGGCGTCACGATCAGCAGCGAGACCAGGTTGACGACCGCGAGCCCGCCCCCGACCAGCTTCGCCGCAATCGCCCCGACCGACTGCACGAGGCTGCTCGCCTGGGCTCCGATCGCCTGTTTCAGGCTCTCCGCGTCGCCATGGAAGAACATGTCGACCACCCGCTCGATCAGCGGCATGCTCGCCTCCAGCAGCTTCCGGACATATTCCGGCAGCCGCTCCGCGAGGCCAGCGGTCTGTTCGATGATCAGCGGGACCACGACGACGAAGCCGGCGAGCGTGACGATCACGAACAGCAGCGTGATCACTGTGGTTGCCAGGGTGCGCGAGAGCCCCGCCGCCTCCAGCCGGTCGGCGACCGGGTCGAGGAAATACGAGACCGCCATGCCGAGCACGAAGGGCAGCAGGATGTCGGCGAGAAAATAGAGGAACAGGCCGGCGACGAGAATCGCGATCAGCCAGAACCGGGCATGTTGTCGAAGCGTCATCGCCTTCCCTCAGCGTTCCTGCAGGCTGATCCAGTATCGAAGATAGCCGGCCCCCGACAGCACCGTCGTCGCGGCGACGAGTCCGACAAGGATATCAAAGGCGGTGGCGTAAAGATCGGCATATTCCATATGCGCCAGCGCCAGCGCGGCCAGCAGTATCTGCAGAAGCGTGTTGAGTTTCGAGATGAAGGACGGCAGCACCCGCATCGACATGCCGAGAAAGATCGAGAACAGCGCGCCGCCGACGATCAGCAGATCGCGGCTGACCACCAGGATGACCAGCCAGGTCGGCAGCCCGCCCTTGAGCCCGAGCGTGACATAGACGCTGGTGAGCAGCAGCTTGTCGGCGACCGGGTCGAGGAAGCGCCCGAGATCGGTGACCAGGTTGAAGCGCTTGGCGATGATTCCGTCGACCGCGTCGGAGAGTCCCGCCAGAAGGAACACGGCAAGCGCCGCCAGGGTCCGGTCGGCCAGCATGAGCCAGACGATCAGCGGCACCGAGAACAGTCGGGCGAGCGTGATGCAGTTCGGCAGGTTCAAGACCGGCGTCCTTCGCGGGTGGCGGCGAGTCGGATGCTAGCGGGTAGACGAGGCCACGCGGAGCGTCCAGTAGCCGCCTTCCTCGGCCAGAGAGAGGTCGAGCTGGGCGAGCGCCACGGCAAGCTGTTCGGGCGACCCGAGATAATGCAGCACGACCTGGGCGTCGGTCACGGTGAGCGCCGCGAGATCGATGCGGCGAACCGCCGCCGCGCGCTCCAGCCGGTCGCGCACGGTGAGCCAGCCGGACAGGTCGGTGAGCGGCACCAGCGCGCTCAGCACTCCCTCCTCGCCGAAGCGAAGCAGGTTGTCGGCCTTCCACGCATCCTCGAGCGATTCGACGCTCAGCCGCGCGCCCTGCGCCAGGATCTCGGCGGTCGTGCCGGAAAGCGCGAAATTTTCCACCCGGCTCTGCGGACCGCCGGCGCCGTACCGATAGAGCGCCAGGGCGAGCTGACCGCCGTTCACCGTGCCGTTCCCGTCGACCGTGGTGTCGACGATCGCCGCCTCGGCGACCAGCAGCTCGGCGACGTTGTAGCGGGCCACCATGCGATCGATCGCCTCCTGGTTCCCGGCCAGCGCCGCATCGGCGGAGATGGTCGCGATGTCGTCGATGTCGCCGAGCGGCAGGATCACCGGGATGACCGAGTCCGGGCGCTCGATCGCCGCCCAGGCGTTGAACCATTCGCTGCCGGAATCCCATAGTACCGGGCCGCCGGCGGTCCGGTAGACCGGCAGGACCAGCATCGGCTTGCTCAGGGTCTCGCTGAACGGGATGCCCGCGTTCCGCAGCAGCGAGCGGATCTCGTTCGGCTTGAAGCTCACCGAGAGGCTCGCGAGATAGCGGGTCGGCGAGGTCTTCTCGTTGTCGATCCCGATGCTCTTCACCACGGTGGTGAGATCGGTGTCGGAAAGCGATGGCAGCCGCCCGTGATCGGCCTTGAGCGTCAGCCGGCGGAGCAGCAGCCCCAGGGCCTCGCGCTGGCCGTCGCGCAGCGCCTGCACCCGCGCCTCCGCGGCGCTCGCCGCCGAGCGGTCGACGGCGATCCCCTCGACGCTGAAGATGTCGCGCGCCAGGGCATCGCCCGCCGCCAGGCAGGCCAGCAGGCTCACGACCGCCACCATGGCGTGATCGCGGGCTATGCGACGAATGGTCAGCAACATTGAAAACCGTCCGAAAAGAAGTATGTTCGGCGCGCCCCGACCGGGGCTCTTACCAGTTCGCGAAAATCGGTGGGCAAGCCTATCCCATGAGCAGGGAAAGCAGCAACAAAGGCGTCACTTACAAGGACGCCGGCGTCGATATCGAGGCCGGCGACGCGCTCGTCCGCGCCATCGTTCCCGCGGCCGCCTCGACGCGCCGTCCGGGCGCCGACGCGGCGCTTGGCGGTTTCGGCGCCCTCTTCGACCTCAAGGCGGCCGGCTTCCGGGACCCGCTGCTGGTCGCCGCGACCGACGGGGTCGGCACGAAGCTGAAGCTCGCCGGCCAGGCGGGTCGCCATGCCGGGGTCGGAATCGATCTCGTCGCGATGTGCGTCAACGACCTCGTCGTGCAGGGCGCGGAGCCGCTCTTCTTCCTCGACTATTACGCCAGCGGCCGGCTCGAGATCGATGTCGCCCGGCGCGTCGTCGAGGGCATCGCCGAGGGCTGCCGGATCGCCGGTTGCGCCCTGATCGGCGGCGAGACGGCGGAAATGCCCGGCATGTACGGCGGCGGCGACTACGATCTCGCCGGCTTCGCTGTCGGCGCGGTCGAGCGCCAGGCGCTGCTCACCGGGGCCGAGGCGGCGGCCGGCGACGTGCTGCTCGGCCTCGCTGCATCTGGCGTCCATTCGAACGGCTTCTCGCTGGTCCGCCGGATTCTCGACAATGGCAGCTTCGATCTCGCCGGTCCCGCCCCCTTCGAGGATCCGCGCAGCCTTGGCGAGGCGCTGCTGGAGCCGACCCGCATCTATGTCCGCCCGGCCCTGGCGGCGATCGCCGAAGGCGGCGTCCGGGCGCTCGCGCATATCACCGGTGGCGGGCTGACGGAAAACCTGCCACGTGTCCTGCCCGACGGCGTGAATGCCCGGATCGACCTGGAAAGCTGGCGCGCGCCGCCGGTCTTCGGCTGGCTGGCCAAGCAGGGCGGCATCGAGACGGCGGAAATGCTGCGCACCTTCAATTGCGGAATCGGCATGATCGCGGTCGTCGCGGCCGAGCGTGCCGAGGCCCTGACCGCCTGTTTCCGCGATGCCGCTGTGCCGACGGTCGCCATCGGCCGGCTCGAAGCCGCCGACGGCGGAGCCGAACGCGTCCGCTATGACGGAAACAGGACGGCATGGGACCGATGAACGAACGGACCCGGGGCTCGTGAAGGTCGGGATCCTGATCTCCGGCCGCGGCAGCAACATGGAGGCGCTGATCCGCGCCACCGCCCTGCCCGACCATCCGGCGAAGATCGTGCTGGTGGTCGCCAACCGCGCCGACGCGGGCGGCCTCGCCACGGCCGCTGCCGCCGGCATCGCGACGGCCGTCATCGACCACCGCGACCATGCGGACAGGGCGGCCTTCGAAGCGGCGATGGACGGCGCGCTCCGCGCCGCCGGCGTCGAACTGGTCTGCCTCGCCGGCTTCATGCGCATCCTCGGCAACGATTTCGTCAACTCCTGGCGCGACCGGCTGGTCAACATCCATCCCTCGCTGCTGCCCGCCTTCAAGGGCTTGCATGTGCATGAACGGGCCCTCGATGCCGGCGTCCGGATCAGCGGCTGCACGGTCCATTACGTGCGCCCGGAAATGGATTCCGGCCCGATCATCGCCCAGGCCGCCGTGCCGGTCGCCGACAACGACACGCCGGACAGCCTGGCCGCCCGCATCCTTGCCGAGGAACACCGGATCTACCCGGCCGCGCTCCGCTGGATCGCCGAGGGCCGGGTCAGCATCTACGGCGAACGCGTGCGGATCCGCGACAGCGGCTGCGGCGACAACCGCCTGCTCTCGCCGGAGCCATGACCGGCAGCGGACAGCGGCAAGACCCATGACGGCCGGCGGCCCGACTGTCAGCTTCGTCGTCACCGTCTACAACAAGGCGCGCTACCTGCCGCGCGTCCTCGCCGCCCTCGCCGACCAAGAGGGCGAATTCGCCCGCGAGTACGTGATCGTCGACGACGGCTCGACCGACGGCTCGGCGGCCCTGGTCCGCGAAGCGACGCGGGACTGGCCGAACCTCATCCTCATCGAGCAGGCCAATGCCGGGCCGGCCTTCGCGACCAATGCGGGGCTCGCCCGGGCGACCGGCGACTATGTCAAGCTGGTCGACGGCGACGACGTCCTGAGGCCCGATGCCACCCTGAAGCTGCTCGACGCGATCCGGCGGGGCGGCGCCGGCGTCGCCTTCGGCCGCCATGGCCGCTACGACCCGGACGCCTCCGCGACACCGAGTTCGGGGCAAAGCGCCAACCCGCCGGAAACCGCCCCGGAGATCTGGCCCGATCCGCTGCCACGGGTCATCCGCGCGGTCGACTGGACGCCGAGCGACATGCTGGCGCGGCGCGAGCTGCTCTTCGCCGCCGGCGGCTGCGACGAGCGCGTCTTCGTGCAGGATTATTCGCTGTTCCTGAGGCTCGCGGGGCTTGGTCCCTTCGCGCAGATCGACGACCTGGTCGCCGATTGCCCGCTGGCGGGCGACGGCGGCGGCGACCGGATGTCGAACCGGGCGGCCCAGGAAACCCATGATCTGAATGCCGCCCTCGGCGGCTATCTGGCCGACCGGGCGGATCTTGCCCCGGCCCTGTGCCGCCTAGCGGCGCGGCGCGCGACCGGGCGGGCCCGCCGCTTCGTGCGGCAGAACGGCCAGGGCAGCCGCCTGACGCTGATCGGCCCCTGGCTCAGGGCCCGGCTGCCGCTGCCACTCGACCGCGTTGCCGCGCAGGCGCTGATCGAGCGGTCCTGCGCGGCGATCCGGGCGGTCGGGCCGGTCCGGTTACCCGGGTCTCAGCCGACGATGTCGGCGCCAGCGAAGAAATAGGCGATCTCGACCGCGGCATTCTCGGCGGAATCGGACCCGTGTGCCGAATTCGCCTCGATGCTCTCGGCGAATTCCTTGCGGATGGTGCCCGGCGCGGCGTCGGCCGGATTGGTCGCACCCATGACTTCGCGGTTCTTCGCCACCGCGTTCTCGCCCTCGAGAACCTGGACGACGACCGGACCGGAGGTCATGAAGTCGCACAGGCTGCCGAAGAACGGGCGTTCCTTGTGCACCGCGTAGAAGGTCTCGGCCTGGGTCCGCGTCATCTGGATCCGGCGCTGGGCGACGATACGCAGCCCCGCCCCTTCCAGCAGCGCGTTGATCTTGCCGGTCAGGTTGCGACGAGTCGCGTCGGGCTTGATGATCGAGAGCGTGCGTTCCACAGCCATCTGGGCAGTCCACCTTGTTTGGAAAAATCATGAAGCATGAAGTCGCGCGCCTTATAGCCAAAGCCGGCCCGGCCAGCAACCGGCGAACGCGTGCGGTGCGGCAAGTTCTTCTTTGCCGGCCGGTGCCGTGATATGAGGCGGGCACCATGCTTCATATTCAGAACCTCAGCTACCGCATCGGCGAGCGTCTCCTGCTCGAGAACGCCGATGTCCATGTCCATGCCAACCGCAAGGTCGGCCTGATCGGGCCGAACGGCGCCGGCAAGTCGACCCTGTTGCGCCTGATCCGCAACGAGATCGCGCCGGAAACCGGCAGCATCGCGATGCGGCCACGGGCGCGCCTCGGCCACCTGGCGCAGGAGGCACCGGGCGGACAGCGATCGCTGATCGACACGGTTCTCGACGCCGACACCGAGCGCAGCGCCCTGCTCGCCGAGGCGGAGCATGCGAGCGACCCGCACCGGATCGCCGAGATCCACATCCGGCTGGGCGACATCCAGGCCCATACCGCGCCGGCCCGGGCGTCGCGCATCCTCGCCGGACTGGGCTTCGACGACGAGGCGCAGAAACAACCGTGCGACGCCTATTCCGGCGGCTGGCGGATGCGTGTCGCGCTCGCCGCGGCGCTGTTCGGCGAACCGGACCTGCTGCTCCTCGACGAGCCGTCGAACTATCTCGATCTCGAGGCGACGATCTGGCTGGAGAGTTTCCTGCGAGCCTATCCGCACACGCTGCTGATCGTCAGCCACGACCGGGCGCTGCTGAACAACGTCGTCGACGAGATCATCCACCTGGAGGATCGTCGTCTGGTCCGCTATCGCGGCAACTACGATACCTTCGAGCGGACCCGGCGCGAACATCTGATCCACCAGGCGGCCCTGCGCAGCCGGCAGGAGGCCGAGCGCCGGCATATCGAATCCTTCGTCGAGCGATTCCGGGCCAAGGCAAGCAAGGCGCGCCAGGCGCAGAGCCGGCTGAAGATGCTGGAGCGCATGCAGCCGGTCGCCTCGGTGATCGAGTCTCGCACGCCGAGCTTCCATTTCCCGGATCCGCAGGCCCTGTCGTCGCCCCTGATCACGCTGGAGAATGTCAGCATCGGCTACACCCCCGGCAAGCCGGTGCTCTCGCGCCTCGACCTGCGCCTCGACATGGAGGACCGGATCGCCCTGCTCGGCGCCAACGGCAACGGAAAGTCGACCTTCGCCAAGTTCCTGGTCGGCCGGCTCAAGGCGGAATCCGGCACCTTCGAGAAATCCTCCAAGCTCCGGGTCGGCTATTTCGCCCAGCACCAGGTCGACGAACTGGTGCATGGCGAGAGCGCCTTCGAGCATCTGCGCCGGCTCATGCCGCTGCAGACGGAAGCCAAGGTGCGGGCCGCGCTCGGTCGCTTCGGCTTCGCCCAGGGCAAGGCCGACACCAAGGTCGGCAACCTGTCCGGCGGCGAGAAGGCGCGCCTGCTGTTCTGCCTGGCAACCCGCGACGCGCCGCACCTGCTGATCCTCGACGAGCCGACCAACCATCTCGACGTGGACTCCCGGGAAGCCCTGGTCAGTGCGCTCAACGAATTCCAGGGCGCGGTCCTGCTGATCAGCCATGACCCGCACCTGGTCGGCCTCGTCGCCGACGAGCTCTGGCGGGTCGAGAACGGCCGCATCGAACCCTACGACAGCACCCTCGACGATTACCGGACCGAGGTCCTGAGCCGGCGCGGACGGAGCGGCGGCGATGCCGGCAGCGCGCCCAGGAACGGAACCAAGAGCCAGGGCCTGAGCGGCCGCGAGCGGCGCCAGCTCGCCGCCCAGCAGCGGGCCGCCATCGCCCATCACCGCAAGGCCGCCAAGGAGGCGGAGGCGGAAATGGCCCGCCTCGTGCGCGAACGCGAGAAGCTGGAGGCCAAGCTCGCCGATCCCTCGCTTTACGGCGACGATCACAGCAAGGTGGCCAGCCTGAACGTGAAACTGGCGGCCCTCCGCGATCGCCACGGGGCGGCCGAGGAACGCTGGCTCACGGCAATGGAAGCGGTCGAGGCGGCGACCGGGGTGAAGGAAGGCGAGACCGAGGACGCCGACTGATGGGCGATCAGGCGCTCGAAGCCCGGCTCCGCCATTACCTCGAGGGGCTGGCGGCAACCCGCCGCACCGTGACCTATGGCGAGGCGGCCATGGCCCTGGCGCTCGCCCCGCCGCACACCATCCACCGGGTCGCGACGGCGCTCGAGATCATGATGGCCGAGGACGCCGCCGCCGGTCGGCCACTCCTCGCCGCGCTCGTCACCAGCAAGGTGCGCGGCGACATGCCGGCCCCGGGATTCTTCGCCAAGGCGAAGAAACTCGGCCTGCATGACGGCAGCGACCACGGGGCGACGGCGGAAATCTTCGTCCGCATGGAGCGCGAGCGGCTTTGGGCCGCCGCCGGCAGCGGTACGAGCGCAGGCTGAGCCGCGCCTCTCTGGATTTCGCCCGGCAACGCGATAAATCTTCCCTAGAGATGTAACCTTTTACGCCGCGCCCCGTCTAACGGTGAAGAAGGCATCTTCACATCAGGAGCCGGCGATGATCCAGATACAAGGCAATGCCGCGCTGGCGGTCGATTCGGACCGGGTCCAGGCAGACCGTATCGGCCGCGGCGACGTCGACGCGTTCGAGCGCGTCATGCGCGACAACAATTCACGGCTGTTCCGCGTCGTCCGGGCGATGGTACCCGACGACAGCGAGGCCGAGGACATCGTCCAGGAGACCTATGTGCGTGCCTACCAGCACATCATGGATTTCCGCGGCGAGGCCAGCCTGTCGTCCTGGCTGGTCCGGATCGCCATCAACGAGACCCATGACCGTCGGCGCCGTTCCCGGCCGACCGTCGAACTGGACGAGATCAGCAACGTGCGGCCGATGGACATCCTGCGCGGCGACTCGACCTGCGGTGCCGGACAGGCCAGTCCGGAGGCGGCGGTCGCCCGGGCGCAGATCCGCCGTTGCCTCGAACGCGCCATCGGCAACCTGCCGGCCGGCATGCGGGATGTCTTCGCGCTCCGCGCGCTCGAGGAATATTCGGTGCAAGAGGTCGCCGAGCTGCTCGGGATCCGTCCGGAAGCGGTCAAGACCCGCTACCACCGGGCCAAGGCGCTGCTTCAGAGCGCGATCGATGAAGAGATCCATCAGTCGCTGAAGGAAGCCTTCCCGTTCGGCGGACGGACCTGCGACCGGGTCGTCGCGGCCACCCTCGCCCGTCTCGGCCTGGCGGACGACCGCTAGCGCCACGCCAGACCTTTCGACCAGCAACGCCATTCCGTCGGGCATCGCCCGGCGGCAACCACCGCCTGCGCCCTCGCGCCGGGCATCCCCTCTGTTCGTTACCACCCTGTCTGCAACCCCAGGAGAGACCAACATGTCCGAAAGCCAGATCATCGTCCCGGCATCCGCCGAGATCCCGACCCTCCGTCGCCGCAGCTTCCTGACCGGCCTCGGCGGCCTGACCCTGTCCGCCGCCGCGGTCGCCATGCTGGCCGGCAAGGAGAGCCTCGCCGCCGGCACCAGCGGCAACGCGGAAGCCGACGTCAACATCCTGGCCGGTGCGCTCGCGGCCGAGCAGGAAGCGATCGCCGCCTACCAGCTCGGCGCCGAGAGCGGCCTGCTGCAGAAGCCGGTCCTCGACCTCGCGGTGACCTTCCAGGGTCATCACAAGGAACATGCCGACGTGCTCGCGAGCACCATCTCGAAGCTCGGCGGCAAGCCGGCCAAGGCCAAGTCGTCCTACGACTTCCCGGTCGAGAAGCTGAAGTCCCAGCGCGACGTGCTGGAATTCGCCGCCGGCCTGGAGAAGGGCGCGGTCAGTGCCTACCTCGGCGCCGTCCCGCTGTTCGACAATCGCGATCTCGCCACCGCCGCCGCCAGCATCCTCGGCGACGAGGCCATGCATTGGGCCGTGCTGCGGCAGGCTCTCGGGCTTGCCCCGGTTCCGAGCGCCTTCGTCTCCTGACGATCCGATGCGTGACCGCGTGATCGCGCGCAGGCCCCCGTCCCGTCTTCGGGGCGGGGGTCTCCGTCAGGCCGGCGCGGCCGCCGTCCTTGCCCTGCTTCTCACCGGCGCCGGCAGCGCCTCCGCCGGGGCCGAGCCCGACGGCGAGAAAATCTACCAGCGCTGTTTCGCCTGCCATTCGGTCGAGCGCAACCGGACCGGACCGCGCCATTGCGGGCTGAACGGCCGGGCCGCCGGCAGCGTCGAGGGATACAACTATTCGAAGGCGATGCGGAATTCGCACATCGTCTGGAACAAGGAGACGCTCGACGCGTTCCTCGCCAATCCGCGTGCCGCCGTTCCCGGCACGATCATGGCCTATGCCGGGGTCAAGAAGGAGTCCGAACGGGCCGCCCTGGTCGACTGGCTGCTGGCCCTGCCGCCCTGCGAATAGGGCCTCAGGTCTTCTTCTCCCAGCCGCGTTCGCCCTGCTGCCAATAGGTCACGGCGATCCCGGCCTCGCGGAAGCCGCGCCACCGCGCGCGCGCTTCCGCGACCCCTTCTTCCGACTTGCCGTCGAATAGGTAGAGACAGCGCTCGAACGCACCCGCATCGTCCGTTTCGGCGCCGTCGACCACGACCAGCAGGTTCGCCGCGTTCGGGTTTCCGCCGCTGTCGCAAAGCAGGATCGGCTGTTCCGCCGCCCGTGCCTGCCCGGCCCGGCCATGCGCCAGGAAACTCTCGCGGCTATAGGTCCAGAGCACCCCGTCGAGATGGGCGACACGCTCGGCCGAAGCGGCCCGGACAAGGATCCGGAAGTCGCGCTCCCGAGCCTTCTCCAGCAGTTTCGGCAAAGCCGTCTCGAGCGGGTCGCGGACCAGATGGTAGAACGAGACTTCGGCCATCGCCGTCCGCGCGCCGCTCAGGCTTCGTAATTGTCTTGGACGAAGCGGTCGAGCAGGCGCACGCCGAAGCCGGTACCGCCCTTCGGCACGGTCGGCTTGTCCTTCTTCGACCAGGCGACCCCGGCGATGTCGAGATGCGCCCACGGCACGTCGTTGACGAAACGGCGCAGGAATTCCGCCGCGACGATCGAACCGGCGCCGCGTCCGTTGGCCGAGATATTGCCCATGTCGGCAATCGGCGATTCCAGCGTCTTGTCATAGGGCTCGCCGACCGGCAGCCGCCAGAGCCCCTCGTCCTCGGCCTTGCCGGCGGCCAGCAGACGGTCGGCAAGCGTGTCGTCGTTCGAGAACAGGCCCGCCTTCTCGGCGCCGAGCGTGATGATGATCGCCCCGGTGAGCGTCGCCAGGTCGATCATCAGCTCCGGCTTGAAACGGTCCTGCGTGTACCAGAGCGCATCCGCCAGCACGAGCCGGCCCTCGGCGTCGGTATTCAGGATCTCGATGGTCTGGCCCGACATCGAGGTCACGACGTCGCCCGGCCGCTGCGCGTTGCCGTCGGGCATGTTCTCGACCAGGCCGACGACGCCGACCGCGTCGATCTTCGCCTTGCGCCCGGCCAGCGCCTTCATCAGGCCGGTCACCGTGCCGGCGCCGCCCATGTCCCATTTCATCTCTTCCATGCCCGGCGCGGGCTTCAGCGAGATGCCGCCGGTATCGAAGCAGACGCCCTTGCCGACGAAGGCGAGCGGCGCGGCATTCTTGCGATGGGAGCCCTTCCACTGCATGACCACGAGACGGCTTTCGCGGGCCGAACCCTGGCCGACACCGAGCAGCGCATGCATCCCGAGCGAGCGCATCGCCGCCTCGTCCAGCACCTCGACATCGACGCCGAGCGAGCGCAGTTCCTCGCATTGGGCGGCGAAGCTTTCCGGATAGAGCTTGTTGGCCGGCTCGCTGACCAGGTCACGGGTCAGCTTCACGCCGTCGGCGATCATCTCGAGGGCGCCGAAGCGGCGCCGGGCCGAGGCCGAACTCTTCGAGGCCACGGTGACCCGGGTCAGCGTCGGCTTCTTGTCGTCGCTCTCGCGCGTCCGGTAGCGATCGAAGCGGTAGGCACCGAGCACCGCGCCATAGGCGATCCGGGCCGCGCCCTCGCCCGGCTTGACGTCCGGGTTGTCGAGATCGTCGAGCAGCACGGTGACACCGGTCTCGCCGGCGGCATTGGCGCGCCGGACCAGTTCGCCGCCGACCGCCTCGAGGGTCAGTTCGTCGAGCTTGCCCTCGTCGCCGAGGCCGAACAGGAACACCGTGCGGACATCGAGGCCACTGGGCGCGAAGATCTCGAGCCACTGGCGCCGGGCGCCGGTGAAGCGGCTGGCGGCGATGGCGCGGCGGATCTGGCCGCCGCTGGCTTCATCGGCGCTCTCGGCGCTCGCGCTCAGCTTCGAGCCGGCGTAGACGCCGACGGCCAGCGAGCCCCGTTTCGGCATTGAAATCTCGGAAAACGCAATCTTCATCTTGTCCTCGTGTCATATTCGGCCGGGGAGGGAGCCCCTCCCGGCGCCGACGAGCCCGGCGGGTATCTTAGCCTCCCGTGGCACTTTGAAAAGCGGCGCGTTTCCGGCAGCCCGAAATCGACGATGCGGGCCAAGAAGCGTCTGGCGCCCCTGCGCTGGTTTCCTATACTCCGGCCATGCGTGGATTGTCGCTCTACATCATGCGGGAGATGCTGGCTCCGATCTCGTTCATCGCGCTCGCGCTGACCGGTGTCGCCTGGCTGACCCAGTCGCTGCGCTTCGTCGATGAAGTGGTGCGCGGCATGCCGGCGACAAGCTTCCTGAAGATCACCATGCTGCTGCTGCCCTCGGTCCTCGGCATGACCCTGGTCCTCGCGCTGTTCTTCGGCACGATCTACGCCTTCCATCGGCTTTACGCCGAATCCGAGCTGCTGGTGATGTGGGCCTGCGGCTGGAGCACCGGCGGTCTCGGCCGGCCGGCCCTCACCCTCGCCGCGCTGTTCTGCCTCGTGCTCTACGGGCTGGGCCTCTGGCTGTCGCCCTGGGGCCTGCGCAGCGTCAAGGACTTGCAGCACGAGTTCCAGGGATCGTTCCTCTCGGTCGCCCTGCAGGAGGGACGTTTCAACAGCGTCGGCGACGGCCTGACGGTCTATGTCCGCGAGCGGCTGGCCAACGGCGAACTGGCCGGACTGCTGGTGCATGACCAGTCCGACCCCGAGTCGCCGGTGACCTTCATGGCCGAGCGCGGCGCCCTGGTCGACACGAAAGACGGGCCGCGCCTGCTGCTGGTCAAGGGCAACCGGCAGGTCTTCGGCAGCGACGGGCGGACGCCGCAGTTCCTGTTCTTCGACCGCAATCTGGTCGACATCTCCGATCGCTCGGAGGAATCCGACGACCTGTGGTTCGGTGCCAAGGAGCGCTACCTGGGCGAGCTTTTCGCCGCTCCCGACGGCGACCGCGACCTGCGCAAGCAGGGCCGGCTGATCGCCGAGGGTCATCACCGGCTCGCCTTCCCGCTCTACGCCCTGACGCTCACCCTGATCGCCATGACCGGCGTTCTGTCCGGCGAATACGACCGCCGCCGCCGGGCCTGGCGGCTGATCGTCACCGGGGCCTGCGGGGTCGGGGTGCTGCTCGCCGCGATGGGCTTCACCTACCTGGCCGCGAGCGACGCCCGGGCGATTCCGCTCATTTACGCCAACGTCGCCATTCCCGCCCTCGTCGCCGCCTGGCTGATGCGGCGGAACTACCTGCGCCGCCATGCGTCGGCGGACCTCGCCGCCGGCCTCGCCCGATGATGCTGCGCGGCAAGCTCGCGCTCTATCTCGGGCGGCAGTTCCTGCAGAGCGTCGCGATCGTGCTGTTCGTCCTGGTCGCCCTGACGGCGATCATCCAGATCCTCGAATTCCTGCGCCGCACCGCCGACAAGGTCGACGTGACGTTCGGCGTCATTCTGCAACTCACCTTCCTCGACCTGCCGACCAAGACGCTGGAACTGCTGCCCTTCGTGATGCTGTTCGGCGCCATGCTCGCCTTCTACCGCCTGAACCGGTCCAGCGAACTGGTGGTGGCGCGCGCCGCCGGCATCTCGGCCTGGCAGTTCCTGGCCCCAGCGCTCGCCGTCTCGCTGGTCTTCGGCATCGTCGTCGTCACCATCATCAATCCCCTCGCCGCGGCGATGGCGAGCCGATTCGAGCTGGTCGAGGGGCAGTATCTGCGCGGCCGGGCAAGCATGCTCAAGGTCACCTCCGACGGGCTCTGGATGCGCCAGGCCGACGGCGACGGCCAGATCGTCGTCCATGCCGACCGGGCCCGCCAGCAGGGTGTCGACCTCCGCGACGTGATCTTCTTCCGCTTCGTCGATCTCGATCGCTTCACCATGCGCATCGACGCCCAGCGCGCCGTCCTGCGCGATGGCTACTGGGAAATGCGCGACGCCTATGTCGCCCTGCCGAACCAGCCGATCGAGGTGTACAAGCGGTTCAAGCTGCCGACGACACTGACCTTCCTGCAGATCCAGGAGAGCTTCGCGCCGCCGGAGACGCTGTCGTTCTGGGAATTGCCGGCCTTCATCCAGACCCTGCAGGACAACGGCTTCGTCGCGACCCGCCAGCGGCTCTACCTGCATTCGCTGCTGGCGACGCCACTGCTGTTCGTCGCCATGGTCTTTCTTGCCGCCGCCTCGACACTTCGACTGGTCCGGCGCGGGGGCAATGCGCTATTCCTGCTGGGTGGCGTGCTGTCGGGCTTCCTGCTCTTCTTCATGTCGGACGTTGCCTCGGCCTTCGGTGTCACCGGAGACGTGCCGATCTATCTCGCCGCCTGGGCGCCCGGTCTGGTGGGCCTCATGGCGGGAACCTGGTTTGTGTTTCAACTCGAAGATGGCTGAGCCGTGCCGAGATCCGTAATTCGCGTCGCCATCGTCCTGATCCTGATCCACCTGCTCGGCGGCATCGGGGCCCATGCCCAGTCGCTCGATCAGGCCAACAGCGGCGAACCGGTGCTGCTGACCGCCGACGAGGTGATCTACGACAAGGACAACCGGATCACGACGGCGCGCGGCAATGTCGAGATCAGCCAGGGCGAGCGCGTGCTGCGGGCCCGGAAGGTGATCTATGACGAGCCCAACGACCGGGTGACGGCGGTTGGCGACGTGGTCCTGCTGGAGCCCTCCGGCGACGTCCTGTTCGCCGACTACGTGGAACTCACCGACCAGCTCAAGCAGGGCCTCGTGCGCGACCTGAAGGTCCTGCTGAAGGACGATTCCCGCTTCGCCGCTGCCGGTGGCCGGCGCTTCGGCGATGAAACAACGGTGATGAAGAAGGCCGTCTACAGCCCGTGCAAGGTCTGCAACGAGGAAGGCGCCCGACCGCCGCTCTGGCAGATTCGGGCCGTCACGGTGATCCACGACAAGCGGGAACAGGAGATCGAGTACAAGGACGCCTTCCTGGAGTTCTACGGCGTTCCGGTCTTCTATACGCCCTATTTCTCCCATCCCGACCCGACGGTGAAGCGCAAGAGCGGCTTCCTCGCGCCCTCCTACTCGTCGGACGAGAATCTCGGCTTCACCATCGACACGCCCTACTTCTGGGCCATCTCCGACGACAAGGACGCGACGATCACGCCGCTGTTCACCACTCAGGCCGGCGTCGCGCTGGCCCTCGAATACCGCCAGGCCTTCGAACGGGGCCGCTTCGAGATCGACGGCTCCGGAACCTACGTGGACGAGTTCGACAACGATGGCGTGAAGACCGGCGACAAGGAGTTCCGCGGCCATGTCCGGAGCTCCGGACGCTACCAGATCGGCAACGGCTGGCGCTCCGGCTTCGATGTCTTCCGCACCACCGACGACACCTACCTGCGCCGCTACAACATCTCGAACGAGAACACGCTGACCAGCAATGCCTTCGTGAACTACCAGAAGGGCCGGGAATATCTCGCGGTCGACACCTATGCCTTCCAGGGCCTGCAGGTCCGCGACGATGCCGGCACGACACCCTATGTGCTGCCGCTGGTCGATTACAGCTACACGACCGAGCCCGGCAAGTACGGCGGCCGCTTCCACCTGAACGGCGACATGCTGGTGCTGCAGCGGACCGGCGGGGCGGACAGCAACCGGGTCTCCGGCGATGTCATGTGGCAGTTGCCCCATATCGCGCCCGCCGGCGACGTCTACACGCTCACCGCGGCGCTCCGCGGCGACGCCTATTTCCTTTCCGACCAGACCGACATCGGGTCGCCCTCGGACACCGAGTTCCAGGCCCGCATGGTGCCGCTGCTGGCCGGCGAATGGCGCTATCCCTTCGTCCGCTCGACCGGCACCGTCCGCCAGGTCGTCGAGCCGATCGCGCAGGTCGTCTGGACACCGGACTCGGTCGGCAACAACGATGTCCCGAACGAGGACAGTCAGGCGGCCGAGCTCGACGACACCAACCTCTTCAGCCTCAACCGCTTTGCCGGCCGCGACCGGATCGAGGACGGCCTGCGCGTCAATTATGGCGTCAAGCTCGGCGCCTACGGCCAGAGCGGCGGCTACACCAATCTCACCTTCGGCCAGGTCTACCGGCTCGACGAGGGCACCTTCGGGCGCGGCAGCGGCATGCAGGACAGCTTCTCCGACTATGTCGCGCAGTTCAGCATCCAGCCGAACAACTATCTCTCCTTCACCGACCGCGTGCGCCTCGACAAGGACGACCTGTCGATCAACCGGCACGAGATCTATCTCCAGGCGGGCCCGCCGGGCTACCGGGTCGGGGTGAATTACGTGGCGCTCGACAGCCAGGAATCGACGATCCTGGGGAAGAGCGACGAGCAGGAGATCCAGGTCACGGCGACCGCCAAGATCACCGATTACTGGCGGCTCTTCGGACGCTATCGCTACGATATCGAGGGCGAGCAATCGATCAACCGTTCGCTCGGCCTGCAGTATCTTGACGAGTGCTTCGATCTCTCGCTCGTCTACGAGGAATCCTTTACCCGCGACCGCGATCTGGAGCCGGCGAAGAGCTTCAAACTCCAGATCCGCCTGCTTCCCTTCAACTGAATGCATTGACGGAACGCGATCATGCCCCTTTCAATGCGCAGCCACATCAACTAGGTCAGGGCGATGAGCCGCATATCGTTAAACAGGGCCGGTCTCGGCCGCCTCGCCTGTCTGTTGCTGCTGGCACTCAGCCTGCTGCCCGGGCGCGTCGCCGCCCAGGAGGTCCAGCGCATCGCCGCCGTCGTCAATGACGAGGTCGTCTCCGCCTACGATCTGGCGCAGCGCATGAAGGCGATCATGGTGCTGTCGGGCATTACCGACAGCAAGGAGAACCGCCAGCGGGTCCAGGGCCAGGCGTTGCGCGCGGTCATCGACGAGGTGATCCAGCTGCAGGAGGCGAAGCGGGTCAATGTCCGGGTCACCGACGCCGACATCGACTATGCGATCGGCCTGCTGGAGACCCGCAACCAGATACCCGAGGGTCGCTTCGAGGAATTCCTGCGCCGCCGCGGCGTGCCGCCGGAAACGATGATCCGCCAGATCACCGCCGAAATCGCCTGGAGCAAGCTCGTGCAGCGGCAGTTCTCGCGCAACAGCTCGGTCGACGAGGAGGAGATCGACAGCGTCCTGGAGAAACTCAAGGCCAATGCCGGCAAGACCGAATACCTGATCGCCGAGATCTTCCTCGATATCGATCCGACAGTGGGCGAGATGCAGGTCGCCGAGAATGCCCGGCGGCTGGTTTCCGACATCCGCCAGGGCGCAAGCTTCGAAGCCATCGCCGCGCAGTTCAGCCAGGGCCCAACGGCCGCCAACGGCGGACTCGTCGGCTGGACCCAGCCGGACCAGCTCGACCCCGACGCCGCGAACGCCCTCGCCGATCTCGGCCTCGGCCAGATCACCGACCCGATCCGGGTCCCGGGCGGCTTCCAGATCTACCGGCTGAACGATCGCCGCAAGATCCTCGCGGCCGACCCGATGGCGACCCAGTTCACGCTCAAGCAGCTTGTCGTCACGCTCGCCCAGGACGCCGCCGAGGCCGACGTCACGGCGGCCAGGACCGCCGCCGTGAAGGCCCGGGGGTCGATCACGAGCTGCGACGATGTCGCCCCGCTGGCCGCCGAGATCAAGTCCGACAGTTCCGGCGATCTCGGCACGGTCCGTCTCGGCGAGCTGCCGGAATCGCTGCGCGACGCGGTGCGCGACCTCCAGCCCGGCGAGACGAGCGAGCCGGTTCGCACGCCGCTCGGCCTGCATGTCCTGGTCGTCTGCGACCGCAAGGACCAGGAGGTCGACCTGCCGAGCCGCGACGATATCGCGAAATCGCTCCGCCAGCGCCGGATGGCCATGCTGTCGCGCGGCTACATGCGCGACCTGCGGCGCAACGCGACCATCGAGTTCCGCTGACCGCCATGCAGGACGGGGCGCGCCCGCTCGCCCTGACGATGGGCGAACCGGCCGGAATCGGGCCGGAAATCACCCTCAAGGCGTGGCAAGCGCGGCGTGAGCGGGCCTTGCCGCCGTTCGTCGCGCTTGCCGATCCCGATCAGCTCGGCCGTCTCGCGGCCGGGCTCGGCCTCGACATCCCCATCGCCGCCATCGGCGATCCGGCCGAGGCCGCCGCCCTCTTCGACGGCGCCCTCCCTGTCCTGGCCCTCGAACGACCGGTGGCCGCCCGCCCCGGCCGCCCTGACCCGGCCGACGCGGCACTGGTGCTCGAATCGATCCGTCGCGCCGTGGCGCTCGCCGAACGCAGCGCGGTTGCCGGAATCGTCACCAACCCGATCAACAAGGCGGCGCTTTACGCGGCCGGCTTCCGGCATCCGGGCCATACCGAGTATCTCGCCGAACTGACCGGCGGCGCCCGCCCGGTGATGATGCTGGCCTGCCCGGGTCTCCGGGTCGTGCCGGTGACCGTGCACATGGCGCTCATCGAGGCGGCCGCGGCGCTCAGCGCCGGGCTGATCGTCGAAACCGGCACGATCCTCGCCGACGCGCTGGTCCGGGATTTCGCGATTTCCCGGCCACGCATCGCGATTGCCGGGCTCAACCCCCATGCCGGCGAAGGCGGCGCGCTCGGTCGCGAGGAAATCGAGATCATCGCCCCGGCGATCGCCGCCCTTCGCAAACGCGGCGTCCGTATCGGCGATCCGGCGCCGGCCGATTCGCTGTTCCACCCGGCGGCCCGCGCACGCTACGACGCGGTGCTCTGCATGTATCACGACCAGGCGCTGATCCCGCTCAAGACCATCGATTTCGACAATGGTGTCAACATCACCCTCGGCCTGCCCGTCATCCGCACCTCGCCCGACCACGGCACCGCCTTCGATATCGCCGGCAGGGGCACGGCCTCGGCAGCCAGCCTGATCGCCGCCCTGCAGAGCGCCGCCGGGATCGCCCGCAACCGTGCCCGTCCCGGCCGGACCGACAATGGCTGAGGATGATTCGCCCGATCTGCCGCCGCTTCGCGACGTCATCGCCCGCCACCAGCTCGCCGCGCGGCGCAGCCTCGGCCAGAATTTCCTGCTCGATCTCAACCTGACCCGGCGGATCGCCCGCGGCGCCGGGACCCTCGCCGGGCGGACGGTGATCGAGGTCGGTCCGGGACCTGGCGGCCTGACCCGGGCGCTGCTGCTGGAAGGCGCCGCCGAGGTCGTGGCCATCGAGAAGGACGAGCGTTGCCTTGCCGCGCTCGGCGAACTGGCAGACGCCTTTCCCGGGCGCCTGCGGATCGTCCCCGGCGATGCCCTGGCGATCGCCGAACGGGATCTCGCGCCGCCGCCGCACACCATCGTCGCCAACCTGCCCTACAACATCTCGACCGTGCTGCTGCTGAAATGGCTTGGCCGGCCGGCCGACATCGCCATGCTGGTGCTGATGTTCCAGCGCGAGGTTGCCGATCGCCTCGTTGCGGCGCCGCGCTCCAAGAGCTACGGCCGGCTGTCGGTCTTCTGCCAGTGGCTCTGCACCGTCGAGAAGCTGTTCGATGTCTCGCCGCAGGCCTTCACACCGCCGCCCAAGGTGACCTCGACCGTGGTCCGGCTGACGCCGCGGCCGGCGCCGCTCTTCCCGGCGACGGCGGAAAGCCTGCAAATGGTCGTCGCGGCCGCCTTCGGCCAGCGCCGGAAGATGCTCCGTTCCAGCCTGAAGACGCTCGGCCTTGCCCCTGAACCGCTTCTCGAGGCGGCCGGGATCGCGCCGGAGAAGCGGGCGGAGGAAATCGACGTGGAAGGTTTCTGCGCGCTCGCGCGGGCCTATGACGCGGCCCGTCAATAACCTTCGCGGAGCGCCTTCACGAAGTCGAGCAGGCCGGGCTGACGCTCGCGCTTGAGGCGCTCGGCGGTCAGGATCGCCTTCACCTGGGCGAGGCAACGCCCGACATCCTCGTTCACCAGGACATAGTCGTACTCGGCCCAGTGACTGATCTCGTCGGCCGCCTTCGACATGCGCCGGGCGACCACATCGGCCGGGTCCTGGGCGCGCTGGGTGAGCCGTCGCTCCAGTTCCAGCGTCGACGGCGGCAGAATGAAGATCGAGACCAGGTCCTCGCGGGCCTGCTGCTTGAGCTGCTGGGTGCCCTGCCAGTCGATGTCGAACAACACGTCGCGGCCGTCGCTCAGGGCCTGTTCGACCGGCTCCCTCGGCGTGCCGTAGTAATGGTCGAAGACCTTGGCATGCTCCAGCAGCTCGCGCCGGTTGATCATCAGCCCGAATTCCTCCGGGTCGACGAAATAATAGTCGCGGCCATGCGCCTCGGCCGGGCGTGGCCGCCGGGTGGTCGCCGAGATCGACATGGTCAGCCCGTCGTCGTCGGCCAGCAACGCCCGCGAGATCGTCGTCTTGCCGGCGCCGGACGGCGACGACAGCACCAGCATCAGGCCGCGCCGCGCGATCGCCACCGGTTCGAACTCGTTCCCGCTCACGCCGACCTCACTCGATGTTCTGGATCTGCTCGCGGAACCGGTCGATCGTCACCTTCAGCTCGAGGCCGATGCGGGTGACCTCGCCGTCGAACGCCTTCGAGCAGACGGTGTTGGCCTCGCGATTGAACTCCTGGCACAGGAAATCGAGACGGCGGCCGTTCGGGCCATCCTTGCCCAGCAGGTCCCGGGCCGCGGCGATATGGGTATCGAGCCGGTCGAGCTCCTCGGCGATGTCGGCCTTGGTGGCGAGCATCGCCAGTTCCTGGGCGAGCCGTTCCTCGGGCAGCGCCGCGTTGGCGTCGAGCAGCGCGGCGATCTGGTCGCGAAGCCGCTGGCGGAGCGCCTCGGGCGTCCGCGAGGCGTGGTTGCGAACCTGGGCCACCAGCAGGGCGATCTCGTCGACATGCTGGCCGAGCGCCTCGGCAAGCCTGGCACCCTCCTCGCGGCGGGCCTCGGCGAGCCGGTCGAGGGCGACGTTGAAATCGGCAAGCATGGCCGCGAGACGCGCTTCGCCCGCTTCCACCCCGGCGTCGCTGTCACCGGCATCGTTCTCGGCCGCCTCGACGACGCCGCGCACGGCGAGCAGCCCGTCAAGCCGGGCCGGCGCCAGGTTGGGCGCGCTTTCATGTTCGGCGACGAGGTCGAGCAGGGTTTGCAGCAGGGCCCGGTTGATCCGGTAACCGGTTTCCGTCGCCGCCGGCTGGTACTGCAACTGGATGTTGATCGAGCCGCGCGCGAATCGCCCGCTGGCGCTGGCCCGGATGTCCCGCTCCAGTCGCTCGAACCCGGACGGCAGACGCATGCGGACCTCGAGCCCGCGCCCGTTGACGCTCTTCAGCTCCCAGCACCAGCTATCGCCGGCAAGCGCCCCTTCGACCCGGGCAAAGCCGGTCATGCTGCTGATGGCCAAATCGAATAACCTTGGATGAGAGGTGAAACGGCGGCCTTTATAGCGGCTGCTCCCGACGGCAACAAGCAATCCGGCCGCAAGGCGGCGACGAGGCGAGAGATGCAAGATCCCCGAACGATCCTGATCACCGGCGCGAGCAGCGGCATCGGCGCCGCGCTGGCCCATGCCTATGCCGCGCCCGGCCGCCGGCTCGCCCTGCAGGGCCGCGACGAGGCGCGCCTGAACGAGGTCGCGGAAGCCTGCCGGGCGCGCGGCGCGGAAGCCGAGACGGTGACCCTCGACGTCCGTGACGGCGCGGCGCTGAAAGCCTGGATCGAGGCGGTCGACCACCGCGCGCCGGTCGACCTGGTGATCGCCAACGCCGGGACCGGGCTCGGCCTGCCGAAACCGGCGGAACTCGGCGAGCATACCGAGGCGGTCTTCGCGATCAATGTCCAGGGGGTCTTCGACACCGTCCATCCGCTGGTCCCGCGCATGGCCGAACGGCGATCCGGCCAGATCGCCATCGTCAGTTCGATCGCCGGCTATTTCGGGATCCCGGGCAACCTCGCCTATACCGCGAGCAAGGCCGCCGTCAGGAACTACGGCGAGGGCCTGCGCGGCTACATGGCCCGCCACGGGGTCGGCGTGTCGGTGATCTCGCCGGGCTTCGTGCGCAGCCGCCTGACGGCGCGCAACAGGTTCCCCATGCCGTTCCTGATGGACGCCGACCGGGCCGCCGGGATCATCCGCCGGGGCCTCGCGCGGAACCGGGCGACGATCATCTTCCCGCTACGGATGGCGGCCCTGACGCTCGCCATCGCCGCCCTGCCCGTCGGGCTCCGCAGCCGGCTTTTCCAGCGTGCGCCGGCCAAGGACTGACGCCGGTGCCGGCGCCGTGGGCGCGGCAACGGCGTCGCCGCCCCCGTCCAGCCCGAGCCGCGAGGAAACCTGCTCGATCGCCTTCTCGATCAGGCCGTAGACCACCTTGACGCCGATCCCGGCGAGGAAGGCGATCCCGTTCTCCGACAGCGGGTGGGACAGCGCCCCGTCGACGAGGGTGCCGAAAAGGATCACCGTGACCGCGCCGAGCACCGCGCCGAGGGTGACGCGAACGGCGATGCCGCGGAAGCGGGCCTCGTCGAAACGCGACTGGGCGAGCGCGTCGCCGACCCGCTTGGCAACGAAAACCAGCGCCCCGAGCGCCCCCCAGACGAACAGCGAGAGGTCGCGCGCCATGGACTTGAAGCCGCTGTCGCCGAGCGAGGGCGCGAGGCTTTCCAGGCCCGGCCAGTTGACCGCCTGCAACAGGACCGCGAAGGCGAACAGCGCGACCAGCCAGAAGGCCAGCCGGCGGCCCGGGCTCGCGCCCGGCGACGAATCGAGCAGCGTCTTGCCGCTGACGCCGTAGGTCGCGTAGGTGTACCTGACGAAGGCGCCGTAGGCGGCCCGCAATTCGGTCAGCGATGCGGTGCCGGGTGCCGCCTCGAAGGCGCCGACCGCCGCCGCCAGGCGCCGCAGCAGCGCATCGTCCGGCATCAGCGCCCGCTCGGTCGCGAAGGAAAGCAGCGCCCGCGCCCGCCTGAGGGTCAGATCCGCACCCGACCCCACCTGCTCGATCGCGACCGGGCCCGCCGCCGCGCGACCGGGGTCCGCCGTCGCATCCGGCCCCGGTGCCTCGGGCGGGGGCGCGAACGGCTGCAGCGGGGCCACGCCCGGCGTCTCGCTGGCGGCCTCGGGAGCCGGTTGGGGTTTCTCCTGCTGCCCCTGCTCGGGCGGGGCGGCGCTCACATACCGGGCCGGGATCTCGAAGGGCAGCCCGCCGGCAGTCGGCGGCGGGCTCGCCGCGCCCGACGCCTCATCCGCGTCCGAATCCCTCGGCACGGCAGGAGCTGTGTCGGCCGCGTTCCGGATCGCCGCGACCCGCGCCGCCTCGCGCAACAGGGCGGGCAGCAGTACCGCCGTTTCGCGGCTTCCCGCGAATCGTCCACCGGTCGTCATGCTGTCTGCTGGGTTCATCGTTGCCGCCATCGTTCCCTCGCTTGCGAAGGAAAGACGGTTGCCGACGGCAGTTCGTGAAACGGGCCCGTCACGAACGCTTCAGGCGGCGAAAGCCGCTATTGGGATTGTCGTTGCAGCTTCCGCCACTCGCGGACATTCCTGAGATGTCCGTTGAGGGTTTCCGAGAAGGCGTGCCCACCGCTGCCATCGGCCACGAAATAGAAGTTGCTGGTCGTCGCCGGGTTGAGCACGGCAGCGATGCTGGCGCGCCCCGGGTTGGCGATCGGTCCCGGCGGCAGACCGTCGATGACGTAGGTATTGTAAGCGTTCGCATCGCGCAGGTCGGCGCGGCTGAGCGGCCGGCCGAGCGGCGCCTTGCCTTCGGTGATGCCGTAGGCGACGGTCGGATCGGACTGCAGCCGCATCCCCTTTCGCAGCCGGTTGACGAAGACGCCCGCGATTTCCGGCCGTTCCGCCGCGACCCCGGTTTCCTTCTCGACGATCGAGGCGAGGATCACGGCCTCCTCCGGCGTCGCGAAGGGAAGTTCGGCGGCCCGGGTCGGCCAGAGCGAGGCGAGCGTTTCCTGCATCGATTGCTGCATGCGGGCGACGATATCGGCGCGCCGGTCGCCCCAGCTGTAATGATAGGTTTCGGGCAACAGGCTGCCCTCGGGCGGGATCTCCGCGATCTCGCCCTGCAGGCCCTCGGCATTGGCGAGTACGTCGAGGATCTGCGACGAGAGAAGCCCCTCGGCGACCGTGAGCTTGCGCACCACGGTTCGGCCCTCGACCATCATGGTGGCGATCTCGGCCGGGCTCGCATTCGCCGGCAGCAGGTATTCGCCGGCCCTCAGGCGCCGGTCGAAACCTTCCAGGCGGCTGCCGAGCAGGAATACCCAGCGGCTGCCGATCGCGCCGACCGCTTCCAGTTCCGCGGCGACGGAGCGCACCCCGCCGCCGGCCCCGACGACGATGCGAATATCGTCACCGGCACCGTCACGCGGTTGCTGATAGAGATGCCAGCCATAGCCCGCCAACGCCGCGAAGAAGGCGGCGAAGGCGACTACGGCAACGCCAAGCTGCGCAAGCAGGCGGCGCATGGTCCGGCCTCGACCCCGGTCAGACTCGCGTCATCACGAGGGTGGCGTTGGTGCCACCGAAGCCGAACGAATTGGTCAGGACCGCGTCAATCTTGCGCTCCTTCGGCTGATGCGGAGCGAAGTCCAGGTCGCAGGCCTCGGACGGCTCGTCGAGATTGAGCGTCGGCGGCGCGACCTGGTCCCGCAGGGCCAGGATCGAGAAGATCGCCTCGACCCCGCCGGCAGCGCCGAGCAGGTGGCCGACCGACGATTTCGTCGACGACATGGTGAGGGACTTCGCCGAATTGCCGAACAGCCGCTTCACCGCGCCGACCTCGATCTCGTCGCCGAGCGGCGTCGAGGTGCCGTGGGCGTTGATGTAATCGATGTCGTCGGCATTCAGGCCGGCCTTCTTCATCGCCATCCGCATGGAGCGGAAGGCGCCGTCGCCGGTCGGCGACGGGGCGGTGATGTGATAGGCATCGCCGGACAGCCCGTAACCCACGACCTCGGCGTAGATGTTCGCGCCGCGGGCCTTCGCATGCTCGTACTCCTCGAGCACGACGATGCCGGCACCCTCGCCCATGACGAAGCCGTCACGATCCTTGTCCCACGGCCGCGAGGCGCGCTCGGGCGCATCGTGGAAGCCGGCGGAAAGCGCCTTGCAGGCGGCGAAGCCGGCGATGCCGAGGCGGCACATGGCCCCTTCGGTGCCACCGGCGACCATCACGTCCGCATCGTCGAGGGCGATCATGCGGGCGGCATCGCCGATCGCATGCGCACCCGTCGAACAGGCGGTGACGACCGCGTGGTTCGGGCCCTTGAAACCGTACTTGATGGAGACATGGCCGGAGACGAGATTGATCAGGCGACCGGGGATGAAGAACGGACTGATCCGCCTCGGGCCCTTCTCATGGAGCGTGACCGCCCCCTCCTCGATGCCCGGAAGACCCCCGATACCCGAGCCGATCATCACGCCGGTCCGGCAGCGATCCTCCTCGTCCTCGGGCATCCAGCCCGAATCCTCGACCGCCTGCTGGGCGGCCGCGACACCGAACAGGATGAAGTGATCGACCTTGCGGATCTCCTTCGGCTCCATGTACTCGGCGGGCCGGAAGCAATCCTCGGCATCGGTATCGATCGGCACCTCACAGCCGTAGCGGACCGAGAGGTCCGAGGCGTCGAACCGGGTAATCGGTCCGGCGCCGGATTCGCTGTTGAGAAGCCTTTTCCAGGTTTGCTCGACTCCGCTGGCCAGCGGAGTCACGCAACCCAAGCCTGTGACGACAACACGTCGCATCTGATTTCCTCGCTCAACCGGCGCGCGCCGACCCGACGCGGCCGCTTTGCCCGACTGAGGTTTAGGACTGATGCGCCTCGATATAGTCGATCGCGTCCTTGACGGTGAGAATCTTCTCAGCGATCTCGTCCGGAATCTCGCAACCGAACTCTTCCTCGAACGCCATTACCAACTCGACGGTGTCGAGACTGTCGGCGCCAAGATCGTCGATGAAGCTCGCCGTTTCCGTCACCTTGTCGGCTTCGACACCAAGATGTTCGATGACGATCTTCTTCACCTTTTCGGCGACATCACTCATGGCTAGGTCCTTGATTTAAACGTTCGTGAACAGAGGGGTGGATTGGCAGCGCTTTGCGGCGCGAAGTTGCGCCGGACCTGCAAAAAAGTGCTCGTACCTAGCATACTTTCCGGACCTTGCAAAGCGCGCCCCATTCCGCCCGGAAAGCCCCGGTTTCCCTTTAGATCATGGCCATTCCGCCGTTGACGTGCAAGGTCTGGCCGGTGACGTAGGCCGCTTCCGCGCTGGACAGGTAGACCACCGCGGCCGCGATATCCCCGCCGGCGCCCAGACGGCCGGCCGGAATCTGCTGCAGCAACTTCTCGCGCTGGGCCTCTGGAAGCGCGTCCGTCATTGCCGTTTCGATGAAGCCCGGCGCCACGCAATTCACGGTGATTCCGCGGCTCGCGACCTCCTGGGCCAATGATTTCGACATGCCGATCATGCCGGCCTTCGAGGCCGCGTAATTGGCCTGGCCCGCGTTGCCGGTCACGCCGACGATCGAGGTTATTCCGATGATGCGGCCATGACGGCGCTTCATCATGCCGCGCAGCGAGGCGCGCGCGAGGCGAAAGCCGGCCGACAGATTGACCTCGAGCACGGTCTGCCAGTCGTCCTCCTTCATCCGCATCGCCAGGCCGTCGCGTGTCAGGCCGGCGTTGTTGACGAGGATGTCGAGGCCGCCCAGCGCTTCCTCCGCCCGGCCGGGCAGAGCCTCGGCCGCCGCCCGGTCTGACAGGTCGCAGGCCAGCGCAACGGCGCCCTCGCCGAGTTCGCCGGCGAGCGCGTCGAGGGCGTCCTGCCGGGTGCCGGTCAGCGCCACCCGGGCGCCCTGCGCATGCAGCGCGCGGGCGATCGCGCCGCCGATACCGCCGCTGGCGCCGGTCACCAGCGCCGTCCTGCCCGTCAGATCGAACATTGCCATCCCCTCTTTATCCTTCCCTACAGCGTCTTGAGGAACGCCTCGACATCGGCCGGGCTCTCGACCGAGACGGTCGCGAGTTCGCGGTCGATCCGCTTGACCATGCCGCTCAGGACCTTGCCGGTGCCGATCTCGACCTGCTGCTCGACCTCGTATGCCCGCATGCAGAGCACGCTTTCGCGCCAGCGCACAAGCGCCGTCACCTGGTCGACCAGGCGCGCCTTGATCGTCTCCGGATCGCTGATCGGGCTTGCCGTCACGTTGGCGATCAGCGGCACGACCGGCGGCGCCAGCATGACACCCTCCAGCGCCGCGGCCATGGCCTCGGCGGCCGGCGCCATCAGCGGGCAGTGGAACGGCGCGCTGACCGGCAACTTGATCGAACGGCGGCCACCCTTCTCCTTGGCCAGTTCGATCGCCCGGTCGACCGCCGCCGCATGGCCCGAGATCACCACCTGGCCCGGCGCGTTGTCGTTGGCGGCAACGCAGATCTCGTCGTCGGCGGCGGCCGCGGCCACCTCGACCGCGACATCGAAATCGAGGCCGAGAAGCGCCGCCATCGCCCCCTCACCGACCGGCACCGCCTGCTGCATGGCGCGGCCGCGGATCTGCAGCAGCCGGGCCGCGTCGCCCAGCGTCAGGCTGCCGGCGGCGGTCAGCGCCGAATACTCGCCGAGCGAATGGCCTGCGACGAAGGACGCGATCTGGCCGAGGCTGACACCGCCCTCGGTCTCGAGCACGCGAAGCACCGCGAGGCTCGAGGCCATCAGCGCCGGCTGCGCATTCTCGGTGAGGCGAAGCGTATCCTCCGGCCCCTCCGCCATCAGCCGGCTGAGGGCAAGGCCGAGCGCGTCGTCGACCTCTTCGAAAACCTGGCGGGCGACCGGGAACGCCTCGGCGAGGGCCTGCCCCATGCCGACCGCCTGGCTGCCCTGACCGGGAAAGACGAATGCGCGCTTTGTCATCTCGTTATGTCCGCCGCTGCTCGTTGGATGTCACACTTCAGGGGCCCGAGTTCATAAGCCCAGCCGAGGCCCTGTCAAGCGCGCTTGCAGTTTGACGCGGTATCGCTATATTGCCGCGCTTCACATAGCTCCTTGCCGGCCCAGCCGGCTTAGTCGGGATCGTTCGGACATGTGCCGGGCCCTCGACATCGATCAGCCAGAAGGAGAAGCGGATGCCGCTTTACGAGAGCGTATTCATCGCTCGACAGGATATTTCTGCCCAGCAGGCCGAGAGCCTGACCGAGCAGTTCAGCACCCTCATCAAGGACAATGGCGGGACGGTCGGCAAGACCGAATACTGGGGCCTGCGCACCCTGTCCTACAAGATCAAGAAGAACCGCAAGGGCCACTACACGCTCATCAATCTGGACGCACCCGCGGCCGCGATGCAGGAGCTGGAGCGGCAGTACAAGATCAACGAAGACATCCTGCGTTTCATGACGATCAAGGTCGACGAACTCGAAGAGACGCCGTCGATCATGATGCAGAACAAGTATGCACGCAGCGACCGCGGAGATCGTGGCGATCGCGGCGGCCGTGGCGATCGCGGCGACCGGGGGCCCCGGCGCGACCGGGATTCCGCGCCGCGCGGCGAGAGCAGCGAAACCCGCAGTGAGCCCACTCCGACCGAGGAGAAAGCATAATGGCCGCCCCCGGAGCACAGCGCCGTCCGTTCTTCCGCCGCCGCAAGAGCTGCCCGTTCTCCGGCGCGAACGCGCCGGTGATCGACTACAAGGACGTGAAGCTGCTGCAGCGCTTCGTGTCCGAGCGCGGCAAGATCGTGCCGAGCCGCATCACGGCCGTCTCGGCGAAGAAGCAGCGTGAACTCGCGCGCGCCATCAAGCGCGCCCGGCATCTCGCCCTTCTGCCGTATCTCTTGAGCTAGGTCGCGACGGTTCGCGACCCGGAATCCGGGGGCAGGATTGCAGGTGGATGCGCAACGATCTTCTGATTGCCGCGGGGCTCGGGCTTCTGAGCGGGATGTTCTACATCGCGCTCTCGCTCGGCCCTCAGGCCGCCCTGTTCCGGTTGCTGGTGCTGTTGCCGCTGTTCGCGGTGGGGCTCGGCTACGGGCTGCAGGCATTGATCGTTTCGCTGATCGCCGGTTCGCTGGTCAGCCTGCTGGCCACCGGACTGTTCTCGGCGTCGATCTTCGCGCTCGAGAACGGGGCGGTGACGCTGGTCATCTGTCGACAGGCGATGCTCTGGCGGCAAACGGCGGACGGCACGATCCACTGGTACCCCGCGGGCAGGCTGGTCGCCTGGCTGACGGCAATCGGGATCCTGGTGGGTCTTCGCATCAACTGGCAGCTCCAGGGCAGCGAGGAACTGCAGGCACATGTCACCGACATGGTGTCCTACATGCTGGCCCAGTTCGGCAATACCTCGCCGGACCTGGCCCAGCGGACGGCGGCGGCGACGATACGCCTGCTGCCGGCGGTCGGGGCCTTCCTGTGGATGCTGGTGGCGGCGATGAACGGTGTTCTGGCGCAGGGATTGCTGGCGCAATTCAACCGCAACCGGCGGCCGAGTCCGGTCTTCCGGCGGCTCGCCCTGCCGCCGGCCATGGCCTGGCTCCTCATCGCCGGGGTGGCGCTTGCCCTGTTCGGCGGCGAAATCGGCGTTCTCGGCGCATCGCTGGCAATCGTGCTCTCGTTCGCCTTCCTGCTGCAGGGTCTCGCGCTCCTGCATACGGTCGCGGCACGCATTCCGCAGCCGGCGTTCTTCCTGGTCGGAAGCTATGTCGTGCTGGTTCTTTTTTTCAATATCCTGGGCCCGCTCATAACCTTGGCGGGCTTCCTGGAAACCTGGTTGAAACTCCGCCGGCGCCTGATGCCCGGCGGCAGTGAGGAGGACGATTGATGGAAGTCATCTTGCTGGAGAGGGTCGAAAAGCTCGGCCAGATGGGCGATGTCGTCAAGGTCAAGGACGGCTATGCCCGCAACTACCTGCTGCCGCGCAATGTCGCGCAGCGCGCCACCAAGGCGAACATGGCGGAGTTCCAGCAGCGCCGCACGCAGCTCGAAGCCGACAACCTGCAGCGCAAGTCGGAAGCCCAGGACATCGCCGGCCGGATGACCGGCCTGTCGGTCGTGCTGATCCGCCAGGCGAGCGATTCGGCGCAGCTCTACGGTTCGGTCACCGCCCGCGACATCGCCGACGCGATCACCGCCGCCGGCTTTTCCGTCGACCGGCGCCAGGTCATTCTCGACCGCGCGCTGAAGACCCTCGGGCTGACCGAGATCCGGGTGCGGCTGCATTCGGAAGTCGACGTCATGGTGACGATCAATATCGCCCGTTCGGAAGAAGAAGCCGGAATGCAGGCGCGCGGCGAGAAGCCGGGCGAGCGCGACTTCTTCGACGACGACGACGAGAACGATGAAGTGGCGATGGAAGCCGCCGGCGAAGAGGAAACGGATTTCGCCGAGGAAGCGGACGACGCCGCGAACTGATCCGGCGGCCGCCCCTCGGGCGGCCCGCGGCGATCAACCGGACGACGGCAAACGGCGCGGGGCAATCCGCGCCGTTTTGCTTTCGGCCGTGCTTGGCGCCAGAACCCGTCTGGTTCCCGTCGAACAGGTGTTTTGTCATTCCGGTCAATCTCTTGCCGAACTGAGTTTCGTTTGATTAGAGTATCGACAGTCCATCGGAGTGAGTGAGGCGGGGAACATGTTTCTGCTGTCGCGATTGCTCAGCAGACTTATGAAAGTCGGAACGCTCGACGTCATCGACGCGGACGGCCGAACGCATCGCTTCGGCCCGGGCGGCGAACCGACCGCGATCCTCAGGCTGCACGACCGCACCGTCGCCCGCGACATCGCGCTGGATCCGGCGCTTCGCCTCGGCGAGAGCTACATGGATGGCCGGATCGATTTCGGCGACCCCGGGCTGCGCGCCTTCATGGACCTGATCACGCTTAACCTCGGCTGGACCGACGGCGAGCCCTTCATGCGCGCGATCGCAGCGATCCGCCAGTTCGGCCGCCGCCTGGCGCAGTTCAACCCGATCCAGCGGGCCGTTCGCAACGTCGCCCACCATTACGACCTGTCGGACCAGCTCTACGACCTCTTCCTCGATCCGGACCGGCAGTATTCCTGCGCCTATTTCGAACATCCGGAAGACTCGCTGGAGCGCGCCCAGGCGCAGAAGAAGCGCCATATCGCGGCCAAGCTGCTGCTCCAGCCCGGCCAGCGGGTGATCGATATCGGCTCGGGCTGGGGCGGGCTCGCGATATACCTCGCCCAGGTCGCCGACGTCGAGGTCACCGGTGTCACCCTGTCGCGCGAGCAGCACAAATACTCCAACGAGCGGGCCCAGGCGCTCGGCCTTGCCGACCGGGTCCGCTTCGAGTTCCGCGATTTCCGGCTGGTGGAGGAGCAGTTCGACCGCATCGTCTCGGTCGGCATGTTCGAGCATGTCGGGGTCAACCACTATCCGGCCTTCTTCCGGAAATGCCGCTCGCTGCTGAAGCCCGACGGCGTCGGCCTGGTCCATTCGATCGGCCGCGCCGACGGTCCCGGCCACACCAACGCCTGGATCCGCAAGTACATCTTTCCCGGCGGCTATTCGCCGGCCCTGAGCGAAGTCATCCCGGTGGTCGAGCGGGAGGCGCTGATCGCCACCGACATCGAGATCCTCCGCCTGCACTACGCGCAGACGCTGGAGCGCTGGCAACAGCGTTTCGCCGCCAACCGGGACCGCGTCGCGGAGATCTATGACGAGCGTTTCTGCCGGATGTGGGAATTCTACCTGGTAGGTTCCGAGATGGCCTTCCGCCACGGCGGCCACATGAATTTCCAGCTCCAGTTCGCCCGCCACCAGGAAGCGGTGCCGAGAACACGGGACTATATGGGCGAGTGGGAACGGGCCCATCCGATCGACGTTCCCGATTCCGCGGCGGCGGCGGCCGAGTAACTATCCCCGCTTTTAATTGCGGTGGATGGACGCGACTTCGGACACCGCGCGAACGATCTCCTGTGCTAGTCTCCGCGGATCATGAACACGATCGACCTCCGCACGAAAAGCAGCCCCGGGAGCGAGGCGGGCGATGGCCCGGCGCTTTACCGCACCGCGCCGTCGAACGTCGAGGCCGAGCAGGACCTGCTCGGCGCCATCCTGGTCAACAACGAGGCCTATTCGAAGGTTTCGGACTTCCTCGAGGCGCAGCATTTCCACGAGGGCGTGCACGCCCGCATCTATGCCGCCGCGCAACGCCTGATCGAACGCGGCGAGATCGCCAATCCGGTCACGCTCAAGGCCTTCTTCGAGCATGACGAGGGGCTCGCCGACATCGGCGGCACGCAGTATCTCGCCCGCCTCGCGGCCGGGGCGACGACCGTCATCAATGCCGGCGATTACGGCCGCACGGTCTACGACCTGGCGATTCGGCGGGAGCTGATCCGGCTCGGCGAGGAAGTCGTCAACCGGGCCTACGACGCCCAGGTCGACGAGGGCGCCGCCCAGCAGCTCGAACTCGCCGAGCGCCAGCTCTTCGAACTGGCCGAGCGCGGCGCCGGCGAAACCGGGCCGCAGCATATCCGGAACACGGTCAAGACCTCGATCGAGGTCATCGATACCGCCTTCAACCGCGACGGCAACCTGACCGGGGTCACCACCGGGCTCCGCGACATGGACAAGAAGCTCGGCGGCCTGCACCGCTCGGACCTCGTGATCCTTGCCGGCCGGCCATCCATGGGCAAGACCTCGCTGGCGACCAACATCGCCTACAACGCCGCCAAGGCGCACCGCCGCAGCGGCGGCACCGAGGGCGCGGTCGTGGCCGTCTTCTCGCTGGAAATGTCGGCCGAACAGCTCACCACCCGCATCCTCGCGGAAGCGACCGAGATCTCCTCGGTCAAGCTTCGCAGCGGCGAGATATCCCAGGACGATTTCGTCAACCGGGTAGTCCCCGCGAGCATCGAACTGGCCGAACTGCCGCTCTATATCGACGACACCCCGGCGCTTTCGGTCGCCGCGCTCCGCACCCGCGCCCGGCGCCTCAAGCGGAACGACAACCTCGGCCTCATCGTCGTCGACTATCTGCAGCTCATGCGGGCCGGCTCGGGCAACCGGATCGACAGCCGGGTGCAGGAGATCTCCGAGATCACGATGGGCCTCAAGGCGATCGCCAAGGAGGTCAACGTGCCGGTGCTGGCGCTCTCCCAGCTCAGCCGCCAGGTCGAGAACCGCGAGGACAAGCGCCCGCAGCTCAGCGATCTCCGCGAATCCGGCTCGATCGAGCAGGATTCCGACGTCGTCATGTTCGTCTTCCGCGAGGAATATTACGAGGCCCGCAAGGAACCGCGCGAGAACACGCCCGAGCACCAGCAGTGGCAGGAGCGGATGGCGGAGATCCACAATCTCGCCGAGGTCATCATCGACAAGCAGCGGCACGGCCCGATCGGACGGGTCGAGCTCTACTTCAACCCGGAAATCACCAAGTTCGGCGACCTCGACCGGAACGATTACTCGTCCGGAGGCGGGCTTTGAGCGCCACGGATCGAGCCGGCGCCACGCTGACCATCGACCTCGACGCCATTGCCCGGAACTACGCCACGCTGTGCGACCGGGCCACGCCGGCGCGAGTCGCCGGTGTCGTCAAGGCGAACGGCTACGGGCTCGGCGCCGATCGGGTCGCCAGCCGGCTCTGGAAGGCCGGCTGCCGCGACTTCTTCGTCGCCCTGCCGGAGGAGGGCATCCGGCTGCGCCGTCATTTCCGCCGTTACCCGCCCGCGGGCCCGGACGGCGGCGCCGAGGCGCCGCGGATCCACGTCCTCTGCCCCATGATCCGCGGAATCGAGGCGGACCTCGTCGCGCACGACCTGATCCCGGTGCTCAACAACCCGGCCGAGCTCGCGCTCTGGGCCGCCGCCACGGCCCGCCACGGCCGCCTGCCGGCGGCGCTACATCTCGATACCGGGATGACCCGGCTCGGCTTCATCGAGAGCGAACTCGACATGCTCTCGGAAAAGCCGGAACTGGCCGGGGCGCTCGACATCCGCTTCGTGATGACCCACCTGGCCTGCGCCGACCTGCCCGAACATCCGCTGAACGAGGAACAGCGGCGGCTTTTCTCGGCGATGCGCGACCGCCTTCCGGCGCCGCTGCGCGCCCTGCCCGCCTCCTTCGCCAATTCCTCCGGAATCTTCCTCGGGCCCGCCTTCCATGGCGAGATGGTCCGGCCGGGGGTCGCGCTCTACGGCGTCAACCCGACTCCGAGCCGGCCCAATCCGATGGCGCAAGTCGTTCAATTACAAGGCAAAATCGTCCAGGTCCACGAGATTGACAGGGGTCGGACCGTTGGCTATGGTGCGGCCCATCCGGTGACCCGCAAGGCGCGGATCGCCACCGTCCCGGTCGGTTATGCCGACGGCTATCTGCGCGCCTTGGGTGGCCAGGGACATTGTGCCGTCAACGGCGTAAGGGTACCGATCGTCGGCCGCATATCCATGGACCTTACGACACTCGACGTGAGCGCATTGCCGGAAGCTGCGACGCCGATCGGCACCCCGGTCGAGCTGATCGGGCCGACCGTGTCGCTCGACGAACTGGCCGGCAACGCCGGCACCATCGGATACGAGATCCTGACCGGCCTCGGCCGGCGCTATCATCGCGTCTACCGGACCCGGTCGGAGGCTGTCTGATGCCCTGGAATCCCCTGCAGCTCATCGGCCACGTGGTGCTCGCCTTCATGGCGACGACCGGCCGGCTCGCCATCTTCACCGGCAACGGCGTCCGCAACAGCGTGCTGCCGCCCTTCTATTTCCGGCTGATCGGCCGGCAGATGCTGTTCATCGGCTATTACTCGCTGCCGGTTGTCGGCCTGACGGCGCTGTTCACCGGCATGGTTCTCGCGCTGCAGATCTTCATTGGTTCCGAGCGCTTCAACGCCGAGAACGCGGTCGCCACCATCGTCGTCATCGGCATCACCCGCGAACTCGGGCCGGTGCTCGGCGGGCTGATGGTCGCCGGCCGGGTTTCCTCGGCGATGGCCGCCGAGATCGGCACCATGCGGGTGACCGAGCAGATCGACGCCCTGACCACGCTCTCGACCAATCCGTTCAAGTACCTGGTCGCGCCGCGCCTGATCGCCGGCGTGACGATGATGCCGCTGCTGGTCATCATCGCCGACATCATCGGCGTCTACGGCGGTTACCTCGTCGGCACCCAGAAGCTCGGCTTCAACGCCGGCAGCTACCTGACCAACACCTTCGAGTTCCTCGAGGTGATCGACGTCGTATCCGGCCTCGTCAAGGCGGCGGTCTTCGGCTTCATCATCGCGCTGATGGGCTGCTATCACGGCTTCAACTCCACCGGCGGCGCCCAGGGCGTCGGCCGGGCGACGACGAATGCGGTGGTTTCCGCCTCGATCCTGATCCTCGTCGCCAACTACCTGGTGACGGAAATCTTCTTCGCCGGCCGCTGAGCGGGATGGCGGAACCGAAGATCAGCCTGACGGGCGTCACCAGGTCGTTCGGGCCGAAGCACGTCCTGCGCGGCCTCGACCTCGATATCGCGGCCGGCGAGTCGGTCGTCGTCATCGGCGGCTCGGGCACCGGCAAGTCGGTCATGCTGAAATGCATCCTCGGGCTGCTGGAGCCCGATGCGGGCAGCATCCGGATCGACGGCGAGGAGCTTGTCGGTCGCAAGTTCGAGGAACGCGAGCCGATCCTCCGCCGCCTCGGCATGCTGTTCCAGGGGGCCGCGCTCTTCGACAGCCTTCGGGTCTGGGAGAATGTCGCTTTCGGACTGACCTCGACCGGGGCGATGAAACGTGCCGAGGCCCGCGAGGTCGCGGTCGAGAAGCTGGCCGAGGTCGGACTCGGCAGCGACGTGATGAACCTCTGGCCGGGGGAACTTTCCGGCGGCATGCAGAAGCGCGTCGGGCTCGCCCGTGCGATCGCCACCGATCCGGAGATCATCTTCTTCGACGAGCCGACGACCGGGCTCGACCCGATCATGTCGGACATCATCGACGAGCTGATCGTCGATTGCGTGAAGCGGTCGGGCGCGACCACGCTGACGATCACCCACGACATGGCGAGCGCCCGCAAGATCGCCCACCGCATCGCCATGATCTACGAGGGCCGGATCATCTGGGCCGGGCCGACGTCGGAGATCGAGGAAAGCGGCAACGCCTACGTCGACCAGTTCATCCACGGCGAGGTCGAGGGGCCGATCAAGCTGGATATCCTGAAGCCATGACCGGCCGCCCGCCGGGGAGCGCCTGATGGCGAAACGAAGCGACGGTTACCAGTGCCAGGCCTGCGGCGCCCGCTACCCCAAGTGGCAGGGCAAGTGCGACGCCTGCGACGCCTGGAACAGCCTGACCGAGGAAACCGCGCCCGAGGCCGTGCCCAAGGGCCTGAACCAGGGCAAGGGCCGGACGATCGCCTTCACCACGCTTGACGCATCGGTCGAGGAAGCCCCCCGCATTCCGTCCGGCGTCGGCGAGTTCGACCGGGTGCTGGGCGGCGGCCTGGTCGCCGGCTCGGCCGTGCTGCTGGGCGGCGATCCGGGTATCGGCAAGTCGACGATCCTGCTGCAGGCGCTGGCCAGGCTGGCCGCCGCCGGCCAGTCCTGCGCCTATATCTCCGGCGAGGAGGCGACCGCGCAGATCGTCGGCCGGGCCCGCCGTCTCGGGCTCGAGAACGCGCCGCTGAAGCTCGCCACGGCGACCTCGCTGCGCGATATCCTGGCGACCCTCGAGGAGGGCGAGCCACCGCGCGCCGTGGTCATCGATTCGATCCAGACGATCTATGCCGACAACCTGGATTCGGCGCCGGGAACGGTCTCCCAGGTGCGGACCTGCTCGCACGAGCTGGTGCGCTTCGCCAAGCGCCGCGGAGTGACGCTGTTCCTGGTCGGCCATGTCACCAAGGACGGCCAAATCGCCGGCCCGCGCGTGGTCGAGCACATGGTCGACACGGTGCTCTATTTCGAGGGCGAGCGCGGCCACCAGTTCCGCATCCTGCGCGCCGTCAAGAACCGCTTCGGCGCGGCCGACGAGATCGGCGTCTTCGAGATGACCGACCGCGGCCTCGCCGAGGTCTCCAATCCTTCCGCCCTGTTTCTCGGCAACCGCGAGAACCCGGTCAGCGGGGCCGCGGTGTTTTCCGGGATCGAGGGCTCGCGCCCGCTGCTGGTCGAGATCCAGGCACTGGTCGCAAGCTCGCCGCTGGCCACCCCGCGCCGCGCCGTGGTCGGCTGGGACAGCGCCCGTCTCGCCATGCTGCTTGCCGTGCTCGACACCCGCTGCGGGCTTGCGCTCGGCGGCATGGACGTCTATCTCAACGTCGCCGGCGGATTGCGCGTGCAGGAACCCGGCGCCGACCTCGCGGTTGTCGCCGCGCTGCTCTCCTCCATGAGCGACCAGCCGACGCCGGCCAGGACATTCTTCTTCGGCGAGGTCGGGCTGTCCGGCGAGATCCGCCCGGTCGGCCAGGCCGAATCGCGCTGCCGGGAAGCGGCCAAGCTGGGCTTCGACGAGGCGGTGGTGCCGGCGGGACTGAAACTGAAGCCCGTCGGCCTGAAACTCAGGGAGCTCCGGCGGCTTGACGAACTGGTGCAGCTTTTCCGCGTCGACGAGAGCGACGCCCGGGCGGCGTTCGGTCGCCGCTGAGACGCCCTGAGGAAAGACGCCGACGATGCAGGACTTCCCGATCAACCCGGCCGACCTGGCGATCTTCGTGGTGCTGGCGCTGTCGGCCCTGCTCGCCTTCATGCGCGGCTTCACCAAGGAAGTTCTGGCGGTCGCCGCCTGGGTCGGCGCGGCCTTCGCGACGCTCTACCTGTTCCTGCCGCTGCAGCCCTATCTGCGCGCCTATATCCCGAGCCAGCTGCTTGCCGACGCGCTGACCGCGGTCGGCATCTTCATCGTCACGCTGGTGGTGATTTCACTGCTTGCCAACATGATCTCGTCCAGGGTCCGCGATTCCGGGATCGGTGCGCTTGACCGTTCGCTCGGTTTCCTGTTTGGTCTGCTCCGCGGCGCGGTCCTGGTCAGTATCGCCTGGCTCGTCTTCGTGCAGATCTTTCCACCCAGGGATCGGCCGGACTGGATTCGTGAAGCGCGCCTGATGCCGGTGGTCGGCAGCTTCTCCGAGACACTCGTGGCGCTGCTGCCGCCGGAAGCCCGCGACCGGGTGCTGGCGGCAACCGCCGAAGTCGAGGAAAAGGTCCGCGATATCGCCGTGCCGCCGGGCGGCGCGGAAGCCGGACAGAACGGCGAACAGGGCTATGGCCTCAGCGAGCGTCGGATCATGGAGCGCCTGACCGACAGCCTGCGCGACAAGGAGTGACCGTCAGCGTGACCGACATCGCATTCCAGCATCCGTTCGACGACGACAAGCTGCATGAGGAATGCGGCGTCTTCGGCGTCTTCGGCAATGTCGAGGCGGCGGCGCTGACCGCGCTCGGCCTGCATGCCCTCCAGCATCGCGGCCAGGAAGCCTGCGGGATCGTCTCCTTCGACAATACCCAGTTCCACAGCCATCGCAGCATCGGCCGGGTCGGCGACAATTTCGGCGACGAGGCGGTGATCGCCGGCCTCGCCGGCCATTGCGCGATCGGCCACAACCGTTATTCGACCTCGGGCGAACCGGCGCTGCGCAACGTCCAGCCGCTGTTCGCCGACCTCGGCCACGGCGGCCTTGCCATCGCGCACAACGGCAACCTGACGAATGCCCAGACGCTGCGCAACGAGCTCGTCTCGCGCGGCTCGATCTTCCAGTCGACGATGGATTCGGAAGTCATCATCCACCTGACCGCGACCAGCCGGCAGGCGCGCATCGTCGATCGCCTGACCGATGCGCTCCGGCAGGTGGTGGGCGCCTACTCGCTGGTCGTCCTGACCTCGAAGAAGCTGATCGGCGTGCGCGACCCGATGGGCATCCGCCCGCTCGTCCTCGGCCGTCTCGACGAGGCCTACATCCTCGCCTCCGAGACCTGTGCGCTGGAAATCATCGGCGCCGAGTTCGTGCGCGAGATCGACCCCGGCGAGATGGTGGTGGTCGACGAGGACGGGATCACCAGCCACCGTCCCTTCCCGACGCATCCGCGCCGCTTCTGCATCTTCGAGCATGTCTATTTCGCCCGGCCCGATTCGATCTTCGACGACCGATCGGTCTACGAGGCGCGCAAGCGGATCGGCGCCGAGCTCGCCAAGGAAAGCCACGCGCCCGCCGACCTGGTGATCCCGATCCCCGATTCCGGTACCCCGGCGGCGCTCGGCTATGCCCAGCAGGTCGGCCTGCCGTTCGAGCTCGGCATCATCCGCAACCACTATATCGGCCGCACCTTCATCGAGCCGACCGACCAGATCCGCCATCTCGGCGTGCGCCTGAAGCACAGCGCCAACGCGCCGCTGGTCAAGGGCAAGCGGATCGTGCTGGTCGACGATTCGATCGTCCGCGGCACGACCTCGACCAAGATCGTCACGATGATGCGGGAAGCCGGCGCCAGCGAGGTCCACATGCGGATCGCCAGCCCGCCAACGGCACATTCCTGCTATTACGGCGTCGACACGCCGGAGCGCAGCAAGCTGCTCGCGGCGCGCTACGACCTCGCCGAGATGGCCCGGCTGATCGGTGTCGACACGCTCGCCTTCGTCTCCATCGACGGGCTCTACCGGGCGATGGGCGAGACCTCGCGGAACGAGGGGCAGCCGCAATATTGCGACGCCTGCTTCACCGGCGACTATCCGCTCGCCCTCGTCGACCGCGACGGCGGCCAGGAAACCCAGCTTTCGCTGCTCAACGAGCGGCGCTGACGAAACCGCAATACCAGGGAAAAGACCGATGGCCGGACGGCTTGCAGGACGCATCGCGCTGATCACCGGCGCCTCGCGCGGGATCGGCGCCGCGATCGCCCGGGCCTATGCCCGGGAAGGCGCCCACCTGATCCTGGTCGCCCGGACCAGCGGCGCGCTGGAGGAGATCGACGACGAGGTCCAGGCGCTCGGCGGCTCGGCCACGCTGGTTCCGCTCGACCTGCTGGAATGGGACAATATCGACGGCCTCGCGGCGCCGCTGCTCGAACGCTGGGGCAAGCTCGACATCTTCGTCGGCAATGCCGCGATGCTCGGCCGGCTCTCGCCGATGGGCCATTACCCGCCCGACATGTGGGACAAGGTCTTCCGCCTCAACGTCCACGCCAACTGGCGGCTAATCCGTGCCCTCGACCCGCTGCTCCGCCAGAGCGACGCCGGCAGGGTGCTGTTCGTCACCTCGGGCATCACCCGCAGCTTGCAGCCCTACTGGGGCCCCTACGCGGCCTCCAAGGCGGCGCTGGAGGCGATGGCCCTGACCTATGCGGCGGAAGTGATGAAGACGCCGATCCGGGTCAACCTGATCAACCCGGGCCCGGCCCGGACCAAGCTACGGGCACTAGCCTTCCCGGGCGAGCCGCCGGAGAACGTGCCGGCGCCGGACGACCTGATGGCCGCCTTCGTCGCCGCCGTCGACCCGGCCTTCCAGCATACCGGGGAATGGATCGCAGCCGACCAGTGGGGCGGCGCCGAGGTTCACTAGGACGTCGATCCTGCGCCGGCGTCGGCAGCGGCGTCAGGTCCGGCCGTAAACCGGGACGATCGCGCCGCGGGTGACGGCGTTGCCGGGGGATGCCAGGAACAGCATGGTGCGGGCGATTTCCGCCGGCGTAGGCCAATTGGAATGGTCGGCCTTCGGCATCGCCTGCCGGTTGGCCGCCGTGTCGATGATCGACGGCGCGACGCCATTGACCCAGATCCCGGCCGGCGCCAGTTCCTCAGCCGCCGCCTCGACCAGCGCGGCGAGCGCCGCCTTGGACGCGGTATAGGCGGTCATCCCCTTGCCCTGGCGCGGTTCCAGCGCCGGGCGCGCGGCAACGGCAACGATCCGTCCGCCCGACGGCATCTTCGCCGCCGCCTCGCGGATGCAGAGGAAGGCCGAGACGAGGTTGCGGTCGAGCTGGCCCCGGAAATCCGCCAGCGAGGTCTTCGCCAGCGGCGCCATGGCGAAACCGCCGGCGCAGGCGAACAGCCCCCAGAGTTCGGGAAGTTCCCTGAAATAGCCGGCAAGCGCGGCCTCGTCGGCGAGGTCGATCCCGCCCGTCACCTGCGCCTTCGGATGATCGCGCCAGGCGGCGTCGGCAGGCGGTGCCGCGCCCCGGAGCGGCAGGTGGCAGGTCGCGCCCGCGTCGAGCGCCAGCCGCGCCACCGCGTTGCCGAGCGCGCCGGCGGCCCCGGTGATCACCAGGTGACGGCCCGCCAGATCGTCGCGCCCGGTCATGCTACTTGTCGTCGGCGTAGGGATTCTTGCCCGAGCGGAAATAGATCCGGATCGGGACGGCGCCGAAGCCGAAATCGTCGCGCAGGCCGTTCTGCAGGTAGCGCCCGTAGCTGTCGGGAAGCTCGCCGCGGGAGGACTGGAAGACCGCGAAGGTCGGCGGCCGCGACTTGATCTGCGTCATGTAGCGGAGCCGGAGCCTGCGGCCCTTGACCATCGGCGGCGGATGGCGCTCGGTCATGTCCGAGAGCCAGCGGTTGAGCGCGGCGGTGGGCACGCGCCGGTTCCAGGCCTCGTGCGCCTTGAAGACGGCCGGCATCAGCTTGTCGACGCCCTGCCCGGTCATCGCCGAGAAAGTGACAACGGGGATGTTGTGGCCGACCTGGGCGAAGGAGGTGGCGAGCCGGTCGCGGAACGCCTTCAGCGTCGCGTCGCGATCCCGCGCCAGGTCCCACTTGTTGACGGCGATGATCAGCGCCCGGCCTTCCTCGACCACGTGCGAGGCGATGGTGAGATCCTGCTTGTCCAGTCCCTCGGCGGCGTCGAGCAGCAGGACCACGACCTCGGCCAGGCGGATGGTGCGCAGCGATTCCGCGACCGAGAGCTTTTCCAGCTTCTCGCTGACCCGGGACTTCCGCCGCAGCCCCGCGGTGTCGACGAGGCGCACCGGCCGGCCCTTCCAGGCCCAGTCGCTGGCGATCGCGTCGCGGGTCACACCGGCCTCCGGCCCGGTCAGCATCCGCTCCTCGCCGAGCATGCGATTGACCAGGGTCGACTTGCCGACATTCGGGCGGCCGACGATGGCGAGCGCGAGCGGGCGTTCGCCCTTCCCGTCGCCGTCCCCTTCCGCCGCCTCCCTTGCCGCCTTCTCGGCCGCCTCGGCGGCGTCGACCAGCGGACGCAGGGCGTCATAGAGCATTTCCATGCCCTCGCCATGCTCGGCCGAGAGCGGCACCGGGCTGCCGAGGCCGAGCGCGTAGGCGTCCATCAGGCCGCCCTGGGCGGCCTTGCCCTCGGCCTTGTTGGCAACCAGGATCACCGGCTTGTCGGTGCTCCGCAGCCAGTTGGCGAAGTGATTGTCGAGCGGCGTCGTGCCGGTCCGGGCGTCGACCAGCAGGAGCACGGCGTCGGCATCGGCCAGCGCGCGCTCGGTCTGGCTGCGCATCCGCCCGGCCAGGCTGTCGTCGAAGGCTTCCTCGAGACCGGCGGTGTCGATGATGCGGAAGGTGAGGTCGGCGAGCCGGCCCTGGCCCTCGCGGCGGTCGCGTGTGACGCCGGGCTGGTCGTCGACCAGCGCCAGCCGCTTGCCGACCAGACGGTTGAAGAGCGTGGACTTGCCCACGTTGGGGCGGCCGATGATGGCGACCGTGAAGGTCATGATACTACCGGAGTGCGACGAGCTTGGCGTCGTCGGTGAGAATGAAGAGCGTGCCGTCGGCAACGACCGGGGCAATCGAACTGTTGTCCGAAAGCGGCAGCCAGCCGAGCAGCCGCCCGCTGTAGGGCGAGACGGCGAGCGCCTGGCCGTGCGAGGAGACCAGGATGAGCCGGTCGCCGGCAAGTACCGGTCCGGACCAGAAGACCGGGTCCTCGCGATCCTCCTCGTCCTCGTAACGCTGCAACTGGCGGACCCAGCGGATGCGGCCGTCGCGGCGCGACAGGCACACGACCTCGGCGTCGCTGGTCACCAGGTAGACGAAGTCGCCGGCCACCCACGGGCCCTGCAGGCTGGCGATATCCTGCTCCCACAGCCGCTCGCCCGAGCGCAGGCTGATCGCCACCATGCGGCCGGCATTGCTGACCGCGAAGACGACGCCGCGGTCGATCACCGGGCGGCCGTTGATATCGCTGAGCGCGCCGAGATTGGTGAGCGGCCGCGTCCGGGTCAGCTGGTCGGACCAGACGGCGCGGCCGTTGTCGGCGCGAAGGGCATAGATCTCGCCCGACGAATAGGGCGCGATGACGATCCCGCCGTCGGCCGCCGCCGAGGCGGCGCCGAGCAGGCCGGCCTGTTCCTCGAGGCCGATATGGGTCCATTCCTCCTCGCCCGTGGCGGTCGAGAGGGCGTGCATCTGGTTGTCGAAGCTGATCGCGAAGACCCGGCCGTCGGCGACCGTCGGCGCCGCCCGCACCGGCACGCCGATCGAATGATGCCAGGCGATGGCACCGTCGGCCTCGGCGAGCGCGAAGACCTCGCCATAGGCGGTCGCCGCGTAGAGTGTGCCGTTCCAGTAGGCCAGCCCGCCGCCGATCGTGCCCTCCTCCTCGTAATCGGGAGTCAGGTCGACGCGCCATAGCCGCTTGCCGTCGGCAACCCCGAAGGCGGTGACGCGGCTCTCCGAATCCATCGTGAAGACCCGGCCGGCGGCGACCACCGGCTGCGCCATCAGGCGGGAATCGCGATCGCTGCCGGAACCGATGTCGGCGCGCCAGATCTCGCGCGGCGCGGCGCCGAGCTCGAGATGATACATCGCGTGGCTCGCCACCCCGCCGGCCTGCGGCCAGAAGGTGTTCACGTAGGGCCTCGGCAAGCGCACCTCGACATCGGCGACACGCGGGTCCGGCTCGATCTTGCTTTCGAGCGCGAGCACGGAGATCCGCTCGCCGGGCAGCGGCTTGTCGGTCTCGTAGCCGCCGAGCCAGTCGGGCAGCGAACAGGCGGTCGGCGCGAGGAACAATGCGCCGAGGACAGCCGACCGGGCGAGGGCGGCGACGCGGCGACGGGTGCCGTCGTTCATCGTCTAGCCGTTCCCGCCAATGGCCTGGAGAAGCCGGGCCGCGCGCGCGCGAACGCCGGCCGGTGCGGCCGCATCGTCGCTGAGTTCGCGGAAGATCTGCCGGGCGCCGTCCAGATTGCCGCCGTCCAGTTCGGCCATGGCGACCAGTTCCTGCGCCAGGAAGCGCCACGGGTCGTTGCCTTCCATCAGCGGCGCGAGGGACGCCCGGATATCCGACGCCGGCAGCTTGCCGATCTGGTGCATGCCGCGCAGGTAGCGTGCCACGCGGCGGAGATTGTCGGGCGTGCCGGCCTCGTCGATCAGCTGGTCGTAGACGGCGAAGGCGGCCTGATCGTCCTCGGCGGCGATCAGCGCGGCCGCCTCCTGCAGGCGGGCAAGCGCCTGGTAGCCGCCGTCGGCGTGGCTGGCGAGCGCGCCGAAGGCATCGGCCACGCGCTGCTGATCCTCTTCGCCGATCAGCGCCATCGCGCTGGCATATTCGGCGCCTTGCTCGTTCATCGCGCGCTCGCGATATTCCTTCCAGCTGACGATGCCGGCAGCGGTCGCGACAATCACGACGGCCAGCGCCAGGACGTACTTGCCGTATTTCTTCCAGAGTTCGAGGCTCTGCTCGCGGCGCAGATCCTCCTCAACTTCCTTGAATATGTCGGACACACGTCACTCCACATGTCAGCGGCCGATCCGCCGTCCCGAAAAGCCGCGGTAACATAGCCGGGGCAAGGGGCCAAGGCAAACTCAGCGTCACCGAAAATCCCGGCCGTCGATCCCGCTCAGTCGCGCCACTTGATCGAGCAGCCCATGGAGGGATGCTGCACCGCCGGCCCCTCTCCGCATTCGGCGATCATCCGCATGGCCTCGAACAGCTCGCGGCGGGCGTCCGGGACCGGCTCGAGATGACGGACCTCTGTCAGCCGCCCGCGATAACGGAGGCCCAGGTCGGCGCCGAAACCGAAGAAATCCGGCGTGCAGACGGCGCCGTAGGCGCGCGCCACGTCCTGGGTCTCGTCGATCACATAGGGAAAGCCGAACTTCCGCTCGGCCGACAGCAACTGCATCCGCTCGAAGGAATCCTGCGGATAGGCGTCGGTGTCGTTCGGCATCATCGCGATCGCGCCGATACCGAGCGGAGCAAGTTCGGCGACATCGCGGACGATATCGTCGAGCAGCGCCAGCACGTAGGGACAGTGGTTGCAGATGAACATCACCAGCGTCCCGTTCCTGCCCCGCACATCGGCGAGCCGGTAGCGCTTGCCGTCGACGCCCCGCAGGTCGAAATCCCGGGCCGTCCAGCCCGCTTCGACAACCGATGTCTGTTTCAGGCTCATCCTGCATCTCCTCGCCGTCTCACGGCACGGCCGGCGGCCGGACGGGCCGGCACCGCTTCAATCCGATCCGGAATTGCGCTAGGTATATCTAGCATGAAGTGGGACATACGCGACAAGACGACGTGGAGCCGGGTCGCCCTGATCGGGACGGTCCTCTGGCTGACCTATGTCACCATGGAGACGGGCGGCGACCTGCATCACCCGCTGTTCGACTATGTCTTCATCGTTCCGCTCGCGCTCTGGATCGGCGTTGTCATCATCAAGCAGGTGATCGACCGCACGGCGCCGGACCGCGCCGGCGTGCCGGGCGACGGCCCGGGCGAGGAAGGACCGGGCGATGGAAGGCCATGACTGGGCAAGGCTTCTCGCCCTCGCCCTGATCCTCATTCTGGTGCTGCCGGGGCTCTACCGCTATCGCGGCCGGATGAACCAGGCGCTCCGCCACGCGGCCATCTGGCTGACGCTGGCCGTCGTCCTCGCGCTGGTCTGGCGTTACCTGCCGATCACCTGACGCCGGCGGCGGCAAGCCGCAAAATCCTTAGCGGAACCGATCGTACGCGCCCGACCGCCGGCATGGGTCCAGGCAGCGGAAGACCCACGTTCGCGATGCGCGCCGCGATGTTCTACCAGGAGTTGTTCAGGGGGACGCGAAAAAATCTCGTCCGAGGCCATCTTGCCTAGGGCGTCTCGGTGCGTTCTGCACGCCGGCGCCTGTTGCACCAGCCGAGACAGTTCTGCGTGACGGCTCGCCTCTCAGAGGAATTTTCGGATCGGCATTTTTTGCGTGGCGCCGAATTGGATGATATCTCCAAGGACATCAAGCAGGCGTCCAAGTAATCGATCCGAAGCTGTCCTTCCTATATTGCCGTCACTATCGTACCCGGATAGACCACATCGACTTCCTCAAGCCGGCGTTTCTGTCCACGTCGCGGACGCACGACGTCTTCGATCCAGGCAACAGGATATTAGCAATATGACGACTTCCTGACAAGACGGAATCCGGCTCCGGTCACTTCCGGAACCTCTTCGAATTGATCGGGTGGAAATGGCGAATTTGTTCAGCCGTCTTGCAGCGCACAGTCGATATCGCATCTGAGACAATTCGACCAACACCCTGACCGTAAACGGACTCTTCCGGCGGCAAGGTGATATCAGAGATCGATCAGGCCGGGGCTGTAATCGTCCGCCCGCTCCGCCGGGTAGCCGCGCGGACAGGACACGACCCTGGTCGCCCCGGCAACATAGTCGACACCGTGGTGGGTATGGCCGTGGATCCAGAGCGCCGCGCCCGAGCGCTCCACGAGCGCGTCGAGGTCGCTGGTAAAGGCGGCGTTGAGCGGGCTGCCCTCGAACTGCGGCGCGACCGAACGCGGCGAGATGCCGTGATGGGTGACGACGACGGTCACACCCCCGTCCGGCCGCTCGGCAAGCCGGGTCTCGAGCCAGTGGACGCTGTCCCGATGCCAGGCGACCGGATCGAGCACGCCGATCGTCGTGTCGTCTTCGTGGCGGATCCGCTGGTAATCGTATATCCGCAGGAGATCGCCCGACTGCACCAGCCGCTCGGCGGCGTCGGCGCCATACAGCGCGAGATCGGTCCACAGCGTGCAGCCGAGGACCCGGACCGGGCGGCCGTCGAGATCGAAGACCGCCTCGTCGTTCTCGAGGAAGCGCACGCGACCGTCGGTCGCCGCTGCCGCCTCGCGAAAGGCCGCCAGCAATTCGCGATAGCGGTAGTGATAGAATTCGTGATTGCCAGCGATGAAGACCGTCGGCACCGCGAGAAACCGGGCCACCGCGTCGGCATAGTCGATTGCCGCCACGCCGCGGTCGATGTCCCCGGCCAGGATGCAGAGATCGACCTGCCCCGGCAGGGGCCGCAGGTCGGGCCCAATCTGCGGATGGCCGGGGGCGTCGATCCCCGTTGCGATGCCATGTTTCCGGTCGATCTCCAGGTGAAGATCCGACATCACGCCCACTCGTAAAGACACGGTTCCTCCAGGTCTTGCGATCACGGCGCGCCTTTCGCGCCGTTCCTCATTCAGTCCGTTCGCCGGCCGCCTTCGGCGCCGGCCACGTCCCGCATCGCGCCGATCGCCGCCGCGATGATGTCCGAGCCCGGATCGGCCGGATAGACCATGTAGGCGAGCAAGGCGAATTCGGGCGCGCCGGCGACCCGGACGAGGGTTCCCTCGGCCAGCAGGCCGCGCACGACCCGCAGCGGAAAATAGCCCGAGCCGCCGGCCGAAAGAATATGCTGCAGGCCGAGCCAGCCGATATTCGCCGCGATCGCCGGTCCGGGATGATCCGGAAACAGGACGCTGTGGCGGGCATAGAATTCCGGCCCCCAGTCGATGAAGACATAACCCGGCCCCATGCCGCCGCGCTCGCCCTCTGGCGTTGCTGCCAGCACAAGGGTCTCTTCCAGCAGGGGCTCGACCGTGAGCCCCGGCCGGCTCTGCGGCGTGTACATGACGCCGATATCGATCCGCCCCTCGACCAGCCCCTGCATCAGCTCGGCCTCGAATCCGACCTCGGCACGGACCGAGACGTCGGGGGCCCGCTCGCGCATCAGCGGCAGCCAGTTGAGCAGCAGATGATCCCAGAGGCCGAACCGGCCCCCGACTGTCAGCGTCGCCTGGAATCCCCTGGCCACGCCGATGTCGTGGCGCGCCTGCTCGACGGTGCGGACGAGGATCGAGGCATGTTTCTGGAACTGCCGGCCGGCATGGGTCAGCGTCGTCCCCGCCTTGTTGCGAACGAACAGCCGGCAGCCGAGAAGTTCTTCAAGCGCATGGATGCGGGCGCTGACCGTCGACTGCGTCACGTTCAGCCCGTTCGCGGCATTGCTGAAGTTGCCGCTCGCCACCACGCTCAGGAAAGTCCGCGCGAGCTCGGTATCCACAATCTGCTCCTCGACGTTGTCCCTGATTTAATATCAATGAGACCGATATCAACATCCATTTTTTATCGTTTGTCTAAAGTAAAGCCACCCCATAACGTGCCAGGAAGCGGCCATTCCGATGTCGCGGGACTGCCGCGCGGCCCCGGCCGCGGAGAACGAGACATGCACTCCGACCTGCATTTCAGATGCTGCATGCGCAGCGATGGCGACAACGAAGCGGTGGCGCGGCTGGCCCGGCTCGCCCTGCAGGGCTATCGTCCGGAAGACCGCGCCCTGCAAATCCGGCAGCCGCTCCCGCTCCGCGCCTCGGTACAGCGACAGCGCCGCGGCCTGATGCGCGATCTCTGGCGCCCATCGGCCGGTCCGACGCAGCATCGCCGGCAACTCGCCGCCGCCCTCCTCCTCGCCTTCGCGCTCGCGACGCTGCTCGGCTGGCTCGGGCTGTAGCAACGCGGCGCATGACCGAGAGAAACGAAACCGCAGGCCGGCAGACCGAACCGGACAGTTCAGAGGAACCGCGCCCCTTCGCGTCCCCGCCCTGTTTCCTGCCCGAACTCGACCCCGCCTATCTCGGCTACCTGGGTCCGGTCGAAACCGTCGCGCTGCTCAACCGCCTGCTGGAGGGCGCGCGCGCCGGTGCGCGCGGGATCGTCCGCATCGTCGAGGCCGCGGGCCGCCCCGGGGAGCGGCGGTTCCTGCGCGCGATCGCCGACGACCAGGCCCGCTTCTGCGCCATGTTGTCCGATCACATCATCCGCCTGGGCGGCCGCCCGACCGGGCGGACGGGCGATTTCCACGACAGGCTGGTCGCGGCAACGACGGCAAGGCGCCGGATGGACCTGCTCGAACGCGGACAGTCGGCGGTTGTCGAGACACTCCGGAAAAACCTCGCGCGGATCGCCGACGATGTGCTCCACCGGGATCTCAGGATGATGCTGGAAAGCCATGAACGGACTATCGTTCTCGGCCGGAAGCTCGCCTCGGAAATGGTCCGCGGGGTCGCCGGGTCAGGGGCCGGTCCGGTGCGCCAGCACGGCCGCCAGCCGCAAGGGCTGGTCGAGCATGAGATGGTGATGGGCGCCCTCGATGACGTCGATCTCGACACTGTCCCCGAATAGCACCCGCCAGCGATCCTCCATCTCCGCCGTGCAAAGCGCGCTTGCCGCCCCCCGGACCAGGACCGGGGGCCGCGCGAGGCCGCCCGCCGCCTCGCCGAGACGGGGCCAGAAGTCCCCCTGGAAGGGCTCGTAATCCCAGGGATTGGCGGTGAATTTCCAGGTCCAGCCTTCGGCCGTCTCGCGTATCGAATGGCCGGCGATGTAATCGACCAGGTAGCCGTTCTCGCAGGGCTGGGCGGGCAGCAGCCGGAACCGGTCGAGCGCCGCTTCCCGGCTCGGGAAGATCGACCGGCGGCCGTCCTGGCGCCGCCAATTGGGACGGAAGCCGCGTTCCACCGGGAACGGGACGTCGAGAAGCACCAGGCGGTTTACCAGCGCCGGGTGGTGATAGGTGAACCAGGTCGAGACCAGGCCGCCGAAACTGTGGGCGGCGATATCGACCGCGTCATGCCCGCTGTCGGCGCACAGCCGGCGGGCGAGCGTTTCGAGCTCGGCGGCGAAGCTGTCGGGCGAATAGTTCGCCCGCCCGCCGCTGTCGCCCATTCCGCCGAGGTCGAGCGCCGCCACCCGCCGCCCGCTCGCCAGCGAGGGAGCGATGAAGCTCCACCAGCGCGCGTGCGCGCCGTTGCCATGGACCAGGATCAGCGGCCGTCCCGGCCCCGTCCCCCACAGAAGGACATGGACCGTGCCGCCATCGACCGCGAGGTCGATTTCCTCCGGCTTATCGGCCAGGGCCTGTCGGAACCAGTCCGGCGTTTCGTCAGAGGGCATAGGCCACCGCCAGCATGGAAAAGACGAGAAGCACCAGGGTCGACGTGCCGGCCATGACCACCGGCCGGTAGCCGACCTTCACGATATCGCGCATCGACGTCGAAAGACCGATCGCCGCGACCGCCGCAACCAGGCAGCCGCGCGACAGGTCGCTCAGCGGCTGCAATACCGCGTCCGGCAACACGCCGCTCGAGCGCACGACCACCAGCGCGGCGAAGCCGAGCGCGAAGAACGGGATCAGCGAGGCGCCGCCGCCGTTCCGCCGGCCGCGACGGGCGACGACCAGGGAGATGACGAAGACGGTCGGCAGCAGCAGCGCGACCCGGAACAGCTTGACGATCGTCGCGGTATCGCCGGCCTCGTCCGACACGGCGTATCCGGCGCCGACCACCTGGGCGACATCGTGAATGGTGGCGCCGAGCAGGATGCCGATCTCGTGATGGGAGAAGCCGAGCACCGAGAACAGCGCCGGATAGATGATCATCGCAAGCGTCGATAGCGCCGTCACCGAGACGACGGTGAAGATCACCTCCTTCTCGCCGCTGCTCCGTTGTGGCAGCACCGAGGCGATCGCAAGTGCGGCCGAGGCGCCGCAGATCGCCGTCGCCCCGCCGACCAGAACGCCGAAGGTCCGGCTGCTGCCCAGCAGGGCCGCGGTGGCGATCCCGGCGGCGATGGTCAGGAGCACGCCGGCGACGACCAGCTCGATCGTCCCGAGGCCGAGCGCCATGACGTCGCCGAAGGTGATGCGAAGCCCGAGCAGGGCGACGCCGAAGCGCAGGACCCGCTTCGAGGCGAAGCGGATGCCGGGCGCCGCCCGCGGCTGCTCGGCGGTGAAGTTGAGCGCCATGCCCATCAGCAGCGCGAGCAGCATGACCGGGCCGCCATAGGTCGCCGAAACGAAGGCCGCGGCCGCCGCGATCATGCAGGTGAGTGCCAGCCCCGGGGCGATCTCGACCAGGGCGGCGCGGATACGGCGCGGGCCGCTGCCCGCCACGGCGTTGACGAAACGGGACATGAGGGCCTTACGGGCGCGGCGCCGCCGTCTGCGGAACGAGTCCTTTCAGCAGGACCGGGATCTCGTCAAGCGACTCCACCACATGGGCGCCGGCGTCGCGCAGCATCCGGCGCTTGGCGGTGGCGGTATCGGCGCTGTCACCGATCATCGCCGCGACATGGCCGAAGCTCACGCCGGCGGGATAGTTCTCCTGGAACGCACCGGCAACCAGCGCCACCACCGGCTTGCTCAGGCGGCCGGCGCGGATCGCCTCGCCGACCTGCGATTCGTTGCTCGTCCCGGGCTCGCCATAGATCACCATGGCGTCGGTGTCCGGGTCGGCCTCGAAGAGTTCCAGATACTCGCTCATCGAGCGCCCGGTCGTCCGGTCGCCGCCCATGGAGACGGCGGTCGAGACACCGTAGCCGCCGCGCGCCAGGGCCCATGAGATCTCGGCCGACATGCCGCCCGAGCGGGAAACGACACCGATGCGGCCGGCCGGATAGACCGCGTCCGGATCGTCGCCGCCGATGCCGCCGAGCTTGCACTTGCCGGGCGAGATGATGCCGTTGGTGTTAAAGCCGACCAGCCAGGCGCCGGCATTGCGGGCGGCGGCAACCGCCGCGACCGCGTCGTGGCGCGGGACATTCTCGGTGGTCGCCAGCAGGACCTTGCAGCCCGCCTCGACCGATTCGATGACCGCGTCTCGGACGCCGAGCAGCGGCACGTAGAGCACCGCCGCGTTGGCCCCGGTGCTTTCGACCGCCTGGCGCACCGTGTTGAAGACCGGCACGCCCTCGACCGCCTCGCCGCCGCGGCCGGGGGTCACGCCGGCGACGATATTGACCCCGTAGGCAAGCGAGAGCTTGGTGTCGAAACGCCCCTGGTTCCCGGTGATCCCCTGGACCACGACCCGGGTTTCCTCATCGATGAGAATGCTCATTGTCCTGCCACCTGCTTGGAATTCTCCCGGACCTGCTCGGTCAGGGTGACGATGGTCCGTGCCCCGTCCTCGAGGCTCGATCCGGGCGGCAGGTAGCGGATGCCGGGTATCGTCGCCGCGAGCGCCCGCGCCTCCGCCTCGCGCGGGCCGAACAGCCGGAGCACGATGGGAAAGCGGGTCGCGTCGACCTTGTTGCGGGCGACCGACTTGACCAGCGCCTTCACGACATGATCGCAGGGCGCCATCTGCAGATAGTTGTAACCGATGAGCAGGCTGCGGGCGCGCGGGTTGGTGAACACCGCGTCGAGGACGGCCTCCATCTTCTCGGTGCCGGGCGCCGGGCTCATGTCCGAGTGATTTGCCGGCCTGCCGCCCATGCCGACGATCAGGTCGTGCTGAAGCAGTCCCGCGCCGCCGCCGGCCACCAGCAGGCCGATATCGCCTTCGAGTTCGGTGTAACGGGAATCGCCGCCCGGATAGGCCCGGTTCGCCTCGAGCACGGCACGCTCGCGCGGATTTTCCGAAGCATGCCGCGACGGCCCGTGGGCGAGCTCCGGATGGCGGAACAGCGCGTCGTCGTCGATCTCCATCATCGCGCCGACCAGACAGGGCTTGCCGTCCGGGTCGATGGCCAGTGGATTGATTTCGAGCATCTGGGCATCGAGGGCGACGAAGGCCGCATACAGCTCGGCCGTGAGCCGCGCGACCGTCGGCAGGGTGCGGCCGGTCAGGCCGGCCTGCGACCAGAGTTCGGTCGCGTCCCACGGACGCAAACCGCGGGCGGCGTCGATGTCGGCCTGCAGGACCGACCCGGGCTCGGTCTCGAAGACATGTTCGATGTCGACCCCGCCCTTGGATGACAGGACGATCTTCGGCGCCCGGTCGGAAAAGGCGAAGCTGACGTAGAATTCCTCCGCGATATCGAGACGCTTCTCGACGTAGAGCCGTTCGACCGGCCGGCCGGCGATCTCCTTGCCGAGAATGTCGGTGGCGGCAGCTTTCGCCTCGTCCGGCGAGGCGGCGAGCTTCACCAGCCCGGCCTTGCCCCGGCGCCCGGCGGCGACCAGCGCCTTGACCGCCACGGCGCCGCCGAGCTCGCGCGCCAGTTCGGCGCATTCCGCCGCCGTGGTCGCGACCCCGCCGGCCGGCACCGGCAGGCCCCTGCTCCTCAGCAATTGCTTGGTGCTGTCTTCGACAAGCTTCATGACCCCTCCGGTCTTCCCTGCCTTGCGGACCGGGAGGCTGTTACGCCTCGTCGGCGATCCGCGAACTCAACTGGCAGGATACACACAAATAGAGATTGTTGACAAAGCTAATGTCTTACGTTGCTGAGACGCTGCCGTCCTTGTCCCGCGGGGTCCGGCGTTTGCCTTCCGGATGCCGTCGGGAGGAGATTTCAGCGGCTCGCGCGGAAGCGTTCCCAGGCGGCGAGCGCCGATAGCGCGGCAGCCGCGTCGACCAGTTCATCATAGACCGCCAGACCGGCGTCGAGCGCCGTCCGGCGATCCGACCGCTTGCGATTCTCGGTCACCTCGCTGCCATCCGAACGCAGGACCAGTGCCAGTCGCGGGGCCTCCGGCACGGTCGTGCGAATTCGCACCGCCTCGCGGACGATATTCCCGATGACGTCGACCTTCTGGTTGCTCGACGTGGCGAAGACCGTGAGGTTCACGTGCACGACGATGGCGTCGAACTCGCCGCCCTCGACAAGGATGTCGAGGATCTCGCCGACGACCTCGCCATCGCGATGGCGCATGGTGCCGGCCGGGGTGTCGATCGGATTGTCGAGGCCGGTCCCGGGCGGCAGGCCAAGGGCATCGAGGCGCGCGCGGGTTTCCGGCGAAACGTTCGGCACGCTCAGGCCGCCACGGGCGAGCGCGTCGGCGGCCAGCACGCTGGTCCCGCCGCCATTGCCGAACAGGGCGACGCGCTGGACCGGCGCGCGCGCGTCGTCGACCAGCATCTGGAAGCCGAGCAGCGCATTCAGGAAGCCGTCGAGGGTATCGGTGAGGATCACCCCGGTCTGCCGGGCGACGCCGTCCCAGAGCCGGCTGTCGGCGGCGAGCGAACCGGTATGCGAGGCGGCGGCGCGCCGCCCGGCGTCGGTCCGTCCACCGACCAGGAGAACGACGGGCTTGCGCGCCCGCGCCTCGACCAGCCGCTGGACGAAGCGCCGGCCGTCACGGACATCCTCGAGATAGAGGCCGATCACCTTCGTCTCGGGATCGGCGAGATGGAATTCCAGCAGGTCGGCCGGCTTCAGGTCGACGCTGTTGCCGAGCGTCGACACGGCGGCGAAGCGCAGGCCCATGTTCTGGCCGCGCAGGATCATGTCGACGGCGAGGCCGCCGGACTGCGAGACGATCCCGACGGGGCCGGCGCCGGGCAAGGCGTTGCCGACGAACGTGAGGCCGCCACGGGGCGAATGCACGCCGAGGCAGTTCGGCCCGAGCACGCGCATCCCGCCCTTCTCGGCCGCCAGCTTCAGACGGCGCTCGTTCTCGACGCCGTCCGCCGCCTCGCCGAAGCCCGACGACATGACCTGCACGAAGCGGGCCTTGCCCGGCGCCGCCTCGAGCGCCGCGACGGCGGCCTCGGCGCCGATCGCGACATAGGCGAAATCGACCGGCTCGGGCAGGTCGGCGAGCGAACGGCAGGCCGGCAGTCCCTCGACCTCGTCGGCCTTGGGGTGGATCGGAATGATCTTGCCCTTGTAGCCGAAGGCGCGGCTGTGGCGGATCACCTCGTTGCCGAAACTGGTGCCGGTCGCCGACGCGCCCAGAATGGCGATCGAGCGCGGCCGGAACAGGGCTTCGTAACGCGTCACAGTGGCCGCCTCGTCGAGCGGCACGGGCGCCGGCAGCGGCGTGGCCTCGGCCCCTGTCAGGATGATGCGGGCATCCGCCGCGAAGGCGCCGGCGTCGTTCAGGATAAGCGGATTGATGTCGATCTCGGCGATCCGGCCTTCCTGCGAGAGCATCAGCCCGTCGGCGCCGCCGATCGCGAGAAGGGCCGCCACGGCGGGTTCGATATCGACCGCCTTGCCGCCCCGGGCGCCGCCGAGGATGGCGCTCGCCTTCAGTTCCGACAGCATGGCCCGGGCATCGGCCTCGGTGATCGGCGCGACGCGAAAGGCGACGTCCTGGAAGATCTCGACGAAGATGCCGCCGAGCCCGACCATCACGCAGGGACCGAAACGGGAATCGACCAGGCCGCCGATCACCAGCTCGGTGCCGCGATCGGCCTGCTCCTCGACCAGCACGCCGTCGACGGCGAGTCCGGCCTTGCGAGCCGCCTGCGTCACCGCCTCGGCCGCGGCGCGGACCTCGGCCACCGTCGACAGGCCGAGCCGCAAGCCGCCGAAATCGCTCTTGTGCGCGCCCTCGCGGTTCAGAACCTTGCAGACGAAGGGCGGTTTGAGCGCCGAGAGGGCCGCCTCGTCGACCTCGTCCGGGCCGCTCAGCCGGATCCCGCCCGGCACCCTGATGCCGTACTCGGCGAGCAGTGCCTTGGCGTCCCATTCGGTCAGTGCCGCGCCCTCTGCGCCGGCGCCGGAAACGATCTCGTTCACCCGTGAACTCCCGTTCTCATTGATTGCGCCATCGTGGCGCGCGTTTTCCGTTGAAGGCCGCAATGCCTTCCATGCGGTCGTCGCTGGCCGACAGCCGCTGGTGGATCGACACCTCCAGGGCAAGTGCCGTGGAAAGATCGGTCTGCAGGCCGTGGTCGATCGCCCGCTTCGCCCCCTGGATGGCAAGCGGCGCGTTGGCGGCGATGGCCCGCGCCGATTCAAGCGCCTCGGCGAGCGCGCCGCCCGGCGCGACGACGCGGTTGACCATACCCCAGGCCTGCGCCTCGGCGGCCCCGAAGCGTCTGCCGGTAAAGATCAGTTCGCGGGCCACGCGTTCAGGCATGGCGCGGGGCAGCAGTTGCGTGCCGCCGCAACCCGGCATGATCCCGAGGCGAATTTCCGGCAGCGCGAAGGAGGCCGTCTCGGAGGCGATGATGAAATCGCAGGCGAGCGCGAGTTCGCAGCCGCCGCCGAGCGCGTAGCCTTCGACGGCGGCGACGATCGGCCAGGGAAAGCGCCAGAGCGTATCGTAGGCGTCACGGAACAGGGCATGCTGGCGGCGCCAGTCCTCGACGCTCATGCCGTCCCGCTCCTTCAGGTCGGCGCCGACCGAGAAGGCCTTGCCGCCGGCCGCGGCGAGGACCACGCAGCGCAGGTCGTCACGCCGCCGCCGGACATTGCCGAACAGCTCCAGCATCTCGCGCGCCATCTGCGTGTCGAAGGCGTTCATCGCCTCGGCGCGATCGAGGGTGACGACGACGATGCCGCCACCCTCCTCGGTGCTTGTCAGACGCGCCATCAGTGCAGCGCGGAGGGCAGCCATTCGGCCAGCCACGGCGTGAAGATCATCAGCACGCCGTAGATCACGCCGACACCGACGAACAGCGGCACCTGCGGGAACGCCTTGTCGGCCGAGATATTCGCCACGCTGGCGGCGGTGTAGATCCCGACGCAGACCGGCGGCGTCAGCAGGCCGATCCCGGCAAAGGCGGTGAAGACGACATAGAGATGCAGCATCGAGACGTCCATCGTGAGCGCGATGCCCATGAAGATCGGGACGGTCAGGTAAAACACCGGCACGATCTCGATGAAGGTCCCGAGGACCAGACAGATCACCCCGACCATGATCAGGAAGGTGATCGGCCCGATCCCGTATTGCAGCAGGTAGGCGGTCAGATGCTGCGGCGCCTGGGTGTAGGTCAGGACGACGGCCAGGAAGGTCGCCATCGCGATGATCGAGAAGATCACCGTGGTCGTCACGGCGGTCGCCTTGAGCGCCGACCAGACGCCCTCGAAGGTGAGTTCGCGATGGATGAAGAAGCCGACAAACGCCGCCCATACCACGGCGACGGCGGCGCTTTCCGACGGCGTCAGGAGCCCGGCATAGATGCCGCCCAGAATGATCACCGGCGTGAGCAGGCTCGGCACCGCCCGGCGGACGGCGACGAGACGCGCGCCCCATCCGGCCCGTTCGTTGCGCGAGAAGGCGCGGCCCCGGATCATCACGACGACGATCAGCAGGACCATCAGGACGAGGCCGGGCAGGATGCCTGCCGAGAACGTCTGGGAGACCGGGACGTTGGTCAGCGAGGAGAAGATGATCGCCGCGTTGGAGGGCGGGATCAGCGCTTCGAGTAGTCCGGCCGAGGCGGCCAGAACGACCGAGAAGGCAGGCGGATAGCCGCTCTTCTTCATCTCGGGAAGCATGATCGAGCCGACCGCGGTGATCGCGGCGAGGATCGAGCCGCAGAAGGCGGCGAAGAAGCCCATGGTCAGGACCATCGCGACGCCGAGCCCGCCCGGCCAGTGGCCGACCATGGCCATCGCCAGGGCGACCAGACGGCGCGCGACGCCGGCCCTCAGCATGATCAGGCCGGCGAAGATGAACAGCGGGATCGCCAGCAGGACATGCTTGGTGACGGCGCCGAACGAAACCTGGATCAGTGTCGACCAGGGCAGGTTCAGCCCGAAGATCGCCACCAGACCGGATCCCAGCCCGAAGACCAGGAAGACCGGAACGGAAAGAAACAGCAGGACGAGAGAGAGTCCGAGTGCCGTACCAACCATCGAACCGCCCCCTCAGAGTTCTGGATTGTGAGCCGGCGCGGCATCGCCGGTGCCCGGCTTGCCGAGGAAAGCGGCCAGGGCCACCTCCAGCGCAAAGCTCATGAGAATCGCGAAGCCGACCGGAAACGACAGGTAGATCCACCAGATCGGGAATTCGAGCTCCATCTCGGTGACCTGCCCGGTCATCTGGAACAGCGACACCGCCTCGAGCCCGGCCTGGCAGAAGATCGCGCCGGCGATCAGCGATACCAGCGCCACCGCAATCCGCAGCATCCGTTTCGACCGGTCAGGCAGGATTGCTGGCAGGAAATCGATCGCGATATGGGAATCGGAACGTAGCAGCAGGCCGAGAAGCGGAAAGACCAGCCAGGGCACAAGCAGCGGCGGGAGTTCCTGGACCATGGCCGAGCCGTGTCCGGTAACGGTCCGGATCGCGACGCCGCCGAAGACGACCGCGACGATGACAAGGACGATCAGCGCGGCAACGATGACGATGACCTGCGCCAGCCGGTTGTTGACGGCCGACAGGATGTTGAGAGCGGCGTGCATGAGGCGGATTCTCCCGTCTCGAACGACGAAAAAAGCCCTCGCCCGAAGGCGAGGGCCGGATCTTCGTTACTTCGCTGCGTAGTCCTGGACAGCTTTCAGGACGTCGGCGTCGATGAGGTCCTTGATCGCCGGCAGGACCTTCTCGCGGTCGATCGCCTCGAGCTTGGCGAGTTCCTCGCCGGACAGCTCGTCGACGCGACCGCCTTGCTCCTTCACGAATTCCTCAAGGACTTCGTCGGAGAACCGCATGATCGACTCGGTCGATTCCTTGGAAATCTCCTCGCCGACCTCGAGCAGGATCTGCTTGACGTCGTCCGGCAGACCGTCCCACCAGCGCTGATTGCCGAGGATGAAGGCGTCGGCGAAGAACTGGTACGGCTTCTGGCCGAACTTCAGATATTCCCACCAGCTATAGGCCTTGATCGCCGAGGGGACAGTCGACAGCGTGTCGATCATGCCGTTCTGCAGAGAGGTATAGACCTCGCGGGTCGGCAGCGAGATCGCGCTGGCGCCGAGTGCTTCCCAGCGCGGCCGCTCGAGGCCGGCCAGGTAACGCGGCTTCAGGCCCTGGAAGGCCTCCACCGAATCGAGCGGACGAACCGCCGAGAAGGACATGTACGGACCGGTCGGGTTGTAGGCGACGAAAGTGGTCAGGGTCCGCTTCAGGATATTGTCCCAGACCGCCTTGCCCGCCGGATCATCGCGGAAGAATCCGCGCAGGTGATCGAAGCTCTGGAAGACGCCCGGCAGGCCCTCGGCATTGTAGTTCTTGTTGACCGGCGGGAAGCTCACCGTGCCCACGACACCGCCGAGTTCGACCGCGCCGGAGGTCAGCGCCCCCATGATCTCGCGGATGCCGAAGAGCTGTCCCGAGGGATAGGTCTCGATGCGGATCTTGCCGGCGCCGCGCTCGTTCACACGGTCGGCGAATTTCTGGCAATAGATCGCGCTGTGATGCGCCGGCGCCCAGTGATAGCTGAGCCGCGCCACGATCTCCTCGGCACCCGCCGAGAAGGGCGTCAGTACGGCCACCGCGGCAACCGCACCGAGTGTATTTCTGACAAAACGCGTAAGGTCGCTACGCATACTATCTTCCTCCCATGATTATGGTGTTTGATTCACCCGGCTTACGCCTGCATGCCGGTTGTCCGGCCCGCGCGCGCTGCACTCAATTTCGTTGCAATGTTGACAATGTGAATGTCTCGGTGTCAACCTCTGTTTAACCCTCCATGCCTTCCCCCGGGAGAAGAACCATTCGCGGAGAAATCGCCTTCGTCACCGGCGCCACATCGGGCATCGGTCTTGCCACCGCCCGTCGTCTCGTGGGCGAAGGCGCGCATGTCGTCGCGGCCGGCCGCCGCGCCGACCGCCTCCGGGAGCTTCGCGAGGAACTGGGCGAACGGCTGCTGCCGATCGAACTGGACATCCGCGACCGGGCCGCGGTCGAGGCCGCCTTCGACGCACTGCCCGCCCCGTTCAGCGAGGTTTCGATCCTGGTCAACAACGCCGGTCTCGGCACCGACCGCGGGCCGTCCCAGGCCGCCAGCCTCGACGACTGGCAGGCGATGATAGACACCAACATTTCGGGGCTGCTCTACTGCACGCACCGCGTCCTCGGGCCGATGGTCCGGCGCCGCAAGGGCCATATCGTCAATCTCGGATCGGTCGCAGGAAGGGCGAACGGGCCGGGCAGCGCCGTCTATGGCGCGACCAAGGGCTTCGTGCTGAATTTCACCAAGAATCTGAAGTCGGATCTCATCGGGACCGGCGTCCGGGCGACCTATATCGCACCGGGCGCGACCGAGTCCGAGTTCTGGCTGGTGCGCTGGGACGGCGACCGGGCAAAGGCCGACGGGGCGCTGCCGATCGCCGAGCCGCTCACCGGCGACGACATCGCCGAGGCGATCCTGTTCGCGCTCTCGATGCCCGCCCATGTCGATGTGACCGAGCTCGAGTTGATGTCGCAGGGACAGGGTTTCGGTCCGCGCATCTTCCATCGCGGGACCTAGGCGCCGCCGCCGACGTCGAGTATCGCGCCGGTGACATAGGACGCCTCTTCCGAGGCCAGCCAGAGGATCGCGTCGGCGACCTCGTCCGGCCGCCCCGCGCGCTTCATCGGCAGCCGCGGCGCGACCTTCTCGACCCGGCTCGCCATTCCTGCCCGCTCGTGGATCTCGGTGTCGATCAGCCCCGGCCTGACAGCGTTCACCCGGATCCCGTCGGCCGCGACTTCCAGCGCCAGGCCATGGGTGAAGGTGTCGACCGCCGCCTTCGACGCGGCGTAATGGATATAGAGATTCGGCGCGCCGTGCCGGGCCGCCAGCGATGACACGTTGACGATGCTGCCGCCGGCACCGCCGCCGGCCGTCGCCATCCGTCGCACCGCCTCGCGCGCGGCGACCATGGCGCCGGTCACGTTGACCGCCAGCAGCGCGTTGATCGCGGCCGCGTCGAGGTCGGTCAGCCGCAGCCGCCGCGGCGCGACACCGGCCGCGTTGTTGACCAGGCAGCCGAGCGGCGGCAGTTGCCGGTCCGCCGCCTCGAACATGGCGACGATCGCCGCCTCATCGCCGAGATCGGCGGCCAGGGCCACGGCCTCGCCCCCATCGTTCCGGATCGACCGGACGACCGCTTCCGCCTCGTCCGGCTGGGTCCGGTAGTTGACGCCGACGGCCCATCCCCGCCGGGCGGCGCCCAGCGCCACCGCAGCGCCTATTCCGCGCGAGGCCCCTGTCACGATCATCGTTCGGCGTTCGGTCATGCGGCGGGTCCTTCCGGTGGCTGTTTCGACATCGACTGGCCTCGTCTGAACAGCAGGATCGCGGTCAGCGCCAGCGCCGCCCCGATCAGGGCGATGCCCGGCCCGTAGGAGCCGAAGGCGACCGCCGACAGGCTGAGACAGCCCGGTCCGATCATGCCGCCCAGGTAGCCGAAGACCATCATCCCGGCGGTGATCGTCACGACCACCTGTTCGCCGCCGCGCGAGACCCCTTCCTGGGCGATCTCCGCCAGGAAGACGCCGCTCCAGCTCAACGGTCCGAGGCCGAGCAGGATGCTGATCGTCGCACTGAGCAGCGGCGTCTGGCCGGGCCCGAGCGTCAGGAGCGCGAGGAAACCGATGCCGCCGCTGGCCGCGAGACCGGCAAGGATCGCGATCGGCTTGCCGAGATCGGCAAGCCAGCCCCAGACCAGCCGGCCGATCACGCTCATCCCGAGCATCAGCGAGAGCATCGCTGCGGCCCCGCCGGGCGACAGGCCGGCCCGGCTCCACAGGAAGGTCACGTAAACCGACATCAGCCCGAACTGTGCCGAGGAGAAGGCGAGGATGGCGATCGCCAGCGAACGCAGCGAGCGATCCGCGAGCAGCCGGCGGGCCGGCCCGATCGGCCCCTCGAAGCGGATCGAGGCGCGCGGGTCGCCGTCGTCGCCGAGCCGGCTCCGCACCGCCAGGGCGGTCAGCGCCACGCCGAGACAGACGAGCGCGAGAGCGACCATGGCGCCGCGCCAGCCGAAGGCGATTGCCGCCAGCGGCAGCAGCACGCCGGTCGCCGCGCCGCCGATCGCGACGCTGGTCTGCTTGATCGAGAAGACGAGGTTGCGGCGGAATCCGTGCGACACGCGCAGCAGCAGGCGCGAGCCGGCCGGATTGACCGGGCCGTAGGCGATACCCATCACCAGGGCGCCGAGAATGAGCCCGGTCACCGACCCCGCGACCGCCAGGATCGCCAGTCCGAGACCCGACAGGACGAGCGTGACCGCGGCGCTCCGGATCGAGCCCCAGCGGCGCAGCAGGCCGGCGGTCCCGTTCGACGAGAGCAGCGCCGCGACGAACACGATCATGGTGAAATAGCCGACATGGTCGGGATCGAAGCCGAGCGCGCCGGCGGCGATCGGGGCAAGAACCGGGAAGGCCTGCGCCGCTGCGATGATCGCCATCTGGAACACCAGCACGAAGCCGACGCCGACCACTCCGTTGACGATCAATGGCGACACGCCAGGAATCCTCCCAAACCGACGTCTCACGGTACCCGAGACAATCGCATTGTCAACAATCTGTTTGACGAAAGCGCGAACAGCGGCGGCCCGGCTTGCTAGTCGCGTGAATCGAAGCCGCGCGCCTGGATGGCATCGGCAATCTCGTCGGCACTCTTGAGCGTGCGGACGATCATCGGCACCGCCGTGGCGACCATGCTGCGTCCGCAACCGCGCGCCTTCTGGGCGTCGGCAACCTCGCGGCCGATCTCCACCAGCATCGGCGCGAAGCGGAGTGCCATGGCGAGCGCCAGGCCGACCCGTTCCGGCCGCACGCCGAACCGCCGCAGCGGCTCGAGCCAGGCGACGAAGGCATCGACCAGTTCGGAACTGGTCGTCGTCGCGGTCACCAGCTGGGCGGCGAGGACCAGCAGGATCAGGCGCAGAACGACCCGCGCGGCGCCATGCGGGCCGTCGTAGAACAGCAGCGCCACACCGATAACGAGCAGAATCCATTTCAGGGAGACGAGCGGCGCCAGCATCTGTCGGGCCGGAACCCCGGACAGCCGGTGCAGGGCGACGACGGCGCCGATCAGCGCGAGTTGAACGGGCAACGAGGCGACGAAATAGATCGCCGTCGCGAAGACGGCCAGCATGGCGATCTTCCAGCCGGCGCCGATCCGGCGCCGCGCCCCCTGCCCGCTCAACGCATCCGCTCGCGATAATGTTCGATGGCGATGCCGGCGGGCCCGTCGCAGACAATCTGGCCCTCGTCGAAAACGATCACCCGCTCGAAGCCGGCGGCGAAGTCGAGGTCGTGGGTGACGACGATCGCCGGCGTCTCGAGCGCGCCGATCGCCGCGATCACACGGTTGCGGTTGCGCAGGTCGAGCAGCGTCGTGGGCTCGTCGAAGACGATGTATCCGGGCCGCATCGCCAGCACGCCCGCCAGTGCCAGCAACTGCTTCTGCCCGCCGCTCAGCGTATGGGTCCGCTCGTGGCGACAGGCGGTGAGGTCGAACCGCTCCAGCACTTCGGCGACCGTCCGTTCGGTTTCCGCCGCGCCGTAACCGAGATTCTTGAGGCCGAAGCGGACATCCTCGTCGACGATCGGGAAGACGATCTGGTTGTCGGGATTCTGGAAGACGAAGCCGACCTGCCGACGCACCCGCCGGCCGTCGGTCCTGGTATCCAGGCCGTCGACGCGCACCGCCCCCTCGGTCGGCAGCAGCAGGCCGTTGAGCAGCCTCGCGAAGGTGCTCTTGCCCGAGCCGTTCGGCCCGAGAACGGCGACCCGGAATTCCGGGATCGCGAGACTGACGGACTGCAGCACGGTGCGGTCGCCGAAACGAACCGTGACGTCATCCAGACTGATCATGGGCGTGATCCGGGCCGGTCGCGACCCGGTTCAATGGGCCCCGGCCATCACCGGGTAGGACCGGCGCACCGTCGTCGCCACTATCGCCGCCACCGCAACCTTGACCAGGTCGCCCGGCACGAATGCCAGCGAGGCGATCGCCGCCTGCAGGAGCGGGATCCCGGCGACGATGCTGATCCCGGCAATGCCGATCGGATAGAGCAGCAGGACGCCGCCCAGGAAATTGAACAGCGCGAAATGCCCGACGCCGGCACGCGACCAGTATGTCTGGCAGAGCCAGCCGATCACGGCGGCTGACAGGACCCAGCCGAACAGGAATCCGGCCGTCGGGCCGAGGAAGACGGCGAGCCCGCCATTGCCGCCGGCAAGCAGCGGCAGGCCGATCGCCACCAGCAGGAGGAAGAGCGCCATCGACAGGGCGCCCTTGCGCGCGCCGAGAATGGAGCCCGCCAGCATCGGTCCCATCGACTGGGCGGTGATCGGCACGCCGATCAGCGGCAGCACGAAGGGCGGGAAGACGCCGAGCGCCGCGGTGATCGCGGCGAACAGGGCGATATGGACGATATCCTTGATCGACATGGCGGTTTCCTGCGGGCGGCGGACAGCCGCCCGAAATCGGTTGAACAATGAGGTCGGACAGACGGGCTAGGGCTTTTCTTCTTCCGCTTCGCGCAGCCGCCGCATGGCCTCCGCGCCGGAATCGCTGATCTGCTTCCGGCCGAGGATCTCGGCCTGGACCACATCGCCGGCAAGGACCGTATCGAGCAGGCGGGACCAGTTGGCGGCGGACGTCAGCCGGCGTTCGCGAGACGACAGGCCGAGACGGGAATAGCGCAAGGTCTGGCGGAACAGCGAATAGACCATGTTCGACAGGTGCGAACTGCCCGAGCCGGCACTGAACACGAAGCTCAGCTCCTGCACCGCGCCGACATATTCGTCGAGGTCGACATTCTTCGTCTTCGCCAGCTTGTTGACCCGCGCGACCCCCTGCTTCAGTTCACGCAACACCTGCGGGTCCTGCAGTTCGGCCACCCGGCTTGCCGCCAGGCCGAACAGGACCGAACGTATCGCGAAAACGTCGCGCACCTCGTCGATGGACAGCTTGGTCACCACCGCGCCGCGCCGCGGCAGGATGGTGATCAGGCCCTCCTTCTCGAGCAGACGAAGGGCTTCGCGGACGGGGCCGCGGCTCACCTGGAACCGCGACGACACCGCTACCTCGTGAACACGGGCTCCCGGCTTGTACTCGCCCTTGACGATCATGTCGGCCAGTTGCGAGGCGATCTGCTCGCCGAGCGACCAGGTCTCGCTTCCGCCCGGCGGGCGAATGGCAGCCAGGAAGTTCCGTCTGGGCTCCGTTTCGGTTATCGGCATTCAGCACCCCGGAAACGGCTCCCTCGAGCCGCTACCCCTCCAGTATGACCAGGCTCTGACCCTCGGCGATATTCGCCCCTTCCTCGACTTCGATCGACTTGACGACGCCTGCGTCGGTGGCCAGGACCGGGATCTCCATCTTCATCGATTCGAGGATCATCAGAACGTCGTCTTCGGCGACGCGGTTGCCGACCGCGGTCTCGATCTTCCAGACGGTGCCGGTGATCTCGGATTCAATCTTGATGTCTGCCATAGTGAACTATTCCTCTTCAAGTCTTCAAGCTACGGTTGTGATAATCAGAAGGTGGTCGGCCACGACGCGAGGCGCCGCTTAGAGAAGCCGCGGCTGCGGCCGCGAGAATGTACCTCAAGCATGTCGAGAAGCCAGTCGCGAGTTTCACGCGGATCGAGAACCGTCTGCGCCGAGTAGATGGCCGCCAGATCATAGGCGGAGGAATCGCGGGTGATCTCCGCCTTCAGTTCCTCGAACTTCTGCGGATCGCTCTCGGCGGTGACGCCGTAGACGACGTTGACGCCGATATTCGGGTCCATGAAGCCGACATCGGCGGTCGGCCAGGCGCCCATCTCGTCGGAATTGCGCGAGCCGCCCATGTTCAGATAGGCCTGACCGTACGATTTCCGCGTCACGATGGATATCTTCGGCACCGTGCACATCTGCAGCGCGGTCATGAAGTTCATGATCTTGCCGGGCGCCTTGCGACGCTCGCCCTCGATGCCGATCAGGAAGCCGGGGGTGTCGGTCAGGATCAGCACCGGGATGTGGAAACTGTCGCACATCACCAGGAAGCTGATGATCTTGTCGCAGCCGTCCGGGTCCAGCGCGCCGGCCTTGAACATCGGATTGGTCGCGACAAAGCCGACCACCTTGCCGTTCATCCGGGCGAAGGCCGTGGTCGCGACCTTGCCGAACTTGGGCTTGAGTTCGAAGACGCTGTCCTTGTCGGCGATCGCGGCGATCAGCTTGCGCACGTCGTAGACCTTCTGGCGCTCCGGCGGCACGATCTCGAGGATCTTCTCCGGATCGGCGCCGGCTTCCCGGGGCTCGGCCTCGGGCGGCAGCTCGTCGCAATGCGACGGCAGGTAGGAGAGGAACTTGCGGACGAGTTCGAGCGCCTCCTCGTCGGTATCCACCGCGTAATCGACGATGCCGGTCTTCTCGGTATGCAGGCGCCAGCCGCCGAGTTCCTCCGGATCGACCGATTCCTTGATCGCCAGCGAGGTGACCCGCGGGCTGGATACCGCCAGGCAGGCGCCCTTCCGCATGACCACGAAGTCCGACAGCATGGTGAACCAGGTGCCGGTCCCGAAGCTCGGCCCGAGGCAGGCGGAAACGTAGGGAATCTCGCGATCGCGCAGGAACTGCGTCGGATCCTGGCCGAGCGCACCGGTCCCCTGGGCGCCCATGGTATCGGGGATGCGCGCGCCCGAGGTCTCGTTGAGGAAGATCAGCGGCATGCCGTTGCGGATCGCGGTCCGCCGCATATGCCCCATCTTCTTGACGTTGTTGAGGCTCGACGAGGCGCCAAGGACCGTCAGGTCGCAGGAAACGATTCCCGCCATCCGGCCGTCGATCTTGCCGAAGCCGGTGACCTTGCCGTCGGCCGGCGAGCGATCCCGGGCTTCCGGCCGGTGCGAGGTCACGAACATTCCGGTCTCGACGAAGGTGCCTTCGTCGAAGATCACATCGATCCGTTCCCGCGCGTTCAGCCGCCCCGCCTCGCGACGGGCCGCGAGTTTCTTCTCGCCGCCCATCCCCAGCGCCTTGGCTTTCTGCTTCTCATGCTCGGCGAGAATCTTTTCGTAGGCCGACATGGTTCGTTTCCCCGATTTCCGTTTTTTCCTGTCCCCATAGGCTATACCATCATTCACATTGTCAACAATCGTCATTTTCGCTAAACCGAATCCAAAGCAATCGCCAAGGAGGACGCCTGTGAGCTGGTCGGAAGAAATCAAAGAGATCGCGCGCCGCCGTGAATTCGCCATGCAGCTCGGCGGGCCGGAAGCCGTCGCCCGCCAGCATGCCAATGGCCGGCAAACCGTACGCGAACGGATCGACAAGCTGGCCGATCCCGGTTCGTTCAACGAATTCGGCATCCTGTCGGGCAAGGCGAGCTACGACGAGAACAAGAAACTGAAATCCGTTCGGCCGGCCAACGCGGTCATCGGCACGGCCCTTATCAACGGCCGCAAGGTCTCGATCGGCGGCGACGATTACACGATTCGCGGCGGTTCGTCGGAAGCGACGATCTCGGAGAAATGGATCTACGCGGAGAATTACGCGCTCGAGATGCGCATGCCGCTGGTCCGCGTGGTCGAGAGTGCCGGCGGCAGCGTCCGGCTGCTCGAGCAGCAGGGCTCGACCAAGATCCCCGGCTACCCGACCTGGAAGATGGCCGGCATGCTCGGCTATATCCCGATTGCCGCGATGGCGATGGGCCCCTGCGCCGGTCTTGGCGCCCTGAAAGCGGCCTGCGCGCATTTCTCGGTCATGGTCAAGGGCACCTCGCAGGTCTTCGCCGGCGGCCCGCCGGTGGTCGAGCGCGCGATGGGCAAGCCGGTCGACAAGGAAGCGCTCGGCGGCTCGCGCATCCACACCCGCGAATCGGGCGTCATCAACAACGAGGCCGCGACCGAGGAGGATGCGATCGAGCAGGTCAAGCGCTTCCTCTCCTACATGCCGTCGAGCGTCTACGAGATGCCGCCGGTCGTGGAATGCGACGACCCGAAGGACCGCCGCGAGGAGGAACTCCTGTCGATCATCCCGCGCGAGCGGCGCAAGATCTACAAGTCCCGCCGCATTCTCGAACTGGTCATGGACAAGGGCTCGGTCTTCGAGATCGCGCCGCTTTACGGCCGCTCGGTCGTGACCTGCCTGGCCCGCATGGGCGGCCGGCCTGTCGGCGTGATCGCCAACGACCCGATGCATTACGGCGGCGGCCTGACGCGGGCGGCGGCGGAGAAGATGGAAAGCTTCATCGACATCTGCGACACCTTCCACCTGCCGATCATCAACTTCGTCGACCAGCCGGGCACCATCGTCGGCCCCGACGCCGAGCGGATGGGCACGGTGAAGGGCTCGGTACGTGTCGTCTCGGCGATCGAGCAGAGCACGGTGCCGTGGTGCGCGGTGGTGATCCGCCGGCTCTACGGCCTCGCCGGCTCCGCCTACGGCCGGCTGCAGGACATCAACCTGCATTTCGCCTGGCCCTCGGCGCGCTGGGGTTCGATCCCGATCAGCGGCGGCGTCGAGGCCGCCTTCCGGGCCGAACTGGCGGATCTGCCGCCGGAGGAGCGCAAGGTCCGGCTGGCCGAGATCGAGCAGCATTTCGACCATCTCGAATCGCCGTTCCTGACCGCCGAGCGGTTCCGCGTGCCCGACATCATCGATCCGCGCGAGACGCGCACGATCCTGAACAACTGGCTCGACGACGCCTGGCGGGTCCTGCCCGAACAGCTCGGCGTCCGCGCCCGTACGATCCGGCTCTGAGGGGGACATCATGAAGCGGGTACTGATCGCCAATCGTGGCGAAATCGCCTGCCGCGTCATTCGCGCGGCACATTCCCTGGGCATCGAGGCGGCGGCGGTCTATTCCGACGCCGACGAAGCGGCCACCCATGTCGCGGCGGCCGACGCGTCGCTGCGCATCGGGCCGGCGCAGGCCGCGGCCAGCTATCTCGACCAGGCCGCCATCCTCGACGCCGCCGAGAAGCTCGGCGCCGATGCCGTCCATCCGGGCTACGGCTTCCTCGCCGAGAATGCCGGTTTCGCCCGCGCGGTCGCCGAGCGCGGCCTGACCTGGGTCGGGCCGGAGCCCGCCTCGATCGAGGCGATGGGCGACAAGGAGCGCGCCAAGTCGCTCGCCGAGGCGGCCGGCGTGCCGGTTCTCAAGGGTTCGCGGCGGCTCGCCCCGGAAGACCTCGACGATCTCGAGGCGCAGGCCGAGGCGACCGGCTATCCGCTGCTCGTCAAGGCCTCGGCCGGCGGCGGCGGGATCGGCATGCGCCGGGTCGACAGCGTCGAGCAGTTGCGCAAGGTCGTCGAATCGACCCAGTCGATGGCGGCCCGGAGCTTCGGCGACGGCACCGTCTACCTGGAGCGCTACATCGCCCGCGCCCGCCATGTCGAGATCCAGGTCTTCGGTCTCGGCGACGGGCGGGCCTTCCACCTGTTCGAGCGCGACTGCTCGACCCAGCGGCGCTTCCAGAAGATCATCGAGGAAAGCCCTGCCCCCGGCCTTCCGGCGGACAAGGTCGCGGCGATGGCCGAGGCGGCGCGGAGCCTTGCCGCCAGCCAGAACTACCGGGGCGCCGGCACGGTCGAATTCATCGTCGATGCCGACAGCGGCGACTTCTTCTTCCTCGAGATGAACACCCGCATCCAGGTCGAGCATCCGGTGACCGAGATGGTGACCGGCGTCGACCTGGTGGCGCTCCAGCTCCGGCTCGCCCGGGGCGAGGACCTGGCCGGCGAACTCGGCAATGTCTCCAAGAAGGGCGCGGCGATCGAATGCCGGCTCTATGCCGAGAACCCGCGCAAGATGTTCCTGCCCTCCCCCGGCACGCTCGACCGTTTCGACACGCCGACCGGCGAGCATGTCCGCTTCGATACCGGCGTCCGGGCGGGCGATGCCATCACGCCCTTCTACGACCCGATGATCGCCAAGCTGGTGGTCTGGGGGGCGACCCGGGACGAGGCGATCGCGCGCGCGCTCGAGGCCCTGAAGGCGACGCATGTGGAGGGGATCGTCACCAACCGCGACTTCCTGATCGCCGCCCTCGACCATCCCGAGTTCCGGGAGGGGCGGGTCTGGACCGGCTTCGTCGACGAGCATCGCGACCGGCTGGCACCAAAGGCGGCCTGACCGGCCGGCAACGACCATCCGTCCATGAGCGCGTTGTCCACGGTCGCCATTCTCGGCGGCGGTTTCAGCGGCGCGGCGCTGGCGGTCCACATGGCCCGGCTGAGCGCCGTGCCGCTCGACATCCGGATCGTCGAGCCGCGCCCGCAGGTCGGCGGCGGCCTCGCCTATTCGACCGCCGACCCGGACCACCGGGTCAACGGCCCGATCGACATCCTGGTGCTGTTCGGCGACGACCCGGGGCATTTCGGACGCTGGTACGACGCCTCTGGCGAGCGTGCCGGCGATCCCGATGCGCTCGCGCAAACCGGCCAGCTCTATTGCCGGCGGTCGAGCTTCGGCCGCTACATGCGCGACCTCGTCGACGTCCATGCCGCCGGCAACGCCTCCGGTTCGACGATCGCCCATGTCGCCGACCGGGCGGTCGACGTGATCCCGGCCGGCGACGGCTACCGGGTCGCCCTCGAGAGCGGCGGTGCCTTCGCCGCCGACCGGGTTTTCCTCACCGTCGCGCACGAGCAGCCGGCGATCCCCGGCCCGTTCCGCGCCCTGGCCCGGCACGATGGGTTCGTGGCCGACCCCTGGGCCGCGGAAGCGCTCGCCCGGCTGCCGGACGACGGCGATGTCCTGATCCTCGGCTCCGCGCTGACCACGGCGGACGTCGCGGCAACCCTGCTCCGCTCCGGTCGGCGGGCGCGGATCACGGTGATCTCCCGCCGCGGCCTCCGGCCCCGCGAACAGGGCGTGCTGCCGCCGGCGGCGGAACGGCTGGCGAAAATGGCGCTCAAGCCGCCGGGCTTCATCCGCCGCCACGGCATCCCCGACCGGGCCCGGATCAGCCTGCGGCGGGCCCGCGAGGAGATCGCCGAACTCGAGGCCAGGGGCGAAGGCTGGCAGTCGGCCTTCGACGACCTCCGGGACGCCGCGCCGCTCCTCTGGCGCAACCTGTCCGATCACGAGCGCCGGCGCACGCTGCGCCACCTGCGCGCCTTCTACGACGTCCACCGCTTCCGCATCGCGCCCCAGATCGCCGCCATCCTGCGCCGCGCCGAGGCGGACGGCCGGCTCGCCTTCCTGCGCGCCCGGGTCGAGGCGGTGAACGCCGAGGGCGGGCAGCTGGCGATCCGCTATCGTCCACGCGGCGGGGACGCCGCCTCGTCGCTCCGGGTCCGGGGCGTGGTCAACTGCACCGGCCCGAACGCGGACATCGGCGCCAGCGGTAACCCGCTGATCGCGGCGCTCGCCGCGCGCGGCCTGATCCGCCCCGATCCGTCCGGCGCCGGCGTCGATATCGACGACGAATGCCGGGCCGTCGACCGCTCGGGCACGCCGTCCGACAGGCTCCGGGTCATCGGCCCGCTGACCCGCGGGCATTTCGGCGACCTGGTCGCGATCCCCCACATCAACACCCAGATCCTGGGCGTGCTCGGGGCGCTGCCGGCACGCTGACACAGCGAGGCGGCCGCCCGGAACGCCGGCCCGGACCGATAGCGCATGGCGCATCGACGTATTCCCGCCAAGGCGTTACGCTCGGGCCTGGGCGCAACCTGCTTCTATCGACATAGACAGGGCGGTCACGACGCTCGACAATGGCTGGCGCAATAACAGGGAAACAAGAATGCTCAAGGAATTCAAAGACTTTGCCATGCGTGGCAACGTGGTCGATCTGGCTGTCGGCTTCATTCTCGGCGGTGCGTTCGGCACCATCGTCAAGTCGCTGGTGAACGATGTCCTCATGCCGCCGATCGGCCTGCTGCTCGGCGGGGTCGACTTTTCCAACCTGAAAATCGTCCTGAAAGAGGGGAACGAGGCCGCCGATATCGCCGAGGTGGCAATCAGTTACGGGCTGTTCATCAACAATGTCATCAGCTTCGTGATCGTCGCCTGGGCCCTGTTCCTGATCATCAAGGCGATGAACACCCTGAAGAAGAAGGAAGAGGCCGCGCCCAAGGAGCCGGCCGCCCCGCCGAAGCAGGAAGTCCTGCTGGAGGAAATCCGCGACCTTCTCGCCAAGCGCTGATCCGCCCGTCCGGGGGCGCCACGGGCGCTCCCGGCGGCGGTGACGCCCGGAACCCGCCCGGATCAGGCGGCGGCGCCCTCAGGCAACGGCGCCGTTCCGCCGCCACTCGGCGATCTCGTCCGCGCTGGCGCCCAGCACCTCGCGCAACAGCTCGTCGGTATGCTCGCCGAGGCGGGGCGGCGCGGAAGGCGCCCGCGTCGGCGTGCCGCGCAGTTGCAGCGGCGACCGCATGAGCCTGAGCGTCCCGTGCCGCTTGTCCGCGACCTCGGCGGTCAGGCCGCGCTCGGCGATCTCGGGCGCGGCGAAGACCTCGGGCACCGTCCGCACCTGGCCGGACGGCACGCCGGCCGCCTTCAGCGCGGCGATCCAGTGGGCGGTCGGCCGGGTCATGAAATGCTCGCGCAGGATCGGGATCAGCGCCTCCCGGTTGTCGACCCGCTTGCGGTTGGTGAGGAAGCGCGGATCCTCGGCCAGTTCCGGCCGGCCGATCACCTTGCCGCACAGGATGGCGAACTGCCGGTCGTTGCCGACGGCGAGCGCGAAGCTGCCGTCCGCGCTCGGGAAGATCTGGTAGGGTGCGACGGTCGCATGCGCGTTGCCGAAACGGCCCGGCGCGCCGCCGGTCGCCAGGTGGCCCGAGGCGACGTTGGCGAGCAGCGAGACGGCACTGTCGAGCAGCGACATGTCGATGAACTGTCCCTCGCCGCTTCGCTCGCGGGCGAACAGCGCCGCCAGGATCGCCTGCACCGCGTTCATGCCGGTCGCGACGTCGGCGATCGCGACGCCGAGCTTCATCGGCTCGCCGTCCGGATCGCCGGTGATCGACATCAGGCCGCTTTCCGCCTGGATGGCGAAGTCGTAGCCGGGCTCGGTGGCGCGCGATCCGGTGCGGCCGTAGCCGGAGATCGAGCAATAGATCAGGCGCGGGTTGAGCGCGGCGAGCGAGGCATGGTCGAGGCCGTAGCGTTCCAGCGCGCCGTGGCGGAAATTCTCCACCACCACGTCCGCCTCGCGGGCGAAGCGGCGGACGATCTCCTGCCCCGCCGCGGTGCGGAAATCGACCGCGATCGAGCGCTTGGAGCGGTTGGCGCAGAGATAATAGGTCGATTCCCCGCCGATCTCCGGCGGCATCCAGGTCCGCGTGTCGTCGCCGGTGCCCGGCGCCTCGACCTTCCACACGTCGGCGCCGAGATCGGCCAGCGTCTGCGCGCACCACGGCCCGGCCAGCACGCGCGAAAGATCCAGAACCTTGATGCCGTCCAGAGCGTGCACGCCCATGTCCCCCGGTGAAGTCGCCGATGTGCCGCGATCATAGCGGGATCAGGCGGGACGCCAAGCCCCGGAGGAAGTTGAGCGCGCGAACCGTTCCCCTTTCCTAACTCCTCCCCACGGAACCAACACGCGCCGGGATCGTTTCACGGGCGGACAACCGCCTGTCGATCAACAATCCCGGGAGTGCCCCATGGCGCCGCGTTCCCTCTGGAAGGGCCAGCTCCGTCTCTCGCTCGTCTCGATCCCGGTCGAGATGTACAGCGCGACGAAATCCGGCGCGTCCCTGTCGTTCCGCCAGATCCACGAGCCGAGCGGCAAGCCGGTGCATTACCGGAAGGTCGTCGAGGGCATCGGCCCGGTCGACCGCGACGACATCGTGAAGGGCTTCGAATACGAGAAGGACAATTACGTCCTGCTCGACCCTGACGAGATCGAGGCGATCCGGCTGGAGACGAAGCGGACACTCGAACTGGTGCAGTTCGTCGGCGCCTGCGAGATCGCCCCGCTCTATTACGACAAGCCCTATTACCTCGTGCCGACCGACGAGCTCGCCATGGACGCCTACAATGTCGTGCGCGATGCCCTCAGGGAATCGGAGAAGATCGGCCTCGGCCAGCTGGCGCTTCGCGGCAAGGAATATCTCGCCGCCGTCCGGCCCTGCGGTGACGGGCTGCTGCTCGAGACCCTGCGCTATGCCGAGGAGATCCGCGAGGCCGAGCCGCTGTTCGCCGACATCCGGGCGAAGAAGTCCGACAAGGAACTGCTCGAGGTCGCGACCACGCTGATCGGGAAGAAGACCGCGCCGTTCGACGCGACGTCGTTCCGGAACCACTACGCCGACGCGCTCCGCGACCTGATCGAGCGCAAGCGCGGCAGCCGCAAGTCCCGAAAGGTGACCGCCGGGGACGATCGGCGCGAGACGAGCGGCGACAATGTCGTCGACCTGATGTCGGCGCTGAAGAAGAGCCTGGAGACGACGAAATCCTCGCCCCGGTCGAAATCCGGGTCGAAGGCGAAACCGGCGTCGAAGGCGAAACCGGCGTCGAAATCCGGCCGCGCGCGGAAGTCGGGCCCGAAGGCGGCATGAGCGGGCGCACCCCCTCGCGGCCGCTCGACGCCTACAACGCGCGCCGCGATTTCGCGCGGACCGCCGAGCCGCCGGGCCGGCGCGGACGGCGGCGCACGCGGAAGCTCGCCTTCCTCGTCCAGAAGCACGACGCGCGCCGGCTGCACTACGACCTCCGGCTCGAATGGGACGGCGTCCTGAAAAGCTGGGCGGTGACCAAGGGGCCGAGCCTCGACCCGGCGGACAAGCGCCTCGCCGTCCGCACCGAGGATCACCCGCTCTCCTACGGCGATTTCGAGGGCGTGATCCCGGAGGGCGAGTACGGCGCCGGCACCGTCATGCTCTGGGACACCGGCGCCTGGGAACCGAAGGGCGATCCCGACGCCGGCCTGTCCGGGGGCAAGCTGCATTTCATCGCCCACGGCGAACGGATGAAGGGCGAGTGGATCCTCGTCCGCATGGCGGCAAGGAAGCGCGAGAAGCGCGAGAACTGGCTCCTGATCAAGGCCGACGACGATGCCGCCCGAATCTCGGGCCGGCCCCTGATCGAGCGGGAGACGAAAAGCGTGGCGAGCGAACGCGGCATGGATGCCATCGCCCGGAACGCGGAACCCGACGTCGGGGAACGACCGGGCTTCGAGGCACCGCAACTCGCGCGCCTCGTCTCCGAGGCCCCGGCCGGGGACGACTGGCTGCACGAGGTGAAGTTCGACGGCTACCGCTGCCTGGTCGCGATCGGCGGCGGGACGGTGCGCTGCTACACGCGCGGCGGCCACGACTGGACCGACCGGTTCGCCGGGATCGCCGACGCCGCCGCCGACCTCGAATGCGGGCGGGCGCTGATCGACGGCGAGGTGGTCGCTGCCGGCCAGTCGGGATCGTCGACCTTCTCGGCCCTGCAGGCGGCGCTCAAATCCGGCGGCAGCCTGCGCTTCTACGCCTTCGACCTGCTCTCGCTGGACGGCGAGGACCTCCGGAAACGCCCGCTGATCGAACGGAAGGAACGCCTTGCCACCCTCCTCGAAAGCGCCGGGCGGTCCGGCGTGCTGCGCTACAGCGAGCATGTGCGCGGCAGCGGGCCCGAGGTCTTCCGGTCGATCTGCCGGGCCGGACAGGAGGGCATCGTCTCCAAGCGCGCGGACGCGCCCTATTCCGGGCGGCGGAATGGCGCCTGGCGGAAGGTCAAATGCACCCGGCGACAGGAATTCGTCATCGGCGGCTACTCGCCGTCGGACAAGCGCGGCCGCCCCTTCGCCTCGCTGCTGCTCGGCAGCTTCGAGAACGGCGCCCTCCGCTATCGCGGCCGCGTCGGCACCGGCTTCTCCGGGGCTGTCATGGAACAGGTCGCGGCGGCGCTGAAGCCCCTCGCCCGCAAGACCGCGCCGTTCGACAAGGTGCCGGCGGCGATCGCCCGGCACGCCCGCTGGGTCACGCCGAAGCAGGTCGCCGAGGTGGATTTCACCGAGTTCACCGCCGACGGCCATGTCCGGCACGGGGTCTTCCTGGGGCTGCGCGAGGACAAGGACGCCCGCGAGGTGCGCATGGAAACGCCCGGGCGAACGCAGGATGCGGACGGTCATTTGGTGGCCGGGATCCGAATCACCCATCCGGACCGGGCCGTCTATCCCGAACAGGGCCTGACGAAGATCGCGCTTGCCCGCTACTACGAACGGGTCGCCGACCGCATGCTGGCGCATGTCGCCGGGCGGCCGCTGTCGCTGGTCCGCTGCCCACAGGGCCGGCGGAAATCCTGCTTCTTCCAGAAACATGCCGGCACCGGCTTCCCCGATCCGATCCGCCGTGTGGCGATCGAGGAAAGCTCCGGCGAGACGGAAAGCTACATGTATGTGCGGGATGCCGCGGGCCTCGTTTCCGCGGTCCAGATGGGGACGCTCGAGTTCCATCTCTGGTGGTCGCGAATCGATGCGCTGGAGCGGCCCGAACGGCTGGTCTTCGACCTCGACCCGGACGAGGGCCTCGCCTTTTCCGAGGTCAGGGCCGCCGCGTTCGACATGCACGGCCGGCTCGCCGACATCGGCCTGGAAAGCCTGCCGCTGGTGACCGGCGGCAAGGGCATTCACGTCACCGTCCCGCTGGTCCGCCGGGCGACGGCGGCGGATGTCGGGCGGTTCGCCGAGGCCTTCGCGCGGACCCTCGCCGGGGACGCGCCGAAGCGCTACACGGCGACCGCCTCCAAGGCGAAGCGCAAGGGCCGCATCTTCATCGACTGGCTCCGCAACCGGCGCGGCGCCACGGCGATCGCGCCCTATTCGACGCGCGCCCGGGAAGGCGGCCCGGTGGCAATGCCGGTCGCCTGGGACGAGCTCGCGACCCTGGAATCGGCCCGCGGTTTCCGCGTCGCCGATGTCCTGGAGCGGATCGAGACGGACGATCCGTGGAAGGCGGCGTCCGGCTGGCGCCAGTCTATCACCCGGGCGATGCACGAGGCAGTCGGCGCCTGATGCGGTCGCACCGGGCGTCGCCGGGGAAATTTTGTATTCCCGACAATGAGACGCTTGATACCATTCCGGAAAAATGTATTTATGTCAGCAATACTGTCTCATTGCGCCGCCATCGCCGGAAGCGAGGCGACACCGGGGCCAACATGACGCACGGGATTCCGGACAGGATACGGCAGGACGGCGGCCCGGACCGGGCGCCTGCGACGGCAACGGCGCAACCGCAGCAGGCTGCCGCCGGGGCGATCCCGGTCGAATTCGCCTGCAGCGACGGGGTCAGGCTGCGCGGCGAATTCTGGCCGGCCCGACCCGGCACGGCATCCCGGACGGTCATCGTCAATCCTGCGACCGGCGTTCTCGCGAGCTACTATCACCGCTACGCCCGCTTTCTCACCCGGCACGGCCTGAACGCGCTGACCTACGATTACCGGGGGATCGGCGCGTCCCGCCCGGCATCGCTCAGAGGCTGCGGCTATCGCTGGCGCGACTGGGGCGAGTACGATTTCGACGCCGCGGTGCGCTTCCTGCGCGCCCGCGATCCCGATGGCCGGATCGCGGTCGTCGGCCACAGCATCGGCGGGTTCCTGCCGGGCCTGGCGGCAAGTGCCGGCGCGGTCGAGCGGATCCTGACGGTCGGCGCCCAGTACGCCTACTGGCCGGACTACGCGGCCCGCCAGCGGCTCCGGCTGTTCGTGAAGTGGCATCTGGCGATGCCCCTCGTCACCGCCCTGTGCGGCTACTTCCCCGGCCGGCGGCTGGGCTGGCTGGAAGACCTGCCGGCCGGCGTCGCGAACGAGTGGAGTTTCCGCCGGGCGCGGATGGAGGCGAGCTACCCCGCATCCCGTCGGGCCGAGATCCTCGCCCGCTTCGACGCCGTCACCGCCCCCCTGCTCGCCATCGCGACACATGACGACATCTACGCGACGCCGCCCGCCGTGCGCCGGGGCCTGAGCTACTACCGGAACGCCCCGAAGACGCTGGTGCATCTCGGACCGGATTATTTCACCGCCGGTCCGACAGGCCATTTCGGCCTGTTCCACTCGGCCCATGAAGTCCGCTTCTGGCGCGACACCGTGTCGTGGCTCGTCGACGGGGCCAATCCGTGGCGATCGCCGGCGGACGGGAATGCCTGACCGAAACCCCGGATCGCCCCGGCGCGCGCACCGCCCGCCGGCGCATCCAACCGCTCGAGGAACACGACCGTGACGTTCGACCGCCCCGACTATCCCCTCTCCCGTCGCGCGCACCGCATGCGCGCCTCGGAGATCCGCGAACTGCTGAAGGTCATCGAGCGACCGGGCATGACGTCATTCGCCGGCGGCATTCCCGAGCCGTCGCTGTTCGATGTCGCGGCCTTCCGCGAGGCCTATGCCGAGGCGCTGACGGACAGCGGCGCGAGCCTGCAATATTCCACCAGCGAAGGCTATCCGCCGCTCCGCCAGTGGATCGCCCGGATGATGACCGCGCGCGGCGTGGCCTGCACGGAGGAGCATGTCCTCGTCACCCATGGCTCGCAGCAGGCGCTCGACCTGATCGGCAAGCTCTTCCTGGACCCGGGCGATGCGCTCGTCACCGCGGCACCGACCTATCTGGGCGCCCTGCAATCCTTCTCCGCCTTCGACCCGGCCTTCGTCGCGATGCGCTTCCATGCCGACGCGGTCAGTGAATCCGGGCCGGCGAAGCTCGTGTACCTCGTCCCCGATTTCGCCAACCCGAGCGGCGAGACGCTGACGGTCCGGGAACGGGAGGCCGCCCTCGCCTTCGCCCGCCGCGCCGGCGCGATCGTGGTCGAGGACGCCGCCTATGCCGACCTCCGCTACGAGGGCGAGAGCCTGCCGTCGATGGCGGCGCTCGACATTGCCGACAGCGGTTCCATCGACGCCGCGAGAACGCTTTACTGCGGGACTTTCTCGAAGACGTTGTCGCCCGGGCTGCGGGTCGGCTGGGTCTGCGGACCGGCCGCGCTCATTCGCCGCCTGACCCTCATCAAGCAGGCCGCCGACCTGCACACGGCGACGATCAACCAGCAGGTCGTCCACCGCATCGCCAGCACCTCCTTCGACGGGGCGGTGCAACGGGCGCGCGCCCTTTATGCCGGGCGCCGCGATGCGATGCTGGCGGCGCTCGACCGCCATGCCCCGGCCGGCGTCGGCTTCACCAGGCCGGCCGGTGGCCTGTTCGTCTGGCTGACCCTGCCGCCCGACCTCGACAGCGATGTCCTGCTCGCGAAGGCGATGGAACTGAACATCGCCTTCGTCCCGGGGCGCGCCTTCTTCACCGACGGCAGCGGCGCGAACAACTTGCGACTGAGCTTCTCCCTCCTGCATGAAGAGGCCATCGCGAACGGCATCGGGACGCTCTGCGGCCTGCTGGAAGTGGCATTGCGGGCCGGCGCCGCCGGCGGCCGCAGCGCCGCCTGAACGGACCGGCCGTGCAGCCCGTCGGCATGATCGCGGCCCGGCCGGCGCCAGGCTGAGGGGGAACGGAGCGCCATGAACCGGTTCCTGCTGCTGCTGACGGCCAGCCGCTTCACCGCCAGCATCGCCATGATGATCTATGCGGGGAGCCTGCCGTTCCTGCTGGGCGAGTGGCGAATGTCGGGCGCCGAAGCCGGCGCGGTCCAGTCCGTCTTCAATCTCGCCTATGCCATCTCGCTGCTGGTCACCTCGTGGCTGTCCGACCATCTCGGCGCGAAGCGCGTGTTCCTCGCGTCGAACGCCTGCTCGCTGGTCTCCTTCCTGATCTTCGCATTCGCCGCCCGATCGCACGAAAGCGCGCTCGTCCTCTACGGCCTCGTCGGCCTGACGCTCGGCGGCTCCTACACCCCGGCCCTGATGCTCGTCGCGGACAAGGTCCCGTCCGCCTCGCGCGGCTGGGCCATGGGGCTGGTTCTCGCCGGCTCCTCGCTCGGATACTGCGTGGCAATCGCGCTCGCGGCGGCCTGCATCCCCGTCATCGGCTACCGCTGGACCTGGGCCCTGGTCGCGCTTTTCCTCTGCGCCGGGTTCGCCGCCGCCCTCGCCGCGTTGCGACGCGAGCCCAACCGGATCCACCGCCGGGAGCCGGTGGCGGAGGGTGAAACCCGCTTCCGCGAGTCACTGGCCTCGCGCCCGTCCGTCCTGCTGACCGCGGGCTATACGAGCCATTGCTGGGAACTGCTCGGAATGTGGGCCTGGGCGCCGGCATTCCTGACGATCTCGCTCGCCGGGCGGATCGACTGGTCCGCTGCGACGCTCGGCATCGTGATCGCCTGCATCCTTCACTTCTCCGGCGCGCTGGCCACGCTGATCAGCGGCGGCCTGTCCGACCGCTTCGGCCGCAAGCTCATCCTCGTGACGATGGCGCTTGCCGGCGCGGCGCTTTCCTATGTCTTCGGGTGGAGCATCGGCTGGGGCCCGGCGGTGGTGCTGGTGCTCGCCGCGCTCTACGGCTTCGCCACCATCGCCGATTCCGGTGTGCTGTCGACGGCGATGACGGAATCCGTGGCGCCGCGTCATCTGGGCAGCATGCTGGCGCTGCGTTCGATCCTCGGCTTCGGCGCCGGCGCCGTCTCGCCCCTGGTGTTCGGATGGATCCTCGATCTCACCAATCCGGGACTCGACACGCCCCGGAACTGGGGCTGGGCCTTCGCGGTGCTGGGTATCGGCGGCTCGCTCGCGACGCTGTTCGCGATCCTGCTGCCGAGGGACAGGCGGCGGCCGCGCCGGGCCGTCGACTGACGCGTCCGTTCCCGGTTCCCGCGCAGCCTGGGTCTCAGCCGGCCAGTGCCCTCGCCGCGGCCTCGGATACTTCTCGCCGCCTCGCGATGAAGGGCGCGATCTTGCCGCTCACCGACGCATGGATGGCGGGATCGGAGGTCCGCGGCGTACCGCCCGCGAACGGCGGCGCTGGATCGTATTCCATCTGCAACTGGATCTCCTTCGCCGTCGCCTCGCCGCAAAGCTCGGCCACGACCGTCAGCGCGAAGTCGATCCCGGAGGTGACGCCGGCGCCGCTGATCAGGTTGCCGTCGCGTACCACGCGCGCGTCGACCGGGATCGCGCCGAACAGGGCGAGCTGATCCAGCGACGACCAGTGGCATGTCGCCTTCCTGCCCTTGAGCAGGCCGGCCACCGCCAGCACCAGCGAGCCCGTGCAGACCGAAGTCACGAGCCTGCAGGTCTCGGCCTTCGAGCGGATGAAGTCGAGCGTGGACCGATCCGACATCAGCTCGATCTGGCCTGGGCCGCCCGGCACGCAAAGGACATCCAGGTCGGGGCAGTCCGCGAAGCGAACCGTCGGGACGATGCGGAATCCGCTGTCGCACGGGACCGGATCGAGGCTTTTCCAGACCAGGGATACCTGCGCATCGGGCATGCGTGCGAAGACCTCCAGCGGACCGGTCAGGTCGAGCTGGGTCAGCCGGGGATACAGCAGCAGTCCGATATGCATCTCTCGCTCCCTGGCCTTCAGGCCAGTCTCTAGAGGCCGCCCGAGACCCTCAGGACCGTTGCGGTCACGTAAGAGGCCTCATCAGACAGCAGCCACATGACGGCCCCGGCGATTTCGTCCGGCTCGCCGATCCGGCCCATCGGGATGCGGCTCACCACCCTCGCCGGCCGGTCGGGCTCGCCGGCGGCCGCATGGATATCCGTGAAGGCCGTGCCGGGCGCCACGGCATTGACCCGTATCCCCTTCGCCGCGACCTCCTTGCCGAGCCCGACCGTCATGGCCTCGATCGCTGCCTTGGTGGCCGCGTAATGCACATATTCGTGCGGTGCGCCGAGCGTTGAGGCAATCGACGAGACATTGACCATCCGCCCCGGGATCTCTGCCGCCTCCCACCGCCGGACAGCTTCCTGCGCCAGCATCATCGGCCCGAGCAGGTTGGTGTCGACGGTCCGGCGCAGGGTCTCGACGCGGGTGTCGCGGAAGGCTCCGATCGGCCCCGTGACGCCGGCATTGTTGACGAGCATCGTCACCGGCCCGAAGACGTCCTCGGCGAAATCGAAGAAGCGGGTCGCGAAACCGGCTTCCACGACGTCGCCCCGCAGACACCGCACACGATCGCCATCGCGTCCGAGGCTGGCGATCAGGCCCTCGGCCGCCGCCTCGTCGCGCAGATAGCTGAAACAGACGTCGTGGCCTTTCGCGACCGCGAGGCGCACGATCGCGGCGCCGATCCCGCGGCCGCCGCCAGTCACGAGCAGGCAAGGCTTCTTCTGCATTCGCACCCGTCCCCTTCGACAAATCGTATCCTGAATATAGTACAATAGATACGATTTTACCCGCAACAGTGCAACGCACGACCGACCCTGTCAGACGACCTCGGCCGAGGGACTTTGCAGGAGGTCCGCGATGATCCGCAGCGCGCGTTCGAGGCTCGCCCTCTGGGACGGCGACATCAGGCAGAGACGCACGCCGCCGGACTTGTCCCCGCCGACCGCGGTGGCGTCGGGGGGCGTCACGCGGACACCCCGCTCGAGCGCGCGCCGCGCCAGGTTCTCCGCCGATGCGGTCGTCATCGGCAGCCACAGGTGCGGCGCGCCCTGCGGCATCGGCACCCCGTCCAGGCCAAGCAGGCGGCTCGCCAGCGCGACCCGGTGCCTGGCCTCGGGCTGGAGGATGTCCCGGGCCTTCAGATGGGCCTCGCCCTCGACCAGGGCGCGGGCAACCTCGAGGTCGAAGGGCGAGGCGCCCCAGACCTCCGCCCGCACGCGGGAAGCGATCGCCGTCCGCCGTTCGCGCGGCGGGATCAACAGCCCGACCCGAACCAGGGGCGTGAGCGATTTCGACAACCCGTTGAGATAATAGACCCGGTCCGGCGCCAGTTCGTGAAAGGGCTTCGCCTTCGACGCGGCGTAGAGGCTGTAGATGTCGTCCTCGATGATATAGGCGTCGTGCCGACGGCAGATGTCGAGGATCTCCTGGCGCCTTTCCGCTCCCATCTCGAAGCCGAAGGGGTTCTGGCAGACCGGGGTCAGGTAAACTGCCTTGCAGCCCGTTGTCGCGAGCACCCGGTGCAGATCCGCGGGGAGCATGCCCTGCCCGTCATGGTCGACCGACAGCAGGTCGAGGGAAAGATTCCGGGCGGCGGCGATCGCGCCCGAGAATGTTGCGGCCTCGGTCGCCACCGACTTCGTCGTGCCGGCAAGGTCGGCCATCGCCAGATGGATCCCGTGCTGGCCGCCGATGGTGATCAGCAGGTCGTTGGGATCGACCTCCAGCCGCATCGCGGCAAGCCAGGCGGCGACCACCATGCGCTGCTCGCGGCCGCCGCCGGGTTCCGGATAGCCGCCGTTCGGCACGCTGCCCAGCCGGCTCGCGGCAAGGCTTGCCGCCGCGCGGAACTGCGCCTCGTCGACGACCGGGAGCGGGACATTGAAATTGAGATCGACGAGCTCGTCGTCGGCCGCGACCGGCAGGTTGACGAAGGTGCCGCGACCGGTCTCGCCGCGCACCACACCGCGCCGCTCGAGGAGATCGATGGCCTTGGTCACCGTCCCGATGGCCACGTTCGCGCCGCGGGCGAGCTCGCGATGCGTCGGCAGCCGGTCGCCCCGGCCGTAACGCCCCCCGGATATCAGCTGTTCGACCGCGTCGGCCAGCCTCTCATGCAGCGGACCCTTGCCTTCGGGGAGAGACAACTGGATCGAGTTTTGAACTGACACGCCATTCTCCAATGAACAATCACCCGATTGTATCATCAGAAGGGGCGCGCCCGCTAGCCTTGGAGTTCCCCGTGCAACGCGATGTCGCGGGCCGCGAACTCCGCCACGCCCTCGGCCACACCGTCGGTGAAGACCGCCACGGTGACCGGATCCGCCAGGTCGGGAAAATGATAGACCGCGTTCACGCAGCCCGGTCCCCCGCCGGAATGGCCGATGGCGCGGCCCGCGGCGCCCATCTCGCCCGACATCAGACCGAGGCCGTAGCCGCAGGCGGTCCAAGGTCGATCCGGCAGCGCGCCGCCAAGGTCATGACGGGCCAGCATGGCGCTGACACTGGCCGGACCGAGGATCTGGCCCGCGAACAGCGCCGCCAGCACCTTCGCGGCATCGACGGCGGAACCGACCACGCAGCCATGATAGACCCAGCCCGGATCATAGGGCCGGACATCCGGCCAGTGGACCTCGGCGAGGTCGCCGCGCTCCACCGCGACGCGGACCGAGGGCACCTCCACCCGGTCGAGGACCAGCTGCTTCAGCGCCCCGGCCAGGGGGCATTCGCAGGCCCGTTCGACGGCCTCGCGGACAAGCATGTAGCCGACATTGCTGTAGGACCAGCCGGTCCCGGGCGGGAACTCGGGCTGGTCCGCGCCGACCGCCGCGAGCAGCGTCTCCCGCGACCAGGGCGGGTCGCCACGCGCGACCGCCTCGTGATAGCTCGGGAGTTGCCCGTAGTTCGGGACACCGGCCCTGTGCTGCAGCAGTTGCCGGAGCGTGAAAGGCGCTTCGGCGGAAGGCCGGTCGAGGTCGATCCGACCCTGTTCGGCCAGGCGGAGCGCGCAGATCGCGAGCAGTGTCTTGGCGAAGCTCCACCACGGAAAGAGGGATCCGGCCGCGCCCAACTGCCCCGTTTCTCCCGACCGGGAAAGCCACGCGGCATGGCACGATCGATCGGTCATAGGCAACGGTCCCTCCCCGCGCAGCCCGGTTCCTCACCCCGGGATATCACGGGGCGATCCGGCTATCCATCTAGGCGTGCGGCGCGGGATTTCGCCGCAGCGACGTCCGACTCGCGATCGCCTTGACGACGGCAGCCATGTCCTCATGCCCGTAACCCAGCCCGGCGGTTTCCGCATAAAGCGCATCGCTGGCCTCGAGCAGCGGCGCCGCCACGCACGCGCTGCGGGCGGCATCGGCCACGAGACGGCTGTTCTTCCAGACATCGGCGATCAGGGCCTGCGCCGCGTAGTCGCCCTCGAGCAGTTTCTGCAGCTTGATCCGCGATACCGCGCTCGACATCGGTCCGGCGTTCAGGACCTTCACGAAGCGTTCCAGATCCAGACCGTGACATTCGGCGAAATGGAAGGATTCGGCCAGGCCCGTCACCATGGTGATGAGGAAAAGGTTCACCGAAAGCTTCATCAGGAGCGCCGACGGCACGGCGCCGCAAGCCACCGTCTGCCGGCACATCGGCGCGAGCAGCGGCAGCACTTCCGCCGTTGCCTCGGGGTCTCCGGCCAGCATGGCGACAAGCTCGCCCTCCTCGGCCGGAATGCGCGAGCCGGACACCGGCGCCTCGACATAGCAGCCGCCGGCGGCACGGATATCCCCGTCGAGACCGCGCGAATAGTCGGCCGAGTTCGTCCCCATGCTGACGATGACATGGCCGGCGACGTTATCGGCGAAAGCCGGCGTTCCACGCGCCAGCACCGCGTCGGTCGCGTCGCTGTCGACCATCATCAGGATGACGACCCGCGCCTGGCGAAAGACCTCCGCCGGGCTGCCCGCGACCTCGGCCCCCGCTTCCCGGAGCGGTTCGCATTTCTGCGGCGAGCGGTTCCAGACGACAAGCGGCTGTCCGGCCCGCGCCAGGTTGAGCGCCATAGGCTGGCCCATGACCCCGAGCCCGATGAATCCCGTCTTCACATGTTCCTCCCTCAGTCTGGATCCAGGTTGCGGCGATCCGCCGTCAGTAAGACGTTCCGTCCTTGTGCCGGAACCGCCAGGCGCCGCCCTCCATGACGGCAATTAGATCGTCGGCAGGATAGCTGACCTCGTCGCCCTCCGAACGATCGCCGATCTCCAGGTAACGGGCCTCGGCCCCCGCGCGGTTCTCGAGATGGTGGGGCGCCTCCCCCGCCTTGAAACCGGCGCACATGCCCGGCCGAAGCAAGGTTTCCGTCGCGCCGGAGACGAGGACCAGTTCGCCCTCGAGAACGTAGATGAACTCGTCCTGGCAGCTGTGCTGATGCTGCAGCGCCGAGGCCGCCCCGGGTTCGAGGATCGTCAGGTTGACGCCGAAATTCGTGAGCCCGAAGACATCGCCAAGCTGGCGCTTGACGCGCCCCCCCATCCTCACCGCGAAAGGGGCCGGATAATTCGACGGCTTCGTCCGCGGCGGCACGGCAGCGGCATCAATTGCGACGACATCAGGCATCTGGGTCACCTCATTAGGTCAGATCTATTGACCTTTCTACGATACAATGCATCATATGTCCATATCGTCGTATTGTTGTTGTCGGAGATATTGTATCATCGACAGGCAATCTGGAGCGCGCCGCGGAGAAGATCGATGCCGATGAACGAAGCGATGCGAAGCGAGATGGACCGGGCCGTGCTCTGCTGGCTCGCCACGGTATCGGCCGACGGCCTGCCCAACGTGTCGCCGAAGGAGATTTTCGCGACGCTGGACGGGAATTCCCTGGTCATCGCCGATATCGCCTCGCCGGCAAGCGTCCGGAATGCCCGGGCAAACCCCAAGGTCTGCGTCGCCATGGTCGACGTTTTCCGCCAGCGTGGCTTCAAGATCACCGGCACGGCGCGAATCATCGGGCCCGGCGAAGCCGATTTCGCGACGCTCGGACGCGACCTGTTGGCGAAGGCCGGCGATGCCTTCCCGATCCGTCACGTCATCCTCGTGCATATCGCCCGCATCTCCCGGATATGGGCGCCGAGCTACAGCCTCTTCCCCGGGCGCAGCGAAGAGGCGCGCATGCAGGCCGCCTATCGCACCTACGGCGTGCAGCCGCACGTCCATGATATTGACTCCGGATCAGACAAATATGTTTGATATTCTCTCACATCTGCGCTGATACAATAGATCGATGGACGAACAGCATCTCGCCTTCCTGATCTTCGTCGCCGCCGCGACCGGCAGCCCGGGCGGCGCGACCACGCTCGCCACCGCGTCCGGCATGCGCTACGGATTGCGGCGCTCCCTGCCCTACGTCGCCGGCGTGGCGGCCGGAATGGGAACGATGGCGGTGGCCTCCGCGCTCGGCCTCGCGGCCCTGCTGATGGCGGTGCCGGCGCTCGAGCTCTCTGTCCGGGTGCTCGGGACGGCTTACCTGCTCTTCCTGGCATGGCGGGTGGCGACCGGCGGCTCGCCTTCCGACGCCGGGCCGGCATCACGGCCGATCGGCCTGTGGGGTGCGGCGGGCCTCGTCTGGTACAATCCGAAGGCCTGGGCCGTGACGATCGGCGCCTCGTCCTCCTTCGCCCATCTTGCCGCGGACCCGGCCGGCCAGGCCGCGCTGATCGGCGGGACCTTCCTGGTCTTCGCCGCCGGTTCCATGCTGCTCTGGTGCTCGACCGGCCACGCCCTCGGGCGCCTGCTGCGCTCGGAACGCCAGTGGCGCCTGCTCAACGCGGTGCTCGGCCTGCTCCTTGCCGCCTCGGTAATCCCGATGTGGACCGGCTGAGGTTCCCCGGCACATCGACACCCCCCATCCGGAGAAAGCAGATGCAGGTCCATTTCATCGGCAGCGGCGACGCGTTCGGATCCGGCGGCAGGTTCAACACCTGCTTCCACCTCAGCGGACGCGAAGCGAACTTCCTGATCGACTGCGGCGCCTCGTCGCTGATCGCCCTCCGGCAGCAGCAGATCGACCTCAATGCCATCCAGTCGATCCTGGTCACCCATTTCCACGCCGACCATTTCGGCGGCCTGCCCTTCTTCATGCTGGACGCGCAGTTCCATTCGCGGCGAACAGCCCCCCTGACCGTGGCCGGCCCGGCCGGGATCGAGGATCGCTACCGCCAGTTGACGGAGCTGATGTTCCCCGGCTCGTCCGCCACCACGCCCCGCTTCCCGCTCCACTTCATCGAGCTCGTGGCCGGCGCCGGCCAACAGGTCGGGGCGCTCGAGGTCGATGCCTTCGAGGTCAATCACGGCAATGCGGGCGGCCCGTTCCACGGCTACCGCGTCACCGTCGAGGGCCGCACCATTGCCTATACCGGGGACACCGAATGGACGGACAGCCTGGTCGATCTCGCCCGCGACACCGACCTGTTCATCGCCGAGGCCTATTTCCACGAAAAGCGGGTGAAACTGCACCTCGATCATGCCAGCCTGACGGCCAATCTCGGACGGCTGGAAGCGCGCCGGATCGTGCTCACCCACATGAGCCCCGACATGATCGGCCGACCGCTCGCGCCGCCTTTCGAGGCGGCCCGCGACGGGCTCCGTATCGCTCTATGACGCATCACGTAACGAATTCCGACGCGACAACCCGCAACGGCTATCGCCAACACTGGAGACCTGCATGAGCATCGTGACGCAAATCCCGCCTGCCCCGGCCGCGCTGGCGCGGGAGCATTTCGGGCGCCGCCTGTCGTTCGAGACCGATTGTGCCGACGTGGCCGAAGCGCTGCGCGTCGGGGAGCCGGATTTCGTCCTGCTCCACGTCGTCGGTTCGGCCACGGCCTTCCGCCGCCGACATGTTCCCGGCGCCCTTCACCTGCCGCACCGCGAGATATCGGAGGCCCGCATGGCGGCATGGCCGATGGACACGCTGTTCGTCGTCTATTGCGCGGGGCCGCATTGCAACGGCGCCGATCGCGCAGCCTACAGGCTGGCGAGCCTGGGCCGGCCGGTCAAGATCATGATCGGCGGCCTGACCGGCTGGGCCGACGAGGGCCTCACCTTCGCCACCGAGCCGGAGCCGGAGCCGGCAGTGTCTGAGCGGACAATCCGCCCCTGATGCCCGCACGCCGCGTCTGACCGGCAGGCTATCGGCAAAGGGCGCCGAGAAGGAAATCGGCACGATCCGCGACCGGCAGCTTCGGCAAGATCACGGGCTCGTAGCCGAGCGCCGCATAGGCGTCGATCAGGCGGTCATACTCGGCGATGGCGGACGCCAGGTTGTGTCGCCGTTCCCCGTCTCTCCGGTAGATCTCCGGCCAGGGCGGGGTGAAGAATACGCGGCGGTGATAGCGGTGCGCCGCCCCCAGCGCGACCGGGGCCGGCTCCCCGGTCGCATGTTCGAGGGCGGCGGCGGCGTCGATCAGGCCGCGATCGAAGAAGACCGGGGACGGCCCGGCGGGCACGGTCGCGCGGTCCGCGAGCGCGACCTCGGCGGCACGCCGCGCGAAGGCGGCCATGTCGAGCCACGGCAGCGCGACACCCCCTGCCCGGGTCTCCTCCGCGACAATCCGCCGGCCCGGTTCCTCGACAACGGCATGGCCACGTCGGGACAATTCGGCGAGCAGGGTCGACTTCCCGCCGCCCGAGCAGCCGGTTATGACAATGTATCGCTGCAAGTCAGCTTCGACCCGGTCCGGAATCGCCATCAACCAGCCGTGCGCAGCAGACAGCGGCACGCCGCGCGCCCGGGAAACTAGCCTTCCGCACGTTCGGCGGCATCGCCCGCCACGGCGGCGAGCAGCGCCTGCTCCAACGCATCCACCGCTGCGGACTTCTTCATATGGGCTTTCTCGAGCCGGACGGACAATCGTGCAAGTGGCGGGAAGCCGTCGCGCTCGGTCAGTTCGCGCATCTCCCCGGTCACGCTGCTGCGCATCATGGCGCTGGCGGCAAGGCCGGAGCCAACCGCGCCTCTCAAACCGGTCATGCTGCGCGCAAGGACGACAATCCGGTAAGGGCGCGCCAATTCCTCCAGTCGTGTGCGCATATGGCTGGCGTAGCTGTCTTGGTCGTCGTCCCACACTGCGATGGGTAACGGATCCCGAAGATGAACATCCCCGCTGCGTGAAGTGACCCACACCATCTCGTCCACAAAGGCTGTCGGTCCCCCCGACATCGGCCCCTCGTCCTCCGTCACGAAGGCCAGATCCACAGAGCCTTCGGCCAGCCGCTTGACCAGCGCGCGCGACTCATCGATCACGATATCGACCGAAGCCAGCGGAAAGAGCGCGCCAAAGGCCTGCAGAGTCGGCACAAGAACCCGCGGTGCATAATCGTCCGGCATGCCGATCACGAAAACGCCTTCGACGGTCGCCCTGTCGAAGGAAGCCAGGGTTTCGCTGACAGCAGCCAGGATACGGCGCGCATTCGGACCAAGCATCACGCCGTGCTCGGTCAGGACCACTCCGGGCGACCCGCGCTGGAACAGCGGTCGGCCCAACGATCCTTCCAGCCGCTTCATTTGCAGACTGACGGCGGATTGCGTGCGGCCGACCTGACGTGCGGCCGCCGTGAAGCTCTTCGTATCGCAGATGGCGACAAAAGTCCTGAGCAGGTCCAGATCCATGACTGTCCATGAGCAACGCAAATAGCGGCGATTGAAACTACTCGTTGGATTGGCCGCTTGCGAGGATTTATTGCCTGCCTCGTCTGCAGCTTCGGCGACGGGAATTGACGGACCGGTCAATCTCGACCTCGAAACCGTCAGACAATCCGCCGGACCCATGGCCGGTCCACCGATTGTTTGCGGGCAGCGAACCTTTAGATCCAATGGAAGGAAACAGCGATCATGATGATCGATGCGCAAGGCAATGAACTAACCGGCGCCACCGCCGAGGCCGCGGACCTTTACGAGGCGGCCGTCAATGCCTTCAACATCTACCGTGGCGATCCCGTTGCCCTGGCGGACCGCGCCATTGACGCCGCCCCGGAGTTCGCGATGGCGTACATCCTCAAGGCGTACCTGTTCGGTCTCGCGACCGAGCCCGAGGCGACGACCATGGCAAAGGCCACCCTGGGCACGGTGAAGGCGCTTCGCCTGTCTGATCGCGAAGCGTCCCATGTCGTCGCTCTGGACCTCCTGCTCGCTGGAGAATGGACCGCGGCGGCAATCGCTCTCGACCGTCATAACGCGGACCATTCGCGTGACATCGTGGCGTTGCAGTCGGGCCACCTGATGGATTTCTACCGCGCCGGAACGCGCGGCCTGCGTGACCGGATCGGGCGCGTGCTACCGAAGTGGTCGGCGGATACGCCCGGCTACTCGATCCTGCTCGGGATGCTTGCTTTCGGCCTGGAGGAGACCGGCGACTACCGGAGGGCTGAAGACGTCGGCCGCCAGGCACTGCACCTCCAGCCGCTCGACTGCTGGGCCCACCATGCGGTCGCCCATGTCATGGAGATGCAGGGTCGCGCCGAAGACGGCCTCGGCTGGATGATCGCGCGTGAGCCGCACTGGTCGGGAGATGACAACTTCTTCCAGGTGCACAACTGGTGGCACCGCTCGCTCTGCCATTTCGAACTCGGCCAGGCCGACGCGGTCCTGGCGCTCTATGACGGGCCGATCAGGCAGGATCGCAGCCAGGTCGCACTCGACATGGTCGATGCCTCGGCACTGCTCTGGCGGCTGCACCTGTCAGGCCACGACGTCGGCGACCGTTGGCAGGAACTGGCATCCGCCTGGGACAGCCATGCGGACGGCCGCACCTATCCGTTCAACGACTGGCATGCGGCGATGGCCTATCTGGGCGCCGACCGCCACAAGGATGTCGATCGCATCCTCACTGCGTACCGCGCTGGCGCGGCGACATCCGAGGCGGCGACGTGGGGCACACGGACCGCCCTGCCACTGGTCGAAGGCTTTGCGGCGTTCTGGCGCGGCGACTACCGGACGGCGGCAGACCTGCTGCACGGTGCGCGTTTCATCGCCAATTCCTTCGGCGGCAGCCACGCCCAGCGCGACATCATCGACTGGACGCTGACGGAAGCGGCATTGCGAGGGAACATGACCGGCATGGCCGAAGCTCTCGCCAGTGAGCGCCTGGCACTGAAGCCTCACAGCCCTGTCAACAGGTCCTTCCTGAACCGTGCCCGCGCGAACGCGGCACCGGAACAGAGGGCGGCCTGAACGATGGTGACGATCCTGCTATCGATGTTCGGACGCTGGCGGGCCGCGATCAGGCGGCATCGCGCCGAACGCGAACTGAGGTTCTTCGAGTTCGACGACTATCTCCTGAGGGACATCGGGCTCCGACGAACGCGACCGGAGGTCGAGCGCCGGCTCTAGCGCATCGACGAACGCCTCGGCCGATCATGGCCGAACAAGGCGGGCGGGTGCCGTCAGGTGCTCGCCCGTCGACCGGCACGGCCCGATTCTCCTGCCGGAGGGTCGGGTCTGCGGGGCAGACACCGAAGCTGTCCGGCCCCATTCCCATACCTATGAAACCAGCAATCTGAAAGTCGCGAACAATGAAACTCTTCCAGACTCGCGCCGTGCTCACCGCAGCATCCATCGTCGCCTTCGGAGCCTCGATTGCGGCGGCCCAGGACAGGCCGTCCCTCGAGGAAACCTACAAGGATATCGAGGCGGTCTACGGCGTGACCCCCGAATACATGAAGGTCTATCCCAAGCAGGGCATCGCGGCCGCCTGGGAACTCACGAAGTCCCTGGAAGTCGAGAAGGGCGCACTCGATCCGAAAATCAAGTCGCTGATCAACATCGCCGTCGCCGCGCAGATCCCGTGCCGGTACTGCATCTGGCTCGACACCAGGTTCGCCCGCGAACTCGGCGCGACGGACGAGGAGATCGCGGAAGCGGTGGCCCAGGCCGGGCTGACCCGGCACTGGAGCGCAATCCTCAACGGCATGCAGATCGACTTCGAGACCTTCAAGGCCGAGTTCGGCGGTGACTGACACGAAGCCTTCGGCAACCCCGCCGGGACCAGCCCGGCGGGACCGAATTTCTGATCCCGGCGGATCGAACGAAGCGTTCGGGCAAACCGCGAACCGTCTCGCGCAGGAAAGACCATGTCGACTGAAACAACCGCATTCCATCACGTCATCCGGCTCGCCCACCCGGCCGACATCCCGGCGATACGGGCCATGCAGGAACGCTCGATCTGGGAGATCGGCGGCGCGTTCTACAAATCCAACGAGATCGCCAACCTCCTCGCTCTGTGCGGAACGATGGACGATGCCGTGGTCGGAGAAGGACATTATCTCGTGGCCGAGGACCGTCACGGCGCGATCCTCGGAAGCGGCGGCTGGTCTCGTTCGCGGCCGGGCTATGCCGATGCGACCGCCGCCGACGATGCGGCTCCCGGCGTGGCGATCGTCCGCAGCGTGTTTGTCGATCCCGCCGCCACGCGCTGCGGCATCGCTTCGGCGATCATGTCGCGGACCGAACGGGACGCCCTCGAACATGGTGTCGATACGCTCCAACTGACTGCCACGCTCTCCGGCGTCGCGCTTTACGAGGCGTTGGGCTATCGAACCGAAGCGGCCATGGAGCTGACGTTCGCGGATCAGTCCCGGTTCAAGTGCGTCAGGATGCAGAAGTCGCTGGCGAAAACGCAGAACAGATCAGCGGCCTGAGCGATGCCGATTCAATGGCGGCCTGGCGGACGGCTGCAGCAGAAGCCAACGATCGGAACGGTGCGGATCACTCCCACTCGATCGTTCCAGGCGGCTTCGAGGTGACGTCGTAGACGACCCGGTTGACGCCGCGCACCTCATTGATGATGCGGCTGGAGACGCGGCCGAGGAAGGCATGGTCGAAGGGGTAATAGTCGGCCGTCATGCCGTCGGTCGAGGTCACGGCGCGGAGCGCGCAGACATATTCGTAGGAGCGTTCGTCGCCCATCACGCCCACGGTGCGCACCGGCAGCAGCACCGCGAAGGCCTGCCAGATGGCGTCGTAGAGGCCGGCCTTGCGGATCTCGTCGAGATAGATCAGGTCCGCCCGGCGCAGGATCTCCAGCCGCTCCCGGTCGATCGCGCCGGGCAGCCGGATGGCAAGCCCCGGGCCCGGGAACGGATGGCGGTCGACGAAGTCGGCGGCAAGCCCGAGCTCGCGGCCAAGCTCGCGCACCTCGTCCTTGAACAGCTCGCGGAGCGGCTCGACCAGCGCCATGTTCATCCGTTCCGGGAGACCGCCGACGTTGTGGTGCGACTTGATGGTGACGCTCGGGCCGCCGGTGAAGGAAACCGATTCGATGACGTCCGGGTAGAGCGTGCCCTGGGCGAGGAAGCGGGCGCCGCCGATCTTCTTCGCCTCTTCCTCGAACACGTCGATGAAGGTCGAGCCGATGATCTTCCGTTTCTTCTCCGGGTCGGCCACCCCTTCGAGCCGGTCGATGAACAGGTCGGCGGCATCGCGATGGACGAGCGGGATGTTGTAATGATCGCGGAAAAGGCTCACCACCTGCTCCGGCTCGCCGGCCCTGAGCACGCCGGTATCGACGAACACGCAGGTAAGCTGGTCGCCGATCGCCTCGTGCAGCAGGACCGCGACGACGGAGGAATCAACGCCTCCCGACAGGCCGCAGATCACCCGCTCCTTGCCGACCTGTTCACGAACCCGGGCAATCGCCTCGTCGCGAAAGGCGGCCATCGTCCACTCGCCCTCGCAACCGGCAATCCTGCGGGCGAAGTTCCCGATCAGGCGGGCCCCGTCGGGCGTGTGCATCACCTCGGGGTGGAACTGCACGCCGTAGAGCCGGCGGCGCTCGTCGGCGATCGCGGCGAAGGGCGCGTTGTCGGATGTCGCGACGACCTCGAAACCGTCCGGGATCGCGATCACCCGGTCGCCGTGGCTCATCCAGACCTGGTGACGCTCGCCGGCCTGCCAGACGCCGTCGAACAGCGCGCAGTCGCGTTGGATATCGACGAAGGCCCGGCCGAACTCGCGATGGTCCGCGGCCTCGACCCGGCCGCCGAGCTGGGCGCACATCGCCTGCTCGCCGTAGCAGATGGCAAGGACGGGCACGCCGAGTTCGAAGGCCATGGCCGGCGCTCTGGGCGTGGTGTCGAGGGTGACCGAGGCCGGGCCGCCGGACAGGATGACGGCCACCGGCGGGGCTTCGCGGAGCGCCGCTTCGGCGTTCTGGAATGGGACGATTTCACTGTAGACGCCGCATTCGCGCACACGCCGCGCGATGAGTTGGGTCACTTGAGAGCCGAAATCGACGATCAGGATGCGTTCGTTCATGCGGGCATTTAGCAAGCTGCCCGCCGGCTGTCCAGCCGAATTCCGCCACGCCCCGAAGGTCGCCCCGGCGGGGCGGCTATCGGGTCACCCCGCGGGGCCGGGGCCGCCGCTAGTGAGTCGCCTTGTAGGCGGCGATCCGTTCCTTGAGCTCGGTATACTCGGCGCAGCCGAAGGTGCAGATCTTGTCGAGCCGGGCCAGGTGGGACTCGGCCTCGGCCAGCTTGCCGGTCTCCAGATAAGCCTCGCCGATATATTCGTGGGCCGCCTTGTGGTCCGGCTCGAGGCTCAGCGCCTTCTCGTAATAGGCGAAGGCATTCTCGAAATCGCCGATCTTTCGGCTCGCGAAGCCGAGCAGGTTGTAATAGTCGGCATTGTCGTCACGCTTGGCGACGGCCTGCTTCAGATGCTCGATCGCGTCCGCGTAGCGGCCGGCATCGACCGCCTCCTGCGCCGAGGTGAAGTCAGCATCGTTGTTGCCGGGTTTGGCGCTGCCCATCGCGGCGGCGCCCGAGGCGGCGCCCGCCACGATCCAGGCCGAGGCCAGGGCGGCGGTCAGGAAACCAGTCACGCGCATCGTTCTCTCTCCGGTCGGTGTCGATTGCGATAGAATTCGCCCGCCCGCCCCGAATGGCAAGGGCGCATGACCGTCGCCCGGCAATTCCTCGCGAATCTGTGACCGTCGCCGCATTGGCGCCCGTGTCCCCCCGGTCGCTGCTCAGGCGCGCTCGAAGGCGGCGACGAAGAAGCCGTCGGTGCCGTGGACATGGGGCAGCAGGACCAGCGCCGCGCCATCCTCGCCGGACCCTTTGAGCCCGGTTTCCGCCAGCCAGTCACCGTCGAGCGGCCGCGGCCGGAAGTCCGGGTTTGCAGCGAGAAAGGCGGCGACGACCGCCTCGCCTTCCACCGGGAACACCGAGCAGACCGCGTAGAACAGCCGCCCGCCCGGACGAACCAGGGCCGATGCGCGGTCGAGCAGGGCCGCTTGGCGGGTCGCCTGGCGCTCGACGTCGGCCGCCTCTAGCTGCCAGCGGGCGAACGGGTTGCGTCGCCAGGTGCCGCTGCCCGAGCAGGGCGCGTCGACCAGCACCAGGTCGGCGCGGCCCGCGAGATCGGCCGGCAGCGGTTCGCCCGACCGGTCGTCCTCGGCGGCGATCCGCCGGGTCTGCAGGTTGCGGATACCGGCCCGGTCGGCCCGCTTCTTCAGTTCGCCGAGCGCGCGGGCATCGATGTCGAAGGCGTGGATCTGCCCCTTGTTGGCCATCGCCGCGGCAAGCGCCAGGCTTTTGCCGCCGGCCCCGGCGCAGAAATCGACGACCTGCTCGCCCGGCCGGGCGGCGCAGGCGAGCGCACAGAGCTGGGAGGCCTCGTCCTGGACCTCGACCAGCCCGCGCCGATAGGCGGGACTGGCGCCAAGCGCGGCCCTGCCGGCAACCAGGCCGAGGGGCGAGCGTGCCATCGGCGTGGTCTCGATCCCCTCCTCCGCCAGCGCGGCGGCCGCCTTCTCGCGGGACGCCTTCAGAAGATTGACGCGCAGGCCGAGCGGCGCGCGTTCGCCGTAGGCCGCCATCGCCTGACCGAGGTCGGCGCCGAAGCGGGCGCGAAGCGGCGCCTCCATCCAGTCCGGATAATTGTCGCGCGCCCAGCCGGGCATCGCCTCCGCCGCCGGGCCGGTCAGCCCGTCGAGGCCGTCGAGCAGCGCCCGGTCGTCGGCATCAAGGGCCGCCGGCGTATAGCGTTCGCCGGAGAACTGGCTTTCCAGCAGCGACCGCTCGTCGCCTTCCGCATGGCGCTGGGCCAGCACCAGCGCGCGGCCGTCCGGCGCCCGGCCGAGACGGTCGAGACGCCAGCGCAGGCGGCCGAGATCGCGGCCGACCGCGAACAGCGCATCGCCGATCCAGTTGCGATCCTTGGAGCCGATGAAACGGCGCTCGCGGAAATAGCGCTGGGCAACGCGGTCGGCGGGCAGGGCCGCGCCCTGCACCCCGTCCAGCAGCTCGATGAGCGCGGCCAGCCGCGCGGCGGGGATCATCCGGCCGTCACCCTCGGGCCGGGCTCAGGACTGGCGATAGTTCGGCGCCTCGCGGGTGATCGTGATGTCATGAACATGGCTCTCGCGCAGGCCCGCATTGGTGATCTGCACGAAGCTGCAATTGCTCTGCATGTCCTTGATCGTGGCGTTGCCGGTATAGCCCATCGCCGCCTTCAAGCCGCCGACGAGCTGATGGATGACGGCGCCGGCCGGGCCGCGATAGGGCACCTGGCCCTCGACCCCTTCCGGCACCAGCTTCAGGTTGTCGGTCACCTCTTCCTGGAAATAGCGGTCGGCGGAACCGCGCGCCATCGCGCCCAGCGAGCCCATGCCGCGATAGGACTTGTAGGAACGGCCCTGGTAGAGGAAGACCTCGCCCGGGCTCTCGTCGGTGCCGGCCAGCAGCGAGCCGACCATGACGCAATCGGCGCCGGCGGCGATCGCCTTGGCGACATCGCCGGAATTCTTGATGCCGCCGTCGGCGATCACCGGGATGCCGCGGGCGCGGCAGGCCTCGGCGCAATCGAGAATGGCGGTGAGCTGCGGCGTGCCGACGCCGGCGACGACGCGGGTCGTGCAGATCGAGCCCGGCCCGATGCCGACCTTGACCGCGTCGGCCCCGGCATCGATCAGCGCGCGCGCGGCCTCGGCCGTCGAGACATTGCCGCCAACCACCTGGGAATAGTTGGACAGGCCCTTGATCGCCGAGATCGCCTTCAGCACGCCGGCCGAATGGCCATGCGCGGTATCGACCACGATCAGGTCGGCGCCGGCCTCGATCAGCGCCTCGGCGCGGGCCAGGCCGTCCTCGCCGACGCCGGTCGCGGCGGCGACGCGGAGCCGGCCATGCTCGTCCTTGGCGGCGTTCGGGAACAGCGTCGCCTTCTCGATATCCTTGACCGTGATCAGGCCGATGCAGCGATGGGCATCGTCGATGACCAGCAGCTTCTCGATGCGGTGCTGGTGCAGCAGGCGCTTGGCCTCGGACTGGCTGACCGCCTCGGGCACGGTGACCAGGTTGTCCTTGGTCATCAGTTCGCGAACCGACTGGCTCATGTCGGTGGCGAAGCGGACATCGCGGTTGGTCAGGATGCCGACCAGTTGGCCGCTGTCCGACTCGGTCACCGGGATGCCGGAAATCCTGTGCCGGTCCATCAGTGCCAGCGCGTCCGACAACGGCCGTTCCGGGCTGATCGTCACCGGGTTCACGACCATCCCGGCCTCGAACTTCTTGACCGCGCGGACCTCCGAGGCCTGCTCGGCGATCCCGAGATTCTTGTGGATCACGCCGATGCCGCCAGACTGCGCCATGGAAATCGCCATGGCATGTTCGGTTACGGTGTCCATCGCGCTGGAAATCAGCGGCACACCGAGGCGGATCGAACCGGTCAGGTTGACGGAGGTGTCGGCGTTGGCGGGCAGCACCGACGAGGCGGCGGGCTGCAAAAGGACATCGTCGAAAGTCAGCGCCATACGGACTTGCATGCAAATCACCTCTCAGGGAATTTGCGCGCAGTTTATGGCATGGAAGTTGACGACCGGCCAGCATCAATTGGCCGCCGAATGGCAGCCATGCGCATCGCCGATGGCTGGCGGCTCAGGCGACGCCGCGCGGTGCGTAGATCGCGGTGTGGCGGGCCGCGATGAGCGGCCGGCCGCCGTCGGAAAAGAGCGCGACGTCCAGGGTCACGAAACGGTGCCCCTTGCGCTCGAAGGTGCCGACCACCCGGCCCCGGGTCAGGATCGCCTCGCCGTCGCGAACCAGGCCGAAATGACGGACCTCGCTCTCGACATGGATCCAGGGGCCGAGGCGGACATTCAGCTTCAGGATGTCGTTGGCGCGGCGGATCAGGAAGCCGGGGTGCGCGACCCCTTCCCGGCGGTAGAGCGGCTGCGCGTCGCGCACGGCGTCCAGGTAGGCCGGCGCCTCGGCCGCCCGGAAGATCTCGGACAGGCTGCCGAGGATCGCGCCCGCCGGCAGGCTGGCCTCGCTCGCCGGCGGCGGGTCGGCCGGCAGCGGCGCCTCCGGATAGTCGGCGATCACCGGCGCGACCCCGACCCCGTCCGGCAGGATGGCGCGCCCGGTGGCGCAAACCCGGCCGGTCGATTCCACGCTCAGTTCCACGGTTTCGTCGCCGACCGCGCTGCCGCTCACGGTGACCGTCTCGCCGTCGTAGACCGGCTCGCGGAAGCGCGCGAAGATCGTCCCCCGCCGCAGCCATTCCAAGCCCCAGGCAGCGACCGGCAGTTGCGTCATGTAGGCATGGACGTCGACGCCGGGCACGAGGCCGCCGCGAAAGCCGAACTTTCGGGCGACGGAATCGTCGTGGATACGGTTCTCCGATTCGGTGGCCGTGTTGAAGGCGACGAGGCTGACCGGCGCCCAGCGGCCCACCGGCCTGGCGGCGGTCAACCGGCCTGCCCGGCGGCGCGCCGCTCGGCCTCCGCCTCGGCGGCGAAGTCGCCCGCCGTCTGGCCCGCGACGATGCGCGGATAGACCTCGCGGAAGGTCTCCATGATCGCCTCGAGCGGCACGTCGTCGAAGCTGCCGCGATCGTTCAGATATTCCATGTGGCGCCTGCCCTCCTGATCGAAGGGGTGAAACAGCGAATCGTCGCTGCCGTCGAATTCCAGCGGCCTGATGCCGAATTTCTCGCAGAGCCCGATGTTGAAGGCCGGCGTCGCCTTGACCCAGCGGCCTTCCAGGTAGAGCGCCGTGTAACCGTGCCAGTAGAAGACGTCCGTCCCCATCTGCTCGGTCAGCCGCTCGGTCGCGATGTGGTTCTTCACGTCCGCGTAACCGACCCGGGCCGGAATGCCGGCATGGCGGGCGACCGCGGCGAGCAGCGCCGCCTTGGAGACGCACCAGCCGACGCCGCGCTCGACGCAGCGCGAGGCACTGAGCCCCCGCACCGAAAGCTCGATGGTGTAGGGATCGTAGCGGATCCGGTCGCGCACCGCGTAGTAGAGCCGGACCGCGCGGTCGGTGGCATCCCGGGCGCCGGCCGTCGCCTCGTCGGCAAACGCGGCGACCTTCGGCTCGTCAAGATCCAGAAACGCCGTCGGCTCCAGGTCCGCCGGCACCGGCTCGTTGTTCGTCACGCCCCGCTCTCCTCGTCTCGTCCGGCATCGTCGTTGCCGCTGTCATTGTCGTCCTGCCGGTCGCTCGCGCTGGCGCCGGGCTTGCCGCGGAAGCCCAGTGCCACAACGTATGTTTCCGCCGAATCGGCCCGGCTCGCCTCCGGCTTGGCGTGGCGGACCTCGCGGAAATCCTGTTTCAGCAACTTCAGCAACTGGTCCTCGGTGCCGCCCTTCAGCACCTTGGCGATGAAGGCGCCGCCCGGCGCAAGCACCTTGCAGGCGAAATCGAAGGCGAGTTCGCAAAGCGCGATGATCCGCAGGTGATCGGTCGGCCGGTGCCCTGTCGCCGACGCGGCCATGTCGGAAATCACCGCATCGACCGGTCCGTCGATCAGCGCGAGGACCTTTTCCTCGGCCCCCTCGGCGGTGAAGTCGAGCTTCAGGAACCGGGCGCCGGCAAGCGATTCCATCTCCAGGATGTCGATGGCGATGACATCGCCGCCGCCCTCGCCTTCGCCCTTGTCGGCGCCGGTCCGGGCAATCGCCACCTGGGTCCAGCCGCCGGGCGCGGCGCCCAGGTCGACGACGCGGGCACCCGGCTTGAGGATCTGGAAACGGTCGTCGAGCTGCAGCAGCTTGAAGGCCGCCCGCGAACGATAGCCCTGTCGCCGCGCCTCGGCGACGAAGGGATCGTTGAGCTGGCGCTGCAGCCAACGCTTCGAGGAGATCTTGCGCCCCTTCGCGGTCTTGACCCGGGTCGCCAGCCCACGCCCGCCGAACCGGGTCGATGAACGCCCGCCCTTGCCGTCATTCGCCATGTTGTCAGACCGTCGGTACCGCGCCGTTGCGCATGAGTTCGAAAAGAATGCCCTCGCGGACGCCCCGGTCGGCGACACGCAGCCGCTTGGCCGGCCAGAGCCGGTGCATCGCCTCCAGGATGGCGCAGCCGGCGACCACCAGGTCGGCGCGCTCGCGGCCGATGCAGGGATGCCGGCGGCGAAGCTCGTAGTCGCTGGTGGCGAGCCGCCGGCAGATCCCGATGATGGTCGGGAAATCGATCCACAGGCCGTCGACACGGGAGCGGTCATAGCGGGCCAGGTCGAGATGGATGCCGGCCAGCGTGGTCACCGTGCCGGACGTGCCGAGGACCTGCAGGCCGCCGTCGCCAAGGGTCGCGGCGACCTCGTGCTCCGCCTCGAAGGCGCGCAGCACGGGCATGATCTCTTCCTGCATCGCCCGGTAGGCCTCGGCATCGATCGCGTAGCCGCCAAAGCGCTCGGACAGCGTGACCACGCCGTGCGGCAGCGACAGCCACGCCTTCAGCGTCGCGCCTCCGGCGTCCTGGCGGAGAAACATCAGTTCGGTACTGCCGCCGCCGATGTCGAAGACCAGCGCATGGCCGTTCTCCGGGTCGAGCAGCGGCGAACAGCCGTCGAGCGCCAGCTGCGCCTCTTCCCGCGTCGTGATGACGTCGAGTTCGAGGCCGATTTCCTTGCGCACCCGTTCGATGAAGGCGGCGCTGTTGCCGGCCCGTCGGCAGACCTCGGTGGCGACGGCGCGCAGATGGGTCACCCGGTTGCGGCGAATCTTCGACATGCAGATGCGGAGTGCCGCCAGCGTCCGGTCGATCGCCTCGCGCGACAGGTCGCCGCCATCGCCGATTCCCTCGCCAAGCCGGACGATCCGGGAAAAGGCGTCGATGACGCGGAACCCGCCGGGTTCGGCGCAGGCGATCAGCAGGCGGCAGTTGTTGGTGCCGAGATCGAGCGCCGCATAGACCTCGCGCCGGGTATCGGCCGAGCGGATTTCCACCCCCGAATCCTGCGATCGCGACGCCACGTCCATCCGACTGAATACTCCCGACCTGTCCGGTACCTGTTCCTGACGGCTCCCGCCATGGATCCGCGCCAGTGGGCGCCGACCGTCACCGTCATCGCGATGAAACATAGCAGCATTCGTTGACGCGCAAAACCGACGGAGCGTGATTGACATTCTCCGGCGGTATTGCTAGACGGATCGCCTTCGCGCGGGCAAAGGTTCGGTCCCGCGCCGAGGGATGGGGCGTGGCCAAGCGGTAAGGCAACGGGTTCTGATCCCGTGATCCCAGGTTCGAATCCTGGCGCCCCAGCCATCCCCCGGTTTTCATCGATGAATTTGCAACGCCACCGCGCGCCGTCATGCAGATGCCTGTGCGCGCACGCAGGCAGGCGTCCGGCGGGCCCGGTCACCTGCAGCGATTTCGAAGGTTTCGGAGGCAATCGGGACGTCAGGCGGCCGAGATGCCGCCGGTGACGCTGATCGTCTGGCCCGTCAACCGGGCTGCCTCATCGGAGACGAGGAAACAGGCAAGATTGGCGATGTCGTCGGCGGTGGCGACACCGAGGCTGGCCATCTGCTCGGCCTTGGCGAACAGGCGGCGGCTGAATTCGTCTTCCTGGAGCCGGTCGTAGAGAGGCGTGCCGCGCACGATGCTCGGCGTGATGCAATTCACCCGAACGCCGTCCCGTTTCGCTTCTATCGCCATGCCGCGGCAGAACATGGCGATCGCCGCCATGGCAGCGCCGACAAGGCTCTCCCCGGGGGTCGCGACCTTGCAGGCATCGGAGGCGAAGCAGACGATGGCACCCGTCCCCTGCGCCTTCATGACCGGATAGACGGCCCGCGCCGGCACGATCACGCAGCCGGCAATCGCCCCGATCACCGACATCACCTCGGCCGTCGGAATATCCTTCAGCAGCTTCGGCAGGACGTCGCCGCCTGCGCTGCTGACGAGCGCGTCGATTCCGCCGAGCGATCGCGCGGCTTGCGCCATCGCCCGTTCCGTCGCCTCGGCCTCGCCGGCGTCGCAGCGGATGAAGGTGACATGCACCTCCGGAAAATCCGCGGACAGCCGGTCCCGTGCGGCCTCTCCCCGCTCGGGAGAACGCCCGAACAGCGCCAGGCCACGCGTCCCCGTGGCGAGAAGCCGACGCGCAGTGGTCAGCCCGATTCCGGCGGTTCCGCCGACGACCACCACGCGCTCAGGCGCCCGGCGTGTCTCGCTCATGGCAATCCCGTCATGGCTCGCAATTCTCCTGTTCGGGGATACGGAACGCGGCGCGATCGGGTCGAGCCGATCGCGCCGCAACCCGTCAGAAGGGCAGGCTCTGGCTTACCACGACCCACTTGCCGTCCCGCACCTGGGAGAGCACGGAATACTGGGCGCCGTAATGGGTCGCGCCCTTGAAGGACACTTCGGGTCCGCCGAAGGGATCGTTGTAGCTCTCGATCGAATCGAAGGCGGCGATGAAGCTGTCGACCGTGAGATCCTTCCCGGCCTTCTCCAGCGCCTTCACGGTGACATCGGCCATGGTGTAGCCGATCACTGCCTGCGCAGAGGGGTTCGCCCCGAAACGCGCCTTGTAGTCCTGATACCATTCATAAACATGCGGAGCGCTGTCCTTGGCCCCCTCGAAATCGATCAGGTGGAACGGCGCCGCGGTATAGAAGCCCTCCATTGCAGCGTTCTCGGCGACCGGCGGGACCAGCGAGCCGAGACTGGAAATCACCGGGACGTCCCAACCGGCACCGCGGACGGTCGTGTAGATCTGCGTCGCGTCACGGCTGACCGAGCCGATGAAGAGCGCTTCACAGCCCGAATTGCGGAGCTGCAGGACGGCCGCCGTGAATTCGGTTTCGGTCGGCTTGTGACGACCGAAGGCGGTGATTTCGAGGCCGAGGGTCTCGGCCGCCATCTTGATGCCGCTTTCGACCTCGGTACCGTAATCATTGGCCATGACCTGATAGCAGATCTTCTTGACGCCCTTGGTCTCCGCGAAATAGCGGACGGCGCCGCGCATCGTGTCACGGTCGTTCAGCAGGTAGGGCTTCTTCAGCGGATATGCCGGCTCGGACATCGAGAGGCCCGCCGACAGCGGGAAGATGTACGGGAATCCGGCATCGAGGGTCCGCTTCATGATCGCGTTGTTGGGCGGCGTGCCAAGATTGGCCACGAAAGCGAAAACCTCGTCCGAGGTCATCAGCTTGGCGGCCGCCTGGACCGCCATCGGGATCTGGTACTGCATGTCCTCGACGATGAAGTCGATCTTGCGGCTATTGATGCCGCCGTTCTCGTTGACCTCCTCGTAGCGCATCCGCTGACCGTTGGTCGCGGCGACGCCCCAACTGGCAAGCGGTCCGGACAGATCAGTGACGGTGCCGATCTTGATGGTATCGTCCGTCACGCCGCGCGTCTCGGCGCTCACGGACTGGACGCCGAGCGCGACGACCCCGCTCAGCAGGAAAGCAAACAACTTCATAACGTTCCTCCTCCGTATTGGAGATGCGGCCCGGGAAGGTCCTCAGGCATACATCTCGTCGATCAGTTTCTTGTATTTCTGGCTGACGACGTTGCGCTTGAGCTTCATCGTCGGGGTCAGTTCCTCGTCCTCCGCGGTCAGCAGAATGTCGATCAGGCGAAACCGTTTGACCTGCTCGACCGAGGAAAAGCGCTTGTTGACGCCGGCGATTTCCTGCTCGATCAGCGAGACGATCTCCGGGCGCGCGCACAGCGAGCGGTAATCCGTGAACGGGATGCCGCGTGTCTGGGCGAAATGCTCGACATTCTCCTTGTCGATCATGATGAGTGCGGTCAGGAATTTCCTGCGGTCGCCGATCACGACGCTGTCGGAGATGTAGGCCGAGTATTTCAACTCGTTCTCGATCTGGCTCGGCGTGATGTTCTTGCCGCCCGCCGTGATGATGATGTCCTTGATGCGGTCGGTGATGCGTAGACTGCCGTCCGTGTCGACGACGCCGACATCGCCGGTATGGACCCAGCCGTCGACGATGGTCTCGGCCGTTTTCTCGGGCTGGTTGAGATAGCCCGAGAACTGGCCGTCCGAGCGGATCAGGATCTCGCCGGTTTCCGCGATCCGGATATCGACGCCGGGCAGCGTGAGGCCGACCGTCCCGGGTCGGAAACTTCCCGAACGGGTAATCGTCGCGATACCGGTTTCCGTCTGGCCGTAGAGTTCCGCGATCGGCAGGCCGATCGCCAGGTACCAGCGCAGCAGGCTCTCGGAAATCGGCGCCGCGCCCGAAACCATGAAGCGGGCCCGGTCGAGACCCAGAAGCTGCTTGATGTTCCGGAATACCAGCAGGTCCGCGAGACGGAACAGCAGTGCGTCGAACGCCGCCGGCTGCTTTCCGGCGATCAGCGCATCGGCGCGGCGGTAACCGACGGCAAGCGCGGCGTCGTAGAGCTTGCGCCCGATCCAGGTCGCCTCTGACATCAACGTCACGACCCGGGAATAGGATTTCTCCCAGATCCTCGGCACGCCGAAGATCACGGTCGGCGACAGTTCCTGGAGATTGGCGGGCACCGAGGCCGGGCTTTCCGCGAAGTTGATCGTCGCCCCGGTCGTCAGTGGCAGGGTGAGCGAGAACAGGCGCTCGGCGAGATGGCAGAGCGGCAGATAGGTCAGGATCTCGTCATCGGGCCCGAGCGGATAATGATCCGGCGTCGCCGTCATCTGGTGGATCAACATCCGGTGCGGGATCATGGCGCCCTTCGGCTGACCCGTGGTACCGGAGGTGTAGACGATGACGGCGGTCTCCTCCGGCTCGCCCGCCGCCGCGATCGCCTCGACCTCGCCGGGATTGGCATCCCATGCCGTGCGTCCGGCTTCGAGCAGCGCATCGCACGGCTTCACCAGGCGATCGCTAAAGCCCCGCAGGCCCTTCGGATCGAAAAAGAAGACGCCGGCGATGTCGGGCAGCGAGTCGCGGACGGCGAGGAACTTGTCGAGTTGCTCCTCGTTCTCCACGAAGAGAAAACGCGTGCGGCTGTCGGTCAGACAATATTGCATCTGTGGCGCCTGCAAGGTCGGGTATATGCCGCTGACGACACCGCCGGCCAGCATTACCCCCATGTCGACCCAGACCCACTCCTTGCAATCTTCGGAAAGGATGCTGACCACGTCGCCCTTCTGCAGGCCGAGCGCGCGCAGGCCATGGGCGACGCGCATGGCGCGGTCGTGGAACTCGCGCCAGCTGTAGCTCTGCCAGAGCCCGAAGTCCTTCTCCCGCATGGCGACCCGGTCGCCGCGTTCGGCCGCCTTCTTCAGGAACAGCTTGGGCGTCGTGTCGCAGCCGTCGATCCGGTGGATGGTGAGCGGCCGCGTGGGAATCGTGTGCTGCGTCATCGCCGCGCCCTCATCGCCATGTCTTTCGCTTCTTCCAGCGCCGCGTGCCGCGGACGCCGGTTTCCTTCTGACCGAGATAGAATTCCTTGATGTCGTCGCTGCGGGCCAATTCGGCGGATGGGCCGTCCATGACGATGCCACCCACTTCCATCACGTAGGCACGACGCGAGGTCTCCAGCGCCACCGCGGCATTCTGCTCGACCAGCAGGATCGTCAGCCCCTCCTCCTCGTTCAGGCGGCGGATGATGTGGAAGATCGACTGGACGAGGACCGGCGAGAGCCCGAGGCTGGGTTCGTCGAGAACCATCAGCCTCGGTCGCGACATGTATCCGCGCGCGATCGCCAGCATCTGCTGCTGCCCGCCCGAGAGATAGCCGGCCAGCTTGCCGGCATTCTCCTTCAGCGCCGGGAAATACCGGTACATCGTCTCCAGGTCGGCGGAGATGGTGTCGCCGTCGGAGCGTCGATAGGCACCGAGCATCAGGTTGTCCCGCACGCTCAGGAAGGGAAAGACCTCGCGCCCCTCGGGCACGTGGGCCAGTCCCTGGGCGGCGACCCAGTTGGGATCGCGGTTCTGGATGGCCTTGCCTTCGAGGAGGACGTCGCCCTTGCGGCAGTTGAGCGCGCCTGAGATCGTCTTGAGCAACGTCGTCTTGCCCGCGCCGTTGGCGCCCAGCACAGCCACGATCTCGCCCTGCCGCACCTCCAGGCTGACGCCGCAGATCGCCATGATGGGGCCGTAATAGGTCTCGAGATTGCTGACCTGGAGCATCGCCTCGGTCATGCGACTCCTCCCAGATAGGCTTCCTGCACGGCCGGGTGGCCGCGCACCTCTTCCGGCGACCCGAGCGCCAGCACGCGGCCGTTGTGGAGCGCCAGCACGCGGTCGGCCATGCGGTTAACGAGGCCCATGTCATGCTCGACCATGACCAGGGTGACGCCGAGATCGGCCCGGATGTCCTCGAGCCAGAAGGCCAGATCGTCGGTTTCCTCGTGGTTGAGGCCCGAGGCCGGTTCATCGAGTAGTAGCAGGCTCGGCTCCGAGCAGAGCGCCCGGGCGATCTCGACATTCTTGCGGGCGCCGTATGGCAGGTCGCGGATCCGCTCGTAGCGCAGATGGGCAAGGTCGAGAAGGTCGATCACCTGCTCGACCTTGAGCCGCGCGTCATGTTCTTCGCGCCGCTGCGCGGGCGGAAAGATCATCTCGCGCAGCAGGTTCCGGCGCATCCTGTGGTGCCGGCCGACCAGCAGGTTGTCGAGCACCGTCGCATTCTCGAAGAGCTCGATATTCTGGAAGGTGCGCGCCACGCCGAGCCCGGTGATCTGGTGCGCCCGGTAGCGCAGGAGGTCGGCGTCGCCATAGCGGATGGCGCCGCCGCTCGGCTCGTACAGCCGGCTGATGAGATTGAAGACGGTGGACTTGCCGGCGCCGTTCGGCCCGATCACGGCGAAGATCTCGCCCGGTTCGACACTGAAGGAGACATCCTCCACCGCCAGCAGCCCGCCGAAACGGATCGACAGGTTCTCGACGACAAGTCTGCTCATCGCATCCGCTCCGTCTTCACGTAGCGCTTCTGCCGCTCGAAGGAATCCGCGCGATAGTAGGGAAAGGTCTCGATAAAGCGCCGGATCTTGGTCCATCGCCCCGCCATTCCGGTCGGCTCGAATAGGATGAACAGGACGATGATCAGGCCGAAGACCAGCGGCTCGAGACCGGCCTGCTCGCTGATCGCCGACGGCAGCAGGTCGCGCATGCCGCGTATGATGAGCGGCAGGATCATGATGAACGTCGCCCCGAGTATCGGTCCGAGCAGCGTCCCGAGCCCGCCGACCACGATCATCAGCAGCAGGCGCAGGGATTCCATGACGCTGAAGGTCTCGGGCGAGAGATACTGGAGATGATGCGCGAGCAACGCGCCCGCCAGGCCGGTGATCCCGGCGCTCAGCGCGAAGGACAGGATTTTCGTCCGGGCGATGTCAACGCCGAGACAGCGGGCCGAGAGCTCGGAATCGCGGATCGCCACGAAGGCGCGCCCTGTCGGCCCGCGTAGGACGTTCGCGGCCGCCAGCAGGACCACTACCAGGAAGGCCAGATCGACGTAATACTGCCGCCAGCCGCTCCCGAAATCGAGACCGAACAGCTCGAATGCCGGCACGAACATTCCGGCGTAACCACCGGTCATGCCTTCCCATTCACCCAGCAGGGTCTCGAACAGAACGGCGAAGACCAGGGTCGCGATCGCAAGGTAGAAACCGTGCATCTTCGAGGCCGAGCGCCCGAGCACGGCGCCGATCACGGTGGAGATCGCGACCGCGCACGGTAGCGCCAGTCCGAACGGCACACCCTTCGACATGAGGATGGCATGGGCATAGGCGCCGAGCCCGAGGAAGGCGGCATGGCCGAAGCTTACCTGGCCGGTGAAGCCGGTCAGCATCATCAGGCCGACCCCGGCGATCGCATAGACCATGAGCAGGCCGAGTTGCGAGAGGATGTAGCTTCCGACGAGCAGCGGGGCCGCGATCGCGAGCGCCAGCGCAAGGCCGACCCGCAGCAGTTCGGCCCGGTGGGGCAGATGATCGATGTCCTGGTCGTAGCTGGTCTTGAAGAGTATCTGCATCGTCTCAGACCTTCTTGGCGAAGGTTTGCGCGATGAGCCCGTCGGGGCGCACGAACAGTACCGCGAGCATGATCACGTATGCCGACACCCCCTTGAGGGTCGGCACGAAAAGGTCGGCGAACGGTTCGATGACGCCGATCAGCAGGCAGCCGAGCAGCGCCCCGGGAATCGATCCGAAGCCGCCGATGATCGCGCCGGCCAGCGCCTTGAGGCCGAGCGCGCCGATACTGGTGTCGACCTGGGTAAAGGGGGCATTGAAGATCCCGGCCACCGCGGCGATGACCGCGCCGAGCGCCCAGACGAGCGACACCACCCGCTTGACCGGAATTGCCATGTAGTAGGCGGCGAGCTGGTTCTGGCTGATCGCCTGCATGGCGATGCCGAGCTTGCTGCGGGAGAAGAACAGGAAAAGCGACCCGCAGAGGACGAGGGTCACGGCGACGACCGCCAGGCGGTTGGCCTGCAGCGTGAAGCCCGCGAACTCGATCGAGCCGGTCAGGTAGGCCGGGAACGGGACCGGCTGCCACCCCCAGATCATGCCGGCGAGCGCGCGGAATATGAAGCCGAAGGCGACCGTGACGATGAACACGCTGGCCTGGCTTTCACCGATGATCCGTCGCATCACCAGCGCGTCGAGCAGGAAGCCGACGACGGCCATCGCCAGCAGGGCGCAGACGATGCCGAGCCAGAACCCGAACAGGGCGATCAGCGGGATGGCGGCGAAGGCGCCCAGCATCATGAACTCGCCATGGGAGAAGTTCACGATCTCGGTCGCCTTGTAGATCAGGACGAACCCGAGGGCCACGAGCCCGTAGGCGCACCCCTGGCTCAGGCCGATTACCAGCAGGTTCACATAATCCTGGATGGACATCGATCCCCCTTTCCTAGCCGTGCGCCGCGTCGGAACCGGCCGGAGAGCCGGACTGTCGAGGACAGCCGTTCACAAGCGGAAAACGCCATACCCGGGCTCTCCCAGCGGTGCGTTCAGCGAGGCGGTGATCGCCATCCCGAGCGCGTTTCGTGTATCGACGGGATCGAGCAGCCCGTCGTCCCAGATCCGGGACGTCGCGAAGTAGGCCGAGAGCTGGTGTTCGTAGGCGCGGCGCGTTTCGTCGCGCACCCCGTCGAGCACCGCCTGGTCGATCTCCTCGCCGTTGCGCCGCATCTGCGCCGCCTTGACCTCGACCAGCGTGTTGACCGCCTGCTCGCCGCCCATCGTGCCGACCTGGTAGGTCGGCCAGCCGAACAGGAAGCGCGCATCGAAGGCCCGCCCGCACATGCCGTAATTGCCGGCGCCGTAGGAGCTGTTGCACATCACGGTGAATTTCGGCGTCCGCGAGCAGCTCTGCGCCATGATCATCTTGGCGCCGTCCTTGGTGATCCCGGCCCGCTCGTAGTCGCGTCCGACCATGTAGCCGGTGATGTTTTGCAGGAAGACGAGCGGCGTCTCGTTCTGATTGCAGAGTTCGATGAAATGGGCGGCCTTCAGGGAGGAATCGTTGAACAGGACCCCGTTGTTGGCAATGATCCCGACCTTCCAGCCCCAGATGTTCGCGAAGCCGCAGACCAGCGCCGTGCCGTAATTCGGCTGGTATTCGTGGAAACGGCTGCCGTCGACCATCCGGGCGATGACCTCGCGCATGTCGAAGACCGCCTTCGGGCTGTCGGGCAGGATCCCGTACAGTTCCTCGGGATCGAAATAGGGATCCTCGATCGGATCGCGCTGGCAGGCCCATTTCGGCTGGCGCCGCCATTGCGAGACGATCTCCCGGCCGATCGCGATCGCCTCGTCCTCGCTGGCCGCGTAATAGTCGCAGGTGCCGGAGACCGAGGTATGCATCTCGGCGCCACCGAGTTCCTCGACGCCGACCTCCTCGCCGGTCGCCGCCTTCACAAGCGGTGGGCCACCGAGGAACACCGCCCCGGTTCCCTTGACGATCACCGAATAGTCCGACAGGGCCGGCACATAGGCGCCGCCCGCGGTGCAATGGCCGAAGACGAGCGAAAGCTGCTGCACGCCCAGTTTCGACAACTGGCACTGGTTGCGGAAGATCCGCCCGGCCATGTGGCGGTCGGCGAAAAGATCGGATTGCAGTGGCAGAAAGCCGCCGGCGCTGTCGCAGAGATGCACGACCGGCAGCCGGTTCTCGAGCGCGATGTCGAGCAGGCGGACGATCTTCTTGATCGTCAGCGGATACCAGGCGCCGCCCTTGACCGAACTGTCGTCGGCGCGGATCGCGACCTCGCGCCCCGCAATGATGCCGATACCGGTGATCGCGCTGGCGCCAGGCGCCTCGCCGTCATAGTCCATGTTGGCGGCGAGCGTCGAGAGTTCGAGAAACGGCGTGCCGGGATCCAGCAGTTTCTCCAGCCGCTCGCGCGGTCGCATCTTGCCCTGCCGTTCGAGCCGCGCGAGATCGCGCTCGGGCCGGTCGTAGCGTGCGGCCTGCTGACGGGCGCGGAAGTCCTCCACGATGCGACGGTAGTGGGCATCGTTGCGGCGGAAATCCGGATCCGTGGTGGAAATCGACGAAACTATTCTACGCATTACTCGGCAGCCTCTACGGATTCCAGAACGGCGAGCACATCGCCCTTGTCGAAGGTCTGGTCCTGCCGGGCCACGATCCGGGCGATCCGCCCGCCGCGCTGCGCGGTCAGGTTCATTTGCAGTTTCATGCTCTCGATGGTGAGCACCGTGTCGCCCGCCGCGACTTCGTCGCCCGCTGCGCGCGCGAGGCGGACCACCACCCCAGGCATCGGCGCCACGATCTCGTCGGCGTTGCCGCCGCCGGCTCCGGCGGCGTCGCGCGGGTCGGGAATCTCGACACGGAAATGTCGCCCGGCGCAGCGCACGTAGACCGCCCCGCCGTCCGCTGCCGCTTCGTAGGCGACCTGCCGGTCGTCGACGAGAAGGCGCGCGCCGGCACCATCCGGCATCGCCGGGCCCAGCCGGTGCAGCCTGCCGTCGAGGCGAACGACCAATTCGGGTGTCCGCGACACGATGTCGAGTTCATGGTCAGCGCCGTCGAGGCGCAGCTGGATCACCATCGTCAATTCCTCCAGCCACCCATCGCGGCATAGGGCTCCGGGACATCGAACACCTGTCGGCGCAGTTCGGGCGAGGACACGAACGCCACCAGCAGGGCCGCCGTCCGGGCCTCATCGTCTGCCGGAGGTGTCGCGAGCGCCGCCGCATGCTCGGTGAGAAAACCGGTGTGCAGGGCACCGTCGCGGAAGGCCGGATGACCGACGATTCGCGCCAAGTAGTCGAGATTGGTCACCACGCCCAGAATCGCGGTTTCGCGGAGCGCCTCGCCGGCCCGCGCGATCGCCTCGTCACGGGTGCCGCCGTGAACGATCAGCTTGGCCAGCATCGGATCGAAACTGGCGCTCACCGTCTGCCCCGCGACGAGGCCGCTGTCGAAACGCGCGAGGTTCGTGGAGGGCTCGGCCAGCCGCAGCACGCGGCCGGTTTCCGGCAGGAAGTCCCGATCCGGATCCTCGGCGCAGATGCGGCACTCGATCGCGTGGCCGCTGGTCCTGATATCGTCCTGGGACGGCAGGCTCGCGCCGCCGGCGACCGCGAGCTGCAGCTCCACGAGATCGAGCCCTGTCACCATTTCCGTCACCGGGTGCTCGACCTGCAGCCGGGTGTTCATCTCGAGGAAATAGAACGCGCCGTCCGGGGCGAGGATGAACTCGACCGTGCCGGCATTGCGGTACCGCGCGGCGCGGGCCAGACGAACCGCGGCATCCCAGATCTCGCGGCGGAGTTTCTCTGACAGCCCGACCGCCGGCGCCTCCTCGATGATCTTCTGGAAGCGCCGCTGGACCGAACATTCCCGCTCGATCAGGTGAACGGCATTGCCGGCACCGTCGCCGAAGACCTGCACTTCGATATGGCGCGGCTCGGCGATGTAGCGCTCGGCATAGATGCGGCTGTCGGCAAAATAGCGCTTCGCCTCGCTGGCCGCGAGCGCCGCCTTGTCGGCAAGCTCCGAGCGATCGTCCACGATGCTCATGCCCTTGCCGCCGCCCCCGGCCGCCGCCTTGATCAGCAGCGGGAAGCCGATCGCCGCCGCGTCGCCCAGGAAGGCATCGAGATCGTCGGTCGGGACCGCCGACGGCGCCACCGGGACACCGTGCGTCTCGGCGAAACGGCGCGACGTGATCTTGTCGCCCATCAGGCGGATCGTCTCGGCGTCGGGGCCGATGAAGACAAGCCCGGCATCGGCGACCGCCGCCGCGAAATCCGCGTTCTCCGACAGGAAGCCGTAGCCCGGGTGGATCGCCTCGGCACCGCTCCGGCGCGCGATCTCTACGATCTGCGCGATGTCGAGATGGGCCGCGACCGGGGTCTCGCCGGTGATCGCGTGCACCTCATCCGCCATACGGGCGTGCCGGGCCCGATGATCGAGCGCATGGCAGATCGCCACCGAGCGGATCCCCAAGCGCTGCAGGGTGCCGATGATCCGGCAGGCGATCTCGCCACGGTTGGCGACCAGAATCTTCGTGAACTGTCTTGTGGCTGCGGTCGTCATCGCTTCACCTTCGGGCCGAGAAGGGTTTCGAACCGCGTCGCGATCCGTTCAAGCCGTGCGACCGCTCCATCGGCCGCGTCCGGGCTGCGCACGGCACCGATCCCGTCGACGACAAGGCTGGTGAGCGTCGTGGCGATCGCATCGCAGTCGAGCTCGCCTCGCCCGGCCAGAAAGCCCGCGACATGATGCTCGATGCCCCCGAACACGACGTCGCGAATCAGCCGCACCGGGATATCGTCGCGCAGATCGCCGGCCTCGATGCCGTCGTTCAGGATGCCGACCATCAGTCCGGTCACCTGGCGGTTGAGCTCGTACAGTTCGCTTTGCCGGTAGCCGGGCTGGCTGCGCACCTCGCCGTAGAACAGGCGGCAGAGATCGGGATTTTCCCGGATCGTCCTGAGATGCTGCCAGATCATCACCTGGATACGGGCGCGGGTGCCCTCGACGCCGGCGACCTTCGCGCGGTTGTCCGCCACCATGTCGCGGTACCAGCTCTCCAGCACAGTCAGCAGCAGATGCCGCTTGCCGTCGAAATACTTGTAGATGGCCGCTTCGGAGATCCCGGCCCGGGTGGCGATCTCGGCCATCGACGCCTCGTCGAAGCCCTTTTCGGCGAAGGTCGACCTTGCGGCAGCCTCGATGCCGGCCATTCGCACCTTGCGGCTCTGTCGACCCGCCCTTTTCCCCGCCTCAACGCCCAAGACGTCCTCCGCTTGGCTTCTCAGATCAATCACGCGGCAATGGTGAATGGGACTTACGTTTCTTGTCAATGGCTCTTTTCACAGATACGAACGAGAGAATGATATCGGCGCTTGTATCCAGATTCTGGCAGTGTTTCAGGGATCTTTTTGCACTGCACCACGAAAGCGTCACCCTCTGGACAAAGTAAATCCTACTCACTTATAGTCCTGAAAAAGCCGGCGCAGCGCGCGATTTGCGGGCAAGCGAGGCCGGTTGGGTTTCTTGTAATCAAGGGAGGACGCGGCATGGGACGCGGCTACCATCTTCCGAACGACACGATGCCGGATCGCTACGCGCTGGACGCGGATCAGCAGCAGATCCTCGACCAGGCGGACCTGTTCGCGCGCCGCGAACTCTACCCCCTCGCGCCGAGGATGGATGCGGACGAATGGTGGCCCGACGAGGCTTTCCCGAAGATCGCCGAGGCAGGTTTCTTCGGCATGACGGTGCCGGAGGTCCACGGCGGCGTGGGCCTCGACTACATGGCCGCCGGCGCGGTCGCGCAGGCCTTCGGACGCTGGAACCATGCGCTCGCGCTGAGCTACATCGTCCACGACAACATCGTGCTCGACAATCTCTACCGGAACGCCAACGAGGAGCAGCGCCGACGATACGTGCCGGACATGATCGCCGGCCGCAAGATCGGCGCCCTCGGCCTGACCGAGCCAGGCTCAGGATCCGACGCGCTCGGCTCCATGCGGACCACCGCGCGCCGCGATGGCGACGACTATATCCTCAACGGCTCGAAGCTCTACATCACGAACGGCCCGGTCGCCGACGTCCTCCTGGTCTATGCGAAGACGGCCCCCGAACTCGGCGCCAAGGGCATCTCAGCCTTCATCGTCGAGAAGGGTTTCCCCGGCTTCAAGGTCGCCCAGAAGCTGACCAAGATGGGCTATCGCGGCAGCCAGACCGCCGAGCTCGTGTTCGACGACTGCCGGGTCCCGGCGAAGAACCTCGTCGGCGTAGAGAACGGCGGCGTGGCCGTGGTCATGGGCGGACTCGACATGGAACGCGCGATGATCGCGCCGCTGTGTCTCGGCGTCGCCGAGCGGGCCTTCGAGCTTTCCCTCGACTATGCCAAGACGCGAAGGCAGTTCGGCCAGCCGATCGGCTCGTTCCAGATGATTCAGGCCCTGCTGGCGGACATGTATGTGGCGGTCGAGACGACGCGGACCTTCACTTACCGGACGCTCGCCGAATGCCGCGCGATGGAACCCGGTGCCGGTGGCCGTGGCGAGCTTCACAAGGTCACAGCGGCCTCGGTGCTCTATGCGGCCGAAGCCTGCCACAAGGTACTCGACGACGCGATGCAGATCCATGGCGGCTCCGGCTACATCTGGGAATCCGAGATCAACCGCCTCTACCGCTCGATCAAGCTGCTCGAGATCGGCGCCGGCACCACCCAGGTGCGCAAGCTGATCATCGCGGAAGAGCTCCTGCGCGGGATGGAATCCGGCGCCTGACGACAATCGAAACCCCAACGAAACTGCGGAGACAAGACAATGGCCGGACTCTGGTTCGAGGAATTCACCGTCGGCAAGGTCATCGAGCATGCGGCGCGCCGGACGGTGACCGAATCCGACAACATGTGGTTCTGCAACGCGACGCTGAACACGCAGCCGCTGCATATCGATTTCCACTTCGCCGAGAAGACCGAGTTCGGCAAGCCGATCGTGAACAGCGTCTTCACGCTCGGCCTGATGATCGGCATGGGCGTCTCGGAAACCACCATCGGCACGACCGTCGGCAATCTCGGCATGACGGACGTGAATTTCCCGCGCCCGGTATTCCATGGCGACACGCTGCATTCCCGGACGACCGTTCTGGAGACGCGCGAAAGCAAGTCGCGCCCGACCAACGGTATCGTCGTGCTGCTGCACGAGGCGTTCAATCAGAACGATGAACTGGTCGGCAGCTGCAAGCGGACGGCGCTGATGCACAAGCGGCCGCAGGCATGACGAGCCGTCCCGTCAGGTCGATCCTCTTCGTCCCCGGCGACAGCGAGCGCAAGATCGCGCGTTCGGCCGAGAGCGGGACGGACGCGGTGATCTTCGACATGGAGGATTCGGTCCATCCGGACCGCAAGGCGGCGGCTCGCGACATCACCGCCGCTGCGCTCGCGACGCCTTTGCCCGCCCGCCGCTTCGTTCGGGTGAACAGCCTCGAATCCGGCTACTTCGAAGCCGACATCGCGATCCTCGCGGCGGCCCCGCCGGAAGTCGTCATGCTGCCGAAATGCGGCTCGCTCGACGATATCCGGGTCGCCTCGGACGCCATGGCGGCGGCCGGCCTGCCGGCGGAAACGGTCCGCCTCCTGCCGGTCGCGACCGAGACGGCGCGGGCGGTCCGCAACCTGATGCGAAGCGACTGGTCGCATCCCCGTCTCTATGGCCTGACCTGGGGCGCGGAAGATATTTCCGCCGACATCGGCGCCTTCGCGAATCGCGTCGAGGGTCGCTACGAGGGGGTCTTCGCGCTCGCCCGGGATCTCTGCCTCCTGGCCGCGCGGGAGGCCGGCGTGCTCGCCTTCGACACCGCCTTCACCGACGTCCGCGATCTCGATGGCTGCAGGGCCGAGGCGACCGCGGCGTACCGGGCGGGCTTCGATGGCAAGCTCGCCATCCACCCGGCGCAGGTGTCGGCGATCAACGAGGCCTTCACCCCGAGCGAGGCCCAGGTCGACTGGGCGCGGCGCGTCATCGCCGCGCTCGACGCGAGCGGCGAAGGCGTCGCGCTGCTCGACGGCCGGATGATCGACATGCCGCACCAGCGTAACGCCGAGCGGATCCTGCGCGCGGTCGAACCCTCGGGAAACTGAGGGCGGGCCGGCAACGAACGGAGGGAACAGAACATGCGCGAAGCCAAGAAAGTCATCATCACCTGCGCGATAACCGGGTCGATCCACACGCCGACCATGTCGCCGCACCTGCCCGTGACACCCGAGGAGATCGCCGACGACGCGGTCGCTGCGGCCGCCGCCGGCGCGGCGATGGTCCATCTGCATGCCCGCGTTCCGGAGACCGGGCGACCGACGCAGGACCCGGCAGTCTTCCGGCGCTTTCTCCCCTCGATCCGCGATCGCTCCGACGCGATCATCAACATCACCACCGGCGGTGGCCTCGGCATGACCATGGAAGAGCGCCTCGCCGCCGCCGCCTCGCTCAAGCCCGAGGTCGCGTCGATGAACATGGGCTCGCTCAACTTCAACATCTCGGGCGCGGCTGCGAAATACGACCGCTTCCTGCACGACTGGGAACGCCCCTATCTCGAGAGCACCCGCGACTTCATCCTGCCGAATACCTTTGCCCAGATCGAGATGGCGATGCGCCGCCTCGGCGACGAGGGCGGCTCGCGCTTCGAGTTCGAATGCTACGACAGCGGGCATCTCTACAACCTGGCCCATTTCGTCGACCGGAAGATCGTCGAGCCGCCCTTCTTCGTGCAGGGCATCTTCGGCATTCTGGGCGGCCAGGGCCCCGACCTCGAGAATCTCGCCGCCTTCCGCGCCACCGCGGACCGGCTGTTCGGCCAGGACTATTATCTCTCCGTGCTTGCCGCCGGGCGGCACCAGATGCGCTTCGCGACCCAGAGCCTGCTGTTCGGCGGCAATGTCCGGGTCGGCCTGGAAGACAGCCTGTTCCTCGGCAAGGGCGTGCTCGCGAAAAGCAATGCCGAGCAGGTGGCGAAGATCCGGCGTATCCTGGAAGAACTCTCCCTCGAGGTCGCGACAGCGGACGACGCACGCGCGATGCTCCAGACGAAGGGCGCGGCGAACGTCGGCTTCTGAGGAGGGACAGGGCAGGAGCCGTTCGGGCGGCGACGCGGCCGAACGGCGCATTCAACCGATCGCGCCCGATCGCGTTGCACCCTGGTGAACCCGGTCGTTCGGCACATCTCCTTCGCAGACCGTACCGGTTACGCCACGCCTCCTGTGTGGCTAGGTTAGCCGGAAAACGGAGGGATCGTGATGGACAAGGTGTGCCTGGTCATCGGCGCCGGTGCAGGGATCGGCGGAACGGTCGGTGCGCGTTTCGCGGCCGGCGGATATCATGCGGTTCTCGGCCGGCGGTCGGACACGGAAGGGCTCGATCGGCTGGTCAGCGACATTCGGGCCGCCGGCGGCGCCGCGACGGGCCGCCTGCTGAACGCGGTCGAACCGGGCGAGATCGAGGCCCTCGTCGACGAGGTCGAGCGGGATGTCGGCCCGATCCACGCGCTGGTCTACAACATCGGTGCGCAGATCGGCGACCGGTCGCTGCCGGAGACCAGCGCGAAGGTGTTCGAGCGCTGCTGGCGAATGGCCACGTTCGGCCTGTTTCGCGCGGCGCAGGCGGTCTGCCCCCTGATGGCGGCGCGTGGCAGCGGGACCGTTCTGGTCACCGCCTCGACCGCGGCGATGCGTGGCAACGCGGGCCAGCACGCGCACGCCGCGGCGATGGCCGGGCGCCGGATGCTGTGCCAGACACTGAACGCGGAATTCGCTCCCCGGGGCGTTCACATCGCCCATATCGTGATCGACGGCGCGGTCGATGCGCCGGACACGCTCGGCAAGATGCTCGGCCCGGAACGTTTCGCGGCGCTGCGGTCGATGAAGGGGGCCGATGACGGCCTGCTGCTGCCCGAGCATGTCGCGGAGACCTACTGGCATATCGCCCATCAGCACCGCTCGGTCTGGACGCACGAGCTCGACCTGCGCGCCTGGACGGACCAGGCATGGTGGAACCATGCCACGGATACCCGTATCTAGCAGGGTCGCGGCCCGACATGTCCCGCGACAGCGCCCGCAGAAACCGGAGGGATCCGGATTCCCTCCCCAATCGACAGAACAGGAAATGCCCATGAAAGTGTATTTTGCCCCCCGCTCGCGTGCGGTTCGCACGGTCTGGCTGCTGGAGGAGATTGGCCTCCAATACGAACTGGAGCGGTTCACGCTCGGCCAGAAGGAGATGCGCGGCCCGGACTATACCCGCATCAATCCGAACGGCCGCGTGCCGACGCTGATCGACGGCGACATCACGATCACCGAAAGCACGGCGATCGCCCAATACCTGGGCGCCAAGTATGCCCCTTCGCTTGTTCCCGGCCCCGACGCGGCGAATTTCGCGCCATACCTGCAATGGCTGCAATATGCCGAGGGCATGATCATGCCCCCGGTGAACAACTACGTCGTCGAAACGGTCCTGCTGCCGCCGGAGCGCCGGAACCCGGAACTGGCGGCCAGGGCGATGAAGCTCATCAACAAGGCGCTCGCAGCGGCTGAAGCGCACATGGAAGGGCGCGCGTATCTCGCCGACGATTTCACCGTGGCGGACACAGTCACCGGGCATGCGGTCATCGTCACCCGGCGCTTCGGAGCCGACTTCAGCGCCTTGCCGAACCTCTCGGCCTATGCGGACAGGCTCGAGGCGCGGCCGGCATACAAGGTCGCCGCCGCGACCTGAGGAGGCCCGCAAGCGCGGACGGGCCGGAGACGCTCCGGCCCGTCGGGCGCGGTGTCAGGGGTCAGATGACGCCGAGCGACCGCATTGCCTCGGCGACGCGGACGAAACCGGCGATATTGGCGCCGAGCACGTAGTCGCCGGGGGCGCCGTATTCGTCGGCGGTCTCGGCGCAGGCGTCGTGGATGTTGGCCATGATCGCCGCCAGCCGGGTCTCGGTCTGCTCGAAGCTCCAGCTGTCGCGGGAGGCGTTCTGCTGCATCTCCAGCGCCGACGTGGCAACGCCGCCGGCATTCGCCGCCTTGCCCGGCGCGAACAGCACGCCCGCCTCCTGAAAGATCCGGACCCCTTCCGGCGTCGTCGGCATGTTGGCGCCCTCGCCCACGGCGATCACACCGTTCCGGACCAGCGTCTTCGCATCCTTGCCGGTCAGTTCGTTCTGGGTCGCCGACGGCATCGCGACGTCGCAGGGCACGTCCCAGATCGAGCCCTTCTCGACATAGCGCGCGCCGTTGCCCTTCAGGCGGGCATACTGCGAGATACGCTCGCGGCGTACCTCCTTGATCTCCTTCACGAGCGCGACATCGATCCCGCCCTCGTCGACGACGTAACCGCCGGAATCCGAGCAGGCGACGATCCTGCCGCCGAACGAGGTGATCTTGTCCATCGTGTAGATGGCGACATTGCCGGAGCCGGAGACCACCGCGCGCTTGCCGTCGAAGGACTGGCCCTTCGTGGCCAGCATCCGCTCGACGAAATAGGTCGCGCCGTAACCGGTCGCCTCCTTGCGCGCGCGGGAGCCGCCATAGGCGAGCCCCTTGCCGGTCAGCACGCCCGCCTCGTAGCGGTTGGTGAGGCGCTTGAACTGGCCGAACATGTAGCCGATCTCGCGCCCGCCGACGCCGATATCGCCGGCCGGGACGTCGATATATTCGCCGATGTGACGGCTGAGCTCGGTCATGAAGGACTGGCAGAAGCGCATGATCTCGCCGTTCGAGCGGCCGCGCGGATTGAAGTCGGAGCCGCCCTTGCCGCCGCCGATCGGCAGGCCCGTGAGCGCGTTCTTGAAGACCTGCTCGAAGCCGAGGAACTTGATGATCCCGACGTTCACCGAGGGATGAAGCCGGACGCCGCCCTTGTAGGGGCCGAGCGCCGAATTGAACTGGACCCGGAAGCCGCGGTTGATCCGCACCTGGCCAGTATCGTCGACCCAGGGCACCCGGAAGATGATCTGCCGTTCCGGCTCGCAGATGCGCTCGATCAGCGCCTCATCGAGATAGTCCGGATGTTTCGCGACGACCCGGCCAAGGCTTTCCAGCACTTCGCGCACGGCCTGATGAAAGACCTCTTCCCCCGCATTGCGGCGGATCACCTCCACGAGGATCGGTTCGAGCTTCTCGTCCAGATAATACAAACGCTTCCTCCCGGCTCCCGGGAGCCCCCTCTCAAGCTGGCATGTTCGTGATGTCCGTGGGCGAAAGCCGCGATATGGCAGGCACTTAACACCGATAGCCGGACTTCGGACCTGGTACACTTCCTGGCGCAACGGGAGTCAAGGCCGAATCGCCCTCAGGGCACAGGCGGCCCGACGAGAACGGCCGGAATCGGCCCCGTTCACAACCACTGTCGCGGACCGGCTGGCCCGGCCATCGGCACGCGGCCCGATGGAGGCAGGCGTCAGTTCAGCGCGCCTGGCCGAACAGCCGCAATCCCCTGAATCCGGAAAGCAGTTCTGCCCGCCATGTCACGAATGGCGGGATCGAACCCGCGTTGTACGCTAGATGTAACAGGCTGGCCGGGCCGCCGGCCGCCGCGATCAGAGACCGAATTTCGACAGCAGCCGGCGGGGGTTGCCCTCGAACATCTTCCGCTTGAGCGCCGGCGCGACCTCGCCGAGCTGGCTGTGCGGCTCCGGCAGTCCCATCGCGAAAGGCCAGTCCGAGCCGAAGAAGACATTGTCCTCGCCGTGCATCGAGGCGGCGAAACCGAGTGCCGCGGCATCGTGGCTGATGCAGTCGATACAGACATTGCGGAGCGCCTGGCGCGGCTTCCGGGCCCCGGTGTCGGCCCCGGGCCGGCCGGTCAGTTGGCCGCGCTCGAGCCGGCCGGCAATCGCCGCCGTCGCACCGCCGGCATGGGCGAGACAGAAGGTGATCCGTGTATGACGATCGAGGATGCCGGAGAGCGACAGATGGGCGGCGGCCAGCGCGGTCTCGATGGGGCTGCCGGCCAGGTTGTGCAGGTAGAAAGGCTCGTAGCGCGGATCGCAGCCCTTGCAGGGATGCAGGAAGAGGAAGGCGTCGACCGCGTCGAGGGCCTGCCAGAGCGGGACATAGGCCTCGCCGGAGAGAACGATCCCGTCCGCCGCCGACCCGGCGGGCATCGCGAAGATCGGCTTTTCCCGCGCCGACCATTCGCGCGCCAGAGACGCGGCCGCCGCCGGATGCTGCACCGGCAGATGGAACATGGGGGTCAGACGATCGCCATGCCGGCCGGCGACATCGGCCAGGCCCTGGTTGAGGCGGCCGGTCCATTCGACCGCCCGGGCCTCGTCGAGACCGAGACGATAGAGCGGCGGCGGCACGGAAATCCATGCCCGCCCGACCGCGTTCGCATCCATCCAGTCGAGCAGCGCCTCGACGCGATAGACATCGGGCGAGGCGAGCGTGTAGCCGTCGATCGTGAGCGGCGCCCGGCCGCCGTCCCAGGCAACGCCCCCGATGCCCTCGGTCAGCGCCGGCGTGAGCGGCACCAGGTGGCAGTGCACGTCGAGCAGTATCTTGTCCATTGTCCGGCCCCTCTTCCCGTCCCCGTCAGGCGCCGTAGCCGACGATCGCCTTGGTTTCGAGGAACTCGGAGAGACCCCATTCGCCCCACTCACGGCCATTGCCGGACTGCTTGTAGCCGCCGAACGGCGCGCCCCGGTCCATCGGCGGATAGTTGATGTGGACGGCCCCGGCGCGGAGTGCGGCGGCGACCCGGCGGGCGCGTTCCATGTCGGCGCCCTGGACATAGGCGTTCAGCCCGTAGGGCGTGTCGTTGGCGATCTCGATCGCCTGCTCGACGCTGTCATAGGGGATGATCACCAGCACCGGGCCGAAAATCTCCTCCCGGGCGATCGCCATGTCGTTGTGGACGTCGGCGAAGATCGTCGGCCGGACGTAGTAGCCGCGCTCGAGCCCGTCGGGACGGCCCGGACCGCCGGCGACCAGGCGGGCGCCTTCCGCGATGCCGCGTTCGATCAGGCGCTGGACCTTGTCGAACTGGGCCTGGCTGACCAGCGGGCCGAGCTGGGTGTCCTCGGCCTCCGGATCGCCGACGCGATAGGTGTTGGCGACCCGGCCGGCAATCTCGGCGACCGCGTCATGCTGCTCCCTCGGCACCAGCAGGCGCGTCGCCGCGCTGCAGGACTGGCCGCTGTTTCCGAAACAGCGGGCGATGCCGAGCGTCACCGAGCGTTCCCAGTCGGTATCGGGCAGCAGGATGTTGGGCGCCTTGCCGCCGAGTTCCTGGGCGACCCGCTTCACCGTATCGGCCGCTGCCTTAGCCACCAGGACGCCGGCGCGGGTCGAGCCGGTGAAGGACACCATGTCGACGCCAGGATGGGCGGCCAGCGACTCGCCGACGCCTGGGCCGTCGCCGTTGACCAGGTTGAACACGCCGGCCGGCACCCCGGCGTCATGCAGGATCTCCGCCACGATCAGCGCGCTCAGCGGCGACACCTCGCTCGGCTTCAGGACCATCGTGCAGCCGGCGGCGAGCGCCGGCGCGACCTTGCAGATGAGCTGGTTGACCGGCCAGTTCCAGGGCGTGATCAGGCCGCAGACGCCAATCGGTTCGCGGACCACCCGGGTCGTCCCGCGCATCGTCTCGAAGGCGAAGCCCTCGAGCACGCGGATCGTTTCCTCGAGCTGGTTCGGGCCGGAGGCCGCCTGGGCGGAAAGCGAGAATTTGAGCGGCGCCCCCATTTCCCGGGAGATCGTCTTCGCGAGTTCGTCCTGGCGCGCGAGGAAGCCCTCCCGGATCCGCGCGAGCAGGTCCAGCCGCTGTTCGCGGGTCCAGGCGGAAAAGGCCGGGAAGGCGCGGCGGGCGGCCGCGACCGCCCGATCGACGTCGGCGGCATTGCCGAGTGCCACTTCGCAGATCGCTTCCTCCGTGGCCGGGTTGATGACCGCGACGTGGCGCGGCTCGGCCGGGGCGACCCATTGGCCGTCGATGTAGAATTCGTTCAGGTGCATGGAGAATGTCCCAGAGCTCGTCGTATGAAATTCGGGCGCGGCGGTCAGGCCTTGCGGAAGACCTCGCGATAGACCCGCAGCCAGTTGCCGCTGGTGATCTTCTCGACCTCCTCCGGCGAGAAGCCGACCTCGGCAAGGCCGCCGGGAATCAGGTTCAGGTCGCTGACCGACTTGAACCAGTCGGCCGGCGGGACCTTGCCCGGCCGAGCTGCTGAGCCGGCGCCATAATCGATACCGCGCGTCCAACGTCCCTGGCGCATCCAGTCGTAATCCGGCTTGGTGTGATTGTGGCTGCGGTCGGTGCCGATCGCGACATGGTCGATGCCGGCGATGTCGACGGTCCGCGCGACCAGCTCGGCCCAGGCCTTCACGGTGCTGCAGTAATAGTCGCCGGTGATGTTGCGATAGGTCGCGCAGCCGATCACGCCGCCGTTGTCGACAAGCGCCTTCAGGACGTCGTCGGTCTTGTTCCGCTTGTGGCTGAACAGCGAATCCGGGTTGGCGTGGGTGACCGCCACCGGCTTTTTCGAATGCAATACCGCATCGAGGGTCGAGCGATTGCCGACATGGGAAAGGTCGACCAGGATCCCGTGCCGGTTCATCTCGTCGATGACCTCGCGGCCGAAGCGCGCCAGCCCGGAATCCTCGGTCTCGTAGCAGCTTCCCGCCAGTTCGTTCTGGTTGTTGTAGGTCAGCTGGATGACCCGGACGCCGAGCTCGGCGAAAAGCTCGACGAAGCGGATGCGGCCTTCCAGAAGGTTCGAGTTCTGGAACCCCATGACGAGCGCCGTACGCCCGGTCCGGGACGCCTCCTCGATATCCTCGGCGGTGGTCGCCAGCATCACAAGATCGGCGTTCTCGCGCACCAGGTCGCGCCACCGCCCGATTGAATCGAGCGACTCCAGCGTTCCCTCCCAGAATCCGGCGGTGATTGTCACGCAGGTCACGTCACCCCGCCGGAGCTCCTCGAAAGTCTCGCGGGTGAAGTGCCCGCATTGCAGTCCGTCGATCAGCATGATTTTCTTGTTCCTTGGTCGGAGACGGTCAGGACTCGCTGAACTGTGCCGCGAGCCGGGATCCTTCGGCCCTGAGGTCCTGGAGCACCGCCTGGGCCGTGTTGTGGCCGGCGATGCCCGAGACGTAGTTGCCCGGCCAGGTGCCGTTGCCACTCAGATAGAGGCCGGGCGTCGGGGTCCGGTAGGCATGCAGCCCGGCCATCGGGCGCATCCAGAAACTGTTCCACGGCATCGTGTCGCCGTGCGTGATGTTGGCCTCGACCAGCCCGTAGCGACGCTCGAACTCGACCGGGTCGATGCAGCGGTAGTCGGAGACCAGGTCCGGCACGTTCGGCATCCATTCGGCGAGCGCCGCGATGGCCCGCCTGGCCAGCACGTCGCGCTGCTCGTCCCAGGTCCCCTGCTTCAGGCGATAGGGGGCGTTGCCGATATTCATGCTGAGGACATGGCGACCCTCGGGCGCCAGCATCGGCGAGGTCATGGAGGGACAGAGCCCCCAGATGACCGGTTTCTCCGACAGGCGGCCGAGCAGCATGTCGGTATGGCCTTCCTCAAGATAATCGAGGCTCGGCGCGATCCGGAATTGCGCCGTGGCGAGGCGTTTCGCCTCGGCGTCGTCGGCCGCCGCCGCGTAGCGCGGCATGCCGTCGAGGGCGAGCACGACCTTGAAGGCCCTGCCCCGCATCTGCTTGCGTTCGAGCTTGCCGCGCAGCGGACCCCAGTCGGCGCTGTCGTCGAGCAGGCCGACGGTGGTGCGCGGATTGATCGCGGAGATCACCAGCGGCGCGTCGATTTCCTCGCCGTCGGCGGTCACCACGCCGCTGATCCGCCCGTCGCGGACACGCAACAGGTCGACCCGCTCGCCGGTGCGGATCTCGCCGCCCTGCTGCTCGAGGCTGCTCTGCATGGCGGCGATGATCGCGCCCATGCCGCCGACCGGCAGGCCGGTCGAGCCGCGCAGCGGCATGCGCCGGGGGTCGTACTCGGCATCGCTCTTGATCGAGGCGAGCGAGAGCGGCCGCATCAGGAGGTTGAAGGGCGTCCCGGGGGTCGAGGGGCTGACCTGGCCGCCGACGACAGCGAGCGGACCGATGAGCGCCTGGGTTTCCGGCGCCAGGCCGAACTCGTCCATCAGGTCGCGCGCGCTGCCGAACAGGATGCGGCTGAAGGCTTCCTGGTCTTCCAGGCGCGTCAGGTTGCGCACCAGGTGCTGCAGCGACGGCGGCGGCTCGAACAGCGAGATCCCGAGGCGGTCGGCGAAATCCTGGATATACTTGAAGAGCGCCTGGTAGCGCGCCGCCTCGCCCGGCGCGAAGGCGTCGAGTTGGGCGTTGTTCCGCGCCGGATCGCGCCAGCCGACATAGAGGCGGCCATCTTCCAGCGGATGGACGAGCGTCGGGTCCGGGCGCACGAAACGAAGGCCGAAGCGCTCCAGACCCAGATCCTCGACGATCTTGGGTTCGAGCGAACCCGGCGAGTTGCTGATCGTCGAGAAGTAGCCCGGCATGAACTCGACGGTCGCCACCGGACCGCCGAGGCGGTCGGTGGCTTCCAGAACGAGGACCTTCAGGCCGGCCGCCGCCAGGTAACAGGCGGCGACCAGCCCGTTGTGCCCGCCGCCGACGACAATCACGTCGGGGCGTTTACGCCCACTGACACTGGTTGGACCAGGTTTCATTGAGGAACGAACTCGTTGGTGTAGAAATGCTCGATCGGCTTGTCGGACTCGAGTTCGCCGACATCGCGCAGCACCGAGGTCAGGGCCGTCCATTCCTCCGCGCTTTGCTTGCCCCAGTCGGCCGAGGTCGGCGGCGTCGAGAGCGCGAGCAGGCCGTTCACGTAGTTGACGCAGCGGCTCTGCTCGCCGGACAGATGAACCGTTTCGGCCATGAAGGCACAGGCCGCGGCCGGGTCGGCGATCGCATCCTGGAAGCCCTTCTTCGTCGCCGCGAGAAACTTCGCGACCGCCTCCGGATGATCCTTCATGAAGTCGCTGTTGGCGGCGAAGCCGAAGCCGATGAGCGGCAGGCCGTGGTCGGCCAGCAGCAGGGTTTCAGGCTCCTGCCCGGTCGCCTGGACGTAGGAGTTGAAGGCCGGCGCATCGCCGCTGACGACGTCGATCTTGCCGCCGAAGAGCGCCGCGGTCTTGGCGTTGCCTTCCAACGAGACGATGTCGAGCTTGGCGAGATCCATGCCCGTCGCCTTGCTGAAGATCTTCAGGCTGAGCGCGTCCGAGCCGCCCGGCGTGCTGCCGATCCGCGGCCCGATCAGGGATTCCGGACCGTCGAGCTTCACCTTGCCCTTGATGCCGACGAAGGAAGCGCCGGACTTGTGCTGGTAGATGCCGACGACCTTGATGTCGCCACCCTTGCCGATCAGCTGCGCGGCATTGGTGATGTTCAGATGCGCCATCTCGGCCTTGTTCTGCGACAGCAGGACCGCCGTGTTGGCCGAGCCCCGGCCCTGCTCGATGGTCACGTCGAGGCCGGCATCGCTGTAGTAGCCCTTGTCCTTCGCGATCAGGAACGGCGAATGGTAGGGCAGCCAGGCCCAGTCCAGCAGCAGCGTCATCTTGACGGATTCGGCCTGCGCGGGCGCGCTTACCGTCGCGGTCGCGGCAAGCAGCACGCCCAGGGCGGCACCTCGGCGGAGGCCGGTGGCCAGGCGGGGAAGAAGGTCTCGGATTTGCCTCATCATTCTCTCCTGTATTGTCTGTTGCTTATTTCCGGTTCGACGCGAGATCGCCGCGCTGGCTCGGGTGCCACGGCAGCAGCTTGCCTTCGACAAACTCCGCGGCGCGCCACAGCAGCACGCCGAAGATCGAGAACAGGGTCACCGCCGCGAAGGCGAGCGCGGTGTCCATGTCGCCGACCGCACGGATCAGCAGATGGCCGAGGCCCTGGTTGGAGGCGACGAACTCGCCAATCACCGCGCCCACAGGGGCGAGCGAGACCGAGAGTTTCACACCCGAGAGAATTGTCGGCATGGCCGAGGGAAACAGGATCTTGCGCAGCACCTGGCCGCGATCGGCGCCCATCGAGCGGACGAGCAGCAGGACTTCCGGATCGGCCGACTTCAACCCGGTGATCGTCGCGACGACCACGGGAAAGAAAGTGAAGGTGACGACGAAGAAGATTTCGCTCTGCACGCCGAACCCGAACCAGATCAGGAACAGCGGCGCGACCACGACCTTCGGGATCGCGTGGATGATGACCAGCCAGGGCGTCAGCATGCGGTCGATGATCCCGGACATCGCGATGCCGGCACCGGCGATGATGCCAAGGCTGATCCCGATCAGCACGCCCACCGCGGCGGCCATCACGGTCCAGGCGAGCTGGCTCACCAGATAGCCCCAGTATTCGATCATCACGAAGACGACGCTCGAGGGCGGCGGCAGCACAAAGCTCGGCATCTCGAGCCAGCGAACGACGCCTTCCCAGAGCCCGAGGCCGATCACGGCGCTCAGCAGCGGCGGGAACAGGACCGCGAAATGACGCCGAGCGCGGGCCGCGAGGCCGGGCGCGGCCCGCCCGGTGGCGGATTGCGACGCGGGAATCGAGCCAGCCTTCATCCGACGAGGTCTCCGGTCTTGACGAACTGTTCGCGGATCCGGCCGACGATCGCGGTGAAGGCCGGGGTTTCCCGCAGCTCGAGCTTGCGGGGGCGCGGGAAATCGACGGTGATGTCGTCCAGGATGGCGCCCGGCCGACCCGACATCACCAGCACCCTGTCGGCCACGAAGACCGCTTCCAGGATGCTGTGGGTGATCAGCAGGGTCGTGACATGCTCCGCCGCCTGGATCTGCTGCAGCAGGACGTTCATCTGGTCGCGCGTCATAGCGTCGAGCGCGCTGAAGGGCTCGTCGAGGAACATCAGATGCGGGCTCGGCAGCAGCGCCCGGGCGATGGCGACTCGCTGGCGCATGCCGCCGGAAAGCTGCCACGGGTAATGCTTGGCAAAGCCCGCGACATCGAGTTCCTCGAGCAGGGCCATCGCGCGCTTCGACGCCGCGGCCATGTCCATGCCCCTGATTTCCGCGGGCAGGAGGACATTGTCGAGGACGCTGCGCCAGTCGAGTAGCAGGTCGCGCTGGAAGACGACGCCGATGTCGCGCACCGGCCCGGTCACCTGGCGGTCGCCGATTCGGATCGAGCCGGCGGTCAGGTCGTCGAGACCGGCGATCATCCGCATCAGGGTGCTCTTGCCGCAGCCGCTCGGCCCGACGATCGCAACCGACTGGCCCTGCGCGAAGGTCAGCGAGATCGAGCGGATCGCCTCGACCGCCCCCTCCCCGCTGCCATAGGTCTTGCCGACCTGGTCCAGCACGATGGCGCCGTTCGTGGCGGACCCGGAGGCCGCCGGCGATGGATGTGCAGTTTGTTCTGTCATGCGCACTTCACGATCAATAAACTTGCGAACATGTAAACGTTTTCATCTGGAAGTAAACGTTTACATGTGCAGTCTGGATGCTAGATAGCGTTCAAGGGGCCTGTCAAGTTCGATGAAGAAAGTATCCGGAATTCTCGACGTCGCGAAACGGGCGGGCGTTTCGTCCGCGACCGTCTCCCGCGTGCTCAGCGGGCGCGGCGTCGTCACCCAGGAAACGCGGTCGAAAGTGATGGCCGCGATCAGCGAGCTGGGGTTCCAGCCGAACCACATGGCCCAGGGCCTGCGCCGCGGGCGCAGCAACACCGTGGCCCTGCTGGTCGGCGATATCGAGCAGGGCGTCTATGCCTCCCTGACCAAGCATGTCCAGCCTGCGCTGGAAGCCATCGGGCTCGACCTGCTGCTCTACAACCTCGGGCACAGCGCCAGCCGGCTGGCCAACATCCTGGCGCGGGCCGACGCCATGCGGCTTCACGGGATCATCGTCGCGACCAGCGACCAGCTCAACGAGGAGGCGATCGAGACGCTCTCTACGCGGGTCCGCGACAACGCGCTTCCGGTCATCGCCGTCGGCCTGTCGCTGCAGAGGCACGGCATACCGTCGATCATCTACGACGACCGGCGGGCGACCCGGACCTCGACCGAATTCCTGTTGCAGACCTACCCGGGACCCGCCGCCTATCTCGGCCGCATCAGGGGGTCGGCGTCCGGCAGCGAGCGCTATCGCGGCTATTGCGATGCCCACGCGGAACGGGGAATAGTCCTCGACGAACGACTCGTCTGGGATTCGGCCTACCGCTACAAGGCGGGCTTCGAGAGCGTCGAGCGGGCCCTCCGTGACGGTATCGTCTTCCGCTCGCTGCAGACCGGCAGTGACGAACTGGCGCTCGGCGCGATGGCCGCGGTCCGGGCGCACGGCCTCCGCATCCCCGCGGATATCGCGGTGGTCGGCATCGGCGACATGGAATCGGCCGGCTATCTCTCCCCCCCGCTCACCACCCACGGCGGCTTTCCGGACGTGGTGGCGCAGACCATCGCGGACCTGCTCGAGGATTTCCGGCTTCACCGGCCGGTCGAGATGGTCACCATGCTGGAGCGGCCCTTCGTGAAACGCGTGTCGGCCTGAGCGGGCTCACTGCGCCGTCCCGGCAGGCTGGATTTCATCGGCCTGCGGAAAGCAGTTCTGCCCGTCATGGCGCGAAATTTTCCGCTCGGATCGCGGCGAGACACGCTAACTTGCCGCGATGATCGAAAGCGCAACCGGCGGTCGAGCCCGCCCTCTCGGGATTGCAATCGGCGGCTTGCTGGCGCTCGCCGCGGCCATGGGGATCGGCCGTTTCGTGCATACGCCGATCCTGCCCTACATGGTCGCCGGACTCGGTCTCGACGAGGCCCAGGCCGGCCTGCTCGCCTCGGCCAACTTCCTCGGCTACCTGCTCGGCGCGATGGCCGCCTCCATCGGCCGGCTGCCGGGCGGACGGCGTGCCTGGTTCCTTGGCGGCCTGCTCGCCAGCGCGCTCTCGACCGGGGCGATGGGTCTGGTCGGCTCGATGCCGCTGTTCCTGTCTCTCCGTTTCATCGGCGGTTTCGCCAGCGCCTTCGTGCTGGTCTTCTCGTCGGCGCTGGTCCTGCATCGCCTGGCGCTGGCCGGCAGGGCCGGGCTCAGCACCGTGCATTTCGCCGGCGTCGGCAGCGGCATCGCCCTGTCCGCCGTGCTGATCGCGATCCTCGGCGGCGCCGGCCTCGACTGGCACGTGCAGTGGCTGGCGAGCGGCGCCCTCGCATTGCTCGCCTTCATCCTCGTCACCCGCCTCGTGCCGGACGCGCCCGACGGCCTGCCGGCGGCCGCGAGCGCCGGCGCTCCGGCGAAGGTCGACCGGCGGCTCAAGGCGCTGATCGCCGCCTACGGGCTGTTCGGCTTCGGCTATGTCATCACCGCGACCTTCCTGTCGACGATCGTGCGGGTATCGCCGGAGATCCGGGCGCTCGAACCGGTCGTCTGGCTGGTCGTCGGCCTCGCCGCGATTCCCTCGGTCGCGTTCTGGGCCTGGATCGGGCGGCGCCACGGCAACGACCGGAGCTTCGCCCTCGCCTGTTTCGCCCAGGCCGTCGGTGTCGTCCTCTCGACCGTCGCGACCAGCGGCATCGCCGTTCTGCTGTCGGCCTTTCTGCTTGGCGGCACGATCATGGGGCTGACGGCGATCGGCTTCATCCGCGCCGGCGAACTCACGACCGGCGACCAGCGCCGGGTCATGGCGGTCATGACGGCGGTTTTCGGCGTCGGGCAGATGATCGGCCCGACTTTCGCCGGCTACGCCTACCGCTTCACCGACAGCTTTACCCCGCCGACCCTGATCGCCGCGGCCGCCCTGGTCGTGGCCGGGCTTCTGGTCATCGTCGTCAGGCGGCCCGGCAGCTAGGCCGACCACCGGGAAATTTGCGCCGACACGTCTTCCAACATGTATATTTTGTATTAGATATGCATCGTTGGCGTGTATCCGGTTCCCGGTGAGCGTGGCCGACACGGCATCCCCGGCAGGGCGAAAGAGGTTCCGCTTGTTCGAGATCACACGGCTCCGCCGTGCCCCTGACGGTTTCCATATCCGTTTTCATGGCGCTTTCGAGATTGCCGACCTGAGCGCGGCGGTGGAAGCCGTCGCCGACTTGGCCGTGCCGGGCGGACCGACCCTGATTCTCTCGACCTTTGATAACGAGGCCGACATGATCGCCCGCCATGCGGAGATCGATGCGGGCGCGGCGCGCGCCCTCGCGGCGACGCTTCGCCGCCCGCTCGAGATCATCGGGCCGGGACGCGGCGCCGCCGTTCTCGTGAACGATTTTCCCTTTGCGACCGGGCGCATGTTCAGCGGTTACGTCGAGGGGGTCAGCCGGCGCGAATTCGCGGTGTTTCGCGAGGTCGCTTCGGCCCGGCGGTGGCTCGGCATCGATATCCCGCCGGCAGGTTGATCCGGATGGGAGCCGCGCGCGTAAAGCAACCAGCCACACGGTATATCAGAACATCGGGCGCGCCGACGGCGGCCGTCCGGGACGCTTCGGCCGGGCAGTCCGGCCGCGAGATCCGACAGGGGTAATCAGTTGTTCGAAATCAGCCGCATCAGCAGCAATCCGGACGGGTTTCTCGTCCGCTATCACGGACCGGGCAAGCTCTCCGAGTTTCGCCTGGCGTTGCGGCGCATCGCCGAACTGACCACACCGGGCGGCCCGACGATGATCCTGTCGATTGTCGAGAAGGACGCCGCGATGGCGATCGACGAGACAGAGTTCGATTCCGTCGGCGCGAGGCGGCTTGCCGTCGAGATGAGCAGCCTGCTCGCCGCCATCGGACCGGGCAGAAGCGCCTCCGTACTCAGCGAGGATTTCGCCTTCGCCGTCGCGCGCATGTACGGCACCTAATCTCGAAGGCGCGTCCGATCGCGAATTCGCCGCATTCCGCAGCCTGGCGGGGGCCCGCGAATGGCTGGGACTGAACGCGCCCGGCTGAACCGCCGCCGGCAGCCCCTTGACCTTGGCCAGCGCATCGGACAGAGAAGGACGCCAATCGCCGCGGACGCCCTCGTCCGCGATCAGGAGCGCAGTCGATGAGCCAAGCCGAGACCGGCGTCGGTAGCCGGGACGAATTGACAGATTTCATCCGCGAGATCGTGCGCGGCGATCTCGAGGCGGGCCGGGTCGGCCAGGTCGTCACCCGCTTTCCGCCGGAACCGAACGGCTATCTGCATCTCGGCCACGCCAAGTCGATCTGCCTCAACTTCGGGATCGCCGAGAGTTTCGGCGGACGCTGCCATCTCCGCTTCGACGACACCAATCCGACGAAGGAGGAAGCGCGCTATATCGAGGCGATCAAGGCGGACGTCGCCTGGCTCGGCTTCGACTGGGGCGAGCATCTCTACTTCGCCTCCGACAATTTCGAGCAGCTCTATGCCTGGGCCGAGCATCTGATCAGCGCCGGCAAGGCCTATGTCGACGATCTCGACGCGGAGCAGATCCGTGAGTACCGCGGCACCCTGACCGAACCCGGCCGCGAAAGCCCCTACCGCGACCGCGGCGTGGCGGAGAATCTCGACCTCTTCCGCCGCATGCGCGCCGGCGAATTCCCGAACGGCGCCCGCGTGCTGCGGGCGCGGATCGACATGACGTCGGGCAACATCAATCTTCGCGACCCGGTCCTCTACCGCATCCTGAACGCGCCGCATCCGCGCACCGGGACCGCCTGGCACATCTACCCGACCTACGATTTCGCGCACGGCCAGTCGGATGCGATCGAAGGGATCACCCATTCGGTCTGCACGCTCGAATTCGAGGATCACCGCCCGCTTTACGACTGGCTGATCGAGAACCTGCCGACCCCGAGCCGGCCCCGGCAGTATGAATTCGCGCGCCTCAAGCTGACCCATACCGTGCTCTCCAAGCGCCGGCTGATCCAGCTTGTCGAGGAAGGCCACGTCAGCGGCTGGGACGATCCGCGGATGCCGACACTCTCGGCCATGCGGCGGCGCGGGGTCCCGCCCGAGGCGCTCCGCGACCTCGCGCACAAGGTCGGCGTCACCAAGTCGGACAGCACGGTCGAGATGTCCTTCGTCGATTACTGCATCCGGGAAACGCTGAACAATTCGGCGGAGCGGCGCATGGCGGTGCTCAACCCGCTCAAGGTCGTGATCGAGAATTACCCGGAAGGCGAGACCGAGACCCTGACCGCCATCAACAACCCCAACGATCCGGAGGCCGGAAGCCGCGAGGTGCCGTTCTCGCGCGAACTCTATATCGAGCGCGACGATTTCATGGAGGATCCGCCGCGCAAGTTCTTCCGGCTCGCCCCGGGACGCGAGGTCCGGCTTCGCTACGCCTATTTTCTGACCTGCACCAGGGTCGTGAAGGATGCGGCCGGGGAAATCGTCGAACTGCGCTGCACCTACGATCCGGCGACCAAGGGCGGCGACGCCCCGGACGGCCGCAAGGTCAAGGGCACCCTGCACTGGGTCTCCGCCAGCCATGCCGTTCGCGCGGACGTACGGCTCTACGACCATCTGTTCAACCGCCCCGACCCCGGCGCCGAGGGCGACTACCTGGCCGACCTCAATCCCGATTCGCTGGTCGTGCTGAACGATTGCCGGCTCGAGCCCTCGCTCGCCGAGAGCACCGTCGGCAAGGCCGTCCAGTTCGAGCGGCTCGGCTATTTCTGCCGCGATCCGGAGACGACGGCGGACGGCCGTCCGGTTTTCAACCGCACGGTCGGCCTGCGCGACAGCTGGGCAAAGATCCAGTCAAAGGGCGGCTGACGGCCGCCAACCACGGCCACGGCCGGATGCCCCGCCCCGCGCCGTTCGGACGCGGCGCCGACGCTTCGCGCGCGCGATCGCACCTGCCGACATCCAAGCGTTCGAAACGGATTCATAGTGTGAAGATGAACAAGCGTATATATTCAACACTACCATTTCAATAAAAAATCACGATCTTCCACCCCATACCGGTCACCGGGGCGCGTCCGAAAATCGCAGCTCTTCGGTGGAACTTTATCGTCGTCAAATCCGTTCATCCATGCGCGATGTTCAGTGAACTGTTCTGCGCATTTTTCAGGACGTCTTTCTTCGAGAGCGCTTCGTACGCTTTCGTTTGGAAAGATTGACACGATTATTACTGTGATGTGGCGGGATCGTTATTATGTGCGGAATTTGTGGCGACTTGCGATTTGACGGGGCAATTGCCTCGACGGACGCCGTCGGGCGGATGATGGAGCGAATGGCCGCGCGCGGCCCGGAAGATGCCGGAATCGTCGCCCATGGCCGGGTCGCCCTCGGTCACCGCCGGCTGAAGATCATCGACCTGAGCGACCACGGCCAGCAGCCCATGTCGGATCCGGACCTCGGCCTGACGCTGGTCTTCAACGGCTGCATCTACAATTACCGGGAGCTTCGCGAGACGCTCGAGGGCAAGGGCTACCGCTTCTTCTCGAACAGCGACACCGAGGTCATCCTGAAGGCCTGGCATGCCTGGGGCGAGGACAGCGTGGCGCGCCTGAACGGCATGTTCGCCTTCGCCATGCTGGAGCGCGACAGCGGCCGTCTGACGCTCGCCCGCGACCGGCTCGGGATCAAGCCGCTCTATATCGCCGGCCGGCCGGACGGCCTGCGCTTCGCCTCGTCGCTGCCGGCCCTGCTCGCCGCCGGCGAGGTCGATACCGGGATCGACCCGGTGGCGCTGCATTTCTACATGAGCTTCCACGCCGTCGTCCCGGCCCCCTTCACGATCCTCGCCGGCATCCGCAAGGTGCCGCCCGGCACGCTCATGCGCTACGAGGCGGACGGCACCCACCGCAGCCGGCAATACTGGTCGCTCGCCTTTGAACAGGATTCCGCCGATCTCGCGACCTCGGCGGAGGAATGGAAGGAACGCCTGGGCGAAGCGCTCCGGCTCGCCGTCTCGCGCCGCATGGTGGCCGACGTGCCGGTCGGCGTGCTGCTTTCCGGCGGCGTCGATTCGAGCCTCATCGTCGGCCTGCTCGCCGAGGCCGGGCAGCAGGGGCTGAACACCTTCTCCGTCGGCTTCGAGGCCGCCGGCGGCGAGAAGGGCGACGAGTTCCGCTATTCCGACCTGATCGCGCAGCATTTCGGCACAGAGCATCACCAGATCTTCGTGCCCACCGACAGGGTTCTCGAGACCCTGCCCCGGACCTTCCAGGCGATGTCGGAACCGATGGTCAGCCACGACAATATCGGCTTCTTCGTGCTCGCCGCCGAGGTCTCCCAGCATCTCAAGGTGGTGCAGAGCGGCCAGGGCGCCGACGAGGTCTTCGGCGGCTATCACTGGTATCCACCGCTGATGGACAGCAACGACCCGGTCTCCGACTATGCCTCGGTCTTCTTCGACCGCGGCCATGGCGAATTCCTCGAGGCGGTCCATCCCGATCGCCAGGACGAGGATTTCAGCCGCGCCTATGTCGCCGGTCATTTCGGCCTGCCGGGCGCCGACCGGGCGATCGACAAGGCGCTGCGTCTCGACACCACGGTGATGCTGGTCGACGACCCGGTGAAGCGGGTCGACAACATGACAATGGCCTGGGGGCTGGAGGCGCGGGTGCCGTTCCTCGACCATGAACTGGTCGAGCTGGCCGGCCACATCCCGGCCGAACACAAGATCCGCGACGGCGGCAAGTGGATCCTCAAGGAACTTGCCCGCGACGTCATCCCGGCCGCGGTCATCGACCGGCCGAAGGGCTATTTCCCGGTGCCCGCGCTCAAGCATCTGCAGGGCCCCTATCTCGATTTCGTCCGCGACGCGGTGACCAGCGACCGGGCGCGGGAGCGGAAGCTGTTCAACGCCGAATATGTCGACCGGCTGCTCGAGGAGCCCAGCGCGCATATCACCCCGCTGCAGGGCTCGAAGCTCTGGCAGGTCGGCATGCTGGAGATGTGGTTGCAGGAACACGGGCTCTGACGGCGCCGGAGGAGATGACGATGATGGCGCAGAACGCCGAGGAACGGGATCCGCTGGACGTCCGGCACATGGCCTCGCTCAAGCACTGGGGGGCGCGGCCCGAACATGCCGGCGACGGCGCCATGCCGCGCGAGGTCGCCATCGAGTGCGGCTGGGGCCGGCTGATCTTCGGCCAGACCTTCGACGATCCGGCCCGGCTCGCCGCGGCGCTCGACGCCGAGGAAAAGGGCCGCCGGGACGTCGCGCTCTACATCCGCGAACCGCATGTTGTGCTCTCGCATGCGCCGCAGTCGCTGTTCATCGACCCGTCGCTGACCTATCGCCTGCCGCTCCGCCGTTTCGACGGGCCGCACGAGGCACTGTCCGGCATCGTCATCCGCCCGCTGGCCAGCGAGGCCGAGGAAGCGGCGATCAACCGCATCTACCTGAGCCGCCGGATGGTGCCGGCCGACGCCGGCTTCTACTGGTCGCAGCGGGATTCCGAGACCGTCGTCATCCTGGTCGCCGAGGATATCGCCGACGGCCAGATTGTCGGCGTCGTCACCGGCGTCGATCACCGCGCTGCCTTCGGCGATCCGGACAACGGCGCCAGCCTGTGGGCGCTCGCCGTCGACCCGCAGGCCCGCCGGCCGGGTATCGGCGGCGCCCTGGTGATCCGCCTCGCCAGCCATTTCAAGGCGCGCGGGCGGAGCTTCATGGATCTCTCGGTGATGCATGACAATGCCGAGGCGATCGCGCTTTACGGCAAGCTCGGCTTCGAGCAGGTCCCGGTCTATTGCCTGAAGCGCAAGAACCCGATCAACGAGAAGCTCTTCATCGGCCCGGCCCAGGACGAGGACCTCAACATCTATGCCCGGATCATCGTCGACGAGGCCCGGCGGCGCGGCATCGGCGTCGAGGTCCTCGACGGCGCCGGCGGCTTCTTCCGGCTGACCTATGGCGGCCGCTCGATCACCTGCCGGGAAGCCCTGAGCGAGCTGACCAGCGCGGTCGCGATGAGCCGCTGCGACGACAAGACGGTGACCCGGCGGGTCCTGGCGAAGGCCGGCCTCACGGTGCCGGAACAGATCGTCGCCGGCGACCCGGCGGAGAACACGGCCTTCCTGGAACGGCATGGCCGGATCGTCGTCAAGCCGGCCCGTGGCGAGCAGGGCCGCGGCGTCTTCGTCGACATCTCGACCGAAGAGGGACTGGCGGATGCCCTGAAGGAGGTCTGCGCGCTCAGCGACTGCCCGGTACTCGAGCAGTTCGTCGACGGCGAGGATCTTCGCGTCGTCGTCATCGACCACAGGGTGGTGGCCGCCGCGATCCGCCGCCCGGCGCGGATCGAGGGCGACGGCCGGCACAGCGTCCGCGACCTGATCGAGAAACAGAGCCGGCGCCGTGCCGCCGCGACCGACGGCGAGAGCGCCATCCCGCTCGACGAGGAAACCGAGCGCTGCGTCCGCCTCGCCGGCTACACGCTCGAGGATGTGCCGCCGGCCAACGAGGCGATCGTCGTGCGCAAGGCCGCCAACCTGCATACCGGGGGCACGATCCACGACGTGACCGAACAGCTCCATCCGGCGCTCGCCGACGCCGCCGTCCGCGCCGCGCGGGCGCTCGACATGCCGGTTGTCGGACTGGACTTCATGGTCACGAACCATCGCGAACCCGATTACGTCATCATCGAGGCGAACGAACGGCCAGGCCTCGCCAATCACGAGCCGCAGCCGACCGTCGAGCGTTTCGTGGACCTGCTGTTCCCGCAATCGCGGACACAGCCCAGACAGGACAAGGGGAGCGCCGCGTGAGCGACTACGAAATCGACGCCGGATATCTGCAGCATGTGCTGGAAAGCCTGCTCGCCTGCCCGAGCCCGAGCGGCATGACCGATGCGATCGTGCGCCAGACCTGCCACGAGCTCGACATGCTCGACATCCCCTACGAGCTGACCCGCCGCGGCGCCATCCGGGCGACGGTCCGGGGCAAGGGCGAAGGCCCGACCAGGGCGATCGCGGCGCATCTCGACACGCTTGGCGCGATGGTCAAGGGGATGAAGCCGAACGGGCGGCTCAGGGTCGTGCCGATCGGCACCTGGTCGGCGCGCTTCGCCGAGGGCGCCCGGGTCAGCATCCATTGCGAGGACGGCCTGCAATATCGCGGGACGATCCTGCCGCTGAAAGCCTCGGGCCACACCTACGACACCGAGATCGACAGCCAGCCGTCGGACTGGGGCAACCTGGAAATCCGCATCGACGCCCGCTGCCACAGCGAGGAAGACATCGCCCGATTGGGCATCCGGGTCGGCGATTTCGTCGCCATCGATTCGGTGCCGGAATTCTCGCCGGAAGGCTTCATCAACGCCCGCCACCTGGACGACAAGGCCGGTGTCGCCAGTCTGCTGGCGGCCGCCAGCGCCGTCCAGCGGTCGGGCATCACCCCGGCGGTCGATTCACATCTCCTGTTCACCATCTCCGAGGAAGTGGGCGTCGGCGCAAGCAACGTCCTGCATGGCGAGGTGGCGGAAATGGTGGCGATCGACAACGGCACCATCGCACCGGGCCAGTACACCTCCGAATATGGCGCGACGATCGCGATGAAGGATTCGAGCGGCCCCTTCGACCGCAACCTGACGCTGTTCCTCGAATCGCTCTGCCAGTCGCACGACATCCCCTACTCGCGCGACGTCTTCCTGCATTACCGGAGCGACGCGGCCGCCGCGCTCGAGGCCGGCAACGACATCCGCACCGCGCTGCTCTGCTTCGCCCTCGACGCAAGCCACGGCTACGAGAGGACCCATCGCGATTCGCTGATTGCGATCGCCCGCCTGCTCGCCGCCTACATGCTGGCCCCGCCGATGTTCGCGAAGGAGGAAATGGCGCTCGGCCCGCAGTCGGAATTCCCGCTCATCGAGGGCGTCGCGACCGACGACTGAAAACCCGGGATCGGGGCGCGACCCGGAAGGCGTCAGTGCAGGGTGGCCCTGGCGGCGAAGACGTACTCGTCGGACGGCGGGCAATAGCCCGTCCCGGTGTCCGGATAGCGCGGCAGCAGCATGTCGTTGTCGTGCAGCACCGCAGCGAGACAGCTAGCGGCGGCCAGGACCGGCGCGGCCGGGCCGCTGCCGGTCAGTTCGACGATCGTCGCCTCCGCCTTGTTGCCGTTGCCTTCCTGGCAGGCCGAGACGAGGCGGAGAAGCCGCTGCTCGTCATCCGACAGCACGGCGCAGCTTGGCGGCGCATAGGAAATACGGCGCGAGGCGGCCCCGGCGAGGCTGCGCACCAGCATCTGCATGGCGTCCCGCGCGGCCCGCGAGGAGGCCTCGCCCAGGCGCGGCAGGTAGCTTTGCCGGGCCAGCGACATCTGCTGGCTGTCGCGGCTCAGGAAACCGATGATCCAGTGCCGGAATGACCGGATCAGCAGCCGCTCGTTGTCGCTGAGCGCGTCGACATCGGAGGCGGGAAAGGCAACTCTACTCGGGGCAACGGCAGACATCGAACTCTCGCGGAATGACTTGGCCATAATCCAGCCAGGGAAGACTATTGAGAATGATTATCACCTGCAAACTCATTCTCGAACGCCCGCGAGACCGCGCGGCCGACCGCCCTCCCCGACGGACATCCCATTTTAGCACTCACTGGGCAGAAAAATCGACCAGTACGCTACCCCGTATCCGACCTTCCTCGATCGCCCGGTGGGCGGCGGCGATCTGATCCAGGGAAAACCGGGCACCGACCCGGCAATCGAGGTCGCCGGCGATCAGTGCCTCGGTGACCGCCGCGAAGGCCCTGTCCTGCGCCGCCTTCGGCAGCGCGTAGATCGCGATCATGTGAATCGAGACGCCGAGATACATCAGGCTGTGGAACGGCAGCGACGGTTCCGGGGCGGCATCCGAGGCATAGGTCGCGATGACCCCGTTGGCCGCGATCAGCGAGGCCGCGACCGGCAGGTTGCTGCCGAAGGCGACATCGACCAGGCGCTCGACACGGCCGCCGAGGGCATTCCGTACCTTCGCGGCGAGATCCGGATCGTCGGCGAGAAAGACCCGCCCGGGTGGCAGGGGTGCCAGCTCCGCCCGGTCGCCGTCCCGGCGCACGGTGGCCGCGACCTCCGCACCCTGGCGGAGCGCCATGCGCACGGCCATGCGCCCGACACGCCCGGCGGCACCGGTGACCAGCACCTTCTCGCCCGCCCTGACGCCGCCACCGGCGGCGAGCGTGGCGTGCGCGGTGACCGCCGGGACGCCGAGCGAGGCGCCGAGTTCCAGTCCCGCGCCGGCCGGCAGCGCGATCGCCTGGCGCGACGGCAGCACGGTCCACTCGGCGGCGGTCCCGCCGGCCCGGCCGGCCTGGGCGCCGAAGATCCAGACCTGCTCGCCGATCCGGGCCGAGGAAACCCCCGGCCCGACCGCGTCGACGACGCCGGCACCGTCATTGTTCGGCACGATGCGATCGTGGCCTTTCAGGTCGCGACCGGTCTGGCGACGCTTCACGTCGGTCGGGTTCACCGCGGAATGGCGGATCCGTACGCGGACCTCGCCGGGGCCGGGTTCCGGATCGGGCAATTCGCCGACGATCAGAACCTCCTCCGCCTTGCCCGGCTTTTCGTACCATGCGGCGCGCATATGTTCCTCCTGATGGATCCTGTCGGGCGGTGCCGAAGATCACGGTTTGACCCGCCGGCCCCATTGCACTATCTCAGCCGGACGCTGGCCCGGTTCGGGGCGCGAAAAAACCCCGGAACGATGATGTCAAATGGCAATGCCATATGATAATGGTCGGGTTCTGGAAAGCCGCGACGCGCTTCGGCGAGCGGCCTGTAAGCCGGCGTACCGGCAAGTGACAAGGAGAACGGCATGAGTATCCTGGTGGGCAGGAAGGATGGCCGGTTTGAGATCAAGGCGCTTGAAATCCACATCACCCATGCCTGTAACTTGCATTGCGACGGCTGTCGGCACTACAGCAATTATAATCACAAGGGCGAACTCTCGCTGGATCAGTACAAGGACTGGCTGAGCAGCTGGGCCGAGCGCGTCACGCCGCGCAAGTTCCGCCTGCTGGGCGGCGAACCGACGCTCAACCAGCAGCTCGTGCCGATGATCTACTACGCGGCCGAGCTCTGGCCCGACGCGACCCGCCAGCTCACCACGAACGGCTATTTCCTGCATCGCCACGAGGGCCTGATCGAGGCGCTGACCGCGACCAACACCCGCGTCGCGCTGACCATCCACTCGAAGGACCCGACCTACATGAAGCGGGTCCGGGAGTTCGAGGACGCGCTGAACATCCACGGCGAGAAGACCGGCGTTAACCTGTTCCACAACGACCGGACCGACGTCTGGAGCCATTATTACAAGGGCGTCGGCTCGACGATGCGCCCGTTCGACGACAAGAATCCGCGCCAGAGCTGGGAGAAATGTCCCTGCCGCTTCTGCCCGCAGATTCACGAGAACCGGCTCTGGAAATGCCCGCCGATCGCCTATCTGCCGATGCAGCTGAAGAAATTCGGCCTGACCGATCACCCGCAATGGCGCGACTACGCCCGCTATGACAGCCTGGGACTGGAAGGCAGCGACGCCGAGTTCGAGGATTTCCTCACCCGCGAGGAAGAGCCGATCTGCGGCATGTGCCCGGCCAATCCCGTCTATGTCCAGGAAAAGACCATGGACTGGAAGAAGGAATTCCGCGTCGAGGAGCCGATCACCTCGGACGCCGCCGAGTAACGGCGCCGGGCGCGCCGTGTCGCGACGGCTCGTTTCCGGCGCGGCCCTCTTCTGTCTCACGCTCGTCCTTGCCCTTTCCGGGCCGGCGCCGGCCGGCGCCGCGGGGCTCGGCGAGGACGTCGCCGGGGTCCAGGCGCGGCCGGTGGTCGATGCCGGCGCCTGGCCATGGCGAACGATCGGCCGGGTCAACCTGTCCGGCCAGGGCCATTGCACCGGCACCCTGATCGGCGAACGGCTGGTGCTGACCGCTGCCCATTGCCTGTTCAATCGCCGCACCGGACGCTGGTATCCGCCGGAATCGGTACATTTCGTCGCCGGCTACCAGCGCGGCGACTACAGCGCGCATGCCCGCGCCGCCAGTTACCGCACCGGGCAAGGCAAGGATTTCGACCCGGCCCGCATGGAAGCGGTTGTCCATTTCCCCGCCGACTGGGCGATCCTCACGCTGGACGCCCCGCTCGGCCGCAAACTCGGCTATCTGGGCCTCGCGCGCCTGGAACGCCGGAACTTGGCCGCGGCGCGCGAAGGCGGCGCCTTCGCGCTCGCCGGCTATCCCCGGGTGCGGCGCCACGCGCTCTCGCTGGCCGACGATTGCGAACTGCCGGGCTTCGTTAGCGGCCTCGAACTCATTGCCCATCGCTGCCCGAGCATGCCGGGCGATTCCGGCGCCCCGCTGCTCTGGCATCATGACGGCGATTACCGGGTCGCCGGCGTCTCGAACGGCCGTGCCGGGGCGACCGGCGGCAGCGTCGGCACGGCGGTGCCGGTCAGCCGCGCCGAGGCGGCGTTGCCGGGCCTCGACTGGCAACAGGACAGCCGCCTGCCGTTCCCGGCGACGGCGGGCGATACCGGCCTTGCAGGAAAATAGGCCGGTCGTCAGCCCTTGAGTTCGAAATAGCCGCGCTTCAGCGCATGGCGGAGCGCGCCGAAGCCCTCGAGCGCCTCGACATAGTTGCCGCGGGCGGCCCGGAGCTCGTCGAGCAAGGCGCCGGTCGCCTCCGGGGTGGCGGCGCCGAGGGCGACCACCTTGGCGAGATAGGCGGCACGGAGTTCCGACACCTTGACGGCGACCGCGAGGAAGCGTTCGGCATCGATCCGGCCGATCGTCTCGCCGATGGCCTTGCTGTTGGCGCCGCGAATGCCCTGTTCGAATTGCTGGAACAGCCGCTGTTCGTCGAGTTCGTGCTGAAAGCTGTCAAGTTCGTGGCGCATGGTCCGATACCCTTTCCTGGGCCCGCTACCACTATCGCCCGCAATCGTTAACCAAGCCTTTCCGCTGCCTGTACCGGGCTGCGCCTGGCGCCGCTCAATAGTCCCATTCCATGCGGACGCCGACGTTGCCCTGGGACTGCGCGCCGACGCTGCTCTCGACCGTGATGTTGGGCGTCACCTCGACCTCGACCGTCACCTTGCTGGAGCCCGCCTCGGCGCCCTGCTTGACGCCGACGAAGACCCCGTCGGCGACATAGCGTCCGGCCTCGACCGCCGGGCCGCCGCCCGCATCGCCGCCGGAGAAGCGCAGCACGTCGAGACCGAGCCGGTCGCGGACGTCGCCCACGTAATCGCGGCCGCCACCGCCGACTCCGGCGAGCTTGGCGGCCGACGCGGCGAGCTGGGCGGCCTCGAGGGCCGAGAGTTCGCCCGCACTCTTGCCGAACAGGAGCCGGGCGATCACCTCGTCCTGTGGCAGTTCGGGCTCCGAGCTGACCGCGATCTCCGGCTTCGAGACCGGCCCGGTCACCGAGACGATCGCCTTGAAGCTCTGGTCGCCGGCCGACGCCTCGATATCGACTTCCGGTTCTTCGGCCGGCGCATTCTCGAAGCTGATCGTGCCCTTGTCGAAGGTGAAGGAACGGCCCAGCAGATCCATCGTGCCGCGCCGGAGCCCGAGTGCCCCGCTCGCCGACGGGTCGGCGGTGGTACCGCCGACATCGATCTCACCGCCGAACTCGACATCGATGCCGCGGCCGCGAACAAAGACCCCCTGCGGGACCAGAACCTTGACGTCGAGCGCGGCCGTCATCGCCACGGCGCCCTCTTCCTCCGGCGTCGGCTCGTTGACCGGCGTGCCGTTGTTCACTTCCCGGATCTCGACCGTCGGGATGTCGACCGGCAGCGTCTCGGGAATACGGATCTCGGCGCTGTCGATCGTCACCGTCCCCGCCAGTTCCAGCGCGTCGAGCCGGCCATCCAGACCGAGATCGGCACTGGCGACGACGGTGGCGATGTCGAGGGCGGCGAGCTGGGCCTTGTCGGCGCGGAGCTTCAGCGCACTCGTCCAGACCCCGTCCGAGCCCAGAACCAGCGACCCCTCGCCGCCGATCGTGCCGCCGTTCGGCGTCGTCGCGCCGAGCGTCGTCAGTTCGAGACGGTCGCCGGAACCGGTCGCGGCAACCGTGATGTCATCGATCCGGAGGCCGAGCAGGGAATCCTCGAACACGCCGTCGGCAAGGGCAAGACGACCCTCCACGATCGGCGTGCCGGCAGTTCCGCGAACCCGCGCATCGAGATCGAGACGGCCGCCGACGCGCCGGTCCTCCGGGAAGATCCAGACGCTCAGTTCGGCAAGGTCCGAGCTGGCGCGGATGTCGCCGGCCAGTTGACCGTCGTCACGCGGCGTGAAGGCGAACGGCATGAGCGTCAGGTCGGCGCCCAGCGTCGCCTTGCCGTTGATATCGAGCGCCGCGCCGCCACCACCCTCGATCGCCGCCTCGAGCAGGCGGTCGCGATAGCCGAAACGGAGCGTCAGGTCGAGCGGCCGGGCGCCGCTGTCCTCCAGCGCCTCGACGATCAGGCCGGCGACCCGCACCTCGCCGTCGAGAACCGGCGCGGCGACAAGGCCGTCCAGATCGAGACGCGCCGTCAGGGTCCCTTTCGGGATCACCGGCGGATCGAAGGCCGCGAGCAACCCGAGCGGCAGGGCGTCGATGCGGATGGCGCCGGAGGCTTTCTCGCCCGCGAGCGCGAGATCGGCGCCGAGCCGGCCGCCGCCGACGTCGAGGAGCAGGCCGTCGAGGGCGAGATCGGTCGCCGCGCCGCCGTCGCCGCTGCCGCCCATGGTCAGCCGGAAGGGCTTGCCGGCGGCGAAGTCGATACTGCCGAAGGCACCCGAGAACTGCGCGATGTCAACCTGTTGGCCGGTGTCGACAGCCCCGTAGCGGCCCGCCGTCTCGACCCGGAAGGGCATTTCCGCCTCGCCGCTGGCCGAGGCCCGGAAGCTCACTGCGCTGAGCGCGCCGGCAACCGAGGCTTCCGCCTCCGCGATCCGCGCGCCGCCGGCATCGAGGTCGCGCAGGCTCGCCGAAGCATCGATGCCGTCGAGGGCCAGCAGGTCGCCGACCGCGCCGCTCGATTCGATCGAGCCCACGGTCAGAACGCTTTCGCCTTCCAACCGCAGATCCTCGGCGCGGAGGCCGTAACCGAGGCCCTGGCGGCCGTCGGCGGTGAGCAGGATGTCGGCCCCCAGCCGGCCGCCGATATCGAGTCCGGCGAGGCGACCGGCCGGCGTCAGGTCAGAGGCGCGGATGCGCACATCGCCGGACGCCAGCATGGTCTCCGGATCGAGCTGCAACTCGGCCTCGATATCGGTACCCGGCAGGCTGACGCGGACAGCGTCCACGGAGATGCGCCCGTCCTTGCCGGTACGCAGGTCGCCCCGCGCGGTTATCTCCTGATCGCGAAGCCGCGCGGCGAGATCCAGGTTGGCGGACGGCCCATCCGCCGGCAATGCGCCGGTGACGGTTGCCTTCAGCGCCTGCAGGCGCTCCGCCCCGTAGACGAGTTCCGGCGAGGAAAGCACGACCCGCGCGGTCGGCGCCTCGATCGTGCCGCTCGCGGTCGCGGCGATGTCGAGCCGCCCGGCAAGCCCGTCGATCCTGAGCCGGGCAAGGTCGCTTAGCGCGATGTCGGCCTTCGCCTTGAGCGCCCCGTCGGCCGCGAGACGACCGTCGGCGGTCAGCGACAGACCGTCCAGATCGAGTGAAAGGGAAGACAGGTCGACCGCCCCGTCGGCCTGCCAGGCGGCGCGCGCGCTCCCGCTCGCGCCCTTCACGAGCAGGCGGTCTGCCTCCGGGATGCCGAGCTTCAGCGGCGCGAGGCGGTAGCGGATATCGGCCGATCCGGTCGCCCCGAAGTCGCCGAGATCGGCGCCGATGTCGAGGCCGCCGGCGCCGCTGAGCGCGATCCCGGCAAGCGCAGCGTAGCGGTCGAGCGTGGGTGCATCAAGACGGGCCGAGATGCGTCCCTCGCCGCTGTCGAGCGCCAGTTCACCCTCGCCGCCGAGCGTCGCCGCGGCGGCCTGAAGCGCGATCCGCTCGAGCCGCAACTGCTGATAGGCGCCATCGAGCGACCCGGCCGCGTCGAGGGTGACGCCATCGGCCAGCAGCGGATCGAGCGCCGGATCGCCGAGCGTCGGGCGCGCGATCACACCGGCCAGCGTGAAGGCAAGCGCGCCGTCCTGGCCGGTCGTCGCCTGCAGGTCGAGCCTGACGCTGTCGGCTGCCATGCTGTCAAGCCCCGGTGAACCGAGCGTCATCCGGGCCTCGACGGACGGCGACGAGATCGTGCCGCCCGCATGGCCGTCGAGGCGGCCGTCGCGGAAGACGGCGCCCCCGGTGAGATCGGCAAGCGCTGCCCCGTCGGGCAGCAGCAGGCTGTAGCGCATGTCGAGATCGCCGGCCGTCGGATCGACAGCCCCGGAAAGCCGGAGCTGTCCAGCTGGAAGATCGAGCGACAGGACGATTTCCCGCGCGGCGCCGGCGTCGTCGACGGTCGCGGCAAGCGAGAGCGAGCGGACCTCGCCTGCCGCCTCGAGGGCCTCAGGCGGCAGCAGGGCGGCCACGCGCCCCCTGCCGGTCAGCACCAGCCGATGCGCCCCGCCTTCGACCGCGCGGATGCTCAGCGGCCCGTCAAGGGCAAGGTCCGGGCCTGCCGCGAGCGCGATATCCCCGGTCCAGTCCGAAAGCGACCCGTTGCCCGTGACGGCGAGCGACACCGGCGGACGCCCGTCGAGCGCCAGCAGGCCGGCGACGATCCCGTTCTCCGGTTCGGCGAGATCGAGCGAGAGCTGGAGCCGGTCGGTGGCCGGCGCGAAGCCGAGATCGAGGGCGAGTGTCCCCTCGCCCCCTTCGATGACCTTGCTGCGCACCGTCGCCGTCATCTCCGGCAGCGCCCGGAGCAGGCTGGCCGAGGCATCGAGGTCGATCGCCATCGCCTGCCCGAACAGGGGCTCGCCGAAGCCGATCCGCTCGGCCGTCAGGCTCTCCAGCACGATATCGACGGGAAGTTCCGGCAGCAGGCCGCCATCGCCAGCGGGCTCGGCCGGCGCCGGTTCGGCGGGCGGCAGCTCCGGCGCGCGCAGGATATCGAGATTGCCGAGCGCCAGCCGCCCGACCTCGACGCGGCGGTCGAGCAGCGCCCCGGGCCGCCAATCAAGGTCGAGGCGGTCGAGGCTGAGGAATGGCCCCCTGCCATCGGCCAGACGCAAGCCGGTGACGCTGAAGCGGCCGCCGAGCGACCAGTCGAGCGCGTCGATTTCCAGCCTGACGCCGGCCTCGGCCGCCGCGTCGACGGCCAGCGCGATCGCCTTCCGCCGGGCATAGTCGCTGTCGAGCAGGGCCACGACGGTCACGCCGAGCGGAACCAGCAGGACCAGGACGATGAGCAGGATACGGATCAGTCGGCGACGCATCATCAGAAAGCCTGCCCGATGCTGACATAGACGGCGAACGGCTCGTCATCGTCCTCCGGGTTGAGCGGCAGGCCGACATCGAGCCGCAGCGGGCCGAAATCGGTGTAGTAGCGGATGCCCACGCCGGCCGCCCATTTCAGGCCGCCGTCGAGATCCGGGAACTGGTTGTTGTAGACGTTGCCGGCATCGACGAAGGGCACGATCCCGTAGTCGCCGAAGCGCATGCGCAGCTCGAGCCCGGCTTCGACCAGCGACCGGCCGCCGATCGGCGTCCCGCCCGAATCCTTCGGCCCGACCTCCTGGAAGCCGTAGCCGCGGATCGAGCCGCCGCCGCCGGCAAAGAGCCGCTTGTCGGCCGGGACCGCGGCGCGGTCGGCGCCGACCAGCACGCCGACCGTCGCGCGCCCGGCAAGGATCATCGAGGGTTCGTTGGCGAGCTTGAGGTAGCTGCTGTTCCGCCAGGTCAGCCTGGCGAAATGGTCGTCGGCGCCGGCGAGCACGAGATAGGGCGTGCCGGTCAGGCTGGAACGCAACCCGCGGCTCGGATCGAGCAGGCTGTCGGTGTTGTCGAAGCGGAGCGTCGCCGGCAGGCCGAGCAGCAGGAAGTCGTTCGTCTCGTTCTCGTCCTCGAGCTGGGAATATTCCAGCGAGGTGCCGAGCCGCCCGTTCCAGTATCGGCCGAGCGGGCGGGCGACCGCGACCTGCGCCTCCGTCGCCCGCCGGGTAAAGGCGTCGGGATGTTCGAGCAGGGTGCTGGCGCGGATCTCGAGCTGCTGCTTCGGCATCAGGAAATCCGGCTTGGTCAGCAGCGATTCCAGCAGATAGTCCATATCGTCGAGACCGGCACTCCCCTCCGCCGCGATCCGCGACAGGCGGCCGCTGATCTTCAGCCGCTCGGCGCCGCCGAACAGGTTGCGGTGGCCCCAGAAGGCGTTGACGCCGAAACCCTCGCCGGTCGAGAAATCGCCGCCGAAGCCGACGAAACGGCGCGGCGTCTCGCTGACGGTCAACAGCACATCGGCCGTCGCCTCGGGCTCCTCCTCACCCTCGCCCTCCGGCGGATCGAGATTGACCTTGATCGAATCGAAGACATCGAGTGCCTGCAAGTCGCGCCGGTAGGCCGCGAGTTTCGCCGGGCTGTAGTAATCACCGTGCTCCCAGGTCGCCCGCCCCCGCAGCAGCGAGGCGTCGACCGCCCGTCGGCCCTTGACCTGCAGATCGCCGAAGCGGATGCGCTGGCCGGGCTCGGCCACGTAACGAACCGTGACATCGGTCGTTGCGTGATCGACCACGACCGTTCTTTTACCCATAGTCGCAAAGGCATAGCCGGCGTCGTTCATCGCCTGCTCGACCTCGGTCTCGGCATTGAGGATGTCGGCGGCGCGGGCCGGCGCACCGACCTCGAGCGGCATCGCGAAGCTCTCGGCAACCGTTGCCGGCATGCCGTCCGTGACCACCGAGACGATCCGGTAAAGCGGCCCGGTTGCAACCCCGACCACCAGCGTTTCCGGGTTCGCCGCAAGATTCCCGGCCTGTCCCCTGCCGACCTCGATGCCATCCGCCTGGACCACGACGGCGCCCGCGTAATAGCCCTCGGAGCGCAGTACCGCGTCCAGCCGCTCCCGTTCCTGCTCGGCCCGGCGGATCAGCGCCGGGACGCTGGCCGGCGGCTCCTCCCGCCGTTCGTTCAGATAGGAGGCCGCGAGCAGCCGGTCCTGCAGCGCCGCGTCGTCGACGCCGACGATCTCGACCTCATAGGCGGCAGCAACCCCGGCAGGAAGGGTCAGCGGAACGGCGAGGACGAGCAGGACCAGGATCCCGGCCCGTGCCGATTGCCGGTATATCGCCTCGCAGAACGACAGGATCGAACGTCTCCGGCCACGGCGGTCGATTTTCGCGAAGGCTTTCCCGACCCGCGGCGTCGTCGGAAAAATCCGGCCCCCGTTTAACATAGTGTTGTCCGCAATGCTGCCGGGACAAGCGCTTCCCCGCACCCGATACGCGCTTCGGACCGGCAACCGAGGGTGCAAACGAAATGGGGCGGCGCCAAGGCGCCGCCCCACCTGCCCCGCAGGGAATACCTGGCGGTCAGGCCTCCATGCCGATCTCGTTCATGAAGAGATAGAGGGTCGGATGCATCTTGAAGCCCTTGACCTTCTTGTCATAGGCCACAAACACCGAACGCCAGAGCGGCTGCACGATCGGCCCGTCCTCCTGCATGATGGTCTCGAGCTGGGCCATGAGATCGCGGCGCTTCTCGACGTCGAGAACGCCCTCGGCCTGGGTCAGGAGCGCATCGAACTCCGGATTGGAATAGTTCGATTCGTTCCACGGCACGCCGGTACGATAGGCGAGGCCGAGCACCATGAAGCCGAGCGGACGATGGGTCCAGTTGGTGAAGCCGAACGGCACCTTGGTCCAGATATCCCAGTACTGGGCCGACGGCATCACGTTGATGGCGACGCGGATGTTGGCATCCTTCCACTGCTCGACCATCGCCTGAACGGCGATCAGCTCCCATGCCGGGTCCTTCTTGACCGCGATCTCGACATCGATGCCGTCCGGATAGCCGGCGTCGGCAAGCAGCTTCTTCGCGGCCTCGACATCACGCTTCATGAACTCGAGCTTGGCATAGTCCGGATGGACCGGGCTGACATGGTGATGCTCGCCCGGCGCGCCGAGACCGCGATGGCCGAGTTCGAGGCAGCGCGGGGTATCGATCGCAAGCCGCATCGCCTTGCGCACCTTCGGATCGTCGAAGGGCTTCACGTCGGAATGCATGCGCGCCACGCCGGTCTGCGCGGTCACCGCCTGGTAGACTTCCAGGTGCGGAATCGCCTTGAAGGCATCGATTTGGCTGACGTCGCCCTCGAAGATGCCGTCGACCTGCTTGGAAGCAAGCGCGTTGATCGCCGCCGACGGGTCATCGCCGAGATCGATGAACTCGACGGTGTCGAGATACGGGCCGTCGCCCCAGTAGTCGCTGCGCGCCTTGAGGACCGACTTCACGCCGATCTCGTGTTCGACCAGTTCGAACGGACCCGTGCCGTTCGAGCCGACACCGAAGGTTCCGCCGCCTTCCGGATCGAGGATCAGCGCCGGATAATGGAACAGATGCTCCGGCACCGCGACCTGGGCTTCCTTGAGATTGAGCCGGAGCGTATGCGAATCGACGAGCTCGATCGCGTTCGCGTCCCAGAGCACGGACTTGCCGTCCTCCTCTTTCATCAGGTAGCCCTGCATCAGGCCGACCACGGAGGAGCCGGTCGCCGGATCGAGCATCCGCTTCAGGTTCCAGACCGCGTCTTCGGCCGTGAACTCGCGCCCGCTATGCCACTTCACGCCCTGGCGCATCTTGAAGTCCCAGGTCAGCAGGTCGTCGCTCACCGTCCAGCTTTCCGCCAGGTAGGGACGCGTGACATTGTCGGTGCCAGTCTTGGTCAGATATTCGCAGACCTGGCGGGTGACGTTGGAATCCTGCACCCAGGAGAAGGTGTGCGGGTCCTTGACGTCGAGCACGCGCATCGAGATGCGGATCGTGCCGCCCTTGGGAATCGCCGCCTGCGCGGGGCTGGCAAAGGGAAGGCCGCCAACCTTGCCGGCAAAGGCATAGGCGGCACCCGCCGAAAGGCCGAGGAGCGTGGAATAGCGCAGGAACTCGCGGCGCTCGATCTTGCCGTCGGCAAGCTGCTCCTTCAGCTTCAGGATATTGGAACTTTCCTTGGTCTCAGACATACGATGACCTCCTCTGTAAAGTTTTTCATTTCCGCCGACGCGCCTCGCCCGATGGCGCGGCATGTCAGCCGGATTTCCTGTCGACCACACCAGATCTTCATCGGCCACCCGGTAACTTTCGGGAAACGGATGCACGCCGTCGTCGACGCGTGATGGCGGGTCACGGTAATGCGAGTTGTGTTCGCACCCTCCCCTCGGGCCGATCTCCCGGCGATCGGAACCATTCCGCGACCGCTACCGGGGCCTGTCGGCCATCTGCCTGCGGTTGCACCCGGCTAGCGCCGGATAACCCCGCCTGACGTGTAAGTGTCCGCAATTCGTCGCGCCAACGGCGTATACCAAGGCGACAGTCAATATCGCAGAGCCGACACCAGACTAACGGAGATCGGCGGGGCGATCCAGTCCCGCCGCTCCGCTGTCCCTGCCGTGACACGGGCCTGCGCGAAAATCTGTGGTGGCGGCAAGCGCGGCGAAGACGACATGGCCCGATCATGTCGGCGCAAACACAGGCCACCAATGCCACAACTTTGATCCAATACAACCACGCAAAAATAAAATTATGCTGAATTGTTTGTTAATGTCCTGAAACCTTGGCCCGAACCCGTCAAGAGTCCGTTTCGGCAACAGAAGGTACAGTCATGAATAAACTGCATGCGTACGAAACCGAACGACCAACCGATACTGTCGCGGCAAACCTGATCCGCTCCGGGCTCGATCCCGACTTGCAGATCGCCAACCCGATTCTTGCCCTCGGTCTCGACGCCTGGCGATCCTTGTGCGGCGCGCGGCCGATGCCGGCGCCGAAGGATATCGATCCGCTGATGCTCCCGCGCGCGATCCTGCCCCACGTCCTGCTTCTCGACATCGAGCAGGGACCGCCCGCGCGCTTCCGCTGGCGGCTGATCGGCACCCATATCACGCAGACCCTCGGCCGCGATTGCAGCGGCTGCTACTGAGACGACATCTACCCGCCGGCGATCAAGGCCGCGCTTACCGAGGCGCCGCAATGGGCCATGGACCATTGCCGGCCGATCCGGGTCACCGGCACGGCGCAGCATGCCGGGAAGGACTTCCTGGCCGCCGAGAGCGTCAACATGCCGCTGTCCACGGACGGCCGCACGGTCGACCGGCTGTTCATGGTGACCGTCTTTTCCTACTGACGCTCAGGCCGCGGCGGCGATCACATGGCCCAGCAGCGGCTGCTCGATACCCTTGAGGGTCAGCGGGCGCGCGACGGCGCCGCCGGCCAGTTGCGGCGCCAGGGCGGCGCATTCCGAGGAAACGATCACCTCGCCAGCCGCCGCCGCGGATTCCAGTCGCGACGCGAGATTGACCGTACCGCCGATGGCGGTGAATTCGCTGTGATCGGTCGAGAATTCGCCGATCTCGACCTTTCCGCTGTGAATGCCGACGCCGACGCCGACCGTCTCCCCCGGCGGCAGATCGAGGCGCGCGGCCAGACGCGACAGTTCCGCCTTGCAGAGCCGCTGGATATCGAGCGCCGCGGCGATCGCCGCCTCGGCATGGGCCTCGACCTTGATCGGGAAATTGAAGATCGCCATCAGCCCGTCGCCCATCTGCTTGTTGACGATACCGTCGTGGGCCCAGATGCCGCGTGCGCACTGGTCGTGGAAGGCGCTGACGATCTCGCTCAGTTCGAGCGGCTCGAGCCGCTCGGAAAGCCGCGTGTAACCGCGGATGTCGGCGAACAGGATGGTCGCGACAGTGGAGATATGCTTCTGCTTCTGGACGCGCCGGAAGGCCCGCTCGCAGATCGTGCAGATATTGGGGTTCATCCTGCTGCGGGAGATTCCGACGATGCGGAACGGCACCGCCAGGGGTCCCCGTATCGGGATCGGCACATGCATCTGGTCCCAGCAACCACGGCAAATGCGCGACAAGCGGTCCATGTGAAATCCGGGAAATCACCGATCGGGAGAATTCTTCGCGAAACATACACCCGCGTGAACGGGGCGCATAGCACTCCTTGCGTCGGCCGGCATGCGACCGAAAGCCGGACCAGGCCGCGGACGGCCGCCCCTTGCGGGGCCGGTTTCGCGGGTCAGGAATTTCGAAGGAAGGGCGTTTCCGCGCAGCGGAGAAAGTGGCGACCCCAACGGGACTCGAACCCGTGTTTTCGGCGTGAAAGGCCGACGTCCTAACCACTAGACGATGGGGTCCTCGTGGCCACGGGGTGGGAAATAAAGGCAATCCGCGTGGAAATCAAGCCTGCCGGAAGAACCGCGCGAAACTGCCCGTTCTTTACCCTTTCGTCATGTGCAGCGCGTCCGCCCTTCGGGCGACGGGGAGCGCCGGTCAACCGGCGGCGAAGGCCGCGTCCTCGATGGTGAATTGCAGGCGCCGTTCGCCGCGCCAGGTATCGGCCCGCAGATGCCCGGCGAGATGCAGCCGGCGGCCCTTGCTGCCGAGCAGCGCCGGTCCGAGCGGACCGTCGATGCTGCGAAAGGCGATGCCGGCCAGCCGGCCGCCATCGGCGCCGGCAAGCACGCAGCGGACATGCCGTTCGCCGACGATGTCGGCGCGTACGATGGTGACGTCGGGAAGCGCGAATCGCGGCTCCGGATTACCCGCGCCGAACGGCCCGGCCTGGGCCAGAAGATCGATGAAGTCGACGGTTGCCCCGCCGCAGCGGAGCGCGCCGTCGAAACCGAGGCTGGCTGCCTGGCGGGCTTCGCCGACCTGCGCCGAGAGGCGTTCGGCAAGGAATTCGCGCAGCGCCGGCACACGGTCGCGGGCAACCGTCAGTCCGGCCGCCATCGCGTGGCCGCCGCCATTGACCAGCAGGCCGGCCTGTCGCGCCGCGGTCACGGCCGCACCGAGATCGACGCCCGGCACCGACCGGCCCGAGCCCCGCCCGACCTCGCCGTCGAGGGCGATGACCAGCGCCGGGCGGCGGAAGCGATCCTTGAGCCGCGATGCGACGATACCGATCACGCCCGGGTGCCAGCCCTCGCCGGCGGCAATGGCGATCGGCCCGGGATCGTCGCCCGCCGCCTCGACCATGCCGATCGCGGCGCTCTCGATCCCCGCCTCGATATCGCGCCGTTCGCCGTTCAGCCGGTCGAGCTCGCGGGCGAGCGCGGCCGCCTCCATGGGGTCTTCCGTGGTCAGGATCTCGACGCCCAGGCTGGACCGGCCGACCCGGCCGCCGGCATTGACCCGGGGGCCGATCAGGAAGCCGACATGATAGGTCCCGGGCGCCTCGGAAAGGCCGGCGACATCGGCCAGCGCGGCGATCCCGCAGTTGTTCCGGCGGGCCATGACCTTCAGGCCCTGGCGGACCAGCGCCCGGTTGATCCCGGTCAGCGGAACGACATCGCAGACCGTGCCGAGGGCCACGAGGTCGAGCCATTGCAGCAGGTTCGGCTCGGCCCTGGCGGCACCGAAATGGCCGGCCGCGCGAAGCGCCCGGTTGAGCGCCACGACCAGCATGAAGGCGACGCCGACGGCGGCAAGCTGGCCGTAGCCCGGCTCCTCGTCGAGCCGGTTCGGGTTGATCACCGCGAGTGCCCGGGGCAGCGCCGGCTCGGCCAGGTGATGGTCGACGACGATGACCTCGAGCCCGGCCTCGGCGGCCGCCTCGAGCGGGGCATGGGCGACGGTTCCGCAATCGACGGTGACGACGATCCGCGCGCCCTTCCCTGCAAGCGAGAGCATCGCCGGCGCGTTCGGGCCGTAGCCTTCGCGCAGGCGATCGGGAATATGTACCAGCGGGCGGGCGCCGACGGCGTCCAGGTAACGCCAGAGCAGCGCCGAGGAGGTCGCCCCGTCGACGTCGTAATCGCCGAAGATCGCGATCGTCTCGCCCTTGACCACCGCCGCGGCGAGACGGGCGGCAGCCGCCTCCATGTCGTGGAAGCGGGCCGGATCGGGCAGCAGGCCCTTCAGGGTCGGGTCGAGATAGTCGGACGCGTCATCCCGGTCGACCCCCCGGCCGGCGAGCACGCGGCCGATCACCTCGGGCACGTCGATCGCCTGGGCGATCGCCATGCCGAGCCGGTCGTCGGCGAGCCGGCTGCGCCAGCGGCGGCCGGTCAGCGACTGCTCGACACCGAGAAAGGCAGGCGCGGAAGAAACCTCGACAGGCGGCGCCATCGGCACCTCAGATCTTCTGCCTCGCCTTGATCCAGCGCACGGTGCCCGAGATCGAGCGCATGACCAGGGTGTCGGTATAGACGAAGCCGTTGTCGCGCCGCACGCCCTTGAGCATGGAGCCGTCGGTGACCCCGGTGGCGGCGAAGATCACGTCGCCGGAAGCGAGTTCCTCGCGGCTGTACTTGCGGTCGAGGTCGGTGATCCCGATGCGGTGCGCGCGGCCGCGCTCGTCATCGTTGCGGAACACCAGACGGCCCTGCATCTGGCCGCCGATGCAATGCAGCGCGGCGGCGGCGAGCACGCCCTCCGGGGCGCCGCCGATACCCATGTAGATGTCGATCTGGGTCTCGGGGTCGGAGGTCCAGATGACCCCGGCGACATCGCCGTCGCTGATCAGCTTGACCCGGGCGCCGGTCTCGCGCACCGACGCGATCATGTCGCCGTGGCGCGGCCGGTCGAGGATGCAGGCCGTCAGGTCGCCGACCTCGACGCCCTTGGCCTTGGCGAGCGCGCGCATGTTCTCGGCCGGCGAGCGATCGAGATCGACGACCCCTTCCGGCAGGCCGCCGCCGACGGCGATCTTCTCCATGTAGACGTCCGGCGAGTTGAGGAAATGCCCCTTCTCGGCGACCGCGATCACGGCAAGCGCGTTCGGCCCGGCCTTGGCGGTCAGCGTGGTGCCCTCCAGCGGGTCGAGGGCGATGTCGACCTCGGGCCCCTCGCCGGTGCCGACCTCCTCGCCGATATAGAGCATCGGCGCCTCGTCGCGCTCGCCTTCGCCGATCACCACCGTGCCCCGGATATTGACCGAGTTGAGCGCGGTCCGCATGGCGTCGACGGCGGCCTGGTCGGCCGCCTTCTCGTCGCCAAACCCGACCTGGGCGTGGGCGGCCCGGGCGGCGGCCTCGGTCACCCGCACGATCTCAAGGGTCAGATTGCGGCCCAGTGGCGATACAGACATGTTCTCTTCCCTCTCCCGGCCGCTTCCCGTCCGGGAAGTCGGCATTTCAGTTCAAAACTCTTCGATACGAATGATGCGCGGCGGCTCGATCACGCTCTCGATCCGCCGGAAGGCCTCCAGCGCGCGCAGCATCGCCGCCTCCTCCGTCTCGTGCGTCAGCATCACCACAGGGACCGGCTCGTTCTCCGAACGGCCGCGCTGCAGCAGGCTGTCGATCGAGATCCGCTCGTCGCGGAGCACGGCGGAAATCTCGGCGATCACGCCCGGCCGGTCATAAACCACGAGGCGGACATAGTAGCAACCGACATGGCGGGCCATCGGCACCGCCTCGAAGCGGCTCATGTCGGCGCTCGGCACGCCGAAGATCGGCGCCTGGCGTCCGGCCACGATGTCGATCACGTCGGCGACCACGGCCGACGCGGTCGGCCCGGCGCCGGCGCCGCGCCCGACATAGACGGTGCTGTCGACGAAATCGCCGTCGGCCACCACCGCGTTGAACACGCCGTCGATCTTGGCGATCGCCGCCTCGGCCGGCACCATGCAGGGATGGACCCGCTGCTCGATCCCGTTCGGCGTCTGCCGGGCGATCGCGAGCAGCTTGATCACGTAGCCGAGCTCGCGGGCATAGGCGATGTCGGTCGCCGCGACATTGGCGATTCCCTCGATATGGACGGCCTCGAAATTGACCGCCGAACCGAAGGCGATGCTGGTCAGGATCGCCAACTTGTGCGCGGCATCGATGCCCTCGACGTCGAAGGTCGGATCGGCCTCGGCAAAGCCGAGCCGCTGGGCATCGGCCAGGATGTCGTTGAAGTCCCGGCCGCTCGCCGCCATCTCGGTCAGGATATAGTTGCAGGTCCCGTTCAGAATGCCGTAGACGCGGCTGATGCGGTTCGCCGCCAGCCCTTCCCGCATCGCCTTGACGATTGGAATGCCACCGGCGACGGCGGCCTCGTAGGCGAGCGCGATACCGGCCGCCTCGGCCGCCTCGGCGATCTCCGAGCCGTGCAGCGCGAGCAGCGCCTTGTTGGCGGTGACCACCGGCTTGCCGGCGGCGATCGCCGCGTCGATCACGGCCCGGGCGATGCCGTCGGAGCCGCCGATCAGCTCGAGCACGATATCGACCGCCGGGTCGGCGGCCAGCGCCGCCGCGTCGTCATGCCAGGTCACGCCCGCGAGATCGACGCCCCGGTCGCGGGCCCGGTCGCGCGCCGAGACGGCGGCAACCTCGATCCTGCTGCCGCAGCGCCGGGCGATCCGGTCGCCGTTCTTCCGCAACAGTTCCACGACCCCGGCACCGACCGTGCCGAGGCCGGCGATCCCTACCCCTACCGTTTTCGTCACGACGCCAGTACCCGTTCCCTGTCAGAGGTCGTCCCCGTCCCGCCGGAGCCGAGAAATCGCCTGATGCTGCGGCACGCCTGCCGGATGCGCTGCTCGTTCTCGACCAGCGCGATGCGGACATGGTCGTCGCCATATTCGCCGAAGCCGAGCCCCGGGGCGACCGCGACCCCGCATTCGCGCAGCAGCAGCTTGGAGAATTCGAGGCTGCCGAGATGACGGAACGGTTCCGGGATCGGCGCCCAGGCGAACATCGTCGCCTCGGGCGACGGCACGTCCCAGCCGGCAGCGGCCAGCCCCTGGATCAGCACGTCGCGGCGCTCCCGGTAGCGGTTGCGGGCCTCGGCGACGCAATCCTGCGGGCCGTTCAGCGCCGCCGTCGCGGCCACCTGGATCGGCGTGAAGGCGCCGTAGTCGAGATAGGACTTGATGCGGGTCAGGGCCGCGATCAGCGCCTTGTTGCCGGTCGCGAAGCCGATCCGCCAGCCCGGCATCGAATAGGTCTTGGAGAGCGAGGTGAATTCGACGGCAACGTCGCGCGCGCCGGGCACCTGCAGGATCGAGGGCGGCGGGGCGCCGAAATAGATCTCGGCATAGGCGACGTCGGAGAGGATGTAGAGATTGCGGCGCCGGGCGAAATCGACCAGTTCGGCGTAATAGTCGAGATCGACCGTCATCGCCGTCGGGTTCGACGGGAAATTGATCACCAGCGCGACCGGCGCCGGCACGCAATGGCGCGCCGCGCGCTCGATATTGGCAAGGAAGTCGGTGTTCGGGCCGATCTCCACGTGGCGGATCACGCCGCCGGCGATCATGAAGCCGTAGGGATGGATCGGGTAGCTCGGGTTCGGCACCAGGATGACGTCGCCGGGACCGGTGATCGCCATCGCCAGGTTGGCAAGTCCCTCCTTCGAGCCGAGCGTGACAATGGTCTCGCTGTCGGGGTCGATCTCGACGCCGAAGCGGCGCGCGTAATAGGCCGCGTTGGCGCGCCGGAGGCCCGGAATGCCGCGGCTGGTCGAATAGCGGTGCGTGCGGCCGTCGCGCACGGTCTCGACCAGCTTTTCGACGATATGGGCAGGCGTCGCCGCGTCCGGATTGCCCATGCCGAAATCGATGATGTCCTCGCCGCGCGCCCGGGCCGCCGCCTTCATGCGGTTGACCTCTTCGAAGACATAGGGCGGCAGGCGCTTGATACGGTGAAAGTCGACGTCCATGGATCTGTTCCAGTTCGGGGCCGGGCCGGCCGTGGCCCGACGGTTCCGGTCCCTGCGGCCGGCACGCGACAACCTCGTCGGGAGCCGTTTTCTAGCCGAAAACGGCCATTCCTTCCAAGCCGTTAGTCGAAGAAGATTTCAACACGGCGATTTTCCGCCTCGCCGCTCGGCATGGCTTCGTAATAGACCGGCTCGGAATCGCCCTTGGCCTCGATCAGGATGCGCGCCGGATCGACGCCCGCCTCGGCCAGGACCTGGGCGACGGCGCGGGCACGCGCCATCGACATCCTGAAATTGACCATCATGTGCTCTTCGATCGACATGTTCCGGGTCCGACTGGAGGCATGGCCGACGACCCGCACGTAACCGGCATACTGGCCGAGCTTTTCCGCGACCACCGCGATCCTGGCACGGTCGCCGTTGCCGAGCCGGGTCGATCCGTCGCCGAACTTGATCACCGCTTCCGGATTGCCCGGCCAGGAACCGCCGTCGGACGAGCCCGAGGCCGCACCGGCCGTCGCCCCGGCGTCGAAGGCGAAGCTCGCCGGAGCCTGGGCGCCACCCGGGACCGTCGCGCGGTTCGGGTCGAAGGCGATATTGGGCGGCAGCGTGGTCGCGCCCGCCGACGACGCGGCGAGCTGGCTGTTGTAGACGTCCTCGAGCACGTTCCCTGTCGCGCTCACGGCCGGCGCCTGCGTCGGCGCCGTGGCTTGCGGCTGCGCCGCGGGATAGCTCGGGGCTGACGGCGCGCGCGCGACCGTGGTCGGGGCCGGCGGCATCGACGGCGCCGTCACGGGCGGCGGCGCAATGGCCCTGCCGCCGACCGGCGGCGCCACCTGCGGTGGCGTCGGGGCGGCCGGCACGACCGAGCCCGCGGCCGCTGCGGTCGTCGCGGCTGTCCCCGCGGCCGTCGTCGCGGCCGTGGCGGCAGCGCCGGCGGTCGCTGTCGTCGCGGCGGCTGTGCCGCTGCCTGCCATCTGGCTGATCATCGGCGTCGGGCTGCGCGGCGCGGCCAGGGTGTCGGTCGCGACCGGCATCTGCGGCGCGGCGGCGGGCAGGTCCTGCAGGGCGGCGGGCCTCGGCGCGGTCACCTCTGGCAACTGCTGCTGTGCGGCCGGCGTTTCCGCCATCCGGCTGGCCGGCTTCGATCCGGCAACGGCGGCCTCCGTATCGGCACGCAGCACCTCGTCCGTGTAACGGGCATTGTCGCGATCGGCGACCAGGCCCTCGGCAAGCGTGCGGCGTTCGGCCGCCGTCGAGGTCTCGGCCGGCCGCTCGGGCACCGAGCGGAGATCCGGGAACTCCTTCGATTCGCCGGGCACGCTCGCATCGGCCTCCGCATCGGCAACTTCCGGCCCGTCGGTTGTGATATTGTCGTAAATCGCAACCGGGTTGGCCCAGTCGGGAACATACGAGCAGGCGCCCAGCAGAATGGTCAGGGCGAACATGGCCGGATAGGCGCCGATCCGGCTGCGGGACACGGCCGCGTCGGGTTCCTGTCGCAAGGTCATTCGCATCGTTCGTTCCTCTCGCGGGGCTGCGGGGACACCCTTTGCCCGGCAATACTACTCGAAATGTTGCCGGCCCGGCGACCCGGGCGGACTTCATTACGCCAATGGCGAGAATTATATAATTGACGGCGGAGCGATAGGGCCAGACCCTTTGTATCCAGGACCGTCAAAAGGAGCTTGAGGGTGAGCCAAAACCTAGGCGAGAATTTCCAGCTTCCCGACCCCGGTGAATTTTCACGCAATATGGTGAAGATTGCGGCCAAGAGCCAGGAACTTGTAACCGAGTTCCTCGAGCGTCAACAGGCCCGCGGCGACAGCGCCAGCGATCCCCTCAATATCGGCGGCGCCTTCCTCGAGATGACCACTAAGATGATGGCCGATCCGAGCCGGATCTTCGAGGCCCAGTTCGGTCTCTGGACGAGCTACCTGGAACTCTGGCAGCAGACCGCCAACCGCATGCTCGGCGGCGAGGCCGAGGCGGTTGCGGAACCGGCCAAGGGCGACAAGCGCTTCCGGAACCCGGAATGGGACGAGAACCAGATCTTCGACTTCATCAAGCAGTCCTACCTGCTCACCGCGCGCTGGATGCAGAACACGGTCAACAATGTCGAGGGGCTGGACGAGAAGACCGCCAAGAAGGTCGATTTCTATACCCGGCAGTTCGTCGATGCGATGGCCCCGACAAACTTCGTCATGACCAACCCCGAGGTGCTCAAGGCGACCCTCGAGAGCAACGGCGAGAACCTGGTCAAGGGGCTCGACAACCTGCTCGGGGATCTCGACCGGGGGACCGGAAAGCTCAACATCAAGATGACCGACATGGAAGCCTTCCGGATCGGCGAGAATGTCGCCGTGACCGAAGGCAAGGTCATCTACCAGAACGAACTGATGCAGCTCCTGCAATATGCCCCGCGGACCGAGAAGGTCTACAGGAAGCCGTTGCTGATCGTGCCGCCCTGGATCAACAAGTTCTACATCCTCGATCTCCGGGCCGACAATTCCTTCATCCGCTGGGCCGCCGACCAGGGCTACACCGTGTTCGTCATCTCCTGGGTCAATCCGGACACGGCGCTCGCCGAGCGCAGCTTCGCCGACTACATGAAGGGCGGCATCCTGGCGGCGCTCGACGCCATCGAGGAAGCGATCGGCGAGAAGGAAGTGACGGCGATCGGCTACTGCATCGGCGGCACGCTGATGGCGACGACGCTCGCCTACCTGGCGGCGACCGAGCAGAAACGGATCACCGCCTGCACCTTCTTCGCCGCACAGGTCGATTTCTCGGAACCGGGCGAGCTATCGGTCTTCATCGACGAGGAACAGATCCGCGCCATCGAGGAGCAGATGAAGGAGCAGGGCTATCTCGACGCCTCGGCGATGGCCTCGACCTTCAACATGTTGCGCGCCAACGACCTGATCTGGTCGTTCGTGGTCAACAACTACCTGCTCGGCAAGGACCCCTTCCCCTTCGACCTGCTGTTCTGGAACGCGGACGCCACGCGGATGCCGAAGGAGCTGCATTCCTACTATCTGCGCAACATGTACCAGAAGAACCTGCTGTCGAAACCGGGCGCGCTGGAGATCGAAGGCGTGCCGATCGACCTCGGCAAGATCAGGATCCCGATTTACCTGCAGGCCAGCAAGGAAGACCATATCGCGCCCTATACCTCGGTCTTCCGGGCGACCGGGCTCTATTCCGGCCCGGTCCGCTTCATGCTCGCCGGTTCCGGCCACATCGCCGGCGTCATCAACCCGCCGTCGGCGAAGAAGTACCAGCACTGGATCAACGACAGCCGCAAGAAATACGCGACGGCCGAGGAGTGGCTCGCCGACGCGACCGAGAAGCCGGGCTCCTGGTGGGAGGACTGGGACCGCTGGCTGTCGCGCAAGTCGGGGCCGAAGGTGCCGGCCCGGATCCCGGGCGAAGGTGGCCTGAAGGCGATCGAGGACGCGCCGGGATCCTACGTCAAGGTCCGCTGACGGCCGGCGCACGGCTGGCCAGCAGGTAGCAGACCAGCCCGGCGAGCGCGGTCGCCGTAACGACCTCGAGGACGAGGGTGTAGCCGCCCGCCTCCCAGATCAGCGATCCGACGAAGGGCGCCAGCGCCGCCGCGGTCAGGTAGGGCACGGCAAGCGCGCCGTTCATCATGCCGAAATTGCGCGAGCCCAGGATATCGCGGGTCGTCACCGGCTTCATGATGCTGGTGACGCCGAAGCCGCTGCCGTGCAGCAGCACGAACAACGCCACCAGGAACGGTACGGCCACCGCGCCGATCAGGCAGAGCACGCCGACGACGACCGCGAGGAAGCAGGCGACGGTGATGGACCGGGTGCCGATATGGCGCTCGAAGGCGACCACGGCGAGCCGCCCGGCGACCTGCATCGGCCCGATCATCGAGGCGGCCAACACCGCCTGCGAGACAGCCAGCCCCCGGTCGGCAAGGATCGGCAGCAGGTGGCTCAATATGACGCTATGCGTCATGACCAGCAGCGAGAAGGCGGCGGCCAGCAGCCAGAAGGCCGGCCGCCGCAGGAATGGCCGGGCGGCCGCCTCCTCCGCCGTGAGCGGCAGGGAATCCGCGTCCGCCGGTCGGCCCGCCTCGAGGTAACGGGCGCCGAGCCAGGTCGCGGGCACGCCGATCAGCGCCATCAGGGCGGCGAAAACCAGCACCGCCGCCGGCCAGCCGCCCCATTCCGCGACGACATGGTTGAGCGGGAAGGAAAGCGTGCCGGCAAAACCGGCGATCAGGGTGATCAGGGTGATCCGGCGCCGCGCGAGTTCGCCCGAGGCGCGCGTCACAAGCGCGAAACAGGGTTCGTAGAGTGACCCCGACATCGCGATACCGATCAGCAGCCAGATCGCGACGAACTGCCAGACCTCTCCGGCAAGCGCCAGCGATCCGATCAGCAGCGCGCCGGCAAGCCCCGACAAGGCCATCATCGCCGGGCCCCGGCCGCGATCGATCAGCCGCCCGGCAATCGGCGAACACAGCGCCGAGACCACGACGGCACCGGCGAAGGCACCGGTCAGCGTCGTCTTCGACCAGCCGAGCGCGCTTTCCCAGCGCAGCAGCAGGGCCGGGAACAGGTAGAATGTCCCAGCCCAGAAGATGGTCTGGCCAAGGGCCAGGCAGAGAATGGCGCGCCGTTCTGTCATCGGTTCACGGACAATAGAGGGTGACGGGCCGGCCCGGATGAGCGCCCGAAGCGGCGACGATATCGCCTTTTCCGGATCCGTTGAACGACCCGGCGTCGTTTTTCGCCGTCGCCCGGCGTGGCCGTCAGTCGACCTGGCGGACGCGTTTCGGCATGAAGAAGAGGTAGTCGTAGGCCTTGCGGGCCACGTGACAGTCGGCGCAGAAGCGCATCTCGGCGCCGTTGTCGCCGTTTGTATCGCCGAGCACCGAGCCGTCGGGCAGGATCATCGCGTAGCGCCAGTCACCGTTCTTCGGCGCGAAGCCCGGCGCCATCTTCTCCATGATGAAGAAGGCGCTCGGCAGCACCGTCCCGTCGGCGGTCACGGAGAAGCTGTCCTTCGCCAGCACGGAGCCGGCCGGCATGGCCACCCCGCGCTCGGCCCGGGCATAGGGCCCCTCGGCGATCCCGTTGCCGTAATTGTTGACGAAACGCTCGCCATGGGTGGCGGAACGGTATGGCGCCCGGTTGAAGCGCCGCCAGTCGCGGTAGTCGCGGGCCGTCGCATCCTCCGAACGGCCATACCGTTCGGCGAGGTCGTCGACGAGTTCGCGGTAGATCGCCTCCGCCGCCGCATCGTCGAGATCTGCCGGATCGTCCAGCCTGAAATGCTCATGGATCCCGAAGGCCGCGTCATCGTCCTGGGCCACGGCAAGACTTGCGAAGCCGGCCAGGAAAACAGAGGCCGCGAGTACGAGAGCCCAGTAACCGACACTTCCGCGCACAGAGCGCATCGGGCGCCTCCTGTCGGCGGGGTCGCCGGCCCGGGCCTGTCGCCCGGACCGGCCGAACCGCCCCATTCAGTTTACACGCATCTCTTCCGGCATGAAGAACAAGTCATCCTGGTCCTCCATCGCGACGTGGCATTCGTAACAGAACTGCACGGTCTGGCTGCCCGCGCCGTTGGTCACGCCGGCGACCTGGCCGGTCGGCATGATCATGGAATATTTCCAGTCATGGCTCGCCGCGTTGAAACCGGCCGGCATCTTCTCCATCAGGAAAAGCGGCCCGGCCGCGACCTTGCCGTCCGGCATGACGGTGAAGCTGTCCTTGGCCAGCACCGATCCGGCCGGCATGGTGCCGACATCCTCGTACTTGCCGTAGGCCTCCTGGCCGACCCCGTTGGCGTAGTTGTTGACGAAGCGTCCGCCATGGGTCGCCGAGGGATAGGGCGCGATGGAGAAATTCTTCCAGGACGTGTACTGCACCGCGACCGCATCGCCCGACTTGACATAGCCGGCCTTCATTTCCGCCCGCAGGCAGTCGTAAACCGCGACCGCCTCGGCATTGCTGATCTCGACCTCTTCCGCCGCCGCGCAGGGATTGCACGGGTTGCAGGCCGACGCGGCACAGGGATTCTTCGCCGCGCAGGGATTGCAGGCGCCCTTCGCCGCGCACGGATTGCAGGCCCCCTTCGCCGCACAGGGATTCTTCGCCGCGCACGGGTTGGCGAGCGCCGCCTTCATCAGGCGCGGCACGTTGCAGGCCGCCGAGACGGCAGCACCGCCGGCCGCGCATGGATTGCACGGATTGCAGGCCGAGGCGGCGCAGGGGTTCTTCGCCGCACAGGGGTTGCAGGCGTTCTTCGCGGCACAGGGGTTCTTTGCCGCGCAGGGGTTACAGGCGCTCTTCGCCGCGCAGGGGTTGCAGGCCGCAGCGACCAGGAGCGACCGCGCGCCGGCATCGGCCGGACGGGCCGCCGCCGGCGGATTGGCCGCGCGGTCCTGCCCGGCGGCGATCGCCTGCGGACCGATCGCGGCGACGGCAACGACTCCGCCCAGCCCCGCGATCAGGGGAATGAAGGTGGTGGTGAGCAATTTGTTCCGAAATCCGTGCATCCGACGCCTCCCGCGATGAGAAAACCATGCCCGGAATCCTAGAAGGCCCATCGGGCGCGGTCTTCTCAACTCCTCTCACTTCACTGTGAGAGGTCCGCGAGCGGAAGCGAGTCACCCGGCACAGGAAGCCGGGGGGTCAGCCGAGCTGGTCCCGGTAGCGGGCCGCGAGTTCGGCGTAATGCTCGGCGCCGGAGGTCAGGTTGGCGATCTCCTCGGGCCGCAGGTCGCGCAGCCGCTTCGCCGGACGGCCGCCCCATAGGCCGCCCGCCTCGACCCGCGTGCCCGGCGTGACCAGGGAGCCCGCGGCGACCATGGCGCCGCTTTCGACGACGGCATCGTCCATCACCGTCGCGTTCATGCCGACGAAGCCGCCATCCTCGATCCGGCAGCCGTGCAGCATGCAGAGATGGCCGACCAGCACGTTGTCGCCGATGATCGTCGGATGGCGATCGGTCGTGACGTGGATGACGCTGCCGTCCTGGACGTTGCTGTTGGCGCCGATCCGGACATAGTGCACGTCGGCGCGGATCACGACGTTGAACCAGACGCTCGACCCGGCGCCGATCTCGACATCGCCGATGATGTTCGCCGACGGCGCGATGAAGGCATCGGCGGCGATGAGCGGGCGCTTGCCGCGCCACGGCAGGATCAGCGGCGACGGCACCGGGGCCGCATCCGTCCCGCCGCTCACGGGAACAGCGGCGCCTGGCCGAGGCCGCGGCGTTCGTCGAGGCCATACATGATGTTCATGTCCTGCACCGCCTGGCCGGAGGATCCCTTGGTCAGGTTGTCGATCGCCGAGACCAGTACCGCCCGGCCCGGCCGGCGATCCGCATGGACGCCGATCAGGCAATGGTTGGAGCCCCGGACATGCTGGGTCGCGGGCGCGAAGCCCGCCGGCAGGACGCGCACGAAGGGCTCGTCCGCGTAGCGCGCGTCGAGCGTGGCGCGCAGGTCGTCGGCACTCGCCCCGTCCCGGAGACGCACGTAGATCGTCGAGAGAATGCCCCGGCTCATCGGCACCAGGTGCGGCGTGAAGCCGATGGTGACCGGCTGGCCCGCGGCAACGCTCAGTTCCTGCTCCATCTCCGGCATGTGACGATGACCGGCGATGCCATAGGCGCTGAAGCCCTCGCCGACCTCGGAGAACAGCATCCCCTCCTTCGCCGCGCGCCCGGCGCCGGTGGTGCCCGACTTGGCATCGATCGTGATCTCGTCGATGACGATCTGCCCGGCCTCGAGCAGCGGAATCAGCGGCAGCAGCGCCCCGGTCGGATAGCAGCCCGGCGCGGCGACCAGCCGGGCCCGCGCGATCTCGTCCCGGTAGGCCTCGGTGAGCCCGTAGACGGCATCGCTTTGCAGCGCCGGCGCCCGGTGCTCGTGGCCGTACCATTCCGCGTAGGTGGCGATGTCGCGGAGCCGGAAGTCAGCCGACAGGTCGACGATCTTCAGATGTTCCGGCAGCGCGGCGATGATCTCCTGCGTGGTGCCGTGCGGCAGGCAGCAGAAGGCGACATCCATGGCCGACCAGTCGACCTCGTCGTTGGCGACCAGCGTCGGCAGGCCGAGACCGCCGAGATGGGGAAAGACCGCCTCGATCGGCTGGCCGGCGCGTCGGTCGGCGGTCAGCGCGGCGATGTTCACGCCGTCATGGGTGACCAGGAGCCTGAGCAGTTCCGCCCCGGTATAGCCCGAGGCGCCGAGCACGCCGACATTGAGCCTGTTTCCGCCGATCGACACGACCTTGATCCTCTTCCATCAAAAGCGGCGTCCCGACGAAGCGTGAGACGCCGCCGCCAATAAGCCAACGGCGCGCCGCTGCGTCAAGGCGCGATCGCCATCCGGCGTCGATGGACTCCCCTGCCCGCCCCGCATAGACTCGCGCCGGGACCCGGGCAAGGAAAGCGGTCGGCATGGCCACGGCGCGCGTTGCAAGGCGATTGGCGGCGATCCTGGCCGCCGACGTGGTCGGCTATTCCCGGCTCGTCCGCGCCGACGAGGAGGCGACGCTCGCCGCGCTCGGCGACCTGCGCAACGGGATCATCGATCCGGTGATAACCGGGCATGACGGGCGGATCTTCAAGCTGATGGGCGACGGCCTTCTCGCGGTCTTCCCGAGCGTGGTCGAGGCTGTCCGCGCGGCCGTCGAGATCCAGCAGGCGCTGGCCGAACGCTGCGCCCCGGGGACCGCGACGGCGCCGATCCGGTTCCGCGTCGGCGTCAATCTCGGCGACGTGGTGGTAGACGGCGATGACCTGCAGGGCGACGGCGTGAACGTCGCGTCCAGGCTCGAGGGCATCGCCGAGCCCGGCGGCATCTGCATCTCGGACTCGGTTCACGAACAGATCCGCGATCGGAGCGGGCTTGTCTTCGCCGATCTCGGCGACCGGATGCTCAAGAATTTCGACCGGCCCGTGCGGGCCTGGCGCTGGGCCCGCGACGGGGCGGCGGCACCGGCCGCGGCCGCCACCGCAGCGGCCGCGCCGTTGCCACAGTCGGAGAGGCCGTCAATCGCCGTCCTGCCGTTCACCAACATGAGCGGCGATCCGGACCAGGACTATTTCGCCGACGGCATGGTGGACGAGATCATCACCGGCCTCGCGCGGCTCCGCTGGCTGACCGTGATCGCCCGCAATTCGAGCTTCGCCTACAAGGGCAAGTCATCCGACATCCGCCTGGTCGGCCGGGAACTCGCGGTCCGCTACGTGGTCGAGGGCAGTGTCCGCAAGTCCGGCAACAACGTGCGCATCTCCGCCCAGCTTATCGAGGCGGAAAGCGGCGGCCATCTCTGGGCCGATCGCTTCTCGGGCGCCCTCGACGACGTCTTCGACCTGCAGGACCGGATCACGGCGGGCGTCGTCGCCGCCATCGAGCCCTCGGTGCGCCAGGCCGAGATCGAGCGGGCCAAGCGCAAGCGCCCGGACAATCTCGACGCCTACGATCTCTATCTGCGCGGGCTGGAACAATCCTATATCTTCACGCCGGCCAGCCGCGATGCCGGGCTGTCGCTGCTCGAACAGGCAATCGCCCTCGATCCGGGCTATGCGGAAGCGCATGGCGTCGCCGCCTTCTGCCTGCAGCAACGCTATCTCTGGGGCGGTCGGGCGCCGGCCGACCGGCTGGCGGCGCTCGAACACGCGGAAGCGGTCGCGGCGGCGAGGACCGACGATTCCACCGCGCTCGCCCTAGCCGCGCTGGCGTTCAGCGCCCTCGGCCAACGCCATGAAAGCGCGCTGGTGATGGTCGAACGCGCGCTGGAGCGCAACCCGAGCTCGGCCATCGCGCACAATGTCGGCGCCCTGGTGAACATGATCCTCGGCCGCCCCGACACCAGCGCCGAGCACGCCCGGCTTTCGCTCCGGCTCAGCCCGTTCGACCCGCTGCGCCATATCCCCGAAAGCGCACTGGCCGCGGCCCACCTGGCCTCGGGCGAACATGACGCGGCGCTGGCCTGTGCCCGCCGGGCGCTGGAGGCCAATCCCGTCTTCTCGCCCGGCCTGACGACGCTGGCACTCTGCCTGGTCAGGCTCGGCCGGGCTGAGGAAGCGCGAGCGACCGTCCGCCGGCTGCTCGAGATCGCGCCCGACACCCGGCTGGCGACGCTGCAGGAACGCTACCTGTTCGCGAACGGTCTCGGGGTCGAGCGGGTCGTCGCCGACCTGCGCCTCGCCGGCCTGCCGGACTGAGGCGGCCGGAGACAGGCTCCCGAACGAAGAAAGCGCAGCCCGGAGGCTGCGCTTTTCCCGATAACCCCGAAGGATCGTTGAGGACCGGCCTCAGCGCTTCGAGAACTGGAAGGAACGGCGGGCCTTGGCGCGGCCGTACTTCTTCCGCTCGACGGTACGCGCGTCGCGGGTGAGGAAGCCCTCCGCCTTCAGCGCGCCGCGGAGCGTCGGCTCGTAATGCGTCAGCGCCTTGGAGATGCCGTGACGGACCGCGCCGGCCTGGCCGGACAGCCCGCCGCCCTTGACGGTGCAGACCACGTCATACTGGCCGTTGCGGCCGGCGATCTCGAACGGCTGGTTGAGCAGCATGCGCAGCACCGGACGGGCGAAATAGACTTCCTGGTCGCGGCCGTTGACGGTGACCCGGCCGGAGCCCGGCTTGATCCAGACGCGGGCGACCGCGTCCTTGCGCTTGCCGGTGGCATAGGAACGGCCCTGCGGATCGATCTTCGGCTCGTAGGTGACGGCTTCGTCAGCCACCGTCGCCTCGCCTTCGACGCCGGTCAGACCCTTCAGGTCCTCGAGCGACTGTGCTTCATCGGCCATGCTCAGGCACTCCTCTTGTTCTTCGCGTTCAGCGCACCGAGGTCGAGGACCTCGGGCTGCTGGGCCTCGTGCGGATGTTCGGCGCCGGCATAGACGCGAAGCTTGCCGAACTGGTCACGGCCGAGCGGACCGCGCGGGATCATCCGCTGTACCGCCTTCAGCACGACCCGCTCCGGGAATTTCCCTTCCAGGATCTTCTCCGGGGTCGTGCTCTTGATGCCGCCGGGATGGCCGGTGTGGCGATAGTAGACCTTGTCGGTCCGCTTGCGGCCGGTTAGCCGGATCTTGTCCGCATTGACCACGATGACATGATCGCCGCAATCCATATGCGGGGTATACATGGCCTTGTGCTTGCCACGGAGGCGATCGGCGACGATCACGGCGAGACGACCGAGGACCACGTCCTCGGCGTCGATCAGAAGCCATTTGCGCTCGATGTCGCCGGGCTTCGCTGAATAGGTCTTCATGGGGACCCCATTTGGCGGTTGTGCCTGTTGAAAGACGCGAAGGGGCCGCGAGCGACCCCTTGTTGCGGCGCTATATACGCGTCGCCTTCGCGCGCCGTCAAGCGAAATAGCGCATAGTTTCAAATGGTTTATCGTCGCGGTATCATGATACCGCAATTTCGGACCGATCCCGAAGAACCCCCGCCGGTCCGCTTCAGGCCGCCGCCCCCGCCGCCGGGATCGCGTAGGTGAGGGTCGCGAAGGCGACCGCGTCCGGATCGCCGACGCTGTGGATCTCCACCGTCCCCGTGGCCAGTCGCCGGCCGAGCTTGAGAATGCGCGCCTCGGCGACGATATCGCCGGCCGGCGGCTTGCGCAGGAAGGAGATGTTGAGGTTGCTCGTGACCGCGAGCGCCACCGGCCCGAGTTCGGCCAGGATCGCCAGATACATCGCGCAATCGGACAACGCCATCATCGTCGGGCCGGAAATGGTGCCGCCCGGCCGCAGGTGGCGATTGTCGACCGGCAGGTGGATCCGAGCCGAGCGACCGCCCGCCGCCTCGATCCGCATGCCCATGTGATCCATCTGGGGAAACTGCTCGCGCATGAAGCGTTCGAGCATCTTGACGTCCATCACCGCCACGCCGGTTACTCCCTTACATCACGCCTGCAAGGTCGTTATAGCGAGCCCGCCCCGTTCGGGCCAAGCCCGACGTGGATCGCGGAACGGGAAAGGGAGACGGCGGCCCCATGGCAGAAACGAGAGCGGCGGCGCCAGGGGCGCCGCATGGCAGAGCAGAAACGAGAGCGGCGGCGCCAGGGGCGCCGCGCATGGCAGAAACGAGAATGGCGGCGCCAGGGGCGCCGCATGGCAGAAAAGAAAACGGCGGCACCAGGGGCGCCGCCGTCTCCGTAACCGATGTCGGCTGTGTTACGCGGCCTTGCGGCGACGCGCGATGCCGAGACCGAGCAGGCCGAGGCCGAGCAGGCCGAGCGCGGCCGGCTCCGGAACTTCCGCTTCCTCAAGCAGGGTGATCGTCGCCTTGACCTTGGTGCTGTTGCCCAGGCCACCCTCGAGGATGTTGCTGAAGACCACCGAGAAGGAATTGCCGTCGGAGTCGGTCAGCGTGCCCGGCTGGGTCGTCCAGGTCACGGTGCCGCCCGAGATCAGACCCAGGAAGGTCGCGTAGGAGCCGTTGCCCGAGCCGGTGGCGCCGCCGGTACCGGTCGGCGCGTCGAAGGCAAGGGTGGCCGCGATGTCGGCGGTTCCGCCGGTAAGGAAGCCGGAAACGGAGATCTTGAAGAAGTTGACGGTCTTGCTATCGCCGACTTCCAGATCGAAGACTTCGCTGTCGAGCGAGGCGAGGATCGAGGCGGTCGGCGCGGTGCAGCCGAGACCGATGCAGCTGTGATTGCTGATGGTGACACTGGACGCGGGCGCGCCGGCGAGATCGAAGCTTACCGTGGCGGAAGCCGTTCCGGCGAAGGCGAGGCCGGCGACGAGGCCGGCGGTGGCGAGGCCAGTTTTCATCCAGTTCATGACATTCTCCCTGACAATAAATCGGTTCAGAATTCGGTCGAAGGGCGATGCGCTCGCCACCTCATGCCCTGAATATCAGCAAATTGCGTGCCAAGACTCGATGCGTGGAAAATCAACAACTTGGCGCGATGGCGGTTGCGAGGTCCCGTAAAACTGTTGGGAATCTTTACATTCTCGCGGGGTGGATCGCTTCAAGTCGAAATACGAGAGCGGCGGCGCCAGGGGCGCCGCATGGCAGAAACGAAAACGGCGGCGCCAGGGGCGCCGCCGTCTCATCAACCGATGTCGGCTGTGTTACGCGGCCTTGCGGCGACGCGCGATGCCGAGACCGAGCAGGCCGAGGCCAAGCAGGCCCAGCGCGGCCGGCTCCGGAACTTCCGCTTCCTGGAGCAGCTTGATCGTCGCCTTGACGGTCGCGGTGTTGCCCAGGCCACCCTCGAGGATGTTGCTGAAGACCACCGAGAACATGTTGCCGTCGGCATCGGTCAGCGTGCCCGGCTGCGTATCCCAGGTCAGAACACCGCCAGAGACGACACCGAGGAACGTCGCATAGCCGCCGCTGCCGGAACCGGCGCCGCCGGCGACCGAAGGCGCATCGAAGGCGAGCGTCGCGGCAACGTCAAAGGAGCCGGCCGAGAGGAAGCCACCGACCGAGATGTCGAAGAAGTTGACGGACTTGCTTTCGCCGACCTCGAGATCGAAGACCTGGCTGTCGAGCGAGCCGAGGATCGAGGCGGTCGGGGTCGTGCAGCCGAGACCGATGCAGCTGTGATTGCTGATCGTCACACTGGACGCAGGCGCGCCGGCGAGATCGAAGCTCACCGTGGCCGAGGCCGTGCCGGCGAAGGCGAGACCGGCGACGAGGCCGGCGGCGGCGAGACCAGATTTCAACCAGTTCATTGTACTCTCCGAATACGGGAAAAATTCGTTTCAACGTGAGGGGCAAACTGCACCCGAACTACTCGCCCATCTCGTTAGCAAGTCCCGTGCCAGAGTAATGTTCCATATTTTTCAGTATGTTAGAAGACCCTTGCCGCAGCGAGCCACGCGTACTGTTACAATAATTTACAGATTCACCGGTTCGGGAAGCTGTGCGGCGGCGGCGTTGATCGGTTTCGGCCAGGCGCTATATTGCGCGCAGGGCGACGCTCCGCCGATTTCGCGATCCGAGCGCAACCCTGCCGCCACCAGCCGAGAGGGTCCGCCGTGCCGACCGCCCAGAATGAAGAGAGCCTCCTGCGCGACAACCGCGACGGCATCGCGACCCTGACGCTCAATCGCCCGCGCCAGAGAAATGCGCTTTCGGGCGCGCTGATCGCGGCAATCCACGACGCCCTGCGGGACCTCGAAGCGGACGACAGCGTCCGGGTCGTCGTCATCGCCGCCAGCGGCACCGCCTTCTCCGCCGGCCACGACCTCGCCGAGGTCCGCGCCATCGAGGGGGTCGACGGCTACCGGACCCTGTTCCGGCAATGCAGCGACATGATGCTGGCGGTGCTCCGCCATCCGAAGCCGGTCATCGCCCGCGTCCAGGGAACGGCCACGGCGGCGGGTTGCCAGCTTGTCGCGAGCTGCGACCTCGCGGTCGCCGCGGCGGACGCGCGCTTCGCCACGCCGGGCGTCAATATCGGCCTGTTCTGCTCGACGCCGATGGTCGCGCTGTCGCGCAATGTCGGCCGCAAGCAGGCGATGGAAATGCTGCTGACCGGCGACATGATCGACGCGGCCACGGCGCGGGACTTCGGCCTGGTCAACCGGGTCGTCGAAGCCGCGAGGCTGGAAGACGAGACGCTGGCGCTTGCCCGGCAGATCGCGGAGAAATCGCCGCTCACGCTCAAGATCGGCAAGGAAGCCTTCTATCGCCAGCTGGAACTCGGCGTCAGCGACGCCTATGACTATGCCAGCGAGGTGATGACCCGGAACATGCTGGCACGCGACGCCGGCGAAGGGATCTCGGCCTTTCTCGAGAAGCGCCCGCCCCGCTGGGAAGGCCGCTGAGGACATTGCGATGAATCACGAATCCTACGCGGACGACTATATCCGCGACATTCTCGGCACGACACGGACGATCGCCATGGTCGGCGCATCGGCCAACTGGAAGCGGCCGAGCCATTTCGCCATGAAGTACCTGCAGAAGCGCGGCTACAAGGTGATCCCAGTCAATCCGGGACAGGCCGGCGGCGAGATCCTGGGCGAGACGGTCTATGCCACGCTTGGCGACATCCCGGAGCCGGTCGACATGGTCGATTGCTTTCGCAATTCCGACGCCATGGTGCCGATCGCCGAGGATGCGATCCGGATCGGCGCGAAGATCCTGTGGATGCAGCTCGGCGTCATCAATGACGAGGCCGCGCGCCTCGTCGAGGCTGCCGGTCTGAAGGTCGTCATGAACCGCTGCCCGAAAATCGAGTTCGGTCGCCTGAACGGCGAGATCGGCTGGCTCGGGGTCAACAGCAACGTCATATCAAGCAAACGAAGAAAAAGGATCGAAAGATGAGCGCGGACAAGGCACCAGGCTTCGACACACTGGCCATTCATGCGGGCGCGGCGCCCGACCCGACGACGGGTTCGCGGGCGACGCCGATTTACCAGACCGCGTCCTTCGTCTTCGACGACGTCGATCACGCCGCCTCGCTCTTCAACCTGCAGGAATTCGGGAACATCTATTCCCGCCTGACCAACCCGACCAACGCGGTGCTGGAGGAACGGCTCGCCGCTCTCGAAGGCGGCCGCACCGCGCTCGCCGTCGCCTCGGGCCACGCCGCGCAGATGGTCGCGTTCCACGTGCTGATGGAACCGGGCGACGAGATCATCGCCTCCAACCGGCTCTACGGCGGCTCGATCACGCAGCTTTCGGTCTCGTTCCGGAAATTCGGCTGGAAGGTCACCTTCGTCGACGTGGACGATCCCGAGAATATCCGCAAGGCGCTCACCGACCGCACGCGGGCGGTGTTCATCGAGAGCCTGGCCAATCCGGGCGGCGTGGTCTCCGACATCGCCGCGATCGCCGCGGTCGCCCACGGCGGCGGCGTCCCGCTGATCGTCGACAACACGCTGGCGACCCCCTACCTGTGCCGGCCGATCGATCACGGCGCCGATATCGTCGTCCATTCGCTGACCAAGTTCCTGTGCGGCAACGGCACCACGATCGGCGGCATAATCGTCGAGGCCGGCCGCTTCGACTGGTCGGCTTCCGACAAGTTCCCGGCCATCTCGAAGCCGAGCCCGGCCTATCACGGCATGGTCTTTCACGAGACCTTCGGCGACATGGCCTTCGGCATCGCCGCCCGCGCGCTCAGCCTGCGTGACCTCGGCCCGGCGCTGTCGCCCTTCAACGCCTTCCTGATCCTGAACGGGATCGAGACGCTGAGCCTGCGCATGGACCGGCATTGCAGCAATGCCCTGACGGTGGCGAAGCACCTCGCCGGCCATGACAAGGTCGCCTGGGTCAACTATGCCGGCCTGCCGGGCGATCGTTACAACAAGCTGGCCAGACAGTACCTGCCGCGCGGCGCCGGGGCGGTCTTCACCTTCGGCGTCAAGGGCGGCTACGAGGCCGGCGTGAAGCTGGTCGAGAATGTCGAGCTGTTCTCTCATCTCGCCAATATCGGCGACGTGCGGAGCCTGATCATCCACCCCGCCTCGACCACCCATCGGCAGCTTTCCGAGGAGCAGCTCGCCGCCGCCGGCGCCGGGCCGGACGTGGTCCGGCTCTCGATCGGGCTGGAAGCGGTCGACGACATCATCGCCGATCTCGACCAGGCACTCGCGAAGACCTGACGGGACGACGACCGAACCGGTCGATCAGGGACGCGGCCCGCCATGCCGGCGCGGCCGCGTCATTGTTTCACGATAGAGCTCGCGTCCTTCCGGACTGAGCACCTCCATGACGTCGAGCATGGTTTCGTGGATCGCCTGCTGGGCGGCCAGCGATCGTGCGCGCATCTCTGCCTGCGCGGCGGCGACCGTCGCCCGGTCGAAGGGCTCGGCGGCAAGGGCCGCCTGGAAATCGCGCCGCGCCGCGCGCAGGGCATCGATCCGTTCATCGACGACCGGATCGCGCACCGCCTGCAGCCTGTCGAGCGCCTGCCGATCCTTCCCGTCCAGCTTGCTTTCCAGCCGTTCCAGGAAATGCGGCCCGCCGCGGTGCCGGTCGCCATGGTCGTGGGCCCGCAGCCAGTGACCGGCCGCGAGGCCGCCGAGCAGCAGGTTGACGGCAACCGAGAGCACCAGGGCCACTGCCAGGTAGCGGGTCTTCGGACCGGGCATCAGTTATCCTCCCACGAAGCAAGCCCGCCATAGGCCAGGGTCTCGAGATCGGCGGCGGCCGTGACATAGACGACGCCTTCGTCGCTCGCCGGCGGACTGGCAACGCCGATCGTGAGGCCGAGCAGTGCCGCCATGAGCAGGCCCGCGGCCGGTCGCCAGATCGGACCGAAGGGCCACAGCGCCGCCAGACGGGTGCCGAACCGGGCCCCCGGCGCACGCGCCAGAACGGCACCGTAGAGCGCGGCTGACGGGGCCGGACCAGGCGCGAAGAATGCCGCCTCGTCGAGTCGACGGTCGAGACGTGCCGCCGCCGCGCGATGAGCCTCCACGGTCGGCTGGCCGGACTCCAGCAGGCGGGCCAGGCCGCGCTCGGCAGCCGGCCAGCGGGCCGGATCGGCACCATAGGCGTCCAGCAGCTCGATCACGCGCCGGAGTTGTCCGGCCGCCATGGCGGAATCGTCGCTGCCGCTCCTGTCGGTCATGTCCTGTCTCCTTTGCGTCCGCCCTCGCGGCCTTCCCGGTCCCGGTCCGGACCGAACTCGTCACGCAGATGGCCGAGCCTGTCCCGAAGCGTTCGCCGGGCCCGCGAGAGCAGCGATTCCAATGCCTCGACGCTGACCTGCATCGCCTTCGCCGCCTCGATATTGCCGAACTCGAGATAATGTACCAGATGCATCGCGCTTGCCTGACGTTCCGGGAGCCGGCCGAGCGCGGCATCGATCTCGCGGCCGAGTTCGCCCTGGCGATAGCGTTCGGCCGGGTCCGGCGCCGGATCGGCAAGCCGTTCAAGCGTGCCGTCGTCGTCACCGGGCCGGGCCGCCTCGCTGCCCCGCCGCCGCATCCGGTCGACGCAGAGATTGCGTGCCACCCGGTAAAGCCATGTCCCGACACGGGCCTCCGGCCGCCAGTCCGCCGCCTGTTTCCAGAGCCTCAGGAAGGCTTCCTGGCTGACATCCTCGGCCTCGTGGCTGTCGCCCAGCAGGCGTGTCGCCAGGGCATGAATGCGCGGCAGCTCGGCCATGACGAGGGCACGCGAGGCCGCCTGATCGCCGGCGGCGACACGGCGCATCAGCGCCGCGTCGCTCGCTCTCGCGTCGTCGCTTTCCCGCGTTCCGGGATCCTCGGGCTGTCGGTCCGCCATCGCGGCGGATTCTAGCGCGTCCATCCTGTCGGCATAACCTGACATGCGGGCAACGGGAAAACAGGGCGGCCTATTCGGACTTCGAGTCGTCCGGGTGATGCTTCTCGTGCATCTCCTTCATGTTCTTCATGCCGTGCCGACGGGCATCCTCGGCACTCAGCACGCCGTCGCGGTTCCGGTCCATGCGGCCGAAGCGCATGGTCGCGAGGTCGGCGAACTCGCTTTCGGAGATCACGCCGTCGCCGTTCAGGTCCTGGCGATCGAAATGCCGCTTCATGCGTTCGGCCCGGCGCTGCTCGACATAATTGGCGAATTCCTCCGGCGTCATGTTGCCGTCGCCGTCCGCGTCGGCGGCCTTGAAGCGCTCGGCGCCGAGCGCCTTGGCTTCCTCGAGCGTGACCTTGCCGTCCTTGTCGGCATCCGCCGCGGTCATCGCCGCCTTGGCCCAGCCGTGCCCACCCTTGTGGCCGCCCATATGGCCATGGGCAATCGCGGAGGTCGCGGCAAGCGGCAGCGCGAGGGTCGCGGCGAGGACTAGGGCAAGTGTTTTCGGGTGCATCGTCGTCTCCTTGCAGAAGGGGGTCTACAGGAACTTCAACGATGGCGGGCCGGGAATCCGTCGCGGAAAAAGCGCGAACCCTATTCGGCCGGGACCGCGGCGGGGATCGCGGCCGGGCGCGGCAGGCGATAGGCGGCCAGGGCGGCGATCGCCGCGAAGGCGAACAGTGCGATGAACAGGTAGTCGAGCCGCCCGGTCATGGCATGGATCACCGGGATCAGCGCCACGCCGAGGGCGCTGACGCCCAGCGTCAGCACGAACTTGGCCCCGAAGGCCCTGCCCCGCCAGGCTTCCGGCGTATGACGGGCAAGCAGCGCGTTCTCGGCCGGCTGGCCGGCGACGTTGAAACCGATCATCAGCGCCGCGACCGCGACCAGCGCCGGATTGTGCAGCATGAAGGCGACCGCGATCACCGGCAGCTGGAGGAGTTGCACCGACCAGTAGATGCTGCGCAGCGAGTAGCGGTCGGCCAGTTCGCCGCCGATGATCTGGGTGAGCGCGCTCAGAAGATAGCAGGCGGTGACGAGACCGCCGATCCCGAGCACGTTGCCGTTGACGAAATCGCTCAGCCGCTCCTCGAAGATCTTCGGCAGCGCGAAGGCTGTCGACTGGAAGATTAGCCCGGAACAGAGCACGGTGACCGCAAGCACGGCGAAGACGCGCCGCGTATCGCCCTTCGAGACCGGCGCGGAGGACGCTGCCGCATGCCGGGTCGCGTCGAACCAGCCGGAGCGGTCGGCGAGCAGGAACAGCACGCCGGAGCCGAGCGCCACGGCGCCCGGGACCAGGAAGGCGATGCGCCAGCCGCCATGGGCGACGAGGAAGCCGGCGACCAGCGCCGCGCCGGCCGTCCCGAGCGAGCCGAAGACCCCGGAAATCCCGAGCGCGCGGCCCGGATTCGCCGCATGGGCGACCAGCCAGGGAATCCCGACCGGGTGATAGATCGAGGCGAAGGTGCCAAGCAGGGTCAGCCCGGCCGCGACCTGGAACGGGCTGTCGGCGAGGCCGACGATGACCGCCGAGGCGCCAATGCCGAGAAAGAAGACGACGATCATGCCGGTCGCGCTCCAGCGGTCGGCGATCCAGCCGGCCGGCAGCGCGCCGACCCCGAACATCACCGTCGCCGGCACCGCGAGCGCGAACAGCTCGGCATAGCTCAGCCCCCACATCCCCTCCATCCCCAGCACGACGGTGGCGAACAGGAGGGTGAAGAGATGGGCGTAGCTGTGGGCGATGCCGCCGAACAGGATCACGCACTGATTGGCATAGCGCTTCATGATTCACCCATAGCACGAGAGCCGCGGGGCGCCAAAAGCGATTCGCGGCAAAGCTCTTGTGAAGCGTTCCATACTACAGGCGGGGCGAATGTAACCCTCGGACGCGGCACTGATCGTATTCAGATATTTCGACCAGGTTGCCGTCCGGATCGCGCAGATAGATCGAGGTCATCGTGCCGAGCGCGCCGGTCCGCGCGACCGGCCCCGCCTCGACCGCGACGCCGGCGGCGGCAAGCCGCGACCTGACCTCGTCGAGCGGGCAGGCCGCGATGAAGCAGAGATCGGCCGAGCCCGGGGTCGGCCTCGCCGCCTTCGGTTCGAACTCGCGCCCGGCCTGGTGCAGGTTGATCTTGGCGTCGCCGAAATGAAGCGCCAGCCGGCCGCCCTTGAAGCGCCGGGGTTCCATGCCGAGCAGGTCGCAATAAAAGGCGCGGGTCGCCTCGAGATCGGCGACGGTGAGCACCAGGTGGTCGAGCCTAGCGAGCATCCCGGGGACCCGTCTCGGCGACGATCCAGTCGAGGAAGCCCCGGTTGCCGCCCACGATCGGCAAGGCGACGACGCAGGGCAGATCGTAGCTGTGCCGCTCGCGGATGAGGTCGGTCGCCGCCGCCACCAGCGCCGCCCGGGTCTTCAGGATCAGCACCGCCTCGCCCGCCTCCTCGACCGCGCCCTGCCAGCGGTAGATCGAGGTCATCGCCGGCAACACGTTGGCACAGGCGGCGAGCCCTGCCTCGACCGCGGCGCGGCCAATCGATCGCGCCTCCTCCGCGTCGGCGGTGGTGACATAGAGCAGGCGGAGCGCCTCGGTCATGGCCGGACCGGGCCCGGGCCGCCCGCCGGCGCGGCCGTCCCGCGTACGTTGCCGACGGCATCGCGCGAACGATGCACCAGGTAGAGCGCGGCCGCGAAGGTCAGTGCCCCGCCGGCCTGGTGGAGGGCGCCGAGCGAGACCGGCACCTGCGCAAGCAGGGTCGCGATGCCGAGGCAGAACTGAAGGGCGAAGGTCAGCCAGAACAGGCGAAGGCCAAGTCCCAGGTCGGCCGGCAGGTCGAGGCGCCGGGCCCGCAGCCAGAGCCAGACAGCCAGCGCGGCGATCAGATAGGCGACCAGCCGGTGATCGAACTGCACGGTCGCGTGATTCTCCAGCGGATTGAGATACCAGGGAGACAGCGACCAGACATCTTCCGGTATCAGCCCGTCGCCCATCAGCGGCCATTCGTTATAGAGCAGCCCGGCATTGATTCCGGCGACCAGCCCGCCGAGCAGGATCTGCAGGAAAACGAGCCCGAGCAGGAGACGCGCGAGCGGCGCGAGCGCCCTCCGCGCCGACGGATCGCCATCTTCCGCCGGGCGTCCGATCAGGCCCCAGGCAGTCCAGAGCAGCGCGCCCAGAATCGCGATGGCGAGCGCCAGATGGGCCGTCAGGCGATAGTGGCTGACGTCCGGGTGATCGACCAGGCCGCTTTTCACCATGAACCAGCCCATGCCGCCCTGAAGCCCGCCGAGGAGGAAGATCCCGGCCAGCCGGACGGCGAGCGGTCGCGCGACCTGTCCGCGGATCAGGAACCAGAGGAACGGCAGAAAGAACGCGAGCCCGATCAGCCGCCCGAGCAGGCGATGGCCGTACTCGAAGGCGTAGATCTGCTTGAAGGCGTCGAGCGACATGCCCGCGTTGACCTTCCGATACTCGGGCGAGGTCCGGTACTTGGCGAATTCCTCCTGCCAGGCCTGCTCGCCGAGCGGCGGCAGCCAGCCGGTCACCGGCCGCCATTCGACCATCGACAATCCGGAATTGGTGAGCCGCGTGACCCCGCCCAGCACCAGCATGGCGAAGACCAGCAGCGCGACGAGGAACAGCCAGCGGGCAATCCGACGATCGGCGGCCGCGGTCGCGGCGCGGACCGGAGGCGCGCCCACCCCTGAGATGACGTTCATGGACATGCGGAGAAGATATCCGGCCGGGCCGGATATTCAATCGGAAGCGGCACCCTGCGGCGCCCCGTCGCGGTGCGCTTGACGGCAAATCGATACAGGTTGTACAACCGATTCCTCATTCAATTCACATGGTCGACCGCGCGATGCCGCGATCCCGGAAACGAACGGTTCCGCCCGGCACGACACGCCTCACCAGGACACGGGCCCTGCGCCTGGCACAGGAAGGGGCCCCCGACGCATCCGACTGGCTGATGCTGTTCACCCGCGGCGAGCGCCTGACGCTGATCGTCCTGCTCGCCGAGCAGGAGCGCAACGTCGCCGATCTGCAGAAGGCGACCGGGTTCCGGCAATCGACGATTTCCCAGCATCTCGGGGTCCTGCGGCAGCATGGCATCGTGACACGACGCCGGGCGGGCCGGAACGCCTTCTACCTGCTGACCGACGAGAGGGTCCGGAAATTGCTGATGTCCCTGGGCCTGTACCCGGATCGGACCGGCTGACGCCGGAGCGGCTGTGCGGCCGGCGTGAGGCCGCCCGGCCCGGGAGGTCGGACGCTCAGGGGAATGATCTTTGGGAGAGGTGGCGGGACGCGTGCCTCGCAGCCCGTGGCGGACCCTGGTCGGAGCGGCGGGATTCGAACCCACGACCCCTTGACCCCCAGTCAAGTGCGCTACCAGACTGCGCTACGCTCCGCGACCGGGTCCGTCTCGGGCGTCGGACTATAGCGACCCCGTCTGGCCTTCGCAATGGCCGAAGGCATCCGCCTCGACTTGCCTTCCGGCAACCCGGCTGGATACTCGAACCTTGCCTTAAAAACGCCGTTTAGCGCTTTGTTTCCTTGTGAAGATAGCTGCGGATCGAGGTCAGCTCGTCCATGATCTGCTGCAGCATCTCGAGCTGGTCGCCGGCCAGTGGCACGGCGGCCCGGGTCGCCGCCGCCGGGCGGCCGCCCTCGGCCTCGCCGCCGACCTTGGCGGCGGCCTGGTTGGCCAGTTCATGCGGATCGGCGGCCGGCTGCGCGCCATGTTCGCGCAGCACCTTCTGGACACCCCGGATCGTGAAACCTTCCTTGTAGAGCAGGTCGCGGATCCGGCGCAGGAGATCGATATCGGACGGCCGGTAATAGCGCCGGCCACCGCCGCGCTTCATCGGCTTCACCTGGGCGAACTTGCTCTCCCAGAAGCGCAGGACATGCTGCGGCACGTCCAGTTCGTCGGCCACTTCGCTGATCGTGCGGAAGGCGTCGGGCGACTTCCGCCCGCGCCGCGCCGTGGTGCTGTCCGTCTCGACGGCCGCGCGGCCGCCTTGCTGTGTCGCGAGCTTTGCCATCTTCAGCCTTCCTGCCGACGACCGAAGGCGGCGTTGATGCGATCCTTCAGCACATGTGAGGGCCGGAACACCAGCACGCGACGCGGCTGGATCGGCACCTCTTCCCCGGTTTTCGGATTGCGGCCGACCCGGCCGCCCTTGGAACGGACCTGAAAGCTTCCGAATGAGGAGATCTTGACCGACTCCCCTTCGATCAGTTCGTCGGCGATTTCATCGAGCAGGGATTCGACCAGATCGGCCGATTCGTTCCGCGACAATCCGACTTCCTGATAGACAGCCTCTGCAAGCTGCGCCCTCGTGACCGTTTTCCCCGACATATTGCACCTTGTTCTTACCGGTCCCGGAGATTAGACCTCCCGGAAAAACGTGTCAATATCAGAGGGATAGCATTAAACCTTTAAGTATTCCGTCGCCGACCGGCCCGGCGTGACCCGGCCGCTTACCAGCGAACCAGCGCGCCGCCCCAGGCAAAGCCGCCGCCCATCGCCTCCATCAGCACCAACTGACCCTCCTGAATCCGGCCGTCGGCGGCCGCTTCCGCGAGCGCCAGCGGCACCGACGCGGCCGAGGTGTTGCCATGCCGGTCGACGGTCAGCACGACCTTTTCCGGGGCCAGCCCGAGCTTGCGGGCGGTGCTGTCGATGATCCGCTTGTTCGCCTGATGGGGCACCAGCCAGTCGATCGCGTCGGCCGTGAGGTTGGTCGCCTCCAGGACCTCGTTGACGACCTCGGCCAGATTGACGACCGCGTGGCGGAAGACCTCGCGCCCGGCCATGCGGAGATGGCCGACCTTCTGGGTCGAGGACGGCCCGCCATCGACATAGAGATAGTCGTGATGGACGCCGTCGGTATGCAGGCAGGTCGCGAGCACGCCCCGGTCGTCCGAGCCGCCGTTGCCGTCCGCCGCCTCGACGACCACGGCCCCGGCCCCGTCGCCGAACAGCACGCAGGTCGAGCGATCCTCCCAGTCGAGGATCCGGGAGAAGGTCTCGGCGCCGATCACCAGAGCACGCTCTGCCTGGCCGGCACGGATGAAGTTGTCGGCGGTCGCGAGCGCGAAGATGAAGCCCGAGCAGACCGCCTGGATGTCGAAGGCGGCGCCTCGGCGCAGGCCGAGATTGCGCTGCACCGTCGTCGCGGTTGCCGGGAAGGTCTCGTCCGGCGTTGCCGTGGCGAGAATGATCAGGTCGATATCGTCGACCGCGATGCCGGAGGCGGCGAGCGCCTCCTCGGCCGCGCGGGTCGCCAGATCGGAGGTCAGCTCGCCCTCCGCCGCGATGTAACGCTGGCGGATGCCGGTGCGCGAAACGATCCACTCGTCCGAGGTATCGAGGCGCGATGCCAGTTCCTCGTTCGTCAGGACCCGTTCCGGCAGATAGGCGCCACACCCCCGGATGACTGACCGCCGTATGTTATTCCGCAACTGCCTGCGCCCCCGGTTTGCCGCTTCCTTCCACAGCCACCGGCACTGCGCCCGCCGACGGGTCGGCCTCCCCGGCGCTCATGTCGAGATGCCGGAAGTCGGCGATTATGTGATCGATCATCTTTTCCGAAACCATGTCGACGGCCGCGCCGATCGCCTGCGCGAAGCCGACCGCGTCGGTGCCTCCGTGACTCTTCACGCAGACCCCGTTGAGGCCGAGGAAGACCCCGCCGTTGTAGCGCCGCGGGTCGATCCGCTCGCCAAGGCTGCGCAGGCTGCGCCGGGCCAGCAGGTAGCCGAGCCGGGACAGCCAGGAACTCTCGAAGGCGATGCGCAGATAGCTCTGCATCATCTTGCCCGCACCTTCGACGGTCTTCAGCGCGACATTGCCCGTGAAGCCGTCGGTGACCACGACATCGACCGTGCCGGCGGTGATGTCGTCACCCTCTATGAAACCCTGGTAGTCGAAGGCGGCATTGGGAAACTGGCGCAGCACGTCGCCGGCGGCGCGGATACTGTCGTTGCCCTTGAGTTCCTCGATGCCAACGTTGAGCAGCCCGACGGTGGGCCGCCGGCGGCCCAGCACGGCGCGCGCGAAATCGGCACCCATGACCGCGAACTGCACCAGATTCTCGGAATCGCACTGCACGTTGGCGCCGAGGTCCAGCATCACGCTCTCGCCGCGCTGGGTCGGCAGGAACGAGGCCAGCGCCGGCCGGTCGATCCCCGGCAGCATCTTCAGCGAGAATTTCGCCATGGCCATCAGCGCGCCGGTATTGCCGCCCGAGACCACGCCCTTGGCTTCGCCGTCGCGGACCGCGTCGATGGCCAGCCGCATGCTCGTCTTGCGGCCCTTGCGAAGCGCCTGGCTGGGCTTCGCCTCGGCCGAGACACGCTCGCTCGTATGGCGAATCTCGCAGATCCCGGAAAGGCCCTCGCGGGCCTCGACCGGGCCGCGCAGCAGCGCCTCGTCGCCGAACAGCAGGAAGCGCACGTTCGGGAAGCGAACGCGCGCGATATCCATCCCCTCGATGACTGCACCGGGGGCCTCGTCGCCCCCCATGCCATCAAGGGCGATGACGATGGGCTCGCTCATCGTGCTATGTCAGCGCCGCGTTGCACGCCCGCGCCAATCAAACGGTGCCGCTGGCCTCGACCACCTCGCGGTCGCCATAGTGCCCGCAGGAGGGGCAGATATGGTGAGGCCGCTTGGTTTCGCCGCAGTTCGTGCATTCCGCGTAGCTCGCGCCCTTCAAAGCGTCATGCGAACGCCGCATGTTACGCTTGGAAACGGTAGTCTTCTTTCTGGGTACAGCCATGACTTACTTCTCTCTATTCACAGCCGCCTGACCGGCGGCGTTCGTTCTAACGGCGCCCGCCAAGGGGCGCAAGTTCAATCCCTGGCCTTCAGGTTGGCCAGCACCGCGAAGGGACCGCGTCGGCCGTCCTCGACCTGCCCGTCCTCTCCGTCCTCGTCGTCGTCGCCGACAACGAACTCGGCCGGGATCTCGACCCCCTCCTTGCGCGGATAGGGGTTCAATCCCAGTGCCACATGCTCGCTCACGACCGCGCCGAGATCGATCTTGCCGTCGATCAGCGGATCCGGCGGCTCGATCTCGTCGGGATCGACGAAGACCTCCCGCTGCCGATTATCGCCCGATGCGTCCGGCGGCGCAAAATCCAGTTCGACCTGTTCCTCGACCCGCTCCGGCACGGGCTCGAGACTGACGCCGCAAAGCTGCACGACCTCCGCCTCGACCAGAAGCGAGAGATGGACAATGCCGCCCGCCGCCCGTCGGATCTCGCCCTGCGCGGACAGCGCCGTGATCGCCTCGATCCCGAGTTCCCTGGCCAGCGCCTCGCGTTCACCGTCCGACACCTTGACGGAAACCGTCAGCGGCGCCGCCCGCAAACCCGACACGTCGACGACGCGTTGCAAGGCGCCCATGGCCGGCTGTTCAGTCATTGCATCCTCCGCTAGAGCAGGTTCGTCCGCCTGATCGCACGGTCGGAAGGCGGGAAAATAGGGCCTACGCATGACCGGGTCAACGCCTTTCGCGCGCGCTCCGCGCGCCCGTGCGATCCCCCGCGCCATCCCGGACGGCGCGGTTTTCAGCCGTTGTCGCGAGCGTCGGCGGGAACCTCCGGCGGCGCGCCGAAATCGGGTCCGTCTGTGGCAATCGCCTCGATCGCGCGTCCCTCGAGCCGCGCCGCCTCGCGCCTGACATAGGCGACCATCGCCGGGATTGCCAGTGCCGCCGGACCTGCCGCGACGCCGGGGCCGGCCGGCGATCCCGCCGCCGCGTCCGCGTCGTCATCGAGCTGATAGAGATTGCGACCAAGAGCCGCAGCCAGCGCCGCATCCCCGGACGCCTGCAGCGCCTCGTCATAGGAAGCGACATGGCCGTAGAAACGCTGCGCCAATTTCTTCACCCGCTTGCCGACGCCGAGATCGCCGACACCCATTTCGCGGAGCGACCTGTCGAGGTCGTCGACCATGATGTCGAACAGGTGCTGGGCCAGGGTCTCGGCCGTCTCGCCCTCCCCCTTGAGCCGCCGGAGCACCAGGAACTGGTGCAGGACGATCATCGCGAAGCGGCCCTCGACGCTGTCGTCGACCGCGGCATTCCGGTAGAAGCCCGGATCCCGGGCCTGCTCCACGATCTCGCCATACAGGCGATAGGCCGCGCTCTTCAGCGGCGACTTCCGGAAGGGATTGGAAAATGCCATAAGGGTCCGTCACGTGGGCGCGGCAATTCGGCACGTCCGCCGCTGCCGGAATTGACAATTGCCGGATGGCGGTGCCATCTTGCACCGCAGAACTTACGAGCTTGCGCTGTGAGGTCAAGCATCCTGCCGGCGCAGAAGAGGAACATGCCCATCCTTCGCCCCGTTCTCTGCCTTGTCGCCGGCGCCCTCGCGCTCGGCGCCTGCACCTCCGAACAGACGGTTCGCGGCTTCGTCCTCGACATGGAGCAGGTCGAGGCGATCAAGCCCGGCGTGACGACACGCGACGAGGTCAGCCGGATGCTCGGCTTCCCGTCCAGCACCTCGACCTTCACCGAGGCCGGCGATGCCTGGTATTACATCAGCCGGCGCACCGAGCGCTTCGCCTTTCTCGAGCCGAAGGTCATCGACCAGAAGGTCGTCGTCGTCTCCTTCAATGGCAGCGACACGGTGTCGGAAGTGAAGCAGTTCGGCATGGAGGACCGCCGCGAGATCGAGCTGGTCGAGCGCGAGACGGTGACCCATGGCAAGCAGCTCGGCATCCTCGAGCAGCTCGTCGGCAATTTCGGACGCTTCAACAATGCCAACAGCGGCAACAGCGCCGGCCCGCCGCGCGGCCCGCAGCCGCCGGGCGGCTGACCGCAAGTTCCCTCCCCGCCTGACCCGGGCGCGACGGGACGGACAGCGACCAGGACAACGAAAAGGCCCCGCCGGACAACCGGCGGGGCCTTTCCATTTTCGCTTCCGTTCCCGGATGAACCCGGGCGGGCCAGCCCGGACCTGACGGCCCGGACCGGCCGGTCACGGCTCAGTGCGCCAGCATGCCGAGCAGCAGCAGGGCGACGATGTTGGTGATCTTGATCATCGGGTTGACGGCCGGTCCGGCGGTGTCCTTGTAGGGATCGCCGACCGTGTCGCCGGTCACCGCAGCGGCGTGGGCATCGGTGCCCTTGCCGCCGTGATGGCCGTCCTCGATGTACTTCTTGGCGTTATCCCAGGCGCCGCCGCCCGCCGTCATCGAGATCGCGACGAACAGGCCGGTGACGATCACGCCGAGCAGCATCGCGCCGACGCAGGAGAAGGCGGCCGACTTGTCGGCGATCCCGAGGATCACGTAGTAGACGACGATCGGGGCCAGCACCGGCAGCAGCGAGGGGATCACCATTTCCTTGATCGCCGCCTTGGTCAGCATGTCCACGGCGCGGCTGTAATCCGGCTTCGCGGTGCCTTCCATGATGCCCGGGATCTCGCGGAACTGACGCCGCACCTCGACCACGACCGAACCGGCCGCGCGGCCCACGGCGGTCATGCCCATGGCGCCGAAGAGATAGGGCAGCATGCCGCCGAGCAGCAGGCCGACGACGACATACGGATTGGCCAGCGAGAAGTTCACCATCACCCCCTCGAAATAGGGAAATTCGGCGACATTCTTGGAGAAGTAGGCGAGGTCCTCGGTATAGGCGGCGAACAGCACCAGCGCGCCGAGACCGGCCGAGCCGATCGCATAGCCCTTGGTGACCGCCTTCGTGGTGTTGCCGACCGCGTCGAGCGCGTCGGTGATCTTGCGGACGCCCTCGTCCATGTCCGCCATCTCGGCAATGCCGCCGGCATTGTCGGTGACCGGGCCGTAGGCGTCGAGCGCGACCACCATGCCGGCCAGCGCCAGCATGGTCGTGACCGCGATGGCGATGCCGAAGAGCGCGGCAAGATTGTAGGACACGATGATGCCGGCAACGATGATGATCGCCGGGATCGCGGTCGCCTCCATCGAGATCGCCAGGCCCTGGATCACGTTGGTGCCATGGCCGGTTTCGGACGCACGCGCGATCGAGCGGACCGGGCGGTATTCGGTCGAGGTGTAATACTCGGTCACCCAGACCAGCAGGCCAGTGACGACCAGGCCGGTGACGCCGCACCAGAACAGGCTCCAGCCGGTGAAGGACTTGACGCCGATCGTGAATTCGCTGTCGAGGCCGACGGCCCAGGCGGTGATCGGCAGAAGCGCCAGCGCCGAAAGCACGGCGGTCACGATGAAGCCCTTGTAGAGGGCGCCCATGATATTCTGGCTGGCGCCGAGGCGCACGAAGAAGGTGCCGATGATCGAGGTGATGATGCAGGCGCCGCCGATCAGCAGCGGATAGATCAGCAGGGCGCCGTTGCCGACGAAGTAGATCGAGGCAAGCACCATCGTCGCGACCGTGGTCACGGCATAGGTCTCGAACAGGTCGGCGGCCATGCCGGCACAGTCGCCGACGTTGTCGCCGACGTTGTCGGCGATCACGGCCGGGTTGCGGGGGTCGTCCTCAGGGATGCCGGCTTCGACCTTGCCGACGAGGTCGGCGCCGACGTCGGCGCCCTTGGTGAAGATGCCGCCGCCGAGACGGGCGAAGATCGAGATCAGCGAGGCGCCGAAGCCGAGGGCAACCAGCGGGTCGACCATGGCGCGGCCTTCAGCGCCGATCGAAACCAGGACGGCGTAGTAGCCGGCGACCGCGAGCAGCGCCAGGCCGACCACCAGGAGACCGGTGATGGCGCCCGCCTTGAAGGCGATGTCGAGACCCTCTTTCAGGCCCTTCTGGGCCGCCGCGGCCGTGCGTACGTTGGCCCGCACCGAGACGTTCATGCCGATATAGCCGGCGGCGCCCGACAGGATCGCGCCGATCGCGAAGCCGAGGCCGACCATGATGTCGAACAGGCCGAAGCTGATCACCAGGAAGATCACGATGCCGACGAGACCGATCGTCAGATACTGGCGATTGAGATACGCCGAGGCACCTTCCTGGATCGCGGCTGCGATTTCTTGCATGCGTTTCGTGCCGGCCGAGGCGGACAGCACGGCACGGCTGGCATATGCTCCGTAGAGTAGCGCCAGCACGCCACACACAATTGGGAACCACAACGCTTCGGACATTGTTTTCGACCCCTCTGATATTTATGGATAGCCGGTGAAATGCCCCCGGCGTCGATTATTCGCGACAACAGCAACGACGACCGGCGGAACACGCACCTTCCCCACTCTGGCGATGCGACCGGAAGCCGGCCGGTTTATGCCAGAGTTGCCCAGCCCGCGCAAGGCCAAAGCCCCGGAAACACCGGGCTTCCGGCTCACGCGCGCTGCGGCCGATGGCGACCGGAGAGGCTCAGCCAGAGAACCGCCATGGCCGCGATCGCATAGAGCGGCAAGGCCGCCGTGCCGACCGCCGTCCAGCCGAACTGGTCGAGCAGCTGCCCCGACGAGAGCGAGGCGGTCGCGACCGTGCCGAACACGATGAATTCGTTGGTCGCCTGCACCTTGGCCCGCTCGGCCGGAGTGTAGCTCTCGGTGAGCAGCGCGGTACCGCCGATGAACATGAAGTTCCAGGCGAGCCCGAGCAGCACCAGGGTGAACCAGAAATGCGCGACCGAGAGACCCGAGAGGGCAACCGCGACGCAGACCAGGCCGAGCGCGATCCCGGTCCCGATGATCCGCAAAACCCCGAAACGGACGATCAGGCTGCCGGTGAAGAAGCTCGGCCCGAACATCGCCACCACATGCCACTGGATCACCGTCGCCGCGTCGTCGAAGACATGGCCGCAGGCGACCATGGCGAGCGGCGTCGCCGTCATCAGCAGGCTCATCGCGCCATAGCCCATCATCCCGGACGCGACGGCGGCCAGGAAGACCGGCTGGCGCATGATCGTGGCCAGCGGCCGTTGCGGCCCGCCCGCCTCCTCCGCCGTCCGCTCCGGGAGCTTCAGGAAGGCGGCGAGCAGGAAATTCACGGCGCACAGGCCGAAGACCGCGATCAGCGTGCCCTGGAAGACGAAAGGCACCATCAGGTCGCGGGTATGCTTGGCGATTTCCGGCCCGGCGAAACCGGCGACGATACCGCCCGCCATGACCAGCGAGATCGCCCGCGGACGCCGGTCGGGCTCGGCGCACTCGGCCGCGGCAAAGCGGAAATACTGGTTGAAGGCGGCGTTGGTGCCAAGGCAGAGGCAGCCCGCGCAATAAACCCAGAACGATCCCGTATGGATGCCCCAGGCCGCGACCAGGGCACCGCACATGCCGAGCGTGGCGCCGAACATGAAGCCGAAGCGGCGGCCGATGCGGGCCATCAGGAAGGAGGCGGGAACGGTCGCAAGCGCGGTCCCGGCGACGGTCAGGCTGACCGGCAGGGTCGCAAGCCCCTTGTCGTCGGCAAGCGCGTAGCCGACCAGGCCGCTGACCGCGATCAGGATCGACATCATGCTGTTCCCGAGCCCCTGGCCCGAGGCGAGCAACGCGATGTTGCGCGCGAAGCCGGCGTAGCGGCTCACGCCGTGACCGCCCTGAACAGGCGGCTCGCCGCGGCGCTGCCGCTCAGCTTGCGGTCGAGAGCGCGTCCGCGATCAGGACCCGGTTGACGACCGCGTCGCCCAGGAGCCGCTTGGCGACCGCGGTCAGCCGATTGCCGAGCCCGTCGTAGTCCAGCCCGTCGCCCTCGGCCCGCATGATCGAGCCCATGTTCAGTTCGCGGATGAAGGCATCGCGGAGGCGGGGACGCATCGCCCGGACATGTTCGACCGCGTCCTCGTCGGCGACATCGATCGTCAGCGTCAGGAAGACCTGGTGGGTGACCCGCTTGTGCTTCCAGATCGCGACGCTGAACGGCTGCAGGCGGACGAAGGCCGGTTCGTCGACGCCCGGCGGCTCGGCCGGCTTCGCCGCCGGCGAGGAGGCGAGCAGGATCGGGTCCGGCGGCATCGGCGCATGCCCTGACGGGACGGGTTCCATCGCCCGGCCATCCGCCGACATCACGATGGCGGCAACCGCGGCTATGATGATCCTGTTGGCCGGCACCACGTTCCTCGTCGTTCGAAACACGGTCGAACGATGCAGCGGCGATGGTTAAGGGGTGATTAAGGCACGCATCCGGCATGCCGTTCAGGCGCTCAGCGAATGCGGTTCGTCCACGTGCAGGACCTTGTATCCGTAGACGCAATCGGCGTCCGGCGGAACCGCCGATTCCTTGTCGCGCCAGAGGCTGAAGCGGGCCACTTCCCAGCGGTCGGTATCGATGCCGACCCAGTGGGCGTAGAGACCGGGGCGCTGCAGGCGGTCGCTGTGGCGGGCCAGCTCGCGGCCCTCGACCTCGGCGAGCTGATCGTCGCTCGTCACCTTGTCGAAGGCGCAAAAGGCATAACCGACCGTGTTGTCGCGGTTGCCGTAGCCGAAATTGAGGACACTCCAGGTACGGACACGGGGGCGGCCGAAGCTTTCGACCGCGCTGTCGAAAAGGCCGTTGAACAAAAACCGCCGGGCCGCTTCGGTATTGCTCCAAATATAGAGCGGCGCGTAAACGCTTTCTTCTGGAGAATACAGGTAGGACTTGTGTAACAGACCCTCGAAGCCTTGAAAAAGGCGGGTGCGTCTTTCGACTCGCTGATTTACCCAATCGATGTCGTGGTCGCGCGGGAGACGCAATGAATACTGCATTGCAAGCATGCAGATCTCCGTGAAAGCGGACGAACCAAATGAAGAACTTAACGCTACGGGATTGACGCGTCACAAACAATTCACAGAAACGCATGCCTCACATGCGAATCCATCAGAAATGGCGCCAACCGCCTGATCCCAAAGCCATATCCTGGCCGTCCGCGCCGCGGACCCGGACCCCCTGCCCGCTTTCGACCACGCCGATCGCGGTCAGTTCGACCCCGCATTCCGCGGCGATCCCGGCCAGCGCCGCCTCGGTCCCGGCCGGTATGGTAAAGGCCAGCTCGTAGTCGTCGCCGCCCGAGATCGCCGCGCCGAGCAGCTCGGGGCGGTCGGCCAGCACGCGCCGGGCCGCCGGCGAAAACGGCACGGAAGAGGCGTCGAGAACGATCGCGACGCCCGATACCTCGGCGATATGGCCGAGATCGGCGAACAGGCCGTCCGACAGGTCAAGGCAGGCGCTCGCCACGCCACGGAGCCGCCGCCCGAGGGCCAGCCGCGGCTCCGGCCGGCGCAGGCGGGCCATAAGCGGCTCCGCCACCTCCGCGGCGAAGGGTTCGACCCGCCCGAGCAGATGCAGCAGGGCCAGCCCGGCATCGCCGACGGTTCCGGAAACCGCGACCCGGTCACCCGGGCGGGCGCCGCCACGGGTGAGGGCCTGGCCGTGCGGGACATGGCCGAGCGCCGTGACGTTGAGCGTCAGGGGGCCGGAAGTCGAGACGGTGTCGCCGCCCAGCAGGGTCACGCGGAAGCGCGCCTGGTCCTCGGCAAGGGCGGCGCTGAAGGCCTCCATCCAGGCCGCCTCCGGGGCCGCCGGAAAGGCGATGGAGAGCAGGTATCCATGCGGCTCGGCGCCCATCGCGGCAAGGTCGGACAGGTTGACGCGAAGCATCTTGCGGGCGATGTCGGCGGGCGGGTCGTCGGCCAGGAAATGCACGCCGGCGACCAGCATGTCGGCCGTGCAGACCGTGTCGACACCGGCCCGGCCGGGGATGAGCGCGGCGTCGTCGCGCAGCATCATGGCCCCGGGCGCGGCCTCGGACAGGGGCGCGAAATAGCGCTCTATAAGTCCGAATTCGGTTATCTTTCCAGTCTCTTCAGTGATGTTTCTTACCGAATTCCTGAACCCGTACCTGATGCGCGATACGATCGATGACGCCGTTCGCGAAGGCCGGTTCGTTGCCGCTGAAAAAGGCGTGCGCAACGTCGACATACTCGTTCACGACCACCCGCGCCGGCACGTCGATGCGGGCCACCAGCTCGTAGATCGCGGCTCGCAGCAGCGCCCGCATGATCGGCTCCAGGCGGCCGACGTTGCGACCCTTGTCGAGCGCGCCGTCGATCAGCCCGTCGAGTTCGGCCAGGCGCTCGGTCACGCTGTTCACCACGTCCCGGAACCAGTCCGGCTCGCCGTCGTTCGGGCCGTCCTCGACATCGCGGTCCTCGCCCTGGTAGCCGAGCCGATGGGCGATGAACTCCGCGATCACCGCCTCGGCATCGAGCTCGGCGATCTCGATCTGGTAGAGCGCCTGGACGGCATTCAGGCGGGCGATCCGGCGGCGGTCTCGGGTCAGGGCTGCGCTGTCGTCGCTCATCGCGGGAACAGGCCGAGACGGCGTTTCACGTCCAGCATCGCGAGCGTCGCGTTGGCCGCGAAGCCGCCCTTGTTGCCGCGGTCGACGGCGGCGCGGGCCCAGGCCTGGTCGCTGTTCTCCACGGTGATGATGCCGTTGCCGATGGCGATCGAGAAATTCAGGGCAAGCTCCTGCAGGCCGCGCGCGCTTTCACCGGCGACGATGTCGTAATGAGAGGTCTCGCCCCGGATCACGCAGCCGAGCGCGACGTAACCGTCGTAGCGACGGCGCCCGCCGACCAGGTCCATGGCGCGGATCGCGAAGCGGACGACGGCAGGGATCTCCAGCGCGCCGGGCACCGTGATCACCTCGGTGGTGGCACCCGCCTCGGCCAGCGCCTGCTGCGCGCCGGCAAGCAGGGCGTCCGAGATATCGTCGTAGTAGCGAGCCTCGACGATGAGGATATGCGGCGCATCGGCCATGACTTCACTTCCCGTTTTCTTCGATGGGGCGCTGCGCGACGATCGAGAGGCCGTAGCCGTCGAGACCGACGATGGTTCGCGCCGTGTTCGAGAGCAGCACCATCCGGCTGACCCCGAGGTCGATCAGTATCTGCGCCCCGATGCCATAGTCGCGAAGCTCGGCCGGGACCTTCGGCGGTTCGCCGATCTTCATCCGCACCCGGTCCGAAAGCGCGGTCGCGCGTGGCTCGCGGATCAGCACGACGACCCCGCGCCCGGCCCGGCCGATCGTCGCCATCGCCCTGGCGAGCTGGCCCTCCGCCGCGCCGCGGTCGCCGAGCACGTCGGTCAGGACGTTCAGCGCGTGCATGCGGACCATTACCGGTTCCGGGCCCGAGATGTCGCCCTTCACCAGCGCCACATGCTCGGCATATTCCGGCATGTTGGTATAGACGATCATCTTCCAGTCGCCACCGTAGTGGCTGTGGAAGTCGCTTTCCAGCTCGCGCTTGATCAGGCTGTCGTGGCGCCGCCGGTAGGCGATCAGGTCGGCGATGGTACCGACCTTCAGATTGTGGAACTGGGCGAACTGCACCAGGTCCGGCAGCCGCGCCATGGTGCCGTCGTCGTTCATGATCTCGCAGATCACGCCGGCCGGGATCAGCCCGGCGAGGCGGGCGATGTCGACCGCCGCCTCGGTATGGCCGGCCCGCCGCAGCACGCCGCCGTCACGGGCCATCAGCGGAAAGACATGTCCGGGGGTGGCGATCGCCTCGGCGCCCTGCGAGCCGTCGATCGCGACGGCGATGGTGCGCGCCCGGTCGGCCGCCGAGATCCCGGTGGTCACGCCCTCGCGGGCCTCGATCGAGATCGTGAAGGCGGTCTGGTGGCGGGACATGTTGTCCTTCGCCATCAGCGGCAGGCCGAGTTGCTCGACCCGTTCCCGCGTCATCGCCAGGCAGACCAGGCCGCGCCCGTACTTGGCCATGAAATTGATCGCTTCCGGCGTCGCCATCTGCGCCGGGATCACGAGGTCGCCCTCGTTCTCGCGGTCCTCCGCGTCGACGAGGACGATCATCCGGCCGTTCCGCGCATCCTCGATGATCTCCTCGGGAGGCGACAGGAACTCTCTGTATGCCGTCATGCGCCGTTCGCCTCGCCGAGCCGGGCGACATAGCGCGCCAGGATGTCGATTTCCAGGTTCGCCGTATCGCCGACGGCGATCTCGCCGAAGGTGGTCCGCGACTGGGTATGGGGAATGATGTTGATGCCGAAGCGGGCGCCGTCGACGTCGTTGACGGTCAGCGACACGCCGTCGAGGCAGACCGAGCCCTTCCGCGCGATATAACGGGCGAGTTCGGCCGGCGCCTCGAAGGTCAGGCGGATCGACCCGCCTTCCGGCTCGCGCGAGACCAGCGTCGCCAGGCCGTCCACATGGCCGGTGACGACATGGCCGCCCAGCTCGTCGCCGACCTTCAGCGCCCGTTCCAGGTTGACCGGGCTGCCCTCCGACCAGGCGCCGAGCGCGGTGCAGCGCAGGGTTTCCGACGAGACGTCCACGGCGAACCAGTCCTCGCCCTTGCCGACCACGGTCAGGCAGACGCCGGAACAGGCGATGGAGGCGCCGAGTTCGATGCTGTCGGTGTCGAACGCGGTGCCGATCGTGACCCGGCTGTCGCCGTTCCGTTCGATCCCCCGCACCCGCCCGACATCGGTAATGATGCCAGTAAACATGGGGCCCTACTTAATCCGCTGCGTCGAAAGTTTCCAGTAGATCGTCGCCCAGCGCGCGAAGCCCGGTCCGGCGCCAGCGCGGCGCCTCGCCGGGACGGCCGATTCCGAGCGCTTCGCTTGCCGCGAGCCCGTCCCCGCCGATCAGCATCGGCGCCCGGTAGCAGGCCAGGCGATCGACCAGCCCGGCCCGGAGCAGAGACGCGGCAAGGCCGGCCCCACCCTCGACGAGCAGGCGTGTCAGGCCGCGCAGGCCGAGCGCGGCGAGCGCCGCGCCGGCATCGGGCCGGCCGTCGGCGCCGGCGGCGACCGGCAGCAGGTCCGCCCCCGCGCCGGCCCAGTCGGCGAAACGGCCCTCGGCCCCCGCGGCAACGATCAGCCAGGTCGGACGCTCGGCCGCCGTGGCACGAAGTTTCGCCGCGCCGTCGAGCGGGCCGGCGCCGGCGATGACAATCCGGAGCGGCGAACGCGCCGCCATGCCGGGCAGCCGGCAGTCGAGCGACGGATCGTCGGCCCGGGCCGTTCCGGCGCCGACCAGGATCGCGTCGTGGCTGGCGCGGAGTGCGTGGCCGTGGGCCCGTGCCGCCGGGCCGGTGATCCAGCGGCTCTCGCCGCCGGCCGCGGCGATCCGTCCGTCGAGGCTGGTCGCAAGCTTGAGCGTGATGAGCGGGCGGCCCCGGCCGAGGCGGCTCAGGAACCCGGCATTGAGGCGCCGCGCGGCGGCCTCTCCCACGCCCTCCTCGACCGCGATTCCGGCGGCCCGCAGCAGCGCCGCCCCGCCGCCGTCGACCCGGGGGTCCGGGTCGCGGAGGGCATGGACGACACGGGCGACCCCGGCCCGGGCTAGCGCCTCGGCGCAGGGCCCGGTGCGGCCGTGATGGGCGCAGGGTTCGAGCGTCACATAGGCGGTGGCGCCCCGCGCGGCATCGCCGGCGCGGGCAAGCGCCTCGGTCTCGGCATGGGGGCGGCCACCCGGCTGGGTCCAGCCGCGGCCGACGACGCGACCGTCCCGGACCAGCACGCAGCCGACCGCCGGATTGGGCCAGACCTGCCCGAGGCCGCGCGCGGCAAGCCCCAGGGCCAGGTCCATGAAGGCAGGGTCGCGGGCGCTACTTCTGCTCGGGGTCGCCACTCAGCCCGCCCACGAACGTCTCGAAGTCCTTGGCTTCGCGGAAGTTCCTGTAGACCGAGGCAAAGCGCACGTAGGCCACCGGATCGAGATTGGCGAGACCTTCCATGATCAGCTCGCCGACATTCTTCGACGAGATCTCGCTTTCGCCGGAACTCTCCAGCTGACGCACGATGCCGTTGATCATGCGCTCGACCCGCTCGGGATCGACCGGACGCTTGCGGGTCGCGATCATGACCGATCGCGCGACCTTGTCGCGGTCGAAGGGCACCCGCTGGTTGTTGCGCTTGACCACCGTCAGTTCGCGCAGCTGGACCCGCTCGAAGGTGGTGAAGCGGGCCCCGCAGGCAAGACAGGATCGGCGCCGGCGGATCGCGGTATTGTCCTCCGTCGGCCTGGAATCCTTCACCTGGGTGTCGTCGTTTCCGCAAAATGGACAACGCATGGAACGGTCCCCCCTGCCTCGCTTCCGCTGCCGCCTACAGCTCGGGATAGATCGGAAAGCGCTGGCAGAGCGCCTTGACCTTTTCACGCACCGAGGCTTCCGCGGCCCCGTTTTCCTCGCCATGGCGGGACGCACCGTCCAGCACCTCGGCGATCAGGTTGCCGACCTGGGCGAACTCGGCCTTGCCGAAGCCGCGCGTGGTCGCAGCCGGGCTGCCGAGGCGGATGCCGGACGTGATCGTCGGCTTCTCCGGATCGAACGGCACGCCGTTCTTGTTGCAGGTGATGTTGGCCCGGCCGAGGGTTTCCTCGGCGAGCTTGCCGGTCAGGCCCTTGGGGCGCAGGTCGACAAGCACGACATGGGTATCGGTTCCGCCCGAGACGATATCGAGCCCGGCGTCGAGCAGGACAGAGGCGAGCAGTTCCGCGTTGTCCTTCACCGACTGGGCATAGGCCCGGAAGGACGGCTGCAGCGCCTCGCCGAAGGCGACCGCCTTGGCGGCAACGACATGCATCAGCGGACCGCCCTGCAGGCCCGGGAAGATCGCCGAATTGACCTTCTTGGCGATCGCCTCGTCATTGGTGAGGATCATGCCGCCGCGCGGGCCGCGCAGCGTCTTGTGGGTCGTCGTGGTGACGATGTGGGCATGCGGGAACGGGCTCGGGTGCACGCCACCGGCGACGAGGCCGGCGAAATGCGCCATGTCGACCATCAGGTAGGCACCGACATTGTCGGCGATCTCGCGGAAGCGGGCGAAATCGAAAATCCGCGGATAGGCCGAGCCGCCGGCGATGATCAGTTTCGGACGATGCTGTTCGGCGAGGTCGGAAAGCGCGTCGAAATCGACCAGCGAATCCTCGCGCCGGACGCCGTACTGGACCGCGTCGAACCATTTCCCCGACTGGTTCGGGGCGGCGCCGTGGGTCAGATGCCCGCCGGCCGCCAGGGAAAGGCCCATGACCGTGTCGCCCGGCCTGACCAGCGCCATGAAGGCGCCCTGGTTGGCCTGTGAGCCGGAATGCGGCTGCACGTTGGCGAAATCGCAGCCGAACAGCGCCTTGGCCCGGTCGATGGCGAGCCTCTCGGCGATATCGACCTGCTCGCAGCCGCCGTAGTAGCGCCGGCCCGGATACCCTTCCGCATACTTGTTGGTGAGCACGCTGCCCTGGGCTGCCAGAACCGCCGGGCTGACGATATTCTCCGACGCGATCAGTTCGATCTCGTCGCGCTGGCGACCGAGCTCGCCGGTCATCGCCGCATAGATCTCGGGATCGTCGCGCTTGAGAACGCTGTCGAAGAAATCGCGCCCCGCGTCCAACGACGCGGCCTGACTGCTGGAGGACATGGCTATCCGTTTGCTCCCTGCTGGCGGGCCCCGCAACGACATGGCAGGCCCCGATCACCGTCGTCGTCCCCGTCGCCGGCCAGCCGGCGGGATCTTGTCCCGGAACGCCGAAAAACGGCAAAGTGACGGCCCGTGACGCTTTCGTCAATGTCCATCGCGCAGGCGACCGCGCGGAATCAGCGGCGGCGAACTTACCACATCTGGTTCGAAGGCGGAACGACCCCACAATTCCTGCCGCGCCGCGGCCGGAGCCCACACCTCAGCCGTGCGAACTTTGTTTAGCGCACAATTAATCGCGTCAATTTAGAAGTGAACTTTCAATGCAACTGCAATCGATTACGTTGTCGAGGGTGAGACGAGGACGAGATTGAACAGGATTGCTCACCTGATCATCCCGGACTCTGCTTGAGTTCAGGTAATTTTGTCCAAATACGACAGATTTCGATTTGACAACTTTATAAAACAATGCCTTTTATGGGCACCTCAATATAAACAGCAACGATAATCTTCCGGAAAGCTGGGGATGACCGACATCAAAGAAGATTCGCTTTCAAGCGAAGAATTGCTGCGCATGACGGCGCAAATAGTCGCCGCCTACGTCAAGAACAACGAACTCGGCAGTGCCGAACTGCCCGAGGTCATCAAGATCGTTCACAGTTCGCTGGAGGAAGCGCATTCCGGAGGCGCTCAACCGGTCGACGTCCAGCAGAAGCCGGCGATTTCGGTGCGGCGCTCGGTCACGGACGATTACATCATCTGTCTCGAGGACGGCAAGAAACTGAAGATGCTGAAGCGCTACCTGCGCTCCAACTTCAATCTGTCGCCCGAGGAATACCGCGCCAAGTGGAACCTCCCGCCGGACTATCCCATGGTCGCGCCGAACTATGCCAAACAGCGTTCGGACTTTGCCAAGAAGATCGGCCTCGGCCTGAAGAAGCCGAAGGCCCCGGCCCGCCGGCCGCGCAAGAAACGCGAATAGCCGCGGGCCCATCGGTTCGAGAACGACCGCCGGACGCGATCCTCGCGCCCGGCGGTTTTCGTTTGCGCAGCCGCTGACCGCGCGGGCGTCGATCGCGGGCACGAAAAAGGGCCCGGCTTGCGCCGGGCCCTGATCGCGTCAAGAAGTGGCGGTGATTACTTCACATAGTAATCGTAGTTGCCCTTCTTCCATTCGTAGACGACATAACCCGGCGCCGTCACGTCACCCTTCTCGTCGAAGCCGATGTTGCCCAGCACGGTCTCGAACTGGTTGGCATGCAGCGACTTGACGACCGCGTCGAAGTCGGTAGAGCCGGCCTTCGTCACGGCCTGGGCCCAGGCCTGGATCGCGCCGTAGGTGTAGAGGACATAGCCCTCCGGCTCGATCTTGTTGCTGCGGAACTCCTCGACGACCTTGGACGCCGCGGCGTTCTTGCGCGGATCCGGGCTGAAGGTCATCAGGGTGCCCTCGCCGGCGTCGCCGGTGATCTGCCAGTATTCCTGGGTGACCAGCGCGTCGCCGGAGATCAGCGTGGCGTTGAGGCCCTGCTCACGCGCCTGGCGCAGGATCAGACCGGCCTCGGTGTGGTAACCGCCGATGTAGATGACGCCGATGTCCTCGGACTTCATCTTGGAGACGAGCGCCGAATAGTCCTTGTCACCCGCGGTGTAGGCTTCGTACATCGCCGGCGCATGGTTGCGCGCCTCGAGCCGCGCCTTGGTCTCGTCGGCAAGGCCCTTGCCGTAGGCGGTCTTGTCGTGCAGCACCGCGACCTTCTTGTCGCCGAAGCTGTCGGCGATGAAGTCGCCGGCGACGATGCCCTGCTGGTCGTCACGGCCGCAGGTGCGGAAGACGCCGGGGCCACCTTCGTCGGTGAGCTTCGGATTGGTCGAGGCCGGCGAGATCTGGACGATACCTTCCTCGTCATAGACCGCCGAGGCAGGGATCGACGAGCCGGAGCAGAAATGCCCGGCCATGAAGACCACGCCCTTGTTGACCATCTGGTTGGCAACGGCCACGGCCTGCTTCGGGTCGCAGGCGTCGTCACCGACTTCCAGCACCAGCTTCTCGCCGAGCACGCCGCCGGCGGCGTTGATGTCCTTGACTGCCTGTTCCGCGCCGGCCTTCATCTGCTGGCCGAACGACGCGTACTGGCCGGTCATCGGGCCGGCGGTCGCGATCACGATATCGGCCTGTGCCGCCGTCGCACTCAGCGCGAACGCGGACGCCGCGCCAAGCAGTACGTACTTGAGGTTGGTCATTTCTTGCTCCCTGAGATCATTACCTAAGCTGCGACCCTGACATCCAGGTTGTCACAGAACGGGTCGGATGGCCCATCGGACCTCCGCCCGACTTTGGACGAAGCGGATAACCGCTTCGGATACAACGACTTTAACGACGGACAGGCGTGGCTGCAATGGGCACTTCAACCGGCCTCGCCGTGGTTCTTGGCGCGCAGGCCGATCAGTCCCGACCGCTCGTAAAGCCAGGGGTACTGCCGGGCCATCATCTCGTTCCGGTTGAAGGTGAAGCTGAGATAGCAGATCACGAACAGTACCGCGGTCGAGATCACGTAGCTCACCAGGTGCAGCAGCGGCCCCTGGAACAGCGCGAAGGACAGGAACTGGCGCGCCAGGCCGAGCATCAGCATGTAGGGCACCGCCTGCCAGAACGGCCGCCAGGTCACCGCAAGCGCCCGGCCGGACATGTAGGCGGCGCCGCCGAAGAGAAAGAGCGTGAGGCCGACCCAGACGGCGACCGATGTTCCAAGAATGTCTTCCATCGCCGTTTCTCCTAGTGGCCGCCTTCGAGATAGGCGGCGCGGATCTCCGGGTTGTCGAGCAGCTCCCGCCCGGAACCCTGCATGACCACGTTGCCGGTCGCCATCACGTAGCCGCGGTGGGCAAGACGCAGCGCGTGATAGGCGTTCTGTTCGACCAGGAACACGGTCACGCCGTCGTTCTCGTTGATCTCCCGGATGACCGTGAAGATCTGCTTCACGATCAGCGGCGCCAGGCCGAGCGACGGTTCGTCGAGCAGGAGCAGCCGGGGCCGGCTCATCAGCGCCCTGCCGATCGCGAGCATCTGCTGTTCGCCCCCCGACAGCGTGCCGCCGCGCTGGTTCCGGCGCTCGTTCAGCCGGGGAAACAGGTCAAAGACCCGTTTCAGGTCGTCGTCGAAATAGGAGGGATCGGTGGTCGTCGCACCCATCTGCAGGTTTTCCATCACCGTCATGCGGGGGAAGATCCGCCGCCCCTCGGGCGATTGCGCGACGCCGAGCCTGATGATCTCGTGCGTCGGCATCCGGGTGATGTCCTGGCCCTCCAGCACGACCCGCCCGGCGGACGCCCGCGGGCTGCCGCAGATGGTCATGAGGAGCGTCGACTTGCCGGCCCCGTTGGCCCCGATCAGGGTGACGATCTCGCCCTGGTTGACTTCCAGATCGACGCCTTTCAGCGCCTCGATCTGACCGTAGAACGTATGCACGCCCTGGATACTCAGCATGATCGCGCTCCTGCCTCAGACTTCCGGACGGGCCGCGTCCGCGGCAAGATCGGCGGCGACTTCGGGGGGCAACTCATCCTCCTCGTCCTCGCCGAGATAGGCCTTGATCACGGCCGGGTCATTGCGGATCGCCTCGGGGTTGCCGTCGGCGATCTTGCGGCCGTAATCGAGCACGATGATGTGGTCGGAGATCCCCATCACGACGTTCATGTCATGCTCGATCAGCAGGAGACCGATTCCCTGGCTCTCGCGGATGTCGAGCAGCAGCTCGTTCAGCTCCGCCGATTCCCGCGGGTTGAGGCCGGCGGCCGGCTCGTCGAGGCAGAGCAGCCGCGGGCCGGTGCACATGCAGCGCGCGATCTCGAGCCGCCGCTGGGCGCCGTAAGGCAGGTTGCCCGCCTCCCAGTCGGCGCGATCGGTCAGGCGAACCCGGTCGAGCCAGTACTTGGCGCGCTCGATCGCCTCGTGCTCGGCGTGGCGGTAGCGCGGCAGGCCGAACAGTCCGGCCACTGACCAGGCCGAGGCATGCATCAGCGCGTTGTGCTGGGCGACGATCAGGTTTTCCAGGACCGTCATGCGCTCGAACAGCCGGATGTTCTGGAAGGTCCGCGCCACCTTGGCCCGGGCGGCGATGCGGAAGCCCTCCATCTGCTCGAGCAGGAAGGTCCCGCCCGGGTGCCTCAGCGCGAGGCGCCCGACGGTCGGCTTGTAGAACCCGGTCAGGCAGTTGAACACAGTCGTCTTGCCGGCCCCGTTCGGCCCGATGATCGCCGTGATCTGCTTGTCGCGCGCATCGAAGGAGAGATCGTCGATGGCGACCAGGCCGCCGAAGCGCATGGTCATCTTCTCGACTTGGAGGAGGACGCCGTCGCTGGTCATCGCGGTTCCTCCTTCGCCGTTTGCGACCCTCTCTCGTGCAGGAACATGGTCGGCAATCGATAGGCGAGCAGGCCGCGCGGACGCCATACCATGATGATCACCATCGCGCCGCCAAAGGCGAGCATGCGGAACTGTTCGAGTTCACGCCCCATCTCTGGCAGGACGATCAGCAGCAGGGCGGCGAAAACCACGCCGATCTGGCTGCCCATGCCACCCAGCACGACGATCGCGAGGATGATTGCCGATTCGATGAAGGTGAAGCTCTCCGGGCTGATGAAGCCCTGGCGCGTGGCGAAGAAAGAGCCGGCGAAGCCGCCGAACATCGCGCCCAGGCCGAACGCGGTGAGCTTGGTATTGGTCGGGTTGATGCCGAGCGAGCGGCAGGCGATCTCGTCCTCGCGCAGCGCCTCCCAGGCGCGGCCGACCGGCAGCTTGCGGATGCGTTCGGTGAAGATGTTGGTGACCAGCGCCAGCGCCAGGATCAGGTAATAGAGGAAGAAGACCCGGTGCTCGCTGTTGTAGGCGATCGAGAAGAATTCGTGGAACGTCTCCGCCCCGCCCTCGCCCTTGCGCGCGAAATCGAGCCCGAAGAAGCTCGGCCGCGGAATCCGCGAGATCCCGTCCGGGCCGCCTGTGACGTGGTACCAGTTGAGCAGGATCAGGCGGATGATCTCGCCGAAACCGAGCGTCACGATCGCCAGGTAGTCGCCGCGCAGGCGCAGCACCGGGAAACCGAGCAGGACGCCGGCGGTCGCCGAGAACACGCCGGCGAGCGGCAGGCAGACCCAGAAGGACCAGTCGAACTGCGTCGCCAGCAACGCGTAGGAATAGGCCCCGACCGCGTAGAAGGCGACATAGCCCAGGTCGAGCAGGCCGGCCAGCCCGACCACGATATTGAGGCCCCAGCCGAGCATCACGTAGATCAGCACCGTGGTGCCGATGTCGACGATATAGCGGTTGGCAAACGGCATCATCGGCAGCGCGATCGCGAGAAGCACGATCACCGGCATGATGAAGCGGGAATTGACCGCGATCAGCCGGGCCAGCCGGTCCATCGGCGTTTCCGCCGACTCGCCCACCTTGCGCGGCCGGCTGCGCCAGTAGACCAGGAACAGGCGGCCGAAGAAGACCAGCACGACCGGGACGATGATGTAGTAGGGGCGGACGTCGATGGTCAGGCCGTCCAGCGTCTCCTGGGTCTTCAGGCCGGCCATCGGCAGGGCGAGGACGAAGGCCACGAATGCCGCCAGGGCAGCTTCCTTCAACGCCGCGGGGATGTCGATTCCCTTCGGCGCGGGTACGGTTTGCTCGGTCATCGCTCAGACCTTCTCGATTTCGGGTTTGCCGAGCAATCCGTGCGGCAGGAAGATCAGCACCATGACCAGGATGCCGAAGGTGGCGACATCCTTGTATTCGACCGTGAAATAACCGGACCAGAAGGCTTCGATGAGGCCGATCGCCAGTCCGCCGAGCATTGCCCCCGGCAGCGAGCCGATACCGCCGAGCACCGCGGCGGTGAAGGCCTTGAGGCCGGCGAGGAAGCCGATGAAGAAATCGATCACGCCCCAGTAGAGCGTCACCATCAGGCCGGCGACGGCGGCCAGCGCGGCGCCCATGACGAAGGTCAGCGCGATCGTCCGGTCCACGTTCACCCCGATCATCGCCGCCATGCCGCGGTCCTGTTCGCAGGCCCGCTGGGCGCGTCCGAGCGCGGTTTTGGAGATCAGCGTCGAGAAGGCGACCATCAGGACGAAGGTGAGCAGGATGATGATGATCTGCATGTAGGAGAGATTGACGATGAAGCCGTCGGTCTCCATCAGCTCGATCCCGCCCTGGATCAGCGGCTGCATCGGCTTGACCCGGGCGCCCTGCAGGATCTGCACGTAGTTCTGCAGGAAGATCGACATGCCGATCGCCGAGATCAGCGGCGCCAGGCGGGGCGCCCCGCGGAGCGGCCGGTAGGCGAGCCGTTCCAGCGTCCAGCCGTACATCGAGGTGAACAGCATCGCCACGATCAGGACGATCAGCAATGCCAGGGGCACGAAAGTGATGCCGACGATGCCGAGGATCAGGAAGGTGATCAGCGAGATGAAGGCGCCGATCATGTAGATCTCGCCGTGGGCGAAATTGATCATCCCGATGATCCCGTAGACCATCGTGTAACCAATCGCGATCAGTCCGTAGACCGAGCCCAGCGTGACGCCGTTGATGAGCTGCTGCAGAAAATAGGCCATAGGGGTGCGCTTTTGCTTCTTCTGTTCGTCGATAACCGGTCGTTCGCGGAATGCGGCACGTTGACCTCGTGCATTGCTGCATTCCCTCCCGTGCCCTCCCTGTCAGGCGAGCGCGTCGCTATTTGGCCACCAATCGAGCGTAATTTCAATGGGGCGCCCCAAGGCGCTGAATTATACCAGTATTCCGGGTCCGGCCGGCGGCGGCGTACCACCATTGCCGCGTGCCTTGCGAAGGACATATTCCAGTTTCGCGACGGCGGCCCGGCCGAGCGCCGCCTCGCCCGCCTTCGGATCGCCGACGATCGACACCTCGGTCAGCGTTTCCGGGTCGAAAGCCGTGACCTTGACGGCCCCGCCCAGGCGATAGAACTCGACGATATAGCCGTCGTCGCCGGCCCCGCCGGTCATCGACCCGGCTCCCGCGCGTTCGCCCCGCGATGTTGCAGGGCGCACCGGAAGCGGCTAACAAGGACGCCGGCTGATGACGGGTACGAAGAGGGACGGTCCCTATGCAGATTCTCAATCCTCCGGGCTGGCCCCGGCCAAAGGGTTATGCCAACGGCATCGTCGCCGAGGGGCGTACGGTCTTCGTCGCCGGCCAGATCGGCTGGAACGCGGACGGCGTGTTCGTCAGCGACAATATCGTCGACCAGGTCCGGCAGGCGCTCGAGAACACGATCGCGATCCTGGCGGAGGCCGAGGCCGGACCGGAACACATCGCCCGCATGACGTGGTATGTTACCGACAAGCGCGAATATGTCGACAACATACCCACCATCGGAACCGTCTGGCGCGAGGTCATGGGCCGCAATTTCCCGGTCATGAGCGTCGTCCAGGTGGTCGCCCTGATCGAGGACCGCGCCCGCGTCGAGATCGAGAGTACAGCCGTCGTGCCGCCGCGCTGATCGCGCCCGGCAACAGCGCCGCCGACGCCCGACGACGACGCGGCCCGAACCGAGACAACAACCGCTTTTTTCCTGATGCGAGGATCGCCCCATGAGCGCCCCCCTGAGCAAGACCGAGACCTCCCCCCGCGCCGTTTTCGACTGGGAGGACCCGTTCCTTCTAGACCAGGAGCTGAGCGAGGACGAGCGCCTCGTACGCGACACCGCGCGTGAATACTGCCAGTCGAAGCTGCAGCCCCGAGTCGTCTCGGCCTTCCGCGAGGAGCGCACCGATCGCGAGATCTTCAACGAGATGGGCGAGCTCGGCCTGCTCGGCTGCACCATCGACGGCTATGGCTGCGCCGGCACCAACTACGTCACCTACGGGTTGGTCGCCCGCGAGGTCGAGCGGGTCGATTCCGGCTACCGCTCGATGATGAGCGTGCAGTCGAGCCTGGTCATGCACCCGATCAACGCCTACGGCACCGAGGCCCAGCGCCAGAAATACCTGCCGAAGCTCGCGACCGGCGAATGGGTCGGCTGCTTCGGCCTGACCGAGCCCGACGCCGGCTCCGATCCGGGCGGCATGAAGACGCGGGCCAAGAAGGTCGACGGCGGTTACCAGGTCAACGGCTCGAAAATGTGGATCTCGAATTCGCCGATCGCCGATGTCTTCGTGGTCTGGGCCAAGACCGAGGACGGCGTGATCCGGGGCTTCGTCCTGGAGAAGGGCATGAAGGGCCTGTCGGCGCCGAAGATCGAGGGCAAGATCTCGCTGCGCGCCTCGGTCACCGGCGAAATCGTCATGGACAATGTCTTCGTGCCCGAGGAGAACCTGCTGCCGAACGTGTCCGGTCTCAAGGGTCCGTTCGGCTGCCTCAACAGCGCCCGCTACGGGATCGCCTGGGGGGCGCTCGGCGCGGCCGAGTTCTGCTGGCACGCGGCCCGGCAATACACCCTCGACCGCAAGCAGTTCGGCCGTCCGCTGGCGGCAAACCAGCTGATCCAGAAGAAGCTTGCCGACATGCAGACGGAGATCTCGATCGGCCTGCTGGCCTGCCTGCGCGCCGGGCGGATGAAGGACGAGGGCAAGCTCTCGCCCGAGACGATCAGCCTGATCAAGCGCAATTCCTGCGGCAAGGCGCTCGACGTCGCCCGGCTCGCCCGCGACATGCACGGCGGCAACGGCATCCACGAGGAATTCCATGTCATCCGTCACATGGTGAACCTGGAAACGGTCAACACCTACGAGGGCGCGCATGACGTGCATGCCCTGATCCTCGGCCGGGCCCAGACCGGCCTGCAGGCCTTCACCGGCGCCTGAAGGCGCCCCGTCGACACAAGTGGTTGAGGACAGGCCCGTGATGGAGCGTCATATCCCGCTCGAGGGGATCTCGAATTTCCGCGATCTCGGCGGCTACCGGACGGCTGACGGGCGGACCGTCAAATGGCGCTCCATCTTCCGCTCCGACACGTTGGCCCTGGTCACCGAGGCCGACATGGAGACGATCTGCGGTCTCGGCGTGACGGCGGCCTGCGACCTCCGCTACGGAGAGGAGCGGGACATGGAGCCGTCCCGCTTCCAGGGTCACGACCGGGTCAGGGTGCTGGCCCTCGGCCTCGACGCCCGGCCCGGTCCGGGCTTCGTCGATTCCTTCGAGAGCGCGCTCAGCCATGCCGACCTCGCGCGGCAATACCTGATGGAGAACTACCGGCATTATCCGCTGCTCTACGGTCCCGCCTACAAGCAGATCTTCGACCGGCTGGCCGCCGGCGAGAAGCTGGTCATCCACTGCACCGCCGGCAAGGACCGCGCCGGGACGGCGGCGGCGATGGTGCTGACCGCGCTCGGCGTGCCGCGCGAGACGGTGTTCGAGGATTACCTGCTGACCAACCGCTACTGGGACCCCTCGCACCGCATCCTGCCGGACAGCGACCCGGGCGTTGTCGCGGCGATCTACTCGGCGCACGAGGAATATCTCGCCACCGCCTTCGAGGCCATCGAGAGCCGGTTCGGCAGCATCGACGCCTATTTCGCGACCCATGTCGGGCTCGACGACAAGGCCCGCGCCGCGCTCCAGGACAAGTATCTGGACTGACGTCCCGATGGGACGATCATCCGCCTACCCGCCTGCAATCGGGCGCGCTATCCTCGCCCGATGAAAAATCACGAACAAACCGGCGAAACGCCGACCTTCGTCACCCATCTCGAATGCGCGATGACCGGCGCCCGCTACGAGGCGGACCGGTTGCACGGCCTGTCGGAGGCCGGCCGGCCGCTCGTCGTACGCTACGACCTCGACGGGCTCGGCAAGGCGCTCACGAAGGACGCCCTCGCTGCCCGGCCGACCGGCTTCTGGCGCTACCGGGAGTTTCTTCCCGTGCGCCGGGCGGAGAATGTCGTCAGCCTCGGCGAGGTCGAGACGCCGCTGATCCCGCTTCCCGCCCGCTTCGCCCCGAACGTGCTGGTGAAGGACGAGGGCCGGCTGCCGACCGGTTCCTTCAAGGCGCGCGGCCTAGCGCTCGCCGTCTCGATGGCGAAGGAACTCGGGCTCGGCCATCTCGCCATGCCGACCAACGGCAATGCGGGCGCGGCAATGGCGGCCTACTCGGCGCGCGCCGGGATCCGGGCGACGGTCTTCTGCCCGGCCGACACGCCGGAGGTCAATGTCTCCGAGATCGAGCTGCAGGGCGCCACGGTCTGGCGCGTCGACGGGCTGATCAACGATTGCGGCCGGATCGTCGGCGAGGGCAAGGAGGCGACCGGCTGGTTCGACCTCTCGACCCTGAAAGAGCCCTACCGGATCGAGGGCAAGAAGACGATGGGGCTGGAACTCGCCGAACAGCTCGGCTGGCGCGTCCCTGACGTGATCTTCTATCCGACCGGCGGCGGCACCGGGCTGATCGGCATGTGGAAGGCCTTCGCGGAGCTGGAGGCGATCGGCTGGATCGGCCCGAAGCGGCCTCGCATGGTCGCCGTCCAGGCATCCGGCTGCGCGCCCATCGTGCGGGCGTTCGAGCGCGGCGAGGAACATGCGCCGCTCTGGCAGGACGCGCACACGGTCGCGGCCGGCATCCGCGTGCCGGCGGCGGTCGGCGATTTCATGATCCTCCGCGCGGTCCGTGAATCGGGCGGCTTCGCGATCGCCGTCGACGACGAGGCGATCATCGCCGAGCGCGACCGCATCGCCCGGGAGGACGGCCTGCTGCTCTGCCCGGAAGGCGCGGCAACGGCGGCGGCCTATGCCGCGGCGCTCGCCGATGGCCGGGTCGACAGGGCGGACGAGGCGGTGCTGTTCAACTGCGCGACCGGGCTCAAGTACCCGATGCCGCCGGTCGCCCGAACGCTCGACCACCGGCCCCCCATCGACTGGACACGGTTTTGAGGGTCGAAGCCTATCCGTGGCCGCCGAGCAGGACCGGGACCATCGAGGCGACCAGCAACAGCGCCATCGCGATATTGAAGACGACGATCCGCCGCCCCTCGCCGAGCAGCCGGCGGAGCGCCACGCCGGAAATCGCCCAGACCGAGATCGAGGGCAGGTTGACGACGGCGAACAACAGGATCAGCAGGAGCAGGCTCGTCAGATAGGCGTCCGGGTCGGTATAGCCGACCGTCACGATCAGGGCGACCGCCCAGGCCTTCGGGTTGACGAGCTGGAACAGTGCCGCCTGCACGAAGCCGAGCGGCCGGGCCATCGCCTGCCCCTCGCCCCCGCCCATCGTCCGGCTGTTGGCGATCTTCCAGGCAAGCCAGAGCACGAAGCCCGCGCAGGCCAGCTTCAACACGTCATTGACGACCGGGAACTGCCTGAGCAGCTCGCCCAGACCCATGCCGACCAGGAAGACCATGGCCAGGAATCCGAGGCTGATGCCGAGCAGGAGCGGCAGCGAGCGCAGGTAGCCGAAATTGGCGCCGGAAGCGAGCAGCAGGAAATTCGCCGGCCCCGGCGAGATGGACATCGCGAAGGCGAAGCCTGTCAGTGCAAGAGCGGTATCGATCGACATGTCGGCCTTCCCGTTCATTGAGATCGGCGGGAGCTTGCCAGCCTACCTCGACAAAGGCAGCCTGCATACGTCTTGATTTTCGTGCAGATCGTCTCGAATACTGAGCGACATGGACAAGCAGGACATCCTGTCGGAGGTATTCTCGACCCTCCGCCTGCGGGGCGAGCTCTATTTCCGGGCCGAGCTCGGGCCCGATGTCGCGGTTGCACTGCCGCGCGAGCAGCGCCGCATTCGCTTCCACCTCGTGCTGAACGGACATTGCCGGATCCGGGTCAGCGGGGATGACGCCGCTGCCGAACCCGAGTTGCTCACGGAAGGCGATCTGGCGATCGTTCCCGATGGCGCGGCGCAGGTGCTTGGCGACGGACCCGACGCCGGGGCCGCCGCGCTCGGCGACCTGCTCGGCGCCGGCTGCCTTGCCGACGGCCTGCTGCGTCACGGCGACGGTCCGCCCCAGGCGCGGCTGCTCTGCGGCTTCTGCCGCTTCGACGAGGCGGTCGACCATCCGGCGCTGTCCGGCCTGCCGCCGCTGATCGTGGTCCGCGCCCGCGACCTGGGGTCCGAGCCCTGGGCGGCGGCGACGCTCAGGCTGCTGACGCTCGAGGCCGGCCTCGACGGCCAGGGAACCGGCGGCATCCTCGCCCGCCTGCTGGAGATCGTCTTCATCCAGGCGGTGCGGCGCCTCGCCCCGGCCGGCGACGCGCCCGGCGCCGGGTTCGTCGCGGCACTGCGCGACGCCCGCCTCGCGCGCGCGCTCTCCGCCATCCACCGCTCACCGGAAACCGCCTGGACGATCCAGTCGCTGGCCCGGGTCGCCGGGATGTCGCGGGCCCGCTTCGCCGCCCATTTCACCGAACGGGTCGGGCTGCCGCCGATCGGCTACCTGACCGGCTGGCGGCTCGCCCGGGCCCGCGCCCTGCTCGCCACCTCGGCGCTCGACATGGCCGATATCGCGAGCAGCGCCGGCTATGCCTCGCCGGCTGCCTTCAGCCGCCGCTTCAAGGTCGCCTTCGGGGTCGGGCCGGGCACCTGGCGGCGCGCGCAACGGGGCGGCGGCGCGCCGGGCTGAGCATCGCGACCCGGCCGCGCCGGACGCCGGCCGCGTCAACCGGTCAGTCGCCGGTATAGTTCGGCGGCCGTTTCTCCAGGAACGACGCGACCCCCTCGCGATAGTCGGCGCCGGTCTGGGCGAGCGCGAACTGGTCGGCGTCCATGTAGCTCACCGCGTGGCCGAGCGCGTTGGCGGCCTGGGTCGCGCCCTGCTTGATCATGCGGACCGGGACCGGCGGCTTGTCGGTCACTTTGGCGGCGTAGGTCCGCGCCAGCGCCATCGCCGCGCCGGGCTCGGCCAGTTCCTCGACAAGGCCCCAGCGCCGCGCCTCATCGGCCGGCACCTTCTCGGCCATGATGGCGAGCTGCTTCGCACGGGCCGGACCGATCAGGCTGACGAAGCGCGGGATCGACTGCCAGCTCATGTTCATGCCGCGGCTGATTTCCGGCACGTAGAAGGTCGCGTCGCGGGCGGCGACACGGAAATCGAGCGCCACGGCCAACGCCGTGCCGCCGCCGATGCACCAGCCCTCGATGGCGGCGATGGTGAAGGCCGGGATCTCCTCCCAGGCCCGGCACATGCGGGCGCCGTAGGCGGAAAGCTGGCGCCGCCGGTCGAGCCCGGCGCTCAGGCGCTCGGTGGCAATCGGGTCCTTGAGGTCGAAGCCGACCGAGAAGTTCGGCCCGGCCCCGCTCAGGATGACGCAGCTCGTCCCGAGATCGTCCTCGAAGCTCCGCGCCGCCTCGGTCAGCTCGCGGAGCAACTGGCCCGACAGCGGATTGCGCCCGTCGCCACGGTCGAAACGGACGATGGCGAGCCGCCCTTCACGCTCTATTGAGACATGTTCCCATTGCATGACGTCTCTCCCCCAAGCTATTCACGGGTGAACGAACAGCACCGTTCAGCCCGCCCCGCAGGGGGCAGATATGGAGATGCCGATGCCCGCGTACATGATCGCCAGAGTAAACGTCACCGATCCGGCCGCCTACGAGGAATACAAGAAGCTCTCGCCGGGCGCGATCGCGGCCTATGGCGGCAAGTTCATTGCCCGTGGCGGCAACCTGGAGACGATGGAAGGCGAGAACGAGACGCGCCGCGTCGTGATCGTCGAGTTCCCGGATCTCGACAGTGCCCGGCGCTGCTACAACTCGCCGGAATATTCAGCCGCGAAGGCCAAGCGCGCGAACGCCGCCGACGCCCAGTTCATCATCGTCGACGGGGTCTGACCGAGGGGCGTCACCGCCCCTCTCCCTCATCGGGAGCCGTTGCGCGGCCTCCTCCCTCACTCCCCCCGGATCATCCTGACGATGCCGGAGAAGTCGGTACCGGCGCCGTCCTTGCCGACATACTGCTCGTAGAGCCTGGCCGCCGCCTCGCCGAGCGGGGTGGCGCTCGCCGCCGTGGCCGCCGCCTCCTGCGACAGCCTGAGGTCCTTCAGCATGTTGTCGGCGGAGAAGCCGGGCTGGTAGCCCCGGTTGGCGGGCGAGGCCGGGACCGGGCCGGGCACCGGGCAATAGGAGGTCATCGCCCAGCACTGGCCGGACGCGGCGGACGAGATGTCGAAGAAGGTCTGGGCATCGAGGCCGAGCTTCTCGGCCAGCACGAAGGCCTCCGACACGCCGATCATCGAGATGCCGAGGATCATGTTGTTGCAGATCTTGGCGACCTGGCCGTTGCCGGCGCCGCCGGCATGGACGATCTTCTTGCCCATCCGCTCCAGGTAGGGCCGGGCCCGCTCGAAGGCCGCCGTCTCGCCGCCGACCATGAAGGTGAGCGTCGCCGCCTCGGCTCCGCCGACGCCGCCCGAGACCGGGGCGTCGACCATGGCATGGCCCTGCTTCACCGCTTCCGCGACGACCTCGCGGGCGGTCGCGACATCGATGGTCGAGCAGTCGATGAACAGCGTGTCCGGCTCGGCGACCCCGAGGATACCCTGGTCCCCCAGGTAGACGGCCCGGACATGCTTGCCCTGGGGCAGCATGGTGACGACCGTGCCGACCCCTTTCGCGGCATCGACCGCCTTCGCCACCCGGGTGCCGCCGGCCGCCTCGACCGCGGCCAGCGCCGCCTCGGACAGATCGAAGGCGACGACCTCGTGCCCCGCCTTGATCAGGTTGCGGGCCATCGGCCCGCCCATGTTGCCGACGCCGATGAATCCGATCTTCGCCATGATGTTCCCTCCCCGGCTGTTCGCCGCTTGCTTTTGATCGTGACTTCCGTTGTTACCCTGGACCGCCTTCATTCCCAGTCGAAGCGGAGATCGCCGCCGTCGAGTGGCGCGAAATAGGCGTCCACGTCGGCGTCGCTGACATCGCCGAGGCCCGGTGGCTGCCAGACCGGCTTCTGGTCCTTGTCGATGACGACGGCGCGGGTGCCCTCGTAGAAATCCCTGCCGGCGATGATCCGGTTGACCATGCGCCATTCCATCCGCATGCAGGCCTCGAAGTCGCGTTTCGCGCCCTCGTGGTACTGGCGGAAGGCGACCTTCAGGCTGGTCGGCGAATTGCGCTCGATCGCCGCCGCCGCCTTCGCCGCCCAGTCGCTCGGGCTGGCCTTCAGGGCGGCGAGCACGGATTCCACGTCCGGCCCGTCGAAGCAGGCATCGATCTCGTCCCGGATCGCCGCCAGCGGCACCATCTCCGGCGGCTCGGACAGCACCTCGATCGCCGGCCCGACCCCGTCCGGGGCGCCCGGCTCGTAGGAAAGCGCGGCCAGCGCGTCTTCCAGGTGGCCGAGCTTGGCGGCCGGCAGATGGGAGGTGCCGATCCCCGCCGCGATGCAATCGGCCGCCTTGATCCGGGCGCCGGTCAGGCCGAGCCAGAGACCGACCCTGCCCGGCAGGCGCGGCAGGAAATGGCTGCCGCCGACATCGGGAAACAGGCCGATCCCGCATTCCGGCATGGCGAACAGCGTGTTCTCGGTGACGATCCGGTGCGGTCCGGGCATCGAGATCCCGACCCCGCCACCCATGACGATGCCGTCGAGGACCGCGATGTAGGGCTTCGGGAAATGATGGACGCGGGCGTTCAGGCGATATTCGTCGTGGTAGAAATCGTAGGGATAGCGTCCGCCATGACGACCCTCGTCATAGAGCTTGCGGATGTCGCCGCCGGCGCAGAAGGCGCGCTCGCCGGCGCCCTTCAGCAGCACCGCGCCGACCGCCGGGTCGCTCTCCCACGCCGCGAGCAGGCGGTCGAGTTCGAGGCACATGCCATGCGTCAGCGCGTTCAGCGCCTCCGGGCGGTTGAGGGTCACGAGGCGCAGGCCGCCGCGCGCCTCGACAAGAAGTTCGTCGTCGGACATCGGTTTCTCCGGCGCTCAGTCCCGGCCCTGGCCGGCGGCGAGCCGGCGGGCGATGACGACGCGCATGATCTCGTTGGTGCCTTCGAGGATCTGGTGGACCCGGACATCGCGCAGGTAGCGCTCGATCGGGTAGTCCATCAGGTAGCCGTAGCCGCCATGGAGCTGAAGCGCCTGGTTGCAGATCGTGAAGCCGGCATCGGTGGCGAAGCGTTTGGCCATGGCGCAGTGGAGCGTCGCCTCCGGATCGCCGTCGTCGAGCCGCTGGGCGGCCTGGCGGATCATCAGCCGGGCCGCCTCGAGCTCGGTCCGCATGTCGGCGAGGGTGAACTGGGTCGCCTGGAAATCGCCGATCGGGCGGCCGAACTGCCTGCGCTCGGCGGTGTGCGCCATGGCCGCGTCGAGGCAGGCGCGGGCGGCGCCGATCGAGCAGGCGCCGATATTCAGCCGGCCGCCATCGAGCCCCATCATGGCGATCCTGAAGCCCTCGCCCTCGTCGCCGACCCGGTTCGCCACCGGCACCCGGCAATCGTCGAAGGTGACCATCGCGGTCGGTTGCGAATGCCAGCCGAGCTTGCGCTCCTGGGCGCCGAAGCCGAGCCCCGGGGCATCCTTCTCGACGGCGATGCAGGTGATCCCGTTGGCGCCGTCGTCGCCGGTCCGCGCCATCACGACATAGACGTCGGCCCGGCCGCCGCCCGAGATGAAGGCCTTGGCGCCGTTCAGCACGTAATGATCGCCGTCGCGCCTCGCCCGCGTGGTCAGCGCCGCGGCGTCCGAGCCGGCGCCGGGCTCGGTCAGGCAATAGCTCGCGAAATGTTCCATCGAGCAGAGCTTCGGCAGCAGCCGCTTGCGGAGATCGTCGGTGCCGAAGCGGTCGATCATCCAGGCCGCCATGTTGTGGATCGAGATATAGGCCGCGGTCGAGGTGCAGCCGGCCGCCAGCTCCTCGAAAATCAGCGCCGCGTCGAGCCGCTTGAGGCCCGAGCCGCCGACATCCTCGGCCACATAGATCCCGGCGAAACCGAGCGCCGCCGCCTGGCGCAGCACGTCCTCGGGGAACAGCTTCTCCTCGTCCCAGCGGGCGGCGTTCGGCGCCATCTCCTCCGTCGCGAAGCTCCGCGCCATGTCGCGAAAGGCGCGCTGATCCTCATTCAACCGAAAGTCCATGCTCTTCCTCGCTTGGGCCGGGCCGGATTACGGTGATACGGTCTGCCCTGACGGCTGTCAACGCGGCCCCACGGGGGCTGCGTCACCTGGTCGTTTGCAGCCGCGCCCCGCGGTGGTTTAAAGTCGCGACACGTAGAGAGGGGCGGCAGCCCCGCAAGCTGGAACGAAGCGCCATGAACGAGCTCCCGATCGGCCGCCTGTCGACCAAGAAGGACGGCGCGCGCGCCGCCCCGGCCCCGGCCTATCCGGCAACCCGGATGCGCCGCAACCGCCGCCATGACTGGACCCGCCGGCTGGTCGCGGAGAACACGCTCACCGCCGGCGACCTGATCTGGCCGGTCTTCATCAAGGACGGCACGAACGAGGCCGAGCCGATCGCCTCGATGCCCGGCGTCGAGCGGCTGACCATCGACCTCCTGGTCGAGCGGGCGACCGAGGCGCGCGATCTCGGCATCCCGGTGATCGCGCTGTTCCCGGCAACCGATCCCCGGCTCAAGACCGACGACGGCGACGAGGCGCTCAATCCCGACAACCTGGTCTGCCGCGGCGTGCGCGCGCTGAAGGCGGCGCTGCCCGACATCGGCGTGCTCTGCGACGTCGCCCTCGACCCCTACACCTCGCACGGCCAGGACGGGCTGCTCCGTGACGGCCATGTGGTCAACGACGCCTCGGTCGAGGTGCTGGTGCAGCAGTCGCTCAACCAGGTCGAGGCCGGCTGCGACATCATCGCGCCGTCGGACATGATGGACGGCCGGATCGGCGCGATCCGCACGGCGCTGGAACAGGCCGGCCATGTCGACGTGGCGCTGATGGCCTATGCGGCGAAATACGCCTCCGCCTTCTACGGGCCGTTCCGCGACGCGGTCGGCTCGACCGGCAACCTCGGCAAGGGCGACAAGCGCACCTACCAGATGGACCCGGCGAACGGCGACGAGGCGCTCCGCGAGGTCGCGCTCGACATCGCCGAGGGCGCCGACATGGTGATGGTGAAGCCCGGCATGCCCTACCTGGACATCTGCACCCGGGTGAAGCAGCGCTTCGGCGTGCCGACCTTCGCCTACCAGGTATCCGGCGAATACGCGATGCTGGCAGGCGCCGCCGAGCGCGGCTGGCTGGACGGCGAGCGGGCGATGATGGAAAGCCTGCTCGGCTTCAAGCGCGCCGGCTGCGACGGTGTGCTGAGCTATTTCGCGGTCGAGGCCGCGCGGGTGCTCAAGGGCGGCTGACGAGAGCCAGCCGCCCCGGAGCCCGGGACGCTATTCGACCAGCACGAAGGTTTCCGCGCGGAAGCCGTTGAAGTCGGAGGAAACGGCATTCGAATAGGCGCCGATCTGGCCGATGTCGATCCAGTCGCCCTCCTCCACGTCGTCCGGCAGCATGAAGCGGCTCGGCAGCATGTCGAGGCTGTCGCAGGTCGGGCCGTAGAAGGTGAATTCCTGCATCGTCTCGGACTTCGGCGAGCCGTCGCGCTTGATCAGCCGGACCGGCGGGGTCAGGTTGGCGTCGCGGATCTCCGACAGGCTGCCGAAGACGCCGTCATTGAGATAGAGCCGGTCGCCCTTCCGGAGCATCACGCGGACCAGCAGCGAGACCGAATCGGCAACCATGCCGCGGCCGGGCTCGCAGAGCAGGTGCGCGTCGGGGCCGAGGTCGAGCCGGGCCCATTCCTCCTTGATGATGTCGAGGAAGACGTCGAGCGGCGGCGGCTCCTGGCCGCCATAATGCGCCGGGAAGCCACCGCCGCAATTGATCCAGCGGGGCTTCGCCTGCGTTCCGGCGAGCACGTCGCGGACGACCTCGAAGCCGCGCCGCCAGGCTTCCGGATCGACGCATTGCGAGCCGACATGGAAGGAGATGCCGCACTCGAAGCCGTATTCGTGCACCTTGTCGAGCAGCTTGATCGCGTCCTCCCGGGTCGCGCCGAATTTGCGCGACAGTTCGTAGGAGGCGCCGGACGGCGGCGTCGCCACCCGGACATGGATGATCGGCGGCTCGTCGATGCCCTCGACCCGGCGGATTTCCTCGCGGATCTTCTCGAGTTCCTTCCAGTGGTCGATCGTGTAATGGCGCACGCCGTAGACGCGATAGGCCGACTGGATCGCCGCCCGGCTCTTGATCGGGTGGTGGAAGAACAGGCCGGGTTCCTCGAACAGCTCCGAGACGAGGGCGATTTCCGGCAGCGAGGCGCTGTCGAAATTGTGGATCCCCGCCTTGTAGAGCGTGCGGAGCACGAACGGATGGGGATTGCATTTCACCGCGTAGAGCACGGTGCCGGGGAAGCCTTCGATGAAGGTCCGGGCACGGGCCGTCAGCCGGCCCGCGCGAACGCAGAAGACCGGGTAGCTCGGCCTGAGCGCCGTAACGACGGCATCGACATTGGGATATATCCGGGGCCCGCTGGCACCCGCTGCTTTCGTTGTCGTCATCGGTCTCGCATTCGCGGTGAAGGTGGAATGGAAGGATGCATATCGAGCGGAACACAGCGAATGTCGAGTGACAATTCACAATCCCCCGCCATTCGCCCGGGCCGCTCGTCCGCGCCCCCCGGTTCCGCTACTTTCCGTTGAAGACGCGCAGCCGCCGGATCAGGCTCGACGTGTCCCAGCGGTTGCCGCCGAGGCCCTGCACCTCGCCGTAGAACTGGTCGACCAGCGCGGTCACCGGCAGGCTGGTGCCGAGGCGCTTCGCCTCCTCCAGGCAGATGCCGAGATCCTTGCGCATCCAGTCGACCGCGAAGCCATGCTCGAACTCGTCGTCGATCATGGTCCGGTAGCGGTTCTCCATCTGCCAGCTCTGCGCCGCGCCCTTGGAGATGACCGAGATCACCTCGGCCATGTCGAGACCGGCCTTCTCGCCGAAATTGATCGCCTCGGACAGCCCCTGGACGAGGCCGGCGATGCAGATCTGGTTGACCATCTTGGTGAGCTGGCCGGAACCGACCTCGCCCAGCCGCTTGCAGGCCCGCGCATAGGCGTCGATGATCGGCGCGGCGGCGTCGAAATCGGCCTGGGCGCCGCCGCACATGACGGTCAGCACGCCGTTCTCGGCGCCGGCCTGGCCGCCGGACACCGGGGCGTCGACGAAGCCGAAGCCGGCCTCTTTCGCGATCGCGCCGAGTTCGCGCGCGACATCGGCGGACGCGGTCGTATGGTCGACGAAGATCGCCCCCTTCGACATCCCGGCGAAGGCGCCCTCGTCGCCGAGGACGACGCTCCGGAGATCGTCGTCGTTGCCGACGCAGGCCATCACGAAGTCGGCCCCCTTCGCCGCCCCGGCCGGCGTCGCGGCCTGCGCGCCGCCATATTCCGACACCCATTTACCGGCCTTCGGCGCCGTCCGGTTGTAGACGGTGACACGATGACCGGCCTTCTGCAGGTGACCGGCCATGGGATAGCCCATGACGCCCAGACCGATGAAGGCGACGGATTTCGACATGACGGCGCTTCCTTCTTGATGTGAGTTGGCTTTGACGGCCTTATAGCCCAGGCTCGACGGCGTACAAAGCGCCGCAAGGATTGCCCGCCAGGTTCGGGGGAGACGGGAAGACGATGGGGAGATGGCTGTTGCGCGGCTTCGCCGTGCTGATCCTGCTGATCGGTATCGCTGCGGCCGGCGGCTATTACTACCTGCGGACCTCGCTGCCGCAGCTTGACGGCGAGATCGCGCTCGCCGGCCCGTCGGCGCCGATCACCATCACCCGCGACCGCAACGGCATCCCCCATATCGAGGGGCAGAGCATCGAGGACGCGCTCTTCGGCCTCGGCTTCGTGCATGCCCAGGACCGGCTCTGGCAGATGGAAATGAACCGCCGCATCGGCGCCGGGCGACTTAGCGAGATCCTCGGCGAGGCGACGGTCGGCACCGACCGCTTCCTGCGCACGCTCGGCGTCTACCATTTCGCCGAACGGAACTATTCCCGGCTTAAGCCGGAGACGCGCGCCCGGCTCGACGCCTACGCGGCCGGGGTGAACGCCTTCCTGGAAAACCGCTCCGGCGCGCTGCCGGTCGAGTTCGTCATCCTGGGCGTCGATCCGGAGCCCTGGACAGCGGCCGATTCGCTGGTCTGGCTGAAGATGATGGCCTGGGACCTGTCCGCCAACTGGTCGAGCGAGTTGCTCCGCTTCGCGCTTACCGAGCGGTTGACGCCGACCGCCATCGGCCAGTTCCTGCCGCCCTATCCGGGCGACGCGCCGGTCTCCCTGCCCAATCTCAAGGCCCTTTACGACAGTACCGGGCGCGGCCTTACCCGGCTTGCCGGGATCGCCCCGCCGCACCTGCCACGCGGTGCCGGATCGAACAACTGGGCGGTCTCGGGCGCGCGCACCGTTACCGGCAAGCCGTTGCTCGCCAACGATCCACACCTCGGGTTGTCGGCGCCGGCGCTCTGGTATCTCGCGCATCTGAAGGCGCCCGGCCTGGACACGATCGGCGCCACCCTGCCCGGCATCCCGGCCGTCGTGCTCGGCCGCAACGACCGTATCGCCTGGGGCTTCACCAACACAGGGCCGGACGTCCAGGACCTGTATATCGAACGCAACCCGGCCGGCGATCCGGATTCCTACTTGACGCCTGACGGCCCGGCCGCCTTCGCCTTCCGCGACGAGGTCATCAAGGTGAAGGATTCGGCCCCGGTTTCCTTCCGGGTCCGGATCAGCCGCCACGGTCCGATCATTTCCGACGCGATGGCCAGCGTTCGCGCCGACCTGCCCTCCGACACCGGGCTCGCCTTCGCCTGGACCGCGCTCGACGACGACGACACCACCGCCGACGGCGGCCTCGCCATGATGACGGCAACCGACTGGGACAGCTTCGTCGGCGCGCTCCGCAGTTTCCGGGTGCCGCAGCAGAATATCCTCTATGCCGACGTCGACGGGAACATCGGCTACTACGCGCCGGCGCATATCCCGATGCGCAAGGCCGAGAACGACATCCGCGGGCTGATGCCCTCGCCCGGCTGGGACGACCGCTACGACTGGGACGGCTACATCCCGTTCGAGGACCTGCCGCAGGCCTTCAACCCGGAAAGCGGCGTCATCTACACCGCCAACCAGAAGGTCGTCCCGGACAACTATCCCTATCACCTGACCTTCGAATGGACGCCGCCCTACCGGGCGCGGCGCATCGCCACCCTGCTCGACGAGACCGAGAAGCATTCGGTCGAGAGCTTCCGCGCCATGCAGGCGGACGTCCGGTCGACCATGGCCGGCGACCTGCTGCCGCTGATGACCACGATCGAGGGAAGCGACGAGAAGGCGGCGCTGGCGCTTGCCCAGCTGCGCGCCTGGGACGGCACGATGGCGGCCGACATGGTGGAGCCGCTGATCTTCTCCGCCTGGTACCGGGAGTTCACCCGCCTCGTCTATTCTGACGACCTTGGCCCGGACCTGTTCGCCGACGCCTGGAGCCAGCGCCCGGTCTTCATTACCAACGTGCTGCTGGACCGCGAGGGCCAGGGCGCCTGGTGCGACGACGTGACGACGGACGCGGTCGAGGATTGCCCGACCATGCTGCGGCGCGCCCTCGACCTCGCTATCGCCGACCTGGAAACGCGCTACGGCAGCGACCGCACGGCCTGGAACTGGGGGACGGCGCACCACGCCCATGGCGAGCATCGCCCGTTCGGCAAGGTGCCGGTGCTGAAGGACCTGTTCGACGTCGATGTGCCGACCATGGGCGGGACCTACACCGTCGACGCCGGCCGCTTCGATATCGCCAACGGGACGGCGCCCTTCGCGAACGTGCATTCGGCCTCCTACCGGGCGATCTACGATCTCGCCGATCTCGACCGTTCGATCTTCATCCATTCGACCGGCCAGTCGGGCAACCGGCTGTCGCCGCTCTACAAGAATTGGGCGGAGGACTGGGCGAAAGTCGGGTATGTAGCGATGACGACCAGCGCCGCCGACTACCAGGCCGGCGCGCTCGGACGGCTCATCCTGACCCCGAAGCCGGACTGAACAAGGACCAGAAGACGATGACTGTCGATTTCGCGGCGATCGAGGCGGCTGCCGACGCTATCCGTGACGCCGTGGTGCGCACGCCGAGCGCCTATTCGAGGACGCTGAGCGCGATCACCGGGGCCGAGGTCTGGCTGAAATTCGAGAATCTCCAGTTCACCGCCTCGTTCAAGGACCGCGGCGCGCTCAACCGCATGCTGACGCTCACCCCCGAGCAACGCAGCCGCGGCGTGATCGCGCTTTCGGCCGGGAACCATGCCCAGGGGGTAGCCTATCATGCCGAGCGGCTGGGCATCCCGGCGACCATCGTCATGCCCTTCTTCACCCCCTTCGCCAAGGTCCGCCAGACCCGCGCCTTCGGCGCCCGGGTGCTGCTCGAGGGCGAGACGCTGGCCGAGTGCCAGGGCCTCGTCGACCGTCTCGGCGAGAAGGAGGGACTGACCCTCATCCATCCCTACGACGACGAGAAGATCATCGCCGGCCAGGGCACCTGCGCCCTCGAATTCGTCAGCGACCACAAGGACATCGACATCCTCGCCCTGCCGATCGGCGGCGGCGGCTTCATCGCCGGTTCGGCGATCGCGGCGAAGGCGCTGAAGCCGGATATCGAGGTCGTCGGCGTCGAGGCGTCGCTCTATCCGTCGATGTACCAGGCGCTGCACGCGCTCAAGCCGTCGGCCGCCGGCCAGACCATCGCCGAAGGCATCGCGGTGAAATATCCGGGCAAGCTGACCCTGCCGGTCGTGCGCGACCTGGTCAGCGAGATCCTGCTGGTCGACGAGAGCGACATCGAGCACGCGATGGCGCTGTTCATCGAGATCGAGAAGACGGTTTCCGAAGGGGCCGGCGCGACCGGTCTGGCCGCCCTCCTCGCCTATCCGGACCGCTTCGCCGGCCGCAAGGTCGGCCTGGTGGTCACCGGCGGCAATGTCGATTCACGGCTGCTCGCCTCGGTGCTGATGCGCGAACAGGTGCGCCAGGGGCGGGTCGTCCGGCTGCGCATCAAGATTCCCGACACGCCCGGCACGCTGGCCCGGATCACCGGCCTGCTCGCCAATGCCGGCGGCAATGTCATCGACGTCTATCACAACCGGCTGTTCAGCGACGTCTCGGCCAAGCACGCCAATCTCGACCTGGTGATCGAGACCCGCGACCGTCAGCACATGCGCGACATCATACAGGCGATCGAGAGCGCATCCTTCATCGTCTCGGTGCTCGACAACCAGCAGGCGAGCGGCGAGGAATAGCGCTCAGGCCGATTCCAGGCGATTGTAGCGGCCGCGGTAGTAGACCAGCGGCTCGGCCGGATCGCCGACGATCACATCGACCACCCGGCCGATGAAGATGACATGGTCGCCGCCGTCATGCTGGGCGAAGGCCTCGCAATCGAAACAGGCGAGCGCCTCGGGGAAATAGGGGCTGCCGGCCGAGGTCTCGCTGTAGCCGACGCCGTTCCAGCGGTCGGCCTGCGGCAGCGAGAAGATCCGCGACAGCACTTCCTGTTCCCGGCCGAGCACGTTGACGGCGTAGCGCCGCGCCCGGATCAGCGGGCCGAACTGCTGGCTCAGCCGGTCGATCGAGAACAGGACCAGCGGCGGATCGAGCGAGACCGAATTGAACGAGTTGACCGTGATACCGACCGGACCGGCTTCGGCGGTCATCGCGGTGACGACGGTCACCCCGGTGACGAACCGGCCCATCGCTTCGCGGAACGCCGACGCATTGACTGACTTGGCAGGCATCATAGTCCAGTTCCGTCCATTTCTCCCCGGCTGAGCTTTAGCATAGCCTCCGCACGCGCTCTACCCCGTGGCGCGGCCCGGATGCCAGACCAGCAGCCGGGTCCCCCGCCGGTCGCCGACCTCGACGATCCGTTCCGGCGCCCGGTCCGGCACCTCGAAGCTGTTCGACACGAACAGCGCGCCGGGGGCGAGTTCGGCCTCGGCCTTGGCGAACAGCCGCGCCATGGGAACCGGCGACAGGAAGCAGTAGACGCAATCGTAACCCGACAGGTCGTGGCGCCAGAGATCGCCGCGGACGATGCGGACATTGCCGCAACCCGACAGGGCCGCGCGGAGACGGGCCACCAGCCACGGCATCGGCGCCGATTCAACGCCGCAGAAGCGGCCCTCCGGGAAATGCCGCGCGAGCGCGATCACGGTGCCGCCGAAACCGCAGCCCAGGTCGACGAAGGCGCCCCGCTCGCGCCCCTCGAGCAGCCCGGCGAGCGCCACCCGGGTCGCCCGGTTGGTCAGGTAGAGCGGCACCTGGCCGCGCGCGCTGTTCCAGTAGAAAAGCAGCAGCAGGGCGAAGACCGCGAGATAGAGCCACGGCGGCAGCCCGAGATCGCGGGCCGCGAACAGCGCCGCCGGCAGGGCGAGCTGGATCGGCAGCCACCACCAGCGCAGGCCGAAGGCGAGGCCGAGCAGCGCCGCCACCGCGCCCTGCAGGACAACGACCTGCCAGAACGGCAGGCCGATGCCGGCGAGCGGCGCGAAATCCCGGTTGGCGATCGGCACCGAGAGCGCCAGCAGCTGCGCGATCATGGCCCGCACCAGCGGCGCCCGGGCGGCAAGCATACTCACGGCCGCGATCTCGGCGTTTCCCGGACCGGCGCGTCCGGCCGGGCTCTATCACTTATTGCTAAGGGGAAATTAACCCTTCCCTGCCGAGAATGAGCGCCGTTCGTCCCTCGGAAAAATACTGCGTGCAAACCGCTCATGTTCTGGATCATCGGTTTCGTCGTCGTTTTCGGATCTGTCGCCGGCGGCTATGCCCCGCACGGCAGTTTCGCCGTGCTTTTTCAGCCGCTCGAGTTCCTGATCATCCTCGGCGCCGCGATCGGCGCCTTCCTGCAGGGAAACCCCAAATGGGTCATCATCGGCGGATTGAAGCAAATCGGCCGGATCGTCAAGGGCGCGCCGCATAGCAAGAAGAGCTACCTGGAACTCCTCACCCTGCAGTATGCGATCTTCAAGCTGGCGAAATCCAAGGGCATGATCGCGCTCGAGCAGCATGTGGAGAATCCCAAGGACAGCCCGCTGTTCCAGAATTTCCCGACGTTCCTCAAGGATCACCACGCGGTCGACTTCATCTGCGACTACCTGCGCCTGATGACCATGGGCACCGAGAATCCGCACCAGATGGAAGACCTGATGGATATCGACATCGAGACCCATCACCACGAGGCGCATTCGATCGCCGGTGCGTTCGGCAACATGGGCGAGGCCCTGCCCGCTTTCGGCATCGTCGCCGCCGTGCTCGGCGTCATCGTCACCATGGGCTCGATCAGCGAGCCGCCGGAAATCCTTGGCGGCCTGATCGGCGCCGCCCTCGTCGGCACGTTCTTCGGCATTCTCATGGCTTACGGCCTGGTCGCCCCGATCGCCAAGAACATGGAAGCCTATTCCGATGCCGAGACCAAGTATTACGAGTGCATGAAGCGCGGCATGCTGGCCTATCTGCAGGGCTATGCCCCTGCCGTCGCCGTCGAATTCGCGCGCAAGACGCTCTACAGCCACGAGCGGCCGACCTTCGCGGAAGTCGAGGAAGCCTCCAGCAACGCGCCGAACGTCTAGGCGGCCGATGCCTGAAGGGGCGCGCTGATGGATAACCAGCCGATCATCGTCAAGAAGATCAAGAAGGGCGGCCATGCCGCCCATGGCGGCGCGTGGAAGGTCGCCTATGCGGACTTCGTGACCGCCATGATGGCCTTCTTCCTGCTGCTCTGGCTGCTCAACGTGACGACCGACGAACAGAAGATGGGGATCGCCGACTATTTCGCGCCGGCCGCCGCCAGCAAGTCCTCGTCGGGTGCCGGCGGCATCCTGGGCGGCCGCACGATGTCGCCCGAGGGCGCGCGGATTTCCGACGGCGGCGTACCGAGCGTCGTGGTCACCATCGCCCCGCCGCCGGAAGAGACAGCGGACCGGCTGAAGGACGACGAGGGCGCCGGCGACGGCACGCACGGCTTCGACAGCGAGGACGACGAATTCCTCCGCGAAGCGGTCGAGAAGGAGGAGAAGTCGTTCGACAAGGTCGAACAGGCGCTCCGCCAGGCCCTCGAATCCGATCCGGAGCTGTCCGGCCTGGCCGAGCATCTGCTGATCGAGAACACCAAGGAGGGTCTCCGGATCCAGATCGTCGACCAGTTCCGCGAATCGATGTTCGAGATCGGCAGTTCGCGGATCGCCGACCGGGCGAAGGCCCTGATGGGGCAGATCGCGCGCGCGATCACCAACATGCCGAACCAGATCGCGATCAGCGGCCATACCGACGCGACGCCGTTCCGCGAGAACAACGGCTATTCGAACTGGGAGCTGTCGGCCGACCGGGCCAATGCCAGCCGACGGGCGCTGGTCGAGGCCGGCGTGCCTCCCGACCGCTTCGCGGAAGTCACCGGGCGGGCCGCCCGCGACCCGATGCTGGTCGACGATCCGACCAACCCGGGCAACCGGCGGATCAGCATCCTGCTGCTCAGGACGGCGCAGCTTCCCGATCCGACCGCCAACTAGGCGTCGGACCGCCCCCCGCGATCGGCGAGGGCCCTGCGGACGGCACGGGAAAGCATCGTCTTGTCGTAGGGTTTCGCCAGAAGCTTCCGGGCCAGCCCGACGATCATGGGACTGCCGCCGCCCGCCGCCGGGTCGCGTTCCCTCGCATAGCCGCTGGCCAGCAGGATGGCGATCTCCGGACGCTCGACATGGGCCGCTTCGGCAAGCTGAAAGCCATCCATGCCGCCCGGCATGACGACGTCGCTGAACAGAAGGTCGATATCCGGCTCCTGCCGCAGGATGGCCAGGGCCTCATGGCCGTCGCCGGCGACCAGCACGCGATAGCCGAGTTCGCCCAGATGGAAGGCCGCGAGCGCGGCCAGATCGGCCTCGTCATCGACCACGAGAACGGTTTCGCTGCCACGCGGCAGGGACGGCGCGGCCGGACCGTCCGCCGGCGACGGCAGGAGGGCCTCGTTCGCCCGCCTGAAATAGAGCGCTACGGTCGTGCCGCGCCCCGGTTCGGATTCGATGTCCATCACGCCACCGCTTCGCAGCACGAAGCCGTAAACCATGCTGAGACCGAGACCGCTGCCGCTGCCGCCGGTCTTGGTCGAGTAGAACGGCTCGAGCGCCCGCGCGCGGACCTCCGGCGACATCCCCTCGCCCTCGTCGGCGACCGACACCGCGACATAATCTCCGGGCTCCAGTCCGGCCGGTTCGGCAGCGTCGCCGTTGCCGTCGATCCGCGCATTGCGGGTCGAGATCACCAGCCGGCCGCGGCCGCCCATCGCGTCGCGGGCGTTGAGCGCGAGATTGAGGATCGCGTCCTGCAGGTCGCCGACGTCGAGATCGATCAGCCAGACATCCTCCGCCAGCGCGGTCTCGATGGTCACCGAGACGGTGAGCGACTTACTCAGGAGGTCAATCGCGTCGCGGACCGCCTCGTTCGGCGAGACGATCCGGCTCTCGGCCGCCTTCCGTCGCGAGAAGGCCAGGATCTTCCGGGTCAGGCCGGCGCCGCGATTGGCCGCCCTGAGCGCCAGGTCGACGCGTTCGCCGGCGAAATCGTCGTCACCGTACAATTCCCGGATGATTTCCAGGTTGCCGACGATGATGCCGAGAATGTTGTTAAAGTCGTGGGCGATGCCGCCGCTGAGCTGACCGATCGCCTCCATGCGCTGGTTCTGGGCAAGCTGGTTCTCGAGCTTCTTCTGGTCCGACAGGTCGACGACGATCACCGGCACGCTGCGGAAGCCCGCCTCGTTCGTCGGTATCGGGATGGACACGAAGGTCTGCAACTCGTTGCCGGACTGCGCCCTGAAGATCAGTTCCGCCCGGAAGGCGTTCTCGCCGTTCCAGATCGCCAGCAGCAGGGCACGGAAGGCCGCGATGTTCCGCGGGGCGAGTTCCGCATGGAACAACCGCTCGAAGTCCTCGAACGAGTCCGTCCCGAAAAGCCGCCGGGTCGCGTTGTTGACCTGCGTCAGCCCGACCCCCTCGAGCAGATTCAACAGCAACGCGGGGTCGGCATCGAGAAGCGCGCCGAGATCCTCCGACCCGCGTTGCCGGAACTCCAGGAGCCTGGCATGCAAGCCGGAGAAGTCGTTGATCCAGATCGCGACCTCGGCATGCTCGAAGATGCCCCGGAAGCGCTCCTCCCGGACCCTGAGTTCCCGCTCCGACGCATGCAGTCGCTGCAGGTAGCGGTTCAGGGTCTCGACGAGCCGGCCGAGTTCATCGGCCTCATGGCCTTCCGGCATGGCGAGCGGCGCGGTCAGAAGGTCGCCGCGCTCCTGCGAGTCGAACCGGCTGACCAGTGACTCCAGCGGCCGGGTCAGCCAGTGACGGAAAACGAGGAGCAACAGGACGGCGAGCGAACCATTGAGCGCGAGAGCGACCAGCAGCGTCGTCGCCGACCGTTGCAGGAAGCCGTCCGCGATCGTGACCGCGTCCAGTTCGAGCGTCAGGGTGCCGACAACCTCCTGCCCGTTCGGGGCATGAAGCACGATCTCGTAATGCCGGTTGTCGTGAAACAGCCGCTGCAGGAGTTCGAGGAACAGGCCGACCTTCTCCGAGCGGCTGCTTTCCGCCAGTGCCAGGCCCGTCGCGTCATAGATCGCCGCGCTGCCGACGATGCTGTATCGCGACAAGCCGTTGACGACTTCCGAGGCCAGCCGGTTGTCGCCTTCGAACGCGGCGCGCGAACCGGGAAGCTCGGCCGCGGCCAGTATCTGCCGGGCAACGCGCTCGCCCCGGGACTGCTCGGCGAACAGGTCGCGCACGATCTGGGTGGCACTCAGCGCCAGGCTCAGCAGCACCGTCGCGCCGACCGCCAGCGCCGTCAGCCGGGCGCCGATGCGGCTCGCCCGTTTCGGCGGCTCCGGAGGCGGTGCGACCAGGTCGACTTTCGCGAAATTCACAGCGGCTGTCCGGACTGCGGTTCCGATGCCGCCGTGCCGGCAGCGTCCGGGCGGTCCTCCCGGGACGTAACGGCCGGCTGACCCGCCACGGCCCCGCCCGCGGGGCCGCAAAGGATAGCCCCGGACAAAAGCGGCTCGCAATACAGACGCGGCATTGTCTTGCCTTACATGCGCAAGGTAACCGAAGTAGAGGCGATCTTAGAGAATCGCCGCGCAATAGCACAGGACAATAACCGCCCGCATCCCCGACGGTTCCGTCTTGTGGCGGTTTGCAGTCGGTATCAGGCCCGGCCGGGCGCTTCGGCAACGTTGCGGACGCTGCGATCGTCGATCGGCCAGTGCAGCAGCGCCGCGGCAACCCCGAGCCCGATCGAGATCCACCACACCCCGTCGTAGGAACCGGTGGTGTCGTAGAAATAGCCGCCCAGCCAGACCCCGAGGAAGCTGCCGACCTGGTGGCTGAAGAAGACGAAACCGAACAGCGTCGACATGTAGCGGGGCCCGAAGATCTGCGCGACCAGCCCGGAGGTGAGTGGCACCGTGGAGAGCCACAGCAGGCCCATCCCGACCGCGAACAGCATCGTGCTCAGGGTGGTGATGGGCAGCGCGATATAGGCGATGATCACCGCGCTCCGGGCGAGATAGATGAGGCTCAGGCAGTATTTCTTGGAATACCGGCCGCCGGCGATCCCGGCCGCGAAGGAGCCGACGATATTGGCCAGGCCGACCAGCGCGAGCGCCCAGGCGCCGGTCGCCGCCGGAAGGCCCGCGTCGACCAGGTAGGCCGGCAGATGGACCGCGATGAAGGCCAGGTGGAAGCCGCAAACGAAGAAACCTGCGGTCAGCAGCAGGAACCCGCCATGGCGGCGGGCCTCGCCGATCGCCGCGCCGAGCGACTGGGTCTCGGCATGATCGGCGACCGGCGTGGCCGAGCGAAGCCCGAAGGCCAGCGGCAGCATCACCAGCACGATCGCGGCCAGGATCAGGAAGGCATTCTGCCAGCCGAAGGCGCTGAGCAGTTCCTGGCCGATCAGGACCATGGCGAACTGCCCGGCGCTGCCGAGCGCGGTGCCGATGCCGAGCGCGAGCGACCGATATTTCTCGTCGACCGCGCGGCCGACGGCACCGAGCACGACCCCGAAGCTGCATCCGGCGAGGCCGATGCCGATCAGCAGGCCGGCCGACAGATGGAACGTCCAGGGTTCCGAGGTCGCCGCCATGAGCAGCAGGCCGAGGAAATAGAGCAGCGTGAAGACGGCGAGCGTCCGCGCCGCGCCGAAGCGGTCGGCGATCATGCCGGCGACCGGCTGCATGGCCCCCCAGACCAGGTTCTGGATCGCCATCGCCAGCGCGAAGACCTCGCGTCCCCATCCGAGATCGGCGGACATCGGCTGCAGGAACAGGCCGAACGCCGAGCGGATGCCGAAGGCGATGAAAAGGATCAGGCTGCCCGACAGGACGATGACGACGAGGTTTCGTGTCGACTGGCTCATGCGGGGCTCCCGACGATTTTCTATGACAAGCGAAGTAGCGCCAAAGGCACCGCACGGCACGCGGCGATCTGGCACGATTGCTGTTCCGCGATTGCAAAAGTACCCCGCCGGCCCCATTTCCGGGAGAGCAATCGCCCACAGGGGAGGCCGCCGTGACACGCAATCAGAAGCTTCCGGACTTTCCGGACCTGTCGTTCCGCGACGGCGACCGGAACGCGGCCGATCCGGCCGACGCGCTCGATCCGGCGGTCTATCCGGAACTCTACGACGGGGTCGCCCCGGCGCGCGCGCTCGCCTACCTTATCGACGCCATCTGCATTGCCCTGCTCATCTTCGCCGTCGGCTTCGCCTTCACCCTGCTCAGCATCCTGAGCCTCGGCATCCTGTCGCCGATCTGGCTGATCTTCCCGTTGATCCCGCTCGCCTATCACAGTTTCTTCGTCGGCGGCCCCCATTCGGCGACGATCGGCATGCGGGTGATGAATATCGAGGTCCGCCTGCTCGACGGCCGCCGGCCCGACTATCTGCTCGCCCTGCTGCATACCATTCTTTTCTATGCCAGCATTTCGGTGACCGCCTGGCTGATCGTCCTCGTCGCCCTGTTCAACCGGCGCGGCCAGTGCGTGCACGACTTCCTGCTCGGCACGGTGGTGATCCGCAATCACCCGGCGCTCGCCGCCCAGCCGAAGCTCGAGGCCGGCGGCAGCGGCCGGCACTGAGGCCGGCCCGGTCGGCGGGTCGCTAGAACGCGTCCCGGATCCTGTAGAAGACCAGCGCCAGCATGCGGAGCGCGCGAAGCGGCGCGCCGGACACCGGGAATTCCGCGCCCGGCAGCCTCTCGAACAGCGCGAAACGCTCGGCGGTGCCGGCGACCGCCTCCGCCATCAGCTTGCCGGCGAAACCCGCCAGTGCGACGCCGTGACCGCAGAACCCGTGCGCGTAGAAGACGTTCGGCCCAAGCCGGCCGATATCGGGCAGCAGGTTCGCCGTGATGGCGACGTCGCCGCCCCAGACCCGCTCGATACGGACGTCGCGCAACTGCGGATAGGTCGCCAGCATGCGCCGCCGCATCAGCCCCACCGGATCGGAAGGCGGCCGCCCGGACAATGTCCCGCGCCCGCCGTACAGCAGGCGGCGATCGGCCGAAAGTCGCCAGTAGTCGAGCAGGATGTTGGAATCGCAGATGCAGGCATCGTCGGCGATCAGCATGCGGGCGACCGCCTCCGGCAGTGGCTCGGTCGCGGCGATCTGGCTCCAGGCCGGCAGCACGCGGTGGCGAAAGCGCCGGTCGAGGGCGCCGGCGTAGACGTTCGCGGCGAGAACCAGGTGGTCGGCGGTGACCGTACCGTGGGCGGTGACCAGCCTCGCCGGGCCGCCGTCGGCCTCGATCCGCGTCACCGCGCTCCGCTCGAACAGCAGCGCGCCCGCCGCCTCGGCGGCGCGGGCGAGGCCCAGCGCATAGTTCAGCGGATGCAGATGGCCCGCGGTTGAATCGTGCATCGCGCCAACGAAACGGGGGCTGGTGACGACCGCTCGGAAACCGTCGCGGTCCAGCATGCGAAGCCCCGTGCCGCCGAATTGGCCCTCGAGCAGCGCATGTTCCTCGCTCATTTCGTCCAGGTGGCGCGGCTTGACCGCGGCGTGGTAGTAGCCCGGCTTGAGGTCGCACCCGATGGCGTGGCGGGCGACCCGTTCGCGGACCAGGGCCGCCGCCTCCCGGCTCAGCGCGAACAGCCGCCTGGCCTCGTCGAGGCCGACCACCCGCACGACCTCCGTCATGGAATTCGCGAAACCGCCGATGATCTGGCCGCCGTTCCGCCCCGATGCGCCCGAGGCAAGCCCGGCCGCGTCCAGCAGGATCACCGAGTAGCCGCGGTTCGCCAGTTCGAGCGCCGCGCTCAGCCCGGTGAAGCCGCCGCCGACGATGCCGACGTCGGCGCGGCGATCGCCGTCCAGCGCCGGGCGCGCGACCAGTTCCTGCGCGGATTCGGTATAGTAGGACGCAACGTGACCGCCTGACGCCATGCCACCGCCTCGCGCATAAGGAACCCTTGCACCATAAGACATGCTCGGCAAGGATGCAGCAGCGGGTTATTGTGCGGGGCCGCAATTCCGGGCAGAAACACGGTCGGGAATGGACGGCCGGCACGGCCACCGCTTCCCGGCATTCCGAGAACGCAGGAGCGCGGTCGCCAGTACGCTACCGCAGGGGACCAATGGTATGAGCGGACTCGAGCCCAGCCTGCATATGTGGCTGACGCTGGCCATCATCGCGGCCGCGATCGTGGCCTTCGCGAGCGAGCGTATCTCGCTCGAGCTCGCGTCGCTGGCGGTTCTGATCGCGGTCCTGCTGCTCTTCGAGCTGGCGCCGCTGCTCGATCCGGCGACCGGGGAACCGGTGCTCGACGCCACCGACATCCTGGCCGGAATCGGCGATCCGGCACTGATCGCGGTGCTCGCCCTGCTCGTCGTCGGCCAGGGCGTGGTCCAGACCGGGGCGATGGAGGTCGCGGTCCGGCGCGTTCTGGCGTTGCGCCGGCATCACCCGACGCTGGCGATCTTCGCGACGCTGCTGGTCGTCATGCTGCTCAGCGCGGTGCTGAACAACACCCCGGTCGTGGTAATCTTCATCCCGCTGATGACGGCCCTGGCGGATCGGCTGCACCGGCCGCCCTCCTCGGTGATGATGCCGCTCTCCTTCGCCGCGATCCTGGGCGGCATGACGACCCTGATCGGCTCGTCGACCAACCTGCTGGCCTCGGCCGCGGCGGTCACCGCGGGGCTCGCGCCGATCGGCTTCTTCGACTTCATCGTGCCGGGCAGCCTCCTCGCCGCGATCGGTATCTTCTATATCGCCTTCATCGCGCCGCGCTTCCTGCGCGACCGCCAGACACTGGCCGGCGAGATGGCCAGCGGTGGCGAAGGCAAGCAGTTCATCATCCAGATCGAGGTGCCGACGGTATCCTCGCTGATCGGCGCAAAGGCGGTCGCAGGAACCTTCCGGGCGCTCCCGGACATCACTGTCCGCTTCATCCAGCGCAACGAACGGGTGATCCTGCCGCCTTACGACGACATCGAGATTCAGGCCGGCGACGTGCTCATTCTCGGCGCCACCCGGAAGGCGCTGATGGACGCGGTCACCCACACCCAGGACCTGCTGCCCAGCCTGCTCGTCAGCCGTTCGCAGGACGGCCAGGACGATACCGACCAGTCGCCGCCTGTCCGCGACCAGATGATGGCCGAAGTCGTCGTGGCGCCGGCCTCGCGGATGATCGGCCGCAACCTGCAGCAGATCGGCTTCCACTACCAGACCCATTGCACGGTGCTCGGCGTGCAGCGGCGCTCGCGCATGATCCGCACCAACATGATGAACGAGATCCGCATCGAGGCCGGCGACGTGCTGCTGATCCTCGGCCATCGCGAGGACATGTTCCGGTTGCGATCCAACCCGGATGTCCTGCTGCTCGAATGGTCGACCCGCGAGCTGCCGGCGGTCGCCCTTGCCCAGCGCGCGCTGGCAATCTTCGCCGGTGTCGTGATCGCTGCCTCGACCGGGATTGTGCCGATCGTCATCGCCGCCATGGGGGGCGCCATCCTGATGGTGGTCAGCGGCTGCCTGAACATCTTCCAGGCGAGCCGGGCGATCGACCGCCGCATCGTCATGCTGGTCTGGGCGGCGCTTGCCCTCGGCACCGCGCTGCAGGCGACCGGCGGTGCCGGCTATCTCGCCCGCCAGATGGTGGCTGCGCTCGACGGGGCCTCGCCGGCGATCATCCTGTCCGGCTTCTTCCTGCTGGTGGCGGTCGCCACCAACGTGCTGTCGAACAACGCGACCGCCGTCCTGTTCACGCCGATCGCGGTCGGCATCGCCACCGAGATCGGCGTTCCGCCCACCGCCTTCGTCCATGCCGTGATCCTGGCCGCCAACTGCTCGTTCGCGACCCCGATCGGCTACCAGACGAACCTTCTCGTGCTCGGCCCCGGACATTATGTCTTCGCCGATTTCATGCGCATCGGCGGGCCGCTCGTCGTCATCCTGTGGCTCGCCTTCAGCCTGACAGCGCCCTTTCTCTACGGCCTCTGACGACCCCCGCGAGGGCGCTGAATGAGCGTTGGCGCGGGCCGGAAATCGCGTTACTGTTTGCTGTGTTCCGCCGCGCCGGCGAAAGTCCCGCCCGGCGCCTTGCAGCCCTGGACGAAAGGGGTGATCCGGCATGAAGCGCGTCCAGATACCGATGCGGCATTTCTTCGCCACGCCGCCGGCGCCCTGCCCCTACATCGACGGCAGGATGGAACGCAAGGTCGTGACGCTGCTGACCGGCGACGATCCGGACGCCCTGCACGACGCGCTCAGCCAGGCCGGCTTCCGGCGCAGCCAGGATCTCGCCTACCGGCCCGCCTGCGAGGGTTGCAGCGCCTGTGTCCCGGTCCGCGTCCGGGTCGCTGAATTCACCGAGGGCCGCCGCTACCGGCGGATTCGCCGCCGCAACGAAGGCGTCGTCGCGCGGGTCATGCCGGCGGTAGCCGGCCGCGAGCATTACGAGCTGTTCCGTCGCTACCTGGAGGCTCGCCATACCGGCGGCGGCATGGCCAACATGGGCTTCGCCGACTATCGCTCGATGATCGAGGAAACCCCGGTCGACAGCCACCTGGTCGAGTACCGCCGACCCGGCGGAGCGCTCTATGCGGTCTGCCTGACCGACCGCATGAGCGACGGCCTGTCGCTGGTCTACTCGTTCTTCGATCCCGACATGGAGGCCGACAGCCCCGGCAGCTACATCATCCTCCGGCATATCGAGGAAGCCCGGCGGGAAAACCTGCCCTACGTGTATCTCGGCTACTGGATCGCCGAGAGCGCGAAGATGTCCTACAAGGCCCGGTTCCGGCCCCTCGAAGGGTTGCGACCGGAAGGCTGGCGACCACTCGATGGCGATCACGCCGGCTGAACAGTCACCCTTGTTGGCACTGCCGTCAGCGAACACGAACCCGTTTATTGCATTCGGCACATCAGTCTTGATACTCTGGTGGTGGAAATGGCTTAGGCCATGAACCGAAACAGACCAAATGACGAAGCCGAGCTTGATTTCGGCCGAATGATCATAACAGGGAGGCACTACATGGACCGCCGTTCATTCATCAAGGGCGCATCGGTTGCCGGCGCGGCTGTCGCGGCGACAGCCGCGGCAAATCTGCCGGCTCCGGCGCTCGCGCAGGGCAAGCGCGAGCTCAAGATGGTCACGACCTGGCCAAAGAATTTCCCGGGCCTCGGCACGGGTGCCCAGCGCGTCGCCGACCGCATCACCAAGTCGTCTGACGGCCGGATCACGGTCAAGGTATTCGCCGCCGGCGAACTGGTACCGCCCTTCGAGAGCTTCGACGCGGTGTCGAGTGGCACAGCCGACATGTATCACGCGGCCGATTACTACTGGCAGGGCAAGTCGACCGCCTTCAACTTCTTCACCGCGGTGCCGTTCGGCTTCCTCGCCAACGAGCTCGACGCCTGGGTCAATTTCGGCGGCGGTCAGGAACTCTGGGACGAACTCGCGGGTGACTTCGGCCTGAAGTCGCTGATGGCCGGCAATACCGGCGTGCAGTGGGGCGGCTGGCTCAACAAGGAGATCAATTCGGTCGAGGATCTCAAGGGCCTGAAGTTCCGCATGCCCGGCCTCGGCGGCGAAGTGCTGCGCAAGCTCGGCGCCTCGGTCGTGGCGCTCCCGGGCGGCGAGATCTTCCCGGCGCTCCAGTCCGGCGCGATCGACGGAACCGAATGGGTCGGGCCGTGGAACGACCTGGCCTTCGGCTTCTACAAGGTCGCGAAATACTACTACTGGCCCGGCTATCACGAGCCCGGCTCGGGCCTCGCCCTCGGCATGAGCAAGAAGGTCTGGGAAAGCTTCTCGCCGGCCGATCAGGCGCTGGTCGAGAACGCCGCCGCAGCCGAGAACAACTACATGTACTCGGAATTCAACGCGAAGAATTCCGGCGCGCTCGACACCCTCATCAACAAGCACAACGTGCAGACCCGGCGCATGCCCGACGACGTCATGCAGGCGATCGGCGAGGCGTCGAACGACGTCATGCAGGGGGTGGCCAACGAGGGCGGCATCCAGAAGAAGATCTACGACAGCTTCATCGCCTTCCGCAAACAGGCGATCCGGATGAGCAAGCTGTCCGATCAGGCATACATGCAGGCCCGTCTGCTTCCCTTCAAGTATGGCGGCTGATCACCGCGAATAGAGAGAGCGAAACCCGCATCGGACAGCCGATGCGGGTTTTTCGTTCCGCCCCGAAATCAGGTCAGAGGCTTTTCGTCAGGGAAACATTACCCGCCCGCGGAAGAGAAACCGGATCAAGGTCCATCCGCAGGCGCATCAGTTCTCCGGGCATTGGGAGGTGCCGTTGCAGAATATCGCGAAACTCGCGCGAGCGATCGACGCCGTTAACGGCACGGTCGGCCGCTACGTGGCGTGGCTGGCCGTGGTCATGGTCCTTGTGCAGTTCACGGTTGTCGTGCTGCGCTACGTGTTCGGCATCGGTTCCCTGTTCATGCAGGAATCGATCGTCTACATGCACTCGCTGCTGTTCCTGCTCGGCGCCGGCTACACGCTGCTGCACAACGGCCACGTCCGGGTGGACATCTTCTACCGGACCGCGAAGCCGCCGAGCCAGGCGAAGGTCGACCTGTTCGGCTCGCTGTTCCTGCTGATCCCGGTATGCGCGACGATCTGGTGGACCTCCTTCCCCTATGTCTGGAATTCCTGGGCCCATTTCGAGGGCTCCAAGGAAACGAGCGGGATCCCGCTGGTCTTCCTGCTGAAGACGGCAATCCTGATCTTTTGCGCGCTGATGATCGCGCAGGCCATCTCGATGATCATTCACAGCATTCTCGTCCTGACCGGCCATGAGGCGCCGTCCGACGAAGAGATCGAGAGGGTCTGACCGTGCTCGTAAACGAGATTTTCGCCGTCATCCTGTTCGCATCGGTATGCGCCTGCCTGATGGCCGGCTTCCCGGTCGCCTTCACCCTGTCCGGCGTCGGCCTTGCGGTCGGCGTCGTCGCCTATTTCTTCGGCGTCTTCGACATGACCTTCCTCAGCGCCATGCCGCAGCGCATCTTCGGCAACGCGATGTGGAACGAGGTGCTGATCGCGGTGCCGCTCTTCGTCTTCATGGGCGTGATGCTCGAACGAAGTAAGGTGGCCGAGGAACTGCTCGACACCATGGGCATGCTGTTCGGCCCGATGCGCGGCGGCCTCGGACTGTCGGTCTTCACGGTCGGCGCGCTGCTCGCCGCCTCGACCGGCATCGTCGGCGCGACCGTGGTGACGATGGGCCTGCTGTCACTGCCGACCATGCTCCGGCGCGGCTACGATCCCAAGCTCGCCTGCGGCGCCATCTGCGCCTCCGGCACGCTCGGCCAGATCATTCCGCCGTCGATCGTCCTGGTCATTCTCGGCGACCAGATTTCCAACGCCTATGTCGATGCCCAGCGCGCGATCGGCAACTGGTCGCCGGAACCGGTCTCGGTCGGCGACCTGTTCGCCGGGGCGATGCTGCCCGGCCTGATGCTGGTCGGCATGTACATGCTCTACCAGATCATCATCGCGAACGTCCGTCCGGAAAGCTCACCGGCGATCCCGCGTGAAGCCCTCGGGGAGGGGACCGACAGCGGCAGTTTCGGCGGCCGTGTCGTACACGCCCTGGTGCCGCCGGTCGTGCTCATCATCGCCGTTCTCGGCTCGATCCTCGCCGGCTACGCGACGCCCACGGAAGCCGCCGCGGTGGGCGCCGTCGGCGCCCTGCTGCTGGCCGGGCTCCGCCTCGACGAGAGCCATGGCGGGCCGATCTACGTCAGCGCCCTCTCGCTCGTCGCGATGCTCCTGCTGGCGAGCTACTTCGACCTCCGGATGAACCTCGACGCGACCACGTCGACCAACCTGGTCGCCATCGGCGCGGCGCTGATCTTCGCCGCGATCCTGCTCTACGGCGTGGTGGTCAGCCTGATCCGGGTCTACCGGACGCAGATCCTGCATACGGTGATGCGCTCGACCATGGAGATCTCCGCCATGGTCTTCGTCATCCTGATCGGCGCCGCGATGTTCAGCCTGGTGTTCCGCGGCCTCGGCGGCGACGACATGGTGCACGAACTGCTGACCAACATGCCCGGCGGCCGCGTCGGCGCGATCATCGTGGTGATGGCGGTGATGTTCCTGCTCGGCTTCTTCCTCGACTTCATCGAGATCACCTTCGTCGTGGTCCCGATCGTCGCGCCGATCATCCTGCAACTCGATGTCAACCCGATCTGGCTCGGCATCATGATGGCGATGAACCTGCAGACCTCGTTCCTGACACCGCCGTTCGGCTTCGCGCTCTTCTACCTGCGCGGCGTCGCGCCGCCCGAAGTGACGACGATGCATATCTACAAGGGCGTCATTCCCTTCGTGGCCATCCAGATCATCGGCCTGATCGTGCTCGCCCAGTTCCCGGAGATCGCGACCTGGCTGCCGAAAGTGGTCTTCGGCACCGATCTCGGAAACTGAGCCGGAACGGCGTTCGAAAGAAGGAACGGCAGGAAAAGGTCGGAACCCGGCCGGGCGGCGGAAGCGATCCCTAGTCGGGGAAATGCTCGACGTGGGTTTCCGCCGAACGACCGACATAGAGAACCCGGCGACCGGGGAAGGACACGATGTAACCGGCGCAGCCGGCCGCCACGGCCTTTTCGCAGAAGCCCCGGTAACTGTAGCCGGGGGCCTGCTGCTGTGCCTCCCTGATGGCGGCCCGCATGCCGGCGGCATCGAAGTCCGGCGCGACGGCGGCCCCGACGCCATGGGCGGGCAGCGCCACGCTGCCCCCGTCCGGCAGGTAGTAGGTTGCGGTGGCGCGTCGGAAGTCGATCGCGTAGCCCTCGAAGCCGGCCTCGATGAGGGCGCCGACGATCTCGGGAAAACTCATCGTATCGTCCTCCGCCCCGTCGAGACAGGCGCGCGCGGTAGCCTTCTGGTGATCGTTCATGGCTGTTCTCCGTGACGTGACCGGGACCTGGATCAATCGATCGGTGTCGCGGTCAGGCGATTGCGTTCGACCATGCGCTTCAGCAGCCGTTCCAGGGTTTCCCGTTCTGCCGCCGTGAGGCACTGGAAGAATTCGGCGTCGTTGCGGTCGGCCAGTGCGGCCAGTTCCGGGACCAGTGCGACAGCCCGCGGCGTCAGCGCCAGTGTCTGCGCCCGGCCGTCGTCGACGCTGGCCTCGCGCTGGATCAGCGCCTTGGCGATCAAACGGTCGGCGAGTTTGCTGATCGCCCCCCGCGTCATGCCCATGGCGTCCGCCAGACGGCTCGGCGCCGTCGGTTCCCTGTCGTAAAGCGCCCGCATCAGGCACCATTCCGCGACCGTCACCCCCTGGTCCGCGAGTTTGCCCGCGAAGGCCTGCGAGACGTGGTTCGAGACCATGCGCAGCCAGAAGCCGAGATGCTGGGTAAGGTCGGAAACGGGTGCGGTGGGCGGCATGGCGATCCTCGTGATTGACTAGGAAACTATTTCGATAAAGTTTCCTAGTCAATCTTATTATCGCGGCCGTGCCGCGGATCGTGCCGGGACCGTCTGGGTGGCCGGCGCAGCCCTTCCCTCGCCTTCCGCGAGCGGCGCCCGAGGTGCCTCAGGCGCGCTTGCGCCGCCGCTTCCGGTCGCGGTAGTCGAGCGCGCCGGGGCGCTGTCGCGGATCCTCGCCGGGCGGAAAGATCTGCGTCTTCTGGACCTTCTGTGTGCCGGTCGTCGGCAGCGTCTCGACGAACAGGATCCAGCCGGGCGTCTTGAAATAGGCGAGCCGCTCGACGCACCAGGCGAACAGCCGCTCGGCCAGCGCCGCGTCCGGCGTCTCGCCCGCCATCGGCACGATGCAGGCCATCACCTCCTCCTCGCGGAGTTCGTCCGGAGCGGCGATCACGGCGACCTGGCGAACCGCGTCATGGGCCTGCAGGGTCGCCTCGATCTCCGCGGCGGCGATATTCTCGCCGGACCGGCGGATGATGTTCTTCTTGCGGTCGACGAAATAGAGCATGCCGTCGGCGCCCTGGCGGACGATGTCGCCGGTATGGAACCAGCCGCCCTGCCAGGCCTCCTCGGTTGCCGCCTCGTTCTTCAGATAGCCGGCGAAGAAGCCGCGCCGGGGATCGTCGGCATCGGCCCGGACCAGCAGTTCGCCCGGCTCGCCCGCCGGAGCCTCTTGGCCGGAATCATCGACCACGCGGGCCTGGAAATCGTCATGCGGGCGGCCGAAGGCGCGGGTGTCGATCTGGCGCGGTTCGTGGTTGTCGGCGAAGATCCGCCCCGTCTCGGTCATCCCCCAGACCTCGACGAGGGGAAAGCCGAAACGGACCTCGAAGGCGCCGTGCAGTTCCGGCTCGACACCGGCGCCCAGTCCGACGCGCACGCGATGGGCGCGCTCGGCCCGAGTGGGCGGCTGGTTGAGCAGCATCGGCGGCACGACGCCCAGGTAATGGATGATCGTCGCCCCGGTCGCCGCGACATCGTCCCACCAGGTCGCCGGGTGGAAGCGGTCCGGGCTGATCAGACAGTTCCGGGTCAGCAGCATGCAGACGAAGGAGACCACGCCGGCATTCATGTGGAAGATCGGCAGCGGGTTGTAGATCCGGTCCTCGCCCGGCCGGATCGTCAGCAGGCCGCCGAGACCGGCATACCAGCGCCCGGCGGTCAGGTGATAGTCGTTGGTCAGGATGCAGCCCTTGGGCCGCCCGGTGGTGCCCGAGGTGTAGAGCAGGCTCGCCTCGGTCGCGAGATCGGGGACCGCCCGTCCGGCCGGCGTCGCCGCCGCGGGCAGCAGACCGGCCAGGATGCCCGGCGCCGCGCCGGCCTCGACCACCGGCAGCGGCATCGCCCGGCCGGCGGCGACCCGGCGCATGTCGTCGGCCCGTTCGGGCACGCTGACAACCAGCGCCGCCTCGGAATGCTCCAGCAGGTAGAGCGCCTCGTCGTCCCGGTAGTCCGGGTTGATCGGCACCACCGAGACGCCGAGACCGTTCAACGCCAGGCTGTGCAGGAAATGGTCCGGGCGGTTCTCCAGCAGCACCGCGACCCGATGCCCGGGGCCGTAGCCGGCCTCGCCATAGGCCGTCTTCAGCGCCTCGACGGCGGCATGGGCCTCGCCGTAACTGAGTTCGAGCCCGTCCGGGTGGTAGCGTCGTCCGGGCGCTGGCGGGACCGCCAGGAAGGCATTGCCGGGGGCGGCCCCGACACTGTCCAGAAACGCCTCGTACACGCTACGCATCGTCCCCTCCCCGAATCGCGCCCGGTTCCTTTCAGGACGGCCGGCGGCGCCTCGCCGTCAGGCGAACTTGTTGCTCCTGTTGAAGCCGCGCGGCACCATGCGGCCGGCATTGCCGCGCTTGGTGTACCAGCCGGTCAGGTCGGTTTCCCGGCGCTGGCGGCCGCCCGGGTCGATCCAGCCGACGCCCTCCTCGCGATTGAAGAAGCTGACGTCGGACAGGCCGCCGTCGCGGTAGCGCTGCAGCACCACGCCGCGCCCGCGGGCCATCTCGGGCACTTCCTCGAGCGCGAAACAGTTGAGCTTCCGGTTGTCGCCGACGACGGCGATCGAATCGCCCTCGACCGGCGTGCAGATCAGCGCCTCCTGCCCGCTCGCCACGTTCAGCACCTGGCGGCCGTTGCGGGTCTGCGCCACGACCTGGTTCTCGGCGACGACGAAACCGCGGCCGTCGGTCGAGGCGACCAGCAGCTTGCGATCCGGCTTGTGCACGAAGAGCCCGACGATGTCCTGGTCATTGGCCAGATCGATCATCAGGCGGACCGGTTCGCCATGGCCTCGGCCGCCCGGCAGCTTGTCGCAGCCGATCGTGTAGAAGCGGCCGTTGGTCCCGAACAGCAGCAGCTTGTCGGTGGTTTCCGCGTGGATCCGGAAGCGGCCCCGGTCGCCTTCCTTGTAGCGTTCCTCGACGCTGCCGTCCTGATGGCCGCGCAAGGCACGGATCCAGCCCTTTTCGGAGCAGATGACGGTAATCGGCTCGCGCTCGACGAAGGCCTGGATCGGCACCTCGACGATCTCGCCGGCCTCGCCGATGTCGGTCCGCCGCTTCGACAGCTCGGGCATGCCGAGAAGCGTCTTCTTCAGCGCCTTGACCTCCTCGCCGAGGCGGTCGCGCTGCAGGTCCTCGTCGGCGAGCAGCGCCTCGAGCAGGCCCTTCTCGGCGCTCAGTTCGTCGAACTCGCGGCGCAGCTCCATCTCCTCCAGCCGGCGCAGCGAGCGCAGCCGCATGTTGAGGATTGCCTCGGCCTGGACATCGGTCAGGCTGAAGGTCTCCATCAGCGAGGCCTTCGGGTGGTCCTCCTCGCGGATGATGCGGATCACCTCGTCGAGGTTGAGATAGACGACCAGGTAACCGGCCAGCACCTCGAGCCGATGCTCGATCTTCTCGAGCCGGTTGCGGCTGCGGCGGACCAGCACGACCTGGCGGTGCGCGAGATACTCGAGCAGCACCTCGCGCAGACCCATGACGCGCGGGACGCCCTGGGAATCGAGCACGTTCATGTTGAGGCTGAAGCGGCTTTCCAGATCGCTCGCCCGGAACAGCGACTGCATCAGGACTTCCGGCTCGACCGTGCGGCTCTTCGGCTCCAGCACCAGGCGGATGTCCTCCGCCGATTCGTCGCGGATATCGGCCAGCAGCGGCAGCTTCTTCGACAGCATCAGCTCGGCGATGCGCTCGATCAGGCGGCCCTTCTGCACCTGGTAGGGGATCTCGGTGACGACGATCTGCCAGGTCCCGCGCGGCAGTTGCTCGACCTCCCAGCGGGCGCGGACGCGGAAGCTGCCGCGGCCGGTCTCGAAGGCCTCGCGGATCCGCTCCTTCGGCTCGACCAGCACGCCGCCGGTCGGGAAGTCGGGCGCCCGGACCTTCTCCATCAGGGTATCCATGGAGGCGTTCGGGTGGCGCAGGAGATGCGCCAGAGCGTCGCAAAGCTCGATCGCGTTGTGCGGCGGGATCGAGGTCGCCATGCCCACGGCGATCCCGGCGGCGCCGTTGGCAAGCAGGTTCGGGAAGGCCGCCGGCAAGACCACCGGCTCCGATTCCTCGCCGTCGTAGGTCGCCCGGAAATCGACGGTATCCTCGTCGATCCCCTCCAACAGCAGCTCGGCGATCTTGGTCAGCCGGGCCTCGGTATATCGCATGGCGGCCGCGTTATCGCCGTCGATATTGCCGAAGTTTCCCTGGCCGTCGACCAGCGGATAGCGCTGCGCGAAGGTCTGGGCGAGGCGGACAAGCGCGTCGTAGACCGACTGGTCGCCGTGCGGATGGTATTTGCCGATCACGTCGCCGACGACGCGGGCGCATTTCTTGAAACCGCCTTCCGGGTCAAGCTTCAGCAGCCGCATGGCGTAAAGCAGGCGCCGGTGCACCGGCTTCAGGCCGTCGCGCACATCGGGCAGTGAGCGCGACATGATGGTCGACATCGCGTAGGCGAGATAGCGCTCGGCGAGCGCGTCCTTCAGCGAAGCGGGGCGGATTTCGCCGGAATCAATCACTGTATCGTCTGTCATCGGGTCTATATACCACCAGATCTTGTGGGTGCAGAGGCGAAATTCGCCGCCAGTCGTTGCCGCGCCGCCGGCATCTTCGCCGGCCCGCCGTCGAACAGCCAGCGTTCGAGGAAATGGCCGGTCAGGGCGAAACCGGCGCGGATGTCGTCGGCCGCGTCGTCGCTCGGCCCGACGCCGCGCTCGCCGACGAAGAAGCCGGGCAGCGCCAGCAGCTTGTGCCGGTGCAGGCCGGCCGCCTCGGCGGTCGCTGCCCGGCCGCTGCGCGGCGAGACATAGGCGAGGCCCTCGGTCGCGCCGGTCAGGGCACAGGCATCGAGGTCGAGGCCGAAACCGAGTTCGGCGAGCAGCCCGAGTTCCCAGCGCAGGTAAACCATCGGCCAGGTCAGGTCGTCGTCCGCCAGCGCCTCCAGCAGGATCAGCAATGCGTCGTAGAGCGGCCCGTGCGGCTCGCGCTCGGGCAGGGCCACCTCGCAGAGCGCGCAAGCCGCGGACAGCGCCGCCAGGCGCTTCCGGTCGTCGAGCAGCGGTGCGGCGCGGGCATTCGAAAGCTCGACCTTGAAGGTGCCCAGATGCTGCTCCAAGCGCCCGGTCCAGTCCACGGAAAGCTGGTTCCCCGGCTGCAGGACGCCGGCCAGCCGCCGTCCGCCGCCGCCCCGGACCAGCCCGCAATGGCGGCCGTGGGCGCGGGTCATGACGTGAATCACCGACGAGGTCTCGCCATGTCGTCGCGTGGCGAGGAGGATGCCGTCATCCGACCAATGCATGGGCGATAGCTACAGCGGCCGGGCGCGCGCGGCAAGCCCGCGGTGCGGCGCGGAAAGGCGTCGGGATCGCCAGACAGGACCGGGCAAGGCGGGGCGCGGCCCCCGAAAGAACCGCGCCCCCTTCTGAGGGTTCGGCCGATTAGGTCAGCCAGACCATCGCGTGACCCCGGCGGATACGCTGCCGGGCAGAGCGCGATCATGTTCCGGGACAGGGTGCCGACTGCCACGGCCCCCTCGCCCCGCCCCGTTCCGGAGCCCTCGATCGCCGGGTCCGCGCAACGCGCCGAACCCGGTCGTGCCGCTCCGGCGGCAACCCTCTCACCGCCCCGTCGGGCGGCGCCACCTTACCGAACTTGTAGGTGTGCAAATTAAGGGCCAATTCATCGGCGCGGAAATACTATTTGTTTTCATATCGTTATGCTCATGCACTCGGGAAAAACATCAGCAATATGTAAATAAATCCGACAGTTGCCCGGGTCGGGGCACAGGCTGTATCTGTGCCGGCAGGCGCCTCCCGGCGCCGGGGAGAATGCGATGTCGTGGCTTTATCTGGTGATCGCGGGGATCTTCGAATGGGGCTGGCCGGTCGGCCTGAAATACGGCTGGACCGAGAACGGCGTCCACTGGGGCTGGGTCGCCTTCGGCGTCGTCTGCATGACGATGAGCGGCGCCCTGCTTCTGCTCTCGCTGCGCGTCGTGCCGATGGGCACCGCCTACGCGGTCTGGACCGGGATCGGCGCCGCCGGGACCTTCGCCATCGGCATCATGTTCTTCGCCGAGCCGATGGCCCTGGCGCGGATCTTCTTCGTCGGCCTCATTCTCGTCGGCATCGTCGGCCTCAAGCTCTCCTCCTGAGCCCGCGCCGCCGGCGCCACAGCCCTATTCGGAGAGCTTCTTCTTCAGGATCTCGTTGACGATCTGCGGGTTGGCCTTGCCCTGGGTTGCCTTCATGACCTGGCCGACGAAGAAGCCGAACAGCTTGTCCTTGCCGCCGCGATACTCGGCGACCTTGTCCGGGTTGGCGGCGAGGATGCCGTCGACCAGCCCCTCGATCGCGCCGGAGTCGGAGACCTGGCGGAGGCCCTTCTCGTCGATCACCGCCTCGGCGTCCCGGCCGGTCTCGAACATCACCTCGAAGACCTCCTTGGCCAGCCGGTTGGACAGGGTACCGTCCGTGATCAGGTCGATCAGCGCACCCAATTGCGCCGGCGCGACAGGGCATTGCAGGATCGTCTTGCCGGACTTGTTCAGGGCGCCGAACAGGTTGCCGATGACCCAGTTGGCCGCCGTCCGGGCATCGCGCCCGGCCGCCACCGCCTCGAAATAGTCGGCGATCTCGCGCTCGGCGACCAGCACGCCGGCATCCTCCGCCCCGAGCCCGAGGTCGGCGACGAAGCGCGCCTTCTTCTCGTCGGGAAGCTCGGGCAGGTCGGCCCGGATGCGTTCGATGAAATCGTCGTCGAGGACCAACGGCATCAGGTCCGGATCGGGGAAGTAGCGGTAGTCGTGCGCCTCTTCCTTGGAGCGCATGGAGCGCGTCTCGCCCTTGTTCGGATCGAACAGCCGGGTTTCCTGACGGACCTCGTCGCCGCCCTCGATGATCTCGATCTGCCGCCCCGCCTCGTAGACGATCGCCTGCTGCAGGAAGCGGATCGAGTTGACGTTCTTGATCTCGCAGCGGGTGCCGAGGTCGCCGCCGGGCTTGCGCACCGAGACGTTGATGTCGGCACGCATGGAGCCTTCCTCCATGTTGCCGTCGCAGGTCCCGAGGTAGCGCAGGATCGCCCGGAGCTTGCGCAGGAAGGCGCCGGCCTCCTCGGGCGAGCGCATGTCGGGTTCGGAGACGATCTCCATCAGCGCGACGCCGGAACGGTTGAGGTCGATCAGGCTCCGCGTCGGATCCTGGTCGTGCAGGCTCTTGCCGGCGTCCTGTTCCAGGTGCAGCCGGGTGATGCCGACATCGACGCTCTCCCGATCCGGGAAATCGAGCGTGACGACGCCCTTCCCGACGATCGGCTGGGTGAATTGCGAGATCTGGTAGCCCTGCGGCAGGTCCGGATAGAAGTAGTTCTTGCGGTCGAACACCGAGACCTTGTTGATCTCGGCCCTGAGCCCGAGGCCGGTGCGGACCGCCTGCTCGACGCAATGGGCGTTGATCACCGGCAGCATGCCGGGCATCGCCGCGTCGACCAGCGAGACCTGGCTGTTCGGCGCGGCGCCGAACGCCGTCGCGGCGCCGGAGAACAGCTTGGCGTTGGAGACGACCTGGGAATGCACCTCCATGCCGATCACCACTTCCCACTCGCCGGTGGCGCCCTGAAGACGATAGCTCATGGCTCAGGCCTCCTCCCACCAGGCATCCGGGCGATGGTCGAAGCCGGCGGCCTCCTCCAGCACGCCGGCGGCGCGGAACACGGTCTCCTCGTCGAACGGGCGGCCGATCAGCTGCAGGCCGAGCGGCGTGCCCTCGGCGCCGAGCCCGGCCGGCAGCGAGATCGCCGGCAGTCCGGCGAGGCTCGCCGGCACGGTCAGCACGTCGTTCAGATACATCGCGATCGGATCGTCGCCCTTCTCGCCGAAGGCGAAGGCGGCCGACGGCGTGGTCGGCGTCAGCAGCACGTCGACCTGTTCGTAGGCCTTGCGGAAATCCTCGGCGATCCGGGTCCGGACCTTCTGCGCCTGCAGGTAATAGGCGTCGTAATAGCCGGCCGAGAGCACGTAGGTGCCGATCATGATGCGGCGCTGCACCTCGTGGCCGAAGCCCGCGGCGCGGGTATTCTCGTACATTTCGGTCAGGTCGGCGCCCGGCACCCGGAGGCCGTAGCGGACGCCGTCGTAGCGGGCAAGGTTCGACGAGGCCTCGGCCGGGGCGACGATGTAATAGACCGGCAGGGCGTATTTCGTGTGCGGCAGGCTGACCTCGACGATCTCGGCGCCGGCCGTCTTCAGCCAGTCGATGCCCTGCTGCCAGAGCGCCTCGATATCGGCGGGCATGCCCTCGACCCGGTATTCCGTCGGCACGCCGACCCTGAGGCCGCGCACGTCGCCGCTCATCGCCGCGGCGAAATCCGGCACCGGCCGGTCGACACTGGTCGAATCCTTTGGGTCGAAGCCGGCCATCGCCCCCAGCATGATGGCGGCGTCGCGGACGCTCCGGGTCATCGGCCCGGCCTGGTCGAGCGAGGAGGCGAAGGCGACGATGCCCCAGCGCGAGCAGCGTCCGTAGGTCGGCTTCATGCCGACGATGCCGGTGAAGGCGGCGGGCTGGCGGATCGAGCCGCCGGTATCGGTGCCGGTGGCCCCGGCGACGACCCGGGCGGCGACCGAGGCGGCCGAGCCGCCGGACGAGCCGCCGGGCACCAGCCGGGCATCGCCGCCGGTCCGCGTCCAGGGATTGGCGACCGGGCCGTAATGGCTGGTCTCGTTCGACGAGCCCATGGCGAACTCGTCGAGATTGGCCTTGGCGATCGTGATCGCGCCGGCCTCGGCCAGCTTCGTCGCGACGGTCGCGCTGTAGGTCGGGTGGAAGCCGTCGAGGATGTGCGAGGCGGCGGTGGTCAGTACGCCCTCGGTGCAGAACAGGTCCTTCATCACGATCGGCACGCCGTCCATGGCGCCGGCCTCGCCGGCCTTGCGGCGGGCATCGGCGGCGTCGGCGACGGCGAGCGCCTGCTCGGGCAGTTCGGTGATCGCGATGTTGAGCGGACGGGCACGTTCCAGCGCGCCAAGCGAAGCCTCGGTCAGCTCGCGGGCCGAGAAATCGCCCTTCGCCAGCCCGTCGAGCGCGCCGGCGATGCCGAGATCGGTGAGCGCGGCCATTACTCGATCACCTTCGGCACGGCGAAGAAATGCTCGACCCCGTCCGGCGCGTTGGCGACCACCTTCTCCGGATAGCCACCGTCGGTCACCGCGTCGACGCGCGTGCGCAGCGTCATCGGCGTCACCGAGGTCATCGGCTCGACGCCCGCGGTATCGACCTCGCCAAGTTGCTCGACCCAGCCGAGGATGTTATTGAGTTCCCGGCGCAGCGGTTCGAGTTGCTCGTCCTCGACCCTGATCCGCGCCAACCGGGCGATGCGCGCCACAGTGGCCTTATCCAACGACATGATCGACCTTGTGAAAGTGCTTCAGATGACTGTTGTCAGGCAGGCGCGCAGGCGTTCCGGCTCAGCCCCGGCCGCGGCCCCGACAGGGCCGGGAAATTAGCATCCGCCATGCTCATCGGCAACCCTGAGGCGCTGCTCGCCGAACTTCCCCCGCGCGGCCGCCTGCTCGGCCTCGATTACGGCTCGAAGACCATCGGCCTCGCCCTCTCCGACGCCTCGCGGACGATCGCGAGCCCGCTCGAGACGATCAGGCGGAGCAAGTTCCGCGCCGACGCCGACGCGCTGCTGCGGATCGCCGCGCGCGAGCAGGTGTTGGCCCTGGTCATCGGCCTGCCGACCGAGCTCGACGGTCGCGAGGGGCCGCGCAGCCAGTCGACCCGTGCCTTCCAGCGCAACCTGGAACCACTGACCCCGCTGCCGATGCTGTTCTGGGACGAGCGCATGTCGACGGTCGCGGTGACCCGCACGCTGCTCGACGCCGACGCCAGCCGGGCCCGCCGCAAGGTGCTGGTCGACAAGATGGCGGCGGCCTACATCCTGCAGGGCTTCCTCGACCGCCTGGTCGGGCTCGGCGGCGGCTCCGCCTGGCGATGATCGCCGCCCTCGTCCCCGTCTTCATCATGATCCTGCTCGGCTGGCTGCTGCGCCGCTATGCCTTCGGCGACGAGAGCTTCTGGGCGATGGCCGAGCGGATCACCTATTTCGTCTTCTTCCCGGCCCTGCTCGTCAACCGGCTCGGCCATGCCGACCTGAGCGGCTTCCAGGTGCTGCCGCTGGCCGGCGCGATGATCCTCGCCGTGATCGTGCTCTGGGGCCTGGCGCTGCTCGTCGCCCGCCCGCTCGGCCTCGCCCGGCCGGGGGCGAGCTCGCTGGTCCAGGGGGCGATCCGCTTCAACACCTATGTCGGCTTCGCCGCCGCCTCGGCGCTCTGGGGCACGGCCGGGCTGACGCTGGCGGCGATCGTCGCGGCGATCATGATCCCGACGGTCAACGTGATCTCGGTGATCGCGCTCACCGGGCGCCAGGCCGGCCTGCGCCAGATCGTCCTCAGCGTCGTCCGCAACCCGCTGATCCTCGCCTGCCTGATCGGCGCCGGCCTGAGCAGCAGCGGCACCGGCATCCCGGCGCTGATCCAGCAGGTGCTGGAAATCCTCGGCGCCGCGGCGCTGCCCCTCGGCCTGCTCGCGGTCGGCGCGGCGCTCGACTACCAGGCGGCCGCCGCGTCCAAGGCGGCGATCGTCGCCGGCGTCGTGCTCAAGCTGCTGGTCTTCCCGGCCGTGATGGCGCTGTCGCTGCACCTGTTCGGGGTCCAGGGGCTGACCGCCGGCACGGCGCTGCTCTGGGCCTCGCTGCCGGTCGCCTCGTCGGCCTACGTGATGAGCCGGATGCTCGGCGGCGACGCCCGCCTGATGGCCGGCATCATCACCGCCTCGACCGTCGCCGCGCTGGTCAGCATGCCGGCGGTGCTGCTGTTGCTGGGGTGAGTATTCGATGCCCCACCTATTCCGCGAGATCCGCCAGAGTCAGAGTTTCAGCGCAACCATGCACCAACCCCGACTAAGAATGTTCTTGTGCGATCAGACATATCTGATCTTGCTTCACTGTCGCATTGTCGCAGCTGCACGATTGAGATTCTCAATGAATAGATCGATGAACTCGGGATCGCCCTTGCCGAAACCAGCTTGCAAGAGAGCTGTTTTCATCGGCAGCGCTTGTATCTCCGCTACAAGTTTCTCGGCATTCGCGATGTGCCAACCAACGCGGCCAACCGGCATCCATGTGAGCCCTATGCGGGAGTGGTCGGCGAGATCATCCTGAACGTGAGCCTTTTCATTCCGCCCAAAGTCTGCCAAGGAGCCCAGAAATTCGAAACGCTCGAACAACAATTCGAAATCGGGTGTAAGCCCAATGAAGCGCTTTCGCCATTCGCTCGCGAGCGCCAGTAGATGATCGCTAAGTGGCGTCCGCAGTTGCTCAAGCCCTTCTAACTTCCGCCATATGTCGTCATCGCCGCCCTTCCAAGCCGACAAGAAGAGCGTCTCGGTTACCGGAACCGGTTCCCCAAATGGTCGATCGATTGAGGCAGTGAAGAGTCGATGAACGGCAGCCCATCGCTCGGCACGCGTCAAGCCAAGACCGTACGTGGTCATGATTAGGACAGCCGGATACGACCGAAGACCAAGATAGCGGGGGTTTCCGCTGCCTTTCTTGTAAGCGTGGGCGCAAAGACTTCGAATGATATCGACGACGAGCGCGTGCTCGCCGTCATCACCCCAACGACCCAGCACGCCGGCCATGCTGGCAAGCGTTTCGGTTAACGCTTCGTATCTTCGGACGCGGGCGCGAACCTGCTCCCGCCCCCATTCTTCGTCAGGCGAAAATTCAGCGTGGTCGAGTTGCACCAGCACTCGTTCCGTCTCCTCCGCGAACAGCTCATCGAGCTGGATGCGATGCTCCGGCTTTGCGAGGAAGCGTTTGGCGCTGCTTATCTGCAGGTCGATGCTGAGCGGATTCTGGCGCTGACTCTGCTCCAGAGTCTCCACGCGTTGCTTCAATTCTGAGAAAAAGCCGTCCGCATTCTCGATCTGAATACAACGGGCATCGCGATGCTTCACCAGTACTTCCGCACCGCCGCCAAGTGCGCCGCGTGCAGCCCAATAGACGGAATAGCGGCGATTCGGCGCACGGAGGAACGCCGCCCGAAGCGCATGATCCCACTCCCCGGACCAGCCGCAAACGATGAGGCCGTGCTCATCCAGGATGCGATCAAGAATAGTGTCATATGCTGCAGGATAGCTGCTCAGTTCCGCTTCGGTATTCAGGATGCGCGCATCCTTGTAATCACCGTGAAGCTTGAGGACGTAGCAGGCGGTATGAGTGAGCGGTTCTGCGCCCGCGAGCGCATCGACGGAGGCGACGACGGTCGGTTCAATTCCGCGCTCTCGCAGCGCATTCTCCATGAGCCGGTCAAAGTTCGTCGTGATAATCACGCGGATATAGCCGCTGTGTACCAGATCTGCGATCGCCTGGTGGGCCTTTGTTGGAATCTTCCGGCCTTCCTCGCGATCTTCTTCGTTAGGCTCGATATAGTTGTGCAGGATGGAGCGGCGTTCTTCAGGGGAAGCCGCGAGTTCCTCAAGGAGCGCTGAGTAATCCGGCTCCTTTCCCGTCTTCCCCCGGTACCAGATTGCCCAGTCCGGCTGTTCTTTCACGCCCTGCGCTAGCGCAACGCGCCGTACGAGTTCGAGCGTGATTTCCCAGCCGGTGGGAATTTCGGCGGCACGCGACATTCCGGAGCCCAAGAGGACAGCGAACACGCCCTTGTTCTCGTAAACCGAGAATGCGATTTGCGTCAGTGAGTCACCTTGAAAAAGGCTCATCTTCTCCATTCATCCCGCCAAGCGTTCAGTTCAGTCGATCCGATCTGATAGCGCCCAAAACTTCCAGCATACGGACCCAGATTTAACCGATCGGTGATTTCGCGGAACCCTCACCTTCGGTCTCCAAACGCCGCACCATCAACATCAGATCATGATACTTGGGGACAGCCATAAAGTTATCCGCTTCTCTGAAGTTCCGTTGTTCGATCAGGCCGTTCTTCTGGGAGCAAGAGATCCTGCAACATTGCCGTGTCATCCCGTAATTTTTAAGTGAGAAGCACTTGTCGAAACAACCTTTCCGTTAGTCGCAGCCCACCCACATCCCGGACTGGGACCATCGGTCGCAATCCGCCGCGCGGCCTTCCGGTCTAGACTCCCGGGCAATCGGCGCCGGGTCGCCAGGGAGGGCTGCCAAATGACCGGCAAGAAGCTCTACGAGATCAGCGTTCGCGCGGACGAGGCGCACCAGGCCGCCTACCGGACCCACCTCGTCGTCGCGGCGAGCGAGAGCGAGGCCCGGGCGCTGCTGCCGGAGGCGGATATCCTGCTGGTCGCCGTCCATCCCGAGCCAGTCGCAGCGGACGGGCCGGGCCGGATCATCGGCTCGACGGCGCATGAGACGCTTGGCGAGGGCGGGCCGGACCTGTTCTGGACGCTGATCGGGAAACTCGGCCTCGACGCCGTCGAAACCGGCCGCCCGATCGGGCGCGGTCGCCTGTCGGATGCGCTCGATCGCTGCCGCGCCTGCGCCTGGCGGGCGCCCTGCATCGCCTGGCTGGCGCATGGCCGGCCGCGAAACGGCTACGACGCCTTCTGCCCGAACGCCGCCTTCGTCAACGACCTGCGCCGCGGGGAATCGCTCCGCGACACGCGTTCCGGGGCACAGCGGGCGCGCTGAGGGACGGCCGGAGCGGCAGGCACGCGGTGCGTGGTAACCCCGCTTGCCGCCGTCCCGCGCGGCGACTATAAACTGCCGCTTTAATGAGTATCCCCGATCAGGGCGCCGACGCGGCGCCGTTCCCGCACCGCCATCTGCTCGGCATCGCCGGGCTGAAACCGGCGGATATCCTGGTCCTGCTGGATCTTGCCGACCGCTATGTCGACAAGAATCGCGCGGTCGACAAGAAGATGTCGCTGCTGCGCGGGCTGACCCAGATCAATCTCTTCTTCGAGAATTCGACGCGCACCCGGACCTCGTTCGAACTGGCCGGCAAGCGGCTCGGCGCCGACGTCATCAACATGTCGGTCGCGACCAGCGCCATCAAGAAGGGCGAGACGCTGATCGACACCGCAATGACGCTGAACGCCATGCACCCGGACGTGCTGGTGATCCGCCATCCGGACTCGGGCGCCGCCAGCCTGCTCAGCCAGAAGGTGAGCGGCGCCGTCATCAATGCCGGCGACGGCAGCCACGAGCATCCGACCCAGGCGTTGCTCGACGCGCTCACCATCCGCCGCCGCAAGGGCCGGCTGGAAGGGCTCACGGTGGCGATCTGCGGCGACATCCTGCACAGCCGGGTGGCGCGCTCGAACATCTGGCTGCTGAACTCGATGGGCGCCCATGTCCGCCTGATCGCCCCGCCGACCCTGCTGCCGGCCGCCGCCGAGCGGCTCGGCGCCGAGATCTGCACCAACATGAGGGACGGCCTCCGGGATGCCGACATCATCATGATGCTGCGCCTGCAGACGGAGCGGATGCGCGGCTCGTTCGTGCCGTCGAAGCGCGAGTATTACCGCTTCTACGGGCTCGACCGGGACAAGCTCTCGGCCGCCCGGACGGACGCGCTGGTCATGCATCCGGGGCCGATGAACCGGGGCGTCGAGATCGATTCGGTGATCGCCGACGATATCCACCGGAGCGTCATCGGCGAACAGGTCGAGATGGGCGTGGCGGTGCGCATGGCCTGCCTCGACTTGCTGACCCGGCACCTTACCGCCGGGAGGGGCGCCGCATGAGCGAGTTCCGCCGCACCGCCTACGTGAACGCCCGGCTGCTCGACCCGGAAAGCGGCCTCGACGATTTCGGCTCGCTGCTGACCGAGGGCCGCAAGATCCGCGCGCTCGGCCCGGAGATCTTCGCCGACGGCACGCCGGAGGACGCGCTGGTCGTCGATTGCGGCGGCCGCTGCCTGGCGCCGGGGCTGATCGACATGCATGCCGAGCTCGGCGAACCCGGCGCCGAATATCGCGAAACGGTCCGCAGCGCCGGCGCGGCCGCAGCGGCCGGCGGCGTCACCACCATCGTCGCGCTGCCCAATACCGAGCCGGTGATCGACGATCCGGCGATGGTCGAGTTCGTGTTCCGCCGGGTGCGCGCCGTCTCGCCGGTCCGCGTGCACCAGATGGGGGCGCTGACCAAGGGGCTCCGCGGCGAGGAACTGGCCGAGATCGGCCTGCTGGCCGAGGCCGGCGCGATCGCCTTCACCGACGCGCCGCATCCGGTCGCGCGGCCGACCGTGATGCGCCGGGCGCTCGCCTATGCCGGCGCCTTCGACGCGCTCATCATCGCCCATGTGGAAGACCCGGACCTCGCCGCCGACGGGGCGATGAACGAGGGCGAGATGGCCAGCCTGCTCGGCCTCTCGGGCAACCCCTCGGTCGCCGAGACGATCATGGTGGAACGCGATCTCCGCCTCGTCGAGCTGACCGGCGGGCGCTGGCACGCGGCGCAGCTGACGACCGCGGAATCGATCGAGGCGCTGCGCCGGGGCAAGTATCGCGGCCTCGACGTCAGCGCAGGCACCGCGCCGCATTATTTCACGCTCAACGAACTCGCGGTCGGCGACTACCGGACCTACGCCAAGGTCTCGCCGCCGCTCCGCGACGAGATGGACCGGCGCGCCGTCGTCCTCGGCCTGCAGGACGGCACGATCGAGATCATCTCGTCCCAGCATTCGCCGCAGGACGTGGAAAGCAAGCGCCTGCCCTTCGGCCTCGCCTCGCCCGGCGTGATCGGGCTGGAGACGCTGTTGCCGGTTTCGCTCGGGCTCTATCACAATGGCCACATGTCGCTGCTCGACGTGCTCGCCAAGATGACCATCAACCCGGCCCGCCTGCTCGGCCTGGAACAGGGGCGGCTGGCGCCCGGCGCCTCGGCCGACCTCGCGATCTTCGACCCCGACACGCCGTGGCGCATCGACGGCGAGAAGCTGCGCTCCAAATGCGCCAACACGGCGTTCGACGGGCTGATGGTGCAGGGCCGGGTCTGGCGCACCGTGGTCGGCGGCGAAACCGTCTTCGACGCGACCGGGGAGGATGACGACAATGCCTGATCCGCTCGGTGGCTTCGACTACACCTGGCCGCTTTATGCGGCGGCCCTGCTCGGCTACCTGCTCGGCTCGATCCCCTTCGGCCTGGTCCTGACCCGGCTCGCCGGCGCCGGCGACATCCGCGCCATCGGCTCCGGCAATATCGGCGCCACCAACGTGCTGCGCACCGGCCGCAAGGGGCTCGCGCTCGCGACCCTGCTGCTCGACGGGGCCAAGGGCGCCGTGGCGGTGCTGATCGCCAACCAGTTCTTCGGACAGGACATGGCGGTGATGGCCGGCGGCGGCGCCTTCCTCGGCCACCTTTTCCCGGTCTGGCTGCGCTTCCAGGGCGGCAAGGGGGTCGCGACCTTTCTCGGCATCCAGCTCGCCATCGCCTGGCCGGTCGGCGTCCTCGCCTGCCTGACCTGGCTGCTGACCGCGCTGGTCTTCCGCTTCTCCTCCCTCGCCGCGCTCGTCGCCGCGATCATGGCGCCGGTCTATTGCTATGGGCTGGCGACGATCTCGCCGTGGCAGGGCCTCGTGCTCGCCGACTTCCAGCGGGCCGAATTCGCCGCCATCCTGGCGCTGCTGGTCGTCATCCGTCACCGCGCCAATATCGCCCGCCTGCTGCGCGGCGAGGAGCCCCGGATCGGCTAGCCGGGCTGAGCCGGCACGAAACCGCCCCGCCGAGCGTCCTTGGAGGGAACGAGGACGCTTGACGGGAGCCATCACGGCCATGAGCGACACTCCCCCGGACGGCGACGTCCCGCCGCGCCCCGGCCCGGCCGGTTTCTGGCAGGCGGCCGACCGGCTGCGCGCGGCCATGAACACGGCCCGCAAACAGGCCGCCGAGGAGGCGCAGGCGCTCAAGGCCGCGACCGGCAAGGCGGCGGACGCCTACCGCAGCCGCTATCTCGCCGGATTTCCCGCCCTCGACGACGACCCCGATGCCAGCGGCGACGGCGACAGCCCGGACGGCACCGATACGCCCGAGGCGACGCAGCCGGTCGCAGCGACGGAGACCGGCAAGGACGACACCGACCGTCCGCCGGTCGAGGCAGAGACCGACGAACCGGCATCCGAAGGCGCGGACGCCGGGCAACCCCGGCCCGCCGCACCGCCCGAGCCGCCCGGGCCGCCCGCACCTGACGACGGCAAGGAACCCGGCACCCCGTTCGCCGCCCTGCCGCCGCTGGAGCGCAGCATCCTCGCCTATTTCGAGGCGACGATCCCGGCGCTCCGCGACCTTGCCCGCCCGCTTCCCCGGCAGGGCTGAGCGGCCGGCCGCCACGAAACCGGCGACACGAACGTCCGGCGCCCGGCACTACCGCCGATTGACGACCCGACCCGGCTCCGCCATGCTCGCGCCATGCAGGAACGGCGCGACCTCGGCCCTCGACAGCGACTGGACTGGCTGCGCCTCTCGCGGTCCGAGAATGTCGGGCCGGTCACCTTCCGCCAGCTTCTCGCCCGCTACGGCGATGCCGCCGCCGCCCTCGACGCCCTGCCCGAACTGGCCCGGCGCGGCGGCCTGAAACGGCGCATCCGGGTTCCGGCCAGGGCCGAGATCGAGGCCGAGGCGGCCGCGCTGGAGGCCCTCGGCGGCCACCTTCTGGCGCTGCCCGACAGCTATTACCCGAAGGCGCTCCGCGCCATCGACGACGCGCCGCCGGTGCTCTCCGTGCGCGGCCACCCCGAACTGCTCGGCCGGCGACTGTTCGCCATCGTCGGCGCGCGGAATGCCTCGGCCGCGGCGCTCCGCTTCACCCGCGCGATCGCCGCCGAACTGGGCGAGGCAGGCCTGGTCATCGTCTCCGGCCTGGCCCGCGGCCACGACGCGGCAGCACACGAGGCGGCGCTCGCCAGCGGCACCATCGGCGTGCTCGGCGGCGGCATCGACATCGTCTATCCGCGCGAGAATGCCGGGCTGTACGAGCGCATGGCCGAAAGCGGCTGCCTGGTCGCCGAACAGCCGCTCGGGACGCAGCCCCAGGCGAGCCATTTCCCGCGCCGCAACCGGCTGATCTCGGGCCTGTCGCTCGGGGTCCTGGTGGTCGAGGCGGCGCTCCGCTCCGGCTCGCTGATCACCGCGCGGATGGCCGCCGACCAGGGCCGGGAGGTCTTCGCGGTGCCCGGCTCGCCGCTCGATCCCCGGGCGCGCGGCTGCAACGGGCTGATCCGCGACGGCGCCACGCTGGTCGAGGGCGCCGGCGACGTGCTGGCCGTGCTGAACGCGGTCGCGCGGCCGGCCGGAGCCGATCAGGACGGCGCCGATTTCGCCGGCCCGGCGCCCGCGGCGGTCGCCGAGGACGCTCTTTCGCGGCACCGTCCGACGATCGTCGAGAAGCTCGGCGCGACCCCGGTAGATGTTGACGAACTCGTTAGACAGTGCCAAGTACCACCAGCAATCATTCTGACGGTGCTGCTCGAACTGGAGCTTGCCGGGCGTCTGGAACGGCATCCAGGAAACCGGGTAACGGCCGTCTTGCCGATGGATCGCGCCGAGGCGTGAGACCGGCAGTCCCGAATTCTTCCCGTGTGCTGGAAGCGACGAACGGAGCCCGCGAGCAGGTATGAACGTCGTTGTAGTGGAATCGCCCGCGAAGGCGAAAACGATCAACAAGTATCTCGGCAAGGACTTCGAGGTTCTGGCTTCCTACGGCCATGTCCGGGATCTCCCGCCGAAGGACGGCAGCGTCGATCCCGACGACGATTTCCGCATGACTTACGAGGCCGATCCGAAATCGGCCAAGCATCTCAAGGCGATCGCCGACGCGGTCAAGTCGTCGGATCACCTCTATCTCGCGACTGACCCGGATCGCGAGGGCGAGGCCATTGCCTGGCACGTGCTGGAGGAACTGAAGCGCCGCAAGGCCCTGAAGGACGTCAAGGTCCATCGCATCGTCTTCAACGAGATCACCAAGCGCGCCGTGCTCGACGCGGTCGCCAACCCGCGCGAACTCGACATGGCGCTGGTCAATGCCCAGCAGGCCCGCCGGGCGCTGGACTATCTGGTCGGTTTCACGCTCTCGCCGGTGCTCTGGCGCAAGCTGCCCGGCGCCAAGTCGGCCGGCCGGGTGCAATCGGTGGCGCTCCGCCTCGTGGTCGAGCGGGAACTCGAGATCGACGCCTTCCGGGCACAGGAATACTGGACCGTCGAGGCGCTGCTCCGGACCGAACAGAACGACAGCGTCGCCGCCCGGCTGACCCAGCTGGACGGGCGCAAGCTGCAGAAGTTCGATCTCGGCAATGCCGAGGCCGCCGAGGCCGCCAAGCGCACGATCGAGGCCGCCGAACTCCGCGTCCTCGACGTCGCGGTCAAGCCGACCCGGCGCAACCCGGCCCCGCCCTTCACCACCTCGACCCTGCAGCAGGAGGCCTCGCGCAAGCTCGGCTTCGGCGCCAAGCGGACCATGCAGGTCGCCCAGAAGCTCTATGAAGGCGCCACGATCAACGGCGAGACCGTCGGCCTGATCACCTACATGCGGACCGACGGCGTGCAGATCGCCAACGAGGCCATGGCGGCCTGCCGCGAGGTGATCGGCCGCGAGTATGGCGCCGACTACGTTCCGGAGAAGCCGCGCTTCTACAAGACCAAGTCGAAGAATGCCCAGGAGGCGCACGAGGCGGTCCGTCCGACCGATCTCAGCCGCCTGCCGCAGGACATGGCGCGCTTCCTCTCCGACGAGCAGGCGAAGCTCTACGCGCTGATCTGGAAGCGCACGCTGGCCAGCCAGATGGAAAGCGCGCGCCTCGAACAGACCGCGATCGACATCGGCGACGCCGCGGCGCAGACCGTGCTGCGGGCGACCGGCAGCGTCGTGCTGTTCCCGGGCTTCCTCAAGCTCTACGAGGAAGGCCGCGACGACAGCGCCGATGACGAGGACGGCCGCCGGCTGCCGAAGATCACCGTCGGCACGGCGATGGCCCAGGAAGCGATCAAGCCGGAACAGCATTTCACCGAGCCGCCGCCGCGTTACTCGGAAGCGACCCTGGTGAAGAAACTGGAAGAACTCGGCATCGGCCGCCCGTCGACCTATGCCTCGATCCTGACCGTGCTGCAGGATCGCGGCTACGTGACGCTCGACCAGCGCCGTTTCGTGCCCGAGGACAACGGCATCCTGGTCACCGCCTTCCTCGACAATTTCTTCAACCGCTATGTCGGCTACGACTTCACTGCCAACCTGGAAGAGCAGCTCGACGAGGTTTCCGCCGCCGAGGTCGACTGGAAGACCGTGCTCCGGAATTTCTGGACCGACTTCCATGCCGCCGTCGACGGTACCAAGGAGCTTCGCGTCAGCGACGTGCTGGAGAAGCTGAACGAGGTTCTCGCCGCCCACATCTTCCCCGAGGACGAGGCCACGGACGGCCGCGACCTGCGGGTCTGCCCGACCTGCGGCGATGGCCGGCTGTCGCTCAAGACCAGCCGCTACGGCGCCTTCATCGGCTGCAACAAGTACCCGGAATGCCGCTATACCCGGCCGCTCGGCGCACCGGCGGGCGGCAATGGCGAGGACGCGGCCGAGGAAGGCCCGAAGCTGCTCGGCCAGGATCCGGAAAGCGGCGCCGACATGACGCTGCGCAAGGGACCCTACGGCCACTACCTGCAGCTTGGCGAGGCCGTTCCGAAGGAAAAGAAGAAGCCGAAGCGGGTCTCGATCCCGAAGGATATCGAGCTCGAGAACGTCGACTTCGCTCTCGCCGTCCGCCTGCTCTCGCTGCCGCGCGACCTCGGCCCCCACCCGGAAACCGGCAAGCCGATCCGCGCCGGGCTCGGCCGCTACGGGCCCTATGTCGAATGCGACGGCAAGTACGGCCGGCTGACCTCGACCGAGGAAGCGCTGACGGTCGGCCTCAACCGTGCCGTGGATGCCCTCGCCCAGTCGAAATCCGGCCGTGGCCGGGGCGGCGCCGAGCCCTTGCGGATCGTCGGCACGCATCCGGAGAGCGGCCAGAATATCGCCGTCATGAGTGGCCGTTACGGCCCATACCTGAAGCATGATGGCATCAATGCCACCCTGCCCCAGGACGTGACCCCGGAAACCGTGACGATGGAACAGGCGGTCGCCCTGCTCGCCGCCAAGGCCGCCGCCAGCCCGAAGAAGAAGGCCGGCGGTGCCGCCAAGCGGAAGGCGCCGGCGAAGGCCAAGAAGGCGACCAAGACCACCAAGGCCGCGAAGACGGCGAAGCCCGCCAAGGCGCGCGGAGCGGTGTCGGCGGAATGACGGGGAACGGCCGGTCGCGGCGACGCCTCGCCGGGGCGCCGGCCGCAGCGATCCGATGACCGGGCGCGACAGGGGCCGGTTGCCGAGCCGCGAGGAAGTCCTCGACTTCATCCGGAAGAGCACGACCCCCGTCGGCAAGCGGGAAATCGCGCGGGCCTTCAACATCACAGGCAGCGACCGGATCCCGCTCAAGGCGATGCTCCGCGAGCTCGCCGACGAGGGTCTGATCGGACGCGGGGCGAAGCGCAAGGTGGCACCACCCGACGCCCTGCCCGCGGTCGCGGTGCTCGACATTCACGAACAGGACGTCGACGGCGAACTGCTGGCCCGCCCGGCAAGCTGGTCGAATGACGTCGCCCCGCCGCGCATCTACGTGGTGCCGGGACAGCGCACGCCGACCCCGCCGGCGATCGGCCATCGCATCCTCGCCCGCCTCGACCGTCAGGCCGACGGCAGCTATCTCGCCCGCGTCATCCGCCGGCTCGAAGCCCCGCCGGGCGCGGTGCTGGGCGTCTTCACCGCCGTCGGCGCCGACGGACGGGTGCAGCCGACCGACCGCCGCATCAAGCACGAGCTGGTCATCCGGGGCGAGCATTCGCTGGGCGCGGAGACCGGCGACCTGGTGCTCTGCACGCTCGAACCCGGCCATCGCCGCGCCGTCATCGAGGGCCGCGTCGTCGAGCGCTTCGGCCGCATCGACGATCCGCGCGCGCTCAGCCTGATCGCGATACACCGACAGGGCCTGCCGACCGAGTTCAGCGAGGCGGCGCTTGCCGAAGCGCGCGCCGCGACTCCGGCCGAGATGAAGGGCCGCGAGGATCTCAGGGCCCTGCCGCTGCTGACCATCGACCCGGCCGACGCGCGCGACTTCGACGACGCGGTCTGGGCCGCGCCGGACGACGACCCGGCCAATCCGGGCGGCTTCCACGCCGTCGTCGCGATCGCCGACGTCGCCCATTATGTCCGGCCCGGCTCGGCGCTCGACAAGGCGGCGCTGGAACGCGGCAACTCGGCCTATTTCCCCGACCGCGTCGTGCCGATGCTGCCCGAGGAACTGTCCGCCGACCTCTGCTCGCTGATCGCCGGCACCGACCGCCCCTGCATGGTCGCCAAGATGCGTTTCGATGCGGACGGCAACAAGATCGGCCACAGCTTCTCGCGCGCCATGATCCGGGTCCATTGCCGGCTGACCTACCGCCAGGCGCAGGCGATCCGCGACGGCAAGATCGCCGGCCCCGACGACCGCGACGTGCGCGAGCATGTGACGCGGCTCTACGACGCCTGGCACATCCTCGACGCGGCGCGGACGAAACGGGCGCCGCTCGACCTCGACCTGCCCGAACGACGGGTCGAGATCGGCGAGGACGGCTATATCGCCGCCGTGCATCCGGTCGAAAGGCTGGATGCCCACCGCCTGGTCGAGGAGTTCATGATCCAGGCCAATGTCGCGGCGGCCGAGATGCTGGAAGCGCGCAAGGCGCCCTGCATGTACCGGGTGCATGACCGTCCGGCGGCGGAAAAGGTGGTCGCGCTGGCCGACTACCTGCAGGAATTCGACATCCGTCTCGCCAAGGGCCAGGTGATCAAGCCGGCCCATTTCAACGGCATCCTCGCCCAGGCGGCGGACAGCGCGAACGCCCATATCATCAACGAGGTGATCCTGCGCTGCCAGGCGCAGGCCGAGTATTCGCCGGAGAATTACGGCCATTTCGGCCTCAACCTGCGGCGCTACGCCCATTTCACCTCGCCGATCCGGCGCTACGCGGACCTGCTCGTCCACCGCTCGCTGATCGGCGCGCTCGGCTTCGGGCCGGGCGGTCTCAGGCCCGAGGACATCGAGAAGTTCGCCGAGATCGGCGAGGCCATTTCCGGACACGAGCGGCGCGCCTCGGCGGCGGAGCGCGACGCGCTCGACCGCTTCACGGCGGTGTTCATGGCCGACCGGGTCGGCGCCGTCTTCGCCGCGCGCGTCTCCGGCGCGACGCGGGCCGGCCTGTTCGTCCGCATCGCCGATACCGGTGCCGACGGCCTGATCCCGATTTCCAGCCTCGGCTACGAGTATTTTCGGCATGATGCGACCCGGCACGCCCTGATCGGCGAGGCGAGTGGCAAGGAATATCACCTGGGCGACGGCGTCGAGGTCGAGCTGATGGAGGCCAACACCGTCACCGGCGGGCTGATCTTCAAGCTGCTCAAGGTCACCGAGGAGGTGACGCGCGGCCGCGCCAAGGCCGGCCTTGCCAAGCGGCGCAAGACGGTCAAGCGGACGACACCGAAAGCGGTGCGGAAACGCAAGGCCAAGGCCGCCGGGAAGACCGCGGCTGCGCCCGGGAAAAGGAAGGCGAGGAAATCGAAATGATCAGGAAATACGGCATTCCGGCCGCCTTCGCCGCGGCACTGGCCTGCGCCGTTCCGGCATCCGCGGTCGAGATCCAGGGCCATCGCGGTGCCCGCGGCCTGATGCCGGAGAACAGCCTGCCCGCCTTTGCCCGCGCGCTCACGCTCGGTGTCGACGTGCTGGAACTGGACATCGCCATCACCGCCGACGACGTGGTCGCGATCAGCCACGACCCGGCGCTCGACCCGGCGATCACGCGCGGGCCGGACGGCGCCTGGCTGACCGGCCCCCGGCCACTGATCCGCGCCCTGCCCTACGCCGAACTGGAGGGCTACGACGTCGGCCGCATCGACCCGGAGAGCCGTCAGGCGAAGCGCTTTCCCGACCAGCAGGCGGTCGACGGCACACGCATTCCGACGCTGGAGGCGCTGGTCGCGCTGGTGCGGAAGAGCGGCAACGACCGCGTCCGCTTCAACATCGAGACCAAGGTCGACCCGACCCGTCCCGACGGGACCCTGCCGACCGATGCCTTCGCCGCGCGGCTGGTCCGGGAGATCGAGAGACTCGGCATCGGCGACCGCGCCATGATCCAGTCGTTCGACTGGGCGACACTGCGGACCGCGCGCGCACTCGCACCGGCGATCCCCACGGTCTGCCTGAGCGCCGAGCGGGACTGGCTGAACAATATCCAGCGCGGTCGCCCGGACAGCTCGCCCTGGACAGCCGGGCTCGACATCGACAGGGAGGGCGGCTCTCTGCCGCGCCTCGTGCAGAAGGCCGGCTGCGCCGTCTGGTCGCCCTATCACCGCGATCTCACCGACGCGGCGCTCGCCGAGGCGCACGAGATCGGCCTCGAGGTCGTCGTCTGGACGGTGAACGATCCGCTCGACATGACCCTGCTGATCGAACGCGGGGTCGACGGCATCATCACCGACTATCCCGACCGCCTGCGCGAGGTCATGGAGAAGCGCGGCCTGCCGCTGCCCGAGGCCACGCCGGTCGAACCGTGATCGCGCGCCGGCCGGCGTCCCGCAGGGCGGTTCGGGCCAATGCGGCAACCTGCCACAGTGCCGCGAAGCCGCCGGTGCGCAACATAAGGCCGGTGGCAAGTCAGGAAGGAACACTTTCGTGAGCATCGAGTATCCGAGTGTCGTGCAGGACGAGCGCCCGGTCCGGTCGCTGGGCCGTGCCCTGCTGAACGGCTGGCGGAAGCGCTGTCCGGACTGCGCGAACAGCCGCATGTACGACGGCTATATCAAGGTCAGGCGGACCTGCCCGACCTGCGGTCTCGAACTGCATCACCAGCGCGCCGACGACGCGCCGCCGTATTTCACGATCTCCATCGTCGGCCACGTGGTCATCGCCGGCGTCCTCGTCACGGAAAAGCTCTACGCGCCGCCGGAATGGGTGCATATGGCGGTCTGGCTGCCGATCACCCTGCTGCTCACGCTCTGGATGCTGCCGCGAATCAAGGGGGCGCTGATCGGCCTCCAGTGGTCGCGCTACATGCACGGTTTCGGCGGCCACGACGACTGAGTTCCGGTCGGCCCGGCGCGGCCGGTGACGCATCGACTGGACAGCCGCGCGGCGGGCGGGCATTCTCTGCGGGAAGCCCACCGCCAACGAACGATTGTTTCATGACCCGTGCATTCACCGGTGTCGTCCGGCCCGATTCGCCGCCCTCGACAGACCCCGCACCGCGTCCGCGCGACGCCGCGACGCTGGTCCTGCATCGGCGCGGCGCCGATGGCCGCCCCGAGGTGCTGATGGGTCTGCGCCACGGCAAGCACCGCTTCATGCCCGACCAGATGGTTTTTCCCGGCGGCCGCGTCGACGCCACCGACAGCCGCTTCCGTGCCGGCGACGCGCCGCGCGAGGACGTGCTGGCCCGCCTGCAGCGCTCGACCCGGCCCGGCCGGGCCCGCGCGCTCGCCCTGGCCGCGGTTCGCGAGCTGTACGAGGAAACCGGCCTGCGGCTCGCCCGTCCCGGCGATCCGCCCCGGGGCAAGGTGCCGGAAAACTGGCGGGAATTCTGCGCCGGCGGCTATCTGCCGGCACTCGACCGGCTCGATTATGTCGGACGCGCGATCACCCCGCCGATCCGGCCGATCCGCTTCGACGTGCGCTTCTTCCTCGCCGAGGCCCGGGAAGCGATCGGCGAACCGGCACCGACAGGGGAGTTCACCGAGCTCGTCTGGGTGCCGATCGAGGAACATGAGAATGCCAAGGAGACGCTGATCGTCACGCGTATCATGCTCGGCGTGGTGCGAGAGATGATCGCCAACCCGCCGGCACCCGATCCGGCGCGGCCGGTCCCGCTTTTCCGCATGCGGCACGGGCGTCGCGAATTTACCGAAGAATAGGTGCGGACCATGCCGGCACGCCCTGTCAGGCCGCGTGACGCGGCGAGCCTCATCATTGTCGACCGCCAGGCCGGCGGCCCGCGCGTGCTGCTCGGCCGGCGCGCCAAGCAGCATCGCTCCTTTCCCGACGTATTCGTCTTTCCGGGCGGCACGCTGGATGCTGCCGACCGGACCATCGAACCGCTGACCGAGCTGACCCACGAGCAGGCCGCCCGGCTGCCCGGCAAGCCGGCCCAGTCCCGCGCGCTGGCGGTTGCCGCGGTGCGCGAGACCTTCGAGGAGACCGGCCTCGTGTTCGGCGAGCGCGACGGCGAGGACAGTTTCCGCCCCGCCCTCGACCGCCTGGCCGTCGTCGCCCGCGCGATCACCCCGCCGCAGAGCCCGCGGCGCTTCCATGCCCGGTTCTTCATCGCCGACGCGGAGGATGCCAGCGGCACGCTCCGGGGTAACGGCGAACTGCTCGACCTCGACTGGATTCCGATCGAGAAGGCGCTGCACCTGCCGATCATCGACGTGACCGAATTCGTGCTCGGCCACGTGCTGGCGCTCGAACGCGGCGAGATCCCGCCGCTCGGGCCGCTGCCGCTGTTCCACTACCGCGGCGGCCGCGCCCGCATCCGCCATGGCTGACAGCGCGACACCGGCGCCTGGCGGCAGTCCGCGCCAGATCGTCCCGGTGATCGCGATGATGATGACCATGGCGCTGTCCTACGGGATCTCGATCCCGCTGGTTTCCTTCGTGCTGGAATCGCGCGGCTACTCGAGCGGCCTGATCGGCCTGCTCGCCGCGACCCCCTCCGTCGCCCTGTTCGCCATCGCGCCGTTCGTCGCCCGGCTGGTCCGCATCGTCGGCGCCCGCCCGCTTGCCTGGATCTCGCTGCTGACCGTGGCCGCCAGCGTCGGCCTGCTGCCGGTGCTCGACAACCTGCCCTGCTGGTTCCTGCTCCGGATCGCCATGGGGGTCGCCGACGGCATCCTGTTCTCGGTCAGCGAGAGCTGGATCAACATGCTGGCCGGCGACGCCCGCCGCGGCCGCGTGCTGGCGATCTATACCAGCGTCATGGCGGCCGGCTTCGCGATCGGCCCGGCCCTGCTCGGGCTGGTCGGGACCGAGGGCTGGCTGCCCTTCGCGGTCGCGACCGGGATCATCCTCACCGGCCTGCTGCCGCTCTCGCTCACCGGGCCCGGTCTGCCGGACCTCGACGGGACCGCCTCGCACGGCCTGATGGGGTTCGTCGCGCGCGCGCCGACGCTGTCGCTCGCGGTTCTGCTGACCGGCTATGTCGACGCCGTGCTGATTTCGCTGCTGCCGGTCTACGGGCTCCGCTCGGGCCTCTCGGCAAGCGCCTCGGCGCTGATGATCACCGTCGGAGCGCTCGGCAGCCTGCTGCTGCAGTATCCGATCGGCTGGCTTGCCGATCACGTCGACCGGCAGAAGGTCTTCCTCGGCTGCGGCGTCGGGCTGGTCGCGGGCGCGCTCCTGCTGCCGTTCGTTGCCGGCAAGTCGATCCTGCTCTGGCCGATGCTGCTGCTCTGGTGCGGCGCCTGCTTCGGCCTCTACACGGTCGCGATGACGCTGCTCGGGCAACGCTTCACCGGGCCCGAACTGGTCGTCGGCAACGCCGCCTTCGCGGCGCTGTGGGGGATCGGCGGGATCACCGGACCGGTGATCGCAGGCGAGGCGATGGACCGTTTCGGCAAGGAGGGCATGCCGGGCACGCTGGCCGCCGGCGGGCTCGTCTTTCTTGCCATCGGTCTCTGGCGCCATCACCGCCGGAAGCCCACCTCTAGTGCTTGACAAAGCGGGCCGCATCCGTATCTTTCGCGTCTCGCCGCCGGGCGTACCGGCGCCGCCAGGGATTCCGGAGTTTTTAAGATGGCCAAGCCAACCACGCTGAAGATCAGGCTCGTGAGCAGTGCCGGCACCGGCTATTTCTACGTGACCAAGAAGAATCCTCGGACTCTGACCGAGAAGCTCGAGGTCAAGAAATACGACCCGGTCGCGCGCAAGCACGTGATGTTCAAGGAAGCCAAGATCAAGTAGCAACCGCTTGATCCTGCATCGACAAAGGCCGCGTTCATCGCGGCCTTTTTTATTGGCGATTATATACTTCCCGCACCCATTGACTCTTTGGTTGTGCTCGAGTCACAATGTTCGAGCTTTTGGTGATCGTGTGCGGTGCTCGCCTCTATGGTTTGGGCGAGGCGGTCCATCGCCGCGATGAGCCGTTCGATTTTGGTCTGAGCGTCGTTCTTCTCTTTGCACATTTCATATTCTCCGGAGGTCACATGAGCGCTTTGTACGCGATCCGATATCTCGGCTCGGCGGGTACGGGATTTGGAGCTGTCTACATTGGTAAGGGAATGTTCGTCGGTGTTGATGTATCGAACGGCCGATACACCGGCACCTATACAGAATCCGGGGGGAACATGGCCCTGTCCGGAACACTTACTGCCCCGCAGGGCGGCGCAACACTCGTTACCGGTGATCAACTTGCTGCGGGAACATCGTTGCAGTTATCCGCAGTTTGGCCGGCTACGTTCGCTGATGGATCGGCTCAGCAGATCAAGATAATGAACAAGCCCGTTCAAGTAGCATTCGAAAAGATAGGCGACGTGCCCTGATCCTCGGCGCGACACATATACTTCATCATTATCGGGTGGAGAATGAGTCCAGAACCCAGAACCTATCTGATCGTCGTTTCCATCCACAAAACCGCCAGCTTGGCTGAACTAGCGGATGCATTCTCCGGCATCAAGGTGGTCATAGAGCGGTTATCCAACAAGGATTACCTGCTGGCATTTAGATCTAAGGATACGAGTTTAGCTGGGTTCTTTGCCAATTCTCAGAAATCGGCGAGAGAAATCCGGATGGCGTTAGAAGGGAGCACCGAAAGCGTCAGCGATGACGCATTCTTAATCCTGGAGGTTGGCGAGACCTACACAGGCTCGGGACATGTTTTCACTGGTGGTTGGAACTGGCTCCAACACCATCAAGTCCGGCAATCCTGAGAACCTCTTTGGACCGTTGCTCAATAATCCAACCGCCAATCCGCGCAACCCAGTTGACCGGCGTAGAAAATAGAATCCATCGTCTCATTTGTCCGGCACCTCCTTCTTCGGTTTCAACTTAGCCTTCGCCAACCGTTTCAGCTTTTCCTCGAACCCGGCCTCGCTATCGTCGGCTTCGACCTCACGGGCGGCTTCTTTGAATTTTTCGGATTGAGGTACTCGTTTGTCGCTGTTCATCCTTGGCTCCGATGCTTTGCCGTTACGCTTCATTTAGTGACGAAAGCTCAATTAATGAGCGATACGTGGTAATCGGCGGTGTGCTCTGTAAAGCACCTATCGCGAGAGATCTTCGCGCCGCCACCATGTCAGCTAAAGGAGATTTCCCAGACGCACTAAAATGGACGCGCATTCGACGAGGAAATTATCTTCGATACGAGCGCCTCATAGATCAATTTTTCGATTTCAACAAAGAGCATCTCGTTGATTTTCACGCGGCTGTTGTCAAGACATCAGATACGGATCATGCCACTTTTAACGATGGCGACAGTGAACTTGGATTCAACAAATTTGTTATCCAGCATCTCTTCGCCTTTAAGCGCAACATGGGCAAGAGTGGTCGCATTCGCCATCTCTACGCAAACCGCAATAGCCGCCACGATCTAGGAAAATTCAACGAATACCTTAACGGAATGGGACGTGCTCGCTTTGGGAAAGACTGCTCCCCATGCCTCTCGGTCGATCATATCGATTATCGTGAGGAGCCAGTTTTCTGGATTTCGGACATCCTTATCGGCGCGATAGGTGCGTCTCTTAACGGGCGGCTCGGAGCCAACTCCCCAAAAGAGAGAATGGCCGACCATATCCGTCGGAGAGCGTGCCTTCTATCACTGACTGAGGAATCCCCTATCGACAAACGGCACTTTAAAATTTGGCATATCAAGTTGTCGAAGGGTCCCCAAGGGCCTAGCCACAATTCAGTGGCGGTGTCGGGTTCGACCCAACCGTTCGGCCCAAGGGGGTATCTCGATTATAGGAAGAAACTCTAATCTTCACGAAGCAATTTGTGTTTCACAAGGTTGGTTGTACGTCAGCCTCTTGCCGCTGATGCCCTTCAATGCCTCGCCTGCTCGCTCCACGTCGCTGATGTCGCGCTCGTTGTAGCGGAACTCGAACTCGGCCACGTAGCGGTGCAGATGCTTCTTGCCGCAGTGCTGGTAGACGCCCTTCATGCCGCGCTTGAAGATCGAGAAGTAGCCTTCAACGGTGTTTGTGTAGACATCGCCACGGCCATACTCGCCGCGATTGTGATGCACCACGCCGTGCTCGGCAAACTCCTGCCCGACCTTGGTGTAGTAGGACGCCTCATCCGTCATCAGTCGTGCTTCGCGGGCAAGGTTCTCGCGAACGACCGGGGCCAACGTCGTGGCCTTGAGATCGTCAACAACCATCGTCCGGGCCTTGCCGGTGTTCCGGTCAACCAGCGCCAGTACCTTGTGCTTGTGATGGAAGCCGCGTCCCTTCTTCTGGCCCTTCGGCTTGATGGTGCGGTCGTTGCCGATGAACGTCTCGTCAACCTCGACCGCGCCGCCGTCGATGCCGAACGGGGACAGATCACCCGAGCGCATCGCCTCGCGAATACGGTGCGCCATGAACCACGCCGTCTTGTACGTGACCTCAAGAACCCGGTGGAGCTGGTGGGCGCTGATGCCCTTCTTGCTCGACACCATCAGGAAGGTCGCCTGGAACCACTTGTGCAGCGGAACGTGGCTTGCCTCGAATACCGTGCCCACCCGTACCGTGAACTGCTTCCGGCAATGACCGCACTTCTTCAATCCAAGGCGCGTCTTGGTCAGGTCGTAGGCCCGCTCCATGCCGCCGCAGTGAGGGCAGACAGGGCCATCCGGCCAGACGATTTCCTCAAGCTTCGCGAAGGCCGCAGCCTCGTCGTGAAAGTATGCCTTGGATAGTACGCTCATGGGTCAACTCCTTCTCCTTAGAGATGGGGATCGACCGTGGGTTCGTCAAGTATATAATCGCCTTTTTATTGCCCGGACGGCGCCCCGCGACGGCGTCTTTATTGTCCTTCCGGGCCGCGCTAAGCTCACCGGCAATCGATCGAAATGCACAACGTTCAGAGACGGGAGACCACGTCATGTCCGCCGCGCTGTCACTTGACGACTGGAAGGAGCAGGCCGGCCGCCTCTCCTACCGCAACCAGGCCTTCATCAACGGGCAATATGTCGATGCCGCGAGTGGCAAGACCTTCGATTGCGTGAGCCCGGTCGACGGCAAGGTGCTGACCCGGGTCGCGGCCTGCGACACGGCCGATGTCGACCGCGCCGTCGCCGCCGCCCGCGCCGCCTTCGACGCCGGTTACTGGTCGCGCCTGGCCCCGGCCCGGCGCAAGAAGGTGCTGCAGAAATTCGCCGCCCTGATCCTCTCGCACAAGGACGAGCTCGCCCTGCTCGAGACGCTCGACATGGGCAAGCCGATCAAGTTCTCGACCACGGTCGACATCCCCGGCGCCGCCAACTGCATTGCCTGGTACGGCGAGGCGATCGACAAGATCTACGACGAGATCGCGCCGACCGATCCGAGCGCGGTCGCCTTCATCACCCGCGAGCCGGTCGGCGTCGTCGCCGCCGTCGTGCCGTGGAACTTCCCGCTGCTGATGGCCTCGTGGAAGCTCGGCCCGGCGCTCGCCGCCGGCAACAGCGTCATCCTCAAGCCGGCCGAGCAGTCGCCGCTGACGGCGCTCCGGATCGCCGAACTGGCTGCCGAGGCCGGCATTCCCGACGGCGTCCTGAACGTCCTGCCGGGCTTCGGCGAGACCGCCGGGCAGGCGCTCGGCCGGCACATGGACGTGGACGCCATTGCCTTCACCGGCTCGACCGAGGTCGGCAAGTTCTTCCTGCGCTATTCCGGCGAAAGCAACATGAAGCAGGTCAGCCTGGAATGCGGCGGCAAGTCGCCGAACATCGTGCTCGCCGACGCCCCGGACCTCGACGCCGCCGCCAAGACCTCGGCTGTCGGCATCTTCTTCAACCAGGGCGAGGTCTGCAACGCCGCCTCCCGCCTGCTCGTCCAGGAGGAGATCAAGGACGAGTTCCTGGAGAAGGTCGTGGCCTTCGGCCAGCGCCTGCAGCCGGGCGACCCGCTCGACCCGAAGACCTTCATGGGGGCGATGGTCGACGATACCCAGACCGATCGCGTGATGCGCTATATCGAGGACGGCAAGTCGGGCGGCGCGGCGCTGCGCATCGGTGGCGAGCGCGCGCGTGGCGAGACCGGCGGCTACTACATCGCGCCGACCATCTTCGACAACGTGAAGAACGACATGAAGATCGCCCAGGAAGAGATTTTCGGGCCGGTGCTTTCGACCATCACCTTCAAGGATGTCGAGGAGGCGGTGACGATCGCCAACGACAGCGTCTACGGCCTCGCCGCCAGCGTCTGGACCCGCGACGTGACGACCGCGCACAAGGTCGCCCGCCGGCTCCGGGCCGGCACGGTCTGGGTCAACAGCTACGACATGGCCGACATGTCGACCCCGTTCGGCGGCTTCAAGCAGTCAGGCTTCGGCCGCGACCGCTCGCTGCACGCGATCGACAAATACAGCCAGCTCAAGACCACCTGGATCCAGATCGGCAAGTAGCGACCGCCGCACGGCCTGGCGGAAACCGAAACGCCGCCTTCGGCGCGGCCTCATCCGGTCGGGCGGAAACAGGCGGTTCCGCCCGGTCGGGTGCCGCGCGCGTGCGGACAGCGATTATCGTTTGGGATCAGGCGCCTGCGGCAACAATCTCGCTCAGGCGATGCGCTTCACGACCTTGTTGCGGCCACGATGCTTGGCCTCGTAGAGGGCCGCGTCGGCGCGCGCCAGCGCCTCCTTCGGGGATTCGCCGCTGCGCGCGGTGATGACGCCGATCGAGCAGGTGACCTCAAGCGGCTGGTCGGTCCCGTTGACCTTGAACGGCTCGTCGCCGACGGCCCGGCGCAGGCGTTCGGCGATACCCTCGGCGAGCGCCAGGTCGGTGCTCGGCATGACGACGACGAATTCCTCGCCACCGATCCGCGCGGCCAGGTCGACGCCGCGCAGGTTGAGCCCCATGCGCTGGGCGAACTGCTTCAGGACCTCGTCGCCGACGCCATGGCCGTGGGTGTCGTTGATCCGCTTGAAATGGTCGATGTCGAGGATCAGCATCGACAGCGGCTTGCCCTCGTCCTCGCGGTGCGAGAGCAGGTTCTCCAGGTGGTTGTTCAGGTAGCGGCGGTTGAACAGCCCGGTCAGGCTGTCGGTCACCGCCATCGCCATCGACCGCTGGTAGTTGCTGCGCAGGCGATCCTGGTAATGCTTGCGGCGGATCTGCGTCCGGGTCCGCGCGGTCAGTTCGTGCCGCTCCAGCGGCCGCATCAGATAGTCGCTGACGCCGAGTTCCAGCCCCTTGATCAGGCGCGCCGAATCGCCTTCGTCGACCAGCGTCAGGATCGGCAGCTGCCGGGTTTCCTCAGTCGACCGGATCTGCGAGCAGAAGCGCAGCGGATCGTAGTTCTCGACCGCCATGGAGACGATCACGAGATCGAACGATTCGGTGGTCGCCCGCTCCAGCGCGTGGGCGCAGTCGGGCTCGATCTGGATGTCATGCTGGTCGCCCAGCGTTTCGCGGATCGCCTCGGCGGAGATCTCGTAATCCTCGATCACCAGGACGCGGCCGCGCACCTCGGAACCGTCGCTGGCGGCGGTGCTGTCGATGACGCCGAAATCCTGGCCGGTCTCCTCGCGGAGCCGGAGCTCGTCCATCATCATCTTGAGGCGGACGAGGGAGCGGACGCGGGCGAACAGGGCGACGTCGTCGACCGGCTTGGTCAGGAAGTCGTCGGCGCCCGCCTCGAGCCCGCGCACGCGGTCCTGCTGGCCGCTTAGCGCGGTCACCATGACGACCGGGATATGGGCGATAGCCGGGTCGGCCTTGATCTTCTGGCAGACCTCGAAGCCGTCCATGATCGGCATCATGACGTCGAGCAGCACGATGTCGGGATGTTCGTTGTAGATCGTCTCGAGCGCATCACGGCCGTTGAAGGCAGTCAGGACATCGAAATACTCCGCCGTCAGCTTGGCCTCGAGGACCTTCACATTCGGCAGGACATCATCGACGACGAGCACACGCGCGGACATACAGCCTCAACCCAGGAAAGACTTGACGGTCTCTATGAACTTGCCGACCGAGATCGGCTTGGCGATGTAGGCTTCGCAACCGCCTTCACGAATTTTCTCTTCATCGCCCTTCATCGCGAAGGCGGTCACCGCGATCACCGGGATGGCGCGGAGATCGTCATCCTCCTTGATCCACTTGGTGACCTCGAGGCCCGAGACCTCCGGCAACTGGATGTCCATGAGGATCAGATCCGGCTGATGCTCGCGAGCCAGGGAAAGCGCCTCCATGCCGTCCTTCGTCTGCAGCGTGGCATAGCCATGCGCATCCAGCAGGTCGTGGAAGAGCTTCATGTTCAAATCGTTGTCTTCAACGATCAGTACGGTTTTGGTCATCGCCGGTCTTCTCGTTGCCGCAATAGGCGGACATGACTGGGAAGGTATGATTCGGCATCATCGTTGGCCGCATCGGCAGTGTCCTGCTCAGCTGCGGACCACATGATCTACCCTCTTGGATACCATCCCCTCCTTATCAAAAGATGGCCGCATCGGCTTAATTTTTCTTTAAATTTCCCATATCCCTCCGGCGCGCCGCGACGGGCCTCGCGAAAGCCCGCGGACGGACGGCGCGGCGGCGCGCCCCGCCGCCGATTCCGGCGCGGCGTCGACCGAGGGGGCGGACGCCGGCTTCGACATCGGATTCGCCCATATGGTGCGTAACCATAGTAGCGTACACGCGATCCGGAATCATTCCGATTTCGCGGCAAGCCCGGCCGCCGCGAGCGACGGCTTGATCGTATCCCGCCCCGGGGCGAATATCCGCTGAACGGTGTTGCCGGCGATCTCGGCCGGACGGAGCGGGACATGAAAGCGGAAGAAGCAGAAACGATCGCGATTCGGGCGCTGGCCTTCATCGCCTCCGACCCGGAGGCGCTGAACGGCTTCCTGCGCATGACCGGCATCGCGCCCGAGACGCTGGCGCCGCGCGCCGGCGACCCGGAGATTCTCGGCGGGGTGCTGGATTTCCTGCTCGGCAACGAGAGCCGGCTGCTCGCCTTCTCGGAAAGCGAGGGCCTCGACCCGCGGCTCCCGGCGGCGGCCCGCCGCGCACTGCCCGGCGCCGACATCGGTGACGAATGGAGCGGGGCATGAGCACGACCGCGATCTCGGACGAGACGGCGCGACAGATCGACGCCATCAGGATCGAGCCCGGCCGGCCACTGGTGATCACCGACGCCGACGAGGTGCTGTTCCTGTTCCTCCAGGGATTCGCCGACTACCTGGAAGGCCGGTCGCTCTATTTCGACTGGTCCTCCTACGCGCTGACCGGGAACATCCGGCGCCGCGCCGACGATCTGCCGATCGAGGCGACCGAGGTGCGCGGGCATATCTACAGCTTCTTCGAGAATCATACCGAGGCGCTGCCGACGGTTCCGGGCGCCGCCGCGGGCCTGGCCGCGCTCAGCCAACGGGCGCAGATCGTCGTTCTCTCCAACCTGCCGCATGCCCAGGGCGAGGCCCGGCGTCGCGCCCTCGCCGCCAACGACATGCCCTACCCGCTCATCACCAACAGCGGGATGAAGGGCGAGGCGGTCCGCCGGCTCTCCGCCCTGGCCGCGGCGCCGACCGTGTTCATCGACGACAGCCCGCTCAACCTGGCCTCGGTCAAGGAAAGCGCGGGCCATGTCGATCGCCTGCATTTCATCGGCGATCCCCGCCTCGCCCGGCTGCTCGGCCCGGCCGAGGAAAGCCACGCCCGGCACGACGACTGGCCGGCGCTGCAACGCGAGATCGAGGCACGCATCCCGACCGGCGGGAGCTGAGCGGAAGGCCTGGCACCAATGGACGCGCTCTGTCGCGACTGCCTGATACGCATCGACCGGACCGAACCGCCCCGGCGCTGTCCGGGCTGCGGCAGCACGCGGCTGATCGCCCATCCCGAGCTGCATGAACTGCATATTGCCCACATCGACTGCGACGCCTTCTACGCGGCGATCGAGAAGCGCGACGATCCGAGCCTGCGGGACCGGCCGCTGATCATCGGCGGCGGACGGCGCGGCGTCGTCTCGACGGCCTGCTATATCGCCCGGCTGGACGGCGTGCATTCGGCGATGCCGATGTTCAAGGCCCTCGCGCGCTGTCCGAAGGCAGTGGTGATTCGCCCGGACATCGAGAAATACACCGCCGTCGGACGCGAGGTCCGGGAACTGTTCCAGGCGGTGACACCGCTGGTCCAGCCGCTCTCGCTCGACGAGGCCTTTCTCGACCTGCATGGCACCGAACGGCTGCACGGGGCAAGTCCGGCGACGACGCTCGCCCGGCTCGCGGCGACCATCGAGAAGCAGATCGGGATCACCGTCTCGATCGGGCTCTCCTACAACAAGTCTCTGGCCAAGCTCGCCTCCGAGCGCGACAAGCCGCGCGGCTTCGCGCTGATCGGCCGGGCCGAGGCGAAGGCCTACCTGGCGCCGCTCCCGGTCGGCGACATCTGGGGCGTCGGCAAGGCCCTCCAGGCCAAGCTCAGGAAGGACGGGATCATCACCATCGGCCAGTTCCAGGGCCGCCAGGAAAGCGAGCTGATGGCCCGGTACGGCAGCATGGGCCGGCGGCTCTATCATTTCGCCCGCGGCGAGGACGATCGCCCGGTGGTCCCCCGGCAGGCGGCCAAGAGCGTTTCCTCCGAGACCACCTTCGAAGACGACATCGCCGCCTTCGACGATCTCTCCGCGCGGCTCTGGCGGCTCTGCGAGACCCTGTCGCGGCGTCTCAAGAAGAAGGGGCTGGCCGGGCGAACGGTCAACCTGAAGCTCAAGACCGACCGTTTCCGGATCCTGACCCGGGCCCAGTCGATGCCGGCTCCGAGCCAGCTTGCCGAGGTGCTGTTCCGCCATGCCGAGCCATTGCTTCGGCGCGAGGCCGACGGCCGCCTGCGCTTCCGCCTGCTCGGCGTCGGCGTCAGCGGCATCGTCGATGCGGTCGAGGCGGACCTGCCCGACCTGCTCGATCCGGGTGCCGAGAGGCGCCGTCAGGTCGAGGCGGCGCTCGACCGGGTGCGCGACCGGTTCGGCGTGGAGGCGATCGGCAAGGGACGCGGGCTGACCGGCGACAAGCGGCTCAGCAGGACGGCTCCGCCAGCACATCCAGGCGGGAAAGCGCGCCCAGGACGGTGAAACTCTCGTAATCGAGCTCGAAACCGCTCGCGACGCCGTTGGCATACATGTTCAGGCCGACCTCGTAGCTCGGCCGCTCGTCGCCGGCATCGATATCGTAGAAGGCCATCCGTACCGGCCAGGCCTGCTTGCCGGCGAGCGGCGGAAAGCGTTCGGCGATCTTCGGCTCCTCCCGGGCCTGCCCGATGAAGGCCGTGACCGTGTTCAGGCCCTCCTCGCCGCTGCCGTCGAAGACGCGCGCGGAGAGGAAGCTGCGGCCCTCGAGCGCCGCCGCGACCAGCTTGTCGGAATGAGCATCGGGAAACAGCGTTCCGGCCGGCAACTGGACCGACATGCCTTCCGGCCGCTCGAAGATGGCCTCGCCGGCACCGTCGGCGCCGTTGCGCTCGGCCCGCCCGCGGTATTCCTCGACCAGTTGCTCGTTGACATGATTGCGGATCGCGTAGCGCAGCAGGTTGCCGTCGAAGGCCTCCCAGGATGAGATCGTGAACTCGGTCGCCGTCACCCCGCCGTCGGCGCGCTGCACTTCCATATGCATGCGCTGATTGTGGGTCCGGCCGTCGCAGGCATTGCTCCATTCCATGACCATCCGGCCCCGGATGCCCGCCACCTCGCCTGCCTGCCGGCTCTTGCCGAGCGACAGTTCGTAGATCGCGCGATGCGACATCAGCTTGAAGTCGGCCGCTTCCGCCGCGGCGCCGGCGGACATCGCGATCAGCACCAGGACGGACAAACAATATCGACGCATCTCAATCCTCTCGGTCATCTGAAGCCATCATAGGGCGAGCACCCGCCGGTATCCGCACTTTTCCCGCAGGGGCGGCAAAATTTGTCCCCCGGCGGCCGCCAAGCCGCGATCGACCGGCAGTTCTTGCCCATGATCGTGGCGATATTGCGCCGAAAGCGCCGAAATCAAGCTGGCACACTCCTTGCTTCCCCAATTGACGCGGGCACTTACAGAAGAAAACCGATGGTCCGTCGTAGAGAGGAGTAGTCGAGATGTCCCACGTTGCGATTGCGGAGAATTTCGGTTCCACGGTCTTCCCCGTATTCGACGGCCAGCTCGGTCCCGATGCCGAGCGTCTGAATGCCCTGCTGAAGCGCACCAAGCTCGGCAACGCCGCCGACCGGCGGCTGATCGAGGAGGTGCTGGCTTTCGCAGCCACGGCCGAACAACGCCTGATCCAGCAGGAAAGTCGCATCGCCGAGCTCAAATCGATCTCGATGAGCGACGAACTGACCGGACTGCTCAACCGGCGCGGCCTGATGGACAACCTGAACCGGACGATCGCTGCCGCCCGCCGTCACGGCGAAGGCGGGGTCGTGGTCTTCCTCGACGTCGACAATCTGAAGACCATCAACGACGAATGCGGTCACGACATCGGCGACGCGGCGATCCGCCATGTGGCGCGGGTGCTGGCCGAGAATGTCCGGGCCTCCGACTTCGTCGCCCGCGTCGGTGGCGACGAATTCGTCGTCGTCCTCGTCCGCGCCGACCGGAAGCAGGGGCTGGTCAAGGCCGCCCGCCTGCAGGAGGCGCTCGCTTCCTCGCCGCTGCATATCGGCAAGAAGGAATTGCCGCTCGGCGCCAGTGTCGGCGCCTCTGCCTTCGACGGCAGCGCCGAGGCCGAGGATGTCCTGCGTTCGGCCGATCTTGCCATGTATCGCGACAAGCGGAACCGGCGGCGCTGCCGGACCAACTGATCGGGTCCGGGTGGCGCGCTAGCCGTTGCCGCCGTCGAGGCTGAGCAGCGGACGGTAGAGTTCGGGCCGGCGATCGCGGAACAGCCCCCAGGAGGCCCGCATCAGGCGGATCTCGTCGAGGTCGAACTCGGCCGTCAGCACGGCGCGACCGCGGTCGTCGGCCGTCGTCACCATGTCGCCCTTCGGTCCGGCGATGAAGGACGAGCCGTAGAAGGTGATCTCCGACCCGTCGTAGACTTCCCGGCCGATCCGGTTCGAGGCCACCAGCGGCATCAGGTTGGCGCCGGCGTGGCCCTGCATCACCCGCTGCCAGTGGCCGGTCGAGACAATCGAGGAATCCTGCGGCTCCGACCCGATTGCGGTCGGATAGAACAGGATTTCCGCCCCCATCAGCGCCATCGCCCGGGCCGATTCCGGGAACCACTGGTCCCAGCAGATGCCGACGCCGATCGTCGCGAAGCGGGTCTTCCAGACCCGGAAGCCGGTGTCGCCCGGATTGAAATAGAACTTCTCCTGGTAGCCCGGGCCGTCCGGAATATGCGACTTGCGATAGATGCCGAGCGCCCGGCCGTCGGCGTCGATCACCTGGAGGCTGTTGTAATAGGCGTTGTTGGCGCGCTCGAAGAAGCTGACCGGCAGCACCACGCCGAGCTCGGCGGCGAGCGCCTGCATGCGGGCCAGCATCGTGTTGCCCTCGGCCGGATGGGCCCGGGCGAAATGCTCGGGCTTCTGCTCCTGGCAGAAATAGCGTCCCTCGAACAGTTCCTGCAGCAGGATGATCTGCGCCCCGGCGGCGGCGGCCTCGCGGACCAGCGCCTCGGCATTGGCGACATTCTCCGCCGCGTCGTCGCTGCAGGCCATCTGGGTCGCGGCAAGCGTTACCTTCGACATCGCGTTCAATCCTCGTTCCCGCCAGCCGGCGCCGCCGCCGGCTGCTGCTGGGTGATGCAGTGGATGTTGCCGCCCCCGGTGGCGATGACCGTTCCGGACACCGGAACGACCACGCGATCCGGGAAAACCTCGGCGAGTATCGCGGCCGCCTTCTTGTCGGCGCTGTCGTCGAAGGCCGGCATGATCACCGCCCCGTTCGCCAGGTAGAAATTGACGTAGGAGAGCGGCATGCGCTCGCCGTTGTGGAACTGCGCCTTCGGTTGCGGCAGGCCGACCACCTCGATCGGGTTGCCGGCGGCGTCACGGGCCTGCGCGAGCCGTTCGCGGGCCTCCTGGCTGACCCGGTAGTTGGCGTCGTCGCTGTCGGTGCAGTCATGCAGCAACACGAGGCCCGGCCGGGCGAAGCAGGCCAGGTTGTCGATGTGGCCGTCGGTCTCGTCGTTCTCGAGGCCCTGGCCGAGCCAGATGATCGTGCGCACCCCGAGGTAGTCCTTCAGATGCCGCTCGATCGCCGCCCGGTCGAGCGACGGATTGCGGTTCGGGTTCAGCAGGCACTGCTCGGTGACCAGGCAGGTCCCTTCCCCGTCGACGTGAATCGAGCCGCCCTCGAGGATCAGCGGCGCCTGGAAGGAGCGGACATCGAGATGCTCGAGGATCTCGGCGGCGATCCGCGCGTCCTGGTCGAACGGCGGATACTTGCCGCCCCAGGCATTGAACTGCCAGTCGACGCCGGCGAGCTGGCCGGCCCCGTCGAGCAGGAAGGTCGGGCCGATGTCGCGCATCCAGGAATCGTCGAGCGATCGCGGCAGGACGTCGACCCCGGCGCCGCAGCGCATCGAGGCCTCGGGCACGTCCTCGGGCCGGGCGACCATGGTGACCGGCTCGAAGGCGGCGATTTCCGAGGCGACCTCGGCGAAGGCCAGCCGCGCCTCACGGATTTCCTCGCCCCAGAGCTCGGCCCGGCAGGGCCATGCCATCCAGCAACGGGCATGCGGCGCCCATTCGGCCGGCATGCGGAAGCCGAGGTTTGCTGGTGTCTCGCTCATGCTGACAGTCCGTCGCCCTTGTTGATTCCGAAAAGTTCCGCCTCGCGGGCAACGCCACGCAGGCTGTGCCGGCCGAGCGAGCGAAGGGCCGGCCGGCAGTCCGCCGCGGACTGGCTGACGAAATCCTCGCTGATCACGATGCGCTCGCCGAGTTTCTGGCAGAGCAGTTCCATGCGGCTGACCTCGTTGACGGCCGGCCCGATCACGGTGAAGTCGAGCCGCCCTTCCGAACCGACGTTACCGTACAGCACTTCGCCCAGGTGAACCGCGATATCGACTTCGGTGACGGTCAGTCCCTTGCCTCGCCTCTCGGCGTTGAGCGCGGCAATCGCCTCGGCGCAGTCGATGGCCGCGCAGAGGCCGTTCGAACATGTGTCGTCATCCGCCGGATCGTCCAGATCGAAGACCGACAGCACACCGTCGCCCATGAATTTCAGGACCTGCCCGCCGCGCGCCTCGATCGGCCGGGTCAGCGCCTCGAGATAATCGTCGAGCAGCGGCACCAGTTCGTTGCGCGGCAGGCTGTCGGAGAGCGCGGTGAATCCCTGCAGGTCGGAGAATACCAGGACCGCGCGCATCGATTCGACCGAGCCGCGCCGGATTTCCCCGCTCAGCACGCGATCGGCAACCCGGCTGCCGATATAGGTCGCCAGCACCGTCCGGGTCATCCGGTCGGTCTCGGTGCTCTTGACGGTCAGCGCGAAGACCGGAAGCAGCGCGTTGAGCCGTTCGATATCGCGATCGCTGAAACCCTCCGCGCAATCGGTGGCAATCGTCGCGACCGCGCCGAGCAGCTCGCGCGCGGCCTGCGAATGGTTCCAGCCAAGGTCGAAACCATTGGCGAACCAGTCGGTCAGACCGGCACGGGCGAATTCGGCGAGTACCGGGAAGTCGGTTTCCGCCCCGGGCCCGGCCAGCCGCCGGCGCAGATGGCTGAGCTTGTTCGAGATCATGTAATGGAACGGGGAGTGGATCCAGCCTTCACCGGGCAGCTCGGAATGCAACTGCTGGGTGGCCTCGGTGATGCTCTCGCCGCGTTTCCAGATGTAGAAATAGCCGCGATAGAGCGGGTGCAGTGTGCTCATGCCGATGCTCGCCCGGCACACCGGCAGGCCGACCTCGAGAAGCTTGTCGCAGAATCCCTCGAACAGGGTCGCCAGGTCGGCGTCGCCCAGCCCCGCGCGAATCAGCCAGTCGACGACCGGCCAGTCGTCGGGCGCGAAGTCGTGCGCCGGGACGGCAGCGGCGATTGCCGGAGGATTGGCTCTTGCGATGCCGGATTCGGTTGTGGCCATTGGAATTCCGTTTTACCAGCCTTGGGGTCCTCCATATAGGGGAATTGCCCGAAGCGTCCAGCGTGCGAAACGGACAAGGCGGCTTCCCGAATTCGCCCGTTTGCCTGCGCCCGCGTCACCGCTAGTATCGCGGCCTCGGAGCGACAAGCGGATAACGGGCATGGCTCAGGAACTGAAACGGCGCTGGCAGAACTACATCGACGGCGGCTGGCGGGACGGCGCGGACGGCGACTGGATCGCCGTCGAGAACCCGGCGACCGGCGAGACCATCGCCGAGATCGCGCGGGCCGGCCGGGCCGACGTGGACGCCGCGCTGGCGGCTGCGCGGCGCGCCTTCGACAGCCGGGAGTTGCAGGACGTCCGACCGGTCGAGCGCGGCCAGCTGATGTTCCGCATCGCCCGCGAGATCGAGGCGATGGCCGACGAGATCGCGCTGGCCGAATGCCTCGACAACGGCAAGTCGCTGGCCGGCGGCCGCAACGAGGCGCTCGCCGCGGCGCGTTACTTCACCTATTACGGCGGTCTCGCCGACAAGGTCGAGGGGCGGATGATCCCGCTCGGCGGCAATTACGTCGACTACACGATCCCCGCGCCGTTCGGCGTCTCGGCGCAGATCGTGCCGTGGAATTTCCCGCTGCAGATCGCCGCCCGCTCGATCGCCTGCGCGCTCGCCACCGCCAACACCGTGGTGGTCAAGACGCCCGAACTGTCGCCGCTTGCCTGCACCTTCCTCGCCACCGCCTGCGAACGCGCCGGCGTGCCGAAGGGCGCGGTCAACGTGATCTGCGGCTATGGCCACGACGCCGGCGCCTACCTGGTGGCGCACGAGGAGGTCGACCACATCGTCTTCACCGGCTCGGTCCCGACCGGGCGCAGCATCCTGAAGGCGGCCGCCGAACGCATCATCCCCTGCGTCATGGAACTCGGCGGCAAGTCGGCCGGAATCGTCTTCCCTGACGCCGACCTGGAGCAGACCGTCGCCTCGACCGCCGCCGGCATCTTCTCCAATGCCGGCCAGGTCTGCTCGGCCCAGTCGCGGCTGGTCGTCCATCGCTCAGTCCTTGACCGGCTCGCCGAGATGCTGGTCGCCAGGGCGGAATCGCTCTCGATCGGCCCGGGCATCGACGGCCACGACCTGACGCCGCTGATTTCCGCCCCGCAGGCCGCCAAGGTCGAGGGCTTCTGCCTCGGCGCGGAACAGCAGGGCGCCGAGGCGGCGACCGGCGGCCGCCGGATCGAGAGCATGCCCGGCCATTTCATGCAGCCCTCGATCTATGTGGGTGTCTCGCCCGAGATGACCATCGCCCGCGAGGAGGTCTTCGGGCCGGTGCTTGCCGTCATTCCCTTCGACGAGCCGGAAGAGGCGCTCGCGATCGCCAACGGCACCGACTACGGGCTCTGCGCCGGGGTCTATACCCGCGACCTGCAGACCGCGCACTGGGCCGCCAACCGGCTGGTCGCCGGCCAGGTCTTCGTCAACGAGTGGTTCGCCGGCGGCATCGAGACGCCGTTCGGCGGCACGAAGCGGTCGGGCTACGGGCGCGAGAAGGGCCAGGAGGCGCTGCTGAACTACGTGCAGTCGAAGAATGTCGGGATCCGGATCGCCGCCGGCGGCGGCGGCCGGCCCGGCGGCTGAACGGACGGCCGGACGGCTGGCCCTGCGCGGATCGAACAGGCGCCGGACCCGTCGCGGCCCGGAACGAGACCCCAAGCAAGAGGAAGCAAGACGATGACCGATACTGTCGAAGCACGGCTGAAGGAAGCGGGCCTGAGCGTGCCGGAGGCGGCCGCCCCGGCGGCGAACTACGTGCCCGTGGTGCGGACCGGCAACCTGCTGTTCATTTCCGGCCAGATCCCGCTGGTCAACGGCGAGGTCACCTACAAGGGCAAGGTCGGGCGCGACTTCACCACCGAGGAGGCGCAGGCCTGCGCGCGGCTGGTCGGGCTCAACATCATCGGCCAGGCCAAGGCGGCGCTCGACGGCGATCTCGGCCGGGTCAGGCGGGTCGTGAAGCTCGGCGGTTTCGTGAACTGCACGGACGACTATACCGACCAGCCGAAGGTCATCAACGGCGCCTCCGACCTGATGGTGCTGGCCTTCGGCGACGCCGGCCGCCATGCCCGCTTCGCGGTCGGCACGAACGCCTTGCCGCTCGGCATCGCGGTCGAGATCGACGCCGTCATCGAGGTCGACTGAACCGCCTATCTGCCCCGCTTCCAGCATGAGCGTGCCGCCATCATGACCACCCTGCCCGGCTGGCTGAAAGCCACGCCCTTCGCCCACCGCGGCCTGCACGGGCCGCGCACCGGGCTGCCGGAAAACTCGATCGCCGCCTTCCAGGCGGCGGTCGGGAACGGCTACGGCATCGAGCTCGACGTGCAGCTCTCCGCCGACGCGGTACCGATGGTCTTCCATGACGACAGCCTTGACCGGCTGACCGGCGAAAGCGGCGCGCTGGCCCGCCAGCGGGCGGCGGCGCTCGGCGCGATCCGCCTGAAGGACAGCGACGAAACCATCCCGACGCTGGCGGCGACGCTCGCCGCGGTCGCCGGGCGGACGCCGATCCTGGTCGAAATCAAGGGCCGGGGCCGGGGCGCCGAGGCGGCCCGCCGCGCGGCGCAGACCTGGGCGGTGCTCGAATCCTATCGCGGCCCCTACACGGTGCAGAGCTTCAATCCCCACATCCTCGCCTGGTTCCGCGCCCATGCGCCGGACGTCGTGCGCGGCCAGATCGCCGGCAAGTTCCGGGGCGGCGAGGACGGGCTTTCCTGGCACCAGCGCTTCGCCCTCGAAACGCTGATGGTCAACCGGATCAGCGATCCCCACTATGTCGCCTACGACGTCAAGGCGATCGACGCCCACGCGCCGCAACGGTCGAGGCTCGGCGGCCGTCCCCTGCTCGCCTGGACGATCCGCGACGAGGCGGCGCTGGAACGCGCCCGCCGCTTCGCCGACAACGTGATCTTCGAGAACGTCTCGCCGTGACGCGCCCCCTGCCCTTGCGCTTGCCCGCGCAGGCGCTACCTTCGTTCCCGTGAGGGCGAGGCCCGCGAGCGGGGAGTTGCGTGATGGGTGATGCGGAGGCGGCGTTCGTCACCGCGCGCGTGGTGGAGGATATCGGCGCGATCGATGCCGGCGCGTGGGACGCCTGCGCCGGGTCGGTCAATCCGTTCGTCTCGCACGCCTTTCTCCGGGCGCTGGAGGATTCCGGCTCGGTCTCGGCCGAGACCGGCTGGGCGCCGCAGCACCTGGCGCTCGAGGCCGCCGACGGCACCGTCGCCGCGGTCATGCCGCTTTACCTGAAGAACCATTCCTACGGCGAATATGTCTTCGACCATGCCTGGGCGCATGCCTACGAGCGGGCCGGCGGGCGCTATTACCCGAAGCTGCAGTCGGCCGTCCCCTTCACCCCGGTGACCGGGCCGCGCCTGATGGTCCGCCCGGACATGCCGGCCGGCGATGCGTCACGCGGGCTCATCGCCGCGGCGCTCCAGGTCGCCGAGCGGCACAAGGTCTCGTCCTTCCACGTCACCTTCCCGGAGGAGGCCGAGGCGCGCCGGCTCGGCGAGTTCGGCCTGCTGCTCCGGAACGGGGAGCAGTTCCACTGGGAAAACCGGGGTTACGCGCGCTTCGACGACTTCCTCGACGATCTCGCCTCGCGCAAGCGCAAGGCGATCCGGAAGGAGCGGCGCGAGGCGCAGGATCCCTCCTTCACCTTCGAGACGCTCACAGGCGCCGGGATCCGCGAGGAACACTGGGACGCCTTCTTCCATTTCTACATCGATACCGGCAACCGCAAATGGGGCACGCCCTATCTCAACCGGACCTTCTTCTCGCTCTTGGGCGAACGGCTCGGCGATCGCGTCGTGCTGATGCTGGTCAGCCGGGGCGGCCGGCCGATCGCCGGCGCCCTCAACCTCGCCGGCACCGAGGCGCTCTACGGCCGCTACTGGGGCGCCGTCGAGGACCACCGCTTCCTGCATTTCGAGACCTGCTACTACCGCGCCATCGACTACGCGATCGAGCACCGCCTTGCCCGCGTCGAGGCCGGGGCCCAGGGCCCGCACAAGCTCGCCCGCGGCTATGTCCCGGTGAAGACCTGGTCGGCGCACTGGCTCCGCGATCCCGGCTTCCACGAGGCGGTCGAACGCTTCCTCACGGCCGAGCGGCGCGAGGTCGAGGCGGAAATCAGCTATCTCGGCGAGCACAGCCCGTTCAGGAAGGGCGGCAATCAGGGGAGCGGACAATGACCTACGAAGGCGGATGCTATTGCGGCGCGCTGCGCTACGTGGCCGAGGGGGAACCCCGGATGAAGGCGGAATGCCACTGCCGGCCCTGCGCCTATTTCTCGGGCGGGGCGCCGAACCTGTTCGTGGTGCTGTCGGAGAAAGGCTTCCGCTACACCAGCGGGACGCCGAAATCCTTCACCAGGCCGGACCTGGAAAACGCGGTAACGCGGGAATTCTGCGGCGACTGCGGCACCCAGATCCTGACCCGCCGGCCGGGCGTGAAGGCGGTCATCATCAAGGCCGGCACGCTGGACGACCCGGCCCTGTTCGGCGCCCAGCAGATGGCGATCTACACGAGCGGGAAGCAGGCCTTCAACCATATTCCGGACGGCCTGCCCGCCTTCGAGGGGCTGCCGCCGCGCTGAGGCCGCCTCGACCGGCGCGGGCAATCCGGGCATTTCCAAGCCGGCGGATGCTGCACTAGACTGCGCCGACCGAATGCGACGCGGGAGACAGGGATGGATCGGAAGCCGGACGGGATGGCGGACGCCTTCGCCGACGAGGCGGCGCTGCGCGAGGCCTATGGCGAGCCCTCCGAGATCGTCAGGCGCAAGCAATTGCCGGCGCTGGAGAAGCATTGCCGCAATTTCATCGCGCAATCGCCGTTTCTCTGCATGGCGACGAGCGATGCCGAGGGCCGGGCCGACGTCAGCCCGCGCGGCGATCCGCCGGGCTTCGTTCAGGTGCTCGACGACCACACGCTGCTGATCCCCGACCGGCCGGGCAACAAGCGCCTCGACAGCCTGCGCAACATCCTCGCCAATCCCCGGGTCGGGCTGATCTTCTTCATCCCGGGCGTCAACGAGACGCTCCGGGTCAACGGCTGGGCCCGTATCGTTCGCGACGGGGAGGCACTGGCGCCGCTCGCCGTCAACGGCAAGGCGCCGCTCTCCGGCATCCTGGTGACCGTCGAGGAAGCCTACCTGCATTGCGCCAAGGCGCTCATCCGGAGCCGTCTCTGGGGCGAGGATTACCGGGTCGCGAAAGGCGACTTCCCGACGCTCGGGCAGATGCTGGCCGATCAGGTCGAGACCGGCCGGAGCGTCAGCGAACTGGACGCGGTGATGGAAGAGAGCATCCGGGACCGGCTCTATTGAGCGGCGGCACGCCGGGCCGCCGGCGCCTTCTCCCTGCCGCCTGCCTGCTGGCCCTGGCGGGGCTGCTGGCCGGCACGCCCGCGCATGCGCAGAACCAGGCCCCGGCCGACGGCGGCGCGGCCGCCAACGACCAGCTTGACGAGAAGATCCGCGAGCTGATCCCCGAGGCGCTGGCCCGCGAGGCGCTGCAGCAGGCGCTCAGGACGATCCGGCCGGAACTCTGCCAGGGCGACGACATGTGCCGGCTGGCGAGCGCGGAGGAATTCGCCAATCCGCCGCTCACCCCCGACGACGCCCGGGCGGCGATCTATTTCGCGATGCGCTCGGCCGCGACGCAATGGTGCGGGCTCGATTACAAGCGCAGCTACCTGCCGATGCTGGTCTACGGCAAGCATCGCCGCAAGATGACCGACCGCGAACTGTTCCTGCTGTCGCTCATCCATGGCGAGTTCATGGGCGAGCAGGTCAGCAAATACGTCGAATCCGGCCAGGACTGCCCGCCGGAGCTGCGCGAGCGGATCGACAGCACCTTCCCCCGGCTGCCCGAGAGCGGCGTCGTCGAGTAGCCTCGCCGAGCCTGCCGGTCACAGCCATTTCAGGCGCTTGAACAGCCAGATCTCGACGATTCCGGCGACCACCATGGCAACGACGACGGCGGTGAAGGCCCAGGGCGTCTCGACCCCCGGGACACCGCCGACGTTGATGCCGAGCAGCCCGGTCAGGAAGCCGAGCGGCAGGAACAGCCCGGCGACCAGCGACAGCACGTACATGTTGCGATTCATCCGCTCGGACAGCCGGTTGCCGAGTTCCTCGTGGACCACGGCGGCGCGTTCGCGGGCGGCGTCGAGATCCTCGGTGTAGCGCGTCACCTTGTCGGCGGTCTCGCGGATCCGGTCGCGCACCCCCTCCTCGGTCACCAGCGTGCCATTGGTCGAGCCATAGGTGAGAAGCTGCATCAGCGCCTCGCGCTGGGGCGCGATGTAGCGGCGCAGGATGATCGCCTGGCGGCGCAGGTGGGAAAGCTCGCCCCGCAGGTCGCTGCCCTGGTCCTCGATGATGCGGTCCTCCAACTCGTCGAGCCGGTCGTCGATGCCGTCGAGCACCGGGCCCATGCGGTCGACCAGCCCGTCGCTGAGCAAGGCGATCAGGTCGAGCGGGCTGCGGACCAGCAGGCCGGCCTCGATCTCCTCGGTCAGGGCCGCGACCGCGAGCAGGCGGCGCAGGCGAATCGAGATCACCCGGTCCTTCTCGATCCAGAGGCGGAGCGATACCATGTCCTCGGGATCGGCGCCGGGGTTGAGATTGACGCCACGCAGGATGAGCAGCACGCCGGCCCCCATGGCCGTGCAGCGGGGCCGGGTTTCCTCGGCCACCAGCGCGGCGATGATCGGGCGGGGCAGCCCGAGATCCCGGTGCAGCCAGTCGGCAAGGCCGGTCGCATCGCGGCTCGCATGGACCCAGTACCAGCCACCGTCGGGGCCCCGCGCCGCCACGTCCTCCGGCGTGACCGGCCGGCCCTGCCCGGCGCCGTCGAAGCGGAAGATACGCCGCATGTTCTGCTCGTCACCCATTCGTTCCAGCCCCTTGTCGTCGCCTGGTCAGGTTATTCTGGCATGACCGGGCCTTTCCATGTAGGGGTCGCCACGATATCGTGGGATACGAACCCGGCGCGGCACGGAGCCGCGCGTCGCGCCGAGACGGGAGCCGTCGCCCCGCGCCTTCACCCGCCCCTCGCCCAGGCCTTTCGAAGAAGCCCCGGTCCTTCATGCGTTCAGCCATTGCCCCGGTCTCCGCCGTACTCCTTAGTGTCGCCATCCTGTTGATGGGCAACGGCCTCCAGGGCACGCTGCTGCCGGTCCGCGCCGGCATCGAAAATTTCTCGGCGCTCTCCATCGGCATCCTCGGTTCGTCCTATTTCTTCGGCTTCGGCGCCGGCTGCCTGATCGGGCCGCTGCTGGTCCGCCGCGCCGGGCACATCCGGACCTTCACCGCGATGGTCGCGATCGCCTCCACGACGGCGCTCATCCACGCGGTGCTGCTGGTCCCGGCGATCTGGTGGATCGCCCGTGGCGCCACCGGCTTCTGCTTCGCCGTCCTCTACATGGTGATCGAGAGCTGGCTCAACGAGAAGGCGACGAACAAGACGCGCGGCGCCGTCTTCTCGGTCTACACGATCATCAACCTGACCGTCATCACCATCGGCCAACTCATCCTGACGATCGTCTCGCCGGAAAGCTTCGCGCTGTTCGCACTCGCCTCGATCCTGGTGTCGCTGGCCGCCGTCCCGGTCGCGATGACCACGGCCGAGGCGCCGGCGCCGATCCTGACCGTCAAGGTCCGCCTCGCCCATCTCTGGCGGATCTCGCCGGTCGGCTTCGCCGGCGCGATCGCGGTCGGGCTGGCCAACGGCTCCTTCTGGGCGCTGGCGCCGCTGTTCGGCCAGCGAACCGGGATGGGCACCGGCGCGATCGCGATCTTCATGAGCGTCTGCGTGCTGGCCGGGGCGATCGGGCAATGGCCGTTCGGCAAGCTGTCGGACCATACCGACCGGCGCATCGTCATCGTGCTGGCCTGCACGATCGCCGCACTGGCCGGTGTCGCCCTGGTCCTGACCGGGCTCTACTGGCCGCGCGCGCTGCTCGCCGCCGGCTTCCTGTTCGGCACCGCCGCCTTCCCGCTCTATTCGCTGGCCGCCGCGCACATGAACGACCATGTCGAGGCGAATGGCTTCGTCGAGGCCTCGAGCGGCCTGCTGCTGGTCTTCGCCGGCGGCGCGGTGATCGGGCCGATGCTCGCCTCGTCGCTGATGCGCGTGATCTCGCCGGACGCCCTGTTCGGCTATACCGCGACCATTCACGTGCTGATGGCGATCTTCACGCTCTACCGGATGCGGCTCCGCCCGAAGGTCACCGAGGAAGAGCGCCAGCCGTTCACCGAATCGATCATCATGGCGCAGACCCTGTCGAACGTCGATCCGATGCTGGACGGCGCCGACGGCGCGGACGATCCGTCGCCGCCGTCCCAGCCGCCCGTGCCGCCGGGCAAGCCGGGCCCCTCCTCGCCGCCGCCGAAAGGCCCCGACCGGCCCAATCCGGCCGGATGACCCGGGCCGCGGCGGACACGATGGCGGATGGCGATCCGCCCTTCGCCGAGCCGGCCGTCGCGACCGCCTTTGCCGAGTTTCCCGATGATGTCCGCGGCGAGCTGCTGGCGCTCCGTCGGCTGATCTTCGCGACGGCGGCCCGGACCGGGGGCGTCGGCCCGCTCGGCGAAACGCTGAAGTGGGGTCAGCCGGCCTATCTCACGAGCCTGACGAAAAGCGGCTCGACGATCCGCATCGACCGCCGCAAGGACGGCTCGGGCGGGATCGCACTGTATTGCCATTGCGCGACCGACCTGATCGCGACCTATCGGGAACTATACGGCGACCGCCTCGCCTTCGAGGGCAAGCGGGCGATCCTGCTGCCCGCCGGCAAGCCGCTCCCGGTGGCCGAACTCGGCCACTGCATCGCGCTCGCGCTCACCTATCACACGCGGAAGCGGACACGCTGAGCCGCTTCGCCATGACGACACGCGGCCGGACATGAAAGCCGGCCCCGGCCTCCTCAGCAATGACCGCGCGCAGCGCCGGCCGCTCCAGCCCGGGCACGAAAACGCGGTAGCCCCGGCGCGCATAGACCGGCGCATTCCAGGCGACATCGCGAAAGGTCGTCAGGGTGATTTCCGGGTAGCCCGCGGTCCTGGCCCAGGCTTCCGCGCCGTCGAGCAGCCGGCGACCGACGCCCCGGTTCTGCCAGGCGAGACGGACCGACAACTCGGCCAGATGGGCGCGGCCGTCGCAGGGCCAGAGCATGGCGAAGGCGACGGGCCCCTCCGCCTCGCCATGGCCCGTGTCCGTCCGGGCAACGAGGATCGTTCCCTCGTTGAGCGCCCGGGCATGTTCATGGGGTTCGCGGACCGGGCCGTCGGCGCAGAAATCGTAGCCGATGGCCCGATAGAGCTGGGCACCGTCGCGCTCGATCCCGGCGAGGATGCCGAGGTCGTCCCCGGTCGCGCGCCCGATCGTGATGCCGGCCTCGGTCATCGCCGGACGGTGCGCCGGCCGGTCAGTCGACCAGCGCCGGTTCCTTCTTCGGCGTCCCGCCGCCGCCGCGCTTGCCCTTGGGCGGGCTGGCGGCCTCGAGCTCGAAGGTGAGCTTCTCGCCGTCGAAGCCGACCGTCACATGGCCGCCCTTCTCCAGCTTGCCGAACAGGAGCTCTTCCGCCAGCGGCTTCTTGATATGCTCCTGGATCACCCGGGACAGCGGACGCGCGCCGTAAAGCGGATCGTAGCCGCGCTCGGCGAGCCATTCGCGGGCCGCGTCGGACAGCTGGATCGTGACGTTCCGGTCGGCGAGCTGCGCCTCGAGCTGGAGGACGAACTTGTCGACCACGCGGGCGACGATGTCGGGCGCGAGCGCCGCGAAGGGGATGACCGCGTCCAGCCGGTTGCGGAACTCCGGCGTGAACAGGCGCTTGATCGCCTCCTCGTCCTCGCCGGTCCGCTCCTCCCGGCCGAAACCGATCGCCTTCTTGTTCATCTCGGCGGCGCCGGCATTGGTCGTCATGATCAGGATGACGTTCCGGAAGTCGATCTGCTTGCCGTTATGGTCGGTCAGCTTGCCGTGATCCATGACCTGCAGGAGGATGTTGAACAGGTCCGGATGGGCCTTCTCGATCTCGTCGAGCAGCAGCACGCAATGCGGGTTCTGGTCGATCGCGTCGGTCAGCAGGCCGCCCTGGTCGAAACCGACATAGCCCGGCGGGGCGCCGATCAGGCGGCTGACGGTATGCCGCTCCATGTATTCCGACATGTCGAAGCGGATCAGCTCGACCGACTGGATGGCGGCGAGCTGGCGCGCGACCTCGGTCTTGCCGACGCCGGTCGGGCCGGAGAAGAGGTAGCTGCCGATCGGCTTTTCCGGCTCGCGCAGGCCGGCGCGAGCGAGCTTGATAGCGCTCGACAGCGCGTCGATCGCAGCGTCCTGGCCGAACACGACGCGCTTCAGGTCGGTGTCCAGGCTGCGCAGGTTGGCGCTGTCCTGGCGCGAGACGTTCTTCGCCGGGATGCGGGCGATCTTGGCGACGATATCCTCGACGTCGCGGACCCCGATGACCTTCTTCCGGCGGCTTTCCGGCTTCAGCATCTGCGCGGCGCCGACCTCGTCGATCACGTCGATCGCCTTGTCGGGCAGCTTGCGGTCGTTGATGTAACGGGCCGACAGCTCGACGGCGGTGCGGATCGCGTCGTTGGTGTAGCGGATGTTGTGATAGGACTCGAAATAGGGCTTCAGGCCCTGCAGGATCTTGACCGCGTCGTCCGGCGTCGGCTCGTTCACGTCGATCTTCTGGAAGCGCCGGAGCAGCGCCCGGTCCTTCTCGATATAGCCGCGATATTCCTTGTAGGTGGTCGAGCCCATGCAGCGCAGGATGCCGCCGGCGAGCGCCGGCTTGAGCAGGTTCGAGGCATCCATCGCGCCGCCCGAGGTCGCCCCGGCGCCGATCACCGTGTGCATCTCGTCGATGAACAGGATCGCGCCCTCGATCGTCTCGAGTTCGGAGAGAACGGATTTCAGCCGCTCCTCGAAATCGCCGCGGTAGCGCGTGCCGGCGAGCAGCGAACCCATGTCGAGGGCGAAGATGGTGGCGTTGGCCAGAACCTCCGGCACCTCGCCGTTGACGATGCGCCGGGCCAGGCCCTCGGCGATCGCCGTCTTGCCGACCCCCGGATCGCCGACATAGAGCGGATTGTTCTTCGAGCGCCGGCAGAGCACCTGGATGGTCCGCTCGATCTCCTTCTCGCGGCCGATCAGCGGATCGATCTTGCCATCGCGGGCCTTGCGGTTGAGGTCGACGCAATAGGCGGCCAGCGCCTCCGGCGTCTCGCGCTCCTCGGCCGGCATCTCGGCATCGGGCTCGGGTCCGGCCGGGCCGCTCTCGCCGCCCTTGTCGTCGTCACCCTCGGAGCCGCGCACCGGGCGCTGCACGCTCATGCCCGGCGCCTTGGCGATGCCGTGGCTGATGTAGCGGACCGCGTCGTAGCGGGTCATGTTCTGCTGCTGCAGGAAAAAGGCGGCGTGGCTCTCGCGCTCGGCGAAGATCGCGACCAGCACGTTGGAACCGGTCACTTCCTCCCGGCCCGAGGACTGGACATGGATGAGCGCCCGCTGCACGACCCGCTGGAAGGACAGCGTCGGTCGCGCCTCCTCGAAGGAGGCGGTGGCGAGATCGTCGAGTTCCCCGTTCAGGAACTGGGTCAGCGCCTCGCGCAGCTTGTCGATGTCGACATTGCAGGCGCGCATGACCGCCATCGCGTCCTGGTCCTCGGTGAGCGCGAGCAAGAGATGCTCGAGCGTCGCCAGTTCGTGCCGACGTTCCGTCGCCAGCGCCATCGCGCGGTGGAGGCTCTGCTCCAGGGTCTTCGAGAATGAAGGCACTACTCTTTTTCCATTGTGCATTGAAGGGGATGCTGATTCTGGCGAGCGAAATCGATCACCTGCATGACCTTCGTTTCAGCGACCTCGTAAGGAAACACTCCGCATATTCCGACACCTTTCTGGTGTACATGCAACATGATCTGGGTGGCTTCCTCACGACCCTTGTGAAAAAAGCGCTCCAGCACATAGACGACGAACTCCATCGGCGTGAAGTCGTCGTTGAGCAGCATCACCCGCCACATCGAAGGTTTCTTGACCTTCGGACGCGTCTTGGTGACAACCCCGATCTGGTTGCCCTGCTGCCCGTTCTGCTTGTCGTCACTCATCAGTCGAAACGCCGATCCCCGGGTACTGTCTGCATAGGATATCGGATTCAGCCGCGCGAATAAAAGACCCTGCCGCTGCCCGATCCCGAAAAGGCGAAAAGCGGACCTTCCCGGCCGCGATCCGCCGCGCTGAAAACGAAGAAGGCCCGGTCCTCGCGGGCCGGGCCTTCTCCAACACTACTCGTACTCGGTGCTCATCGGGACCGGGACGGCATGTCAAACGCGACTGTTGCGCTACGCGACATGCCGGCGGCCGGACCGCCCGACGGTCGGCTCGTTCAGGCCGACATCGGCTTCATGAACTTCTCGACCGACGCGGTGAACTGCTTGCCCATCGGCTCGACCGCAGCCTGCGCAACCTCGACGCCGAGGCTGGAGATGCGGGTCGCGCCCTGGACATAGGACTCGTAGACATTCTTCGCGAAGGCGCTCTGGAGCTCGAAAGCCTCCTTGACGGTCTTCACGCCGACCAGCGAACGGGCGAGCGTGAAATAGTCGTCGACCGCGGTGCGGGTCATCGACAGGATCTCGGCGTTGACCTTCTCACCGCCCTCGGCGGCAAGCTTGCCGGCGGCGACGACGGCCTCGAGCTGCTCCTTGTTCACGCCGGCAATGTCCGAATAGGCGCGGACAGTGGCGTCAAGGCTCTCCTGGCTCACGGCAAAGGCCTTCTGATACTGGCCAGAGGCGGCTTCGGTGCCGGCCTTGATGGCGCTCTCGATGGTCTCCTTGCCGGCTTCGACGATCTCTTCGAAGTTGCCGGTGACGGTCTCGGTGGAATTCTTCTTGGCGGTGGCCATGTTTCGGGTTCCTCTCGGTAACGCGGTGGGGCCTTGGCCCTGCATCCGCTGTTGTTCCTCTTGCCCCGCAGTACTAAGCCGTACCAATTTGCTGCAGTGCAATATGCACGAGATATAAGGAACCGATTGCGCATGTCAACCGGATTTTTTGTGCGCTGCAACAAAATCGCTGCAAAGCCGAAAGGCGCCGCCGCTGGCGGATCGCCGCCGAAAGGAAAAGAGCCGGAGAATCAATCGCCGACGGTCAGAATCGCGGCCCGATGTTCAGACCGTTGTCGCCGACCTGCAGGCTGAAATAGGGCCCGTTGTCCTCGTTCGCACGCCCGCCGCCACGCGGCCGCGAGCCCGGCGTCAGGAAGTCCGAATCGCGCGGCGCCTTCGCCTTCACGCCGGTATCGTCATGGGCGAGCAGCCGATCGGCGAAGCGGAGCGAGCCGAGACGATCCTCCGGCCAGCTCCACGCCTGGTAGACGAAGCGGCCGCCATGGCAGCCCATCGCCAGCCAGTAATAGCTGTCCGAATGCAGGACCCGGCCGCGCGGCGTCGGCCGCCCGAACCCGTCGTCGGCCAGTGCCTGGAAAAGCTGCGCCACGTCTCCGCCGCCGATCAGCCGGCGGGTCTCGCCGGCCAACCCGGGAAAGCGGATGCCGTTCTCGTCGATCTCCAGCGTCGCCGGAAGCCGACCGGCGGTGACCTTGCTGTCGAGGAGGAAGGCGCCGTTGTCCGCCGGGGCGAGGTCGTAGATCCGGACCTGTTCCAGATAGACGGCATTGTAGACGAAGCGATAGCGCGGCACCGCGCCCGGGTCGCAACGGGCCCGCAGATCGTCGCCGTTCAGATAGGAGAACCAGGTCGCGATCCGGCTGACCGGATTCCCGGCGCGGCCATCGGCGGTGCAGCCCGCAAGGACAAGGGCGACAAACAGCAAGGCGAACCGCATCGAAAACTCCTTCGGCAAAAAAGACCGCGCGCCTCACGCCGGACCCCGGCCCATGCCGCGGCCGGGCACCGGGATCGGACAGCGCAGGCCGCCGAAAGCGGCGCTTAAGGCCCTGTTAAGGTCAATGTTGGCATCATTGTGTCCGGTCGCAAGCGGCACCCGCCGCTGCCTCCGGAACGATCGCGACCCCTGCCCGTGCGGAAAATTGCATTGGACAGGGAATCGCCGATTTCCTAGAATCGAAATGTTCGGATTCTGATTGATTCGAGAACAGTTTATACGCCCAAGTTGAGAAAGTAGGCACGATGAGGCAATTGTTCGGCTGGGGCCGCCTCCCGCGTCTGGATATCGCGACCCTGCTGTTGTCGCTGACGGTCGCCATTCTCACCTTTGCCGGAACGCCGGCGGAAGCCCGCTATGCCGGCATCATCATCGATGCCGACAACGGCCAGGTGCTCTACGCCCGCAACGCCGACCAGCGACTTTATCCGGCCTCGCTGACCAAGATCATGACCCTTTACATGGTGTTCGAGGCGATCGAGCGCGGGGAACTGCGCTTCGACCAGCGGCTCAAGGTCTCGGCCCGGGCCGAGGGACAGGCCCCGACCAAGCTCGGCCTCAAGCGGGGCTCGACGATCCGGGTCGAGGACGCCGTGCTCGCGCTCGTCACCAAATCGGCCAACGATGCCGCCACCGTGCTGGCCGAGGCGCTGGCCCCGACCGAGGCCGCCTTCGCCATCGCGATGACCGAACGGGCCCGCAAGCTCGGCATGCGGCGGACCAGTTTCCGCAACGCCACCGGGCTGCCGAACCGGCACCAGCGCTCGACCGCGCGCGACATGGCGACGCTGGCTGTCGCCATGCTTCGGGATTTCCCGCAGCACTATCACTATTTCTCGCAGCGCAGCTTCACCTATGCCGGCCGGACCTATGACAATCACAACGGCCTGCTCGGCAATTACGAGGGCACCGACGGCATCAAGACCGGCTACATCCGCGCCTCGGGCTTCAACCTGGTGGCCTCGGTCCGGCGCGGCGAACGGCGCCTGATCGGCGTCGTCTTCGGCGGCCGTACGCCGAAGTCGCGCGACGCCCAGATGAAGAAGCTGTTCGACCGCAGCTTCGCGATGATCGACATCGACACCCCGGTGGGCGTGCCGCTGCCGCGCGCCAAGCCGACGGTTCGCACCGCCGCCGTCGAGGCGGAACCGGTCGTCGTCGCCTCTGCCGGCCGGCCGGTCCGCGCCGCCGTCGTCGCCCTGCACGGCAAGCCGGCGGAAGTCGGCCCGGCGGCCCTGCGGGCGCCCGCGCCCCTGCCGCAAGAGAAGGGCGCCGCCAACTGGGGTATCCAGCTTGGCGCCTATCAGGACCTGCTGAACGCGCGCACCCGCCTGCACCAGGCGGTCGGCTTGCTGCCGCAGGTTCTGCACAGCCGCGAATTCATGATCGAGCCGACCAGGACCGGGAACCAGCTGCTCTACCGCGCCCGGCTCGGCGGCTTCCAGGTCGAGGATGCGAGCCAGGCCTGCCAGCGCCTCGTCGATATCGGCGTGAGCTGCTGGATCGTCACGCCGGACGGCGACATCACCCGCGACCCGCTGCGCAGCTAGTTTATTCCTTTCCGGAAGCGAGGCCGGCGAGCGCGACGGCCAGTTGCGCGCCGAGTGCCGCGTTCGAGATCGCCAGTCCCCGGTTGACCACGCTTGTCCGCCCGCCCGACAGGTGATGCAGATGGGCGAGCAGGAACGGCGTCGAGGCCGGTCCGGAGATTCCCGCCGCGGACGCCGCCGCGAGCGCGTCGCCGACCATCGCCTCCATGTCCTCGCGGGCGAAGGCAATCTCCTCCGGCGGCGGGTTGCAGACCAGCATCGCCGAACCGATCCCGAGATCGCGATGGCAGGCGACGATCCGGGCGAGGCCTGCCACGTCGTCGGCCCGGTGCGGCACCGGCAATCCGCTCGAGCGGGCGTGGAAGGCGGGGAAATCGTCGGTCCGGTAGCCGATCACCGGCACCCCGTAGCTTTCCAGAACCTCCAGTGTCGCCGGCAGGTCGAGGATCGATTTCGCGCCGGCCGAGATTACCGCGACCGGGGTCCGGGCCAGTTCCAGGAGATCGGCCGAGACGTCGAAGGCCGCCTCACCCGGCGCCGTCCGATGGACGCCGCCGATGCCGCCGGTCGCGAAGACGGCGATCCCGAGATGCGCCGCCACCCAGGCGGTCGCCGCCACGGTGGTCGCGCCGAGCCCGCCCGCCGCCATGACGGGCGCGAGATCGCGGGTCGTGCACTTGACGGCCGGTCCGAGCGCCAGGCGTTCGAGCGCGGCGGTGTCCAGCCCCGCCGTCAGGCGACCGTCGATGATCGCGATCGTCGCCGGCACGGCGCCGGCGGCCCGCACCTCGTCCTCCAGCGCCCCGGCGAGCGCGAGATTCTCCGGATGGGGAAAGCCATGCGAGATGATGGTCGATTCGAGCGCGACAACGGCGCCGCCATCGGCGAGCGCGGCCCGAACCTCATCGCTCAGGTCGATCGTGACTGGTGACATCGAAAGCACTTTCCCAGAGTTTGTCCGCACCGCTACTCTCACGGCCTTGCCGCGACGCATACTATAGCGCCAAATGGCGGCGACGGGACAAAAGGGGGACCGGCCGGGTGCGGTCGGTGACGTCGGCTGAGAATTCGCTTCTACCTGATCATGACGCTCGTCGGCATGCTTTCCGGCGCGCTGTTCGGGGTGATCGTCAGCGACGGCGAACTCGCCGGGGCGCTGCGCGGGGCGGCAACCGGCGGCCCGATCACGGCGCTCCTGCTGACGCTCGAGGTCGGGCTGCTGAATGCCGGCAACGACAACCGGTTCCGGCGCCTTCCCTTCACCGCCCTGCTCGCCTTTCGCACGCTCTGCTATCTCGCGGTCTTCATCGGCGGGCTCTGGTTCGGCGAGGCGGTCGTGCCGATCGACGACGCCCGCGGCACAATCGGCTGGAACAGCCAGACGCTGATCTCGCTCGCCTTCGCCTCGGCGCTCGGCCTGCTGTTCAACATCTATTTCGCGATCCGCCGGCTGCTCGGGCCCGGCGTGCTCGCACGCTTCGTCACCGGCCGTTACCACCGGCCGCGCGAGGAGAAGCGGATCTTCCTGTTCATCGACCTCAAAGGCTCGACCGAGATCGCCGAACGGATCGGCCCGCTGGAATTCCACCGGCTGATGAACGACGTGATCTATGCCGTCACCAGGCCGATCCTCAGCCATCGCGGCGAGATCCACAAATATGTCGGCGACGAGATCATCGTGACCTGGCCGATGGCCGGCCGGGACGCCAACGCGCGCGCCCTCGATTGCGTCGCCGCCTGCCACCGCGCCCTCGTCGCGCGGTCACCGGTCTTCGAGAAGCGCTACGGCGTCTCCCCCGGATTCTGGGCCGGACTGCACGGCGGACCGGTCGTGACCGGCGAAATGGGCGACGTGCGCCAGGAAATCGTCTTTCTCGGCGACACCGTCAACACGGCGGCGCGGATCGAACAGAGCTGCCGCACGCTCGGCCATGATTGCCTGCTCTCGGAAAGCCTGCTCGGCGAGCTTGCCCTGCCCGCCTGGGCCCGACCCGAGGCCCTCGGCCCCGTCTCCCTCCGGGGCAAGACCGAACCGGTCGCGCTCTATGCCCTGGCTCTCGATTGACTTGTCCGAACAGGAAGGAACGAACTGATGTCGCTTGCAGGAAAGGTCGCGATCGTGACCGGATCGGCGACGGGCGTCGGCGCCGGTTGCGCGCTGCTGCTCGCCCGGAACGGCGTGAACGTGGTGATCAACTACACGAAGAGCCTGGCCGAGGCGGAGGAGACCGAGAAGGCCTGCGCCGCGGAAGGCGTCGAGACGCTGCTCGTGCAGGGCGACATCTCGGTCGATGCCGATTGCCGCCGGCTCGCCGACGCGGCGACCGCGAAATGGGGCCGGATCGACATTCTCGTCAACAATGCCGGGACCACCAAGTTCGCCGCCCATTCCGATCTCGAGGCCCTCGACGCGGAGGACTTCCACAAGATCTACGCGGTCAACGTGGTCGGCACCTACCAGATGACCCGGGCCGCGGCCCCGGCGCTGAAGGCGAGCGGCGAGGGCAGCGTGATCATGATTTCCTCGGTTGCCGGCCTGAGCGGCATCGGCTCCTCGATCGCCTATGCCGCCTCCAAGGGCGCGCTCAACACCATGACCATGTCGCTCGCCCGCTCGCTGGCGCCGGAAGTCCGGGTCAACGCGATCTGCCCGAGCATGATCGAGACGCGCTGGCTGCGCGAGGGCTACGGCGAGGAACGCTATGAATCGCTGAAGAAGCGGCTCGAGGATTCGATCCCGCTCGGCCGCGTCTCGAAGCCCGAGGACATCGCCCAGACCGTGCTCTGGCTGGTCAGCGGCGCCAATCTCACGACCGGCGAGACGATCCGCCTCGACGGCGGCGCCCATCTCGGGCCGCGGGTCCTGACCAAGCGGCTCTAGGGCGCGCCAGCGAGGGTGACGACCCCGTATTCGGCGCCGGCATCGAGCAGCCAGAGCCAGAGATACTCGGCGAACGAGCGGGCCACATGGATCTCGACCCGATCCTCGGCAGTGCGGTGCAGGATGACCAGCGCCCGGGCGATATGGGTTTGCGCGCAGGCCCCTACGGGAAAAGCGGCGAGGTCGAGGTCGAGCGCGCAGCCCTTTGCCAGCAGGTCGAGATGGCGGGGGCCGGAAAGCTCGATCGTCGTGCGGCTGCCGGACAGGTCGTTGACCGCCGCGTGACGGCCGATCAAGGCCCCGTCGAGTGCCTCGACCAGCGCCGCCGCCTGGTCCGGGGCACCGGTGAACAGCCACTCGTTCGGGCCGAGCCAGAGGGTCGCGACCGGGCCGAACTGGCGCTCGATCACCGCCGTCCGGTTCGGCTCCAGCGGCAGCTCGATACCGGTGGCGCCGGCGACTGCCTTCAGGAAGGCCTTGTCGGCGGCGTCGCCGCGCAGGTTGACCTTGGTTCGGTAGGGCCGTTCGCGAAGCGCTGCCCCGGCCTCGCCGATTTCGGCAAGGGCGCCGACTTCCGGATGGCAGGTGCTGAGCGGGCTCTGGCGAAGAACGGTCTCAACCATCGAGGCGCGCTCCTTCCTTGTCGAAGAAGACCGGGTCGGTCAGCCTCACCCGGCAAGTCCGCTCCGGCAGCGGCACCTCCAGCGTCTCGCCGATCCGGTTACGCCCGTCGCGGACCAGAGCGAGCGCGATCGAATGGCCGAGATTGGGCGAATAGTAGCTCGACGTGACATGGCCGAGCATCGGCATCGGCGCGCTTTCCAGCGCCTTCTCGACGATCTGGGCGCCCTCGGGCAGCACGTCGGTCGGCGTCTCGGTCATCAGCCCGACCAGTTCCTTGCGCCCCGGCGCGGCGGTGGCGGCACGGGCGAGCGAACGCTTGCCGAGGAAATCCTTGGTGGCGGATACCGCCCAGCCCATCCCGAGATCGATCGGCGTGACCGTGCCGTCGGTATCCTGGCCGACGATGATGTAGCCCTTCTCGGCCCGCAGCACGTGCATCGCCTCGGTCCCGAACGGGGTGATCCCGAACTTCTCGCCGGCCATCATGCAGGCATTCCAGAGTGCCAGCCCGCAATCGGCGCTGACATTGATCTCGTAGGACAGTTCGCCGGTGAAGGAGACCCGGAAAACCCGGGCCCTGAGCCCGGCAACATGACCCTCGCGGACCGACATGAAGGGGAAAGCCTCGCTCGACAGGTCGATGTCGCCGCACAATTCGCCGAGCAGCCGGCGGGCATTCGGGCCGCAGATCGTCACCGTCGCGAACTGCTCGGTGACCGAGGTGCACCAGACCTTGAGGTTTGGCCATTCGGTCTGCAGCCATTCCTCGATCCAGCCCAGCACGCTCGCCGCATTGCCGGTCGTCGTGTGCATCAGGAAATGATTCTCGTCGAGACAGGCGGTGACGCCGTCATCGAACACCATGCCGTCCTCGTGGCACATCAGGCCGTAGCGACAGCGCCCGGCCTCGAGCTTGTTCCAGGCATTGGTATAGACCCAGTTGAGCAGTTTGCGCGCGTCCGGGCCGCGGATATCGATCTTGCCGAGCGTCGAGGCATCGAGAATGCCGAGGCTGTTGCGGACCGCGCGGACCTCCCGGTTGACCGCCGCCTGCTTGCCCTCGCCGCGTTGCGGATAATAGAACGGCCGCTTCCACTGGCCGACATCCTCGAACACCGCGCCGGCGGTCTCGTGCCAGCGATGCATCGGGGTCTTGCGGACCGGATCGGCCAGATGATCCACGTTGCGCCCGGCAAGCGCGCCGAAGCTGACCGGCACGAAGGGCGGCCGGAAGGTCGTGGTGCCGACCTCGGGAATGTCCCGGCCGCTCGCCGCCGCCATCAGGGCCAGCGCATTCACGTTCGAGCTCTTGCCCTGGTCGGTCCCCATGCCGGTCGTCGTGTAGCGCTTCAGATGCTCGACCGACAGGTAGCCCTCGCGGGCGGCGAGCGCCACGTCGGCGGCGGTCACGTCGTTCTGGAAATCGACGAAATGCTTGTTGGTGCGGCCTCGCGGGTCGCGGCCGGGCACCGACCAGAGCGGCTCCAGCGGGACCGTGATGACTGGCGCCACGGCCGGCGCCTGCGGTCGTCCGCCGCGCTTGCGGTGGCCCGCGTCGGCGGCCGCCTCGAGACCGGCTGCGAGCCCGTCCGTGAGGGCGTCGACGAGCGAGAAGTCGCCGGCCGCGGCGCCGGTCGAGCGGGCCTGCTGGCGGGTCTCGCCGGGGATGAAGATCGTTCGCTCGCGATCGTAGGCGAGCTTGCCGCCCGATTGCGAGAACAGGTGCACGCTCGGGTTCCATCCGCCCGACATCAGGATCGCGTCGCACTCGAAGCGCTGGATCGAGCCCGCGATCCGTTTCGCCGACGGGGAGATCTGGGCAACGTAGGCCGCCTCGACCCGCCGCCCGCCGTCGCTGCCGATCACCGCGTGGCCGCTCAGGACGTCGATCCCCTTGCCGAAGGCCGCGAGCGGCAGGTCGCCACCGGTCGGCTCGTCGCGGATATCGACGATCGTCACGGCAACGCCGGCGTCGTGCAGGTCGGCGGCGGCGGCATAGGCGCTGTCGTTGTTGGTCGCGACGACGACCCGGTTGCCGACCTTGACGCCATAGCGGTTGAGGTAACTCCGGGCCGCCCCGGCCATCATGATCCCGGGCCGGTCGTTGTCGGCGAAGACCAGCGGCCGCTCGATCGCGCCCTGGGCGAGCACCACCTGCTTCGCCCGGACCTTCCAGAGCCGCTGGCGCGGCAGATGCTCGGGCGGGGCCGCCAGGTGATCGGTGACCCGCTCCACGGCGACGAGGAAGTTGTGGTCGTAATAGCCGACCGCGCTGGTCCGCGTCAGCAGCCGGACGTTCGACCGCTCGGCCAGTTCGTCGACCACGCCGGCGACCCAGTCCATCGCCGGCCGGCCGGCGATCTCGGCGGTCTCCGAGAGCAGCGAGCCGCCGAACTCGGGGCCCTCGTCCATCACGATCACCCGGGCGCCGGTCATCGCCGCGGCGCGCGCGGCGGACAGCCCCGCCGGGCCGCCGCCGACGACCAGCACGTCGCAATGGGCATGCATCTTGTCGTAGTGGTCCGGATCCTTGCCCTCCGGCGCCCGGCCGAGGCCGGCGGCATGACGGATCGCGCGCTCGTAGAATTTCCAGCCGAAGCGCGGCCACATGAAGGTCTTGTAGTAGAAGCCCGCCGGGATCAGCCGGGAGGCCCAGCTGTTGACGACCCCGACGTCGCTGCCGAGCGTCGGCCAGGCGTTCTGGCTGGCGGCGACCAGGCCCTCGTGCAGTTCGACCACCGTCGCCCGGGCATTCGGCTCGGTGCGATCGCCGAGGCCGAACTGGACCAGCGCGTTCGGTTCTTCCGAGCCAGCGGTCATGATGCCGCGCGGACGGTGATACTTGAAGCTGCGGCCGACGAAGTGGACCCCGTTGGCGAGCAGCGCCGAGGCCAGCGTGTCACCGGCGTTGCCCCAGTAGTTCTGGCCGTCGAAGCGGAAGCCGATCGACTGGCTGCGGTCGATGCGTCCGCCCTTCGCGGTGCGGAAGGCGGTCGTCATCGGTCACCGTCCGCGATGTCGGGGCGCGCCTCGCCGATCCGGTAGACCGCAAGGATCTCGTGGCTCACCGTGTCGCGGGCAACGTTGAACCAGCGCCGGCAGCCACGGGCGTGCCACCAGCGCTCGAAGTGCAGGCCCTTCGGATTGGTCCGGTGAAACAGGTAGTCGGCCCAGGCGGCATCGTCGAGCGCGGCGCTCTTCGCCGGGCGGGCGATATGCGCCTCGCCGCCATAGCCGAACTCCTGCTCGTCGCGGGGGCCGCACCAGGGGCATTCGATCAGCAGCATCGCGTTTCCTGTCCCTTCCCGGTCAATGCGCGACGGCGGCCGCGCCGTGTTCCTCGATCAGCTCGCCCGACTGGAAGCGCTCGAAGGTGTGGCGCTGGTTCAGCGGGTGCGGCCGGTCGCGGGCGATGGTATGGGCGAAGACATGGCCCGAGCCCGGCGTCGCCTTGAAGCCGCCGGTACCCCAGCCGCAATTGAAGTAGAGCCCCTCGACCGGCATCTTGGAGATGATCGGGCTGGCGTCGGGCGAGGTATCGACGATGCCGCCCCACTTCCGCATCATCTTGAGGCGTGAGAACATCGGGAACAGTTCCATGGTCGAGGCCATGATCTCCTCGATGATCGGCAGCGAGCCGCGCTGGGCGTAGGAGGTATAGCCGTCGATACCGGCGCCCATGACCAGTTCGCCCTTGTCGGACTGACTGACGTAGACATGCACCGAGGACGACATCACCACGGTGTCGAGGATCGGCTTGATCGGCTCGGAGACGAGCGCCTGCAGCGGATGGCTCTCGATCGGCAGGCGCAGGCCGGCCATCGCCGCCAGTACCGAGGCATGGCCGGCGACGACGACCGCGACCTTGCCGGCGGCGATCGCGCCCCGGGTCGTCTCGACGCCGGTGATCCGGCCCTTCTCGATCCGCATGCCGGTGACTTCGCATTGCTGGATGATGTCGACGCCCATCGCGTCGGCGCCCCGGGCATAGCCCCAGGCGACGGCGTCATGGCGCGCGGTGCCGCCGCGCCGCTGCACGGTCGCGCCCAGCACCGGATAGCGGCTTTCCGGCGAGACGTTGATGATCGGGCAGAAGCGCTTCACCCCGGTGGTGTCGAGCAGCTCGGAATCGATGCCGTTCAGCCAGTTGGCGCGGGTTCGCCGCGACAGCTCGCGCAGGTCGTGCTCGTTGTGGGCGAGATTCATCACCCCGCGCTGGCTGAACATGACGTTGAAATTGAGTTCCTGGCTCAGTCCCTCCCAGAGCTTGAGCGAATGCTCGTAGAGCGAGGCACTGGCATCCTGCAGGTAGTTCGAGCGGATGATCGTCGTGTTGCGGCCGGTATTGCCGCCGCCGAGCCAGCCCTTCTCAAGCACCGCGATATTGCGGACGCCGTGTTCCTTCGCGAGATAATAGGCGGTCGCGAGGCCGTGGCCGCCACCGCCGACGATGATCACGTCGTAGCGGGGTTTCGGGTCGGGGCTGCGCCAGGCGCGCTGCCAGTTCTCGTGATAGCTGAGCGCATTGCGCATCAGGCTCCAGATCGAATAGGCCCCTCGCTTCACGCTCAAGCCTTCCTCCTGACCTGCTCCCGGACGGTTGCCGTCCGCCTCTCGAGACCGCCAATCATAGGCCCCGAGCGACATCGCCGACAAGCCCGGCGCGACCACCCGCCGCACCGCGCGGCCCGCCGATTCTCCGGGAATCGCTGCCCACTTGACGCCGGTGGTTATGACAGGCGCTAATGAGATCGAATGTCGCGAATTCGACATCCCCTGCTCCGACTGCGTAGGTTCGGGTGAAGCGTGATGGGTGCGACGAATGCTGGGTAACTCGCAAGTCAGCCGCCCGCAGCGGGTCGGCTTCCTGTTGCTGCCGAATTTCTCCCTCGCGCCGGTGGTCTCGGCGATCGAGCCGCTGCGCCTCGCCAACCGGCAGTCGGCGGAGGAGCTCTATACCTGGGAGATGTTCACCGTCGACGGCGAGCCGGTCTCGTCCTCGGCCGGCATCGCGCTGACCCCGGTCCGGCCACTCGCCGAGGCGGAGGCGATTCGCACGCTCGTCGTCGTCGGCGGCCTCGAGACCCATGCCTTCGACGACCGCTTCGTCACCTCGTTCCTGCGCCGCATGGACCGTCTGGGCGCCGATCTCGGGGCGCTCTGCACCGGCGCGCACTATCTCGCCCGGGCCGGGCTGCTGGACGGCTATCGCTGCACGGTGCACTGGGAGAACATCCCGAGCTTCGAGGAGGACTTCCCCGACATCGAGGTGGTGCCGACCCTGTTCGACATCGACCGCAACCGCTTCACCTGCGCCGGCGGGGCGGCGGCGCTCGACCTGATGCTGCACCTGATCGAGAAGCAGCACGGGCTCGAACTCGCGACCATCGTCTCCGAGCAGTCGATCCACGAGCGGATCCGCGAGGGTGCGGATTTCCAGCGCATGACCTTGCGGTCACGGCTCGGGATCTCGCATCCGAAGCTGGTGCTGGTGATCGCCGAGATGGAGGCCAACCTGGAGGAACCGCTGAGCCGGCTGGCGCTCGCCCGCAACGCCGGGATCTCGACCCGCCAGCTCGAACGGCTGTTCCGGCGCTATCTCAACCGCACGCCGACCCGCTATTACCTGGAACTGCGCCTGACCCGGGCCCGCAACCTGCTGCAGCAGACCTCGATGCCGGTGATCGGCGTGGCCCTGGCCTGCGGCTTCGTCTCGGCCTCGCATTTCTCCAAATGCTACCGGGAATATTACGGCCACACGCCGGGCGACGAGCGCAAGAGCCGGATCAAGACCGCCGGCACCGGCGCCTGACGGCGGCGGTGCTCATGGACGACCCGGCCAGGCTCGCGCGCGCCCGCGACTATCCCTACGACCGCCCCGCCGGCGCCTTCCTGTTCCAGCTCGGCGGCGGCGTCCGGTCGCTCGATCCGGCGGCGGAGGCCGGCCTGTTCGACGGGCGGACGGCGGTGATCGCCGCCGGCTCGAACGCGGCGCCGGCCCGGCTGGCCGACAAGTTCGCCGGCGACGCCGGCGTCATCCCGGTCACCACGGCAACTCTCCGCGATGTCGCGACCGTCTATTCGGCGCATTTCGCGGGCTATGGCGCGATCCCGGCGACGCTGATCCCGCATCCGGGCGCGGTCGCACCGGTCCATGTCACCTGGCTCGACCCGGCCCAGCTCGAACGCATGCACGCCAGCGAGGCGCTCGGCGTCAATTACGACTTCGTCTCCCTCGGCCCGCTGCCCGTCGATCCGCGCGGCGGGACGCCCCGGACGATCGAGGCCCATGCCTATCTGAGCCGCTATGGCGCCCTGCTCGACGACGGCAGGCCGATCGCCCTGTCGGCGCTTCCCGGCGAGGCGCCGGGGCTCGCCCGCATGTCGCAGCCCGAGGTCCTCGCCCTCGCCCAGGCCCTGATCGGCGATCCCGGTCCGGCGGACGCCTTCCTGCTCGGCCTGATCGGCGACCGGGAGCGGCGACGGGCCGCAACCCTGGCGCTCGCACACCATGCCCGCCCGCTCGCCTTCCCGTAATGGCCGGCCGACCCGCGCCGGAAATCGCGCCGCGACGATTGTTCCGCCTACGCCCAAATGCTAATCCTCCTCGCGCAACCAGTACCGGATGACAGCAATCGTGGCCGACAGCACGGAGACGGCATCGCAACAGCTTCCCCTCGTCGACATCGCGCCCTATCGGCGCGGTAACTGCGGGGTCGAATACGTGCACCGGCTGGACAGCGGCCGGCCCGGTCCCTCGGTCGTGGTGAGCGCCATCACGCATGGCAACGAGCCCTGCGGGCTGATCGCCCTCGACTACCTGTTGCGCCGCCATGTCCGCCCGCTCCTGGGTGTGCTGACGCTGATCTTCTGCAATGTCCGGGCCTACCAGACCTACGACCCGTCGCGACCGCTTGCCGCCCGTTTCCTCGACGAGGACATGAACCGGCTCTGGGAGGAGCCGCGCCTGTCCGGCGCCGGCAGCAGCGCCGAACTGAAGCGCGCCCGCGAGATCCGTCCCTTCGTCGAGGCGGCGGACATTCTTCTCGACCTGCATTCGATGCAGTCGCCGGGCGCGGCGCTGGCGCTCGCCGGCACCGCGCCGAAGGGCCGCCGGCTCGCCGAAAGCGTCGGGTACCCGGAATTCGTGATCGCCGACAGGGGTCACGAGAACGGCACCCGGATGCGCGACTTCGGCGCCTTCGACGCGCCGCGCGCCAGGGCCGCGGCCCTGCTCGTCGAATGCGGTCAGCATCTCGACCCGGCGAGCGGCGAGATGGCGCTGACCGCAACACTGCGCCTGCTGGCGGCGCTCGACATGCTGGAGGAGGCCGCGGCTCCGCCGCCGCCCGTCCGGCCGCAGGTCTTCGTTAACGTGACCGAGGCGATCGCCGCCGGAAGCGGGGATTTCGCCTTCCTGGAAAGCTACCGCAACATGACCTGCATCGCGCGGGCCGGCACCCCGATTGCCCGTGATGGCCGGCGCGAGATCGTCACCCCCTACGACGATTGCTACCTGGTGATGCCCTCGCCGCGGATCCGTCCCGGGCTGACCGCCGTCCGTTTCGGAAAGCGCGCCGCATGAGACCTGTCGTTACCGCGCTCGGCCTCGGACTGGCCGGCGGGATCCTGTTCTTTGTCCTGCGCCTGCCGCTGCCCTGGATGCTCGGCGCGCTCATCGTCACCACCGCGGCCGCGCTCTTCGGGCGCGCCATCGCCGTGCCGTCGTCGCTACGCACCCTCATGGTCGCGGTGCTCGGCGTGATGCTCGGCTCCGCCTTCTCGCCCGACATCATCGCCCAGGCGGCGAAATGGCCGGCGGCGATCGCCGCGCTCGCCTTCTACCTGTCGCTCTCGACGGCCCTGGTCTTCCTCTGGTTCCGCATGGTCGGCGGATTCGACGTCGTCACCGCCTATTTCTCCGCGGCCCCGGGCGGGCTCACGACGATGGTCGAGCTGGGCGACGCGCTCGGCGGCGACGGCCGGCGGATCGCCCTCGTCCATTCCATGCGGATCCTGCTGATCGTCAGCGGCATCCCGATCTTCTTCCGCTTCCTCGAGGCCGGCGCCGCGCCGCCACCGCTGGCCGAGGCAACTGCCCGGCTATGGCAGGATTTCGCCCATATCGGGCTTGTCGACGGGCTGGTGCTGGTCGGCTGCGGGATCGTCGGCTGGTGGGGCGGCGAGAAACTGCGGCTGCCGGCCGCCGCCCTGCTCGGGCCGATGATCTGCTCGGTGGTCGTTCATCTCTCGGGCCTGACCGGCTCGACCCCGCCGTCGCTGGCCATCGCGATATCGCAGGTCGTCATCGGCTCGGCGATCGGCTCGCGCTTCCGCGGCGTCCGGCTGGCCGCGATCCGTCACACGCTCGTCGTCACGATCGGCTCGACGGCCCTGATGCTGGGTATCACCGTCGGGCTTTCCTTCGCGCTCTCAGGGCCGCTCGGGATCGACTGGGAACCGCTGGTGCTGGCCTTCGCGCCGGGCGGGCTGGCCGAGATGGCGCTGATCGCGCTGGCGCTCGGCATCGGCACCGCCTTCGTCTCGATGATGCATGTCTTCCGGATCCTGCTGATCGTGCTCGTCGCGCCGCTGGTATTCCGCGTGCTGGCGCCGACCCGGCGACACATGCCGCTGTTCCACCATTCATCCGATCCGAGCGCCGATACGGGGGTAGACGCGCCAGAGGGTGATGGCGCGGACGACCATGAAGAGGGTGAGCGCGAGCCAGAGGCCGTGGTTGCCGAGCGGCGGCACGGCGAGCAGGATCGCGACGACCAGCCCCGCCAGTGACAGGATCATGGCGTTCCGCATATCGCGGGTCTGGGTCGCGCCGATGAAGATCCCGTCGAGCTGGAACGACCAGATCGAGATGATCGGCGAGACGATCACCCACGGCAGATAGTCGCGCGCCAGGCCGCGCACGCTCTCGATATCGGTCAGCAGGTCGATCAGCAACGGCCCGAACAGCCCGTAGAAGAGCGCGTAGAGCACCGCGACGGCGACCGCGCAGACCGTCGTCGCCCGGACCGCGACCCGGTAGGCGGCAAGGTCCCGGCGCCCGATCGCCCGCCCGATCAGGCCCTCGGCGGCGAAGGCGAAACCGTCGAGACCGTAGGCCAGGATATGCTGGAAGTTCATCAGCACCGCGTTGGCGGCCAGCACCACGTCGCCGAACCGCGCGCTCTCGGCGTTGAAATAGGCGAAGCCGGCGGTCAGGCAGAGCGTGCGGATGAAGATGTCGCCATTGACCGAGAAGGTCCGCCTGAGCGCCGTCGGCTCGAAGATCCGCCGCCAGTCGATACCGGTCGTCTCGCCCCGGACCATGCGGAGGACCATCCAGCCGCCGATCAGCATGGCGCTCCAGTCGGCGATCACGGTCGCCAGCGCGACCCCCTTCACGTCCCAGCCGAAGCCGACGACGAACAGCAGGTCGAGGGCGATGTTGACGCCGTTGGTCCAGACCTGCAGGCCAAGCGCGGCGCGCGTCCGGCTCAGCCCGATGAAGACGCCGAGAAAGCAGTAGTTGGCGAGCACCGCCGGCGCGCTCCAGACCCGGACCAGGAAATAGCCGGCGGTCAGCTCCTCGACGCCGGCGCTCGCCGGGTAGATCCAGAGCGCCAGCCAGAGTATCGGCAGTTGCAGGGCGAGGATCGCCAGCCCGACCGCGAAGGCGATCAGCAGCGCCCGGCCGAGCGCCGCCCGCATCTCGTCGCCGTCGCCGGCCCCGTCGGCCTGGGCAATCATCCCGGTCGTCCCCATGCGGAGGAAACCGAATCCCCAGTAGATCAGCGAGAAGATCGTCGCGCCGAGCGTCACCGCGCCCATGTAGCGGGCCTCGGGCAGATGCCCCATGACGGCGGTATCGACGGCGCCCAAGAGCGGCACCGTGGAATTCGACAGGATTACCGGCCAGGCGATCAGCCAGACATTCCAGTAGTCGCGACGGGACGCCCGTCCGGGCGTCGCGATGGGTTCACGCACGTTTCTTGATCCGATTGCAGCCGGTCCCCGCCCGCGCGGCGGGCGCCGCCGAGCATAAGCCGCTCGCCCCGCCGTTCAATCGGAATGCATCGCAGCGGGGCGCTGTCTGCACCCTCAGCGCGGCAGACGCCAGACCAGGACGGCACGGCCGCAACCCGGATCCACCGTCCGTCGATCGAAAACCAGGCCGAGCTTGCGCATGATCCGCGCGGAGGCGTCGTTCCCGACCTGGCAAATGCTGACGATCCCGTCGAGCCGCAGCGTCTCCGTGCCGAAGGCGAGCGCCGCCGTCGCGGCCTCGGTCGCGAAACCTGAACCCCACTGCGCACGAGCGAACCGCCAGCCGATCTCGACCGCCGGCAGAACCTCCGGCAGGAAATCGGGGCGCGCGAAACCGGTGAAGCCGATCAGCCCGCCGATGTCCTTCCGTTCCACCGCGAAGAGGCCGAAGCCGCTCGTCTCCCATTCCCGCTCGAACAGGTCGATCGCGCGGAATGCCTGTTCCGCCGTCCGCACCGAGCCGTCGACGATGAAGCGCATGACCTACGGGTCAGCGCAGATCGCCGCGAAGGGGGCACGATCCCGGTCGCTCCAGCGACGCAGAACGAGGCGCGGGGTTTCGAGGATGGGTCCGGTCATGCCCTGCTATCGCAGTTTCCCGCGCGCCGGCCAAGCAGATCTCAGCTCGCTTTCGTGTCCGGATTAGCCGGTGCCGCGGCGATCAGCGGATGGTCGGCGTCACGGCGATGCTTTTCGCCGCTGGCCCCGCCCGGCCGGCCGAGACCAGTGACCTCGGCGCCAAAGTAGGCCCGGTTGGCGGCCAGGAACGGCGCTTCCTCCGCCGGCAGGTCGTCATCGGGATAGATCGCCGCGACCGGGCAGATCGATTCGCAGATCCCGCAATCGATGCATTCGTCGGGCTGGATGTAGAACATCCGCCCGCCCTCGTAGATGCAGTCGACCGGGCAGACATCGACGCAGGCGCCGTCCTTCACGTCGATGCAGGGACTGGTGATGACATAGGCCATGGGCGTTGCCCGGTTCCGCCCCGCTCAGCGCCCGGACCAGACCGGCGGCCGTCGCTCCATGAAGGCGGCGACGCCTTCCAGGCCGTCCTCGGATTCGAGCGCGTCGACCAGCCCGGGCAGGCGGGCGGCGAGCGCCTCGTCGGCCCGCATGTGGGCGGTCCGTCCGACCACCTGCTTGACCGCCTTCAGTGAGAGCGGCGCGCAGGCGAGGATGTCGGCGACCCAGCGGTCGACCGCGGCGTCGAGCTCGGCGCGCGGCACGACCTCGTTCAGCAGGCCCATGCGGAAGGCGTCCGGGGCCTTGATCCGGTTGCCGGTCAGGAGCATCCCCATCGCCAGTTTGCGCGGAATCTGGCGCGGCAGCTGGACCATCCCGCCATCGAGCGCGAGGCGGCCGACGCGCGGCTCGGGCAGGCCCATCTGGGCCTCCTCGCAGGCGATCGCGATGTCGCAGCCGAGCACCATTTCGAAGCCGCCGCCGAGCGCATAGCCGTTGACGCGGGCGATCACCGGCACGTCCAGGGTCGAACGCATGGCGATGCCGCCGAAGCCGCCGGGCCGCGGACTGGTCCAGTAGGCGACCCCGTTCTTGGCCGAATCGCTCATGTCGGCGCCGGCCGAGAAGGCCCGGTCGCCCGCCCCGGTCAGCACCACGACGCGGACCTCCGGATCGTTCTCGATCTCGGTCCAGATCCGTTGCAACGCCGCCTCCGACGCCTCGTCGATGGCGTTCAGCTTCTTCGGCCGGTCGATGGTGACGCGGGCGACGTGGTCGGCGACTTCGTACAGAATGCTCATCCGAGCACGCCTCCGCTGCGCAGTTCCCTGATACGTTCCTCGGAATAGCCGGCCTCGGCCAGCACCGCCTCGGTGTCGGCGCCGAGCGCCGGCGGGGCATAACGGATGGTCAGCGGCGCCGCCGACATGTGGACCGGCGAGCCGACCAGGCGGATCGCGCCCATCGACGGGTGCTTGGCCTCGACGACCATGCCGTTGTGGTCGGTCTGCGGATCGTCGAGCGCCTCGGCCAGCGTGCGGACCGGGGCGCAGAGCAGGTCCTGTTCCTCCAGCCGGGCCAGCCAGTAGGCGCTGGAATTGCCGGCGAAGGCGGCGCGGAAGCGGGCCTGCAGCTCGTCCTTGGCCTTGCGCTGGGACGGCAGGTCGGGATAGCGCAGCGACAGGTCCTCGATCTCGAGCGCGGCGCAGATGTCGCGCAGCGGGTTCTGCTTGAATGCGCCGACCAGGACGACCGGGCGGTCGGTGGTCTCGAAGACGCCGCTCAGCGGCATCGCCGCCCAGTTCAGGTCCTTGCCCTGCATGAGCTGCATCGCCGCCTCCTGCATCTGCATGGCGAGCATGGAATCGTAGAGCGAGACCTCGATCACCTGGCCCTCGCCGGTCCGGCCGCGCCCGATGATTGCCGCCAGGATGCCCTGCACCATGTGCATGCCGGCGGTGTAGTCGCAGAGCGCCGTCGCGTAGACCGCGGTCGGATGGTGCTCGTCCTGCTTGCGCGCCATCACCCCGGTCACCGCCTGGGCGAGGACGTCCTGCCCGCCCTTGTGGACATTCGGTCCGCTGGAGCCGAAGCCCGAGCCCGAGGCGTAGATGATGCGCGGATTGATCGCCTTCAGCGATTCGTATCCGAGATTGAGCCGTTCCATCACGCCGGGGCGGAAATTGTTGACGATGACGTCGGCCTCGCGCACCAGGTCGCGAACGACCGCCTGCCCCGCCTCGCCGCGGAGGTCGAGGGTGACGCTCCGCTTGTTGCGGTTGAGCGAGCAGAAGACCGGGTTGTCGACATTGCCCGGCGTGGGCTCGATCGAGCCGCGCGACAGGTCGCCGGCGCCCGGCCGTTCGATCTTGATCACGTCGGCGCCGAAATCGGCGAGCGCCTGGGTGGCGCACGGCCCCATCATGACCTGGGTCAGGTCGATGATCCTGATGCCGTCGAGCGGCAATTGCGTTCCGTTGGACACGGTCCCGTCCCTTCTCTCACGACTGAATGGCTTGCGCCGGCGTCATTCTGCGGCGTCGAGGCTCGCGGCATTGGCCGACGGCACGTCGCCCGGATCGGCGCCCTGGGCGCGCATCTGTTTCTGGATCGCCGCCGGATCGACCTCGCGGACCGGAACGTTGCCGTTCAGCGCCAGCGACGCGGCGATCCCCGCCGCCTCGCCCTGGGCCATGCAGGGCGGGATCTCGCGCGACATCTTCTGGGCCTCCGGCGTCGCCGAGTAATGACGCCCGGCAACGACCATCTGCTCGATCCCGCGCGGCAGCAGCGAGCGGTAGGGCGTGTAGTAGTCGCGGCCCCGGCAGACGCTGTCGGGGAAGTGGCGGCGGCTGACGATATCCTCCTTGGTGACGACATAATCGCCCTGCAGGAGGCGGGTCTGGCGGACGCCGATCTGTTCGCCGCTGTCGAGCAGGTAGGACTTCTCGAAGCCCGGCATGTTGGCGCGGGCGAATTCGAGCAGGTTGACCATCCGTTCGCGGCCGTCGAACTCGGCCGCCGTCAGATGCTCGACCGAGAGCCCGTCGTAACCGGTCATGTGCGGGCAATTGCACCAGACGATCCCCGGAAGCGGAGTCTTGAGCCACCAGCGCTCCCACGCGCCGCCGATGATCCGCCGGGCCTGCCGGTCGAGCTTCCGGTAGACGTCCGGCTGTTCCCACTCGAAGGCCTCGGCGGTGTCGGTGTCTACGCCGCCGAGCCGGAACACGGTGGTGACGATATAGGCCCCCTGGGTGAATTCGGCGCCGGACCGGTAGGCGACGTCGAGATCGCCGGTGGCGTCGATCACCACGTCGGCCAGCATCGCCTGGCGGCCCATCTTGGTCTCGCAGATCACGCCGCGAATCCGGCCGTCCTCGACGATCGGCTCGGAGAACCAGCTGTGGAGCCGCAGGTTGACCCCGGTTTCCTTGACCAGGTCGAGCGAGACCCGCTTCCAGCCGTCCGGGTCGAAGGCGACCGAATAGATGATCGGCTGCAGCTTGCCCGGCTGGTGGAAATCGTTGCAGCCCCAGCGCGCCCAGCGCCGGAACATCGCCTCGTCGAGGCGGCGGTCGTCCTCCGGCGGATAGACGGCGAGGCCGATCCGGTCGATCCGCTCGATCACCTCGCTCATGATCCCGGTAACGGTGATCTCGGCGCCGTTGGTCATGTCGTCGAGCACCAGGACCATGCCGCCCGAGGCCATGCCGCCCAGGTGCGGATAGCGTTCCAGCATGGTGACCGAGGCGCCGTTCCGCGCCGCCGAGACCGCCGCGCCGAGACCGGCCGCGCCGCCGCCGACCACCAGCACATCGGAGGTCGAGACGACCGGCACATCGCGGGCCGCTTCGCGCACTGTCTTGATCTCGTTCATCTCTTCTTCCTCCAGAATTCGGATGCGCCGGGCCTAGTGGGCGGTCGGCGGCTTCCAGCGGATCAACCGCTTCTCGATTGCAGTGACCGACGCGAACAGGACCACCGCGAGGCCGGATGCAACGAAGACGGTGGCGTAGAGCAGCGGCGAGCGGAAGTTGTAGGTCGCCTCCAGGATCAGCGCGCCGAGGCCGAAATTGGAGCCGATCCATTCGCCGACGATGGCGCCGATGACGCAGGTCGTGGTGGCGATCTTCAGCGCCGCGAACAGGAAGGGCAGCGACGACTGGATGCGGATCTTCCAGAACACCTCGGACTTGCTGGCCGACAGGATGCGCATCAGGTCGAGCATCTGCGGGCTCACAGATTCCAGCCCGCGCACCATGTTGACCAGCGTCGGGAAGAAGCAGATCAGCGCCGCGATCATCACCTTGGGCGCGAAGCCGTTGCCGAAGATCAGCACCAGGATCGGCGCGATGGCGAGGATCGGGATGGTGTTGACGAAGACCGCGAGCGGGTAGAAGGCGCGCTCCGCCGTCTTGTTGTGGACGAAGGAAATCGCGATCAGCACCGCCACCAGGTTGCCGACGAAGAAGCCGGCCAGGCTTTCCAGCGCCGTCGGCACCAGGTTGTCGAACAGCAGCTTGTATTCCCGGCCGAACTCGCCGAGCACGTCGAGCGGGGTCGGCGCGATATAGGCCGGCACCCCGAACAGCATGACGCCCAGTTGCCAGGCGAGCAGGATCGCGATCGCGGCGAGCACGGGCGGCGAGCGCCGCCGCCAGGCTGCCAGGCGCAGGCTGCGTTCGCTCTTGCCGGCGGCGTGCGTCGCGCCGGCTTCTTCGGTGACGGCCATCAGCAGCTCTCCAGGAGTTCTCTGAGATGGGCGGCGATCTTCACGAACTCGATGCTCTCCCGGTCGCGAAGGCGCCTCGGATAGGCAAGCGGCACGTCGACAAGGTCGCGGCAGCGACCCGGGTTGGCGCTCATCACCAGGACCCGCTTGCCGAGGAAGGCGGCCTCCGGGATGCTGTGCGTGACGAACAGGATCGTCGTCCCGGTCTCCCGCCAGATCCGCAGCAGTTCCTCGTTGAGCTTGTCCCGGGTGATCTCGTCGAGGGCGCCGAACGGCTCGTCCATCAGCAGCACGCGCGGTTGCGTCACCAGTGCCCGGGCGATCGCCACGCGCTGGCGCATGCCGCCGGAGAGTTCGTGCGGCAGGGCCTCCTCCCGGCCGGCGAGGCCGACCAGGTCGAGCAGTTCCTCCGGCGTCCGCGGGCCGACCCGGCCGCCGGCGCTGCGGCCGACCTCGAGCGGCAGGCGGACATTGTCGATCGCGCTTCGCCAGGGCAGCAGGGTGGCATCCTGGAAGACGAAGGAGATCGCCCGGTCGGTGCGCGCCTGCTCGGTGCTGCCGCCGAGCACGCGGACCGTGCCCGAGGTCGGCGCCACCAGGTCGGCGACGACCCGGAGCAGGGTCGACTTGCCGCAGCCGGACGGCCCGAGCATGGTCAGGAAGCCGCCCTCCTCGACCGCGAGCGAGATATTCTCGAGCGCCGTCACGGGCCCGCTGTCGGTTTCGAAGCGGACCGTGACGTCGTCCAGGATGAGGGCGCCGGAGCCGGAGTCGGCAACGACCTCCGGCTCCATGACCGCGGTGGCGCCCATCAGCCGATCTTGGGCCTGACGTCGGCGGTCGCCTCGAGGACCGCGAGCGTCATGACATCCTCGACCTTCGGCACCTCGCCCTTGAACTGGTCGAGCTTGGCGTAGATCTCGATCTGCTCGGCCCAGTTGTCGGTCTCCATGGTGCCCCAGCCCTTGGCCTTCGTCTTGTCGGTGAAGGAGAAGCCGAGGACGCCCTGGATGGCCTCCATCTCGGACGCCTTTTCCATCCGGGGATAGGCCTCGACCAGCATGTCGACCGCCTTTTCCGGGTTGTTGTAGGCGTATTCCCAGCCGCGGGCGGAGCCCTTCAGGAAATTCACGACGGTGTCGAATTCCGTGTCCAGCGTCTGGTCGGTGACATAGTAGGGATTGGCGTAGAGCTGGATGCCGGTGTCCCAGAGCATCAGGTCGACGCGGTCGTCGCCGATCACCTTCAGCGCGTTGGTGTTGGTCAGCCAGCCGGTCACCGCCTGCGCCTGGCCGGTCATCAGCTGGTTCATGTCGCTGCCCATCGGCACGATGGTGACCTGGTCCTCGGCAATGCCGTTCTTGGCGAGCAGCGCGCGGAGCAGGATGTAGGCGGTCTTGTTGGTGGCGATGGTCTTGCCGACCATGTCCTGGGCCGAGCGGATCGGCGCCTGTTCGCGCGAGAAATAGGTGAAGGGGTGCTTCTGGTAGCCGGCGGCGATGCATTTGATCGGGATGCCGGCGGAACGCGCGAGCATCAGCGACGGGCTCGAGGAAAGCTGGCCGACCATGGCGCGGCCGGCGGCCACCGAGGCGACGCCGTCGACGCTCGGCCCGCCCGGGGTGATCTCGAGCTCGATGCCGCTCTCGGCGTAATAGCCGAGCTTGCTGGCGACCACCTCGCCGATGACGCCGTTGCTGGCGAGCCAGCCGAGCTGCATGTTGACCGTGGTCGCCGCATGCGCCGGGCGCGAAATGCCGAGCAGCGTTCCGCCCATGCCGAGGGCGGCGGCCGTCATCGCCGTCCCGGCCAGCATCTGGCGCCGGTTCAAGGACCTGAAATGTCGTGTCATTGGCTGGTTCTCCCTGCCTGCCGTCTCACCTGTTCCGGCGCTTGGCGCGCCTGGTACCCTGTACAAGGCTGTCCCGGCCCTGGGGCCGCGCGACGTTTTCCGCCGCTTTCGACTTTCTGATTGACGAAAGCGTGACACGCACCCCTGATAATCAGAAGCGCAATTTTTCGCTCTAAGCGCTGCCTTTTCGGCATCACCATGGCGGCGCGGAACGGGGAGCTGGAACATGCATGCGGTGGTTCTCCGCTATTTCGACGAGGTCGCCCGCCGGGGTTCGATCCGCAAGGCGGCGCAGTCGCTGAACGTCGCCTCCTCGGCGGTCAACCGGCAGATCCTGAAGCTCGAGGAGGAACTCGGCACCCGCCTGTTCGAGCGCCTCGCCGACGGCGTCCGCCTGACCCGGGCCGGCGAGATCCTGATCCGCCATACCCGGAACACGCTGTACGAGTTCGAGCGCACCCGGTCCGACATCGAGCATATGCGCGACCTCAAGACCGGCCATGTCAGCATCGCGGCGCTGGAATCGCTGCTGCTGGAATTCCTGCCCGACGCGGTCAGCGAATTCGCCATCGACCACCCAGGCATCACCTTCGCGGTCAACGAGGCGCCGCCGGAGGCGATCGTCGAGGCGGTCGCCACCGGCGAGGTCGATGTCGGGATTTCGTTCCTGCCCGATTCGCTCCCGCTCGCCCACGTGGTCGCGGAGATCCCGGCCCCGCTGAAGCTGATCGTCTCGCCGCAGCATCCGCTGGCGACCCGCCGCTTCGTCCGCCTGCAGGAATGCGCCGGCTACCCGCTGGCGCTGATCTACGGCAGCCGGATCGTCACCGATTCCCTGCGCGAGGAACTCGCCGCCACCACCGAGCCGCAGATGACGCGGGTCGAGACCAACGCGCTCGACATGGTGAAACGGGTCGTCGCGGCGAATGTCTGCCTCGGCTTCCTGACCGAGATCGGCGTCCGCCGGGAGCTGGAGGAAGGCACGCTGATGGCGATCCCGCTGGTCGATTCACGGCTTTCCGAGCTCCGGATGGGGATCATCGTGCCGTCCGAGAAGCGCCTCGCCTTTGCCGCCCGCATCTTCGTCGAGCACCTGACCTCCTGCATGAACCGCCTGAGCACCTGAGCCGGCAGGGCAGTGCGCTAGCGCAATTCGAAGAGTTCCTGGTGAAAGGCCGCGTCGACTGGCATGCCGCGGGCGGCGAAATCCGCCCGAAGGGCCTTGCCCAAGCCGCCGGGCCCACAGAACCAGAGGCTCGCCTCCCGCCATTCCGGAACGGCTTCGCGAATGCGCTGGCCGGTCAGCCGGCCGTCGCGCCCGTCGATCAGCAGATGGAGGCGGACGTTGGCGGCGCGGGCGTCTTCCGCCAGGCGTTCGAGCGCCGCCTCGTCGACCTCGCGCGTGCTGTGGAACAGGTCGATCCCGGGCCGCGCCGCGCCGCCGTCGCGCTTCGCCATCTCCTTCAGCCGGGCGACGAAGGGTGTGATCCCGATGCCCGCGCCGACCCAGATCTGGCGCGGCGCGCCGTCATGGAAGGTGAAGCAGCCATACGGGCCTTCGACGGTCACCTTCTGCCCGACCTTCAGACGGTCGACCAGGCCAGTTGTATGGTCGCCCAGTTCCTTCGAAATGAAGGTGATCCACGGCTCGGCCGGATCCCACGCGGAGGCGATCGTATAGGGGTGTGCCCCTTCCAGCCTGTCGGAAGTGGCGAAGGCGAACTGCCCGGCCTCGTGCCCCGGCCAGCCGGGGCCGAGCCTGACCACGGTCTCGAGCGAGTGGACGCCCGGGTAGTGATGCATCGCCACGATTTCGCCGGCCACGCGCCGGCCCGCGCCGATCCGCCCGAAGAGCGAGACGACGGCCGCGAGGCAGCCGGCACCCAGCAGGATCGCCATGACGAGGCCGAGCGGCGTCAGCCACATCTCGTAGTCCAGCAGGATGACGGCGTGAAATGCCAGCAGCAGATAGACGACCGGCATGACCCGGTGGCTGTAGCGGAACAGGCGATAGGGGATCAGCTTGATCAATGCGATCAACAGAAGGACGAGCATGCCGTAGAAGGCCCATTCGCCGGGACCTTCGGCCGCGTCGCGATAGTCGAGGAGGAAGCGCTGGACCGGGTCGGTGATCTCCGCCCGCGGCCCCCGGGCGGGACGGTCGAGCCAACCCAGCCCGACCGCCCATTTCGGCGCCTCGGACCAAAGCCAGTGAAAGACCGCAAGGCCGAGCGCACCGATCCCGAGCCATTTGTGCAGCCGGTAAACCTTGTCGAGCCCGCCCAGTCTTGCCTCGGGCCAGCGCGGTCTGATCGACAGGATCATCGCGACGCTCATTGCCGCGATCGCCAGGACACCGCTGAACTGCATGACCTGATGGCGGAACGCGAAGACATCCGCGGCGGAGAATATGGCCGGGTTCAGGGCCAGCCAGAGCAGACCCAGCACGACCCAGAAACCCCAGAAAATCCAGACATTCGTACGCGGCACGACGACCTCCGTTACTGGCTCGGGGTCTTTCTAGGTCGTGCCGGGCCCGTTCGCTTTGACTGACATCAATTTTCCACCCGGGGGCGGCCACGTGAGCGCCCCGCTCAGCCTGACCGGGCATGGCCAAGGTGCCCTGGAAGCGATCCCGCTCGTCGATCCATGGCTTTCCGGTCTGCGCATGGGGATCATCATGCCGTCCCGGAAGCGCCTTGCCCTTGCCGCCCGCATCTTCGTCGAGCGCCTGACCTCCTGCATGAACCGCCTCAGTACTTGAGATATATGTTCCATTTTACTAATATTTATGCCGACGTGACGTTTGCCGAACTGGGGGCGGCAGCGTAATGACGACGTTCAAGGAACAGGAGAAGGCCGGCTGGACCGAGAAGGCCGATGCCTACGACACCGCCTTCGCGAGTATCACGCGCCAGGCAATCGAACCGATCCTCGGCGCGGCCGGGTCGCTGGAGGGAAAGCGGCTGCTCGACATCTGCTGCGGCCCGGGCGATCTTGCCGCTGCGGCGAGCGACCGCGGCGCAACGGTCACGGGTGTCGACTTTTCACCGACCATGGTCGGGATCGCGGCGGCAAGAGCCCCCTCGGCCGACATCCGCATGGGTGACGCGGAGGCCCTCACCCTGCCGGATGACAGCTTCGATATCGCCGTTTCCGCTTTCGGTCTCTGGCATCTGGCCGACGCCGACGGCGCCCTTCGCGAAGCGGCACGCGTGCTGACACCCGGCGGGCACTTCCTCTACACGACCTGGCTCCCGCCGGATGAAGGCTGGGAGATGTTCGCCATGCTGATGGCTGCCATCAAGCGTCATGGCAGGCTCGACGTGCCGCTGCCGCCCGCTCCTCCGCCTTTTCGGTTTGCCGAGGAAGCGACAGCGCGGGCGGCGCTCCACGATGCAGGCTTCACTGCCATCGCCTTCGACCGCGCAGTCGCGCTCCATGAACCGGCGAACGGTCAGGAGTTCATCGATCTGATCTACAAGTCGACAGTCCGGGCGGCGATGCTGATCGAATTGCAGGCGCCCGCCGCCCGCAAGGCAATCACCGAGGAACTTCGCGCGGGCGCCGAGGCGAAACGCGAGAACGGGCGGATCACCATACGCTGGCCCTACCTGCTCGGCAGCGCCAGGGCCATCTGAGTGCCGTTGCAGTCATGAACGTCCTCACCGACCGTGTTCGTAACCCGGCGACAGTCGAATTTTTGTTTCAGGGTCTTGCGAGCGCCGCATGGGGTGCGGAAACCAGCATGAGGAAGGTGCGGTCCTCGTCCAGCAGGAACTTCTCCGACTGCGCGAAGGCGTAATTCTCCCGCCCCAGCGGATCGTCGGCGAGACGGGCGCGATAGGCTTCGTAGGCGGCCAGGCTCTCGACCGAATAGACCCCGTAGGCAAGCGTGGACGAACCCTCGTGCGGGGCGAAATAGCCGATCAGGTCGGCGCCGCACCGGGGGATCGCCTCGCCCCAGTTCCGGGCGTACCGGGCGAACTGATCCCGCTTCGTCGGGTCGATGCGGTAACGGATGAAACAGGTGATCATGGTGCCTCTCCCTGAAATGAGGGGTCTCTTCTCGCATATTGCCTGACGAAGACGTTTCGCTTACGATCGAAGCATGAAGGACACGCGTCTCAAGGACGGGCCCGACATCGCCCGCATCGGATCGCTGATCGGCGACCCGGCGCGCGCCAACATGCTGACGGCGCTGATGAGCGGCAAGGCGCTCACCGCGAGCGAACTGGCGGCCGAGGCCGGCGTCAGTCCATCGACCGCGAGCGCCCATCTCGGCAAGCTGGAGGCGGCCGCGCTGGTCAGCCAGCGCCGGCAGGGACGGCACCGCTACTTCGCGCTGGCCGACGACGACGTGGGCGGCCTGCTGGAGGCGCTGATGGGGCTCGCCGCCCGGCGCGGCCACACGCGCACCCGGACCGGGCCGCGCGAGCCGGCGCTCCGGCGCGCCCGGGTCTGCTACAACCACCTGGCCGGCGAACTCGGCGTCCAGCTATACGACAGCCTGCGGAACCGGAACTTCCTAGTCGTGGCCGACGACGGGATCGGCCTGAGCCCGGATGGTCGCGAATTCATCGCCACGCTCGGCATCGACCTTGCCCCGCTCGAGGGCGGGCGCCGGCCGCTCTGCAAGACCTGCCTCGACTGGAGCGCACGCCGGCCCCATCTCGCCGGGGCGCTGGGCTCCGCCCTGCTCGACCGCTTCCAGGCGCTCGGCTGGGCGGCGCGCCAGGAAGGCAGCCGTGTCGTCGCTTTCTCGAAAGCCGGCGAGACGCGCTTCGCCGAGAGTTTCCCGCCCTGACGCGCGGCACCTGCCCCTTGCGGGCGGCCGCGATCCGCTTATCCTGAAGCATCCCGAAGCCATCTGACAACGGAGCCGGTGATGACGCTCGCCTCCCTGCTGATCTTCGCCGGGGCGCTGTTCGTCGCCGCCGGCTCGCCCGGCCCGTCGATCGCCGCGCTGGTCGCCAGGGTGATCAGCCGGGGCGTCGGCGACGTCCTGCCGTTCCTGGCGGCGATGTGGATCGGCGAGGCGATCTGGCTGTCCTTCGCGATCTTCGGGCTCGCCGTCGTCGCGGAAAGCTTCCACCTCGCCTTCCTCGTCATCAAGTGGGCCGGCGTCGCCTACCTGCTCTGGCTCGCCATCCGCATGTGGCGGGCGCCGGTCGCGGTCGACGGGGCGGCGCTGCCGAGGGCCGCGACGCCGTTCCGCCTGTTCCTCGCCGGCATGGCGGTGACGCTCGGCAATCCGAAGATCATGATGTTCTACCTGGCGCTGCTGCCGGCGATCGTCGACCTGACGCGGGTCACGGCGCTCGGCTGGGCCGAGCTGACCGCGACCATGGCGCTGGTGCTGATCGTCGTCGATCTCGCCTGGGTCGCGGCCGCGGCGCAGGCCCGCCGTTTCCTGAGAAGCAGCCGCGCCATGCGGATCGCCAACCGCTCCAGCGCGGCGCTGATGGCCGGCGCGGCGGCGGCGATCGCCAGTCGCTAGGACGCCGTAGAGGCAGAAACGGAAAGGGCGGCGATCCGAAGACCGCCGCCCTGACACTCGACCGGCCGGAATCGCCGCTAGGCGGGTTTCTCGGCGAGCACGTAGCGCTTCTCGTGGCTCAGCCCCATGTAGAGGCTGACGCACATCGCGATGAGCACCACCGTGAACGGCAGGCCGACGGTGATCGCCGCCGCCTGGAGCGCGCCCAGCGCATCGCCGCCGCCGCCATACAGCAGGGCCGCCGCGATCACGCCTTCCAGCGTCGCCCAGAAGATCCGCTGCGCCACCGGCGCGTCGACCTTGCCGCCGGAGGTGATACTGTCGATCACCAGCGAGCCGGAATCGGACGAGGTGATGAAGAAGACCAGCACCAGGACGATCGCCAGGAACGAGGTGATCGAGACCAGCGGCAGGTTCTCCAGCATCTGGAAGAGCGCCAGCGAAACCTCGCCGATACCGCCGGCAAGGGCGCCGACCTCGGCCTGGATCTGCTCCAGCCCGGCGCCGCCGAAGGACGCCATCCAGACCATCGTGACGAGGGTCGGCACGAGCAGCACGGCGGTGATGAACTCCCTGACCGTGCGGCCCTTGGAGATGCGGGCGATGAACATGCCGACGAACGGCGACCAGGAGATCCACCAGGCCCAGTAGAAGACCGTCCAGCCGTGGTAGAAGGTGTCGTCCTCGCGGCCGATCCAGTTCGACAGGGGAATGATGTTCTGCGCGTAGGAAACCGCCGTCGAGAAGAAGTTCTGGACGATCGCCAAGGTCGGGCCGATCAGGATCACGAAGGCGAGCAGGGCCAGCGCCAGCAGCATGTTGATGTTGCTGAGCAGCTTGACGCCGCCGTCGAGGCCGCGAATGACCGAGATCAGGGCAACCGCCGTCACCGCGACGATGATGGCGATCTGCAGGCCGATGGTGTTGTCGAAATCGAACAGGAAATGCAGTCCGCTTGCCGCCTGCTGGGCGCCGAAGCCGAGCGAGGTCGCGAGCCCGAAGATCGTCGCCAGGACGGCGAAGATATCGATCACGTGGCCGAACCAGCCCCAGGTCCTCTCGCCGAGCAGCGGGTAGAAGCCGGAACGGATGGTGAGCGGCAGGCCCTTGTTGTAGGTGAAGAAGGCGAGCGACAGACCGACCACCGCGTAGATCGCCCAGGGATGCAGGCCCCAGTGGAACATCGTCGCGCCCATCGCCATCTGCGCGGCTTCCGGTGTGCGCCCCGGCTCGTTGAACGGCGAACCGTACCACTCGGTGTAATAGCCGGCGGGCTCGGCCACGCTCCAGAACATCAGGCCGATGCCCATGCCCGCGGCGAACAGCATGGCAAACCACGACATGCGCGAGAATTCGGGTTTCGCGGCCTCGCCGCCAAGGCGGATCTTCCCGACCGGCAGCACGATCAACGCCAGGCAGAACAGCACGAAGATGTTGCCGCCCAGCATGAACAGCCAGTCGAAATTGTCGATCGACCAGCCCTTGGCGCCGTTGAACAGGCCGTTGGCACTTTCGGGTGCCGCGATGGATCCGACTACAAACACAAGTATCAGGATGCTGGTTATCCAGAATACAGGGTTGTGGATATCCATCCCGTATACTTTGAGATTGTCCTGACCGATTTCATATTCGGTCTCGTAGCGATCTCGCATGACATTCCCCCTTCCTTATTGTTTGGTGATTGTCTCGATTCGCGTCTCCAATATTTCTATAGAACGAGCATCGTTTTCGCAATCTCTGGCCGGAACTTAGTTCAATAACGGCCGTCGCCGGGGCAATCCCTCAATTACGCAGCCCCCGCAAACTGGTGTTCTCCGGGTCGTACGGGCTCTCGGGGATGATCCGCGCGGCGTACCGCTCGCCCAGGATCTCGATCTCGAGCGACGTCCCGACCGCCGCGTGGGACGTCTCGACATAGGCGAGCGCGAGCGGCTTGCCGACCATGTAGCCATAGGCCCCGGCGGTCGTCCGGCCGACCATCGAGCCGTTCGCATAGAGCGGCTCGCTGCCGGACGGATCGGAATCGCCGATCTCGCATTCCAGCGTCACGAAGTGGCGCGGCAGGCCCGCCTTCATCTGGCGGATCAGTGCCTCGCGACCCGGGAACGGCCCCTTGTCGAGATGGACGAAGCGATCGAGGCCGGCCTCGAGGATGGTGTATTCGCGGGTCAGGTCCTGGCCCCACATGCGGTAGGATTTCTCGAGCCGGAGCGAATCCATCGCCCGCATGCCGCAATTGCCGATGCCGTATTCGGCCCCCGCCTGCATCAGCGCGTTGTAGATGGCGCGCTGATACTCGATCGGGTGATGCAGCTCCCAGCCGAGATCGCCGACGAAATTGATCCGCATCGCCCGGCAGGGCGCATGCCCGACGAGGATCTGCTGCCCGGTCAGCCAGGGGAAGGCCTCGTTCGAGAGGTCGGTGCGGGTCAGTTTCTGCAGGATGTCGCGGGCCCGCGGCCCGACCAGGACGAGCACGCCGTGCGCGGTCGTGACATTGTCGACCCGGACGCTGCCGTCGTCCGGCATCCGCTTCAGCAGGAGGTCGTGGTCGAAGCGCTCGGCGGCACCGGAGGAGACCAGATAGAAGCGTTCCGGCCCGTCGCGCATGATAGTGAACTCGCTCCGCACGCCGCCGCGTTCGTTGAGCGCGTGCGCCAGGTGGATGCGGCCCGGTTTCTGCGGCAGCTTGCGCGCCACCAGCCGGTCGAGAAAGCCTTCCGCGCCCGGCCCGCTGACCTCGAACTTCGAGAAGGAGGTGATGTCGATGACGCCGGCATTCTCGCGCACCAGCCGGCATTCGCGGCCGACCGGTTCGAACCAGTTGGAGCGGCGGAAGCTCAGCTCATCGCCGCGGGTCTCGCCGGGGGCGGCGAACCAGTTCGGCCGCTCCCAGCCGTAGCGCTGGCCCCAGACCGCGCCGGCGGCGTCGAGGAGGTCGTGCACGGGACTCGTCTTCGACGGCCGGGACGCCGGCCGCTCCTCGGTCGGGTAATGGATGATGAAGATGTGCTCGTAGGTTTCCTCGTTCTTGCGGCGGGCATATTCCTTGTTGGCATAGCCGCCGAAGCGGCGCGGGTCGACCGCCATCGGGTCGGTCTCCGGCTCGCCCTCGACGATCCATTCCGAGAGCAGCTTGCCGGCCCCGCCGGCCGCCGTGATGCCGAAGGAGAAGCCTTCCGCGAACCAGAAGTTCTTCAGCCCGTAGGCCGGGCCGAGCATCGGGTTGCCGTCCGGCGTATAGGCGATCGGGCCGTTCACGCAATCCTTGATGCCGGCCTCGCCGAAGATCGGCACGCGCGCGATCGCCGCCTCGATATGCGGCTGCAGGCGGTCATAGTCGGGCGGCAGCAGTTCCTGGCCGAACCCGGCCGGCACGCCCTCGGCGTCCCAGCAGCAGGGCGCGCCCTTCTCGTAGGGGCCGAGGATCAGGCCCTGGCGCTCCTCGCGCATGTAGTAGGACGCGTCGCTCTCGCGTAGTACGGCGAGTTCCGGCAGGCCCTGCTTCTTGCGCTCGATGAGCTCGGGGATCTCGTCGGTGACGATATACTGGTGTTCGACCGGGATCACCGGGATGTCGAGACCGACCATCGCCGCCGTCTCGCGGGCGTAGTTGCCGGTCGCCGAGACGACGATCTCGGCGGTCAGTTCGCCCTGGCTGGTGGTCAGCAGCCATTCGCCGGTCGCCTTCTGGCGGATGTCCATGACCTCGGTATGGCGGTTGATCTCGGCGCCCCGGCTGCGCGCGCCCTTGGCGAACGCGTTGGTGACATCGACGGGCGCGACATGGCCGTCCTGGGGATGAAACAGGGCGCCGACAAGGTCGTCGACCTTGCAGAGCGGCCAGAGTTCCTTGATCTGCTTCGGCGTGATGATCTCGTAGGGCACGCCGATGGTGTTCGCGGTGCCGCAATACTTGCGGTACTCGTCCATCCGCGCCGCGTTGGTGGCGAGCCGCAGATTGCCGGTCTTGTGGAAGGAAACCGCCTGCCCGGTTTCCGCCTCGAGTTCCTGGTAGAGGTCGACCGAGTACTTGTGCAGCTGGCCGACCGTGTAGCTCATGTTGAAGAGCGGCAGCAGGCCGGCCGCGTGCCAGGTCGAGCCGGAGGTCAGTTCGTGCTTCTCGAGCAGCACGACGTCGCGCCAGCCGAGCTTGGTCAGATGGTAGAGAATGCTGACGCCGACGACGCCGCCTCCGATAATTGCGACACGGGCATGGCTCTTCATCGCGACCCCCTGATCCGGCGATTCGTCCCCCGGCTGAAAAATGCCGGCAACAAAAGGTGGGCAAACTCCGCCGCCTCGACTGACCGGATTCCGACATCTCATTCCGGCCCAGCGACATCCGCGCGCGAACCGGGGGCGATATCGCCCGGAAACCGGCCCGCCGGCGGGGCCGCGTTGCGCATGGCGCCGGGCTCGCCGATACTGGACGCCCATGCCGGCCACAATTCCGGCCCGACCGATACCGGGCCGCACCAGAAAAGGATCCGCCGATGGCCCTCACCGTTCACAATCCGCCCGACGCCCACCTGACGGCCGAAGAGGTTTCCGCCTGGCGCGCGATCCCGACCGCGGTGATCTCCGACGAACTCAACCGGGCCTGCACCATGGACGCGGCGATCAAGCCGATGGTCGCCGGCACGACGATGTCGGGACAAGCCATGACGGTTTGCGTCATGGTCGGCGACAACGCGCCGCTGCATTACGCGGTCGCGATGGCCCGCCCGGGCACGATCCTGGTCGTCGACGCCCGCGGTCACGAGAACACGGCGGTCTGGGGCGGCATCCTGACGGCGGCGGCGGTCGCCGCCAGGCTCGGCGGCGTGATCATCGACGGGGCGGTTCGCGACGTCGCCGAGATCCGCGAATCCGGCTTGCCCGTCTATGCCCGGGCGGTCGTGCCGAACGGCCCGCACAAGGGCTTCGGCGGCACCATCAACGGCCCGGTGAGCTGCGCCGGCGCGGCCGTCAATCCGGGCGATCTCATCGTCGGCGACGACGACGGCATCGTCGTGATCCGCCCGGAGGACCGGGACGGCCTGATGGCCGGCTGCAAGAAGCGGATCGCCAAGGAAGAGGATATCCTGCGCCAGATCGCCGCCGGCAAGACGACGGTCGAGCTGCAGGGCCTGCCGGCGCCGGAAGACTTCGCCTGAGGCGAAGCCCGCCGCGATCCGGCGGTCAGCCGGTCACAGCAGGGTTCGTCCGCCGTCAACCGAGAGGCACTGGCCGGTCACGAAGGCGGCCTCGTCGGACGCGAGATAGAGCGCTGCCCGGGCGATGTCGTCGGCATGGCCGATGCGGCCGAGCGGGATTTCCGAGTTCATCCGGGCGCGCCGCTCTTCCGTCTCGCCGCCGGCCATGAACCAGACCATCGGCGTGTCGGTCCGCACCGGGGCGACCGCGTTCACCCGGATCCGCTCGGGCGCGAGTTCGAGCGCCATCGAGGCGCTGAGCGCGATCATCGCCGCCTTGGAGGCGCCGTACCAGCCCATCGCCGCGCGCGGCCGGACGCCGCCGACCGAGGCGATGTTGACGATCGCGGACCCGGCGTGGCGTCTCAGGATCGGCACGCCGTGCACCGTCGTGTGATGGACGCTCTTCAGGTTGACGCTGAAAATCCTGTCGATCGTCGCTTCGTCCATCTCGGTGCAGGGTGTCGGCCGCTGCGTGATGCCGGCGCAATTGACGATGATCTCGAGCCCGCCGAAGGCCGCGACGGTGTCCTCGAAGGCCTTGCCTACGTCGCCGGAACTGGTGACGTCGGCATGGACCGCGATCGCCTTGCCGCCGCTCCGGTTGATCGCCTCGGCAACCGCCGTGGCCTTCTCGAAATCGCGATCGACGGCGGCGACGGAGGCCCCCTCCTCGGCAAAGCGGGCGGCGATGGCCGCCCCGATGCCCGAGCCGGCGCCGGTCACGAACGCCCGTTTCTCGGCAAGTCGTGCCATGACTGTCCCCTCGTGCGAGCCGACGCTCAGAATGACCGCGTGAATTTCCAGTGCGGCGGCCGCCGGCCGGCAACCGGCGAGCGGAAGGTCGCCAGGCTCTCACCGCTCAGCGAACCCAGGTAGACCGTCCGGAGATCCGGCCCGGTAAAGCAGACGCTGGTGATCGGATTGAGCTTCTTGCCGCCGCGCTTGTAGAAATGATCGCGCGAGAGACTGTTGGTCTGCTGCGCCGCTTCGACCCAATCGATATGATCCGGATTGCTGTCCTCGACGACAATGGTCTGCCGCCCGTCCGGCATGATCCGGTACAGGCGGTTGCTGACGATGCTGGTGACCCAGAGGGCGCCCTCGGAATCGAAGTCGATCCCGTCCGGGAAGGTGCCCTTGCCGAACTCGGCGAAGGTATCGGGATGGCTCAGCGACCCGTCCGGCGCGATCGTGTAGCGCTTGACCCGCCGCCCGGATGTCTCGCTGACATAGAACCCCTTGCCGCTGGCATCGACCCGGCATTCGTTGGTGAAGGCCAGTCCCTCGGCGACGATGCGCGCGCCCTTCTCGTCGACGAGGACGATATAGCCGTCCGCGACGGAATCGTTGTAGGCGAGATAGCGCGGATGGGTCTGCGTGCTGATCGCGATCCAGGTCCGGCCGAAATCGTCGAGCGCCACGAAGTTCGCCGATTCGAGGGTCCGCCCGTCGGCCTCCATCAGCCAGGGGCGCAGGTCGCCGGCGGTGTCGAGTTGCCAGATGCCGCCGTCGTCCCCCATGTTGGCGACCAGCAGGGAGCCGTCGGCGAGCAGCGCGATGCCGTTCGGAATGAAGTCCATTCCGGCCGGCGGCGTGCCGATCACCTTGCTCCGGCCGTCCGCCGTGACATGTCGGGCGACGGCCCCCATATGGGCGAAGAACATGTCGCCGCATTCGGTGTAGAGAATGCATTCGGCCCGGCTGAAGCCGTCGCCGGTGAACTCGATCTCGCCCAGATCCACCGTGAAATCGGTCATGTCAGTTCCCTATGTAGGCGTTTTGGATATAGTCGCCCTTCAGCAGGTCGCCGCCGGTGCCTTCCGCGGTCAGGCGGCCGCTGGCGAGCACATAGGCGTAGTCGCAGAGCTTGAGCGCCATGCGGGCATTCTGTTCGACGATCAGGATCGAGATCCCCTGCTCGTCGTTGATCTCGCGGAGGATCCGCATGATCTCCCGGGCCAGCAGCGGGGCAAGGCCGAGCGTCGGCTCGTCCAGCAGCAGCAGCTTGGGCTCGGCCATCAGCGCCCTGCCGATCGCCAGCATCTGCTGCTCGCCGCCTGACAGCGACGAGGATATCTGTTTCGACCGCTCCTTCAGACGCGGGAAATATTCGTAGATCCGGTCGAGTTTCTTCGCGACGTCGCGCGGCCTGGTATGCGCACCGACCAGCAGGTTCTCCAGCACGCTCATCTCGCCGAACGGGCGACGGCCCTCGGGCGAGAAGGCGATCCCCGCGCGGGCGAGCTGCATCGGCGTGATGCGGCTGATCGACCGGCCCTCGAACTCAATCTCGCCCTCGACCGGCCGCTGAAGACCGGTGATCGCGCGCAGGGTCGTCGACTTGCCGGCGCCGTTGGCGCCGAGCAGGGCGACGATCGCCTTCGGCTCGATCTCGAAGCTGATCGAGCGGACGGCCTGAACCGGACCGTATGAGACCCGCAGGTCGCGGACCCTAAGCGTCGTCGTCATCGTCAACCCCGAGATAAGCGTCCACGACACGAGGATCCTGGCGAACCTCGGCGACCGGTCCGTCGGCGATCTTGCGGCCGTATTCGAGCACGATCAGCCGGTCGCAAAGCGACGTGATCATCTCGATGTGATGCTCGACCAGGAGCACCGCGATCTGCAGTTGCTGCTTCACGCTGCGGATGAATTCGGCGAGTTCCTCCGATTCCTCCGCATTGAGCCCAGCCGCCGGTTCATCGAGCAGCAGCAGCGACGGCGATGCCGCCAGCGCCACGAGCAGGCCGAGACGCTTCTGGTGCCCGTAGGAAAGCTCGCCGGCGGCGCTGTGGGCGAGTTCCTCGATACCGGCGAGGCGGATCAGTTCCATCGCCCGGTCGCGGGCCGCCGCCTGGGTCGCGCGGGTCTTCGCCCCGTTGAAGAGATTGCTGACGAAGCCGGTTTCCCAGTTGACGAAACCGCCGCAGACGATGTTGTCGAGCACGCTCGCCTTGGCGAAGACCGAGGTCGACTGGAAGGTGCGGACGACGCCGTGACGGACGATGCGATGGGTCGGCAAGCCGGTGATCGCGGAGCCCCGGTAGTGAACCGTGCCGCTGGTCGGCGCGAGCACGCCGCTGATGACGTTGAAGGCGGTCGTCTTGCCGGCCCCGTTCGGGCCGATCAGGCCGACCGTCTCGTGATCGTTGACCTTGAACGACAGGCTGTCGAGGGCCGTCAGGCCGCCAAAGCGCATGGTCAGGTCGGAAACCTCGAGGATCGCCGTCATGGCCTATTTCCTCCCCGACATGAGCTCGGCGAACCGGTCGATGAGACCGCTGACCCCACCCGGCATGAAGCGCAGGATGGCGATCAGGCAGACGCCGTAGATGATCTGCTGAAGCTGCCCGGTCGAGCGCAGCACTTCCGGGAGCGGCGTCAGCAGCAGCGCGCCGAGGACCGGCCCCATGATCGAGTAGCGCCCGCCAACGATCAGCATGATGATCGTGTTGACCGAGAACCAGAAGGTGAAGCTCTCCGGCGAGATGAAGCCGACATAGGCGGCCATGATGCCGCCGCCGACGCCGGCGATGACGCTGCCGCTGGTGAAGGCGAGGATCTGGTAGCGCCGCGGCGGAATGCCCGAGGCCTGCGCCAGCGGCAGGTTCCCGCTGATCGCGTCGAAGGCCCGGCCGATCGGCGACCGCAGGATCATCCAGACGACGAGCAGCGTCGCGGCGAGCGCCAGCGCGATGAAGATGTAGAAGCCGGGCTTGGAGGAGATTTCGAGGCCGGCGATCTCGGCCGCCGGGATGTTGCTCAGGCCGTTGGTGCCGCCGGAGATTTCCGGCAGCAGCAGCATGATCATGCGGAACAGCTCGTTGAAGGCGAAGGTCGCGAGCACGAAATAGACGCCCTTCAGGCCGAGCACCAGCCGTCCGAGCAGCACTGCCGCGACACCGGCGGCCAATGCGGCAAGGACCAGCGACAGCAGGAAGGGCACGCCGAGCTTGATCACCGCCAGCGCCGAGGCATAGGCGCCGATACCGGCGAAGGCGCCATGCGCCAGCGACAGCTGGTCAACCCGGACGATCACGCCGAGGCCGGAGGTGATGATCGCGTTCAGGCAGACGAGGATCGCGATGTGATAGACGAACGAGCTGTCGATCAGCAATGGCAGGGCGGCCAGCGGCAGGAACAGCGCGCAATAGGTCGCGGACTTCGCCGTCAGGAACTCCTGCGGGATCTTCCACTTCGCGGTTGCCGGCACGGGATTTGTCTGTTGGAGTTCACTCATCCTCGTCATCCCACCCGCATCGCACGGCCGAGCAGGCCGTTGGGACGCATCACCAGCATGATGACGGCAAGCAGGAGGATCAGGCCGTCGGCGGCGAGCGAGCCGTAGAAGGTCGCCGTGTAGCTTTCGATGAGGCCGACGGCGAGGCTGGCGATGGCCGCCCCCGGGATCGACCCGAGGCCGCCCAGCACGACCACCAGGAACGCCTTCAGCAGCGGCGTATGACCGGTGAAGGGCGAGACCGAGAAGAGCGGCGCCATGACCGCGCCGGCGACCGCGGCCAGCCCGACGCCAAGCGCGAAGCCGAGCGGATAGACGAGCCCCGGATGAATGCCGAACGTCGAGGCGACTTCCGCGTCCTGGACCATGGCGCGGACGGCGCGCCCGACCCTCGTATGCATCATGACGACATAGAAGATGGCGAGCACCGCCGCCGAAATGACGATCGCCAGCAGGCGCGAGGTCGGGATGACGATCGAGCCGAAGCGGGTCAGGCCCTCGGCAAAGGGCGGCATCGCGAGCGGCATCGGCCCGAACAGCATCAGCGCGCCGTTCTGCAGGATCAGCGCCAGGCCGATCGAGGCGATCATGCCGTTCAGTTCATCGCCGCGGAATGGACGGAACACCGCGCGTTCGCAGAACAGCCCCAGGACCGCGACGAACAGGAAGGCCAGCGGAATGCTGGCAATCGCCGGCAGGCCCATGGTGACGGTCGTGAAGTATGCCGCGAACCCGCCGAGCATGTAGAACTCGCCATGGGCGAAATTCACGACCCGAAGGGACCCGAACACGAGGGTGAAACCGACCGCCATCAGCAGATAGAGGGCGCCGAGGATCAGGCCGTTCACGCCGGTTTGTATGAGGAATGCTTCGAAACTCACAATGGTCCGCCCTGGCAGGTCGTCATTCCGGAATGCTCTGCGAGATCAGGCGGACGGACGAGGCGCCGTCCGGCGCCCCGCCCCCCGCTTGGATCGTTATTCGCAGACGATGACGTTGCAGGTGGCGACCACCTTCTCTTTGCCGTCGCGGATCTCGGCAATGTAGAAGGGCACGCTGATCTGGCGGTTGATCCCGTAGGTCTCCTCACCCACCCACGAGACCTTGCCGAGAACGCCCTCGTACTCGGAAAGCGCGGCCATGGCATCGCGGACGGCAATGGGGTCCTCGACCGTGCCGGCATCCTGCATCGCTTTCAGCATCATCCGGGTGCCGTCATAGAAGAACGGGGCGAAGCCGTTCATGCCGGCGCCGTATTCCCCCTCGTAGCGCGCGATGAAGGCGGCCATCTGCTCGTCGTACGGATTGATCGGCGCGTGCACGACAATCCCCTCCGCGGCTTCCTTGCCGGCGACGTGGACGATCTCCTGGGTGGCCGGCCCGCCGGTGCGGACGATCTTGCCGGTGAAGCCGAGCTCGCGGGCCTGCTTGATGATCAGCCCGGACGTCGTCGGCGACATGCCGCTGAGCTCGATGGCGTCGATATCCTTGAACAGGACCCGGGTCAGCAGCGACACGAAGTCGACGGTGCCGCGCTCGAAGAACTCGGAACTGTACGTCGCGCCGGCCTTCTTGTAGGCGGTCGCCGTATCGGCTTCCATGGCGTGCCCGGTCTCGTCATTCTCGAACAGGCCAACGACCTTCTTCACGCCGACATTCTTGATCAGCCAGTTGACTTGCGGCTGCGCCATCTCGTGCGAGGTGATCGAAACCCGGAAGATACCCGGATAATCCGGACCGATCGCCTTCGAGGTGAAGGCCAGCGTGATGGCGACCGCGTCGGCCTTCTTCAGCATCGGCTGAACGGCCAGCAGACCGGCGGACGGGATCGGGCCGGTGAAGAACTTGACGCCCTCGACGGAGAGCAGGCGGTTGACGACGGTAACCTCCTCGCTCGCCGAATACTTGTCGTCGTAGGCCACGACCTCGATCTTGTAGGTCGTGTCGCCGACCTTGAGGCCGCCCGCCTCGTTCACGTCCTTGGCGGCCAGCTTGACGCCGTTCAGAACCGCCGTGCCCCAGGCGGCGCCGGGTCCGGACAGCGGGAACGGCGCGCCAAGTTTCAGGACGTCTTCGGCTTGCGCGTGCGCCGCGGTCAGCAGCGACGCGCCCAGCACCAGGGCCGCGAGATTCTTCTTCATGTTCAGGTTCCTCCCCCAAGATTTTTCGAGGGCAAACAGACCACAGACGGCCCGGGCCACAAATCCCGGGCCGCGCCCAAGACTTTCGCGTATCGCGTGAAAATTTCTGCCGGCGAAGCGCGTATGCTTGAACAAAGACTTGGGGGCGGACCGCGACCCGGGCATGAACCGGTCAGCATGACGAGGCGAGGCGATCTGAAATGACTTCACAACAATTGCCGGAACATGACCTTACAGGCAGAACCTGCCTTGTCATCGGCGGCGCGCAGGGAATCGGCGCCGCGATCGCCATCGCCCTCGCCCGCGCCGGCGGCAGCCTTGTCATCGCCGGCCGCCATCACGACCGGCTGGCAGCGACTGCATCGGCGATTGAGGCGTCCGGCGGCAAGGTCACCCGGGCCGTTGTCGATGTCGCCGACGTCGACAGCATCGGCGCGCTGGCGGCCGGCCTCGGCGAGCAGGGACTGAGCCCCTCGATCCTCGTCAATTGCGCCGGGCTCGGCGGCATGGGCAGTGCCTTCGAGGTGACGCCCGAGCAGTGGGATGGCATCCATGACGTCCACCTGCGCGGCACCTTCTTCGCCTGCCAGGCCTTCGGTCGCCGGATGGCGGACGACGGCTACGGCAAGATCATCAACCTGAGTTCCACCTGGGCGACGACCGTCGGCGTCGGCCGCTCGGTCTATTGCGCGGCGAAGGCCGGCGTATCGCACCTGACGGCGGCGCTCGCCACCGAGTGGGCGCCGCACGGCATCCGGGTGAACGCGCTGGCGCCGACCGCGACGTTGACGCCGACCATCGAGCAGCGACTGAAGGAGCATCCCGAGCGGGAAGCCTATCTGCGCGACCGGATCCCGCTCGGCCGTCTCGCACTGCCCGAGGACATCGCCGGCGGCGCGGTCTTCCTGGCCAGCCCGGCGTCCGACTTCGTCACCGGCCACACGCTCGACATCGACGGCGGCTGGCGCTTCTCGAAATAGGCCACCGGGCTTTCGCGCCGGATCATTCCGCCGCCGCCGGCGCTTTCTCGGCCACCGGTTCGCGGACGAAGAGCACGATGCAGGCGCTGGCCATGGCGACCAGCGCCAGGGCCTGCCAGGCCCGCTCGAACAGGTGGGTGTGCTCGACGATGTAACCGAACATCGGAGTCATCACGACGGCACCCGAAAAGGCGAAGGCCATCGACAGGCCGGAGGCGGCGCCGACATTCTCCTGCGGCACCACGGCAACGGTCAGCGAGAAGCCGAGCCCCTGGAAGCCCAGCGCCGACACGCCGATCCCCGCCGCCACCAGGAACAGCAGCGGTAGCGGCGTCGCGGCATCGCAGAATGACAGCAGCAGCAGGATCGCCGAGGCGGCGAATGCCAGCGGGACATAGACAACCTTCCGCCGACCGCCGAAACAATAGTCGCTGACCACGCCCCAGAAGATTCGCCCGACCGCGCCGGCAATCTGGCAGACGGCGAGGATCGCGGCGCCGGCCGGCACCGACAGCTTCAGTTCGTCGAGCGAGAACAGCAGGAGATAGGTGAGAACGGCGAACTGGATGCCGACCCGCAGCGCCGTCTCGACGCACAGCAGGACGAGGTCGCGGTTGGTCAGGAGACGACGCAGCGAGCGCTGGTTCCCCCGCGACGCCTGGCGATCGCCGGCCGGCGGATCGCGATGGACGATGAAGACCGTGATCCCGCAAATCATGATCGCCGCGCCGGCCCCGGCGAGCGCCGTCGACCACCCGAAATGCACGCCGATGATCGGGAACAGCAGCGCGGTCAGGAAGCCCGAGACGCTGGCGCCGGTCTGCTTGATCCCCATCGCCGTTCCCCACAACCGCTTCTCGACGCGCTGCAGGACGATCTTGTTGGTCGCCGGCGTGATCGTGCTGTAGCCGGCGCCGGCGAGCGCGAACAGGACCACCAGCGCCGGGATCGTCGTGCTCTGGGAGGCGATGAAGAAGGCGATCCCGGCAAGCGACAGGCCAATTCCGGCCATCACGCGGATCCCGAAGATATCGCCGCTCCAGCCGGTGAACAAGCCGGCCGCGGCGACGCCGAGCGACAGCGACGCGGACAGGCCGCCAAGCTCGGTGAGCGAGAGGCCGAGGTCGGACTGGATGAACGGAATCAGCGCCGGGATGCCCAACGGCGCCGACGAGCAGACCACGTGGATCATGAACAGCGCGAAGATGACGCGCGCGTTGGCGTTCAACGCCGGCAACCGGAGGCGACGGATTCCCCGATCGTGGGACGGCACGCTGTCATCGATCGGCATGCTCGACATGGGCGGCGAGGCGGAGCGGCATCTCGCGCACCCAGCCGCGCGTGCGGGCATAGGCGACCATCCCGTCGAGCGAGGCGATCCAGTCGCTGTCGCCGGACCGGGACGCCCAGCGCTTCAGCGCCTCGACCTCGATCCAGGCCTGTTCGGCGGTTTCGAAGACGATCGCCGGCCCGAGCAGGACGTTCAGCCGTTCGACATCGATCTCCGCCGTATCGGTCACCACCTTGAAGGCCCGGAAATTGTCGCCATCCTCGAGACTGGGCTTCAGCGCCGTGTTGATCCGCACGATCATGCCGAACCTCCCGCCGTCTTTCCATCGCTCCCGGGCGCCTTGCCGAACCCAGCGAGCGCGACCTCGACGGCAAGCGCCGTGCTGGTCGCGAAGTCCTGCCCGGCCGCCTCGCGGACCAGGCGCTTGCAGACGATCTGGGCGTCTGTCGAAAGGGCGGTCAGGCGTTCGGAAAGCGCATCGCTTTCGGCGGCGAGTTCGCCCGCCGGCACCACCCGGTGGACAAGGCCGAGATCCTTAGCGGCGGCCGCGTCGATCCGCTCCCCGGTCAGCAGCATCGGCATCGCCAGGCGGCCGTCGACCGCGCGGAGCGCCGCCACCGCGGCCAGCGACGGCGCGAAGCCGAGCCTGATTTCCGGCAGGCCGAACGAGGCGCGCTCGGTGGCGAGCGCGATATCGGCGAGACCGACCAGCGCCATGCCGAGGCCGAGCGCATAGCCGTCGACGGCCACGACGAGCGGCTTCGGAAACCGCTCGACCGCCAGCATCACGTCGCGCAGGAAGGCCATCTCCTCGGCGACCTGGTCGCGGCTGCGCGTGCCGAACGCCTTGATCTCGTTGACGTTCCGGCCGGTACAGAAATCCTCCCCGGCGCCCCGCAACATGACCATCCGGCAGTCCGGATCGCCGGCCGCCGTGTCGAGCGCCGCCGCCAGGGCCCGGATCATCGGCAGGTCGAGAGCATTGCGGACCGCCGGGCTGTCCAGGGTCAGAACCATCGCCCCGTTCGCCCGGCGTTCGACCCGGAGATCGCCCATCAGATCACCCCGTCGCGCCGCAACGCGGCGATCTCGTCCTCGCTCAGGCCGAGTTCGCCCGACAGCACCCGCTCCGTGTCGGCGCTCAGTGCCGGCGCGGCGACGCCGGCGTGATACGGCCAGGAGGTCATCTTGAACGGGGTGCCGATCAGTTGCGTCATCTCGCCGTTGGCCGCTTCCGCCTCGACCACCATGTCGTTGGCGAGGACCTGCGGATGGGTCATGATCTGGTCGAGCGTATGCAGCGGCGCAACCGCGACGCCGTTCTCCTCGAACCGTCCGACCCAGTGCTCGACCGTCGCCTCGGCAAATTTCGCTTCCAGCAGAGAGACCAGCAGGTCGCGATGCTCCAGCCGGCCCTCGTTGGTCGCGAAGCGCGGATCCGCGGCATAATCCTCGCACCCCAGGGCCTTGCAGAAGCGCCGCCAGGCAATGTCGTTCGTCGCCCCGGCCAGCACGTAGCCGTCGCTGCACATGAAGGCCTGGTAGGGCACCAGATGCCAGACGCCGGAGCCTTCCTTGCGCGGGATCACGCCGGCATGCATCCAGGCGACGCCGTGATAACCGAGCAGCGAGATCGCCGTCTCGAGCAGCGAAACCCGGACCCAGCTGCCCTGCCCCGTCCGCTCGCGCTGGCGCAGCGCGGTCAGGATGCCGCTATAGGCGATGATCCCGGTCGACATGTCGATGAACGAGACGCCCGAACGGATCGGCGGGCCGCCTTCATGGCCGGTCGTCGACATGATCCCGGAAAAGGCCTGCATCATCAGGTCGTAACCGGGCCGGTTCGCAAGCTCGCCCTGTTCGCCGTAGCCGGAAACCGAGACGAAGATCAGCTTCGGGTTGATCGCCTTCATCGTCTCGTAGTCGATGCCGAGACGGGCGCCGGTCGCCGGCAGGAAGCTGTGGATCACCACGTCGGCGTCGGCCACGAAACGGGCCAGCAGGGCACGTCCCTGCTCCGACTTCAGGTTCAGCGTGATGCCGCGCTTGCCGCGGTTGACGCTGTGGAAGTTGCTGGTGATCCCATCCTTCCAGCGGGCACCCCACATGCGGTTCTCGTCGCCGCCCGGGCTCTCGATCTTGAGAACGTCGGCGCCCATGTCGGCCAGCAACTGGGCGCTGTAAGGCCCGGCGAGAACGCGGCTGAGATCGATCACCCGCAAGTCGGAGAGGGGCGCTGCCGCCCCTTCTCCCTGTCCGGACATCTTTCCGCTCACGCTCAGGCCGCCGCTTGCACGTCGCCGACTTCGCGCAGCACGGCCGGAATGACCTCCTCGGCCCAGAGCTGCATCGAGGCCAGCGACTTCTTGTGATCCATGTCGCCGACCTGCGGCTGGATGCAGATATGGACCGGCCGCAGCTCACGAACCAGGCGGACCATCTTCTCGATGCAGCTGTCGACGTCGCCGACCGGCAGGTTGCGCATGATCGCCTCGATCGACGGCTCCTCGTCGTACGGCTCCTCGTCGATGATATAGTCGTTCTCGACCTTCTCGCGGCGCTGCTTCAGGCTGACCGCCAGGCGCTGCTGGTAGAGCGCGCATTCGACATACTTCCGCACGTCGTCCTTGTTGTTGCTGACGAAGGCGAGGCGCGAAACGCCGAGACGGACCTTTTTCGGATCCTTGCCCTCGGCAAGAGCCGCCTTCTCGAACATCTCGCGGGTCCGCTTCATGCGCGTCACGCCGCCGAGCACGCCGGAGACGAACAGGGTCTGGTCGTTGCGGGCGATGCGGCGAAGGTGATCGGGATCGCCGCCGGCATACCAGATCGGCGGGACCGGCTGCTGGACCGGCTTGCAGCTGATCGACGAACGCGGCTGCTTCAAATGCTGGCCATTGTATTCGAAGGCCTGCGCCCGGAGGCCGATCTCGATGAGGTCGAGCACTTCGCTGGTGATCTCGCGGGCATTCGCCAGATCGACGCCGAAGCGGTCGAACTCGTAACCCTGGTAGCCGGTCCCGATCCCGAGATCGAGGCGGCCGCCGCTCAGCAGATCGACCATGCCGATCTCGGCGAGCAGGCGGGCCGGATTATAAAGCGGGGCGACGACCACGGCGGTGCCGACACGGATCTTCGTCGTGCGGCCGGCCATGTGGGCGCACATCATCAGCGGCGACGGGCAGAGGCTGTAGTTGGAGAAATGATGCTCCGCGTACCAGGAGCGCGCGTAGCCGAGCTGTTCGGCCACCATTGTCTGTTCGATCGACTCGTTGAACACCTGGCTGGCGCTCTTCGACGTGTCGCGCTGCTGCATGATGTTGAAGATGCCAAAATCCATTATTCAATCCTCTCGATTTTCGCGGTCAGCACGGATATCCGAACCCGACGCCGGAACAGCCCAGACGATATCGGTCGTCCGATGCGGCGAGAACGTATGCCGTGCGTTGAGGATTTTGGCCGGTCGCGCCACAATCAGGCCGGGGCGGCAGACTTGAATCCACTGCAGAGCCGGGCGATGTTGGCGACCGTTTCGCTGAAGCCCTGGCTGTCCCGCCGATTGTAGATGGCATAGTACTCGATGCTCGGAAGCACCGGGCTGGTGGTCAGGACGCGCAACAATCCGGCCTCGATCTGCGGCCGGCTGTGTTCGACCGGCAGATAGGCGATGCCGAGGCCGGCGACCGCCAGTTCCAGGACGGCGCCGATGCTGTTGGCGAAGTTCGCATGCGGCAGCTCGTTCAGGGGCGAACGAAACCAGCTGCCGAGAACCGGATGCAGATGCGACTGCGGGGTCAGCATCAGGAGCGGCCATGATTCCAGGTCGCCCGGCGTCAGCAGGACGTCGCCGATCGGTATCCGCGGACTGGCCATCCAGCGGAACTCGACCGAACCCAGGCTGACCTGGAGATACTCCGGTGCCTTGATCGGGCCGGGGACAAGCGCGACGTCGATCTGGAATTCCTCGAGCTTGCGCAGCTGATCGACCGTCAGGTCGACATTCAACTCGACGCTGACGTCCGGATAATGGGCGTTGATCCGGGTCACCAGGTCGGACAGCCAGGTGACGGCAACCAGCTCGGTCACGCCGACACGCACCGTGCCGCGCTGCACCGAGGGGTTGGCGACCTGCTCGCGCGCCTCGGCGAGCATCGCCAGCGCCCGGTCGACATACCAGAACAGGTCGCGCCCCGAACGTGTCGGCACCATCGACCGCCCCTGCCGCTCGAACAGGCGGACGCCGAGATGCTCTTCCAGCTCGTTGATCCGCATCGACACGGTTGACTGCGCCGTGTTCAGCCGTTGCGCGGCTGCCACGAAGCTTTTCAGGCGGACCACCCAGAAGAAGGTCTCGAGTTGCTTCAATGTCATACTTCAAGATTCCTGATGAGAAATCATCCGAATATATCGTTTGATTTGAAGATACGAATCCTGTGAGCCTTGGCCAACCGATAATGCACAAGCCATGATCGCCGCGGCTCCCGCGGCGGGGCAAACAACCGGGCCAAAGGTTGCCAAAACGAGGGAAGGAAGAGTTTTTATGTTGAACAAGGGATTGATCGTCGCGGGGCTGGTCGCCGCCAGCGCCGCGCTCGGCGGTGTCGCGACGACGGCACAGGCCGCCGACCGGGCACTGATTCAGCTGCCGACCGGTGGCGTCACCGGCACCTATTATCTGATCGCCGCGCCGCTCGCCAACTACATCAACACCCATTCGGACCGGCTGAACGTCACGCCGAGCACCTCGGGTGGTGGCTACGAGAACATTCGCCGCGTGAACTCGGCCGAGGCCCAGATCGGCATGGCCACCGTCGACGCGATGTACGAGGCGTGGTACGGCCAGAAGCCGTTCACCGAACAGATGCGCGAATGGCGGACCATCGGTGTCGTCGTGCCGCCGATGGCCAATCACGTGGTGGCGCTTGCGGAATCGGGGATCAAGACCGCCGATGACCTGAAGGGCAAGCGCTTTGCCATCGGCGCGCCGGGTTCGTCGGCCGCGACCGGCATGAACCGCTTCCTGCAGACCACCGGCCTGATCAGCGAACTCGACTGGCAGATGCTGCCGCACCAGGATTACCCGGACATGCTCGTCGACCGGCGCATCGACGTGATCAGCCGCCAGGGCACGATGCCGCTTTCGGTGGTCGAGGAACTGGCGGCCAGCAACAAGATCCGCCTGATCGATCTGTCGGGCGCGCTGGACAACAGCGACTTCCTCAAGGAGTATCCGTTCTACCAGCGGATCAAGATCGCCGCGGGCACCTACCCGCAGCAGGACTACGACGTCACGGTGTTCGGCACGAGCGGCTTCCTCATCGCCCACAAGGATGTCCCGGACGACGTCGTCTACGAGTTCACGAAGCTCACCTATTCCGACGGTGCCATCAATACGGTCGGAATGGCCTTCAAGAGCCACGGCCTCAACCCGAAGGATCCGCTCGCCGGCAACGGCGCCCCGGTCCATCCGGGCGCCGCGCGCTACTGGAAGGAACAGGGCATCGAGATCCCGGAACCGACACTCAAGTAATTCAACCATGACCGGAGACCGGTACCGATTCGTGCCGGTCTCCTTCTTTTCTTCAATTGCGACCTCCGGCCGGGCCGGGGCGGTTGAGCTTTTTTCGGGGCGAGCACACTCATGGCATTCAATTCGACCGGTCGCAGCCGCTCCCTGATGGACGTCATCGAGGCGAGCGAAGGTGCGCGAAAGGTCCGGGATTTCACACCCGGCTGGAACCTCGCCTTCCGCCTCATCGCGGCCGGCTACAGCGTCTTCCTGATCGTCTCGATCGTCGCCAACATGTGGAGCACCTCGACGCTTCGCGCGACCTTCATCATGCTCGTGACGTCGATGATCTTCATGCGCTACCGCGCCACCAGCCGCTCGCCGCTCTCCCGGCCGAGCGTCATCGATCTCGGCCTGATCGTTCTCGCCGTCCTGACCTTCGGCAACTTCATCATCGACTATACCAACATGGCCTGGCGCGGCGGCAGCACGACGCCGCGTGACATCTTCTTCGGCGTGATCGCCATCGGCCTCGTCCTCGAGGCGTGCCGGCGCGCGATGAGCCTCATCATGCCGACGCTGGCCCTCATCCTGCTGCTTTACGCCGATCTCGGCCCCTATCTGCCCGGCGACCTGTTCAGCCACCAGGGCTTCTCCGCCTCGCGCATCGTCGCCGACACCTATGCCTCGATGAACGGGATCTTCGGCTTCGTCGCCTATGTCTTCATCGCCTTCGTGATGCTGTTCGTGGTGATGGGCGCGATCTTCCAGCGTTTCGGCGCCGGCGCCTTCTACATCGACCTGCCGATGGCCCTGACCGGCCGCTTCCGGGGCGGCCCGGCGAAGGCGGCGGTGCTGGCCAGCGGCTTCTTCGGCATGATTTCCGGCAGCGCGACCGCCAATACCGTCGCGACCGGCACCTTCACCATTCCGCTCATGAAGAAATCCGGCTACCGGCCCCATGTCGCCGGCGGCATCGAGGCCTCGGCCTCGACCGGTGGCATGTTCATGCCGCCGGTGATGGGCGCCGGCGTCTTCCTGATGGCCGAGATGCTGCGCATGCCCTACGCCGAGATCATGCTGATCGCGCTGGTCCCGGCCCTGCTCTATTTCTTCGCCAACATCTCGATGGTGCATTTCGAGGCGCTGCGCTCGGGCGTCGAGGCCACGCCGGCTTCCGAACGCAAGGAGGTCTGGCCGATCCTCAAGAGCGGCTGGATCTACCTGCTGCCGATCTTCGTCCTGTTCGGCGTCCTGCTCAGCGGCCGGACCGCATCGCTCGCGGCGGTTTACGCGATCGCGACATTCCTTGCCGCGATGGCCGTCCGCTTCATTCTCGCCGGCGACATCAAGGGCTATTTCAAGACCCTGTTCGACGCCCTGGCGGACGGCGGCGACAAGTCGCTGATCGTCGGCTCGACGGCCGGTCCGGTCGGCATCATCGTCGGCATGGCGCTGCTGACCGGGCTGGCGTTCAAGTTCTCCGCCCTGATGCTCTCCTTCACCTTCGGCATGGTCTGGGTCGCGCTCATCATCATCATGCTCGCGACCTTCGTGCTCGGCCTCGGGATGACGGTGACAGCCGACTACCTGCTGCTCGCCGTGCTCGCCGCGCCGGCGCTGGGCGAGATGGGCGTGCCGCTGATCGCCGCGCATCTCTGCGTCTTCTGGTTCAGCCAGTCCTCGAACGTCACGCCGCCGGTCTGCATGGCCGCCTTCGCGGCGTCGAGTATCGCGGATTCGCATCCATACAGGACCGGCTTCCAGTCGATGCGATTCTCCTCCTACCTCTACATCATGCCGTTCATGTTCGTGTATACGCCGATCCTGATGCCCGAGGGCTTCAACATGGATGTGCTCTACACCTGGGTCATCCTGTTCTTCTCCGCGATCCCTTTCGCGGCCGGTGTCAGCGGCTATTTCCTGGCCCCGCTCAACTGGCCCGGGCGCATCCTGCTGATCGTCGGCGCGTTCCTGCTGATGTTCCCCTATACCGCGATCGACCTGCTTGGCGGCTCGATGATCGCGGCGGTCGGCGGCTACCAGTTCTGGCAACGCATGCAGAGCCGCAAGGCGGCATCGGCGGGATAGCCGACCGGTCGCAGCGCAGACACCGCGGGAACAGTATCGAGTTACGGGAGACCATCGGGTGGAACTGAAACTGGAAGAGGCGCGGCAGCTTGCCGTTCGGCTGCTCCGACAATACGGCGTCTCGGCCGACTACGCGGCGATCGTCGCCGATCACCTGGTCGACGCGGCGATGGCCGGGCACGCCTTCGCCGGTCTGCCGCGGGTCCTCGCGCTGATCGAGAACCTGCAGCAGCAGAACAGGACGACACCCGTCGAGGTGGTCAGGGAAACCGCCAACTCGGCGCTCATCGACGGCGGCAACCACAACGGCTACGTGACCTCGGTCATCGGCATGGACAAGGCCATCGAACTGGCCAGGGCGAACGGCGTCGGCATCGTCGGCGTGCGCAATACCTGGTTCAGCGGCCGCCTCGCCTACTACGTGGAGCGCGCCGCACGCGAGGACCTGATCGCCTTCCACACCGCCACGTCGACGGCCAGGGTTGCGCCCCACGGCGGCATCGACCGGATCTTCGGGACCAACCCGGTCGCCTTCGCTTTCCCGTCCGACGACGGCCCTGTCGTGGTCGATTTCGGGACCGGCAGCACGACCTGGGGCGAGGTCCTGCTGCGCAAGCGGACCGGGCGGAAGCTCGATCCGGACACCGCGGTCGACCCGGATGGCGCGCCGACCGACGACCCGGCCTCGGCGCTCGCCGGCGCGATACTGCCCTGGGGCGGACATCGCGGCTCCGGCCTGTCGCTGGTCGTGCAGATCCTCGGCATCCTCGCCGGCGGAAGCACGGTCGTGGAGGATATCTCCAATTGCGGCTTCTTCTTCGTCGCCATCGACCCGGCGCTGCTGAAGCCCGTCGCCGACTTCAAGACCGAGGTCGCGGCGCTTGCCGATCGGATCCGCACCTCGCGGCCCGCCGACGGCCAGCCGAATGTCCGTTTTCCCGGCGATGCCAGCCGCCAGCGGCGGAAGGAAGCGCAGGCACGCGGCACGATCCATGTTGACGACACGATCTACGCCACCCTGATGAGCCACCTGGAGCGAGTCTGACCGCGCCGCTTTCACGCGACACGCAAAGATCGTTCAGGCGGAGCCCCGTTTATCCGGCGCCTCCCGCGCCTAAACTGAATGTCACCCCTTACGCTAAAGGTACCATCCCATGTCCGAGTCCCTGCTGGTCGAGCGCCGCGGCCCCATCGCGATCCTGACCCTCAACCTGCCCGACGAGCGCAACATCCTGTCGGGCGCCGGCATGATCGACGGGATCGTCGATGCCCTTGCCGCCATCGGTGACGATCATGAGATCCGCGTCGCCGTGCTGACCGGCGCCGGTCCCGCCTTCAGCGCCGGCGGCGACATCAAGAAGATGGTCGCCACCGCGGCCTCGCCCGACGTCCTCGGCAAGCACACGAGCTACATGCAGGGCATCCAGCGCATCCCGCGCGCCTTCGCCAACTGCGACGTGCCGATCATCGCCGCCGTCAACGGACCGGCGACCGGCGCCGGCCTCGATCTTGCCTGCATGTGCGATATCCGTATCGCCGGCGAGAAGGCCCGTTTCGCCGAAAGCTTCATCCGCCTCGGCATCCTGCCGGGCGACGGCGGGGCCTGGTTCCTGCCGCGCGTCGTCGGCCTGCCCAAGGCGATCGAGATGACCCTGACCGGCGACTGGCTGTCGGCCGAGGAGGCGCTGGAATGCGGCCTGGTCACCAAGCTCGTGCCCCAGGACGAGCTGATGGCGACGGCGCTGGCGCAGGCCGAGCGGATCGCCCGCCATTCCGGCCCTGCGCTTCGCATGACCAAGTCGCTGCTGCGGCGCAGCCTGTCGATCGAGCTGGAGGACATGCTCCGCCAGGTCGCGTCGCTGCAGGCCATCGCCCATTCGACGCCCGAGCACAAGGAAGCGGTCGATCGCGCCGTCGCCGCGCTCGGCGAGAGCAGGAAGGCCGGCTGAGGCAAGGCCGGCCAAGCCGGAGAGACCCGATGGCAATGCAGATGAGCAATCACCAGCGAGAAACCGGGCCCGGGCCCGCCTGGAGCGATCGCGAGTTCCGCGACGCGCTGGGCTCGTTCCCGACCGGCGTCACGATTGTCACGACGCGCACCGGGGACGGCCATCCGGTCGGCCTGACCTGCAACTCGTTCAGTTCGGTGTCGCTCAGCCCGCCGCTCATCCTGTGGAGCCTGCTGAAGACCTCGAGCAACGTGCAGGCCTTCAGCGAAGCCAGCCACTTCGGCGTCAGCGTGCTGTCGCAGGGCCAGAAGGCGATCTCCAACCTCTTTGCCGGGCGCGACAAGCGCTTCGATGACGTGGCCGTGCTCACCGCCGAGTGCGGCGTGCTGCTGATCGACGGGGCGGCGGCGCATTTCGAATGCGCGACCGAGGGGCGGCTCGACGGCGGTGACCATTTCATCTTTCTCGGCCGGGTCCTGAACTTCACCAATCACCGCAAGCCGCCGCTGATCTTCCATGGCGGCAACTACAACTCCCTCGCCGAATGATCCGGGCGACGGCGTACGGGGGCAATCGAGCGATACCGGGGCATGGGAACGATCGTCATGGGAACTGAGAAAAGAAAACTCGCCGTGGTCATCGGCGGCGGCAACGGCATCGGCGCCGCCTGCTGCCGGCTGATGGCGGAGCGCGGCTGGGCGCTTGCCGTGGTCGACCTGGACCTTGCCAATGCGCAGGCCGTCGCCGGTTCGCTCGGCGGGACGGCGTTCGCGCTCGATGTTTCCGACTACGACCAGGTGACCGGACTGTCCCGGGAGATCGAGAGCGCGCTCGGCCCGGTCGACGCGCTCGTCGTCTCGTCCGGGACCTTCCAGGTCAAGGGACCGGCCGAGAAGCTCGAACTCGAGACCTGGCGGCGGATCTTCGCGGTCAACCTCGACGGCACCTATTTTGCCAACCGCACCTTCGGCACCGCGATGGCCGCGCAAGGCCGCGGCAGCATCGTGAACATCGGCTCGATCGCGGGGCTGTCCGGCAATCCCCTGCATGCCTACGGGCCGAGCAAGGCGGCGATCATCAACATGACCAAGTCGCTGGCCGGCGAATGGGGTCGTTCCGGCGTGCGCGTGAACTGCGTCTCGCCCGGCCTGACCCTGGTCCCGCGCATCCTCGAACGGCAGAGGACCGGCGGCCGCTACGCCGGCAATCCGGGCGACTTCACCGCGCTCGGCCGCGGCGCCGAGCCCTCCGAGGTCGCGGAAGGCATCGAGTTCCTGGCGTCCGACCGGGCCTCGGCGATCACCGGCACCAACCTGGTCATCGATTGCGGCTGGGAGGCGTCCTGCGGCTGGCAGATGTATGGCGGCGTGCGGCAGGATTAGGGGCATGACCCGGTCCGACCACGAGACCGTTCCCGAGCCGCTGCCGGGGTCCCGTCATGGATGAGCTGACCTGTATCCGGACCTTTTTGCAGGTCGTCGAGGCGGGCAGCTTCTCCGCCGTCGCCCGGCAGAAGAACACGACCGCCAGCTCGATCGCGCGCCAGGTCGGCGCGCTCGAGAAACTGCTCGGCGTTCGCCTGATCAACCGGACCACGCGGACACAGAACCTGACCGACCCTGGCCATCTCTATTACCAGCAGATGGCCGGCGTCATCGGCCGGATAGACAATATCAATACCGACGTCTCGTCCTATCAGAAGAGCGTCAAGGGCATGCTGCGCGTCCAGCTGCGCACCTCGGTCGCGACCGAGGTGATCCTGCCGGAGATCCCGCGCTTCCTGCGCGAAAACCCGGAACTCTCGCTCGATATCCAGCTCAGCGACGAGACCATCGACCTGATCAAGAACCAGATCGACGTCGCCGTCTGGCTCGGCAAGCTGGACGATTCGAGCAATGTCGCCCGACGCCTGAGCAAGAGCCATCGCGTCGTCTGCGGCAGCCCGGCCTATTTCGCCGAGCATGGCACGCCGAAACATCCGGCCGAACTCGCCGAACACAACTGCCTGATCTACAAGGGCGCCCATTACCGCAGCACCTGGGCCTTCGCCTGGGACGGCAAGAGCATGGAAATCAGCGTCTCGGGCAACATGCAGACGAGCAGCAGCACCGTGCTGATGAAGGCTGCCGTCAACGGCCTCGGGATCATGGTCACGCAGGAATGGATGGCCCGTCAGGCAATCGCCAACGGCGACCTCGTCCGCGTCCTCGACCAGTACGAGGTCAGCCCGACCACGCAGGATACCGCGCTCTACGCGGTCTATCCGCACGGCCACCGCATCTCGCCCAACACCCGCGCCTTCGTCGATTTCCTCGTGTCACTGTTCACCCAGGACAACGGCTGCCCCGAGCAATCCTAGGATCGGGACCCGGGCGGCGGCACCCGACCCTTCCGCTAGGCTCGCGATGGCCGCGGGCGATGCGATCGAGACCCCGTCTGCCGGCCCGGAATCGGCTATACTCGCTGGCGGTATGAACCGGAGCGGGAGGGCGTTCCGATGCCGACAGTGCAACCCGACCTTTGGGGCGGCGCCGACGCGTATGAGCGATACATGGGCCGGTGGAGCCGGAGGATCGCCCCGCACTTCACCGCCTGGGTTGCCGCGCCGCCGGGAGCAAGCTGGCTCGACATCGGCTGTGGGACCGGTGTGCTGACGTCGACCGTGCTCGACACCTGTGAACCGGCGCGCGTGGTCGCGATCGACAGCTCCGACATGTTTCTTCAGACCGCCCGCGCCCGATGCGACGATCCCCGTGTCTCGTTCAGGCCGGGAGATGCGCAGGCGCTCCCGGAGGACGACGGCGCCTTCGACATCGCGGTCTCCGGCCTTGTTCTCAATTTCCTGCCCGACAAGATCGCTGCCGTGCGGGAAATGGTCCGCGTGGTCCGACCGGAGGGCATGGTGGCGCTGTACGTGTGGGACTATGCCGGCCACATGCAGGTAATGCGTCATTTCTTCGATGCCGCCACCGCGCTGGATCCCCGCGCGAGTGAATATGATGACGGTGTGAAGGCGCCCGTTTGTCGCCCTGGCCCGCTGTCCGAACTCTTCGCGAGTGCCGGTCTGACCGAGATCGAGGTGCGACCGATCGACATTCCGACGGCGTTCGCAAGCTTCGATGATTACTGGGCGCCATTCCTGGGCGGTACCGGCTCCGCGCCGAAATATTGCCTGTCGCTCGGCGACGATGCGCGCAATCGGCTGCGGGACGCCGTCCGGGCCCGGCTGCCGACCGGTCCCGACGGGGAAATCCTCCTGGCCGCAAGAGCCTGGGCCGCGAAGGCGCGCGTCCCGGAGATATCGGGCCGGTAGCGGCCCTACCGCGTCAGCAGCAGTTCGAAGCGGATCGCGGTCGAGGCATCCGCGGTGAAGCGCTTCTCGACCCGCCCGCCCTCGACGGCAAGCTGCTGGTAGAAGCGCGACGGCGCGCCCTCGCCGCCCTCGACCCGGCCCTTGAGAACGAGTCGCCGGCCGGTCCGCTGGGCGGACAGCCGGAGCGTCTCGGCGCCGAGCGCGATGTCGGTTTCCGAGCGCCCCTCCGGAAGCGCGATATCGCCCTCGAAGACCCGTACGGCGCTGCCGTCGCCGGAGAGCGCCAGGCGGAGCCGCCAGACTTCAGCGCCGGGCGTCTCGACCGGCGCCGACGGCGCGATGGGCGCGATGGGCGCGATGGGCGCCAGCGTCGCCGTCGAGGCGGCCGGGGCGGACGTCGCGGGTTCGGGCGCCGCTTTCGCCTGCAATTCCAGCAGCTTCACCTGGGCGAGCGCCGCGTAGCGGCCTTGCGGATAGGCGTCCAGGTAGGCCTGCACCACGGAGGGAAGCGTGCTGCCCTCGACCGCCTGCCAGAGCGCCTCTTCCAGCGGATCGGGCGCATCCGCCTTCTCGTGGACAAGCGCCGGATTGGCCGGCGCGGCGCGGGTCGTGGCGGTCTTGCCGCTTTCCTTCAGTGTGGCGATCCTTACTGTCGCGAGTTCAGCGAAGACGCCTTCCGGATAGCGGTTGAGATAGGTCTGCAGCAGGGCCGGATCGTCGCTTGCCTGGACCGAGTCCCAGAAGGCCAGTTCCAGAATCCGCTCGTCGACCGCGGCCGGCGGGGCGGCGGCCGGCGCCGCGTCAGCCGAGGCGAGCGTCGGCGCGGCGGACAGCGGGATGAACAGGAAATCGCCGCCCTGGTCGCCGGAGTTCCGGATATCGGCATAGCGCGGCGTCTGATCCGAATTCAGGATCACCGGCCGGCGGAGCCGGGTGTAGAGACCGTGCCCGTCCAGCACCTCCTCGTTCGCGGCAAGGATGTCGAGGAAAGCGCGGGCGAAGACCGAATGACCGTCGCCGCCGCCGTCTGCCACCGGTTCGATCCCGCCTGAGGTGAGCGTCTTCCGGGCCCGCTTCCTCGCGATCCGCCGCAGTTCGGCCATGCGGTCGCCGCCGGTCGCGAGCAGCGCCGGAACATCGCGGGTCAGCGCCCCGGAATAGCAGGAATCGGAGACCACCAGCACATGCTTGGCGACGATCGCCTTCAGCGTCCGGGTGATCGTGGAGACCGCGACCCAGTTGGCCTGGCTGTCCTCCTCGGCATCGATGGGCAGCCAGAAGCCCTCGTCCGTCGCCTCGTCGAGGACGCCGTGCCCGGCATAATAGATCAGCAGGTTGTCGTCCTCGCCGAGTTCGGCGCGGAGCCGGTCGAGCGCGCGCACCAGGTCGTAGCGGCTCGGGTTGAGCAGCAGGTCCGACTGGAAGCCGTAGCGCCGCGAGAGCAGGTCGTGCACGGCGCTGGCATCGTTGACCGCGGTCTCGAGCGGGGGCAGCGTCCGGTAGGCGTTGATGCCGATCACCAGCGCCCGGTAGCGGCCGAATTCGGCGAGCGCCCCGTCGGCGCCGGCAGCCCGGCCCGGCGACGCGACCGGCAACGATCCCAGGACCACCAGTGCCAGCGCCAGCACCAGGCCGCACCATCGACCCGTCAGCCTGCCCGGCAAATTGCATGTCGCATCGCTCATGAACCCAGTCTAGACGCCGGGCCGCGCGCCGACAATCGACAGCCGGCGGCCGCCCCTCCGCTGCCTGCGACGCGCCGGGTCGCATTTCAGCTATCACGGCCGTGCGACCGCCTCGCAATATGGGTCTCGGCATCCGCTGACAGGGAGAGACGGGATGAGCGAGGCGAGAGAGAAATCCGCCGGCCGGCGTGGCGGGCGAGACGCCCGGCACGCCGCGCGCAAGGACCCGACGACCGTCCATGCCCCCTATATCCAGCGCCGGATCCCGCTCACCGAGATCCTCGACGACGCGGCGCTGGAGATGATCGAGGCCAATGCCGACACGGTGCTGGAGGAAATCGGCATCGAGTTCCGCGAGGACGAGGAGGCGCTGAAGCTCTGGCACGATGCCGGTGCCGACGTCCAGGGCGAACGGGTGCATTTCCCGAAGGGGCTCTGCCGCACCCTGCTGCAGACGGCACCGTCGCAATTCGTCCAGCATGCCCGCAACCCGGCCCGCAACGTCACCATCGGTGGTAGCAACACGGTCTTCGCGCCGGTCTACGGCCCGCCGTTCGTGCGCGACCTGGAAGGTGGCCGGCGCTATGGCACGATCGCCGACTTCCGCAACTTCGTGAAGCTCGCCTACGCCCTGCCCTCGCTGCATCATTCCGGCGGCACGGTCTGCGAGCCGGTCGACCTGCCGGTCAACAAGCGCCACCTCGACATGGTGCATGCCCATATCCGCTATTCCGACAAACCCTTCATGGGATCGGTGACGGCGCCCGACCGGGCCGCCGATTCGGTGGCGATGTGCGAGATCCTGTTCGGCCGGGATTTCGTCGACCAGAACACCGTGTTGATCAACCTGATCAATGCGAATTCGCCCCTGGTCTTCGATTCGACCATGCTCGGCGCGCTCAAGGTCTACGCCAGGGCCAACCAGGCGACGGTGATCAGCCCGTTCATCCTGGCCGGCGCAATGAGCCCGGTGACGGTCGTCGGCACGCTCACCCAGATCCTTGCCGAGGCGCTTGCCGGCATGGCCTTCACCCAGCTCTGCCGGCCCGGCGCGCCGGTTGTCTTCGGAACCTTCGCCAGTTCGATCTCGATGCAGTCGGGGGCGCCGACCTTCGGCACGCCGGAACCGACGATGGTGCTGTTCGGCGCCGCCCAGCTTGCCCGCCGGCTCAACCTGCCGTTCCGTTCCGGCGGCTCGCTCTGCGCCTCCAAGCTGCCCGACGCACAGGCCGCCTTCGAAAGCATGCAGACCCTGCTGCCGACGGTCTTCGGCGGGGTCAACTTCACCCTCCACGCCGCCGGCTGGCTGGAAGGCGGGCTGGTTTCCTCCTACGAGAAGCTGATCATGGACGCCGACCAGCTGGCGATGATGGAAATCCTCGCCGGCGGCGTCGACACCAGCGAGAACGGCCAGGCGCTCTCGGCAATCCGCGAGGTCGGGCCCGGCGGGCATTATCTCGGCTGCGCGCATACCCAGGCGAATTTCGAAAGCGCCTTCTACCGCTCGCCGATCGCCGACAACAATTCCTACGAGCAATGGGACGCGGAAGGCGGCATGGATCTGCCGCAGCGCGCTAACAAGCGCTGGAAGAAGCTGCTTGCCGAATACCAGGCGCCGGACCTCGACCCGGGCAAGGCGGAAGCGCTCGACGCCTTCGTCGCCGGGAAGAAAGCGGCCGTCCCCGACGCCTTCGTCTGAGCCCGCGACGCATCGCCTGCCCCGCACCCTCGCCGCAAGCCGCGACATCCTGATCGCGCGGCATTGTTGGCAGCGGCCACGGAAAGGACCATCTTTACGGGAGGTGAAACAAGGGAACCGATCAGGTCTATGGCGAGGGAAGTCGCGCCCAAGGGCGCAAAGAGTTCACGAAACGAGGTCGATGCGTTTCTCGACAAGCTCGCGACCCTGCCGCCGACCGGCGCCGCCGGGCGCGGCCGGCTGATGTTCGCGCTCGACGCGACGGCGAGCCGGCAGGCGACATGGGACCGCGCCTGCCACCAGCAGGCTGAGATGTTCACCGCCGCCGCCGAGCTCGGCGGCCTCGACGTCAAGCTGCTGTTCTACCGCGGTTTCGGCGAATGCAAGGCGACCCCCTGGGTGGCAAGCGCCGAATCGATGATCGGCTACATGCAGCGGGTGCGCTGCCTCGGCGGCCAGACCCAGATCGGCCGCGTGCTCAACAAGACAATCAAGGAAACCGAGGCGAAACGCGTCAACGCGCTGATCTTCGTCGGCGACTGCATGGAGGAGGATGTCGACGAGCTCTGTCACCTGGCCGGCAAGCTCGGCATGCTGGGCGTGCCGATCTTCCTGTTTCACGAAGGCCCCGATCCGATCGCCCGGGCGGCCTTCGAACAGATGGCGCGATTGTCCGGCGGCGCCTATTGTCCGTTCGACGGGGCGAGTGCCGGCGCGCTCCGGGAACTCTTGCGCGCGGTTGCCGTTTACGCGGCGGGCGGACGCAAGGCACTCGAGGACCTGTCGCGAAAGCAGGGCGGCGCGCCACTGATGATCGCTCGTCAGATAAAGTGACCAGGGTTCGATGATCGCCTATTTCATCCTCGGGATCTCGCTGCTGCTCGCCCTGCTGATCGGGCTCAAGGCCTTCGTCGAGGCGGATACCAAGAAACTCACCCGCATCGTCCGCTTCGGCAGCGTGGGCGTGCTCGGCGTGCTCGCGGTCTTCCTGCTCGTCACCGGCCGCTTCGGTCTCGCGCTCCCGGTCATCGCGCTGATTCCGGTCGTCCTCGGCAAGGGGCCGCGGATCGGCTTTCCGGGCGGCCTCGGCCGGATGGGCGGGTTCGGCCGGAAGCCCTCCCCCGGGCAGACCTCGGATGTCGAGACGGCCTGGCTCAGGATGCGTCTCGACCACGATACCGGCGAGATCGGGGGCGAGATCCTGCAGGGACGCTTCGCCGGCCGCGGTCTCGCCACTCTCAGCGAGGCGGAGCTGGTCGCGCTGCTCGGCGAATGCCGCGACGACGAACAGTCGGCGGCGCTCGTCACTTCCTACCTCGACCGCGTGCATGGCCCGGACTGGCATGAACGGGCGAGCGCCGGGCCGGGCGCCGGCGGGTCCGGCGCGGCGAGCGGGTCCGGGGCGATGACGGTCGAGGAGGCCTACGAGATCCTCGACCTCGAACCGGGAGCCGACGGAGAGGCGATTCGCGAAGCCCATCGGCGGCTGATGAAGAAACTGCACCCGGATCACGGCGGTTCGAGCTATCTCGCCGCGAAAATCAACGCTGCCAAGGACTTGTTGCTGGGACCTTGAGTGGTGACGCAACAGCTCCTTAACGTATTGCTTACATAACAGGGTGCGTGGCAAAACCGGCGCCACGTTTACCCAGCCGTAACACAAACCGTTACACAAGGGCGTCATGACGAAACCCATACGCAAGGCCGTGTTCCCCGTCGGGGGCCTCGGAACCCGTTTCCTTCCCGCCACCAAGGCGATGCCGAAGGAGATGCTGCCTGTCGTCGACAAGCCGATCATCCAGTATGCCGTCGAGGAGGCACGCGCCGCCGGGGTCGAGGAGTTCATCTTCGTCACCGGACGCGGCAAGTCGGCGATGGAAGATCATTTCGACATCTCCTACGAGCTCGAGGCGACGCTTGCCGCGCGCGGCAAGACCGAGGCGCTGGAGGAAGTGCGCCGCTGGATGCCGCCCGAGGGCGCAGTCTCCTATGTCCGCCAGCAGGCTCCGCTCGGCCTCGGCCACGCGGTCTATTGCGCCCGCAACCTGGTCGGTGACGAACCCTTCATCGTGGTCCTGCCCGACGACGTGATCATGGCCGACACGCCCTGCCTGAAGCAGATGGTCGAGGCCCGCCGGCCGGAAGGCGGCAACATGGTCGCGACCATGGAGGTCCCGCAGGAGCATACCTCGCGCTATGGCGTGATTTCCCCGGGCGAGAGCCAGGGCCGGATGACCGAGATCAAGGGGCTGGTCGAGAAGCCGGACCCGGCGAAGGCACCGTCCAGGCTCGCCGTGATCGGCCGCTATATCCTGGAGCCCGAGGTGTTCGAGCACCTGGAGCGGCGCGAAACCGGCGCCGGCGGCGAGATCCAGCTCACCGACGCGCTGGCCCGGATGATCGGCAACAAGCCCTTCGACGGCTACCGTTTCGAGGGCAAGCGCTTCGACTGCGGCGACAAGATCGGCTTCCTGCACGCGACCGTCGCCTTCGCGCTCGCCCGCGAGGACATGGCCGGCAGTTTCACACCGATCCTGAAAGACATCGTTTCAAAACTCTGACCGTCCAAAAATCAAACTCACGAGGCACTTCCCATGCATGTCGCAATGATCGGCACCGGCTACGTCGGCCTGGTTTCGGGCGCCTGCTTTTCCGAATTCGGCCATGATGTCGTCTGTGTCGACAAGGATGCCGACCGGATCGCCAAGCTCAAGGACGGCAAGATCCCGATTTACGAGCCGGGACTGGAAGCGCTTGTCGAGCGCAACGTCCGCGCCGACCGGCTGCATTTCACCACCGACCTGAAGGACGCGGTGCCGAAGGCCGACGCGGTCTTCATCGCCGTCGGCACGCCGAGTCGCCGCGGCGACGGCGAGGCCGACCTTACCTACGTCTTCGACGCGGCCCGCGAGATCGCCGGCGCCCTCGACGGCTATACCGTCGTCGTCACCAAGTCGACGGTCCCGGTCGGCACCGGCCGCAAGGTCAAGGAAGAGATCGAGAAGGCCTCCGGCGGGGCCAGCTTCGACATCGCGTCGAACCCGGAATTCCTGCGCGAGGGCGCGGCAATCGAGGATTTCATGCGGCCCGACCGGGTGGTCTGCGGCGTCGAGAACGAGCGCGCCCGCGAGGTCATGCGGGAGATCTACCGGCCGCTGTTCCTGAACGAGACGCCGGTGGTGTTCGCCACGCTCGAGACCTCCGAACTGATCAAGTACGCGGCCAACGGCTTCCTTGCCACCAAGATCTCCTTCATCAACCAGATGGCGGATCTCTGCGAGGCGGTCGGCGCCGACATCCAGCAGCTCGCCAAGGGCATCGGCCTCGACGGCCGGATCGGCTCGAAGTTCCTCCATCCGGGGCCGGGTTTCGGCGGCTCCTGCTTCCCGAAGGACACCCGCGCGCTGGTCTCGACCGCGCGCAAGTCCGGCGTGCCGCAGCACATCATCGAGGCGGTGGTGCAGATCAACGAGGATCGCCGCGCCCGCATGGTCGAGAAGATCGTCGCGGCCTGCGACGGCGACGTCAACGGCAAGACCCTCGCCGTGCTCGGCCTGACCTTCAAGCCAAACACCGACGACATGCGGGAAAGCCCGAGCGTCGGCATCCTGCCGGCCCTGCTCGAGATGGGCGCCAACATCCATGCCTACGATCCGGAAGGCATGGACGAGGCGGCCAAGAACGAGGCGCTCGACGGCCTTCTCTATTGCCACAGCGCCTACGACACCATGAAGGGCGCCGACGCGCTGGTCATCATCACCGAGTGGAACCAGTTCCGCGCCCTCGACCTCGACCGGGTCAAGAAGCTGATGAAGCAGCCGGTCATGATCGACCTGCGCAACATCTACAAGCCGGAATGGATGGCCGAGGCCGGCTTCCGCTATGTCAGCGTCGGGCGGACCACGGTCCCGGTGAAGTGATGGAACAGATCCGATGAGCGAGCGTCACGACTTTCACCCGACGATCCTCCGCGAATACGACATCCGCGGGATCATGGGCGAGACTCTGAGCCCGGCGGACGCGCGGGCGATCGGGCGGACCTTCGGCACCATCGTCGCGCGCAAGGGCGGAGCCAAGGTCGCGGTCGGCTATGACGGCCGGCTGTCCTCCCCCGACCTCGAGGCGGCCCTGGTCGAGGGCCTGACCGCGGCCGGGATCGACGTCGTCCGGATCGGCCGCGGGCCGACCCCGATGCTTTACTTCGCCGTCTATCACTGCGATGCCGACGGCGGCATCATGGTCACCGGGTCGCACAATCCGCCGAGCCACAACGGCTTCAAGATCATGCTCGGAAAGGCCTCGTTCTTCGGCGCCGACATCCAGGAGCTCGGCCGCATGGCCGCCGCCGGCGACTGGGTCAGCGGCGCCGGCACGGCGACCGAGATCCCGGTGATGGACGATTACGTCGCCCGGATCCTGAAGGACGCCGACGTGCCGCGCGAGATGGCGGTCGTCTGGGACGCCGGCAACGGCGCCGCCGGCGAGGCGCTGGTCAAGATCTGCGCGAAGCTGCCGGGCCGCCACGTGCTGCTCTACGAGGATATCGACGGCACCTTCCCGAACCACCATCCCGATCCGACGGTGCCGGAGAACCTGGCCGACCTGATCCGCACCGTGCGTGGCACCGGGGCCGATTTCGGCGTCGCCTTCGACGGTGACGGCGACCGCATCGGCGTCGTCGACGGCGAGGGCCGCGTGCTCTGGGGCGACCAGCTCATCACCCTGCTCGCCCGCGACGTGCTGGCCGAGAACCCGGGAGCGACGATCATCGCCGACGTCAAGGCCTCGAAGGTGCTGTTCGACGACATCGCCGCCCATGGCGGCAAGCCGCTGATGTGGCGCACCGGGCATTCGATGATCAAGAAGAAGATGGTCGAGGAAAAGAGCCCCTTCGCCGGCGAGATGAGCGGACATATCTTCTTCGCCGACCGCTATTACGGCTATGACGACGCGCTCTACGTCGGCGTCCGCTTCCTCAACCTGGCGGCCAGGTCGGACCGCTCGGTGGCGGCGCTCCGCGACGGCCTGGCGCCGGTGGTGAACACGCCCGAGATCCGCTTCGACTGCGCCGAGGACCGGAAGTTCAAGGTTCCCGACGAGATCAAGGCGCGGTTGAAAGCGCGCGGCGCCGACTTCAACGACATCGACGGGGTCCGGGTGACCACCACGGACGGCTGGTGGCTCCTGCGCGCCTCCAACACCCAGGCGGTGCTGGTCGCCCGCTGCGAGGCCGGCGACGAGGCCGGGCTCGAACGGCTGAAGGCGGAACTCGCGGCCGAACTGAAGGCCAGCGGGGTCGAGGCCGACCTCTAGTCCCGGCCGCCCGGCTCCCGCCATGGGCGAGGTTCCGGTCGCCTGAACCCGCTTTCCGCGCTAGGCTTGTCACCGAACGGTACGGGCAGTAGTGGCGGGAGGCGACAGGCGCGATTGAACGAGTTCGACACGGCGATCACGGCGGCCATCAACGCCCTGGCCGGGCACAGCGCGGCAGGCGATTTCCTGATGATCTGGACCTCGGCCATCGGGATCCACCTGCTCGTTCTCTCCGTCGCCGCGCAATGGTGGCGCCGGGCCGAGCGGCCGCGCATCCGCCACGTGCTGGTCGCCGCCGGCCTGAGCTTCGCGCTCGGCATCGCCATCAACCTGCTGATCCTGGCCTTCCTTGACCGAGTCCGGCCCTACGACGCCGGCGTGACGACGCTGATCGCCGCGCGCAGCAACGACTTTTCCTTCCCCTCCGACCACACCACCGCCGCCTTCGCCATCGCCTTCGCCTTTCTGCTGAATGGCTTGCGGCGGAGCGGCCTTGCCTACCTGGCCGCCGCCATCCTGATGGGCCTGTCACGCATCTATGTCGGTTCGCATTATGCCGGCGATGTCGCGGGCGGCACCCTGACCGCCCTGCTCGCCGCGCTTCTTGTCCGCCAGGCCTATCGGCGGGACAGCCGGCTCGATCGTTTCATCACCGGCATTCTCTGACTCGCGTCCCGTGATATTGACAACGTAATTGTCATTCCCTATTTTGACAATATTGTTGTCAATATGGAGAACGGCAATGGACGGTCTCGACGCCTTCCTGAGGGTGCAGTCGGAGCCCCTCACCTATCTCGTCTTCTTCGGTCTGCTCGCCCCGCTGATCCTGCTCGAAGGCGTCGTCTCGCGCAGCGCCGAGGCGCCCCGGCGCCGGCGCCGCTGGACCGGCAACTACGCGATGACGGCGCTCAATATCGTTGTTCTCGGCGCCATCCCGGTCAGCGCCGTGATGGCGGCCGACTACGCCCGGGACAACGGCATCGGGCTCCTGAACCTGCTGCCCATCGATCCCTGGACCGCCGTTGTCGCCGCGCTGCTCGCCCGCAGCCTGGTGTCCTGGGCGATCCACCTGGCCATGCACAAAGTGCCCTGGCTCTGGCGCCTGCACCGGGTTCATCACAGCGATCCGGTGCTCGACGTCTCGACCACGGTGCGCATGCACCCGCTCGAGTTCGTCGTCAACGCGCCGCTGCTGATCGGCGCTGCCGTCCTGCTCGGCCTGCCGCCGGCGGCGCTGATGCTCTACGAACTCGCCGACACCGCGCTCGCGGTCTTCAGCCATGCGAACATCCGCCTGCCGGCCCGCCTCGAACGCCTGCTCAACCGGGTGATCGTGACGCCGGACGTGCACCGGATCCATCATTCCAGCCTGCAGCCGGAGACCGACAGCAACTACGGCGCGACGCTCACGATCTGGGACCGCCTGTTCGGCACCTACCGGGAGAAGCCCGGCCCGGAGCTGGCGACGATGACGATCGGCCTCGACGAGTATCGCGGGCAGCCGACCGCCTCGCTCTTCTGGATGCTGTTGTTGCCATTCCGGCCCTTCGCCCGGCCGTCCAAAGACCCTACAATCGGGCAGTCCCTCGCCCCGCAACCGACCCGCACGGATATTCCATGAGCCCGGACGCCGCCCGCCTCGACGCCCTGATCCGCGAGATCCGCGGCGCCTTCAACCGGCTGAAGGCGGTGGCCGAGCGGCTGCACCGGGAAAGCGGCGTCAACGCGTCGATGCGGGCGGTGATGGAGGCGCTGGGCGACGGCCCCCGTCCGGTCCCCGACATCGCCCGCGCCCGCGGCGTGTCGCGCCAGCATATCCAGGTCAACATGGATGCGCTGGCCGCCGCCGGGCTGGTCGAGGCCCAGGACAACCCGGCGCACCGGCGTTCGCCGCTCTACGCCCTCACCCCGGCCGGAGTGCGCCTGTTCGGGGCGATGCGGGCGGCCGAGGCGGCGCTGCTCGAACGGCTGGCGGGCGAGTTCCCGCCCGAGGCGCTCGGCGCGGCGCGGACGACGACGGCGGCGCTGAACCGCCATCTCGACGCGGCGCTGCTGGAACTCGGCGAGGACGACGGCGACAATGAGGACGGAAATGAGCGGGCCGGGCACGCGGCCGGGACGAAGGCGTGAGGGCCGCGCGTTACACCGCTTCGCGGTAATCCTCGATGCCGGGCAGGTCGAGGGCGTGGATCAGCGCCCGCATTTCCTGGCGGGCGGCGACGTTCGAGATCGTCATGTCGAAGCCGGTGCCCTCGGCCTTGAGGTCCGAAAGCGTCAGCCCCTTCAGGAACATCTCGCGGTAGACGACACGCTCGCCGACGCCGGGCGCGAGGCGGAAGCCGATGCGGCGGGCGAGCTGCTCCAGCACGCCTGAGACCCGCCGCTTGTTGCGGGCGTCGAGATGGGAAAGCCGGTTCCGGACCACGACCCAGTCGATGTTGTAGCCGTCGACGGCGACCCGGCGCTTGCGCTGCTCCCACACCATCTCGGAATACCAGGACGGACCGATGACCCGGTAATTGTTCGGGTCGACGCGGGCCAGCAGGTCAAGATCGACGAAGGAATCGTTGATCGGCGTCACCAGCGTCTCGGCGAAGGAATGGCCGAGCCGGGCGATATAGGTATCGGCGCCCGGGCAGTCGACGACCACGTAGTCATGCGCCGGGACGAATTCGCCAAGCGCGCCGACGAAGCGCTCGTACTCGTCGCGCTGGCGGTCGGCCTCGGCCGATTCCTGGCTCGGCGTGATCACCCGGAGCTCGGGCTGCGGCAGCTTGAGGTCGTTGCCGGCGAGGAAATCCCGGCGATTCTCGATATAGCGGCCGAGCGTCTTCTGCCGGCCATCGAGATCGATCGCGGCGACGCGGTAGCCGAGCGAGAGCAGGGCCACGATGATATGCATGCCAGTCGTGGACTTCCCCGAGCCGCCCTTGGCATTCCCGAGCACGATGATATGCGCCCGGCCCGGAGCCGCCGTCTTGGTCGCGCCGAACATCAATATCGCCCCTCACAATACATCCGGCACACTAAATACCGGGGTCCACCGCTGCGTCAAGTCAACATCTGGCGTCATGGCGGCGAGGAAGGGGAGTCCGCCGTGCGACCGCGGGCATCCCGCGGTCAGCGGTTCACGATAGGCCGGTCGGGGTGGAAGGCGCGCCAGGCGAAGGCGAAATCGAGCCTGTAGGGCACGTCCTCCCAGCCGTCGCCCACGCGCCGCCGGGCAACCACGTTGCCGACGTCGACGCCTTCGCCGATGGCTCGGGAATCGAGCGCCGAATTCTGCCCGGGGGTCCAGCTCACCTCGACCCCATCGGCGGTCGTGAGCTGGCCGACCGAGCGCAGATGATCGAGCGACCAGGCCTCCTCGCCGACCGCGACGATGCGGGCGAGCGGCGCGACCTCGACCGGCAGGTCGCCCTTGAAGAACTCGTAGGGCGCCGGGCGACTGTCGTAGCCTTCGTAGGGGTTGAAGCCATAGGCCCGGTCATGGCGGCCGTTCGGCACGAGCACCTGCCCGTCCGGCGCCCGCTCGACGAAGCGCGCGAAGCTTTCCAGCCGCGACGGCAGGATCCGCAGCTGCTTGCCGGTCATCCGGCCGACGATCGCCTCGCCGGTGAATTGCTGCCACCAGCTCTCGCTCTGGCGGTCGTACATCACGAGATCGGAATTGCGGAGCTTGCCGGTCGTGCCGAAGTCGAGCACGTCGCCGTCCAGCCGCCGGTCGAAGACGAGCGCGGTATTGCAGAGCGGACAGAAGGTGACGGCGACCGGCACGCCGCCGATCTCGTCGTTGACGATCTCGTGCCACATCAGGATGCGGAGCGGATAGGCCCGGGCCTCGCCGCCGATCACGAGACCGATGACGGGCTCGGTCGGTGCGATGTCGGTAACCTCGGCATGGGGCCGGAAGCGCGGCTCGTCGATCGCCGGGATCCCGTCCTTCGGCGGGCCGCCGGAAAGGATCTCCTCGAACGGCACCGAATGCATGGTGAAGTCGGTGTTCGGCCACTGGCCTTGCCAGTGCGCCGGCTGGGCCGCCGCGCCGCCGCCGATGGCGAGGAACAGGAACCCCATGAGAATGGCCGTTGCGCGCGTCATGATCCCCCGATGTTCCGGCGGATGGCCGGGCCCGGCAAGTCACGCTTTCGCGACCGGCCGGCCGTCGCCGGCTATGGTCACGGCCGGGCAATCGCGCTATAGGAGCCGTTGCCGGCCGGGCACGGGCCGGCGCCGTCTCGACAGGGGAATTCCATGGCGGAATCGTTGCGCCTGATCACGCCCGTGGACGGCTCGGTCTATGCCGAGCGTCCGCTTGCAACACTGGCCGAGGCCGAACAGGCGGTCGCGAGGGCGCGGGTCGCCCAGGTCGCCTGGCGGAAATGCCCGGTCGGCGAGCGGGCCGCCCTGCTCGGCCGCTTCGTCGACGCCTTCCTTGCCCGCGGCGAGGCCATCGCGGAGGAACTGACCTGGCAGATCGGCCGGCCGATCTCGCAGTCGCCGGGCGAACTTCGCGGCTTCGAGGAACGCGCCCGCCACATGATCGCCATCGCCGCGGAATCGCTGGCCGATGTCCGGGTCGGCGAGATCCCGGGCTTCACCCGCTTCATCCGCCGCGAGCCGCTCGGCGTCGTGCTCTCGATCCCGGCCTGGAACTTTCCCTACCTGACCGCGGTGAACTCGATCGTCCCGGCGCTGCTCGCCGGCAACGCGGTCATCCTCAAGCATTCGGCCCAGACCGCGCTTTGCGGCGAACGCTTCGCGGCCGCCTTCGCCGAGGCCGGATTGCCGGCCGGGCTGTTCCGCAACATCAACCTGGACCATGCCACGACCGAGGCCCTGATCGCCGCCGACGGCGTCGATTACGTCTCGTTCACCGGCTCGGTCGGCGGCGGCCACCGCATCCAGGCGGCGGCCTCGCAGCGCTTCATCGCCACTGGGCTGGAGCTCGGCGGCAAGGATCCGGCCTATGTGCGGGCCGACGCCGACCTCGATTTCGCGGTCGAGAACCTGGTCGACGGTGCCTTCTTCAACAGCGGCCAGAGCTGCTGCGGCATCGAGCGGATCTACGTGCACGAGGCGCTCTATGACCGCTTCACCGAGGCCTTCGCGGAAACCGTGCGCGGCTACCGTCTCGGCAATCCGCTGGAGCCGTCGGTCAATCTCGGCCCCATGGTCCGGACCAGCGCCGCCGACGCGGTGCGCGAGCAGGTCCGCGCGGCGACCGCGGCCGGCGCCCGGGCGCTGATCGATCCCGGCCACTTCCCGGCCAACGCCGACGGCACGCCCTACCTGGCGCCGCAGGTGCTGATCGACGTCGACCACCAGATGTCGGTCATGCGGGACGAGAGCTTCGGCCCGGTGGTCGGCATCATGAAGGTTCCGGACGACGCGGCAGCGCTCGAACTGATAAACGATTCGCCCTACGGCCTGACCGCCTCGATCTGGACCGGCGATCTCGATGCCGGCCTCGCGCTTGGCGACGAGGTCCAGACCGGCACCCTGTTCATGAACCGCTGCGACTACCTGGATCCGGCGCTCGCCTGGGTGGGCGTCAAGGATTCGGGGCGCGGCTGCACGCTGTCCCGCGTCGGATACGAGCATCTGACGCGGCCCAAGAGCTTCCACATGCGCGAAGGCAACAAGTAGGAACCGCGGTCATGGCGAACGCCCTCAAAGGCAACTGGAACTACCCGACCGCGATGCGCTTCGGCGCCGGCCGGCTCAAGGAACTGCCCGCCGCCTGCCGCGAGCTCGGCATGGCGCGGCCGCTGCTCATCACCGACCCGGCCCTGGCGAAGCTGCCGATGATCGCCGAGGCGGTCGCGCTCTGCCGCGATGCCGGGCTCGCCGTCGCGGTCTTCTCCGAGGTCCAGCCGAACCCGGTCGAGGCCAATGTCAGCGCCGGTGTCGCCGTCTACCGGGACGGCGGCCATGACGGCGTCATCGCCTTCGGCGGCGGTTCCGCGCTCGATGCCGCCAAGGCGGTCGCGCTGATGGTCGGCCAGGACCGGCCGATCTGGGATTTCGAGGATCGCGAGGACTGGTACACGCGCGTCAACGTCGCCGGGATGGCGCCGGTGATCGCGCTGCCGACCACCGCCGGGACCGGCTCGGAGGTCGGCCGATCCTCGGTCATCACCGACCTCGGCGACCATACCAAGAAGATCATCTTCCATCCGAAGATGCTGCCGGCGATCGTGATCGCCGACCCGGAGCTCACCACCGGCCTGCCGGCGCCGATCACCGCCGCCGTCGGCATGGATGCGCTCAGCCACAATCTCGAGGCCTATTGCAGCCCGCTCTATCACCCGATGGCCGACGGGATCGCGCTGGAAGGCATGCGGCTCTGCAAGGAATGGCTGGTCACCGCGGTCCGCGACGGCGGCAATATCGAGGCCCGCAGCCACATGCTGATCGCCTCCTCGATGGGCGCCACGGCGTTCCAGAAGGGGCTCGGCGCGATGCATTCGCTGAGCCATCCCTGCTCGTCCGTGCTCGGCACCCATCACGGCCTGACCAACGGCGTCGTCATGCCCTACGTGCTCGCCTTCAACCGCGACGCGATCGATGGGAAGATGGCCCGGCTGGCCCGCTATCTCGGCCTCGTACGGGCCGATTTCACCGGCGTGCTGGACTGGGTCATCGAGCTCAGGGAGACGATCGGCATTCCGGCAACGCTGGCCGATATCGGCGTCAGCGAGGAACATGCCGAGCCGTTCTCCAGGATGGCCGAGAAGGATCCGACCGCGCCGACCAATCCGCGCCCGGTCGACGCCGCGGCATTCGCCGGACTGTACCGGAACGCGATCGGCGGCAGTCTCGGTCTCTAGAACGCGCCTGACATTACGCGATCCGTCATGGATGGCGGGCCGTCGAGTCACTGCCTGACCGACGGTCCGTCCCCGCGTCAGGACGTCTTACCATTCAGCGTTTAATTTCGCGCGCGCGGCGGGCCGGGCAACAATTCATCGAGTTGCCCGGGGGCCTCGCACAATTCCTGCGAATTTCGCCAAGCCCCTGATTTTCATTGAATATTATACTGTTCGATGGAACCTCTAGGACAATCATTTGTCATGCATCCGGACAGAACCGGTTGGAGGTTTTCCGTCATGTCGGTGTTTTCCCATCCCGCGTTCGACAATCACGAAGACGTCCTTTTCTGCCATGACCGGGCGACCGGCCTGAAGGCGATCATCGCCGTTCACGACACCACGCTCGGCCCGGCGCTCGGCGGCACCCGCATGTGGCCCTACGCGAACGACGGGGAGGCGCTCACCGATGCGCTCCGCCTGTCGCGCGGCATGACCTACAAGTCGGCGCTCGCCGGTCTCGATCTCGGCGGCGGCAAGTCGGTCATCATCGGCGATCCGCGCCGCGAGAAGAGCCCGGCCCTGTTCCGCGCCTTCGGAGATGCGGTCGAGCGTCTCGGCGGCACCTATATCGCGGCCGAGGATGTCGGCACTTCCGTCGAGGACCTGGAAGAGGCGCGCAAGTCGACCCGCCACATCGCCGGCATCGGCGAGGGCGGCGCCGGCGATCCCTCCCCGGCGACCGCGCGCGGCGTCTTTGCCGGCCTGCGCGCCGCCGTGCGCCACCGGCTCGGCGCCGACGACCTGCGCGGCATCCGCGTCGCGATCCAGGGTCTCGGCCATGTCGGCATGGGCCTTGCCGGGCATCTGCACGCGGCCGGCGGCAGCCTCGTCGTCGCCGACATCTTCGCCGACAATGTCGCCGAGGCCGTCGAACGCTTCGGCGCGACCGCCGTCGATCCGGCGACAATCCTGTTCCAGGACGTCGACGTCGTCGCGCCCTGCGCGCTCGGCGCCATCCTGAACGACCAGACGATCCCGCGCCTGAAGGCGACCGTTGTCGCCGGCGCCGCGAACAACCAGCTTGCCGAGGATTGCCACGGCGAGGCGCTGCGCGCCCGCGGCGTGCTCTACGCGCCCGACTATGTCATCAACGCCGGCGGCATCATCTTCATCAGTCACGAGGGTCCGCGCTTCGACCGCGACCGGGCGATGGCGCATGTCGAATCGATCGGCGAAACCCTGACCCAGATCTTCGTGCGCTCGGCCCGGGAAGACGTTCCCACCAACCGGCTCGCCGACGCGATGGCACGCGAACGGATCGTCGCCGCCCGCGCCGCACGGGCCCCGGTGGCGCTCGCCGGCTGAGGCCTCTCTCAGGCTCGCTTTCCGGCCGCGAGCGCTGTCTCGATCAGCCGGCGCAAATCCTCCGGATCGGCGAATTCGAGGGAAACCTCGAATATCCTCACCATTTCCCGTTCCGTCGGGCCGAGCCGCACGGCGTCCTTCGCGGTCGTGACCGGCTGGGCGCCCAGCGCGACCGAGATTTCCACGATCTCCATCAGTTCCTCCGCCCGGTAGCGGTGATGGTCGGCGAAGCCGCGCGTCCCGGCGAGGCGGTGTCCCGCCTGTTGCAGGCTCAGGAAGAATTTCTCCGGCCGTCCGATCCCGGCGAAGGCGAAAAGCGGCTGGCCGTCGAAGGCGGCCGGGTCGGTCGCCGGGCGGAAGCAGGCGCGGAAGAAGGGAAGCCCCGGCGGCAGGGCACGCGGCAACCCGTTGTCCGCCGCCTCGCCCCCGTCCTCGATCAGCAAGAGGATGTCGGCCCGCGCCAGGCCGGCGGCAACCGGCTCCCGCAGCGGGCCTGCCGGCATCAGCCGGCCGTTGCCGAAGCCGAACCCCGCATCGACGACGACGATCGACAGGTCCTTGTGCAGGGCCGGGTTCTGGAACCCGTCATCCATCACGATCAGCCCGGCGCCGTCGGCGACAGCGGCCCGCGCCCCCCGCACCCGGTCGCGGGCAAGCCAGGTCGGCGCCGCGCGGGCGAGCAGCAGGGCCTCGTCGCCGACATCCGCCGCCGTATGGATCGCCGGGTCGACCCGGAGCGGACCCTTCAGGCGGCCGCCGTAGCCACGGGTCAGGAACCGCAGGTCCGCGCGGTCCAGCAGGGCGGCCAGCGCCAGCGCGGTCGGCGTCTTGCCGGCGCCGCCGGCGGTCAGGTTGCCGACGCAGATGACCGGCACACCGACCTTTACCGGCCGCACGCCCACCGCCCTGAAACGGCCGAGCCCGCGATAGAGGGCGGCGACAGGGCCGAACAGGACGGCCATCGCGCCGCCGTCGCGTCCCCACCAGCCCGGCGTCTTCACGGCCCGCCGTTCCGTGGCAGGAAGGGCTCGATCTCGTCGGCGACGCGGGCCAGCACGCCGGCCCCGCCGTCGGCGATCCGCCGTCCGGCCGCGGCATGCGTCGCGCTGGTCTCCGGATTGGCCAGCAGCACGGCGAGCCGATCGGCCAGCGCCGCCGGATCGGCGACCCGCTCCCCGGCCCCGCAGGCTTCGAGCCGGGCGACCGCATCGGCGAAATTCTCCATATGCGGACCGTACAGCACCATCGCGCCGAGACGGAGCGGTTCGAGCGGGTTGTGCCCGCCGAGAGGGACCAGCGAGCCGCCAACGAAGGCGACCGGGGCAAGCCGGAAGAAGAGCCCGAGTTCGCCGAGGCTGTCGCCGAGATAGATCGCCGTACCTTCGTCCGGGAGCCCGCCTTCGGAACGCCGGGCGGAAGCCAGGCCGGCGCCGGCGATCAGCGCCGCGATCTCGCCGCCGCGCTTCGGATGGCGCGGCACCAGGATGGTCAGGAGGCCGGGCAGGCGCGCCGCGAGCCGGCGATGCACGTCGAGCAGCATCGCCTCCTCGCCCGGGTGGGTCGAGGCGGCCACCCAGACCGGGCGGGCGCCGATCGCGGCGGCGAAGCGGTCACGGAGATCGACCGCCACCGGCAGAGGCGCCGCCGCCCATTTGAGATCGCCCCGGCAGGCGACGGCACGGGCGCCGAGCCCTTCGAGCCGCTCGGCCACGCCCTCGTTCTGCGCCAGGCAGAGCGCGAAGCCGCCGATCAGCGGGCGGATCAGCCCGGGCAGCCGTCCCCAGGTCCGGAACGAACGCTCGGACATACGGGCGTTGACGAGGATCAGCGGGGTGCCGCGCGCCGCCGTTTCCGAGAGCAGGTTGGGCCAGATTTCCGATTCCACCCAGATCCCGAGATCGGGCCGCCAATGGTCGAGAAAGCGCCGCACGTAGGCGCGCCGGTCGACCGGGACATACTGGTGAAAGGCGCGTGCCGGCAGCCGCTCCCGGGCCAGCGCCGCCGAACTGACCGTGCCGGTCGTCAGCAGCACGTGGGCGGCGGGCCGCCGGACCAGCACCTCCTCGATCAGCGGCAGGACGGACAGCGCCTCGCCGACCGACGCCGCATGGACCCAGATCAGCGGCCCCTCCGGACGGTCGAGGCCCGGCCGGCCAAGCCGTTCGCCGAAGCGTTCGGCGTCTTCCGCCCCGCGCTGCCGCCGCCGCGCCAGGTAAAGCGCGATGAACGGCGCCGACAGGTCGGTCAGCGCGCGATAGGTGCCGAGCCCGATCACCCGGTCCGTGCCTCGCCGACCGCGCCGCGCGGCGCATCGCCGGCCGTGGCGGGCGGCACCGGCGGCTGGCCGCAAAGCCGGTCGGCCTCGTCGGCAAGCGCGGTCAGCCGCCGTTCGACATCGGCCCGCGCCACCTCGAGGGCGGCCGCATCGGCCCGGGCCGGAACCTCGATTGGTTCGCCCCAGAGAAACAGGCCGGATGAGAACGGCGCTGGCAGGACGAAGCGGTCCCAGCTCGGCATCAGGCGACGGCGGCGTGCCGAGAAGGCCGCCGGCACGATCGGCACGCCGGCCCGCGAGGCGAGCTTGACCACGCCGTCGCTCGCCCGCATGCGCGGCCCGCGCGGCCCGTCCGGGGTGATCCCGACGCAATCGCCCTCCTGCAACGTGCGGAGCATCGCGCGGAGCGCCGAGGTCGCGCCCCTGGAGGACGAGCCGCGGATGTTCTCGAGCCCGAAATGGGCGACGCTGTCCGCAATCAGCGCGCCGTCCCGGTGCTGCGAGATCAGCACCCGGAGGCGCCGGCCGCGTCGCCAGAAGACCGGGACCATCAGCAGCCGGCCGTGCCAGAAGGCGATGATGAACGGCCGCCCGGCATCCCAGAAGCCGCGCGGCACCTCGCCGCCCTGTTCCCGCCAGCGGCCGCTTCGGAAAACCAGCCAGATATAGCCGGCGATCACCAGGCAGGTGAGATGCCGGACCATCGCGCTATGGGCCCATCGCTTCCAGAACGGCATTGGCGTTTACCCGTGCCCACCGGCCCGGGCCCCGGAAGGCGGCGGCACGAGACGCGGCAGATGCTCGCCGAACTGCCGGCTGGTAAGCGCCCGGTAGACGCCGTCGCGGGCGCTGAGCTCGCCATGGGTGCCGGATTCGGCGACCGTGCCGTCGACGATCACGAATATCCGGTCGGCGTCGAGCACGGTCGACAGCCGGTGCGCGATGATCAGCGTCGTCCGTCCCTGCATCAGCCGGTCGAGGGCGGCCTGCACGCGCTCCTCCGATTCGCTGTCGAGCGCCGAGGTCGCCTCGTCGAGCAGGATGATCGGGGCGTCGCGCAGGATCGCCCGGGCGATGGCGAGGCGCTGGCGCTGGCCGCCGGAAAGCTTCACCCCGGTGCTGCCGACGACGGTGTCGAGGCCATCGGGCTGCTCGCGGATGAAATCGGCCGCGGCCGCCGCCTCGGCCGCCGCCCAGATGGCCGTGTCATCGATGTCGGCACCGCTGCCATAGGCGATGTTGGCGCGGATCGTGTCGTTGAAGAGGAAGATGTCCTGGCTGACAAGGGCGATCTGCCGGCGCAGCGAGGCGACCGTGAGATCGCGGATGTCATGGCCGTCGATGGTGATCCGCCCCCCGTCGACGTCGTAGAGGCGCGGGATGAGGTTCAGGATCGTCGACTTGCCGCCGCCCGACGGGCCGACCAGGGCGATGCGCCGGCCGGCCGGCACGGTGAAACTCAGATCCTCCAGTACCTTCGTCCGGCCGTCGTAGGAAAAGCCGACCTGCTCGAAGACGATCTCGCCGCCGCCGATGGTGAACGGCGCCGCGCCCGGGCGATCGACGACCTTCGGCGCGGCATCCAGCAGATCGTAGATCCGCACCGCCGCTGCCTTGCCTTCCTGGATCTTGGCGTTCAACCGTGCGAGCGCCTTCATCGGCGGATAGGCCATCAGCAGCGCGCCCATGAAGGAGAAGAAGGTGCCCGGGGTCGTCGTGCCGTCGATCACCCGGCTGCCACCGTAATAGATCACCAGGGCGAAGGCCCCGCCGCCGATGACCTCGACCACCGGGCTGCTCGCCGCGCCGATCCTGACGGCGCGGATCAGCGCCCGCATGCGCTTGGCGATCGCCGCCTCGGCACGGGCGATCTCCGCCTCCTCGGTGCCGTAGCTCTTGATCACCCGGATGCCGCGGAAACTCTCGTCGAGGACGTTGGCGAAGCTGCCGGTCTCCTGCTGGATGCGGGTCGAGACCTTGCGCATCCGCTTGCCAAGGCGCTGGATGGCGACCGCGCCCGGCGGGATGACGATGAAGACGATCGCCGCCAGCTGCCAGTCGTGCCAGAACAGCAGGCCGATCAGCGCCAGCGCGGTCAGGCTGTCCTTGACCGCGGCGATGATCGTCTTCGACAGCGCCTCGCGCAGCAGGTGGGTGTCATAGACGAATCGCGACACCATGTTGCCGGACGTCATGTCGTGGAACCAGGCGAGATCGAAGCCGATGATCGCCCGGTAGAGCCGGGCCTGGATGCGGGCGACGATGCGTTGCCCGACATTGCTGAGCAGCACCTCGTTGCCGTAGGTCGCCGCGCCCTTGACCAGGAACAGCAGGCAAACCGCCAGCGTTGTCAGGATGATGCGGTCGCGATTCTGCTCGAAGAAGACCTCGTCGACGATCGGCTTCAGGATCCACGCCGTGGCCGCGGTCACCACCGCCACGACCGCCATCAGCAGGACCGATCCGGCAAGCGCCTTCCAGTGCGGCCAGGCATATTCGCGCAGCAGCCGCATGTAGAGGGAACGGCCCCTGTTCGGGTCCGCCTGGCTAGTCGTTTGGTCCTGTTCTGCCACCTTGCAACCGACGTTCCGGATCGACGGCCGGCACGATAGCATGGCCGGAAAAGCCGCGCCAATCCCGCGCCCTTTCGCCGGTTGCCCCGCCTGCGCGCTCGTTCTACCTTCGGGGGCCGCGCGCGTGGCGAGGCTCAGGGAGAACGGGCATGGCAGCATTGGAATCAACCGGAACGACGCTAGATTTCCGCCCGTCCGCCTGCCCGCACGATTGCCCCTCGACCTGCGCGCTGGAGGTCGAACGGCTCGACGGGCGGCGCATCGGCAGAATCCGCGGCGCGGCCGACAACAGCTATACCGCCGGAGTGATCTGCGCCAAGGTCGCCCGCTACGCCGAACGCCATCACCATCCCGACCGGCTGACCCGGCCGCTCCGCCGCAAGGGCGCCAAGGGCGCCGGCGAATGGCAGACGATCTCCTGGGACGCGGCCCTCGACGAGGTCGCCGAGAATTTCCGGGCACTCGCCGCGAAATACGGCTCGGAAACGATCTGGCCCTATTTCTATGCCGGGACGATGGGCCTGGTGCAGCGCGACGGGATCAATCGCCTGCGCCACGCGATGCGCTATTCGGGGCAATATTCGACGATCTGCACGACGCTCGCCTGGACCGGCTGGATTGCGGGGACCGGCGCGCTGATGGGCGCCGACCCGCGCGAGATGGCCAATTCCGACGTCGTCGTCATCTGGGGGACCAACCCGGTCAACACCCAGATCAATGTCATGACCCACGCGGTCAAGGCGCGGAAGAACCGGGCGGCGAAGATCGTCGTGGTCGACCCCTACCGCAACGGCACGGCGCTGCAGGCCGACATGCATCTCTGCCTGCGCCCCGGGACCGACGGCGCGCTGGCCTGCGCCGTCATGCACGTGCTGTTCCGCGACGGCTACGCCGACCGGGATTACCTGAAGCAATATACCGACGTGCCGGACGAGCTCGAGGCGCATCTGCGGACCCGGGACCCGGCCTGGGCGGCGGCGATCACCGGCCTCGACGAGGCGGAAATCACCGCCTTCGCCCATCTGCTCGGCCAGAACAAGCGCAGCTACCTCCGCCTCGGCTACGGCTTCTCGCGCAGCCGCAACGGCTCCATCAACATGCATGCCGCCGCCTCGATCGCCGCGGTCACCGGTTCGTGGCGCTACAAGGGCGGCGGCGCCTTCCACAACAACGGCGCGATCTTCCACTGGGACCGCAGCCTGATCGACGGACTGGACGTCCGCGATCCGTCGATCCGCGTCCTCGACCAGTCGCGCATCGGCCCGGTGCTGACCGGCGATCCGCAGGACCTGGGCGACGGCCCGCCGGTCACCGGCATGCTGATCCAGAGCACCAATCCGATGACCGTCGCGCCGGACCTTGCCAAGGTTCACGCCGGCTTCGCCCGGGACGACCTGTTCGTCTGCGTGCACGAGCAGTTCATGACCGAAACCGCGGCGGTCGCCGACATCGTGCTGCCGGCAACCACCTTCCTGGAACATGACGACGTCTACCAGGCAGGCGGCCAGAGCCATATCCTGATGGGCGCGAAGGTCGTCGAACCGCTCGAGGGGACGCGCAGCAACCACGAGGTGATCTGCGGGCTCGCCGAACGGCTGGGCGCCCGCCATCCGGGTTTCTCGATGAGCGCCCGGGAGATCGTCGACGCGACGCTGAAATCCTCCGGCTGGGGCGATATCGAGACCCTGGAGGCCGATCGCTGGATCGATTGCGCGCCGGATTTCCGGGCCGCCCACTTCCTCGACGGCTTCGGCCACCCGGACGGCAAGTTCCGCTTCGCCCCCGACTGGCAGCGGCTCGACCGCCAGAAGCGCGACATTCCGCGGCTGCCCGATCACTGGACCGCCATCGACGAGGCGACCGAGCGCTGCCCGTTCCGCATGGTCACGGCGCCGTCGCGCAACTACCTGAACACCAGCTTCACCGAGACCCCGACCTCGATCAAACGGGAGGGCCGGCCAAGCCTGATGCTGCATCCCGACGACGCCGCCCGTCTCGGGCTCGCCGACGGCGCGATCGCCCGCATCGGCAACGGGCGCGGCTCGCTCCGCATCCATGTCGAGATCTTCGACGGCGTGCAGCCGGGCGTGGTGGTGGTGGAAAGCGTCTGGCCGAACGGCGCCTTCATCGATGGAATGGGGATCAACCTGCTGACCGGCGCGGATTCCCCTGCCCCGGTCGGCGGGGCCGCCTTCCACGACACCGCGATCTGGGTCGAAGCGGACGACCGATCAGCATGATGACAGCAACTAGCGAGGCGAATGTCATGACGAAATCGAAGCTTCTCGGACTGCTGGCCGGCGGCATCGCCAGCCTGGCCGTCGCAGGCTTGCCGGCCGCCGCCGGCGCTGCCGACAAGTCGGTCGCGATCACCGCGATCGTCGAGCACCCGGCCCTCGACGCGGCCCGCCAGGGCATCCTCGACGAGCTCGCCGCGCAGGGCTTCAAGGAGGGCGAGAATCTCACCGTCTCGTTCCAGACCGCCCAGGGCGAATTCCCGACCGCGGTGCAGATCGCCAAGAAGTATCTCGGCGAGAAACCGGACGTGATCATCGGCATCTCGACGCCGTCGGCGCAGGCGATCGCCGCCAACGCCGGGCCCGAGCAGAAGATCGTCTTCACGGCGGTCACCGACCCGGTCGGCGCCAAGCTGGTCAGCAACAACGAGAAGCCCGGCGCCAACATCACCGGCATGTCCGACATGTCGCCGATCTCCAAGCACCTGGAGCTGATCACCCGGATCACGCCCGCGGCCAAGCGCATCGGCATCATCTACAATTCCGGCGAGGCCAATTCGCGCTCGCTGGTCGAACTGCTGAAAAGCGCCGCGCCGACTTACGGCATGACCATCGTCGAAGGGGTCGCCACCAATTCCAACGAGGTGCGCCCGGCGGCGCGGAGCCTCGCCGGCAAGGTCGACGCGATCTACGTGCCGACCGACAACACGGCGGTCTCGGCCTTCGAGAGCATCCTGCAGGTCGGCTACGACGGGCAGATCCCGGTCTATTCCGGCGACACCGATTCGGTTGCGCGCGGAGCCGTCGCGGCACTCGGCTTCAACTACTACGATGTCGGCCGGCAGACCGGCGTGATCGTCGCCAAGGTGCTGAACGGCGCCAACCCGGGCGACATCGCGGTCGAGCAGGTCCAGAAGCTCGAACTGCACATCAACCCGGCCTCGGCGGCCAAGATGGGCGTCACGATCCCGGACGCGATCAAGGCGGAAGCCTTCAAGACGATCGAGTAGGAAGCGGAGCCTAACGACGGGTCGGCTCGGCTTCGGCCGGGCCGGTTCCCTGGCGGCAGCGACGCCGGCAAAGCAGCGGACGGATCCTCATTGTTCAACCAGATTGCCTTCGCCGGGGCGATCGAAGTCGGGTTTCTCTACGGCTTCGTCGCCCTCGGCCTGTTCCTCTCGTTCCGGGTCCTCGACTTCCCGGACCTGACGGTCGACGGCTCCTTCCCGCTCGGCGCGGCGGTCGCCGCAACCCTGATCACGACCGGCACCGATCCCTATCTCGCGACCCTCGTCGCGGTCGGCGCCGGCGCCTGCGCCGGTTTCGTCACCGGCTTTCTCAATACCCGCTTCGGCATCCTGCATCTGCTTGCCTCGATCCTGACGATGATCTCGCTGCATTCGATCAACCTCAGGATCATGGGGCGGCCCAACATCGCGCTGATCAACGAGGCGACGGTGCTGACCCCGCTCGAGGCCCTAGGCCTGCCGCGCTTCATCATCCTGCCGATCGTCTTCGGCCTGCTCGCCATTGCCGCCAAGCTGCTGCTCGACCGTTTCATGGCCGGCGAGATCGGCCTCGCCATGCGGGCGACCGGCGCCAATCCGCGCATGGCGCGGGCGAACGGCATCAACACCGCGGCGATGATCCTGCTCGGCATGGCGATCGCCAATGCCTTCGTGGCCCTGGCGGGCGCGCTCTTCGCCCAGGCGAACGGCGCCGCCGACGTGACCATGGGGGTCGGCGTGATCGTCATCGGACTGGCCTCGGTGATCGGCGGCGAGGCGATCCTGTCGCCGAAGACGCTGTTCCGCGCGACACTGGCCTGCCTGGCCGGCTCGATGCTTTACCAGTTCGCCGTGGCGCTGGCACTGCAGGCGGACTTCCTCGGCCTCCGGGCGCAGGACCTGAAACTGATCACCGCGCTGCTCGTCGCCGCCGCCCTCGTCCTGCCCGGGCGCGGCGTCGCGGTGCGCCGGATGTTCGGCCGCGGAGGCGCGAAATGATCCGCTGCGAGAATCTCCAGGTCACCTTCAACAAGGGGACGGCGATGGAGACCCGGGCGCTGCGCGGGCTCAGCCTCGACGTCCCGGCCGGCGAATTCGTCACGCTGATCGGCTCGAACGGCTCCGGCAAGTCGACCTTCCTGAACATCCTCGCCGGCGACCTCACGCCGGAGGCCGGCAGTATCGTGATCGACGGCGAGGATGTCACCGACTGGCCCGCGCCGAAGCGGGCGCGGCTGGTCTCGCGGGTCTTCCAGGACCCGCTGGCCGGCAGTTGCGGCAACCTGACGATCGAGGAGAATCTTGCCCTCGCCGGGGCCCGCGTGCGCGGCCGCCGGGGCCTCGGCCTCGCCGTCAGCCGCAAGCTCCGCGACGACTTCCGCGGGCGGATCGAGCGGCTCGGGATGAACCTGGAGAACCGTCTCGGCGACCGCATGGGGCTGCTGTCGGGCGGCCAGCGGCAGGCGGTGAGCCTGCTGATGGCGACCCTCGCGCCGTCGAAGCTGCTGCTGCTCGACGAGCATACCTCGGCCCTCGACCCGCGCATCGCCGCCGCCGTCATCGGTCTGACCCTCGATATCGTCGGCGAGCAGAAACTGACCACGCTGATGGTCACGCACTCGATGCGCCAGGCGCTCGACGCCGGCACGCGGACGGTAATGCTCCATGCCGGCCAGGCCGTTCTCGACATCGCCGGCGAACGGCGCGACGGCCTCGACGTGCCGGACCTGATCCGGCTCTTCCAGCAGGTTCACGGCGAGGAACTGGACAGCGACAGCCTGCTGCTCGGCTGAGCGTCCGGGCAAACTCAGATCAGGCCGAGCTCGCGCAGTTCGGCGACCAGTTCGGTCGGCATGTCGTAGGTCATATCCTGGTCGTCGCGGAGGTCGGGCGGCGCGTCCTTCGGATCCAGGTAGCGCCAGCCCTGGTGCGGCCGGCGCGGCTGCCAGCGGGTCGGCACCAGTTCCTCGTCCAGCATCAGCGCACAGCGCCGGATCTCGCCGTCCTGCACCGGTTCGAGCCCGACAAGGCGCTGGCGGGCCTGGACATGGCCCTTGATCACCCAGTAGAGCGAGCCGCCGTCGAGCAGCTCGTCCTTGCGCTTCGGCGTCATCCGCGTGATGTGGCGAAGCGGCGCGATCTTCACGCGCCGCGCCTGCCAGTGCCGGAGCTGGTCAAGGCTGTCGACGCCGACGCAGAGCTTGAGCAGGTGAACGGTCATGGCGATGGAATGACCGCTCCGCCGCGATTTGTCCAGCACCCGGAAACAGCTATTCGCCGAGCAGATGAACGGCGATTTCGCGGCCGGTGCGGACGGCGGCGATGCTCGAACAGGTAGATTCCCTGCCAGGTGCCGAGCAGCGGCCGGCCGCCGCCGACCGGAATCGAAAGCTGGCTCTGGGTCAGAGCCGCGCGGATATGCGCCGGCATGTCGTCGGTTCCCTCCGCGCGATGCCAGTAGAGGTCATGGTCCTCGCGGACCAGCGTCCGGAAGAAGCGCAGCAGGTCGCCCTGCACGTCCGGATCAGCATTCTCCTGGATCAGCAGCGAGGCCGAGCTGTGCCGGCAGAACAGCGTCAGCAGGCCCGAATCGATGGCCTGGGTGGCGACCCAGCCAGCGACCCGGTCGGTAACCTCGTAGAGCCCCTCGCCGTCGCTCGCCACCTCGATCGTCGTCGTCGCCTGCCGCAGCATCTCCGCCCCTTTCGACGTCCCGGTCCAGTCAGGCCAGCAGGCCGAGCAGGACCATCCAGAGATATTGCAGCGGCCAGAGGATCAGCACACTGCAGAGCGCCAGCGTCACCGTGACCCGCGCCGCGTCGCCGAGGCTCACCTGGTTGAGCTGCATGGCGACGACCACCGGCGCACCCTGGTAGGGCAGCAGCAGGGTCGAGAAGCCGGACATCTGCATGACGAAGACGGCGGAAATCGAGAGCCCCGAGGCGGCCGCGAACTCGCCGGCGAGCGGCGTCATGACGGCCGCCGACCCGGGAATCGTCGCGACCATGTTGAGCCCGGCCGCGGCCGCCGCGATGACGGCGAAATTTTGGGCATCGGCACCCGGCGCGAGCAGTCCGGCGCCGAGGATGCTCTCGGCCAGCAGGCCGCCGACGCCGGAATAGGCAACCACCCCGCCGAGCCCGAGAATGCCGGCGACATAGAGCAGCGGGGCGAAATTGATGCGGCTGGTGAAGACATCCTTCGGCAGCAGGTCGGTGCCCGGCAGCAGGCAGACGAAACCCGCGCCGAGCGCCACCCAGGCCGGCGAGATGCCGTGCAGGAAATCGGTCAGCCAGAAGCCGAGGGCGAGCGCAAGGACGATCCCGAGGCGCTTTTCCGCCCGGCTCATCGGGCCGGCGGCGGCCGGTTCCGCGCGGCTCACCGCCGGGGTCCGGAACAGCGTCATGACGATGAGCCAGATGAGCAGGCACTTGAGCACGCCCAGCACCGGGAAATGGGTGAACAGATAGGTGCCGTAGATCTGCTGGATGCCGAACAGCGTCTCGCTGGTCCCCATCAGGACGAGGGCCGGCACGGTCGCCGGCAGGATCGCGAAGGCCGGCAGGAAGGAGGCGACCGCGGTCGCCATGGTCAGGCCGGTCGCGCCGCGGCTGCCGCGTTCGAAGCCCATCGCCTCGGCAAGCGCGTTGACGATCGGGAGCAGCAGCATCAGCCGCGCCATGGTCGACGGCATCAGGAAGGCAAGGCCGATCCCGGCCGCGATCATGCCTGCGACCGCGCCGCCGTAGGTGCCGCCGAGCAGGCCGGCGAGGCGGCCGGCGATCCGTGCGCCGAGCCCCGTATGGCCCATGCTGGCGCCGAGCAACATGCCGCCGAAAACCAGCCAGAAGGCCGACGAGGTGAAGCCGGAAAAGACCACGTCCGGCGGCGCGACGGCGAGCAGCATCGCCGCCAGGAAGAAACCGATGACGGTGATATGCTCGGGCAGCGAGCCGGTCGCCCAGAAGCCGATGGCGGCCAGCGACAGGCCGAAGGCGCGCGCGGTCTCAGGCGGCAGCCCGTCCGGCGGCGCGACGAAGAACCAGACCGCGACCAGAATGCTGAGCGCGGAAAGCGCGCCCGGTAAGCCTACTCTCACGCCTGGTCCAGTCTCGCTTTCATGGCCCGTGCGACCCGCGATACCGGCGGGCGACCCAGGCGATCGGAAATCCACCAGGCGGTGCGGACCAGCGCCTCGAGATCGATGCCGGTCTCGATGCCGAGACCGTCGAGCATGTAGACGACATCCTCGGTCGCGACGTTGCCGGTCGCGCCCGGCGCATAGGGACAGCCGCCGAGCCCGGCCACCGAACTGTCGATCGTCGCGATGCCGAACTCGAGGCTGGCAAGGATGTTGGCGAGCGCCTGTCCGTAGGTGTCGTGATAATGGACGCCGATCTTCTCGACCGGGATGTCGCCGGCGACCGCCTCCAGCATCGCGCGGGCCCTCGCCGGGGTGCCGACGCCGATGGTGTCGCCGAGGCTGACCTCGTAGCAGCCCATCCCGTACAGCGCGGCGGCCACGCGGGCCACGTCGCCGGGCGGGACGTCGCCATCGAAGGGGCAGCCGAGCACGCAGGAGACATAACCCCGGACCGGCAGCCCGGCAGCCTTCGCCGCCTCGACCACGGGGCGGAACATCTCGAGGCTTTCGGCGACCGAGCAGTTGATGTTCTTGCGCGAGAAGCCCTCGGAGGCGGCGGCAAAGACCGCGACCTCGTCAACGCCTGCCTCGCGGGCCGCCTCGAAGCCCCGCATGTTCGGGGTGAGCGCGGTATAGCGGGCGCCCGGCACCCGGTGGATCGCCGCCATCACCTCGGCACTGCCGGCCATCTGCGGGACCCATTTCGGCGACACGAAGCTCGCCGCCTCGACGGTCCCGATCCCGGCCGCGACCAGCCGGTCGACCAGCTCGGCCTTGACCGCCGGCGAGACCTCCTGCTTCTCGTTCTGCAACCCGTCGCGCGGGCCAACCTCGAACATCCGGACGCGCGTCGGCCAGGCCATCGCTCAGTCCTCCCCGTCGATGTCGAAATCGAGCAGCACCGCGCCCTCGTCGACCTGGTCGCCGGCCTCGTAGTGGAAGGCCGCGACCCGGCCATTCGCGGGCGCAACGATGGTGTGCTCCATCTTCATCGCCTCCAGGATCAACAGCGGCATGCCCTTCTCCACCGCCGCGCCGGCGCTGGCAACGAGGCTGATCACCTTGCCCGGCATCGGCGCGACCAGCGCGCCACCGGCCTCCTCCTCCGCCTCGACGTCGAGCGGATCGTGAACCCGGAAGCTCTCAGTCGTCCCGCCCCAGGTCACGGTCAGCCGGCCGGCATTGTCGGTCACCGCGGCGCGGCGCCGGATGCCGTCGAGCACGGCGATCATCGAGCCGCTGTCGTCCAGCGTGCCACGGGCCTCGAAATGATGCTCGCCGACGCCGATCCGGTAGCCGCCGTCACGGCGATAGAGGACCGTGACGTCGCAGACGCTGTCGTCGGTCAGGAACCGATAGCCGCCCCGTCCCTCGTCGTTCAGCCGCCAGCCATTGCCGGCCGCCCAGGGCGACCAGGGGTCGGCGCCGGTCAGCGCCAGCGCGCGCGCCGCCGCCTTGCGCCGGAGCAGGAGATAGAGCGCGCCGAGGGCATAGGCAGTCGGGGCCGGCTCGCCGGTCGGCGGCAGCAGGTCCGCCTCCAGCCGGCCGATGAAGCCGGTGTCCAGTTCGCCGGCGGCAAAGGCCGGATGGCGGGCGACCCGGCCGAGGAAGCCCAGGTTGGTCGCCAGGCCGGCGATCTCGGTTTCGCCGAGCGCCTGGGCAAGCCGGCGAAGGGCCGAGGCGCGATCCTCGTCCCAGACGATCAGCTTGGCGATCATCGGATCGTAGAAGGGGGTGATGGCGTCGCCCTCGACCACGCCTGAATCGACCCGGACATGAGCGCTGTCCTCCGGCAGGCGAAGGCGCAGCAGGGTACCGGTCTGCGGCAGGAAGCCGCGCGCCGGATCCTCGGCATAGAGCCGGACCTCGATCGCATGGCCGCGGATCGCCAGGTCGGACTGGGCCAGGGGCAGCGGCTCGCCGTCGGCGACGCGGAGCTGCCATTCGACAAGGTCCTGCCCGGTGATCAGTTCGGTCACCGGATGCTCGACCTGCAGCCGAGTGTTCATCTCCATGAAATAGAAGGCATCATCGCGCAGGCCGTCCGACACGTCGGCGATGAATTCGATGGTGCCAGCGCCGACATAGCCGATCGCCTCGGCCGCGCGCACCGCCGCCGCGCCCATCGCCTCGCGCATCGAAAGCGGCATGTCCGGGGCCGGCGCCTCCTCGACCACCTTCTGGTGGCGGCGCTGCAGCGAGCAGTCGCGCTCGAACAGGTGAACCGCCCGGCCATGACTGTCGGCGAACACCTGGATCTCGATATGGCGGGGCCGGGTCAGGTATTTCTCGATCAGCACGCGGCTGTCGCCGAAAGCGGATTCCGCCTCGCGCATGGCGCCTTCCAGCGCGCTGGCGAAGCCGGCCGCGTCATCGACCCGGCGCATCCCCTTGCCGCCGCCGCCGGCGACCGCCTTGATCAGCACCGGGTAGCCGATTTCCGCGGCGGCCCTGGCGAGCACCGCCGGATCCTGGTTCTCCTCGTGATAGCCCGGAACGACCGGGACGCCTGCCTTCTCCATCAGTGCCTTGGCGGCGTCCTTCAGCCCCATCGCGCGGATCGCCGCGGCCGGCGGGCCGATGAAGGCGATCCCGGCGGCCGCACAGGCCTCGGCGAAGGCGGCATTCTCGGACAGGAAGCCGTAGCCCGGATGGATCGCCTCGGCCCCGGTCGCCTTCGCCGCCTGCAGGATGCGCTCGCCCTTCAGGTAGCTTTCGCCGACAGCGGCCGGGCCGATCAGGACCGCCTCGTCGGCCAGCGCCACGTGCCGGGCACCGGCGTCCGCCTCGGAATGGACGGCCACGGTCGCGATGCCGAGACGCTGCGCCGTGCGGATGACCCGGCAGGCGATTTCGCCGCGATTGGCGATGAGGATCTTGCTGAACACGTTTTGCTCCGTCAGCTTTCCATCTCGACCCACCAGTTCGGCCGCCGCTTGCCGAGGAAGGCCGAGACGCCCTCCTTGCCATCGGGGAGCGAACGGGCCTCGGCGATGCGATGGGCGGTATCGTCGATGACATGGTCGTCGATCGGCTTCTCGGCGACCGCGAAGATCAGCTCCTTCGAGGAGGCGATGGCCGCCGGCGAGGCCTGGAAGATCCGCGCCACCAGGCGGTCGCGGACCTCGGCGAGCTGGTGCACGTCGTCGACCAGTTCGCTGACCAGCCCGAGCTCGTAGGCGCGATCCGCGGCGATCGGCTCGGCGGTCAGGAAATAGCGCCGCGCCGCACGGGCGCCGATCGCCTGCACCACATAGGGCGAGATCACCGCCGGGATCAGGCCGAGGCGGACCTCGGTCAGGGCGAAACTGGCGCTTCGCACCGCCACGGCGATGTCGCAGGCGGCGACGAGACCGAGCCCGCCGCCATAGGCACTGCCCTGGACCAGCGCGATGGTCGGCTTGTCCATCGTGTAGAGCGACTTCAGCAGGCGGCCAAGGCCGCGCGCGTCCTCCAGGTTGTCCTCGTCCAGGTACTCCGCCGCGCGCTGCATCCATTTCAGGTCGGCACCGGCCGAGAAGCTCTTGCCGCCGGACGCCAGGATGACGACACGGATGCCGCTCTGGTTGGCGAGATCCTCGAAGATCTCCGTCAGCTTCTCGATCACCTCGTCGTTGAAGGCGTTGTGCACCTCCGGACGATTGAGCGTCACCGTGGCGACGCCTTCCGGTGTGCAGTGCAGGATGACCGGTTCACCTGACATGATCGCTTACTCCCTGGTCTCTTCTTTACATCCGGAAGACGCCGAACCGGGTCTCCGGTATCGGCGCGTTGAGGGCGGCCGAAAGGCCGAGCCCGAGCACATCGCGGCTGTCGGCCGGGTCGACGATGCCGTCGTCCCATAGCCGGGCGGTCGCGAAATAGGGGTGACTCTCGACCTCGAACTGCGCGCGGATCGGCGCCATGAAGCCGTCGCGGTCGGCATCGCTCCAGGGCTTGCCCTGGGCCTTCTGCGCGTCGCCGTGGACGGTGGCCAGCACGCTCGCCGCCTGTTCGCCGCCCATCACCGAGACCCGGCTGTTCGGCCAGGTCCAGAGGAAACGCGGGCTGTAGGCGCGGCCGCACATGCCGTAGTTCCCGGCCCCGAAGGAGCCGCCGATGATGAGGGTGAATTTCGGCACCTTCGCGGTCGCGACCGCGGTGACCAGCTTGGCGCCGTCCTTGGCGATGCCGCCGGATTCGTATTTCCGGCCGACCATAAAGCCGGTGATGTTCTGCAGGAAGACCAGCGGGATCCGGCGCTGGCAGCAGAGCTCGATGAAATGCGCCCCCTTGAGCGAGCTTTCCGAGAACAGGATGCCGTTGTTGGCGATGATGCCGACCGGATAGCCGTGGATATGGGCGAAGCCGGTGACCAGCGTGGTGCCGTAGAGCTTCTTGAACTCGTCGAACTCGGAATCGTCGACCAGCCGGGCGATCACCTCGCGCACGTCGTAGGGCTGGCGCACGTCGGTCGGGATCAGCCCGTAGATCTCTTCCGGGTCGTAGCGCGGCGGCTTCGGCGCGCGGACCTCGACGTCGAGCCGCTTCGGCCGGTTCAGGTTGCCGACGATGCGGCGGGCCAGCGCCAGCGCATGGGCGTCGTCCTGGGCGTAATGGTCGGTCACGCCGGAGGTCCGGGAATGCACGTCGGCCCCGCCCAGATCCTCGGCCGAGACTTCCTCGCCGGTCGCCGCCTTCACCAGCGGCGGGCCGCCGAGAAAGATCGTGCCCTGGCGGCGGACGATGATGCTCTCGTCCGACATCGCCGGGACATAGGCGCCGCCGGCGGTGCAGGAGCCCATGACCACGGCGATCTGGGCGATCCCTTCCGACGACATGTTGGCCTGGTTGAAGAAGATCCGCCCGAAATGCTCGCGGTCGGGAAAGACGTCCTGCTGGTTCGGCAGGTTGGCGCCGCCGGAATCGACCAGGTAGAGACAGGGCAGCTTGTTCTCGCGCGCCACTTCCTGGGCCCGGAGATGCTTCTTCACGGTCATCGGGTAATAGGTGCCGCCCTTCACCGTGGCGTCATTGCAGACGATCACGCATTCGCGGCCCGAGACCCGGCCGATGCCGGTGATCACACCGGCCGAATGGATGTCGCCGCCGTAGAGGCCCCTGGCGGCGAGCTGGCTGAGTTCGAGGAACGGCGAACCCGGATCGAGCAGCGTCTTGACCCGGTCGCGCGGCAGCAGCTTGCCGCGGCTCAGATGGCGGGCGCGGCTGCGTTCGCCGCCGCCCTGCTTGGCCTCGGCGACCGCCTCGCGAAGATCGGCGACCAGGGCACGCATCGACTTCTCGTTCTCGCGGAAGGCGGGGGCGCGGCTGTTGAGCGCGGATTTCAGGATCGTCATCGGGGACTCTTTCTAAGACCGTTCGAGCGGCTATGATACGGCCCGCCGCCGAAAAGCGGAGAGGCAATCGTAACTTCGAGGGAAACGGAAGACATGGCCTACAAGGCGTTCGATCTGAGCGGGCGGGTCGCGCTCGTCACCGGCGGCAACGGCGGCATCGGGCTGGCGATGGCGGAGGCGATGGCGGAGGCCGGTGCCGACATCTGCATCTGGGGCACCAGCGAGGCGAAGAACGCCGCGGCGCTCGAGAAACTCGCCGCCCATGGCACGAAGACCGCGGCGATGCGCTGCGACGTTTCCGACGAGGCGGCGGTCGACCGCACCTTCGCCGAGACCGTGGAACGCTTCGGCCGGGTCGACGGCTGTTTCGCCAATGCCGGCGTCAGCTCCGGCAAGAACGCCGGCTTCACCGAGATGACGACCGAGGAATGGCGACGTGTCATGTCGATCAACATGGACGGCGCCTTCTACACGCTGCGCGCCGCCGCCCGCCACATGACCGAGCGCGCCGCGAACGGCGACGCCTTCGGCCGGCTGGTCGGCACCGCCTCGCTCGCGGCGATTTCCGGGGCCGCCAGGAACGAGCATTACGCGGCCACCAAGGGCGGCCTGATCTCGATGATCCGGGCGCTCTCCGTCGAACTGGCGCGCCACCAGATCACCGCCAACGCGATCCTGCCCGGCTGGATCGAGACCGAGATGACCGAGCGCTCCTTCGGCTGGGACAAGTTCGCCGCCGCCGTCAAGCCGCGCATCCCGGCCCGGCGCTGGGGCCAGCCCGAGGATTTCGGCGCCATCGCCGTCTACATCATGAGCACGGCGTCGAGCTACCATACCGGCGACACCTTCCTCATCGACGGCGGCTACTTCCTGTTCTAGGGCGCGCTCTGTCCGGTCTGCCATCGTCGCCGCCGGGTCAGGCCGCGACGATGGCGCGGCCGATCACCAGCTTCTGGATGTCGGACGTGCCCTCGTAGATCTGGCAGACCCGGACATCGCGATAGATCTTCTCGACCGGGAAATCGGCGACATAGCCGTATCCGCCGAAGGTCTGCAGCGCCTTCGAGCAGACCCGCTCGGCCATTTCCGAACAATAGAGCTTGGCCATCGACGCCTCTTTCAGGCAGGGCTCGCCGGCATCCTTGAGGCTCGCCGCATGGCGCAGCATCTGGCGCCCGACCTCGATTTCCGTCGCCATCTCGGCGAGCCGGAAATTGACCGCCTGGTGATTGATGATCGCCGTCCCGAAGCTCTGCCGCTCGCCGGCATAGGCGAGCGCATGGTCGAACGCTGCGCGCGCCATGCCGACGCTCTGGGCGGCGATGCCGATCCGCCCGGTCTCGAGGTTGGCAAGCGCGATGCGATAGCCCTCGCCCTCCTCGCCGAGCAGCATGTCCGGCGTCGCCTCGTAATCCTCGAAGACGATCTGGCAGGTGTCGGAACAGCGCTGGCCGAGCTTCTTCTCGGTGCCGGCGACGATATAGCCCGGCTGGTCGGTCGGCACCGCGAAGGCGCTGATGCCGCGCTTGCCGGCCTCCGGATCGGTGACCGCGAAGACCAGCGCGACGCCGGCCGTCGAGCCGGAAGTGATGAACTGCTTGGTGCCGTTCAGGACATAGCGGTTGCCGGCCTTCTTCGCCCGGGTGCGCAGCGCGCCGGCGTCGGAACCGGCCTGCGGCTCGGTCAGGCAGAAGGCGCCCGGCCATTCACCGGCGACCAGCGGGCGGAGGAAGCGATCCTTCTGCTCGCTCGAGCCCGCCTTCATCAGTGCCGCCGCGACCGGCGAATTATTGACGCTCATGATCGTCGAGACGCCGCCATCGCCGGCCGCGATCTCCTCGAGCGCCACCGTGTAGGTCAGCAGATCGGCGCCGGCGCCGCCCCATTCCTCGGGCACGCACATGCCCATCAGGCCGAGGCCGCCCATTTCCTTCAGGACCTCGGGCGGGACGACTCCCGCCCGGTCCCATTCCGCGGCGCCGGGGACGAGACGATCGACGGCAAAGGACCGCGCCATCGCCTGGACCATGCGCTGTTCCTCGCTGAGAATCATTCCCGTCCCCCTTTGCCGTGCGGCGGATCGCGCCGATCAGTGGATCAGTTCGACGCCCATCGCCGTTGCCTCGCCGCCACCGATGCACAGGCTGGCGACGCCACGCTTCAGGCCGTTCTTCTGCAGCGCCGCGATCAGCGTGACCAGGATGCGGGCCCCGGATGCGCCGATCGGATGGCCGAGCGCGCAGGCCCCGCCATGGACGTTGACGCGATCATGATCGAGCCCGAGATCCTTCATCGCCGCCATGGCGACCACGGCGAACGCCTCGTTGACCTCGTAGAGATCGACGTCGTCCTTCGACCAGCCGGTCTTCTCCATCAGCTTGCCGATCGCGCCGATCGGCGCGGTCGTGAACCAGGCCGGCGCCTGGGCATGGCCGGCATGGCCGACGATGCGGGCGATCGGCGTCAGGCCGCGACGCTCCGCCTCGGACTGGCGCATCATCACAAGCGCCGCGCCGCCGTCGGAGATCGACGACGAATTGGCCGCCGTCACCGAGCCGTCCTTCGCGAAGGCCGGCTTCAGCGTCGGGATCTTCTCCGGGCTCGCCTTCAGCGGCTGCTCGTCCTTGTCGACGGTGACCTCGCCCTTCCGGGTCTGCACCGTGACGCCGACGATCTCGCCGGCGAAGCTGCCGTCCTCGGTGGCGGTCCTGGCGCGCCGCAGCGACTCGATCGCGTAGGCGTCCTGGGCGTCGCGGGTGAACTGGTAATGGGTCGCCGTTTCCTCGGCGAAGGTCCCCATCAGCCGGCCCTTGTCATAGGCGTCCTCGAGACCGTCGAGGAACATGTGGTCCTTGACCTCGCCATGGCCGAGGCGCAGCCCGCCGCGCACCTTCGGCAACAGGTAGGGAGCGTTGGTCATGCTCTCCATGCCGCCGGCGACGACGATGTCGGCGCTGCCGGCGCGCAGCAGGTCGTGGCCGAACATGGCCGCCTTCATGCCCGAGCCGCACATCTTGTTGATCGTGGTCGCGCCGACCGCCTCGGGCAGCCCGGCACCGAAACCGGCCTGGCGGGCCGGCGCCTGGCCCTGGCCGGCCGGCAGAACGCAGCCCATGACGACCTCGCCGACATCCTCGGCCGCGACCCCGGCCCGGCCGAGCGCGGCGCGGATCGCGGCGGATCCGAGCTCCGACGCGGTGAGCGGCGCCAGGTCGCCCTGGAAGCCGCCCATGGGCGTGCGCGCCATGCCGACGATTACGATTGAATCCTTGTCCATCTGTCTTCTCCTGCTGCCGTGCCCCGGCATGAAAGGATATGGGTGCGCCTCAGACCGATTCCTCGAACAGCTCGCGGCCGATCAGCATGCGGCGGATCTCCGAGGTGCCGGCGCCGATCTCGTAGAGCTTGGCGTCGCGCAGAAGGCGCCCGGTCGGATAATCGTTGATGTAGCCGTTGCCGCCGAGCGCCTGGATCGCCTCCAGCGCCATCCAGGTCGCCTTCTCGGCGGCATAGAGAATGGCCCCGGCGGCGTCCTTGCGGGTCGTCTCGCCGCGGTCGCAGGCCTTGGCGACCGCGTAGACGTAGGCCTTGGCGGCGTTCATCGTGGTGTACATGTCGGCGATCTTGCCCTGCATCAGCTGGAAGGTGCCGATCGGCTTGCCGAACTGCTGGCGCTCGTGGATGTAGGGCACGACGACATCCATGCAGGCCTGCATGATGCCGATCGGGCCGGCCGCGAGCACGGCGCGCTCGTAATCGAGGCCGCTCATCAGGACCCGCACGCCCTCGTGCTCCTGGCCGAGGATATTCTCGGCCGGAACCTCGCAATCCTGGAACACCAGCTCGCAGGTGTTGGAGCCGCGCATGCCGAGCTTGTTCAGCTTCTGCGCCGTGGAAAAGCCCTTGAAACCCTTCTCGATCAGGAAAGCGGTGATCCCGCGCGGACCGGCATCGGGCTTGGTCTTGGCGTAGACCACCAGGACGTCGGCATCGGGGCCGTTGGTGATCCACATCTTGTTGCCGTTGAGGATATAGCGGTCGCCCTTCTTCTCCGCCTTGAGGCGCATCGAGACGACGTCGGAACCGGCGCCGGGCTCGCTCATCGCCAGCGCGCCGACATGCTCGCCGGAAATCAGCTTCGGCAGGTAGCGGCGCTTGTGCTCGTCCCGGCCGTTGCGGCGGATCTGGTTGACGCAGAGATTGGAATGGGCGCCGTAGGAAAGCCCGACCGAGGCGGAGGCCCGGCTGACCTCCTCCATGGCGACGCAATGCTCCAGGTAACCCATCGCGGCGCCGCCGTACTCCTCCTCGACGGTGACGCCGAGAATGCCGAGCGCGCCCATCTTCTCCCAGAGGTCGGCGGGGAAATCGTTGCTCTCGTCGATCTGGGCGGCACGCGGCGCGATCTCGTCGTCGGAGAAGCTCCGCACCGTGTCGCGCAGCATGTCGGCGGTCTCGCCGAGATCGAAATTGAGGCCGGGATACTGATTGGGGATCATGTCTTCGGTCCTTCCGCCCGCTTCCGGGATATCTGATTTAGCGCAACAGGCCGCCCCTGCCTAGCCGAGGCGCGAGCCGACCAGCGACACCAGGGCGGTCGCCGCATGCCGCTCCGCGCCATCGGCCGCCCGGACATAGACGTCGGCCTCGGCCACCGTCAGGCTGCGGCCGGGCTTCACCACCCGGGCGCGGGCGATCAACAGCTCGCCTTTTGCCGGGGCCAGGAAACTCATCTTGATGTCGGCGGTAACGCCGTAGGCGCCCTTCTCCATCATCGTGAAGGCTGCCGCCCCGGCCGCGTTGTCGGCCAGCGTGGTGATGATACCACCATGGAAGAAGCCGTGCTGCTGCGACCAGCTTTCCCGGTAGGGCAGGTGAAGCTCGCAACTGCCGGGGGCCAATGCGACGATCTCGGCGCCCAGGTGCTGCAGGAAAGCCTGGCTCGCGAAGACCGCGCGCACATCCGCCGCGTAGTCCGGGTTGCGTGGCGTCATCGCCGCGCTCGCGGTGCCGGCGGCGCTCATGCGGCGCGCTCCTGGCCGCCAAGGACGGTCTCGTCGCGCCGCCCCTTCATCCGGACGATGGTGATCAGCGCCGTCGCCACGTGGACCTCCCCGCCTTGCCGTTCCGCGAAGACATCGGCGCGGCAGACATTCAGGAAGGCACCGGGCTTGAGCACGCGGGCGCGCGCCACCAGCGCCTCGCCGTCGCCCGGCGCCAGCAGGTTGATCTTGTACTCGGAGGTGAGCGGCGCCTCGTCCGCGGCGAACAGGCTGAACGCCGCGTAGCCGGCGGCGGAATCGGCGATCGCGCCGGTGACGCCGCCGTGGAAATAGAGATGCTGCTGGGTCACGCGCTCGGAAAACGGCAGGCGGATCTCGACGAAACCCGGCTCGACCGTCGCGATCTCGGCCCCGATCAGGGTCATGAAGGCCTGGCGGCCGAAGCTCGCCCGGACCCGCTCGGCGTAGTCCGGTTCAGCTGGCTCGTGGGCGCTCGCGGTCATGGCCGTCTCCTCTCCCCCGTCCGCGCAGTCGCGAACCGGCGGATAGTATGCGCCCCGTATCCATAGACATAATCGTTTCTTTCAATATGCGAAATAGATATCTTCTATGAATGGATCTCTATCAGCTTCGCTACTTTCTCGCCGTGGTCGAGACCGGCTCCTTCTCCAAGGCCGCCGAGCGGGTCTTCGTCACCCAGCCGACGCTGTCGGCCGGGATCAAGAAGCTCGAGCATGCGCTCGACCAGGTGCTGTTCCTGCGCGGCCGCAAGGGGATCGCGCTGACCGACGCGGGCCGCGCGTTGTTACCCCGGGCGCGCACCATCATCGCCGAATGCAACGCCGCCAAGGCCGACATGCTGCCCGAGGCACCGCGCCGCCGGCTCCGGCTCGGGATCGGCCGCTCGCTGCCGGCCGAGCGTCTCGCCCCCCTGCTCCGGGACTATCGCGAGGCCGAGCCCAAGGACGAGCTGGTGATCCGCGATGGCAGCGAGGACGACCTCGCCGGCTGGCTGGCGCAGGGGCGCATCGACGCGGCGATCGGCACCGGCCCAGCCCCGGACGGCCAGGGCGTCGCGCTGTTCCGCTGGCGGCTGATGCTGGCGACGGCCGCGGACGGGCCCTACGCCGGCCGGAGCGCGATCACCCTCGAGGACCTCGACCATGTGGCGAGCATCGTCCGGAGCCACTGCGACTGCCTGGGCGAGGTCACGCGGGAACTGATCAGGCGCGGCATCCGCCCGCGCATCGTCTGCCGCACGGATTCAGACGAGAAGGCCCTCCGCCATGTCGCGGCCGGCCTCGGCGTCGTCCTCGTTCCCGACCTGTATCGCCACCCGGGGGTCCGGCTCGTCGCGCTTGCCGAGCCCAGTTTCGGGCGCACGGTCAGCCTGCGATGGCACGGCCGGCCAACGCCGGTGCTGGAAAGCTTCCGGCTGTTCGCCACCAGCCACGACTGGACCGCCGACGGCGACGGTGCCTCGGCCCGGCTCGGCTGGGCACGGTAGCGCGCGCAAACCTAAAGCAGGACGAGCGCCGCGAGGCCGAGGAAGGCGAAGAAGCCGACGATATCGGTGATCGTGGTGACGAAGACGCTGGAGGCGATCGCCGGGTCGATGTTCAGCCGGTCGAGCGCCATCGGCACCAGCATCCCGGAGATCCCCGCGATCACCATGTTGATGATCATCGCCAGCGCGATCACCCCGCCGAGCAGCGGCACGCCGAACCAGGCCCAGGCGACGAGGCCGACAAGCACCGCGAACAGGACGCCGTTGATCAGGCTGATCAGGAATTCCTTGTTGAGCAGGCGAAGCGCGTTGGCGCTGGTCAGGTCGCGGGTCGCGATGGCGCGGACCGTCACGGTGAGCGTCTGGGTGCCGGCATTGCCGCCCATCGAGGCGACGATCGGCATCAGCACGGCGAGCGCGATCACCTGTTCCATGGTCGCGTCGAACAGGCCGATCACGATCGAGGCGAGCACCGCCGTGCCGAGATTGACGAGCAGCCAGGTGAAGCGCGTCCGGGTCGTCGAGAGCACGGTATCGAACAGGTCGTCGTCGGCGACACCGGCCAGCCTGAGGATGTCCTCGCCGGCCTCCTCCTCGATGATCTCGACCACGTCGTCGACGGTGATCACGCCGATCAGCCGCCCGGTCGCGTCGACCACCGGGGCCGAGGTCAGGCGATACTGCTTGAAGATGTAGGCGACCTCTTCCTGGTCCATGTCGACCGGGATGATGCGCGGCTCCGCCTCCATGATCTCGCTGATCCGGACCGGCCGCTTCGAGCGCATCGCCCGGTTCAGCGGCACGCTGCCGATCGGCCGGTGGCGCGGATCGACGACGAAGATCTCGTAGAACTCGTCCGGCAGGTCGTCGGTTTCTCGCAGATAGTCGATCGTCTGGCCGATGGTCCAGAATTCCGGCACCGAGATCAGGTCGCGCTGCATCAGTCGGCCGGCGGTGTCCTCGCCGTAACCGAGACCTTCCTCCAATGCCGCCCGGTCTTCCGGGGTGACCGCCGCCAGCACCTCGCGCTGGTCGGCCTCGTCCATGTCCTCGATCAGATAGACCGCGTCGTCGGTATCGAGTTCGCTGACGACGGCGGCAAGTTCCTCCGGCCGGAGATATTCCAGGACCTCGTCGCGGACGATCTCATCGAGATGGATGAACACCTCGGCGTCCAGGATGCCCCGGGTCGCGGCGATGAAGGTCGCCCGCTCGTCCGAATGCAGCTGCTCGATCAGGTCGGCGATGTCGGCGGAATGGAGTTCCTGGACATAGTCGACGAGGCCGGCCATGTCGTGCCGTTCGAGCAGGTCGGAAACCTCCCGCATCATGCGGTCGAAGGTTTCGCTCTGGTCTTCGGCTTCCGGGCGCACTTCGGCGTCGACGGTCGGCGTCTCGCTCATGGCCAGCGTCCTCAGTCGTCGGGCGGGCACGCGCGGGGGCGCCCCGGTTGTCCAGGATGATGCACTATACGGGCCGCGCACGGCCAGTGCCGGCGAAACCTAGCCGATTTCACCGCATGTTGGAAATGACACTTCCGTATCGGCCGGCAATTTCACGGCCGACTTCGGGACGGCGCGATCCGCCGCCGCCAGCAACCGCCGCCGGCGCCCCCCGGAAGAGGCGGCGCCGGCCTGCGCGGTGTTACTCGGCCGCGCTCGACAGCGGCGCCAGGACGTTGCCCGATGCAACGCGGTCCTGGGCGTCGACCACCGCCACCGCGGTCATGTTGACGAGGCCCCGAACCGTGATCGACGGCGCGACGACATGGGCGGGCTTTGCCATGCCAACCATGATCGGCCCGACCGAGACGCCGTCGCCGAGCGCCTTGACCATGTTGAAGGCGATGTTCGCCGCATCCAGCGTCGGCATGATCAGCACGTTGGCCGCCCCTTCCAGCCGGGAAGCCGGGAAGGCCTGCTCGCGGATCGCCGCGGACAGCGCCGCGTCGGCCTGCATCTCGCCCTCGTACTGGAAATTCGGGCTCAGGCTGTCGAGGATCTCGGTCGCCCGCCGGACCTTGTCGGCCGAGGGCGCCCGCGAAGTGCCGAAGTTGGAGTGCGAGACCAGCGCGACCTTCGGCTCGATCCCGAAGCGGCGCACCGTCTCGGCGGCCAGGATCGCCATCTCGGCCAGTTCTTCCGCCGAGGGGTCGATCGAGACCAGCGTATCGGCGACGAACAGCGCCTTGTTCGGCAGCACCAGCAGCTGCAGGCCGGACAGGTCGCGCACGCCCTCCTCGGCGCCGACGATGTCGCGAACGGTGCGGATATGGCCCGCCGCCTCGCCGGCGAGGCCGCAGATCATCGCGTCCACCAGCCCCATATGCACCATCATCGAGCCGATCACCGTCGTGTCGGTGCGCATCGCCATGCGCGCCTTCGCCGGGCTGACGCCGCGGCGCGCGGCGATCTCGTGATAGGCGGCGGAATATTCGCGGTAGCGCTCGTCATCCTCCGGGTCGACCAGATGCACGTCCTTGCCGAGACGGATGCGGAGCCCCATGCGTTCGATACGGGTCTCCACCACGCGGCGACGGCCGACGATCCAGGGCTCGGCCAGCCCCTCGTCGACGACGATCTGCAGGGCGCGGAGCGTCCGCTCGTCCTCGCCCTCGGCATAGGCGACCCGGGCCGGCTTCTCGCGGGCCCGGTCGAACAGCGGCTTCATGACGAAGCTCGAGCGGTAGACATACTCGGTCAGCTTGCGGCGATAGGCCGCCATGTCCTCGATCGGCCGGGTGGCGACGCCCGAATCCATCGCCGCCTGGGCGACGGCGGACGAAACCTCGGTGATCAGGCGCGGATCGAACGGCTTCGGGATCAGGTATTCCGGCCCGAAGGAGAGCGCCTCGCCGCCATAGGCGCGAGCCACCACGTCGGAGGCCTCGGCCATCGCCAGGTCGGCGATCGCCTTGACGGCGGCGACCTTCATGGCCTCGTTGATGACCGTCGCCCCGGTGTCCAGCGCGCCGCGGAACAGGAAGGGGAAGCAGAGCACGTTGTTGACCTGGTTCGGATAGTCCGACCGGCCGGTGGCGATGATCGCGTCCGGGCGGGCCGCCTTGGCCTCTTCCGGCATGATTTCCGGGGTCGGATTGGCGAGCGCCAGGATGATCGGGTTTTCGGCCATCTTGGCGACCATCTCGCCGGTCAGCGTGCCCGGGCCGGAAACGCCCAGGAAGACGTCGGCACCCTCGATCGCGCCCATCAGGTCGCGCTTGTCGGTCTTGACCGCGAAGCGCCCCTTGTAGGGATCCATCTTCTCGTCGCGACCCTCGTAGACCACGCCCTTGCGGTCGCACATCAGGATGTTCTGGCGGTCGACGCCCATCGAGATCAGCAGGTCGAGGCAGGCCTGCGCCGCCGCGCCGGCACCGGAACAGACGACACGGGCCTTGGCGATGTCCTTCTCGACCAGGCGCAGGGCGTTGTAGACCGCCGCGCCGACGCAGATCGCCGTGCCGTGCTGATCGTCATGGAAGACGGGGATCTTCATCCGCTCGCGGCACAGCTTCTCGACGATGAAGCATTCCGGCGCCTTGATATCCTCGAGATTGACGCCGCCGAAGGTCGGCTCCAGCGCGCAGACGATATCGACCAGCTTGTGCGGATCGGTTTCCGCGACCTCTATGTCGAAGACGTCGATGCCGGCGAATTTCTTGAAGAGCACCGCCTTGCCCTCCATCACCGGCTTCGAGGCGAGCGGCCCGATGTTGCCGAGGCCGAGCACGGCGGTACCGTTCGAGATAACCGCGACCAGGTTGCCGCGCGACGTCATGTTCGCCGCCTCGGACGGATCCTCGGCGATCAGTTCGCAGGCCTTGGCAACGCCCGGCGAATAGGCAAGCGAGAGATCGCGCTGCGTTTCCATCGGCTTGGTCGCCACGATGGCGAGCTTGCCCGGCTGTGGCAGGCGATGATAGCGCAGCGCCATTTCCGTAAGATCGTCAGCCATGATGCCCCCCGTCCCCGTGGTTTCTTGTCACTATGATCAGAAAGTCCTGATTCACAGACTACCGGGCATTGGACGGGGGGGGAAGCGCCGGGGCGGCACAGGCAGGAAAAAAGGGCCGCGGCGGCGGCAGGCATCGAAACCCGCGCCGATATTCCGTCGCCCTTGACGAAATCCCATATTCGGGACAATTTCCCGTTTATGAATGAACCGGACACGCGCGAGACCACCCGACTTGCCGAACGGCTGAAACGGCTTCGGCAGGCCAGGGGCCTTTCCCTGCAGCAGCTCGCCGATCGGAGCGGCGTCAGCCGGGCCTCCCTTTCGCGGATCGAGAATGCCGAGGTGAGCCCGACCGCCGATACGCTTGGCGCCCTGGCCGCGGTCTTCTCGATGACGATCTCGCAGATACTGGAGCCGCTGGAAAAGCGCTTCCAGCCGCTGATCCGCCGTGCGGAGCAGGCGAAATGGGAGGATGGCCGGCACGGTTTCGTCCGGCGGAGCGTCTCGCCCCCGTCCGCAAGCCTCGCCGTCGAACTGATCCGCTGCACCATCGCCGCCAACCAGCGGATCGAATACCGGCTGCCGCCGGTGCCCGGACTGGAACATCACCTCCTGCTCGTGTCCGGCGCGCTGACCGTGACGATAGAGGGCGAGACCCACGAACTGCGGACGGGCGACTGCCTTCGCTATTTGCTGTTCGGCGCCTCCCGCTTCGAGACCGGGGACGAGGTCGCCGAGTATCTCATCGCGCTTCACTAGGGGGGCCAGAATGGACAGCGTGACGGTGTTTCAGGTCGCGGCCGACCGGATCGAGACGCATTTCGACGATCTCGCTGCGATCATCCGGGAAAGCGTCGGCGGTGGCGGCGCCATCGGCTTCCTGCAGCCGTTTACCGCCGACGACGCGGATCGCTTCTGGCGGCGGACGATCCGCCCGGAAATTGCCTCCGGGCAGCGCATCCTGTTCGCGGCGGCGCGGAACGGACCGATCGTCGGCACGGTGCAGCTTGTCGTCGGGATGCCGCCCAACCAGCCCCACCGCTGCGAGATCGCCAAGATGGCGGTGCGTCCGGCGGCGCGGCGACAGGGCATCGCGAGGGCGCTGCTGGCGGCCGCCGAGCGACAGGCGCGGGCGCTGGGCAGGACGCTGGTGACGCTCGATACGCGGACGGGCGACAGCGCCGAGGCGCTTTACGCAAGCATGGGATTCGAGCGGGCCGGCATCATCCCGGACTATGCGCTCGACCCGGATGGCGCCGCCCGTCACGCGACAACCTGCATGTTCAAGCGGCTCTGAGCCGACGGCGGACAGGAAAAAAGGGCCGCGGCGATGCCGGGCCCTTCCGATCCCGTGGCCGCGGCGACATCCGATCGGACGCCGCCCCTGCCACATGTCTCTCAAATCTGGTGCGGTCGAGAAGACTCGAACTTCCACGGGCTCTCGCCCACAGCGACCTCAACGCTGCGCGTCTACCAATTCCGCCACGACCGCGCGGGAGTTGGGGAGATAGCAAATCCTCGACCTGCCCGCAAGCATTCTCGCCGGGCTTTTTTCATCCCTCGGGGCCATTGTTGACATCGACCGTTTCCAGGATCGATACCGCGACGTGATCGTCGACGATGACGATCTCGCCCTTGGCGATGATCCTGTTGTTGGCAAGCACCATTGCCGGGTCCTCGACGAAGGTGTCGAGCTCGATGACCGCGCCCCGCCCCATCTTCAGGAGCTGATGGATCGGCATCGTCGCCTTGCCGAGGACGACCGAGATTTCCACCTCGACATCGTGGATCGCCTTGGAGTTCATTCTCACCAACCACCGTTCATGACTGGCGACGACTATGGCCCAACAGCGTTATCGAAGTGTAAATGCCGCGCCCGGGGCGCTATATCGTCGGTCATGACGATGATCGGGAATGAAGCCGTCGAATGGCGGATCGCCGAGGCCCCCGTCGGCTACGACGCCGCGGTCGCTGCCATGGAGGCCCGGGTCGCCGCCATCCGCGCCGGCACCGCCGGCGAACTGGTCTGGCTGCTGGAACATCCGCCGCTCTATACCGCCGGCACCAGCGCCGACCCGGCGGACCTGCTGCAGCCCGACCGCTTCCCTGTCCACCGCAGCGGCCGCGGCGGCCAGTACACCTACCATGGGCCCGGCCAGCGGGTCGCCTACGTGATGCTGGACCTCGACCGGCGCGGCCGCGACATCCGCCGCTTCGTGCACGACCTGGAAAACTGGGTGATCGCCACCCTGGCGACCTTCAACGTCGTCGGCGAGCGCCGCGAGGGCCGGGTCGGGGTCTGGGTGGCGCGCGACGGCGGGCGCGAGGACAAGATCGCCGCGATCGGCATCCGCGTCCGCCGCTGGGTCTCGTTCCACGGGATCTCGATCAATGTCGAGCCCGAGCTCGACCATTTCAGCGGCATCGTGCCCTGCGGCATCGCCCGCCACGGCGTCACCTCGCTGGTCGATCTCGGCATTCCGGCAGTGATGGGCGACCTCGATGTGGCGCTCCAGGCGAGCTTCGAGGAGATCTTCGGCTCAGTCCGACGGGCGGATCTCGAAACCGCCGTCCGGTAGGCCCTCGTCGTCGACGTCGGCATCAAGCGGCTCGACGGCCTTCACCACGGCCGCCTCCGGCCCTTCCCAGCAGGCTTCGAGCATCTCGTCGACGGCGGGCTCCGGGCCGGCGAACAGCGCCTCCACGGCGCCGTCCCGGCGGTTCCTGACCCAGCCGGCGAGGCGGAGTGCCTGCGCGCGCTCCCGTGTCCAGGCCCGGAACCAGACGCCCTGGACGCGGCCGCGGATGATGACCCGTGCTACTCGAATGTCAGAATCACCTGATCGACGGCCAGCGTGTCGCCGGCCTTGGCCTCGACCGTGCCGACCACGCCGTCGCGCTCGGCCCTGAGAACATTCTCCATCTTCATCGCCTCGACGACGGCCAGCGGCTGGCCTGTCTTGACCTCCTGCCCGACCTCGACGGCGACCGAGACCAGCAGGCCCGGCATCGGGCAGAGCAGGAACTTGGCGGTATCGGCAACCGCCTTCTCCGGCATCAGGCGGGCCAGCGCGGCGACCTTCGGGCGCAGTACCGACAGCGTCACCTGGGCGCCGCCATAGGTCAGCCGGTAGCCCGAGGCTTCCGGATCGACCAGCACGCGGTATTCCCGGCCGTCGATCTCGCCTTCGAACAGCCGCTGCCCCGGACGCCACTCGCTGCGCAGCTCGACGGTATCGTCGCCGAGCCCGACATCGATGCCGCCGACCGCGTCGGCAAGGCGGATCGCGGTCTCGCGTTCCTTGCCCTCCATGACGATCCAGTCGCGTTCGACAAACACCCCGGCGACACCCAGCGGCGACCGCTCGCGCCTGAGGCGGCGGGCATGAACAAGCGCCGCGACCGCGACCAGCGCCTGGTAGTCGTCGTCGGAAAGGGCCGCGCCCTGGAACCCGTCGGGGAACTCCTCGGCGATGAAGTTGGTCGTCAGCCGGCCCTCGCGGAAGCGCGGGTGGGCCATGACCGCGTTCAGGAAATCGACATTGTGCGAGATCCCGCCGATGTCGAAGCCGTCGAGCGCGGCGCGCATCTCGGCGATCGCCCCGTCGCGGTCCGGACCGTAGGTGATCAGCTTGGCGATCATCGGGTCGTAGAACAGGGTGATCTCCGAGCCCTCGGCGACGCCGGTGTCGATCCGCATGGTCGGGCTTTCCGGAAGCGGCCGGAAACGCGACAGCCGGCCGATCGAGGGCAGGAAGCCGCGATAGGGGTCCTCGGCATAGAGCCGGCTCTCGACCGCCCAGCCGCTCAGCTTGATGTCGTCCTGGCTCCACGGCAGCTTCTCGCCGGCGGCGACCCGGATCATCTGCTCGACCAGGTCGATCCCGGTCACCAGTTCGGTCACCGGATGCTCGACCTGGAGCCGGGTGTTCATCTCCAGGAAGTAGAAGTTGCGCTCCTTGTCGACGATGAATTCGACCGTGCCGGCGCTGACGTAATCGACGGCGCGGGACAGCGCCACCGCCTGCTCGCCCATGGCGCGGCGCGTCTCGGCATCGACGAAGGGGCTCGGCGCCTCCTCGATCACCTTCTGGTGGCGGCGCTGGATCGAGCATTCGCGCTCGCCGAGATAAAGGCAGGTGCCGTGCCGGTCGGCGAGCACCTGGATCTCGATATGGCGCGGCTCCTCGATATATTTCTCGATGAAGATGCGGTCGTCGCCGAAGCTTGAGCGGGCCTCGTTCTTGGCCGAGGAAAAGCCTTCGCGGACCTCGTCGTCGTCATAGGCGACGCGCATGCCCTTGCCGCCACCGCCGGCCGAGGCCTTGATCATCACCGGGTAGCCGATGCCCCGGGCGATCTCGATCGCTTCCTTGTCGTCGGCGATCACGCCGATATGGCCCGGCACCGTCGAGACGCCGGCCGCGGCGGCCAGCTTTTTCGATTCGATCTTGTCGCCCATCGCCCCGATCGCCCGGACATCGGGTCCGATGAAGGCGATCCCGGCGGCTTTCAGCGCCTCGGCGAAGCGGCCGTTCTCCGACAGGAATCCGTAACCCGGATGGACCGCCTGGGCGCCGGTCGCCTTGCAGGCCTCGACGATGCGGTCGATCTGCAGGTAGCTCTCGGATGCCGGCGGCGGGCCGATCGGGATCGCCTCGTCGGCAAGCCGCATGTGACGGGCGCCGTCATCGGCCTCGGAATAGACCGCGACGGTCTTGATCCCCATCTTCTGCGCGCTCTTGATGACGCGGCAGGCGATCTCGCCACGATTCGCAATCAGGATTTTCTCGAACATGACTGTTTCCGTTGTCCGTATCGGGCGCGCTGTCAGAGCGGGAGATTGTTGTGCTTCTTCGGCGGGTTGAGGAGCTCCTTGTGCTCCAGCATCCGCAGCGAATTGATGATCCGCCAGCGCGTGTTGTGCGGCTGGATCACGTCATCGATGAAGCCCCGATGGCCGGCGATGAAGGGATTGGCGAAGCGCTGGCGATAGGTTTCCGCGCGTTCGTCCATCTTCTCCTGGTCGCCGATATCGGCCCGGAAGATGATCTCCACCGCCCCTTTCGGACCCATCACCGCGATCTCGGCGGTCGGCCAGGCGTAGTTCACGTCGCCGCGCAGATGCTTCGACGACATGACGTCGTAGGCGCCGCCATAGGCCTTGCGGGTGATCACGGTGACCTTCGGCACCGTCGCCTCGCCGTAGGCGAAGAGCAGCTTCGCGCCATGCTTGATGATGCCGCCATATTCCTGCGCGGTGCCCGGCAGGAAGCCAGGCACGTCGACGAACGTCACGATCGGGATGTTGAAGCAGTCGCAGAAGCGCACGAAGCGCGCGGCCTTACGCGAGGAATCGATGTCGAGGCAGCCGGCCAGCACCATCGGCTGGTTGGCGACGATGCCGACCGTACGGCCGTCCATGCGGCCGAAGCCGACGATGATGTTGCGGGCGAAGTCCGGCTGGATCTCGAAGAAATCGCCCTCGTCGACCACCTTGGTGATCAGCTCCATCATGTCGTAGGGCTTGTTCGGATTGGCCGGGATCAGGGAATCGAGGGCCAGTTCCTGGCGGTGCGGATCGTCGTAGGCGACCCGTTTCGGCGCCGGCTCGCGGTTCGAGGCCGGCAGGAAGTCGTAGAGCCGGCGGACCTGGGTCAGCGTCTCGACATCGTTCTCGAAGGCATTGTCGGCGACTGAGGATTTCGAGGTATGGGTCCGGGCGCCACCCAGTTCCTCCGCCGTCACGGTCTCGTTGGTGACGGTCTTCACCACGTCCGGCCCGGTCACGAACATGTAGGACGTGTCCTTGACCATGAAGATGAAGTCGGTCATCGCCGGCGAATAGACCGCGCCGCCGGCGCAGGGTCCCATGATCACCGAGATCTGCGGGACCACGCCCGAGGCAAGGATGTTGCGCTGGAACACGTCCGCGTAGCCGGCGAGGCTGTCGATCCCCTCCTGGATGCGGGCGCCGCCGGAATCGTTGAGACCGATGACCGGCGCGCCGACCTGCACCGCCTTGTCCATGATCTTGCAGATCTTCTGGGCATGGCTGGACGAGAGCGAACCGCCGAAGACAGTGAAATCCTGGCTGAAGACGAAGACCTTGCGGCCGTTGATCGTGCCGTGGCCGGTGACCACGCCATCGCCGGGAATGGTCTGGTCGCCCATCCCGAAATCGGTGCAGCGATGCTCGACGAACATGTCCCATTCTTCAAAGGAACCTTCGTCGAGCAGGACCTCGATGCGTTCGCGGGCGCTCAGCTTGCCGCGTTTGTGCTGGGCCTCGATCCGTTTATCGCCGCCGCCCAGCCGGGCCCGCGCCCGTCGCGCATCCAGTTCGCCGAGAATGTCCTGCATTCCGCCCCTTTCGCCCCCTTGGCCAGTCGTAATGTTACAAATCGAAGCGGCCTCCAATTAGCACCAATTGCGGCCGCTGACCAGTAAGCGGCGCGGCGTTGTGCCATGGGGCGCCACACACCGGCCGGCGTGGTCAGGAATCGAGCAGGTCGAGGAAACGGGCGCAATCGGCAAGCGTTTCGCGCCGCGCGCCGCGCCGCGCCATCGCCTCGGCATCCTCGCCCCACAGGCCAATCTGGTAGCTTTCCTCGATCTCGCCGAGTTCGAAAGTCTGCTCCGCGTCTATTTCCCGGGCCGCGAGCGCCAGCGCCAGGACTAGCGAGCCGGTGATCGTCGTGACGTTGTGTAGGGCGCTGATCCGCATCGGGTCGAAGGCGTCGACGATACGCTCGAAAGCGGCCCGCGCCGCGGTCTCCTGCGGCACATGGACAAGCGCGCTCGTCACCCGCAGGCCGATGTCGTAGCGGCGCCGGAGCCAGGCGAGCAGCGGGTCCCAGGCCTCGGCCTGCTTCGCGACCAGCTCGACCGGGCTCTCGACCCGGTAGCAGAGCAGATCGTTCTCGCCATAGGCGGCCATTTCGGCCAGCACGCGGCGCCGTTCATCGACCACCCGGTCGAGCGCCGTGGCGGCCAGCCGCATCATCGGCATGCTGTGCGGATCGATGCGGTCCTGCTGCCCGGCCCATTCGGATGCCACCGCCTCGGCAAGGGCACGGGTCGGCAGGATGAGCGGCCGCCGCGCCGGCGTCCGCAACGGCCGCCCGTCGAGCGCCACGCCGTGTCCGTCGGCGCCCTCCTCTGCCGTCGCCTCGACCACCGCGACCTCACGATAGAAGCGCTTTGCCGCCGCCGCGCTCATGCCGCGACCTCGCGCCCGGCGAGCCAGGGCATCAGCTCGTCGAAATGGCCGAGCACGTCGCTGGCGCCGGTCTGGCGCAGCGCCTCGACCGGATGATAGCCCCAGGCGACCCCGAGCGGGTGGGCGCCGGCGGCAACCGCCATCGCCATGTCGAAACTGGTATCGCCGATCATCAGGGTCTCTGCCGCCTCGGCGCCGGCCTCCTGCATCGCCTGGCGAAGCATCGCGGGATGCGGCTTGCTGGGTGCGTTGTCGGCGGTCTGCAGGGTCACGAAGGCCCTCGCCAGCCCGTGCTGGTCAAGCACCGCCTTCAGACCGCGCATCGACTTGCCGGTCGCCACGCCGAGCAGGTAGCCCGCCTCCTCCAGTGCCTCGATCGCCTCGCGCGCACCGGGATAGAGCGCCTCGCCATGGCTGCCGGTCTCGCGCGAGCGACGGAACGCCGCCTTGTAGCCGGCGACCACCGCGCCCTGCTCGGCCAGGCTGAGCGACGGCGCGAGTTCCGCCACCGCGTGGTCGAGCGACAGCCCGACGATGCCGCGGATCGCCGCGGCGTCCGGCGCGCCCTTGCCGATATCGTTGAAGGCCAGCGTCATGCAGGCAACGATGCCGTGCTGGCTGTCGACCAGGGTGCCGTCACAATCGAAGACGACGAAGCGGATCGGCCCGTTCAAAACTCTTCCTCCTCGGCGAAGGGGTCATCGTATTCCTGCTCGCTCCAGCCGAAAAAGGCGAAGCTCTGCACCAGATGCGTCGGCAACGGCGCCTCCACCTCCAGCAGGCCGCCGTCCGGGTGCGGGATCGAGATCGCCCGCGCGTGGAGATGCAGCTTCTTGCTGACGCCGCCCGACAGGTAGGCCTCCGGCCCGCCGTACTTGCCGTCGCCAACGATCGGCGTGCCGATCGCCGCGCTGTGGACGCGGAGCTGGTGCGTGCGTCCGGTGAGCGGCCGCATGGCGAGCCACGCCGCCTTGTTCGACGCCGCGTCGACGACGGCGAAATCGGTGATCGCCCGCTGGCCCTCCTCGCGGTCGACCTCGACCTTCTCCGACCGGCCGGCGAGATGCTTCGAGAGCGGCAGGTCGATCCGCCCCTGGCGCGGCTTCGGCACGCCGACGACCAGCGCCCAGTAGGTCTTGATCGCGTCCTTCGACTTGAAGGCGGCGGCCAGGACCTGCGCCGCCTTGCGGTCGCGGGCGAGCAGCAGGACGCCGGAGGTGTCCTTGTCGAGCCGGTGGACAAGGCGCGGCCGCTCGTGCGCCTCGAACATGAGCGCATCGAGCATCCCGTCGAGATGGCGGTCGAGGCCGCTGCCGCCCTGGACCGGCAGCCCGGGCGGCTTGTTGAGGACGATCACCCGGTCGTCGAAATGCAGGATCGCGTCGCGCAGCATAGCCGCGTCCTCGGGCGAGGTCCGCATCGGCGCGCGCGCGCCGGCCTCGCTGCGGACGGTCTTTTCCAGCACCTCGTCGGGAAGCGGCGGCACCCGCACCGTCTGTCCGGCAGCGAGCCTGTCGCCCGGCTTGGCCCTCCGTCCGTCAATCCGGACCTCGCCCTTGCGGATGAGCTTGGCCAGCCGGCTGTGGGTCAGCCCGGGAAAGCGGACGCTGAACCAGCGGTCGAGGCGCAGTTCGGCCTCGTCGGGCTGCACGAGAAGGGTTTGTACACGCATCAGGAAAGCACCTGTCGCATCAGCCAGAGGGCGGCGAAGAGACCGCCGACGCAGCCGATCAGGGAAAGCAGGATATAGCCGGCCGCCGGCAGATGGTCACCGCGCTCGATCATCACCGCGACGTCGAGCGAGAAGGTCGAGAAGGTGGTGAAGGCGCCGAGCAGGCCAACGGTGAGAAAAAGCCGCAGTTCCGGAGACGGCGACCAGCGAAGCGCCATCGCCTCGACCAGCACGCCCATGACGAAGGAGCCGGCGATATTGACCACCAGCGTGCCGAGCGGAAAGGCCGGCCCGGCCAGGCGCAGGATCTGGCCGGCCAGCAGGTAACGGGCAGAGGCGCCCAGCGCCCCGCCGAGCGCCACGAACAGCAGCATCTTCATTCTTCGTCGCCCCGCCGTTCCCTGAGCTTCGCCCAGTAATCCAGCCGCTTGCGGACCTCGCGCTCGAAGCCGCGCTCGACCGGTTGATAGTAGGCCTCGCGCGCCATGTCTTCCGGGAAATAGTTCTGCCCCGAGAAGCCGTCCGGCTGATCGTGGTCGTAGGCGTAGTCCTTGCCGTAGCCGAGTTCGCTCATCAGCTTCGTCGGCGCGTTCAGGATATGCTTGGGCGGCATCAGCGAGCCATGCTCGCGCGCGCTTTTCATGGCCCGCTTGTAGGCGCCGTAGACGGCATTCGATTTCGGCGCCGTGGCCAGGTAGACGACGCATTGCGCGATCGCCAGTTCGCCTTCCGGCGAGCCCAGGAATTCATAGGCATCGCGCGCCGCGATCGCCTGCGTCAGCGCCTGCGGATCGGCGAGCCCGATATCCTCGACGGCGAAACGGACCAGGCGGCGGACGATGTAGCGCGGCCCCTCGCCGCCATCGAGCATCCGGCCGAACCAGTAGAGCGCCGCGTCGACGTCCGAGCCCCGGAGCGACTTGTGCAGGGCGCTGATCAGGTTGTAGTGGCCTTCCTGCGACTTGTCGTAGAGCGGTGCCCGCTTCTGCAGCAGCCGCGACAGGCCGGCGTTGTCGAGCGGGGCGTCGCCGGAGGCGAAGACATCCTCGGCCAGGTTGAGCGCGTAGCGTCCGTCACCGTCCGCCATCGCGCGCAGGGTGATCCGCGCGCCCGGGTCGAGCGGCAGGGACCGCCCGGTCACTTCCTCCGCCCGGGTCAGCAGTTCCTCGATCGCCTCGTCCGACAGGCGGTTGAGGACCAGCACCTGGGCGCGCGACAGCAGCGCGGCATTGAGCTCGAAGGACGGGTTCTCGGTCGTCGCGCCGACCAGCGTGACCGTGCCGTCCTCGACATAGGGCAGGAAACCGTCCTGCTGGGCACGGTTGAAGCGGTGTATCTCGTCGACGAACAGGAGCGTGCGGAGCCCGTCGGCGCGGCGCTTGCGGGCCGCCTCGAAAACCTTGCGCAGGTCGGCGACACCGGAGAAGACCGCCGAGATCTGCTCGAAATGCAGTCCGACCGCGTTGGCCAGCAGGCGCGCCGTGGTCGTCTTGCCTGTGCCCGGCGGCCCCCAGAGGATCAGCGACGATAGCCGCCCGGCCGCGAGCATCCGCCCGAGCGGCCCGTCGGGCCCGAGCAGGTGATCCTGGCCGACCACCGCCTCGAGCCGGCCCGGGCGCAGCCGATCGGCGAGCGGCCGCCGCTCGTCCGGGGCTTCGCTGGCGGCGAACAGGTCGCTCACGCCGGTATCACCAGCTTCAGCGTCTTGCCGCGCCGGGCGAGCTCGATCGTCCAGCCGTCGGTGGCCTCGGCGAGCGCCTTGCCGAGCGTCTCGACGCTGTCGATGGTGACGTCGTTGACCCGGAGCAGGATGTCGCCGGGACGGATCCGCACCCGACGGGCGATGCTCTGCGGCTCGACGGCGACGACGATCACGCCCGACAGCATCGGCGAGACATTGATCTCGGCCGCGAAGGCCGGTGACAGGTTGGCGACGCTGGCGCCCTGCAGCGGATGCCGCCCGGTCAGTTCGGTCAGGTCGCGGGGCGGCAGCTCGGGCGCCGCCTCGAGCGGCATAGTGAGCGTGATCCGGCGCCCCTGACGCAGCACCTCGAGCGTCGAGGTCTCGCCGACCTGGTGGGTCGCGATCCGGAAGCGGAGCGCATTCTGGTCGCCGACCGGATGGCCGTCGATGCCGACGATCACGTCGCCGACCCTCAGGCCTGCCTTGGCCGCCGGCCCCTTCGGATGGATCGCGTTGACGAGCACCCCGCCCGGCCGGTCGAGGCCGAGGCCCGCGGCCAGGTCGGCGGTCACCGGCTGCCCGGCGGCGCCAAGCCAGGGCCGGATGATCTTGCCGCCCTGCAACGCACTGATGACGATCGACTGCACCAGGTCGGATGGGATCGCGAAACCGATGCCGACGCTGCCCCCCGAACGCGAGAAGATCGCCGTGTTGATACCGGCAAGCTTGCCGTCCATGGTGACCAGCGCGCCGCCGGAATTGCCCGGATTGATGGCGGCGTCGGTCTGGATGAAATTGCGATAGTCCGACGGCCCGATGCTCGAGCGGTCGAGCGCGGAAATGATGCCGCTCGTCACGGTCTGCCCGACCCCGAACGGATTGCCGATCGCCAGAACCAGGTCGCCCACTTCCAAGTCATCCGATTCGCCGAGGGTGAGCGCCGGCAGCTCCTCGCCGCCGGTGTCGATCCGGAGCACCGCGAGGTCGGTCTTCTCGTCGGCAACCAGCACCGTCGCCGGGAACTCGCGCCTGTCGGACAGCACGACATTGATCTGGTCGGCGCCATCGATGACATGGTTGTTGGTGACGATGATGCCCTCGGGACGCACGACGACGCCCGAGCCAAGCGCGTTCTGGGTTTCCTTCCGCTCGCGCCCGCCCGGCACCATGTTGCCGAAGAAGCGCCGGAAGAACGGATCCTCGAACAGCGGCGAAACCTTCCGCGTCTGCACCCGGCGGGTGTAGATATTGACCACCGCGGGCGCGACCTCGGCAACCAGCGGCGCGAAGGAAAGCTGGATCTGCTCACGCGTCTCCGGCACCGCCCGGTCCTCCGAGGCGGCGAGGACATTGCCGCTGGCCAGCATGGCCAGGAGCGCAAGCATGAGAGCGTGACGCGGCATTGTTCGGTTCCCTCAACTCAAGACGGCGGCAAGCATAATGTAGGGACGGTCGCCCCGGAAACCGAGGCCCGAAAACGCAAGCGGGGCAGCCAACCGGCTGCCCCGCATGTCGTGATACGGACCGTGGCGAACGCCGGTTCAGGCGGCCTCGGCCTCGTCGTCATCGGCGGACGGCAGCGGACCCGAATCGAGGCCCTTGGCCTCCGGATCCCGGTCGACCAGTTCGATCACGGCCATCGGCGCCGCGTCGCCATAGCGGAAGCCCGCCTTCATGACGCGCGAATAGCCGCCCGGACGCTCCTTGTAGCGATCACCGAGAACGGCGAACAGCTTGTCCACCGCCGCCTTCTCCGGCAGATAGGCCAGTGCCTGCCGCCGGGCATGCAGGTCGCCCCGCTTGCCGAGGGTGATCATCTTGTCGATCACCGGCTTGAGCTCCTTCGCCTTCGGCAAGGTGGTCTTGATCTGTTCGTGCTTGATCAGCGCCGCCGCCATATTGGCCAGCATGGCCTTGCGATGGGTGCTGGTCCGCCCGAGCTTCCGCCCGGAATTGCGATGCCGCATAGTGCCTACTCCTGAAACCTTCTCGACGGGATCCGACTGTTCAGTACGGTTCCTCGAGTCGCTTGGCCAAATCCTCGATATTCTCCGGCGGCCAGTTGGCAACCTCCATCCCGAGATGCAGGCCCATCTGCGTCAGAACCTCCTTGATCTCGTTGAGGCTCTTGCGACCGAAGTTCGGAGTGCGGAGCATCTCCGCCTCCGTCTTCTGAATCAGGTCGCCGATATAGACGATATTGTCGTTCTTCAGGCAATTCGCCGACCGCACCGAGAGCTCAAGCTCGTCGACCTTGCGGAGCAGATTGCGATTGAACTCCGGCTCGCTGGTCGATTCGGTCAGCTTCTCCTCGCGCGGCTCCTCGAAATTGATGAAGAGCTGGAGCTGGTCCTGCAGGACCCGCGCCGCGTAGGCGACCGCGTCATCCGGCGTCAGCGTGCCGTCGGTCTCGATCGCCATGGTGAGCTTGTCGTAATCGAGCACCTGGCCGGAACGGGAATTCTCGACCTTGTAGGCGACCTTGCGAACCGGGCTGTAGAGCGCGTCCACCGGGATCATCCCGATCGGCGCGTCTTCCGGCTGGTTGGCCGAGGCCGGAACATAGCCCTTGCCGCTCTGGACGGTCATTTCCATGTGGATCTCGGCGCCGTCGTCGAGCGTCATGAGCACGAGTTCCGGGTTCAGGATCTCGATATCCGCACCGGTCGTGATCATGCCGGCCGTCACTTCGCACGGCCCCTTCGCCTTCAGCGTCATCCGCTTCGGGCCCTCGGCATGGAGACGAACGGACATCGACTTGATGTTCAAGACGATGTCGGTGACGTCTTCACGGGCGCCCGGAACGGACGAGAATTCATGCAGCACACCGTCGATCTGAATCGACGTGACCGCCGCGCCCTGCAGGCTCGACAGCAGCACGCGCCGCAGCGCGTTGCCGAGCGTCAGGCCGAACCCCGCCTCGAGCGGCTCGGCGACGATCGTCGCCTGCCGGGCGGTATCGTCACCCGCTTCGACAACCAGCTTGTTCGGCTTTATCAGCTCGGTCCAGTTCTTTTGAATCACAGCCATAACCTCTGTCCTTCAGCGGCGGGCATACCGCCGCTTGGTCCGAACCCCAACTACGACAACGACGAAGGCGGTCCAGAGGACCGCCGGCGCCCGTCCGATCCGCGTCTCAGACGCGCCGGCGCTTCGGCGGCCGGCACCCGTTGTGCGGGATCGGCGTGACGTCGCGAATCGAGGTGATGGTGAAACCGATCGACTGCAGCGCCCGCAGTGCCGATTCCCGGCCCGAGCCGGGCCCTTTCACCTCGACCTCGAGGGTCTTCATGCCATGTTCCTGGGCCTTGCGACCGGCGTCCTCGGCAGCCATCTGGGCCGCGTAGGGCGTCGACTTGCGCGAGCCCTTGAAGCCCTGCGCGCCGGCCGACGACCAGGAAATCGCGTTGCCCTGGGCATCCGCGATCGTGATCATGGTGTTGTTGAAGCTGGCGCTCACATGGGCGATGCCGGCCGTGATGTTCTTCCGTTCGCGTTTGCGAACGCGAGTGGTCTTGTCCCGAGCCATAGCTGCCTCTTACTTTTTCTTGCCGGCAATCGGCCGCGCCGGGCCCTTGCGGGTCCGCGCGTTTGTGTGCGTACGCTGGCCGCGCACCGGCAGGCCGCGCCGATGGCGCAGACCACGGTAGCAGCCGAGATCCATCAGCCGCTTGATGTTCATCGCCGTCTCGCGACGCAGGTCGCCTTCGACCATGTAGTCCGCGTCGATCATCTCGCGAATCTGGATGACCTCGCCGTCGGACAGCTGGTTCACCCGGCGATCCGACGTCAAACCGACCTTCTCGCAAATTTCCTTGGCCTTGGTGCGTCCAATGCCGTGAATGTAGGTCAATGCAATCTCGACTCGCTTGTTGGTCGGGATATTGACACCTGCAATACGTGCCACGCTTCCAACTCCTTCATGCCCGGACGGGCTGTGTTGCACTCATTCACGCGCTTTGGCAAGCGCGCGATTATAGAAACTTGACTTGCTAAGTCAAACGCTCAGGCGGCCGTCAAGACTTTCTCTATCTGCCGCGTCACTTCGTCGATCCCGGCCATCCCGTCCACCGACCGAAGCAGCCCCTTGTCCCGATAGTAGGGCAGCAACGGGGCCGTCTGCGCGTGATAGGCCTGGAGCCGGGCCCCGACCGTTTCCGCGTTGTCGTCGGCGCGCCGGGTGAACTCGGTCCCGCCGCACTTGTCGCAGACACCCGCCTTCGCGGGCTTCTGGAACCGGTCGTGATAACCCGCGCCACATTTGGCGCAAGTATAGCGGCCGGTGATCCGTTCGGTCAGGACCGCGTCGTCGACGCGCATCTCGATCACCGCATCGAGCTTGCGCCCCTTTTCCGCGAGCAGGCTGTCCAGCGCGACGGCCTGCTGCGCGGTACGCGGAAAGCCGTCGAGAAGAAAGCCACCGGCCACGTCCGGCTCGTCGATGCGGTCGGAAATGATCCCGACCATGATGTCGTCGGAGACAAGCTCGCCCCGTTCCATCACCGCCTTCGCCTTCTTGCCGACCTCGCTGTCGGCGGCGACCGCGGCCCGCAGCATGTCACCGGTCGACAGCTGGACCAGGCCGTGACTGTCCATCAAACGCTTCGCCTGGGTCCCTTTTCCGGCACCCGGCGGACCGAGCAAAATCAGAATCAACGACGTTTCCCCTTCAGCTTGGCCTTCTTGATCAGACCTTCATACTGGTGGGCGAGCAGGTGACTCTGGATCTGCGCGGTCGTGTCCATGGTGACACTCACGACGATCAGCAGCGAGGTACCGCCGAAATAGAACGGCACAGAGAATTGCGACAGCAGCAATTCGGGCAGCAGGCAAACCAGGCAGAGATAGGCAGCGCCAACAACGGTCAGTCGGGTCAGGACATAATCGAGATACTCGGCCGTCCGCTTGCCCGGCCGGATGCCCGGAATGAAGCCGCCATACTTCTTCAGGTTGTCCGCGGTGTCCTCCGGATTGAAGACGACGGCGGTGTAGAAGAAGGCGAAGAAGGCAATGCCGAGCATGTAGAAGGTCAGGTAGAGCGGCTGACCATGGCCGAGCAGCGCCGTCACCGTAGAAAGCCATTCCGGCCCGGTGCCGGCCGACATGTTGGCGACCGTGATCGGCATCAGCAGCAGCGACGAAGCGAAGATCGGCGGAATGACGCCCGAGGTATTGAGCTTGAGCGGCAGATGCGAGCTCTCACCGCCGGTCATCCGCTGACCGACCTGGCGCTTCGGATACTGGACCAGGATCCGCCGCTGGGCCCGCTCGATGAAGACCACGAAGGTGATCACGCCAACGGCCATGATCAGCAGCAGCAGGATCGCGAAGGTCGACAGCGCGCCGGTGCGACCAAGTTCGAGCGTCGAGGCCAGGGCCTGCGGCAGGTTGGCGACGATGCCGGCCATGATGATCAGCGAGATGCCGTTGCCGACGCCGCGCGCGGTGATCTGCTCGCCGAGCCACATCAGGAAGATCGTCCCGCCAACCAGCGTGATGACCGTGGTGATGCGGAAGAACATGCCCGGATCGATGACCGCGCTCGCGGCGGTCGAACCGCTCAGGCTCTCGAGCCCAACGGCCATGCCGTAAGCCTGCGCCGCCGCCAGCAGCACCGTGCCGTAGCGCGTGTACTGGTTGATCTTCTTGCGGCCCGCCTCGCCCTCTTTCTTCAGCTGGGCGATCGTCGGCGAAACCGACGTCATCAGCTGCATGATAATCGAGGCCGAAATGTACGGCATGATGTTGAGCGCGAAGATGGTCATGCGCCCGAGCGCGCCGCCGGCGAACACGTCGAACATCCCCAGGATGCCACCGGCATTCTGCTGGAAGATATCGTTCAGGATTCGCGGGTCGATGCCCGGAATCGGAATATACGTGCCAAGTCGGTAGATAATGAGCGCGCCGAGGGTGAACCACAGACGCTTCTTCAGTTCCGTCGCCTTGGAGAAGGCTCCGAAATTGATACTGCCGGCCATCTGTTCGGCGGCGGATGCCATACCTCAGGTCTCCCGTTCAGGAGCCGGGAACAATCCCGGCCTCAGGCCTCGCCGCCGGTTGCTTCCTCGGCGGCAGCCGGACGGGCAGCCACGATCTCGACCGAGCCGCCGGCCTTCTCCACCGCCGCGACCGCGGCCTTGGAGGCGCCGTTGACGGCGACGGTGACCTTGGCACTCAGCTCGCCCTTGGCAAGCAGCCGCACACCGTCGCGGGTCCGCCGAACGACGCCGGCTTCCTGCAACATGGTGACGGTGATCGGCTTTTTCGAATCCAGCTTGCCGGACTCGATCGCCGCCTGCAGCTTGCCGAGGTTCAGCAGCGCGAACTGCTTCGCGAAGATGTTGTTGAAGCCGCGCTTCGGCAGACGCCGATGCAGCGGCATCTGGCCACCCTCGAAGCCCTTGATGGCGACGCCGGAGCGCGCCTTCTGGCCCTTGTGACCCTTGCCGGCGGTCTTGCCCTTGCCGGAGCCGATGCCGCGACCGACGCGGATCCGACCCTTGCGGGCACCGGGATTGTCGTTCAGTTCATTGAGACGCATAACATTCGTCCTTAGCTTGCGTGCCTGGCGCGCGCTCAGCCCGCGTTGTCGACCCGGACGAGATGCCGGACCTTGCGGATCATGCCGCGAACGGCCGGGCTGTCTTCCAGCTCGACGCTGCGGTGCATCTTGTTCAGGCCGAGACCGATCAGGGTCTGGCGCTGATCCTGGGGACGGCCGATCGGGCTGCCGGTCTGGGTCAGCCGTACCGTCGCCTTGCTCTTCTTGCCGGCGTCAGCCATCAGCCTGCTCCTTCGCCGAAACCTCGCCGCCGCGGCGCCCGACGATCTCGCTGACCTTCTTGCCCCGCTTGGCGGCAATCGACCGCGGCGAGTTGATGTTGGCCAGCGCGTCGAACGTCGCCTTGACCATGTTGTAGGGGTTGGAGGTCCCGGTCGACTTGGTCACCACGTCCTGCACCCCGAGCGCCTCGAACACCGAGCGCATCGGACCGCCGGCGATGATGCCGGTACCGGCAGGGGCGAAGCGCAGCACGACGCGGCCCGCACCATGGCGGCCCTCGATATCGTGATGCAGCGTCCGGCCCTCGCGCAGCGGAACCCGGATCAGATTGCGCTTGGCCTGCTCGGTGGCCTTGCGAATCGCCTCCGGCACCTCGCGTGCCTTGCCGTGGCCGTAACCGACGCGGCCTTTCTGGTCACCCGCAACCACGAGGGCAGCGAAGCCGAAGCGCCGGCCGCCCTTCACCACCTTGGCAACGCGGTTGATGTGGACCAGCTTGTCGACGAACTCGCCGTCGCCGCGATCGTATTGGTCGGAACGCATGTTGCTCTAGCCCTTCCCTTAGAACGCCAGCCCGGCTTCGCGGGCCGCGTCGGCCAGCGCCTTGACGCGGCCGTGATATCGATAGCCACCGCGATCGAAGGCGACTTCCTTGACGCCGGCCGCGATCGCCCGCTCGGCGATCAGCTTGCCGATCTCGGTCGCCGCGCCGATGTCGCCGCCGGTGCGAAGCGAAGCACGGAGATCCTTCTCCATGGTCGACGCAGAGACCAGGGTCCGGCCGCTCACATCGTCGATCACCTGAACATAGATGTTCTTGAGCGAACGATAGACAGAGAGACGCGGACGCCCGTTTCCGACCTTGCGGAGGCGGGTCCGGCTGCGCTGTGCGCGGCGATCGTGAAGCTGCTTTGACGTGTTCATGGCCGCCCTCCTACTTCTTCTTGCCTTCCTTGCGGACGATCGTCTCGTCGGCATACTTCACACCCTTGCCCTTATAGGGCTCGGGCGGTCGATAGCCGCGGATCTCGGCCGCAACCTGACCCACCTTCTGCTTGTCGATACCGCTGACAACCAGGCGGGTCGGGGATTCCGCGGCAATCGAGATGCCCTCCGGAATCGGATACTTGACGTCGTGACTGAAGCCGAGCTGCAGGTTGAGCACGTTGCCCTGGACCGCCGCGCGATAGCCGACGCCGTTGATCTCGAGGGCCTTCGAGAAGCCCTCCGAGACGCCGACGACCATGTTGCTGACCAGGGTACGCTGCATGCCCCACATCATCCGCCCGCGGATCGAGGTGTCACGCGGCTTGACATCGATCTTGCCGTCCTCGTGACGGACCACGATGTCGTCGACCAGGCGCAGCGAGAGCTGACCCTTGCTGCCCTTGACGGTGAGATCCTGGCCGGAAAGCCGGACATCGACCCCCGAAGGAACAGTCACCGGATGTTTGCCAATTCGCGACATAGCTGACCTCAGAACACCTTGCAGAGGATTTCGCCGCCGACATTGGCGTCTCGCGCCTCGCTGTCGGAGAGCACACCACGCGGAGTCGAGAGGATCGAGATCCCGAGACCGTTGCGCACCCGCGGCAAATCCTTGACCGACGAATAGATTCGCCGACCCGGGGTGGATATCCGGCTGATCGTCGAGATCACCGGATCGCCCTGATAATACTTGAGCTGGATATTGAGCTCCGGGAAACCGCGATCACCCACGGTCTCCTCGTAGCCACGGATATAGCCTTCCCGCTTCAGCACTTCCAGCACATTGCGACGCAGACGCGATGCGGGGGAATTGACCGCATCCTTCCGCGCCCGTTGTCCATTGCGAATGCGGGTCAGCATATCGCCAAGAGGATCGCTCAGAGACATCCCGTTCCTCCTACCAGCTCGACTTGACCACGCCCGGGATCTGGCCATTCGAGGCCAGATCGCGCAGCGCGATACGGGACAGCTTGAATTTGCGGTACGTCCCGCGCGGCCGACCGGTCACGCCGCAGCGATTGCGGATCCGCGACGGGGCCGCGTTGCGCGGCACGGCGGCAAGCTTCAGCCGCGCCTGAAAACGTTCTTCCTGGGACAAGCTGTCGTCTTTCGCGATCGCCTTCAGCGCAGCGCGCTTTCCCGCGTAGCGAGCGGCGAGACGACGGCGCTTGAGATCCCGTTCGACGGCACTCTTCTTAGCCAATGTTCCGTCCTCCTACCTGCTCAATTCTTCTGAAACGGCATGGCGAACTCGGCGAGCAGCGCGCGCGCCTCGTCGTTCGTCTCGGCCGTCGTGCAAATGATGATGTCCATGCCGCGGACATCCTCGATCTGATCGTAGTTGATCTCGGGGAACACGATCTGCTCCTTCAGGCCGAGGGCGTAATTGCCGCGACCGTCGAAGCTCTTCGCCGAAACCCCGCGGAAGTCGCGGACGCGCGGCAGCGCGACATTGACCAGGCGATCAAGGAATTCGTACATCTGCTTCCGCCGAAGCGTCACCTTGCAGCCGACCGGCATGCCCTCGCGCAGCTTGAAGCCGGCGATCGACTTCTTGGCGCGGGTGACCACCGGCTTCTGGCCGGCGATCAGGGCGAGCTCGGAAGCCGCCTTGGTGACCTTCTTGGAATCGGCGACGGCTTCGCCGACACCCATGTTGATGACGATCTTCTCCAGACGCGGGATCTGCAGGTCGTTCGAATACCCGAACTTTTCCTTCAGAACGCCGCGGATCCGGCTCTCGTATTCGTCCTGCAAACGTGCCTTGCTCATGACTGCTTCCTCACAGGTCGATCACTTCGCCCGAACGCTTGGCGAAGCGGACCTTGCGGCCATCCTCCAGCGTCCGGAAGCCGACCCGGCTCGGCTTGCCGTCCTTCGGATCGGCAAGGGCGAGATTGGAGATGTGGATCGGCGCCTCTTTCTCGATGATGCCGCCCTGGTTACCGGAACTCGGACGGGTATGGCGCTTGACCATGTTGACACCCTGGACGAGCGCGCGGTGCTCGGCGCGCAGCATGCGCAGCACTTCACCGCTCCGACCCTTGTCCTTGCCCGTGAGAACGACGACCTTGTCGCCCTTCTTGATCTTGAACTTCTCGGCCATCAGAGGACCTCCGGCGCCAGCGACACGATCTTCATGTGCGCGCGACTTCTCAGCTCGCGAGTGACCGGGCCGAAAATTCGGGTGCCGATCGGCTCGTTCTGCTTGTTGATGAGGACGGCGGCATTCGTGTCGAAACGAATGGCACTGCCGTCATCACGACGGATTTCCTTCTTGGTCCGCACGATGACCGCCCGGTAGACGTCACCCTTCTTCACGCGACCGCGCGGAATGGCCTCCTTGACCGAAACGACAATGATGTCGCCGACCGAGGCGGTCTTCCGCTTGGACCCGCCAAGCACCTTGATGCACTGCACCCGACGGGCGCCGGAGTTATCCGCCACCTCTAGGTTGGTTTGCATCTGAATCATAGCCGCACCCTAAAGTCTGCCCGGCGAGCCGGACCGCCGCTCAGGCGTTGTCGTAAACCACTTCCCAGCGCTTCAGCTTCGACATCGGGCGGCATTCACGAATGCGCACCTGGTCGCCGAGCTTGGCAGCATCACGCTCGTCATGAGCGTGATACTTCTTGCTGAGACGAATGGTCTTCGAATAGACGGGATGATTGACCCGGCGCTCGACCCGCACGACGACGGTCTTCTGCGCCTTGTCACTCACCACGGTTCCTTGCAAAACTCGTTTCGGCATCTTTCTCTCCTACGATGCCGGCTGTTGCCGCATCACGGTCTTGATACGGGCGATATCGCGCCGCACCTGCCGGACACGGGCGGTATTTTCCAGCTGGCCGCTCGCCTTCTGAAAGCGCAGGTTGAACTGCTCCTTCTTCAGCTTCTGCAAGTCATCCGCCAGTTCATCGGCGGTCTTGCCGCGAATATTCTCTGCCTTCATGGCCTTACCATCCTCACGCTGCGCGGCTGACGAACCGGGTCTTGATCGGCAGCTTCGCCGCACCGCGCTCGAATGCCTCCTTGGCCAGATCGAGCGGCACGCCGTCGATCTCGAACATGATGCGACCCGGCTTGATCCGGACCATCCAGAACTCCGGAGAGCCCTTACCCTTGCCCATCCGCACTTCAGTCGGCTTCTTCGACACCGGCACGTCCGGGAACACGCGAATGAACACGCGGCCCTGGCGCTTGATATGACGCGTCACGGCACGCCGCGTCGCCTCGATCTGCCGGGCGGTGATCCGCCCCGGTTCCATCGCCTTCAGGCCGCAGGAACCGAAATTGAGCGTTGCACCGGTGGTCGCAACCCCCTTGATCCGCCCCTTGTGCGCCTTGCGGAATTTGGTGCGCTTCGGCTGTAGCATCGTCTACTCCCCTGGCCCCGTCAGTTCCGCTGGCCGCTCTGCTGATCCGTCAGGCGATTCTCGTGCGCCATCGGGTCATGCGCCAAAATCTCGCCCTTGAAGATCCACACCTTGACGCCGCAGGCGCCATAGGCGGTCTTGGCCGTCGCGGTGCCGTAGTCGATATCGGCGCGCAGCGTGTGCAGCGGCACCCGGCCCTCGCGATACCATTCGGTCCGGGCGATCTCGGCGCCGCCGAGACGACCGCCGCAATTGATCCGGATCCCCTGGGCGCCAAGCCGCATCGCCGACTGCACGGCCCGCTTCATCGCGCGCCGGAAGGCGACACGACGGCTGAGCTGCTGGGCGATATTCTCGGCCACCAGGCGCGCGTCGATCTCGGGCTTGCGGATCTCGACGATGTTCAGGTGGGTCTCCGAATCGGTCAGCTTGCCGATCTCCTGGCGCAACCGCTCGATATCCGCACCCTTCTTGCCGATCACCACGCCCGGGCGGGCGGAATGGATCGTGATCCGGGCCTTCTTCGCCGGCCGCTCGATGACGATGCGGCTGACGCCGGCCTGCTGCAGCTTCTTCTCGAGGAAGGAGCGGATCTGGAGATCCTCGTGCAGCAGCCGGGAGAACTCGCGCTTGTTGGCGTACCAGCGCGAATCCCAGGTCCGGTTGATCCCGACCCGAAGGCCGATCGGATTGACTTTATGTCCCATCTTCTACTCCTGCCGCTCGCGGACGATCAGGGTCAGCTTGGCGAACGGTTTCACCCGCCGGCCGACCCGGCCGCGCGCCCGCGGCTGCATGCGCTTCATGACCAGCGATTTGCCAACCCAGGCCTCGGCGACATAGAGCTGGTCGACGTCGAGCTGGTGGTTGTTCTCCGCATTGGCGATCGCCGACTGCAGGATCTGCTTGACGTCGTCCGAAATCCGACGCTTCGAGAAGGTCAGTTCGGCCAGCGCCTTCTCTGCCGGCATGCCCCGGATCAGGGACGCGACGAGATTGAGCTTGCGCGGGCTGACGCGGATGTTCTGGCCGCTGGCCATCGCCTCGTTGTCGGCGAGCCTGCGTTCGGCGGAAGTCTTGCCCATGATTACTTCCTCCTCGCTTTCTTGTCCGCGGCATGGCCGTAATAGGTCCGCGACGGCGAGAACTCACCGAACTTGTGACCCACCATGTCCTCGCTGACGAGAACCGGGATGAACTTCTGGCCGTTGTAGACACCGAATGTCAGGCCAACGAACTGCGGCAGGATCGTCGAGCGCCGGGACCAGGTCTTGATGACCTCCTTCCGGCCGCTCGAACGCGCCGTATCCGCCTTCTTCAAGAGGTACCCGTCGACGAACGGGCCTTTCCAGACTGACCGAGCCACGATCGCGCTCCTTACCTATTTCCGCTTCTGCGTCCGGCGACGCATGATGAGCTTGTCCGAGGGCTTCTTGCCACGCGTCCGGGCACCCTTCGTCGGCTTGCCCCACGGCGTCACCGGATGACGACCGCCCGAGGTGCGGCCCTCGCCGCCGCCATGCGGGTGATCGACCGGGTTCATCGCCACGCCGCGAACCGACGGCCGCTTGCCGAGCCAGCGATTGCGGCCCGCCTTGCCGATCTTCACGTTCTGCTGGTCCGGGTTCGACACGGCGCCAATCGTCGCCATGCACTCGCCACGCACCATCCGCTGCTCGCCCGAGGAGAGGCGAAGCTGGGCATAACCGGAGTCCTTGCCGATCAGCTGCACATAGGTGCCGGCGGCGCGGGCCATCTGGCCGCCCTTGCCGGCCTTGAGCTCGACATTGTGGATCACGGTGCCGACCGGGATGTTCTTCAGCGGCATCGCGTTGCCCGGCTTGATGTCGACCTTGTCGCCGGCGATCACGGTATCGCCGACATTCAGGCGCTGCGGCGCCAGGATGTAGGCGAGCTCGTCGTCCTCATAGCGCACCAGCGCGATGAAGGCGGACCGGTTCGGATCGTATTCAAGCCGCTCGACGGTGCCAACGACGTCCCATTTCCGACGCCGGAAGTCGACCAGGCGATAGGCCCGCTTGTGGCCGCCGCCAAGACGCCGCGCGGTGATCCGCCCGGTGTTGTTGCGGCCGCCGTTCTTGCTCAGCCCTTCCGTCAGCGACTTGACGGGCTTGCCCTTGAAGAGGCCCGAGCGGTCGACCAGCACCAGGTTGCGCTGGGACGGCGTCGTCGGGCGGAATGTCTTGAGTGCCATGATCAGATCCCCGTCGCAACGTCGATGTTCTGCCCGTCGGCGAGCGTGACCATGGCCTTCTTCCAGTCGGAACGACGGCCCGGATGGCCGCGGAAGCGCTTGGTCTTGCCCTTCACGCGCAGCGTGTTGACACCGGTGACCTTGACGTCGAAGAGCTTCTCGACGGCGTTCTTGATCTGCGGCTTGCTGGCGTCGAGAGCGACCCGGAAGGTAACCTGGCTATGCTCGGAACCGAGTGTCGCCTTTTCGGTGATCACCGGGCCCAGAATGACGTCGTAAATCGATTCCGGCTTCATTTCAGTCGGGCCTCCAGTCCCTCGACGGCGGCCTTGGTGAGGACCAGCGTCTCATGGCGCAGGATGTCGTACACGTTGGCACCCTGCTGCGGCAGCACGTCGACCCTCGGCAGGTTGCGGGCGGCCTGGGCGAAATTCTCGTTCACCGCCTGGCCGTCAATGATCAGCACCGAGGTCCAGCCGAGTTCGGCGAACCGGCCGGCAAGGTTCCGCGTCTTGGCATCGCCGAGGTCGGTGCTGTCGAGAACGATCAGCTTGCCTTCCTTCTGGCGGGCCGACAGCGCGTTCTTGAGCGCCAGCTTGCGGACCTTCTTGTTGAGACCAATGGCGTGCGAGCGCGGCGTCGGGCCGTGCATGGTCGCGCCGCCGTAGCGGATATGGGCGCGGCGCTGACCCTGGCGGGCGCGGCCGGTGCCCTTCTGGCGGAAAGGCTTGGCACCGGAACCGGCGACCTCCGAGACGTTCTTGACCTTGTGCGTGCCGGCGCGTCGCTTGGCGAGCTGATACTGCACCATGCGGTGCAGGATGTCGGCCCGGGGATCGAGACCGAAGATCTCGTCCGCCAGGTCGAGCGTGCCCGCCGCCTTGTTCTCAAGGGTGATGACGTTTGTCTGCATCATGCTTACTCCGACTCACCGGTGGTGGCGTCGCCGGCCGCGCCAGCTTCTGCCTCGGTCGCCTCGGCGGCGGCCGGAGCCTCGTTCGCGGCGGCGCGAATGGCGGCCGGATAGGGAAGCTCCATCTTCGCCGGACGCTTGACGGCATCGGAGACCAGCACCCAGCCCTCGTCGGCGCCCGGAACGGCGCCGCGGACGAGGATCAGGCCGCGGGAAAGATCCGTACCGACCACTTCCAGATTCTGGATCGTCACCCGGCGCGCGCCGAGATGACCCGCCATCTTCTTGCCCTTGAAGACACGGCCCGGGTCCTGGCACTGACCGGTCGAACCGTGGCTGCGGTGCGAGATCGAAACGCCGTGCGAGGCACGGAGACCGCCGAAGTTGTGCCGCTTCATGGCACCGGCGAAGCCCTTGCCGATGCTCGTGCCGACGACGTCGATCCGTTGTCCCGGCACGAAATGCTCGACCGTGATCTCGCTGCCGACATCGACGAAACCGTCATCGGCGACGCGGAACTCGGCAAGCCGACGCTTCGGCTCGACCTTGGCCGCGGCGAAATGCCCGCGCTGCGCGGCGGTCAGATTCTTCACCTTGACCGTGCCGACGCCGATCTGCATGGCATTGTAGCCGTGCCGGTCGGCGACGCGATGCGCGACGACCTGGCAGTTCTCGACCTGCAGGACCGTAACCGGGATATGCTGCCCGTCTTCACCGAAGACGCGCGTCATGCCCCGTTTCTGTGCAATGAGACCGCAACGCATGATCAATCTCCCAGGAGTTTGATCGCCACATCCACACCGGCGGCAAGATCGAGCTTCATCAGCGCGTCTACCGTCTGCGGGGTCGGCTCGACGATGTCGAGCAGACGCTTGTGGGTGCGGATTTCAAACTGCTCACGTGACTTCTTGTCGATGTGCGGGCCGCGGAGCACAGTGAACTTCTCGATGCGCGTCGGCAGCGGAATCGGCCCACGCACCTGAGCGCCCGTGCGCTTCGCGGTGTTCAGGATCTCCCGCGCAGACTGGTCAAGGACACGATGATCGTATGCCTTGAGCCGGATGCGGATGTTTTGGTTGTCCATAACCTGTAACTCCGGAACGGGCCCGCCGAAGGGCGGACCCCGTTTGCTTCCCTACTCGATGATCTTGGCGACGACGCCGGCGCCGACGGTGCGGCCGCCTTCGCGGATCGCGAAGCGCAGGCCCTCGTCCATGGCGATCGGCGCGATCAGCTCGACATCCATCGACACGTTGTCACCCGGCATCACCATCTCGATCCCTTCCGGCAGCGACACCACGCCCGTCACGTCGGTCGTGCGGAAGTAGAACTGCGGACGGTAGTTGGTGAAGAACGGCGTGTGACGGCCACCCTCGTCCTTGTTCAGGATGTAGGCCTCGGCCTTGAACTTCGTGTGCGGCGTGATCGAACCCGGCTTCGCCAGCACCTGGCCGCGCTCAACGTCGTCGCGCTTCGTGCCGCGCAGCAGTACGCCCACGTTGTCGCCCGCCTCGCCCTGGTCGAGCAGCTTGCGGAACATCTCCACGCCGGTGCAGATCGTCTTCGTCGTCGGACGGATGCCGATGATCTCGACCTCGTCGCCGACCTTCACGATGCCGCGCTCGACACGACCGGTCACCACCGTGCCGCGACCCGAGATCGAGAACACGTCCTCGATCGGCATCAGGAACGGCTGGTCCTTCGGTCGCTCCGGCTGCGGGATGAACTCGTCGACCGCCTTCATCAGCTCGATGACCGACTGCGCGCCCATCTTCGGGTCGCCGTCCTCCAGCGCCACCAGCGCCGAACCCTTGATCACCGGGATGTCGTCGCCCGGGAAGTCATAGGACGACAGAAGCTCGCGAACCTCGAGCTCGACCAGTTCCAGCAGTTCCTCGTCATCGACCTGGTCGACCTTGTTCAGGTACACCACGATCGCCGGAACGCCGACCTGGCGGGCCAGGAGGATATGCTCGCGGGTCTGCGGCATCGGGCCGTCCGCCGCCGACACCACAAGGATCGCGCCGTCCATCTGCGCCGCGCCGGTGATCATGTTCTTCACATAGTCGGCGTGGCCCGGGCAATCGACATGGGCGTAATGACGATTCGCCGTCTCATACTCAACGTGAGAGGTCGAGATCGTGATCCCGCGCGCCTTCTCTTCCGGCGCCTTGTCGATCTGGTCATAGGCCGTGAACGTCGCGCCGCCGGTCTCCGCCATCACCTTCGTGATCGCGGCCGTCAGCGACGTCTTGCCATGGTCAACGTGACCGATCGTCCCGATGTTGCAGTGCGGCTTCGTGCGCGCAAACTTCGCTTTTGCCATTTGTCCTGCTCCGTATTTCTCTATTGAGCGCCAGCCGCCTTAAGCGAGCTTCGCCAAGACTTCCTCAGAGACGTGCTGCGGCACTTGCTCGTAGTGATCGAAGAACATCGTGTATGTGGCGCGTCCCTGGGTCATCGACCGCAGGTTGTTGACGTAGCCGAACATGTTCGCGAGCGGCACCATCGCATTGACGACCTGCGCGACACCGCGCTGCTCGGTGCCCTGCACCTGGCCGCGCCGGCTGTTCAGGTCGCCCATCACGTCGCCGATATAATCGTCGGGCGTCACCACCTCGACCCGCATCATCGGCTCGAGCAGACGGGGCCCGGCCTTCTGGCACAGTTCCCGGAAGGCCGCCCGGCCGGCGATCTCGAAGGCCATGACCGAACTGTCGACGTCATGATAGGCGCCGTCGGTCAGGGTGATCTTCGCATCGATCAGCGGGAAGCCCGCGAGCACGCCGCTCTCGGCAACATCGCGAACGCCCTTCTCGACGCCCGGAATGTATTCCTTCGGCACGGCGCCACCGACGATCGCGCTCTCGAACAGGATGCCCATGCCCGGCTCGCCCGGCTCGACCGTCAGCTTGACCCGGGCGAACTGGCCCGAACCGCCGGTCTGCTTCTTGTGCGTGTAATCGATGTCGGCCTTGCGGGTCAGCGTCTCGCGATAGGCCACCTGCGGCGCGCCGACATTGGCCTCGACCTTGAACTCGCGGCGCATGCGATCGACGATGATGTCGAGGTGAAGCTCACCCATCCCCTTGATCACGGTCTGGCCGCTCTCGACGTCCGAGGTCACGCGGAAGGACGGATCCTCCTGCGCCAGACGCGCGAGCGCCATGCCCATCTTTTCCTGGTCGGCCTTGGTCTTCGGCTCGACGGCGATCTCGATGACCGGCTCGGGGAATTCCATGCGCTCGAGAATGACCGGCTTGTCCGGCGCGCAGAGCGTATCGCCCGTGGTCGTCGACTTCAGGCCGGCCAGCGCGACGATGTCGCCCGCACGGGCCTCCTTGACGTCCTCGCGGCTGTTCGCGTGCATGAGCAGCATGCGGCCGACACGCTCACGACGATCCTTGACGGAATTGAGCACCTGGGTGCCGGCCTCCATCACGCCGGAATAGATTCGCACGAAGGTCAGCGAACCCACGAACGGGTCGTTCATGATCTTGAAGGCAAGCGCGGAGAGCGGCTCGTCATCCGTCGGCTGGCGGACGATCTCCTCATCCGTCTTGACGTCGATGCCGCGCGTCCCGCCGACATCGGGCGGCGCCGGCATGAAGTCGACGACCGCGTCGAGCAGCGGCTGAACGCCCTTGTTCTTGAAGGACGAACCGCAGAGGACCGGAACGAACTTGCCCTTGATGGTGCCGAGCCGAATGCAGCGCTTCAGCGTCTCCTCGGTGGGCTCCTCGCCCTCGAAGTAGGCCTCCATCACCGCGTCGTCGAGCTCGATCGCCGTCTCGATCATCTGCAGGCGATACTCGGCGGCCTGGTCGGCAAGCTCCGGACGGATGTCCTGGTAGACGAAGCTGGCGCCCAGATCGTCGCCCTTCCAGACGATTTCCTGATTCTTCACCAGGTCGACAACACCCTCGAGATCGGCTTCCGAGCCGATCGGCAGCTGCAGCACGAGCGGCTTCGCGCCGAGACGCGTCCTGAACATGTCGACGCAGCGGAAGAAGTTGGCGCCAACGCGGTCCATCTTGTTGACGAAGCACATCCGCGGGACGCGATACTTGTCGGCCTGGCGCCAGACGGTCTCGGACTGCGGCTCGACACCGGCAACGGCGTCGAACACGGCGACCGCGCCGTCAAGGACGCGCAGGCTGCGCTCGACCTCGATGGTGAAGTCCACGTGACCGGGCGTGTCGATGATGTTGATCCGGTGGTCCTTCCAGAAACAGGTCGTCGCGGCCGAGGTGATCGTGATCCCCCGCTCCTGCTCCTGCTCCATCCAGTCCATGGTGGCGGCGCCGTCATGGACCTCGCCGATCTTGTGGGACCGGCCGGTGTAATAAAGGATGCGCTCGGTCGTCGTCGTCTTACCGGCATCGATGTGAGCCATGATGCCGATATTGCGATAATGATCGGTGTTGTGCGTGCGCGCCATTGCCTGAATCCTTCCGCCCTGCGTCCTACCAGCGGTAATGCGAGAAGGCGCGGTTGGCTTCAGCCATCCGGTGCGTGTCTTCCCGCTTCTTGACCGCCGCGCCGCGCTTGTTTGCGGCATCGAGCAACTCACCGCTCAGACGATCGACCATGGTCCGCTCGGACCGCGAACGGGCGCAGGAAATCAGCCAGCGAATCGCCAGGGCCTGACCGCGCACCGTGCGCACCTCGACCGGCACCTGGTAGGTGGCGCCGCCGACCCGGCGGGACCGCACCTCGATGTCGGGCGTGACATTGGTCAGCGCCTCGTGGAAGACGTCGAGCGGGGTCTGCCCGGTCTTCTCCTGGATGCGGTCGAACGCGCCATAGACGATCGTCTCCGCCGTCGCCTTGCGGCCGGCGTACATCAGCGAGTTCATGAACTTGGTCACGATGATGTCGTGAAACTTGGCGTCGGGCAGGACGTCGCGCTTCTCAGCTGCGTGTCGGCGGGACATACCGTTATCTCCTTACTTCGGCCGCTTGGCGCCGTATTTCGAACGACGCTGGCGACGATCGCCGACACCCTGGGTGTCGAGAACGCCGCGGATAATGTGATAACGCACGCCGGGAAGATCCTTGACGCGACCGCCGCGGATCAGGACCACCGAGTGCTCCTGCAGATTGTGGCCTTCGCCGGGAATGTAGCTCGTCACCTCGAAACCGTTGGTCAGGCGGATACGCGCAACCTTACGCAGCGCCGAGTTCGGCTTCTTCGGGGTGGTCGTGTAGACGCGCGTGCAAACACCGCGCTTCTGCGGGCAGGCCTCCATGGCCGGCACCTTGTTACGCGCCACGGGCTTCTTACGCGGCTTGCGGATCAGCTGGTTGATCGTCGGCATTCGTGCGTCCTGTCCAATCCAAAGACCGTCGGAGCTACAAATACGACGACAGCGAGCATGGGCGAACCTGCTCGCTGTCGAGTGCTTTGCGCCCACTCGAAAGGCCTAAGGTGTCAATTTGTCCTTACGTCTCAGGGCACCGCGTCTAGAACGAACGTCTACCGCCAGCGCCGTTACGAGGCGCGCATACTATGACCGCACCCCGGGACCGTCAAGAGGAAAAGGGGGCCTTTTTCCGCGCCCCTCCAGGCCGCCCCAGGGCCCGGTTTCCAAGCAATTTCCGGCAACCCGAAGGGCCAGCCGGAGAGCGGATGTTGCGCTGCACACGAGGCCCTGGAGCCGTCGCCAGGCAACGATGGAGGGTTTCCGTGCCCCTTTCCGCCCGGAAACGGAAAAAGGCGGCCACGCTCGCGCGCAGCCGCCTTCCCCGATTCCTCCGCCCGGCCCGCCGATACGACGGGCCGACCGGGTATTATTCGGCGACGGGCAACGGGTCGGGCGCGCTCTTCGCCGCTTCCGCCTCGTTCGCATCGTCGATGATCCGATCGCGATCGGCCGCCTCGCCCTTCAGACGCATGATCTGCGAGCCCGTTCCGGCCGGGATCAGGCGCCCGACGATCACGTTCTCCTTCAGACCCTGCAGGCGATCCGCCTTGCCGGCCACGGCCGCCTCGGTCAGCACCCGCGTCGTCTCCTGGAAGGAGGCGGCGGAGATGAACGAGCCGGTCTGCAGGCTGGCCTTGGTGATGCCGAGCAGGACAGGCGCCCCGGTCGCCACCGCATAGCCTTCGGCGGCGGCCTTGGCGTTGACCTCGTCGAACTCTTCCCGATCGACCTGCTCGCCGGCCAGCAACGTGGTCTGACCGCCGTCCAGGACCTCGACCTTCTGCAGCATCTGGCGACAGATCACCTCGATGTGCTTGTCGTTGATTTTTACGCCCTGGAGCCGGTAGACCTCCTGGATCTCGTTGACCAGGAAGGCGGCCAGTGCCTCGACGCCCATCACCTTGAGGATGTCGTGCGGGGCCGGGTTGCCGTCGATCAGGTAATCGCCCCGACGGACGAAGTCGCCCTCGTTGACCGAGAGATGCTTGCCCTTGGCGATGAGATACTCGACCGGCTCGAGATCCTCGTTCTCCGGACGGATGATGATCCGGCGCTTGGCCTTGTAGTCGCGCCCGAACTCGACGCGGCCGTCGGCCTCGGCGATGATCGCGTGGTCCTTCGGACGACGCGCTTCGAAGAGTTCCGCCACCCGCGGCAGACCGCCGGTGATGTCGCGGGTCTTCGAGCCTTCACGCGGCACGCGGGCGAGCACGTCGCCGGCATGGACCTTCTGGTTGTCCTCGACCGAAAGGATCGAATCGATGGCCAGCAGGTAGCGGGCCTCGTTGCCGCTGGTCAGCGTGATGACCTCGCCGGATTCGTCGCGGAGCGTGATTCGCGGCCGGAGATCGCTGCCCTTCGGCTGCTGCTTCCAGTCGACGACCACCTTCCGGGCGATACCGGTCGCCTCGTCGGTCTGCTCGCGCATCGACACGCCTTCCACCAGGTCGCGGTAGGTGACGTAACCTTCCCGCTCGGTGATCACCGGGGTCGTGAACGGATCCCATTCGGCGAGCTTCTGGCCGCGCGTGACCTTGTCGCCATCGTCGACCACGAGGCGCGTGCCGTAGGTCACCCGGTGGCGCCCGCGTTCACGCTTGTTGTCGTCAACGATGAGGATCTCGGTATTGCGCCCCATCACCACGAGGCGGCCCTTGGAATCGGTCACCACGTTGCGGTTCTCGATCTTGACCGTGCCGTCATGGGTGGCCTCGATCGACGACTGCTCGCCGACCTGGGCGGTTCCGCCGATATGGAAGGTCCGCATGGTGAGCTGGGTGCCCGGCTCGCCGATCGACTGCGCCGCGATGACGCCGACCGCCTCGCCCATGTTGACCTTGGTGCCGCGGGCCAGGTCGCGGCCGTAGCACTTGCCGCAGATCCCGCGAACGCTGTCGCAGGTCAGCGCCGACCGCACCAGCACGGCCTCGACGCCGGCCGTCTCGATGGCCGCGACCTCGAGCTCCTGGATCATGGTCCCGCCGGGGACGATGACCTCGCTGGTCAGCGGGTGCTTGACGTCGACCGCCGAATAGCGGCCGAGCACACGCTCGCCGAGCGAGGCGATGACCTCGCTGCCCTCGACGACCTCACGCACGGTGAGCCCGTTCTCGGTCCCGCAATCCTCCTCGATGACGACGCAATCCTGGGCGACGTCGACGAGGCGGCGGGTCAGGTAACCCGAGTTCGCCGTCTTGAGCGCGGTGTCGGCCAGGCCCTTCCGGGCGCCGTGCGTCGAGTTGAAGTACTCGAGCACCGAGAGGCCTTCCTTGAAGTTCGAGATGATCGGCGTCTCGATGATCTCACCGGACGGCTTGGCCATCAGGCCGCGCATGCCGGCAAGCTGCTTCATCTGGGCTGGCGAGCCACGGGCACCGGAGTGGGCCATCATGTAGATCGAGTTGATCTCGAGCTGGCGATTGGTCTCCGGGTCGTACTGGGTCGCGGAAATCCGCCCCATCATCTCGTCGGCGACCTTGTCGGTGCACTGCGACCAGGCGTCGACGACCTTGTTGTACTTTTCGCCCTGGGTGATGAGGCCCTGCATCCACTGCTGCTCGTATTCGGCGACCAGCTCGCGGGTCTCGTTGACCAGCCCTTCCTTGGTATCCGGGATGATCATGTCGTCCTTGCCGAACGAGATGCCTGCCCGGCAGGCCTGGCCGAAGCCGAGCGCCATGATCCGGTCAGCGAAGATGACCGTCTCCTTCTGCCCGCAGTAGCGGTAGACCTCGTCGATCGCCGTCGTGATCTCCTTCTTGGTCAGCAGCCGGTTGACCAGCGAGAAGTCGATCTTCGGATGCTTCGGCAGGATCTCGCCGAGCAGCAGGCGGCCCGGGGTCGATTCGACGCGGACGATCTCGGACTCGCCGTCCGGCCGGATCCGCGTCATGCGCGACGTGACCTTGGCATGCAGCGTGACCGCGCCGGCGTCGAGCGCCTGCTCGATCTCGGCGATGTTGGCGAAGGTCATGCCCTCGCCCGGCTCGTTCTCGCGCAGCATGGTGACGTAATAGAGACCGAGGACGATGTCCTGGCTCGGCACGATGATCGGCTTGCCGTGCGCCGGGCTCAGGATGTTGTTGGTCGACATCATGAGCACGCGGGCCTCGAGCTGGGCTTCCAGCGAGAGCGGCACGTGGACCGCCATCTGGTCACCGTCGAAGTCGGCGTTGAAGGCCGTGCAGACCAGCGGGTGAAGCTGGATCGCCTTGCCCTCGATCAGCACCGGCTCGAACGCCTGGATGCCGAGACGATGGAGCGTCGGCGCCCGGTTGAGCAGTACCGGATGCTCGCGGATCACCTCCTCGAGGATGTCCCAGACCTCGGGCCGCTCCTTCTCGACCATCTTCTTCGCCATCTTGACGGTGGCGGCCATGCCCTTCAGTTCGAGCTTGGAATAGATGAACGGCTTGAACAGTTCCAGCGCCATCTTCTTCGGCAGCCCGCACTGGTGCAGCTTGAGTTCCGGACCGACGACGATCACCGAACGGCCGGAATAGTCGACGCGCTTGCCGAGCAGGTTCTGGCGGAAGCGGCCCTGCTTGCCCTTGAGCATGTCGGACAGCGACTTGAGCGGCCGCTTGTTGGCGCCGGTGATGACCCGGCCGCGACGGCCATTGTCGAACAGCGCGTCAACGGCCTCCTGCAGCATCCGCTTCTCGTTGCGCACGATGATGTCGGGCGCGCGGAGCTCGATCAGCCGCTTCAGGCGGTTGTTCCGGTTGATCACCCGGCGATAGAGATCGTTCAGGTCCGAGGTCGCGAAGCGGCCGCCGTCGAGCGGCACCAGCGGCCGCAGTTCCGGCGGAATCACCGGGATGACCGTCAGGATCATCCATTCCGGGCGATTGCCGGACTCGACGAAGGACTCGATCAGCTTGAGCCGTTTGACGAGTTTCTTCGGCTTCGCTTCGGAAGTCGTGACGAGAAGCTCCTCGCGGATCTTCTTCTTCTCTTCCTCGAGGTCGAGCGCCGTCAGGATGTCGCGGATCGCCTCCGCCCCGATACCGGCGGTGAAGGCGTCGACGCCGTATTCCTCCTGGGCGGCGACATACTGCTCCTCGCTCAGCAGCTCGAACTGCTTGAGCGGCGACAGACCCGGCTCGATCACCACGTAATTCTCGAAATAGAGAATCCGCTCGAGATCCTTGAGCGTCATGTCGAGCAGCAGGCCGATGCGCGACGGCAGCGACTTCAGGAACCAGATATGGGCGACCGGCGAGGCCAGCTCGATATGCGCCATGCGCTCGCGCCGGACCTTCGACAGCGTCACCTCGACGCCGCACTTCTCGCAGGTGATGCCGCGGTACTTCATCCGCTTGTACTTGCCGCACAAGCATTCGTAGTCCTTGATCGGACCGAAGATGCGGGCGCAGAACAGGCCGTCGCGCTCCGGCTTGAAGGTGCGGTAGTTGATCGTCTCCGGCTTCTTGATCTCACCGTAAGACCAGGAAAGGATCTTCTCCGGCGAGGCGATAGAAATGCGGATCTGATCGAACGCCTGCGTGCCCGGCGGCTGGCCGAACAGATTCATCAGCTCGTTCATGCACCGACTCTCCTTAGGTTCTTGCCCGCGATACGGGCACCCCCGGCGTCAGTTGCCGCCGGGAGCACGAGAAAAGAAACGTCGCGACGACGGCGCGGGCAGTCGCTGCCCGCGCCGGATCGCTCAATATTCAATCGACGACAGATCGACATTGAGGCCCAAGGATCGCATTTCCTTGACCAGAACGTTGAAGCTCTCGGGAATACCTGCCTCGAATGTATCGTCCCCGCGGACGATCGATTCGTAGACCTTGGTACGGCCGGCGACGTCGTCCGACTTGACGGTGAGCATTTCCTGCAAGGTATAGGCGGCACCATAGGCCTGCAAGGCCCAGACCTCCATCTCGCCGAAGCGCTGTCCGCCGAACTGCGCCTTGCCACCCAGCGGCTGCTGCGTGACCAGGCTGTACGGGCCGATCGAACGGGCATGGATCTTGTCGTCGACAAGATGGTGCAGCTTCAGCATGTAGATGTAGCCGACGGTGACCGGGCGGGCGAAGGTCTCGCCCGTGCGGCCGTCGGTCAGCGTCACCTGCCCCGAAGTATGCAGCCCCGCGCGCTCCAGCATGGCGTTGATGTCGGCCTCGCTCGCCCCGTCGAAGACCGGGGTCGCGAAGGGAATGCCGGGCCGCAGGTTCTCGCCCAGCTCGACGATCTCGCGATCGTCCAGATCGGCGATCTTGCCGTCGTATTCCTCGTCCCCGTAGACATCGCGAAGCTTGCCGCGAAGATCCGAGAGCGTCGCGTTGCCGTAGCGCATGGCGTCGAGCGCCTGGCCGATCTGCAGGCCGAGACCGTGACTGGCCCAGCCCAGGTGGGTTTCCAGGATCTGCCCGACATTCATGCGCGAGGGCACGCCGAGCGGGTTCAGCACGATGTCGACCTGGGTGCCGTCGTCGAGATACGGCATGTCCTCGATCTTCACGATCTTGGAGATGACGCCCTTGTTGCCGTGCCGGCCGGCCATCTTGTCGCCCGGCTGCAGCTTGCGCTTCACCGCGACGAAGACCTTGACCATCTTCATCACGCCCGGCGGCAGCTCGTCACCGCGCTGCAGCTTCTCGACCTTGTTCTCGAAGCGGGCATTGAGCGCGCCGATGGCCTCGTCATACTGCTTCTTAAGCGCCTCGATGTCGGCCATCTTGGCCTCGTCCGCGATCGCCACCTGCCACCACTGGCCGCGGCTCAGCGCGTCGAGCGCCTCGGCCTCGATCTTGACCTTGGTCTTGAAGCCCTTCGGACCGGAAACCGCGTCGGAGCCGATCAGCAGGTCGCGAAGCCGGCTGTAGATGTTGCGCTCGAGGATGATCTGCTCGTCCTGGCGGTCCTTGCCGAGACGATGGATCTCGTCGCGCTCGATGGCGAGCGCGCGCTCGTCCTTCTCGACGCCATGGCGGTTGAAGACCTTGACCTCGACGACCGTGCCGGTGACGCCCGGCGGCAGCCGCAGCGAGGTATCGCGGACGTCGGACGCCTTCTCGCCGAAGATCGCGCGGAGCAGCTTCTCCTCCGGCGTCATCGGGCTTTCGCCCTTCGGCGTGATCTTGCCGACCAGGATGTCGCTCGGACGGACCTCGGCCCCGATATAGACGATGCCGGCCTCGTCGAGATTCTTGAGACCTTCCTCGCCGACATTGGGGATGTCGCGGGTGATTTCCTCCGGCCCGAGCTTGGTGTCGCGGGCCATGACCTCGAATTCCTCGATATGGATCGAGGTGAAGACGTCATCGCGCACGATGCGCTCGGAGATCAGGATCGAATCCTCGAAGTTGTACCCGTTCCACGGCATGAACGCGACCAGCACGTTGCGGCCGAGGGCGAGTTCGCCGAGTTCCGTCGACGGGCCGTCGGCGACGATGTCGCCGGCCTGCACGATGTCGCCCACCTTCACCAGCGGGCGCTGGTTGATGCAGGTGTTCTGGTTCGAGCGCTGGAACTTGAGGAGGTTGTAGATGTCGACGCCGGAGCGCGACAGGTCCTTCTCCTCGGTCGCCCGGATGACGATGCGGGTCGCGTCGACCTGGTCGACGATGCCGCCCCGCCGGGCCACCGTAGTGACGCCGGAATCGCGGGCCACCACCGATTCCATGCCGGTGCCGACGAACGGCGCCTCGGCCTTGATCAGCGGCACCGCCTGGCGCTGCATGTTCGAGCCCATCAGCGCGCGGTTGGCGTCATCGTTCTCGAGGAACGGGATCAGCGCCGCGCCGACCGAAACGAGCTGCTTCGGCGAGACGTCGATGAAGTTGATCGTCTCCTTCTGCGCCATCACGAACTCGCCGCCGCGACGGCAGCTGACCAGATCGTTGACGAAGCGTCCGTCCTCGTCGAGATCGGCATTGGCCTGGGCGATCGTGTAGCGCCCCTCCTCCATCGCCGACAGATAGACGATGTCGCCGGACACCTGGCCGTCCTTGATGCGCCGGTACGGGCTCTCGATGAAGCCGTACTTGTTGACCCGGGCATAGGTCGCCAGCGAGTTGATCAGGCCGATGTTCGGGCCTTCCGGGGTCTCGATCGGGCAGATCCGGCCGTAATGGGTCGGATGCACGTCGCGAACCTCGAACCCGGCCCGTTCCCGCGTCAGGCCGCCCGGGCCAAGCGCCGAAAGGCGGCGCTTGTGGGTGATCTCGGACAGCGGGTTGGTCTGGTCCATGAACTGGCTGAGCTGCGAGGACCCGAAGAATTCGCGTACCGCCGCCGCCGCCGGCTTGGCGTTGATCAGGTCGTGCGGCATCACGGTATCGATCTCGACCGAGCTCATGCGCTCGCGGATCGCCCGCTCCATGCGCAGCAGCCCGACGCGATACTGGTTCTCCATCAGCTCGCCGACCGAACGTACCCGGCGGTTGCCGAGATGGTCGATGTCGTCGATCTCGCCCTTGCCGTCCTTGAGCTGCACGAGGGTCCGGATGACCTCGAGGATGTCCTCCTTGCGCAGCGTGCGTACGGTGTCCTCGACCTCCAGTTCCAGCCGCATGTTGAGCTTGACCCGGCCGACCGCGGACAGGTCGTAGCGCTCGGAATCGAAGAACAGGCCCCGGAACAGCGCCTCCGCCGTCTCCTCGGTCGGCGGCTCGCCCGGACGCATCACGCGGTAGATGTCGACCAGCGCCATGTCACGGTTCTGCGCCTTGTCGACCGCCATCGTGTTGCGGATATACGGGCCGATGTTGATGTGGTCGATATCGAGCGTCGCCAGTTCGGTGACGCCGAGCTTCTCCAGCCGCTCGATCGATTCGAGCGTCAGTTCCTCGCCGGCCTCGATATGCACCTCGCCGGTGCTCTCGTCGATGAGATCCTCGGCGGAATAGCGACCGACCAGATCCTCCGGCGTGACCAGCAGTTCCTTGAGCCCGTCCTCGACCATCTTCTTGGCCTTGCGCGGGCTCAGCTTGGTGCCGGCCTCGGCGACGACGGTCATCGCGTCGGCGTCGACCAGGTCGCGGGCGACCCGGACGCCGCGCATCCGCTCGGCGTTGAACTCGGTCCGCCAGCCGCGCTTGTCGCGGCGATAGAGCACCCGGTTGTAGAAGTAGGAAAGAATCTCTTCCTGGGTCATGCCGAGCGCGTAGAGCAGCGCCGTCACCGGCAACTTGCGGCGCCGGTCGATGCGGACATGCACGATGTCCTTGGCGTCGAACTCGAAATCGAGCCAGGAGCCGCGATAGGGAATGATCCGCGCGGCATAGAGAAGCTTGCCGCTCGAATGGGTCTTGCCCTTGTCGTGGTCGAAGAAGACGCCCGGGCTGCGATGCATCTGCGAGACGATGACGCGCTCGGTGCCGTTGACGATGAACGTGCCCTTGTCCGTCATGAGCGGCATGTCGCCCATGTAGACGCTCTGTTCCTTGATATCGAGAACGGACTTCGCCTGGGTGTCGGGGTCGACCTCGAAGACGATCAGACGCAGCGTGACCTTCAGCGCGGCGGCGAAGGTCATGCCGCGCTGCTGGCATTCCTCGACGTCGTATTTCGGCGGGTCGAAATCGTACTTCACATACTCGAGACTCGCCGTGCCGGCAAAGTCGCCGATCGGGAAGACCGACTTGAACACGCCCTGCAGGCCGTCGTCGGAACGCTGTTCCGGCGGTATGTCCATTTCCAGGAAGGCGTCGTAAGAATTCTTCTGCACCTCGATGAGATTGGGCATCGAGGCCACTTCCGGAATGCGACCAAAGTCCCTGCGAACGCGCTTACGTCCCGTAAAGGAAAGCGGCATCTTGATCATCCCCGTCCTACAGTCGGTACGGCGTGGTCCCGCGCGCCGATGCGCAGCGGAACCCCCGACAAGTTAACGCCGTCGCGAGCGCCCGGGAACAAGCCCCGGCGCCCGAAAATCTCTTGCCCGCGCTTAAGGTCGTGGCGCGACCCCGGATTGCGTCCCGGCGAACGTCGCGATGGAGCCCCATCGCAAGGCAGCATCGGGGAAAGCGGCCGAAACCGCTCTCCCCGGATACCATTCGAGACTGGATTGAAGTCCCGCACAGGCCGTCACTACTTCACTTCGACGGTCGCGCCAGCTTCTTCCAGTTGCGCCTTGATCTTGGCGGCCTCGTCCTTGCTCACGCCTTCCTTGACTTCCTTCGGCGCGGCCTCGACGAGATCCTTGGCCTCCTTGAGGCCAAGCCCGGTGATCGCCCGGACTTCCTTGATCACGTTGATCTTCTTGTCACCAACGGAGGCGAGGATGACGTTGAATTCCGTCTGCTCCTCGGCAGCCGCGGCTTCGCCACCGGCGGCCGCGCCCGGCGCCGCCGCCACGGCGACCGGCGCCGCTGCGGAAACGCCCCACTTCTCCTCGAGGATCTTGGCCAGCTCGGCCGCCTCGAGAACCGTCAGAGAGGAAAGATCCTCTGCAATTTTTTCCAGATCCGCCATTTTTCAGGTCTCCTAAATCGGTAGGTCGTTGACGAGGACGGCTTCAGGCCGCCTCGCTCTGTTTGGCACGCGCGTCGATAACCCGGGCAAGCTGGCTGGCCGGCGCCTGGATGACACCGGCGAGCTTGGTCGCCGGCGCCTGCAGGAGGCCGACAATCTTGCCGCGGAGCTCGTCCAGCGAGGGCATGGTGGCAAGCTGCTTGACGCCTTCGGCGTCGAGCTTCGTTGCCCCCATGGCACCGCCGAGAATGACGAGCCTTTCGTTCTTCTTGGCATAGGCGACCGCCACCTTGGAGGCCGACACGGGATCGTCCGAATAGGCGATCGCGGTCGGACCCTTGAAGAGATCTTCCATGCCTTGATAGGGCGTGCCGTCGAGAGCGAGCCGGGTGAGCCGATTCTTGGTAACTTTGAACTGGGCGCCGGCCTTCCGCATTTCGCGCCGGAGGTCATTGACCTCCGCCACGGTCATGCCGCTGTAGTGGGTAACCACGACGGCGGCAGTCTGCTCGAAGACCGCGTTCAGCGAACGGACCCAATCCGCTTTCTGATCTCGGTTCACTGCTCGTCTCCACACTTGGTCCGCTCGGGGCGGGAAGCCCCTTGCAGCCCGTTGACAATGGCCCGGACGAATCCGGACCGGCGAAACCTGTCCACGGGCCCAATGCGGAACCCTGTCGGCGGACCCGACAGAATATCCTTGTGACCCCGTCTATCCAGGCAGCGGCCGAAGCCCCCATTAAGCCACCGGCCTGCACCGGCGGCACCTGCAGTCTCGGACAGGACGGACGACCGGCCGAAACCGGTCCTCCAACCGGCGCCGCGAACGGCACCGGCAACTCTTGACGATCAGCCGGCCGAAAGGCTGGCGACCGCGATCCTGATTCCCGGTCCCATCGTCGAGGAGATGGCGACCTTGTTCAGATAGGTACCCTTGGCGCCGCTCGGGCGGGCCCGGACGACCGCGTCCACGAAGGCGCGGACGTTCTCCGTCAGGTCGGCCTCGCTGAAGCTGACCTTGCCGACGCCGGCATGGATGATGCCGGCCTTCTCGACGCGGAACTCGATCTGGCCGCCCTTGGCATCCTCGATCGCCTGCTTGACGTTCGGGGTCACCGTGCCGAGCTTCGGGTTCGGCATCAGGCCGCGCGGGCCGAGCACCTTGCCGAGCCGGCCGACGACGGCCATCATGTCCGGGGTCGCGATGCAGCGGTCGAAATCGATCTCGCCGTTCTGCACCTTCTCCGCCAGATCCTCGGCGCCGACCAGGTCGGCACCGGCCGCCTCGGCCTCGGCCGCCTTGTCGCCACGGGCAAACACGGCGACGCGAACCGACTTGCCCGTGCCCTTCGGCAGGCGGATCACACCGCGCACCATCTGGTCGGCGTGGCGCGGATCGACACCGAGATTCAGCGCCAGCTCGACGGTCTCGTCGAACCGGGCGGGGGCTGCCTGCTTGACCAGCTTGATCGCCTCGTCGAGCCCGTAATGCTTGTCGGGGTCGACCAGGTCGCGGTTGGCCTTAATGCGCTTCGCTAGCTTTGCCATGATCTTAACCCACCACCTTCAGGCCCATGGAACGGGCCGAGCCCTTGATGATCTCGATCGCCGCGTCGATGTCGAACGCGTTCAGATCGGCCATCTTCGCCTCGGCGATCTCGCGCACCTGGTCGATCGTGACCGAACCGGCTTCCGCGCGACCCGGCGTCGCCCCGCCCTTGGGCAGGTTCGCCGCCTTCTTCAGGAAGTAGGTCGCCGGCGGGGTCTTGGTGACGAACGAGAACGAGCGGTCGCCGTAGACGGTGATCACCGTCGGCAGCGGGATGCCGGGCTCCATGTTCTGCGTCTGGGCGTTGAACGCCTTGCAGAACTCCATGATGTTGACGCCGTTCTGGCCGAGCGCCGGGCCGATCGGCGGCGACGGGTTCGCCTTGCCTGCCGGCACTTGCAGCTTGATATAGCCGGAAATCTTCTTTGCCATTCCTGCTTCCTCTTGCCCGCCGGATCATCCGGCCCTGTCGAAGAATGCGTGGTGCGGCCATGGCGAGCCTCCCACGCGCGACACCGCCACCGGCGGCGTATTCAGTCTCTCAGGTCTTCTCGACCTGCGAATATTCCAGTTCGACCGGGGTCGCCCGGCCGAAGATCGACACCGAGACCTTGAGCCGCGCCCGTTCCTCGTCGACCTCCTCGACGTAACCGTTGAAGGAGGTGAAGGGACCGTCGCTGACCCGGACCTGCTCGCCGACCTCGAAGGTGACGGACGGCTTCGGGCGCTCGATGCCCTCCTGCACCTGGCGCACGACCTGGGCGGCTTCCTTCTCGGAAATCGCCATCGGCTTGTTGCCGGTTCCAAGGAAGCCGGTCACCTTCGCCGTGTTCTTGACCAGGTGATAGCTCTCGTCGGTCAGGTCCATCTTGACCATCACGTAGCCCGGGAAGAACTTGCGCTCGGCATTGACCTTCTGGCCGCGGCGCATCTCGACGACTTCCTCGACCGGGACCAGGACCTCCTCGAACAGCGACGCCATGCCCTTCGACACCGACTGTTCGCGGATCGACTGCGCCACCTTCTTCTCGAAGCCGGAGTAGACGTGAACGATATACCAGCGTGCGGCCATCGTCTCAGCCCCCGACCTGAAGAATAAGCTTGATTGCCTCGCTGAGAACCAGGTCAACCAGGAAGAAGAAGATCGCCGATGCGAAAACCATCGCGAACACCATCCCGGTGGTCACGAGCGTCTCCTTGCGGGTCGGCCATGTCACCTTGGAGGTTTCCTGACGGACCTGCCTGATGAACTCGCCTGGGGAAACCTTAGCCATCGCTGTCAATCTGTCCTTAGTCCGAAACGGCCATCACGCCAGTCCGCGTCGTCCGGTTCGCACCAAACGTTCGGCCCTGGCGTCCTGTCACCACGTTCTCTTGTCGGCCCCGCCGCCCTGGCAGGAGTGGAGGGGCTCGAACCCCCAACCCCCGGTTTTGGAGACCGGTGCTCTACCAGTTGAGCTACACTCCTAGGGGCACCGAACGGTCCCGGAATGCCCGGTTCCCGCTTCTGGCCTTTGCCGCTTCCGGCCAACCGGCCGACGCGACCGTATTCGCCTTGTCCTTCCTCGTCGCGAGGGGCCGACGGCAAGCCGCCGGCCCGCCCCGCAAACCGTTTACTCGATGATCTTGGCGACGACGCCGGCGCCGACGGTGCGGCCGCCTTCGCGGATCGCGAAGCGCAGGCCCTCGTCCATGGCGATCGGCGCGATCAGCTCGACATCCATCGACACGTTGTCACCCGGCATCACCATCTCGATCCCCTCCGGCAGCGACACCACGCCCGTCACGTCGGTCGTGCGGAAGTAGAACTGCGGACGGTAGTTGGTGAAGAACGGCGTGTGACGGCCACCCTCGTCCTTGTTCAGGATGTAGGCCTCGGCCTTGAACTTCGTGTGCGGCGTGATCGAACCCGGCTTGGCCAGGACCTGGCCGCGCTCCACGTCGTCGCGCTTCGTGCCGCGCAGAAGGACGCCCACGTTGTCGCCCGCCTCGCCCTGGTCGAGCAGCTTGCGGAACATCTCCACGCCGGTGCAGATCGTCTTCGTCGTCGGACGGATGCCGATGATCTCGACCTCGTCGCCGACCTTCACGATGCCGCGCTCGACACGACCGGTCACCACCGTGCCGCGACCCGAGATCGAGAACACGTCCTCGATCGGCATCAGGAACGGCTGGTCCTTCGGACGCTCCGGCTGCGGGATGAACTCGTCGACCGCCTTCATCAGCTCGATGACCGACTGCGCGCCCATCTTCGGGTCGCCGTCCTCCAGCGCCACCAGCGCCGAACCCTTGATCACCGGGATGTCGTCGCCCGGGAAGTCATAGGACGACAGAAGCTCGCGAACCTCGAGCTCGACCAGTTCCAGCAGCTCCTCGTCATCGACCTGGTCGACCTTGTTCAGGTACACCACGATCGCCGGAACGCCGACCTGGCGGGCCAGGAGGATATGCTCGCGGGTCTGCGGCATCGGGCCGTCCGCCGCCGACACCACAAGGATCGCGCCGTCCATCTGCGCCGCGCCGGTGATCATGTTCTTCACATAGTCGGCGTGGCCCGGGCAATCGACATGGGCGTAATGACGATTCGCCGTCTCATACTCAACGTGAGAGGTCGAGATCGTGATCCCGCGCGCCTTCTCTTCCGGCGCCTTGTCGATCTGATCATAGGCCGTGAACGTCGCGCCGCCGGTCTCCGCCATCACCTTCGTGATCGCGGCCGTCAGCGACGTCTTGCCATGGTCAACGTGACCGATCGTCCCGATGTTGCAGTGCGGCTTCGTGCGCGCAAACTTCGCTTTTGCCATGTTATCAGCGTTCCTGAACCGTCCGAACCAACTTCCAATCCAACCGAATGACGACCGTAACGATCGGCCGTCGGCGAATAGTCCAAATCCTGCGGAATTAGGGCTCCGAAGGAAACTCCCCGACCGCCCCGTCCGCGCGGGGATCGTGGAGCGGGCGAGGGGAATCGAACCCCCGTCATCAGCTTGGAAGGCTGTTGCTCTACCATTGAGCTACGCCCGCCCTGTATCAGGCTTCACTGTCGCCGATGCGAACCGCCCCCCGGCATTCCGGACCCTGGCGATCCGGCCAGTCACCGCCGACCCGAAACCGGTGGCGATGGTGGAGGGGGTTGGATTCGAACCAACGTAGGCTAAGCCAACGGGTTTACAGCCCGTCCCATTTAACCGCTCTGGCACCCCTCCTGACGGTTTTCGCCACGGCCCGAAGGTGTGCGGCAATATCGACGTTTAACGTCGATTGTCAACCGCAAAAAGGGCGAACGAGGCCGCCCGTTCGGCCCTTTCGAAAGGGCCGCCCGAACAAGCTTGTTCTCCTTGAACCATATCAATATAAGCCGCGGCATGACATCACGCAACAGGCAGGCCGGCTCCGGTCGCGGCGCCACCACCGGTGGCAACAGGTCGGGCGGCAGCGCCGGCGACAGGTCCGGCGCCCCGCGCCCGTCGCCCCGCCCCGGCGGCCACGGCGATTCCCGGCGCGGCAAGGCCGGCGAAGGTCGCGTCGACGACGGTAATCCGGGCAGCGAAGGGGGCCGCAAGGCGAAACCGGACGAGCGCCGCGGAAAACACAGGAAGTTCGCCGATCGTCCCTGGCTCTACGGGCCGCACGCGGTCGCCGCGGCGCTCGCGAACCCGGCCCGGCGCTGCCGGCGCCTGCTGGTCACGCGCGAGGCCTGGCGGCGGCTCGAGGCCGACGGCGCGGCGCTCCCCGCCGGGCTCGAGGCACCGACGATCGTCGAACGCGAACGGCTCGACCGCGAACTCGGCCCCGGCGCCGTGCACCAGGGCATCGCGCTCGATGCCGAGCCGCTCGACTGGCCATCGCTGGAACAGGTCTGCGCCCGCCGCGACGGCGCCGTCGCGCTCGTCCTCGACCAGGTGCTCGACCCGCAGAATGTCGGCGCGATCCTGCGCTCCGCCGCCGCCTTCGGCGCGCTCGCCGTGATCATGACCGACCGCAACGCGCCTCCGCCGCTCGGCAGCCTCGCCAAGGCCGCCTCCGGCGCGCTCGAGATCGTGCCACTGCTGCGCGAGGTCAACCTCGCGCGCGCGCTCGACAAGCTGGCCGACTGCGGATACTGGCGGATCGGCCTGGACGGCGAGGCCAGCCACGATCTTTCGGCGGCCCGGCCGCGCGACCGCCAGCCGGTGGCGCTGGTGCTCGGCGCCGAGGAAAAGGGCCTGCGCCGGCTGACCCGGGAGAATTGCGACATCCTCGCCCGCCTGCCGATCGAGGCGGGCATGGAAAGCCTGAACGTTTCCAACGCCGCCGCGGTCGCGCTCTACGAGCTGACCCGGGTCCGGCGGGACTGAACGACGCGACGCTTGAGACTTGTCCGCGGCGGCCGGCGCGACTAGTTTGGCGGCGCGTCGCCCGCGGCGCCCGGTGCCGGCATAGCTCAACTGGTAGAGCAACCGCCTTGTAAGCGGTAGGTTGCGGGTTCAAGTCCTGCTGCCGGCACCATCATCCCCCACCCCACTCTGCGATGACGCAAAAAGAAAAGGCGGCCCCGGCGGGCCGCCTTATCCTCATTGTTCCGTCGATCGTCGGGTTGGAGCGCCGGGTTCCGGCGCTCCTCGCCGCATCAGGCCTTGCGACGCGCCAGGCCGAGACCGGCCAGCGCCGCGCCGAAGATCAGCAGGGCCGCGGGCTCCGGGATCTGCGTATCGCCGCCGCTGGCAAGCCAGAAGCTGATATGCGAGACCGACGGCTGCTGGCCGCCGTTGTTCAGGATGCCGGCGGTCGTGTAGGAGCCGGTCGCGGACATCGGGTCGATCTCGTACAGCGCGAAGGAATTCGCCGCCTTGATCGTGATGTAGGCGATCAGCGTCCCGTCGAGCACCGACCAGCCGCCCGACTGTGACCCGGTCAGCAAACCGCCGCCAAGCGGCGTGAACGAGAACAGGGCCGCATTCGAGTCGCTCTTGCCATAGAGGCTGAGATCGACCGCGCTGCCGGTCGCCGCGAGGATCGCCGCCTCGACCGCAGCCTCGTCATCGCCGCCGCCGGCATTGCTGTAGATGCCGTCGCCGCCGTTCGGGTAATGCCGGGAGGTGCCGGAAATGCACCCGGTCGCCGCCAGATCGATGCCCGGGCCGTCCTTGCAGAACAGCACCGGCGATGCCTCGGCAGCGCTGAATCCCGCGGCCGAGGCAACCATCACGACGGCGGCGGAAAGCGAAAGGAACGAGAGACGAAACATTATTTATTCTCCTGTCACTCACTGGGTTCCGGCACGTTCATTCGGCCGGTTTACACCAATAAAGCTAATTTCGGTAGTCACACACGCAAACCGCGTGCCATTTTTCATTTTCTGAATAATTTCAATCGCTTACAGAATTCCCGATAGATCAGACGCCGGAGTGTTGTCAGAATTTCCGGTAATCATCCGGCCGGAATGCCTCCGCGAATCCCACCAATCTCTTGATTCAACGAGGAAATTCCCGAAAATGCGCGATTTGTCAAGTATCCTGACACTCTTGCGCAGCACGGCGTGCGGTCAAGCTTCGCCGTTCGACGGCGGCAGGACCATCAGCGGCTCACCGAAATCCTCGGCATAGACCATGTGGCTGACGACGCCGATTTCCGGCCGCCAAAGATGAAGCTGGATCGCCGCCGGCTCGAAGGTCAGGCGCACGCCGCTGTCGGGAACCAGGTTGAATTCGATCGGCGGCGCGACGCTCGGGCAGACCGAGGCCAGGGTTCCCGCCCAGCGGGTCTGGATCGGACGGTGGCAATGGCCGCAGAGCACGCGCTCGACCTGCGGGTTGCGGGCGACGATGGCCGCCATCGCATCGCCGTCGGCGCAGTTGTAGCGGTCCATGCCAGCGATGCCGGTCAGGAAGGGCGGGTGATGCATGAAGACGACGGTCGGCCGGTCGGGCGCGGCGGCCAGCGTCCCGTCGAGAAAGGCGAGCCCCTCCTCGCCCAGGCTGCCGCCGATCTCGCCCGGCACCGCGGTGTCGAGGCCGACCAGCCGGACCGGGTGGTCGTCGATCACGTAATTCAGTCGCCCCCGGTCGGGCAGATAGTCATGGTCGGGGAAGGCCGACTTGATGAACGGCGCCAGGTCGTGATTGCCCGGCAGCAGATAGAACGGCATCGTCAGCGGCGTCAGGATCTCGGCCAGCATCTCGTATTCGGAAATCGTCCCGTGGTCGGTCAGGTCGCCGGTCGCCAGCACGATGTCCGGGCGCGGGTTAAGGGCGCGGATCGTGTCGACCGCGCGGCCCAGGGCCGCGTTCGTATCGAACTGGCCGAACTGCAGTTCGCCGGGCTCGAGGACATGCAGGTCGGAAATCTGGGCGATGAGCATATGGCGATCCATTCTTGCGTCGGACGTCAAGATTGAGCGCGCGCACTATAGACGGGCCGCCCGACGAATAGCCAGAGTGCCTCCCGGGACATGTGCCGCGCCACCTGACGTAGCGGAACCGAGGCTTCCCGGCACAGAGACGCCGCGCGGCCTATTCCGAAAGGTGAAAGTCGTCATTCACCGGTTCGTGAACAGACCGAGGCAAAATGACGCAGTGTCCCGAACGATTATTTCAATAACTCAGAGACGACGAGGCATGATCTTTCGTGTTTTTCATCACTCCCTGTCAGGGCTTTGATCTCTAACCCTGTTTCTTTCCGCCGGTTACACTTTGTTGCAATAATATCGAGGATTTTCGCTTGCATGTTGTTCACGAAAGGCTATATCAGCTTATCAAAATGCGTCGTTATCAGTCGTAGATTTCTCGTATGAGGCGCCAATGTCCATTCAATCGTTGCAAGACAAGGCTCAGGACGCGAGCCGCTTCCTCAAGGCAATGAGCAACAAGCACCGGCTCATGGTGCTCTGCAATCTCGTCGATTGCGAGCGCTCCGTCGGGGAGCTGGAACGCATTGTCGGGCTCAGCCAGTCGGCCCTGTCCCAGCATCTCGCCCGGCTTCGCCGCGAGGACCTGGTGAAGACCCGGCGCGAAGCCCAGACGATCTATTATTCGCTGAACAGCGAGTCGGTCGTCGAGGTTCTCGAACTGCTTTCCGACATCTACCTCGGAAAGGAAGAGAAGGACGGACTGGCCCAGGTCGCCTGACCGAACTGGCCACCGCCGAACGGAAGAAGCGCCGCGGTTCGCCCCCGGCGCTTTTTCTATGCCCAGGCTGCCCGTCAACGCACGCGGCGGCCGGCAATGTCGAGCGATCCGCTCAAGCGGTCCGGAGCACGATCTTGCCGATCGCCCGGCGTCCGTCGAGCCGTTCCAGCGCCATCGCAGCGTCGTCGAGCGGCAGGCTTTCCCGGACGATCGGGGCAAACTCCGGCGCGACCAGCAGTTCGCGCATCGCCGCCCGGCTCGCGGCACCGACCGCCGGGTCGCGGCGGCCGATCTCGCCGGCCCTCACACCGATCAATTGCCCCTCCCCGCGTTGCAGCCTCTGCAGGTCCGGCACGCCGAAGGTGCCGCCCGCGAAACCGACGATCAGCAGCCGGCCGCGCTGCGCCAGGCACTGCACGCTTTCCTCGAACACCGCGCCGCCGACCGGGTCGAACACCACGTCCGCACCCTGCCCGTCGGTAATTTCGTTGACCCGGGCGGCGAAGCCGGGCTCGGCATCGATCACCCGGTCGGCGCCGAGTTCGCGCAGGAAGTCGCGTTTCGCGGCGGTCGAGCCGGCGGCGATGACCCGGGCCCCCAGGCGCTTGCCGAGAACCACGGTCGCGGCGCCGACCCCGCCCGCCGCGCCGTGTACCAGCAGCCATTCGCCCGCGCGCAGCCGCGCGCGCCGGACGAGCGAGACATGCGCCGTCTTGATCGCCACCGGCAGCGCCGCGGCGACAGCCGGGTCGGTCCCGGGCGCGAGTGCCAGCAATGCGTCGGCCGGCACGGTGATGGTATCGGCAAAGGTGCCGCTGCGCGCCGTCACCGCGACCGGCTGGCCGACCGCGAAACCCTCGACGCCGGGACCGATCTCGGCCACGACGCCCGCCCCTTCCATGCCCGGCGCGAAGGGCAGGGCCGGCTTGTGCTGGTAGCCGCCACGGGTCATCAGGAGGTCCGGATAATTGACGCCGGCGGCCTGCAGTGCGACCCGGACCTCGCCCGGCCCGGGCGGCACCGCCGGCCAGTCCGCGAGGCGAAGCGCCCGGGGCCCGTCCAGGCGTTCGCAGATCATCCCCTTCATGTCGCTGCCGCATCCCCGTACTGTCCGAACACACTATATTGATGACGGGTATAGCGCGGAATTGACGCAGTTGTTACTGGTCGCCGGTTGTGTCAGGGGATAGGTCATCAGGCGACAGTTTCCGCCAAGCACGGGTTCAGGGTTCCATGGCCGTCGAAATTACCTACACCGTCGCCGCCGTTGGCGGGCTGGTCAGTTTTCTCAGCCCCTGCGTTCTGCCGCTGGTGCCGGCCTATCTCTGCTTCGTCGCCGGGACCTCGCTGGAGGAAATGGTCGGCGAGAGAGAGGACCGGCCGCGGATCGACTGGCGGGTGGTGGCGATGTCGCTGGTCTTCGTGATCGGCTTCTCGACCGTGTTCGTCCTGCTCGGCGCCTCCGCCTCGGCGGTCAGCCGGCTGCTCTACCAGCATCTCGACGTGATCTCGAAGATCGCCGGTGCGCTGATCGTGATCTTCGGCCTGCATTTCATGGGCCTCTTCCGGATCCCGCTGCTCAACAGGGAAGCGCGCTTCCAGGGCGGCAAGCGGCCGGCCGGCCCGGTCGGCGCCTATGTCGCCGGGCTCGCCTTCGGCTTCGGCTGGACGCCCTGCATCGGCCCGATCCTGGCGACCATCCTGACGATCGCCGCGTCAAGCGACCGGCTCGGCTACGGGGTCTCGCTGCTGACCGTCTACTCGCTCGGCCTCGGCATCCCGTTCCTGCTCGCCGCGCTGGCGATCAACCCCTTCATGCGTTTCGCGGCCCGCTTCCGCCGCCACATGCACAAGGTCGAACTGGCGGCCGGCGGCATGCTCGTCGCCACCGGCCTCCTGATCTTCTTCAACCAGTTCCAGGTGCTCGCCTACTGGATGATCGAGCTTTTCCCCGGGCTCGCCGAGATCGGCTGACCGCGCCATTCGCTGCCGGACGGGACGACCAGCGACGGCACCACGGGATCGATCTGCATCACGACCCGGCCGTCGTCGCGGGCAGGGTCCTGCATCGTCAGGCGGCTCTTGTTCTCTTCCGTCAGCACGCCGAGCGAACTGATTCCAAGAATGGCGACAAAGAACAGCGCCAGAAGCCAGGCCGAAGCCACTTCGCGAAACATCGTTCACATTCCTTATCTTGCGAGGGCCGCTTCGGCCCACGGGAGCGTTCGCTTCGACGCGACAAATCGAACGACGGACGGTTCAAAGTGGAAGCGCTAACGCTCGTTAATCCTGATGTCCTGGAGATAACCAGCTTGGCGACCAAAACAATATATATCGTTCCGATACATGTGAACGCGTTCACCGTCGCGGCAGTCCGCCGCTGACGCGAACGGCGCCCGGACAGCGCCCGGCGCCGGCCGGGCCGGGCTGCGGGACGCCACGCGGCGCCGTCGTCAGCGGCCACGCATCCGTGCTATCGTCCGACCATGTGCGGACGCTACAGCCTGACCAGCCCGACCGAGGCCATGCGCCAGCTCTTCGGCTTTTCCGGAATGCCGAATGTCGGCCCGCGCTACAACATCGCGCCGACCCAGACCGCACCGGTCATCCGGAGCGGCGAGAACGGCACGCCGGAACTGGTCACCATGCGCTGGGGACTGATCCCGTCCTGGGCGCGGGACGATGGGATCGCGGCCCATACCATCAACGCCCGGGCCGAGACGGTCGCCGAGAAGCCGTCCTTCCGCAGCGCCTACCGCCAGCGGCGATGCCTGGTGCCGGCCGACGCCTTCTACGAATGGGAAAAGACCCCTGACGGCAAGCAGCCGTGGCGGATCGGGATTCGCGATTTCAAGCTGTTCGCCTTCGCCGGGCTCTGGGAGAGCTGGCGCGCGCCGGACGGCGAAACGATCCTGACCTACACGATCATCACCACCACGGCGAACGAGCGGATCCGGGACATCCATCCGCGCATGCCGGTGATCCTCGCCCCGGGGCTTTACAGGACCTGGCTGCGCGGGATCGCCGATGCGGAAGCCCTGCAGCCCTGGCCGGCAACGGAGACCGAGTGCCACCGGATCGACCGGGCAATCGGCAACGTGCGGAACGACCATCCCGGCCTGATCGAGCCGATCAAGCCTGCCGGGACGCTGTTCTGAGGCAGCGGCCGGACGGCGCCGGGAGGTCCCGGGAAGCCGTTCCGGCCGCGCCGGTCCGGGTTCAGTTCACGTAGGCCATCGGCCCGCCGTCGACCGCCTGGCGGGAGATCCGCAGCACCGAGCTGCGAAGCTTCTCGAACGCCTTGTGCTCGATCTGGCGGACCCGCTCCTTGGTGATGCCGAGCTGGCCGCCGAGCTCCTCGAGCGTCGAGCGGTCCTCCTGCAGACGCCGGCGATTGATGATCAGCTGCTCGCGGTCGCTGAGTTCGGCCAGCGCCGCCTTCAGCCAGCGCGACTGGATCTCGTTGTCGCGGTTGCGGATCGCCTGCGTTTCCGGCCCGTCGGCGTCGTCGGCGATGAAGGAACCCCATTCCTCGCCGCCCGATTCACCGACCGGCTGGTTGAGCGACTGGTCGCGGCGCGAGAGCCGTTCGTCCATCGCCGAGACCTGGTCGACATTGACGTTGAGTTGGCGCGCCAGTTCCGCCTTCGCCTCCTCGACGCTGAGTTCGCCGGGGCGGCCCTCGATCTTGGCCCGCAGCCAGCGCAGATTGAAGAACAGCGACTTCTGCGCCGCGCTCGTGCCGGTGCGGACGATCGACCAGTTGCGCAGGACGAACTCCTGCATCGCCGAGCGGATCCACCAGCTCGCATAGGTCGAGAAACGGACCTCGCGGGTCGGATCGAAGCGGGCGGCGGCGAGCATCAGGCCGACATTGCCTTCCTGCACCAGGTCGCCGAGCGGCAAGCCGTAATTGCGGAATTTGGAAGCGGTCGAGATCACCAGGCGCATATAGGCGGAAACCATGCGATGCAGCGCCTTCTCGTCATGCTGATCGCGCCAGCGCACCGCGAGGTCGATTTCCTCTTCCTCGCTGAGCAGCGGGATTCCCATCGCCTTGGCGACGAATTCCCGGTCGTGGTTGCGCTCTGTCCTGAAATCCTGCGTGGCCATCTTGCAAGCTCCTGAACCTGTCGGGCCGCGTCGGGCGACCCGTTGGTATTGGGTCGATACTATATGGGAGCGGATGGACGTTGCAACAGTATTATCGAGTCGCTATTTTATCCCTATGACAGATGCAGCGTCTGGCCACGCCGAGAATATTGTCGCCCGGATCGGGCGCCTGAGCCGTCTCGCGCGGGAACGCCAATTCGGTGCCGGCCTGAACCCGGCGCAATGGGAAGCCTTGCGGTATCTGGGCCGGGCCAACCGCTTTTCGCGCAGCCCCGGGGCGCTCGCCGCCTATCTCGGGACGACCAAGGGAACGGCCTCGCAGACGGTGATCGCGCTCGAAGGCAAAGGACTTTTGCACCGGGTCCAGTGCGCCCGCGACCGCCGCGTGATCGAACTCGAACTGACCGACCAGGGCCGCGCCCTGCTCGACCGCGATCCGCTCGGCGAGATTCTCCGCGCCGCCGAATCGCTCGACCCGCTGACCGCGGCGCTGCTCGCCGACGGCCTCGACCGCCTGCTCGACGGCCTGCTCCGGATCGGCGAGGACCGCCGCTTCGGGCTCTGCGACGACTGCGCCAAGTTCGGCGCCTGCGCGGTCACCGACGACCGCACCCTCGGCGGCTTCTGCGAGGCGACCGGCGAGATCGTCGACGCCGAGGACCAGCGCGGCCTGTGCGCCAATTTCCGCGCTGACTGAACGCTGACCGCCGGCAAGCCCGGACTGGCCGAAGCCCGGCCGATGCGGCTATGCTGCGGTGGAACCTGACCGGTCGGTCAGCAAATCGCTCCCGGAGTCTCCCCGATGGATGTCGCTTTCATGGCCTGGGCGTTCGCCGCCGGCGCCGCGATCCCGGTTCAGGCCGGCCTCAACGCCGTGCTGTCGCGCTCGGTCGGCGGGCCGCTGGTTGCCGCCTTCGTCTCGTTCCTCGTCGGCACCCTCGTCCTGCTTGCCTACAACCTGGCGACCGGCACGCGCTGGCCCCGCCTGCCGGAGATGGCGAGCGTGCCGCTCTGGGCCTGGGTCGGCGGGGCCCTCGGCGCCTTCTTCGTGGTCTCGTTCACCGCGACCGCGCCGAAGCTCGGCGCCGCCACCATGATCGGCTGCATCATCGCCGGACAGCTCACGATCTCGCTACTGCTCGATCATTTCGGCCTTGTCGGTTACGCGGAACAGGCGATCACGCCGCTCCGCCTGCTCGGCGCGATGATGCTGCTGGGCGGCGTCCTGCTGGTCCGCCTCGGCTGAGACCGGCGTCCCGGCCTATTCCGGCGGAATGTCGTCGGCCCGCCGATAGACCAGCATGGCGGCCAGGATCAGCGACGCGACGACGGCGAAGGCCGCCTGGTAGGCACCCTCCTCCGGGCCGCCCGGCCCGGCCATCCCGTCGATCACGAGGCTCGCGATCACCTGCATCAGGGCAACGCCCATGATCGCCGTCAGGTTGAGCGCGGTCGAGGCCCGGCCCACCTGGTGGTCGGCGAAGCTCGCCCGGCAATGGGCCGCGAGCGGCACCTGGTAGCCCTGCAGGAAGGTCGCCGCGACGAACAGCCCGACGGCGACGGCGAGCGGCGGCGCGTCGAGCAATGCGAGCAGCGCGAAGCAACCGGCCGAGGCCAGCGCACCACCGATCACGACACGCTTGCGGCTGCCGAACAGCCGGTCGAGCGGCCCGAAGGCGAGAATGCCGAAGGGCGAGGCGACCGCCATCAGGAACAGGACATGGCCACGTTCGACCCGGTCGAGACCGTGCACGTCGGCCAGGTAGGGTCCGGCCCACAGGCCGATCAGGGTCATCGAGGGCGCATAGGCGACCAGCCCCATCGCCAGGATGCGCTGGAACGGTCGGGATTTCAGGATCTGCACGAGGCCCTGCACCGCCTCGCCGAGGCTGGCCGGGCCGGCCGCCGCCGGGACATAGCCGGGCGGCGCGTCGCGGATCACCCAGCTGCCATAGGCGATGATCGCCAGCGCCGCGACGCCGGTCCCGAGCATCGCGGTCGGCCAGCCGATCCCGGCGATCGCGGCGGCAAGCGGCGCGGTCGCCATGATGCCGCCGATATTGCCGATGGCGAGCAGCCGCGACCAGACGGTGGCGAAGCGGGCGCGCGGCGTCCAGCGGGCGAGGATGACCAGCGCCGACATCATCACGGCGGAGAAGCCGAGCCCCATCATCAGGCGGCCGAGCAGGAGCGTCGTGAAACTGCCGGCGAAAGAGAAGACGACGATCCCGGCAACGCCGAACAGCGTCACGGCGGGCATCGTGCGGCGCGCGCCGTAGCGGTCGAGCAACACGCCGACCGGGAGCTGGACGCAGGCGGCGGAGAAGAACAGCGCCGCGCCGATCGCCCCGACCTGGCCCGGCGTGAGCGCGAAATCGCGCACCAGCTCGGGCATCAGCACACCGCCCGAATAGCGCTGGAACTGGCCGAAGGCATAGAGCATGGCGAAGATGGCGAACATCCGGAGAAGCAACCCGCGCGGGGCGCCCGGATCGGGGTCGGACGGAAAAGAGGACAAGCTGGCCAGACGATATTGCGTGCAGGGAGGTCGATCTTGCCCCGCCGCCCCGGACGGGGCAAGCCACGGCGTTGTCGCCGGCTTCCGGCGGCCTCAGGCGGCGTCGTGCAGGATGATCCCGAGCGTCCAGCGCTCGCCGGATTTCAGGGGGCTGACCCCGTGCCGCATGGACGCGGTCATCATCCCGCGCTTGCCCGGCACCGGCCGGTCGGCGACCGGGAAGACGATCATGTCGCCCTGGCCCGGCTGCCAGACGCTGCAGAGCGCCTGCTGGCGCGGCCGGTTCTCGACCAGCACGAATTCGCCGCCGGTGAAATCCGTCTCCGGCGCCGACAGCATGATGACCGCCTGAAGCGGAAAGACGGTCGGACCGTAGAGATCGCGATGCAGCCGGTTGTGGCCACCTGTCCGGTAATGCAGGACCAGCGGCGTCGGCCGCGCCTGCCCGGCCGCGTGACAGCGTTCGAGGAAGTCCTCGAGCCGGTCGGGATAGCGGGTCTCCCGCCCGAGGGCGGCCATCATGCGGTTGGCGACCGGGACGAGCGCGGCGTAGAGCCGGGTCCGCAGCGCCGCCACGACCGGCGGCAACGGATAGTCGAAATAGGCGTAGTCGCCGAGCCCGTAGGCATGCCGGGCCATCTCGATGCGACTGCGGAAGCGGGCATCGTCCCCGTAGAGGCCGACGATATCCCGGCAGGTCGTGGAATCCAGCATGGCCGGGACGAGCGCCGCGCCGCGTTCGCCGATCGCGGTCTCGACGCGCGCGGCCAGGTCGCCGGCCGCAAGGGCCGAACTGTCCGGGACGCTATCTGTTTGCTGTTTGTTCACGTTGGCCTATGCTTTTCGAACAGGTGCCGTGCGTTTTTGTTAATCGAACATGCCGGTGTCCGCTATCCGTTCCCTGTCGTCGAACCCGTCGCACCCTTCATGATGGAAGATCCCGCACCCTTTACGCCAACGCAACCGGTCCCGCAGGATCGCGGTCGCCCGCCCGCCATCCTGCCGCCCCGCTTCGCCGACTGGTTCGCCGGGCGCGGCTGGCGCATCCGCGACCACCAGGCGGCGCTGCTGGATGTCATGGCCGCCGGGCGCTCGGCCCTGCTGATCGCACCGACCGGCGGTGGCAAGACGCTGGCCGGCTTCCTGCCGTCGCTGGTCGCGCTCAGCCGGCGCGACGGGCGGGCGAAGGCCGGGACGGCGCCGCGCCGGCTCCATACCCTCTATCTCTCGCCGCTCAAGGCGCTCGCCGTCGATGTCGCCCGGAACCTCGAGGATCCGGTTCGAGAGATGGCGCTCGACATCACCATCGAGACGCGGAGCGGCGACACCAAGGCGTCCAAGCGACAGCGCCAGTTCGTCAACCCGCCGGACATCCTGTTGACCACGCCGGAGCAGCTCGCGCTGATGGTCGCCTACCGCGATTCGCGGCGTTTCTTCGCCGCCCTCGACACGGTGATCATCGACGAGTTCCACGCGCTACGGGGCAGCAAGCGCGGCGACCTGATGATGCTGGGCCTCGCCCGGCTGGTCAGGCTGGCGCCCGGGCTCAGGATCATCGGCCTGTCGGCGACCGTCGCCGACCCGGACGCCGCGCGCCAGGCGCTGGTCCCGGGTGGCGAGGCGGTGCTGGTGCGCGGCGCCGACGGCGTGCTGCCCGAGGTCACGGTGCACGATTCCGGCGCGCGCATTCCCTGGGCCGGGCATTCGACGCGGCACGCGCTGGCCGAGGTCCTAGCGGCGATCGCGAAAGCCCGAACGGCACTGGTCTTCGTCAATACCCGCAGCCAGGCCGAGTTCGTATTCCAGACCCTCTGGCGGCTCAACGACGACAACCTGCCGATCGCGCTGCATCACGGCTCGCTGGCGCCGGAGCAACGCCGCAAGGTCGAGGCGGCGATGGTCGCCGGCAAGTTGCGCGCCGTGGTCTGCACCTCGACGCTCGATCTGGGCATCGACTGGGGCGACGTCGACCTGGTCGTGCAGCTCGGCGCGCCGAAGGGGATCGCCCGCACCCTGCAGCGGATCGGCCGCGCCAACCATCGGCTCGACGAGCCGAGCCGGGCGATCCTCGTGCCCTCGAACCGCTTCGAGGTGCTGGAGTGCGAGGCTGCGGTCGAGGCGGTCGCCGAACGCGCGCTCGACGGCGAGGAACCGCCGCCGGGCGGCCTCGACGTGCTGGCCCAGCATCTCCAGGGGCTAGGTTGCGCCGAGCCCTTCACCGCCGACGCCGCGTTCGCCGAAGTGCGGAGCGCCGCGCCCTACCGCGATCTGCCGCGCGAGACCTTCGACCGGGTGCTCGATTTCGTCACCACCGGCGGCTACGCGCTCAAGGCCTACCCGCAGTATCACCGGCTGCGCCGCAACAGGGACGGACTCTACCGGATCGCCACGCCGACCGCCGCGCGCCAGTACCGGATGAATGTCGGCACCATCATCGAGGCGCCGATGCTGAAGGTCCGGCTCGGCCGCGGCCGGGTGCTGGGCGAGATCGAGGAAGGCTTCATCGAGCAGCTGGCCATCGGCGACACCTTCCTGTTCGCCGGCGAGGTGCTGCGCTTCGAGGGTCTGCGCGAACTGTCGGCGATCGTCTCGCGGAGCCGTTCGGAGGATCCGAAGATCCCCTCCTACATGGGCGGCAAGTTCCCGCTCTCGACCTTCCTGGCCGAGCGCGTGCGGCGGATGATCGCCGAGCCCGGACAGCATCGCGGTCTCCCGAAGCAGGTCGCCGAATGGCTTCGCATCCAGGCATGGCGCTCGATCCTGCCGCGCGCCGGCGAGCTGCTGGTCGAGACCTTCCCGCGCGGCAGGAAGCATTACATGGTCGCCTATCCGTTCGAGGGCCGGCTGGCGCACCAGACCCTCGGCATGCTGCTGACCCGGCGCATGGAGCGGGCCGGCTTCCAGCCGCTCGGCTTCGTCGCCAGCGAATATGCGCTTGCCGTCTGGTCCCTGCGCGAGCCCCACGACATCCCGGCGCTGTTCGACGAGGACATGCTGGGCGACGACCTCGAGGCCTGGCTCGCCGAATCGAGCCTGATGAAGCGCACCTTCCGCAATGTCGCGCTGATCGCCGGCCTGATCGAGCGGCGCCACCCGGGCGCCGAGAAGTCGGGCCGCCAGCTCACCGTGTCGTCGGACCTGATCTACGACGTGCTCAGGAGCCACGAGCCCGACCACGTGCTGCTCGAGGCGACCCGGGCCGACGCCGCGCGCGGGCTGCTGGACATCGCCCGGCTGGCCGAGATGCTGCGCCGCATCCGCGGCCATATCGTCACCCGCCGCCTCGACCGGGTCTCGCCGCTGGCCGTGCCGGTGATGCTGGAGATCGGCCGCGAACCGGTTCATGGCGCCGCCCAGGACGCGCTGATCGACGAGGTCGCCGACGATCTGATTGCCGAGGCGACACGGCTTCTCTAAGGATCCGGGAAAGGTGAACGGGATGACAGCATGATCGTCAACGGGGAGAGGCTGGAGGGTCAGCCGAACGGCGCGCTCTGGTGGCCCGCCGCCCGCCTGCTCGTCGTCTCGGACCTGCATTTCGAGAAGGGGACGGCGCTCGCCCGGCGCGGCCACGGCCCGCTGCCGCCCTTCGACACGCGGGAGACGCTGGCCCGGATCGAGGCGCTGGTGGCGGCCCTCGGCCCGACCACGCTGATCGCGCTCGGCGACAGTTTTCACGACGAACAGGGTCCGGCGACCCTGGACGGCGAGGAACGCGCCCGCATCCGGGCCCTCACCGCGGTGACCGACTGGGTCTGGATCACCGGCAACCACGACCCGGAGCCGCCCCGCGATCTCGGCGGCCGGGCGGCGCCGGAAGTCCATTTCGGCGGCCTGCATTTCCGCCACGAACCCCGCGCTGACGCGGAAGCCGGCGAGGTCGCCGGTCACCTGCATCCGAAGGCCGCGGTCAGCGTGCGCGGGCGCCGGGTGACGCGGGCCTGTTTCGCGACCGACGGCCGGCGCCTCGTGATGCCCGCCTTCGGCGCCTATACCGGCGGCCTCAACGTGCTCGACCGGGCCTTCGCCGGACTGTTTCCCGGGCCGTTCCACGCCTGGATGCTCGGCGACCGCCTCCGCGCTGTCGCCTCGACGAGGCTCTCGGGCTGAGCACGCAGCGGAAGTGGCCGGTCAGAGGTCGGCGACCAGCCGCATCATCTCCCGCAGTCCGATAGCCTCGACGTCCGGGGCAAGCGGATAGCGCTCCTCGCCCCCGTGGACGACGAAGCAGCGGGCCGGCGCGAGATCCTGGCGAGCGTTGTGGAAGCCCTTTCCCGGTTTCGCCGACAGGCCGCGCTTGATCTCGACGGCCCAGAGGCCGCTATCGCCCGGGAGCTCAAGCAGCAGGTCGATTTCCGCGCCGGCGGACGTCCTGTAGAAGCTCGCCTCCGTCCGGGGCGGAGCGACGGCCAGCAGGTTCTCGATCACGAAGCCCTCCCAGCTCGGCCCGACCACCGGATGCCCGGCCAGCGCGTTGTAGTCCGCAATGCCCAGCAGGGCATGCACCAGCCCGCTGTCCCGCACGTATATCTTCGGCGACTTGACCAGGCGCTTGCCCACGTTCGCGTGAAACGGCCGCAGCCGGCGGACCAGGAGCAGGTCGACCAGCAAGTCGATGTAGGCAGTCACGGTCGGCGAAGTGACCGACAGCCCGCTGGCAAGCCGGGATGCGTTGAGGAGCGATCCCTGCCCGTGCGCCAGCATGGTCCAGAGACGCCTGAGCGTTTCGGCCGGGATGCGGCGACCGAATTGCGGGACATCACGCTCCAGATAGGTACGGATGAAGTTCTGGCGAAACGTCAGGCTGTCGACATCGGTTGCCGCCAGGGCGCTGTCCGGGAAGCCGCCTCGGATCCACAAGGTCCTGAGGCTCGCGGAATCCGGCGCGGCCTCCATGACATCGAGCGGGTTCATCTCGACATATTCGATGCGGCCCGCCAGGCTCTCGCCGGACTGCCGGAGCAACTCCATCGAGGCGGAACCGAGGAGAAGGAAACGCCCGGTCCTTCTGCCGTGGCGGCGTCCCCGGTCGATCAACCCGCGCAATTCCTGGAACAGCTCAGGCACCCGGTGAATCTCGTCGAGGATCACGAGCCGATCCTCGTATGCGCCGAGGAACAGCGCCGGGTCGGCCAGCTTGTCGCGATCCGCCGCGGCTTCCAGGTCGAGATAGAGCGACCCTTGGCCCTCGGCGATCTCATGGGCCAGGGTCGTCTTGCCGACCTGGCGCGGCCCGATGAGCGCGACGGCCGCCTGGCGGCGGAGGGCTTCGCGGACGAGCGAGGTTTGACGGCGACGTATCATCCATGCATATTCAAAGAAATGTTTTAATTTTGCAAGGATTATACGTCGGAAGCCGGCGCCACACGCGCGAGCGTCTACCCGTCCGCCATCGCGTTCCGGAAGCGCTTGCGCCTGGCCCTACCTTCTTCCCTTCCGCGTCGGTGGCAACGGCTTCTCGACCTCGTAGGTCACGCTCACCATCCAGTCGGCGTAATCCGGGTCGATCTTCTTCAGCGCCTGCATGAGTTCCTGCTTGAAGGCGGTCTCGACCGGTCCGCCCCTGCCAGGCCAGATGCGGAACTTGACGCGGAAATAGGTCCGGCCCGAGGAGGTCGTGAACCGGCCGACGAATTCCGACGGCGCCCGGAAGATGCCGGCGAACTGCTCGCTCACCGAGGCGGTCACGGCACGCGTCACGGCCTCGGCCTCGGCCGCGCGCTCCGGCGCCGCCGGCAGGGTGACATCGGCGGCGATACGCACATAGCCGCGCGGGTAGTTGGTGACGTTGCCGATCGAGCGGTTCGGGATGATGACCTGGGCGCCCATGGCGTTCTGCAGCACGGTGAAACGCATGCCGATCTTCTGAACGATGCCCGCCTGGTCGCCGATCTGCACCATGTCGCCGACGTCGAACTGGCCGGAGAGCAGCACCGTGAGGCCGGTCATCACGTCCTGCACGATGCCCTGCGAGCCGAAGGCGACCGCGAGCCCGATGATCGAGGCGCTGGCGAAATAGGCGGTCAGCGGAACGCCGAGCTCGCTCAGCCCCCAGCCAAGCGCGCCGAAATAGAGACAGAAAACGAGGATGCTGGTCGCCAGGCTGTTGACCGTCCGGGCCTTGGAGTAGGAGCGGTCGAGGCTGCGCGCCATGAGCCGCTCGCTGGCCCCGCGCACCATGCGGACGGCGAGATGGGCGCCGGCGACGACGATCGCGACCAATGCCAGCCGCTCGAGGGTATCGAGGTGAAGGTAGAGGAAATCGAACATCGCCTGCCGCCTCGTGCTTCCGGGGTCCGACCGCAAGCCGTCGCCCCGCCCCGTCAACTAGTGCCCGATGCAGCGGCCGGGGTCCAGCCTTGCGCCCGGCATCCCTTCGATCCTCTCCAGCGGGGTGATCCGTCGGGCATGTCTCGTCAAGGCGGCCACTGGAAGACAATTGGAAGAGCAAGGCGAACGTGCTGAAATCGCAGCAGGTCGAAACCCCGGACGAGCAAAGCCGGCTGCCAGGACCGTCACAGGATCGGAAAGGAGGGGCATGGCAAGGATCATCATCGCCGGCCGCGCCGAAGCGCCGGTCCTCGCGCTTACGGAGGGGCTCAGTTTCTGGGGCGGGGTCGATCCGGCCTCGGGGCGGATCGTCGACGCGCATCATCCCCAGCATGGCGAGAGTCTCGCCGGACAGATCGTCGCGATGCCGACAAGCCGCGGCTCCTGCAGCGGCAGCGGCGTGCTTCTGGAACTGGCGCTCAACGGTCACGCTCCCGCCGCTTTGGTCTTCCGCGAGGCCGAGGACGTCCTGACCCTGGGCGCGCTGCTCGCGGGGCGGATGTTCGACTGCCCCCTGCCGGTGCTGCGGCTGGAGGGGCCCGCATACGATACGCTCTGCCGGACCACGACGGCACGGATCGAGGATACCAGACTGGTGGCCGGGACGTGGTCGCTTCCGCTCGCGCCAGCCGCGCTCGAGGGGCTGGAACTCGACGCCGCCGACCGCGCAATGCTCGACGGCGGGAAGGGCAAGGCGTTGCGCTTTGCCATGGAGACCATCTGCACCATGGCCCTCGGGCAAGGCGCGACAGGGCTCGTGGACGTGACGCGCGCCCATATCGACGGCTGCATCTACGCCGGCCCCGCCAACCTGCGCTTCGCCGAGGCGATGCGCGACATGGGGGCCAGGGTGCGGGTCCCGACGACGATGAACGCGATCTCGGTCGATCGCGCCAACTGGGAGACACAGGGCGTGCCGCCCGGCTTCGGCGGGCCGGCGGCCCGGCTTGCCGACGCCTATGTCGCGATGGGCGCGCAACCGATCTTCACCTGCGCGCCGTACCAGCTCGATGACCGGCCCAAGCGGGGCGAATACATCGCCTGGGCGGAATCGAACGCGGTAATCTATGCCAACAGCGTGATCGGCGCCCGCAGCGTCAAGCATCCCGATTTTCTCGACCTGTGCATCGCGATGACCGGGCGGGCGCCCCTGTCGGGCGTCTATCTCGACGCCGAACGAGCCGCGCGCCGCGTGATCGAGGTGGCGCTGCCGGCCCGATATGACGACGCTCTCTGGCCCCTGCTGGGTTATCTCGCGGGCAGGCTGTCGCCCGACCGCATCCCGCTGCTGGTCGGACTGGAGGCGACGGCGCCGGGCGAGGACGACCTGAAGGCCCTGTGCGCGGCCTTCGGCACGAGCTCGGCCGCGCCGATGCTGCACGTGGCGGGACACACCCCGGAAGCGGGCCGGGTCGCCCCGGACGCCGACAGGATTCGCGTCGGGCGGGAAGAACTCGCGGATGTCTGGTGGCAGTTCAATGCGGGCGACGCGACGGTCGACCTCGTGGCCTTCGGGAGCCCGCATTTCTCGGCCGCCGAATGCAGCCGCCTGGCGGACTTGCTGGAGGGGCGGAAACGACACCCGGAAACGGCGGTTCTCGCGACCGTGGGGCCGGGCACGCTCGCGGCCATCCGCGCGGACGGCGTGCTCGCACGGCTCGAGGCGGCGGGGGTGCGGGTCGTCTCCGACCTCTGCTGGTGCTCGATCACCGAGCCGGTGTTCCCGCCGGCGACGCGGGTGCTGATGACCAACTCCGGCAAATACGCCCACTACGCGCCGGGGCTCTGCGGCCGCGAGGTGCGCTTCGGCAGCCTTTCGGACTGCGTCGGAACCGCGCTCTCCGGGCGCGCGCCGGCGCATCCGCCAGCATGGCTCGGGTAGGGCACCCGGCGAACGCCGTCAGTCCCGGATGCCGCGCTTTCCGGCGTTGAAGTCGGCCATCAGCGCGATGGAATCCGCATCCACCATCAGGTCGCAGAACAGCGTGCGCTCATCGGCGAGGCCGTCCGCCGCCGGGCGGCCCTGGACACCGCGCACCAGCCGCTTGATATGCGCCAGCGCCTTCGGATGCTGGCCGGCGAGCCTGCCGGCGATTTCGCGGGCCCGGCCGACGACGTCGCCGGCGACGCATTCCGAGACCAGTCCGAGGCCCCGTGCCTCCTCCGGCCCGAAGGTGCGACCCTGGAGCAGAAGTTCCAGCGCCTTCGCCTCGCCGATCAGCCGGGTCAGGCGCTGGGTGCCGCCGGCGCCGGGCAGCAGGCCGATATTGATTTCCGGCAGGCCGAGCGGATAGTCGCCGGTCCTTGCGAGCCGGATGTCGCAGGCGAGCGCCAGTTCGAAACCGCCGCCCATCGCCACGCCATTGATCGCCGCGACGAAGGGCCTGGGCGATTCCTCGATGCGCCGGAGGGCGGCGAGATAGGGCGATTCCGGGACCGGCCGGGCGGGATCGAAGCGGAGCCCCCGGGCGGCCATGGCGCGACCGCGCGCTTCCAGCGTAGCGACGTCGAAATGGCGGATGAAGACGCCGGGCTCGCCGCCGGTGAAGATCGTCGCGCGGATCGCGCCGTCGCCCTCGGCCCGGTCGAGATAGCCGTTTAGTTCGGCGGCCGTGTCGTCGTTCATGAAGCCGCCGGGCAGGCTGGCGAAGGTGACAAGGGCGATGCCGCCGTCGACCGCGATTTCAAGCTGTGTCATCGACCCCGCCTCCGCTTTCCGCCCGTCCGGATCAGCCGGCGACCACGCCCATGGTAGCGAACAGCACGCCCTCGAAGGTCTCGAGCAGCAGGAAGGCGCCCGCCCCGGCGACCATCGCGCCGGACAGGCGGGCCGGCAGCGCCGCGGCGCTGGTCGCCCGGCCGAGCGTCCCGACCGCGAAGCCGGCGGCAACCGCGATGACCCACTGGATCGCCGCAAGGCCGACCAGATAGCCGATCGTGACGGCGAGCGGCGCGCCGCCCTCCTGGCCCGCGATGGTCTCGCCGAAGGCCCAGCCGTGGAACAGGCCGAGGCCGGCGAAAAGCACGGCGGCGAGCGGTAGGCCGAGCGCCTTGCCGCGCGCCAGCAGGCCGCCGATCAGCAGCAGCGAGAGGGCGATCACCGCCTCGACGGCCGGCAGCGCGACGCCGCCGACGATCAGCAGGACGCCGCCCAGCATGCCGGCCACGAAGGCAAGCGGGGCGAGTAGCCGGCGCCCGGTGAAAAGCGCGGCGATGCCGACGGCGACGACGAAGAACAGGTGATCGAAGCCGAGCAGCGGATGGCCGACGCCGGACAGCAGGCCATGGCCGAAGGTGGTCATCGGCATGCCGCCGAGCGGATGGTGGGCCAGGGCGGGTGCTGATACGAGAACGCCCAGCGCGACAAGCCCGGCGAGGTATTTCTTCATGTCATGTCTCCTGGTCCGCGAACGGGGCGGTCATGGTGTCAGTTCAGCCGAACGGCTTCAGCGGGTCGGCCGTGGCGTCCCCGTCCGGCCGTTCCCGGGTATGGCCGGACAGGCGGAACTCGACCTGCCTGAAGATCCCGAGGATGCCGTAGGTGACGGCCAGGTACATCAGCCCGGCGGTGATGTAGATCTCGTAGACGTCGAAGCTCCGGGCGACGATCACCCGGGCCACGCCGGTCAGGTCCATCAGGGTGATGATCGAGACCAGCGAGGTCGACTGGAACAGGAAGACGACCTCGTTCGAATAGGCCGGCAGCGCCAGGCGAAGCGCCTTCGGCAGCACGATCCGGCGGTTGAGCAGCCAGCCCGACATGCCGCAGGCCCGCGCCGCCTCGACCTCGCCGTGCGGCACCGCCTGGATGGCGCCGCGGAAGATCTCGGTCGTGTAGGCGGCGGTGTTCAGCGTGAGCGTGAGAACGGCGCAGAAATAGGCTTCCCGGAAATAGGCCCAGAGACCGTACTCCTGCAGCAGCGGGCGGAACTGGCCGGCGCCGTAATAGACCAGGAAGATCTGGACGAGCAGCGGCGTGCCGCGGAAGAACAGGACGAAGGCATAGACCGGCGGCCAGACGAGCGGGTTGGGCGAGAGCCTGAGGAGGGCCAGCGGCACCGCCAGCGCGAAACCCATGATCAGCGCGAGCCCGGTGATCTCGATCGTCAACGCCATCCCCTCAAGGAGTTTCGGGAAGCTGTCGACGATGATCTGGAAGTCCATCGCTCAGGCCCTCCGGATGCCGCGATTGGCCCAGCGCTCGATACGCTGCTGGCCGAGCATCGAGATGACGGTAATCGCGAGATACATGAGCGCGGCGGTGAAGAAGAAGGTGAAGGGCAGCTTGGTCGCCCCCATGGCGATGAACGACTTGCGCATCAGCTCCTCGAGCTGGATCACCGAGATCAGCGCCGTCGCCTTGATCAGCACCATCCAGATATTGCCGAGCCCGGGCAGCGCGAAACGCCAGATCTGCGGCAGCATGACCCGGCGGAAGGCCAGCACGGAACTCATGCCGATGGCGCGCGCGGCCTCCATCTGGCCCGGCGGCACGGCGATGAAGGCGCCGCGGAAGACCTCCGTGGCAAAGGCGCCGTAGATGAAGCCGATGGTCAGCACGCCGGCGATGAAGGGATTGAAATCGACGATGATGTCGTAGCCGAGATCCTCGGCGATGCCCTGGATCAGGGTCGGCGTGCCGTAGAAGATGATCAGCAGCAGCAGCAGTTCCGGAATGCCCCGGATGACCGTCGTGTAGGTGGCGGCGGCGGCGCGGGCGACGCGGTTCTCGGACAACTTTCCCCAGGCCCCGATCAGCCCCATCAGGATCGCCAGAACGAGCGAGCAGAGGCCGACGAGCAGGGTCATCTGCAACCCGTCCCACAGCATCCAGCCGTAGCCCTGAAGATCGAACATACCCGTATCCGCCTGTCGCCGCCGGCCGGTGACTATCGACAAGGAACCCCCGGCCGGCGCCATTGCCGGCCGGGGGCGTCCCGATCAGCCGGTCGCCGGCCTACTTGCCGTAAACGTCGAAGTCGAAGTACTTGTCGTTGATCTTCTGGTAGGTACCGTCCGCGCGGATCGTGGCGATCGCCTTGTCGAGGCTCTCGCGAAGCGCGTCCTCGCCCTTGCGGATGGCGATGCCGGCCCCCAGTCCGTGCCATTTCGGCTCGTTGTAGTCAGGGCCCTTGAACTCGAAGTCCTTGCCGTCCTCGGTGTTCAGCAGGCCTTCCTTGAGCGCCATGGAATCCGCCATCACGAGATCGAGCCGGCCGTTCGCCAGATCGAGGTTGGCCTCGTCCTGGGTCGCATAGACCTTGATGTCCGCGTCGGGGAAATTGTCGCGCAGGAAATTCTCGTGGATGGTCGCCCGCTGCACGCCGATCGCCTTGCCGGCGAGCGCCTTGTTGCCGGCGTCGGTGCCCTCCGGAATGTCCACCTTCATCGACTTGGCGCCGACGAACTTGGCCGGCGTCGAATAATACTTGCCGGTGAAGTCGACCTTCTCCTTGCGCTCCTCGGTGATCGACATCGAGGCGATGATGGCGTCGTACTTCTTGGCGATCAGGCCGGGAATGATGCCGTCCCAGTCCTGCACGACGAACTCGCAGTCGAATTTCGCGGCGACGCAGAGCGCCTTCGCGATATCGATATCGAAGCCGACCAGTTTGCCGTCGGAATCGATGTAGTTGAAAGGCGGATAGGCACCCTCCGTGCCGATCCGCACCTTCTGCATGTCGGCCGCCAGGGCGGACGTCGCCAGAACGCCGATCGCGGCCACAGCGGCGACGGCTAAGGAAAGTTTCCGCATTGCTACCTTCTCCCTGTTGTCACATCTTCGTTGGCCGCTCGGGACATGCTCCGCCTCCCCTCGCCAGTCTCAGAGGTTGCTGGCAAGAAACTGGCGGAACCGCTCCGATTTCTGGCGGGTGAAGACTTCCGCCGGCGGCCCCTCCTCCTCGATCATCCCCTCGTGGAGGAAGATCACGTTCGACGACACCTCGCGGGCAAAGCCGACCTCGTGGGTGACGACGATCATCGTTCGGCCCTCGTCGGCCAGTTCGCGGATCACCCGCAGGACCTCGCCGACCAGTTCCGGATCGAGCGCCGAGGTCGGCTCGTCGAAGAGCATGACCTTCGGCTCCATGGCAAGCGCGCGGGCGATCGCCGCCCGCTGCTGCTGGCCGCCGGACAGGTGCGACGGGTAATAGTCCATCCGATCGCCGAGCCCGACCTTCTCGAGAATCTCGCGCGCCCGGGCCTCGGCTTCCGCCCTCGGGTGCTTCAACACGTGGACCGGCGCCTCCATCACGTTGCCGAGGACGGTCATGTGCGACCAGAGATTGAACTGCTGGAACACCATGCCGAGCGAGGCCCGGATGCGATCGACCTGCCGGCGGTCGGCGGGCTCCTGCCGGCCGTTCTTCGGGCGCATCCTGATGAGCTCGCCACCGACCCGGACTTCGCCGGCGTTGGGAATCTCCAGGAGATTGATGCAGCGGAGGAAGGTCGATTTTCCCGAGCCGGAAGAGCCGAGCATCGAGATGACGTCGCCTTCCCGGGCGGTCAGCGAGACGCCCTTCAGCACCTCCATCGAACCGAAGCTCTTGTGCAGGTCACGTACCTCGAGGGCTACCGTTTCCGCGCCCATGCCTCTCCCGTCGGTTGTTCTTTGTTGTCTCCCCGCATCGACGTTAGCGACGTTTCCGAGGGCTGGCAAGTCGGCCGCCGGGGCCAACTCGCGCATGTCCGGCGGACCGGGAATGACATATGCTGGTCGTCCAAAATGATCGTCGCCCCGTATCACGGAAAGGGCGAACGCTGGAGAGATCGAGAATGACGGCCGAACCGCACGTGGAGAGTGACCGCCCGCTGGGCGCCGGCGACTGGTCGGATGGCGTGCCGGTGCTGAACCGCTTCGCCGACGTCGCCGACGCGTCGCATTACATGCCGTTGCCCGACGACTGGGAAATCGGGCTGTCGGATGTGGTCAATTCCACCGGCGCGATCGCCGATGGACGCTACAAGGCGGTCAACCTGGCCGGCGCGGGCACGATCAGCGCCGTGTCGAACGCCCTGGGCGGGGTACTGCCGCTGTTCGTGTTCGAGGGCGACGGCGCCCATTTCGTTGTCCCGCCGGCGAAAGCCGCGGCGGCCCGCGACGCGCTTTCCCGCGCCGCGGGCTGGGCACAGCGCGATCTCGGGCTCGAATTGCGAGCCGGCATGACGACCGTCGCCGAGGTCCGCGCCGCCGGACACGATGTCCGCGCCGCCTACTGGCAGGCCTCGCCGAACATCCGCTACGCGATGTTCGCCGGCGGCGGCATCGAATGGGCGGAAGCGCGGATGCGGGCCGGCGAGAACGTGATCGCCGCCGCCTCGGCGGACCGGGACCCCGACCTGACCGGACTGTCCTGCCAATGGGGTGCGATCCTGCCCCGGCGCGGCACCATCCTGTCGCTGATCGTCAAGAAGCTGCCAGGGGCCGACGACGCGCGTTTCGCCGAGGTGGCCTCGGCCGCGGTGACGATCCTCGAGGAAACCGGGTCGGTCAGCCCGGTGCCGCCGGGCGGGCCGCCGGTACGCTGGCCGCTGCTCGCCAACGGCTTCCAGGCCCGGATCGCGCGGAGTGGCTGGCCGCTCTGGTGGCGGCAGATCTATGTCTTTTTCGCCACCGTGCCGATCTGGATGATCCTGAAGTTCGGCATGCGTCTCGGTTCATTCGACGCCATGCGCTACCGGCGCGAGGTCGCGGCAAATACCGACTTCCGGAAGTTCGACGACGGCCTGATGATGACCGTGGACTGCCCGGCGGAAGCGGTCGAACGGCTCCGCACCTTGCTCGACGAAGCCGCCGGCGAAGGTCTCGTCCGTTACGGCATGCATACCCAGGACGAGGCCCTGATGACCTGCATCGTGCCGTCGGCGCTCGCCCCCGACCACATGCATTTCGTCGACGGCGCCGGCGGCGGCTACGCCTCGGCCGCCGGCATGCTGAAGGCCGGCATGCGGAACGGCTGAGCCGCCGCGAACGATCGCAATCCGCTTGATCATGTATATTCTTTCATACTAATATTAAAGCATATGCAGACCGAGCGGAGGCACTTGCCATGCGTTTCCGTATTTCTGCTTTTCCGAGCATGCTCGCCTTGATCACCGTCCTCGCGCTAGGTGGTGCGGCACAAGCCGGCGGCGACGGCGGCGGCAGGGATCCAGAGGAAGCGATCCCGTACCCGGGGCCGTTCGCCCCGGAGCCCAACCAGGCCGACAAAGAGCCCAGATCCGAAATTCCGACCAAGAAGGAATTCGAGGAGTGGACCCGGGATCGCACGCGCACCCCACATGCGATCGCGGAAATGATGGCGCAAGATGCGCTCGGCCTCTGAAAGCCCCGCGCTGCCGGACCGCCTTGCGAAAGCAGCCACGGCCCTGTCGATCCTGGCGCTGGCCGCATGCGCTGCCGGCAATGGCGCCCGGCAGGCCGGGCAAGCCGCACATGCCCCCTTCCCGCCCGACCGGATTGCCTGGACGACGGCCGCGGCGCCGGTGCGCGCCGCCCATGCCCGCGCCCTACACCTGTCTCTCGAGGGCCCGAATGGCGGGGCCCGGCAATGGTCCGCCGCCGATGTGGCAGGGACGATCACCATACTCGGCACCGCCAGGATCGAGGGCACGATGTGCCGCAGTTTCGAGGATCGTTTCGCCTCGGCCGGCGCGACGGCGACGGTGAAGGATATCGCCTGCTGGGGTGACGGCTGGTTCTATGTCCGCAATGCAGGTCCGATGCCGGTGCTGGCGCCCGCCTTCGCCGAGGGCGACCATGTCTATGTCGTGCAGAACGGCGGCAGTCTTGCCGACGTCGCCGCCCGTTCGGGTGCGTCGCTCGACCAGTTGATGGCGCTCAACCCGGCCCTGCCCGCGCAACTCGCGGCGCGGACTCCCGTACTGCTGCCCTGACCTGCGGGCAGGATGACCGCGCATTCGCCCCTTTACCCGGGCGGGCGGGCGGGCAATGCTCCCCTCCAGACAAGCACGGCAAGCGAGGGAGGGGGCCATGGCATCGTCGGGAATCGAGATCGTACAGCCGGACGCGGCGCTGAAGGTAGGCTGGCGGACGCTCTATGACGGCTACGCGACCTTCTACAAGCGCGAGATGACGGACGCGATCGCCGAGGCCGTCTGGGGCTGGATCCACGATCCGGCGCACGAGGTCGAAGGCGTCGTTGCCCTGCGCGACGGCCGGCCGGTCGGGCTCGCGCACTACCGGCGCATGCCGAGCCCGCTTCGCGGCACCGACGTCGGATTCCTCGACGACCTGTTCGTCACGCCGGAAGCACGCGGCAGCGGCGCCGCCGACGCGCTGTTCGATCACCTGCGGGCGACGGCGAAGGCGCGCGGCTGGGGCGTCGTCCGCTGGCTCACCGCCGACGACAATTACCGCGCCCGCAGCCTCTATGACAGGGTCGCGAAGAAGGCGATCTGGAATGTCTACGAGATGACGGTTTGAGGGGGGTCGCCGGGCGCGACCTGGCGCTGATCGTCCTGCTGGGGGTGTTCTGGGGCCTCAACTGGCCGGCGGTGAAGGTCATCCTGGGCGAGATCCCGCCCTTCACGCTGCGGGCCATCGCCTTCACCGTTGCCGCGCCGGTCCTCGCCGCGCTGGCGCTCGCCCGCGGCGAGCGATTGCTGCCGAACCGGGCCGAGGCGCCGCGGCTGATCCTCGCCGGCCTGCTGTCGGTGTTCGGCTTCAACGTGCTGACCGCCTTCGGCCAGCTCGTCACCGAGACCTCCAAGGCGGCGATCATCGCCTTCACCATGCCGCTCTGGGCGGCCCTGCTGTCGGCCGCCGTCCTGTCCGAACGGATCACACCGGCTCGCATGGTGGCGATCCCGCTCGGCCTCGGCGGGCTTGCGCTGCTTGTCGGCGGCGATATGGAGAATTTCCTCCATAACCCGGCCGGCCCGCTCATCATGCTCGGCGCCGCGCTCTCCTGGGCGGCCGGCACGGTCGCGCTCAAGTCGCGGCGCTGGAGCCTCGGGCCGCTTGCCCTCACGACCTGGATCGTCGGCGTCTCGGCGCCGCCGGCCCTGTTCGCAGCGCTGCTGCTGGAAACGCCCTGGGCGCTCGCCTCGCCGTCACCGACGGTGCTGCTCGTGTTGCTCTACCACCTGGCGCTGCCGATGGTGATCTGTTACGCCGCATGGGTGATCCTGCTCGGCCGCCTGCCGGCCTCGGTCGCCGCCATCGGCACGCTGCTGATCCCGGTCGTGGGCGTGCTGTCGTCGGCGCTCCTGCTCGGCGACCCGCTGACCGCGACCAAGCTGGGCGCGCTCGCCCTTGTCATCGGCTCGGTCGCGCTGGCCCTGATCGACCCCGGCCGGTCGAGAGCCGGGGCGGCGTCCCGCGCCGTCCCGCCACCCAGATCCTAGAACGACAGCGTCGCCGCGCCCTTCTTGATCTCGCCGTGGAGCGCGCTGGCGCCGATGACCTCGACCCCGTCGATCAGGTCCGACTGCTCGTAGCCCCGCGACTTGACGCAGGGCGGGCAGGCCCAGATCACGCCGCCGCGCTTGAGAAAGTCGGTAATCAGGTCCCGCAGCGGGTCGAGGGGCGCCACCTGGGTCAGGTCGTGACCGCGTTTCCGGACAAGGTCGATGGCGGTGCTGGTCAGGAACATGCTGACCTTGAGACCGGCCGTCAGCCCGCCGTTGGCGATGGTGAAGGCGACCGAGGAGAGCTCGGAATCGATCCCCCTGGTCACCAGGATCACGAGTTTGTCGGTACCGGCGTTCATGATAATCTCCCTGCTCACTTGTCGTGAATTCGCAGGCGCATTCTCACTCCGCGGGCAGCAGAGCGTCTTTGGCCGGAATGCCGGAAAAATTGACCAGGAATCCGCCGCCGAACGGCGTCGCGACAGGCGATCTCCTCTCGGGGGCGCTGCGGCGAATCCGCATCTCCGGCTCCATGCAATATTGCTTCATGCCCAGCGGCAACTGGACCACGGACGCCACGCCGGCGCCGTACAAGCCGCGCGACGCGATGGGTTTTCACATCGTCGCGGCGGGGACATGCTGGGTGAATCTCGATGGCGAGCAGACCGACCTGGGCAAGGGCGATATCGCCGCCTTCCCCTTCGGTTCGCCGCACATGATCGGCGCCGGAACCGGCGGGCGCCTGATCGACCCCGGCAACGACCTGCCGCCGGCGCCCTGGCGCGAGATCCCGATCCTCCGCTACGGCGACGAGCCGGAGCAGACCAGGATCCTGTGTGGCTACGTCCAGTGCGAGGCGATGAACTTCCGGCCCTTCAAGAGCCTTCTGCCCCGCTTCATCCATGTGCGGACGGCGGGCGCCGACCGGGCCGACTGGCTGGCCGCGACGATCGCGCAGATCATCGAGGAGGTCGACTGTCCGCAACAGGGCGGCACGTCGGTCCTCGAGCGGCTGACCGAGGTCGCCTTCCTGGAGCTGCTGCGCCGGCAGTTCCTGCAGGCCACGCCGGCGGAAACCGGCTGGCTCGCCGCGATCGCCGATCCGGCGCTCGGGCGCTGCCTGACCCTGCTCCACGGCGAACCGGTCCGCGACTGGACGCTGGCCTCGCTGGCCCGCGAGTCCGGCCTGTCTCGGAGCACGCTGGCCGAGCGCTTCGAGGCGGTCCTCGGCACCTCGCCGATCCGCTACCTGCGCGACTGGCGGCTCTATCTGGCCAGCGTCGACCTGCGAACGACGGAGCGGCCGACGGTCGCCATCGGGCTGGATGCGGGATACGGCACCGAGGCCGCCTTCAGCCGGGCCTTCTCGCGGCATTTCGGCATGCCGCCCGCGGAATGGCGCCGGGGCGCGAGGCGGTCACGTTCCGGCGCGGCCGCGCTCAGCGACTGAGCGCACCCCGCAGCAACGCCGCGGCTTCCTCGAAGCCGGCCGCCTCGGCATCCTCGAGCGCGCTGGTGCAATGGTCGATGCGCGTGCGCAAGCCCGGATCGGCGCCGTGTTCGAGCAGCAGGGCCGCCCCGGCGAGATCGCCCTGGGCGACCGCGTAATGCAGCGGCGTCCAGTCGTTGATGCCGCGCTGGGCGACATCGGCGCCGTGCTCGAGCAGCAGGGCGATGATCTTCAGCCGCTCCGGGCGCTCGCTCGACAGCGCCGCGATCACCGGCGGGAAGCCGGCCGGATCCGGCCGCGACGGATCGGCGCCACGTTCGAGCAGTTCGGCCACGAAGGCGACCGGGCTCCAGTAGATCGCGTACTCCAGCGGATTCTCGCCAAGCCCCGGGCCGAGCGCCACGGGGGCGCGCGGAAAGTCGCCAGGCTCGCCCAGCGCCTGCAGGAGAGCCGTCATGTCGCCCTCGGCGAAAGCCTTGTCGACGGCCCGGAAGTCCGGCCAGTCCTGTCGTCCGCTTGTGCCCATCGGAGGACTATTCCGGAACTTTCTTAAGGAAATGCTTCCCCGAAGCCTTGGCGGCGGGCGCGCGAGGCTCTACCTGTTCCCGGTCGGTTCCCGACGATGACCAACCCGCAGGACGGAGCGACCCGCGCAGATGGATTCACTGACCCAGTTCGTCCTCGGCGCCGGCGTCGCGGTCGCCTGCCTCGGTCCGAAGACGGGCGCGCGCAAGGCGGCACTGATCGGCGGCGTGCTCGGAACCCTGCCCGACCTCGACGTGCTCTATCCCTTCGCCGACCCGGTCGCGAGCTTCACCCTGCACCGGAGCGCCACCCATTCGCTGCTCGTCCAGGCGCTCGCCACGCCGGTCGTCGCCGAACCGCTGGTCCGCCTATTCGACGGCCTGAAGGGCGAGCGTTCCCGCACCTGGATCGCCGTCTATCTGGTCTTCGCGACACACGCCCTGCTCGACGGGCTGACGATCTACGGCACCCGCCTGCTCTGGCCGCTGGTCGAGACACCCTTCGGGCTCGGCTCGGTCTTCATCATCGATCCGCTCTACACCCTGCCGCTGCTGGTCGTGACCGTATGGGCCCTGTTCGTGGGCGGCTGGACGCCCCGGCTGGCCCGCGCCGTGACCGCCGCGCTCGTGCTCTCGACCGCCTACCAGGGCTGGGCGATCGTCGAGCAGCGCCTGGTCACCGAGCGGGCGCGGACGGCGCTCGATGCGCACGGGGTCACGCCGGAGCGGCTGATGGCGACCGCGATGCCGTTCAACACCCTGCTGTGGCGGGCAATCGCCATCGACGGCGACCGCTATTACAACCTCTACCTCCCGGTCTTCGGCAACGCGCCGCCGGCGCTGCATGCCCACCGCCGCCTGCCGCCGGGCGGCACCTGCATCGAACGGCTGCCGGCCGCCGCGACCCTCGCCGCCTTTGCGCACGGCTTCTACCGGGTCGACCTGGAAGGCCGCTACCTGGTGCTCTCCGATCTCCGCATGGGCCTGACGCCGGCCTATGTCTTCCGCTTCGCGGTAGCCGAGGTCGGCGGGAGCGGCGCGGCGGTCGAGATCCCGCCGGTGCGCATGCCGCAGACCGAACGCGCCGCCGCCGGCGACTGGGAATGGCTCGCCGCCGGCATCGCCGGCGACATCCGGCCCCGGCCGGGCGAGGACGGCGCGGTCGGCGCCGCGACCCGGATCGCACAGGCGCCCGAAACGGCCCCGCAGGGCTGCTGAGCCGGTGGATCGCGCGCGGCAGCTTGATCGCTCCCGTGGCCCCGCCTATTGTTCTGGACTGATCGTACCGAAATCCGGTCGCGGGCGCGCTGGCGCTGCATCCGGCGTTGGCGCATGTCTGAATTCCTCGAGGATCGTATGAAGTTTAAAGGGACCGATCGCTACGTTGCCACGGAAGACCTGATGGTCGCCGTCAACGCCGCCATCACGTTGGAGCGACCGCTGCTGATCAAGGGCGAACCCGGCACCGGCAAGACCGTGCTGGCGCACGAGATCGCCAAGGCGATCGGCGCGCCGCTGATGGAATGGCACATCAAGTCGACGACCAAGGCGCAGCAGGGCCTCTACGAATACGACGCAGTCTCTCGGCTGCGCGATTCCCAGCTCGGAGACGAGAAGGTCCACGACATCCGCAACTACATCAAGAAGGGCAAGCTCTGGGAATCCTTCACCGCGCCCGAGCGCCCGGTGCTGCTGATCGACGAGATCGACAAGGCCGACATCGAGTTCCCGAACGACCTGCTACTCGAACTCGACCGCATGCAGTTCTTCGTCTACGAGACCGGCGAAACCGTCGTCGCCGAGCGCCGGCCGATCGTCGTCATCACCTCGAACAACGAGAAGGAACTGCCCGACGCCTTCCTGCGCCGCTGTTTCTTCCACTACATCCGCTTCCCCGACACCGAGACGATGAAGGAAATCGTCGAGGTCCATTTCCCGAACGTGCAGAAGGACCTGCTGCGCGAGGCGCTGTCGGTGTTCTTCGAGGTTCGCGAGACGCCGGGGCTGAAGAAGAAGCCGTCGACCAGCGAACTGCTCGACTGGCTGAAACTGCTGATGGCCGAGGAACTGCCGGTCGAGGTGCTGCGTTCGCGCGACCCGGCGAAGCTGATCCCGCCGCTGCATGGTGCGCTGCTGAAGAACGAGCAGGACGTGCATCTGTTCGAGCGCCTCGCCTTCCTCGCCCGCCGCGAGCGCAACTGACGGACCGCACTGACGCCCGGACCGGAGGTCGACGCCAATGTTCATCAACTTCTTCCTGCAGCTTCGCGACGCCAAGCTTCCCTGCAGCCTGCGCGAATACCTGACGCTCACGGAGGCACTGAAGGCCGGCGTCGCCGACTACTCGGTCGAGCAGTTCTACTATCTCGCCCGCGCCACGCTGGTGAAGGACGAGAAGAATATCGACAAGTTCGACCGCGTCTTCGGCCAGTGCTTCAACGGGATCGAGTTCATTTCCGAGGCGTCGGAAGCCGAGATTCCGGAGGAATGGCTGCGCAAGCTCGCCGAACTCGCGCTCAGCGAGGAGGAGAAGAAGGCGATCGAGGCCATGGGCGGCTTCGAGAAGCTGATGGAGGAACTCCAGAAGCGGCTCGAGGAACAGAAGAAGCGCCACCAGGGCGGATCGAAATGGATCGGCACCGCCGGCACCTCGCCGTTCGGCGCCTACGGCTACAATCCGGAAGGCGTCCGGATCGGCCAGGAGGGCTCCCGCAACCGGCGGGCCGTCAAGGTCTGGGACAAGCGCGAGTACCAGAACCTCGACGATTCGATCGAACTCGGCACGCGCAACATCAAGGTCGCCCTGAAACGGCTACGCCGCTTCGCCCGCGAGGGCGCGGCCGAGGAGCTCGACCTCGACGACACGATCCGCTCGACCGCGCGCAACGCCGGGCTGCTCGACATCAAGATGCGGCCGGAGCGCCACAACGCGGTCAAGGTCCTGATCCTGTTCGATGTCGGCGGCTCGATGGACGACCATATCCGGGCCTGCGAGGAACTGTTCTCGGCGGCGCGCGGCGAGTTCAAGCATCTCGAGTATTATTACTTCCATAACTGTCTCTATGAAAAGTTGTGGAAGGACAACCGTCGGCGCCATTCCGAGTTCAAGCCGACCTTCGAGGTGATGCATACCTACCCGGCCGACTACAAGCTGGTGTTTGTCGGCGACGCCACGATGAGTCCCTACGAGATCGCCTACCCGGGCGGCAGCGTGGAACACTGGAACGAGGAGGCCGGACAGGTCTGGATGCGGCGGATGCTGGACGTCTATTCGAAGGCGGTCTGGCTGAACCCGGTGCAGGAGAAATACTGGGACTACACCCCCTCGGTGCAGATGATGCGGGAACTGATGGAAAACCGCATGTTCCCGCTGACCATTGCCGGCCTCGAAGGAGCGATGAAGGAACTGACCCGGTGATCCCGCCAGGGGGCACCGGACGTTGAGAGTAATCAGTAACAGTAGCGTATGAGGTACAGACAAGATGATGTCGACCTTGCCGGGCGAATTATACGCCTATCAGGAGATCGCCAAGCGCATGAACCAGGTGTTCTGGGCGGATAATCCTGAACAGACGAAAAACCTCTTCCTTGTCGGCAATTACGAAGAACTCTACGGCCGCTCCGCCGCGCCGCTCGAGAGCGATCCCCTTGACTGGCTGAACGCCGTCCACCCGGACGATCGTGAGGCGGTGGAGGCCAGGCTGCCCCTGCAGGCGGCCGGCAGCTTCGACATGACCTTCCGGGTCGTCCATCCCGACGGCACCCTGAAATGGCTGCACGACCGTGCCTTTCTTGTCCGCGACCCGGAGGGCAAGCCGCTCTATCACGCCGGTATCGTCGAGGATGTGACCGAGGCCCGCCTGCTCGAGGAGCGGCTCCGCCAGGACCAGACGATGACCGCCATCGGCGCGCTCGCCGGCGGGGTCGCCCACGATTTCAACAACCTCCTCGCGATCGTCCTCGGCAATCTGGATATCGCGCTCGCCGGCGATCTGCCGGCGCCGCTCCACGAGGCGCTGACACGCGCGCTCGACGCCGCCGATCGCGGGGCCGGTCTGACCCGGCGCCTGCTCGCCTATTCCCGGCGGCAATTGCTGACCCCGGGGCCGATCGACGGGGCGGCCTTCCTGCGCGGCCGCAAGGCCCTGATCGAGGACGTCCTCGGGGCGGAGATCTCGCTTCGCATCGCCATCGAGGACGGGCTCTGGACCTGCTTCGCCGACGACCGCGACCTGGAAACCGCACTCGTCAACCTGGCGATCAACGGGCACGAGGCCATGACCGCCGGCGGCACACTCACCATCGCGGCCGACAATGTCCGGCTCGATGCCCGATACGCGACACGTCATGCCGCCGTCACGGCCGGCGATTATGTCCGCTTCTCGGTGACCGATACCGGCGCGGGCATGACGGCTGCTGTCGTCGACCAGGCGTTCGAGCCCTTCTTCACGACGAAGGGTGTCGGTCACGTGTCGGGCCTCGGCCTGGCGATGGCCTACGGCTTCGCAAGGCAGTCGGGCGGCCATATCACGCTCCACTCCGCCCCGGGCAAGGGCACGACCGTCGAACTCTATCTTCCGCGCCTCGTCCCCGGCCCGAACGACGGGGCCGGCCCGGCCGCCTGATCACGGCCATTGGCCCGGCGGCCGGGTGCGGCTATCATAACAGTCGTTCGTAATATTCACGCGGGGGCAGAGCGATGCGGCTAACCTCCCTCCTTTCCTGTGTCGCGATCCTCGCGGCCCTGATGCTCGCCGCCCCCCATGGCGGCCGTGCGCAGGAGGCCGGCAACGACGGCGATCGCGGCGGCGATGCCGGCAGCGGTGGCGATACCGCGCGGCTCCGGGAATTGCTCCTCCGCCTGCCGGGGCAGACCCAGGTGCGGATCGAGACGGTGCTGCTCACCTCTTCCCGGGACGAGATCCGGGAATTCGGCGTCGATTTCGGGATCGTCCGGGAAAACGAGAACCGTATCAATCTCGGCTTTCTCGCCGGCTTGACCCGTGCGGGCTGGTCGGCGGACGATTTCACGGACGAGACGCGGGTCGGCGACGTGCTGATCGAGCCGCCGACGATTCTGGTCTCCGTCACGCCACAGGTTGCCACGGCCGACCTCGACCTGGTGATCCTGAACGCCGACTACAGCTATCGTTTCGCCGCCCCGCCGAGAGTGGCGACGCGCGAAGTCGTCACCCGGCTGATGCCCGAGAACGGCGCTACCATCCTCGGCGGCCTGGTCGCCGACGGCACGACGAAAAGCGCCTCCGGGGTGCCGATGCTGTCGGATGTCCCGGGACTGGCGGCCCTGTTCCGGGGCGAGGCGCACCGCACCAGGCGGAACGAGCTCATCCTCCTCATCAAGCCGACGATCATCCTCAACAACGAGGAGTGAGGCGGCCCCTAGCCCGCCGCTTCCAGGTACCAGGCGGGCATCATGCCGCGCCCCTTGACCTCGATCTCGCCGCGCGATTCCAGGCGGAAGTCGCCGTTCAGACCGTCATGCACCGCGTCGGAGACCTGGATCCGGCCCGGCTCGGCCATCCGCTCCAGGCGGCTCGCGACATTCACCGTGTCGCCCCAGACGTCGTAGAGGAAGCGCTTGTCGCCGATCACCCCGGCCATCAGCGGCCCGGTGTGGATGCCGATCCGGAGCACCACGGGTTCGCCCGACGGCCAGGTGAATCCCTCGGCGATCCGCCTCAGCTCCAGCGCCAGCCCTGCCGCCGCTTCCAGGTGGTCGGCGCGCGGCACCGGGATGCCCGACCCGACCATGTAGGCGTCGCCGATGGTCTTGATCTTCTCCAGCCCGCATTGCTCGACCGCCGCGTCGAAGGCGTCGAAGACCCGGTTCAGCATGTCGATCACGGCATCGGGCGTCGCCGCCATCTGGCGGGTGAAGCCGACCAGGTCGGCGAACAGGATCGTCACCGCCTCGAAGCGGTCGCCGATCTGCCGTTCCCCGGCCTGCAGCCGCGCGGCGATCGGGACCGGCAGGATACGTTCCAGCAGGGCCCGGTAGCGGCCCCGCTCCGCCTCGATGCCGCGCATGTTGATATAGTCGAGCCGGCGGAAGCGTTCCGCCCGGTAACGGGCGAACAGGCCGATGACGTTGGCGATCGCCACCTGGCTGGTCAGGCCGATGAGAACTTCCGGCGGCAGCGTTTCGCCGAACCAGGACACTCCGAGGAAGATCGCGGTGCATTGCAGGCCGATCGAGACGCTGTAGATCAGGTCCATCGGCAGCAGCACGTAAATCCCGAGCACCGCGAGCGAGAAGCCGAAGGACGTGCCCTCGCCGACGTCCGCGACCCGGTTCATCGCGAGATAGACCAGCGTGTGGCTGATCGCCGTGAGATGGAGCAGCCATTCGTGCCGCCGGCGGAAGAACGGCCGGTAAGTGAGCAAGAAGCAGAATATCGCCAGCGCGTTCAGCAGTCCGAGACGGAGCCAGAGCACCGTGCCGAGGCCCTCGCTCACCGTCAGGACGTCGACGATCGCGAACAGGCAATTGATGCCGAAGAGAAAGGCGAAGACGACGCGCGACCAGAACAGGTCGCCGTCGCGCTGATCCTCCCAGTAGCGGGCCTCGAGTGTCTTGTCGAGGAAACGCAGCGTGAAGGGCTTCAGCACGCCCCGCGATATCGGCGTCTCGCGCGACGGGTCGCCACCGAACAGGCGAACCAGCGTGTCGAACATTCCTACCCTCCGTTTCCGCGTTTGTCGCCGGCATGGCGGCGCGCCAGGACGCCGATCCGCGTCACCGCCAGCATCGACAGCAGGATCGCCGCGACGAACAGGTAGAGACCGGGCGCCAGCCGGGCGTCGGCGACCGCCGATGCCTTCAGCGAGAAGACCAGCAGGGCGGCGACGAAGACGTCGAGCATCGACCATTTGCCGATGGCCTCGAGCCGGTGGACGAGGCGCGCGAAGCCCGGATCGGCCGGGTTCCTGATGAACCACAGCCAGCCTGCGGCGGCCAGCTTGACGAGCGGGAAGACCAGCGAGAACAGCCCGACCACGAACGCCAGCAGGAAATGCCGCTCGGCCGCGAGCCTGCCGATAGCCGAGAGCAGCGAGTACTGGTCGGTGAAGATGAAGAAGCGCTCGACCTGGACGAAGGGCAGCGCGACGCCGGCGACGAGCAGACCCGCGGCGAGCACGAGTGCCGGGCCGAGCGCCCGGTCGAGGCCGGCGGCGCGGCCGGCGAGACTCGGCGCGGTGGCAGGTGCGGGCGGCGAGGTCACGCGGCGCGGGCCGTCAACGCGACCAGCGCGATCCGCTGTTCCGCCAGGTTGCGCCGCATGTTGCGGGCCATGTCCCGGAACTCGGCGCCGAGCAGGGCGGCCAGGCTGAGCGGCGGCGGACCGGCCTTTCCAGCCTGGGCGGCAGCGGCCTCGAACCAGGCCAGCCCCTCGGGCGAGCGGTCCCAGCTGTCGACGATCTCGAAGCCGGCCTCGGTGACGAGGCTGCGCACGCGGTCCGGGGTCTCGAGGAAACTGATTCCGGGTTCGGCCGCCCAGGGCACCGGGTAGTGCGGATCGCCGGCCGGGCCGAGCATGACATCATAGAGGGCGAACACCGCGCCGGCCTTCAGGACGCGCCGGATCTCGCGGTAGAGTGCCGCCTTGTCGGCGATGTTCATGGCGACATGCTGGGTCCAGGCGCCGTCGAAGGCGCCGTCGGCAAATGGCATGTCGAGGGCGTTCGCGGCCCGGTAGGTGACCCGGTCGGCGAGCCCGACGCGGGCCGCGAGCATGGTCGCCGCCTCGCAGAAGGCGGGCGTGAGGTCGACGCCGGTGACCCGGCAGCCGACCGCCTCGGCCAGATGCCGGGCCGGGCCGCCGATGCCGCTGCCGACATCGAGGATATGATCGTCGGCGACGAAGCCGGTCGCCTGGATCAGTTCTTCCGTCGCCTCGCGGCCGCGGATGTGGAACTCGTCCACCGGTGCCAGGTCGGCCGTGGTCAGCCGGTCGGGATCCTTGCCCGCCTCGCGCAGCAGATCCAGCAAACGCGTTTTCAGGTCGCCGCGCGTGTAATGCGCGGTCACGGTTGCGTCCTGTCCGCTCATCCCTTCCTCCTCGACCGCCCGGGGTGCCGCCCTGTCCGCCTATATGGATATCCCGGGGCCGCCAGCGTAGCGTCTTTTTCAGTGAAAGTTGCGGCCTTTCGGCATTGTCGCCGCAGCCTCGCGATGGCGCAACGTGGCGAGATATTCGCCGTAATCGACAAGCCGGCGGGCGATCACATGGATCACCAGCCCCTCCTTCTGCACGATGCCCTGGACGCAGAGCAGCCGGCTGGTCAGCACGGTCCGGCGGAAGCGCTCGAAGATCGTCGGCCAGACGATGATGTTGGCGATCCCGGTCTCGTCCTCGAGGGTCGCGAAGATCACGCCCTGCGCCGTGCCGGGACGCTGGCGGACCAGCACCAGTCCGGCGACGCGGACCGGCATGCCGTCCTTCATGTCCTTGAGCGTCGCCGCCGGAACCACGTCGACGGCCCGCATCTGGGATCGCAGAAGTTCCATCGGATGGGCGCGGAGCGACATCCTGAGGCTCGCGTAATCCTCGATCACCGCCTCGCCGACCGGCATGTCGGGCAGGCGCACGACAGGCTCCGGCAGGAGCGCCACGGGCGCCCCGTTATGGCCGGCGCGTTCCCGCGCCTCGGCCGCGGCGAAGAGCGGCAGCGGTGTCTCGCCCAGGCCCCGGATCGCCCAGCGCGCCTCGCGCCGGCCGAGGCCGAGCGAACCGAAGGCATCCGCCTCGGCGAGCCGTTCGAGTTCGGCCGGGCCGAGCCCGCTTCGCCGCCACAGCGCATGTACGGTGTCGTAACCGTCGCCCCGGGCGGCGACCAGCGCCTCGGCCGCCGCCGCGCGGAAGCCCTTGACCTCGCGGAAGCCGAGCCGAAGGGCGATGCCGTCGGGGGCGCCGACGGTCCTTTCCAGGGTGGCGTCCCAGTCGCTCCGGTTGACGTCGACCGGGCGCACGACGACGCCATGTTCGCGGGCATCGCGAACGATCTGGGCCGGGGCGTAGAAACCCATCGGCTGGCTGTTCAGCAGCGCGCAGGCGAAGACCGCCGGATAGACATGCTTGAGCCAGGCCGAGACATAGACCAGCAGGGCGAAGCTCGCCGCGTGGCTTTCCGGGAAACCGTACTCGCCGAAGCCCTCGATCTGGCTGAAACAGCGCTCGGCGAACTCGGCCTCGTAGCCGCGCGCCGTCATGCCGTCGATCATCTTCTCCCGGAAGCTGTGGATCGTGCCGTTCCGCCGGAAGGTCGCCATGGCGCGGCGCAACTGGTCGGCCTCGGCCGGTGTGAAGCCGGCGGCGACGATGGCGATGCGCATCGCCTGTTCCTGGAAGAGCGGCACGCCGAGCGTCTTGCCGAGCACCTGGCGAAGATCCTCCGACGGGAACTCGACCGCCTCCTCGCCCGAACGGCGGCGCAGGTAGGGATGCACCATGTCGCCCTGGATCGGCCCCGGGCGGACGATCGCGACCTCGATCACCAGGTCGTAGAAGGTGCGCGGCTTGAGCCGCGGCAGCATCGACATCTGGGCCCGGCTCTCGACCTGGAAGACGCCGACCGAATCGGCCCGGCACAGCATGTCGTAGACCGCCGGCACCTCGGGCGGCACGCCGGCCAGGGTATAACGTTTTCCGTAATGGCTGGCGAGCAGGGCGAAGGCCTTGCGGATGCAGGTCAGCATGCCGAGCGCCAGCACGTCGATCTTGAGGATGCCGAGGGCGTCGAGGTCGTCCTTGTCCCATTCGACCACGGTGCGGTCGGCCATCGCCGCGTTCTCGATCGGCACCAGTTCGCAGAGCGGCCCCTCGGTGATGACGAAGCCGCCGACATGCTGGGAAAGATGGCGGGGGAAGCCGAGCAGGGTTTCGGCCAGTTCCAGCACCAGGGCGAGGCGCGGCTCCTCCGGATCGAGGCCGGCCTCGCGGATCTGATCGCGCTGCAGGCCATCGCGGTGGCGGCCCCAGACGGTGCGGGCGAGCACGGCGACGACATCCTCGGAAAGCCCGAGCGCCTTGCCGACCTCGCGGATCGCCATCTTCGGGCGATAGGAGATCACCGTCGCCGCCAGCCCGGCCCGCTCGCGGCCGTACTTGGCGTAGATATACTGGATCACCTCCTCGCGCCGCTCATGCTCGAAATCGACGTCGATGTCGGGCGGTTCCCGGCGCGCGGCCGAGACGAAGCGCTCGAACAGCAGGTCGGCCCGGGCCGGGTCGACGGCGGTGATGCCGAGGCAGTAGCAGACCGCCGAATTGGCCGCCGAGCCCCGTCCCTGGCAGAGGATGCCGCGACCACGGGCGAAGCGGACGATATCCTCGACCGTCAGGAAATAGGGCGCGTAGCCGAGCGAACCGATCAGGTCGAGTTCGTGCCCGAGCGCCGTCCGCACCTTCTCCGGCACCCCGTCCGGATAGCGCTTCGCCGCCCCGGCCCGGGTCAGGTGCTCCAGTTCCTCCTGCGGGCTCCGGCCCGAGGAACTGAGTTCCTTCGGATATTCGTAGGCCAGTTCGTCGAGGCTGAAACGGCAGGCTTCGACGATCCGCAGGCCGGCCGCCAACGCCTCGGGCCAGCGGGCGAACAGGGCCGCCATCTCGGCCGGGCCCTTCAGGTGGCGCTCGCCGTTGGCGAACAGGCGGTGCCCCGCGGCGTCGATCGTCACCCCCTCGCGGATGCAGACCAGCACGTCCTGCAACCGCTTCCGTTCCGGCGCGTGGGCATGGACCGCGTTGCAGGCGACAACCGGGATCTCGAGCCGCCCGGCGAGCGCGACAAGACCGGCGATGCGGCGCTCGTCGTCGCCCCGGCAGAGATGATGGAGCGCCAGGTGAAGCGCGCCGGGACCAAGGCCGTCGCGGAGCCGGACCAGCCAGTCGGCGAGGCCGGGCTCGTCGGCGCGCTCGGCCAGCGCGATCGCGATCTGGCCCTCGCCATGGTCGAGGAAGTCGGCGACATCGAGATGGCATTCGCCCTTCGGCGCGCGGCGCCGGCCGAGCGTGATCAGCCGGGACAGCCGGCCATAGGCGGCACGGTCGGTCGGATAGCAGAGCAGGCTCCGCCCGTCGCGGAAATCGAGCCGGGCGCCGACCACGAAGCGGATGCCCGCCTCCTTCGCCGCGACATGGGCGCGGACCACGCCGGCCAGGCTGTTGCGGTCGGTGACGGCGAAGGCGGTGAGGCCCAGCATCTTCGCCCTCCCGGCATATTCCCAGGCATGGCTGGCGCCGTGCAGGAAGCTGAAATTGCTGGCGATCTCCAGTTCGGCATAGGCGGACATCGGGGCCCTCCGGTCAGGCGAACAGGCCATGCAGGAACCAGTCGAGCCCGGCCCGTTCCGCGGCCGGCCCGCGCTCCCGGAGGAGGCCCTGCCGGAACAGCCAGAAGCGCCGTCCCTCGAGATCCTCGATCCGGTAGTAATCGCGGCTCTGCGCCGCGACCTCGTGCCACCATTCGGGGCCAAGCCGTTCCGGCCCCTCGGCCCGGGCGACCCGGTAGCCGATCCGCCGCCAGCGGAAGAAATCCGGTACCGCGCCGGGCCCGGCGGCCTCGACCTCGACCGGCTCCGGCACCGGCAGCAGGCGGAGCGGGCGGACGATCCCGCCGGGCCAGGTGACGCCCCCGGAAAACGGTTCGCCGAGCGCCGGCACCCGTTCGACGGCGCGTTCCGGCAGGTGGCTGCCGAATGGCCGGGCACGGACCACCCGGCGCGGGCCGAGACGATTCTCCAGCCGGTCGACCAGTTCGCCCAGGCTCTCCATCGCCGCCGAGGCCGTCAGGCCCGGCCGGGCAGCGGGATCGGCGCCGGCCGCGCGGTCGGCGGGCAGGGCCGCCTGGCGGGGCGGCAGCGGCGCCGCGACAAGGCAGGAGAGGATCATCGTCTCGACCCCGAAGCCGAGATCGAGATCGCCGATGCGTTCCCGGAAGAGCCGCATCAGATGGCCGCTCGTCCGGCTCGGCAGGCTGGTCCCGACGGTGACCCGGCGGACCTCGCCATCGACCCGGTAAAGCGCCAGTTCGAGTCGCCGCGCGCCCTCGCCGCGACGGTCAAGCATGTCCACGAGGGTGTCCAGCAATTGCCCGGTCGCCGCCTCGATGTCGGCCAGATGGCCGATCGGCTCGGGCCAGGCGAGGCGGCTCCGGCAGGCGGCCGGCGGCCGGCGCGGCGTCACCGGCTCGTCCTCGCGGGCCAGCGCCCGGTCGAGGCGGCGCATCACGCCCGGTCCGAAACGATGGACCAGCGGGCCGCGGGCCAGCCCGGCGAGGGCGCCGATGGTGCGCAGCCCGAGCCCGTCGAGCGCGGCGACGGTGTCGGCCTCGAGACGGAGGGCGGCGACCGGAAGAGGGTCCAGCGCGGCCGCCCCCTCGCCCGCCGGGACGATCAGCGGCCGCCCGCCGGCATCGGCGAAGCGGGCCAGCGCCCAGCCGGCGGCGGGGCTGTCGGCGACGGCGATCCGGGCGCTCAAACCCAGGCCGTCGAGGGTTCCGGCGATGAGCGCCGCAAAGGCCTCCTCGCCGCCGAACAGGTGGGCGACGCCGGTGATCTCCAGGACCAGGCCGTCGGCGCCGTCGGTCGCCGTCCACGGGCTCCAGCGGCCGCACCAGTCGGCCAGCGCCTCCAGCGCGGCGCGGTCGCCGACCGGGTCGGCCATGGCGACCCGCAGCGACGGCAGCACGGCGCGGGCATCGGCGAGCGTCATGCCCGGGCCGACGCCTTCGCCGGCCGCGACGGCATCGACGGCGGCAAGCCGCACGGTGCCGCGCTCGTGACGGACGAGGGCGAGCGGTTCCAGATCCGCCGATTGCCCGGCCGACCGCTCAGGCGCCGCCCGCCCGGCCCGCGCGCGCCGGCGCTGCAACCGTTCCGTCGGCCAGCGGGGCAGCCAGATCGAAACGAAGCGTTTCCTCATCGAAGCGCACCCGCCATTCCCCCGGCCGGCCGCCGCGCAGGCGCCAGAGCCGGAGCCGCCAGACCGGGGCGCCGTCCATCGCCGGCCCGGCCGAGACCGCCCAGCGGCTGAGCGCGGCATTCGGGGCGAAGTCCTCCGGGGCGGGCGAGCGGCGCAGGATCAGCGCCGTCGCGCCGGTCGCCTCGGCCGCCAGATGCAGGCGCCGGCTGGGCGCCAGCGGCAACTGGTCGAGTTCGCCCACGACCACCGTCACGGCCGGGTTCCGCAAGCCTTCCTCGAGCGCCCAGAGGGTTTCCTGCCGGGTCCCGGCGGCGACCATCAGCAGGCGCCCGGGCGACAGCCCGAAAGCGGCCATCGCCGGGCCGTAGAGCAGCCCCGCCTCGCCCGCCTCGCGGCGCGGCTGGACCCAGAGCACGATCCCGGCCAGGGCGGCGAACCGGGCCGCCAGCACCGCCGTGAAGCCGTCCGCCGCCGCCGCCCCCGGCGCGCCGGCGATCTCGTGCAGGCCGCCCGCGGCGAGACCGCCGCCCGGCAGGTGACCGTCGATCGCGGCAAGCCCGAAGCGCATCGTCGGGCGCGCCACGCCGGCGCCCCCCTCCAGCCGGCGGATGCGGTCGCGCAGGCCGGCGAGCAGGCTTTCCTTGTTCTGCGATGTCACGACAACATCCTTGCCGCATGGGGCGCATGGGTGGCCGCCTCGATAAATGTTCCCTTTTTGTTCTATTTCGCGGCCGCCCGGGAGTCAAGATCGCGACGGCGGGGCCTGGGTCGACAACGCGGTATAAAGCGGCCATTCACCCGGCACCCCCTTGAGGCTGACCACGCCGCGCGCCTCGAAAATCACCCGCGAGCCGATCATCAGCTGCCGGGTCAGGTCCGAGGTGACGATCTCGCCTTCCCCCGCCAGGTCGGCGATCCGCGACGCGATGTTCACGCTGAGCCCGCTGATGTCGTCGCCGCGCAGTTCGATCTCGCCGGTATGGACGCCCGCCCGCATGCGGAGTTCGCCGCCGGCCAGCCGGTCACGAAGCGCCACCGCGCAGGCGATCGCGTTGCTCGGCGTATCGAAGGTCGCCAGCAGGCCGTCGCCGGTGCTGTGGATGAAGCGTCCCTTGTGACGCTCGACCAGGCGCCGGGCAAGCGCATCGTGACGGCTTATCAGCTCACGAAAGACGTTGTCGCCGAGGCGGGCCTGCTGCCCGGTCGAATTCACCAGGTCGGTGAACAGCACCGAGGCGAGCACCCGCCGGCCCGGCACCGGCGTCTCTCCCGCGTCCTCGCCGAGCACGAAGTCGCGGATCGCGTCGATGTAATCCTCCTGGTCGCCGAAGAAGGGAACATGGGCGGAACCGGGAAGCTCCCGGTAGATCCCGTTCGGCACGGCGTCGGCGATCGACTTCGACATCGCGCGCGTGATCGGCTCCTCCGCGCGGCGCAGCACCAGCGTCGGCTGGCGGATAAAGGGCAGGACCTTGCGGACATCGAAGCGCATCTGCAGGTCGTAAAGGGCGGCGATCGTCGTCGGCGTCGCGGCCAGCCGGCAGACATGGGCGAAGATCTCCTGCCCCGCCGGATCCTCCGGCCCCGGACCGAACCGGGCGATCGCATGCCGCCCTCCCGGCTTGCCCCAGTTCTCCAGCAGGCGCCGGCGGATCTTGACCCGGTCCTCCTCGGTCAGCGTCCCGAGCACCAGTTCCCCGGCCGGGAAGCCGCCGCAGATGATCAGCTTGGTGATCCGAACCGGCTCGCGCGCCGCGAAGACCAGCGCCAGCGCCGATCCCTCGGAGAAACCGGCGAGCACTGCACTGCTCACCCCCGCCGCATCCATCACCGCCTGGATGTCCATCACCCGCTCGTCGACGGTCGGCGCGCCGACGATCCGGTCGGACATGCCGTTGCCGCGCTTGTCGAAGGTGATGACCCTGCAGAACGAACTGAGCGCCCGCATCCAGTCGGCATATTCCGACATCTCGAGAAAAGCCTCGAGATGGGAAAAGATCCCGGGAACCAGCACCAGATTGCGCGATCCCTCGCCCCAGACCTGATAGGCAATGCTGAGGCCGTCGCTGTTCGCATACCGGATTTCAGGGAAGTCCGACATCGCCACACCCATCAGCCAACGCTGATGAATCTGCCTCACGCCATGTCCCCGCACAACTGCAATCGCGCGGCCGGCTCCGGCGTGCAACACCGTGTCGAAAAGCGGCTTGCGCCGGGCGCACCATCGACTACCCTTCGCGCAGAACCGGAGGACAGAAGACCATGCCCGCAGCCTTTACCCAGCAGAGCGCCAGCTCCATCGCCTTCGCCGAGAATCGCGTCGACGGCCTGCCGAAGGATATCGGCCGGCTCGCCCGCGACGCCCGCCACGTGCTGGTGGTGAGCGATCCCGGCATCGTCGCGAGCGGCGTGGCCAGGCGCATCACCGACATCGTCGGGGGCGGGGGCCTGAAGGTGACCCTGTTCCACGAGGTCAAGAGCGATCCGACCGCCGCCTCGGTCGACCAGGCCGCCGACATCGCCCGCGCCAACCCCGGCAGTGTCGTCATCGGGCTCGGCGGCGGCTCGGCGCTTGACGTCGCCAAGCTCGCCGCGGCGATCGCGCCGGCGTCGGAGCCGGCGGAACACTACGCACTCGGCCAGAACCGGCTGCCGAGGAATCCGCTCCCGAAAATCATGATCCCGACCACCGCCGGGACCGGCTCGGAGGTGACGCGGACCTCGGTCATCACCTCGGCCGACCACCGCAAGCTCTGGGCCTGGGGCGAGGAACTGCGCGCCGACCTGGCGCTGCTCGACCCGACGCTGACGGTGACGCTGCCGAAGCACCTGACGGCGGCGACCGGGGTCGACGCCATGGTCCATGCGATCGAGGGCTGCACGGTGAAGCGCAGCCAGCCGGTCGCCGACGCCAACTGCCTGCATGCGATCCGCCTGATCACCGAGCATCTGCCGCGCGCGGTCTCGACGCCGGACGACCTGGAAGCCCGCGGCATGATGCTGATCGCCGCGGCGCTGGCCGGGCTCGGCTTCGATTCGACGGGCACCGGCGTCGCCCATGCCATGGGGCACGCGCTCGGCGCGCTCGCCGGCGTCCACCACGGCCGCGCCGTCGGGCTCTGCCTGCGCGCCGCGCTCGACTTCAACGCCGAGGCCGCGCCGGCCCGCCACGCGGCGGTCGCGCGCGCCATGGGGGCGCCCTCGGACGGCAAGTCGGACGCCGAACTGGCGGCCAGCCTCGCCGCCCATTACGACGCCTTCCTGCGCAAGGTCGAGCTCAAGATCGCGCTCGACGACAGCGGCCTGACCGGTGCCGATGCCGGGCGGCTGGCGGCCCTGACGCTGGCGCCCGAGAACCAGCCGATGTGCCAGGCGAACGCCCGCGCCCTCGACGAGGCGGACGCGGAACGGATCGCCGGAACGTTGCTCAACGCCGCCTGAGGCCGCTTCGGGCGACCGGCAGATCAGGGCATCGTCACCCGGGCGAGATAGTTGGCGCCGAGAATGCCGGCGATCTCGTCCCGGCTGAAGCCCTCTGCCTCGAGCGCCTCCACGAGGTCGCCTAGTTTACAGGCCAATCGTACGGCACGAGTGCGTTGTCGCCGCGCCATTCCTCAACGATTGCATCTTCAAACCACTTTTCGCGCAAATGCGCGTGGTCGAGGACAACAAGCTGAAACGGCGCCTCAATTTCTTCGCAAGCCGATTGCATCAGGCGGAACAATGACAGGACTGCCGAGCGATCATCATCGATCTCGATCTCATCCAAGCTACCATCTTGTGCGTCGGGAGGATAATACGCCTGTGTCGGCTGGTCGAGGATCAAGAACGCCGGGACCGGACGTGATTTACGTCGAAACCACCAGTGCAGAGCTAGATGCGCGAGCACGTGATATCCAACCCAATTCTCGCCGCTGCCCATCCGATTGAGCGGGATCGGACCATTCTCGGTGTTTGCCACCACAGTCAGCTTCTTGACATCCAAGCGAAGAGAGCTGCCCTTGTGTTCCAATTCAAGTCGGTTTGAATACATTGTCATCTTTTGACCAATCAGGTCCAAAAACGTATCCATTTTGGATTCGACTTCTTCAGAGCGGATCTTCGACAGAACAGCCTCGATCATAGCCTTGACCTGATCAATTTCGCTCTCTCCCGGTCCGTTTTCCTCGTTTGGCAATATAGTTTCCAGAAAGTTGGTCAACCGCCCGATGTAACGGGCTCTGGCAACAAGCTGCTCCTGCTCGCCCTTGGCCTCTTCATCCGAAGCAATGGCGGCGCGCAATTCACGGGATGTTTCTCGCAAGTCACCGGACAACCGCTCGATCTCCGCATCCAGAGCATTGATGTGGCGCTGGAGATGCGGACTTTCTTTGCGAACCGAGGTGAGCTGTTCATCGATACCTGCAAGTGCCTTGTTAATGTCATCAACAGCCGCGACGGGCTGGTCATGCTCAGCACTGCAAACGGGACACCGGGATTTATCGCCACAGTCGGCCTTGTAAAGGCCGATGCTACTCAACCGCGCCCGCTGCTCCGAAACCTCTCTCCCATACTCGCTCTGCGCCAACACGTAACTTTGAGCGGCTTTGCGGTCCTGGTTCAACTCGGAAATCCGCCTCCAAAGCGCTGCGCGCTGAAGTTCAAGTTGCGCAACAGTTTCTCCAAAATCGGTATAGATGGCGACTTCATCGATATCGGAGCCTGCAACCTGGATCAGAAAATCAAAAACCGTGTCATCGATGACCTGAAACTCCTGCGGGATGAGCGCTAGTCGTTTGCCTTCGTTGACTAGGCGAACCACGCGCTCTCTACTGATCTCAACCGCTTGAAGTTTCTTGGCTTCCTGAGCCTCAAGCAACCGCAGTTTCTTGCGCAACTCATCCAGTTCGGCCAAATGCCGAAAATGGTCCTCGTCTACTGCTCCAAGGAAATAAGGCAGGGTATCACGCAGAGCTAGAACCCTGAACGCATCGTTCATCCGGTTAAACAGTTGATCCTTGCTGGCAATGATTCCTTGGGGCTGGAAACACATGAAAAGCGAATGAGAAATGTTCGCACTCAAAGGATCGCGCGTTCCGGTGGTCGGGCGATGCTCGTTTTCGACAATTCCAGCAAACTGCGTCATGAGAGTCTTCAGGCTGGAACCTGTGATGTTTTTCTCGATCTCCTCTACGTCGGGATAGCCTTCAACTCGGCCGCGCCGGTAGTAGACTTTCGATCCAGTGGAGGTTCCCGGTCCGGGATTGTCGCGAGCAACAAATACCTCATCGCCAGCATTTTCTAGATGAAGCCCATACCAGGATACGCGGCGCCTGATCTCACCTTCAGCAATGTTGTAGCCGCCCCGCCCCAGGCAGTAATCCACGATATCAATGATCGCCGATTTTCCCGTTTTGGATTTCCCTGTGATGATATTGAGGCCGGAGGCGGAGAACGAAAGGATACGCTTCCGCCCGTCATGGCTGTAGAGCACTATAGCGCGTATAATAAAGCTCATGGGCGCACCCCCCAGGCAGCAAGAATCGATGCCTCAGAACCGGATTTTGCGAACCATCTGGCGAGAAACCGCATCCTCTGGACGACACCAATCATATCCGGTGTGCTTGATTTAAGAATTGCGGGGGTGAAGTGGCCCTTCTTCGTTCCGGCGACCAACCCATGACCAGCCTCAAACTTAAGGGTGTTCTGATGCAGAGAAAACATCAAGGCTTCACGCAAGAACGGGGACAGGCCGCGCACACGGCGAGGAAGATCCACCAGGACATCCTGATGGTCCTGTAGCCACTCATAAAGCGCTGTGGCCGTTGTTCCTGGAAGCATCTGACGGGTCTGGCGATGAAGGCTAATCCCAGCCGCGAGAAATGTCAGCGTCACAGGGCACGGAGCGCTCTTCGCTTTGTAGAATTCATGGCTGAAGTCACATAGTAGCGAGCCCAAAAAGGCTGGGTTGAAGAGAACACTTTCCTCGCGAGCATGTGCTTGCCAGTGTTCACGCATCCTCCATCTCCGCGTCTTTCAGGAGTTGCGGAAATTCGGGATGCCACCTAATGCGGAGCTCATCAGAAAGCCCATGAAACGATCCGGCGGTAATCCATTTCTCAACAATGTTTCTGAGAGCGACAGACTCCTGTGATGCCCAAATGTAAAGTAATCTGCCAAGCTTTATCCTATCAGTTTCGGTCAGGGGTTCCGAAGAAATGCACTCGCCATCAAACTTTCGCCGCCAGGAATCTTCAAGTTTCCGGTCATAATCTCCAAGTTCGTTTTCAAGTATCAGGTTTTCACGCGCCCATTTCGACCTTTGAGCGTAGGCGCGATAATAATCATAAACTGCGCCTTCGATATATCTGTCGGAAATTTGTATCGCCCGCAACTGGCGAACAAAAATTCGCCTTTCATCGTCTTCAGAGTATTCCTTGACCTCAAGTACATCTGGGTCGTCCAGTGGCAAGGACTCTTTCTGAAGGCTGCGACCGATCTCACTGGCTTTGATGATGATATGCTGAATCGGTATCGTGGAGCTCTTCCTTGCTATCAACTGCTCACCTACAACTCTCAACCACCAGCCTTCAAGATACTGAGCTGCCAATCCGGTTTTTCCAGGAGCTATAAGCACAAGCTCGGCTTCAATATCACTCATTACATCAGTCAGATTCGAGTGATTATCGTACACAGTAATCTTTGCAATCAGTCGCTTTGCTTCGTAATCGCTGAGTTTCATAAATTTTTTTCGCGCCGATTCTGTGGCCTTGTTATTGGACTCCTCCGCAGCCTTGCGAAGGATAGCAAGAGCATCTGCACGGTCTTGCTCAGAAGCTCCATCACGAAGCTTTGCGAGCGCTGATCCATCGGCGGCGGTTGCCGTTGTGATAAGAAAGCACGTCGTCTTTTCTCCTTGAAACACTCCTCTGACGAAGCCGTCGGTCCAGATGCCAATTGTCTTCCAGACGTCAACGCTTTTGTTGTCTACCGATTTTGTAGTGATGTGATGTTTTGCCTGAATGAGGCACTTTGCCAAATCATCAGTTTCAAAGGATATGTCGTCAAACTTCTCGATCGATATATCACTGGCAGGACTCTTGCGGGCCAGTTCAAGCCCGCGGAGTAACGCAAGCCTGCACTGAAACAGATATCCGGCCAGGGAGCTACCAGCACTATATTTTGTATCTTGGTTCATATAGTTTTTCTCATTTTTTTACAAAAATAACATGTTGGAAAGACGAGTCAAAAATGATTCTTGCGACCCAAGTTTTCACCAGCAAGTGTAGCATGCGGTTTGTAAGTCGGGCCCTGTATGGGGAAGATGAAACCTCCCTCCTTGTCGGGAACGCAAGGGGTGCGAGGCATCTCTGCTCGGTGAGATGGCGGCAAGACGGGGGCGCGTTAACTCCGGTCGTTGTCGCGCGCGCCATGGGGGCGCCCTCGGACGGCAAGTCGGACGCCGAACTGGCGGCCAGCCTCGCCGCCCATTACGACGCCTTCCTGCGCAAGGTCGAGCTCAAGATCGCGCTCGACGACAGCGGCCTGACCGGTGCCGATGCCGGGCGGCTGGCGGCGCTGACGCTGGCGCCCGAGAACCAGCCGATGTGCCAGGCGAACGCCCGCGCCCTCGACGAGGCGGACGCGGAACGGATCGCCGGAACGTTGCTCAACGCCGCCTGAGGCCGCTTCGGGCCGACCGGCAGATCAGGGCATCGTCACCCGGGCGAGATAGTTGGCGCCGAGAATGCCGGCGATCTCGTCCCGGCTGAAGCCCTCTGCCTCGAGCGCCTCCACGAGGTCGCCGACCTGTTCCGGCTGCAGGAAGCTCCAGGGAGGCGACGGGTAGCCGCGTGGCCAGGTCGATCTCGACCGGTGATAGAAGGCATAGTCGCTGCCTTCCAGATACATGAAGTCGAGACCGAGGCCGAGCCGCTCGGCCCCGGCGATCCCGGCCATATGGGCCAGGTGCCGCGCCATCTCGCGCGGAATCTCCGGGCCTTCGGCGCCGAGGAAGAAGCCGACCCCGTTCACGCCGATGAACATGTCTCGTTCGGCCGCGGCGCAGATCTGCGCGTCGCTCAGGTTGCGTTCGTGATCGTAGAGCGCCCGCGCGTTCGAATGCGAATAGAGCGGCGGCCGCGACAGCGCCATTTCCGCCACCTCGAAGGTCGTGCGCTCGCCGCAATGGGTGAGGTCGATCCGCATCCCGGCCCGGTCCATGCGCTCGACCAGCCGCCGGCCCGCGCCGGTGAGCCCGGCGTTGCGGGATTCGTGGCAGCCGTCGGCGAAGATGTTGGCCTCGTTGTAGGCGAGGATGGCGCGGTGCACGCCGGCGGCGAAGAAGGCGTCGACAAGATCGAGGCTGCCGGCCATCGGCGTCGCGCACTGGAAATGGAAGGCGGCGGTGAGCCGGCCCTCGGCGCGCGCCTGTTCGATCGCCGCCCGGCTGCCGGTGATCGCGATCCCGGCCTCGCGGAGCGAAGCGGTCAGCCGGCCGATGGTGCGCATCGCCATCTCCGCCGTGTCGCCCTTGCCGCCGACGGTCACCGAGACATGGTCGATACCGGAATTCTGAAAACGTTTCAGTTGTTCGACGAGCGAGGCGCCGGGCGGCAGGAAATAGTCGGTCCAGGAAAGCAGGCCGTCACAGACCGGGAGCGTGGCGAGCCAGGGGCGTTGCGCCCGCCAGTCGGCCGCGTCGGCCCCGGCAGGCGGGATGACCGGGGCGCCCATCAGACCGCCCAGGCGCGGCGGATACGCTCGCGCAATCCCGCCAGCCGCTCGACCGGCTCGTTGGCGAAGACGAAGCGGAGATAGCGGCCGGCGCGCTCCTCCGCGCCCCATCCGGTCATCGGCGTCGCCGCGATCAGGCCCTTGTCGAACAACCGTTTCGAGGCCTCCGCCGGGGCCATGCCGAGCGCGACGGTGTCGATCAGCAGGGACCAGCCGCCATCGGGACGGACGACCGGCAGGCCGTCCATCTCCCGGAGGATCCGGTCGCGCCGCCCCTTCCACACCGCCGTGGCGGCGGCAATGCCGTCGTCGGGCGCGGTGATCGCCGCCGCCGCGCCGGGCATGCCGATGCCGACCTGGCAGACCACGTTCGACAGGCTGACGAGACCGACGTCGTTCATCACCTTGCGCGGCCCGACGATCCAGCCGACACGCCAGCCGATCATGCGGTACTCCTTGGAAACGCTGCCGATGGTGATCGTGCGTTCGGCCATCCCGTCGAACGAGGCCGGATGCAGCACCGGCGCGCCGGTGAAGAGGATCCGTTCCATGGCCGCGTCATGGATGAGCCACGCATCCGCTGCCCGGACGAGCTCGGCGATCGCCTCCCACTCGGCCCGGTCATGGACGACCCCGCTCGGCATCGAGGGGCTCATGGTGAGCACGGCTCGGATGCGCGGCGAACGGGCCGCCGCCAGTGCGTCGAGATCGAGCCGCCAGCCGCCGTCGCGGACCACCAGAGGCACGAAGACCGGCTTACCGCCGACCAGGCGGATGCGGTTGATCAGGCCCGCATAGGCGGGATCGGTGATGATGACCTCGTCACCTGGCTCGATGAGCGCGAGAAGAACATTGAGGATGCCCGAAAGGCCGCCGGCGGAGACGATGCATTCCGCGTCCGGATCGTAGGCATGCCCGGCAGCCTTCGAGACCCGCTCGGCCGCCGCCCGGCGCAGCGAATGGATGCCGAGGAACGGCAGGTAGCTGTTGGCCTCGTCACGGGTGATGGCGGCCCGCGTCGCCTCGACCGCCTCGGCCGGCGGCGGGATGTCGGTGTCGAGATTCTCCAGCCTCAGCATTTCGGCGCTGCCGAGCGCGTCGGCCGCGTTTCCCATCCGGTCGACGCCGATTCCCGGGATCTCCGCCAGTCGTGATATCATATCCAATATCCTTTTTTGGATCCAATATTGAATGTAGTGGTAAATCAGGCTAGCAGTTGTGTCAATCCGCCGGCATGAAGGTCGGCGAAGGACGGGACGGGAGCAGATATGGATCGATCCGGGTCAGGCGACCAGGCGCGGCAGGTCGCCCGGAAACTGCGCGAGATGATCATCGCGGGCCGCTATGCGCCCGGCGAACCGCTGCGCCAGGACGTCATCGCCGAGCAGCTCGGCACCAGCCGCATGCCGGTGCGCGAGGCGCTGCGCGTGCTGGAGACCGAGGGGCTTGTCCTGCTGGTTCCGAACAAGGGCGCGTCGGTCGCGCCGCTCGACCCGCGCGAGGTCGGCGAGATCTACGAGATGCGGGTCGCCGCCGAGACACTGGCGCTCCGCCTCGCCATACCCGAGCTTTCGAACGCCCGGATCGATCGCGCGGCGCGCCTCCAGGAGTCCGTCGAGGCCGGCGACCTGGCCGCGTTCGGCCGTCTCAACAAGGCTTTCCACATGACGCTTTACGAGGCCTGCGGGCGGCCCCGCCTGCTTGCCCATGTGGCCGGGCTGAACGATCTCTCCGATCGTTACCTGCGGCTGGCGATCCGGGCCCTCGACTACGACAAGCGGTCGAACGACGAGCACCGGGCGCTACTCGACGCCTGCCGGCGACGCGACAAGCCGGCGGCCCTGAACCTCCTGGAACAACATATCACGGTCGCCGGGCAGGCCCTGCAGGATTGGCTCGAAACCGCATGTTCCTAGCGCCCGCACGGCTCACTCAGAATGTCAATATGCCGCCCGATTCATAGCAGCGGATCCGCGCCTTTGACTTCCAATAATCGGCTCGTCCTATAGTCGCCCATACCGATCAAGTCGCGAATTCAGCGTTCCCGCAATGAACGGATCAGCGCCCACCGCCGAAGAATCGCGCGTTCACCCGCTTCACCGTCTCCGCGGCGGCAACGGCGTCCGGCGGCAGCTTGTGCTTCCTGCAAAACCAGTTGGCGACCGTGGCCCAGTCCCAGAGAGGACTGTCCGTTGTCACCCGTGCGATCGGTGGCGGGAAGCCGCGACCACGCTGGCCCTTGGCATATTGCGTCATCGCCGCTCGCGACATTCCTGTGCGGGTCGCCATGTCCGAGAGGCTGACCAGCGGATCGGGCTCAATCCGATCGACCGTTGCACCAGCAGCCACGACATTGGCAATCGCAGTTTCTATTGCATCGTCGAAAGTCGCCGCCGCCCTAGCGAAGTCAAGGATAATGTGACCCTTTTGGAAAGAGATAGTCGCGTCATCGCAACCAGCGTCGAAAAACCGTTGCTCAAAATCATCCGCTGCCGGATTGAGGCCGGAAGCGATCAGGCTAAATTCATAGCAAGTCATCGTCAGCCTCCTTTCCATGAGGGCATCGATCAATAGCTCTGCGAATTTGTCTGGCATGATCACTAGGGCTTTTCGGCGTACTGAATACACCCACTTGGCAACCGTCTCGATCCGCATGAGGGCAAAACAATCTCCCCCAATGCCCTAGCATGCGAACTTTCCAGTTAAGTTCTTCAGCATAGGAGACCGCATCTTCCACCTCCTTACTCGGTTGACGTGGCCTAGCCATCTGCTAAAAACCATATGCCATTTATGTTAACAAATGTCAACATTGCAATGCTCTATAAATTTGGGCGATAAAATCCACACACCTGCAATTGTAAATTTGCAGGAGCAATCACAACAAGATCAATCTATTGGCGTTTCGCAATCTCAATTTTCGCGAGAGTTCGCTCATTGAGCCTTGAGAAAATTACCGCCTCAAACGCTAACCTCACCGACCAGCCTGGCCCCGCGCGACGCCATGAAATAGAGCCCGAGATGGTGGGTCAGGTCCTGCGGGTGAGCCGCCGTCGCCGGCAGGTCAAGGCTCTCCGCGACCTCGCGCGGCAGGTCGTAGGTCGAGCAGCCGGCGTCGTAGACATGGATTTCCTCGAGCGGTGCCAGCATTCCGTGATTCCGCGCGGAGAGCGCGGTGAGGACGAAGTCCATGACGCAGATATCGGTGCAGATGCCGACCACCAGCAAGTGGCGGAGCCCGTTCGCCGCGACCCAGTCGGCGACCGCGTTCGACCCGTCCGGGCGGGTCGCGCCGACGAAGCCGTTGATGCAGTCCTTGCGGACCAGCGTCGCGTGCCGCTCGTCATGCAGCCATTGCAGTTCGGGCACCAGTTCCTCCTCGCCCGTCCCCGCCTCGCAGTGCGGCGGATAGGGCGGCTCGGGCTTGCCGGGCACATGGGTGTCGAGGAAGGCGAGGACCGGCCAGCCCTGGCCGGCAAAGGCGCGCGCCAGGCGATCGGTCTCGGCGACCATGGCCGCGACCTGCGCGTTCGGCACGGGCGGCGCCAGGTTGCCGGCGCCGACGGTCGCGAAGCCGTTCACCTCGTCGACGATGACCAGGCCGAAGCCGCTGCCCGCGCCGCCGGCGAGATCGAGATCGGCCGGTACGACCGGCATTTCCCGCGCCAGCGCGCGCCCGAGTTCCTTGCGATCCATCCGCCGCTCCCGTTCCGCATTATCCGCGCGGAAGCATAGCCCGGGGCGCGCTCGGCCGGAAGAGCCGCCGGGACCCCGTGGTCCAGGACCGGCTGTCGTCAGGTCCGCTTGGCGTATTTCGCGATGGCCGCGTCCAGCGTCCTGGTGAGTTCGTCGCCGATCGCCCCGCCATCGCCGGACACCCGCGCCCTGATCGTCGCGATCATGGCGTCGACATGGGCCTTCACGATCTTGACGTGGTTGTCGCTGCGGCCGGCGGTGGGCCCCGTGAAGGCGTCGAGCGAGGCGCCGAACCGGCTGATCAGCGGATAGCCGAAGGTACCGCCCTGGCCCTTCAGTTCGTGCGCCACTTCCTGGATGCGCTTGAAGAGTGCCGCCCGCCGGCTCTCGTCGGCCTCGGCCTCCTCGACGATCCCGTGGAGGTCCTCGAGATTCTTCTGCACCCAGTCGGGATAATCCTCCGACAGTTTCTCGAACTCGGCCTGCGCCTTGGCGATCAGTTCGGCGGGGATCCGGCCACCCTCGGCCGCGCCGCCGTTGCCCCCCCCGCTTCCGGCGAGGCCGCCGGCCTTTTCCCTCAGGCGGTTGCGGAACCGGTAGATGCGGACCTTGACCGGCGGCGCATTCGGGTCACGGCGCTTATTCATAGACGACCTCCACGGTCGGCGACTTGTCGTCGAGCTTGCGCCGATCCTCGCCGGCATGGGGTAGCGCGCGCCGCCTGCGATCGGGGCCGAAATAGTCCGCCGTATGGATGAACTGGCGGGGGCGCTCGATGAGCGTGACCAGTTTGTCTGCCACTGAATTGATCGAGAACGGCTTGGCCAGCATGTCGGTCACGCCGAGATCGCGGGCCGCCGCGACATGCTCCGGATCGGCATAACCGGTGATCATCACGAAGGGAACGAACCGATTGGGGCTTTCCTTGTGGCGGCGGATCCAGCGCAGGAACATCAACCCGTCAACCGGCGCCATCTGCCAGTTCGAGAGGACCAGATCGACGTTCTGCATGCCGGCGCGAACCGGATCGGTCTTCATAAGCTTGAGCAGTTCGATCGCCTGGCCGCCGTCGGTGGCCATCTTGACCGTTCCGACGCCAAGGACCCGCATACACATCACAAGTAACGAGGTGATGTACTTATTGTCCTCGACCACGAGGACCGAGAACCGCGAAAGATCGTAACTCTGCATGAATCGAAAGCCGGTTTACAATGGCGAGCGCCAGACAACCATTCCGTCAGTGGATAACGATGTCATGCCGGAAAGTCGAGCACCATCATACGGCCACCCGCGGATTTCGCCAGCCGCCGGATGCAGCGACCGTCGCGCCGGCGCTAGACCGTGAGATAGGCGGCGCGCGCCTCCTCGTCCGCGGCCAGCGCCGCCATCGTCCCGCTGTAGCGGATGATGCCCTTCTCGATGATCGTCGCCCGGTCGGCGACGGCGGAGGCGAAATGCAGGTTCTGCTCGGAAAGCAGGACGGTCAAACCGTCGCGCTTCAGCTCCTGCACCGTCCGCGCCATCTGGTCGACAATGACGGGTGCAAGGCCCTCGGACGGCTCGTCGAGCAGGATGACCCGCGGATTGCCCATTAGCGTCCGCGCGATGGTGAGCATCTGCTGCTCGCCACCCGACATCCGGCCGCCCTGCCGGTCGCGCATCTCGGCAAGGTTCGGGAAGAGCTCGAAAAGCCGCTCCGGCGTCCAGGTCGGCGTGCTGTCGCGGGCCGGCTGGAGCCCGACGGACAGGTTCTCCATCACCGTCAGCTCGGTGAACACCCGGCGCTCCTCCGGCACGTAGCCGATGCCGGCGCGGGCGATCTCGTGCGGCGGCAGGCCGGCCAGCTCGGCCCCGTCGAGCCGGACGCTGCCGGCCGCCGGCCTGACCAGCCCGATGATGCTCTTCATCGTCGTCGACTTGCCGGCGCCGTTGCGCCCGAGCAGCGCCAGCACCTCGCCGCGGCCGACCGACAGGCCGACGCCGTGCAGGATATGCGCCTGACCGTAGAAGGCGTCGATACCGCTCGCCTCAAGCATGACCGGCTCCGAGATAGATCTGTTTGACCAGCGGGTCCTCGCGCACCGCCTGCGGCGCCCCCTCGGCGACCAGTTCGCCCCGGTTCAGCACCATGATCCGGTCGGCATGGGTGAAGACCACGTCCATGTCGTGCTCGGTGAAAAGCACGCTGATGCCCTGCTTGCGGACGATATCGGCGGTCAGCGCCATCAGCTCGATCCGCTCGCGCGGCGCCATCCCGGCAGTCGGCTCGTCCATCAGCAGCAGGCGCGGTTCGTTGGCGAGCGCGACCGCGAGCTCGACCTTCTTGAGATCGCCGTAGGCGAGCACGCCGCAGGACCGTTCGGCCTGGTCGGCGATGCCGACGAGATCGAGGATCCGCTCCGCCTCTTCCCGGTATTGCCGGGCCGCCAGCGGGACCAGCGCGTACAGCCGTCGGTGGTGCGACAGCAGCGCCATCTGGACATTCTCGCGCACGCTCATCGAGGTGAAGGTGGCGGTGATCTGGAAGGTCCGCCCGACGCCGCGACGCCAGACCTGGCGCGGGCTCAGGCCGACCGTATCCCGGCCGAGCAGGCGGATACGGCCGGAATCCGGCCGCAGCTGCCCGTTCAGCATGTTGAAGCAGGTCGACTTGCCGGCCCCGTTCGGACCGATCAGGGCGAGGATCTCGCCCTCGCCGAGCGAGAAGCTGACTTCGCGAACGGCGGCGACGCCGCCGAACTTCTTCACCAGTCGTTCGACCTCCAGGACACTCATTCGCGTTCCCTCCGGCCGGCGAAGGCGAGCTTGAGCGAGCCGACGATGCCGTTCGGCGCGGTCACGCAGATCAGGATGATCACCAGCCCGAGGATCAGGCGCCAGTAGTCGAAGCGCGAGATGGCGTCCTCCAGGCCGATCAGGGCGGCCGCGCCGACCAGCGGCCCGGCCAGCGTGTCGACGCCGCCGAGCAGCACCATGACCAGCGCGTCGACCGAGCGCGGGATCGACATCGCGTCGGGGAAGACGCTTCCCTTGGAAAAGGCGTAGAGCCCGCCCGCGAGGCCCGCGAAGGCACCGGCGATGACGATCGAGGCCCATTGCTGGTGGCGCAGGTTGATGCCGATGGCGTCGCTGCGGAGCGGCGAATCCCGGCCCGCGCGCAGCGCGTAGCCGAACGGCGAGAAGATCATCCGCCGCAGCATCAGCACGCCGCCAGCGACGATGATCAGCGACAGGTAGTAGAAGGCGAAGCGGTCGCTCGCCCATTCGGACGGCCAGATCCCGAGCAGGCCGTCGTCGCCGCCGGTCACCTCGTACCACTGGAACACGACCGACCAGGCGATCTGCGCGAAGGCGAGGCTCAACATCGCGAAATAGACGCCGGACAGGCGCACGCAGAACCAGCCGAAGACCAGGCCGGCAAGCCCCGCCGCGGTCGGCGCCAGCACCAGCGCAAGCTCCATCGGGCTGTCCGAATGGACGACGGCGAGTGCCGCGCCATAGGCGCCGATCCCGAAATAGGCGGCGTGGCCGAACGACACCATGCCGCCGTTGCCCATGATGAAATGCAGGCTGGCGGCGAACAGCGCGAGCAGCATGACCTCGATCAGCAGGACCAGCAGGAAGTCGCCGGCGAACAGCGGCACCAGTGCCAGCACGGCGAACAATACGCCCATCGCGAGCTTGGTCGCCGGGCCGGGCAGATGGATCGCGGCGATCTGCGCCGGCTGCGCGCCGACCGTCAGCTCGGGCTTGCCGAGCAGGCCGCGCGGGCGGATCACCAGTACCACCGCCATCACCAGGAACAGCAGTACCAGCGTGATCTCGGGGAAGATCAGGATGCCGAAGGCATTCAGTTCGCCGATGATCACCGCCGCCAGGAAGGCGCCGAGGATGCTGCCCATGCCGCCGATGACGACGACCACGAAGACCTCGGCGATGACGTTCAGGTCCATCATCAGGCTGATCGGCTCACGCGGGATCTGCACCGCGCCGCCGAGCCCGGCAAGGCAGGCGCCGAGGAAGAAGACCGAGGTGAAGATGCGGCGCTGGTTGACGCCGAGCGCGCCGACCATCTCGCGGTCCTGGGTCGCCGCGCGGACCAGCGTGCCCCAGCGGGTGCGGTGGAACAGCAGCCACAGCAGGCCGAGCACGGCGGGGCCGAGGATGATCAGCGCGACGTCGTATTCGGGCAGGAGCTGGCCACCGATATTGACCGCGCTGTCGAGCCCGGGCGCCAGCGGGCCAAGCTTGTCGGCCGGACCCCAGATCGCCAGCGTGAGGTCCTGCACGACGAGGACCACGCCGAAAGTGGCGACGAGCTGGAACAGTTCCGGCGCGTGGTAGATCCGCCGCAGGACGACGATCTCGACGACGATGCCGATCAGGCCGACGACGAGTGCCGCGACCAGCACCGACCCCCAGTAGCTGAAGATCCCGACCGGCAGGGTGGCGACGATGGTCGCCGCCAGATAGGCGCCCAGCATGTAGAAGGAGCCATGCGCGAAATTCACGATCCGGGTGACGCCGAAGATGATCGACAGGCCGCAGGCGACGAGAAACAGCGACGCCGCGCTGGCCAGCCCGGTGAGGAACTGAACGACGAAAAAGCTCACCTCGAGGCCTCTCCCGTCCTGATGGCATGGAAGGCGGCGGCCCGCGGCCGTCCGCCGGGAAAACCCGGCCCGTGCCGGCCGGGCGCGACGGCCCGCCGGATCGCGTTACCGCGAGCCGGCGGATCGCTGCCCGGCCCGGCCCGGATCAGTCAGCCGGCCGCATCTTCCGGACTTCCTCGTCGCTCGGCAGGTAGTCGGCGCCGTCCGCGTAGGTCCAGTCGACCATGGTGCCCATGCCGTTCTTGACCGCGGTCTTGCCGACATAGGCGCCCATCGTTGCCTGGTGATCGATGGCGCGGAAGGTGAAGGGGCCGGTCGGGCTCTGCACCGTCAGGCCTTCGGCCGCCTTGATCATGGCATCCGTGTCGGTCGAGCCGGCCGCGGTGATGATCGCGGCGACCGCCTTCATGGTGTTGTAGCCGACGATCGAGCCGAGCATCGGCAGGGCATCGTAGCGAGCCTTGTAGGCATCGCGGAAGGCAGTGTGCTCGGGCGTGTTGATCTCGGTCGACGGATAGCCGGTGACGATCCAGCCCTCCGGCGCGTCGGCGCCGAGCGGGTCGAGATATTCCGGCTCGCCGGTCAGCAGGCTGACCACCGAGACATTCTCGAACAGACCGCGAAGCTTGCCCTCGCGGGCGAACTTGGCGAGGTCGGAACCGAAGGTGACGTTGTAGATCGCCTCGGGCTTGGCGGCGAGCAGCGCCTGCGCGGTCGCGCCGGCGTCGATCTTGAAGAGCGCCGGCCATTGCTCGTCGACGAACTCGACGTCCGGGCGCTTGGCCAGCAGCAGTTCCTTGAACGCGGTCACCGCATCCTGGCCGTACTTGTAGTTCGGCGCGATCGTCGCCCAGCGCTTGGCCGGCAGCTTGGCGGCCTCGTCGGCCAGCATCGCCGCCTGCATGTAGGTGCTCGGACGGAGGCGAAAGGTATACTTGTGGCCCTTCTCCCAGACGATGGCATCGGTCAGCGGCTCGGCCGCGACGAACAGCACCTTGCGCTGCTTGGCGAGGTCGGAGACGGCAAGACCGATATGGGAGAAGAAGGTGCCGGAAAGCAGCGCCACGTTCTCGTTCGCGATCAGCTCCTCGGCAATCTTGACCGCGTTGGCCGGCTTGCCGGCGTCGTCGCGGCTGATGACCTCGAGCTGCTTGCCGAGCACGCCGCCCGCCGCGTTGATTTCCTCGACCGCCAGCTCCCAGCCGTTCCGGTAGGGCAGGGTGAATGCCGGCAGCCCCGAATAGCTGTTGATCTCACCGATCCTGATCGTGTCCGCGGCCAGCGCCGCCGAACCCGGAACGAGGCTGGCCAGCATCGTCGCCGCCGCCGTCGCCCATAGCACCCGCCTTCTCGTCACCATGACTTGAGCCTCCTCTGCTCGGTTTTCTCTGACCAGCCAATCATACGCGGCCCGCTTGCATGGGCCCTACGCTTTACGTCATAGCCCCTGATCGCCTCCGGCCGCAACTGCCGCACCTGCCGGATCGCCGACGATACGCGTTTTTCCCTGCAAGACCAGCGACGCGGCTTCGATCAGCCCCTGCCGGCGCATCGCCTCGGCCCGGGCGGCGCCGCTTGCGAGCGCGCGCGCCACCGCCTCGTCCGGCAGCGGCCCGACCGCGACCGTGACCAGCCGCGCGCCAAGCTCGCTCTCGTCGCGCACGGCCTCCGCTGGCGCCCGGCGGACCGCCGGATGATCGATATTGACGGCATTGGCGATCAGTGTCGCGGCGACGTCGGCGGCCGGCGCGTCGCGGGCCAGCACCGTCACCGCGTCGGCGATGCCGAAGGAAAGCGAACGGCCGCGCCAGCCCGAGGTGGCAATTCCGCGAATCGCGCTGTCGAACGGGATCGCGATCCGGCCGTCGATGGCCGGGGCATCCTGGTTGGCGACGATTGCCGCGTCGAGGCTGGTGCCCGGCGTCAGATGCAGCGCGATGTCGCCGCCATTGTTGACATAGGCGCGTTCGAGCCGGCGTCCGGCGACCAGCGCCGCCAGCACGCGCTCGGCCACCGCGCCGGCGACCGCCGCCATCGGCGTCACGTACAGCGGCCGGTGCGCCAGGGTCGCGGCCACCATGCGGCGCGCGACCGCGCCCGCCGGCAGGCGGTCGAGGCCGTTCACATCGCTTCGCAGGATGTCGAGTTCGCCGACCAGTTCGCCCAGGAGCCCGCCGAAGACGGCCGCGGCCTGCGCGTAGGCGGCCTCGATCTCGGCGGACGGGCCGAAGGCCTCGGCAACGATGTCGATCGGGCCGTGCTGCAGATGCAGCCGGCGTCCGTCCGCCATCAGCACCGCCCGCGCGCCGCTCATCCCCGCGGCACCCGCCCGGTGACCGGCCAGGGATTGCCCTCGTCCCAGGCGCGCGAATCGTGGCGCGTCGACTTGAGCACCGCATCGAGCGTCGTGATGCTGCCGACATGCCCGCCCAGCGCGGCGTAATCCTCGCGCGCCATGGTGAATTCGATCGGCGCAACCAGCGCCGGCGTCGGCACGTAGCCGAACGAATTCTCGGGCATCCGCGTGACGTCGACCATCAGGGTGATCCCGCCGCCCGGCCAGACATAGACCGGCGCGCCGCCGCAAGTGACCCGGGTCAGCGCGTCCTTGACCGACAGCGTCAGGCGGACCGGGTTCTCGGTCACCCCGGCGCGCAGCGAGCCGCCGGCCCCGGCCATGAACAGCACCGTCGTCAGCGCCGGCTCGCAATTCTCCGCGATCCGCTCGACCACGGCGCCGATCGGCGCCGGCATCTCGGCCGGTCGCGGCTTCAGGTCATCGTCGAGGACGAACCATTCGGCATCGCGGCCGGTGGTCGAGACCATCAGCAGGCGCAGGCCCGGCCAGGCGGTCTTCGGATCGATCCGGTCGATGATGTCGAGCGGGTCGGTGACATTGGTCCCGCCCCACCCGGCGCCGTGGTCGGCGACCTGGAAATAGCGCCCGGGCGTCGAGCGGCGGCCGCGCACGCGTATGCCGCCCGGCTTCATGTCGAGGAAGCGGCCGGCCTGGTGCTCGGTCAGCACGCCGGTGATGTGGTCGTCGACGACGATCACCTCGTCGGCATGGCCGTGCCATTGCTTGGCAAACATGCCGATCGTCGCGGAGCCGCAGCCGACCCGCATCAGCGCCTCCGTCTCGCCGTCCACGACCGGCGGCTTGCCGGCCTCGAGGATGACGGTGGCGCCATCGTCGACGGTCACCTCGACCGGTTTCCCGTTGCAGAGGTCGAGCAGCGCGGCGCAGGTGACCGTGCCTTCCTTCTTGCTGCCGCCGGTCAGATGGCGGACGCCGCCGAGCGAGAGCATCTGCGAGCCGTACTCCGCCGTCGTCACATGGCCGACCTGTTCGCCCCTGACCCGGACCGCCGCCGTTTCCGGCCCCAGGTAGCGGTCGGTGTCGATCTTCACCTTGACGCCGCAATAGGAAAAGATCCCTTCCGACACCACGGTCACCATGTCGGCCCCGTCGGCCTGGCTGGAGACGATGAAGGGCGCCGGCTTGTAGTCGGGATAGGTGGTGCCGGAACCGATCCCGGTGACGAAGCTCCTCCGGCCGGTGACCAGCGCCCCGTCCCAGCCTTCCGCCGCCTCGAGGAAGGGCACCATCTTTTCCGCCCGCTCCGAGACGATCAGCGGATCGACCCGGGTCAGCACGCCCTCGACGTTGGCATAGCGGTCGCAGGCCCCGGCCTTGCCCTTGCGGATCCGGCAGAGCACCGGACAGGCGTCGCAGCGGACGATCTCGCCGCCGTCCGCGGCCGGTTCCATCTCGGTGGCATCAGACATCGGAACTCTCCTTCGCCAGGATCGCGGCGCGAAGCCGGTGCGGCAGGCAGGGAACATGGGTCACCCGGACGCCGACCGCGTCGCGGATCGCGCCCAGGATCGCCGGCGCCGTCGGCACCAGGCCGGGTTCGCCGACGCCCTTGGCGCCGTAGGGGCCGAGCGGTTCCGGATCCTCGATCAGCATGACCTCGATCTCGGGCATGTCGCCGAAGGTCGGGATCAGGTAGTCGTGCAGGTTCTCGGTCCGCCCCGGCAGGTATTCCTCCATCAGCGCGAGCCCGAGGCCCTGCGCGATGCCGCCATGGATCTGGCCCTCGACCAGCATCGGGTTGATCGCCCGGCCGACATCGTGGGCCGCCGCCATTCGGAGCACCCGGACCGTGCCGAAGGCCGGGTCGACCTCGACCTCGGCGATCTGCGCGGCGAAGCCGTAGGTCGCGTAGGGCACGCCCTGGCCGTTCGCGTCGAGCGGCTGGGTCGGCGGATCGAAGGTGCCCTCGCCGAGCAGCACCATGCCCTCGCCATCCGCGTCCATCCCGGCGAGCGGCAGCTTGTGTTCGATACCCTGGTCGCGGATCGCCGGGCCGTCCGGGCCCGGCACGATCGCCGCCCCGTCGCCCGCATTGGCAAGCCTGAGAATCTTCGCCCTGAGATCGAGCGCGGCGAGCTCGGCGGCCTTGCCGGACACGAAGGTCTGGCGCGATGCCGAGGTCTTGCCGGCGTCGGCCGTGCGCGCGGTGTCGCCGACCACGAGGTCGAAGCTGTCGACCGGGACGCCGAGCGCCTCGGCGGCGATCTGCGCCAGCACGGTGCTCGACCCCTGGCCGATATCGACGGCCCCGTTGAACAGCGTGAAGCGGCCGTTCGCGCCCAGCCCGACCCGGATCGTCGAAGGATTGGTCATCGCCGTGTTGCCGATGCCGTACCACATGCAGCCGATGCCGATGCCGCGCCGCCGGCCCGAGCCGGCCCGGTTGTGGCGTTCGGCCGAGGCGCCGTACTCGGCCCAGCGCCCGCGCAGCGCGTCGATGCAGGCGGCGAGCCCGGCGCTCGCCTCCAGCCGCTGGCCGGTCGCCGTCTCGTCGCCAACGGCGATCGCGTTGCGATGGCGGAATTCCAGCCGGTCGATGCCGGCTGCCGCCGCCAGGTCGTCCATCAGGGTTTCGTGGGCGATCGCCGCCTGCGGGACGCCGAAACCGCGGAAGGCGCCGGCCGGCGGGCCGTTGGTGAAGAAGGCCGCGCCCGCGATCTCGGCATTGGCGACCCGGTAGGGACCGCTGCCGTGGACCGGCACGCGGCCGGCCACGGTCGGCCCCCACGAGGCATAGGCGCCGGTGTTGAAATTGGCCGCGAGCTCGGCCGAGACGAGCCGCCCGTCGCTGTCGCAGGCGAAGCGGGCGCGGACCTCGGCCGGATGTCGCTTGGTCGACGACGCCATGCTTTCCGGCCGGCTGTAAACGCAGGCGACCGGACGGTCGAAGCGCATCGCGGCGACCGCGATCAACGGCTGCACCGAGACGTCGAGCTTGCCGCCGAAACCGCCGCCGCAGGCGGTCGGCACGATCCGCACCTGTTCCGGCGCGAGGCGGAGCACGCTCGCCACCTCGGTCCGGTCCATGTAGGGCGCCTGGGTCGTGGCATGCACCGCCACGCCCTCGCCGTCGCGCACCGCCCAGCCCGCCTCGGGCTCGACATAGGCATGCTCGACGAAGGAAGTGGTGAAGTCGCCGCTCGCCACATGGGCGGCGCCGGCGACCGCGGCCGCTACGTCGCCCTTGCGCACCACGCCGTCGATCAGCTTGTTGCCCGGGCGGTCGGCCTGGACCAGCGGCGCGCCCGGCACCATCGCCTCGGCAAGGCTCGTCAGGGCCGTGAGCGGCGTATAGGAAATCGGCAGGTCGTCGTCGCGGAAGCCCTCGACCGCGGCGCGCTTGCCGACCACGGCGACGACCGCCTCGCCGCGATAGCGGACAAGACGGTCGGCCAGCACCGGCTGGTCCTTCAGGTCGGGATAGATGCCGAACCCGTTGAACGGCACGTCGGCGGCGGTCAGCACCGCCTCCAGCCCCGGCCGGTTCCGGAGGAATCCCTCCAGATTGCCGAGCGTGAAGCGGGCCGAGGCATGCGGCGAGCGCACGGCGCGCAGCCAGAGCGCATCGGCAGGCACCCCGTCGGCGCCGAAAACGTCGCGGCCGGTGACCTTGGCCAGGCCGTCGACGCGGGCCAGGCGGGCGCCGACCGCGCCGTCCGCAACCGATCCCTCAGCCGCGCCGCCGGCGGCGTCGAGCACCGCCTCGACGATCTTCTGGTAGCCAGTGCAGCGGCAGAGCACGCCGCCCAGGGCGTCCTCGACCGCCTGCCGGTCCGGGGCCGGGTCGTGCGCCAGCAGCGCCGTCGCCGCCATCAGCATGCCGGGCGTGCAGATCCCGCACTGGGCCGCGCCGTGGCGCGCGAAGGCGCGCTGCAGCCGGTTCGGTTCGTCCCCGGCCGCGAGGCCCTCGACGGTGACCACGCCGCGTCCGGCAGCCTGCGCCGCCGGAACCATGCAGGCGCAGACCGCCTCGCCGTCGAGCAGGACGGTGCAGGCGCCGCAATCGCCGGCATTGCAGCCGACCTTGGTGCCGGTCAGGCCGAGATCGTCCCTGAGGACGTCGGCGAGACGCTTGCCCGGCGGCACGGAGGCGACAACGGCGCGGCCGTTGACGGTGAAGCGAATGCCATCGATCGTGCGAATCTCGTTCATGCCGCCTGATCCCCTGCCCTGTCCGCCATCCGATCGAGCAGGCGGGCGACCAGGGTCAGCGCCGCGTCCTGCCGGTAACCGGCGCTCGCCCGGATGTCGTCGATCGGCGTCAGCGCCGCCAGTTGTTCGCCGCTGACCAGCCCGCCGAGGCCGCCAGCCGGTTTCTGCCCCTCCAGCGCCGCCTCGAGCGCCGGGAGGCGCCGGGCGACCGCCGAGCAGGCGCCGACCGCGACTCGCGCGCCGGCGATCCGGCCGGTCGGGTCGAGCGGCAATACCGCCGCCGCCATGACGATCGAGATGACCAGGTATTTCCGCGCGCCGAGCTTGAGGAAATCACCGCTGGCCCGCTCAAGCCCCTGCTTCGGCACCAGGATCGCGGTCAGCAGTTCGTCGGCGCGCCGGAGCGTCGCCCGGTTGCCGGTGATGAAGTCGGCCAGCGCCACTTCGCGTTCGCCGGTCGCCGAGGCCAGCACGACACGGGCGTCGAGGGCAAGCAGCGGCGGCACCCCGTCCGCCGCCGGCGAGGCGTTGCAGAGATTGCCGGCGATCGTCGCGACATTCTGGATCTGGATGCCGCCGACTTCCCGCGCCGCGCGCTTGAGCCCGTCGAAGGCCGGCGGCAGCGCGCTGCCGAGCAGCCGGCTCCAGGTCACGCCGGCGCCGATCCGCCACTGCGCGCCGTCCTCGTCGAGGGCGTCGAGACCGGCCAGCGCGCTGATGTCGAGTATGTTCTCGTCCACCGGACACGCGACGCGCGCGGGAAAGAAATCCGTGCCGCCGGCGAGGATGGCGACCGCTTCGCCCTTGAGAATATCAAGCGCTTCGCTGAGCCCAGTCGGGCGATAATAGGCACCCATGATTCAACCAGCCCTGTCGGATATTTTTGTTTGTATACATACAAATATTGAACCCATGGCGGGGGCCTCGTCAAGAGGCTCTGGACGGCCGCCGGAGTCAGGCCACCGTCGCCGCCTCTTCGCGGTTCAGGCAATGGTCGAGCCACAGCGCGTTGATCCGCCCGGACACGGAATCGGCGTCCCGACGGGCAGCCAGCAGGGCGAAATCGACGGCGGCGAGCGCCTGGTTCGGCTCGGCGCAGGCGAAGAAATTTTCCCGACGGCCGCTTTCCGGATCGACCCGGCTCTGCAGGCAGCGCCCGCAGACCTCCTTGATCATGCATTGCATCGGCGCGTCGAGCGCGGCGACGACCGGCGTACCGGGACGCAAGCCCGGCAGTCCCTCTCCGGCGAGCCGCGCCTGCAGCGCGACCAGCGTGGGCACCGGCGCGGCCACGATCACCCGGTCGTAGGCAGCGAAATCGATCCGCCCCAATTCCGCCATGTCGGCCACGGCCTCGGCGTTCGCCGCCTCGGCCCGCAACGCGGTCTCGACGGGCGAGGATTCGGTCCCGTGGAAAGCCAGGTAATCGGCCCGCCCGCCGGTCGCCGCGACACGCCCGGCGTACCCGATCAGCGCCGCCTGGACGAAGCCCTGGCCGATCATCAGCACCCGCTCGCCCGCCCCCGGGTCCAGTGCCTCGCCGCTCGGCCCCATGACCGCGAGCATGTCGCCGGGCGACAGCGTCCGGGCGAGCAGCGAGCCGGCAACGTCATCGGCGACCGCCAGGTAGAGACGGCCGGCCTCGGCATCGGCCCCGGCGCCGACGGCCGCGGTCATGTCGCGCACCAGACGGGTATCGTTCTCGACCGGGGCGAAGCGGGCCAGCCGCTGCAGCTTGTAACGGAAGCCTGGCCGATGGCGGCGCGCAAGCTCCGGCGCATGGACGGTCAGCAGGACGACGCCGTCCGCCCGCGCGATCGCGTGCAGCCGGGCCGCGAGACGCGACCGGAGCGCGGCGACGAAGGCCTCGATCGGCAGATCGCTTGCCGGCGCGACCTCGTCGAGCGCCCGCGAGATGACCGGAGCCCCCTTCTTGGCGCTCGCCATCGCGCGCACGACATTTCCGGCGAACGAGGGATGGGCATCGCCGAAGAAGCTGACGCAGCGGCCGTCGGCGTAGCGGTTGAGCAGCACCGCCGCGTCCCTGGGCTTCGGCAGCGGCTCCGGATGAACCGTTCGGCCGGACTCGTCGATGGTCTGGAAATAACGGCCGTCGATCGGGAAATGCTCCGGATCCTCCTCGCCGAGCTTGACGTTGGCCCGTGTGCCGGTGGCAACCACGACGGTTCCGGCGGCCAGCGTCGCCTGTCCGTCGCCGTGCCACTCCCCGGCCTCGTCCCGGCGCTGGCGCTCGAACATGGCCGCCGCGATCCGACCACTCGAATCCGTTTCAAAGGCAACCGGCGACAGGCATTCGGCGAAGCCTATGCCCTCGCCGAGCGCGTTCTCGACCTCTTCGTGATTGAGCGTGTAGGCAGGCGCGTCGATCAGCCGCTTGCGATAGACGATCTTCGATCCGCCCCAGGATTGCAGCAGCGAGAGAATATCGGGTGCCCGCCCCTCCTTCGCGGCCCAGGCCCGCTCGGCGGCGATGGCGCGGGCATGGGCGATCATCTCGTCGGCCAGGGCGGCATCGCCATGCGACCAGGCGCCCCGGACCCGGGCTTCGCCGAGTTCCTCGGTCAGCGCCTCGTAGCGGGCATAGAAGCGTTCGACCTGCAGCGGGTAGAAGGCGAGCGCCTCGGTCGCCGCATCGATCGCGGTCAGCCCGCCGCCGATCACCAGGACCGGCAGGCGCACCGGCACATTCTCCAGCGAATCGGCCCGCATCGCGCCGGCAAGCTGCAGCGACATCAGGAAGTCCGTCGAGGTCGAGACGCCCGGCGCCAGGCCGTTCGGAATGTCGAGCACCTTCGGATGGCCGGCGCCGACCGAGAGCGCGATATGGTCGAAGCCGAGGCCGAAGGCGCCGTCGGCATCGAGCACGCCGCCGAAGCGCACCGAACCGAACATCGAGAAACGCGTGCGGCGCTCCAGCAGAAGGCGCAGCACGGTCAGGAAGTTCTTGTCCCAGCGGATCGTGATTCCATATTCCGAGAGCCCGCCGAAACCCGCGGCGACACGCTTGCCGAGCGGCTCGCGCAGCCCGGCGATCTCCCGCACGGCCTCGAACGCGGTGCGGCTACCGTCCGGGTTCCGCCCCGACAGGCGCGGCTCGAGCGGCTCGATCTTCAGGGCGTCGACGGCGACCACCTGGTGGCCGTCGTTCAGCAGGTGATGGGCGAGATTCATGCCGGCCGGCCCGAGGCCGACGACGAGCACCCGGCGGCCGCTTTCCGGGCGCGGCAGCGGGCGCGCGAAATTCAGCGGGTTCCAGCGGGTCAGCAGCGAATAGATCTCGAAGCCGTAGGGCAGCGCCAGCACGTCGTTGAGGACCCGGGTCTCGATGCGCGGGATATCGACCGGATCCTGCTTCTGGTAGACGCAGGCCTTGGCGCAGTCGTTGCAGATCCTGTGGCCGGTCGCGGCGCAGAGCGGATTGTCGACGCAGACCACGGCCAGGGCGCCGACCGGCACGCCCTCGGCCTTCAGCCAGTTCATCTCGGAGATCTTCTCTTCCAGCGGGCAGCCGGTCAGCGGCACCCCGAAATGGCTCTGCCGGAAGCGCGGTCCCTCGTCCCCTTCGGCCGCCTTGAGCCGCAACCCCTTCGAGCAGGAATCCTTCTCCTGGTTGTGACACCAGATGCAGTAGTGCGCCTCGCCGAGGGCGCCGGCGAGATCGGTGTCGTGCGGATCGAAATCGAAGCCTTCCCGGCGCCGCAGATGGTCGGAGGGGGCGCGGAAGCAGGTGAAGCCCTCGCTGCCGTCGGCGACCAGGTCCACCAGGTGTTCCGGGTCGGTCTTCCGGGGTTTGTGGAACAGCACGCTGCCGTGATGGCGGGCCCTGCCCTCTTCGCTTCCGGTAGCCCATTCCGAGTAGGCCGCGGCGGCGGCAAGCGCCGCCCCGTGGGCCGGCTCGTCGTCCATCCATTCGAGGACCCGGGCAGCGAAACGGCGCTCGTCGAACGGGCCGCCGAGCAGCGCCGCGAGGGCGTCCTCGTCGGGTACGGCGGCACCCTGGGCCAGTTTCGGCGCCCGGCGCTGCACGAACAGCCGACGGCAGCGGAAAACCGGCTCCAGCGCCTTGTGTTCGCCGGCAAGCTCGGCGATCGCCGCGCCGATCCCGAACAGGGTGCCGAGAAAGTCCTCGAGCGGCGGGGCGAGCGCGACCAGGAGGTCGGAGGTCGCGCGGGCATCCAGGGCATCGGGCGCGGCGCGCGCGGCCAGCAGCCGGGCATGCAGATCGGGCGCGGCCCCGGCCAGTTCGGCGAGGAAGGCCTCATCAATTCGGACAAGCCCGTCGCGGGCGTAGAGATCGCGGAAACCGACAGCGTAGCCGAGCCGCGGCTCAGTCATGATCCCCAAGGGAAGACGGCAGGTATCGCCGCCTCCTCTCTCCCGTCGTTACGAAACCCGGTCTCAGCACAGCCGCTCCAGGAACTTGAGAAAAAGCCGCTGCTCGGCCGCGTCGAGCGGTTCCAGCGTACGTGCGCTGACCTCGGCGCCACGCGGGATCAGTTCGGCGACCAGTCGGCGCCCGGCATCGGTCAGCCGGATCCGGGTGCGGCGCCGGTCGTCCGGATCGCGCCGCGTCTCGATCAGGCCACGATCGCCCAGACGACGGATCACACCCTGCGCCGTCGCCGGGTCCATCGCCGTGAGGCGGCCGAGATGATTCTGCGACAGATCGTCCTGCTCGGCCAGGCGGACCAGCGCGGCATATTGCGTCGGTGTCACCTGCCCGTCACCGAGACCGTCCAGAAAGATCGACGTCGCGCGCTGATGGGCGCGCCTGAGGAGATGGCCGACCTGCTTCTCGAGCCGGTAATCGCTGACTGCGTCGTCGTCGACGGTTTCGCCTGGTGCAAGCATGGGCCAAGATTTAGCACATGTGCGGCGGGCAATGAACCGCTCTCGGAAAGGCACCCGCGATCGGCCGGCCGGGCAGTGGCCGCGGCCGGGGAACGATGGAAGGCGACATGAACATTCTGCTGATCACGGCCGATCAATGGCGCGGCGACTGCCTGTCGGCACTCGGTCATCCCTGCCTGCGGACGCCGGCCCTCGATCGCCTCGCCGCCGGAGGCGTGCTGTTCCGAAACCATTACGCCCAGTGTGTCCCCTGCGGGCCAAGCCGGGCCAGCCTGTTGACCGGGATGTATCTGCAGAACCACCGTTCCGGCATCAACGGCACGCCGCTCGACGCCCGCTTCACCAACCTCGCGCTGGAGGCCCGCGCCGCCGGCTATCGCCCGGCCCTGTTCGGCTATACCGATACCAGCCCGGACCCGCGCGGGCTCGCGCCCGGCGATCCCCGTCTCAGGACCTACGAGAACCCGCTGCCGGGCTTCGACCATCTGCTCGACACGGCCGACTATGGCGGCGACTGGTTCGACCACCTGGCCGAACTGGGCTATGCGCTCCCCGACAATCACCTGCAGATCTATCGCCCGGCCGACGACGCGGACGTCGTCACGCGCGGCCCGACCTGGCCGCCGACGCGTTTCCCGGTCGAGCATAGCGAGACGACCTTCGTCGCCGAGCGGGCGCTCGACTGGCTTCGCGACCGCGACGAGAAGCCGTGGTTCCTGCACCTGAGCTTTCTCCGCCCGCATCCGCCCTACCGCGCGCCCGCGCCCTATCACGCGATGTACGATCCCGCCGACGCGCCGCCGCCGGTGCGTCGGGAAAGCGCCGAGGCGGAGGCAGCGATCCATCCCTGGCTCGCCTGGTGCCTGAAGCAGGGCTATCACGGCTACGGCGCCGACCTCGGCCATACCGCTCAGATCCGCGCCACCTACTACGGCCTGATGAGCCAGGTCGACGACCAGCTCGCCCGGATCTTCGCCGCGCTGGAGGCAAGCGGCCAGGACGCCGAGACGCTGATCGTCTTTACCTCGGACCATGGCGAGCTCGCCGGCGACCACTGGCTGCTCGGCAAGGTCGGCTGGTTCGACGCCACCTATCACATCCCGCTGATCGTCCGCGATCCGCGGCGCGAGGCCGACCCGGCACGCGGCCGCGTCGTCGACCGCTTCACCGAGTCTGTCGACATCATGCCGACGATCCTCGACCTGCTCGGCCGCGGGATCCCGCGGCAATGCGACGGACGCTCGCTCCGTCCCTTCCTCGAGAACCGGACGCCCGAAGACTGGCGCCGCTACGTCCATTTCGAATGCGATTTCCGCGATCCGGAGCTCCACCTCGCCGAGCGCGCGCTCGGCCTCCAGGGCGACGATTGCCTGTTCAACGTGATCCGGGACGAGCGCGGCAAATACGTGCATTTCCGCGCCCTGCCGCCGCTCTTCTTCGACCTGGAGAGCGACCCGGGCGAACTCACCGACCGGGCCGGCGACCCGGCGATGGCGCAGCGTGTGCTGGACTATGCGCAGGCCATGCTGACCTGGCGGATGGGCAACGACGAACGCACCCTCACGCACATCAAGCTCGCCCATGACGGCCCGGTGTCCGATCCCGGCGAGCGCAGCGGCGACTGACCCGCCGGCGGTTCAGAGCACCTTGCCGGCGAGCTCGCGGCCGAGGGCGACGAGGCGGAGGCTTCGGCCGTCGGTTTCCAGCACCGTGACCGAGGCGGTATCCGGGCGGAAACAGGTCACCCGGTCGTCAGCCGTCGCCATGCCGACCGCGGCGTTGATCGGCACGAAATGGCTGACCATGACGCAGTCGGCGGGCGCCCGCAGCAGGCGCGTGCGCAGCGCCTCGCGCCAGGCGTGCAGGGCGGCCGGCTGTCCGGCCCAGTTCTGGCCGAGAAAGGCCTCGAGCCAGGGGCCCCGTTCGCGGACGCCGGCAACCGGGGCCGGAACCTCGGCCAGTGCCGGTTCGGTCACCGCCTCGACCTGCCAGACCCGGGCAAGCGCCGCCGCGGTTTCAGCGGCCCGGCGCAGCGGCGAGACGAACAGCGGCAGCGGTGCGTGATCCCGGAAATCCGCCGCCATCGCCGCCGCCTGATCGTGGCCGAGCGACGACAGGCCCGGATCGGGGTCCTTGTCGAACTTCGCCGCCGCCGCACCGTGACGCACCAGGTAAAGCCGGCGCCAGCCGTTTTCGCCGGCCGCGCCGCCATTCTCCAGTGTCGAATTCATGCCTGTCCCCCTGCCTTGCCGCCCAGCCTGATGCCCGTATCACCGATGGCGGAAATTATTCTCGCCGTCCACTTCTTCCCCGTTCCGGCGCACCCACATATCCGGTTATCCGCGCATGACCGGCAGGCGCGGGGGCCGCGCCGCCGTGTCGCTGCGTCCTGCTTCGGGAGAGACCCGATGAACGCCGCCATCGGTATTGGCCTGCTTGCCGCCACCGCCATCCTGTTCGCCTGGGCCTATGGCCAGTATCGCCGTCCGGCGCCCGCCCCCTGGACCCGTATCGAGAGCCTGTCGATTGCCGTCGTGCTGGCGATCGTCAGCATGATCTGCTTCGGCCTCGCCTTCCTCGGCAGCTTCGCCCTCGACCTCTCCGCCGAAACCGGCTGGACGGCCGACCTGGTGACCGCGGGCGTTGCCCTGGTGCTCTGCTGGCTGCTGGTGCCCCGCCTGATGGCGCCGGCCCGGCAGGCGCCGCAACCCAGCCCGGCCCACAGCGCCGGCGCGGCCAACCTCGGCTCGCCGTCCGGTCCCGGCACGCCCTCGAACCGGAACGTCCCGGGCGGCGGCAGGTCCCGCCGGCGCCGCGCCGCCTGAGCGCAAGGCCGGCTTCGGCCGGACCGCTCAGTCCAGGGTGACGATCATGTCCTCGCGCGAGACGAAGGCGTTCTGCCATTCCACCGCCGCGTCGGCGGCGATCCTGTCCATGACGTCGTCGGTATGTTCCGGGTCGTGGTGGAAGATGGCGAGCCGCTTGACGTTGGCGGCCCGGCAGAGCCGCACCCCCTCCTGCCAGGTGGAATGACCCCAGCCGACGAATTTCGGGTACTCGTCATCGGTATAGGTGGAATCGTAGACCACGAGATCGGCGCCCTCGATCAGGCCGAGGATCGCCTGGTCCGGCCCCTCCGGCCGGTGCTCGGTATCGGTGACGTAGCAGAACGACTTGCCGCCATGCTCGATGCGGTACCCGGTCGCGCGGTCCGGGTGGTTGAGCGGCGCGGTGCGGATCCTGATGCCCGGCGCCAGGGTGAAGCTGTCCGCGGCGCGGAAATCCTCGAACGCCATCTGCGCCTTCATGATCTCGATCGGCACCGGGAAGACCGGGTGCGACATCTGCTGCGACAGCACCGAGCGGATGCCGCCCTGTTCCGACAGGTGGCCGGCCATGACATGGAAGTCGAAGCCCGGATGGAAGGCCGGCGAGAAGAAGGGGAAGCCGTTGATATGATCCCAGTGACAATGCGAGAGCAGCAGATGGGCCCGGTTGATGCCCCGCTTGCGGATCGAGTGCCCGAGCGGCCGGATCCCGGTTCCGGAATCGAAGATGATCGTCTCGTCGCCGATCGACACCTCGACGCAGGAGGTGTTGCCGCCATAGCGGACATGGCGCGGAGACGGCGTCGCGATCGAACCGCGCACCCCCCAGAATCGTATCGTCATGCTCATATCCGGTTTGCGACCTCCTCCGCCGCGAGGCCGCACTCGGCCAGTTTTCCATAGCCGATCGAATATAGGGACGATTGTCCCCGACCGCCGTGACCGGGATCACCCTTCGCGATTCCAGCCCCCTTTTCCGAGATGCCCGTCCTCAGGCGGCCGGGAGGATCTGTTCGACCAGACGGGTCCAGTAGCTGACCCCGGTCGCGATCGCCTTGTCATTGAAGTCGTAGCCCGGATTGTGGACGTGGCAGGAACCTTCCCCGGCGCCGTTGCCGAGGAAGACGTAGCAGCCCGGCCGTTCGCGCAGCATCCAGGCGAAATCCTCCGCCCCCATGACCGCGGTGGCATTGGTGTCGACATTGTCCGCGCCGACGACATGGGCCGCCGCCTCGGCCGCCATAACGGTCTCGTCCGGGGAATTGATCAGCGAGGCATAGCGCCGGTCGTAGGTGAATTCGGCGCGCGCCCCGTGCGCCGCCGCGATGCCCTCGGCGATCCGCTTCATGCCGCTCTCGATCATGTCCTGCACGGCCGGCTCGAAGGACCGGGTCGTGCCGGACAGCTCGACCTCGTTCGGGATCACGTTGGTGGTGTGGCCACCATGGATCTGGGTGACGCTGATCACCGCCGACTTCATCGGATCGGTGTTGCGGCTGACCAGCGACTGCCAAGCCTGCACGATCGCGGCGGCGATCACCACCGGATCGGTGGCGAGATGGGGAAAGGCGCCGTGGCCGCCGTTGCCGACGATGCGGGCATGGAAGAAATCCGCCGCCGCCATGAACGGCCCGGTGCGCATGGCGATCTTGCCGACCTCGAGACCCGGCATGTTGTGCAGCCCGAAGACCGATTCGACCGGGAACTTCTCGAACAGGCCGTCCTTGATCATCTCCCGGCCGCCGGCGACATTCTCCTCGGCCGGCTGGAAGATGAAATGGACGATGCCGTCGAAATTCTTCGTCTCCGAGAGATGCTTCGCCGCGCCCAGCAGCATCGCGGTATGGCCGTCATGGCCGCAGGCATGCATCTTGCCGTCGATCCGCGACTTGTGGGCGAAATCGTTCATCTCCTGCAGGTCGAGCGCGTCGAGATCGGCGCGGAGACCGATCGCCCGGTTGCCGCCGCCGGCGCGCAGCGTGCCGACCACACCGGTCCGGCCGAGGCCGCGATGGACCTCCAGGCCGAAACTCTCGAGCTTCTCCGCCACCAGGTCGGCGGTGTTGTGCTCCTCGAACGCGGTTTCAGGATGCTGATGAATGCGGTGGCGCCATTCCGTGATCTCGGGAACGAGATGCTCGACCTTCTCGATGACCGACATGTGGGGGATTCCTTCTGACCTGCGACGCAACGTGCGGATGCGGGAAGCATACCGGTGGTTCCTTCGCGCTGTCCATCGCGTAAGCGCAAAACTGCCGCTCCGCCGGTGCAAACGCCTCGGCGGCGGCGCCCCCGGGACAGGGGCCCGCGCGTGGTCGCCCGAACTATGACGGGAAACGTTCTATGCGCCGTGCCAAGGCGGCAGGCGGCCTTCCTCGACGGCGTGGCAGGCGACCGCGGCGGTGGCGCTGCCTACCGCTTTCGGGACTTCCTGGCGGCAGCGGTCGCTGGCCAACGGGCAGCGCGGATGGAAGGCGCAGCCGGGCGGCGGATCGATCGGGCTCGGCACCTCGCCGGCGACCGGAATGCGGGCCCGGCCGCTCATCTCGAGGTCCGGGATCGCGTCGAGCAGCATGCGCGTATAGGGGTGGCGCGGCGCCCCGAAAAGCTCCTTCGTCGGGCCCCACTCGACGAGCCGGCCGAGATACATCACGCCGACGATCGTGGAGACATGATAGACCACGGCCAGGTCGTGGCTGATGAACAGGTAGGTCAGCCCGAGCCGCTTCTGCAGCCGCTTCATCAGGTTCAGGATCTGCGCCTGGACCGAGACATCGAGAGCGGAGGTCGGTTCGTCGCAGACCAGGAATTCCGGCTCGCCGGCGAGCGCCCGGGCGATCGAGATCCGCTGGCGCTGGCCGCCGGAGAATTCGTGCGGAAACTTCTCGCCGTCCGACGCCGACAGGCCGACCTGGCGCAGCAGCTCGCCGACGCGGGCCAGCACGTCGGTCCGCGACACGCCTTTCCGGTGCACCCGGATCGGTTCGGCGACAATGTCGGCGACCCGCCAGCGCGGGTTGAGCGATGCATAGGGATCCTGGAAGATCATCTGCATGCGCGACTGGATGGTCGGATTCTCGCGCCGCGCCCGCGGGCTCGAGATGTCCACGCCCTCGAACTGGAGCGTCCCGGCCGACGGTGGATACAGCCCGACGACGAGGCGCGCCACGGTCGACTTGCCGCAGCCCGATTCACCGACCAGCGAGAAGGTCTCGCCGCGCCGGATCGAGAAGCTGACGCCCTCGACAGCGCGGACGATGCGTCGCCCGGTGCGTTCCAGGACCCGGTTCAGGAAGGGCGGCGAGACGTCGAAATGCCGCACCAGGCCGTCGACCTCGAGCAACATGTCGTTCCCGTTGCCGGCCTCCGCGGGCTTTTCCGCCGCGATCGTTGCTTCAGCCACCGTGAGCGGCCTCCTTCGCCTCGTCCTCGTAGAGCCAGCAGGCGACCGAGCTCCGCCCGGCCGGCATCAGGCTCGGCCGCTCGACCCGGCAGCGGTCGAACGCCTTCGGGCAGCGCGGGTTGAACGCACAGCCGGTCGGGATCTCGTTCAGCCGGGGCATCGAGCCGTCGATCTGGGTCAGCGCGTCGACATCGTGGCCGATCGCCGGGATCGATCCCATCAGCCCGTGCGTGTAGGGATGCTTGGCGTGCTTCACGACCTCGGTGACCGGCCCGATCTCGGCGATCCGCCCGGCATACATCACGGCGACCCGGTCCGCGGTCTCGGCGATCACCCCCATGTCGTGGGTGACCAGCATGACTGCCGTCCCGTTCTCGCGGCAGAGCCGCTTGATCAGGCTGATGATCTGCGCCTGGATCGACACGTCGAGCGCCGTCGTCGGTTCGTCGGCGACGACCATCCGGGGTTCGGCGCAGAGCGCCAGCGCGATCACCACGCGCTGTCGCATGCCGCCGGAGAACTGGTGCGGGTAATGATCGATACGCTCGTCCGCGGCCGGGATTCCGACCTCCTCCAGCAGATTCACGGCCCGCGCCCGGGCCTCCGTCTCGCCAAGCGGCAGGTGCGTGCGGATCGTCTCGATGAGCTGCTCGCCGACCGTGTAGAGCGGATTCAGGCTGGTCAGCGGGTCCTGGAAGATGGTGCCGATCCGCTTGCCCCGGATCTTCCGCAGTTCCTCATAGGGCAGCTTGTCGATGCGCTCGCCCTCGAGCAGGATCTCGCCCGCGCCAATCCGCCCCGGCGGCTCCAGCAGGCCGATGATCGCCGCCCCGGTCAGCGACTTGCCGGCACCGGACTCGCCGACCACGCCCAGCACCTCGCCGGGCGCGATCGCGAAGGAGATGTCATCGACCGCGACCAGCGTGCCGCGACGCGTCGGGAACTCGATCCGCAGGTTGCGGACCTCGAGAAGCGGTCGGTCGGATGGCTCGTCGCTTGCGGTCACATGAACCTCGAAAAAGTCAGCGGAGCTTCGGATTGAGGGCGTCGCGCAGCCAGTCGCCGAGCAGGTTGACCGCCAGCACCAGGACCGCGAGCTGGATGCCGGGAAACACCACCATCCACCATTCGCCGGAGAACAGGAAGTTGTTGCCGATCTGGATCAGCGTGCCGAGCGACGGCGAGGTCGGCGGCACGCCGACGCCGAGGAACGACAGCGCCGCCTCGGTCAGGATCGCGGTGGCAAGGCCGATGGTGGCGATCACCAGCACCGGCCCCATCACGTTCGGCAGCACGTGATGCAGCATGATGGCGACCGGCCGGCGGCCGATGACGCGCGCCGCCTGGACATATTCGCGGTTCTTCTCGACCATCGTCGAGCCGCGAACGGTTCGCGCGAACGGCACCCAGGTCGACAGCGAGATGGCGATGATCAGCACCCATATCGCCAGTTCGTCATGGCGTTCGTTCGGCAGCAGGCCGCGGGCGACGCCGTCGATCAGCAGCGCCACCAGGATCGCCGGGAACGACATCTGCACGTCGGCGACGCGCATGATCAGGCTGTCGACCGAACCGCCGAGATAGCCGGCGAGCAGCCCGAGCGTGACCCCGATCAGGGCGGCGGCGACCACGCTCGCCCCGCCGACCATCAGCGAGATCCGCGAGCCGTAAAGCAGCGCCGAGAGGATATCGCGGCCCTGGTCGTCGGTGCCGAGCATGTACTTCCAGGTGCCGTCGGCATACCAGACCGGCGGCAGCGAGGAATCGAGAAGGTCGAGCTGGGCGGGATCGAACGGATTCTGCGGTGCCACCCAGTGCGCGAAGATCGCCGTGATGATGATCAGGACGGTCACGATCGCCGCCCCGATGGTCACCTTTGACGACTTGAAGCTCCACCAGACGTCGCTGTCGAAGAAGCGGTCGATATTGTCGGAAATCCGGCTCGTGGTGTCGGACATCGTCAATGCCCCTTTCCGCCGGTTTCGGCCCGCAGGCGGGGATCGACGACGTGATAGAGGATGTCGACGATCATGTTGATGATCACGAAGAAGAAGGCGATCACGATCAGGTAGGTGGACATCACCGGGATGTCGACGAACTGGATCGCCTGGACGATCAGCAGCCCCATGCCGGGCCACTGGAACACGGTCTCGGTGATGATCGAGAAGGCGATGATCGAACCGAGTTGCAGGCCGGTGATGGTGATCACCGGGACCAGCGTGTTCTTCAGCGCATGGCCGAAATGGACGGCCCGGTTGGACAGGCCGCGGGCGCGGGCGAACTTGATGTAGTCGGTGCGCATCACCTCGAGCATCTCGGAGCGTACCAGCCGCATGATCAGGGTGAGCTGGAACAGGCCGAGGGTGAAGGCCGGCATCAGCAGCGAGCGGATCCCGCTCTCGGTCAGGAGGCCTGTCGTCCAGGCGCCGAGATCGACGATCTCGCCGCGGCCGTAGGTCGGCAGCCAGCCCAGCATGACGCCGAAGAACAGGATCAGCAGGATGCCGATCAGGAAGGTCGGCAGCGAAATGCCGAGCAGCGAGACGGTGAGGAACACGTTGCTCAGCCATCGTCGCGGATAGAGCCCGGTATAGATGCCCATCGGGATGGCGACGACGAGGGCGAACAGGGCGGCGACGAACGAGAGCTCCAGCGTCGCCGGAAGCCGGCTCAGGATCAGTTCGTCGACCGGCACGCCCTTCTGGTAGGAGATCCCGAAATTGCCCTGTACCACGTTGAAGACGAAACGGGCGAACTGGATCGGCGCCGGATCGTTGAGCCCGAGTTGCTCCCGCATCGCCTCGCGGTCGGCGATCGGCGTGTCCTGGCCGACCATCTGGGCGATCGGATCGCCGACGAAGCGGAACATGATGAAGGCGATCAGGGCCACCGTCAGCATGACCATGACGGACTGCAAGAGCCGCCGGATAATGAGCGCCAGCATATACCTACTCGACTGCAAGGGGGCGCCCGGGGCACCGCCGAACGGCGGACCCCGGGCAGGATTGCCCTATCGAGACACGACGGTCACTTGATGGTGACGTGCCGCCAGTGGAACTCGTTATCGGCCCGCTGCGCGAGCTCAACCTTGTTCGAGACACCCCAGGACAGGGCCTGCTGGTGCAGCGGAATGTGGGAGATGTCCTCGATCGTCATCGCCCACGCGTCCGAGACCATCTTGGCCCGCTTGTCGGCGTCGGTCTCGCTCAGCACCTTGGCGGTCAGCTCGTCGACCTTCGGGTTGCAATAGCCGCCGAGATTGAACTTGCCCTTGCCGGATTCGTCCGGGCAGCCGTGGATGTTGTAGAGCACGTTCCAGCTGTCGAAGGAGCCCGGCGTCCAGCCCAACAGATAGAAGCTGGTGTCGAGGCTCGGCGCGAGGATCTTCTTGAAGTAGAGCGCCTTCGGCTGGGCGTTCAGGTTCACCTTGATGCCGACCTTGGCAAGCATCGAGACGACCGCCAGGCAGATCTGCTCGTCATTCACGTAGCGGTCGTTCGGGCAGTCCATGCCGACCTCGAAGCCGTCCGCGTAGCCGGCCTCGGCCAGCAGCGCCTTCGACTTGTCCGGATCGTAGCCGAGCCGGGTGAAGCGCGGATCGCCGCCACCCTGCACGCCCGGGGCGACCATCATCGCCGACGGCTGGGAATTGCCGCGCATGACCTTGGCCTTGATCGCCTCGATGTCGATGGCCCGGAAGAAGGCCTCGCGGACACGGTGATCCTTGAACGGGTTCTTGCCCTTGATGTTGGAATAGAGCAACTCGTCGCGGAACTGGTCCATGCCGAGGAAGATCGTCCGGAGCTCCGGCCCGGCAAGCACGCGCGTGCCCGGATTGGCGTCCACGCGGGCCTGATCCTGCAGCGGGATCGGATAGGCCATGTCGACCTCGCCCGAGAGCAGCGCCGCGACACGGGTCGGATCGGCGGCGATCTGGGTGAAGGTGACCTTGGTCAGGTTGTGGGTCGCCTTGTCCCACCAGTTCGGGTTCGGAACCGCGACCGTGCGGACGCCGACCTCATGGGTCTCGATCATGAACGGGCCGGTGCCGTTGGCATGCCGTGTCGCGTAATTCTCTTCGTTGCCGGTCGCCGCCTGCGGCTTGGTCGCGCCGTTCTTCTCGGCCCAGGCCTTGGACATGATGTACCAGGTCGACCATTCCGCATGAAGGATCGGGTTCGGTGCATCGGTCACGAAGTCGACCGTGTGGTCATCGACCTTGATCACGTCGACGACACCGGCGAGACGGGTCTTGAGGTCCGAACCGTCGGCGCGCACGCGATCGGCCGAGAACAGCACGTCGTCGGCGGTGAGCTCGGTCCCGTCCTGGAACTTGACCCCCTTGCGGAGATTGAAGCGCCAGCGGGTCGGCTCCTCGATGGACCAGCTTTCGGCGAGCGCCGGCTCGATCGAGAGATCCGGGCTGCGCCGCGTCAGGCCCTCGTAGATATTGCCAAGGAAGCCGAGCGTGAAGGTCTCGTTCAGATTGTAGGGATCGAGCGACTTGAGATCGCCCTGAAACGCGAAGCGCAACTCCTTCGCCTGCCCGGGAAGGGCAACGGCCACGGCGATCGCCGCCCCGATTAGAAGTGATTTGAAGCGCATTGAAGCCCCTCCATGTATGCCGACACGCGTCACCCGGCGGGTTGACCACGCATCTGATATTTTTTCCACGACGACGCGCCGAGGCACGTCGTCGAGTTGCGCGCCATGTTCCAAGGAATCCGGTAAGGCGTCAATGTCCTTGTCGCCGAACAATCCGTTGGCGGATCAGACAACCGAAAGGAGGGCATATATTCCGAAGCCGACAAGTAGCAGGGCCGAGAACCGGTTCACCCAGCGCAACCCGCCGTGGTCGAGGAAATCCTTGAGCCGGGAGGCGCCGAGCGCGATCCCGATCCACCAGAGCGCGGAACCGACGAAAACGCCGGCAACCAGGATCGCCGCGAGCAGCGGGTCGTCGAGTTCGCTGGCAAGGCCGAGCACGGCGAAGACCCCGGCAAAGGCAAGGATGGTGATCGGGTTCGTCAGGGTCAGCATGAAGGTCGTGAGGAACCCGCGCAGCAGGCTTTCCCGCGCCCGGCCGCCGTTGCTCTCGAGCACCGTGGTGGTCCAGATCCGGACCGCCAGCGCCAGCATCAGCACGCCGCCGATGACGCGGATGGCGACCTGATTCTCCAGCAGGAAGCCGGATACCAGCGTCAGGCCGAAGGCGGCGACGGCGCCGAACATCGCGTCCGCGATGGCCGCGCCGAACCCCGAGGTCAGTCCCGACAGGCGCCCGGAGACGATCGTCCGCCGCACGCAGAGCACGCCGACCGGGCCGACCGGCGCGGCGAGCGCGAGGCCGGCCCCGATCGCCTTCAGAAACAACACCGGCATCTCGAACACGCGCCCTGCCCCTCCGTTCCGACTCCCGGCGCCATTGTCCCCGTTGCGCGGCAAATCGCAATGGCGGATCCGGCTTTTTCCGGCAGCGGCAATTGCGCGCGACCGGCTGGCCCCCTATCGTGCGGCCAGTATTCATCCTGGCGATCACGGGACCATGCGCTGGCTGCTTCGCAAGTTCGACGCCCTGCTCGGCACCTTCGTCGCCGCCCTGTTCGGCATCGCCACCTCGCAGGCCCAGGCCTTCGTCGATGCCTATCTGCAGCGTCTCGGCGGCCATCTCGACGAGGCCCGCCTGGCCTACGCCCGCGACAAGCTGATCTGGGTCGAGGCGAAGCTCGAACTCGCGGCGCAGACCCGGCTCGCCGAAGCGGCCGAGGCGCGGATCGCCGGTCTCGCCGAGGCGCTTGCCCGAATCGAGGACGCGCCGCCCCTGATTCAGCCGCTCTACCTCGCCCGTCACATGGATCGCGACATCGCGCTGGCCGCCGCCAACCATTTCCAGCCGGCCCTGCCGCTCGACCTTGAAAGCCTGGTCTACGGCGCCGCCGGGATTGTCCTCGGCTGGCTCGTCTACAGCCTGGTGACCGCACCGATCCGTCTGCTCGGGCGGCCGCGCCGCGATCCCCCGGCGGCCTCGCAGCGCCGATCCGCCAAGAACCCGCCGCCGGCCGCGTCGCCCCGTTACCGCAGGCCACCGACGCTGGCCCGACCCGCCGCAGACACCTCCGCTCACGGTCGCGCGCCAACGCCGGGAAGCCGCCCTTGAGCACGGACCCGGCCTTCCGTTTCCTGGTGCTCTCGCACGGCCGGCAGGGCACCTTCTCGCTCTACCTGGCGCTCAACCGCGCCGGCCCGATTCACGTGCCGCCGTTCGAGCATTCCGATCTTGCGCTCGCCAACGGCGATGCCGAGGCGCTGTTCAGGCCGCGCGGCCCGTTCGCCTGGCAGGCCCATCCGCCACTGGCGCTGGACGGCCGGGTGCCGGGGCTGATCCACCACAATTGCGCCCGCGCCGAACAGCTTCCCGGGCACACCGCGGCGACCCTCGCGTCGATCCTGCGGACGGACGCGCCGCTGATCCTGTTTGCCCGCGATCCGGTCGAGAACATCGTCTCGGTCTACAACACCTACCTGGAGATGTTCTTCGCCGGGCGACTGCTGGCCGGCGCGGCGCCATCCGACCTCTATGCCCGGGACGAGCCGATGACGCTCGCCGAGGCCGCCCGCGCCTACCGCTATCTCGGCCGCTACGGCGAACAGCTCGCCGCCCACGCGGAACTGGGCGGCGAGCGCCTGATCGGCGATTTCACCGACCTCGACCCGGAAAGGCTGCCCCGGACACTCACCGCGATCGCCGCCCTCCTCGGTCTCGACGGGCTTTCCCCGGCCGCCGCCGACGGCCCCGGCAACCCGGGCACGGACCTGCTGCTGCAGCGGGCCTTCGGCTTTCGCGAACGTCCGCTGCTCGACGGCTTTCCACTGGAGCTCGGTTTCTTCCCGAGGGCGAGCGACCCGCTTTGCCGTGGCTCGCTGGAAATCCCGCTGCCGGGCGATGCCTTCCATTGCCTGCCGCCCGAGCTCGGTGTCTTCGTCAGCGCGCGGAGCTGGTACGCGATGCCCCCCGCCTATCGCGAGGCCATCGCCGGGGCGCGGGATCCCGACCGCCTGGTCATGCGGTCCTTCGATCGCTACCTGGCCTTCGTCGAACAGGTCCGCGCGGCCGCGCAGCCCCTGCGCCGTTCGCCGGGGGATGCGGCGACGCGGGAACCGGTCCGCCGCGAGGTCGTGGATGACGCCGCCGCCTTCGCCCGCGCCTGGCCGGACGCCTGCCGGAGCTGGCGGGCCGTCTAGCCGCGGCCGAGCGCGGCGAGCACCCGTTCGGCGAGATCGGCCGGGCTCGCGCCGCTGTCGGTGACAAGGCGGAGATCAGGCTTTTCCGGCAGTTCGACGGCGAGGTCGAGGCCGCCGACATGGCGCTCGTCGCCAGCCGCGTGGCGACGGTAAAGCCCCTTCGGATCGCGCCCGGCGAGGGTCGCGAGATCGGCCTCCAGCAGGATTTCCAGGTAACCCGGCTGATGGAACCGGTTCCAGGCGTGGATCTCGTGGAACAGCGACATCGTCGCGACGATGACGAGGTGGCCCTGGTTGCCGAACAGGGCGGCCAGGCGGGCAATCCGCCAGGCATTGCGACGCCGGCCGTCCCGGTCATAGCCCGCCGTGCCGTCGCCGATCGCGGCGCGCAGTTCGTCGCCGTCGAGCAGGACAGGCAGGGCGCCGTCGTCGCGGAGCCGCGCATCGAGAATTCGGGCGAGCGTCGACTTGCCGGTCCCGGACAGGCCGGTCAGCCAGAGCACGCGCCCGTTACCGGTCAGCGCGGCGCTTTCGGGATGTTGTGTCATCGGCTGGCGTTCCCGGCCGCAAGCGGCCGGGCTCCGTTGCGCGTTCCGTTGTCAGCGGGCGCGGGCGAACCAGATCCGCGTCGCATAGGGCACGGTCACCAACTCGCGCCCGGCGACGATTCCGCCGATCGCCGAAATCGCTTCGTCGAAGCGGCCGCCGGTCTGGCGGGCCAGCGTGGCGTGACTGCGCCATGCCTCGACCCATTCCGCCGCCGGCATGGTGACATCGAAGCGGCCCTCGACATGCTGAACCGGATGGAAGCCGCCATGGCTCTCGACATGGCCCGAGGGATCGCGCCGCCGTTCGCCGTAATCATAGGAGTGGGCAAAGCGCCGGATAACCTCTTCGACCGCGACCTGCAGCGGCTCGTCGAGATCGCGGTGGTTCCACATGCAGGCGAACCAGCCGCCGGGGGTGAGGATGCGCAGGGTCTCGTCGAGCGCCGCCTGCTGGTCGACGACATTGAACGAGGAGCCGAAGAAGACCGCCTGCACGCCGGCGTCGCCGAGGCCGGTCGCCTCGCCGGTGCCCTGCGACCATTGCACGCCGAAGCCCTCGCTGTTGCGGATGCCGAACCCCCGCATCGCGTCGTTCGGTTCGACCGCGAAGACCCGGTAGCCTCGGCGGGCGAGCGGGACGGTGAGCTTGCCGGTGCCGGCGCCGAGATCGGCGACCGGGCGGCCGGGCGCAAGCGCCATCGCCCGGAGCATCCGGTCGAGCGCCTGATCGCTGTAGTCGGCCCGCTTGTCGTAGGCTGCGGCCAGATCGGTATAGTCCCACTCGACGCGGATCATGCCTGTTCCTTCTGGTGACCGGGCGCGTGCTGGCGCCGCTTCCGTCTCGTCTTCATCCGGTGATAGCGCTAGTATGGTTACCGGCGGCTTAACCGGCGGTCGTGGCTTCAAGCGACGCGGCCGCCCCGACGCCCTGCGTCTTCCAGCGCCAGTCATGGCTCCAGGCCGCCTTCTGCTTCAGGCGCGCCTCGTAGGCGGCGAGATCCTCGCCGCTGTCGACCTCGAGCCAGCGGCCGTCGACCGGAACGGTGACGATCGGCTGGCCCAGCGCCAGCAGTTCGCGGAGCAGTGCGGTCATGTCGAGGCGGTCGCGCACCTCCGGCATCATGCCGCCGAGCAGGTAGGAGACGAGGCCCCAGCCGGCGGCCGAGAATTTCACCAGTCCCATGTACTGGCCGCCGACCGCACCCTTGCAGCGGACCCGCCGGCCGATATCGACCAGCCGGCCGTCCCGGCATTCGAAGCTTTCCGCGTCCAGCAGCGGGCGGTCGAAGCGAAGATCCCAGAGCGCCGCCCAGTCCCGGTCGTAGGTGATCGCGATGTCGCCCTCGGCGGCGGCCAGCGCCGCCGGGATATCCGGGTGATAGACGATGTCGGAATAGGAAACGATGGTATCGCCCTCGGCCATCCATTCGTCGGCCGCCGCCAGCGACATCACCATGTTGGTCGAGGCCCAGCGCGGGTTGTGGAAACAGGTGCGGCCCTTCTTCGCGAGCCGCTCCGCCTGGTATCCCGTGACCAGCGCGACCGGCTCGATGCCGGCCCGGGCGAGCGCCGCCTCCTGCCAGGCGATCAGGCTGCGCCCGGCCAGCGGCGCCAGCCCCTTGGGCATCTCCTCGGTCAGCGTGCCCATGCGCGAACCGCGACCGGCCGCCAGAATCAAACCCTTCGGCATGCTCATGCCACCACCCCCAATCGCGTCAGGAACAAGTCGCGCACCAGGCGCCGGTCGAAGGCGCTGAACGGCCTCTCCCGCTCCGGATGCCACATCACCGCGAGACACCGCCGCGCCTCGTCGCGAAACGCCTCCACCAGGCCGTCGTCGGTCACCGCCAGCGCCTGGTAGGGGCGGGCGAGCGCCTCCAGCCGGACCCCGTTCCGGTGATAGGAATTGACCTCGATGGACGCACCCGGGCGGCCCGCGCCATCGACCAGGCGGAGCCGATGCCGGGTCGCCACGTGACCGTCCAGCGGTTCCGCGGCGAGCGTCCCCCCGGCCGCGACCTGCAGGAACTGCAGGCCCCGGCAGACGCCGAAGGCCGGCAGGCCGTGCGCCTCCAGGTAGCCGGCCAGCGCCTGCTCGGTGGCATCGCGCCGGGGCTCGGCGCCGAGATCGTCGCCGCCGGTGAAGATCACCCCCTCGAGCCCGAGATCGTCGGCATAGGCGGCCGCCTCGGCACCGATGTTGGGAATCGGCAGCCAGCGCGCCTCGGGCAGCGCGAAGGCCATGAAGTCCTGCCAATCGCGGGCCAGCGCGTCGCGCGGCTCGTCGTAACCCTCGGCCCGGGCGCAGCGCATGGTGAGACCGAGACGCAACATCTCTTCAGCCCCCGGTCAGCGGGCGGAGCAACTTTTCCGCGCAATTGAGCTCGACCAGGCCGTGCCGGACGATGCGGTCGACGACCTGCTCGCCGCAGCCGATCGCGGCCGGCAGGCCGAATTCGGCGCAGCGGATCGCCATGTGCGAGTTCGGGCCGCCGAACTTGGTGACCAGGCCGGCGATCCCGCGGGAGAAGATCCAGTCGAACCCCGGATCGGCGTTCTCGATGCAGACCACCCGGCCGGCCAGCGCGCGGCCGTCGCCATGGGCGTCGAGCGCCACCACCGGCGCCTCGACGCGGCCGGCGCCGATGAAGTTCGGCGCGCTGCGATGCAGCGGCACGACGTAGAGATCGTGCGCATCGCGGATCAGGTAGCTGAGCTTGAGCGCCCGCGCCTCGGCGGTGCGACGGCGTCCGGCGGCGACCCGCTCAGCGAGCCAGTGGCCGAGTTCGCCGAGCGGCGGCGCGACGGCAAGCTCGAGCAGGTCGTCGATGACGAGATGGGAGAGCGCCTCCCGGTCCAGATCGTGCGCCGCGCCCCAGGCCGCGACCAGTTCCAGCAGGTCCGAGAGATTGCGGGTGAAGATGAACTTGCCGAACTCCCGGCCGACGATGGCGCGCCGCGCATAGGCGAACAGACCGGCCGCGTCGACCGAGCCGACACCGGTCTCGGCAAGCAGCAGGTCGATGGCGCGGATCTCGGCCGCCGTCGGCTCGAACGCCTCGGGCGCGGGGGCCAGTGGCGGCACCCGGCCGGTCTCGAACAGGTCGCTGCGATCGGCGTAGCGCGCCGAGGTGATGTCGTAGGTGCCAGGCCGGAGATGACCGTAGCGTTCGACGAAGTCCGCCCGCGCGCCGGACCCGTTTAGCACCTCGGCGAGATCGCTGGCGAGCGCGCCGCCGACGGTGCGGATGCCGGCCTTGAAGAGATTCAGCCGCGCGGGCGTCAGCGCCTCGCGGGCGACGGCGCTCCGGAGCAGGCTTTCGGCGATGAAGCCGTGACGGGCGAGGACGGCGAAGGGCCGGGTTCCGAACTCCCGGGCTTCCGCGATCAGCCGCACGATGGCGGCGATCGTCGCGTGACTGCCGGCATTCCCGGTCGGCAGCGGACCGCGCCGGTGCTGCGCCGCATGGAGCGTGGCGACGGCATTCTCGGCACGCGCCAGGCTTCCGCCCGCGCCCGGTTCCAGGGCCCGCTCGGTCAGGCAGCCGAGCGCCTCGACGAAACTGTCCCGCTCGGCCGCGCCGAGCAGTCCCGCATAGCGCGCCTCGAAGGTTCCGGAGAAGCCGAAGTCCAGGCAGGTCTGGGCGACCTCGAACTCGACCTTGTCGTGAAACTCCGGATGGGCGGCAAGCCGGTCGACCCAGGCGTCGACGAGCCGGGCGCCGGTCTCGGGCGCCAGCGCCGCCGGCAGCAGCGAATTGAACGAGCAGCGGACGTCGATATAGGGGCGGCCGCCGATCATCACCATCAGCTCCTCGCCCGGAACGCCGCGATAGCCCATGCTTTCCCGGGCCTCGGCCCAGACCCGCGCGGTGATCAGCCGGCGATAGAGCGAGGCGGCAAGCGGACGCGGCGTCGTGCCGATCATCTCGGCCGGATTCCAGTCCGGCATGATGCCGAGCACGGTGCGCCGGCCGAGCAGACCGTCGCGCGGCGCGGAGCGTTCGGCGATGAAGCGTTCGGCCGCGGCGAGCTGACCGTCGATTTCGGCCGCCGTCTCGGGCCGCCAGCGCGTGCGCGCCGCGATCGGGCGGACCTGGAAGACATGCAGCAGGCCGCTCCGGTCGAGGCCGAACTCGACATCGAGCGGCAGCGTGCCGACGACCCGCTCGATCTCGCGCAGGCCCTCGACGATCTGCGCGATGCGGGGCGATTCGATATGGTCGGGCCGGCTCCGGCGATGCACGAGCACGGTCTTGTTGACCCCGGTGCCGCCGGTAATGGTGTCGGTCTTGCCGGATTCGTCGTCGTAATTGATGACGTAATAGGGCGCGCCGTCGTCGAGGTTGCGGGTCATGGCGACGCCGGACAGTGCGATGTCGTCCAGCATCGGCTGCACCAGCACCTGGTCGCGCGGATCGCCCCCATAGGATTGCACGACCGCGTCGATCGCGGTGGCGAGCACCACCCGGTTGGCGGATTCGACGCCGAGGCAGGAACGATAGGCGCCGGCCATCGAGGCGGCGTCTCCGTCCTCGCCGATGGCGCTGGAACGGACCACGAGACGCTGCCGGGGAAAGGCCGCCTGCACTTCGCGCACGACCAGTTCGCGCTCGGCCTGCCAGCGCTGGACGGTGAAATGGCGGAGATCGAGGATCCGGGCGCGATGCAACGTGGGCGCAAGCGCCAGCAGGGTCTCGGCCTTACTGCCGAAGCGGAAATCCCGGCGTGCGCGGGCCGCGACACCCCACGGAACGTTGGCGGGCAACCGCTCTTTCAGCGGTTGGTCGACATGCGGTTCCGAAATGATCGATCGCAGGGGAAACATCGTACGCCCGGTTGGAATGCACCGGACGACGACCCTAGGCATTATTGGTTAACAAAGAACTTTCGGAGACGGTGAACGATCCGATTCCCTGCCTGCGCTCCGCTCCGCCAATGCGCGGTGGAAACGCTTTCTTTACCGCGATCCCGTTAGAGCCCTTGGTCAGGTTTCAACAAGCGAAGCAGGTTTCATGGTCAGGGTTCGGCGAAAAATTGCTGCCAGTCCGCTCGTCTCCGTCGCGTCCACCGGGCGCAAGGCGGAGGGCGGCGCGACGGTCACCGGCCTGCCGGTCGACGACCCCTATCGCCTAGGAATGGTGTTCGCCGAGCGCGGCAAGTATCACGAGGCGATCGTCTGTTTCGAAGAGGCCCTCAAGACCCGCCCGAACGACCCGGCCGCGCTGTTCGCGCTTGCCAACGCGGCCCGCGACATGGGCATGGCCGACAATGCGATCGAGCTTTACAACCGCTGTCTCCAGACCGGCTGGAACCGGGTCTATGTGATCGGCACCCTGGCCAAGCATCTCCGCCAGTTGAGCCGTTTCGGGGCCGCCGTCGACCTGCTCCAGGCCGAACTCCTGCGCGACGCCTCGTCACCCGACCTGTGGGATGCGCTCGGCTCGACGGTGCTGCTGCAAGGCGACGAGGAGAGCGCCGGAACCTTCTTCCAGGAAGCCCTGCGGCTCCGTCCGAACCACTTTGCCGCACTCGCCAACTTCGCCTCGCTGACCGCCCAGCGCCGCGATTTCCCGGCCGCGCTGCAGCTATACGACAAGGCGGTCAAGGCGGCGCCGAAGAACGGCCAGCTGCGTCTCAACCGGGCGTTGCTGATGCTGCTGACCGGCGACACGAAGCGTGGCTGGCGGGAGTATGAATGGCGCCTGCAGGCGGGCAAGCCGGTGCGGCGGACGCTGGACGGGCTGAAACGCTGGGACGGACGGAAGATCCCCGGCAAGCGCCTGCTGGTCTGCGTCGAGCAGGGCATCGGCGACCAGATCGCGTTCTACGGCATCCTCCCAGAGGTCGTGGCCGATGCCGGCAGCCTGGTCGTCGAATGCGACGTCCGGCTCCGCCCGGCGCTGGAACGCTCCTTCCCGGGCATCCCGTTCGCCGGCGCGGTGCAGACCGAGACGCCGAACGAGTATCTGTTCCGGTACCCCTGGCTACCCGACGCGGGCGGCGCCGACCGCTATATCGAACTCGGCAGCCTGCCCCGATTCTATCGCAACAGGATCGAGGATTTCCCGAAACCGCATGCCTATCTGAAAGCCGATCCGGAGGCGACGCGTGACTGGCGCGCCTGGCTGTCGACGCTCGGCCCCGGCCGCAAGATCGGGATCAGCTGGCGCAGCGGCCGCAAGGGCGCCGAGCGCGACCGGCAATATGCGCCGACGAGCCACTGGGAAAAGCTCGTCTCGCGGCCCGGTACGGTCTTCGTGAACCTGCAATACGACGACTGCGCCGAGGAAATCGCCGCCTTCAAGGCGCGCACCGGGGCCAATGTCCATGTCCCGCCGAAGCTCGACCAGAAGCAGGATATCGACCGCACGCTGGCCCTCATGGCCGGGCTCGACGCGGTGATCAGCGCGCCGAACGCCGTCGCCAGCATGTCGGCCGCGCTCGGCACGCCGACCTACAAGCTGCTGAACGATTGCGGCTGGACCAATCTCGGCAGGGATTACGAGCCGTTCTACCCGTCCTGCCGGATCATCGCCCGGCCGCGCGGGGCGAACTGGCGTGAGGCCTTCCAGGTGGTCGAGGGCATTCTCAAGACGCTGCCGGCGCGCTGACCGACAGCCGCCGGGCAATCGCCTCCGCGATCCGTTCCGCGCCCCGCCCGTCGATCAGCTTGGGCCCGGTCGCGGCCATCGCCCGTCGCCCGTCCGGATCGGCCAGCAACGCCGTCACCGCGGCGCGGATTGCATCTCCGCCGACATCTTCCGCCAGCCCCAGCACCCGGCCCATGCCGGCCGCCTCGAAGGCGCTGGCCGAGGCCCGGTGATCCCCGGTCAGGCAGAGGTAAAGCGCCGGCACCCCGGCCCGGGCGAGTTCGAAGGCCGTGACCCCGTAGGAAATCAGCGCCAGGTCGGCACCGGCGGCAAGGCCGGCCAGGTTCTTCGGCGCGGCCGCGACCCGGATCGACGGCGACAGCGCGGCAAGACGCCCGGCCAGCCGTTCGCCGTCGGCGAATCCCGGCCCGATCACCACGGTGACGTCGGCCTCTATGCCGACGAGTGCGCGCGTCGCCGGCTCGGTCAGCGCCATCGGATCCGTGCCGCCCATCGAGACCAGGACATGCGGCCGCCCGCCGCTTCGGGCCGACGGTGCCGCCGCCCCGCCACCGCCCAGCACCGCCCATTCCCAGCCGACGCGAATGTCACCGGCCGCAGCGGCCCAGTCGAGCGCCGCGACCTGGGGCACCGGCGGATAGAAGGCGAGATCGACGGCGAGCCGCCGTTCGCTGCCATCGTCGATCGCGGCGGTGAGCAGCCCGCCCGCGCGCAGTCCCGAGACCGCAGCCGCCGACATCGCGCCGCGCAGGTCGAAGAGGATCGCGACCGCGCCCGGCGCCCCGGCAAGGCGGGAGAGCGCCTCATCCGCGCCATCGCCGTCAGGCAGGCGGTCGACCGGGAACCCGGCCGCCCCGATCATCGAACGGACCGCGTCGTCGCGGGCGACCGCGAAGCGGACGCCGAAGCCGTGGATGTCGCGCAGCGGCCCGGCGACCGCAAGCCCCCGGCGGACATGGCCGAGGCCGAGTTCGCCGCCGCCGTCGCAACGGACGATGACATGGCGGCTGCTTTCGACGAGCGGCTTCTGGCGGACATGGCCGTTGATGCGGGTAAGCGCCGGGTCCGCCCGGAGCAGCCGCACGACGGCGCGGAGGTCCAGTTCGCCGGCCGCGGCGCCGCTCCGCCGGTAAAGCGTTTCGAGGAATTCGAGGTCGTCCGGGGTATCTACCGACACCCGGGCGCCGTCATACTGGAGGAATTCCTCCAGATCGATCTCGGCGCGGCTCGCGAAGTCCGGGTGGCGGCCGAAATAGCCGGTCACATGCTCGCGCGCGACCGGGTCGTCACCGGCCTCGTCGCGCAGCCGGTCAAGCGCGCCACGGGTCAGGATATCGACGCCTTCATGGATGCAGGGCGTGCCCGGGATCAGGCCGACGGTCTCCGTCCCCGCTTCGTCGAGGCGCGCGACCAGCCGGTCGATCAGCAGGGGGTCGATCAGCGGGGCGTCGCCGGTGACCCGGATCACGATCCTTGCCTCCAGTTTCCCGGCGGCCAGCAGGTAGCGTTCGAGCACGTTGTCCTCGGGGCCGCGAACGACCGTGACGCCGAGACTTTCGCAATAGGCCGCCAGCGGATCGTCGGCCGGCCGGTCGCTGGTCGCGACGGCGATCCGACCGACCGACCGCGCCTGTCCGAGACGATGCACCAGGTGCCAGATCAGGGGTTGGCCGGCGAGGCGCGCGAGGCTCTTGCCGGGAAACCGGCTCGACCCCATGCGTGCCTGGACGATCGCCGCGACGGTCACGGATCGGGAGTCCAGCGGGCCCGGATCTTGCGGAACGGGCGCAGCCCGTCCTCCGGGTCGGCGCGCCAGTCGCGGTCGGGCAGTTCCGCCGCCGTCGGCACCTTCTCGCCGTTGCCCTCGGCCGCCTCGCCGGCGCGCACCTCGGCGATCACCGCGGCGATCTGGTCGGGCAGCCAGCAATGGCCGGCGGCGAATTCGGCACCCTTGCCGTCGAGGTCGAGATGGAACTCGATCATCGTCGCCCCGTGACGGCCGATGGCGCGATGGACGACGCCCGGCCGCACCGTGTGGTCGGACCAGCCGACGGCACAGCCGGTCGCCGCACGGATCGTGTCGATGGCGGCCAGGTTGGCCTCCTCCGGCGGTGTCGGATAGGCGGAGACGGTGTGCAGCAGCGTCACCTCGGTCGCGCCACCAGTCCGCAGCACGTCGACCGCGTGATGGATTTCGGCCATCGTCGCCATCCCGGTGGACAGCACCACCGGCTTTCCGGTCGCCGCGACGGCGGCGAGCAGCCCGTCCCACGGCAGTTCGTAGGACGCGATCTTGTAGAAGGCGACATGGGGTTCCAGCGCCCGCACGGCGGCAAGATGAAAGGGCGTGCAGGAAAAGGCGATGCCCTTCTCCCGGCAGCGGGCGGCGAGCGGCGCCAGGTAATCCTCCGGCAGTTCCCAGTCCCGGCGCGCGCGATGCTTCGCGCTCCGCTCGAGGATCTCGGGCGCGAACATCTCGTCCAGCCGGAAGAGCTGGAACTTGACCGCGTCGCAGCCGATCGCCGCCGAGACGTCGACGAATTCGAAGCAGCGGTCGAGGTCGCGCGCGTGGTTGCTGGAGACTTCGGCGATGAAGGTGGCGGGCATCTGTGGCGGCTTCCCCTGTGCGGCGCGGACCGGCGGATTCCGTGGCGACCGGACGGCTTTTCGTAAACCAATTCGTAACCAGTGATCCCCCATCTTGGTTAACAGATTACCAACGAGGGCGTCGAGTAACGGATGTCAGAGCATACTGTAAGCTGGTGCGACCATGCGGGGCGCGTCGTCGATTCCGTCGCCGAATATGACATCATCGATTGCCGCGCCTGCGGCTTTCGCCATGTCGTGCCGTTGCCCGATGCCGACGCGCTGGACAGCTTCTACCGGCAGCAGTTCTACGCCGAGGAAAAACCCAACTACCTGGCCCATGCCGAGGCCGACGCCGAGTGGATCGCCGTCGCCTGCCGCGACCGGCTGGCCAGTTGCGCGGCGATCCTCGGGCCCGGCCGGCGGCGGCTGCTCGATATCGGTTCCGGACCCGGCCATTTCCTGAAGACCGCCGGCGAACTCGGCTGGGCCGCGATCGGCGTCGAGCCGGGCGCCCAGGCGGTCGGCTACAGCCGCGGTCTCGGCCTCGATGTCCGCGAAGGATTCTTCGACGATGCGATGGCCGACGGGCTCGGCCAGTTCGACCTCGTGCACCTGAGCTTCGTGCTCGAGCATATCCCGGACCCGGCGGCCCTGATCGGCCGCGCGCGCCGCGTCCTGGCGCCGGGCGGCCTGATCCTGGTCACCGTGCCGAACGACTACAACGACCTGCAGGACGCGCTGCAGCGCGGGCGCGGCTACAAGCCCTGGTGGCTGGTGCCGCCGCATCACCTGAACTATTTCGATTTCGAGAGCCTGACCGGGTTCCTCGCCCGCCAGGGCTTCGAGATCGCCGAACGCTCGACCGGCTTCCCGATGGAGCTGTTCCTGCTGATGGGCGAGAATTACGTCGGCGACGACGAGGCCGGCCGGCGCTGCCACGCCCGCCGCAAGGCCTTCGACATGGCCTTCGAGGAGGCCGGACTCGGCAATGTCCGGAGCCGCCTCTACAAGGCGCTCGCCGCCGCCGGCTTCGGCCGCGAGGCGGTCGTGATCGGGAGGGCCGCCTGAGATGATGAGCGCCCTTCCCGCCTTCGAGAGCTTCGGCGCGCCGCGCGACATCCGCTGCCTGCTGGCCCATCGCCGGGTCCTCCTGTTCGGCGCGACGCCGGCCGCGGCCGAGCCGATGCGCTTTCTTGCTGCGCATGACGTCCCGGTCGCCGGCTTCCTCGACAATTCACCGGAAAAGCAGGGCGGTACGTTCGCCGGCCTGCCGGTCCATGCGCCCGCCGATCTCGGTCGACTGCTCGACGGCGAGACCGCGATCGTCATCGCCGCCGCCTGGCAGAGCGAGATCGCTCACCAGCTCGTCGATGACCTCGGCGTTCCGGAAGGCGTCGTCTTCCCCTATGTCTCGGCGATGTTCCAGGGTCATTTCGGGGCCGCCGCGCTGCTCCCCGCCCGCGGCGATCTCGACTGGCTGATGAACACGGTCGCCGACCGGGAATCGCGCGACTATCTCGCCCGCCTCGTCGCCTTTCGCTGGCGGATGGACGCCCGCGCGCTCGCCCGCAACCCGATGATCGACGGCCCCTACAGTTACGCCGTCGCCGAGCTCGGGCCGCGCCCCGGCGACCGGATCGTCGATTGCGGCGCCTTCGACGGCGATACCGCGCGGCTGTTCCTGGAACGCCTCGACGGCAACTGCCGGATCACCGCGCTCGAGGCGACCGGGCGGAATTTCCGCGCCCTCGAGAACTGGATCGCCAGCGCCGGCGTCACCGACCGGGTCGCGGCCGTGCATTGCGCGGTCGGCGCCGAGGACGGCGAGGCGATCATCGTCAGCGACGGCGAGGACGGCTCCGCCGATCCGCGCGCCACGGCCCGCCGCTGCGGTTCGGGCGAGACCGTCACCATGCGGCCGCTGGACGGCCTGATCGACGACGGCGCGGACTATATCAAGGTCGACGTCGAGGGTTTCGAACTCGACGTGCTGGCCGGTGCCGCGGCGACGATCCGCCGCCACCGCCCGGACCTGGCGCTCGCCTCCTACCATGCGCCGGCCCATCTCTGGCAGGTCGCCCGGGCGGTTCGCGCCTTCGACCCGCGCTACCGCCTGTTCCTTGGCCACCACCCGGCGGCGGCCTACGAGTGCGAGCTGTTCTGCACCGCGCGCGCCGGGATCGAGGCGGCGGCATGATCCTCGACCGTTTCTACAACCGGCCCGGTCGGACCGGCTTTCACTATCCGGGGCGGATGCTGAGCGGCCCCGGCACCCGGAACGAGGTCCCCGGGCTGCTCGTCGGGTTGCGAACGCTGGTCGTCGCCGACCGCTTCTTCGCTGCCGATCCGCTCATCGCCGAACTTGCCTTTGACCGCCTTGTCCTCGTCGACGGCGAACCGACCGACGCGGCGGTGGAGAAGGCGGCGGCATCCCTGCCCGCGGATTGCGGCGCGATCGTCGCGCTTGGCGGCGGCAGCGCCATCGACACCGCCAAGGCGCTGCACGCCACCATCGTCTGGGGCAGCCACGCGATCCACGACCCGGCAGAGCGCCCGGAACAGCCGCTGCTGGTGGCCATCCCGACGACCGCCGGCACCGGCTCTGAGGCCAGCCGCTTCTATGTCCTGAAGGGCGACGACGGGGCCAAGAAATCCTTCCGCGCCTGGGGCGTGACACCGCACCTGGCGGTGCTCGACCCGCATTTCCTGCAACAGGCCCCGAAAGCGCTGCTCGTCGGCGCCGCCTTCGATTCCTTCCTGCATCTCTGGGAGACCTTCGTCTGCCGGGGCGAGCGCTCGCCGGCGACCGACATGCTGGCGCTCGACGGGATTCCGAAGATCGTCCAGGCGATCGGCGCCCTGCTCGGCGACGAGGAACCCTCGAACGCGGCGCTCGGTGATCTGCAGCAGGCCGCCTGGGCCGGCGGCGTGGCGATATCGAACGTCAGGACCGGGCTCGCGCACACGCTTGCGGAATCGCTCGCCGGGCAGGTCGCCCTCGGCCATCCGGAAACCCTGTATGTCTTCTTCCCCGTCGTCCTCGCCTCCTACCGCGACGCGGTGGACGAGCGGATGACCCTGCTCGCCCGCCATCTCGGGCCGGGCTGGGACCACGACCGGCTAACCGCCTTCTGGCACGACGCCTTCACGGTCACCGGGCTTGCCCGCCGCACCTGTGACGTCATGCGAAATACCCCGATCGACCCCGCCGCCGTGGCCCGTGCCGCGGCCCGCGACACCGTACTGCTCAAGGAAAACCCGATGCCTTTGAAGCCCGAGGACCTCGACGGCCTGATCGACCGCGCGCTCGCCCCCTACCGGGTGGGCGAGGCGGTGCCGGCATGAGTATCGAGGCTCTCCAGGGGCTCGCCCGCTCGATCCGGCGGCGCAGCCTCGACGCGATCTACCACGCCGGCTCGGGCCACCCGGGCGGATCGCTCTCGGCGGCCGACATCCTCGCCTGCCTCTATGGCCGGGAATTCGACCTCGACGCCATCGCCGAGAACCGCGACAGCCGCGCCCGCTTCGTGCTCTCGAAGGGCCATGCCTGCCCGGCGCTCTATGCCACGGCGGCCTCGGTCGGCCTTGCCGCCGCCGACGCGGCGAACGGCCTGCGCAAGCTCGGCAGCCCCTTCCAGGGCCATCCCCACGTCCTCGACCTGCCCTGGGTGGAAACCTCGACCGGCTCGCTCGGCCAGGGCTTCTCGGCCGCCATCGGCATGGCGATCGGGCTCCGCCACCAGGGCAACCCGGCGCGGGTCTATACCCTGCTTGGCGACGGCGAACTGCAGGAAGGCGAGGTCTGGGAGGGCGCGATGTGCGCCGCCCATTATCGGCTCGGCAATCTCTGCGCCATTGTCGACTACAACAAGCTGCAGTCGGACGACCTGAACGAGAACATCATCGGCCTGGTACCGCTCGCCGCGCGCTGGCGCGCCTTCAACTGGGCGGTCGCCGAGATCGACGGCCACGACATCCCCGCGATTCTCGCCGCCCTCGACGCGGCCCGCGCCGAGACGGCACGGCCGAGCGTCATCATCGCCCACACCGTGAAGGGCAAGGGGGTCTCCTACATGGAGGCCAACCCGCCCTGGCACGGCAGCGTCAAGCTGAGCGACCGGAACATGGCGGACGCCTTCGCCGACCTCGGCCCGCAAGACACCGAAACGGAGGAGTGGCGCCATGTCGGCCGCGCTTGAGATGAAGGAGGCGGCCCCGGCGCTGATCGGCACCAGCGGCGACAGCCTGCGCGAGGCCTTCGGCCGGGCGCTGGCCGAGCTCGGCGCCGAACGCAGCGATTTCGTGGTCTGCGACGCCGATATCGCCGGCGGCACCGGCACGCACCATTTCCGCAAGGCCTGGCCGGATCGCTTCTACCAGTTCGGCATCGCCGAGCAGAACATGATGGCGGCGGCCGGCGGCATGGCGGCGACCGGGCTGATTCCCTTCGTCACCACCTTCGCCGTCTTCGCCCTCAGGGCGCTCGAACAGGCCCGCCTGCAGATCGCCTATCCGCGCCGCAACGTGAAGATCGTCGCCAGCCATCCCGGCCTCGATGTCGGGCCGGACGGCGCCTCGGCCCAGGCGCTCGAGGACCTGGCCGCCTACCGGGCGCTGCCCGGCATGACCGTGATCTCGCCGGCCGACCCGGTCGAGATGCGCCTCGCCACCCGCGCGGTACTCGCCCATGATGGACCGGTCTACATGCGCAGCGGCCGCAGCAATGCCCGCGTGCTGTTCGACGACAACCATGAATTCCGGATCGGCAGGGGCCGGGAACTCCGCCCCGGTACCGACGTCACCCTGATCGCCTGCGGGGTCGAGGTCGCCCGTGCCCTCGACGCCGCCGGGATCCTCGCCGCCGAGGGCATTGCCGCCCGCGTCGTCAACATGGCGACCATCAAGCCGCTCGACCGCGCGATCGTCGAACGCGCGGCGCGCGACACCGGCGCCATCGTCACGGCAGAGGACCACAATGTCATCGGCGGGCTCGGCGGCGCGGTCGCCGAGGCGCTCGCCGAAGGCACGCCCTGCCCTGTCGAATTCGTCGGCGTCAGCGACCGCTTCGGCGAGTCCGGCGAACCCGAGGAACTGGCCGAGGCCTACGGCCTGACCGGCCCGCATATCGCCGCCGCCGCCCGGCGCGCCATCGCCCGCAAGCGGAAGGGCTGAACCATGGCAATCGATCTTCAGGGCCGGGTCGCCTTCGTCACCGGCGGCAGCCGGGGCATCGGCAGGGCCATCGCAATCCGGTTGGGGGGAGCCGGCGCGGCCGTCGCGCTGACCTATCGCGTCGAGGGGGACGCGGCCGCGGCGGTCGTCGCGGAGATAGTGTCGGCCGGTGGCCGCGCCACGGCTTTCCCGATGGAGGTGACCGACCGCACCTCGATCGAGGCGGCACTCGACGGCGCCGAGGCCACCTTCGGGCCGCTCTCGATCCTCGTCAACAATGCCGGCATCAACAAGCCGACCGACTTCGACCGGATCGAGGAGGCGGACTGGGACAGCATCATGGCCGTCAACCTGAAGGGGCCGTTCCTCTGCTCCCAGGCGGCGCTGCCCCGGATGGCGAAGGCCGGCGGCGGCGCGATCGTCAATATCGGCTCGGTCAGCGGCCAGTACGGCGGGCCGCGCACCGCGCATTACGCCGCCAGCAAGGCCGGGCTGATCTCGCTCGGCCAGGTGATCGCCCGCTTCGGCGCGGCGTCGGGCGTCCGATGCAACACGGTGGCCGCCGGGCTGATCGGCTCGGAGATGGCGGCGGCCGGGATGCAGTCGGCGGCCGTCCAGCAGGCAGCGGCGGGCATCGTCGCCGGGCGCCTCGGCGAGGCCCGAGAGGTTGCCGACGCGGTCGCCTTCCTGGCCAGCGACGAGGCGAGCTACATCACCGCCCAGACCGTCAACGTCAACGGGGGGCTCTACTTTTGAGCCGGACGATCCTTTTCGTGGGCGCCGGCATCGAGGCGCTGCACGGGCTCAAGCGGGCGCGCGAGATGGGCCTGCATGTGGTCGCGAGCGACATGAACCCGGAGGCCACCGGCTTCGCCGCCGCCGACGACCGGCTGATCGCGTCGACCTACGACATAGAGGCGAGCGTCGCCGCGGCCCGCGACTATCACCGGACCGTGCGCCCGATCGACGGCGTGATCGCGCTCGGCACCGATGTGCCCCGCACCGTCGCGGCGATCCAGGACGCGCTCGGCCTGCCGGGGATCGGCGGCGAGGCGGCCGCGCTCGCCATGGACAAGCTGGCGATGAAGGAGCGTTTCCGCGCCCGTGGCGTCGCGGTGCCGTGGTTCTCGGCCGTCGCCGACGCCGCCTCGCTCCGCCACATCGTCGCCGTGGAGGGCCTGCCGCTGGTGCTCAAGCCGGTCGACAGCCGGGGCAGCCGGGGCGTGCTTCGGCTCGGACCCGAGATCGATCTCGACTGGGCCTTCGAGACCGCACGTGGCCATTCGCCGACCGGCCGGGTGATGGTCGAACGCTATCTCGCCGGGCCGCAGGTCTCGACCGAAACGCTGGTCGAGAACGGACGCGGCTATACCATCGGCTATTCCGACCGCAACTACGAACTGCTGGAACGCTTCGCCCCCCACTTCATCGAGAATGGCGGCGAACTGCCGAGCCGGCACGACGAGCCGACGCGCGCGGCAATCGCCGACCTGGTCGAGGCGGCGTCGGCGGCGCTCGGCATCCGCACCGGCACGGTGAAGGGCGACATCGTCGTCGCGGACGGCGTGCCGCATGTCATCGAGCTCGCGGCGCGGCTGAGCGGCGGCTATTTCTGCAGCCTCGAGATCCCGCTCAATACCGGCGTCGACTTCGTCGCCCAGGCGATCCGGCTGGCCCTCGGCGAGCCGCTCGAGCAGCCGGCGATCGCACCGAGATATTCCCGTCCCGTGGTCCAGCGCTACAAGTTCCCGGCACCGGGCCGGATCGTCTCCATCGACGGGGTCGAGGCGGCCCGCGCCCTGCCCGGCATCGCCGAGATCGTGGTCAGCAAGCGGCCCGGCGACCTGATCGAGCGGCCGACCGATTCCAACGCCGCCGCGGCGATGGCGATCGCGCTCGGCGACTCGCGGGAGGAGGCGATCGCGCGCGCCGCCGCCGCCATCGAGACGATCCGCATCGAGACGGTGCCGCAATGAGAATCCTCATCGTCGCCGCCCACCCGGACGACGAGGTGCTCGGCGCCGGCGCCGTTGCCGCCCGCCATGCCGACCGCGGCGACGAGGTCGCGATCGCGATCCTGGGCGAGGGTCTCTCGGCCCGCCACGCCAGCCGCGACGCGGTGCCGGCCGCGGAACGGACAGCCCTTCGGGAAGCCTCGGAAAAGGCCGCCGCGATCCTCGGCGCCGGCCGGCTCCGGCTGCACGATTTCCCCGACAACCGTTTCGACAGCGTCGCGCTGCTCGACATCGTGAAGGTGGTCGAGGCGGAGATCGCCGACTGGCAGCCGGAGGTCGTCTATACCCACTTCGCCGGCGACCTGAACATCGACCACGAGATCACGAGCCGCGCGGTGCTGACCGCCTGCCGGCCGCTGCCGGGCGCCGCCGTGCGCCGCATCCTCGCCTTCGAGGTTCCCTCCGCCACCGGCTGGGGCCTGCCCCAGCACCCCTTCCAGCCGACCGTCTTCGCCGATGTCTCTGGCACGCTGGAACGCAAGGTCGCGGCACTTGCCGCCTATGACGGCGAGCTTCGCCCCTTCCCCCATCCGCGCTCGGCCGAGGCGCTGCGCGCCAAGGCGGCGGCCTGGGGATCGCAATCCGGCCTCACCGCCGCCGAACCGTTCCAGTTGATCCGGGAGATCGCGCCATGATGCATGCACCCCTGCCGCTGAAGTCGCTGAAGCTCCTTGTCATCGCCGCCCGCGTCGTCGGTCATCGCTGCCTCGACGCTATCCTCGCCAACGGCGGCAACGTCAGCGGCCTGCTCACCCTCGACGGGGCAAAGGCGGGGGAGACCGTCGCCTTCCAGCCGTTCGACGACCTGATCGCCGAGCACGGCCTCCAGAGCCGGCGCTTCACCGACCTGAAGGACCCGGCGCTGCTCGACTGGGCGCGCGCCCTCGACGCCGATCTCGGGATCGTCGTCGGCGTCTCCAACCTGATCCCCGACAGCCTGCTGGCGGTCCCGAAGCAGGGCTTCATCGGCATGCACCCGACGCTGTTGCCGGAAGGCCGCGGCCGCGCCCCGATCCCGTGGGCGATCATCAAGGGCCTGCGGCAGACCGGGGTCTCGCTGTTCTGGTGCGACGGCGGCGCCGATACCGGCGACCTGCTGGCCCAGCAGCCGGTGCCGATCCGCGCCAGCGATACCGCCTCGACGCTCGGCGCGCGTACCGACAAGGTCGCCGCGAGCCTGCTCGTCAAGGCACTGAACGGCATCGCCGAGGGCAAGGCGCCGCGCACCCGACAGGACGAGGCGGCGGCCAGCCAGTGGCCCAGGCGGCGGCCTGAGGACGGGCTGATCGACTGGCACCAGCCGGCCGAGCGGCTCTACGACTGGGTCCGGGCGCTCACCCATCCCTATCCCGGTGCCTTCACGGAACTGTCCGGCCGGCGCCTCTATATCTGGTCCGCCAAGGCGTTCGGCGGGCGCAGCGCGGCCGCGCCGGGCACCGTCCTGGCATTGTCCGACGCCGGCGCCACGGTCGCCTGCGAAACCGGGGCGCTGATCATGACCTCGGTGCAATGGGACGGGCAGCCCGAGACCGCGCCGGCCAACGCCGGGCTCTGCCCCGGCGACCGGTTCGCCTGACCATGGCCGGGCTCAGGGGCTACGCGCTCTTCCATCTCAATCTCGCCTTCTCGGCGGTCGAGGAGGAGGCGCGCGGCGAGATCATCCGCCGCTGCTACTGGCCGCTGCTCGATCTCGCCCGCCGCGACGACCTGAAGATCTCGATCGAGGCGACCGGCTTCACGCTGGAGGAAATCGCCCGCCGCGATCCGGGCTGGCTCGAGGCGCTGCGGGCCGGCATCGCCGCCGGCCGGATCGAGGTGGTCGGCTCCGGCTATGCCCAGCTCATCGGCCCGCTCGTCCCGGCCGACGTCAACCGCGCCAACCTGCGGCTCGGGCACGCGGTCTACCAGCGCCTGCTCGGCTGCCGGCCCGACATCGCCCTGGTCAACGAACAGGCCTATTCCGCCGGTCTCGTGCCGCTCTATCGCGCGGCCGGCTACCGCGCCCTGGTGATGGACTGGGACGGGGTCGCGGCCGCCCATCCCGACTGGCCGGCGGCGATGCGCTACTATCCGCAGGCGGCGATCGGCGCCGACGGCGCAAGCATGCCGCTGATCTTCTCCAACACCATCGCCTTCCAGAAGCTGCAGCGGCTCGCGCATGGCGATCTCGGGCCCGACGACTGGCTCGACTACCTCGCCCGCCAGCAGGGCGATGCTGAGCGCGGCTTCCCGCTCTACGGCAACGATGCGGAGATCTTCGACTTCCGCCCGGGCCGCTTCGAGACCGAGGGCGTCCCCGACGAGACCAGCGAGTGGGCGCGCCTCCGCGCCGCCTTCCGGGCCTTTCGCGCGGTCCCCGGCTATTCCCTGGTGCATCTCCACGAGATGCTGACCCTGGAGCATCCGGAGCACGGCAACCGGGCGATCCGGCTGGAAAGCCCGGCCTGCCCGATCCCGGTCAAGAAGCAGACGAAATACAACGTCACCCGCTGGGCCGTCACCGGGCGCGACGATTCGGCGATCAACGGCCGCTGCCACGCGCTGGCCGAACGGCTGCGCGTGAGCGGCAATGCCGGCGACGACGCCTGGCGCGAGCTCTGCCTGCTCTGGTCGAGCGATTTCCGCACGCACATCACCGAGCGCCGCTGGTCCGCCTATGGCGAGCGCCTGCGGGCACTGGAAGCCCGGCTCGGGGTATCCGCGCCGGACCTGCCGGCGCCGGCGCTGGCCCCGATCAACGGCGCCCGGCCGACCGCCAACGGCGATATCCTGGAGATCGAGACCGATGCGGTCCGCATCCGGCTGAACACCCGGCGCGGACTCGCCATCGACGGCCTCTGGCTCGGCGACAAGCAGGGCGAGCCGCTGTGCGGGACGCTGCCGCACGGCTATTTCGACGACATCGGCTACGGCTACGACTGGTATTCGGGGACGCTGGTTCTCGAATCGCCAGCCCGGGCCAAGGTCACCGACCTGACCCGGGTGAGCCCGGAGTTCGCCCGCGTTGCCGGGAACGACGACATCGTGATCGACGCCCGCATGGCGACACCGCTCGGGATCATCGAGAAACGCCTGATAATCGGCGCCTCCGCCGCCGTGGTTAACAGTTTCTATACTTTGCACTGGCGAGAATGGCCGCTCGGCAGCCTCCGGATCGGCAATATCACGCTCAACCCGGCGGCCTTCGAGGAAGAAACCTTGGCAGTGACCACCCACAATGGCGGCGAGACGGCGGAACGCTTCGCCCTCGCCGGTCAGGAAGTCGACCACGGCGCGGCCGTGTCGATGCTGGTCTCCGCGACATCGGGCTTCGGCATGACCGAGGGCCGGGTCGAGATCGGCGACGGGCGGCACAGCCTCGGACTTTCGGTTTCACGCGCGAACGCGGCCCCGATCGGCCTCCTCACGCACAAACGTATCAAGGACCGTCTGTTCTGCCGGCTCTCGCTTTCGACCATGGAGCTCGACGAAACAAGGCGGCCTGCTGACCAGGTACCAGAGCAGTCGAATGGCGGATACAGGTTCCATTACGCCCTGCATGCATGAGCCGCTCGCCCGTGGCCGGATGAACGGCCACGCCCCGCGCAACAGCATGATCCGGGACTTCCTCAAGCCTTGCATCGATTTCGAGGACAAGGTGGTGATGATCACCGGCGGCACCGGCTCGTTCGGCCGGGCCTTCGTGCGTTCGGTGATCGAGCGCTGGACGCCGCGCAAGCTGATCGTCTTCTCGCGCGACGAGATGAAGCAATACGAGATGGCGCAGGAATTCCCGGGCGAGCGCTATCCCTTCATGCGCTTCTTCATCGGCGACGTGCGCAACCGCGACCGCCTGGAAATGGCGATGCGCGACGTCGATTACCTGGTGCATGCGGCGGCCCTGAAGCATGTCCCGATCGCCGAGTACAACCCGCTCGAATGCATTCATACCAATGTGCTGGGCGCCGAGAATGTCCTGCACGCCGCGATCCACAACAAGGTCAAGAAGGTGATCGCGCTGTCGACCGACAAGGCGGCCAACCCGATCAATCTCTACGGCGCCTCCAAGCTCGCATCCGACAAGATCTTCGTCGCCGCCAACCACCTGGCCGGGCGCGGCGGCACGCGCTTCTCGGTGGTCCGCTACGGCAATGTCATCGGCTCGCGCGGCAGCGTCGTGCAGCATTTCCGGAAGCTGATCGCGGAGGGCGCCGACGCCCTGCCGATCACCGACCTGCGCATGTCCCGGTTCTGGATCACCCTCGAACAGGGGGTCAATTTCGTGCTCTCGAACTTCGCCCTGATGAAGGGTGGCGAGATCTTCGTGCCGAAGATCCCGGCGATGAAGATGACCGACTTCGCGCATTCGATCGCGCCCGGGCATCCGCTTCGCGAAATCGGCATCCGGCCGGGCGAGAAGCTGCACGAGGTGATGATTTCCGAGGACGACGGCCGCGCCACCCTGGAACTCGACGACCGCTACCTGATCATGCCGAGCTTCGCCGCCTGGGAGCGCGACGGCTTCCTCGCCTCCGGCGCCCGCACGGTCCGGGAGAGTTTCAGCTACACCAGCGACCGCAATCCGGAACAGCTCGACAGCGACGGGCTGCACGAGATGCTCGAACGCATCCCGGCCTGACGCCATGGATGCCGGCCCGAACCCGCCCTTCCTGCCCTACGGCCGGCAGGAGATCGACGACGACGATATCGCCGCCGTCGCGCGCGTCCTGAAAAGCGACTGGCTGACCACCGGACCGGCGGTCCAGAACTTCGAGAGCGCGCTCGCCCGGGCGACCGGCGCCCGCTACGCGCTCGCCTGTTCGAGCGGCACCGCGGCGCTGCACCTGGCCGCCATGGCGCTCGGCCTCGGGCCGGGCGATGCGGTGATCGTGCCAGCCATCACCTTCCTCGCGACCGCCAACGCGGTCCGCTATACCGGCGCCGAGGTGGTCTTCGCCGACGTCGACCCGTCGACCGGGCTGATGGAGCCCTCCGATCTCGAGGCGGCGCTTGCCCGGGTCCCCGACGGGCTCAGGGCGCGCGCCGTCTTCAACGTCCATTATGCCGGACAGACCGGCGATGTCTGGGGCATTGCCGCGGTCGCCCGGGCCAACGGCCTGCGCATCGTCGAGGATGCCGCGCACGCGCTCGGCACCCGCTACGGCGGCGACCACGCGGCCGGCGCCTGCGCCCATGCCGACATGGCCTGTTTCTCCTTCCATCCGGTCAAGACCGTGGCGATGGGCGAAGGCGGCGCGGTCACAACCAACGACCCGACCGTCGCGGCCGCCGTGATGCGCTTCCGCAACCACGGCATGAGCCGCAACCCGGACGATTTCGGCGACGACGAGATCGCGCTGGACGCCGCCGGCAATGCCAATCCGTGGATCTACGCGATGCCGGAGCCGGGCTACAATTACCGGGCGAGCGACATCGCCTGCGCGCTCGGCGCCTCGCAACTCGCCAAGCTGGACGGCTTCGTCCGCAAGCGCCGGCAGCTGATCGCGCTCTACGACCGGGCCCTCGACGAACTGCCGAAAACCCTGCGGCCGCTGATCCGGCCGCTCGAGCGCCGCGCCGACAGCCGACCGGCCTGGCATCTTTCCGTCGTGCTGATCGATTTTCCCCGTCTCGGCCTCGACCGGGCCGCACTGATGCATATCCTGCGCGCCCAGGGGATCGGCAGCCAGGTACATTACATCCCGGTCCACCGCCAGCCCTACTATCGCGCCCGCTACGACAGGACGGTCCTGCGCGGCGCCGATGCCTTCTATGCGCGCTGCCTGTCGCTGCCGCTCTATCCGTCGCTGAGTGCCCGCGACATCGGCCGCGTGATCGCCGCCTTCCAGCGGCTCTGATCCGCCGCCCAGCCTAGTCGGCGAAGCCGACCGGCACGCGGGCCAGCAGATGGTTCTTGTCGGTCGAGAAGAGGCCCGAGGCCTTCTCCGTCCGGACCGCCTTGATCCAGAGCGACGGCGGGCGGGTGACGCCCTGCCCATGGATCAGCGCCGCGCCGACGAACCAGCCGGGTTCGTAACCCCGATAGCGGAAATGACCGGCCTCCCCATCACTGCCCTCCGCCTGCTCGGCCAGGCGGAATTCGTAGGTTCCGGCCGGATCCATGCGATCCATGACGAACACCAGCAGCGCATAGTCGCGCTCCGGCCCGACGATGACCGGAACCTCGGGCTGGTAGGCTTTCAGGAACAGGCCGGCGAAAAGATCGTTGGCATCGCTCTCGATCGCCCGGATCGCCTCGGCCGGATAGAGGAAGGCGCGGATCGCCGGCTGCTCGGCGAATAGCGGCCGTGCCTGCGCCCATTCGATCGCCAGGCGCTTCCCCTCGACACGGTAGTTGGCGGCGAAGCGGGTCGCAGCGCGGCGGCCGATCACGTCCTTCCAGCGCAACTCGCCGGCGACGCTGAAGCGCCCCGACGTCTTGCGGTCGGCGGCAAAGCGGTCGATGACGATCTCCGCGAGGTCGAAGCCCTCGTAATGAAATTCGGTCTCGGGGCGGATCGCCTCGATTCCCGCCACGCCGAGGTCCGCGGCAACCAGGGCCGGCTCGGCGCCGGCCAGCCGGGCGGCGACCGCGTCGAGAACAACCTGCCCGTGAACGGGCAACAGGTCGGGCGGCGCGATACCGCTTTCTCGCGCCGGTTCGGCGGCCAGCGCCGGGCCGGCCAGCAGCCAGCCGAACGCCAGCGCGAGCAACAACCCGACGGCGGCCCGGATCGTCGGCCTAGAACCGGAAGGTCGAGCGGATCGTGGCAAGGTCAAGGTCATCTTCCTCCAGCTCGTGCGGCGCCTCGACCGCGAAATAGCCGCGCAAGGTCGCCCCGGTGATGCGGATCTTGTCTGTCAGCCGGAAGGTTGGACGGAAATCGAGGCCGTCCGCCTTGTTCCCGGTCAGGCCCGTACTGCCGCCGGACGCGGCGCCAGACGGTTCGTCACGGGCATAGCGGATCCCGAGGTCGAAGCCCTGCCAGCCGAGGCTGTACCGGATCGTCTCGTTCGGTCCGGGCGGCTTGATGCCGTTGTCGGTCCCGCTGTAGGTCACGCCCAGTTGCAACCCGGCGAAGCGGGGCTCGAGGGCATAACCGCGGAACGCCGGCGCCGGATCATCGGTTTCCGCGACCGTCTGCCCGCCGCCATTCCCGGCCGTCCCCCAGGACTGGCTGAGCTTGAAGCCGGCGATTGTCGGCGAATCGTAGCGGACGACGTCTCCGGACGCCTGGTCGGAGGCAAGACTGCCGGGACGATCCGTGCTCGGCGCCTCGCTTACCGGAATGTCGTAGCGACGGAAAGGAACATTGCCGTCGATCCGCCGGAAGGGATCGATGATCGGGCGACGGAGGATCAGGAAGCGCTGGCCGGGGCCGCGCAGGGGAATGATGACGGCACCGGGCGGCGGTCCGTAGAATTCGTCGTCGAAATCGTCGCAGCAATCGCAGCAATAGTCGTCGTAGTCGTCGTCGTAATAGCCGGCCCAGTCTCCGTACGGGCCATCCGCGTCCTGCGCCGCACCGTCATCCCGGTCGCCGCCCTCGCCTTTCTCGCCGCCGCCGAAGAGCCCGAAGTTGAGCGACAAGGTGAAGCGGGTATTGCCGCTGCCGAGGTCCCGGTCCGCCTGGTTCCGCGAGCCGGCGGTCGAGCCGCCCTGCGCCGCCGTGGTCGCGCCGGCAGAGGACGCCGGCCGGTCCTTCGCCGGCTCGCCGGCGGCCCCGGCTGCATATCCGTTGCCGAGCGGCGGCTCGGCATAGGTGGCGCCGAGGCCGAGATCCCACTTCGTCGTCCAGCTGCTGAAGGCATCGAGGCCCCGGGCACCGTCGAATTGCCTGAAACGGAGCGTCCAGGCGGATTTCGTTCCGCCACCGTCGGTCGGCGAATAGACTTCTTCGGCTGCCGCCGCGGCATTGCGCGCCACCGAAGCGGCGGTCGCTTCCGCCGCCTTCGCCACGTTGGCCGCCGCCCGATCGGCCGCCGCTTCCCGGTCGCGCGCCGCCCAGATCGGTTGCCAGTGCGCCTGGAAACGGCTGAAGGCCCATTCGAATGAACGCGAGGTCGGCCTGATCTCCCGGCCCCGATCGTCGCGCGGGGAGGAAGCGAAATAGTCCGGATTGGCAACCGCGTTCAGGAACGTGACGGCGTGCGGATTGTCGCGCCCGATGCCTCCGACCGGCACGGTTTCGTCGAACATAAGGAGGAAGGCCGCCTCGTTCAGCGCGCGGTAATTCTCCGCTTCCTTCAGGGTCTCGTTCCGGTAGGTGTCGCCGTCGCGATGACGGTAGCGCCAGGTTCTCTCTTCCGGATGCTCGCGGCCGCTCCGTTCGAACCCCTGCTTCATCGGATCGATCTGGTAGAAACCGCCGCCGTCGCCGCCGCCGTCGGCCCAGGCGGGCGAGAAGGCCGCCAGGCTCACCAACGCGACCGCGATCGACCGGAGGAGCCCCCGGCACCGCGATCGATTTCCAGCCGCTTCCGTCGCAAGTAACATCGGAACGCCTTCCATTCGGAAGACATCATATAATAGGATCGGGCGTTTGTCGCGCTGCGACCGTCACCTGGTGCCCTGGGGCAGCGACGCGCCTGCGCTGCTTGACTTTTGATAATCCGTCTGTATTCAAACCCGCTAATTATTGAAAAATGGAAACAAAAATCGATGGCCGTGGAACCAACGACATGAGCAGGCATTCTTGGTGGGAATACCAGACAAGGACGTGGCTGTTCGAGGTTCCAACGTGGTCAATTCAGGATATTCTTCGGATTTTCCACAGATCGAAACGCCGATGAGGGCTATCGACCAACATAGCGGGAGATTTTTGTCTCTGATCGGGACAACCGTTATTGATGTCCTGAATGACGGAACCATCACGTTCATGGAGATATCGGGCGGCGACTCGGTCCGCTCCGCGGAATACGCCATCGGCACCTCGATCTTCGAGCACGTCGACCCCGCCTCGCCGCTCGGCCGCGATATCGCCCGCGGCCAGGGCGGCGACAATTTCGTGAGCAGTCACGATCTGCCGGAAGGGGAGCTGAGCTTCACCTTCCGGCCGCTCCGCGATTCCCCGCAGGGCGATCGCATCTGCCGCATCACGGCGATACCTGGCCCGCTGGAAATCGCCCTGCAGACCCGCCTGGGAGAGGTCGAGGACCGCTACTATCACCTGGTCGAGGCCGCCCCCGACGCCATCGTTGTCGTGCGCGGCGAGGTCATTGCCCATTGCAACAGGGCGATGGCGGACCTGGTCGGCTATCCCCAGGGCGAACTGATCGGGATGGTGGTCACCGACCTCATCGTGCCGGAGGACCGGGCGCATATCCTCGCCCTCCGGGCGCGACGGCTCGGCGGCGAGAACCCGCCGCAGCAATACAGTTTCCGGGCGCTCACCCGGTCCGGCCTGCGCCGCGATATCGAGGCAACCGCCGGCCTCGTCCAGTGGGACGGCGTTCCGGCGATCCAGGTCGTGGCCCGCGATGTCACGACCCAGCGCCGGGCGGCCCGGAACCTGCGTCACGCCCAGCGGATGGAAGCGGTCGGGCGGCTCACTGGCGGCGTCGCCCACGATTTCAACAACCTGCTGGCGATCGTCCTCGGCAACCTCGAAATCGTCCTCGACGAGGTCGGCGACAGCGACATCCTGATCAAGCGCCTGGAAACCGCCATCCGGGCGACCGAACGCGGTTCGACGCTGACCCACAGCCTTCTCGCCTTCGCCCGCCGGCAACCGCTCGACCCGGCGCCGGCCGACGTCAACCTGGCGCTGGTCGGCATGTCGACCCTGCTGCGGCGCACGCTCGGCGCCCGGATCCGGCTGGAGATCCGCTCGCCCGAGACCCTCTGGCCGACACTGGTCGACCTGTCGCAACTGGAAAACACGCTGCTGAACCTCGCCATCAACGCCCGCGACGCGATGCCGGACGGCGGCACGGTGATCGTCGAAACGGCCAATGTCGTCGACGGCCAGGAAGTCGAGGGCGAGCAGGCGGTCATCGCCCCGGCAAGCTTCGTGCGCCTGACCATGCGGGACGACGGGCTCGGCATGGAGAAGCAGGTCCGCGAGCAGGCGATCGAACCCTTCTTCACGACCAAGGAGATCGGCCAGGGCTCCGGCCTCGGGCTCAGCATGGCCTACGGCTTCATGAAGCAGTCCGGCGGTTACCTGACGATCGACAGCGCCCCCGGGAAAGGCAGCGACATCTCGCTCTACCTGCCGCGCGCCGACCGGCAGGGCGACGACGCCGGAGTGGCCGACCGGATTCCCCGCGGCACCGGCGAACGCATCCTGCTGATCGACGACGAGGACGATGTCCGCGACTATGTCGCCGCCCAGCTGTCCGGACTCGGCTACGAGGTGATCAGCGCGGGGAGCGCGCGGGAAGCCTCCTCGCTGATCGGGGAACAGGGGCGGTTCGATCTTCTCCTGACCGACGTCGTGGTGCCGGGCGAGCTTTCCGGCGACGCACTCGCACGGCATTTCCGCCACCGGGACAACAGGCTCGTCGTCCTGTTCATGAGCGGCCACGACCCGGGCGTCATCGGCATCGCGCCGGAGCAACTGCTGCGCAAGCCCTTCCGGCACTGGGAACTGGCTGCCCGCGTCCGGGCCGCGCTGGACGCCCGCCCCTAGCCCGACCCCGCCTCCGCCCCGGGAACTCTCCGCGCCCGGCGGGACCCGGCCGACAGCATTGCGCGCCGCGCGATCTATATATTCAGTGATTATATAAATTCAGTCCTCATTAACGAGTTGCCGATAGGCTGCGTTCGATATGACGCGAGCGGATTCCGACATGCCAGGCGTTCCCGCGACCGCGAAAAGCGGCCGCACCACCGCCAACGGCGACATGAGCCTCGCCGGCGCGTTGCTGGAAACTCGCGCATTTCCGGCCGCGATCCTGGATCGCGACGGCCGGGCCGCCCTCCGGAACAGCCTGTTCGACACCGCCCTGACAAGCGAGGGCCTGGCCGGCATGCTGGAGCATCCTGCTGCCGCGGAGGCGCTCGACGCGGCACGCGATCCGGGCATCCCGGCGACCGTCACAGGCGAATTCGGCCCGGGCGGCGGGATCCGGCAACTCTCGTTCACGCCACTGGCCGACGGCACCGTCCTGCTCGACTTCGATGCCGCGACGGACGGAGGCGCGCCTGAGGGCGACGATCCCGGATCCGAGGCGGTGATCCTCCAGAAGAGCGCCATGCTCGCCGATGCCGAAAGGCTCGCCCGGATCGGCCACTGGCGGCTGGTTCTGGAAACCGGCGAGCTGTTCTGGTCCGACGAGATATTCCGGATCTACGGCTTCGACCGGGACTCCTTCGAGCCCTCGCTGGAACCGGCCCTCGCCGTCTATCACGAGGAAGACAGGGGAATCGTCACGGCCGCCGTCCAGCATGCCATCGATGGCGGTCCGGGCTGGGACCTGACGGTCCGGCTGGTCAGACCCGACGGCGAACTGCGCCATGTCCGGGCCATCGGCCACGTCGAGGCCGACAGCGACGGCAAGGCGACCGCCCTGTTCGGCGTGCTGCAGGACATCACCGAGCAGCGCGACGCCGAACTCGCACGCGATCGAAGCGAGAAGCGTTCCCGCCTATTTCTCGAGATGCTGCCGATCCCGGCCGGGATCAGCAGCTATCCGGACGGCGAGATCATTGCCGAGAATGCCCGCCTGCCGGCCGCCCTCGGCACGGACGGCCGTTCGGCAATCGGCATGCGGACGGCCGACTTCTATATCGACGACGCGGAGCTCGCCGAGAACAAGGTGATCTTCGAGCGCGATGGCAGCTACCACAACCGCGAGCTTCACCTGCGTCGGCTGGACGGCCGCGAGATCACGATCTTTTCCTCGGCCCTGAAGTTCGACTACGAGGGCCAACCGGCGGTCATCTTCGCCTTCTCCGACGTCACCGACATCCTCCAGGTCCGGCACTCGCTGCAGGAGAGCGACGCCCGCTACCGGGCCCTGATCGACGGCTCGCTGCAGGGCATCCTGGTCCACCGCAATCTGGTGCCACTGTTCGCCAACGACGCCTTCGCGACCATGTACGGGTTCGAATCGACCGGCGACGTGACCGCGTTGCCCACGCTCCTCGACTACATCGATCCCGAGATGCGCGAGGCGGTGCTCGCCGATTCCAGCGCCGTCGTCGAGGGCCGGGACTTCGTGCCCTCGGTGCGGATCTGGAACACCCGCCTCGACGGCACGCCGATCTGCCTCGACGCGCTCCGCAAACGGATCATCTGGCAGGGCGAACCGGCGGTGCAGGTGACGCTCATCGACGTGACCGCCCAGGTGACCCACGAGCGCGAGCTGCTGCGCTCGAAGGAACTGGTCGAGGAACGCGCCCGGCAGCTCGGCGAGGCCTCGGCGCAGCTCCGCGAAACCAATATCCTGCTGGAGGGCGCAGAGCGCGCCGCGAAGCTCGGCCATTGGCGGCTCGACCTGGAATCCGGGGCGATGCACTGGTCGGCCGAGATGTACCGCATCCATGACCGCGACCCGGCAACCTTCGTGCCCGACCGGGAAAACGCCCGGGAACGTTACCTCCCCGAGGACTGGATGCGGCTGCGGGCCGTGGTCGAAAAGGCAATCGAGGAAAGCGAGGGCTACGAGTTCGATGCCCGCCTCGTTCGTCCGAACGGCGAGATCCGGCATGTCCACACGATCGGCATGCTGGAACTGGACTGGCAGGGCAAGGCCATCGCGATTTTCGGGATCCTGCAGGATGTCACGGAGCAGCGCAGGGCCGAGGAGGCCGCGCGGCGGAGTGAACAGCGCTTCCGCGATTTCGCCGACGCATCCGTCGACTGGTTCTGGGAAATGGACAGCGACCTTCGCTTCACCTACCTCTCGTCGAGCATTCACGAGCGCTGGGGCATCGACCCGACGGAGCTGCTCGGCCGGAGCCGGTTCGAGATCATCGACGCGACCACCGACGCGGCCGCCCTGATCGCCCACCAGGACGACCTGAGCAACCGCCGCCCGTTCAAGGACTTCGCCTATCGCACGAACCGGTCGGCGACCGGCGAGCGCTGGTGCAGCATCTCCGGCAAGCCGGTCTTCGACGAAGACGGCGCCTTCGTCGGCTATCGCGGCACGGCACGGGACATCACCGAGGAACGCCGCGCCCAGAACGCCCTGCGCGACAGCGAATCGCGTTTCCGGGACCTCATCGAGGGCTCGATCCAGGGCATCCTGATCCACCGCGACATGAAGCCGCTGTTCGCCAACGACTCCTTCGCCCGCTTCTTCGGCTATCGCGACGGCAGCGAGATCGAGGCCCTGCCGTCCGCCAGCATCCTGATCGAGCCGAGCGATCGCGCCGGGGTCGCCGAGGCAACGGCCCGCCTTCTCGCCGGCACGGAAACGACCAACCGGACCCGGCTCCGCTATCGCGCCCAGAGCGGCCAGGTCAAATACGCCGACGTGCTCCGGCGGATGACGAACTGGCATGGCGAGCCGGCCGTCCAGGTCACCATGTTCGACGTCACGCCCCAGGTCGAATACGAACAGAAGCTCGAACATACCAACCGGGAACTGACCCGCCTCGCCACCACCGACTCGCTGACCGATCTCGCGAACCGCCGGCATTTCATGGACACCGGCGAGGCCGAACTGATCCGCCATCATCGCTATCGCACCGGCCTCAGCCTGGTGATGCTGGATATCGACCATTTCAAGCGGATCAACGACCGCTTCGGCCACGACGCCGGCGACGAGGCGCTGCGAAGCTTCGCCCGGACGATTTCGCCGATGCTGCGCCAGTGCGACATGCTGAGCCGGCTCGGCGGCGAGGAATTCGCGATCCTGTTGCCGAACACCCGGCTGGACGGCGCCCGGGTCCTGGCCGAGCGTATCCGGGAACGGATTGCCGCCACGCCGATCGTCCACGGTGCCCATCGTTTCGACATGACGGTCAGCATCGGCATCGCCGAGGCAACGCGGACCCACAGCAACATCCAGACCCCGTTGGGCCTTGCCGACCGCGCGCTCTACGCGGCCAAGAACGGCGGCCGCAACCGCGTCGAGGTCTTCTCGGCGCTCCTCGACGCCGGCGTCGAGGCTTCCGGCGCCCCACGCGAACAGGCGGCCGCGCGGCTCGCCGCCGACCACGGGGCGCAATCGTCCGGGAAGCCGCGCGCAACCGCTGCCGAGACCGGCGGCGATCGCCAGAAATCCGGCACGAGGCGCCGCTAGCCGGGGCTGGACGTCGCCGGCAGGGAATTCGGGTGGGGTTCCGGGTTCATCGCACCGCGTCCTAGAGCGGCAGCGGCGAAACGCCGAACAGCCACGCGTGTCCGTGCAGGAAGGCGGCATAGAATACCAGGCCGAGCGGCGCCTGCCACCACAGTCCGCCGAGCGAGAACCGGCCGCGCCCGGAAAGCAGCGCGGCGAAGGGCACGTTGGAGGTGACCGCCGTCAGTTCCTTCCACGGGCCGGGAAATGCCCGCGCCTTGCGGGCCTCGATCAGCATCGTGCCGGCAATCGCGAGCAGGCCGAGACTGCCGAAGAAGACCAGCGACGGCAGGTCGCCGTTGTTGAGCAGATGCGCCGCCGACCAGATGGCAATCGCCCACATGATCGGGTTGCGCGTGATGGTGACGATGCCGCGCGCCGCCACGCCCTTCTGCAGCAACCGCTCGCTGCCCGCGGCGGTCGGGTTCGGCGTCCCGACGCCGGCGATCAGCAGGACGAAGGCGATCGCCATCAGCACCAGGCCGCACCAGCGGCCGGCCGCGCCCAGGTCCCACAGCACCGTCTCAGGCACGACCGCCCCGTAGGCAACCGACATCCAGACGATCAGCACCAGCGAGATGGCCGAATAGAGCCCCCTGTAGGCGCCCTCGCCAAGGCGGGCGACAAGGCGTCCCCGCGCCGCGGTCGACGGCAGGACATGAATGACCAGGAAGCAGGCGGAGGCGAGGACGAGTGCGGCGAGCGAACCGGTCATGATGGTTTCCTCGAAAGAAATGCCGCTGGACGGCGCCGGAAGTCTAGCGGGATTCGGGGCGGCCGTGGAAGCGCCGAAAGATCGGCTTGCTCGGGGCCCGCCAGCCGCCCGCCGGGCACCCGCCGATCCGGCGAGCGTATCAGTCCGTCTCGGCGAACTGCCTGGCGAAGGCCGCGAGCAATGTCTTGAGCTCCGGTTCGGCGACCGCCTTCGCCGCCGCCTCCGGATCCATCCACTTTCGCGTCCGCTGGCTCTTTTCGGGCCATGAATCGGCCAGTTCCGCGACTTTCAGCGGGAAAACGGCGACGTTCAGCGTGCCGCCGCCCTTGATCTCAAGCTTGCGATAGCAATAGCGGCCGATCTCGCGATCGGCGATCTCGCCCCTGATTCCGGCCTCTTCCCATGCCTCCTTCGCGGCCGAGGATGGCGGCGTATGGCCATCCGCGACATAGCCCTTCGGCAAGACCCAGCGGCCGGTGTCGCGCGAGGTCACGAGAAGATATTCGAGACCCCGTTTCTTCTTCCGGCGCCAGGCAAGGGCGGCGGACTGCTCGACGGGGTCGACCGGTTTCGGCATGTCGGTTGTTTCACTCCTCACCGGGGTGCCGGGCCGGCTCCCCTGCTTTTTTCGTTTGTGATCGTTTCGGTGCGTATTCGTCTGAGAATAGACGATGACCGGCAGACATCAACCGCCGAACGATCCGGCGCGGTCGCGCGGCATCGCCGCTTCTCGCGGCCGGTCGCGGGCCGGTCCGCCATCCCTACATCGCCTCCTTCACGCCGCGCCGGATCAGCCACCAGTTCACCGGATAGGCGGTCGCGAAACCGAACAGCATGGCGATCTGCATCATGAACCAGAATTCAACGCTGTCGCTCCGGAGTTCGACGCCCAGCAGGCCGGCGAAGATCACGAAATGGGCGAGCGCCATGAAGCCGTACATGCCGACCTGCCACGCGGTCAGCGAGGCGGCGTCGGCCTTGATCGCCTCGACGAGGCCCTCGCCGACGGTGAGGCCGCGCATCGGCTTGATGGTGAAATACTGGAAGGCGATCCCGAAGGAGAAGGCGAAGACATAGTCGACCACCCAGATCGCGAAGATCTTGTCCGCGAACAGCGATTTCCAGCCCGCCCAGACCGCGACCGCGGGCACCAGGAAGACCAGGCTTTCGGCCACGATGTCACCGAGCGTGCAGCCCGCGCCGCAATGGGCGACACCCTTGCCGACGCTCGCCGGAAACGGCGTCCGGCGCCGGTGCGGCTGGGTTTCGTCCCGCGCCCCGGCCGCCTCGACCCGCTCCTCTGCCGCGAGCCGGCCGTAGGCGTAGTAACCCCACAGGGCGAGCACGTGCCCGAACAGCGCCGTCGCCGGCCAGACGACGTTCATGATCCACATATGCTGCGGATGGCGCGAGAGATCGACGGCGAGCCAGAGCGCCGAACCCAGGCCGAGGACGAGCGAGACGATCGACAGGATATGGAGCCATTCGGGAACCATGCCGGGCAGAACGCCACAAGACGCACCCTTGTTCCCGCGTGCCGGGAGTTCCGCCGCGTGCGCCGGGCCTATCCCCCCAGCAGGGTCATGATCGCGTCGTCGACGAGGCTGTCGACCGAGGGCGGGATCGCGCCGTCGCGTTCGAGGTAGGGACGCATGGCGGCGAGCGGCACGCCGATGGCGATGAAATGCAGCCGCTCGTAGTCGGTCGGCCCGTCGTGCAGCGCCCGGGCGAGGTGGTCGAGGATGCGGGTCGCGCCGGCCTCCAGCGCCGCGGCGCGGGCAAGAAGGGCCTCCGGCAACTCGGGCGCCACGAATTCCTCGCGCCGGTGCAGGATCAGGATGCGCGCCTCGGCCGGGTTGGCGCGGCACCAGCGGACCGCGTGCACGGCGCCGGCGGCGATCGCCGCGGCCGGGTCGTCGACACCTTCCAGGATGCCGAGATAGCTCGCCTGGAAACGCTCCTGCGTGCGGCACCAGAGCGTCGCGCGAAGCTCCGCCCGGCCGGAGAAGCGGTGATAGATCGAACCCGACGGCGCGCCGAGCGCGCGGGCGACGCCGGACGCGGTCACCGCCTCGACGCCTTCCGCCGCGCAGAGCTCGGCGGCCATGTCCAGGATACGGTCCTCGGGAAACTTGGCGGGGCGGCCCATGGCGTTGTCCGGCTTTCTCGTTTCTTGTTGGCCTGTCGGCAGTGCAGCCGGCGTCAATCGTCCAGATGCTTGATGTAGCGGTGGATCTCGCTGGCATAGCCGACCCGCTCGTAGAGCCGCCGGGCGCGGTCGTTGTTGGCGAAGACATGCAGCGTGACCGAGCGCGCGCCGTGACCGGCGGCAACCGCCTCGGTCGCTTCCATGAGCGCCCTGCCGACGCCGCGTCCCTCGGCGCCCTCGGCCACCGCCAGAACCTCCAGGTGCGCCGACGGCGCGCCGCTCATCGGTTCCGGGCGAAGCGTCAGGATGGCGACCCCGAGCAGCGCGCCATCCTCCCCCTCGGCGACCCGCACGTGGCAGTCCGGACGTTCGCCCGCGACCTTGGCGCGGAGCAGCGCGGCATCGTGGCGCCAGAGATCCTCGGCGACCCGTTTCGGCGGCAGCTCGAAGGCGGCGAGCCGCGGCAGGATCGCCAACACCGCGTCGAGGTCGTCCGGACCGCTGTCGCGGACATGAATCGGCGCCTCGGCGGCGGGCCGGGCGGAATCGGGGATCGTCATGACGCGGCGTCTCCGGCGCGGTTCCGTGAAGTCCGGATTGTTACAAATCGAAGCGCGGATGCTACTGACTGGCGGGCGCCGGCGCTAGTCCGTATCGCCGACCATCTCGCCGCGGCTCTCCGCGCCGGTCCCGGGCCAGGGATCGTCGCCCTCTTCATCGTCGTCCTCGACGCCCCCGGCGGTCGCCACCGCCTCCCCGGCCGGCGTCAGGCGGCAGACCAGCCAGTCGGGCTTGATCGGGTTGCGCGTCCAGGGCACCGCCCAGCCGTGATCCAGGCAGGCGCGGATCGTCGCCGGCTTGATCCGCTGACCGTTGCGGTCGTGCAGCGGGAGCTTGCCGCCGGGCTGGCCGAGCCCGAGTCGAAGGTAGCGCCGCTGCACGGCGGTCGGATGATCTGCTGTCATGAAAGGCATCCTAGCGGATGCGGGCGCGCCGGGGAACGGGGCGCGGCACGCCGCCTTATCCGCCGATTGCGTGCCGCTCGAGGAAACCGGCGACGGCGGCGATCACCCGGTCCGGCTGGTCGCGATGGGGAGAATGACCGCACGCGTCGAGCATCAACGTCTCGGCCCGCCCGCCCATGCCGGCGGCGATGGCGTCGACCTGACGGGCGGTGCCGTATTCGTCGTCACGGCCCTGGATGACCAGCGCCGGCACGCGGATCGCCGGCAGGAACGCTTCCAGGTTCCAGGCGCGGAAGGCCGGGTCGAGCCAGGCGTCGTTCCAGCCGCGAAAGGCGCAATCGACGTTGTCGCCGTGATGGCGGGCCAGCCGGGCGCGCAGGTCGGCCGACTCGTAAGCCTCCTTCGCCGCCGCGATGCTGGCAACCGAGACATCCTCGACGAAGACATGGGCGGCCTCCAGCGCCAGCGCGCGAAGCGACGGATGGGGCCGATCGCCGGCATGGATCAGGGCGATCGAGCCGCCGTCGGAATGGCCGAACAGGACCGCGCGTTCGACCGCGAAGGCGTCGAGCAGTTCGGGCAGCGGGCCGGCCGCCTCGTCATGCATGTAGCCGAGCGGACGCGGCAGGGCGCAGGCGTCCGAGCCGCCATAGCCGAACCGGCTGTAGACCAGCGCCCCCATCCCGGTCCGCGCGGCGAGGCGGTCGGGAAAATCCCGCCACATCCCGATCGCGCCGAGCCCCTCGTGCAGGAAGACCAGTGTCGACGCCCGGTCGGGCGGCGGCCCGATCCAGCGCGTCTCGACCGCGCCGCCGGAGAGCATTACGCGTTGCGTCACGGCCGGCGCCGTCAACCGCGCAGCTTGAACCGCTGGATCTTGCCGGTCGCGGTCTTCGGCAGTTCGTCGCGGAACTCGATCCAGCGCGGATACTTGTAGGGCGCGAGCCGGCTCTTCACGAAATCCTGCAATTCCCGGGTTTTCGCGGCATCGCCGGCGAGACCGTCGCGCAGCACGACATAGGCCTTCGGCTTGACCAGTTCGTCCGCATCCATGTGGCCGACCACGGCCGCCTCCAGCACGTCGTCATGACCGACGAGGGCGGATTCGACCTCGAAGGGCGAGACCCAGATGCCGCTCACCTTCAGCATGTCGTCGGCGCGGCCGGCATAGGTGTGGAAGCCCGCCTCGTCGGCGATGTACTTGTCGCCGGTGCGGCACCAGTCGCCCTGGAAGGTTGCGACGGTCTTGGCCCGGTTGTTCCAGTAGAAGGCCGCCGTCGACGGCCCGCGCACCATCAATTCGCCGAGTTCGCCCGGCGGCAGCTCGGCCCCGTCGTCGCCGACCACCTTGAGCTCGTAGCCCGGCACCGCCTTGCCGGTCGAGCCGAGCTTGGTCGCGTCGACCCGGTTGGACAGGAAGATATGCAGCATCTCGGTCGAGCCGATGCCGTCGAGGATTGGCACGCCGAAGCGGTCGGTCCAGCGCCGCGCGACATCCTCGGGCAGGGCCTCGCCGGCGGAGACACAGAGCCTGAGCGCGTCCGACGATGCGCCCCGGTCGATCGTGCGGTCGCCGAGGATCGCCGCGTAGAGGGTCGGCACGCCGAAGAAGATCGTCGGCCGGAAGTCCTTGAGCCGCTTCATCACCGCCGCCGGGGTCGGCCGTTCGGCCATCAGGACCGCCGTGCCGCCGACATGGAGCGGGAAGGTCATGGCGTTGCCGAGCCCGTAGGCGAAGAACAGCTTGGCGGCCGAAAAGAACACGTCGTCCGGTCCCGCCTCGAGCACCCCGCCGCCATAGAGCACGGCGGTCTGCACCAGGTGGCCGTGCAGGTGGACGACGCCCTTGGGCTTGCCGGTCGAACCGGAGGAATAGAGCCAGAAGGCGATGTCGTCGGGCGTGGTCTCGGCGGCGGCGAGGTCGGCGCCGGCGGCGGCGCAGAGTTCGGCGAAGCGGGGCGCGTCGGCGAACGCGCTCGGCCCGTCACCGCTCGCGATCACGTGGGACAGGCGCGGCAGGTCGCCGGCCGCCTTCGCCAGCGTCGGCGACAGCGCGTCGGAGACGAGCAGCGCGACGGCCCGGCTGTCACGCAGCATGTAGGCGTAATCCTCGGCGGTCAGCAGCGTGTTGAGCGGCACCGGCACGGCGCCGATCTTGAGCGCGCCCCAGAAGGCGGCGTAGAAATCGACGGTGTCGAGAAGCGCCAGCGCGATCCGCTGCTCCGGCAGGATCCCGAGGGCGAGGAAGGCGTTGCCGGCGCGGTTCACCCGCTCGGCGATGTCGGCATAGCTGTAGCGGCCGTGGTCGTCGATGACGGCGAGCTTGTCGCCGCGCCCCTCGGCCAGGTGCCGGTCGATGAAATCGCTCGCCGCGTTATAGTCGCGCGGCAGGACCGGTCGCGGCGGCGATGCGCCCGGTTCGACACTGGACGGGCTCGGCATGGATGGTTCCTCCCTCGGACCGTTTCTCGTTTACCGTTGTTCGTCTTCCTTCGGTCGCGCCGATGCTCGCATCAGGCAGCCTCGGCGCGGGCCTCCTCGAAACTGGCGACCGCGTCCCGGGCCCATTCGACCGCCGCATCCTCGGCCAGCGTGTCGCCGCTCGCGTCATGCTTCAGGCGCCCGGCAACCCGGGTCGCGCCGAGCCCGGTAAGCAGCACCTCGAATTTCTCCCCGGCGTGATTGAAGGTATCCTGGTAGGTGCTGTCGCCAAGCCCGGCCACGGCGAAGCGGACTTGTTCAAGATCGGGCCGCGTGCGCGCCACGTCCTCGAAGAAGCCGCGCGCGTTGTCCGGCACGTCGCCCTGGCCGTAGGTGGAGGTGACGATCAGGAAATCCCCGCCCGCCGCAAGGATCCCGGCATCGAGCGAATCCATCGGGTGAATCTCGGAGCCGATCGCGGTTTCCGCGTCGAGCATCGCCTTGATTTCCTCGGCCACGATTTCCGCGGTGCCAGTCATCGTGCCCACCAGGATCGTCACATGCTTCGCCACCATCGCCTCCGCCGTCGGGGAATATTCTGAATAGCAATATATTGCATAAAGCCTTCTCATTTATGAAATCAAGCATTATAATGCATTTTCATGAGTGATAGCCCCGATCGCCCCTGCAATCCCGACGCGCGCCCGGCGCGGGCCCGGGGCTGCCGCCCCTGCCCGCCTGCCGAGCAGCATGCGGCCTTTCTCGCCCAGCTTGGCGAGCGGGTGCGGACGGCGCGCGCGCGGCGCGGCATGACGCGCAAGATCCTGGCCCATGAATCCGGCGTCTCGGAACGCTACCTGGCGCAGCTCGAGGGCGGCCAGGGCAATATCTCGATCGGACTGCTGCGGCAGGTCGCGCAGGCGATGAACCTCGCGCTGGAGACCCTGGTGCGGGAGGCGCCGGAACCGCCGGCCGAGCTCGCCCTGATCCAGCAGATCCTCGGGCGCCTGAGCCCGGAGGAGCTGACCGAGGCCCAGGCCCTGCTCGGCAGCCGGTTCGGCAGCCGCGAGTTGCGCGGCCGGCGAATCGCGCTGATCGGCCTGCGCGGCGCCGGCAAGTCGACACTCGGCGCGCGCCTCGCCGAGCGCCTCGACGTGCCCTTCATCGAGCTTGCCCAGGCCATCGAGGCCGATGCCGGAATGGCGGTCGGCGAGATCTTTTCGCTGTCCGGACAGTCCGGCTACCGCCGGGCCGAGCGGCGCAGCCTCGACCGCGTGCTCGACGACCACCCGGAAGCGGTGATCGCCACGGGCGGCGGCATCGTCGCCGAGCCGGCAACCTACGAACGCCTGCTGGCAAGCTGCCTGACGGTCTGGCTGAAGGCGCGCCCGGAAGACCACATGGAGCGGGTGATCGCCCAGGGCGACTACCGGCCGATGGCCGGCAGCAGCGAGGCGATGGAAGACCTGCGGCAGATCCTGGCGAGCCGGGAAGAGCTTTACGGGAAGGCCAGCCTGACCTTCGACACCTCCGGCCGCGGCCTCGAGGATACGCTGGACGCGCTGCAGCGGGCGATCGTCGCGCTCATCGCCGCGCCGCGGGCCGCCTGAAGCGGCGGTCGGACGGCAGCCCGCCTACTTGTCGAGCCGGCGGAGCGGCAGCGTCGGCGCCAGCAGGTCGGCAATCATCTTCGGATCGTCAAGGAACTGGAGGCCGGCCGAGACGCCGCGACGCCAGGCAAGGCGGGCGGCGAAGTCGCCGAATCGCGGCAGCCGCAGGGTCATGTTCTTGGGCAGTTCGTCGCTGTCGTCCGTCTGGATCTTGGCGCCGTTGGCGGACAGGTTATGGACAACGCAATCCCGCGACTGGCCGCCGTAAACCAGTGTCGCAGGCCACAGCACGCTGCTGCGCGCATAGGCCCGGCGATCACGCCATTCGCGCTCTTCGGCCTCGGCACGCGCAGCCGCGGCGGCGTCGACGTCCGACAATTCCGCCCCACGAACCGTCACCTCATCGTTCATCGAGGCCCCCTTCAGCTTCCCGGCCGGAGTCTGACGCCGAAAGGTTGACAATTCCTTAACGGGGTCGCGCCGGACGCACCGGCCGGACCCCGCTCGCGAACGCTTGTTGGCGGTCGGCCCGACGCCTATCCTGACAGGCGGAAAGGTTGGACCATGGCCCCCGACCCGGCGCCCGCGAACAGGCCGATATCACGCAGAAAACGGCGCGCCATCACGCTGGCCGCCGCCCTCGCCGTGTCTTGCGCGCTGCCGCTTCCGGCGGCCCCGGCCAGCGCCGAGCCGGTCACCAGGGACGGCCTGACGTTCTCCGACGAACTCGGCGGCTTCCGCATTCTCTCGCTCTCGGGCATCGGCAGCCTGGAGGATCCCTTCGTCCTGGTCGAGGAGATGACCACCCTTGGCGAGATCGCCCTCGTGATCCGCGGCCTCGCCAGCCGCTCGCAGCTGCGTCCCAACCGCTTTTCCTCGATCACCTTCGCCGGCTTTCACCTTGTCAAGGTCGTCATCAACCGCTCGGGCCGCGAATGGGCAAGCTACGAACATGAACTGCGCGAGGACCTGGCGGAACCGTCGAGCTACGGCGACGGGCTGTCCTTCGACCAGCCGAAGACCGGGCCGAGACCCTTCGAATCGGACCGATTCCAACGCTCCCACGAGGTGACCGAACCGGCCGACCTGGTTCGCTTCGACAGCGGCCGGGTCGCCGTCGGCGAGGCGGCGACCTTCCGTTACGTGATTACCGACGCCTCGCCGCTCGACCGATTCTACCTGTTGCAGCGGCCCGCCTGGCCGATCGCCGCCCGACGCTGATCGGTCTCGCTCCCTGGTCAGAATGATCGCCTGAACGCTTGCCTGCCCCGTCAATCCAGCAGAATATTGCTTGTCGGAACGGAAATATGCATTATAGTTCCTATGACTCTGGCCCTTCGCAGGAACGGAACGAACGAACGATGATCGACTTCCAGACCGCGCCCGACCGCTACCGCCACTGGAAACTGGCCTTCGACGGCCCCGTCGCGACCCTGACGATGGACGTTTCCGAGGATGGCGGGCTCCGCGACGATTACGAGCTGAAGCTCAATTCCTACGATCTCGGGGTCGATATCGAACTTTACGACGCCGTCCAGCGGCTCCGCTTCGAGCATCCGGAAGTACGCACCGTGGTCATCACCTCGGGCAAGGAGAAGGTCTTCTGCGCCGGCGCCAACATCCGCATGCTGGCCGGCTCCAGCCACGGTCACAAGGTCAATTTCTGCAAGTTCACCAACGAGACCCGACTGTCGATCGAGGATGCCTGCGAGAATTCCGGCCAGCATTACATGGCCGCGATCAACGGCGCCTGCGCCGGCGGCGGCTACGAACTGGCGCTGACCGCCGATCACCTGGTCCTGATCGACGACGGCTCGTCGACGGTCTCGCTGCCCGAACTGCCGCTGCTCGCCGTGCTGCCCGGCACCGGCGGCCTGACCCGGCTCACCGACAAGCGCCATGTCCGCCGCGACCGCGCCGACGTGTTCTGCACGCTGGAGGAGGGCGTTCGCGGCAAGCGGGCGATCGAATGGCGGCTTGTCGACGAGACCGTGCCACGCTCGCGCTGGGAGGAGACGGTCACCGCCCGCGCCCGCGAGATCGCCGAGCGCTCGGACCGGCCGGCCGACGCGAAGGGGATCGCGCTCACGCCACTGACGCGGACCATCGACGGCGACGAGATCCGCTACGAGACGGTCACCTGCGCCATCGACCGGGCGACGCGGTCCGCGGCAATCACGATCCACGGCCCGACCGCCGATGTCCCGGCGACGGCGCCCGCGATCCATGCCGCCGGGGCGGCCTTCTGGCCGCTGCAGTTCGCCCGCGAGTTCGACGACCTGATGCTGCATCTTCGCCTGAACGAGGACGAGATCGGCACTTGGCTGCTCCGCGCCGAGGGCGATCCGGCCCGGGTCGAGGCGGCCGACGCGGCGCTTGCCGGCAACGCCGGCGACTGGCTGGTCCGCGAGATCTCGCTTTTCCTGAAACGCACGCTGAAGCGGCTGGACCTCTCGTCGCGCTCGCTGTTCGCGATGATCGAGCCGGGCAGCTGCTTCGTCGGCACGCTGCTCGAACTCGCGCTCGCCGCCGACCGCTCCTACATGCTCGACGGACAGTTCGAGGGCGACAACCGGCCGCCGGCGACGATCCGTCTCACCGCCGCCAATTTCGGCCCCTACCCGATGTCGAACGGGCTGACCCGCCTCGCCGCCCGCAGCCTGCACGACACTGCCGCGGTCGAGGGCCTGAAGGACAAGATCGGCCGCGACATCGAGGCGGCGGAGGCGGAGGAACTCGGCCTCGTCACCTTCGCGCCCGACGACATCGACTGGGACGACGAGATCCGCCTTGCCGTCGAGGAACGGAGCGCCTTCTCGCCGGACGCCCTGACCGGGATGGAGGCCAGCTTGCGCTTCGGCGGCCCGGAAACCATGGAAACCAAGATATTCGGTCGCCTGACCGCGTGGCAGAACTGGATCTTCCAGCGCCCGAACGCGGTCGGCGAGAACGGCGCGCTCCGCCTCTACGGCACCGGGCGGCGCAGCGACTACGACAAGAGGAGGGTCTGAGCCATGGCGATCGACTATCTGGAGAGCATCCCGAACAACGTCGACATCTCCGGCGACCGGCGGCTGCAGCGCGCGCTCGAGGCCTGGCAGCCACGCTTCCTCGACTGGTGGAAGGACATGGGGCCGGAAGGCTTCCAGGGCGATGACGTCTATCTGCGCACGGCGATTTCCGTCGATTCCAACGGCTGGGCCAATTTCGGCTATGTCCGCATGCCGGAATATCGCTGGGGGATCTTCCTGGCCGAACCGGTCGAGGATCGCAAGATCTCCTTCGGCGACCACAAGGGCGAAGCCGCCTGGCAAGAGGTGCCGGGCGAGTACCGCAGCGTGCTCCGCCGCCTGATCGTCACCCAGGGCGACACCGAGCCGGCCAGCGTCGAACAGCAGCGCCTGCTCGGCATGACCTGCCCGTCGCTCTACGACCTCCGCAACCTGTTCCAGGTCAACGTCGAGGAAGGTCGCCATCTCTGGGCGATGGTCTACCTGCTGCACGCCTATTTCGGCCGAGACGGCCGCGAGGAAGCCGAATCGCTGCTCGAGCGGCGCTCCGGCGACGCCGACCACCCGCGTATCCTCGGCGCCTTCAACGAGGATACGCCGGACTGGCTGTCCTTCTTCATGTTCACCTTCTTCACCGACCGGGACGGCAAGTACCAGCTCGCCACGCTCGGCGAATCGGGCTTCGACCCGCTGTCGCGGACCTGCCGCTTCATGCTGACCGAGGAAGCCCATCACATGTTCGTCGGCGAGACCGGTGTCGGCCGGGTCATCGAGCGCGCCTGCGAGCTGATGAAGGAACACGACACGGACGATCTGGCGCCGCATGGCGGGATCAGCCTGGCACTGCTGCAGAAATGGCTGAACTTCCATTTCTCGGTCTCGATCGACCTGTTCGGCTCGGAAATCTCGACCAATGCCGCGAACTACTACACGATGGGCCTCAAGGGCCGGTTCGCGGAAGAGAAGATCGACGACGACCATCGCCTGAAGGACGCCCATTACGGGGTTACCGGGCTGCGCGACGGCAAGCGCTTCGGCATGTCGGAGGAGCCCGCCCTGACGGCGCTGAACGAGCGCCTTCGCGACGATTACGTGACCGACTGCCAGCGTGGCATCGACCGCTGGAACCGGGTCATCCGCAATGCCGGCATCGATTTCGAGCTGAAGCTGCCGCACCGTGCCTTCCACCGCCAGATCGGCGCCTTCGCCGGTCTGAAGGTGAGCCCGGACGGCCGCATCGTCGACGATGCCGAATGGGCCGCGAACGAGGCGAAGTGGCTGCCGACCGATACCGACCGGGCCTATGTCGCCTCGCTGATGCATCCGGTCATGGAGCCGGGCAAGTTTGCCAACTGGATCGCGCCGCCCCGGCGCGGTATCAATGCCCAGCCCGTCGAATTCCAGTACGTCAAGCATCACTGAGAGCGCATTCGTGACGACAGCCATGCACGGCACCCGCGAGGTCATCTCGCGGGTGCCTTTCACGATCCGCCGCACCGTGCACTGGGGCGATTGCGACCCGGCCGGGATCGTCTACACGCCGCGCTTCCTCGATTTCGCGGTCGAGACGGCGGAAGCCTGGTTCCACGCGGTCACCGGCGAGCACTGGGACGGCATCCGCCGGAAGCGCAACATGGGCTCGCCGATGGTCGGCACGACCCTCGAGTTCAAGCGCCCGCTCGCCGCCGGCGACCTGTTCGACCTGCGGGTCCTGCTGGCGCGGATCGGCGGCGCCTCCTACACGCTCGACATCAGCGGCCTGAACGCCGCCGGCGAACTCGCCTTCCGGGCCGAGCTCACGCCCTGCATGGTGCATGTCGAGCCGTTCGGCGCGGCGCGCATTCCCGATGACTTCCGCCAGGCGATGGAAGCCTATAAAAAGACCTGCGACGAGACGTGACACCAGAAGACAGGCAAGGACGGATCAGCCATGGCCGAGGCAGCGCCATACGACAAGCTATTCCCGGTATCCTGGGACGAACTGCACCGTAGCGCCAGGGCACTGGCCTGGCGTCTCAACGCCGCCGGCCCGTTCGAGGGTCTGGTCGCGATCACCCGCGGCGGCCTGGTGCCGGCGGCGATCGTCGCCCGCGAACTCGACATCCGGATGATCGATACCGCCTGCGTGCTGACCTACAAGAACGACCGCACGACCGCCGACCCGACCGTGCTGAAGGACGCCACGGCGCTCGCCGGCGACGGCACCGGCTGGCTGATCGTCGACGACTTGGTCGATACCGGGACGACCGCGCAGGTGGTGCGCGGGATGCTGCCCAAGGCGCATTTCGCCACCGTGTTCGCGAAACCCGCCGGGCGGCCCAATGTCGACACCTTCGTCACCGAGGTCAGCCAGGATACCTGGATCCTGTTCCCCTGGGACCAGGCGCCGCAGTTCGTGAAGCCGATCGTCGACGGGGGCCATTTCGCCTGAGCCGGGCGATCGCCGGTTGCGGCGAAACTGATCCGGTCGCATCCTCGTTGCGAATGAAGGACAAGGGGCATCCGAGTTCTCCGCCCCGCCGGAACCGGAGCGAGCCCGATGATCGTCGTCCACCACCTGAACAACTCCCGCTCCCAGCGCATTCTCTGGCTGCTGGAAGAGCTCGGCCTCGACTACGAGATCAAGCGCTACGACCGGGACCCGGCGACCATGCAGGCACCCTCCGCGCTGCGCGCCATTCATCCGCTCGGCAAGTCGCCGGTGATCGTCGACGGCGCCACCGTGGTCGCCGAGACGGGTGCCGTCATCGATTACCTGATCGAGAGTTACGACAACGGCCGGCTGGCCCCGGCGCCGGGTACCGACGAGCATCTCCGCTACCGCTACTGGCTGCATTACGCCGAGGGCTCGGCGATGCCGCCGCTCCTGATGAAGCTCGTGTTCGACCGGATGTCCGGATCCGCGATGCCCTTCTTCCTGCGGCCGGTCGCCCGGATGATCGCCGGCAAGGCGATTTCCGGCTATGTCGCGCCGCAGATCGCCCTCCATCTCGACTTCATGGAGGCGGAACTGGCCGAGCGCCGGTGGTTCGCCGGCGGCGATTTCACCGCTGCCGACATCATGATGAGCTTCCCGATCGAGGCGGCCCGGGCACGGGGCGGGCTCGATACGGACCGCCCACATCTCATGGCCTTTCTCGAGTCCATCCATGCCCGGGAATGCTACCGGCGCGCGATCGAGCGCGGCGGCCATTACGCACTGCTCGGCGGCTGAGCGCCCGCGGCGCGGTCAGTCAGCGCGGGGCGACTTTGCCCGGCGTCAGCAGGCCCCATTCCACGACCCGGCGCAACACCGTGCCGAGCGCGTCGTCGAACGCGAGCACGATCGACTGCATGTCGCGGCCCTCGGAGCGGACGGAGCCTTCGAAGGTTTCGGAGGCAATGATCTCCTGGCGCGGCTGGCGGATCATCTTGACGTTCAGCCGGACCCGGATGACCGGATTGTCGTCGTCGAAATATTCCGCCTGGAACTCGCGCAGGTCCGAGCGGAGATTGTAGTCGGAGCGGAGCCCGACCGACTGCCGGCCGACGGCGACGATGCGCCCGGAATTCTCGAAGCTCTCGACTATCAGCATCTGGATCATGCGCGGCGCCCGGTCGGTCCAGCGGGCGTCGGCGAAATACTTGAACTCGGTCTGGTTCGGGCGCAGCGCGATCTTCACGTTGTCGAGGCCGCCGGCGGCCAGCGGCTCCTCGACCACGAGCTGCCAGTCGACCTTCGGCAGATCGTCGCGGAAGGTCGATTTCGGCGTCAGGGTGTAGAGGTTCGGCGCCGGCCCGGAGCCCGGCAGCAGGCTGCCGGCGCAGCCGCCGAGCAGCAGAAGCAGGCCCACCAGGGCGGACCTGCCGGCGATCGTGGCGATTTGTGCGGTCATGCGTCCCATCATCATTCTCATTCCGCCCGGAATTCGGATTCCTGGGTGCCGAACAGGAAGCGCGCCGGATCGCTCTCGATCCGTTCGCTGACCCGTTCGAGCGAGGCGACAAGCTGGCGCGCTTCCTCGACGAAGCGGGTGAATTCGCTGAGCCCGTCGCTGGTGAAGTCGTGGATCGGTTCGCGGTTCTCGGCGAGCATCGCATCGAAGGTGGCGAGCGTCTTCTGCGCGCCGACCATGGTCGCGCGGAACTCGCCCAGCGCCTTGGCGGCATCGTTCCGGACCACCCCGTCGACACCGGTGATCGCGCCGCGGGCAAGCACCAGGGTCTCGTCGAGCTGATCGATGATGGTGCTCACCTTGCCGGATGCCTCGCGCAGGTTGGCGAGGGTCTCGGAGACGTCGGCGCCGCTCGCCTCGAACTGGTCGAGGATATTGCCGATCTGCTCGCGCCGCTCGGAGACGGCGCCGGTCAGATCGCGGATATTGACGATGATCTCGGTGATCGCCTGGCGGTTGTTCTCGTCGACCAGTTGCGAGACCCGGTCGACCAGCTCGACGCCGCCGGAGATCAGGTCGGGCGCCGACTGGAACAGGCGTTCGAGCTGCGACGGCTTCGACGGAATGACCGCCCGCTTCTTCCCGGAGGGCGGCTCGATCGGCGGATTTCCGGCCCTTGCGCCGTCGATGTTGATGACCGCGACCCCGGTGATGCCCTGCATCTGCAAGGTCGCCGCGTCGCCCTCGCGGATCGGGAAATCGGAGCGCAGTTCGGCCAGCACGAGGACACGGGACGGGTCGTCCGGGTCGATCTGGATGTCCTGGACCGAACCGATGGTGATGCCCCGGTAGCGAACGTCGGAACCGATCTTGAGGCCGTTCACCGAGCCGGTCAGGGGAATGTCGTAATAGACGAATTCCTGGTCGATCTCGATCTTCGCCGCCCACAGCGTGAAGCCGAAGATACCGGCGACGAACAACAGCACGAAGCCGCCGATCAGGACGTGACTGGCCTTGGTTTCCATGTCTCAGTCGTCTCCTTCCGCCCGCCCGGCTTCGCCGAGCGCGGCACGGGCCCTGGGCCCATGGAAATATTCCCGGATCCAAGGATGATCCTGCCGCAGCATCTCCGCCATGTCGCCGACGACCAGTACCTTCTTTTCCGCGAGCACGGCGATACGGTCGCAAATCGCGTGCAGGCTGTCGAGGTCGTGGGTCACCATGAAGACCGTGAGCCCGAGTGTCTGCTGAAGGCGGCGGATCAGTTCGTCGAAGGCGGCGGCGCCGATCGGGTCGAGGCCGGCGGTCGGCTCGTCGAGGAAGACGATCTCCGGATCCATCGCGAGCGCGCGCGCCAGGCCGGCCCGCTTGCGCATCCCGCCGGACAGCTCGGACGGGTATTTCGGGCCCGCGTTCGCGGCCAGGCCGACCATCGATATCTTGAGCGCGGCAAGCTGGTCGGACAGCGCCGGCGGCAGCTTCAGATGCTCCTTCAGCGGGACCTCGATATTCTGCGCCACGGTCAACGAGGAGAACAGCGCCCCGTCCTGGAACAGCACGCCCCAGCGCTGCTCGAAGCGGCGCCGCTCCGTCGCTTCCATGGCCGCGAGATTCTCGCCGAAGACCCGGATCTCGCCCGCTTTCGGGCGGATCAGGCCGATGATCGTGCGCAACAGCACCGACTTGCCGGTGCCCGAGCCGCCGACGATGCCGATCACCTCGCCGCGCCGGACTTCCAGGTCCAGGTTGTCGTGGATGACCTGGCTACCGAACTGGGTGCGCAGCCCCCTGATGGCGATGATCGGTTCCTCCGACACCGCCCTAGACCCCGACCACGGCGAAGAAGATCGAGAAGCCGGCGTCGATGATGATGACCAGGAAGATCGCCTCGACCACCGCCCGGGTCGTCAGCCGGCCGACGCTCTCGGCGCTGCCCGACACCTGGAAGCCCTCGAAACAGCCGATCATGGCGATCGTCGCGGCGAAGAACGGCGCCTTGATCATGCCGGTCCAGAAGGTCCAGAAGGTGACCGACTGCTGCAGCCGCTCCAGGTAGAGGCTCGGCTGGATGTCGAGCGAGGCCCAGGCCATCAGCGCCCCGCCCATCAGCCCCATGATGTCGGCGAAGAAGCCGAGCAGCGGCAGGGTGATCATCAGCGCCAGCACGCGCGGCACGACCAGCACCTCGACCGGGTCGAGGCCGAGGGTGCGCATGGCGTCGACCTCCTCGTTCACCTTCATGGCGCCGATCTGCGCGGTGAAGGCGCTGCCGGAGCGGCCGGCAATGACGATGGCGGTGAGCAGGATGCCGATCTCGCGCAGGATCGAGACGCCGATCAGATCGACGACGAAGACATCGGCGCCGAAACGCCGGAGCTGGGTCGCCCCCTGGTAGGCCAGCACGACGCCGATCAGGAAGGAGATCAGCCCGATGATCGGCAGCGCGTTCAGGCCGCTCTGCTCCATGTGGTAGACCAGCGAGGTGAAGCGGAGCCGGCGCGGGTTGACGAGCGCGCGCCCGACCGTGCTCATCACGATCCCAAAGAAGCCCAGCAGATTGCGGGTCTCGTGGCCGAGGCGCACGGTCTCCCGGCCGACCTCGGCCAGCAGGCGGACGACGACATTCTCCGTGGGCGGCTCGATCTCGCAGGGATTGTCGTTGCCGGCAACCTCGCGGAGCAGGATGTCATGCTCCTCGCGCGCGCCGGTGACGACGACCTCACGGCCGTCCGCACCGAGCCGTTTGCAGGTCCGGTAGACCAGCCACGCGCCGGCGGTATCGAGTGCCTCGAGCGCCGTCAGGTCGACCTCGACGCGCTCGGCGACGGGCGGCGTGAAGCGGTCGAGCAGACGCTCGATCGCGCCGGCCTGGCGGATCGTCCACGGCCCGCCGAGAACGACGGAACCGCCCGCGGCACCGTCGCGCCATTCGATCCAGCCCGCCGGACTGACGTTCTCGCGGCTCACGCCCTCATCCGCCGCAATGTTCCCTCGATCCAGCATTCATACCAATGACGTAGCATGTCACGGCCCGGCCGCCCCGGCAAGCGAGCGCCTTGACCGGAGGGGAGGCGCGCCCGAGGATATCGGCCAGACCCGCAGGATCGTCCGCACGGAAAACCCGACATGCCCCGCTTCGCCGCCAATCTCAGCTTCCTGTTCACCGAACGCGACTTTGCCGACCGTTTCGCCGCCGCCGCGGCGGCCGGCTTCAAGGCCGTCGAATACATGTTCCCGGACGGCCTCTCGCCGGCCGAGGTTGCCGGGCCGCTCAAGGCCGCCGGGCTCGAACAGGCGCTGATCAACATGCCGGCCGGCGACTGGGGCAAGGGCGAGCGCGGCATCGCCTGCCTGCCCGGGCGCGAGGCGGAATTCCACGCCGACGTCGGGCAGATCATCGAATATGCCGGCGCGCTCGGCTGCCGTCGCGTCCATGCGCTAGCCGGTGTCGCGCCGGAAGGCGTCGACCCGGACCGCGCGCACGCGACCTACGTCGACAACCTCGCCCACGCGGCGAAGGCGTTCGCCGCCGAGGGCATCATGCTGCTGATCGAGCCGATCAACCAGCGCGACATCCCGGGTTTCTTCCTGCGCGACACCGCCCAGGCGCTCCGGGTCATCGCGGAAGTCGGCGCCGCGAACCTGAAACTGCAGTTCGACATCTATCACGCCCAGGTCACCGAGGGCGACCTGGCGACCACCTTGCGCCGCCATATCGACGCCATCGGCCATGTGCAGGTCGCCAATCCGCCCGGCCGAAACGAGCCGTCGGCCGGCGAGATCAACTATTCCTACCTGTTCGGCCTGCTCGACGAGATCGGCTATGACGGCTGGATCGGCTGCGAATACCGCCCGCTCGCCGGCACGGCCGAGGGACTCGCCTGGGCGCGGGAATACGGGATCGGCCGCTGAGGCCTGCCACCGGACCGGCGGGGCGCGACCGGGATCGGGACAGGCTCGGCATCTCAAGGCGGAAGCTGTTGATTCTCCATGTTTGCTTCTGTCGGAGCGGCATTCTTTAATAGCCGGACCATCACGTTCCGGGCCGGTCGATGCCGTTCAACAGAGGATCAAGGCGAACGATCGCGCGCCACTGGCTGCGCATCACCCATAACGAGCAGATCATCCTGCTTGCCTGGGCGCCGCTGCTCGGCGCGATCGTCGGCTATGGGGCGCTCGGCTTCCGGCTCGCGATCGGCGAGGTGCAGAATCTCTTCTACGGCTTCCGCACCGAGCAGACGGTCACCCTGCTGGCGGAACTGCCCTGGTGGCACCTGCTGCTGGCCCCGGCGGTCGGCGGCCTGGTGATCGGCGCGGTGCTGCGCTACCTGATGCCCGAGCACCGCTCGCTCGCCGTGTCCGACGCGATCGAGGCGTCGCAGATCCGGGCGAGCCGGGTCAGCCTGCGCGAGGGCCTGATGGCGGCGATGATCAACGCCACCTCGCTCGGCGTCGGCGCCTCGCTCGGCCGCGAGGGGCCGGTCGTCCACCTCGGCGCGGCGCTCGGCAGCGTCGCCAGTCGCTATCTCCGGCTGCCGCGCACGCTCGCCGTCACGCTGCTCGGCTGCGGCGTCGCGGCCGCCGTCGCCGCCTCCTTCAACGCGCCGATCGCCGGGGTCTTCTTTTCTCTGGAAGTGGTGCTCGGCTCCTACGCGCTGCGTTCGTTCGCGCCGATCGTCATCGCCTCGGTCGCCGGAACCCTGGTCAGCCGCGCCCATATCGGCGACTTCCCGGCCTTCTCGATCCCCGACTACGCGATCACCTCGTTCTGGGAATTCCCGGCCTTCGCCCTGCTCGGGCTGGTCAGCGGAATCGTCGCGGTGATCTTCATGTGGAGCCTGACCTTCGCCGAGGACGTGGCGGAGCGGATCAAGATCCCGCTCCTGCTGATGCCGGCCTCGGGCGGGCTGCTGATCGGCGCCATCGCCATCGTCTTCCCGCATGTCGTGGGCGTCGGCTACGAGGCCACCGACATGGCGCTTCGCGAACAGCTTCCACTTTACCTGCTGCTCGCCCTGATCGTCCTCAAAACGGCAGCAGCGGCGATCTGCTACGGCGCCCGTTTCGGCGGCGGGGTCTTCTCGCCCTCGCTCTTCGTCGGCGCGATGACCGGCGGCGCCTACGGCATCATTGCCGCCGGCGTCTTCCCGGAACTGGCCGCGAGCCACGGCGCCTACGCGATCATCGGCATGGGCGCGGTCGCCGCCGGCGTGCTCGGCGCGCCGATCTCGACGATCCTGATCGTCTTCGAGCTGACCGGCGACTACAAGATGTCGATCGCCGTTATGGTCGCCGCCGTCATCGCCTCGGTGGTCGCACGGCGCATCGTCGGCGGCAGCTTCTTCCAATGGCAACTGACCCGGCGCGGTGTCACCCTCGGCCATGACAGCGCCAGCGAGGAACTGGAGCGCCGAAGCGTTCGCGAGGTGATGCGCCGGAAGGTGCAGTATGTCCACGAGGACGCCTCGGCGGAAGAGGTCCGAACCCTGCTGGAACAGAGCCCGAGCACCGATTTCGTCGTCATCGACCGCGAGGGGCACCTGGTCGGCCATCTCGATTTCAGCGACGTCAAGCAGGTGATCTTCGCCGGCGAGGCGGACGCGGCGGCGACTGCCGGGGTCATCGCTCATCGCGCGCAGACCATCGTCGAGGCCCAGAGCAGCCTGAAGGAGGCGCTCGACGCCATGACCGGCGGCGGTGAGGACAGCGTCGCCGTCATCGACCCGCTGGACGACAATCACGTCGTCGGCGTGCTGCATTACCGCGACCTGCTGATGGCCTACAACGCGGCCCTGATCCGCAGCGAGCAGAAACACAAGGAATCGCAGTGACGGCGGTTCGGCCGGGCGCCCGTCACTTCCCGCCCTTCGCCCCTGTTCCGCGCCACCGGCATCGGTTATATCTCCCGGCATGAACGACGATCCCTTCGATCTTGCCGCGGCGCCGCCAGCCCGCCAGCCCGCCGCCGCGCCCTATCTCGCCAAGCTCAACGAGGCCCAGCGCGAGGCTGTCGAGGCCCTCGACGGCCCGGTCCTGGTGCTTGCCGGCGCCGGTACCGGCAAGACCCGGGTGCTAACGACCCGGCTTGCCCATCTGCTGGCGACCGGGCGCTGCCAGCCCTGGCAGGTCCTCGCGGTGACCTTCACCAACAAGGCGTCGCGCGAGATGCAGGACCGGCTGGCCGCCCTCGTCGGCCCGATCGCCGGCGATGTGCGCCTCGGCACCTTTCATGCCATCGGCGTCTGGCTGTTGCGCCGCCACGCCGAGCTGGTCGGCCTGAAGAGCAATTTCACGATCCTCGACACCGACGACCAGCTCCGCCTGCTGAAGCAGGTGCTGGAAGCCCACGAGGTCGACGTGAAGCGCTGGCCGGCGCGGGCGCTCGCCGCCGTCATCGACCGCTGGAAGGACAAGGGCCTGACGCCCGACAAGGTCGGCGGCGGCGACGGCAACGGTTTTGCCGACGGCAAGGCGCTGGAACTCTACCGCGCCTACCAGGCCCGGCTGCTGACGCTCAACGCCTGCGATTTCGGCGACCTTCTCGTGCACACGCTGACCCTGTTCTCGAGCAATCCGGACATTCTCGCCCGCTACCAGGAACAGTTCCGCTACATCCTGGTCGACGAGTACCAGGACACAAACGTCGCGCAGTATCTCTGGCTCCGCCTGCTCGCCCAGTCGCATCACAACATCTGCTGCGTCGGTGACGACGACCAGTCGATCTACGGCTGGCGCGGCGCGGAGGTCGACAACATCCTGCGTTTCGAGAGCGACTTCCCCGGCGCCAAGGTGGTCCGCCTCGAGCGCAACTACCGCTCGACCGGGCATATCCTCGCCACCGCCTCGGCGCTGATCGCCCATAACGAGGCCCGCCTCGGCAAGACCCTCTGGACCGACGACGATCCCGGCCGAATGGTCGGCCTGCGCGGCGTCTGGGACGGGATCGAGGAGGCGCGCATCATCGGCGAGGATATCGAGGCGCTGCAGCGCGACGGCGCCCGCCTCGACGATATCGCGATCCTCGTCCGGGCCGGCTTCCAGACCCGCGATTTCGAGGAACGCTTCCTCACCCTCGGCCTGCCCTACCGGGTGATCGGCGGCCCGCGCTTCTACGAGCGCGCCGAGATCCGCGACGCCATGGCCTATCTGCGCATGGTCGCCCAGCCCGATGACGACCTGGCGCTGGAGCGCATCATCAACGTGCCGAAGCGGGCGCTCGGCGCGGCAACGGTGAAGAAGCTGCACGAGACCGCGCGGGCCGCCGGCACGACACTGCTCGGGGCCGGCACGGCGATCGTCGAGACCGACGAGCTGCGCCCGCAGGCGCGCACCGCGCTGGCCCGGCTGCTCGACGATTTCCGGCGCTGGCGGGCACTGATCGACGTGATGCCGCATCACGAGCTCGCCGAGACCGTGCTGGACGAAAGCGGCTATACCGCCATGTGGCAGCACGACCGCAGCCCCGACGCGCCGGGCCGGCTGGAGAACCTGAAGGAACTGATCCGCGCGATGGAGGAGTTCCCGACGCTCGCCGCCTTCCTCGAGCATGTCGCGCTGGTCATGGAGAATGCCGAGCAGCGCGACGAGGACATGGTCTCGCTGATGACGCTGCATTCGGCCAAGGGCCTGGAGTTCGAGCATGTCTTCCTGCCCGGCTGGGAGGAAGGCCTGTTCCCGCACCAGCGCGCGCTCGGCGAAAGCGGCCAGAAGGGGCTGGAGGAGGAACGCCGCCTCGCCTATGTCGGGATCACCCGGGCGCGGCGCCAATGCACGATTTCCTTCGCCGCGAACCGTCGCGTGCACGGCCAGTGGCAATCCTCGATCCCGAGCCGCTTCGTCGAGGAGCTGCCGGCCGATCACGTGGAGAAGCTTTCCGACCCCGGCATCTACGGCAGCGGCGGCGCCGGCTGGGGCCGGGTCGGCGGCGCCGGCGGCGCCGGCGGCGCCTACGAGGCGCCGTGGGAGAAATCCGACTGGCGCGGCCGCCAGAAAGGCTATGGCGCCCGCTACGAACGGCGCGGCGGGCTCATCGAGGGCGAGGCGACGGTGGTCGAGACGTCGGGACCCGAAGGCGGCTATGCGCTCGGCCAGCGGATCTTTCACCAGAAATTCGGCTATGGCCGGATCAGGGCGATGGACGGCAACAAGCTCGAGATCGAATTCGAGAAGGCGGGCCGGAAAAAAGTGATGGATGCCTTTGTCGACCCGGCCTGAGAACACCACGCACGAGCTGATCGTGAACGGCGCCCGGCTGGTCATCGACCGGCTCGGCGACTTCTTCGACGCCTTCGCCGATGCCGTGGTCACCCGGGAGCGGGCCGGCGAGGACAGCGAATGGGAACTGCGCGCCTATTTCGAGACGCCACCCGACGCGGCCGCGCTGGAGCGCCTGCTCGACGGCCTCGAATACCGGATCGGGCCGCTGACGCCGCAGGACTGGGTATCGATGTCGCGTGCCGGCCTGATCCCGGTCCAGGCCGGACGCTACTACCTGCATGGCAGTCACGATCCGGTCTCGTCCAATCCGGGCGCGGTCGATCTGCTGATTGACGCCGGGCAGGCCTTCGGGACCGGTCATCACCAGACCACCCGGGGCTGTCTCCAGGCGCTCGATCGCCTGTTCAAGGAACGGGAATTCTCGCGGCCCTATGACCTCGGCTGCGGTTCCGGCGTGCTGGCCATGGCGGCCGCGCATGTCCTGCGCCGTCCGGTCATGGCGAGCGATATCGACGCCCGCTCGGTGGCCGTGGCGGCCGGCAATGCCCGGCTGAACCACCTGCAGCGCTATCTGTCGCTGTTCGTCGCCGACGGCCCCGCCCATCCGTCAATCCGGGCGGGTGGGCCTTACGATCTGATCACCGCGAACATACTTGCCCGGCCGCTGATCCGGCTGGCACCGGCTGTCGCCGGCCTGATGGCGCCGGGCGGGCGGCTGGTGCTTGCCGGTCTGCTCGACTGGCAGGAAGCCCAGGTACGCAGCGCCTATCGCCTTCAGGGGCTCCGCCTCGTCCGAAGGCACCGGGTCGGCCAGTGGCCGACCCTGGTGCTCGGCAAGTGACGGAGCGGTAGTCGAAGCTCAGGAAGCTTCGCGACCGAAGGCGACGACTTCGCCGCTCTCGACGTTGTCGTTGGCGCCGCGGTAGAAGCGACCGTCAACCGCCGCGCGGATGTCGCCGCGGGTCAGGCCGATATCGCGGAGCGAATGTTCGTCGAGATTCATCAGCTCGTTGTAAGCCGAACGCTTCTGGAGGTAGGTACGCATGCGCGTGCCGATGCCGCCGAAGGCCTTCTCGAACAGGCCCCGCATCGCTTCGGCGCGAAGCTGGCGGGCGCGGTCGAGAATGTCCAGGAATTCAACCTGGGACGGCGCGACATGTTCGCTGACCTGGGCTCGTTCCTGCATATCCTGCATCGTGTAGCTGTTCATGATCTCACTCCTTGACTTGCCGTCTTGGCTCATTTGGTCCGATACGATGTCCCTGGTTGGAAGACCGGAGTTGCCGGAAACCTCATCCGGCCCCACAATCCCCTTTCCAGGTTTCACGCGGTACAATTCGCGTTCGCTTGTCACGAGCCAGATGTTGCACCGCATCTATTAAAAAACAACCGCTTACAGGCTGATTTCGCAGGCGCAGTTGGCAACTTAGATCTGCGTTTTCTGCATAGCTCAGGAATTCGATCCGCGTCAGGCGGGTTCATTACCGCGTAAACGATGTAATCGCAGGAGAAATCATGCGCGACGCCCCCCAGGCGACCCGGGAACTGGTTGCCCGCCTTCTCGAGGCCGAGGATGCCGGCGACGGCGCCACCGACGTCGAGGCCCTGTCCGCCCTGATCGACGGCATCGCCGCCGCGCCCGAACGGCTGGGCGGCCACGACGGGCTCGCGTTGCTGCCGGCCGACGATGCGGCCATGAGCGCACGGCTTGCATCGCTGTTGCGCGAACGCGCGCAACGCTTCGAGGCGATCGTCGAGGATCCGGCGGCAAGCGCCGACCGCCTCGCCCGGCTCCGCGTCGAACTCGCCGACCGCGAGCTCGACGGTTTCCTGGTGCCGCTCTCCGACGAGTATCACGGCGAATGGGTGCCGCCCGGCGCCATGCGGCTGACTTGGCTGACCGGGTTCACCGGTTCGGCCGGGCTCGCCATCGTGCATCGCGACACGGCGGCGATTTTCGTCGACGGCCGCTACACACTGCAGGTGCGCCAGCAGGTCGACGCGGCGCTCTTCACCCCGCGCCATGTCAGCGACGAACCGCCCGAGGCGTGGATCGCCGAGACCGTCCAGGCCGGCGAGGTCATCGGCTTCGACCCGTGGCTGCATACCGAATCCGGTCTGGCCCGGATCAGGGCCGCGATCGAGAAGCGGGGGGCGACGCTCAAGGCGACCGACGGCAACCCGATCGACGCCGTCTGGACCGACCGGCCGCCGGCGCCGCTGTCGCCGGCCCGGCCGCTGCCGCTAGCCTACAGCGGACGCGAATCGGCGGACAAGCGGACCGAGGTCGCAGGCGCGCTCGACGGTGCCGATGCGGTCGTGCTGACGCTGCCGGATTCGATCGCCTGGCTGCTCAATATCCGCGGCGCCGACGTGCCGCATACGCCGCTGCCGCTTTCCTTCGCCATTCTCCACGCCGATGCGACGGCCGAGCTGTTCATCGATCCGCGCAAGGTCGACGACGAGTTGCGCCGCCATTGCGGCAACGCGGTGACCATCAGTCAGCCCGATCGCTTCGGCCCGGCCCTCGACGCGCTGGCCGGCAGGAAGGTCCGGGTCGATCCCGCGTCGACCGGCGTCTGGGTTCTCGAGCGGCTCCGCCGGGCCGGCGCCCAGCCGGTCCTTGCCGACGATCCCTGCCAGTTGCCCAAGGCCTGCAAGAACCCGACCGAGCTCGACGGCGCCCGCGCCGCCCATCGCCGCGACGGCATCGCGGTCAGCCGCTTCCTCGCCTGGCTGGCGGCGAACGGGGCCGACGGCACGATCGACGAGATGAGCGCGCAGGAGCGGCTCCGCGCCTTCCGGGCCGAGGGCGAGCTGATCCGCGACCTCTCCTTCGGGACGATCTCCGGTGCCGGGCCGAACGGCGCGATCGTGCATTACCACGCGACAAGGGCGAGCAATCGCACGCTCGAACCGGGCTCGCTCTACCTGGTCGATTCCGGCGGGCAATATCTCGACGGCACCACCGACATCACCCGGACGGTCGCCATCGGCACCCCCAGCGCCGAGATGAAGGACCGCTTCACGCGCGTGCTGAAGGGCCATATCGCGCTCGCCACCGCGCGCTTCCCGGCCGGCACCACGGGCAGCCAGCTCGACGCCCTGGCGCGCCAGCCGCTCTGGCAGGCGGGCCTCGACTACGATCACGGCACCGGGCACGGCGTCGGCAGCTATCTCGGCGTTCACGAGGGGCCGCAGCGGATCTCCAAGATCGGCAACACGGTGGCGCTCCGCCCCGGCATGATCGTCTCCAACGAGCCCGGCTACTACAAGACCGGCGCCTACGGCATCCGGATCGAGAACCTGGTGGCGGTGATCGAATGCGGCGTCCCGGAGGGCGGCGAACGCCCGCTGCTCGGCTTCGAGACACTGACGCTCGCGCCGATCGACCGCAACCTCGTCGACACCGCCCTGCTCGACGACGGCGAACGGCGCTGGCTCGACGCCTATCACGCCCGGGTCAGGGAGAACGCGGCGCCGGCCCTGTCCGGCGAGGCGCTCGCCTGGCTCGAGGCGGCGACGGCACCGCTCGGCTAGGCCCGTGTTCGAACCGGCGGCGATGGTCGCGATCGCCCTCACCTTCCTGCTTGCGGGCGGCGTCAAGGGCGTGGTGGGGCTCGGCCTGCCGACGGTCAGCCTGGCACTGCTCGCGACGGTCTTCGACCTGACGACGGCGATGGCGCTGATGATTGTGCCGTCGCTCGCCACCAACCTCTGGCAGGCCGCGACCGGCGGCAACGCGCGGGCCCTGATCCGCAGGCTCTGGCCGTTCCTGCTCGCCGCCACGGCAACGATCTGGATCGGCGCGGCAATGCTCACCCGGCTCGACGTGGGCTTGCTCACCGCCCTGCTCGGCGTTCTGCTGGTCGCCTACGCGGCGCTCGGCCTGGCCGGCGTCCGGATCACGATACGCCCCCCACGGGAGCGCTGGGCCGGGCCCGGCTTCGGCGCGGCGAACGGCCTGCTGACCGGCCTGACCGGCTCCTTCGTGGTGCCCGGCGTGATGTACCTGCAGGCGATCGGCCTGCCGCGCGACATGCTGGTCCAGGCGATGGGCATGTTGTTCGCCGCCTCGACCGCGGCGCTCGGCCTGGCGCTCGGCGGCAACCGGCTCCTCGACGGGCCGCTGGCGCTGACCTCGACGCTGGCGCTGCTGCCGGCGATCCTCGGCATGATCCTCGGACAGCGGCTGCGGCAATGGCTCTCGGAAACGGCCTTCCGACGCGTCTTCTTCGTCGCGATCCTGGCGCTCGGCCTCAATATCCTCGTCCGCGCCGGGTTCGGCTGAGCGGAGTTCAGGCGCCGTCGATCAGCGCCAGCCATTCCTCTTCCGTCATCGTCGTGACGCCGAGTTCTGTCGCCTTCTTCAGCTTCGATCCGGCACCCGGACCGGCGACCAGGATGTCGGTCTTGGCCGAGACCGAACCGGCAACCTTGGCGCCAAGGCGCTCGGCGCCGGCCTTGGCCTCGTCGCGGCTCATGGCTTCGAGCTTGCCGGTGAAGACGACGGTCTTGCCGGATACGGGAGAGCCCGCCGCCGGTGCGGCGAATTCCCCGATCTCGAGCAGGCCGACCAGGTCGGCAACGGCCGCCCGGTTATGTTCCTCGCGGAAGAAGTCGACCACCGCGCGGGCCAGGACCTCGCCGATCCCGTCGATCGCCAGCAGGTTGGCAAAGGCCTCCTCGTCGCCATCGGCGGCCGCCGTCATCGCCGTCGCGAAGGCGTCCCAGGTCTGGTAGTTGCGGGCCAGCAGCCGGGCATTGCCCTCGCCGACATGACGGATGCCGAGCGCGAAGATCAGCCGGTCGAGATCGACGCTGGCGGCGGCGCGGATCGCCTTGAACAGGTTGGTTGAGGATTGTGGACCCCAGCCGTCCCGCTCGCGCAAGCGAACCGGCTGTTCCCTGTCTTCCGCCTCGAGCCGGAAGATGTCGGCCGGCGAGGCGATCAGCCCGGCCTCGTGGAACGCCTCGACCTGCCTGGCGCCGAGGCCGTCGATGTCGAAGGCGTTGCGCGAGACGAAATGCTTCAGCCGCTCGACCAGCTGGGCCGGACAGGTCAGCCCGCCGGTGCAGCGGCGGACGACCCCTTCCTTGCCGGTATTCGGATTGATCTCGCGGACCGCGCGGGACTGACAGATCGGGCAGGTTTTCAGCGACTCGAACGGCTTCGCGTCGGCCGGGCGCTTCTCGGTCACGACCCGGACGACCTGCGGGATCACGTCGCCAGCCCGCTGGATCACGACCGTATCGCCGATCCGGATATCCTTCCGCGCGATCTCGTCCTCGTTGTGGAGCGTCGCGTTGGCGACCACCACGCCGCCGACGGTGATCGGCCGGAGCCGGGCGACCGGGGTCAGCGCGCCGGTCCGCCCGACCTGGATCTCGATATCCTCGAGCACGGTTTCCGCCTGCTCGGCCGGGAACTTGTGGGCGATCGCCCAGCGCGGGCTGCGGCTGACGAAGCCGAGGCGCTGCTGCCAGTCCAGCCGGTTCACCTTGTAGACGATCCCGTCGATGTCATAGTCCAGATCGGCACGGCCGGCGGCGAGTTCGCGATAGTAATCGAGCACCGCGTCGGCGCCGTCGCACAGGCGGGCCAGCGGATTGACGTTGAAGCCCCAGCCCTCGAGCCGCCTGAGTGCCTCCCACTGGGTTTCCCCGGGCGCCTCCGAGGCCTCGCCCCATGAATAGGCGAAGAAATGGATCCGCCGGGCCGCGGTGATCGACGGGTCGAGCTGGCGCAGCGAGCCGGCCGCGGCGTTGCGCGGGTTGGCGAAGACCTTGCCGCCCTTCGCCGCCTGATCCTCGTTCAGGCGGGCAAAGTCGCTGTGCAGCATGTAGACCTCGCCGCGGATCTCCATCACCTCGGGCGGGTTGTCGCCGGCGAGCGTCTCGGGCACGTCGCCGACCTCACGCAGGTTGCGCGTGATATCCTCGCCGACCCGGCCGTCGCCACGCGTCGCGCCGCGCACGAAGCGGCCCTTCTCGTAGCGCAGCGAGGCCGACAGCCCGTCGATCTTCGGCTCGGCGACGAGCGCAACGGGCTCGCCCTCGTCGAGCCCGAGGAACCGCCGAATCCGGGCCACGAATTCGCGGACATCGTCGTCGGCAAAGGCATTGTCGAGCGAGAGCATCGGCACGCTGTGCTCGACCTTGGCGAAGCCCGCCGCCGGCTCGATCCCGACCCGCTGGCTCGGACTGTCCGGCGAGGCGAGCTCCGGAAAGCGCGCCTCCAGCTTGAGCAGTTCCTGGCGCAGCCGGTCATACTCGGCGTCGGAGACCGTCGGCGCGTCCTCCTGGTAATAGCGCCGGTCATGGGCGGCGATCTCGGCGGCAAGCGCCGCATGGCGGTCGCGCGCCAGCATGATGGTCATACCCGACAGTCTCGACACCGCAGTTCTTCTCCTACTCGACCGAACCTTCGATGAGCTTCGCCGCCGCCGCCCGCGCCTCCGCCGTGACCTCGGCGCCGGCCAGCATGCGGGCGATCTCCTCGCGCCGGCCCGGCAGATCGAGCGGCTCGACGGCCACGCTCACCGTGCCGCTGTCGCTTTTCCGCACGACCCAGTGCGAGGCGCCGCGGGCGGCGACCTGCGGGGAATGGGTGACGACGAGAATCTGCAACTCGCGCGCCAGCCGCGCAAGCCGCTCGCCGACCGCATCCGCCGTCGCCCCGCCGACACCCCGATCGACCTCGTCGAAGATCAGGGTCGGTGCCGAACCGGCCTCGGCCAGCACGACCTTGAGCGCCAGCATCAGCCGCGAGAGTTCGCCGCCGGAAGCGATCTTGTTCAGCGCGCCCGGCTCCGCGCCGGGGTTGGTGGCGATCAGGAACTCGATCCGCTCGGCTCCCTTGGCGGTCCAGTCCGCGCTCTCCAGCGGCGTCACCTTGCAGACGAAGCGGGCATTGCCGAGCCGGAGCGGCGCCAGTTCCCGGTTGACGGCGGCTTCCAGCGCGACCGCGGCGGCGGTGCGCTTCTCGCCGAGCGTCCGGGCGCTCGCCGCGAAACGCTCGAACGCGCGATCCTGTTCCGTCTTCAGTCGGCCGATCGCGTCGCCGGCGCTGTCGAGGCTGGCCAGCCGCTCCCGCAGCCGTTCGGCCAGCGCCGGCAGGTCGTCGACCTCGCAGCGGTGCTTGCGGGCGGCGGCGCGCAGCGCGAACAGCCGGTCGTCGATCTCCTGCAGACGACCGGGTTCGGCGTTGAGGGCTTCGGCCGCGGCCTGGATGGCGAGCCCGGCCTCGTTCAGCTCCACCTCGGCGCGCTCCAGCGCGGCCAGCGCGGCGTCAAGCCGTCCGCCGGCACGGTCGGCGACCCGTTCCAGTGCCCGCGCCGCCCGGCGCAGCGCCGCCTCGGCCCCGTCGTGGCCGGCGGTCATCGCCTCGGCCTCGCTGAGCGCCTCGCCGACCTTCTCCGCCTGCATCAGGAAGGCGCGGCTCTCGGCCAGCGTTTCCGCCTCGCCCTCGACCGGCTCCAGGGCGTCGAGCTCGCCGGTCACGTGGCGCAGGTAATCCTCGTCCTCGCGGGCCCGCTCGGCCGCCGCGACAGCCTCGGCGAGGCGTCGTTCCGCCTTGCGCCAGGCCCCGTGCAACTCGCGAAGTGCCGCCGCCTCGACCGTGAGCCCGGCGAAGGCATCGAGCAGTTCCGGATGCAGCGCGGGAGACAGCAGGCCCTGCTCGGAATTCTGGCCATGGACCTCGACCAGGGCTTCGCCGACCGCGCGCAGGAGACCGATGCTCGCCGGCTGGTCGTCGATGAAGGCGCGGCTGCGGCCGTCGGCACCGACCACGCGGCGCAGCAGCAGCCGGTCGGGATCGCCGTCACGGTCGAAATCCTGGGCCGCGAGCACGGCGAAGGCCGGATGCGCCGGATCGAGCCGGAACTCGGCCGTCACGCTGCCCTGCTTCGCGCCCTGGCGGACGAGACCGCTGTCGGCGCGGGCACCGGTCGCGAGCCCGAGGCTTTCGAGCAGGATCGACTTGCCGGCGCCGGTTTCGCCGGTCAGCGCGGTCAGGCCGACCCGGAATTCCAGGTCGAGCCGTTCGATCAGGACAATGTCACGGATGGTCAGATTGACGAGCATCGCCCGTCAGCCGTCAAAAGACGTTATCCCAGGCACGAACGATCCAGGAACTCTCGTTCGCCTCGGGCCGGAGATTCTTGCCGGTCAGGAGAGCGTACGAATCGAGATACCATTCGCTGCCCGGGAAATTGAATCCGAGCACCGCTGCCGCCGCCTGCGCCTCGTCGACGACACCGAGTTCCAGATAGGCCTCGGTGAGGCGGTGCAGCGCCTCGGGCACATGCGATGTCGTCTGGTAGTTCTCGACCACCGTACGGAAGCGGTTGATCGCCGCGACATAATGGCCCTGGCGCAGGTAGTAGCGGCCGATGCGCATTTCCTTGCCCGCCAGATGATCCTGGGTCAGGTCGATCTTGAGGCGCGCGTCGCGGGCGTACTCGCTGTTGGGATAGCGGCGCACGACCTCGTCGAGCGCGTTCAGCGCGAGCTGGGTGAGCTTCTGGTCGCGCCCGACATCGGCGATCTGCTCGTAGTAGCTGATCGCGATCAGGTAATAGGCGTAGGGCGTGTCCTTGTGGCCGGGATGGAGCTGGATGAAGCGCTCGGCGGCAAGGATCGCGTCGTCGTAGCGGTTGCTCTGATAGTTGGCGAAGGCCGCCATGACCTGGGCCTTGGTCGCCCAGACCGAATAGGGATGCTGGCGCTCGACCTCGTCGAACTGCTGGGCGGCGATGACATACTCGCCGTTCTCGAGCTGGTTCATGGCCGAGTTGTAAAGCTCGTCGACCGGGCGCTCGACATATTCCTCCTCGGAGCCGGCGCAGGCTCCAAGCAGCAGGGCAAGCGCGAGCGCCGGAGCGAGGCGCCGGATGCGGCGCACGGCGCGGCCGTAACGGTTCGTTCGGATCATAGTCACCACGTTCTCCACGCGCGGACTATAGAGGATAATGGCCGTCGGGCAACTGCCTCGAACGCGCCCGGAGACGGCTCGCCATGCATCCGTATGGTTGATTTTCCAACCTATACTTTCGACGAATGTCATGGCGAATCCAACCATCCTACACTTCAATGCAATATCGGAGCGATCCGACGAAACACTGATCAAGGAAAAGCGGCGGGGTCGAACGTCCGGCGTCCCGACCAACGGACGTCGCCGGATGCATGACCCCGGCACGCGCCTTTCCGTATCCTCGGGGGAATTTGATGAACAAGCTCGCACACAACGTGGACCGCCACGTCGGGGAGCGAATCCGGAAACGCCGAATCGAGCTCGGCCTGACACAGGAGCATGTCGCCGTCGCGCTCGGCATTTCCTATCAGCAGGTACAGAAATACGAGACCGGCGCCAACCGGGTGAGCGCCGGGCGGCTGTATGAAATCGCCCACGAACTCGACGTCGACATCCACTATTTCTTCGACGACCTTGAGCCGAATCATCCGATCGCCGATCTCGAACATGGCGGGACCAGGCGCAGCACGATCGACCTGGTGCGGAACTACGGCCAGATCAGCGAGCCGGGACTGCGCACCGCGGTCAGCAGCCTGATCCGCAGTCTTGCCGAGAACGGCCCGCAGAAGTCCGTCGAATAGGCAGTCCGCGCTGGGGCGGCTGACGAGCGTCTGGAAATATCGGGCCGGAAGGGCTCAGGCGTGCGCCGGAGCCGCCGCGCGCGAACTCGGCCAGGGGGCGCCGGCGGCCAGCCGGTTGCCCTCCCCGTCGACGTAGGACCAGGCCGTTTCGTCCGCGAACAGCGCCTGCAGCAGGGCGACATTGAGGCTGTGCCCGGCAAGGTCGCCATGGAAGCGGCCGAGGATCGGCGCGCCGGCGAGGTAGAGGTCGCCGATCGCGTCGAGCGCCTTGTGGCGGACGAACTCGTTGCCGAAGCGGAGCCCGTCCTCGTTCATCACGCCGTCGTCGCCGACGACAACGGCGTTGTCGAGCGAACCGCCCTGGGCCAGTCCCATCGCCTTCATGCGCGAGACATCCTCGAACAGGCCGAAGGTGCGGGCACCCGCGAGTTCGCGCTGGAAGACCCCGTCGCTCAGTTCGAAGCGGCAGGACTGCTCGCCGATGTGCGGATTGCGGAAGCGGATGCGGAAGCCGATCTCGAACCCGTCCGCCGGCTCGACGGCGACGAAGCGTTCGCCATCCTCGACGCGGAGGGCGCGCTCGATCCGGATGTAGCGCCGCACCGCGTCCTGGCGGACGAGCCCGATGCCTTCGAGAAGCGCGACGAACGGCGCCGATGAGCCGTCCACGGCCGGCACTTCCGGGCCGTCAAGCTCGATCACGAGATTGTCGATTCCGAGGCCGGACAGGGCGGCCAGCAGATGCTCGACGGTCGCCACCTTCGCACCGCCCGGATTGCCGAGGGTGGTGCAGAGCATGGTATCGGCGACGGCGGTATAGCGCGCCTCGATCATGCAGTCATCCGTCGCCGCGCCATTCCGGCGCAGGTCGGAACGGACGAAGCGGATCCCGGAATTCTCCGGTGCCGGGCGGAAAAGAACAGAGACTTCACGGCCACAATGCAGGCCGATTCCGGAGCAAGCGACTTCGTTCTTGATGGTCTTTTGCTTGAACAACAGTTCTTGCCCCACAGACTTGTATCAAAGGTGCGACGGGCGTTGCCGGATGCAGCCCGGATCGGGATCTCGATTTCTCGCCCGGCGCTTCGCCGACGACGTCGACTTCAGGAATTCGGCCGTCGCCCAAGAATCCACGGCCATTCCATCGCCATTCACTAACGAAGCCTGCCCCCCTGATCAACTCACCTTTTGTAACGCCATATTACCAATTTGGAAAACGCAATTTCCGGCCGGGATCGGATGGCGGACTGCCGGGCCGGCGGTCAACCGCGCGCGCTAGCCCGGGGCGCGAATTCGGAAGCCGGGGCTCGCGCCCCGGCTTCCACCACTGTCAATTCGCCTGCCGACGGAGGAAGGCCGGGATGTCGAGCAGGTCTTCCTCGAACTGCTTCTGGACGATCTTGTCCCGGCCGGGCTGGACGGCCGCCTTGCGCGGCTCGCGGGCGACCGGCGCCTGGTCGAGCAGATCGTCGGCCGGGTCATGTTCCGGCGCGGCGGGCGCGGCGCGTTCGACCGGCTGGGCCAGGCGCGACATCGGGTTCGGCTTCGACGCCGCTTCCCCCTGGTCCTCCTTGTGGCCACGGGCGACGCTGGTCATCCGCTCGAAGAAGCTCGACTTCCTTTTCGGCTTCTCGGTCGGTCCGACCTCGGTCGGCCGCTCGCCGCTGCGCAGCGTCGGGCCCTGCTTCGGCTGGCTCGGGCGCGGCGCGATGAAGCTGTCCTCGCGACGGGCATTCGGCTCGACATCCCGCGACAGGGCGAGGTTGCCGATCTGAGGCGCCGGGTCGGACATCTGGCCGGAATCGCGGGCCAGCGAGGCGCGCGGCGCGGCGGCGGCTTCGCCGGCCGAGGCCATTGCCGGCTGGGCCTGGCCGAACGGGAGCTCGGCTGCCTCGACCGACGCCTGGGCCGTCACCGGCTGGGCTTCGGGGGTGCGCGGCGCGGAGGAGGCTTCGCCGGTCGGCCGTTCGATCGCCGGGCGTTCGCCCGGACGACGGAGCGGCGTCACGTTGACCGGCCGCGGCTGGCAGTTGGCCTCGCTCTCGATGCCGGTGGCGACGACCGAAACCCGCATCTTGCCTTCCATGCTCTCGTCGAAGGTCGAACCGACGATGATGTTGGCTTCTGGGTCGACTTCCGAACGGATCCGGTTCGCCGCCTCGTCGACCTCGTAGAGGGTGAGGTCGAGACCGCCGGTGATGTTGATGAGCACGCCGCGGGCGCCCTTCATCGAGACATCGTCGAGCAGCGGGTTGGAGATCGCCGCCTCGGCCGCGTCGATCGCCCGGGTCTCGCCCTCGGCCTCGCCCGTCCCCATCATCGCCTTGCCCATCTCGCTCATCACCGTGTTGACGTCGGCGAAGTCGAGATTGATCAGGCCCGGCATGACCATCAGGTCGGTGACCCCGCGAACGCCCGAGTGGAGCACGTTGTCCGCCATGCGGAAGGCATCGGCGAAGGTCGTCTTCTCGTTGGCGAGACGGAACAGGTTCTGGTTCGGAATGACAATGAGCGTGTCGACATAATGCTGCAGTTCGCGGATCCCCTCCTCGGCGAGGCGCGAGCGGTGCGATCCCTCGAACTGGAACGGCTTGGTGACCACGCCGACGGTAAGGATGCCGAGCTGGCGGGCCGCCTCGGCGACCACGGGGGCCGCGCCCGTGCCGGTCCCGCCGCCCATGCCGGCGGTGATGAAGCACATGTGACAGCCTTCGAGCTCCTGGACGATCTCCTCGATCGTCTCCTCGGCCGCCTTGCAGCCGACCTCGGGCTTGGAACCGGCGCCGAGACCCTGGGTCAGTGCCGCGCCGAGCTGGATGCGGCGGGCCGCACGGGACTGGGCGAGTGCCTGGGCGTCGGTGTTCGCGGCGACGAACTCGACCCCCTGAAGCTCGGACTCGATCATGTTGTTGATGGCGTTTCCGCCGGCTCCGCCAACCCCGAAGACAACGATCTTCGGCTTCAGCTCGGTATCAGTCGGTGCGCTCAAGTTCAGTCCCATTTCCAAACCTCCCGGTCGCTCAGGTCACAAGGGTCAATGCGGTTGCGTCTAGTGGTCATCGTCTCAGAAGTTCTGCTTCAGCCAGCGTCCCAGCCGGCCGAAGGTTCCCGTTGCGGCGCTTTCGTCGCGAAGACGGCGTGGCGTCGCGTCACGCTGTTCCATGGTTGCGTAGGACAGCAGCCCGGCACAGGCCGCGAAGGCCGGGCCGCCGGTGGCGTCGGCCAGGCCCTTGATGCGGATCGGCTTGCCGAGCCGGACCTGCTTGTCGAGCATGCGGGCGGCGAGCTCGCGCACGCCGGCAAGCTGGCTGGCGCCGCCGGTCAGCACGACCCGGCGCCCGGCCGCCTTCTCCAGGCCCGAGGTGATCAGCCGGTCGCGAACGAGTTCCAGCGTCTCCTCGATCCTCGGCTTGACGATCCCGACCAGCATCGAGCGCGGCACATGATTGGCGACGTCGTCGTCCTGCTCGCCGATCAGCGGCACGTCGACCAGTTCCTTCTCGTCCGACGGGCTCGGAATGGCGCTGCCGTAGAGCGTCTTCAGCCGCTCGGCATGGGCGGTCGTGGTCGCGAGGCCCCGGGCGATGTCGCTGGTGACATGCGTGCCGCCGATCGGGATCACGTCGGTATGGACCACGGCGCCGTCGTAGAAGATCGCGAGCGAGGTCGTGCCGCCGCCCATCTCGATCACCGTGACGCCGAGATCCATCTCGTCCTCGACCAGGCAGGCGAGGCCCGAGACGTACGGCGCGACAGCGATGTCGGCGACCTGCAGGTGGCAGCGCTCGATGCAGATCGCCAGGTTCCGGAGGGCGCCGGTCTGCGCCGTCACAACGTGCATGTTCACGCCGAGACGCTCGCCGTACATGCCGCGCGGATCGCGGATGCCGCGGCTGCCGTCGATGGTATAGCCGACCGGAAGGGCGTGGATGACCTCGCGGTCGCCCGGCTCCTGCCGCGCGCGGGCCTGGTCCATGACCCGGCGCAGGTCGCTGTCGCCGACCTCGTGCCCGGCGATCGCGACCTCGACACCGACGGTGTGCGAGACCGGCTGGCCGCCGGACAGGCTGACGACGACCTCGCGGATCGTTTCCCCGGCCATGCGCTCGGCGGCATCGACGGCCGCACGGATCGATTCCTCGGCCGCCTCCATGTCGGTGATCGCACCGGCCCTGAGGCCATGCGACACCTGATGCCCGATCCCGGTAACGCGCAACGCGCCGGCATCCTGGCGCGCGACGAAGCAGCATACCTTCGTCGTTCCGATATCAAGCGCCGCAAGCGGCCCGTTTCGACCTACAGCGACCATGTTACGGCCTTTCCCCCTGGCTGTTCGTGTTGCATCTGCACTGCTCACTACGTGTCTTTCCCCGGTTGGCGCCGCACCGCCGCCGCATCGGGCGTCAGCCGGACGAAGACCCGCCCGGGCACCCTGAGATCGATGGCGAGCAGGTCGCGGGCGAGAATCGCGTCGTCGGCCTCGAGAAGCGCGAGGCGCAACCAGGCCTCCTTCATGCCGTCCTCGGGCAGCTTGACGATGATCCCGTTGTCGAGTTGCAGGTCCCAGCGCCGGTCGCGGACACGGATCGCGTTGCGGACCCGGGCGAACAGCTCCGGCTTCTCGGCAAGCTGGTCGAACAGCTTCGCCGCGACCGCCTCGGCGCCGCCGCCGACGACCCGTGGCAGGAAACGGAACTCGGCCGGATCGGACTTCACGATCACGCTGCCGTCGCGGCTGATCAGCACCGTCTGGCCCTCGTGCTGCCAGCGGGCGAACGGCCGCCGTTCCTCCAGGCGGATATGCACGCTGTCGGGCAGCCGGCGCTCGACGCTCGCCGAGCGGACCCAGCCGAGCCGCTCGATGCGCTGGCGGATCTCGTACGGGTCGATGTCGAAGATCGGATCGCCCCGGGCGACGCCGACGGCGCGCAGGATGTCGTCGGCATCGGTCCGCCGCCGGCCTTCCACCGTGACGTCGCGCAGCACCAGCCCGGCCCGCATCATGCCGGCCCGCAGCGTGTCGTTGGCGGCCGCGCCCATGCGGTCGACATAGCCGCCCTGGTAGAGCAGGTAGCCGCCACCGGCCACCCCGCCCGCGACGACCAGCACGGAGGCCGCGACGAGCGTCGGCGCCAGCCAGCGCGGCGCCGGGCGCTTGCCGCTGCCGCGCCGGGTCGGCGTGCGCCGGTTGTCGCGCTTCGTCGCCGTCGGCACCTTGCGCGGCGCGTTCGGCGCGGCCGGCTTCGCGACCCGGAGTTTCGGTTCGGCGCGCACCGGCACGGCCCGGGTCTTGGGCTTGCGCCCGGCCCGGGTTCCGCTCCCGGCCGACGTCTTGCCCCGGGTTCCGCGACCGGTTGCCGACCGGCCGGTGATCATCGCCATCAGCGATCGCATCCCGCGTCCTCCACCATCCATGCGACCAGCGTCTTGAAGTCGATGCCGCGCGCGGCGGCGATTTCCGGCACCAGGCTGAGCGGCGTCATGCCGGGCTGGGTGTTGATTTCCAGCAGGTAGAAGCCGCGCTCGCCCGCCCCGCCGGTATCGTCGAAGCGCAGGTCGGCGCGGCTCACGCCCCGGCAGTGCAGCGCCCTGTGCGCGCGGAGCGCGATGTCGAGCGCCTCGGCATAGTCCGTCTCGTCGAGCGGCGCCGGCATCAGATGCTCGGCCTTGCCGCCGGTATATTTCGCCTCGTAGTCGTAGAAGCGGCCGAGCGGGCGGATCTCGACGGCGCCGAGCGCCTCGTCGCCCATCACCGCGACCTGGATTTCCCGGCCGGGAATGTAGCGCTCGACCAGCACCTCCTCGCCGAAGGGCCAGTCGGCATCGGAGAAACTCTGGTTGTCGCCCTCGAAGACGAGGCTGACGCCGACGCTCGATCCCTCGTTGAGCGGCTTGATGACATAGGGCACGTCGGGCGTCCGGCCGGCGGCCAGCGCCTTGCGCGTGGTGACCTCGCCCTCGGCGCAGCGGAGCCCCGCCGCGGCGAACAGCGTCTTCGCGACCGGCTTGTTCATCGCCAGCGCCGAGGCCATCACACCGGAATGGGTGTAGGGGATGCCCATGATCTCCAGCAGGCCCTGGATCGTCCCGTCCTCGCCGAACCGTCCATGCAGCGCGTTGAAGCAGACATCCGGGGCAAGTGCCTGCAGATGGCTGCTTACGTTGCGGTCGACGTCGACCGGGGTGACCCGGTAGCCGGCTTCCGTCAGCGCCGCGACACAGGCGTGCCCGCTCACCAGCGAGACCTCGCGTTCGGTCGACCAGCCGCCCATGAGCACCGCGACATGCTTCATGCGACCGTCCTCCCCGGCTTGTCGGCGAATTCGCCGACCCGCTCGATCTCCCAGCGAAGCTCGACCGCGTATTTCTCGAAGACCCGGCGGCGAACTTCCTCGCCCAGCCCCTCGAGGTCGGCGGCGGTCGCCGTGCCGGTGTTGATCAGGAAATTGGTGTGCTGCTCCGACACCATCGCGCCGCCACGGCGCAAGCCGCGACAGCCGGCCCCGTCGATCAGCTCCCAGGCCTTGCGACCCGGCGGATTGGCGAAGGTCGAGCCGCCGGTACGCGCGCGGATCGGTTGGCTGGCCTCGCGCTTCGCCTGGATCTCGGCCATGCGGGCCTCGATCGCGGCCGGGCTGTCGCTCCCGCCGCGCAACCGGGCCGAGATGAAGATCCAGTCGCCCGGCACACTGCTGTGGCGGTAAGTAAGGCCGAGCTCGTCGGCGGCGAGTTCGTGCCGCCCGCCCTGCCCGTCGAGGGCGCTGGCGGAGACCAGCACGTCGCTGATCTCGCGGCCGTAGGCGCCAGCGTTCATGCGCAGCGCGCCGCCGATCACGCCCGGAATGCCGCTCAGGAATTCGAGCCCTGCCACGCCTGCCCGGGCGGCGCTGCGGGCGACGGTCAGATCCTGGGCCGCGGCGCCGGCGACGATCTCGCCGTCGGCGATCGCGATCTCGGCGAAGGCCGGCCCGAGGCGGACGACGACACCCCGAATGCCACCGTCGCGGATCAGCATGTTGGTGCCGACGCCGATCACGGTCACCGGCACGTCGGCCGGGCGTCCGGCGAGGAAGGCGGCGAGATCGTCGGCATCGGCCGGCTTGAACTGGACCTCGGCCGGGCCGCCGACGCGGAACCAGGTGAATTTTGCAAGCGGCACATCGGCCCGGTAGCTGCCGCGCACCGCCGGCAGCCGGTCGATCAGTCCGCTGTTCCGTTCGAGGGCCATCATGCGGACGCCTCTTTCGCGGTCAGCCGGGTGAGGTCCTCGGGCAGCGCATTGGCCCATGCCGAGATCGAGCCGGCGCCGAGGCAGACCACGACATCGCCCGCTTCGGCTTCCTCGGCGACGACCCCGGCCAGCGCGGCCGGACCGTCGAGGCCGCGGACCCGGCGATGGCCATGGGCGCGAAGGCCGTCAATCAGCGCCTGCCGGTCGACCCCTTCGAGCGGCGCCTCGCCGGCGGCGTAGACATCGGTGACGACGACCGAGTCGGCGTCATTGAAGCAGCTGCAGAAATCCTCGAACAGGTCGCGCAACCGGCTGTAGCGGTGCGGCTGGACGACGGCGATCACCCGCCCCTCGTAGGCCTGGCGCGCGGCCTTCAGCACGGCCGCGATCTCGACCGGATGGTGGCCGTAGTCGTCGATGATGGTGACGCCGTTGACGATCCCGGTCCGGGTGAAGCGGCGCTTCACGCCCTCGAAGCCGGCCAGCGCGCCCCGGATCACCTCGTCGGTGAAGCCCATCTCGACGCCGACGGCGACCACGGCGAGCGCGTTCAGGACATTGTGCCGGCCGGGCATCGGCAGGCCGAGGCCTTCGATCCGGCGCGGCCCGCCGGGCAGGCGGTCGCCGATCTCGGCGGCGAAGCGCGAACGGCCCTCGGCGAAGTCGACATCGACGCCGCGCACGTCGGCCTGCGGCGAGAAGCCGTAGGCGAGCAGGCGGCGGTCGGAAATCCGGCCCATCAGCGCCTGCACTTCCGGATGATCGAGGCAGAGCGCGGCGAAGCCGTAGAAGGGAATATTCTCGACGAAGGCGCGGAAGGCGTCGCGCACCTTGTCGAAGTCGCCGTAGAAGTCGAGATGCTCCGGGTCGATGTTGGTGACGACCGCGATCGTCGCCGGCAGCTTGGTGAAGCTGCCGTCGGATTCGTCGGCCTCGACCACCATCCATTCGCCCTCGCCGAGCCGGGCATTGGTGCCATAGGCATTGATGATGCCGCCGTTGATCACGGTCGGATCGAATTCGGCGCGGTCGAGCAGGGCCGCCATCAGCGAGGTCGTGGTCGTCTTGCCATGCGTGCCGCCGACGGCGATCGACCATTTCAGGCGCATCAGTTCGGCCAGCATCTCGGCCCGGCGGACGACCGGGACATGGCGCTCGCGGGCGGCGCGAACTTCCGGATTGTCGCGCTTCACCGCGGTCGAGACGACCACCACCTTGGCCTCGCCGACCTGCTCCGCGGCATGCCCCTCGAAGACCCTGACGCCGAGCGTCCGGAGCCGCTGTACGTTGGCATTCGCGGCCATGTCCGAACCCTGCACCTGGTAGCCCAGATTGTGCATGACCTCGGCGATGCCCGACATGCCGATGCCGCCGATGCCGACGAAGTGGATGAGCCCGATATCGAGGGGAAGCGCTCTCATGCGGCCACCATCGTCCGGGTCACGGTGCTCTGGCGGCCGAGCCGGGATTGCTCCGGCAGCAGTTTCTCGACCAGGTCGGCCAGATCGCGGGCGGCCTCCGGGCGGCCGGCGGAGCGGGCGCCATCGGCCATCTCCTGCAGCGATTCCGGGTCGCTGAGCAGGGCCTCGAGGGTCTGGCGGCAGGAATCGATGGTGAACTTGTCCTGTGGCATCACCCAGGCGCCGCCGGCCGCGACGAGCGCGCGGGCATTGGCGCTCTGGTGGTCGTCGGTGGCATGCGGATAGGGCACCAGGATCGACGGCCGGCCGGCGACCGCCAGTTCCGAAACCGTCGAGGCGCCGGCCCGGGTGATCGCGAGGTGGCAGGAGCCGAGCAGCGCCGGCACGTCGCTGACGAAGCTCGCCAGGTCCGCCGTGATCCCGAGATCGCGATAGCGCTGGCGGACCGCCTCGAGGTCCTCGGCCCGGCATTGCTGGGTGATCCGGATACGCCGCCGCATCGCCTGTGGCAGGCGGCCGAGCGCCTCCGGCACGATTTCCGAGAAGACCGTCGCGCCCTGGCTGCCGCCGAGCACGAGCAGGCGGAGCGCGCCGCCGTCGCCCGGCGCGGTATAGGGCAGCGCGCGAACCGCGGCGATCGCCTGGCGCACCGGGTTGCCGACCAGCACGACCTTGGCCAGATCGTCCGGGCGCACGCCCTCGATGGTCTCGAAGCCCGTCGCGATCCGGGTCGCGCGCGGCGCCAGCAGGCGGTTGACGCGGCCGAGCACGGCATTCTGTTCGTGCAGCACCGTCGGCCGGCTGCCGCGCGTCGCCGCCAGCATCGTCGGCAGCGACGGGTAACCGCCGAAACCGACCACCGCGACCGGATCGAGGCGGCGGATCAGGCGGCGGGCGAGCCGGTAGCCGTTCACGATCGCGAGGCCCGCCCGCAGCTTCGCCCCGAGCCCGGGGGACGAGAAGGTGCCGGCCGGCAGACGGTGGACGGTGACGCCCGGGAACAGCGCCTCGTAGCGTTCGCCGCGCGCATCGGTGGCAAGCGCCACCTGCCAGCCGCGCGACTGCAGTTCGACGGCAAGCGACTGTGCCGGCAGGACGTGGCCGCCGGTGCCACCGGCGGCGAGCAGGATGGTCCGCCCGATTTCGCTCATAATTCCGCTCCCAGGCCCGGACGGCGGCGGCCGAACGCCAGCACCATGCCCATGCAGAAGGCAAGCGCCAGCAGCGAGGAGCCGCCGTAGGAAATGAACGGCAAGGTCATGCCCTTGGCGGGCATGAGCCGCAGGTTGACGCCGATGTTGATGATCGCCTGCAGGCCGAACTGGGTGAGCAGTCCGACGCTCGCGAGCATCACGAAGAAGTTCTTGCACTCGAGCAGACGGAGGAAACCGCGCAGCACGATGAAGGCGAAGATCGCGACCACCAGCAGGCAGATGAAGAGACCGTATTCCTCGGCGACGACGGCAAAGATGAAGTCCGTGTGGGCGTCCGGCAGGACCGCCTTCACGGCACCCTCGCCGGGCCCGCGCCCGAACAGGCCGCCGGCATGGAAGGCCTCCATCGCGCGGTCGATCTGGTAGTTGTCGCCGCCGGTCGGATCGAGGAACCGGTCGACCCGGCTGGTCACGTGGGGATAGAAGGCATAGGCGCCGACCGCGAGCCCGATCCCCATGATCGCGAGGCCGACGACCCAGATCAGCGGCAGGCCGGCGATGAAGAACTGGCCGAACCAGACCACCGAGATGACCAGCGCCATGCCGACGTCCGGCTGCAACAGCAGCAGCGACAGCACGACCGCGAACAGGGCCATGCAGATCGCGTTGCCGGGCAGGCCGCCGTCGCGGCGCTGTTCGGCGAACATCCAGGCGGCGACGACCGCGAAGGCGGGCTTCAGGAACTCGCTCGGCTGCAGGGTGAAGCCGCCGAGCCAGATCCAGCGCTGGGCGCCCTTGACCTCGGCGCCGATCACCAGGGTGAGCGCGGTCAGCGTCAGCGCGCCCAGGAACACGAGGCAGGCAACCCGGCGGACCCAGAGCGGCGAGAGCAGCGAGACGGCGATCATCAGCGCCACCGCGAACGGCAGATAGGCGAGCTGGCGGCGCACGAAATGGAAGCTGTCGAGGCCGATCCGGTCGGCCACGCCGGGGCTCGCGGCAAGCGTCATCAGGGCGCCGAACAGCACCAGCGCGAGAATGCAGAGCAGGGTCCAGCGGTCGACGGTCCACCACCAGTGGCCGACGATCGAACGGTCGACGCGGCTGATCGCGCTCATCGGCCGGCCTCCGTCTCACAGGCTTCCGGCAGCGCCGCGACGGCTGCCCGGAAGGCCTCGCCGCGGGCCTCGAAATTGGCGAACTGGTCGAACGAGGCACAGGCCGGCGACAGCAGCACGACCGCATCCGGCTCGCCATCCGCCCGCGCCGCGCGCCACGCAGCCTCGACCGCGCGGGCCAGCGTGCCGGAAATCTCGGTCCGGACCCGGCGGCCGAGGAAGCCGGCGAAATCCTCCGCCGCCTCGCCGATCAGCCAGGCGCCGCGGATGCGGTCGAAATAGGGCGACAGCGGATCCAGGCTCTCGCCCTTGGCGCGGCCGCCGGCGATCCAGTAGATCGTCCCGTAGCTGGCCAGCGCCCGGGTCGCGGCGTCGACATTGGTCGCCTTGGAATCGTTGACGAAACGGATGCCCTCGCAGCGCCCGACGATTTCCTGCCGATGGGCAAGGCCGGGATAGCTCAGGATGCCGTCGGCGACGGCGCCATGCTCGAGCCCGAGCGAGAGCGCCGCGGCGGCCGCGGCGGCGGCGTTCTGCCAGTTGTGGCGTCCCGGCAGGGCACGGGCGTCCTTCAGCTCGGCCATCCATTCGGCGCTCTGGCCGCGTCCGTCGAACAGCATCCCGTCGACCACGTAGACGCCGCCGTCGAGCCGCCGGCCGACGCCGATCGGCACCACCGGCCCGCTGGCCCGGCGTTCGAGATCGCGGCGGATCCCGTCCGTGGTCCGGTCATCGACACCGACCACGGCGACCTGGTTTCCGGACTGGCGGGCGAAGATCTTGCGCTTGGCCGCGAGGTAGCCGGCCATCCCGCCATGGCGGTCGAGATGGTCGGGGCTGATGTTGAGCAGCACCGAGACGTCGCCCGACCAGGACGGCGCCAGGTCGAGCTGGTAGCTCGACAGTTCGAGCACATGGATGCCGGCACCGTCGAGCGGATCGAGCGAGAGCACCGGATCGCCGAGATTGCCACCGACCGCGACGCTGTAACCGGCCTCCGCCAGGATATGGCCGAGCAGCGCGGTCGTCGTCGACTTGCCGTTGGTGCCGGTGATGCCGACGCGCCGGGCCGGCAGGTCCTGGCGCAGGAAGAGCTCGACGTCGCCGATGATCTCCTGGCCCGCGGCCCGGGCCCGGTCGACCACCGGGTGCGGCGTCGGACCGTGCAGCGGCACGCCGGGGCTCAGGACCAGCGGTCCGTCGGTCGGCCAGTCGGCGCCGGCCGGGTCGGCGAGCCGGTATCCGGCGGCGGCGGCGGCGGCGCAGCGACCCTCGTCGTCGTCCCAGAGCACGGGCCGGGCCCCGCCCGCGGCAAGCGCGGCGGCGGTCGAAAGACCGCTCTTGCCGAGCCCGAACACGGCAACGTCCCTGTTGCGATAGCTGTCGATCACGATCATCGGCGCTACCGCAGCTTCAGGGTGGCAAGCCCGGCCAGCGCCAGGATTACCGCGATGATCCAGAAGCGGATGACGACGGTCGATTCCGCCCATCCCTTCTGCTCGAAATGATGATGCAGCGGCGCCATCCGGAAGACCCGGCGGCCGGTCATCTTGAACGAGGCGACCTGGACGATCACCGAGACCGTCTCCAGCACGAACAGGCCGCCGATGATCGCCAGCACCAGCTCGTGCTTGGTGACGATGCTGATGGCGCCGAGCGTGCCGCCGAGCGACAGCGAGCCGGTGTCGCCCATGAAGACCATCGCCGGCGGGGCGTTGAACCAGAGGAAGCCGAGCCCGGCGCCGACCAGCGCGCCGCACAGCACGGCAAGCTCGCCGGCGCCGGGAACATAGTGGATCTGCAGGTAGTTCGAGAAGACCGCGTTGCCGACCAGGTAGGCGATCAGCGCGAACGAGGCGGCCGCGATCATCACCGGCACGATCGCCAGGCCGTCCAGCCCGTCGGTCAGGTTGACCGCGTTCGAGGCGCCGACCAGCACGAAGACGCCGACGATCAGGAAGAACCAGCCGAAGTTGATCAGCACCGTCTTCAGGAACGGGATGGCGAGCCCAGACGAGAGCGGCGCGGGCATGAAATACATGATCCAGGCGGTCGCCGCGAGGGCGATGGCGGCCTCGGCGATGAGCTTGATCCGGCCCGGCACGCCGCGGACATTGTGGCGGCTCACCTTCAGGTAGTCGTCGGCGAAACCGATCGCGCCGAACCCGGCGGTGACCATCAGCACGGCCCAGACGTAGGGATTGGAGAGGTCGCACCAGAGCAGGCTGCCGGAGCCGACGCCGAGCAGGATCAGGAAGCCGCCCATGGTCGGCGTGCCCTGCTTGGCGATCAGGTGCGAGCTTGGCCCGTCGTCGCGGATCGGCTGGCCGGCATGCTGCTTGCTGCGCAGCCAGTCGATGATCCGCTGGCCGAACAGGAAGCAGACAAGGAGCGAGGTGATGGTCGCGCCGCCGGTCCGGAAGGTGATGTAGCGGAACAGGTTGAGGACCCCGAAATCGTCCGCGAAGGGGGTGACGAAATTGTACAGCATCGGCCGCCCCTACCCGTTCGCCCGCATCTCGGGGGCATGCCCGAGGTGCAGCAGCGCTTCGACGATCGGCGCCATGCGGCTGCCGAGCGATCCCTTGATCAGCACCACGTCGCCGGAATGAACGCCGTGCAGCACGCGGTCGCGAAGCTTCGCGGCGTCGCCTTCATGGGCGGCCAGCCTCTCCGGCGGCAGCGCGCTGGCGAGCGCGGCCATGTTGGCGCCGCAGAGAAAGACCTGGTCGACGCCGGCCTCGAGCAGCGCCGGCGCGAGCTCGGCGTGGAGCCGTCCGGCATTGGCGCCGAGTTCCAGCATGTCGCCCAGCACCGCGACACGGCGGCCGCCGGACTTCACCTCCGATTGGCCGAGCACCGCGATCGCCGCCCGCATCGAGGCGGGATTGGCGTTGTAGCTCTCGTCGATGACCTCGAAACCGCCGCCCGCGATGATCACCCGGTGACGGCGGCCGCGGCCCTTGATCGGGGCGAGCTGGCCGAGGCTGAGCGCGGCGCGGGCGAGATCGCCGCCCATGGCCGCGACGACACCGAGCACACCGAGCGAGTTCTCGACCCAGTGCTGGCCCGGCAGGCCGACGCGATAGGCCACCGCCTGGCCGTTGACGCTGGCATGCACGCAGCTGAAGCCGGCGAACAGGTTGCTCGCCTTGAGCAGGACATCGGATTCCGGATGGCTGCCGAACGAGACGACATGGCCGATGCCGGCGGCCCTGGCCGCGTCGGCGAGGAAGTGGAAGTGCGAGTTGTCGTGGTTGAGCACGACCGTGCCGCCGGGCTCGATGCCCTCGAAGATCTCCGCCTTGGCGGCGGCGATGGCCCGCTCGCTGGCGAAGAATTCCAGGTGCACCGGCGCGATCGTGGTGATCAGGGCGACATGGGGCCGGACCATCCGGGACAGCGGGCCAAGCTCGCCCGCGTGGTTCATGCCGAGCTCGAAGATCGCGAACTCGCTGTCCTGCGGCATCCGCGCAAGGCTGAGCGGCACGCCCCACTGGTTGTTGTAGCTCGCCTCGCTGGCATGGCAGCGGCCCTGGTCGGCGAAGATCTTGCGCAGCGCCTCCTTGCTGCCGGTCTTGCCGACGCTGCCGGTCACGGCGGCGACGCGGGCGTCGACCGCGCGGCGGCGCGCGGTCCCGAGCGCCTCAAGCGCGGCCAGCGTATCCTCGACGATCAGCAGCGGCGCGTCATCCGCGACACCTTCCGGGCGACGGGTCACCATCGCGGCGGCAGCGCCACGGCGCAACGCGTCGGCGACGAACTGGTGGCCGTCACGGCTCGGCCCGTCGAGGGCGACGAACAGGTCGCCGGGCGCCAGCGTGCGGCTATCGATCGAGACGCCGGTCGCCGCCCAGTCGGCGGTCGCCGTGCCGGAGGACGCGACCACGGCGTCGCCGGCCCGCCAGAGTGCCGGGGCGGTCATTTCGCGCTCCCGCCGAGGGCCTGCGCGACCTGGCGCGCGACACTCGAATCGTCGAAGGGCAGAACCTTGTCGCCGACGACCTGGCCCTGCTCGTGGCCCTTGCCGGCGATCACCAGCAGGTCGTCCGCCTCCAGCATCCCGATGCCGGCCCTGATCGCCTCGGCACGGTCGCCGATCTCGATCGCCTGCGGACAGCCGGCCATGGCCGCCTTGCGGATCGCTGCCGGGTCCTCGCCGCGCGGATTGTCGTCGGTGAGAATCGCGATATCGGCATGCTCGGCCACGGCGCGTCCCATTTCCGGGCGCTTGCCCGGGTCGCGGTCGCCGCCGCAGCCGAAGATCGCGACCAGCCGACCCCGGCAATGGGGCCGGAGCGCCTGGAGCACGTTGGCGAGCGCGTCTGGCGTATGCGCGTAGTCGACAAAGACCGGGGCTCCGTTGCCATGCCGGGCAACCAACGCAACACGCCCCGGTACGCCCCGGAGCCCCGAAAGTGCCGCTACCGCGGAAAACTCGTCGGCATTGCAGGCCACTACCAAGCCAAGGGAACACAACACATTCTGGGCCTGAAATGCACCGACGAGCGGGAGGAACACGTCATGGACACGACCCATCAACTCGAACCGGAGAGCCTGTCCATTGCTCTCTGCCTCGACCGAGACGAGGCGGATATCCTTGCCCCGGCGGCCGTAGGTGAGAATGCGGTGGCGACGCGCCAGAGCGGCGTCGCGAAATGCCTCGAAGGCGTCGCTGTCGGCGTTCAGCACGACCGCGCCGCCCGGCGCCATGACCGCGTTGACGAGGCGGAGCTTGGCGTTCAGGTAATCCTGCGCGGTCGGGTGATAGTCGAAATGGTCGCGCGTCAGGTTGGTGAAGGCGGCGGCCGACACCCTGACCCCGTCGAGCCGGCACTGGTCGAGACCGTGGCTCGACGCCTCGAGGGCCAGATGGCTGACCTTGTCGCGCGCCAGTCCGGCGAGAATCTGGTGCACCTCGACCGGGTCGGGCGTGGTGTGGCGGAGCGGCCGCTCGCCGTCCGGGCCAAGCACGCCGAGGGTGCCGAGGCTGGCCGCGCGCCAGCCCAGCCGGTCCCAGATCTGGCGGGTGAAATTGGCCACCGAGGTCTTGCCGTTGGTGCCGGTCACGGCGGCGATGGTGCCGGGCTGCTCGCGATAGAAACGGGCCGCCATCAGCGCGAAGCGACGGCGCGGATTCTCGTCGGTCAGGCGGGCGACCGCGTCGAACTCGGCCGACACCTGCGGCGCGGTCAGCACGGCGACGGCGCCGTGGCGCACCGCGTCGGCGATATAGCTGGCGCCGTCGGCGCGCGAGCCGGCAAGCGCGGCGAACAGGTAGCCCGGCCGGATCTCGCGGCTGTCGGCGGAAAGCCCGGCGATCTCGCGGTCGGCGACAGGTCCGAGGGCGTCACCGTTGACCAAGTCAGAAAGCCGCATCCCGGCCCTCCCTGGTCTTGATCTTCACGAGCAGCGCGTTGCGGATTTCCGGCGATTCCTCGTCCGCCGGTTCGACGCCGAGGATCGGCGCGATGCGCGCCACCGTGCGCCCGACGATCGGTGCCGCGGTCCAGCCGGCGGTGCGGTAATTGTGCGTCGACTTGTTGCCCTGCGGTTCGTCGAGCATGGCGAAAACGAGGTAGCGCGGGCTGTTCATCGGGAAGGCGGCGATGAACGAGGTCAGCAGCGCGTCGCGCTTGTAGCGGCCGTTGACCGCCTTCTCGGCGCTGCCGGTCTTGCCGCCGACCACGTAGCCGACCGCGGCCGCCTTGCCGCCGGTGCCCTCGTCGACCACGAGACGCATCAGGCGGCGGACCTTCTCGGAGGTGCGCTGGCTGATCACCCGGCGACCGCTGAGCGGCGAGGCCGGGTCGCGCCGGATCAGGGTCGCCGGCAGCATGACCCCGCCATTGACCATCGCGGCGACCGCCGAGGCGGTCTGCAACGGGCTGACCGAGAGGCCGTGCCCGAAGGAGATCGTCATCGCCTCGGTCGTCTTCCAGCGCGGCGGCAGGATCGGCGCGGCCACCTCGGGCAGTTCGAGGGCCGGCCGGTCGAGCAGCCCGATCGCGCCCATGAAGGCCTGCTGGCGATCGATGCCGACATCGATGGCCATCTTCGCGGCGCCGATGTTCGAGGAATACATGTAGATCTCGGGCACCGACAGCCAGCGGTTCTTGGCGTGGAAATCGCGGATCCGGAAGCGCCCGACGCGGATCGGCTTCGAGGCGTCGTAGCCGTTCTCCATCCCGACGACGCCGAGATCGAGGGCCATCGCGATGGTGAAGGTCTTGAAGGTCGAGCCCATCTCGTAGACGCCGGCGGTGGCGCGGTTGAACAGCGCGTCCTTCGGATCGTCCTGCGGCTTGTTCGGGTCGAAATCGGGCAGCGAGACCATGGCCAGCACTTCGCCGCTCAACACGTCCATGACGACGCCGGTGGCGCCGACCGCCTGGAAGTCGGAAACCGCGCGCAGCAGCTCGTCGCGGAGCGCGTGCTGGACGCGGAGATCGAGCGAGAGCGTCACCGGTTCGCCGCCGCGCTCGCCAGTCAGCGAGCCGTCGAAGGTCCGCTCGATCCCGGCGATGCCGTGATTGTCGACGTCGGTGAAGCCGACGACATGCGAGACCAGCCGCCCTTGCGGATAGACGCGACGCTCCTCCGGCTCGAACTCCAGTCCCGGCTCGCCCAGGCGGTTGACCTCGAAACGCTGGCGCGGCGTCAGGTGGCGCTTGATCCAGATGAACTTGCGGTCGCTCGACAGATCCGCCTCGAGCCCGGCGAGGCTGAGTTCGGGCATGATCCGGTTGAGCGAGCGGGCGAGCGTCTTCGGGGCGTCGATCTTGCGCGGGTTCGCGTAGAGCGACCAGCTCGCGATATTGGCCGCCAGCAGCTTGCCGTTGCGGTCGTAGATCGCCGCCCGGCTCCGGGTCGGCTCGGCGGCGACCGAGCGCATCGCCGCGTAATTGCGGACGTCCTCGCCCTGCATCAGAGTCAGGCCGACCAGACGGATCGCGATCACCGAGAAGCAGACGGCGAACAGCACGCCGGCCACCACAACCCGGTTGCGGCCCTGCTCCAGGGTTGCCTTGGCGCCGCCTTCGAGGCGCAGCGTCAGGTTCGGATCGAGCCCGAAGCCGAAGCCCCGGCGCTTGCGTCCGCGCGGCGGCAGGGCCATCGCGGACCCGGCCTGCAGATCGGGAGAACGGCCGAGCGACACCATCAGCGCCTCTCCCCCGTCGCGAGATGGTAGGCGACCATGCGGGCCGCCGCGCCCGGCTGGTCGCCGCCGATCAGCGGCGCCCGGCTCGGCTTGTCGCGCGGCACCGGGACGCCGTCGATGGAATCGAGCTCGTTCTCGTCACGATCGAACGGGCGGAACGGCAAACGATCGATCTCGGCCACCTGGGTCGCCGCGATCGGCTGGTAGTCGAGATATTGCGTCGCCAGTTCCTGCAGGTATTCCGGGCGGTTCAGATAGCTCCATTCGACCCGCAGCACCTCGATCGCGTCGCGGCTGTCGGCGATGCCGCCGTTCAGGCTGCGAAGCCGGTCCTCGAGATGCTCGACCTCGTACTTCAGCTCGTAAAGCCCATAGGCCGCGCCGACGACGACGACGGTGGCGAAGACAACCAGCCCCCTCATGCCGCGTCCTCCAGCGGCCATGACGGGGCGCTTGTCCGCACCGCCGCGCGCAGGCGCGCCGAGCGGGCCCGCGGATTGCGCGCCGTTTCGCCGGCCCCCGGCTTCGTCACGCCGCCATGCAGCAGCTCGAAGCTCGGCGCCTGTGCCGGCGGCAAGTCCGGCTGGTGGCGGGACGGCCGCCCCGCAAGCCCGGCGCGGGCGATCAGGAACCGCTTGACGATCCGGTCCTCAAGGCTGTGGAAGCCGACGACGACAAGCCGGCCGCCCGGACGGAGCAGCCGCTCGGCCGCGGCGAGGCCACGCTCGATCTCGCCGAGCTCGTCATTGACGTGGATGCGGAGCGACTGGAAGGTCCGCGTCGCCGGGTGGATGTCGCCGCTCTTGCGGACCACGCGGGCGACCAGCGCGGCGAGCGCCCTGGTGGTCCGGATCGGCGCCTCGGCCCGGCTCGCGACGATGGCACGCGCGACGGCGCGCGACCGGCGTTCCTCGCCATAGCGGTAGATGATGTCGGCGAGTTCGCCCTCGGACAGCTCGTTGACGATGTCGGCCGCGGTCGGCCCGTCGGCGCCCATGCGCATGTCGAGCGGGCCATCCTTGCTGAAGGAGAAGCCCCGCTCCGCCTGGTCGATCTGGAAGGACGAGACACCGAAGTCGAAGGCAACCCCGTCGATCGCCTCGATGCCGAGGGCGCCGAGCAAGCGCTCCATGTCGCCGAAGCAGCCCTCGACGAATTCGAGACGGTCGCCGAACTCGGCTGCCAGCGCCTCGGCCCGCGGCCGGGCGGCCGGATCGCGATCGATACCGACCACGCGACAGCGTGCCGCCTCCAGGATGGCGCGGCTGTAGCCGCCGCCGCCGAAGGTGGCGTCGACGTAGACGGCCCCATCGCGGGGCGCGAGCGCCGTCACCACTTCCCCGAGCATGACGGGCTCGTGCCCAGGCGCCTGACGAGCGCCGGCGGTCATGCGCCGCTCCCGCCGGGCGGCGTGATGCGCGACAGCTGATCGCGGCGGCTCTGGGCGTTGCGCCGGGCCTCCTCGAGGCGACGCTGGAAGGCGGCCGGCTCCCAGATGTGGAAGGTATCGCCACGGCCGGCAAAGACGCATGAATCCGAAAGCCCGGCGTGGATCCGCAGGTTCTCCGGCAGCACGACGCGGCCCTCGTTGTCCCAGGACATCTCCTCGATCTGCGACAGCAGCGCGTCGGCGAAGTCGTCGAAATCCTGCGACAGCGGGTTGAACTTCCCGATCGAGGCCTGCAGTTCGCGGATCGGGCCGATGCCTGAGCAGACGATCGAGGGCGAGGTCGGATGGGGATAGGCGTAGATCACCGAATCCTGGGCTTCGGACAGAATCGCGCGATAGCGCGCGGGCACGGAAACCCGCCACTTCTTGTCGATCCTGTTGGTGAAATTGGAAACAAACACCGTTTCCGTCCCGACTTGAGCCCTACGAACGCCCCCACCCTCCGGTCCGGCCCGACATGACATGGGCTGCGGATGGGATCATTTGGGATAGCATGGTACGACATGGGGAGTCAATGGGAACCACCCCTAAATCCTTGGGTTTCCGCGGCACCAAATGGCTAAAATTGAAGGTAAATCCAACATCCGAAAGCAGCTCGCCATCCCCCTTGCAGAACAGCCATAATCAGTCGCCATGGTATTACTTGGACAACAGTGTGTTCGTATTATGTTCTTTTTCGCGGCGGCCGATTTCGGCGCCGGGGCGAAGTCGGGCGCCGTCGCGGCGACGCCGTTCGCGAACCGTCGCCGCCCCCGCCTCGGGATCCCGGCCATCCTGCTTGCGGTCGTCCTGGCACTCCTCGGATCGGTTGCGCCCCCATCGTCGCGGGCGATCGCGGCCGGGACACCCCCGGACTCGGGCCTGGAGGGGCTCGCCCTCGACCGTCTCCACTGGGGGATGCCGGCTGGCGCGGTCCGGGCCGCCTTCGGCGAGCGTCTGCGCGAACTTTCCCCACCCTGGCGCTATGGCCCGATGCGGGCGCCGTTCGCCCTGCTCGACCAGCCGCTTGCCGGTCAGCGCTTCGACGTCATCCTGCAGATCGACGAGGCGAGCGGCGGCCTGCGCCAGGTGATGATGCAGCGGCGCCGGGGCGCCATGGCGCTTCGCGACTACCTGGAGATCGTCGCCGCGCTCGAGGCGGCCTATGGCAAACCGACGCGGATCTGCGGCGAGACCAAGGCCGAGGGCGATCCGCTTGCCGCCTGGATGACGTGGGAATCAGCCGGGGAATCCGCCGCCGCCCGCGCCCTGCCGGCCGGCACGACCCTGCATGCCACCTTTCTCGATTTCGTCACCTCGTCGATATTGGAGGAGGATCCCAATATCGACCGCGACCCGCTGGTGCCCTTCTACAAGACCCGACGCAACAACCGGCAGGCGCTGCCGCGCCGGGTGATCGTCCGCTATCACGCGGCCGACGACATCGCGCTCGCGCCGAGGGAGCCCTGCGTCGCACCGTAGGGGCGCGAGGCAAGACCCTGCCCGATTGAGGGGAGCAGCCCAGCGAAGCGGACGGAAGAGCGGGCGGACCAGACGGCCTGTAAGCCGGGTTCTGTCCCTGCAAGCAGGGGATGGCCATTCATCTGGGACGATCGTCGCCGACCGCCTCCTGCAACCAACCCGGGCGACGGTGCGGAAATGCACCCGCGGCCGGGATCGCTCCCGCCGCCGGCCGCCCCTATTCGGTTTTGCTCCCGGTGGGGTTTGCCATGCCGCCCCTGTTGCCAGGCGCGCGGTGCGCTCTTACCGCACCCTTTCACCCTTGCCCGGCGATCCGAAGACGGCCGGGCGGTTTGCTTTCTGTGGCACTTTCCCTGGGGTCGCCCCCGCCGGGCGTTACCCGGCACCGTATTTCCGTGGAGCCCGGACTTTCCTCTGCCGACGCTCACGCGCCGACAGCGGCCATCCGGCCGTCTGGCCCGGAACTGACTTACGCCGCGCCCGTCCCCCGGTCAAGCCGGCCCGTCAGGCAACCTGTCGAGGAGGTGATGGATGAGCGAGCGGGTCTCGCCATCGGCGATCCCGTCCACCCCGGACTGTCGCCAGTGGCGCTGGAAGGCGGTAACGACCGCCCCGGTCGGGGTGTCGTAGAGCCCGGTCCCCTCGACGCGATAGCCGAGGCCGCCGAGGGCCAGTTGCAGGTCGACGACCGCCGCCCCCGATGCCCCGGGGCCGAGCGCTTCGGCATGCGGCGACGGCGCGAAATCCGGCGCCGGCCAGAGCCCGAGACCAAGGCGCGCGAGCCTCGCCCAGTCGAACAGCTCGCCGGGATCCTGCTTCCGCTCGGGCGCCACGTCGGAATGACCGATCACCCGGTGGGGCGGGATCCCATGGCGCGCGACGATCGCGATCGCCAGTCCGTCGAGCGCCCGCATCTGCGCCTCCGGGAACGGCCGGTAGCCGAATTCGTGGCCCGGGTTGACCAGTTCGATGCCGACCGAGCGGGCGTTGATGTCGGCAGCCCCGGCCCACGAGGCAACCCCCGCGTGCCAGGCCCGCCGCGCCTCGTCGACCAGGGCGAAGATCCTGCCCGCCTCGTCGATCAGATAATGCGCGCTGACCTTGGCGGCCGGGTCGCAGAGCCGGTCGAGGGCGGCTTCGGCGCTCTCCATGCCCGTGTAATGCACCAGCAGGATATCGACCGGACCGCCCGGCGGGCGCGCGTCGTGGTTGGGCGAGGCCCGGCGGGTGATGTCCGTCATTGTCAGGACGCCGGCCGCGCGGAACGCGCGGAACGCAGGGTGATCACCGCGACCCCGGCGAGGGTCAGGATGCCGCCCAGAACGAGCTTCCAGGTCAGCACGTCGCCCCAGATCAGCACGCCGAAGATCACCGCGAGAATCGGCGTCAGCAGCATGTAGGGCGCGACGACCGAGACCGGGTGGCGCTGCAGCAGGAAATAGATGCAGCCATGGCCGATGATCGAGGTGACGATCGCGGAATAGGCGACCGAGCTCCATTCGAGGGCACCGGCGGAGGCCAGCGCTTCCCATTGCCCGTCTTCCAGGATCATCGAGCCGGCGAACAGCGTCGGGGCGGCGATCAGCCCCATCCAGGCCTGCAGGGTGAAGACGTCGACACCGCTGAGCGTGCGCGCGACGATGTTGTTGATCGCCATGAACAACGCCCCGGCGGCGACCAGCACGACCGCGTCGGGATGCCGGAAGGCGGTCGGGTCGAAACCGATGACGAGCACGCCGAGAAAGGCGGCGCCGATTGCCGAGGCTCGCCGCCAGCCGACCGTTTCCTTCAGCAGGACGATCGCCAGGATGGTCGCGAAGGGCACGTAAAGCTGGCTCAGGATCGCCACCGAACTGATGTCCGCCGCGCGACCGAGGCCGGAAAACATGCAGGCGAAATGCAGCACCCCCATCAGCAGCGCGATCTGCACGATCTTGCCGAACTGCTCGCGCGTCCGCACCCGTTTCATGAACGGGACCAGGAGCACCGCCATCAGGCCGAACCGCATCGAGGTGAAGAGGATCGCCGGGAAATGCTCGACGCCGAACTTGCCGGCAATGAAGTTGAAGCCCCAGGCGAGGTTCGCGACCATCGCGAGGAGCACGTGACTGACCGGCATGGGCGCGACCGTTTCGGCAGGGGGTTCAGGCGGCGGCGCGGCTGCGCATCACCTGGTCGTAGGCGTCGTTGATCCGGGCCAGCTTCTCGTTCGCGAGGTCGACGAATTCCTGCGGCACGCCCTGGGCGATCAGCTTGTCGGGATGGTTCTCGCGGACCAGCTTGCGGTAGGCCCGCTTCAGTTCGTCGGTCGATATCGTCGGCTCGACGCCGAGAATCTCGTAGGCATTCTCGCGGATGTCGCCGAAATGGATCGCCCGGATGCGATGGTAGGCGGCCTCGTCGAAACCGAAGATCGAGGCCACGGCGCGGAGATATTCCTCCTCCCGCTCGTGCAGGACATTGTCCGCCTTGGCGATGTGGAAGAGGCCGTGCAGCAGATCCTCGAGCACCGCCGGGTTGCCGCGGAACAGGGTCGCCACCTGGCGGGCATAGACCTCGAAGCCGGCGGTCGATTCCCGGGCCATGTTGAAGACCCGCGCGACGTTCTTGCGCTCGTGCGCGGGAATGCGGAAGACTTCCTCGAAGGCCTTGACCTCGTCGCGGGTGACGACACCGTCGGCCTTCGCCATCTTCGCGCCGAGCGCGATCACCGCGATGGTGAAGGCAATCTGCCGGGTTCCGGCCAGGTCCTCGGTGCGCGGCTTCGTGTCGAGCTCGGTCTCGTCGCCTCGAATGCGGTCGACCGCATGCCCGGCCAGTCCGCCGATCAGGGCGCCGAGCGGCCCGCCGAGGGCGAAGCCCGCCGCCCCGCCCAGTATCTTGCCCCAAATACTCATCCCGAGTCCGTCGTCGCTGGTTTCGAACGGCGAGCCTAGCAGGTGGCGGCGAGCCGTTCCAGCATGCCCCGAAAATGCCCTAATCCCCGCGCCCCGCCTCGCCCCGGCGGCAGGCGCCACGGATGCGGGCCCTGACTTTCAGTTGCATTGACGCCCCTCGCCCGACGCCTAGAATGCGCCGCGCAGCCGGACGCGGGCCAGCGGCCGATTAGGAGTCGTTTTCGGTGCCCGGTCCGGATCATAATTGCAGTTGCAACGAACGATGGATCACCCGGGGCGGCCATCCAGTCGATGTCCCGACGGCGATTGACGGCGACGAGCTTGGAGCGAGCGAGAATGGCGGAGAGCGGCATGAGCGTGGGCGAATGGCAATTCTGGATCGATCGCGGCGGCACCTTCACCGACCTGGTGGCGCGCGACCCGGAAGGCCGTATCGTCACCCACAAGCTCCTGAGCGAGAATCCCGAACGCTACGAGGATGCCGCCCTGCAAGGCATTCGCGACCTGCTCGGCGTCGGTGCCGGCGAGCCGATCCCGGCGGCCCGCGTTGGCGCCGTGAAGATGGGCACCACGGTTGCCACCAACGCGCTGCTCGAACGGAAGGGTGAGCGTACCCTGCTGGTCATCACGCGGGGCTTCCGCGACGCGCTCCGGATCGGCTACCAGACCCGCCCGCGGCTGTTCGACCTCGATATCCGCCTGCCGGAAATGCTCTACAGCGACGTCGTCGAGATCGACGAACGGATCGGCGCCCGCGGCGAGGTCGTGCGCGAACTCGACATCGACGCGGCCCGCGCCGGCCTGCGGGCAGCCTACGAGCGCGGCATCCGCGCCTGCGCCGTGGTCTTCATGCATGGCTACCGCTTCACCGAGCACGAGCGGAAGGTGGCGGCGCTGGCCCGCGAGATCGGCTTCACCCAGGTCTCCACCAGCCACGAGACCAGCCCGCTGATGAAGCTCGTCTCGCGCGGCGACACCACCGTCGTCGACGCCTATCTCTCGCCGATCCTGCGGCGCTATGTCGACCGGGTCGCGCGCGAGCTCGGCGACACCCGGCTGATGTTCATGCAGTCGAACGGCGGGCTCACCGACGCGCATTTCTTCCAGGGCAAGGATTCGATCCTGTCCGGCCCGGCCGGCGGCGTCGTCGGCATGGTGCGGACCTCCGAGATGGCCGGCTTCGGCAAGGTCATCGGTTTCGACATGGGCGGCACCTCGACCGACGTCTCGCACTATGCCGGCGAATACGAGCGGACCTTCGAGACGGAAGTCGCCGGTGTCCGCATGCGCGCGCCCATGATGCTGATCAACACGGTCGCCGCCGGCGGCGGCTCGATCCTGCATTTCGACGGCGCCCGCTACCGGGTCGGCCCGGATTCCGCCGGCGCCTATCCGGGCCCGGCCTGTTATCGCAACGGCGGGCCGCTGACCGTCACCGACTGCAACGTCATGCTGGGCAAGCTCGACCCGGCCTTCTTCCCCAAGGTCTTCGGGCCGAACGGCAACGAGGCGCTGGACGCCGATGTGGTGAAGGCGAAATTCGCCGAACTGGCCGAACGGATCCGCGCCGAGACCGGCGATGCCCGGAGCCCCGAGGAGGTCGCCGCCGGCTTCCTGCGAATCGCCGTGCAGAACATGGCGAATGCGATCAAGAAGATCTCCGTGCAGCGCGGCTACGACGTCTCGGAATACGTGCTGAACTGCTTCGGCGGGGCCGGCGGGCAGCATGCCTGCCTGGTTGCCGATTCGCTGGCCATCCGCAAGGTCATGCTGCATCCGCACGCCGGCGTACTGTCGGCCTACGGCATGGGTCTCGCCGACATCCGGGTGATGCGCGAGCAGGCGGTCGAGGCGCGCCTTGCCCCCGACCAGCTCGACGGCATCGCGACGACCCTCGACACGCTTGCCACCGACGCGCTCGCCGAGATGCGGGCCCAGGGAATCGCCGAGAGCCGGATCGCGGTGCACCGCCAGTTGCATGTCAAATACGGCGGTTCGGACAATTCCATCGTCGTCGAATGGGGCAGCCACGACGAGATCGTCGCCCGCTTCGAGGATGCCCACCGGCAGCGCTACGGCTTCACCACCCCGGACAAGGCGATGGTCGTCGAGGCCGCCGCGGTCGAGGTGGTCGGTGCCGGCGAGGCGGTCGAGGATCCGGTCGAGGCGGCCGGCGACGGCGGCCTCGACACGGTCGAACGGCTGGCGGCCCGCCCGGTCTTCATGGCCGGCGAAATGCACGACAGCGCCTTCATCGATCGCGAGGCGCTGAAACCCGGCGACCGGATCTCGGGCCCGGCGGTGATCGTCGAGGCGACCGGCACGACCGTCGTCGAACCGGGCTGGGAGGCCGAGCTGACCGTCCGCCGCCACCTTGTCCTCACCCGGGTCCAGGCGCTGCCGAAGCGGGTCGCCATCGGCACCGAGGTCGACCCGGTGATGCTGGAGATCTTCAACAACCTGTTCATGAACGCGGCCGAGCAGATGGGCACGGTGCTGGAGAAGACCGCCTATTCGGTGAACATCAAGGAACGGCTCGATTTCTCCTGCGCGATCTTCGACCTCGACGGCGAACTGGTCGCCAACGCGCCGCACATGCCGGTCCACCTGGGCTCGATGTCGGAAAGCATCAAGACGGTGATCCGGGAACGCGCCGAGACCATGAAACCCGGCGACGTCTACGTGCTCAACGCGCCCTACAACGGCGGCACCCACCTGCCCGACGTCACGGTCATCACGCCGGTCTTCGACGACGACGGCCGGCAGGTCATCTTCTATGTCGCGAGCCGCGGCCATCACGCCGATATCGGCGGCAAGACGCCGGGCTCGATGCCGCCCGACAGCCGCACGGTGGAAGAGGAAGGCGTGCTGCTCGACAACCTGCTGCTCGTCGACGGCGGCCGCTTCCTCGAGGAGGAGATGGTCGCGATCCTGTCGTCCGGTGAATATCCGTCGCGCAACCCGGCCCAGAACATCGCCGACCTGAAGGCCCAGATCGCCGCCTGCGAGAAGGGCATCCAGGAAATCCGCAAGATGGTCGGCCATTTCGGCCTCGACGTCGTGCATGCCTACATGCGCCATGTCCGCGACAACGCCGAGGCCGAGGTCCGGCGCGTGCTGGGCGTGCTCAAGGATGGCAGCTTCAGCTATCCGCTCGACGACGGCACGGTCATCAAGGTGGCGATCTCGATCGACCAGGAGGCGCGCAGCGCGCGGATCGACTTCACCGGCACCAGCCCGCAGCACCCGACCAACTACAACGCGCCGACGGCGGTCTGCATGGCGGCCGTGCTCTACGTCTTCCGCTGCCTGGTCGAGGGCGACATCCCGCTCAATGCCGGCTGCCTGAAGCCGCTGGACGTGATCATCCCGGAACCGTCGATGCTGCGCCCGCACTACCCGGCCGCCGTCGTCGCCGGTAATGTCGAGACCTCGCAATGCATCACCGACTGCCTGTTCGGTGCGCTCGGTGTCATGGCGGCCGCCCAGGGCACGATGAACAACTTCACCTTCGGCAACGAGCAGTATCAGTATTACGAGACGATCTGCGGCGGCTCGGGGGCCGGGCCGGATTTCGACGGCACCAGCGCCGTCCATACCCACATGACGAACGCCCGGCTGACCGACCCGGAAATCCTCGAATGGCGCTTCCCCGTCCGGCTCGAAAGCTTCGAGATCCGGCGCGGCTCGGGTGGCCGTGGCCGGCATAACGGTGGCGACGGGACGCTCCGCCGGATCCGCTTCCTGGAACCGATGACCGCGGCCCTCCTGTCCAGCCACCGCAAGGTCCCGCCCTTCGGCCTGGCCGGGGGCGAGAACGGCGCGGTCGGCGCGCAATGGGTCGAGCGCACCGACGGCAGCATCGAGACGCTGGAGGGCCGCGACCGCACCGACATGGCGGTCGGCGACATCTTCGTCATCCAGACCCCGACCGGCGGCGGTTACGGGGTTGCGGACGAACGCCGGGAAGCGGCGGAATAACGCCGGGCGGCCGCGCCGGGCAGGAGCAACGAAATCGGAAGGTTTTCACCATTATCACACGAATTTGTGAAAACACCTTTCCACGGGTCAGGTTGTCTTTCCTCCGCCGCTTTGTTGCCCTAAGTGGAACCTCGAAAGTCATCTCGGCCGTTCGGCCGGTACACAGCAACAGGAATTCGCCGATGTCTACCCGCTCCGTGCTTCTCGGAACCACCGCGCTGCTCGCCTCTTCCGCCCTCGCCGGTACGGCGGGCGCGGATGAGCCGATCCGGATCGGCGTCGGCGGCTACTTCTACGGGACCTTCGTCGTATCCGACTACGACAATGACGCGGGGCGCCGGTCCCGGCATCTGGCGCGCGAGGGCGAGATCCATTTCACCGGCGAGACGACGCTCGACAACGGCCTCACGGTCGGCGTCAACGTCCAGCTCGAAGCCGAGACCTGCGGCGACCAGATCGACGAGAGCTATATCTACCTGGCCGGCAACTGGGGCCGGCTGAACATCGGGTCGGAGAATTCCGCCGCCTACCTGATGCATGTCACCGCGCCGATGCCGATCCCCGGCTACGGCTTCGACGACCCGGTCTTCTCGCCGGTCGGCATCAACTTCACCACGCGCGGCGTCGACCTGACCACGGATTCCGAGAAGGTCACCTATTTCTCGCCGCGTTTCGCCGGCCTGCAGCTCGGCGCCTCCTACACCCCGGACCGTTGCGAGGAAGGCGGCTGCGGCGGCACCTACAGCGGCAGCGAGTTCGACGATTTCTCCGACGGCACGATCGGCGACGTGGTCGAACTCGGCGCCAATTACGTCCGCACCTACGGCGACTTCAAGGTCGCGGTGTCCGGCAGCTACGGCTGGGGCGACGCCGAATCCGGCGGCCCGACCCGCCAGGATCCGCGGGAATGGACGGTGGGCGGCAACCTCGGCTGGAAGCAGTTCAAGCTGGGTGCCGGCTATCGCCAGCTTGACAACCGGGGCGGCGTCTCGGGCGCGGACATCACCGAGTATACCGTCGGCGTCAGCTACGAACGCGGCCCCTGGACGACCGGCGTCGCCTTTGTCCATCGCGATACCGACGGCCTCGACAGCGCCGACGGCGTCGAGGTCGGCGCCAGCTACGCCCTCGGCCTCGGGGTCACCGTGTTTGGCGGCGTGCAATATTACGACGACGTCAACGGCGCGACCGCCGGCGGCGTCAGCACCGATGGCGACAACCTGTTCGGGATCGTCGGTACCCGCCTCGTCTTCTAGGCAGTCTGTCCCGAAGCCGGGCCCGGAGGCGATTCCGGGTCCGGATTCGGATCGGGCACCGGATCAGCAAAGATCCGGCGCAGCGTCGCCCCGACCGGCCTGACCTCGGCATCGTCCAGGAAACCGCGCGCCGCGAGCAGCGCGTGCGCCTTCGGCAGGTTGTAGTGCGGGATCGCCGGATAGAGGTGATGCTCCAGGTGGTAGTTCACCGCGTGCGGGAAGAGCAGCCAGCGGAGCGGGCCCGGGCAATGGTTTGTGCGGGCCGCCTGGCGGACCTCCGCCGGATTGGCCGGCGCGCCATGTTCCAGCACCGCCCTGAGCCTGAGCAGCACCTGGAAGATCGTCAGCAGCGGGACGACCCAGAGCAGCAGGTACTCACGCCACCAGCCGCCTGAGAGCGCAAGCCCGAGCAGCCCCGCCTGAACGGCGAGCATCGCCCATCGATCGGCCAGCGCCTGCCGTCCCAGCCGCTCCGAGGTATCGATGAGCGGCCGCGCCGCGGCGCCGGTTTCCCGGTTGAGGCCCGGCGCGCCGAAGAAATAGGCGAAGTTGCGCCAGGCGCCGAGACCGCAGAGGTCCTTGGCCAGCTTCCGGACGAGATAGAGCCGGCCACGCGGGTAGCCGGCCATCAGCGGCATGTCCGGGTCCGACGGCCCGTAGAGATGGTTGTGATGCAGCCGGTGCACGACCCGGTAGGTGCACATCGAGATGCCGACCGCGTAACCGGCCAGCCGGCCCACGATCTCGTTGGCGAGACGGCCCGAGAACAGCCGGTAATGGACCGCCTCGTGCGCGATGATGACCAGGGCATGCTGGCGCGAGGCCATGACCAGCATCGCCGGCAGGACCGTCCAGGCGCTCCACCAGCGGAGCGCGACCCAGGCGGTGACGGCGATCATCGCGACGTCGACGGCGACCGAAAGCAGCGCCTGCCGGTCGTCCAGCCGGTTCAACGCCTTGAGTTCGGCGCCGGCGAGCGCGCCGCCCCGGCCGGCGCGGAATTCCTCGCCCGCCAGGCTGCCCAGCGCCGGATCGCCGGCATCATGCCTGCCCGCCTTGTCCATGGCGCATCAGCCTATGCCGAATCCCGCGATTTGCAACCGCCGGGCGACCGAGCGGCGCCCTGTCCCCGATCAACAGCTTGCCGTTGCAGGGACTGGCAGAGCGACGAGAAACCCGCTAATCACGATTGAACGCCCAGATCCTCTCACGCGCGTTCTTTCGCACCTTGTCTCCTCATACGCGCAGTCGCGCCCTGCTGCACGGAACCCGATGTCGCCGCTTCAACTGCTGCACTGGACCGGCCGGAACGGCACGAAGATCCTCGCCATCGGCGTGCTCGTCGGATTCGCGATCCCGCCGCTCGCCCAGCTGGCGCGACCGATGCTCGTGCCGATGCTGTTGCTGCCGCTGATCATCGCGCTGATGCGGCTCGACTGGCAGATCATGGGCAGCTACGTCGGTCGCCCGGTGATGATCGGGCTGATCACCTTCTGGGCGCTGATCGTCTCGCCGGTCGCGGCCTATCTGGTCACGGAAGCGCTCGGCATCGGCGGCGGATTGCAGACCGCGCTCGTCCTCATGACAGCGGCCCCGCCGATCGTCTCGGCGGCGGCGATCGCGCTGTTCGTCGGCCTGAACGGCGAACTCGTCGTGGTCGCCGTCATCGTCTGCATGGTGCTGGCGCCGTTCACGCTGCCGCTGATCGCGCTCGCCCTGCTCGGCCTCGAACTGCAGATCTCTCTCCTCGAGTTCATGCTGCGCCTCGGCGGGCTGATCGGCAGCGCGTTCATCGTCGCGGCAATCGCCCGCAAGATCGCCGGGCCGGCCTGGCTGCGCCGGCAGGCGCCCAGCCTCGACGCCGGCGCCGTCCTCGCCATGCTGGTCTTCGCGCTCGCGATCATGGACGGGGTCACGGAATTCACCTTCCAGCGCCCGATCTACGTGGTCGCCTGCATCGTCGCCGCCTTCCTCGCCAACCTCGTCCTGCAAGGGGTCAGCTCGCTGCTCTTCCTGAAATTCGGGGGGCGCGACGCGATGACGATCGGGTTGTTGTCGGGCAACTGCAACATGGGCCTGGTGCTGGCGGTGCTGGCCGACAAGGCGAGCTTCGAGGTCATCGTTTTCTTCGCCATGGGCCAGTTGCCGATGTACATGTTGCCGGCCGTGCTGTCGCCGATCTACCGGCGCTTCTCGGGCCGGCCGCCCGCGCCGCCCGCGAAACCGCCACAAGTCTGAGGCGGCGCGGACCGATCCGACGCCAGCCCAGGGATACCGTTCGCAATGCCCGACATGAAATCCGTTCTCGTCACCGGCGCCGCCCGCGGCCTCGGCCTCGAATTCTGCCGCCGCTACCTGGCCGACGGCTGGCGCGTGCACGCCGCCTGCCGGACGCCGGAGAAAGCGACGACCCTGATGGCGCTGGCCGCCGGGAGTCCCGGCGAGCTTCACCTGCACCGCCTTGACGTGACCAGCGCGCGCGACGGCGCGGCGCTCGCCGGGGCGCTCGGGGAGAGCAGTCTCGACCTGCTGATCAACAACGCGGGCATCATCGGCCCGGCACGACCGGGCGGGGAGATCCCGGACGAAGCGGCGTGGAGCGAGGCCTTCCGCGTCAACTGCCAGGCGCCCTATCGCCTGACCCGGCTGCTTGCCGATGCGCTGGGCCGGGCCGAGAACGGCCTGGTCGTCTTCCTGTCCTCGACGATGGGGTCGATCGGCAATCTGGCGGCGACCAACGCGGTTCCCTACCGGACCTCGAAGGTGGCGCTGAACATGGCCGCGCGCTCGCTGTCGATCGAGTTCAGGGACCGCTTCGGCGTGCTGATCGTCCATCCCGGCTATGTCCGCACCGACATGGGCGGCCCCGGCGCCACGATCGAGGCGGAGGAGAGCGTCGCCGGACTCCGCCGGCTGATCGACGGTTTCGAACCGGCCCGGCACGGCGGTTTCTTCGACTATCAGGGAAAGGCGCTGCCCTGGTAGGCGCCGATTGCTTTCCAGTAAGGAAATATTCGCCATTGGCCCCTAGTCTGCGCTTACCAGTGAGTTCTGAACTATCGGGCAGCGGATGGCGATCGTCGGCGTAGACAGGAAGAAATACACGAAATCGGAGGTGACCGATCTGATCGGCGCGCTCGAACGTCAGGCCAACGAGATTCTCCGGCTTGCCGATCGTGCCGAGAAAGAGGCGACCAAGCACAGCTTCGAGATGTATGACGACTTCCGCCGCAAGGTCTCGCAGTTCGAGACCCTCGCCTCGCTCATTCCCGACCGCCTCGCCAATGTCGAACTCGACGCCGCGACCCTGTCGGATCTCGAGATCCAGTTCGACAATCTCCGGATCGTCACCCTGCACGGGCTGATCAACGCCAGCGTGCGGTTCTTCATGGTCCTGTCCGGCTCGACGCTGCTGCCGATCGGTGCCAAGGAAATGCTGATGACCGAGCTGCGCCGGCTCGAACAATCGAAGGAAGCGCTGGAAGACCCGCGCTTCGCCGACCGGATTTCGGACGATATCCGGGCCAGCCTGGCCCAGGCGCAGACGATCCTCGAGAGAATCATCGAGACCGCGCCGAGCCTGCTCAACCTCGCCGAACCGCTCGACGCCTGAGGCGTATCGGCGCCCCCCGATCTCCCGGTTCAGCAGGCTTCGCGGACATCGTCCTCCTGCGTCGCGGTCCTCAGGCCCAGGGCATGGCAGATGGCATAGACCAGGTCGGCCCGGTTCAGCGTGTAGAAATGGAAATCGCTGATGCCCCCGGCCTGCAGACGACGGATCTGCTCGGCGGCGACCATTGCCGCGACCAGCTGCCGGGTTGCCGGATCGCCGTCCAGCCCCTCGAACAGATGGGCGAGCCAGGCCGGCACGCTGGCGCCGCAGCGGCCGGCGAACTCGGCGACCTTCTGGAAATTGCTGACCGGCAGGATTCCCGGCACGATCGGCACCTCGATTCCGCGCGCCAGCGCCCGGTCGAGAAAGCGGAAATAGCAGTCCGGATCGAAGAAGAACTGGGTGATCGCGCGGCTCGCCCCGACGTCGATCTTTGCCTTCAGGAAGTCGATATCGGCAAGACTGGAGCGCGCCTCCGGGTGGATTTCCGGATAGGCGGCGACGCTGATTTCGAAGTCCGCGACCTTCTTCAGCCCGGCAACCAGTTCGACCGCCGAACCATAGCCGTCCGGGTGGCGCCGGAAGGACGCGCCGCCCTCCGGCGGGTCGCCGCGCAAGGCGACGATGTGACGGATGCCCTCGTCCCAGTAGCGGGCCGCGATGTCGCGGATCTCGCCGGCCGAGGTGTCGACGCAGGTCAGGTGGGCGGCCGGTTCCAAGTCGGTCTCGCGACGGATCCGGTGAACCGTCTCGTGCGTGCGTTCCCGGGTCGAACCGCCGGCCCCGTAGGTGACCGAAACGAAGGTCGGCCGCATCGGCGCCAGCCGGGTGATCGCGCGCCAGAGGCTGTCACGCATCGTCGTGGTCGCCGGCGGGAAGAACTCGAACGACACGCGGAGCCGAGCATTGGCGCGCGCCAGCGACAGGCGGTCCTCCATGTCGCGCAGCGGCCTTCCGGCAAGGTTGATCATTCGCGGTTATCCTTGAACTGCAGTCGCGGGGACATCCCGGGCGGGATTCTCCGCCGCCCAGAGCGAAACGGTCAGCGGCTCGCCGTCGAGCCGCCGGGGTGGAATCGGCCGAAGCCCGGCCAGGCTGCACCATTCGGCGACCTCGCCGTCCTCGAAGCCGAGCCGGCGATGTTCGTGTTCGGTGCGCAGGAATTCGAGATCGTGGGGCGCGAAATCGACGATCGCGAGCCGGCCTTCCGGACGCAGCACCCGCCCCGCCTCGCGGATCACCGCCTGCGGATCGTCGGCGAAATGCATCACCTGATGGATCGCCACGGCGTCGACCGACCGGTCCTCCAGCGGCAGATGGTACATGTCGCCATGGCGCACCTGGCAATTGCGAAGCTCGGCCCGTTCCAGGCTTTCACGCGCGATGGCCAGCATCTCGTGGCTCATGTCGATGCCGATTCCCTGGCCGACACGCGGCCCGAAAACCTGCAGGATCCGCCCCGTGCCGGTGCCGATATCGAGGAAATTGCCGATCTCGCGGTCGGCGAAGAATTCGAGCAGGGCCTCCTCGACCGCGGCTTCGGCGATATAGAGCGTGCGGATCTCGTCCCAGCGGGCCGCGTTGGCACGGAAGTAGGCCGCCGCCGCCCTGGCGCGTTCGCCCTTGACGTCGTCCAGCCGTGCCAGGTCGCGGCGGCGGGCCGGATCGTCGTCATCGATCAGCCCGATCAGCCGCTCGGCGATCTCCCCGCCAGGCCCGGCATGGGCCAGCCGATAGAAAGCCCAGCTGCCCTCGCGGAAGCGGTTCAGCAGGCCGGCATCGCACAGCAGTTTAAGATGGCGGGAAATGCGTGGCTGGCTCTGCCCGAGAATCTGGGTAAGCTCGGTGACCGTGAGTTCACCCCGCGCGCACAACGCCAGCAGGCGAAGCCGCGTCGGTTCGCCCGCCGCCTTCAGCGCCTGTAGCAGTGCTTCCATTGCCGACCTCTTCTCGCATTCGCCGTTTGCCCGCGACGCGGGGCATCTCCGAATTACATATAAACATATCTTTATGTCTTTGTATAGCCCGGGACGGTGTCGCCAGACGGAGATTCGCGGCGATTCCCCGCACCGGCGGCAACCCGCGGCGACGATCCGGCGCACGCCAGCCGGATCGCGGTTTTCCCACATGGTTAATCCCCGGCCGCGGATCCGGACGCCATGGCGCCGCAACCCGCGCGACGGCCGCCGCCCGATCGCCAGCGTTTCCCTGCGATATGATGCAAAAATGTATCATTTCGCCTTTGATTGCTGAAATTAATGAAGGATTCGAATTCGTTAATCGCCGCGGCATTTCCGCAACAGACCTATCGAATATACCGCCCCAGCCTGCCATTTACTGGTCGACAGGGTGGCTATATGCTACCGATCGAGTCGTGAGATTAGTCGTAGGATAATCTCCGCATGGCTTCGTACGCCCGTAATCCGGCCAACGGGTCTGAGTCTGCGGGGTGGATGAAAGCACCGGAGAGATGGCGTCGCAACGGCGTCCGAGAATGATCGCGTAAGCACAACAAGAGTTGAGCCGGTATATGCTCTCTGCTGCGAAAATCCTTTTCCGACCTGGCATCTGGCTCGCCGCCATGATGGCGCTGACGCTGTCGGCCTGCGCCAGCATGCCCGATCGCGACGACCAGGAGGCAGTCGCCGCCTACAACGAGGCGAACGACCCGCTCGAGCCGATGAACCGCTATTTCTTCGAGGTCAACCGCTTCCTCGACCAGATCCTGCTGCGCCCGGTCGCGGAGATCTATCGCGGCACCCTGCCCGATCCGGTCCAGGATTCGGTGCGCAACGCCCTCGACAACCTGCGCGGCCCGGTGATCTTCGCCAACGACCTGCTGCAGGGCGAGGTGAACCGCGCCGGGACCACCGTGGGGCGTTTCGCGGTCAATTCGACCATCGGCGTGTTCGGCCTGTTCGACGTTGCCGACAGCTGGTTCGGCCTGGAGAAACACAACGAGGACTTCGGCCAGACCTTCGCGGTCTGGGGCATTCCCGAGGGCCCCTATCTTGTCGTTCCGGTCCTCGGGCCGAGTTCACCGCGCAAGCTCGCGGGCACGGCCCTCGAATATTACGTCGACCCGTGGAACAACTGGCTGCGGCGGAACGAGGCGGCAGAGTTCATCATGGTTCGCAGCGCCGTCGACGCGGTCGACTACCGGGCGCGGAACCTCGAGACGCTCGACGATATCGAACGCAACGCCATCGACTTCTATGCCACGCTCCGCTCGCTCTACCGCCAGCGTCGCGGCGACGAGATTCGTAACGGCGCGCCGGCGCCGCTCGATGAGACGGCGACGATATCCTTCGAATTCCAGGAGGATCTTGACGCCGAGACGATTTCCGAGGCGGCGGCGGAGTAGATCGACCGATGTTCCACCGCATGCTTCGCGCCGTCGCCACGCTCCTGTTTGTGACCGGGCTGATGGGCGCCGGCCTCGCCCATGCCGGAGCCGACCAGGCGCGGGAATTCGTCCGCAACCTCGGCGACGAGGCGATCGCCCTGCTCAGCAACGACAAGCTCGATGCGTCCGAGCGGATCGCCGGCCTTGAAACCCTGCTGAAGCGGGATTTCGATTTGCCGAGGATCGGTCGCTTCGTGCTGGCCCGCTACTGGCGCCAGGCCAGCGAGGAACAGCAGGAGGAGTTCAGCCGCCTGTTCGAATCCTACGTCCTCAGCGTCTATGCGGCGCGGCTCGGCGAGTATTCCGGCGAGACCTTCGAGATCACCGGCGCGACCGAGCTGAACGAGAAGGAAACCTCGGTCAATACCGTGATCAAGCGCGGCCAGCGTCCGCCGCTCCGGGTCGACTGGCGGGTCCGAGAGGACGGCAGCAAGCCGCTGATCGTCGATGTCGCCGTGGAAGGCGTATCGATGGCCCTGACGCACCGCTCCGAATTCGGCTCGGTGATCCAGAATTCGCCGCAGGGCGTCGATGCCCTGCTTGACCGCCTGCGGAAGCAGAGCGTCAAGGTCGATTGAGGCCGCGGCGGGCCGCCGGGATTGTGCAGAGCCCCGCGCCACGCCCCTTCCGGGACGACGACATTTCCGCCATCGTGGCGCTCTGGGATGCCGCGGCCCTGACCCGGCCCTGGAACGATCCGCAGGCCGACATCGCGCTTTGCGCGCGCAACCCCTCTTCGGCGCTCTTCGTCGCCGCGGAACCGGCCGGGGAGATCGTCGCCACGGTGATGTGCGGCTTCGACGGGCATCGTGGCTGGATCTACTATCTCGCGGTCGCGCCGCGCCATCGCGGCACCGGCCTCGGCCGGCGGATGGTGGCGCATGCCGAGCAATGGCTGGCCGGGCTCGGCGCGCCCAAGGTCGAACTGATGGTGCGCGACGGAAACGATGCGGCCCGGGCCTTCTACGAGCGGATCGGCTACGCGGTCGAAACGGTGTTCGTGATGAGCCGCTGGCTCACGCCCCGGGGAGCGAGGGAGGCCTGAGCGCCTAGCGTTCGGCCATCGCCGGAACGTCGAGCGCATAGCCGACGGCCCGGACGGTGCGGATCAGGTCGATCTCGTCCTCCCCGTTCATCGCCTTGCGCAGCCGCCGGATATGAACGTCGACGGTGCGTTCCTCGACATAGACGTCGCGACCCCAGACCCCGTCGAGCAGCTGTTCGCGTGTGAGCACCCGGCCCGGACGTTCGAGGAAGTAGCGCATCAGCCGGAATTCGGTCGGTCCGAGATGGACCTCGCGCTCGCTGCGCCGCACCTTGTGGGCGGCGAGATCCATCACGATGTCCTGGTAGGTCAGCACCTCGCTGTCGAGCGCCGGCCGGATCCGGCGGAACACGGCACGGATCCGTGCCAGCAGTTCGGCCGGCGAGAACGGCTTCGCGATATAGTCGTCCGCCCCGACGTCGAGCCCGCGGATGCGGTCGTTCTCCTCGGCGCGCGCGGTCACCATGATGATCGGCAGGTTCCTGGTCTCGCTGGAGGCGCGCAGCCGCCGGCAGATCTCGATGCCCGAGACCTCGGGCAGCATCCAGTCGAGCAGCAGCAGGTCCGGCGGCCCCTCCTGGACGAGTTGCAGGGCGGTCTCGCCGTCCGACGCCTCGTCGACCTGATAGCCTTCGGATTCGAGATTGTAGCGCAGCAACGCGACCAGCGACGGCTCGTCCTCGACGATCAGGATGCGCGCGGTCATTCGCTTCCCTCGGCCTTGTCGTCGATCGTCACGGTGGCGAAGCTCGTTTCGTCGCCCTTTGGCCGGGCCTTCTCGGGCTCGTGCCCGTGCACCTGGTAGTGGATGATCTCGGCGACGTTGGTCGTCAGGTCGCCGACCCGCTCGATATTCTTCGCCATGAACAGCAGATGGGCGCAACCGCCGATGTTGCGGGGGTCCTCCATCATGTAGGTCAGCAATTCGCGGAACAGGCTGTTGTAGGATTCGTCGACCTCCGCGTCGCGCCGCCAGACCTGCATCGCGAGGTCCGAATCGTTGTTCTGGTAGGCGTCGAGCACGTCCTTGATCATCGCCTGCACCTGCTGTGCCATGCGCGGCACCGCGTGCGACGGGCGGATCGGCGGCAGCTTGTTGATGGCGATGACCCGCTTGGCCACGTTGGCTGCGTAGTCGGCGATCCGCTCCAGCATCGTGGAGATCTTCAGCGCGGCGATGACGACGCGCAGATCGGCGGCCATCGGCTGGCGCAGCGCCAGCATCCGCACCGCCATGTTGTCGATCTCGCGCTCCAGCTCGTCGACCTTGCCGTCGCCCTGGACCGTTTGCTGGGCAAGCTCGCTGTCGCGCTTGACCAGGCTGTCGATGGCCATGGCGAGCTGCGCCTCGGCGAGACCGCCCATGCGCATCACCAGGTTCGATATCTCCGTCAGATCGGTGTCGAACGACTTGACGATATGACCCTTCTCATTCATCGGGTAATCCTCCCCCTCAGCCGAAGCGGCCGGTAATGTAACCCTGAGTGCGCTCGTCCTCCGGACTGGTGAAGATCCTCTCGGTCAGGCCCGCCTCCACCAGTTGCCCGAGATGGAAGAAGGCCGTTTTCTGCGAGACGCGGGCGGCCTGCTGCATCGAATGGGTGACGATGATGATCGTGTAGTTCGCCTTGAGCTCCTCGATGAGCTCCTCGATCCTGGCCGTCGCGATCGGGTCGAGCGCCGAGCAGGGCTCGTCCATCAGCAGCACTTCCGGCCCGACGGCCAGCGCCCGGGCGATGCAGAGACGCTGCTGCTGGCCGCCCGACAGCCCGGTCCCCGGCTCCTGCAGGCGATCCTTCACCTCTTTCAGCAGGCCGGCCTTCTCGAGGCTCCGCTCGACGATCTCGTCGGCCTCGCCGCGATTCTTCACCAGGCCGTGGATGCGCGGCCCGTAGGCCACGTTGTCGTAAATCGATTTCGGGAACGGGTTCGGCTTCTGGAACACCATGCCGACCCGCGCGCGAAGCTGCACCACGTCGATCCTCGGGCTGTTGATATCCTCCCCGTCGAGGAACAGTTCGCCCGTCACGCGACAGCCCGGGATGGTGTCGTTCATCCGGTTGATGCAGCGCAGAAAGGTCGACTTGCCACAGCCGGAGGGACCGATCAGCGAGGTCACCTGCTGGCGCGGAATATCGATATCGACGTCGAACAGGGCCTGTTTCTCGCCGTAGAAGACCGAGATGTCGCGGCCGCTGACAGCGATATCGTCGTCCGGAACGCCGGTGCGGGCAGTGCGATCGGCCAATGCTTGTGACATGCTTTTTCCCTTACCAGCGTCGTTCAAATCGCTTGCGCAGCAGCACCGCGATTGCATTCATGAAGATGAGGAAGCCGAGGAGCACCATGATGGCGCCCGACGTCTTCTCGACAAACGCCCGTTCCGGGCTGTCGGCCCAGAGGTAGATCTGCACCGGAAGCGCCGTCGCCGGATCCATCACCCCGCTCGGAATATCGACAATGAAGGCGACCATGCCGATCATCAGCAACGGCGCGGTCTCGCCAAGCGCCCGCGCCATGCCGAGGATGGTGCCCGTCAGGATGCCTGGCATGGCCAGCGGCAGCACGTGGTGCAACACCGTCTGCATCGGCGAGGCGCCCATCCCGAGCGCCGCCTGGCGGATCGACGGCGGCACCGCGCCGAGCGCCGCCCGCGCGGCGATGACGATCGTCGGCAGCGTCATCAGCGCCAGCGTCAGGCCGCCGACGATCGGCGCCGAACGGGGCAGGTGCATGACGTTCAGGAAGACCGCGAGACCGAGCAGGCCGAAGACGATCGACGGCACCGCGGCGAGGTTGTTGATATTGACCTCGATCAGGTCGGTCCAGCGGTTCTTCGGCGCGAATTCCTCCAGATAGACTGCCGTCATGACGGCGATCGGGAAGGACAGCAGCAGCGTCACCACCAGCATGAAGAAGGATCCCACGACCGCGCCCCAGACCCCGGCGATCTCCGGTTCCCGGCTGTCGCCCGAACTGAAGAAACGGCTGTTGAACACGGTCCGCACGGCGCCGCTCGCTTCGAGCTGCTCGACCCAGGCGATCTCGTCGTTGCTGACCTTGCGGTCGCCTTCCGCCGACTTGCGATCGATATGTCCCTTCACGAGCATGTCGATGTTGTCGTCGGCCGGGAACCAGAACGCCTGACGTGTTCCGATCGCGTCCGGGTTGTCGAGCACGTACTGGCGGATTTCGTGCGAGGCTTCGCCGGATACCAGACCGAACAGCGAGCGCAGCTTGCGCCGCTCCTTGACCTCGGGAAAGGCCGCCATCATCGCATCGCGGATGAGCTTGCCGTAGCTTGCCGCGCCGATGACCGCCGGGTCGCCGGTGCCCTTCGGATCGATCACCGACCGGTCGAGATCGACGGTCAGCATGATCTCGGTCGCAACGAAGGCGGTGTAGCCCTTGCCGACGATGCTGACGAGGATGATGCCGAGCATGGTCAGTGCGACCAGGATGGCGCCAAGACCGATCAGCCGGAAACGCCGGTCGGCGGCGTGGCGGCGCTTCAGGCGACCCCGGAAGGCATCGTCTGAGACGGTCGACGACCTGACGCTCTCCGAACCACTCTCGTTTATCGCCTGATCAGTCATATTTCTCTCGATACTTTCGGACGAACATGAGGGCCATGACGTTGAGCCCCAGGGTCACCAGGAAGAGCACCAGCGCGAGCGCGAAGGCCGCCAGTGTCTTGGCGCTGTCGAATTCCTGGTCGCCGACCAGCAGGCCGACGATCTGCACGGTGACGGTGGTGACGGCCTCGAGCGGGTTCGCGGTCAGGTTGGCGGCGAAGCCGGCGGCCATCACGACGATCATCGTCTCGCCGATGGCCCGGCTGATCGCCAGCATCACGGCGCCGACGATGCCGGGCAGCGCGGCCGGCAGGATGACCAGGCGGATCGTCTCGGCCCTGGTCGCGCCGAGCCCGTAGGAGCCGTCGCGCAGCGATTGCGGCACCGCGTTGATGACGTCGTCGCTGAGCGAGGAAACGAAGGGAATGATCATCACGCCCATGACTACGCCGGCCGCGAGCGCGCTTTCCGAGACGATGTCGAGGCCGATCGCGTCGCCCAGGTCGCGGAAGAAGACGCCGACGGTCAGTGCCGCGAAGAAGCCGTAGACCACGGTCGGCACGCCGGCCAGGATCTCCAGCAGCGGCTTGACCGTGGCGCGGAAGCGGGGGCTGGCGAATTCCGTCATGTAGACCGCGCTCATCAGCCCGATCGGCACCGCGACAAGCATCGCGATCAGCGTGATCAGCAACGTGCCGGCGAACAGCGGGACCGCGCCGAAGGCGCCGGACGAGCCGACCTGGTCGGAACGGAGCGCCGTCTGCGGGCTCCAGTTGAGGCCGAACAGGAATTCGGTGATCGGCACCTTGTCGAAGAAACGCATCGTCTCGAAAAGCAGCGACAGCACGATGCCGACCGTCGTCAGGATCGAGATCGTCGAAGCGACGATCAGGAAGATCATGATGACCTTCTCGACCCGTTCGCGGGCCTGCAGGCGCGGCGAGATCCGGCGCAGGGCGAAGACGAAGGCGCCGATCGCGAGGCCGAGCACCAGCACCAGCCGGGCCGCGTCGCCGATCATGCTGAGGTCATGGTAGCGTTCGGCGAGCAGGCGCAGCCCGTCGTCGACCTCGCGGCCGACGATGCCGCCGCCGGCCACCGAGTGGATCTCCTGCAGCAGCAGGTTGAGCCGGTCGGGAGATATGTCGGCGTAGGCGGGAGGGAGATCGGCAAGGACGATGCTGTCGATCACGTAGCCCTGGATCAACAGCCAGAACGCGGCCACGAGCGCCGCGGGGATCGCCACCCAGATCGCCAGGTAGAGGCCGTGATGATGCGGCCGCGAACTCGTCCGGTAGCCGCCGTTCGCCTGGGCGGCAGTGGCCCGGCGCCGACCCATGTAGAAGGCCGAAAGCGCCATCAGGACGAGGACGATCGCGAGTGTGGACACTGGCATGTTACTGGATCCGCTTCTCGTTCCGGAAACTTGCGGCCGCGCGCGACGGCCCGTTGTAACGTTCCCTGCGCGCGACAGGCAAGAACCGGCGCGGCACGCTTCCGGCGATCCGGAAGCGCCCGCCACCGGCCTGGTCTTACATCGTCAGCGACTGCATGCTGACGGCCTCGTCACGAACCTTGGCGCGCTCCTCTTCCGGCAGCGGGATCAGCCCCTTGTCCGTCAGGTAGCCGAATTCGCCGAAGGCATCCTCGCTGGTGAACTCGCCGACGAACTCCTTGATGCCGGGGATGGTGCCGACATGCGCCTTCTTCACGTAGAAGAACATCGAGCGGGAGATCTTGTAGTCACCGCCGGCGATATTCTCGAAGGTCGGGGTGACGCCGCCGATGGCGCTGCCCTGGATCTTGTCGGAGTTCTGGTCGAGGAAGCTGTAGCCGAAGACGCCGAAAGCGTCCGGATTGGCCTCGAGCTTCTGGACGATCAGGTTGTCGTTTTCGCCGGCCTCGATGTAGTGGCCGTCCTCGCGGATCGAATGGGCGACCGCCCTGAAGGCCTTCTTGTCCGACTCGCGGAGATCGGCCAGCATCTCGATCTGCTTGGCACCGCCCTCCATGGCGAGCTCGACGAAGGCATCGCGGGTGCCGGAGGTCGGCGGCGGGCCGAGAACCTCGATCTTGGTCGCCGGAAGGGCCGGGTTGACGTCCTTCCAGGTCTTGTACGGGTTGGCGACCAGCTTGCCGTCGACCGGCACTTCCTTGGCCAGCGCGAGGAAGATGTCCTTCAGGCTGAGATCGACTTCCGCGGTCGCCTTGGAATTGGCGAAAACGATGCCGTCGAAGCCGATCTTGACCTCGGTGATCTCCTTGACGCCGTTCTTGGCGCACAGCTCGACCTCGGATTCCTTGATCCGACGCGAGGCGTTGGTGATGTCCGGATGCTCCGGGCCCACGCCGGCGCAGAACAGCTTCAGACCGCCGCCCGAGCCGGTGCTCTCGACGACCGGGGTCTTGAAGCCCGAGGTCTTGCCGAAAGTCTCGGCCACCGCGGTCGAGAACGGGAACACGGTCGAGGAACCGACGACGCGGATCTGGTCGCGGGCCTCGGCGGCCCCGACAACGGCGACCGTGGCGAGCAACGCAAGGCTCAGAATCTTCTTCATGACTTATCTCTCCATATTCGCGGAGCAGCGCCCGCCGTCTTGAACGGTACGGGCCGGTGATGCCGCCTGGTGAGACCGTGCTACCGGTGCCCGGTGTCGGGTCTATTACAGGGACATGACACTTTGATGACGGCCGTCGCGGCGCGGAAATCCGGGCGCTCCGCCGGGTTCCCGGTCCGCCGCCTGGCGGTCAGCGGGCCGGGAAGTAAACAGTGAAGACCGTGCCCTGTTCCGCGCCCGAATCGATGGCCAGAGAGCCGCGATGCCGGTTGACGATATGCTTCACGATGGCAAGCCCGAGCCCGGTACCGCCGAGCCGCCGCGAGCGGGCATTGTCGACCCGGTAGAAGCGTTCGGTCAGGCGCGGCAGATGCTCGCGCGCGATCGGCTCGCCCCGATTCGTGACGGCCGCGGCGATGCGGCTGCCCTCGCGCCGGACGGTGATCGTCACCGGGGTTTCCTTCTCGCCATACTTGATCGCGTTCTCGATCAGGTTCTGGAAGACCTCGACAAGCTGGTCGTTGTCGCCCCTGACCGGCGGCAAGCCGGTCTCGAAATCCGTTTCGAGCGGCATTGCCTTTTCCGCGGCGGTCACCTCCAGCATCTTGATCACGGTCCGGATCGTGTCGCAGATGTCGACCGGCGTCGAGGGCGTCTCGTGCTCGACCAGCTCGATCTGCGAGAGCGAGAGCAGATCCTCGATCAGCCGCGCCATGCGGGCGGACTGCTCGTCCATGATGGAAAGAAACCGTTCGCGCGCCGTCGCATCGTCGCGGGCCGGACCGCGCAGGGTCTCCACGAAACCGATGATGGTCGACAGCGGCGTGCGCAATTCGTGACTGACATTGGCCACGAAATCGGCGCGCATCTGTTCGGCCCGTTTGACCGAGGTCAGGTCGTGCAGGGCGATCACCGCGGCCGCTCCGCCGGCATCGGCGTCCGGAAGGCGCCGGACATAGGCCATGAACTCCCGCTTCACGCTGCCCGGCAGCGACAGCTCGAAGCTCAGGCTGTCCTTGTGGCCGGCGGCAGTCGCGTCGACCGCCTCGAGGATGGCCGGATGGCGAATGGCCATCGCGATGTCGCGCCCGTCGATCGTGTTGCCGAACAATGCCCGGGCGCGCCGATTGGCGCGGAGCAGCCGGCGGTCGCCGCCGACGATCAGGATCGCGTCGGGCAATTCGTCGAGCAATGCCTGTTCGGCCGCCGCCTGTGCCTGCAGGCGTTCGCGGGCGATCGCCCGGCCGCGTTCGAGCCGGCGCACCACCGCCCGCAATTCCTCCGGCGCCAGCCGCAGGGACGGCGGCGGCGGCGATTCCGCAGAGGGCGGCAGCTGGCTGAGCGTGCCGGCATAGGCGATGATCGACCAGAGATCCTGCAGCAACTTCACGCCGAACAGGCCGAGGACGAGAACGATCGCCGCGCCTCCCAGGAGCGCCGCATGCACGCTCAGTTCGCCGGCGGCGACGAGCGCCGCGAGCACGAGCGCCACGGGCAGCGCGATGCTGGCCAGCAAGAGGGCAAGACGGGTCGGTGTGGGGCGGTTCTCGTTCATGGCTCGACGGTGCCGGATGCACCAAAATATCGGGAAAGGCAAGGGCAGGATCGATCCGCCTGGCAGCCATCATGCGCCAGGATGGTGACAGTCCGGCGGTCGACCGGTTTCCGGCACCGCCGGACGATCAGTCGATGCCGACCGCCTCGCCCAGCAGGGCGCCGATCTCCCGGTGCAGGACGAGGTCGGCGATCTGGTCGAGGTCGGTCGGCTCCCGGTTGACGATCACCAGGCCCGCCCCGCTCCGCTTGGCGAGCACCGGCAGACCGGCCGCCGGAAAGACGACGAGCGACGAGCCGAGTGCGATGAACAGGTCGCAGAACTGGCTCTCGCGCTCCGCCGCGCGCATCTCGTCGGGCGGCATCGGCTGGCCGAACGAGATCGTCGCGGTCTTGACGATCCCGCCGCAGGCGCGGCAGTCGGGCGGCTCCCCGGACCGCTCGAAGGCCGGACGAATGTCATCGAGCTCGACGCGAAGCCCGCAATCGAGGCATTTCGCATAGGTCGTGTTGCCGTGGATCTCGATGACCCGTTCCTCGGGGATGCCGGAGGCCTGGTGCAGGCCGTCGATATTCTGGGTGATGACGGCGCCTGCCTTGCCGCGGCGAACCAGTTCGGCGACCGCCCGGTGGCCGCGGTTGGGTCGGGCCGCGGCCAGCGTCGGGTCGATGGCGAACTTCCGGCGCCAGGCTTCGCGGCGCATCTCGTCGGAGGCCATGAAGTCCTGGAACTGGATCGGCTTCATGCGGTCCCAGATGCCGCCCGGGCTGCGGAAGTCCGGAATGCCCGATTCCGTGCTGATCCCGGCGCCGGTGAAGACGACGACCCGCTCCGCCGCCTCGATCGCCGCCCGCAAACGGCCGACATCGTCATCCGTCACGGTTGTCCCCCATCCGGTTCGCGTCCCGACGCCCGCCTTCCGACTTGCCGGTCTGGCGCAGCAGGCCCCGGTAGATTTCCTCGTCGCCGACCACGCCGATCATCTGCCCGTCCTCGACCAGCAGCACCGGATTGCCGCTCATGTGACGGATCAGGATCGCCTCGCCCATGGTGATATCGGCCGAGGCGGCGACGACGCTGTCCCGCCAGGCCGCCGCCCCGCCCTCGCCGCTGCCGTCCCAGTGCCGCAGTGTGACCGTCTCGCCGGCAAGGGTCAGCCGTTCCGGCCGGCGATCGGCGGAGAGCCGCAAGGCAACGCGGCCGCCGGCGCCGAGGCGAAGCGCGCCGCCGGTCTCCGCAAGAGCCGCGAGCGGCGTCATCAGCGAGCCGCCGCGCAGGACATTCATCGGGTTCATGTGGGCCACGAAACGGGCGACATAGTCGTTCGCCGGGTTGAGCGCGATTTCCTCGGGCCGGCCATATTGCACGATCCGCCCCGATTCCATGATCGCGATATGACTGCCTATCTTCATCGCCTCGTCGAGATCGTGGCTGACGAAGACGATCGTTTTCTTCAGACGCTGCTGCAGTTCCATCAGCTCGTCCTGAAGATGCTGGCGGATCAGCGGATCCAGCGCCGAGAAGGGTTCGTCCATCAGGAGGATGTCGCCGTCGGTGGCAAAGGCGCGGGCCAGGCCGACCCGCTGCTGCATGCCGCCGGACAGTTCATGGGCGTACTTGTCGCGCCATTGCGACAGCCCGACGAGGTCGAGCTTCTCGGCGACCCGGGCGGTGCGCTCGACCTTCGACACGCCCTTCAGCTCGAGACCGAAGCCGACATTCTCGGCCACCGTGCGCCACGGCATCAGGGCGAACTGCTGGAACACCATCGCGATCCGGTCGGTCCTGAGCCGGCGGAGTGTCGCCGCGTCGCAACTGGCGATGTCGATCCGGTGGCCGCCGTCGTCGATCAGCAGTTCGCCCCGGGTGATCGGGTTCAGGCCGTTGATGCAGCGAAGCAGCGACGACTTGCCCGACCCGGACAGTCCCATCAGGACGCAGATCTCGCCCTCCTCGATCGCCAGGTTGGCGTCGTGAACGCCGACCACCGCCCCGGTCTTCTCCAGCACCGCCTCGCGGCCGGCGCCCTCGTCGACCAAGCACAGCGCCTCCTGCCAGGCGCGGCCGAAGATCAGGTCGACGGACTTGAACTCGAGTACGGCCATGGTCAGCGCCCGCCGGCGCCCGGATCGGCGCGCTTGCAGATCCGGTCGAGCAGGATCGCGACGATGACGATGGCGAGGCCGGATTCGAAGCCGCGCGCGATATCGGCGCTGTTGAGCGCCCGCACCACTTCCTTGCCGAGCCCGTCGGCGCCGACCAGCGCCGCGATCACCACCATCGACAGCGACAACATGATGCATTGCGTGATGCCGGTCATGATCGCCGGCATGGCGTAGGGCAGCTCGACCTTGCGGAGCAGCTGGCCCGGCGTCGCCCCGAACGCCTCGCCCGCCTCGATCAGTTCCCGGGGAACGCCCGAGACACCGAGATAGGTGAGCCGGATCGGCGCCGGCATGGCGAAGACCACGGTCGAGATCAGGCCGGGCACGACGCCAAGGCCGAAGAACACCATGGTCGGGATCAGGTAGACAAAGGTCGGGATCGTCTGCATCAGGTCGAGGACCGGACGCAGGCCTGCCTGGAACCACGGCCTGTGCGCGGCGGCGATCCCGAGCGGCACGCCGATCAGCACGCAGACCGCGGTCGAGGTGAGAACCAGGGCGATCGTCTCGACCATCTCTTCCCAGTAGCCCATGTTGGCGACCAGCAGCAGGGCCGGCACGATCAGCAGCGGCAGCCGCCAGTTCCGGTGCAGCGCGAAGGCGAGCCCGGCGATCATCGCGATCAGCAGCAGTGCCGGCAGCCAGAGCAGGATCGCGATCAGCCCCTCGATGACGAAGCCCAGTCCCGTGGAAATCGCATCGAAGAACCAGAAGCTATGCTCGTAGACGACATCGACGCCGTCCTCGATCCAGCGGCCGAGCGGAATCTTGTGGCTGGTCAGCCATTCCATGGCGGTCCCCTTCCCGGTAGCGCGACAGGTCGCATGACCTGTGGCGCGACACGCAGCCCGCCCGCTCGCCCGGCCGGAAGGGCCGGTCGGGCGAGCGGGCGCTCATCGCGGTGTGGCTCAGAGGCCGAGGGCCGACCTCACGGCGGGCAGCCCGGGCTCGCCGGCGGTCGTGGTAACCCCGTCGAGCCAGCCGTCGAGGGTCTCGGGGTGGGCTTTCAGCCAGGCCCGGGCGGCATCCTCCGGTTCCTTCTTGTCGTCGAGGATGGCGCCCATGATCTCGTTTTCCATGGCCAGCGTGAACTGCAGGTTGGTGAGCAGCTTGCCGACATTCGGGCATTCGCCGAGATAGCCGGCGCGAACGTTGGTATAGACCGTGGCGCCGCCGAAATCGGGACCGAACCAGTCGTCGCCGCCCGCCAGGTAGGCGAGTTCGAAATTGGCGTTCATCGGGTGCGGTTCCCAGCCGAGGAAGACCACCCATTCGTTCTTCCGGGCGGCCCGCTTGACTTGCGCCAGCATGCCCTGCTCGGAACTCTCGACAAGCTTGAAGTCCTTCAGGCCGAAGGCATCCTTGTCGATCATCTCCTGGATCAGGCGGTTGCCGTCGTTGCCGGGCTCGATGCCGTAAATCTTGCCGTCGAACTTGTCGGCATGGGCGGCCAGGTCGGCGAAGCTCCTGACGCCGCCCTCGGCGACGTAGGCCGGCACGGCGAGGGTATATTTCGCGCCCTTCAGGTTGGCGCCGACGGTCTCCACAGAGCCGTCCTCCCGGTAGGCCTTGATGTCGCCCTCCATGGTCGGCATCCAGTTGCCGAGGAAGACGTCGATATCCTTGTTCTTCAGGCCCACATAGGTCACCGGAACCGAGAGGATCTGGATCTTCGGGTCGTAGCCGAGCGCCTCCAGCACGACCGAGGTCGTTGCCGTCGTGGCCGTGATGTCTGTCCAGCCGACGTCGGAGAAGCGGACCGTCCTGCAGGCCTCGGAAACGTCCGCGGCCGCGGCGCCGGCGGTGCCGAGCGCGAGCGCGATCGATAGCCCGTACGCAAGTCTCTTCATCATTCCATCTGCTCCCTGTCTGGTCTGTTCTTGTCTGCGCCCGCAGAAGCGGGTTCGCCGGAGCGCCGCTTTCGGACGGCACCCGCGTCGACAGACTAACACTTTGAGACGCCGCCGTCGGCTCCCGCGCCCGCTAGCGTCCGGCGGCACCGCTCGCCGGTACGCGGCGCCGCGCCGCCAGGAGGTCGATGACGGCCTTGCCGAGGGTCTCCGCCGAGACCGGCTTGTTCAACATGCGCCGTCCGCTGGCGCTGGCCGCGACCAGGCGGGCCGGGGCAATGTCGCCGGTGACCAGCAGGCTCGGGAAATCACGACCGCTCATCGCCTCCAGGACGTCGACTGCCTCGGCCCCGGTCAGCTCGTCGCCGAGACGGTAATCGGCGATGATCGCTTCCGGCGGGCCGCCCGGGCCGGCGAGCGCCACGACCGCCTCGTCGAGACTCTCGCAGAGGATCGGCTCCGCCCCGAGATTGCCGAGCGTCACGCCGGTCGCCTCGAGCACCGGGCGATTGTCGTCGATGATCATGATCCGGCGTCCGGCCAGCGCCTGTTTCGGCAACCGGGCCGGCGGCACATCGGGCGCGGCGGGGGCAGACGCCCGCGACCTCGACTGCGATGGCGCCAGCGCGACATGGGTCAGGGCGAAGACCGAGCCCGTCCCCGGCCAGGTTCTGAGGCCGATGCCGTGCCCCATCAGGAGCGCCGTCCGGCGGGCGATCGAGAGGCCGAGACCGAGACCCTGGGACTTGTCCCGGCCCTCGTTCCCGAGTTGCCGGAACTCCTCGAAAATCGCCTCGCGCTGGTCTTCGGGAATGCCCGGCCCGGTATCCCAGACCTCGATGTCGACACAGGCATCCGCCCGTCGCCGGACGCCGAACAGGACCCGGCCGCGCTCGGTATAGCGAAGCGCGTTGGCCAGCAGATTGCGCAGGATGTTGGCGAGCAGGTTGGGATCGGCGATCACCGAGACCGAGCTTCGAACGACGTCGAGCGTGATCCCCCGGCGCTGGAACTGCGGCCGGAACTCGAGCGCCAGCCGGTAGATGATCGCACCGAGATCGACGACCCGCATGTCGGCCCGGATCAGGTCGGCCTCGAAACGCGAAATATCGAGCAGGGCCTCGAGCAGCCCCTCGACATCGCCGAGCGCGCTGCGCAGGCGCGCCAGCGCGGACCGGTCTCCGGGGCGTTCGAGCATGCCGCCGAGGGCGTCGGCGAACAGCAGCGCCGCCTGCACCGGTTGGCGGAGATCGTGGCTGGCCGCCGCGAGGAAGCGGGTTTTCGCGTTGTTGGCGGCCTCGGCCAGGTCCTTGGCCTTGCGGAGCGCGGCCTCCGCGTTCTTCTCCGCGGTAATGTCCTCCGCCGCGCCGATGACACGCTGGATCCTGCCTTCGTCATCCCGCTGCGGATCACCGCGGGCGCGAAGCCAGCGCACGCCGCCCCGTGGCAGGACGACGCGGAACTCGTCGACCGAGGGGATCCCGGCCTGCAGTTTCTCCCGGCGCCGCAAGGCAATCTCATGATCGTCAGGGTGGACGAGACTGAGCCAGTCGCCGGCCCGGAAGTGGTCCTGTTCGCTCTCCCCGTCCAGGTCGGAGATCGAGCCGGCCAGCCATTCGAACTGAACCGAGCCGTCGGCATCGTAGCGATAGCTGTACATGAGATCGGAGGCGATCTCGGAGATCTTCCGGTAGCGCTCCTCGCTTTCGCGGAGCGCGTCCTCGGCCAGCGTCCGTTCGGTGACATCGGCGATCACGCCGACCAGCCCGACCACCCGGCCCTGGCGATCATGGATCGGCGCCTTCGAAAGCAGGAAGGTGCGCACGCTGCCGTCCGGGTCGCGGCGTTCGAACTCGTGCTCGTAAACCGGGCGGCCCTCGAGGCAGATCCGGGCGAGTTCCCGCCATTCCGCCCGGAGCACCGGGTCGGTCTCGAGCTCATCGTCCGAGCGCCCGACCACCGCGGCCGGATCGTCGAGACCGAGTTCACGGGCACAGACGTCGTTGCAGCCGAGATAGACGAGATCGCGGTTCTTCCAGAAGATCGAATAGGGGACGAGCGACAGCACCTTGCGAAGCAGTTCCTCGCGCTCGCGCAGCGATTCCTCCACATGGCGAAGCCGGGTCAGATCGCGCACCGAGAGCGCCCGGACAACCCGTCCGCCGAACGGCATGGAACGGCCGCGCAGCTCGATCGGGATGTTCTGCCCGTCGCGCCGGATGCCGATCGTCTCGGTGCTGTCGCCGTTCAGGATCTCGCTCAGGACGAGCGGCAGCGCGCCGCCGACCTGCGGGGCGAGGAATTCGCCGAGATGGCGCCCGGGCAGTTCGGCCGGGCGATAGCCGAACAAGGTCGCGAACGCAAGGTTGGCGTCGACGATGCGCTCGTTCTCGAAGATGCAGACCGCCTCCTGCGTGACCGCCGCGAGGCGGCGGAAACGTTCCTCGCTGTCGCGCAATTCATGCTGCGATTCGACGATCGGGGAAATGTCGCGGAAGCTTCCCCGGTAGCCCGAGAACGTGCCGTCGTCGTCGAAACAGGGCTTGCCCCTGGCCTCCACCCAGACAGTGCCGCCGCTCGGCATGGCGACCCGCAGGCCGTAGGCGGCAACCGGCTCGTGCTCCTCGATCGCCCGCAGACAGGGCTCCCAGTCCTCGAAGCCGCGGGTGCCGCCGACGATCTCGCGCGGTGTCCTGCCGACGAAGCGGTAGCGGACGTCGTCGCTCTCCTTGCGGGCGCCGGGCGAGACATGGGTGACGCGGAGATCGCGGTCGAGTTCCCAGAACCAGTCGGCCGAGACGTCGGCGAAGTCGCGCAGCCGCCGTTCGCTGCGCGCCACCGCCGCCTCCGCGTTGCGGCGCTCGGTGACATCCTTGACGACACCCTCGCTGTAAAGCAGCGCGCCGGTCCGGTCGCGCACCGGCCGCAGGAAGACGGCGATCCAGCGTTTCTCGCCGTCGTCGTGGCGTCGGACCAGCAGGTTGAAATTCCGCACCCCGTCATCGCGGTCGGGCGCATCGGCGAACGGATCGGCGCGGCGCAGCAAGACCGGGAGATCGGCCTCGAGATCGACGACGTCGCGCGTGAGCTCGGCGGCGGACGGATAGCCGAGCAGGCGGGCGAAGCTGTCCGAGGCGGCAAGCAGCCGCCAGTCGGCCGAACAGCGGAATACCCCGATCGCCAGATGGTCGAGCAGCCCGCCGAGCGGAATGGGGCCATGCGCCGACCCGTCCGGTTGCTCGGTGGCGGCGGCGAAGGCGGTAACGTTGTCGTCCATCTCTGGTTCCTCTTGGAGGCCACTCTAGCAAATAGGGCGGCGCGGCCATAGCCGCCGTCACAGGCAAGCGCAGCGGACCGTCTGACGGGGAGACAGGAACAACCATCGGAGACCGCCATGAACGCTCCGCAGGGCGCCGGCATGCATCAGCCCCAGCAGCCTCGGCAGGCGCTCGGACCGGACGAGCAGAACCGCATCGTCGCCGCCGAGATCTTCGCCATCGTCGATCGCTGCACCCAGATGGGTGTCGACGAGGACGGCTTCCGCAGCGCCATCATGACCATCGCCATCGCGACCTTCGTCACCGCGATGGGCGAGGAAAAGACCGCCATGTTCGTGGAATCGCTGCCGCCGCAGATCCGCGGCGGCCTGTTCCGCTCGTTCGTCGCCGGCGCCGGGCGGCCCGTACCCCAGGCCCAGGCGCCGACGGCGTCGCCCATCCGGGTAAAGCCGATCACCCAACCCGCCCAGAGCCATCCCCGCCGCTGAGCCGGTTCGCCCGTTTCCGGCGCATTTAAAGCTTTCTTTACGCTGCATTGGCATCCTGTGCGCCCGTAGGGGACCGGTCACGATCGACCGGCAACCGCGTTCCGCGATCCGGTTGGACTGGTGATGCCAAACATGCACGACACGTGGCGAAAGCGTTTACTGGCGGTGACGATGCTGGCGGCCTCGGTGCCGCTCGGCGGCTGCGAGGTCCTGCGCGAGGCGGGCATCGAACTGCCCGGCCTCAACGTCCCGGCAATCCCTGCCCAAAGCCCGAAGGGCACGGCGGTCGCGGCCGAGAGCGACTACGCGGTGATGATGCGGGTCGCCGAGACCACCCACGCGAACGGCGACCTCGCGACCGCGCTCCATCTCTATGCCCGGGCACACCAGATCGAACCGGCACGCACCGAGCCGCTCGCCGCCATGGGAACGCTGCTGCGCCGAAGCGGGCGCAATGGCGATGCCATCCAGGTCCAGATGCGGATCCTTGAACTTGCGCCCGGCAATGCCGCGGCGCATCGCGAGGTCGGCTACAACCTGCTCGCCCAGGACAAGCCATTCCAGGCCGGCGAAGAGTTCCGTCGCGCGCTTGAAAGCGCGCCGGGCGACGTGCTGGCGCTGAACGGGCTCGCGGTTTCCTACGACCGGATCGGCGACAACGGCACCGCGATCGCGCTCTATCGCCAGGCCCTGGCGCTGGAGCCGGACAATCTCGCGGTACGCAACAATCTCGGCCTCTCGCTGGCGCTTGGCGGTGAGTTCGACCAGTCGATCGCGCTGCTCGAGGCCGTCGCCGCCGATCCAGCGGCCACCGCCCAGCATCGTCGCACGCTGGCTATCGCCCGCGACCTCGCCGGCCGGAACGACGGCCATGTCGCGGCCCAACCGGCCGCGCCCGCCCGCCCGGTCGAGGCCGCCCTCAGCCTCTCGGCGCCTGTCGCCGCCAGCGAAACCCCGCCCGAATCGGGACCGGTTTCCCGACCGGCCCCGACGACCGCCGGGAAGAGCGCCGACCCGGCCGCCAGCATGTCCGCCGAAGCGGCGCCTGACGAGCCGGCCCCTGCGGGCGCTGCGGCCGCACTCCTGCCGGTCCACGAGGCACCGCTGAAGAGCCTGCCGGAAACGATCGCAAGACAGCCCGCGGGCGACCCCGAGATCGGGATCGCCGACGAACATCGGCGCTATTTCGTCCAGTTCGGCGCCTTCGACAGCGAAGCCGATGCCGAGACGGCGTGGCAGGCCATCATCGAACGCCACGACGAACTGCTGCGTTACCAGCCGACAATCAAGCCGGTCTATCTCGGCGATTCCCGCGGGATCCGCTTCCGCCTGCGTATCGGCAGCTTCGGCGATGCCACGCAAACCCGCGAAATGGTCGAGGAACTCAAGGCCCGCGGCCTTGATTGCTACCGGGTCTGGGAGGCCTGACATGACCAGCCAAACGTTCTCGCGCCCGACCGCACAGGACGCCGCCACCGGTCCCGGCCGGGCCATTCTCGCCAGCGTGCTGGTGACCGTGATGCTGTCCGGATGCACCAGCATCGAGAATTTCTTCGATTTCGCGAAGTCCGAACCGGCGCCGGCCCAGCCCGCCGCGACCGCCGCACCGGCGAAACCGACCAGTCCGGAAGCGGCGGCCCGCCTCGAGTACGAGAACTTCATGCGCCTCGGCACGACAAGCCGCGAGAACGGCGACCCGGGCGCGGCCGTACTGTTCTTCCAGAAGGCCCATGCGGTCAAGCCGAACCTGCCCGAACCGCTGATCGAGCTGGGCAGCCTGTTCCGCGAACTCGGCGCACACAAGGACGCCGGAACCGCCTTCCGCGAGGCGCTGGCCCGCGCGCCCGAGAATGCGCCTGCCCGTCGCGGCCTCGGCTACAGCCTGCTCGAGGGCGGGCGCTACTATGACGCGGCCGAGGTATTCCGCGTTCTGCTGACGCGGCAACCGGCCGATCACCAGGCGCTGAACGGCCTCGGCGTCGCCTACGACAGCGTCGGCGACAATCTCGCCGCGCAGGAGGCCTATCGGCGCGGACTGGAAATTCGTCCCGACAGCCTGACGCTGAAGAACAATCTGGGGATGTCTCTGGCCTTGTCCGGCCAGCACGAGGAAGCCATCGCGCTGCTCGAAAGCGTGGCCCGCGATCCGGCCGCCACCGACCGCCACCGGGAAACCCTGGCGCTTGCCTACGGGCTCGCCGAGCGGACCGGCGATGCCTCGCTGATCAACGACGACCGGCTCGGCGCTCGCCGCGAAAACGACGATGACGCGGCGCGCCGGGCGATCCACGGCGAAGGCCGGATGCGGATGCCGGCGGTACCGGTGGCCGCGGCTCCCAGCGCCGAGCTTGCCTCGCCTCCGGCGCTCGCCCCGGCCGCTGTCGCCCCGGCACCGGTTGCCCCCGCGCCGGTTGCCCCTGCACCGATCGCGCCGGCCCCGACCGTTCAGGCCGCCGCGCCGACAGAGCCCGCCGCGCCGACAGAGCCCGCCACGACAGGCGGCACGACATCCGCCGCCGCGGGCGGCCATGCCGTCCAGCTCGGCGCCTACCTGAGCGAGCACGACGCGGAAAAGGGCTGGACCCAGCTGAGCGCCGAATATGGCAACCTGCTCGCCGGCCAGCCGCATTTCATCCAGTTCGCCGAGGTCGGCACCGACAAGTCCGGAACGGTCTACCGGCTGCGCGTCGGCGGATATGCCCGCCGCGCCGAGGCCAACGACCTGTGCGAGGCGCTTCGCGCCGCCGGCGCGGATTGTGTCGCGATCTTCGATCGCAGGCGGGAAGCAGCAGCACCGGGCCCCGCCCCGGCAAGCCCGACCGTTACGGCCGAACCGGCCGAGCCGGCGTCGGCGCCCGCCCCGAAAGCGGCTGCGCAGGCGACCCCGACCGCTCCGGCGACCCCGGCAGCCGCGAAACCGCCCTTCGCCGCATCGCAAGACGCGGCACCCGCCCCCGCGACCTACCGCAGCGTTTTCGCCGAGGCCGCCGCCAGACAGATGCCGGTGACCACGGTATCGGCGGCCAGCGTCCAGTTCGGCGCCTACAAGACCGAGAACCGCGCCCGCGTCGCCTGGAAATCGCTGCACGACATCCACGCCGACCTGCTCACCGACCTGGCGCCGAAATACCAGAGCGTCGACCTGGGCGCCGGCAAGGGGATGCTGTACAGGCTCCGGGTCGGCGATTTCGCCGAGCCGGCCGATGCCGTCGCGCTTTGCGACAGCTTCCGGGCACGCACTGTCGAGTGCTGGCCGCTCGAAGGCTGAGGCCCGGCGGCGGCGCGCGACAGGTCGCGCCATTCTCCGTAGATTGAAATGAAATCAAATCCGACGCCCGCGCCGCGCGCGGCGTCGCCTCTGTCGTTGCCTTCCGGCCGGCAAGCGGTCAGGTGACGATCGTCAGAAGCCCTTGCTGAGGGCGTCGATCGCGCGCAGCGTGGCAGGGCCAATCAGCACGACAAACAGCGCCGGCATGATGAAGACAATCATCGGCACGGTCAGGACCGCCGGCAGACGCGCCGCCTTCTCCTCGGCCCGCATCAGCCGCTCGTCGCGAAGTTCGCTCGACAGGACACGCAGCGAACGGGCCAGCGGCGTGCCGTATTTCTCGGTCTGCACCAGCGTTCCCACCAGTCCCTTGATGCCCGGCAGGTCGCAGCGCGCGACAAGGTTGTCGAGCGCCTTCCGACGCTCGGGCAGGAAGGTGAGCTCGACCCCCGCCAGGCCGAATTCGTCCGACAGTTCCGGGGCGGAGCGCGCCATCTCGCGGCACACCCGGTCCAGCGCGGTATCGAGATTGAGTCCCGCCTCGGCGCAGATCACCAGCAGGTCGAGGGCATCGGGAAGCGCCTTGCGGATGTTGTCGTGACGCTTCTGGGTCGCGTTCTTCACAAAGACTTCCGGCACATAGGCGCCGACGACCACCGAGACGATGGCGCAGAGCAGCGGCAGGGGCGCCTTCAGGTCGAACGGATTGAGGTAATAGAAACACAGCAGGCCGGCGACGCCGGCGATGAACGGCATGGCGAGCTTGGCGAACAGGAAGACGACCAGCGCATCCTTCGAGCGATAGCCGGCGCGGGCGAGCTTGCGCGACATCGCCTCGGCCTGCTTGCCGCGCATCAGCCGGAGCTGGGTCACCACCTTCCGCATCATGCCGATCTGCTCGTCGCGCGCCCGGCGCCGCGTGGCCGGCTTCTTCAGCCCGTCGCGCAGGACATCGCGGCGCTGTTCGAGGGCCTTGATGCGGGCCGGCAGCGGATCCCGTTCGGTCAGGCCGATCCAGACCATCGTGACCACGCCGATCAGCGCCAGCAGGCCGAACAGGAAGATGCCCTGTTCGCCAGTCATGCCGTCAGGCAGCATTGCCGCAAGATCCATACCCGCTCTCCTGCCCTAGATCTCGAACCGGACCATTTTGGCCATCACGATGACGCCGATCCCGATCAGGCCGAGCGTCACCCCGCTCATCACCAGGCCGCGCGGGTCCTGGAAGAGCTGCAGCACATATTCGGAATTCACCAGGAGCAGGATGCCGAACATCACGAACGGCAGCGAGCCGATGATCCAGGCGCTCGCCCGGGCCTCCGACGACAGTGCCCGCACCTTGAGCTTCATCTGCCGGCGCTTGCGCAGCGTCGCGCTCAGGCCGGCGAGGGTTTCGGCGAGGTTGCCGCCGGTTTCCCGCTGAATGGCAATGGCGATGATGAAGAACTTGAAATCGGGCACGTCGACGCGCTTGGCGATCTCCCAGAGCGCCTCTTCAAGACCCGTACCGATACGCATCGACGCGGACGCCTTGCGGAACTCGACCCCGACCGGGTCAGGGGATTCCTGGCCGACCACGTTGATCGCCTCGCTGATCGGCAGGCCGGCGCGCACGCTGCGGACGATCAGGTCGATCGCCTCGGGAAAGTTCTGCACGAAGCGGCCGATCCGCCGGGCGCCGATCATGTTGATGACGAAGAAGGGCAGGTAGATCCCGGCCGCCGTGGCCGCGGGAACGACAAGCAGCGGCGGCAGTCCGAAGAACCAGATCGCGAGGAAGTTGATCAGCGCGACCAACAGGATCTCGGCCAGCACGAATTCGGCGATGCTGATCTCGCGGCCGGTCTTTTCCAGCTTCGCGCGCAGCATGTCGGGCTTCGGCAGAATCTCGCGCAGCACCCTGTCGAGGGCCGGAATACCGCTGTGCTGTTCGTGACGGCGGGCCGAGCCGTGGCCGACGGCGACCACCGAGACATTGTCGTCACGCATCTTGTCGAGCCGGCGCCGCGACCGCTTTGCATTGTCGTCGCCACCGGTCAGTAACAGCAGGAACATGACCAGGACGGCGAAGCCGCCGCCGAGGACCACCAGCATCGTCGTCGCGTCGTTCAGGTCAATCTGCATCAGACATTCTCGACCAGCAGCTGTTCGAGCCCGTAATAGGCGGCCCGGGAGGTGAAATGGGGGCGCACGCCGCCCGAGACGAAGTCGCCGACCAGCCGGCCGTTGCGGTCTTCGCCCTTGTATTCGAACCAGAACAGGTCCTGCATGGAGATGATGTCCTCCTCCATGCCGACGATCTCGCTGATATGCGTGATCCGGCGGATGCCGTCGCGCATGCGGCTGATCTGCACGATCATGTGGACGGCGGCAGCGATCTGCGTGCGGACGGCGCGCGGCGGCAGGTTGATGCCCGACATCCCGACCATGTTCTCGAGCCGGGTCAGCGCCTCGCGCGGGCGGTTGGCATGGATCGTCGACAGCGAGCCGTCATGGCCGGTGTTCATGGCCTGAAGCATGTCGATGGCCTCCTCGCCGCGGATCTCGCCGAGGATGATCCGGTCGGGCCGCATGCGGAGCGTGTTCTTCAGAAGATGCCGCATGGTGATCTCGCCGGTGCCTTCCAGGTTCGGCGCCCGGGTCTCGAGACGGACAACATGGGGCTGCTGGAGCTGCAGCTCGGCCGCGTCCTCGATGGTGACGATCCGCTCGCGCGAGTCGATCAGCCGGCTGAGCGCGTTCAGCAGCGTCGTCTTGCCCGAACCGGTGCCGCCGGAAATCAGGATGTTGAGGCGCGAGCGCGAGGCGATGCGGAGTACCGTCGCCATCTGCGCTGACAGGTTCGCCTGCCGCTCCATGACGTCGAGCGTGATCTTCTTCTTGGCGAATTTCCGGATCGAGATCGACGGTCCGTCGATCGCCAGCGGCGGAATGATGATGTTGACCCGGCTGCCGTCGAGCAGGCGGGCATCGACCAGCGGCACCGATTCGTCGATGCGGCGGCCGATGCGACTGACGATCCGCGACGCGATGCTCATGACATGGGCATTGTCGCGGAACTCGACCTTGGTGAGGTCGAGCTTGCCGCCGCGTTCGACATAGACCTGTTTCGGGCCGTTCACCATGATGTCGGTGACCCGGTCGTCGGCGAGCAGCTCCTCCAGCGGGCCGAGGCCGAGCATGTCGTTGATCATGTCGTCGACGAGCTCGCGCTTCTCGCGCTGGTTCAGATGGATCTGCTCTTCCTGCATCAGCTCGCCGACGATGCTGGACACGTCGCGCTGCAGGTCGACCCGGTCCATCTTGGCGGCCAGCCCCGCGTCGATCCGTTCGAGCAGCAACGGCTGCAGATGTTCCTTGGCGACCTCGATCTTGGTTTTCGGCCGGGCCTTCTCGTCGTCCCCGTCGCTCTCTTCGTAGAGCACAAGGGCGTTGGCCTGGGCGGCCGCTTCCGGCGAGATCTGGCGGACCGGCGTCTCGTCCGGCTCGAGGCCCGGATCAGCCCAGTCCTCGGGCTCGCGTGCCGCCGCGGCGGAATCGCCCCTGGCCAGGGCATCGACGCCACCGATGCTATCGATGAAACGGTTGAGCAGCGCGGTCACCAGGTTGCGCTGGTCGAGCAGGTTGAGCTCGACGCGGTCCTCGATGGCGATGTCCGCGATCACGCCCTTGATGAGCTGGGCCAGCCGCCCGCGCGTCTCCCCGCCCTTCAACTGCGGCAGGATCGCCTTGGCGACACGCGGCAGCATGGAGACAGCGAGTTCCTGTATCTCCGGCTGCGTCCCGCCGCGGGAGCCGTTGGAGACGGCCGGAACGTCTTCGCCCTCCTTGGAGGACAGCCAGGAGAACATTACTTCTTGCCCTTCGCCGCCTTGCTCTTGACCGGCTTGGCGCTACCCCCGCCCAGGCCGAACAGGCCCTTGCGCTTCGGCGTCGCCTCGCGATAGCCCGACACCCGGTGCGCCAGTTCGCCACAGACGACGGCCGCCTGGCACTTGGCGGAAACCGCCGGAATCGCCTTGCCGGCGTTGGCGCAGATGGTCAGTGTCTTGGCGTCTTCCGGCACCACATAGTCGATCTCGCAGCCGATGCCGCGCTCGAAATCCTTCTTCGCGACCTGCGCCTTGCGATCGGCGCCGACACGGGCGGCGACCTTGATCACCGCCGTTTCGCCGGCAAGATCGGCGATCGCGTGCAGGGCCCGGTTGATGTCGCGGATGCCGGCGAGCGTCTGGTCGCTGACCAGGACGATCGAGTCCGCGGCGGCGAGCAACGGCTTCTGCAGCGCCATCAGGGCGCGCGGCAGATCGACGACGACCTGGCTGTGGTTGCCGCGCAACTGCTTGACCAGTTCGAGGGACGCGTCGCCGCTGAAATTGACCGCTTCCTCGACCGGTTCCTCGGTGCCGAGCACGCTCAGATTGTCATTTTCCTTGACGATCGCGCTGGCGACGAACAGCTCGTCGAGGCGATGCGGACTGGCCAGCGCCTCGCGAAGACCGTTGCCCGGCTCGAGATCGAGGGACAGCGTGGTCGTCCCGAAATGCAGATCCAGATCGAGCAGCGCCGTCTTCTGCGAGAACTGGTGCGCCATGATCCAGGCGATATTGGTCGCGATCGTCGTCGCGCCGACGCCGCCGCGAACCCCGAGCACAACGGTGAGCCGGCCGGTCCGCTGGCGCCCCCGGCCCGTCGCGCGGCCGGTCTGGGAGGCGAGATCGATCGCCTTCTCGAGCTTCTGGGCGTTGATCGGCTTGACCAGGTAGTCGGCCGCGCCGACCTCGATCAGGTCGTGGAAGAAGCTCACGTCGTTGGTCTTGCCGATCACGATGACCGAGGCGCCCTGCCCGACCGACGCGGAGAGCCGCTCGACGTCGGCGATCGGATCCTCCGAGCCGGTGACGTCCACGAGCACGACGCGGGCGGTCGCGCCGCCCTTCATGACCCCGAGCGCCTCGTGCATGCCGCCATCGCGAACCGCTTCCGCGGGCCAGGCCCGCTTGGCGGCGATCTGGCGCGCCATGTCGAGCTCGTTCTCGTCGCCGAGAAACGCCATGAAGTCGTCGCAGACGTCGGGAGAGAAGAAACCCTTGCGCTTCGAAGCCGTTGCGCTTGCCATGTGTGCCTACCTCTTTCCGATCATTCGGACGAAGACGAAGAAGAACTGCCGCCGGAGCTTGAGCCGCTGTCCGAGCTGCCGCCGGAGCCGCTCGAGGAACCGCTCGAGACGACCCTGTGGTTGCTGCCGCCGGCGCGATAGATACGAACCGCGCGCGCCAGCCTTTCGGCTTCCGTGGCGTTGCCCGGACGGCCCTGCACGAGGTCGCGCGGATCGTCGACCATCGCCGCCAGGTTGGCTGCCGTGGTGCAGCCGACCCGCGGGGTGATCTGGTTCTTGAAGTTGGTTTCGGAATCGCCGCTCCAGCCCGGGCAGTCGATCGTCGTCGCGACGTGGCGCGAATAGAAGAGCCGCAGCCCGGCTGCGCTCTGCTGCACGGTCCGTCGCGCCACCGGCCGCGCACCGCGATCTTCCAGCGCCGCCATCAGGGCCGCGAAGCGCTGGTGCGCGAGATCGGCCGGCGCCCCGGCGGGCGGGGCCTCGACATCGACGCGGTCGCCGAAGCGCACGCGCATGCGGGCGAGGAAATCGTCCAGGCGGGCGCTTTCTTCCGGCCCGATGGCGTTCGTGCCGGCGGCAAAGGCGACCTGATGGACCGCCTCGATCTCCAGCACCTCGATCGGCTTCTCGGCGCTGACCGGAGGCGCCTTGCGCTCCGCTTCCGTCTCGCAGCCTGCCAGGGCGAAGAGCGCCAGGGCGATCGTGGCCGCGCGGAGCGGTGCGCCGATGCCGTTGCTGAGCATTCCGTTCACCGTCATGGCATTACTCCAGGATGAAACCGGTGGTGTCGGCGCGCCGCGGCGGGGTCGGAACCGCCCTGGTCGCGCCCTCGCCCTCGAGCCGGCGCTGGCTGCCCAAGAGCACGCGGTCGACGTCGGTCGGCGGTACGAAACCGTCGGTCGGCAGCGCCAGCCGCTGATTGACCGGGCGCACCAGATAGGGCGTCACGATGATGATCAGCTCGGTCTCGTTGCGAATGAAGCTGTCGGACCGGAACAGCGTGCCGAGCACCGGGATGTCGGCGACCCAGGGGGTCTTCGACAGGTCGTGGTTCGAGCCGTTCTGCAACAGGCCGGCGATCGCGAAGCTCTGCCCGCTGGACAGCTCGACGGTGGTCCGGGCCCGCCGCGTGGTCAGCGCCGGGATCGAGAAGCCGTTGGCCTGCACCGAGCCGGCGGCGGAAAGCTGGCTCACTTCCGGCGCGACCACCAGGCTGATCCGGCTGTCGCCGATCAGGGTCGGGGTGAATTCCAGCGAAACGCCGAATTCCTTGAAGACGATGACGGTCGTGTTGTCGTCCTGGCTGACCGGGATCGGGAATTCGCCGCCGGCGAGGAAGCTCGCCGTCTCGCCGGAGAGGGCCGTCAGGTTCGGTTCGGCCAGAATGGTGATCAGGCCGTCTTGTTCGAGTGCGTCGACGATCGAGTTGATGCTGAAATTGCCGACGTTGGCGAAGCCGACGATGTTGCTGCCGTTGCCGGTCCGCGTGACGGCGCCGTTCGTGACGTTGATGTCGCTGCCCTGGGCGAAGCCGAAGGTGAAATTGCCGACATTGCCGAGCGCTTCCCAGTTGAAGCCGAAATTCTTGCTGATCGTGCGCGAAACCTCGGCGAAGCGGACCCGCAGGTTGACCTGGCTCGCCCCCTGGACCGCGAGGCGGTTGATGATCTCGCCCTCGCCGACGAAATGCTGGGCAAGCCGGCGGGCATCCTCGGCCTCGGCCACGTTCGACACGTCGCCTTCGAGGACGATCGAGTTGCCGACCGAGGCGACGCGGACCCGCGTCGCCGGCAGCAGTTGCCGAAGCTCGCCCTCGAGCCGGCTGAGATTGTGCGTGACCGTGACGTTGGCGCTGGTCATGACGTTGCCGCGCTCGTCGATCGCGTAGAGACCGGTGCGGCCCGCGGTCTTGCCATAGACATAGATCATCTTCGGCGACTGGACCTGGACGTCGGCGATCTCCGGGTTGGAGACGAAGACCGAGGCCGCCGGCCGCGGCAACTGCAGCAGCGAGCCGGAGCCGAGCTCGATCGCGACTTCCTGATCGGTCCCGGTAATCTCGGCCTTCCGCGTTTCGGCGCCGCTCGCCGGCAAGGCCAGCGAGAAGGTGAGCGCGGCCACCAGCGGCAGGAAATGCCGCGCCATGGCCTGGAGCCTGTTCATCAGCGGGCACCCCGTTTGAATTCTTCTTCCTTCAGCTCATTGGCGCGGACGACCTGGACCTTGCGGATCTGGGCGTCCTTCGTGGTCGGCGGGTTGAGCACCTGGCTCGCGTCGCTGTCACGCGTGAAGGTGCGTTTCCGCTCCTTCTGCGGGCGCAGGCCGGGCGCGATCTGGCGCAGCGCGTCGTCGCCCGCAACCGGTGCGACGGCCGTGCCATCCGCGGCGCTGGCAAGCGTCGGCCCCTCGATCTCCTCGCGGCGCAGCGAGCGGAGGCTGAGTGACAGCCGGCCGAGATCGGCGGCGACGGCAATGACCTCCGCTCCCTCGGGCGATACCTCGAGCGTGACGACGCGCGCCACTTCGGGTTCCTCGACATTCTCGTCGGTCTTCTGGTCCATGGCGAGAACGCGGAGATCGCTCAGGATCGTCTCGCTGGCGAGCCGCGACACGCGGTCGGGATCATCGGGGGTCTCGAAACCCTGGGTCAGGATCAGGTCGACACGGTCGCCCGGGAAGACGAAGCCGGCGATGCCCGTGGTCGCGTTGATCGGCACCGAAACGGCGCGCATGCCCGGCTCGAGCGCGGCGGCGAGGAAGCCGCTCTGGCCCGGTTTCACGACATGCTGATCGGTGATCGGCTCGCCCGCGACGACGTTCCGGCGCACGACCGTGCCGAGGAATTCGTCCATCTTGCGGCGCTTGTTGACCACGTAGATGTCGGGAATCTCGGCATCCTCGGGCCAGTCCTGCCAGCGCATGTGCTCGTCGCGCAGCAGGACGCCGATCGGCAACTGCTTTGCGGCGACGAGAACCTGGGTGTTGATCTCCTTGACCGGCGCGGCGACCGGTCCGCTTGGCGCAGGCGCCTTCTTGAACAGCGTGAGCCGGGCGACCTGGACGCCACCGCCAACGATGATCAGGGCAAAGACGAGCAATATCAGCTTACGTACCATGACCGTTTTCTTTCTCAGTCGAGGAGGCCGGGAAGCGGCATCTCGGCAAGAAGGGCAATGCCACCGATGGCAATCCCTACCCCGTAAGGCACAGCGATCTTATGGTTAAATAGTTGACGACCGCTTAACCCAGGCGCGCTGCCGGCGGTCGCCGAGCGGCGCATCCGTCGCCCGGCATGGCAGGCAACGACGACGAGGGCGACCAGCCCGCCGGCGAGCACCGTCACCAGCAGCAGATCCATCAGGTGGCTGGAACCGGCCCAGAGCGCGACGGCGGTCAGCATCTTCACGTCGCCGCCGCCGAACAGGCCGAGCGCGAACAGGGCGAAGCCGACGCCGAAGGCAATCCCGGCGGCGAGAAAGGCTGGGGTGATGGAGAAGGGAATCGGCGTGGTCAGTGCATAAAACGGGTAAAGCGCGACCAGCGCGATCGAGATCCAGTTCGGAATGATGAACCGGCGGACGTCACCGATGGCGGCAACGATATTGAGAAAACAAAAGCCTGCCAGGGAAAGATAATATACTGCCAATTCCATGATGGCGCCGCTCGATCCGGCGCGCCGGCAATACGGCGACGCCCGCTAGAAATGGGAAGGGGCGGCCCCTCGGACCGCCCCTAGCCCAGCTAACTGCACGAACCGACGCTGCTCAGGAGCAAGTGTCGGTGGCGCTGTCGTAGGTGCCGTCGGTGCAGAGCGCGCTGGCGACACTGTCGAAGGCGCCTTCGACAGACGTGCCCATGGCGGTCAACGCACCGATGGCAGCCACGGAAACCAGCGCGGCGATCAGGCCATATTCGATCGCGGTAGCACCGGCTTCGTTCTTCACGAAACGACGGACAATTTTCAACATTACAACCTCCTAAGGGTTCACTCCGAAGACCAGATCGGTTTACCCCCCATCCTACTAACAAAGCGTTAATGGAAACCGACCCCCGTTCAGTCGAACAGGACGGATCAAGTAATCGAAACAGCACTGTCAAACAGATCGACAAAACTGACCCGAAATTCCCTAAAATTTTATTGATACGAATTGATCCCGACTCGACCCTTCCTTAGTCCAGACGATCTGAACGCTCCACCGTCGATGTACCCGGGACAGGCTTCACGGGACGACCCGGCGCGAAACCAAGTCACCGGCCCCTGCCGATTTATGACTTGTTAAGTGTTCCGGCGGACAATCCGGTGGTCTTTTCATGGAGAGATCACAATGCCGGTGGCGCGGCTTATCGGACTCATTCCCGGCCTGTTCCGCAATCTCGCGCGCGACGAGCGTGGCGTCAGCACGATTTTCGTCGCCGCCGCCATCGTTCCGATGTTCGGACTGGCCGGTCTCGCGATCGACGCCGGACGCGGCTATATCGTTCAGGCGCGGCTTCATCAGGCGGTCGATTCGGCGGCGCTTGCCGGCGGGCGGGTCTTCTTCAATGACGACCGCGATGCCCAGATCACGATGTATCTGAACGCCAATTTCCCCGCCAACTACATGGGCGCGACCCTCTCGACGCCGACGATCACCGCCAACGAGGCGACCGGCACCGTCACGGTCTCGGCGACCGCGAGCATTTCGACCACCTTCCTGCGGGTGCTCGGCATCGACAACATGACCGTGCAGTCCCGAACGGTGGTCGAGCGCGCCGACCGCGGCCTCGAACTGGTCCTGGTGATGGACACCACCGGCTCGATGGACAGCGACGACAAGCTCGAGGACATGCAGGCGGCCGCACACGAGCTGCTCGGCATCCTCTACGGCGAGAAGACCTCGATCGACAATCTCTGGATCGCCGTCGTCCCCTACATCTCGGCGGTGAATGTCGGCGCCTCCCATACCGACTGGCTGGCGCCGGGTTCGCTTGCCAGTCTCGACTATGTCTACAACGACTCCGATACTTCCGCTTATATCTGGGGTCGTACCCGCGGCAGCAGGGTCAGTTCGAGCAATTGCAACAGCGGCCTCGCTTCGTCGCTGTTCAACAGCACGGCGATCTACAACTCGTCGCGCGACGAATGCATCTACGGCGCGACGATCCTCAGCGGCGTCAGCCAAGGCTCCTGCACCGGGCTCAACCGTTCCTGGGATTCGTCGAACAATCGCTGCATCGAGGGCATGGCGTGGCAGGGCTGCGTCTTCGCCCGCTGGGACAACGGCCGCGACGTGACCGACGACCCGCCGTCGGTGGAACCGTTCGAGCCCTATTACTATCCCTGGACATACAGTTCGAACGATTTCCCGAGCTTCCGCGACAACGTCAACAACGGCGACAGTCCGAACAAGTATTGTCCGAAGCAGCAGATCACGCCGCTGACCCAGTCGCGCAGCACGATCGAAGCGGCCATCGACGATCTCGTTGCCGAGGGCGGGACCAACATCGCGACCGGCATGGCCTGGGGTTTCCGGGTCGTCAGCCCGCGCTGGTCGGGCCTCTGGGGCACCGCGGATTCGCCGCTGCCCTATGACGAGCCGCTGATGGACAAGGCCGTCATCCTGCTGACCGACGGCAAGAACGACATCTCCAGCAGCTCCCTCAACGCCTACGGCTTCCTGAGCGACCGGCATCTCGGCACCTCGAACGAATATACCGCCGAAGGCGAACTCGACGACCGTACCGAGGAGATCTGCGACAACATGAAGGCGGCCGATCCGGACAACCCGATCATCATCTACACGATTGCCTTCGGATCGTCGGTGCCGGCCAACGCCGAGGACCTCATGCGCTACTGCGCGAGTTCCAGCTCGCACTATTTCGACGCCAACAGCGGCCTCGAGCTTTCGACGGCGTTCAAGACCATCGCCAACGAACTCGCCAACCTGCGGATCGCGGAGTAAGGCTCCGGGCACTGCGGCGGGCCGGTCCATCTCTCGGATATTGCTCGGGAGGAATGGCGCGGGCGCCGGTGAGGCGACCGGCCGGGTCAGCCGCCGGTCTGAACCATCTGGTTCGACGAGCGCGGCCGGTACATCGAGACCTTGTAGATCGTGTAGGCGTTGACGAAGTCGCCACCGAAGAACGGCTCGTAGGCGAAGAAGACCTCGGCGAAGATCGCCGACGCCCCCTCATCCAGGACGAGACCGTTCGGCAACACCGCATCGCCACCCTGCGTGCCGATACGGCTGCTGACCGAAAGGCTGCCGGCGCTGGTCCGCTGATAGGTGACGACCGGCGGATCGTCCTCGTCGTCGAGCCGGACCGCGGTCAGGATCACCCGCCCGGAGTTCGCGAAATCATACGGCGAGGCCAGGTGATTGGCCGCATCGAAGATCGAATCGACCTCGGTATTGGAAAGCGTTTCGCCACGCGCTGCGATGTCGGCGATCGTCGACGAGACCCGGTCGAGCTTCTGGGTCAGGAAGATATAGCGCGAGGCTTCGTAGCCGGAGAGCATGAGGCCCGCCAGGACCGGCGCGACGAGCGCGAACTCGACCGCCGCGGTCCCCTTCTCGCTCCGACGAAGCCGCCTCAGCCAACGTGCGGTCACGGTCATCATGGCGAGGTCCCGTAAGGTTCGTTGCGGACCACGATGCTGGCCTGCATCGGGATGGTCAGCAGCTTGGTGAGGAACGACCAGTCATAGTCCAGCGTGTAGATCACGATGTCGCTGGCGCCGCCGAGACCCGCCTTGCCCATGTCCGGATCCCAGACGCCGTTGCCGTTGATGTCGGTGAAATCCTCGCCCTCGTCATAGGCCTCGTTGCCGTTGCCATCCTCGAAGGGTTCCGGCTGGCCGATGTCGGCGAAGCTCGGATAGACGTAGGTATGGATGTCGCCCAGATTGACGGTGACCATGCCGAGGCTGTGCTCGTTGACGACGTTGACGATCAGCTGATCGCGGCTGACGCCTTCGGACGAGTAGCCGGTCAGGCCGATCCGCGAGGCTTCGCGAAGGCCGCCCTCGACGACCGTGTTGACGAACATCATCAGGCTGAGTTCCACGACGAACAGCACCATCGCGATCAGGATCGGCGCGACGAAGGCGAACTCGACCGCCGTCGTGCCGCGCTGGTCGCGGCGCAGAACGGTCATCAGCCGGCGCATGTCGGAAAGGCGGCGCATCGCTCGATCGGGGCTCCTGGTACAATCCCGGATCAGGGTAGCGCCGGCGCATTAACGGATCGCTAACGGACGCCCCGTCGTGGGCCCTGCCCCGGTTTCAGAAGCGCCGCTCGTCGAGGGCCCGGACCGCCGCCTCGACATGCGCGCGCGCCGTCTTCTTCAGGGTGCCTCGAAGCGCGACCATGCCCGGCCACAGATAGCCCCGCGCGACGGTACGCCTGAGCGCGTTCCAGAGGCCCTCGTCCCGGCCGAGCGCGCTGTCCCGGGCCAGCGCGACGAGCCGATCGGTCCGCGTCGAAAGCAGTGCATGCAGGCCGTCGCCGTAGCGGAACCGCCCGGCCGGCCAGGCCGGCGCCGGCTCCGGCACGGCGCAGGCCCCGACGCAGGGAATGATCTGCAGATGCGACGGGTCGCCGGCGCCGCTCCGGTCCCGATAGGTCTCCTTCGCCGAGGCCGACCAGAAGGCGCCGTCGAACAGCGGGTTGTCCGCCGGCAGGGTGAAGGAGGCCTGCAGGAAGCGCTGGCAGTTGCGCCGCCCGAGCATGTAGTCGTGGCGCCGGTAATGCGCGCTGAAGAATCCGAGAAAGGCGCCGAGGCCGCCCGAGGCAATCGCCTCCGCCCCCTCGACCGTGCCCCGCGACGGGGCGATCAGGAAGCGGCTGTAGACGTCCTCGGCGCCGATCAGCATGCGGTCGCGCGACGTGAAGCGGGTCTGGTTGAGGAGCGCGCCGAGCAGCGCCGGCGCGACGCTCGTCAGGCTGTCGTCCGCCATCGGCCCGGTCTGGCCCGGCCCGGTGACCGGATCGATCATCACCACCGCCCGGTTGGCGCGGTTGCCCTCGCGCGGATTGCGCCCCTCGACGCCGGCGAGCGACCGCCGGGCGATCTCGAACGGCTCGTTGTCCATCACGCCGCCATCGACGGCGATGAAGTCGAAGGCTTCGGGCGGCCCGCCCGCGCCCCAGGCCGGCCGGTCGAGCAGGGCGTCCGGGTCGAACGCCTCGCCCAGCCCGAGGGAAAGCGGATGGCGATAGTCGTAGTCGCCGCCCGGGCGCTTGAGCCGGCGCGCCCGGAGCGCCACCGGAAAGGCGCCTGTGGCGAGCGCCGCGTTGCCGAGCCGGTCCCAGTTGAGCGGGCTGCCTGCCATCAGCGGATGGAAGTCGGGCGGAAGCGACCCGCCCTTGTCCGGTCCGAGGCCGGCGACCGCGAAGCACATCCGGTCCCGGTGCAGGCTCATCTGGTGCGCCAGCGGCGTCTCGGCGCGGAACAGGACCTGGTAGGGCACGCCGCGCAGGTTGGTCACCGTCAGCGTCAGCGGCAGCGGATCGGGCAGCCAGCCCCGGATGGCCCGGTCGGCCAGCGGCGGGCCGTGGTAGCCCAGGATGCCGGTGACGATCCGCGCGAGGATGGTGCAATCGAGCAGCGCCCGGAGCGGACCGTCGAGATCGCCGGTGCCGAGCAGCTTCTCGATGTCGATCTGCTCCACCCAGGCCGCGTAGAAGGGATTGCGCGAGGCATCGCCTTCCCCGTCAATTTCCGGCAGGCGGATTCCGCCCGGATCGACGCCCCTCTTGCCGAGCGGCCATATAGGGGGAAAGTCGTCGCGCAGCGCGACCGCCGCGATGGCGCCGTTGATGCCGCCGGCCGACGCACCGGTCAGCGCCTGCAGGCGGACCGAATGATGTGGCACCCGGCGGGCCTCGCCGGTGATCCCGGCGGCGGTCTCCGCGCGCTTCGCCGCGTGCCAGCGGTCGAGCGCCTCGAACAGGAAGTCCAGCACGCCTGCGGTATAGGCCCCGGCGGAGGCGGCGCCGGCCAGCACGAGACCGAACTCGAAACTGCCCGGCGGCGGCGGCGGGCGCTCGGCCGGGAACCATTCCCTGAATTCGGCTTCGGTGATCGTCGCCATTCGCGCCTCCTTTCGTCGGCGGCATGGCGCCGCCGCAGACAGTCCCGGAGAGGTCGGAACAATCGCCCCGGAAGGAACTCATGGATGTCGACGGAATTGTCCGGGGAAAGCGGATCGGGGACAGGTCATCCGGGACCTGTCCCGCGGCCGTGAACGGCCCGATGCCGGCGGCAGCGGCCGCATATCATCGTATTTTGCCATTATGACGGCCGGCGCGGATTCCGCAAGCGGACAGGCGGCCGGGATGCCCGACCGCCCCGGGCCGACAGGTCTGTCCGGCTATTCGCCGCCGCCGAAGCGCTCTTCCCAGGCCTTGACGTCCTCGTCGGCGATCTTGGCGAACAGCACCTCCGGCACGGTGAAGGCGTGCCCGGCGGGAAGCGCGGTCAGCGCATCGGCCGCGCCGCCGGCGATCCAGCCCTGCTCGGCCTCGCCGAGCTTCAGCGCCAGGGCGAGCTTCGCCGTGGTCTCGGGGATGACCGGCGCGGCCAGCACGCCGGCGATCCGGATCAGGTTGATCGTGTAGCGGAGCGCGACGGCGGCCCGCGCCCGATCTTCCTTGATCGCCACCCAGGGCGCGGCGCGGGTCAGATACTCGTTGCCGAGCACCCAGATCGCGCGCAGTTCCTGCATCGCCTTGCGGAATTCCATCTGGGCGAGGAAGCCGTCATAGGCGGCGAGACGCTTGTCCAGCGCTTCCGCCAGTTCGGCCTCCATCTCGCCGGGCTCGCCGCCTTCCGGGACGGCATCGCCGAAGCGGGCCGAGGTGAAGCGGAGCGTCCGGTTGACCAGGTTGCCGAAGGTGTCGGCGAGATCCTTGTTGACGGTGCCGGCGAAGCTTTCCCAAGTGAAGCTTGCATCCGAACCCTCGGGCGCGTTGGCAAGCAGGTAATAGCGCCAGTAGTCGGCCGGCAAGAGCGCGATCGCATCCGACATGAAGACGCCGCGCTTCTGGCTGGTCGAGAACTTGCCGCCGTAATAGGTCAGCCAGTTGAAGCCCTTGATGAAATCGACCAGCTTCCAGGGCTCGCCCGAGCCGATGATGGTGCCGGGGAAGCTCAGCGTGTGGAACGGGATGTTGTCCTTGGCCATCACCTGCACGTAGCGCACGTCGTCGGCCTCGAACCACCAGGATTTCCAGTCGCGGGTTGCCGGTTCGGCATCGGCCCATTCCTTGGTCGCGGCGATATATTCGATCGGCGCGTCGAACCAGACGTAGTAGACCTTGCCGTCCATCCCCTCGCGCTCGACCGGCACGCCCCACGAGAGATCGCGGGTGATGCAGCGGTCCTGCAGGCCCTCGTCCAGCCACTTGCGGGCGATCGAGGAAACCAGGACAGGCCAGTCCTCGTGGCTGTCGACCCAGGCGCGGATCTTCTCCGCCAGTTTCGACTGCAGCAGAAACAGGTGCCGGGTCTCGCGGACCTCGAGCTCGGTCGAGCCCGAGATCGCCGAGCGCGGCTCGACCAGGTCGGTCGGGTCGAGCAGCGAGGTGCAATTCTCGCACTGGTCGCCCCGGGCCCGGTCGTAGGCGCATTTCGGACAGGTCCCGACGACGTAGCGGTCGGGCAGGAAGCGGCCGTCGGCGACCGAGTAGATCTGCCGGGTGACACGCTCCTCGATCAGCCCGGCATCCGACAGCACCTTGCCGAAATGCTGCGTCAGCTCCCTGTTCTGGGGCGACGACGAGCGGCCGAAATGATCGAAGGAAAGCCCGAAACGGCGGCCCAGCTCGGCCTGCACCTCGTGCTGCTCGGCGCAGTATTCGGCGACCGACTGGCCGGCCTCGCGGGCGGCAAGCTCGGCCGGCGTGCCATGCTCGTCGGTGGCGCAGATATAGAGCACCTCGTCGCCCCGCTGGCGGAGATAGCGCGCGTAGACATCGCCCGGCAGCATCGAGCCGACCAGATTGCCGAGATGCTTGACGCCGTTGATGTAGGGAAGGGCCGAAGTGATCAGATGGCGGGTCATGCCTGCTTGTCGCCTTGTAGGGGGTGTCGCCGAAGCCTCCTGTATAAAAGGACGCCTGCCGCTCCGAAAGCGGATAATGGCCAGCCCGCGCTCACGGCCGTCTTGCGCGATAGGGGGCTGGAAAATCGTTCCGGTTGGGTCACACTCGCCAACCGAAGCGATATTTGCCAGCGATCCAGGCAGCCGGAGGCCCGATGGCGCGTCAACCCAACATCCTGTTCATCATGGCCGACCAGCTCCGCGCCGACTATCTCGGCTGTTACGGCCATCCGACGATCCGCACCCCGAACCTGGACCGGCTGGCGGCGGACGGCACCCGCTTCACCCGGGCCTATGCCCAGGCCCCGGTCTGCGGCGGCTCGCGGATGAGCTTCTATACCGGGCGCTACGCCTACAGCCACGGCGCCGCCTACAACAATTACCCGCTGCGCCTCGACGAATGGACCATCGGCGATTACCTGCGCCCGCAGGGGTACCGCGTGGCGCTGGTCGGCAAGACCCACATGGAGGCGGACCTGGCGGGCTTCCGGCGCCTCGGCATCGATCCAGGCTCGGGCCCCGGCCTGCTCGCCCGGGAATGCGGGTTCGAGCCGTTCGAGCGCGACGACGGCCTGCATCCGGACCAGGTGGTCGACCCGAACCTCGCCTACAACCGCTGGCTCAACGGGAAGGGTTATCCGGGCGCCAACCCCTGGCACGATTACGCCAATTCGGTCGAGGGACCGGACGGCGAGGTGCTGTCGGGCTGGTACATGCGGAATTCCCACCTGCCGGCCCGGGTCGCGGAAGCGCATTCCGAGACCGCCTACATGACCGACCGGGCGATGGAGTTCATCACGGAAGCGGGCGAGACGCCGTGGTGCCTGCATCTCTCCTACATCAAGCCGCACTGGCCCTATGTCGCGCCGGCCCCCTATCACGCCATGTATGGCCACAACGCGATCCAGCCGGCCAACCGCACGGCGGCCGAGGCCGAGGCCGCCAACCCGGTCGTCCGCGCCTTCATGGCGCACGAGGAAAGCCTGAACTTCGCCCGCGACGAGGTCCGCGAACGCGTCATCCCGGCCTACATGGGCCTGACGACGCAGCTCGACGATCACCTGGGGCGGCTCTTCGCCTTCCTCCAAGAGCGCGGCATCGACGACAACACGATCATCGTCTTCACCAGCGATCACGGCGATTACCTGGGCGACCACTGGCTCGGCGAGAAGGATCTCTTTCACGAGGAATCGGTACGCATCCCGCTGATCGTCCGCGACCCCCGGCCCCGGGCCGACGGCGGCCGCGGCAGGGCGGCAGACGCCTTCGCCGAGGCCATCGACCTCGCCCCCTCCTTCCTCGACTGGGCCGGCGGCGAGGCCCGCCCGGAACGGCTGGAGGGCCGCTCGCTCGCCCCGCTCCTCGCCGGCCAGGCACCGTCAGACTGGCGCGACGCGGTCTTCTCCGATTCCTGCTTCGCCCAGCGCCCTGCGCGGATCACCCTCGGCCTCGACGTCGCCGACGCGCGCGCCTTCATGGTCCGCACCGAACGCTGGAAATACGTCCATTTCGAGAAGCACCCGCCGCTTCTCCACGATCTCGGGAACGACCCGGCCGAACAGCACGATCTCGGCCGCGACCCGGGCCACGAGGCGGTCCGCGCCGAGATGCGCGGGCTGCTCTTCGACTGGCTTCGCCGCCGCCGGCTCCGCACAACCATCGGCGACGCGCTGATCGCCCGGAAGACCGGCAACGCGAAGGAACGCGGCTATCTTTTCGGGGTGTGGTGAAACTTCAACCCACCGGGAATCGAGCGGAAAATCTCTCGATCTGCCCGCGCATGACCAATAGTCTGAGCCTCCCGGCATTCGGCTGGACGGGAAATCGAGCGTGACGGGTCGCCGGGGGGCCGGCCGACGATGAGCCGGCGTCCGTCGGTCGGGGTCGGTGGTTCGGGGCGTGCTCGGCCGCACCGGCCGCGCCGCGCGATCGCCGCCCATAGGCGCGACGCCGACAGAGCGCGCAACAGGAGTCCTTTGCCATGCCGCTACTCGCCTTCGATCACGTCAACATCCGCACCGCAAACCTCGCGGAGATGGTCGCATGGTACGAAGAGGTCCTGGGGCTCACGCGCGGTCCGCGTCCCCCGATCAAGGCGCCCGGCGCGTGGCTCTACCTCGGTGACGCCGCCATCCTCCACCTGATCGAGGGCGACCCCGCCCCGAGCGCCTACTCGGAGGGCGAGAGCCTCCGGATGGAGCATATGGCCTTCCGGGCGCAAGGGCTCGCGGCCTTCATTGCCCGCCTCGAGGAACACGGCATCGCCTATCGGCGCGCGCCGTTCGAGGCGATGGGTACCGTTGTGGTCAACCTCCGCGATCCGGACGGCAACCACATCCATGTCGACTTCCCCGCGACGGAAAGCTGACGCGTTGCGCGATGCCTTGCGCTGTCAGGGAGACACAGCCGAAAGGCCGCCCGCCCGGACCACCGGGAATCGAGCGGAAAATCGTTCGATCCGGCGGCGCAGGACCAATAGTCTGTGCCCTCCGGCGCTTCGGCCGGACGGGGGAATTGTGCGTGACCTTTAACCGGCGGGCCGGCGGGCGATGAAGCGGCTGCTGGCGATCGATCTCGGCGGCTCGGCGCTGAAGGCGGGTCTCGCGACGCTCGACAGCGCGCCGCTCGCCGTGACCAGCCTGCCACTCGCCTTCGAGGAGGATGCGGGCGGCCGGGCCGAGCAGGACCCGGAACTCTGGTGGCGGGCGCTCGGGCAGGCAGCGGAGGCGCTGGCCGGCGCCACCCCGGGCGGGCTCGGGCCGGTCGCCGGGATCGCGCTCTGCGGCTTCACCAGGACGCAGATCTTTCTCGACGGGGAGAATGGCGTCGTCCGCCCGGCGATCGGCTTCCGCGATTCCCGGAGCCAGCCGCTCGCCGCCGAGGCGCTTGCCGATCCGGCGCTGGCGGCGCATCCGGAAGCCCGCCACCTGAACGGCTTTCACCCGCTCGCCCGGCTGCTCTGGCTGAAGGCCCGCGAACCGGCCGCCTGGGCGCGCACGCGGCAGGTGCTCGAGCCCAAGGACTACCTCGCTCTCCGGCTCACCGGGCGGGCCGCGACCGACCGGATCTCGCAGCACCGGCTGATCGCGGCGATGGCGGGCGGCCCGGGCTCGCTCGCGGCGGCCGCCGGGATCGGGCGAAACATGCTCCCCGACATCGTGCGGCCGCAGGATGTCGTCGGCCGCGTCCGCGAGGGACTGCCCGGCGCGCTCTCGGGGCTCGCCGGCGTGCCGGTCTTCTGCGGTTCGAACGATACCTGGACCGCCGTCGCCGGGCTCGGCGCGCTCAGGCCCGGCATCGCCTACTGCATCTCGGGCTCGTCCGAGGTCTTCGGCCTGATGAGCGCGCGGGAGGCAACGGCCGACGGCCTGATCACGATTTCCTGGGGCGACGATCTCTGGCAGATCGGCGGGCCCGGCCAGAACGGCGCCAACACGCTCGACTGGATCACCGACCGGCTGAATCCGGGCGAGGCGCCGCGCGCCGACCGGCTCGCGGCCCTGCAGGGCCAGGTGACGGACGGCCCGCCGATCCTCTGCCATCCCTACCTGCTTGGCGAGCGCACGCCGTTCTGGGACGCGGACCTGCGCGCCGCCTTCATCGGCCTCGGCGCCGGGCACGGCCCGGGCGACCTGGTGCGGGCGGTGATGGAAGGCGTCGGCTTCGTCAATCGGACGGTGCTGGAACGCGCCGAGGAAGCCGCCGGGACCCGCGCCGGGGAAATCCGGATCGCCGGCGGCGGGGCGCGGAACGCGGCCTGGAACCGGATCCGCGCCGACATCCTGGGCCGTCCGCTGCTCGCCTCGGCCGCCGCCGACATGGGGATCGCCGGCTGCCTGGCGCTCGCCCGCCTCGGCCTCGGGCTCGAAGCAGACATCGCCGCCGCGGCCGCCGCCCTGCCGTCCGGCTTCACCCGCTACATGCCGGACGCCGCCCGCCATGCCCGCTACGACCGGCTGTTCGGGGTCTTCCGCGAGAGCCACGACTTCGTCGCCCGGACCTCGCGCGCGCTCGCCGCGATCGACGACGGGGACCTGCCCCCTTCACCCGGGCCTCGGACCATCGTATAAGCCAGCCGGTGGGACGGCACCGCGACCGGGTGCCGGTGCGTATGTATGCGGGGGTGATCCGTTGAAGTCCTTCGTCGCGAAATACGGAACGGCACTCGCCGGGCTCGCGGTCCTGATCTTCCTGGTGATCTTCGCGCGGAATTTCGCCAGCCAGGCGAACCTCCTGAACGTGCTGAAGCAGACCAGCTTCCTCACCATTCTCTCGGTCGGTTTCACCTTCGCGCTGATCACGTCGGAACTCGACCTGTCCTTCGCCAGCCTGTGCAGCCTTGCCGCGGTCGTCACCGGCGGCCTCGTCCATGCCGAGATCGCCTGGCCACTGGCGGCGCTCGCGGGGCTCGGCGTGGCGCTGGCGGGCGGCGCGCTGAACGGCTTCCTCGTCACCGCGATCAAGGTGCCATCGCTGATCGCGACGCTCGGCACCGCCTCGATCGCCGGCGGCGTCGCCTTCATGATCACCGGCGGCGTCGCCTTCGTCGGACGCTGGGACGCGACCTTCCTGTCGCTCGCGCGCGGCAAGCTGTTCGGCATCCCGACCCTGATCTTCTTCATGGCGGCGGTCGTGCTGATCGCCTGGTTCGTCGCCAACCGGACGAAGCTCGGCGTCCACATGCTGGCGACCGGCGAGGCGCAGGAGGCCGCCCACCGGGCCGGCATCGCGACCCGCCGGATGAAGCTGATCGGCCTCACCCTGTCCGGCCTCGCCGCCGGCATCGCCGCCGTGCTGCTGGTCTCGAACCTGTCGTCGGCGGCGCCGCAGATGGCCGGCGACTTCCTGATGAACGGGATCGCCGCGGTGCTGCTCGGCATGACCATGTTCCAGCCCGGCCGCCCCAACATCGCCGGCAGCTTCGTCGGCGCGCTCACCATCGCCGTGCTCGCCAACGGGCTCGTGCTGCTCGGCGCACCCTATTACCTTCAGGACATCATGCTCGGCGTGATCGTGATCGGTTCGGTCAGCGTCTCGGCCAGTGTCCTGAAGAAAGCCGCGTTCGCCGTCTGAGGCGGCGAATACCGAACCGGAAAAATGGAACCACGGGGAGTGCTATCCATGAAACTGAAACGACTGTTGCCGCTGGCCGCCGCGCTGGCGCTCGGCGTCGCGGCCCTGCCCGCGCAGGCCTTCGAGCTCGGCGTCGTCGCCTTCCAGATGTCGTCCGAAACCCACGCCCGGGTCGCCAACGCGGCCGAGGCGGCGGCGAAGGAGCGCGGCTGGGACGTCATCGTGCTGAACTCGAACGGCACGCTGCCCACGCACGCCGAGCAGATCGAGAACCTGATCCAGCGCGGCGTCGACGGGATCGTGCTGGCCATGTCCAAGCCGGTCGAGTTCGATGCCCAGATGAAGGCGGTCAAGGACGCCGGCATCCCGCTGATCACGGTGATGAGCGGGGCGAGCCCGCACGCGCTCTTCGACATCCAGGTCAACGAGTATGCCGTCGGCGCCGATGCCGCGCTCTACCTGCTCGGCCAGCTCGGCTTCGAGGGCGCGATCCTGACCCAGCGCTTCGAATCCAATGTCGGCACGCGCATTCGCGGCAAGATCCTCGACGCGGTGCTGAGCGAGAATACCGCCGTCAAGGAGATCGGCACGCATTCCATGGCCCGCACCAAGAGCTGGCGCGATGACGTGCGCAACGGGATGAGCGCGCTGATCCTGCAGAACGCCGGCGGATTCCAGGGCGTCTGGGCCTCGTTCGACGGCCAGGCCTTCATCATCGACGACCTGCTGAAGGAGCAGGGCATGAAGAAGGGCGACGTGGCGCTGGTCTCGATCGACGGCGGCGCCGAGACCTTCCGGCGGATCAAGGATCCGGAATCGATGATGACGGCGACCGTTTCGATCCCCTTCGAGGCGATGGGCCAGGTCGCGGTCGAATCGATGGAACGCCTGACCGCCGGCGGCGAGAAGAAGGAGGCCATCACCTCCGGCCCCTACCTGTTCCTGAATGCCGACCTGGTGGACGCCTCCAACGTCGACCAGTTCCTCGAGTAACGGTGGCGGGCGGCGGCCTTCGCCGTCGCCCTTCGCCTGCCCGCCCGATCCGGAAAGAATTGCGATGACCGACATCCTCGTGGTCCGCGGGGCCGTGAAATCCTACGGCGCGGTGCAGGCCCTCCGGGGCGCCGACCTCACCGTCGCGCGGGGCGAGGTGCATGCCCTCTGCGGCGACAACGGGGCCGGCAAGTCGACCCTGATCAAGCTGGTATCGGGCGTCGAGAGCCCCGACGACGGAACGCTCTCGGTCGCCGGCCGGGAGGCGCGCTTCGCCGGCCCGCACGAGGCGCTGGCGGCCGGCATCGCGACCATCCACCAGGACCTTGGCCTGGCCCCCCGCATGACGATCTACCAGAACATCTACATGGGATCGGAGCTGGAGAAGCGCCTGCTCGGCATCCCGGTGCTCGACCGGGCGGCGATGATCGCCGGCGCACAGGGCTTCCTGAAGCAGCTCGGCTCGACCCTCGACGACATGACGGCGCCGGTCGAGAACCTGTCCGGCGGCCAGCGCCAGGCGGTGGCGATCTGCCGCGCGCTCCGCTGGAAGGCCGAGATCATCATCATGGACGAGCCGACGGCGGCGCTCGGCGTGCGCGAGACCCAGCAGGTGCTGAAGCTGATCCGCATGCTGAAGGCGAACGGCGTCACCGTGATCCTGGTCAGCCACAACATGAACGACGTCGTCGCCGTCGCCGACCGGGTCACCATCCTGCAGGGCGGCCGGAGCGTGCAGGCGCGCGCCACCGACGGCCTGAGCGCCGACGCCCTCGCCCGCCTCATCATGGACGAACGCGCCGCCTGAGGCGGACAGGCTGGCCGCTATTTGGCGGCGGCCAGCCGGGCCATCACCGCGCCGGCATCGGCGACCAGCTTCTCGACCAGTTCGGCGGCCGGCAGGTCACGGCTGAGCGCCGCCGCCTGCCCGTACAGGTGGAACGATGCCTCGGCGTCGTCGGCCGCCTTGCCGATCGGGCCGCTGAGCGCCGCCATCGCGGGGAAGGCGGGCCAGGGCTCCCGCCGGCGCTCCATCTCGACCGCGTAGCGGCTCCGCACGGCGCGGGCCACGCCGCCCGAGAAGGCATCGGTCGCGATCGTGTCCATGTCGCCTGCTTTCCGCAGCAGCGCCCGCCGGGCCGGATCGGTGCCGGCCTCGGGACAGGCGAGGAAACCGGTGCCGATCTGCACGCCGCTCGCGCCGAGGGCCATCGCCGCCGCGATTCCTCGGCCGTCGCCGACGCCGCCGGCGGCAATCACCGGGAGCGACACCGCGTCGGCGATCTGCGGCACCAGGGCGAAGGTGCCGACCCCGTCCCAGGGCTCGGTCGGGCGATGCGAGCCCCGGTGGCCGCCCGCCTCCCAGCCCTGGGCGATCACCGCGTCCATCCCGGCCGCCTCAAGCGCCCGGGCCTCGGCGACATTGGTCGCGGTCGAGATCAGGACGATGCCCGCCTCCTTCAGCGCCGCGAGCGCCTCCGCTCCCGGCACGCCGAAGTGAAAGCTGACCACGCGCGGCCGCAGTTCGAGAACCACGGCGAGCATCGCGTCGTCGAAACCGGGGCCGAATTCGGGCAGCTCCCCGGGCGGCTCGCCGAGCCCGAGATCGCGGTACCAGGGGCGCAGCCGCTCACGGGCGCGGGCCAGGATCGCCGGATCCTTCGCCGGGGCGGGTGTCGCGAAGAAATTCAGATTGAACGGCAGGTTGGTACCCGCCCGCATCGCGCCCGTGGCCTCGCGCAGCGCCGGTTCCGACATCATGCCGCAGCCGAGCGAGCCGAGACCCCCGGCATTGCTGACGGCGATCGCCAGTTCCGGCGTGCCGGTGCCGGCCATCGGGGCCAGCACGATGGGATGCTCGATCCCCAGAAGCTGGCAGAGACGCTGATCCGACCACATCGCGTTATCCCCCGTGATTGCGAGATCCAGGGCTGTCCGTGACCGCCCGACAACGACGCGCCGGCCGCGCCGGGCGGGCGTTCGGGCGATGACGACCCGAGGGAAGTTTAAAACAGGCGCGCCGGTGCGGCCAAGCTGGCCGAAAGGCGAAGGGGCCGGGTCGGCCGGTCAGCGCTCGTTCCAGTGGACCGGCGGCAGACCGGGAACCGGGCTCCGGAAATACGGGATCCGGGTGCCGCGGAGCGAGCCGACATGGACGATGTCGAGATCGGGGCCGCCGAAGGTAACGCTGGCGAACCACGGCGCGATGGTGCCGCCGCAGGCGAGCATGTGGGCTGGCGTCGCGGCACCGCGCTCGAAGGCCTCGAACAGCGCCCGGCTCGGCTCCGGATTGTCGTCGTCGAGGATGATGCGGAGCTCGCCCTCCGGCGTTATCGCGAAGACCCGGTCGCTCATCACGTGCGTGCCCCAGAGATTGCCATGGGCGTCGAAGGCAATCCCGTCGATGAAGGCGCCGTGGTCTTCCGGTCCGAAGGTCTCGCGGCCCGAGAGCGTGCCGTCGCCGCCGACGCGGAAGCGGGTGACCCTGCGCGCCGTCGTCTCGACCGCGTAGAGCCATTCCTCCCGGGCATCGAGCCGGACCTCGTTGGTGAAGGCGAGACCGGTCGCGACCGTGCGCGCCTCGCCACCGTCGTAGAGGATGATCGAGCCGTCCTCGACCCGCGACGCCGCCGCCTCCATCCAGTTCTTGATCTGCGTGGAGACGGTGATCCAGAGCCGGTCCCGGCTGTCGCGGAGGACGAAATTGACCTTGCCGATCGGCCGGCCGTCGATCCGGTCGAGCAGCACTTCTGTCGCGCCGTCGCGGCTCATCAACTCGAGGCAGTCGGTGCCGAAATTGGAAATGTAGATCGACCCGTTGCGGGCGAAGGCGAGCCCGTTCGGCAGGGTCCCCTCGGTGAAGCGCCTGGCATCGTCGTCGGCGGTCGCGAAGACATCGACATGGGCCTGGGCGATCAGTTCCTGGGTGCCGTCCGGGCGGATATGCATCACCCCGCCGCGCGCATCCGCCGACCACAGGCTGCCGTCGCGTTCGGCCAGGATGCATTCCGGCCGCTGCAGGTCATGGCCGACATAGCCGATATCGGCCCCGGACACGGTGAAGCCGTCGATCGGATTGCCGCTCATCTGTCCCCTCTCCCCGTTTTGCCGCCATTTGTTACGTGCCAGCGGCCGAAGCCATTCTAGCGTCGGAACGCCTTCCGGACAGCCCTGTTGCGCGCCGGCTTTTGACAGAGGCGGGCCGGCGGCCTATCTAAAGCCGCGATGAACACGACCGCCACAGACATGCCCTTCGCCCATCCCGTCTCGGTCGCGCCGATGATGGACTGGACGGACCGGCATGACCGCTTCTTCCTGCGCCTGATCAGCCGCCGGGCGCTTCTCTATACCGAGATGGTGACGACGGCGGCGATCCTGCATGGCGACCGCCAGCGCCTGCTCGGCCACGAGCCGGCGGAGCATCCGCTCGCCCTGCAGCTCGGCGGCAGCGATCCGGCCGAGCTTGCCCGCGCCGCCCGGATCGGCGCCGATTACGGCTATGACGAGATCAACCTGAATGTCGGCTGTCCCTCCGACCGGGTCCAGTCGGGCCGCTTCGGCGCCTGCCTGATGGCGGAACCAGAACTGGTCGCCGAAGGCGTCGCGGCGATGCGCGCCGCGGTCGACATCCCGGTCACCGTGAAGACGCGGATCGGCATCGACGACCGGGACAGCTACGAGGAACTGCACGGCTTCGTCGCCGGCCTCGTCAAGGCCGGCACGGAACGGCTGATCGTGCATGCCCGCAAGGCCTGGCTGAACGGCCTCTCGCCCAAGCAGAACCGCGAGATACCGCCACTGCGCTACGATGTCGTCTACCGGCTCAAGGCCGACTGTCCCGACCTCGTCATCGTCATCAACGGCGGCATCCGCAAGCTGGACGAGATCGACGAACATCTGCGTCATGTCGACGGCGTGATGATCGGCCGCGAGGCCTATCAGAACCCCTATCTGCTGGCCGAGATCGACGGGCGCTACTACGGCGAGCCGGACGAGGCGCCGGCGCGCAAGCAGGTGGTCGAGGAACTGATCCCCTATATCCGCGCCCGCCAGGACGAGGGCGTGCCGCTCAACAGCATCACCCGACATGTCCTCGGGCTGTTCCAGGGCCTGCCGGGCGCGCGCGCCTGGCGCCGCCACCTGTCGGAGAATGCCCATCGGCCGGAGGCCGACGCCAGCCTGCTCGCCGAGGCGGCCGCGCGGGTCCGGGCGGGCTGAGCCGGCCACGCCGCCCGCCAAGCGCCGTCAGCGCAACGGGCGGTCTTCCTCGTCATAGAGAATGCGTTCGGCGGCTCCTTCCAGATCCTCGTACTGGCCGCTCCGCAGGCTCCAGAGGAAGGCGCAGAGACCGACCAGACCGAGGCCGAGCGATATCGGGATGAGGAAGACGAGCACGTTCATCGCGCCGCCTCGGCCGGCCGCAGGCCCGCCTTGGCCGCCGTCCTGCCACCGGCCGACGATTGCCGCTTCCCGGCCCCGCCGTTCAGACGGAGCGCGTTCGCCACGACCAGGATCGACGACGACGACATCGCCAGCGCGGCAAGGAGGGGCGTGACGAAACCCAGCGCCGCGAGCGGCAGGGTCAACGCGTTGTAGAGCACCGCGAGCCCGAGATTCTGCCGCACCAGCGCGGCGGCGCGGCGGGATACCTCGATCGCCGTCGCGACCGTCTCCAGGCTGTCGTGCAGGAAGACGAAATCGGCGGCGTTGCGGCCGATGTCGGCGCCGCTCGACGGCGACATCGAGACATCGGCGGCGGCCAGCGCCGGCACGTCGTTCAGCCCGTCGCCGACCATCAGGACCTTGCGGCCGGCGGCGGAGAGTTCGGCAACCCGGGCCGCCTTGTCGGCCGGCCGGACGTCGGCGCTGAAGGCGGTCACGCCGAGCCCTTCGGCGAGCCGCGCAACGGCTTCCCGCCGATCCCCCGACATTATCTCGATCTCGATGCCGCGCGCCCTGAGCCGGGCGATCGCCTGGGCCACACCCGGTCGCAGCGGATCGCCGAAGGCGAAGCTTTCCAGCAGCCGGCCGTTCCGCGCGAGCACGGTCCGCGACCGCCCGTCGCCTTCGTCCGCCAGCGCCGCGCCCGGCGCCGCCCAGTCAGGACGGCCGAGACGGATCACATCGGCGCCCTGCCGGGCCTCGATCCCGCAGCCCGGATGCTCGGCGACCGCCTCGAACGCCGAGGCCGAGGCCGGATCCGCGCCGAAGCGGGCGACCAGTGCCCGCGAATAGGGATGGCGCGACTGCGCCGCCAGGGCCACGGCGAGCGCCACATGGGCCGGGTCGCGGCCGGCCCGGTCGTCCAGTCGCGGGGCGCCGAGGGTGAGCGTGCCGGTCTTGTCGAAGATCACGGTGTCGATCCCCGCGAGGCGCTCCATGGCGGCGCTGTCCTTGACCAGGATGCCGCGTTCGAACAGCCGGCGGGCGGCGACCACCTGGACGATCGGCACGGCGAGGCCGAGGGCGCAGGGACAGGTGATGATCAGCACGGCGATGGCGACGGTGAGCGCCCGGTGGATGTCGCCGGCGATATAGAGCCAGGCGAGGAAGGTCGCGAAGGCGGCCGAATGGACGACCGGGGCATAGAGCGCGGCGGCCCGGTCGGCGATCCGGCGATAGCCAGCGCGGCCGGCCTCGGCGACGTCGATCAGCCGGACCATCTCGGCGAGGAACGATTGCCCCGCCTCCGCCGTCGCCCGGATGGTGAGCGGCGCGGTCAGGTTGAGCGTCCCTGCCTCGAGCACATCGCCGCCGGCGACCGCCGCCGGGGCGCTTTCCCCGCTGACCAGCGAACGGTCGATGTCGGAAGTCCCGGAGACCACCACCGCGTCGACCGGCACGCGTTCGCCCATGGCGAGCAGGATGGTCATGCCCGGCCGGATCTCGGCGACCGGGCGGTAGGCGCGGCTGCCGTCGTCCTGGACGACCATCGCGCCGCGCGCGCCCAGCCGGGCGAGCCCGGTGATCGCCGAGCGCGCCCGCTGCCGCATCAGGTGATCGAGCGTGCGGCCGATCAGCAGCACGAAGAGCAGCGTCACCGCCGCGTCGAAATAGACATGCTGCTGCTGGCCGACGGTGTCGTAGAGGCTCATCAGGTACGCCAGGATCACGCCGATGGAAATCGGCACGTCCATGTTGGCATGGCCGCGGCGCACCGCCTGCCAGGCCGGCCGGAAGAAGACCCGCCCGGAATAGAGCAGCACCGGGAGCGCGATCGCCGCCGAGATCCAGTGGAACAGGTCACGGAGCGCGGCATCGGCGCCGGACCAGACCGAGACCGAGAGCAGCATGATGTTGCCGGCGGCGAAACCGGCGACGGCAAGCGCGCGCAGCAGTTTGGTCAGTTCCGGGTCGGCCCGCCTGGCGCCGTCGTCGGCGAGGTGGGCGCGGAAGCCGATCCGACCGAGGGCGTCGAACAGCGGCGGCGGCCCCGCCGTGTCGCGCCACGCCACCGAGACCCGCTTCTCGGTCAGGTTGACGCGCGCGCGTTCGACCCCGTCAAGGGCGTTCAGCGCCTGCTCGACCTTGCGGATGCAGCCGCCGCAATGCATGTCGGGGACCGAGAGGTCGTTCTGCCGCAGGCCGGCTCCGATATCGCGGCTGGCGAGTCGGATCTCGTCCGCGCTGTTGGCTCCGCCGCCGACGGAGACATGGTCATCGGTCGTCTGCGTCCCCGGCGAAGACGCGGTTCCGGTCATGCCTCGGCGCCATCCAGGGCCTGGATCGTCCGGGCGGCGGTCGGGTCGCCGCGCATCGTCTTGTAAGCATGCCAGGTGGCATGGCCGAGGATCGGGAAGATGACGATCAGCCCGAGCAGGGCCGTGACCACGCCGACGGTCATGAGGGCGACGACGACGGCGCCCCAGACGATCATCACCGACATGTTGTTCCAGACCAGCGCCATGCTGGTCCCCATGGCGGTCAGCGCATCGATCCGCTCGTTCAGCAGCATCGGGATCGCGAACACGCTGATCGCGAAAGAGAAGGCCGCGAACAGGCCGCCGACCACGGTACCGACGATGATCAGGCCCCAGCCGCTCGCCGTGGTGAACAGGGTCGCGGTCACCGCATCGAGGCCGGGAAAGGGCTGCAGCCCGAAGAACAGGGCGTAGAGGATGACCGCGGCGCGCATCCAGAGCAGCATCACCAGGCAGAGCAGGAGACCGGCGAAGATCACCTGGCCGCCCGCGCGCGGCCGCGCGAAGATCATCGAGAACAGCCCGACCGGCTGGCCGAGCGCCAGCCGGCGGCTCTTCTCGTAGAGCCCGAGCCCGAGGATCGGCCCGACCACGAGGAAACCGGCGAGCGCCGGCAGCAGGACATAGTCCATGTCGAGCCGGAAAAAGCCGTAGACGGTCGCCAGCGAGACGCCGAAGACACCGAAGCCGTAAATCAGGCTGAGGACCGGCTGATCCTTGAAATCCGCCCAGCCCGCCCTGAGCCAGTCGAGGCCCGCCAGGTTCGGCAGATTGCGCCGCCAGCCGAAGTCGCGGGGAAGCGGGGGAGAGATTTCCGGAATGGTGACCATGGTGGGCCTGCCTTTGCGATGTCTCCGGTCGGTTCGTTCAGCACGCCGGCTTGGCGGCTCTGAAGCTACCGGCCGTTCCGTCCGTGGCCTTGAGATGCTCGACGCAGTCGGGCTGGGAGGTGACGGCTGTATAGACGAGGTGGATATTGGCGAGAACGACGACCGCGAGCCCGGCGGCGACGAGCGCGATGACGAGCAGCCGCCGCCTGGACGGCGTCGCGGTCCGGAGCTCGGTGGTCGCGGTCATTTTGCCCCCGACCCCAGGTGATGGACGTAATAGGCGAGGATGCCGCGGTCGGTCTCGGACAGCCGCCCCTCCCACGCCGGCATCACGCCCATTCGGCCTTGCTGCAGGGTGGTGACGATCGACTGGCGATCGCCGCCATAGATCCAGAAGCCATCGGTCAGGTCGGGCGCCCCGAATTCCAGGCCGCCCTTGCCCGCATCTCCGTGACAGCTCGCGCAATTCTCGGCGAAGACCGCCGCCCCGGCGGTGACCGCATCGGCCTCCGCGCCCTGGGCGACCGCCGGATCGGACAGCGACTGCACGAACGCGGCGACATCCAGCAGCGACCGGCGATCAAGGATGCCGTCACGGCCGAAGGCCAGCATCTGGCTGCTGCGGCTGTCCGGATGCCCGGAATTGATGCCGACGCGCAGGGTCTCCAGGATCGCGTCGCGATCGCCGCCCCACAGCCATGCCCTGTCGGCGAGACTGGGGAAGCCCGGCCCGCCCAGCCCGGCGCTGCCGTGGCACATGGCGCAATTGTCGCCGAACAGGGTCCGCCCGGTCTCCACCGCGGCCCGACTGAGCGCCGGATCGGCGTCGATTTCCTCGAAAGACAGCGCCGCGACCCGATCCGCCCAGTCGGCCCGGGCCGCCGCCGCGTCGGCGAGGTTCTCCGCGATCGCGGCGCGCTCGTCGATGCCGAGCAGGCCACGCGTGAAGGTCGTGCCGAGCGGCCATGCGGGCAGCAGGATCCAGAGGATGAGCGCCGACAGGAAGGTAACCAGCAGGAACAGCCAGATCACCTTCGGAACCGGTCGGTTCAGTTCGGTGATTCCGTTCCAGTCGTGGCCGGTTGTCAGATAGCCGCTGTGGTGGTCCCGTTCCTCTACTGCCACGGTCCGTCCTCGTCTTTCAGAACGCTTTTCGCGGCCCGGTCGAACTTCTTGCCGTTCGACGGCCAGCAGGCATAGACGGTCGCGCCGATCGACAGCGCGATCAGGTAGAACAAGCCGAACGACTTGGAGATGCCGACCAGCAGGTCGTGGCTGAGATCGATCATTGCGCGACCTCCCCGGCGGCCGCCTGCTTGCCCGCGGCATCGCTCAGGCGGCCGAGAATCTGCAGATAGGCGACCAGCGCGTCCATCTCGGTCAACCGCCCGGCATCACCGTCGAAGGCGCGGATATTGGTCGCCTCGCCGTAACGGGCGGCGACGTCCTCGGCACCGGGATCGTCCGCGTTCGCCTGGGCCCGGGCGTCGGCCGGCGCGTTGGCGATCATCTCGTCGCTGTAGGGCACGCCGACCCGCCGGAGCGCCAGCAGCTGCCCGCCGAGATCGTCGGTCCGCAGTTCGTTGCGGAGCAGCCAGCGATAGGCCGGCATGACCGATTCGGGGACCACGTCGCGCGGGTTGTCGAGATGGGCGACATGCCAGTCGTCGGAATACTTGCCGCCGAGGCGGGCGATGTCCGGGCCGGTCCGCTTCGAGCCCCAGAGCATCGGGTGATCGTATTGCGATTCGACCGCCAGCGAGTAGTGGCCGTAGCGTTCGACCTCGTCGCGCAGGGTCCGGATCATCTGCGTGTGGCAGGCGTAGCAGCCCTCGCGGATATAGATGTTCCGACCGGCAATCTCGAGCGGTGTGTAGACCCGCATGTCCGGGTCGACCTCGACCGTCTCGTCGATCGTGAACAGCGGCGCGATCTCGAACAGGCCGCCAATGCTGGCGACGAAGACGATGGCCAGAACGAAGCGGATGCTGCGCCGCTCGAGCCTGTAGTGCGTTCCGAACATCCCCGTCACTCCGCCGGTTCTGCGACCGCATCGGCCGGGTGGTCGCCGGCCAGCACCACCGCCTCGTCGGACGGTTGCCGGATGGTTTTCCAGATATTGTAGCAGCCGACGATCGCGCCGAGCAGGAACAGCAGCCCGCCGAAGGCCCGGGCGATGTAATAGGGATGCATCGCCACCACCGAGTCGACGAAGGAATAGGCAAGCGTGCCGCTGTCGTTATAGGTCCGCCACATCAGGCCCTGGATGATGCCCGAGTTCCACATCGCGAAGACGTAGATCAAGCTGCCGGCGAGGGCGAGCCAGAAATGGACCTCGACGAGCACCGGCGAATACATCCGCTCGCGCTTCCAGAGGATCGGGACAAGCGCGTAGATCGAGCCGAAGGTGATCAGCGCGACCCAGCCGAGCGCGCCCGCGTGGACATGGCCGATGGTCCAGTCGGTATAGTGCGAGAGCGCGTTGACCGGGCGGATCGCGAGGAACGAGCCCTCGAAGGTCGACAGGCCGTAGAACACCGCCGCGACCATCATGAAACGCAGCGTGGCATCGTCGCGCACCTTGTGCCAGGCGCCGTTCAGGGTCAGCAGGGCATTGCCGGCGGAGGCCCAGGACGGCACCAGCAGCATGATCGAGAAGCCCATGCCGAGCGTCTGCACCCAGTAGGGCAGCGCGGTGTAATGCAGGTGGTGCGAGCCCGCCCACATGTAGAAGAAGGTGATGCCCCAGAAGCTGATGATCGACAGCCGGTAGGAGAAGATCGGCCGCCCTGCCCGCTTCGGCAGGTAGTAGTACATCATGCCGAGGAAGCCGGCGGTCAGGAAGAAGGCGACCGCGTTGTGGCCGTACCACCACTGGGTCATCGCGTCCTGGACGCCGGAGAAGGCCGAGTAGCTCTTGGCGCTGCCCAGCGAGACCGGGACGGCCAGGTTGTTCACGATATGCAGCATCGCGACGACCAGGATGAAGGCCAGGAAATACCAGTTGGCGACGTAGATATGCGGCTCCTGCCGGCGCGCCAGGGTGCGCATGTAGAGCACCAGATAGGTCACCCACACGATGACCAGCCAGATGTCGGCGTACCATTCCGGCTCGGCATATTCCTTCGACTGGGTGATGCCGATGAAATAGCCGCTGACCGCCACCAGGCAGAACAGGTTGTAGCCGAGCAGCACGAACCAGGCGCTGAGCTGTCCGGGCATGCGGGCCCGGCAGGTGCGCTGCATGACGTGATAGGAGGTGGCAATCAGCGCATTGCCGCCGAAGCCGAAGATCACGCCGGTGGTATGCACTGGGCGGAGTCGGCCGAAGCTGGCCCAGGCGGCGTCGAAGGTGAGTTCCGGATAGGCCAGGAGCCAGGCGACCCAGTCGCCGATGAACATCCCGAAGACGGCCCAGATCATCGACAGGATGATGCCGACCTTGATCGGGTCGTCGTAATAGTGGCGGAGCCGCTCCTCGTCCGGCGCGGGCGCGAAATAGCCGTTGATCACGACGAGGCCGACCGCGAGCGCGAACAGCAGCACGACATAACCCTGCGCCGCCAGTGGATCCTGATGCCCGGCCACCGCCATGGCCAGCCCGGTGATCGCGACAAGCGCGCAGATCACGAGCGCCATCCTGCGCTCCGCTATCGTCAGTCCGCCAACCATTCGACCGTCATCTCGCTCTGCAGTTAAGACACTGACCTGTCCTGAGATACTACGATGGCGCTGATCTGCATTAGCATAAGCCGATTCACGCCCCGTTGTCCCCTCCGACATTAGCTACCGCATCGTCGAAGCCTGCCCCATAGGTCATAATGTCGCTGCCGGCTCGGCCGGCCGGGAACGTTGAAATCGTCTCAATCGCGCCGCCCGACGGGCGGGGAGCGGTTCAGAGGCTGAAATTGAAGGCGATGGAGATCCGCCGGGCGCGGCCGCGATAGGGGCGGACGCCATGCGACAGCCAGGCCGGGAACAGGAACATCAGCCCGGCCCTGGGCCGCACCTGTTCGACCGCGCCGGCCGAGGCGCCGCCCGGAGCGTTGTAGGTGAGCAGCGGCGCATACATTGCCGGCGCGACGCCGCGCGGATCGTGAACCTCGAATTCGCCGCCGAGCGACGGGTCCGATCCGATACCGCCGTCGTCGACATAATAGGCGCCGGACCACATGCTGCCCGGATGGGTATGGGGCTCGTTCCCGTGGCCGCTCTCGTTCACATTGGCCCAGGCGTTGACCGTCCAGTCGACCTGGGCCGGCCGACCCTCGCGGTTCACGGTCAACCGGTCGACCAGCTTTCGCGCCTCGCCGATGAGTTGCGCCGCCGGCTCACCGCCCCAGTCAAGCAGGTCCCAGGTCGATTGCCAGCCGCCGATATTGGAATGCTGGGTACTCGGGTGACTGGCCATCCGCGCCATCACGATCTTCGACAGCGCCCGGTTCAGGGCGACGTGGCCGGCGATCTCGGCGATCGCCAGCGGGGTCGCGAACAGCGGTTGCAACTGGACCTTGGTCTGGTCGGCACTCATCGGGAATCGTTTCCGGCTGGGATGGTTACGGCATGTGGCGGTGACCGGACGATCCTGCCACGGGACGCCGCCTAAGGCGAGCCCCCGGGGCCGCCGGACGCCAGCATCCGGGCCACGGTGTCGAGCAGGCTGTCCTTGTGGAACGGCTTGGCGAGCACCGGCGTGCCCGCCTTCAGGCGTTCACGCCGCACCAGATGCTGCTCGGCATAGCCCGACATGAAGATATAGGGCAGCCCGGGTCGGCGGCGCAGGATCTCGACGGCAATGTCGGCGCCGTTTATCCGTCCGGGCAGCGCCACGTCGGAGAGCACGAGGGCGATCTCCGGGTGCCCGTCGAGCGCTTCGAAGGCAGCCGGCGCCGATTGCGCGGCGAGCACCCGGTAGCCGGCGCTCTCGAGGATCCGCCGGCACAGATCGGCGACCGCCTCGTCATCCTCGATCAGCAGGATCTTTGCCGCGGCCGCGGTGTGTGCGCGCGGGCCGGCGGAAGGACGGTTCGTTTCGTCGCTTACCGGGATCGCGCGCGGCAGCCAGAGCGTCACCGTGGTGCCGACCGCCTCGGCGCTGTCGAGCCTGGCCTCGCCTCCCGACTGCTTGACGAAGCCGAAGACCATCGGCAGGCCGAGGCCGGAGCCCTGGCCGACATCCTTGGTCGTGAAGAACGGCTCCAGCGCACGGTCGCGGATCGGCGCCGCCATGCCGATGCCGTCGTCGGCGACGGAGATCCTCACGTAGTCGCCCGGCCGCAAGTCGAGATTGCCGGGCAGGCGTCCGCCCGAAATCGTCACGTTCGCGGCCTCGATCCGGATTCGACCGCCGTCGCGCAGCGCGTCGCGGGCATTGATCACCAGGTTGAGGAGCGCGTTCTCGAGCTGACCGGTATCGACGTGAGAGAGCCAGAGGCCGTCCGGCGGCGTCCATTCGATGGTGATATCGGCACTGATGGTGCGCCGCAGCAGCTTCAGCATCCCGGTGACGACGCCATTCACGTCGGTCGCCCGCGGATTGAGCGTCTGGCGGCGCGAATAGGTCAGCAGCTGGTGCGTCAGCGCCGCGCCGCGGTCGGCGGCGGCGATGACCCGGTCCAGCATCGCGTCGGTTTCGTCCGTCCCGATGCCCTCCCGCATCATGTCGAGATTGCCGATGATGACGGCGAGCAGGTTGTTGAAGTCATGCGCGATGCCGCCGGAGAGCTGGCCGATGGCCTCCATCTTCTGGGCCTGGCGCAAACGCTGCTCGAGCAGGATCCGGTCCGTCACGTCGGCGAAGGAACCGACCTGGCGCAGCACCCGCCCGTTCCCGTCGCGGATGAACAGACCGGCGGCACGAACATGGCGAACCTCGCCGTCGGCCCGGAGGATCCGGTAGCGGTGCTCGAAGTAATCCTCGCCGCTGCGGAAGGAACGGATCACGTCGTCACGCAGCTTGGGCCGGTCGTCCGGATGAACGAAGCGCTGGAAATCCCAGTCGCTTTCGTCGGGTCCGTTGGCTTCGGTCAGTCCCAGAATCTCGAGGAACCGGGCCGAGCGGTAAACCGTCCCGGCGTTCACGTCCCAATCCCAGATTCCTTCACGGGCGCCTCGGGCGACCAGCGCGTGGCGCTCCTCGCTCTTTCGCAGCGCCTCTTCCGCCCGCCGGGCATCGGTCACGTCGGCGATGGTGCCGATCATGTGATAGACGACGCCGTCGGCATGGCGCAGCGCGACACCCCGGTTGATGAGCCATCGCGTCCGGCCGTCCGGTGGCACGATGCGGAACTCGCAACTGAGGATCTCGGTCTCGCCCTTCAGATGGGCACGGACGGCGGCAAGATAGGCGGCGCGATCATCCGGGTGAACGGTCCGAAAGACCTCGGAGGCGGGGACATTCGGCTCCTCGACGCCGCTGATCTCGCGGAGCCGTTCGGAATAATGCACGACACCGCTGGCCAGATCCCATTCCCACAGGCCATCGCTCGCCGCGCGGGCGATCATGGCCAGGCGTGCCTCGCCGAAGCGCAGATCCTCCTCGATCCGGCGCTTCTCGGTCGCATCGGCGAAGAACATCAGGTATCCGCCGGTACCATCCCCGATCGCCTGGCAGTCGAAGATGACGGTGCCGCCGTCGCGGTTGCGCCACTCGATCTCGCCTTTCCAGTTCCCGTCCCGCTCGACCGCCGCGCGGATCTCCCGGCGCCGCCCCCCGTCGAGCCGGACGTGATCGGGCAGTTCGTCGCAAACGCGGCCGGCAAGACGATCGGGTTGCTCTCCGACAAGCCGGGCAAGACCCCGCGAAATATAGGCGACACGCCCATCCGCCCGCTGCGAATTGATGCCGTGCCCGGTCACCTGAAGCAGTCGCTCCACCGTCTCGAACTGGGCCGCGAGACGGTCACGGGATCGGCTGACGTCATCGAGGGCCTGTCGCAGCCGGGCGTTTTCCGCCCTCATGTCTTCGGGCTGGTCGGGCTTCGTGTCGTCGTCCGGCACGGTCAGTCCTTGTTCAGGGGTCGGCGTAGGGTCCGGCGCAACCGGATGCCGGGCAACGAAATCGAACTATTCTTCTGTGCCTTCCTGACACATCGGGATCAAAGTTTGACAATACTTTCCGACATAAACAACCGTGACGGGAGCGCCGCGTCACCGGGATAATCTAGAGCCCGCCGCACTGCGCCCGGTGGCGCAGCAGATGATCGGCGAGCACGCAGGCCATCATCGCCTCGCCGACCGGCACCGCGCGAATGCCGACGCAGGGGTCGTGGCGACCCTTGGTCAGGATCTCCGTGTCCTGGCCCTCCCGGTCGATCGTCTTGCGCGGGGTCAGGATCGACGAGGTCGGCTTGACGGCGAAGCGGACGACGATGTCCTGTCCCGACGAGATGCCGCCGAGGATGCCGCCGGCATTGTTGGCAAGGAATCGCACCCCGTCATTGCCGTGGCGCATCTCGTCGGCATTGTCCTCGCCGCGCAGCGCCGCGGCACCGAACCCGGCGCCGATCTCGACCCCCTTGACCGCGTTGATGCTCATCATCGCGGCAGCGAGATCGCCGTCGAGCTTGCCGTAGATCGGCGCGCCGAGGCCGACCGGCACGCCGCTCGCGACGACTTCGACCACGGCCCCGACGGACGAGCCCTCCTTGCGGATCCCGTCCAGGTAATCGACCCAGCGGGCAGCTTCCTCGGCGTCGGCGCACCAGAACGGATTGCACTCGACCTCGTCCCAGTCGAAGCGTTCGCGGTCGATCCGGTGCGGCCCGACCTGGACGAGCGAGCCGCGTATCGAGACCTCCTCGCCCAGCACCTTGCGCGCGATCGCCCCGGCGGCGACCCGGCTCGCGGTTTCGCGGGCGCTGGACCGGCCGCCGCCGCGATAGTCGCGGATGCCGTATTTCTGCTGGTAGGTGTAATCGGCGTGGCCGGGGCGGTATTTGGCCGCGATCTCGGAATAGTCCTTCGAGCGCTGGTCGACATTCTCGATCATCAGGCTGATCGGCGTGCCGGTGGTCAGCCCCTCGAACGTGCCGGAGAGGATCCTTACCTGGTCGGGCTCGCGCCGCTGGGTCGTGAAACGCGACTGGCCGGGACGCCGCCGGTCCAGCCAGTGCTGGATCTCGGCCTCGGTGATCGGCAGGCGCGGCGGCGCGCCATCGACGACGCAGCCGATCGCGGGGCCGTGGCTCTCGCCCCAGGTGGTGACCCGGAAGAGCCGCCCGAAACTGTTGTCCGACATGTCTCCCGCCGTGCCGTCAGACGACGGAAATGTCGGGCGCGTCGACGGCCTTCATGCCGACCACGTGATAGCCGCAATCGACATGCAGCACTTCGCCGGTGACGCCGGCGCCGAGTTCGCTCATCAGGTAGAGCGCGGCCCCGCCCACATCCTCGATCGTCGAGTTGCGCCGGAGCGGCGAGTTGTACTCGTTCCACTTCAGGATATAGCGGAAGTCGCCGATCCCCGAGGCGGCGAGCGTCTTGATCGGCCCGGCCGAGATCGCGTTGACGCGGATCCCGTCCTTGCCGAGATCGGCGGCGAGATAGCGCACGCTGGCCTCCAGCGCGGCCTTGGCGACGCCCATCACGTTGTAGTGCGGCATCACCCGCTCGGCCCCGTAATAGGTCAGCGTGACGAGGCTGCCGCCGTCCTTCATCAGCGGCGCGGCGCGGCGCGACAACGCGGTGAAGGAGTAGCAGGAGATATCCATGGTCATGCGGAAGTTCTCGGCCGAGGTATCGACATACCGGCCGCGCAGCTCGTTCTTGTCGGAAAAGCCGATGGCGTGAACAAGGAAATCGAGCTGGCCCCACTCCGCCTCGAGTTTCTCGAAGACCCCGTCCATCGAGGCATCGTCGGTGACGTCGCAGGGCAGCACGATCGACGACCCCAGGCTTTCGGCGAGCGGCTGAACGCGCTTGCCCAGCGCTTCTCCCTGATAGGTGAAGGCAAGTTCGGCGCCATGACGGGCGGCCAGTTTCGCGATCCCCCAGGCCAGGGACCGCTCGTTGGCGAGCCCCATGATCAGCCCCTTCTTGCCCGCCATCAGCGCCGTTGGCTCGGTCATCAAAACCCCTTCCACACAAACAGTTTAATGAACAGATTGACAGTCGCGCGATCCTACACCAAAGCGCCGGGACGGCAAACCGCGCGGCGCGGCGAACGCGGCCAATCGTGCGCTGGCATCCAGACGGCCGGGAGCGGGCGCAGGCAGTCTATAACTTGTCGATGTCGTCGCGGACGCTGTAGCCCTTCCCCGCCGCCCAGCGGGAGACCCATTTCTTCAGTTCCGGGTCGGGCTTCTCGGGCAGCACGATCTTGAGCGTGACATACTGATCGCCGGTCTGCCCGGTCTTGGCGTTGGCAATTCCCTTACCCTTCAGCCGCAGCGTCGTGCCGGAGTTCGATCCTTCCGGGACAGTCAGCGTCACCTGACCGGTCGTCGTCGGAACCTTGATGCGGGCGCCGAGCACCGCTTCGGGCAGGGTCACCGGGACCTCGATGCGGAGGTCGTTGCCATCGCGGCGGAACAGCGGATGCTCGCGGATCGAGACCTCGATCAGGGCATCGCCGGCGCCGCCCGCGCCCTGCTCGCCCTGGCCCTTCAGGCGGATCTGCTGGCCTTCCGTGATCCCGGCCGGGATGGAGACGTCGATCTGCCGCCCGTCGGCGAGGCGCAGCCGCTTCTTCGCCCCGCGCGCGGCGTCGAGGAAGTCGACCTTCAGGGCATATTTCTTGTCGCCACCGCGGGTCGGCGGCGCCTGGCGGGCGCCGGGCCGGCGAAAACCGCCGAACAGGTCGGCAAAAATGTCGCCGCTCTCGTCCGGTTCGAAATCGAAGAAGCCGCGCCCCCGTCGTGCCCCGCCTTGCCCGCCCGCGGCACCCGGGCCGGGTCCCGGCCGCACCACCCGCTGCTGGCCGTTCTCGTCGATCTCGCCCCGGTCGTAGCGGGCCCTGAGGGTCTCGTCGGCGAGAATATGGTAGGCGGCCGAAACTTCCTTGAAGCGCTCGCCGACGATCTGGTCGCCCGGGTTCCGGTCGGGATGGAGCTCCTTCGCAAGGCGGCGATAGGCCGCCTTCACCTGCGCCGGGCTGGCGTCACGCGTGATGCCTAGTCTGTTGTAGAGATCAGCCATGATTCCAAGCCTATGACGGCAACTATTACCGCAGTCTCAATCAATTCGCGGACGCGGGCGCTTCGCCGGCGGCGATGGCCAGGCGCGCCGCTTCCGCATGCTCGCCAGCGGACATTTCGGCGTCAAGCAGGCGCAACGCGCGGTCGGCGATCGCGACTCCGCCCGCCGCCGCCCGCCTCAGCCAGAGATGGGCGCGGGCGCGATCGACCGGAACCCCGAGACCGTCGCGATAGAGCACGCCGAGCCAATACTGCGCCTCGGCGGTGCCGGACAGCGCGAACGGCAGCAGCAACACCTGGGCGCGACCATAATAGCCCTTTTCATAGGCAAGCATGGCATCGCCGAGCGGTTGCGGGCCGGCCCCACGCGCCGCGCCGTCCTCGGGATCGCTCAGCGTCTCGACCGCGACATTCGTGGCGAAGCCGTCCGGCCCCGTGACCGCCGGCCCGGGCGCGGCCTGCGCGTCGTCGTCTTCGTCGTCGTCGCCGAACAGCGAGGCGATGCCGCCGATCACGTCGACCTGCGCCTCGTAGACGGGCTCCGGCGCTTTCGGCCGCGGCTTCGCTGCCAATGCGGCAGGCGCGGCAGGCACGTTGGCGGTATCGTCCGACACACGCGGCGGCATGGCCTGGGGCGCGACCACCGGCATCGGCGCGATCACCACGACCGGTCCCTGGTCGGTCGGCCGGCCGGCCGGCGGCGACGCTGTCGCCGGGCGGGCACCGACGGCCGCAGCGGCAGCGGCGGTCGACGGCGCGACGGTCGCGGTGGCCGGCGCGCGGGCGGCAACGCGCGGCGCAGCCGGCTCGGGCGTTGCCCCGGCAGTGGCTTCCGGTTCGGATTCGGATTCCGCTGCCGATGCGGTTTCCGGTTCCGGCGCGGGCACGGGCCGGGCAGCCTGCGCGGATGGCCCGGGTTGCGGCGCCTCGATCGCCGCCGTCTCGACATCCGGATTGCGCACCACCAGCCGCGACATCGCGTCGATTGCCCGGCGGTCGCCGGCGCGGGCCGCGAGATTGTACCAGGCAAGCGCCTTCGGCTGGCTCTTCGAGGTCCCGATGCCAAGCTCGTGCATGCGGCCGAGATTGTAGGCGGCGGCGACGTCGCCCTGCTGGGCCGCGCGGACGAACCAGTCGAGCGCCTCGGCCTCGTCCTTCTCGACGCCCTCGCCCTTCAGGTAGAGATAGGCGAGGTTGCTCTGGGCACGCGCGAAGCCGAGATCGGCGGCCTGGCGATACCAGGAGGCGGCGGCGGCGAGATCCTTCTCGACGCCCTGGCCGAGCCGGAAGAGGTGGCCGATATTGCGCTGCGCCGCGGGATCGCCGTCGCGGGCAAGCGGCAGCCATTCCTCGTAGGCCTTTCGGTAGTCGCCGGCATCGTAGGCGGCAACGCCGTCGGCGAAATCGGCCCGCGCCGGACCCGTAGCGCCGAGCAGTGCCGCCCCGGCGACGGTCAGACCGAAAAGGGCGGCGCGCGCCGCATGGCGGCGCCGATGCATTGTCGAGAATTCGCTCAAGGTTTCAGGAGCCCTGCCCTGCCAGTCATGCTGACCGCCTCGTTCCGGGCGCTACTGGACGATACGCCAGCTTCCGTCGGGCTGCCGGCAAGCCACACCATAGGCATTTTGACGCTCGCCGCCGACAATAATCTCCTGCTGGAACTCACGGCAATACTTGCCGGACGACGAGGTTCCGTCGCGCAACGGCGTTACCGTGCCGTGATTTCCGCTGTCCGGGTTGTTCCAGGTGATCGGCTCGCCGATCGGCGCGTTGTAGGCCTTGTTCTGGGCGCGCTCCAGCGCCGCTTTGTCGGCACGGTCGAGCGAACGGCCGATCTCGCCGCCAAGCGCGGCGCCGAGGAAGGTGCCGACCGCGACCCCGATCAGCCGTCCCGTGCCGTGTCCCACCTGCGAGCCGAGCAGCGCGCCACCGACGCCACCGAGCACGGTGCCGGCGGTTTCCTTCTCACCGGCAGTGGAGGTGCAGCCGGCAAGCGACAATGCCACGAGGCCAGCAACGATCATCCTGCCAATACGCATTCGCCATCTCCAGTCGGTGTTGTGGCGCCCATGCCAGGCACGCCGTCACGCCGTACATAATATAAAACCGTCGTCCGGGCGATTAAAGTGACGGCGGCCCGGTCGGCGATCGCGGGGCAGCCAGGGGGCGCGCAGGGACGGCAAGCGTTCGACAAGCTTCGGGCGCCACTGATAGGATGAGCCGCCGTCTCCGCACGGCCCGACCGAAGACTGTTCGATCCCTGGAGTTCGCCCCCGATGACCGAGGCCAGTACCGCCGATTTGTCCATGTTCGACCGCGACCCGCTCGCCCTTTTCGGCGAATGGATGGCGGCGGCGGATTCCGCCGAGCCGAACGACCCGAACGCCATGGCGCTGGCGACCGCCGATCCGGAAGGCCGGCCGTCGGTGCGCATGGTGCTGCTCAAGGGTTACGACGCACGGGGCTTCGTGTTCTTCACCAACCTGGAGAGCCGGAAGGGCAGCCAGATCGCCGGGAATGGCTGGGCGGCGCTCTGCTTCCACTGGAAGAGCCTGCGCCGGCAGATCCGCATCGAAGGCCAGGTGATGCCGGTGAGCAGCGCGGAAGCGGACGACTATTTCGCGAGCCGGCCGCGCGAGAGCCGCATCGGCGCCTGGTCGAGCGCCCAATCGCACCCGATGGAAACGGCGGATGCGCTGCGCCGGGCGATCGACGCCAATACCGCGAAATTCGCCGGCGGCGAGGTGCCGCGCCCGCCCTTCTGGTCCGGTTTTCGGGTCGCGCCCGAACGGATCGAGTTCTGGCACGACCGGCCCTTCCGCCTGCACGACCGGGCGCTCTATCTGCGCGAGGGAGGCGGCTACCGATGCCAGCGGCTCTACCCGTGACGCCGGCGCATTCATGAGCGAACAGGCGACCCCTGTGAGCGCCTCGGCTGTCGACACCGAGCGGCTGATGCGCCGGGCGACCTATGCCTCGGTCACCGTGGCCGCGATTCTCATCGCCGCCAAGCTCGTCGCCTACTGGCTGTCGGGCTCGGTGGTGATGCTGAGCATGCTGGTCGATTCGATGCTCGACGCCGCCGCCTCGCTGATCAACCTGCTTGCCGTCCGCCATGCGCTGACCCCGGCCGATACCGAGCACCGCTTCGGCCACGGCAAGGCGGAGCCGCTCGCCGGGCTCTTCCAGTCGGCCTTCATTGCCGGTTCGGCGGTCTTCCTGCTGTTCGAATCCGCCAATCGGGCGCTGCATCCGCAGCCGATCCAGAACGACACCATCGGCATCGCCGTCATGGTGCTCTCGATCGCCCTGACGAGCGGCCTCGTGCTGTTCCAGCGCCATGTCATCCGGCAGACCGCCTCGGTGGCGATCTCGGCCGACTCGCTGCATTATTTCGGCGATCTCCTGACCAATGCCGCGGCGATCGTCGCCCTGATCCTGGCCGGACGCTTCGGGCTGATCTACGCCGATCCCCTGTTCGGCATCGCCATCGCGCTCTATATCGGCTGGACCGCCTGGCAGATCCTGCGCAGCGCCTTCGACCACCTGATGGACCGCGAACTGCCCGACGAGCTTCGCGAGCGGATCCAGGCCATCGCCCTCGCCCATGAAGAGGTTCGCGCCATGCACGACCTGCGGACGCGGGCCGCCGGCATGCAGACCTTCATCCAGTTCCATCTCGAGCTCGACGGCAAGATCAACCTGCTGCGCGCCCACAATATCGCCGAGCAGGTCGAGGCGGAAATCCTCGCCGAATTCCCGGAGGCGGAGGTGATCATTCACCAGGACCCGGTCGAGATCGACGAGCCGATGCCCGACTTCGCGAAAGAGTAGCCCCGCAGGTGATTGTCGACGATCAACGCGATGTCGTCGCCTGGCTGGACAGCCCGGCGTCGTGGAAGCTGCTCGGTGCGGGCGGGCCGGCCGGCGGTGGCGCGGACGCGGAGACAGTCGAGCGGATTTCCACCCATGGCGCCCATGTCTTCCTGAACGGCGATCGTGCCCTCAAGCTCAAGCGCGCGGTGCGCTTCGACTACATGGATTTCTCGACCGTCGAGCAGCGCGAGCGCTTCTGCAGGCTGGAAATCGAGCTCAATCGCCGCACCGCGCCCGGGATCTACCTCGGCGTGCGGCGGATCAGCCGCGCCGGCGACGGCAGCCTTGCCTTCGATGGCGACGGCGAAACCGTCGACTGGCTGGTCGAGATGCGGCGCTTCGACCAGGCCGGCCTGTTCGACCGGCTGGCCCGCGACGGAGAGCTGACGCCGGCCCTGATCGAGGCCGCCGCCGATGCGGTCGCCGACTTCCATCGCGGGCTCGAGCCGCGCCGCGACCATGGCGGGGCCGGCGAGACCGAACTTGTCCTCGACGTCTCGGTCGACCAGTCTGAGCGTTATGTGCCCGGGTTGTTCGACGCCAGCGAGGTGGCGGCGTTGCGGACCGGGATGCGCGAAGCCTGCCGCCGGCTCGCACCGCTGATCGAGGCCCGCCGCGCCGACGGCCATGTCCGTCACTGTCACGGCGATCTCCATCTCCGCAATATCTGCCTCGTCGACGGTCAGCCGACGCTGTTCGACTGCATCGAGTTCAACGACGCCTTCGCCGTCACCGACACGCTCTACGATCTCGCCTTCCTGCTGATGGACCTGCTGCACCGCGACCTGCGCCCGCTCGCCAACCGGGCCCTCGGCCGCTACCTGGCCGGCATGGGCGCGCTCACCGGGGCCGGCGAGAGCGACGAGATCGGCGGGCTGGCGCTGATGCCGCTCTTCCTGGCGATGCGGGCCAGCATTCGCGCCCACGCGACAGCAACGATGGCCGACGACGACCCGACCAGCGAGCGCGGCCGGGCGCTTGCCGCCGAGGCACGCGACTACTTGCGCAGCGCGCACCGTTTCATCACCCCGCCGCCGCCGCGGCTGATCGCCATCGGCGGCTTTTCCGGCAGCGGCAAGAGCACGATCGCGCGCGCGCTGGCGCCGGACATCGGCGCTGCCCCCGGAGCGCTCGTCCTGCGCAGCGACGTCATCCGGAAACGCCTGTTCGGCCGCGCCGAGACCGAGCCACTGCCGCAGGACGCCTATCGCCCGGAGGTCTCGGAACGAGTCTACGCGATGCTCGGCGCGCGCGCGGCGGAAGCGCTTGCGGCCGGTTCGGCGGTGATCGCAGACGCGGTTTTCGATCGCGAACCGGACCGGGCGCGGATCGCCGACGTCGCCGCCCGGGCCGGCGTGCCGTTCGACGGGTTTTGGCTCGAGGCCTCGAAGGCGGCGCTCGCGCGCCGCATCGCGCAACGCCGCGACGATGCTTCGGACGCCGACGTCGCGGTCCTCGAAAGCCAGCTCGCCCGGGGCGGCCACGCCGGGGAATGGCGGACCGTCGACGCGGGCGGTTCCATCGAGGCCGTTTCCGAGGCCGTGAGAAACGCCTTAAAGGGGCGATGAACTCGGCATATACTGAGCGTCATAGTAGGGCTTCCGATCCGGGCCAGAGAATCCGGACGGGTGGCGAAATGGGAGAATAGTGTATGACCATCAAGCGTATCCTGCTGGCTCACGGCGGCTTGGAAGACCAACAGGTCGGCCTTGCCACAGCCCTGGAACTGGCCCGCCAGTTCGAGGCCGAGGTCGAGGTATTCCATGCCATCACCGACAGCCGCGACGCGGTCGCCTTCGTCGGCGAGGGCATGACCAGCGCGATGATCGAAGGTGTCATCGCGATGGCCGAGAAAGACGCGGCGGAGCGGCGGGTGCGGGCCCGCAAGTATTTCGACGAAGCCCGCAGCAGTGCCGCGCCCGAGCTGCAGGGACGGCTTGAGTTCGTCGAGCATGTCGGCCGCGAGGACGAACTGGTCGGCGCCCACGGCCGCATGTTCGATCTGATCGTCGCCGCCCGTCCGAGCGGCGAGACGAGCGCCTCCAAGCAGCTCACCCTCGAGGCGGCCCTGCAGGAAACCGGCCGCCCGGTGCTGATCGTCGGTGCCAGCAAGCCGAAGATCGCCGACGCCCGGATCGCCATCTTCTGGAACGGCTCGGTGGAATCCTGCAAGGCGATCACCGCCGCGCTCCCCTTCCTTCGCGTGGCGTCCGGTGTCGTGCTGTTCTCGGTCAACGTGAGCGCCGACAACGGTCTCACGGCGGCCGACGCGGTGCGATATCTTGCCGCACACGGGATCACCGCGACCCACAAGGAAATCGACGAAGGCGGCAGGGCCACCGGCGACGCTCTGATCGACAAAGCCCAGCAATGCGGGGCGGAATTGCTGGTCATGGGCGCCTTCACCCACAGTCGCCTGCGCCGGCTGATTTTCGGCGCCGTGACAGGGGCCGTCATAGAGGGCAGTCCGATCGCCGCGCTCATGATCCATTGACCCAAAAGCGCTTTCCCGTAATTCTGACCCTGGATGGCGCTGTCGCGGAGCGACCTGGCGCTGTCCTGCTTCGAATTTGACAAGGCTCACGGGTCGGGCCAACGGACTGGGAACGCTCATGGACTATCAGCGGATTTTCGCCGGCGCCATCGCCTCGCTGAAAGACGAGGCGCGTTACCGCGTCTTCACCGAACTCGGACGCCATGCAGGCGCCTTCCCGAAGGCGACCAACTTTTCCCGCACCGGTGAGCCGCACGTCACCGTCTGGTGCTCGAACGATTACCTCGGCATGGGCCAGAATGCCGACGTCATGGCGGCGATGCGCGAGGCGGTCGCACGCTACGGCGCCGGGGCCGGCGGCACGCGGAACATTTCCGGCAACAACCATCCGCTCTGCCGGCTCGAGGCCGAACTGGCCGATCTGCACGGCAAGGAGGCCGGGCTGGTCTTCACCTCCGGCTTCGTCTCGAACGAGGCGGCGATCTCGACCATCGCCCAGCTGCTGCCCGACTGCCTGATCCTGTCGGACGCCCTCAACCATGCCTCGATGATCGCCGGGATCAAGCACTCGGCCTGCGAAAAGCAGATCTTCCGCCACAACGACGTCGATCACCTGCGCAGTCTCCTGAAGGCGCAGCCGCGCGAGCGGGCCAAGCTGATCGTCTTCGAATCGGTCTACTCGATGGACGGCGATATCGCGCCGATCGCCGATTTCTGCGACCTGGCCGACGAGTTCGGCGCCATGACCTATCTCGACGAGGTGCACGCGGTCGGCCTCTACGGTCCGCGCGGCGGCGGCATCGCCGATCGTGAGGGCCTGATGGACCGGATCGACGTCATCGAGGGAACGCTCGCCAAGGCATTCGGGATCATGGGCGGCTATATCGCCGCCAACCAGGACATCTGCGACGCCGTGCGCTCCTACGCGCCGGGCTTCATCTTCACCACCGCCCTGCCGCCGGCCATCGCGGCTGGCGCGCTGACCAGCGTCCGCCATCTGAAGCAAAGCAATGCCGAGCGCGAACGTCACCAGGAACGGGCGGCGACGCTGAAACGGATGCTGGCCGATGCCGGCCTGCCGGTGATGCACACGCCGACCCATATCGTGCCGGTGATGGTCGGCGACGCGGCGCTCTGCAAGCAGGCGAGCGACATGCTGCTCGACGATTACCGGATCTATATCCAGCCGATCAACTTCCCGACCGTGCCGCGCGGCGGGGAGCGGCTGAGAATCACGCCATCGCCGCTGCACAGCGATGCGATGATGCAGCATCTCGTTGCCTCCCTGCAGGAAGTCTGGGGACGGCTGGGCCTTCGCGCCGCCGCCTGAGACTGCCTGCCTTTGCCGGCTGGAGACGACGACCCGCCCGATCGCGCCACGCCGGTGGGCGCAGTTCGCCGCTTGTGATGCCCAAACGGTCGCGTCACAATGCGCCCATCCGCCACGTCTACGGGAAGGCGCCATGCTCTCGCGCTCCATCGTCCGGACGATCGTCGCCGTCCTCGTCGGTTGCCAGCTGGTGACCCTGGTGCTGGTCGGCCTCTGGTTCGTTCATTCGAGCCGTGGCGAACTGCGGTCCCTGGCCCGGCGCAATGTCGAGACGGTCATCGCCCGCGCGGTGGCGCTGACCGACAGCTACCTGCAGCCGGCGGAAGCCGCGGCCGCGCTGTCGCAGAACCTGATCGATCGCGGCGTGCCGGCATCCGACAACAGCGCGGCGCTGGAACTGCTGTTCTTCGAGCAGCTGAAGAACCATCCGCAACTCGCCGGTCTCTACCTCGGCCTCGCCGACGGCAGTTTCCACTATGTCATGCGGGACGACAGCAAGGGCCCCGGCGGCTTCCGCACCAAGTCGATCGTCATCGACGACACGCATCGGCGGACCGAGCTGGTCTGGCGCCGCGCGGATTTCCAGCAGGTCGAGGCGGCGCGCGACGACAACGACGATTTCGACCCCAGGACCCGTGACTGGTACCGCAAGGCGAAGAGCGCCCAGGGCCCGATCTGGACCGACCCCTATGTCTTCTACTCGTCACGCAAGCCGGGCATTACCGCCGCCGCGCCGCTCGAGGGCGCCGACCGGAAACTCGCCGGCGTGGTCGGAGTCGACATCGAGATCAGCAAGCTCTCGCAATATCTCCGGCAGCTCAGCATCGGCTTCGCCGGCACCGCCTTCATCGTCGGCCCGGACGGCGGCATCATCGCCCATACTCAGCCGGAAACGGTTGTCCAGGTGACCGACGACCGGGCCCGTCCCGTGCGGTTCCGCCGCAGCGAGGAACTCGCCGGGGTCGGAGGCGCCGTCTCGGCCGAGATCCTCAGCCGCATGAAGCAGGGCGTCATCCCCGAACAGCCGGTGCTCACGACCTTCAGCTTCGAGGACAAGACCTACCAGCTGGGCGTCGCCCGGATGTCGCGGAACGAGCGTCCCTGGCTGCTCGCCGTGCTGGTGCCGGAGGGGAGCGTGGTCGACGCGGCGCGCGGCAGCGAGTTGATGCTCATCGGCGTCGCGGTGATTTCCATGCTGATCACGCTGGCTTTCGCGCTGGTGCTCGCGCGCAGCCTCGGCCGCCCGATCGCCCAGCTGCAACGGAATGCACGGCGCATCCAGCGCGACGATTTCGGCGGCGTCGAGGAGGTCCAGAGCCACTACGCCCAGTTCCGCGAGGTCGGCGACGCGATGAAGCATCTGGCCGACTCGCTGCGCCGCCGGATGCCACCGACGGGCCTCTGAGCCTGCCTAGAGGAAGAAGTCCGGCAGCAGATCCTTTTCCTTGCCGCCCTCGTGCAGGTAAACCGAGAAATCGGTCACGCCCTCGGCGCGCAGCAGGTCGTCGTCGATGACGAAGTTGCCGGTGAATTCCGCCGACGGCTTGGTCAGGATCGCATGGGCGGCGTCGGCCATGATCTCCGGCGTGCGACAGCGGATCGAGACGCCCTTGCCGCCCAGCATGGCCATTGCCGCCGTGTCGATCGCGGTTCGCGGCCAGAGCGCGTTGAAGGCGATCCTGTCGCGCCGGAATTCCTCCGCCATGCCGAGCACGCACATGCTCATCCCGTATTTCGCCATCGTGTAGGCGACATGCGAACCGAACCAGTGCGGCACCATGTTGAGTGGCGGCGACAGGTTCAGGACATGCGGGTTGTCTGCCTTCTTCAGGTACGGGATGCATTTCTGCGAGCAGAGATAGGTGCCGCGCGTGTTGATCTGGTGCATCAGGTCGTAGCGCTTCATCGGCGTCTGCAGGGTGCCGGTCAGGCTGATCGCCGAGGCATTGTTGATCAGGATGTCGATGCCGCCGAAGGTCTCGGCGGTCTTCTCGACGGCGGCCTCGACGGTTTCCTCTTCCCGGACATCGACGATGCAGGGCAGCGCCCGCCCGCCGGCCGCCTCGATCTCCTCGGCCGCCGTGTAGATCGTCCCCGGCAGCTTCGGATGGGGCTCGGCGGTCTTGGCCGCGATCGCGATATTGGCGCCGTCCCGGGCCGCGCGCAGCGCGATGGCAAGCCCGATGCCACGGCTCGCGCCGGTGATGAACAGGGTCTTTCCGGCCAGATCGGCCATGACCGCCTCCCTCATCGTTTGCTGTTGTCGTTCCCGGCCGGTTTCGCCGGTTGCGCCAAGGCTAGCACTATTTCCCGGTGAAACGCGGCTCCCGTTTCTCGGCGAAGGCCGTGACGCCCTCGGCCCAGTCCTCGGACGCGGCGCTGTCGGCGAAGGACCAGGCCTCGCGGGCGAGCTGGCTTTCCAGCGAGTTGCCGAGCGAGGCATTGAGCAGCGCCTTGGTGTTGGCGATCGCCCGCGCCGGTCCGGCAACGAAGCGGGCGGCGAGCTTCGCCGTTTCGGCCTCGAGCGTCTCGGCCGGCACGACATAGTTGACCAGCCCGAGATCCCTGGCCGTCGCCGCGTCGAAGCGGTCGCCGAGCAGGGCGATCTCCATCGCCTTCTTCATGCCGACAATGCGCGGCAGGAAATAGGAGCCGGAACCGTCCGGGCTGGTGCCGATGCGGACATAGGCGAGCGTGAAGAAGGCCTTGTCGGCGGCGATCACCATGTCGCAGGCCATCGCCAGCGACAGGCCGAAACCGGCCGCGGCGCCCTGGACACTGGCGATCACCGGCTGCCTCAGCCGGCGCATGGTGAAGATCACCGGATGCAGCTTGTGGATCCGCGCCTCGAAGCGGCGACGCCGCTCCTCCGGCGGCAACTTGGCCAGCGGCCCGAAGCCCTTGACGTCGCCACCGGCCATGAAATGCTCGCCCGCGCCCTTCAGCACGACGCAGCGGACGGACGGATCGCCCTCGATATCGGTCAGGAATTCGCCGAGCCCCTGGACCATCGCCTCGGACAGCGCGTTCAGGACTTCCGGCCGGTTGAGCGTGATGGTCGCGACGCCATCCGCCTTGTTCATCAGAATATCGTCACTCATCCCGTTCACTCCCGGAGACTCTTCTGGTTGGCCGGTCAGGCGGCGGCTTCCTTGCCGACCGTCTTCGGTACCTGGAAACGGTACACCGCGTCGGCATCGACGGTTCGTTCGATCAGCCCGTCGCCGAGCAGGCAATGGAGATGGGCGAGCCCCTCGGCCACGCCGAGATAGGTCTCGAACTCGTTCAGGTTCGGGCGGAACAGCAGCGGCACCACGTCGGTCGCCCGCAGGCTCTCGGCACAGGCGCGAAGCAGCCGGTCGAGGCGGAGCTGGTGGTGCTCGCGATAGTAGTCGAGCCGTTCGTGCAGGCCCTGGAAGACGTCGCCGTGGGCGGGCAGCACCGTCGTCTCGCCGGGCAGGGCGCGCAGCCGCGACAGCGACGCCAGGAACAGGCTGAGCGGGTTGGCCTCCGGCTCGGCCGAGTAGACGCCGATATGCGGGGTGATGCGGGGCAGGACCTGATCGCCGGAGATCAGCAGTCCCAGATCCTCGCAGTGAAGACAGGCATGCTCCGGGCTATGGCCGCGGCCGACGACGATGCGCCAGTCATGGGCGCCGATGCGCACGCTCTCGCCATCGGAAAGCCGGCGGAAGGCGCGCGGGATCGGCGAAACGGAATTGGCGTAATTGTTGACGCCACGGGCACGCAACTGGCCGATCGCCTCCTGCGAGAAGCCGAGCCGCAAATGGTAGTCGACCACCTCGTCCGGCATTGCCTCGGTGCGGTCGAGCGACAGCATGCGGCCGAAGGTCCATTCGCCGTGGCTCATCGAAAGCGTCGCCCCGGTTTCCTGCTGGAGCCAGCCGGCAAGGCCCAGATGGTCCGGGTGGAAATGGGTGCAAATGATACGTCGGACCGGGCGGCCGCCCATCTCGTCGGCCATGACGCGGCGCCAGATCGCCTTTGCCTCGTCGCTCGGATAGCCGGTATCGACGATCGTCCAGCCGTCGCCATCCTCGAGCAGCCAGCAGTTGATGTAGTCCAGGCCCTTGAAGGGGATCGGCAGACGGAGCCAGAAGACGCCGTCGGTCACCGCCATGACCTGGCCGGATTCGGGCCGCCCGTCGAGCGGGTAGACCATGCGGTCGATTTTCTTACTGGACAATACGCGAACCTCGTCAACCGGATGAACTTCGCACTGCAGCATCGACTGTGCAGCGCAGAATGTCTTCAACGCTAGTTGACGTTTACGTCAACGTCAAACGGCGAGGCGGCGCCCGCCGCGCCGCTCAGGAAGCAAGCGCGTCGGCACCGATGGCGAACAATAGCTCCGGGCCAGCCATCGCCGCCGCCCGGTTGGCGTCGACCTGGGGCAGGACCTGGGTTGCATAGAAGCGCGCAGTGACGATCTTCGCCTCGAGCTGTTCGCGGTTCCCGGCCCCGCCGTTCAGCGCGGCATTCGCGGCCAGGGCCGAACGGCCGAGGAAATGACCGCCAAGGGCGTAGCCGAACAGCTTCAGGAACGGCGTCGCGCCGGCCAGCCCGGCATTCGGATCGTTGGCCATGTTGGCGAGCAGCCAGTCGCTGGTCTCGGCCACCACGTCGGCGGCCCGCGACAGCGGATCGGCGATCGCGCCGAGATCGCCGCCGGCACCCGACAGCGCCTCGGCGGTCGCCCGCATCTCGGCGATCAGTTCGCGCACCGTCTCGCCGCCCAGCATCGGCAGCTTGCGACCGACCAGGTCGATCGCCTGGATGCCGTTGGTGCCCTCGTAGATCGGCAGGATCCGGGCGTCGCGGTAATATTGCGCGGCGCCGGTTTCCTCGACGAAGCCCATGCCGCCGTGAATCTGCACGCCGATCGAGGCGATCTCGCAGCCGAGGTCGGTTGACCAGGCCTTGGAAATCGGCGTCAGCAGTTCGGTCAGCGCCTGCCTGGCCTCGCGCACGGCCGGATCCGGATGGTGCCGGGCGGCGTCGAGCGCCGCGCCGTTCACATAGAGCAGGCAGCGCATCGCCTCGACCTGCGACTTCATCAGCATCAGGTTCCGGCGCACGTCGGCATGTTCGATGATCGCCGCGCTCTCGGTCGCGGGCATGCCGGGCGTACGGCCCTGGCGACGCTCGGCGGCGAAGGCGAGCGCCCGTTGATAGGCCCGCTCGGCGATTGCCAGCCCCTGCAGGCCGACCGAGATCCGGGCCGCGTTCATCATCGTGAACATGCAGCGCATGCCCTTGTTCTCGGCGCCGAGCAGGTAGCCGACGCAGTCGCCCTCGTCGCCGTAGGACATGACGCAGGTCGGGCTGCCGTGAATGCCGAGTTTCTCTTCCAGCGAGACGCAGCGGACATCGTTTCGCCGGCCGAGGCTGCCATCCGCCTCGACGAGGAATTTCGGCACGACGAACAGCGAGATGCCGCGCGTGCCCGGCGGTGCGTCGGGCAGCCGGGCGAGCACGAGGTGGACGATATTCTCGGCCATGTCGTGTTCGCCATAGGTGATGAAGATCTTCTGGCCGCTGATCCGGTAGGTGCCGTCGCCGCGCGGTTCCGCCTTGGAGCGGAGTGCGCCGACGTCGGAGCCGGCCGAGGGCTCGGTCAGGTTCATGGTGGCGGACCATTCGCCGCTCACCATCTTCGCCAGGTAGGTCGCCTTCAGCTCGTCCGAGCCGTGCGCCTCCAGCGCCTCGATGGCGCCCTGGTTCAGCAGCGGGCAGAGCGAGAAGGCGAGATTGGCGGAATTCCACATTTCCATCGCCGCCAGCGTGACCGCCCAGGGCAGGCCGCCGCCACCATATTCCGGATCGAAGGGCATGCCGTTCCAGCCGCCCTCGACATAGGCGCGATAGGCCTCCTTGTAACCGGGCGGGGTGGTCACGACGCCGTCGGCGAGGCGGCTGCCGGTGCGATCGCCGGAATAGTTGATCGGGTCGAGAATCTGGCTCGCCATCTTGCCCGCCTCTTCGAGCACGGCGTCGACAAGCTCCGGTTCGGCAGCGTCGAGGCCCGGCAGGGCGGCGAGCGCCTTCAGGTCGACGATGTTGTTGAGCACGAAGCGCATGTCGCCGAGCGGCGCGCGATAGTCGGCCATGCCAGTTTCTCCCTGACGATTCTGATCGGAGATGAATTTGTCGCACCAGATATAGGCGCAAGCCGCGGCGCACGACAACGGCGAATACACATTCCGCCGAGGCAGCCTATATCTCCGGGTGGACGAAAACTGCTAGACATGATCCGTCACAAGGAGGGTGCGCCCTTGCCCGAAGCCCGGTCCGTCTCAGCCTTGTCGATCGCCGCCCTGGTCCTGACGCTCGGCGCCGCGGCACCCGCCGCCGCAACCCCGCCCGAGCGGATCTCGCTCGGCTACGAGGTCTATGCGGGCGGTTTCCATTTTCTCGACATCGACATCACCGCGGCGCTGACCGCCGAGGGCTACCGGATCGAAAGTGTCGTCAACGGACGCGGACTGGTCGATTTCTTCCGCAAGATAAGGCTCGAATCGGAATCGGTCGGCGACGCAGAGTTGACGCCGAGGCGTTTCAATACCCGGGACGCCAGCCGCGAGGACGGCCGGCGGACGGCGATCGTGTACCGCCCGGACGGCAAGCGGGATGTCACCATCGAGCCGGATTCGAAGAAACCCGAACCCGGCGAGGAAGTACCGGACGAGCTTCGCCGCAGCGCCCTCGACCCGCTGACCGCGGTGCTCGCCTCGGCCGTCGAGCGCGACCCGGAGGCGATCTGTTCCAGCACCATGCCGATCTTCGACGGCCGCCGCCGCTTCGACCTGAAATTCTCGGCGCCCCGAACCGACAGCCTGAAGACCTCCGGCCAGTCGCGCTTCGCCGGCGAAGCCGTGCGATGCCAGGTGAGGGTCGAACCGATCGCCGGATTCAGCGACGCCGACGACTGGCGTTCAACCGACGCCGACCGGGACCGCACCGCGATCTGGATCGCCCGCTTCCCGCAAAGCGGTCTTTCTCTGCCGGTTCGTTTCCAGGCCAACGCCCCGGTCGGCAGTTTCATCGCCCACCTGACCCGGTTCGAGACGACCGATCTGACGGCGGAGAAGCAGGCGGACAACCCCGTGGACGACCTTGTGGACACCGGCAAGCTGGTCGACGGCATGCCGGGCTCAGCGTCGGCGGACTAGCCCCCCGGACGCGGCGATTCGTCACTGGACGGCGGCCTCGCCGACGCTAGACTGCGCCGTCATGTCACGATCCGACAATCTGTACGACGCGACCCCCGATGCGATCGGGGCGGCGGCGGCGCTTCTCCGCGACGGGCGGCTTGTCGCCTTTCCGACCGAGACCGTCTACGGGCTCGGCGCCGACGCCACCAGCGACCGCGCGGTCGCGGGGATTTATGCCGCCAAGGAACGGCCGAGCTTCAATCCGCTGATCTCGCACGTCGCGGAACTAGCCATGGCGCGCCGCCTCGGCCGCTTCGGCGACGCCGCCGAGGCGCTGGCCGCCGCCTTCTGGCCCGGCCCGCTGACCATGGTCTTGCCGCGCACCGAAGATTGCCCGGTCTCGCGGCTGGCCTCGGCCGGCCTTGCCAGCATCGCGATCCGGCTGCCGGCGCACCCGGTCGCCCAGGCCCTGCTCGCGGCGACCGGCCGCCCGGTGGTGGCGCCGAGCGCCAACCGCTCCGGCCAGTTGAGCCCGACCCGGGCCGCGCATGTCCTGCGCAGTCTCGGACAGGCGCCGGCGATGATCCTCGATGGCGGCGCCTGCGCCTTCGGCCTCGAATCCACCGTGGTCGGACTGGCCGGCCCGGAACCGCTGCTACTTCGCCCCGGCGCCATCGCCCGCGAGGCGATCGAGGCCGTGATCGGCCCGCTCGGCAGGCCGGCGACGAACGGCCAGGGCCCCAGTCCCGGCATGATGGAAAGCCATTACGCTCCGGCCGGGGCGGTCCGCCTCGGGGCGACGGCGCGACGGGCGGGCGAGCACTGGCTCGGCTTCGGACCGGAGGCGGCCGGCGCCGATCTCAATCTCAGTCCGAGCGGGGATCCCGTCGAGGCGGCGGCAAACCTGTTCGCCATGCTGCATGCCCTCGACGAGGCCGGCGCGAGCACGATCGCCGTGAGCCCGGTACCCGACGTGGGGCTCGGGGTGGCGATCAACGACCGGCTTCGCCGGGCGGCGGCGCCGCGCCCCTGAACGGCCGTTGGCCCGGGACCTGCGCCGATGCTTGCAGGGCCCGGAAGGCTGGGCTATGTCGAACGGCATGGCAGAAGTCAACGCAGCGCTCATCCAGCGCCTGAGCGATATCGTCGGACCTGGCGGGGCGCTCACCGAACCGGCGGATGTCGAGCCCCATGTCGTCGAATGGCGCGATCTCTATCGCGGCCGGACGCCGCTCGTCCTGCGCCCCGGCAGCACCGAGGAAGTCTCGCGCATCCTCGCGCTCTGCAACGAGACGCGCACCCCGGTCGTCCCCCAGGGCGGCAACACCTCGCTGGTCGGCGGCTCGATCCCCTTCGACGGCAACGACGAGGTGGTGCTCTCGCTCTCGCGCATGAACCGGGTGCTGGAGATCGATCCGCTGAACGACACGATGCTGGTCGAGGCGGGCACCGTGCTCGCCAACATCCAGCAGGCCGCCGACGATGCCGACCGGCTGTTTCCTCTGCGTATCGGCTCGGAAGGCAGTTGCCAGATCGGCGGCAACCTGTCGACCAACGCGGGCGGCGTCGCCGTGCTCCGCTACGGCAACGCACGCGACCTGGTGCTCGGGCTGGAAGTCGTGCTCGCCGACGGCCGCGTCTGGAACGGCCTCCGGGGCCTCCGCAAGGACAATACCGGCTACGACCTGAAACAGCTCTTCGTCGGCGCCGAGGGCACGCTCGGGGTGATCACCAGGGCGGTCCTGAAGCTCTATCCGAAGCCGAAGGCGCAGCGCACCGCCTTCGTCGCGGTGCCCGGCGTGCGGCCGGCGCTCGACCTCTTCTCGCTCGCCCGGGGCATCGCCGGCGACCGGCTGACGGCCTTCGAACTCATGCCGCGGATCGCCCTCGACATGGTGCGGAAGAACGTCCCGGGTGTCACCGACCCGCTGCAGGGCCGCCATCCCTGGTACGTGCTGCTGGAGCTTTCCGCGGCGCGCGAGAGCGACATGGGCACGATGGCCGAGGACCTGCTGGCCGAGGCGATGGAGAAGGGCCTCGTGGTCGACGCGACGATCGCCGCGAGCGAGCGCCAGTCGAAGGCGCTGTGGCATATCCGGGAGGAGATTTCCGGCGCCCAGAAGCCGGAAGGCGGCAGCATCAAGCACGACATCTCGGTGCCGGTCTCGAAGATGGCCGAGTTCATCGAGCGCGCCGACGCGGCGGTCGCGGCGCTCATCCCGGGGGTCCGCAGCGTCGCCTTCGGCCATGTCGGCGACGGCAACGTGCACTACAACCCGCTACAGCCGGCGGGCGCCGACAAGGCGGCCTTCCTTGCCCGCTGGCAAGAGGTCAACGACCTCGTGCACGGCATCGCGCACGACCTCGGCGGCAGCATCAGCGCCGAGCACGGACTCGGGCGCATGAAGCGCGAGGAAATCCTGCGCTACAAGTCCGATGTCGAGATGGCCATGATGCGGTCGTTGAAGGCAACCCTCGACCCCAACGGCATTCTCAACCCGGGCAAGACGATCTGACGCGGACGGACCGCCGTGGCGGCCCGTCGGCGCGCCGGTCCGGCTAGTGTATCTCGTGCTCGAGCTCGGCGATCCGTTCCTTGAGCTTGAGCTTCTTTCGCTTGAGATCCGTGAGCTTGATGTTGTCGGGACTGGGGCGGTGGACTTCCTGTTCGATCCGTTCGTCGAGGCTGCGGTGCTTTTCGTTCAGCTGCCTGAGATGGTCAACGAGCGACATTGGCAAACGTCCTCCGTACAGAGCCATGGTTGTGCCTTGCGACACATCCCTACTAGAACAGGTGGGTCAGGACTTGTCAGCCTTCAAGACTCTGCCATCCTGTGATTTCAACCGACGGGCGGACCATCCCGCCGGGAACTGCCGGACGAAGCGGAAAGGATATTCGGGATGGCGAACGCGGGTCCCCTCGTGATCGGAATAAGCGGCGCGTCGGGCTCGGTCTACGGCATCCGCCTGCTCGAAGCCTGCCGCGAATTGCGAATCGAGAGCCACCTCGTGGTCTCCAAGGCGGCCGAGCTGACGATCGCCTACGAAACCGACCGGAAGCCGGCCGAGATCAAGGCGCTCGCCGATCATGTCCATCCGGTCGGCGACATCGGCGCGGCGATCGCTTCCGGCTCCTTCCGGACCCGCGGCATGGTCATCGCGCCCTGCTCGATCCGCAGCGCCGCCGAGATCGCCACCGGCATGACGACCACCCTGCTGACCCGCGCCGCCGACGTGACGCTCAAGGAGCGCCGCCGGCTGATCGTGATGCCGCGCGAGACGCCGCTTCACACCGGGCACCTGAGAATGCTCACGCAATTGTCGGAGATCGGCGCCATCATCGCGCCCCCGATGCCGGCCTTCTATGCCCGCCCGGACAGCCTCGAGGCGATGGTCGATCACAGCGTCGGACGCCTGCTCGACCTGCTGGAGATCGACAACGACCTGGCGCGACGCTGGCAGGGCCGGCCGGAAGGCCGCGCCTAGATCCAGTCGGCGACCAGCCAGTCCTCGACGCTCGGGAAGGCGGCGCTGACGAGGATGCGGAGTGCCGCCCGGTCGGTCTCCTCGTCCAGCCCGATCGCGAGAATGGCGAAATAGCGCGACAGGTTGACCGCAGCGTCGCGGGCCTGGCGATGCGCCTCGAAACTGCCTGTTCCGAGTCGCGTCATGCCGGCACTCAGGATGAGCTGCTCGACATGCTCCCCATGCAGCTCGATGTCGGCGATCACCCGCCGCAGTTCGTCGGCAAGCTGGTAGGGCGCCGGCGCGGCGCCGCCCTTGAGGTAGCGGCGCAGGTCCCGCAGCGGGAGGATCACGTTGTCCCGCCAGGCCGCCACCCTGTCGATCGCCGATTCGAGTTCGCCGTCCTCGAAGGTGCCGCGCCCACTCGCCGCGACCCAGCAGCAGAAGAGCAGCAGATTGACGTCGATGCCATGGCGATCCTGCAGCGCGAGCGAGGCCTCGGCGACCCCGTCGCGGGCATAGAGCCGCGAGGAAAAATCCCAGAACTCATTGGGTGGAAAACTCGTCGGCGACATCGCACGCCCGTCCCGCTTCTCCCGGTTCCTGTCAAAAGCGGATCTGTGCCGCCCGTTCCATGCCCCCCGCCAGCCGGTCGCCGAAGTCGCAAAAGGCAATCTTCGCCTAGGCTTGGGCCGACATGGATGGTAGTCTATCGGGGTTGAATTGGACATCCGCAGCGAACTGTGGATAGGATCCGGTTCCGGTCGCCGGATGCGACCTGCCGTGCGATCTGGACCCTTCTGGAACGTGGGAGGCAACAACGCATATCTCGACGGAATCCATGACAGACATATCCGACCCGGAGGAATTGCAGTCCGCGCTGATGAAGCTGCGGATGGAGCATGGGGATCTGGACGCCGCCATCGACGCGATGGCAACCGGGACGAGTTTCGACAGGCTGCAGATTCAGCGTCTGAAGAAACGCAAGCTCGTCCTGAAGGATCAGATCGCCAAGCTGGAAAGCAGTCTCCTGCCCGACATCATCGCCTGAACGGCGATGGAGCCGTCCCGCCGGGGCGGCTCGCGGGGGACTGCGACAGATCGAACGGGTGGCCCCGGTGGCGGCCGCTTAGCTGGCTTTCCGGGCGGATGCCTTGTGCGCGTACATCGCCTCGTCCGCCGCCGCCAGCGCCGCCGCGGGCTCGTCCCCCGGGCGGAAGGTATAGACGCCGAAGGACAGTTCGATTTCGATTTCCGTGCCGTCGTGCAGGTATTTGTTCTGGCGCACCGAATCGACCAGGAAGGTGGCTTTCTCCTGTGCCCGCGCGCCCTCGGCCTGGACCAGGATGACACCGAATTCGTCGCCGCCGAGCCGGCCGACGACATCCGAGCGGCGGACGTTGTCGACGATGGTCCCCGCGACCGATTTCAACACCTCGTCACCGACCGCGTGGCCATAGGTGTCGTTGATAGCCTTGAAATTGTTCACGTCGAAATAGACCAGGCTGGCGGTCCCGGCCTCGCCATAGCGGTCGGCGAAGGCGATCAGACGGGTCAGTTCGCGCACGAAGGCCCGGCGATTGTAGATCGCCGCCAGCGAGTCGAGATCGGCCAGTTTCTCCATCTCGCCGAGACGCTTGTTGCTTCGGTCGAGTTCGCTGCGCAGCGTGTCGACCTCGCGCATCAGCGTCATGATCGCATCGCGGACTTTCGGCGTCAGCTCGTTCTCCGGGATTCCCAGGATCGTGGTGACGTCGTTGATATCGCGCGAGGGCGCCGCTGCCCCGGCGGCCCGCCCTTCACTGGAATAGCCGGTCGGCCGGGGTCCACTTACCGCCGTCGCGCCCGAAGCGCGATTGCGATCACCGATCTTCATTCGAGCATGCCATCTGCTACCACTGGTTCCCGTCGATCCGATCGGTTCTAGCCGAACTCGCCGCCGTCAGTGATGCCATTAAGCCGGTTCTGGGTCAACGAAAGGTTAATATGCCCGCGTGGCCATTGCCTGACGGAACCGGCTCCGTATACTTCACCGCTTTCCCGGACCCGGAGGGGTCCGCGACGACAGGGAGAGCGAAAGGTATGGCGGCGCTGGTCGGCATTATCATGGGCAGCCAGTCCGACTGGCAGACGATGCGGCACGCCGCCGGGATACTGGACGAGCTCGGCATCGCCCACGAAACGCGGATCGTCTCCGCCCACCGCACGCCGGACCGGCTCTACGACTATGCCGGCAGCGCCGTCGAACGCGGCCTCACGGCAATCATCGCCGGCGCCGGCGGCGCCGCCCACCTGCCCGGCATGGCGGCCGCGATGACGCCTGTCCCGGTCCTCGGCGTGCCGGTCGAGAGCAAGGCGCTCAAGGGCATGGATTCGCTGCTCTCGATCGTCCAGATGCCGGCCGGAATACCGGTCGCCACATTCGCCATCGGCCGCGCCGGAGCGGTCAACGCGGCCTTGTTCGCCGCCGCCATGGTCGCCCGCACCGATGCGACCGTCGCCGCCGCGCTCGACGCCTGGCGGGCGCGCCAGACGGCGGCCGTCGCCGACGCCCCGGTCGATGAAGCTCCCGAAGACAGCCGGGCATGACCGCGCTGCCGCCGGGTTCGACGATCGGCATCCTGGGGGGCGGCCAGCTCGGCCGCATGATGGCGATTGCCGCCGCCGAAATGGGCTACCGCACCCACATCTTCGCGCCCGAGGCCGATCCGCCGGCCGCCCAGGTAGCGAACGAGACGACGCGCGCCGGTTATGACGACGAGGCCGCGCTCGACCGGTTCGCGGCCGCGGTCGATGCGGTCACCCTGGAGTTCGAGAATATCCCGGTCGCGGCCCTCGCCCGCCTCGGCCGGGCAACGCCTGTGCGCCCCGGCCCGTCGGTACTGGCGGTCACCCAGGACCGGCTGGCGGAGAAGGATTTCCTGACCGGCCTCGGCCTCGGCACCGCACCCTACCGCCAGGTCGACGACGCGGCCGCGCTCGACACCGCCATCGCGGCCATCGGCACCCCGGCGATCCTGAAGACCCGCCGGCTCGGCTACGACGGCAAGGGCCAGGCCGCGATCAGGACCCCGGGCGATGCGGCCGCCGCCTGGGAGGCGATCGCGGGCGCGCCCGCGATCCTCGAGGGCTTCGTCGATTTCCGCATGGAGGTTTCCGTGGTCGCGGCCCGGGGGCTCGGCGGCGAGGTCGCCTGCTTCGTCGCGGTCGAGAACCGGCACCGCGATCATATCCTCGACGTCACGATCGCGCCGGCCCCGCTCGACGAGGCGACCGCGGCGGAGGCCGTGGCGATGGCCGGCCGGATCGTCACCGCGCTCGACCTGGTCGGCCTGCTCGCGGTCGAGATGTTCGTCACCGGCGACGGCCGCCTGCTGGTCAACGAACTGGCGCCCCGGCCGCACAATTCCGGGCACTGGACGATCGAGGGCTGCGTCACCAGCCAGTTCCGGCAGGCGATCCGCGCCGTCGCCGGCCTGCCGCTCGGCTCGCCCGACCGCCATGCGAACGCGGTGATGCGGAACCTGCTCGGCGACGAGGCGGACGACTGGGCGGCGATCCTCGCCGATCCGAAGGCGGCGCTGCATATCTATGGCAAGGGCGAGGCCCGCCCCGGCCGCAAGATGGGCCATGTCACCTGGCTTTTCCCGCTCGGCGAGACGCCCGATCCGGCAGCCTGCGGCCGCCGCTGAGCGCCCGCCCGATCAGGCCCAGCCGCCGGCGAAGGCGAGCACCTGTCCGGTGATGAAATCCGACTGGCCGGAGGCGAGGAAGACCAGATAGGCCGCCGCCTCTTCCGGCTTGCCGAGCCGGCCGAGCGGGATCTGCCGGGTAATCTTCGCCATCGCCGCCTCGTCGGCGAGCAGCGCCTCGGGGAAATAGCTCGGACTCTCGACGAAATTGGGCGCCAGCGCGTTGACCTGGATATTCGCCTTGCCGAGTTCGCGGGCGAGCGATTTCACCAGCCCGTTGGCGGCCTCGCGCGCGGCCGCGTAAATCGAGTAATTGGCCAGGCCCTGCAATGGCGCCGCCGAGGTGACAAGGATGATCTTGCCCGCCCGGCGCGGCTTCATCGCCTTGGCCGCCGCTCCGGCAACCGCGAAGGGGGTAACGGCAAGGGCCTCGAGCGCGGCCCGGAAATCGTCCCGACCGGCCGCGTCGACGAGAATCCGGTGGGCCGGGAAATGGTCGTTGCTGACGACGACGTCGAGCGGGCCGACCTCGGCTTCCGCCCAGGCGACGCAATCCTCGGCCAGCGGTTCCGGCGCGACGATGGCGTCCGGATGGGCGGCGCCGAACGCCGCCGCCCGCTCGGCGTCGGCAAAGCCCTCGTCGTGACAGACCAGCCTCGCCCCGGCGGCGAGGAAGGCCGGAACGGACGGCGGGCCAACGAAATGAGTGACATTGGTGACGAGGATCGTGCGCCCATCCAGCGGCCGGCTCATGCGTCGCCCCGCCGCGCCCAGGCGCCGATCACCGCGCCCGGCCGTCGCGGCCGCCGGACCAGCCCGCCAATCCTGTCGAGCCGGCCGCCGAGCCGTCCTTTCACGGTCTGGATCTTCATCACGTCGTCGATGCGCCGGTCGAGGAACCGCCAGGTCGCGGCGGATCCTTCCGAGCGGTCGTTCAGCCAGTAGAGCAGGGTCGAGGAATAGACCCCGGCGAGCAGCATCCGCTTGGTGTAGTAATTGAAGTCGGCAGCACGGTCCCCGGCCGCGTACCACATGGCATCGACCGTGCGGTGCAGCCGCCGAAGCGCCGCCGGGGCGTTCTGCGGCGCCATCTCGTGCGCCAGCGCCCGCCGGATCGCCTCGCGCCAGGGCGCGTTCTGCTCGAGCCGAACCTGCACGGCGGTGCGGATGCGGTCGCGGATCTTCATCGACGGCAGGTCGCGTGCCTCCAGCGCCTCGACCATTTCCCGGTCGGCCTCGGCGATGAAGAAGCCGATCATCTCGCGGACGCCGCCGGGAAAGGCCCGGACCGCCATCGCCGGCTCGAATCCGGCCGCCTCGACCGCCGCCGTCAGGGTCTTCGCCGTCCAGCCGTCGAAGGCCACGTTCGGCAGCGCCGCTGCGAGAATCCGCCGGCGCTCCTCCTCCAGATGATGGGCCATCGCCTAAGCCACCTCCTCGTCGTCCGCGCCGTCCCCGTCCGGGGCGGCTGCCGTCTGATGCCTGAATTCGCTCTCGAAGACCAGCCTCGACAGATCCGTCATGCGCTGCGGATAGAGCACGCCGTCAAGATGGTCGCATTCATGCTGCACGACCCGGGCATGGAAGCCGCGCGCCTCGCGCTCGATCAGGCTGCCGTCCGGGGCAAGCCCGCGATAGCGGATATGGTCGTGGCGCGGCACCAGGCCGCGCAGTCCCGGAACCGAGAGACAGCCCTCCCATCCCGCGACCATGGTCTCGCCAAGCGGCTCGATCTCCGGGTTGATGAGCACCGTGAACGGCACGCCGCCCTCGCCTTCGGCCGCGCCGTCCTCGGCGGCGGCGCGGGCAGCCGGCACGAAGAACATCACCAGCCGTGTCGGGACATGAACCTGGGTGGCGGCAAGCCCGACCCCGCCGGCATCCTCCAGCGTCTCGATCATGTCGACGATAAGCCGGGCGATTTCCGGGTCGCCGGGGTCGGCGACGGGCGGTGCCGGCCGCGCCAGGACAGGGTGCCCCATGCGGGCAATCTTCAATATGGCCATGGCCTTACTATGGCGACGGTAGAAACGGTGGTAAAGGCCGGCAAAAAGCACTAGGATAAGTGCGAAAGTTCAATTCAAAGACCTTCACGGGGGCCGGTCGCTGTGATATGACCGCGGCTCCGCGTGGGGCTTTTTGCCGTATGCGACCGGAAAGGAGATTTGAAAGCTTTGCTGGTTCAAGTTCGCGACAACAACGTCGATCAGGCCTTGCGTGCACTCAAGAAGAAGATGCAGCGCGAGGGTATCTTCCGTGAGATGAAGCTCCGGAACTATTACGAGAAGCCGTCGGAAAAGCGGGCTCGCGAGCGGGCCGAGGCTGTCCGCCGGGCACGCAAGCTGGCGCGCAAGCGTCTGCAGCGCGAGGGAGCGGCATAAGCCGCACCCCTCCCGTCCCGCTTGCCGGCGGGTCCTTTCCGAACAGGTACGATGTTGCCGCGCCGGTCACCCGACGCGGCTTTCGTCGTTTGGGTGCTGATCGGGTTCTGCTCGACCGTCAGCCCTCCCCACCGGTTCGTCCTGCGGTCGGCGGCGTTCCGGCCGACGCCCCCCGCTCGTCGGGCACAGTCCTCGGCGGGTCGGCCTCCGTTTCACCATTCCCGTTACCATTGCCCCCGACATCGGCGGGCGACCCGTCGCCAAGTCCAAGCCGGAACGAGGCACCGGCCTTGGCGATCTGTTCGACCAGCCGGCGCAGGTGGCTGAGGCCGTCGAGCAGGACGCCGACCTTGCTGATGCCGAGCCCATGCCCCGCGACCGCGGCCAGCGCCGCCGCCTTGGCCTCCTGGTAGCGAGTCTCGAAATCGGCAAGATCCTTGTCGACATCTCGCGCCGCCTCGGTCGCCTCTTCCCTGACAGCAACATCGGCCGATCCGTCGGCGGGGTCTTCGTCCGGACGCCCGATCACCCGGAGCGCGGCGTCCAGTGCGTTCCGGACCGGCAGACGCGCCGGCAGATAGTCCAGCGATTCGGTCTGGCGCGCCAGATCCTCGACGAGCGGCGCCAGCCGCGCCGCTTCCTCCAAGTAGCGGGCAACGCGAAGCGCGCGCGGCAGTTCCTCGGCGACGGCGCGAGACAGGTTTTCTGTCCGGATTGAGGCCGCGAACTCGGTAATCGCCTCGCCGAGCGAAGTGATCGCCTCGGAGCGTCGGGCGACAGCCGCCGGCTTCGGTCCGCTCCGTCCGAGCGAAGCCCGCGCCAGTGCCCGGACAATCGACTGCAGCCGGCCGAGTTCCTGGTGCAGGGCGCCGATCGCAAGTTCGGGCGCCGCCAGCACCGTCTGGTCGAGATGCTGCGGCCGGCTCATATCCTCTTCCGCGGAACGGAAGAAACGGTCCAGGAGGCGGGACATCCGGCCGGCGAAAGGCGACAACAGGACGACGCCCAGAAAATTGAAAACCGTGTGGAAGAGGGCAAGCAGCGGCACCGGATGGCCCGTCATGCCGGCGAACCCGCCGATCCATGTGATCACCGCGAGCAATCCCGGTAACAGTGCGAGCGCGATTATTCCGGTGGCCAGATTGAAAGCGAGATGGCCGGCGGCAACACGCTTGGCGTTCGGCGTCGCGGCGATCACGGCGATCACCGCAGTCGAGGTCGTTCCGACATTGGCGCCAATGATCGCCGCCGCACCGATCTCGGGCCCGATTACCCCTTCCGAGACCGCTGTCAGGATCAGTGCGATGGCCGCGCTCGACGATTGCGTCAATACGGTCGCGACGAAGCCGACCGCCACATAGGCCAGTGTCCCGAGCGGCCCACCGGGACTCCCGAACGCATCGATCCCGAAGTTCGCGGCGACACCGGCGAACCCCTCCTTCAGGAAGGCGAGGCCGAGGAAGAACAGGCCGAAACCGGTGATGGCATCACCAAGCCCCCGTTGCCGGGCAGTCGGCATGAGCAAACGCAGCCCGACGCCGATGGCGATGATGGGCAGCGCAAATGCCTCAATTCGAAAGCCGAAACCCACGACCGCAACGAGCCAGCCGGTAATCGTCGTCCCCACGTTGGCGCCGAAGATCACGGTCAGGGCCTGGCGAAGCGACAGCACGCCGGCATTGACGAAACCGATGGTGGCCACCGTGACAGCGCTCGACGATTGAACCGTCGCCGTGACCAGCGCGCCGGAAAGCACACCGCGGATCGTGGTACCGGTCCAGTTCTTCAGGAGCGCCTTCAGGTTCCGCCCGCCGAAGACCTTCAGACCGTCGGTCATCATGGCCATGGCGAGCAGGAACAGCGCCAATCCGCCTGCACCGCTGAGGGCATTCGTCAACACGCTGCCGCCTCATCATGTCGTCGCCCGGGGGCGCATTATCGCGCAAGCGGCCCATGGTAGAAGACAGTTGCGGCAAACATGCAAACGGCGGCGCGAGGCGCCGCCGTCCGTGGCCGGATTTCGGCCAGTATGTCGGAGGGATCAGGCCCTGCGGCGGCGGGCCGTCGCGCCGAGGCCGAGCAGGCCGACGACGAACAGCGCCAGGCTGGCCGGCTCAGGCACCGCGGCGGTCTCGAAATTCGCCAGGATGGTGTCGTCCTGGCCGAAGGTCAGCGAGACATTGTCGACGTAACCCAGGAAATCGCCTGCCCATCCGGAACCGACGCCGACATTCATGCCGGTGATCAGCGTATCGGCGCCGAGAACCGGCGACTGGCCGGACGGGTTCGGGAAGGTCGCGCCGCCTTCCCAGTCGGCCAGCGTCACGCCGAACTGCTCGATCGTCCGGCCGGGACCGAAGGCCCGCATCCAGAAGTTGTCGTCGGTGATGTCTTCCGAAACCCAGGTGTCGGTCGGCGCTGGAACGGCGGTGCTGCCACCGTTGTAGACGTCCTCCCAGATCAGCAGTCCGGTTTCGCCCGACGCGGTCTGGAAATAGAGCCGGAAGGTCGGCGTCAGGTGCTGGGGCGCGGTGCTCGACGAATCGCGGTACCAGTCGAAGGATGCCGCGCTCAGGTTGCCGAGCGTGCGCGTCGGGTCATTCCAGAAGATCTCGAAATCGGCCTTGGCGCCGCTCCCCGAGGTGGCGAACTCGAGCGAGCCGTTGCCGCTGCGCGGCTGGCTGTTGGTGATCGCGACCGATCCACCCGGGCGAACGTTGGCATCGCCCCAGACGAACGGATCGACCGCTGTCGGCGACGTGTCGGCCGGGGTCACAATGGCCGCGTGGGCCGAGAATCCGTAGGCAATGCTGAGCAGACTGCTTGCAATGCCGAGACGGACCAGATGACGAATCGTCATGTCAAATTCCTTCCATTCGGAGTCGTCCCGTCAGTGCACGCGCGCCGCCCGACCCGGGCGACGGTTCCCCAACCGCTGCGGAGGGACCGGAAACCGGCCCACCCGACAGGAACAAGCTCAACAGATCAAATCCCGGAGACGCGATTCTGCATCCACAGCGCGCCGTTCTCAACCATTAATTAACAAATTGTTTATTTATTCGACTTTTCGAATAGATGCGCGTGTGCCGTGAAGAGGGCTCGGCATGCGCCGCTTCCCGTCTTTCGCCGTCGTTGGCCGCGCGACAAAAAAAACGGCGGCGCCGAAGCGCCGCCGTTCCCGTCGTTTCCGGTGCGCCGGGCCGTTGCGGCCCGGTCGCCCTCAGAGTGCCTTGACGATATCCTCGACCATCTTCTTGGCGTCGCCGAAGAGCATCATCGTGTTGTCCTTGTAGAACAGCTCGTTATCGATGCCGGCATAGCCCGGCGACAGCGAGCGCTTCACGAACAGCACCGTCTTGGCCTTGTCGACATCGAGGATCGGCATGCCGAAGATCGGGCTTTGCGGATCGTCGCGCGCCGCCGGGTTGGTCACGTCGTTGGCACCGATGACGAAGGCGACGTCGGCGGTCTGGAACTCGGAGTTGATCTCCTCGAGTTCGAAGACCTCGTCATAGGGCACGTTGGCCTCGGCCAGCAGCACGTTCATGTGGCCCGGCATCCGGCCGGCGACCGGATGGATGGCGTGCCGGATCTCGACGCCCTGCGCCTTCAATTCGTCGCACATCTCGCGCAGGGTATGCTGGGCCTGGGCGACCGCCATGCCGTAGCCGGGGACAATAATGACCTTGCCGGCATTCTTCATGATGAAGGCGGCGTCCTCGGCCGAGCCCGCCTTGACCGGACGATCCGAACGGGCGCCCCGGGCGGCCGAGGTATCCTCGCCGCCGAAGCCGCCGAGGATGACCGAGAAGAACGACCGGTTCATCGCCTTGCACATGATGTAGGAGAGGATCGCGCCCGACGAGCCGACCAGCGCGCCGGTGATGATCAGCGCGGTATTCTCCAGCGTGAAGCCGATGCCGGCCGCCGCCCAGCCGGAATAGGAGTTCAGCATCGAGACCACGACCGGCATGTCGGCGCCGCCGATCGGGATGATGATGAGCACGCCGATGACCAGCGAGAGCACGGTCATCGCCCAGAAGATGCGCGGGTCGAGATCGAAGCAGAACCAGACGATCAGCGCGACGATGGCAACGCCGATCGCCAGGTTGACCAGGTGCTGGCCCGGAAAGGTCACCGGGTTGCCGGACACCAGGCCCTGCAGCTTGGTGAAGGCGACGATCGAGCCGGTGAAGGTGATCGCGCCGATGACGACACCGATGCCCATCTCGATCCGGCTGGCGACCAGCAGGTCGCCGCCGGCATCGACGATGCCGTAGGCCTCCGGGTTGTAGTAGGCGGCCGCAGCGACCAGCACCGCGGCAAGGCCGACCAGGCTGTGGAAGGCGGCAACCAGCTGCGGCATCGCCGTCATCTGGATGCGGAGCGCCGTCGCGGTGCCGATGCCGCCGCCGATGACCAGGCCGGCGATGATCCATTCGTAGGACACGACGTCGGGGCGGATCACGGTGACGACCACCGCGATCAGCATGCCGATCATCCCCATGATGTTGCCGCGCCGGGAGGTCTCCGGCGAGGACAGGCCGCGCAGCGCCAGGATGAACAGGACCGCCGAGACCAGATAGGCGAAGGCCGTCAGATTTGCGGACACGTCAGGCCCCCCGTCATTTCTTTTTCTTCTTGTACATCGACAGCATTCGCTGGGTGACAACGAAGCCGCCGAAGATGTTGATCGCCGCCAGCGTGATCGCGACGAAGCCGAAGATCTTCGCCAGGTCGGCGCCTTCGGGGCCGGCCGCGATCAGTGCACCGACGATGATCACCGAGGAGATCGCGTTGGTCACCGACATCAGCGGCGTATGCAGCGCGGGCGTCACGCTCCAGACCACGTAATAGCCGACGAAGATCGCCAGGATGAAGATGGCGAGACGGAAAATGAAGGGATCGACGACCATGGTCATTTGCCCTCTTCCTGCAGCATCGGATGAACGACCGCGCCGTCGCGGGTGATGCCGGCACCCTTGACGATCTCGTCCTCCCAGTCGATCTTGAGCGCCTTCGTCTCGCTATCGACCAGCGGCGTGATGAAATTCACGAGATTGCGGGCATAGAGCGCCGAGGCATCCTCGGCGAGCCGGCCCGGAACATTGCGGTAGCCGACGATCAGGACCCCGTTGTCGGTCCGCACCACCTCGCCCGGCTTCGACAGCGCGCAGTTGCCGCCGGTCTCGACCGCGAGATCGACGATCACCGAACCCGGCTTCATCGACGCCAGCATCTCCTCCGACACCAGCCTCGGCGCCGCCCGGCCCGGAATCGCCGCCGTCGTGATGACGATGTCCTGCTTCTTGATGGTCTCGGCGATCAGCGCCGCCTGGCGCTGCTTGTAATCGTCGCTCATCTCCTTGGCATAGCCGCCCGCGCCGGCGCCGCTTTCCTCGGATTCGACGCCGATATACTTGGCGCCGAGCGACTGGATCTGTTCGGCCACCTCGGGCCGCACGTCGGTCGCCGAGACGATGGCGCCGAGCCGGCGGGCGGTGGCGATCGCCTGCAGACCGGCGACGCCGGCGCCCATGACGAAGACCCGGGCCGGCGCGATCGTGCCGGCGGCGGTCATCATCATCGGCATGGCGCGGCCGTAATGGGCGCAGGCGTCGAGCACCGCCTTGTAGCCGGCGAGGTTGGCCTGCGAGGAGAGGACGTCCATCGACTGCGCGCGGGTGATGCGCGGCACCATTTCCATCGCGAAGGTGTCGATCCCGGCGGCGGCATAGGCCTTGACCTGTTCGCGATTCTGCAGCGGGGCAAGCGAGCCGATCAGCACCGCGCCCTTCTTCATCATCGCGATCTCGTCCGGGCCGTCGTCATCGCCGCTCAGCGGGCGCTGGACCTTGAAGACCACGTCGGCATCGCCGAGCGCGGCCGCCTCGTCGGCGACGATCGTCGCGCCCGCGGCTTCATAGGCAGCATCGGTCATGTTGGCGCCGGTACCGGCGCCGGCCTCGATGATCACGTCGAAGCCCAGCCCCGTGAGCTTCTTGACCATGTCTGGCGAAATCGCGACGCGGCTCTCGTCCGGTCGTCGTTCGCGCGGAACGGCCAGTTTCATCGGCTACCCCCCTGTCGGCCTGTCGCACCGCCTGTGCGGCGCACCGCTTATGGATGCCCCCGGCCCCCCGGAGGCGCATCGAAATGGTCGTCTAAAGCGCCGCCTAGAGCAGGAAGAGCGCCATCAGAACCAACAGCACGATGACGAAGCCAGTGCTCCAGACCGTGAATCGCGTGAAATCCCGCCACATCGCCTTCTGCGCGGAGATATCCATTTTTCCCGTATCGCTCATGTTCTTCCTGTCGAGTAGTCGCAGCCCAGAATTGCCGCCTCAGCGGTCGCGAACTATACCAGAGCGTCAATGCATAACAAGACGCTTGGCCGGCTCCGCGGCGGGCGGCAACCGCGGCGCTGGGCGCGCGATCCGCCCTCGGCTAGATTGACAGACGCCGGACAGCGAGAGAAGGAAATATACCGTGGCCGTCATATCCTATCTGACCCGAATCCTGTTCGACTTCGGCGTCCTCGCCGAGCTCCGCACCGAGCTCGCGACGCTCGGCATCCGCAAGCCCCTGCTGGTCACCGACCGCGGCGTCGTCGCCGCCGGCCTGGCCGAGCGGGCGTTGCAGGCGATGGGCGCCGGGATCGAGGCGACGGTCTACCAGGACACCCCGGCCAACCCGACCGAGGCGGCCGTCAAGCAGGCCACCGCGCTATACCGCGAGGCCCGCTGCGACGGGCTGGTGGCGATCGGCGGCGGCTCGTCGATGGACCTCGCCAAGGCGGTCGCCATCATCGCGACCCATGACGGGCCGCTCCGCTCCTACGCGGCGGTCGAGGGCGGCATGCCGCGGATCACCGCCGCCGTCGCCCCGCTGATCGCGATCCCGACCACCGCCGGGACCGGGAGCGAGGTCGGCCGCGGCGCCGTCATCGTCTTCGACGACGGCCGCAAGCTCGGCCTGCTCAGCCCGCACTTGCTGCCCAAGGTGGCGCTCTGCGATCCCGAGCTGACGCTCGACCTGCCGGCCCCGATCACCGCGGCGACCGGCATGGACGCCGTTGCCCACTGCATCGAGACCTATCTCTCCCCGCTGGTCAATCCGCCGGCCGAGGCGATCGCCTGCGACGGGCTCGGCCGGGCCATCGCCCATATCGAGCGGGCCGTTGCCGACGGCCACGACCGGGAGGCGCGCTGGAACATGATGATGGCCTCGATGGAAGGCGCGATGGCCTTCCAGAAGGGTCTCGGCGCGGTGCACGCGATGAGCCACCCGCTCGGCGGCCTGCCCGACCTGAAACTGCATCACGGCACGCTCAACGCCGTCGTCATGCCGGCGGTGCTGCGCTTCAACGCCGGCCATGTCGGGCGGAAGTACGAACATCTGCATGCGGTCATGGGGCTGGCGCCCGGCGTCGACCTGGCTGACGCGATCGCGGCGCTCAATGCCCGACTCGGCCTGCCGGCCAATCTCGCCGAAATGGGCGTGCCGCGCCAGGTGATCCCGGCGATGGCGGTGCTGGCCGAGCAGGATCACACCAACCAGACCAACCCGCGCCCGGCAAAGGCGGAGGATTACGAGACGCTGTTCGCCGAGGCGATGGGCTGAGCGGCGCCGGCCCCGCGCCGGCGCCTCGTTAGGTGAATCGTCATCTTTTCTGACAATCCTGCCGGAACCGCCCGGGGCCCGGCCGGCGGAATGGCGGAAATCCCGCATCAGGCGCTTGGCACGCTTCCTGCGAACCTGATTGCGCGAGGCCGGGGTTGGGAATAACCGGACGGCCGGCATCGGCTCAAGACAGGAATTGCTCCATGTTTCTTCGTACGCTTGCGGCGCTTTCGTTGGCCCTGGTGACCTTCTGCGGCACGGCATCGGCCGTGCCCACCACCTACGACCTGACGCTGACCAACACCAATCCGATCGGCAACGTTGCCGGCGGCACGGGTTCCCTCACCATCGACGGCTCGGTCCTCGGCATCGGCAACGAGTTCTTCTCCGTGCTGAACGGGAAGCTGCTGGCGCTCTCGTTCGACATCGACGGCCACAATTTCGACCTCGCGGACGCCAGCAACACCGGGTCGCAGATCTTCTTCCAGAACGGCAACCTGGCGGGTCTCACCTTCCTCGGCACCGACAACAACATTCTCGTCTCGCTGACGGTCGGCGCCCTCTCCTTCACCTATTCGAACTTCGCGGCACCCTATCCCTTCCCCTTCGCGCAGGGCATCCTGAGCGCCACGCTGCGCGTCGACACGCCGGACAACGGCGGTTCGACCGACATCCCCGAACCGGCGGCGCTGCTGCTCTTCGCCGCCGCTGTGCTCGGCCTCGGCTGGCAACTTCGGCGCGGGCGCCTCGCGGCACGGGACGGCCACGCCGTCTGAACGACGACCGCCTTCGCGGCCTGACGAACGATCCGGCGCCGGCAACGGCGCCGGATTTTCTTTTGCCGGTGTCGCGCAAGAACCCCTGCCGATCCATCGGGCACGTTCCGGCGTCTTGCGCTCACGCCCCTTTCAGGGCATGCAGCACCCGGTCGACAATCGACCGTTCCCGGGGACAGGCCTTATCCAATGCCCGAGCCAGCAATGACCAACGCGGACGACGAGGCGCCGATCGGCTGGCTGACGCTGTTCCGGGGCGCGTACGCCGTTCCCACCTGGACGCTCGGCCTCGGCGTCGGGCTGCATGCGCTCAACGCCTTCATGGTGGCGACAATCATGCCCTCCGCGGTCCGCGACATCGGCGGCCTGGCGCTGATCAGCTGGGCCTCGTCGGTCTTTCTCGTGGCCTCGATCGTGACTGGCGCGTCGGGCGGCTGGCTGAAGGGCGCGTTCGGCGGGCGCCGGGTCTTTCTCGTCTCGACCCTGCTGCTGATCGCGGGCTCGCTGATCGCGGCGCTGGCGCCCTCGATGCCGGTGCTGCTCATCGGCCGGGCGCTGCAGGGGATCGGCGAGGGGGCGGTGCTCGCGCTCTGTTACGCGCTGGTGGGCGAGGTCTATCCGAGCCGCGCCATGCCGCGCGCCTTCGGCCTGCTGTCGATCGTCTATGCGGCCGCGGCCCTGATCGGTCCCGCCGGCGCCGGGCTGCTGGCCGAGCATGCGAGCTGGCGGATCGCCTTTCTCGCCAACCTGCCGCTCGGGCTGATCTTCGTTCTTCTCGTCCTCGCCGGGCCGGCCTCGACGCCGCGGGCGGGCGGGCGCCGGATTCCCCCGCTCGGCAGGCTCACGGCAATCGCCGGCGGCGTGATGGCGATCTCCATGGCCGGCCGGGCCGGCGACGCGCTGCTCACCGCCGGTTGGCTCGCCATCGCCGTCGCTGCCCTTGCCGGCTCGGTCATCGTCGACCGGCGGCAGAACTCCCGGCTGTTCCCGCTTGCCGCCTTCGGGCTTTCCGGCGCGGTCGGTCTCGGTTTCTGGGCGGCGCTCCTCATGGCGTTGGCGACCGGCGGGATCACCGTCTACGTGCCCCTGTTCATGCAGGAGTTCCAGGGCCTCACCCCGCTCGAGGCAGGCTACGTGGTGGTCCTGCTCTCGCTCGCCTGGTCGGGAGCGGCCTTTCTCGTCGCCAGCCTCAGGAGCGAGCGCGCGGATCCGCTGCTGATCGCCGGACCGGCTCTGATCGCGGTCGGGATGTTCATTCTCGCGCCGACCATCGTCGGCAGTTCGGTCGTCCTGCCGGCCCTGGCGCTCATCGTCGCCGGCACCGGATTCGGGATCTCCTGGGCCTTTCTCAGCCAGCGCCTGCTCGACGCGACACCGGCCGCCGAACGGGATCTCACGGCCGGGGCCATTCCGACGCTGGAGAATGCCGGCTGGGCGCTCGGCGCGGCGGTTTCGGGGATGATCGCGAGCCTCGCCGGGCTCGAGGAACAGCTCGAGCCGGTGGTCGCGGCGCGCGCCGCCCAGGCGGTCTTCTATGCCGGCGCGGTGATCGCCCTGCTCTCGCTCGGCGCCGCGCTCGGCTTCGTGCGGCTGACCCGCACGCGGCGCTGACCCGGTCTCAGGTCCGCTCCGGCACCGGCACGCCGACGTCGTCGAACAGGCGCTGCTGACGCTCGGCCAGGGCCTCGCTTGAGAAATCGCTGATCAGCTCGTGAAACAGCCGGTGCCAGTTGATCTCGGCCTTGAGATGCAGGAACACGCCGCCGAGGCCGATCGCCGCCCGGTCCATGAAGACGAACTCGCGCGGCGGCGTGACACCGCCGGACTTGCGTAGTTCGGCATGCACCTTCTCGGCGATCTCGCGCCCGTAGACGCCGCCGGCCTCGAATTCCTGGATGCGCCGGGGACGATCCTCCAGCAGCGGTGCGTAAACGAACTCCGCCCACAGGTTGAGGGTGTCGATGACCTCGGCCGAGAGGCCGGTGAAGCCCCAGGTCTCGTAGGCATGCACGGCGAGGTCCCGGTCGCCGGTTTCCAGCGAGCGGTAGAGATCGATCACGCCCTGGACGAATTTCGGCTGGAAGGTCCGGATGCAGCCGAAATCGAGCAGATTGATGCCGTGATCCTCGCGCACCGAGTAGTTGCCGAGGTGCGGGTCGCCGTGAATGATCCCGTAATAGTAGAACGGCACGTACCAGGCGCGGAACAGGTTGCCGGCGATGGCGTCGCGCGCCTCCTGCGGGGCGTCGCGGAATTCCAGCAGCTTGCGCCCCTCCATCCAGCTCATGGTCAGCAGCCGGCCGGTCGACAGCTCCGGCACGATGTCGGGGACATGGACGCCGCTTTCGTCCTTCAGGATCGTCCCGTAGAGCGTCGTGTGCCGGGCCTCGAGCGCATAGTCGAGCTCCTCGCGGAGCCGGGCGGCGATCTCGGCATGGATATGGCGGGTATCGATGGTGCGGTCGTAGCGATGGTAGATCGCGAAGATCAGCCTGAGCTGCTGCAGGTCGGCCTCGACAGCCGACTGCATGTCGGGATATTGCAGCTTGACCGCGAGGTCGCTGCCGTCGAGGCCGACCGCGCGATGCACCTGGCCGAGCGAGGCGGCTGCCGCGGCCTCGATCTCGAACGCCTTGAAGCGGTCGCGCCAGTCGGGGCCGAGCTCGCTCTGCATGCGGCGGCGCACGAAGGCCGGCCCCATCGCCGGCGCGTTCGACTGCAGCTGCACCAGTTCCTGGACATATTCCTGGGGCATTGCCTCGGGGATCGTCGCCATGATCTGGGCGACCTTCATCAGCGGCCCCTTCAGGCCGCCGAGCGCCCGGCGAAGCTCCGAGGCATGCTCCTGGCGGTTGATCTTGACGCCGAACAGCCGCTCGCCCGCGAGCCGGGCGGCAAGGCCGCCGACCGCCGTCGATACCTGCCCGTAGCGACGGATCCGGCCGCCCAGATTGTCCCGCTCGCCGGCCATCGCGGCTCAGGCCGCCGTCAGTTCGTCGATGAAGCTTTCGATCACGTCGAGGCCGAGCGACCAGAAGGCCGGATCGGAGGCGTCGAGGCCGAACGGCGCCAGCAGCTCCTTGTGGCGGCGGGTGCCGCCGGCCTTCAGCATCTCGAAATACTTCTCCTGGAAGCCGCTCTCGCTCTGCTGGTAGACGGCGTAGAGCGCGTTCACCAGGCAATCACCGAAAGCATAGGCATAGACGTAGAACGGCGAATGGATGAAGTGCGGCACGTAGCACCAGAAGTTCCGGTACTCCTCGTGGAAGCGGATGCCCGGACCGAGGCTCTCGGTCTGCACCTCCATCCAGATATCGCCGATGCGGTCGGGCAGCAGTTCGCCCTCGCGCCGCTCGCCGTGGACACGCTGCTCGAAGCGGTAGAAGGCGATCTGCCGGACCACCGTGTTCAGCATGTCCTCGACCTTGCCGGCCAGCATCAGCCGGCGCCGGGCCGGGTCGGTCTCGCGCTCGAGCAGGGCGCGGAAGGTGAGCTGCTCGCCGAACACGCTCGCGGTCTCGGCGAGCGTCAGCGGCGTTGACGACATCAGCGCGCCCTGCGGCCCGGCCAGCACCTGGTGCACGCCGTGGCCGAGTTCGTGCGCCAGCGTCATCACGTCGCGCGTCCGGCCCTGGTAGTTAAGCAGCAGGTAGGGGTGGGCCGCCGGCACCGTCGGATGGGCGAAGGCGCCGGGCGCCTTGCCCTTGCGGGCCGGCGCGTCGATCCAGGCATTGTCGAAGAAGCGCTTGCCGATGGCCGCAAGATCGGGTGAGAAACGGCCGTAGGCGTCGAGCACGATGTCGCGCGCCTCCGGCCAGCCGATCAGCTTGTCCTCCCCGCCGGGCAGCGGCGCGTTGCGGTCCCAGTAGTCTATCTGCTCGACCCCGAACTGCTTCGCCTTCCACGTGTAATAGCGGTGCGAGAGCTTCGGATAGGCGTCGGTCACCGCCTTGGTGAGGGCGTCGACCACTTCCGGCTCGACCTGGTTGGCGAGATGGCGGGCGCTTTCCGGAGCCGGGTAGTGGCGCCACTCGTCCTCGGTCTGCTTGTCCCGGGCGAGCGTGTTGGTGATCAGCGCGAACAGCCGGTTGTTGGCGGCGAACACCGTGCCGAGCGCCTTGGCCGCCTTCTTGCGCGCCGCCCCGTCGCTGTCGGAGAGCAGATGCAGGGTCTCCTCCAGCCCGAGCCGCTCGCCGTCGACCTCGAAGACGAGGCTGGCAAGGGTCTCGTCGAACAGCCGGACCCAGGCATTCCGCCCCGAGACCGACTTGGCATGCAGGATCCGTTCGATCTCGTCCGACAGGTCGTGATCGCGGAACAGGCGGACGTCGCGAAGCCACGGCTCGTAATGGCGGAGCGCGGCGCTCTCGGCGTATTTCGCGCCCAGCGCGTCATCCTCGATGCGGTTGATCTCGAGGCTGAAGAAGATCAGCCGGGTCGAGATCTCGTTCAGCACTTCCTGCATCGACTGGAAGAAGCGGCCGACGACCGGATCCGCCATGTTTCCGGCATAGACGAGGTAGGAGTAGGAACCGATCCGGCCGAGCACTTCCTGGATGCGTTCGTACTCCGCGACCGCCTCGGCCAGCGCCGCGCCGTCGAGCGTCGCGACCCTGTCCTTGTAGCTGTCCTGGAAGGTCGTGGTCGCCGCCTTCATGGCGGCGATGTCCCCCTTCAGCTCGTCGGATTCGGTGCCGGGATAGAGATCGGCGAGGTCCCATTCGGGGAGCTCGCCGAGCGCCGCCTCTTTACGCATGTAACCTCTCGTTCGTCGGGTGCCCACCCGATATAGGCCCTGCGCCGAGGCGGGAAAAGGGGCAGCGCCTTCGTTGCCGCCGCCGCGTGCCGCTCAGGCGAGCAGGAAATGCGCGTTGGCGGTCGCCACCGGCTTCGCCCGGTCGCCCTGCCAGGCCTCGACATGAACGCTGGCCACGCGCCGGCCGGGCTTGGTGACCGAGCCCTGCGCGAAGGTCCGCACCGGCTTCGCCGAGCGCAGGTAGTCGACCGTCAGGTTGATGATCTTCGGCACCCGCGCGGTTTCCTGCACGGCCATCAGCTCGATCACCGCGGCCGCTTCCAGCAGGGCGCCGACGACCCCGCCGTGAAGCGCCGGCAGCAACGGGTTGCCGATGAATTTCGGATCTTCCGGAAGCACGCAGACGAGCCGGCCGTCGGCCGCGTCCTCGATCATCTCCAGTCCCATGAAGCTCAGATAGGGGATCGCCCGGAACAACGGCCGCCAGTCGCCGTCTGCCCGGGCGCGGGCGACGGTCCGCTCCAGTTCGCTGAAGCGTTCGCTCATTGCCCGGCCTCCCTGCCCTGCTTCGAGCGGCCGGAAAGCGGCGGCGTGTCGGAGGAATTGATCATGAAGGTGCCGGCGCAGCTCGCCACCGGGTCGTCGCGGTCGTTGTTGTAGGCAAGGCCGCGGACGAAGGCGATCTGCCGCGTCGTCTTGAAACAATGGGCCTCGGCGAACAGCGGCTCGTGCGGCGTCGACGGACGCAGGTAGTCGATGCGGAGATCGAGGGTCGCGATCGGCACGAATTTCTTCAGCGCCATGTAAACCGACATGCCGCTCACCGAATCGGTGAGCGTGGTGATCACGCCGCCATGCAGCACGCCGCTGGCCGGGTCACCGACCAGCCGCTCCTGGTAATCGAGGCGCAGGCAGCAGGTCCCGTCGCCGATCCGCTCGACATGAATGCCGAGTTCGCCGCAATGGGGGATGCCGCGGTTGATGATCTCCTCGATCCGGGCCGGGTCGAACCCGGCCACGCCCCCCGTTCCGGCGTTGTCCGCCATCGTTCAGACTCCGTGATAGTCGCGGTACCAGCGGACGAATTTCGGCAATCCCTCCTCGATCGTCGTCGTCGGGCGATAGCCGAGATCGCGCTCGATATCGCCGATATCCGCGTAGGTTTCGTAAACATCGCCCGGCTGCATCGGTTCCAGCTGCTTCTCCGCCTTGCGGCCGAGCGCATCTTCCAGAACCGAAACGAACTTCATCAGCGGTTCGGCCCTGTGGTTGCCGATATTGTAGACCCGCTGCGGGGCGCCGTCGCCGCCGGTCGGCGGATTGTCGAGCGCCGCGACGATCCCGGCGACGATGTCGTCGATATAGGTGAAATCGCGCTTCATGTCGCCGTGATTGAAGATCCGGATCGGCTTGCCCTTGAGGATCGCCTCGGTGAACAGCCAGTAGGCCATGTCCGGCCGGCCCCAGGGCCCGTAAACGGTGAAGAAGCGGAGCCCGGTCTGCGGGAAGCGGTAGAGATGGGAATAGGCGTGGCTCATCAGCTCGTCCGCCTTCTTGGTCGCGGCATAGAGCGAGACCGGGTGATCGACCGGATCGCCGACCGCGAACGGGACCTTCTTGTTGCCGCCGTAGACCGAGCTGGAACTCGCATAGACGAGATGCTCGAAGCCGTCCTGGTGGCGGCAATGCTCGAGGATCGCCAGGTGGCCGACGAGGTTTGCCTGGGCATAGGCGAAGGGATTGTCGATCGAGTAGCGGACCCCGGCCTGGGCCGCCAGATGGACGATCCGGCGGATCGGTCCGAACGGCACGAGCGCGGCCTTGAGCCCTTCCAGGTCGGATATGTCGACGCGGGCAAAGGAGAAGGCGTTGTGCCGGCCCAGCCGTTCAAGGCGCGCCTGCTTCAGGCTCACGGGATAATAGTCGTTCAGTGAATCGATGCCGACGACCCGTTCGCCGCGGGCGATCAGAGCCTCGGCCACGTGAAAGCCGATGAAGCCGGCCACGCCGGTAATTAGGACGGTCATGTTCGCCTGGTCCCCTGCCCCTTGTTTCGCGTCGCCACCATAATGACGGGGAGGGCATTAATCATCCGTTTTGCGTCCGCATGATTAGCGGAGCAGGGCATCCGCCTCGCCGTCGAGAACCCGGCGCAGGGCGCGCGCCAGCGCCGGTCGGCGGAACGGCTTGTCGATCCGGTGCGGGAAGGATTCGCGTTCGGCATGGCGGGCCGGCGCGACGGCATCGGCCGGACCCGGACCGGACATGTAGAGCACCGGCAGGCCGGGCCGGGCCATTCGCGCCGCGGCGGCGATGTCGGTACCCGCGCCGCCACCGCCCGGGATCGCGTCGGCCAGGATCAGGTCGACCGGCGTGCCGGCCTCAAGCGCCTCGGTCGCGGCCTCGGCCTCGCCGACGGCGAACACCCGGTAGCCCAGCCCCTCGAGCATCCGCCGCGTGAAGGCGCGCAGGTCACTGTCGGATTCGATCAGCAGGATGTTCTCGCCGCTGCCGAGCGGGATATCCTCGTAGAGGCCGTCGACCCGGTGGATCGCGGCGGCGCCGAAGCGCGGCAGGAGAAGGCGCACCGTCGTGCCCTTGCCCGGCGCGCTCTCGATCTCCACATGGCCGCCGGACTGCTGCGCGAATCCGTATACCATCGAGAGCCCGAGGCCCGAGCCCTTGCCGACCTCCTTGGTGGTGAAGAAGGGTTCGAAGACATGGCTCGCGACATCGGCGCTCATGCCGAGGCCATCGTCGATGACCGACAGCATGACATAATCGCCCGGCGCCGGCAGGCCGTCGGGACCGACCTCGTCGGCACCGATGCGCCGGTTCTCGCTGGCGATGCAGAGCCGCCCGCCGTTCGGCATCGCGTCGCGGGCATTGATCGCGAGGTTGATGATCGCGTTCTCGATCTGCCCGGGATCGGCAAGCGCCATCCAGAGACCGCCGGTCGCCCGGCTCTCGATCTCGATCGTCTCGCCGAGCGTGCGGACGAGCATCTCCTCGACGCCGGCGACCAGCGAGCGGAGATCGACCGGCCGCGGGCGGAGCGGCTGGCGGCGAGAGAAGGCGAGCAGCCGCTGGGTCAGTTCGGCGCCCCGCTCGGCGGCGCGAAGAATGGGCCGGGCCGCATCGGCGAGATCGGACGAGCGTTCGCTGATCAGTTCGGCATTGCCCTGGATGACCGCGAGCAGATTGTTGAAGTCATGGGCCACGCCGCCGGTGAGCTGGCCCACCGCCTCCATCTTCTGGGCCTGGCGGAAACGTTCCTCGGCCTCCTTCTGGTCGGTCACGTCGCTGACTATCGAACAGACGCCGATGATCTCGCCATTCTCGTCGCGGAGCGGAAACTTGGCGTTCAGGAAGGTCCGCACCTTGCCATCGGCGCTTTCCTCGACCTCCTGCTGATAGGGTTCGCCGGTTTCGATCACCCGGCGGTCCGCCTCCTCGTAGATCGTCGCGATCTCCGGCGGCAGGTAGTCGCGTGTCCGCAGTCCGATCAGCGCGTCGGGCGGACGGCCGATCTCCTCGGCGACATTGCGGCTGACCGCCTGGATGCGGCCTTCCTTGTCCTTCAGGATGATCTCGATCGGGGCATTGTCGAGAATGGCGCCGAGCCAGGCGTCGCGGGCGCGGATCCGCTCGTCGGCCCGTTTGGTACCCGAGATGTCGGTGAAGATCGTGCCCACGCCGACGATCCTGCCGCCCTCGCCGTAGATCGGGAACTTGTGCGCGAGGATCGGACGAACGATACCGTCGGCGAACACCGCATCGACAATCTGTTCCTGGGCCTCGCCGCTCTCGACCACTTTCGATTCGAGGCGCGTGTGGATTTCGGCCACCGGCGCCGGAAAGAGATCCTGCGCGGTGCGGCCAAGAAGGCGCTGCGCCGCATAGCCGTAGAGGTCGGCGAATGCCCGGTTGACGTAGAGATACCGGCCCTCGAGGTCCTTCAGGCAGATGCCGCTCGGCGCCTGGTCGAGCACGAACTCGAACTGGCCGCTACGCTCCTCCAGCTCATGCTCGCGCGCACGGACCGCCGTGATGTCGGTGCAGGTGACGCACGCGCCGCCGCCCGGCAGCGGTTTGCGGACAACCTCGAGGCGGGTCCCATCCGGCAGGAGGCGCTCGTGTCGGAACGTATCGCCACGCCGGATGGCGCCCAGCTGGAACGCAAGAAGCGCTTCCGGCTCGCCGGCGCCGTAATCGCCCCGCTCTGCACCGAAACGGATCAGGTCCCCGATCGGCCGGCCGACTTCGGCGAGACCGTCCGGCAGCTCCATGAGCGCGATCAGCCGGTCGTTCCAGGCAGCGAGCCTCAGATCGGGATCGAACACGCCGATACCCTGGTCCAGGCTGTCCAGGACGTCCGGGAGCGAGATCGTGCGGTATCGTGGTCCCATGGTTGCGGCACCTCCGGTGCCAGGCCGCAAGCGGCTGACGGAAACATTATGCGAAATCATGAGGGTGATGGAAAATACCGGACAGTCATTCGCTTTCGGGTAACAGTGTGTAACGCGCTGCCCGCGCGGTTCGGCGGCGTTCGCCGGGCCGCCGGCGCGAGACGACGGAGAGGCTTGTCATTTAGGTCAATATTGTTTACCTATTTTTCCGGTCATCCGACCCTAGATTCTAAACCATGAGGCTGGAGGAGAATCGATGTCCGCGTCCGCTGAAGCCTTGGTAGCGCCCCAAACCGTCTCGCTCGACGACAAGTATCTCCTGCCCAGGGGCGTCGTCTATCTGACCGGCACCCAGGCGCTCGTCCGCCTGCCCCTGCTGCAGCGCCAGATCGATCTGGCAAACGGCCTGAACACGGCCGGTTTCATCTCGGGCTACCGGGGATCGCCGCTTGGCGGCTACGACCAGGAGCTATGGCGCGCGCGGCCGCATCTCAAGGAGAACCACGTCGTTTTCCAGCCCGGCCTCAACGAGGACCTGGCGGCCACGGCGGTCTGGGGCAGCCAGCAGGTCAACCTGTACAAGGACGCGACCTATGACGGCGTCTTCGGCATCTGGTACGGCAAGGGGCCGGGCGTCGACCGGTCCGGCGACGTCTTCCGTCACGGCAATGCCGCCGGCTCCTCGAAGCATGGCGGCGTCCTGGTCATCGCCGGCGACGACCACGCGGCGGTCTCCTCGACGCTGGCGCACCAGAGCGATCACAATTTCGCCAGCTGGATGATGCCCGTGCTGCATCCGGCGACGGTGCAGGAATTCCTCGACTACGGCGTGCTCGGCTTCGCGATGTCGCGCTTCTCCGGCTGCTGGGTCGGCTTCAAGGCGATTTCCGAGACGGTCGAGGGATCGGCCTCGGTCGTGATCGATCCGGAGAACTACAAGCTCGTCACCCCGGATTTCGACATGCCGGCCGACGGGCTCAACATCCGCTGGCCGGACGACCGCTTCGAGCAGGAACGCCGGCTGCATACCTACAAGGTGCTGGCGGCCCGCGAATTCGCCCGGGTGAACGGCCTCGACCGCACGGTCATCGACAGCCCGAAACCGCGGCTCGGCATCATCACCACCGGCAAGGCCTACCTGGACGTCATGCAGGCGCTCGCCGATCTCGGCATCGACGCCGACCATGCCCGCGAAATCGGCCTCCGGGTCTACAAGGTCGGCATGCCCTGGCCGCTCGAGCCGACCGGCGCGCGGCGCTTCGCCGAGGGCCTCGACCAGGTCATCGTGGTCGAGGAGAAGAGGGCGCTGATCGAGAACCAGCTCAAGGAACAGCTCTACAACTGGGATCCGGGCGTCCGGCCGTCGATCGTCGGCAAGTATGACGAGAACCGCAACATCCTGCTGCCGGCGGACGGCGACCTCAACCCGGCGCTGATCGCCCGGGTCGTGGCCGAGCGGATCGGCCGCTTCTACACCTCGTCGCGGATCAAGGACCGGCTTGCGTTCCTCGAGGCCAAGGCCCTGCAGCTCAGGAACGATCCGGCGGAAATCTCGCGCACGCCCTATTTCTGCTCGGGCTGCCCGCACAATACCTCGACCCGGGTGCCCGAGGGCAGCCGCGCCATGGCCGGCATCGGCTGCCACTACATGACGATCTGGATGGACCGGGAGACCTCGACCTTCACCCAGATGGGCGGCGAGGGCGTGCCGTGGATCGGCCAGGCGCCGTTCACGGCCGAGAAGCATCTGTTCGCGAACCTGGGCGACGGCACCTACAACCATTCCGGCCTGCTGGCGATCCGCGCCTCGGTCGCGGCCGGCGTCAACATCACCTACAAGCTCCTCTACAACGACGCCGTCGCCATGACCGGCGGGCAGCCGGTCGAGGGCGGCCTGTCGGTCCCGACCATCGCGCGCCAGGTCGCGGCGGAAGGCGTGAAGCGCATCGTCGTCGTCACCGACGAGCCCGAGAAATACGAATCCGGCGGCGCGGTCGCCGGCCTGCCGGCGGGGATCGCCGTGCATCACCGGCGCGCCCTCGACCATGTCCAGCGCGAGTTGCGCGAGACCGAGGGCTGCACGGTGCTGATCTACGACCAGACCTGCGCCGCCGAGAAACGGCGCCGGCGCAAGCGCGGCACCTTCCCCGATCCGGCCAAGCGGGTCTTCATCAACGAACAGGTCTGCGAAGGCTGCGGCGACTGCTCGGTCAAGTCGAACTGCCTGTCGGTCGAGCCGGTCGAGACCGAGCTCGGGCGCAAGCGGCGGATCAACCAGTCGACCTGCAACAAGGACTATTCCTGCGTCGAGGGCTTCTGCCCGAGCTTCGTCACCGTGCATGGCGGCACGCTCGCCAAGACCCGGGCCGCCGCCGATACCGACCCGCTGGACGGCGTGCCGGAACCGGAACTGCCGCCGGCCCGCGAGGAACCCTACCGGATCCTGCTCGCCGGCATCGGCGGCACCGGCGTCGTCACGGTCAGCGCGCTGATCGGGATGGCCGGCCATATCGAGGGCAAGGGTGTCTCGGTGCTCGACCAGGCCGGTCTCGCCCAGAAGGGCGGCGCCGTGCTCAGCCATGTCCAGATCGCGAACGCGCGCGAGGATATCGCCGCCGTCCGCATCGCCGCCGGCGAGAGCGACCTGCTGCTCGGCTTCGATTCGGTGGTCGCCGCCTCGGCCGATTCGGTGACCCGCTGCCGCGACGGCGTGACCCGGGCGCTGATCAACACCCACAAGACGCCGACCATGGACTTCACCCTCAACCCCGACGCCGACTGGCACGAGGACGAGATCCGTCGCGCCATCGAGCTTGCCGCCGGCGAGGACGCGACGACCTTCATCGAGGCCACCGAGATCGCCACGGCGCTGGCCGGCGACGCCATCGCGACCAACCTGTTCCTGCTCGGCTATGCCTGGCAGAAGGGCCTGCTGCCGCTCCGGCGAAGCTCGATCGAGGATGCCATCCGCCTGAACGGCGTCGCCGTCGAGGCCAACCTCAAGACCTTCGGCTGGGGCCGTGCCGCGGCCCACGACATCGAGCGGGTCAACCGGATCATCGACCCGGTCGTGACCCCGCTCAGGCCGCGGCCGGCGGCGAAGACGCTGGAGGAGATCGTCGCCTTCCGCAGCGATTACCTGACCGCCTACCAGAATGCCCGCTACGCCCGGCGCTACCGCGCCCTGGTCGACAAGGTCGCCGCTGCCGAGGCCGAGAAGACCCCGGGCCGGCACGGCCTCGCCGAGGCGGTCGCCCGCTATGCCTTCAAGCTGATGGCCTACAAGGACGAGTACGAGGTCGCCCGGCTCTATACCGACGGCCGCTTCGAGGAGAAGCTCGCCGCCCAGTTCGCCGGCGACTACCGGATCGAGTTCCATCTCGCCCCGCCGATCCTCGCCAAGCGCGATCCCGCCACCGGGGCGCCGGAGAAGCGGACCTACGGTCCCTGGATGTTCAAGGCCTTCCGCGTGCTCGCCCGCCTGAAGTTCCTGCGCGCGACCCCGCTCGACCCGTTCGGCCGGACCGAGGAGCGGAAGACCGAGCGCAAGCTGATCCGCGACTACGAGGCGACCGTCGAGCGGCTGATCGGCGGCCTGACGCCGGCCAATCACGGTCTTGCCGTCGCCGTCGCCCGCATCCCGGAAGAGATCCGCGGCTACGGCCATGTCAAGGACCGGCACCTGGCCGCGGCCCGGAAGAAGGAGGCCGAGCTGCTCGGCGCCTTCCGCGATCCGGCATCCGCGGTCAAGGCGGCGGAATAGGCCCACCGGACCGGCAGAAGGGGACCTGAACGACCATGGCCAAGGAAACCGCCCTCATCGTCGGCGCCGGACCCGGACTGGGCGCGGCGCTGGCCCGTCGCTTCGCCGCCGGCGGGCTGATCCCGGTCATTGCCTCGCGCACCGAGGCGAAGGTGAAGGACATCGCCGCCGGGATCGACGGCGCGCGGGCCTTCGCCTGCGACGGCACCGACGAAGAGGCCGTCACCGCGCTCGTCGGGCGGGTCGAGGGCGAGATCGGACCGATCCGGGTCGCCGTGCATAATGCCAGCGGCCGCTACCGCTCACCGATCGCGGAACTTCCGGCCGAGGAATACCGCAAGGCGTGGGAAGCCTCCGCGCTCGGCGGCTTCCTGCTCGGGCGCGAGGCGGCGCGCGTCATGCTGCCGCGCAAGCAGGGCACGATCCTGTTCACCGGGGCGACCGCCAGCGTCAAGTCGTTCGCCCAGTCGGCCGCCTTCGCCGGCGGCAAGTTCGCGCTCCGCGCGCTTGCCCAGTCGATGGCCCGCGAACTGCACCCGCAGGGCATCCACGTCGCCCACGTGGTGATCGACGGCGGCATCGGTGTCGACGAGGGCGGTGCCCGGCTCGAGCCGGACGCGATCGCCGAGGCCTACTGGCAGCTTCACTGCCAGGACCGCTCGGCCTGGAGCCAGGAGATCGAGCTCCGCCCCTGGGTCGAGAAGTTCTGAACGAGCCGACATCGGGATGAAGGCGCAAGGCGAGGCACGCGGAACGGGGGGCTTGGCGGCGCTGATCCATCCAGGTGACGAGCCGGCCGCTTATCGAGCAACATTCCAGATTGCCGGCAGACGCAGGAAGGGAGGGTCGAACCCTCCCCTGCCCCTCCCACTTCGGCCATTGCCGATCTTGACCGGCATATCCGCCTCGGCTAATAGGAGCGGCATGGACACGCGCACCGCCTGACACGGCCCCAGGGCAGGCCAGACCCGACGCCGGCACAATGCCGGCCCTGACGCGCGCGACCGACCCTCTTCCGACCAGCAACCGTTCCGACCGGGTTTCTCCAGCCTTCGGCCCCGTACCGGCCTTGCGCATTCCCGAACCGATCGAAGCGGATTATTCGTCGTGACCACGAGCGAGCAGATCAGCGATCCGAAACGGCAGACGGCCGCGCACGCCACCGGCTGGCTTGCCGAGGCGGGCGGCATGGTGCGGCTGGCCACGCCGCTGGCGCTGACCCAGCTCTCCTTCATGGCGCTGGTCCTGACCGACGGCATCATGATGGGCCGGCTCGGGCCGGATGCGCTGGCCGCCGGTTCGCTGGCCGGGCATTTCTACGGCTTCGTCGAATTCTTCTCGCTCGGCCTGCTCGCCGCGGTCGCACCGATGATCGCCCATCACCTGGGCGCGCGGCGCTACCGGCAGGTTCGCCGCACGGTGCGCCAGGGCTTCTGGGCGGCGATCATCCTGGCCGCCCCGGCGACCCTCGTCATCTGGCAGATCGAGCCGCTGTTCCTGCTGCTCGGCCAGCAGCCGGACATCGTCGCCGCCGGCGCGCCCTACCTCCAGGTGATGACGGTCGGGCTGCTGCCCGGCTACTGGTTCATGGTGCTGGCGGAGTTTCTCGCCGCCCATTCCCGGCCGCGCGCCACGCTGATCGTCGCGCTCGGCGGCATCCTGCTGAACGCCCTGCTCGACTATGCCCTGATGTTCGGCCATTTCGGCAGCCCGGCCCTCGGCCTGGTCGGCGCCGGGCTGGCCAGCGCCTTCGTCAACGTGGCGATGTTCCTGGCGCTCGCCGGCGTCGTGCTTGCCGACCGGCGCTTCCGCCGCTACCGGCTGCTCGCCCGGTTCTGGCGCGCCGACTGGCCGGAACTGGCGCGCATCTTCCGGCTCGGCCTGCCAATCGGCATCACCCAGCTTTCGGAGATCGGCGCCTTCCTGGCCGCGGCGCTGCTCATGGGCCTGCTCGGCACCACCGCGCTCGCCGCCCACGCCATCGCCGTGCAATGCGTCGCCGTGATCTACATGATCCCGCTCGGGATCGGCCAGGCGGCGACGGTCCGGGTCGGCTACGCGGTCGGCGCCGGCGACCGGCCGGCGGCGCGCCGGGCCGGCTGGACGGCGCTGGCGCTCTCGGCCTCGTTCGCGCTCCTGCCGATCGCGGGCTTCCTGTTCCTCGGCCGGCCGATCGTCGGCCTGTTCCTCGGCGCGCCGAGCCCGGCGACCGAGCCGACCGCGACGCTCGCCGTCTCGCTGCTCGCCTTCGCCGCCCTCTTCCACCTGGTCGACGCGCTGCAGGTGACCACGCTCGGCGTGCTCAGGGGTTACAAGGATACGCGCGTGCCGATGCTGATCGCGATCGTCTGCTATCTCGGCCTCGGGCTCTGCTCTGCCTGGTATTTCGGGATCGCGGCGGGTCATGGCAGCCAGGCGATCTGGACCAGCCTCGCGGCGGCACTCCTGCTCGTCTGCCTGCTCTATATCGGCCGCTTCATGAGGCAGGCGCGCCGCCTGCCGGACCCCGCGACCGCCTGACCCCAAGGCGACTTCCTCAGCCGTCGATCCCGGCCCGGTCCGGCGCGGGTGCAGGCGCCTCGGCCGGGCCCGCGCCGTCGCGGTCGAGCAGTGGCTTCAGGCCGCGCACCAGGCGACGGATCAGGTAGGCCGCGTCGCCGTTCAGGGCGGCCTCGTCGCCGACGGCACTGTCCTCGTGGCGGAGCGCCGCGACCTCCAGCAGGTCACGCGCCTCGGCGCCGCTCAGCCGGCCGTCGAGGATCAGCCGCTGGATCAGCAGCTCGCAAATCGTGAAGGCGGCGAAACCGGCCGCGTCGGGCCCGACCTTGCGCATGGCGTCTCCCTGTCGGCGACAGGATAGTCCAACCGATGCGCGAGGTTAAGGGCCGAGCACACGCGGAGGCGGCGGCCGGCGCCGGCGCGTGGATCGAGATCGGCGTTCAGGCCGCGTCGATCTCCTCGTCGATCACGCCGCCGTCGACCATGCCGAGGGCATGCTTGTAGACGTCGAGCAGGGTTTCCATTTCCTGGTAGGACGCCTTGTCCATCTTCCGGAGCCGGATCACCTGGCGCATGATCTTGGTATCGAAGCCCTCGCCCTTGGCTTCGGCGAAGACTTCCTTGATGTCGTCGGCGAGGACCTTCTTCTCTTCCTCGAGCCGTTCGATGCGCTCGATGAACGAGCGCAGGCGTTCCGCGGCGACGCCGCCCACATCCGTCATGGCGGGATGCTCCTTCAGACACGGTCACAGGATTGGACGCGACCGGCTGGCCGCGCGGCCGGCACCTTAGCCGCGCCCGCCCGCCGGTGCAAAGGGCAATCGTCGCCCCGCCCGGCGGGCGTCGCCCGGATTAAAGCTCCTCGAGGATCTTGCGGCGCTTCTCGTCGTAGAGCTGCTGGTCGATCAGGCCCTGGTCGAAGAGGTTCTTCAGCTTGGTGAGCCGGGCCGCCGGGCTCTCCGGATCGACCGCGGCCGCCGCCGGAGCGGGCGCCGGCGCGGTCACCGCGGCAGGGGCCGGGGCGGTCACGGCCTGCGGCGCGGCTTCCCGCGTCTCGGGCGCCTGGGCCGGCGCGGCGGCCTGCATGAAGCTCGCCTCGTTCAGGGTTCCGTCCGGATAGGTCAGCCAGCTCGCCACCCAGCCGACCTGGCCGTCCTGGCGCTTGACCTGGACCCAGGTGCCGCTCTGCGCGAGCACGAGAAGCGGCGTGCCCTGCGGGTTCGAGAAGACCTTGTCGAACTGGGTCCCCGGTCCGCTGCGGGCGTTGAGCGAATCCGAGCTGACGCGGACCACCGTGCCGGCATCGTAGTTCGGGGCGTTCGCCCGGTCGTTCGAGGCGGCGGGCGCAGAGACGGCGGCCGGCGCCGGGGCGATCGCCGCGGTCTGCGGCTGCATCTGCCGGCCGTCCGGACCGACGCGGTAATACTGGGCCGGCATCTTGGTCGAGATATAGGCGACCGCATCGCGGATGACGATGCGCAGTGCCTTTTCCACCGGTGTGTTCTTCCAGCCGCCGAGCGCGCCGCCGAGGGCACCACCACCGGCGGCACCGCCGAGCGCCGCGCCCATGCTGACGTCGGTCGCCTCGCCCTCGATCGAGGTCGCGGCGACGATGCGCGAGGTCCGGGTATCGATCAGCCGGAGGTCGATGGCGATGTGGGCGCGGCTGTAGCTGCTGGCGACGGCGCCGAGAATGGTGCCGAAGCTGCCGAGCAGGCCGCCGCCGGCGCCACCGCCGCCGCCGGACGCCTTGCCCTCGAATTCGGTGACGGCCGCGGTGATGAGAATCTCGGCACCCTCGATCTCGCCGATCCGGGCGGCGGTGCTTTCACGCACCCGCCCCGAAGCACCGAGGTCCTGTTCCTGGAGGACATCGCCGAGGGTCTGCCGCTCCAGCACGATGAAGCGGTTGGAATGGAACAGCGCAGTGGTCAGCTGGTCGGCCATGCCGTCGCCGATCGCGCCGTTGTACCAGCCCGAACCGGTCTTGTCGGTGAAGCGGGCCACCGCGATCCGCGCCTTCGGCCCGTTATAGGCCTCCTGTATCGCGGCGTTGATATCGGGGCTGTTGGTATCGCCCGACGTGTTCCTGGTCTCGGTACCCGCCTTCGAGCCGAAGATCCCCGAGAACGTCCCGCCAAGCGAACCGTCGCTGTCGCCCGACGTGGTAATCGGTTCCTTCTCCTGCGCCATGACAGGCACGGCAGCCAGCATGGTCGCCATGAAAAGCCCGGCCGTCAGCGGCCGCAGCACTTGCTCGATCATCGTTCACCCCTCGCTACGCACCGTCCGGCCGGGTCCGCTGGCCGAACGCTGTTTCAATCGGCCGACGCGCGCCGATGGCGCGCCCGGCGTCGAAGCTCCCCCCGTGAAAGCTCGGATCGCGTTACCGCTCCTGCGGCCGGCTCTTCTCGAATGCCGTCAGTTTATCCGCATTCGCCTCGGTCTGATAGCGGCTACGCCATTCGTCATACGGCATGCCGTAGACGATCTCCCGGGCCTCGGCCTTGTCGAGCGCGATGCCCTTCTCCTCGGCTGCTTCCCGATACCAGTTCGACAGGCAGTTCCGGCAGAAACCGGCCAGATTCATGAGGTCGATATTCTGCACGTCGGTGCGGCCGCGAAGGTGATCCCGGAGCCGGCGGAAGGCGGCTGCCTCGAGCTCCATCTGGGTCCTGTCGTCCATCTTTTCGTCCTCCGATCGTCGCGGATGGCACGCATATGCCACCCCGCTGATGATTGCCTGACTACATAACCCGCCCCGTGCCACGCGGCAACCACACCGCGCGCGATGTCGCGAGGCTGCCCGGCAAGCGGGCGAAACGGACGTTCGGGCAGGTTCAGTCCCCGACCGCCAGGGTTTCGCGGATCAGCATGTCGACGACTGCGCGGAGCGCCTCGGCCTGGTCGGCGCCGGCGGCCTTCGCCTCCTGGTAGACGACGAGCTGGCGGCCGGCCGAGGTGCCGCGGCGGACGATCTCCCGAGCATGAAGGACTTCCTTGGTGCAGCCCAGATGCTCGGCATCCTCGGCCACGAGATCGATGATCTCCTCGAGCAGGTCGGCGAACGGCACCTTCGACGGCAAACCGAAATCGATCAGCCCGGCGGTCTCGCCGTGACGCTGGGCGAGCCAGCGGTTCTCGGCGATCAGCGACGGCGGATAGACCCGCCAGCGCTGGTTGCGGCGGCGCAGCCGGTAGAGCATGCGCAGCAGGCAGACGAACAGGGCGGCGACGGTCAGCGCATCCTCGACCCGGGTGCAGACATCGGCGATGCGCATCTCGATCGTCGGATAGCGGGCCGAGGGGCGGACGTCCCACCAGAGCTTGGTGCCGTCCTCGATGCAGCCCGCCTCGACCAGGGTGTCGACCAGCCGCTGATACTCGCTGAACGATCCGAACTGGTCCGGGAACCCGGTCCGCGGCAGGGCGTCGAAGACGGTGAGCCGGTAGGAGCGGAGCCCGGTTTCCTGGCCGCGCCAGAACGGCGAGGAGGTCGAGAGCGCCAGCAGGTGCGGGAGGAAATAGACGACCTGGTTCATCAGGTCGATGCGCAGGTCCTTGTTGTCGATCCCGACATGGACATGCATGCCGCAGATCAGCAGGCGCCGGACCACCGCCTGCAGGTCGCGGGCGATCTCGTCGTATCGCGCCTTGCCGGTATGTTTCTGATGGTCCCATTCGGCGAACGGGTGGGTCGAGGCCGCGATCAGCGCCAGGCCGTGCTCGCCGACCACCTCGGCAACCGTGCGGCGAAGATGAACCAGGCTTTCGCGGGCCTCGCCGATGTTGGCGCAGACCGGCGTGCCGATCTCGATCTGGCTGCGCAGGAACTCCGGCGAAACCTGCTGGCCGGCGAGGCGGCGCTCGCATTCGCCCCAGATCGATTCAGGCGGATCGGCCGCGAGGTTGCGGCTGTCCGGATCGACGATCAGATATTCTTCCTCGATCCCGACAGTCCAGGCCGGTTCGCTAACGCCTCGCCCCATTGTCATCCCCGTTTCTGATCGCCCCGGGCAGGATAGCGCGGAACGCCTCCGCGAGCAGCCGGGCATATGTCTCGGCGCCATGGCGGGTATCGATCAGGTCCTGGCGGATCTCGAGCACGACATGGGGCAGCCCGTGGGCGACCGCGTGTGTCTCGGTCGAATAGCCGAACGGCTGGCGCGCGCTGTAGGGCTGGTTGTCGCCGATCACGAGGCCGCTCTCGGCACGCAGGTGGCGGAGCAGCGGGGCGGCGATGCGGTCATCCTGGTCCCAGAGCACGCCGACGTGCCAGGGGCGCTCGAACCCGTCCATCACCGGCGTGAAACTGTGCACCGAGACCAGCGCCGGCAGCTTCGTTCGCGCCATCACCCGGCTGCGCATCGCGGAAACCGCCTCGTGATAGGGACGGAAGAAGCGCGCCGCCCGATCCTCCCGGGCGGCCCGGTCGAGCCCGGCATTGCCGGGAACCTCGATCCCGTCGCTGACCTCGGGGATCGAGCTCGGGTCATCGAGGAAACGGTTGGGATCGATCACCAGTCGCGAGAAGCAGGAGAGCATGGCCGGCGCGTCCAGATAACCGGCGAGCCGGCGCGCCACGTCGGCCGCACCGATATCCCAGGCGATATGTCGCCACAGCAGGTCGGTCTCGAGGCCGAGATCGGCCAGGTCCGCCGGCACCGCGCGGGAGGCGTGGTCGCAAATGAGGATGATATCGGAAGCGCCGTCCTCGTTGACGGATTCGAAGGCTGCATCTGACACTGGCTTGCCGGCTCTTGTTCGTGCGGAAATCGGTTGCTGCATCGGGGCCGGCATCATAGACGATTTGCCTTGGCTTGGTAGAGGCGCACACGTGGCATCATTGCAGAACGAACCGCTTGACGACGGGCGGACGACGGCGGCCGACGCCCGTCTCGCCACGCTGGCGGTGATACTGGGGGCGATCGCGGTGGGCTTCTCGCCAATCCTGGTGCGCTACAGCCCGCTCGAGCCGACCGCGACCGCGGTTCACCGGGCGCTGCTCGCGGTCCCGCTGCTGGCGCTCGGCTTCCTGTTCCGCGGCCGCGTCGAGAAACGGCGTCCGGCGGGCCGCAAGGCATGGGCGCTGCTGATCTTCGCCGGGCTGCTGTTCGCCGGCGACCTCGCGACCTGGCACTGGTCGATCCGCCTGACCACGGTCGCCAACGCCACGCTGTTCGCCAACATGGCGCCGGTGGTCGTCGCCATCGGCGCCTGGCTGCTGTTCCGGGAGCGGCCGGGGCCGGGCTATTACCTCGGCCTGGCGCTCGCCGTCGGCGGCACCCTGCTGCTGCTCGGCGACGGCTTCGGGCTCGGCGGGGAGCGCCTGCTCGGCGATCTGCTGGGGCTTCTCACCGCGCTCTGGTTCGGCGCCTACCTGCTGGCGGTCAAGGCGCTGCGCGGCGTGTTCTCGGCAACGACGCTGATGTTCTGGTCGAGTTTCGTGACCGGGCTCGCGCTCATTCCCGTGGCGCTGCTGAGCGGCGAGGCCCTGCTGCCCGCCGGCACCGACGGCTGGATCACCCTGATCACCCTTGCCTGGCTCGCCCAGGCCATCGGCCAGGGGCTGATCGCCTGGGGCTTCGGCCATCTGCCGGTCGGGCTGTCGTCGCTGATCATCCTGATCGAACCGCTGACCGCCGCGATCCTGGGCGCGCTCCTGCTGGGCGAATTCCTCGGACCCTACGAATCCGTCGGCGCGGCGCTGGTGCTCGCGGGAATTCTGGTCGCGCGGCGCGAGCGCGTCTAGACTCGGAGCTCGAGGCGCGCAGGGGGATCCCTTGGAAGAACATGTCGGCATACCGTTTCTCCGCGAGATCGTGGTCTTCCTCATCGCCGCGGCGATCATCGTGCCCGCCTTCCACCGGCTCCGGATCAGCCCGGTGCTCGGCTACCTCGCGATCGGCGCGCTGATCGGACCCTATGGCCTCGGGCTGCTGGTCGAGACGGCGCCCTGGATCTCCTACGCGGTGATTGCCGACATCGAGGGCATCCGCCCGCTGGCCGAACTCGGCGTCATCTTCCTGCTCTTCGTGATCGGCCTCGAACTCTCCTTCGAGCGGCTCTGGGCGATGCGGCGGCTGGTCTTCGGCCTCGGATCGCTGCAGGTGCTGCTGAGCGCGATCGTCATCGGCGCGGTCGCCTGGGCCTGGGGCAACAGCCCGCGCGCGGCGGTGATCATCGGCGCCTGCCTGGCACTCTCCTCGACCGCGATCGTCATGCAGCTGCTGATCGAGCGGCGCCGCCTCGGCACGCCGCTCGGCCGCGCCAGTTTCTCGGTCCTGCTGTTCCAGGATCTCGCGGTCGTGCCGATCCTCTTCATGCTCGGGGTATTCGGCACCCAGACCGAGGGCGGGATGGCAGCCGCGGCGCTCGGCTTCGCGCTGGCCCTGCTGCAGGCCGCCGCGGTGATCGCCGCGATCTACCTGGTCGGCCGGATCGCCTTTCGCCCGTTCTTCCAGTTCGTCGCCCGGGCAGGCGCGCGCGGCATGTTCATGGCGGCGATCCTGCTGGTCGCGATCGGCGCCTCGGCGATCACCGGCTATTTCGGCCTGTCGATGGCGCTCGGCGCCTTCCTCGCCGGCCTGCTGCTCGCCGGCAGCGAGTTCCGCCACGAGATCGAGGTCGATATCGAGCCGTTCAGGGGGCTCCTGCTCGGCCTGTTCTTCATGACCGTCGGCATGGGCATCGACTACCGCGCGATCATCGGCCAGGCGCTCTGGATCGGCCTCTCTCTGGCCGGCCTGTTCGCGATCAAGGGATTGATCGCCGGCGGCCTGACGCGCGCCTTCGGCTTCCCCCGGCACGTCGCCATCGAGGCCGGGCTGCTGCTCGGACAGGGCGGCGAGTTCGCCTTCGTGGTCATCGGGCTGGCCCTCAGCCTCGGCCTCGTCACCCTGGACGCCGGACATTTCATGCTGATCGTCGCCGCCCTCTCGATGGTGCTCACGCCGCCGGTCGCCGCCATCGGCCGCCGGCTGGCGATCCGGCTCGAACGCGACCAGGAGGCGCGGCGCGAGCCGGAGGGGCTGGCCGCCATCGGCGACATCGAGGGGCATGTGGTGATCGCCGGCTTCGGCCGTGTCGGGCAGATGCTCGGCCGCATCCTCGATCGCGAGGAGATCCCCTATCTCGGGTTCGACCTGAACGGCCCTTCCATCGGCCGGCTGCGGGCGGACGGGCTGCCGGTCTTCTACGGCGATGCCTCGCGGACCGCGCTGCTGCGCCAGGCCCATGTCGAGACCGCCTCGGCGATCGTCGTCACCATCGACGATCCGGAGGCCTCGGAACATGTGGTGCGCGCGGTTCGCCGGCATTGGCCGGCCGTGCCGGTGTACGCGCGCGCGCGCGACCGCCAGCATGCGAAGCGGCTGCTGGCGCTCGGTGCGACCGACGTGGTGCCGGAAACGACCGAGGCGAGCCTGCAACTCGGCTTCCAGATCCTGAACGGCCTCGGCGTGCCCGAAGAGGTCTCGCTGAAGCGGATCGACATCGAACGCCAGGCGGCCATGGACGGCGTCAGGCGCTGAGCGCGGGTTGCGCCGTTCCGGCTACTGGTGAGACGACGCCATCCGGGCTAGACTCTCCTGCCCGATCCCGCCAATTGCAGACCGCCTTTCATGTCATCTGAGAGTTCGAACCCGGAAACGCTCGCCCGCGCGCTCTTCGAGACGGCCGTCGCCGCGGCCGATCCGGCGCGCTGCCTGCCCGGCTACCTGCCACCGCCGCCGAAAGGGCGGACCATCGTGATCGGCGCCGGCAAGGCCGCCGCGTCGATGGCGAAGTCGGTCGAGGATCACTGGCCCGGGCCGCTTTCCGGTCTGGTCATCACCCGCTACGGGCACGGCCTGCCGACCACGCGGATCGAGGTCGTCGAGGCCTCGCACCCGCGGCCCGACGAGGCCGGGCTGAAAGCCGCCCGGCGGATCCTCGCCATGGTTCGCGACCTCGGCCCCGACGATCTCGTGCTCTGCCTGATTTCCGGCGGCGGCTCGGCCCTGCTGGCGCTGCCAGCCGACGGCCTGACGCTCGACGACAAGCGCAGCGTCACCAAGGCGCTGCTCGAATGCGGCGCGACGATCCACGAGATCAATTGCGTCCGCAAGCATCTCTCCGCCATCAAGGGCGGCCGCCTCGCCGCCGCCGCCTGGCCGGCGCAGGTCGTCTCGCTGCTGATTTCCGACGTCCCCGGCGACGATCCCGCGACCATCGCCTCGGGCCCGACCGTCGCCGACCCGACCAGCTTCGCCGAGGCCCGCGCCGTGCTGGCGAAATACCGGATCGAGGCGCCGGCGTCGGTCGCCGCGCACTTGGAGGCGGCGAACGAGGAAAGCCCGAAGCCCGGCGACCCGCGCATCGCCGGCGCGACCACTGCGATCGTCGCCACGCCCGCGGCCTCGTTGGCGGCGGCGGCGACGGCAGCGGAAGCGGCCGGCTACAGCGTTCGCCTGATCGGCGACGACCTGGAAGGCGAGGCCCGGGAGCTTGCCGTCGAGCATGCCCGGCTGGCGCTGGCGGCCAGGCGCGAGGGCGGCCGGGTCGCGATCCTGTCCGGCGGCGAGACGACGGTGACCGTGACCGGCCACGGGCGAGGCGGGCGGAACGCGGAATACCTGCTGTCGCTGACCATCGCGCTCGACGGGGCGGCCGGGATCCACGCGGTTGCCTGCGACACCGACGGCATCGACGGATCGGAGGACAATGCGGGCGCCGTGACCCGGCCGGACAGCCTGGCGCGCGCCGCCGCGCTGGGCCTCAACGCCAGGAGCCTGCTCGCCGACAACGACGCCTACCGCTTCTTCGAGGCGCTCGGCGACCTGATCGTCACGGGACCGACACGAACCAATGTCAACGATTTCCGCGCCATACTCATCGACTGAAGGGAAGATCGTCCCATGCGACGGATGCGCAGCACGAAGATCCTGGCGACGCTCGGCCCGGCGAGTTCCACGAATGCGCAGATCGAGGCGCTATTCCTGGCCGGCGCCGATGTCTTCCGGCTGAATTTCAGCCACGGCAGCCATGACGAGCACAAGGCGCGATTCGCCAAGATCCGGGCGCTGGAAAAGGCGACCGGGCGACCGATCGGGATCCTCGCCGACCTTCAGGGCCCGAAGCTCCGGGTCGGCGAGATCGGTGGCGGCGAGACGCTGCTCATTCCCGGCACGCGCTACCGCTTCGACCTCGACAAGGCGCCGGGCGACGAGCGCCGCGCGCCCCTGCCGCATCCGGAACTGATCGAGGCGCTCGAGAAGGGCACACCCCTGCTGCTCGATGACGGCCGGCTCCGGCTGCGCGTGGAGAAATCCGGCAAGGGCTACGTCGAGACCGAGGTGATCGTCGGCGGGGTGCTGAAAAGCCGCAAGGGCATCAACGTGCCGGAAGTGCTGCTGCCGGTCACCGCGCTCACCCGGAAGGACGAGAGCGACCTGCAGTTCGCCCTCGACCTCGGTGTCGACTGGGTCGCGCTGAGTTTCGTGCAACAGCCCGAGGACGTGGCCGAGGCGAAGAAGCTGATCGCCGGCCGGGCGGCCCTGATGGCGAAGATCGAGAAGCCGCTGGCGCTCCGCCGGCTCGACGAGATCATCGACCTGTCGGAAGGCATCATGGTGGCGCGCGGCGATCTCGGGGTCGAACTGCCGGTCGAGGAAGTGCCGGGCCAGCAGAAGCGGATCATCCAGATGGCCCGCGATGCCGGCAAGCCGGTCGTGGTCGCGACCCAGATGCTGGAAAGCATGGTCTCCGCGCCGATCCCGACCCGGGCAGAGGTCACCGATGTCGCCTCGGCGATCTTCGACGGCGCCGACGCGGTGATGCTGTCGGCGGAATCGGCCGCCGGCACCTACCCGGTCGAGGCGGTCGCGATGATGAACCGGATCGCCCAGCAGGTCGAGCGCGAGCCGCAATACCGCGCCCTGATGGACGCCAAGCACGCGGCGCCCGAGGCGACGACGGCGGACGCCATCAGCGCCGCCGCCCGCCAGGTCGCCAATACCATCGGCGCCGCGGCGATCGTCACCTACACGACCTCCGGCTCGACCGCGATCCGGGCCAGCCGGGAACGGTCCGAGGCGCCGATCATGGTGCTGACGCCCCGCCTTGCCACCGCCAGGCGGCTCGCCATCGTCTGGAGCCTGCATTGCGTCCATTCGGACGACGCCAAGAATTTCGGCGACATGGTGCAGCGCGCCAGCCGGACCGCCATCAAGGAGGGCTTCGCCAAGGCCGGCGACCGCATCGTCATCATGGCCGGCGTCCCCTTCGGCACCCCCGGCGCGACGAACATCCTGCGCATTGCCCAGGTCACCGGCTGACCCGCCGGACGGCGCGCCCTAGATTCCCCGGCCCTCGACCTCGTCGATGAGTTCCTCGACCCGGGATTTGGCATGGCCGAGATGGGGATTGACCTCGAGTGCACGGCGATAGGCATCGAGCGCCTGCTCGCGCTCCTCCATCGCGTCGTAGATCAGCCCGAGCCCGGACAGCGCCCCGAAATGACGCGGCTCCAGGGCCAGCGTGCGCTTGATGTCGGCGATCGATTCCGGGTAGGCGCCGGTCATGTAATGCAGCGTCGCCCGCTTGTTCCAGGCCTCGGCAAACTCCGGGTCGATCTCGATCACGTGGTTGAAGGCGTCGAGCGCCTTGTCGAACTGCTGGCGCTGGAGCGCCAGCGAGCCGCTCTGCATCAGCAGGTCGATGGTGTCGCTCCGGCTCTCGGTCCAGATCGACCAGATCTGCAGTTCCAGGAGATGGGCAAGCTGCGGGCTTGGCGCGTGCTGAAGCTGCCCGAAGAGTATATCGAGCCGGCTGTCGTCCTGCCGGGCCAGCGCCGCCGTCGAGACCGTGGCGAGGCCGAGCGAGACGAGGAAGGCAATCAGGACCCGTCCCATGATTCAAGGATAGGGCGCGATCGCCGCGCCGCCAAGAGCCGGGCCAACACGGATGCGCGAGCGGCGGCCGGATCCGCGCATCGGCATCAGCGCATGAGCGCCCGGGGTTTCGGCCCGCCGGTCGCCCAGTCGAGCAGTTCGACCGTGTGAACGACCGGAACGGCGGTGCGGCCGCCGATCTGCATCAGGCAGCCGATATTGCCGGTCGCCACGACGTCCGGGCGGACCGCCTCGATATGGCCGACCTTGCGGGCCGCCAGGCGCTCGGCCATCGCCGGCTGCAGCAGGTTGTAGGTCCCAGCCGAGCCGCAGCAGAGATGGGCCTCGCCGATCTCGCGCACCTCGAAGCCGGCGCGCGCGAGCAGGAGCTTCGGGGCATGGCGAACGCGCTGGCCGTGCTGCAGCGAGCAGGCGGCATGATAGGCGACCGCCAGCGGCTCGGGCGGGGCGCCGGCCGGCAGGTCGATCGCTTCCAGCAGTTCGCTGATATCGCGGGTGAGCGCGCTCACCGCCGCCGCCCGCGCCGCCCAGTCGCGGTCGTTCCGCAGCATGTGGCCATAGTCCTTGACCGTGGTGCCGCAGCCCGAGGCATTGATGACGATGGCGTCGAGCCCCTCGCCGTCGAGTTCCCGGGTCCAGGCCGCGACATTGCCCTTCACCAGGGCGAGCGCCGCATCATGCTGGCCCATGTGATGGTTGAGCGCGCCGCAGCAGCTGGCCCCCTCGGCGACCACGACCTCGACGCCGTGGCGGGTCAAGAGGCGGATCGTCGCCTCGTTGATCTCCGGCGCCAGCGCCACCTGGGCGCAGCCCTGCAGGAGCGCGACCCGTTTCCGCCGGGTCCCTTCCGCCCGATGGACGCGCGCGCCCTCGAGCGGCGAGCGCCCGGGCAGGCGTGCAGGCGCAAGCTTCAGCATGGCGCCGAGCCGGCCCGGCAGGATGGCCCGGAACGGCCGCGCCAGCAGGCCGCCGATCAGCGCCAGCCGGAACAGGCCGGGGCGCGGCAGGACGAAGCCGAGCAGGCGACGGACGAGACGGTCCGGTGCCGGCCGCTCGTGATGGGCGGCGATATGGTTCCGCGCATGATCGACCAGATGCATGTAATGCACGCCCGACGGACAGGTCGTCATGCAGGACAGGCAGGACAGGCAGCGGTCGACATGGGTGACCACCGCCGGGTCGGGGGCGCCGCCCTTTTCGAGCATTTCCTTGATCAGGTAGATCCGCCCGCGCGGGCTGTCGCGTTCGTCGCCGAGTTCGACATAGGTCGGGCAGGTCGCGGTGCAGAAGCCGCAATGGACGCAGCTCCGCAGCACCTCGTTCGAGCGCGCGACCTCGGGATCCTGCAACTGCTCGGGCGTGAACGCGGTCTGCACCTCAGATCCCCTCGTACATGCGGCCTGGGTTGAGCAGGCCTTCCGGATCGAAGCTCGCCTTGACCCGGGCGCTGAGCGCCGCCAGCGCCGGCGCCAGCGGCTGGAACACGGGGACGCGGCCGCGAACTGCCTCGGGCGCGCGGACCAGCGTCGCGTGGCCGCCCGACCCCGGAAGTGCCGCCCGCACGACCGCCGCGCCGGCATCGTCGCCGCCGTCGAGGGCGAGCCAGACCAGCCCGCCGCTCCAGTCGAGGAAAGCCTCGCCGGGAAGCTGCGCGAGAACCGCGGCGGCCGTCGCCGGACCGGCGGTCGGCGCCACCGAAAGCCGCCAGACGACTCGGTCGCCGAGCGCGCCGAACAGGCCGACGTCGCGGATCTCGCGCCACAGCGTGCGACTGTTGTGGCTGTGCAGTTCCTCGGTCTCGGCCGCCGTCGCGCCGGCCAGCGCGGCCAGCGCCCGAAGCCGGTACTCGACCGACGCGCCCGGCCCCTCGATCCGGATGGCGGTGACCGGCCGCCCGGCATCGGCGACCCGGCCGACCGCCGAGCGGGCGGCGACAGCGGCCGGCAGATGGGCCAGCCCGGAGACCTCGTGCGGCGAGCCGGCGGCGGCACAGAGCAGCGCCGTCGCCGCTTCCGCCTCGAGCCCGTAGGCGAGCAGCGTGCGGGTCTTCTCGGCCCGCGGCAGCACCTTGAAGGTCAGCGTCGTCATCACGCCCAGGGTTCCGAAGCTGCCGGCGAGAAGCTTGCAGAGATCGTAGCCGGTGACGTTCTTCACGACCCGGCCGCCGGAATGGAACAGCTCGCCGCGTCCGGACACCGCCGCGAAGCCGAGCAGGTGGTCGCGCGCCGCGCCCGCCTTGACCCGGCGCGGGCCGGCGAGGTTGCAGGCCACGGCGCCGCCGATCGACCCGGCCGCCGCCGGACCGCCGAGCAGCGGGCCGAGATCGGCCGGCTCGAAGGCCAGCTCCTGGCCCTTCTCGGCCAGCGCCGCCTCGATTTCCGCGAGCCCGGTGCCGGGCCCCGCCTGCATGACTAGCTCCTCGGGTTCGTAGAGCGTGATCCCGGTGAGCCCGGCCAGCGACAGGCCCTGCGCCGCCGCGACCGGACGGCCGAAGGCAGCCTTGCTGCCCCGACCCGCGACCGAAAGCGGCGTGCCGGAGGACAGCGCCCAGGTGACCGCCTCCACCACCTGTTCGGGGCTGTCGGGCTGGAAGGTCGCGGTCATCAGAAGCGCGGGATGTCGGGGAAGCGCGTCTCGCCCTTGCGGACATGAACGCGGCCGAGTTCGGCGCAGCGGTGCAGCACCGGGAAGACCTTGCCCGGGTTGAGCCGGCCCTCGGGGTCGAAGGCGCATTTGACGCGCTGCTGCTGGTTCAGGTCGATCTCGGTGAACATCTCGCCCATCAGGTCGCGTTTCTCGACGCCGACGCCATGTTCGCCGGTCAGCACCCCGCCGACCTCGACGCAGAGCTTGAGGATCTCGGCGCCGAATTCCTCGGCCCGCTCGAGTTCGCCCGGTTGGTTGGCGTCGTAGAGGATCAACGGATGCAGGTTGCCGTCGCCGGCATGGAAGACATTGGCGACACGAAGCCCGTAGCGCTGCGACATCGCCGCCATCCGGGTCAGCACGACCGGCAGCTTGTGGCGCGGAATGGTCCCGTCCATGCAGTAATAGTCCGGCGAGATCCGCCCGACCGCCGGGAAGGCCGCCTTGCGTCCGGCCCAGAACCGTTCACGCTCGGCCTCGTTCTCGCTGGCCCGGAGCGAGACCGCGCCGGCCTCGCGGCAGAGCGCGCCGATCCGGTCGACCAGGTAATCGACCTCGACCGTCGGGCCGTCGAGCTCGATGATCAGCAGGGCCTCGACATCGAGCGGGTAGCCGGCCTCGACGAAGGCCTCCGCCGCTTGGATCGCATAGCGGTCCATCATCTCCATGCCGGCCGGGATGATCCCGGCGCCGATGATGCGGGCGACGCAATCGCCGGCCGATTCGGAATCCGGGAAGCCGACGAGCAGCGCCCGCTGGCTCTCCGGGCGGCGCAGGATGCGGACCGTGACCTCGGTGATGACGCCGAGCAGTCCCTCCGACCCGGTCATCAGCCCGACCAGGTCGTAGCCGCCGGGATCGAGGTGACGGCCGCCAAGGCGCAGCACGGTGCCGTCCATCAGCACCATCTGCAGGCCGAGGATGTTGTTCGTCGTCAGCCCGTATTTCAGGCAGTGCACGCCGCCGGAATTCTCCGCCACGTTGCCGCCGATCGTGCAGGCGATCTGGCTCGACGGATCCGGCGCGTAGTAGAAGCCCTCGGCGGCCACCGCGCCGGTCACGGCAAGGTTGGTGACGCCCGGCTGGACCACGACGGCACGGTTCCCGTAGTCGATCTCGAGCACGCGATTGAATTTTCCGAGCCCGAGCAGGACCCCGTCGGCGAGCGGAAGGGCGCCACCGGAGAGCGAGGTGCCGGCACCGCGCGGAACCACCTTGACGCCTTCCCGGTGACAGAGCGCCAGCACCGCCGAGACCTGCTCGACCGTGCTCGGCAGCACGGCGATCATCGGCGGCTGGCGGTAGGCGGTGAGGCCGTCGCTTTCGAAGGCGCGCAGCGCGGCCGGGTCATCGATCACGCCTTCGCCCGGCACGATCGCGCGAAGCGCGTCGACCAGCGCGCCCCGTTTCGCAAGCGTGCCCTCTTCCGGCGCCGGCATCAGCATTGTCAGGTCCTCCGCGGACCCGGAATGCCCGGGCCCGGCCACTACGGTCGATCGTTGCGGTGACTATAGGACGAGGCTGCCATGGCGGAAAGGCGAACGACCGGTCTCGCCGACGCGCCCGTACCGCATCGCGGGAGAATCCGGGCCTCTCCGGGTCGGATTCCGGACGACAAAAAACCGCGCCCGATCACCCGGCGCGGTTTTGCCGTCCAGCGCCGCGAAACCCGCGGCGCCCGTCCCCGTTCAGCCCTGGCGGGCCTTGAAGCGGGGATTGGACTTGCAGATGACGTAGACGCGGCCCTTGCGACGGACAACGCGGCAATCGCGATGGCGCTTCTTCAGCGACTTGAGCGAACTGACGACCTTCATGACCGGGTACCTTCCTCAGGTGACCAATAGTGAATTCGGAGCGCGGAAATTATGCGGACGGGACGGTCCTGTCAACCGTCTAGCGCGCCGATCATTCCGCCGGCATCGCGCCGTAGAAGCGATAGACCCGGAGCTTGCCCTCGTCCATCAGCCGGAGCCGCGTCAGCCAGTGCTCGGTTTCCTCGAGCACCCAGTTCCGCAGTTCGCTTGAAATCTCCGTGCCGGTCAGGCGGGCGGCGAAATCGGCGAAGGCCGCGGTGATCCATTCCTTGTAGTCGTCGGTGATCTCCTCGCAGACGCGGACATTGAGATCGATGCCGAACAGGAGCTCGCGATACTGCTTCAGGGTGATCAGGTGAACCGGCTTCGGCTCGCGCGCCGCCCATTCGGCCACCGCGCTGTCGCCGACGACGTTCTCGGAAAGCAGGTAGTCGGTGATCATGACCTGCCCGCCGGGCTTCAGGATCCCGCTGATCGCTGAGAAAACGGCCTTCTTGTCGGCCATCGTGAAGATCGCGTCCTGGGAAACGACCGCGTCGACCGACTTTTGCTTCGGCTCGAACGCCGAGAAATCGACCGGCTCGATCGCCGCCCGGGTGCCGAGGCCGGCATCGACCGAAAGCTGATGCCCGGCGGCGGCCAGCTCCGGGGTTTCCTCGTAGCCGGTGACCCAGGCCTGGGTTTCCTTGACGATATAGCGGGCGTAACCGCCGAGACCGGCGCCGATCTCGCAGACCCGCGAGGTCTCGTCGAGGCCGAGCGGGGTGGTCAGCCGCTCCATCGCCTCCTCGTCGCAGCACTGGGCCATGCCCTCGCCGAACAGCGTCTGCAATGCCTCGAGCCGCGACGGCGCCCAGCCGGCGGCCCGGCGTTCCTCGGCATCGTCGCCGCCCTCGGCGTCGAACGGGCCGGCATCGTCATCCCCGCCAGCGTCATCCTCGTCGAGATCGTAACCTTCCCACCAGGCGCGCAGACGCTTGCCGAGCGGTGGACGCGCGCGCTTGCGCGGGACGCCGTCGGCCGTTTTTCCCGATTTCGACAGTACTGAAAGCATTGGACCGGACAAGACCTCGACTGGACTGATGGATGACGCGCGGACGACCGTCCGGTCACCGATTGATACGAGCGTCATTATCGGGCGATACCGTTAATCTATTCCTAAGCGTTCCGGTTCTGTGCGACCTTGACGACAGTTGGCGGACGCGAGACCCACCATCACGACAGGATCAAGAGGCGGACAGGATGCCGGGTTTGCCCGCGGCAAGAGACGAGAAAGCGAGTACGGGAACGACATGAGCCAGGAAACCGCGCTCGGCGGCACCTCGCGCAGCGGACATTGGGGCGCCTTCGGCGGCCTTCTGGTCACCACGGTCATGTGGGGATCGATGGTGCCGGTGACAGCGCTTCTGCTCGACGTCTTCAACCCGTTCCTGCTGTCGATCCTGCGTTACTGCGCCGCCCTGCTCGCCCTCGTCATCCTGCAGGCGACGATCGAGCGCGGCCTGACCGTTCGGGGCGCCCCCTGGGGGCGGCTGATGGCGCTCGGCGCCGCGATGGCCGCCTTCTCGACCTTCTTCACCTTCGGCATCCTGTTCTCCGACCCGGTAACGGCGGCGATCATCCTGACCGGCGGTCCGGTCATCGCCGCGATCATGGCCCGCCTCTCGTTCCGGACGCCGTTCGAGCCGGGCTTCAAGCTCGGCCTTCTGCTCGCCGTCGGCGGCGGCATCGTCGTCGCCATCGGCAATCCGAACAACGCCGGCCGCCTGCCGGACCTGCAGGGCGGCGAGATCCTGCTGATCCTGGCGATGACCTGCTGGACCTGGTACACGATCAGGTGCCAGATCTGGCTGCCGGGCTGGAGCCAGCTCAGTGTCACCACGCTCACCTCGGCAACGGCGAGTTTCTGCCTCGCCTTCGTGTTCGGCATCGCCTGGCTGCTCGGCCTCGCCCATCTGCCGGCCGAACCGGTGACACTCCCCGACATCGCGCTCCTGCTGTGGATCGGCATCGGCGGCGGCGGCATCGCCATCGTCCTATGGCATATCGGCGCCCGCCAGTTCACGGTCGCGGTGGCCGCCCTCTATCTCAACCTGGTGCCGATCATCGCCGTGCTGATCGCGACCGCGCTCGGCTTCCAGCCGAGCTGGCTGCAGCTCGTCGGCGGGATCCTGGTGCTGGTCGGGGTGCTGCAGATCCAGCTCCGGCGGTTCATCACCGGCCGCACGGGCTGAGCGAGACGCCGGACGACGCAACGGAAACGCACGGACAGTGCAGGAGATTCCATGGCAGGCCATTCCTCGAAGAAAGTGATCTACGCGGCCCTCATCGGGAACGGACTGATCGCGATCATGAAGTTCGCCGCCGCCGCCTTCACCGGCAGCGCCGCGATGATGTCGGAAGGGATCCATTCGGTCGTCGATACCGGCAACCAGATGCTCCTGCTCCACGGCATGAAACGGGCCAGCAAGCCGGCCGACAGCCGGCATCCGTTCGGCTACGGCATGGAGCTCTATTTCTGGACCTTCGTGGTGGCGATCCTGGTCTTCGCCGTCGGCGCCGGCGTTGCCGCCTACGAGGGCGTCAACAAGCTGCTCAACCCCCATCCGATTGCCAATGCCTACGTCAACTACCTCGTGCTCGGCGCGGCGATGCTGTTCGAGGGCGCGGCCTGGTATGTCGCCTTCGTCGCCTTCCGCAAGGAACAGGGCGACCGCGGCCTGCTCGAAGCGGTGCGCCGGTCGAAGGATCCGACCATCTTCACCGTGCTGTTCGAGGATACCGCCGCGATGCTGGGCCTGATGGTCGCCTTCGCGGGCGTCGCGGCCGGCGAGTATCTCGGCATCGTCGAGGCCGACGCCATCGCCTCGCTCGTCATCGCGGCGATCCTCGCGATGACCGCGATCCTGCTCGCCTATGAAAGCAAGGGGCTGCTGATCGGCGAGGCGACCCACCCGGAGGTCCTCGAGGAGATACGCCGCGTCGTCCTTGCCGAACCGGAGATCCTGAAAGCCAACGAGTTGCTGACCATGCATCTCGGACCCCAGGACGTGCTGCTCAATATCAGCATCGGCTTCTCCCCGGATCTCAGCGCCGAGCAGGTGGAAGCGGCAGTCAGCCGGCTCGAAGCCCGTATACATGCGGAGTTCCCGCAGGTCTCCCGCGTCTTCATCGAGGCCCAGGGCTGGGCCGCCCACCTCGCCGCCAAGGCCAGCTCGGAAGCACGGCTGGGGACCGGGCCGGACGCGCCCGAGGACTGAAGGCGGAAAGCCTAGCCCGCCGCGGCTAGGTATTGCTGGCGCAGCTCGCGCTTCAGGATCTTGCCGATGGTCGAGCGCGGCAGGTCGTCACGGAACTCGAGGCGGCCGACGCGCTGTGCCTTGCCGAGCCGTTCGTTGGCCCAGGCGCGCAGTTCCTCGGCGCCGATCGTCGATCCCGGCTTCCGCACCACCAGCGCCAGCGGGGTCTCGCCCCAGCGCTCGTCGGGAATGCCGATCACCGCCACGTCGGCAACGGCGTCGTGCTGTTCGAGGACGCTTTCCAGGTCGGCCGCGTAGACATTGAAGCCGCCGGAAATGATCATGTCCTTGATGCGGTCGAGCAGGAACAGGAAGCCGTCCTCGTCGAAGCGGCCCATGTCGCCGGTGCGCAGGAACGGCCGGCCCGCCGCGTCGCGCCAGACGATCGCGTCGGTCAGGTCCGGGCGCTTGTAATAGCCGGTCATGAAGCCGAACGAACGGCCGACCACCTCGCCGATCTCGCCGGCCGGGAGAATGTTGCCGGCCTCGTCGATGACGTGGATCTCGGCGCCTTCCGCCGGGCGGCCGACCGAGGCGAGCTTGTCGGGAAAGGCGCTCGCATCGAGGACCGTCGAGCCGCCGCCCTCGGTCAGGCCATAGACCTCGACCAGGCGGCCCGGCCAGCGATCGAGGATATCGCGCTTGACCGCGGCGCGGAGCGGCGCGCTGGTCGACAGCTTGAGCTGGAAGGCGGACAGGTCGTAGCGGTCGAAATACGGCTCGGCGAGGATCCGCTGATACTGTACCGGCACCAGCATCGCGTGGCTGACCCGGTGCTTCTCGGCGAGCACGAGAAACTCGTGGGCGTTGAACTTGCGCATCAGCACCACGGTTCCGCCCTGCGCCAGCGCCGGGATCATCGCCACCAGGGTCGTGTTGGAATAGAGCGGCGTCGAGACCAGGGTGACGTTGCCGGCGGCGATCCCGGCCTTGGTCATCCGCTGGACGTGAAAGTTTCGCATGCCGTGGTTCTGCACGATGCCCTTCGGCACGCCGGTCGTCCCCGATGAATAGATCAGGTTGAAGTCGTCGCCCGGGCGATGATCGAGATCGGGGTCGCCGGTCTCCTGGGCAGCCAGCCAGGCCTCGAAGCCGGTCCAGCCGGCGGCCTCGAAATCGTAGGCGATCAGTCCGCCGGGACGGATCTTGCCGAAGCCGGCCAGCGCCGCCTCTACCAGCGGCCGCATCCCGGCCGACAGGAAGAGCACCCGGGCGTCGCAATCGTCGATCATGCGGGCGAGCTGTTCCGGCGTCGCCATGGCCGACAGCGGCACCGCGCAGGCGCCTGCGCGAACCGCGCCGAAATAGGTCGTCACCGCCTCCGGCGTGCTGCCGGCGAGGATCGCGACCTTGTCGTTCCGTTCGAGACCGAGGGCGATCAGGCCGTTGGCGACCCGGCTCACGCGCTCGTCGAAATCGCGCCAGCTCGTCTCCGCGCCCTCGAAGACGATCGCCGGGGCCGGTCCCAGGCGTCGCGCCGCCTCGGCCATCATGCGCGGCACATTGTGCTCCAGCGTCTCGCCGGGCGGAGAAATGAACTGCCGGTCCGCCGTCGTCGTCCTCGTCGCCGTCATCGCCTGTGCCCGTTCCCTGCCCGTTTCCCGAAGCCGTTCGGCCTTGGCCTCTCTATAGCGCGGATCGCCGGAGCGCGACAATCGGGCGGCGGTCGCAAGACTGCCTAGCGCGGACCCTCGAAGGTCGTGAGGTAGCGGCTCAGGAGGGCGTTGAGCGCGGCGGCTTCGTCGGCGCCGAGCGCGGCGGTCAGGCGGGCCTGGGTCGCCACATGCTCGGTGACCGCCGCCTCGATGGTCGCGAACCCCTGCTCGGTCAGGGTGATGCGGACGCTCCGCCGGTCGTCCGGGTTGACCGCGCGGGCGACCAGCCCGGCCTTCGCCAGCTGGTCGATCCGGTGGGTCATCGTTCCCGAGGTGATCATCATCGTCGCCAGCAGTTCGCCCGGCGAGAGGCTGTAGGGCGGGCCTGAGCGCCTGAGCGTCGCCAGCACGTCGAAGCTCGCCGGCGTCAGGCCGAATTTCGCCTGGGTGTCCGCCATCTCCCGGCCGAGGTGGGCGGAAAGCCGCCGGATGCGGCCGATCAGGGCCATCGGCGCGACGTCGAGGTCGGGCCGTTCCCGGTTCCACTGGGCGATGATGTCGTCGACGCGATCCATCCGGCGAGAATCGCGGGATGATATCTTGACGTCAAGATAATTTCACTTATCTTGACATCAAGATAATATCGAGAGGCCGCCCATGACCCGCAAGACCGACCTCATGCTGACGGCGATCGCCCCGGCGATCTGGGGCAGCAGCTACCTGGTGACCACCGAACTGCTGCCGGCCGGTTACCCGCTTACCGTCTCGCTGCTGCGCGCGCTGCCGGCCGGGCTCCTGCTGCTGCTCCTCGTCCGGCAGTTGCCCGGCGGGATCTGGTGGGCCCGGGTCGTCGTCCTCGGGCTGCTCAATTTCACCTTCTTCTGGTGGATGCTGTTCGAGGCGGCCTACCGGCTGCCGGGCGGCGTCGCGGCCACGGTCGGCGCGATCCAGCCGCTTGTCGTGGTCCTGCTCGCCCGCGTCCTGCTCGGCTCGCCGGTCCGTGCCCGGGCGGTCGCGGCGGCACTCGCCGGGATCGGCGGCGTGGCGCTGCTGATCCTCACGCCAGCGGCGGCGCTCGACCCGGTCGGCATCGCCGCCGGGCTGGCCGGCGCGCTCTCGATGGCCGGCGGCACGGTGCTGAGCCGGCGCTGGCAGCCACCGGTCTCGCCGCTCACCGTCACCGCCTGGCAACTGACCGCGGGCGGCATCATGCTGCTACCGATCGCGCTCTGGCTGGAACCGCCGCTGCCGGCGCCGACGCTGGCCAATGCCGCCGGCATGGCCTGGCTCTGCCTGGTCGGCGCCGCGCTCACCTATATCCTCTGGTTCCGCGGGATCTCCCGGCTCGAGCCCGCGACCGTCGCCCCGCTCGGCTTCCTGAGCCCGCTCACCGCGGTTCTGCTCGGCTGGTCCATACTCGGCCAGTCGCTCGGTCCGGCGCAGCTCGCCGGCATGGCGGTCGTGTTCGCCAGCGTCTGGCTGAGCCAGCAGGCGCCGCCCCCGCCGACCGCAGCGCGAACCCGTCCGGCGTCCGCCGCATCCGTGTAACCGGCGACCGGCCCTCGCTTTTTCGGGACGGGCTTTCTATACCGGCCCCGACACCACATTCCGGGGAAGCGAGAATGACCGAACAGACCCTGACCATCGCGGACATAGTGCCGCGTTTCCCGGAAACCCGGATCGCCCTGGTGCTGGCCGGCGGGCTTGCCATCGCCCCGGAACGGAGCGCCGCGCTGGCCGCGGAGATCGCCGAAGCCGAGGCGGCGGCGCCAACCGGCCCGGTCTCGGCGGAGCCCCGCATCGCCGCCTGGCGCGAGGCCTACAAGGGCTTCGGCATCCGCAAGACCAGCTATCGCTGCTCGGTCGAGCGGCTGCTGCGCTCGGTGCAGGCGGGGCGCGGCCTGCCGCGCATCAATTCCCTCGTCGATTGCTACAACGCGGTCTCGCTCCGCCACCTGATGCCGCTCGGCGCCGACGATGCCGACCGGCTGGATGGCCAACTCGCCTTCCGCTACGCCCGGCCAGGCGACAGTTTCCGCCCGCTCGGCGGCGACGGCGAAACGGAAGATCCGCCGAAGGACGGCGAAGTGGTCTATGCGGACGCGGCGAAGATCCTGTGCCGGCGCTGGAACTGGTACCAGGACGCGCGCAGCGCGGTTTCGCCGGACAGCCGGCTCGTGGTCCTGACCGTGCAGGCGATGGCCCCGGCCCCGCTTGAGGACGCGGTCGCCGATCTCGCCGAATCGCTCTCCCGCCATTGCGGCGCCCGCACCGCGCACGCGATCGCCGACGCGGACAGCCCGACGGTCACGGTCAGCCTCGACCGCTGAACGGAGAATGCGGAATGTCGCGGAATGTTCGGGGGGCGTTTCGATGGTGGGCGCACGTGGACTCGAACCACGGACCTCCGCCATGTCAAGACGGCGCTCTAACCAGCTGAGCTATGCGCCCATCGAAATCGAAACCGGTATATATCCATCCCGTTCCGGCTTGGCAAGCGCCCAATCGGCATTCCGTCAGCGGGTCGGGCGGAGCGGCGGCTGCTCGCTGGCGAGCGCCTCGCCGACCGCCTCGACCAGGGTCTTCAGGTGGAACGGCTTGGAAAGCACCGGAATGCCGCGCATGCTCTCGCTCGCCTTCAGCGCGACGCCGGAGAAGCCGGTGATGAAAATCACCTTGAGCAGCGGGTCGGCCGCGGTTGCCCGCTGGGCAAGTGCCAGGCCGTCCACCTCCGGCATCACCAGGTCGCTGACCAGGACGTCGAAGCGGCCCGGGCCGAGCATCGGCAGGGCATCGACGCCATCGGCGACGGCGGTCACCTCGTGGCCGGCGCGTTCGAGCTCGCGTGCCAGGAACAGCCGCATGCTGTCGTCGTCTTCCGCCAGCAGAATCCTGCTCATCACCCGCAATCCCTCAACGCCGGGCCGGTCCGCCGCATACGCCCGTGAAGATGCCCGAAGACGCCAACGCGGATAGCACTTTCGTTCCCCCTTGTCACTGTCAGGGGACCGGGGCCATGTTATGATGTCCGGCGATCGGGCGGGCCGCGCTGTCCGTTCGGCCGCACGATCCGGACAGATCGCCAACGACCAGTCTTGCCAGTTTGAGGAACTCCGCGCCGATGCCCGTCCCCCTTATCGATCGCGTTCCGGACGACGCGACCCGGCGAATTGCGGACAGCGAGGCTGCCCCGTCGCGCATCGCGATCGAGGCGCCGGCGGTTCAGAACCTGCCCTTCGTCTATGCCTCGCCGCATAGCGGGCGCGATTATTCCGAGACCTTCCTCGCCGCCTCCCGGCTCGATCCGGTGACCATCCGGCGTTCCGAAGACAGCTTCATCGACGAGGTCTTCGCCGCCGCGCCCGAATGCGGCGCGCCGCTCCTGAAGGCGCTGTTCCCGCGCGCCTATTGCGACCCGAACCGGGAACCCTACGAGCTCGACCCGGCGATGTTCGCCGAGCCCCTGCCGGATTTCGTCAACACGACCAGCGTGCGCGTCGCCGGCGGCCTCGGCACGCTTGCCCGGGTCGTCGCCAACGGTTGCGAGATCTATGCCCGTAAGCTGTCTTTCGCCGAGGCCGAGCGACGGGTCCGCGACTGCTACAACCCCTATCACCGGGCGCTGGCCCGTCTGCTTTCCGATACCCGCGCCCGCTTCGGTTTCGCCGTCGTGGTCGATTGCCATTCGATGCCGTCGATCGGCGGGCCGATGGACCAGGACGACGGCGACCGCCGCGCCGACATCGTGCTCGGCGACCGATACGGCACCGCCTGCGCGCCGGCGCTGACCGACCACGCGGCGCGTGCGCTCACCGATCTCGGCTACCGGGTCGCCCGCAACGCGCCCTATGCCGGCGGCCATACGACGGTTCGCTACGGCCAGCCGGAGCGCGGCTATCACGCGCTGCAGATCGAGATCAACCGCGCCCTCTACATGGATGAGGAGCGGATCGAGCGGCTCCCGGCGCTCGGGCGCCTGGCCGCCGACATGACCCGGCTGATCGAGCGGCTGGGCGCCATGTCCCATTCCCTGCTGCTGCCCTGAGCCCTGCGCCCACGATGACCGCCGCAAACCCGACCGCGTACGGACTGCGCGCCGCGACCGTCGCCGACCTCCCGGCGATCACCCGGATCTATGCCGACGCGGTGCTCCACGGATCGTCCTCCTTCGAGCTCGTCCCGCCCGACGCGGCGGAGATGGAAAGGCGCCTCCGGACGGTGCAGGCCGAGGGCCTGCCCTGGATCGTCGCCGAAGCCCGTTCCGGCGGGGCGATCGCCGGCTATGCCTATGCCGGGCTCTACCGTCCGCGCCCGGCCTATCGCCACACGGTCGAGGACAGCATCTATATCGAGGCCGGCCATCGCGGCCGGGGTGTCGGCCGGCTGCTGCTTGACCGCCTGATCGCCGAGGCGACGGCGGGCGGCCGCCGGCAGATGATCGCGGTGATCGGCGATGCCGGCAACACCGGCTCGATCGAATTGCACCGTCGCGCCGGGTTCCGCCACCTGGGCACCCTCGAGTCCGTCGGCTTCAAGTTCGGCCGCTGGCTGGACGTGGTGCTGATGCAGCGCGCCCTCGGCGCCGGCGCCGACCGGCCGCCCGACCCCGTGTGACCCGGCACACCCTTCCGGGCAGGCAAAAAAAAGGGGCTGCTTCCGTTTCGGGAAGCAGCCCAAGTCAAGGGAGGAAACGCCCGATTAAGGGCTGCGGCACCAACGCGGGCGCGCCAATGCCGCGATGCACAATCTGACATCCACGCCACCGATTGCCAATACCAAATCGGAATTTTTTTGAGAGAACGTTGGATTCAGACGTTTTTTCGCCGCACGGGACAGCCGATAGATGCATTGGCCCCCGTCTCTGAAAGTTTTTGGCAATCGATTTCTGTTGCATTGCACAATAGGCAATCACTCTGCCTCTTATGGCGGCAATCGGGCCGCCCGCGAATGGCACGCCGCTTGCTTTCAATATTCGCATGATTGTACGCATCGCCCGCCTGATTCGCCTTTTCGTCCTCCCGCTTGCCCTGTCGGGGGCCGCCGCGGCGGCGTCCGGCCTGCCCGCAGAAGCGCCGCCAGCCCCCGGAGTCTGCGCCGCGATGGCGGAAAACGCCGAGAAGACCCATCGCCTGCCGCCACAGCTCCTGGCCGCCGTCGCGCTCGCCGAATCGGGACGCTGGGATGCCGACCGGCAGGCAAGAATTGCCTGGCCCTGGACCGTCTATGCCGAGGGCCGAGGCCGTTACTACGATAGCAAGGCGGAGGCGATCGCCGAGGTCGAGGCACTCGCCGCCAAGGGGGTCCGGAATATCGACGTCGGCTGCATGCAGGTGAACCTGAAATATCACCCGGACGCGTTCGACGACCTCGAAACCGCCTTCGATCCGTCGGCCAACGCCGACTATGCCGCCCGCTTCCTGCACGAGCTCTACAAGAGCCGGCGGTCCTGGGGGATGGCGGTCGCGCATTACCATTCGACGACCCGCGAACATGCGGTACCCTATCGCAAGCGGGTCTTCGCGCTGTGGCAGGACGAACGCCGCCGGGCGGCCGAGGAACGGCGCCAGGCCAATCTCGCGCGGATGGCCGAACGCCGCGCCCAATACCTGGCGCGGCAGGCCGAGCGGGCGGCCCGGATGGAAGAGCGCCGGGCCGCGCTCGCCGACGCGAGTTAGGCCGCCGCCACCGCCTTGCCGCGACGGGCGCGCTCGCGGGCGAGGATCGCCTGCTTGCGGTCGAGACCCCAGCGATAGCCGTGCAGGGCGCCGTCGGTGCCGATCGCCCGGTGACAGGGAATGGCAAGCGACACCGGGTTGGTGGCGCAGGCCCGGCCGACGGCGCGCGCCGCCTTCGGCTGGCCCATGCGGACGGCGAGATCCTTGTAGGTCGCCGTCTCGCCGGCCGGAATCGCCATCAGCTCCTGCCAGACCCGGCGCTGGAAGGCGGTGCCCTGGACGTCGAGCGGCAACTCGGGGTGGGGCAGATCGCCCTCCAGGTAGCGCAATACGACGGCGACCAGCGGCCCCAGCGCGGCCTCGTCCCGGACGATCTCGGCGAGCGGATACTCGGCCCTGAGTTCGGCCGCCAGGAAGGCCTCGTCGTCGCCCAGGTAGATCGCCGAGACGCCGGTCACGGTGCCGGCGACCAGCACTCGGCCGAGCGGCGAGGCGGCGATCGCGTAGCCCATGCGGGCGCCCTTGCCGCCCTTGGCATAGGTCGCCGGGGTCATCCCCATGGTCGCGCCGGCCCGTTCATAGACCCGGCTCGGCGAGCCGTAGCCGGATTCGTACAGCGCGCCCGCGATATCGTCGCCGTCGCGCAGCCGGCCCTTGAAGCCCGTGAGGCGAAGCTGGTCGGCATAGTCGCGCGGGCTCACGCCCACGAGTTTCCGGAAGCGGCGCTGCAGGTGCGAGGCACTGGTGCCGACCGCCTCGGCCAGTTCGTCGAGCGTCGGCGGACCGCCCTCGCCCCCGGCCAGCCGGGCGGCGATCACCTCGCAGGCCCGGCGGACCCGGCGAACATCCGGATCCTGGGCCGCGGCATCCCGCGGGTGACAGCGCTTGCAGGCCCGGAAGCCGGCCTGCTCGGCCGCCTCGGGCAAATCGTAGAAGCGGATATTCTCGGGCTTCGGCCGCCGGGCCGGGCAGGACGGCCGGCAATAGATATGCGTCGAGGTGACCGCCACGACGAAACTGCCGTCGGCGGACTTGTCCCGGTTCATGAAGGCGTCGAAACGCTTGTCTGTCTGGTCCATCTGTCATCTCCCGCGATGTCTGGGCCGAAGCATGACCGGACGGGACGGATCGCTCTATCCGAATGTTGGCGGCAATGTCGGGCCGAGGCAACGGCGGAACGCTCAGTAGCCGACCGCGCGATCGACGATCTCGGTCAACGGTTCGCCGTCGAGGAAACGCCGCAGGTTGTCGACGAACAGCCGCGCCACGGTCCTGTCCCGCTCCGGATGCATGCCGCCGACATGGGGCAGCACGATGATCCCCGGCGTGCCCCAGAACGGATGCTCGCGGGGCAGCGGCTCCTGGCGGAAGACATCGAGCATCGCCCCGGCGATCCGCCTGCCCTCGACCGCCGCGATCAGGTCGTCATCGACGACGAGATGGCCGCGCCCGAAATTGAGCAGCCAGGCGGTCGGCTTCATCAGCGCGAGCCGGCCGGCGTCGATGAAATTCTCGGTCGCCGGCGTGGCCGGCAGCAGCAGCAGGACGAAATCCGAGTCCGCGAGCACTGCGTCCGTTCGCTCCGGCGGATAGACCTCGGCAACGCCCGGCAGATCGGCCGGCACCCGCTTCGTGCCGATCACCCGCATCCCGAGCATGGCCGCGAGCCGGGCGAGGTCCTGCCCGATCGCGCCGAGACCGAGAATACCGAGGGTCCTGCCGTTCAGCGATTCCGCGATACGGGAGGTCCAGGTGCGGGTCTTCTGGTCCTCGACGATCGCGGCGAAGGGCTTGGTCAGGTGAAACAGCGCGCCCAGGATGTTCTCGGGCATCGATTCGCGATGCGTGCCGCGGGCGCAGGTCAGCGTCACGCCCGGCCGCAGGTCCGGCAGCCGCAGCCAGCTGTCGACCCCGGCGGTCATCGCCTGCACCCATCGCAGCCCGGCCAGTTCCGCCAGGATTCCGGGCGGCGAGCGCCAGGCGACCAGCACCTCGGTGCCCGCGTGCCGCTGGGCCGAGGGCGTCTCGTTTCGGGGAAGGGTGTCGACCGTTACCCGCTCCGCCAGCCCGGCCGCGCTGATGGCGTCGAGGTAGGGGGCGGGCGTGTCGGTCCAGAGAAGAACGCGGGTACGCTTGGTCATGTCAGGTCCGTTGCCGTGTTTTTTCCGGATGTTGACGGCAATGTCGGCCGGATGCAATTGCCGGCTCAGACCCACTGCAGGACGATCATCGCGACGACGACATAGCGGCCGGTCTTGGCCAGCGTGACGAGTGCCAAGAAGCGCCAGAGCGGCTCCCGCAACAGGCCGGCGACCAGGGTCAGCGGATCGCCGATGAACGGCACCCAGCTCAGCAGCAGGCTCCAGTAGCCGTAGCGGCGGTACCAGCCGGACGCGCGCTCGACCTGCGCGGGACTGGCCGGGAACCAGCGACGGCCACGAAAGCGTTCGATGAAGCGGCCGAGCAGCCAGTTGACCACGGCGCCCAGCGTGTTGCCGGCGCTCGCCACGGCGACGAGCAGCAGCACCGGCCGGTCGCCCGCGAGCAGCAGCGCCGAGAGGCCGGCCTCCGACTGCGCCGGAAGGATCGTGGCGGCCAGGAAGGCGATCGCGAACAGGCCGGCATAGACGCCGAAATCAGTCATGGAACGGGATCGGCAGGCGGCCGGTCAGAGACGGGTTTCCTCGACCTTGCCCTCGTTCTTCTTCTCTTCCGGCATCGGCCTGTCATCGCCCTCGTCGGCCTTGTCGCGATCGATGCGCGGGATGACGACATTGCCGTCGCCGTCCACGTAGGGTACGCCGTAAAGCGGGATCTGGTCGACGAACAGCTCGAGCGCACGCATGAAGCGCTCGATGCCCTCGCGCGCAAGCTCGGAAGGATCCTCCTTGTTCGGCTCCTGGGCCAGCGCGCCGCCGCACAGCAGGGACGCCGTCAGCAGCGTCGGAATGAGCAGCCTGGCCATGGATCGTCTCCCGTTTCGCGCGGATATTCGCTCGGTCCCCGACCGCTGCCTGACGCGAGGCTGACGTCATGGGCCGGAGCGCCTAACATCGCGTCGAAATGCGGCTGTATCAAGACCGCGCCGAAAGGGGAACCCGATGACCGACCGCGTGATCACGCTCGAAAGCCGTGCCGACCTGACGCTCGACCGCTACCGCCGGGTCGCCTGGGAGGGCGCGACGGTGCGGATCGGGGCCGAGGCCGGGGCGCGCATCGCGGCCGCCCGGGCCGCCTTCCTGCGCCTGATCGAGCAGCCCGGCATCACCGTCTACGGCGTCACCTCGGGCTATGGCCAGCAGGCGAAGATACGGCTCGACGAGGCCGGCCGGAAGGCCCAGGCGAAGCGCCCGCCCTATCCGGACATGGCGAGTTTCGGCCCGCCGATGCCGGAGCGGGTGACCCGGGGCATCGTCTTCGCCCGGCTCGCCAATTTCCTGGGCGGCCATGCCGCGGTCAGCCTGCCGCTCGCCGAGGCCGTGGCGGCCCTGCTCGACGACCCGTCGCTGCCGCTCGTGCCCATGGACGGCCTGGGCGGGGCCGGCGAGATCCTCGCGCTTTCGCACCTGTTCGTGCCGCTCGCCGAACGCGTGACGCTGGCCGAGAAGGAGGCGCTGGCGCTGATCAACGGCAGTCCGATGGCAAGCGCGCTGATCGCCGATTCCGTGCTTCTGGCCGAACGCCGCCTCGCCGTCGCCGAGGAAATCTTCGCGCTCGCCTACGAGGCCTTCCAGGCGCCGCGGGAGCATCTCGACGAGGCCCTCGGGACGCTCTGGGGCGATCCGCACGAGACGGCGACGCTCGCCCGGATGCGCGCGCTCATCGCCGGCGGCACCGACAGGCGGCGGCCCTACCAGGCACCGGTCTCGTTCCGCATCCTGCCGCGCCTGCTGGCGCGCGCCCGGCGGGCGGAGGCCGAGGCGCGGCGCGCGGCCGGGGTCTCGCTTGCGGCCGTTACCGACAACCCGGTCTACCTGCCGCCCGGCGACGAGGCCGATCCGGCGCATCCGAACGGCCGGATCGCCTCGACTGGCGGCTATCACAACGCGATGGCGGCGCCGGCGATGGACGAACTGGCCGCCGCCTACGCCGATCTCTGCACGCTGGCCGACCGGATCGCCGCCAAGACGCTCGACGGCGCGATCTCGCTGCTGCCCGACCAGCTCGGCACCGGGGACGGCGCGCTGCCCTATCTCGGCTGCACGCCGATGGCGCTGGTCGGCTATGGCGAGCAGGCCCGGCGGGCGGCGGCGCGGACCTTCCTGCCGGGCGCGGAAAGCGGCGGCTTCGGCCAGAACGACGTCGCCACCAATTCGAGCTTCGCCTGGATCGGCCAGGCCGAGGCCGGGCGGATGCTGGAATCGGCGCTGGCCACCCTGGCGCTGGTCGCCAGCCAGGCCTTCCACGCGACCGGACGGGCGGTGCCGCCGGCGCTCGCCGCAAGGCTCGGGCAAATCCGCGCGGCGGTACCGCCGCTCGAAGGGCCAACCGCGCCGGGGCCGGCGGCGGCGCAGATCGCCGCCGATTTCCGGGCCGCGATTTATCCCTGATCCGCCTCTTGATCTCGGCGCGCCGGAGGTCGAGACTCGGGCGCAAATGAACAAACGACCGACTGATTGAGGAGATGCCCCCGATGCCCGATGCCACGCTGCGAGATGTCTATGTCATCGGCGCCTACACCAGCGCGTTCGGCAAGTACCCGGGCCGCAGCTTCAAGGACCTGACGCGGGAGGCCTACCTGGGCGTGCTCGAGGATTCCGGGCTCGAGGACGGCAGCGCCATCGAGTTCGGCTGGTTCGGCAATTGCGGCATGTGGAATGCCGACCAGGCCTGCATCCGCGGCCAGGTCTGCTTCACGCCGCTGGTCCGCGAGGGCCTGTTCCCCGAGCGCGTGCCGATCGTCAATGTCGAGGGCGCCTGCGCCACCGCCTCCATGGCCTTCCACGGCGCGGTCAAGGATATCATGTCCGGGATGGTCCAGTGCTCGCTCGCCATCGGCGTCGAGAAGACCTTCTTCGCCGGCGACTGGGAGAGGATCCAGGCCGGTTTCCAGGCCGGCATCGACAATCTCGACCCGGAGGAATGGCAGGACCATTACCGCGAGGTCGGCGAGGCCATCGGTCGCCCCTTCGCGCCCGGCGGCGACCGCACGATCTTCATGGACACCTACGCCATGCAGGCCGCCTGGCACATGCAGACCTACGGCACGACCCAGGCGCAGATCGCCGCCGCCGCGGCCAAGAGCCATAACAACGGCGCGAATAACCCGAAGGCGCAATACCGCTTCGAGATGACCGCCGAGCAGGTCCTGGGCGACCGCCCGGTCAGCCCGCCGCTGACGCGCTCGATGTGCGCGCCGATCGGCGACGGGGCGGCCGCCGCCATCCTCTGCTCCGGCGATTTCCTGGCCAACCTGCCGAAGGAGGCGCAGGCGCGCGCGGTGAAGGTACGGGCGAGCGTGCTCACCGGCGGCAAGTACCGGGCCCTTGACGAGCCCTCGCTCAGCCATGTCGCGGCCCGGAAGGCTTACGACTTCGCCGGGCTCTCCCCGGCCGACATGTCGCTCGCCGAGGTACATGACGCGACCTCGTTCTGCGAGGTCTACCAGTCGGAGATGCTCGGCTTCTGCGACTTTGGCGACGGCGGCAAGCTGGCCGCGGACGGCGAGACGGCGCTCGACGGGCGGATCCCGATCAACACCTCGGGCGGGCTGGTCTCGAAGGGCCACCCGGTCGGCGCCACCGGGCTCTCGATGATCGAGGAGATGGTTCGCCAGCTTCGCGGCGAGGCCGGCGACCGCCAGGTGAAGGACCCGACCTTCGCGATCCAGGAGAACGGCGGCGGGGTCATGGGTGTCGAGGAAGCGGCCTGCTCGGTCGTCATCCTCGAACGGACGCACTGAGGCGGGAGAGGACACGATGGCCAACGAGGAAGCCGGCAACAGGAACGAGGGCGCCTCGCCGCCCTGCGCGATGGCCGAGGCTCCGCCCGACTATATGGGCTATCTGCCGCCGGCCGAGCTGGCCGTGGCCCTCAACGAGTTGCTGGAGGCCGAGCGCGCCGGGGCACGCACGCTCGCCGCCTGGCTCAGGGACGACACCTGGCCGGCGACGGCGCGGGCGACGCTCGAGGCGGCGCGCGACGACGAGGCGCGCTATTGCGCCCTGCTCACCGACTTCGTCGGCCGCCTCGGCGCGGAGCCCAGCAAGGCGACCGGCAGTTTCCTCGAGAAGGCGCTCCGCCGCGAGACCCCGGACGAACGCCTCGCCTTCCTCAACCGCGGCCAGGACTGGGTCGCGAAGCGGCTCGGCGAACTGCTGCCCCGGATCGCCGACGACGCGATCCATGCCGGCCTTCGCGAGATGCGCGACCGCCATGTCAACAATATCGCCGCCGCCGAGGCGCTGATCGGCTAGATCGCCTCGTCCCGGCCACGCACGGCGTTCCGCACCGTCGCCGGCACCAGCATCCCCGGTTCGGCATAGGCCGCCCGGCAGGCCGCGAGGTCCGGCGCCGTGCCCCTGACGATTGCGGCGAGGCGGTCGAACCGGGCCAACCGTGCGGCGTCCAGGGTCTCGAAATCGGCCGCCATCGCGCCCCAGCAGTCCCAGGGCAGCGTCTCGACCCCGTTCAGGGCCGCGAGATCGCGAAGCAGATTGCCGGTCATGAACCAGTATCCGGACATCCCGGCAATCCCGAAGCCGTCCGGATCGAGGGCCCCGGCGCGCGCCAGCGTCCAGGCGGTACCGGCGTCGAGGAAACGGTCGACGGGCACGTCCAGCGGATCGAGATCGATCGCGAAGGCGGCGATCGCGCCCGGGTCCAGTTCCGCATCGAGTCGGGTCCAGCGATGCCCGCCGGGCCGCCGCCATTCGGCCACCCAGTGATCGACATGGCGCCCGGGTTCGAAGTAGCCCGCGAAGCCGCAACGTGCGCGGGCCTCGCAGCCTTGCGCCCGCAGCATCGCGATCAGCAGGAGCGCGTAATCTCGGCAACTGCCGACCAGTCGCCGCAGCGGCGGGCGGGCGACGTCCAGAGAAGCGGGATCGAGTTCCAGCATCCGGTCGAGCATCTCGTCGAGCGCCCGGATATGGACCTCGGCCCGGCGCTCCGCCGGGATCGCGACACCGTGGAGAGGCCCGAGCTGCTCGTGAAGGACGAGACCCTGAACGATCCGGCAAAGCGCCGCCGCGTGCCGGCCCGGATCGCTGAACCGCCCTGCCGGCGCTCCTTCCGCCACGGCTCCCTCGCCTACTTGCCCCGGTCGGATCTTCCGCCCGCGCCCACCTTGCGGTCAAGCGCCCCTCTTGGCCCCGGGCCGGGGCTCGGGCATAACGGTTGGAAAGCGTTCGACAGCAGGGGAGCCGCGCATATGACCATCCGCCTCGACGGCCGCGTCGCCATCGTCACCGGGTCCGGCCAGGGCCTCGGCCGGGCCCATGCACTGGCGCTGGCCGAACGCGGCGCCCGTGTCGTCGTCAACGATCCGGGCGGCGCTCTGGACGGTTCCGGCGCGACCCACCGGGCCGCCGACAGCGTGGTGGAAGAGATCAGGGCGGCCGGCGGCGAGGCGGTCGCGGCCTACGAAAGCGTCGCCGAGGCGACCGAGGCGGCGGCCATCGTGGCGAAAGCGGTCGAGACCTTCGGCCGGCTCGACATCCTCGTCAACAATGCCGGCATCCTGCGTGACAAGAGCTTCCAGAAGATGGACCCGGCCGATTTCGAGGCGGTGCTGCGTGTCCACCTGCTCGGCTCGGCCTTCGTGAGCCATGCCGCCTTCCCGCTGATGAGGGAACAGGGATACGGCCGCATCGTCATGACCACGTCGGCGGCCGGGCTCTACGGCAATTTCGGCCAGGCGAATTACGCCGCCGCCAAGATGGGCCTGATCGGCCTGATGAACGCGCTGAAGATCGAGGGCGCGAAATACGGCATCAAGGTCAACACGATCGCCCCGGTCGCGGCGACCCGGATGGGCGAGACGATCTTCCCCGAGGCGATCCTGAAGCGTCTTGATCCGGCCTACGTGGCGGCTCTGGTTTCCTATTTCGCCTCGGAGGCCTGCGAGGCGAGCGGCGATATCGTCGAATGCGGCGCCGGCTTCTACGCGAAGGTTCAGGTGATCGAGGCGACCGGGCACCGCTTTCCCGACGTCGCCTCGGCGAGCCCGGAGGCGATCGCCGAGCATTATGCCGCCATCAGCGACATGACCGGCGCGCGCCCCTTCGCCACCGCCCATGACGCCCTGCAGAAACTTTTTGCCGGCTGAGACGGTGACCCTTTTCGCCCGGGTGATCGTCGTCGACTGGTCGGCGGCGGCGAGCCCCGGCCCGCCCCGGCCGTCGCCCGACCGCTGCTGGCTCGCCTGGGCCGACGCGGGAGCGGGTGCGGGCGCCCGGCCGGCGGCCGAGTATTTCCGTACCCGCGCGGCGTGTGAGGCGCGCATCGCGGAACTGATCGCCGGCTGCGACGGGCCGGTGCTGGCCGGCTTCGATTTTCCCTTCGGTTACCCGGACGGCTCCGGCCTCGGCGGCGGACGGGCGGCCGCCGCGCGGCTCGCCGCACTCATCGCGGACGATCCGGGATCAGGCGCCAACAACCGCTTCGCCGTCGCCGCCCGCCTGAACCGCGAGATCGGTCCTTCGCCGGCGCCCGGCCCCTTCTGGGGCGTGCCGCCGGCCCGCGCCGAGGATGCGCTGGCGCCGACACGACCCGACTTCGCCGCCTCCCCCTTCGCCGAGAAGCGGATCGCCGAGGCCCGGCTGCGCGACCGCGGCCACCCCGTCATGACGACATGGCAGCTGCTCGGCCGCGGCTCGGTCGGCGGCCAGGTGCTGATGGGCCTGCCGGCGCTCGACCGCCTCGCCCGCCACCCGGATTTCGGCCCGCGCGTCCGCTACTGGCCGTTCGAGACCGATTGGGCGGCGCGCCTCGACGGCGTGGTGCTGACCGAGATATGGCCGAGTCTCTCGTCCTGGCGGGCGCTCGACCTGCAGATCCGCGATGCCGCCCAGGTGACCGCCCAGCGCGATGCGATCCTTGGCATGACGGCCGCGGAACTCGTCGCCGCCCTCGCCCGCCCGGATTGGCTCGACGCGCGTGATACGGCGCGCGTCATGGCCGGCGAAGGCTGGATCTTCGGGATCACGGAGGTCGCCCGGCCCGGCTGACCGGGTCCGCGCGATCAGGCCGGGCGGCGCATCGCGAAGACATGATCGACGACCGCGTAGTCGCTCGCGCCGAGGCGGGCGATCGGGCGGAACTTCTTCATGTCGACAACGCCGTCGGTCAGGATGCTCTCGTCGATATGCACGCCGACGACCTGGCCGAACACGGCGGCGTTGAAATTCGCCGGATCGTCGGAGGGCAGATGCACGGTCTGCAGGTAGACGCATTCGAAATGCACCGGGCTCTCGGCGACGCGCGGCGGCCGGACCAGGGTCGAGGGGACCGGCGTCAGGCCGGCGAGCGCGAACTCGTCGACGTCGCGCTCGACCATCGCCGCGCTCGCGTTCATCGCCTCGCGGGTCTCCCAGGTGGCGATGTTGCAGACGAATTCCTTCGTCTCCTCGATATTGCGCATGCTGTCCTTGGGCGTGCCGTGCCGGCTCCGGCCGCTGTGGCCGAAAACGACGACAGGCGGGTCGGAAGCCATCGCGTTGAAGAAGGAATAGGGCGCCAGGTTGCAGTTCCCCTCGGCGTCGAGCGACGAGAACCAGCCGATCGGACGCGGCACCATGACGGCCTTGAAGGGATTGTGCGGCAGGCCGTGCGGGCCGTCGGTCTTGTAGAACATGTCTCTGCCCCGGATGAAGGATCGCGAACGGCGCCCGGCGGCGCCCGCATACTGTGAACGCGGCGGGCCGCGGGTAAAGACGCCGTTCCGGAAACACAGCCTTGACGACCCGCGCCCGCCGGCCGGTCAGATGCGGGGCCGGCGTTCAGCCCGGCCGGATCATCGAGAAGATAGTGTCGACGACGGTATAGTCGCTCGAGCCGAGCCGGGCGATCGGGCGGAACTTCTTCATGTCGACGATGCCGTCGGTCAGGATGCCCTCGTCGATATGGATGCCGACGACCTGGCCGATGACGAGGGCGCTGACGCCTGCCAGTTTCGATGGCAGGTGAACCGTCTGCAGGTGGACGCATTCGAAATGCACCGGGCTTTCCGCGACCCGGGCCGGCTTCACCAGCGTCGACGGCAGCGGCGTCAGGCCGGACAGCTCGAACTCGTCGACATCGCGGGCCACCAGCGCCGAGCTTGCGTTCATCGCCTCGCGGGTCTCCCAGGTGGCGATGTTGCAGACGAACTCCCCGGTTTCCTCGATATTCCGGAGGCTGTCCTTCGGGCCGCCTTCCTTGTGCTGTCCGGACGGACCGAAGAAGACGACCGGCGGATCGCAGGGCATGCCGTTGAACACCGAGAACGGCGCCAGGTTGCGGTTGCCGGCGGCGTCCACCGAGGAAATCCAGCCGATCGGGCGCGGTACCATGACCGCCATGAACGGGTTGTGCGGCAGGCCGTGCGGGCCGTCGGTCGTGTAGAACATGGATCTCGGCCCCGGAAGGAATGACCTGAACGGGCGCAGTGCGCCGCGGCGCATCACTTTAACCTGATATCACACAAGGTAAAGTGGTATGCGGATCAGGGGGATGACGACCCGGGACAAGCCGCGGCCCCGCCTATTTAACACGACATGGTTGCAAAATTGACTGGATAGAACTTGCAATTTTCCTAAACTACACCATTGGGGGCATCGCGAAACGAACGGGACAGGTGAAATCCAAGGGGGGAAACATGCATTCGATCGGCTTTTCACGGATCGCCCGCGGCATTCTGGTCGCGTTCGCCGTTGTCGCGGCCGCGCCGGGGGCGGATGCCCAGAGCGCGCCGGCCGGCGACATCACCGGGCTGACGCCCGGCATGACCTATGCGGAGATCGTCGCCGCGCTCGAGGCGCGCGAGGATCTCGGGCTCGTGGAAACCGCCGAACAATGGGTTCGCCAGTCGAACGGCGTGCCGACGCGACAGCTGGTCCGCGCCGTGGACGGGGTCGATTGCGACACGGGCGAGAAATTCCGCAAGGTCGGCTGGGGCAGCGAATGCGAAACCCTCAAGGGCCGCTTGACGCCGCGCAAGGCGATCGGCCAGGAGATTGTCGTCGCCTTCCTCGGCATGCCCGGGAAGGAGGTCGCCGGGCAGATCTGGCGCCGCGTCGTCTTCGCCGAGGGTGAGAATCCGTCCATCTCGGGTCTCGAGGAGGCGCTGGTCGAGAAATACGGCGCGCCGCATGTCCGCCAGACCGAATCCGGCTATTACAGCACCAAGCATCGCTTCGGCGCGACACTCCTGAGCTGGATCTACGGCCCCGACGGCAACCGCATCACCGAGCCCGACCGCCTCAAAGCGACCTGCGTCAACGGCCCGCAGCCGTGGTTTACCGGCGGGCATTCGTGGAACGGCGGGTGCGGCCTGACGATCCGGGCGGAAATCCTGCCCGTCAAGGGCAACAACCTGCTCGCCCAGGAACTGAATGTCACCGTGCTCGACCAGCAAGCGCTGCTGGTCGCCCTCAGGCAGTTCGACGCCGACCTCAAGGCGGCGGTCGCCGCCGGGGCGGGAAAGAAGAAGAAGCCGACGCTCTGAACCGCCGGCCCGGCCGGCGTACGCGGGGCGAACCGTGAAAGCGGCGCTTTATTTCGCCCACGACGTGTGTTAGACGGTTTTCATGTCTCGACTTCCGCGTCACATCTCTCGACGACGATAAGGCGCCTGCGCACTGCGCGGCGGCTCGCGCCCGCCGTGTCCTCCACCTGCAATTCCCCCGAGCGGCCGTCCGGAGATCCTTCAGGGATCGCGACGGCCAGGCCAGCGCCCGAGGCAGAGACATGTACACCCTTCTCCACGAACGGCCGGACGATTCCGCGCAGATCGAAACGCTTCTCGACCGGGCCTTCGGGCCCAACCGGTACAGCAAGACGGTCTATCGCCTGCGCGAGGGCGTCGCGCCGCTGGGCGGCCTCAGCCTCGTCGCGAGGTCCGGCATGGCGCCCGAACTGGGGCCGTTGCTCGGTACCATCCGCTACTGGCCGATCCGGATCGGCGTCGACGGCCCGGCCCCGGTCGCGGCGGCGATGCTTGGTCCCATCGCGATCGAGCCGGAACGGCGCGGCGAGGGGATCGGCGTCGCCCTGATCCAGCGTTCGCTGACGCTCGCCCGCTGGTTCGGCCACCGCATCGTCATGCTGGTCGGCGACCCGGAATATTACAACCGCTTCGGCTTCGTCCCGGCCCGGCCCTACGGCCTGGAACTGCCCGGCCCGGTCGAGGACCGGCGCTTCCTCGTGCAGCCGCTGTTCGCCGGCGCCATGGAAGGGGTGACGGGGATGATCGGCCGACCGTTCGACGATGCCGACGCACCGGCGATCCCGGCCCCGATCGCCGCCGAGGCGGTCGAGAGCCTGACCACCGCCCGCAAGGCCCGCAAGGCGCGCCGGCCGGTGAACTGAGCGGCGCTACTTCCCTTCCCGCCGCCAGGCGAGGAACTGGGTGCAGAGGACGAGCAGCAGCAGGGCCAGCGGCGGCAGGAGCGGATACTGGCTGAGGCCGGTGACGATGTAGTCGCCGTTGGCGCGCAGTCCCATCCAGCTGCCGCCGGCGCTGGAGCGCCCGGCCGAGATCCGCCGCACGCTTGGCACCCCCTCCTCGCCGAGCCAGTAGCTGCCGCCGCCGGTCGCCTCGCGGATCGGGTCGAGCGGCGCGGCGCTGGTGCGGAGATCGCCATATTCCTTCGGGTTGACCGAGCCCACGGCGGCGATCGCCCGCCGGGTCCCGTCGTCGAGGCGGTAGAGGCCGGGCTCGTCGACGGTGATCACGCCCTCGGCGCGGCCGCCGCCGGTCTCCTCGAGCGTCAACGTGCTCACCGCGCCGGACGGCCCGGTTACCGTCACCGGGCTCGGGTCGGGTTCCAGCGAGCGGCGCTGCACGGTCAGCCGGCGGCCCTCGACGGTGGCGCGCAGCACTTCCTCCTCCAGGTCCGGCTCCTTCATCAGCCAGTGCGAGACCCGGCGCAGGATCTCCGCCTGCGGGCCGCCGCCCTCGTAGCCGCGCGACCAGAGCCAGGCATGGTCCGACAGGAGCTGGGCGACCCGTCCCTCGCCGACCCGGTCGACGATCAGCAGCGGCCGCCCGTCCGGCCCGGACATCAGGGTCCGGCCGCTGGTCGCCTCGGCATCGATCTGGCGGAACCAGCGGCCCCAGCTCGGCTCGCCCTCGACCCCCGCGCCGGGCAGGTCTCCGGTCACCGGGTGGCGATGGCCGAGCGCCGTCAGTTCCGGGCGGAACGGCTGTTCGAGGACGCGTCCGGTCGGACGCCCCGGCAGGACCTCGGCGAGCGGCGTCCGGTAGAGCGAGAGCTGCGTCGCGAAGGCCGGCCCGGCGGCCTCGAGGATCGCCCCGCCCGAGGTCACGTAGTCGACGATGTTGGACAGATAGGCACGCGGCAGCACGCCCCGCCGGCGGTAGCGGTCGAAGATGATCAGGTCGAACTCGTCGAGCTTGAGCTCGAACAGCTCGCGGATCGGGAAGGCGATCAGCGACAGCTCGCGGATCGGCGTGCCGTCCTGCTTCTCCGGCGGACGCAGGATGGTGAAATGCACCAGGTCGACCGAGGGGTCGGCCTTCAGCAGGTTGCGCCAGCTGCGTTCGCCGATATGCGGCTCGCCCGAGACCAGCAGCACGCGGAGCCGGTCGCGCACGCCGTTGACGACGACGACGGCCCGGTTGTTTTTCAGCGTGAGCTCGGCCGGGCCGGCCTCGACGGCGATTTCCAGCACGGTCGGCCCGCCATGGTCGAGCGTGAAGGGCACCGTGTGATCGCCGCCGGTCGGCAGGCGGACGAGCAGCGGATCGGGATTGTCGTCCTTGCGGATCGAGACGGTGACCGGCACCGAGCCCTCGCGGCCGAGGTCCTCGACCTTCAGTTCCAGCGAGAGCTGGCGCCCGACGATGCCGTAACTCGGCGCCGAGGTCACCGTGAGGCGACGATCGCCCTCGCCCCGCTCGCCGGTCAGCAGGACATGGACGGGCGCCTCGGTCGGCGAGCCGGCCAGCCCGTCCGGGGCATCGTGGACCTGGCCGTCGGTGACCAGGATCGCCCCGGCGTGGCGGCGCGCCGGGACATCGGAAAGCGCCTTCTGGATCGCCTCGAAGAGCAGCGTGCCGGCTTCGCCGCCATCGTCGGGCACGCGGATCGTGCGGACCTCCAGGTCGCGGAAGCGGGCAAGTTCGCGCTCGAGCTCGGCGGCGGCGGCCTCGGCGCGGTTCTCGCGGACGCCGATCTTCTGGCTGGCGCTTTCGTCGATCGCGACCACCGCGACGTCGGGCAGCGGTTCGCGTTCCTCCAGCACCCAGGATGGATTGGCGAGCGCCAGGATGGCGACGGCAAGCGCGCCGGCCCGGATCAGCGTTCCGGCGGCGCGGCGCCAGAGCCCGAGCAGGGTGAGGAGAAAGGCCACGCCGGCCATCGCGAGCACGGCCCAGAGCGGGATCAGGGGGGCGAAGCGGATGTCGGCGAATTCCATCGCGTTCACTGGCCCAGGCGTTCGAGGATTGCCGGGACATGCACCTGGTCGGCCTTGTAGTTGCCGGTCAGGGTGTACATCACGAGATTGACGCCGAAGCGATAGGCCATCTCGCGCTGGCGCGGATTGTTCGGCACGAGCGCCGCGAGCGGCCGCCCGTCCTCGTCGGTCGCCCAGGCCGCGGCCCAGTCGTTGGCGCCGATGACGATCGCCGAGACGCCGTCATGGGTGCCGCTGGCGTCCGCCTCGACCCACAGCGTGCCGCCGGGGAAGCGGCCGGGAAACTCGTGCATCAGGTAGAAGGCCTTGGTGAGCACATGGTTCTCGGGCACCGGTGCCAGCGGCGGAATGTCGAGCAGACGGAGCAGCTGGCGCAGCCGCGCGCCGTTCGCCCCGGTTTCGAAGCCGCCGCCCTCGCGGGTATCGAAGAGGATCGTCCCGCCGTGCTTCATGTAGGCATCGACGCGGGCGAGCGCCGCCGCCGAGAGCAGCGGCTGGTCCTGCACCACGGGCCAGTAGAGCAAGGGATAGAAGACGATCTCGTCGCGTTCGATATCGATCCCGGCCGGCGCCGCCGGCTCGACCGAGGTCCGCTCCGAGAGCACCCGGCCGAGACCGTAGAGGCCGGCATGGCTCATCTCGTCGACCGCCCGTTCGCCGCTCAAGACATAGGCGAGCCGGGTCTCGAGCGTCGCGGCGAGCGCGTCCGCGTCATTGGTCGTCTGCGCCCGTGCCGGGTCGGCCGAAAGCCCTGCGGCCAGGGCGAACGCCAGCGCGAGCGGCGCCGCGCCCCTGCCCGCCAGGCGCAACAGGCCGCGAAGCTGCATCGAGACCAGGAAGTCGACGAACAGCAGCAGCACCGCCAGGGTCAGCAGCCAGGGCATCAGGTCGCGCTCCTGCTCGGCCGCGTAAACCCGCTCGGCCGTGCCTGCCGGCGGCGGACCGAGCGGCTCTAGCGTGCCGAGCTTGCCGCTCAGGTTGAGCGCGCGCTTGCTTTCGGCGGTGCCGTAGAAGCCCGGCGGGTGGGTCGGGCCGGGCACGATCTCGTCGAAACCGGCCGGTGCCGCGCGCGCCACGTTGCTCTGTGGCGGCACCAGCCGGCCATAACCGTCCAGCATCGCGAAGGGCGGCAGCGGCTCGCGCCCCTCGTCCGCCGCGACGCCGCGGCTCAGCGCCACGAGACGTTGCAGCATGGTCACGAAGAGCCCGGACAGCGGCAGGTTCGACCAGTCGGTATTGGCGGTGGTGTGGAACAGCACGATCCGTCCGTCGCCGTGGCGGTCGGCGGTGACCAGCGGCGTGCCGTCGAGCAGCGCCGCCCAGGTCTTGCGCTTGAGCTCGATCTCGGGCTCGGCCAGCACCTGGCGGCGAACCCGGACGTCGGGCGCCATCTCGAGGCCGAAGAACGGGCTCTCGTCGGCGAACGGGGCCAGCCTGGCGGGCTCCGACCAGGACATCGCGCCGCCCAGGTCGCGGCCGCCGACGCGCAGGCGAACCGGCACCAGGTCGTCGGATTGTGCCGCCATCTTGTCGCCGGCGAAGCGGATCAGCACGCCGCCCGCGTTAAGCCAGCCGTCAAGCGCCTCGCGCTCGCTGCCCACGACATTGCCGACATCGGCGAGCACCAGCACGGCGATGCCCTGGTCGATCAGTTCGGCGATGCTGCCCTTGCGCACCTCGGCGAACGGTTCCAGCGCGCGCTCCAGGTAATAGATGTCGGAAAGCAGCGGCTGCGCGGTCTCGAGCCCGCCGCCGGAGACCAGCCCGACCGGCCGGCGGCGCCAGCGTTCGTCGAACAGCATGACCGCAGCGGCATTGCCGGCGCCCTCGATCTCGAGCCGGAGCAGGCGATTGCGAAGTTCGGTCGGCAGCGCCACGACAGCGCCCGCCGTGCGCTCCCCGGCGGCGAAGGAAAGCGGCACCCGGGCCAGTACCAGACCGCCTTCGGCGCTCGCCTTCAGCCAGTCGGCGGCCGGCGCCGCGCCTTCGCTCCGCTGCGCCTCGATGCGCAACTCGGTGCCGACGATTTCCGGGCGGTCGAGCATCATCACCGGATGATCCGGGTCGCCATAGACGGTCAGACGGCCGCGATCGGCCAGCGCCCGGGCAAAGGCGACGTCTCCGGCTGCATCGCCGGCGACCCCGTCGGCCAGCCAGACCACCTCCGCCCCGCCGCCGGCCTCGAAGGCATCCAGCGCCTCGATCGCGCGGCCCCGGTCGACCGGCCAGGGACGCGGTTCCGCGGCGCCGGCCACGGCGCGCGCCTCGCCGGCCGACATCAGCCGGACCTCCGCGATCTCGCCGTCAGGGGCGGTCGGCGCGGTCTTCAGGATCGCGACCGGGCGGCGGCCACGTTCGGCGGCGGTCAGCAGATCGGCCATCACCTCGCGCCGCGACTGCCAGTTGCCGGCGCCCGCCCAGCCGTCGTCGAGGACGATCAGCAGCGGTCCCGAACCGTCGGTGACCGCGCCGGGATTGAGCAGCGGCCGGGCGACCGCGAGGATCACGAAGGCCGCGATCAGCAGCCTGAGCAGCAGCAGCCACCAGGGCGTGTGAACCGGGGTTTCCTCCCGGTTCCGGAGATCGAAGAGAAAGCGGATCGGCGGAAAGGCGACGACCCGCGGCGCGGGCGGGGTGACCCGCAGCAGCCACCAGAGCAGCGGCAGCGCCGCCAGCGCGATCAGCAGCCAGGGAGCGGCAAAGGCGACGGGTCCGAGCGTCAGCATGGGGCGGCGCCGGCCGGGCGGCGCGGATCAGGCACGGGCGCCGGGTTCAATCCCATTGCTCGGCCATTGCGCAGTAAAGCGCGAGGAGAAGCGACTCCGGCGGCCGGTCGGTGACATGGCGGACATAGGACCAGCCGTAGTTCCGGGCGATAGTCCGCAGGCCCTCCTCGTGGCGGGCCAGGCGATCGCGATAGTCGCCGGCCAGCGCCTCGGCCCGGCCGGTCAGGAAATCGCCCTCCCCTTCCATCCCCTCGAACCGGGTGCGTCCGAGAAACGGCATCGCCGCCTCGGCGGGGTCGAGAATCTGCACGATATGGCCCTTGACGGCGCGTGCCGAATAGCCGCGCACGATCGCGTCGAGTTCGGCGAGCGGCGAGAGGAAGTCGCCGACCAGCAGTGCCTGCGAGAATCGCGGCAGCGGTTCGACCCGGGGCAGGCCGAGCGCCGCGGGCGACCCCGCCTGCGGGCGCAGCAGCTGCACCGCGAGGCGGCTGAGCGCCGCCGGCCCGGTCCGCGGCCGACTGTCGTCGCCGAGCATGGCGAACTGCTCGGAAGCCCGCACCAGCAGCGCCGCGACCGCGAGCAGGATCAGCGTCGCGCGTTCGCCCTTGGTCTGCTCGGCGCCGTCGGAGCGATAGTCCATGGACGGCGACCCGTCGCGCCAGAGCCAGACGCTTTCGGCCGCCTCCCACTCGGTATCGCGGATGAAATAGTGCGTGCTGCGCGCCGAGCGGCGCCAGTCGATGGCGCGGATCTGGTCGCCGCTCTGGAAGCGCCGGAACTGCCAGAAGGTTTCGCCCGGGCCGACGCGACGGCGGCCATGGACGCCCTGGGCGACCGTCGCCGCGACCCGCTCGGCGGCGATCAGCAGCGGCGGAAAGGCCGCGGCGACCTGATCGGCCCGGTGCTGCAGCGTCTTCCCGGTTGTGGCTGGCGAACGGGGCGGGGACATCGGCGGCCGGCCTAGCGATAGGGGGCGATCAGCTTCTCGATCATGTCGTCCAGCGTCACGCCATCGGCACGGGCGGCGAAATTGAGTGCCATCCGGTGACGGAGCACGGGCGGCGCGAGCGCCACGACATCGTCGACCGACGGCGACAGCCTGCCATCGAGCAGGGCGCGGGCGGTGACCACGAGCATCAGTGACTGGCTGGCCCGCGGCCCGGGGCCCCAGGCGACATGGCGGGCCACGTCGTCGTCGGTGGTTTCCGACGGCCGGCCCTGGCGGACGATGCCGAGGATCGCGTCGACCACCGAATCGCCGACCGGCACGCGGCGGACCAGCCGCTGGGCGGCGAGCAGTTCCTCGGCGGTCATCACCTGGCGGGGACGCGCCTCCTCGGTGCCGGTCGTGGCGATCAGCATCCGGCGCTCGGCCTCGAGATCCGGATAGGCGACGTCGATCTGCATCAGGAACCGGTCGAGTTGGGCCTCGGGCAGCGGGTAGGTGCCTTCCTGCTCCAGCGGATTCTGCGTCGCCAGCACATGGAACGGGCGCGGCAGGTCATGCGCGACGCCGGCGATCGAGACCTGCTTCTCCTGCATCGCCTGCAGCAGCGCCGATTGCGTGCGCGGGCTGGCGCGGTTGATCTCGTCGGCCATCAGCACCTGACAGAAGACCGGGCCGGGAATGAAGCGGAAGGCGCGGCGGCCGCCCTCTCCCTCGTCCATCACCTCGGAGCCGACAATATCGGCCGGCATCAGGTCCGGGGTGAACTGGATGCGCTTGTCGTCGAGGCCGAGCACCGTGCCCAGCGTCTCGACCAGGCGCGTCTTGGCCAGTCCCGGCACCCCGATCAGCAGCGCATGGCCGCCGGCGAGAAGGGTAATAAGTGCTTCGGTGATGACCTCGTCCTGGCCGAAGATCACCTCGCCGATCGCTTCCCGGAGATCTCTGATCTTGTCGCCGAGCGCTTCGATCTCCTGCAAAAGCGTGTCGGCGGTGTCGCTCGCGTGCTGCATGATACTAAGTATATGGTCCGTGGCCGGTTTGTGGGTAACGAATAGGAGAGCCGATGATCGTTTTTCAGATAGGTGTGGCCAAACGATGGTGATGACCAGCCCCGATATGCTCGATCACATCGCGAAGGCCGTCCGCGACGACCGCAAGCCGCCGGTTCACAAGTGGAATCCGGACTGCCTCGGCAAGCTCGACATGACCATCGCGCGCGACGGCAGCTGGCACTACATGGGCTCGCCCATCGCGCGCAGGCGGATGGTGAAGCTGTTCGCTTCGATCCTGCGGCGCGATGCGGATGGCCGCTATTACCTGGTCACGCCGGTCGAGCGATTCGAGATCACGGTCGAGGACGCCCCCTTCGTCGCGGTCGAGATGTTCGTCGACGGCGAGGGCGTGGAACAGCGGATCGCCTTCCGCACCCAGGTCGACGATTACGTCGTCGCCGACGCCGATCATCCGATCCGTATCGCGACCGACCCGGACAGCGGCGAGCCGGCACCCTATATCATGGTCCGTGACGGTCTCGAGGCACTGATCGCCCGCGCCGTCTTCTACGACCTTGTCGACCTGGCCACCGGGGCGGACGGCGATGACGACCGCCTTGGCGTCTGGAGCGCCGGCCGCTTCTTCGAACTCGGCCGCGCGGAAGCTTGAGAGCAGGATGATCGAAACCCTGAGAGTGCGGCTCGCGCCGCTGCCCGGCGACCCGCTAGACGAGGTGATCGCCGCCGATCGCGTTCGCGGCGACCACGAACTCAACCCGGCGAGCGCGCCGCCGAGCGGCAAGAAAATGCGCCCGGCGGCGGTGCTTGTGCCGATCGTCGACCGCCCGGAGGGACAGAGCGTGCTGCTGACCCGGCGCACGCCGCATCTCACCAAGCATGCCGGCCAGATCAGCTTTCCCGGCGGCCGGATGGAAGCGTCCGACGCCAACCCGGTCGAAACGGCGCTGCGCGAGACCGAGGAGGAGGTCGGACTCGATCGCGGGCGAATCGACGTGATCGGTGTGCTGCAGACCTATCTCACGGTGACCGGCTTCTCGGTCACGCCGGTCGTCGGCCGGGTCACGCCGCCGTTCGCGCTGACCGCCGACCCGAACGAGGTGGCGGAGATCTTCGAGGTCCCGCTCGCCTTCCTGATGGACCCGGCCAACCACCGCCGCCACAGCGGCTTCTACAACGGACTCCGGCGTTACTGGCACGCCATGCCGTACAATGAATATTACATCTGGGGAGCAACCGCGGGGATGCTGATGGACCTCTATCGCCGGCTCGACGACTGATGCTTCAGAAAATCCTGATTCACGGTCTGCCTTTCCTGCTGCCCTTCGCGGCGTACCTGCTTTATCTGAAGTTCTCGCGCCGGGGCGGCGAATGGACGCGAACGGCCTGGTTCTGGCTGACCGCGATCGGCCTCGTCCTGTCGATCCTGAGCCTGATCGCCTTGCGACTCGTCGGCGAGGATTCGATCGAGGGCGAGTATGTCCCGCCGCGCGTCGAGGACGGCCGTATCGTGCCGGGCCATGTCATCCCGCCAAAGCCGCAATGACCGCGACGACGCGGATCGATCCCCCGGACTGGATGGGCTGGCCGGAAACGGCGGCGGTCCTGTCGGCGCTCGGCGCCGGCGGTGCCCCGGTCCGCTTCGTCGGCGGCTGCGTGCGCGACGCGCTGATCGGAGTCACGCCCGAGGATGTCGACATCGCCACGCCCGAGCCGCCGGAGACGGTGATGGCGCGGCTTGCCGCGGCCGCCATCCGCGCCCTCCCGATCGGCATCGAGCACGGCACGATCACCGGGGTGATCGGCGAGCGGCGCTTCGAGATCACCACCCTCAGGCGCGATGTGGAGCATTTCGGTCGCCATGCCCGGGTCGCCTTCGTCGACGACTGGCAGGCGGACGCGGAACGCCGCGATTTCACGATCAACGCGCTGTTCGCCGAGCCGGACGGAACGATTCACGACCTGACCGGCGGGCTCGACGACCTGAAGGCCGGCCGGGTCCGCTTCATCGGCGAGGCGGCGACGCGGATCGCCGAGGATTACCTGCGGGTGCTGCGCTTCTTCCGTTTCCATGCGCGCTTCGCCAGGGGGGCGCCCGACGAGGCGGCGATCGCCGCCTGCGCCGAGGCCGCCGGCGCGCTTGAGCGGCTGTCCGCCGAGCGGGTGCGGGGCGAACTGTTCCGCCTGCTGGCCCTGCCCGATCCGCTGGCCGGGCTCGGCCCGATGCGCGATTGCGGCGTGCTCGCCGCGGTCCTTCCCGAAGCCGGCGGGCTCGGCCGGATCGAGGCGCTGCTTGCCCTGCCCGAGGAGAGCGACAGCCTGGTCCGGCTTGCCGCCCTGCTCGCCGACAACAACGTCGAACGCAACATGGAACGGGCGCGGAGCGCGGCGAAACGGCTTCGGCTGTCGAATGCCGGGGCCGCGCGGCTCTGCCGGCTGCTTGCCGGCGAACCGCGGCTCGCGGCGGATATGGACGACGGCGCGATCCTGCGCGGTCTCTATCGGACCGACCCGGAGACGATGCGGGACCGCGCCCTGCTCGCCTGGGCCGCGAGCCCGCGGGAAGCCGGCTTCGCCGGGCTGCCGGAACGGATCGCGTCGTTGCCGGTCCCGGCCTTCCCGCTGCAGGGGGCCGATCTCCTGGCCGCCGGGATGTCGCCCGGCCCGGCCGTCGGACGGGTGCTGGCGCGCCTCGAAAGCCTCTGGCTGGAAGACGATTGCCGGCCGGACCGGGCGGCCCTGCTTGCCCATCTCACGGAAATGACAGGCGGCAACGGGACCGGCTGAGGCCGCCTCAGGCGCTCATCGAACCGCCGTCGCGCGGCCGGCGACGTGGATATCGCCGGCGTCGAGCCGCCCGGCGCCGTACCAGCCGCCCCGCACCTCGCGCAGCAGTTTCGCGCGCAATGCATCGGCGAAGTCGGCGTAGTCGGAAGCCGGCTGGACGAAGGCGGCCTGGCCGCCGATCAGTTCGCCTTCGTAGTAATCGACGAGGTCGGGCTCGTCGTTCAGGATCGCCAGCCCGTTGACCGTCACGCCCCGAGCAACGATCCGGTCGCGCGCGGCGCCGGGCGCGGTCCCGGCGGTCGCCCGGCCGTCGCCGGAGATATCGACGACGCGGCGGTCGCCCTCGAAGCCGTTGCCGTCGAACAGGGGGGCGACGAAATCGAGCGCCTCGGCGATCGCGGTGCCGCCGGTCGGGAAGCTGCGCGACGTCGCGTCGATCGCGTTGGCGAAGCGTTCGGCGGCGGCGGCGTCCCCGATCCGCTGCCAGTCGACGACGACCTGCTGCATCGCCGGCCCGGCCCATTGCACGAGCACCACGGCGATCGCGCCATGGCGGCCCTCGCGCAGGGTGGCATGCAGGTCGGGTTCGCGGAAGGCGGCGGCGATGCCGCGCATCTGCAGGCCGAACTCGGTCCAGTCGACGCTGGAGGACACGTCGACCGCCAGCACCAGTTCCACGTCGACCGGTTCCGCGCGCGCGGCGGCACCGGACACGGCGGGGCCAAGCAACCCGAGCGCCGCCGCGAGAACGTGCCAGACCTTGTTCCCAATCCGCATGGCGCTGTCGTTATGGGAAAATTGCGGCGAAGCGATGGCGGCGGCGGTCCGCTCAGGGGAGCGTCAGCCCGACCTCCCAGGGCGGGGTGGGCGCGAAACGGTCGGCGAGAAAGTCGATGAAGGCCCGGACTTTCGGCGACAGGTGGCGACGATGGGGATAGAGCGCGAAGACGGAGGCCTCGTCGCTGCGGTGACACTGGTCGAGGATGGTGACCAGGTCGCCGCGCCGGAGCGCCTCGGCGACGATGAAGGTCGGCGCGATGGTGATCCCGAGGCCGGCCGTCGCCGCCTCCATCAGCGCCTCGCCGTTGTTGGCGATCAGGTTGCCGCGGATCTCGACCTTGCGTTCCCTGCCGTTCTCGACAACGGCCCACTGGCGTGCCGGGGCATTGCTGTAATGCAGGCAGTTGAGGCCCGCCAGGTCGTCGATGGTGGCCGGCGTGCCATGCTCGGCCAGGTAGCCGGGACTGGCGCAGATCACCGACCGCATCGGCGCCAGCCGCCGCGCGATCAGGCTGGAATCCGGCAGGGCGGCGACCCGGACCGCGAGATCGAAGCCATCGGCCACGACGTCGACGAAGCGGTCGTTGAGCTCCATCTCGATGGTCACGGCGGGATGCCGCTTCAGGAATTCCGCGACCGCCGGGGCTACCTCGCGGATCCCGAAGGTCATCGGAAGGGCGACCCGCAGATGACCGCGCGGCTCGCCATGCAGGGCGGAGACCGCAGCCTCGGCATCGGATGCCGCTTCCAGCATCCGCGCGCAATGGCCATAGAACACCTCGCCGATCTCGGTCAGCGAGAGCGAGCGCGTGGTGCGGTTGAGCAGCCGCGCGCCGAGCGAATCCTCGAGCCGGGAAACCTGCTTGCTCACCGCCGATTTCGACATGCCGAGCCGGCGCGCCGCGGCCGAGAACCCCTTCTCCTCCACGACCGCGGCGAATACCGCCATATTCGCCAGTTTATCCATCTTGCCCCCCGGTTGACGCCCCGTCTTTCGTCCGATTGTGCACACACGGCGAACAGTATTGTGCCGAATCGATAGTTTGATCACGCGGACTTTACCGCCATTTCGAAAGGAAGGGCCACGATAACGCGCGGCGCATGGCCGAGGGCAACGGACGGAATGGAGCGCACGATGGGGCGGCTGATCGACGGCGTCTGGAGCAACGAACCGGTAGCGAAGCCGTCCGCGGACGGACGCTTCAAGCGCCCCGACTCCAGCTTCCGCTCGTGGATCACCCCGGACGGCAGCGCCAGCCCCGACGGCCGCTCGTTCAAGGCGGCGACGGCGCGCTATCACCTCTATATCAGCCATGCCTGCCCGTGGGCGCACCGGACGGCGATCTTCCGCAAGCTGAAGGGGCTGGAACAGACGATCAGCATCTCGGCCGTCGATCCGTTGATGCTGGAGAACGGCTGGGAATTCGGCGAGCGCAAGGACCCGATCAACGGCTTCCGCCATCTCTACGAGGTCTATCTGCAGGCCGACCCGCGCTACAGCGGCAAGGTCACCGTGCCGGTCCTCTACGACACAGTCGGCAAGACCATCGTCAGCAACGAATCCTCGGAAATCATCCGCATGCTGAACGCGGGCTTCGGCAGCTTCGCCCGCAACGACACGGATTACCGGCCAGCGGCGCTCAGGGCGGAAATCGACGCGGTGAACGAACGCGTCTATCACGACGTCAACAACGGGGTCTACAAGGCCGGCTTCGCGACCAGCCAGGCGGCCTATGAGGAAGCCTTCGACAGGCTGTTCGACACCCTCGACTGGCTGGACGAGCGGCTGGCCGACAACCGTTACCTCGTCGGCGGGCAGCTGACCGAGGCCGACTGGCGGCTGTTCACCACGCTGATCCGCTTCGACGCGGTCTATTTCGGCCATTTCAAGTGCAACCGGCGGCGCATCGCCGACTATCCCAATCTGTCCGGCTACCTGCGCGAGCTCTACCAGGTTCCCGGCGTCGCCGAGACCGTGCATATCGACGAGATCAAGCGCCATTACTACGGCAGCCATGAAAGCATCAACCCGACCCGGATCGTGCCGAAGGGCCCCGAACTCGATCTCGACGCCCCGCATGATCGCGACCGGATCGCCCCGGCAACCCTCCGGCGCGCCGGCTGAGGCGGCACCTTCCGCGCACTAACATTTCCGTAACGGCCCGGCGGCCATACTCCCGGCAACGGCACGGAGCCGCCCTTTCGCCGCATTGCATGCCTTCGACTTTCGGGTTAAGTACGACTGGCATCCTGCCCAGGGGCTGGATTTATTCGGGGAGTGACGCCGGTTGACCGCGAGCAAGCGCGCCTTCGGGAATGTGCTGAGTCTCGGCGCATTTAAGGTCGTCGCCGACGTCCTGACCATCCTCATGTTCGTCTTCCTGGCCCGCCATTTCGGTCAGGAGGGGCTCGGCCATTACGCCTTCGCGATGGCCTTCACGAGCTTCGTCGCGATGTTCGCGAACTTCGGGCTTGAATCGGTGGCGGTGCGTGAAGTGGCGCGCGATCCGTCGCTTGAGGCACGCTTTTTCTCGACTTACATCATCGCCGGCCTGGCGCTGACGCCGGTCCTTCTCGCAGTCACCGCGCTGCTCATCTGGGCGCTCGACTTCTCCGACGAACAGGCGTGGATCTGCCTGTCGATCGGTGCCTACCAGATCCTCTATTTCTTCTCGCTGATCATGGTCGGCCGGCTGCGCGCCCGCAACATGATGCGCGAGGTCGGCATCCTCGAGGTCGGGCTTCGCTTCGCGATCCTGGCCGGCACCATCGTCATCGCCTTCGCCGGCCTGCCGCTCGATGTCGTGGTGGTCAGCTTCCCGATCGCGACCGCCATCTACCTGATCATCCTCTGGCTCTACCTCGACCGCGCGCTGGGGCCCATTCCCTGGCGCTTCGAGCCGGCCTTCATCCGCAAGACCTGGCCGGAACTCTGGCCCTTCGGGCTGGCGATGATCCTGCATGCGGGCTACGTCAAGATCGACATGCTGATGCTCGGCCTGTTCCGACCGGAGGCCGAGGTCGGCACCTATGCCGCCGCCTACCGGCCGATCTACGGCGTCGCCCTGATCATCGCCGTTTCGTTCAGCGCCGCCTACCCGGTCTTCTCGCAGCTCTTCGTGGAATCGCGGGAGAGCCTGAGCCTCGTCTTCAGCCGGCTGGTCAATTACGTTTCGGTGTTCTGCGGGCTCGCCGGGATCGGCCTGATCATGCTGGCGAAACCGGTGATCCAGATCCTCTATGGCGGCGAGTTCACCGACAGCATCCTGGTCATGCGGCTGTTCGCGATCTACCTGGTGCTCACCAGCCTGAATGTCATGGCCGAGCATTTCCTGGGCGCCGTGAACCGCCAGCGGACCCGCACCTACGGCCTGTTCTGGACGATCCTGCTGAATATCGCGCTGAACCTGAACCTGATCCCGCGCTACGGCTATTACGGCGCCATCATCGCGACCTTCATTTCCGAGGGCGCGCTGATGTTCATGCTCTACTGGCGCATCCACAGGGACGACTTCCGGTCCGGGATCGTCGTCTCGGCGGCCCGGGTACTGGTCGCCAGCGGCGCCGCGATCGGCGTCTGGTACCTGCTGCGACCGGAAATCGGCCTGATTCCGGCGACCGCCGGCGGCACCGCCACCTACCTGCTGATCTGCCTGGCAACAGGCGCCGTCCGGGTCGACGAACTGCGCGCCGCCTCGCTCTGGATCCGGCGGAAGTCGATCGCCTGACCCGGCGCCGGCTTCAGCCGCCCGGGCTGCTGTCCGGCAGAGGCTGGGGGGCTCTGCGCCGTTGCGGCCGGCTGGCCGGCCGCGGCAGTTCCCCGGCGACGAGCGCCCGATAGATCGATTGCAGGCGGGCGACGCTGCGGTCGAGATCGTAGTCGCCGGCGATCTCGCGGGCGGTCTCGCCATAACGGCGGGCAAGTTCGGGATCGTCGAGCAGCAGCGAAACCTCGCGAACGATCGCCGGTACGTCGTCGATCGGGATCACCCGGCCGAAATCGCCCGCCTGGAGAAGATCGTCGCTCATCACCGGCGGCGTGCCGACGATCGGTTTGCCGACACTCATCGCCTCCAGCAGGGCGATCGACTTGCCTTCCGAATAGGACGGCATGACGACGATGTCGGCGAGCGTGGTCAGTGCCGGAATGTCGCTCCGGTAGCCGAGCAGGTGAACATGGCCTGCGACTCCGAGTCTTTCGGCTAGCGCCGCCAGGTCAGGCATCGCCGGCCCGTCGCCGACGATCAGCAGATGGACGTCCGGGTGACCCTCAAGGATCGCCGGCAGCGCCTCGATCACGAGATGCTGGCGCTTCGCATCGGTCAGCCGTCCGATATTGGCCAGGATCCGGTCGCCGGGGGCAAGCCCGAGTTCGCCCCGAAGCCTGTCCAGGGCCTCGGCGTCGGGCGCCCGGAAGCGGTCGAGCGGCAAGCCGACGAAGAATGTCTCCAGCCGTGACGGCGGGATCTTCCGGCATCGGACCATGTAGTCCCGGACATTGTCCGAGACCGCGATGGCATAACTGGTCAGCGGCGCCAGCAGCCAGTCGGCGACGGTGATGAAGAATGCCTGCCGGTCCGGCGCGAAATGCTCATGCACGATCCGCGGCACCCCGGCGAGGAAGCCGGCCAGTCGCCCGAAGGTCGTCGCGCCGTAACCGTGCAGGTGCAGAACGTCCGGCCGCCAGCGGCGGATCAACTTGAGCAGCGCGAAGACAGTCAGCGGATCGAAGCGGCCGACGGAAACGAACTCGACCTCGATTCCCTCGGCGTCGAAGAACTTGGCGGCCGCGTCGACCGCCCGCAGGCTCACCACATGGGTTTCGAAGTCTGCGTCCATGCGGCCGATCCACCATGCGACCGCCCGCGACACGCCATGCACGGAAGAGCCGTCTACTCCGAGCTTGTCGAGAATATGGAGCACGCGGATCTTCCGATCCGCGCCGCCTCCCCGTCGAACGTCTCTCACCCTTTCCTCCGCTCAAGGGCAGACACGACCCCCGAATATGCGCCCCCAGCACAGTTACAACTTAATGCATATCATAGCGTGCAACGATGCCGCAGGGAACGGAATTGCAATCGGATGGCGCGCCCGGGCGAAGCCGTCGCCTCGCCGGCTCTCCGCCCCCGCGAATTGCGTGTCGCTACCCCTGTTTCGGCGGCGAGCGTTCCGGCAGCGGCGCGACCGCGCCGCCGGCCTCACGCCAAGCGCCGAATCCGCCGGCGATGTGGCAGACCGGTTCGAGCCCCATTTCCAGGGCGGTCCGGGTGGCCAGCGCGGAACGCCATCCGGCGGCGCAGAAGAACACGAAGCGGTCGCCGCTGGCGAACTGTTCGCGATGATAGGGACTGTCGCGGTCGATCCAGAATTCCAGCATGCCGCGCGGCGCATGCAGGGCGCCGGGGATCCGCCCCTCGCGCTGCAGCTCCCGGACATCCCGCAGATCGACGAAGGTCACGCCCGGCTTGCCGTATTCGGCGAGCGCGCGCTCGACCGTCCAGGTCTCGATGACGGCCTCGGCGTCCGCGACCAGTTCCTTGTATCCTTTTGCCACCTGCGCCCCCCCTGTGCGACAGTCTGTGTCCGCAACCGCTTGGCCGATTGCTGACCGCACCGCTATACTATCGGCGCGGCATCGACATGCCCGCGCCGGACGAGTTGGAGACGAACCTACGATGGACCTCAGTTTCACGCCAGAGGACATTGCCTTCCGGGACGAAGTCCGCGCCTTCATCGACGAAGCGTTCGACGACGATCTGCGCGCCAAGGTCGCGGCCAGCCGCAACGGCTATCTGAGCAAGGACGACCACGTTCGCTGGCAGAAGAAACTCCACGAACGCGGCTGGGCGGCGCCGAACTGGCCGGTCGAGCACGGCGGCTGCGGCTGGAGCGCGTCGCAGAAATACATCTTCGAAACCGAGATGGCCGCGGCCAATACGCCGAACGTCATCCCGTTCGGCCTGAAGATGGTCGCGCCGGTGATCATGGCCTTCGGCAGCGAGGCGCAGAAGAAGCGCTTCCTCCCCGATATCCTCGCCACCAACGTCTGGTGGTGCCAGGGCTATTCCGAGCCGGGCTCGGGCTCCGACCTCGCCTCGCTGCAGATGAAGGCCGAGGACAAGGGCGACCATTACCTCTGCAACGGCTCGAAGATCTGGACCTCCTACGCCCAGGTGGCCGACTGGATCTTCTGCCTGGTGCGGACCGAGAAGACCGCGAAGCCGCAGGAAGGCATCTCCTTCATCCTGATCGACATGAAGAGCCCGGGCATCAAGGTCGACCCGATCTACACGATCGACATGCCGCGCGCCGGCATGCAGGAGGTCAACCAGGTCTTCTTCGACGACGTGAAGGTGCCGAAGGAGAACCTGATCGGCGAGGTCAACAAGGGTTGGACCTACGCCAAGTACCTGCTCGAGTTCGAGCGCGGCAACGCCTATTCCGGACGCCTCAAGCGGGCCCTCAACTCGGTCCGCAAGATCGCCGCGGCAGAGGAAGGCGATGGCCGGCGGGTGATCGACGACATGAGCTTCCGCATGAAGCTCGCGGAAACCGAGATCGCCGTCCAGGCGCTCGAGATGACCGAGCTCCGGATTCTCAGCCGCCTATCGTCGGGCCAGCGCATGGGACCGGAATCGTCGCTGATGAAATGCCGCGGCAGCGAGTTGCAGCAGGATGTCTCGAGCCTGGCGCTGGAGGCGAGCGGCCTGCATGCCAACGCCTTCGACCCGGGCGATCCGGCCAGCAACGAACCGCCGATCGGACCCGACTACGCGGCCAAGGCGGCGCCGTCCTTCTTCAATCTCCGCAAGGTCTCGATCTACGCGGGCTCGAACGAGATACAACGCAACATCATGGCCAAGCTGATACTGGGCCTTTGAGTCCGGCCTTCATTCGACTGGATAGCGGTTCCGGGGCCTTGTCGCGCCGCCGGGCATCAAACCGAAGGGGAAATGCGATGAGCAGCGGCGAACGGACCTCGAGGGCGGCCGGGCGGATCGCGCTGGCCGGCTTCTGCCTGGCCATTTCAGCCACCGCGGCGCTCGCCGACTATCGCGAGGATTACGACGACTGGTGGCTCGAATGCCGGAGCAAGCTGTCCGAACCCGGCAACTATTCCTGTGCCGCGCAGACGGCGCCGCAGGACGGTGTCGCGGTCTTCGTCGTGCAACGCGCCGGGACGAGCTACCTGGTCGCGCAGGCGGAACCCGGCATCCGCTTCGACCGCTCGCTCGACGTCAGCTTCCGCATCAACGAGGGCGTGCGGCTGTTCACCCTGCCCCAGCAGCCGCGCGTCGCCTATGTCGCCGGCCCCGAGGTCGACAGCTTCATCGCCGAGGCCCCGGCCGACGCGACCCTGCATCTCAGTTTCCGCGACGACCTGGGCGCGACCCGCTACATCCGCTTCCCGGTTCGCGGGCTGCGTCCCGCTGTTGTCGGCCTGACTTCGGCGATGACCCAGTTCGAGAGGAGCGGCGCGCTGCCCGAACCGGCGGCGCGGGCGCAGCCGTCGAGCGCCGGCACGGAGGACAGTTCCTTCACCCAGCGGATCGGCGACTGGTTCAGGCGGAACCTGTCCTCGGACTGAGGCGGATATCCCGCCCTCAAAGGTCGGACAGGCGACCGAGCCAGTCCTCGACACGCGCCCGGTTGGTGCCGAAATCGCCATAGCCATAGGACGAGCGGCTGTAGATCGCGAGGGTCGAGCGTGCCTCGCCCAGGGCGATGAAGCGCACCGTCACCGTATCGGGCCAGCGTATGATCGGCGTGCGCTGCAGGTAATGCCGCAGCAGGCCGTCGTCGCCCCGGGCCAGCTCGATGACGTCCGGCTCGTCCGCCAGCATGGCGACGAAGGCGTCGCGCAGGGCCTCGGCCGGCATCGCGAATTCCGGCGCCGCGCGATCGGGTGTCGCGGCGGTGAACCCGGGCGGGGCGACGAGATAGCGGTTCGGGCTGTCCGGCAGGGCGAGCGTCGCGAAGTCGGCGGCCTCACGGTCGTAGTCGCTCCACAGCCGCTCGAGCGCCGGGGCCGCGCAGCCGCTGACCAGCAGAAGCGAGACGACGAGCCCGAGCGCGGGCACGCCGACAAGAAGCCGGCCCCACCATCGGCCGAACCGTCGCCCGCGCCCTCGTGCCATTGTCTTCCCCCTGATCCGCCAAGGCTAGCCGGTGCCGCGGCGAGCGACAAGCCGGGCCGAACGGGATGGGGTCAGGCGAGCCCGGCCGCGTAGGTCGCCAGTCGCTCGATTGCCTGGCTCCAGCCACCGACATGGCCGTCACGTTCATCAATGCTGGTGAAGCCGGTCTGGTGGAGGGTCAGCAGGGTCTGGCCGTCGCCGGCATCGGCGAAAGTCACGGTCGTCAGCATTTCCTCGTCGACCTTGCCGTCATCGTTCTCCCAGCCGAAGCTGTAGACGACGCGTTCCCCGACGACGATCTCGCGGAACACACCGCCCTGCATCAGGTCGTTGCCGCCGTCGAGCGACACCAGCCGCGCCCGCCAGGGCTGGCCGACCTCGGCCGTGCCGGTCAGGAATTCGACGCGGTAGCCGTCGGGTCCCCAATGGGCCGCATGGGCCGGGTCGGTCCAGACCTCCCAGACCAGCGCGCGCGGCGCATCGATCAGCCGGGTGAGCGTCAGTTCGCCGGCTGCCGTCCGGGCCCGGGTCAGTGTCGCGGCGGTCATTTCGGCCCCTCCTGCATGTCCCGGACGAGGGCGACCAGCTGGTCCAGGCAGGTCGACCAGCCGTCATGGAAGCCCATCGCCTCGTGGCGTTCGCGATCGGCATCGTCCTTGTGCAGGGCGGTCGCCGTGTAGCGCGTGCCGCCCGCGGAATCCTCCATCTCGACGATCGCGGTGAAGAACGGCTCCGGTGACGGCCGGAACCCGGGCAGGAGCGTGTCGGTGAAGACCAGGCGCCGCTCCGGCACGACCTCGAGGATACAGCCGTCGCCGCCGAACTCGGCGCCGTCCGGCGCCTTCATCACGGTCCGGAAGCGGCCGCCGGGCCGCAGGTCGACCTCGCATTCCGCGGTCGTGAACGGCTTCGGCGCGAACCAGCGCACCAGATGTTCGGGCTCGGTCCAGGCCTTCCAGACCAGCGCCCGCGGCACGTCGATCTCGCGGCTCAGCACGAGGTCGAGGCGGCCTTCCGCCATGTTCTCAGCTTTGTTCGTCATTCCCTTTCTCCTTCGCCTGGAGAATTTTCAGATAATCCTCGAGCCGGTCGAGACGCGCCTCCCAATAGGCGCGCTGCTCTGCGATCCAGCCCTCGGCCCGGGTCAGCGGCGCCGCCTCCAGCCGGCAGGTCCGGACCCGCCCGACCTTCTCGGAGCGCACAAGCCCGCTGCTTTCCAGCACGCGGAGATGCTGAACCACCGTCGGCAGGGCCATCGGGAACGGCTCCGCGATCTCGCTGACCGAGGCCGGGCCCCGGTTCAGCCGTTCGACGATGGCGCGGCGCGTCGGATCGGCCAGTGCGTGAAAGACCCGGTCAAGGGCCGGCTGTTGGTTAGTCATATGGCTAAGTATCATGCCCGCCCCGGGGCGTTCAAGTCATACTTAGTCGGTCGCCTTAGTTTTTTGTGGAGGCCCGCGCGGTTTCCTGCAGCCCGGGGCACAGGTGCTCCGCGGGTCGCCGGGCTCGACAACCACAGGCGAACACCGACATGATTGGCGATCCGACCGACGAGGGAGCGGCAGGCAACGATGCTCACACGCAACGACCTCACGTCCGAGCGGCTCAAGGCAATCTTCCTGGAAGCGGAGGCAAAGGGGCTCTACCGCCTGCTCAGCGACGAGGAACGCCAGGAGACACGCCGGCTCGCCCTCGCCCAACTCGCCCCGGGCGAGGATCTCTGGGTTTTCGGCTACGGATCGCTGATGTGGAACCCGGCGCTGGAGTTCGAGGAGCAGCGGCTCGCGCGGCTCTACGGCTACCACCGGCGGTTCTGCCTGCAGATCCAGCTCGGGCGGGGCAGCCCGGAACGGCCCGGCCTGATGCTGGCGCTCGATCGGGGCGGCTCCTGCCAGGGCATCGCCTTCCGCATCGCCGCCCGGAATATCGAGGCCGAGACCCGGCTGCTCTGGAACCGGGAAATGCTGAGCGGCGCCTATCGCCCGACCTGGGTACGCCTGCGCGCGGCCGGCGAGATCTTCCGCGCTGTCACCTTCGTCGCGAACCGGCGGCTCGATCGCTATTGCGGCGGCCTGGAGGAGGCCGAGACGGTCGAGCGGCTCGCCACCGGTTGCGGCGAGCTTGGCAGCTGCCGGGACTATCTCGCCAAGACCGTCCGCCACCTGGAAGAGGTTGGCGTCCACGATCCGCATCTGCACCGCCTGCTCCGCCAGGTCGAGAGCCGCGACTGAGCCTGTCGCTATTTTGCCGACGGGGGTCTGGACAGGACGCTTCGGGGATGTCACTTGCGTAAGGCACCGGCGCCGCGTGAACCGGACATCTTCGCTATTCGAATCAGGACCGCAGCCGATCATGGAATGGTTATCCGACCCGGCGATCTGGGCCAGCCTGGCGACACTGACCGTGCTCGAGATCGTCCTCGGCATCGACAACCTGGTCTTTCTCAGCATCATCACCCAGCGCCTGCCGGCCGCCTCGCGCGCTCGCGCCCAGCGGATCGGTCTCATGGGTGCGCTGTTCATGCGGCTCGCCCTGCTCGGGGCGATAAGCTGGATTGCCGGACTGACGACCACCCTGATCACGATCGGCGATTTCCCGGTCTCCTGGCGCGACGTCATCCTCGGCGGCGGCGGCCTGTTCCTGCTCGCCAAGGCGACCAGCGAAATCCACAACACGGTCGAGGGCGAGGAATCGCACGACGAGAAGAAGAACGGCCATGCCGGCTTTGCCGCCGCGATAGCGCAGATCATGCTGCTCGATCTCGTCTTCTCGCTCGATTCGGTGATTACCGCGGTCGGCATGACCGACAACCTGCCCGTCATGATGGCGGCGGTGATCATCGCCGTCCTGGTGATGCTGTTCGCCGCCGCCCCGGTCGGCGAGTTCATCCGCCGCCATCCGACCACCAAGATGCTGGCGCTCTCCTTCCTGCTGCTGGTCGGCGTCGCGCTGATCGCCGACGGGCTGCATTTCCACATCCCGCGCGGCTATCTCTATTTCGCGATCTTCTTCTCGATGCTGGTCGAGGTGCTGAACCTGCTCGCCGCCCGCCGCCGGCCGAAGAAACCGGCGATCGGCGACTGACGGCGACGAACAGGCACGCGGTTCAGCCCGCTGCCGGGCCGGCCTTCGCGGCTGCCGCGGCCGCGGCCTCCTCCCGGTCGAGTTCGTGGTAGAACGGGTCGTCGATCCCGTTCGCCCGCCGCCAGCCGTCATAGGCAGCCTCGAAGGCAACCAAGATCCGCCCCATCGCCGCGGCGATCCGGGCGTTGAGGATGGCCGTCGCGAGCCACAGCATGACCGCGCCGACGGCGAAGCCGACGATCGCGGCGACAGTCAGGAAAGCCTCCCCGAAGCCGAGCGCGAAGGCCGCGGCGCCGGCCAGCGTCAGCACCGGGACCGCGTAGGCCCCGAGCCTGTAGGCCGGGCGGAGGTGGACGGCGAAGAGATAGCGCAACATGGCCATGACCGGTCCCTCCCGGAGTCTAGAAGACGAAGAGCAGCAGCATCGCGATCACCAGCGCGAACAGCGCGATCGCCTCGGTCAGCGCGAAGCCGAGCAGGACATTGGGGAATACCGTCGGCGCCGCGCCGGGATTTCGCACCGCGGCGGCGACGAAGCTGCCGAAGATGTTGCCGATCCCGATGCCGACACCGGCGAGCGCGATCGTTGCCAGTCCGGCACCGATCAGTTTGGCCCCTTCCGCTTCCATGACGGGGTCTCCTTCGCCTCTCGCATCGCCGGACAGGACTGTCCGACGAGAGAAGTCTCGCAGGGACGCGAAGGAAAAAGAATTACCCGCCAGGTAAGGCGCCGGGGATCATTCGGCCTTGTCGGCCGCGTCCTTCTTGTCGGCCTCGCGCCGCTCCGGGCCGACCGGATCGCCGAGCCGGCCATATTCGTAATAGTCGTTGCCGCGGAATTCATCGGACCGGCCGACCCGGTCGACATAGCGGTCGATCGCCGAGATCGCCCGGCGCAGCCGCGGCGGCAGCCAGCCCTGCTCGCGCGGCATCAGGTCGCCCGCCACGCGTTCGATCGAGTCGGACCGCTTGCGGCCCGAAAACGGAAATCGGATCGCCATCGCACATGCCCGGCTTTTCGCCGGCGCCCCTCTTCCAGTCCGGATCATCGCCACGCACCGCCTGGCAAGCCCGGTTCATTCCCCCCTACCTCTCCATATGGACCTAGCAAGAAACCCGCCAATCCCGATCAACGGGAGAAATCAATTGATTAACCACATACAGGAAGATGCAGTCGGCTCCGATCTGTAAGAAAGTATGACAGATTCCGCAAAGTGGGCGCATCGCCGGAACTCGTTCCGCGTACATCGTCTCGACGCCGCCGCCGTATTCAGAGGCAGGGCTCTCGTACAGCCGTGACGGCCGAACGAGATCGTCGAGCCGGAGACAGATATCGATAGAGCGCAATCGTCAGGCGGGTTGATCGTCGCCCGGTTCCTTCAGCCATCCCCTGATCCGGTACGCAAGATATGATGCTAACCGGTGCAACTTCACATCTCTGGTGAGTTCGCTGACAATCGCTCCCCCTATCCCTCCGGCAGGAGGTCCAGAAACGACAATCTCCGGATATTCCGCCACGGGAACCTCGCTCTCCGGATCAAGGATCTCAAGGTCGGCAACGACGAAGTCATTGCCACCGAACAGCAGGGCAGTGCCGCCGCCAATGACCGCCAAACGCCGAAGTGTTACCCTCGCAACAACGCTCCGGTCGCCGTTGAACGCTGGCACGATTGTTTCATTAAGAGCATTCTGGAACTCCATCCTGACGGTGTCTGTCACATAAGCCCACGCTTCTGGGCGTTCGATCACCTCGTCGTAATCGCACTCGCCCGGAGCACGACGGATGTAACGCTCAAGTTCGAACTTCTCCTTCTCCGCCGGCTCGCAACCGATTGACTTCGCGTAGGCGGTGCGTCCCCCTTCCCAGCGGATTTGTGACGCATCGGGCATTTCGAGTTCGATCCGGTCGATCGCCAGATCGGCAATCTGATCCCTGGTCAGCGGATTTTTCGGCACATTGGCGCAGGCGCCGACCGCGAGAACCGACAACAGCATCAGCATACGTTTGAGCATGAAATTTCCCCCTCCGATTACACCAGCACGCGAGCATCTTTCTCTCACTTCGCCTGGTCAGGATATCGGCCGGACTTTCCCGGGGAAACCATCAAGAAGAACACAATCGTCTGCATTCCCGTCATACGGGAAAGTAGCGGGAACCGGCCTGTCGCCGGCGCGTTTACGAAATCGTCGGATTTCTCATGCATACAGGGGGAATGGCTGGGGCGGCAGGATTCGAACCTGCGATCACGGGATCAAAACCCGATGCCTTAACCGCTTGGCCACGCCCCAGCAGGTGCGACTTCGGGACGCAGCGGCAGCGCCCCGGAAGGGCCTCTTTCTAGCCAACGGGGGCGATACGGGCAAGGGACAAGAAACACGCTGACGACCGGGCCGAAGCCGCAGGCCCGACAAGCCTTGACAGGGGGGCGGTGATTGCTATTTATCCCCGCATCCTCGTATTAATTTCATATTTACACTGCCGCCGCAGGATTAACGCCATGAGCGATCTAGCAAGCCTCGAAAGCCAGAGCATCTACATCTTTCGGGAAGCCTTCCACCGGTTCGAGAAGCTGGCGATGTTGTGGTCGCTCGGCAAGGATTCGAACGTCATGGTCTGGCTCGCCCGGAAAGCCTTCTTTGGCCATGTTCCCTTCCCGATGGTTCATGTCGACACCGGCAAGAAGTTCGCCGAGATGTACGCCTTCCGCGACCGCTACGAGAAGGAATGGGGCCTCAAGCTGATCCGTGGCACCTGCCCGCCGATCGAGGAGATGGACCCGACGCTGCCCGGCTCGGCACGTTCCGCCGCGCGCAAGACCGCCGGCCTGAAGAAGATCCTGGACGAGCACAAGTTCGACGGCCTGTTCGCCGGAATCCGCCGTGACGAGGAGGCGACCCGGGCCAAGGAACGGGTCTTCAGCCCGCGCGGCGAGGGCGGCAAATGGGACTTCCGCGACCAGCCGCCGGAATTCTGGGACCAGTACAAGACCGACTTCCCGCCGGGCACGCATATCCGCATCCATCCCCTGCTGCACTGGACGGAAACCGACATCTGGCGCTACACGCTGGCCGAGGGCATCCCGACGATCCCGCTCTATTACTCCAAGAACGGCAAGCGCTACCGCTCGCTCGGCGACGAGGACATCACCCATCCGGTCGATTCCGAGGCCTCGACGATCGAGGAGATCATCGTCGAGCTGGAGACCACCAAGGTCGCCGAACGGTCGGGCCGGGCGATGGACCATGAAAGCGAAGACGCCTTCGAACGGCTGCGCGCCGAAGGATACATGTGATGACGGAGCTCACGCCGGTGACCACGGGTGCGAAACAGTCCAATCGCGCACGTCGCGAAAGCATGAATATCGTTATCGTCGGCCATGTCGACCATGGCAAGTCGACGCTGGTCGGACGGCTGATGCACGACACCGGCTCGCTGCCGGACGGCAAGGTCGAATCGATCAAGGCGATGAGCGAACGGCGCGGCATGCCGTTCGAATGGGCCTTCCTGCTTGACGCCCTCCAGGCCGAGCGGGACCAGGGCATCACCATCGACACGACGCAGATCCAGTTCCGCACGAAGCAGCGCGACTACGTACTGATCGACGCGCCGGGGCACAAGGAATTCCTCAAGAACATGATCACCGGTGCGGCCGCGGCCGAGGCCGCGCTGCTGGTGATCGACGCCGCCGAGGGGGTCCAGGAACAGTCCCGCCGGCACGGCTACCTGCTCCACCTGCTCGGTGTCCAGCAGGTCGCGATCGCGGTCAACAAGATGGACCTTGTCGATTTCGACGGCGACCGCTTCCACGCCATCGAGGACGAGTTCCGCCGCTACCTGAAGGATCTCGGCGTCGAGGCCTCGGCGCTCATCCCGGTCTCGGCCCGCGGGGGCGACAACATCGCCACCCGATCCGAGAAGATGTCCTGGTACGGGGGCCCGACGGTGGTCGAGGCGCTCGACGCCTTCCGCGTCGGCGCCGCGCCGGTCGAACTGCCGCTGCGCATGCCGGTCCAGGACGTCTACAAGTTCGACCAGCGGCGCATCGTCGCCGGCCGCATCGAAAGCGGCCGGATCCGGGTCGGCGACGAGCTCCTGTTCTCGCCGTCCAACAAGACCGCGCGGGTCCGCACGGTCGAGGCCTGGTCGGTGCCCGAGGCGCCCACCGGCGCCCAGGCCGGCCAGTCGATCGGCATCACGCTCGACGACCAGCTGTTCCTCGAGCGCGGCTCGATCGCCAGCCATGTCTCCCGCCCGCCGGTCGAGACTGACGTCTTCCGGGCCCGCGTCTTCTGGCTCGGGCACGAGCCGATGAAGGTCGGCAGCCGCTACAAGCTCAAGCACCTGACGGCAGAGGCGCCGGTCACCGTGCAGTCGATCCAGGGGGTCGTCGAGACCGGCGACCTGGCCCGCCGCGACGCCCTCCAGGTCCGGCGGAACGAGGTCGCCGAGGTAACTCTCCGGGCCGGCCGCCTGCTTGCCCTCGACGCCTTCAGCGACAACTCGCGGACCGGCCGTTTCGTGCTGGTCGACGGCTACGACATCGCCGGCGGCGGCATCATCTCGATGGAGGGCTATCCCGACCAGCGCAACATGGCGACCGTGCGCTCGGCCAATATCACGCGGGTCGAACACCGGATCTCGCCCGAGGAACGGCTGGCGCGGAACGGCCATGCCGGCGCGGTGCTCTGGTTCACCGGCCTGTCCGGCGCCGGCAAGTCGACGCTAGCGCTCGAGGTCGAGAGCCGGCTGTTCGCGCGCGGCTACCAGGCCTACGTGCTCGACGGCGACAATATCCGCGGCGGGCTGAACGCCAATCTCGGCTTCTCGCCGGAGGACCGGGCGGAAAACATCCGCCGGGTCGGCGAGGTCGCGGCGCTGTTCGCGCGGGCCGGCATGATCGCCATTTCCGCCTTCATCTCGCCCTATCGCGCCGACCGCGACCGGGCACGGAGCGCGGCATCGGGCAGCTTCCGGGAAATCTACATCAAGGCCGACCTGGAAACCTGCGAGAGCCGCGACCCGAAGGGCCTCTACAAGCGCGCCCGGACCGGCGAGATCAAGGAGTTCACAGGTATCTCCGCGCCTTACGAGGCACCGGAATCGGCCGAGCTGGTGGTCGATACCTCGGCCCATTCGATCGAGGAATGCGTGCAGCAGATCGTCGATTACGTGCAGCGGGAATTCGCCCAGAACGACTGAGCGGCCGCCACCGCATCAGCACGACTTCCGACCGGCCGGGTTCCCCACAAGGGGCCCGGCCGATCGCGATTCTGGGGCTCAGCGACCCCGGAACAGCGGCCCGTAGACGCCGTCGCCGACGCCGAGCTCGGCATCGACCGGCACGCGCCGCGCCGCCCTGCCCTCGCAAAGCAGCCGGCCGTCCTGGAAGATCCTGAGGCTGTCGGAAATCTCGAACCTGAGCGTCGTCCGCTCCCGCCATTCGATCTGGCAGGAGACCTGCGACCCGCGCATGCGCCAGATGCGGCCGTATTGCGCCGCGATCTCGTCGCCCGGTGATCGGTTGAGCTCGCTGGTCTTGTTCGATGTCGCGATATAGAGGGAATCGTCGGCGGGAGTCAGGCTGACGATCCGCTGGCCCCAGCCATTGCGCTTGGCGACCTTGTAATAGGGGGTCTCTTCGTCACTGATCTCCGGCTCGGAAAATGCCCGCGCGACGAGCGACCAGCCGCCCTCCGCTTCCTCGCCGTCATGGCGCCAGACCTCGCCCCAGGGCCAGACGCCGACCAGGATCGCGCCCTCGTAGAGGGTCAGGGTCTGGGCCTCGCGCTTGCGTTCCGACGCCCCTTCCTGCTTCGGCACCGGGGGCTCGAACGGGGTGATCCGCTCGCCGTCATAGACATAAAGCGTGCCGGTCGGATAGGCGCCGATCAGCAGCCGGTCGTGCCATTGCATCATCGTGTAGGGCTGCCAGGAGCGGGCGAAGACCCGGCCGTCGAGGATCTGCTCGAGCCCGTCGCCGTCGAGGCGGAAGACGTTGCCACGCGTGGTCGCCAGCAGGACATGGTCGCGATAGGGAAAGATCGAGTAGACGAAGCGCTCCTCCGCCGCGAGCCGGCTCTCCCGGCATTCGCCCGCCGTCTCACCCGGCGTCCACGGGCAGGTCAGGATCCGGGTCTCCTCGTCCTTCTGATAGATCGCCGAATAGAGGACCCCGTCGTGATAGATCGAGGTCATCCGGCACTTCTCGCAATTGGCCCGGAAAATCGTTTCGCCGTCGTATTCGATAGAATTTGAAAAGAATTCAATATGCTTGTTATCCACGACGCCGACATACTGCTGGCGATCCGATTGCCCTTCCGGTTGCCACGCTCCCGCGCTCTCGTCATAGGCGAGCAGTTCGGAATCCCGCCACGGCTTCATGATGGTCAGGATCCGGTTGTCGATATGCATCGTCCGCGCCATGGCGGGTTCGAACGGCTTGCCCAGGTCCTCCAGTTCCGCCGGTCCCGACGCCGCGCCCGGTTCCGGACTGACGAACAGGCTGAGCACCCGGTTGTTCTCGCGCATGAAGGTCGAGAAACCGTCCCCGAACCCGGCCCCGGCAATCGTCCTGCCGTCTTGCCGCAGTTCGAAGACGCTGCCGAGCGGCTGGCCGACATCCCGGCCAAGATCGAGCATCACTTCGTATGTGAACAGATCCCGTTCGGCGGGCCCGGTCGGGAACAGGCGAAGGCCGGCGAACAGCGCCAGGCCGGCGACCACGAGAATTGCCAGACCCAGCCCCAGCTTGCGCTGCATACGTCCCCCATCCGCCAATTGTCACCACCCGACGCACGGCAAGGACCGGCGCCGGCGATGGCGTGTCCGGACCTGCCCGGACGATCTGCAAGGGTTGTAGGGGGGCGGAAAAGGGGCTGTCAATCACGCCGCCCTGCCGGACAGGGCAGGCCGCGACGGGGCCGGGCGGCCCCGTCGCGCTAGAACAGGAAGTCGTCGTCCTGGTCGAGCGCGGCGGCGGCGACGCCGAGCAGGGTCACGGTGCCGCCGTCGGTCGCGGTGATCACCGTGTCGGCGCCGACCTGGGCGATCGCGAGGTCGGCGAAGCCGATCTCGAAGGCGGTATAGTCGAGCACGTCGTCGGTGTCCGCCCCGGCGGTGAAATCGGTGATCACGTCGTCGCCGGAGCCGGGCGCCAGGATGAACAGGTCGTCGCGCGTGCCACCGGTCATCGTGTCGTCGCCCGCCCCGCCCACGAGCGTGTCCCAGCCGGACGAACCGTCGAGCGTATCGTTGCCCGCACCGCCGTCGAGGACGTCGCTGGACGAGCCGCCATGCAGGTAATCGTTGCCGTCGTCGCCATTCAGGGTGTCCTGGCCGCGCTGGCCGTAGAGCGTGTCGTCGCCGGAACCGCCGTTCAGCGTGTCATACTGGCGCCCGCCCTCGATGAAGTCGTCGTCGTTGCCGCCGAACAGCAGGTCGTAACCGTTGTGGCCGTCGATCCGGTCGTTTCCGCTGCCGCCGTCGACGGTATCGTCGCCGCTGCTGGCCTTCAGGGTGTCGGCCCCGGCGCCGCCTGACATGGTGTCGTCGCCGTCGCCGCCATTCATCGAGTCGGCGCCATCGCCGCCGGTCATGGTGTCGTTGCCGCTGCCGCCGTTCATGGTGTCGTTGCCGGTGCCGCCGATCAGCACATCGTCGTCGGCACTGGCATCGAGAAAGTCGTCGCCTGCCCCGCCGTCGAGGACATCGGCGCCGCGATAGCCGTCGAGAACATCGTCGCCGCCGTTGCCGGTCAGGGTGTCGTCGCCCCGTCGCCCGATCAGGCTGTCGTTGCCGGCGCCGCCGGTCAGGCTGTCGTCGCCGTCGCCGCCGTTGAGAAGCAGCCCGGGCATGCCGCCGAACAGGTCGTCGATCGCGGCCCGCGTCATCACCGCGCCATCGCCGAAGCGGAGTTCCTCGACGCCCCGGTCGTTGCCGTCGAACTGGTCGCGGACGACGACCTGCTGGCCGGTGCTCGGCACGTCGATCACCAGGTTGTTGCCGGTCCGGCTGAGCACGGCGGAAGCCTCGGTGATCTGGCTCGAGAAGGCGATGACATCCGTGTCTCCGCCGCTGCCCTCGTCGATGATCAGGTCGATCGCGTCGAAACGGGAAATCGCGTAGCGGTCGCTGCCGGCGCCGCCGTTCATGGTGTCGTTACCCGACCCGCCCGAGAGCGTGTCGTCGCCGGCCCCGCCGACCAGGCTGTCGGCACCGCCGTCACCGCGCAGGAAGTCGTCGCCATCGCCGCCCAGCAGCCGGTCGGCACCGCCCAGGCCGCGGACGTCCTCGGCAGCGTCACCGCCCTGCAGGGTGTCGTCGCCCTTGCCGCCGCTCGCCGCCTCGATCAGCGTTCCATAGGCGAGCCCGAGATTGTGGCGGGTGGAATCGGCCGCCGAACCGATCGGGCCGCCGACGAAACTGGTCGTGCCCGGCACCAGGCTGACATAGCAGTCGACCGTCGCCGTGCTGCAATCGATGAAATCGTAGCCCCCGGCGTCCCAGATCGTCTCGAACACCGCCGCGCTGCCATAGGCGTAGACATCGTCGCCCGTGGCATGGGCCATGTTGGCGCCGTAGAGATGCTGGATCGCCGCGATATCGTTGATCATCGGCGTGGCCGGGAAGAAGCCCTCGCTGCCGAAGCTCACGTCGCCGGTCGAGGCGACCATCACGGTGTAATGGTCGTTGGCCTCGCCCGGCGGCGGCGGCAGTTCACCCTCCCCCGGATGGGTCAGGCCGAGCGCATGGCCGACTTCGTGAATCAGCGTGAAATGGCCCTGCTCGTTGCGCGCCAGGTCGTCCAGGTTCTCGCTGAAATTGACGTTCACATGGACGTCGCCGGCCAGTTCGTTCGCCTTCGGCGTGCTGCCGAAGGGAAAGAAGGCGTAGGCCAGGACGCTGCCGCTCAACAGGCCGCCGGAACCGTTGGTGAAATTGATGTCGCCGCGGCCGACGCTGTCGCCGCTGAAGCTGCCGGTGTCGACAACCTCCCCGAAGGTCACCTCGGCGACATCGGCCCAGAGCTGCAGGACGTCGCGGACCGCGGTCTTCTGCGCGCCGGTCATCTGCGTATTGACCTCGCCGCCGACCGCATCGGGCACATCGAAGCGCGCGAAGCTGTAGCTCAGCGCGACGCTTTCGCCGAAATGCCCCTCACCATTCCAGTGCGGCTGGAACGAGGCCAGAAGCGAATCGATATAGGCGCTGCCGGTCAGATACATCGAACCCGGTCCTTCAAGGACAACCAACTAACATTCGCGGAAGGATCAATCGACATCCATAATATTGCACGAACGATTACCGTTAACCCGGGTTAATGTCGTGATCGCCGTCACCGGCCGCGCCGTCAGAACCGGAAAAATCGCGCCGGCGTCGAATGATATGGGCCGCCGCGCCCGCCCGGCTAGTTCGTCGCGGCCTCCTCGAGGCGGAACGAGGACTTCAGTTCGAAAGCGCCGGTTCCGGCACAGCAATGCTCGACCCGGACATAATAGATGCCGGGCTGCAACGGTTCGCTGGTCAGGGCGGCGTTGTACCATGCCCCGCCGTCGTCGTCCCGTGCCAGCACCTCGCCGCCTTCGCTGACCAGGCTGAGCGTGACGTCGGTCGCCCCCTCGGTGGTCAGGCTCAGGCGGCCGGTCTGCTCGACAACGACCGCATAGAGCCCGCTCTGTCCGGCCCCGGCGATCTCGCCCCGGACCGGCTCGCCGATGGCGATCGACCGGGCACTGGCCGGTGTCTCGGTCTCCGGATCGGCGGCCTTCTCGACCGGCGGCCGGCCCGAACCGACGACGTGGACTTCGTACTCGGCCGCCGCGGTGAAGCTGTGATCGGCGGGAAAGACGCGCAGCGTGATCGGCCCTTCGGGCGCGCCGTCGCCGATCCGCACGTCGACCGCGATGCGGCCCTCGCCGAGCAGGCGGACGGACAGCACCTCGACGCCGGGCGGGGCGAGCACCGTGGGCGTCCGGCCGTCGGCGCCGATCTCGGCACCGGACAGCAGCATCGTCGTCGTCGCGCCACGGGCCAGGAACCGGCGGCTGGCGACGATCGCGGTGCTGGCGGCGCCGAGCAAGGCGGCGAAACTGTTCGAGGCGGTCGCCGCGACCGCGTCGCGGACCGCCGGCGGAACCTGGCCGGAGCGTCCGATCAGGAGCTTCAGCATGTAGCCCTGGGCGTCCTCGAAACTGTCGAACCAGCGCCCGCCGACGCGGTCGAGGCCGACGTAGTAACGCTCCCCCTCCCGGCGGAAATAGAGCGTCGCGTCGACCGGCTCGCCGCCCAGCATCTGGTAGAGCCCGTAAAGCCCGAGCCCCGCCCCGGCGAGGCCGTCGTCGCGGTCGCCGTCATTGGCGAAGGAAAAGGCGGAATCGCGCCCGTCGATGGCCAGTTCGGCCCGACCGTCGCCAAGCGGCGCATCGTAGCGCCGGGCGTCGCCGGCAAGGCGCTCGACGGTGGCGAGGTAATTCCGCACCCCGCGATTGTCCGACAGCGCGACATCGGAGGCGGCCGCATCGCCGCCCCGCAGGGCAATGACCGCGACCGACGCTGCAAGCGCCAGCGCGAGTCCCCGCCGCCGCCATGTCGTGCCGTTCCGCCCTGCCTGCCGCATCGGTCCTGTCCCCGAAATTCGCCGCCAGACTAGTGCAAATCCGGCCTGATTCAAACCGCCCGATGCGCCCTAGTAGCGGACCACGGCGCGGCGCTGGCTTTCCAGGAACTCGACCACGCGGCGTTGCACCGCCGGTTCGATCAGGACGTCGTGATTGCGGCTGTTCTGCACCACCAGCGACTGGGAGCCCGGCCGCGCGCCCATGTAGCTCCCGCAGTCGCCGCGCTGCCGGTCGTACCAGGGATCGTCGCTCGACACGACGGCGAGAATGGCGCTTTCCGGCGGCGCGGCGATGCCGCGCACGTGCGGCGCCCCCTGGCAGGTCCATTGCGCGATCACCCGGGCGCGGAACTCGTCGCCGCGGTAGAGCGCCGCCGCGACCCCGCCCTCGCTGACCCCGACGAGATAGAGATTGGCCGGATCGACCCATTTCTGCCGCTTCAGTTCCTGCACCGCGAGCGCCACCTCGGCGAGGCGGAATTCATAGACATAGAGATTGAACCCGCCGGTTTCGGTCCGCGGATCGCATTGCAGCGGCCGGAACCGGCGCGCCATGCTGTCGGGCGCGACCACCACGTAGCCGAGTTCGGCAAGCGAGAGCAGGAACGGGTAATTGCCGATCCCGGTGCAGCCATGCAGGAAGACGATGACCGGCCAGCGGGCCGCCGGGTCGAGACGGGCGAGGTCCCGGGCAATCGCCGCCTCGTCGTTCCGGCGCAGTTCGGTTTCACCGTTCGCGGCCACCGGCAGGGCGACGACCGCGCCGCGCCAGGTCCGCTCCAGGTCCGGGGTGTCGTCGAACCAGCCGCCGTCGAGCCAATCGTTCCCGGCACAGCCGCCGAGCGGCAGGATCAGCAGGGCGACGATGACGGCGAGGAGCGCCCTCGCCGGACGCGCGCTCATTGCCCGCCCACCCGGTCGGTGGCGATCCACCAGCCGGGCCGACGAGCGGCAAGGGTCGCGGCAGCCCCGGGTCCGGCACCCGGCGGCAGGATCGCGTAGCAGGTGCCGCCGCTGCCGGACATGCGAGCGAGCGCCGCTCCGTCCAGCCCGCGAAGCGCCTCCAGCACCGCACCGAGGGCCGGGCGGAGGGCCAGCGCCGGTGCTTCCAGGTCGTTTCGCCGGGCGGCGAGCACGGTGACCAGCCCCATGAAGTCGGGGATCGCGGGCAAGGCCGGCGGCGCGGCCGCGAAGCGGCCGTCGAGGGCGCGGAAGACGTCGGCGGTGAGCAGCGCCCCGCCGTCATTGGCGAGCAGGATGTCGAAGGCCGGCAGCGGCGGGGCATCGCGGAGATGGTCGCCGATACCGCGCATCAGGGTCGGCCGCCCGGCAAGGCAGACCGGGACGTCGGCGCCGAGTTCGAGGGCGAGCGCGGCGAAGGCCGGATCATCCGTCGGGATAGCCCAGAGTTCGGAAAGAAGCGACAGCGCGGCCGCCGCGTCGGCGGAGCCGCCACCGATCCCGGCGGCGACCGGCAATGCCTTGTCGAGCGTGATCCGGGCGCCCGCCGCGATGCCGAAACGTTGCCGGAGGCGCGCGGCCGCACGCATGACGAGATTGTCGGGGCCGGCCGGTACGGCGGCCGCGAACGGCCCCTCGACGGCGAAGGCGAGGTCGGGGGCCGCCTCGACGCGGATCCGGTCGGCGGCGCCGGCACCGGCGAACACGACGAGGCTGTCGAGCAGGTGGTAGCCGTCAGGACGGCGGCCGGTCACCTGCAGGTAGAGATTGATCTTGGCAGGGGCGTGGCGGACGCGTCGCGCCGGAACGGGTTCCGTCTCACCCGGCCGAGTTGGCGGTCGCGGCATTGCGGGGCGAGTCCGGCTGAAGTCCATTTTCCAGCTTCTTTTCAATCGCGGGGATGTCGGCCTTTTCCGGTCCGAGCCAGAGCGCCCGCCGCCACTGGAAGCGCGCCTCGAGATGGCGGCCGACCCGCCAGAGCGCATCGCCAAGATGATCGTTGATCACCGGATCCTCCGGCCGGAGTTCGACCGCGCGCTCCAGATGGACCACCGCCTCTTCGTACTTGCCGAGCCGGAACAGCGCCCAGCCCAGGCTGTCGACGATGTAGCCGTCGTTCGGCCGCTGCTCGACCGCGCGCTCGATCATCGCCCGCGCCCGCTCGATGTTGACGCCCTTGTCAATCCAGGAATAGCCGAGATAGTTGAGCACCAGCGGATGGTCGTGCTTGAGTTCCAGCGCCTTGAGGAAATCGAGCTCGGCCGCGTCCCACTCGCCCGAGCGCTCGAGGGCGATGCCGCGGGCATAGAACAGCGTCCAGTGGCGCTCCTCGACGGACGGCAGGCGCGCGATCGCCGCCCCGTAGGCGGCGGCGGCATCGGCGAAACGCTCGTCCGAGCGATAGATGTCGGCCAGCGTGACGAGCGCGTCGGTCTCCTTCGGATCGTCCGCGGCCAACTGGCTGAGCGCCGCGGCCGCCTCCTCCGAACGGTCCAGCTTGGCAAGCGCCCAGGCGGTCCGGATGCGCGCGTTGCGGCTGTAGGGCGAGCTCGCGGCGATGCCCTGGTAGGCATCAATCGCCGCCTGCCAGCGCTCGTTCGCCTCCATGATGTCGCCGAGCAGGGTCTGGCCGATCGGGAAGTCCGGACGCAGGTAGAGCGCCAGCTGCAGATACATCGCGGCCGCATCGGAGGCGCTGTCCTGGGCGAGAACGCTGGCGCTGCCATAAAGCGCCTCGGCGGCACCGGCGGCGGCGGCGGTGATCTGCCCGGTCGGCGGCTGGCCCGCGTCGAGCCGCGCCAGCGCCTGGTTGATCGCCGGGTTGTCCGGCACGCTGTCGAGATATTCCTGGTAGACCTCGCGCGCCGCGTCGGCCTGGCCCTGCAGGCGCAGGAACGCCCCGTAGCTCTCGACCACCCGGACCGAGCGGCCGGCCCGGCTCGCCATCGTCGCCTCGTAGGCAATTGCAGCAGCATCGTTCCGGCCGGCAAGCTGGTTGATCAGCGCCGCGTGGTAGTCGCGGAAGGGCGCGAAGGCGCTCTGCTTGTCCAGCGCTCCGAGATTGTCGAGCGCGGCATCGAAATCGCCGCGGCCGGCCTCGGCCCACGCCCGGATCAGCGGCGACAGAAGGCCATTGAAGCCGGTATCGGGGGCACCGGCGAGGGCCGCGACGGCGGCATCGAAGCGGCCGTCATGAATCGCGTTCGTGGCCATCACGACGCCGGCCAGTTGCGACAGCCGGCCGATCGAGCGGACCCGGTCGGCAAGCGGCAGCGCGTCGCCGATGCGACCGTCGGCGAGCAGCGCCACGAAGGCGCTCTGCAGCAGGATGAGATCGTCCGGATCGCGGTCGAGCGCGCGCAGATAGAATTGCGCCGCCGCGTCGGTATCCCGCTCCGAACGGGCCAGGTTGCCGGCCAGATAGTCACCCGACAGCGTTGCCGTCGCGTTCGCGAGCAGGACCGCGCGCGCGCCGGAGGCGTCGGCGCCACCGGCCGACGCGCGGGTGGTGGTCTGCTCGGTTGCCGCGCAGCCGCTCAGGATCAGCAGCCCGGCCGCGGCGAGACAGACCTTCCGCGCCAGAATGCTCTTCGCCCAGCCCATCGTCACGTCGCGTGCGCTCCTTGAAAGATCAACGGTCGCGGAAGAATCCCGCGGCGCTCGGGATCTCGAGCTTACATCGCCCGGCCCGGTATAAGAAGTAGGCCCGCAAGACGGTCAAGAAAAGGTGACACCCGTTACATGTTCGGGTAGTTCGGCCCGCCCCCGCCCTCCGGCACGACCCAGTTGATATTCTGTGTCGGATCCTTGATGTCGCAGGTCTTGCAGTGCACGCAGTTCTGCGCGTTGATCTGCAGGCGCGGATTGTCCCCGTTGTCGTCGCGCACGATCTCGTAGACCCCGGCCGGGCAGTAACGCTGCTCCGGCGCGTCGTATTCCGCCAGGTTGATCGCGATCGGCACCGACGGGTCCTTCAGGGTCAGATGGACCGGCTGGTCTTCCTCGTGATTGGTATTGGAGAGGAACACCGACGACGGCTTGTCGAAGGTCACCACGCCGTCCGGCTTCGGATAATCGATCTTCGGGCATTCCGACGCCTTGCGCAGCGTCTCGTGATCGGCGTGATGGTGCAGCGTCCAGGGCGCCGCGCCGCGGAAGATCTTCAGGTCGAGGCCGGAATAGAGGGTCCCGGCGAGCAGGCCCCAGCGATAGGCCGGGCGCACGTTGCGGACCTTGTAGAGTTCCTCGTAGACCCAGGAGTTCTTCAGCCGCTCGGGATAGTCGGCAAGTACCGGCACCGGCGCCTCGTGGTTCTCCCGAAGCGCCTCGAACAGGCTCTCGGCCGCCAGCATGCCGGACTTCATCGCCGTGTGGTTGCCCTTGATCTTCGGCACGTTCAGGAAGCCGGCGGTGCAGCCGACCAGCGCGCCGCCAGGGAAGACCAGTTCCGGGATCGACTGGTAGCCGCCCTCGTTCAGCGCCCGGGCGCCGTAGGCGATACGCTTGCCGCCTTCCAGGAACTCGCGGAAGGCCGGGTGATTCTTGAGCCGCTGGAACTCGTCGAACGGCGACAGGTGCGGGTTCTGGTAGTCGAGCGCGACCACCAGGCCGATCGACACCTGGTTGTCCTCCAAGTGATACATGAAGGCGCCGCCGTATGTCGACGTGTCCATCGGATAGCCGAAGGAATGCACGACCAGGCCCTGCTTGTGCTTCGCCGGATCGATTTCCCAGAGTTCCTTGATGCCGATCCCGTAGGTCTGCGGATCGGCATTCTCGCGGAGGCCGAACTTCTCGAACAGGCCCTTGGTCAGCGACCCCCGGCAGCCTTCCGCGAAGATCGTGTACTTGGCATGCAGCTCGACGCCGGGCTCGAAGGTCGATTTCTGCTCGCCGCTCCGCGATATCCCCATGTCCCCGGTGGCGACGCCCTTGACGCTGCCATCCTCGTTGTAGAGCACCTCGGCGGCCGCGAAGCCCGGGAAGATCTCGACACCGAGTTCCTCGGCCTGCTGGCCGAGCCAGCGGCACAGGTTGCCGAGACTGATGATGTAGTTGCCGTGATTGTGAAGCTGTTTCGGCAACAGGAAATTCGGGAAGCGGATCTTGTTCGGCCTGGTCAGGAAGTAGAAGCGATCCTCGACGACCGGCGTGTTGAGCGGCGCGCCGCGCTCCTTCCAGTCGGGGAACAGCTCGTTGAGCGCGCGCGGCTCGAGCACCGCGCCGGAAAGGATATGGGCGCCGATTTCCGAACCCTTCTCCAGCACGCAGACGGAGATGTCGAGATCGGCCTCGATCGCCAGTTGCCGCAGTCTGATCGCCGTCGACAGGCCGGACGGCCCACCGCCAACGATGACCACGTCATATTGCATCGAGTCTCGTTCCATCTCGCGCATCTCCCCTGAATACATGCCCCGGCGGCGAATAGCTTGCCCGGCGGAGTGCGCCAAGCGTCAGTTCCGGAGCCTAGCCACCGCGCCGGCAATTTCAACCATCGTCGTAACGTCAACCGGCACAATATGTTGCATCACCGCATACCGGCACGCGCCGGCCCGTTGCGCGGGTGCATCGGTCCGGCGCTGCCGACGGTTCCTGTCGATCGGATATTGCACTAGATTGCCGCCATGGCCACACCGCAACCAGATCCGCTTGCCCTGCTCCGTTTCCAGGTCGAAGCCGGCGCCGACGAGGCCATCGCCGAGACGCCGCGGAATCGGCTGCTCGCAGAGCCGGAACCGAGCACGCATCCCGGCGCCGTCCCTGAGCCGTCATCGCCCCAGCGGCCGGCGGAAGACCGCGCCCCGCGTCGGGCGCCGGCGCCGCCGCTGCGCGAGAGCCGGCCCGCGCCGCGCATGCCGGAAAGCGAGAGCGCCGCCCAGGCCCGGGCCGCCCGCGAGGTCGCCGAGTGCACGACCCTGGAGGAGCTGCGCGCCGCGATCGCCGCCTTCGACGGTTGCGCACTTCGCGATACCGCGACCAACCTGGTCTTCTCGGACGGTAACCCGGAAGCCCGCGTCATGCTGGTCGGCGAGGCGCCCGGACGCGAGGAGGATCGCCGGGGCGTGCCCTTCGTCGGCGAATCCGGACAGCTTCTCGACCGCATGCTGGCGGCCATCGGGCTCGACCGGACCAGCGTCTACATCAGCAATATCCTGCCGTGGCGGCCGCCCGGAAACCGCAAGCCGTCGGCCCAGGAAACCGAGCTTTGCCTGCCGTTCATCCGCCGCCACATCGCCATCGTCCGCCCGGCGATCCTGGTGCTTGCCGGGGCGACCTCGGCCGGCAACCTGCTCGGCCGCACCGACGGCATCACCCGGCTGCGCGGCCGCTGGTTCGACTATCCCTGCGACGACCGGGTCATCCCGGCCCTGCCGATGTTCCATCCCGCCTTCCTGCTGCGCCAGCCGGCCTCAAAGCGCGAGGCCTGGCGCGATCTGCAGGAACTCCGCGCAAGGCTCGACGCCCTCGACGCCGACACCGCCTGAGTGGCCGCCGCCCGCGCGCTTGGCAGCCCCTCCCCTATCCGCTAAGAACGTTGCCCATGAACCGGATCGAGGGGGTGTTCCGGCGCCTGGCGCGCGCCGTACCGGCCGTGGCGGCGCTCGCGCTCTGCCTCGCCTTCTCGCTCGCCGAGCCCGCATCGGCACTCGCCTCGACGCCAGCCGTTCCGGAATCCGAAACGCAGGAGCCCGCGATCGCGCCGATTCTCGGCGACGCCGACCGGGCGCTCTATCGCGATATCTTCGCCGCCTCCCGGGCCGGAAACTGGCGCCGCGCCGACGCGTTGATCGAGAAGCTCGACGACCGCATCCTGCTCGGCCACGCGCTGTTCATCCGCTACATGCATCCGCGTTACCGGACGCCCTATTCCGAGCTCCATCTGTGGATGAGGGACTATGGCGACCTGCCCGGGGCCGAGCGGATCCACCGGCTGGCAAGAGAGCGGCGGATCGACGGCTGGAAACCGTTGCCTTCGCCCAAGGGCGGTTACCTGGCCGGCAGCGGCTCGGGCTATCTGCAGGACGAGCCGTTCACCTACCGGTCGGCCAGGCGGCACGGCAAGGCGGACCGTCGCACGCGCCAGCAGCTGAGCGACCGCATTCGCTCGGAAATCCGCGCCGGGCGACCCGAGCGGGCGAAGGCGGTCCTGGCACGGAAAGATTTCCGGGCCTTGTTCGACACGGTCGAGCAGGATCGCGCGGCGGCGCGCGTGGCCCTCGGCTACTTCCTGAAGGGCGACGACCGGCAGGCCCTCGCGCTCGCCCTGCAGGCCGAACGCGCGGCGCGCCACCTGCCGTCCAACAGCCTGACCGCCGGGCTCGCCGCCTGGCGGCTTGGCCGCATCGAACGTGCCGGGCAGCATTTCCGCACCCTCGGCGACAACCCGCGGGCGACCGACTGGAACCGCGCGGCCGGCTACTGGTGGGCGGCCCGAGTCGCGCTCAGGACCGGCGACATGGCCTCGGTCACCGGCCTGCTCCAGCGCGCGGCGGCCTATCGCTACACCTTTTACGGCATCCTCGCGATGCGCCAACTGGGCCGCGACTGGCCCTATCGCTGGGCCGACGGGGAACCCGTTCCGCTGGCCGAGCAGATCCTCGGCATGGCCGGTGCGCGACGCGCCATCGCGCTTGCCGAGATCAGCGAACACCGGCTCGCCGGCCAGGAGATCCGCCGGCTGTACCCGGGCGCGCCGCCCGATGTCCGGCTCTCGCTCGCCCGCCTCGCCGAACAGCTCAACGCGCCGGGTGCGGCGCTGCGGATCGGCCTCGACCTGTGGCAACGGACCAGCGAGATCGACGCCTCCGCGCTCTACCCGATCCCGCGCTGGACCCCGTCCGAGGGTCACCTGGTCGACCGCGCGCTCACCTATGCCTTCATGCGCCAGGAATCCGGCTTCGATCCGGCCGCCCGCAGCTATGCCGGCGCCCGCGGCCTGATGCAGCTCATGCCGGCGACGGCGAGCGCGATGGCCGCCGACCCGACGCTGAAGCACCGGGGCAACCGCCGGAAACTGGAGAACCCGGAATACAATCAGGCGCTCGGCGAACGCTACATCGATCATCTGCTGGCGCTGGACATCGTCGACAGCGACCTGATCCGGCTCGTCGTCGCCTATAACGGCGGGCCCGGCAACCTGGCGAAATGGCTCCGCCGCGCGCCATCGATCGACGATCCGATGCTGTTCATCGAATCGATCCCAGGCCGGGAGACGCGCAACTATGTCGAACGCGTGCTCACCAACTTCTGGATCTACCGGCTCCGGTTCGGGCAACCGGTGCCGTCGCTCGACGCACTGGCCGCAGGGGACTGGCCGCGCTATGTAGCCTTGGACAAAGACGCCGAGGTTGCAAGCCATGCCGGGAATTGACGAGAACCGCGATTTCATTGCCGTCCGCATCGCCGTGCTGACGGTCTCCGACAGCCGGAGCCTTGCCGAGGACCGCTCCGGCGACGTCCTCGTCGGCCGGATCGAGGCGGCGGGGCATGTCCTCGCCGACCGCCGGATCGTGCACGACGAGGCCGAGGAAATCGGCGAGGCGCTCGCCGCCTGGATCGCCGATCCGGCCATCGACGTGGTGCTGGCGACCGGCGGCACCGGGGTCACCGGCCGCGACATCACACCGGAGGTCTTCCAGTCGCTTTACGAGAAGGAGATTCCGGGCTTCGGCGAGCTGTTCCGGATGCTGAGCTTCCAGAAGATCGGCACCTCGACGATCCAGTCGCGGGCCACCGCCGGGGTCGCCGGCGGCACCTTCCTGTTCGCCCTGCCCGGCTCGCCCGGGGCCTGCAAGGACGCCTGGGACGACATCCTCGTGCATCAGCTCGATTATCGCTTCCGGCCCTGCAATTTCGTCGAACTGCTGCCCCGCCTGGAAGAGCACAAGCGGCGCAAGTAGCGGCGGCGTCGCCTCAGCGTCCGGCCCTGCCCGCCGCCTCGATCGCCGCGGCTTCCCGTTCGGCCCGCCAGCGCGCCGCATCCGGCATCAGCGCGATCATCGCCGTGGCAATCGCCGAGACCGCGACCGAGAGCAGGATCGGCAGGGTATAGCTCGCCATCCAGTCAAAGACATAGCCGGCGAAGGGCGGCCCGATCAGCGTGCCGAAGGCGACCCCGGCATAGAGCACGCCGAGGATCGAGGAAACCGCCCGGGCGCCGAAATAGTCGGCGGCGACGGCCGGCGCGAGGGCGACGAAGCCGCCGTAGCAGGCGCCGAACAGCGCCGCGAAGATCCCGAGCCCGAGGAAACCCTCCGAGCCCAGCCAGATGAAGAAGCAGGCGCCCATGCCCGCGAACAGCGCCGCCATCGTGAGACGGCGGCCGAAACGATCCGCGAAACCGCCGAGCAGGAAGCGGCCGAGCGTCGAACCGACCCCGATCAGGCCGATCAGCGCCGCGCCGTCCTCGACCGAGAGACCGTGGTCGATGGCGTAGGGCACCATGTGGACGAAGGGGATGAAGATCCCGACCGAGAGGATCACGAAGGCGAAGAAGAAGATCCAGAAGGGCCGGGTCCGGGACGCCTCGGCGAGCGTCAGGCCGTAAACCGGGGCGGCCGCCTTCGCTGCCGTCAGGGACGGGCCGCCGTCCGGGGCCAGGCCGCGATCGGCCGGGCGGCCGTGAATGAGCCAGGCCGCGATCGTGCCGATGACCAGCGGACCGAAGGCGAGCAGCATGTAGGCGTCGCGCCAGCCTGCCCAGGAGATCAGTTCGGCCGCAACGCTCGGCACGACCAGCGTGCCGACGCCGATGCCCGAGACGGCGATGCCGCTGGCCAGGCCGCGTTTCGCGGTGAACCAGTGCTGCACCGCGCCGATTGCCGGCACATAGGCGAAACCGACACCGACGCCGACGCCGAGACCGTAACCCAGGTAGACCTGCCACAGTTCGACCGCGACAGCCGCGAGCAGCAGTCCGGCGCCGGTGATCAGCATGCCGGCCAGGCAGACGATGCGCGGCCCGAAGCGGTCGGCGAGCAGGCCGGAGACCGCGCCGAGCCCGAAATAGAGGAACCCGGCGATCGAGAAGACCAGCGAGATGTCGCCCCGCGTCGCGCCGAACTCCGCCTCGAGCGAGGCGAAGAAGGAGGCGAAGGAATAGGCCGCGCCGAAGCCGACGAACATCACCATGAAAGCGGCGCCGACAACGATCCAGCCATAGAAGAAACCGCCCCGGCCCGCGACCATGCTCTCAGCCATCCTCGTCCGTCCCTTCCCCCGCGGCGCGGTCGAGCCGTCGCCGCCTGTCGTCCGTCGCTCGCGTGCCACGTGCCGGCCGGCGACAGTTCACGCCCAGAAATAGCGGAGCGGCGGTCCCGCGACAATGACGTCGATGGTAATGCCGGCGCGCCCGGGCCCGTGTTGACGACAGCGGCCCGGAACTTCATAATTCCCTAATATGTTGAGGCCGTAATCGATCGGGGGGCTGACGATGTCGAGGAAACGAGACAGTTCGGGTTTCGGCGGATCGGTCGGCAACGGGCGCCGATCTGTCCTTGTGCTCGGCATCGCGCTGGGCCTTGCCTGCGGCCTCGGGCCGTCTATGACGCCGGCCGCGGCCTCGACGAACATGAACAAGCCCGCGATCGGCAGCCAGTATGACTTCCAGTGCACGGCCTCCGGCGGCGAAACGCGCAGCCTGCAATGGGACGTGCTGGCCGAGGACGGCGACATCATCACCATCGGCGAACGGACCCGCGACCAGTCCTTCTGGCGCGAACTGCCCTACTACCTGATCGGCTCGACCGTGGCACTTCGGCGCACGGCGGCGCAAGGCCGGCGCGAGATGACGTTCGAGCTCGGCGGCTTCTTCTCGTCCGGCGATTTCGGGGGTTTGCGGACGCTTACCGTCGGCCAGAAGTTCGCGGCGCCGGTGCCCGAGCGGGCGAACGGCCTGCCCGTGCTCGACTGGAAATACAGCTTCCAGGTCGAGAAGGCCGGCCGCGTCGACCACGCCCCGGTCGGCGAGGTCGAGGTCTATGTCATCCTCGAGCAGCGCGAGCGCGGACCCTACAAGTCGGCGAGCCGGATCATCTACGCGCCCGCCATCGGCGCCCCGATCGCCTTCAACTACGTGGACAATCTCGGGCTCGAGGAGCGCTGCGATCTCGGCGCCTACCGGAAGCCGGGCGAGGCGGCGCCGCGCATGAAGCTCGACGACATGGACAAGGGCGCGCCGCCCGAGCCGCTGCCGCAATCCTGAGACCCGATCAAAGGGGAGGAAAGGCCATGTTCCGCAAAGTCACGATCGCCGCGCTGCTCGCCTTCGCACTGGTCGTCATCGCGCCCCAGCAACCGCGCGCCGGTGGCGACGGCGGCGGTGGCGGCGGACTGGACACCATGGGCGGTGTTGCGCCGGTCGTTGTCCTGCAGCTCTATCAACTCGACGAGTTGTTCGCCGACATGCCGGGTCGCGCGGACCAAGTGGTCGCCACAGCCTACTGGATGAGCCTGACACGCTCCCTGCTGACGGGCAGCAATCCCTACGCGATCACCCCCTACGACATTCTTCTCGCAACCGGCCTCGTCGACCCGCTCGCTTATCAGGTCACCCGTTTCCGGGCCGTACTCATGCTCACCATGCATTACTGGATGCGCGGGATACCGGTCGATCCGGCGCTGATGGCCGAGTTTCAGACGGTCGCCGAGTTCATCGCCGCGGAACCGACCGCCCAGGTCCTGGCGCTGATGACCGTGATCGTGCTCTCGGTCCACCTCTCGCAGCAACGGGCGTTCATCGCTTATTTCCAGCGCTATCTGGAGGCGGTGCGGGGTAACGCCTGAACTTCGGCGGCGACGGGGCCCCGCGAGGCCGAACCAGGCCATCTATTTGTTCTTGATTTGTTCTCTTTCGCCGCCTAGGCTGGGCGGATGATCGAGGACTTCCGCACGGATGCCGAGGCGAGCGAGAGGCGCGGTCGGGGCGCGCTCGACAATGCCAGCGGCCGCTACGAGACGGAGCGCCGCTTCCGCATCGACGACGGCTGGGAACGGCACGAGGAACTGCCGCCGATCCGCACCAGCGTGCAGCCGGACAAGAGCCGCCGGGTGATCACCCGGAACGAATCCCCGGACGTTCCCTTCGACCGCTCGATCAACCCCTACCGGGGCTGCGAGCATGGCTGCATCTACTGCTTCGCGCGCCCGACCCATGCCTGGCTCGGGCTCTCCCCCGGGCTCGATTTCGAGACCCGGCTGTTCGTCAAGCCCGAGGCGCCGGAACGACTGGTCGAGGAACTCGCCAAGCCCGGCTATCGCTGCCGGCCGATCGCCTTCGGCACCAATACCGACCCCTACCAGCCGATCGAGCGCGAGCGCCGGGTGACCCGTCGGCTGATCGAGGTGCTTGCCGAATGCGACCATCCGCTGACCATCGTCACCAAGTCGAACCTGGTGCTCCGCGATCTCGACATCCTGGAACCCATGGCGAGGAAGGGACTGGTCAAGGTCGCGCTTTCGATCACCACGCTGGACCGTCATCTGGCGCGCGTCATGGAACCCCGGGCGACAACCCCCGCCCGGCGGCTGGAAGCGGTGAAAAGCCTCTCGGACGCCGGGATCCCGACGTCGGTGCTGTTCGCGCCGACGATCCCGGGCCTCAACGACCACGAGATGGAGAAGGTTCTCGAACTCGCCGCCCAGGCCGGCGCCGGCGAGGCCGGCTACATCCTGCTCCGCCTGCCGCTCGAGATCCGCGAACTGTTCCACGACTGGCTGCGCGAGCATTTTCCGAACCGGGCCGAGCGGGTCATCCAGCTCGTTCGCGACACCCGCGGCGGGCGAGACTACCAGGCCGCCTTCGGCCGCCGCATGACCGGTCAGGGGCCATATGCGGAACTGACCGGCCAGCGCTTTCGCGCGGCGCTCCGCCGCTACGGTCTCGACAAGCGCCGGAGCGAACTCGACTGCGGCCTGTTCCGCCCGCCTCGACCGGCCCGCGAAGATCGCCAGATGTCGCTGCTCTGAGCCTGAACCGGGACGCCGCCGCTTCGCCGCCTCTTAGACCGATCCGGATTTGCTGATATGATCCGGGATGCTGACGGGAGGGCCGGCGATGAACGAGGAGCTATCGCGTAACGAGGGCGTCAGGCAGCTCGACAGTCTCGCCGACGACGTGCGGGTCATCGCGCGCCAGACCCGGGAGACCCTGACGCCGGGCCAGCGCCAACTGGTCGACGAGACGGTCCGCAGCCTCAACAAGGCGGCGAGCGCGCTGCAGGATGTCGAGGAACGCCAGGTCGACCGCTCGAGCCTCGCGGAGGCGATCGGCACGCTGGCGGCGGAGACGATGAAGCTCCGCGAGGGCGGCGCCGGCGGCCGGGTCGAGGACATCGCCCGGCAGCTCGACCGGCTCTACGACCGGACCACCCGGCTGGTCGGCCGGCTCCTGAGCGTCGGCGGCTCGCAACGGGTGCCGTGACGCCATGGACATCGGCAGCATCGATACCCTTCTGCTCAGCCTGTTCCTGTTCCTGCCCGGTTTCCTGACCGCGAGCATCCAGTCGGTGCTGAAGGGAAGCGCACCGCAGACAACCGGGACATGGCTCGCCACCAGCGTCGTCCGGAGCCTTGTCTACGCGGCGATCGGGGCCGCCCTCCTGCCCTTCATCTCCTCCGTCGAGATCGATTTCGGACTGCCGCTCTCGAAGCTCGGCGAACAGGCCGGGGCCATCACCCTCGCCGACCTGATCACCCTGTTGCTGCTGCTTTACGCGATTGCCGTGCTCTGGGGCATCGCGACGGTGCTGGCGCGGACGAGATCCTTCCAGGAGATCGCCTTCCTCGCGCGGCTGACACCGATCCGGGCCGAGACCGACGTGTTCAACACGCTCATCAACGACGAGTACCGGGACGGCAAGGGCGACCCGCCGCCGCCGAACGCGACCCGTGCCTGGCTGCGCGTGAAGGAGAGCGAGACCCGGACGATCCTCGGCCGGCTCGCCTATACCAACGTCATGATCGAGCGCGACAAGCCGTTCGAGGTCTATTTCGACCTCGCCTACGAATGGAGCGCGGCGGGCGCCCGGCCGATCACCCTCGCGGGCACGACCGGCAACGACCTGGTCGCCTATTACATCCGTGTCGGGACTGGCCAGTCGGTCGAGTTCTACCGGACGACCGAGAACTGGCGGCCCTGAACGCCGCTCCGCCTACCTGCCGGTGAACTTCGCCTGCCGCCGCTCGCTGAAGGAACGCACGCCCTCGGCCGCGTCCTCGCTTTCCAGCAGCCGCGCCTGGACCGGGCGGAACTCCGCCTTCGCCGCCTCGACGCCCTGTTCGACCGCCTTCCGCGCGTTCGCCATGGTCGCCTGCACGGCGAGCGGCGCCTGCTCGGCGATCGCCTCGGCGATCTCGAGCGCGTGCGCGAGCTGGTCACCGTCGGGCACGACCCGCTGCACGAAATTGCAACGCAGCGCCTCCTCCGCGTCGAATTCGTCGCCGGTCAGGAGATGCAGCATGGCGTTGCCGAGACCGGCGCGCTCGGCCATCCTCAGGGTCGCACCGCCGGTCGCCATGATGCCGCGCTTGACCTCGAGCTGGGAAAAGCGGGTGCCGGCCGCGGCGACGACGATATCGGCGGCCAGCATCAGCTCGATCCCGATCGTGTAGCAATAGCCCTGCACGGCGCAGACGACCGGCTTCGTGCGCCGGGGCCGAACGAGGTCGAGCGGATCGATCTCGCCGTCCGGCACGATCGGCTTGCCGCCCTTCATATGGGCGGCGACCTTGTCGAGCTCGAGCCCGGCGGTGAAATTCTCGCCTTCCGCATAGAGCACGCCGACCCGGTAGGCGGCATTGTTCTCGAGTTCGCTGTAGGCCTCGGCAAGCTCCCGCAACATGGTCGGATTGAAGCCGTTGAGCTTGGCCGGCCGGTCGAGGCCGATCATCAGCACATGGCCGCGCGGCCGCTGCAATACCCGCCCCTCCTTCGGATCCCAGGCCGCTTCTGTCATGGTTCACTCCCTTGAACGCCTCGCCGCATCGACCTATAGCCTAGCGCAGTACCGATGCGACATGCACGCCCGCGAGAGGACCCTGCCGATGCCCCGGACGCTTCCGGACTTCACCCTCGAACGGCTCGGCGTCGGTCCGGTTGCCGGCATCGACGAGGCCGGGCGCGGGCCGCTCGCCGGCCCCGTGGTGGCGGCCGCGGTGATCCTCGACCCGGCCCGACTGCCGGCCGGGATCGCCGATTCAAAGATCCTGTCGGCGAAGGTGCGGGCGCATCTGCACGACGAGATCCGTGCCGTCGCCCTGGTCGGCGTCGGCCAGGCGAGCCGGGCCGAGATCGATGAACTCAACATCCTGTGGGCGACCATGCTGGCCATGCAGCGGGCCCTCGCGGCGCTGCCGGCACGGCCCGCGCGGGCGCTGATCGACGGCAACCGCTGCCCGGTCCTGCCCTGCCCGGCCGAGGCCGTGGTGAAGGGCGACGGGCGCTCGCTCTCGATCGCCGCGGCCTCGATCGTCGCCAAGGTGACGCGCGACCGGATCATGGCGGCACTCGACGGCGAATGCCCCGGCTACGGCTGGTGCCGCAACCAGGGTTACGGCACGGCCGAGCATCTGGCGGCCCTCGCCGAACTCGGCCCGAGCGCGCATCACCGGCGGAGCTTCGCCCCGGTCGCCCGCCTGCTAGCCGGAACGGCACTCGACACGGAACACCAGATCTTGTGTCCGACGTCCCCGGAATAACTAAGAAATGACTCGATGATTCGCTTATAACCTACTGATTCAATTAATTCTTGACGCGATTCGCGGCTGAACGCAGGATGCGGTCATGGCAGCGCACAAGAACATAGAACGGAACACCGTTCTGCAAGGCGACAGCATCGAACTGATGCGCTCGCTCCCCGATTGTTCGGTCGATCTGGTCTTCGCCGACCCGCCCTACAATCTCCAGCTCAAGGGCGATCTCCGGCGGCCCAACAACAGCCTCGTCGACGCGGTCGACGACGCCTGGGACCAGTTTTCCAGCTTCCGCGCCTATGACGACTTCTCGCGCGCCTGGCTGACCGAGGCGCACCGGGTACTGAAGCCGGACGGCGGGCTCTGGGTCATCGGCAGCTATCACAACATCTACCGGGTCGGCGCCGTGCTGCAGGATGTCGGTTTCTGGATCCTCAACGACATCGTCTGGCGCAAGACCAACCCGATGCCGAATTTCCGCGGCCGCCGCTTCACCAACGCGCACGAGACCCTGCTCTGGTGCTCGAAGGGGCCGGAGGCGCGCTACAGCTTCAACTACGACGCCCTCAAGGTCGCCAACGACGACCTGCAGATGCGCTCCGACTGGGTCATCCCGATCTGCTCGGGCGGCGAGCGGCTGAAGGGCGAGGACGGCCACAAGGCCCATCCGACGCAGAAGCCCGAGGCGCTGCTCCATCGCATCCTGATCGCGACCTCGGCGCCCGGCGATCTCGTCCTCGACCCGTTCTTCGGTTCCGGCACCACCGGCGCGGTCGCCCGCCGGCTCGGCCGCGACTATCTCGGGCTCGAGCGCGAAAGCCGCTATATCGACGCCGCCCGCGAACGGATCGCCCGGGTCACCCCGCTGGCGCCCGAGGATCGCCAGATCGTCACGCCCCGCCGGCAGGAGCCGCGCGTGCCCTTCGGCGCCGTGGTCGAGGCCGGCCTGCTCTCGCCCGGCCAGATGGTGTTCGACGCGCGCCGCCGCTTCATGGCCAAGATCCGCGCCGACGGCAGCCTGATCGCCGCCGACGTCAAGGGCTCCATTCACAAGGTCGGCGCCGAATTGCAGGGCGCCCCCTCTTGTAACGGCTGGACCTTCTGGCATTTTGATGTGGAAGGGCGCAGCGTGCCGATCGACGTCCTTCGGCAGAAGCTGCGCGCCGAGCTCAACTGACGAGGGAGGTTTCCTCCATGTCCCGGCCCGTTCCCACCGCTCTCCGCGCCACCGGCACGGCCCTTGCCGCGCTCACCCTGACCGCGCTGCTCGCCGGCCCTGCCGCCGCCGACGCCCTGCCCTTCGGCATCGACCGGAACGGCGACGGCGTCGTCGACCTGCTGGAGGCGAAGGATTTCCGTGCCCGGGTCGTCCGTACCATGGACCTCGACGGCAACGGCCAGGTCACCCGCGCGGAGGCGATCGAATCCTCGGGCGGCCTCGACAAGGTCAATCCGGAAAAGACCGACACCTCCGCCGACTTCAAGGCCATGGATGCCGACAACGACGAGATCGTGACGCTGGAAGAGGCCCAGGCGCTCGCCGAGAAGCGTTTCGGCAAGCTCGACAAGAACCACGACGGCAAGGTCGGCCCGGACGAATACAAGCTGCCCGGCTTCTAGGGCGAACCGTCTTCCGCGAACAGCGGCCCGGCCGTGCCGCGCTTCTCCATGTGACGCACCACCTTCCGCATCAGCGTCGGCAGCGCCTGGGCGTGCAGTTCGTCTGCCGGGCACCAGCGCGCGTCGGCCGGCGCCGGCCGGTCGCTGGTCCCGGCCAGCACCGTCAGGGTCAGTCGGAAATGGGTGAAAACATGCTCGATCCGCCCGGCGACCGGGCCGAGCGCCGTGGCCGCCACCGGCAGATGGCCGAGCGCGTCCTCGGCATCCCACAAGGTCTCCAGCCAGGGCGTCGTCGGGATCTCGGTCATGCCGCCGAGCAGGCCCTGCTCCGGCCGGCGGCGGACCAGCACTGCGCCGTCCGGCCGGCGCAGCCAGAAGGCGATGCCGTGGCGTTCGGGACGGGCCTTCTTTGGCGCCTTCCGGGGAAAGGCCTCCGGGTCGCCGGCGGCACGCGCCCGGCAATCGGCCGCGACCGGGCAGCGGTCGCAGAGCGGCCCGCGCGGCAGGCATATCATCGCCCCCAGGTCCATCATCGCCTGCGCGAAATCGCCGGCTCCGGGGCTGGGAACCAGCGGCCGGACCAGCGCGGCGATTTCCGCCTTGGCCTTGGGCAACGCCGTCTCGACCCGGGCATGCCGGGCGATCACCCGTTCGACATTGCCGTCGACCGCTGGCGCCGGCCGGTCGAAGGCGATGGCCGCGATCGCGCCCGCGGTATAGGCGCCGATGCCGGGCAGCGTCCGCAGCGCCGCCTCGTCGTCCGGGAAGCGCCCGCCATGGCTCTCGACCACGGCGATGGCGCATTTGTGCAGGTTGCGGGCCCGCGCGTAATAGCCGAGCCCGGCCCATTCGGTGAGCACGTCATCGAGCGGCGCGGCGGCGAGGGCAGCCACATCCGGCCAGCGTTCGAGGAAACGCTTGAAGTAGGGGCCGACCGTCGCCACCGTTGTCTGCTGCAGCATGATCTCGCTCAGCCACACGCGGTAGGGATCGGCGCGCTCGCCGGCAAGCGCCCGCCACGGCAGGACGCGGCGGTGGCGGGCGTACCAGCGCAGCAGGCGGGCGGCGAAATCGTCGGGAGACGCGGTAGGGTTCATGGCCAGGGACAATAACCCCGACGAGGCGGGCGGGAAACGCCCGGCCCGGCGAAAAGCGCGCGCGGGCGGCGCCGGCGCGGGCGGGACTGCGAAAAAATCCGCCGCGGGCGACAGCGAGGCCGCGAAGGCGGCCGAGAAGCCCCGGCGCGGCGGCGCGCGCACCCTCGGCCGGCTGGTGCCCGAGGCGGCGCGGGGCGCCTTCCGGCGTCGCGGATTCAGCGAATCGGCGGTGCTGCTGCGCTGGCCCGAGATCGCCGGCCCGACGATCGCCGGCTTCGCCCGCCCGGAGCGGATGAGCTACCCGCCGGGCAAGGGGACCGGCGCGACGCTGCATCTCAGGGTCGCGATCGGCCGGGCGCCGGAGGTCCAGCATCTGGCGCCGCTGATCGTCGAACGCATCAATGCCTTCTACGGCTACGGCGCGGTCGCCCGGCTTGCCATCGTCCAGGCGCCGCTGCCGCCGCAGGCGCCGACGAAACCCGGCCGCCGGCCGACGCCGCTCGATCCGGCCGAGGAGAAGCGCCTCGCTGCGCTGCTTGCCGGCATCGCCGACGACGGCCTGCGGCGCGCGCTTGACAGGCTCGGCCGCTCGGTGATCGGCACGCGGTCACGAAATGGTGACTGAAGCCCCCCACACAGGACTGGCGAGCGGCAAACCCATTCGCCACCTAATACCTCGGTGAACCATATACGACGTCTTGAGGAGCATGATATGAGCGGGTATAGTTCCACAACATCTAGTGGCAAGATTGGTAAATTAATGCTGACAAGGCGAGATATTGTGGCACTGGCGGCGGCCCTTCCGGTCGCGGCCACGGCCTGGCCGAAACTGGCGCTCGCGGCCGACCCGATCACCGGCCCGGAAATGGTCATGGGCAGCGCCGACGCGCCGGTCGAGATCATCGAGTATGCCTCGCTGACCTGCCCGCATTGCCAGCATTTCCACGAGGCGATCCTGCCCGGCCTGAAAGAGAATTTCATCGATACGGGCAAGGTGCGCTTCATCTATCGCGACTTCCCGCTCGACCAGGCGGCGCTTCGCGCCTCGATGCTCGCCCGCTGTGGTGGCGAGCGCACCTATTTTAGCCTGCTCGGCGTGCTGTTCGAGCGTCAGGGCGCCTGGACCTCGGCCGCCAACCCGATGAAGGAACTGGCCAAGATCGGCCGCCTCGCCGGTATCGGCAATGCCCAGTTCGATGCCTGCATGCAGAATGCCGATCTCGAGAATGCGGTCCTGCAGAGCCGCCTCGACGGCCACAACAAGTTCAAGGTCTCGTCGACCCCGACGATCATCATCAACGGCGACAAGTACACCGGCGAGCACGAATACGAACCGTTCGCTGAAGCCGTCAACAAGCTTCTCGACGGCTCCTGAGAGGATCGCCCCCACGGTGCATTTCAACCGACTGCGCCTGACCGGCTTCAAATCCTTCGTCGAGCCGACGGAACTGGTCATCGAGCCGGGATTGACCGGCGTGATCGGCCCGAACGGCTGCGGCAAGTCGAACCTGGTCGAAGCGCTGCGCTGGGTGATGGGCGAGACCTCCGCCAAGAGCATGCGCGGTGGCGCCATGGACGACGTCATCTTCGCCGGCACCGCGACGCGCCCCGCGCGCGGTGTCGCCGAGGTGGCGCTCCATCTCGACAATTCGGAACGGCTCGCGCCGGCGGCCTTCAATGACCAGTCGGAACTGGAGATCAGCCGGCGCATCCGCCGCGACATCGGCAGCAACTACCGGATCAACGGGCGCGAGGTCCGGGCCCGCGACGTGCAGCTGCTGTTCGCCGACCTCGCCAGCGGCGCCCATGCCGCGGCACTGGTCAGCCAGGGCCGGGTCGGCGCGATCATCAACGCCAAGCCGACCGACCGCCGCCACCTGCTCGAGGAGGCGGCCGGGATTTCCGGGCTGCATTCCCGCCGCCACGAGGCGGAACTGCGGCTGCGCGGGGCCGAGACCAACCTGGAGCGGCTCGACGATGTCACCGGCCAGCTCGAGGCGCAGCTCGGCGCGCTGAAACGGCAGGCCCGGCAGGCTAGCCGCTATCGCAACCTGTCAGGTCATATCCGCAAGGCCGAGGCGATCGTCCTTCATCTCCGCTACCGGGCCGCGGCCGAGGCGCTCGAAGCGGTTCGCCGCAAGCTCGAGGAATGCGAACGCGCGGTCGGCGAGGCAAGCCGGCAGTCGGCGTCCCTCGCCCGCCAGGAAGCCGAGGCCGCCGAGGCGCTGCCGGCACTTCGCCAGCGCGAGGCGGAAACCGCGGCGGCCCTGCACCGGCTGGCCGTGGCCCGCGACGCGCTCGACCAGGAGGAGGCGCGGATCGAGGCCGCGATGCGCGATCTCGACCGCCGCCTCGAACAGGTCGAGGCCGATCGCGTCCGCGAGGACAAGCTCGCCACCGAAGGGGTCGAGGCGCTCGCCCGGCTGGAGACGGAGGCAGCCGATATCGCCGGCCGGCGCGCCGGCGAGGAGGCCGAACAGGAAGCGGCCGGGAGCCTTGCCACGGCGGCCGCCCGGACCCAGGCCGAGCGCCAGGGGGAACTGGACAAGCTTACCGAGCGCTTCGCCGCCGAGCGCGCCGAGCGGCGCAGCCTCGACGACAAGATCGCCGACGCCGGCCGCCGGCTCGCCCGTTTCCGGGAGCGCCTGGCGTCGATCGACGGCGAGATCGGGAAGCTCGATGCGGCGTCCGATGCCGCCGCCGGCGCGGATGTCGGCGAGAACGACCTGGAGGAGGCCCGGGCCGAGGTCGAGATCGTCCGCATGCGGCTCGGCCATGCCGAGCAGGAACGGACCGGCGGCGAGGCGGCCGAGCGCGCGGCGCACGAGGCGTCGCGTGCCGCCCAGGCCGCGCTCGACAAGCTCACCGCCGAGGAAAGCGGGCTCGCCCGCCTGCTCGCCATCGACGAACAGGAAATGTGGCCGCCGCTGATCGACGCGCTGACCGTCGCGGCCGGCTACGAGACCGCGCTCGGCGCCGCGCTCGGCGAGGACCTGGATGTCGCCACCGACATTGCCGCGCCGACCCACTGGGCCGCGCTCGACGCCTACAAGGACGCGCCGGCGCTGCCGCCCGGCACCGAGCCGCTGGCCGCACATGTCAAGGCGCCGGCCCTGTTCGCCCGCCGGCTCGGCCAGACCGGACTGGTCGCCGGGCGCGCCGACGGCGACCGCCTGCAGAGCGCCCTCCGGCCCGGCCAGCGACTGATCACCCGCGACGGCGACCTGTGGCGCTGGGACGGCCTGAAGCGGGGCGCCGGGGCCAAGACCGCCGCCGCGATCCGGCTGGAACAGCGCAACCGGCTGGCCGAGATCCGTACCGCGCGCAAGGCAGCGGAGGCCGCACTCGCCAAACGGCAGGCCGCGCACCGGGACACGGCGGACGAGACGAAGGAGGCGCGCGAACGCCAGGACGGGCTCCGCCGCGAGCTGAACAGCGCCGAGGCGCGCCTGAACGAGCTTCGCGAGCTGATCGCCGACTACGCGCGCGAGGCGGCGGCACGGGCGAGCCGGATCGAAACGCTCGCCGGTCAGCGCCGGGAAATCCAGGGCGAGATCGCCGAACTCGATGCCCTGCATGCCGACCTCGCCGCGCGTCGGGCGGCGCTGCCGCCGGCGGAGGAAGGCGAGCGCGCGCTGGAGACGGCGCGCCAGGCCCTCGCCGAAGCGCGGACGGCGCTGGCCGAAGCCGAGCGGACCCGCGACCGGCTGGCCCGCGAGGCGGCGGACCGCGCCGCCCGTCTTGACGCGATCGCCCGCGAGCAGGACAGCTGGCGGCGCCGCCAGAACGACGCCTCCGCCCAGATCGAGCGCCTGAACGCCCGGCGCGACGCGGCCCGGGCGGAACGCGACGGGCTGGCGCAGAAGCCGGAGGAAATCGTCACCAAGCGCTCGCTGCTGATGGAGCAGATCGTGCTCGCCGAGGGCGCGCGCTCCAACGCCGCCGATGCGCTGGCCGCGCAGGAGGCGAAGGTCGCCGAGATCGCTCGCCTGACCAAGGAGGTGCAGGCCGCGCTTGCCGACGTCCGCGAGGGCCGGGTCCGGCTGCAGGCCGATGTCGAGCATGGCGGCGAACAGTTGCAGGCGATCGCAGAACGCATGCAGGAGACGCTGGAGACGACGCCGGAGGAGGTCCTGGACGCCGGCGGCGTCGAGGCGGACGAGGCGCTGCCGGAACTCGGCGAGGTCGAGAGCCGGCTGGAGCGGCTGAAGCGTGAGCGCGAGGGCATGGGACCGGTCAACCTGCGCGCCGACATCGAGGCCGGCGAGGTGCAGGAACAGCTCGACCTGCTGACCACCGAGCGCGAGGACCTGGAGGCGGCGATCGCCCGCCTGCGCCAGGGCATTTCAAGCCTCAACAAGGAAGGCCGGCAACGCCTGCTGGCCGCCTTCGAACAGGTCGACGCCCATTTCCAGACCCTGTTCCACCATGTCTTCGGCGGCGGCCAGGCGCATCTGAAACTGACCGAATCCGACGATCCGCTGCAAGCCGGGCTGGAGATCATGGCGAGCCCGCCGGGCAAGCGGCTGCAGATCATGTCGCTGCTGTCGGGTGGCGAGCAGGCACTGACCGCGCTGTCGCTGCTGTTCGCGGTGTTCCTGACCAACCCGGCGCCGATCTGCGTGCTCGACGAGGTCGACGCACCTCTCGACGACAGTAACGTGGAGCGGCTCTGCGACCTGCTCGACCGCCTCGTCGGGGTCGGCAACACGCGCTTCCTGGTGGTCACCCACCATCCGATCACGATGGCCCGGATGGACCGGCTCTACGGCGTCACGATGGCCGAGCGCGGCGTTTCGCAACTGGTCTCGGTCGACCTCGCGGCGGCCGAGGCGATGCGCGAGATCGCCTGAGCAGAAGTCGCGTTCAGGCGGCGGGCGGCACCGGCGGCCGGGCGAATACGAAGCGCTGGTACAGATAGCCGATCCCGACCAGCGCCAGCCCGAGCCCGAGGAACGAGGCGACCCGATAGAGCCCGTCGAGCCCGGCCATGTCGAACAGGAAGACCTTCGCCACCGCGACCAGCAGCACCGCCAGCGAGGCGAAGCGGAGCGGCTGCAGGCGGAGCCGGATGCCGAGCCCGAGCAGGGCCAGCGCATAAACCAGCCAGGCCAGCGAATAGCAGTATGATTCCGCGACCGTCTGCCCGCTCGCGATGTTGAGATCGGAGCCGTGGAAGGCGCGCCGGACCTCGAATGTGAGATCGGCGAAGACCAGCACGAAACCGAGCACGGCCGCGGCGCGCGACAGGTTCGCCATGGTCGCCCGGTTGCGCGCGGCGATCAGCAGCAGCAGCGCCGCGGGGAGCCCGTAGCCGAGCGTCAGCGTGTTCAGGACGGGATATTCGCCGACCGGATCGCCGGTGAACATCGGATTGAAAAGGACGAGATGGAGCAGCACGATCTGGCCGATGGCCAGGCCGGTCAGGATGCGTGCGCCGTAGCGGGCGACCGGGTTGCCGTGCCGCCGTTCGAGCTCGGCCAGCGTCGCGGCGATGGTGAGCCAGCAGATCGCCTGCAGCCCGAATTCCGTGAGGTCGTCATAATAGGCGGTCAGCGAGCCACCCGCGAAATGGCGGAGCTGCATCGATACGAAGAGCACGAGGAAGGTCAGCGCGCCGGCTTCAAGCAGGGTGACGACCGGTCCCTCCCCGGTCTTGCGGAAGCCCCGCGCGGCGATGAAGAACATCGCGGCCGGAATGCCGTAACCGTAGGTGATCCAGGTGATCCAGGCGCCCTCTACGGTCTCGTAGTCGAGGACCTCGACATTGAAGACCAGGCGGACGAGAACGATCGCCGCGACTATGGCGGCAATGACGCGGAACGGCCGCGCCGGCACCCGGCCAGCGATCCAGGCGAGCGCTGGCAGTTGCAGGGACAGCGCGACAGTCAGCCAGGCCTGTTCCAGCGACATCGCCATGGCCAGCGAGAGCGCGGCGACGACGCCGGCCGCATGGAAGCCGAGCGAGACGGCGAGGGCGTCGGCGGCGCGGTAACGGGCGATCCGGGTCGCGGCGAACAGGTTGAGCCCGGCCAGGATGACGGCGACCGTCGCCCAGCCGTAATCGACCGCGAATCCCGCGATGCGCCAGTAGCAGACGATCAGGATGGCAACCGGGGTGAAGGCCGCGACCCCAGCCCAGACCGGCGGTCGCGCGGCGCCCCACAGGGCGGCGAATCCGACCCCCGCGAAAAGCACGGCAAAGAGCAGGCCGCCGAGCGTGTAGGCGCGCAGGCCGGCCTCGGCAAGCAGGTCGTCGAGCCGGGTGTAGCGGCCAAACTCGCCCGAGGCGGCAAGCGAGCGGACGTAGTAATCGACATCCGGCAAGGTCCAGACCGCGATGAGCGCCACGGTCATCAATGCGGCGACCACCGCGAGGCCGTCGAAGGCCGGGTCGCGCCGGGCGACCACCAGGTAGAAGACCGCGAGCAGCCCGGCCATGAACGCGGCCGGCGGCGCGGCCTCCGCCACGATCAGCATCGGGACCGCCAGGAGGGCGATCACGCAGGCCGCCGACCAGCCGAGCCGGGCCGACGGATCGAGCTCGCGCATCGTCTGGAGCCAGTTGCCCGCCGTCACCGGCTGGCGCGCCGGATGCCAGACATAGAGCCCGGCGATGAGAAGCAGGTAGATGCCGGCCGGCCAGACGTCCGGTGGCGTGAACGGGCCGATGAACCAGAAGAGCGGCCACAGCGCGCCGCCGGCCAGCGTCGAGCGGGCCAGCCAGCGCCATTTCATGTAGCGGAATACGGTCAGGCAGGCCGCCTGGACGAACAGCAGGTAGACGAACAGCGCCCATGCCGACGGCTCCGTGGTCGCGACAAGCGCAGGCGTCAGGTAGGCGCCGACCAGGCCAAGCAGGGCGACGAACCAGCCCTGCAACAGCGACAGCCCGACGGCGCCGAGCGCGACGATCGCGAGGCCGATGAAGGCGGCAAGCGGCGACAGCAGGCCGTAAAGCGCGTATGCCGCGTAGATGCTGGCGAAACCGGTGAAGATGCCGCCCGCTGCCAGCGCCTGCGGGACATAGTCGGGCCGGACGGCGGCAATCGCCCGCGAGAGCGGGCGGCGACGGAGCCATTCGCCGGCCCCGGCAAGGGAAAGGCCGAGCAGCAGGCCGAGCGAGACCCGCACCGCCGGGCCGAGAAGCCCCTCGTCCATCGCGTACTTGACAAGGAAGGTGCCGGCGAGCGCCAGCGCGACCGCGCCGAGCCAGACGAGCCAGCGCGACGCCAGCTGCTTCTCGAAGCTCTCGCGCGGCGCCGCCGATTCCTCGACGGACTCGGGCATCTCGATCGCATCGGCGGGTTCGGCCTGTTCCGTCGCGGCGGATTCGGCGTGCAAGCCCGGCTGGGCGGCAGCCCATCCCTCCTCGGCCGGTTCCGGCCCGGAATCGGCTTTCGCCTCGGCGTCCGTAGTTTCAGTGGCGGTCGTGGCGGCAGCCGGCAACGGGCGGTCCGCCGTCGCGGCCGCAGCCGTCGTCGTGTCCACGCTGCCCGTTTCCGCCAGCCGGCGCTCGAGCGCGGCAAGCCGGCTTTCGAGGGTACGGATCGCGCCCGCATTGCGACGTCCGCTGACGAATCCGACGACCGCCATCACCGGCAGCGCGAGGATCGCGAGACTCGCCAGAAGGTACAGCAGTTCTATTCAGGCCACTCCCGATTGCCCGCCTGCAGCGCGGCGGCAACAGCGCATCGACAAGCTGCACGATATGGCGAAATCCGCATCCGCTCAACAACCGGCTCACGATTCCCGCGGGGTCCCGGCGGCAAGGCCCGGATCGCCGCTCGCGGCCGGTGATCCACCCGGCCGACGCGGGGTCCCGGAAAATGACGGAAACGGGCCACTTTCCGGGCCTGTTGCGGCGCAAAATCGGCGTCGCGTCAAGGCCGCCTCCCGGCCTTGACAGGGTAGGTACCGAACCTTATGGTTCCGGCGCTTCCCGCGGGGTAATCTGGCGTCCCGGCCGACATCTGTTGCGTGTGTCATGGACGAACCTGGAAAGCCATCGCTGGAAGACGTCGAAAAGCGACTGCGCAAGGCCCGGCAGGACCGGGACGAGCGGAGTAGCCCGAAGACGCTCGGAATCGAACGAAGCGGTGCCATGGGCATCGCCTGGCGGCTCTCGGTCGAGATGGTCGTCGCGCTCGTTGTCTGCGGCGGCTTCGGCTGGCTTCTCGATTACTGGTTCGGAACACGACCGCTGTTTCTGGTCGTGTTCTTGTTTGTCGGGGCCGCGGTGGGGATCTGGAACGTCTACAAGGCGTCCCGCGAGATCAATACCGAGGCCAACGGGCCCGACCCCAAGGCGTAGCGGCCGGACCCCCGTCCATCATCCCGATGGGGCGGGGCCGACCCAGGAACGGAACAAGAGACGTGGCTGAAAACCATAGCCCCCTCGCCCAGTTCGAGATCAAGCGACTCATCCCGATGGAAATCGGCGGGATCGACGTCTCGTTCACGAATTCGGCGCTGTTCATGGTGATCGCGCTTGGCTTGGTGTCGCTCATGCTGGTCACCAGCATGCGTGGCCGCGCCATGGTGCCGGGCCGCATGCAGTCGCTCGCCGAACTGTCGTACGAATTCATCGCGAACATGCTGCGGGACAATGTCGGGAACGAGGGACGGCGCTATTTCCCGTTCATCTTCTCGCTGTTCATGTTCATCCTGTTCGCGAACCTGCTGGGCATGATCCCCTACAGCTTCACGGTCACCAGCCACATCATCGTGACCTTCGCGCTGGCCATGGTGGTGTTCATCGGCGTGACGATCATCGGTTTCGCGCGCCACGGCGCGGCGTTCCTGAAGTTCTTCGTGCCGGCCGGCGTGCCGGCGCCGCTGCTGGCGATCCTGGTGCCGATTGAGGTCATCTCCTACTTCGTCCGTCCGATCAGCCTGTCGGTGCGTCTGTTCGCCAACATGCTGGCCGGCCACACGATGCTGAAGGTGTTCGGCACCTTCGTGATCAGCCTCGGGATCATCGGCGGCTGGTTGCCGCTGCTCTTCATCACCGCGCTCACCGGGCTCGAGATCCTGATCGCCTTCCTGCAGGCCTATGTCTTCACGATCCTGACCTGCCTCTATCTGAACGACGCCATCCACATGCACCACTAGGGCGGCGTCGCTCCGGACCCGACTTTCCAACCCGAATCCCGCAAACTTGCAGCAAACTTAAGGACTAGAACCATGGAAGCAGAAGCCGCAAAGCTTATTGGCGCCGGTCTTGCCACCATCGCCCTCGCCGGCGTGGGCGTCGGCATCGGCAACATCTTCGGCTCCTTCGTGCAGGGTGCGCTTCGCAACCCGGCCGCGGCCCCGAAGGTCTTCGCCAACGTGCTCCTCGGCTTCGCGCTGACGGAAGCGATCGCGCTGTTCGCCCTCGTCATCGCGATGCTGCTGCTCTTCGTCTTCTAAGACGCCGGTTTCGACCGGAAACCTTTCGGCCCGGTGGGTCGGGCGCCGAAACGATCCGGCGCTCCGGCCGACCGGCTGACGCAGGGCGGCGCGACAACCGGATGACGGGGCGAATTCCCCGCCGGACGGCCTCGCCGCCCCCGCCGACCAGGACGAGAGACGGGCCATGCCCCAGCTAAATTTCGCCGACTACCCGCCGCAGCTTGTCTGGCTCGCGATCACCTTCATCCTGCTGTACCTGGTGATGGCGCGGGTCGCCATTCCGCGCATCACCCAGGTTCTGGAAGAGCGCCAGAACCGCGTCGCCCACGATGTGAGCGAGGCGGAACGGCTCAAGAAGGATACCGACAAGGCGATCGCGGAATACGAGGCCGCGCTGGCCGAGGCCCGCTCCAAGGCCAGCACCATCGGTGCCGACCTCAGGGCCGAGCTTGCCGCCCAGGACGCCGAACGGACCGCCAGTATCGACGAGCAGATCGCCGCCGACATGCAGAAGGCCGAGAAGCGGATCGCCGCTGCAAAGGCTGACGCGCTCGGCAATATCGGGGAGATCGCCGGTGACGGCGCCCGCGAGGTGGTGCGCAAGATCATCGGCGTCGAGGCCGGCGAGGACCGGGTTGCCGCCGCCCTCCAGGCCGAATTGCAGGAGAGCCGCTGATGCTGCACGATCCCGCCTTCTGGGTTGCGATATCCTTCCTGCTCTTCATCGCCGTGGTGCTCTATTACAAGGTGCCGGGCATGATCGCCGGGCAGCTCGACAGCCGCGCGGCGCGCATCAAGACCGAGCTCGAGACGGCGCAGAAGCTGCGCGAGGATGCCCAGGCGCTCTATGCCGAGTATCAGCGAAAGCAGCGTGACGCGCTCGCCACGGCCGAGGAAATCGTCGCCAAGGCGAAGGCCGACGCCAAGCGGCACCGGCAGGAAAGCGAAGCGGCGATCACCGCCTCGCTGGCCCGCCGCACCGAGCAGGCCGAGCAGCGCATCCGCCAGGCCGAGGAGAACGCGGTCGCGGAAATCCGCGCCGCCGCGGTCGAGATCGCGGTCGCGGCCGCCGGCCGGATCATCGGCGAGGAGCTCAAGGGCAAGAAGGGCAGCGAGATGGTCGACAAGGCCATCGGCGACATCGGGAGCCAGCTCCACTAGGCGAGCACGCCTCCGACCCGAGAATCAGTGATCAGGCCCCGCCGGCACCGCCGGCGGGGCTTTTTCGTCAGGCAAGGAAGCGGGCCAGCAACGGAATCGCGTAGGACAGCGCCGCCGCGAACGTGCCGGCAACGAACAGCGCGAACTTCCAATAGCTCCAGCGATCACCGATCGCTTCCAGCTCGGCCGCCGTGGCATCCAGTTCAGCCTGCAAGGCCGCATCGAAATTGCGCCGGATGCCGGCGAACCGCGCCGCCTTCAGTGCATAGCGCCCGACATGCCAGGCCGGCACCGCCAGCAGCAGTACCCCGACGATGCCGGCGATATCGGACCAGAGTGCCGGGTCGGTCATTCAGCGGACAGTGACGTCCGTCGCACCGCGGGCCGGCTTCCTTCCGACCGGCGCCTTACGCGGACGAACCGCCTTTCCCTTCACCGGGCGTCCGCCTTCCAGCGCCGCGAGCGCCTCTGCGAAGCCCTCGTTCTCGCCCAGCCCGGCGGCAGTCGCGACCTGGAGCTTGCCACCCTCGGCGGTGCCGAACAGCAGGCCGAGTTCGCAGCCGCAGGCGGCCGCGTAGCTAAGCAGGGTCGCGAGGGTCGGGACTGCCTGCTTGTTGGCCTCGACCGGAATCGATTCCAGGCGACTGACATAGGCCGGACTCCATCCGGCCCGCTCCGCCAGTTCCTTCTGGGACAGGTTCGCCGAGCGACGGAGACCCACCAGACAACCGACGATCTGCGCCTTCAGCGCCTGTTCGTTCCAAGCGGTGCGAAGCTCGGGATCGGTCGCCAGCATCTCGTCGCGGATCTCCGCCAGCGGGCGGGAGCCTTGCTTCCGTCCGGTCGTGGACTTGTCCGGCCTGATCTTCAGAATTGTCGCGACTTTCCTGGTCGTCATCGCAATCACCCTGCATCGAGATGAATGTCGAGCACCGGCACGTCCAATGCGACGGCAGCGAGCGTGGCGGCCCGACGGGCCGATGGACGGCTTCCTGTTATCCCGGCCAGTACGATGTCACGGCCATCGGGTTCGCAGACAAGAACCGCATGGCATCCGCCCCGCGCCAATCTCACGACATGGACGTCATAGCGATCATTCAGTACCGCGACGCGCTCCCTCGGAAGGACCGGATACCGATCGATCTGCGCCATCGCATGGAACAGGCTGGACCGCACCGTCGCCGGCAGCGCTCGTAGCGCCGCTACGATTCGCTCTGCCAGCGCATCGTCGGCGGGCAGCCGGATTGCCATCGGCGCTCTCCATCGCAATATCGGCTCGATTAACTCCGGAGTCAACTTTTCAGTTAACTCCGGAGTTAATCAAGCAACAGCGGGACGGGCTATCGCCCCCTACTCCGCCGCGTCCTGCATTGCCGGTTCGAAGCGCAGGATCGGCTTTCGCGCGGCGAGCGTCTCGTCGAGGCGCCGGCGCGGCGCGTAGTAAGGCGCGCCGGCGAAATGCTCGGCATCGCCGGATTTCGCCCGTTCGACGATATGGCGCATCGCGCCGATGAAGCGGTCGAGGCCATCCTTCGATTCGGTCTCGGTCGGTTCGATCAGCAGGGCGCCGTGAACGACCAGCGGGAAATACATGGTCATCGGGTGGAAGCCCTCGTCGATCATCGCCTTGGCGATGTCGAGGGTCGAGACGCCGGTGCCCTTGAGGAAGCTGTCGTCGAACAGCGCCTCGTGCATGCAGGGCCCGTCGAATGCCTGGCTCATGACGTCGGCGAGCGAGGCGCGGACATAGTTGGCGTTGAGCACCGCGTCCTCGGCGACCTGGCGAAGGCCGTCCGACCCGTGGCTCATCATGTAGGCGAGCGCCCGGGTGAACATGCCCATCTGGCCGTGGAAGCCCTTCATGCGGCCGAACGGCTGGACCTCGCTGTCGGGCACATGCTCGACCAGATGGAAGCCGTCGCCGTCCTTCCGTTCGATCACGTAGGGGATCGGCGCGAAGGGCGCGAGCGCATCGGAGAAGACCACCGGGCCGGAACCCGGGCCGCCGCCGCCATGCGGCGTCGAGAAGGTCTTGTGGAGGTTGATATGCATCGCGTCGATGCCGAGGTCGCCCGGCCGGACGCGGCCGACGATGGCGTTGAAGTTGGCCCCGTCGCAGTAGAAATAGGCGCCGACGCCGTGCACGGCCTCGGCGACGCGAATGATGTCGCGCTCGAACAGGCCGCAGGTGTTGGGGTTGGTCAGCATGATCGCGGCAACATCCTCGTCGACCATGGCTTCCAGCGCCGCGAGATCGACGCGGCCGGTCTCGTCTGCCGGGATCGACTTCACCGCGTAGCCGCACATCGCCGCCGTCGCCGGGTTGGTGCCATGCGCCGATTCCGGCACCAGCACGACCTTCCGGGCATCGCCCCGGGCCTCGTGCGCGGCGCGGATCGCCATCAGGCCGCACAGCTCGCCATGGGCGCCGGCCGCGGGCGAGAGCGCCACCGCCGGCATGCCGGTCAGCGTCTTCAGCCAGTGACCGAGCCGGTCCATCAGTTCGAGCGCGCCCTGCACCGTCGATTCCGGCTGCAGCGGGTGAATGTCGGAGAAGCCCGGCATCCGCGCGACCTTCTCGTTCAGGCGCGGATTGTGCTTCATCGTGCAGGAGCCGAGCGGATAGACGCCGATGTCGATGGCGTAGTTCTGCCGCGAGAGGCGGACATAGTGACGCATCACCTCGGGCTCGGCGAGGCCGGGCAGGCCGATCGCCCCCTTCCGCTCCAGCCCGCCCAGACGGTTCGCGACGTCCGGGCCATCGGGCAGGTCGACGCCGCAGGCGCCGGGCGAATCCTGCTCGAAGATCAGCGGCGTGTCCTGGTCGAGCGCGCGCGCGCCGGTCCAGGTGTCCGGGCCCTCGGCGGCCGTGCCGGTGCCGCGGGTCTGTCGTCCTTCGTTCAGCATCAGCGGAGCGCCTCCTCGAGCGCGCTTGCGAGGCGGTCGCCATCGGCTTCGGTGTTGCATTCGGTGGCGGCGACGAGCAGCAGGTTTTCCAGCGCCGGGCGATTGGCATAGAGGCGCGAGACCGGGACGCCGGCAAGGATGCCCTTGCCCGCAAGGGTCTCGACCACCTGGGCCGCCGGCTTCGCGAGCCTGAGCGTGAACTCGTTGAAGAAGGCGTCGGCCATGACCTCGACGCCCGGCACCCGGGCGAGGCGATCGGCGAGCGCCACCGCCGTCCGGTGATTGAGCGAGGCGAGCTCGGTCAGCCCGGCTTCGCCGAGCAGGGTCATGTGGATCGAGAAGGCGAGCGCGCAGAGCCCGGCATTGGTGCAGATGTTGCTGGTCGCCTTCTCGCGGCGGATATGCTGTTCCCGCGTCGACAGCGTCAGCACGTAGCCCCGGCGGCCGTCCTGGTCCACCGTCTCGCCACAGAGCCGGCCCGGCATCTGCCGGACATGCTTCTGGCGGCAGGCGAACAGCCCGACATAGGGGCCGCCGAAACCGAGCGGCACGCCGAGCGACTGGCCCTCGGCGACGACGATATCCGCGCCCATCTCGCCCGGCGAGGCGACGAGGCCGAGCGAGACCACCTCGGTGACGACGACGACCAGCAGCGCGCCGGCGGCATGGCAGGCGTCGGCGAGCGCGCGGAGATCCTTCAGGCGGCCGAAGAAGCTCGGGTTCTGGACGATGACGCAGGCCGTCTCGCCGTCGATCCGGGCGGCCAGGTCCTCGGCGCCGTCCGGGTCCGGTTCGGCGATGTCGAGATGCACCGAGCCGAACTTGACCGAGGTTTTCGTCACGTCGCGGTAGTGCGGATGCAGCCCGCCGGACAGCACCACCTTCTCGCGCCGGGTCAGGCGGCAGGCCATCAGCGCGGCCTCCGCGCAGGCGGTCGCGCCGTCATACATCGAGGCGTTCGCGACCTCCATGCCGGTGATCAGCGCCACCTGGGTCTGGAACTCGAACAGCATCTGCAGCGTGCCCTGGCTCACCTCCGGCTGGTACGGCGTGTAGGCGGTCAGGAACTCCGAACGCTGGATCAGGTGATCGACGGTCGCCGGGACATGGTGGCGATAAGCCCCGGCGCCGAGGAAGCTCGGCACCGAGCCGGCCGCGACATTGCGCGCGGCGAGCGCACCGAGCTCGCGCTCGACGGCGAGCTCGCCCTGGTGCAGCGGCAGGTCGACAAGACCGTCAAGCCGAGCCGCGGCGGGCACGTCCTCGAACAGGTCGTCGATCGAGGAAACGCCGACGCGGGCAAGCATCTGGCGCCGGTCCTCCGGCGTGAGCGGCAGGTAGCGCATCAGCCGAGGCTCTTCACGAATTCGGCATAGGCCGCTTCGTCCATCAGGCCGTCCAGTTCGGCCGGGTCCGAGAGCTCCAGCTTCATGAACCAGCCGGCGCCGGCCGCATCCTCGTTGACGAGACCATAGTTCTCCTCGAGTGCCTGGTTGACCGCGGTCACCTTGCCGCCGACCGGGGCATAGATCTCGGACGCGGCCTTGACCGATTCGACGACCGCCGTCTCGTCGCCCTTGGCGACCTCACGCCCGACCTCGGGAAGCTCCACATAGACGACGTCGCCGAGCTGGTTCTGCGCGTAATCGGTGATCCCGATCGTGCCGACCTTGCCCTCGACGCTGATCCATTCGTGGTCTTCCGTGTAACGGATGTCCGCCATGTCCCCGATATCCTCTTTCCTGTTCGCGCGAACGCGGTTGTTGCTGTCAGCCGCGGTGGTAACGCTGCGGCACGAATGGCATTTTCGCGACCGTCGCCGGGACGGCCCTGCCCCTCAGATCGAGCGTCAGCCCGGTGCCCGCCGCCGCCCGGTCGCGGGCGACGTAGCCCATCGCCACCGGGCCGCCGACCGTCGGCCCGAAGCCGCCGGAGGTGACGGTCCCGGTCTCGGCCCCCTCGGCGTCGCGGATCACGGTGCCCTCGCGGACCGGCGCCCGGCCCTCGGGCTTCAGGCCCACGCGGCGCCGGCTCGCGCCCTCGGCCAGTTCGCGGGCGACCCGGTCGGCGCCGGGATAGCCGCCCTCTTCCCGCCGACGCTTGCCGATCGACCACATCAGGCCGGCCTCGACCGGGCTCGTCGTCTCATCGATGTCGTGGCCATAGAGGCAGAGGCCGGCCTCGAGGCGCAGCGAATCGCGCGCGCCCAGGCCGATCGCGCCGACCTCCGGCTGATCCAGCAGGCGCCGCCAGAGGGCGACCGCCGCAGCGGCCGGGACGGAGATCTCGAAGCCGTCCTCGCCGGTATAGCCCGACCGACTGATCCAGCATTCGACGCCGTCGAGATCGAAGATCCCCGATGTCATGAAGGTGAGCGCGGTCGCCGCTTCCGCCTGGCGCGCCATCACGGCCGCGGCCTGCGGCCCCTGCAGGGCGATCAGGGCGCGATCCTCGAGCATCTCGATGTCGGCCTCGGCGCCCAGTTGCTCGACCATGTAGGCGAGATCGGCGTCCTTGCAGCCGGCATTGACGACGATGAAGAGATGGTCGTCGCGGCGGGTGACGATCAGGTCGTCGCGAATGCCGCCCGCATCGTTCATCAGCAGGCTGTAACGCATCTCGCCGGTCCCGAGGCTCCGGATGTCGCCCGGGACGAGGCGCTCGATCAGCGCCGCCGGATCGTCGGCGCGAACGATCACCTGGCCCATGTGGGAAACATCGAAGATCCCGGCCGCCTCGCGGGTCTGGCGGTGCTCGGCCAGGATCCCGGCCGGATATTGCACCGGCATGGCGTAGCCGGCAAAGGGCACCATGCGCGCGCCGAGCCCGCGATGCTCGTCCGTGAGCGGGGTTTCCCTGGTATTGTCCGCAGTCTCGTCGCTCACGACCCATCTCCCGGCAGTACACGAAGCAAAGGAACGATGACCGGCAATAGACCGGATCAACGCCCCCTCTGTCGTTCTACCTGAGAGAATGATCCGCCGGCCCGAACCGGACCCGCGGACTTACCCCGTCGGTGTGACCTGCCTTTCGGCGGCCCCTTTCCAGAGCCGTCGACCCCTTGCGGTCCGGGTGCCTGAGAGTTTCCGGGGCGGTTGCTCCTTCGGCGCCGGCCTTCCGGCCGGACTCTCCCGCAAGCGGTAACACGCCCTTGTCCGGCGCGCGCGACGATGGCGGGGATATTAAGGGCGCGGTTCGGGCTGTCAATCGGCACGATGCCGGGCGCGGTGCTTTCGCGACGGCATTTGACAAGCGCGCCACTCCGGGAAGACACTGGCGAAAGGCACCGCAGCGGGAGGATTCCAACGATGTTGCGACATTTCTTCATCGAGCAGATGTCGATGTATTCGTCCTATCATCGCGACCTGCGGAACCGGGCGACGCATTTCGTCGGCGTGCCGGTGATCGCATTCTCGCTGCTGATTCCGATGTCGCTGCTCGAGCTGTTCACGCTTGGCGGCTACACGATCACGCTGGCGACCCTGTTCCTCGTCGTCATGTCGGTGTTCTACCTGCTCTGCGACCTCGGACTCGGGGTGGTGCTGCTCGCATTCAATGTCGTGCTGCTGCTGATCGCCGACGGGATCGCCGAGGAAGGCGCGGTGATCGCCTGGATCGCCTTCGCCGGCTTCTTCATCGGCGGCTGGATCGTGCAGCTGATCGGCCATGCCTTCGAAGGCCGCAAGCCGGCGCTCACCGACAACCTGCTGCAGGTGCTGGTCGCGCCGATGTTCCTGGTCGCCGAAAGCGCCTTCGCGTTCGGCTGGCGCAAGGACCTGCACGACGCGGTCGAGAAACGCTGGCGCAACTACCTGCCGAAGGGCGAAGGCCGCCACCACGCCCCCGCGCACTAGGGGCGTGAGTCGTCAGCCGGCACCGCTCAGCGGCTGAGCCGGTTGCGGTTTTCCTCGAGCTGCTCGCGGGTCAGTTCGAAGCCGACGAGGATCTCGAAGGCATCGGCGAACTGGTCCGGCTTCAGCGGGATGCGAAAGCGGATCTCCTCGGACACGCCGGCCCGAGAGCGGCCGGCCGGGAACTCAACCGGGCTGGAGAAGCGCTGGCGGGCAAGGATGTCCTGCTCGCCGTCGGTGACCGCCGAGAAGAAGGCGAAGTCGCCCGTCCGGCCCTCGGCGCCCGGTCCCCGGGTGCCGCGGATCTCGACCTTCAGCAGGACCTCGACCGCCTTGTCGTCGTCGACATATTCGCAGCTTCCGGCGACCGGCACGATCTCGGCCTCATAGGCGACGTCGGTGATGTCGCGGCCCGGACCGGGGCGGTACTGGGTGATCCGCTCCGCCCCGGAGACGACGTTCGCCGTCGGGCAGGGCAGGTTCCGTTCCTTCCCGAACAGGCCGCCCGAACAGGCGGCGAGAAGCCCGAGCAGGGCGATCGCGGGTACGAGACGCGTGGCAACCACGGACATGGATCGATCCTCAGAGGGTTTCGTGGGTGCCGTCGCAGAACGGCTTGCTGCCGGTCCGCTTGCAGCCGCAGAAATAGAGCGTGTCGGCCGCCTCGGCCTTCCAGGACACCGGCTCGAAGCCGGTATCCTTGTGCGAGCCGTCGCAGAAGGGCTGCCGGGCGCTGCGTCCGCAGGCGCACCAGAAATAGGTGCGGCCGGCCTTGACGGCGACCTCGAAGGGGCCCTTCTGGGCGATCTTCGGCTCGGTCATCTCTCTGCTTTCCTGTGGCTTGGCGATGTACTAGGTTGGCCCCGGCCCGCCGGGCGGCCCCGCAAGGGCGCCGGATCGGGCCTGAGTCTAGGAGAGGCCGAGGGCTTCTGCAAGGCGATCGCCGCCCCGGAGGCTCGCCAGTCCCACGGCCCTGACGGGAGCGCTGCAACCTTGCCGACCGCGATCGAAAAACCGCCGCTCGACATCCTGCTGGCCGCGCCGCGCGGCTTCTGCGCCGGCGTCGACCGGGCGATCCGGATCGTCGAACTGGCGCTCGAGAAATACGGCCCGCCGGTCTTCGTCCGCCACGAGATCGTCCACAACCGCTTCGTGGTCGAGAACCTGGAGGCCCGCGGCGCGGTCTTCGTGGACGAGCTTGACGAGGTCCCCGCCGACGCCCCGGTGGTGTTCTCCGCGCACGGCGTGCCGAAGGCCGTGCCGGCCGAGGCCGAGCGCCGCGAGATGCTCTATATCGACGCCACCTGCCCGCTGGTCAGCAAGGTCCACCGCGAGGCGGAACGGCACGACCGCGACGGCCGGGTGATCGTCCTGATCGGCCATGCCGGCCACCCGGAAGTGATCGGCACCATGGGCCAGCTCCCCGACGGTCGCGTCCGGCTGGTCGAGAATGTCGCCCAGGCCGAGGCCCTCGACCTGCCGGCCGAGGCGCCGCTTGCCTATATCACCCAGACGACGCTGTCGGTCGACGAGACCGCCGATATCGTTGCCGTCCTTCGCCGCCGCTTCCCCAATATCGAGGTGCCGAAGAAGGAGGACATCTGCTACGCCACCACCAACCGGCAGCAGGCGGTCAAGTCGCTGGCCGGGCGCTGCGACGCGCTGCTGGTGATCGGCGCGCCGAACTCGTCGAACTCGCTCCGGCTGGTCGAGGTGGCGCGCAACTCCGGCTGCCCGCAGTCGATGCTGCTGCAGCGCGCCCGCGATATCGACTGGGCGGCGCTGGCCGGCATCCGCACCATCGGCATCACCGCCGGCGCCTCGGCGCCCGAGAAGCTGGTGGAGGAGGTCATCGCCGCCTTCAGCGCTCGCTTCCGGATCCGCATCGAGGAGGTCACGACGACCACCGAGAATGTCGCCTTCAAGCTGCCCCGGCTGCTCGCGAGCTGACCCCGCCTCCCCGTTTCCCCGCCTGACAAGAGCCGACAATGGCCGTCTATACCGAAATCGGCGACGACGAACTGGACGATCTGCTCCACCAGTACGACATCGGCCGCGCGCTTTCCTGCAAGGGAATCGCCGAGGGCGTCGAGAATTCCAACTACCTGCTGCACACGACGGGCGGCTATTTCATCCTGACGCTCTACGAGAAGCGGGTGAACCCGGCCGACCTGCCGTTCTTCCTCGGCCTGATGGACCATCTGGCCGGCCGGCAAGTGCCCTGCCCGACGCCGATTCACGGCCGCGACGGGGCGGCGCTGCGCGCGGTTGCCGGGCGCCCGGCGGCGATCATCGCGTTTGCCGAGGGTCGCGCCCTGACCAAGCCCGGCCCGGATCATTGCCAGCGCCTCGGCGCCGCCCTGGCCGAACTGCACCTGGCCGGATCGGATTTCACCCGCGAGCGCCCGAACGCGCTCTCGGTCGGCGGCTGGCGGCCGCTTTTCGAGGCGAGCCGGGCGCGGGCCGACGAGGTCGCGCCGGGCCTCGCGGCGGAACTCGAGGGCGAGTTGGCGGCGCTCGAGGCGGGCTGGCCGGGCGGCCTGCCGGAAGGCGTCATCCATGCCGACCTGTTCCCCGACAACGTCCTGTTCCTCGACGGCCGGATCAACGCCTTCATCGATTTCTACTTCGCCTGCAACGACGCCTTCGCCTACGACCTCGCGATCTGCCTGAACGCCTGGTGCTTCGAGAAGGACGGCAGCTTCAACGCCACCAAGGCACGCAAGCTGATGGCCGGCTACCAGGGGGTCCGCCCGCTCGAGGCGGCGGAAATGGCGGCCCTGCCGCTGCTCGCCCGGGGGGCGGCGATCCGTTTCCTGCTGACCCGGCTCTATGATTGGCTCAACCAGATCGAAGGGGCGCTCGTGAAGCCCAAGAACCCGCTCGAATATCTCGCCAAGCTGCGCTTCCACCGTGACGCCGGCGGCCCCGGCGCCTACGGGCTGGACGCATGACCGAAACGAAACCGGTCACGATCTATACCGATGGCGCCTGTTCGGGCAATCCGGGTCCGGGCGGCTGGGGCGCGGTGCTCATCCACGGCGACCGCGAGCGCGAGATCAAGGGCGGCGAGCCCGACACCACCAACAACCGCATGGAACTGATGGCGGCGATCGAAGCGCTCCGGGCCCTGAAGCGCCATTGCCGGGTCGAGCTCTTCACCGACAGCACCTACGTGCGCGACGGGATCACCCGCTGGCTGCCCGGCTGGAAGCGGAACGGCTGGAAGACGGCGGCGAAGAAGCCGGTCAAGAACAAGGATCTCTGGGAGGCGCTGGAGCGCGAGATGGCCCGCCACGAGGTCTCGTGGCACTGGGTCAAGGGCCATTCCGGCCACCCGGAAAACGACCGCGCCGACCGCCTCGCCCGCGAAGGGATCGCCGAACTGGGCTAGCCCGGGCCGGGGCGGCTCAGCCGCCGTCGGCCATGAAGGCGGCGATATCCCGCCCTGTCGGCAGCGACTTGTCGCGGGCCAGCAGACCGTCCTCGTGCAGCCCCTTCGCCGCCTTCAGGAAGCTGCCGAAGGCGACGTTGAACAGGCCCGAGCCGATCGAGATCCGGCGCACGCCGACCGCCGAGACATCGGCGGCGGACAGCGGCGTGCGGGCCGAGCCCATGAGGAAATTCACCGGTTTGCCGACCGCCTGGCAGAGTTCCGCCAGCGCGTCGATATCGGGCAGCGCCGGGGCATAGAGGACATCGGCGCCCGCCTCCTCGAAAGCCTTGAGCCGCGCGATCGTGTCCTCGAGATCGCGCCGGCCATGCAGGAAATTCTCCGACCGCGCCGTCAGCGTGAAGGCGAAGGGCAGCGCCCGGGCCGCCTCCGCCGCCGCGGCGATCCGTTCCACCGCCAGGCCGAAATCGTAGATCGGCCGCTGGCGGTCACCGGTCGCGTCCTCGATCGAGCAGCCGACAATACCGGTCTCCCCGGCCCGGCGGATCGTCTCCGCGACGCCCGCGGGATCGTCGGCGAAGCCGTTCTCCAGATCGGCGTTGACCGGCAGTTCCGTGGCGGCGGCGATCAGCGCGGCATGGGCCAGCGCCTCGTCACGGCTGACCGCGCCTTCGCCGTCGCGACGGCCGAGGGAATAGGCAAGACCGGCGCTGGTCGTCGCCAGCGCATCGAAACCCAGCCCGTCGAGAATACGCGTGGTCCCGAGATCCCACGGGTTGGGCATCACGAAGGCGCCGCCGCGCTCGTGCAGGGCGCGGAACCGCGCCCCCTTCTCAGCAATGTCACCGGGCATTCGTCCGTTCCTTCAGGATCTGAACCGCTGGCACATCTTTGTGCGAAACAGCGAACGGAGAAAAGTGTAATTGTCGTCCGGGAACGACGGGAAGCGACCTTCCGGCCCCTTCCCGTTCGCCCCGTTTCGGATCGCTCTCAGAGCTGGGAGATCAGCGTGCCGGCGTCGGAAACGGCGAATGCGCCCGGCGCTTCCTCCAGGTTGAGATGCTTCACGACGCCGTTCTCGACGACCATCGAGTAACGCCGCGAGCGGGTTCCGAGACCGGCGCCGGAAGCGTCGAAATCGAAGCCGAGCGACTTGGTGAAGGCGCCGTCCGGGTCGGCCATCATGCGGACCTTGCCGTCCGCGCCGCCGTTCTTGCCCCAGGCGGCCATGACGAAGGGATCATTGACCGACAGGCAGACGATCTCGTCGACGCCCTTGGCCTTGATGTCAGCGGCCTGCTCGACATAGCCCGGCAGATGCTTGGCCGAACAGGTCGGCGTGAAGGCACCCGGGACGGCGAAAAGCGCCACCTTCTTGCCCGAGAAGACGTCGTCGACCGCGACCTTTCCCGGCCCGCTGGCCGTCATTTCCATCAACGTACCGGCCGGCAGCTTTTCCCCAACGGCAATCGACATTCTATCCTCGCTTTGCTCTTCTGAATTCGGTCACGCGCCCGGAACGGGCGCCTGAATCGCGCACGCTCCAATGATGGTGCAGCGGCGCCCGCTGACAAGGAGAAAATGCGGATACCGGCGGCGAAACGGCGCCGCCGCGCCTCAGGGAAGCAGGCGGGCGGTTTCAACCGCGCGGTCGCGATCGACGAAGGTCAGCCGGACCGTGCGGCCGGCAAGTTCATCGCGGCCGGCGACACCCTCGCCGGCGAAGCGGAAGCGGACGTGCCTGCCGTCCTCGTCGAGGTCGCGCTCGGGCGCGCCGAGGCTGGCCCCGGATGGCGCCTCGGCGATCAGTTGCGGGTCGGCCAGCGGGATGTCGGATCGAATGGCGACGACCAGGCGGCCGTCGGCGTCGAAATCGGCCGATTCGACGACCAGTCCCTGGGCCGGCGCGGCTTCCGGGACCCGCTCGCGATAGCGGGCGATGCGGCGGGCCTCGGGCGTCTCCATGGCGAGACCGCCCGGCAGGCTGAGGCTGACCTCCTGGCGGAGCGGCACGCAGACTTCCTTGCAGATCCCGTAGGAGAGGTCGAGGCGGAGATCGAGCGGCGCACCCGGCTCCCTGAGCCGGACGGTCACCGGATAGATCACCTCGTCGTGGTAGCCGAGCGAATCGAAGCCGTAGCTCTCGCTCCGCTCCGGCGCCGGCCAGTGGACCGTTGCACCGGCCAAGTTCGCCGACCGGGACCAGTCGAACTCCGGCGGCACGCCGGTATCGCCGGGATTGCGCCAGTAGATCTTCCAGCCGGGCGCGAGCCGGACCTCGACGCCGAGTTCGACGGTATCGCCCTCGCCGGTGCGGTCCTCGGCCGAAACGATGCGGATGCGCGCCTCGTCGGTCCCGACCCATTCCGAGGTGCCGGCATCGCCCAGGGCCGGTGCGGCCATGCCGACGGCCAGCATCGCCGCCAGCCATGCGGCCGGTGCCAGCCTCCTGGTTTCGATCGTCCGTTTCAACTTCCGACGCTCCGGTATCGCTCAGACACTTCTCTGTCCTATATAATACAGTCAGAGGACACAGCGGCTCACATTGCCGTGCGGGGTGCGGCGATGTGCAGGCCCGTCGAGACGATCATTTCCCTGCGAAGGGGCCAAGGGATCCGACTTCCGAAACTCCCGGCGAGGCGATGACGAACGAAAGCTACCTGGACGGCCAACTGCTGATCGCGATGCCAACCATGGAAGATCCGCGGTTCAAGCGCTCGGTCATTTTCATCTGCTCCCATTCCGCCGCCGGCGCGATGGGACTGGTCATCAACCGGCCGCTCGACCGGCTGAGCTTCTCGGAATTGCTCGACCAACTCGACATCGCGTGCGAAGGCGACAGCGATCAGGTTCCCGTCCAGTATGGCGGCCCGGTCGAAAGCGGCCGGGGCTTCGTGCTGCACAGTCCCGACTATTCCCAGGACAGCACCGTCAAGGTCGGCGAGGAGGTCGCGCTGACCGCGACCGTCGATGTCCTGCGCGCGATGGCGTCCGGTACCGGACCGCGGCAATCGCTGCTGGTCCTGGGCTATGCCGGCTGGGCGCCGGGCCAGCTCGAAAGCGAGATCCAGGCGAACGGCTGGCTGCATGTCGAGGCCGATCCGCATCTGGTTTTCGAGATCGCACTCGACGCCCGCTGGGACTCGGCGGTGAAGAAGCTCGGCTTCGATCCGAGTTTCCTGCAAAGCGAGGCCGGCCATGCCTGACGAATCCGGGCGGCCCGTCAGGGCGGCTCGGGGCGCGCGTCGGTTTCCAGCATCGCGTACAGGCGATGGTCCTGCCAGCGGCCGTTGATCCGGTGATATTCCCGGGCGATGCCCTCTTCCGAGAAGCCGCATTTCCTGAGCAACCCGGCGCTGGCGACGTTGTGAACCAGGCACGCCGCCTCGAGCCGGTGCAGGCCGCGCACATCGAACGCCCAGGGCACCAGCGCCGTGATCGCGTCATGCATGTGGCCCTGGCGCGCGTGGGGCTCTCCGACCCAGTAGCCGAGCGAGGCCGACTGGGTGACGCCGCGCCGGACGTTGCTGAGCGTCAGACCGCCGATCAGCGCCGCATCCGACTGCCTGAAGATGAAGAAGGCGTATCCGGTGTCCTCGCGATGGTCGCGGGCGTGGCGGCGCAGCCGGCGCCGGAACGAGCCGCGGCTCAGCACATCCTGCGGCCAGGACGGCTCCCACGGCGAGAGAAAGGTCCGGCTGCGTGTCCGCAGTTCCGCCCATGGCGCCCAATCGCCCATCGTCGGCGCCCGAAGATAAACCCGGCTGCCGGTCAGGAAGGGTTCGGTCGTTGAACGCGAAAACCTGTCGAGCACATCGGTCCCCGAAAACGATCGGCCCAGCCGACCGGAGATCAGGCAAATCTTGACGCGATCCGGTCGAAAGATTCAAGCCGGTCGAGAGGACCGAGCGCCGCGATGCTGGGCTTGTTGCCGAACAGCACGCGCGAGGCCGCCGCGGCAATGCCCTCCGGGGTCACCTGGTCGACCGCGCTGACGACCTCGTCGAGCGAGAGCGGCCGGCCGTAGATCAGCAGCTGACGGGCGAGCTGCTCGCAGCGGCCGGACGGGCTTTCCAGGCTCATCAGCAGCCCGGCCTTGATCTGCGCCCGGGCCCGGTCGACCTCGGCCCCGTCGATGCTGCGGGCGACCGCGGCGATCTCGTCGGCCATCGACGGCACCAGTTCCTCGATATCCTCCGGGTCGGTCGCCGCGTAGATCGAGAACAGCCCGGTATCGGCATGGCCGGTGGCAAAGGAAAAGACCGAGTAGCAGAGCCCGCGCTGTTCCCGGAGTTCCTGGAAAAGACGGGACGACATGCCGCCGCCAAGCAGCGCGGAGAGCACCTGGAGATCGTAGAAATCCGGGTCCTCGAAGGCCGCGCCCGGGAAGGCAAGCGCCAGGTGGAGCTGTTCCAGCGAGCGGCGATCCTCGCGATAGTCGCCGCCGCCGTAGCGCGCCGGTTCGAGTTCCGGCCCGGCCCCGGTCGGCAGCCCGGTGAAGGCCTCCCCGGCAAGCCCGACAAGGGCCTCGTGATCGACCGCGCCGGCCGCCGCGACGACCAGCCGCGGGGCGTGGTAATGCGCCGCCATGTAGTCGCGCACCGTTTCGCTGCGGAAATTCCGCACATGCCACTCGGTACCGAGGATCGAGCGGCCGAGCGCCTGCTCCGGATAGGCGACCGCCTGCAGATGATCGAAGATCACGTCGTCGGGCGTGTCGTTGGTCTGCGCGATCTCCTGCACGATCACGTCCTGCTCGCGGGCGAGCTCGGCCGGATCGAAGGTCGAATTCAGCAGGATGTCGGACAGGATATCGAAGCCGAGCGGGACGTCATCCTCGAGCACGCGGGCGTAATAGGCGGTCTGCTCACGGCTGGTATAGGCGTTCAGATGGCCGCCCACCGCCTCGATCTCCTCGGCGATCTGGCGGGCGCTGCGCCGGGTCGTGCCCTTGAATGCCATATGTTCGAGAACATGGCTGATGCCGTTGAGCTCCGGCGTCTCGTGGCGGGAACCGGCGTCGACCCAGACGCCGACGGTGGCGCTCCGCAGATGCGGCATGGTCTCGCTGATGACGCGCACGCCGTTGTCGAGGGTGGTGACGCGAAGATGCTCTTCGTTGCTCATTCAGTTCCGTTTCAGGCGTTCTCGAGGATTCGCGCCCGGGCGGCGACAAAATCCTTCAGGATCTCGGCGTCGGCTGGCAGGGCGTCGCAGCGTTCATCGCGCTTAAATAGGTCTGCCAGCCGCGCAGGCAAGGCCGGATGCTGCCCGGTCGCCTCGGCGACGGCGTCGGGGAACTTGGCCGGGTGCGCCGTCGACAGCGTCACGACCGGGATCGCGGAATCGAGATCCATGCCACGCGCCGCCGCGTAGGCGACGGCGGTATGCGGGTCGATCAGGATGCCGGACTCGCGCCAGACCCGGGCCATGGTCGCCTTCGTCTCGTCCTCGTCGATGCGGGCAGCAGTGAAGAGGCCGGCGGCGGCCTGCAGCCGCCCGGCCGCGATGTCGAACCGTCCGGTATCCCGGAGCCGGCCCATCATCGCCGTCACCTCGGCGCCGTCGCGGTCGGCGAGATCGAACAGCAGGCGCTCGAAGTTGCTCGAGACCTGGATGTCCATGCTCGGGCTGATCGTCGGCATCACCTCGCGGACCTCGTAGGACCCGCCGGTGAGCGCCCGCACCAGGATGTCGTTCCGATTGGTCGCAACCATCAGGCGCGCGATCGGCAGCCCCATCTGCGCCGCCACGTAGCCGGCGAAGACATCGCCGAAATTGCCGGTCGGCACCGAGAAGGCGACCTGGCGTTCCGGCGCGCCGAGGGCGACGGCGCTGGTCAGGTAATAGACGACCTGGGCCATCACCCGGGCCCAGTTGATCGAGTTGACCGCCGAGAGCGCCAGCCGGTCGCGGAACTCGAGGTCGTTGAACAGCGCCTTCACCAGCGCCTGGCAATCGTCGAAGGTGCCGTCCACGGCGATGTTGTGGACATTGGCGTCGGCGACCGTGGTCATCTGCCGGCGCTGGACCTCGGAGACCCGGCCCTTCGGATGCAGGATGAAGACGTCGATGGCGTCGCGGCCCCGGCAGGCCTCGATCGCCGCCGAGCCGGTATCGCCCGAGGTCGCGCCAACGATGGTGACGCGGGCGCCGCGGCGCTTCAGGACATGGTCGAACAACCGGCCGAGGAACTGCAGCGCGAAATCCTTGAAGGCAAGCGTCGGGCCGTGGAACAGCTCGAGCTGCCAGTGGCCGCGGTCGAGCTGACGCAGCGGCGCCACCGCCGGATGACCGAACCCGGCGTAGGAGGCCTCGGCGAGGCTCCGCAACGTCGCCTCGTCGAGGGTATCGCCGACGAAGGGACGGATCACCCGGACCGCCGCCTCGGCGTAGGTGAGCCCGGCCAGGGCGGCGATCTCGGCCGTCGTCATGCGCGGCCAGGATTTCGGCACGTAGAGCCCGCCATCGCGGGCCAGACCGGCGAGTACGGCGGCCTCGAAATCGAGTTCCGGTGCCTGGGATCGGGTGCTGACGTAACGCACGTGACTGCCTTCGGTTCGGTGGCGCGTCCCCGGGGGCCGCTGGTCGGGCGGTGGAGCGCCGGCAACGGCCGGCGGGATGCCCTTGTCCGGGGCGGCACAGACTAGCGGCGGGCCGCCCGGAATACAATCTGCGGTGTTCGCTCAGCCAAGATAGCGGCGCTCGACATGGTCGAGGAAGGCGTCGGCCGAAAGCGGCGCCCCGGTCGCCGCCTGAAGCAGCTCCGGCCCGGTCAGGCGGCTGCCGTGGGCATGCACGTTGGCCCGGCACCAGCCGATCAGCGCGGCGAAGTCGCCGTCGGCGATCTGGCGGTCCAGGTCGGGAAGCGCCGCGTCGGCCGCCCGGTAGAGCTGGGCCGCGGCAAGGGCGCCCAGCGTGTAGGTCGGGAAGTAGCCGAAGGCCCCGTCCGGCCAGTGAATATCCTGCAGCACGCCCTGCCGGTCGTCCGGCGGGACGACGCCGAGCAGGTCCCTCATGCCGTCGCGCCAGACCCCCGGCAGATCGCCGACGACCAGGTCGCCGGCCAGCATGGCGCGCTCCAGCCGAGTCCGCAGCATGACATGGAAGGGATAGGTCAGTTCGTCCGCCTCGACCCGGATGAAGCCGCGGCTGACCCGCTGGACATGGCGGACAAGATCCTTGGGCCGCGGCGCGGAACCGGTCGGGAAGACGTCCGGCAGCAGACCGGCCAGGTAGCCGAGGAAGGGCCGGCCGCGGGCGAGCTGCATTTCCACGAACAGCGACTGGCTTTCATGCAGCATCATGCCGCGCGCCTGGCCGACCGGCTGGCCGCGCCAGTCCGCCGGCAGCCCCTGTTCGTAGAGCGCGTGGCCGCATTCGTGCAGCACCGCCATGATGCCGTCGGTGAAATCGCCCTCCGCGTAGCGGGCGGTCAGCCTGACATCGCCCGCATGGCCGCCGGTGAAGGGATGCAGGCTGTCGTCCAGGCGGCCGCGTTCGCTGTCGAAACCGAGCGCCGCGATCAGGCGGCGGCCGAGCACCCGTTGCGCCTCCACCGGGACCGCGGCGAGCGCCGCCACCTCGCCCTCGCGGGACTGGCGTTCCTCGACCCGTTCGAGCAGTGCCGGCAGGCGCGCGGCAAGCTGGTCGAACAGCCGGTCGATCGCGGCACTGTCGACATCGGGTTCGTATTCGGCGACCAGCGCGTCGTAGGGGGCGAGGCCGAGCACCGCTGCCTTCGCCGCCGCCGCCTCGCGGGTGAGCCCCAGGACACGGTCGAGATGCGGCGCCAGAAGCGCGAAATCATCGTCGGCGCGGGCCTGGCGCCAGGCCATTTCGGCGGCCGACGCCGCCCGCGAGCGGGCCTCGACCAGGTCGTCCGGAAGGGCCACGGCATGCCGGCGCCGTTCGGCCATCTCGCGCAGGTTGGCACGCCGCCAGGGATCGAGCCCTTCCTGCTCGGCAAGGCCCGCTTCGAGCAGCCGGGCGAGCGCCGGGTCGGTCAGCTCGCGATGACCGAGCATGGCGAGCGTTGCCAGTTCCTCGGCGCGCGAGTCGCCGGCGCCGGCCGGCATCATCACCGAGGCGTCCCAGTGCAGCATGCCGGCGATGTTGTCGAGCGTGCCGATACGGCGAAAACGGGCCTCCAGCGCCCGGTAGGCGGCGGTCGTCAGAGCCGCTCCTCCTTGCGATGGTAGAGCAGGTAGATGACCAGCAGCGCGATCGCCATACCGTACCAGGTGATGGCATATTCGAGATGGCGGTTCGGCACCGAGACCACGGTCTGCCCGCCGCGCGGCCAGTCGCCCGGATTGGCTGTCCCGTCCGCCTCGACGAAGACCGGCGCCACCTCGCGGCCGAGATGCTCTGCCATCTGGTCGATATCGCCGAAGAACCAGAGATTCTCGGCGATGTCGTTGTCCGGCAGGATCAGGCCCTGCAGCCACGGCACCTTCCAGCTCTTGCGGGCGACGCCGTCGACATGCTGGACGCCCGCGACCTGGCCTTCGGCACGGGTCGCCGGATCCTTCCTCTCTTCCGGGACCCAGCCCCTGTTGACCAGCACCCAGCCGCCGCCATCGCTGCGCTCGAGCGGGGTGATGACGTGATAGCCGAGCCGGCCGCGTTCCGCATGGGCGAGCAGATGGATCTCGGCCGCATGATCGAAGACACCGTCGACCGAAACCCGCCGGTAGAACCAGTCGTCGGGATCGATCGCGCCGGCCGGCAGCGGCGCCGGGTCGGCCGCGAGGCCGCTCTCGATCCGCTGGATCAGGTCGGTCTTCCAGAACAACCGCTGCACCTGCCAGGTGCCGAGCCAGAGCGTGACGATGAACAGCGGCAGGGCAATGACCGTCGGCCAGAGCAGGGGGCGGAATTGCATGGCGTCAGTCGAGCTCGATTTCCTGGGTCGCCTTGTTTCGATATTGCAAGGCCGCGAGCGTCGCCTTGAAGGGACGCAGGAGAAGCAGGGCGCCGATGAGCGTCAGCGGCAGCCAGAGAACGAAATGGAGCCAGTAGGGCGGCTGGAAGGTGACCTCGACCCAAAGCGCCAGGCCGACGACGACGAAGCCGAGGATCATGATGATGAAGACCGCCGGCCCGTCACCGGTATCGATCTTGCCGTAATCCAGTCCGCAGGCCGCACAGGCCGGCGCGACGGTCAGGAAACCCTTGAACAGGGATCCCTCTCCGCAACGCGGGCACTTGCAGGTCAGCCCGGCGCGGAGAGGGGATACGTCAGAGCCCTGTCTCGGCATCACCCATGGGCCACGGTACCGGCGCCCCACCAGTAGATGCAGCAGAACAGGAACAGCCAGACGACGTCGACGAAGTGCCAGTACCACGCCGCCGCCTCGAAACCGAAATGATGGTCCGGCTTGAACTGGCCCTTCATGGCGCGGACCAGGCAGACCAGCAGGAAGATCGTGCCGACCAGCACGTGGAAGCCGTGGAACCCGGTCGCCATGTAGAAGGTCGAGGCATAGATCCCGTCGGTGAAGCCGAAGGCTGCATGGGAATATTCGTAGGCCTGCACGCAGGTGAACAACGCGCCCAGAATGACCGTCAGGATCAGGCCGTTGACCAGGCCCTTGCGGTCGCCATGCTGCAGCGCGTGGTGCGCCCAGGTGACCGTCGTGCCCGAGGTGAGCAGGATCAGCGTGTTGAGGAAGGGCAGATGCCAGGGATCGAAGGTCTCGATCCCCTCCGGCGGCCAGACGCCGCCCATCGCCTCGGTCGGGAACAGGCTGGCGTTGAAGTAGGCCCAGAACCAGGCGGCGAAGAACATCACCTCGGAGGCGATGAACAGGACCATGCCGTAGCGCAGGCCAAGCTGGACCACCGGCGTGTGGAAGCCCTGGAACTCACCCTCTCGCACCACGTCGCGCCACCAGACGAACATCGTGTAGAGGATGCCGATGGTGCCGACGATGAGCAGCCAGGAGCCCATATCGTGCATGTACATGACCAGCCCGATCGCGGTCATGAATGCCGTGATCGACCCGACCACCGGCCAGGGACTCGGGTCCACCAGATGGTAGTCGTGGTTCACTTCGTGCGCGTCCGCCATGTGGTTCCGCTCCTCATTGTCGACCGGGCTGTTCCCGCCCGGTCCGCTCGCTACGCCAAGCCCAGGCACTGCGCCTAGTTGATATCACGTGATGCCGGTGCCGTCTGCACCTGCGACACCGTCCGTTTGCCGTCCTTCAACTCACTCTCCGCGTCCTCGTCGACGAAGAAGGTGTAGGACAGCGTAATGGTTTTCACTTCCGCCGCGTTCGGATCGTCGGCGATCGCCGGATCGATGAAGAAGAGTATCGGCATGTCCACCGTCTCGCCCGGTTCGAGGGTCTGCTCGGTGAAGCAGAAGCATTCGATCTTGTTGAAATACTTGCCGATCTTCTGTGGCGTCACGTTGAACGTCGCGTTCCCCGAGACCCGATGCGGGGTCGGGTTGTGCGCCTGGAAGAAGGCCAGCTTCTGTTCCCCCGCCTCGACATCGACCGAGCGCTGCAATGGCCGGAACGACCACGGCATGCCGCGCGCGAGGCTGGCGTCGAAGTGGACGGTGAAGGCCCGGTCGATGACCTGCTCCGGCGCCGCGTCGGCGCGCTGGGTCGTGCCGCCGAAACCGGTGACCCGGCAGAACAGGTCATAGAGAGGGACCGAGGCATAGGCCAGACACACCATGCCGACGACGGCCGCTACCGCGCCTGTGACGACCACGCGATTGCGACGGTTGCTCATGCCGCCCCCTGCATCTTGACGATGGTGATCAGGTAGAAGAGCACGACGAGTGCCACCAGCACGCCGGCGAGCGCGAAATTGCGGCCGCGTTTCTTGCGATGCTCATCGGACAGCGGCATCTCAGGCCACCCGTCCGAACGCCCATTCGCCGAGCAACGCGGCGAAAAGCAGGAACAGATAGAGGATCGAATAGGCGAAGAGCTGCTTTGCCGGCTTCTCCTCCTCGCTCCGCCAGACCCGGAAGGCGGCAAACACGAAGACCAGGCCGAGCACCGCGGCGACAGCCTCGTAGAACCAGCCGCCGGCACCGAAGAAGGGCGGGGTCAGCGTGATCGGGAACAGCAGCAGCGAATAGACGAGGATCTGGTTGCGCGTCGCCCGGAGGCCGGCGACGACCGGCAGCATCGGCACGCCGACCTTCTCGTAATCGCCCGAGCGCCAGAGCGAGAGCGCCCAGAAATGCGGCGGAGTCCACATGAAGATGATGGCGAACAGCGCGACAGCTCCGGCATCGACCGTGCCGGTCACGGCGGCCCAGCCGATCACCGGCGGAAGCGCGCCCGAGGCGCCGCCGATCACGATATTCTGCGGCGTGCGGCGCTTTAGCCACATCGTGTAGATGAACACGTAGAAGGCGATCGTCACCGCCAGCAGCAGCGCCGCGACATGGTTCACAGCGAGGCCCATGACGATGACCGAGCCGACCGCCAGCACCGACCCGAAGGCGAGCGCGGTGCCGGCATCGATGCGACCGGCCGGGATCGGCCGGTTGCGGGTCCGCGCCATCACCCGGTCGATGTCGGCGTCGTACCACATGTTGATCGCGCCCGACGCCCCGGCGCCGACGGCAATCGCCAGCAGCGCCGTGAAGGCGAGCAACGGGTGAATGTCACCCGGCGCGATGGCCAGGCCGACCCCGGCGGTGAAGATCACGAGCGACATCACCCGTGGCTTCAGGAGCGCGAAATAGTCGCCGACGCGCGCGAGATCGGCAGGATCCGTCTTGTCGGCGGCTATGGCAGTCGTATCGGTCACTGATTGCAAACCCCGCGAGGGGCCCCGGCCCCGCCTTAGCGGATGACCGGGAGCTCGCTGTACTGATGGAACGGAGGCGGCGAGGAAAGCGTCCACTCGAGCGTCGTTGCGCCCTCGCCCCACGGATTGTCGGCCGCCTTGGCGCCGCGCACCATGGCGTGGATGACGATGTACAGGAACAGCACCGTCGCCGCCGCGCCGAGATAGGAACCGATCGACGCGACATGGTTCCAGCCGGCGAAGGCATCCGGATAGTCCGGAATACGACGCGGCATGCCCGACAGGCCGAGGAAGTGCATCGGGAAGAAGGTCAGGTTGGTCCCGATGAACATCAGCCAGAAGTGCAGCTTGCCGAGCCCCTCCGAATACTGGCGGCCGGTGATCTTCGGGAACCAGAAATAGAAGCCCGAGAAGATCGCGAAGACCGCGCCGAGCGACAGCACGTAATGGAAATGCGCGACCACGTAGTAGGTGTCGTGCATCACCGTGTCGACACCGGCATTGGCCAGCACCACGCCGGTCACGCCGCCGACGGTGAAGAAGAAGATGAAGCCGATCGCCCACAGCATGGGGGTGCGGAAGTCGATCGAGCCGCCCCACATCGTGGCGATCCAGGAGAAGATCTTCACCCCGGTCGGCACCGCGATGACCATCGTCGCGGCGACGAAGTAGGCGCGGGTATCGACGTCCATGCCGACGGTGAACATGTGATGGGCCCAGACGACGAAGCCGATGGCGCCGATCGCGACCATGGCATAGGCCATGCCGAGATATCCGAAGACCGGCTTGCGGCTGAAGGTCGAGATGACCTGGCTGATGATGCCGAAGCCCGGCAGGATCAGGATGTACACCTCGGGGTGGCCGAAGAACCAGAACAGATGCTGGTACAGGATCGGGTCGCCGCCGCCGGAAGGCGCGAAGAACGACGTGCCGAAGTTACGGTCGGTCAGCAGCATCGTGATCGCGCCGGCAAGCACCGGGAGCGCGAGCAGCAACATGAACACCGTCACCAGGATCGACCAGACGAACAGTGGCATGCGGTGCAGCGTCATGCCGGGCGCGCGCATGTTGAAGATCGTGGTGATGAAGTTGATGGCACCGAGGATCGACGAGGCGCCGGCCAGATGCATGCTGAGGATGGTGAAGTCGACCGCCGGGCCGGGATGGCCGAGCGCGCCCGAGAGCGGCGGATACATCGTCCAGCCGCCGCCGAAGCCGGTGTTGCCCGGAGGACCCTCGACGAAAATCGAGATGATCAGCAGCCCGAGCGCCGGCGGCAGCAGCCAGAACGAGATGTTGTTCATCCGCGGGAAGGCCATGTCGGGCGCGCCGATCATCAGCGGCACGAACCAGTTGCCGAAGCCGCCGATCAGCGCCGGCATGACCACGAAGAAGATCATGATCAGGCCGTGCCCGGTGACGAGAACGTTGAACAGGTGATGGTCACCGCCGAGGAAATCGTTGCCCGGCGAATGCAGCTCCATCCGCATCAGGATCGAAAAGGTCCCGCCCAGCAATCCCGCGAGGATCGCGAAGATCAGGTACATCGAACCGATGTCCTTGTGGTTGGTGGAATAGACCCACCGCTTCCAGCCGGTCGGCGTATGATCGTGGGTGTCGTGCGCGCCAGCCTGTCCGTATGCCATGACGGTCGTCCTCTCTACCGTTACTCGGCGGCGACGGCGGCGAGCCGGAGCGGCCTGCCATCGTCACGCATCGCAAATTCTTCCTTGGCCTTCACCAGCCAAGCCTGGAACTCTTCCTTGCTGACCGCGCGGATCATGATCGGCATGAAGCCGTGATCCGTTCCACAAAGCTCGGAGCACTGACCGTAGTACATCCCCGGCTCATCGATCTTCAGCCAGGTCTCGTTCAGGCGGCCGGGCACGGCGTCGAGCTTCACGCCGAGCGGCGGCATCGCCCAGGAATGAAGCACGTCGGCGGAGGTCACCAGGATCTGGACAGTGGTATCGACAGGCAGGACGATCGCGTTGTCGGTGGTCAGCAGGCGCGGCTGGCCTTCCTTCAGATCCTCGTCGGCGACGATGATGGCGTCGAACGACAGGCCGTCCGCGTCCGGATACTCGTAGCCCCAGTACCACTGGTAACCGGTGATCTTCAGTGTCATCTCGGGATTCTCGACCCGATCGGCGAAATACAGCAGCTTGAAGGACGGCACCGCGATGATCACCAGGATCATGATCGGGAGCACCGTCCAGAGAATCTCGATCAGCGTGTTGTGCGCGGTCTTCGAGGGGACCGGGTTCGCTTTCCGATTGAAGCGGATCAACGCGTAGATCAGCAGGCCTACCACGAAGATGGTGATCAGGGTGATGACCACGAGCAGCAGGTTGTGGAAGGCCGCCACTTCATGCATCACCGGCGACTTTGCCGGCTGGAAATTCAATTCCCAGGGCTGGGGAGCGGCGTTCGCCAGCGACGGTATGGCCATCAACGCCGTGGACAGCAGAACCGCCACGAGGGGCGCCACCAGGGCCGCCAGTTTCTTTGTTACAAGCATCCTATCTGCTCACTCCCAGACCAGGGCATCCATTCCGCGCCGATGCGATCGTATCACGCGGTCAGCGGCCCATGCCAACCGAACCTCTCCGCCGCAGCCCGGGGGGCGCGGCCGGCGCGAAACTACAACAGGCCAAACGCCGTTCACAAGTCCGTATCGTCCGCGTTTTGCGCCGGGGTTGCGGATCGTCCTGCGATACCCGAGATGATAGGGCGGACACTCGGACCGGACTTGCGGCGGATTGTCGCGCCGGCCGGCTGCGCGATTGCCTGAAAGCCGCCGTCCCCATGGCGATCGCCGGCAATGCTCGACTTGCCGGACAGGGGCGACCATATTGAAGGCTCGACCCCCTTTGACGACAGACGCGGTTGGCCAGCGGCGACCGACGGAGCGAGCAGATGAGCGATATTGCGACCGGCGATGAAATCTTCTTCGGCGATTCGGAACTCGACCGGGCGACCGCCGAGCGGATCGCCGCGGAGGCGCTGGCCGGCGCCGACGATGGCGAGCTCTATCTGGAGCACCGGCTTTCGGAGAGCTTCGCCTTCGACGACGGCCGGATGAAGAGCGCCAGCTTCGACACCGCGCGCGGCTTCGGCCTGCGCGCCGTGTCCGGCGAACAGACCGGCTATGCCCATGCCTCCGACATCTCGGCCCCGGCGATGCGGCGGGCCGCCGAGACCGTGCGCGCGGTCCGCCAGGGCAGCGGCGGGACCATGTCGATCGCGCCGGTCGGAACCAACCGGACGCTCTACACCGACGTCAATCCGCTGAACGAGATCCCGTTCGCCGACAAGGTCGCCCTGCTGGAAGCGGTCGACGCCTACGGCCGGGCGAAGGATCCGCGCGTCGTCCAGGTTTCCGCCTCGCTCGCCGGAAGCTGGCAGGCCGTCGAGATCATTCGTGCCGACGGGGCGCGGGCCGGCGACATCCGCCCGCTCGTCCGCTTCAACGTCTCGGTCGTCGTTGCCAAGGGCGATCGGCGGGAAAGCGGCAGCCACGGCGAGGGCGGCCGGGTCGGCTACGGCTTCTACATGCAGCCCCAGAACTGGCAGCGCGCCGTCGACGAGGCGCTGCGCCAGGCGCTGGTCAACCTGGAGTCGGTGGCGGCGCCGGCCGGCGAGCAGACCGTGGTGCTGGCCTCCGGCTGGCCCGGCATCCTGCTGCACGAGGCGATCGGCCACGGCCTCGAGGGTGACTTCAACCGCAAGAAGACATCGGTCTTCTCCGGCTTGCTCGGCGAACAGGTCGCGGCCCGCGGCATCACCGTGGTCGACGACGGCACGATCCCGGACCGCCGCGGCTCGCTGACCGTCGACGACGAGGGCACGCCGAGCGGGCGCACCGTGCTGATCGAGGACGGTATCCTCAAGGGCTACATGCAGGACCGCATGAATGCCCGGCTGATGGGCATGGCGGCGACCGGCAACGGCCGCCGCGAAAGCTTCGGCCACATGCCGATGCCGCGCATGACCAACACCTACATGATGGCCGGCGACCGCGATCCGGGCGAGATCATCGCCTCGGTGAAGAACGGCCTCTACGCGGTCAATTTCGGTGGCGGCCAGGTCGACATCACCTCTGGCAAGTTCGTCTTCTCCTGCACCGAGGCCTACCGCATCGAGAACGGCCAGATCCGCGAGCCGGTCAAGGGCGCGACGCTGATCGGCACCGGCAACGAGGTACTGAAGAAGGTCACCGCGGTCGGCAACGACATGGCGCTCGACCCCGGCGTCGGAACCTGCGGCAAGGGCGGCCAGAGCGTTCCCGTCGGCGTCGGCCAGCCGACCCTCAAGGTCGAGGGCCTGACGGTCGGCGGCACCGCGGCTTGAGCAGGCCGCCGATGCGGTCGGGGCCGACGACGCGCCGGGCGCGCTGGATTCCGGTCCTCGCGGCGGCGGTCATGGCACTCGGCGGATCGACCGCCGGGGCCGCCATCGCCGCGGACGGGACGCTGCCGACCCTGTCGCGCTGGCTCGGGCCGGCCGATCTGGGCCAGGCCACGCTGGCCGAGGCGCCGCGCGAGATGCTGCATGGCGAGGACGCCCCCCTCTCCTTCCTCGCCGAGTTCGGCCGGCTCGCCTTTCGCGCGCCCACGACGCTCGGCGGCCGGGCCCGGCAACTCGACCTGTCCTGCCAGACCTGCCATCCGAACGGCGACGCGGGCACCGCCTTCTTCTTCGCGACGACCAACGACCGACCGGGCAATGTCGATGTCAGCCACCGCTTCTGGAACGGCCGGGCCGACAATGGCCGCTTCGACCCGGTCAACATCCCGAGCCTGCGCGGCGTCGCCGCGAGCGGCCCCTTCGGCCATGACGGCCGCTTCGGCTCGCTCAGGGCCTTCGTCCGCAATGTCATCGTCGTCGAGTTCTCGGGCCGCGAGCCGCGCCCCGCCCTGCTCGACGCGCTGACCGCCTATCTGCAGGCCCTGGCCCCGGCCGAGAATGCCCTGCTCGGCCCGCGCGGCCGGCTGACCGGGGCGGCGCCCGCGGCGGCACGGGCGGGCGCGGCACCGTTCGAGCGCGCCTGCGCCGCCTGCCATGTTCCGGATGCCGGCTTTCGCGACGGCCTGGCGCACGATGTCGGCACCGGCGGTTACCGCGACACCCCGGGCCTGCGCGGGCTCGCCGGGACGGCGCCCTATCTCGCGGACGGCTCGGCCGCCGATCTCGCCACCCTGCTCGACCGTCACGCCGACGCCCTGGACCTCGCGCTCGGGCAAGCCGAGAAGGCCGCGATCCTCGCCTACCTGGCGGCGATCGGCGCCGTCGACCGGCCACGCCAGGCGATCACGCTCGCCGCCGACATGGCCGATATCGAGGGCTTCGTCGGCCTGTTGCACGAGACGATGCGGGTCGAGGATGCCGATCTCACCGGGCTGATCGCCGACATGGTCCGCGGCGAACTGGGGCGCGTCGCCGAACGCTTCCGCGCGCCGGCCGCGAACGAGGCCCAGAAGACCGCCGAATCCGCGCTCGGCGAACTGGCCGAGCGGCTCCGGCGGCTGGAGGAACGGGCGACGGCCCGCGATTTCCCGGCGGCGCGCCGCCTGCGGGACGCATTGTCCGTCGACATCGCGGCCTTCGCGGAGGCCCACGCCACAGCCCTGCCCGGTTCGCTTTACGATCCGGAAGCGCTCGCCGCCGCGTTCAGCCGTTGAGCGGCGGGCCTCAGAAGGCGTATTCGCGGAAGATCGGGTCGACGCTCTTCTGCCACGGCCCCTCGTAGCGGGCGAGCATCTCGCGGGCCGGACAGCGGCCCTCCCAGACGATCTGGAACAGCGCGTCGAGGAAGACCCCCTCGTCCTCGCCGGTGAAGTTCATTCGCGCCCGTCGCTTCAGGCCGTCGCGCGAGATCTCGAGCATCTGCTTGGCGACGTCGAGCAGCTTGCGGCCGTCGGCGAGCGGGGTCATCAGGGCATGGCGCGGGACCTCGTCGCGGACCCGCTGGCGTTCCTCCGCGCTCCAGTCCCTGACCAGGTCCCAGGCCGCGTCGAGCGCGGTCTGGTCATAGAAGATCCCGGTCCACAACGCCGGAAGCGCGCAGAGCCGGCGCCACGGTCCGCCGTCGGCGCCGCGCATTTCCAGGAAGCGCTTGAGGCGGACCTCGGGGAAGATCGTTGTCAGGTGATTGTCCCAGTCGACCAGCGTCGGCTTCTCGCCGGGCAAGGCCGGCAGGCGCCCGGCCAGGAAGTCGCGGAACGACTGGCCGGAAGCATCGAGATAGGTGCCGTCGCGGTAGACGAAATACATCGGCACGTCGAGGGCGTACTGGACGTAGCGCTCGAAATCGAAGCCGTCCTCGAAGACGAACGGCAGCATGCCGGTGCGGTCCGGGTCGGTATCGGTCCAGATATGGCTGCGATAGCTCATGTAGCCGCTCGGCTTGCCGTCGACGAACGGCGAATTGGCGAAGATCGCCGTCGCCACCGGCTGGAGCGCCAGCGAGGTGCGGAACTTCTTCACCATGTCCGCTTCCGACCCGTAGTCCAGGTTGACCTGCACGGTGCAGGACCTGAGCATCATGTCGAGGCCGAGATTGCCGCGCTTCGGCATGTAGGCGCGCATGATGTTGTAGCGCCCCTTGGGCATGATCGGCGTTTCGTCGCGCGACCATTTCGGCTGGAAGCCGACGCCGAGGAAGCCGATGCCGAGTTCGTCGCCGACCTCGCGCACCTGGGCGAGATGGGTGTTCACCTCGCTGCAGGTCTGATGCACGGTTTCCAGCGGCGCGCCCGACAGCTCGAACTGGCCGCCCGGCTCCAGCGAAACGGAGGCGCCGTCCATGGTCAGGGCGATCACGTTCTCGCCTTCGAAGACGGGTTCCCAGCCGAACCGGGTCATGCCGTTCAGGATCGCCCGGATGCCGTTCGGGCCGTCGTAGGGCAGCGCGCGCAGGGTCTTGACGTCGAAGGCGAATTTCTCGTGCTCGGTGCCGATTCGCCAGGCCGTGACCGGCTTGCACCCTGATTCGAGGAACGCGACGAGTTGCGCCTCGCTTTCGATGGGGGTCTTCGCCCCGCTTGCCGGTCCGGACATTCTGCTACAATCACTCCCGTCCAAGTTGGCGGTTCTGGCGTCGATGCCGCCGGCTGCATCCCGAGGTAATAGATGGGCAAATTCGCCGCAAGGGCAAATTGACCGCTCATTCCACTTCGACCGGTGGAAGGATTGTTGCGCGAAGCGACACTTGCAACGGAATTCCGTCGACCGGCGAAGCCGCCGACCGGCTAGGCGCGCCAGTCGCCGCGTGCCGCCTGCCAGAGGACCAGCGCGGCGATCGCCGCCGTTTCCGCCCTGAGGATCAGCGGCCCGAGAGAGACCGACAGCGCTGCGGGATGGGCAGCGATGCGCGCCCGTTCGGCCTCGGAGAAACCGCCTTCCGGACCGATCAGCACCGCCGCCGGGGAATCCTTCCGCGCGGCGGCCGCCATCCCGTCGAGCGCGGCCGGCGCGGTCCCGCCCTCGTCACAGAAGATCAGCGCCCGCTCCGCCGGCCAGCGATCGAGCAGGTCGGCGAGCTTCTCCGGCGGCGTGATCCCAGGCAGGTCGAGCCGGCGACTCTGTTCGGCCGCCTCGCGGGCGATGACGTGCAGCCGCTCCGGCCGGAGCCGCTCGCTCTGGCTCCGTTCGGTCGTGACGATGTGGATTTCCGAGACGCCGAGTTCGGTCGCCTTCTGCACGATCAGGTCGGTCGGCCCGCGCTTGACCGCCGCGAACAGCAGCCAGAGGTCGGCCGGCACGCTCTGCGGCCGGGTCTGCTCGCGGACCTGGAGCGTCACCGCCTTGCGTCCCACCTCGCCGATCTCGGCCCGCCATTCGCCGTCCCGGCCGTTGAACAGCAGCACCGGATCGCCGGCCGTCCGGCGCATCACGTTGCCGAGATAATGCGCCGCCTCGCGGTCGAGGGCGAGCGCCCTGCCCGGCGTCAGTTCGTCGCCCACGTAGAGCCGAACGCTGTTCGATCTGGCCATGTCGTACCCGTGCTTGTCCTGTCTCGGCGGAGGCGATAGACCCTACCCCATGAACGAGCCCGCTTCACGAACGATTGCCGACGCCCGGCCCGACAACTGGGTCGACCGTTTCGCGCCGCAAGGCTGGCGACCATTCCTCAAGCTCTCGCGCGCCGACCGGCCGATCGGCACCTGGCTGCTGCTCTGGCCCTGCTGGTGGTCGATCACCCTGGCCGCGCCGGCCGGACAGGGCCCGGACCTCATGCTGGTCCTGCTGTTCGGGATCGGCGCGCTGGTGATGCGGGGGGCCGGCTGCACCTTCAACGACATCGTCGACCGCGATATCGACCGCCAGGTCGCGCGGACCCGGCTGCGCCCGATCCCGAGCGGCCAGACGAGCGCGCGGGCCGCCGTCGCCTGGCTGATCGCCCAGGCGCTCGTCGGCTTCGCGATCCTCGTCAGCTTCAACCCGCTCGCCATCCTGCTCGGCGTCGCCAGCCTGGCGCTGATCGCGATCTATCCCTTCGCCAAGCGCTTCACCTACTGGCCGCAGGCCTTTCTCGGGCTCGCCTTCAACTGGGGGGCGCTGCTCGGCTGGGCGGCGGTTCGGGGCGAGATCGGCTGGGCCCCGGTCGTGCTCTACCTCGGCGGCATCGCCTGGACGCTCGGCTACGACACCATCTATGCGCACCAGGACAAGGACGACGACGCGCTGATCGGCGTCAAGTCCACCGCGCTCAGGCTCGGCGAGGCAACACGGTCATGGCTGGTCCTCTTCTACGGCCTGCAGACCGCCGGAGCCGGAGCCGCCGGCGCGCTGGCCGGACTCGCCTGGCCGTTCTGGATCGGCCTTGGCCTCGCCACGGCGCAACTCGCCTGGCAGTGGGCCCGCGTCGATATCCATTCGAGCGACGACTGCCTTGCCAAGTTCCGCTCCAACCATCTCTATGGCGCCCTGCTCTGCGCCGCCTTCCTCGCCGGCAAGCTCGCCGCCTGACCTGGACCCGCCCGCCATGCCCTATTCGTCGCTCCGGGATTTCCTGACCACGCTCGAGGAGAAGGGCGAACTGGTCCGCGTTTCCGAGCCGGTCTCGACCCACCTGGAAATGACCGAGATCCAGACCCGGCTGCTCGCCGAGGGCGGCCCGGCGGTGCTGTTCGAGAATGTCGTCCGCGCCGACGGCACGAAATCGGCGATGCCGGTGCTGGTCAACCTGTTCGGCACGGTCGGGCGGGTCGCGCTCGGCATGGACCGCCGGCCCGACCAGCTTCGCGAGATCGGCGAGACGCTCGCCTTCCTGCGCCAGCCGGAACCACCCGAGGGCTTCCGCGCCGCGATGGAGATGCTGCCGCTGGTGAAGACGGTGATGGCGATGCGGCCGAAGACGGTCGGCCACGGGCCCTGCCAGCAGATCGTCATGACCGGCGACGAGATCGACCTGTCGACGCTGCCGGTGCAGGGCTGCTGGCCGGGCGAGCCGGCGCCGCTGATCACCTGGCCGCTGGTCGTGACCAGGGGACCGGGCAAGGGACGCGGCGACGATTTCAACCTCGGCATCTACCGGATGCAGGTGACCGGGCGGAACACCACCCTGATGCGCTGGCTGCGCCACCGAGGCGGCGCCCAGCACCATCGCCGCTGGGGCGCCGAGAAGCGGGAGCCGCTGCCGGCGGCGGTGGTCATCGGCGCCGATCCCGGCACCATCCTGGCTGCCGTGACGCCGGTCCCGGACACGCTCTCGGAATACCAGTTCGCCGGCCTGCTGCGCGGCCGCAAGGTCGAGCTGGTCGACTGCAAGACGGTGCCGCTCAAGGTCCCGGCCGAGGCCGAGATCGTGCTGGAAGGCCATGTCAGCCTGGAGGACTACGGTGACGAGGGGCCCTACGGCGACCATACCGGCTATTACAACGCGGTCGAGCCGTTCCCGGTCTTCACGGTGAGCGCGGTGACCATGCGGCGAGATCCGATTTACCTCTCGACCTTCACCGGTCGCCCGCCGGACGAGCCGAGCGTGCTCGGCGAGGCGCTGAACGAGGTCTTCATCCCGCTGCTGCAGCAGCAGTTCCCGGAGATCGTCGATTTCTGGCTGCCGCCCGAGGGCTGCAGCTACCGGATCGCCGTCGTCTCGATCCGCAAGGCCTATCCGGGGCACGCCCGGCGCATCATGATGGCGGTCTGGTCCTATCTCCGGCAGTTCATCTACACCAAGTTCGTGATCGTCGTGGACGACGATATCGATGCCCGCGACTGGAAGGACGTCATGTGGGCAATCTCGACCCGCATGGACCCGGTCCGTGATACGCTGCTGATCGAGAACACGCCGATCGACTATCTCGACTTCGCCTCGCCGGAATCCGGTCTCGGCGGCAAGATGGGCCTCGACGCGACCAACAAGATGGCGCCCGAGACGCACCGGGAATGGGGTCGCGAGATCCGCATGGAGGCCGGGGTGATCGAGGCGGTGACGGAAAAATGGGCCCGCCTCGGCCTGCCGGGCAGCGGTCGGCCGATCTGGAAATAGCCGCCTGGGCAATGGTGCCCGGCCGTCGGGCGGCCTGCGTAGGGGCGGCGGACGACACAGGCGCGGGGAGCCATGACGGCTTTCGAACAGGACGACGGCAACCGGCGGCTCGACGCCGCCTTTCGTCGGGAACAGCGCAACAGCGTCCGCCGGGCCGCACATATCCGGCTCGCCGGCATCCTGGTCATCGGCATCTGGGTGATGTTCGACAACGGCCTGCCTGCCGGACTGTTCTACCTTCCCTTCCTGGCCGTCTTCGGAATCATCGGCTACGTCGTCCGCTTTCTCTTCAGTCGCGGCTACGACCGGGAATGGGTTCTTGGCCTGGTGCCCCTCGTCGACGGACTGGCGATGCTCGCCGTCGCCTTCGCGGACAATCCCTTCCGCGTCGAGAACTGGCCCGCCCAGCTCCATTTCAGTTTCGGCGTCAATCTCTACTTCTTCCTGCTGATTTGCGGCTCGATCTTCTATTTCACGCCGCGGGTCGTGCTCTGGACGGGTGCGGTATCGGCGATCCTGTGGAGTGCGACGGTGGTCTTCGTCCAGATGCTGCCGAGCAGCCCGCCTCTGATCACGAGCGAACAGTGGGCGAGCTACACGGTCGGCGAGAAGATCGCGCTCGTCGGCGATCCCTACCGGATCAACCTGAGCGTCGCCGTGACGACGATCATTCTCTACCTTCTAACCTCGGCGATCCTGGCACTATTCGTTCATCGCACGCGCGGGCTGGTCTACCGTCACGCCGCGACTGAACGGGAACGCACCAATCTCGCCCGCTACTTCTCCGCCAACCTGGTCGATGAACTCGCGAACTCCGACCAGCCGCTGACCACAGCCCGGACCCAGGAAGTCGCGGTCATGTTCGTCGACATCCGCAACTTCACCCGCCTGAGCGAGACCCTCGATTCGGCGGCGCTGATCGCGCTGCTCCGCGAGTTCTATGCCCGGCTCTCGGCGATCCTGTTCGCGCACGACGGGACCTTGGAGAAATTCACCGGCGACGGATTGATGGCGACTTTCGGCACACCGCAACCTGGCCCCAATGACGCCACGAACGCGCTTCGCACGGCCATCGCGATGCGCGAGGAACTCGGGCGCTGGAACGAGGAGCGGGCGGCACGCGGTACGCAGCCGGTAGAGGCGGGCATCGGAATCCATTACGGACCGGTCGTGGTCGGCGACATCGGCGACGAAAACCGGCTGGAGCTCGCCGTGCTCGGCGATACGGTCAATGTCGCGAACCGCATCGAGCGGATGACCCGGGAACTCGACCACGACGTGCTGGCCAGCGACGCGCTGGTCAGGCGGGTCAAAACGGAAGGCGGCGGCAACGACGATCTGACGCCGGGCGGCAAGCATGCCATAAGAGGTCGCGAAGACCCGGTAATGCTCTGGGGCATCCGCCGGGCGGGACGTCAGTCAGGATAGAAGGCAGTGACAGCGGAATGAAACAGGCATTCGTCACCGGCGGCACCGGTTTTCTCGGCCGGAACCTGATCGAGCAGCTCTGCCAGGCGGGCTGGTCGGTGACCGCGCTGCACCGCCCGGAATCCGATATCTCGGCCCTGGACGGCTATCCGGTCACGCTCGCCAGCGGCGCGCTGCTGGAGCCGGACAGCCTTGCCCGGGCGATCCCGGAGGGTGTCGACGCGGTCTTCCACGTCGCGGCCAACACCTCGGTCTGGTCGCGCAACAACGAGCGCCAGACGGCGGAGAACGTCGACGGCACGAAGAACATGCTGGCCGCGGCCAGGGCCGCCGGGGCGAAGCGCTTCATCCATACCTCGACCTGGAACGTCTACGGGCTCGAGCATGACGCGATCAGCGAGACGACGACCAAGACCGGCGCGGATTCCTGGATCAACTACAGCCGCTCGAAAGCACTGGCCGAGGAAGCGGCGCTGGCCGCCAACGCGCCGGGCTTCGAGGTCGTGGTGCTCAACCCGGCCCACGTGATCGGCCGCTACGACCGGGACAACTGGGCCCGGATGATCCGCATGGTCGACAGCGGCAAGCTCCCGGGCGTACCGCCGGGCGCCGGGTCCTTCGCCCACGCCGAGGAGGTAGCCCGCGCCCACATTTCCGCCGCGCAGCGCGGCCGGGCCGGCGCCAACTACCTGCTCGGCGGGACCGACGCGAGCTTCCTCGAGGTGGTCACGACGATCGGCCGGATGCTCGGGAAGAAGACGCCTAAGCGCACCTTCTCCGGCGTCATGGTCCGGCTGGTCGCCCGTGCCAAGGCACTCGGCGCGTCGGTCACTGGCAAGGAGCCGGATTTCACCCCGGAGGCGGCCGAGATGGTCCTCGGCCATCCCCGCATCGTCTCCAGCAAGGCAGCGAACGAACTCGGCTACCGCAAGGTGTCGATCAACGTCATGCTCGACGACAGCATCCGCTGGCTGCGCGCCGAGGGGCTGATCGCGCCCGAGTAACAGCCGCGACGCCGCTTGATCGAGCGCAAGGCCGCCGCCCCCGGGCTTCGCCAGTATGAGGTTGGAACTGGCGGGAGCGGACGGGATGGCGGATAACAGCGGCGCGCGACAACCGGCGACGGCCGACGGGACCCTGGGCCTCGATGCCCACAAGCCGGCCGAGATGGCCCGTCTGGTGACGGAATCGGGGATCGTCAAGGCCAGGCTTCCGGCCCTGACCCTGTTCACCCTGGCGCTCCTCGCCGGCGCCTTCATCGCCTTCGGGGCGATGTTCTACACGGTCGTCATCACCGGCTCGACGATCGGCTTCGGCCCGACCCGGCTGCTCGGCGGGCTCGCCTTCTCACTCGGCCTCGTGCTGGTGATCGTCGGCGGGGCCGAGCTTTTCACCGGCAACAACCTGATCGCCATGGCCTGGGCCGACCGCCGGGTGACGACGGCGGAGATGCTGCGCAACTGGGGCATCGTCTATGCCGGAAACTTCGCCGGCGCGCTCGGCGCGGCGCTCTTTCTCCACCTCGCCGGCGGGCTGGCAGCGGGCGACGGGGCCGTCGCGGAAACGGCAATCCGAATCGCCGAGGGCAAGGCGGCACTCGGGCCGGTCGAGGCTTTCTTCCGCGGCCTGCTCTGCAACGCTCTGGTCTGCCTCGCGGTCTGGCTCTGCTTCGCGGCGCGCGACGTGGCCGGCAGGATCGCCGCGATCATCTTTCCGATCAGCGCCTTCGTGGCGCTCGGCTTCGAACATTCCGTGGCGAACATGTACCTGCTGCCGATCGGCATGCTGGCCGGCGCAAATGTCGGGATCGGCGCCGCGACGGCCAACCTGGCGATCGTGACGGCCGGCAATATCGCCGGCGGCGCGTTGCTGGTCGCGCTGGTCTACTGGGTCGTCTATCTGCGCGGCCGGGGCGGGTCCACCCGGACGACGCGCTAGAACCAGCCCTTGCGCCGGGCCACACCGGCTACCGCGAGCAGAACGATGGCGATACCGGCCGGTGCCGGCAGCTGCAGCCAGCTGCCATCGCTCCGGCAATGACCGTGGCGCAGGCAGCGGTGCCAGACGCGGCTCGGCACCGCGTCGGCGGTACCGGCGGCGGTCTCGACGCCATCCTGCGTCGAGACCGCCGCCGGCGGAGCGAACAGCGACGCGACCAGAATTGTGACTGCCAAAAGGACTCCGTGCATCGGTGCCATGGCCGCACCCCGTGCGTTGCAGACGATCCGCCAAACGGGATTCCGGATCGCCATGCCTTGCCCCTCGGCAAGGAATTAGAATTCTTAAACGAATCCCTGTCAACAAATGTAAGAACGCAATGTAGCCGCGGCACAACGGGCGTTTCACGCAATTGTCTTTAGTGGCATTTGCAGATAGCGTGCTGCCCTTGGTAGTCGCCTTGTACGGGATGCATCATGGCAAGTAGCCAGAAACAGGAACTCGATCAGCGGCGCTGCCGGCGCGTCACCCCGGCGCTGAAATCGGGTGGCCATCTGAAATCGAAGCTCGTGCTCGAGAACGGCGAGATTCACGCCGCGACACTTGCCAACATGTCGACAAGCGGCGTCCTGGTCACCACCGAGGCCCGTCCGCCGGTCGGCGCGATCGCCACGGTGTTCGGCAACAGGGCGCGCGTCGTGCGGCTGACCGATACCGGACTGGCGCTCGAATTCCTCGACCAGGCGAAGGAAAAGCGCTTCGTCGTCGACGGCTAGGGCAACGGCCGGCCAAAAGGGGTGCCCTTCGGCGTCATCGTCCCCTATATCTATGACAGTTCGGCCAACGGGCCCAGTGACCGGCGCTTCGCTGGCAGGGCAATCGCGAGACGATGATTATGAAGGAACAACGCGCCCGACAGGCGGCGTCTGTGGATCTTGTCGGCTATCTGGTCGAGAAGGCATGCGCGAGCGGCGGCGATGCCGCCGACGCGGTTCGCATCGAGAGCACCTCGCTCGGCGTTTCGTGGCGTCTCGGCAAGCCCGAGGATGTCGCCCGCTCCGAGGACCACGACATCGGCCTCCGCGTCATCATCGGCCACAAGCAGGCCTTCGTCTCCTCGAACGACCCGCGCCGCGAGGCGCTTGACGAACTTGTCGAGCGTGCCGTCGCGATGGCGCGGAGCGCGCCCGAGGACCGTTTCTGCGGTCTTGCCGATCCGGCCCTGCTGGCCCGGGAATGGCCGGATCTCGACCTTGCCGACGACGACTGGCCGAGCACCGAGGCCCTGGTCGAGACCGCCCGCGAGACCGAGGAGGCGATGCTCGCCGTCGACGGCGTCAGCAACTCCGAAGGCGCCAGTGCCAGCTACGGCGAAGGACTGATCGCGCTCGCCACCTCGACCGGCTTTCGCGGCGCCTACGGCAGCACCAGCCATTCGATCGGCGCCTCGGCGATCGCCGGCAGCGGCACGGCGATGGAAACCGACTATGACTATGCTTCGGTGCGCCATCGCGCCGACCTCGGCAGCCCGACGGCCATCGGCCGCAGCGCCGGCGAGCGCGCCGTCCGCCGCCTCAACCCGCGCAAGGTGAAAAGCGGCCCCCGCCCGGTGGTTTTCGACCCGCGCGTCTCGGGCAGCATGCTCGGCCATTTCGCCGGGGCGATTTCCGGCAGCGCAATCGCCCGCGGCACCAGCTTCCTGCGCGACCGGATGGGCGAGCAGGTCTTCGCCGACGGCATCACCGTGCGCGACGATCCGCGCCGGCCGCGCGGGCTCCGTTCCAAGCCGTTCGACGGCGAGGGCGTTGCGGCGGAAGCGCTCGACCTGATCGTCGATGGCCGGCTCACCACCTGGCTGCTCGATTCGACATCCGGCCGGCAGCTCGACCTCGTCAGCAACGGCCGCGCGGCGCGCGGCACCGCCTCGCCGCCCGGGCCGAGCGCGACCAACCTCTACATGGCGGCCGGCAGCCGCCCGCCGGCCGAACTGATCGCCGAGATCGACGACGGCTTCTACGTTACCAGCCTGATCGGCTTCGGCGTCAACGGCATCACCGGCGACTACAGTCGCGGCGCCGCGGGGTTCTGGATCGAGAAGGGCGAGATCGCCTTTCCCGTCTCGGAACTGACCATCGCCGGCAACCTGAAGGACATGTTCCGCCATATGGAGCCGGCCGACGACCTGGAATTCCGCTACGGCACCAATGCGCCGACGCTCCGCATCGACGGCATGACGATCGCCGGCACATGACGGACGACCTGCTTCGCGATCACGCGCTCATCGTCGAATCGGTCCGCGAGGCCGGCGCGCTGGCGCTCGACTATTTCCACAAGGGCTTCAAGTCCTGGACCAAGGGCGAGGGCGACCCGGTCTCGGAGGCCGACATCGCCGTCGACAAGCTGCTCAACGCCCGGCTTACCGCCGCCCGGCCGGATTATGGCTGGATGTCCGAGGAAACCGCCGATACCCCGGACCGGCTCGGCAAGTCGCGGGTCTGGATCGTCGATCCGATCGACGGCACCCGCTCCTTCGTCGCGCGCAAGCCGGAATTCACCATCTGCGCGGCGTTGGTCATCGACGGCACGCCGCTGGCCGGCGCGGTCTTCAACCCGGTGACCGAGGAATTCTTCGAGGCCTGGAAGGGTGGCGGCGCCCGGCTCAACGGCCAGAAGATCGGCGTCACCCGGCGGCGCCGGCTGAAGGGCGCCGAACTGCTCGCGAGCCGCCGGAGCTTCGAGCACAACGACTGGCTCGGCCAAAGCCCGGGCGCGAAATTCGATCACGTGAACTCGATCGCCTACCGGATGGCGCTGGTCGCCTCCGGGCGCTACGACGCGACGATCTCGATGACCGCGAAGAGCGACTGGGATCTCGCCGCCGCCGACATCATCGTCGCCGAGGCGGGCGGATCCTCGACTACCTCGGACGGCCTGCCCTATCGCTACAACCAGTCCGAACCGCGCCATGCCGACGTGGTCTGCGCCGGCGCCCTGCACGAGCGTCTGCTCGAACTGTTCCGCGAACGGAGCTTCAACGCAGGGGCTTGAGCCCGGGCAGCAGTTCCGGGTCCAGCCGCTCGCCGAACCAGTTGATCCGCCAGTCCAGGTGGGCGCCGGTCGCCCGTCCGGTCGCGCCGACCTTGCCGATCGGATCGCCGCGCCGGAGCATGTCGCCGACCGCGACGTCGACCGCGCTCAGATGCGAATAGACGGTGGTGATGCCATAACCGTGATCGATCATCACCGTGCCGCCGGTGAAATACAGGTCCGGCTCGGCCAGCGCCACCCGTCCCGGTGCCGGCGCGACCACCGGCGTGCCGGTCGGAACGGCGACATCGACGCCGAAATGGGGCCGGCGCGGCTCGCCGTTCAGGATTCGCTGGCTGCCGAAGACACCGCTGATCGGCCCCTCGACCGGCCATTGCCAGCCCTCCAGGAACCAGGTCTCCGGCGTGTCGAGCGTGCGCACCCGGGCGATCTCGGCATTCTCCCGGCGGATCCGCTCCAGCGCCGCCTCGGAGGGCGTCACCTTGGACGGCGGCAGGCCGTCGATCCGCTGGATCTCGTAGTCACGCTTCGCGATCGCCAGGGTCCGCGCCTCCTCCCCGCCGTCCGGCAGGGCCACGCGAAGTTCGGCAGACGGACCGTGGTCGCGGCCGAAGCCGATCACGAAACGACCGTCCGGGGCAACCCGCACCGCCTTGCCGCCGAGCGTCACCGAGGCGCCCGGCGCGGTCTGCCCGAGGACGAACCCGCCCTGGGTCAGCGCGCCGTCGAGTTCGAGGACCGACACGGCCCGGGCCGGAGCGATCACGGCGACGACGAGGCAGATCGCCAGCAGGCAGTCGCGAAAGCGCACGATCAGCGGCCCCGCGTCGCCTTCAGCGCCGCCTCGGCGTCGATATAGGCCTCCTGCCGCGGCACGCTCCAGTAGCGCAGTTCCTCGATCGGGATATGCCTGCCGGTCACCGCGCAGCGGACGTAGCGGCCGCGCGCGATCACCTCGGCCTCGCCGTCGCCGAACAGCACCTTCGCTTCGCCTTCGTGCAGCATCTAGAGCAAACTCCCCTGTTCCGGTGTCGAGTCGCCGCCGACGGCCGTCTTTCGTGGCCGGGCGGGCTTCGCCTTGCGCGCCGGCTCGCCCGCGTCGCCGTCGAGCAGTGCGGCCGGCACCGTACCGTCCAGGAACTCGATCGTCACCTGCTCGCCGGCACGCGCCGCGGCGCGGCGCTTGAGCGGCGCCCCGCCGCCGTCGCGAACCAGCGCGAAGCCGCGCTCCAGCGTCTTGCGGTAGGAAAAGCTTTCGAGCAGGCGCGATACCTGGTCGAGCGCCCGCTTCCGGTCGTCGCGCCGCCGTTGCATGTCGCGGTCCAGATCGGCGGCGAGGCGCGCCAGTTTCTCGCGGCGCTGTTCGAGGCGCTGCAGCAGCAGCGGCCGGCTGAGTCGCCCGGCGATCGCGGCGAGATCGCGGCGGCCGCGTTCGGTGCGGCCGCGCAACGCGACGCGGAGCCGCGAATCGAGTTCGTCGAGACGCTGGCGGGCGGTTGCGATCGTCGATTCCGGGTCGCGCAGGCCGCGCCCGAAGCCGTCGAGACGCTGGCGCTCGGCGGCGATCCGCCGGCTCATCGCGCCGAGCATGCGGCCGTCGAGGGACTGGATCTGGAGGCGCAGTTCGGAGCGCACCGGGACCGCCATCTCGGCCGCGGCGGTCGGCGTCGGGGCCCTGCGATCGGCGGCGTGATCGGCAAGCGTGGTGTCGGTCTCGTGGCCGACGGCGGAAATCACCGGGATCGCGCTTCCGGCGATGGCGCGGACCACGACCTCCTCGTTGAAGGCCCAGAGATCCTCGATCGAGCCGCCGCCGCGGGCGACGATCAGCACGTCCGGGCGCGGCACCCGGCCGCCTGTCTCCAGACGATTGAAGCCCCGGATCGCGGTCGCGACCTGGCCGGCGGCGGCATCGCCCTGGACCTGTACCGGCCAGACCAGGACGTGGCGCGGGAAGCGGTCGGCAAGACGATGCAGGATGTCGCGGATGACCGCCCCGGTCGGCGAGGTGACGACGCCGATGACGGCCGGCAGGTAAGGCAGCGGCCGCTTCCGCCCCTCCTCGAACAGGCCCTCGGCGGCGAGCTTCTGTCGGCGTTGCTCGAGCAGCGCCATCAGTGCGCCGACGCCGGCGGGCTCCATCCGCTCGACCACGAGCTGGTACTTGGAGCGCCCGGGATAGGTCGTCAGCTTGCCGGTGCAGACGACCTCGAGCCCGTCCTCGGGACGGAAGGTGAGCCGGCCGGCGTTGCCGCGCCAGCAGACCGCGTCGAGAACCGCCTGGTCGTCCTTCAGCGCCATGTAGAGATGGCCCGAGGCGGCCCGCTTGAATCCCGACAGCTCGCCGCGCACACGGACATGATCATAGGCGTCCTCGACCGTCCGTTTCAGCCGGGAGCTGATCTCGGAGACGCTGTATTCATGGACGTTGCCGGGGTTGGCGCCGGCATCGGTTCCGATGTCTGGAGGCTGGACCACGTGTCTGGCGGGCTGCTTGTGTTACGGGGACCCTATGATACAAGGAACCGGTTGCCCTGTAAGGGCAGTTTCGCATTCCGCCGGCGTTAAGGGGTCACATGAACGTCCTTGTCATCGGTTCGGGCGGCAGGGAACACGCGCTCTGCTGGGCGCTGGCGCGCTCGCCGCGGCTCGAACGACTTTTTTGCGCGCCGGGTAACGGCGGCATCGCCGGGGTCGCCGAATGCCGCGATCTCGACCCCCTCGATTTCGCCGCCGTCGAATCCTTCTGCCGCGAGGCCGATATCGGGCTGGTCGTGGTCGGACCGGAGGCGCCGCTGGTCGCCGGCATCGTCGACCATCTGCGCGGCGCCGGGATCCGCGCTTTCGGCCCGGAGCGGGCCGCCGCCGCGCTCGAGGGCTCCAAGGGCTTCATGAAGGATCTGTGCGCCCGCCACGGCATCCCGACGGCGGCCTATGGCCGGTTCCGAGAGGCCGCCGCCGCCAAGGCCTTCGCCGCCGAGCTCGGCGCCCCGGTCGTGGTCAAGACGGACGGCCTCGCCGCCGGCAAGGGGGTCACCGTCGCCGCCACCCTGGCCGAGGCCGACGCGGCGATCGACGCCATGCTCGGCGGCCGCTTCGGGGCCGCCGGCGAAGAAGTGGTGGTCGAGGAATTCATGGTCGGCGAAGAGGCCAGCTTCTTCGCCATCGTCGGCGACGACGCGGTGCTGCCGCTTGCCACCGCGCAGGATCACAAGGCGGTCGGCGATGGCGACACGGGGCCGAATACCGGCGGCATGGGCGCCTATTCGCCGGCCCCGGTGATGACGGACGCGCTGGTCGAACAGGTCATGGCCGAGATCGTCCGCCCGACCGTCGCCGGGATGCAGGCCGAGGGCATGCCCTATCGCGGCATCCTCTATGCCGGGCTGATGATCACCGCGACCGGGCCACGCCTGGTCGAGTACAACATCCGTTTCGGCGATCCGGAATGCCAGGTCCTGCTGCCGCGCCTGAAGAGCGACCTGCTGGACGTCCTGATCGCGGCCTGCGACGGCCGGCTCGGCCAGGTCGCGCTCGACTGGTCGGACGAGGCCGCGCTCGTCGTCGTGCTCGCCGCCGAGGGCTATCCGGGCGACTATCGGAAGGGCACCCGGATCGGCAGGCTGGACCGGGCCGCGGCGCTTGACGGCGTGCTGGTCTTCCACGCCGGCACGGCGCGGCGCGGGGATGCGCTGGTCGCCACCGGCGGCCGGGTGCTCGGCATCACCGCGACGGGACCGACGGTCGGCGCCGCCCGCGACCGCGCCTATGCCGCCGTCGACCGGGTCGACTGGCCGGAGGGCTTCTGCCGGCGCGACATCGGCTGGCGGGCCATCGAACGCGAAACGGCCTCGTGAGGGGCCGGAACAACCATAACGAAGAAGAATGAGCGAGAGGATCGAAGGGACGAGATGACCGACGCGCAGCAGGAATTCAGCGGCACCATGGCGGTGCGCGACCAGCACGCTTTCGACGAGAAAGCCCTCGAAGCCTATCTCGCGAAGCGCCTTCCGGGCTTCGAGGGGCCGCTCACGGTCCAGCAGTTCAAGGGCGGGCAGTCCAATCCCAGCTACAAGCTGGTGACCCCGAAGCGGGCCTACGTGCTGCGCCGAAAGCCGCCGGGCGAGCTGCTGCCCTCGGCGCATGCGGTCGACCGGGAATACCGGGTGATCTCGGCGCTGGCCGACACCGACGTCCCGGTGCCGAAGGCGCACCTGCTCTGGGAGGACAGCGACGTCATCGGCACCGCCTTCTACGTCATGGATTTCGTCGCCGGCCGGATCCTCTGGGACCCGCAGCTGCCGGGCATCGACCCGGCCGAGCGGGCGGCGATCTTCGACGCCGAGAACGCCGTCATGGCGGCGCTGCACCAGGTCGACTACCAGGCGGTCGGGCTCGGCGACTTCGGCAAGACCGGCAATTACCTAGCCCGCCAGATCAACCGCTGGAGCAAGCAGTACAAGGCCTCCGAGACGGAAACCATCGAGGCGATGGACAATCTCATCGCCTGGCTGCCCGAGAACATCCCGCCGGGCGACGAGACGACGCTCGTGCATGGCGACTACCGGCTCGACAACATGGTGCTGCATCCGACCGAACCGAAGGTTCTCGCGGTGCTCGACTGGGAGCTCTCGACGCTCGGCCATCCGCTCGCCGATTTCACCTATCACTGCATGATCTGGCGGCTCGGGCCGGACGTCTTCCGCGGCCTCGGCGGGGTCGACGTCAAGGCGCTCGGCATCCCGACCGAAGCGGAATATGTCGCCGCCTACTGCCGCCGCACGGGGCGCGAGCGGATCGAGCATTTCGACTTCTACATGGCCTACAACATGTTCCGCCTCGCCGGCATCCTGCAGGGCATCATGGGCCGCGTCGTCGCCGGTACGGCGGCAAGCGCGCAGGCGCTCGAATCGGGCCGCCGCGCCCGGCCGCTGGCCGAACTCGCCTGGCAGGAAGTGCTCAAGCTCACCGGCGGCAAGCCGTGAGCGCGGCCGACGAGACCTCGGCGGTCCGCGAGGCCCATCGCCTCGACGAGACGGCTCTGGCCAGCTATCTCGAAAGCCATCTCCCGGGCTATGCCGGACGGCTCACCGTGCGCCAGTTCAAGGGCGGACAGTCGAACCCGACCTACGTGCTGGAGACGCCGGCGCGGCGCTACGTGCTGCGTAAGAAACCGCCGGGCAAGCTGCTGCCGTCGGCGCACGCGGTCGAACGCGAATACAAGGTGATCCGGGCGCTGGCCGGCACCGGTGTCCCGGTGCCCGAGGCGCTGCTGCTCTGCCAGGACGAGAGCGTCGTCGGCACCGCCTTCTACGTCATGTCGCTGGTCGAGGGCCGGGTCTTCCGCGACCCCCGCCTGCCGGACCACAGCCCGGCCGAACGGGCGGCGATCTACGATGCCATGAACGAGGTGATGGCGCGCCTGCACGGCGTCGATTACGCCGCTGTCGGGCTCGGCGATTTCGGCAAGCCGGGCAACTATTTCGCCCGCCAGATCGGCCGATGGGGCAAGCAGTATCGCGGTGCCGAGACGGAACGGATCGAGGCGATGGAAAGCCTGCTCGCCTGGCTGCCGGAGAATATCCCGGGCGACGACGAGACGCGCATCGTGCACGGCGACTTCCGGCTGGAGAACATGATTTTCGATGCCGACGAGGCGAAGGTTGTCGCGGTGCTCGACTGGGAGCTCTCGACGCTCGGCCATCCGCTCGCCGACGTCGCCTACAACTGCCTGCTCTATCACTACGAGCATCCGCGCCAGGGCGGGCTGACGAAGATCGACTTCGCGACCAGCGGCATCCCCTCCGAGGCCGACTACCTGGCGGCCTATGCGGAACGCACAGGGCGCGACAATATCGAGGCGAACTTCGGCTTCTGCCTTGCCTTCTCGCTGTTCCGCCTCGCCTCGATCACCCAGGGCGTCTACAAGCGCGGCCTCGACGGCAATGCCAGTTCCGAGCGCGCGCTCAGCTATGGCCCGCTCGCCCGGACGCTCGCCGAGACCGCCTGGTCAATCGTCGAGACGCGCTGCCGCTAGGACAGTAAGAGCGCCGCCCGGCAGGAGCCGGGCGGCCGCGATGGTTCAGCCGGCGAGCCCCGCATAGGCCTTGCGGGTCAGTTCGTCGGCACGGGCGCAGATCGCCGTCTTCCAGGCGTCTGTTTCGGTATAGAAGGCGCGCCTGACCTCGGCCCGGATGGCGTCGGCAAGCCGGCGATCGGGGTTGCTGTCGGACAGATGCAGCCAGGCATCGCCGCGCAGCGAGTTCAGCACCTCCATCACTGGCACCGTGCCGTATTCGAGCGCGACCGGCGTGATCTCGGCATCGCCGCCCTCCTCCACCAGGCCGTCGATGATCGACCCCTGGACGGGCGCCGAGACCGAGCCGCCGCCGGAGTCGCTCGACCGCACCTGGTCGCCGTACCAGTCATGGGCGCGACGGTAGAGATCGCTGGCGGACGAGCCGACCGAGATGATCTCGCCATGGCCGGACGGGCCGAGGCCGGTATGGAAATCGATGAACCCGACACGCTCGAAGCCGACGACGTGCCGGCGCACCAGGTCGCGGAAGCGAGCGTTCGACCAGACCGGCTTCAGGCCGCCATAGAACAGCCCCTCCGGATGCTGGTACTGGCCGAGGGTGACCGCCGCCTGGAAGGCCCATTCGCCCCTGTCGGCGATGAACCGGGCGATGGCGCCGTCCGCCGCCTCGCGCGACGGGCCGTCCCAGTCGGCCGGCACCAGCAGGCCCTGCACTTCCGCGTAGGGCGGATTGTCGGGATGACCGGCCGAATGGTCGATGAAGTTGCGGTTGAGGTCGACATTGTCCTCGTTGACCCGCTGGCCATGGGCGAAGCCGTGCGGATTGATCGCGTGGCTGACGACGACGGCGACGCCCTTCGGCCGGTCCCTGACCAGCGAAGTGGAGAAGAACGCCGTCTGCGCGCCGGAGCCGCAATAGCCCTCGATCCCGTGTGTCGCCGAATTGGTGAAGAAGACCGCCTTGTCGCCCGGCTCGCGGAGCACGGCGACGTCGTTGTAGAGCGCCTCGCCGGACGGGCCCTTCAGCGGATGCTGGACCGATTCGATCCTCGCGCCCGCCGCTTCGGCGGCAGCGAGAAACTTGCCCCGGGCCTCGGAATAGCTTGCTGAGAAATACGCGGATTCGGACATGACTTCTCGACCTTGGCTGAGATCGCGGCGGATCGGACTGCGGAAAGGGTCGCGGCCGGGCGGGAGACCCACCCGGCCGCGATCGGTCAGTTGTACTTGCGGAGTTCCAGACGACCGATCTGGTTCCGGTGCACCTCGTCCGGACCGTCGGCAAGCCGGAGCGTCCGGGCGTGGGCATAGGCCTGGGCAAGACCGAAATCGGTGGTCACGCCGCCGGCGCCATGCGCCTGGATGGCCCAGTCGATGACCTTCAGCGCCATGTTCGGCGCCACGACCTTGATCATGGCGATTTCCATGCGCGCTTCCTTGTTGCCCACGGTATCCATCATGTAGGCCGCCTTGAGCGTCAGCAGGCGGGCCTGGTCGATCGAGGCGCGGGCCTCGGCGATCCGCTCCAGCGTCACGGTCTGCTCGGCGACCGGCTTGCCGAAGGCGACACGCGATTTCACCCGCTTGCACATCCGCTCCAGCGCGCGCTCGGCGACGCCGATCACCCGCATGCAGTGGTGAATGCGGCCCGGGCCAAGCCGCCCCTGGGCGATCTCGAAACCGCGCCCTTCGCCGAGCAGGAGATTCGAGGCCGGGACACGGACATTCTCGAAATTGACCTCGCCATGGCCATGCGGCGCATCGTCATAGCCGAAGACCGGGAGCATGCGCTCGATGGTGATGCCCTTGGTATCGGTCGGCACCAGGATCATCGACTGCTGCTCGTGACGCGGGGCGCTCGGGTCGGTCTTGCCCATGAAGATGAGGATCTTGCAGCGCGGATCGCCGATGCCGGACGTCCACCACTTGCGGCCGTTGATGACATATTCGTCACCGTCGCGCTTGATCGAGGCCTCGATGTTGGTCGCGTCCGACGAGGCGACGGCCGGCTCGGTCATCGCGAAAGCGGAGCGGATCTCGCCATTGAGCAGCGGCTTCAGCCACTTCTCCTTGTGCTCCGGCTTGCCGTAGCGTTCCAGCACTTCCATGTTGCCGGTGTCGGGGGCGGAGCAGTTGAAGACCTCCGGCGCCCAGCTGACCCGGCCCATGATCTCGCAGAGCGGCGCATATTCGAGGTTGGTCAGACCGGCGCCGCGCTCGCTCTCCGGCAGGAACAGGTTCCACAGCCCGGCTTCCTTGGCCTTCGGCTTCAGTTCCTCAATGAGCTTGGTCGGCTGCCAGCGGTCGCCCTGGGCGACCTCGCGGTCGAAGCGTTCCTCGTTCGGATAGATATGTTCGTCCATGAACGCGGATACCCGCTCCTGGAGCTCCTTGACCTTCGGCGAAAAGTCGAAATCCATGTTCTTTCGTTCCTCGTTCCCTGGCTCTTATTCACATTGTTGACACGGGCGTTTCTAACGCCTGGCCGCGAAAAAGTCGCGCAGCAGTTCAGCGCTGCGCATTTCCTGGATGCCGCCATAACATTCCAGCCGGTGGTGGCAGGTCGGCTGCTCGAAGATGCGGGGGCCGTTCTCGACGCCGCCGCCCTTCGGATCGAAGGCCGCGAAATAGAGCCGGCGGATGCGCGCGAAGGCGATCGCCTGGGCGCACATCGGGCAGGGCTCGAGCGTCACGTAGAGGTCGCATTCGCTGAGGAATTTCTGGCCCAGCATCCGCGAGGCGCCGCGAATCGCCAGCATTTCCGCATGCGCGGTGGCGTCGCCACGATCCTCGACCTCATTGCCGGCGCGGCCGACGATGCGCTGGAGGCCGCTGTGCACGACGACGGCGCCGATCGGCACCTCGCCGCGGCGCCCGGCCATCTCGGCGGCCGCGAAGGCCTCCTGCATGTAGTCCGGCACAGTGAAATCCATGGCCAGACAGTGCGGCGCGGGCGGTCGGTCGTCAAGCGCGGGCGACGGAAAGCTGCTCGCCGTGCGGCGGCCGGTTGCTCTCGACACGGGCTGGCCCTAGATTGCGCCCATGAAACGCCCAGTCATCGGCATCACGCTCGATTCGGAAAGCGCCGGGGGATATTCGAATCTGCCCTGGTACGCGGTCCGCCAGAATTATTGCGACGTCGTCAGCAGCGCCGGCGGCCTGCCGCTGGCACTGCCGCACGAGCCGGACGCGGCCGCCGCCTATGGCGAGCTGATCGATGGCCTGATCATCACCGGCGGCGCCTTCGACGTCGACCCGGCATTGTTCGGCGACAACGAGCGTCATTCGACGGTCGTGACCAAGGACCGCCGCACGCGCTTCGAATGGGCGGTCGCCGAGGCCTGCCTCGCCGCCGACAAGCCGGTGCTCGGAATCTGTGGCGGCCAGCAGCTTCTCAACGTGATTCTCGGCGGCACCCTGATCCAGCATATTCCCGACGAGATCGCCGACGGCCTCGCCCACGAACAGCCCAATCCGCGCACCGAGCCGGGCCACGACGTCTCGGTGGTGCCGGGCACCCTGCTGCACGAGATCGTCGGCGCCGACCGGCTGCCGGTCAACAGCGCCCACCACCAGGCGGCGAAAGCCGCCGGACCCGACGTCACCATCAATGCCCGCGCCGACGACGGCGTGATCGAGGGCATCGAGGATCGCCGCTACCGCTTCTGCCTCGGCGTCCAGTGGCATCCCGAGTATCACATATCCGACGGCGATCGCCGGATCTTCGACGCGCTGATCGCCGCCGCCAGGACCTGATCCCATGACCAAGGAAACGTCGCCGGAGGGCGAGCGCATCGCCAAGCGCATCGCCCGCGCCGGCCATTGTTCGCGGCGCGAGGCCGAGCTGCTCATCGCCGACGGCCGGGTCTCGGTCGACGGCAAGGTGATCGCCAGCCCGGCACTCAATGTCGGGCCGTCGGCAAAGGTTACGATCGACGGCCAGGCTCTCGCCGAGCCGGAACCGCCGCGCATCTGGCGCTATCACAAGCCGGACGGACTCGTGACCTCGAACCGCGACCCGCAGGGCCGGCCGACGGTCTTCGAGAAGCTGCCGGACAACATGCCGCGGGTGATCAGCGTCGGCCGCCTCGACCTGACGTCGGAGGGCCTGCTGCTGCTCACCAACGATGGCGAGCTCGCCCGCCGGATGGAACTGCCGGCGACCGGCTGGGCCCGGCGCTATCGGGTCCGGGTGCATGGCATGCCGGACGAGGCGGCGCTCAAGGCGCTCGAGAAGGGGGTCACCGTCGACGGCGTCCGCTACGGCGGCATCCAGGCGACACTGGAACGCCAGCAGGGCAGCAACGCCTGGCTGAGCGTGACGATCCGAGAGGGCAAGAACCGCGAGATCCGCAAGGTGATGCAGCATCTCGGCCTGCATGTGGCGCGCCTGATCCGGATTTCCTACGGACCCTTCCAGCTCGGCGACCTCGAGACCGGCCTGGTCGAGGAAGTGCCGCGGCGGATCGTTCGCGACCAGCTCGGGCTCGGCTCGCCGAACGAGGCGAAACACCGGGAAGAACCGAAAGCGAGGCGTCCGCACAAGGGCAAGCCGCCGCACAAGGGGCCGCGGCGCAAACCGGAAGCGGCCGCCGACGACATCCCGATGGACGACAAGCCCTGGGCGGCCAAGCGCGGCAAGCCCGCGGCCCGGCCGACCGGCCGCCTGTCGGTCCGCCCCACGGGGTCGGCCGGCGGCGCGACGGGCGGCGCTAGGGGTGGCCCGGCCAAGCCGAAGCGGCCGGGACGGTGAGGCCGCACCCATGCGCATAGTCGGTGGCCGTTATCGCGGCCGAAAGCTCGACACGCCGGAAGGCCTAGACATCCGCCCGACCGGCGAACGGACCCGCGAGGCGCTGTTCAACATTCTCGCCCACAACCGGGCGCTCCGGGGGCCGTCCGGCCCGCTGCCCGCCGATGCCGCCGTGCTCGACGTCTTCGCCGGCTCGGGCGCGCTTGGCATCGAGGCGCTGTCGCGCGGCGCCGCGAGCGTCACTTTCATCGAGAACGACCGCACCGCGCTCGCCCTGATCCGGCGCAACCTGGCCGGCCTTGAGGGTTGCGAGACGGCGATCCTGCAGCGCGACGCCCGAAAGCCCGGTGCGGCGAGCCGCGCCCACGACCTCGTGCTGATGGACGCGCCCTACGGACAGGGCCTGAGCAGCCCGGCGCTGGCGGCGCTCGCCGCCGGCAACTGGCTCGCTGCCGGCGCGCTTGCCGTCGTCGAGACGGCGAAGGACGAAGCGCTCGACGAGATCGCGGATTTCTCGCCGATCGAGAGCCGCGCCTATGGCCGCGGACGCCTGCACCTGTTGCGATATCGCGGCGCCGCGACGGCCTAGCCTCACAAGTTCTAGTGTGAAACTTTCGCGACGGCACAAAATAGTGCTAGGCGCGGAATCGCCATCGCGCTAGCCTTGGTTCGTCTCTGCCGCACTGCGGCGCGAGACGACGAGAGGCGGAGTGTAATGGCAGCAGTGCAGTTGCAGGCCTTCCCGAAAGACCCCGTTCGTCGGGTCGCTCGCTGCCGCAGGTTCGACCTGCCCCTCCCCCTCGAAAGCCGCCGCATCCGCGCGCGGCTTTTTTTGTCTGTATCCACAATGACAGGAGCCGCGCATGGCCAAGCGTTCACCGCGCCGTAGGGACGGTGTCGAAGGCAATGTCCATTCTCTTTACCCGGAGGGCCATTCCTGGTCGCCGCTCGATGACGAGCGCCGCGACCAGCGTTATCTCCGGACGCTCAAACCGCGCAGCGCCGGTCAGGCAACCCTGCTGGAAGCGCTCGACCGCAGCAATCTCGTGCTGGCGCTCGGCCCGGCCGGCACCGGCAAGACCTACCTCGCCGTCGCCAAGGCGGTCGAGGCCCTGCAGGCGGGCCGGATCGACCGCCTGATCCTGTCACGCCCGGCGGTCGAGGCCGGCGAGAACCTGGGCTTTCTTCCCGGTGACATGGAAGAGAAGCTGATGCCCTACCTGCGGCCGCTCTATGACGCGCTCAGCGACCGGATCGGCGGCAAGCAGCTCAAGGCCATGCTGACCGACGGGTCGATCGAACTGGCCCCGGTCGCCTTCATGCGCGGCCGCACCCTCAACAATGCCTATATCGTCATCGACGAGGCGCAGAACTGCACCTACGGCCAGCTCAAGATGCTGCTGACCCGGCTCGGCTGGAACTCGACCATGGTGGTGACCGGCGATCCGGACCAGTCCGACCTGCTCGACGGGCTGTCCGGCCTGTCCGACATCGCCAACCGGCTCGAGCCGCTCGACAATGTCTCGGTGGTCCGGCTGAAGGATGTCGACGTTGTCCGCCACCCGCTGGTCGGCGAGATGCTCGGCGTTCTCTGAACGACGCCGGCCGGCGCCGGAGATCGCGCGGCAGGTGGCGGCCACGCCACCTGTCGCGCCGATGCGCGGGACCATGATGGCCAGGGGCAGGATCGGCGGCTTCGGTGCGGGCTGACCGGCCTCGGGCGGGTCGTGACCACCGACGCCAAGACGCCATTCCCGGCAGCCGATAGACCGTCGCTCAGTCGTTCGTTTCCTTGTCCGTCGATCCGAATGACCGACGTTTCAGCCACGCCCGCAGCGCGACGGAGATTTCCTGGAAACTCTGGAAGAGCGGAAGGCGAGGCGTGGAGGCCGTGGTCGGCTCGACGGCAAGACCGATCGACATGCGATCATTGTCGATATCGATATCGCGGACGATCAGTTCCACGGGACCGACCACCAGCCGGTCGCCGCGCCCCATGGGGTTTCCGAGGCGTTTCCTGAGGAAATCCCCGACCGAAACCTCGCGTTCGTCCGGCACGATCTCGAAGCCGTATGCGTCGGCCAGGTTGCCGATAGACTGCGTGGCGTCGATCTCGAACTCGCCGAAGTAATCCAGGTCGCTTTCGGACAGCTCGATCTTGCTGGCAAACAGCCGGTCAAGGAGACCGGTCAGCCTTGGCGGAGCGAAGATATAGACACTGTCACCGGGCTGCAGCCGGCCGGCCTCGTGCACGCGCATCGACCGTCCGTCGCGGACGATCAGCGACGGGCGCGCCCATCGCGGGATCCGTTCACCGAGGACGACGGGACTGTCGGCAACGATCCGGTAGACAACCAGTTCGTGCCGTGCGGTGCCGGGCAGTTCCAGCTCGATCTTGTCGACCGCCCCGGTCTTGGGCGGAACGACGACGCCCAGCCATTTGGCCACCGGCCGGAGTGTCCAGCCCTGCACCAGCAACGATGTCAGGACGATGATGAACGCGGCATTGAAGAGGGTGTGACCCGACCCGAAGCCGGCGACGAGCGGGAGGATCGCGAGGAGTATCGAGACGGCTCCGCGGAGCCCGACCCAGGCGATGAAGGTGGCCTCGTTGCGGTGAAAGCCGAACGGCATGAGGCAGAGCCATATCGCGATCGGCCGCGCCACCAGCATCAGCGCGAGACCGATCACCACCGACTGCCAGGCGATCGCCGGGAACTCGGACGGTGCCGCCAGCAGGCCGAGCACGAGGAACATGGTGATCTGGGCAAGCCAGGTCAGGCCTTCCTGAAAACGGCGAAACGCCAGGCCGCCCTTGAGTTCCATGTTGCCCATCACCAGCCCGGCGATATAGGCGGCGAGAAACCCGCTCCCGCCGAGAAGTGACGTGATCGAGAAGACGCAGAGCGCCAGCCCGACGATGACGATGGGGAAGAGCCCGGTTTCCAGCCGGACGCGGTTCAGGCCCTGCACTATCAGGTAGCCGAACACGACGCCGCACAGAGCGCCAAGCCCGAACTGGACCGACAACGTGCTCAGGAAGTTCCAGGAGATGTCCTGTGCCGTCGTCGTGCCGGCGGCGATCGTCTCGACCAGCAGCACGGTCAGAAAGATCGCCATCGGATCGTTCGACGCGGATTCCACTTCGAGCGTCGCGCGCACGCGCTCGCGGATCTGGATGCCGCCGACGCGCAGGAGGAAAAAGACGGCCGCTGCGTCCGTCGATCCCACGATCGCCCCGAGGAGAAGCGCCTCGAGCCACGGAAGGTCCAGAAGGAAATGGATGGGGACCGCGAGGACCACGGCCGTCAGTAGCACGCCGACCGTGGCAAGGACGGTCGCCGGCCCCGCGGCGACGCGGAGCATCCGCCGGGGCGTGGTGATCCCGCTGTCGAACAGGATGACCGCCAGTGCCACGCTGCCGATGAAATACGCACTGCCGGCGTCCTCGAACCGGATGCCGCCGGGCCCGTCCTCGCCGGCAAGCAGGCCCACCCCGAGAAAGATCAGAAGCAGTGGCGTGCCGACCCGGAAGGCGATGAGGCTGGTGAAGGCGGATATGACGACCAGGCCCGCCCCGATAAGCACGACAAGCGCGATTCCCTCGGTCATCAGAGCGGCCCGGAGGAAGACTGCCTGGGCCAGCGGGAGAACGGCGGCAAGACGCTGTCGGCGTGCCGTGAAGGGGGCGTTGGCGGCGCCTCTCCATTGTGGGCATGCGACGGGCGCGAGGCGTCGGCCGACGCCTGCAACGTCATCGACAACCCGGGGCTGACATCCTGAACATGCTTGCGATCCTGACCGGCGGGCGGGACATGTGGAGAAGCGATCATGGATTCAGGTACACACATCGTTCACGATCCTACGGGGCCGAGCCCGGAATTTGAAGCGGACCCGTTCAGCGTCGGCCGAACAGCCTCTCGATATCGGCAAGGCTGAGCGCGACGTACGTCGGCCGGCCGTGGTTGCACTGGCCGGCGCGCGGTGTCACCTCCATCTGGCGCAGGAGCGCATCCATCTCCGCCTGGTTGAGGCGCCGCCCCGCGCGCACCGAGCCGTGGCAGGCCATGGTCGCGCAGACATCGTCGAGCCGTTCCTTCAGGCTCACCGACTGGTCGAGCTCGGCCAGCTCATCGGCAAGATCGCGGGCCAGGCCCTTGACGTCGCACTGGCCGAGCGGCGCCGGGGTCTCGCGAACGACGATGGCGCCCGGCCCGAAGGGCTCCAGCACGAGGCCGAGCTCGGCGAACTCATCGGCCCTGTCGGCAAGGCGCAGCACCGAGGCCTCGTCCAGTTCCACGACCTCCGGCAGCAGCAGCATCTGGCGCGGCACATCGCGCTCGCCGAGCGCCGCCTTCATCTTCTCCATCACCAGCCGCTCGTGGGCGGCATGCTGGTCGACGATGACGATCCCGTCGGCGGTCTCGGCGATCACGTAGGTCCCGTGAAGCTGCGCCCGCGCGGCGCCGAGCGGATGATCTCCGGGGGCGGTCTCGGGTACGATTGCCGCGCCCCCGGCGAGGGCTGCCGGGGCCTCGGGCCGGAGCGTACCTTCGAGGCGCCCCTCGCCGGCCGCGAGCGGCGCCTGGTAATCGGCCGCCGCCTCCATCATGCCGGGCGACGCACCCGGTCCCGGGCGATAGCCGCCCCAGGCGGCGCGGAGCGGCAGCGCCGGCCGGCCGCCGCCCTGGAAGGCGCCGAGCGCCGCACCGGTGAGCGTCGAGGAGGCGCGGTGTCCGGCCTCCGCGAGAGCATGGCGGACGGCGCCGATGATCAGCCCGCGCACGATGCCGGAATCCCGGAACCGGACCTCGGACTTGGCGGGATGAACATTGACGTCGACCATGTCCGGCGGGATCTCGAGAAAGAGCGCCAGCAGCGGATGCCGGTCGCGCGCCAGCACGTCCATGTAGGCGGCGCGGATCGCGCCGGTGAACAGCCGGTCCTGCACCGGGCGGCCGTTGACGAAGAGGAACTGCATTTCCGCGTTGCCGCGGTTCATCGTCGGCAGCCCGGCATGGCCGGCCAGCCGGATGCCCTCGCGTTCGGCGTCGATCGGCACCGCGTTGTCGCGGAAATCCCGGCCGAGGATTGCCGAGACGCGGCCGAGCCGGGCCTCGAACAGTTCGCCGTTCTCCGGCTCGAGGCGGAGCACCGTGCGCCGGTCGTCGTCGAAGGTGAAGCCGATCTCCGGGCAGGCGAGCGCCAGGCGGCGAACCACGGCGAGCGCCTGGGCCTGCTCGGCGCGTTCGCTCTTGAGGAACTTGAGCCGCGCCGGAGTGGCGAAGAACAGGTCGCGCACCTCGACCCTTGTGCCCCGGGTCATCGCCGCGGGGGCGACCGGCTGCTTGACCCCGCCGGCGATGTCGAGGCGGAAGCCGCTGTCGGCGTCGGCGGTGCGGGACGTGATGGAGAGCCGGCTGACCGAACCGATCGAGGGCAGCGCCTCGCCACGGAAGCCGAGATGGGCGATGCGCACGAGGTCGTCGTCGGGCAGCTTGGAGGTGGCGTGGCGTTCGACCGCAAGTTCCATTTCATCGGCGGTCATGCCGGTACCGTCGTCGGCGACCGCGATCAGGCTGCGGCCGCCGTCGCGAAGGGTCACGCCGATCCGCCGGGCGCCGGCGTCGATCGCGTTCTCGACCAGTTCCTTGACCGCCGAGGCCGGTCTCTCGATCACTTCGCCGGCGGCGATCCGGTTGACCAGCCCTTCCGGCAGGCGCCGGATGGTCACGCCCCGGCCTCCTCCCCGGTCAGGAATTTCTTCGCCAGGATCTTGCCTTCCTCGACCGCCGGCTGGTCGAAGGCATCGACGCCCCAGAGCCGCGCGGCGACGATCGTCTCGAGCATGTAATGCATGAACAGCGCGCCGAAGGCCTGTTCGTCCAGGACGTCGACGGTGATCTCGCGCACCGGTCGGCCGTGCCGCGCCAGGGTCCGCACGGTCGCCCGCGCCTCGGCCCGGGCGAGGTCGCCGATCCCGCGCCCTTCCAGGTAGGCAAGCGCCGGGTCGTTGCCGGCGAGGCCGAGATCGATCATCGGACCGCTGCCCCAGTCACCGCAGGTGACGACGGTGAACAGCTTGTCCGCCGGGCCGTCGAGCCAGAGCTGAAGCTGGCTGTGCTGGTCAACGGGGCCGAGCGCGTTGACCGGCGTCGTGCCGAAGCCCTGCTTGCCGATGCTCTCGGCCCAGAGCTGGCGATACCAGTAGGTGAATTCGAACAGCCGGTCGTCGTAGGGCAGCAGGACGCTCTGGGCGATATCGCCGCGGCGGGCGAGCGCCACCGAAAGCGCGGCGCCTTCCACAGGTGCCGCGGAAATGCCGTTCTCCATCACCCCGTCGAGCACGAAGGCCGCCCCTTCGCGGACCTGCGCCGCGTCGAGGCCGGCAATCAGCGCCGGCAGCAGGCCGACCAGCGAGAGCACCGAGTAGCGCCCGCCCAGGTTCGGATCGTGATCGAGGATCTGCAATTGCCAGCGCGCCGCGAGCCGCCGGAGCGGGCTGTCGCCCGGCTCGGCGATCGCCAGCACATGCTTGGCCGGCGCGTCCTCGCCGAGCGCCTCGACCAGCGCGCCGAGCACGACGAGGGTCTGCGAGAGCGTTTCGGGCGTCGAGCCGGACTTCGAGACGGTCAGGATGCCGGTGGTCTCGAGATCGAGCGCGTCGACGATCCAGGCGAAACTGCGGCCGTCGAGATTGTCGCCGAAATGGATCTGCGGCCCGTCGCCGTCGGCGATCGCCTGAAGGGTCTTGGCGCCAAGCGCCGAGCCCCCGGTGCCGAGGATCAGGATATCGGTGAAGTCCTCCCGCCAGTAGGCGGCGATGTCGTTGAGCAGCTTGAGGTCGTCGCGCTGGAACGGCAGGTCGAAGAGCGGCAGCGCGTGGCCGCGCATCGTGTCCGCGACCCAGCCGACGGCGGCTTCCGCCTCGCCCAGGGTCTTGCGGAAGGCCGCTTCATCGAGGCCGCTGCCGCCGATCGCGCCGGCGAAGCAACGTGTCAGGTCTTGTCTGTAGGGCATGGGCTTGTCGATTGAGGATTCGCTGATGCGACGGTAGCAGAAGCGCCGGCCCCGGGCCAGACGGCGATCACCCGTCCTTGCGGGTGACGGCGCCGTCGAGGCCGTGCGGGCTGCCGACCACGACGATCAGCATGTCCTTCGGATCGAGCAGCCGGCGGGCGACCCGCCGGACATCGTCCAGCGTGACCTTCTCGATCAGCGCGTCCCGCTTCTCAAGGTAGTCGATGCCAAGATGATCGAGCTGCATCGCGACCAGGATGCGGGCGATCGAGGCATTCGACGACAGGCGGAGCGGGAAGGAGCCGTTGATATAGGTCTTCGCGTCGGCCAGCTCGGCTTCGGTGACGCCGTCCTCGCGCAGCCGCCCGACCTCCTTGCGGACCAGCTCGATCGCTTCCGCCACCTGGTCGTTGCTGGTGCCGAGGCCGCCCATCAGCAGCGAGGAGAAGTCGAGCGGGTTGACGTAGGAATAGACCGAGTAGACGAGGCCGCGCTTCTCGCGGATTTCCTCGTTGAGGCGCGATTCGAAACCGCCGCCGCCGAGCACGTAGTTCATCACGTAGGCAGCGTAATAATCCGGATCGTCGCGTTTCACGCCCTCGCGTCCGAAGATCACCTGGCTCTGCGGATTGTCGAACGGGATCACCTCGAGACGACCGCCGCCGGCCGGCTCCACCTCGGGCACGTCGGTCGGCCAGGTTTTCGCCGGCAGCGAGCCGAAGGTCTTGTCGAGCAGCGGGCCGAGCGTCTTCGCGTCGATATCGCCGACGACGCTGATGACGATGTTGTCGAGTGCGAGGTAGCGCTGTCGCCAGGTCTGCAGATCCTCGACCGTGATGGTCGGCACCGAGGCGAGCGTGCCGTCGCTCGGCCGGCTGTAGGGATGGCCCGGGAAGGCGGCCGCCATCCAAGCGCGGCCGGCGAGCGTGCCCGGATCGGCTTCGGCGCGCGACAGCGAGGAGAGGATCTGGCGACGGATGCGGGCGACCGGCTCCTCGTCGAACCGCGGGCTCTCGAGCGCGAGCGCGAGCAGCCGGAAGGCCTCGTCGCGGTTCTCCGACAGGGTCGTCAGGTCGGCGGCGAAGGCATCGCGGCCGGCATCGAAGGAGAGCTTGATCGCCAGCTCGGCCAGGCGGTGCTGGAAGGCTTCCGAATCGAGCTCGCCGGCGCCCTCGTCAAGCAGCCCGGACAGCAGGTTGGCGACGCCGGGCTTGTCGGCCGGATCGAGCCGGCTCCCGCCGCGCCAGGCAACGCGGACGGCGATGACCGGGATCGACGGTTCGTTGACCAGCCAGGCCCTGATGCCGCCGGGGCTCGTCACCTCCTCGATCGCCGGCGCGGCGTCCGCCGGGCGGACCCCGACGGAGAGCGCGACGAACACGGCGAGAAGGCCGGCCAGCAGGGTCAGGCGGGACAAGGCGGACATGATCGCGGGAGCCTTTCTCACGATGCCTCCTTCGGCAGCAGCAGCGCCGTCACCGATTGCCTTGGATCGAGTACATATTGCGCCGCCGCCCGCACCTGCTCGGCGCTGACCTTGGCGACCTCGTCCGGCCAGTTGACGATCATGTCGATATCCTGGCCGACCGCGAGCGATGCACCAAGCAGGCGCGCCGTGCTCGACAGGCTGTCACGGGCATAGATCGCGTCGGAGCGGAGCTGGTTCTTGGCCAGCGACAGCTCGCCCTCGTTGACGCCGTTGGCGACGATGTCACGCAGCACGACATCGACCGCCGCCTCGATCCCGGGCAGGTTGCCGCCGCGGTTCGGCGAGGCATAGACGACGAAGCGGCCGAGGTCGCGGCTGTCACCGCTGTACCAGGCGCCGGCACCGGCGGCGATCCCCTGCTTGACCACCAGTTCCTTGTAGAGCCGGCCGCTGGTGCCGCCGCCGAGGATTTCGGCGAGCACGTCGAGGGCATGCGCGTGCTGGCTTTCGCCGGCGGTATAGCTCGGCGCCAGGTAGCTCCGCTGCCAGCTCGGCTCGCGCACCCGGGCATCGGCATATTCGAGCCGGCGGGCGGCGATCTGCGGCGGCTCCTGCGGGCGCAGGCGCGGCGGCACCTCGCCGCCCGGGATGACGCCGTAATGCTTCTCGGCGAGCTCGCGCACCTTGTCGGCGCTGACGTCGCCGACAACCACCAGGATGGCGTTGGCCGGCTGGTAATAGCGATTGTAGAAGGCGATGGCGTCCGCCGTCGTCAGCTTCTCGACCTCGTGGCGCCAGCCGATGACCGGAATGCCGTAGGGGTGGTTCAGATACTGCGCGGCGTTCATCTGCTCGCCGAGCAGCGCCGCCGGATTGTTGTCGGTCCGCTGCGAGCGCTCCTCCAGCACGACCTTGAGCTCCGGCGCGACGATCGCCTCGGTGAGCCGGAGATTGCGCATCCGGTCGGCCTCGAGCCCCATCACCAGGTCAAGCTTGTCGGCCGCGACATTCTGGAAATAGGCGGTGTAGTCGTAGGAGGTGAAGGCGTTGTCCTGGCCGCCGTTCTGGGCGACGATCTTGGAGAACTCGCCCGGTGCCAGCTTCTCGGTCCCCTTGAACATGAGATGTTCGAGGAAATGCGCGATCCCCGACTTTGCCTTGGGCTCGTCCGCCGAACCGGTCCGGTACCAGACCATGTGGGTGACGATCGGCGCCCGGCTGTCGGTCACCACAACGACCTGCATGCCGTTCTCCAGGAAGAAGCTTTCCGGCTTCAGGAATGCGGCGCGGGCGGCGGAGACGGAAGCGGCGAGGACGAGGAGCGCGAGCAAGGCGGCGACGGGGCCGCGCAGACGGTAGGCTTGCAAGGAAGGCATCGATCCTCCGGGGCGTGGAATGACCCCTAATATGGCCCCCTGCCGGGCCGGCACAAGTAGCCGCACGCATCTGTGCGGCCTCGCCCGGACAAACAGGGATCAGGGCGACTGCGGCGCGGAGCGGCCTAGAAAATGCCTTCCAGGATACCGCGCTCGCGACGCTCGATCGAAATCGTCTCGCCTTCGGTCACCGCCTTGCCCTCGGCGGCGTTCTGCTGCAGGCGCTGCTGCTCGGCCCGGGCGTTGATGACCATGCCCGGCTCCTGCTTCTCCTGCCAGAACAGCAGCCGGTCGACGAACGAACTGTCCTTGATCGCCAGCTGCTCGGTCTCGGCATTGACGATCTCGCGGATGCGCGGATTCGCCTCCTCGGCGCGCGCATTGGCGAGCAACGCCTGCTCGCCGCCGGTATTGCCTGCCGGGTTCGCGCCGCGATCGCTGCTCGCCGTGGCGTTGCCGATCGCCGGCCGACCGGTCAGGGTCTGGCGGGCCTTGTCGCGGGGGCTGACCTCGTTCGGCCGGGCCGACCCGGGGGCCGGCGGACGAAGGGTGTAGTCCGGCGGCAGGGTCAGCGGCGCCTTCGAGACGACCGTGAACTCGTCCGGCGCGGATTTTTCAAGTCCGAGCAAGCTCTTGGTGCTGTCGCAGCCCGAAAGCGCGAGACCCAGAAGGCCGCTCAGGACGACCGTCGCGATGTGGTTTTTCCGCAACATCATGGCCTACCTTTTAGAAGAAGCGGGGCGATTAAACAAGCCGTCCGCGATGAGGCAGAAGACGCCGATGAAGATCACCGTATCGGCGAGATTGAATGCCGGCCAGTGGTAGCCGAAGGCGTGGAAATCGAGGAAGTCGACGACCGCGCCCCAGTAGACCCGGTCGATGACATTGCCGAGCGCACCGCCGATCACGAGCCCCAGGCCGACGGTCTCCGCCAGGCTCGCCGCCCGCCGGAGCCAGACCCCGAGGCCGAGGCAGAGGGCCAGCGCAAGCGCGATCAGGATCCAACGCGTGGTCTCCGGTCCGCCACCGAAGAGCCCGAAGCTAACGCCGGAATTCCAGACCAGCACGAGGTTGAAATTGTCGAGCACCCGGATCGTCTGGCCGCCGACCATGACCCGCGGGCCGGCCGGGCCGGAGAGCATCGCCAGCATCTCGAATTTCGTCACCTGATCGGCAATCAGCGTCACAAGGGCGATCGGCAGTCCGGTTCTCAGCCCGTTTCTCAGCATGCTATCCGCTCGGCTGGGCCCGGCCGGCGCGGCCGAGGGGCCGCAGCAGCAGGCTGTCGATGATCAGGAAGCCGACACCGGAGAGGATTGCGACGTCGGCAAGGTTGAAGGCCGGCCAGTGGCTCTCGCCACTGTACAGGTCGATATAGTCAACGACCGCGCCGTATATAACCCGGTCGACGACGTTCCCGAGCGCGCCGCCGACGATCAGGCCGAGCGCCAGGCCGAGGCCCGGGCGCCGAACCCAGACGAGCCAGGCAACGAGTGCGCTGACGAGCACCAGCGCGAGCAGCACGAAGGCCCAGCGCGCAAGCGCCGAGGGGCTAGCCAGGAAGGCGAAGACCAGCCCCCGGTTCCAGACCAGCGCGATGTCGACCCCCGGGATCAGGGTGAAGCCCGACGGAGTCCCGATCAGCGCCCTGAGCACCAGGTACTTCACCACCTGGTCGATCCCGGCGACCAGGCTCGCCAGCGTCAGTGCCGGCCCGAGCATCCGGGCTCAGGCGGCGACCGTGTCGGCCGCCTCGACCGCGCTGGCGCAGCGGCCACAGAGATCGTCATGCCCGGCGATCGTGCCGACGTCCGGCAGCACCATCCAGCAGCGCTGGCATTTGCTGCCCTCGGCAAGCCCCGGCACCACCGCGACATCGTCCACATCCTCGATGCGGAAGGCGTCGTCCGGCGCCGCCGCCTCGCTGACGCTGACGCCCGAGGTGATGCAGAGCTCGGCGAAATCGACGCTGCGCGCGATCGCCGCGTCCCCGGCCGAGAGATGCACGACCGGGTGGGCCTGCAGGCTGGCGCCGATCCGCTTCTCGCGGCGCTCGATCTCGAGCGCGCCGGTGACCACCCGGCGCATCCGCCGGATCCGCTCCCAGCGGGCGTCGAGGGCCGGGTCCCGCCATTCCGCCGGCAGTTCCGGGAAGAGCCGCAGATGGACGCTTTCCTCGGGCCCGGTACCGCGCGTCTGCCAGGCCTCCTCGGCGGTGAAGCAGAGGATCGGCGCAAGCCATGCGGTCAGGCTGTCGAACAGCGTGTCGAGCACTGTTCGCGCGGCCCGTCGGCGGACCGAGTCCGCCGCGTCGCAATAGAGCGCGTCTTTCCGGATATCGAGATAGAAGGACGACAGCTCGATCGTGCAGAAGGTGTAGACCGAGACGAAGATCTGGTGGAAATCGAAGCGTTCGCAGGCCTCGCGCACCTGGGCGTCGAGCGCGGCAAGGCGGCTCAGCACCCAGCGTTCGAGCTCGGGCATCTCCGCCGCCGGCAGCCGTTCGCGCTCGTCGAACCGGGCCAGGTTGCCGAGGATGAAGCGCAGCGTGTTGCGCAGCCGGCGATAGCTGTCGACCTGCGACTTCAGGATTTCGGGGCTGATCCGGAGATCCTCGGTGAAGTCCGAGGCGACCACCCAGAGGCGCAGGATATCGGCGCCGAACTGGCCGATCACCTCCTGCGGGAGAACGGTGTTGCCGAGCGACTTCGACATCTTGCGGCCGTCGCCGTCGAGCACGAAGCCGTGCGTCAGCACCGCCTCGTAGGGCGCCCGGCCGCGCGTCCCGCAGGATTCCAGCAGCGAGGAATGGAACCAGCCGCGATGCTGGTCCGAGCCTTCCAGGTAAAGCGAGGCCGGCGTCTTCAGGTCCTCGCGGGTCTCCAGCACATAGGCGTGCGAGGTGCCCGAATCGAACCAGACATCGACCGTGTCGGTGAGCATCTCCCAGTCCGCCGGATCGTGGTCCGGTCCAAGGAAGCGTTCCGGCGGCGACGAGAACCAGGCATCGGCGCCCTCGGCGCCGATGATCTCGAGGATCCGCTCGTTGACCGCTGGATCGCGCAAGGGCTCGCGGCTCTCGCGGCCAAGGAACAGTGTCAGCGGCACGCCCCAGCTGCGTTGCCGGCTCAGCACCCAGTCCGGGCGGTTCTCGATCATCGAATGGATTCGGTTCCGGCCCTGCGGCGGATACCACTTGACCCGGTCGATCTCGGCCAGCGCCGTCTTGCGCAGGTCGTTGGTCTCCATCGAGACGAACCATTGCGGCGTGTTGCGGAAGATCAGCGGCGCCTTGGAGCGCCAGGAATGGGGATAGGAATGGACCAGCTTGCCGCGATGCAGCAGCGCGCCGAATTCCTGCAGCTTGTCGGCCACCGGGCCGTTCGCCTTGAAGACATGCTGGCCGGCGAAGAGCGGCACATGGGGCATGAACAGGCCGCCCTCGTCGACCGTTTCCGGCACTTCCAGGCCGAACTGCATGCCGACGACGTAATCCTCCTCGCCATGGCCGGGCGCGGTATGGACGAAGCCGGTGCCCTGCTCGACCGTGACATGCTCGCCCGGCAGCAGCGGCACGTCGAAATCGTAGCCGTGTCCGTGGAAAGGATGATGGCAGACGACACCCTCGAAGGCGCTGCCGGGACCTTCCCAGACGATCTTCGAGGCCATGATCCCGACCTCGGCCTCGACCGCTTCGCGCAGCGCGGCGGCGACGAACAGGGTCTCGCCGACCCGGGCAAGCGCGCCCTCCTTCACTGCCGCGACCTCGATGCCGACATAGTCGAGCTCCGGGCCGAAGGCGATCGCCCGGTTGCCGGGCATGGTCCAGGGCGTCGTCGTCCAGATCACGATCGAGTTGCCGGCGAACGGGGCCGGCCCCTTCACCACCGGGAAGCGGACATGGATCGTCGTCGAGGTATGGTCGTGATACTCGATCTCTGCCTCGGCGAGCGCCGTCTTCTCGACCACCGACCACATCACCGGCTTGGCGCCCCGGTAGAGGCCGCCGTTCATCAGGAACTTCAGCAGCTCGCCGACGATCACCTTTTCCGAGTCTGGCCTGATCGGCATGTAGGGATTGTCCCAGTCGCCGATCACGCCGAGGCGCTTGAACTCCTCGCGCTGGACATCGAGCCAATGGAGCGCGAACTGGCGGCATTCCTGGCGGAACTCGACGACCGGCACGTCGTCCTTGTTCTTGCCGGCGGCGCGATACTGCTCCTCGATCTTCCATTCGATCGGCAGGCCGTGGCAGTCCCAGCCGGGGACATAGTTGCTGTCCTTGCCGAGCATCTGCTGGGTCCGCACGACAACGTCCTTGAGGACCTTGTTCATCGCGGTGCCCATGTGGATGTTGCCGTTGGCGTAGGGCGGGCCGTCATGAAGGATGAACTGCTCGCGCCCCTTCGCCTGCTCGCGCAGCCGGCGGTAGAGATCCATCTCGTACCAGCGGGCGAGGAATTCCGGCTCCCGTTGCGGCAGACCCGCCTTCATCGGGAAATCGGTCTGCGGCAGGAACAGCGTTGCCTTGTAGTCTTTGGTCATCGGGATGTGCCCGTCGTTGGCTATCGGATTGTCGGTCTGTGCGATGCCCGGATCATGCATTCGGGCTGCGGCGCGTCGTCAGGCGCCGTCCCGGCCCCCTCAGTCGAGAGCCGGGCCGATAATTCGAAGGGCGACAAGGGCCGCGTCTGCCGTTTCCATGCACATAGCATCCGTCTTGTAACAAGGCGCCGGGCGGCTGTCGAGCGGCCAGCGCGGGCTGTTTCAGCGGTTGACCGCGTCCGCTTCCGCGTTGTCGAACCGGTTCGCGGCATAGGCCGGATCGGCGAGGATTTCGCGCGCCGCCAGGCAGTCGCGGGCAATCTGCCCGGTCAGCTCTTCAAGGCCGGAGAATTTCTGCTCCGGCCGCAGGCGGGCGACGAAGGCAACCCGCAGGTGGCGGTCGTAGAGATCGCCGTCGAAATCGAACAGATGCGCCTCGAGACGGACATCCTCGCCGTCGACCGTCGGTCGCCGCCCGAGGTTGGCGACCCCGTCATGCCAGTTGAGCGGCGCGCGCGCGCCCTCCTCCTCGATCGCGACGCGAACGGCATAGACGCCGAGCGCCGGCTGCAGGAAACCGTCGAGCGACAGGTTGGCGGTCGGGAAGCCGATCGTCCGGCCACGCGCGTCGCCGTGCCCGACCCGGCCGGAAACCTCCCACCAGTGGCCGAGCACCGCCGCCGCCCGGTCGGGCCTGCCCTCGCCCAGCAGGTTGCGGACCCGGGTCGAGGAATAGATCTCGCCGTCGAGGCCGGCCGCCTCGACGATGGTGACGCCGAAGCCGAAGCGATGGCCAAGCTCGGTAAGGACCTGGGTGGTGCCGGCCCGCTTGTGCCCGAAGACGAAATCGTAGCCGACCACGACATGCCGGACGTCCAGGCCCTCGACAAGGACCGTGCGGACGAAGGTTTCCGGGCTTTGTTCCGAGAAGCCGCGATCGAAATGCAGGGCTGCCAGCAGGTCGACGCCGAGCGTCTCGAGCTGCCTGGCCTTGGCGCGCAGCGGCGTCAGCCGGAAGTTGGGCTGGTCGCCGAGGAAGAATTCGCGGGGATGCGGTTCGAAGGTGACCACCGAGAGCGGCATGCCACGCCCGGTGGCGATGGCACGCGCACGACCGATCAGGTAGCGATGGCCGAGATGCACGCCGTCGAAATTGCCGAGCGCGGCGACGCCACGCTTCAGCTCGTCAGGTGTGTCGGTCGGATGGCGCAGGATGCGCATTGTTCCGGTTCAAGCCCCCGGGCCGGGAAAATCGGACGCTCAAGCCCCGTCGCGGCTCGGCACCATAAGGACGGCATCGCCTTCAAGTACAAGCCGCGTGCCGACATGACAACTGCATTCGAACGTGACGCGCTTCTTTTCGGCCGCGACATCGGTCACCGTGACCCGCGCGACGACCGTGTCGCCGGAACGGACCGGCGCCTTGAAGCGCAGCGACTGGCTGACGTAGATCGCCCCCGGGCCGGGCAGCTTGGTGCCGAAGATCGCCGAGATCAGGCCGGCCGACAGCATGCCGTGCGCGATCCGCCCCTTGAAGATCGTCTCCTTGGCGAAGTCGTCGTCGAGGTGAAGCGGATTGGTGTCGCCCGAGACCCCGGAATAGAGGACGATATCGGAATCGGTGACCGTCTTCGAATAGATCTCCGTCATCCCGACGTTGAGATCCTCGATATAGTGACCGTGCAGTTCCGCATGAAACGACATCTACCTTGCCTCACTTCCCTTCGACGGTGCGGCAGATACGGGAAAAGCAAGGCCCGGCCGCCGTTGTGCAGTGCAATATAGCGAAAAGTCGCGCTCCTGCAAGCAACCTCGATTGTCGCCGCAACCTGCTAACCGCCGATTAACCGGCCGGCGCGAGGGATACTCCCCCTTGTCAAACGGCGGAGCATTGGCGAGGGTTCCGGCAATCCTTCCGTTCGGAGCGCCGGAAATGACCCTTCCCGACCGCGAGAGCTTTCTCGCCCTGGACCGCGAGGATCCGCTGGCCGGCGCGCGCGAACGCTTCGCGATCCCCGACGGGCTGATCTATCTCGACGGCAACAGTCTCGGGCCGCTGCCCGAGGGCCTCGCCGAACGGCTTGCCGAGGTCGTCACCGGGGAATGGGGCCGGGGCCTGATCACGAGTTGGAACGGGGCCGGCTGGATCGACCTGCCGGTCCGCGTCGGCGAGAAGATCGCGCCCCTGATCGGCGCCGCGCCGGGCCAGGTGGTCGCCGCGGATTCGACCTCGATCAACCTGTTCAAGGTGATGGCCGCGGCCCTTGCCGCCCGCCCGGGCCGCACGGTGATCCTGTCGGACCCGGAGAATTTCCCGACCGATCTCTACATGGCCCAGGGCCTCGCGGCGGCCGGGATCGGCGCCGAGTTCCGCCTCTGCCCGGTCGCCGAGATTCCCGCCGCACTCGACAGGAACGTCGCCGTCGTCGCGCTCAGCCATGTCGATTTCAAAAGCGGCCGGCTGCACGACATGGCGGCGATCACCCGGGCGGCGCACGCCGCCGGCGCGCTGATCGTCTGGGACCTGGCGCACAGCGCCGGCGCCCTGCCGGTGGCGCTCGATGACGCCGACGCCGATTTCGCCGTCGGCTGCAGCTACAAGTATCTGAACGGCGGACCCGGCGCGACCGCCTTCCTCTATGTCAATCGCCGCCTGCAGGACGCCGTCGTCTCGCCGCTGACCGGCTGGATGGGCCATGCCGCGCCGTTCGCCTTCGACCGCGCCTATCGGCCGGCGCCCGGGGTCGCCCGCTTCCTCTGCGGCACGCCGCCGATCCTGAGCCTCGCCGCCCTCGACCACGCGCTCGACATCTGGCGGGATGTCGATCCGGCCCGGGTCCGCGAGAAAAGCCTGGCGCTGGCGCGGCAGTTCATGGCCCTCGTCGACGGCCTCGACCGCGCCTACGGGCTGGAGATCGTCACGCCGCGCGTCGATGCCGAGCGCGGCAGCCATGTCTCGGTCCGCCATCCCGACGGCTACGCGATCGTCCAGGCGCTGATCGAGGCCGGCGTCATCGGCGATTTCCGCGAACCGGACCTGATGCGCTTCGGCTTCACGCCGCTCTATACCCGCCATGTCGACATCCATGACGCGGTCGCCGCGCTTGAGCGGATCCTGCGGGAGGGCCGCTACCGGGCGCCGCGCTTCGCCGTGCGCGGGGCGGTGACATGAAGCCGCTCGCCGCCTTCCCGGCCGCCGCCCGGGCCGGTATCCGCTGCCTGCTGTGCGACATCGACGACACGCTGACCCTGCGTGGCCGGCTGCCGGCGACCGCCTACGCGGCGCTCGAGGCGGCACAGGCCGCCGGGCTGATCGTCGTGCCGGTGACCGGCCGCCCGGCCGGCTGGTGCGACCTGATCGCCCGGATATGGCCGGTCGACGGGGTTGTCGGCGAGAACGGCGCCTTCTTCTACCGCTACGACCCTGCCGGCCGGCGGATGATCCGGCGTTACTGGAAGTCCGACGCCGAACGGGCGGCGGACAGGGTGAAGCTGGAGGCGCTGGCGAAGACGATCCCGGCCGCCGTGCCGGGCGCCGGGGTGGCCGCCGACCAGCCCTTCCGGGTCGCCGACCTGGCGATCGATTTCGCCGAGGATACCGGGCCGCTCGACGACGCGGCGATCGCCGCCATCGTCGCCGCCTTCGAGGCCGAAGGCGCGGAGGCCAAGGTCAGCTCGATCCACGTCAACGGCTGGTTCGGCGCCTATGACAAGCTCGGCATGAGCGGCCGGATGCTCCGCGAATGCTTCGGCATCGACATCCGGACGGCCGCCGAGCAGATCGTCTTCGTCGGCGATTCACCGAACGACGCGCCGATGTTCGCCGCCTTCCCGCATGCGGTCGGGGTCGCCAACGTGGCCGCCTTCGCCGACCGGATCGCCGCCCTGCCGGCCTATGTTACGCCGTCCGCGGGCGGCGCCGGCTTCGCCGAGCTGGTGGCGACCCTGTTGTCTGCGCGCGGCGCTACCAGCGCAGGCGGACGATAACCGCGTCCGGTCGGGCGCCGGCGCTGACCATGTGCTGTTCCAGGGCCGCCGGATCCGGCGCCCTGACCAGCGCCTCGCCCCACTCCGAACCGTGGAAGCCGTCGGCGACCAGCACCGAGGCGAGGCCGAAGGCATTGGCACCCCTGATGTCGGTGTTCAGGTTGTCACCGATGGCAAGCAGACGGGCCGGCGCGACCGAACGCCCGAGAAGCCGCTCCATGCGCCGGGCGCACTCGGCATAGACCCGCGAATAGGGCTTGCCGTGGAAGGTCACGTCGCCGCCCATCTCCCGATAGAGCTCGGCCAGGGCGCCGCCGCAATAGATCCATTTCGGGCCGCGCATGACGAGGACGTCCGGATTGACGCAGATCATCGGCAGGCCGCGCTCGAGCGCCTGGCCGAGCAGCCCGCGGTAATCCTCGGGCCCTTCCCGGTCGTCGTCCACGAGGCCGCTCATCAGCACGAAATCGGCGTCGGCGAGATCGTGGACGCGGACATAGTCGAGACCGTCGAGCAGGCCGAAATCGCGCTCCGGCCCGACCTGGTAGAAACGCCGTCCGAGCGCCGCGTGCCAGGCGTCGTCACGGCTGGCCAGCGCGTCACGCGTGGCATCGCCCGAGGTCAGGATATCGTCATAGGCATCGTCCGGCACGCCGAGCCCGCGGAGCCGCGGGGTCACCCGGTCGGAGCGTCGCGGCGCGTTCGAGAGCAGCAGCACCGGCTTGCCCCCGGCCCGCATGCGGTGCATGCAATCGACCGCTTCCCGGTACGCCTCGACCCCGTTGTGGACGACCCCCCAGAGATCGACCACGAAACCGTCATAGTCGCCGGCGATGGCCGAGAGACCGTCGAGGATGCGGAGTGTCATGTCGGGAACCTTCGGAACGATGCGGACGGCCCGGCTTAATTGCCGCCGCGCGCGCGGTCAACCGGCAGCCGCCGCCCGTCCCTCGTCGATGTCGTCCTGGGACCGCTTCGGCCGGCCGAACAGGTAGCCCTGGCCGAAGGCGATATCGACGTCGAGCAGGCCGATCACCGTGTCCTCGTGCTCGACCTTGCCGGCGATGAGCTGGATGCCGGCCCGCGCCAGCGCCTGCTGGACATCGGCCATCTGGATATCGCTGCGCACCCCGTCCGCCTCGCCGAGCAGGGCGCCGGCGTCGATCTTCATGTACTGGAAGCCACGTTCGGCGAGCGCCTTGTAGTCGAAGTCGAGCCGCGTCACGTGGTCGATCGAGAAGGCGAAGCCGAGTTCGAAGAGCCGCCGGAGATGCGGCCCGACCGTCTCCTGGTTGGCGATCAGGTCGGCCTGGGAGAGTTCGAAGATCATGCTGTGGGCGAGATCCCGGTGCAGTTCCAGGAACTCCGTGAACTGCGGGAAGAACTGCTCGTCGGCCAGCGCATGGGAGGAGATGTTGACGAAGAAGGACGGCCCCTGTTCGCGATTGCGGCCGCGGCGGATGCGGCGGACAAGCTGGACGCAACGGAACAGCAGCAGGTTGTCGATCGTCGGCAGCAGGCCGGCGTCCGCCGCCAGCTTCAGATACTGCCCCGGCTCGATGATCTGGCCGCGCGGCCCGCGGATCCGCGAAAAGGCCTCGTAATAGTGGATCTTCCGCTGCGGCAGGCTGACCACTGGCTGGAGGTAGAGATCGACGCGGTTCTCCTTCAGCGCCCAGCGAACGATGTTGAGGACGTCGCTTTCCGAGAGTTCCGGATCGACCTTCGGGGCCGGCGGCCCGGCGACCTCCGCCTCGTCGTCGTCCGTCTCGTCGTTCTCGGGGTGCTGGCCACGGGCGGCGGGTCCGGCAGGGGTCGGGTCGGCTTGCGGGGCGGTCTGTGCCGTGTTGCGGCCGAGTTGCCCGAGCAGGTTCCGGATCAGTACCAGTTCCTTGCCGAGGGCTTCCTGCGAGGCGATGTCGCCGGCCAGGCTGTCGAGCAGTTCGGACTGCCGTTCGAGGCGGAATTCCGCCTCGCTCAGGTTGACGCGCAGTTCGTCGAGTTCGCCGTAGAGCGCGTTCCGTTCCGCACGCCGGGCAAGCGCCCCGTGCAGCAGCGCGAACAGCAGGAAGGCGAGCGCGCCGGCGCCATAGGCCATCACTGGCTCGAGCGCCGGGACATAGTCCGGCAGGCCAACCGCCAGCGCGACGGCAACGACGCCGTAAGCCAGGATACAGAGTAGATGCGCGAACATTCGGGTCAGTTCGTTCCGCCAAATCGCCATGCGAGCCGTCCCGATTCTGGACGCCCAGACCTTGCGATAGCGTTAATGGATGGTAACCGGCGCCGCAACCGCCTGCGGTTCGAACGCCGGACGACGCCGCTCAGAACGGGGCACCCGGATCGGCGAGCGCCACGTAGACGCTCTTGATCTGGGTGAAATGGGCGAGCGCGGCCATGCCGTTCTCGCGGCCGAGGCCGGACTGCTTGTAGCCGCCGAACGGCATGTTGACCGGGGTCAGGTTATAGGCATTGACCCAGCAGACCCCGGCGGCGAGCCGGGCGACGACCCGGTGGGCGCGTGCCAGGTCGCGGGTATAGAGGCCGGCGGCGAGGCCGAACTTCGTGTCGTTGGCGCGCGCCACCGCCTCGTCCTCGTCGTCGAAGACCAGCACCGACATGACCGGCCCGAAGATCTCCTCGCGGACGATCCGCATGTCGTCGCGGCAGTCGGCGAAGATCGTCGGCTCGTAGAAATTGCCCTGCTCCAGCCCCGGTCCCTGAGGCCGCCGGCCGCCCAGCACCAGCCGCGCCCCCTCGGCGATGCCCCGGGCCACATGCCCCTCGACCCGTTCCAGGTGTTCGGTGCTGATCAGTGCCCCCATCTGCGTTTCCGGGTCGAGCGGATCGCCGATGCGGATCTTCCGGGTCCGCTCCACCAGCCTATCGAGGAAGGCGTCATGGACGCCGCGCTGCACGAAGACCCGGGTGCCGTTGGTGCAGATCTCCCCCTGCGTATAGAAGTTCCCCAGCATCGCGCCGCCGACCGCGGCATCCAGATCGGCGTCATCGAAGACGATCAGCGGCGACTTGCCGCCGAGTTCCATCGTCACCTGCTTGAGCGTCGCCGCGGCATCCGCCATGACCCGCCGCCCGGTCACGTCGGAGCCGGTCAGCGAGACCTTGGCGATGCCCGGATGGGCAACCAGCAGCGCGCCGGCCTCGCGCTCGCCATGAACGACGTTGAAGACCCCGGCCGGCAACCCGGCGTCGCGATAGACCTCGGCCAGCAGACCGGCGCTCACCGGCGTCATCTCGGAGGGCTTGAAGATCATGGCGTTGCCGGCGGCCAGGGCCGGCGCCGATTTCCAGCCGGCGATCTGGATCGGATAGTTCCAGGCGCCGATCCCGAGGCAGACGCCGAGCGGCTCCCTCCGGGTGAAGCCGACCGCGCCGGGCAGGTCGAAATGCTCGCCCGCGATCGCCGGCGCCAGGCCGGCAAAGAACTCGATCGCATCGGCCGCCGAGAGCGCGTCGTCGGTCAGGCTTTCGCTGATCGGCTTGCCGCAGTCCATGACCTCGAGCCGGGCGATCTCGTCGTTCCGTTCGCGCAGGATGTCGGCCGCGCGCCGCAGCACCCGGCCGCGCTCGACCGGCGCCGTCGTCGACCAGACACGGAAGCCCTCGGCCGCCGCCGCGACGGCACGCTCGACATCGGCCTCGCCGGCCGATTCGACCTCGCAGAGGAGTTCGTTGGTCGCCGGGTTGAGCGAGCGGAACCGTTTGCCGGAGAGCGCCTCGACGAAGGCGCCGCCGATGAAAAGCTTTTGCGTCGGCAGTTGGGTCATGATCGGGCCTCGGCTATTCTGGCAGGCGGAGACTATAGCCGTCCGGTGGGGCGAGCGCGAACGCGCCGGCCGATCGGACCCTGGAATTCCGGAGGACCGGCTTATCGTGGACGCCATTCGCGGCCTCCTGTTCGACAAGGACGGGACGCTGATCGACTACATGAGCACCTGGGTCCCGGGATACCGGTCGGCGGCGCTGGCGGTGGCGGACGGCGACGCCGCGCTTGCCGAACGGCTGCTCGCCGGCTCCGGGCTCGTCGGCGACCGGCTCGACCCGGCGTCGACCCTGGCCTGCGGCACGAGCCCGGAAATCGCCGCCAGCTGGGCCCCGGCGCTCGGCATTTCGGACGCGGCACGGCTCGGCGATTTCGCCGCCCGGCTGGACAGTCTGTTCGCGCAGGCCTGCATCGATCATGCCCGCGCGGTCACCGACCTCAACCGGCTGCTTGGCCGCTTCCGCGCCCGCGGCTACCGGCTCGGTCTCGCCACCTCGGACAGCCACGAGGGGGCGATCGCGACACTCGCCGCGGTCGATGTCGCGCCCGCGGCGTTCGATTTCATCTGCGGCTTCGACAGCGGCCACGGCACCAAGCCCGGCCCGGGCATGGTGCACGCCTTCTGCGCCACGGTCGGTCTCGAGCCGCGCGAGGTGGCGATGATCGGCGACAATGCGCACGACCACGAGATGGGCCGGGCGGCCGGCGCCGGTCTCTGCGTCGGCGTCCTGACCGGGACCATGACGGCGGCGGCGCTCGCCCGGATCGCCGACGTCGTGCTCGACGACATCGGCGGGCTGGAGCAACTTCTCATGCCGGCGCCGGATATCGAGCCCGCAACATCGACAGGACGGACATCACCATGGACATGCTGAGCCTGCAGAATCCCCTGTTCGCGACCTACGTGATCGCCGCCTGCCTGATGATCCTGAAGGCGGTCGGCATGTCGTGGCTTACCGTCCTGCGGATGATCCAGGAGAAAGGCGGTTACCGCGCGCCCGAGGATCTCCGGCAGACCAAGCTCAACCCGAACCCGGACCCGGCGCAGCTGGCGCCGAACGAACGGGTCGAGCGGATCCGCCGCATCCACATGAACGACCTGGAGAACATCCCCTTCTTCCTGGTCGCCGGGTTCCTCTTCGTGCTGGCCGCGCCGCCGCTGCTGCTCGCGCAGATCCTCCTGTACGGCTACGTCGTCGCGCGGCTCGCCCATTTCGCCGCCTATCTCACCGCCCGCACCCACGACCTGCGCGCCAATCTCTGGACCATCGGCTCGGTCATCCTGATCGTCATGACCGTCTGGGCGCTGGTCGCCGCGATCCTTGCGCTCGCCGGCTGAGCGAGCGCGCCCGGACACACGAAAACGGCGGCCCCGGGACCGGGACCGGGACCGCCGCATCGCGCGTTATCGCAACCGTCCGGCTCAGGCCGTCTTGCGACGCCGCCGAACCACCATCAGACCGGCAAGGCCGGCGCCGAAGATGAGCAGGGCGGCCGGCTCCGGCACCTGGGCGGTATTGTCGATGCTGACCTGGCCGCCGGCGAAGCCGATGATGGTCAGCTTCGCGGCATTGCCGAGGCCGGCCACCGTCAGGTTGTTCAGGCTGAAGTCGCTGAAGATGTTATCGGCGCTGAAGAAATCCGCGAGGTTGAAGACCTCGTCGACCGGATCGAAGCCGAAGATCAGGTTGATGACGAAATCCTCGCCGATGAACAGGTCGCCGGCGATGTCGATCAGGTCCTGCAAGCCGGCCTCGATCTCGAGGTCGAGGAAGCCGTCATTCAGGTTGACGTCGCCGTTTATGAACATCGTGCCCGGCGAGTTGCCCGGCGCGACGGTGCCGCCGTTGACATTCACGTTCGCGTTGATGATGCCGTTGCCGCCGTTCAGCAGGCCGTCCTTGTTGACGTTGATGTTCTGCGCGTTGACGACGCCGCCATCGCGGACGGTCAGCGTCGAGGGCTGGCCGCTGACCGACATCGCGTCGCTGTCGGTCGAGACGTTGATGTCACCCAGCGTATTGATCTCGCCGCCATTCTCGGCCAGCAGGTGACCCGTGGTCCTGACCCGGAAGTCGCTGCCGAAGGTATCGGGCAGGAGGAGGAAGAACCCGGGAAACAGTTCGGTATTGACGGCAAGCACCGGATCGCCGTTCTGGTTGAACAGCAGCTCGCCGTTCACGTCCCTGACCTGCTGCCCCTCCTGGATGGTATTGTCGTCGTAGAGAATGCGCGGCTCGCCGCTCGCGGTGAATCCGTAGACCGCCCGATCGGCGCCGAGCTGGATATCGGTGACCGCGTTCAGGCTCGACGCGGTACCGCCGCCCGAAACGCCGCTGACGTTGACCTGCGCGCCATTGGCCTCGAAGGAATCGATCGCGATCCCGGGCTGGACCATGCCGTTGAAGAAGAAGCCCTCCTGAAGCTGGCTGACCGCGCCGCCGTCGGTGATGTTGACGGTCGCACTGCCATAACCCTGCTGCACGAAGATGCCGTGCGTCGCCTCCATCACCGAACCCTGACCGGTGACATTGACCTCCACATTGGCAGAGCGGTCGTCGAAATTGCCGACGAAGACGGCGCCCTGCTCGAAATTGTCGATGTCGCCGCCGACCGCCTCGACCCGTCCGCCATTGGTGACATTCAGTTCGCTGTCGACGGATTCGAAGGGGACATAGAGGCGGGCGCCACTGTTGATCTCGTTGGTGACGCGGAGGATCGACCCGGCGCCGTCGACGGTCGTCATCGATGAGCCGTTCGTTCCGGAAAGCCCGTTCTCGCCCAGATGAACGCTGCCGACGCCTTCCAGGACGCCGCCCTGGCTGATCGCGAGGGTGCCCGCCTCACCGAACCCTATGCGGGCGCCGACACCGGAACTGATCGAGATCTTCGCGGAGCCGGACGTCCCGTCGCCGATGATCCTGACCTCGCCGGTTGCGCCGGGGCCCGAACTGCCGTTTCCGACCAGAAGGGCCGAGCCGGTAACCTCGGTGAAGCCGTTTCCGGCCGTGCTGGCATTGACCTCCAGCTCACCCGGATTATTGGCAAACCCGACGTTGATCTGGCTCGTGCCGGTCGGGGTCACCTCCAGGTTCGGAAACACCAGGCCATCGGTGACCACGGTCGCATGCGCATTGATCGCCAGCAGCGACACACCGGCGGCCAGCGTCGCCGATACAATGCCCGTCGCGGTACGCGCGCGAGCCTTGCGCCGCTTGCTGTAAGGGAGATGCTTTGAATTCATTTCCAGTTCCTCGCATGATGCCTTCCAGTCGGTCATGCGGAGAATGCAGCAATATTCGCGCCAAAGTGCGCCCGAACTCACCCTTCGCGCGAGTCCATTTGAAATCAATTAATTAGACAACTATCTGGAATTTGTCGCATAGCGGGATCGCCGGCAAGGCAACGCCGGATTGGAAATTTTCCCGACAGTTCGCCATTTCGGCACGGTACGGAACAGCGGACCGGAACTCAGAGACCCTTGCGGCCGAGTTCGAGGAACTTCTGGCGGCGATCCTGGCGCAGCGCGGCCGCATCCATGGCGAGCAGCGGCTTCAACGCCGCGTCGATGGCGTCACCGAGCGCGTCGATGGCAGTCTCCGGATCGCGATGGGCGCCGCCCACGGGTTCCTTCACCACCGCATCGACGACCTTGAGCTTCTCCAGGTCCTGCGCCGTCAGTTTCAGCGCGATCGCCGCGTCGCGGGCCTTGTCGTTGGTCTGCCAGAGGATCGAGGCGCAGCCTTCCGGCGAGATCACCGAATAGATCGCGTGCTCGAAGATCAGCACCCGGTTGGCGGTCGCCAGCGCCACCGCGCCGCCCGAACCGCCCTCGCCCACGACCGCCGCGATCACCGGCACGCCGAGGCCGAGGCTGACCTCGATGGTCCGGGCAATGGCCTGGGCCTGGCCGCGTTCCTCGGCGCCGATGCCGGGATAGGCGCCCATCGTGTCGATGAAGGTCAGCACCGGCAGGTTGAACCTGTCGGCCATGTCCATCAGGCGCTGGGCCTTGCGATAGCCTTCCGGCCGGGCCATGCCGAAATTATGCTCGAGCCGGCCGTCCGTGCCCGAACCCTTTTCCGTTCCGATCACCATGACGGCGCGGCCGCGAAAACGGCCGGGCCCGCCGATGATCGCCTTGTCGTCGGCGAACCCGCGATCGCCGGCGAGCGGCGTGAAGTCGGTGATCAGGCGATCGGCGTACTCGGCGAATTTCGGCCGCCCGGTATGGCGTGCAACCTGGGTCTTCTGCCAGGGATCGAGCTTGGCATAGGTTTGCCGGATGAGCTGGTCGGCGCGCGCGCGCAGCCGCTCGAGCTCACGTTCGAGATTGTCGTCGCCGGCCTCGATCAGGCGGCTCAATTCGCCGATCTTGCCCTCGAGCTCGGCGATCGGCTTCTCGAATTCCAGGAAATGATCCATAGCAGCCCGTTCTTGCCTGTCGTCGCCCTCAGCCACGGGCGGCGATCGCCTCCGCCTGCGCCACCATCGCTTCCGCCTGGCGGATCGAGGCGAGGTCGATGAGCTTGCCGTCGAGCGCCACCGCGCCCTGGCCATCCCGCTTCGCCTGCTCCATCGCCGCCAGGATCCGGCGCGCCTTCTCGACTTCGGCCACTGCCGGGGTCATCACCTCGTTGGTCGGTCCGATCTGCTTCGGATGGATCGCCCACTTGCCCTCGCAACCGAGGATCGCGGCCCGGTTGGCATGCGCCCGGAAACCGGCCTCGTCGCTGAAATCGCCGAACGGTCCGTCGATCGGCCGGAGCCCGTTGGCCCGCGCCGCGACGACCATCCGCGAGATCGCGTAATGCCACATGTCGCCCCAGTGATACTCGCGCCGGCCCGCGTCGTCCGGGTCGGTCAGGACGCCGTACAGCGGGTTCGGGCCGCCGATGCCGGTGGTCCTCGCCCGGGTCGAGGCGGAATAGTCGGCGACGCCGAAATGCAGGCTCTCGTTGCGCGGGCTGGCGGCGGCGATCTCGCCGATATTCTGCATGCCGAGCGCGGTCTCGATGATCATCTCGAGGCCGATGCGCTTCTTCCGCCCGATCGCTGTCTCGATCTGGGTGATCAGCATGTCGACCGCGTATACGTCCGAGGCGGTGCCGACCTTCGGGATCATGATCAGGTCGAGGCGCTCGCCGCCCTGCTCCACCACGTCGACGATGTCGCGATACATGTAGTGGGTGTCGAGGCCGTTGATGCGGACCGATACCGTCTTGTCGCCCCAGTCGACATCCCGGAGCGCGCCGATGACATTCTTGCGCGCCTCGGCCTTGTCGTCGGGCGATACCGAATCCTCGAGATCGAGAAAGACCACGTCGGCGTCGGAGGCGGCCGCCTTCGCGAACATCCGCGGGCTCGAGCCGGGAACCGCCAGTTCACAACGGTTCAGGCGTGTCGTCGCCGGCTCGACGGTCTTGAAGCTCATCGGTATCTTCCTTCGCTTGAGGCGTTTTCGCGCGCGAAGTTGCGCGAGCCCGCCTTCGCTGTCAACCCGGGGACATCGCGCGGCGTTCAGCCCCCGGACAGCGGGTGATGATCCTGGACCAGCCGTTGCAGACGTTCGGCCAGGACGTGGGTGTAGATCTCGGTGGTCGAGATGTCGGCATGGCCGAGCATCTTCTGCACCGCGCGGAGATCGGCGCCGTGGCTCAGCAGATGCGTGGCAAAGGCATGCCGGAGCACATGCGGGGAAATCCGCGCCGGCGGAATCCCCGCCGCCACGGCCAGCGCCTTCAGGCGCTGCTGCACCCGCTGTCGGGTCAGGTGGCCGTCCGCGCCGCGCGACGGGAACAGGTAACGCAGCGACCCGGCCCCGGCGAGGAAGCGCTCGCGATGGGGCAGATAATCCTCGAGCGCGGCCAGCGCCGGCTCGGAAAGCGGGACCATCCGCTCCTTGTTGCCCTTGCCGCGGACCAGCAGCACGCGGGAGCCGCGGCGGAGCAGGGGGAACGGCAGGGTCACAAGCTCGCTGACCCGGAGCCCGGTGGCGTAGAGCAGTTCCAGGAGGCAGCGGAGCCGCGCGCCCTCGGCGCCCTCGATCGCCCGGGCCGCTTCCAGCAGGGCGTCGACCTCGGCCTCGCCGATCGCCTTCGGCAGCCGCCGGCCGCGCTTCGGGCTGTCGATCTCGGCGCTCGGATCGTCACCGCGAATGCCTTCGGCATAGAGGAAGCGGTAATATTGCCGGAGCGCCGAAAGCCGCCGGGCGATCGTCGCCGACGCCATCCCGGCGGCGCCCATGCCGGCCAGGTAGCCGCGCAGCGCGTCGGCCGGCGCCGCGCCGATATCGGGCCCGCCGCGGCCCGCCTGCCAGGCGGCGAAATCCTCGAGATCGCGGCGATAGGCGAGCAGCGTGTTGCCCGCGTGCCCCCGTTCGGCGGCCAGCATCTCGAGGAAGCCGTCGAGCGCCGCCGCCACCGGCCCTACAGTCCGCGCAGCAGTGCCGCCTCGACGGCGATACGGCGCGCCTCGTCGTCCAGCCCGACCCGTTCCAGCGCCGCGACCGCCCGGCCGATCGTCGCGGCATCGGCGGTTTCGGGGCCGGCCGGGCCGGCAACGGTCAGTGCCAGCAGCACGGTTTCGGCAATCCGCCCCGATGCCGCCGCATCGTCGAGGGCGCGCAGATGCGGGGCCGGCGCGGCGACGCCGCTGTCGACCACGTCGCCCGGCGCGTCGTCCTCGACCAGCACGTCGCGCCACAGTTCCGGCGCCGGCGCTAGGCCGACCGCCTCGACGAGACTGAGCAGCAGCACCGCGCTGTCCGCGCCGGGGCCGTCCTCGCCCGGGGCACCGCCGGCTTCCCGCCAGGCGCGGTAGGTCTGGACGTCGAAGCTGCCGCCGCCTTCCATCGCGCCGGCGAGCACGATCAAGGGCATCAGCCGCTCGGCGGCCGCGGCCATGACCGGATCGGCCGCCGCCTGCTGGCGGATCAGGTCGAACCAGTCGCGGGCGAGCAGCGGATCGCCGAGGATCAGGGCCGCGCGGGTCGCCGCTGGCGCCATCCAGACGAACTCGGGCGCGACCGGAAGATCGATCAGGGCCTTCCGGTTGACCAGCACGGCGACGTCGCGGATACCGTTCCGGGCGCCGAGATCCCAGGCCAGCGCCAGCGCTTCGGCCCGGGCCGCCGCCACGCCGTCGTCGGCGGCGATCTGGTAGAGCAGCGCCGCCGCGGTCCGGCCGCGTTCCTCGTCGCTTGCCTGGAAGGCGGCGTCGCGCTGGGCCGGCGAGAACTCGATCCCGCGATAGATCCGCGCCAGGCCGTCCGGCGTCAGCGTACCGAGCGCGACCGCGCGCTCGGCGGCGACGATGCGGACCTCGGTCGATGCGGCGGCATTCGCCGCGACCGCCGGCAGGATCGGCGCGGGCGCCGTCTCGGGCGCATCGGCGGGGAAGCCCAGATCGGCGGCGCGCAGGATCGCGACATCCATCGCATCGAGCCCGGCAGCGCTTTGCGGCGCCTCGCCCTGGCCGTTCAGCAGCACGTTCATGGCCTGGAAATAGGCCGGGTTCTCGAGTCCCTCCTCGCGCAGCAGATCGAGCGAGAGCGACGCCTTCAGGGGCTCGCCCTCGACCGCCTGGCAGAAGGCCTGGGCCCGGAGCCAGTAATTGTCGGCGCCGCGCCGGAGCACGTCGCCGGTGCGGGCGCAGGCGGCGTCGAGGTTGCCGTCAAGCCAGACCCCGGCGATACCGGCCCGTTCCACCGTCCCGTCGCGCGCCTCCAGCGGCGTCCGGTTCAGCAGTTCGCCGATCGCCCGCCAGTCGCCGGCCGCCGCGATCCGTTCGTAGCGGGCGCCGAGCAGGGCCTGCGGATCCGTCATCCCGGCGGGTGCCCGGGCCGACGACAGCAACAGGCGTTCGGCGAGGGCGCGTACCGCCGGCAGGCGGCTGTTGACCGGCAGGCGCGGCACCAGCGCCTGGACGAGGCGGGGGTCGCTGCCCTGCCACATGTCGAGGCCGAAGCCGCCGGCGTCGGGGCCGAGCAGGCCGACCGAGGTCGGCGCGACCGCCTCGAGCGTGCCGACCTGGAGGCCCGGGCCCGAGGCCGGGGCGCTCACCGTCCCGTAGGGCACCACGCTTGGCGCCGGCGCCGTGGCACCAGCCGCCGGGGCTTCCGGCGCCCGTGCCGGGGGCAGCAGCAGCCTCGGGCCGGTCGTCTGTGCGGACGCTGTCGAGAGGCCCGAGACGGCGAGCACGACCGCCAGGATTGCCGTGCCGCGGCCAAGCGCGCTAATTTTTGAACCGGTCATTCGATATGACTTTCTCGACATGTGTCGTCGGCGCCGGTATGTCCCATTGCGACAGGAAGACGCCGCCGCCCGCGATCGCTGCGGCGATGAGAAAGATCAGGAAGAGGGAAAATTTCGACATTGGCCCCTACTTGTCAGGTCCCGGGCGTTTCACGGTGCCGGCCGGCACCGCGCCGCGACGGCGGTGATCAGAATATGCGCATCCCGATCCCGCCGCGACGTGCTAATCTGTGAATATGGCATCTCCAAGGCACTATATTGGCAGGAAAATCCTGTCTCAACCATGCTGCGGCGCGGCAACGCGTCGTCCTGCCTGCACGGGATTCGCCTGCGACACCGGAGCGGTCGGACGCTGACCCGGGATGAGCGCGCAGGAAAAATCTGATACCGCCACCGCCGTGAGCCCCGCCCTTGCCGACCGGACGATCGTGCTGGTCGGGCTGATGGGCGCCGGCAAGAGCTCGATCGGCCGCCGCCTCGCGAACCGCCTGCACCTGCCGTTCGCCGACGCCGACGTCGAGATCGAGCGGGCCGCCGGCCTGAGCATTCCCGACATCTTCGAGACTTATGGCGAGGAGCATTTCCGGGATGGCGAACGCCGCGTCATCGCCCGCCTGCTCGATGGCGAGCGCAAGGTGCTGGCGACCGGCGGCGGCGCCTACATGGACCCGGAGAGCCGCCAGCGGATCGAGGAGAGGGGAATCTCGATCTGGCTGCGCGCCAGTCTCGAGGTCCTTGTCGGACGTTGCCTGCGCCGCAACAATCGACCATTGCTGCAACGCGGCGATCCGGCGACAATTCTCGGCGAACTGATGGACAAACGATACCCGGTCTACGCAGAGGCACGGCTGGTCGTCGACAGCGGCGACAATCCCCACGACATCGTGATCGAGGATATCGTCACCCGTCTCGCCGCCCTCGACCCCGCATAAGGATCGCTGAAGAGGTCATGAACAAGATGCTGGACGCCAGGCCCGCCGCCGTACCGGACCGTTCGCCGGAAGCGACTGCGACCGCGATCGAGGTCGGCCTGGGCGCACGCGCCTACCGGATCCATATCGGCGCCGGCCTGCTCGCACGGGCGGGCGGGCTGCTCGCCCCGCTGCTCGGCCGGCCGAGCACCGTGATCGTGACCGACCGGAACGTCGCCGACGCGCATCTGGACAGCCTGCGTGCGAGCCTGGCGGCGGCCGGGATCGCCGCCGAGGCGATCGTGCTCGAGCCCGGCGAGGCCTCGAAGAGTTTCGCCGGCTATGCCCGCCTCTGCGAGGATCTGCTCGATCACCGTCTCGACCGCCACGACATGATCGTCGCCTTCGGCGGCGGCGTGGTGGGCGATCTCGCCGGTTTCGCCGCGGCGACGCTCAAGCGCGGCATCCGTTTCGCGCAGATCCCGACTACCCTGCTCGCCCAGGTCGACAGTTCGGTCGGCGGCAAGACCGGCATCAACACCCGCCACGGCAAGAACCTGGTCGGCGCCTTCCACCAGCCGGACCTGGTGATCGCCGATACCGCCGTCCTCGCCACCCTGCCGCGCCGCGAGTTGCTGGCCGGCTATGCCGAGGTCGTGAAATACGGCCTGCTCGGGGACGCCGCCTTCTTCGGCTGGCTGGAGCAGCAGGGCCGCGACATGCTGGACGGCGACCAGGACGCGCTCGCCCGGGCGGTCGCGCGAAGCTGCGAGATGAAGGCCGAGATCGTCGCCGCCGACGAACGCGAGACGGGCCGCCGGGCGCTGCTCAATCTCGGGCATACATTCGGCCACGCGCTCGAGGCCGAACTCGGCTACGACGGCCGGCTGCTGCATGGCGAGGGGGTCGCGGTCGGCCTGCATCTCGCCTTCGCGCTCTCGGCCCGGCTCGGGCTGGCGCCGGCCGCCGACGCCGACCGGATCGCCGCCCATCTGCGCGCCGTCGGCCTGCCGGCCTCGCCGGCCGGGCTGCTCGGCCCGGATTGCGACGGCGCCCGGCTCTACGGTCACATGACCCAGGACAAGAAAGCCCGCGACGGGCGCATCGGCTTCATTCTCGCCAACGGGATCGGCCACGCGTTCCAGACCGACGATGTCGCGGCGGAAACGGTCCGCGCCTTCCTCGACGACCTGCTCGACGGCTGACGGAGCGCCAACCGTGATTCTGTCGTTCCTGGCTATCGTCATCCTGTTGCTGCTGTCCGCCTTTTTCTCGGGCAGCGAGACAGCGCTGACCGCCGCCTCCCGCGCCCGGCTCCACATGCTCGAACAGCAAGGCGACGGGCGCGCCCAGATCGTCAACCAACTGCGCGAGCGGAAGGAGCGGCTGATCGGCGGCATCCTGCTCGGCAACAACCTGGTCAACATCCTGGCCTCGGCGATCGCCACGAACCTGCTGGTAACGCTGTTCGGCGCGGCCGGCGTCGCCTATGCGACGGTCGCCATGACGCTGCTGGTGCTGGTCTTCGCCGAGGTTCTGCCGAAAACCTACGCGCTGCGCCATCCGATCCGCACCGCCCGCACCGTGGCGCCGGTCATTCGCCCGGTGATCACGGTACTTTCGCCGCTCGTTCACGGCGTCGATGTGGTGGTTTCCGGGACGCTGCAGATGCTCGGCGCCCGGGCGGCAAGTGTCGCCCAGGGTGGCGCCGACGAGCTGCGCGGCGTCATCGCGCTGCAGAGTCACGAGGGCGGGGTCGCCAAGGAAGAGCGCTACATGCTCAACTCGATCCTCGGGCTCGACGAGATCGACCTGTCCGAGATCATGGTCCATCGCAAGCACATCATGATGGTCGATGCTTCCCTGCCGACGCGCGAGATCGTCCGACAGGTGCTCGACAGCCCGTTCACGCGGATCCCGCTGTGGCGCGATGAGCCGGAGAACATCGTCGGCATCCTGCATGCGAAGAACCTGCTGCGGGCGCTCTCCGATCCGGATGTCGAGATCGATTCGCTGGATGTCGTGGCGATCGCCGCGGCGCCCTGGTTCGTGCCCGAGACGACGACCTTGCGCGAGCAGCTCAATGCCTTCCTCGAACGGCACAGCCACTTTGCCTTCGTGGTCGACGAATACGGCGCGCTGATGGGGCTGGTCACGCTCGAGGATATCCTGGAAGAGATCGTCGGCGAGATATCGGACGAGCACGACATCGCCGCGACCGAGTACCAGCGCCAGCCGGACGGCAGCTACATCGTCGTCGGGACCACCGCCATCCGCGACCTGAACCGGGCGCTAGACTGGAAACTTCCGGACGACGAGGCGACGACCGTGGCCGGCCTGGTCATCCACGAGGCACAGATCATCCCGGTCGTCGGCCAGATCTTCAGCTTCTATGGCTTCCGCTTCGAAATCCTGAAGCGCCAGCGGAACCAGATCACCTCGCTACGCGTCACGCCCGCCGGAACCGAAGCCGGCCCCGCCTGATGCTGGGCACGCTTTTCGCCATCATCGCCCCGGTCTTCGTCACCGCGGGCATCGGTTATGTCTGGGCCCGCCAGGAGCGCCCGTTCCATGCCGAGACCATCACCTCGCTGGTGACCACGATCGGCACGCCGTGCCTGGTCTTTTCGACCCTGACCGGGCTCGAGCTCAATCCAGGCCTGGTGTTCGAGATCGCCCTGGCGGCGGTCCTCGCGATGGCGGTCTTCATCACCATCGGCACGGTCGTGCTCAGGCTGACCGGCCAGAACCTGCCGAGCTTCCTGCCGTCGCTGATGTTCTCCAATTGCGGTAACGTCGGCCTGCCGCTCTGCCTGTTCGCCTTCGGCGAGGAGGGACTGGCGCTGGCGATCGGCTATTTCGCGACCAGCGCCATCCTGCAGTTCACCGTGGGCATCGGCCTCGCCTCCGGCTCGATGTCGCCGCGACAGATCCTCAAGACACCGATGATCTATGCCGTCCTGCTCGGCGCGGCAGCCATGTATTTCCGGATCGACGTCCCGCAATGGCTGCAGAATTGCGTCGCGCTGCTGGGCCAGCTGACCATACCGCTGATGCTGATGGCGCTCGGCGTGAGCCTCGCCAAGCTGCGGCTGAACAGCCTCCGCGCGACCTTCCTCCTGTCCTGCCTGAGGCTCGTGATGGGTTTCCTGGTCGGCTGGGGGATCAGCGCCCTGTTCGGGCTGGAGGGGGCGGCGCGGGGCGTCGTGATCGTCCAGAGCTCGATGCCGGTCGCGGTCTTCAACTACCTGTTCGCACTCCGCTACGGCCGCCAGCACGAGGCGGTGGCATCGCTCGTCCTGATGTCGACGGCGATATCCTTCGCGACGCTCCCGCTCCTCCTCCTCTTCGTTCTCTGACGCTCAGACCGACGGTCCGGCGACCAGCGCATGGGTACCGACCGACGGCTTCATCGCCGAGGCCGCATAGTGGATCTCGGTACTCGCCTCCCAGGCGACGCCGACATAATAGTCGAGGATCGCCATGCGGATCCGGGAGGTGCGGCTGCTTTCCGTCCGGAGCGGATCCTGGTCGGCCTCGCGGCAGAACTCGCTGATGCTGATGTCCCGGCGCTGGCAGATGTATTCCAGCGCGCACCATTCCTTCTCCTCGAGCCGGATGCTGGTGCGGAACTTGCGCCGCGAGCGCGGTTCGTAAACGGTTATGTTGCGGTTTATGAGCGATCCCTGTGTGTAGTCCCGATGCACGATGAGCCTCCTTGGCTGTGACATTCTTCACGCCTGCCCAAGCCGCACGATTCAACCATAAGCGCAGCCGTTCGTTACTTTTGTTAGTTATTCGCTATTTTAACTAGATAAAAATACCACTGAAAAGAGATTTTATGCACGTATTACCCTTCCGCCGGGAATCCGCGGGGAGAACCGTCGCAAATCGGCGACAGGGACGGGTGATCGAGGGGCTATCGCCCGGCCGGACTGCGGGGCCGCGCGGCCGGGATCGGCTGAACGGCGCTCAGGCCGTGGATTCGGCCGGCGTCAGGGCGCGAATCGCGAGCGCATGGATGTCGCTCGCCATCTCCTCGGCCAGCGCCTCGTAGACCAGCCGCTGCCGGGCGACGCGGCTCAGCCCCTCGAAGCGCGCCGAGACGATCTCCACCGTGAAATGGCTCTCGCCCTGGGGCCGGGCACCGGCGTGACCCGCATGGCGGGCGGAATCGTCGACGATGACAAGACGCTCCGGCGCCAGAGCCGCGCTCAGCTTCTCTTCGATCGCACTGGCCACGCGCATGTCGCCGATCCTCCTGTTGTCCGGACCCATCGCCGGAGCCTCTTTTCTGCATCGCGAGGCCGGGGAGGCAAGCATTTTTCTCTCGTCACGCGTAAAGGCCTATACATTTCGTATACATCGACATAGACTGCGGGAATACTCACTGAGTTGTTTGCGTATTGGGAGGGGGCCAAGCGTGAATCAGTGACTCCATGGTTAACGGAGGATTCAATGGCCTTACCCACCGCTGTCGGAGCCACGCCCGTGCCGCGCAAGCCGAACTCGTCGAAGAAGCCCTCCGCCGGCGAAATCGATCGTTTCGTCGGGACCCGCATCCGGGAACGCCGGATCACGCTCGGGCTGACACAGCAGGAACTCGCCGAGCGCATCGGCGTGACCTACCAGCAGGCACACAAGTACGAGCGCGGGATCAACCGCATTTCGGCCGGTCGCCTCTACAACATCGCCGCCGCACTCGAGGTGCAGGTCGCCTATTTCTTCGAAGGCATCGACAATCCCGTTCGCAGCAATTTCTCGCAGCGCCAGCGGATGTGCCTCGAACTGGCCCGCAACTTCACCCACATCACCAATCAACGTCACCAGGAAGCGCTGAGCCACCTGGCCCGTGCGCTCGCCGGCGAGGACCAGCAGGAGTCCTGACCCCGGTCAGCGGTATCGCGCCGCGATCCGGACACTCTCAATCTTGTTTCCGGGCAACCGACGCACCATACTCCCCCGATGCGAAACGGCGTTGGCGGAAACAGCTTCGGGCCTGAGCGCGACACAGGCACCGCGGAGCGGATGTGCGAGCATCCGGACTGCATGGCTGCGGCCCCCCATCGCGCGCCCCGCACCCGCAGCGGCGAGACCGGCTATCACTGGTTCTGTCGCGAACATGCCCGGGCCTTCAACGCACGCTGGGATTTCTTCGCGGGCATGAGCCCGGACGAGATCGAGCGCTTTCGCCGGGCCGATCTGACCGGCCATCGGCCGACCTGGCGCTTCGGTCTCCAGAACGGCCTCGACGGCTCGACCCGGGGCGACCCGTTCGGCTTCGCCGAGGAACTCGGTCTTCGCGATCCATCCCGCGCCACACCGGGCGGCCGCTTCGTCGGCCCCGAGGAACGGCGGGCGCTGGAACTGTTCGGGCTCGACCCGGGAACGACGACCGCCGCGACGATCAAGCGTCGCTACAAGGAACTTGCCAAGCGCTACCATCCCGACACCAATGGCGGCGACAAAGAGGCCGAAGAACAGCTCAAGGCGATCACTCAGGCCTATCGCGTACTGCGTGCGGCAGGCTATTCCTGATCTCGACGGGCCGCGTACGCATATTGGACACTCAGACAGGCATCTATTCATGACCACGACGAATCTCGAGGCTCCCGTTTCCGCGATCAACCTGCCGGATATCGAAGTCTCAGTCAGCCAGACCTTCGGCCTCGATAGCGACCTCAAGGTTCCCGGCTTCAGCGAGCGAACCGAGCATGTGCCCGATCTCGACGAGGCCTATGTCTTCGACCCCGAGACCACGCTCGCGATCCTCGCCGGCTTTGCCTACAACCGCCGGGTCATGATCCAGGGCTATCACGGCACCGGCAAGTCGACGCATATCGAGCAGGTCGCCGCGCGCCTCAACTGGCCCTGCATCCGCGTCAACCTGGACAGCCATATCAGCCGCATCGACCTGGTCGGCAAGGACGCGATCGTGCTGCGCGACGGCTACCAGGTGACCGAGTTCCGCGAGGGTCTGCTGCCCTGGGCGCTGCAGTCGCCGATGGCCATCGTCTTCGACGAATACGACGCCGGCCGGCCGGACGTGATGTTCGTGATCCAGCGCGTGCTCGAAGTCGAGGGCAAGCTGACCCTGCTCGACCAGAACCGCGTGCTTCGCCCGCATCCGGCGTTCCGGGTCTTCGCGACCTCCAACACCGTCGGCCTCGGCGACACGACCGGTCTCTATCACGGCACCCAGCAGCTCAACCAGGGCCAGATGGACCGCTGGAACATCGTCGCGACCCTCAACTACCTCGAGCCTGAGGTCGAGGCGGAGATCATGCTCTCCAAGCTGCCGCAATATGACGACGATGCCGGCCGCAAGACGATCGCCTCGATGATCGCCTGCGCCGACCTGACGCGCGCCGGCTTCATGGCCGGCGACATCTCGACCGTCATGAGCCCGCGCACGGTGCTCACCTGGGCCGAGAACGCGAAGATCTTCCACGACATCGGCTTCTCCTTCCGGGTCACCTTCCTCAACAAGTGCGACGAGATGGAGCGTTCGATCGTGGCCGAATACTACCAGCGCAGCTTCGGCAAGGAATTGCCGGAATCGAGCGTCGCCGGCCGCACCCACTGACCGGATCGAGCACGTCGTTGTCAAAGTTCAGCAAATCCGAGAGCCCGAACGAACCGTTCCGTCGCGCCGTTTCCGCGACCATGCGGGCGCTGTCCAGGGACAAGGAACTGCAGGTCACCTTCGGGCCGGAAACCCCCGGCCTGCGGGGCGATCGGGCGCGCCTGCCCTCGCCCGGACGGGACCTCTCCAGCCACGAGATCGACCAGATCCGCGGCCTCGCCGACAGCATGTCGCTGCGCAAGCGCCATCATGACAGCGGCGTGCACAACCGGCTGCTGCCCAAGGGCTCGACGGCCCGGGCCGTCTTCGAGGCGATCGAACAGGCCCGTGTCGAGGCGATCGGCTGCCGCAACATGGAGGGCGTCAGCAACAACCTGCGGGCCGCGCTCGAGGAGAAATGCCGGGCCCGCGGCTTCGAACGGGTGCAGGATCGCTCCGAGGCGCCGCTCGCCGAGGTGATCGGCTTGCTGGTGCGCGAGAAGCTGTCCGGCGAGGCGGTGCCCGAAAGCGCCGTCAGGATGGTCGATCTCTGGCGCGAGGAAATCGAGTCCAAGGGCGGCCAGGACCTCGACGACCTGTCGGAACGGGTCGGCGACCAGGAGCGCTTCGCCCGGGCCGCCCGCCGGCTGCTCTTCGATCTCGAACTCTCCGACGAGGACAGCAACGAACTGTCCGAGGACGAGGAGGACGGCGACGACGACCAGGCCGAGCAGCAGGAGAGCCAGAGCGACGGCGGCGACGGCGACGACGGCCAGCAGTCCGCCCAGGGCGAGGAGGACAGCAGCGCCGAGGACAGCGAGGGCCAGGTCGAGGACAGCGAGGCCGGGGCCGAGGGCGACGAGGAGATGCAGGGCTCGAGCGAACAGCCCGCCGAGGACCGCGAGAGCCGCTATCCCGACGATTTCCGGAACTATCCGGACCCGGCCGCCTACCGCGCCTTCACCACCGAGTTCGACGAGGTCGTCAACGCCGACGATCTCTGCGACGCCGAGGAACTGGCCCGCTTGCGCATGCACCTGGACCAGCAGCTCAGTCATCTGCAGGCGATCATCTCGCGGCTCGCCAACCGGCTGCAGCGCAAGCTGATGGCGCAGCAGAACCGGAGCTGGGACTTCGATCTCGAGGAAGGCATCCTCGATGCCGGCAAGCTCGCGCGTGTGATCGCCAATCCGGTGCTGCCGCTTTCCTTCAAGCAGGAACGCGACACCGACTTCCGCGACACCGTGGTGACCCTGCTGATCGACAATTCCGGCTCGATGCGCGGTCGGCCGATCAGCGTCGCCGCGATGTGCGCCGATATCCTCGCCCGGACCCTGGAACGCTGCGCCGTCAAGGTCGAGATCCTCGGCTTCACGACACGGGCCTGGAAGGGCGGACAGTCCCGCGAGCGCTGGCTGGCGAGCGGCAAGCCGGCCAATCCGGGCCGCCTGAACGACCTGCGCCACGTGATCTACAAGCCGGCCGACATTCCCTGGCGGCGCGCCCGGCGCTCGCTCGGCCTGATGCTGCGCGAGGGCCTGCTGAAGGAGAACATCGACGGCGAGGCGTTGCTCTGGGCACATCAGCGGATCATCGGCCGGCCCGAGCAGCGGCGCATCCTGATGGTGATCTCGGACGGCGCGCCGGTCGACGATTCGACGCTGTCGGTCAACCCGGGGAACTACCTGGATGCCCATCTGCGCAAGGTCATCCAGTGGATCGAGAAGGCCTCGCCGGTCGAACTGGTCGCAATCGGCATCGGCCATGACGTGACGCGCTATTACCGCCGCGCGGTGACGATCATCGATGCCGAGCAGCTTGGCGGGGTGATGATGGAACAGCTCGCCGGCCTGTTCGACGAGGAAACCAGGGCGTCGGTGCGACGTGGCGAGGGCGTGCCCGGTTTCGGCGCCGCGCCATCGCGTCGAGGCGACGCCCGCCGCCAGGGCTGAGCGGCCAGGCCGTCACCGGCCCGCGCCACGCTTGCCGGCGGCGGTCACATTGGGCGGCCGTTCGACGGGCAGACCAGAGGATCAGTCGAAGCGCGGGAAATAGCGGGCCAGCTCGACCCGTTCGATCTCCTTCGCGGCGCGCCGGCGCAGCGAATAGGCGGTGCGGTAGCCGGCCTTGAGCGCGTGCGTCAGCGGCTCGTCCTTGCGGACGTAGAATATGTGCCGGCCGATCTTGCGGCCACGGGCGAATCCGTCGCGCCAGCTCGGCTGGACATATTCCGCGTGATACCAGAGGGCGCCGTCGGTCGGGTCGATCGCCCGCTGCTTGCGTACCGTCAGCGCGATGTCCTTCGCCTCTTCCCAGGCGATCCAGTCGCTCGGCTCGTCGCTGCGCCCGTCGCACCACCAGGAGAACTGGCAGCGATGCCGGCGCTGCTCGCCGCCCTGCTTGACGACCGCACAGACTTCGCCGGGGAAGCGCGAATCGGCGACCCGGTTCATCACCACGTAGGCAACGGCGAGCTTGCCCGTCGCGTCCTCGCCGCGGGCCTCGAAATAGATGTTCTTGGCCAGGCATTCGAGCTCGTGATCGTTCGGTGCCACGCGCTCGTCGGCGAGCGCCGCCGGCGATGCCAGCGCGACCAGTGCACAGCCTAGCATGCCGCCGAACAGCGTCCGCTGTGCCGGCCGGACGACGAAGCCTCGCCAGAACCGGGAAGCCACGAACGCCACTGTCCGTATCATCTTCGTCATTCCTGTTGTAATCCTCAAGGAACGGCTCGAATCCGCCTGACAGAGTTAATTCGTCTTTAACGGAAATTAACGGCGGGCGACCAATTGTCAAGAATTACCGCCCGCATACCTGCCAGTACAAAGCGCCCGAAGACTTTATTAACCATAAACGTTAGCCATTACACGGCTCATATCCCATCGTTCTTTAAGGTTAATCCTTTCTTAGTCATAAATATCGACCCAACATCCCTAAATATTCGCGTTCGATCATGGGCGCCCGGAAAGTTAACATTTGCCGGGAATCGGCAAGACTCGTTCACTCCTCCGGGATTCAACATGGCGGCGACCGGCCAATCGCCGGCGGCAACTTTCCGGCAGCGGTCGGCGCATCGGACGCAACGCAGTTTTCCGTCGCGACAAGGGGTCGCGGCGGGATGTCGTCAGGTCGCTCGGAAGCGGCCCGGGCACACCGGGAAATGCGGGCGGGACGCGGCCGGGGTGCGGGCCGCGCCCCCGTCCCGCTCAGAGATGGCTGCGGTAGAAGTCGAGCGTGCGCTTCCACGAAAGTTCGGCGTCCGCCTGATCGTAACGCCCGCCGCTCGGGTTGGCGAAGGCGTGATCCGCCTCGTACCAGTGGGTCTCGAAGCTTTTCCCCGCCTTCGTCATGGCCGATTCGAAGCCATCGACCATCTCCTTGTTGATCCAGCCGTCGCGGGTCGCGAAATGGCCGAGCACCGGCCCCTGGAGCGGCGCCAGCGCCTCGGCCGACTTGGCGACGTTGCCGTAATAGACGACCGTCGCATCGACCGGTTCGGCGAGCGCGGCATTGAGCGCCCAGCCACCGCCGAAACACCAGCCGACGGTGGCGACCTTGCCGCCGGCCTTTTCGTGCGCCTTGAGCCAGCGCAGCCAGCCGGCGACGGTCGCCGTCGCCTCGTCCGGCTTGACCCCGGTCATGTAGGTCTTGGCCGCGTCGGGCGTCGTCGCGACCTGGCCACCGTACAGATCGATGGCGAGCGCCACGTATCCCTCGCGCGCAAGGTCGGCCGCGACCGACTTGATCTGGTCGTTCAGGCCCCACCATTCATGGACCAGCATGACGGCCGAGGCCGGCGTCGTCTCGGGCAGCGCCAGCGCGCCTGTCACGGTCCGCCCGTCGGGCAGCGTCAGCGAGACGTCATCAAGGGCGCCGGCGGCGGCCCGGGCCAGCAACGGGTCGGCAAGAATGGCAGCCAACGACAGGCCTGCCGCGCCTTTCAGCAAACTGCGACGCTCGAACATAGTGCCCTCCATCATTCCATGCGGAAAATGCGATCGCCCCTGCGATCCGAACGGTACCGGCGGGGCGGCAGCCGGCAAAATCACGGCTCGGTGATCGGACGGCCGCGAAGATCTTGCGACAGGACCGGTTCCATCGTAAATCCCCTGCATGCGAATCGTCTCCGCCGCGCTTGCGGCCCTTCTCCTCGCCGCCGCTTCCGCCAGCGCCGACCCGATCGAGATCTCGACGACCTCGGTGCCGCTCGACGAAGGCAACCCGCTGCGCCAGAGCGTCGGCGCCCTCGAATTCAAGGGCGCGCTCTGGCTGCGTTCACCGGACGATCGCTTCGGCGGGCTTTCCAGCCTCGCCATGCTGCAGGGCGGCGAGCGCATCGTCGCGGTCTCCGATCACGGCTACTGGTTCACCGCCCGGCTCCGGGAGACAGGGGACGGCCGGCTGGTCGGCCTCGAGCAGGCGGAGTTTGCGCCGATGCTGGACGATCGGGGACGACCGCTCGGCGGCCGCTACCGCGACGCCGAGTCGGTCACCGTCGCCGGCGGCGGGCGGCTCATGGTCGGTTTCGAACGCGACCATCGCATCTGGTCCTACAACCTGACCGGCGATCTTACCCGGGCCCTGCCCCGGCCCTACCTGGACGAGGGCGATTTTGGCGAGTTGCCGAACAACGGCAGCCTGGAGGCGCTCACCACGCTTGCCGACGGGCGCTTCCTGATCATCACCGAGGATTCCCGCGACCAGTACAACGACCTGCGCGGCTGGGTGGTCAGCGGCGGCGCGGCGCTGACACCGATCACGCTGGCGGAAACCGGCGAGTTTCGTCCGACCGACCTGACGACGCTGCCGAACGGCGACGTGATCCTGCTGGAGCGGCAGTTCTCCGTCACCGCCGGGCTGAGCTGCCGGATCTCGCTGATAACCGCCGACACGCTGCAGCCGGACGCACGGCTGATCAGTCGCGAACTGGCCGTCCTCGCGCCGCCGACCCTGGTCGACAATTGCGAGGGGATCGCCGCCGCCGCGACCGCCGAGAAGGGCGTCGTGGCGATCTACGTGCAGAGCGACAACAACTTCAAACCGATCCTGCAGCGCACCCTGCTGATCAAGTTCCTGTATCGTCTGTAGGCTTTCCGAACGGCGAGCGGACAAAAGAAAACGCCGCCGGAAGTTCCGGCGGCGTCTGGTATCGGTCGCTGGCAGCGGCGCGCGTCAGGCCGCGTCGCGTGCCTCGACAATCTTCTTGATCGCCCGCTTCACCTTCAGGGCGCCGTCCGAAAGCTGCTCGTTCTTGGCTTTCAGGAGGAACTGGTCGAGACCGCCGTTGTGCTCGACGGAACGAAGCGCACGGGCCGAAACCTTGAGCGAGATCATCCGCCCGAGAATATCGGAATTGAGCTTCATCCGGCGCACGTTCGGCAGGAAGCGACGGCGGGAACGATTGTTGGCGTGGCTGACATTGTTGCCAGTCATAACGCCTTTACCGGTCAGATCGCAGCTACGGGCCATGATGTCCATCACAGGCAGAAAAACGGGACGCGGGACCCGAAGGCCCCGATGCGAGAGGTGCTTCTAGGCGCTTCGGCCCCGCCCGTCAAGCCCTATCCGGCCCGATGCCGCCGCATCGCGGGGGTCACCAGAGGAGACGTGCGGCGGGCTGGCGAACCCTGCCGGGCCTTGCCACGGTCCCGGCCCTCGATTATTGCGCAAGGGAGGGCGAAACGCCATGCGGAGGGCGGCGCGATGATCGAGATCACCACCGACGAGATGCACACGGGCGGCGAGCCGGTCCGCATCGTCACCGGCGGGCTGCCGCCGATCGAGGGCCGGACGATTCTCGACAAGCGGCGCTACACCCGCGACCATCTGGACCGCTACCGGCGGCTCCTGATGCACGAGCCGCGCGGCCATCGCGACATGTACGGCGCGATCCCGGTGACGCCGGACCATCCGAAAGCCGATCTCGCTGTGCTCTTCATCCATAACGAGGGTTACTCGACGATGTGCGGGCACGCGGTCATCGCGCTCGCCCGCTGGGCCATCGAGCGCGGCCTGGTGAAGGCCGGAACCGAGCGAACGGCGGTCGCCATCCAGTGCCCCTGCGGCCTGGTCCGAACCGAGGTGGCGATGGAGAACGGCCGCCCCGGCGCGGTTTCCTTCGAGAGCGTGCCGGCCTTCGCGTCCCATCTCGGCAAGCTCGTCGAGACCCGTGACTGGGGCCCGGTCACGCTCGACATCGGCTATGGCGGCGCCTTCTACGCGGTGCTCGCCGCTGGCGAGATCGGTCTCGATATCGGAACGAGTCCGGTTGCCCGGCTGACCGATGCGGGCGAGACGATTTCGCGGGCCGCCACCGCGCTGCCGCTCCGCCATCCGGACGAGGAGGATCTCGGCTTTCTCTACGGCACCATCCTGACCGACGGGACCGACGGCGCCGGGCCGGATCCGAGCTGCAACATCTGCGTCTTCGCCGGCCGCCAGGTCGACCGCTCGCCGACCGGGTCCGGGGTCACGGCACGGATCGCCCTCGCCTTCGCCCGCCGCGAGATCGGGCTCGGCGAGGTCCGCCGCTTCCGGAGCGTCACCGGCGCGATCTTCGAGGGCGAGGCGGTGCGCGAGACCCGGGCCGGGCCGCACCGGGCCGTCGTCGTCCGGGTCGCCGGGCGGGCCCATCATTCGGGAACAGCCCGCTTCGTGGTCGAACCGGACGATCCGCTCGGCGACGGATTTCTCCTCGACTGACCTCGGATCTTGCCTTCCGGGCCCGCCGCGACGATCTTCAGAGGCGGAATGGACAGTTCGCAGAGAGTAGCCGGGCCCGGCCGGATCGTCGCCCTGCTCGGGCCGACCAATACCGGCAAGACGCATCACGCGATCGAGCGCATGCTCGGCCATGCGGAAGGCGTGATCGGGCTGCCGCTCCGCCTGCTCGCACGCGAGGTCTATGACCGCATCGTCGCCCGGCGCGGCCCGACCCAGGTGGCGCTGATCACCGGGGAAGAGAAGATCGTGCCGCCCCGGCCCGCCTATTTCGTCTGCACGGTCGAGGCGATGCCGCTCGACCGGGATTTCGATTTCGTCGCCATCGACGAGGTCCAACTCGCCGCCGACCCGGAACGGGGCCATGTCTTCACCGACCGCATCCTGCATGCCCGCGGACGCCAGGAAACCATGCTGCTCGGCGCCGACACCATCGCGCCGCTGCTCAGACGTCTGGTCCCGGACGCGGAGATCCAGGGCCGGCCGAGACTCTCGAAGCTGACCTACGTGGGGCCGAAGAAGCTGTCCCGCCTGCCGCGCCGCTCGGCCGCGGTCGCCTTCTCGGCGGCCGATGTCTATGCCATCGCCGAATTGCTGCGCCGTCAGAAGGGCGGCGCCGCGGTCGTCATGGGGGCGCTGTCGCCGCGCACCCGGAACGCCCAGGTCGAGCTGTTCCAGTCCGGCGAGGTCGACTACATCGTCGCCACCGACGCCATCGGCATGGGCCTCAACATGGATATCGACCATGTCGCCTTCGCCCATCTGAGCAAGTTCGACGGCCAGCGCCGCCGGCCCCTGTCGCCGGCCGAGATCGGCCAGATCGCCGGCCGCGCCGGACGGCACCTGAACGACGGCAGTTTCGGCACCACGACCGACGTCGGAGACCTCGACGAGGAACTCGTCGACATCCTCGTCAATCACCAGTTCGAGCCGCTGAAGCAGCTTTACTGGCGCAACACGGCGCTCTCCTTCGCGACCACCCGCGATCTCGTGCGCAGTCTCGAGGTTGCGCCGCCACAGCGCTTCCTCATCCGCCCGCGCTGGGCCGAGGACCATGCCAGCCTGAAGAGCCTGCTCAATGACCCGGCGGTGCGCGACATCGCCCGCCGGCAGAACGAGATCCGCCTGCTCTGGCAGGTCTGCCAGATCCCCGACTTCCGGAAGTCGATGCACGAGGCGCATGTCACGCTCCTGCGCCGGATCTACGGCCACCTGACGAGCGGGCCGGCCGTCCTGCCCGGCGACTGGGTGGCGGCGCAACTCGACGCGCTGCGCCGCACCGACGGCGATATCGACACGCTGGCGACGCGGATCGCGCACACCCGTACCTGGACCTATATCTCCCATGTCCGCGAATGGACCGCCGACCCGCGGCACTGGCAGGAGAAGGCGCGCGAGATCGAGGACACGCTCTCCGACGCCCTGCACCAGCGCCTGACGCACCAGTTCGTCGACCGGCGCACCACCGTGCTCGCCCGCCAGCTTCGCGACAAGAGCGAACCGCCGGCCGTGGTCAACGACGCGGGCAGCATACTGGTCGGCGGCCATTACGTGGGCGAGATCGAGGGCCTGGCCTTCCGCCCCGACGGAACGCTCGGCGACCCCTCGGCGCGCGGTGTCCGGCGCGCCGCGATCGCCGCCGCCCGCGAGGCGCTCGATGCCCGCGCGACCCTGCTCACGGGCGAAGCGGACGACGCCTTCAGCCTCGACCTCCGGGGGCGGATCGTCTGGCAGGAGGCGACGATCGCCCGCCTTCACGCGGGCGCCGAGGCGTTGCGGCCGGAACTCCGGCTTGCCGACGACGAACTGCTCGGCGAACCCGCCCGGCGCCAGCTTCGCGAGCGTCTGCAGAGCTGGCTCGGGCACCGCGTCGAGACGGTCCTCCGCCCGCTCGCCCGGCTCGCCGGGTCGACGCTGACCGGGGCGGCCCGCGGCCTTGCCTTCCAGCTGCGCGAAGGTCTCGGGATCGTGCCGCGAAGCGACGTGATCGCCCAGATCCGCGCCTTTGCCGACAGCGACTACGGCCGGCTGCGCGGCGCCGGCATCCGGCTCGGCCGCGACTATGTCTTCATGCCGGCCCTGCTCCGGCCGGAGGCGACGGCGCTCCGCCTCACGCTCTGGCGGATCGCCGGCGAGCGCACCGAGATCCCCGCCCCGCCCCTGCCCGGGCGGGTCTCCGCGAGCGCAGTCGGCGACTGGCCGGACGGCTTCGCCGGCGCCGTGGGCTTTCACCGGCTTGGACGCATGGCGCTCCGCATCGACATTCACGAACGCCTGCTCGGCCTGCTCGCCCGGGCCGGACACGACGGCGCCTTCGCGCCGAGCCCGGAGATGCTGGCGCTCACCGGCACGGATGCGGAGGATTTCACCGCCATCCTGAAGGCGCTCCGCTACCGCGTGCTCGATGACGGACGCTTCGAGCCCCCCCGCGAGCGCGGCAAGCGGCAGCCGTCCGCGAAGAAGCGAAGCGGCGGCGCCTCCGGTAACGGCAAGCGCCCGGCGAGGCGGCCATCGACGCGCCCGGCCAGGCCACGCGCCGATTCGCCTTTCGCCGAGCTCGCCGTGCTGCAGCGCGGAGGCGACGATTGAGCGAGCAGGCGCTCCGCATCGACCGCTGGCTCTGGTTCGCCCGCTTCTTCAAGAGCCGGAGCCTCGCCGCGAAGATGGTCGAGGGGCGCAAGCTCCGCCTCAACCGCGTGGTGGTGACCAAGTCGGCGACCGGCGTCCGCCCCGGTGATGTCTTGACCTTCCCGCAAGGGCCGCATATTCGCACCGTGAAGATCGTTGCGCTCGGCAGCCGGCGCGGGCCGGCCACCGAGGCGCAGACATTGTACGAGGATCTGGCGCCGCCCGCGCCGAAGGCGGCGTCGAGCGATGCCATGCCGGAGGTGCCGAGCCGGGATGCGGGCGCCGGCCGGCCGACCAAGGCCGAACGGCGGGCGATCGACAGGCTGCAGGGACGAGAGACGACATGAAGAAGCCATTGCGCGGCGCGCCGCGCGACAAGGTCCGCGACGGCGGACGGTTCGATCCGGACCGGGCGATCCGCACCTGGGAACAGGACGGCATCGCCTATTTCAAGGTCGCGGAGGTCAGCCTGCCGGTGACGAGCAGCGCCGCGGCGCTGGAGCGCGCCGCCCGGGCTGCCGGCCGGGACGTCGAGGCGGAGGCCTACTATGCCTGGGACCTCGGGGCCGAGAGCAGCACTGCCTGGTGGTTCGGCTGGGGCGGCTTCGACCTGGAGGAGGAGATCGTCGCGCATGCGGTGCGCGGCCTGAAACCCGTTCGCGAGAAACTCGCCGCCTTCGATCCGAAGGACAACGATGTCGGTTGCGACAGCGTCGAGGAATATCTCGACCTGCTGGTCGCCGCGCACGATACCGAGCTTTCCGCCGCCGACCTGAAGCGCGGATTCCGCGACTGGGTCAACGCGCTCTCGCCCGAGATCCGGCATATCCTCGAGCGCGACCTGGCGAGCTGGTACCGGCGAGCGGCCAATACCGCGCCGGATCGGGGCGGCAGGTAGCCGCCGGCCCGGCGACGCTCAGGCGTCGATCAGGCGGGCATGCCAGGCGCCGCTCTCGACCTCGGCCCGGATCAGCCGCCGCAGCAGGGCCTGGGTCGCCTCGATCAGGATCGTCGGCGGCCGGCCGGCCAGCCGCAGCAGCATCAGCCGCCGGGTCAGGGTCGGCCCGCCGATCGGACGTTCCTGCAGCACGCCGGTCCGCAGCAGGTCGCGCACCGTGATGCGCGGCGCGATCACGCAGCCGATCCCCTCGACCAGCGCCTTGCGCAGCGCGTTGACCGAGTTGAGTTCCATGATGGCGCTGCCGCGCAGCTGCTGGAGCAGCGCCGGGCGGTCGATCTGGGCCCGCGCGGCGAGACCGAGATGGAGCAGGATCTGCGGCAGGGCGGCGAAATCCTCGAAGCTGATCGGCGCCCCGCTGTCGCCGATCAGGTCGGCATGGCCGATGCAGAACAGCTCCTCCTCGAGCAGCGGCAAGGCCGTCACCCGCTGGTCGACCGGCGGGTTGTAGGCGAGCGCTAGGTCGACCGCGCCGCCCAGCAGATTCTCGAAGGCGGTCATCGACAGGCTCTCGAAGAGCGACAGCCGGACCTTCGGATATTCGGCGATCATCGCCCGCATCAGCGGCACCGCGACGCCCTCGATGGCCGAGAAGCTGAGGCCGAGGACGACCTCGCCGGCGACCTCGTCGCGATGGGACTTCAGGTCCTGCTCGGCCAGCGCCAGGTCGCGGAGCAGGCGCTTGGCGTGGTCATGCAGGCGAACGCCCGCGGCCGTCGGCTCCATTCCCCGGGCCTGGCGGCGGAACAGGGCGACGCCGAGCTCGCTTTCGAGCTGCCCCAGGTGATGGCTGAGGGCCGACTGCGCCACGCCGCACAGGCTCGCGGCGTGCGAGAGATTCCGCTGCTCGAAGATCGCGGTGAAATAGCGGAGCTGGCGAATGTCCATTTGCCATACATAAACCAGAACGAAGCGATCAAAAATATGCATTTTTCCGAACGACGAGACGGGACTAACATCGGTCTCTCCGAAGCTTTTCGAGGTGTCATGACCTTCTCCTCGCTGTCCGGCATTCGCGTCGTCGAAATGAGCCACATGATCATGGGCCCGTCCTGCGGCATGATCCTGGCGCAGATGGGCGCCGAGGTGATCAAGGTCGAACCGCCGGAAGGCGACCGCACGCGCGAACTGACGGGCATGGGCGTCGGGTTCTATCCGCTGTTCAACCGGGGCAAGCGCTCGCTGCAGCTCGACCTCAAGAGCGAGACCGGGCAGAAGGCGCTGCATGCCCTGCTCGCCACCGCCGACGTCTTCATCGAGAATTTCCGCGATGCCTCGCTCGAACGCATGGGGATCGCGCCCGAGGCGCTGCGCGCCCGCTATCCGTCGCTCATCACGGTCTCGCACAAGGGCTTCCTGAACGGGCCCTACAAGGACCGCACGGCGATGGACGAGGTCGTGCAGATGATGACCGGCCTCGCCTACATGACCGGGCCGACCGGGCGGCCGCTGCGCGTCGGTTCGTCGGCCAACGACATCATGGGCGGGCTGTTCGGCGCGCTCGGCATCGTCGCCGCGCTGATGGACCGGCAGAAGAGCGGCGCGGGCCGCCAGATCCGCGTCGGCCTGTTCGAGAACTGCCTGTTGCTGGTCGCCCAGCACATGCTGCAATACGAACTCGAGGGAACGATCGCGCCGCCGATGCCGGAGCGTGACTTCTCGTGGCCGGTCTATGATATCTTCGAGACCCGCGACGGCACGCAGATCTTCGTCGGCGCGGTGACCGCCGGGCACTGGACGGCACTCTGCCGGATCCTCGGGCAAGAGGCGCTGCTGGAGGATCCCGGCCTGCAGACGGCGATGGATCGGATCAATGCGCGAAAACGCACCCTGCCGCTGTTCGCCGAGGCGATCCGCGCCCTCGACGCGGGCGCCTTCTCGGCCGCGCTCGAGGCTGCCGGGCTGCCCCACTCGCCGATCGCCCGCCCCGCCGACATGTATGCGGACCCGCACGTGAACCGGCCGGGCGGCCTGATCTCCTCGGCCATGCCGGACGGCCGCCGGTTCCGCGCCCCCGGCCTGCCGCTCGACATCGACGGCGAACCGCTCGCCGCCGCAGCCGAGGTTCGCGCCGCCGGCGCCGACAGCCTGGCGATCCTGCGCGAGATCGGCTGCGAGGAGGCCCTCGTCGCGACCCCGGCGCCCGTCGCCGCACAGGGAAACCGGCCATGAACGCTGTCGAGACGATTTATCCGCCCGACCGGGTGACGCTCCGCGAGGCCGGTCTTCGCGACGGCCTGCAACTCGCGAAGAACTGGCCCGACACGGCGGCGAAAAGCGCCTGGATCGAGGCCGAATACGCCGCCGGCATCCGCCATTTCGAGGTCGGCTCGTTCCTGCCGGAGGCCAAGTTCCCGCAATTCGCCGACGTCCGCCAGGTGATCGCCGCGACCGCCGCCCTGCCCGGCGCCCATGGCGTCGCGCTCGCCATGAATGTCCGTGGCGCCGAGGCGGCGATCGCGAGCGGCGTGCCGGAGATCGCCTGCGTCGTCTCCGCGACCGAGGCGCACAGTACCCGGAACGCCCGCCGCACGATGGCCGAGGCGCTGGCGACGGTGCGCGAGATCGGCGCCCTTCGCGACGCCGCCGCCCACCGGCCGCTGGTTTCGGTCGGCATCGCCATGGCCTTCGGCTGCTCGATCGCCGGCGAGGTCGCGCCGGGCGCGGTGTTGCGCCTGGTCGAGATGATCGCCGAGGCCGGCGCCGACGTGATCGCGCTGGCCGACACCGTCGGCTTCGCCGGACCGGACCAGGTCTCCCGGCTGACCGCCGCCAGCCTGTCGCTGGTCGGCGACATCCCGCTCGGCATCCACCTGCACGACACCCGCGGGCTCGGGCTCGTCAACGCCTCGGCCGCGATCGACGCCGGCGCGCGCATCGTCGACGCCTCGATCGGCGGGCTCGGCGGCTGCCCCTTCGCGCCGCGGGCGACCGGCAACATCGTCATGGAGGATCTTGCCTTCCTCTGCCAGACGAAGGGGCTGGAGACCGGAATTGATATCGAGCGGCTTATCGCGGTGCGCGAGATCGTCGCCGCCGCGATGCCGGGCGAAACCCTCCATGGCGCGATGGCCCGCGCCGGACTGCCGACGGCGGAACTGGCGGGTGCCTGACCGAAACTTATCGGACCAACGGACGAACCAAGAAGACGCTCAATCACAAGGGAGAGACATCATGAAGAAGCTAGCCGTACTTGCCGCGACGCTGGTGCTGGGCACCGGGGTGGCGAATGCCGCCGAGGAGATGCGCTGCAGCCATCAGTTGCCGCCGCAGCACCATATCGCCAAGGTGATCGATCAGTGGGCGGCCGAGGTCGAAAGCCTGTCGGGCGGCGAGATCGACGTCCAGGTGTTCGGCGCGAGCAGCCTCGTGGAGGCGAAGGAGAACATCGCCTCGGTCGCCAAGGGCAACATCGAATGCGCCTTCTCGATCAACCCGCAATGGGGCAAGACGCTGCCGCTGATGAACGTGACGCTGAAGCCCTTCGCGGTCACGGACCTGAAGACGCTGGCCGCCTGGCCGGGCTCCGAGGCGGCGGACTTCCTCGAGGAGAAGCTGCTCGGCAAGGGCGTCCGCAACGTCGTCTGGCTGTTCACCACGCGGATGTCGGCGATGACCTCGAAGGGCCATGGCCTGATCAATCCGGACGACTTCAAGGGCGTCAAGATCCGCGGCCTGAACCCGGTCGCCGACGCCGGCCTCGTGGCCATGGGCGCGGCCCCGTCGGCGATGTCCGGCTCGAAGGTCTACCAGGCGCTCTCGACCGGAGTGATCGACGCCGGCATGACCGACGTCTCGGCCGCCTATTCGCGGAAATACTACGAGGTCCAGGACCACGTGACGGTGACGCCGCTGTTCAGCGTGTTCTTCCACGGCTACGTCAACCCGGCCTGGTATGACAAGCTCGACGACAAGGCCAAGAAGGCGCTGGCCGAGGCCGGCGCGAAAGCCGCCGAATGGGCCGTCGCCGCCTCCGAGGAAGCGGCCGCAGACGCACCGGCCCAGCTCGCCGAGCATGGCATGAAGGTGCACATGCAGACCGAGGCCGAGATGGCGGCGTGGAAGGCGGTCATGGTGCCGGCCTTCGACAAGTCCTTCGGCGATGCCACCGGCGAGGACGGCGTCAAGCTGCTCGAGCTGGTCGCGAAAATCGGCAACTGAATGGCCGGACTGCCTGGTGCCGGCGAGGGGGACGAGGTCTCCCCCTCGCCGGTCGAGCGTCTTGTGGGCCTGCTTGCACTCGGCGGCGCGGCGCTGGCCACCCTGCTCGTCATCGTGACGCTGGTCGTCGTCGGCTACAGCGTGATCATGCGCTACCTGCTCGGCACGCCGATCACCGGGACGGACGAGTTCGCCGGCTATGCGGTGATCGCGATCGTGATGCTGGGCGCGGGGGACGCGCTGCTCAAGGGTGACCATTTCGGCGTCGACCTGCTGACCGCCCGGCTGAAGGGCGGCGGCCGCCGGCTGGCGACGATCTGGGGCATGATCGCCGTCCTGCTGTTCGCCGCCGCGATCATCTACAGCGCCGTGCTGATGGTGCGCTTCTCCTACGGCTTCGAGATGTATTCGGCCGGCTACCTGGAAATGCCGATGTGGATCCCGCAATCGGTGCTGCTGGCCGGCGCCGTGCTGCTCGCCGCCGCCACGCTCGGCCGCCTCGCCTCGCTGTTCATGGACACGTTCCGGCGATGATGACGGCACTGATCCTGTGCGGGCTGATCCTGCTGCTGCTCACCGGCGCGCCGATCTTCGCCGCCCTCGGCCTCGCCTCGATGGTCGTGATGCTGCTCACCGAGGGCAATATCAACTCGGTCGCCGACACCGTCTTCGCCAAGCTCAACAACGGGCTGCTGACGGCGATCCCGATGTTCGCCTTCATGGCGCACGTGATGATCCGCTCCAAGGTGGTCGACGATCTCTACGACGCGGCGAACGCCATGGTCGGCCATCTGCGCGGCGGGCTCGGCGTGGCGACCATCCTGTCGTGCTCGATCTTCGCGGCGATTTCCGGTTCCTCGGTCGCCACCGCGCTGACCATCGGCTCCAGCGCCATCCCGCAGATGCTGCGCTTTCGCTACCGGCCACCGGACGCCTACGGCGTGCTCGCCGCCGGCGGCACGCTCGGCATCCTCATCCCCCCGTCCGGGCCGCTCATTCTCTATGCCGTCGTCACCGAGGCCTCGATTGGCGCGCTGTTCCTCGCCGGCATGCTGCCCGGCATCATGATGGCGCTGCTGTTCGCCGTCTGGTCAATGGTCAACGCTGCCCGCCGGAAGGAGATCGAGCGCCAGCCCTTCGCCGGCGCCAGGGCGCTGGTGTCCTCGCTGCGCCGGGCGATCTGGGCCCTGATCATGCCACCGCTCGTTCTCGGCGGGATCTATCTCGGCGTCTTCACCGCCTCCGAGGCGGCCGCGATCGGCTCGATCTACGCGCTGTTCGTCGGCGCGGTGATCTATCGCAACTTCGGCCTGCGCGATCTCTGGGAGACCGCCTACGAAACCGTGCGGACGACGACGATGCTGTTCATGATCCTGGCCAGCGCCGCGGTCTTCGGCCACGCCGTCACGATCATCCGCCTGCCGCTCGAACTGGTCGAGCAGGTCGCCGCCGCCGGCATGACGCCGCTCGGTTTCGTGCTCGCCGTGATGGCGCTGATCTTCGTGCTCGGCATGTTCCTGGAGACGATTTCGATCATCCTGATCACCACGCCGATCGTCTTCCCGGTGATGCTGGAGCTTGGCATCGACCCGATCTGGTACGGCATCCTGCTGATGATCAACCTGGAACTCGCGCTGATCACCCCGCCGGTCGGGATGAACCTGTTCGTCATCAAGGGCATCGCCAAGGCCCCGCTGGGCCAGGTGATCCAGGGCTCGCTGCCCTACGCGGTGCTGATGCTGGCCGGCCTCGGGATCGTCCTGGTCTTCCCCCAGATCGCCACCTGGCTGCCCGACCTCGCCGGCTTCGGCCGCTGATCAGCGGCCGTCGTCGCGCGGCAACCGGGGCGGATTGCGGCCGAATGTCATCCAGGCGGCTGCGACCCGGGTCGCGGTGGTGATCCAGCACATGGCGCCGAAGATCAGCGCGAGCAGCGGGAAATGCTCCGGCAGCAGGCAGAACAGCGCCATCGCGACGATGGTCTCGGTGCCCTCGGTCAGGCCGCCCAGGTAGTAGAGCGACTTGGCGCCGCGGATCTCGGTGGTGATCCTGTAGCGCTCGGCCAGGATCGCATAGGCGAGAAAGGTCGTGCCGGTCCCTACGAAGCTCCACACCAGGAACAGGGCGGGAAGCGCATGCGCCGGGTCGCCGAGGGCGAATCCGAAGGCGACCGCCGAATAGAAGATGAAGTCGAAGACGATATCCAGGTAACCGCCGAAATCGCTGAGCCGGGTCTGCCGGGCAACCGCCCCGTCGAGTCCGTCGAAGATCCGGTTCACCAGAATCAGCAGCAGGGCCGCCAGGTAATGCCCCCCGGCGAGCAGCGGCAGCGCCGCCATGCCGATCAGGAATCCGGCGATCGTGACCGCGTTCGCGGAAACGCCGGCGCGGGCAATTCCGGCGCCGATACGGTTGAGCGGCGGATCGACGAACCGCCGCAGCGTGGCATCCAGCATGAAGCAATCCGACTCTAGTCCGACTTTCCGCACCAGCATACGGCATGATCCGGCGTGCCGCGATCAAAGGGCCGTGACATGTGCGTCAACGCCGACAAGCATCTGTGCGCCTGTCGCCCTTGACGGGATCGCCCTGTTCCGCATTTCTGGGCAAAGGAAAGCGGGGCGCATTCCGTGAAGGAGACGACGATGGTTCGGGACCACGTGCATGAATATCGCGCGACGATCGACTGGAGCGGCGGCGCGGCCGGCCCGGTGCGCGACTACCGGAGCTATTCGCGGGAGTATCGCGTCGCGATGGACGGCAAGCCGGACTTCCGCGCCTCGGCCGATCCGCATTTCCGCGGCGACCCGGCGCTCTACAATCCGGAAGACATGCTGCTGATCTCGCTTTCGGCCTGCCACATGCTGAGCTACCTGGCGCTCTGCGCCCGGGCGAATGTCGAGGTCCGGGGTTATCGCGACGAGGCCGAAGGCACGATGCGGATGCTCGACGGGGCGCTGCGCTTCGCCGACGTGCTCCTCCGCCCGCGCGTGACGGTCGCCCCCGGCACCGACCACGACAAGGCGAAGGCGCTGCACGGCGACGCCCACCACCTCTGCTTCATCGCCAATTCGGTCAATTTCCCGGTTCGGAACGACCCGGAGATCGTCGAGGGATAGGGGCGCCCGGCCGGCCTCAGCCGGACGTCTGCGCCCGCAGGCGCTTGAGCAGGCCGTCGACCTTGCCCCCCTCGGCCGCGATCGCGGCGTTGAAATCGGCCCGTTGGGTAATCGCCATCGAGACGCCCTCGACGACGACGTCGACGATCCTGAGGCCCTCGTCGCGCTCGCGCAGGCGCCAGTCGACGCGCACCGGCGGGCCGTTCTGGCGCTCGATCCGGCTTTCGACGATATAGCCCTTCCCGTTGTCGTCACGGGCGCCCTTCACGGTGAACTCCTCGCCCGAATAGGCGCTGAGCCGTTCAGCGTAGGCCTTGATGACGAACTGCCGGAACAGCGTCCGGAACTCGTCCCGCTGGGCCTCCGTGGCGACCCGCCAATGGCGGCCGAGCACGAAGCGGCTGATCGAATCGAGATCGAAATAGCTGGTCAGGATGCGATCGAAATCGGCGCGGCGCTCGTCGGTCGAGCGCTCCTGCTCGGTCAGCAGCGTGATCGCCTCGCGGCCAAGGTCGGCGACGAACTCGGCGGCCTGGTCGTCCGCCGAACGCGCTTCCGCCGCATGGCCGGCGACCAGAATGAACAGCGCCGCGCCCAGCATCCGCGCCGCCCGGGCGATGCCCCCGACGCCGGCCACGGAACGGCTGCTGGCGGACATGGATACTTCGCTCATATTGACCTCTTGAAGTTGCCTGCCGGACAGGCGCCGTAGCCGCCTCCGCGCGGCACCGGTCATGCACTCCGGTATATTCAAGTTACAGAATGCGTCAACTCGGCGGCACTGTCTGTGACCGCAGATTCATTGTCGATCGAATTTTGATCATGGTCGAAACGTTGTGGTAACCATTTTGGGATCAATCTTGCCGCGAAAAAAGGCAGGAATCCAATGAGACAGACACTGAAAAAGTTCGAAGCTCAAGTATTCAACGCCGAGGTCGCCCGTTTGGTTGCGAGCGGACGTCATCACCGGGAGTTGATCGACGACTGGGCGAAAAGCCATTTCATCCAGATCCTGGCGCGGGATCTCGATCATGCGTCGCGCAAGGCGGAAAGCATGTTTCCGGGCGACCGCGGCTACGTCATCAACACGGTCATCCCCGTCAGCGACTGAGATCCGCTCGCCCGGATCGGCCGCATCAGGGCTGGTAGTAGGGATTGGCGCCCTGGCCGTGATCGGTGACATCGCGAACATCGGCGATTTCCGGCACCGCCTCGCGGATGCGCGCGGCCACGCCTTCCCGCAGGGTCACGTCGGCCATGCCACAGCCCTGGCAACCGCCATCCATGCGCAGGTAGGCGACATCCTCCTCCAGTGAGACCAGGCTGATATAGCCGCCATGGGCGGCGATCGCCGGATTGATCTCCTGGTCGAGCAGGGCCCGGATGCGCTCCGCGACAGGGCCCGCGACGTCCGCGTCGTCGCCGGCCAGTTCGCAGGCGACGCGGCTGACCTCGGGAATGTGATGAACCAGGGTATTCTCGATGCGCACCTGCAGGGCGAACAGCGGCTCGCTGAAGCGGCTCGCGGTGATCCGCAGGCGTACCGTGCCGGTCATCGGCTCGAAGGCGACGAACGAGACATCCCCGCCGCTGCGCACCATGCCGGGGCGGATCCGCGCCTCGAGCAGATCGATGATGTCCTGCTCGACCTCGGGACGCTCCGCGGCCTCGGCCTCCGGCGCGGCGGAATGCGCCGAACCGTTCACCACCGGCAGCCCGGTCAGGTAATGGTCCATGATCGCGGCCAGCACCATCGGCTTGAGCTGGCGCCATTCGACGGTGCCCTCGCCCTCGGCCTTGCCGACAAGCAGCGAGTCGCTTTCCAGCACCACGGCGGTGACGTCCGGCAGTTCGAAGATGCGCGCGGCGAGCGGCGAGGCGGCCGCGGCGCGCGCCGCGTCGTCGAAGCGGACCCGGCCCGAGCCGAGGACGCTGCGGCCCGGGAGGAAACGCAGCATGTCCGCCGTCGTCGTCTGTTCTACCTGGATGAACAAGGGGGCCCCGCCAAATCAGAAAAATCGCGTCAAGCGCATCGCGCTGCATAAAGTGGCGATAACGGCGGCCACGTCAACTGCGTCGCCGCACGTCATACCGTGGCGACCGGCGTGACCGGCGAGCCGACCGCGCCCGGCAGGCGCAGCGGCGGCGCCGTCAGCAGGAAGCGGAAGCGGCTGCGGTCGCGCAGATAGCGCGCCAGCGCGCTCAGATACCAGAGCTCGCCCAAGTGAATGCCGAGCTTGAACAGGCAATGTTCGTGCAGCGGCAGCGAGGCGTGCCGGCCCTCGGCGGCGCGCGCCGGATAGGCCTCGACCGCGTAATTGTCGGCGATCAGCACGGCGAGGCCGCTTTCGCTCACCCAGTCGAGGATTCCCGGGTCGCGGCCGTCCAGCACCGGACAGGCGCCATGCAGCTTGTCCGGCTCCGGGCGCCGTTCCATCTCGAGCACCAGTTCCGCGTAGCCAGTATGCAGGCAGACCATGTCGCCCTTCTCGACGGTGACGCCGTCGGCCGTCATCACCGCCATCAGGTCCTTGTAACCGACAAGCTTGCGCTCGCGGCCGAAGGCGGCGAACAGGTCGATCATGACGGCCCGGCCCTGGACCCCGGTCACCGCCATGTTCTCGATCCCGAGCCGGCGGGCGGACGAGCCCGCCTCGCCATCGTCGACGACATGTTCGCCGGCGCGGAAGCCGTTGTAATAGACCCGCTCGGCCACCCCGTCGCCGTCCGCGTCGAATTCCTGCCCGACATGGGAAAGCGCGTCCCATTGCGTCGAATATTGCGTGTGCAGGATCACCAGGTCGTCGCTGATCACGTCGACCAGTTCGCCGTCGTCGCTCGACAGCGCGTAGTTGAAGTTCGCCGCCTTGCCGCGCGAGGTCGGTCTCAGCACCGGCGGATGGCGCCTGGGGTTCAGCAGGTTGCCGCCCGGATAGTCGAGCGGCAGGCTGAGACAGAAGGAGCGCCCGTCGCGAACCTCCCGAACCCCCTTCAGGACCTGTTCCGGGCCGATCAGGTTGAGCCGCCCGCGCTGATCGTCCGGTCCGAAATCGCCCCAGTTCGACCCGTCGGGCCGCCTCTTCCACCGTGCCATGCCCTGCTCCCCGTTTTTTCCTGCCGGTACCAGGGCGAGGCTAGGGCAGGAGCGCCATGGCGACAATCACCGTGAGATCCGGACAGTCGTGCCCGGGCCGCAAAACGCTTTCCCGCCGCGCGGCCGGCGGAATCGCGGACGCGACGCGTGGCGAAGCCGGCATCGATGCGCTAGAAGGGCGGAAGAGTTGCACAAGGCACGGGGATGCACATGCGGCGGGAGTCATGAACAAGCGCGCGGCGATGATCATCGTCAGCCTCTGCGTCGTCTATGTCATCAGCCAGTTTCTCCGCTCGTCGGTGGCGGTGATCGCGCCCGACTTCATCCGCGAACTCTCGCTCGACGCCGAGGCACTCGGCATCCTGACCGGCGCCTTCTTCATCACCTTCGCCCTGACCCAGATCCCGACCGGCATCCTGCTGGACCGTTATGGCGCGCGGCGGACGATGTCGGGCCTGATGCTGTTCGCCGTCGCCGGCTGCCTGGTCTTCGCGCGCGCCGACGGCATGGTCGGGCTGACCGTGGGCCGCGTGCTGATGGGGGTCGGCACGGCCGGATTGCTGGCCGGGTCGCTGTTCGTCATCGCCCGCTGGTTCGCCAGCGACCGCTATGCCGGCATGGCCTCGCTGGTGATCGCGGGCGGCAGCGCCGGCGGCCTGATGGCGACCACGCCGCTCGCCTTCGCGGCCGACTGGCTCGGCTGGCGCGGCGTCTTCCTCGCCGTCGGCGCGACGACGCTGGTCTTTTCCGGCTTCGCCTATGCCAGCATCCGGGACGCGCCGCCGGAACATCCCTTCCACAGCCGCCGTCGCGAGAATGCGCGCGAGATCCTGCGTGGCCTGCGCGATGTCTGGGCCTTTCGCGACACCCGCCATGTCTTCGCCATCAACCTGGTCTGCTACGGCAGCCTGCTGACCATCATCGGCCTCTGGGGCGGCCCCTATCTCGCCGACGTGCACGACCTCGACGGGGTGGCGCGCGGCAACGTGCTGCTCGCCATGGGCGTCGCGATGATCGTCGGCAACCTGATCTACGGCCGGCTCGACCGGATCTTCAACACGCGAAAATGGATCATCGTCTTCGGCGCGGTGGCGACGCTGCTGATGTTCGTCGTGCTGGCGGTATTGCCGCATGCTCCGGTCTGGCAGATCGCGGTCGCCTTCTCGGTGCTCGGCGCCGTCGGCTCGTACGGCGTGGTCATCATGGCGCACGGCCGGTCGCTCTATCCCGAGTATCTGATCGGGCGCGGGATCACCACGCTCAACATCGCGGTGATGGTCGGCGTCGCGGCCCTGCAGGTCGCGGCGGGCTTCGTGCTGGGACCTTATACCGGGAGCGACGGACGGATCCCGGAAGACGCCTACCGGCTGGTCTTCTGGATGCTGGCCGCCGTTGTCGCCTGCGGGCTCGTCGCCTATCTGCCGGTCGGCGACCGCCGGCCGCACGACGGCGACCCGTAACCGGCAGCCGCCCTAGTCTAGGTGTCGAACTGGTGGCCGTTCCGGTGCAGCATCCGGATCAGCGCCGGCCATTCGCGCATGCCCGGATTGTTGAAGGAATCGTACTGCCGGGCGGTATGTTCGGCCATCTCGGGAGACGGCAGGGTCAGTTTCGCGCCGCCGGACTGGGCGTCGATCTGCGCCTGGCAGGACTTCTCCAGGTAGAAGATCAGGCTGAACGCCTCCTGCACCGTGCGGCCTGCGACCAGCAGGCCGTGATTGCGGAGGATCATCGAATGGCGGTCGCCGAGATCGGCGACCAGGCGCTGGCGCTCCTCGTGATCGTCGGCGATCCCCTCGTAGTCGTGATAGGCGATCCGGTTGTAGAAACGCAGCGAATGCTGGGTGATCGGCAGCAGTCCGTCCGCCTGGGCGGATACCGCCATCCCGGCCCGGGTATGGGTGTGGATGACACAGCCGACATCCGGCCGGGCCCCGACGATGGCGCCGTGTATCGTGACACCGGCCGGATTGGCGCCGTAGCCGGTCTCGTGCTGCGGCACGCCGTCCATATCGACCTTGACCAGGCTCGACGCGGTGATCTCGTCGAACATCAGTCCATAGGGGTTGATCAGGAACCTGTCGGTCTCGCCGGGCACGCGGGCCGAGATATGGGTGAAGATCAAATCGCCCATGCCGAAATGGGCAACGAGCCGATAGCAGGCGGCCAGGTCGACCCGGACGCGCCACTCGTCCTCGCTCACCTGTGCCCGCAATCCCTCGTCCTCCAGATAGACAACGTCTTCCATCTTTGCTCCGTCCTTCCGCGCTGGCGCCTTGTCGTTGCCGCTTCCGACACCGAGCCAGGTTGTCAGAATTCCGCCAGATCGTTCGTCATCAATGCCATGTTACGGGCAGTCTAATCCATCGATTTCATCAGGTTTCGCGCGATGACGAGTTGCTGCACCTGCGACGTTCCCTCGTAGAGTCGAAGCAGGCGCACGTCGCGATAGAACCGTTCGATCGCATATTCGGCCATGTATCCCGCACCACCGTGAATCTGCACGCAACGATCGGCGACGCGTCCGACCATCTCGGTCGCGAAATACTTGCAGCAGGCCGCGTCAAGCGTGATCGACTGCTGTCCATCGAAGCGGCGCGCGGTCTCGCGAACCATGGCGCTGGCGGCAAACAACTCGGTCCGGCAATCGGCGAGCAGGCCCTGGATCAGCTGGAAATCCGCGATCGCCTGGCCGAACTGGCGCCGCTCGGACGCGTAGCGCACGGTATCGCGCAACATCCGCTCGGCCTGGCCGATCGCCACCGAGGAGAGATGCAGCCGGCCGCGGTCGAGAACCCGCATCGCCATGTAGAACCCCTGGCCCTCGCGGCCACCGATCAGGTTCTCCGCCGGCACCCGGCAATCCTCGAAGATCACGTCGGCGGTCTTGGTGCCGCGCTGGCCCATCTTGCGGTCGGGCTTGCCGACGCTGAGGCTGGGCGTCCCGGCCTCGACGATGAACGCCGAAATGCCGCCCGCGCCCTTCGAATCCGGATCGGTCCGCGCCATCACGGTGAAGGCCCCGGCGCGCGTCGCGTTGGTGATGTAGCGCTTGCTGCCGTTCAGGACATATTCGTGGCCGTCGCGGCGCGCGCTGGTCCGCAGCGAGGCGGCGTCCGAACCCGCCTCCGGCTCGGTCAGCGCGAACGAAATCACCATCTCGCCGCTCGCGATCTTCGGCAGGTAGCGAGCCCGCTGCTCCTCGGTCCCGTCCATGACGAGACCCTGCGAGCCGATCCCGACATTCGTGCCGATCGCCGAACGGAAGGCGAGCGAGGTCTGGCAAAGCTCCCGGATGACCTCGATCTCCTCGCTCAGGCTGAGCCCGAGGCCGCCGTAGCTCTCCGGCACCGAGATGCCGAACAGGCCGAGGTCGGCCATCTCCCGGATGACCTCGGGCGGGACGTCGTCTTCCTCCTCGACGCGCTCCTCCAGGGGCACCAGCCGCTCGCGCACGAACCGCCGCACCGTATCGCAAAGCTGCCCGAAGGTTTCCTGATCCAGGGCCATTGTTCACTTACTCCCAAAGCTGATGGCATGTCGCCGGAAGACCCGGCTCCTCAACAGATCCGGCGGCGCAGCCATCCTAGGGACAGCGGCAACGGCCTGCAACGCGCCGTTGGCGCGCCCGCGGCATCACGGACATGCCCCGTCATGCCGGTCCCACAGCCCGACTGTGCGCAGTATCACTTTGATTCCCCGATGAGTCGGCATAGTTTAGTCTGAGATCACGGGGGTTAGTCATGCGGTTCATTGCCATCATAGCCCTGCTGGTGGCCGTTCTGGCGAGCGGCCCGGCGCACAAGGCCTATGCCGAAATCGAGTTCGGACGCTACGAGGCGCTCGTCATCGGCATCAACGATTATCGCGATCTGCCGCGCCTGAAAACGGCGGTCAACGACGCGAGCGCCGTGCATGACCTGCTGATGCGTCGTTACGGCTTCAACTCGACCCTGCTGCTCAATCCCAGCCGCTACGAACTGGTGCGCGCGCTCGACGAGATGCGCGGACGGCTGACCGAGCAGGACAACCTGCTCGTCTATTACGCCGGCCATGGGGTCCTCGACGAAGCAGCCGACCAGGGCTTCTGGCTGCCCATCGACGCCGAGAAGGACAGCCAGGCGAACTGGGTTTCCATCGCGACAGTGACCGCGACCCTGCGCGCGGTGTCCGCGAAGCATGTCCTCGTGGTATCGGATTCCTGCTATTCCGGCACGCTCACCCGCGACGCCCCGATCGTCATTCCGACCGGCGCCGAGCGCGAGGCGGAACTCCGGCGCATTTCCACCAAGCGGGCCCGCAAGGCGCTCACCTCCGGCGGACTCGAGCCGGTGGCGGACGGCGGCGGCGACGGCCATTCGGTATTCGCCCGCGCGCTCCTCGAAACCCTCGAGAAGAACGACGACGTGCTCGACGGCCACCAGCTCTACAGCCGCCTGCGCCGCCCGGTGATCACCAATTCCGCGCAGACACCGCTTTATGCCGACATCCGTTTCGCCAACGACCAGGGCGGCGACTTCCTGTTCGTGCCGCGCGTCGCCGTCTACGGCGCACCGCCGCCGCCGGCGCCTGCCGCAGCCGCGAGCTCGCCCGACCAGTCGCTCGCTCTCGACATGGCCTTCTGGAACTCGGTCAAGGACAGCCGCAACGAGGCCATGCTGAACGCCTATCTGGCGCGCTTCCCCGCTGGCGTTTTCGCCGAACTGGCACGCATCAAGATCGCCTCGCTGCAGACGGCCGCGCCCGCCGCGCCGGCAGCCATAGTCGAAACCCCGGCGCCGGCGCCCGCCGAGGCACCCGCCGCCGCACCGGTTGCTGACGCGCTGCAGGTCGTCGCATCACGCCCCGAGGCGACCGAGCCGGCCGCCCAGCCAGCCAGCCAGCCGGCCGCCGAACTGGAGGGGTCGAGCGGGATCGGCCCGCGGATCGAGGATCTGGTGCGGCCCGGCGACAGCCGCCGCCCCGATCTGGTCGCCTCGATCGCCGCCCGGGACGCGCTGCAGATGGCGGCCATCTATCCGCCGGCCCCCTCGGTCGCCCCACCGCCGACCTACACGCCCTCGGTTCCGGCCGTGGCCAGCCCGTCCGAGACCTTCTATGTCAAATCGGTCACGACCGTGTGGACCCGGCCCGAGCTGTTCTCCAGCCGCGTCGGCACCCTGCAGGATATCGGCTCGCTGGCGCCGGTGATCGGGCGGACGTCGGACGGCAGCTGGCTGCATGTCAGGCTGCCCGACGGCAATACCGGGTGGGTCGCGGCGAACGCCCTTTCCCGCACGCCGATCCGCAACGAGAGCGGCGCGAGCGAAGCGGCCGAGTGGCAGGAAATCCAGTACACCAAGGACCGTTCGGCGATCGAGCGCTACCTGCAGAAATATCCGAACGGCCCCTACAGCGGTCTCGCCCGCTGGCGGCTCGAGGAAATCCGCAGCCCGCTCGGCGACTGAACGCGCACGGGACCGTTTCGCGAAGGCCTGATCAGCCCGGGTATTGCCTCGACGCCCGGGCGGACGACATTTGATCCAGGACACGCCTGACCGGAGGACATGCCCGATGAACCGAGCCTTGGATCCGGTACGCCTGGCATGCAGCCTGCTGACGCTGCTGTTGGTCGCCGTCACGCTCCTTGCTTCGCCGGCGCGGGCCGAGAGCCAGATCAACCGGACCCTGCTCGGCACCGCGATCGACGGGACCGATCCGGTTGCCTATTTCACTGAGGGCAAGCCGGTCGCGGGCCTCCGCGACTTCACCGCCGAATGGCGCGGGGCCACCTGGCGTTTCGCGAGCGCCGCCAACCGCGACAGGTTCATCGCCGAACCGGAGAAGTACGCCCCGCAATATGGCGGCTATTGCGCCTACGCGGTGAGCCAGGGCTATACCGCGAAGATCGATCCCGAGGCCTGGTCTGTCGTCGACGGCAAGCTCTACCTCAACTACTCGCAGAATATCCGTGCCCGGTGGGAACAACAGCGGAGCAGGTACATCGCCGACGCCGACGACAAATGGCCGGCGATTTCCGCCACGCTGACGCAATGAACGGGGGCGGCCAACCGGCCGCCCCCGCCTTCACGCACCGCGACCACCGGCAGACGGTGATCAGGTGGCCTTGCGCTGGGCCAGACGCTTGTAGACGACCGGCAGCAGCGAAAGCAGCGCCAGCCCGGCGAGCGCAACGATGACCTCCGGCGTCAGGACGCCGGCGACGCTCACCTCGGCGCCGCTGGCGAAGACGCTGCCGAGGCCGGTGCCGACCGAGGTGTAGACGAAGGTCCCCGGGATGATCCCGACGAAGGTCCCGAGCACGTAGGTGCCGAGGCGCACGCCGAGGAAGGCCGGCACCAGGTTGACCAGAAAGAACGGGAACAGCGGGACAAGCCGAAGCACCAGCAGGTAGCTCAGCGCATTGTCGCGAAAGCCTTCGGCCATCCGTCCGATCGCCCCGCCGGCCCGGCGGCGAAGCGCATCGCCGAGCGCGGAACGGGCAACGAGGAAGATCGCGCTGGCGCCGATCGTCGCCGCGACCACGGTGATCGCGGTGCCCTGGACCGGTCCGAACAGGAAGCCCCCGGCGACCGTCAGCACGAGCCCGCCGGGCAGCGAGAGCGCCGTCGCCACGGCATAGATCGCGATATAGCCAAGAACGGCCGCGGCGCGGTGTCCGGCGACCAGCGCGCGGAGGGTCTCGTTATGATCCTGCAAGGCGGAGAAACTCAGATACTGGTGCAGGTCGAAGGCGACGACGAGTCCGCCGACGGCGGCGAGCCCGGCGACCGGGGCCCAGCGTTTCAACTGTGTGGCGCGGCCGCGCGACGGCGCGGCGGGTGCGGTTTCCCGGATCGTGACGGTCATGGTCTCTCTCCTTTGTTCGGATCCGGCCTTCAGGCGAAGGCGAGAAGGGTGCGGACGACCCGCTTGACGCGGGGCGAAAACAGGGTCGGGGTGAAATAGGCGCCGGCGGCGCGCTTGGAGATGTCGCCAAGGGTCGGATAGGGCGCGATCACACCGGCCATCGCGCCGATCTTCAGCTTGTTTCCGATCGCCAGGACCCAGGGGAGAAGCAGTTCGCCCGCATGCGCCCCGACGATGGTGCAGCCGAGAATGCGCCCGCCCTTGCCGATGACGACCTTGGCGAAGCCCTCGTCCCGACGTTCGGCGCGGGCCCGGTCGATTTCCGAGAACGGCACCCGGACGACCGTCACCCGATCGCCGTGGCGTTCCCGCGCCGCTGCCTCGCCGAGGCCGACATGGGCCAGTTCCGGGTCGGTGAAGGTGACCCACGGCACGGCCGTCTTCTCGGCCTTCGCCGGCATCCGGAACAGCGTGTTGCGGATCACGACGCCGGCCTGGTGACCGGCCATGTGGGTGAACTGCGGCCCGCCGGTGACGTCGCCGATGGCGAAGACCCGCCGGTTCGACGTGCGCAGGCGCTCATCGACGGAGATCCCGGCCGGGTATGTCGCGATCCCTGCCTTGTCGAGATCGAGGCCCTCGACATTGGCCCGCCGACCGGTCGCGACCAGCAGATGCGAGCCTTCCAGGCGGCGCATCTGCTCACCCTGGCAGACCTTGACGGCGATGCCGTTGCCCGAGCGCGCGACCGAGATCGTTTCGGCATGCTGGACCAGTTCGATACCGTCGGCCGCGAGTGTCCGGGCGACCACGTTCCCGCATTCCGGGTCGTCCTTCGGCAATACGCCACGGCGGGTGACGAGGGTGACGGCAACACCGAGACGACGGTGCGCCTGGGCCAGTTCGCAGCCGATCGGGCCACCGCCCAGGACGATCAACCGTTCCGGCGCGGTGGCGAGATCGAAGATCGTTTCGTTGGTCAGGTAGGGAACGCCGTGCAATCCGGCGATCTCGGGGATCGCGGCCCGCGACCCGGTGGCGACGACAGTGAACTTCGCTCGGATCGTCTCGTCGTTGACCATCACCTCGCGCGGCCCGACGAAGCGACCGGCGCCCTGGCGCACATCGACGCCAAGTCCCTCGAAACGTTCGACCGAATCGTGCGGGGCGATCCCGGCGATGACACCGTGAACGTGACGGTTGACGGCCGCGAAGTCGACTGCCGGCTCATGCCCGTTGACACCGAACCGCCCGGACCGGCGGATCGTTTCCGCGGCATGCGCCGCGGCCAGCAGCGCCTTCGACGGCACACAGCCGTAATTCAGGCAATCGCCGCCCATCTTGTGCTTCTCGATCAGCACGACGCGGGCGCCCATCTGGGCGGCGCCGGCGGCGACGGACAGACCGCCCGAGCCGGCACCGATCACGCAGAGATCGACATTGGTGGTTCTGCTCATGACATCCTCCTTCGCCGGGGCGAGGGATCAGGCGGCGCGGGTATCCCGGCCCCGCGATCCGGACGCCCCGGGGGTGCTTGCGGCGTTCAGCCCTCGACGATCAGGCGATAGTCCGGGGTCGAGTTGAGGGGACAGGAATAGACATATTCGCCCGGCTCGAGCTCGACCTCGTAGTCACCGGTCCTGCCCTCGAGGAGACCGCCGCCGGAGACCGAAACCTTGGTCAGCCGATGCAGCGGGTTGGCCGCGCTGTATCCCTCGGAGCGCAGCCAGAAGCCGAGTTCATAGGGCACGTCCCTGTTCGTGACGCGGAAGACATAGCGGCCGGCCTTCAGCGTGAGCGGCCGGGCCGCGGCGAGCCGCTCGGCGCCGGAGGCCGCGTTGATGGTCTCGCAGTCGGCCTTGCTGGCACTCATGAAGTCGCGATCCTGACCCCCTTCGCTTTCGATGAACTGGCATGCGACCTGGGTCAGGGTGACGATCGTCGGTTCGGCAGCGGCGGCCGGCGCGAGAGGGCCGGCGAAAGCGGCGACGGTGGCAATTCCGGCGAGAAGAAGAAGCTGTGTGCTGGTGGCTTTCCTGAACATGTCCGTTCTCCGGTTGGCATTGTCTGATGCTCCGGATCTAGGCTTTCCCGCGATTTACCTGAAATACCGATTGGCTCCTGAATCGATAGCTCCTGTGCATCATTCACTGCACGAGGCGCGAAATTTCAGCTAATATCGTCGCATGAGATAGTCACTCGCTATATTCGAAGAGATGAATATCCGATGGAAATCCACCAGGCCCGCTACTTCCTGATGGTCTGCGAGACGCTCAATTTCACCCGTGCCGCCGAGCGCTGCCATGTCGCGCAGCCGTCGCTCACCCGGGCCATCAAGAAGCTGGAGGAGGAATTCGGCGGCCGCCTGTTCAGCCGCGAGCGGAAGAATACCCACCTGACCCAGCTCGGCCGGCGCGTGCGACCCCATATCGAGCAGGTGATGGAAGCGATCGAGACGGCACAGACCGAAGCCGAGAGTTTCCGCAGCGCCGCCTCGCCGAGCCTCCGCCTCGGCGTGATGTGCACGATCGGCCCGGTTCGCCTTGTCCCCTTCTTCGAGGAATTGCGCCGCACGATCCCGGGTCTGGCGCTGACCCTCAAGGAGGCGCCGGGCCATGCCCTGGTCGACGAGATGATGGCGGGCGAGCTGGAAATCGCACTGATCGGCCTGCCGCATATTCCCGAACGGCTGGCGGCGATCCCACTCTACGACGAACGCTACGTGGTCGCCTTCCCGCCCGGCCACCGCTTCGAGGGCCAGACGACAGTCGCGTCCCGCGACCTCGACGGCGAGGCATACCTGCAACGGAGCAATTGCGAATTCTCCGACCATTTCGACGAGCACGGCATCGAGCGCGCCTTCAAGGTGGATACCATTTACCGGAGCGAACGCGAGGAATGGATCCAGGCGATGATCGCCGCCGGGGCCGGCTGCTCGCTGATGCCGGAATTCACGCCGATGCTGCCGGGCCTGGCCACCCGGGTGCTGGTCGAACCCGAGGTCAGCCGCACGATCAAGCTGGTCACCGTCTCCGGCCGGCGCCACTCGCCGACGGTCGCCGCCGCCGTCCGCGTGGTCCGCCGCTTTCCCTGGCCGGGCATGACCGCCCCCGGACAGGCGGCGTGACGATCAACCCGGTGGCGGTCAGGCGGCCTTGCGCGACGGCTGTCCGGGGCGGAAGCGGACCGGCAGCGACCTGACGCCGCGCAGGATCAGCGAGTCGACCCACTCATAGTCGGTCTCGACCAGTTCCATGTCGGCCAGGCGGTCGACGGCGGCACGGATCGCCAGCCGGCTCTCGAGACGCGCCAGCGGCGCACCGAGACAGAAGTGGATGCCGTGCCCGAAGGTCAGGTGCCGGTTGTTGGCGCGTCCGACATCGAGCCGGTCGGCATCTTCGAACTGGCGCGGGTCGCGGTTCGCCGCGTTGACCATCGCGAAAACCCGGTCGCCCTTGCGCAGCGTCTTGCCGTGCAGCTCGTGATCGCGGGCGACGACCCGGGCGACGGCGCCGCTCGGCCCGTCATAGCGCAGGAATTCCTCGATCGCGCTCTCGTCCAGCCCTGGATCGGCCTTGAAGCGGGCCCACTCGTCCGGATGCTGGAGGCCGCGCAGGATACCGTTGCCGATCAGGTTGGTGGTCGTCTCGTGGCCCGCGAACAGCATCAGGATGGCGGTCCCGATCACCTCGTCCTCGGTCAGCACGTCGCGGCCGTCGCTGGCCTCGACCAGCAGGGTGATCACGTCGTCCTCGGGTGCCTTGCGGCGCAGCGCGATGATCTCGCGGAAATAATCGGCCATCTGCCGGGCGCCGTCCTCGGCGCGGGCATACTTGTTCGCGGCCGCCTTGGCGCTGCCGATGAACAGCGCCATGTCGTCGGACCAGACCTTGACCTGTTCCAGATCGCCGCGCGGGACCCCCAGCATGTCCATGATCACGGTCGCCGGCAGCGGATAGGCGAGGTCGCGGATGATGTCGGCCTCGCCTTTCTCGACGATGCCGTCGATCAGCTCGGCGACGATCGCCTCGATGTTCGGCATGACGGTCGCGATCGCGCTCGGCGTGAAGACGCGGTGCGACAGGCGACGCAGCCGGGTGTGGTCCGGCGGGTCGCGGAACACCATCCAGCGATTGAGATACTGCATCAGCGCAGTGATCGAGCCCGGATCGGCGCGGCGCTGGTTCTCGAAGAAAGGCGTCAGCCGGTCGGCCGACATGTCCGGCGAGAGGGTCGCGCGGCGGCAATCGTCGTAGCGGGTGAGCAGCCAGCCGTCGAGCCGCTCGCTCCAGTGCGCCGGGTCCTCGTCACGGAGCCGGGCGAAAAGCGGGAACGGATCGGCGAGCGTCGCCGGGTCGTCGGGTATGAACTGCAGCGGCATCCGGACTTCCCTCGCATCCTGTGACAGGGCAGTATTGGCGCCCAGAATACGGAGAAAGCAATGGCGGACGCAATATGCCAAACAATCGTTTGGCCGACATGAAGCAGGCGACCGGAACCGCCGAGGCTTCAGCCGCGCGGCGCGGCGGCGGGCGGCGCGAGGAAATCATGGCGGTGGCGGCGCGGCTGTTCAGCAGCAAGGGATACAGCGACGCCTCGATGCGCGACATCGCGCGCGAGGTCGGCATGCTGCCCGGCTCGCTCTACTACCACTTCCCCTCCAAGGAAGCCCTGTTCGCCGCCGCCCATGGCGCCAGCGTCGCGGCCATTCGCGAACGCGCCGAACAGGCGGTGGCGGAGGTCGAGGAACCGTGGGCGCGGCTCGAGGCGGCGTCGGCGGCTCATCTCGAGGCGTTGCTGCAGCAGGCGGCGGAGGCGCGCATCGTGATCATCGACTTCAGCACCTTTCCCGAAAAGCTGCGCCGCGAACTGGTGCGCCAGCGCGACGCCTACGAGGCGCTGTTCGAGGCCCTCATCGACGATCTCGACCTGCCCACGGAACAGGATCGCCGGCTGCTCCGGCTCGGTCTTCTGGGCTCGCTCAACTGGGTGCCGAAATGGTACCGCCCGGGCGGCCTGAGCCCGGCCGGAATCGCGCGTGCGTTCGTCCGCCAGTTGCGCCCGTGAAACGGGCAATCACGTGATCGCCAGCGACGGGCGATTGACTTTTGCGGAATGGCGATAAATTGTTCGTGTACGAATGATTTTTTCCGGACCGTGCAGCAATCGCAATCTAGCAGTTGACCAACGCCCAACCGCCGCTACATAACACAGCGCAACAGAGCCGAATGTTTTGAATAACGTATCTGGTATGTGAATTGGACGACGGCATCGGCTGCCTGTTGTGAAGCAGCGCCCGGATCGGCTAGATTCCCGGGCATTCGTGCGGCCCGTCTGGGCCATGAAGTGAGAGAAAAGCCGTGAACGAAACCGTTCTTGCCCCGGTCAAGCCCCGTGCCAACGAGCCCCACCGCCACGCCGTCGAATCCGTGGTGGTCCGTTTCGCCGGCGACTCGGGCGATGGTATCCAGCTTACCGGCGGGCGCTTCGCCGACACGACGGCGCTGGCTGGCAACGATCTCGCCACCTTCCCGGATTTCCCGGCCGAAATCCGCGCGCCAACGGGCACGACTTTCGGCGTCTCGGCCTTCCAGATCAATTTCGGCAGCCGCGGCATCAAGACCGCCGGCGACCAGCCGGACGTCCTGGTCGCGCTCAACCCTGCGGCCCTCTACGTCAATCTCGGCTTCCTGCCGAAGGGCGGGCTGGTCATCATCGATATCGGCACCTTCAATGCCCGCAACCTGAAGAAGGCGGGTTATGACGGCGATCCGCGCGAGGACGGCACGCTGAAGCCCTACCGGGTGATCGAGGTCGACGTTTCCAAGCAGACGCTCGAGGCGGTGAAGCCGCTCGGGCTGAGCCAGAAGGAAGCGCTTCGCTGCAAGAACTTCTGGGTTCTCGGTTTCGTCTACTGGCTGTTCGACCGCGATCGCGGCCCGACCCTGGACTGGGCGGCGCGGAAATTCGCCGGCCGTCCGGACATCGCCGAGGCCAATGCCGCCGCGCTCAATGCCGGCCACGCCTATGCGGAGACCGCCGAGTTGGGCGAGGACATCGCCTATTCGATCGCGCCCGCGAAGATGGATCCGGGCCTCTACCGCACGGTCACCGGTGCGGAGTCGCTTGCCTGGGGTCTTGTCGCCGGCTCCTCGCTGGCCGGGCTCCGGCTGTTCTTCGGCTCCTATCCGATCACCCCGGCCTCGTCGATCCTGCATATCCTGGCCGGTCTCAAGGACTACGGCGTCGGCACCTTCCAGGCCGAGGACGAGATCGCCGCGGTCTGCGCCGCGATCGGCGCCTCCTATGCCGGCGAACTTGGCGTCACCTCCTCCTCCGGTCCGGGCGTCGCGCTCAAGACCGAGGCGATCGGGCTGGCGATCTCCACCGAGCTGCCGCTCGTCATCGTCAATTCGCAGCGCGCCGGTCCCTCCACCGGCATGCCGACGAAGACCGAGCAGTCGGACCTCTACCAGTCGGTGTTCGGCCGCAACGCCGATTCCCCGCTGGTCGTGATCGCCTCGCGCTCGCCGAGCGACTGCTTCGAGACGGCGATCGAGGCGGCCCGCCTGGCGGTCAAGTACATGACCCCGGTGATCCTGCTCACCGACGGTTATATCGCCAACGCGGCCGAGCCCTGGGCCGTCCCCGACATGGCCGACTACGCGCCGTTCCCGGTCGAGTTTCGCACCGACCCGGAGGGCTTCCAGCCGTTCCACCGCAACGAGACGACGCTCGCCCGCAACTGGGCCGTTCCCGGCACGCCGGGTCTCGAGCACCGCATCGGCGGCATCGAAAAGGCATCGGAATCGGGCCATATCTCCTACGATCCGGCCAATCACCAGCGGATGACCGACCTGCGCGCCGCGAAGATCGCCGGCATCGCCAACGACATCCCCGAGCAGACCGTCGATGCCGGACCGCAGTCCGGCAAGCTCGCCGTGGTCGGCTGGGGTTCGACCTACGGGCCGATCAGCCGCGCCGTCTCCAACATGCGGAACCGGGGCGTCGAGGTCAGCCATATCCATCTGCGCCATATCTGGCCGCTGCCGCGCAATCTCGGCACGCTGCTCGCCGGCTTCGACAACGTGCTGGTGCCCGAGATGAACCACGGCCAGCTGGTCACGCTGCTGCGCAGCGAGTATCTCCTGCCGGCCCGGCCGCTCAACAAGGTCACCGGCCAGCCCTTCCGGATCGCGGAGCTTGAATCCGCGATCTCGGCACTCGTTTAACGCGGTCTTCGGGAGCACATCATGAACGTGCCCATCTCCACCGAACAGCTTACGGCGAAGGATTTCGCCTCGGATCAGGAAGTCCGCTGGTGCCCGGGTTGCGGCGATTACGCGATCCTCAAGGCGGTGCAGCGCACGCTGCCCGACCTCGGCGTGCCGAAGGAGAAGTTCGTCTTCGTTTCCGGCATCGGCTGCGCGGCGCGCTTCCCCTACTACATGTCGACTTACGGCTTCCACACGATCCACGGCCGGGCGCCGGCCTTCGCGACCGGGATCAAGCTGGCCAATCCCGAGCTCGACGTCTGGGTGATCTCCGGTGACGGCGACGCGCTGTCGATCGGCGGCAACCACCTGCTGCATCTCCTGCGCCGCAATGTCGACGTGCAGTTCCTGCTGTTCAACAACGAGATCTACGGCCTCACCAAGGGGCAGTATTCGCCGACCTCGCGCGTCGGCACGCGCTCGCCCTCGACCCCCGGCGGCTCGGTCGACATGCCGGTCGCCCCGGCCCGCTTCGCGCTCGGCGCCGGCGCCCGCTTCGTCGCCCGCGGTGTCGATACGGACCAGAAGCGCCTGCCAGACCTGTTCAAGCGCGCCCATGCCCACAAGGGCACCTCGTTCGTCGAGATACTGCAGAACTGCATCGTCTACAACGACGGCGTCTTCGGCGCGATCACCGACCGGGAGGTTGCCACGAACGCGCAGATCCACCTGCGTCACGGCGAACCGCTCATCTTCGGCGAGAAAGCCGACCGGGGCCTGCGGTTCAACACCCGGACCTTCGCGCTCGAAATGGTGACGCTCGGCGAGGACGGCATCACCGAAGCCGACCTGCAGGTCCATGACGAGACCAACGCCACCCTGGCCGGCCTGCTTGCGGTCATGGAGGCGCCGTTCCCGGTCGCCATGGGCGTGATCTACTGCAATCCGGCGGCGACCTATGACGGCGCCGTGCAGGAATCGCTCAAGCCCGGCCCGGCGGCCGATCCGCTGTCGATCAACAAGCTGCTCCGGCGCGGCCATACCTGGCAGGTCTGACCGCCCGCCGCCTGCCGTCCATCCGTTACCGAACTTTCGCTGCCGCCCGGCCGCGCCCTCTCCGCCATCGCCCCTGGGTCAACCCCATGGGCGAGACGGGGCGCGCGCGTCGTCGGGCGTGGTCGGGCGACGGTCAGGATATCAACATAGTATTCGGAGATCGACTCTGCATGGTTTCGAAAAATCACGCAGAGAAGCGCAAAATATTTTGCATGATATCGTCATTTGTTACTTTCTGTTGAATTGAGTAAATATTTATATTATAGTCATCCGGTAGATCGAGATTAATTTATAGGATCTCAATCATTACTTTCGACGCCCGTCGCATATCTGCGACCGGCTCAATGCGGGCAATATTGCCGCTCCGGACCGCCGATCCGACAGGACAAGCCAGGGTCGGCGCCGCTCCCGAACAACCGCCCGTACCATTCATTCAGAAACCGGACTTGAAGGAATTTTCGTGATGAACATCAAAGAGTCGATCAAACCTCTCGCGTGGGGCGCCGCTGGTGGCGCGGTTGCCGCGATCGCCATCGGCTTCGCCTGGGGTGGCTGGGTCACGGGTGCAACGGCCGGGAAGATGCAGGAGGCCAGCGCGGCGTCAGCAGTCGTCGCCGCCTTCATGCCGCTTTGCGTCGCCAGCGCCGAACAGCAGCCGGACCAGCTCGTACTCCTGAAGGCGGAAAGCACCTGGTCCCGCGACGACTTCGTCGTCAAGGCGGGCTGGGTCAACAACGTGACCGAACAATATCGCCAGGAAGTCGCCGATGCGTGCGCGACGGCCGCCGTGAATGGCATGAAGTCAGACTGATACAGAAGGCGCGTCGGCGCCCTCGCCTCGCCCGCCCTCACCGCGAACGGCCGTCAACCGCGCCGGTTACCGGCGGGACGTTGCGCCGGCACGGCGAGGCGGAGCGGGCGCTCGTCGATAGCGATATCGAGCGGCAGGGTGCCGGCCAGATCGCCGTCGAGCTGCACCGGATCGCCAGCCGGCCCCTCGATCCGGATCTCGCGTCCGGCAATGATCCTGACCCCGCTCGCCGTCGCCATGCGGCCGGTCAGCAGCGCCAGCCCGAAGCGGATCACCGCACCGACCCCGCCGCGTTCGAACAGCAGGACCTGCAGCAGCCCGGCTTCTAGTCCGGCCGCCGGCGCCAGCACGAACGGTCCGCCATAGCAGCGGCCCCGGCAGACAATCACCGAGCAGGCGGCATGCGCGACGCCGTCGACCGTGACCCGGTAATCCGGGAAGGGAAAGCGGCGGAGCACCCGCACCATGGCGATGACGTAGGCGAGCGGCCCGAGCAGCCGCTTTTGCCGGAGATCGACCGCCCGCACCGTCCAGGCATCGAAGCCGATGCCGGCCATCAGCAGGAAGCGCCGGCCGTTCGCGAGGCCCGCATGGACGCTGATCTCCACATCCCCGGCAACCACTGCGGCGGCCCGTTCGGGACTGCTCCCGAGGCCGATTTCCCAGGCCAGCACGTTGGCGGTGCCGAGCGGCATGAAGGCGAGCCGGGCGTCCGATCCCGCCAGGCCGTTCGCGACCTCGTTCATGGTGCCGTCGCCGCCGGCGGCAACCACCGTCCCCGCCGTTGACCCGGCGGCGAAGATCGTCGCGTCACCGGCCTTGCCGGTCTGCCGCAGGCTGGTCGCCATCCCCAGCCGGCCGAGCCGGTCGATGAAGGCATCGAGACGCCGGCGACGGGACCGGCCGGCGGTCGGATTGTGGATGATCAGGGTCGGCATCGGGAACCCGCAATGAAAGAAAAGCGTTTCCTTCACATTCAATCCGTCGATGACACTTGCGATACAGTATTATGTCGGTTCTGTTAAATACTTTATTGCAACAATAAGTTCATTTGCTTGATCTTGTGGTCGAACGTACAAGACAACAAGTAATTTCATCGGATCCACGGCAAGAACCCGATTTCATGACCGCGCAGATTCCGCCGTTCCGTTACCGTTCGATCTGGATATCGGATATCCATCTCGGCACCCGCGGCTGCCAGGCCGAGCGGCTGCTCGACTTCCTCCGCATCACCGAGAGCAGCCGGCTTTACCTGGTCGGCGACATCATCGACGGCTGGCGCCTGCGCCGTTCCTGGTACTGGCCGCAAACCCACAACGACGTCGTGCAGAAGCTGCTGCGCAAGGCGCGCAAGGGTACCCGGGTGATCTTCATTCCCGGCAACCACGACGAGTTCGCGCGCGGCTATCGCGGCGTCAGCTTCGGCGGCATCGAGATCGCCCGCGATATCGTCCACGAGACCGCCGACGGCCGGAAGCTCCTGGTCCTGCATGGCGACCAGTTCGACGTCGTCGTGCTCTATGCGCGCTGGCTCGCCTTTGTCGGCGACTGGGCCTACAACCTCGCGCTCGTGCTCAATCGCTGGGTCAATCGCATCCGGCGGGCCATGGGCTATCCCTACTGGTCGCTGTCAGCCTACCTGAAGCTCAAGGTCAAGAACGCGGTCAAGTATATCGCCGAGTTCGAGGAGGCACTGGCGGCGGTCGCCCGCGAACGCGAGGTCGACGGTGTCGTCTGCGGCCATATCCACCATGCCGAAATCCGCGACATCGACGGCATCCTCTATTGCAACGACGGCGACTGGGTCGAGAGCTGCACGGCCATGGTCGAGCATCTGGACGGCCGGCTGGAGATCCTGCAATGGATGCCCGACGGCCATCCGAAGTCGATCCGGGCGATCCCGCCGCGGCATGCCGCCGCCCCCGCCACCCGTGCAATCGAGACCGTATGCGCCTCGTCCTCGTGACGGATGCCTGGCATCCGCAGGTCAACGGCGTCGTTCGCACCCTCCAGGCGATCGGCGACGAACTCGTGGCGATGGGCCATGACGTCGTCCGGATCACCCCGTCCGATTTCCGCACCCTCCCCTGCCCGACCTATCCGGAAATCAGGCTCAGCCTGACCGGCAGGCGCGGCGTCGGGCGCCGCATCGCCGCGGCCGATCCCGACTTCATCCATATTGCCACCGAGGGGCCGCTCGGCATCGCGGCGCGGCGCTACTGCGTTGGCGAGGGGCTGCATTTCACGACCGGTTTCCATACCCGCTTCCCGGAATATCTGCGCGCCCGCGCGCCGATCCCGCTGGCCTGGTCCTACGCCTTCCTGCGCTGGTTCCACGGGCCGTCCAGCAATGTCATGGTGCCGACGGAATCGGTCCGCCAGGTGCTCGTCGCGCAGGGTTTCGACAACCTCCGGATCGTCTCCCGCGGCGTCGATACGGAACTCTACCGGCTGGCGCCGGCGGATGCCTTCGACCTGCCCCGGCCGATCGCGATCAATGTCGGGCGGGTCGCGGTGGAGAAGAATATCCAGGCGTTCCTCGACATGCCGTTCGCGGGCTCGAAGGTGGTCGTCGGCGACGGGCCGATGCTCGGGCATTTCCGCCGGCGCTATCCGGACGTCATCTTCACCGGCGCGAAATTCGGCGCCGAACTCGCCCGTCACTATGCCTCGGCCGACGTGTTCGTGTTCCCGAGCCGGACCGACACCTTCGGCCTCGTGCTGCTCGAGGCGCTGGCCGCGGGAACGCCGGTTGCCGCCTATCCGGTCTCCGGCCCGAAGGACGTCATCGGCAAGGCCGCGATCGGCTGCCTGGACGATGACCTGGCGCAAGCCACGCGCCGCGCGCTGCAAATCCCGCGGGAGGACTGTCGCCGCTTCGCGCTGGGCTTCTCCTGGCGCGCGGTCGCAGAGAGTTTCCTCGACATCCTCGCGCCGGCCTGCGGACAGATCCGCTGCGACGCCTTCAGGACGCGCTGGAAAGGGCGGCGGCGCGGATCTCGCTGAGCGTCGCCTTCGGCGTCAGTGCCTCCGGATCGAGCGCGATCTCGATCAGCGCCGGCCGGCCCGAAGCCCTGGCGCGGGCGAAGGCATCGGCGAAAGCCCCGGTCCGCTCGACCCGCTCGCCATGGCCGCCGTAAGCCCGGGCCAGCGCCGCGAAGTCCGGATTGCGGAGTTCGGTGCCGAAGACCCGCGCCGGGTATTCCCGCTCCTGATGCATGCGGATCGTACCGTACATGCCGTTGTTGACGACGATGACGATGACGGCGACGCCATATTGCGCGGCGGTCGCGAATTCCTGCCCGGTCATCATGAAGCAGCCGTCACCGGCGAAGGCGACCACGGTGCGGTCCGGATAACGCCGCTTGGCGGCGACCGCCGCCGGCAGACCGTAACCCATTGAGCCGCTGGTCGGCGCGAGCTCGGTGCGGAACTCGCGATAGCGATGGAACCGGTGCAGCCAGCTCGCGTAATTGCCGGCGCCGTTGGTATAGATCGCGTCCTTCGGCAGGTCCGCGCCCAGCGCGGCGATGATCTCGGCCATCTGCACCGGGCCGACCGAGGTCACCGGGCTGGACCAGTCGAGATAGTCGCGATGCGCCTCGGCCACCGCCTCGGCCCGCGAATTGGCGCCACTCGCGGCCGGCAGCGCGCGCGCGGCGGCGGCGAAGGCGCGCATGTCGGCATGGATCGCGAGCGCCGGCTGGTAGACGTGGCCGAGTTCCTCCGCCCCCGGATGGATATGGACCAGCGTCTGCTTCGGTACCGGCGGGGTTAGGAGGGTGTAGCCGCCGGTCGTCATCTCGCCGAGCCTTGCGCCGGCGACGATCAGCAGGTCGGCGTCACGAACGCGCGCGGCGAGCGCCGGGTTGGGGCCGATGCCGATATCGCCGGCATAGTTCGGATGCTCGTTGTCGAACAGGTCCTGGCAGCGGAAGCTGGTACCGACCGGCAGCGCCTGCGCCTCGGCGAAGGCCCGGATATCGGCCACCGCCCCGGCGTCCCAGGTGCCGCCGCCGAGCATCAGGAACGGCCGCTTCGCGGTCTTCAGCCGCTCCGCCAGCGCCTCCATCGCCGCGCCGCCGGGCGCCGTTTCCGCCCGCCGGTAGGGCTGCATCGCCGGCCCGGACGGCACCGGAACCCGGTTGGTCAGCATGTCCTCCGGCAGGGCCAGCACGACCGGGCCGGGGCGGCCAGACGTCGCTGTCCGGAAGGCGCGGGCGAGATACTCGGGAATGCGGGCGGCATCGTCGATCTCCGCCACCCATTTCGCCATCTGGCCGAACATGCGGCGATAGTCGATTTCCTGGAACGCTTCGCGGTCGCGGGTCTCGCGCGCCACCTGGCCGATGAACAGGATCATCGGTGTCGAGTCCTGGAACGCCACATGGACGCCGGACGAGGCGTTGGTGGCGCCGGGGCCGCGCGTGACGAAGCAGATGCCGGGCTCGCCGGTCAGCTTGCCGTCGGCCTCGGCCATCATCGCCGCGCCGCCTTCCTGGCGGCAGATCACGAAATCGATCGCGGGCGCGTCGTGAAGCGCGTCGAGGACCGCAAGATAGCTCTCACCGGGCACGCCGAAGGCGCGCTGGACGCCGTGCAGTTGAAGATTATCGACCAGCAGTTCACCACCGGTCTTCATGCCGTCCGCCGCCATTACGCCACTCCGTCAGGGTCCGTTCTTGCCGGCCCCCTCTATAGCGCGAGACGGCGGATGTGGCGAGGGGCTGCGGGCCGGACTATCCTCCCCACCATGGAAACGACAGCGACCGATATCGCCCGCAGGCTGGCGGGACATGGCCTCATCCTGCGCGGCGCGCTCGACGCCGACGCTCTCGACGGCCTCACGCTCGGCGACGGGCGGCTGGTCGGGACGCTGCTGCTGGTCGGTAATGCCGGCCGCGCGATGTGGCGGCATTTCGAGGCCGCGCCGGAAGCTGCACTGGCCGACCATCCGCTCGACCGCTGGACCCGGAGGGTGGTCGGCGCGATCGCCGCGGCGCACGGGGCCGAGGCGCGCTATCCGTTCGGCGGCCCGCCGCATGCGCCGTTCCAGCGCTGGGCGGCACTGGCCGAGGGGCTGAAGCCCTCGCCGCTGATGATCCTGATCCATCCCGAATACGGCCTCTGGCACGCCTGGCGGGCGGCCTTGCTGTTCGCCGGGCCGGTCGCGCTGCCGAAATCGCCCCCGGCGGCCCATCCCTGCGCGAGTTGCGCGGAGAAGCCCTGCATGACCAGCTGCCCGGCCGGCGCGATCTCGGACGCGGGCTACGACACCCGGCTCTGCCTCGCCCATGTGCGGAGCGCCGACGGCGCGGCCTGCCGGGAACAGGGCTGTCTCGCCCGCCTCGCCTGCCCGGTCGGGCCTGCCCATGCCTACGATCCGGCCGAAGCCGCCCATCACATGCGCTGGTTCGCCGACCCACCGGCCTGAGGCTCAGTAGATCGGCGCCAGCATGCTGCGGTACATGAGCGCGACGGGAACGCGCCCGGGCTCCGGCGTCGTCGCGCAGTCGACGCGGGCGAGCCGCTGGTAGCAGAAACCGACGACCGGATCGTCCGGCCCGCCGACGACGAAACGGTCCCGCTCGGCGCAGCCGCCAAGGGTGAGCGCGAGCAGTGCGAGCAGCACCGTCACGGCCCGGGTTCCCGTCGGATTGGCAATCATCTCTCCGGCCTCCATCGCTGCCGGATCCCGCGCCGATTGTCGCGCGGCCGGGCGGTCGAGGCAAGGTTCGCCATTCAGTCGAGGCCGAGATCGCGTAGTGCGGCCATGTCGTCGCCACGGAACCGGCCGTCGTCGACGAGGAAGAATTCGTCGAGCTGCGGCGGCGTGATCCCGGCATCGGAGAGCAGGCCGTGCGCCTGACCGCGATGATGGACCTGGTGCTGGAAGAGATGGGCGAGCAGGTCGCCGATGCGTTCGTCCGGCGCCTTGCGGCCGGGCCGTTCCATCGGCACCGTGCGGGCGAGGTCGGCCAGGCCGAGGCCGTCGCAGAAGGCGATCAGCCGGCGGTCGGCTGCGCGCTGCGCCTCGATCAGGTCGTCGAGCAGGGGATACGGCTCCTCGTCCTGGCGCAGCCAGTAGCCGAGGCCTTCGCCACTCATCTGGTCGAGATAATACCAGTCGACGATCAGGATATGGTTGAGGGTCCGCGAGATCGAGCCGAAGAAACCGCCGCGCGGGGCCCCGAAAGCGCCGTCGGGAAGGCCACGGCAGGCCTCGTGCAGGCGCCGGTTTGCCCAAGCGTTGTTCCGCGCCATCGCCGCGAACATGCCTTCCAGCGTCATGGCCGGCCGCATGACCTTCTCAGCCGATCCGGTCGAGAGCGGCCCGCAGCACCGGGTGGGGGCTGGGCAGCGCCAGCGCCGCCTCCAGCGCCGAGGCGGCGGCGAGGATCGTGGTCTCGGCGAAGCGCGGACCGGCGATCTGCAGGCCGACCGGCAGGCCCTCGTGGCTGACCCCGCAGGGCATCGAGAGCGCCGGCTGGCCGGTCAGGTTGAACGGCACCGTGTAGGGCGTGGCATGGCGCCAGCGGTCGAAGACCGGGCTGGCATAGGGCGTGTCCGCGGTCGGCGGCAGGGTCGGCATGGTCGGGGTGACCAGCAGCGCGTAACGCTCGTGGAGGGCGGCAAGCTCGGCGGCGAGCGCGGCCTGTTCCGCGTAGCCGCGATAGAAGGCGCGGAGATCGATGTCGAGGCCCGCCTCGGCGACCGCGCGGAAGCGCGGGTCGAGCTCGTCGCGGCGTTCGGACGGGATCGCGTCGATGATCCTGCCGAAGCCGGCCAGCCAGAGGTCGCGGAAGCGCGGCTCCAGCGGCGCGAAGACCGGCCCGACATGGCTCACCTCGGCGCCGAGGTCGGCCAGCCGTTCGACCGCCGCGTCGGTGAGCTGGGTGACCGCCTCGACCGGCTCGGCGCCGCCCAGACCGGGCGCGTAGGCGATCTTCATCCCCTTCAGACCATCCGGCCCCGGGAAGGCTTTGAAATCCGCGGCCTCGCGCGGCAGCGTGCGCCAGTCGCGCCGGTCGGTGCCGGCGAGGATATCCAGCAGCAGCGCCGCGTCGGCGACGTCGCGGGTGATCGCGCCAGCCGTCGCGAGGCTGTCGAAGGGGCTGTCATGGGGCAGGTCGGGAACCCGCCCGAAGCTCGGCTTGAAACCGACGAGGCCGCAATAGCTGCCCGGAATGCGGAGCGAGCCGCCCGCGTCGGTGCCATGGGCGGCGGCGCCAATCCCGGCGGCGAGCGCGGCCGCCGCGCCGCCCGACGAGCCGCCCGGCGTGCGCGTCGTGTCCCAGGGATTGCAGGTCGTGCCGAACAGCGGCCCGTCGGTCATGCCCTTCCAGCCGAATTCCGGCGTCGTGGTCTTGCCGAACAGGACGGCGCCGGCGGCGCGCAGCCGGGCCACTGCCGGGCTGTCCGCCTCGGCCGGGGTCTCGGGCGTCAGCGCCGAGCCCTTGCGGGTCGGCCAGCCGGCGACGTCGGTGATGTCCTTGATGGTCAGCGGGACGCCGTCGAGCGGCCCCATCGGCGTGCCCGCCCGCCAGCGCGCGGTGGCGGAATCGGCGGCCATCCGGGCACTGTCGCGGGCGACAACCATGAAGGCGTTCAGCGTCGGCTCGAAGCGGTCGAGGCGATCGAGCGCCATCTCCAGTTCAGCCGCTGGCGTCGTCTCCCCGGCCGCGTAGGCGCGGATCAGCGCGCCCGCCGTACGGAATGGATTCGACCCCTCGCCCATCACGTCCCCCGGTTTCTCCTGTTCACCGAATATGCCCAGAAATAGCAGCCGAAGGAAAGCAGGCCGGCGCCGGAAACGCTGATCACCAGCGGCCAGGCGCTGTCGGTGAGAAGTTGCCCGATGGTCACGGTGACGAGCAGGCTGACGACCATCTGCGAGAAGCCGATGAGGCCCGAGGCGGCACCCGCCATGTGCGGCGCCTCGCTGATCGCCGCGGCGATGGCGATCGGCTGGCTGGAGCCGTTGCCGAAGGTCACCAGGCACATCGGCAGGAAGATCGCCGCCAGCGACGTCGTCTCGACGACCGCGCCGTAGATCAGCGCCAGCCCGCCCACGACCGAGGCGGCGCTGCCGAGGAAGACCACCCGGTCGCCGCCGTAGCGGACCGAGAAGCGCCCGACCACCAGGTTGCCGGCGATATAGCCGACCGAGATGATGATGAACCAGATGCCGTACTGCTCGGACCCCGCGCCCAGCACCTCGATGATGTAATAGGGCCCGGTCGACAGGAAGGCGAAGAAGGCGCCCACGGTAAAGGCGGCGCAGCCGGTATAGCCGACATAGGCCGGCGAGCGCAGCAGCTTGCCGAAGCTCCGGAACTGGCCGAGCAGGTCGAGGGTCTCGTTACGCTTCAGGTTGGTTTCGGAAAGCTGCGTCAGGCAGGCGACGAAGACCACCAGGCCGAGCCCGCCGACCAGCACGAAACTTGCCCGCCAGCCGACCCAGGCGTCGATATAGCCGCCGATCGCGGGCGCCGTCGCCGGCGCGACCGCCATTGCCATCATGATGTAGCCGAGCATGCTGGCCGAGCGTTCGCGGCTGTAGATGTCGCGGACGATGGCGCGCGTCAGCACCATGCCGGAACAGGCGCCGAGCGCCTGCACGATGCGCCCGACGATCACCCAGTTGGCGCTGTCGGCGAAGGCGGTGACCAGGCTCGCCGCCGTGAACAGCGCCGCGCCGATCAGGATCAGCGGCCGCCGGCCAAAGCGGTCGGACAGCGGGCCGTAGATCAGCTGCCCGAAGGCGACGCCGATCAGGTAGAAGGTCAGCGTGAACTGGATCGTCTCGAAATCGACATCGAACTCGCGCGCCATGCCGGGCATCGACGGGACAATGATGTTGAGTGCCAGCGGCCCGGTCATCGTCGCGAGGACGAGCACGTAGAGCGGCGGGATGCGTCGGGTCGACATCGGAGCAGTCCTGCGGAGACGGGTGCCGGCGACGCATCGGACGAGCGTCATCCGCGGACATTATAGCAGGCGGCAGCGGCCTTGCGACCCGTCGGCTTCGCAACCCAGCCCGTCGCGAGACGGGATGAGGGCCAGGACGGGAGAGGCGTGATGAAGGCAGGACCGGATCAGTACGCCGTCTCGGGCTCGTGCTGGCGCTCCGCGACGATCGCCTTGTAGGCCTTGTTGATCGCCGAGAGCTTCTGGTTGGCGAGGTCGACATATTCCTGCGGCAATCCGAAGCCGTTCAGGCGGTCGGGGTGATGCTCCCGGATACGGTCGTGGTAGGCCCGCTTGATCGTCGCCAGGTCGGCCTTCGGGTCGACGGCCAGCAGCAGATAGGGATTCTCGCCGCGATAGGCGGCCGGCTTGTCGTCGGCCGCCGATTCCTGCGGCGTGACGGTGGCGATCGCTGCCTTGGCGATCAGCAGGGTCTCGCCCGCGCTGGTTGCAAACGGCAGGAACGGCCGCTGGTCGTTCAGCACGTCGCTCAGGCGCTGCTGGGCGCCGGCGAAGAAATGGCCGTCGAAGCTCCGACCGTCGGCGAGCACCACCTGGCACTCGACTTTCGCCATCGTCTTCTTGAACGGTTTCTCCGCGCCGTACACTGCTCGATCCTTGCCCCTGACAGGGGCCTATCATCGACGATCGGGCGTTAAGTCGCGGTTAACGGGTCCGCGGGGACGGCGGAGCGGTATGGGCCACCCGCGGGATGACGCTCAGTTGAGCTGCGGATCGCCGTCCATCGGACCCAGCATGACGACGCCCGAGAGCTGCTCCATCCAGAGGTCGCCGGCATGACGGGAGAGGAAATCCTCCCACACCGCCCAGTTGTGGCCGACCGGGAATTGCCAGGGGCGCGGCCGGCGGCCGACCGACCGATGGCGCCGCCGGGCGGCCGGCAGGCGATGACCGCGTCCCGGACGCGAGCCGATCTCGCCTCGCGCGGCGCTGAAAGATCCCTGTGACTGACGAATACGCATCATTCCCGAATCCGGCCGGCAGAACAGTCTGCCTGTTGTCCAAGCAACAGCCGTGCCAGATCGAATTCGGCGGGTTCCCGCCATTTCCGCCGTCGGCAACGCACCGTCAAACTTCATTAAGTATATTAACTTGACACGGAATGGCTACAGCGACGCTCGATTTTTCTGCAGTTTGCCTCTTTGCGGGCTCCGCGCGAACCGGCCGAAGGGCGAACCGGCGCCGGCGATGTGGCGGCAGCAGGCTCCCGCGCTAACCATGCCGTCCCGACGGGATTCATGTGCAGAACGACGTCTTGCCGAGGAGGAGACCGCGATGACGCTTCCCGAAACGATGAACGGGATTGTCCTCACCGGGCATGGCGGGCTCGACAAGCTGGCGTGGCGCGACAACCTGCCGGTGTGCCGCGCGAACTGCTGATCCGGGTCGGCGCCGCGGCCCTGAACAACACCGACGTGAACACCCGCACCGGCTGGTATTCCAAGAGCGTGCGCGGCGACACGGCCTCCGGCGCGACCGACGGCTTCGGAACGAACGCCGATGGGGACGGCGGCTGGTCCGGCACCCCGCTGTCCTTCCCGCGTGTCCAGGGGGCGGATTGCTGTGGCGAGGTCGTCGCGGTCGGCGAAGGGGTCGCCGCGGCGCGGATCGGCGAGCGCGTGCTGGTCCGGCCGATGCAGCCTGTCGCCTCTGACGGCTCCGGGCCGCGCCTGATCACCTTCGGATCGGAACGGGACGGGGCCTTCGCGCAATACACCACGGTCGCGGCGGAACACGCGATCGCGGTGCGCTCGGAGCTCAGCGACGTGGAACTCGCCTCGTTTCCCTGCGCCTTTTCCACCGCCGAGGGCATGACCCAGCGGGCCGGCCTCGGCGCCGAACGGGTACTGGTCACCGGCGCCTCGGGCGGCGTCGGCTCGGCGGCGATCCAGCTCGCGAAGCGGCGCGGCGCCCGGGTCACGGCCCTGAGCACGCCCGCGAAGGCCGCCGCACTCGGCGCGCTCGGCGCGGACGAGACCCTGGTCCGCGACGGCGACTTTCCCGAACGGACCTTCGACGTGGTGCTCGACCTCGTGGGCGGGCGCCGCTGGAATGACCTGATCGGCGCGCTCCGCAACGGCGGGCGCTACGTCACCGCCGGCGCCATCGCCGGGCCCATCGTCGAACTCGACCTGCGCACGCTCTATCTGCGCGACCTGTCACTGTTCGGTTGTACCTACCAGCCGTCGGGCGTGTTCACCGACCTGATCGGCTATATCGAGGCGGGCGAGATCCGGCCGGTTCTGGCCGGAACCTATCCGCTGCGCGAGCTGCGCGCGGCGCAGGAAGTCTTCCTGTCGAAATCGCATGTCGGCAAGATCGGCATCCTGGTCGCCGACTGAGAACCCCCGGACGCTCGCTCAGCGGCGGCAACTGGCCTCGCGCGCGGCGATCCCGGGCGCCACGCAGTCACCGTCCAGGTCGGCAAGTCCGGCCGCGATCTCGCGGCAGGCAGACCGCAGGGCCGGACGCCGCAGACCCAGCTCCAGCACGGCCATCGCCGCCTGCCGCAGTTCCGCCCGCAGTGCCTGCAGCGCGTTCAGATCGGACGGATCATCGGAATCGGGGTTGTGCACGGACCTCTCCTGTCATTGCTCCCGGGCCAGCATCGGCGCTGCCGGCAATATGGGCCTGGTTTGCGGTTTTTCCACCGCACATAATTGACGGGTGAGGTCAGGAGTGCTCCTGGGACGCCACGATACGATGCGCAGCGACGATCGCCTCGCGCGACAGGACGAGGTCTTCGAGCGGGCTCAGCTGGCGCAGGCGAAGGGCATCCCCGCTGCGGCCGAGATACTGCTTGATCAGGTAGCGGGCGGCCCCCTCCCCGGCCATCTGGATGACCACGAAGCAGCCATCGGTCAACGGCTTGTAGGGATTGACGAAAACGATCTCCCCGGGGAGAAAGCGGTGCACCATGGTGTCGTCACAGACATAGACCGCGTAGGAATGCTCGACGCCGCGCAGCAGCGATGGTCGATTGACGATCTCGAATGACTGCCTCTCCGACATGAAACGTCCGCCGCCCTTCGCGTCCTGGATGCCCCTGACGGGTACACCACTGGATTCATCCCCTCTGGCCGAGAATGCACGGTAGGAATTATTTATTAAGGTTGTATTATCGTGGTTTCGTTCGGTTTTTTGGATTGACTCCCCGGCGCGCGGCCGGTCGATCGGTTCGCCGATCGTGTCGACCGCGATATCGAGCGCGCGCAGGATACGGGCCAGCCGGTCATAGCTCGGCTTGCGACCGCGGAGGACGTTGCGGACGGCGTCCGGGTGCAGCCCCGCCTCCTGGGACAGCCGGCGCTGCGACTTGCCGCTGGCACGGAGTTTCTGCTCGATCAATCGCTGCAGCTTGTCGAAATCCATCGCGATCTTGCCTGTTCTCGCGGCTGTGCATGCCGCTTTCAGTTTGCGGTCAATTCACCGTTGACAATTAGGTGTATTGTCCGCATAATGCTGTCTAATATTCACGCTGTCAAACTGCACCCCCGAACAATCAACGCCCTTCCCGAACGAGCCGCCATCGCGGACGAGCGCGTCCGGCTGCCAGGTACCGGAGGCGGCAGCGCATGGCGTCGCTGACGGCTCCGCGGCGCCTGCCGCGGGCCTGGTCGGGAATCAAGGACTCGGGGGATGAACCGAACGGCAGCGTCAATCGCGACGACAGCATTGCGCCCCTCGCCGGCGCAGCCTGCCGGAACTCCCGGCAGCTGAAGGGCGAGCCTCCCCGTCGAACTGGTGGGGCGGACGTCCGCCATGGAGCGGGCGCGCCGCCCCACCGTCTTTTCGGCTGCCCGGCGCGCCGTTCGTCGAAACGGCGCCGGGGTCGAACGGACGGTCCGGGCGGCCGGGAAGGCAATGGGGCGGGAACAAGAAAATCGGGAAGCGGGAGAGGCGAAGGGGAACGCTACAACGGAGGGGAAGAGATGGCACGACGAGGTCGACCGCGAAAGAGCGGTCTGCGCGAACCCAACGGCCGGCTCGCACTTGTGGCCGAAGATCGCGGAACCGTAGAGAACCAGCGCCGGCGCGCCTGGCTTGCGCAGGGCGCCGATCCGGCCCTGACCAGTTATCCGCTGGGGATCCTGCTGGCCAACGACGCGATCAGCGATGCCCAGCATCAGGCCGGGTGCCGCTATGCCTGGCTGTTCTCCATCGCCATCGGCCGCGCCAGCACCGCCGCGCAATCCTTCGACCGCCTGGAGCGCGGCACGCGGCGCATCCCGACAGGCGCGCTCGAGGCCATGGAACCGACAAGCTCGGACGACTGGCGGGCAGCGCGCGAGCGCGAATTCCGCGAAGCCGCTGCGGAGCTCGTCTCGACCGGCAGACAAGTCAAGGCCCTCATCGACGAGACCGTGATCTATCAGCATTGCCCCCGCTGGCTCTTTCCCAAGATCCCCACCAATACGGACGTGACCGAGGCCCGTGCCCTGTTGCTCGGGCTGGACACGCTGGGGCGCCATTTTCGCACGAAAGTCACATTCAATGCTTGACTTTTTCGCCAGAGTATATCATTATGGTTGAAATTTATGATGCAAACTTCCGCCCCGCGACAGGCTGTCGAGACGGGGCTTTTTCATGCCCGGCGCACGGCTTCCAGCCCTGCCCCCACCACCCGGCCCGCAACCGGCAATCGTGATCCGCACCCATGACCGACAGACCGACGCGCCGCCCGTCCGGCCGCTATAACGGTCGGCTCGCGCTCGAGATCTGCGCCCGCCTGGCCGACGGGATCTCGCTCCGCCGGATTGCCGCCGATCCGGCGATGCCGGCGCGCTCGACGATCTGGCGCTGGCTGGCCGAGAAGCCGGAGTTCGCCGCCGCCTATCGCCGCGCACGGGCGGCAGACGCCGAACGGCTCGCCGACGAGATCCTCGAAATCGCCGACGACGGCGGCGACGACTATGTCCTGGGCGCCAAGGGCGGCGCGCTGCCGAACACCGAGCACCTGCAACGCTCCAAACTGCGCATCGACACGCGGAAATGGCTGATCGCCCGGCGCAGCGCCGATGCGACCCAGGCGCAGGGGGATGCCAATGACGACGACAGGGGCGGCGCCGGCGATGCCGGCGTGACCCTCTACCTGCCCGACAATGAGCGCGATTAGGGCCCTGCCCGGACCGCAGGAAGCCTTCCTCTCCTCGCCGGCGGATATCGCGATCTACGGCGGCGCCGCGGGCGGCGGCAAGAGCTTCGCCCTGCTCCTCGAGCCGCTCCGCCATATCGCGCGCAAGGGTTTCGGCGCGGTGATCTTCCGGCGCAACGCCAAGCAGGTCCGGAACGAGGGCGGGCTCTGGGACGAGGCGGCGACGCTCTATGCCGCGCTCGGCGGACGGCCGCGCGAAAGCCAGCTCGAATGGATCTTCCCGGCCGGCACGAGGATCGGCTTCGCCCATCTCGAGCACGAGCGCAGCAAGTACGACTGGCAGGGCGCCCAGGTGCCGCTGATCGGCTTCGACGAGCTGACCCATTTCAGCGAGAGTCAGTTCTTCTACATGCTTTCGCGCAACCGCTCGACCTGCGGCGTCCGCCCCTATGTGCGGGCGACCTGCAATCCGGACGCCGACAGCTGGGTGGCGCGCCTGATCGACTGGTGGATCGACCAGCGGAGCGGGCGGCCGATCGCCGAGCGGGCCGGCCGGTTGCGCTGGCTGATCCGCTCTGGCCGCGACCTGATCTTCGACGACGACCGGGAACGGTTGAAGGCAGCGCATGCGGACAGTCAGCCGAAGTCGCTCACCTTCATCCCCGCCTCAGTGCATGACAATCCGGTGCTGCTCGCCGCCGATCCGGGCTATCTCGCCAACCTGAACGCGCTCGACCTTGTGGAGCGCGAGCGCCTGCTCGGCGGCAACTGGAAGGTCCGGCCGGCCGGCGGACATTATTTCCGGCGCGGCTATTTCCCGATCGTCGACGCCGCCCCGGCGGAGGCCCGGCGCTGTCGCCACTGGGATCTTGCCGCGACGCTGGCCAGCGAAGGCCGGGACCCGGACTGGACGGTCGGCTGCCGCATGGCGCGGAGCGCCGACGGCCGCTTCTTCGTCGAGCATATCGAGCGCTTCCGCGGCACCCCCGGCCAGGTCGAGCAGGCGATCCGCAATACCGCGCAGGCCGACGGCCCCGCCGTCACCGTGTCGCTGCCCCAGGACCCGGGCCAGGCGGGCAAGGCCCAGGCCCGCGCCTTCGCCCGGCTGCTCGCCGGCCACGTCCTTCGGATCGCGCCGGAACAGGGCACCAAGCTCGCCCGCGCCGCGCCCTTCTCGGCCCAGTGCGAGGCCGGCAACGTCGCCCTCGTCCGCGGCACCTGGAACGAGGCGCTGCTGACCGAGCTGGAAAGCTTTCCGCTCGGCCATGACGACCAGGTCGACGCCGCGGCCGGCGCCTTCGCCACGCTCGTGGATGCGACCCAGGCCGCCCAGGGTCCGATCGTGGGCCTCTATTAACGGATCGATGGGGATGGAACGATGCCCGTAGACAGCAAGGCCGACCGCTATCTCGCCACGGCCCCGAAATGGCGGCTGATGCGCGACTGCATGGCCGGCGAGGACGTCGTCAAGGCGGAGGCGATCATCAACTGGCACGAGCGACGCGAGAACGGCACGACCGCGCTCGACATGCTGGTCCTCGACGAGGGCGAGACCCGGCGCGATCCGGCCGACCCCTTCGAGACCCGGCGCAGCGAACGCTGGCGGGTGATCTGGCAGGCGGACGGCGTCGCCGTCGAGACCTGGACCCGGCCGAGCCCGGATGCGCCGCCGGTCCCGGCCGGGCCGCCACTGCCGCTGAGCGGTGGCGGCAGGGCGCTCACCGAGGCGCCGTTCGTCTTTGTCGGCGCCCGCGACCTGACCGCCGACCCGGACGAGGTGCCGCTGCTCGGCCTCGCCCAGACCGCGCTCTCGCTCTATCGCCGTTCGGCCGACTACGAGCAGTCGCTGTTCATGACCAGCCAGGCAACCCCGGTGGTCGTCGGTGTCGCCGGCGACGACCCGAACGCGCCGCGGGCGATCGGCGCCTCGACCATCTGGCACCTGCCGCAGGGCGCCGACGCCAAGTTCCTCGAGGTCTCGGGCAGCGGCCTCGCCGCCCAGCGCCAGGCACAGGAGGACGATTTCGCCCGCGCCATGCAGGCAGGCGCCCAGCTGCTCGATCACGCGGCGGCGGAATCCGGCGAGGCGCTCCGGCTCCGCCATGCCGCCCAGTCGGCGACCCTGATCTCGATTGCCCGCACCGTTGCCGCCGGGATCGAACAGGCGCTGCGCCACGCCGCGCGCTGGATCGGCGCCGATCCGGAAGCGGTCAGCTATCGCCCCAACCTCGACTTCGTCGACAGCGCCGCCTCGGCCGACGTGATCCGGGCGATCGTCGACGCCTGGAGCGCCGGAGCGATATCCTCCCGCACCCGGCATGAACTTTTCCAGCGCTACGAACTGGTCCCGGTCGAACGCGGCCACGACGAGGAAAGCGCCCTCATCGGGCGGCCCGACCCGGACGCGGCCCCTGCCGCGCGCCGCTGACGCCCCTCCGCCCGTCCCATCAAGGAGAGAGAATTTGGCCCCGGAATTCGATTTTCCGGCCGAGGTCGACGACCTCGCGTCGGTGCCCGAACCCTTTCGCGCGCTTTACGAGCCAACGGAAGAAGGCGGCGCGTCGCTGCTCGCGACCCTTCGCGCCCGCCTCGCCGATGCGGCCGAGAAACCCGTTCTGACCGAGCGCCTGGCCGAGTTGCAGGCCCGCGCCGAGACGATGGACCAGGCGCTCCGCGAACGCGAGGCGGCCCTCGCGGGCCACGCGCTGGAGCGCGCCGTCGGCGATGCGGTCGGCGTTGCCCGGATCCGCCCGGAGGCCCGCGCCGATGTGCTGCGCGCCGCCCGCGAGGCCTTCGAGGCCGACGGCGACGGCGGTGTCCGCCCGCGCGATGCCGAGGCCCAGCGCCGCGGCCAGACGCTTCCGCAGTGGATCGAGCAGCAGAAGGAGACGGCGCCGCACTGGTGGCCGGCGAGCGCCGGATCCGGCGCCGCCGGTGCCGATGCCACCGCCGGTACCGGCGGCCGGGCAACCAGCTATGCCGCCGCCGGCGACCTGGCGCCCGAGGAATATGTCCGCCGCCGCCGCGACGGCAGTCTGCAATAGCCCGGGCCCGCCGCCCCCTTCTCCACGCCGCCAGAACCGACGAACCCCACCCGCATCCGAGCAGGAGCCAGCCTGATGCCCAATTCGATCCTTTCCCCCTCGATCATCGCCCGCGAGGCGCTGATGCTGCTGGAATCCAACATGGTCTTCGGCAACCTCGTGTTCCGCGGCCACCAGGACGATTTCACCGGCGCCCGGGTCGGCGACACGATCACCGTGCGCGGCCCCGCGACCTTCGTCGCCGATGAGTATGACGGCGCCACGCTGACCATCCAGGACGCCACCGAAAGTTCCGTCCCGGTGACCCTGGAGAAGCATTTCGACGTCTCCTTCAAGGTCTCCGACCGGGAAATGTCGCTTTCCATCGCCGATTTCTCCGGCCAGCTCCTGCAGCCGGCGATCCTCGCCATCGCCGAGGCGGTCGACGCCTATGTCGCCTCCAAGTATGTCGAGACCCATGCGGTCATCGGCAGCGCCGGCAGCCCGCCGGCCTCGCTCGCCGACCTCGCCGCCATCGACCGCCGCCTGAACGAGGCCCGGGTGCCGCTGTCCAACCGGGCGCTGGTCCTCGACCCGGCTGGCAAGGAAGCGATGTTCCAGATCCCGAGCTTCGCCGAGGCGGACAAGCGTGGCGACCAGGGTTCGGCGCTCCGCGACGCCTCGATGGGCCGCTTCATGGGCTTCGACCATTTCATGAGCCAGAACGTGAAGAGCCACGCGAGCGGCACCGCCGCCGGCTCGCTCGCCGTGAACGGCGCGGTCACCGCCGGCGCGACCAGTCTCGATATCGACGGCGGTTCGGGCAGCCAGACGCTCAAGGCGGGCGACCTGCTGAGCTTCGACGGCATCGAGGGCAGCTTCGTGGTCACCGCCGACAAGACCGCCAGCAGCGGCGCCTGGAGCAGTGTCGCGATGAGCCCGGCGCTGCCGGCGCTCGACCATGGCACCTCGGTCAGCCTGGTCGCCAGCCATGTCGCCAATCTCGCCTTCCACCGGAACGCCTTCATGCTGGCGGTGGTCCCCCTGTCGCTGCCGAAGGGCGCCGGCATGGCGGAATACGTCAACTTCCGCGGCCTCGGTATCCGCGTCGTCTACGACTACGACAAGGACGCCAAGTCGGACGTCGTCTCGCTCGACCTGCTGGCCGGCGCCCGTTGCCAGGATCCGCGCCTCGCCGTCCGCGTGCTCGGGTAACACGGGCGATGCCTGAACTGCTGGTCTATGCCGCCGGCCCGGACGACCGGGACCCGACCCTGCTGCGCCGGGGATCGATCCTCCGGGCGGAGCCCACGGGCTTCCAGTGGGGCCGGCGGGAGAGCTTCGCCGCCTGGCGGGCCGGCGGCGGGCGGCCGGGGGACTGGCACGGCAAGACCGTGATCGTCATCGTGCCCGACATCGATCTCAGCCTCGAGGACGCCCGTAGCCTCGCCGAACCCGCCTATGTCGTGGTGCGGAACGGCCGGGAAATCCCGAACGTCGAGCCCGGCCCGGGTGACGAGCTGAAAACGCACAGCCGGAGAAAGGCGAGGCTCGACCTCGCCCGAACCGAGGATGCCGGCGACGGCGTCCGGTTGATGACCGGGGCGGTGCTCGACCGGGCGGTCACCGTCTCGGACGGACTCGACCGGCAGGGCCGCAGGATGGAGACGGGCCGTGCCCTCCGTCAGCGTTAAGCCGTCCGGCGGGGATTACACCTCGCTCGACACCGCGCTCGCGACCGAGGCGGGCGACCTGTCCTCCATCGGGCCGATCGACTTCGAGATCTGGACGTTTCCCGGCGGGCTGGACGAGGAAGTCGGGATCTACCACGGCGACGGCTGGACCAACGAAAGCGCGGTCAACCGGATCCGGATCACGGCGGCAACCGGCGAGAGCTTCGTCGATGCCGGGCCCGCGACGCCGCTTTACTGGGATACCGCCTTCGCCCATGTCGACAAGTCTTCCAACTACCAGAACACCATCGACATCGACGTCTACTACGTCACGCTCTCGCGGCTGATGATCGGCCATTCCGGCGGCTTCAACGGCCGGGTGATCAAGGACCTGCTGAATCATACCAGCATCGACCAGTGCATCGTCTACGGCACCCAGGGCAACCTGACCCTGATCGATATCGGCGGCAGCGCCGGGGTGATGCAGCGCTCGGTCGTCATCCTGGACAACGACGGCAACGGCTCGGCGGTCTATTTCTCCGGCGGCTCGATCTCGAACGTCACCGCCGTGCGGCCCTCGGGCCTGGCCCCGGCCGGGCTCGGCATCCGCCGCCAGTTCGGGACGCCGGTCGCGAAGAACTGCGTCGCCTTCGGTTTCGAGCAGGACTTCGCCGGCACCTGGGCGGCGGGCACCGACTACAACGCCTCCGGCGACGCGACGGCGCCCGGCGCCAGTTCGCTCACCTCGCTCGTCTTCGCGGACCAGTTCGAGAACGCGGCAAACGACGTCCGGGCAACCGCCACCGGCGACCTGCAGGCCGGCACGACGATCGGCATGCCCGCGACCGACATCTTCGGGACGGCGCAGACGACCCCCGCCTGGATCGGCGCCCATGTGCCCGGCGGCGACGGCGTCGAAGGCGAACCGGCGGACCTCGCCGTCCCTGTCGAGGCGGATCAACCCGGCGCGAGCATCGCCGTATCCGGCGCCGCCGACGGACATGCCATCGACTGTGCCGTCGATCCGGTCTCCGCCAGCCTTCGGGTCGCCGGCACGCCCGGGGAACTCGCGGTCGCCGGCGACGTTGATGTCGCCATGACCGGATTCTCCGTTTCCGGCAGCGCGGACGATTCCCCCTGCGTCGTCGCCTTCGACATGGCGGCAGGCGCGCTTCTGCCGTTTCCCGGGATTCCCGAGGATGTGTCCGAGGCGCCGACGATCGACGCAACCAGCGGCACGCTGGGCGGAACGGGAGCGCCCGAGGCCATCGCGGTCGATCCGACGATAGGCGAGCCGTCCGGCGCTTTCCGCGTCCCGGCCGGCCTTCCGGGCGATCTGGCCGCCGATGCCGCCATCGGGGCCGCCGAGGGCGCGGTCGGCTTCGACGGCCTGCCCACCGACCTCAGCCCCGGCACGGATGCCGACATCGTCGCGGGCACCGTTACCGTCGGCGGCGCGCCGCACGACCCGCAAGTCGCCTGCATGTTCGACGACCCGTCGGGCGGCGTCCGGGTCGAGGGACTTCCGGCGGGTCTGGCGATTGCCGTCGCCATCGACGGGGCCGGGCCCGCCGCGCCCGCCACGACACCGCCCGGCCGCAAGGCGGAGGCCCCGCAGCAAGCCCGCACGGCCGCCGCCGGCCAGCAATCACGCGGCGCTCAGGCCGCCTGAGAGGAGACCATCATGGCGAAATCTTCCCCCGACTGGGTCAAGGACGCGAAGCTCGAGGCGATCGCCGACAATTGCGACAAGCTCGTCCTTTGCGAGGGCGAGCCCTCGACCTACAGCCACGTCTCGAACAACAAGGGCGTGTCGGACGGCAAGCGACTCGGCACCGTCGATCTCGCCACCGGCGCCGGTGGCGGCGACTACACGATCGCCGACAACGACGGCGGCGGCGGTGGCCGGATGCTGACCGTCGGCGCGCAGACCGGCCTGACCGTCGACGTCAACGGCGACTGGGACCATGTCGCGCTGGTCGACAGCGTCAATTCCAGGCTCGGCCCGGTGACGACCAAGACGAGCCAGGCGATCACCACCTCGGGCACGGTCGACATCGCCGCCTTCGCGATCCGTGACAAGGATCCGACCTGATGGCGCTTCCCCTCGACGCCGTCGCCTGGGCGGACGCGCTCGATCCGCACGAGTTCAAGGAGTATGTCGCCCAGTGGGGCACGGTGAACGCCGCCAACGGCGGCGCCACCATCGCCTCGGCGACGGTCGCGCTGTCGGCCGAGGCGGTCACCGCCGGCGTGGTGATCGACGATGCGGCCCATCCGCCCGCCAGCAACGACGACGACGTGACGATCTGGCTCCGCGTCGAGCCCGAGAACCGGCTCGACGCCGCCTTCGACGGCGAAGGGGCGACCTTCGGGGTCGAGATCACGATCGACGATTCCGACGGCCGCACCCTGCAGCGCACCTGGCAACTGACGGTGAGACAACGATGAGCGTCACGATCGCCAATCCTCGCCGGAGCCGCACCGCCTTCATCAAGGACGGCGCGGTCGTGGGCGACGACTGGGCCAGCATGCGGGAACTGCCCGAGGCCGAGAAACGGGCGCACGGGGCGAGCCATTTCCTTGCCGTGCGGCGTGTCGCCGCCGATTTCGAGGCGGGCATGATCTGCAACTTCCAGGGCCGCGACTGGCGTGTCGTCGCCGTGCGACCGTCGCCGGAAGGCCGCCATTTCAGTCGCCTGATCGTCCGGAGGACCTGAGACATGAGTTTCGTCGCCGAAGACGGCACCGGCCTCGCGACCGCCAACAGCTATGTCGCCACCGCCGAGGCGAGCCAGTATCACGACGAGCTCGGCAACAGCGCCTGGGCGGCCGCCGCCGAGGAGCTGCGCGAGCTGGCGCTTCGCCGCGCGACCCGCTATATCGACGGCCGCTACGCCTTCGTCGGCTGTGTCGCGGTGCCGACCCAGGCGCTCAAATGGCCGCGCACCGGCGCCTTCGACACCGAGGGACGGCTGCTATCCGGCGTGCCGGTGCAGGTTCGCGAGGCCTGCCTCGAACTGGCGCTGCATCTGGCCGAAGGCGGCAGCGTCGAGGCGGCAACCGCGGCGGAAGGCGCGATCCGCCGCCAGCGGGTCGGGCCGATCGAGACCGAGTATGCGGAGATCGAGCGCGGCCGCGAATTCCCCTTCGTCTCGCGCCTGCTGGCCGGACTGACCGTGCCGCGCGGCCTCGACCGGGCCTGACGCGATGACCGGATCGGGACGCCTCGCCGCGAGCCTGCGGCGGGCGATCGCGCGCGCCTTCGACAGCGCCGACGACCTGGCGCCGGCTGCCATTCTGCGACGCGTCATACAAGGCGGCCATGTCCCGGGCGAGGGCGCGCCGGCGAGCGAGAGCGACAGCCCGGTGCGCGTGCTCCTCGATTCCGCCGCCGCCGCGAGCGCCCGCTACTACCACGATCTCACGCTGGAGCCGGGCGACCGCATCGCCTGGCTGGAATCGACCGTGACGGCGCCGCGGAACGGCGACCGCCTGATCGTCGGCGGCGTCACCTACGCGATCCGCCTCGTCGATCCGGCCGATGCGGGCGCCGGCGCGCTCTACCGCCTTGTGGTGCGCGGCTGATGCCCGGTTTCGCGCAGACTCTGAAACAATTTCAGAATACGGTCCTGGGCGGGATCGCCCGACGCCACGGAGAAGTCGCGGGCGGCCTGCTTGCCCGCCTGGTCGACCGGACGCCGGTCGCGAGCGGCCGCGCCCGAGGCAACTGGCTGGTGGGCCGGGGCCGCGTTCCGGTCGGCGAGAGCGGCCGCCCGGACCGGGACGGCGCCGCGACGCTGGCCGCCGGGCAGAATGTCATCGACCGCGCCGGACCCGGGGAGACCCTGCATCTCGTCAATCGCACGCCCTATATCGCCGCGCTGGAACATGGCAGCGGCACGCGCGCGCCGGCCGCGATGGTCCGGCTGACGGTGATCGAATTCGCCGACATCGTCGCCGGGACGGAGGATCGGACATGAGTCATCGCAGGATCGAGGCAGCGCTGGAGACCCGGCTGCTCGCGCTCTACCCGGCCTCGCGGATCGCCTTTCCCGGCGCGGCCTTCGCGCCGCTTCCCGGCACCGACTGGGTGCGCCCGCATTATCTGCCCGCCGGCGCCCGGCAGGCCGGACTCGGATCGGCGGCGGCCGACCGCGAACGCGGTCTCTACCGGGTTTCCGTCTTCGCCCCGGCCCATGCCGGGCGGCCCGCGGCGCTGGCCCTTGCCGACGCCGTGAAGGGCCATTTCCGGCGCGGCGACCGACTTGCCTTCGAGAGCCTGTCCGTCACCGTCGAACAGGTCTCGGTCGGCCCGGCGATCGCCGAACCGGACTGGGTCGAGATCCCCGTGGACATCGCCTGGCGGGCCGACATCCCGCTGCCCTGAACAGCCCGCTCCCGTTGCAACATCCGTGAAGGAGAATGCCGATGGCTTTCGCTGCCGGTTCACGCCACGCCCTTGCCTATGTCGCCGAAGCGACTTTCGGCGTCACGCCGGAGACGCCGGCGATGCAGGAGCTGCGCCACACCGCCTGCTCGCTCGGGCTGGCCAAGGACAGTCTTGAATCGAACGAGATCCGCGCCGACCGCCAGATCGCCTTCCAGCGCCACGGCAATCGCCGGGTGACCGGCGAGATCGGCGTGGAATTCGCCTACGGCGCCTTCGACACGCTGCTCGAGGCGGCACTCTTCGGCAGCTGGTCGTCGGACGTGCTGAAGGCCGGCATGACCGAGCGCAGCCTGACCATCGAGCGCGGCTTCTCCGACATCGGGCAATATGCGGTGCACAGCGGCTCGATGGTCAGCAGCTTCTCGCTCTCGGTCCGGCCGAACCAGATCGTCACCGGCTCCTTCGGCATCCTCGGCAAGGAGATGAGCCTCGCCGCGAGCCCGCTCGACGCCTCGGTGACGGCGGCGCCGGCGAACGAGCCGTTCGACAGCTTCCAGGGCACGCTGACCGAGGGCGGCGGCGCCATCGCCATCGTCACCGGGCTCGACTTCACGCTGGAGAACGGCCTCGACCCGGCCTTCGTCATCGGCTCCGCGTCGACGCCCCGGATCACGCCCGGGCGCTCGCGCCTGACCGGCACGCTCAGCGCCTATTTCGAGGACGAGACCCTGCTCGCGAAATTCGTCGACGAGACTCCGAGCGCGATCGCGCTGACGCTCTCCGGCGCCGGCGGCTCCTACGCGATCGCCTTCGAGAACGTGAAATATACCGGCGGCTCGGTCCCGGCCGACAATGCCGGTCCGCTGGCGCTCTCGCTGCCCTTCATCGCGCTCTACGACGCCGCCGAGCAGTCGCAGGTCACGATCACCCGGACGGCCGCCTGATGACCGGCGAAACAGACCGTCCGGACTTGCCGGCGCCGCTCGACCTGCAGAGCCTCGACATCGAGGCGGCGGCCGGGGAAGGCGCCTCCTTCACGCTCCGCCATCCGGTCACCGACGAACCGCTCGTGCAGGACGGCCGGGCGATCACGATCACCCTCTGCGGCGCCGATTCCCGCCGCTGGAAGGCGATGCAGCGGGCCAACCTGGACCGCCGGCTGCGGCGCGGCCGCGCGGTTCTCAAGTCGGCCCAGATCGAGGAGGAGAATATCGAGCTGCTGGCCCATTGCACACGCGACTGGCAGGGTATCGTCTATGGCGGCGAGGCGCTCGCCTGCACGGAAGCGAACGCCCGCCGGCTCTACCGGGAGCAGAGCTGGATCCGCGAACAGGCGCTCCAATTCGCCGGCGAGCGGGCCAATTTCCTGGGGGAGCACTAGCGGCGCTGCTCGCCTTCGCCGAGGGCGAGTTCGCGCTGCAACGGGCGGAGAACGGGGCGAGCCGGCGCGCCCACCTGGAGCAGGTCGCCCGGCAGACCGGACAGCTTCCGGACGAACTCGGCCAGGCGCCGCCGCCGGCCGCGCTCGCGCATGTCTATGACTGGTTTCTCGATCTGTCGGCCGGGCGCGGCGGAACCGGCTTCGGACCGGCACCGCTTTCGGCCGGCGAAATCGCCGCCTGGGCGGCGCTTTCCGGCATCACGCTCCGCGATCACGAGGTCAGGGCGATCCGCGCCCTCGACCGGCTCTGGCTTTCGCTGGCGGCGCGGGAATAGGCCGCGCCAGGCGCGTCTCAGCCGCCGTCGCGGCCGATGATCAGCCGGGGTTCGGCGCGCTCGACCCGCGCGCTGCGTTCCGGCCGCTCGGTGCGCAGGGGCCGTCCGACCCGGTCGTCGCGGTCATCCCGGTCGTCGGAAAGGTCGCGTGCATCCCGGTCGTCCGGCGCGTCGCGCTGCAGGCGGGCCGGCCGGAGTGTCGGGCCGGCGCGTCCGGGCTCGGCGTCGTTGTCCGCCGTCACCGGTTTCCGTGCGACCGCAGGTTCCGCCGGCGCCGGGGCACGGGGCGCGGTTGCCGGAAGGGCCAGTCCGCCGGCCTCGAAGCGGCGCGCGATCCGTTCGATGCGGACCATCGCCTCGACGCCGCGGGCCAGCGCGAACAGCGCGACGCCGGTCACCAGAACCGGCAGCGCCGAGAGCCAGAGCACATGCACGGCGGTCAGGCCAGGTGCCAGTTCGACGTTCGGAACGGCGGAAAACGCGAAGGCGCCCGCCAGCACGAAAAGAGGCACCACCAGCAGGCTCGCAAGGAGGCGCAGGGAAAGCGTCCAGAAAGTCATGTCACCACCAGGTTCGTTCCGCGGTCGGCCGGCGCCCCCGCCCGGCATCCGCAATCGCTCCGCCCGCCTTCTTAAATCGTAAGGCGGCCACCATCCGCAACCCCCAATTCAACTTTCTGCGAGGCCCGCATGATCACGGACATCGCGACCCTCGGCATCGAGTACCGCGCGATCGGCATCGACGAGACCGCGCGCGCCATGGCCGCGGCGAGCCGGGAAGGCGAACACGCCGCGGCGGTGATGTCGCGGGCCGAGGCGGCGCAGGCGGCGCTGGCGCGACAGACCGCCGCCGCCAGGCAGGCGCTCGACGGTCACCTGGCGGCGATGGAGCGGCAGAACGCAGCGCTCCGCCTGACGCTTGCGGGCCAGGGCGACCTGCTGCCGATGCTGGAACATGAGGCGGCCCTGCGCCGGCGTCTCGGCCGCGAGCTTCTGCCGGAGGAGGCGCGCGCGATCCGCGCGCTCACCGCCGAACAGCAGCGCCTGACCGCCGAGGTCCGAGCCCAGCAGCGCGACGCCGAAGCCCTTGCCCGTGCCTACGACCAGTTGGCCCGGAACATCCAGGACTCGCTGGCCGACGCCTTTTACAACGTGCTCGACGACGCCGATGAGGGCTTCGACGAATTCTTCGACAATCTGGTCGATCTCGCGAAGAAGGCCGCTGCCCAGATCGCGGCGGCGATGGTCATTCAGCCGGTACTCGGCGGGATCGGGAGCGCACTCGGGATCGGTGGCCAGATCGCCGGCGGTGGCGGCTTGCTCGGCAGCCTGTTCGGCGGCGGGACCACGGGCAACGCGGGGGCGCTCGACATCGCCAAAACCATCGGCGGGATACTGCCGAAGCCCTTCGACATCAGCGGCGCAATCGGTGCAGGCGGGTTGTTCGCGCCCGCGACCGCGACTTCTCTTGCCGGCGGCTTCGCGTCGTCTACGGCTGGCGGTCTCGGCGTTGCGGCCGTTCCCGGCGGCGTGTCGAATGTCGGCTATGTGACCGGCGCGGCCGGTCCCCTTGCCGGTGCGGCACCGCTCCTTGCCGGTGCCGGAGCCTTGGCCGGTATCGCCTCGCTCGCCTTCCTCGGTTATTCCTCGGTCGCCGGCAACAAGCCCATCCCCCGCGCCGCCGCCTCGGTCGGTGTCGGCCCGGACGGGCGGCTTCTGGTCACCGACGCGCAGACCCGCGACAAGGCCCCGCAGGAGGTCGCCGACCAGTTCGGCCAGCAGCTGATCGCGGTGCTGCAGGGCTTCGCCGATGCGACCGGCGGGACGTTCGCCCCGGACTTCGACGCGCGGATCGGCTTCAACGCGGTCAAGAAGGCATTCGACACGCAGATCAAGGGCGTTGACCCGGCTGACGGCTTCCTCGTTTCCGAGAATGGCGACGCGATCCAGAAAACCCCGATGTTCCGGGAACTGGACGACGCGCTCAAGCGGATCATCGTGGACTCGGTCGAGAACGGGCTGATCTCCGGCGTCGATGACGCGGATATCGCGGTGCTGTTGCGCGAGGGGATCGAGGAGGGGCTTCGCCTCCTCCAGATCAAGTCGCTGTTCAAGGACGAGGTGGCCGACCCGGTGGAATCGACCCTGATGGACATGATCGACGCGCTGGAGCCCGCCTTCGAGCAGCTGGTCGCGGACGCGAAGAAGGCCGGGATCGACCTCGTCAAGGTCGAGGCGGCGCTGACCCGCGACCGCCTGAACATTCTCCGGCAGGCCACGAAGGAGCAGCTGGAGGAACTGGCCGCTTCGCCGATCCGCTTCGTCGCCGATGCCCCGGCCCGCGACCGGCTGGCCCCGCTGGAGGCCGAGGTCGAGCTGGCCCGCCGCGAGGCCATCGACCTGATCAACGAGGAGATCCTCGCCAACCAGGCACTGGCGCAGGAGGTGGAGCGCGCCCGGAACTCGCTTGACGGCATCCGGGAGGGGCTGGCGGAATTCGCCGATTCGCTCAAGCTCTCCGACCTCTCGCCGCTCACCCCTGCCGAGAAGCTGGCGGAGGCGCGCAGCCAGTTCGACACGCAGCTTGCGCTCGCACGCGGCGGCGACGTGGACGCGCTCGCGGGCTTCACCGATATCGCCCAGAGCTTCCTTGAAGCCAGCCGGGCCTTCAATGCTTCCTCGGCCCCGTTCCAGTCCGACTTCGACCTCGTTCAATCGGTGCTGGAGGAACTGCAGACCTCGTCGGTCACGTCGAAGGACAGCCAGCAGGCGTTCCTTGATGAGATCGCCGCGCAGAACCAGTTGCTGGTCGACATGGCGGCGGCGCTCAGTGAACCGGAAGGCCCGAACGCCGGGCTGCTCCGCGACCAGCTGGCCGAACTCTCCGGCATGGGTGTCGGCATCGAAAGCCTTTCCGCCGGGATCGAGGCGACGCTGAAGGTGCAGGAGCAGGTCGCGGCCATCCTCGACCAGATCAACGCGCGGAACCAGACGGCGAACGAGAAGGCGGCGGAGGCAGCGGCCAAGCGGGACGCCAAAGCCCGCGAGGACATCATCCCCGACGACATCCCGACGACCGACGAACTGGTGCAGAGCCACCGCGACCTTCAGGCGATCATCCGCGACGGCTCCAGCGGCGGCACGACCCTGTTCAACGCGCAGGGCGGTGCGTTCTCCAGTGCCGGGACCGACCCGAACAGCCTTCGCGGCTTTGCCACCGGCGGGCTCGTGCCGGGCTTCGGCGGGACCGACAGCGTGATCGCGCGGGTGACACCGGGCGAGTTCGTGATGACGCCGGAGGCTGTGAACGATATCGGCGTCGGCACGCTCACGGCAATCAATCGCGGCGGTGCCTTCAACGAGATGGCTTCGGAAATCCGGGCCTTGCGGGAAGAGATCGCGGCGCTCCGCGCCGACAATGCCCGCCTCGCTGAGACCGTCGCCCGGGTCGGCGCGAGCCAGATCGACGAGATGCGGCGCGGCACGGCGGTGGTCGATGACGGCCTCGGCCGGATCGCCGATTCCGCCGAACGCAAGGCCCCGAGGCAGAGGAGTGCCGGCTGATGGCTACCCGCTTTTACAACCGGGTCCGGGAGACCTCGACGACGACCGGGACCGGGACGCTGACGCTCGGCGGCGCGCCGACCGACTACCTGACCTTCGCGGCCGCGGTGCCCGACGGCGCGGCGGTCGCCTACATGATCATCGCCTGGCCGGACTACGAGATCGGCGTCGGCACTTTCACCGCGCCGGACCAGCTGGGCCGCGACACCGTGCTTGAAAGCTCGAACGGCGGCTCGAAGGTCGACTGGCCGGCCGGCACCCGCGACGTGATCGCGACCGCGCCCGGGCAGCTCCTGTTCGACCTCGGCGGCGCCAACGCGCTGACCGGCAGCCTCGACATCACGGGCGGCACGCTGACCGGCGAGATCGGCACCGGCAACCTCGCCGCGGGCGCGGTCACCAACGCCAAGATCGCCGACGGCACCATCGGCTTCTCGAAGATCGTCCAGACCAGCGCGGCGATCGCCGACCAGGCGACGATGGAGGCGGGCGCCAGTTCGGCGCGCTGGGTGACGCCGCTCGGCACGAAGCAGGCGCTCGACTACCACGTGCCCCGCACCCCGATGGCGGGCGGCACGACCAATGTCATCTCGGGCAGCCCCTCGACGATCCAGTTCACCAGTATCCCGTCCTGGGCCCGGCGGATCACCATCGGCCTCTATGACGTCTCCTATACCGGGGGCGGGCTGATCGTGCAGATCGGCCCGTCCGCCGGCGTCGACACGACCGGCTATGTCTCGGCGGCGGCGAAGATGCGCCACGACGGCTCGGGCCCGGAGATCTTCTCCAACACCGCGACCGACGGCTTCCTGATCGGCGGCACGGCGGAGACCCTGAACGGCGTCGTCACCCTGCTCGCCCCGGTCGCCGGCGAGGCGCGCTGGATCTGCGCGGCGCACGGCATGGCGGGCACGGCGCATGCCTTCTCGGCCGGCGGGCGGAAGGCGATCGCCTCGGGGATCCTCGAACGCATCACCTTGCGCGGCTCCGGCATCACCTTCACCGGCGGCCGCGTCAGCATCACCTGGGAGGCCTGAGATGGATTTCCCGAAGGACGAGGACCTGCAGGCGAGCTTCGGCCCGTTCAACGAGACCTTCAAGTTCCGGACGACGAAGCGGCCGGAGCTGGTCGGGGCGATCCCGGTGACGGTCGGGCCCGGGCAATGGGTCGGCGTCGTCTCGGTCAAGATCACCGGGGCGCAGCCCGGCGACCATTACGACATCGAGGGCCAAATCGGCGTGACCAACGATCTCGGGCACCCCTGTAATGTGTCGGCGAAGTTCGTGTTGGCGCAAAACCGCGACATCAGCGACGGGGCATACATCGACATCTCCGAGGGCGGCGGGCCGAATGTCAGCGGCTCGGCCAACGCCGCGACCGACCCGCTGTTCCTCGGCAACCGCCACCACGAGGTGCTGACCGAGATCGGCTCCTTCGTCTACCCGGCAGGCGGGACGTACAAGCGGATCGTGCTGGCACTCCGCGCCGTCTCCAGCGTCGCGCAGACCGGCGAGACGCTGAAGATCGACCCGGACAGCAGCGACATCAGGGTGACGCGCTCGCGCCGGGTCGAGCCCGCCGCGCCGCCCGCGCCACCGGTGGCCTCCGCACGAACGGACGGCGCCCGGCAGGACGCGCTCGAACGCCGTCTCGCGGCGCTCGAGGCGAAGCTCGCGGCGGCCGGCCGGGCGCTCGGGGCCTGAGCCGATGCTGGGCCTTCATCCGACCGGCTCCCAGCCGCTCGCCTCGGGCGGCTACGCGGAGTTCGCCTATCTCTACGTGCCGGGGCTGTTCGAGCAGCTGATCGCCGACCCGGCCCCGGCGCTGGAATTCCTGGTCGAGATCGTCGCCTGGGACCGCGCGGCCGGCGCGACGACGACGTTGCGTTACTCCATGCGGGGCTTCACCTCCGGGCCTTCGGACTCGGTCGCGAACACCCATTACGAGGGCCGGCTCGCCTCGCCGTTCCGCTTCTCGCAATCGATGTTCCAGGCCGGCGCGCTCGGCGGCCGCTCGGAGCCCTCCTTCGGCACGATCCGGCTGATCAACCTCGACGGCGGCCTCGACGGGCTTGCCGACATGGCGGTCGACGGCCGCGAGGTGACGGTCAGGGCCGGCGGCGTCGGCTTCGCCTACGACGATTTCCGCACCATCCTGTCGGCCCGGGCCGAGGGCTGGCGCTTCACCGAGACCGAGGTCGAGCTCGCCATCCAGGACCAGGTGATCGCGCTCGACAGGCCACTGCAGGAGACGCTGTTCGACGACACGGCCGGCGACCTCGAGGGCCAGCCGCTGCCGGTGGCGCTCGGCATCTGCCGGAACGTGACGCCCCGCCTGGTCGACGCCGCCGGGCTGGTCTACAAGGTCGCCGACGGCGCGGTCGAGGCGATCCCGGCGGTCTATGACGGCGGTGTCGCGCTCACCGGCGGATCGGTCCCGACGCTCGATCTCGCGAACGGGGAATTCACGCTCGCCGCCTCGCCGGCGCAGGAGATCACCTGCGACGTCACCGGCCAGACCTTCGGCGCGGCATCGGCCCCGGTGACGGCCGGCGCGATCATCCGGGCCCTGCTGGTCGAATATGGCGGGCTCACCGATCCGGACGATTTCGTGCCCGACGACTTCACCGCGGTCGAGGCGGACAACGACGCAGCCATCGGCCTCTACATCCCGGATTCGCGGACCATCCCGGCGATCCTTGACGACATCATCCGCACGATCGGCGGCTTCTACACCTTCGACCGGCAGCGGCGCTTCTCGCTCGGCGTGCTCAAGGCGCCGAACATCGGCTCCTACGTGGCGGCCTTCGGCGAGACCGAGATCGTCACCCTCTCGCGCCGCGACCTGCCGGACGAACTCGCCCCCATCGTCTGGCGCTGGCGGGTCGGCTACCGGCGGAACTGGACAGTGCAGACCTCCGGCCTTGCCGGCGCGGTGACCGACGAGCGCCGCGCCTTCCTGGCGGAAGAGACCCGCGTGCAGACGGCGGAGGATGCGAGCGTGCGCACCGCAAGCCCGCTGGCGGCGGAACCGCCGCTGGTGCCGGCGCTCTACGACGGGGCGGCCGACGCGGCGGCCGAGGCGGCCCGCCTGCTGGCCCTGTTCGGCGTGCCGCGCTTCATCTACGAGGTCCGCGTCAAGGCGCTCGGCTACCGGCTCCGGCTGAACGACACCGTGCGCGTCACCTATGGCCGCTACGGGCTCGACGGCGGCAGGACCATGCGGGTGATCGGGCTGACGCTCGACGGCGCGCGGAACGAGACCATCCTGGAGTGCCTGGCATGATCCTGCTCCACGACAACGCCTTCGACAGCGCGGCGAAGACCTACAGCCGGGAGGTCGCGACCCTGCCCGGGTCGAACAGCGCCGATCCGCACCTGTCGCGGGTCTGGCGGGCGAGCGGGACGGATGCCTTCCACGTTCTCGTGGATTTCGGCGCGGCGACGGCGATCCGCGCCTTCGCCATCCTCGGCGCCAACCTCTCGCCGTCGGCGACCGTGCAGGTGACGGCGGACGCTTCCGATCCGGCGGTCGCCGCGCCGGACTTCACGGCCGACGAACTGACCGGCATGGAGGCGGGCTACGGCGCGCTCTACCAGGTCTTCGCGGCCGACCAGACCTACCGCTACTGGAAGATCGCGGTCGCCGATGCCGCCCCGCTGGCCGGCTATTTCGACATCGGGCGGATCGTCCTTGGCCCGGCGTGGAAGCCGGCGCGGAACCCGTCCTACGGCGCGCAATGGACATGGGCCGACGAAAGCCGGCGGACCCGGAGCCGGGGCGGCCAGAGCTATACCGACATCGGCGCCCGCTATCGCGTCGTCGAGTTCGAGCTTGGCGTGCTCTCCGAGGCGGAAGCCTTCGGCCCAGCCTTCGAGATCGACCGTGTGGCCGGGCTCTCCGGCGACGTGCTCGCCATCGCCGACGAGGATGCGAGCCTGCTCGCCCGCCGCGCCGTCTGGGGGCAGATCGAGCAGGCGACGCCGCTCGTCCATGCCGGCCACGACCTCGTGATGAAACGCTACCGGATCACCGAACGCCGCTAGGGCGCAACCGCTCCGGACAATGCTGAAATTATTTCACTCGACATACCGGGAGGGCGCGATGACCCGTCTCCTTTTGCTGCTCGCCTGCCTGGCGCTGACCCCGCTGCCGGCGCTCGCCGAGGGCTTCTGCCTGCCGCCGGGCGACATGGACCGGGCGATCCGCGAGAGCCGCTGGCGTGAGACGCCGCTGTTCGCCGGCATCGGCGGGCAGGGCCGGGTGGTCGCGCTCTATGGCAATGTCCGGACCGGGAGCTGGACCCTGGTGATGGAAGGCCCGGACGGCACGTTCTGCGGGCTTGCCGCCGGCAACCGGCTCCGCCTCGCGCCCGCCGCGCCCGGCGGGGCGCCGCAGGACGGACCGTCATGAGCGAACCGGCGCGCGCCCACGGCCCGTTCGAGCGCCACCTGCAGACCCTCGTCGGCTTCGTGCTCTGCGGCCTGATCGGCTGGGTCGGCGTCTCGGTCGCCGATGGCCGCGAGGCGGTCGCCCGGGTCGAGGAACGGGTCAGCTATCTCGCCGAGACGGTCCGCGACCTGAAGCAGGAGATCCGCGCCGCGACCCGGATGGAACGGCTCGGCCGGCTCGACTTCCCGACCCCCATCCCGCAACCGACAGAGGAGGAACGCCATGACCGCGATACGTGAGCCCGGCGACATCGCCGCCTTCGACGAGGGCGACGACGATGCCCTTCCGGCCGACGCGCCCCGGCGCCGCGGCCTACCGCGCAAGTCGGCAATCCGCATGCGGGCGCGGCAGGACGTCGACGTTCTCTATCCCTATGTCCGCCAGAGCGGCATCGCCGAGCAGCCCGGCATCCTGGTCCTGAACGCCCACGGCGAGATCCCGCTCGGCCGCGAGCGGCTGCTGATCCTCGCGCTGCAATGCCTCAACGCCTACGCGCGGGCCGGCAGCGGCAGGCTTTCCTGAATTCCATTCAATCAAACGAGGAGTCCCGCCATGCATGCCATGCTGGTCTCGCTGATCGATGCCTTTCCCGCCTGGATCGCGGCGCTGACCGCGACCGTGACCGCGGCGACGGCGATCACCGCGCTGACGCCGAGCCGGAGCGACGACGCGGTGCTCGACATCACGCTCCGCTTCCTGAACCTGCTGGCCGGCAACGTCGGCCACAACCGGAACGCGGACGATTATTGATGCCGCGCCATGATCCGGGACGGGCGGCGGCGCGTCTCGCCCGCCTCGCCGGCCTCCCCACGCTGGCCCTGATGCTCGCGCTTTCCGGCTGCGCCGGCGCCGGCGCCCTCATGGACGAGGGGGTGGCGGAGATCCGCCAGGTCAACGACGCGGTCATCCCGCGCCATATCGACGCGCTCTGCTTCTATCCCCATTCGGCGCTGGTCCGGCACGCCGCCCGCGCGCCGCTCGACGGCGCATTCCTCGCCGAGAAATGCGGCGAGCTGAACAGCCGGCGGATCGTCATCCAGCGGGAATAGCCCCGCCCGCGCACCCCGCACGTCCCCCGCATGCCGACCGACAGCCCCGTCCCGCCGCAAGGCGGGGCGGGCTTTCGCATGTCCGGAGCGTGCCGACGGAGCGGGCGACTAGCCGGCCAGCTTTCGCGCGTTCAGCACCGCCCGCGCCCAATCGGCGGGGCGTTCCTGGGGCAGGTTGTGGCCGGCGCCGGCGAAGACGCGATGCTCGTGCGGCCCGGTGAACATCGCCGCGTGATGCGTGGTCAGGCCGCCCACCCCGTCCGCGTCGCCGTCGATGGTGATCGCGGGCACCGCGATCGGCGGCTGCCTGCTAAGCGCGGCCTCGATATCCGCGACCGCCGGGTCGCCCGGCACGAGGCCGTAGCGGTGCCGGTAGGAATGGATCACGACGTCGACGAAATCCGGGTTGTCGAAGGCCGCCGCGCTGCGCACGAAAGTCGCCTCGTCGAAGGCCCAGGTCGGCGACCACATCCGCCAGAGCAGCCGGGCAATGCCCCGCCGGTCCTGCGCCAGCCCGCGGCGGCCGCGCTCCGAATGGAAGTAATACTGGTACCAGTAGGCGGCCTCGGCCGCCGGCGCCGCCGGCTCCATGGCGCGGGCGATGTCCTGGATGTTGTAGGAATTGCCGGAGACCAGCGCCGTCACCCGTTCCGGCCAGAGCGCCGCGACGACGCAGGCGGCCCGCCCGCCCCAGTCATAGCCGCCGAGCACCGCGCGTTCGATCCCGAGCGCGTCCATCAACGCCCTGAGGTCGGCGCCGAGGGCCGCCTGCTCGCCCGAACGCGGCGTGTCTGGCTTGAGAAACCGGGTCGGGCCGTAGCCGCGCAACCAGGGCACGATGACCCGCGCCCCGGCCTCCGCCAGCAGCGGCGCCGCCTCGGCGTAGGCCTCCACGTCATAGGGAAAGCCATGCCCGAGAATGCAGGGCCAGCCGCCGGCCGGGCCGTATTCCCGGTAGGCGACCGACAGCACGCCGGCGCCCACACTCCTCACGTCCATCGCGACGCACCCCCCCTCCGACTTCGCCACGGGCTGGCCGCGCCCTAGCCGCGGACGACGATCCTGAGCGCCAGCCAGGGCAGCAGATTGAAGAACAGCCAGAGGATCTTCAGCAACGCGACGAAGCCATAGAAGGCGCCGCCGACCACCTCCGGCGGGATCCCGAACAGCCGGGAATGCATGGCCACGGCCCAGTCGGGGATGACGATCGCCACGACTGCCGAGACCGCGAGCAGCCCCCCGTTGAGGATCGTGCACCATTTCAGGAACGCGAGCCACTGGCGGATATCCATGAGCTACCACTCCTTGTCCGCGCGACGCTCAGGCCGCGCGCAGGTAACGCGCCCGAAGGCGCCCGATATGCGCCGGCAGCCAGTCGGGCGCGGCCGCGGCCACCCAGGAGCGCCAGAGCTCCGGGTAGGACATCGCGGCGAAGGCCACCTGCCCGTCGCCTTCGACCGCCCTGGCGAAACGCCCGATCTCGGCGCGATGCTCGGCGAAGACACGGAAGGCTTCCGGGTTCGCCGGCTCCCAGAACAGGTAGAGCAGCGTCACCGGCCGGTCCGGAAAACTGTGCGCGAGGCCGAAGGCATGCTTGACGAGTTGCGCGGCATCGAGCCAGCGATAGGCCTGCGGCGCGGCGCGGAGCGCCATCATTTCGCGGAACCAGGCGCCGTCCCGGCGGGCGTCCAGAATACGGTCGCGATAGGCATCGGCGAACTTCGCATCGTGCCGCGAGAGCGGTTCGAGACACTTGGATTCAATGGCGACGACCGCACGCGCGCCCTCCACGACGACATCGAGATTGGGCGCGGTGCCGCGCACGCCGGCGCTGCATTTCCGTTCGAACCGCAAGCCGGAGAAGCCGCCGTCGCCGCCCGGCAGAAGGGGAGCGACCCGCCTCGCCTTGAAGGGCGCGAAGACATTGACCCCGAGCGCCGAGGAGGAATGGGCGGCGCGGAACTTGTTCTCGAGTTCGTTGCCGCTGCCGCTCTCCAGGTCCTTCCGGACGTCGTCGAGCCGGAAGCCGGCGACCAGGTTCTCCGCCGCGTCGGCGACATAGCCCCTGGCGTCGAGCGCCGCATCCGGCGAAGATTCCCTTAGGCCGTTGCCGAGCGCGACCCTGCAAGCGCGCACGGCGTTTCTTTCGGACATGCTACCCTCCCGTTCATCAGGACCAGCTTATGCGCCGATCCCTTGATGGGGAAGGGAAACCGCCGCGCCGGCGGCAAGGGATGATCGGCGTGACGGCGCGTTCGCGTCAGCCCGGCCGGCCGGGCAGTCTCGGCACGTCCTCGAGATGCGCGTCCCACTCGGCACGATCGGCGTCGAAGATATGCGCATCCGGTCGGAGCGCGACCGCGCTGTCGAGGCAGCCGGCGGGCACGACCAGCCCGGCGCCGTTCGCCCGCTTGTTGGGAACGGCCGAGCCGCAGGCGGAACAGAAGCTCCGCTGGTGCCGCGTGTCCGCGACCCGGTAGGTCGACACGAGATCCGCCCCCGACAGCCAGTCGAGTCGCCCCGCCGGGGCGAACAGGTTCGCCGCATGGGCCGACCCGGTGCCCTTGCGGCAGCGCTTGCAATGGCAGAGGAAGAAACGCTCGAACGCCCCGGATATCCGGAAGGCAACCCTGCCGCAGAGGCATGAGCCTTCGGCCACGTGATCCATTACGTCCTCCCGCCCGGTCGACCGGCCCGTGAATTCGGGCACGGCTTCGCTCTTTTACCGCCCCGTGGCCATACCTGTCACCGGGCGATATGGCGGAGGGGCCGCCCTAGCGGTTGCAGTCGAGCTGGACGGCGGCGCCCTGGCCCGCGTCGTTCGGGGCGCAGTCGGTGGTCGGCGCCGAGGAACCGTCGCCCACGGGCGCGATCTTTTTCAGGCTATCGAGGGTCGAGCCGACGAGGCCCTTCCCGGCCCCGCCGTCCTTCGCGCTGTCCCCGGTGCCTTCCGCCGTCCTGCCCGGTTCCGTCGCCACAGGGGCACGGTCGGCGCGGTCGGCGCCTTCGGCGGTCGCGGGACCGCTCCGTACGACCGCAGGCGCGGCCGCATCGCCATCCGACCAGGGTTTCCAGAGCATCAGCGCCAGCACCACGATGATCCCGGCGAGCGCGAGCGGCAGGGCGATCCGCCAGCGCGGCGCGGCGCGGCTCGCCGTGACCGCGGCGGCCGATGCGGCGTCGGCCGGAGCCCGGAGGGGCAGATCGGCCGTGCCCTCGCCCGGCAGCAGCATCCGGAAGACCCGGACCGGGTGCTCGACATTCCTCAGTTCCGTCGGCCCGAGGGCCACGAAGCGGGCGGCGATCTTGCCGTCGACCTGGTCGTGCGCGCTGCCCGAAACGACGATGCCGCCGGGCTCCGCCAGCCCCTCCAGCCGGGAGGCGACATTGACGCCGTCGCCCAGGATGTCGTCGCCGTCGACCACGATATCGCCGACATTGACGCCGATGCGGAAGCGGAGCGGTTCACCGCCCGCGCCGCCGTCCGTCCATTCCGGCGCGGCCATCGCCGCCTGCCAGGCGGCGGCGCATTCGACCGCATTGACGGCGCTGGCGAACTCGACCAGCAGGCCGTCGCCGAGGCGCTTCACGATGCGCCCCTTGTGGGCCTGAACCAGGGGGATGGCCAGCCTGTCCCAGCAGGCCTGGACGCGGGCGAGCGTCGCCGCCTCGTCGGCCTGCATCTGCCGGGTGTAGCCGACAATGTCGGCGAACAGGATCGCGGCGAGCCGTCGCTCCAATGCCTGGACCTTCCCTGGGGTCAAATCCGCGCCGGCCCCGCGCCGGTGGGTAAACGACAACGCGTCAGGCGAACAATCGTTCGATGAAGGGCGGGAGCGCGAAGGCGGCGGCGTGCACCGCGGGTCCGTAGTATTCGCATTTCCCGGCGAGCGGCGCGGCCCGGTCGGCGAGCTGTTCGGCCGTCTGGCGCCGCAGCGACGGATCGTCGGTGGCGAAGCCGAGCGCCATGTGACCGCCCTGGTAGCTCGGCACCTCGGTCAGGTAGAAGGCGACGTCGGCGAAACTCGCCTTCAGCTTCGGATAGCCGTCGCGGACCTCGTCGGCCTGCATGAAGGGCACGCCGTTCTGGGTCACCAGGATGCCGCCCGGGTTCAGCACCCGCTTGCAGTCCCGGTAGAATTCGGCCGTGAAGAGCACCCGGCCCGGCCCGACGGGATCGGTCGAATCGATGATCACCACGTCGAAGCGGGCCTCGGTCTCGGCGACATAGCGGCAGCCGTCGGCGATCACCAGTTCGAGGCGCGGATCGTCGAAGGCGTCGCCCGAGAGCTTCGGCAGGTAGCGCTTCGACATCTCGATCACGGCCGGGTCGATCTCGACCAGGGTGACCGCCTCGATGTCGTGCATCAGGGCGCGGCGAATCGCCCCGCCGTCGCCGCCGCCGATCACCAGCACCCGGCGGGCGCGGGGATGGGCGACCAGCGGCACATGGACCAGCATCTCGTGATAGAAGGGCTCGTCCGCCTCGGTCGTCTGGACGATCCCGTCGAGCGCGAGAACGCGGCCGTAGCGGTCGTTCTCGAAGATCACCAGGTCCTGCTCGTCGGTCTGCTCGCTGTGCAGGATGCGATCCATCCGGAGCCGATGCACGGTCCCCGGATAGAGCCGCTCCTCGAACCAGGCAGTCACTTGATGACGCCGCGCTTGTGATCGCCGAGTTCGACCCGTTCCGGCCGGAAGGCCTCTTCCAGCACCGGCAGCGTCCGCTTCGGCTCGGCATCGCCGCACATGAAGACGTCGAGCGCGGCATAGTCGCATTCGGGCCAGGTGTGGATGCTGATGTGGCTTTCCGCCAGCACCACGACGCCGGACACGCCGCCGTTCGGCGTGAAGTGATGCAGATGGACATGCAGCACCGTCGCGCCCGCCGCATCGGCGGCGGCCCGCAGCGTTTCCTCGATATGGTCGAGTTCGTCGAGGCGCGAGGCGCCCCACAGGTCGACGATCAGATGCGAACCCGCATATGTCTGCCCGTCGCGCTGGATGAAATGATCCAGCCGGTCCGCGGATAACGGAAAGCGGATCACATTTTCCGCTGCTACGGACTCTCCCGCTCGGGTCTCGCTCGGTACGCAATCCGAGTCTGTCCCCAGTCGGAAGAGAGAGATGTCTTTCGCCATCGTCTCCTCCTTCCAGTAGACGGCTCACGCCAAATAAAACGAGGGCCGCATATCGTCGTTTTGTGAAGCGAACGCAAGTGAATTTTGCGCATGGCCGGGATCGCGACGCACCGCCGGCCGTCGGCGCGACCGTTCCGCTTCCTGCGCCGGGAACCGGACCGGCAGACCGGACGTTCGCGAGACGAGGGGTTGGCGACGATTCCGCGTGCCGTGCGACGGCTCGGACGGGCCACGGATGTCGTCGGCAAGCATGTCATTGTGCAAGCATGGGCTTTTCCGGATAATCGATGCCGGAGCCATGGCCGGCGATGCGCGCGGCGGAACCTGAACTGGAGATGATACGAATGGCGGTCGCCCGGATCCTGACCCTAACCGTCGCCGCTGGGTTCTGGCTCGCCTTGCCGGCGGGCGCGGAGGCGCAAGGCAACCTGCTGAAGTCGCTGACCGACGAGGCGACGAAGAAATCCGATACGGCCGCGCCGGAAAAGGCACCTGCCGCACCGGCCGCACCCGCCGCCCCGGCCACGCCCGCGCTGCCGGAAAAACCCGCGCTGCCCACGGCATCCGATACGCCCGCCGCGTCCGCCCTTCCGGACAAACCCGCCCTGCCCGCCGGCGCCCTGCCGGGCACGGACGGGAAATCGCCGCTCGACGCCTCGGCGCTGCAGGACCAGCTCGGCCAGAAGGACGACCTGATCGGCGGCCTGAAGGATCAGCTCGGCCAGAAGGACAGCATGATCGGCGGACTGCAGGAGCAGCTCGGCCAGAAGGACAGCCTGATCGGCGGGCTGCAGGATCAGCTCGGCCAGAAGGACGGGCTGATCGGCAACCTGCAGGAACAGCTTGGCCAGAAGGATGGCCTGCTCGGCACCCTGCAATCGCAGCTTTCCGAGAAGGACGGCCTGCTCGGCCGGATGCGCGGCGAACTGGAGAAGAAGGACAGCCTGCTCGGCTCGCTCCAGGCGCAGATGAAGGAGAAGGGTGGCCTGCTCGACGGCCTGCAGGAGCGGCTCACGGCCGCCACGGCGAGCCTCGACACGCTGAAAAGCGCGATCGCCAACAAGGACGAACTGATCGGCTCGCTGCGCGCCTCGCTCGACCAGCGCACGACGTCGGCCGAGCAGACGCAGGCCAAGCTTGCCGAGGCCGAGAGCCGGATCGCCGCGCTGGAGGTCAGGCAGGCCGAGCTCGAGAAGGCCCGCACCGCCGCGGCGAAGGAGCTTAAGACGGCGCAGACCGCCGCCGCCAAGGCCGATACCGAGCTGAAGAACGCGCTCGGCCGGCTCAGCGTCATGGAAGCCTCGCTGGCCGCCGCCGAAGCCGACCGCTCGACGCTCGAGATGCACCGGATCGTGCTCGGCGTCCTGTTCATCCTGGCGCTCGTCGCGCTCGTCGTGCTGCGCCGCCGCCCGACACGCTGACCGGGGCGACTTGCCGCCTGCGGTTGCGGATGGCAGACTGAATGCAGGCGATGGGGCCTCCGGCCGCGGTCGCCGACGTCAGATCCGCGTTCCGTTCCGGAGGCCCCCGCGATGCGTTTCCCTCCCGCCCTCGCCGTCATGGCCCTGCTGCTGGCGCTCGCCGGTTGCACGACGCCGAACACGGAACTGCCGCCCGACCAGCCGCTCAGCCTCGCGGCCGACAAGACCTACATGCTGATCGCCGTTCTCCACCGCTGGCATGGGGCGCTCACCTTCTGCGAAGCGGGACAGGGAGGGCGGCATTTCGAGGTCGGCGTCAATGCGACCGGTGACGAACTGTGCGGCGGCGGCGCGATCTTCACCCTCAGTCCCCGTTCGGTGGCATTGGACCATTCGAGCTTCTCCATACGTCCGGGCGAATCGTTCGAGGTCCATGAAGGCAGATATGGCTTCACCTACTACGTCATCGAGACCGATCCGGGCCGGTTTTACCCGGCGCGGACATTCCGCCGCCGGTCTGTCGTCATCATGAGCGGCAGCGCGCCGGTCTTCACCCTGAAGCCCGGCCGGATCAACTATGTCGGTCACTTCGCGCAAAGCCCGAAAGGCAGCCTGCGGCCGCTCGCCTTCATGCCTGAAGCGGCGAGGGCCGGGCTCGCGACCCGGACACCGAAAGACGGTTCGCTGCCGATGCATGCATCCCGCCCGGACATCTCGGACGTCACCTGCAAGGAGGAAACGCAGGGACTGGCGCCGTTCTTCAACGAGAACATCATCGTCTGCGATATCGGCGTGCCCCGGCCGATCCCGGACATGCAGGAGAGGATCGCCGGCCGCTTCTGAGCGCCGGCGGCGCTTGTCGCGATCCGGCATCGGTGCCAGACTGCACGCAGGCATCGGGCAGCGCCGCCCGTCGCTCAACCGACCGGATAGAGGAGGCTCCGCCGATGCGTCTGCCCGTGCCCGCCCTCGCGGTATGTCTCATGCTCGGCGGCTGCGCCGGAGAACTCGACGGCGTCGGCGCCTGGCTGGAAGGCGTCGTCACGCCGTCGGAGCCCGAGGCCCAGGCCGAGGCGACGGCCCCGGCCGATGCCCCGCCAGCGGCCGGACCTGCGTCGGCGCCACCCGCAATGGCCGACGACGCTGGCGACACCCGGATGCTCATCGCCCTCGACCGCAACTGGAACGGCGGTGTCGTGCTCTGCACCGTACCGGCCGCCGAGGCGGCTTACGAGTTGCAGGCCTACGTGGTCAGTCAGGCGGCCTGTGCCGACGGCAACGGCGTCGTCTTCACCAGCAAGGGCGAATTCGGCCGCGCCATCGGCCTGCCGCTGAACGAGGCCCGCGAAACGCTGATCGACGGCGGCGAGGATACCGATTTCGTCTATCACTCGGTGGCGCTCGCGCCGGGGCGCTATTTCGCCGCCCGCGCATTCACCCACCGCCGGGAACACGTGCTCGAAGGCGCCCAGCCGGTCTTCACCCTCGCCCCCGGCAAGACCACCTATGTCGGCCATTTCGAGCAGAAGGACGGCGAGGCCTTCAGTCCGATCGCCTTCGACGCGGCCGCGGCCCGGGCCGCGCTCACCGCCCGGGGGATGGGGACGGGCGAAGAAACCTTCGCCGCCGCGATCCCCGAGCTGGCCGAGATCGACTGCAAGACCGAGGAACGCGGCGTGAAGATCGTCAACCCGGTGACCGTCCATGTCTGCACCATGGGCGTCGCCGAGCGGGTCGAGGTGGTCGAGGAAACCGCCGCGAAGGACTAGCGCGCGGTGCGGCCCTAGTCGTCGAGTGCCTGGTAGACCAGCGCGCGCAGTTCGGGCCGGAGCGGCCAGGTCGACGACGGCAGCAGCTGGGTCATGAAGATCACCGTCACGTCCTCCTCCGGGTCGTTCCAGAAGACCGTGCTCGCCGCCCCGCCCCAGGCATATTCGCCGACCGAGGCCATGACCTTCGCCTTCGCCGGATCGAGCACGACCGAGAAGCCGAGCCCGAAGCCGATCCCGTCGTAGGAGGTCTCGCTGAACACCGACTGGCCGTTCGCCGCCAGATCGCCGTCCAGATGGTTGCGCGTCATGTATTCGACGGTCTTGGGCGAGAGCAGCCGCCCGCCGTCAAAGGCGCCCTTGCCGCGCAGCATCTCGGCGAAGCGGAAATAGTCGCCGATGGTGCCGCAGAGCCCGCCGCCGCCCGAGAGCGCCCGCCCCTCGAGGGCGAACCGGCTCCGCGCCGGCGCCTCCAGCAGGTCGAGCGCGCCGTCCTTCAGGCCATAGAGCGCGGCGAAGCGGTCGAGCCGCCCGGCCGGCACCACGAACCCGGTTTCCGTCATCCCGAGCGGCGCGAAGATCCGTTCGGCGAAGAAGCGGTCGAGCGTCTGGCCGGACCAGACCTCGACCAGGCGGCCGAGCACGTCGGTGGCGACGCTGTAGTTCCATTCCGCGCCCGGCTGCGAGAGCAGCGGCAGCCCGGCAAGGCGCTCGATCACGGTCGCCAGCGGCTCGGTCGAACCGGGCAGCGAGATTCCCTGCTCGCGATAGAGCGCATCGATCGGCGTGTCGTCGAAGAAGTCGTAGGTCAGCCCCGACATGTGGACGAACAGGTCGTGGATGCAGATCGGTCGGTGCGCGGGCTCGGTCTTCATCGCCGCCCCCTTGCCGCCGGTCCAGACCCGCATGTCGGCGAATTCCGGCAGGTAGCGCGCCAGCGGATCGCCGAGCTGGAAGCAGCCCTCCTCGAACAGCATCATCGCCGCGACCGAGGTGATCGGCTTGGTCATCGAGTAGATCCGGAAGACGGTATCCTCGGTCACCGCCGCGCCGGCCTCCCGGTCGCGCAAGCCGCGCCCGTCCAGGTAGGCGATCTCGCCGTGCCGGGCGACAAGCGTGAGCGCGCCAGCGAGCTTGCCCGCCTCCACGTAGCGCGCCATCCAGTCGCCGATCCGCTCCAGCCGCCGGCCGTCGAGCCCCAGTTCTTCCGCTTCCGCCGTGACCGGCATATTGCCCTCTCTTCAATCTGTCCACGCCAAACCAGAAAGCGCACGTTAGGGGGCGCGGCGCGCGCCCGCAAGCCAGGCGCCCGCCTTTCGCCCGGTTCCGGGGGCCGACAATTTGACTCACCTTTGACACGGGACATCCGGCAAAAGAATCACCATATCGACGGATGGTCGAATGACCGTGTTCCGCCAGTTCGAGGGAGTGTTGCCATGATCCATCAATCGATCGCGACGGTCGCAAGTCCGCGACGGCTCGGCCTTGCCGGGCTTGCCGCCGGCCTCGCGCTGGTGCTTGCCGGTTGCGGCAGCACGCAACATGACCGGGCGATCTCCGGCGCCGGCATCGGCGCCGCGGCCGGCACGGTGGTCGGGGCGGTCACCGGGCTCAGCCTGCTACAGGGCGCCGCGATCGGCGCCGCCGCCGGCGGCCTGACCGGGGCCTTCACGTCGAAGGAGGACGTCAATCTCGGCGAGCCGGCCTGGAAGCGGGGCGGCGGGGGAACGCAGAGCGCGAGCGGTGACTCGACGGTGCGCGAGATCCAGGGCGGCCTGCTCCGCCTCGGCTATCCGGTCGGCAGCGCCGACGGGGTGATGGGGCCGGCAACGGCGGAATCGATCCGCGCCTATCAGCGCGACAACGGCCTGCTGGTCGACGGCCGGCCGAGCGCCGAACTGGCCGGCCATATCCGCGATCGCGCCGGCTGATCGAGCGGCCTCCCGAAGGCCGCGACCGATCGGGCAACAGGCATGAAAAAAGGGGCGCCGGCCTCAGGCCCGCGCCCCTTCTTCAACTCGGTCGAAGGTCGCTCAGAGCGCCTTCAGCTCCTCGGCGGAGGACTTGCCCCGCTTCGGGTCGAGCTTCACGTCGTAGGAAACCTTCTGGCCCTCATTGAGGGTGCCAAGGCCCGCACGCTCCACGGCCGAGATGTGCACGAACACATCGGCGCCGCCGCCATCCGGCTGAATGAAGCCATAACCCTTGGTGCTATTGAACCATTTGACAGTACCGGTCGCCATGCCAGTCCTCCAATCGCTTATTCACGCCGCACACCATGCGCGACGCTTCTGACTTCGTTGGGAACGGCAGCAGTTTGACCTAGTGAAGGTGTTAGCAGGCCGGCAGTCCGAAGCAGAATATCGTTGCATAAAATGCGTTAAAATACGGTCGAGTGCAAGGGGGGACGTATTTCCGATGCGCGCAGTTACGCGATAGTTGCATCCGGGCAACGGAGTGCCCCCACCCCTGCCCCGACCGGCCGTCGGCGGTCCTTGGCGGCTCGTCAGAGCAGCCACGGTTTCTGCAGAACCGCCTCGACCCGGTTGATCAGCAGTTCACGCAGTATCGGGACCCGGGCCAGCCAGTGCAGCCCCCAGGAACAGCGATAGCGGCGCCAGCTCAGCTCGAACGGGGAGCGCCGCACGACCTGCTCGAAGCGACGGATGCTCATGCGGTTGAGTTCCGGTGCATAGCTCTGCAACCCGTCCGCCCGGTAGAGCGAGCGGATGCGCATCACGACCCGTTCGGGGAACAGCAGGTTCACCCAGGGCAGGCGGGTGAAGAAATACATGTGCGAACCGTAGGGCGCGTACCAGGGCGGTCCGAAGCAGAGCAGCAGCTTGCCGCCGGGCTTCAGGATCTCGAAGATCTCGGCCAGTGAGGCTTCCGGATCGGGCATGTGCTCGAAGGCGTTCTGCGAGACCGCGACATCGAAATCGCCCCTGGTCACCGTGGCGAATTCGATGTCGAGACCGTGCTTCCCGGCAAGCTCGCGGGCGTGGCGGATCCGCTTCCGCTCGATATCGACGCCCATGACCTCGGCCCCCGCGAGCCGCAGGGCGACCGACTGGTAGCCGTCGCCGCAGCCGTAATCGAGGACCCGCTTTCCCGCCACCAGGCCGTCCAGGTCGGGGAAGGTCCGGCGGAGCTCGTCCAGCGCCCCCTCGACGTCCCAGTCGGTGCCCGGCTCGACATAGCTCCCGCTCGCGCCTGCCGGTTCGACCGAGAAGACCAGCAGAAGCCTCTCCCGCAGCGAGAGAGGGCCCAGTACGCTTCGCGCATTCGTGTATTTGCTCACAACCCCCTCCATCATCCTTTTTTTCTCTTGGTTGTAAGAAAATAGTACACACAATTCTCCGTTGAACAATACGCAGTTTATGATGCGGATTCTTCGCGGGCACAGCGTGTATCAGTCCCCCGCAACCCTTCGCCGTGGAAAGGCGCGACCGAAGAAAACAACCCACGCGGGCGCCACGCTTCACGCAAAGGCGCGTTCGAGCCGGATGTCACGCTCGCGAAAGATCGGAAGTCTCTGGAAACGGAGAGTCGCTGGAGCTGGTCGCCGGCCGGGGGGCGATAGCCGGCGAAGGCCAGGCTGGTGCCGCAGGGGAGATTCGAACTCCCGGCCCCACCCTTACCAAGGGTGTGCTCTACCCCTGAGCTACTGCGGCTTGCCGGCTTCCATGGGTGCCCGGCGAATACCCTTGAACCGCACCGCCTGTCAAGCGCCATGGCGGCGCCCCCGCGAACGACCGCTGCCGCCGCCGGCGCAAGACCCTGTTCCGGAACCGGGTCGCGGCGTAGGATGATCGACTGACGGCCACCGCAGGCGGGGGATGTCGTGGCGCGCGTGAGGATTGGCAGGATCGCAGCGATCGCGGTTGCAATCGGCTTTGCCGCCCTCGCCGGCTTCGTCGGCGCCTATGTCATCGCGCTCTACGACGCGCCGCTGCTCACCCTCGCCGACAATGCCGGCAAGACCGTTGCCCAGGGCTGGCACCGCATGTTCGTCGCCACCCTGCCGACCGATCCGACCACGAGCCATGTTTCCGGCGCGGCCGCGGGCTTCGGTCGCGACGAGCGAATCGCGGGCGAGCGCAGCTACGAGACGATCTTCACGCCGCTTGCCGGGCGGGTGGTGACGATCCCGCGCCCCGACCGGCCGGGCGCCGGCGGCGCGCTCGCCGCCTGGGGCGCCGATATCCTGGCGATGACGCACGAGGGCCGGTTCTACGCCGTCGACCCGACGCTTGATGTTGCCGCGCTCGATATCGCCGCGCCGCCGAACGGCTACGCGGCCTTCGCCGCCGCGGTTACCGGGCCGGCGGTGCGCCTGCCGCCCCGGACGCTCGGCTATTTCCGCTACAACGACCTGCTCGCCGTTGGGCCGCCCGGCGCGCGCGCCCTGTTCGTTTCCTTCACGCGCTACGACGCCTCCGCCGCCTGCTACACGACGACGATCGCCCGGCTCGCCGTGCCCGATGACGACATCCGCGCGGTCCGGGCCGGGCCCGGCGACTGGACCGAGGTCTTCAGCACCCGGCCCTGCCTGCCGCTCAAATCGACATGGCGGCCGATCGAGGGCCATCTTGCCGGCGGCCGGATGGTCCATGCCGAGCCGGGCCCGGGCGCCGGCACGCTCTATCTGGCGAGCGGCGATTATGGCTGGGACGGCAGCTACGGACCGCTGACGATCCCGGGCGCCGACCCGGCGGGCCGGCCGCCGGTCGCCCAGGACCCGGACGCCGATTACGGCAAGGTCATCGCCATCGACCTCGCGACCGGGCGCGGACGGCAGATCAGCCGCGGCCATCGCAACATGCAGGGGATCGCGCTCGACCGGGCCGGGCGGGTCTGGACGGTCGAACATGGCATGCGGGCCGGCGACGAGCTCAATCTCGAAGTCGAGGGCGGCAACTACGGCTGGCCGACGGAAAGCTACAGCACGCTTTACAGCGCCCAGCCGCTGCCGACGGCCCTCAGCCCGGGACGCCACGACCGCCATCGACGGCCGATGCTGGCCTGGCTGCCGGCGATCGCACCCTCGGGGCTGGCCCGGATCGAAGGCTTTCATCCGGCATGGGACGGCGATCTGCTGGTCGCCAGCCTGCGCGCCGAGAGCCTGTTCCGGATCCGCGTCGCCGAAGACCGGGTGATCTTCGCCGAGGAAATTCGCATCGGCGAGCACATCCGGCACGTGCTGCAGCATCCGGACGGCCGCCTGCTGCTCTGGACCGACCATCAGCAGGTCATCGTGATCACGCCGACCGCCGGCGGCACCGGCATGGCCTATGTCGAGGCCCGGCTCGAACGGCTCGCCGCCGAGGGCGGCCCGGCGGCGGCCCTCCGACAGGCCATCGAAGGCTGTGTCGAATGCCATTCGCTGACCCCCGGCGACGACCGGGACGCGCCGTCGCTGGCGCGGATCGCCGGGGCCCGGGCCGGAAGCGGCGGCTACGCGGACTATTCGCCGGCACTCGCCGGCGACGGCCGGCGCTGGACGCGCGAGGCGCTCACCCGCTATATCGCCGACCCGGCGGGCACGATACCCGGCACCCGGATGCCGGCCCCGGAAATCGCCGACCCGGCGGTGATCGAGGCGCTGGTCGACATTCTGGAAGGGCTCGCCTCGGACCTCGAGATGCCGGCCGCGTCGCGCCCGGCCCGGATCGGCGCCCGGGCTTCCGCGATTGCCCCCGATCGGCCATAATCCCGCCGCCTGGACGCCCAGGACCCGCGCTTGACTGGCGGCGGGTGACGAAACCGAAAGGGGCTCCGCCTCCACGATGACGGCTAAAGACCGCAACAATCCGGGCCGGGGCCAGGGCCATGGTCGCGACCCAGACCGGGAGTCCCGGCTGGCTGAGAAGCTGCGCGACAACCTGCATCGCCGCAAGGCACAGGCCCGCGCACGCGGCACGGCGCCGGCCCCCGTCATCAAGAATCGTCCACCCGAGCCCGAGGACCGGGGCTGAGGCAACCGCCGTCCCGTCCGGCGATCCGGACCGGGCAGCGGTTTTCAAGGCCACCGGATTGCGATAAAAGCGGGCGCGGCCGGGCGGGAATCCCGTCAGGTTCACGCCCGCGCCAGTCACGGAACGGAACTCATGGACCGAATCAGAATCGTCGGCGGCACGCCGCTGGAAGGCCGGATCAGGATCGGCGGCGCTAAGAACGCGGCGCTGCCGCTGATGTGCGCGGCCCTGCTCACGGAAGACACCCTGACACTCGGCAACATGCCGGGCGTCGCCGACATCCGGACACTGGCGAGCCTGCTGAACGGGCTCGGCGTCGAGACCGCGATGGACGAGGGCGACGGGGCGGGCGGGCGCGTTCTCACGCTGCGCGCGGCGACCATCACCTCGACCGAGGCGCCCTACGACCTGGTCCGCAAGATGCGTGCTTCGGCGCTCGTCCTCGGCCCGCTGCTTGCCCGCGAGGGCCGGGCCCGGGTCTCGCTGCCCGGCGGCTGTGCGATCGGCACGCGGCCGATCAACCTCCATCTGGAGGGGCTGGAGCAGATGGGCGCGGCCTTCGAGATCGCCGGCGGCTATGTCAACGGCACCGCCCCCGACGGTCTACGGGGCGCGAAGATCCTGATGCCGATGGTCTCGGTCGGCGCCACCGAGAACCTCATGATGGCCGCCGCCCTGGCGCGGGGCACGACGGTGATCGACAACGCCGCCCGCGAGCCGGAGATCGCCGACCTGGCGCGCTGCCTGAATGCCATGGGCGCGTCGATCGACGGGGCCGGCACCGAACGGCTGGTGATCGAGGGCCGGGACAGCCTGCACGGCGCAAATCACCGCGTCCTGCCCGACCGCATCGAGACCGGCACCTACGCGATCGCGGCGGCGATCACCGGCGGCCGGCTGGTTCTCGAGGGGACCGACCTGGAACTGGTCGGCGCGCTCGCCGATATCCTGCACGAGGCTCGCGTCGAGATGACCGGCGACGGCGGCGACCTGACGGTGGCGCGCCAGAACGGTCCGGTCCGGGGCGTCGACGTGATGACCCTTCCCTTTCCGGGCTTCCCGACCGATATGCAGGCGCAGACGATGGCGCTGATGTGCACTGCGGAAGGGGCGGCGATGATCACCGAGACGATTTTCGAGAATCGTTTCATGCATGTACCGGAACTGACGCGGATGGGCGCCAATATCACCGTGCACGGCGCCTCGGCGCTGGTGCGCGGCGTGCCGTGCCTGACCGGCGCGCCGGTCATGGCGACCGATCTGCGCGCCTCCGTCTGCCTTGTTCTGGCGGCACTCGCCGCGAAGGGCGAAACGATCGTCAATCGCGTCTATCATCTTGACCGCGGATACGAACGGCTGGAAGAGAAGCTGGCCAGATGCGGCGCGCAGATCGAGCGGCTGCGGGAATAGGCGCCGGACCGCGGGTCCGGCCGATCGGGGACGAGGCATGGCGAACGAGAAAGACCAGGGCACGCCGCTCCGGCTGATGGCGCAGGACGCCGACGACCTCACGATCGTCGCCTCCGCGCTTGAAAGCGCGGTGACGCGTCCCGACGCCATGACCTGGCGACGGGGCGAACGGCGCTTCGCGGTCCTGTTCAACCGTTTCCGCTGGGAGACCGTTCGCGGCGCCCGGCGGCCAAAGACGATGTTCGAACGAATCCAGTCCGGCCTTGTCATCGACGGCGTGCTTTCGGTCAGCCGCCAGGGTTTCGCCCCCGGCGGGGCCGAACCGGTGCTGGAATTACTGACCATCGCCGTCGAGCAGACCACCGCGCCGGCGGCGCAGGTGACGCTGGTCTTCGCCGGCGGGGCGCTGGTCCGGCTCGACGTGGAATGTATCGAGGCGGTACTGAGCGACCGGGGCAAGCCCTGGACGACGCCGCGCAAACCCGATCACGGCCTGAAGGCGGAGTAACGAAGATGGATCGACCACGCGACGCCGGGGCGCCGGCCAGCGGCGCCGAGGCCGGCATGGATCGCGACGACCGGATCGTCATCGCGCTCCCCAAGGGCCGCATCCTGAAGGAGGTGATGCCGATCGTCCGGGCCGTCGGGATCGAGCCCGAGCCGGCCTTCGACGACCCGGAATCCCGCAAGCTCAAGTTCGACACCAACCATCCGGGCATTTCGATCATCCGCGTCCGCTCGTTCGATGTCGCGACCTTCGTCGCTTTCGGCGCCGCCCAGCTCGGCGTCGCCGGGAACGACGTGCTGATGGAATTCGACTATCCGGAACTCTACGCGCCGCTCGATCTCGGGATCGGCCATTGCCGGCTGGTGGTGGCGGAGCCGGCCTCGCTCAGCCGCTCCGACGATCCCCGGCGCTGGAGCCATATCCGCGTTGCCACCAAGTATCCGGCGATCACGCGCCGCCATTTCGAGGCGCGCGGCGTGCAGGCCGAATGCATCAAGCTGAACGGCGCGATGGAGCTGGCGCCGAGCCTCGGGCTCTGCCGGCGCATCGTCGACCTGGTGTCGAGCGGCGCGACGCTGAAGGCGAACGGCCTGGTCGAGGTCGAGGAGATCGCCGACGTGACCTCGCGGCTGATCGTCAACCGGGCGGCCCTGAAGACCCGGCCGGAGCAGCTCGGCGGCTGGCTGGAACGTTTCCGGGAGGTCATCGGCGATGCGTAGGCTGCATGCCGGCCGTCCCGGTTTCGAGGCCGATTTCGCCGCGCTTCTCGGCGAGAAGCGGGAAAGCGCGGAGGATGTCGACCAGACGGTGCGGGGCATTCTCGCCGCCGTCAGGGAGCGCGGCGACGCGGCGCTGATCGACTACACAAAACGCTTCGACCGGCTTGACGTGACGGCCGGGACGCTGGCCATCGGCGCCGACGAGATCGCCGAGGCGGCGGCCCGCGTGCCGGCCGCGCAGCGCGACGCGCTGGCCCGCGCGGCGGAACGGATCGAGGCCTATCACAGCCGCCAGCTGCCGCAGGATTTCCGCTTCGTCGACGCGGACGGGGTCTCCCTCGGCCAGCGCTGGTCGGCGGTCGCGGCGGCCGGCATCTACGTGCCGGGCGGCACGGCGGCCTATCCCTCCTCGGTGCTGATGAACGCGATCCCGGCGCGGATTGCCGGCGTCGAGCGCGTCGTCATGGTGGTGCCGACGCCGGACGGCCGGCTCAACCCGCTCGTGCTCGCCGCAGCCCAGCTTGCCGGTGCGACCGAGATCTACCGGATCGGCGGCGCCCAGGCGGTGGCCGCGCTGGCCTACGGCACGGCGACGATCGCCCCGGTCGACAAGATCGTCGGCCCGGGCAATGCCTGGGTGGCAGCCGCCAAGCGCCAGGTCTTCGGCACCGTCGGCATCGACATGATCGCCGGGCCGAGCGAGATCCTGGTGGTCGCCGACGGGCAGAACGACCCGGCCTGGATCGCCGTCGACCTGCTGTCGCAGGCCGAGCATGACAGCGCCGCGCAATCGATCCTGATCACCGACGACGCGGGCTTCGCCGACCGGGTCGAAGCGGCGCTCGCCCGCGAACTGGCCATGCTGCCCCGGCGGGAGATCGCGGCCGACAGCATCGCCCGGCACGGCGCCATCATCCTGGTCGACGACCTGGCGGACGCACCGGCCCTGGTCGACCGTATCGCGCCCGAGCATCTGGAACTCGCCGTCGACGATTGCGAGGCGCTGGCGGAGCGGATCCGTCACGCCGGCGCGATCTTCCTCGGCCGCCATACGCCGGAGGCGATCGGCGATTACGTCGCCGGCTCGAACCATGTCCTGCCGACCGCGCGCAGCGCCCGCTTCTCGTCGGGCCTGTCCGTGCTCGACTTCATGAAGCGGACCTCGATCGTGCGTTGCGATCCGGCCAGCCTGGCGGCGATTGGCCCGGCGGCGGTGGCGCTGGCCGAGGCCGAGGGCCTCGGCGCCCATGCCCGCTCGGTCGCGATCCGGCTCAACGACCGGCCGGCGGAGAAGACGGCGTGAGCGGGCCGGGCGAATCCCGCTCGCGCATCGTCGACGTCAAGCTCGACGAGGCCGGGGTCATTCGCCGCAGCCCCGATGTCGAGCATGAGCGCAAGGTCGCGATGTTCGACCTGCTGGAGGAGAACCATTTCGCCCCGATCGGCGTCGACGGCGGGCCGTTCCGGCTCCGCCTCGCGATCGAGGACAACCGGCTGGTCTTTGACATCCGCGACGAGGCCGATGCGGAACTGGCCCGGGTCGGCCTGCCGATCACGCCAATGCGGCGCCTCGTGAAGGATTACTTCAAGATCTGCGAAAGCTATTTCCAGGCCATCAAGTCGGCGACGCCGTCGAAGATCGAGGCCATCGACATGGGCCGGCGCGGACTGCACAACGAGGGTTCGGAGATGCTTCGCGAGCTGCTGGCGGAAAAGGTCGAGCTCGACTTCGACACCGCGCGCCGCCTCTTCACCCTCGTCTGCGTATTGCATATCCGGGCCTGAATATGCCCCTGCCGGCCAGCGTCCTGTTCGCCTGCACTCAGAATGCGGTTCGTTCGCCGATGGCCGAGGGAATCATGAAGATGCTGTTCGGCCGGCAGGTCTATGTCGATTCGGCCGGCGTTCGGCCGGTCCCGACCGACGGCTTCGTGATCCAGGTGATGGACGAGATCGGCATCGATGTCAGCCGCCACAGGTCGAAATCCTTCGACGACCTGGAGGACACTTCCTACGACCTGATCATCTCGCTGTCGCCGGAGGCGCAACATTCCGCGGTCGAACTGACGCGCACCATGGCCTGCGACGTCGAATACTGGCCGACCCTCGATCCGTCGATCATCGAGGGCAGCCGGGAAACCCGTCTCCAGGCCTATCGCGAGGTCCGCGACCAGCTCATGAAACGGATCACCGAACGCTTCGACAGCGGCCCGAATCCGGTCGTCTGAACGGCTCAATCCCGCAAATAGCTTGATTTTTGCCGCTATTCGCGCATCTTTCCCTCCGCGAACGAACCGAACGGAAGAGTTTATGGCGAAGGAAGAACTTCTCGAATTTCCCGGCACAGTGACTGAGGTCCTGCCGAACGCGATGTTTCGCGTGATACTCGAAAACGAGCATGAGGTGCTGGCACATACGTCCGGCAAGATGCGCAAGAACCGGATCCGCGTGCTGGCCGGCGACAAGGTCACCGTGGAAATGACTCCCTATGACCTGACCAAGGGGCGGATCACCTTCCGCCACAAGTAGGCCGTGGCCACGGGCATGGGGATCTCCCAACCCTTCGAGCCGCCGCCGCTGACGCTTGCATCGGCCTCGCCGCGCCGCGTCCAGCTTCTCAGACAGCTCAGACTGGAACCCGCCGCCGTCGATCCGGCCGAGATCGACGAGACGCCGCGCGCCGGCGAAAGCGCGCGCCTGCTCGCCGGTCGGCTGGCATCCGGCAAGGCAGCGGCCGTCGCCCCCCGTCATGCGGGGCATTTCGTGCTCGCCGCCGATACCGTTGTGGCGCTCGGCCGGCGGATCCTGCCGAAGGCCGAGGACGAGGCCTCGGCGCGGCACTGCCTGAACCTGCTGTCGGGCCGCGCCCACCGGGTCTACACCGGTCTCGCGCTGATCGCCCCGGACGGCCGCGAGGCAACCCGCGTGGTCGCCAGCCGGGTCACCTTCAAGCGCCTCGACCGGGCCGAGATCGACGGCTATCTCGCCTCCGGCGAATGGCACGGCAAGGCCGGCGGCTATGCCATCCAGGGTCTCGCGGCGGCCTTCGTCTCGGCGCTCCAGGGCTCCTATTCCGCGGTCGTCGGATTGCCGCTTCACGAAACCGCCTGTCTGCTCACGGGGCTCGGCTACCCGCTCTGGCAGGCGCAGGCGGCAGCTCCCGCCGATGCTCGCTGAACTGCTGATCGAGGCGGGTCCGTTCGAGACCCGGGTCGCAAGCCTAGTCAAGGGCCGCGCGGTCTCGTTCGAGATCATGCCCGGCGGCGGCGAACTTGCCGTGGGGGCGCTGCATCTCGCCCGCGTGACCCGGATCGAGCCCTCCCTGCAGGCCGCCTTTCTTGCCCTCGGCGACGATGCCGAAGGGCTGATGCGGCTCCGCGACGCGCCGCGCCGCAAGGGCGCGAACGGCGATGCCGGGCCGCCGCTGCATGAAGGCGAGATGCTCGTCGTCGAGATCGAGCGCGCCGCCTATGGCGGCAAGGGGCCGCGTGTCAGCGCCCGCCCGGAACTGACCGAACGTCTCCTGGTATTGCGCCCGGCGGCCCGCGAACTGGCGCTCTCGGCGCGGCTCGACGATGCCGCCAAGGCGCGCCTTCGGACCTGGGCGGCAACGACGACATCGCGCCGCGACGGGCTCGGCCTGACGATCCGGACGGCCGCGGCCCAGGCCGACGAGGCGGAACTGGACGCCGCCCTCGACCGCCTCCTGGCGCGCTGGCAGGCGATCACCGCGAAGGTCCGCGCGGCCCGCGGCCCGACCCTGCTGGCGGCCGCGCCGCACCCGATCCTGCAGACGCTGCGGGCCGCCGATCCGGCGACGCTGGCAGCGATCCGCATCGAGGGCGATGCCGCCTTCGCCGAGGCCCGGGCGCTCGCCGCCCGCGAATGGCCGGCGCTCCTGTCGCTCCTCCAGGTGCATCGCGACGGCGAGCCGCTGTTCCTCGCACACGGTGTCGACGCGGCGATCGAGGAGGCGCTGGAACCCCGCCTGGCACTGCCCGGCGGCGGCGACCTGGTGATCGAGACGACCACGGCGCTGACGGCGATCGACGTCAACGGACCGGGCGGCCGCAATAGCGACGCCGAGCTCACCGCGCTGGAGATCAACCTGCGCGCCGCGGCGGCGATCCCCGGTGCGCTAAGGCTTCGCAATATCGCCGGCCTCGTTGTCGTCGATTTCGTCGGCATGCGCGACCGCCGCCACTGGCAACAGGTCATGGCGAAGCTCGAGGCCGGTTTCCGCGCCGACCCGGCGGAAGTCGTGCTGGAACAGCCGGACCGCTTCGGGCTGGTCGCGCTCAGCCGCGCCCGTAAGGGGCCGAGCCTCGCCGAGCGGTTGCTCGAACCGGCGGCCGACGGGCTGCGCCTGTCGCTCGAGGCGGCCGCCTCGAAGCTGGCCCGGGAGGCTCTGCGCGACGCCCGTCACCGGGTTGGCGGAAAGCTCCGTCTTGTCGCCGCGCCGGCCCTGGCCCACTATATGGAGAAACATGCGGAGGCGCTCGCCCGCGCCATCGCCCGCCCGCTGGCAATCGTCGCCGACGCGACGCTAGCCCGCGGCGAGGAACGGCTCGACTGGGAAACATGAGGATCGATGAACGCGATGCCTGAAGGCGGCGGACCGAGAAAGCCGGCGCGCTGCCCGATCTGCGGAAAGCCGGCGGAGGCCGGCAACCGGCCCTTCTGTTCACCCCGGTGCAAGGATCTCGACCTCGGCCGCTGGCTTGACGGACGCTACGCGATCCCGACCGAGGAAGCGCCCGGCGAGCCGCCGCCCGTGACCGACCGGGACGAACAGGAATGACCCCGGCACGAGGAGCCAACGCAGAATGACCAACGCCGCCCTGACCCGTGGCGCCCACCATATCGGCCTGACGGTCCCGGACCTCGCCGGTGCGCGCGCCTTCTTCATCGACTTGCTCGGCTTTCGCCAGGTCGGCGAGAAGCCGGACTACCCGGCCGTCTTCGTCACCGACGGCTCAACCATGATCACGCTCTGGCAGGCCGCCGATCCGGCCAGCGCCGTGCCCTTCGATCGCCGGAACAATGTCGGCCTCCACCACCTGGCGCTGAAAGTCGAGGACGCGGCGGCGCTCGACACCCTGCACGGCAGGCTGGCGGACAGCGCCGGCGTGGTCATCGAGTTCGCGCCCGAGCCGCTCGGCGGCGGCGCCACCCGGCACATGATGTGCGCCATTCCGGGCGGCATCCGCCTCGAGTTCATCGCGCCGGGCGGCTGACCGCGCGGGCCGGGTCCAGCGCTGGCGCCAGACTTCCAGCGCCTCCACCAGCGGCACGAATTCCTGCCCAGCTTCCGTCAGGTAATGGGCAAATCCGCGGCCGCTTGTCCGGCGGCGCTCGATCACCCCTTCGGTTTCGAACTGGCGCAGCCTGCGCATAGCACGCCGGCGGCGATCGCCGGGGCGACGGTGTCCGATGCCGGGCACCGTCGCCCCGGATCCCGGCGCTTTTTCGCAAGCGATTGACGGCGTTGTATTTTTCCCGATTCGACCGCCCCGGCGCAACCTGACGGGGGCGCAATATCCTTGCATTTGCCCCCGTGTCACCTATGTTAGCGGCGCTACTGGATCCCGCCTTCGGGCCGGATTCAGCCTCAGAAAACAGGCTAAAGCATAGACGCCCGTGGAATTGAAACTACCCATCGCATCCGATGGTTCCCGGGCCAAAGGACCTTTTCCCGACAATCTGAGACACAGATCGGTCACGCCATCCGGCGCGGCGGTCTACGCGCTTGCACATGACATCGGGAAAGGACCCAGACATGCGAGTCAATGGAACCGTTAAATTCTTCAACCAGGCCCGTGGCTTCGGCTTCATCACCCCGGATACCGGCGATGGCGACGTTTTCGTCCACATCTCCGCGCTCGAACGCTCCGGCGTTGCCTCGGTCGACGAGGGCAGCAAGGTCAGCTTCGAGATCGAGGATGATCGTCGCGGCCGCGGCAAGCAGGCGACCAATCTGCAGCTCGCCTGAGACTTCTCCACCGGGCGCGTCGCCGGACTCCGGTTCCGGCGGCGCGATCCGCAACACCATGAACGTGCCGCCGGAGATTCGGCAGGCCGGCATGATCGGCAAGACAGGATGACGAGCATAACCAGCGAAACGATTTTCAGCCCCGCGGCGGCCGGCGAGGGTCCGGCGGACCGCGGCACGTCAGGGTCGGTTGCGCGGACCCGCGATTGGGCACGAATTGCCCGGCGGCATGCCCAGTCGGATCGGGCGCAGGGTATCCTGCAACTGCTCAGCACGATCATTCCGCTGGCCGCGATCTGGACGGCGATGATCCTGACGGTGCATGACCATTACTGGCTGACCCTGCTGATGTCCGTGGTTGCCGCCGGCCTGGTCGTCCGCCTGTTCATCATCCAGCACGACTGCGGCCATCGCTCGTTCTTCCAGTCGAAATGGCTCAACGACCTGACCGGCACGCTGATCGGCTTCGTCACCCTCACCCCGCACGAATACTGGCGCCGGGCGCACAACATCCATCATGCGACCTGCGGCAACCTGGAAGGCCGCGGCATCGGCGACCTTGAACTGCTGACCGTCGCGGAATATCGCGCGTTGTCGCCCTGGCGGCGCCTTGCCTACCGGATCTACCGGCATCCGCTGGTCATTCTCGGCATCGGGCCGATCTATGTCTTCGTGGTGAAGTACCGGCTGCCGCTCGACCTGATCCGGCGCGAGCCGAAGCTCATTCGCGGCGTGATGATCGCCAACCTGGGGATCGTCGGCCTGCTGCTGGCGCTGGGCCTCGCCTTCGGTTTCACCGAGGTGCTGATGGTGCAGGCACCGATCATCCTGCTGTCGTCGGCGATCGGCGTCTGGCTGTTCTATGTCCAGCACCAGTTCGAGCAGACCTACTGGCAGGACCGCGAGAACTGGGATTTCCACGAGGCGGCCGTGATGGCGAGCAGTCACTACGACCTGCCGCGCCTGCTTCGCTGGTTCACCGGCAATATCGGCCTGCACCATATCCATCACCTGTCCTGCCGGATTCCGAACTACCGCTTGCGCGACTGCCTGGAGGACATCCCGGCGCTGAAATCGCTGAACCGCCTCACGCTCCGCGACAGCCTGCATTGCATGCGGCTGGCGCTGTGGGACGAGAACAGGCAGCGGCTGATCTCCTTCCGGACCCTGCGCAAGGGCTGAGAACGGGTCCTAGCCGAGCGCGTGGACGGTGAGCGGTCCGTGGCCCTTCAGGGTCACGGTCAATGCCGGGCTGTCCGGATAGCGATCGGCGACGGCGGCGTAGATTCCGTCGCCGAGCAGGATCTCGCCCGACCTCGCCAGTGCCTGGATATGCGCCGCCGCGTTGACCGGATCGCCGACCGCGGTGAAATCGACATAGCCGCCGGCGCCGACATTGCCGACATAGGCCGGCCCCGCCTCAAGCCCGATCCCGACCGCCAGGCGGCCGTCCTCCGGCCCCGCGCCGGCAAGCGCCTCCCGGAGCTCCCGCGCCGCGGTGACCGCCACCCGCTTGAAGTCGGGACCGGCGAATCCGGGCACGAAGAACGCCATCACCTCGTCGCCGATCAGCTTGTCGATCGTCGCGTCATGAGGGATCAGAACCTCGGTCGCGATGGTGTAGAAGCGGTTGAGCGTCTCCGCGTAGGCGGTCGGCCCGAGCCGGTGGGCGAGCCCGGTGGAATCGCGGATGTCGGCGAACAGCACGGCGATCTCGACCTCGGCGCCGCCCGGCGGAAGTCCTTCGCAACAAAGCACGCAGAGCGCGGGATTCTTGCGCGACGGGCGCATGTTGATGAGGGCGCAGAGCTTGCCGCCGATGCCGCCGAAGGGATTATGGCAAAGCTTGCAGCGTGGCGGGCCGGGCAGCCGCGAGAAGATGCGGTGCATCCATTTGAGCGGCGGATGCCCCTTGATCACGACCTGTTGCCATTCGACGTTGATGACCCGATCGCCGGGACCCGGTTCAACCATGGCCCGCCTCCAGGAGGCCGCCGCCACCGGAGTCGGTGACATCCTGGCGGCCGCAAGTCGCACACCCGGAACCCTGGACGCCGCGGTACGCGACGCTTCATTTTGCCATAGCCGGCGACGAACGGGAAGGCCCGGACGCGGGCCCGGCCATGTGCGACCGGACCCGCGACGGTATCAGGCGACCAGTTCGACCAGTTCCAGCTCGAAGGTCAGCGCCCGGCCGGCGAGCGGGTGATTGGCGTCGAGCGTCACCGTCGCCTCGTCGAGTTCGACGACGACCAGGTTGATCGGGTTGCCCTGCTGGTCGGCGGTGCTGAGCGCGGTGCCGATCTCGAGATCGATCTCCGGCGGGATGCGCTCGCGCTCGACCTTCTGGACGAGCTGCGGGACGTGCGGGCCATAGGCTTCCTCGGGCGCCAGCGTGACGCTCTTGGTCTCGCCGGGCTTCATGCCGAGGATCGCCTGCTCGAAGCCGGGAATGACCATGCCGACACCGATCTCGACTTCCAGCGGGTCGCGGCCCGCCGAGCTGTCGAACTGGGTGCCGTCGTCGAGGGTGCCAGTATAGTGGACGCGAACCTTGTCGCCGGTCTCAACCTGTTTCATCTCGTCTGCTCCGTCTTCTCGTCGTTCGCGGTTGTCCGGACCGGACGGCCATCACGGGCGCTCAGCCCCGGCCGTCCCCGGACTCCATCTGGATGCCCGGAGATCCTCCGGGCCGTGGCGAGAGCTCCGGCAAAACATCAATGGAAGGTGAGACACGATACGGACGGGCCGTGCGTCACTTGCAAGGAGAGGTTGTGCGAAGGTCGGCTCCAAGGCTACAGGAGCGGCCGGTCAAGTCAACCGCGCCGGCCGCCGAAGCCGGCCTCGGATCGGCCCTCGGGAAGGGGTGGCGGACCCGGTACCGGGCCCGCCCCGCCGCCGTCAGCCGAGGAAGCGGTCGCGCAGCCGGCGCATGCCGCTGAGCCAGCGGTCGTAGTCGGCGGTCTTGCGGCGCATGTATTCGATCACCTGCGGATGGGGCAGGATCAGGAATTCCTCACGGTCCATGGTCTCGACGACGCAATCGGCCAGCACCTCCGGTTCGATCATGCCGTCGACGGCGGCGACGTGATTCTCGTGCCCCGCGGTCATCGCCGTGCGGACCGATTGCGGGCAGAGCACCGAGACCCGGACGCCCTTGTCGCCGTAGCGGATCGCCAGCGTCTCGGCGAAGGCGACGGCCGCATGCTTGGTCACCGCGTAGGTGGCGCTGTCGACCTGGGAGAGCAGCCCGGCCGCCGACGCGGTATTGACCAGGTAACCCTCGCCGCGCTCGACCATGCCGCCGACCACGGCGCGGGCGGCATAGACATGGGCCATGACATGGATCTTCCAGTTCATGTCCCAGATGGCGTCGGGCGATTCCTCCCAGCCGTAGCGGGCGATGCCGGCGTTCGAGCAGAAGATGTCGATCGGCCCGTAAGCCGCCTCGGCCGCCTTCACGACCGCCTGGATGTCGCTTTCCTTCGAGACGTCGCAGGGCACGGCGGTGCCGCCGATATCCTGGGCGACCTTCTGCAACGGGCCTTCCTGGAGGTCGGCGACGGTGATGCTGCGCGCGCCCTCGCGCTTGAAGCGGTGGGCGAGTTCCAGGCCGATGCCTGACGCGGCCCCGGTGATGACGACATTCTTGTTGGCGATCTTCATTACTGTCCTGCCTCAGGTTTTTCTTATCTGGCGAAGATGTAGCCGATGCGGCCTCAGAGCGCCACGCCCAGCGCCCGGGCCAGGCCCGGAAAATCGTCGGCGATGACGTCGCAGGCCGGGTTGGGTTCCGGGTCCGGCGGGCCGGACGGCCCCCATTCGTCCGGGCGGCGGACGAAGGCGGTGCGGAAACCGGCGGCGCGCGCCGCGTCCAGATCGAAATTGTGGCAGGCGACCATCAGGCATTCGGACGGTTCGAGCTGCAGCCAGCGGGCCGCCGTCAGGTAGGATTCGCGGAGCAGCTTGTACTTGCCGATCCCCTCGCAGGAGAGCACCGCGTCCCATGACAGTCCGTTGGCGCGCGCGGTATCGATGATCAGCCGGTAACTCAGGATCGTGAAGGAGGCGCAGATGAAGGACTGGCGGAGCTTCGGCAGGACCGGCGGGAAGTCCGGCCAGCAGCGCAGGTGATGGGTCGTCGGCGCGCCGAGGCTGGCGCGCTCGTCCGCCGTCCAGTCGTCGAGGCCGTGCTTCGCCAGCGCGTCGTCTACGGCAAGTTCGTGGCCGCCGTCGAAGTTGTAGGGCGGCGGCGCGGCCTCGCCCAGGTTGACCATGCGGCGGAGGACATTGCCGCGGATCTCGTTGGCGACCGCGTGCCAGTCGGCGTCCTGGCCGTGCGCCTGGCCGGCCTTCCGCAGCGCCGCGACATAGCCGCTGTGCCAGTCGAGGATGGTGCCCCCTGTATCGAAGGTGAGCGCCCTGATGCCATCGGTCGTCATGCTGTCCTCTCGTTTCTGTGCGGTCGTGAACCGGGCCGGGCCGCGCCTCAGGCGGCGTCGACGACCTTGCCCGGATTGAGAATGTTCTTCGGGTCGAGCGCCACCTTCAGCCGGCGCATCAGCGCAAGCTCCTCCGGGTTGCGCGAGAGCGGCAGCCAGCCCTTCTTGTCGAGCCCGATGCCATGCTCGGCCGAGACCGAGCCGCGCCCGTCGAGCGGCGCGTAGACCGCCCGCTCGGCCGTCTCCCGGGTCGCCGGGTCCATCGCCCTGCCGCAGACCGCGAAATGCAGGTTGCCGTCGGCGATATGGCCGAAGGTATAGGTCGCGTAGTCGGGCAGCGTGCGGGCAAGCGTCGCCTCGACCGTCGTCACGTAATCCGCCATCTCCGGGATCGGCAGGCTGATGTCGAAGGGCAGCACGGTTTCGTGGCGGTCGAACAGCACCAGGCTGTCGTCCCGGATGCGCCAGAAGACCTCGCTTTCGGCGGCCGACTTGGCGACCACCGCATCCGCGAGCAGGCCGGCCTCGAAAGCCTGGCCGAGGGCGCCCTCGAGCGCGCCGCGCGCGGCCTCGTCGCTGCGGTCGAGGGCCTCGATCAGGACCACGAAGGGCGCCTTCGCCGGTAACGGCATGCTCGCGCCGCAGGTCGCCTCGGCGGTCACCGCGTAATAGTTCCGCCACATCACCTCGAAGGTCGAGAGCGCGCCGCCGAGCCCGCCATCGACCGCCTTCAGCAGGCTCGCCACCTGCTCGAAGCTCTCGACCGCGGCGAGCGCCGTCGCCTGGCCGCGCGGCAGCTCGAACAGCCGCAGCACGGCGCGGGTGACGATGCCGAGGGTGCCTTCCGTGCCGATGAAGAGCTGCTTCAGGTCGTAACCCGCGTTGTTCTTGATCACCCGGTTGAGCGAGGAGAGCACGGTGCCGTCGGCCAGCACCGCCTCGAGCCCGAGCACCAGCCCGCGCGTCATGCCGTAGCGGAAGACCCGGCAGCCGCCGGCATTGGTCGCGATATTGCCGCCGACCGTGCAGGAGCCGCGCGACGGCAGGTCGAGCGGGAACATCAGGCCGGCCGCCTCGGCCGCCTCCTGCACGACCTGCAGGTGACAGCCGGCGCCGACCGTCATGGTCCGGTTGACCGGGTCGATCGCCTCGATCCGGTCGAGCCGTTCGAGCGAGAGGATCACGTCGCCGGGCCCGGTCGTGGCGCCGCCGGCGAGCCCGGTCAGCCCGCCCTGGGCGACGACCGCGCGGCCGGCCTCGTGACAGAGGCGGAGCGTGGCGGCGACGCCGGCCGTGTCGCGCGGCCGGACCAGGATGCCGGCCCGCAGGTTGCTGGCGCCGAAGCCCGGATTGCGCTCGGCCACGGCGCTGCCTTCCAGCACCTGTCCCGCGCCCAGCGCCGCCGTAAGCGCGGCCGCGAAATCCGCATCGCTGCCCGACAAGCCCATCCCTCCCGCTTCGTCTCGTTTCGATCCGTCGAGACTAGTGCAAGCGCCCGGCCCCGTCACGCCGGCCGGCGGCCCGCCCGGCCGCAGGATGCTGCCCGCCACGCGCAAAGCCGCTTGACAGCACCCGCGCCGCGCGCCGTCATGAAGCGGTCATAAAACAGAAACCAGGACAGGAAGGCACCATGCGGAACTTCGCCAGCATCCTCGCGGCGGGCGCCCTCGCGGCGACGCTGCTCGGGCCCGCTCCGGCCACGGCGCTCAGCCAGCCGGAAGCCGACGACAACCTGAACGCCACGCTCTGGGCGCAGAGCGCGGTGGAATACAAGGCCAACGCGATCGCCGCCTACATGGCGGCGCGGGCGGCCCTCGACATGGCGCTCGCCGACAGGGACTGGACCGCCGTGGACGAGCAGCAGGCCGGCTACCAGGCGCTGCCGCCAGCGGTCATCCTCGACGTCGACGAGACCGTGCTCGACAACCTCGCCTACCAGGCGCTCACCGTGACCAGCGGCGAGGGCTTCCCGAAGAACTGGGACGCCTTCGTGCAGTCGGCGACCTCGAAGCCGGTGCCGGGCTCGCTCGATTTCATCGCCTACGCGGCCTCGAAGGGGGTGACGGCCTTCTATGTCACCAACCGCTCGGCCGACCAGGAGGAGGCGACGCGGAAGAACCTCGCCGCGCTCGGCTACCCGGTCGCGACCGAGACCGACACGGTGCTGATGAAGGGCGAGAAGGAGGGCTGGGGCTCGGCCAAGGGCTCGCGCCGCGCGGTGGTCGCCGCGACCCATCGGGTGCTGGTCGTGGTCGGCGACAATTTCGGCGACTTCGTCGACGCATACAAGGGCACCATCGCCGAGCGCCAGAAGGTGTTCGAGGCGAACGCCGACAAGTGGGGCACGAAATGGATCATGCTCGCCAACCCCTCCTACGGGAGCTGGGAGGCGGCGCCCTTCGGCTTCGACTACAAGCTGCCCGACACCGACAAGCGGCGCATGAAGCGGGACGCGCTGGAGCCCTTCGCGCCGCCGCAGTGAGGGCGGGCCGGCGACCGGCCGGCGACAGTGATAACGGCCAGCCGGGGGCGCGCGACCTGCGGAGAGACGCGCTCTCGGCGGCGGCGAAATTCGCCCGCGCCGGGCTATGGACAGGGCCGGCGCTTTCGCCTATAACGCGGCGTCGCCAACGCCGAGGCCCGCGATTTCGGGCCGGTTGCCGCCCGGATGCCCAGGTAGCTCAGTTGGTAGAGCAGCGGATTGAAAATCCGCGTGTCGGTGGTTCGAATCCGCCCCTGGGCACCATTTTTTCCCATTCATACCCTGCCGACCGGTCGCGATATAGCGCAATGCCGCTCGGCAAAAATGATCGCACTCTTAAAACTTTGGCATGAATCTGTCGCGTTTCTAAGAAAAGCATCGACTCTCAGTGATCGACTGCCTCATGCGAGGCAATTGCAAGAAGCGGTGTGTCAAGGCCTTAGCGGAAATACGGGGCACGCCCCGCCTTGATCAGATGATAATCTTCCCTCACCGAAATAGCGGCCGTCCAATTTTCTAAGATTTGTCGAGGAAACTAAATTAACTGCAATAGCGCACAGTAGAGAATAACGCTCAGTGTTTATAAAATAATAGATCAGAAATACGAAATTCCAATTCGAAAAAACTTAAATATCTAATACGGCGCACAATATTATTATCACATTTGATAACATTCAACCATAATGGAAAGTAATATTTCTGAAAACGTCATATTTATCAGAAAACTGTCAATTTCAATTTCCGTCTTCGGAAAGATTCGAATTAGCTGAAATGAATATGATAAGGATACGAATTTTAGTAAACACAAGATAACGACTCATAAATAGATTCATCGCTAATGTTTTTGTACATATTCGAACATTGATCTACGATGACATCGATTGACTACGCGTTTGTTCATATCTCGTAGAACAATCTAAACACCAGAGATGCTTGGGTCATAACAAGTGCCACAACGCAGCATCACCGATGAGGAGATCGGACTGATAAAGGCAATGCTGGCGCGTGGGCAGCGCAATCGCGACATTCAGTTCTATTTCAACCGTCAGGAACGTCCGGTGAATTCGGGCCGGATCAGCCAGATAAGAGGCGGCACTTACGGGCGCGATGTCCCAACGGCAAATGACGCGGCATTAGATGCTTTCTTGATAACTTTCACGCCTAGAGAGGTCGGTGTTGTTGTTGAGGACAATACTGCAACACAACGGAGGACTCTGGCCGATCGTGCGCACGGGCGGTTCGAGCGCCGATCCGATGGCCAATGGTATCTCGCCGATGGCGAGACATCCGAGCAAGAATGTAAGGAATCCTTCGATCCTAGGCGATTAACTCCAATTGTCAGAGCAGTGGCAGGTCTAGCCAATAATCGGGGGGGATTTGTCTTCATTGGGGTTACAGATGATGAATGCCGGGTTGTGGGACTTCCCGACGATACCTTTGAAAACACCGATGTTTCGACAATAGCCGATAAGGTAAAATCCTTCCTCACGCCAACGCCCATATTTTCGAAATGCTCCATTAATTTGGGCGGTCTGAGAATTGGTGTCATCCACGTCGAGAAGTACTCACTTCCCCCGGTGATCGTTTGTCGCGATGGCGACGGACTTTCGGATGGTAGCATCTTGTTTCGGTATCCCGGTCAATCTGCGCGTATCAAATTCGGCGATCTACTCGCCATGCTGAGGGAGCGCGACCACTCGAGCCAGACAATGCTCTTGTCAAGTGCTGCGAGACTATCAGCGATCGGAACTGACAAGGCACTAATTGTGGATACTCAAGATGGAACTCTCGATACAGGCAATGTTCAGATCACCATTGATCGCGAATTGGCAGACCAGCTTGAATTTATTCGTGAAGGCGAGTTTCTAGAACGGGAAGGCTCGCCGACGCTTCGTCTTGTCGGCGACGTAAGGGCCATTGACCAAAATGGGCAGATTCGCGAGCGGATTGAAGAGCGCGCCCTGACTGCTGACATGTCAGTGAAGGCCTACCTGCGCCATGAACGTGAACGAACTCCGATGGAGTACGTACGCCTTGCCGCTCAAGTTCAACGTCAGTGGCTACCGTTGTTCTATTTCATCAACCTAAGTGGTCAGAATGTTGAACAGGCGGTTCAAATACTTGACGCTACCGAAGCGGTCTACCTGCTCCCTAAACAACGAGCGCTTGAGCGGCTTCGTGGTGAACTTCGCGCCTACACGGCATTGAGTGGCAATGCCGTACCTGTTGGCGAGGAAATCCAAGCCGGTGAGATCGATGGTCTGGCCGATCGATATCAGCCGACGTTGATCGCAAGAGCCATTCAAGGGCTTCCCAATGACTTTGAAAATGTCGAACCGCTTCTAGAGATCCTAGACGGATTACTCAACACATATCGTAGTAATAGCGCTGTGCGCGGTGCGATTTACCGCGCAGCCAGTCGCCTTGACGAGATTGAGTTCATTGAACTATCCCAAGTAGATAACTGACGTTTAAGCTCCGCCCCGCTTAAGGATAACAAGAACAAGCAGTGCGCCGCGTATGGAGTGCCAATTTACTTGTCCGATCTGAGAATCTTCGGCGTGAATGGTTCTGGCCTCATTGACACAGTTGACATGGCATTTGTTAGCTTGCCCTCGACCTTGGCCCGTCGGAGTGGTTGTACTCGGGGCGTCGCAGGCAACGTTTCCGGCAGCGAGCCGGCGACCCACCTGTAATACGACTACATAACCTCGGCGTCCGCTGTCGCGGCCCGCCAAGACGGCACGCCGCCTCGGCCGGCGCACCGCCCCGGTGACCTGTCCAGCGCCTAGGCGAGGTCGAAGCGGTCCGCATTCATGACCTTGGTCCATGCGGCGACGAAGTCCTGCACGAACTTCTCCCGGCTGTCGTCCTGGGCATAGACCTCCGCATAGGCGCGGAGGATCGAGTTCGAGCCGAACACGAGGTCGATGTGGGTCGCCGTCCACCTGGCCGCGCCGGTCTTGCGGTCGCGGATCTCGTAGAGGTTGTTGCCGGCCGGCGTCCAGGCGTAGCGCATGTCCGTCAGGTTGACGAAGAAGTCGTTGGTCAGCGCCCCTTCCCGGTCCGTGAACACGCCGTGCCCGGTGCCGCCGTGGTTGGTGCCGAGCACGCGCATGCCGCCGACCAGCACGGTCATCTCGGGCGCGGTCAGGCCCATGAGCTGGGTGCGGTCGAGCATCAGTTCCTCCGCGCTGACGGCGTAGTCCTTCTTGAGCCAGTTGCGATAGCCGTCGGCGATCGGTTCCAGCGGCTCGAAGGACTCCGCGTCGGTCATCGCGTCGGTGGCGTCGCCCCGGCCCGGCGCGAAGGGCACGGCGATCTCGACGCCGGCGGCCCGCGCCGCCTGCTCGATCCCGACATTGCCGGCGAGCACGATGACGTCGGCGAGGCTGGCACCGCCCGCCGCCGCGATCGGTTCGAGGACGGCCAGCACCCGGGCCAGGCGCGCGGGCTCGTTGCCGGCCCAGTCCTTCTGCGGCGCGAGGCGGATGCGCGCGCCGTTGGCGCCGCCCCGCATGTCCGAGCCGCGATAGGTCCGCGCGCTGTCCCAGGCGGTCGCGACCATGTCGCCGACCGAGAGGCCGCTGGCCGCGATCCTCGCCTTGACCGCCCCGACGTCGTAACCGGTTGGGCCGGCCGGCACCGGGTCCTGCCAGATCAGGTCCTCGGCCGGGACCTCGGGGCCGATGTAGCGCGCCTTCGGCCCCATGTCGCGGTGGGTGAGCTTGAACCAGACCCGCGCGAAGGTGTCCCGGAAATAGGCGGGGTCGGCGCGGAACCGCTCCATGATCGCGCGATAGGTCGGGTCCATCTTCATCGCCATGTCGGCGTCGGTCATGAGCGGCATGCGGCGGATCGAGGGATCCTCGACGTCGACGGGCTTGTCTTCCTCGCGGATGTCGACCGGCTCCCACTGCCGGGCGCCGGCGGGGCTCGTGCGGATTTCCCACTCATGGTCGAGCAGCATGTCGAAATAGCCCATGTCGAACACCGTCGGATGGCTCGTCCAGGCGCCCTCGAGGCCGCTGGTGATCGCGTCGCGGCCGACGCCCCTGCCGCCCGGGTTCTTCCAGCCGAGGCCCTGGTCCTCGACCTCGGCCGCCTGCGGCTCCGGGCCGAGCCGGCCCGCGTCGCCATTGCCGTGGCACTTGCCGACGGTGTGGCCGCCGGCGGTCAGCGCCGCCGTCTCCTCGTCGTTCATCGCCATGCGGGCGAAGGTCACGCGCACGGCCTGGGCCGTCTTCAGCGGGTCGGGCTTGCCGTCGACGCCTTCCGGATTGACGTAGATCAGGCCCATCTGCACGGCGGCCAGCGGGTTGTCGAGCGAGTCCTCGTCGCCGGCGGTCGCATAGCGGTCCTTGGCGAGCCATTCCGTCTCCGAGCCCCAGTAGGTGTCGGTTTCCGGATGCCATATGTCGGTGCGGCCGAAGCCGAAGCCGTAGGTCTTCAGGCCCATCGATTCATAGGCGACGTTGCCGGCGAGGATGATGAGGTCGGCCCAGCTGATCCGCCGGCCGTATTTCTTCTTGATCGGCCAGAGCAGGCGGCGGGCCTTGTCGAGGCTGACGTTGTCGGGCCAGGAATCGAGCGGGGCGAAGCGCTGGTTGCCGGTGCCGCCGCCGCCCCGGCCGTCGGCGAGACGGTAGGATCCGGCGGCATGCCAGGCCATGCGGATCATGAGCCCGCCATAGTGGCCCCAGTCGGCCGGCCACCAGTCCTGGCTGTCGGTCATCAGCGCGTGCAGGTCCTTCTTGAGCGCCGCGACATCGAGCTTCTTCAGTTCCTCGCGATAGTCGTAGCCCCTGCCCAGCGGATCGGTCTTGGCGTCGTGCTGGTGCAGGATGTCGAGGTTGAGGGCGTTCGGCCACCACGCCATGACATTCCTGCTGCGGGCGGTATTCCCGCCATGCATCACCGGGCATTTGCCGGCGCTCGTCCCATCTGCATTCGACATGGCGAAGCTCCATCGCGCTGTTTTGGAATAATTCCAAACTAGAACGCCGCGAGTCGGGCGTCAATAGTCTGGAATCATTCCAATGAAGAAAGACGCCCGCTGCCGGGCGGCTCTCGCGGATCATACTTAAGATATAGCAAATATGCCCGAGAAGCAGCATGGCGCGTTGATGGCGATCAACGCACCGGGATTGGTCCGCCCCGTCCTCACGGATATCTGGCCTTTGCGCGGCATTCGACCGATACTCCCCCGCGCGAGAGGAGTGGCACGCCCTGGAACGCCGCCTAGCCGTCATCATGGCCGCCGATGTGGTCGACTACTCGCGCCTCATGGGCGAGGACGAGACGCATACCCTTGCCGCGCTCAACGCCTTGCGACAGGACATTCTCCAGCCCCGGATCGCCGGCGCCAACGGCCGGATCATCAAGCGCATGGGCGACGGCTGGATCGTCGAGTTCGCCGACGTTTCGAACGCGGTCGCCTGCGCGGTCGATCTGCAGGCCGGACTCGCGGGCCACGGGATCATCCGGCTCCGCGTCGGCGTGCATATCGGCGATGTCACCATCCAGGAGGACGACATCTACGGCGACGGGATCAACGTCGCGGCCCGGCTGGAGGCCCTGGCGGAGCCCGGACAGGTGCTCATCTCGGACATGGTGCATCACAGCCTGGACAAGAAGGCCGCCGGGCAGTTCGGCGGCGGCGACATGCACGCGCTGAAGAACATCGCCCGCCCGGTCGGCGTGTGGCGCTGGCCCGCCGGGCCGGCGGCCGCCGATGTCGCCGATGTCGTCGAAGCTGTCGAAGCCGCGAACGGCCTCGCGCTCCCCGCCAAGCCGTCGATCGCCGTGCTGCCCTTCGACAACATGTCCGGCGATCCGGAGCAGGAATATTTCTCCGACGGCATCACCGAGGACATCATCACCAGCCTGTCGAAGTACCGCTCGTTCTTCGTCATCGCCAGGAACACCAGCTTCACCTTCAAGGGACAGTCGACCGACGTGAAGGCCGCGGCGGCGCAACTCGGCGTCCGCTACATCCTGGAAGGCAGCGTCCGCAAGTCCGGTGAACGGGTGCGGATCACCGCGCAGCTGATCGAAGGCGAAAGCGGCAACCACATCTGGGCCGATCGATTCGACCGGCAGCTGCGCGACATTTTCGACGTCCAGGACGAGATCACCGAGACGATCGTCGGCAAGATCGGACCCGAGATCGGCAGTTTCGAGCGCAAGCTGGCGGCCCGGCAACGGCCCGGCAGTCTCGACGCATGGGGCCTGATGCAGCGCGGCCTTCAGGAGATGTGGAGGCTGGACGCCGCCGGCCTCGCGGCCGGCATCGACCTCTTTCGCCAGACCCTGACGCAGGATCCGAACCTGGCGCAGGCGCACAGTTACCTTTCCTTCGCGCTCGAACAACTGAGCCACACGGATTCCGCATCCGACCGGGCCGACCTGCTGCGCGAGGCGCGGGACCACGCGGTCACGGCGATCGGGCTGGACGACACCGACGCGCTGTCCCACGCCGTCCTCGCCCGGCTGTACGGTAACGAGCGCCGCTACGAGGACGCGATCTCGGCGGCCCGGCACGCCATCGCGCTCAACCCCAACTTCAGCATGGCCCATCATGCCCTGGCGGCGATCTGCTTCTGGGCCGACCGATGCGCAGAGAGCATCGAGGCCTCGCACCAGGCGATCCGGCTCAGCCCGAACGACCCCTTCATGCCGCTGGTGCTGGCGATCCGGGGGCAGATGATCATGCGCTCGGGCGGCGACCGGGAGGCGGCGCTCGAAAACGGCCGCCGCGCGGTGCGCCTGCAGAACGCGGATTACCGGACCTGGTTCCTCTTCGCCTCGGTCTGCAGCGACGCCGGCCTCGCCGACGAAGCCCGGGACGCCGCCCGGCGCGTCCTGCAACTGTGCCCCAGTTTCACCGTGAAACGGTTCCGCGAGACGTGGTATCCGGGAATAAGCGACACCCTGATGGGCTATTACGTGTCGCAGTGCGCCCTGCTCGGGTTGCCGGCGGAATGACCGGCGACGGCCGGGCGGCGCGCCGGGCCGTCCCGGTCCGCTCGCCACCATGCCCGCCGCGTCCCGAGGAGGTTCCATGCAGCCGATCTATCTCACCTACCTGAACCGTTTCGATGTCGAGGCGGCGGCGCTGACCGATGGCGAGATCATCGCCGCGATCGAGGCCAGCCTCGCCATGCAGGGGCGTGGCGAGACGGTCATAGAACCGCGCATGCACCTGGAGCCGCGCGCCGGGGTCGAGGGCCATTTCAACGTGCTGCGCGGCTGGATCGGCGGCGGGATCGATGCCGCCGGCGTCAAGGTGGTCGGCGACTTCGTCGACAATTACAAGCACGGCTTCCCGTCCGAGTTCGGCATCCTCAACCTGTTCGATCCACGCACCGGCGTGCCCACGGCGATCCTGGATGCGAGCGGCATCACCGACATGCGGACCGGCGCGGTGACCGCGGTCGGCGCGAAACACCTGGCGCGGAAGGGCGCGAAGGTGCTCGGCCATATCGGCGCGCGCGGCACCGCCTACTGGAACGTGCGGCTCCTGAATTCGCTGTTCGATTTCGACGAGATCCGCGTCCATTCCCGCCGCCCGGAAAGCCGGGTGCCCTTCGCCGAACGGCTTTCCCGCGACCTCGGCAAGACGGTCGTGGCGACCGACGACTGGGAGACATGCGTGGCGGGCGCCGACATCGTCGTCGAGGCCTCCCGCCTGCCGGCGCCGGAGCCAATGCTGAAGACCGAATGGATAAAGCCCGGGGCGCTGGTCGTCCCCTACGGGACGATGAGCGCGGTCGAGCTTTCGCTGACTGACATCATGGCGAAGCTGGTGGTCGACGACTGGGGCCAGTGCAAGGGCGGCAAGTTCGGCGCGCTCCGCGCCCATGTCGAGGCGGGCAAGCTCTCCGAGGCGACGCTGCATGCCGAGCTCGGCCAGATCGTCGCCGGGCTCAGGCCCGGGCGGGAAAGCGACGACGAGACCATCCTGCTCTGGCATCGCGGGTTGTCGCTCTCCGACATCGCGCTCGGCCACGCCATTCTCGCCAAGGCCGCGGCCGCCGGCATCGGCCACCGGCTGCGCTACGCATGAGCGCTCCGGTCCGCGAACAGGGCCTCGCACTCGACGGGCCGCCGCTCACCATCGCCGACGTGGTTCGCGCCGCCCGCGCCCCGCTCCGCCTGACGCTGTCCGACGACATCCGCGCGCGCATGGCCGCCACGCGCGCCGTGGTCGATGCCCATGCGGCCGGCGAGACGCCGGTTTACGGCCTCAACACCGGGCTCGGCGGCAATCTCGGCCACCGTATCACGCCGGGCGAAATGGCCGCCTTCCAGGAGCAGATGATCCGGGGCCGGGTCGTCGGCATCGGCGAGCCGCTGCCGGTCGAGACCGCGCGGGCCGCGCTTTTCTGCCGGACCGTGGCGCTGGCCAGGGGCGGCGCCGGGATCTCGCCGCATGTCCATGACCTGATGATCGAGATGCTGGCCCGCGACGTGACGCCGGTCGTACCGGGCCGGGGCTCGATCGGCGCCGGCGACCTGGCCCTGCTGATGGCCATCGCTGACGTGATGATCGGCCGCGGCCTGGCGGTGCATGGCGGACGCGCGATGCCGGGCGCCGAGGCGCTCGCCGCGGCCGGCCTCGAACCGGCGCGACTCGGCCCGAAGGACGGGCTCGCCATCGGCAACGGCTCGGCGGTGACGGTCGCCATGGCGGCGCTGGCGCTCGATCGGCTCCGCGACACGCTGGCCCTTCATGTCAGCACGGCCGCGTTCGCCTGCGCGGGCTACGGCGCCAACCCGCGGATCTTCGACGAACGCTTCGCCGATGCCCGCCCGGCGGCCGGCCAGCGGGAGGCGGCGGCGCTGTTCCGCCGTGCGCTGAAAGGCGGCACCCGGGAGAGCGCGACGGCGCGGGTGCAGGACGCGCTGTCGTTTCGCACGCTGGCGCCGGTGACCGGCACGATGCTCGCCGCCTTCGACGCGGCGCGGGCGGCGGTCGAGGTCGAGCTCAACGCCACCGCCGACAATCCGCTGGTGCTGCCCGACGACAGCGGCGGCGCGGGGGCGGGCGAGATCCATTCGACGGCCAACTTCCACACGCCGGCGATCGCGCTTGCCTTCGACACGCTCGCCATCGCCATGACCCATCTGGCGACCGCCTCGGCCCAGCGCACGATCAAGCTGATGACCGGGCGTCTCACCGGGTTGCCGAATTATCTGAGCCCGGTCGGCGGCGCCTCGGCCGGCCTCGTGCCGATGCAGAAGACCGTCGCCGCGCTGCATGCGGAGATCAGGCTGAAGGCTGAGCCGGCGAGCCTCGACGCGCTCGCCGTCTCCGACACGGTCGAGGACGTGGCGCCGCAATCGCCGCTCACCATCCGCAAGCTCGACGAACAGACGGCGCTGGCCCGCTGGCTGATCGCGATCGAGGCGCTCGTCGCCGCCCAGGCCGCCGACCTGCGGTTCGGGGCGGAGGATGCGGCGGCACGCGCGGGCGCGGCCGGTGGGATGCTGCACCGGATCGTCCGTGCCGCCTGCCCGACGCTCACCGGGGACCGGGAAACCGGCCCGGACGCCGATGCCGTCCATGCGGCGCTCTGGCGGGCGGACACCGTCGCCGCGATCCACGACCTGTTCGCCGACACCCCCTCGCCGATATCCGGGCGCGGCTGGGAGGAAACATGACCAAGGCGCAGTCGTTCAAGGCCATCGTGCCCTTTTCCGGTCCGGACGAGGCTGCGGCGGGCCCGGCAATGGAGTAGGCCGGCGTACCGATTGACGGTCGCGCCATGTCCCGATATTCTGAATTCGGAATTCAGAACTCCACGCAATCGCCCGCCGGAGCCACCATGCGCCCGCTCGACGCGAAGCCCGACCTGACGATGCAGACCCACGCGGCGATCCGCGCGGCGATCATGTCGGGCGATCTCGCCCCCTCCGCCCCGCTCACCCAGGAAGATCTCGCCGGCCGGCTCGGCGTCAGCCGCCAGCCGATCAGTCACGCCCTGATCCTGCTGAAGCGCGAGGGCCTGGTCGTCGATCGTGGCCGCAAGGGCCAGATGGTCGCGCCGATCGACGCCGACCGCCTGCTCGCGCTCTACCAGGTGCGCGGCGCGCTCGACGGCCTCGCGGCCCGGCTCGCGGCCGGTCACGCCGGCGACGGGTGCGCGCGGCAACTCGATACGCTCATAGCCGACGGCCGGGCGGCCGCTGCGAAACGCGACATCGGCGCGCTGGTCGCGGCCGACGTCGCCTTTCACCAGGCGCTGCAGGCCCTGTCGGGCAATGCCGAGATCGCGGGTACGGCCGAGGGATTCTGGCCGCACATGGCGCGTTCCATGCGGGTCGTGCTGGAGGATGCGGACGGCTGGGCAGCGATCTGGGACGAACATGCGGCGATCGCCGGCGCGGTGATCGCGGGCGATGCGGCAGGGGCCGCCACGCTGGCCACCCGCCATGCCGAGCATGCGGGCGAGACCACCCATCGCCGGCTGACGTCGGACTGACGGCAGACGAAGACCATCGCCCCGGCGGGACGACCGGGCGCGGACGCGGGAGGAACGACCGATGCGGCTGAACGAGACGGAACTGAAGCGCTTCGACGAGGACGGCTATCTCTTCTTCCCGGGCAAGTTCACGCCGGCGGAGGCGGCAATGCTGAAGCGCGAAGCGGAGACGGTCTACGCCACCGACCGGAAGGAGGTCTGGCGGGAAAGCTCCGGCGTCGCCCGGACCGCCTTCGCGGCGCATACCTACAACGAGGGCTTCCGCCGGCTCGGCGCCCACCCGCGGCTGATCGAGCCGGTTCGCCAGCTGCTCGGCGGCGAGGTCTACATGCACCAGTACAAGGTCAACGCCAAGGCCGCCTTCGACGGCGACGTCTGGCAGTGGCACCAGGACTACGGCACCTGGAAACGCGACGACGAGATGCCGGAGCCGCGCGCGATGAACATCGCCGTCTTCCTCGACGACGTGACCGCGGCGAACGGCCCGCTGCTTTTTATCCCGGGCAGCCACAAGGCGGGCGTGGTCGCCGCCGGGCACGACCTGGCGACCACCTCCTACCCGCTCTGGACGCTCGACCGGGCGACGGTGACCGAACTCGCGGAGCGCGGCGGCTGCGTCGCGCCGACCGGCCCGGCCGGCTCGATGCTGATGTTCTCCTCGCTGCTGGTGCATGCGAGCCCGCCGAACATCTCGCCGTTCGGCCGCACCATCGTCTATCTCTCGCTCTGCGAGGTGGAGAACCACATCCGCGCCTTCAGGCGCGAGCCGTGGATCGCGCACCGCGACTTCACGCCGATCACGCCGCTCGCCGACGACTGCCTCGACGAACTCGTCGCCGGGCAGGCGGTGGCGGCGGAATAGCAAGGACGGACGCATGTATCTCCATTCCGATCTCCTCGCCCGCGCGGCGGCCGGCAAACCGGTACGCGTCGGCCTGATCGGCGCCGGCAAGTTCGGCTCCATGTTCCTCGCCCAGGTGCCGAGCACGCCGGGGCTCGAGGTCGCCATTATCGCCGATCTGGCGCCGGACCGGGCGAAGGCCGCCTGCCGCACGGTCGGCTGGTCCGACGAGCAGATCGGCCGCACCCGCTTCACCGACGACGCGATGACGATGCTCGCCTCCGGTGCGATCGACGTTGCGGTCGAGGCGACCGGCAACCCGGTGGCCGGGCTCGGCCATGCCCGCGCGGCGATCCGGAACGGCATCCATATCGTCATGGTCAATGTCGAGGCCGACGTGCTCGCCGGGCCGCTGCTGGCGGAGGAGGCGCGCCGCGCCGGCGTCGTCTATTCCATGGCCTACGGCGATCAGCCGGCACTGACCGCCGAACTGGTCGACTGGGCGCGATCCTGCGGCTTCGACGTGGTCGCCGCCGGCAAGGGCACCAAGTACCTGCCCGCCTACCACGCCTCGACGCCCGACACGGTCTGGGACCATTACGGGCTGACCGCCGAGCAGGCGGCGGCGGCCGGCATGAACAGCCAGATGTTCAACTCCTTCCTCGACGGCACCAAGTCGGCGCTGGAAATGGCGGCGATCGCCAACGCCACCGGGCTCGACGCGCCGCCGGACGGGCTCGCCTTCCCGCCGGCCGGGACGGACGACCTGGCGCACGTGTTACGTCCCGCGTCGGAGGGTGGCCAGCTCGCCGCCAGGGGCCAGGTCGAGGTCGTCTCCTCGCTCGAGCGCGACGGCCGGCCGGTCTTCAAGGATCTCCGCTGGGGGGTCTATGTCGTGATCGAGGCGCCGAACGACTATGCCGCCGGCTGCTTCCGCCAGTACGGCATGAACACCGACGCGTCGGGACGCTATTCGGCGATGTTCAAGCCCTTCCACCTGATCGGGCTCGAACTCAACATCTCGATCCTCTCCGCCGCCCTGCTCGGCAAGCCGACCGGCTCCACGCAAGGCTTCCGGGGCGACGTGGTGGCGACCGCCAAGCGTGCCCTGAGTTCCGGCGAAATGCTGGACGGCGAAGGCGGCCACACGGTCTGGGGCAAGCTGATGCCGGCGAAGACTTCGCTGGCGCTCGGCGGGCTGCCGATCGGACTTGCCCACGGCGTCCGGCTCAGGGCCGACATCGCCCGGGGCGACCCGGTCCGCTGGCAGGATGTCACGATCGACGAGAGCCTCGACGCGGTGAAGATCCGCCGGGCGATGGAGGCCCGTTTCGGCGGTGAGAAGGCGGCGGCAGCGGAATAGGAGCCAATCACCGTTCGAGCATAAGCCGGCGGAAAGATTCCCCCGAGCGCTCGATCACACTATCAGGCGGCCGGAACGTGGTCGAAAGTAAAATCCTCCGTGTCGTTGCACCAGCAACAGAGCAGATATTCGCCGTCGGGGCCGATTCCTTCGAACGCCTTTATCTGTCGGCGCATCGCGCCAAAGCGGCTGCCGGTATTGGCCTGGTTCTTGTCGGAAAACACCATGACTTTCAGCGCGGCACGGGCAACAAGAAGTTTCCCGAAGTCGTCGCATACCTCTTCCGGCCCCCCGAACTCGCTTTCCATGGCCAGCGGCATCGCGCGGAGATATTTTTTGCACGACTTTTCGTCGTCGGGAACCGCGACGTAGTCGAGCCAGCAAAGATCGAACAGCCACTCGCCGGTGCAATCGGCCTTTTCACGCTTGTGTCCATAGACGCTGTAGCGTGATCCGCTGGTATTCTCGCCGTCACATGGTGCTGCCGGATCGACAATTTCCCTGACGGCGCGCTTCACCTCGCTTGTCCACTCGAAACCAGAACCAGACTGTTGCGCGTCTCTGGCAACGCCTTCAAGCGCGCGCCTGATTGCGTCGATGAAATCGCCGATGTCGTCCATGATACGCCCCAGTGATGTATATACTGGCAGTATTTTTACCGCATAGGTTGGGTCTTTTCTATCCGGATGGCAGGCACGCTCGGCAGGGCGGCTAGCGCGGCGCGTCACGCTTGCCCACGGCGTCCGGCTCAGGGCCGACATCGCCGAGGGCGACCCGGTCCGCTGGCAGGATGTCACGATCGACGAGAGCCTCGACGCGGTGAAGATCCGCCGGGCGATGGAGGCCCGTTTCGGCGGCGAGAAGGCGGCGGCAGCGGAATAGGGCGCGTAAACGCGATCACTCGAGCACGACGTAGCCGTTGCTGCATCGCGCCGCCTGGTTCGCGAACTCGGCCCGGTAGAGCATGCCGCGGGCATCCAGCGCCTGCTGCAGTTCCGTGACGCAGCGTGCGCCGTCCAGATGGCCGACGAGATTGCCGAAGAAGACGATCGCGCCCGGCTCCAGCTGCCCGAGCTTCTCCATCTCGACGATCCCGACTTCCTGGCCTTCCGGCATGTAATAGGCCGAAAGCCGGTGATAGAATCCACTTCCCCACCTGGAATAGAAATAGGTGCCGCCGCCGGTGCGGCCGGCCTCGGCCACCACCGCGTCCGCCACCCAGTGCCAATCCTGGTGCGGCAGGAACCGTCCTGCCATCACGTCGCGTATCTGCAGCTGGCCAACCAGCGCGATGACCGCAAGCCCGGCAACGGCGAACCCGGCGCCGGCGCGCGACCGCCAGACGGCGGCGATGGCTTCGGCGAGGAGGTAGGACGCCAACGGGACCATCACGATGAAGTTCCGGTCCGTGCTCACGGGCGTGTGCAGGTTGATCGCCGCGGCGCCAAGGGTCGTGAGGAGGGCGACGAAGGCCGCGCGGAGCACGTTCCGCCGCATTCCCTCACCCGCCCCGGCGCCCCTCAACCGCACCAGAAGGAGGATGCCGATTCCCGCCACCGCGGCGAGCCTGAGCAGCAGGCCGCCGGCACCGGCATCGAGCCCGACGAGCCCCGCGAAGCGGTCCACGGCGTCCCAGAGCCACGGCGCCGACGCCATCGCCGATTGCCGGAGCGCATCGGCCGGCGTCGCCTCGATCCAGAAATTGCCGCCGACAAGCGACATGCCGCGTCCGACGACGAGGAAGATCGCCGGCCAGACGAGGATCGCCGTGCCCGCCGCGGCCAGGCCGAGCCAGCTCCGCAGCGTGCGACTTTCGAAGGCGGCGAGCCAGGCGAGATAGGCGAATGCCTGCAGCGCGCCGAAATAGTGGGTCAGCCCGAGTAGTACGAGCGTGAGCAGCAGCGGGCCGCGCCGGTCGTTCACCGCGAAAGCGAACACCATCGCCGAGACGAAAAGGAGGGCGGCATAAGGCCGGGCCTCCTGCGCGTAATGACAGATGAGCCAGTTCGAAAGCACGATCACCAGCATCATCGCGACGACCCGCCTGCCGACACGCGCCACGGTCATTGAAAGGACCCAGAGCGTGCCCAGGGCGAAGATGACGGAGAGGCTCCGGGTCGCCGCCTCCGAATCGCCGAAAAGCGCGATCCAACCGGTGAGAAGCAGCGGGTAGAAGGGCGGGTGGGGGTCGTTGATGTAGACCCCGACGGCCTCGCCGACCGGGAGCTTGCCGGCGACGACGCTGAAAAGCTCGTCGAACCAGTAGGAATAGCCGGCCTGAAGGCCATAGACCTGGTAGGCAAGAAACAGCAGGACGAGCGCGGACAGGAGGAGCAGGACGATCCATTCCGCCCTCCACACGAATCCCCGACGCTCGGATTCCCCCCTCATCTTCGGTCCGGTCAGTCCCCCCATCGAACATGAAAGTATTCAACGTCGCATCCCGACAATCAATCCCTAATTGTAATTATGTGCATGTTCACGTGTTATAATAGCAGGCCGGCGAAGGCTTGCCAGCAAGGCTCAGAATCGCGCACAATCATGAAATTAGAAATCTAAGAAACGAGGGGGAAGCGTCGTGCCCGAGCCGGAAACATTCGAGATCGACCGCGAGCCGGTCCACGTGAGCTACAGCGAGAAGACGGTCCTGCGGGAGGTTTACGGGTTCTCCGGCGGGATTGGCCGCGTCATGCTGGACGGCTATCGCTGGCGGCCGCGCGGCCGGCCCTCGAAGACGCTGCTGATGTACATGCATCCGGCCGCGACCATGCACAACCTGCCGGTGCCGGCGGCGATGGTGCGGGCCGGCGCCCATGTCCTGCTCGCCGGCAGCCGCTACAACCGGAACGACGCGCCGCTGATCATGGAAAACGCGGTCCGGGACTTCGGCGCCTACGTGCGGCACGCGAAGGAGGTCTGGGGCTACGAGAAGGTCGTCATGGTCGGCTGGTCCGGCGGCGGCTCGCTGACCACCTTCTACCAGTCGATGGCGGTCAACCCGACGGTGACGGAAACCCCGGCCGGCGACCCGGTCGATCTCTCCGGCTTCGTGCCGGGTGACGGTTTCGTCTGCCAGGCCGCGCACCTGTCACGCGCGACGGTGCTGAAGACGATGATCGACCCCTCGGTGCTGGACGAGAATGATCCGTCGATCCGCGATCCGGAGCTCGACATCTACGATCCCCGGAACCCCAACCAGCCGCCCTATTCGGCCGATTACATCGCACATTTCCGGGCCGCGCAGATCCGCCGCATCCGCCGCCGCACGGCCTATGTGAAGGAACTGCTGCACAGCCTGCGGAAGAAGGGCGCATCGGAGGCCGAGCGCGCCATCGTCACCCACCGCACGCTCGCCGATCCGCGCTTCATCGACCCGACGATCGAGCCCAACGACCGGGTCCCCGGCCAGTCCTACCTTGGCCCGCCGGAGCTGTCGAACTCGAGCCCGGCCGGCCTCGCCCGCTTCTCGACGCTCCGCGCCTGGCTGTCACAATGGTCGTTCGACGACACCAACGCGGACGCGATCGCGCATGCGCCGAATATCAGGGTGCCGCTGCTGGTGCTCGAGAATTCCGGCGACGACGCGGTGCCGCAGCCCCATCCGCGGGAATTCTTCGACGCCGCGACCGGCGCCACGGACAAGACCTTCCACGTCATCCGGGGCGCCAATCACTATTACCAGGACCAGCCGGAGCATTGCGCCGAGGCGGTGAGAACGGTGATCGACTGGATGAGGGCGCGCCAGCTCTTCGACTGAGCGACGGCCGCGCGGACGGCCGGGCCCTTACGTCAGCACCTTCTCGATCTCGCCCACCGGGTGGTTGGTGAGCGTCTTGTCGACCTCGGCGACGATCCGGTCGGAGACTTCCTGGTGCCAGTTCTTGCGGAGCTCGCCGAGCACATGGGGCGGCGCGACGACGATCAGCTGCGCGAACTTGCCGGCATGGGCAAGGCGGTAGAACCGCTCGGCGATTTCCTTCGCGAAACGGTCCTTGGCGAGCCGGTGCCAGTCGACCTCGTCCATGCCGCTCCGGTGCTGGCTGCCCACGCCACCCTGGTCGGGCATCCGGCCGGGCCGGTCGGTGCCCTGTTCCCGGCTCGGCGGATTGTCCTGCTCGAACAGCCGCATCATCTCCAGGTTCGGATAGACCTCGTCGCCCTCGTTCCGGAGGACCAGCGCCTTCTCGCCATCGCCGATCAGGATCCAGGCGTCGTGGGGAATGTTGAGCGCGGTCATGCTGTCACCTCGTCTTCGGTTCGTGTTGGGTCTGACCAGCGTAACGCGCCAGACCCGCCCCGGGTTGCATGGTGACACCGGGCGCCGGCCGGTTTTCCTGGCGGGCTAGTGCGACGGCATGGGAATGCGATGGTGCAGGCGCCTCGGCCGATAGCGATCCGACCGCGCCCCGGCCCAGGGTTCGCAGGCGATGCCATCATGGTCGGCGTCGTGGCGTGCGTAGTAACCCGGCGCCCCGCGTCGTGCCGGGGCAAGGCCGGCAAGCCGCGCAGCGCCGCAATTCGGCGCGGCCGCGACATGCCGGAGGGTCAGCACGGGCGGCCAGGGACTGGCCACGAACAGGCCATGGGCAGCGGCGGCGGCGAGGGAAACGATCAGCAGGGCGAGGCCCCATTCGCGCAGCTCGCGCCGCCCGTTACTCGCCCGGAAACAGGGCGCGCTCGTCCTGGCGAAGCGGCGCTTCAGAGCCGCCGCCCGGCGCTCCCCTACCGCCTCGTCCCCGAGCCGGCGACGGCGCCCGGGCAGGTAGAGAAACTTCGCCCGGCCACCGGGGCGGCCGGGCCGTCTGCGCATTCCGCCGTGCGCCATGACCGGACCGCGCCTCCTTTTTCGATTGCATGAAACGCAATGCATACACGCAGAGTTTGAGCAGGCGGATCTCAAGCAATCGTTAACGCGACCGTCACGCCGGACATACCGTGGAATGTATTTTTGATATTCATTTCCCTGCTGGGTAGCGTCACCTGAGAGCGCGCCGTCGGCCGGCCGCGCGCTCGCCGCCGACCGGGCCCACCCGGTCAGCCCGGTTGATCCGGGGGTCGCCTGTCCGGCGGAATCACCCTGCGCGCCCCTTGCCATCTATGCCGGGACCGCCGGGCTCCCGGTCAGCGACCCGAGCCAGCTTGCCGAGTTCACCTTCGCCGACGTGGTCACCGCTGACGGGCCGCCCTACCGGGTCGACATGAGCCGCGTCGATTACGACATTTCCTATGTCGATCAGGTCTACCTGCCGGTCGCGATGGCGCCGCTCGGCAATCCGGACGTGGGCCGCATCGGCACCGTGCAGGGCTTGACCGGTTTCCGCGCAGTGCTGACCCGCTTCCTCGCGGACCGGCCGGGTTGGCCGACCTACCGTGGCGACCCGCCCTATCCCGGACCGCGCATCCCGGGCGCCTACAATGTCCTGGTCGGCGGCCCGGACCTGACGGCGGCCGGCGCGACCGTCGACGCCATGCGGGCCCTCTACGCGCACTGCACGACGGCGGCCGGCGACGACGAGCCCTGCCCCGCAATCCGCGCGGTCGACGACCTGTTCCGGCGGAACTACGCGCACTATCTGACGCTCGACTGCGCGCCGCATGCCACGCTGACCGCGGACAGCCTGCTCCGCCATGTCCATGGCTGGGTTCCGTTCAACCGGAACTGCACGGGCGGCGCCGCCGCCAATCCGCTGCAGGAGACCCCCGGGGTCGATTATCCGGCAGCGGTCGGGCACTATCTCGCCCTGCAATATCTGCCGTCGGGGGCATTCAACCCCTATGTCGGGCTGATCCACGACGCCGGCTATCTCGGCATGAGCGCCTATGCCTTCTCGATCGACGACGCGGTCGGCAACATGAACGAGAGTGGCGACGGGCTGATCGTCGTCGTCGGCGGGCCGCAGGGCCTGGTCAACCCGAGGCCCTACGACAGGAAGGCCCTCATCCATGTCAACCTAGGCCAGCCCGGCAGCGGCAGACCCGCCTGGTCCGACTACGGGATCTGCACCGACCGCCCGGACCGGGCAATCAATCCCGCCTTCCCGAGCTTCCAGGTGGCGACCGTCGCCTATCCCTGCACGATCAGCCTGAGCGACAGCCGGGACCGCGTCTACCGGTTCGTGATCGCCAATCCGCCGCCCGACCCGGCGGTCCGGTGCGACGCCGGTGCGACCGGCGACATGCTCGCCTGGTGCCGGGCGGTGACGCCGGACGGCGACGGCACCGCCTGGTATCTCGACACCCCGCCGCCGCTGGACTGAGCGCCCCGGCGACAGGGGGAGGGTCATTCGCCTGCCGGCGCACCGCCAATGTTGCAATGCAGCAATCGACCGTCTAAGAACGGGACCTTCGTGCCGGCCCGGCAGGCTTCAGGGTCGCGCGGATGGCGGTCCCGCCGCGCGGGCCGCGCCTCCCCCGACATGCTCCCGAGCGCGCGTTCCGGCGGCTTCGGGCGGTCCCGACCAGCAGCCAGGAAAGCCCATGCATTCCCTTCGCGCCTACCGCGACCAGTGGTTCGGCAACATCCGCGGCGACGTCCTCGCCGGCCTCGTGGTCGCGCTCGCGCTGATCCCGGAGGCGATCGCCTTCTCGATCATCGCCGGCGTCGATCCGAAGATCGGCCTCTACGCCTCCTTCTCGATCGCCGTCGTCGTCGCCATCACCGGCGGCCGGCCGGGCATGATCTCGGCCGCGACCGCGGCGACCGCCGTGCTGATGGTCACCCTGGTGCGCGACCACGGGCTGCAATACCTACTGGCGGCGACCGTCCTCGCCGGGCTGCTGCAGATCGCCGCCGGGCTGCTCCGGCTCGGCTACGTGATGCGGTTCGTCTCGCGTTCGGTGATCACCGGCTTCGTCAACGCGCTGGCGATCCTGATCCTGATGGCGCAGCTGCCCGAGTTGATCGGCGTCCCCTGGCTGACCTACGTGATGGTCGCCGCCGGGCTCGCCGTCATCTATCTCTTCCCGCTGCTGACCAGAACGATACCCTCGCCGCTGGTCTGCATCGTCCTGCTGACCGCCGTCGCGATCACCTTCGGGCTCGACGTGCGGACCGTCGGCGACATGGGCGAACTGCCCTCGACCTTGCCGGTCTTCCTGCTGCCGCAGATCCCGCTGACCCTCGACACGTTCATGATCATCCTGCCCTACTCGGCGGCGGTGGCGGCGGTCGGGCTACTGGAATCGCTGATGACGGCGACCATCGTCGACGAACTGACCGACCGGCCGAGCGACAAGAACCAGGAATGTATCGGCCAGGGTCTCGCCAACACGCTGACCGGCTTTATCGGCGGCATGGCCGGCTGCGCCATGATCGGCCAGTCGATCATCAACGTGAAGTCGGGCGGCCGCGGCCGGCTGTCCTGCTTCTGCGCCGGCGTCTTCCTGCTGTTCCTGATCGTCGTCGTCGGCGACTGGGTCAAGCAGATCCCGATGGCGGCGCTGGTCGCGATCATGATCATGGTCTCGATCGGCACCTTCTCCTGGTCGTCGATCAAGAATCTCCGGCATCATCCGCGCAGTTCGTCTATCGTCATGCTGGCGACCGTCGCCTGCGTCGTCATCACCCACAATCTGGCGATCGGCGTGCTCGTCGGGGTGCTGCTGTCGGGCATCTTCTTCGCCTGGAAGATCGCCCAGATCTTCCGCGTCACCTCGACGCTGTCGGCCGACGGCACGGCGCGGACCTACGTGGTGGAGGGCCAGGTCTTCTTCGCCTCGGCCGATGCCTTCACCGCCGCCTTTGACTGGAAGGAAGCGCTCGAGACCGTGACCATCGATGTCAGCCGCGCCCATATCTGGGACATTTCCAGCGTCGCCGCCCTCGACATGGTGGTGCTCAAGTTCCGTCGCGAAGGCGCAGAAGTCGAGATCATCGGCCTGAACCGGGCCAGCGAGACGATCGTCGACAAGCTCGCCGTCCACGACAAGCCGGGCGCCCTAGACGCGCTGATCGGGCATTGAGGAGAGGCCGATGTCGCACGTGATCGCCCTCGTCGACGGTTCGCTTTACGCCCACAGCGTCTGCGACCATGCCGCCTGGATCGCCGGCCGCACCGGCGCCTCGGTCGAACTGCTCCATGTCCTCGGACGCCGCGAGGCACCGGCCGCCGACGCCGATCTGAGCGGCAGCATCGCGCTCGGCGCGCGAACCGCGCTGCTGCAGGAACTGACGGCGCTGGACGCGGAGCGCGCCAAGCTCTCCCAGCGCCGCGGCCGGGCGATCCTCGAGGACGCCAAGGCCCGCATCGAGTCGGCCGGCGGCTGCGCGGTGACGACCCGGCTCCGTTTCGGCGACGTCGTCGAGACGGTCGCCGAGCTGGAAGCCGACGCCGACATGGTGGTGATCGGCAAGCGCGGCGAGGCGGCCGATTTCGCCAGGGGCCATCTCGGGTCGAACCTGGAACGGGTCGCCCGCGCCAGCCACAGGCCGGTGCTGGTCGCCGCCCGCGCCTTCCGCCCGATCGCGCGCGTGCTGATCGCCTATGACGGCGGGACCAGCAGCATGAAGGCGGTCGACCATGTCGCCCGCAGCCCGCTGTTCGCGGGGCTCGCCTGTACATTGCTGAGCGCCGGCCCGGACAATCCGGAAACCGCGCGCGGTCTGGCCAATGCCCGCGCCATGCTCGAGGCCGGCGGCCACGCGGCCGAGACCGCAATGGTCCCGGGGCAGCCCGAGACAGTGATCTCCGAGGCGGTCGAGGCCTCCGGCATCGACCTGCTGGTCATGGGAGCCTACGGCCATTCCCGGATCCGCAGCCTGATCCTCGGCTCGACCACGACCCAGATGATCCAGCTCTGCCGGATCCCGGTCCTGCTGTTCCGCTGAGGCGTCCGCCTGCCGGCGATCAGTGGAGGCCGGTTGTCGCGCCGCCATCGACGGCGATCTGCACGCCTTGGATGTGCCGGGCAGCGGGATCGCAGAGGAAGGCGACGACATTGGCCACGTCGTCCGCCTGGCCGAGACGGCGCATCCCCGACGACGCGAGGGTGCGCGCCCGCTCCTCCTCCACCGTGGTGCCTGAAGCGGCGGCCCGCTGCTCGATCATTTTCTGCATGCGATCGGTGACCGTCATGCCCGGATGGACGATATTGACGTTGACGTCGTCCTTGATCCCCTGCGTCGCCAGCGCCTTGCTGAAATGGGCGAGCGCCGCGTTGACCGCGCCGCCGACCATGAAGCCCGGCCCGGGGGTATAGGCGGCGCCGCCGCCGATGTTGACGACCGTTCCCCTGGCCTCTTTCAGGGCCGGCCAGAACAGCCGGGTGAGCCGCACCGCGCCGTGGAACTTCAGATCGAAGCCGGCCATCCAGTCCGCGTCCGGCTGCTCGGGAAAGGCGCCGGCCCTCGTCGCGCCGGCGCAGTTGACGAGGATGTCGATCCGCCCGAAACGGTCGAGCGCCGCCTTCGCCGCCGCTTCGCAGCCGGCCAGCGTCGCCAGGTCGATGGCTGCCCATCCGGCGGCCCGGCCCTTCCCCTCGATCGCGCCCGCGACCTCGGCCAGCGCCGCGTCGGAACGGGCAAGCAGGAAACAGTCGGCGCCGTCGGCCGCCAGCCGCTCGGCGATGGCCCGGCCGATTCCCTTTCCGGCCCCGGTAACGACGGCGATCTTGTTCGACAATGCACGCTCGGACACGGCTCTTTCCCCTGAACAGGTTGCAAGGCGGCTTCGCCACCCGACCAGACGATCCAGACGACCCCGGGCGGCAACGGCGATCCCCGGATCGTCAGATAGCACAGATGACGCCGGGAACGCCCGTTCAATGCTGGACCGTCGGCGGAACCGGCGACCTCGCCGGTCGACGCTCGCCGGGGCGGCTGCGAATTGCAATCGGCGGTCTCCCCGGAACAGCGTGATTGTGCGCTGCGATAGAAATCTGCGCCGTCCTTCATGACGCCTATGTGTCAGTCATACTCTTGTTTCATGATGCATTACTGATCTTGCATTTCCCCAGAATTAGGCGCAGATTTTTGCAACGCACAATCGACGGCCTTCACTGTGCGCCGATGTCGATTGCGCGCCCGGCAGATGACCGGGGACACGCCGCGTGGGCGGCAAAATGCTTGCAGGGGGCATCATGCTGAAGGGAAAAGTCGCGGTCGTCACCGGATCGACGAGCGGGATCGGGCTCGGTTGCGCGCGGGCGCTGGCGGAAGCCGGCTGCAAGGTCGTGCTGAACGGCCGCAAGATGAACGACGAGGCGGAAGAGCTTCTGAAGACCATCCCGGCCGAAACCGGGTCGGAGGTCATGTTCGGCGCCGCCGACATGGCCGAGGCGGGCGAGATCCGCAGCATGATCGGCGACGTCGTCAAGAAGTGGGGCGGCGTCGACATCCTGATCAACAACGCCGGCATCCAGCATGTCTCGCCGATCGACGAGTTCCCGGAAGAGAAATGGGACCAGGTGCTGGCGATCAACCTGACCTCTGCCTTCCATACGACGAAGGCGGCCCTGCCCGGCATGAAGAAGAAGGGCTGGGGCCGGATCATCAACATCGCCTCGGCGCACGGCCTCGTCGCCTCGGCCTACAAGTCGGCCTATGTCGCGGCCAAGCACGGCATCGTCGGCCTGACCAAGGTCACCGCGCTGGAGGTTGCCGAGATGGGCATCACGGCCAACGCGATCTGCCCGGGCTACGTCTGGACGCCGCTGGTCGAGAAGCAGCTGCCCGACCAGATGAAGGCGCACAAGATGTCCGAACAGGACGTGATCCGGAACGTGCTGCTGGCCAACCAGCCGAACAAGAAGTTCGCCACCACCGCGGAAATGGGCGCGCTTGCCGTATTCCTTTCGTCCGACGCAGCCGCCTCGATCACCGGCACCTCGATACCGGTCGACGGCGGCTGGGTCGCGCACTAGGCCGGCGGGAATGGCCAAGAGCGACAAGGCAAAGCGCACGCTCAAGCCCCTCAACCTGGCGCTCCAGGGCGGCGGCGCGCATGGCGCCTTCGCCTGGGGCGTCATCGACCGGCTGCTCGAGGAGAATTGCTTCGACATCAAGGGCATCGTCGGGACCTCGGCGGGCGCGATGAACGCCACCGTCACGGCCTCCGGCCTCGCCACCGGCGGCGCCGAGGGCGGACGCCGGGCGCTGCACGATTTCTGGAAGAAGATCTCGGACGCGGCCCGCTATTCGCCGCTCCAGGCCTCGCCCTGGGAGAAGATGTTCGGCACGCCGGGCAATCTCGATTCCTCGCCGATGTTCATGGCCTTCGAGGCAATGTCCCGGATTCTCTCGCCGTATCAGCTCAACCCGACCAACTACAACCCTCTGCGCGACGTACTGGACGAGGTCATCGACTGCGACGCGTTGCATGTCTGCCGGAACCTGAAGCTCTTCATCTGCGCCTCGAACGTGAAGACCGGCAAGATCCGGGTCTTCGACGAACATGACGTGACGATCGACGCGGTGCTGGCCTCGGCCTGCCTGCCCTTCATGTTCCAGGCCGTCGAGATCGACGGCGAGGCCTACTGGGACGGCGGCTACATGGGCAATCCACCCCTCTACCCGCTGTTCTACCATACCGACTGCCGCGACGTGCTGATCATCCAGCTCAACCCGATCGCCATCCCGGAGGTGCCGAAGACGGCGCAGGCGATCCTCGACCGGGTCAATACGCTGAGCTTCAATTCCAGCCTGATGCGCGAGCTCCGCGTGATCGACTTCGTCACCAAGCTGATCGACGACGGCTATGACGGCGGCGGCCGGCTGCGCAAGGTCCTGATCCACACCGTCGATGCCGAGGATGTGCTCGGCAAGCTCGGCGCCTCGTCGAAGCTCAATGCCGACTGGGATTTCCTGATGTCTCTGAAGGAGACCGGCCGGCAACGGGGCGAAGCCTTCCTGAACGACCATTACGACAAGGTGGGGGTCGCCTCCTCCACCGACATTGCCGCCAAGTTCCTCTGATCCGAAGGACATGCAATGAACCGCGAACAGATCCTCGGCCTGCCCTCGATGCCGGCCGCCGGACCGAGCTACCCGTTCGGCCCCTACCGCTTCGTCGACCGCGAATACATGATCATCATCTACGAGAGCGACCCTGACGCGATCCGCGCGGCGGTGCCGGAACCGCTGGTCCCGGACGCCTCGAACCAGGTCTTCTACGAGTGGATCAAGATGCCGGACTCATCCGGCTTCGGCGATTATACCGAAAGCGGCGTCGTCATCCCCTGCCACTATGAGGGCACGCCCTGCAACTTCGTCGCCCAGATGTACCTGGACGACGATCCGCCGATCGCCGCGGGCCGCGAGATCTGGGGCTTCCCGAAGAAATACGCCCATCCGAAGATGGCCGTGCAAGTCGACACGCTGACCGGCACGCTCGACTACAGCGGCGTCCAGGTCGCGATGGGCACGATGGCCTACAAGTGGGAAAGCCATGCCCGCGATCTCGCCAAGACGGCGGCGGCGATGACCAAGATGCAGGTCAACCTGAAGCTGATCCCCGACGTCGACGGCAAGCCGGCGATCGCCCAGCTGGTGAAGTACAACCTGACCGAGGTGACGGTGAAGGGCTCCTGGTCGGGGCCGGCGCGGCTCCACCTGATCCCGCACGTCAATGCCCCGGTCGCCGACCTGCCGGTGCGCAGGATCGTCACCGGCCGCCATTTCGTCGCCGACCTGACCCTGCCCTACGGCGAGGTGCTGCTCGACTACCTGAAATAGACACCCTTCGAAACGCCTGCGCGGGCGGGGCCATCGGCTCCGCCCGTTGCCGTTCCGACCGTCAGACCGGGCCGAGCACGATCAGGGTCGAGGTGCCGTGGGCGAGCAGCTTGCCGTTCCGGTCACGCAGCATCGCGTCGGCGGTGATGATCTTGCGGCCGCGCGAGATGACCCGGCCCTCGCAGCGCACGAGCCCGGTCTCCGGGCTGATCGGGCGGGCGAAGTTCATCTTGGTCTCGACCGTCGTGTAGCCGATACCGGCCTCCAGCGTGGTATGGGCGGCGCATCCCGTGGCGCTGTCGACCAGGGTCAGGGCCCAGCCGCCATGCACGCTGCCCAGCGGGTTCAGCATCTCCGGCCCGGGCGTCCCCTCGAATATCGCGATACCGTCATCGGCCTCGACCAGGTGGAAGTTCATCAGTTTCGAGATCGGCGCCGAGGGGAAGCGGCCGTCGGCGACCCGCCGCATCACCTCCAGTCCGGGCAGGTCCCGGATCTCGTTCAGTTGAAGGGTGCCGTAGCTGACGGCCTGCGCGGCCGTTTCGTTGATCATCGCGTCCATCATTGTTGCTCCATCGACGATGTTTGTATATACATATGAATATGGACGAGACAAGGCAACAACGAAGTTCGCTGCGCAAGGCGGCGGCCCGGGTCGGCGGCGTCTGCGCCGGCTGGAACAGCCGCTTCGCGGCCCGGCGGATCTCGGCCTTCCTCGATGCGCGGATGGCTGAGGCCGGCCTCTCGATCAGCCAGTTCAGCCTGCTGATCCTGATCGCCACCGGCGACGACGACAGCCTCGGCTCGCTCGCCCGGCGCGGCCGGCTGGACCAGTCGACCCTGTCGCGCAACCTCGCCGTGCTGACCCGCGAGGGGCTGGTCGAGAACGCGCGAAGCGAGGTGGACCGGCGCATGCGGGCTATCCGGCTGACCGACGCCGGCGCCGACCGCCTGCGCGCGGCGCTCCCGGTCTGGGAGGCCGCGCACGCGGCACTCGAACAGGTGCTCGACGTCGACCTCGCCCGCCAGCTCGCCCGCGCCGCCGGCCGGCCTGCGCTGGACATTCCGAATCCCGAGGACGGGGACGGCCCTGCGGCATAATGCGGCTGGCGCCGTCGAACGGGCTCCGCTACGGTCCGCGCATGGCAACTCCGGGGGCATATCGGCATGGAGACCGGCGGTCGATCCGCCGACCCGACAATGCGCGCGCCATCACCGCCCTGATCGCCCTCTTCGCCCTGCTGCTCGGAAGCCTGCTGCCGACGCTTGCCTTCGCGCTGTCCGCGACCGAGGGCGCGACGACAGCACTGATCTGCACCGGCCAGGGGCTCGTCCGTATCGATCTCGCGACCGGTGAACCCGTCGAGCCGGCGGGCGGCGCCGATCTGGGCGTCGACCTGGGCCCGGCCCCCGGGCATTGCATCCTCTGCCTCGCGCCCGGCGTTGCGGCGCCCGGGTCCCCGGCCGCGCTGACCGCGCAGGCGATCCGCTATCCGGCCCTCGCCCTGCCGCACCCCGACATGGCACCCCGCCTCGGCCCGGCCGCCGACACGGCGTTGCCGGCGCCGCCCCGGGCGCCCCCCGGCCGCGGCTGACGCCTTCGCCCCCCGGGGCCAGCCATTCCGACCGACCGGCGCCAATCGCGCCCGGCCCGCCACTGCGGCATTCCGGAAGGCGCCGCGCGTTGCCGCCGGAAACCGCAATCCGTCAAGGAAACCCGACCATGATCCGTCCGCTCTCCATCGCCCTTTTCCTCGCCCTCTTTCTCGCCAGCTTCGCCGGCGCCGCATCGGCGCACGATTACAAGCTCGGCGACCTGATGATCGAGCATCCGTGGGGCCGCGCCATCATCGCCAGCCGCCCGGCCGGCGCCTTCCTCACGATCGTCAATCACGGCGCGGCCGACCGCCTGGTCGGCGCCCGCTCGCCGGCCGCCGAGAAGGTCGAGATCCACACCCATATCAACGACAACGGCGTCATGCGCATGCGCCGGATCGAGGTCGTCGACATCGACATGCACCAGACAGTGGCGCTGCAGCCGGGCGGCCTGCACCTGATGCTGTTCGGCCTCAAGGCGCTGCCGGCCGACGGCGAGATGCTGCCCGTCATGTTGCGCTTCGAGAAGGCGGGCGAGGTCGAGGTCATGGTCAGGTTCGAGAAGCCGACGACCACGTCGGGCGGCGATACGGGCCACGACATGAAGTCGATGAAGCACGACCACGGCAACATGAAGACGACCGACTGACGCGTCCGCCCGACCGGCGCCGGCCGCGCCTGAGGAATCCGTCATTCAGGAAAATGAAAAGGGAACCCTCGACCGGCCGGCGCGTTCTGTTGGGGAATGCCGCGCCGCCAGCGGCCCCGTCACGGGTGCCGCGGCGCCGGACAGTCTCCAGCAGAAAGGGAGAATTACATGTTTGGTAGTCACAAGCTCCGCACCTTCGGCATGGCCAGCGCGATCGCGATCGGGGTCGGCATGGCCGGCTCGGCAATCGCCGCGGACATGCCGAAGAGCGTCCATCCGCTCGACAAGCCGACCGGGGCCAGCGAGGTCGCGGAACGGCTCCAGGAACTCGGCTTCAAGGATGTCGGCACCATCGAGCATAGCGGTAACATCTACCGCTTCGACGCCATGTGGGAAGGCGAGTGGGTCAAGCTCTCGGTCGATGAACGGGATGCCTCGATCACCCGTGTGGGAGCTGGCGAGGCGATTGCCACCGGCGGCGTGATGAGCGCCGAGAAGGTCCGCGACGAGCTGCAGCGCCTCGGCTACGAGAAGGTCAGCGGCATCGAGCAGAGCGGCGACGTCATCCACGCCAAGGCCAGCAAGGGCGGCGAGCCCTATACCCTGAAGATCGACGCCCGCAACGGCGAGGTCATGCGGGTCGCGGGCGCCAGCGCGATCAAGGCGGAAGGCGCGATTACCCCGAGCCAGGGCGCGATGGGCGAGACCTACTTCAAGAGCGAGCTGTCGAAGCTCGGCTACAGCGACGTGCGGAACGTCGAGAAGAAGGGCGGCGTCTACGAGATGCAGGCCCGCATGGGTGGCCAGTGGCAGGACATCAAGGTCGACGGCAGCACCGGCGCCGTGACCAAGGTCAACTGATCCGCAAACACGCGCGGCGCCCCCTCGGGCGCCCGGCAGACGGAACGGCCGCGGGTTCGCCCGCGGCCGTTTCTTTTTGGGCTCTTGCATGTCCTTCCCGGGATTTGACGGACGCGGCAGGGCATGATTGGCTGCTCCTGTCTGGAGCCGTTGCCGGGAGAGAACCGGTGCCACAGCAGATCGAGACCATCCGGGTCGACGCGCTCGCCGGTCCGCCGGGGCCGCTGCGCGATGCCACCGACACCGCACTCGGCAGGGCGGCCGAGGCGCTCGGCTTCCTTGTCATCACCGGCGCACCGGTCGCGACGCTGACCGAGGCCGGCAGACGGGCCCGGCTGCTGCGCCTCTTCGATTTGCCGGCGCCCGAGAAGCGCCGCCTGACCAATTCGAAACATGCGCCGGAAAACGACAACCGCTACCGCGGCTATTACGCCTATCGCCGGCCCGGCGCGCCCTGCTTGCTGGAAGGCCTCGATATGGGCGGCGGTGACGGCCCGGCGGCGGCGGCCGACGATATCGAGGCACTGCTGATGGAGCACAACGTCTGGCCGGCCGACGCCCTGCTGCCCGGCTGGCGGGCGGAGGCCGAGGCCCATTACCGCGACATGGAAGCCTTCGGTCATCTGCTGATGGCCTCGCTGGCCCGCCACCTCGGCCTCGGCGGCGACTATTTCGAACCGTTCTTCGGCGGCGGCTCGTCGACCCTCCGATTCCTGCAAGGGCTCCCGCCCGATCTGCCCGAGGCGGCTATCGACGACCGCTACCGGGCAGCCGACGGCGGCCTGCTGGCGACGCCGGCGCATCGTGACTCCGGCGTGCTGACGCTGCTCTGGCAGCCCGGGGGGCTCGAGGCCCAGGCCCCCGACGGGCGCCGGCTTGCCGCCCCGGATATCGACGGCGCGCTCAACGTCAATTTCGGCGACTGCCTGGAGTTCTGGAGCGGCGGCCGGTTGCGGGCGACGCCGCACCGGGTTCGCGCCCAGGCGCTGCCCCGGCAATCGGTGCCGTTCTTCTTCGAACCCCGCTTCGATGCACTGATTGCCCCCATGCCGGGCGCCCGCCCTGCGCCGGCGATCCGCTACGCCGATCACCTGATCGAAAAGATGCGGCTGTTCGGCACCCACGCAACGGAACCGCGAAGCCGCAACGCCTAACCGGTGACGCGATTAAATGGCTACATAATCGCGGAATATTTTACATTTGAATCACTTTTAAAATTCCCGCCGCCGCCCAAGTGATTGAAAAACAACAGATCATGCCTTGGCATGGTTCCTGCGTAACCATTCCCTCGCAGATAAGAAGACCGATGCGAAATCAATAATCAATAAACAGATAGGGACACGGCATGATCACGACAACGCTCTCCACCGGTTCCACGACCTGGTCGCCGCGGCGGCTGTTCGCGGCGCTCGCCATCGCGATCGCGCCGCTGTTCGCCGCAGGCCAGGCGGGCGCTGTCGTCAGCCAGGTCGGCATCGACGCCTTCGGTCCCGACACGGTTCAGGGCGGGCCGCCGCTCAGCCCGGGCAACCTGACAATCGTCGGCCACAATGTCGTCAACGACGGAACCGTTTGGGGCCCGGCATCCAATCCGGGTGTCAGCAACATCATCTTCGACCTGCGCCTGACCCTGAACTTCGCCGCACCGGTGACCCGGGTCGGCTTCTACTACGGCGGCAACCAGTCCAACAGTTCGCCGGTCAACATCAAGCTTGGCGGCACGACCAACGGCAGCTTCATCGTCACCAGCCAGTTCGGTCCGCCGGACGGCATCAACAACTGGATCTTCTACGGCTTCGAGGATACCGGCGGCATCGACGCCGTGGTCTTCGACTGGGAATTGAATAACGAATTCGCCGTCGGCATCCACAGCATCATCTACGAGACGGACGTGGTCGAGACCCCGGCGCCGGCCGCGCTCGGCCTGTTCGGGCTCGGCCTCATCGGCCTCGGGCTGGTCCGCCGCAAGCGCGGCTGATCGCACGAGCCTCACGAACGGCGAACGGCGACCCTTGGGGTCGCCGTTTTCGTTTCTGCCTTCAGTCCTTCGGCGGTACGCCGCCGTCTTCGCCATTGTCCCGCGCCCGCCGGATCTCCACCGGGGTCCGCATGATGATTTCCCGGTGCGGGAAGGGGATGGCAATGCCGGCCGCCTTGAAGGCATCCCAGCAGGCGAGCAGTACCTGGCCGCGGATATTGGTCAGGCCGCGCTGCGGATCGGCGATCCAGAAGCGCAGCACGAAGTCGAGCGACGATTCCCCGAAGCCGGTCATCCAGCAGACCGGCGTGGTGCTCGACTGCACCCGGTCGACCGTCTTCGCCGCCTCGATGGCGAGGCGGGTGACCTCATGCGGATCGCTGTCGTAGGACACGCCGAATTCCACGTCGAGGCGGATCAGGGTGTCGGAGAAGGACCAGTTCACCACCTGGCCGGTGATCAGGTCCTCGTTCGGGATCAGGTATTCCTTGCCGTCGCGGGTCACGACCGAGACGAAGCGCGCCTGCAGCGAGCGGATCCAGCCGAAGGTCTCGCCGAGCGAGATGGTGTCGCCCGGCTTGATCGACTTGTCGAGCAGGATGATGATGCCGGAAATGTAGTTCGAGACCACCTTCTGCAGGCCGAAGCCGACGCCGACGCCGACCGCGCCCGAGAACACGGTGAGCGCGGTCAGGTCGATGCCGAGCGTGGTCAGCGCGGTCAGCCCGGCAAGCACCAGCAGCAGCGACTTCACCGTTTTCGACAGCAGGACCTGGATGCGGGGCGTCAGGTCGGCACTGCGGTTGAGCAGGGTCTCGACCAGGTGACCGAGCGCGACCGCGCCCCAGAACAGGAGCCCGAACAGCACCGTCGCCTTGAGCGCCGCCAGCAGGCTGATCCGGCCCTCGCCGAGATCGAAGCCGACGGCGTCGAGCAGGCGGAGCGTGGCGTCGAGCGAGCCGGTGATCTCGAGCGCGACGATCGCCCAGACGATGGCGGCGACGACGCGGGCGAGAAGGCGGTTGCGGATCACCCGCGAGGCGACGGTGATGACCAGCCAGGCGGTCGCCAGCATCGCCGCGACGGTGATGAAATAACTCCGGCTCGGCCAGGTGACCTCGCGCATCGCGGCGACCGTGAGCCAGAGCAGGATCGTGGTCGCGAACCAGGGCATCCGGCGCAACAGGATCGCCAGCACGCGGAGCAGCCGTGGCTTTCCGCGGATCTCGCGCAACCGCGGTTCCAGCCGCCGTTCGATTCGAGCGCCGACGAACAGCCCGAGTACGAGGATTGCCGCGATCACCGCGAACTGGATGCCGGTCCAGGGTTGCAGCACCGCGGCGAGAAACTCCGAGACCAGCGCCCGCAGGGTCTCGAAGCCGGCCAGGAAATCGGTCTCCCGGTCCATGCGCGCCCTCCTCTGCCGCCATTAGGCATGCGATCGCGGCGGAAGGCAATTCGGGCGACGTGCCGACCGGCACGGGGAGTCACGCGCCGGTCAGCCCCGCGTCGCCGGCGGCCCGACCCAGGAAGCGCCTGGCCCGACGCCGCTTCAGCCGGGACATCGCCCCCCGGCGCGCCTATCATCGGCGGCCGGGGGGGGCATTGGAAACGCGACGGAGGGTCACGATGATCGTGCGCATCTGGCGGGGCTGGACGACGCCCGCGAACGCCGACGCCTACGAGGCGCTACTGAAGGGCGAGGTCTTTCCGGGCATCTTCGCGAAACGGGTCGACGGCTTCGAGGCAATCGAACTCCTGCGCCGCGACGACGGCGACGAGGTCGAGTTCACCACGCTCATGTGGTTCCGCGATCTCGATGCGGTAAAGGCGTTCGCCGGCCATGATTACGAGGCCGCCTACGTACCGGTGGCGGCCCGCCGGATCCTGAAACGGTTCGACGACCGCTCCCGCCACCACGAGCGGCGCGCCCGGGAAGTCCCGGAACAGCGCGAGACGGGGAAAGGCTAGTCCGTGTCCTCGCCGAGAAAGGCGCCGACGCTCGCATGGAGCGCATGGCGCTGGTTCTCCATCGGCAGCGAATGGGTCGCCCGGCCGATCAGCAGATAGCGGCGTTCGGCCGCCCGTTCGAGCCGCCCGAAGACCGCCAGCCCCTGGTCCGGCGTTGTCTCGTGGTCCCATTCGCCGACGACGATCAGGGTCGGCGCCTCGATGAGCCCGGGGTCGTAGGTCGGCTTGCCCTGCTGCCAGAATTCCGCGACATCCTTGATCACGCCGGTGGGCGCACGCAGGATCGGCGGATCGGTTTCGACCGAGGCCGGGTCGCTGGCCACGGCCCGATCGGCCCAGGCCTCGATATGGCCGGGCGGGGCGATGGTCGCCTGCTGCGCCTTGGTCAGCCCGAGGCGCCAGCGCGCGGCGGCGGCTTCGGCGTTGGTCAGCCGGTAGGCGCCGCCCGTCGCGCCGACCGCGATGCCGCGCCCCTCGACACCGATCCAGAGCGCCCCGAGCATGACCAGCCGCGAGATCCTCCGCGGAATCTTCGTGGCGATGCCGCCGGCGATCGCGCTGCCCCACGAATAGCCGATCAGCGACAGTTTCGAGATGAAGCGTTCGGCGAGAATGTAGTCGATGGCGAGCAGCACCGTCGCCTCCGCCTCGGCCGTATCGACGATCGGCGGATTGGCTTCCGGCGGAGCCTGCATCGCTGGCGGGCGGTCGGAGCCGCCATAGCCCGGCAGGTCGATGCACCAGGCATCGTAGCCCTGCTCGGCCAGCACCTCGAGCCACGATCGGCCGTCGATCGAATAGTCGAACGTCACGATCGACGGATAGGTCGCGCCATGAATGCAGAGAACGGTGCCCTTCGAACCATCGGTCCGTCGGGTATTCCTGAGCAGCACGTTGCAGCCCGGCACGCTGCTCTCGACGAAATGATCCCAGGTTTCCAGGCCGCTCATTCCTCAATTTACCTCCGGATTGCGTAACGATCGCATTCTTAGCATTATCAGCGCTCGAAATGCATCCGCATGACGGGTTCCGACCGATATGCAACCGGCCGAGCCAATAATCAACAAAGGCGCTGTCTATGGAGGCCAAGACCTCGCGGATGTCGGACGGGAACGATCCGCGTCCCGGCGCCCGCGAGCTGTCGCCTGATTCCGCGCTGGAACTCGCGGTCATCGTTCCGACCTTCAACGAGGCGGGCAATGTGGAAGAACTGGTCCGCCGCCTCGATGCCTGTCTCGACGGGCGGCGCTGGGAAGTCATCTTCGTCGATGACGACAGCACCGACGGCACCGCCGACGCGGTCCGGGCGATCGGACTGACCGATTCGCGGGTGCGCTGCCTGCAGCGAATCGGCCGTCGCGGGCTTTCGTCCGCCTGCATCGAGGGCATGCTGGCGACGGCGGCGCCTCTGGTCGCTGTGATGGACGGCGACCTGCAGCATGACGAGGCGCTGCTGCCGCGGATGATGGCCAAGTTCGCCGACCCGGCAGTCGATATCGTCGTCGGCTCCCGCTATGTCGACGGCGGCGGCGTCGGCGACTGGGATTCCCAGCGGGTCTTCATCTCGCGGGCCGCCACCTGGCTTGCCCGGCGCCTGACCAAGGTTTCGCTCAGCGACCCGATGAGCGGCTTCTTCATGCTGCGCCGCCCGATCCTGCTCGCTCTCGCCCCCGGGCTTTCGGGAATCGGTTTCAAGATCCTGCTCGATATCCTGTCGACCGCGAAGACGCCGCTCCGGGTTCGCGAACTGGGCTTCCAGTTCCGCACCCGGCATGCCGGGGAAAGCAAGCTGTCCTCGGCGGTCGCCTTCGAATATCTGGCGATGCTGGTGGAGAAGACCTTCGGCGCCTATATCCCGGCCCGCTTCGTGATGTTCTCCGTCGTCGGCGGGCTCGGCGTGTTCGTTCACATGGCGGTGCTGTACGGCCTGTTCCGGGTCCTCGAGCAGAACTTCGGGCTGGCCCAGACGGTCGCGACGCTGGTCGCGATGACCTTCAATTTCGCGCTCAACAACCTGCTCACCTATCGCGACCGGCAGCTCAGGGGCTGGCGCCTGCTGACCGGCTGGCTGTCGTTCTGCCTCGCCTGCAGCGTCGGTGCGATCGCCAACATCGGCGTCGCGGTCTACCTGTTCGAGGATTTCGACACGCTGTGGATCTGGTCCGGCCTGGCGGGCGTGCTGGTCGGTGCCGTGTGGAACTACGCGGTGACCTCCGTCTACACCTGGAAGGCAAGACGCTGAGCGCGGAGACGACCGGGACGGCGCGACCGGCCGCCAGGGTCGGCCGCCTGCTGCTCGACCGCCCGTTCATCCTGTTCGCGATGATCCTGGCCGGCGGGCTTGCCGCGCGTGCGGTCATGATCGGGATCGGCCTCTGGCGGGACGAAGGCTCGACCTATTTCGACGCCATGGCCGGCGGCTTCTCCGACCTGCTCGCGACCGTTGCCTGGAGCGAGCTCAACCCGCCGGGCTTCTACCTGCTGATGCGCGGCTGGATCGAACTGGCCGGCGCGGGCGAGATCGCCATGAAGATACCGGCGACGCTCTTCGGCCTCTTGCTGCTGCCGGCGCTCTATTGCCTGGCCCGGGCGGGCGCCTCCGGCCGGGTCGCGACGGCGGGCGGACTGCTCGCCGCCTTCTGGGCGGCAACGGCGCCGGAAATGATCATCTATTCCCATGAGGCGCGGCCCTACAGTCTTTCGGCTCTGCTGGTGATCGCCACGGTCGCCGCCTTCATCCGCGCCGCGACCGTCGGAAGCGCCGGCCGCTGGGCACTGTTCACGCTCGCCGCCACGGCGCTGCTGTACGTGCAATATACCGGCGTGATCCTGCTTGCCGTGCTGGCGGGCGTCGCCGTCGGGCTGCGGCTCGCCCGGATCGGCGCGCCCGACCTCGGCCGCATGGCGATCGCCGGCGCCGCGATCTGCCTCCTCTTCGCGCCCTGGTTCCCGATCTTTCTCGACCATTACCGGACCGGCCTGCCCTGGAGCGAGTCGCTCGATCTCGCCGCGCGGCCGCGGCTCCTGCTCGACAATCTCGCCTACATGCTGCCCTGGGCCGGGGACTGGGTGCGGGTCGCGGCGGCACTGCTGCTGCTCGTGCTCGCCGGCGAGGCGTTCCGCCTGCTGCTTCGACTCCGGCGGCGGACACCCGCCGAGACGGCGCCCGCCGAGGTCGCGCTCGCGGCCCTTCACCTGGGCGGCCTCGGCACGCTGGTCGCCGACGCGACGATCGGCCATTCGGGGGCCTACACGCTTCCCTTCGCGCCGATCCTCGTCGCCTATTTCGCGGTTCGGGGAACGCGCGCGCTGGCCGGCCTGCCCCTGCCGGTATCGGTCCGGGCACCGGGTCTGCTGGCGCTCGCCGCCGTCGGCGCGCTCGCGCTGGCCTGGCCCGGGCTGCAATATGTGAAGCAGACCCGCGGCATGGCCCAGTCGGGCATCCGGAGCTTCGCCGCCTCGCTCGACGACGTCACGCTCCGGCAGAGCCTGATCGTGCTGGCGCCGGACTATCTCGGCCCGACCTTCGGCTATTACATGCGCAACCGCCCGGCCAGCTATCGCGGCTTCACCCGCTGGACGCACCCGGAGATCTTCACCCCGATCGATTATGCGGAGATCTGGGACGAGACCGACACCGTGAGCGAGGCGATGGCCCGGATCGAGGCGCTCGCGCCGCGTTTCCGGACGCTCCTTTTCGTCCTCGACATGCGCGTCGACGGGCCAAGCGGCCAGATGCACTACGAGCACAGCCTCGAGCTCCGCGACGCGCTGGGCAAGCGCTATGCGCTCGAAGCGGTCGAACGCCATGCCGGGCGCATGGAAACCGTCGAGGTGAGGCGCTTTGACCTTCACGGGGCGGTCCGCTCGCCGTAACGTGGCGCCAGATTCGCCATCCTGATCGCGGAGAGGACATGAACAGGCAGGACAACAAGGTCGCCATCGTCACCGGCGCCGGCAGCGGCGTCGGCCGCGCCGTGGCGCTGGCATTGCTCGGCGCGGGCTACCGGGTGGCCATTGCCGGGCGGCGCATGGCGGCGCTCGATGAGACCCTGGCCGAGGCTGGCGAGGGGCGCGAACGGGCGCTCGCCGTCGCCACGGACGTCACCGATCCTGAGGCGGTCCAGGCGCTTTTCGAGAAGACCAGGGCGGTGTTCGGCCGGCTCGACCTGCTGTTCAACAACGCCGGTTCCGGCACGCCGCCGATGCCGCTGGAAGATCTCAAGCCGGAGGACTGGCGCCGCGTCGTCGACGTCAACCTGTCGGGCGCCTTCTACTGCACCCAGGCTGCCTTCCGGCTGATGAAGGCGCAGACCCCGATGGGCGGGCGGATCATCAACAACGGCTCGATCTCGGCGACCTCGCCCCGGCCCTATTCGGCGCCCTATACCGCGACCAAGCACGCGATGACCGGGCTCACCAAGTCGACCTCGCTGGACGGCCGGCCGTTCGACATCGCCTGCGGCCAGATCGATATCGGCAATGCCGCCACGCCGATGACCGAGCGCATGCCGCAGGGCGTGCCCCAGGCCGACCTCTCGATCAAGGCGGAACCGGTGATGGACGTCGCCCACGTGGCGAGCGCGGTGCTCTACATGGCCTCGCTGCCGCTCGACGCCAATGTCCAGTTCATGACCGTGATGGCGACCAAGATGCCGCTGATCGGCCGCGGCTGAGGATGCGCCCGTGAGTGCCGACGGCGAGATCGCGATCTATGTCGACGGCGACGCCTGCCCGGTGAAGAACGAGATCTACCGGATCGCCGAGCGGCACCGGCTGCCGGTACACGTGGTCTCGAACAGCTGGCTCCGGGTGCCGGACAACCCGCTGTTCCAGCTGCATTCGGTGCCGATCGACCCGGACGCCGCCGACGACTGGATCGCCGAGCGCGCGGGCCCGGGCGCGCTCGTCGTCACCGCCGATATCCCGCTCGCCGCCCGCTGCGTCAGTGCCGGCGCGACGGTGATCTCGCCGACCGGCAAACCCTTTGCCGAGGGCAATATCGGCATGGCGCTGGCGATGCGCGACCTGAACGCCCACCTGCGCGAAACCGGCATGCTGACGCCGGGCGGCGCGGGCTTCACCAGGGCGGACCGGAGCCGCTTCCTGAATGCGCTGGAGAACGCGCTGCAGAAGCTGAAGCGCGGACGTTAACGCTCGATCCACCCGGCCCCTTCCGGCCGGGACAGGCCCTCGCCGCAACCAGCGACCCGGCCCGCGACGGTCGCGATCCAGTCCTTCGCGGCGGCCATGTCGCGGAACACCGACACCGGCACCGGGGCCTCGTCGCCGTTCGCGTCCGGGCGCATTTCGCAGAGCGTCATGAGCATGCGGCCAAGCCCGAAAACGGCGAGCCCCCCGGCCACCACCGAAACCGAGCGGAGGCCGTCGAGCGACGTGCGTTCGGCAACGGCGCGCACGGTATCGGCATCGGCGGCCAGATGATCGACGGCACGCAGATCGAGCACGAGATGAACCGGGGTCTCGCGCCGTTCGGCGTCGATCGTCTCGCGGCAGGCGCGGATATCGTCCTGGCTGACCTGGCCTTCGCCGATGCAGACGAAGGCAGCCTCGGATTCATCACTCAGGTAGCGAAATGGCATGGCGGTCCGGCGGTGTTTCGGGACTGACGGACCGGGCCGGCGATGGCCCGGTGGTGAGCGGCACGGTTTGCTGACCACCTGGTCAGATTTTGCCGCGCCGGGCTCAATATGGGATTCCAGGCGCCCTGTACAGGGGCCTCGCGATATCGTGACAATGGCCCGCACGATCGCCGGGATCGTTGCCAGCGCCGCCGGGCGTCGATAAACAAACGGTTGGTCGGCTCGGGAAAGAAGCCACAACGAGGGAGGAACGGATGGTCGAACGCGCCATGCTGAAGGACAAGGTGGTCGTCGTGACCGGCGCCGGCCGGGGCATCGGCAAGGGCATCGCGACGATGGCCGCGGCCTATGGCGCGAAGGTCGTGGTCAACGACCTGGGCGGCTCGGAAGGCGGCGACGGGGCCGACCGGATCCCGGCCCTGGAGGTGGTTAGGGAAATCCGCGACAACGGCGGCGAGGCGGTCGCCGACTTCGGCAATGTCGCGACCGACGGCGCCGCGATCGTCGAGACGGCGATCCGCGAGTTCGGCCGCATCGACGGCCTCGTCAACAATGCCGGGATCCTGCGCGACCGCATCTTCCACAAGATGTCGGAGGAGGAGTTCGACAGCGTCATCGCCGTCCATCTGAAGGGCAGCTTCAACACCGCGCGGGCGGCGGCGACCCATTTCCGCGAGCAGGGCTCCGGCGCGATGGTGCACATGACCTCGACCTCGGGCCTGATCGGCAATTACGGCCAGGCCAACTACGCCGCCGCCAAGCTCGGCATCGCCGGCCTGTCACGCTCGATCGCGCTGGACATGTCGCGCTACAACGTCCGCTCGAACTGCGTCTCGCCGTTCGCCTGGAGCCGGCTGATCGGCACCATCCCGATGGGCACCGAGGCCGAGCGCGAGCGGGTCGCCAAGATCCAGGCGATGACGCCGGAGAAGATCGCGCCGCTCTGCATCTATCTCCTGAGCGACGAGGCGAAGGAGATCACCGGCCAGATCTTCGCCGTCCGCAACAACGAGATCTGCCTGATGAGCCAACCGCGCCCGGTCCGCAACCTGCAGACCTCCGAGGGCTGGACGCCGGAAAGCGTCGCCGACCGCTTCGCGCCGGCGGTGCGCAGTTCGCTGACGCCGCTGGAGCGCTCGGCCGACGTCTTCTCCTGGGATCCGGTCTGAGGAAGCAGCCATGGCGATCGACTACGACAAGCTGATGAACTGGCCGTTCGAGCCGCTCGAACACCGTTACAGCGCCCGTGACAGCATTCTCTACGCGCTCGGCGTCGGGCTGGGTTCGGACCCGCTCGACACCGACCAGCTCCGCTTCACCTACGAGGACGGCCTGGCCGCGCTGCCGACCATGGCGGTCGTGCTCGCCTATCCGGGCTTCTTCCTGAAACGGCCGGAATTCGGCGTCGACTGGGTGAAGATCCTGCACGGCGAACAGGGGATCGCGATCCACAAGCCGATCCCGGCCGAGGCGACGGTGATCGGCGAGACCCGCTTCACCGGCATCGTCGACCGGGGCGCGGACAAGGGCGCGCTGCTCTATTCCGAACGCAAGGTCTACGAGAAGGCATCCGGCGACCTGCTGGCGACGCTCACCTCGACCACCTTCGCGCGCGGCGACGGCGGCTTCGGCGGCCCCGACGGCCCGACGAAGAAGCCCCATCCGTTGCCCGACCGGGCGCCGGACGCGACGGTCGAACTGCCGACGTTGCCGCAGGCGGCGCTGATCTACCGGCTGTCGGGCGATTTCAACCCGCTGCATGCCGATCCGGCGGTGGCCCGCGCCGCCGGCTTCGCGCGGCCGATCCTGCACGGCCTCTGCACCCTCGGCGTCGCCGGGCACGCGATCCTGAAGCAGGCCTGCGGCTATGACGCGAGCCGATTCCGCAGCCTCGAACTGCGCTTCTCCGCGCCGGTCTATCCGGGCGAGACGATCCGGACCGAGATCTGGAACGAGGGCGACGGCGCCGTCGCCTTCCGCGCCCGGGTCGTCGAGCGCGACGTCGTGGTGCTGAACAACGGCCGGGCCGAGATCGCCGGGTAGCGTGCCGCGATCCAGCCCCGACCCGGATACTCCTCCGGCGGCTTTGCCGTTACACTCCGGTCCCAGGACCAGCAGAAGGCGAGGAACCGGACCGAGATGGCGGACAACGAGAAACGCGACGCACCCTTCCCGAGCGCGTCGGAGGACATGAAGCGGGCCCGCCACCGGGCGGGCAGCCGGCAGACCGAGGCGAAGAGCTACGAACTCGCCTATGCCGACATGGACTTCATGATGCGCGACGAGCTGCGACCGGTCCGCCTGCAGCTCGAGCTGCTGAAGCCCGAACTGGTCCTGCAGGAACACAACATCCGCTCGACCATCGTCGTCTTCGGCAGCGCCCGGACGCCCGACCGGGAAACCGCCGAGGCGGCGCTGGCGGCGGCCGAGAAGGCCGTCGAGAGCGGCGACGCCGATGCCGACGAGGCGCTGGCGAGCGCCCGCCGCCAGCTCGACTTCAGCCGCTACTACGAGGAGGCGCGGCGCTTCGCCCGCCTGGTCTCGGAGCCCGGGGCGGAAGCCGGCCCGCACAACCACGTCATCGTCACCGGCGGCGGCCCGGGCATCATGGAGGCGGCCAACCGCGGCGCCAGCGAGGCCGGGGCCGACAGCATCGGCCTCAACATCGTGCTGCCGCACGAGCAGGCGCCGAACCCCTACATCACCCCGGACCTCTGCTTCCAGTTCCACTATTTCGCGCTCCGCAAGATGCATCTTCTGATGCGTTCGCGGGCGCTGGTGATCTTCCCCGGCGGCTTCGGCACGATGGACGAGCTGTTCGAGACCCTGACCCTGATCCAGACCGGCAAGATCCGCCCCATGCCGGTGCTGCTGTTCGGCGAGGAATACTGGCGCAAGGTGATCAACTTCGAGGCCATGGTCGAGGCCGAGGTGATCGGCGCGAAGGACCTCGACCTGTTCCGCTTCGTCGAGAGCGCCGAGGAGGCCTGGGCGATGATCAAGGCCGCCTTCGTCCGCGCCCGGCGCGAGCACGCGACGGAATAGCCGGCCAGCGCGGGCGAAGGCTCAGGCCGCCCGGCGCGGTGCCGCGTTGACGGTCAGCAGTTCGGCCCAGCGGGCGCGGACGCGGGCGACATTCGCCTCCTTGACCGGGCCGTAGCCGCGGATCTCGTCGGCGAGGCCGGCGATCTCGACGGCCCGGGCATGGCTGTCGGGCGAAAGGTCGGCGAGCAGGCCTTCCACGATCGCCCGGTATTCGCCGATCAGCGCCCGCTCCATGCGCCGTTCCGCGCTTCGCCCGAAGGGGTCGAACGCCGTCCCGCGCAGGCGCCTGCCCTTCGCCAGCAGCGTCATCGCCGGCAGCAACCAGCGCCCGAAAGCCATCTTCGCCGGGCGGCCGAGGGCGTCCCTCCTTCGCGAGAGCAGCGGCGGGGCCATGTGGAAGGCGAGCCGGTAATCGTCCTCGAAGCGGTCCCTCAGGCTCGCCTCGAGCCGGCCGTCGGTCATCAGGCGGGCGACCTCGTACTCGTCCTTGTAGGCCATCAGCCGGTAGAGACCCTGCGCGACGGCCCGCGTCAGCGCCTCCCCGCCCGGCTGCTCGGCCTTCTCGGCCGCCGCGACGCGGGCCATGAAGGCGCGATAGCGGTCGGCATAGGCGGCATCCTGGTAATCGGCGAGGCTCGCGGCCCGGCGGGCGATCATCGCCGCCGCGTCCTCCGCGACCGGTGCCGCCTCGATCCCGGCGGCGCGAAGCACGGCATCCGGGTCGTGCGCCATCAGCCGGCCCCAGGCGAAGGCCCGGGCATTGTCGGCCGTGGCGACGCCGTTCAGTTCGATGGCGCGGTCGAGCGCGGCCTCGGAAACCGGCACCAGCCCCTGCTGGAAGGCATGGCCGAGCAGCATGACATTGGCGAAGACCGGATCGCCCATCAGCCGGTGGGCGAGGCGCCCGGCCGCGACCGCGCTGACGCGGCCCTTGCCGGTCGCCGCCTCCAGCGCCGCCAGCCGGCCGTCCACGTCGACGCGGGCGGTCGGGTTGCGCAGCATCTCGGCGGTCGGGATCTCGGCCGAATGCGCGACGATCCGGGTCGCGCCGGGCCGGCAGGTGGCGAGCGCCGCCCGGTCGGAGGCGACCACGAGGTCGGCGGCGATGACGAGGTCGGCCGCGCCCTCGTCGATCCGCGCCTGGTGGAGCGCCGCCGGATCGGCGCCGAGGCGGACGTGGCTCAGCACCGCGCCGCCCTTCTGGGCGAAGCCGGTGAAGTCGAGCACGCGGGCGCCCTTGCCCTCCAGGTGCGCGGCCATGGCGATCAGCGCCCCGATGGTGACGATGCCGGTGCCGCCGACCCCGGCAACGAGGATTTCCCACGGCCGGTCGAGCCCGCGCGCCGCCGGTACGGGCAGCGCCGCGAACAGCGCCGGGTCGATCTCGGCTGCGGCGGGTTTCCGCAGGCGCGCACCCTCGACGGTGACGAAGCTCGGGCAGAAGCCCTTGAGGCAGGAGAGATCGACGTTGCAGGCTGCCTGGTCGATCTGCCGCTTGCGCCCGAGCGGGGTCTCGACCGGCTGCACGGCGAGGCAGTTGGACTGCACAGTGCAGTCGCCGCAGCCCTCGCAGACCGCCTCGTTGATGAAGGCCCGCTTCGGCGCCTCGGGCACGGTTCCGCGCTTCCGCTTGCGGCGGAGCTCGGTCGCGCAGGCCTGGTCGTAGATCAGCACGGAGGTGCCCCGAACCTCGCGCAGTTCGCGCTGCACGGCGTCCAGGTCGTCGCGATGGTGGATCGTCACGCCGTCCGGCAGGCCGGCACGGGCGCGGTACTTGTCCGGCTCGGCCGCGACCAGGGCGATCCGCGTCACGCCCTCGGCCCGGACCTGGGCGGCGATCGCCGGCACCGAGAGCGTGCCGTCGACCGGCTGGCCGCCGGTCATCGCGACCGCGTCGTTGTAGAGGATCTTGTAGGTGATGTTGACGCCGGCGGCGATCGCCTGGCGGATCGCCAGCAGGCCGGAATGGAAATAGGTCCCGTCGCCGAGATTCTGGAAGACATGGCCGTCGCCGGTGAACGGCGCCTTGCCGACCCAGTTGACCCCCTCGCCGCCCATCTGGATCAGCGAGGTGGTCGAGCGGTCCATCCACGACGCCATGAAATGGCAGCCGATGCCGGCAAAGGCCTCCGAACCCTCCGGCACCCTGGTCGAGGTCGAATGCGGGCAGCCCGGGCAGAAATAGGGCAGCCGCTTCGCCCCGTCGCCGGTCGGGCGGGCATGCGCGACGTCGGCAAGCGCGGAGCGATCGAGCGCGATGCCCGGCAGCGCGGTCTCCAGCACGGGCGCGAGCAGGCGCGCCAGCATCCGCGGGCGAAGCTCGCCACCCTCGGGCACCAGCGCCTTGCCGGCCCGGTCCCGCTTGCCGAGCACCGCCGGGCGTTCGCCATCCGGCAGGCCGTAGAACAGCTCCTTCACCTGTCGTTCGACCAGCCCGCGCTTCTCCTCGACCACGACCAGCGTGTCGAGGCCCCGGGCGAACTCGGCCAGCCCGCGGCCTTCCAGCGGCCAGACCAGCCCGACCTTGTAGAGCCCGATCCCGGCCGCCTCGGCGCCCGCCCGGTCGAGGCCGAGCCGGCGGAGCGCCTCCAGCGCGTCCTGGTGCGCCTTGCCAACGGTGACGATGCCGATGCGCGCCCGCTTCGGCCGCCAGACCGCGCGGTCGAGCGGATTGGCGCGGGCGAAGGCGAGCAGCGCCTCCCGCTTGGCAAACAGCCGTTCCTCGATCTGCGGGCCGGGCAGGTCCGGCCAGCGGATGTTGAGCCCGCCCGCGGGCGGCATGTAACCGTCCGGCAGGGCGAAGCGGGGCAGCGGCTTCAGCGGCACGCTCGCGGCGCTTTCAACCGTCTCGGAGATCGCCTTGAAGCCCACCCAGGCGCCTGAGAAGCGCGAGGCGGCGAAGCCCCAGAGGCCGAAATCGAGATAGTCGGCGACATCGGCCGGGTGGATCACCGGCATGCCGAAGGCAATCATCGCCTCGTCCGACTGGTGCGGCATCGAGGAGGAGACGCAGCCATGGTCGTCGCCGGCGACCGCGAGCACGCCGCCACGGGCCGAGGAACCGAAGGCGTTGCCGTGCTTCAGCGCGTCACCGGCCCGGTCGACGCCCGGTCCCTTGCCGTACCAGAGCGCGAAGACGCCGTCCGCCGTCGCGCCCCGCGCGCCCTCGACCTGCTGGGAGCCGAGCACCGCGGTCGCCGCGAGATCCTCGTTCAGCGCTGGCAGGAAGCGGATGTCATGATCCTTCAGATGCCCGGCCGCCTGCCACAGCGCCTGGTCGACACCGCCGAGCGGCGAGCCGCGATAGCCGGCGACGAAACCCGCCGTGGCCAACCCGTCGCGGCGGTCGAGCGCGCGCTGCATGAGCATCAGCCGGACCAGCGCCTGGGTGCCGGTCAGGAACACCCGGCCGTGCTCCCGCCGGTAGCGGTCGTCGAGACCGTAGGCCCGGTCCAGCAGGGTGCCCCAGCGGTCTTCCGGCTCGGCGATATCCATGTCCGTCCCGTCCTTCCCGCCCGCGACCCGCACGGGCGCTGTTGGCAGTCACGGACACGAGTCTAGGCCGGTCTCGGCGAAAAAGGCTTTCTATCCAATCCGTCCGGACATAGGATTTCGGATATTTTTCGCGAGTATGCGCCGCATACTGAAAGGATTATTCGGCAATCATGATTCTGGAGAAATCGGATCGGCGCATCCTCGCCGCCCTGCAGGAGAATTCCCGGCTCACCAACCAGCAGCTGGCCGAGCGCGCCGGGCTGTCGGCGGCGGCCTGCTGGCGGCGGGTCAAGGCGCTGGAGGAGACGGGCGTGATCCGCCGCTATACCGCGCTGCTCGACCCGAAGAAGGTCGGCCAGGGCGAATGCGTCTTCGCCCATATCAGCCTGGAGCGACATACGATGGAAACGACCGAGGCCTTCGTCGCGGCGGTCCGGCGCCACCCGGAGATCCTCGAATGCTACGCGACCACCGGCGAGGCCGATTACCTGCTCCGCGTCGTCGTGCCGGAAATCGCCGCCTACGACCGCTTCCTGCGCGACTTTGTCTTCCAGCTTCCCTGCGTCGCCCGGGTGCATTCCAACTTCGCGCTGCGCGAGGTCAAATGGGACAGCGCCCTGCCGGTGGGGGAGGAGGCGATCCGGGAAAGGTGACGATAACAAGATTAATCGCATCGCTTTCTATGGGGTAATGCCCATTTGGCAAGCCCATCATGATTAGTCGGCGGAACTCAATCATCTTCCGCGCCTTGATTTACGAGGAGAGTTCTTCGACTTACGATTGAGATTGAATGCAGCGTTTCCAAACTCGCGCACATCATCCCAATCGAGATCGAGGCCATCTTCTAGCTGATGCGCCATTTCGATTGGGGTGTATCCCCTTGACATACGGTGAATGAATTCCCACCTATAGGGCATAAGGAGAACATCCAATGCCCAAGCCGACGACAGTCCGTGAATTCTTCAAACTCTTCCCCGATGATGCGGCCTGCCTTCAGCATCTGTTCGACGTACGCTTCGGCCAGGGCCATGTCTGCCCCCGTTGCGAACGTGAAGCCAAGTGGTATCCGATAGAGGCCGAACGGGCGTTCTCCTGCCAGTGGTGCGGCAATCACCTGCACCCGACTGTCGGGACCATCTTTGAGAAGTCTCGCACCCCGTTGCAGCTCTGGTTCTATGTCGTCTTCCTGTTCACGACGACCCGGCATGGCGTGTCTGCCAAGGAAATCCAGCGCCAGACCGGCGTGACGTACAAGACGGCCCATCGCATGGGCCACAAGATCCGCGAGCACATGGCTGAGATCGACGGAGAAGACCCGCTTGGCGGTGTCGGCCATACCGTCGAGATTGACGAGACGATGGTTGGTGGCGTCCGCAAGGGCAAGCGCGGTCGCGGCGCAGCCGGCAAGACCGTTGTCCTCGGCATGCTGCAGCGTGACGGCGCGGTTATGGTCAAGGTGGTCCCGAACGTCCGCCGCTCGACCTTGCAGCCAATCATCGAAGCCAACGTCCGCAAGGGCTCCTACGTCGATACCGACGAACTGGCCTCCTACGACAATCTGTCAGCGCTCGGCTACGACCACGACACCGTGAACCACAGCGAAGGCCGCTACGTCTCAGACGAGGGCGTGACCGTCAATTCGATTGAGAACTTCTGGCGGCACCTCAAGTGCTCGATCAAGGGCACGCACACCAGCGTTTCGGCGAAGTACCTTGAGCGCTACGCCAAGGAATTCGAGTACCGCTTCAATCGTCGGAAGCGTTCCGAGACGATGCTGTCCGAGCTTCTTTCGACCTATCCGACGCGGGACGCTTGATCACCTTCTCAAGCTTCTCTAGGTCACCGGGAGCGTCCTTCTCGTGTTCCCGGATGAACTGCTTGAGCTTGCCTTCTTTCAGGGCTTTTCGAAGCGTTATCATCGGCTACGCTCGCCAGAATCCACCGGGCGAAGATGACCCCGGTCATCTGGTTCTGAATGTGCAAGTTCCCATATCAAGTCATTCATCATGCTCATTGCAGATAGCGCCTTCGTCAGCGACCACAGAGATAAACCGACAACTACTGCAAGAATGATGCGATCAGACCAAAGCGGCAGCGGGAGGAGTACGGACACAAGAGCCGCGCCGCTCGAAACGGCTGACAAAACCAAGATCGCATGAACCGCGTCAACAAAAAACAGATGATCACCGAGAAGATCGTGACGCCGCAAAAATGCGGCGAACCATCCGGTACTCAGAATTTCATATATTTTGGAGAATGCGCCCCAGCCCAACGCAAGCAGCAGGCCATCAAACGCAAGAAATCCCGTGAAAACCGTTGTTGCGATATCCCACTTTTTCTCCCACCAATAAGATTCTGGCATGTACCATGCCACGACGGTGCCGACGGCAAGTCCCAGGAAAAGCCACCACGGGACAATCGCGCGCACGCCATTTCGATCGTATGATTCACTCACGTTCTTAAAGAATGCCGTGAGAAATTTAGGGCGGCTGTCCATACCTAGCCCCCGTAGAAACGCCGCAGAGCGCTAGCCACTTGACCGCCTAAAAAGGTGTCCTGTCCGTTATCTGGCTCGAACATTACGCGTACGAAATGAGGCTTCTGTTGCTCGGCAAGGTTCTTGTGCCTGTCATCATGAAACCGTGGTTTTGGAACATGCGCAATATGACCATCTGGAGTGCGCCCCCTGAAACCACGCTGGCCATAGCCAACCTCTGAAAGTTCATTTGCTTCTTGAATTATGCCGCCATTCGGTTGCATCGATTGCCCCTCTGGCGGCAACACTTTCCCGGCATCTTTCCATACATTTTCGCGCTTCATGGCCTCAGACCGCCTCTCCGCAAATGCCGAAGCCGAAATCGGGTTAAGTGGCGCGATCGTATACGAATATTCTTTGAGTTCCCACTCATCGAGCCAACGCTCAATATCTTCCGGATCGCCGTGGTGAACCTCGAAACTACCGTCGCCGTCGTGGACCGTTTGCATGATAGTCCGAAAGGCTCCTATAGCCTGCCGGGCGGAAATCTGTTCATCGCCTGATCGATCTTCTATCGCCATGATGCCTCGTTCCGGTAACGCCAAGACCGGTGCAAACCTGATATGTGGATCGGCTACGAGTTGAAGGGTCCGTGTTCGGGTTTGGCTGTCGTACTCTGTTTGAATACGAACACCAGCTCGAATGCCAACAGACCACGTCAAACAAATCTCGCCGTCAGACTCGAATTCATTCGGCTCCATGATCAGGGCATTTGCTTGCGGCCTGTCCGCACGAAGCCGCCCATGCGGCAGCCCATTGCCCTGTTCTTCGTTCAAAAACTGTCTCTGGCCATGTACGTCTAGGGCCTGTTCTTGAACCGCCATGCGATACCGACAGAATATATATGGTATTGACCGCGCCATTTTCCCCTCCCGTTTTACGGGAAGGGTATCCGGGATTCTCGCGTCAGGTCAATGCCGACTTACGTATGCTGAGGGGATACACCCCTTTCGATTAACTTCAATACATGAGCGCGGAATTCTCGATTTGTAAATGAATGCTCTACTGCTTTGAATTCCCCACTATATGATCTCTGAACAAATGTAATATTGTTCTCATCTTGTTTATGATATCCGTGAGTGACAATATCTCGCTTGGCACCACCTCGAATCCAATTGAGTGCACCTAATATCTTGTCCCGTTTGGGGTGATCGCTCCGACCAACGAGATCAGCGAGTAACTGGGCCTTACGGCCATACATCATTCCTGATGTGATGAGGTGGGCCTGCTCCGGAGTAACACTTAGGAAACGATAGATAGCGAAGTCGGTTATTAAATCGACCGCCGCCCACACACCATGGAATGTTGCAAGACCTTCCTTAAAGGATAAATTCAGTTTCCTTTTTGGCTCGTCGTTATTTGGATCTATCATGTTAAAATCTCCGATAGAGAATGCCTAACTAGTAGCCGATAAAATCCAAGGGGGCGCCTTAGCTGAGGTCTCCGCAGCCGCCCGATCCCATGCACCAGCGACTCTCTACTAAATAAATCAAAACTCTTTCTATTGGATCAAATTGAAGTTTGTGCATTTGTGCGAATGAATGGCGAGTTTCATTCAGTCACCGCAATAAAAGTCATATTGTTGTTGGAGACCGAACAGTGAGGTTGCCCGGTACCCTGATGGTTGGGCAATACATCCAAATCAGGTGGTGCCCGAAGCAACACTAGCGTTCACTGCCATCGTACTCATCAAGTCGCAAACCAATGACCGCCGTTAATGACCCGAGATGCAAGGGCCGGGATCAGCCCCCTCATCCGACCCGCCGACTCGCGATCTCCGCGCCGTCCCTGAGTGTCCGCAACTTCGCCCAGACGATGTCGCCGGTGAGCCGGCCCATCCCCGCCGAGGTGTCGAAGCCGCAATCGGTGCCGGCCTGGATGCGGGCCGGGTCGCCGACCGCTTCCGCCGCGCGTTCCAGCCGTTCCGCGACCACTTCCGGATGCTCGACGAAGGCGCTGCAGGTGTCGATGACGCCGGCGATCAGCGTCTGGTCGGGATGCAGCGGCAGGTCGCGGAAGACCCTGATCTCGTGCTGGTGGCGCGGGTTGCCGAAGGGCAGCATGATCGCGCCGACATCGGCCTCGAGGATCGCCGGCAGGATCTCCTTCAACGCCACGTCGCGGTCGTGTGGGCTCTCGTAGTTGCCCCAGCAGGCATGCAGGCGCACGCGGTCGCGCGGCACGTTCCGGAGCGCCCGGTTGATCACCGCCACCACCTGGCGGACGAAGGCGACGAATTCGCCGAGCGGCCGGTCGGCATAGCCCACATGGCGTTCCAGCGCCAGGTCCGGCGCGTCGATCTGCAACATGAAGCCGTGCGCGATGGCCGCCTCGTATTCGACACGGAGCGCCTCGCCCAGCGCCTCCAGGTAATCGGCGTCGCTGGCGTAGAAGGCGTTCTTCATCGCGCTCGCGACGATGCCGGGCGACGGCGCGGTGATGAAGGCGTCGGCGAAGGCGTCCGGCCCGGCCGCGTCGAGCGCCGCGCGGAAGCCGGCGATCTCGGCCAGGTTCTCCTCCGGCGCGATGTGGCGCACGGGACCGACCGCCATCGGCGGCTGGAACAGGCCGACCGCCTCCCTGCCCTTCAGCGCCGCGGCCCGGGCGGCGGCGAATTCCGGGTAATCGGCAAGCTCGCGCTGGGCCGGCCGGATCCAGCCCGAGCCGAAGCCCGACATCCGGCGCCGGACATAGAGGAAAAAGGCCTCGCGGAGCTGCTCCCCGTCGGAGGGGATGTCGACGCCGGCCTCGCGCTGGCGGCGGACGATGTCGAGGGTCGCCGCCTCGCCCGCGGCATCGAACGCGGCCTCGTCGATCGCCTCGCCCCGGCTGCGCGCGACGTGAAGCGCCACGAGCGCCTTCGGGCGCGGCAGGCTGCCGGCATGGGTCGTGAGAATGCGCACAATCCGCCCCTCCCCCCTGTCAGGATCCGAGGGTATCCTGCGCGGCTGCTACCGCAAGCGGAATTCGACCCCGATCACACGACCTTGTTACCGGACAAACGCGCCATATGTGTGAATGATAATGGAGATGCGGCGCGGCCGGACATCGCGCCGTCGCGGGTGAATGCTGCGCAGCATGGGCGCAGCATTTTTGCGCGGCAGCAACCGGCCGCGCGCCGCAACGAACGACTGAAACCGCAGGACAGGGACGGTAACATGATCGGAAAGAGAAGCAGGGCAGGCCTTTTCACCGCGACCGCGGCGGCCATCGGACTGGCCATGACGGCCGGCGCAACACATGCGGCGAACGTGAAGGTGACGCCGCTCGGCGCCATCGACGGGGAATTCTGCGTGCTCGACCGGGCGATGGTGTTCGAGGATCCGGACGGCACTCGCATTCTCTATGACGCCGGCCGCACGGTCGCCGGCCCCGGCGATCCCCGGCTCGGCCGGATCGACGCGGTGCTGATCAGCCACATGCACGGCGACCACCTGGGCGACCGCCATATCCCGATGGTCAACGCGGGCGCCTGCGGCAAGCCGGACATCTCGGTCTCGGCCCTGCCGCATTCGAACAGCGTTGCGATCGCCGCCGCCAAGGGGGCGAAGATCGTGACCGGCAGCGAGATGCCGTCCTTCCTGGCCGGCAAGCTCGCCGCGGCCGGCGGCGACGCGAAGGATTCGCTGCTGGTCCGCTTCGGCGCCAGCCGGACGATCGGCGGGGTCGCCATCACCACGGTGCCGGCGGTGCATTCGAACGGGGTCGCCCCCGACATGATCGGCGGTAGCCTGGGCGAGGCGCTGAAGGAGGCGGGCATGAACGGCTATGTCGGCCCGGCGACCGGCTACGTCCTGACCTTCTCCAACGGGCTCGCGGTCTATCTCTCGGGCGACACCGGGATCACCGCGGAACAGGATCTCGTGGTCCGCGGCCATTACAAGGCGAAGCTCGCCGTCATCAACATCGGCGACGTCTTCACCACCGGCCCGACCGAGGCGGCCTATGTCGTGAACCAGCTGGTGCAGCCGGCCGCGGTCATCCCGTCGCACGCCAACGAGGAGGCGACATCGGGCGGCAAGGCCCGTGCCGGCAGCCGGACGGAGGCCTTCATGCAGGCGGCGACGATGCCGGTTCACCTGCCGCTCAGCGGACGGGTGATGGAATTCGATGCCGGGGGGGCCTGCGTCGCCGGCTGCTGACCGCCGGCAACAATACGCATCGCGGAACAGATCCGCCGGGAGCGGCCGCCGTTCAGACGATTGCCGCCGGGTTGTGCGCGGGCTAGTCTCTTCATTCCATATTTGTCATGTGCGATGCCGGATCAACCGGCACGCGGGAACCGACAACACAGGGGAGAGACGGCGTGAGACAGCATGACCTGGCGGCGGCGCTGGCCGCGGCCCTTCTGTTCGGCGCGGCCCAGGCGGCGGCGGCCGACAGCTACACGCTCGAGATCGTCGTGCCGGGATCGAGCTTCCACGGCGTCCACGGGCTCACCTTCGACAAGGCCGATCACCTGTTCGCCGGCAGCGTCGTCGGCGAGTCGGTCTATGCGGTCGATACCGGAAGCGGCGCCGTCACCACCCATGTCCCGGCCCCGGAAGGCCAGGCGGACGACCTGGAGTTCGGCCCGGACGGAACCCTGGTCTGGACCTCCTTCCTGCAGGGCAAGATCCGCGCGCTGGGCCCGGACGGCCAGATCCGCGTGCTCGCCGAGGGGCTGCCCGGGATCAACTCGACCGCCTTCGCGCCTGACGGCCGGCTGTTCGCGACCCAGGTCTTCCTCGGCGACGCGCTCTACGAGATCGACCGCACGGGCGAGACGCCGGCGCGCAAGATCATGGAGGGCATGGGCGGCCTCAACGGCTTCGACTTCGGCCCGGACGGCAAGCTCTACGGGCCGCTGTGGTTCAAGGGCCAGGTGGTGCGGGTCGATGTCGACGCGGCCACGCTGGAGGTCGTCGCGGACGGTTTCCAGACCCCGGCGGCGGCGAACTTCGACAGCCAGGGAAAGCTCTACGTGGTCGACACGAAGGCCGGCGAGGTGGTCCGCGTCGATACCGTCGATGGCGCGAAGACGGTCGTCGCGAAGGTAGCGACCTCGATCGACAACCTGGCGATCGACAGCCGCGACCGGCTGTACATCTCCAACATGGCCAACAACGGCATCTACGAGATCGACACGGTATCGGGCAAGGCCCGGACCGTCGTCGAGGGCCGGCTCGCCATGCCGGGCGACATCGCGCTGGTGAAGCAGGGCGACCGCGAGGTGCTCTATGTCGCCGACCTGTTCGCCTATCGCAAGGTCGACCTCTCAGACGGCAAGGTCAGCGATATCGCGCGCATGCACGGCGACACGCTGGAATACCCGTTCAGCGTCTCGGCGAGCGGCGACAAGGTGCTGCTCGGCAGCTGGTTCACCGGCACGGTGCAGGAATTCGACGGCAACAGCGGCAAGAGCCTCGCGATGATGCACAAGTTCGCCGCGCCGCACGATGCCTTGCTGCAGGACGACGGCAGCCTCGTCGTCGCCGAGCTCGGCACCGGCAGCCTGCTCCGGGTCTCGGGCGACCATGGCGACACGCGGACGGTGATCGCCAAGGACCTGGTCGGCCCGGTCGGGCTGGTCCAGGCCGATGCGGGCTCGGTCTATGTCACCGAGGCCTATGCCGGGCTGGTCACGAAGGTGAGCCTTGCCGATGGCGCCAGGACCGTGATCGCGAAGGACCTGAAGCTGCCGGAGGGGATCGCGCTTGCCCCGGACGGCGCGATCGTCGTCGCCGAGGTCGGACTGAGGCGGATCGTCCGCATCGATCCGGCGAGCGGCGCGCTCACCGTGATCGCCGAGAACCTGCCGATCGGGCTTGCCGCGACCGAGGGCACGCCGCCGAGCGGGGTCCCGACCGGTGTCGCGGTCGGCGCCAACGGCGACGTCTATTTCGCCTCCGACATCGAGAACGCCATCTACCGGCTGAAAAAGTCGATGTAGCGGTCGTCGCCCCGGCGGCGGCTCAGTGCAGGACGATCCGGGCGCCGGGCGCGGGCTGTGCGGCGAACTCGGCCACGGCGCGGGCCCGGCGCGGATCCCCGACCGCGCGCAAACCACCGCCCGGGACGACCCCGACCACATGCCGGCCTGGCACGTAGCGGTCGGGCAGCATCACGTCGTGGGCGCGGAGTATCTGGCCGAGCCGGGTCGCGGCCTGCAACAGGGCCGTCGCGCCATCCGGCAGGATCATCCATTCGGCAAGCGCCCGGGCCTCGCCCGGCCGGCGATGCTGGCAGGCGGCGATCAGGCGGATGAAGCGCAACTCGTCCGGGCCGAGGCAGGGACAGCAGGGTCCGTGATGGTGGATCGTCTTGCGGGCATGCTCCTGCAGGGCCCGGATCATGCCGGAGAATTGCGTCAGCGCCTCGCGCCCGTCCGCCGCGCCGAGACCGCCGGCCAGTTCGTTCCAGACCATGCCCCAGTGATCGGTCGAGCGGTCATGGGCGCCGATTACCCAGCGGCGGAAACACCAGACGATGAAGCGTTCGACCGGTTCCAGGTCGGCCATCTCGGCCGGATCGGCGCGGTCCTCGCGGCCGGTAGTGCGTGACATTCGGCAATTCCTCCCCACTTGGCGCCGTCCGGGCAACACCCCGGCGGCCGGCTGGTCGGGAAAGGTTATTGCGAGTGATTATCATTTGCAATCATATCTTGAGGCGCTCCTGCTTGATGCCGCTACCTGTCTGCCCGGTCGGCGGGCGCGAGGCGGCGCATGTCTGCTATTGACAATCATTCGCATGTCACTCACCTTTGCATTGCGTGACCTGCGATGCGCCAAGGAATGCGCCGGGAGACTGCGATGTATGTCTGTATCTGCAACGGTTATCGGGACAGCGAGATCCGCGACGCGGCGGCGGGTGGCCTGCGTTGCGCCCGGCGCGTCTATCACGCGCTCGGCGGCGGGCCGCGCTGCGGTCAGTGCCTGACCATGGCGCAGGCCCTGGTCGACAGCATGCATGCCGGGGAACAGGCCGAGGCGCAGTCCGGGACGACCGAGCCGGTCCTGACAGCGGCGCTCGCCACCCAGGGCGCGGACTGAGGGAAGTCGCCATGCACAGCTGGCGGACGCTCAAACCCACCGATATCCTGGCCGCGGCCCGGGTCGCGCAATCGATGATCCGGCCGGCGCCCGCGAAGACGGCCGCGCCCGCCAACGGGACCGGCGCGCCGATGACAGGCGACAACGCCTCGGCGCCCGCCGACGACGCACACCCGGCCCGATAGGGACCGGGGCCGGGCCGGGACGATCGGTTCAGCCGTCCGCCGGCCGGCTCTGAAGCTGGATGTAATTCTCCATCCCCATGCGCTCGATCAGCTCGAACTGGGTCTCGATGAAGTCGACATGCTCCTCTTCCGAGGAGAGGATCTCGCGGAGCAGGTGGCGGGAGACATAATCGCCGGCGGCCTCGCAAAGCTGGATGCCCTCGCGCAGCGCCGGGATCGCGTCGACCTCGAGCTTGAGGTCGCAGTCGAGGATCTCCCGGACATTCTCGCCGATCATGATCTTTCCGAGATCCTGCAGGTTCGGCAGGCCGTCAAGGAACAGGATCCGCTCGATGAGCGCGTCGGCATGTTTCATCTCGTCGATCGATTCGCCGTACTCGTAGTCGGCGAGCCGCGCGATCCCCCAGTTTTTCAGCATCCGCGAATGCAGGAAATACTGGTTGATGGCGGTCAGTTCGTTCTTCAGCACCCGGTTCAGCAGTGCAACGACCTTCCTGTCGCCCTTCATCTCTTCCTCGCTTTCCGACGGCCGGCCGCGCCGGCCACCTCGATGTCAGCCATGCAACACCATAGGCCACCCGGCCGCGGCGATGAACCGCGTTCCGGCCCGCCGGTCAGGTAACGACGACACCGGGGTTGAAGATCCCGTGCGGGTCGAGCGTGCCCTTCACCGCCTTCAGCGCGGCGCCGAACAGGGCGGGCCGCTGGCGCGCATACCAGGGCATGTGATCGCGGCCGACCGCATGGTGATGGGTGATGGTGCCGCCATGCTCGATCACCGCGTCGGATGCGCGCTTCTTGATCTCGGTCCATTGCTCCATCAGCGCCCCGTGCCGGCCGAGCGCATGGAAGGAATAATACGGCGCAGCGCCGTCCGGGTAGGCATGGGTGAAGCGGCAGGTGACGATGCCGGCCCGCCCGGTCGCGTCGTGCAGCGCCCGCGTCGTCGCGGCCATGACATTCTCGTGGAACTCGCGGAAGCGGTCCCAGGTTATCGCCGTCTCGAAGGTGTCCGAGATGATCGCGTTGGCGACCTGGGCGGTGCGGAAGTGCGGCATCTTGATGAAGGCGCTGCGCCAGGCGCCGGCCGCGCCCTGCTTGTGCCCCTCCGGATCGCGGGCCGCCTCGGCATCGTAATGGCCGCCGTTGGCGCGGCAGATTTCCAGTCCGCGGTTCATCCAGGCGTCGACCGGGTGATCGTGGCTTTCGAAGCCGAGCACGACGACGCTGCGCCGGCCGTCGCCGAAGCCGTTGACCAGCGCCTCGTTCTGGTCGAGCAGCCGGGTATTGGCCGGGTAGAGGCCGGACTGGGCGATCTGGCGGACGCATTCGGCGGCGGCGAAGAAATCGTCGAACAGGATCGCCGTGGAGGCCCGGTGGGTCGGCCGGTCCTGGAGCCTGAGCCAGGCCTCGGTGATCACGCCGAGCGAGCCTTCCGAGCCGATCATCAGCCGGTCGGGCGAGGGCCCGGCGCCGGAGCCCGGCAGCCGGCGGGTCTCCATGATGCCGGCCCCGGTGACGCTTCGCGTCGCCTCGACGAAATCGTCGATATGGGTGTAGAGCGTGGCGAAATGGCCGCCCGACCGGGTCGCGATCATGCCGCCGACGGTCGCCATCTCGAAGCTCTGCGGAAAATGCCGGAGGGTCAGCCCGTGCGGCTTCAGCGCCGCCTCGAGCGCCGGCGTCCGCATGCCGCCCTGGACGCGAACGGCGCGCGACGCGCGGTCGATCTCCAGCACCCTGTCGAGCCCGGTCAGGTCGAGGCTCATGACGGCCGCGAATCCGTCGCCGACCGCCGGCTCGACACCGCCGACCACCGAGGTACCGCCACCGAACGGAATGACCGCCACGTTGGCGCCGCCGGCCCAGTCGATCAGCGCGGCGACATCCTCCTCGCTTTCCGGATGACCGACGAGGTCGGGCGCATGGGCGAAGTCGCGGGCGAACATCCGCACGTAGTCCGGATAGGACTGGCCGTAGGTATGCAACAGCCGGTCCCGATGATCCGCCGAAACCAATCCGGCAAGATCCCCGGGCGCGGCGACACGCGGCGCCGGCAGCGTGATGTCGTCAGGCTTCGGTGCCGCCTTCCGTTCGAAGCCGTCGACCCCGAAGCGGGCGGCGACGGTGCCGAGGACCAGCTTTTCCTCGGTCGCGTCGAGCCCTTCGCCCTCGTAGCCCCAACCACAGAACTTGACCTGGCGCGCGCTCATCGCTCTCCCCCGCCATCCGTTGATCCGGAACCCGACCGACAGGGTGACCGGCGCCGGGGCGGCCCGTCAACCGCCGCGCGCACGACAGCCACCCGATACGCCGTTCACGGCGACAGGTGCCCGCGGATCTTCTCGGCGAGGGAGGCGATGGCGTCCATGTCACCCGGCACGATGGCCCAGTTGAGCGAGAGATCGTCGCCGAGATTGCGCGGCAGGACGTGAAGGTGGAAATGCTCCACCGACTGCGCCGCGCCCGGCCCGTTCGCCTGCAGCAGGTTGAGCCCGTCCGGGTCGAGCGTCGCCGTCACCGCGCGGGCCACACGGCGTGCCGCGGCAATCACCGGGGCCAGCCATTCGTCCGGCATCTCGTAGAGGTCGCGGGCGTGGAACTTCGGGATCACCAGGGCATGTCCCGGATTGGCCGGGTTGATGTCCATGAAGGCGACGACCTGCTCGTCGTCGATCAGCTTGAAGGCCGGGATCTCGCCCCGGATAATCCTGCAGAAAATACACCCGTCGATCAGCGCCATCGGCCGCCTCCCCTGTTCCGTCATGCCATCCGACGGTCGGCGAAAGCGCGGCGTCGTGCAACCGGAAAGGATATGCGCGCCGGTCGCCGCCTATTCGCCCGGAGCCGGGAAGAAATCGAGCGCGGCGGCGATCACCGCGGGATCCTGCAGGATCCGGTTGTGACCCAGGCCGTCGAACACGCGTATCTCCGATCCGGGCCAGGCGGCGGCGTTCTTCTGGGCATGGGCGAGCGGCACGACCCTGTCATCGGCACTGTGCAGGAAGAGCGCGGCAGCGCGCATATGGGCGGCATCGCTGTCGACCTTGAAGCGCTCGATCGGCTGGCCGACGATCGGCGTCAGCGCCCGCAGCATGCCTTCGGTGCGGGCCGGGCGGAGTCCCAGCAGGGCGGCCGCGCCGCGGGCGAAATGCTCGGCCGAGTTCGGGCCGCCGACGAGCACGATGCGCGGCACCTCGAGGCCCTCGCTCATGGCGATGGCGCTCGCCGCGCCGCCGATCGAGTGGGCGACGATGCCGGCGACCGGCCCCTCGGCCGACGCGACGGCGGCGATCCCCTTCGCGAGCACCGGCAGCGGCGCGCGTTTCCCTGCCGAGCGGCCGTGCGCGGTGAGGTCGAAGCTGACGGCGCGATAGCCCGCGGCGGCGAAGGCCCCGGCGAGGCCCGCCATGTCGTGGTGATCGCGCTCCCAGCCATGGACGAACAGGACCGTCGGCCCCTCGCCTTCCGACCAAACCGCGAGCGGGCCGGCCGGGCCCTCGATGAAATGGGGCGGACGCGCCAGAGCGCGCCCGCCCGTGGACCGCCGCGCCTGCCGGGGCGTGATGAAGGCGCGTGCCGCCCAACCGTCTGCCGCCGCCGGCGCGAGATAGCCGGCGAGCCGGAGCGTGCCGCGAACGGCCCGAAGCGCCATCGGCAGCTTCGGTCGAACGTTCGTGCTTTTAATACTGTCAACGCGAGGTGTCATGGCGTTCACTGTCTGTCTCCTCGATCGGCCCGGGCGGCATTGCCGGCGCCGGGAAAGGGGAAAGTCCTGCCGCGTTCTAGATACCCCGGGCGTTCCGGGCGGCCGCCATCAGGGACTCGAATCCACCGCGCGCCAGGCGTTCCGGCGCGGCCGGGTCGGCCAGCACGATCCGGGCGTGGGCAAAGGCGAAGACGATGGCCTGGAAGTCGAAGGTGAACTGCCGGGTATCGAGATCGGCCCGGAAATCGCCGTCGTCGACCGCCCGCTTGGCGAGCCGGATCAGCGTCCCGTACCAGTCACGCTGGGCGGCGATCAGCCGGTCGCGGGCCGGACCCGGCCGGTCGTCGAGTTCATGCAGGGCGGCGAAGATCGGACAGCCACCGGGAAATGGCGGCGCCGCGGTCCACTCGAGCCAGTTGTCGAAGATCGCGCGCAACCGGGCGACGCCGCCCGGCCGGGCCAGCGCGGGCGCGATCACCCGTTCGACGAAGCGATCGAAGGCGGCCTTCAGCACCGCTTCCTCGAGCGCCTCCTTCGAGCCCACATGGGCGAACAGGCCGCTCTTGGACAACGCCAGATCGTTCGCCAGCGTCCCGATGGAGAGCCCGCCCAATCCGTCCCGGCAGGCGACCTTCAAGCCCGCCTCGAGAATCCGCGCCCTGGTTTTCTCGCCCTTGCTCATGACCAATCATTTAACGAACGATCGTTCTTTTTTCAAGAAAAATGTATCGTGAGGGCGCGTTGTCCGACTCACAGGTCGGTGCGGACGTTCCAAAGCTCGGGAAAGAAACTGAAGCGGAGCGCGCCTTCCAGGTAACCGACGCCGGCCGTGCCGCCGGTGCCGCGCTTGTTGCCGATGATGCGGAGCACGGTCTTCAGGTGCCGGAAGCGCCATTGCTGGAAGGAATCCTCGAGATCGACAAGCTTCTCGGCAAGCTCGTAGAGATCCCAGTGCTTCTCGGTGTTGCGATAGACCTCGGCCCAGGCCGCGGCGACGCTGGCGTCGGGCTCGTAGGGCGCGGAGCGGTCGCGCGCCAGATGGGCGTCGGAGATCGCGAAGCCACGGCGCGCGAGCAACTCGATTGCCGCGTCGTAAAGGCTCGGCTCGGCCAGCGCACGGGACAGCCGGGCGTGGATCGCCGGATCGTGCGCGAACGGCTTCAGATAGGCGGCGCGCTTGTTGCCGAGGACGAACTCGATCTCCCGGTACTGGAAGGACTGCAGGCCGGAGGAATGCCCGAGGCTGTCGCGGAAGCGAAGGTAATCGGCGGGCGTCAGCGTCGAAAGCACGCTCCAGGACTGGATGAGCTGGTTCTGGATGCGGGCGACCCGGGCGAGCATCTTGAAGGCATGGCCGAGCCCGCCGCCGGCGATCTCGCGGCGCGCGCCGTAGAGTTCGTGCAGGACGAGCTTGAGCCAGAGTTCGGTCGCCTGGTGGATGATGATGAAGAGCAGCTCGTCGTGCTCGTCGGAGCACGGCCTCTGGGCATTGAGGATCGCGCCCAATCCCAGATAGTCTCCGTAGCTCATCGCCTCGGTGAAATCCGTGTGGGTGCCTGCCGGCAGTTCGCGCTCGTCCCTGTCGCCTGTCGTCATTGCCTGCTCCTGCCGCCGGGACCGCGCCCGGCCTGTCTGCGTGGTATCAACAGGGCCGCCGCTTGGAAAGCGATTTCAGGCAACGGCGGAGACGACGCGGGGCGCTGCGCCGGGGTTTGACAAGTGATGCCGGAACACGCGAGATGCGCTGGCATGGGACATCGAAGACGGGGAAAAACCGCATGGCCGAGATCGAGTATTTCTATTCCGGACATTCCGCCTTCGCCTATCTCGGCTCGGCGCGGCTGATGGAAATCGCGAAGGCGTCCGGCCGCCGCATCGCCCATCGGCCGTTCGACCTGCGACGGCTGGTTTCGGAAATCGACGTGGTGCCGCTCGCCAGGCGCAGCAAGGCGCATGTCGACTATTACTTCGGCCGCGAGATCATGCGCTGGAGCGAATACCGCAACGCGCCGACCTGCAGCGACCTTCCGACCCATCACCATCACGATCCGGCGATGGCGAACGGCATGCTGATCGCCGGCCTGCAGCAGGGCCTGGATATCGACCGCTTGGCCCATGTCATGCTGGAACGGCACTGGCGCCACGACGGTGATCTCGCCGACCGCGACACCCTGGCCGAGATCGGCCGGGCCGCCGGGCTCGACCCGGAACCGCTGCTCGCCCGGGCGCTCGCGCCCGACGTTCAGCAGGTCTACCAGGCAAATACCGACGAGGCGCTGCGCCGCTCGGTGTTCGGCTCGCCGACCTACTTCGTCGACGGCGACATGTTCTACGGCCAGGACCGCCTGGAAATGGTCGAGCGCGCCCTGAAGCAGCCCTTCGCGACACGCTGACCGGCGCCTCAACGAAGAACGGCCGGCAAGGCTGCCGGCCGTTCCGTGAATTCCCGACGCTCTCAGCCGGCGGCGGCCGTCACCTGTGACGGCGGCGCAACCCGGTCCTCGGTGCCGCGGAAGCAGGGCCAGCTCGGATCGAACAGATTCTCGCGAACGCGCGCGCAGGCCTCGATCACCCGGTCGAGCGCCGCCTGGTTGAGCGCCTGGTTGACGCAGAACCGGACCATCGCGCGGTTCTTCGGCGTTGCCGGCGCGCAGAAGACCGAGCCGATGATGCCCTCATCCTCAAGCGCCTTGGCAAGCCGCGCGGTATTCGCTTCCGTGCCGGCGACCAGCGGAATGATCTGGCTGACGCTCTCGCCGATGTCATAACCGGCGGCGACCAGTCCCGCGCGCAGATAGGCCGCGTTGGCGTGCAGCCGTTCGCGAACCGGGCCCGCCCGCTCGATGATGTCGAGGGTCTTCGCAAAGCGCGTCACTTCCCACGGCAGGATTGCCGAGGAGAAGATCGCCGGACGCGATTCGTAGCGGAAATATTCCACGAACCGCGAGCTTGCCGCGATCAGCCCGGCCCGGCCGACGAAGCCCTTCGACAGGCTGAAGGTGATGAATGGCACCTTGTCCTGCAGACCGCGCGAGGCAACCAGGCCCTCGCCGCGGGCCCCGGTGGTGGCGACCGCGTGCGATTCGTCGACGACGAGAATCGAGCCGGTCTCCTCGCAGACCGCGATCAGGCCTTCCAGGTCGCAGAAATCGCCGCCCGTGCTGTAGAGCGAATCGACGGCGACGACGCCCGGACCATGCCGGCCGATCATCAGCCGCAGATGCTCCGGCCGGTTGTGGCGGAAGCGATGCAGCGGCGCACCGGCGGCGCGCACCCCCTGCTCCATCGAGGCATGGACATACATGTCCAGGTAAACCGGGATATCGGGGCCGGCGATCGCCTGCATCAGCCCCTCGTTGGCAACGAAACCGGACTGACAGAGGACCGCGTCCTCGTAACCGAAGAACGTCGCGAATCGACGCTCCAGCGTGCGCTGGGTCGACAGGTACTGGATGAACACGCCCGACATGTAGGGGCCGGCCTCACTCGCCTGGAGCGCCTTCGACTGCGCCTCGACGATCCGGCGGTCGCCGGCAAGCACGAGATAGTCGTTGCTCGCGAGTTCAATATCGCCTGCCCGCGGCGCCCGGCCGCAGGTGACGTGACCGTCCGGATAGTTGTGGAAATATCCGTCAATGCGCTTCTCGAGGGAGGCGAGAACCGGGGAGGAAGCGGCGGCGGTACTGGGACGGGACGCGGACAAACGGATAACGGACATCAAAAACTACTCCTGTCGACGAGACTCTAGTTAAGCCGTTCGGCATAGACCGAAGCGAGTGAAACCCACTGGATCCTCGCCGACATACGCTATCCAGAGCACAATCGGACAGCATCCGACAATAAAGATCCACGCCGTTTATTACATACATGAAATCAGTGATCTGTAAATCTAAATATAAATCTGCGCGAGTTTGAAATAAAAATCATCGAAGACTTTAATATTCGAAAATATTACCGCCGCTTGGCGTCACATTAATAAATAATTAACCATGTTTTACTCTATCTATTCTTATCAACCAGATGAGGAAAATCGAGGGCGAATCTATCCGTTAACTATAAAGTTTTACCATCTATTAACCATATTTGCTACGATTCGTTATCTAATTGCCTGTATTTACAGTCCGGAGAACCGCGAACACATTCGATGGACTAAGCGTATTCCCGTGTCGGCGCCCAAGATTCGGCGCATGACAATTGGAAGATCCGGAGTAGTCGGTTGACGGACAGATTCCGCCACAAGGCCCTGCAGGCGTTATTCAACTTTCTCGACTGGTTCATTCCGCCATCGCTGGCCGTCGACATCGAATCGCGCGCGAAAATCAGGACGTTCCTGATCAGCCATGTGATCGGGCCACCGCTCGGTATCGTGGTCGGCGGGTTCCTCATCTATTACGACGGCTCGGTGGTCGCCTGGTTTGCCACGATCCTGATCGTTCTTCTCGCCGCCTACCCGATGCTGCTCCGGCTCACCGGGCGAATCTCGCTGCTCTCGACGGCGTCGATCCTGCATTTCATCGTCGTGATTTTCTTCGTCACCCATCATTATGGCGGGATTGCCTCGCCGGCCCTGCCGTGGGCGGTCACGGTGCCGATCGTCTGCGTCTTCTTCATCGACGGCCCGCGAAAGTATTACGGACTGGCAGCGCTCTACATCGCCTTCGTCGTTATCGCCGCGCTGGCAACGGGACCAAGCGTGCTGCCGCCCTCGGGCCTGATGCCGAGCGAGCCGCCGGGGCTGCGGCTGGTCTCGATCCTGACCGCCGCGATCTACGTCACCGTGATGTCGCTCTTCTATGTGGACCTTTACGATTCGAACGTGCGCCGCCTGAAGCGCGCCAAGGACGATGCCGAGCGTTCCAACCTGGCGAAGACCGAGTTCCTCGCCAACATGAGCCACGAGCTCCGCACCCCGCTGAATGCGATCATCGGTTTCTCGCAGATCATGAGCCGCGAGATGTTCGGCCCGCTCGGTCAGGACCGCTACAAGACCTATGTCGCCGACATCGAGAGCAGCGGCAGCCATCTCCTGCGAATCATCAGCGATATTCTCGATATCTCGAAGATCGAGGCGGGGAAGATGGAACTGAACGTCACCCAGTTCGACCTCGCCGAGGCCTGCGAGGAAACCATGCGGATGATGGCGCCGGTGGCGGCGAGCGAGGGCTGCACGATCCATCTCGACCCCCGCTCCTCGCCGGTCTCCCTGCATGCCGACCGGCAGATGCTGGAACAGATGCTGCTCAACCTGGTTTCCAATTCGGTCAAGTTCACACCGGCGGGCGGCTCCATCCAGATCTCCTACGGCGAATCGGTCGATGGCGACGTCGAGGTATTCGTCAGTGATACCGGTATCGGCGTTCCGCCGCAGGATCTCGCCCGCATTCTCGAGCCTTTCGAACAGGTCGGTTCGACCGAAAGCCGCCGCCATGGCGGCATCGGCCTTGGCCTGCCGCTGACCAAGCGGATGGCCGAACTGCATGGCGGCAGCATGACCATCGAGAGCCGTGTCGCCGGCGGCACCAAGGTCACGCTGACCTTTCCGCGCACCCCGCGCGACCCATCGTCGGACCCGCATCACCTGAGCTGACGCCGAGACGCCGGCCGGCCTCACCTCGGATTTTCCGGCGCCGCGGCGAAGCTTGTCCGTCACGACCATCCGCATCAACGGGCTTGCCCAAGGCTGTCCCGACTGATCGAATGTGCCTCCGGCCAACAACAAGAAACGCATTGCAACGGAGTAAACGGTTTGAACGGGCTGCAATTCACACCCCGCGCCCTGCCTGGGGCGGCGGAGGACATGCGGCGGCGGGTCCGCGATTTTCTCGCCCGCGCCGCGGCTGCCGGACACTACCGGCCCGGAGAAGCGTCCTGGAACAGCTTCGACGCCGGCTTCAGCCGTCGCTGCGGCGAGGCGGGGCTGATCGGCGTCACCTGGCCGCGCAGCTATGGCGGCGAGGAACGCAGCTACCTGGAGCGCTACGTGATCATGGAGGAGATGCTCGCGGCCGGCGCCCCGGTCGGGGCCCACTGGATCGCCGAACGCCAGAGCGGGCCGCAGATCCTCACGCACGCGCATCCGGCCGTGAAGGCGCGGATCCTGCCCGAGATCGCTGCCGGCCGCTGCTTTTTCGGGATCGGCATGAGCGAACCCGATTCGGGCTCCGACCTCGCATCGGTCCGGACGCGCGCGACGCAGGTGGACGGCGGCTGGAAGATCAACGGTCGCAAGATCTGGACGACCAATGCCGGGCAGGTCAACTACCTCAACCTGCTGGCCCGGACCGGCGATGCCGGCCCGAACCGCCATGGCGGGCTGACCCAGTTCATCGTCGACCTTTCGAAGCCCGGCGTCGAGATCCGCCCGATCCGGGACCTGACCGGCCGGGCTGAATTCTGCGAGGAGGTCTTCGACGATTATTTCGTGCCCGACGAGATGGTGCTCGGGAAGGTCGGCGAGGGCTGGTCGATGGTCACCGGCGAACTGGCCTACGAACGCAGCGGGCCGGACCGGATCCTGAGCCCGTTCAACCTGCTGCGCGAGGCGGTCCGCGCGGTCGGCGAGGAGCCGGACGACGCCGGCGCCGAGGAGATCGGCCGCTGGATCGCCAATGTCGTGACCCTGCGGCGGATGTCGGTCTCGGTCGCCGGCATGCTGGCCGACGGCAAGGCGCCCAACGCCCAGGCCGCGCTGGTCAAGGATCTCGGCACCACGTTCGAACGCGAACTGCCGGAGCAGGCCAGGCTGCTGGCCCCGCGCGAGCCGGAACAGAATGCGGCCGAGCCCTATACGGCAGCACTCGCCCAGGTCACCCTGAACGCGCCGTCATGGACGATCCGTGGCGGTACCCGCGAGATCCTGCGCGGCATCATTGCCCGGGAGCTCGGCCTGCGATGAACGACATGCGCGACATCCTTCTCGAACAGACCGACCGGCTGTTCGGCGACACGGTCGATGCGGACGCCTGGACGGCAGCCGACAGCGGCAGCCTCGACCGCTCGCTGTGGGCCCGCTTCGAGGAAGCCGGCCTGACACGCGCGGCCCTCGACGAGGCCGACGGCGGCAGCGATCTCGGACTCGCCGACATCCTCGCCCTGACCCGGCTGGCCGGCCGCCACGCGGTCCCTGGCCCGCTTCCCGAAACCATGCTGGCGGGCTGGCTCTGGCGGCGGGTCGACGGCGACGCGCTTGCCGGCGTGCTCGGCTTCGGCCCGGTCCGCCCGGCCGACTGCTTCACGCTGACGCCGGACGGCCAGGGCTGGCGGCTGAGCGGTGAGGCCGCGCGGGTGCCGTGGGGCGGGGTTGCCGACCGCCTGGTGCTGTCGGCGCGGACGCTGGAGGGAGAGGCGATGCTGGCGGTCGCCGAACCGGTCGAGACGGCAATCACCGGAGGCGGCAACCTCGCCAACGAGCCGCGTGACAGCCTGGTCTTCGACGACCTGCCGCTCGCCGCAGACCGGGTCCGGCCCTGGCCGGAAAGCGACCGCGGGCCAACCCTGATGCAGATCGGTGCCCTGATGCGCGCCCAGCAGATCGCCGGCGCCCTGCAGCGCGTGCTGGAGATGTCGATCGAATATGCCAACGACCGCGTCCAGTTCGGCCGGCCGATCGCGAAGTTCCAGGCCGTCCAGCACATGCTGGCGGTCGCCGCCGGTCACGTCGCGGCCGCGAGCATGGCCGCGGAGGCCGCCGCCGCCCGTGACGTCGACGATCCGCATTTCGCCCTCGACGTGGCGATCGCCAAGGCACGCGCCGGCGAGGCGGTCCGTCCGGTCACCGATGCCGCGCACCAGGTCCACGGGGCGATGGGCTTCACGCACGAGCACAGCCTGCATTTCCTCACCCGTCGGCTCTGGTCGTGGCGCGAGGAATTCGGCAACGAACGCCTGTGGCAGCGGGAAATCGGTCGGGTCGTGGCCACGACTGGCGCCGACCGGCTGTGGCCGCTGCTGACCGATCTCGGCTAGACGGAGACAGGCGATCATGATCGAGGCGGCGGCGGTTCCAGGCGGAGCACTCGACGGGGTCACGATCCTCGACCTCACGACCGTCATCATGGGCCCCTACGCAACCCAGATGCTGGGCGACATGGGCGCCGACGTAATCAAGATCGAAAGCCCGGCCGGCGACCCGATGCGGCATATGCAGCCGACCAAGAGCCCCGGCATGGCGGCGCTGTTCCTCAACACCAATCGCAACAAGCGAAGCGTCGCCCTCGACCTCAAGCAGCCGGCCGGTCGCGGGATCCTGTTCCGCCTGGCCGCGCAGGCCGACGTGCTGATCCACAACCTGCGCCCCGGCCCGCTTGCCCGCATGGGGCTGTCCTACGAGCGGCTTCGCGAGGCCAATCCGCGGATCATCTGCTGCGGCGCCCGCGGCTTCGGTGAGGGCGGCCCCTACCGTGACAAGCCGGCCTATGACGACCTGATCCAGGCGGCCTCCGGCATGGCGGCGCTCGGCGGCCGGCTCGGCCCGGAACCGGCCTACATGCCGAGCATCCTGTGCGACAAGGTGACCGCGCTGTCGATCGTCAACGCGGTCGTCGCCGCGCTCTTTCACCGGGAACGCAGCGGCCACGGCCAGACGATCGAGGTGCCGATGTTCGAGACCATGGCCGCCTTCAACCTGCTCGAACACATGAACGGCCATTGCTACGACCCGCCGGTCGGCAAGCTCGGCTGGGCGCGGATCATGAGCCCGTTTCGCAAGCCCTTCCGCTCGAAGGACGGCCATGTCTCGCTGATCCCCTATTCCGACGCCAACTGGCGCGCCTTCTTCGAGTTCGCCGGGCGCCCGGAACTGGCCCGCGACCCCCGCTTCCTGTCGATGTCGGCGCGGGTCGAGCATGTCGATGCGCTCTACGGTCTCGTCGAGGCGATCGCGGTGACGAAGACGACCGCCGAATGGATAGCCTTCGGCGACCGCAGCAACGTGCCGGCGATGAAGGTGATCGCGCTCGACGAGCTCTGGCAGGACGACCATCTCGCCGCCGTCGGCTTCTTCGAGGACCATCGTCACCCGAGCGAAGGGCCGATGCGGATCGCGCCGACGCCGCTGCGGTTTTCCGACAGCCCCGTCACCGTGCGCCGGCTGGCGCCGCGGCTCGGTCAGCACACCCGCGAGGTTCTGGCGGGGGCGGGCCTCGCCGAAGACGAGATCGACAGGCTGGCGGCGAGCGGAATCGTCACGACAGGTGCCTGAGACCTCGCACCGGCCCGCTTCCGGCACCAGATAGATCGGGCGACTTGTTTCGCGTCCGAACGAAGAACAGTGTTTCTGTAGATGTCAGAGCGTACTGCGATGGACGTATTGTTACCGCCCTATCGGCTTGACGACGTCGGCGAGACCGACGAGCGACTGGTCCGCTTCCTGGGCTATTGGGTCTCGCTTCGGGACGATCAGGCGATTCCACGCCGACAGGACTTCCGCCCCGAGAAGATCGCCGAAGCTTTACCGAGCCTGACGCTGGTCGAGATCGTCACGGAGAATGGCTGCCGGCGGTTCCGCTTCCGTGTCGTCGGCTCCCGCATCGAGATGGTGCAGGCGGTAACCGCCGGCGACTATATCGATGACGTGGCCAGCCAGGAGGGCCGGGACGCATCCACGGCACGCTTCGCCCGGGTCCTGGAGGCCGGCCAGCCGGTCTTTGACCGCTATTCCATGGAAGTAAACCCGGACCGGCCGATGATCGTCCGCGCGCTCTCCTGCCCGCTTTCGAGGGACGGAACGACGGTCAGCCATATCGTGACCTGTGCCGCGGTCGACAATCTTTCGCTCGACTTCCTGCATCGGCCGCGCGCCTCGCGCTGACCGGCGGCCCGGTATTTCCGGACTGGTCGCCCGGACCGGGGCGATGCTATCAAGCGGCGGAATCAACGACCGGACCCCGCCATGTTTGCCAATCTTCTCGCCATCTTCCTCACCGTCTTCCTCGCCGAGCTTGGCGACAAGACGCAGTTGGCGACGGTGCTGTTCGCCGCCGACCGGCAGGTTCACCCCCTGCTCGTCTTCACCGCCGCGGCACTTGCGCTCGTCGCCTCGACGGCACTCGCGGTCGCCGCCGGCACGTTGCTGTCGCGCTACATGGCATTCGTCCCGCTCAAGCTCATCGCCGGGATCGGTTTCGTGGCGATCGGATGCTGGACTATCTACGGTCACTTTCAGGGCGCCTGACGACGGCCCTCAGGGTTCCGACCACATCCTGAGCAGGTTGCTGTAGCTCTTGAAGGCAAGATCGGTCTCGGCCGCCTCGCCCTGGCTGTCGGCGAGTTTCCGGCAGACCCGGTCGAGATCGTGGAGGATCTCCCGCTGCTGGGGATCGCGGACATAGCTCTGCACCCAGGTCACGGCGACCAGGCGGGTGCCGCGCTCGACCGGCGCCACCCGGTGCAACGTCGATGCCGGGTAGGCGACCGCCGCCCCGGCCGGCAGTTTCACCCATTGCTCGCCGAACGGGCTGCCGATGACCAGCTCGCCGCCGTCGTAGTCGCGCGCATCGTTCAGGAAGATGGTGACCGCGACATCGCTCCGCACCGCGTTCGGCTTCTGCATCAGGGCGTCGTCGACATGGGGGCCATAGGCCATGCCCTCGGCATAGCGGCTGATCAGCGGTGGCAGGATGCGTTTCGGCAGCACTGAGCGGCGAAATTGCGCATTGCCGTTCAGTGCCCCGGCAAGGCGCGCGCCGAGCCCGCTTTCAGCCGCGCTCTTCTTGCTCAGCTGGTTGTTGTTCTTGACCCGCCTGGCGCGATAGCCCGCTGTCACCGCCCCGTCGACGAAATCGCCCCGCTCGGCGATCTCGCGGATCTCGCGCAACGCGGTCCGGTCCAGCAGGTCCGCAATCTCGATCAGCACATCAGCGCTCCGCCCTGAGCCTCCATTTCCCGGCCTCGTTCCGGCAGGCGGTCCGCCTGCGTTCGCTCGGCTCGCCCCCCACGATGACCTGTTCACGGAACTCCCGGCAATAATACTTGTTGCCGACCCTGAAGGTGCGGACCGGGGTCACGACGCCGGCATTGCCGCTCGCCGGATTGACCCAGGGCATCGAAACGCCGCTCAACCGGGTTTCCAGCGCCGTCTGGAGATTGTCCCGGGCGAGCACGCGATCCGTCTGGTCGAGAGCGACGTAGAACCCGGCCGGCGGCGCCGGCGACGGGGCGGTTCGCGTCTCCTCCCCGGCCGCGCAGCCACCGAGGAGAAGAACGAACCAGAAAAGACCCGGGCGAACCGGCCGCAAGGCAAGGTTTTTCATCTCCTAGTTGCTCCAGCCGCTGCCGATCGCCGCTGCCTCGGCCTCCGACGAGAGATCCGGGCCCGACTGCCCGAGGCCCTCGGCGACATCGTCGGAATTCTGTCCGTTCTCGCCGGAATCATCGGCGCTGTCTTCGCCGCTCTCGCCCGATTCGCCGGAATCGTCGCCGCTGTCGTCGCCACTTTCACCGGATTCACCGGAATTGTCGTCGCCGCTCTCGCCGGATTCTCCCGAACTGCCGGAACTGCCGTCGTCACCGGATTCGCCGGATTCGCCCGATTCGCCGGAACCGCCGTCATCACCGCCTTCGCCGCCTTCACCGGAATCCCCCGAGCCAGAGCCACCCTCGCCGGAGCCGCCCGAGCCAGAACCGCCTTCGCCGGAGCCGCCCGAGCCAGAACCGCCTTCGCCTGATCCGCCTGACCCGGAGCCGCCTTCGCCGGAGCCGCCGTCGCCATCCCCATCTCCGTCACCGTCGCCATCACCATCGCCGTCACCGTCGCCATCACCATCGCCGTCGCCATCACCCTTGTTGTGAACGAGATAGTCGTTGGCGAAATAGCTGTGGTCACCGTCGAGCAGCAGGTTGAACAGCGGGGTTTCGGGCGGTGCCGCATGCGCCTCGATCGAGGTCACGGCGACGAACGCCTCGAGGAGGCGGAATTCCGGGGCCAGCGCCAGGTTCCCGGCCGCCCCGCTGACCTGGCGAAGCGCCAGCATCGTCAGCCGGTCGCCGGGCGCCAGCGTGTCCACGGCAAGTTGCGCGTTCTCGCGCACGGTTGCGGCCGGGTCGATTGCCCGCCAGCCGTCCGCGCCCCGGAAGGGATGTTCGGCGGTCACGAATGGCGCGCCGCCGTTGAAGCCATACAGCCTGCGATCGCCGAGCCTCGGCCGCTCGATCGCCCGGATCCGGTTGACGCGGCCGGCCGCGCCGAGCACCAGTTCGCCGATGGCGATCTTCTCGATCGGCAGGCTTCGGCCGTCGGCCATGCGCACGCGGGTGCCCGCGACGAAGCAGCTGCTGTCGGCATGGGCGACTTTCACGATGCCGCCGTCATGATGATAATCGATCGATATCGGGCTGGTCGCGAACGCCATCGCGAGCACGCTCGTCGTGCCGATCAGTCGCAGGATGCGCAGTTTGTTCGCTCGTTCCATGTTGACCCTCTGCTGTCGATGCCGCGCGGCCGGTCGCTGATGCGTCCGAACCCGCCTGGAATGGTCCCTCGCTTCGACAACAACCGAGGACGCGCGCTATTCCCGCCCGGGAAAACTAATCGCCGCGCCGATGACCCCGGGAATAATGCCGGCCGGCCGGTGTTCTCCTCATGCAGCGTGGTCCATTGTCACGGCGCGCGGCAACATGTCCATCCGGGGAAAGGTTGCCAGGGACGTGACCGACACTGATGACAGCGCCGAACGGAAGCTGCTCGACGACATGCTGGCGATGCTGCCGCGGCTGCGCCGCTTCGCCTACGGGCTGACCGGCTCGGCGAGCGAGGGAGACGATCTGGTGCAAATCACCTTCGAGAAGGCGATGAGGGCGCGGTCCCAGTGGCAGCCGGGCAGCCGGCTCGACAGCTGGCTGTTCCGCATCGCCCAGAACGCCTTTCGCAACGAGCTGCGGTCGCGCGGCCGGCATGCCGCCTACCTGCAGGCGGTCGAACCGCACCAGGTGAGCGCGGTCGACGGCCGCACGATCGTCGACGACCGTGCGCGCTTCGCGTCGCTCCGCGCCGCGCTCGGGCGCCTGCCTGACGAGCAGCGCGTGGCCCTCCTGCTGGTCGCGATCGGGAATCACAGCTATGCCGAGACCGCCGGCATCCTCGAGTTGCCGATCGGCACGGTGATGAGCCGGATCTCGCGCGCCCGGCGGGCCCTTCGCGGCATGCTGGACGAGCGCCCCGAACCGAATTCGCCGCAAGACGCGGAGGCACGACCATGACAACGCCGACGAACCGCACGGAAGCCGAATGGGCGGCGCTCGACGGGGAACTTGACCAGGCCCTCGACGATGGCCTCGACGAATCCGGCGAGCGGGCGCTCAGGGCACGGATCGAGGCGCAGTTCGCCGAACGCCGGCGTCCGCCCCGGACCGCCGCCGTCATGCCGCATGTCTACCGGGCCGCGGCGGCCGTGCTGTTGCTGGCCTGCGGCGCGCTGGCCGGCTACCTGCTTGCCGAAAGGAACCTGGAGGCGCGGATCGCTGCCCTGGAGGAGGGTCGCCGGATCGATACCGCCGCCATGGAACGGGCGGTGAACGAGGCCCTCGAATCCCGCCTGAGCGGCCAGACGGTCCGATGGCAGAACCCGGCGACCGGCGCCTCCGGCACGATCACGCCGGTGCGCACCTATCGCGCCCGCAACGGCCAGTGGTGCCGGGAATTCACCCGGAACTGGGTCCGGCCCGGCGGCACCGACCAGCTGCGCGGCATCGCCTGCCGGCAGGACGACGGCCGCTGGCTTCAACGCCTCACGTTGAGCGACCGGGAGGGCTGATCCGGGTGCGCCCGCCCGTCGATCAAATATTCGCGAGCAGCCGCATTAGCTTAAGTCGATGAATTATGCTCCGGTACCGCGCAACGCCGCGCGACTGCCGCATCGGACCAATGATCCTCTAACAGGGGACGCAAGCGAAGGAGAGCTATCGATGAAGTTCCGACTGTTGATAACCGTTGCCGCCCTGGCCCTGACGGCCGGCTCGGCGCTTGCGGAAGACGACACGCCCCGCCAGCACGTGATGAAGGTCATCGCCGGGAACATGGGCGCCATCGGCAAGGTCGCGAAGGGCGAGGCCGAGTACAGCCCGGCCCTGATCGAGAATGCGCTCGAGATTCACAGCCTGAGCAAGGTCGTCACAGCCTTGTTCCCGCAGGGCTCGAAATTCGGCCGTGCCAAGGACGAGATCTGGTCCGACTGGGCCGGCTTCGAAATGAAGGCCAAGGCCTTCAATGAGGCGACCCCGGCGCTGGTTGCCGCGGTGAAGAGCGGCGATCAGGCCCAGATCGGCGCGGCGCTCGGCGCGGTCGGCAAGACCTGCGGCGGTTGCCACGAGACCTACCGGACGCCGAAGGACTGAACCGGGCCTCGCGGCCGGGTGACCGGAAGCGGCGGAAACGGGCGCGGAGCGGCAACGCTTCGCGCCCGCGCCATTTCCGGATGCGGGCGGCCGACGCGACCACGGGTGACGGCAATCACCGATTATCGAGAAGCGAGGTGTAATCGGGGCATCGGAGTGTTATTTTATTCGCATATCCTTATTGAGGGAGAATGCAAATGTCTCGAACGACCTGCTGGACGACACTCGCGGCCGCCGGCCTGATGGCGGGAGCCATTGTGACGTCACCTGCCCTCGCGAGTGCCCCGGCCGAACGCGACGACGCGACCCGCACGGCGACGACAACGGCCACGCCGACGCAGCTGGCCATGCAGATCAACATCACCACGGGCGTCGTCAAACCCCAGCCCTATTCGCCCAATCCGCGCTCGCGCACCAGTGTCGGTGTCGGCAGCGGTCTTGAAGGTGGCGGTGGTGGCGGTGGCGGCGGTGGCGGTGGCGGTGGCGGTGGCGGTGGCGGCGGCGGCGGCGGTGGCGGCGGATCCTGGTAGGATCTTCCCGACCGACCCCGGCCCGACTGCCCGCGTCCGGGCTCCCCGGACGCGGCCGGTTGCCAGCTGACAGGCGACCGCACGAACGCGAGCTTTCACGACGGAGACATGCGATGACCCAGCTTCACGGGTGCCGGATGCCTTTCCGCGCCCCGGCCACGCCGGATCCGTCCGGCGATATCGCCGGACGGGAAACGGCCCGGATGACGACCGGTCTCGACCGGCCGGCTTGCGCGCGGCAAGGCCCGGGGACGCTTCGCTCCCTGCTCGCATGTACCGTCATCGCCTTTGCCGGCCTTGCCTTCGACGCGGCCGAGTCCGGCGCCGCGACCGACGCGCCGATCCTGCAATGCGATATCCTGGCCGCCCATCCTGCTGATGAATCGCGCGTCGCGCCAGGCGTTCAGTGGGACCTGATGGACGCCCGGGCCGCCGTTCGCGCCTGCGAACAGGCGGTTTCCGAGTATCCAGACGTGCTCCGCTTCCAGTTCCAGCTCGGCCGCTCGCTGCTGCGCGCCCAGCGCCGCGACGAGGGGCTGCCCTATCTGTTCGCGGCCGCCGACAAGGGCTATGGCGCCGCCTTCGCCAATATCGGCGGGACCTACCAGTTCGACCTCGGCAATTACGGCGAGGCGATCAAGTGGTATCGCCGCGGCGCCGAGATCAACGACGCGTCATCGCAGATCCATCTCGCCGACATGTATCTCGAGGGCTGGGGCGTGCAGCGCGACCTGTCGGAGGCCTTGCGCTGGCTGAAGCCGCTGGCCGAGAACTCCAACGTGCTCGCCGAATACAAGACCGCGCTGATCTACCAGCGCGGCGACAACACCATTCGCCGCGACCCCGAGGAAGCGCAGAAATGGCTGCTGCGCGCCGCCAGCCACGGTTCCGCGCGCGCCCAGAACGACCTCGGCTGGGCCTACGAGCAGGGCGACGGCGTGCGCCAGGACATGGAGAAGGCGGCGAGCTGGTACGAGCGCGGCGCCGAGCAGGGGTGGGCGCTGGCCCAGATCAACCTCGCCCGGCTGTACGAGAACGGTGCCGGCGTCGACCGCGATTTCCGCGAGGCGCTCTACTGGTACCGGCTTGCAAGCAACGCCCGGGTCAAGGATCTGCGCGAAACCGGACTGAACGGCGTGGCCCGCGTCCGCCACCGGGTTTCCGCCTCCGAGATCGCCGCGGTCGATGCCCGGATCGGCAACTGGAAATCCCTGTCCCAGGAGGAATCGATCGTCCGCGTCGCCGCGAGCGGCCTCGGCATCATCGATCCGAACTACCGCCCGGCCGGGCCGCTTCCGGCGCCGGCGACCGCCGTCGCCGCCGCCCCGGCAGCGACGGCCGCGCCGACCACGACGGCCGCGGTCGATTCCAGCTACCGCCCGCCGGAGCCCGACAAGCCGGCGGCGGCGAAACCGGCCGAACCCGCCGCGCCGCCTGCGGCGCCTGCGGCCAGCGAAAGCGCCGCCGAGGCCCCGATGCCTGCCTTCGAGCCGCGCATCGGCAGCTATATCGCCAGGACCGCGGTCAATATCCGCAAGCGCCCGGGCACGGGCGGCGCCAGGATCGGCAGCCTCGCTGAAGGCGAGGAGGTCATGGTGCTCGGCAAGGTGATCGGCGAGGACTGGCTGATGATCACCCTCGGCGGCAGCGAGATCGGCTATGTCGCGGCGCCCTACCTGATCCCGGCGGAACCGACCCAGGTCGCCGCCCGCGAGGCCGACGCCCCTGCCGCCGCCGATGGAAATGCAGCCGCCAGCACGGTCACCCCGCCGGCGCCCGCGCCGGTCGCGACCCCGGCCCCGGCGCCCGCCCAACCGGCCCCGGCCCAGCAGGCGGCGGTCCAGCCGGCCTCGGTGCCGACGCCCGCCCCGGCCGTCGAGGCCACCGATACCACGGTCGGCAAGCCGGCTGTCGGCCTGCCGCCGGAATTCGCCGACATCGCCTTCGGCAAGTATTACGCCCTGATCATCGGCAACAATGCCTATACCGGCTTCCCCAAACTCAAGGCCGCGGTCAGCGACGCCAGGGCGATCGCCAAGCTGCTGGAGGAGGAATACGGCTTCGAGATCATCCTGCTCACCGACGCGACCCGGACCGACATCATCATCGCCCTCGACGGCCTGCGGAAGAAGCTGACCGAGGACGACAACCTGCTGCTCTACTATGCCGGGCATGGCGTGCTCGACTATTCGGCCGAGCGCGGCTACTGGCTGCCGGTCGACGCCTCGCCGGACACCCAGGTGAACTGGATCTCCAACATCACGATCACCGACACGCTGAAGGCGATGAGCGCCAAGCACGCGCTGCTGATCGTCGACAGCTGCTATTCCGGCACCCTGACGCGGGCCGTCACGACGACCCTGCAGAGCCCCGGCTACCTGAAGAAGATGGCGTCCAAGCGGGCCCGCCTGGTGATGACCTCGGGCGGCCTCGAGCCGGTCCTCGACAGCGGCGGCGGCGGCAACCATTCGGTCTTCGCCAAGGCCCTGCTCGACACGCTGGAGGAAAACACCGGCGCCATCGACGGCACCAGCCTGTTCACCTCGATCCGCCGGCCGGTGATGCTGGCCGCGCCGCAGACGCCGGAATATTCCGACATCCGCTTCGCCGGCCATGACGGCGGCGACTTCATCTTCGTCCGCAAGTAGGGCGGCGTGGGCGCGCTCACCCGGTCGGCTTGCGGAGCGATGCGTAGATCATGAAGGGCAGGCGTCGGTCGAGCAGCCGATGCAGGAATTTCGGCAGCGCGAAGGGCAGCGCGCGGGCCGGAAAGAAGTGGAAATAGACCCGTTCGATCTCGAACGGGTGGACCAGCGTCCGCAGCATCCCGACCGTGTAGGCGTAACCGATCGGGTTCTCGGCGCCATCGTAGTAGCGGACCACCTTGTCGGCGTCATCGAGCGCGAAGATCGTCTCTCGCCCCCGGCCCTTGAGCGCGCCGCCGAGCCGGTGCACCAGCCGGATCAGCGGCAGGAAGAGCCGGTAGTGCCTCAGGATGACATTCCGGTAATAGACCGAGATCGAGGCCGTTCCGCCCGGCGCGAGCACCCGATGGATCTCGGCGATCGCCCGTTCGGGATGCGGCGTGTGGTGGATCACGCCTTGGCAATTGACGTGTGTGAAGGCGCCATCGGCAAAGTCGAGCGCCTCCGCGTTCTGCTCCACGAGTTCGGCCTCGACGCCATACAGCGCGCAGCGGCGGGTTGCGACCTCGAGACTCCGGGCCGACAGGTCGGCGCCGCAGAGCGAGCGGAAGCCGCGCTCCCAATACTCGATCAGCCAGAAACCGACACCGCAGCCAAGATCGAGCACCCGCTGCTTTCCCGGCTCCGGCGGAAAGATCGTCTCGTCCATCCGGCCGGCGAAGCAATCCTCCCGATAGACCTGCCGATGCTCCTCGAAGAATTCCCTCGTGCCCGGCTCGAACGCGCTTTCGCCGGTCCACAACGGGTTCCGGTTCCAGAAGTTCCGGACATCCTCGATGCCCGGCCCGGAATTCGCGGAATTCGGGCGAGCCCGTTTCATTTCGTCAACAGTCGTCAATTCCGAGTCCGCCATCCGTTGCCATGAACCGTCAAACGCCGGTAGGCAGGTTAACGCACAAAGCGCTACTGCCGACAACGAGATAGCAGTCGGCAAGCGGTGTGAAGGGAACCATCATTTCCCTTCTTCAGAACGCATCGATTGCCTAACTTCGGGTCGGAGCGTAGGAAAAGCCCGCAGGCAGAGTAGCTGTCTCCGAAGCGAAACGGGAATGACGAATGAACTTCAGAGCGGCTTCAGCAGCCGATATTCCGGCACTGGCATCCGTTCATCGGGCAGCGATGCCGGACTTCCTGCTTCCAATGCTCGGGGTCAGGTATCTCAAGCGACACTTCTGGCCGCGGGTGTTTTCCCGCCCCGACATCGCCGAAGTCACCGTCGCCGAAGACGACAATAGGGCTATTGCCGGCTTCATCGTCTGCGCGCCCGTATCGGCGGCAATAAAACGCCTTGCCACCGGATCGCCTCTCGCGACGCTGCCCTACCTGCCGGCAGTCCTCGCAAGGCATCCATCCTATCTGTTCGACATCCTGGCCATCCTGCGGGGCGAGAGGCGGGAACTGGCGCCCGGAACAACGATCAACGTCGACATGACGGCAGAGCTCTTCTCGATCGCGGTCACACCGGAGCGGCAGGGTGCCGGGCTCGGGGCGGAACTCGCGCGTGCCGGGCTCAAACGTCTCGCACGATACCCGGTCATCGTTCGCGCGGCACGCCCGGACGCGATCCGCTTCTACAAGAAGTTGGGGTTCCGTGGAATCGGTATTGAAGCACGCGGTTCGATCTCGATCACGATCCTTGCGCTTCAAAACGCCGGATCGCTGACGTGAAATGTCTTGCCCGCCACCTGCCCGGTGTCCTCGCCCGTCCGCTGTTCGGAGACCGCGAGCGCTGGGGCAGAACCCCGATCGCCGACGATCCGGACTGGCTCACCTGGGAACGTCACAGCGTCGAACTCTACGAAAGCACCCAGCGCGACCGCCGGGGCGGTCTCGTGAACGATTCCGGCTACCGGATCATGCGGGAAATCGACCTTGCCGGCGCCACCGTCGTTGAAATCGGCCCGGGCCAGCTCGATCACATGCGGCACTGGAAGGGTCGGCCGGACCGGTTCGTCCTGCTCGACCGGCGCGAGGAAATGCTGTCGGCGTCGGCCGCGACGCTCGCCCGAGAGGGCGTTCCGTCGAAATCCATCCTGCTCGCCGGCGACAGCCCGCTCCTGCCGCTCCCCGACGCCTGCGCGGACATCGTGCTGTCCTTCTACTCGCTGGAGCACCTGCATCCGCTCGACAGCTACCTGGCGGAACTGCAGCGGATCCTGAAGCCGGGCGGCCGGCTGGCCGGCGCGATTCCGGCCGAGGGCGGCCTCGCCTGGGGCCTCGGGCGGTTCCTCACCACCCGGCGGGAATTCCGGCGAAGCGTCGGCCTCGACTACGACAAGGTGATCTGCTGGGAGCATCCCAATTTCGCCGACCAGGTGATGAACAGCCTGCATCGGCGCTTCCGGCCCCGCCACCTGTCCTTCTGGCCGCTCGCCGTTCCAGTGCCCGACGTCAACCTGATCATCCGCTTCATTGTCGAGAAGCGGGATCCGCCGGCCGCCTGAGCATGCCGCGTGCGGCCGCCAGGGCCTCCTTGAGGCCGGTCGGCTGGAACGCGGCGATGGCCAGCGCAAGGGGGAGGAACAGCATGTACTGCAGCAGATGCAGGACGACGCTGAGGGCGAGCGCCTCACCCGCCGGGACGCCGTAGGCGGCGAGAACCAGCGCCGTTGCCGCGTGATAGCTGCCGACCGCGCCGGGCAGCACCGCGACCGTCCCGCCCAGGATGCCGCCGAGAAAGACGGCCAGCGACCCGGTCAGCGGCAGCGCCCCGTCGAGCGCGTGATCGAGAAACAGGTGGAAGGCGGCAAGACCGCCGCCGAGCGCGACGATCCCGAGCAGGACGGCGACCGGAAAGCGGGGCGACCGCATCCGCGCGGCGTAATGCCCGGCGAAGGAAAGCAACGCGTTCCGGATCCGCCCGTCCGGCAGTCGCGTCAGGACCCCTGCGATCCGCCGGTGAAAGACGACCAGCAGGAAGGCCCCGGCCACCACGAGCGCCGGCACGAGCCAGTCACCGGACGGGAGCAGCGACGCCGGCAGGGCGGCGACGAGCAGCAGGACGAAGACGATGTCCGACATGCGTTCGGCAACCAGCGCGGAAAAGACGAGCGTCCCGTCGAGCCCGGTATGACGGGTCACGTAGGTCACTTTCAACAGCTCCGACATCCGCGCCGGCAGCACGAGGTTGAGCCCGGCGGCCAGGATGACGGCCCTAAGCGCCACCGGGAACGGCAGTTGCGCGGACCCGACGAGCAGGCGATGGCGCCAGGCCTGGACGAGGTTGCCGAACAGGATGCAGGGCTGGGCAAGCAAGGCCCCGATCGCCACGCGGCGCCAGTCGAGACCGTCCAGTTCGGCGCGTGACAGCAGGGCCACGAGCAGGGCCAGGACGGCGAACCCGATCAGCAGCTTCCAGAAGCTTGCCCGCATCTAGTCGATTGCCCCTTTGCGTTTCCGCTCAATCGTCGCCGCAACGGCCGCCAAGGCCATAGACTTCGTAAACCGGTCCCGCATGGCAGCGCGGAAGGCGCCCCGCGCAATCCGGACAGCGACCGGCATGGACGACCGCATAGTCGACGCCGTACTCGCGCCGCAGCCGGGCAAATCCTTCGGCTGTCATCCCGTCGTAGGCGCGCCGCGCCGCGTCGTTCACCGCGCGGAGATAATAGGTCGGATCGACCCTCACGCGCGCCGCAATCTCCGCCAACGGGATTTCGCGCACGTCGAAGCCGAAGACCGCGAGACGCCGGTCGCCCTCGGCCAGGACCGCCTTGTCCGACCGGTAGATGCTGTAGCCCTGCATCAGGTGGCGGGGCATGCCGAAGAAACTCCGGGCCGAGAGCTCCCGCCAGCCATTCATCCCGTCCGGCGGGGCGATGAACAGGCTGTCGCGCGGCGTATGGTCCGCGAGCCAGCGCTGCGCCGCCATACTGTCGGCGACGCTTGCCCCGTGCCGGGCGATCTGTCGCGATGCGCGGAGGTCGGCCGACCACCAGCCGACCCCGATCAGGACAACGAGCAGGGTCAGGACCACCGCCCCCGGGGCAACATTCCCGGCCACCGGCCAGTAACGGGCCAAGAGGCGAAGGCCCTGGGCGATCACCGCCACGACCACGGCGATCTTCAGCAGCAGCAGGGGAACGATCCCGCCGATCGTGCCCTTGAGCGCGCCGGTCATCAGGTCCAGTCCGGCCGGCCGGATCCCTGAATACCAGGCGACCAGCGCCGCCACAAGCAACAGCAGGGCGACCGCCGCCACGAACCATCGCCGGGCCGCCCTCGGGGAGTCCGGGTCGAGCAGGCTGTCGAGCAAGAGAACCGCGAGGCAGGGCACCACCGCGATACCCGGCTGGGTGAGCGGCAGGACCAGCAAGGCGAAGGCTGCCGGGACCGCCAGCAGAACCGAGCCGCGGCAGAGCCGGTCGGCAAGCCAGGCCGCGACCAGCAGCACGGCGATGACGGTGACCAGATAGCTCGCTCGGGCCAATGTCAGGCGCAGCAGGAAAGGCTCGTGCGTGAAGGAAGGCAAGGCGAGCCCGATCACCGTCAGCGCCGAGAGCGCGAGGCAGCCCGCGAGCACGAAACGTTCCGTCACGCTGCCGGACCAGCGGCCGAGCGCGATCAGGACGGCGAGCATCACCGGCAGCAGCACGGGCAGCACGACCGGGCCGAGCCGCGTGGTGAACAGCCCGGTCTCGACCGGCGACAGATGCGCGGTGTAGAGCAGCATCCGCCGATACCATTCCCCGGACCCGATCGGGTCGCCGGCCGGCGCGCCGAGTTCCGGCACGATCATCCAGAGCGCGGCCGCGGCGACGATCAGCGCGCCTGCAGCGTGGCGCGCCGTGAGCCACGTCCGGACAGGCGCGACAGCCAGGAAGGTCGCGGCGAACAGGGCCGCGTAGAGCCCGATCATCACATGCGAGAGGATCGCCACGGCAAGCGCCAGGGCGGCGGCGAGCGGCATCCGCCGCAGGACGAACCCGAGCCCCGCCAGCGCGAAGCCATGGGCGAAATTGTAATAGAGATACGGCGAGAAATGCGCCAGGCCGTCGCCGAACCCGGCCAGGTTGGCCCCGGCGACATGGCCGAAGGTGACGACGGCAAGCCCGGCAACCGCATGCAGGCGGGACGGAAAGAGCGAGCGCGCCAGGATCCACGTGCCGCCGACAAGCACCAGCGCCTGCAATACGACATAGAACGGCAGGAATTGCTCCGCGCTGACCAATCCCGCCTGCTCCAGCCACACATGCAGGTTCATCGGCAGCGACTTGTCGTAGAGCATCGCCGGGTGCGGCCAGTCCCGGGCATAGCATTCCGGACAAAGCCGGAAGGTCACGTAATCGACCGGGCTGTAGCCCGCGCGGATGCGCAGGATATCCAGCATCCCGAGGCGTTGAAGGATCATCGCGACGGCGAACGCGAGCGGCAGGGCAAGCTCGGCGAACCCGTTCAGCCAGGCGCCGCGGATGACACCCGCGCGGTTCGCGTCGACCGCCGGAAGGAAGACCGTTTCGTGGGCGCGCATCAGTGTCCTGGCCTCGGGTCGGAATCGCGATGGACCTCCCGTGGAGGCCCATTCCGGTCGAGCAACAGACCAGAACCCCGCCGGCCCATCAAGGGTCGGTGACGGCGGGGTCGGTCGGGGCCGCGTCGCCGGCGTCGTCCTGGGCCTGCCAGTAACCCTGCGAGGCCATGTGGATCGCGCTGAACGGGCCGCCTGAACCGGGCGCGGGCGTCAACCCGGCGCCGTCCGGCCAGCGGTCGCTGCCGGTCAGATCTGGGCCGAGCCGGAGCCGTCGCTCGTTCACGGCACCGATCCCGCGCGCGCCGGAAATCAGCATCCGGACGAGGCGCCGCTTGATCCAGCGACGCACCGGCGCCACGCGCATCACGGTCAGCGCCGCGAGCCGGAGCAGGATGAAGTCGAGCGGCGTCGGCAGGCGGTTCGGCACCCGCGTGAAGGGCGCCCGCACGACCGCCTCGTCGCCGTCGATCTCGATCGTGCCGTCGGCGCGATAGGCCTGCGTCGAGACCAGCCGCCCCCGCCGGTCGCGGGCCAGCACGCCGCCGTTGACGTGGGCCGGCGCCATGCCCTTGTGATGATGGCAGACGCCGCCCTTCTTCCAGGAGACGATCGTGTAATGGGCCGGCCCCCGGTCGACGAGCAGGCCGGCCTCGTCGAAGCGCGCACGGAACGGGGTCGCCGTCTCGGCCGGGAGCGTCGGGATCTCGCCCGGCAGCGGGGCCGCAGCGGCCGTGACGGCGGCAAGTGCGTAGCTGTTGAACATCGGCGCCAGGTTGCCGTCGTCGATCGCCGCGAGCCCGACATGGCGGTGGCTGGCGATCCCGGCGCGGGCGAAACCGGCGAGCGCGGCGGCCTCGGGGATCTCACCGGCCATCAGCTCGATCCCGCCCGGATAGAGGAAGCGCGTGGCGCGCGCGCCGTACAGTCCGCCGAACGAGCCGTCCGGATGGGCGAAATGCCAGAGAAACCGGAGCGAACGGGCAAGCGGTTCGGCCAGGCCAAGATCGGGCCGCAGGCGGTGCAGACCAGCCAGGTAGTCGGTACAGAGGGTCTGGTAGCCCGGATCGGCGCCGCCATATTCGGAGAACCAGCCCTCCCGCGACTGGCGCTCGAGGATCCGGCCGAGCAGTTGTTCGCCCTTCGCCGTATTGCCGTCGCCGGTCGCCGCCTCCCAGCGGTAGAGCGCCGCGGCCGCCGTCGCCAGATGGTTCGAGATCATCGCGTGATCCTCGTCCGCCCGCCGGAGCAGGCCGATCATCGGCGCGACGATGTCAAGCACCGCCTCGCGCACGGCCAGCCGCTCGCCGAGCAGGTCGAGGGCGACCAGGAACTCGTGCGCGACAAGGGCGGTGACGCAGTAGGAGGATTCGTACGGAAAGGCCTCCTCCAGCGAGCCGTCCGGGCGGACGATACGCCTGGTCGCGGCGATCGCCGCGCGGATCCGGGCAAGCATCGCCGCCTCGGCGAACCCGTCCGGCAGCAATCCGGCGGCGAGCAGTCGGGCAAGGCCGCCGACCGCCGCCTGCGGCGTCGCGTTGGCAAAATCGGAAAGCTTCCACGCCCAGTAGCGCCGGTCGCCGAGCCCGGATGCGCCGCTCGCCGGATTGCCGTCAAAGCCCGCGAGCAATCCCGGCAGCCGCTCCTCGATCCGGCGGGCATAGATGCCGGCGGGATCGTCGGCCGTCGCCCTCACCGCGCCGGCAACCTTGCGGCATTGACCGGATGGGGGCGGCGCGCGATCCGGACCATCTCCTCGAGCAGCTGGGTGAAGCCGTCGGCCCAGCCATAGTCGCGGCTGAGCACATGCGGATGCCAGAGGATCGCCGCCTCGCCGCCGACCGCGTGGACCTCGTCGAGCAGGCGGACGATCGTTCGCCGCCGCTCGCGCGCATCCATCAGGCCGTAATCGTAGAGATGGGAATCCATCAGGATCGTCGGCGTCGCGCGCAGGCCCACGGGGTATCCGCTTTCCTCGTCCAGCGGGTCGAAGGTCACCGCCGCGCTGATCCGGAAACCCGGCCGTTCGTTGAAACAGAGCGTGTAGTCGAGTTCGAGGCCGGCATCGACCTGGGCCCGCCAGGTTCGCTCCCACGAGAAGCGCAACCAGTGCTGGCGGCAGCTGCGCACCTGGACGCCGCTGGCGCGTTGCAGCATGTGGCGCTGGCTGCGAATATCGACCGGCGCGTTCCACGAATCGAAGGACGGGTGCAGACCGACCGACCAGCCGCCCTTCCGGATCGCCTCGTAGACGCCGGCAAGCTCGACCTCGCCGGCGTCATAGCCGGGGTCGAACAGCCGCCGCCGCAGGGCCGCCCGTCCGCGGGCGCGGCGGCCCCGGACATAGAAGAGGAACGTGCTGCGCAGGCCGGCCGCCTTCTCGACCGCCATGATGCGGTCGAAATTCCAGTAGTCACGGGACGGCCAGCACAGGAAGCGGAAGGCCCGCCACAGCGAGACCAGAGCGGCGCCGGGCCGCCGGCGCCCGACATGACGTCCGACATTGACCAGCGAGAAGACCGCCTGCTTCAGGCGGATCGCCCCGGTCTTGGCGATCGCATCGACATCGTGGGTGAGTTCCAGCCGGGCCTCGGGAAAGGCACCGAACAGGTCCGTTTCGTCGCGGTCGGCGAGATGGGCGGCGGCGCGGCGCAGGAACATCGCCGCCCGGTTCGCCCAGGCATGCTCCCAGAGCCGGCTGTCCCAGTTGCCGAGCCTCGCGGCATAGGAATGGATCGGGCCGCGCCGCGCCTCGTGCGCGCGTTCGGGCACCGCGTGCAGGTACCAGGCGATGACGGCGAACCAGTCGACGCCGTGCCAGCCGCCGGTCGGATCGGCGATGCAGCTTGCCGGGATCAACAGGGCGCCGTCGATGGCGATGTCGGCGGCGAAGTCCGGCAGCATGACGTTCTGCAGGACGGGCGGCCCATTGTCCGGCACCAGCCAGCGCTCACCGACATCGGCGGCGCGCAACGATTGCGGCAGCGCCGACAGCTCGACACCGTAATAGCCGAGCATCTGCCCGGCATAGTGCAGCTTTGCCGCCGGCAATATGTCGATCACGCCACTAAGCTCGTTCATCCAGACCCTGCGCGATCCCTGCGGTATCCGCCCGCAATCCGGGCGGCATACCAGGGCCGCTCATCTCCCGGGGCGTCCCCCGGCGCCCCTTGTGCGATCAGGATATAACGGAAACCTTTACTGCCGGACTAACGATTTCTTGACTGCGCCGACGTCGCGAGGCATCGGCACGCGCCCGGTGTCGGCCCGGCAGCGAACCTGAAGTCGGGCTGGAAACGGGACTGGTCCGGGTGGCTTGCGGATGCGGCGAGGCGGGTTCCGCGCGGGCGCGGCGCCGGAGCGACAGGAGCCGCGCCGGCGGCACGCCGGTGTCCGCCGCCGATCGCGAACGATCGCGGACCGGAGGCGGGTTCGACCTCAGATCGCGTCGATGATCGCCTGGCGCTTGCGGCCATACTCGGTCCGCGAGATCAGCTTCGCCTCGAGCAGCTGTTCGAGCAGGGTCAGGGCTTCCTTCGGCTTCATGTCGCGGGGATTGATGGTGTCGAGGACGTTCGCCCGGGCCTGCATGAACTTGTCCGGCGTGAGTTCGCCCCGGCGGAAGCGCAGGTTGATATCGTTGAGCTCATCGGCCTGCCTGCCAACCGCGACCTCGCCCTGCAGCTCACGCTGCTTGGCGGTATATTCCTCCTGCGTCAGCAGGCCGGACTTGTAGAGTTCAAGGAGGCGCGCGCTGCGATCGCTGTCGGGCAGCGCGCTCACCGTCGGCGCCGGCATCGCCGCCGGAGCGGGCGACGCCGAGGCACTCTGGGTCGGCGCGGCTGCCGGTGCCGGCGCGACCGGGGCCGGCGCGATCACCGGCGCCGCGCTCGCGGTCTGGCCGCGAAGGGCGAGCAACGGCGCGAAGACATAACCGCTCTGACCGTCAGGCGTGCGGATGCGATACCAGCGTTCGCCGTTCGCCTCGGTCACCGCCAGTGCATCGACATTCTCGCCGGCGGTCACCGAGCCGAGACGCGTCGACGCGGTGCTGGGCGCCGAGCGGATGTTGCTGGTCGTCGACGCAACCAGCGCCAGCGCGGTCGCGTACAGCGTTTCCGAGGGATTCGGCACCGATTGCGTGGCCGGCGTGCTCGCCATCGGGGTCGGTCCGCTCAGGCTCGCGGTCACCAGGTTGCATTCGATTCCGGCGTTGTTGCTGTCGGAATATTCCCAGTAAACCGGGAAGCGCAGCTTCGGCGAATAGTAGCTCAGCAGCTTCGAGGTATAGAGGCCGGTATAGCGCTGCTCGTCGATCGCGTAGACTTCCAGATCGCCTTGCCCGGGATTGTAGTAAAGCTCCTTGCCGACGACGGAGATCTTGTAGCTCCAGTTGAGCCGGTCGTTCGGTCGCCGCTCGACCACCCATTCGTTGAACTGGCTGCCGACGTCGAGCGACTTCAGCCCCTCGAACTCGGACGGGAGACTGCTGATCGTGCCCTTGTGCCGGGACGCGCTCTCTTCGCTGGCGAGCGTGGTCGGCAACAGATAGAAGGGCTTCTCGTACCAGTTGCTGGCCCCGGCCGAATCCACGGCAACACGGATATTGTCGCCGTCCTTGCGCTCGACGCGGTACGTCTCCTGGAAACTGGACCCGTCATTCGACCGACATTCGAACGACCATTGGTCACCGACCATCGGTGCGGTCATCTGGGCCATGGCAGGCTGAACCAGCATCGCGGTCCCGATCAGGACAGTCGCGCCGCCGAAGCTTGCCCTCAGAAATGTCGCACTCATTTGTGATGCCCGTCCCTTGCTCATTATGCCTACAGCCAACGTATAGTAAGTATATCACTAATGTCGGATGCGCCCAGTCATGATCCACCCGCCTGTAACTGCGATCACAGCCCGGAGACCTGATGGAGACCTTTCGCGGGCCCCGTTTTCCCGGCGATGGCGGTGCGCTGTCCTGCTGCTTCTCGGGTTCGTCCTGATCGCTCCGGCGGCACCGGCGGGCGCGACCGACAACGGTCCGTCGACGGCCTGGACGGCGGCGCTGATCGCCGTTCCCCCGGTTGGCGGACGACGTCTGCCGATCTTCGGGCGCTGGCGCGATTCCTTCGTCCAGCGCGCCGTTCAGGAAATGCCCGAAACGGTGAGGCTGCCGGCGGTACTGTTCATGCACGGCTGCGACGGGATCGGCGGCGAAGAAGAGGCCGCGCGCATCCTGTTCATGGAATGGGGCTACGCGACCTTCATTCCCGACAGCTTCGCCCGCGCGGGCCGGCGTTCGAACTGTGCGACCGCCGACTTCGCGACCTCGCGCGCACCGGAATCGCACGACTACCGGCTGCAGGAACTGGCCTATGGGATCCAGGCGCTGCACAGCCTCTCCTGGATCGATCATGACCGGATCTTCGCCTATGGATTCAGCGAGGGCGGCATGGCGGTCGCCCGCTACGAGGGCAACGGCCTGTCCGGTCGCGTCATCACCGGCTGGCACTGCCGCGGCATCGGCCCCTATGACGGCATCGGCGCGCCGCGCGATACGCCGCTGCTGGCCATTCTCGGCGACCGCGATCCCTGGTATGCCGCCAAACCCGGCGAACATTGCGGGCAGGTCTTCGATGGCCGGGCCGACGCGGAATCGATCATCCTGCCGGGCAACGGGCACGCGATCCTGAACTCGCCCGACCTGGCCAACGCGGAACGGGCACGCAAGGCGATCCGCACCTTTCTCGACGGCCACTGACGGTCGCGAAGATGCCGGGCTCAGGACCCCGGCGATTCTTCGCCCGCCTCCGGTTGCCTGTCCGCCCGGTCTTCATCGGCGGCCGGTGACTGGAGCGCGCTCAGCACGACACAGGCTGCAAGGTCGCCGGTGACATTCACGACCGTCCGCGCCATGTCGAGGATCCGGTCGACGCCCAGTATTAGCACCAGCCCGGCGCTCGGAATTCCGAAGTCGCCGACAATATTGGCGAGTATCACGATACTGACACCAGGGGTCCCCGGCGCCCCGATCGACGAGACCACCAGCGTCGCGACGATCACCCCGTATTCGGCGGGGCTGAGCGCGACCCCCGACATCTGTGCGAGAAAAACAACGGCGACCGCCTGATAGAGCGCGGTGCCCGCCATGTTGACGGTGGCGCCTAGCGGGATGACGACACCGGCAAGGTTCTGCGGCACGCCGAGACCGGCGACCGCGGTCTGCATCGAGACCGGCATCACCGCCGCCGAGGACGAGGTCGAGAAGGCAAGCAGTTGCACCGAACCGATGGCCTTGAGAAAAGTCCAGGGAGACTGCCGGGCCATGATCGCGACGAGGACCAGATAGAGGGCCAGCAGCAGGATCAGCCCGGCCAGCACCGCCAGGACATAGACCGCCATTCCGGCGACGGTCGCGATGCCGACCTGCGAGACCAGCCTGGCCATGAGCCCGAAGACTGCCCAGGGGGCGAGGAACATCGCCCAGCGGACGATCGTCATCGCGACCTCGAGCAGGCCATCGAGAAATCGCAGGAAGCTGCCAACGCGGGCCGGGTTTGCCTGGCGGCAGGCGATGCCGGTGAGCACCGCGAGGACGACGATCGCCAGCATGTCGTGCTCGGTGATCGCTTTTGCTGGGTTGCTCGGGATCAGGTTGGCGATCAGTTCCGGGGCTCGTCTCGGGACCGTGCCGGCACTCCCCGGCGAAACCGTTCCGTCAGTCGCGATCGCGCCCAGGTCCACATAACTACCGGGCCGCAACTCGACAGCGAGCCAGATGCCGACGATGGCGGCGAGCGCCGTGGTGGCGACGACGAAGATTGCAAACCGGAACCCGGTCTGGCGCAGCGCCGCCGAGTCGGGTGTGCCCGTCAGCCCCTGGATGATCGAGACCAGTACCAGCGGCACCAGGACCATCGCGATCAGCCCGAGGAAGATCGCACCGGGCACCGCCAGCCATTCGCCGATGATCGCCGCCAGATCGCGCGGCACCAACGCGAGGCCGGGACCCAGCAGGACACCCACGGCAACGCCAAGAACGAGCCCGGCGACGACCTGCAGCCAGAGCCGTCCGCGCACCCAGATCCACAGCCGGCCACGCAACAACTGCAGGCGCGCACCGCCCTGCACCAGTTCGGGGGCAACGTTGACCATCCAGTGTCCCTCGTTCGGCATTGGTCGCGGCAGGATATTTCTGCCCACCAAACTGTCCGTCTGAATCCGGGGCGGCCATGCGGAATGATGCACCGTCCCTTCACAACTCCCGTATTGTCGGGGTTTCGAAGGCGACCTACCTTGATCTGAGACAAACGCCCGCAGGGAGTTGGATCCGGCTGGCGTCGTTCAGGAGGAATCCAGATGAGCAACGTCTTCCACCGGAGCTGCCACGGCAGCCTGCCCGTCGCCGTCGGTGGCGAGGGCGTCTACCTGATCGATTCAACGGGCAAGCGCTATCTCGACGGCTCCGGCGGCGCCGCCGTGTCCTGCCTCGGACATGGCCATCCGGCGGTGATCGAGGCGATCCAGAAGCAGGTCGGCTCGCTCGCCTTCGCCCACACCGGCTTCTTCACCAACGAGCCGGCAGAGGAACTGGCGACCTTCCTCGCCGACCGCTCGCCCGGCACGCTCAATCATGTCTATTTCATTTCCGGCGGCTCGGAGGCGGCGGAAGCCTCGCTCAAGCTCGCCCGGCAATACATGCTGGAGATCGGCCAGCCGAAGCGCTGCCGCTTCATTGCCCGGCGCCAGTCCTATCACGGCAACACGGTGGGCGCGCTCTCGGTCGGCGGCAACATGGCGCGCCGCGTTCCCTACGCGGAGATGCTGATCGACGTCGCCCACGTCTCGCCCTGCTATCCCTATCGCGACCAGGGCCCGGGCGAGAGCGACGCCGATTATGTCGCGCGCCTTGCCGCCGAACTCGACGCGGAAATCGAGCGACTCGGCCCCGAAACCGTGCTCGCCTTCGTCGCCGAACCGGTGGTCGGCGCGACGGCCGGCGCGGTCGCCCCGGTGCTCGGCTATTTCAAGGCGATCCGCGAGGTCTGCGACCGTCACGGGGTGCTGCTGATCCTCGACGAGGTGATGTGCGGCATGGGCCGGACCGGCACGCTCTTCGCCTGCGAACAGGACGACGTCATCCCGGACATCCTCTATACCGCCAAGGGGCTCGGCGCCGGCTACCAGCCTATCGGGGCGATGTTCGCGTCGGAAAAGATCTATGGCGCGATCCGCGACGGCTCCGGTTTCTTCCAGCACGGCCACACCTACATGGCGCACGCCGCCGCCTGCGCCGGTGCGCTCGCGGTGCAGAAGGTGATCGAGGGGGACGGACTGATCGAGAATGTCCGCCGCCAGGGTGACACACTGGACGCGGCCCTGCACGAGCGTTTCGGCAATCATCAGCATGTCGGCGATATCCGCGGGCGCGGTCTGTTCCGGGCGATCGAGCTGGTTGCGGACCGGGCGAGCAAGGCGACATTCGATCCGTCGGCCCGGCTGGCGACGCGGATCCGCGCCCGGGCGATGGACGAGGGACTGGTCTGCTATCCCGGCAGCGGCACGATCGACGGGCGCAACGGCGATCATGTCCTGATCGCGCCGCCCTTCATCATCCGCGAGACCGAGGTCGCGGAACTGGTCGACAAGCTCGGCCGCGCCGTCGACGGCGCGCTCGCGGATGCCGCGGCCTGAGTGGTTCCGCGAAAAAGACCCGCGAGCGCCTTGCGGCGCCCGCGGAAAGTTGTAGAGATCCGGAGAAGAGAAAGGCGGTCCGGCCGCCCGCCGGCCCATACGCAACGCGCTGACGGGACGACCGGACCAATGCGCCCTAAAGCTACGCGGCGCATGAACAGCGGGATCGGCGGATCGCAAGGATCGATTTGCGGCAGATCCGAAGCAGGGCCAGGCGGGGGGGGAGGTCAAGTCCCGTGCCTCGGTACGCCGAAGCGCCATTCACTATTCAGTGAGCAGTTATATCGGACGATTGTGAAGAAATTGTGAAGCCGCGCGACATTCCTGTTCGGTGCTGTCGCCGCGCCCGCGACCGCCGATTCCCTTGCGGAAGGCACAATATTGCTGTGCCCTCCGCCCGGCGGCATATTAGACTGCAAGGGAAGCTCAGCGCCCGTCCGGCCATGAGGGCGACGGGTCACCAGCGTCAGAACGCAGCTGGAACCGCCTGCGTCACAAGGAAACGAGAGCCATGCCTGCCGCACCGAAAAGGGCGCTCGAGGCAATGCAGGGCGCATTGTGGGAGAATTACGGCTACCTCGCCGGTTTCGGCGGGGTCACCGGTGGCCTGAAACGGATTCTGCTGCCGCGCCCTCGGATCGCCAGCGCCGACGAACTGGCCGACTACCTGATCGCTACCGCGGCCCGGGTGGCGCAGAGTTCGGTGCGCAGTTATTTCCGCGCCCGCGCCGGCTTCAGGGCGCCGCCTTCGCTCGGCGACGCGGAGTTCCGCGCGCGGCTCGAGTCGACCCGGTGGGAGGCCTACGCGGTTTGCCTCGCCGATATCCTTCTGATTGCCGAGCGGGAATTGCGGGTCGCCCAGGGACGACCCAGGCGGGGCCTGCTCGACTGGCTCCGGACCGTGCATCGGAACGGTCTCGACAGTTATCCCCTGCCCGTCGAGCGCGCCGACCGGGCAGCCCGGCACAGGGCCTTCGTCGACCGCCTTGCCGCGGCCGCCGATATGCCGCCCGACAGCACCGACGCCATCGCGCGCCACGCCGGCCAGGCGATCTTCGACAACATGCCGGAGTACGAGCGGAGCGATGACACGCGCCGCCGCCGCGACGCAGCGGTCATGATCAATTCGGTCCGCTTCCGCATGCTCGCCTTTGCCCGCGACATGGAAGAGGTCGTCGACTGTGCCGGCATCGTGCTGCCGGCCGCGCAGACCGTCGACGACATCTGACGCGGCGCCGCTTCGGCTCCCTGCACGGTGGCCGCGCCGGCGGCACCCGCCGCGCCGTTCAGAGCCGCAGCATCGCCGCCATGTTGGCCCAGATCGCCTCGGCCACGGTTTGCGTCGATGGTCTCTTGCGCTCCCGCAATGCGGCCTCGATGACCGCCCAGAGCCCGCCCATCGCCTGCACGGCGAGCAGCCGGTCGGGCGTTTCCGCGCCGATCAGCCCGACCCGGCGGGCGCGGCTGAAATTCTCCGATGCGAGCGCGGCATAGCGACCGCGGGCCTCGATCTCGGCCGCCTGTACAAGCGGGCCGCCGGCAAGGCCGCCGAGAACGAAGGGGGCGAGCGGCGCGCCGAAGAGGAATTCCACGACAAGTCTGACGCGGCGGGCTTCTCGGCTCGCCCATTCCCCTGCCGGCAGGGGATTGATCGCCATCGCCGCTTCGTCCAGCCGCCGGTAGAAACGCTCGACCACCGCCGCGACCAGCGCGTCCTTGGAATCGTAGTAGTGATAGCTCAGGCCGATCGAGACACCGGCCCGACGGGCCACATCGCTGATCTCGCAGTCACCTTTTCCGTCGATCAGCGCGGCTTCCGCCGCGTCGAGGAGCGCGCCGCGCGTCTCGGCTTTCTTGCCGCTTTTCCCTGTCATTGCTCGTCCGCCCTGTCGACGTGGCGACAAACGCGTCACACCGGTTACGACCGGCTCCGTGTGTCCACGGGATCGCGACGCAATTGTCGAATAATATTCCACGGATGGCGATCGACGTCATTAAGTAACCAGATGGTGATCGCCAAAAATCTGCAATATAGATATCACGAAATGGCAATTTCGCCATTGCGGAGCAGAATCCCCTCGCCTAGTGTCGAATCAGTGATGTCTGTCCGGTTGCCCTGCGTGCGAAGCGTGGCGTGTCGAGGTGCGATATGACGATAGCGATTTTTGGTGGTGGTTGCTTCTGGGGTGTCGAAGCGGCTTTTCGGAGCATCGAGGGCGTGCAGGGGACTACGGTCGGCTTCTGCGGCGGCTCGACCTCGCATCCGAGCTATTCCGATGTCTGTAGCGGACGAACCGGCCATGCGGAAGTCGTGCGGATCGACTATGATCCGGACGAAATCAGCTATGACGCGCTGCTCGACATCTTCTGGAATTGTCACGATCCCAGCCAGAAGAACCGGCAGGGCCCCGATATTGGACCGCAATACCGCTCGGTGATCTTCTGCAAGGACCAGGATCAGCGCAAGGCGGCGGAGGCGTCGCGGGCCCGACTGCAGGCGTCCGGTCGACACGGCGAGATCGCCACCTCGATCGAGATGGCAAGCGCCTTCTGGGTCGCCGACACGACGCATCAGCAATATTTCGAGAAGCACGGGATCGCGGCCGGGCGACGCTCCTTCTAGGATCTCGCCGGCGTCAGCTCTCGGGATACTCGCGAACGATCGAATTGCCGAGGCGGCCGATCACGTCGATGGCGCGCAGCGCGTTCTCGTCGCTCGGCGGGATCGGTCCCGGAATGACCCGGATGTCGGCATAGACGGTGTACTTGCTCGTCCGCTGGGTCGAGCCGCCGTACGGAAAGCCGGTCGAGAAGCCGACGCCGATGCCCGACCGTGACGGGCAGCAGCCATAGCCGTAGTAACCGAACCGGGGATAACCGCCGAAGGTGTTGTATTCGCGCGTTTCCTTCTCGGTTTCCTTGGTGACGATGACGAAATACTCGTTGCCGGAATTGAGCGTCACCTCGGCCGCCCGGTAGAGCAGGTAGTTCTCCACCGTAACGCGATCGGTCAGGCTGTTGCCGGAGAAGCTGACCCGGAAGCGGTCCTCGGCGATCTGTTGCTCGCCATAGCCATAGCCGTCGGCTTCCGGCTGGTAGGCGGTCGGATGGCCGCAGGCGGCGAGCAGCAGCAACAGGCCGCCGGCCATCGCGGCGCGCCAGGCACGCGGGACGCTCCCCCGCAAGGTTCGATCGGCATCTGTCATGGAACAGAGATGCGCATCGGCGGCCCGGCTTTCAACGTGACCCCGGTCACGAGGTCAGCAGGTCCTCGAGCGCGGCGAGCCGTGCCGCCTCGTCCGGTCGGCGCCCGGGCCGAATGCCGACCACGCTGGCGCCGCGGAGCTGCAGCCCGGCGCGGCGACGGGCGGCCCGCTCGACACCGTCGAAGGCGAGTTCGAGAACGAGCCCCCTGTCCCCCTCATGCACGACTTCCCGGACCGGGCCAAAGCGGGCGATGACATTCTCCCGCACGAAGCCGTCGATCGCGTCGAGATCCGCCGCGTCCGGGGCGACCGGGACGGCGCCGATCGGGACCAGCGCACCGTCCCGCCAGACGCCGACGGTCAGGTCCGCATGGACCGTCGACAGCGCCCCCTGCCCCCGCCGGGCATACATCAGCACCGCATCGATGCGACGGCGCGCCCGTCGCCAGCAAAGCCAGGCCGGGGAGTGTCCGGGTTCGTAGGTGCTGTCGAGCCGCTTGCAGACCAGCCCCCGGGTACCGGCCGGCGGGGCCTGTCGAAGGCGGTCGAGCGCGCCCCGGTCCGCGAAGGCGAGCAGCGGCGAGAGCGTGAGGCGGCCGTCGGCGCCGCCGTGCCGGGCGAGCCAGTCTTCCAGGCGGGCGCGCCGGTCCCGGAAGGGCAGCGGGCGGAGATCCTCGTCGCCGTCGAACAGCAGATCATAGGCGCGGATCGTCGCCGGGAGCTCGGCGACCGTCCTGGCGGTGACGGTCTTCCGCCCGAGCCGCCGCCGCAGCGCGTCGCGGGGCCCGATCACACCGTCCGTCCGGATCGTCAATTCGCCGTCCAGGGTGCCTGCGCCGTCCGCAGCCGCCAGCAGGTCCGGAAAGGCGGCGGAAATGTCGTCGCCCGCACGGTCGTAAAGCCGGGCGTCGCCGCCATGGACGACGAGCTGCACGCCGAGCCCGTCCCACTGCCATTCGGCGGCAAACAGCGCCGGGTCCAGTGCGGCCGACGGAGCCGCCTCGAGCGGCAGCGGCTCCATCACCGGACGATAGGGGGCGGCGAAGTTGCTGCGCGGCGGCCCGGCCTCGCCCTCGAGCCAGGCGAACAGCCCCGCATAGGGCGGCGAGAGGCCATGCCACAGTTCCTCGATCCGGGTTTCGCTGACGCCGCCGAAGCGGGCCAGCGCCGCGCGCACAAGGCGTGCCGGCACGAGTGCGCGCCGGCGCGTCCGTCCACCGGCCAGCCGCAGCAAGACCCGCCGGGTCACCGGGTCGGCGCGATCGAGCCAGCCTGCCAGCAGCTCCGGCAGGTCGCCGGCCCCGCATTCGGCGAGCCCCGCGACGATCTCGGCCGGCCCCGGCGGCCCGCCTGTCGCAGCTTCCGCGGTTGACGGCCCGGGCCAAAGCAGGGCGACGGTTTCCGCGAGATCGCCGACATAATCCTCCGACAGGCCGAGCAGCACCGGGTCGACCCGCGCCGTGAGCAGATCCCGGAGGCGGGCGGGGGCCAGCGCGGGCGGACGCACGGCGCCGGCGAGCAATGCCAGCGCGAAGCCCCGCTCCGGGTCCGGTGTCGTCGCCAGGTAATCCCGCAGGCGGCGGATCGTCGCCTCCCGTTCGGGCCCGTCGGCGAGCCGTTCGGCCAGTTCCGCGAAGGCGTTCACGGGACCGCCGCGTCGATCGCCGGCGGCAGCGGCCCGGCCTCGATCCCGCGCAGCCGGGCATGATGGACGAGCGCCGCCTCCGCACCGTGCATGACCCATAGGCGGGCCGGCGCGACCTCGTCGATCGTCCGGGTCAGTTCGTCCCAGTCGGCGTGATCGGAAATCACCAGCGGCAGCATCACGTTGCTCCGCCGGGCACGGGCCCGGAGGCCGAGCCAGCCCGAGGCGAAGACGGTCACCGGCGGCGCCGTGCGGCCGTCGAGCGCAGGCGCGAGGCGTTCAGGCGGGCCGATCGCGACAGCCCCGGCGAAAGCCTCCGGCGTCGCCCCGGCGAGCGACCGCAAGGAACCGAAGTCGTACCCGAAGCGGCGATAGACATCGACGATCTTCAGCACCGCGTCATGGCAATAGATCGGCAGGTCGTAACCGGCCGCGCGCAACAGCAGGATCAGGCGCTGCGCCTTGCCGAGCGAGTAGGCCCCGACCAGGTGCGGGCGCGCGGGGAACAGCCGGAGCGATTGCAGCAGCTTTGCCACCTCGCCCTCGGCCGGCGGGTGGCGGAAGACCGGCAGGCCGAAGGTCGCCTCGGTCACCAGGTGATCCGCCTCGACAAGCTCGAAGGGCGCTGCCGCCGGATCGGCCCGGCGCTTGAAATCGCCGGTGACGATCGCCCGGACGCCCCCCTTCTCGATCACCGCCTGGGCGCTGCCGAGGACATGCCCGGCAGAGAGCAGGCGAAGCGACACGCCGCCCAGCGCCGCCCTTTCGCCGTAGCGGAGCGCCTGCCGGCTGGCCGCGAAACGCGGGCCCATCCGCGCCTCCATGATCGCCAGCGTCTCGGCCGTCGCCAGCACGGCGCCGTGGCCGGCGCGGGCGTGGTCGGCATGGCCATGCGTGATCACCGCCCGCGGCACGATGCGCGTCGGGTCGATATGGAAATCGCCGTCCGGCACATAGAGCCCGGCCCGGGTCACGGTTAGCAACGGTTCGGCTGGCATGGCTTGATCCTCGTCCGCCCAAGGATAGGGCGGCCTTGTCCGCCCGCCAACGGCGGCGCATATCACGAAGTCTTAATGTCTGGCGGCGACCATCCCGGAAAAGGGAGCGATCCGCGCATGGCCGACGATTATGTGAGGGACTATCGCGAACGCGGCTTCGCCGTGATCCGCAACGTCGTCTCCGCGGCCGAGATCGCCGCCCTGGCGGAGGCCTTCGACCGGGTCCATGCGCAGGCCCTCGCGCACGGCGCCAACTACCGCGACGGCAATGTCTATTTCCGGCTCGGCCGCGACCCGGTGAACGGCGTCATTCCCCGTCTCGTGCAATGGCCGTCCTATTTCGACGACGTGCTCGCCGGATTCCGCATCGACCGGCGGATCGGCGAGATCATGGCGCCGCTGCTCGGCCGCGACATCAAGCAGATCATCAACCAGATGCACTGGAAACCGCCGGGCGCCGCGGCCGAGTTCGGCCTGCACCAGGACATCGGCTTCCGGCGCCCGCGCGAGGCTTACCGCAACCCGGCGACGAGCTACGTGCAGAGCGGCCTCGCCATCGATCCGCACGGGCCGGAGAACGGCGCGATGCAGGTCTATCCGGGCAGCCACCGGATGGGCGAGATCGCGCTCCCCGGCGACGGGCCGGTGATGCGGCGGACGCTCGCGCCCGAGGAGCTGACCCCCGCCGGCCTCGATCCGGCCCGGCTGGAGACGCTGGAACTCGCCCCCGGCGACCTGGCGCTCTGGGGGCTCTACATGCTGCACGGCTCCGGCCCGAACCGGAGCCCGACCGACCGGCGATTCTACCTGAACGGCTATGTCCGGGCGACCGACTGCGACCGTGGCGAATGGGCCTTCCGGCACGGCGAGCCCTGCCCGCTCGGCGCCCCGCAACTTGTCCACTACGAGGAACTCGGGAGCCGCCCGGGTCCCTTCTACGAAGCCTTCGAGTAGGCGTAAGGGCCAGCCGCCTGGGCGGGCGCTTCAGCGGATCGTCTTGAACAAGGCCGCATAGGGGCCGAGCCGCCGTTCCATCGCCTTCCGGTCGAATGCCTCGCTATCGGCGAGCACTTCCGGCAGCGGTCGCTCGTCGAGCTTGACGTCCGCGGTCAGTTCCGCTCGCGTCACGAGGCCGTCACCATCGCTGTCGAAGAGCTGCATGACCCGTTCGAGGCCGAGCGAGTCGGCGACCCAGATACTGAGCCCGATCGTCGCCTGATCCTTGCGATGCAGGCTTTCGCTGCGCGCCGCATACCAGTTGCCGACGAAGGCCCGGAGCCGGCGCGTCTCGGCGAGCGAGATCGCTCCGTCGCCGTCGGTATCGGCGAAGGCCAGGCCGCGATCGACGCAGTCGCCGGAGGGCGCGGTGCGGCAGAACTCGCGATTGGCGGCGAGGAAGCGGTCGATTTCCGCGGTGCCGGGATCGTTGGCGGTCGCCGCGGCGGCGGCGATGGCGGGAAAGGCGGTGGCGGCCAGCAGGAGGCGCGCGAGGTGTCGTTTCATGGCTGGAAGATAGGCTCGCCCGGCCCGCGCTTCAAGCGAGCGCGGCTCACGGCACCCGGCGCTCAGGCGCGCGGCGGTGTCCGCCAGTTGGCAAGCTGGGTTCGCAGCGCCGCGACGACCGCGAGCGGCTGGTCGAGCATGACATGGTGATGGGCGTCGGGAAGCTCGACGAACGGCCCGCGTCCGGCCATCAGCGGCTTCATGTGGGCGCGTACTTCCTCGGTGAAGAGCGCGCTCTTCTCGCCATGCAGGACGGCCAGCGGGATCTCGAGCGCCTCGATCCGCCCGGTCAGGCTGACCCAGAATTCCCTGGTGAAGGCCTCGCCGTTGAACGGCGTACCGTCGAACTTCCAGCTCCAGCCTCCCTCGACCCGCTTCAGCGAATGGCGCCCGATGTAGTCGAGGATATAATCGTTCGCGCAGGGCTGTTCCGGCATCAGCCGGAAGCGCGCCAGCGCCGCGTCGAAGCTCTCGTAGACGACTTTTCGGGTACCCCGTTGGGTGCCCCGCTTGCGCTGCGCATGCGGCGGCCGGATCGGCGAATCGACGATCACCAGGCCGGAGAACTCGGCCGGCGCGGCGTGCGCGGCGACCAGCGAGAGGAACCCGCCGAAGGAATGGCCGGCAACGACGGGGCGGCCGCCGGCGCCGGTCCGAGCCGCGACGGCGCGGATCTCGGCGGCGAAGCCGTCGGGCGTGTAGTTTTCCCGGTAGTCGCTGTCGCCCATGCCGCCCAGGTCGATCGCGCTGACATGGTAGTCGGCAGCGAAATATGGCGCGATGAAGCTCCACCAGCGGGCATGGGCACGGCCGCCGTGAACCAGGAGCAGGCCCGGCTTGTCCGGATCGCCCCAGGTCAGATAGTGCGTCCGATGGCCATCGACCGTGACCCAGTGCTGCTCATGCGGCGTCGACACGGCGGCGCGGAACCAGTCCGGCGCGATGGACAGCCATTTCGGCAGCATGGAGGGGCTATGGCGCATCGTCTCTCCGTTCACGAAAATGTCAGGCGACCCGTCTTAGCCCCTGCCCGTTGCACTGGCAAGGCGGCGCGGGTCGATCCGCGGCGGCCGGATCCGCCGGCGCCGTGCCCCGCGCAAGGTCCGGAAGGGATTCGTAAAATTTGCGTCAAATTGTATTAACCTGTTGATTTTATTGTATTATTTTCTTGACATTTGCCGGCGATCCGGTGAATGTAGCGGCATGAACAATGTCTATGACATAGCGCGTAGCGGAATGGCGGCAGCAACCCAGCGGCTGACCGTTTCGGCCGGCAATGTCGCGAACATCAACACCAGCGCACCGGTCGAGCGCGTCGGCGACGAGCCCGACGACGTCTACCGACCGCGGCGCGTCGAGCAGGCTCCGGCGGCCGGGGGCGGCGTGCAGACTTCAGTCCGTCTCCAGGATCCTCCCTTAATCTATGGTCCGGATGGCACTTCCGCCGCCGGCCTCCGGGCCTATCCGAATGTCGATCCGGTGCGTGAAGCGGTTGACCAGATGGTTGCCGTCTCGTCCTACAAGGCGAATGCCAGCGTGCTTGCCGCGCAGTCGAAGATCGACGAAACCCTGCTCGACCTGAAAAGCTGAGCGGCGTGGCCGGCGCCACGACTCTCCTTTCCCTCCCCGGACTTTAGTGGCTGACAGTGCCGCCCCGTGCCCATAAAGTGTCGTCGCACGCGAGACAGTGACGGCAACCGGGCAAGAGTAACAACAATGGTGGGGTCATACGGTCGCGGAGGCTGGAGCGGTGCCGGCATTCTCGCGGTGCTCGCCGTTGCGACGGCCGGACTGTCGGCGTCGGCCCTTGCGCAGAATCAGGGCCCCGCGGCGAACGCCATTCCCGAACAGGTGCCGATCACGGCCTTCGATGCGCGTGGCAAGGCCTATACCACGCAAGGCTGGTCGGACGCGGGGAGCTCGGTCATCGTCTTCGATCCGAACGACCTCGGCGCGCCGCCCGCGGTATCCTATGCCCCGCCCGTCTCCTACCCGCCAACCGCCAGCTACCCGCCGGACGCCGTCTCGCAGCAGGCGCCGGCCTATCCGGTCGCGGTTCCGCTGCACGATCCCTATGTGGTCAGCGATCCCTATGCCTATCGCCGCGCGATCGATCAGCCGCAGACACGGAACGAGACCCAGCCGGTCAGGCCGCCGGCGCCGGCCGCCCCTGTCGTCCAGACGGTCCAGCCCGCGCGAACCGCGCTGCTGCACGACCCCTACGTGATCAGCGATCCCTATGCCTATCGCCGGTCGGTCGGATCGCCGCCGTCATATTACGGCGCGCCGACGGTCATGGCCGAGGTCGCCGGGCCGGCCCCGGTCGAGAGCGACGTCGAGGGGCCGGCAATGCCGGCGCCCCGCTACATCGACGGGATATACGCGGTCAATACCGACTACCTGCTCGGCTATCCGAAGAACCTGTTCCGGGTGCTGTCGGCGCCGGTGCATTTCGACGGCGAGGACTGGCTGACCGCCGGGCTGGTCGTGGCTGCCGGCGGCGCGATGCTGTTCCTCGACGAGCCGATCCGGGATTTCTGGCAGGACGACGTCCGGAACGACGATACCGACAAGGCTGCGGACTATCTTCGCGAACTCGGCGAGTTCGACTATTTCCTCTACGGCTCGCTCGCCGCCTATGCGCTGGCCGAAGTCGCCGATACGAGCGGCGCGATCGACGCCCGGCGCGAGAAGTCGGCGGCGCTCCTGGCCCTGCAGAGCACCGTGCTGACCGGCCTGCTGGTCAATGGCGTGAAATACGCGGTCGGCCGCAACCGGCCGCCGGATGCCGAGGACGCCTTCGATTTCGAGGGGCCGTCGAAGGGCGATTTCAACGCCTCCTTCATTTCCGGCCACGCGGCCTTTGCCTTCTCGTTCGCGACCGTGCTCTCGGAAATCTACGGGCCGGACAATCCCTGGCTGCCCTATCTCGCCTATAGCGCCGCGACCGGCACCGCGCTCAGCCGGATCAACGACGACCGCCACTGGCTGACCGACGTCGCCTTCGGCGCCGCCCTGGGATACGCCGTCGCCAAGGTGGTGACCCGCTACAACCCGTTCCTCGAGCGCAACGGCATCGGCCTAGCCCCGCTCTACCGGGACGACGCCCGGGGCGTCACGGTCAGCCTGCGCTTCTGAGCGGAGGCCGCGCTCAGTCGGCGAGCGCCGCGTAACGCCTCAGGTGATGATCGACATTGCCGAACAGGGTCTCGATCATCGTCAGCCGCTTCATGTAATGGCCGACGGTATATTCCTCGGTCATGCCCATGCCGCCGTGCAGTTGCACGGCCTGTTCACCGACGAAGCGCGCGGCCTGCCCGACCCGGGCCTTGGTCGCGGCCGCGGCCAGCGCGCGTTCGCGATCCGGTCCGTCGAGCTTCATCGCCAGCATGCAGGACAGCGACTTGGCCTGCTCGGCATGCATGTACATGTCGACCATGCGATGCTGCAGGACCTGGAACTTGCCGATCGCGACGCCGAACTGCTTGCGGCTCTTGAGGTAGTCGTTGGTGATCTCGTTGGCCCGCTCCATCGCCCCGACCGCCTCGGCGGCGAGCGCCGAGATCGCCCGGTCGACGACCGCCTCGATCGCCGGATGGGCGCCGCCGACCGTTCCGAGCACTGCATCGGCGCCGACCTTCACGCCTTCCAGCGTGATGTCGCCGGCCCGGAAACCGTCCACGGTGCGATAATCCCGGATCGAGACCCCGTCGGCCCTGGGATCGACCAGGAACAGCGTGATGCCGTCACTGTCGCGGACATCGCCCGAGGTCCGCGCCGAGACGATCAGCCGATCGGCCACCCCGGCATGATAGACGACGATCTTCTTGCCCGAGAGCCGGTAGCCGTCGCCGTCCTTCTCCGCGGTCGTCCGCACGTCGGCGAGGTTGAAGCGCCCCTGCGGCTCGCTGTGACCGAAGGCAAGCATCAGCTCGCCGGCGATCATCGGTTCGAGGATCTCGGATTTCTGGGCGGCGCTGCCGGCAATTTCCACCAGGCCGCCGCCGAGCACCACGGTCGCCAGATAGGGTTCGACGACGAGGCCGCGGCCGAACTCCTCCATGATGATCATGGTCTCGACCGGGCTCCCCGCGAAGCCGCCCGAGTCTTCCGGAAAGGCGACGCCGAGCCAGCCGAGTTCCGCGAACTGCCGCCAGTTGTCGCGGCTGAAGCCGTCGGAGCTCGCCAGCAGCTTGCGCCGGCTCTCGAAGTCGTAACGGCCGTCGATGAAGCGTCGCAGGCTGTCCTTGAGGAGCGTCTGCTCCTCGGAGTATTCGAAGTCCATACTCCCCTCGTCCCTTCCGGCTGAGAAATGCCTCTAGAGGCCCAGCACCATCTTGGCGATGATGTTGCGCTGAATTTCGTTGCTTCCCCCATAGATCGTCGCGGCGCGCCCGTAAATGTGCTGCTGCAGTGCGCCGTCGCGATAGTCGGGGCCGATCGGCGGCTCGTTGCGCCGGGCGTCGTCTTCCGATTCCGCCTCGAAGGGGGCGGCGTAGTTGCCGAGCGCCTCGAGCAGGAGGCCGGTCAGCGACTGCTGGATCTCGGTCGCGCGGATCTTCAGCAGCGAGGATTCCGCGCCCAGCGTGCCGCCGCCCTGGACCTTCGAGAGCAGGCGGAGCTCGGTGAATTCCAGCGCCATCAGATCGACCTCGACGGCGGCCAGCCGGGCGCGGAACGCGCGATCCTCGATCAGCGGGCGGCCGTCGATTTCCTCCGCCCCGGCGATCGACTTGATGCGAGCCACCTGGCGTTTGGCGCTGGCGACATGGGCGATCCCGGTACGCTCGTTCGACAGCAGGAACTTGGCATAGGTCCAGCCCTTGCCGGGCTCGCCCACCAGGTTCTCCTTGGGCACCCGGACATCCTCGAAAAAGACCTCGTTGACCGAGTGCCCGTGATCGATGGTGATGATCGGGCGCACCGTGATGCCCGGCGTCTTCATGTCGATCAGCAGGAAGGAAATGCCCTCCTGCGGCCTGCCGCTGTCGTCGGTCCGGACGAGGCAGAAGATCCAGTCGGCGAGATGGGCGTAGGTGGTCCAGATCTTCTGGCCGTTGACCAGGTAGTGATCGCCCTGGTCCTCGGCCCGGGTCCTGAGCGAGGCGAGGTCGGAGCCGGAGCCCGGCTCGGAATAGCCCTGGCACCACCAGTCCTCACCCGAGAGGACGCGCGGCAGGAAGCGGGCCTTCTGCGCCTCGTTGCCGAAGGTGTAGATCACCGGTCCGACCATGTTGACGCCGAACGGCGGGATGTCCGGGGCCGCGGCCTCGCCCATGACCTGCTGGAACAGGTAGCGTCGGACGAGCGGCCATTCCGCGCCGCCGTAGTTCCTCGGCCAGGCGGGCGCCACCCAGCCCTTCTCGTGCAGTGTCCGTTGCCAGGCGGTCAGGGCTTCCTTGCCGACACCGAGCCCGCGCGCCACACGGTCGCGGATCTCGCCCGGCAGGTTGGCCTCGACAAAGGCCAGAACCTCTTCCCGGAAGGCGCGATCCTCGCTGCTGAAGGCAAGATCCATGGTCACTCCCTTGTCCGTCAGGCATCGTTTGCCGCCACGCACGGCCGCGCCCTCGCGGATCGTGGCGAAAGGTTAGGCCGCGGACGGATGGCTGGCAAGACGCCGTCGTCCGGGCACCGCGCCCTGTCCCGACCGCCCGCCGATCAGCGTCCGGCGGCGAGCGCGATGCACTCGATCTCGACCTTGGCGCCGATCGCGAGCGCCTTGACGGCAACGCAGGACCGGGCCGGCAGATGGGTGGTGAAGAACTCCCGGTAGACCTCGTTCATGGCCCAGAAGCCGTCCATGTCGTCGATGAAGACGGTGACCTTGATGACCTTGTCGAGCGAGCTGCCGCAATATTCCAGCACGCTCCGGATATTCTCCATGCATTGCCGGGTCTCGGCCGCGATGCCGCCCGGCACGACCTCCAGGCTGCCGGGGCGGTTGCCGATATTGCCCGAGCAATGCAGCAGCCCGTCGACCTCGACGGCGGAACAGAAGGGCAGGCTGTCCGGCAGGTCCGGCACGCGATGGATCTTCATGGCGGTCATTCTCGTCGTTTTCCTTGCGCTGAAGTGGCGGGTCGGCGCCGGTCAGTCAAAATGGCGAAACCGGGCATCGCCGTCGCGGGCGATCTGGGCGACCAGGCCGACCTCCCATTCAAGATATTCCCGCATCCGCTCCTCGATCCCGCCGGGCTGGTCGTACGGTTTCCGCCATTCGTCATCGGTTTCCGAAAGCGGCGCCACGAGGCCGGTCTCGAGCGGCCGGATGGCGGCGAAGGCGGCCGTTCCGCCGTCCAGGCGGCGGATGTCGCGACCGGGGACGAGGGCGGCCAGGTCGGCGGCGGCAAAGGCGACGAGCGTCGGATCGTCCGCCGTCACGACGACCGGGCCGTCGGCCGCGAGATGGGCCAGCGCCCCGGCCAGGCGGGAACGCGGTGTCCAGAGCGCGCCCGGGACATGGCCCCTGCGGTAGGCGAGCGAGGTTCCGACGTCGAGGACCGTCAGCGGCGATCCGGCGTCGATGCACTCGGCAAGCGCCGCCGGCATGATCGCCGGGACCTCCGGCGGCGCGATGTCGGGCGGGACCGGGCCCTGCACCAGGTCGCCGTCGAGCCCGCCCTTGAGCACCGCGACCTCAGGCCAGCCCAGGCGGATCAGCCATGAGGCGGTCATCGAGGCGCGCACGCCGTCGTCGTCGACCAGCATGATCCGGCCGTTCAGCGTGCCGACATATTCGTCGGTCGCCTGGACCAGCTGGCCGCCAGGTGCGTTCCGCGAGCCCGCCAGGTGGCCGGCGAGAAATTCATCGGGACTGCGGACATCGAGCAGACAGAAGCTGCGGACCTCCGCCTGTGCCTGCCAGGCCGCCAGCATTTCGGGTCCGACCAGGGGCACGCCGAAGCGGGCGCGGACCCGCGCGGCACGAGCCTGGGCGGCGGCGCGGTCGGCCGCGTCCGGCAGCGGCGCCACGCGGTCGGCGCCGCGCACCACCTCCAGGCCGGCCAGGTGCCAGCCCATGGTGCCGTTCTCCAGCGCCATGACGGGGTTCGGCAGGCCGGCGTCGATCAGCGACTGGGCGCCGATGATGCTGCGCGTCCGGCCGGCGCAATTGACCACGATCCGGGTCGTGTCGGAGGGGGCCAACGCGGCCCCGCGAAGCACCAGTTCGGCGCCCGGACAGTCGATCCCGCCGGGGATCGCCATGCGGTGATATTCCTCCCACGGGCGGCTGTCGAGGATCACGATATCCTCGCCCGCCGCGATCGCCTCGTTCAGCTCGCGGGCACTGATCCGGGGCGTCTCCGCGCGGCTCTCGACGAACTCGCCGAACGCCTTGCTCGGCACGTTGACCCCGGAGAACAGCTCGTAGCCGGCCGCCTGCCAGCCGGCCGCGCCGCCGGCGAGAATCCGGATGTCGCTGTAGCCCAGCCGGTCGAGCGCGACCGCGGCGCGAGCGGCGATGTCGTCATCCGCGGCACCGCTGTCGAACAGCACGATCGGCACCGAGCGCCGCGGCAGCAGCACCGGCGCGCGCCATTCCAGCCGGCTGAGCGGCAGCGACCGGGCGAAGAAGGGATGGCCGGCGGCGTGCTGGCCATGTTCCCGGACATCGAGGAAGGCAAGCTCGTCGCCCGTTCCGATTGCCGCTTTCAGCGCGGCAGGCTCGATCGTCCTCATGCCGGACGGATATCCGTATGCGCCGGGAAGATCTTCCATGCGTTGTCCTTGCCGCTCCAGTATTCGCGTTCGCGCAGTTCCTCGATCGCCCGGCCATACATGTGAAAATTGAAGGCGCCTTCGTCGCCGTCGATATGGATCGAATGCAGATCGTCGGGCAGCAACGCCACCCCCGCGCCGGCTTTGACCATGCCGCTGCCGGTCTGCTCGGCACCGTCGGCGGTGCGTTCATAGAACCGGTTGAGTTCCTGCCCCTCGATCCCGACGATGACCGCCCATGTCGTGTGGTTATGCACCGGCGAGCGGGTGCCAATGGTCGCCACCTGGGCATAGAGCGCGTAGCGGCGGTCGGGATCCTCGTGCAGGCGGTAGAGCCGCGAACCGCGCTCCGATCCATCCTCCGGCAGCGGGAAGTCGGATTTCGGGAACAGGGCCCGGCGGGCCGCCAGCACGAGCAGCTCCGACTTGACCGCATCGAGGGTTTCCCGGTTCACGCCCTCGGTCTCCAGCAGTCGCCTGATGACGCCGACGGTCTCGGCGATCGCGGCGTCGCGCTGAGCTTTCCGTTCCATGGTTCCCTCCTCCATTCTGGCGGAGAGAGTAGCCTCGCCCCGCACTCCCGGGCAAGCCGGCGCGGAGGCAGGGAGGCAACAGATCCCAAGGCCATTGCCCGGGGGCGGTCCTGTCCGCCATTCTGCGGTGCTGGAAGGAGGCGGCGACCGATGAACCGACATCCGGGAAACCCGATCACCGCGGATGACCGTGCGGCCTACGCGCGCGACGGCGTGGTCTGTTTGCGCGCCATGTTCGACGACGACTGGATCGATTTCATGCGCGGCTGGGTCGATCAGGCGATCGCCCGGCCCGGCCCGCATGCGGAGGATTACGCGAAGGGCGGCGGCCGCTTCTTCGGCGACCTCGACATGGCCCGGCGGCACGCCGGCTTCCGCGCCTTCGTCCACGACTCGCCCGCGGCGGAAATCGCCGGCCGGCTGATGGGCACGGCCAGGGTCAATTTCTTCTACGACCAGTTGCTGGTGAAGGAACCCGGCACGACAGAGCGTACGCCCTGGCACCAGGACCAGCCCTACTGGGCGGTGGCCGGACAGCAGGTCTGCTCGATCTGGCTGCCCTTCGATCCGGTGCCGCCGGAAAGCGCGTTGGAATATGTCGCGGGCTCGCACGACTGGCCGGAATTCAGCCCCTACCATTTCGCCGACGGCACGCCCTATGCCGGTACGGGGCTGCCGCCACTGCCCGACATCGAGGCCGGGAGGGAACGCCACCGGATCGTCAGTTTCGCCATGGAACCGGGCGACTGCCTGGTCTTCCAGGCGATGGTCGTGCACGGCGCGCCGGGAAACCGCTCGGGCCTGCGCCGGCGGGTGCTCTCGACCCGCTGGACCGGCGACGACGTCCGTTACTGCCTGCGGCCCGGCGAAGTGGCGATCCCGACCCGCGATCCGGGACTGGCGCACGGCGACGTCATGGACTGCGCCGATTTGCCGTTGGTCTGGCGACGGGGCGATTGACGCCCCCCGTGAACCCCTCGAACATTGCCGAATGCTAACGGACCGACTATCGTCGGAAACGCCGCGAAATGCCGGTTTCAGTACGGCGTCATGCCCGGAGCAGCCAGTTGGCGCAGGAGATCCCCCGGTTGAGAATCCGCCAGGTCATCATCGCCGCGTTCGCCGCCAGTGTCGGCTTCGCGGCCGGCGCATCGGGGGCCGAGATCTGTCAGGGCTACGGCCCGCAGGCCCCGCGCGACATCTCGTCCAAGGCCGGCACCAACCCGCGCACCTTCACCTTCGCGCCGCCGGCCTCGGAGATGAATCTCTGCAACATTCATTTCCACACCAATGCCGAGCACAAGGGGCCGGGCTTCTCGATCTCCGCCGGCGACGGCGAGCATGGCGGCTTCAGGTGCAACGGCACGGCCGATCTCACAGCCGCCGAGCTTGAGGATCCGTTCAATGGTGAGGGCGCCTGCCACGGCGTGAAGCCTGGCGATACGGTCGAGGTCCATTGGGTGCACTCGTCCTGCGACGTGACGCCCGGCGAAGGTCTCGGTTCCTGCCTCTCCGAGAAATGCGCCAATCCGCAGCTTCGCGTGGAAACCCAGGTCTTCCTGGTGGTCAACGATCCGCAAGCCCTGAACTTCGCCGACTTCACCTATGGCGGCAACGTCACGGCCGGCCGGCACCAGGCCCGCGCCCTGCCCGCCGGCACCGGCGATCCGGTCTCCTTCCTCGGCTCGACCACGGGGCCGAAGTACACCGAGCAGACATGTTCGCCCCTGCAGGTCACCTGGAGCGTCCGCCCGACCTGCGCCAGGATCGACATCGCCTCGCTCGACAAGTGGTGCGAAGGCAACGACTTCAACGAGAACCATGCCCACGGCGTGCGCCAGCTCGTGACCTCGCCGGCCTTGCTCGCGCCCATTCGCTAGGACGGAGTCCGATCGGCCATATCGCCCCGGATCGGGCGGCGACCCTACCATCGCATGAGTTTTTGACGACCGTTCCCGCCGTTGCCACCATCGCCACTTATCAACCGGCGAAGGAGGCGACAATGGCCGCGGGCGACAACGACAAGTGGGAAATCTACAAGGACGCGACCGGACGCTGGCGCTGGCGCCGGACGGCAAGCAACGGCCGCATCGTCGGCGCCGCCACCGAGGGCTACGAGCATCGCGGCGACTGCATCGCCAACGCCCGACGGAACGGATACCAGGGCGACTGAAAGCGGTCGCCGCCCCTCCCCGCGCGTTCAGGCGGGCTTTCATCCGCCGGTTCCCTGCTCCATTATGACCGGGAGTTCAAGAACCGGGACCGGGGGAACAGGGAATGCGCGCGAAGAGGACACCGGACGAGCGGTTCGAGGGCCTGCCGGGCTACGATTTCCGGCCGCATTACGTGGATGACCTGCCCGGCTACGAGGGGCTTCGGCTGCATTACCTGGACGAGGGTCCGGCGGACGCGGCCGAGACGTTCCTCTGCCTGCACGGACAGCCGACCTGGAGCTATCTCTACCGCAGGATGATCCCGGTCTTCGGCGCCGCCGGCCATCGCAGCATCGCGCCGGACTTCTTCGGCTTCGGCCGCTCCGACAAGCCGGTGGCGGACGAGGTCTACGGCTTCGATTTCCATCGCGGCGCCATCGTGGCGCTGATCGAGCGGCTCGACCTCCGGAACATCACGCTGGTCTGCCAGGACTGGGGCGGACTGATCGGCCTTACCCTGCCGCCGTCGATGAGCGACCGCTTCACCCGCCTGCTGGTCATGAACACCGCCTTCGCAACCGGCGACGTCCCGCTCGGCGAAGGCTTTCTCGCCTGGCGCGCCTGGAACAACGCCAATCCCGACATGGCGGTCGGCAAGCTGCTCGGCCGCTCCTGCCCGCACCTGAACGAGGCGGAACGGGCCGCCTATGACGCGCCCTATCCGGACGTCACCTTCAAGGCTGGCGTCCGTCGCTTCCCGAACATGGTCCCCGACAATCCGGACGCCGAGGGGGCGGCCCTGTCGCGGGCGGCGCGCGACTGGTTCACGAACGAATGGGCCGGATCGACCTTCTTGGCGGTCGGCATGCAGGACCCGGTGCTCGGACCGAAGGGCATGGCCTACCTGCGACGCTGCATTCGCGGCTGCCCGCCGCCGCTGGAGGTTGCCGAGGGCGGCCATTTCCTTCAGGAATGGGGCGAACCGGTGGCGAAGGCGGCGCTCGCGGCCTGGTCCTGAACGCGGCCGATTTCCTCTTCCCTATCCCTTTCCGAGACCCGAAGGCAGAAAAGACGCATGAGTGACGAGACCCCGGACGTTCCGCCCGGCTACGAACCGCTGACCCGAGTATCCCCCTTTGTCGAACGGATCGGGCCGCTCTATGCCAGGCGGCGCGATACCGGGGTGGTCTTCGGATTCCGCGCCCTGGCGCATCATGCCAACACCTACGGCGTGGTCCATGGCGGCATGCTGATGAGCTTCGCCGACGAGGCGATCGGCGCCGCGGTCTGGCACGCGGTCGGCAAACGGCGCTGCACGACGGTGAGCCTGTCGACCGATTTCGTATCGTCCGGCCGGGTCGGCGACTGGATCGAGGCGGATGTCGAAACGACGCGCCAGGGCCGCAGCATGATCTTCATGCGCGGTCGCCTGCATTGCGACGGGCGGACGATCCTCAGCGTGAACGGGATCTGGAAGCTGCTCGAAAAAGGCTGACCGGCACTCCCGTCAGGGGGCGCGGCGGACGACCTTGCGCGGCGGCAGGATATCGTCGAACACGGGCGGGCGCTTCTGCATGTTGGCCGAGGCCGCCTCCATCAGGTCGCCGGAGAGCAGCATCCCGCTCTGCCAGACGGCCATGTAGTTGAGCGCGTCGGCGACCGGATGATCGCGGGTGTAGTTGAGCATTTCCTTGGTGCCGACAACCGCCAGCGGCGCCTTGCTGGCGATCTCGCCGGCGATCTCGAGAACCGCGGCCAGCATCGTCTCCTGGTCGGGGAAGACGGCGTTGACGAGGCCGGCGGCATGGGCCTCGGCCGCCGGCATGCGACGCCCGGTGTAGGCGAGCTCGCGTACCAGGCCGGAGGGAATCAGGTGCGGCAGCCGCTGCAGGGTGCCGACATCAGCGGTCATGCCGATATTGATCTCCTGGATGCAGAACCAGGCATCCTCGGTGCAATAGCGCATGTCCGCGGCCGAGATCAGGTCGACACCGCCACCGATGCAGCCGCCCTGGCTGGCGACCAGGACCGGCACCCGGCATTTCTCGATGACGCTGAAGCTTTCCTGCATTTCCAGCACCGAGAGTCGGAGCTGTTCGCGGACCCGGCCCGGATCGCCGGCTTGCGCGGCGCCGATGAAGCCGGCGAAATCGCCGAGGTCGAGGCCGGCGGTGAAATGCTTGCCGGTGGAGGCGATCACCACGGCCCGGACCTCGGGCATGCGTTCGATCTCGGCAAAGACGTCGACCATCTCCTGCCAGAAGGCCATGATCATGGTGTTGAATTTCCCGGGTCGCGACAGCGTGACACGGGCGACATGGTTCTCGACGTCCAGCGTCATCGTTTCATAGGCCATGGCCGCGCATCCCCGTGTTGTGTCCTGCGATCCCACCATCCTAGCGATCCCCGGCGCCGCGAACAGGGGGAACAGCATCGACCGTGACGGGGCCGCTTGACAGACGCGGCGCCGGCTGGACACTGAGCCGCCATGAGCAAGATCATCGAACGCATCCCGCTTCCCTCGCCGACGCCGGGCACCCGGCGCGAACTCACCCTGCACCGCTATGGCGAGGCCGGCGCCCGGCCCAAGGCCTACCTGCAGGGTTCGCTGCATGCCGACGAGACACCCGGCATGCTGACCCTCTGCCATCTCGTGGACCGGCTCGACGGGGCCGCCGCCGGCCGGATCCGCGGCGAGATCGTGGTCGTTCCGGCGGCCAATCCGATCGGCATGTCGCAGGCTCTGCTCGGCAATCACCTGGGTCGCTACGAGGCGGCGTCCGGCGGCAATTTCAACCGCGGCTTCTTCAGCCTCGCGCCCCGCGCGATCGAACTCCTGGAGGGCCGGCTCGGCGCCGATCCGGAGGCCAACAAGCAGGCCGTGCGGGCGGCGCTGGCGCAGGCGCTGGACGAGGTTCCGGCGACCGGCGAACTCGCCGCGCTCCGGAAGATCCTGATGGGGCAGGCGATCGATGCCGACATCGTGCTCGACTGCCACTGCGATCTCGAGGCGCTCATGCATCTCTATCTCGGCAGCGATCTCTGGCCGGACGGCCGCGATCTCGCCGCCCAGATCGGCTCGGCGGCGACACTGCTGGCGATCGAGGCCGGCGACAATCCGTTCGACGAGATCTTCAGCGCCACCTGGCATCGGCTGGCGGCGCATTTCGGCAGCGAGCGGCCGATCCCGCCGGGCGCGCTCTCGGCGACGATCGAGTATCGCGGCCAGGCCGACGTCGACGACGCGGTCGCCGCGGGCGACGCCGACAATCTCTATCGCTTTCTCGCCCGCCGCGGGCTGATCGACGACGAGGCGGGGCCGCTGCCCGAACTGGCGACCGAGGCGCGACCGCTGGAGGCGACGGCGCTGCTGCACGCCCCCGTGCCGGGAATCGTGGTATACCGCAAGCGTCTCGGGGATGCGGTTTCCGCCGGCGAGCTGATTGCCGAAATCGTCGATCCGATGGCCGACCGGCCGAACGCGGCCCGCGTGCCGGTGGTCAGCGAGACCGACGGCTTCCTCCTGTCGCGGCTGGTCCAGAAATTCGCCCGGCGGGGCGCCGTCGTCGGCAAGGTCTGCGGCGAGCGGCCGCTGCCCAGCCGGCGCGGCACCTTGCTGGAAGATTGAAACAATTTCATAAGAACGGGAGAGAGAATCGCCATGGCGCTCGATTACGAGCTGATGATGTCGCGCGAGCTGCCGGACCGGCGCTTCGCCTGGGGCGACCGCGAGGTCATGCTCTACAATATCGGGATCGGCTTCGGCACCGACCCGATGGACCGTGACGAACTGCCCTTCGTCTACGAGAAGGCGCTGCGCGTGATGCCGACCATGGCGACCGTGCTCGCCTGGGACGACCGCTGGTTCCACGATTCCGGCATCCAGAAGATGATGACCGTCCACGGCGAACAGCGGATCCGCCTGCATCGCGCCCTGCCGCCCGCCGGCGAGGTTCTGTCCAGCCCGCGGGTCAAGGCGATCCAGGACAAGGGCGAAGGCCGGGGGGCGGTAATCCTGGTCGAGAACCTGTTGCGCGACGCCGCCTCGGGCGAGGCGCTGGTCACCCTCACCTCGACCGTGTTCGCGCGTGGCGACGGCGGCTTCGGCGGCCCGAACGAGCCCGGGCCGGCGCCGCACAAGGTTCCCGAGGGCGAACCGGAAACGACCGAGACGATCCCGACCCGCCCCGACCAGGCAGTGATCTATCGCCTGTCGGGCGACCGGAACCCGCTGCATTGCGACCCGGATTTCTCGGCCGGGGCCGGCTTCCCGCGGCCGATCCTGCATGGCCTCTGTACCTATGGCGTGGCTTGCCGGGCGGTTGTCCGGCGCTATTGCGACAACGATCCGACGGCGGTCGACGGATTCGATGTGCGCTTCTCGTCGCCGGTCTTCCCCGGCGAGACGATCCGCACCGAGATGTGGCGGGACGGCAAGACCGTCTCGTTCCGGAGCCGGGTGGTCGAGCGCGACGTCGTGGTCCTGAACAACGGCCGGGCGACGCTTCGCTGAGCGCACTGCCCGACCGCCCCCCTTCGAAACGGACAAGGACGAACCATGGTCGAACGGCCCGATATCGCGACAATCCGGGCAGCGGCGGATCGCATCGCCGGCCATGTCCGCGCCACCCCGCTGCTCGGCGCGGCGCCGCTCCGTGCCCGTTTCGGCGGCGCCGAACGGCTGCTGCTCAAGCTCGAGAACCTGCAGGCAACCGGTTCCTTCAAGGCACGCGGGGCGATGAATGTCGCCCGCTCGCTCGATCCTGCCGCGGTCGCGCGCGGACTGATCACCGCCTCGGGCGGCAACCACGGTCTCGGCGTCGCCTATGCGGCGGCGTCGGCGGGGACGCCTGCGCGCATCTATCTGCCGACCTCGACGCCCGAGGCGAAGGCGGCGAAATTGCGCGACTGGGGCGCCGACGTGGTGGTCGAGGGCGCGGTCTGGGACGAGGCCAACGAGGCCGCGCTGGCCGAGGCGGAACGCAGCGGCATGACCTACGTCCATCCCTTCGCCGACCCGGCGGTGATCGCCGGCCAGGGCACGGTCGCGCTGGAGGCCTTGACCGCGCGGCCCGACATCGACGTGCTGCTGGTCGCCGTCGGCGGTGGCGGGCTGATCTCGGGCTCGGCGCTTGCCGCCAAGGCGCTGAAACCCGGCATCCGGGTCATCGGGATCGAGGCGGAAGGCGCGCCGACCCTGCACGCGAGCCGCGCCGCCGGTGAACTCGTCACGCTGGCCGAGATCAATACCGCCGCAGGCACGCTGGCTCCACGGCGGTCCGAGCCGCTCAATTTCGGCATCGTCGAGGACCTGGTCGACGATATCGTGCTGGTCGGCGACGAGGAGATGCGCGCCGCCGCCCGGCTGCTCTGGTTCGAACTCGGGATCGCCGTCGAGCTGTCCGCGGCCGCGCCGATCGCCGCGCTCATGACCGGCCGCGTCCCGCTTGCCGCCGGCGAGGTTCCCTGCGCCATCGTCTGCGGCGCCGGCACCGACGGCATCGGCTAGGCAAGTCCATCGTGCGGCCGGTGCCATTGACCGGATGCCTGAAGCGAGGCTAAATCGGCGGAGGGAACGAACTTAAAGACTCGGCCGCGCATCCGTCGCGCGAGCCCGGCAACAAGGGAGAACGAGGGATGACAGCGCCGATCTGGGAGAAGGCTTACGTCCCGGGAGTAACCTGGGCGATCGACCTGCCGACCGAGCCGGTGCAGTCACTGATCGACGACGCGGTTCGCCAGTGGCCGGACAACATCGTCACCGACTTCATGGGCAAGACGATCAGCTATCGCGAGATGGGCGCGATGATCGACAAGGCGGCGGCGGGCTTCCAGAAACTCGGCGTAGGCCCGGGCGTCCATGTCGGGCTTTTCCTGCCCAACTCGCCGCATTACATCGTCGCCTTCTTCGGCGTCCTCAAGGCCGGCGGCACGATCGTGAACTATTCGCCGCTCGACGCCGCGAAGACGCTCGAACACAAGATCGAGGACAGTCACACCGATTTCATCGTGACCCTCAACCTGAACGCGCTCTATCCGCAGATGGCCGGGATGCTGGGCAAGACCCGGGTGAAGAAGCTGATCGTCGGCAACCTGCCGGAGGTGCTGCCCTTCCCGAAGAGCCTGCTTTATCCGCTGGTCAAGTCGAAGGACATCGCCAAGGTGCCGGCGGACGACCGGCATCTCACCTTCAAGCAGCTGCTCGACAATGACGGCCGCTACACGCCGCACCCGATCGCCGACACGAAGGAGGCGGTCGCGGTCCTGCAATATACCGGCGGCACGACCGGGCTGCCGAAAGGCGCCATGCTGACCCATTACAACCTGATGGCGGCGCAGACGATGCTGCGGGCGATGAACCAGGGCACCAATCCGCTGCTCGAGGAAGGCCGGGAAACGGTGCTCGCCGTCCTGCCGCTGTTCCACATCTACGCGCTCACCGTCATCATGACGCTCGGCATCGCCGGCGGTGCTCGGCTGATCCTGCATCCGCGCTTCGAACTCGAAGCGGTCATGACCGACCTGGTGAAGAAGAAGCCGACCATGTTCCCGGGCGTGCCGACCATGTATTCGGCGATTCTCGGCCATCCGAAGATCGCCGAGTTCGATTTGTCCAGCCTGAAATTCTGCGCCTCCGGCGGGGCCCCGTTGCCGGTCGAGGTGCAGGAGAGATTCCAGCAGGTCACCGGCTGCCGCCTGCTCGAGGGCTGGGGCATGACCGAGACCTCGCCGGCCGGCACCTCGACGCCGAATACCGGGAAGATCGTCAAGGGCGCCTGCGGCGTGCCGCTGCCCGGCATCGAGATGAAGATCGTCGATGTCGCCGACAACACGAAGGACATGGCCACGGGCGAGATCGGCGAGATCACGATCCGCGGCCCGAACGTCATGAAGGGCTACTGGAACAAGCCTGAGGCAACCGCCGCCGCCTTCACCTCCGACGGCTTCTTCCTGACCGGCGACACCGGCTTCTTCGACGAGGACGGCTATCTGCACATCGTCGACCGCACCAAGGACATGATCACCTCGGGCGGCTTCAACGTGTATCCGCGCCTGATCGAGGAGGCGATCTACGAACTCGGCATCGCCGACGAGGTGACCGTGATCGGCATCCCGGACGAGTATCGCGGCGAGGCGGCGAAGGCCTTCATCAAGCTTTCCGCCGGCGCCAGCGAACTCGACATCGAGACGCTACGCGGCAAGCTGAAGGACCGGCTCGGCAAGCACGAGCTGCCGGCCGAGGTCGAGTATCGCGATTCCCTGCCGAAGACCATCGTCGGCAAGCTGACCAAGAAGGAGCTGGTCGAGGAAGAGCGCGCGAAACGGGCCGGAAAGAAGACCGCCGGCGCCTGAACCGCGCGCCGGGGGACGGCCGGACACCCGGCCGCCCCGGCGGCAAGGTCAGTTCTTCTGCATCGCGAAGGCGCCGGCGCCTTCGTAGTTGGCGCCGGCGATGTGCGCGGTGCCGCCGGCGGCGGCGTTCGGAACCCCGCCGCCCTGGAAGAACGCGCCCTGAACGGTCACGCTTCGCCCGGCGCCGGTGCCTGTGCCCCGGAAGACCTGGCGGCTGCCGCCGATGCTCGACACGGCGCCGGAATAGCTGGCGCCGTCCAGATTGCCGATCGTCCAGGTCCCGGCCTGGGTCCCGCCGAAGGTGTAGTTCATGTTCATTGAACCGACCGCCGTATAGACGTTCTGGTTGCCCGGTGCGCCGTTGCGGATCGTCGCGCTGACATGGCCGCCGTAGATCGTCGCGACGCCACCGGCGAGCCCCTGGATCTGGGCGTTCGTGGCGAGCTTTCCGGCGACCCAGTTCGCCAGGTGGACGCCGTGCAGGGTGTTGCTCGATTCCGACAGCGCGCCCGACCAGTAGCCCCAGCGCAGGTACTCGCAACTGCAGAGGGCGACGCCGCCCGGCAGCACGTTGCGGAAATTGCCCGCGTCGCGGCCGGCATCGACGGTCCGGAGCCCGGCGTCGATGATCCCGCTGCCGTTCACGGCCTGCGGGCTTGTCGGATCGTCGAGGGCCTGGAAGGTCCGGTCGTCGAGGATCGCGCTGTTGCCGCCCGGCGCGCCCGGCGATGCCCCGACCGTGTCGCCGAGAACGAGATTTACCGAGACCGAGCCGGCACTGCCGATGACGAAGCCGTCGCTGGCATTGATATGCACCTCGACGCGGTTCTCCGCCGCCCCGACATCGATCGTGAAATTGGTCGGGTCCGGCACCGTCGCGGTCTGGTCGGAGGAGAGGAAGGCAAGCCGCTGGAACGGGTTGCCACTCGGATCGATGCTTTCGAAGAAGCCGGCGCTGAAGCCCGACAATGAGGCGTTGGTGGTCGGCCCGAGGGCCGGTCCCGTGGTCTTCTGCACGACCGTGAACGGATCGTAGGGCGGGTCGGGAAACTGGTTCGACACCAGCGTGTCGATACCGCGTCCGAGTTCGACATCGGTGACGCTGACTTCGGCGGAATCGAGCGCGAACAGCGACGGGCCGTTCTTGCCGAAGAAGTCGTTGCCGAGCGCGTCGTCGGCCGACGAAACAGACCCGAAGGTGAAGATCGGATCGCCGGTCGAGTTCAGCCGCGCCGAGGCTTTCTGGCGGCCGGCGATATGCGGCCGGCCGGAGCCGTCGGCAAGGACCTCTCCGACGATGCCCGAAAGCGCGGAGGTCTGGCCGGCGCCCTGCCCGGAAATGAAGAAGGTCGAGAGGCCGAGCGCCCGCTGGCCATTGTTGCCGGCGATCTTCCAGTCGATGAAGCCGCGCGTCTCCGGCGGATTGGTGATCAGCGCGCCGCCGTTCTGGTCGTTCAGGAAGAGCACGTTCGAGCCGGTCAGGAAATCCTGGCGGGCCTCGTAGTAGGTCGTGCCCGACGTCGGGAACTTCGCTGTCGGCGTCGGAACACCGCCGACCACGGCGATATGGTCCTGCTCGATGTCCTGATCGATCAGCGCATAGACGAAGAAGTCGAAATCGGCGGACACGAAACCCTTGCCGGAAATCAGCCCGCCATCGGCCGCCGCGTCGAAACTGTCGATCGGGAACTCGCCGGCCTTGAACGGCAGACGCTCGGGCCCGTTGGCCAGTTCGCCGTCCAACTCGCCGATCAGGAAGCCATTCTTGACGAAGGCGTTCTGGAACGGCTGGTCGTCGCCGGTCGGGTCCGCCGGAGGATTGGAGAAATCGACGGAACGGTCGGTGCGGACGCGGCCGGAAAACGGCCCCGGCACGCTGATCCCGCCGCTCACCGAACCGGTCGCGATCTGTTGCTGGCCTTCCTGCGGCTGGGCGCTCTGGGCCGGGTCCGGCGGCGGCGCGGTCGCCGATCCGTCGTCGCCGTTGGCGGCCTTGTCCTCGGCCGGCGGCGCGTTGCCGGCAAGATCCTCAGGCGGCAACTCGGAGCCCTGGGCCGGCATGCCGCTGCCGGCCAGCGCGACTTCGACCAGCGGGGCCGGCTCCTCTCCGTCGCGGTTGCGATCGGCCTCGAGCTCATCCAGCGACAGCCGGAGCTGCATGTCGTCGGGCACCACCTGGGGCTCCTGCGGGATACCCCCCAACTCGGTCACATCGATGGTCGAATTGGGGCGCACGGCGACCTGGCGCGTGCCGCCCGATTCGACAAACATCTCTTCGCCGAAGAAGAACTTCGAGGTGATCGTCCCGTCTTCGCGGACCCGAACGACCATGATCCCGCCGCGGATGCCGATGGTCGCGCTCGGTGTCTTGATCAGCATCGGCGTCTTCTTGCTGATCTTGCCGCCGACCAGGCGAAACAGCCCCTTGGTGGCGCTGAGCACGATCCTGCCGCTGCCCGCGTCCGGATCGTAGACGAACTCGTCCAGCACGATATCGGAGTTCGGACCGACGGTAAGCGCCGAGCCGTCGAGGAACAGCAGCTGCGTGCGGCCGTTCTCCTGGGTCTGGACCCGCTCGTTCTGGGTCATGTCGTCGCGCGGTACGAGGATGCGCGTTTCGAGCGTCGGCGGCGTGCCGGTCGCCTGTGGATTGACGGCGGCGGCGACCCCGACCCTGTTGGCGTGGGCCGGAACGGCAAGGGTGCAGAGAAGCGCGGTACAGACGGCAAGCGGCAGAGGGTTCAGTTTCATTACACCTACTACGCCGCCCGCACGGTCAGAACCGCCAGGCGGCCCCCATTGTGACAAACTCGTTGTCGTACTCGAAATTCGGAAGGGTCGAGTTAACCCGGCTCACACCGGCGGTGACGACCAGCGACAGCGCGTCATTGAGCGGAACGGCGGTCGTCACGTTCAGGCGATACTCTCGGTCCCGGCGCCGGGTCGTCGGATCGACGTCCGGATCCGGCCGGAAATAGTTGCTGGCGGCGAAGGCGGCGCTGAGCGAGGACGACCAGCGTCCGGACAGCATCGTGAGCGGTGAATCGTAGGTCAGCGTCGCGCTGGCCCCGACTTCGCCTTCCCAGTTCGAATGCTCGTCCTCGTCGGCGTCCTCGACGGTGAAACTGCTGTAGCCGCCGACTTCCAGGTCGGGCAGCGGGCGATACCGGACGCCGAGCGTCGCCGTGACTTCCTGGGCATTCTCGTCGCGCGCCGTCGGCCGGGGCGAGCGGTCCCAGTAACGCCGCACAAGGCCCGAGAGCGTGCCGTCGAACTGCAGGTCCGGGGTCGGCTGCAGGACACCGTCGACCCCCGCGCCGTAGCTGTAGAAGTAATTCTCGTTGCCCAGGTCGACGTAGGAGCCCTGCACGAACGGACGCCAGGAGCTGCCCTCGAAGGCTTCCTCGAAGATCGGGAAGCGCGGCCCGGTCGAACCCTCGAGAAGGAACACGTTGACCGCGTCCTCGTCACGCTGGCGCGAGAAATAGGCAAGCGCCAGGGTCTCCATGAAGGAGCCGTCCTGGGTACGGAAATCGTAGGTATGGCGGAAGTTGCCGACGGCGAAGGCATTCACGTCCGCTTGCTCGGTAAACTGGTCGTCGAGCGTGGCGTCGAAACCGGCCGCCTTCACGTTGCGGTCCGAAGGCCCGGCATTGGCGTTCGTCTGGTAGCGGAAGCCGAAGAAGGCGGTGCCGGCGAACTGCGAGCGTTCGGTCCGGCGGTCGATCTCGGCAAGATAGCTGTTCACCCGCTCCGTGACGTCGGACGGCACGTCGTCGCCTTCGAGGGCGCGCTCGAAATAGTGGCGGGCAAGGATGTAGGAGCCGAGCCGGAAATAGAGAACGCCGAGTTCGAGGCGGACGCGCGGCAGATCGGGATTGAGCAGCAGCATCCGTTCGAGGGTGGCGATGGCCGCTTCCAGGTCGCCGACCTGCACCGCGATCGCGGCGAACTCGAAGGCCTTGTCGAGATCGGTCGGGTCGGCAATCACCTCCTGGAAGGCGCGATCGAACGCGCGCTTCAATTCCTCGCTGGGTGCTGTCTCGACCTGTTGCGCCACGGCATGTTCCGAACTTGCCACTATCGCCGTTGCGAGCAGGAGGACCGAGAGAGCGGCCGTGCGGCCGACGTTTTTAAGGTTCATCGTTTCCGCTCGCAACTACAGGTCATTGATAGAACGATATGTTTAACAAAATCCTGCCGTCGCCAGGAACGGCAGAATCTCCGCGCCGAGAGTCTGCACCTACTGCTTCTGAACGGCAAACGTGCCGATTCCTTCATAGGCCGGGCCGGTGACATGCGCCGTGCCACCGGCCGCGGCGGCCGGATCGCCGCCGCCGCGATAGAAGGCGCCGTTGATGATCGCGCTGCGGCCGGCGCCCGCGCCGGTACCGGCGAACAGATGCGCCTTGCCGGAGACACCGGCGACGGAACCGGTGTAATTGGCGCCGTCGAGATTGCTGATCGTCCAGTTGCCGGCCTGGGTGGCGCCGAAGGTGTAGCTCAGGTTCATGTTGCCGATCGCGTTGTAGACCTTCTGGCCGGCACCGCTGCCCGCCTTGATCGTCGCGCTGACATGGCCGTCGAAGATCGTCGCCGTGGCACCCGAGAGCCCGGAGATCTGCACATGGCTGGCGAGATCGCCGGCCACCCAGTTGGCGAGATGGATATTGTGCTCGGTACCGTCCGGCCGCTTGAAGGTCGCCGACCAGTAGCCCCAACGGAGATACTCGCAGGTGCAGAGCGTCACGCCGGCCGGGAGCGACCCCGCCAGGCCGCCGGCGCCATTGCTGGCATCGACGGTGGTCAGCAGGGCCGAGACATCGGTCGCGTTCTGGTAGTTGATTCTCTGCTGGCCGTTCGTGTCGTCGAGCGCCTGGAAGTTGCGCGCGTCCAAGATGGCGCTGTTACCGCCGGGCTGGCCGGGAACGGTCGTGGTTTCGTCGCCGAACTGGAGTTCCATGCGGACCTGCTCCGGCCCGCCGTTGGCCAGCCGGTCACTGCCGAAGACATCGACCTCAACGCGGTTTTCCGCGCCGTTGATCGAAATGGTGAAATTGCCCGGTTCCGGATCCGAGAGCGGGTTGTCGGAATTGCTGGAGAAGGCCCGGCGGTCGAATACCGCGCCGTTGCCGTCGCTGCGGTCGACGAAGCCGACCGAGAAACCGGCGAGCGACTGGTCGGCGATCGGCTGCGCCGCCCTGGTCCCGCTGGCGGTGAGAATGGTCAGCGGATCGCTGACCGTGTCGGGCTGGCCCGGCGTGCGCTCGACCATGCCGCTGGACAGCGTGCTGTCGCTGCCGTCCGTGCGTGACGTGTCGAAGGCGAACAGCTTCGGCGCACCGGTGCCGAAGAAATCGAATCCGTCGGCGTCGTCGACGCTCGACGCGCCGCCGGTGATCGTCGTGACCGGCCGGTCCGTGCCATAGCGGGTCGAGGCATGACGGCGAGCGGAAATGAAGGGGATACCGTCATTGTCGAGCAGGACCCGGCCGACGACCCCGGTCAGCGACGACGTCTGCCCCGCGCCCTGGCCGGAGATCTGCACCCCGGTGAAGGAGACCGCGCGCTGGCCGGCATTGCCGCCGACATTCCAGTTGATATAGCCGCTGTCGCCGGCGCCCCCCAGAAACGCTCCGACGGGACCGTTCTGCTGGGCCTGGAAGGGATTCGCGCCGCCACCGGCGGACAAGCCGCCGAACAACCCGTTCAGCGGGGTCTGGTAGAGGCTCGCGCCGCCAACCGGGAAACTGGCCGCCGGGGTCTGGCGGCCGCCGAAGGCGAGGATCGACGATTCGTCCAGATCGGACGTCAGGCTGTAGTAATAGAAGTCACGCCCGCCTGACAGGAACCCGTTCCCGCTGACCGTGCCGGTACCAAGCGCCGGGTCGAAGTTCTGGATGATGAACGGCCCGTCGGCGATCGGCAGCAGTTCCGGGCCGTTCGCCGGGTTGCCGTCGAGCTCGCCCCGCAGCACACCGTTGGTCACGACCGCGTTGTTGAACGCCACGCTGGTGACGACGCGGAACGAACCCGCGAAGGTCCCGGGCAGCGTCAGCCCGGCCGGCGGCGGCGGCGGCGGTGGCGGCGGAGGAGGCGGTGGCGGCGGAGGCGGCGGAGGTGGCGGCGGCGGCGGGCTTACGATGATGATCGGCGGCTGCTGTACCTCCTCGCCGAGGTTCGGCGTGGGGCCGATCGGCACCGGAACGAGATTGGCCGGGCCGGAGGGGAACTTGCTTTCGTCGACCGGGCTCGACGGCTCCGTCGGCACGCCGGTGGAGGCCTCGACGATGGTCGGAAGTTTGCTCGTATCGACCAGGCCGCTGGTCATCAGGGCGGCATCGATCCCGAGATTCCGGGACAGGCCCTTGCTGCCGCGATCCGCCTCGAGATCGTCGAGCGCGATGACCAGGTCGACATCGTCGTCGAGTATTTCCGGGTCGTTCGGTTCCGCGCCGGGATAGGGAACGACGATCGTCGAGCCGGGTCGGGTCGCGGTCTTGGTGACGCCACCCGAGGTGACGGTCATGGCGTTGCCGAAGAAGAACTTGGCGAACAGCGGGCCTTCCTCGACGATGCGGGCGACGATGATGCCGCCGCGGATGCCGATCGTCGCGGTACCGGTGCGAAGCTGCATCGGTGTGTTCTTGCTGATCTTCCCGCCGACCAGCCGGAACACGCCCTTGGTGGCGCTCAGCAGGATCCGGCCGGAATCGGCCTTCGAGTCATAGACGAATTCGTCGAGGACGAGATTGGACGAGGGGCCGACGGTGAGCGCCGAGCCATCAAGGAAGACAAGCTGTGCCCGGCCGCCCTCGGTGGTATTGACCGCCTCGTTGCGGACCATCGTGACGCCGGCGTTGAGCAGGCGTTCGGGCAGCGACGGCGGCCGCCCCATGGCGTTCGGGTTGACGGCGGTCGTGACACCGACATCCTCGGCATGCGCAGGGGGGCCGGCGAAGGTCAGCGACAGCGCGAAGAGAGCGCACACGCCCCGCAAAAAGTCACCCAGCCTTACAGACATCGCACGCTCCCTACACTCTGACCACAACGGCCTGAAACCGAACGGCCTGAAACCGGTCTTCAATTACCTTCGAGGGGAAAGCTGCTGCTGCCATACACACGTCAGGCGCAATTGCACGCATGGCCAAATCGGACATGCCGGTAAGAAGCCCATGCCGCTGGCATTGCCAGCCGATGGCCCGCGACACGTTCCTCACCAAGCATGCAATCCAGCCACGGACCGCCCGGTCGCGTGTCACTTGCCCCTCAAATGACACATCTATTTGTACTCATACTATCGCAGGCGGTCGGGCGAGGCGAATCGTTACTGATTAAAAAATCGTTAAGATTCCGCGGTTCGTGTGTCGTTCGGCAGGATAGCGATCGGCGCCGGCAACGCGCCGATCGCGCCATGCGATGGCCCGGCATCAACGCAGTGATTGAAGAGAGGGTTTCGCAGTCCGCGCAGGTGGTGATACACCGAAGCAGCGCCGGACGTTCCCGCGCCCCGGCACGGCCCCGGCGCCGTTCCCCGGCGCCCGAAGCCGACCCTCACAGGAACCTGGACGTCGATCCAGATCGAGCCCGGACCGGCAGGCCGTCGCCCTGGCGGGCATGCCCTGGTCCGGATCGCGAAAAAGGGACGCTCGAAGAAAGACTCTCCTGCAATGCCGCGTATCAATTACGTCGAGCCGGCAGTCATGCTGGCGACCATCCTGCAATGGCTGTTCCTGGCCACCGTCGCCGGCGCGTTCGTCGGAAGCGGGACCAGTCTTTTCCTGCACGGCCTGTTCTTCCTCACCGAACGGACGGCATCCGTTCCGCTTTGGGTGCAGATGCTCCTGCTGCCGCTGGGCGGCATTCTGAACGGGCTTCTGCTCTATTACGGCTATCGGTGGAATACCGCCGGCCTGACCGACTCGGTCATCACCTCGGTGCACAAGCAATCCGGCCGAATGCCGTTCAAGACGGTCGCGATAAAGCCGCTCGCCGCCCTCATAACGCTCGCCTCCGGTGGTTCGGCCGGCAAGGAAGGGCCGTGCTCGCATATCGGGGGCAGCCTGGCCTCGGCGATCGGGCGGATGCTGCGGCTGAATGTCGAACTGCAGAAGCGGATCGTGGCCTGCGGGGTCAGCGCCGGCTTCGCCAGCGTGTTCGGCACGCCGATCGCCGGCGCGATCTACGGCGTCGAGGTGCTGGCGATCGGCCGTATCCGCCATGACTTCCTGTTTCCGGCGATCATCGCCGGTGTCACCTCGTTCGAGGTCAGCAAGATGTGGGGTGTCCCCTACACCTATTACCTCATTCCCGTACTGCCGGAATTCTCCGAGATCCTGTTCATCAAGACGATCGTCATCGGCATCGTCTGCGGCCTCGTGGCCTGGTTCTTCGTCGACATGCTCACCTTGTCGCGCAAGATGTTCGAGCGACTTCGGACGCGCTTCGCGATCTGGCCGCCGCTCATGCCGTTTCTCGGCGGCGTCCTGCTGTCGGCGCTGATCATCGTCATCCCGACCGACTATCTGGGGCTCAGCCTGCCGCTTGTCAGCCGCGCGCTCGACGGCGAGGCGATGCCGTTCCTGGGCGTCGTCTGGAAGACGCTGCTGGTCGCGATCACGCTTGGCTCGGGCTTCTACGGCGGGATCGCGACGCCGCAGTTCGTGATCGGCGCGATCGCCGGAAGCGCCGTCGCCGACCTGCTCGATGTCGACCCCGCGCTCGGCGCGGCGGTCGGGCTGGTGTCGGTGATCGCGGCCGCCTCGAACACCCCGATCGCAGCGATCCTGATGGGCATCGAGCTGTTCGGCGGGATGGCCGGCACGATCTATGGCGCCGGCGCGGCGATCGCCGCCTATCTGATCATCGGACACCGAAGCGTCTATCCGGATCAGCCGGTCGCCTATCCGAAATCGTCCTGGATGCTGGGCAGGCCGGACCTGACGCTCGGCGAGGAAAAGTTCCGCCTGTCCTATGGCCTGCTCAAATGGCTGAGCCGCCACCAGCCCGGGCCTGGCCGTCCTGGACGGCCACCGCGCCGCAATCGGCCCGATGACCGGGCCTGACGCGGCACCCGGTGCGCCGCCAGGTACGGGGGCCGTATCAGCCGAGGATGCCCTGCAGCTTCATCGCCAGGCCCATGTTGCCTTCGATCTTCAGCTTGCCCATCATGAAGGCCGTGGTCGCGTCGAGGTCCCCGGCCACCATGCTCTCGAAATCGTCCTTGCTCATGCGGATCGTGCAATCGGCATCGAGGTCCTCGTTGCTGACCTTGTTCGGCGAAGAGGCGCCGTCGACGAAGACAATGCCGTCATCGCCGAAATCGAACTTGATCGTCGCATCGAGACCGGATTCGTCGCCGAGGCGTTCCGCCATGCCGGCGGTAATTTCTTCGAGCGTGGCCATGACCTGTCCTTCTTGTCTTGGTGTTTTCGGGAATGGCGCACCCGCCGACCCGTAATACGCTGCAGAATGTCGGTCGCCGGACACCGTCTCACAATCCGGCGTCAGCTTGACGTTAACGTAAACGTCAAGTACTTTTCTGTCAATCGCCGCCCCGTGAGAAGGGCGGCGGAACCGAGGGGGCGATGCGCTACGACAGCATTTTTCGGCCCGGGCTTTTCGAGGGCCGCAGCATCATCGTGACCGGCGGCGGCAGCGGTATCGGCCGCTGCACCGCGCACGAGCTTGCCGCGCTCGGCGCTCATGTCGCCCTGGTCGGTCGCAAGCCGGCGAAACTGGACGCGGTCGTCGCCGAGATCGCCGAGGCCGGCGGGCGGGCCACCGCCCATCCCTGCGACATCCGCGAGGAAGGCCCGGTCGGCGATACGGTGGCGGCGATCCTCGCGCGCCACAGCCGCATCGACGGGCTGGTCAACAATGCCGGCGGCCAGTTCTCCGCCCCGCTCGCCAAGATCAGCCAGAAAGGCTGGGAAACCGTGGTCCGGACCAATCTCACCGGCGGCTTCCTGATGGCCCGCGAATGCTACAACCGCTGGATGGCCGACCATGGCGGCGCGATCGTCAACATCATCGCCGACATGTGGCGGTCGATGCCGGCGATGGGACATTCCGGCGCGGCGCGCGCGGGCATGCTCAATTTCACCGAGACGGCGGCGGTCGAATGGGGGCATGCCGGGGTCCGGGTCAATGCCGTCGCGCCCGGTTACATCGCCTCCTCCGGGCTCGACAACTACCCGCCAGAAGTCCGGCCGATGATCCGCCGCCTGAAGACGCTTGTCCCGCTCAGCCGGGTCGGTACGGAATCAGAGGTGGCCGCGGCCATCGTCTTCCTGCTGTCCGACGGCGCGGCGTTCATCTCCGGCAGTTGTCTGCGCGTCGACGGCGCGGCGCCGAACGCGCGCGGCAACTACCCGCTGCCGAAAGGCGAGCCGGCGCCGGCCTTCGACGGCTTCCACCTGGCGTCGACGCCGCAGGTATTGAGCGAAGACTAGGCGGGAACCCGGCATGGCGGAATTCGAGAGCACGATCGATACAGGCAGCGAGGCCTTTCGGGCGAACCGCGCCGAGATGCTCGACTGGATCGCCCGGTTCCGCGCTCTCGAACAGAAGGTCCGCGACATCTCGAACGGCAAGAAGGCGACCTTTGAGAAGCGCGGCAAACTGCTGCCGCGCGAGCGGCTGGCCCTGTTGCTCGACCCGGATTCGCCGTTCCTGGAATTCTCCACGCTGGCCGGCCTCGCCATGCATGACGACGACGGCAAGGAGAATGTCTTCGGCGGCGGCCTGATCGCCGGGATCGGCCGGGTCGCCGGCACGCGCTGCCTGATCGTTGCCTCCGACAGCGCGATCAAGGGCGGGACGGTGGCGCCGATGGGCCTCCGCAAGAGCCTGCGCGCGCAGGAGATCGCGCGTCTGAACAAGCTGCCGGTGGTCAACCTGGTGGAATCGGGCGGCGCCAACCTGCTCTACCAGGCGGAGATCTTCGTCGACGGCGGCCGCGGCTTCTGCAGCCAGGCGCGGCTGTCGGCGGCCGGCATCCCGCAGGTCACGGTCGTGCATGGCTCGTCGACCGCTGGCGGCGCCTACCAGCCGGGGCTGTCCGACTACACCGTCATGGTGCGCGGCAAGGCCAAGGTCTTCCTCGCCGGCCCGCCGCTGCTCAAGGCCGCGACCGGCGAGATCGCGAGCGACGAGGAACTCGGCGGGGCGGAGATGCATGCCACCGTTTCCGGCGTCGCCGACTTCATCGCCGAGGACGACGCCGACGGCATCCGCCTTGCCCGCGAGATCGTCGGCCGGCTCGGCTGGGACGCGGGAAAAGCGGCGGCAGACGCCCCGGACTTCGCCGAGCCGCGCTACGATCCGGAGGAACTGCTCGGCTTCGTCCCGGTCGATTACCGCAAGCCCTACGACGTCCGGGAGGTCGTTGCCCGGGTCGTCGACGGCTCCGACTTCCTCGATTTCAAGGCCGGCTACGGGCCCGGGACGGTCTGCCTGCAGGCGGCGATCCATGGCCTACCCTGCGCCATCATCGGCAACAACGGGCCGATCGACGCCCGGGGCGCGGCCAAGGCGGCGCAGTTCATCCAGCTGATGTGCCAGAGCGGCACGCCGATCGTTTATCTGCAGAACACCACCGGCTACATGGTCGGGACCGAGGCCGAGCAGAGCGGGATCGTCAAGCATGGCTCGAAGATGATCCAGGCGGTCGCCAACGCGACCGTGCCGCAGATCACCCTGCATATCGGCGCCTCCTTCGGCGCCGGCCATTACGGGATGTGCGGACGGGCCTACGATCCGCGCTTCGTCTTTGCCTGGCCCAACAACCGGATCGCGGTGATGGGCGGCCAGCAGGCGGCCCGCGTGATGTCGATCGTGACCGAGGAGAAGATGGCGCGCGCCGGCCAGCAGGCGGACCCGGCTTTTCTGGAGGCGATGGAGGCGAAGATCGTCGAGCGCATGGACGGCGAATCGACCGCCCTCTACGCCACCGCCCGGCTCTGGGACGACGGCATCATCGACCCGCGCAACAGCCGCACCGTGCTCGGATACTGCCTCGCCGTTTGCCGCGACGCGGAACGGCGCCAACTCAATGCCAACACGTTCGGCGTGGCCAGGATGTGAGGCCGGAGGAATCCCGATGACGATCTACAGCGAACAGCACCACGAGATCATGCGCTCGATGAAGCGGTTCATCGACGACGAGGTCAATCCGCATGTCGAGGAATGGGAGAAGGCCGGCATCTTCCCCGCCCGCGAACTATTCCGGAAGATGGGCAAGCTCGGCTTCCTAGGGGTCAACAAGCCGGTCGAGTATGGCGGCCTCGGGCTCGACTATTCCTACGCGACGGCGGTCGCCGAGGCGCTCGGCCATATTGCCTGTGGCGGGGTGCCGATGGCGGTCGGCGTGCAGACCGACATGGCGACGCCGGCGCTCGCCCGCTTCGGCTCGGACGAACTGAAGCGCGAATTCCTCGCCCCGGCGATCGCCGGCGAGATGGTCGCCTGCCTCGGCGTGTCGGAAGTCGGCGCCGGTTCGGACGTCGCGATGATCCGCACCACGGCGCGCAAGGACGGCGACGATTACGTCATCAACGGCGGCAAGATGTGGACCACCAACGGCACCCAGGCCGACTTCATGTGCCTGCTCGCCAATACCGGGGACGGCCCGGTACACCAGTCGAAATCGCTGATGATCATGCCGATGGCGGCCCGGGGCGTCACCGTCGCCCGCAAGCTCGACAAGATGGGCATGTGGTCGTCGGACACGGCGCAGATCTTCATCGAGGACGTCCGCATCCCGCAGCGCTATCGGATCGGCGCCGAGGGCCAGGGCTTCGTCTACCAGATGCTGCAGTTCCAGGAAGAGCGCCTGTGGGCCGGCGCCTCGCTGCTGCTCAGCCTCGAACGCGCGATCGAGGAGACCATCGACTATACCCGCCAGCGCAAGGTCTTCGGCCAGCCGGTGCTCGACAACCAGGTCGTGCATTTCCGTCTCGCCGAGCTCAAGACCGAGATCGAGCTCCTGCGTTCGCTGCTGTACCGGGCGGTCGAGACCTATGTCGGCGGCGGGGACGTCACCCAGTGGGCCTCGATGGTGAAGCTCAAGGCCGGCCGGCTGATCCGCGAGGTCGCCGACAGCTGCCTGCAATATTACGGCGGCATGGGCTTCATGAACGAGACGCCGATCTCGCGGCTCTATCGCGACGGGCGGCTCGCCTCGATCGGCGGCGGCGCCGACGAGATCATGCTCGGCATCATCGCCAAACATATGGGAACGTTGCCCGGCCGGCGGGCCGCCAGTGGGCGCGAGGCGGCCGAATAGGCCGGCCCCGGATGGCCCGCTTCGGCAAGGTCCTGGTCGCCAATCGCGGCGAGATCGCGGTCCGCGTGCTGCGCTCGGCGCGCGCCGCGGGTTACCGCACCGTCGCCGTCTATTCCGACGCCGACGCCGACGCCCCCCATGTCGCGCAGGCCGACGAGGCGATCCGGATCGGCCCGCCGGAGGTCGCCGCCTCCTATCTCTCGACCGAGGCGATCCTCGCCGCAGCCGCCCGGAGCGGCGCCGACGCGGTCCATCCGGGTTACGGCTTCCTGTCCGAGAACGCCGCCTTCGCGGAAGCCTGCGAGGCCGCCGGCCTGACCTTCATCGGCCCCGACCCGGCGGCGATCCGCGCGATGGGCGACAAGGCCGAGGCGAAGCGGCGGATGATCGCGGCGGGCGTGCCCTGCATCCCCGGCTACGAAGGCGAGGACCAGTCGGACGCGCGCCTGGTCCGCGCCGCGCGCGAGATCGGCTTCCCGGTGATGATCAAGGCGTCGGCCGGCGGCGGCGGCCGTGGCATGCGGCTGGTCGCCGGCCCCGGCGGGTTCGAACAGGCGCTCCGCGCCGCCCGCTCCGAGGCCCTGAACGGCTTCGGCGACGGCACCCTGATCGTCGAGAAGGCGCTTCCCCGGCCGCGCCACGTGGAGGTGCAGGTCTTCGGCGATGCGCACGGCAACGTCATCCACCTGGGCGAGCGGGACTGTTCGGTGCAGCGCCGCCACCAGAAGGTGATCGAGGAGGCGCCCTCGCCCGCCGTGACGCCCGCGATCCGGGCGGCGATGGGCGAGGCGGCGGTGAAGGCGGCGAAAAGCATCGCCTATCGGGGCGCCGGCACGGTCGAGTTCCTACTCGACGGCGATGGCGCATTCTACTTCATGGAGATGAACACCCGCCTGCAGGTCGAGCATCCGGTGACCGAGGCGATCACCGGCCTCGATCTCGTCGACTGGCAGTGCCGCATCGCCGCCGGCGAGGAACTGCCGCTCACCCAGGAAGAGGTTGTGCTCGATGGCCATGCCATCGAGGCACGGCTCTATGCCGAGGATCCGGCCCGCGATTTTCTCCCCGGGACCGGGCGGGTCGCCCTGTGGTCGCCGCCGGAGGGGCCCGGCATCCGGGTCGATCACGGCCTTGCCCGGGACCTCGAGGTGTCCTCCTGGTATGACCCGATGCTCGCCAAGATCGTCGCCCGTGGCCGCGACCGGGACGAGGCGCGGCGGCGTCTCGTCCGCGCCCTCGGCGACTGCGCGATCCTCGGCCTCACGACCAACCGGGGCTTTCTCCTCGACTGCCTGGAACATGACGTGTTCGTCGCCGGCGAGGCGACGACCGCCTTCGTCGGAACCGACTGGACGGCGCCCGATCCGGCCGCTGGCGCGGCACCGCCCGGGCCTGCGGCGCTGGCGCTTGCCGCGCTGCTGTTCCGCAACCGGGGCGCCGACAGCGACGGCTTCGCCGGCTTCGGTTCGACCGGGCCGCGCGCCCTGCCCTGCAGGCTCCGCGCGGGCGAGACCGAGCATGCCTTCACGATGACGGTGGCGCGCGACGGCGTCGCTGTCGCGACGATCGGCGAGCAGACGCTCTCGATCCGGATTCTCGAGAACGCCGACGGACAGCTCCGCTTCGACGCCGACGGTCATCGCCGGCGCGCGGCCTACGCCTTTGCCGGGAAGACGCTGCTGCTCGCGTGCGACGGCCGCGAGTTCAGCATCGAGAATCGCCTGCTCGCCCCGCCGCGCAAGCACGACAGTGCCGCCGACGGGCGCATTCTCGCGCCGATGACCGGCCGCGTCGTCGCCGTCCGCGCGGCAGCGGACGACCGGGTCGGGCGCGGCCAGTGCCTGCTGGTCATCGAGGCGATGAAGATGGAGCACGAGATCGTGGCGCCCGCCGCCGGGCGGATCGCGGCAATCCATGTCGCGGACGGCGACCAGGTGGCGGCGCGGAAACTGCTGGTCGAGATCGCGAGCGAGCCGGCCGGCACGGCCGAAGGCGACCGCTGAACGGCTGCCGACCCCGCAACAGGATACGCAACACGTCATGATTCCGTGGCCGGGCCGCGTTTTCCGCTTGATCGCGGCACGGACCCTCGTACAGTTGAAGTCATGAGCGAAACGGACACCCGCGTCAGCCATCCGGGATTGATCCTGAAGGCGAGCTTCATGGACCCGCTCGGCATCTCCATCAATCGGCTGGCCCGTCTCATCCACGTGCCGCCGAACCGGATCAGCGCCATCGTCAACGGCAAGCGGGCGATCACCGCCGACACCGCGCTCCGCCTCGAACGCTTCTTCGGCATCGCGGCCAAGAACTGGATGCATCTGCAGGCCGACTACGACCTCGATGTCGAGCGCCGGGAAAGCTGGCTGAAGATCGCCGCCTCGATCACGCCGGGCAACAAGAAGGCCTGACAGACCGGGCGGCGCCGTCGGCAGGGTTGCGCCCGGGCGATCGCCCGGGGCCTTTCCACGCAAAAGCGCTTTCGGCCGAGCCGCGGTTGTCTCCTCCCGCCCGGGCGCGCATCTGTGTCCGGCCACGCCAACGCCCAGGGGAGAAACCGCTGCCATGACAGGTCCGCTCGAAGGGGTTCGCATCGTCGACCTGACCCAGATGATCGCCGGTCCGCTCGCCACCATGATGCTGGCCGACCAGGGCGCCGACGTCATCAAGGTCGAGCCGCCGAGGGGCGGCGACCATACCCGCGCCGTCTCCAACCGCGCGGGCGGCTTCTCCGCCTCCTTCCTCAACAACAACCGGAACAAGCGGTCGATCGCGCTCGACCTGAAGGACCCGCGCGGCCGCGAGGCGCTGCTCCGGCTCGTCCGCGGCGCCGACGTCTTCGTGCAGAATTTCCGCCCCGGCGTGGTCGAACGCATGGGCCTCGGCGAGGACGCGGTGCGCGCGGTCGCCCCCGACATCGTCTATGTCTCGATCTCGGGCTTCGGCGAGGCCGGGCCCTACGCGGCGAAGCCGGTCTACGACCCGCTGGTCCAGGCGCTCTCCGGGCTGACCACGGTGCAGGCCGGTTCGGACGGCGAGCGGCCGCGGCTGGTCCGCACCATCCTGCCCGACAAGCTGACCGGGGTCACCGGGGCGCAGGCGATCACGGCGGCACTCTTCGCCCGCACGCGGACCGGCAAGGGCCAGCATGTCCGGCTTTCGATGCTGGATTCGGTGATCGCCTTCATGTGGTCGTCGGACATGGGCAGCCAGACCTTCGTCGGCCGGGAGTTCGCCCAGGCGAAGGCCCAGAGCTTCATCGACCTGATTTACGAGACGAAGGACGGCTATATCAGCGTTGCCGTGCAGTCTGACCGGCAATGGGCGGGGCTCAGCCGCGCCCTAGGCCATCCGGAATGGCTCGACGATCCGCGCTTCCGCACGGTCTCGCTCCGCCAGGAGAATATCGACGCCCGCCTGGCCCTGACCCAGGAAGCACTCCGGACAGGCACCGCGGCCGAATGGCTCGCGCGGCTGGAAGCCGAGGATGTGCCCGCCGTGCCGGTACTGACCCGTGGCGAGATGGTCGGCCACCCGCAGGTGGTGGCGATGGAGACGCTGGTCGAAACGCCGCACGATCAGGCCGGGACCCTCCGCCAGGCGCGCCCGCCGGCCCGCTTCTCGGAGACCCCGGCGAGCATCCGCTTCGGCGGTGCGGCGCTCGGCCAGCACGGGCCCGAGATATTGTGCGAAGCAGGGCTGTCAGCGGACGAGATCGCCGCCTTGCGCGAGGCCGGCGTGCTGGGCGGAGAATAGAACCGTTACGACCCCTCCGCGATCCGGAGGGGTCGCGTCCGGTTTCCGGTCAGCGCCGTCGGCGACGCATCAGGCCGAGGCCGGCGAGACCGAGGCCGAAAATCCCGAGCATCGCCGGTTCCGGGACCGTGATCGCCGTCTCGGTGATCTGTATCGGGTCGCCGGTCGGGTTGATCGGATCGCCGATCCGCGCGAAGGCCGGCCGCGTCTTGTCGGCGGTCTCCGCGTAGGCGGTCATCGTGTAGCCGAGATCGAAGCTTCCGCCGGGCGCATAGGTCCCGAGATCGAGCCCGATCGTGAAGGAGGCAAAGTCGGCCTCGCAACCGGAAGTTCCGACCGGCGCGCCGAAGTTGCTCGAGGAAAGCGTGCATTCGTCCATCTGGGCGTAGCCGGTCCAGATCGAGCCGCCGTTGAGGGTGATATCGATCGACAGGCCGGCAAAGTCACCGGCGCCGCCGCCAGTGCCGAGCGACGGATTCTGGACATGGAAGAGATACTTGTAATTCACTAGCGTGGTCGTGTTGTTGGTGACGCTGTTCCCCCAGGCCGCGAATCCTGCGGCGGCCGCCTCCTCCGTCGGCACCGGGAAAGCGAAGAACGCGATAACGATACCGCCATCGTCCTCCTCCTCGCCGGCGACAGCGCTGGTATTCAGCAGTCCATCCGCCCGCGAATACGCGTTGGCCTGTCCGATCCCGGTTATCCCCGCGGAGCTGGATGCAATTGCCCCGGCCAGGATACCCTGCTGGGCTACCAACGCGCCGGACTCATAGACTTCCGATGACGCCGATACCAGCACCGCGCCCGCCGGTGACGCCATGAAACCGGCCAGCATAAAGGCGGCCACTCCGCCAAGAACGCCACTCACTCTCGCCATGATTGCACCTCCCGTGCGCACTTTTTTGCGACAAGCAACGAAACCGGCGAGGGTTAATGCAAGTTATATGCCGAGTATGAAATATATTCATTTTCAGAAAGATAGCTGGACGCGCTCCACCACCGGCGCCGGATTTGTCGGATTCCTTGACAAAAAAGCGTTGTTCCATGCCGACGTTCCGCGGGCACCGTCGCTCCCGTGAACGCCGCGAGGCAATTCGACACAAGATGTCGATCAGGCGATCTTACGGCAGAATACTCTCGCAATGCGTGATCAAGTGTGAAATTTTTTCAATCCATAGTACGACCCGGCCCGACGAGTGGTAGCGGGGCGCGGCCGTCGGTCAGACTCCGGCAAGCGCCTTCGTCACCGACACGAGCCTTGCGCCGACTGCCTTCACGGTCGCTTCCTTTCGGGCGTCCGTGAGCCGGCCGTTCTCGTCGAAGGCGCTGGCCGCGCTGGGCACCGCCGTCTGGTCCGGGATCACCGTGACGCCGATATTGCCGAAGATCTCGCGCAGGTGGCGCAAGCCGCGCAGACCGCCGAGCGCCCCGGTCGACGTCGAGACCAGCCCCGCCGTCTTGCCGCGAATGAATTTCAGGCTCGGGGCATCGCCGTTCGGGCGCGATACCCAGTCGATCGTGTTCTTCAGCAGCGGCGTGACCGAGCTGTTGTATTCCGGCGCCGAGATCAGCAGGCCGTCATGGGCGGCGAAGAGCGCCTGCAGCCGCGTCGCATGCTCCGGCAGACCCTCGGCCGCCTCCAGGTCGCCGTTATAGAGCGGCATCGGGAAGTCGCGAAGTTCGATCAGGGTCACCTCGGCGCCGGCCTCGGACGCGCCCTCGACGGCAATCCGGATCAGTTTCCGGTTCCAGGAGCCGTCCCGCGCGCTGCCTGCAAAGGCCAGGATCTTCGCCGTCGTCGCCATCGCTCATTTCCCCGATCAGTTGTCCAGCGGCCAAGCCCCGTTCGCGAAAGGGAATGCCTCTATTGGTCATAGCCGACCGGGACGCAGGATGCAGCCCCGCCGCCGACACTTTATGTTATTCTAATGTTCCGGTGCGCCGGCCCCGTCCGACCGGGCGGCGGCGAGCACGCCCCGGAAGCAACGGAGGCCACCATGCCGGACAGCGTCTACAAGGTGATCGAACTCGTGGGCAGCAGCAGCGAATCCTGGGAGAAGGCGGCGGAACTGGCGGTCGCCCGGGCGGGCGCCTCGCTCCGCGACCTGCGGATCGCCGAGGTGGTCGAGCAGGACCTGCAGATCGAGAACGGCAAGATCCGCGCCTTCCGGACCCGGCTCAAGCTCTCCTTCCGCTACAACGAGGACTGAACGCCGGCAAAGTCGCCACCGGCGCAGCGAAGCAGAACGTCCCGGCTTGTCGGGCCGGGGCGCGGGCAACACGTGTCGTGACGAACGGTCAGGCGGCGTAGAAGGTCTCGCCCTTCGCCGCCATGTCGCGCAGCAGGGCCGGCGGCGCGAAGCGGGCGCCGTGGGCCTGGGCGAGGCGGTCGCATTCGGCGATGAAGGCATCGAGGCCGAGCGAATGGATCTGGCTGACGGTGCCGCCCTTGAACGGCGCGAAGCCCCAGCCGAGGATCGAGCCGACATCGGCATCGCGGGCGGTGGTGACCACCTTTTCCTCCATGCAGCGGGCGGTCTCGACCGACTGCACATACATCAGCCGCTTGATCACCTCGCCGACCTCGGGCTGCGCGTCGGCGACCGGGAAGTGATCGGCGAGGCCGGGCCAGAGCCGCTTCTTCGCGCCCTCCGGATAGTCGTAGAAACCCTTGCCGGCCTTCTTGCCGAGGCGGCCGAGCTTTTCCACCATCAGCGCGGTCACCGGATCGGCCGGCGAGGGGCGGTAGGCGTCGCCCAGGTCAGCCTTCGACTGGGTGGCGATCTTGTGGATCAGCTCGATCGAGACCTCGTCGGCAAGCGCCAGCGGCCCGACCGGCATACCGGCGAGCCGGCCGGCATTGTCGATCAGCGCCGGCTCGACGCCCTCGGCCAGCATGGCGAGGCCCTCTGCCACATAGGTCGCGAAGACCCGCGAGGTATAGAAGCCGCGGCTGTCGTTGACGGTGATCGGCGTCTTGCGGATCGCCTTCACGTAATCCATGGCGCGCGCCAGCGTCTCGTCGCTGGTCTTCTCGCCCATGATGATCTCGACCAGCATCATCTTGTCGACCGGCGAGAAGAAATGCAGACCGATGAAGTTGGCCGGCCGCTCACTCGCCTCGGCGAGGCCGGTGATCGGCAAGGTCGAGGTGTTGGAGGCGAAGACCGCGTCCGCGGCCAGCACGGCCTCGGCCTTCCTCGTCACTTCGGCCTTGATGTCGCGGCGTTCGAAGACCGCCTCGATCACCATCTCGGCGCCTTTCAACGGCGCATAGTCGGTGGTCGGCGTGATCCGGGCGAGCACCGCGTCGGCTTCCGCCTGCGCCATCCGGCCCTGGGCGACGCGCTTCTTCAGAAGTCCCTCCGAATAGGCCTTGCCGCGTTCGGCCGCGGCCTGTTCGGTGTCGATCAGCACGACCTCGATGCCGGCCAGCGCGGTGACAAAGGCAATGCCGGCGCCCATCATGCCGGCGCCGAGGATGCCGACCCTGGAATAGGCCTGCTTCGGCACCCCGGCCGGGCGGTCGGCCAGCTTGTTGGCCTCGCCCATGCCGAAGAACAGCGAGCGGATCATGTTCTTCGCTTCCGGCGTCTGCACGGTGGCGACGAACTGCCGGGCCTCGATCTTGAGGCCGGTGTCGATGTCGACCTGGCAGCCGTGATAGACGGCGCTCATGATGTTGTTCAGCGCCGGGTAGTTGCCCATCGTGCGCTGGCGCAGCATGGCATTGCCGGCGACGAAGGTCTGCATCCCCTTCGGGCTCTGCACCGGCCCGCCGGGCAGCTTGAAGCTCTTGCTGTCCCACGGCTGGGCGGCGCCCTTCGCGCCCTCTTCCCGGATCCAGCGCCTGGCCTCGGCCATCAGCTCCTCCGCCGGGACGACCTTGTGGACGAGGCCGGCCTGGGCGGCGGCCGCCGGGTTCAGCCGCTTGCCCTCGAGGATCAGCGGCAGCGCCGCCTGGATGCCGATCAGGCGCGGCAGGCGCTGGGTGCCGCCGCCGCCCGGCAGCAGGCCGACCTGGGATTCCGGCAGGCCGATCTGCGCCTTCGGCTTGTCGGCCGCGACCCGGTAATGGCAGGCGAGGCAGATCTCGAAGCCGCCGCCGAGCGCGGTGCCGTTGATCGCGGCCGCGAACGGCTTGCCCGAGGTCTCCATGCGGCGGAAGGCGCGGTTGGTGTTCATGACCGAGGCGAAGGCGTCGGCCGCGCCGGACCAGCCCTGCAGCATCTCCAGGTCGGCGCCGGCGATGAAGTCGGCCTTGCCCGAGGTGATGACGACACCCTTGACCGCATCGTCGGCGATCGCCTTGTCGACGGCATCGATGAAGGCCGGAAGCGACTGGTCGTTGAGCACGTTCATCGAACGGCCCGGCATGTCCCAGCTGATGGTGGCGATGCCGTCGGAATCGACGGAATAGTTGATCATCCTGATATCCCCTGTCTCCGCGAGAGGGGGTGTCCGCGCGAAATCCCGCGCGCCGCCCCGCCCCCCGTCCGGTCCCTGTCTAGACGCGCTCGATGATGGTCGCGGTGCCCATGCCGGCGCCGACGCAGAGCGTGACCAGCGCGGTCGACTTGCCGGAACGTTCCAGTTCGTCGAGAACCGTGCCGAGGATCATTGCCCCGGTCGCGCCGAGCGGATGGCCCATGGCGATCGCGCCGCCGTTCACGTTGATGTCGGAATGATCGACGCCCATCGCCTCCATGAAGCGGAGCACGACGGCGGCGAAGGCCTCGTTGAGCTCCCAGACATCGATGTCGGCGGCGGTCATGCCGGCCCGCTTGAGCGCCTTCTCGGCCGCGTAGGACGGGCCGGTCAGCATGATCGACGGCTCCGAGCCGATCGAGGCGAAGGAGCGGATGCGGGCGCGCGGCTTCAGGTCGAGCTTCCTGCCGATCGCCTCGCTGCCGACGAGCACCGCGGCGGCGCCATCGACGATGCCCGAGGAATTGCCGGCATGATGGACATGGTTCAGCCGCTCGACCTCGGGGTAGCGCTGCATGATGACGCTGTCAAAGCCGAGCTGCTCGCCCTGCATGATGAAGGACGGATTGAGCGAGGCCAGCGTCTGCATCGTGGTCTCGGGGCGCAGGAACTCGTCATGGTCGAGGATGGTCAGGCCGTTCTGGTCCTTCACCGGGACGACCGAGGCGGAGAAACGGTTCGCGTCCCAGGCCGCCTTGGCGCGCTTCTGGCTTTCCACCGCGTAGGCGTCGACGTCGTCGCGGCTGTAGCCCCACTTGGTGGCGATCATGTCGGCGCCGATGCCCTGCGGGGCGAAGTAGGTGTGGAAGGCGACCGCCGGATCCGACGCCCAGGCACCGCCCGACGACATCATCGGAACCCGCGACATGCTTTCCACGCCGCCACCGATCGAGAGGTCCGACTGCCCCGACATGACCTGGGCGGCGGCCATGTTGACGGCCTCCAGCCCGGAGGCGCAGAAGCGGTTGATCTGGACGCCGGAGACGCTCTCGTCATAGTCCGCGAAGAGGACCGCGACGCGGGCGATGTCGGAGCCCTGGTCGCCGACCGGCTCGACGCAGCCGAGCACGACATCGTCGACTTCCGCGGTGTCCAGGTTGTTGCGGTCGCGGAGCGCCCGGAGCGCGGTCGCGGCCAGCTCGATCGGCGCCACCTCGTGCAGGGAGCCGTCCTTCTTGCCCTTGCCGCGCGGGGTCCGTACCGCGTCGAAAATGAATGCGTCGGTCATCGTCGTTTCTCCTTGTCCGGACCGCCCGGTCCGATCCCGTGCCGTGCGCCCGCCCCGCAAGTCTCGAGGTAGCGCGCCCCGCCGGCGCTGCAAGAGCCGTCAGAGGCCGCGGCCGATCAGTTCCTTCATGATCTCGTTGGTTCCGCCGTAGATCCGCTGGACGCGGGCGTCCGCATAGGCCCGGGCAACCGGGTATTCCCACATGAAGCCGTAACCGCCATGGAGTTGCAGGCATTCGTCGATGACCTTGCACTGCAGGTCGGAGCACCAGTATTTCGCCATCGCCGCGGTCTCGACATCGAGCTTCTTCTGCAGAAGCAGGTCGATGCAGCGATCGACGAAGACGCGGGCGACCTGCGTCTCGGTCTTGCATTCGGCGAGCTTGAAACGGGTGTTCTGGAAGCTCGCGATCTCGCGGCCGAAGGCCTTGCGCTCCTTGGTATAGGCGATCGTCTGCTCGACGATGCGCTCGCAGGTGGCGATCGCGGTGATGGCGATCTGCAGGCGCTCCCACGGCAGTTCCTGCATCAAGTAATAGAAGCCCTGCCCTTCGCCGCCGAGCATGTTGGTCATCGGCACCCGGACATTGTCGAAGAAGAGCTCCGAGGTATCCTGCGCCTTCAGGCCGAGCTTCTTCAGCTTGCGGCCCTTGGTGAAGCCATCGCGGTCGGCCTCGACCAGGATCAGGCTGACGCCCTTGGCGCCGGCCTTCGGGTCGGTCTTGGCGACGACGATCACCAGATCCGACATGTAGCCGTTGGTGATGAAGGTCTTGGCGCCGTTGATGACCAACTCGTTGCCGTCCTTCACCGCCGTCGTCTTGACCGACTGCAGGTCCGAGCCGGTGCCGGGCTCGGTCATGGCGATGGCGCCGATCACCTCGCCCTTGGCCATGCGCGGCAGCCAGGTTTCCTTCTGCTCGTCCGAGCCGTAATGCAGGATGTAGGGGGCGACGATCTCCGAATGCAGCCCGAAGCCCGGGCCGGAGGCGCCGGTCAGCGCCTGCTCCTCCATCAGGATCACGCTGTAGAGCTTGTCCGCGTCGGCACCGCCGTACTGTTCCGGCATGGTCGGGCAGAGAAAGCCCTGCTCGCCCGCCTTCAGCCAGGCCTCGCGATCGATCTGGCCCTGCTCTTCCCAGCGTTCCCGGTGCGGCGCGATTTCCTCCTCCATGAACCGGTGGACCGATTCACGGAAAAGATTGTGCTCCTCGGCGAAGATCGTGCGTTCGATCATCGGTGTCGTTACCCCCTGAACTCGGCGCCGGCGCGACCGGCGCGCATTTTCGATAGCCTCAGAATGCCTCCGCGTCGAGCGCCATGAGGCTGTCCGCGCCAGCATTGATCTTTGCGACCAGCGACGAGGTTTCCGGCAGCATGCGGGCGAAGAAGAAGCGCGCCGTCGCCAGCTTGGTCTCGAGGAAGGGCGGATCGTCGGCGCCGTTGGCGAGCTTCTCGCGGGCGACCTTGACGGTGCGGCCCCACATGAAGCCGAGCGCGACGAGGCCGAACAGTTTCAGATAGTCGCTCGAGGCGGCCCCCGCGTTGTCCGGATTCTTCAGGCCGTTCTCGGCGATCCAGAGCGTGCCCTGCTGCAGATGGGCGAAGGCCTTGGCCAGCGGCATGACCACGTCCTTCATCTCCGGGTCGCCCATGTTCTCCTGCAGGAAGCGGTCGACCGGATGGAAGAACTGGCGCAGCGAGCGGCCCATGTTGGCGGACAGCTTGCGGCCCACCAGGTCGAGCGCCTGGACGCCGTTGGCGCCCTCGTAGATCTGCGTGATGCGGGCGTCGCGGACGAACTGCTCCATCCCCCATTCGCGGATATAGCCGTGCCCGCCGTAGCATTGCATGGCGAGATTGGCGGCCTCGAAGCCGCCGTCGGTGAGGAAGCTCTTGAGCACCGGCGTCACCAGCGCCAGGAAATCCTCGGCGTCGCGGCGTTCGCTCGCGTCGCTCGCCGATTCCGCCAGGTCGAGCGAGACCCCGGCCCACAGCGCGAAGGCCCGCGAGCCCTCGGTGAAAGCCCGGATCTGCAGGAGCATGCGGCGCACGTCCGGATGCACGATGATCGGGTCGGCCGCCTGTTCCGGCGCCTTGACGCCCGAGATCGAACGACCCTGGATGCGCTCGCGCGCATAGACGACGGCGTTCTGGTAGGCGACCTCGGCGATCCCGAGGCCCTGCATGCCGACGCCGATGCGGGCCGCGTTCATCATCGTGAACATCGCCCGCATGCCGCGGTGGGGTTCGCCGATCAGGTAGCCGATGGCGTTGTCGTAGTTGAGCACGCAGGTCGAGTTGCCGTGGATCCCCATCTTCTCCTCGATGGAGCCGCAGGAGACGCCGTTCCGGTCGCCGAGGCTGCCGTCCGCCTCGATGCGGAACTTCGGCACCAGGAACAGCGAGACGCCCTTGATGCCCTCAGGGCCGCCCGGGATCTTCGCCAGCACCAGGTGGATGATGTTTTCCGCCAGGTCGTGCTCGCCGGCGGAAATGAAGATCTTTGTGCCGCTGACCCGGTAGGTCCCGTCGTCGTTCGGCTCGGCCTTGGTCCGCATGAGCCCGAGGTCGGTACCGCAATGGGGCTCCGTCAGGTTCATCGTGCCGGTCCATTCGCCGGACACCAGCTTCGGCAGGAACATCGCCTTCTGCTCGTCGGTGCCGTGCTGGCGAAGCGCCTCGTAGGCGCCGTGCGATAGCCCGGGATACATGCCGAAGGCGAGGTTGGCCGAGGACATCATCTCGGCGAAGACGATGCCGAGATAATGCGGCAGGCCCTGGCCGCCATAGTCCGGATCGGACGACAACGTGCCCCAGCCGGCCTCGCAATAGGCCTTGTAGGCGTCCTTGAACCCGGTCGGCGTGGTCACCTCGCCGTCCTTCCAGGTGCAACCCTCGTGGTCGCCGACCTGGTTGAGCGGCTGGATGACCTCGCTCAGGAACTTGCCGCCCTCCTCCAGGATGGCGTCGATGACATCCGGCGTGGCCTCGGAGAAATGCGGCAGATTGGCGTATTTCTGCACGCCGATGAGATCGTTCAGGACGAACCGGATATCCTTGACCGGGGCTTCGTAGATCGGCATCTGGCTGGCTCCCTGACTAGTTGCGCAGCGGCTTGCCGGTGGTGAGCATGTGCTCGATCCGGTCCAGCGTCTGCGTGTTGCGGATCAGCGTCATGAAGCTGTCGCGTTCGAGCTTCATCAGCGCCTTTTCGCTTATCGTTTCGGTGATGTCGGTGTCGCCGCCGGTGATCACCCGGGCGACCTCGCCCGAGACCACGCCGTCATAGGCGGTCGCCTTGCCCTGGTGGACGAGGCCCTCGACCGCCATCGACAGGGCGGCCTGCCCGGTCGGGCCGGGCAGCGCGATGTCGACCGGTTCCGGCGGCGCGTAGTTGGCGGCCAGTTCCAGCGCCCGGGCCTTGGCGTCGGCAAGCACCCGCTTGCGGTTCATGGTGACGCGGTCGGACGGGCGCAGGATCAGCAGATCGCGGGCTTCCTCGGCGCTGGTCGCGACCTTGGCGGTGGCGATCGCCTCGAACACCGTCGAGATCGCCGGCATCGTCCCGCCCGGACGCTTCGGATTGGCGAGCGCCCGGCTGATCAGTTCCTTGCAGCCGCCCCAGCCGGGCAGCAGCCCGACGCCGACCTCGACCAGCCCCATGTAGCTTTCCACATGGGCCTGCACCGCGTCGGCATGGAGGCAGATCTCGCAGCCGCCGCCGAGCGCCATCCCGGCCGGTGCCGCGACCACCGGGAACTTGGCGTATTTCAGCGCCAGCATGGTGCTCTGGCCTTCCGAGATCGAACCCTCGATCAGCGGCCACATGGCGGCGTTGGCGGCGAAGATCGCGATCCCGACATTGGCGCCGACGGAGAAGTTGTCGGCATCGGTGTGGATCACCAGCGCCTTGAAGCCCTGCTTGTCGATCTTCGAGGCGGTCTTCAGCATCGCCACCACGTCCGGGTCGATACTGTTCATCTTGGTGTGGATCTCGAGACAGGCGACACCGTCGCCGATATCCCAGATCGAGGCGCTGCGATTGCCCGCGACCGGGCTCCGGCCGCGCTTGTAGTCGGCGAGCAGGAAGGCGCCCTCGGGGCGCGGCACGTCCTGGTAGCTGCCGTCCAGCGCGTAGTAGAGCGCGCGGGTACCCTCCTCCTTGTAGAAGCGGCCACCGCCGAGCTTCTTCAGGATCGCCGGCACCGGCCGGCCCTCGGCCGCGAGCCGGTTCGCGAACCATTTGGCGCCGAGCTGGTCGATCTGCTCGAACGGGCCGTATTTCCAGGCGTAGCCGGTCTTCATCGCGAGATCGATCGAGACGATATCGTCGGCGATCTCGCCAACCAGCGAGGCGGCATAGGAGAGTACGTGCGAGAGCACCGCCCAGGCATAGGCGCCGCCCTTGTCATCATGCTCGACGAGGGCGCGCAGACCCTTCCGCGCCGCCTTGACGCTCGCCAGGTCGGGCTTCCGTTCGGCCCGGTATTCGCCGCTGGCGATGTCGAGCACTTCCGTGCGCTTGGCGCCGTCCTTGACGACCCGGCGGTAAAAGCCGCCCTTGCCCTTCCGCCCGGTATAGCCCTCGGCAATCATCCGCTCGACCGTCGTGGCCAGCGGATGTTTCGCGTCATAGGCCTGGCAGAAGGCGTCGTCGGCCGGCAGCAGCGCCAGCATCGAGGCGTTGACATGCGGGGCGAGGTCGATGCCCGTCAGGTCGGCGAGGCCGAAAATGCCGGTCTTCGGAATGCCCATGGGCTTGCCGACGATGGCGTCCGCCTCCTCGACGCTGAGGCCGAGGTCGATCGCCTTGGAGAGCGCGATCCAGGACCAGTAGATGCCGATCCGGTTGGCGATGAAGCCCGGCGTGTCCTTGCAGTCGACGACTTCCTTGCCGAGCCTGACATCGGCGAAGGCGCGCAGGTCGGCAATCGCATCCGGACGGGTCTTCGGCCCGGCGACCAGTTCGAACAGCCGCATGTAGCGTGGCGGATTGAAGAAATGGGTGATCGCGAAATCCGCCTGGAAGCGGTCCGGCATGCCCTTGGCGAGGCGGCCGAGCGGGATCGTCGAGGTGTTCGAGGTGATGATCGAGCCGTCCTTGCGGACCGCTTCGAGCTTGCCGTAGAGGCTCTGCTTGATGTCGGGGTTCTCGATGATCGCCTCGCAGATCCAGTCCACGTCGGCCAGCAGGTCGAGATTGTCATCGAGGTTGCCGGTCGCGATGCGGCGCGCGTTGCGGCTGTGGGTGAGCGGCGCCGGCTTCGTCTTCAGCAGTTTCTGGACAGCGCCCTCGGCGAGCGCGTTCCGGTTTTCCGCGCCCTTCGGCACGATGTCGAGCAGCACCACCTGGCAACCCGCGTTGGCGCAATGGGCGGCGATCGCCGCACCCATCACGCCGGAGCCGATGACGGCGACCTTCTCGATGGCCATCAGCAGGCCTCCATGACGGTGGCGATGCCCTGCCCGCCGCCGATGCACTGGGTGGCGAGCGACAGGCCCTTGCCCTCCCGGACCATGATCTGCGCGGCCTTGCCGGTGATCCGGGCGCCGGTCGCACCCATCGGATGGCCGAGCGCGATGGCGCCGCCGTCGATGTTGGTCTTCGCGAAGTCCATGCCGCTCTCGCGCAGCACGCCGAGCGCCTGCGCGGCGAACGCCTCGTTGAGCTCGATCACGTCGATGTCGGCCAGCTTGACGCCGGCCCGCTTCAGCGCCTTCTCGGTCGCCGGGACCGGACCGAGGCCCATGAAGTCCGGCTTGCAGCCGGCAACCGCGATCGAGCGGATGCGGGCGATTTTCTTCAGGCCATGCGCATCGGCATATTCCTCGGAACAGACCAGAGTCGCCGAGGCGCCGTCGGTGAGCGGCGAGGAGGTCGCGGCAGTCACCGTGCCGGCCTTGTCGAAGGCCGGGTCGAGGCCGGCCATGCCTTCCAGCGTGCTGTCGGCACGGATGCAGCCGTCCCGGTCGATGCGCTGGTTGCCGTCGACGATGGCGACGATCTCGTCGTCGAACTTGCCGTCGGCCTGGGCCTTTGCTGCCCGACGGTGGCTCTCGAGCGCCATCTCTTCCTGTTCCTTGCGCGAGATGCCGTGCTTCTTCGCGACATTCTCCGCCGTGATGCCCATCGAGACATAGGCTTCCGGATATTCCTTGTAGAGGCCCGGATGGGGCATCGGGTTGAAGCCACCCATCGGCACCCGTGTCATGTTCTCGACCCCGGCGCAGATGAAAACCTCGCCGGCATTCATCTGGATGGCGCCGGCCGCCTGATGGATCGCCTGCATGGAGGAGCCGCAGAAGCGGTTGACCGTGGTCGCCGCCGCGCCGATCGGGACACCGGCGAGGAAGCCGATGATGCGCGCCACGTTCAGGCCCTGCTCGCCTTCCGGAAAGGCGCAACCGACGATGACATCCTCGATGTCGGCGGCGTCGACGCCGGTCCGCTCGAGCAGCCCCTTGACCACCTGGCCGGCGATCTCGTCAGGACGCACCCGGGCAAGCGCACCCTTGCGGGCCAGCGTGAAAGGAGAACGTGCAAATCCCGCAATGACGACGTTTTTCATCGGTCCACCATCCCTTGTTGTCGGTTGGCACGCTGCCGGACATCGGTCCGGCCGGCCTGTTCAGTTCCAGAACTGGTTACGCGGCGCGGTCGATCAGGCGATGCGGGCACGCGCCGCGTCGGCGGCACGGGGCTTCCGCCCCTCCAGATAGGCCTCGCATTCGGCGATTCCCTGCCGCAGCTCCGATATCGCCTCGTCGATGTCGTGGCGCTGCTTCTCGAGCTTGACGAGCTGTTCCCGGCTTTTGTCGAGCGTCACCTGCACCTGCCGGGTCGGCGTGCCGGCAGGATCGTAGAGATCGAGCATTTCCTTGATGTCGCGGAGCGTGAAGCCGAGCCGCCGGCCGCGCAGGATCAGCCGCAGCCGGGCCCGGTCGCGGCGCCGGTAAACCCGGTTGAGACCGCAGCGCATCGGCTCCAGCAGGCCCTTGTCCTCGTAGAATCGGATGGCCCGGGCGGTAATGGAGAATTCATCCGCCAGCTCGGTGATCGTGAACGTTTCGCGCGCTTCCGCGTCGACTTTCTTGATTCGCCGTCCCATCGTCTCCACCCACGCAATTCGGCTGCCGGGACTATAGTTGACGTTAACGTAAACGTCAACCTTGCGGCCTCCCGGCCAGCGGGCCGGGCGCCGGCTCCGGCGGACGCTTGATCTGTCTCCAAAGCTCGCGCACGATACGGATAACGAACAAGAGAAATGAAGATACGCGCGGACTTCGCGATTTCGAGGGAGGGCCGTCCATGACGGAGCGGATCACCACTTACAGCGAGTTCTGGCCCTACTATCTTCGGGAGCATTCACGGCCGCAAGGGCGGGCGCTGCATTATGTCGGATCGTCGCTGGCATTGCTGGCGCTTGCCGCCCTGATCGTGAGCCGCGAACCGGTCTTCATCGCGGTGGCGCTGGTTGCCGGCTACGGCCCGGCCTGGGCCGCCCATTTCCTGATCGAGAAGAACCGTCCGGCGACCTTCAGATACCCGTTCTGGTCGCTGTTCAGCGACTTCCGGATGTTCGTGCTCTTCCTCGTCGGCAGGCTCGGCCCGGAACTCCGGCGGGCCGGCGTCGGCCCGGGCGGCAACGGCGCGGGCAACGATTCGACCGGAGATACCCGTGGCGGGGCGCCGGCGGGTGCCGGCAAATAGTTTCTTTGGTAACGATCGCGCGAAGACGTTATATTGCCGGCAATACACGCAAAGCGTGGCAAGCAAAACAGCAGCGACCTGGGGAGGTATCGTCGAATGTTGAAGTACATCAAACCTGTAGCCGTGGCCCTCGCCATCGGCCTCGGATTCTCGGCCGGCGCCGCGAGCGCCGAGACGACGCTCAGGATGTCGTCCTGGTTGCCGCCGAAACACCCGATCGTGGCCGACATGATGGTGCCCTGGATCGAAGAGGTGAAGAAGGCGACCAACGGCAGCGTCAACATCATCATCCTGCCGAAGGCGCTCGGCGCCGCGCCGGCCCATTTCGACCTTGCCAAGGACGGCATCGCCGACGTCACGTTCGGCGTGCACGGCTACCAGCCCGGCCGATTCCTGCTGACCCAGGCCGCCGAAGTGCCATTCCTCGGCAACAGCTCGGAGGCGATCTCGGTCGCCTACTGGCGGATCTTCGAGAAACATCTCGCCAAGGCGAACGAGCATGAGGGCGTCAAACTGCTTGCCCTGATGACCCACGGCCCGGGCCAGATGTTCAATACCCAGCGCCCGATCACCAGCCTCGCCGACCTGGCGGGCATGAAGATTCGCGTCGGCGGCGGCCTGATCAACGACCTGACGACGGCGCTCGGCGCGACCGCCCTGCTCAAGCCTGCGCCGGCCTCCTACGAGCTGATCTCGACCGGCGTCGCCGACGGCGTCTTCTTCCCGAAGGAATCGATCAAGTCCTTCAAGCTCGCGAGCTTCATCAAGTACGGCACGGTCGTTCCGGGCGGGCTCTACAACGTGAGCTTCTTCCTGGCCATGAACCCGGCCAAGTTCGAGGCCCTGACGAAGGCCGAGCAGGACGCGATCATGAGCGTCTCGGGCGAGCATTTCGCCAAGATGGCCGGCCAGGCCTGGGATCGCGCCGACAAGGCCGGCCAGGCCGACATGGAGGCGGCCGGCGTCGAGATCATCGACGCGCCGGAAGCCCTGGTCCAAGGCATCGCCGAGAAGGCCGCGCCGATGGAGGCCGCATGGATCGCGGCGGCCAAGGAGAAGGGCATCGACGGCGACATGGTGCTGAAGGACTTCCGCGCCGAGATCGCCAAGCTCGAGGCGTCGAACTAGGCCGCAGACGGTCCGAGAGGGGCAGTATGGGATGACGACCGACCGGTCCGTCCAACCGGCCGTCCGGCCCGCCGCGAAGATCTGGCTCAACCGGATCCTCGGCGGACTGGCGGCCGTCATCCTGTTCGCGATGATGGTACTGACCTTCGTCGACGTGATCGGCCGGTATTTCTTCAACACCCCGGTCGAAGGCGGCTTCGAGATCACCGAGCTGATGCTGGCGACGCTGATCTTCGCGGGTCTTCCGCTGGTCAGCGCCACCGACGGTCACATTGCCGTCGATATCTTCGAGATCCTGATTCCGAACGCGGTCTCGCGGATCAAGGAGGCCCTGATCAACCTGGCCTGCGCGGCGATGACCGGCGTGCTGGCCTGGCAGCTCGCCATCAAGACCGGGGAAACGGTCGGCTATGGCGATGTCACAGCGATCCTGCACATCCCGATCTGGCCGGTCGTCGCCTTCATGACCGCCACGCTTGTCGCCACCGCCCTGATCCTGGTCATCCGCGCCGGCGTCGTCCTATTCCCCCGCAACCGCTAGACAGGGTTCCGCCGTGTTCGATGCGTTGATCGCCTTTGCCGCGCTGCTGGCGCTCATCGCCCTGCGTCTGCCGATTGCCTTCGCGATGGGGCTGGCCGGGTTCGTCGGTTTCGGTGTGCTGATCGGCTGGGACGCCTCGCTGGCGATGGTCCGCAACGTGACCTACGAGACCGGCCTGCATTACACGCTGTCGATCGTGCCGCTATTCATCCTGATGGGCAACTTCGTCACCCGCGCGGGGCTGTCGGACGAACTCTACACCGCCTCGAATGCCTTTCTCGGCCATCGGCGCGGCGGGCTGGCGATGGCCACGGTCGTCGCCTGCGGCGGCTTCAGCGCGATCTGCGGTTCGTCGCTGGCGACTGCGGCGACGATGTCCAAGGTGGCGATGCCGTCGATGCGGCGGTACGGCTATTCCGACAGCCTCGCCGCCGGTTCGATCGCCGCCGGCGGCACGCTCGGCATCCTGATCCCGCCGAGCGTCATCCTGGTGCTCTACGGCCTGATGACCGAAAGCGATATCGGCAAGCTGTTCATGGCCGGCATCCTGCCCGGGATCGTCGGCGTGATCTGTTACATGGGCGCGGTGCGCTACACGGTCTTCCGCAACCCGGAATCAGGACCGCCGGGCGACCGGCTCGGCTGGCGCGACCGTCTCCGGGCACTGCGCGGGGTCTGGGGCGTGCTCGTCCTGTTCGTGCTGGTCATGGGGGGAATCTACGGCGGCGTTTTCACCCCGACCGAGGCGGCCGGGGTCGGCGCGAGCGGCGCCTTCCTATTCGCGCTGTTCCGCGGCACGCTCACCTGGGCATCGCTGCGTACGATCCTCAGGGAGAGCGCGGAGACCACCGCGATGATCTTCTCGATCCTGATCGGGGCGCTGATGTTCGCCAATTTCATCAACGTGACCGGCATGCCGAGCGATCTGACCGGCTGGATCAACGAGATGGAACTGCCCGCCTACGCGGTGATCGCGATGATCGTGATCGTCTACCTGCTGCTCGGCTGCGTGCTGGAAAGCCTGTCGATGATCCTGCTGACCGTGCCGGTCTTCTACCCGCTCGTCCTCAGTCTCGATTTCGGCACCGCGTTCGATCCGCAATCGGTGCTCATCTGGTTCGGCATCGTCGTCGTCGTGGTCACCGAGATCAGCCTCATCACGCCGCCGGTCGGGCTCAACGTTTTCGTCCTCAAGGGCGTCCTGCCGGAGCTTTCGACGCGGACCATCTTCCGCGGCGTGATGCCCTTCTGGTGCGCCGATATCGTGCGCCTGTCGCTGCTCGTCGGCGTGCCCGCGATCTCGCTTTACCTGCCCGGTCTGATGGGTCGCTGAACGGCGAACGGCAGCGGTTGTAAGGCTCATACGGATGGACTATACCGGGTCTCTATCGACTTGGCAGAGGTAGCGGCGGATCCGGGATCCGGAACCGCGGCACATCCGGGTCGGGCGGCCATGTGAGGGCGGCCCGCCGGCCGGAACCCCGGCCATGCCGGTGCCGTTTCTTGGCATTCAGCGAAAGAGCCGGGTGCGCGTATGCCTATTTACCTCCCCATCGCCGAAATGACGGTCGACGTCTTTCTACTGCTCGGCATGGGCGCGGTAATCGGTTTCCTGTCCGGCATGTTCGGGGTCGGCGGCGGTTTCCTGATGACCCCGCTGCTGATCTTCATCGGCGTGCCGCCGGCCGTCGCGGTGGCGAGCCAGGCCAACCAGATCGTCGCGTCTAGCGTTTCCGGCGTGTTCGCCCACTGGCGGCGCGGCAACGTCGACTTCAAGATGGGCCTTGTGCTGCTCGCGGGCGGCATCGCCGGCTCCTTCGTCGGCGCCGGCATCTTCACCCTGCTGGAGAAGATCGGCCAGGTCGAGCTGCTGATCTCGCTCTCCTACGTGTTCTTCCTCGGCATCATCGGCTTCATGATGCTGTTCGAGAGCGTCGGCGCCCTGGTCAAGCAGAAGCGCGGCACGATGAAGCGGCGCAAGCTGCACCAGCATACCTTCCTGCACGGCCTGCCATTCAAGATGCGGTTTCGCCGCTCGAAGCTCTATATCAGCGCCATGCTGCCGCTCGGCATCGGCTTCCTCGTCGGCATCCTCTCGGCGATCATGGGCGTCGGCGGCGGCTTCATCATGGTGCCGGCGATGATCTACCTGCTCGGCGTCCCGACCAACGTCGTCGTCGGCACGTCGCTGTTCCAGATCATCTTCGTCTCGGCGAACGTGACCTTCCTGCATGCGGTGGCAACCCAGACGGTCGATGCGATGCTGGCCCTCCTGCTGCTCGCCGGGGCGGTCATCGGGGCCCAGTTCGGGACCCGCTTCAGCAGCCGGCTGCGCGGCGAATATGTTCGCGGCCTGCTGGCGCTGATGGTCGTCATCGTCTGCGGGAAGATGGCCTACGACCTGGTCGCGACGCCGCTGGACGCCTATTCGATCAGCGTCATCGGGGACGAATGACGATGCGGCACTGGATCCCCTGCTTCCTGCTCACGCTGGCGATGGCGCTGCCGGCGGCGTCGGCCCGCGCCGCGGCGCCGCTGCTGACCGACATTTCCTCCCATCTCGTGTCGGTGACCTCCAGCTTCACCGGCACCGACCTGCTGATATTCGGCGCCATCGACACGGTGCCCGACGCCCCGCGCGGGGATATCGTGATCGTCGTGCGCGGCCCGGCCCAGGATGTCGTGGTCCGGCGCAAGGAGCGGGTCGCCGGGATCTGGGTCAACAGCACCGCCTTCACCTTCAAGTCGCTGCCCGGATTCTATGCCGTCGCCGCCAGCGCGCCGCTGGCCGAGATCCTGAGCGCCAGCCAGGCGCGACGGCTCGAGGTCGGCAGCGAGAACCTCCGCTTCACGCCGGAGAAAGGGCTGGGCGATCCGGAAGCGCCGCTGTTCAAGACGGCGCTGATCCGGAACCGGCTGCGCGACGGCCTGTTCAGCCGCGAGACGGCGACCGTGAGCTTCCTCGGCGGCACCCTGTTCCGGGCCAATATCCATATCCCGGCGAATGTCCCGGTCGGCAGTTATACCGCCTCGATCTACCTGTTCCGGGACGGCGACATCATCGAGGGGCAGACGACCTCGCTGCTCATCCAGAAATTCGGCGTCGGCCGCACGATCTTCGATTTCGCGCACGATCAGCCGTTCTTCTATGCCCTCATCGCGGTCCTGCTGGCGCTGCTTTCCGGCTGGGCCGCGGCGCTGTTCTTCCGCCGCGACTAGGGCGCGCGCCGCTTCAGATCGGCGTCGACGGCGGGAAATTCGGCTTCCGCTTTTCCCGGTGCGAGGCGAGCCCCTCCTGGACCTCCGGGCCGGTAAAGCCCAGGAATTCCAGCGCGAGTGATGTATCGAAGGTCGGCCCCGCCATGCGGTACCAGTTGTTCAGCGCATATTTCGTCCAGCGGATGGCGCTCTGCGCGCCGCCGGCCAGGCGGGTCGCGACCTCGACCGCCTTGGCGTCGAGTTCCTCGTCCTCGACGGCAAGCGAGACAAGGCCGATCCGTTCCGCCTCCTCGCCCGTCACCGGGTCGCAGAGCAGCAGGTAGTATTTCGCCTTTGCCATGCCGCAGAGCAGCGGCCAGACGATCGCCGCATGGTCGCCGGCGGCGACACCGAGGCGGGTATGGCCGTCGATGATCCGGGCCTTCTTCGCGACGATCGAGATATCCGACAGGAGACCCGCCACCAGCCCGGCGCCGACCGCCGGCCCGCGCATCGCCGAGACGATCGGCTTGCCGCAATTGATGACGTTGTAGACGAGATCCCGGGCCTCCTTCCAGACCCGTGCCCGGGTCTCGAAATTGTCGGCGATGTTCTGCACCATCTCGAAATCGCCGCCAGCGGAGAAGGCCTTACCGGCGCCGGTCAGGATGACCGCGTTGATGTCCGGATCGCCGTCGATGTCGCGCCAGACCTCGGTCAGTTCGCGATGCATGGTCTCGTCGGCCGCATTCAGGCGCTCGGGGCGGTTCATGGTGATCCGCAGGACCCGGTCCGCCGGATAATCGAACTTGAGACGGGTATAGGCGGCATAACGGTCGGACATCGGGCGGCTCTCCTCCATCGGATCGTGCTGTTGTTCGTTCTCGTTGCGCGGGCACTGTTGCGCGTCACCCGGAACCTGTCAACGCGGTCCGGCGGGCTGCCCCGGCCATCCGAACGCGCCTTGGCTGGGGCAATGCTGTGACATGACTTGCCGGGGGCGACGGACTAGCCTAGCTAGCGTCCGGACACTATCCACCTCGGTGAACACGACCATGCCCTGCACCACGCGCGCCGTCGCCACGGCGCTGCTGTTCCTCACCCTGACCGGCCTGACCGCCCTCGGTTCGCCTAGGGCGACGGCCGGCGAGGCAGCCGGACCGCCGGCACCGGGGCCGGCGGAAACCGCGGCCGGGGCGCCGCTGCCTGCCGATTCCGCGCCCGAGGGCGAACGCGGCACCTTTTCCTTCGTGCTGGAAAACGACCTCTTCTACGGTCGCGATCGCGACTATACCAACGGCATCCAGGTCGGCTGGACGTCGAACCCGCAGCATGTCCCGTACTGGGTCGTCAAGGCGGCGAACCTGTTTCCGCTGTTCCCGGGCGACGGCCGGGTCCGCGCCAGTTTCTCGCTCGGCCAGAGCATGTATACCCCGGCCGACATCAGCCTTGCCGACCCGCCGGCCGAGGATCGGCCCTACGCCGGCTGGCTCTATGGTTCGGTGGGGCTGATCTCCGAGAACGGCAGTCAACTCGACCAGCTTCGCCTGCAGGTCGGCGTCGTCGGCTCCCCGTCGCTTGCCGAGCAGGCCCAGAAAATCGTCCACGAGGTAATCGGTTCCCCCGAACCGAAGGGCTGGGACAAGCAGCTGCGCGCCGAACCGGGCATTCAGCTCACCTACCAGCGCAGCCTGCGCGCCTTCGTTTCCGGCGAACTGTTCGGCTTCGCCTTCGACGTCACGCCGCATCTCGGCGGCGCGCTGGGCAATGTCTTCACCTATGGCAATGCGGGAGCCACCTTCCGCGTCGGCTACAACCTGCCCGACGATTACGGCCCGCCCCGGGTCCAGCCGTCGCTGCCCGGGTCCGGCTATTTCATCGCCCGCGACCGGCCCGGCGGCTACTTCTTCGCCGGCTTCGACGGCCGGGCGGTCGCCCACAACATCTTCCTGGACGGCAATACCTTCACGGACAGCCGCAGCGTCGACCGGATCCCGCTGGTCGCCGACCTGCAGCTGGGCGTCGCCTTTACCTGGCGCTCGACCCGGCTCGCCTATACCTACGTCCTTCGAAGCCACGAATTCGAAGGCCAGGATTCGGCCGACGAGTTCGGCGCCATCAGCCTCTCCTTCCAGTTCTGATACAGGCGTCGTGCGCTTGCCACGGTAACGGGGATCGCGTAAGCGATCAGGGTCTATCGACATCTTCCTCGGGGAATCATGGCCCCTCGCGCCAAGTCCGGTGGCGATCCCGTCGCCGCCTTCACCGTTCTCGCGATCTGCTTCCTGCTCGGCATGCTCGGGCGCGGTTCGATCGAGACTTTCCCCGTCTTCGTGCTGCCGCTCAGCCTCGAGTTCGGCTGGGAGCGCGCCGAGGTCGCCTCGATCTATTCCTCGTCGCTGCTGGTTTCCGGGCTCGCCTCGCCGGTCGCCGGCTACCTTTTCGACCGGCTCGGCCCGCGCCTGCTCTATTGCGGCGGGCTGGCGACGCTCGGGGCCGGCATGCTGGTGTCGAGCAGTGCGTCGAGCCTCGCCGTCTTCTACCTCGGCTCGGGCCTGATGGTCGGCGTCGGCGCGATCTCGCTCGGCAACGTTCCCAATTCGGCCCTGCTGGCGCGCTGGTTCCGCGACCGGCTGCCGATGGCGCTCGGCGTCGCCTTCTCGTCGCTCGGCGTCGGCGCGCTGATCATGCTGCCGCTCGCCCAGTATCTCATCGATCACGGCGGCTGGTCCTTCGCCTACCGCTGCATCGGCATCTTCATGCTGGTGCTGGCCCCGATCCTGCTGATCCTGCCCTGGCGGCGGCTGGGCCGCGGCGTCGAACTGCCGGTCAGCACGGTCGAAACGGATGTGAAGGTCACCGTGAACTGGACGCTGCGCCGGGCGATGGGAACGCTTCCATTCTGGGCGCTGTTCTCGGTCTTCCTGTTCACCTCGACCGGGATCTCGGCGGTCGTCGTCCAGATCATCGCCTATCTGGTTTCGGTCGGCTTCGGCGCCCAGGAGGCGGCGACAATCTACGGCTTCAACGGCCTGTTCATGCCGGTCGGCATGCTGTCCTTCGGCTGGCTCGCCTCGCAGCTCGGCAATCGCGGCGCGATCGCGCTCTCCTACAGCCTGACCCTGACGGCGATCCCGTTGCTCTGGCTGCTTGCCCTTGTCCCGTCTCATGTCCTGTTCGGATTGTTCGTCATGCTGTTCGGGCTCAGTCTCGGCTCGCGCGGCCCGGTGGTCGGGGCGATCTGTGCCGGGCTGTTCCGTGGCCGCTCGATCGGCGCGATCTTCGGCGCCGTCAGCATGGGCGGCGGCATCGGCGGCGCCATCGGCTCGACGATCAGCGGCCTGCTGCACGACTGGACCGACGCCTACGAGGCGGGCTTCGTTTTCGCCTTCGTCATGATCATCTTCGGCAGCATGCCGTTCTGGCTGGTTCCGGAACTCAAGCGAGGCGGATGACGGCGGCGGGAAACAGACGTTATAGTGTCGGCAAGGCTGGCGGAGACTGCTCATGAACGAACCCTTCATCGATCTTGATGCCCTCGCGGCGGCGATTCCGGACGGCGCCAAGCTCGCGATCCCGACCGACTATTCCGGTGTCGCCATGGCCGCGACCCGTGCCCTCGTCCGGCGCGGCGTCCGCGATCTGCATCTCGTCTGCGTGCCCACCTCCGGCATCCAGGCGGACATCCTGATCGGCACCGGCGCGGTCGCCACGCTGGAAACCTCCGCCATCACCCTCGGCGAATACGGCCCGGCGCCCCGCTTCACCGAGGCGCTCAAGACACGGTCGATCCGCATGATGGACGCGACCTGCCCGGCCGTTCATGCCGGGTTGCAAGCGGCAGAGAAGGGCCTTCCCTTCATGCCGATCCGCGGCATCCTCGGCAGCGACCTGCTGACGATCCGGCCCGACTGGCGGGTCATTGACGACCCCTTCGCCGAGGCCCCGGCGCCGATCGTTCTGGTCCCGGCGATCCGCCCGGACGTCGCGCTCTTCCACGCCCCGCTCGCCGACCGCGCCGGCAATGTCTGGATCGGCCGGCGGCGCGAGCTGATCACCATGGCGCATGCGGCCGTCCGCACGCTGGTCACCGTCGAACGGATCGTCGACGAGGATTTCTTCGCCGACGAGATGCGGACCGCCGGCGTGCTGCCGAGTTTCTACGTCGACGGTATCGCCGAGGCACCGCGCGGGGCCTGGCCGCTCCGCCTCTGGTCGACCTACGAAGAGGACGAGGCAGCGCTTTCCGCCTATGCCGCCGCGGCACGCAGCGCGGAAGGGTTCAGGGTCTGGCTCGACAATGAGGGCAGCGCCGTGCCGATGGCCGCCGAATGAGCGAGATCCGGACCGAGGAACTGCTGATCGCGGTGATCGCCCGCCTGCTCGGCCCCTGCCGGCACGTGGCGGTCGGCGCCTCGTCGCCGATCCCGGCGGCAGGCGCGATGCTCCGCCGCGCCCAGGGCGACGGCCGGATGACCGTCAACCTGCTGGGCTCGGAGGCGCAGAACCGCTTTACCTCGGGCGGGGTCGAGCTGTTCGACTGCGCCGCCCAGGGACGCATCGACGCCTTCTTCCTCGGCGGCGGCCAGATCGACGGGCAGGGCAACATCAATCTCGTCGGGATCGGCGACTATCCCGACAACAAGGTGCGCTGGCCCGGCTCGTTCGGCTCGGCCTATCTCTATCATCTTGTGCCGAACGTCATCCTGTTCCGCGAGGAGCACAGCCGGCGGGTCTTCGTGCCGAAGGTCGATTTCGTCTCGGCACCCGGCATTTCCGGGCCGGAGGTCAACCGCCCCGGCGGGCCGAAGGCGCTGCTGACCGGAATGGCACTGTTCGATTTCGACCGCGCGCGGCCCGGCTTCCGGCTGCGCAGCGTTCATCCGGGCTACACGCTCCGCGACATCGAGGAGAATACCGGCTTCGCCTTCGAGCACGAGGCAGATCCGGAAACGACCGAACCGCCCGACCCGGCAACTCTCGCGCTGATCCGCGGGCCGATCGCGGCGCAACTGGCAGAAACCTATCCGCGCTTCGCCGAACGGGTCTTCGGATCACCGGCGGCCAGCGCGGCGGAATAGCGACTTACCGAAATCGAGGTTCACGACATGACCAGCCAAGGCGCCCTCGCGGGCTTCAAGGTGATCGACCTGTCGCGCGTGCTGGGCGGTCCCTACTGCTCGCAGATGCTCGCCGACCACGGTGCCGACGTGATCAAGATCGAGCCGCCGCAGGGCGACGAGACCCGGCAATGGGGGCCGCCGTTCAGCGACAGCGGGCTCAGCGCCTATTTCTCCGGCGTCAACCGCAACAAGCGATCGCTCGCCCTCGACATCGGCACCGAACGCGGCCGCGATATCCTGCTGAAGCTGCTCGAGGACGCCGACATCCTGCTCGAGAATTTCAAGGCCGGCTCGATGGAACGCTGGGGCCTCGGCTACGAGACGGTCCTGAAGGAACGCTTTCCGAAGCTGATCCACTGCTCGGTGACCGGCTTCGGCACGGACGGTCCGTTCGGCGGTCTTCCGGGTTACGATGCGGTCGTCCAGGCCTGGACCGGGCTGATCTCGGTGAACGGCTCCGAGGAGAGCGGCCCGGTCCGTCTCGGCATTCCCCTGGTCGATCTCGGCACCGGCATGAACGCGGCGATCGGCATCCTGCTGGCGGTGACGGAGCGGGCCCGCTCGGGCAAGGGCCAGCATATCGACATCTCGCTGTTCGATACCGGGATCGCGCTCCAGCATCCGCATGCGCCGAACTATTTCATGTCGGGCCGGGCGCCGCGCCTGACCGGCAACGCGCATCCGAACATCTCACCCTACGACCTCTACCGGACGAAAGGCCGTCCGGTCTTTCTCGGCATCGGCAACGACCGCCAGTTCCAGCGCCTTTGCGCGGTGCTCGGCAAGCCCGAACTGGCGAACGACCCGCGCTTCCTCTCGAACAGCGACCGGGTCGGCAACCGCGATGCCCTGACCGCCGAGATCGAGACCCTGATGGCCGGGCACGACGGCGAGGAGATCGCGGCGGCCCTGCTCGCGGCCGGGGTGCCGGCCGGGGCGGCGCTCAGCGTGCCCGACATGGCCGAGCATCCTCACACCCTGCATCGCGAGATGGTCGTCGAGAAGGATGGCTATCGGGGCACGGGGATACCGGTCAAGCTCGGCCGGACACCCGGCTCGGTGCGCCTGACGCCACCCGAATTCGGCGCTTCCAACCGGGATGTCCTGAAGGAGGCGGGTTATTCCGAGAGCGAGATCGACGCGCTGATCGCGGATGGAATCGTGGTCGCGAAGCCGCGCAAGCTCTGACCGGTTCGTGCCTTAGCAACGGCTTGAGCGAAGCGACCAAAAGTTTCTACAATCCGTGACCGGCGCGGCAGCGCCGTCACTCCCGAACACAAGGATCGGACCGCATGACACAGTTTGGCGCCAGTCAGCCCATCCGCCGCGTCGAGGATCACCGTCTCGTGTCGGGCGGCGGCCGCTATACCGACGATATCGACCTGCCGAACCAGCTCCACGGCGTCGTCGTGCGCTCGCCCTACGCACACGCCCGGATCACCTCGATCGACATCGGGGAGGCCCGCGCCCTGCCGGGCGTGGTCGACATCCTGACCGCCGCCGATCTCGATAAATCCGACGCCAACCTGCTGCCCTGCATGATCCCGCTGAAGAACCGGGACGGCAGCAACCGCGCCGATCCGAAGCGGCCGGTACTCGCCCGCGACATTGTCCGCCATGTCGGCGAGGCGGTCGCCTTCGTGGTCGCCGAGAACCGCCATGCCGCCCGCGACGCGGCGGAACTGGTCATGGTCGATTACGACGAGCTCGACGCCACCGTCGGAGCCGCCCGGTCGATCGAGCCGGGCGCCGTCCAGCTCCACCCGGAGGCGCCGGGCAACGTCAGTTTCGACTGGTCGGCCGGCGACGAGGCCGCCCTGGAGGCGGCCTTCGCCCGGGCCGCGCACGTGACGCGGATCGAACTGGTCAACAACCGCCTCGTGGTCAACAGCATGGAGCCCCGCTGCCTCAACGCCGACTGGGACGCGGCGGCGGAGAAGATGACAGTCTATGCGCCGACCCAGGGCGGATGGGGTCTGAAGAACTTCCTTGCCGGTTCGCTGCTGAAGATCGATCCGTCCCGGGTTCGCGTCATCACCCCGGACGTCGGCGGCGCCTTCGGCATGAAGCTGTTCTACTACAGCGAGGCCGCTTGCACAGCCTTCGCCGCCCGCAAGCTCGCCCGGCCGGTCAAGTGGGTCAACGAGCGGACCGAGAGCTTCCTTTCGGACAGCCAGGGCCGCGATCACGTGACCGTCGCCGAACTCGCACTTGATGGCGACCACCGGGCGCTCGGCCTGCGCGTCCGCACGCTGGCCGATCTCGGCGCCTATCATTCGAGTTTCGGGCCGCTGATCCCGTCGATGGCCACTGCCAAGGTGCTGACCGGCGCCTACCGGATCCCGGCCCTGCATTTCAACGTCAAGGGGGTCTTCACCAACACCGTCCCGGTCGACGCTTATCGCGGGGCCGGCCGGCCGGAAGCGATCTACATGATGGAGCGGCTGATCGACAAGGCGGGTCGCGAGACCGGCATCGGCCCGGTCGAGATCCGGCGGCGGAATTTCGTGAGCCCGGAAGAGATGCCCTACACCAACGGCGCCGGCGAGGTCTATGACAGCGGCGAGTTCCGCCGGCTCTTCGATGCCTGCCTGGAGAAGGCGGACTATGCCGGCTTCCCGGCCCGCAAGGCGGCCTCGGCGAAGCAGGGCAAGCGCCGCGGCTTCGGCATCTCCTATTTCATCGAGGCGACCGGCGGCAACCCGACAGAAGGCGCCGATGTCCGCTTCGAGACCGACGGCACGGTATCGCTGCTCGTCGGCACCCAGTCCGGCGGCCAGGGCCACGCCACCGCCTATACCCAGATCATGGCCGAGAAGCTCGGCCTGCCGCACGACCGGATCCGCGTGATCGAGGGCGATACCGACCGCATCCCGAGCGGCGGCGGCACCGGCGGTTCGCGGTCGCTGACGACCCAGGGCGCGGCGATCCTGAATGCCGGCGACCGGATCATCGAGAAGGGTCGGCTCTACGCCGGGCAGGTCCTCGAAACCGCGCTCGACGACATCGAGTTCGACAATCAGAGCGGGGAATTCAGCATCGTCGGCACCGACCGCCGCATCGGCATCCTCGAACTGGCCGCCCGGGCGCGCGAGATCGGCGCGGTCGACGGCCACGAGGAGACCGGCGACAACGGTCTCGATACCAGGGGCAGCCATACGGTGCCGGTCTTCACCTTCCCGAACGGCTGCCATGTCTGCGAAGTCGAGATCGACGAGGCGACCGGGACCGTCGCCGTCGTCTCCTACGCCATGGTCGACGATTTCGGCACCATCCTGAACCCGCAGATCGTCGAGGGACAGGTGATCGGCGGGGTTGCCCAGGGCATCGGGCAGGCGCTGCTCGAACACACCGTCTACGACGAGAACGGCCAGTTGCTCAGCGGCTCGCTGATGGACTATTGCCTCGCCCGGGCCGACAACCTGCCGCCGTTCGACTTCTCGACGATCGAGGTGCCCTGCAAGACCAATCCGCTCGGCGTGAAGGGGGTCGGCGAGGCCGGCACCATCGCCGGGCCGCCGGCGGTGATGAACGCCGTCTTCGATGCGCTGGCCGAGCTTGGCGTGGAGCGGATCGACATGCCGGCGACGGCGGAGGTCGTATGGCAGGCCATGCAGGCGGCACGCGCCGCAGCCTGAGGGCGCGGCGGACGAGGCTCGCCATGGAAGCAAGCCGCGAATACCCGGCACGGCCGATGATCGGTGTCGGCGTCGTGCTCTGGCAGGGCGACCGGCTGCTTCTGGTCCGGCGCGGCAAGCCGCCCAGGGCCGGCCAGTGGAGCCTGCCGGGCGGGCTGCAGGAACTCGGCGAGACGACCGTCGAGGCGGCGCTTCGCGAGGTCCGGGAGGAAACCGGCGTCGAATGCCGGATCCTCGGCCTCGTCGATATCGTCGATGCGATCGTCCCGGACGCGAACGGCCGGGTCCGCTACCACTACACGCTGCTCGATTTCGTGGCCGAATGGGTCTCCGGCGAGGCGCGGGCCGACAGCGACGCCGACGCGGTCGCCTGGATCCGCCGCGACGAGGCGGCACATTATCTCGAATGGTCGGAAACACTCCGGATCATCGATCAATCTGTGACGATGCGGCCGACGGCCAGCCGACCCTGAGGGTCGGCGACGCGAAACGAAAGCGAGACGCGCGGGCGGCTACATCATCCAGCGCATGACCCGGCGGGCAGGGAAGATCCAGACGATTCCGGCAACCGCGTAGAAGAGCCCCTGGAGCGCCCAGTGCTCGGGCAGCCAGTCGATCGCGAATCGCATCACCAAAAGCGCATAGACGGTCAGGCCGACGACCAGCAGGACGACTGCGCCGAATTTTCTCAAGCCCGTCATCGCGCCCACCAAGCCCTTGTCCCGAGTGCGGAATTTTTCCGGACCGCCACATGATCGCCGTAGATTTGGCCCATTTCAGTCACCACCATTTGGATATTCTCGTCGGATGTGATTCTTTGATCGCCATCCGCAGCACGGAGTCCGCAATGTTTCGACGCAAAACCCCCGAGGGCGAGAAGGCGACGGCCAAACCGGCTGCATTGACACCTCGTCCGCCGCATCGCAATGCCGAGTCAGCCCAAGGGCTCGAGAAGGAAGGAAATAGCATGGTCACGCCGCAACGCAACACTCCCTATCACCCCGACGTGCCGGCCGCGCGGCCGCGGGAAAGCGTGCCCAGTCGCCCCGGCGTGGCGGCGCCGACCCCCGTCGGGTCTTCGGCGGCTTCCGGGGAAAGCACCCCGCAGGCCTCGGATGCTGCCGGCAGCAAGCTGATCGTCGGGCCGGACATCCATCTGAAAGGCGAGATCACGTCCTGCGACAGGCTGATCGTCGAGGGCCGCGTCGAGGCCTCGATGGACAGCCGGATCATCGAGATCGCCGAGAGCGGCATCTTCAACGGCACCGTCGAGATCGACACTGCCGATATTTCCGGCCTGTTCGAGGGCAGCCTGACGGCGCGCCAGAAACTCGTGATCCGCTCCACCGGCCGGGTGCGCGGAACGATCCGCTACGGCGAGATCACCATCGAGCCGGGCGGCCAGATCGCCGGCGAGGTCGAGGTGGTCGGCGCGGCGGCGTCGAAAACGGCGGCGAAGGATTCGAAGGCGGCCGATGACAATGGCAGTACCGCGAAGGACGAGCAGGCCTCGCTCCGTCCCTCGAAGCGTGCCGAGCAGTCGGGTGGCGGTTCGGGCAAGACCGAGAACGGCAGCGACGAACAGGCCGGTGCCAACCTGATCTGAGCCGACCCGATCCGGCGCCGGGCGGACGTCGCGCCGGGCGGGCAACGAAAAAGGGCCGCGGAGTGATCCGCGGCCCTTTCCCTGTCTTGCGACGCGGTATCGGCTTCCTTAGAAGCCCATGCCACCGCCCATGCCGCCCATGTCGGGCATGGCCGGGCCGGATTCCTTGGGCTCCGGACGCTCGGCGACCATCGCTTCGGTGGTGATCAGCAGACCGGCGACCGAGGAGGCATCCTCGAGCGCGGCGCGGACGACCTTGGCCGGATCGATGATCCCGGCCTTCAGCATGTCCACATACTCTTCGGTCTGGGCGTTGAAGCCGCGATTGACGTCCTTCTGCTCAAGCAGCTTGCCGGCAACCACGGCGCCGTCGACGCCGGCGTTCTCGGCGATCTGGCGAACCGGGACCTGCAGGGCGCGACGAACGATGTCGATGCCCGTCTGCTGGTCGGCATTATCGCCCTTGAGATCCTTGAGCGCACGGGTCGCGTAGAGCAGGGCGACACCGCCACCCGGGACGATGCCTTCCTCGACCGCGGCGCGGGTCGCGTGAAGCGCGTCATCGACGCGGTCCTTGCGCTCCTTCACCTCGACCTCGGTGGCGCCGCCGACCTTGATCACCGCAACGCCGCCGGCGAGCTTCGCCAGCCGCTCCTGCAGCTTCTCGCGGTCATAGTCGGACGTGGTCTCTTCCGCCTGGCGACGGATCTGCTGGCAACGGCCCTTGATGTCGGCCTTCTTGCCGGAACCGTCGACGATCGTGGTCTCTTCCTTGGTGATCGTCACCGCCTTGGCGCGGCCGAGCATGTCGATCGTGACATTCTCGAGCTTGATGCCGAGGTCTTCGGAAATCACCTGACCGCCGGTCAGGATCGCGATGTCCTCGAGCATGGCCTTGCGGCGATCGCCGAAGCCGGGGGCCTTGACGGCCGCGACCTTGAGGCCGCCACGGAGACGGTTGACGACGAGCGTGGCCAGGGCCTCGCCCTCGACGTCCTCGGCGATGATGAGCAGCGGCTTGCCGGTCTGCACCACGGCCTCGAGAAGCGGCAGCATCGACTGCAGGCCGGACAGCTTCTTCTCGTGCAGCAGGATGTAGGGGTTATCCAGCTCGGCGATCATCTTGTCGCCGTTGGTGATGAAGTACGGCGACAGGTAGCCGCGGTCGAACTGCATGCCCTCGACGACTTCGAGCTCGGTCTCGAGGCCCTTGGCCTCCTCGACCGTGATCACGCCCTCGTTGCCGACCTTCTGCATGGCCCGCGAGATGATCTCGCCGATTTCCTTCTCGCCGTTCGCCGAGATGGTGCCGACCTGGGCAATCTCGGCCGGGCCGGAAACCTTCTTGGAGATCTTGCGGAGCTGCTCGACGACCTTGATGGTCGCTTGGTCGACACCGCGACGGAGATCCATCGGGTTCATGCCGGCGGCAACCGCCTTCAGACCCTCGCGGACGATCGCCTGGGCGAGAACGGTCGCGGTCGTGGTGCCGTCGCCGGCGATGTCGTTGGTCTTCGAGGCGACCTCGCGCACCATCTGCGCGCCCATGTTCTCGAACTTGTCCTTGAGTTCGATTTCCTTGGCGACGGTCACGCCATCCTTGGTGATGCGCGGCGCGCCGAACGACTTGTCGAGCACCACGTTGCGGCCCTTCGGACCCAGCGTCACCTTCACGGCGTCGGCAAGAATGTCGACACCTTTCAGCATGCGCGCGCGGGCGTCCTGGCCGAATTTAACGTCTTTGGCAGCCATTTGCTTGCTTCTCCAATGACAATTGTTTGATGGGGGGAGTTACGTCTTGCCGTGCGGCAGCGTTACTCGACGATACCCATGATGTCGGATTCCTTCATGATCAGCAGCTCGGTGCCGTCGATCTTGACCTCGGTCCCCGACCACTTGCCGAAGAGCACGCGGTCGCCCTTCTTCACATCGAGCGGGGTGAGCTTCCCGGTTTCGTTGCGGACGCCGGAACCAGCAGCGATGACCTCGCCCTGCATCGGCTTTTCCTGCGCGCTATCGGGGATAATGATGCCGCCGGAGGTCTTTTCCTCGGCATCGGTGCGCTTGACCAGTACACGGTCATGCAACGGACGGAATTTCATTCTTTCCCTCTCCAATTCGATGGTTACGGGTGGATGGACCCTCTGTTAGCACTCAACACGGTCGAGTGCTAACAACCAGAATGGGCCGCATTTAGTCACACCCGGCGTGTGAGTCAAGGATTCGAGGGCTGAAATCGACCGCGTGGTGGCACGGCGTGCGCCGTTGTCGACGCGCGGCTGGCGCGGGAGCGCCGCGAATCCTCGCGCCCCTTGTGCCGCCGCGACCGGATCGACTAAGTAAGGGCGCGGCCCGACAGCATATCGGTCGCCCGTGCCCCGGTAACAACCCCGAATCGCCCCATGTCACTCGATCAATCGCTCCGAGACGAATTGTCCGCCCTCGTTGGCGCCCATTTCGGCGCTCTCGACCTCGATCCCGCCTTCGGCCAGGTGGCGCCGTCGCAGCGACCCGAGCTCGGGCAATTCCAATGCAACGGGGCACTCGCCGCCGCCAAGTCCGCCAAGCGCCCGCCGCGCCAGATCGCCGACGCGGTGGTCGAGCGGCTGGCCCGCGACGGCCGCTTCCGCGACCTCTCGATCGCCGGGCCGGGCTTCGTGAACTTCTCGCTCGCCGACGATTTCCTGGTGGACCGCGTGACGGCCCTGTTCGACGACCCGGCAACCGGCTGTCGCATCGGCCATGCGCCGCGCACGGTCGTGCTCGATTTCGGCGGCCCGAATGTCGCCAAGGCGATGCATGTCGGCCATCTGCGCGCCTCGATCATCGGCGACTGCCTGCAGCGGCTCTGTCGCCAGGTCGGCGACCGCGTGACCAGCGATGTCCATCTCGGCGACTGGGGTCTGCCGATGGGCATGCTGATCGCGGAAATCGCCCGCGACGCGCCGGAGCTGCCCTATTTCGACGCCGCCTATGACGGCCCCTATCCGGATGCCTCGCCGGTCTCGATCGACGATCTCCAGGAGCTCTACCCGCGTGCTTCCGCGCGCACCAAGGAGGATGACGAGGCACTTGCCGCGGCCCGCCAGGCGACCTTCGAGCTGCAGCGCGGCCGGCCGGGCTACCGCGCCCTGTGGGAGCGCATGGTGGCGGTTTCGGTCGAGGCGATGCGCGCCGATTTCGAGGCCCTTGGCGTTCGCTTCGACCTGTGGGATGGAGAGGCCTGCGTCCACGACCTGATCGATCCGATGATCCAGCGGATGACCGATGCCGGGATCGCGGAGCCGAGCGAGGGGGCGCTGATCGTCCGTGTCGCCCGCCCCGACGACAAGGCCGAGATGCCGCCGCTCGTGCTGCTCAAGTCCGACGGCGGCGTGATGTATTCGACCACCGATCTCGCGACCATCGTCAACCGCGTCGAGCGCCAGGATCCGGATGCCATCGTCTATGTCGTCGACGGCCGCCAGAGCCTGCATTTCGAGCAGGTCTTCCGCACCGCCCGCCTCGCCGGCCTGGTCCGCGACGACGTCGCCCTCGAACATGTCGGCTTCGGCACCGTGAACGGGACCGACGGCAAGCCCTTCCGGACCCGCGCGGGCGGCGTCGTCCGGCTGTCCGAACTGATTGCCATGGCGACCGAGGAGGCCGGCAAGCGGCTCTCGGAAGCCGGCCTGGCGCAGGAACTCTCGGAAGCCGAGCGGGCCGCGATCGCGCGCAACGTCGGCATCGCCGCGATCAAGTTCGCCGACCTGCAGAACCAGCGTCATTCCAACTACGTCTTCGACCTGGAGCGCTTCACCCGCTTCGAGGGCCGGACCGGCCCGTACCTGCTCTATGCCGCCGTGCGCCTGCGTTCGCTGCTCCGCAAGGCGGCCGACCAGGGTTTCGCCGCCGGTGGGCTGGCCCCGGAAACCGATGCCGAACGCGACCTGATGCTGACGCTCGCGGCCCTCCCGGAAGCCGTTCGCGGTGCCTACGAACGCTACCAGCCGCATATCCTCTGCGAGCATGTCTACAATGTCGCGCAGGCCTTCAATCGCTTCTATCACGATTGCCATATCCTGAGCGAACAGGACCTCGTCCGCCGCGGCGCCCGGCTCCGACTCGCGGAGGTGACGCTGGCCCAGATCGCGCTCGCCCTGACGATCCTCGGACTCGAGATTCCGGACCGGATGTAGCCGCCCGGGAAAGCCTGTGATCAGTATCACCGCGGCCGCGAATGCGCCTTGCGAGGAACGGTTTGGGGCCCCAGTTGTTGTCTCGTGATGATGAACGGGAAAATCCGATGACCCTCGCCGGCAGCCCCTACCTGGATCGACCGGTTCGATCCTACAGCGACGTGGTGCGCCAGACCGGCCGCGACCCGCTGGGGCGCGAGCGGTCGACGCCCGGCGATACACGGCCGGGCAACGTCCATCACGATATCGCCGGCAACCATCACGGCGACGACCACGACGGTCGTTAACGCGGGTTCGTGACCGGACGACTGACTAGTCGTCGGCGTCGAATTCGCCGCTCGCAGGCTTGTCCGGCGTCGCCGATTTCTTCTCCGGCTCGGAGGTCGTCCTTGCCGCCGGCAGGGCCGCCGCCGGCTTCTTCGCCTGCGCCGACGGGGCCGGCTTGCTGCGCTTCACCTGCTTCCGCACCGGGGCGGGCACAGCTGCCTCGGCGGCGGCGGGCTTCCGCTTCCGGACCAGTTTGCGTTTCTTCGGCGCCGGTTTCGCCACCGGCATCGCCGCGTCCGGGCCGTCGTCGGCGACGTCCGGTCGGCCCGCGCCCGCTTCCGCGTCGACATCGATGATGACGGCCTCGTCCGCCGCCGGATCCCGGTCATCGTCGTCCGCAGCCGGGCCGGTCTGGCCCCGGAAGGCAAGCGTGATGCGGGCCGTGGAGGCGACGGCCCGGCTTGACACCGAGACCACGGCCTGGGTTTCCCGGCCATAGAGTTGCGCCCAGAGATGCCGGAAATTGGCGATCCTCCGCCAGCGCACCTCCTCCAGCCGGCGCGAGGTCAGCAGCCATAGCGGCGAGACCGCGAGCGAGAAGACGATCAGCGACACCATCAGGCGGCGGGCGTAATCGTCGACGATGCCGGCGGTCGCTCCGGCCGCCATCAGCACGAAGGAAAATTCGCCGATCTGGCCGAGCACCGTGCCAGCCTTGAAGGAGCGCGGCCACGGCTCCCCGGTCAGCCGCAGGATGCAGACGTTGGCGACCGTCTTGACCACCGTCACGATCGCCAGCAGGAGCAGCACGGTGCCGATATTCTCGATAACGAAGGGAATGTCGACGAGCAGCCCGACGGACAGGAAGAAGACCATCATCAGGACCGCCTGGATCGGCATCATCGCCTCCATCATGCCCTTCCGCTCCCGCGTGTTGCCGAGCACGAGTCCGGCAAGGAAAGCACCGTAGGAGGGCGTGAGGCCGAGGACACCAGAAAGCGCGGCCGCGCCGAAGCAGAGCGCGAGCCCGGTCATCGGCGTCAGGTCGTGGTGGTCGCCCAGCCATTCGCCGAACGGCAGCCGGACGCTCTGGCGCCGGCTCAGCAGGACGACCAAGGCAACGAGCAGGCCGACCGCGAGCAGGATCATCGCGGCCGATCCGACGATTCCCGAACCGCCCCCGCCGAGGCTGCTGACGATCAGAAGCATCGGCACGACGGCCAGATCCTGGGCGACGAGGACGCCGACGGCAACCTGGCCGACATCGCTCCGCAACTCGCCGACATCCTCGAGAATCTTGATCGCGACCGCGGTCGAGGAAAGCGCGATGGCAAAGCCGAGCAGTATCGCCAGCTCGCCCGGCCAGCCGAGGGCATAGGAAAGCAGCCACATCACGGCAAGCGAGAGCGCAACCTGGAGCACCATGGTGATCACGGAGACCCGCCAGACCCGCATGAAGGAGCGCAGCGAAAGCTCCATGCCGATCAGGAACAGCAGCATCAGCACGCCGAGCTCGGCGAGCAGCGAGATCACTTCCCGATTTTCTGATATCCGCGGCATGAAAATGCCGAGGACGACGCCGGCGAGGATATAGCCGACCAGCGATGGCTGCCGCATTCGCGTCATGACCAGGCCGAGCAGCAATGCGACCAGGGCGATGAGCGCGATCTCGGACAGGAAATGCATGGCGGCTCCGGAGGGGCGGCGTCGATTGCGATTGTCGGGCTTCGGGGCGCCATGCGCAACAGGGGACACAGGCGACAACGCGTCTGCAGCATGTTATGGAGACGGAATGTTGCGTCAGCGGCGCCCGCCGCGACAGATATTCCTGAGGAGATGAGAACGAGATGAGCGACGCCTTTATCTGCGATGCCGTGCGCACGCCGATCGGCCGCTACGGCGGTGCCCTGGCAGAGGTCCGGACCGACGATCTGGGCGCCCGGCCGATCCAGGCGCTGATCGAGCGGAACAAGGATGTCGACTGGGCGGCGGTCGATGACGTGATCTACGGCTGCGCCAACCAGGCGGGCGAAGACAACCGCAATGTCGCGCGCATGGCCCTGCTGCTGGCCGGGCTGCCCGACTCGGTCCCCGGCGCGACCATCAACCGGCTCTGCGGCTCCGGCCTCGATGCGGTGAACGTCGCGGCACGCGCCATCAAGACGGGCGAGCAGCAGCTGGTCATCGCCGGCGGGGTCGAGAGCATGACCCGTGCGCCCTTCGTCATGGCCAAGTCGAACAGCGCCTATTCCCGCAGCACCGAGATCTACGACACCACGATCGGCTGGCGCTTCGTCAACAAGCTGATGGACAAGGCATACGGTACCGACTCGATGCCGGAAACGGCCGAGAATGTCGCCGCCGAGTTCCAGGTTCGCCGCGAGGACCAGGACGCTTTCGCGCTGCGCAGCCAGCAGCGCGCCGTCGCTGCCCAGAAGAACGGCTTCTTCGATCGCGAGATCGTCGAGGTGTCGATCCCGCAGCGCAAGGGCGACCCGATCGTCGTGCGCCAGGACGAGCATCCGCGCGCCGACACCACGCTCGAGGGCCTCGCCCGCCTGCGCACCCCGTTCCGCGCCGAAGGCACGGTGACGGCAGGCAACGCCTCCGGCGTCAACGACGGCGCCGCGGCGTTGATCGTCGCCTCGAAGGCGGCGCTCGAGCGCCATGGCCTGACGCCGCGGGGTCGCGTCGTCGCCACGGCGACCGCCGGCGTGCCGCCCCGGATCATGGGCATGGGCCCTGCCCCGGCGAGCCGCAAGGTGCTGGAACTCGCCGGCCTTTCGATCACCGACATGGACGTGATCGAACTCAACGAGGCCTTCGCCGCGCAGGCCCTCGCGGTGACCCGCGATCTCGGCCTCTCCGACACCGAGGAGGCGGTCAACCCGAACGGCGGGGCGATCGCGCTTGGCCATCCGCTCGGCATGTCCGGCGCCCGCCTCGTCGCCACGGCGTTGAACCAGCTCGAGACGATCGACGGCCGCTACGCGCTCTGCACCATGTGCATCGGTGTCGGCCAGGGCATCGCGATGATCATCGAACGGGTGAAGTAGGCGCCGGCGCGCGCCGCCGAACGGCGGGCGGGTCCGACCGGACCCGCCTGTCGCACGGCGGCGGCGATCATCAGACGGCCGGGTAGAACCTGCCGTCGCTCTTGTCGAGATACTTCAGGACGCCGGTGGCGATGGCGAAATAGGCGCCGTGCAGCTCGAGCTTGCCGGTGTCGACGCGCTCCTTCACGAAGGGAAAGGACAGCAGGTTGTCGAGCGAACGGCGGATGCCGGCATATTCCATCGCCTCCTGCCGCTCATCGGCGCTCGCGTCGGAACCGAGGCGGTCAAGTTCGGCCTGCGCCGGCTCGAGCAGAGAAATCCACTTGCTGACGAAGGTCTCGGGCGGCTGATCCTTGAGCAGGCCTTCAAGGAAGGCCGAGATGCCGCCGCAGCGCGCATGGCCCATGACCACGATATTGCGGACCTTGAGAACCGTGACGGCGAATTCGATCGCCGCGCTGGTGCCGTGGAATTCGCCGCCGGGCTCCCACGGGGGCACCAGGTTGGCGACGTTCCGGACCACGAAGATCTGGCCGGGGCCCGCGTTGAACACTGTCGCCGGGTCGGACCGGCTGTCACAACAGGCAATGACCATCGTCTGAGGCGACTGTCCGTTGTCGGCGAGCGATCGGTACAGTTCCGCGTCGGCCGGATAGCGCTCTTTCAGGAAAGACCGGTAGCCATCCATAAGTTCGGCAACATTCCGCAACTCAGTTCACTCCCCACTTCATCGGTTGTCATCCCGCCTTCACCGACGGTGCGTGCGTGAACGGCATCGATCAGGCCGACCACTGCGTTTTCGGTCGTGCCTGCGCGATTCCATCGACGAACACCTCGTCGACCCGCTCGTCGAAAAAGGCGATACGGTCGCGGATCCGTCGAACCTCGTCGAACGGGTCGGGATAAGCCCAGGCGATATCGTCGAAGACCTTCCCGCCCAGTTCCGCCTGCCAATAGCGCGCCTTGCCCTTGTACGGGCAGATCGAACTGGTCTCGACCGGGCGCAGCAGGTCCATCCGGACGTCTTCCGCGGGCAGATAATAGCGCACGGGCATGCCGGTTTCGAACACGAAAAGCGCATTACTGCTCTTCGCGACAAGCTCGCCCTCCAGCCGGACCGAGACCTCTCGGCGGCTCGACAGGACGTCGACGCGAACCTTCGGATCGCGCGGATGCTTGAGGACCTCCTCGTCCTCCTCGTACCAGTGATCGACCCGGTTCCAGTAGAACGCCATATGGTCCTTCAGCGCCCCCGCTTCCCGGTAGGGCGACGGGTAGGACCAGACCGCGTTTTCCGCCACCTTGTCGCCGGCGGCGATCGACCAGTAGGCGGCGGTGCCCTTGAACGGGCAGTAGCTGGAATGATCGGTCGCGGTCAGCAGGTCGAGCCGGATATCGGCACGCGGCAGATAGTAGACCGGCATGTGACCACTCTCGCGAACGATCAGCGCGGCGGTCGTGTCGGCGAGCGTCTCGCCGCCGAAAACGACGCGGACGCGCTTCGGCGTCGACAGCACCTCCAGCACATAGCCCGGGTGCTTCGCGAAGCCCGGCGCCGTGCCGCTCGACATCTCGTTCATGATATACGCTCCTCTTCCATTCGTTCGTCCGGTGCGGCCACCCTGCGGCAGGGCGGCGCGTCGAGCATCGCCAGGCCGGCATCGGCGATGTCGCGAAGCCGCTCCGGCTCGGGATCGACCTTGGACATCACCCAGAGCCCCTGCATGGTGGCCAGAAGGCCTCGGGCGAGCGCCCGCGGCGGCCTCCCGGCCGCGATGACGCCGGCCGCCTGGCCCCGCTCGACAAGCCGGCAAAGCGCATCCTCGGCGTCACCGAAATTCTCGGCGATGCGCTGTTGCATGTCACGATCCAGGGCGCAGAGCTCGGTCGCGGTATTGGTCAGCAGACAGCCACGATGGGCCCGATCGGCGCCGGCAATCGCCACCAGATCGCGAAACAGGCGTTCGATCGACTGCCGGGGCGGTGCGTCGTTCTGGTGCTTCACCATCGCCCGCAGCGGCGACAGGCTGCCATAGCGTTCGATGGCCGCGGCGAACAGGCCGGCCTTGTCGCCATAGGCATTGTAGAGGCTGCCGCGGTTGAGCCCCGTGGCTTCGACCAGGTCCTGGATCGAGGTCGCGGCAAAGCCCTTCAGCCAGAAGACCTCCACCGCCCTGTCCAGAACATCCGCGTCGTCGTATTTCCGAGGCCGTGCCATTCGGCTCCGCTCCTTGTCGACTTCCGGTTCGCCACGATACCCCCGGTCGGCGCTGCGCGCAAAGATCGCCGCCCGGTGACCGGCCTTCACATTTCCTTAAAATCTGCGGCGTTATTCCGTTAGGAACGGAGGAGCCCCCGCTTCGGGGGCGGAGTCACGCGCTTGTCGCGGACGGCGTGGGGAGTGTATGGATGCTGCTGGACAGGCAATTGGCGGGCGCAATCCCGACCGCCTTCGCGATGCAGCCGAGAATTCTTGAAATCGACAAGGCCGCGATTCTCGTGGTCAGCGCCCATGGGGATCGCCTGGCCATGCTCCGGCGCGCCATCGGCCGGATCCGCCGGCCGAGCTTCCGCACCGGCTCCGCAATCGATCCGGTTTCGGTCCGCCGACTGCAGGCGGAGGCGCCGGCCGACGTCGTGATCATCGACATCGACGGCTACGAGGCGTCGCATCTCGCCACGATGGTCGCCGCCGCCGGCGCGGGCGACACCCGGCCGGTCATTGCCTATGTCCCGCGGCGGCTCGACGAGACGGTCCGCTATTCTCTGCTGGAGCACGGCTTCGAGGACGTGTTCGACACGCCCCGGATCGACGAGGCACTGCTGGCCCGTACGCTGATCAGCGCCGTGGTTCGCAACCGCAGCCGGCTGTCCCGCACCGGCCTGCCGCCGCTCGCACCGGAATCACCGGTCGCCGCGCTGCTCGACCGCCTGCCGCTCGGGATCGTCATCATCGACCGGATGCGCCGGGTTCGCCTTGCCAATGAAAGGGCGCGGGCGCTGCTCGACGCCTCGACCGGCCTGACCATCGACCGGGACGGGATCTGCCGGGCCAGCCACGCGGCCGACCGCCATGCCTTCGACCAGCTTGTGCGCGCCACCCTCGACGGGGTCGCCGATGCCGAACTCGGTTGCACCATCGGGCTGCAGCGCCATCGGACGGAGGGAGCGATCTCGGCCCTCGTCGCCCCGCTGCACGAGCGCGCCGAGGGCGGCGCCGTGATCTTCCTTGCCGATCCCTCGGCACCGCCTTCGCTCTCGACCGACGCGCTCGCCCGGCTCCATGGGCTGACACCGGCCGAAGCCCGGCTGACCGCCCTGTTGGCCAACGGCGCGACGCTGGAGACGATCGCCGGCGACCTCGGCCTGAGCCAGCACACCGTACGCTCCCAGCTCCGGCAGATCTTCCGCAAGACCGATACGAACCGCCAGGCGGAGCTGATCAAGCTTGTGCTGACCGGCCCGGCTGCCCTGCCCGGCGCCACCTGAGCGGACCTCGCCCGGAAGCGACGCGGAACTGCGCCGTCAAACCGGCAAGTCCTATTCCGGAAGGTGGGCGATCAGCTTCGGCGGCTCGGAGAAATAGGCCCAGCGCTCGCGCCCGCCGCGGTTTTCCAGCACGTAGACAAGCGCACTGACGACCCGGCGGTCGAAGCGTCGGCCGCCATTGGCCGACAGCACGTCGCAAGCGGTCGAGAAATCCATGCCCGAGCGATAGGCCCGCGGGCTTACCATGCCGACGAAGGCATTGGCGACTGCGATGATTCGCGCGGCGATCAGGATCCGCTCGCCCTCCCGGCCGTTCGGGTACCCGGTCCCGTCCCAGTGTTCCTGCACTTCGCGAAGCGTTTCCACCACCGGCAGACGGAAGTCGAGACCGGCCAGCAGGTCTCCGGTCTGCAGGATGCTGTCCCGGATCAGCTGCTTCTCGTCGTCGTCCAGGGCACCGAGCTTGGTCAGCAGGTTGCTCGGCACCAGCAGCTTGCCGAGATTCATCAGGCGGGCCGCGATGTCGATCGTCTGCGCGGTTGTTTCGTCGACCTCGAGTTCGGTGGCGATCGCGGCGGCGACCTCGACCACCCGGCGCGACTGGTCCGCCGAGAAGGGATCGCGGCGATCGACCAGCGTGACCAGTGTCGAGACAAGATCGCGCATGACCTGCTCGCGCCGCTCGCGCTCGACAACCAGTTCGGTGATGTCGTGCTCGACGATCAGGATCCGGCCGCGCTTCTGAGCGCTCTCGCCGAGCGGCCGGTGTTCGCGCAGGACGATGCGCTCGCCGGAACCGTCGTCGTTCTCCTCGGCGGCGATCCGTCGGGTCACCGTGCGTGCGTGCCCGTCGCCGCGCACGGCAGCGTTGGTTTCCTCGATGTCCCTGGCCATGACCGGGCCGATGACCTGGCGCAGCCGCATGCCGATCATGTCTTCCTGGCCGATTCCGGCCCCGGCGGCGGCCCCGGCATTGGCGAAGGTGAAGCGGTCCTCGCCATCGACCACGGCAATGGCGGTCGGCTGGCGGTCGGTGACGATGCGCAGGAAGTCGCTGTATTCCTCGAGCCGTTCGGCCATCGCCCGGTAATCGCCGGCCATGGCGTGGGCGCGCACCGAACTGCCATGGCGCCAGACCGCGAAGATCGCGATGGCGACGCCGATGATGCTGGCGAACAGCACGATCAGGATCGTGTCGAGACGCTGCTCGACCGCGGCCAGCGCCTCGTCACGGGCGATCATGCGGACGAGATACCAGGGCGCCCCGGCCAGCGCCCGGCCGGTCGCCAGGACCGGCGTGCCGTCGTAGCGGCGGGTCAGGGTGAAGCCGCCCCTGTCGGCGACCAGCCGCGCGGCCGCGAGATCGGCGCTGTCGGCGGCGAGCCGTCGCTTCATCGCCGGCGTCCCGTCGCGCAGCGGCGTCAGGTAGACGATCATCGCGCCGTCCTTCCGGACCAGGAAGGTCTCGGCGCTTTCCGCGGTCTCGCCGGGCTGGTCGAGCAGCCGGAAGAAGCCGTCGCCGAGCAGCCGAAGGCCGACGGCAAAGCCGACGACGCGGCTGCCCGCCGCTGATTCCTGCACGGCGAAGACCGGCAGCACGAAGCCCAGCGAAAGATTGCCGGCGGCATTCTCGTGAATATCGACGAAGGCCGCCTCGCCGCCCGCAGCCCGCGCCATCGCCTCGCGCAGCGCCGTGGTCATCGGCGGCATGTCGCGGGTCGCGACCAGCAGGTTGCCGTCGGCGTCGGTGAGCCCGAGGCCGGCCTGGCCGACGCGGGCGACATTGGCGTTGACGCGCGGGCCGACGACCGGCGCGGTATAGCCGTCGCGTTCGGCCACGACCTCGAGAAGGTTGGCGAGATACTCGGATTCGGCGCCCGCGCCACCTGCCCGACCGCCGCCGTCGCGGGCGAGCGAGAGCTCGGTCAGGTAGAGCTGGACGGAGGCATTCTCGACCAGGTCGCGGAGCGTGCCGCGGCGGTCGTCGAGCCATTGCTCGACCGCGGCGGCGCGACTGTCGGCAACGAGGCCGAGGCGGACCTGCCATTGCTGCAGCTCGCGGGCCCGTTCGGATTCGACGAAACGCCAGGAGAAGAAGGCCCCGACCAGGACGGCCGCGATCAGGATCAGCCCGCCGATCAGCGGCAGGCGGCCCTCGAGGCGGGCCGGCGTGTGGCCGGCGGCGCCGGCGAGATCGCCGATCATCGGCGCCCCGGCACAGGCATGGGGCAGCCGGCGAGGCGGCGATAAACTTGCGTTAACCGGTTGCGGCGCATGGTCATCGGGGCGGGATTTCGATCGGTCATATCGACCGGAAGGTGCCATTGTCAGGGTTAAGAGTGACTTAATGCGGCGACAGGGGATCAACATGGCGAGAGGGCGGGGAGCCGCCCGCCTCCGGGCGCTGGCATTCGCCGGCCTGCTCGCCGCCGGCACGGCGGTCGGAACCGTCGGCGCGGCCGCCGGTGCGACCGGCACCGGCGACACGACGATCCTGTTCGGCAGCCGCGCCACCGCGCATCAGGGGCTGAAGCCGTTCCCGCGCTGGACCGGCGCCATCGAGCGCTATTTCGAGGCCCGCAAGGACAGGGCCGGAAGCTGCGACGACCCGACCTTCAACCGCTGCCACTACGAACGCTGGCAGGCGCTGATCCGCGACGTCGCCGGGAAGCCGCGGCTGCGCCAGCTCGAGGCGGTCAACGATTTCATGAACCGCTATCGCTACATCCTCGACCCGATCAACTGGGGCGTGAAGGATTACTGGGCCTCGCCCGACGAGTTCTTCCGACGCTTCGGCGATTGCGAGGATTATGCGATTGCCAAGTATTTCTCGCTGCGCGCCATCGGCGTGCCGGCGGACGACCTCCGGATCGTCGTCCTGCAGGACCTCAACCTCGGGATTCCGCATGCCGTGCTGACGGTGCGGGAGGGCGACAAGATCTACGTCCTCGACAACCAGATCTCGATGGTCGTGGAAGCCGGACGGATCCGCCACTACCGGCCGATCTACTCGGTCAACGAAAACGGCTGGTGGCGCTACCGCCCGGCCGGCTGAGACCGCCGGCTGGCGGCTGCGCCGCTGCCTAGTCCGGCAGCGACCAGGTCGAGCTCCGCGCGTTGGCCACCGTCGATTGCGGCACCTCGACGCCGAGCGCGTCCATCAGCACGCCCATGCTGGCAAGCAGACGGAACTGGGCGAACAGCGCGGCGTAGCGGCTGGTGACGTGGCGGGTCCGCGACTGGAACAGTTCGTTCTCGGAATCCAGCAGGTCCAGCAGGTCGCGCTGGCCGATATCGAACTCCTGCCGATAGGTCGAGAGAACCTGGCTGTTGGAAAGCGTCTGGCCGTCCAGCACCTCGACCCGCGCCAGGGCGCGCTGGTATGCGCTCCACGACTGCCGGGTCTCTTCGGCGACCTCGAGACGGAGCCGGTTGAGCCGCGCCTGGGTCTGCGACAGGCGGGCCGCCGCCTCGCGCTGCCGGTTGCGGTCGATGAAACCGCGGAACAGGTTGTAGCGCATCACGAGGAGCGCCTGGAAATCGGCGTCATGCCCCTCGACGCCGTCGATGTCCTCGTTCATCGAACCGCTGACCTCGACGTTCAGGCTCGGATAGAAGCCTGCCTTCGAGGCCCGCAGCTCGGCGCGGGAGGTATCGACATCGGCAACGGCGAGCTGGATGTCGGGGCTCTCGGTCTGTGCCCGCTCGACCGCCGCGTCCGGATCGGGGGGCAGCGCCGCGACCGGCGCTGCGGGCTCCTCGAGATCGGCCGGGACCTGCTGCACGAGCCGGCGGAAAATGATCTCCGCCTCGTCGAGGTCGCGTTGCGCCTGGATCAGTGCCGCATTGGCTGCCGAAAGCCGGCTTTCGGCCTGCTGCACGTCGCCGATGCCGCCCTGCCCGCCATCGAAGCGGTCGCGAACGGTTCCGAGCGTCGCGTTGTGGGCCTCCACATTCTCCTCGGCCAGGCGGATGATCTCGCGGTTGCGGAGCACGTTCAGATAGACCTGGACGACGTCGAGGCCGATCGCCTCGGTCCGCTCCCGGACACGATGGGCGGCGGCGTCGGTGCGCGCCTGCTGGCGCTCGACCTCGGCCTCGCGGCCATAGCCGTCGAAGATGGTTTCGCGGATCGTGATGCGCGATTCCTTGCGCGTCAGCCACTTGTTGTCGAAGCTCTGGTCGTCCGTCCATTCCGGTCCGTATCCGGCCTGGAGATCGACACTCGGCAGGTAAAGGCCGCGCGCCTGATCGAGCTCGCGTTCGGTGGCGTAGCGATTGTAGGCCGCCTCGGAAATTTCCGGGTAGGTACCGATCGCCGCCTGCACGGTCTCCTTCAGGGACGCAGCGCCGGCGGCGCCGGTGAACAGCCCGACGGCCAGAGGCCCGGCCAATGCGACGACGGCAATGGATGTCGACAACGATTTCAGCGAATGCATCCGGATCTCCAGCCCCGCTATCCTGCGTTAGCGGGGCGCTACGAACTTGATTAGACACAATGCGGACAGCAACGGTCCCCCGTCCGCACAGGCATCATTGCGAGCCGCTGGAACATATCACATTTTTGCCCACGCGAGACAACTGAGGATGATTTCGAAAGGTTTAAGAAATGCTTTCACTTTCAAAACCTTATATGGTTACTCGTAAAGTATGGATTTCGCGGCGCGGCCCGCGACCGGCGTTCCCCGCCGCGACTTGTTCGCAATGATCGGCCCCCCGGAATTAACCGTTCATAAGGAGGCGGGGCGCCATAAACGTTCCCGGATGGTAACATTTCCGGACACCGGTTATGGCGGCGACGGCATGAGGGGTTGCACAGGGTGACGCTTACGGCACCAGACGGGAAGGGAGCCGCGGCGAGACGCGATGCGGCCGCCGACAACGATCGGCAGCGTCTCGGCACGCTGGCGACACCGGAGGCTGCCCGGTCGCGCGGCGTGCGTGAACTGTTCGGCATGGGTGGCCGCAACGGCACGGCGCCGGCGCAGGACACGGCAGCCGCCGACCACAACGATGCGGGCAGCGCGGCGCAGGCCGAAAGCGACTGGGTCGTCAGCGCCGCCGAGATCGCCGCGGAACCCGCCGATCCGCTGCTCGGCTGCCTGCGCGTCGTTGCGCGCCTGTTCGGTGGGGCGCCCAGCGCCGCGTCGCTGACCAACGGCCTGCCGCTCGAAGGCGGCAAGCTTACGCCCGCCACCTTCCTGCGCGCCGCCGGCCGCCTCGATCTGAGCGCGCGGATTTCCCGCCGCGGCCTCGACCAGGTACCCGACATGGTGCTGCCGGCGGTGCTGCTGCTCAAGAACCGGTCCGCCTGCGTGCTGCTGCGCCGTCTCGACGGCGACCGCGCGGAGATCATCCTGCCCGAGACCGGCGACGGCAGCGAGATCCTGCCGCTCAAGGCAGTCAAGGCGCTCTACGCGGGCTATGCGATTTTCGTCCGGCCGGAACACCGCTTCCGCCGCGCCGCGGAAGCCGAGGCCGCGAGCCAGAACCCGCGTTCCTGGTTCTGGGGCACGCTGCGCCGGTTCTGGCCATCCTACATGCAGGTCGCGCTGGCGGCGGTGCTGATCAACCTGTTCGCGCTCGCCAGCCCGATCTTCGTCATGAACGTGTACGACCGGGTCGTACCGAACCAGGCGGTCGAGACGCTCTGGGTCCTCGCCGCCGGGATGGCGACGATCCTGGGCTTCGACATCCTGCTGAAATCGTTGCGCGCCTATTTCGTCGACAATGCCGGGAAGCGGGCCGACGTGCTGCTTTCCAGCCGGCTCTTCGAGCAGGTACTGGCCCTTAAGGTCAAGGCGCGGCCGAAATCGGCCGGCGAGTTCGCCCATTACCTGAAAGAGTACGAGTCGCTGCGCGACTTCTTCACCTCGGCGACCCTGGTGGCGCTCGTCGATCTGCCATTCATCGGGCTGTTCCTCGCCATTGTCTGGCTGCTCGGCGGGCCGATCGCGGCAATCCCGGCGATCGCGGTGCCGGTGGTCATCGGCGCCGGGCTGATCCTGCAATGGCCGATGCGCCGGGCGATGCGTCAGCAGAACAGGGAAGCGAGCCGCAAGCACGGCATCCTGGTCGAAACGATCAACGCCCTCGACACCGTCAAGAGCCTCGGCGTCGAAGGCCACATGCAGCGCGAATGGGAACGCTTCGTCGGCGCCACCGCGCGCACAGCCGTGCGAACCCGCACGGTCGCCGGCTTCGGCGTCAATTTCGCCTCGACCGTGATGCAGGCGGTGACGGTCGCCGTCGTGGTCTTCGGCGTCTACCGGATCATGTCCGGCGACATGACGGTCGGCGCGCTGATCGCCTGTACCATCCTGACCGGGCGCGCGATGGCGCCGCTCGGCCAGGTCGCCGGCCTGCTCGCCCGCCTCAACCAGTCGATGGTCGCGCTCAAGGGCCTGAACGACATCATGGCGCTGCCGGTCGAGCGCCCGCAGGGCAAGAACCATCTGAACCGCCCCGACATCCGGGGCAGCGTCCGCTTCGAGGACGTCTCGTTCCGCTATCCGGAAAGCCAGATCGCGTCGCTGAAGAACATGAGCTTCGAGATCCGGCCCGGCGAACGCGTCGGCATCATCGGCCCGGTCGGCTCGGGCAAGACGACGCTGTCGCGGCTTCTGATCGGGCTCTACGACCCTGACGACGGCTCGATCCTGCTGGACGGCACCGACATCCGCCAGATCGACCCGGCCGACCTGCGCCAGGCGATCGGCACGTTAATGCAGGACGTCGTGCTGTTCCAGGGCACGATGCGCGAGAATATCGCGCTCGGCAATCCGCTGGCCGACGACCGGATGATCCTCCGCGCCGCCCGCCTTGCCGGCGTCGACGATTTCGTCCGGCACGAGCCGATGGGCTACGACATGGTGATCGGCGAGCGCGGCGTGACGCTTTCGGGCGGCCAGCGCCAGGCGGTGGCGCTTGCCCGCGCGCTGCTCAACGATCCGAAGGTCCTGATCCTCGACGAGCCGACCAGCATGATGGACAACCGGACGGAACAGGCCTTCATCCAGCGCATGCGCGAGTCGCTCGGCAGCCGCACCCTGCTGATGATCACGCACCGCAGCTCGCTGCTGCAACTCGTCGACCGGGTCATCGTCATCGGCAACGGCGAGATCGTCGCCGACGGGCCGCGCGACGAGGTCCTCGGCCTCGCCAATGCCCGGCGAATCGGCGCCACGAAACAGAGCGGCCAGGTCGCCCGGCCGGCCGCCGCGAAACCTGCCGCGCCGGCGCCGAAGGGAGGCCCCGATGGCGACCGCTGACCGCTGGGAAGACGCCGATTACGCCTCCGATGTGCTGGCAGCCCGGTTGCAGGGACCGCGGCCGGCCTCGGTGTTGCTTCTGCTCGCCATCACCGCCTTCATGGTCGCCGCCTATTTCTGGGCCGCGAACTCGATCATCGACGAATTCACGCGCGGCGCGGGGCGGGTCATCCCGACGAGCCAGGTCCAGGTCGTGCAGAATCTCGAGGGCGGCATCCTCGACGCCATCCTCGTCGCCGAGGGCGACGCGGTCGAGGCAGGGCAGGTGCTGGTTCGCATCGACGACAAGTCGGCAGCCGCCGATTTCGACGAGAAGCAGTCGCGTTACTACACGCTGATGGGCGAGATCGCCCGACTTTCCGCCGAGGCCAACGACCGGCCGCTGGAGTTCGCACCGGAGCTGCTCGCCGAGGCCCGCGAGGTCGCGGTGCGCGAACGCGCCCTCTACGATGCCCGCCAGGCCGAACTGCAGAGCCAGATTTCCATTCTCCGCCGCCAGGCCGACCAGCGTCGCCAGGAGGTGACCGAACTGAACAGCCGGCTCAACCGGATCGGCGAAAGCATGGCGCTGGCGAAGGAAGAGCTCGAGCTCAACCAGCCGCTCGCCGACAAGGGGATCGTGCCGAAGGTGCAGATGCTGAAGCTGCGCCGCCAGTACAACGACCTGAAGGGCGAGGAGGCGGAAACCCGGCTCGGCATTCCGCGCGCCCAGGCGGCGATCCGCGAGGCCAACCAGCGGATCGAGGAAAAGATCCTGAGTTTCCGGAGCCAGGCGACCGGCGATCTCAACGCCCGGACCTCGGAGTTCACCGCACTTGGCACGACCATCTCGGCGTCCCAGGACCGGGTCACCCGGACCGAGGTTCGCTCCCCGGTCAAGGGCATCGTCAAGCAGCTCAAGATCCGCACGGTCGGTGGCGTCGTGCAGCCCGGCCAGGATATCGTCGAGATCGTGCCGATCGAGGACGGCCTGCTGGTCGAGGCGCAGGTCCGGCCCGCCGACATCGCCTTCATCCGTCCCGGCCAGAAGGCGACGGTCAAGCTGACCGCCTACGATTACTCGATTTACGGCGGTCTCGAAGGGACGGTCGACAGGATCGGCGCCGACACAATCGTCGACGACGAGGGCAACAGTTTCTACAAGATCGCCGTCCGTACCGAGAAGACCTACCTGCAGCGGGGCGAGCAGCGCCTGCCGATCATCCCGGGCATGGTCGCCTCGGTCGACATCCTGACCGGCAAGAAATCGATACTGGACTATCTGCTGAAGCCGATCCTGAAGGCGCGCGACAATGCGTTGAGGGAGCGATGAGCGGGTATCGGCGACAGCGCCACGGACTGGCGGCGCTCATGGCTCTGCTGCTGGCATGTGGCCTGGCCGGCACTGTCACCCGTGCCGCCGAGGCGCCGCTGGCCGTCGAGACCGGATTGTTCGGTTCGCTGGAATTTCCCTCGCACGACCTCGGCGCCTTCCCGCAATGGCGTCATATCCTGGCCGGACTGCCGGCCTTCCGGATGGCGGTGAACGCCTGCGCCCGGGACGAGACGAACTGCAGCAATTTCTCGGTCGCGCGCTGGGTGGCCAGGAAAATGCTGCTCGAAGGACAGCCGAACAGCCGGCAGCTGGCCGGCGTCAACCAGTTCGTGAACAGCCTCGCCACTGCCCCGGACGCGCCCCTCGCCAAACCCGACGGGCGCTGGGCCGGGCCGAAGGAAACCCTGCGCGAGGGCGGCGACCCGCTCGACCTGGCGGTCCTCAAATACGTCCTGTTGCGCGAACTGGGCTTCGCCGACCACCAGCTCCGGATCGTCATCGTCACGGACACGCTGCGCGACCGCCCGCATGCCGTCCTGATCGTCAGGACCCGGGGCACATGGGTTCTCGATTCGCGCAGCGATCATCTGCAGAAGGCCGCGGACATGCGCTTCTACCTGCCCCATATCTCGCTCAATGGGGAGACCCGCTGGGCCCACATGGCCCCCTGGCTCGCGCTTCGGGACGGTGCCGGGACGGCGGCGGAACCGGAACATCGCGGAGGTATGCCGCAATGAACAGCAACGAGAGCATCAGTCCGCTCCGCGTCATGCTGGATGCTCCGGCGGGCAGTCTTCGCCCGGTCGGCGCCCGCCGGAGCATGGCGCTCGCCATCACCTGCTTCCTGCTGATCACGGTCTTCGCCTTCGCCGTTCTCTGGTACGCGGTGAACAGCCGCAAGAACATGATCGTCGCGACCACCAAGCAGCATACGGAACTCGTGGTCGGCGCCCGCGCCGAGGTGCTGAAGACCTGGCTCGAAGCGCAGGAGGGACTGGCGCGGCGCTTCGCCAATGCGCCGACGGTGCAGCTGTTCGCCACCGAGGCCGATCTGCACCGCGACGGGCTTCCAGACGCGCTGGCCCGCCAGCTTCCCTACATGCAGGCCAGCATCACGGCCTTCGCCCGTGACAGCGGACTCGCCGCCGCCTATCTCGCCGACCCGAGCGGCCGCGCCTTGCTGGCCAGCGCCGATGCGCCGCGCCTCAGCGACGAACAGCGCCTCGCGGCGATCGCCGTGGCGGCCCGGCGCAAGACGAGTTTCTCCCGCTTCCGCGAAGGACAAAGCGGCCTCGAACTCGATCTCGTCATGCCGGTGAACGAGCCGCAGATCGCAAACGACGGCGCCGAACGCTTCGCGGCGACGCTGATCGTCACCCTGCCGGCCTCGCAGGCGCTTGGCCGACTCCTGTCGCCGACCGCGCAAACCCGTGCCGGTGAACGGACCCGCCTTTTCCAGCGCATGCCGGAAGGCGCGGTCGAGGTGCGGCCCTGGTCCAAGCCGCATTTCCGCGCGACCGACGAGGATGCCGCCTTCGCCACCCGGTTCGCCGCCCGTCGCGGCCCGGGCCACGACGTCGCGGTCTTCGCCGCCGGCTATCACCTGGCCGACACCGACTGGGTCGTGAGCCACGAGTACGAGGTCCGCAAGGCACTCGCCCCGCTGGCCGAGTTCCGGAATTTCGCCGGCAGCCTGACCGTCCTCGCGCTGCTTGCCGCGGCCGCCGCCATCGCCGGCTTCTGGTACAAGCAGCGGAGCGACTCCAACCGGGCGCTGGCCGAGCAGTTCCGTCGCCTCGCCGGCCGCATCCAGGACCAGCGCCGCCTGCTCGACGCGATCAACAGCGCGATCAGCGAACACATCGGCGTCAAGGACATCGACGGCCGCTATCTCTACGTCAATCCGGCCTTCGCCAAGGCGCTCGACCGGAATGCCGCCGACATCATCGGCCGCACCGACAGCGACATCTTTGACGCCGAGTTCGCCCGCCGGCTGAACCAGGCGGACCGCAACGCGCTGGCCACAAACGGCATGGTGGAGCAGCACCACAAGCTCGCCGACGGCGACGGCTTCATCTATCTGCATATCTCGAAGACGCCGCTGCGCGACAGCGCCGACAAGGCGATCGGCGTCGTCACGGTCGCCCGTGACGTCACCGCGACAATGGAACGCCAGCAGATCAAGGAAAAGGCGATGTACCAGACCATCGCCGTGCTCGCCCACGCGATGGAGCAGAACGACCACTATCTCGCCGGCCACAGCGGACGGGTCACCCATCTCGCCAGCGGCGTCGCGCGCATGCTCGGCTTCACGCCGGAGGCGGTGTCCATGCTGCAGTTCGCCGCCAGCCTGTCGCAGATCGGCAAGCTGTCGGTCCCGCCCAGCCTGCGGCTCAGCGAAAGCCGGCTGAGCCCGAGTCAGCTCATCCAGCTCCGTGCCCATGTCTCCGGCGCCGCCCAGACCCTGCAGAAAATGAACTTCGACCGGAACATCGTCGACGCGGTCGGCCAGATGAACGAGCGACTCGACGGGTCCGGCTATCCGGCGGGGATGAAGCGCGAGCGGATCTGCATGGCGGCGCGGATCCTCGGTACCGTCGATGTCTTCGTCGCCCGGATCTCGCCGCGGTCCTACCGCGAAACGATCAGCGCGGAAGAGGCGCTGCGTATCTTCGAGATGCATCCCGAGAAGTACGATCCGGACGTTGTTTCCGCGCTCCGGAACTTCCTCGACAGTCCGGAGGGAATCGCGCTCTCCACGGAATGGCGACGCGAGGCCGCGCTCAAGGCATCGTCGGCGGTTTCCCACACCGCGCACTAGGCCAGCGGGGCGTCACCACCCCGGCGACAATCCGAGTGACGATACACGATATACGTGCATTCTTCCTGTAATTGTGCTACTGATTTCGCATGCTCGCAGATCCCGAAGCCGAGATCTCGCGTCTGGCGCGTCTCGATGCCATGCTCCGTGACGCCATAGCGTCATGCCGCGAGGGCGACGAGGCGTTCGACCTTACACTCCTCCTGCTCGAGCGGGCGCGGCGGGCCGGCGCCGGCCGCCTTCCCCATGCGCTTCTGCGCGCCAGTTTCCTCGACGCGACGGTCCGGGCGATCGTCACCGCCCTGATCGACGACCCGGCCTTTCGCCTGTTCCTGGGCCAGGGCGAACAGCCGCCGACCGCGCGCGTCGCCTATCGCCTGCTGCTGGCGCGCTGCGGGGCCGGCCGACTGGGGGACGTAGTGGCAGATCCGCGGTTGCTGTTCCGCCTGCTGGCGATCCAGGACGCCTTCCTGATACAGGGCATGCCGGGCGACCGGCCCGAGCCGCCGGACGACGGCGCCCGGGCCGCCCGGATCGTGCCGCTCCGCGAATCCGCGCCGGCCGCCGGGACAGCGGCGGAAGACCCGACGGTCAGGCGTGCAGGTGACCGAAAGCGTCGTGGATGTCGGTGATCCCGTAGTCCGAAAGCCGCTTCCGGAGCTGCTCCTTGATCCGGTCGAGGGCGCGCTTTTCCAACTGCCGGACCCGTTCCTTGCTGACCCCCAGATCGCTGCCCAGGTTGGCAAGCGTCGCCGGCTCGTCGTCGAGATGACGGCGCCGCACGATATATCGCTCGCGCGCCGGAAGAGTACCGAGCGCATCGGCGATCCAGGCACTGCCGACGCCGCGATCGACGCTGTCGCCAACCGCCATTTCCGGGGTCGGTCGCTCGTCGACGATCAGGTCCGACAGCACGAATTCGCCGTCCTCGCCGCGCGGCGCATCGAGCGACAGGTTGGACGAGGTGACCTGGACTAGCAGGCGTTCGACCTCGGCTCGGCTGACGCCCGTCTCCTCGACGATCAGGTCGACCGCGGCCGACATGTCGCCGGGTTCGCTGGAGGCGGCATGGAGGGCGGTCAGCCGGCGCAGCCGGTAGAACATCGCCTTCTGGGCAGAATTGGTGCCGATGCGCACGATCGAGGTATTGCGCATCACGAAATCCTGCACGGCCGACCGGATCCACCAGGTCGCGTAGGTCGAGAAGCGGACGCCGAGCGTGGGGTCGAACTTCTCGACCGCCTGGAGCAGCCCGAGATGACCCTGCTGGATCAGGTCGCTGAGCGGCAGGCCCGACCGCTGCCCGGTAAGGGCAATCGATATTGCCAAGCGCATGTGGGCGCGGATCAACTCGCGCATGGCGATCTCGTCGCGATGTTCCACCCAGCGGGTGGCAAGTTCGACCTCGCGTTCCCTGCTCAGCAGTGGCACTTTCATCGATTCGCGGATCAGGCGCTGGTTCGCGGCGACCGTTTCCCGACTTTCCCGTGCTGCCATCGTTGCCTCCTGTCGCTCGCAGTATTTTACACTTTAGTATTACATCGCAAATCACCACTTGGATCGCCCGACGCAGGAATTATTCGCGTATAGGACGTATCGGCCCGCCGGCCAGGCGCGCGAAACGGGGCCGGCGAGGGCCGCAGGATGTTGGAGGAAGAAATGAGGGATTGGCACAAGGCCGCGCTTTCCGCCGTGTTTCTGGCGATCCTGTTCGCGCCATGGCCGGGCGCGCGGGGCGAAACCATGAACGGTGCCCACGCCTATCACTTTTCCGCGATTGACGGCGGCGAGCTGCCACTTGGGCAATTCGCGGGCAAGGTCATGCTGATCGTCAACACGGCCTCGTTCTGCGGCTATACCCCGCAGTACCGCGCCCTGCAGGCGCTCTACGATCGCTTCCGCGACCGCGGCCTGGTCGTCATCGGCGTGCCGTCGAACGACTTCGGCGGCCAGGAGCCGGGCGACGCCGGCACGATCAAGACCTTCTGCGAAACCACCTACGGGATCGATTTCCCGCTCGCCGGGAAAAGCCGCGTTCGGGGCGGCGAGGCCCATCCGTTCTATCGCTGGGCGGCGGCGGAACTGGGTGGCGAGGCGGCGCCGCGCTGGAACTTCCACAAGTATCTGGTCGCTCCCGACGGGAGCCTGGTGCGCGCCTTCGCGACCGCCGTCGAGCCGGACGACCCGTCGCTGGTCCGCGCGATCGAGGCGTTGCTGCCGGGCTGAGCGGGCCTCTTGTCAGCCGCCGGCGGTCAACCGTTCTGGCCGGCCCCGGCGCGCCGGGTCGTGGCGGCGTCCTGCTCGCTCAGCGCGACCAGGCGGTCGCCGAGTTCCAGGCCGGAGATATAGGCGCTTTCCACGCGGGAACCGAGGCACCAGTCGCCGCAGGCGCCGATGCCGAGCACGGGGTCGTAGAGACAGGGCTTGCCGAGCGGCGCAAGCGGCTGGGCGTACGGCCAGAAATGGATCAGGCTGACGTCCGGCGTGATGTCTTGCCGCCCGATCGCACGCAGGAAGGCGTCGGTCATGATCGCCGCGACCTCGGCCTCGGGCTTGTCGCGATGCTCCTCAGACCAGCCGGCGGCGGCGTGAAGCAGCCAGGTCTCGGTCCCGTCCCGTCCCGGCTTGGCGTCGTTGCGGGCGATCCAGGACAGCACGCCGTCCTCGATGAAGGCGCCCTCGAAACCGACGCGCAGGCGATCGCGGAAGCCGAGCATCACCGCCCAGCAGGGTGAGAGCGGCGCCTGCCGGGCATCGCCTGCCAGCGCCGGGGCGATATCGGCGAGAAGCGTCGCGGCCTGTTGTGCCGGCACCGCGACGGCGACCGAGCGAAAGCGTCCGAGGGAGCGACCGTCGGCGTCGATCAGTTCGGTTTCGCCTGCCTCCCGGCGGAGCGACGCGACCGGGCTGCCCAGCCGCAGGTCGATACCCCCGGCAAGGCTGGAAATGGCACTTTCCATGTTCGGCACGCCGACATAGCGCATCCGGAAATCGGCGGTCTCGGCCGCGCCCTCGCGCAGCACGACGATCCGCCCGTGCCACTGGGTGACGCGGCCGGCGCCAAGCTGTTCGGTGAGCCAGCTTCGGAAGCGCGGATCGCTGGCAGTGAAATATTGCGCGCCGTGATCGACCAGCAACGCCTCGCAGGCATGGCAGCGCATGCGCCCGCCGGGCAACGCCTCGGCTTCGAAGACCGTGACCGCGACGCCGCTTTCGGAGAGCCGGCGCGCACAGGCCAGCCCCGCCATCCCGGCGCCGATTACCGCAACCCGTGTTTCCGCCATATCCGACACTCGATACGCACCTGCCGTTCCACCCCTCCGCCGGGAAGCCTAGCACCAGCACATGACAAGCGCGAGTCCGCCCGATGCGGCCGGATCAGGCCCGCCCGAGCGCCGCTGTCAGCCGATCCAGCGCGTCGGAAAGGACAGCCTCCGAATTGGCGAAGCAGAGCCGGAGGCAGCTTTCGTTGCCCGGCCCGAAGGCCGAGCCCGGCGAGAGCCCGACGCCGTGGCGACGCACCAGGTCCTGGGCGAAGGCGAGGCTGTCGTCGATGCCGTCCACGGCGAAGAAGGCGTAGAAGGCCGCTTCCGGCCGGCTGATCCGGACCCCCGGCAGGGCGGCGAGGCGCTGGAAGACGATCTCGCGGCCGACCCGGCAGCGTTCGATCATCGTCGCCAGGAAGGCCTCGCCCTCGGTCCCGAGGGCGGCGACGCCGGCATGCTGCACGAAGCTGGTGGCCCCGGTGTTGTTGATCCCGGACAGGTCGCCGATCGCGGCCCCCAGTGCCGGCGGGTGAACCAGCCAGCCGAGCCGCCAGCCGGTCATCGCGTAGGCCTTCGAGAAGCCGTAGACGACGAAGACCGGGTCGTCCGGCTCGATCATCTCCATCATCGAGGGGGCATGCGCGAAACCGTTTCGGGGCGCGTCGTAGACGATCCGGTTATAGACCTCGTCGGCGATCAGCCAGATGCCGCGCGCCCGGCAGAAATCGAGGATCGCGCGCTGCTCCTCCGGCGACATCACCCAGCCGGTTGGATTGCCGGGCGAGGCGATGAAGAAGGCCCGGGTCCGCTCATCGCAGGCCGCGAACAGCTCGTCGAGGTCGAGCTGCCAGCCGCCCTCGCCGTCGCGAAGCCGGACATGGCGGCTCTCGCCGCCCATCGCGGTGACGCACTGGACCGCGTTCGGCCAGACCGGCGAGACCATGACCACATTGTCGCCGTTGCCGACCAGGCACTGCATGGCAATCATGATCGCGGTCATCGCCGAGGCGGTCGCGGTCACCCGCTCGAGCGCGACCGGTCGGCCGAACAGCGCCTCGTTATAGGCGGCGATGGCGTGCCTCAGCGCCGGCAGCCCGCGCTTGTTGACATAGCGCGTGTGGCCGGCCCGCATCGCCGCGATCGCCGCCGCCTGGACGAACTCGGGCGTCGCCATGTCGGACTCGCCGAACCAGAGCGGCATGGTGTCGGGATAGTCCAGGGCGAGCTTGGAAACTTCGCCGATCTTCTGGATTTCCATCCCGGCGATGACGTCGCGAATGCCGCGCATGAGGCGCCTCGTTGATACGATCCGATCGCCGGGAGAATAGCCGGGCGGATGCAACGCGGAAACGGGCAATCGCCAGCGACGCGCCGTCTTGCCGCCCCGTCGCGGCGTTGATAGGCTTTGTAACCAAACAGATACGCGAACCGGAAAAGAGAGACGGCGATGAGCGACACGGAACCCCGCATCAAGACCACGGTGGTCGGCTCCTATCCGGTGCCCGACTGGCTGGTGTCATTGCCGTCCGAGCAGGCGCTCGTCGACGCGACCCGGGTGGTCATCATGACCCAGGAACAGGCCGGCATCGATGTCGTCTGCGACGGGGAGCTTTACCGCTTCGACGTCAACCATCCCGAGACCAACGGGATGATCGAGTATTTCGTGAAGCCGATGAGCGGGATCCGCTCCGAGCTCAGCTTCGCCGAACTGCAGGATTACCGCGGCGAGGCCGGCATGCGCTTCCGCACCCGACCGCCGGGAATCGTCGACGGCCCGGTCGGCGCCGGCTCGCTCGACCTGCAGAGTGCCGCGGCACGAGCTCGCGCGATCGCCAGCAAGCCGCTCAAGTTCACCGTGACCGGCCCGCACATGCTGGCCAAGACGCTGATGGACCGCCACTACGGGACGACCGCCGAACTCTGCCTGGCGATTGCCGATGTCCTGGCCGAGCAGGTCCGTCATGTCGAGGCCGACATCATCCAGCTCGACGAGGCCAACCTGCCCGGTCATCCGGAAGAATGGGAATGGGCGGCGGAAGCGATCAACCGGGTGCTGGACGCGGTGCCGACGACGCCGGCGGTGCATCTCTGCTTCGGCAATTACGGCGGCCAGACGATCCAGGACGGCACCTGGGCAAAGCTGATCGACTATCTGAACAGCCTGCATGCCGACCATATCGTGATGGAGAACGCCCACCGGCCGATCGAGGAACTGGCGATCTTTCGCGAGCTGTCGCCGAAAATCGGGATGGGCCTCGGTGTCGTCGACATCAAGGCGAACGACATCGAGAGCGCCGACGAGATCGCCCGCGCCATCGAGCATGCCGAAAGCATCCTCGGGGCCGGCCGGGTCCGTTACATCCATCCCGATTGCGGCTTCTGGATGCTGAAGCGGCCGATCGCCGACGCCAAGATCCGGGCGCTGTCCGCCGGACGGGATCTCTACGAGGGTCGGTCCCGGCGCGCCGCCGCCGAATAGACCCCGACGCCGGGCCACGGCGCCCCGAACGAATACGGCCACGCCGGTGAGGCGTGGCCGTAGCACAGGCCGGTGGCCACCGAAGTGGCACTCCGAACGGAACCTCGTCGCCGACCATGGGTGCGAGGCTCGCATCGACATCGAACCCTGGGGGGTGCTTGATCCGTGCTTCTTCGGGGAAGCGCGTGTCGATACACGGTCGGCGACGGTTCCGGCGACCTACTTCTTCGGGGAAGCGGGCTTGCTACCGGTCGCGGCGGCGGGCTTGGCGGCGGACGGTTTGCCCTGCGGCTTCGCGGGGGCAGACGGCTTGCTCGGTTTCATCTTGTCTACTCCGGTTGACAGCGGAAATTCGCTGTACGGAGATCAATGTCGTGCGCGTCCATAAATTTGACAAGTTAATATTTTAACGGTCTTGTATCGAAAATATCGATTGAAAACAAAGGCGCCCGCCCATGGACATCGCCCAGGCAAGAACCTTCCTCGAGGTCATCGCAAGCGGCAGTTTCGTTGCCGCAGCGGAGCGTCTGCACATCACCCAGTCGACCGTCAGCGCGCGGATCCGGGCGCTCGAGGGCCAGCTCGGCCGCAGCCTGCTCGACCGCGGCCGGGCCGGCGTGCAGATGACCGCCGCGGGCAACCAGTTCTACCGCCACGCGGCGGCCATGGTCCGGCTCTGGGAGCAGGCGCGCCACGATGTCGGCCTACCCGAAGGGATGCAGGCGACGCTCGCCATAGGCGGCCATTTCTCGCTCTGGCAAGGACTGCTTTTCCCCTGGATCGCGGCCTTGCGCGAAGCCCAGCCGACCCTGGCGCTGCGCGCCGAGTACGGGTTCTCCAAGGACCTGATGCAGGCGCTGATCGACGGCACGGTCGATGTCGCGGTGATCTACGCGCCGGAAGCCCGTCCGGGCTTCGTGGTCGAGCCGCTGCTGGAGGAGGAACTGGTGCTGGCATCGACCGAGAGCCCGGCGCCGCCCCGCCCGGGGGACGGCTATGTCTTCGTCGACTGGGGCCCGGAATTCCAGCGGGACCACCGGCTCAACTTCCCGGACCTGGAACTGCCGACGCTGAATTCCCGGCTCGGCGCACTCAGCCTGCAGTTCCTCACCGCATTCGGCGGTTCGGGCTATTTCCCGCGCCGGGTGGTCGCGCCGGGCATCGCCGCCGGGATCCTGCATGTCAACGAGCGGGCGCCGGTCTTCAGCTATCCCGCCTACATGGTCTATCCGGTCGCGGCGCCGAACGAGTTTCTCGATATCGCGCTCGACGAACTGCGCCGGGTCGCGCAGGACGCGGCGCCCGATTCCGAAGGGCAGGCGTGAGAGGCGGCGTCTATTCCATGCCCAGCAGGGCGTAGATGCGCCGGGTATATTCGCCGAATTTCTCGCTCGTCTTCATGCTGAGCGTTCGCGGATAGGGCAGGTCGATCTCGAAATGATCGGCCATCCGGGCCGGGCCGGCGGTCAGCACGGCGCAGGTCGAGGCGAGGAAGACCGCCTCCTGGATGCCGTGCGTCACGAAGATGATGGTCTTGCGGCTTTCCGACCAGATCCGCAGCAGCTCCAGGTTCATCTTCTCGCGGGTCAGCGCGTCGAGCGCGCCGAACGGCTCGTCCATGAGGATCAGCTTCGGGTCGTGCACCAGCGAACGGGCGATCGCCGCGCGCTGCTGCATGCCACCGGAAAGCTCGTAAGGATAGGATTCCTCGAATCCCGCGAGGCCGACCATGGCCAGCAGGTCGCGCGCCCGGTCGCGCGCCGGCCTCATCGGCAGGCCGAGGATCTCGGCCGGCAGGAGCACATTATCGATGATCCGCCGCCATTTCAGCAGCAGCGACTGCTGGAACACCATGCCGATGTCCCGGGTCGCGTCGAACGGCGTCGAACCGCCGCCGATCGTGACCGTGCCGCCATCATGGGGATGCAGCCCGGCGAGGATCTTGAGCACGGTCGTCTTGCCGCAGCCCGACGGGCCGACCAGCGAGACCAGTTCGCCCTCCTCGATCTCGAGGCTGACGTCGGAGACGGCCAGGAACTCCTGTCCACGGCTGCGATAGAACTTGCGAACCCCGTCCAGCCGGATGAATGCGTCAGTCGTCAATAGCTCCCCTCCAGGCGACGGTCGCCGACCACGAACAACCGTTCGAGGATCAGCACGATGGCATAAAGCGCCACGCCAACCAGTGTGATCAGAAAGACGGCGAGGAACGACGCGGCCGTATCGAGCGTCACCTGCACCTGCAGCATGAGATAGCCGAGCCCCTCCTCGGAGGCGATGAACTCGCCGACGATGGCGCCGGCGACCGCGAGGACCACCGCCACCTTCATGCCGGAGAAGATGTAGGGCAGCGAGCCGGGCAGCTGGATCTTGGTGAAGATCTGCCAGCGCGATCCCTTGAGCGAGCGCACGAGGTCGAGCAGGTCCGGTTCGACCTCGCTCAGGCCCCGTTCCGTGGTCAGCAGGATCGGCAGGAAGCAGATCGAGAAGGCGATCATGATGTTCGGCCACAGGCCGTAGGAGAACCAGACGATGATGATCGGGCCGAGCGCCACCTTCGGGATCATGTTGGCCGAGACGATCAGCGGCATGAAGGTCGACGACAGGATGCGCGACCAGGAAAAGATCAGGGCCAGCCCGACCCCGAAGATCACCGCCAGGAAATAGCCGCCGAAGATCTCGGCCGCCGTGACCAGGGTATTCCGCGTCCAGTCATAGTTGGAAAAGATCGCCATGGCCGTGTCGACCGGGGTCGGCGCGACATAGGACGGCACATCGCCGAGAACCACCCAGAATTGCCAGAGGGCAATCACCAGGACGTGGATGAATATGGCGAGGCTGTAGCGACGCAGCCAGTTGGCGAACTTTTCCATCAACACTACGCTCCCTTGTCCGGCGTCAGGCGATCGCGACGATCAGACTATCATCATACGGCAAAGCCGGCGTTGCGAAGACAGTGGAATCGTTCACGAAATGCATCGCCACCGCACGGCGCCACCGGTTCGACCGGTTGTCGGCCGACTGGTGCAGGGTATTGCCATGATGGAAGGAGATGCCGCCCTTCGGCACCGGGGCCGGGGTCATGGTCTGCTTGGCGATGTCCTCGGGCGTGAGCTGGAGATCGAAAGCCCGCCCCTCGGGCGCGACATGGGGATAGATCGGCCCCTTGTTGCTGCCGTCGGCGAAATGCAGGCAGCCGTTCTCGATGGTCGCGTCGTCGAGCGCGAGCCAGGCCGTCACCATGCCGTCGCGATCGTCGCAGCCGAAGTAATAGTTGTCCTGGTGCATGGGCTTCGGCCCGCCGATGCTGGGCGGCTTGCAGAAGATCTGGCTGAAGCGGACCGAGAGCCCGTCGCCGATGATCTGCCGGACCAGCGAGGTCAGGCGCGGGTCGCCGGCGATCGCGCGGAAGGAGGGACGGAAGAAAACCGGGTTGTCGAGCTTGCGGAGAACCGCCTGTCCGGCCGGCGAATCTTCCAGGTACCAGCGCTTCTCCTGCTCGCCGAGACCGGAGAGGAACTCGTTCCCCCAATCGATCATGTCGGCGACGAGGGCGTCCATCTCGGCAGCCGTGAACACGTCCGGAACCGTCACGTGGCCATCGAGCCAGTAGGTTTCGAGCTGTTGCTCAGTCATCGTCATTCGAGCCACCTCCCCAAATTGTCAGCGACGAACGCGTCGTCCGTCAGGTCAGGGTAATCGCGCGCGACACGGGTGAGCTCCTCCGCCTGGCCGGGGCTCAGCCCCTCCTCCGGATCGAGACACCAGATGCCGGCCATCAGGCCCTGCCGGCGCAGGACCTCGTGGCAGCCGGCGATCACGCCCTTGAAACCGTTCGCGGCGTCGAAGACGGCGCTGTTCATGTCGGTGACCGCGGCGTCGAGCGCCATCAGGTCGGGATCGATCGTGCCGGCCTCGACCGCGGCCCGGCAGCGGGCATGCAGGCGCACCGCGCCGCCGGTCCAGACCGACCAGTGGCCGAGCAGCCCGCCGACGATGCGCATTTCGACTTCCGCGCCGTCGCGCCGGATCCGGAACGGGGTCAGCAGGTCGCCGACGATATGATCGTCGTTCCCGGTATAGAGCGTGACCCGATCCTCGGCCCGGGCGGCGACCACGCCGCGCACCACGTCGAGCGTCGCATAACGGTTGAACGGCGCGATCTTGATCGCGATGACATTCTCGATAGCGGCAAAGTCGCGCCAGAATTCGAAGGACAGCTGCCGGCCGCCGACCGCCGGCTGCAGGTAGAAGCCGACCAGCGGGATTACCTCGGCGACGGCCTTGCAATGGGCGATGATCTCGGCTTCGTCGGCCGTCTTGAAGATGGCGAGGCTGAGCAGGCCGGCATGATAGCCGAGCGCCCGCGCGGTCTCGGCCTCCCGAATCGCCTGCTCCGTGCGCCCGACCAGCCCGGCGATCATCGCCAGCGGACGGTCGGTCCAGGCGGACGCGGTCTCGGCGGCGAGCCGGAGCACCGGCTCGTAGAGCCCGATATCGCGGATCTCGAACTGGGTGGTATGGACGCCGACGGCGACCCCGCCCACCCCGGAATCGATGTAGTAGCGGGTGAGTGCCCGTTGCCGACGTTCGTCCAGCTTGCGATCGGCGGTCAACGCCAGCGGGTGAGCCGGAATCACGGTTCCGTTCCGCAGCATCGTCCTGACGTCCGCCGGGATCTGTGTCCGGTCGCGCGTCACTCGCACCTCCCTCGTCAAGTAACCAGACAGATACTTATGAGTTGTGGACGGGAGATGTCAAGCGGCAACGCGCAGCATCGTCGGAGCGACTTGCAATCGATGCTGGAGGATCCCGAACGACGCCTGTCGGCCGGGCCCGCCGGCTCAGTCGCCGGTCGCCGAACCGGGGCGGAGATAGCTCATGATAACCTCGACGACATGTTCCTGCCGGGCGGACATCTCGGATCGCGCACGCAGGTTGCGGCCGAAGATGGTGGTCAGCGTATGGATGTTGGAAAGGTAGAAATAGCCGAGGCTGGCGATCGAGATGTAGAGTTGGACCGGATCCACCCCCTTGCGGAAAGCCCCGGACGCCTCGCCCCGTCGGAGCAGGTCGCTGATCGTGTCGACCAGCGGCGAATGCAGCTCCCGGATACGCGTCGACTGGCGGAGATGCACCGCCTTGTGGAGATTCTCGGAGTTCAGCAGGCTGATGAACTCGGGGTTCTCCAGGTAATGCTGCCAGGTGAAGGCGGCCAGCTTGCGCATGCCCTCTTCCGGGCTCAGGCCCTTCAGGTTGAGTTCGGCCTCGCTGGCGCGAATCTGCTTGTAGACGGTCTCCAGCACGGCAAGGAAAAGGCCATCCTTGTTGCCGAAATAATGGTAGATCATCCGCTTGTTGACGCCGGATCGCTCGGCGATCTCGTCGACCCGGGCGCCGCCCAGTCCCTTGGCGGAGAACTCGCCGATCGCGGCGTTCAGAATGAGCTCCCGCGTCCGCTCCGGATCCCGCCGGACGACGGTCCGGGTCGCATCGCCGATCTGCTCTGACATGGGCGTCTCTGTCTTGTTCTACGAGGGGCTCTGCCGTTGACAGCCGATTTGCGTCCAATTATCGTTTAGTAACTAGGAAGTTACAACAAAATGGCGGCACGGCTGCGGGAATATAGGCCAAGCGGCAAGCTTGCGCGACCGGTTAGCCCTCAAACGGGGAGAGATCATCCGATGTTGAAAGTAGTGAAATGGCTGGCCGCCGCATGCGCGGCAGGTGGCATGATGGCGGCGCCCGCCCAGGCAGGCACCGAGATCAACTTCATCCTGAACTGGATCGCCGGCGGCGACCACGCCCCCTATTACTGGGCACAGAAGAACGGCCTCTACGAGAAGGCCGGCATCGATCTCAATATCGAGCAGGGCAAGGGCTCATCGAAGTCGAGCCAGTTCGTCGGCGTCGGCAAGAACGAGATCGGCCTCGCCGACCTCGGCACCGCGCTGGTCGCCAAGGGCAAGGACGCGGATCTTGTCGCGGTCTACAACGTCTATGCCAACTCGCCCTACGGCATGTACTGGCTGAAAAGCTCGGGCATCAAGGACGTCAAGGACCTCGCCGGCCGCAAGATCGGCACCCCGGCCTGGGACGCGGCCCGGACGATGTGGCCGGCGCTCGCCAAGTCGGTCGGCATGGACCCGGACTCGGTGACCTGGGTGAACGTCCAGCCGAATGCCAAGCTGTCGGCGCTGAAATCCGGCTCGATCGACGCCACCACCTCGTTCTACAACATCCACCACATCTTCCAGCGCGAGCTCGGCGAAGACATGGGCTTCTTCCCCTGGAAGGAATACGGCATCAACCCGTACGGCAACTCGATCATCGTCAATGGCAAGTTCCTGAAGGAACACAAGGACGCGGTCGCCGCCTTCGTCAAGGTGACCCAGAACGCCTTCCACGAATGCGCGGTCAATCCCGATCCCTGCGTCGAGGCCCTGGTCGAGGCCAATACCGGCCTGACGGCGGAGAACGAGAAGCAGAACTGGCTGCTGGTCGCCGAACTGATGAGCGACGAGACCTCGCGCAACGTCGCGCTCGGCTATTTCAAGCCGGAACGGATGGACGCCGACTACGAACTGGTCGAGGCTTATTTCAATCTCGAGAAGCCGTTCGACATCAACGACGTCTACACCAACGAATTCATCGACATGTCGGTGAAGATGCCGCAGTAAGGCGATTGCCCGGCGCCGGCCCTGAGGGGCGCGGCGTCGCGGCAGTCACCTGGAAATCGAGCCGGCCGCGCGTCCCGCGGCCGGCTTTTTTCGTGCCCGCCCAGCGGCGCGAACATCACTACCCTTCGCAACCCTTTATGGATTGTGGCTTGCCAACCAGACCTCGGCATCGAACAATCGGGTGACAGGTGGAGGGGACCATGAAGCCATTGCCGGTCATCGCGACCGTCGTCGACAGCTACGGCCATTTTTTCCGCCATGTCGGGACCTTCGTGCGGATCGGCTGGCTCTGGCTGCTGGTGATGGCGACACTGTCCTGGATCGTGCCGGAACTGACCGGACCCGAACCGTCCGGGTCGGAAATCCCGCAGATGCCGGGGGTCGGCACGTTCCTCTTCATCCTGCCGCTTTATATTCTCATGGGGTTCCTGTGGTCGGCGATCGCCGTCGCATGGCACCGCCATATCCTGCTCGGCGAACAGCCGGCCGGCCCGATCGGCGCGCCGCTGAACGGTACCGTCGTCCGCTTCTTCGTCGCTTCGGTCCTCTATTTCATCGGCTTCTACGTCGTCCTGTTCCTCGCAATGTTGCCAGCGGGCGCAATCGCCATGATGACGCAAGGCGGTTCGCCGGCAGGCGGCGCGCTCGCCATGCTCATCGTATCGGTCCTGGCGGTGACTGCGTGCCTCCTCTATCTCCGCTTCTCGCTGATCTTCCCGGCGATCGCCATCGGCCGACGGGATTTCGGCCTCCGCGACGCCTGGCAACACGCCCGCGGCAACAGCTGGCGGATCTTCTTCATGTGGTTCCTCGGCCTGCTGCCGCTGATCGTCGTCAACCTGATCTGGCTCTGGGCCTGGTCGACGGCGTTGTTCTCGACGGTCGGCGGCGATTGCGGCTTCGGCAATACGGCCTGCATGGAGGAAGCGATGACCGGCGGCCGCTTCATGGCCACCAACTTCGTCGCCAACGCGCTGCTCTCGCTGCTCTATTACGCGGTCTCGATCGGCTTTCTCTCCTTCGCCTATCGCCGGCTGGTCGAGGAAGCGAACGCGTAAGCGCCCCGGCTAGCCGAGTTCCGGGCCGGCGACGGCGAAGGTCAGTTCCGGCCGGCCGAAGGCCCGGTCGCGGCCCTTGTACATGCGGGTGAAGGGTCTTTGGGGACTGAAGCCCGCCGCCTCGACATGTCGGCGGAAGGCGTCCTGGCCGTCCGGCACGTCGATGAAGACCCGCCGCTGCGCGGCCCGCGCCAGCGCCCTGTCGAACAGCCGCCGGGCGCCGTCCACGCTGTCCGCGACCAGCGGCCCGATCTGCCAGGCGTTCCGGCCGGGACGGGCCAGAACGAAGCCCTGCTCCGGCGCATCGAGGCGACAGACCGCGCCCGGGGCCCGGGCGACCAGGTCGGCGAGGATCGCCGGCCGTCCGGCGCCCGCTGCCTCGGCATCGAGCGCGGCGAGGGCTTCGAACGTCTCCGGGTCGGGCGACGGGTCCCCCTTGCCCTGCGGCATTGCCGGCTTCCCGAGGTCCAGTTCGTAGCGCTGGAAACGGAAGATCGGCACGAAGCCGAGCGGCAGGTAGACCTTCTCGCCGGCCGGCGTGGCGTCCAGCGCCGGGATCAGCCCGCGGCTTTCGACCGCCTCGATACACTGGACAAGCAGGTCGCTCGCGAGACCGCGGCGCTGCCAGTCCTGACGCACGAGCACCATGCTGATCCAGGCGACGTCGCGCGCATAGGGCAGCGTTATGGCCGAGGCGACAAGCGTGCCGTTGCCATCTTCCAGCCCGATGCCGCCGCCCTGGCCGATCATCAGCCGCCAGTCGGAGGCGCTCTGGTTCCAGTGCGCCGCGCAGGACAGCGTCAGGGCCGCGCCGATATGACCCTGGCCGAGGGCGACCCGGGTCAGATCCTCAGTAGACACCGTCACGGACTTCGAAATGGGTCGGCTTCCCGAGATTGGCCATGCCGCGCCCGACCCAGTCGGCGGTCCAGTCGATCATCCGTTCGAGCGGCACCAGCGGCGCGCCGAACAGGGCCTCGGACGCCGCGGTATCGACCAGCCACGCCGTCCCTGCCTCGGTCCCGGTGATCGTCGGCCGCTTGCCGAGCCTCTCGCCGAAGGCGAGCGCCAGATCGCGGATCACCATGTTCTCCGGACCGCTGACGTTGATCGGACTGGTCGGCGTCGTGCAATGGACCAGCGAGCGCAGCGCCCGGGCGTTCGCATCGCCCTGCCAAATGACGTTCGCATGGCCCATCGTGACGTCGATCGGCACCTCGTCGCGGACTTTCACGGCGATGTCGAACAGCACGCCGTAGCGCATGTCGATCGCGTAATTGAGCCGGAACAGCCGCCCCGGGGTGCCGTGCAGGCCCGAGAAATACTGGAACATCCGCTCCCGCCCGACGCAGGAATTGGCATATTCGCCGGACGGTGGATTGGGGGCCACGCTTTCGCTGGCGCCGGACCCGTCGGTCGGCACGAACGGATAGACGCAGCCAGTCGAGAAGGCGACGATGCGGCTGTTGCGGAAGCGCTCGGCAACCATCGCCGGGACCAGCACGTTCATCGCCCAGGTCAGGTCCTCGGCGCCCTGGCTGCCGAACTTGCGGCCCGCCATGAAGACGATGTTGGCCGCGTCCGGCAGCGCCTTGACGGCGGCCGCGTCGAGCAGGTCGCACGGAAAGCATTCGACGCCGGCGGCCTCGAGCGCGGCCTTCGACTTCGGATCCGAGAAGCGGGCGACCGCGATCACCCGCTTGTCCGGCGCCGCCCGCTTGGCCAGGCGGCAGAGCGTCGGGCCCATCTTGCCGCCGGCACCCAGGACCATGATGTCGCCGGTCAGGTCCGCGAGATCGGCGATCGTCGCCGGGTCGGGGCGGGTCATGAATTCCTCGAGCGCCTCCTCGTCGGCGAAGCGGTCGGGAAGCGGCCAGGAATCACTCATGCTCATCGCACTCTCGTCTTGAAAACTGCAAACCGTGACCCGGCGCCGAGGCGCCGGGTCGTCCTGGATGGATGTCCGGTCAGGAGCCGGGCTTGATCTGGGCGTTGAAGTCGTTGGTGAAGACCTCGGCGGCCGTCAGATCCTTCTCCATGTTGCCGCCTTCCTTCGTGATGTCGATGGTGTTCTGCATCAGTTCCGGAAGAATCCAGGCCTGGCCGTATTCCCGCGAGCGTTCGGTTACCGAGAGATCAAGCACCAGGTCGAGGGTCGCCAGGTAGGCATCGCGATCGACGCCGGGCACCGAATCCATGAGGGCGTCGATCGCCGCCTCACGTTCGTTGAGCGCGTCGCTCCAGCCCCTGGCCATCGCCTTCATGAATCCCCGGATCAGTTCGGGCTTCTCGGCGACCAGTTTCTTGTTGACCAGATAGGCGTGGCCGTAGAGCGCGACGCCGTGGTCGGCGAACAGCAGGTTGCCGACCTTGCCCTCGCCGAGCACTTTCTCCCAGATCGGGAAGGAGGTGTAGAGATCGAAGGCGCCGTCCACCTGGCCGCCGGCGACGATCGCCTGCTTGCCCTCCGGCTTGATGTTGACCATGGTCACCGAATCGGGATCGACATTGTTGACCTTGGCGAGCGAGGGCCAGAGGAAGCGATGGGAATCGCCCGGAGGCGCGGCGATCTTACGGCCCGCCAGGTCGGAGACCTTGGTGATCCCGGAATCCTTGAAGAAGAAGATGTTGTTGGCCGCCTTGTCGTAGTGAATGCCGATGATCATCAGGTCGGCGCCCTTGGAGATCGCGGTCAGCACGGTCGGCGCGTCGGAGATGCCGAACTCGGCCTCGCCGAGATCGATCTTCTTCGCGGTATCGCCGGAACCGTGACCGCGGATGATCTCGAGATCGATCCCCTCTTCCTCGAAATAGCCGCGCTTGCGCGCCAGGTAGAACGGCGAATGATCCGGAAGCTGGAACCAGTTCAGCAGCAGCGTCGCCTTCTCGGCGGCCTGCGTGGGGCTGGCAAGCATCGCCGCCGCAGTCAGCGCCGCCGCCAGAATACCGATACGTTTCGCACCCATTCGAGTCTCCCCTTCTTGTTGCGCCGGCCGATGCCGGCAGGTTTTCACGACTTCGCGTTGCCGCGCCGTTCCCACGGCATCAGGAAGCGGCCGACCGCGACCACTGCCCAGTAAAGCAGCAGGCCAAGCGCCGAGATCAGGATCAGCGCGGCGAAGATCGAGGGTGTCGACAGTGTCACGCCGCCGACGATGATGAGCGCGCCGAGACCGGCCTCGGAGGCCACGAATTCACCGACCACCGCGCCGACCACCGACAGGGTGGCGTTGAGCTCCAGCGCCGTGAAGATGTAGGGCATCGCGTTCGGGAAACGGATCTTCAGGAAGATCTGCCATTTCCGGGCCTTCAGCGACCGGACCAGGTCGAGCAGGTCCTCGTCCACGTTCGAGAGGCCGGCGGCGGTGTTCACGACGACCGGGAAGAAGCTCACCGTCACCGCGATCACGATGTTCGGCCAGATGCCGTAGCCCAGCCAGATCACGAAGAGCGGCGCCAGGGCGATCTTCGGCAGCGTGTTGAAGAGCACCAGCAGCGGCAGGATCGTCCGCTCCAGGAACGAGTTCCAGACGATCAGCACCGCCAGCGCGATCCCGAGCACCGTCGAGATCGCGAAGGCGCCGGCAATCTCGTAGAAGGTGACGAGGAAGTTGTAGCCCCAGCGGTACTTCGGATCGAAGAAGGTCGCGACCGCCGCGCCCGGGGACGGCAGGATATATTCCTTGATCTCGAACAGCGTGACCGAGAAATGCCAGATCAGGATCAGGGCCACGATCGCGAGCGTGCTCGGCACGTAATAGCTCACGCTCGACCACAGCTTCGCCGCGAATCCGGTCGTTCGTCCGCCGCTTCCGGCTTGCTCCCCCATCGCGCCGTTCCGTTCCCGTGAACTCGTTCTAAGTAACTGTTTATTTACTCGACAATAGATCCACCTTCCGCGCCGAGTCAATCGACCTCAAGTAGCAAAATCGCATGCACGAAGCGCGGAAGTCACCAGTTGGTTACAAATCTCGTTGACTCGGCGAAAAGCGGCGAGGCATCCTAGTCCGCACCCAACAAGGCGGTAATCAGAACCGGGAGGAATCGGAATGAAGCGCATTCTCGCACTGGCGCTCGGCGCAACGGCCATGGCCGCGTCGTTTGCCACCTCGGCAGTCGCCGGGGACTATCCCTGGAAGCCCGAAAAGACGATCACGATCGTCGTTCCCTGGAGCGCCGGCGGCGCCACCGACCAGGTGACGCGCGTGACCGCCGGCGAGCTGGAAAAGGCGCTCGGCCAGAAGGTCGTCATCGTCAACCAGCCCGGTGCGTCCGGCTCGATCGGCAAGAAGGGTGTGCAGGACGGCCCGCATGACGGCTACACCTGGGCGGCCGGCGCGCCGAAGCAGCTCGGCACCTACAAGCTGCTCGGCATGTTCGACACCTGGGTCGAGGACTGGCGGCTCTATCTCAACGTCACCAACGTCCCGATGGTCAGCGTCAATCCCGACAGCCCCTATCAGACGATGGGCGAACTGATCGAGGCGATGAAGGCCAATCCCGGTGAAATCAGCGTCGCCACGGCCGGCGCCGGCTCGTCCGGCCATGTCGCGATCGAGGCGATCGTCCAGCCGCTCGGCCTGTCCTACAAGCACGTGAGCTACGACGGCGGCAACCCGGCGGTGATCGCGACGGTCTCGGGCGAGACCCAGGTCACCACGCAGCTCGCCTCCGAGCAGGCCGAAATGGTCCGTGGCAAGCGCCTGCGCCCGCTCGCCGTGGTCGGCGACCAGGCCGTGCTCATCGACGGTTACGGCGAGGTTCCGCCGATCACCGAGTGGCTGAAGAAGGTCCCGGCGGTGGCGACCTCGTTCGGCATCTTCATCCCGAAGGACGCCCCGGCGGAGGTTCTCAAGACCTTCGACATGGTCTGGGAGCAGGAGATCGCCAATTCCCCGGCGCTCAAGAAGTATGCCGCCGAGAAGGGCGCCGTCTTCACGCCGGTCTACGGCGACGCCGCGCAGAAGCGGGTGATGCCGGAGATCCAGGCCGACGCCTGGTCCTTCCATGCCGCCGGGCGGACCAAGATGTCGCCCGAGGAACTCGGCATCGCCAAGCCGGAATAAGAATGGCCGCCCAGTAAGGGCCATGCGGGCGGCGTCATCCCGGTGACGGGAAGGCGCCGCCCGGCGTTCCGCGATAACGACACGAAGCCAGATGACAGACAGCCGCATGGTCAGGGCCGATTTCGTATCGGCGATCGTCTTCGTCGCCCTTGGCGTCGCCACGCTGGTCGAGAGCTGGCGCATGCCGCGGCTCGAGGAAATGAACATCAACCCCTGGTCGGCACCGGGGATCGTGCCGGGCGTTCTGGGGGCGATCATCGCCGTGCTCGGCGCCCTCATGCTCGTCCGTTCCTGCCGGCAGGGCGGCTGGCGGCTGGCCCCGGGCGAGGCGCTCCGCGGGCTCGGCAGCGCGGGCTCCAGGCGGGCGGCGCTGACCCTGTTTCTCACCATCGGCTATGCCGGCGGCCTGATCGGGCGGATGCCCTTCTGGCTCGCGACCTTCCTGTTCATCTTCGTCTTCATCCAGATCTTCGAATGGACGGATCCGGCCCTCGCGAGCCGACGCCTGTGGCGGGTGACAAGCGCCGCCCTCGTTGCCGCGATCGCCGCCTTCGCGATCGCCTATGTCTTCGAGAATGTCTTCCTGGTGAATATCCCGTGAGTGACCCAGCACATGCCTGAGGGACTGGTCTATTTCGGGGCGGCGCTCGCCGGCTTCGCGACCTTCGGGACGCTGTTCCACGTGCTCTGGGCGACCCTGCTCGGGATCACCGTGGGCATGCTGCCCGGGCTGACCGCGACGCTCGGCGTGGCGCTGATGACCACGCTGACCTTCTCGATGGCCGCCGGCGACGCCATCCTGATCCTGATCTGCATGTATGTCGGCGCGATCTACGGCGGCAGCCGCAGCGCCATCCTGCTCAACATCCCCGGCACGCCGGCCAACGCCGCGACGACGCTCGACGGCTTCCCGCTGGCCCGCTCCGGCCGCGCCGGCAAGGCGATGGGCATCGCCACCACGGGGTCGGTCATCGGCACCATGATCGGGATGTTCTGCCTCGCCATCTTCGCCCCGCTGCTGGCCGAGTTCGCGCTCAAGTTCGGGGCCTTCGAATTCTTCTGGCTGGCGATCTTCGGGGTCATCATCTCCGGCCAGCTCACTGCCCTCGACGACCCGCTGAAGGGCTGGATCGCCGGCTTCATCGGCCTCCTGCTCTCGATGGTCGGGCAGGAGGGCATCCACGCCTACCAGCGCTTCACCTTCGGCATCTTCGAGCTGTCGGGCGGCTTCGCCCTGCTGCCGGCGCTGGTCGGCACCTTCGGTTTCGCCGAGATCATCGGGGTGATGAAGGACCCGGCCTACGAGGCCATCAAGTCGGCCAAGGATTCGGTCATCCCGAAGCTCTCCGAACTGTTCCGCTACAAGCGCACCATCGTCCGCTCCGGCCTGATCGGCACCGTCATGGGACTGGTCCCCGGCGTCGGCGAGGACATGGGCGCCTGGGTGTCCTATGCCGCGGCGCGCCGGGGCAGCAAGGAGAAGCAGGAATTCGGCAAGGGCTCGGTCGAGGGCCTGATCGCCGCCGAGACCGGCAACAGCGCCGCCGTGCCGGGCGCGATCATCCCGGTCCTCACCCTCGCCGTGCCGGGCTCGGCACCGGCCGCCGTGCTGCTGGCCGCGCTCTTCATCCACGGCATCCGGCCCGGCCCGCTGATCATGATCGAGTTCCCGAGCTTCGTCTTCGAAGTGGTGGCGATGGTCCTGATGGCGAGCCTCGCGATCCTGTTCTTCGGACTGGTCCTCACCAGGCCGATGCTGCTGATACTTCAGGTCGCGCGCCAGCGCCTGATGCCGATCATCTTCGTGCTCTGCACGGTCGGCGCCTTCGCCATCGCGAGCCGGCATTTCGACATCTGGGTGATGATCGGCTTCGGCGTCGTTGGCTTCGTGCTGCGCGAGATGAAATACCCGATGGCGCCGCTGGTCCTCGGCATCGTCCTCGGGCCGATCCTCGACAAGAGCCTGCGCCGCGGTCTGGTGCTGTCCGACGGCAGCCTGGAACCCTTCCTGACCCGGCCGATCAGCCTCGTGCTCTGGCTTGCCGCCCTCATCACCATTCTCTATTCCAGCGCGACGGTCCGCCGCCTGACGCGCAGCGCCGCGCACCGCCTCGCCCCACGCTTCTTCAGTTCCTGACCGGAGTCCGCCCGAGATGAAGCTTTCGCTCTGCAACGAGGTCCTGCGCGACCTGCCCTGGAAGGCGCAATGCGACCTCGCCGCATCGCTCGGCTATGTCGGCCTCGAACTCGCACCCTTCACCATCGACGACGAACCGCACAGGATGGAGGCGGGCAGGGCCAAGGCGCTCAAGCGCGAAGCCGCCGATGCCGGCGTCGCGATCTCGGGCCTGCACTGGCTGCTGGTGACCCCGCGCGGGCTGTCGCTGAACGGCGTCGACGCCGATGTCCGGGCGCGCACGGTCGAGGTCATGACCGGCCTCGTCCGGCTTTGCGCCGAGCTCGGCGGCGACGTTCTCGTGCATGGCTCGCCGGCACAGCGCTCGCTGGCCGACGGCGACGACCCGGTCGAGGCCTGGAAACGGGCGCGAGAGAGTTTCGCCGCGATCGCCGGCGAGGCCGAGCGCTGCGGCGTCACCTACTGCATCGAGGCGCTGGCCCCGCGCGAGACCAATTTCATCAACCGGATCGCCGAGGCGGCCCGGATGGCCGACGAGATCGACAGCCCGGCCGTGCGGACGATGATCGACACCTCGGCCGCCTCGCTCGGCGAGGAGGAGACCCCGGCCGAGCTGATCGACCGCTGGCTGCCGTCGGGCATGATCGCCCATGTCCAGGTCAACGACCGCAACCGGCGCGGCCCCGGCCAGGGCGGCGACCTTTTCGCCCCGGTCGTCGAGGCCCTGAAGCGGCACCGCTACGACGGCTGGATCGCCGCCGAACCCTTCGTCTACGAACCCGATGGCGCGACCACGGCGGCGTTCAGCGCCGGCTACATGCGCGGCATCCTGGAGGCCCTGTCATGAGTTCCCCCCGCTTCCGCATCCGCGAGATCGCCCTCGCCGAACGCGACACGACCTTCCGCATGCCGTTCCGCTTCGGCATCGTCACCCTGCGTTCGGCACCGCTCGCCCATCTCCGGGTCCGCATCGAGGACGAGCGCGGGCGCAGCGCCACCGGCATGACGGCCGAACTGCTGGCGCCGAAATGGTTCGACAAGAACCCCGAGCTCAGCAACGAGGACAATTTCCGCCAGCTCGAGGACGCCATCCGGATCGCCGCCCGCCTCTACCAGGCGGTCGAGGGGCCGGAAACCGCGTTCGGCCATTTCGCCGCCGTCTATCCGGAGCAGATCGCGCGAGGCGCCGCGGCCGGGCTCAATCCGCTCGTCGCCGGCTTCGGACCGGCCCAGGTCGACCGCGCCGTGCTGGACGCGGTCTGCCGGCTGGAAGGCGTATCGATCTACAAGGCGATGCAGGCGAACCTGCCCGGCATCGTCCCGACCCGCCTGCTGCCGGAATTCGCCGGCTTCGACTTCGACGCCTTCCTGCGCGACGTCCGCCCCGCGGCCACGATCCAGGCCCGCCACACGGTCGGCATGGTCGATCCGATCACCGCCGCCGACCAGAACCCGGAGAGCCGCCTCGACGACGGCCTGCCGGAGACGCTCGAGGAAGTCGTCGCCGCTTATGGCCATCGCTACTTCAAGCTCAAGGTCGGCGGCGACATCACCGCCGACATCGCCCGGCTGGAGGCGATCGCCGGTGTCCTCGACCGGCTGCCGCACGACTACAAGGCGAGCCTCGACGGCAACGAGCAATATGGCGATGCGGAGGGCATCCTCGCGCTGTGGCGCGAGATGCAGGCGCGTCCGGCGCTGGAACGGCTCTGCCGCTCGATCCTGTTCATCGAGCAGCCGATCGCCCGGGCCCGGGCGCTCGAGGGCGATGTCGCCCTGCTCGACCGCGAGCGGCCTGTCATCATCGACGAGTCCGATGGCACGCTGGACGCCTTCGCCCAGGCGCGCCGGATCGGCTATTCGGGAATCTCGGCGAAAAGCTGCAAGGGCTTCTACAAGGCGATGATGAACGCCGCCCGCTGCCGGATGTGGAATGCCGAGGAAGGCCGGGATCGCTTTTTCATGTCGGCCGAGGACCTGACCATCCAGGCCGGCATCTCGCTGCAGCAGGATCTCGCGCTCGCCACCCTGATCGGCGTCGGCCATATCGAGCGCAACGGCCACCATTACGTGAACGGCATGGCGATCGCGCCGGCCGCCGAGCAGGACCGCTTCCTCGCCGCCCACGGCGATCTCTACGAGCGGAGCCACGGCGCCGTCAGGCTGCGCATCCGCGATGGCGCGATCGCCATCGGTTCGCTCGACTGCACGGGCTTCGCGACCGGCGTCGCCCCCGATTTCTCGGCCATGCGGCCGGTATCCCTCGACCAGTAGCAAGGAAAGTCAGTCACATGGCAGAGCAACGACTTGGCGTCATCATGCACGGCGTCACCGGCCGCATGGGAACCAACCAGCACCTGATCCGCTCGATCGCGGCGATCCGCGATGCCGGCGGCGTACTGCTGCGCGACGGGCGGCGGATCGTCCCCGACCCGATCCTGGTCGGCCGCGACGAGGACAAGCTGGCCCGCCTGGCCAGGGCGAATGGCGTAACCCGCTGGTCGACCGACCTCGCGGCCGCGCTCGCCAACAAGGACGACACGCTGTTCTTCGATTCCGCCTCGACGCAGCTCCGCCCGACGGTGGTCCGCCAGGCGATCGACGCCGGCAAGGACATCTATTGCGAGAAGCCGACCGCGACCACGGTCGAGGAGGCACTGGCGCTCCACCATTACGCCGAGAAGGCCGGGATCCGGCACGGCGTCGTGCAGGACAAGCTGTTCCTGCCCGGCCTGATGAAGCTCCGCATGCTGCGCGATTCCGGCTTCTTCGGGCGCATCCTGTCGGTTCGCGGCGAGTTCGGCTACTGGGTCTTCGAGGGTGACTGGCAGGAGGCCCAGCGGCCGTCCTGGAACTACCGCCTGGAAGACGGCGGCGGCATCATCCTCGACATGCTCTGCCACTGGCGCTACGTGCTCGACAACACCTTCGCCAACGTCAAGGCGGTGAGTTGCCTCGGCGCCACCCATATCCCGGAGCGGGTCGACGAGCGCGGCCAGGCCTACCAGGCGACCGCGGACGACGCGGCCTATGCCACCTTCGAGCTGGAAGGCGGCATCATCGCCCAAATCAACTCGAGCTGGTGCACCCGGGTGCGCCGCGACGACCTGGTCACCTTCCATGTCGACGGCACGCACGGCTCGGCGGTCGCCGGCCTGACCGACTGCCGCAGCCAGGCCCGGGTCAACACGCCGCGCCCGGTCTGGAACCCGGACCAGAAGCAGGGCCACGACTTCTTCGAGGACTGGCAGGTGGTCCCGGACAATCTCGATTATCCGAACGGCTTCCGCGCCCAGTGGGAGCTTTTCATCCGTCACCTGTTCGGCGAGGCGGAGTGGAAATACACGCTGCTCGAGGGCGCCAAGGGCGTGCAGCTCGCCGAGCTCGGCCTGAAGAGCTGGCAGGAACGCCGCTGGCTCGACATTCCCGCGCTGGAGGGATGAGCATGGCCGAGGTTCAGCTGCCGACCGCGTCGGGCGGCGTCGAACGCTACCGGACGCAGGCGCCGAAGGGCTTCCCGGCCCGCCCGGCCCGGCCCTTCACGCGCATCGCCTATGCCGCCGCCCATGTCGTCGCCGACCCGTTCGCCGACAACGATCCCTGGCTCGACACAGCCGTCGACTGGGAAAAGACGCTGCAGTTCCGGCACCATCTCTGGGATCTGGGCTTCGGTGTCGCCGAGGCGATGGACACCGCCCAGCGCGGCATGGGTCTCGACTGGCCGACCTCTCTGGAACTGATCCGGCGCGCCAATGCCGAGGCCAGGGCGCGCGGCGGGGCGCTGATCGCGTCGGGCGCCGGTACCGATCACCTGGTTCCAGCCCCCGGCCTGACCGTGGACGACGTGATCGCCGCCTACGAGATGCAGTGCGAGGCGGTCGAGGCGGCCGGCGGCCGCATCATCCTGATGGCGAGCCGGGCGCTCGCCGCCTGCGCCAGCGGCCCCGACGACTATGCCCGGGTTTATGACCGCATTCTCGGCCAGGTCTCGGAACCGGTGGTGATCCACTGGCTCGGCGAGATGTTCGACCCGGCGCTTGCCGGCTACTGGGGCCACGACGACCACGACGCGGCGATGGACACCTGCCTCTCCATGCTCGCCACGAATGCCGCGAAGATCGACGGCATCAAGATCTCCCTGCTCGACGACAGGAAGGAGATCGCCATGCGCCGCCGCCTGCCCGAGGGCGTCCGCATGTATACCGGCGACGATTTCAACTATGCCGACCTGATCGCCGGCGACGAGCAGGGCCATTCGGAAGCGCTGCTCGGCATCTTCGACGCGATCGCCCCGGCGGCCAGCGCCGCGCTCGGCGCGCTTGCGGCCGGCGACATGGACGACTATCACGCGATCTTCGCGCCCACGGTGCCGCTCTCGCGGCTGATCTTCAAGGCACCGACCCGGTTCTACAAGACCGGCGTCGTCTTCATGGCCTATCTGAACGGGCTGCAGGACCACTTCACCATGATCGGCGGCCAGGAAAGCACGCGCTCGACGCTGCATCTGGCGGAGATCTTCCGCCTCGCCGACCGCGCCGGGCTGTTCCGTGACCCGGACGAGGCGGCCGCCCGCATGGCCCGCGTCATGGCCGTTCGCGGCGTCGGGACGGCGCAATGACGCTGCCGCTCTCCCGGCTGTCGCTCAATACCGCGACGGTCCGCGCCCAGTGGAACCTCGCCCAGTGCATCGAGGGTTGTGCCCGGCATGGCTTCGGCGGCATCGCGCCGTGGCGCGACAAGCTTGCCGAACTCGGCACCGAGGTCGCGGCCAGGCAGATCCGCGACGCGGGTCTCAGGGTCAGCGGGCTCTGCCGGGGCGGGATGTTCCCCGCCGCCGACGCCGCCGGCCGCAAGGCCGCCGCGGAGGACAACCTGCGTGCCCTGGACGAGGCCGTCGCGATCGGCGCCGAATGCCTGGTACTGGTGGTTGGCGGTCTGCCGGCGGGATCCCGGAACCTCGCCGACGCGCGGGCCCAGGTCGAGGACGGGATCGCGGCATTGCTGGAAGCCGCCCGCCCGGCCGGCATGCCGCTCGCCATCGAACCGCTGCACCCGATGTATGCCGCCGACCGGGCCTGCGTGAACACGATGGCGCAGGCGCGCGGCATCTGGGAACGGCTGGGCGAGGGCGTGACCGTCGCTGTCGATGTCTATCACGTCTGGTGGGACCCGGACCTCCGGACCGAGATCGCCGCCGCCGGCTCTGCCGGGCGGATCGCCGCCTTCCATGTCTGCGACTGGCTGGTGCCGACCCGCGACCTGCTGCTCGACCGGGGCATGATGGGCGACGGGGTGATCGAGATCCCGCAGATCCGCCGCTGGGTCGAGGACACCGGCTTCGACGGCATGATCGAGGTCGAGATCTTCTCCGAGGCAAACTGGTGGAAACGCGATGCCGACGAGGTGATGGAGGTGGTGAAGACCCGCTACCTGAGCGCCGTCTGAGGCGACGAAGCCCGGCACCGCGACCGTTCGTCGCGGACAGGTGAACGGATTCCGGCCAATCGACACTGGCGGCAATAGCAGCGGGTCGGCGATACTCGGCTATCGTCCATCACCTGTTCCCCGCCGCGGCCGGAATTGCGAAATAGAATGAACAACAAGAGTAGTACGTCGAACCACTCGGCGAAGGCCTATTTCAGACTTTTTATACCGAAGTTGGTGACCGTACTTGGCAGCGGTTACACGCCCGCCCATTTTCGTGGCGACCTGATCGCGGGCCTGACAGTCGCCATCGTCGCCCTGCCGCTCGCCATGGCGCTTGCCATTGCCTCCGGCACGACCCCCGACAAGGGTCTGGTCACCGCCATCGTCGCCGGTTTCCTGATTTCGGCGCTCGGTGGCAGCCGCTTCCAGATCGGCGGCCCGACCGGCGCCTTCGTCGTCGTCGTCTTCAATGTCATCGCCCAGCATGGCTACGACGGACTGCTGCTCGCCACGCTGATGGCCGGGCTGATGCTGGTCGTCGCCGGCTTCGCCCGCCTCGGTACGTGGATCAAGTATATCCCCGAACCGGTCGTCACCGGTTTCACCGCCGGCATCGCCGTGATCATCTTCTCCAGCCAGATCAAGGACCTGTTCGGGCTCACCGTCGGCCAGGTCCCGGGCGATTTCATCGACAAGATCGAGGTCCTATGGGCGGCACGGGCGAGCGCCGACATGGCGGCCATGGCGGTCGCCGGCAGCGCGCTGCTGGTCATCGTGCTGCTGCGCCGCCGGGCGCCGAAGCTGCCCGGCTTCCTGATCGCCGTGGTCGGCGCCTCGGTCGCGGTCGGGCTGCTCGGCCTGCCGGTCGAGACGATCGGTTCGCGGTTCGGCGGCATTCCCTCGTCCATTCCGTTTCCGGAGATGCCGGCACTCGACCTGGGCAAGATCCGCGACGTCATTCCGGCGGCCTTCACGATCGCCTTCCTGGCCGGCGTCGAGAGCCTGCTGTCGGCCGTGGTCGCCGACGGCATGACTGGCGCGCGACACCGCTCGAACTGCGAACTGGTCGCCCAGGGGGTCGCGAACGTGGCCTCGGCGCTGTTCGCCGGGTTGCCGGCGACCGGCGCGATCGCCCGCACGGCGACCAGTATCCGCTCCGGCGCGCGCTCGCCGCTCGCCGGCATCATCCACGCGCTCACGCTGCTGCTGTTCATGCTGGCGCTCGCCCCGCTCGCGGCCTATGTCCCGCTTGCCAGCCTCGCCGCCGTCCTCGTGATCGTCGCCTGGAACATGAGCGAGATCGACAAGTTCCGGCACCTGATGTCGGCCCCGCCGGGCGACCGGCTAGTGCTGATCATCACCTTCGCGCTGACGGTGCTGGTCGACCTCACGGTCGCGATCGAGGTCGGCGTGGTGCTGGCGGCGATCCTGTTCATGCACCGGATGAGCAAGGTCGTCTCGATCCAGCAGGGCGTCGACTACCTGCAGGAGGACATCGACGACGCGGCGCAGCCGCGCGTCACCTTCGATCACCAGACGCTGCCGAAGGGGGTGGAGATGCTGTCGCTCCGCGGCCCGCTGTTCTTCGGCGCCGCGAAAGGCCTGCTGGACATGCAGGATGCGATGCCGTCGGCGCCGAAGGTGATCATCCTGCGCGTCCGGGACGTGCCCCTGATCGACGCCACCGGGGTCGGCGTGCTGACGGAGTTCGTGCGCCGCTGCAAGGCGGACGGCACGGTCGTGCTGGTCGCCGGCGTACGCCCGCAGCCGAAGGAAATCCTGCGCAAGATGGGCTTCGACGACCGTCACCCGAACCTGCGCTTCGCCGATTCTTTCGCCGAGGCGCGCGAGATCGCCGTCGGCCTGGTCGGCTGACGGGCCGCTTGAGGCCGGACCGGAAGGAGGCTATGATCCTCCGGTCGGGACGTCGCGGTCTCCCGGCCACCCAAGGCCTCAGTGCCCAAGCACCGCTTAATGCTCCGGAACGGAGGATTAAGCCATGGTACAGGGCCAGCTTCCCATAGCCGATTTACGCAGCCGGATCGGTCGCCCCGATTGTCCGGCGATCATCGACGTGCGCCGTCGCGAGGCCTACGAGCGAGCCGCCGACCGCCTGCCCGCCGCGCGCTGGCGCGATCACCGGGAAGCCGATCGCTGGGCGGACGCGTTCGCCGCCGGCAGCGAAATCGTGGTTTACTGCGTGCATGGCCACGAGGTGAGCGAGAGCGCCGCCGGCCGGCTGCGCGCGGCCGGTCTCGACGCACGCGCCCTGGACGGCGGCATCGAGGGCTGGCGGGCGGCCGGATTGCCGCTGGTGGCGAAGGCGGACCTGCCGGGCGGCGACTGCGCGGCGACCCGCTGGGTGACGCGGGCACGGCCGAAGATCGACCGTATCGCCTGCCCCTGGTTCATCCGCCGCTTCGTCGATCCCGATGCCCGCTTCCATTTCGTCGCCCCGGACTGGGTCGGCGAATGCGCCACCGAGCTCGACGCCATCCCCTTCGACATCCCCGATTGCCGCTTCAGCCATGACGGCGAAAACTGCAGTTTCGACGCCTTCCTCGCCGCCTACCGGGTCCGCGAACCGGCTCTGGAGAAGCTCGCGCTGATCATCCGCGCGGCGGATACCGGCCGGCTCGACCTGGCGCCGGAGGCGAGCGGTCTGCTCACGCTCTCGGTCGGCCTGTCGGCGCTCACAAGCGACGATCTTGTCATGCTGGAGCGCGGATTGACGCTGTATGACGCGCTCTATGCCCGGTGCCGCGACGTGCCGGCCGAAAGCCATGGCTGGCCGCCGAAGGAGATCGCCCGATGACCCCCCGCCCCCCGGCCGACGGACCGCCCAGCTTCGGCGCGGCATTCCGGGTCTGGCTCCGCATCGGGTTGCTCAGTTTCGGCGGCCCGGCGGGGCAGATCGCGCTCATGCATCGCATCCTGGTCGAGGAGCGGCGCTGGATCGACGAGCGTCGTTTCCTGCATGCGCTGAACTACTGCATGCTGCTGCCCGGACCGGAGGCGCAGCAGCTCGCGACCTATGTCGGCTGGCTGCTGCACCGCACGGCCGGCGGGTTGGTCGCCGGAACCCTGTTCGTGCTGCCCGGCGCGGCGGTCATCCTGACGCTTTCCATTCTCTATGCCGGGTTCGGGCAGTTCTCGATCGTGGCGGCGCTGTTCTTCGGCATCAAGGCGGCGGTGCTTGCCGTCGTCATCGAGGCGGTGGTCAGGATCGGCCGCCGGGCGATCAGGAGCGGATTCGCGCTGGTCGTCGCCTGTCTCGCCTTCGTCGGGATCTTCTTCCTTGCCCTGCCCTTCCCGATGATCGTGATCGGCGCGGCGGTCGCCGGCTACCTGGCGGCGACCTTCCGGCCCGGCTATTTCGACGCCGCGGACGGCGGCACGGCGGCGGACGCCGCGGCGGACGAGGCGGCGGCACCACCGCATACCCGCCCGAACCTTCGGCGCGCGATCCTCGTCACGCTGGTATTCGGCCTGCTCTGGCTGGCCCCGGTCGCATTGCTGGCCGGAACGCTCGGCCCCTCGAACGTCTTCGCGCAGGAGGGATTCTTCTTCGCCAAGATGGCGGTCGTGACCTTCGGCGGCGCCTATGCGGTACTCGCCTACGTCGCGCAGCAGGCGGTCGAGATCCACGGCTGGCTGATGCCCGGCGAGATGCTGGACGGGCTCGGGCTGGCCGAAACCACCCCGGGGCCGCTCATCCTGGTGACGCAGTTCGTCGGCTTCATGGGGGCCTATCGCACCCCCGGCGCGCTCGATCCCTTCGTCGCCGGTACGCTCGGCGCGCTGCTGACGAGCTGGGTGACCTTCATGCCCTGCTTCCTCTGGATCTTCCTCGGGGCGCCTTATATCGAGCGTCTCGGTCGCAACCGCCGGCTCGCCGCCGCGCTCTCGACGCTGACCGCCGCCGTCGTCGGCGTGATCCTCAACCTCGCCGTCTGGTTCGCGCTGCATGTGGTGTTCGCGGAGGTGTCCGAGATCCGTCTGGCCGGAATCCGCCTCTTCCTGCCGGTCTGGGAAACGGTCGAGCCGGGCGCGCTCGTGCTCGCGATCGGCGCCCTGGTCGCGATGCTGCGCTTCAAGGCCGGCATGCTGCCGACGCTGGCGGTCTCGGCGCTGCTCGGCGCCGCCTATTTCTATATCGTTCGGTGAGTCAGGCCGGCCCGGGCGGCCCCTTCAGCTCGACCACGTTGCCGTCGGGATCCTCGATATAGATCGACTGCCCCTCGCCTTCCGCGCCGTAGCGGATCTTGGTTTCGCCCGTTTCGACACCGTTGGCGCGGAGGAAGCGATGGATGACGTCGGCATCGAAGGGCTCGACCCGGAGACAGAAGTGATCGAGGTTGCGGCCCGCGCGGCCCGGCGCCGCGCCGCCCTCCCGGCCGAGCACGCCGTTGACGTCGACGATGTCGATCAGCGAGGTGCCGGCACGCAGCTGGAACAGGCCGATCTTTTCCTCGCTCCGGTCGACATGGCATCCGAGCAGATCGCAATAGAATCCGAGAAGACGGGGCACGTCGCCGCTCCGGAGGACGATATGATCGATATGGGAAGGCTTGAACGGGCATTCGATCGTCAAGGCATCGGCTCCTGCACTGTCGATTCGACCCGGTGCTGCTTGGCCCGGGGCCGCCGAACGGCTATTTAGGAGATAGTCAACAACGCTTGCTCGGAAAAGGGGACTGCTTCGTGCGCTACCTCCACACGATGGTTCGCGTCAAGGATCTCGACGCCTCGCTCGATTTTTACGTCAACAAGCTCGGGATGATCGAAACCCGACGCTTCGAACGACCGGAAGGCCGCTATACGCTGGTCTTCGTCGCCGCCCCGGAGACGCCGGACGCCGAGGTCGAACTGACCTACAACTGGGATACGGAAGACTATGACGGCGGCCGAAACTTCGGCCATCTCGCCTTCGAGGTCGACGATATCTACGCTGCCTGCCAGAAGCTGATGGATGGCGGCGTGACGATCAACCGGCCGCCGCGCGACGGCCACATGGCCTTCGTCCGTTCGCCGGACAATATCTCGGTCGAGCTGTTGCAGAAGGGCAAGGCCCTGGCGCCGGCCGAACCCTGGTCGTCGATGCCCAATACAGGCGCCTGGTAGGACGCGCCCGATGACGACTGACCCGCGCGTCGCCCGTTGGCACAGGATCGTCGAGGAACGCGACATGCCCGCGCTTGCCGACATCCTGGCGCCAGACGTGCGCTTCCACGCGCCGGTCTACTGGCAGCCCCGCGAAGGGCGGGAGATGGTTCATCTCCTGCTTTCCAACGTCATCGAGATATTCGAGGATTTTGTCTACCACCGGGAAATGGTGCAGGGCGACGACTGCATCCTCGAATTCTCGGCCCGGATCGGCGACCGTCAGTTGAAGGGCGTCGACCTGATCCGCTGGGGCGCCGACGGGCGGATCGTCGATTTCGAGGTAATGATCCGTCCGACCAACGCGCACCAGGCGTTGCAGGAAGCGATGGCGGCGCGCATCCAGGCGGCGATGGCGGCGCGCGCCGGCGCCGGCTGAACGGACCCGGCGGGTACGGGCGGCTCCTGCAGTCAGCCCGCCCCGTCCGCCTCGGCGATCTTGATCGCGACCTCGGTCTCCCACAGGTTCGGGTCGGGCTCGAGGGCCGGGTCGGTGAGATAGATCTCGAGCCGGCAGGCGAAGCGCTCGCCCTCGGGTGTCGCCTGCGAATCCCAGGTGAAGCCCCGTTCCCGCGCCCAGCCGATCAGCGCCGCGTTGACGTCGTAGAGATCGGCATAAGAGCCGGTATAGACGACACTGGCAAACTGCCCGGCCGGCAAGGTCCCGGCGACGACCCGCCCGTCGCCCTCGACCGGCGCCGCCGTGACGATGCCGAATTCCATCTGCAGGCTGCGCGCCATGTCGACGACGTCGTACTTGAAGAACGGCAGTCCGTCGCCGGCGATCCCGCGCTCGGCGAGCCAGCGGAACAGCTCGTCATGGGCCTCCGCCCCGACCGTCCCCAGGTCGTCCATCGTCACCGTTGAGCGGATCGCCACATAGGGGCGGGCGGCGCGTTCGATGACCGTCGGTAATGTCAGCATGATCTGATCCCCTTTCCGGCCTGCCAACGGGCCGGGCACGGTCAGGATAGCGCGGACCGGATCCGGCCGGAACGCCCACTGGCACCGACGACGCCGTCAGGTCCTGTCGAGGTCCAGGCGGACGAACAGCGGCTGGTGATCCGATCCGTCGGCCCGGCCATCGACCCAGGCATCCGTGACCGCGCGCCGGAGTTCCGGCGTCACGAAGGCGTAGTCGATGCGCCGCGGCCCGGCCGTCCCGCCGGTGAAGGTCGCTCCGGCGGCCGGATCCTTCTCGTCACCGCCGGCGAGGCTCCAGGCATCGTGCAACTGGTCGTAATGGGCATGACGGCGGCCCCGGTAGAGTCCGCCGCAGATCAGTTCGTAGGCCGGCTCATCGGTCGTCATGTTCATGTCGCCCATGACGATGGCGCGGCGCGGCGGCACCGGAACCGACGGCTCGGCCTTGCGGAACTCGGCCGGGCTGATGCCGTCCCAGGGCGCGCCCTCCTCCGGCGCCTGGCGGACCAGTGCCATCAGTGCCTCCGCCTGGCCGATGCGCTGCGACGGCGCGACATGGGAGAGATGGACGCTGTAGACCCGAAGCAGCCCGGACGGCGTGTCGATCACGGTTTCCAGGGCCGAACGCTGCAGATCGAACATCCCGGTGATCGGGCGCTTGGGCAACAGGATGTTGCGGGTCGTGCGGATCGGCCAGCGACTGAGGACCATGTTGCCGAAGGTCCGCCGGCGACAATGGGCCGGGTCGGGAGCCGCCCCGCCCGCCGGGTCGTCCTCGGCCGTTTCGCCGAGATCGACATCGACACCGGCACCGTAGGCATGATAGCGCCCGAGACGCTCGGCGAGGATCTGCGACTGGTCGACGGGCGCCGCCCCCGGCCAGTAACGGGTCACCTCCTGCAGGGCGATGATGTCGGCATCGCCGACAGTCGCGGCGATACGGTCGAGATCGTGACGGCCGTCCGTGCCGACTCCGAAATGGATATTGTAGCTCGCGAACAGGAATCCGCCGCCGTCGCCGCCCATCGCCTGATCCTTCGCGGCTATTCCGATTCGCCTTCGAAATCGTTGTCGTCGTCGGTCGGCGCCGACCAGCCGAGCGTGAGGCGGATTTCCTGTTTCTTGTCGTTCCGTTCGGCGCGCAGCTTGAGCTTGATCTCCTGACGCGGCGCCAGGGTGATCCGGCGGCCGTCGATCTCGATCGAGATGCGCCCGTCCTTGAGTCCCTGCAGGATATCGTCGAGCAGCCCGACCGCCTCGCTGCGGGATATCCGCTCCTTGCGCTTGACCTTGAGCGCCGGCAACGCGATCGGCATCGCCGCCTTGGCGCTCTTGGGCTTGTCCGCGGACTTCTTCGGGGCAACGGTGACCGTCACCACCTCGGTCGGTTTTCCCGTGACCCGCCGGGGATCGGCGCGGCGGCGCGGCGCGGTCGTGCGTGCCGACGGCACGGCTGCGGCGGCGAGACGCCGGCGCGGCGCGGCGGCCTTGACCGGGACCGGGCGGGCCGGCACGGCGGGCTTCTTCGACGGCGGGGCTTTCCTCGCTGGCCCGGCGGGCTTCTCCGGCGGCTTCGATTCGCCAGCGGTTTTCCCGGTCTTGCCGGTCGCCGGCGGGGTCTTTGCCGGGGCGGTCTTGCGCGTCGGTTTCTTCGCCGCGGGCCCGGACTTGCTGGCGGGTTTCTCCGCCTCCGTCCCCTCGGCCTTCGGCTCCGCGTCCTTGCGGCCGCTGTCGCCCCTGGATTTCCTGTCGGTCATCGTCATCGTCTCATGGCGGTGGCCGGCGATACGGCCTGTCGATTCGCGGCGGAGAATACGCGGACCCGACGCATCCTGTCACCCGTCTTGCCACCTGTCGACGGCCCGGCCCCTCGCGGGGCATTTCCAATATTCCTGATCGATTGTATGGTGGCGGTCTCAGCCCCGAGCCCAAGGACTGCCCATGAGCCCGCGCGCCAGCGACAACAGCTTCTGCATCGACATGATCAAGCCGTCGCACTACGACGACGACGGCTACGTCATCCAGTGGCGGCGCGCCTGGATCCCGTCCAACTCGCTGTCCTGCCTGTACGGCATCACCCTCGACATCATGGAGCGCGGCGCCCTCGGCGAGGATGTCGAGGTCGCGCTGAACGCCTATGACGAGACCAACACGGTCATCCCGGTCGACGAGATCGTGCGGCGCCACAAGGCCGCTGGGCGGGGCGGCATCGTCTGCATGGTGGGCGTGCAGTCGAACCAGTTTCCCCGCGCCCTCGATCTCGCCCGACGGTTCCGGGCCGAGGGCCTTCAGGTCGCGATCGGCGGCTTCCATGCGAGCGGCTGCCTCGCCATGCTCCCGGAACTGCCCGACGACCTGAAGGAGGCGCTGGAACTCGGCATCACGCTGTTCGCCGGCGAAGGCGAGGGCGGCCGGCTCGCCGCCTTCTACAAGGACGCCCTGGCCGGCCGGCTGGAGCCGATCTACAACCACATGAACGACCTTCCGGGCATCGAGGAGGAGCCGGTCCCCTTCCTGCCGGAGCAGATGGTGCGCCGCTACGGCGGCTCGATCGCCAGCTTCGATGCCGGGCGGGGCTGCCCGTTCCAGTGCTCGTTCTGCACGATCATCAACGTGCAGGGCCGGAAGTCCCGCTTCCGCGATGCCGACGACATCGAGCGGCTGATCCGCGCCAATGTCGATCAGGGCATCAACCGCTTCTTCATCACCGACGACAATTTCGCCCGCAACCGGAACTGGGAAGCGATCTTCGACCGCATCGGCGACCTGCGCGAGGCGCTCGGCAAGCCCTTCTCGATTATCATCCAGGTCGACACGCTCTGCCACAAGATCCCCAACTTCATCGCCAAGGCGAAGCGGGCCGGGGTCGCCCGGGTCTTCATCGGGCTGGAGAACATCAATCCCGACAACCTGATGGCGGCGAACAAGCGGCAGAACCGGATCACCGAGTACCGGCTGATGCTGCAGGAATGGCGGAACCACCAGATCATCACCTATGCCGGCTATATCCTGGGGTTCCCGGCCGACACGCCGGAGCGGATCGCCCACGACATCGAGGTGATCAAGCGCGAGCTGCCGATCGACGTGCTGGAATTCTTCTGCCTGACGCCGCTGCCGGGCTCGGAGGATCACAAGAACCTGACGCTCCGCTCGGTGCCGATGGATCCGGACATGAACATCTACGATCTTGAGCATGTCACGACCGGCCATTCGCTGATGAGCAAGGACGAGTGGCAGGGCATCTACAACAACGCCTGGGACATCTACTATTCCCGCGATCACATCGTCACCCTAATGCGGCGGATGATCGCCTCCGGCAACAAGCCGGAGCGGATCTGGGCCCATGCGCTGCAATTCCACGGCTCGATCAAGTTCGAGAAGGTGCATCCGCTGCAGGGCGGCTATTTCCGCCGCAAGATCCGCACCGAGCGCCGCAGCACGCTGCCGATCGAGAGCCCGCTCGTCTTCTATCCACGGCGGCTGGTTGAGATACTCACCACCTATGTTCCCTTCGCGCTCTATGCCGCCGATCTCTGGCTGCTGTGCCAGCGCATCAAGCGGGAACAGCGCGGCCAGAGCTATACCGACCTGGCACTGAGCCCGGTCGAGGAGGCGGACGAGGAATCGCTCGAGATGTTCGACCATACCGATGCCGCCAAGGCCGCCGTCGCCAAGGCGCGATCGAACCGGGCAGCCTCGGCCCGGGCCGGAGAGGCGCGCGCCAACGCCGCCACCGCCACCGCGGCGGAATAGCCGTCCGCACTGGCGCCAGGCATCCGATTTCGCTAGATTGAACAGGTCGGGCCCGGTCCCGCCGCGCCCGGTCATCGCAGGAGGTGGCGCCATGGGCACGTACCGGTCCTTCCCCCTCAACCTGCTTGCCGCCGCCCTGGCCGGCCTGGCCTTTCTCGTCGCCCCGGGCGCAGAAAGCCCCGCCCGCGCGCAGGAGACCGTGACGGATTCGGCACAGACCTCGGCCGCGCAGGTCTTCGGCGCCGTGGTCCGTGTCACCGCCGAGGTCCCGGCGGAAGCCCGCACCGCATCATCGCTCGGCAGGCTCCGCAGCGGCAACGGCGTCATTATCGACGATAGCGGCCTCGTCCTCACGATCGGTTACCTGATCCTCGAGGCCGATACGGTGCTGATCAGCGAGGCCGGCGGGCGCCACCTGCCGGCGGAAATCGTCGCCTATGATTACGACACCGGCTTCGGCCTCGTCCGCGCCCTCGGCGCGCTCCGGAACAAGCCGCTTCGTCTGGGCTCCTCCGCCGACCTCGTCGAGGACAGCCGGGTCGCCGTGATCGGCGCGGGCGGGCCGGGCAACTCGCATGGCGGCACGGTCGTCTCGCGACGGGAGTTCGCCGGTTATTGGGAGTATCTCCTCGACAGCGCGATCTACACCAGCCCGCCCCACGCAGACTGGGGCGGCGCCGCCCTGGTCGACCCGCAGGGGCGGCTGGTCGGAATCGGCTCGCTGATCGTCGGCGACGCCCGGCCGGGCCCGCCGCCCGAACCGGGCAACATGTTCGTGCCGATCGACCTGCTGAAGCCGATCCTCGGCGACCTGCTTGCCGGCGGGCGGGTCGAGGCCCCACCGCACCCGTGGTTCGGCATGTTCACCCGCGACACCGACGACGGCGTCGTCGTCAGCGCGGTCACGCCGGACGGCCCGGCCGCGGGCGCAGGCATCCGCCCGGGCGACAAGGTGGTCGCGGTCGGCGGCATGCCGGTCGGCGCCATGGCCGAACTGTTCCGCACCGCCTGGGCGATGGGCCCGCCGGGCACCGTGATCGAACTCGGCCTCGAACGCGATGGCGCGCCGCTCAGCCTGCCCGTGACGACCGGCGACCGCTACGACTGGCTGCGGTTCGGGCGCGGCAACTGATCCTGGGGTCGGCTAGCGCCGGCCGTTGGCCAGTCGCGCCGAATCCGGGTGACGGCGCAGCCGCCACATCGCCAGCACGCCGAGGAACGGCCCCGGCGCCAGGAAGACGAAGGCGTAATGCCAGCCGACCAGGTCGACCAGCACCGGGACGAGCTGGATCGTGACCAGCGTCAGCAGGAAGCCGAGCGATGTCTGCATGGTCAGCATCGTGCCGACCAGTTCCTTCTCCGACAGCTCGGCGACGGCGGCCGAGAATTGCGGCGAGTCGGCAACGATCGCAACGCCCCAGACAAGGCATAGCGCGACCAGCAGAATGGGATTGCCGCCGAACAGGAAGCCGGCGGCAATGGCGCAGGCGCCGCTCGTCGCCATCGCGGCGATGGTCAGGGTGGTCCGCCCCCAGCGATCGGCGAAGACGCCGCCGATGACGCAGCCGACGCCGCCCGCGGCAATCGTGGCGAAGGTTGCGAAGGCGGCCCGGACGCCGGCGGTTTCCGGATCGCCCGAGCCGAGACGGAAGCTCGCGTCGAGAAAGACGCCGATCCACGCCCACATGGCGTAGAGTTCCCACATGTGGCCGAGGTAGCCGAGGTTGGCGAGACGCAGCGAAGGCCGGGTCCAGCCATGCAGGGCGAAGCGCATCCTGAACTTCGGCGAGCGGGCATAATTGGGGCCGATGCGGGTGACGGAAATCGCCAGCGCGCCGCCGAGCGCGACGATCGAGGCGCCGGCGATCGTCAGCCGCCAGTCGAGCCCGCCGAGCCCGTTCAGGAAATGCGGCACGGCCGAACCGAGCGTCAGCGCGCCGACGATCAGCCCGACCATCAGCCCCATGTCACCTGCCCTGGCCCATGTGGTCGCGAGCTTCATGCCGACCGGGTAGATCCCGGCCATTGCGATACCGGTGACCAGGCGGAGGAAGATCACCCAGGGGGAAGAAGGGTCGAGGACCAGGATCAGCGCGTTGGCGGCACTGGCAAGCAGTGTCGCGGCCATGAAGAAGCGGCGCGGATCGAGACGGTCGGCAAGGCCGAGCGCGGCGCTGGCCAGCGTGCCGAGGACGAAGCCGAACTGCACGGCGCTGGTGAACAGCGACGCCGTGTGGCTGTCGATGCCGGCCTCCGCCTTCAGTGCCGGAACGACCGCCGAGGCGGAGAACCAGAGACCGAGCGCCGCCACCTCGGCGAGCGCGATGAAACCGATCGAAAAGCCGCGCCCGGCGCGCATATGTACCGTCCCCGCTGGAAAGTTCCGCCGCCCGCTCTCGGCGCCGGAGGCGAAGACTCGCCGATCCGGCGTCTACCTGCAAGTAGGACGAAACAGCTTCAGCCGAAAATCACTTCCCCGTCAGACCCCTGGCGTCCGGGCGCCGCTCGCCGCCGGCGAGCGCGACGGCCGCATCGTGGGTCGAGAGGAAAATCCGCCCGGGCGCCATGTCGGCGACGAAACGGCCACGTTCGAGGCGGTCCATGACCGGACCTTTCACCTCGGCCAGATGCAGCGTCACCCCCATTTCGCGGAGCTGGTGCACGAGTTGCTCCAGGCTCTCCAGCGCGCTGCCGTCGATGAAGTTGACGGCACTGCATATCAGCACGAGATGCTCGATCTCCGGATCCTCGACCGCGGCGGCGAGCAGGCGGTCCTCCAGATAGGCGGTATTGGCAAAGTACAGGCTTTCGTCCACCCGGACGAACTGGACGCCCGGATAGAGCCGTACCGGGTGACGCAGGACATTCCGGAAATGCTCGCTGTCGCCGAGCCGCCCGACGACCGCCATGTGCGGCCGGCTGGTCCGCCAGAGATAGAGCGCCAGCGACAGCGCGATACCGGCGGCGATGCCGATCTCGATACCGGCCGCGAGCACGGCCGCGAAGGTGACCGCGAGCCCCGCCGCATCGGCGCGGTTGTAACGCCAGGCGCGGAGCAGGCTTCGGACGTCGATCAGCGAGGCGACGGCGACCACGATGATGGCGGCCAGCACGGCGATCGGCAGGCGATGCAGGACCGGTGTGAAGAAGCCGACGACCAGGGCGACCAGCACGGCCGTGACGATGGAGGCAAGCGGGGTGTTCGCGCCGGCGGAGAAATTCACCACCGACCGCCCGAAGCCGCCGGCGACGGGATAGCCGCCGGAAAAGGCGGCGCCGAGGTTGGCCATGCCGAGGCCGAGCAGTTCCTGGTCCGGGTCGATCTTCTGGCGGCGCTTGGCGGCGAGCGCGCGTGCCACCGAGACGCTTTCCAGAAAGCCGATCAGGGCGATCAGCAGCGCCGCGGGCAACAGCTCCCGGATCAGGACCGGATCGAGCGCCGGCATGGTGAAATCCGGCAGACCGGCCGGAATCGCGCCGACCACCCGGACCCCCGCATTCCTGTCGAGATCGAAGGCAACCACGGCGCCGAGGCCGGCGAGTGCTGCGATGATCGGACCGCCCTTGCCGATGGCGGCGGCGACAGCATGCGGCAGGCCCAGGCCGGCAAGAAGGGACACCAGCCGACGCCGGGCGAACAGGAGGATCAGGATCGCGCCGACGCCGATCGCCGCCGTCGTCGCGTTCACGCTGTCGAGATGTGCGGCGGTCCCGAGCAGGCCATCGACGAAGCCGTGGCTTTTCGGCACATCGAGGCCCAGCAGTTGCTTGAGTTGGCTGACGATGATGATGATCGCCGCCGCGCTGGTGAATCCGGAAATCACCGGATGGGAGAGGAAATTGGTCAGGAAGCCGAGCCTGAAAAGGCCCATCGCGAGCAGGATCGTCCCGCTCATCGCGGCAAGCAGCAACGCCAGGACCGGCCCCGGCAGGGCCGCCGCCGCGCCGCCGAGCCCGGCGATCGCCGTCGCCGTCATGAGCGAGGCAATGGCGACCGGGCCGACCGCCAACGTCCGGCTCGAACCGAACAGCGCGTAAATCAGGGGCGGCGCGATGCTGGCGTAGAGCCCGACCTCGGGCGGCATGCCGGCCAGCAGGGCGTAAGCCATGCCCTGCGGCACCAGCATGATAGCGACCACGGTGCCGGCGATCAGGTCGCCCGGCAGGTCGGCGCGTCGATACGTGCCGAGCCAGGCCAGTACGGGAACATGGCGGGTGATCCGGGAGAGTCCGGACCGGTCGGCCGATTGTCGCGACGGCCCGGACATGCCGGCAGGTTCCCGCTTCGGCTCAGGCGCTCGCGGGACGTTCGCTGATCGTCGCCGAACGGCGGAACTCCCTGTTCCAGGGCATGGCGGAGAGTACTTGCGCCATGCCGCAGAAGCCGGTGGCACCGGCGAAGACGAGACCGGCGCCGACAAAGGCCGACAGCGCCATGAACCAGGGCGATACCAGCACGGCGAGCAGGCAGCCGAGGACGACCAGCGAGCCGGCCGAGATCTGCACCTGGCGCATGATGCTGATCGGCGCCCTGGCATTGGTGTTGAGGCTCAGCCCGGCGCGCTTCCAGGCCTCGATGCCGCCGTCAAGATAGTAGACTTCGCGGAATCCGGTCGCCAGGATCTGGGTCGCCGCCTGTTGCGTGCGATTGCCGCTGTGGCAGTGGAAGACCCCGATCTTCTCATGCTCGCGCGGGAAATCCGCCGGGTTGAAAGCGGACAGCGGCACCAGCCGCGAACCCGGAATATGCTCGCGGATGTATTCGTCCGACTCGCGGATATCGATCAGGACGGCTTTTCCGTTCTTGAGCAAGTTGTCGAGCGCTTGCGCGTCGATGGCTTTGAGGATGGCGGCACTGGTCATATCGGCCTCTTCACTCGTTGGGGGCGCAGAAGGTCTCGTAGAGGAATTCCATCAGTTGCCGGATGTCCGGCCGGGCAAGCGTGTAGTAGACGACCTGTCCGTCGCGGCGGCGGCTCACCAGCCCGTCCCGCCGGAGCACGGCGAGCTGTTGCGACATCGCCGGCTCACGCATGTCGAGACGGGACGCAAGCTCGCCTACCGACAGTTCCTCCTGCACGAGCTGGCACAGGATCAGCAGGCGGTTCCGGCTGGAAAGCGCCTTCATCAACTCGCTGACCGTTTCGGCGGTCTCGTACATTTTCTCGACCTGCATACTTGCGTATCTATGCAGATATGCATAACTTGTCAAGAGACGAACGGCCTTGCCTGCCCGACATGCACTTCGGTTATCATCCCGCCCAGAAGGGGGAAGCGATCATGAAACCTGACGTCCAGGCCTTCTTTCATGAGCCGACATTCACGGTAACCTATGTCGTGAAGGAGCCGGGTGCTCGGCATGCGGCGATCATCGATTCGACGCTCGACTTCGACCCGAAATCCGGCCGCACGGGCACCGAGGCGGCCGATCGGGTCATTTCCCACGTGCGCGAGAACGATCTCACGGTCGACTGGATCCTGGAAACTCACGTGCATGCCGATCATCTGACCGCGGCGCCCTATCTCAAGAAGGCGCTGGGCGGCCGGACGGCGATCGGCGGCCGCATTGCAGAGGTTCAGTCGGTCTTCAAGGACGTATTCAACACCGACAGCGGCTTCACCGCCGATGGCCGGCAATTCGATCGCCTGTTCGAGGATGACGAGACCTTCCGGATCGGCGCGCTCGAGGCGCGGGTCCTGCACACGCCCGGCCATACCCCCGCCTGCGTCACCTATCTGGCCGGCGACGCCGCCTTCGTTGGCGACACCATGTTCATGCCGGACTATGGCAGCGCGCGTTGCGACTTTCCCGGCGGCGATGCGCGCACGCTTTACCGCTCGATCCGGCGTATCCTGGCGCTGCCCCCCGAAACCCGCCTATTTCTCTGTCACGACTACAAGGCGCCGGGCCGCGATGTCTTCGCCTGGGAGACCACGGTCGGCGAGCAGCGGGCGCGCAACATCCATATCCGCGACGGCATCACGGAAGATGCGTTCGTCGCCATGCGGACCGAGCGCGACAGGACGCTGGCTTGCCCGATGCTGCTGTTGCCGTCGATCCAGGTGAACATGCGCGCCGGCGAATTTCCGCCGCCGGAAGACAACGGCGTCAGCTATCTGAAGATCCCCCTGAACCAGCTCTGAAGGCGAAAGCGGGCCTTCAAGAAGGATTGATTTCCGCCCGCCCCCTGCCGGCGCGATGATGGCATCGTCATCCCCGTCGCCCGGAGGGTCAGCGTGCCCAGCCCAGCCCGCCTTGCCGCCCTGCTGTTCCTGCTGATCGCGGCCGGTTGCCAGACCACCACCGACGATTGCGAGGGCAAGGACGCGACCCACGCCGAGTGCCGCCGCGGCAGTTGCGTGCGCGTTCCCGGGAATGTCTGCCACGGGGCGGAACTGCCGCCGCTGAACGCCGCCGCCTGACCCGACCGCGCGTCAGTCGGTATCGAGCGCGAAGATCTCCATGTCGCCATGCCGGCCGCGCAGCGCGCGCCGGCCGAGCGAGCGGCTCGCAATGCCCGCGCCCGCGGCGGCACCGGCGGTCACCGCACTGGTCAGGGCGAAGATGTCGGCATCCGGCCCACAGCATTCGCGGCAGAGCATTTCCAGCCGTTCCGCCGCGTTCACCACGTCGCCGATCACGGTATAGTTCATCCGCGTCGGCGCGCCGATATTGCCGACAACGACCATGCCGCTGTGGATCCCGATCCGGACATGGATCGGCGGCAGCCCGGCGGCAGTCCGTTCGAGATTGTCGGCACGAAGCGCGACGGCGATTCGGCGCACCGCGCGACAGGCCCGGGCGGCGTGGTCCGGCACCGGTTCCGGCGCGCCCCAGAAGGCCATCACCGCATCACCGATATACTTGTCGATGGTCCCCTCCTCGGCCTCGACGCAATCGGCGATGAGCGCGAAATGCCGGTTGAGGAGCGCGGCGACATCGGCCGCCGGCATGTCCTCGGCGAGGTTGGTGAAGCCGACGATGTCGGTGAAGATCACGGTGACCTCGCGGGGCTCGGATTCGATTGCCCCGCCCTGCCGCATCAAGCGGCGCACGAGCTGCCTCGGGACATAGATCGCGAAGGAGCGGAGACCGCGGACCATCTCCTCGAGCGCCCGTCCGGCCTCGTTCAGTTCCCGGAACGCGGTTCGCGGGATCGATGGAACCGCGTCCAGGTCGAGTTCCCGGATGCGCCGGGCGGCGCCGGCGATCCGTCCGATCGGGCGGCTGATCGCACCGCCGACGAGCAGCGCGACGACAAGGCCGGCCAACACGATGGCGAGGCCGAGCCATGGCAGGAAGCGCAGCCGCGCGAGCTGCGGCGCCGCCTCGTCGAGCGGCAGATAGGTTCCGATCAGCCAGGGTTCCACGTCGAAATCGGCGATCGCCTTGTAGAGGAAGACGACGGGCCGGCCGTCGATCTCGACGACGCGGGCCGTCACGCCGTTGGCGAGGCGGTTCTCGTCGCCGGTGAGCCGGTCATCGTCCCAGAGCGCGGCGAGCGCCCGGTCGCCGATCTCGGCCACACCCGGCAGAGGATGCGCGTCGCTCAAGCCCGCGAGACCGCGGACGAGTGCCGGATGGGCCAGCACATAGTCGCGGCCGCGCAGCACGAACGGCGTGCCCCGCCGGCCCGCCTCGGGCGCTGCCAGAAAATCGGAAAAGGATGCGATCGAGAGCGCGGCGATCAGCGCGCCCTGGAACCGGCCGTCTCGCCGCACGGGTACGACCAGGTTCAGAAAGGTCTCGCCGACCGGCTCGGCCACGAAAAACTGGCCCCAGCGGGCCGCCAGGCCATCGCGCGCGGCCTCGACCTGACGACGAATACCCGGATCGTCGCTCCAGTCGTCACGGCGAACCGACCTTCCCGAACGCGCGGAAAAGGCCCGCATGACCTGCAGGTCGTCGGAGATGAACGCAACCGTGGAAATCTGCGGCGCCGCGGCAAGGGAGGCGCTCAGCATCAACGGCAGCTCGGGATCGTCGAGCGGCGCCATGTCACGCGCCTCGATCGCCGCCTTCAGCCACCCGAGCCCGGCAGTCGCCGGTTCGAGATGGCCGCGGATCCGTTGCTCGATCCGGTCGATGACCAGTTCCGCCTTGTCGCGCACCAGCTCCGTCGTGTTGAGCGTGGCGACATGGTAGGTCATCAGGAAGACGAGAGCCGCGGCGGCGGCCACGAGACCGCCGATCGCCGCCACGAGGACGATAGTGATCGGCAGGCCGCGGCGCGGAATGATTCTCGAAATGGCGACAGGACTCCTGTTCAGAGTGCGCCTCGAACGGACCGGCGAAGTCTGGACGAGCCGCCGGTCCGCGGCAAGGCGACCTGTCGTCGCGGCCCGCTACGCCGGGGCAGGCATGCGGCTACCGCCACGTTTCGAGGATGCCTGCCAGCCGGGCCGCCCATTCTGCCTGACCGTCCCGGTCGCCGAGCTGGTCGTTCCGGATCTCGATCATCGCGTGCGGAATGCCCCTTGCCGCGCCGTGACGGGCGAGCGTGTGGTCGACATTGTCCGCCGGTGAATAGGGTTCGTTGTCGCCGACAACTAGCGCGCTGTCGGTCGCGAGGCCGGCGATCAGGTGGTCGGCAAGTCGGCGGTCCTCGCCGTGGATGATGCCGACATGCCAGGGCCGCGCCTTGCCGTCGCGGGCCAGGGCCGGCGTGAAGCTGTGCACCGTGACGAAAATCGCCCGTTCGGCATGCCCGGCGGCCCGGTCCAGCGCTGTTTCAATCGCCGCGTGAAAGGGGCGGTAGAGCGCCTCCGCGCGCGCCGCGCGGGCGCGGTCTTCGAGGTCGCGATTGCCCGGCACCGGCATGCCGTCCGCGACCTCGACGATCGAGCCCGGATTGCCGACCGGCCGGTTGCAGTCGATGACCAGGCGGGAATAGGCCGGCATCACGAGCGCCGCGCCGAGCCGTTCCGCCATCAGGCGCGCGACTGGTTCGGCGCCGATATCCCAGCCGATATGCCCGGCCAGCACGTCGGGATCGAGGCCGAGGCCTGCCAGCCGTCGCGGCACCTTGCGCCCCGCATGGTCGCAGGCCAGCACGAACGGCGAGCCGGGGGCACCGTCAATCAGGCTGACCGCAGCGCTCTCGTCGGCCGCCAGGAACGGGTCGTCAGCCATTCGCACTCTCCATTTCCGACGGACGGGCCACGTTCGATCAGCGCGGCGGCGGCATTCTCATGCGCCGGGCCGAGACGGTCAAGCGACGCTGTCTGCGGGACCACGCAGTCCGGTGGGCCGGCCGGACCCGCGCGAAACGACCGAATCGCCCGCGTGGCGCGCCTCTTTGGCTGGGAGTCCGGTGATTTTCGTTTTCCTCTCGGCAAGGCACACGAAACCATTACGAACCAAAACGAATATTTTTTGCGCCTTGTGTCCGCGCTTTTGTTCGCATATGAAAATTTTCTCTTGCGTCTTTCCGGCCCGCGGATGGAGACTCCGCGTCGGTGAGGCGTCGTACCGTTTGCTTATTCCGACACCCGGATCTGCCGGGGAACGAGGCAGCGTGGAACATTCCGCACCTTACGATCTCTTCATCATCGGCGGCGGCATCAATGGCGCCGGTATCGCCCGCGACGCGGCCGGCCGTGGCCTGTCGGTCATGCTCTGCGAGATGAACGACCTGGCCTCGGCGACCTCATCGGCCAGCACCAAGCTCATTCACGGCGGACTGCGCTACCTGGAATACTACGAGTTCCGGCTGGTGCGCGAGGCGCTCGAGGAACGCGAGGTGCTGCTGCGGGCGGCGCCGCACATCATCTGGCCGCTTCGCTTCGTGCTGCCGCACAACAAGGGACTCCGCCCGGCGTGGATGATCCGCCTCGGGCTTTTTCTCTACGATCACCTGGGCGGCCGCAAGCTGCTGCCGGCCTCGCGCTCGATCCGCTTCCGCGCGCATCCCGCCGGCGCCCCCCTGAAGGACGGCTTCACCCGGGGTTTCGTCTACTCCGATTGCTGGGTCCAGGATTCCCGGCTGGTGGTGCTGAACGCGCTCGACGCGAAGGAACGCGGCGCCACCATCCTGACGCGCACCGAATGCGTGACCGCGCAGCGGGAGGCCGGGCTCTGGGTCCTGACGATCCGCGACCGGGAAACCGGCGAGGTCAGCCATGTCCGGGCCCGCGGCCTGGTCAACGCCGCCGGCCCCTGGGTCGCTCGGGTCCTGAAGGCGCAGATCGGATCGAACCGGCCGGTCCACATCCGGCTGGTCAAGGGCAGCCACGTGATCGTACCCCGCATGTTCGAGCACGAGAACGCCTACATCTTTCAGAACCCGGACGGCCGCGTGATCTTCGCGGTCCCCTACGAGGGCGACTTCACGCTGATCGGCACGACCGACGAGGATTACCAGGGCGAACTCGACGCCGTCGACGCCTCGCCCGCCGAGATCGCCTATCTCTGCGACGCGGTGAACGAGTATTTCCGCAAGCCCATCACCCCGGCCGACGTGGTTGCGAGCTATGCCGGCGTGAGGCCGCTGTTCGGCGAGGAGGACGCGGACGCCGCGGCCGTCAGCCGCGACTACAAGATCGAACTCGACGACGCGTCGACGACCGATGCGCCGCTCCTCAACGTCTTCGGCGGCAAGCTTACCACCTATCGCCGGCTCGCCGAATCGGCGATGGAACACCTGGCACCCCTGCTCGCCTTCCCGAAGGCCGGCTGGACCGATACCGCGGCGCTGCCGGGCGGCGACATCGCGGACGCCGATTTCGACGGCTTTCTGGGCGAGATCCGGCGCGAGTTCCCCTGGCTCGGCGAAGCGCGGTCCTGGCGACTGGCGCGCAACTACGGCACCCGTATTCGCGAGATCATCGGCGATGCCGGTTCGCCGCGCGACCTCGGCCGGGACTTCGGTGGCGGCCTGACCGAGGCGGAAGTCGAGTACCTCATGCGCCATGAATGGGCCCGGACGGCGGAAGACGTGCTGTGGCGCCGGTCGAAGATGAAGTTGCATTGTCCCGAGACCACCGCCAACGAACTCGACCGCTGGATGGCGGCCAGCCGACGACCGCAAGCGGCGGCGCGGATGCGGGCGGAGGCGCCTCCCGGATGACCATCTCGCTCAGCGATGTCTCGCTGGTCGTCGGCGCCGAAACCTGGCTGTCGGACATCAGCCTCGACCTCGGCCCCGGCGCCCCGCATGTTCTGCTCGGGCCCACGACCGCCGGCAAGACCTCGCTGATACGGATCCTCGCCGGCCTCGACCGGCCAAGCACCGGGCGCATTCTCGCGAACGGCGCGGATGTCACCGGCAAGTCGGTCCGCAAGCGCAACGTTGCCATCGTCTACCAGCAGTTCATCAACTATCCCTCCTTCACGGTTTACGAGAATATCGCCGCGCCGCTCCGCCGGGGCGGGCTGCCTCGGAAGGAAATCGACTCGCGGATCCGCGAAGTCGCGGCGCTGCTCCATATCGACGCCCTGCTCGATAGGCTGCCTGCCGAACTCTCCGGCGGCCAGCAGCAGCGCACCGCGCTCGCCCGCGCCCTCGTCAAGGACGCCGACTTGCTCCTGCTCGACGAGCCGCTGGTCAATCTCGACTACAAGCTGCGCGAGGAACTGCGGGCCGAGCTTCGCGAGATCTTCGCCCGCAGGCCCTCGATCGTCGTCTATGCCACCACCGAACCGACCGAGGCGCTGCTGATCGGCGGCCGCACGGTGATCATGGACGCCGGCCGGATCCTGCAGAGCGGCGCGACGGCGGAGGTCTACAAGCGACCGGCGACGGTGCGCGTCGGCGAGGTCTTCTCGGACCCACCGATGAACATGATCGCCGGGCGGGTGGCGGCCGGGCGGGCCCGCCTCGGCTCCAGTCTCGAACTGCCGCTCGGCCGCCATCTCGCTGCCCTTGCCGACGGCCCCTACATCTTCGGCGCCCGCTGCGGCCATCTTTTCATCGATCGCCGGGCCGACGACGACCTGGCCATCCCCGGCGTCCTGGAACTTGCCGAGATCAACGGCTCGGAGACCTTCATCCATGCCCGACACGAGGAAACCTCCTGGGTCGCCCAGGAGGAAGGCGTGCACGGCCTGGCCCTCGGCCAGCCCGTGACGCTCTACATCAACCCGCGCCATCTTTATGCCTTCGACGACGCCGGCCGGCTCGCCGCAGCGCCGAGCGGCGGCTGAGGGAGACCGGCATGGCCCACGTCCGACTTGACGGAATCGCGCACAGCTACTCGGGCGGAGCGGCCGAGGCGGACTGGGCGCTGAAGACCCTCGATCACGACTGGCGGGACGGCGGCGCCTATGCCCTGCTCGGGCCATCAGGCTGTGGCAAGACGACACTCCTTAACGTGATCTCGGGGCTGATCATACCGACCCGGGGACGCATCCTGTTCGATGGCAAGGACGTGACCGCGCTGCCGACCGAGGCCCGCAACATCGCCCAGGTTTTCCAGTTCCCGGTCATCTACGACACCATGACGGTTTACGACAACCTGGCCTTCCCGCTGCGCAACCGGGGCTTCCCGGGCCCGGAGATCGACCGCCTGGTGCGTCAGGTCGCCGGGATGCTGGATCTTGCCGACGATATCGGCAGGCGAGCGCGCAACCTCTCCGCCGACGCCAAGCAGAAGATCTCGCTCGGCCGCGGGCTGGTCCGCCCGGATGTCGCGGCGATCCTGTTCGACGAGCCGCTGACCGTCATCGATCCGCACATGAAGTGGAAGCTGCGGCGCAAGCTGAAGGAGATCCACGAGCAGTACAGGCTGACCCTGGTCTATGTCACGCACGACCAGAACGAGGCCCTGACCTTCGCCGACACCATCGTCGTCATGCACGAGGGGCGGATCCTCCAGGTCGGCAGCCCGCAGGCGCTGTTCGAGCGTCCGCAGCATACCTTCGTGGGCTATTTTATCGGCAGCCCGGGCATGAACCTGATCGACTGCCGGCTGGATGGCGAGACGGCGCGAATCGGCGAGGCGGCGATTCCGCTAGCCGGCGCGCTCAAGGGAGCCGCCGGAACGGCGCCGTCCGGCGCGCTCCGGCTCGGCATCCGACCGGAATTCCTGACCCTGCACGATGCGCAAGGGCCTGGGCGCGTGGAGGTCGCGATCCGCACGGTCGAGGATCTCGGAAACTACCGGATCGTCACCGCCCTGCTCGGCGACACGGCGCTCAAGATCAAGCTCGACGAGGAGGCGCCGATTCCCGCAGACCGCGCCTGGCTCGCCTTTCCGCCGGGGCGCACGCTGCTCTACCACGACGATCGGCTGATCGAGGCCAGCCCATGAACAAGATCCAAGACAATCGCGCCTGGTTCCTGGTGATGCCGGTATTCGTCATCGTGGCGATGTCGGCAATCATCCCATTGATGACCGTCGTCAACTATTCGGTGCAGGACATCTTCGGGCCCGGCAACCGGGTCTTCGTCGGCGCGGAATGGTTCATCGACGTGCTCGGTGACCGCCGCCTGCAGGAGGCACTGTGGCGCCAGTTCCTGTTTTCCGGCCTCGTCCTGCTGATCGAGATCCCGCTCGGCGTGATGATCGCGCTCACCATGCCGAAGCGCGGCTGGGGCGTCTCCGCGACGCTGGTCCTGATCGCCCTGCCCCTGCTCATCCCGTGGAACGTCATCGGGACGATCTGGATCATTTTCACGCGACCCGATATCGGCCTGTTCGGGGTGATCGTGAACGCGCTCGGCCTCGGCTTCGACCATACCGCATCGCCGCTGGATGCCTGGGTCACGGTCATGCTGATGGAGGTCTGGCACTGGACTCCGCTGGTCGCCCTGCTCGCCTATGCCGGTCTGCGCGCGATTCCCGACGCCTACTACCAGGCGGCGCGGATCGACGGCGCCTCCGCCTGGGCGATCTTCCGCTATATCCAGCTGCCGAAGATGCGTGGCGTGCTGACGATCGCCGTTCTGCTGCGCTTCATGGATTCGTTCCTGATCTACGCCGAACCATTTGTGCTGACGGGCGGCGGACCCGGCAATTCGACCACGTTCCTCTCGATCCACCTGGTGAAGATCGCCGTCGGGCAGTTTGACCTCGGTCCGGCGGCCGCCTTCTCGCTGATCTATTTCCTGATCGTCCTGCTGTTCTGCTGGCTGTTCTACCAGGCACTGCAGAGCGTCGGCACAGGAGACCGGGCATGAGGATTCGGAAGAGCACGATCGGGTTGCTGATCTACCTGACGCTGACCCTGTTGCCGATCTACTGGATGCTCAACATGTCGTTGCGGACCAACGCCGACATCCTGGAGAACTTTGCCCTCATCCCGCTCAACATCACGTTCGACAACTACATCAAGATATTCACCGACGAGGCCTGGTACTCCGGATATCTCAACTCGATCATCTATGTCAGTATCAATACCGCGATCTCGCTGGCGACCGCGCTGCCGGCCGCCTATGCCTTCTCGCGCTTCCGCTTTCTCGGCGACAAGCACATGTTCTTCTGGCTGCTGACCAACCGGATGGCACCGCCGGCAGTGTTCCTGCTGCCCTTCTTCCAGCTCTACTCGACCTTCGGCCTGATCGACACGCACATCGCGGTCGCGATCTCGCATTGCCTGTTCAATGTGCCGCTGGCGGTCTGGATCCTCGAGGGGTTCATGTCCGGTGTCCCGCGCGAGATCGACGAGACCGCCTATGTCGACGGCTATTCCTTCCCGCGCTTCTTCGTCACCGTGTTCGTGCCGATGATCCGCACCGGGATCGGCGTCACGGCATTCTTCTGCTTCATGTTCTCCTGGGTCGAACTGCTGCTCGCCCGGACGCTGACGACGACCGACGCCAAGCCGATCGCCGCGACCATGACACGCACGGTGAGCGCCACCGGCCTCGACTGGGGACTGCTGGCGGCGGCCGGAATCCTGACCATCGTGCCGGGCGCGCTCGTGATCTGGTTCGTCCGCAACTACATGGCCAAGGGCTTCGCCCTGGGCCGGGTCTGAGGAGGGTCGCGCCATGAGCCTCGAGTGGATGGCCTGGACGCTGCCGACGGCGCTGTTCTTCGTCACCATCGCGATGCTGCTCGCGGGCATGACCGTCTGGCAGGCCGTCCGGCCGAGCATCGAGCGGCGCGGCTTCCTCCGCCTGCGGACGACGCGCGGCGACCGGCTGTTCATCGGCCTGCTGGGCAGCGCCTATATCCACCTCGCCTGGCTCGGCCTGACCGACTGGAGCCTGTGGGGAGCACTTGCCGTCTCGATCGCCTGGATGGCGATCGTCATGCGCTGGGGTTGACGGGAAAAGGAGGAGAAAGACCGAAACGGACCGATAGCGACTGTGCCCGAACGCGCCGGAGGGACCGTCCCCCCGGGGCGCGAGACGGCGGCCGAAGACGCCGCCGCAACAGAAAGGAACGGATCATGACAAGGGAAACGAGAGGAACGCCCGGGCGGTTCTGGCCGGGATGTACAACGACCGCGTTTTCGCTTTGCGTATTGATCGGTATGAGTTCCGGGCCGGCCTTCGCGGACATGGATGCCGCGAAACGCTGGGTTGACAACGAGTTCCAGCCTTCGACCCTGGGCAAGGATGCTCAGATGAAGGAAATGGAATGGTTCATCAAGGCCGCAGAACCCTTCAAGGGCATGGAGATCAAGGTCGTTTCGGAGACGATCCCGACCCACGACTACGAATCCAAGACGCTGACCAAGGCGTTCGAGGAGATCACCGGGATCAAGGTCACACATGACCTGATCCAGGAAGGCGACGTGATCGAGAAGCTGCAGACGCAGCTGCAATCCGGCGACAATATCTACGACGCGTATATCAACGATTCCGACCTGATCGGAACGCATTTCCGCTACGGCGCGGTGGTCAATCTCACCGACTGGATGGCCGGTCCCGGCAAGGACGTCACCCTGCCGACACTCGATATCGACGATTTCATCGGCAAGGAGTTCACGACCGGCCCGGACGGCAAGCTGTACCAGCTTCCCGACCAGCAGTTCGCCAATCTCTACTGGTTCCGCTACGACTGGTTCACCAATCCCGACATCAAGGCGAAGTTCAAGGCCAAGTACGGCTACGAGCTCGGCGTGCCGGTGAACTGGTCGGCCTACGAGGACATCGCGGAGTTCTTCACCAAGGATATTCGCGAGGTCGACGGCAAGGCGATCTACGGCCACATGGACTACGGCAAGAAGGCGCCGGATCTCGGCTGGCGCTTTACCGATGCCTGGCTGTCGATGGCCGGTGCGGGCGACAAGGGCCTGCCGAATGGCAAGCCGGTGGACGAATGGGGCATCCGCGTTGACGGCTGCCGCCCGGTCGGCGCCAGCGTCAGCCGCGGCGGCGCGACCAACGGTCCTGCCGCCAAGTATTCACTTCGCAAATACATGGAATGGCTCCGGCTCTATGCTCCTCCGGGCGCGCTCGGCATGGATTTCTACCAGTCGCTGCCGAGTCTTTCGAAGGGCAACGTCGCCCAGCAGATCTTCTGGTACACCGCGTTCACGGCCAGCATGGTGGCGCCGCAGAGCGAGGGCAACAATACCGTCGACGCCGACGGCAACCTGCTGTGGCGGATGGCGCCGTCGCCGCACGGCCCCTACTGGGAGGAAGGCCAGAAGCTCGGCTATCAGGACGCCGGCTCCTGGACATTGCTGAAATCGACGCCCGAGGACCGGCGCAAGGCCGCCTGGCTCTACGCCCAGTTCACGGTCGCCAAGACGGTTTCGCTGAAGAAGAGCCATGTCGGGCTCACCATCATCCGTGACAGCGACATCAACGACCAGTCGTTCACCGACCGGGCGCCCAGGCTCGGCGGGCTGGTCGAGTTCTATCGCAGCCCCGCCCGCGTCGCCTGGACGCCGAGCGGCACCAACGTCCCCGACTATCCGAAACTGGCCCAGCTCTGGTGGCAGAATATCGGCGAGGCGGTGGCCGGCGAGGTGACCGTGGATACCGCCATGGACAATCTCGCGGCCGAGATGGACAAGGTGATGGCCCGCATCGAGCGCTCCGGCGTTCAGGGCGAATGCGGTCCGAAGCTCAACAAGGAAGAGGACGAAAGCGTCTGGCTGGCCCGGCCCGGCGCACCCAAGGCGAAGCTCGCCAACGAGAAGCCGCAGGGCGAGACGCTGGACTACGACAAGCTCCTGCAGGCCTGGCGGGAAGGGCGCGTGAAATAGCGCCCGGACCGACCAACCGGACCTGAGCAACTCGGGCGGCGAGCAATCGCCGCCCGCTCTTTTCCCGCCCGTCCCGGTCATTGTTTCGCGATGGCCAACAGACCGTCGCGCCGGCCCCGGCTTCCCCCGCGCGATGCCCCGCCCAACATGCTAGTCTGGCGACATTCCTGGAGACGGAGCGCGGCAATGAGCGGACAACGGGTGAGCGAACGACCGGCAGCGGCAACCCGCGAGGTCATCGGGACCGTCGACGGCACCCCGACCAGCGATGGCGCCGGCGTGAAGCTGAAACGGCTGCTCGGCACGTCGAAGCTGCCCGGCCTCGACCCCTTCCTGATGCTCGACGAGTTCCGCTCCGACGATGCCGCCGATTATATCGCCGGCTTCCCGGACCATCCCCATCGCGGCTTCGAGACCGTCACCTACATGCTAGCCGGCCGCATGCGGCACGGCGACAACCAGGGCAATACCGGCCTGCTCGGCCCGGGCAGCGTGCAATGGATGACCGCCGGGCGCGGCATCGTGCATTCGGAGATGCCCGAACAGATCGACGGCCTGATGTGGGGCTTCCAGCTCTGGGTCAACCTGCCCGCGAGCGACAAGATGACGGCGCCGCGCTACCAGGATATCGACCCCAGGGCGATACCCGTGATCGAGCAGGCGGACGGGGTTCGCGTGAAGGTCGTCGCCGGACGCCATGTCGGCGTCGAGGGCGCGGTGCGCTCTGTGGCGACCGATCCGCAGTTCCTCGACATCGCGTTGCCGGCAGGCACCGCCTTCCGTACCGCGCTCCCGGCCGGTTACTCGGCCTTCGCCTATGTCTTCGAGGGGGCAGCCCGGATCGGCGATGGCGCGCGGGCGGAAACGGTTCCGGCAGGCCGGCTCGCGGTGCTCGGCGACGGCACCGAGTTCGCCGTGGCGGCAGCCGGGTCGACGGCGGCGCGGCTGATCCTGGTCGCCGGCCGGCCGCTCGGCGAGCCGGTGGTCAAGTACGGCCCCTTCGTCATGAACACCGAGGCGGAGATCCACCAAGCGATCCGCGACTACCAGTCCGGCCGCTTCTAGGGCGATATCCGATCCGGCCGGATATGGCTCTGTTTCGCGGAACGAATCAGGATGTTCCCGCTATCAACCCTTTTTGTTCGCATTAATATGCGAAATACATAATACTTTTTCCATATCCCGGGCAACAGCGATACGGCTCAGCCGGCCGGGACGAAGATCCGTGCATGGCCCGCCGGAATCGCAAGCAGGGGTTCCGGCAGTTGCCCGGAAACCTCCCGCCAGGCGGGGTCCGCGGCGACCCGGCCGGCAAAGGCCGGATCGACGATCAGCACGCCGACGCCCAGCGCCCGGGCCCGGTCGAGATGGTCGGCGTCGAGTTCCGCACCGTAGAATTGCCGGCCGGTGGCGAAGGCGGCATTCAGGCTGAGCCGATTGACGTTGCCGATCTCCGCATAGGGTCCCTCCGCACCGATTCCGTCGAGCGCGCGAGCGAGCGAAGCCGATTGCCGGTAGGCGCCGTGCGCCGGCGCGCCGTCCGGCCGGGTGCCGATCTCGCGGGCCCGGATCAGTTCGGGCGCCCAGAGGAACACCGCGACAACCAGCGTCAGCAGCAGTCGCGGCAGCCAGGCCGGCAGGAACCCGAACAGGCGCCATGACAGGAGGCCGGCCTTCTCGCCCCATTGCACGGCGCCGAAGGTGGCACCGAGCAGGAACGGATAGGCCGCCATGTAATAGCGTTCCTGCGCCGCGTAGGAGACCATGTAGGGCAGCAGCACGATCGCCGCCCCGAAGATTCCGAAACGCCATGGCTCGGCCAGCAGCCGTGGCCCCCCGGGCCCGTGGAACAAGAGCGCGAACAGGGCCCCCACGGTGAGCAGGAACCAGCCGCCAGAAGTCAGCACGCCATGGGCATAGAGGACGTTCTCGGCCAGCACCGACACCAGGCCCGGCTTCTTCTCCGGCGCGATCATGCCGCCGGTGCCGCCGAACTCGCTCGGGTCCTCCCAGCTCGTGATCCGGCCGTCCCTGGGCTTGTGAAACTCGGTGAAGTTCGGATGCTCGATCCCGATCGCCTGGCCCTGGTTGCGTTCGATCGCGGTCGTCCAGGTGAAATGCCCGTAATGGTTTGACAGCACGAGGATCCAAGGACCGGCGACCACGGCCATGGCGAGCAGCGCCGGCAGGGCGATCTTCAGCACCGCGCCGAGGCCGCGCTCGCGGGTCACCAGCACCATGATCGCGAAGCCGACGATGATGCCGAAGGCGAACAGCAGTCCCGGGGTCTTGCAGAGATAGGCGACGCCCAGCACCAGCCCGGCAAGGATCGCCATCGCGATCGAATGCCGCCGCAGGGCGAGGATGTAGAGGCCGCCGCCGAAGACCACGAAACTGCCGAGCAGGAGATCCGGCGTCAGCTGGTTCGAGGCCCAGTAGGCGGAGAACAGCGCAAGCGCGATGCCGGCCAGCAGGCGGTAGCGCGGCCGGACCCCGACGATCCGGAGATAGATCTCGCCGGCGAGGATCAAACAGAGGCCGGTGAAGCCGAGCACGCCCCAGCCGACGGTCATCGGATCCCGCGTGACGAGCAGCGCGACCGCCATGATCCAGCTGTACATCACGCCCCAGTAGCCGCTCACGGCGAGCCCGGTGTTGCCGGCCAGCCAGTGGGTCGCGTTCTGGTAATAGCTGATGAAATCCGGGTTGATGCCCTCCACGACATAGAGGTCGCGGACCACCATCATCGCCAGGTAAGTCAGGACGGGCACGATCCATGACAACGGCCGGAGCAGCGTCGCCAGCATCTCTCCGGAAGCCCCGGGTTCGGTCTCGGTCACGTTCTGCAGGCCCGCTTCAGGAATTGCCGGCCTGCCGCTCGCGCAGCCGTTCGAGCGTTGTCAGCACGCTCGGCTCCGCCAGGTAGCGCATCCGCTTGGCCTCTTCCCGGCCGCGCGTCACGGTATCGAGAATGAGCCCGCAGGCGAACGAGAGGAAGGCGGCGAGCATCAGGCCCGTCGACAGGATGGCCGTCGGGAATCGCGGCACGACGCCGGTCTGCAGGTAGGTGACGACGATCGGGTAGATCAGAATCACCGAGACCAGGGCGAGCAGGAAGGCGCTCCAGCTGAACAGCTGCATCGGCCGCTCCTGCTTCAGCAGCTTCATGATCGTCCAGAGGATGCGGAACCCGTCCCGGAAGGTGTTGAGCTTGCTCGCCGAACCTGCCGGCCGGTCGGAGAATGACGTCATCACCTCGGTCGACGGCATTTCCAGGCCGAGCGCGTGGATGGTCAGCTCGGTCTCGATCTCGAAGCCCGCCGACATCACCGGGAAGGATTTCACGAAGCGGCGCGAGAAGACCCGGTAACCCGACAGCATGTCGCGGAACTCGTCGCCGAATACGGTGCGGACAATCTTCGAGAGCATCCAGTTGCCGAACTTGTGGCCGGCGCGATAGGCCGCGTCGTCGGTCTCGAGCCTGGCCCCGTTGACCATGTCGAGCCCGCGACTGGCCAGCGCCTCGACCAGGCGCGGCGCCGCGGCGGCCTCATAGGTGTCGTCGCCATCGACCATGATGTAGATGTCGGCCTCGATGTCGGCGAACATGCGCCGGACGACGAAGCCCTTGCCCTGGCGGGTTTCTTGGCGGACCACAGCGCCGGCGGCGCGGGCGATCTCGACGGTGCGATCCTTGGAATTGTTGTCGTAGACATAGACCGTCGCCGTCGGCAGAGCCTTGCGGAAGTCGCGCACAACGGCCTCGATCGCCGCCTCCTCGTTGTAGCAGGGGACGAGCACGGCAATGCGCAGGGCCGACCAGTCGGGCGCGCCCTCGGCAGCGGCGGCAACGGATGCGGTTGCGACGGTATTCGACATCGGGAAAGGCCTTCTGGTCTGGACTCTTGCTGCGCCGGCATGGCGGACTGGCTGATCGGCAAATGCGACCGTATCGTCAAATGCTTACCAGATTATGTTTCGGCGATATTAGCAGAAGCCGGCGGCAGGTGCAGCAGGCGACTGCAGCTTCCGGCCGGCGGCCGCGAGACGCTTCACCCGGCACCGGAATTGGTGCAAGATCGACGGCATGCCGATTTGCGAAGCCGATCCTTGGCGCCTGCAATATTTCGAGGGCGTCCCCTGTCCGGACGATGTCCGCGTGCCGACCGAGGATGGCGACGCCTGGACCTGGTATCCCGCCTACAAGTGGGTCTACAACAAGCTTTCGGTCGCCGAGACACAGGGCTTCGTCTGCGGGCCGCACGGCATCGAGCCGCCCGCCTTCCCGGTTTTCTCGAAACCCGTCTTCAACATGCGCGGCATGGGAATCGGCAGTCGGGTGATCCGCACCGAACGCGAGTACAAGGCGAACCAGCGGCCCGGCCATATCTGGATGCCACTGCTCGACGGCGAGCATGTCTCGACCGACGTCGCCGTCGTCGACGGCGAAGCGCGCTGGTGGCGCCATACCTACGGCCTGCCGCTCGAAGGCGGGATGTTCGATTACTGGACCGTGCTGGCCGAACCCCGGCCCGAGATCGAGGCCTATTGCGGCGAGTGGCTCGGCCGCAATCTTCGCGGCTATACCGGCATGGTCAACTTCGAGACCATCGGCAGCCGGATCATCGAGGCCCATCTTCGCTTCGCCGACCAGTGGCCCGACCTCTATGGCGGACGGCCCTGGGTCGAGGCGCTGGTCCATCTCTATGCAGCCGGCGAATGGATCTACGACGATTCCGAGCGGCGGACCGGCTACAGCGTCGTGCTGTTCGGGGCCCATAACGTCGAATTCAGCCATCCGCCGGCCGAACTCCTCGACGAGATCCGCGCGATGCCCGGCGTGACCAGCGTGCAGGTGACCTTCCATCAGGACCGCCCGCCTGCCTGGCATGCCATGCCGCCGGGCGGCTTCCGCCTCGCGATCGTCAATTGCTGGGACCTGGAAACCGGCATGCGGGCACGCGACCGGCTGGCACTTTCCTTCTGGTCGACACAGCATATGCGGCCGCGGCGCGGGCGGAAGGCCGTCGCTGCGCCGGTCGGCAATGACTGAGATCGCCGACCTTTCCGATCTGTCGGGCATCGAGGAAATCGAGAATATCTGGATCCCGATGCCCGACGGTGTCCGCCTCGCGGCGCGGCTGTGGCGGCCGCGCGACGCGGCGGGCAGGCCGGTCCCGGCGATTCTCGAGTTCCTGCCCTATCGCAAGCGCGACTTCATGCGCTCTCGCGACGAGCCGATGCACCGCTACTACGCGATGTCCGGCTATGCCAGCCTGCGGGTCGACCTGCGCGGCAGCGGCGATTCCGAGGGCGTGTTGCACGACGAATATTCGCCCGCCGAGCATGCCGACGCGGTCGCCATCATCGAGTGGCTGGCGGAACAGCCCTGGTGTTCGGGCGCCGTCGGAATGACCGGGATTTCCTGGGGTGGCTTCAACGCGCTGCAGGTCGCCGCACTCGCTCCGCCGGCGCTCAAGGCGATCATCACGCTTTGCGCCGCCGACGACCGCTACAGCGACGACGCCCATTACAAGGGTGGATGCCTGCTCAACGAGAACATGCAATGGGGCTCGATCCTCATGCTCTACAACGCGCTTCCGCCCGACCCGGACATCTCCGGGCCCGGCTGGCGCGACCAGTGGAAGGCCCGGATCGAGGCGGTCGAGCCCTCGCCGATGGTCTGGATGCGGCATTCCTCGCGCGACGAATACTGGCGCCACGGCTCGGTCTGCGAGGACTGGTCGGCGATCCGCTGTCCGGTTTACGCGATCGGCGGCTGGGCCGACGGCTACACCAACGCGATACCGCGCCTGCTGGAGAACCTGAGCGGTCCGCGCAAGGGCCTGATCGGCCCTTGGGCGCATGCCTTCCCGCACGACGCGGTGCCAGGCCCGGCGATCGGCTACCTGCAGGAAGCGGTGCGCTGGTGGGATCACTGGCTGAAGGGCCGGGACACCGGGATCATGGACGAGCCGGTCTTCCGGGCCTGGATGCAGGACAGCATCCCGCCGCAGCCGCAATACGAAACCTGGCCGGGGCACTGGGTCGCCGAAAGCGAATGGCCGAGCCCGCGGATCGAGCAACGCCGGCTCTATCTCAACTGGGGCTTCCTTGCCGACACGCCGGGCACGGTCGACGAGATCGCCTTCTCCTCGCCGCACACCCTCGGCGTGCGCGGCGGCGAATGGTGCGGTTTCGGCGCCGACGGCGAGGCTGCCCGCGACCAGCGCGCCGATGACGGCGGTTCGCTCGTCTTCGACAGCGACGCCCTCGACGATCCGATCGAACTGCTCGGCGCGCCGGTGCTCGAACTCGACATCATGGCGAACCGGCCGGTCGCCTTTCTCATCGCCCGGCTCTGCGACGTCCATCCGGATGGCGCCTCCTCGCGCATATCCTACGGCATTCTCAATCTCTGCCATCGCGACGGCCATGACGCGCCGCAACCTATGGTCCCCGGCAAATGGTACCGGGTGCGGCTGACGTTGGACGTGCTCGGCCAGACGGTGCCGGCCGGCCATCATCTCAGGCTCGGCCTCTCGACCGACTACTGGCCGATGATCTGGCCGACGCCGGAGGCCGTCACGCTGCATGTCCGGGTCGCGACCGGCTTCCTCGACCTGCCGGTCCGACCGCCGCGCGCGGAAGACGCCCTGCTGCCCGAATTCGGGCCGCCGATCGCCGCTGCCGGCAGCCAGCACAAGAAGCTCCGCCACCTGCCGATGCGGCGGACCATCGAGATCGACCTCGCGACCAGCGAAATGGTCTATACGCTCCGCGGCGACGGCGGCGAGCTAGGCGGGGCGGCGCTTTCGCGGATCGAGGAAATCAACCTCGATATCGGCTACACCATGATGAAGCGCTACCGGATTATCGAGAACGATCCGTTGTCGGCGCAGACCGAGCTGTCGCAGGCCGCGGTCCTGCGGCGGAACGGCTGGTCGGTCCGGGTCGAATGCCGGACCCGGCTCTCGGCGACCGCCGACGCCTTCCAGTTTTCCGGCGATCTCGAGGCCTTCGAGGCCGACGTTCCCTTCGCCTCGCGCCACTGGACGGTGGCGATCCCGCGCCAGTGCCTCTGAGCGTCAGGCGCGGGCGCGCCCGACCCGGCGGATCGCCGCGTCGATGACCATTTCCAGCATGCGCGGATAGTCGATCCCGGCGAAACCCGCCATGAAGGCGAGCTTGCCGTCGTTGGCCCAGGCCGGATTGGGGTTGATCTCCATCAGCTTCGGCCGGCCGTCGGCGGCGCAGCGAAAATCGAAACGGCCGTAATCCTGCAGCCCGAAGCGCCGGAACAGCCGTTTCGCCGAGGCTTCGAGCCGGCCCGTCGCGGCGCCGTCGAGGGCGGCCCGGCGGAACCGGATCTCGGTCCAGTAGGGCGAGGACGGGTCGACCTTCGATTCGAAGGACAGGATCGGGTTCAGGCCCGCCGGCAAGCCCGAGAAATCGACCTCGAGCGGCGGCAGCGCGCGCAAGCCGTAGTCCGGGTTGCCGATCAGGCCGAGACCGTATTCCGGTCCCGGCAGATATTCCTGCCAGAGGATGTCGCGGCCGGGAAGTTCGCTCCGGAGAAAGGCCAGATAGCGCCGCGCGGCGGCCTCGTCACGCACCACCGCGTCCTTGGTGATCCCGACGCTGCCGTCGGCGGCGTTCGGCTTCAGCAGCGCCGGGTAGAGATCCGGCAGGCTGTCGAGCCGGTCGCCGGCCAGGATGAAGGTCTCGCGCGGGACCTCGACGCCAAGCGCTTCGGCAACCAGGCGGACGATCTGCTTGTCGAAGCAGAGCACCATCGCCTGCGGCGTGGCGCCGGTATAGGGGATGTCGTGCAGTTCGAGCCAGGCCGGCAGGTTGAGCTCGCGGGTCGGCCAGTTGCCGACGCCCGTGTCGCAGAAATTGACGACCAGGTCGGGCGGTTCGGCGGCCAGCCGCTCGAACAGGCCCCGATGGTCGTTGCAGACGGTCACGTCGAATCGCCCGAGTCCCTCCAGCGCGGCGACCATCGCCTCGTGCGCGGCAAGATCCTCGAGCCCGTAGGCGGCGCCGAGCTTGGTCGGGTCTGCCGTGCCGTGATCGCCGGTGATGACCGCGAGACGGCGGATCATCGTTCGCCGCCAGCGCCGACGGGCGGCGTCGGCCGGTAATGCGCCGGTGTCGCGCCGCCCCGGCTCTGCCGCAGTCCGGCCGCGTCCGGTCGTTCGAGCTCCGCCCCTGCGGCCAACGCCGCCTTGCGGTCGACCGGCCAGGGTTCGGGATGATCCGGCGGTGGCATGGCGTCGGCATGGTAATAGGCGATCCGCTGCTTCGCCGGGTCCATCGTGGCCTCCCGTTCCGGTTCGATGTCGCGTTCGTTGACGCCACGCGGCCGGACGCAGACCCCGTCGACGATTTCCAGGTCGAGCCACCAGCGCTTCAGCGGATTGCGCCGGCCGTGGCCGAGCGCGTCGTCGGCCCGCACGGCAAGCGGCACGAGGGCGGGCTTGGCCCACATGGCGTTGACGCCGAGCCAGCTCGCGGCCTGGGTGATCAGCGGGCCATCCGCCGAGATCACCTTGTTGAGCGGACAGGTCTTCATGCAGCGGCCGCAGGCCGAGCCTTTCGGGTTGGTGACCCGGTAGCGCGTGCAGCGCTCGACATCGGGCTTCCACATCTCGTAGCCGTTGAACATCACCTTGTCGCCCCAGAAGATCGCGTCGCAGGGACATTCGCGGGCGCATTTCATGCAGTGATTGCAGAAATACTGCAGCCCGAAATCGATCGGCCGGTCGACCTCGAGCGGCAGGTCGGTCGTCAGCACCACCGACTTGAAGCGCGGGCCGACGAAGGGGTTGAGCACCAGTTCGCCGATCCGGCTGAGTTCGCCAAGTCCGGCCCAGAGGACCAGCGGGATATGCAGCACGTCGCTGTCGAGGTTGGTCTGCGGGCGCGCCGGGATGCCCTGGTCGCGCAGCGTGTCCGCCATGATGCCGGCGATCGCCGCGCCCCGCATGTAGCCGCGCATCGACTGGGCCCCGGATATCCAGTCATCGCCGCTCGCCCCCTCCATGGTGTCGTATTCCTGGTCGATCAGCATGACCACCGCGTAGCGGTGGTAGGGCTCGATCGGGCGGCCGTCCTCCTTGTGGGAAAACCAGGCATAGCGGGGGATCTCGCAAATCCCGGTCAGGTCGGCGCCAAGGAAGTAGGAGAGCGACTTGAGCGCCCGGCTGTTCGCCGCCGGGTCGTCGAGGTCGCCGGCCTCCGCCGCGACCGGACCGTCCTGCAGCGGCACCATGTTGCGGATCAGCGGGATCATCGCCTGGGCGAAGGGATGCTTGGTCGCAAAACGGGCGCGCTCCACCTGCGCCTTCTGCCCCAGGTCGCCCTTGAGCGCGCGTTCGAAGAAGGCGGCCCGCTTAGGCACGCGCGGCACCTCGTCGTCGAGGATGAGCGTCGTCGGCCGATCGACCCGCTTCACCTGCTCCATCGGGTAGCGGCTCAGATGGCTCGCCCGGCCCGCCCTGCGGTTCCGCTCCCGGCCCGATTCCGCGCCGTTGATGCCGAGCCAGTAATGCAGGCCGCGGGCGCCGTCAGCCTGTTCGTCGAGCGGCTCGTCGAGGGCAAGCGCGTAGTCGGTCGAGACGACGGCGAGCGAAAAGCGATCGTCGAGAAACGGGTTGGCAATACCGCGCCCCGTGCGGATCGCGATCCCCGCAAGCACTGCCAGACGCTCGAAGTCCAGCGCCTCGTCGTCGCCGGTTGCGGCCGCCGCGCCGTGCGCCCGGGCGGGAAAGCCCATGTAACGGATATGGCCGGCCACGCAGCAGGCGATCTCGAAGGCGCGGAGCGCCGCCGTCGCCGCGACCTCGCCATCGACCCAGTCCCGCGCCGGATTGCCCGCCTCCGGCAGCCGGCCATGTTCGACCAGGATCACGACCGCGTGGTCGCCCGCTACCGCCGCGCCGCCGGCGCACCGGGCCGAATCCGGAATGCGGCAAATCCCGACCTGGGAGGCGTTGAGGAAATAGGCACCGCCCTTGATGTCGACGGCGCGGCGCGCGATGTCGTCGGGAACCGGGGCCTTCGCCGGCGCCACCGGGCCGTCGGCGAAACCGGCGAACAGGCTCGCGTAGCGCGCTAGCGCCCGGCCGAACGGCCCCTTCGCGGCAACGGGATCGCCGTTCGCCGTCGCCGCAGCCGCAGCCGCGCCGGGCGGAGCGGCCGATTCCTCGCGAGCGATGATGCGGCGGTCCCGGCCGAGCGCCTCGAGCGGGAACGGGCCGAAATGGTAGGGCCGCTTCTCGGATGCCGCGCGCAGGATCAAGTCACTCTCTCCCTCGTCCGGATCGGTCGACGCCGACTTGCCTGCGATCATACGACACGGCATCCGGTCCGGCGCAAGCGGACTGACGGTCGCGGCCGCGATTTTCGGTTGCTCCCGCGCGTCGTCTCTGCTGACGTGACCGGGTCCGGATCGATCCAATGCCGCAGGACTGACACGATGGCCCCGGCCGCCCCGCTTTCGACCATCGGCTTCGATGCCGACGACACGCTCTGGCACAACGAGCAATTCTTCCGCCTGACCGAGGACCGCTTCACCCTGCTGCTCGCCGATCATGCGGAGGCAGGGCATCTGGCGGAACGGCTGCTCGCGGCCGAGCGGCGCAATCTGGCGCTCTACGGATTCGGCATCAAGGGCTTCACGCTCTCGATGATCGAGACCGCGCTCGAGGTCACCGGAGGCCGGGTGCCGACACGGGTGATCGGCGAGATCCTCGATGCCGGGCGCGACATGCTGCGCCACCCGGTCGAGACCCTGCCGGGCGTCGAGGCGACCTTGCAGGCGCTCGCCGGCCGCTTTCGCCTGGTGATGATCACCAAGGGCGACCTGTTCGACCAGGAACGCAAACTCGCGCAATCGGGACTGGGCGAGCTGTTCGACGCGATCGAGATCGTCAGCGACAAGGGGCGCGAAACCTACGAGCGGATCTTCGCCCGCCACGGCGACGGCGCCGAACGGGCGATGATGGTCGGCAATTCACTGAAGTCCGACGTCATCCCGGCGCTCGAGGCCGGCAGCTGGGCGGTCCATGTCCCGCACGAGCTGACCTGGGCGCTCGAACATGCCGACCCGCCGCGCGCTGCGGCGCGCTTCCATCGTCTCGACCGTCTCGACGAACTGCTGCCGCTTCTCGACAGATTGACCGCCGCCTGACAGGCCGCCCCGCCTATTGCGCGGCGACCTGCGCACCCAGCCCGCGCGCCAGGCGGAGGAAATGGCCGCGGCGAAGCAGGAGGACCTGCGAGCAGGCCAGGAGATAGGCCGAGAAGGCAATGGTCATCGTCACCTCGAAGCCGAGATAAAGCGCCAGCAGCACGCTCGCGATGCCGCCGATCACCGTGAACAGGCCGTTGATCGCCCAGGCCCAGGCGACCAGTCGTCGCGGAAAGCCGGCGAGCGCCGACACGCCGAGCGGGAACGGCATGCCGAGGAAGAAGGAAAGCGGCGCCACTGCGGCCACGGTCAGCAGGATCCGGCCGGTGAGCGGCAGGACGAGGCCAGCCTGGATGAACGGTTCATAGAACAGTACCAGCAGCAGGCCGCAAACCGCGATGCCGGCGAAGGGAAGCCACCAGCGCCCGTCGATCTGGACGCGGAGCCCGGTGCCGGCAAGGCTGCCGATCCCGGAAAACAGCAGCATCGAGAACAGCACCGTCGAGAAGGTGTGCAGCGGCGGGCCGATCAGTTCCATGAAGATCTGCACGAGGGTCAGTTCGAGCACGATGAAGCCGAAACCGAGGCAGGCGAAATAGGCGATGAAGCTGGCCCGTCCCTCGCCGACCGCCTGTGCCACCGGGGCGAAACGCATCGGCAGGAGAATGAAGATCAGGGCGAAGACAAAGGCCGAGATCGTCGTCACCACCAGATGAATGATATCGGTCGGCACGAAGCGGCGGAGCTGGCTGTTCTGGATGCCCGCCGTGCTGCGGTCGATATGCAGCGCCTTGTCCTCGACCACATGACCCAGGCTGGCCCGCAGATAGTTGAAGAACGGCCGGTCGTCGGTGGAGGGATAGAGCCGGATCGGCGAATCCTCGAGTCCCTCGTCGGAATAGTCGCCGCTGTAGAACGAAGCCGGCAGGAAGCTCCGTTGCGGATGGGTTGGGTTCTCGATCAACTGGACCTGCTGCGGCGACTTCGCGAGAAAGCCTTGCAGGTCGTCCAGCTCCTCCGCCGTCCAGGGCGTCATCTTGATCAGCAGCGTCGGCACGGCATCCAGTTCGACCTCGCGCTCGAAAATCGCGACATGACGCTGGAAATCGGTCAGTCCCATGCGCTTCCAGGCGAGCGCCGCGGTCGTGATCATGCGCGGGAAGACGTGGTGGTTGATCTGCAGCACGCCGTCCGGCTTCAGGTGGCTGAAATATTCGACATAGGCGCCGGCGGTCTGCAGATAGGTGGTCTGCATCGCGCCCGTCCCGGAGGCGATGCTGGAGCTGGTGTGGTTCGAGAAGATCTGGATGATGTCATAGCGCTTCTCGCGCGCCCGGAGGAAACTCCTCCCCTCACCGCGGACGGTCCGGACACGGGAGTCGTTGAAGAGGTTGCCGATATAGTCGGCATAGGGACCCTTCGCCAGTTCGGTGACCGTGCCGACCATCTCGACGGCGTCGACCGAGGCGGCCCCGAAGGTGAGCGCCGCCTTGGCTTCCTGCCCGCCCGCGCTGCCGATCACCAGGACCTCGGCGCCGCTGTCCCGCTTGAGATAATGGGAGGCGGCGACGCTGAGGAACCAGAATTGCTGGTCGGGATCGACACTGCCGTCCTCGAGGCCGCGGCGCAGGGCATCATAGTCCCCGTCGAACTTGTAGAAATGCGTGCTCTGGGTGCCGCCGTCATAGGCGACATGGAAGCGGTTCGGTCCGAGATCGCCGCTGTCGCCCTCGCTCGGCCTGACGACGTCGATGCGCGAGATCGGGTCCCAGCGGGAAAACTCGATCCGACCCTCGTCTGCAGCCGTGCGGACGCCGCGCTTGTCGACATGGAAATCGAAGTCGTAGATCGCCGGTGCATGTACCGCCGGCACGGCCATGAGGGCGAGACCGGCCACCGCGAGGGTTGCGGTTGTCACCCGGGTCGTCGCGAACATCGCGCCGGCGAGCAGCGCCATCCCGCCCGCCGCGATCAACAGCCCGCCCGGGCCGATGAGCGGCAGGAACGGCACGAAGGCGACACAGCCGACGCCGGCGCCGACCAGGTCGAAGAAATAGAGCCGGCCGATCTTGTCCGCGTGGAAGCTGAAGATCTTGGAGAAGATCAGTCCAGCCGCGAAAAACGGCGCCATCAGCGCCAGATAGACCCCGAGAAAAGCCAGAAGCTGCTTCACCGGATGGGCGGCGATATCCTCGTAGTCGAACGGCAGGGCGTTGCAGATCGGCAGAAACAGCGCCAGCGTGAGCGCATAGCCGATCGAGGCCTGCACGGCGATCTTACGCGGCTCGCCCTGCAGGAAATTCGGGAACAGCACGAGGTAGATGCCGCCCAGTCCCAGCGAGAACATCGCGCAGGTGATGATCATGTAGCCGATATTCGCGGTCAGGATGACGTCGAACACCCGGATCAGGAGCAGTTCCGACACCAACGTGACGAACGCGATCAGAAAAATTCCACAACTGATACGGCGCATTGTCTTTACTTTCCGCCTGAAGACGTCACCCGGAAATCGGGGCGTTTCCCAAAACGCTTCGCAAGCATATAGACCGCTCACACCGCCTGAATAGTGGCATGCAACTTCCTGCGCGAAATATTTCCGGAACTCTGATCCTCAAATCGTAAATAATCGGTGTTATCGCTTCCGATCTCGATGCGCGGCGCCGCGCGAACGAGGGGCCTTGCGGAACAGACCCTGAGGACAACAGGGGCGGGCAGCACGGGATGACCCGTGGCCGCTCACAACTTATTCGTCGCAAGCTGTACAAACATAAGGAGAATTACCTCCGGGCAGGCACTCCCGGACCGATTGACGCCCCAAAATATCATGTGTACACATATAAAAATTCGAAGCCGGGGGTCCGCATGTCCGACGTCTTTTCCAGCAAGAATCTCGCCGCTTCCGTGACGCTCGATCCGGCCACGACGGCGATCGTCGTGGTCGACATGCTCAACGATTTCTGCAAGCCGGGCGGGGCCATGGTGCTGCCCGGATACGAGCGCCTGATCGGGCCGCAGCGCCAGGTGATCGCGGCCGGACGCGAGGCCGGTGCGCCCATTGTCTTCGTCATAGACGCGCATCGCGGCAATGCCCGCCAGGATCGCGAATTCCTCAAGCGCACGCCGCATTGCATCGAGGGCGAATGGGGCTCGGGCGTGATCGACGATCTCGAGCCGCAGGCGGACGACATCAGGATCATCAAGCGGCGCTACTCCGCCTTCTTCAACACCGACCTCGACGTCACGCTGCGCGATTTCCGGATCCGTTCGCTGGTCGTCATGGGCGTGGTGACCAATATCTGCGTGCGCTCCACCATCCATGACGCCTTCTTCATGGGCTACGAATGCGTCGTGCCGGAGGATTGCGTCGCGGCGACGGGTCCGCGCGAGCAGGAATCCTCGCTCTACGACATCGCGACCCACTTCGGCGTCGTCTCGACCGCGCAGAGCGTCTCGGCGCATCTGCTCGGCAAAGGCCCGCTGGATATCCTGGACCTCGAGACATGAGACTTGCCGCAAAGGTCGCCGTCATCACCGGCGGCAGCAACGGCATCGGCGCGGCGGCGGCCGTCCTGTTCGCCCGCGAAGGAGCGAAGGTCGTCGTCGCCGACATCGACGCAGACGCCGGTCGGGCGCGTGTCGCGGAGATCGCAGCGGCCGGCGGCGAGGCCGTCTTCGCGGCCTGCGACGTCGGCGTCACCGACGACATCAAGTCCGCCTTGCAGCAGGCGGTCGACACCTTCGGCGGCCTCGACATCCTGTTCAACAATGCCGCGATACAGAATACCCGGTCGATTCTCGAGACCTCGGACGAGGATTTCGACCTCTCGATCCGGGTCAACCTTAAGAGCGTCTTCGTCGGCATCCGCGAGGCCGCCCGGCTGATGATCGCGCAGGGACGCGGCGGGGCGATCGTCAACACGTCGTCGAGCTTCGCCATCGTCGGCTCGCCGGGTTACGCGGCTTATCACGCGACCAAGGGGGCGATCTCCTCGCTGACCCGGGCAGCGGCGATCGGCCTGATGGAGCACGGCATCCGGGTCAACGCGATCTGCCCCGGCACGATCGACACGCCCGGCTTGCGCCGCGGTGTTGCGACGACGGCCGACGACCCGGCCGAGGCATTGGACCGCTATCTTGCGCTGCAACCCATGAAGCGCTTCGGAACGGCCGAAGAGATCGCCCAGGCGGCGCTCTTTCTCGCGAGCCCCGAGGCCAGCTTCGTAACCGGAGAGAATCTCGTCGCCGACGGTGGCTACACCATCGTCTGAACCAACCGGCGTGGGGATCGCCGGCAATCAACAACAAGGAGGCACACTTGAAAACGTTCAACAGCAAGTTCACCCGTCGCCGGGTCCTGACAAGCGCCGCCGGCGTCGCCGGTGGCGCCGCCGTCATGTCGGTCGCCGCACCGTTCGTGGCCCGCGCCGCGGAAACCATCAAGCTCGGCGTGCTGCTGCCCTTCTCGGGCGGCCTTGAGCTCTTCGGCCAGCAGGGCACGCAGGGCATCGGCATGGCGGTCGACGAGGCGAACGCCGCCGGCGGCGTGCTCGGCCGGCAGATCGAGATCGTCAAGGCCGACAACCGGACCGACCCCAAGACCTCGGTCGAACGCGCCGCACAGCTCATCCAGCGCGACAAGGTGCACGCGATCATCGGCCCGGTCACCAGCGCCGCCCGCGACGCGATCAAGTCGACGGTCGAGCGTTACAAGACGCCGCTGCTTTACGCGACCGATTACGAAGGCGGCGTGTGCAGCAAGACGATCTCCTGCTACAGCGCCCTGCCCGCCCATTACGTCGATCCGCTGATGCCCTATCTGCAGGAGACCGTGGGCGAGAGCTTCTACCTGTTCGGTGCCGACTATGTCTGGCCGCAGCAGATGAACAAGGCGATTCGCCGGGTGATCGAAGGGGCGAACGGCACCGTCGTCGGTGAGGAATACACACCCTTCGGCATGAAGGATTTCGCCACCACGATCCGCAAGATCGAGGAATCCGGGGCCAAGTGCGTCGTGCTCACGGTTCCGGGCGCCGACGGCATCACCTTCGTTAAGCAGTTCACGGCGGCCGGCATGAAGTCGAAATGCCGGATCGCCTTCATGGGCTTCAACGAGAATTACCTGCCGGGCCTGAGCGACGAGGAATCGAACGGCATCATCGGCTGCTCGCATTTCATCCAGACCCTGGACCGGCCGGAAGCGCACGACTTCGTCGCCCGCCAGAAGGCCAAGTTCGGCGACGACGTCACGGTGAGCTACTACGTCGATTCACATTACGGCATCACCAAGTTCTTCATCGAGGCGATCAGGCGCGCCGATTCCGACCAGAAGGACAAGATCATGGCGGCGCTGCCCGGTCAGACCCTGACCGTCGGCAACGGCGAGGTCACGCTGCGTCCGGAAGACCTGCATGTGGATCTGAACATGCTGATCTTCGAGGCCCAGGGCGGCAAGCTCAACCAGCAGAAGTATATCGGCCGGATCTCCGCGCCGAGCCAGTGCGCCTGACGCCCGCACGACCGTAACGAAGGTTCAGGACTGCGATGTCGCCGATCTTGTCGATTGAGGCCGTCACCAAGAATTTCGGCGGCATCCAGGCCCTGAACGGAGTCGACCTGCAGCTTCCGGACGGCGATGTGAAATGCATCATCGGCCCGAACGGCTGCGGCAAGAGCACGCTGTTCAATATCATCTCCGGCGCATTGCCGCCGACTTCCGGTCGCGTGGAGTTCGCCGGAGAGGATATTACCGGGCTCACCCCGCCGATCATCAGCCGTCTCGGCGTCGGCCGGAAATTCCAGGTCCCGGCTGTGTTCGGCGACATGACGGTGACCGAGAACATCGAGATCGCCGCCGCCGCCGCGAAACGTGCCTATCTGCCGCTCTCGATGCTGCGCCGACGCCCCGACCGTTCGGATTATGACCGGCTGTTGGCCGACAGCGGCCTCGGCGACTATGCCGGCGTCGTGGCCAGCGAACTGCCGCACGGCATCAAGCAGCGGCTTGAGATCATGATGCTGGTGACGACCAGCGCGCGGCTCCTGCTGCTCGACGAGCCGACCGCCGGCATGACGGAGGCGGAGACCGCGGCAACCGTCGCGCTGATCCGCGATATCCGGGCGAACCTGGGGGTCTCGATCCTCGTCATCGAGCACGACATGGCCTTCGTTCGCGAGCTCGATTGCCCGGTCGTCGTCATGATGAAGGGCGCCGTGCTGACCGAAGGCGCCTACGACGACATCAAGGACGATCCGGAAATCCGCCGCGCCTATCTCGGGGAGCCGGTCGCATGCTGACCGTCAGCGATCTTCGCGCCGGCTACAGCCGCGGCGCCGACGTCCTGAAAGGGCTCCGTTTCGACGTCGCAAAGGGCGAATCCGTCGCCCTGATGGGGCGGAACGGCATGGGCAAGACGACCTTCGTCAAGGCCCTGATGGGCTGCCTGCCGCATGTCCGCGGCTCGATCACCTTCAACGGCACTGAGATCCGCGGCCTGCCGCCCTACCGCATCAGCAACCTTGGCATCGCCTACGTACCGCAAGGGCGGGAGATCTTCGGCGATTTCACGGTCGCGGAGAATCTCGCGATGGGCGTCATCGGCAAGCCGCTCAAGGTGGATAGCGTCGATTTCGTATTCGACTATTTCCCGATCCTCGCCGAGCGCCGGACGCAGCTTGCCGGAACCATGTCCGGCGGGCAGCAGCAGCAGCTGGCGATTGCCCGCGCCCTCGTCGGACGGCCGCAACTGCTACTGCTCGACGAGCCGTCGGAAGGGATCCAGCCGTCCATCGTGCAGGATATCGCCATGACCCTGAAGCGCATTGCCGCCGAGGAGGCGCTGACCGTGATCGTGGTCGAGCAGAATATCGACCTCGTCTTCCGCCTCGCGACAAGCGTGCGATTCATCGAAAACGGGCTGATCAAGACCGGCGTGTCGATCGACGAGGTTCGATCGGACCCGACCCTGGTCAGCCGCTATCTGACGGTGTAGCCGACATGAGCCTGATATTCCTGATCGGCCTCGACGCGACCGGATATGTCCTCGCCCTGCTGCTCGTCTGCATCGGCCTGGTCATCATCTTCGGCATGATGAACGTCATCAACCTGGCCCATGGCGAACTGTTCCTGATCGGCGCCTACAGCGTCGTCTACACGCAGTCGCTCGGGGCGCCGTTCTGGCTGGTGCTGATCGTCGCCTTCTGCCTCGTCGCCTTCATCGGGCTGCTGATCGAACAGTTCATCATCCGCCATATCTACCACCGCTTCCTCGACACGATCCTCGCGACGTGGGGCATATCGCTGGCCCTGAAGCAGGCGATCATCGTGATCTTCGGCCCGGCCTCGCAGCAGGTCGTCGCGCCGTTCGCGGAACCGGTGGCGTTTCTCGGCATCACCTACTCGTCCTACCGCCTGTTCGTGATGGCGATGGCGATCGCGGTCACGGCCGCGACCTTCCTCGTGCTCTACAAGACCAAGCTCGGCCTGACCGCCCGCGGCGTCATCGCCAACCGCCAGATGGCGAGCTGTCTTGGCGTCAACACGCGGCGGATCGACCGCCTCACCTTCGCCTTCGGCTCGGGCCTCGCCGGCCTCGCGGGGGCCGTCATGGCGCCGCTGATGAGCGTCGATCCGCAAATGGGCGTCGGCTTCCTGATCCCGGCCTTCCTGTCGATCCTGGTCGGCGGCGCGGCAAGCCCGGTCGGGGCGATCTGGGGGGCCGCGGTCATCGGCACCTCGAACAGCGTGATCGCCGCCGTCTGGACGCCTGTCATTGCCCAGATCCTCGTGTTCAGCCTCGCGATCGTCGTCATCCGGATCCTCCCGAACGGCATTGCCGGATGGAAGAAGAAGTAGATGCGCCGTCCGTCCTCCCCGCTGACCGTCGCCGTCTGGGCCGTCCTCGCCCTCTGCCCGCTCGTCGTCGACGACTGGAACCTCGGCCTGCTCGCGCAACTGATGATCTACGGCATCTTCGCGATGAGCCTGTCGTTCATCTGGGGACAGGGCGGCCTGCTCTGCTTCGGCCAGGCGCTGTTCTTCGGCCTCGGCGCCTACGCGATGGCGCTGACCACGAAGGGCCTGCTTCCGGGTGTCCCGGCAAGCGCCCTGGTCGGCTTCCTGCTGGCGCTGGCGCTGCCCGGGACGGTGGCATTCCTGCTCGGGCTCGCGCTGTTCCGGGGGCGCGGCCTGGTCGGACCCTATTTCGGCATTGTCACCCTGGCCGCGGCGGTCATCGCCGAGCGGCTGGCGGTCAACTGGAACTACATCGGCGGCTTCAACGGCCTGCTCGACATCCCGCCGCTCACGTTCGGCAGCGGCGACGGGGCGATCGAGATCTTCGAGCCGCTGCCGATCTTCCTCATCGTCTTCGGCGCGGCGCTGGTCGTCTACCTGCTGCTGCTCGGCCTCGAACGCTCGCCGTTCGGAACCGTGCTGCGCGGCATCCGCGACAACGAGATGCGGGCCGCCTTCATGGGCTACGACGTCGCCCGCTACAAGGCCGCGAGCTTCGCCGTCGCGGCGGCCGTCGCGGGCTTCGCCGGCGCGCTCTTCGCGATCCAGTTCGCCTTCGTCTCGCCGGCCATTCTCGGCTTCGCACTCTCGACCGAGGTCCTGATCTGGGTCGCGCTAGGCGGCAAGGAGGTCCTGCTCGCCGCCTTCCTCGGGGCGCTGGTCGTGAAGTCCGTCGAGAATGTCCTTTCCGACGCCCTCGGGCAATACTGGCTGCTCGTGCTCGGAATACTCTTTATCCTGTCTGTCGTCCTGCTGCCGCGCGGGCTGCTGGCGCCGGTATTCCGGCTGCGTCTGCCGCGCGGCCTCCGGGGCGGCGGGTGACGGCCGGGCCGGCACCGCGACATCCTGAATTCCCCGGCAATCCCCGGCTGGCGCCGCCAGGCCGGGAGGGTCGGACCGTAAAAAACCAAGGGAGGGCCGGGACATGAGTCTGGTTCAAATTCGACGTATCGCCATCCAGCTCGACGAGATCTTCCACGAGGGCGGAGAGCCCCGGAAGGTGCCGCACCGGCGCGGCGCGATCGCCATGGTCTGCAAGAATCCCTACGCCGGCCGCTATGTCGAGGACATCATGCCGCTGATCGAGGCATTGAACCCGCATGGCCTGGCGATGGCGAAGAAGCTGCTCGCCGCGATGCAGGCCAGGCCGGACGAGATCGAGGCCTATGGCAAGGGCGCGATCATCGGCACCGCCGGCGAGGTCGAGCATGGCGCGGTCTGGCATCCGGCCGGCGGCTACGCGATGCGCGAGGCGCTCGGCGGGACCAAGGCCATCGTGCCGTCGACCAAGAAGGTCGGCGTTGCCGGGACGCGCATCGACATTCCCGTGCATCATGTCAACGCCGCCTACGTCCGCAGCCATTTCGACGCGATCGAGGTCGGCGTTGCCGACGGCCCGCGGCCGGACGAGGCGGTCTTCATCCTGGCGATGACCATCGGGGCCCGCGTCCATGCCCGTGCCGGTGGCCTGCAGACTTCGGAAATCAAGGGCGATGACGGGCTGCGATAAGCCTCGCTAGTATCGTCCATCGGTCCCCACAGCAGAAATCGAGGAACGCCATGTCAGCGGTCATTCGGAAGATCGTCGTTTCAGTCGAGAAGATTTTTCGCGAGAACGGGAAGGCCGTCGATCCGCCGGTGCGCCGGGCGGCCGCGGTCGCGATCGTCGAGAACCCGCTGGCCGGCCGCTATGTCGAGGATCTCGAGCCGCTGATGGCGATCGGCGAGGAACTGGGCGGGCTGCTGGCGGCGGAGGCGGTTGCCGCGCTGGGCGGCGACCATGGCGTGATCGAGAGCTTCGGCAAGGCGGCGATCGTCGGCGCCGACGGCGAACTGGAACATGCGGCGGCGATCCTGCATCCGCGCATCGGCAAGCCGCTGCGCGCCGCGATCGGCGGCGGCCCGGCGCTCATTCCCTCGGCCAAGAAGATGGGCGGCCTCGGCGCGACCATCGACGTACCGCTCGGCCACAAGGACGCGGCTTACGTGCGGACCCATTTCGACGCGATGTGCGTCTCGGTTTCCGACGCGCCGCGCCGCGACGAGATCCTCGTCGCCATCGTGCTGACCGACGGCGGCCGCCCGCTGCCGCGCGTCGGCGGCCTGACCAAGAACGAGATCAAGGGAGAGGACGGTCTGAGATGAGCCACGGAACGGACAACGCCCAGAACCCCGCGGACGGCCAGAAAGTCGTCATCCGGAACATCGGCATCCTGCTCTCGGGCGATTTCGAGAACCCGGTCATGGACGCCGACACCATCGTCGTCGAGAACGGGCTGATCGCCGCCGCCGGGCGCGCGAAGGACGTCGACCAGTCGAACCCGACGTCGGTGATCGACGCCCACGGCTGCGCGGTCATGCCGGGGCTGATCGACAGCCACGTCCATCCGGTGTTCGGCGACTGGACCCCGCGACAGAACCAGCTCGGCTGGATCGAGTCCTTCCTGAACGGCGGCGTCACCACGATGATCTCGGCCGGCGAGGTCCACCTGCCGGGCCGACCGAAGGACATCGTCGGCCTGAAGGCGCTGGCGATCACCGCCCAGCGGGCCTTCTCGGCCTTCCGGCCCGGCGGCGTGAAGGTCCACGCCGGGGCGCCAATCCTGGAAAAGGGGATGGAGGAAGCCGACTTTGCCGAGCTCGCCGGCGCCGGCGTAAGCCTGATTGGCGAAATCGGCCTCGGCAGCGTCAAGGCCGGCGACGAGGCCCGCCAGATGGTCGCCTGGGCGCGCAAGCACGGCATCCAGTCGACGATCCATACCGGCGGCCCGTCCGTGCCAGGTTCCGGCTATATCGACAAGGATGTCATCCTCGAAGCCGATCCGGACGTCATCGGCCATATCAACGGCGGCCACACGGCTCTCCCGCTCGACCAGATCCGCTGCCTCTGCGAGGGCTGCGCGCGCGGTATCGAGGTGGTCCATAACGGCAACGAGAAAGCGGCCCTCTACGCTGTCCGCACCGCCTACGAACTCGACCAGCCGCAGCGCGTCATCCTCGGCACCGACTCGCCGGCCGGCTCCGGCGTGCAGCCGCTCGGCATCCTGCGCACGATGGCCCTGCTCGCCAGCGTGGGCGAGATCCCGGCCGAGCAGGTCGTCTGCTTCGCCACCGGCAACACGGCGCGCATGCGGGACCTCAAGGTCGGGCTGATCGAAACCGGCCGCCCCGCCGACCTGGTGTTCGCCGACCGGCCCCAGCATTCCGCCGGCAAGGATATTCTCGAGGCGCTCTCGATCGGCGACCTGCCAGGCGTCGGCATGGTCATGATCGACGGCATCGTCCGCTGCCAGCGCTCTCGCCACACGCCGCCCGCCGACAAGGTCCCCGAAATCGTCGGCCACTGACCGGCGGTCGCCGATCCCGGACATCGGGGCGGAACGGCATCTGTTACGTCGTACGTAGGGGTCGCGGTCAGATGAGTTTCTTGAGCAGCGCCAGCAGGGTCGCCTGTTCCGCCGCGTCGAGCGGCTCGAGGATGCGTTCGCTGACCACGAAGCCGTTCCCGTAGTGACGCAGGAACAGGTCTTCGCCGCTATCGGTAAGCTGCAACAGCACCCGCCGGCCGTCGTCCGGATCGCGCCGGGTGGCGACGAGATCCCGCGCCCGCAAGCGGCGGATCAGGTTCATCGTCGTCGCCGGATCCATCGCCGTCAGTCGCCCCAGATGATTCTGGGACAACTCGCCATGCGCATAGAGCTTGCTGAGCACCGCATATTGCGTCGGCGTCAGGTTGTCCTCGCCGATCGTGCTCTGGAAGACCGCCGTCGCGCGCTGATGGGCCCGGCGGAGCAGATGGCCGATCTGTTCCTCCAGCACATAGACGGGGTCCTGGTGCTCGATACGGACGGGGCGGGCTCGATAGGGCATTCTGCAGCTCGTTGGCGTCGTTGAAGGGCGGCACCAGCCGGTGCAGACGGCGGGACGAAGCCGGAAGGCAACGGCATCGCCCGGTGGATCCCGGCGAAGGCCATGACGTGAGCCGGTCGCCTGTCGGGCGTCGTCACGGGGCGCGCGACATCCCGCGCATTGTTTGCGTCACCCCGTAACCGATGTCAATTTCATAGTGGCCCTGCGGCGGACCATGGAGACGGCCGGGACTGGGTTCACGATCATGGCTCGGCGCGCGCGGCCGCGGGCGTTTCGAGGCGGGGCGACCAGTCCTCGACGGCCTGCTGTTCCAGGCGGCGGCGGGCGAGGTTTCGCCAGGACTCGGCCAGCAACGGCATATCAACGAGCCGGGCCAGCACCTCCCGGTTCAGGGTATCCCGATAGAGCACGTCCATGATCCGCTGCAGGGTCCAGCCTTCTGCCGGACGTTCGACGAGCGTCATCCGGTCGCCCGCCCTGACCCGCCCTTCTTCCAGAACCCGGTAGTACCAGCCGGTCCGGCCAGTCTCCTGGACACGCCGCGCCATTGCCGGTTCGCCGAAGCGCTCGTTCAGCCGCCAGCAGGGCTGCCGTCCCTGCGAAAGCTGGACCAGCGCCGTGCCGAGCCGGTAGACGTCGCCGATGCAGACATCCGCCTCGGTCAGTCCCTCGGTCGAGAGATTCTCCCCGAAGGCGCCTTCGCGGGGGAGCAGCGCGGCAAGACCGGGCGCCTCCCGCCGCCAGAGCGCGTAATGCTCGTACGGATAGTGATGCACCGCCTTTTCCGGGCCGCCATGCCGGCCGGTGTCGCCCTGGGCGTCGCCGGCAAGGCCCGTGCGGGTGACGAGAACGCTGTCTCCGACCGGCTGCTTGAAGATCCCGCTGGCCACACCGCGCCGGCCGAGCGGCGCGACCTTGCCCACAAGGACGGCGCGAACGGCGAGGGTCACGGCGCCTCGTCCGGGACCACAGGCGAAACGATCTCGACCTCGGTCACCACGGCGTCCATCGGTATGTCATACCATTGCGGATAGATCGTGGGGATCGCGGAAAGCCGGAAGCCGACCCCGATCACGCGGGGCCGTTTCCGCATCGCCGCGAGGGTGCGGTCGTAGAATCCGCCGCCATAGCCCAATCGGTAGCAGGCGCGGTCATAGCCGACGACCGGCGCTATGACGATATCCGGAATGACGACCTCGGCGGTCTCCTTCGGGATCGGGATGTTCCACACCCCGCGGTCGAGTGCGTCTCCGGTCTTCCAGTGGCGGAAGATCAGCGGCTCGCCCTTTGCGACAACCACCGGGAGCGCGCAGCGGGCGCCGCGATCCTCGAGATCCTTCATGAACGGATGCAGGTTCGGCTCGCCCCGAAACGGCCAATAGGTGCTCACCGTCAGGCCCTCGACCTCGCCGACGGCATTGTCGAGATTGTTCATGAGACGATCGCCAGCACGACGGCGAAGATCGCCGGTCAGCGCCATGCGTTCGGCGATCAGCCGCTCCCGCTCCGCCTTCCGCCAGCGTTTCAGGTCGGCGCTCTGGCCGGAACCGGCCGCAGCCGAGAGTGCCGACCATTCCGGATCGGTCTCATGCATGAAACAGGGCGGCGACGCGAATTGCCCCGCACCTTCGTCGTCGTCGCCAACACTCATATCGTCGTTCCTGTCGCTTCGCCGGGGACGGCCGGCAGAACGACATCCGCGTCCGCCCGGTGCAGCCGTTCGCCCATCATCAGCATCACCCCGTTATGTCCCGCGATCCCGAGTTCGAGACTAGCCGCAATGCGACGGGCAATTGTCAGGAAATGCTCGGCCGCCTCCGGCGGACAGACCTCGAAGGCGGTTTTCTCGAACAGCGAGAGCCAGCGGTCGAAATGTCGGGCGTCGACCGGCAGCGGCATATGCTTGACCATCGGCTGGCCATGATAGCGCCCGGTCATCAGCGACACCGACGACCAGAACTCGCACATGGTCTGCAGATGCGGCTCCCATTCGGCGATGCGCGCGTCGAAGACCGGCCCGATCAGCGGGTCCTGGCGCACCTTGTCATAGAAGGCGCGCACCAGACGATCGATCATCACCTCGTCGATTCCCGTCCGTTCGACGATCTCGGCCGCGACCGCCGCCCTTTTCTCAGCAGGAGTCATGTCCGCCTCTGAATAAGTATTCTATATGCGTATTTATCATGCGATACTGGCCGCGCCAACAGCTAATCAGGGGACCGGGATGCGCCTGACCGCCTTCACCGATTTCGGACTGCGCGCGCTGATGCGCCTCGCCGGCGAGCCGGGGCGCCTGTTCACCACCGACGAGATTGCCCGGGAATTCGGCATCTCTCGGCATCACCTGACCAAGGTCATCCGGGAACTGGGCGCCGCCGGCATCGTTGTCACCCAGCGCGGGTCGGGCGGTGGTTTCCGGCTCGCCCGCGCGCCGGAAGGCATTTCGATCGGCGAGATCGTCAGGCTGCTCGAGAACCGCCAGGCGCTTGCCGAATGTTTTCGTGCCGACGGCGGCGCCTGCGTTCTGACGCCTGACTGCCGCCTGAAGGGCCGCCTCGCGGCCGCGCGCGAGATCTTCCTGGCCGAGCTCGACCGCAGCACGCTGGCCGATTGCGCCTATCCGGCACGGACCGACAAGCTGGAGGAACTGGCAGGATGAGCAGTGGAAAATCGAAGCCCGAGATCGCGATCAAGCGGATTTACGACGGCGCCTCCCGGAGGGACGGCTACCGTGTCCTGGTCGACCGGGTCTGGCCACGCGGCGTCTCGAAGGAAGAGGCCGATATCGACCGCTGGGCGAAGGAAATCGCGCCCTCTTCGAAGCTTCGGAAATGGTTCGGACACGATCCGGAGAGATGGGACGAGTTCCGGAAGCGTTATCGTGAGGAACTGGACGAGCAGACCGACACGCTCCGGGAACTGCTCGATGACTGCGGCGGCAAGCGGATGACCCTGCTCTTCGGCGCGAAGGATACCGAGCACAACCAGGCCGTTGTGCTGAAGGACGTCCTGAAGGCGCTCTAGCCCCGCCCCGTCACCCGCCGCGCGCCAGCCTTCGTCACACATTGCTTGCGGCAACCGCGCCAATCGCCTAGTTCCGTAGCGCGACCGGCCGGCGCCAACCGTCCGGAGGGGAGGCCCGTTGCCTGGCTCGGCGCGGGCGACGGTGAACGAGGATGTGCGTGGCGGAATGAACAGTTTCACCCTGACGGTTACCTGTCTGTCGACACGCGGCGTGGTCGCGGCGATATCGGGCTACCTGGCCCGCGAGGGCTGCAACATTTCGGACAGCACGCAGTTCGACGACCGCGAGACCGGCCGCTTCTTCATGCGCATCAGCTTTCTGAGCGAGCAAGGCCGGACGCTCGAGGATCTCGATGCGGGCTTCGCCGCGGTCGCGGCGCCGCTGTCGATGGACTACAGCTTCCACGACGAGGCCGCGCGGATGAAGGTCGTGCTCATGGTCTCGCGCTTCGGCCACTGCCTGAACGACCTGCTCTATCGCTGGCGGATCGGCGCGCTCCCGATCGACATCGTTGCCGTGATCTCGAACCATCTGGACTATCAGAAGGTCGTGGTGAACCACGACATCCCGTTCCACTACATCCGCGTGACGAAGGAGAACAAGGCCGCCGCCGAGGCCCGTCAGCTGGCCGTCGTCGAGGAGATCGGGGCCGAACTCATCGTGCTCGCCCGTTACATGCAGGTCCTCTCGGACGACATGTGCACGCGGATGTCGGGGCGGATCATCAACATCCACCATTCCTTCCTGCCGAGCTTCAAGGGCGCCAATCCCTACAAGCAGGCCTACGAGCGTGGCGTGAAGCTGATCGGCGCGACGGCGCACTATGTCACCGCCGATCTCGACGAGGGGCCGATCATCGAGCAGGACACCGTGCGCGTCACCCACGCCCAGTCCGCCGCCGACTATGTCTCGCTCGGCCGCGACGTGGAAAGCCAGGTGCTGGCGCGGGCGATCCACGCCCACATCCACCGCCGGGTCTTCCTGAACGGCAACAAGACCGTCGTCTTCCCCGCCGGGCCGGGCGCCTACGCCTCCAAACGGATGGGCTGAGGCGACAGGCCCGATCAGGCACGACGGTTACAGGCCCAGTTCGCTGAGGCCCGGGTGATCGTCGGGTCGCCGGCCGAGAGGCCAGTGGTAGAGGCGATCGCTTTCGCGGATCGGCAGGTCGTTGATGCAGGCGAGGCGCCTGCGCATCAGGCCGTGCTCGTCGAACTCCCAGTTCTCATTGCCGTAGGAGCGGAACCAGTTGCCGCTGTCGTCGTGCCATTCGTAGGCAAAGCGGACGGCGATCCGGTTTTCGTGAAACGCCCACATCTCCTTGATCAGCCGGTAATCCAGCTCGCGCGCCCATTTGCGCCTGAGAAAGCCGATGATCGCCTCCCGGCCCTGCACGAACTCCGCGCGGTTCCGCCAGGTGCTGTCGATCGTGTAGGCGAGCGCGACCTTCTCGGGATCGCGGCCGTTCCAGCCGTCCTCGCCTTGCCGGACCTTCTCGACGGCGGTCCGGACGGTGAAGGGCGGCAAGGGCGGGCGACTCTGGTTCATCTTCAGGTTCCTTCTGATTGCTGAGCGGCACCTTGTCGGCGCCGGCTGATGTGGCGGAATGAGCCGAGGCACGGGAGGGGGCTGATGTGCCTCGGCACACTCGGAGTCAGGCCGCCTCGGCCCGAACAGCCGGGAAATCGATCTCGGTCTTGGCAACTTCGTTGAGGAAGTTCGTGAAGGTGTTCTCCGCGACAAGCGCCACGATCTCGACGATCTGTCCGTCGCTGAAGCCGGCATCCCGGACCGCGGCAACGTCCGCCTCGCTTACGTGGCCGCGGCGCGCGACGACCTTGACGGCGAATGCCACGGCGGCATTCGCCTTCGCGTCCCCGGACGCGCCCTTGCGGTTGAGGGCGATTTCCACCGGGCTCAGCCGCGCAAGGTTGAGGCCGAGATAGGTATGGGCCGACAGGCAATAGTCGCAGCCATTGGCCTGGGCGACGGCGAGCGCGATCCGCTCACGGGTCCGGACGTCCAGCGCCTTGCCCAGAGCGCCCTGGAAGGCGGTGTAACCGGCCAGCGCCGCCGGGCTGAGGGCGATCAGACGGAACAGGTTCGGCACGACGCCGAGTTGCTTGTGAACGGCGTCGAGAATGGGCTGGGACGCTTCGGGGGCATCGTCGCGGGTGGGGATGTCGATGCGTGACATGGCAATCTCCTTCGCTGCGGGAGCCGGTGTGGCTCGGTCACGAAGAAGAATGGGTATTTTCATCTGGCAGAAAAATCTGGCAATATCGTAAGTCATCTTACCAGATTTTGGAAAGATTGAATGGACCGGCTCGAAGCCATGTCGATGCTGCTGGAGGTTGTCGAGAAAGGCAGCCTGTCCGCCGCCGGCCGCGCGCTTCGGGTCCCGGTCCCGACGCTCAGCCGGAAGATCTCCGACCTCGAAGCCCGCCTCGGCACGCGTCTGCTGATCCGCACGACCCGGAAACTCAGCCTGACCGACGCCGGGGTCGGCTACGTCGCGGCCGCGCGCCGGATTCTCGAACAGGTCGACGACGCGGAACGCGAGGCAGCGGGTGAATTTACTACGCCGAAGGGCGAACTCGTACTCACCGCGCCTATCCAGTTCGGCCGCCTGCATGTTCTTCCGGTGGTCACCGACTTCCTGGCCCTTTTTCCCGAAATCAACGTCCGTCTGCTGCTGTCGGACCGCAACGTCCACCTTGTCGACGATAACGTCGACATGGCGGTCCGGATCGGCGAGCTGCCGGACAGCGGGATAATCGCGACACGGGTCGGCGCGGTGCGCACGGTGATCTGCGCCAGCCCGGACCTGCTTGCCGGCCACGGCGACCCGCGGCACCCGGACGACCTCGCGGAACTGCCCTGCCTGACGGCGGAAGTCGCGTCGCTTTCCACGGTCTGGCGCTTCCGCTCGACCGAGCCTCCCCGCCGTCTGGAGATCCCGGTCGCGCCGCGCCTGTCGGTCACCACAACCGAAGCCGCCGCCGAGGCGGCGATACGGGGCGCGGGCGTGACGCGGCTGCTCCATTACCAGGTGGCCGAGGCGGTCCGGGCCGGCCTGCTCCGCATCGTGCTGGAGGATTTCGAGCCCGCGCCCGCGCCGATCCATCTCGTCCATGCCGCGCGCGGGCAGATGCCGCTCAAGATGCGCCATTTCCTCGATTTCGCCGCACCGCGCCTGCGCCGGGCGCTCGCCGCGATCGATTCAACCGGCTAGCGCCCGAGGGCCGCTCCGGAAGCCTTGTCGGGATCGCGATGTCGGGAATGGTGCCCCTGGCCGGACTCGAACCAGCACGCCGTTGCCGGCAACAGATTTTGAGTCTGCCGCGTCTACCAATTCCGCCACAGGGGCACGGCCGCGCACTATAACCGAGCCGGTCCGGCGGTCAACAAGGACCGCCGGTGCGGATTCGCCCGCCCCGGCCACCCCCTTGACGGGCGAAACGGCATTTCCCACATCGGGGTCGAGGCGGACGCCCGTACGGGGTCCGCTTCGGAGAAGTGTGAGGGGACGGGCCGAATGAGGCCGTCCCGAAACAACGTTATCGCTCAATGGAGGATGACATGAGCACCTTTGATTTCACGCCCCTTTTCCGTTCCACGATCGGCTATGACCGGCTGCCGCGCCTGCTCGAGATGGCGCTTCGCGACAGCGATGGCGGCAATGGCTATCCGCCCTACAACATCGAGCAGTTCGGCGAGGACGATTACCGGATCTCGATGGCCGTCGCCGGCTTCGGCGAGGACGATATCGAGCTCACCGTCCAGGAAGGCCTGCTGATCATCAAGGGCCAGACCAAGCAGGAAGAGCCCGAGGGCAATTATCTCTACAAGGGCATTGCCCGCCGCGGCTTCGAACGCCGGTTCCGGCTCGAGGATCATGTCAAGGTGACCGAGGCGAGCCTCGTCAACGGCATGCTTGTTGTTGAGCTGAAGCGCGAGATCCCCGAGGCGATGAAGCCTAAGACGATCGCGATCAAGCGCGGCGACAGCCCCAAGGCGATTACCTCGAAGAAGGCCGCCTGACCGGCAGTCGTATCGAACGGAAGCGGGGAGCGCCCTCACCGGCGCTCCCTTTTTCGTCGTGCCGGCGGCCGCTGTGGACAGCGCCGCCGCCCTCCGGCATAGTCCGCCGCGCGTAGCGACCGGGTTCCGGAGGGATGATGCTGAGGCGGCTGTATGACTGGACGATGAGCCTCGCGGGCCATCGGAACGCCGAAACGGCGCTGGCCGGAGTCTCTTTCGCGGAAAGCTCGTTCTTTCCGGTGCCCCCCGACGTCATGCTGATCCCGATGGTGCTCGCGCGGCCCGACCGCGCCTGGCGGATCGCCCTGATCTGCTCGATCGCCTCGGTGATCGGCGGCCTCTTCGGTTACGCGATCGGCTATTTCTTCTGGGGCACGGTCGGCCAGCCGCTCGTCGAGTTCTACGGTTTCGCCGACAAGTTCGCCGCCTTCCAGGCCGGCTACAACGATCATGGCGGCTGGATCGTGGCCCTGTTCGGCTTCACGCCCTTCCCCTACAAGGTCATCACGATCGCCAGCGGCGTGACCCAGCTCGATCTCGTGATCTTCCTCACCGCCTCCGTGCTCACCCGGTCGGCGCGTTTCTTCCTGGTCGCGGCCCTGCTGAAGCGCTTCGGCGAACCGATCCGGGAATTCATCGAGAAGCGCCTCGGGTTGCTTACCATCGTCTTCTTCGTGATGCTGTTCGCCGGCTTCGTCGCCGTCCGCTACCTGGTGTGACGACGCCCGGCAAACCACACGAAAAGCTGGCCCAACACGCCGGTTAGGCCTATCTAGGTCGCATGAACATGCATCGCACAACGCCGCTCGACCGACTGCCGCTGATCCTCGCGGCGGCCAGCGCGGCGATGCTCCTCTTCGCGTTTGCCTCGCAAGTGGTTTTCGATCTCATTCCGTGCAAGCTCTGCATCTGGCAGCGCTGGCCCCATGTCGCGGTGGTCATCATCAGCCTCGTCGCGTGGGGCTTCTGGGCCTCGCGGCCGCAACTCGGCCAGGCCCTGACCGCGATCGCCGGACTGATCCTGCTGGTCGGCGCCGGGATCGCGCTCTTCCATGTCGGTGTCGAGCAGCAATGGTGGCAGGGCCTCGAAGGCTGCACCGCGCCGCCGGGCGAGGCGCAGTCGCTCGACGCGCTGCGCCAGCAATTGCTGGCGACGCCGATAGCGCGCTGCGACGAGGTCGCCTGGTCCCTGTTCGGCCTGTCGATGGCCGCCTGGAATGGCCTGATCTCGCTGGCCCTTGCCGGATTGGCCTTCCAGGCCGTCCGCAAGCAGGTCGAACGGCGGCGCACGCTATGACCGGTACGGACGACAGGACCCGGCGACCGGCCGAGATTCCCGCGGCCGCCCGCACCGGCGCCGGTCGGCAGCCCGGCGACCCGGATCCGAAGGAACAGGTCGCCCGGATGATCCGGGTCGACCATGCCGGCGAATATGGCGCGGCGCGCATCTATGCCGGGCAGATCGCCGTGCTGGGCGCGAGCGAGTGCGGCGAGACGCTCCGCCACATGCGCGACCAGGAAGCGGTGCACCTCGCCGCCTTCGAGACCCTGATCGCCGAACGCCGGGTCCGCCCGACGGCGCTTGGCCCGCTCTGGCATCTGGCCGGGTTCGCGCTGGGCGCCGGTACCGCGCTGCTCGGCAAGGAAGCGGCGATGGCCTGCACCGAGGCGGTCGAGGAAGTGATCGACGAGCATTACCGGAAACAGGCGGAAAGCCTTGGCGACGACGAGAAGGAACTCCGCGAAACGATCGACGGTTTCCGCGCCGAGGAAATCGAGCACCGCGACATCGCGCGCGCCGAAGGCGCCGCCGAGGCGCCGGGCTACGCGCCGCTGACGACCGCCATCAAGGCCGGCTCCCGGCTGGCGATCTGGTTGTCGACACGGATCTGACCGCGTCGGCGATCAGGGGTAGGCGCAGGTCTCCAGGCTGACCGAGGCGAAGGCCCGCCGAGACGAGGTGATCGAGAAGCGGAATTCGCGATTGCCGACCACCTGTGCATGGTGCAGCGGCAACACCCCGTTCACCGTCGTCGCGTCGCCGCCCCGCCAGGTGAAGGTGACGGTCACCGCCTCCCGCGGATCGAACCATCCCTCGGGCTGGCCGGCCTCGTTCTTCGCCGGTTCGCCGGTCGCCGCGATCACCACCGCGCCGTCATCGAAGGCGACGGCGCCGGCCGGGCCGGCATCGTAGATCGGGGTCGAGACGACGAAGCGCTTGGCGCTCGGATCGGCATCGCAATTGCGCTTTTCCTCGGCCAGCTTGAGCACTTCGGTGAGACGGGCCGGGCTGACGCCGTCCTCCAGCCGCTGGGTCAAAAGTTCAAGAAGTTCGAGGCGGGCGCCGGTGGGCAGGTCCTTCTCGTAGCGGCTCCGCCAAGTGCGGGCCTCAAGCAGCGCCGCGCCATGCTGGCTTACGGCCTCCTCGGTCTGCTGCCGAAGCTCCTCGTTTTCCTTCTCAAGCGCCGAAACCTGGGCATAGATCGCCTCGACCTGGCGACCGGCCTCGTCCTGACCCTCGAAATAGCCGTAGGCCCCGATGGCGCCCAGAAGCGCCACATAGACGATGAACAACACCACACGGCGCCGGCGTTCCTGCTGTTTGCGGCGGCGCGAAACGCCGAGTTCGTAACCCATATCCAGCTATCGCTTGCGATTTTTCCGACTGACTCCCGTCTGAATAGTGGCGAAATGCGCCGCCATCAAGGCCGCTCTGCGCCGGCCGGGAGCTTCCGGCCCGGGACCGGCGGCAACGAACGGAGAAATATCGGGAGAGACTTGCGGGGGCGGGCCGGGCCGCTCAGGGCTCGAGCTCGGAATCCCAGTAGAGATAATCGTTCCAGCTTTCGTGGAGGTAGTTCGGCGGAAATGCCCGGCCGTTGTTCTGCAGCTCGCCGACGGTCGGGATATAGGGTTCCCGACGCGGGATCATCCGGGCCTCGCGCGGCATCCGCCCGCCCTTCCGCACGTTGCAGGGCGCGCAGGCGGTGACGATATTACCCCAGGACGTGCGGCCGCCCTTGGACCGCGGCAACACATGGTCGAAGGTCAGTTCCTCGCGGGCGCCGCAATACTGGCAGGAGAACATGTCGCGGAGGAACAGGTTGAACCGGGTGAAGGCGGGGCGCGGCGCCGGCCGGACATAGCGTTTCAGGCAGACGACGCTTGGCAGCCGCATCTCGAAGCTCGGCGAGCGCACGACGGCGTCATATTCCGAAATCACCTCGACGCGATCCTGAAAGGTCGCCTTCACGGTTTCCTGCCAGGACCACAGCGAGAGCGGAAAGTAGCTCAGTGGTCTGTAGTCCGCGTTAAGCACCAGGGTCGGACAACTCTCCGGTGTCATTTTCGCGTCATCTCCCCATGTGCTGCGGGTCGCGATCGAAAACGTCCACGATTGTTAACCGGCGCCAATGAAAACGCAATTCGATTTACAAGATTGAGTGTGAAGAGTTTTTGACGATACCGAATATTGAGGCGACGGCACCTCGGTCCCGGTTCCGGCTTGTCTACGGCGCGACCGCCCGACCCTTGACGTGGCGGTAGTAGCTCCAGAGCAGCCGCGCCGCGACCGCCCGATGCGGCCGCCAGGGCTCCGCCAGATCGTCCATCACCCGGCCTTTCGGTCGCTCTGCCAGACCCTTGGCAATGCGGATCGCCTCCTGCAGGGCAATGTCGCCTGCCGGCCAGATGTCCTCGCGGCCGAGCGCGAACATCAGGTAGATCTCGGCGGTCCAGCGGCCGACTCCCTTGACCGCGACCAGGGCCGCCTGGGCCGCCTCGTCGTCGAGACGGTGCAGGGCGTCGAGATCGAGCGTGCCGTCGGCCACCAGGGTCGAGAGATGACTCAGGTAAAGCGCCTTCTGGCGGCTCAGCCCGAGGGCGCGAAGGGCCGTCTCGTCATGGCCGAGCAGGGTTTCCGCGTCGAACGGACGGATCGCAGCCTCGAGGCGGGACCAGATCGCCGCAGCGCTGGCGAGCGAGACCTGCTGCTGCACGATGATGCGGGCGAGCGTCTCGAACCCGGGCGGGCGGCTGCGGTCGGGCAGCGGCGTCGAGACCGGCATGATGCGGGCAAGGTCAGGGTCCGCGGCCGCCAGCGCGGCCAGCGCGTCGTCGCTCACTCCCCGGCCGGCCGGCCGGCGATCAGCGGCTGGCAGGGCAGCGTTGCCTCGATCCGGCCGATGAACGCATCGTCGCCCTGCTGGGCATCGGCGATGAAGGGAATATCGGGCTCGATCCCCTTGCCGTCGAACGACGGGCCGCCGCCGGCGGAAAACCGACCGGTGGTCAGCCGCATGCCGCCGCCGTTGTCGAGCGACTGGAGAACCTGCATCGTGCCCTTGCCGAAGCTGCGCTCGCCAACCACCCGGGCGCGCGACTGGTAGCGGAGCGCACCGGCAACGATTTCCGCGGCCGAGGCGCTTTCGCGGTTCATGACCACCAGAACCGGCTTGCCATCGGCCCGGTCGCCGGCGGCGGCCAGGTGGCGCTGCCCGGACTGGGCGCGGCCGTGCACCTCGAGGATCGCGCCGCGTTCGAGGAAGCGGTCGGCGACCTCGACGGCGGCACTGACCAGGCCGCCCGGATTGTCGCGCATATCGAGGACGATGCCGCAGAGACGGGCGCCGAGCGTCCGTTCGATATCGTCGAAGGCCGCGTCGAGACCGCGCACCGTGGTGCGGTTGAAGCGGGCGAGCTGGATATAGGCGACGTCGCCGTCAATGCGATGATGGACGGCGGCCACTTCGATCGCGCGTCGCGCCAGCCTGACCTCGAACCGCTCCGCTGTGCTCGGCCGCTCGATGGCAAGCACCGCGGTGCTGTCAACGGGCCCGCGAAGCTGCCGCACCGCCTCGCTCAACGTCAGGCCGATGAGCTCCCGGCCGTCGATATGGGTGATCCGGTCGTCCGCCAGGAGGCCGATTTCGGCGGCCGGCGAACCCTCGATCGGATTGACGATGGTGACATAGTCGCCGTCGATCCTGATGCGCACGCCGAAGCCCTCGTAGTGGCCGTCGATGCTCTCCAGGTAGGCGGAATAGGCCTCCGGCGGCAGGTAGCTCGTATTGGGGTCGAGTTCCGCCAGCATGCCGTTGATCGCGGCCGTGGTCAGCGCGGGATCGACGCGGTCGGCCTCCGGCAGGGCGATCACGCCGCGCAGCGCGGCCTGGGACAGCGCCGGGATATCGACGTCGTCGACATAGAGACGCTCGACCTTCTGCATCGCCTGGCCGACCATCTCCAGATGATCCTCCGGCGGCGCCGTCCCGATCGCCTGGCGGTAGCCCCGATCGTAATCCTCGAGCGCCAGATGGACCACCGGATCGAGCTGGAACGGCAGCGACGGCAACGCGCAGGCGGCCAGCAGGACGGCCGCGAAGAGCAGGGCGGGCCACCGGGTTCCGAATTGTCGATGCATCAGGCGAGCCTAGAACCGGTCTATGAAACATTCCTTAAGCCAGCGTCGCCAACGATCCCGTCGCGGTCGAGCGCCGCGCTGGCTCCACGTTTCCCGGGCCGTTATATCAGTTCATCATGTCTTTCGTCACCCGCTTCGCCCCCAGCCCGACCGGCTACCTGCATCTCGGTCACGCCCATTCCGCGCTCGCCGCCTGGCAGGCGGCACGGCGCGCGGGCGGCCGCTTCCTGCTCCGCATCGAGGATATCGACGGCGGCCGGGCGCGCCCGGAGTTCGTCGCCGGCATCCAGGAAGACCTCGCCTGGCTCGGCCTCGACTGGGAGCAGCCGGTGCGCCGCCAGTCGAAGCATATGGACGACTACGCTGCCGCCCTCGCCCGGCTCGACGCCGCCGGCCTGCTCTATCCCTGCTTCTGCACCCGCAAGGAAATCGCCGCCGAGATCGCCGCCAGCGGCAACGCCCCGCACGGGCCCGACGGGCCGCGCTATCCCGGCACCTGCCGCGGTCTCGATGACGGCGAACGACGGGCCCGCGAGGCCGCCGGCATACCCTTCGCGCTACGGCTCGACATGGACAGCGCGCTTCGCGCCATCGCCGGACGCACGCTCGGCTGGACCGATGCGCGACGCGGGCCCGTGGCGCTTGACCCTGCGCCGTTCGGCGATGTCGTGCTGGCGCGCAAGGAGATCCCGACAAGCTATCACCTTGCGGTCACCGTCGACGACGCGCTGCAGGGGGTGACCTGCGTGATCCGGGGCGAGGACCTGTTCGAGGCGACCCATGTGCATCGCCTGCTGCAGGCGCTGCTCGGTCTGCCGACACCCGACTATTGCCATCACCGGCTGCTCACCGATGCGGCCGGCCGCCGGCTTGCCAAGCGCGACGGCGCACCGACGATCCGCGCCCTGCGCGAGGCCGGCAGGTCGCCGGAAGAGGTGATCGCGATGGCCGGGATGGCGGCCGGCGAGGCCTAGTCGCCGGCACCCTCGATGCAGACGGTCTCGACCGAGACCTGGCCGGCCATGCGCAGCCGGAGATGCTCGATCTCGTTCCGCCCGAGGCAGGGCACGGTGATGCGAACCGCCAGCGTACCCACCTCGGCGCTCGCCTCGAGCCGGGTCGGCACGACGCTGCGCAGCGCGAAGAGCTCGAGCAGGCGCGGCAGCATGCCCGGTTCGGACTGGCCGCGGATCAGGAAGGTGGTGAGACGGGGTGAAGCAGCGGCCTCGGCGCCGGTTTCAAGCGGCGCGAACGCGGTTCGGTCGGCCTCGAGGGCCTGTTCGGTATGCGACATGAGCGGGAATCCCGTGACGGATTGTGGAGCGAGCGGTGAACAGGGGTGTCCTATCCCGGCCTCTTCAGGAGGCCGGGCCGCTAATTCGCTCCATTTGTCCGAACACGGTCATGGCGGAAAGCTACGCCCAAGCGCGGCAGGACGTCAAGTGGGGCGCGATCCCTCAGGGCCGGAACTGCTTGCCGAGTTGCAGGCCCTGGCGCTGGTAGTGGGAGCCGATGCCCTGGCCGTACAGCTTGTCGGGGGTCTCCATCAGGCGTTCGAAGACCAGCCGGCCGACGATCTGTCCGTCCTCGAGCAGGAACGGAACCTCGTGGCTGCGAACCTCCAGCACCGCGCGCGTGCCCGAGGCGCCGAGCGAGGCGAGCCCGAATCCCGGATCGAAGAAGCCGGCGTAATGGACGCGGAACTCACCCACCAGGGTGTCGTAGGCGAGCATCTCGGCGGCGTAATTGACCGGGATCGAGACGGCCTCGCGGGAGGCCAGGATGTAGAAATCGTCCGGGGTCAGGATCATCGAGCGGTTGCGGTCGGCCCGCACCGGCTCCCAGAAGTCCCATTTCTCGTAGTGGGCCGGGCGGTCGACATCGATCACCGGGCAATGATGGCGGGCCTTGTAGCCGACGAAGCCGTCCTCACCGCCGGCCAGATCGACGCTAAAAGCGAGCCCGTTCTTGATCACCGGCTCGCCGCTGGCGGCATCGACAAGGCCGACCGTCTGGTGCAGGCGGCGCAGTTCGTCGTCGCTCGACACCGGGGAGCCGCGGCGAAGCCTGAGCTGGGCCAGGCGCGAGCCGGTGCGGACCCGGATCGAGAAGGTGCGCGGCGTGATCTCGGCATAGAGCCGGCCCCGGTAGCCCTCGGCGATCTGGTCGAATTCGGCGCCGTTGTCGGTAAGGATGCGGACGAAGACATCGAGCCGCCCGGTCGAGCTCTTCGGATTGGCGGTCGCGAACATGCGCTTCTTCAGGGCCAGCCGTTCGAGCAACGGCACGACATAGACGCAGCCCTGTTCCAGCACCGCGCCCCCGGTGAGGTCGAGGCGGTGCATCTCCAGCCGCTCGATCTTGCTCTCAACAGTCGTCTCGCGGCCCGGCAGGAAACTCGCCCGGATCCGGTGCGCGGTCCGGCCGAGACGCAGGTCGAGGCTGGCCGGCTGAACCTGCGCCTCGTCGATCGGCAGGGCCGCGTCGTCGCTGGCAAGCTCGCCCGCGGCGATCGCCTGGCGGATCATCTGGGCCGGCAGGATGCCGGTCGAATAACGCGTGGTCTGGTCGTTCATGGCTGCATCGTCGGGGGTTGCGGCACGGCCGGCGCGGCCGCGTCCTGCGGCCCCAGCATAGCCTGCCCGGCGCGGCAATTCATCGTCCGATCCATCCCCGGTGGCGAGCCCGGCAAGCCGCTGGCGGATAAGCACGCACCGGCTTTTCCCCGATTCTCACAGGCGGCCCGCGGGCAAGTTATCCTCAGGCCGCCTCGCCCCGGGCGTCGATGATCCCGGCGATATCGGCCATGATCGCGGTCAGGTCGTAATCCTTCGGCGTGTATACGGCGGCGATCCCCGCCGCCTTCAGGCGCGCCGCGTCTTCGGGCGGGATGATGCCGCCGACGATCACCGGCACTGCGCCGAGCCCGAGATCGCGCAGGCCCTTCAGGACATCCTCGGCGAGCTTCACGTGACTGCCCGACAGGATCGACAGGCCGACCAGGTGAACCGCCTCCTCCAGCGCCGCGTTGACGATCTGGTCCGGGGTCAGGCGGATGCCCTCGTAGACCACCTCCATGCCGCAGTCGCGCGCGGCAACGGCGATCTGCTCGGCGCCGTTGGAATGACCGTCGAGGCCGGGCTTGCCGATCAGGATCTTGAGCGGCCGGCCAAGCCGCCGGGCGACCGCCTCGACCCGGTTGCGGGTTTCCGTCAGGCGGTCGCCGCCGACCCGGCTGACCGTGGCGCCGACGCCGGTCGGCGCTCGATACTCGCCGAACACCCGACGCAGGGTCTCGCCCCATTCGCCGGTGGTGACGCCGGCCTTCGCCGCCTCGATCGAGACCGGCATGATGTTGGCGCCGCCCTTCGCCGCCTCGGCGAGCGCGGCCAGCGCCGCGTCGACGGCGCCCTGATCGCGGCCTGCCCGCCAGCCGGCGAGGCCCTCGATCTGGGCATTCTCCGCCGCCGGGTCGACGGTCATGATGCCGCCGTCGCCCGCATCCAGCAGCGGCGACGGTGCGCTTTCGGTGAACTGGTTGACGCCGACCACGACGGTCGAGCCGTCCATCACCCGGCGCACCCGCTCGGCATTGGCCTGGACGAGCGCTTCCTTCATGTAGCCGGTCTCGACGGCCGCGACGGCGCCGCCGAGTCCGAGGATCCGGTCGAGTTCGGCCTTGGCCTCGGCCTTCAGGCTCTCGACCTTGGCAGCGATCACCTCGGAGCCGCGGAAAATGTCCTCGTATTCCAGCAGGTCGGTCTCGTGGGCGACGATCTGCTGCAGGCGCAGCGACCATTGCTGGTCCCACGGGCGCGGCAGGCCGAGCGCCTCGTTCCACGCCGGCAGCTGCACGGCGCGGGCCCGGGCGTCCTTGGACAGGGTGACCGCCAGCATCTCCAGCAGGATGCGATAGACGTTGTTCTCCGGCTGCTGCTCGGTCAGGCCGAGCGAGTTGACCTGCACGCCGTAACGGAAGCGCCGGAACTTCGGGTCCTCGACGCCGTAGCGGGTTTCGAGGATCTCGTCCCACAACTCGCCGAAGGCGCGCATCTTGCAGATCTCGGTGATGAAGCGGATGCCGGCATTGACGAAGAAGGAAATCCGGCCGGCGACACGCGGGAAGGCGTCATCGTCGAAGCGCCCGGTCGCCCGCACCGCGTCGAGCACGGCGATCGCGTTGGCCAGCGCATAGGCCAGTTCCTGCACTGGCGTCGCGCCCGCCTCCTGCAGGTGGTAGGAGCAGATGTTGGTCGGGTTCCATTTCGGCATCTCGCCGGCGGTGAACGAGATCACGTCGGTGATCAGCCGCATCGACGGCTCGGGCGGGAAGATGTGGGTGCCCCGGCTCAGATACTCCTTGATGATGTCGTTCTGCACCGTGCCGGTAAGCGATTCGCGCGCCGCGCCGGTTTCGTCGGCGACCGCGATATAGAGCGCCAGCAGCCAGGGCGCCGTCGCGTTGATCGTCATCGAGGTGTTCATGCGGTCGAGCGGGATGCCGTCGAGCAGCGCCCGCATGTCGCCCAGGTGGCCGATCGGCACGCCGACCTTGCCGACCTCGCCGATCGCCAGCGGATGGTCGGAATCGTAACCGGTCTGGGTCGGCAGGTCGAAGGCCACCGACAGCCCGGTCTGCCCGCGCGCCAGGTTCGTCCGGTACAGCTCGTTCGAGGCGCGCGCCGAGGAATGTCCCGAATATGTCCGGAACAGCCACGGTTTGTCGCGCTTCACCGGGGTTTCCGTCCTGTCCGCCTTGCCGCTCACCTGAACCTCATCTGCACAACATCGTTTCGTCGACTGACCCCTGTCACGGCGCAATATTGCGGCGCAAGGTCGCTGGAAGAAATATCATGTCTCTCTGCTGCGGTGCAAAAAGAACTTGCAGCATCCTGATCGATCCTCTTAGATCGCCCTCAGTTCGCCGCTTCCGGCCGCGGGAGACGGCTGAAATGATCGGGTTGCGAGCCTAGCGGCGCGCCGCCCGCGAGACAAGGAAGGTTGGAGGAATGGCCATGGCTGAAACCGAAAGCGTCGCCGACGCGACGACCGAAAGTGCGGCGAAAGGCGTCTACAAAGACCTCTATGAAGTCGGCGAGATTCCCCCGCTCGGACATGTACCGAAGCAGATGTATGCTTGGGCGATTCGGCGCGAACGGCACGGCCTGCCCGACAAGGCGATGCAGGTCGAGGTCGTCGATACGCCGACGATCGACCCGGACGAGGTGCTGATTCTCGTGATGGCCGCGGGCGTCAACTACAACGGCGTCTGGGCCGGACTGGGCGTCCCTGTTAGCCCGTTCGACATCCACAAGGCCGATTACCACATCGCCGGTTCCGACGCCTCGGGCGTGGTCTATGCGATCGGCAGCCGGGTCAAGCGCTTCAAGGTCGGCGACGAGGTCGTGGTGCATTGCAACCAGGACGACGGCGACGACGAGGAATGCAACGGCGGCGACCCGATGTTCTCGCCGAGCCAGCGGATCTGGGGCTACGAGACGCCGGACGGCTCGTTCGCGCAGTTCGCCCGGGTGCAGTCGCGCCAGATCATGCATCGGCCGCGCCACCTGACCTGGGAAGAAAGCGCCTGCTACACGCTGACGCTCGCCACCGCCTACCGCATGCTGTTCGGCCATCGCCCGCATATCCTCCGGCCGGGCGACAACGTGCTCGTCTGGGGTGCCTCCGGCGGCCTCGGCTCGATGGCGATCCAACTCATCTCGACCGCCGGCGCCAACGCCATCGGCGTGATCTCGGACGAATCGAAGCGCGATTTCGTGCTCTCGCTCGGCGCCAAGGGCGTCATCAACCGCAAGGACTTCGACTGCTGGGGCAAGATGCCGCTGGTCGAGGATACCGAGGCCTACGGCGCCTACATGAAGAAGTGCCGCGAGTTCGGCAAGGCGATCTGGGCGATCACCGGCAAGGGCAACGACGTCGATTTCGTCTTCGAGCATCCGGGCGAGGCGACCTTCCCGGTGTCCTGCTTCGTGGTCAAGCGCGGCGGCATGGTGGTCTTCTGCGCCGGCACCACCGGCTACAACATCACCTTCGATGCGCGCTTCGTCTGGATGCGGCAGAAGCGCATCCAGGGCAGCCATTTCGCCAACCTGAAACAGGCCGCCCAGGCCAACCAGCTGATGATCGAGCGTCGCATCGACCCGGTGATGAGCGAGGTTTTCTCCTGGTCCGACATCCCGCGCGCGCACATGAAGATGTACAAGAACGAGCACAAGCCGGGGAACATGGCGGTGCTGGTGTCGGCGAAATATCCCGGCATGCGCACGGTCGAGGATGCGATCGAGGCCGGCAACGGCTGACCGGGCGGACGGCATAGCCCCCGCCCGTCCCGTCCCGCACGGGCGATCCGGGCGGGGGCATCGACATTCGAAGATACTCGCGTTGTAAGGAAGAACGATGACGGCTGCGGCACTCGAAGCGGACGCGGCGGGCACCGGCCCGCTTCTCGACGATCTGTTGGCAATCACCGGCGAGGCGGTCGAGGCGGCCGAGCGCTACCGCTCGCTGGTCGCCGAACGGGTCGCGGCACAGGTCGGCGGCGCCGACGGCCGGATCGATACCGCGCGCCTCGAGCAAGAGCAGTTCCGCGCCCACGGCTTCGCCTGGATCGCGACCTATGTCGAGGCCCTGCGCGAGTTGCGCGGCTGGGCCGTCCGGCTTGACGACGAGGGCAAGCTCGGCGAGATCGAGCGGCTTATCCTGCAGGCCGGCTTCGGCGAATATCTCGGCCAGCTCGCCGGCGGCGTGGCGATGACCCAGGGCGAGATCGTCCGACCGGCCCATTTCGGCCTCGACGAGGCGGCGATGGCCAGCGTACTGACCCCGGCGGTGCGCCGGCTGATCGCGGCGGGCGATGCGCCGGGCGTGCGCGCACAGATCGGGACGCTGATCGCCGAGGGCACGACGACCGGCGATTTCGGCGATCCGGGTCTCGACGAGACCTACACCATGATCGCGCAGCAGTTCCGCCGCTTCGCCGACGAGAAGGTCGTGCCGTTCGCCCATGACTGGCATCTGAAGGACGAACTGATCCCGATGTCGGTGATCGAGGAGATGGCCGAACTCGGCGTCTTCGGCCTGACCATCCCGGAGGATTTCGGCGGCCTCGGCCTCGGCAAGACATCGATGTGCGTGGTCTCGGAAGAGCTCTCGCGCGGCTATATCGGCGTCGGCTCGCTCGGCACCCGCTCGGAGATTGCCGCCGAACTGATCCTGCTCGGCGGCACCGACGCGCAGAAGACGCGCTGGCTGCCGAAGATCGCCAGCGGCGAGATCCTGCCGACCGCGGTCTTCACCGAGCCCAACACCGGTTCCGACCTCGCCAGCCTGAAGACCCGCGCCCGCCTCGACGGCGACGTCTACAAGGTGACCGGCAACAAGACCTGGATCACCCACGCCGCCCGCGCCGACGTGATGACCCTGCTCGCCCGCACCAACCCGGACGCGCCGGGCTACAAGGGCCTCTCCATGCTGCTCGCCGAAAAGCCGCGCGGCACCGAGGGCGATCCCTTCCCGGCCGAGGGCATGTCGGGCGGCGAGATCCCGGTGCTCGGCTATCGCGGCATGAAGGAATACGAGATCGGCTTCGACGGCTTCGAGGTGCCGAAGGAGAACCTGCTCGGCGGCAGCGAGGGCAACGGCTTCAAGCAGCTCATGCAGACCTTCGAGAGCGCCCGCATCCAGACCGCGGCGCGCGCGCTTGGCGTCGCCCAGAACGCGCTCGAACTTGGCCTCGCCTACGCCCGCGAGCGGATCCAGTTCGGCAAGCCGATCGGCGCCTTCCCGCGCGTCTACGGCAAGCTGGCGTGGATGGCGACCGAGATCATGATCGCCCGTCAGCTCACCTACGCCTCGGCACGCGCCAAGGACGAGGGCCGGCGCTGCGACCTCGAGGCCGGCATGGCCAAGCTGCTTGCCGCCCGGGTCGCCTGGGGCGCCGCCGACAACGCGCTGCAGATCCACGGCGGCAACGGCTTCGCCATGGAGTACCCGATCAGCCGGGTGCTCTGCGACGCCCGGATCCTCAACATCTTCGAGGGCGCCGGCGAGATCCAGGCCCAGGTCATCGCCCGCCGCTTGCTGGACGGCGCGAACTAGGACCCGCCGGCCAGCCCGACCAGCATGGCACCGAGGGCGGCAAGGTGGATCAGCATGATCGCCTTGTCGTTCCACAGCACGCCGACGGCGAGCCAGCCCGTCAGACCGGCCAGGAACAGGTAGATATTCCACGGCGCCAGCCCAACGGCCGTCGCGGAATATCCGAGGATCTGCATGGCCGAGGCGATCCACTTGATCGCGAAGGCAATCCGGCCCGTACCCCGCAACCCGACGATCGCGTCAGACGGCACGGGTCAGCCCGCCGTCGATACGGATATTCTGACCGGTCACGTAGGCGGCGGCGTCCGACGCCAGATAGGCGATCAGGGCCGAAACCTCGTCCGCATTTCCATAGCGCCCCATCGGGATCCGCGCGCGACGGTCGGCGGTTTCGGGAAGGCTGTCGATGAAGCCGGGAAGAACGTTGTTCATCCGGACATTGTCGGAGGCATACTTGTCGGCGAAGAGCTTGGTGAAGGCGGCCAGCCCGGCCCGGAACACGCCCGAGGTCGGAAACAACGGGTCCGGCTCGAAGGCCGCGAAGGTCGAGATGTTGACGATCGCGCCGCCGCCCTGCGCCGACATGACCGGGGCGACGAGGCGGGCCGGCCGCACGACGTTCAGCAGATATACCTCCATCCCGACGTGCCAGTCGTCGTCGCTGATTTCCAGCACCGGACCCTTCGGGCCGTGGCCGGCGGAATTGACCAGCACGTCGATGCGCCCCCAGCGTTCCATCGCAAGGTCGACAAGCTTCTGCAGATCCTCGACCGAGCGGTTCGAACCGGTCACGCCGATCCCGCCATGTTCCTTCGCCAGGGCTTCACCCTTGCCCGAGGATGACAGGATCGCGATTTCGTAACCGTCCGCGGCCAGCCGCCGGGCGGCGTCCGCGCCCATGCCGCTGCCACCTGCCGTGATGAGCGCAACCTTCGATGACGTCATGACTGGTTCTCCCGTTGTCACATTCCGTCATCAACATGAACCGCGGACGGCCGCTTGACCAATCATCGCTTGTCGCGCGAGACTGTAGAAAATCTACTGCCTGAAAGAGCCGCTCCGCCCGTGCGAATGCCGAACCTGAACATGTTGCGGATGTTCGATGCCGCCGCCCGGCACCTCAATTTCCGACGCGCCGCGGACGAGCTGAACCTGACGCCCGGGGCGGTGGCGCAGCAGGTCCGGCGGCTGGAGGCCGACCTCGGGGTGCCGCTGTTCCTGCGGCAGGCCCGCGGCCTGGCACTGACCGAGAGCGGGGCCAGTTATCACGCGCCGCTCCGCCGGGCATTCACGATCATCGAACAGGCGACCCGTGAGCTCCGGCCGGAGAACGCCCGTATAACCCTCAGCATGACACCGTCGTTCGCCGCGAAATGGCTGGTGCCCCGGCTCGGCCGCTTCGCCGAGCGACATCCCGACATCGATCTCCACACGATGGCGAGCGAACGGCTCGCGGATTTTCGCTCCGACGGCATCGACCTGGCGATCCGCCAGGGGCGCCCACCGTTCGGAAAGGGTCTGGAATGGTCGCTGCTCGCCCGCCTCGACCTCTGCGCGGTCTGCAGTCCGGAGTTCGGAAAGACCGTCAGTGCCGTCGACCATATCGGCGCGCTGGCCGATCGCCGCCTGATCCAGGACAGCCACCGATACTGGGAAGCGCTGCTCGCCGACACGGCCAATGGCGCCCGGCATCGGATCATGCAGTTCAATCAGACCGCGCTGGCCATGGATGCCGCGGCAAACGGGCAAGGCATCGCGCTCGTGCCACGTCTGCTTCTGGGCAGTTCGCTCGCCGAGGGCCGGCTCGTCGTCCTGTGGCAGGACGGGCGGGAGGACCAGGGCGGCTATTACGTGGTTCAACCCGCGCAGCGAAAGTCGAACGCCGCGCGAGATGCCGTGCTGGAATGGCTTCGTTCGGAGGTCACGTGACGGTGCGGCGACAACGTCAGCATGCGCGATACGGCCGTCAGCTGGCCGAACGCCCCGGCATCAATGCCCGGCGGGCGATGGCGAGCGCCTCCGCCCGCACCATCCCGGGGCTGAGTTCGGCGCTGTAGAGCAGGCGGATCGCCATCTCGTCGAAGGCGCTGAAATCGCTTGTCCGGGCATCCGTATGACGGTGCGCCAATACCGACGGGCAGTCCGCCCCGGCGTCGCGCCCGGCCCAGTGATTGTCGAACCCGACCGCGTGCATCATCTCGTGCGCCAGGCAATCGGCGTAATCGGCGCCGATGTCGATCGCGGCGCGGAACAGGTGGCCCTGGCGGCCCCATGTACGGGTGAAGCAGACCGCGCCCTCGTCGCCGTGGCGGGCGCCGACCCGGGCATCGTCATGCACCGTGATGTCGATATGCCGGGTTCGGTAGGGTATCTCGTCCACAAGCCGGAACCGGCGCCCCGTCCAGTCGCTCAGACGCGCCGCGATGCGGGCGACCTCGGCCCGGGTCCGAGCAGACGCGCTGCCCCGCAGGCGGATCACGACCGGCCCTTCAAAGCGACGGACGAGGCCCGGAACGCTGGCGTCCTGCCCCTCGCCCCGCATCAGCGCCAGCGAATCGAAGAAGACCAGCGCCATCCGGCCGGACGGAAGCGGCGCGGGAGCAGGCCCGGCGGTAAACGCCGGGAGCAGCAGAAGGCCCAGGGCGACGACAAGCCAGCGTGCCGGCATTGCGATCCTCCGCGCTTCCGGGGATCGCGCCGCCGCCACCTGGCGTCGTTCGGATCCCCGTTCGTCAACAGGCACCGAGCATAGCCCCGCCGGCTTTAACGAACCGTGTCCGGGGTCACGGCACGGTGTCGGCGACTGTTCAGACCACGTTCTTCTCCAGTACCGGCTCGTTGGCGACGATCCGCTCGTAGCCGAAGCGCGAGAGATCGAGGCTGCGATAGCCGCCCTCGACGATCAGTTCGGCGATGGCGCGACCGACCGCCGGCGATTGCTGCAGGCCATGCCCGGAAAAGCCGTTAGCGAAATAGAAGTTCCCGATCTCCGGGTGGGGGCCGAGCACGGCATTCTGGTCGAGCGTGTTGTAGGCATAGTGCCCGGCCCAGGCCCGGATCATCTTGATCGCCTCGAAGTCCGGCACGCGCGCCGCCAGCACAGGCCATATCCGCTCGTCGAACCAGTCGTGATCGACTTCCAGATCGAGGCAGTCAGGGTCGGGATCGTCGACGCCCGGCGAGAGGCCGGTGATGAACTGCGGGCCCTCGGGACGGAAATAGACGCCGGACGGGTCGATCACCAGCGGGCAGTCGGCGAAGCGGCCGTCGGCAGCGGCCCGGCAGTCGAACACGAAGACGAAGCGCTTGCGCGGCCGCACCGGCAGCGAGAGCCCGGCCATCGCGGCGATCTCGGCGCCGCGCGGCCCGGCCGCGTCGACCAGTGCCCCGCAGGCGAGCCGCCCGCCGCTTTCAAGCCGCGCGGCGGTGATCCGGGCGCCATCGCGGTCAAGCCCGACGACCCGGTCGTGGCGATAGTCGACGCCGAGCGAGCGCGCCTTGCGCCGGAAGGCCTGGCCAAGGCCGTAGCCATCGAACCAGCCCTCGCCGGCGAGCCCGAGCGTGCCGGCAGCAAGGTCGTCGAGCGCGAGCCAGGGATAGCGTGCGGCCAGCGCCGCGGTGTCGAGCAGCGCGATTTCCGCCCCCTCGGCGGTCTGAATGGCGTGATTGGCGGCCAGCACCGGCAGGCCGGCAGGGGTTGCAAGGAACAGGTATCCGGCCGCGTGGAAGCCGATATCGACCGGATCGCCATCGACCCCCAGATGCTCCTGCAGGGAGCCGAGGAAGGCATGGCCGAACTGCGACATGCGGATATTCTCGGGCGTCGAGAACTGCTGGCGGATCGATCCGGCCGACCGCGCGGTCGAGCCTTCCGAATAGCTCGCGTCCCGTTCGACGACGGTGACGCGACCGGGAAATCGCGCCGGCCCCTTCAGGAAGTAGGCAACGGCGCTGCCGATGACGCCGCCGCCGACGATGACGATATCCGCAGCTTCCAACGCATACTCCCACGACCGAATGCATCGCTAATAGCCGGAGGCGGCAGGCTTCGGCAAGGCCCCTGTGCGGTTGGCGCGCGACGCACTATATTTCGCCAATGAACGTTTTTGCCCTCCTCATACCGGTCATGGTCCTCGCGACCGTCGCGGTGCTCGGCGTCGGCATCTTCTCGATGCTGCGCGGCGGCGAATTCAATCGCCGCAACGCCAACAAGCTGATGCGCCTTCGCATCCTCTTCCAATTCCTCGCCGTGATCCTCATCATGGCCGCCCTGTGGATGATGGGCGCGCCGTCCTGACGGGCGGAACCCGGCGCCAGGCAGCATTGGAGGGGACATGGTCAAACTGACCCGGATCTATACCCGTGGCGGCGATCGCGGCGAAACCTCGCTCGGCGACGGCAGCAGGGTCGGCAAGGACGCGCTCCGGGTCGATGCCTATGGCGACGTCGACGAGGCGAACGCGGCGATCGGGCTGGCGCGCCTGCATGCCGCGGGCCGGCTCGACGAGACCCTGGCACGGATCCAGAACGACCTCTTCGACCTCGGCGCGGATCTCTGCACGCCGGAGGCGGAAGGATCGACGCGGGAGCGGCTTCGCGTGACCGATCCGCAGGTGACCTGGCTGGAATCCGAGATCGACCGGGTGAACGCCGCTCTGGCACCGCTCGAATCCTTCATCCTGCCGGGTGGCGCGGCCGCGGCGGCGTTCCTGCACCAGGCCCGCACCGTGACGCGGCGGGCGGAACGGCGGGTCGTTGCCCTGGCCCGCGAGGAAGTCGTGAGCGAGGCCGCGATCCGCTACATCAACCGGCTCTCGGACCTGCTCTTCGTGCTCGCCCGGGAAGCGAATGACAACGGCGGCCGCGACGTGCTCTGGAAGCCCGGCGCAAACCGCTGAGAGCGCCGGAATGCCTTCATATTCCGGGGGCTGCCATTCGTTGACACCGCAATGTCATGCTTCTATGGTGCAGCGCCGCATGCGTGAGCGATCTCCCTCGTTCGCTTAGGTCCCGCGCAACCCGTCCAACGAATTCGAAGAGCGCCGAATGAAAGTTCTTGTCGCCGTCAAACGGGTCGTTGACTACAACGTCAAGATCCGCGTCAAAGCCGACCAGACCGGGGTCGAGCTCGCCAACGTCAAGATGTCGATGAACCCGTTCGACGAGATTGCCGTCGAGGAGGCGATTCGTCTTCGGGAAGCCGGGGTCGCGAGCGAGATCATCGCGGTTTCCGTCGGGCCGCAGCAGGCGCAGGAAACCATCCGCACCGCGCTGGCCATGGGTGCCGATCGCGGAATCCTGGTCAAGACCGACGCGACCGTCGAGCCGCTCGGGGTCGCCAAGATCCTGAAAGCGCTGGTCGAGGCGGAAAGCCCGGAACTGGTCATCCTCGGCAAGCAGGCGATCGACGACGACAGCAACCAGACCGGCCAGATGCTGGCCGCGCTGCTCGGCTGGGCGCAGGGCACCTTCGCCTCGAAGATCGAGATCGCCGACGGCGCCGCCAAGGTGACGCGCGAGATCGACGGCGGCCTGCAGACGCTGACCCTCAAGATGCCGCTGATCGCGACCACCGACCTGCGCCTGAACGAGCCGCGCTACGCGTCGCTGCCGAACATCATGAAGGCGAAGAAGAAGCCGATCGACGAGCAGACGCCCGAGGCGCTCGGCGTGGACATCGCGCCCCGCCTGAAGGTTCTCAAGGTCGAGGAGCCGCCGAAGCGGAAGGCCGGCGTCAAGGTCGAATCGGTGGCTGAGCTGGTCGACAAACTGCGTAACGAAGCGGGAGTGATCTGATGACCGCCCTTGTCATTGCCGATCATGCCGGCGGCACGCTGGCCGCGGCGACCCTGAACACCGTCACCGCCGCAATCGCCGTCGACAGCGACGTGCATGTCCTCGTCGCCGGCGCCGCCGCTACCGGGGCCGCCGAGGCGGCCGCCAAGATCGCCGGCGTGGCCAAGGTGCTGCACGCCGACGACGCGGCCTACGACCACCTGCTCGCCGAGCCGACGGCGGCGCTGATCGTCGGCCTGGCCGGCGACTACGACGCGCTGCTCGCGCCGGCGACCACGAACGGCAAGAACATCATGCCGCGCGTTGCCGCCCTGCTCGACGTTGCGCAGATTTCCGACATCACCGCGGTGGTCTCGGCCGACACCTTCATCCGCCCGATCTATGCCGGCAATGCCATGGCGACGGTGCAGAGCGGCGACGCCAAGAAGATCATCACCGTGCGCGGCACGACCTTTGCCGCCGCCGCGGCTGAAGGCGGCAGCGCCTCGGTCGAGAAGGTCGGCGCGGCCGACAATCCGGGCCTGTCCGAGTTCGTCGGCGAGGAACTCTCCAAGTCCGAGCGTCCCGAGCTGACCGCCGCCAAGATCGTCATTTCCGGCGGTCGCGGCATGGGTTCCGGCGAGAATTTCGTGCTGCTGGAGAAGGTCGCCGACAAGCTCGGCGCCGCCGTCGGCGCGAGCCGCGCCGCTGTCGATGCCGGCTTCGTGCCGAACGACTACCAGGTCGGCCAGACCGGCAAGGTCGTGGCGCCCGAGCTCTACATCGCGGTCGGCATTTCCGGTGCGATCCAGCATCTCGCCGGCATGAAGGATTCGAAAGTCATTGTCGCCATCAACAAGGACGAGGAGGCGCCGATCTTCCAGGTCGCCGACTACGGCCTCGTCGCCGATCTCTTCAAGGCGATCCCGGAACTGGAAGAAGCGCTCTCCTGAGCGCGCAGCGAGGCGAGCGTAAACGAATGAGCGTGGATAACCTGCCCGAGATCAACACGATCGGCGTGATCGGCGCCGGCCAGATGGGGAACGGCATCGCCCATGTATGTGCCCTCGCCGGCTACGACGTCTATCTGACCGATATTAACGAGGAGGCGCTTTCGAAAGCGCTCAACACGATCGACGGCAACCTGGCCCGTCAGGCAGCCCGCAACGTGATCAGCGAGGAAGATCATGTCGCCGCGCTGAAGCGGATCAAGACCGCGTCGAACTACGACTTCCTCGACAAGGTCGATCTCGTGATCGAGGCGGCGACGGAGAACGAGCAGGTCAAGCGCAAGATCTTCGCGGAAGTCTGCCCGAAGCTGAATCCGGAAGCGATCGTCGCCACCAACACGTCCTCGATCTCGGTCACCCGGCTCGCCTCGACCACCGACCGGCCGGAACGTTTCATCGGCATGCATTTCATGAACCCGGTGCCGCTGATGAAGCTCGTCGAGCTGATCCGCGGCATCGCGACCGAGGAACGGACCTTCCAGGCGATCCGCGAACTCACCGTCCGACTCGGCAAGACGCCGACGCCGGCCGAGGATTTCCCGGCCTTCATCGTCAATCGCATCCTGCTGCCGATGATCAACGAGGCGGTCTACACGCTCTACGAGGGTGTCGGCACCGTCGAGGCGATCGACACCGCCATGAAGCTCGGCGCCAATCACCCGATGGGACCGCTCGAGCTGGCCGACTTCATCGGCCTCGACGTCTGTCTCGCGGTCATGCAGGTGCTCTATGACGGCCTTGCCGACAGCAAGTACCGTCCCTGCCCGCTGCTGGTGAAATATGTCGAGGCCGGCTGGCTCGGCAAGAAGGTCCAGCGCGGCTTCTACGACTATCGCGGCGAGGTTCCGGTCCCGACGCGCTGAGCGCGCCGGGCACCGAACGGTTCCTCAGGTCTTCACGGCGGCATCCAGGTAATGCCGGATCAGCGCCTTGGCCGCCGGCCCGTGCCACGCCGCGGGGCCGACCAGACGACCGATTTCCCGACCTTCATCATCGATCAGCAGCGTGGTCGGCAGGCCGAACACGCCGAGACTGCGACCCGAGGCCGAGCGGCGATCGTTGAGCGGCCGCAGATGCCGGATCCCGTAATCGGCGAAAAAGCCGGTCACCTTCTCCATGCCGCCGATATCCTGGCCGATCGCCAGCACCTCGAAGCGGTCGGAACCGAACTCCGCCTGCAGGGCGTCGAGCTCGGGCATCTCCTGCCGGCAGGGGCCGCACCAGGTCGCCCAGAAATTGACCAGCAGCAGCTTGCCGCGGAACGCGCGCAGCGAAAGCGTCGTGCCGTCGAGCGCCTCGAAGGCGATATCCGGAACTGGCTTGAGCTCGGCAGAGACGTTAAAGTTCGCCATGTCGCCGGACAGCGGCGGGGTCCCGCCATCGGCGCCGGCCGGGAAGATCGAGCCGGCCATAAGCAGTCCAGCGATCAGAAGCGATTTCAGCACAGCCACACCCAGCCTTTCTTTCCTGTCAACGCCAGAGCCCGAAACCATGACCAAGCATAACGACGCACCCTCGTCAAACCGGCAATGGGGCGGGCGCTTCTCCAGCGGCCCGGCGGCCATCATGGAGAAGATCAACGCCTCCATCGATTTCGACCGCCGGCTCTTCGCTGAAGATATCGAGGGTTCGCTGGCCCATGTCCAGATGCTGGTCGAACAGAAGATCGTGAGCGCCGAGGACGGCCGGGCGATCGCCGATGGCCTGCGGACCATCCTGCAGGAGTTCGGCGAGGGCAAGATGCGCGTCGATCCGGCGCTCGAGGACATCCATACCCATGTCGAGGCGCGGCTGAAGGAACTGATCGGCCCGGCCGCCGGGCGGCTGCACACCGCGCGCTCCCGCAACGACCAGGTGGCGACCGACCTCCGGCTCTGGGTCCGCAAGGAACTCGACGCCGCCGACCGGGGATTCGCCGATCTGCAGCAGGCGCTGCTCGACCAGGCGGAGCGCCATGCCGACACCATCATGCCGGGCTTCACCCACCTGCAGAGCGCCCAGCCGGTGACCTTCGGCCATCACATGATGGCCTATGTGGAGATGTTCGGCCGCGATCGCGGGCGCCTGCAGGACTGCCGGCGGCGGATGAACGAATGCCCGCTCGGCGCGGCGGCGCTCGCCGGCACGTCCTTCCCGATCGACCGCCAGGCAACGGCCGGGACGCTCGGCTTCGACCGGCCGACGGCGAATTCGCTGGACGCCGTGTCGGACCGGGACTTCGCGCTGGAATATCTGAGCACCGCGGCGATCGCCGCGAGCCACCTGTCGCGGCTGGCTGAGGAAATCGTCATCTGGTCGAGCGCGCAGTTCCGCTTCGTGACCTGTTCGGATTCCTTCTCGACCGGCTCCTCGATCATGCCGCAGAAGAAGAACCCGGATGCCGCCGAGCTGATCCGCGGCAAGGCCGGGCGCCTCTATGGCAACCTGACCAGCCTGCTGGTGGTCATGAAGGGCCTGCCGATGACCTACGGCAAGGACATGCAGGAGGACAAGGAACCGGTCTTCGATACCGCCGACAACCTGGCGCTCTGCGTCGCCGCGATGACCGGCATGATCGCCGAACTGACGGTCAACGAGGGGCCGATGCTGGCCGCCGCCGGGTCCGGTTTCTCGACCGCGACCGACCTCGCCGACTGGCTGGTACGGGTACTCGGCATGCCGTTCCGCGACGCCCACCACGTGACCGGCGAACTGGTCCGGCTGGCCGAGGAGAAGGCGGTCGACCTCGACGGCCTGGCGCTCGACGACATGCGCGCGGTCGAGCCGCGGATCACCGAAGCGCTCTTCGACGTGCTCGGGGTCGCCAATTCGGTCAACAGCCGGCAAAGCTACGGCGGCACCGCGCCGGCCCAGGTCAGGGCCCAGATCGCCCGCTGGCGGGAGGCGCTCCGATGAGGGCGGCTCTGCTCGCGCTCGCGGTGGCGTTCCTGTTCACCGCGACGCTCTCGGGCTGCGGCGTGAAGAACGAGCCGACGGCGCCGTCCGGCAAACAGGTCAGCAAGGACAGGAAGAGCGCCGACTGAGGCCCCGGCCTCGACAGGCAACGCGCTTCTCCGCCATGATGCGGGCGAACGGCCTCGGCCGGGCGCGCGCCCTATCGGGAACAGCAACGATGAACCATTTCGAGTATCGCGACGGCGAACTGCATGCGGAAGGCGTTCCGCTCGCCGACATCGCGCGCGCCGTGGGGACCCCCTTCTACTGTTATTCGACGGCAACGCTTGAGCGCCATTACAGGGTCTTCGCCGAGGCCTTCGCCGGCCAGCGGGCAAAGATCTTCTTCTCGCTGAAGGCCAATTCGAACCTCGCGGTCGTGCGCACCCTGGCCCGCCTCGGCGCCGGCGCCGACGTCGTTTCAGGCGGCGAGCTGCGCCGGGCCCTGCAGGCGGGCATCCCGGCCGGGAGCATCGTCTTTTCCGGGGTCGGCAAGACTCGCGACGAGATCGCCCTCGCGCTCGACGCCGGGATCTACCAGTTCAACGTCGAGTCCGAGCCGGAACTGGCCGCCCTTTCCGCACTGGCGGAGGCGCGCGGCGAGACGGCGCCGATCACCATCCGGGTCAATCCAGACGTCGATGCCGGCACGCACGAGAAGATCTCGACCGGCAAGGCGGAGAACAAGTTCGGCATCCCCTGGACCCGCGCCCGGGCGGTCTATGCCGAGGCGGCGGCGATGCCCGGCATCCGGATCGTCGGCGTCGACGTCCATATCGGTTCGCAACTGACCGACCTGCTGCCCTTCGAGGCCGCCTTCGCCCGCGTCGTCGAGCTGGTGCACGCGCTCCGCGCCGACGGCCACGATATCCAGCGGATCGACCTCGGCGGCGGCCTCGGCATTCCCTATGACATGGAACAGCCGCCGCTGCCGGCCGCCTACGGCGCGATGGTCGGGCGGATCACCGGCAATGTCGGCTGCGAGATACAGCTCGAGCCCGGCCGTCTGATCGCCGGCAACGCGGGCCTGCTGGTCAGCGAGGTGACGTACGTGAAGTCGGGTGCCAGCCGGACCTTCGTGATCCTCGACACCGCCATGAACGACCTGATCCGGCCGGCCCTCTACGACGCCTACATGAAGATCGTCCCGGTCCGCGAGGCAGCATCGGGCACGGCCCTCCAGCCGGTCGATTTCGTCGGCCCGGTTTGCGAAACCGGCGATACCTTCGCACGCGAGCGCCTCGCCCCGCCCCTTGCCGCCGGCGATTTGGTGGCCATTTGTAGTGCAGGAGCCTATGGCGCGGTGATGGCCTCGACGTACAACATGCGACCCCTGCTTCCCGAAGTGCTGGTGAACGGCGACCGCTTCGCCGTCGTCCGCGCGCGCCAGAGCGTCGAGGACCTCCTGTCCCGCGACCGGCTACCGGACTGGCTGGACGCCGCGCCACCGGCGCGCGACGCGGCACAATGAACGGCGGGCGCGACGGCTTCCTTCGATTGCCGGAGCGCCTGGCCTGGGCCGCCATTGCCTGGGAACGCCTGTGGCCGGCGCTCTGGCCGGCGACCGGAATCGCAGGCCTGTTCGTCTTTCTCTCGCTGGTCGGTCTTTGGGCGCATCTTCCCGGCTGGCTGCATCTCGCAGGTCTCGTGCTGTTCGCGATCGGTTTCGTCGCCGTTCTCGTCCGCGGCCTGCGCGGCCTGCGGGCGCCCGACCGGCTCGATGCCGTGCGCCGTCTCGAGCGCGACAGCGGCGTGCCGCACCGGCCGCTGGCGACGATCGAGGATCAACTCGCCGACAGCAGCGCCGACGAGACCACGCGGGCGATCTGGTACGAGCACCAGCGCCGCGCACGCGAACGGTTGGGCCGCCTGCGCCCCGGCCTGCCGCATCCCGAACTTGCCCGCCATGATCCGCGCGCCCTTCGCGGCGCCCTGATCCTGCTGCTGGTGATCGGCGTCGGCGTCGCCGGCCAGGACGCGCCGGAACGGCTGCGTCATGCGCTGCTCCCGGACCTCTCGGTCGCGCGCGCACCGATCGAGATCGAGGCCTGGATCAGCCCGCCCCCCTATACCCGCCTGCCGCCGGTATTCCTGACCCGGAACGCGACCGCGCCGGGTGGCCCGGGACCGGTGGTCGAGACGGCGGTGGCGGCGCCCGACCCGGTGCACGCGGTGCCGGTCGGCAGCACGCTGCTGATCCGCCTGAACGGCGGCAAGCAGCCGCCCGAACTCGTCATCGACGGGCAGGCGCAAGCCTTCGAGGCGATCGACGCCAGCAACTACCAGATCGAATCGACGCTCTCGACGGCCGAGCAGATCGTTGTCCGCGAGGGCGAGAACGCGCTCGAATCCTGGCAAGTCCGGATCATCCCGGACCTGCCGCCTACGATCGCGTTCGACGAACCGCCGATGCCGACCGCGCGAAGCGCCCTCGGGCTGCGCTATTCGGCCGCCGACGATTACGGCCTCGCCGACGCGGTCGTCGAGCTGACACGGCCTGTCGCCGGCCCCTCGGGCACCGCCGGCGACGTGACCGGCGAGCATCTGGAAATCGCCCTCGTCCTGCCGGCGCTTTCGCCCCGGCAGGCGACGGGACAGAGCTTTCACGACCTGACCGCCCATCCCTGGGCGGGGACACGGGTCGATCTGCGCCTTCTCGCGCGCGACCATGCCGGCCAGCAGGGCGCGAGCGAGACCGTCTCCATGGTGTTGCCGGAACGGGTATTCTTCCACCCGGTGGCCCGCGCCATCGTCGAACAGCGCAAGCTGCTGACCCTCGAGCCCGAGAAGCGTGAGCGGATCGCCCGCGCGCTCTCGGCGATCTCCGCCGTGCCCGAGCGCTACCACGAGGACGTCGTCGCGTTCCTCGCGCTCCGCATTGCCGTGCATCGCCTGCTGTCGCCGGAAGGCGCCGCGGCGATCCCGGAGGTCCAGGAAATCCTCTGGGAGACCGCGCTCCGGATCGAGGATGGCAATGTCTCGCTGGCGGAGCGGGCGCTGCGCAGTGCCCAGGAAAGGCTGCAGGAGGCGCTGGCCCGCAACGCGCCCGACGATGAGATCGAGCGGCTCATCGACGAACTGCGCCAGGCGATGGAGGAATTCATGCAGGCGCTCGCCGAACAGGCCCAGCGCCAGATGGCCGAGGGCGGCGAACTGCCTGAAATCGACGCCGACGCGCAGACCCTGAACCAGCAGGACCTGCAGGAGATGCTCGACCGCATCGGCGACCTCAGCAAGTCGGGCGCCAAGGAGATGGCGCAGAATCTGCTGAACCAGCTTCGCCAGATGCTGGAGAACCTGCAGGCCGGGCGGATGCCCAACATGGGCCAGCAGCAGGCTGGCCAGCAGGCGCTCCAGGAACTCGGCAATCTCATGCAGGGCCAGCAGGAACTGCTCGACGAGACCTTTCGCCGCTCGCAGCAAGGCCAGCGCGGCCAGCAGGGCCAGCAGGGGCAGCGCCGGCCGGGACAGCCGGGCGAGCAGGGACAGCCGGGTCAGCCGGGCGACAGCGGCGACCTCGCCGCCCGCCAGGAGGCGCTTCGCCGCGCGCTCGGCGACATCATGGCCCGGCTCGGCGCCGGCCGCGGCGCGATCCCCGACCCGCTCGGCCAGGCCGAGCGGATGATGCGCGACGCCGGGCGCTCGCTGGAGGGCTCGGAAACCGAAAGCGCGCTCGGTTCGCAGAGCGACGCCCTCGAACAGCTCCGCGCCGGCGCCCAGGCGCTTGCGCAGGAGATGATGGAACAGATGGGCCAGGGCGAGCAGGGCCGGACCGCGCAGAATCCGGGCGATCCGTCGTCCCGCGACCCGCTCGGCCGGCCGGTCGGCGGCAACTGGGGGGATACCGGCGACGATGTCAGCGTGCCCGACAAGGCCGACCTGCAGCGCGCCCGGGAAATTCTGAACGAACTCTATCGCCGCTCCGGCGAGCGCGGCCGCCCGCGTTTCGAGCTTGATTATATCGACCGGCTGCTGCGCCGCTTCTGAGGCGACCCGGCACGCCGTCAGCGGACGGCCAGGAAACCTTCAGGCATGCGGTACGGCAAGCGCCTCGTCGACCTTGGCGCAGATCTCGTCGAGCGAGAACGGCTTGAGAATGACGTCGTGGATCAGCGCGTCCAGGTTATGCGCCCGCTGCCGCTCGTTGGCATACCCGGTCATCATCAGGATCCGCATCGCCGGATAGTCGCGCGAGACCTTGAGGGCCAGCGCGATGCCGTCCATCACCGGCATGACGATATCGGTGAGCAACAGGTCGAACGGCTCGCGCTGCAGCGCTTCGAGCGCCGAGGCTCCGTCGATCGCCTGGCCGACCTCGTGGCCGCGGTATCGCAACGCCCGGGTCACGAACTCGCGGACCGTCTCCTCATCGTCGGCAACCAGTATGCGCGCCATTTCCCCGACTGCCCGCGTCAATCCGCCAGGTAGCCGATATAGGGCAACTCGCGATAGTAATGCGCATAATCGAGACCGTAACCGACCACGAAGCGGTCCGGGCAGGTGAATCCGACGAACTCGGCATCGAGATCGACGACCCGCTTGCCCGGCTTGTCGAGCAGCACGCAGACCTCGACATCGCGGGCGCCGCGCTCGGCCAGCGCCTTCTTGGCGAAGCCCAGCGTGCGGCCCGATTCGAGGATGTCGTCGACCAGCAGCACGTTGCGGTCACGGACGTCGTCGGAAATGTCGCGGCTGATATGGACGCTGCCCGAGCTTTCCGTCGCGCTGCCGTAGGACGAGAGCGCCATGAAATCGATCTGCGGCTGCACGCCCGCGTGATGCAGCGCCCGGACCAGGTCGGCGGCGAAGACGAAGCTGCCCTTCAGGATCGCCACGACCAGCACGTCGGTGCCGAGCGAACTGGCGATGCTGGCGGCCAGCTCCTCGTTCCGCGCGGCGATCTCGGCGGCCGAGTACAAGACCTCCGCCCTCTTGCGGCCGCGTCCCGTTGTATTGATCACTGTTCCTGCCCGCCCGTTTCGACGAATGTCACTTTCACGCCCACCGCCGCAGCAGGTGGATTCTTCAGCCGCTTCGAGAAATGCAGCACGTCGCCTGCCGCCAGTTCGGAGACGCCGAGATCCGCCGTCCAGTGGTAGATTTCCTGCTGATCGGCATTCTGCAGCGCGATGCGCAGGCGTGGCAACGGCCGGGTCTCGCGCGCAACGTTGCGGATGTCGCCCGAGACGATCAGGAACATCTCGCCGTTCTTCTCGGGCTGCTTGGACGGCTTGACGTTCTCGAACTCGAGACCGATCTGGTTCGGATTGACCGGCATCTGCAGCATTCCGTAGAGCTTGCTCGATGCCGGCCAGAGCTGGACGATCTGTTCGCGCGCAAGGAGTGCCCCGGCACACAGCGCGGCGACCACGACGAGCAGGGCAAGCCAGCCAATTAGACCGTAGCCGGACCGTCGTTCCTTGCGCAGCGCCGGCAGGTTGCGGCCGCGTTCGCGACCCCGGCCGCGCTTTTCCTTGCGGCGAGCGCCCTCGCCCTCGCCGGTCGCGACGACGTCCTCCGGCTCCGGCGGAGGCGGCGGGGTGATCGGGATCTCGTTATCGGGAAGTGCGCTCGGCGGCGGCGGAAATTCACGCCAGGTGTGGCTGCATTTCGCGCATCGCACGACACGACCTTCACTGCCGAGCGCAGCCGGATCAATGAGATATCGCGTTGCGCAGGAAGGACAGGTTAATATCATCCGCGGGAGTTTTGCTTTCGAACCAAAACTTTATAGGCCGTTGCTGATACCGGCGCAAGGTTGAGCAACGGCGTGAACATGATGGTCCGATGGTTGGATGGCAGTCGTCAAGCGGCCTTGCCGTCCACCCGGTTTCCATTGCCGGATCGTTGAGGGGGTTGCCCGATCGTGGTGCGTTTCCAGAATGTCGGCATGCGCTATGCCAACGGCCCGGAGGTGTTGCGCGACATCTCGTTCGAGCTGGCGCCGGGCTCCTTCCATTTCCTGACCGGACGGACCGGGGCCGGCAAGACGTCGATGCTGAAACTGATGTCGCTGTCGCACCGGCCGAGCCGCGGCCTGGTGACGATGTTCGACCAGGACGTCTCGCGTGCCGCCCGCGCCGACCTGGTGGCGCTGCGCCGCCGGATCGGCGTGGTGTTCCAGGATTTCCGCCTGCTCGACCATCTTTCGGCGGTCGACAACGTGGCCCTGCCGCTGCGCATCGCCGGCGCGCCGGCGAATCAGATCGGCGCCCATGTCCGCGAGCTGCTGTCCTGGGTCGGGCTGGAAGATCGCATGGACGCCCGGCCGCCGACCCTGTCGGGCGGCGAGCAGCAGCGCGTCGCCATCGCGCGGGCGGTCATCGCCCGGCCGAAGCTGCTGCTCGCCGACGAGCCGACCGGCAACATCGACACCACGATGGGGCACCGGCTGATGCGGCTGTTCGTCGAACTCAACAAGATCGGTACCACCGTGGTCATCGCCACCCATGACGAATCGCTGATCGCGCGCTTCCCGAACCCGCTGCTGGTGATCAGCCAGGGCGAGCTTCGCACCGTTCCGGCCGGGGTCCCTGCCTTCGCCGAGGCGGCACCCGCCGACGGAGACGCCGGCAATGGCTAGAGTCCACGAGCTTCGGCTGGAGCGCGACGGGTCCGCCCGCACCCTGCCCTACCTGATCGCGGTGATGCTGTTTCTCGCCGCGCTCGCGATCGCCGGCGCATCGAGCCTGCACGGCGCCGTCGGCGGCTGGCAGGCCACGGCCGAGAGCCAGCTGACGGTCGAGATCGCCCACAGGGCGGACGCCGACATGGCGGCGCTCGAGGCGGCAGCGGTCGAGCGCCTGCGCCAGATCCCCGGCGTCGCAACGGCGACGGCGCTTCCGGAAGCCGAGCTTCGCCGCCTCGTGAGCCCCTGGTTCGGCGATGACGAGGTGACCGCGAAACTGCCGCTGCCGCGCCTGATCGACGTGCGGCTCGACGCGGCGGCCGGGCTCGACCCCGAGACCATCGCCGCACGCCTCGCCGAGACCGTGCCGGAGGCGCATGTCGAGGATTTCCGGCCCTGGATGGCGCCGCTCGTTCGCTTCGCCCGGGCCATGCAGCTTGTCGCGCTCTCCGTCTTCCTGCTGATCGCAGGCGCCACGGCGACGATCGTCGTCTTCGCCACCCGGGCCGGCCTGGCCTCGCAGTCGGCGGTGATCGAGGTCCTGCACCTGGTCGGGGCCCATGACGCCTATGTGGCGCGCCAGTTCGAGCGTCATTTCCTGCGGCTGACCATCGCCGGCGCGGTGCCCGGGCTGGTTCTCGGCGTCGCTGCCGCGCTCGCCCTGCAGGGGCTGGCGGCACAGGTCGACATTCCGCTCGTTTCCGGTTTCCATATCGGTGTGGCAGGCTGGATCGCGATGGCGCTGGCCGGTCCGGCGCTCGCGCTTCTGGTTGTCGCGACGACGCGCTACACGGTGATTTCGGCGCTCAGGCGGATGATGTGAGGATGCTGGTACTGCTCGATCGGGACGGGGTGCTGAACGAGGACCGCCCGGACTATGTCCGCAGCCCGGCGGAACTCCGGATGCTGCCCGGCGCCGTCGAGGGCGTGCGCCGTCTGACCGAGGCCGGCGCCCGGGTTGCCGTCGTCACCAACCAGGCCTGCGTTGGCAAGGGCATCGTCAGCCCGTCGATGCTGGAGGAAATTCACCGCAAGCTGCGCGAGACGATCCTGGCCGGCGGCGGCCGGCTCGACGCCATCTTCGCCTGCACCGATTTGCCAAGCAGCCACAGCGAGCGGCGCAAGCCGGCGCCCGGCATGCTGATCGAGGCGATGCGGCAGTTCGGCTGCCAACCGGCGGAGACGGTCATGGTCGGCGACGCGCTGCGCGACATGGAAGCCGCCGCGCGGGTCGGCTGCGGCCGTATCCTGGTGCGCACCGGCAAGGGCATCGCGACCCAGGCGGCCGGCCTGCCACGCGAGGTGCTGCCGGTCCGGGTCGCCGAGGATCTCCGCGAGGCCGCCGAACAGATCCTGGAGACCGCCCGTTGATGCGTCGGTTCTACCTGCCGGAGGCGCGCGACCTGATCGTCGTGCTGTGCGCGCTGCTGCTCTTCTGGTTCGGCGGATTCCTGGGCTTCTGCGCCGGCATGCCGACGCCTGGCACGACGGTCGCGGTCCCGCATGACGGCATCGTGGTGCTGACCGGGACGCGCGACCGGCTGGTTGCCGGCTTCGACCTCCTGCGCCAGGGACTCGGCAGGCGGCTGCTGATCTCCGGGGTCAACCCGGCGACGACCAAGGCGATACTCGGCCAGGCCACCGGGCAGGACGAACAGCTGCTCGATTGCTGCGTCGATCTCGGACGCATCGCCCTGCACACCCGCGGCAATGCGACCGAGGCCATCCTGTGGGCGGAAAGCCACGGATTTCATTCGCTGATCGTCGTCACCACGGGCTATCACATGCCGCGCAGCATGCTCGAGTTCCGCGCCCGGATGCCGGCGCTCTCGCTCACGCCCTTCGCAACCCGGAGCGATGCGGTGACGCCAGGCGGCTGGTGGTACCGGCCACGCGCGCTGTTCGTGATGTTCAGCGAGTTCAACAAGTATCTCGTCAGCCTGGTCCGCGTCCGCCTGACCGACAACCTGCCGGAGCCCGCCCCCTCGTGACCTTCCTTCGTTCGCTCGTCTTCAACATCGCGTTCTGGCTCTGGTCGGCGATCATGAACCTGGCTTTCCTGCCGGGTCTGCTCGGCGACCGCCTGCTGATCGTACGCGGCCAGCGGCTCTGGACGCGCGGCGTCATCGTCCTGATGCGGCTGTTCGCCGGCATCCGCCTGGAGATCCGCGGGCGGGAGAACCTGCCCGACGGCCCGTTCATCCTCGCCGCCAAGCACCAGTCGGCCTTCGACACGATGGTCTTTCACGACCTGCTCGACGATCCGGCCATCGTAATGAAGAGGGAACTGCTCTCGATCCCGATTTACGGCTGGTATTGCCGGAAGACCGAGATGATCGCCGTCGACCGCAAGGCCGGCGCCTCCGCCCTGAAGGACATGGTCCGGCAGGCCGAGGCGGCGGCGGCGAAGGGCCGCCCCATCGTGGTCTTCCCGGAAGGCACCCGCGGACAGCCGGGGGCGGCACTGCCCTATCAGCCGGGCGTCGCCGCGCTCTATGCCAGGCTCGGCCTGCCCTGCGTGCCGATGGCGCTGAACAGCGGCCTGTTATGGGGCCGGCGGAGCTTCGCCAAGCGGCCGGGCACGATGGTCATGGAGATCCTGCCCGCCATTCCGCCGGGGCTCGACCGCAAGACCTTTGCCGCCGAGCTCGAACGAAGGATCGAGGAACGCAGCCGGGCGCTGCTCGAAGTCCGGCCGGCCGGCTAGGGCGCCGACGGCGCCGGCATTCCATTTATGTCCAACTGCTAATTGCGATTCTTCGCATCTACAGTCTATCCTGATGGTGAATCGGGGGTAAGAATGGCAGTAACTCTCTTCGAGAAATACGGCGGCTTCGCCAACCTGAGCAAGATCATCATGGCGTTCTACGACAAGGCCATCGATTCCGACGTCATCGGCCCGTTTTTCGACGACATCGACATGCGCAGATTGGTCGACCACCAGACGAAGTTCATCGCCTCCGTGATGGGCGGTCCGGTTGCCTATGCCGACGACACGCTTCGCCGGGTGCATGCGACGCTGGCGATCGATCGCGGCTCGTTCGACGAGATGTCGCGGCTGCTCCGCGAAACACTTCAGGAGTTCAGGCTGGAAGCCGCCGACGTCGACATGGTCATGAACGAGATCGAGGCCCGTGCGCCGGCCATCATTTCCGGACAGGACAGGTGAGCGAGCCGGCCCGGCAGATCTCCATGGATATGGAGCGATTCCGTTCGCTCCTTCTGGATTCGGTCGGCGTGGCGCTGGCTGTCGTCGAGCCGGAACAATACCGTTTTCTCGTCCGCAACGTCGCCTTCATTGAATGGTTCCCCACGGCCGACGACAACGAATTGACGCTTCTCGAGGTGCTGCCGACGCTCGACCGGGCGGCGATGGAGGCGGAACTGGACGCCGGCCGGGACTATCGGATCGAAGTCGAGATCAAGCCCAAGCGGCGCGTCATCACGCTGGCGATCGAGCTCCATCGGGCTGTCGGCCCCGGACGCGGCGAGATCATGGTGCAATGCCAGAACATCTCGAAGATCAAGGAACTCGAATACATGATCGAGTCCTATTCGAAGATGATCGAGCGCCAGAACCGCGATCTCCGCAAGGAGAAGGAACGGGTCGAGCGGCTGCTTCTGAACATCATGCCGCAACAGGTCTACGAGGAGTGGAAGCAGTTCGGCGTCACCACGCCGCAGCGCTTCGAGGAAGCCTCGGTGCTGATGCTCGATTTCGTCGGCTTCACGGAGATGGCGGTCTCCCACGAGCCGACCAAGCTGATCGCCGAACTGAACGACATCTTCACCTCCTTCGACCGCATCGTCGAACAGTTCGGTTGCGAGCGCTTGAAGACCATCGGCGATGCCTATATCGCGGTTTCCGGCATGCCGGAAAGCAATCCCGAGCATGCCCGGAACATCGCCCGGGTGGCACTCCGCTTCATCCGCTACCTGAAGCGCCGCAATGCGATGAGCGAATTCAACTGGGAGGCCCGGATCGGCATCAACTCCGGCCCGGTCATCGGCTCGGTCGTCGGCGTACAGAAATATGTCTACGACATCTTCGGCCCTGGCATGAACCTGGCCGCCCGGCTGGAACCGCTCTGCGGGCCGATGGAGATCCTGCTGACCGGCGAGATGCATGACCTGATCCAGCAGGAATTCCGCATGACCGACCGTGGCGAGCACGAGATCCGGGGCTTCGGACGAAAACAGATCTACCGGCTGGAGAACGACCTCGCGCCGGCCAACGACAGCCACTTCTACTGATCCATACGCCGTGGCGCCCGCCACTGTTGTCGGCTGCGCGCCCGCGCCCTATCTTGATGGCCCAGGCCCGCAACGGGCCCGCGATCGAGGATGAGAATGCCCAGCACAGCCGCGATCTCCCGCCAGATCTGGGACATGAAGTACCGCTTCAAGCGAACCGACGGCGATGTCGTCGATGCGACCGTCGAGGCGACCTGGGATCGCGTCGCCACGGCACTGGCCGTGCCCGAGAAGAACCCCGCGGCCTGGCAGGCGCGGTTCCGCGAGGCCCTCGACGACTACCGCTTCCTGCCGGCCGGGCGGATCCTCGCCGGCGCCGGCACCGGTCGCAAGGTGACGCTGTTCAACTGCTTCGTCATGGGCACCGTGCCCGACGACATGAGCGGGATTTTCGGGCATCTCCGCGAGGCCGCGCTGACCATGCAGCAGGGCGGTGGAATTGGCTACGACTTCTCGACGCTCCGGCCGAAGGGCGCGCTTGTAAAGGGCGTGGGGGCGGACGCCTCCGGTCCGCTCACCTTCATGGATGTCTGGGACGCGATGTGCCGCACCATCATGAGCGCCGGCCACCGCCGGGGCGCGATGATGGCGACGATGGCCTGCGACCATCCGGACATCCAGGACTTCATCACCGCGAAAAAGGACCCCGGCCGGCTCCGCATGTTCAACCTGTCGGTGCTCGTCACCGACGGCTTCATGGCGGCGGTCGAGGCGGACGGATCCTGGGACCTGCGCTTCGACGGCAAGGTTTACCAGACGGTGCCGGCACGCGCGCTGTGGGACGAGATCATGCGCGCGACCTATGCCTACGCCGAGCCCGGCGTGATCTTCATCGACCGGGTCAACGCGCGCAACAACCTCGGCTATTGCGAGCATATCTCGGCGACCAATCCCTGCGGCGAACAGCCGTTGCCGCCCTACGGCGCCTGCCTGCTCGGCTCGATCAACCTGGCCCGCCTGATTGCGGAGCCGTTCACCGACGGCGCCGACGTCGACCGCGCGGCGCTCGACAAGCTGGTTGCGACCGCGGTCCGGATGATGGACAACGTGGTCGACGTGTCGGGCTTCCCGCTCGAGGCCCAGGCCAAGGAGGCGCGCGCCAAGCGGCGCATCGGGCTCGGCGTCAGCGGGCTCGCCGACGCGCTGATCTTCGCCGGCATCCGCTATGGCAGCGACGCGGCGATCGGGCGCATCGAGGAATGGATGCGGGCGATCCGCGATGCCGCCTATCGGGCCTCGGTCGACCTCGCGAAGGAGAAGGGTGCCTTCCCGCTCTTCGACAAGGACGCCTACCTTGACCGCCCGGCGATCCGGGAATTGCCCGACGACATCCGCGCCGGCATCGCCGAGCACGGCATTCGCAACGCGCTGCTGACCTCGATCGCGCCGACGGGGACGATCTCGATCTTCGCCGACAACGTTTCCAGCGGGCTGGAGCCGGTCTTCGCCTTCACCTACGACCGCACCGTGCTGATGCCGGACGGCAGCCGCAAGACCGAGGAGGTGACCGACTACGCACTCCGCCGCTTCCGCGCGATCAAGGGCCCGGACGCGCCGTTGCCGGACTATTTCGTGGATGCCCAGGCGCTCCGGCCCGAAGACCATATCCGGGTCCAGGCGGCGGTGCAGAAATACGTCGACAGCTCGATCTCGAAGACCATCAACTGCCCCGAAGCGATCTCCTTCGAGCATTTCAAGGACATCTACCGGCTGGCCTACGAAAGCGACTGCAAGGGCTGCACGACCTATCGCCCGAACGCGATCACCGGCGCCGTGCTTGCGACCCGCCCGGCGCAGGATTCGGAGGGGCCGGACCGCCACGAGGCCTCGGCGGAGACCGCCGTCGATCCGGCCCTGCCGGGCGACGCCTACGAGGCCGGCGGAGTCGTCTACATGACCCAGCCGCTCGATCGCCCGGGCGTGCTGCCGGGCCAGACCTACAAGATCAAGTGGGCGGACAGCGACCACGCGATCTACATCACCATCAACGACGTCATCAAGGACGGCCGGCGGCGGCCCTTCGAGATCTTCATCAACTCGAAGAACATGGAGCATTACGCCTGGACCGTGGCGCTGACCCGGATGATCTCGGCCGTCTTCCGCCGGGCCGGCGACGTCTCCTTCGTGGTCGAGGAGTTGAAGGCGGTCTTCGACCCGCGCGGCGGCCAGTGGATGGACGGGCGCTACGTGCCCTCGATCCTGGCGGCGATCGGCGGGGTGATCGAACAGCATCTGGTGGAAATCGGCTTCATGGTCGACCGCAAGGCATCCGGCGACGAGCCGTCGGCGAAGAAGATGGCCGTCGCGGGCACCGCCGGCCCCGGCGGCACGACGGCCTTCCGCTCCTGCCCGCGCTGCGGCGAGCCGGCGATGCTCCGGCTCGAGAATTGCGATACCTGCACGTCCTGCGGCTATTCGAAATGCGGCTGAGCCGCAAGCACCGAGGCTAACCTTTCGCCGTCTCGGCGAGCGCCAGTATCCGGTGCAACGGCCCCTCGGCAATGCCAAGCTCGTCGAGATGGGTGATGGTCGAGCGCAGGTACTCCACGTTCGGACCACCGCGCCCGCTGGCCGCGGCGATGACGGCCGCCGCCTCGTCGAGCGCCAGCTTGCCGCAATATTGCTCGTGCCGCCGGTCGACCACGAAGGCCAGCGCCGGGACCGTTTCGTCGCGCGCGGTCAGGCGGACCCGGACAATGCGCGGCCGGTAGACGCTGGTCACCATTTCCCGGCGATAGAGGTAATCGACGACATATTCCCGGTCGGGCGCGGCCACGCGGATCGCCCGGCCCCGGCAGGCCCCGCCGTTGTCGAGGCCAAGAACGAGGCCCGGGCGCGCGCGGGTACCGCGATGGACCACCGAGCGCACGCAGAAGGCCCGGTGGTAGCCGCGCAGAAGCGCCGGCTCGATGCCCAGATGGTCGAAGCCGGGCCGCCACATCAGCGAGCCGTAGCCGAACACCCATAGATCCTCGCCGGGCCGGAAATCGGGCAGCGGGTAATCGACCGGCGGCAGGTCGGGTTCCAGCAGCGGGCGCGGCGTCACGGCCATCAGGCCCGCACCGCCGGCTTGGCAGGCCGCAGGTTGACCATCGCGACCCCGACCATGGTGAGCGCCATCCCGAACAGCGCGATCCAGCCGAGCTGCTCGCCGAACAGGAAGAAGGCGATGACGGCCGTCGAGGGCGGCACCAGGAAGAACAGGCTGGAGACCCGCGCCGCCGCGCCCCGGCGGATCAGGATGTAAAGCAGCGTCATCGCCCCGAAGGAAAGCACCACGACCAGCCAGCCGAGCGCGAAGACGAACTCGCCGGACCAGACCACCTCGCCGGTCTCGGTCAGCAGCGAGATCAGCCAGACCGCGGCGCCGGCGGCGGTGAACTGGATCGCGTTGCCGGTGCGCAGGTTCATGTGCGAGCAGAAGCGCTTCTGGTAGAGCGTGCCGACGGTGATCCCGACCAGGGCGAAGATCGACAGCGAGACGGCGAAGGGCGTGCCCTCGCCGACCGCGAGCTTCTGCTCGACCACCAGCATGACGCCGCCAAGGCCGAGCACCAGTCCCGCCCATTGCCGGGCGGTCACCCGCTCGCGCAGCACCGGCCCGGCGGCGGCGGCGACCAGCAGCGGCTGGATGCCGACGATAAGCGCCGAGACCCCGGCCGGGACACCCAGGTGGATCGACGAGAAGACTCCGCCCAGATAGATGCCGTGCATCATCAGCCCGACGAAGGCGATATGCAGCCAGTCGATGCCCCGGCGCGGCCAGGACGCCCCCGTGAGCAGCGAGAAGACGACCAGTGTCACGCCGACGATGGCGAACCGGTAGGACAGGAACGTCAGCGGCTCGGCATAGGGCAGGCCAAGCTTGGCGCCGATGAAGCCGGTGCTCCAGAGCAGCACGAAGACGCCCGGCATGGCCGCGAGCCAAAGCCCCTGCAGGGCGCCGCTTTCCTTCTCGCCAGCGTTCATGCTCGTTACTGCCCCACAGGTAGCGCCGACCCGCCTCGACCGGCTCCGGTCGAACCTCTATATAAAGTGCTTCGCGCGAGCGCCAGCACTCTTCTCGGAACGGAACCATGCGCCTCATTCTCGCAATCCTGGCGATCGTCACGGTTCTCGGCGGCTATACCGGATACTGGTACTGGCTGAGCGACCGCCTGCTCGACGGCGTCATAGGCTGGGCCGCCGCCCAGCGCGACAAGGGCCATGACATCGCCTTCGACCGCATCGAACGAAGCGGCTTCCCCTACCGCATCCGCATCGACGTCGTGAATCCGCAGGCGGTCGTGTCGCGCGGCAAGGAGAGCGGCGAATGGCGGGCCGAGAGGGTCTGGGCGATCGTCCAGCCGTGGAAGCTCAATCACGTGATCGGCAGCGTCGAGGGCCGCCAGGACATCGCCTGGAGCGACGGTGGGAAACAGCACACGGCGATGCTCGCGAGCGAGACGAACCGCTTCAGCCTGGTGCTCGACGGCGCCGGCCAGCCGCTTCGTTTCGCCCTCGACATGACCGCGCCGTCCTGGCGCCCGTCGGACGGACCGCCGCTCGACGCGGCCCGGGCGCGCCTCTTCGTGCGCGCCAACCACGGCGATGAGGCGGGCCTGCCGGCCGGCAGCTACAACGTCGCGCTCTCGGCCGAGACGCTGAAACTGCCGGACGTCGGAAAACCGCTGCCGTTCGGACCTGTCGTTCAGGAAGTCGCCGTCGAGAGCCTCGTCACCGGCCCCCTGCGCGCCGACCGTTCCTGGCGCAAGTCGCTGCTCGCCTGGCGCGACGGTGGCGGCCGGATCGAGGTCGGGCGTTTCGCCGCGATCTGGGGCGATCTCGACCTGCAGGCCGAGGGAACGCTCACGCTCGACGACGAACGCCGGCCCGCCGGAACGCTGACAACCCGGATCGCCGGCTTCAACGAAGCCGTCGATGCGCTCGTCCAGACCGGCACCGTCAGGAACAAGGACGCCAATCTGATCAAGATCGCGCTGGCGCTGCTTGCCAAGCCGACGGTCGACGGGCGACCGACCCTGACGGCGCCGCTGAGCGCCACGGACGGGCGGGTCTATCTCGGCCCGGCGAAACTGCTCAAGGTGCGGCCGCTCTTCTGAGCGACGCCACCCTTCCGGCGATCAGCCCTTCTTGTCGCGCAGATTGTCGCCGAAATGCGCGCAGGCGGTCTGCATCTCGGTGGCCAGCGACAGGATCTTCTCCGCTTCGTGCGAGTAGTCCTCAGCCGCCTTGTCGGCAAAGGCCTTGTAGGCCTTCCAGAACTCCTCGGGCGACTTGCAGGCCATGATCTCCTGCTGACGCTCGAGATCGTCCTCCATCCGCTGGGCCATGAAGCGTGTCGTCTCTTCGGAGAATTTGTACATGCCTTGCGCGATCGTGCGGTTCATCTCGACCCAGGCCTTTATGGCCCCTTCGTTGCCCGGAAACGCCGCCGTCATGTTGGCCGCGAACGGGAACATTTCCTCGATCGCACCGGTCGCGGTCTTCGCCTTGTCATTTGCCATGATAAGCCTCCCTTTCTCCGCCCTCGCAGGAATGCGCGGCGGGTCGGCCTCGCCGTTCAGGATTGTGATGCGCCGGGGCTCTGTCAATGAGCAGAATCAAATATGAGGCGTAAAGGCCGCCTGCGCCGGGGTCGCCGGACCGCGGATCAGGGGAAGCCGGCGGCGCGGCCGAATCGTCGGCGGGGCCGGAGCGAGCCCGCCCCGGCCCCGCAATGGTCCGGCCGTCAGTGCAGCGCCACCGCCCGCGCCGCAAGCGACCGGCTGAACGGGCAATGCGGCCTTCCGACGGTTCGCTCGTTCGCCAGCGCGATGGCGAGCGGCCTGTCGCCGGCACGGAGCGCGGCCTCGATCAGGGTCCTGTGGAGGATGTCCCGCTGCGCGTTGCTGCCGCCGAAGACATAGGCCCTGTAGCGAACCGGCATCAGCAGGTCGACCGCATCGCCATAGCGTTCTCGGCCGAATGCCTCGATGGCGGCGACGACCGCGTGACCGGCGTCCCGGACCATGCGGGCATTGGTACCGGCCTCGCCCGCCGCACGGGTGACCGCGTCGAGCAGGCGCTGCGCCGCGTCGTTCCGCCCGGTCGCGACAAGGGCCATCATGCGGTGCAGATCGTTGAAGACATAGAAGCCGTCGTCGCCTGTCCGCTCGTAGGCATCGGCGAGTTCCTGCCAGCGTCCGCCGACATCGATCCCGCGAAGATGCAGTCGCCAGAGCAGCGCGGCGGCATCGAGCAGCATCAGGTGGATGTCGCTGGGTTCCGGCCGGACGCCCTGGTCGTAGATCTCGAGCACCCGCCCGACATGGTCCTGGTCAAGATGATAGAGCGCCGTGTGCCACCAGTTGTGGAAGGCGAAGCCGTTGTCGTCCTGGGCCCAGTGCGCCGTCCGACTTTCCATGAAGGCCGCGCCTTCGGCCTGCCGGCCCTGCATCTCGAGGACATGGGCGACCGCGTGCTGTGCCCAGCAATCGTCGCCATCCAGGGCGAGGGCATGTCGGCCGGTTTCCTCGGCCACGGCATAGTCGCCGTTCTCCTCGAGACCGAAGGCGCGCATGCCGAGCAGGATGCCGTAACCCGGGTCGTCACGGTTCCAGGCCGGCAGGGCCCGCGCGACCCGGCCCTGCAGGTTGTGGCGGTCGCCGTGAAAGAAATCCGCCAGATGGCCGATCTGCAGCGCCAGCAGATCGCGCGGATACTCGGCGGAAAGCCGGTCGAGCCGGTCGCGCATGCCGTTCCAGTCGCCGGCGGCCCATTGCCGGATCGCGCCGGCATGCATCCGCTCGCGCTCGTTCAAACGGTTGCCGAGTTCCTCGAGCCGGGCGAGGCTGGCCTCGATCTCGGGCAGCACGCCACGCTCCCACATCGAGACATGGACCTCGGCCCGCAGGACATGGCCCATCGCGAAGTCCGGATCCTCGGCGAGTGCCTTGTCGATGATGGCGACGGGATCGCCGCGATAGACGTTGAAGGCCCTCAGAGCCGCCTCGTAGGCATCGCGGCTGCCCGCGCTGCCCGAGGAGAAACGCAGTCCACGCTGGTCTTCCATCGTGTGAATCCTTCCAGTTTCCGGCGATCGGCGCAACGGTCGACCCTTCGGTCGCGCAGTCGGGATCGGGCACCGCGGGCGCCGTCGGTTGATGACGGGAAAACGGGACGCTACGGAATGGGGGACCGCCCGGCACGGCCGGACGGGCCTTTCACCAGAACTGATACGCGGGCGCGGGCGGCGCGGTGAACGGGATCACAGCCGCGGTCGCAGCCGACCCGCAATTCGCGGTTATTCGTCGGCGCCGCCGTCGCCATGCGGGCGGCCGAAGTCCGGTGCCGCGGTTTCCTGGCCGGCCTCGACGATCTGCCGGCGGATCGCCCGGGTCCGCGTGAACAGGTCGAACAGCGCGTCGCCGTCGCCCCAGCGGATCGCCCGTTGCAGGGCGAAGAGATCCTCGGTGAAGCGGGACAGGACTTCCAGCACCGCCTCGCGGTTGGTCAGGAAGACGTCGCGCCACATCGTCGGATCCGAGGCCGCGATGCGGGTGAAGTCGCGGAACCCGCCGGCGGAATACTTGATCACTTCCTGCGCGGTCACGGCTTCGAGGTCGCTCGCGGTGCCGACGATGTTGTAGGCGATCAGATGCGGCAGATGGCTGGTCAGCGCCAGGGCCCGGTCGTGATGCCGAGCATCCATCACCTCGACCCGGCTGCCGACCGCCTCCCACAGCGCGCTGACCTTCGCCAACGCCTCGGGCGCGCAATCCTCGGCCGGCGTCAGCACGCACCAGCGATTGTCGAACAGCTCGGCGAAGCCGGCTTCGGGTCCGGATTCCTCGGTGCCGGCGATCGGATGGCCCGGCACGAGATGGACGCCCTCGGGGAGCAGCGGCCCCAGGCTGTCGAGGACATGCTGCTTGACCGAGCCCACATCGCTGAGGATCGCGCCCGGCGCGAGCGCCCCGGCGATACTCTTCGTGATTGCCTCGTAGCTTTGCAGCGGCGTGCAGAGAACGACCAGATCGGCGCCGGCGACCGCGGCGGCCGGGTCGCTTTCGACCCGATCCACGATGCCGAGGCGCAGCGCCGTCTCGCGCGACCGGGCGCTGCGCGCGGTGCAGACAATCTCGCCCGCCAGGCCGCCACGCTTCACCGCACGGGCCAGCGACGAGCCGATCAGGCCGATGCCGATCAGTGCCAGCCGCCCGACGATCGGTTTTCCGGCCATCCCCTAGCCCTTCGCGCCGAGGAAATCGGCGAGGGCGGCGACCAGGGCCCGGTTCTCCTCCTCGAGCCCGACGGTCACGCGAAGCGCATGATCGAAACCGTATGCCTGCATGTCGCGAAGCAGGATGCCGCGCTTGACCAGGAAGGCGTCGGCCGCCTGCGCGCCCTTGTCACCGCCCGGGAAATGGACAAGCAGGAAATTGCCGACACTCGGCGTGACCTCCAGGCCGAGGGCACGGAATTCCCGTTCCAGCCAAGGTCGCCAGATATCGTTGTGGCTCCGGGCCGCGTCGACATGGGCAACATCGGCGAGCGCCGCGATGGCCGCGGCCTGGGCAACCGCATTGGTGTTGAACGGCCCACGGACCCGGTGCAGCACCTCGATCACGCCCGGTGCGCCGTAGGCCCAGCCGATCCTGAGCCCGGCCAGCCCGTAGATCTTCGAGAAGGTCCGCGTCATGATCACGTTGTCATGACGGGCAACCAGATCCATGCCGGCGCTGTAATCGTTCCGCGTGACATATTCGGCATAGGCCGCGTCGATCACCAGCAGGACACGCTCGGGCAGGCCGTCACGCAGCCGCGCGACCTCGTCGCTCGGCAGCATCGTCCCGGTCGGGTTGTTCGGGTTCGCGAGAAAACAGATCCGCGTCCTGTCGCTCACCGCGGCGATCAGCGCATCGACATTGGCGGTGAGCTCGTTCTCCGGCGCCATCACCACCTTGCCGCCGCAGACGGTCGCGGCGATCGGATACATCAGGAAGCCATGCCGGCTCATGACGATCTCGTCGCCCGGCCCGACATAGGCGGCGCAGAGCAGCGAAATCAGCTCGTCGGAGCCGTTCGAGCAGATGATGCGATCGGCCTCGAGCCCGTAGTGTGCGGCCAGCGCCTCGCGGAGCGCCGTGGCGCCGCCGTCCGGATAGCGATGGGCATGATCGGCCATGGCGCGAACCGCCGCGACCGCCTTGGGACTCGGCCCGAGCGGCGACTCGTTCGCCGACAGCGTGATCACCCGCTCGACACCCTCGGCGCTGTGGGCGCCGCCACGATAGGGTTTGATCGCCATGATGCCTGGCTGCGGTTCGGGCAAGCTCAACTCAATCTCCCGGGTGAGGAATGTCGCCTGATCGGATCTCTAGTGAAGCGGCTTGGCGTAAGCGCCGAGCACGACGATGCGCTCGATGTCGGCCCCTTCGGCGGCCTGGAGCGCCTCGAGGCGTGGATCGCCGCGTTCGACGAAACCGTCGATTTCGATGAGCTGCATCCAGTCGCCGCCCGAGCGAGCCTGGCGCGAATCGATGCAATGCCCGGGAATTCCGGCTCGTTCGATCTCGGTGTTGAAGCGGGCCCGGCTGACCTGCTCGCGGGTCACAGCGACGGCCAGCGTGATGTCGTCGCCGGACGGTTCGGGATCGACATTGGCGACCGCCATCGCGCTCAGATCCTCGAAGCGGCCACCGCCGGGTTCGAGGAAGGGCAGCTTGGCGATGATCTGCGGGGTCCGTTCGCCGCCGGCGACGAGCTGGATCCACCAGGGTTCCTCATCGCCTTCCGGGCACGGCCAGGGCAGGATCCCGACGACGTCAGAATCGGCCGAGACGGTGCTCAGGACGACATGCTGCGAGCGATGCAGCGAGGTCGGCGTCGCGGTTCCGTAATGGGAGCGCGCCAGGTCCCAGTAGCCGACCGACTTCTCCGGCGCGACGACCGCGACCGAGTAAGGGCTCTGGAAACGGCAGAAGGCGGAAATCAGTTCGCGCCAGATCCGCACCACGACCTGGACCGGCAGGGCGTTGTCGTAGCCGGCCAGGAGGCGGCGCAGGATCATCGCCTCGCGGCCCGGGCGAATGCCCGGCCGGCCGCCGTTCGCCTGTTTCGCGCGCGCGATGTCGTTGACGCAGGCGACCCGTTGCTGAATGAGTGTCAGCAGCTGGTCGTCGATGCGGTCGATCTCGGCGCGCAGCGTTTCGAGCGCGCCTGTACTGCCTTCGGAATCGTTCAACACACGCCTATCCGGGCCCCTCGTGACAAGGCCGATAGTTGTAGTGAGATGACCGGGCAAAATCAAAGAAAACGTTGACGCCGAAGGCCCTGCAACTTAGCTATTCAGGCCATTCGACACTTTGCCCGACTGCAAGCCTTGTTGGACGACCATGCGTGAACGGCTGGACATGAAGCGGGCCGTTCCGGCACGGGAGGGCTCCACGGTTACGCTTGCGGAAAAGACGCCGCTGCGCCTCGATTCCGGCACCGAGATCGGGCCGTTCGCCATGTCCTACATGACCTATGGCACGCTCAACGAGGCAAAGTCGAACGCCGTCCTGATCTGCCATGCGCTGACCGGTGACCAGTATGTCGCGAGCGACCATCCGGTGACCGGCAAGCCAGGCTGGTGGGGCCGCATGGTCGGGCCCGGCAAGGTGCTCGACACGGACCGGTATTTCGTCATCTGCGCCAACGTGCTCGGCGGCTGCATGGGGACCGCCGGGCCGCAGGAAATCGATCCGGAGACCGGCAGGCCCTGGGGCCTTGGCTTCCCTGTCATCACCATCGGCGACATGGTCCGCGCGCAATCGCTGCTGATCGATCACCTGGGGATCGACGAGCTGTTCTGCGTGATCGGTGGCTCCATGGGCGGCATGCAGGTACTGCAATGGGCCGCCGCCTATCCCGAGCGGGTCGCCAACGCGGTCCCGATCGCCTGCGCGGCGCGCCATTCGGCGCAGAACATCGCCTTTCACGAAGTCGGCCGCCAGGCAATCATGGCCGATCCGCAGTGGCGTGGCGGCGACTATTACGAGAGCGGCGAAACTCCCCGCGCCGGACTGGCGGTCGCCCGCATGGCGGCGCATGTCACCTATCTGTCGGAGACTGCGCTGCACCGCAAGTTCGGGCGCAACCTGCAGAACCGCGAACGCCTGACCTACGGCTTCGATGCGGATTTCCAGGTCGAGAGCTACCTGCGCCACCAGGGGATCACCTTCGTCGACCGCTTCGACGCCAATTCCTATCTCTACATCACCCGCGCCATGGACTATTTCGACCTCGCGGCCGAGCATGGCGGGGTGCTCGCCCGGGCCTTCGCCAACAGCCGGACGCGCTTCTGCGTCGTTTCCTTTTCCTCCGACTGGCTGTTCCCGACCACCGAGGCCCGCGACGTCGTCCGCGCCCTCAACGCCTCGGCCGCGAACGTGAGTTTCGTCGAGATCCAGACCGACAAGGGACATGACGCCTTCCTGCTCGACGAACCGGAAATGTTCGCCACCATCGGCGGATTCCTCGAGGCCTCGGCGGTACGCCGGGGCATCCTCTGAGGAGCGCCGCATGGCCACGATCGACATCGGCCTCGGCCGGAACATCGAGATCCGCGACGACCTGCTGCTCATCGCCGAGATGGTCGCGGCGAACAGCCGGGTGCTCGATGTCGGCTGCGACGACGGCTCCCTGCTCGCGTTTCTCGCACGCCACAGCAATGTCGATGCCCGTGGCATCGAGATCAGCCAGGCGGGCGTGAACTCCTGCGTCAGCCGCGGCCTCTCGGTGATCCAGGGCGACGCCGATACCGATCTCGTCGACTACCCGGCCGACAGTTTCGACTATGCGATCCTCAGCCAGACCCTGCAGGCGATGCGGCAGCCGCGCACCGTGCTGAACGAACTGCTCCGGGTCGGGCGCCGGGCGATCGTTTCGTTCCCCAATTTCGGCTTCTGGAAGGTTCGTCTCGACCTCCTGCTGCGCGGCCGGATGCCGATGACCGACGCCCTCGACGCGGCCTGGTACGAGACCCCGAACATCCACTTCTGCACGATCCTCGATTTCGTCCTGCTCTGTCGCGATCTCGGCATCACCATCGAGCAGAGCATCATCACCGGCCAGACCGGAAAGCCGCTGCGGCATCTCGGAACCGGTCGGGTCGCCAATCTTTTCGGCGCCACCGGCGTCTTCCTGCTGAGCCGGGGTGATCGATAAAAGCAATGCCGGGCAGGGACCGCCATGAACGGTCGATCGTGAACGCGGCGAGCCTGCGGCTGCTTTCGGCTCTCGGCCTCCTGGTCCTTCTGCTCGCCCTGCACGGCGCCGCCGCGGCGGCGCCCGACTCGTTCCAGAAACAGCTCGAAACCTGGCAGCAGACCCTGGAGCTCATCCAGGACAAGGCACGACTGGGCCTGGTCGACGCGCAGACGGCGAAGTCGATGCATGCCGATCTCGACACGATCGAAGGCGAGATCGGCACCGTGGTCGAGGGCATCGCGGAGAAACGCCGGGCGCTCGAAACGCTGCTGAATTCACTGGGTCCGGCGCCAAAGGAGGGCGAGCCCTCGGAATCCGAAGCGGTAGCCAGCGAACGCGCCCGCCTGCAGAACGAACTGTCCGCCATCAATGCCAGGAAATCGCAGGCCGAACTGCTGAACGCGCAGGTCGCCGGCGTTCGTGACGATCTCAACAGCCTTGTCAGCCAGCGCCTTGTCGATCATCTCGAAGAGCAGACGCCCCTGCCCTTCGAGCCCTCGACCCTGCGCGCCGCGGCGGCAAACGCAGCGGCGATCACGACCCGACTGTCGGTCCATGGCACGGCGTGGTTCGCCGACCTTGCCGATAGGGACGACGTTGCGCTCCGCTTCCTGCGGACGCTCCTGGTGGTGATCGCGCTGATCCTCGGCGCGATGTATATCCGCCTGCGCCTGCTGCGGCGTTTCGAGCAGCGCTCCACCTCGGCCGAACCGGCCTACCGGGAGCGTTTCGTCGTCGCCCTGCTCGGAGCGGTCGCGTATGGGCTGATACCGGCGGCGATCACCGCGGGGGTCTATTTCCGCGTCGATATCCCGGATTCGCCGATCACCGGCCTGACACGGGATCTCGTCAAGGCGGTGGCGCTCGCGCTGTTCTATTTCTTCACCGCGCGCGCGGTTGCGATGACCATCCTGTCGCCCGGGCGACCGCGCTGGCAGCTTCTGAACATCGGTGCGGAAGGCAGCCGGCGCATCTACCGCTGGACGATCCTGCTGCTCGCCCTGATCGCGCTGGCGCTCGCCGTGGCGGAACTTGCCCCCGCGATTGCCGTCGGCGCGTCGCTGGATGCGGTCGCCAAGACCGTACTCGCGCTGGCCGCCCTGACCTGCCTCATCGGCCTCGTCCGGCGCGACAACTGGCGACGTGGCAGGATGCCGGCTCCCGCCGAAGGCAGCGACGAGGCGACAGGCGCGGCGGCCGGGAGCGGCGGCGTGACGATCTGGGGCATCGCGCGGGCCCTGGTCCTCCTGCTGGCCGCCGGCGCGGTCGGCGCGGCCCTGATCGGGCATGCGAACGTCACCGCCTTCGTGCTCCGTGGCCTGTTCGTGTCCGGACTGGTGCTCGGCGGTGTCGTGATCCTCCGGAGCCTCCTGCGCGAACTGGTCGGGGTCGCCTTCCGCTCGGCCGTCGCGCGTCGTCACCTTGCGCTTGAACACGAGATCCGCAGCCGCCTTAAATCCCTCGTGCGCACTGCCCTCGATCCGGTCCTGGCCTTCATCCTGCTGATCGGGGTCCTGCCGGCCTGGGGCGTACCCGCTTCGAAGATCCGGGAATGGCTGCGCTGGCTCGGCGAAGGCGTGCAGATCGGCGGCGTCACGATCTCGCTTTATGGCGTGCTGTTCGCGCTGGCAATCTTTGTCGGGGCGGTCGCGCTGACCCGCATCGCCCAGCGCGCCGTGACCGAGCGCCTTCTCAAGGGCGTCGGTCTGAACGACGGAATCCGCTACTCGGTCGGCACCGGGATCAGCTTCCTCGGCTATGTCATCGCGATCGCGCTCGGCATCGCCGCGCTCGGCATCGATCTCACTAACCTGGCGCTGGTCGCGGGCGCGCTCTCGGTCGGCATCGGCTTCGGGCTGCAGAATATCGTCAATAATTTCGTATCCGGAATAATCTTGCTGTTCGAGCGACCGATCAAGGTCGGCGACTGGGTCGTGGTCGGATCGGTCGAGGGCTTCGTGAAGGAGATCAATATCCGGGCGACCGAGATCGAGACCTTCCAGCGCTCCTCGATCATCATCCCGAATGCCGACCTGATCTCGCAGGCGGTCACCAACTGGACCTACAAGGACCGGTACGGGCGGATGGAGATCGCGGTCGGCGTGGCCTATGGCAGCGACGTCCAGAAGGTCCGGAAGGTCCTGCTTTCCTGCGCCGAGGATCATCGCCTGGTCGCCCGGATACCGGCCCCGTTCGTGGTTTTCGCGGACTTCGGCGCGAGCGAGCTGGCCTTCGAGTTGCGCTGCTACACGGCAGACGTGCTGCAGCGGCTGACCATCGCGAGCGAACTGCGCTACGAGATCGACCGTCGCTTCAAGGAAGAGGGAATCGAGATCCCGTTTCCCCAGCGGGTCATCCATTTCGCACCCGGAACAACTATTCCGACTGCCCCTCCGGCGGCGGCGCCAGCGTCAGCGCCGGCGGAAGACTCCGCCCCGCCGCGGCCGGACGACCGGACGCGATAACCACCGGCCGGCGCAGGCGCCGCGCCTTCATCGGGCCGGTCACCGCGAAGACCTGCTTGTCGGCCTCGATCACCAGGACGCCGCCGAGCGCCTGGGCGAGCCGCCCGCCGACCGTTTCCCAGGCCCGAACGGAACGCAGGATGAAGCGGTAGCGGCTCGGCGGCATGTAGAGCGCGGCCGAGGAGAGCCGGGGCGAGAACATGTTCTCGCGCAGCACCCGGTCGAGCTGCGGCGGGCTGTAGGGAAAGCCCTGTCCGAACGGCGTGCCCTCGATGCGGCTCCACAGTCCGAGCCGGTTCGGCACGATCGCGAGCAGGCGGCCGCCGGGCGCGAGCACCCGCCAGGCCTCGCGCAACAGCGGCCGGACGGCCTCGGTATTCTCCAGGGCATGGACCATCAGCACCCGGTCCATCGACGCGTCGGGGAGCGGCAGCGCCATTTCTTCCGCGAGCGCGACGGCGCAGGGCCCTTCCGGCGGCCAGTGGATGACCCCCTGGGTCGCCGGCATGATCGCCAGCACGCGCTCCGCCTCCTCGCGGAAGCCCCTCAGGAACGGCGTCGCGTAGCCGAGGCCGAGAACGTTGAGCCCGCGCACGTTCGGCCAGACCTCGCGGACCCGGGCCTGCAGGATGCGGCGCGTGACGCGGCCGAGATTGCCGTCATAGAAGTTCCGTAGGTCGATTACATCCGCCCGCAGCATGATGCCGATCCTATCCTGTACGCGTCGTGGCGGCGATCACTTCATCGGCCGCCTTCTGCTGATATAGTACGCTGATGAGCGAACGTTACGACTTTTCCGCAACCGGCAGGGCCACGTGACGGCGGCCGGGATCATCGCCGCCCTTGGCCTCGCCCCGCATCCCGAGGGCGGCCATTTCCGCGAGACCTTCCGGGACGCCCACGCCGGCGGGCGTGGCCACTCGACGGCCATCTACTACCTGCTGGAGGCCGGCCAGCGCTCGCACTGGCACCGTGTCGACGCGGCCGAGGTCTGGCACCATTATGCCGGCGCACCGCTCGCCCTCGAGCTCTCGGGCGACGGCATCAACATCCGCCGGCTCCGGCTCGGGACGGCGCTGGACAAGGGCGAGCAGCCCCAGGCGGTGGTGCCCGCCGGGGTCTGGCAGGCCGCCCGGAGCCTTGGCGAATGGACCCTGGTCGGCTGCACGGTGGCACCCGCCTTCGAATTCGAGGGCTTCACCCTCGCCGCGCCCGACTGGGCGCCCGGTCCGCGAACCGACATTCCGACAACAGAAGAATAAGGGAAACGACATGAAACGTGGACTGCTGATCGGCGGGGGCGTGCTGCTGCTCCTCGTCGCCGTCATCGCGGGCGGGGCGATCCACCTGCTCTCCTCGCTCGATGTGCTCGTCAGGGACGGGGTCGAGACCTACGGCTCCGAGGTCACGCTCGCCCGTGTCACGCTCGACGAGGTGGCGATCGACATTCCCGGCGGCAGCGGCGCGCTCAGGGGCTTCAAGGTCGGCAATCCGGAGGGCTTCTCGACCCCCGCCGCCTTCACCCTCGGCGGCATCAGCCTCGCCATCGACACCGCCAGCATCGGCGGCGATGCCATCGTCATCCGCGAGATCGTCGTTGACGGGCCGGACGTGACCTACGAGATGAGCGAGACCGGCAACAACATCGACACCCTGCGCCGCAATGTCGACGCCTACATGGCGAAGGCCGGCCTGAAGGGCGGCGGAGAGACGGCCGACGCCAACGGCGAAGGACCGAAGCTGATCATCGACGACCTGATCATCCGGGGCGGCCGGGTCAATGTCTCGGCCAGCATCCTGCAGGGCCGGACGATCGGCGCCGCGCTCCCGGAAATCCATCTGAGGGACATCGGCAGGGATGATGGCGGCGCGAGCCCGGCGGAAGTGGTCGAGGCGGTCATGGCGGCGCTGACCGGTGCCGTCGGCCGGGTCACCGACCGGCTCGGCGTCGGCGACACGCTGAATGACCTGCAGAAGAACCTGGGCGGCATCGCGGAAGGCGCGGGCAAGGCCGTCGAAGGCGTCGCATCCGGCGCCGGCAAGGCGGTCGAGGGCGTCGCCGGCGCGACCGGCGGCATCGCGAGCGGTGCCGGCAAGGCCGTGGAGGAGGCGAGCGGCAGCTTCAGGAAATTGCTCGGTAACTGATCCGGCGCTTAACCGGCGGGCGCCGTCCGGCGACGACGGACGAGCCCGCCGGCGCCGAGCACCGCGCCGCCGGTGATCAGCAGGCAGGCGATCAGCACGACCGCCGTCGGCGCGGCGAGACCCGTGGCGATCAGCACCAGCGTCGAGAGCAGCGGCGCGGCATAGGCAGCGGCCCCCAGCGCCTGGATGTCGCCATGCTTGACGCCGTGATCCCAGACGAAGAAGGCGGCGCCGACCGGGCCGAGGCCGAGCCCGGCCACGGCCAGCCATTCGAGCGCGCCGGCCGGCCAGACGGTCGTCTCGAAGCCGAGATGGCAAAGCAGCGCCAGCACCGCCGTCGCCCCGCAATAACCGCCGACGACGTCGGTGGGAACAGCCGGGAAGCGGCGGCTCAGTACCGAATAGCCCGACCAGATGAGGGCGCAGGCCCCTGCCGCCGCGTAGCCGAGCGCGTATTCGCCCTTGAAGGCGAGTTCGCCGCCGGAGACGAGCAGCACCGTCCCGGCCAGTCCCGCGAAGACACCGGCCACGTGATACCAGCGCAGGCGCTCGCCCGGCAGCAGCGCGGAGAAGAAGACGATCAGCAGCGGCCAGAGATAGGCGATCAGGCTCGCCTCGACAGCCGGCGCGTTCCGCAGCGCCAGAAAATAGCAGAAGTGATAGCCGAACAGCCCGCCGATCCCGATCAGCCAGACGACCGGCGGCTGGCGCAGGCGGGCAAGCACCGCCCGGCCGCGGCGCAGCCACATGACGACGGCGACGAGAAAGGCGATGGTGAACGACATCGCGGCGAGCTGGAACGGCGGGACCTGGCCGGTCGCCGCCGTGAACAGGGCAAGCAGCGCCCAGAGCAGCACCGCGATGCCGCCGATCAGGGTTGCCCTGAGGCTGCCCTTCCGGGCGGTCGTTCCGGCTCCATCAGCCATTCCCGGTCACTCTCTCATCCCGTGACATGCGAACGGCCGGACGAAGTTCGCCCGGCCGTTCCATCAATAGGTCGAAGTGCGGCGGTGGCTCAATACATATGCTGGCCGCCGTTGATCGACATCGTCGAGCCGGTCACGAAACCGGCATCGTCGGCGACCAGGAACAGCACGCCGCGGGCGATCTCGCTCGCCTTGCCGAGGCGGCCGACCGGGATCTTGGCGACGATCTTCTCCAGCACCTTCTCGGGCACCGCCGCGACCATGTCGGTATCGATGTAGCCCGGCGCGATCGCGTTCACGGTGATGCCGTGCGCCGCGCCTTCCTGGGCGAGCGCCTTGGTGAAGCCGTGAATGCCGGACTTGGCGGCGGCGTAGTTGACCTGGCCATACTGGCCGGCCTGGCCGTTGATCGAGCCGATATTGACGATCCGCCCGAACTTCCGCTCCCGCATCGAGCCGATGACCGCGTGGCACATGTTGTAGCAGGAGCCCAGGTTGGTATCGACCACCGCCTGCCAGCTCATCTTGTCCATGCGCTGCAGCGTCCCGTCGCGGGTAATGCCGGCATTGTTGACCAGCACCTCGACGGGGCCGTGATCCTTCTCCACCTGGGCGACGCCGGCGGCGCAGGCGTCGAAATCGGAAACGTCGAACTTGTAGACGTCGATCCCGTGTTCCTGGTTGAACGCCCGCGCCCGTTCGTCATTGCCGGCATAGTTGGCGGCGACGACATAGCCCGCATTTTTCAATCCGATGCTGATTGCCGCGCCGATTCCCCGCGTACCGCCGGTAACAAGTGCCACTCGAGCCATGATCCATCCCCGTATTGCTGCGTTTTGTTATGTATCGCCCCGTCGATTCGACGTCAGCGTTCGACGCACATGGCAATGCCCATGCCGCCGCCGATGCACAGCGTCGCCAGGCCCTTCCTGGCGTCGCGCTTCTGCATTTCATGGAGCAGGGTGACCAGCACCCGGGCGCCCGAGGCGCCGATCGGGTGGCCGATCGCAATCGCCCCGCCATTGACGTTCACCTTGTCGGTGTCCCAGCCGAGATCGCGGTTGACCGCGCAGGCCTGGGCGGCGAAGGCCTCGTTGGCCTCGATCAGGTCGAGGTCCTCGGCCTTCCAGCCGGCCTTCTCCAGGGCCCGGCGGCTGGCCGGGATCGGCCCGGTGCCCATGATCGCCGGATCGACGCCGGCCTGCGCCCAGGAGACGATCCGGGCGAGCGGCGTGATGCCGCGCTTCGCCGCCTCGGCCGCCGTCATCAGTACCACCGCGGCGGCGCCGTCGTTGATCCCGGAGGCGTTGCCGGCGGTCACCGTGCCGTCCTTCTGGAAGGCGGGGCGGAGCCGGGCGAGGCTCTCGGCGGTCGTGTCCGGGCGCGGGAACTCGTCCTGGTCGACCACGGTCTCGCCCTTGCGGGTCTTCACGGTGACCGGGGCGATCTCGTCCTTGAAGCGGCCCGAGCTCATCGCCGCGCCGGCCTTGGCCTGGGAGGCGGCAGCGAAGGCGTCCTGCTGCTCGCGAGTGATCTGCCAGCGCTCGGCCACGTTCTCGGCCGTGTTGCCCATGTGGTAGCCGTTGAAGGCGTCCCACAGGCCGTCGCGGATCATCGTGTCGACGAATTCGAGATTGCCGAGCCGCTGGCCGTTGCGGAGATGCGCGCAATGCGGCGCCTGGCTCATGCTTTCCTGGCCGCCGGCGACGACGATCGACGAATCGCCGTTCAGGATCGCCTGGTGGCCGAGGGCCACGGCGCGCAGACCGGAGCCACAGAGCTGGTTGACGCCCCAGGCCGGGACCTCGACCGGCATGCCGGCGGCGATCGAGGCCTGGCGGGCCGGGTTCTGGCCCTCGCCCGCGGTGAGGATCTGGCCGAGGATGACCTCGCTCACCTCCGCGGCCGCGACCCCGGCGCGTTCGAGCACGGCATTGATCGCGACCTGGCCGAGCTGGTGCGCGGGCAGGCCCGACATGGCGCCGTTGAAGGCGCCGACCGGGGTGCGGGCGGCGGAAGCGATGACGATTTCGGTGCCGTTCTTGGACATGGGCGATCCTCCTGACGATGACGTTTCATGATGGCATGTCGCCGTCCGGATTTCACGGGCGGCGATGTCCGTATCTCGCGGGCCGGTCGGCTGCCGACCGGGGGCCCGCCGGCATGCGCATTGCCGGCGATGCCGGACCCGGCCTGCGCCCGGCGATTCCCCATCACGATACAACCTTGCGCCGCATTTCGCAGGTGCAAAATCGAACAACGGAGGCAGAAGCGGGCGACCGGCCCTGTCAGGCGCCGGCGAACCAGTCCTCGAGATCCCGCCAGAGGCCGCTCGGCGCGCGCGCGCTGGTCACCATGCCGATATGGCCGGACGGCGGGGTGAGGATCCGGCAATCGGGGATCGTCCCGGCGAGGGCGAGCGCCGAGGGCCGCGGCACGATCCGGTCGCGGGCCGGGATCGCCGCCATGGTCGGCAGCCGGACGGCGGCCGGATCGACGATCTGGCCGGCGATCCGCCAGGCGCCGCCGGCGGTGCTGTTGGCGCCGTACCAGCCGCCCAGGCATTCCCGGGCGACCGCCGCGGGCAGCGCCACCCCGTCGTTCAACCAGTCCTCCAGCGCGACGAATTCGGCGGCATGGGGTCCGGCCGGGTCGAGCCGGTCGAACCGGCTGAACTTACGCATCGCCAACCCCGGGTCGAGGCTCGCGAACAGCGCCTGCAGATAGTCGACCGGCAGCTCGCCGACCGCCGCCAGCACCGGCTCCCACAGCGTCTCGGTGGTCGCCAGCATCCTGGCCGTCGGGTTGAGCTCGGCATGGAAGTCCCAGGGCGTCGCCAGCAGGGCGAGGCGGGCAATCCGTTCCGGCGCGAGGGTGGCGACCGCGACTGCGAGATTGCCGCCCATGCAATAGCCGGCGAGCCCGACCGGCCGGCCGTCATGGGCGTCGACCGCCACATCGAGGGCGCGAACCAGCCGCCCGGCGACATAGGCGGTGAGATCGAAGGCGCGCTCGTCCGCCCCGGGCATTCCCCAGTCGAGCAGCAACGGCCGGAAACCGCGGGCCGCCAGATGTCGCATCAAACTGCGTTCCGGCATCAGGTCGAGCACGTAGGCGCGGTTGATCAGCGACGGCACGAACAGGATCGGCAAGCGGTCGCCGGGCGCCGCATCCCCCGGGCCGAAATCGAGCAGCCGGGTCGAACCCTCGCGCCACAGGACGGGCGGATCGGCCAGATCCCGGCGGTAGGAATGACCCTGGTACTTGTCGATCCCGGAAATCATCCGGCCAAGCCGGGCATGGCCTTCCTCGGCGATCGCCAGCCCGAGGCGGGCCGGATCGTGCGCCGCCATGTCGGCGAGCAGCCCCTCGGCCTCGTCACGCAGGCCGTCCGGCCAGGGAACGGCGCCGGCCCGCGCGGCGGCGTAGCCCGGGCCGACACTGAGCGCGATGCCGGTAGCAACGGCCAGGTGCAGGCCAAGCGGCCGCGGCCCGGATCGCGGTCCGTTCATCGTCCGGTCTTTCCATCGTCCGCTTCGGCCGACGCCGTGACGGAACCCGGCGTATCGCTATTCCGCGAAACGTCATGATTGCCCGGACCGAGCCTCGTGCCGGCAAGGCGCATCAGTTCGCCGGTGAAGCGCTGCAGCGTCGGATCGTCGCCGAGCGCCGCGGTCTCGCGCTCCCACAGGTCGAGGAAGCGCCGCGCCAGCGCCCGTATTTCGCGATCGTCAGACATCGGCGCAGGATAGCGCGCCCGGCGCGGCCCGGCCAGCGAGCCGCGGGCCCGATATTGCGCATTGCACAATTCGCTTGCGCATTGCGGGGGCATGTTCTTGAATCGCGGCGACTGTCGTGAACCGACTTTGCCAAGGAAACGGGGACGCGTTGACGTGAAACAGGAAAACGGGAAGCAGACCGATACCATCGTCATCAAGAAATACGCCAATCGTCGCCTCTACAACACCGACACGTCGTCTTACGTGACGCTCGACCACCTGGCGAAAATGGTCAAGGAGGGCAAGGAGTTTGTCGTCTTCGACGCGAAGAGCGGCGACGAGATCACCCGCTCGGTCCTCACCCAGATCATCTTCGAGGAGGAATCCAAGGGTCAGAACATGCTGCCCGTGCCCTTCCTCCGCGAACTGATCAGCTATTACGGCGACAGTCTGCAGGGCCTCGTGCCGGGCTATCTGGAAATGTCGATGAGCACCTTCTCCCGCAACCAGGAGCAGATGCGGACGGCCGTCGCCGAGACCTTCGGCGAACTGAACCCGTTCCGCACCTTCGAGGAAATCGGCCGTCAGAACCTGGCCATGTTCCAGGAGGCGATGAAGCTCTTCTCGCCCGTCGCGCCGGGCAACAGCACGCCCGGGACCAAGGGCGACCGGCCCGAAGGCGCGGCGCCCGCCAAGGGCGGCGAATCGAAGGAAGCGCTCGACGAGCTCAAGCAGCAGCTCGCCGTCATGCAGGCGCAGATCGACAAGCTCAGCGGCAACAAGTAGCGCACCCGGAACGGCACGAAAAAGGGCGGCCCGGAGGCCGCCCTCGATCGTTCCGGCCGAGGCGTTCGAAGCCCCGGCCAGTCCCGGTGAAAGCCGGTCAGGAGGCCGCCTGCACGGCCGCCTCGATCCAGCTGTCGAACAGCTTCTGGTGATCGGCGATCCATTCGTCGGCATGCCGTTTGATGTCGGCCTTCTTGTCCTCGCCTTCGAACATCTTGGCATTCTGGGCGAAGATGTCGTCGAGCGGGATCCGGACCTTCTCGAGCAGCGCCCGGATGGCCGGATTCTTGTCGAGGAACTCGGAATTGGCGACCGGGCGGATGTCGTTGGCCGGCCAGCCCATCTTGCACGGATCGTCGACGCAGCCGGTGACGCCGGGGACCGTCGTCTTGTCCTCGTACATCTTCTGATCGTCCGGCAGGCTCGGATAGGGCACCTCGATCCAGACCACGTCACGGCCCGGCTTCAGCATCCCGACCGTCCAGTTCGGCGTCCAGGTGTAGAACAGGACCGGCTCGCCGGCTTCGTAGCGGCCGATGGCGTCGGCCATCGACGCGGAATAGCCGGCCTTGATCGGATCGATCGCGTCCTCGAGGCCATAGGCCTCGATCTGATGGGCGATCACCAGTTCGCAGCCCCAGCCCGGCGGGCAGGCGACCAACTCGGCCTTGCCGTCGTCGTCGGTGTCGAAGAGCTTGCGGATCTCGGGCTTCTTGAAGTCCTCGAGGCTGGTGATGTCGTACTTCTCGGCCGTCTTCTTGTCGATCAGGTAGCCCTGCAGGGCACCGCCCTGGGCGACATAGCCGACGATCTCGGCGCCCTTCTCGAAGGTCTCCGTATAGGTATTGTGGATCGGGAACCAGCCGTTCACCCAGAAGTCCACGTCGCCCTGCGAGACCGCCTGGTAGAAGGGCGGATTGTCGAGGGTCTTCGGGGTCTTGACCTCGTAGCCGAGGCGCTCGAGCGCCTTGATGTAGATCTCGGTCTGGAACCAGCCGGTATCCCAGGTCGCCCGGGCCGGGTGGACGGTGACGCCCTCGCCCGGCAGTTCGGCCGCCTGGGCGCTCGCTCCGGCGAGCAGGATTGCCGCGCCCATCGTGGCGCCCGCAATGGCGGATTTCATCATGTGTCCGGCATTTGCCAAGTTCATGATCGCTATCCTTTCCTCGTTCGTTATCGCGTATTCCTCCGGTTCCGGACGCACCCGAGAGGCGCGCTCCGGATCTCGAAGCTCGATGTCACCCGGCCATCCCCGCGAACGGACGGCCGAAAGCCTGAATTCAGTTGCGTTTCGCCGCCGCACCGGCGGGACCGGCCGGGTCGGCCGCACTCTCGTCCGCCTTGTCTGCCGCCGGCGAGCCGCCGACCAGCCGCATCGCGAGGCCGCGGAAGGACCGCTTCTCCTCGCCGAGGGACGGTTCGCCGAGCGCCTGGGTAAGGCGGTCGAGCACGATGGCGATCAGCACGATGCCGATACCGCCGAGCGCCGCGGCCCCGACGTCGAGGCGGCCGATCCCGGTGAAGACCAGGAGCCCGAGCCCCTCGGCGCCGATCAGGGCCGCGATCACGACCATCGAGAGCGACAGCATGAGGGTCTGGTTCAGACCGGCCATGATGGTCTTCATGGCGATCGGGACCTGGACCTCGAACAAGACCTGGCGGCGGGTCGCGCCAAAGGCATAGCCGGCCTCGACCATTTCTTCCGGAACCTGCCGGATGCCGAGATTGGTGAGCCGGATCAGCGGCGGCATGGCGAAGATGATGGTGGCGATGATGCCGGGCACCATGCCGACCCCGAACAGCATCACGATCGGAACGAGGTACACGAAGGCCGGGATCGTCTGCATGATGTCGAGGACCGGACGGAGGCCGGTCTGGAAGCGGTCGCTGCGCGCCGCGAGGATGCCGAGCGGTACGCCGACGACCGCGCAGAACACGACCGAGGTCAACACCATGGCGAGAGTGGTCATCGAATCGTCCCAGATCCCCATGAGATCCAGCAGGACGAGGGCGGCCAGTGTGAAAAGCGAGATGCCGCGACCGCCGATGCGCCAGGCCAGAAGCACCGCCACGGCCATGAAGAGGAACGGGGGGATCGTCAGCAGGAAGGCGTCAAGACCGGTCAGCACCTGGTCGATCGGCCACTGGATCGCCTGGAAGGCGGGCCGGAAATTGGGCACCAGCCAGTCCTTGACGAAGCTTTCGATCCAGTCGTCGACCGGCAGAACGTAGATATCGGAAAGTCTGTCCATGTTTCTAGCGCGCCAGGCGACCGGCGTCCTTCCTGTCTTCGGAACCCTCGTTCCCGGTCAGGGCGGTGAACACGTCGAGCGGCTCGACCACGCCGCAAAGGCTGCCGGCCTTGTCCACGACGGCGATCGGCAACCCGGCCGTGCACTGGTCGTAGATATCGGCGAGGGCCGTTTCGGGCGCGACTGTCGTCACATCCTGCGTCGCTGCGCTCAGGGCCCCGGCATCGCCGCCGGCCGACGCCGCGGCAGACAGCTCGGCCAGGCCGACGACGCCATTGGCGCCACCGTCGGCGCCGGTAACGACCAGCCCGCTGCGTCCGCTGTCATGCAGCCGCCGGAGCGCCCCGTCGACGTCGTCCGCGCCGGAAACGAGCGTTTCCGGTTCGCGCATGATGGTCTCGACGGTGAAGACCCGGCCGCGGTCGACATCCTGGGTGAAGGCAGCCACATAGGGATCTTCCGGGTGATCGACGATCGCCTGGGGCGCGCCGACCTGGACGAAACGCCCGTCGCGCATGATCGCGACCCGATCCCCCAGCCGGAGAGCCTCGTGGAGGTCGTGGGTGATGAAGATGATCGTCTTCTTGAAGCGCCGCTGCAGGGTGATGAGCTCTTCCTGCATGTCGCGCCGGATCAGCGGGTCGAGGGCGCCGAACGGCTCGTCCATCAGCAGGATCTGCGGATCGACGGCCAGTGCCCGGGCAAGGCCGACGCGCTGGCGCATCCCGCCGCTCAGTGCCGCGGGCGACCGGTCGGCCCAGGCGCGCAGTTCGACCAGGTCGAGCGCCTCGAGGGCACGGTCCCGGCGTTCGGATCGATCGACGCCCTGCATCTTGAGGCCGAACTCGACATTCTCGCCAACCGTCCGGTGCGGAAACAGCGCGAAATGCTGGAAGACCATCGCCATCTTGGAGAGCCGGAGCTGGCGCAGCGCTTCGGCATCCATCTGCGCGACATCCTCGCCGTCGACAAGAATCCGGCCGGCGGTCGGATCGATCAGCCGGTTGAGGCAGCGGATAAGGGTCGATTTCCCGGATCCGGACAAACCCATGACGACAAAGAATTCGCCTTCCCGAACCGAGAAGGAAATGTCGGAAACGGCGACCACGTCGCCGGTCTCCGACAGGATCCGGTCCTTGGAGCCCCCTTCCCGCCGGCGGGCCAGCGCGCGTTCCGGCGACGGCCCGAAAATCTTGTAAAGTCCGGAGACTTCCAGTTTTGGTGCAACGTCAGTCAAATGAAAATATTCCGCCAATAATTACCGACATAAGTCTGATACAGACATGGTTATTCGGGCGGAATAAGCGATTCCGTCCGGCCACATTCGATTTGCAGTGTGTCCCTGAACTTAGCTTCGGAGATTCATATGTCAACATATTACGGATTTTTTGATATTACTAATATTCAATATACATTGAATATTTTATTATACTATAAGACTCACAAGGTAATTTGAAATACTGACCATCATTATTTCTTTCCACGATCAGCCGCAGAAAACTGAACCATCATTGTTATTTGGACTGTTCACATTCCCGGTTATCTCCCTTTTTTCCAGGGCAGTCGTTTTCTTCGATACAGGTGCGCGTCCGCGATCACGGCACGAGGGGCCGGCCGTGGCCCTCCGACCAGGCCGGCAGGGGGATTGCCTCCGACACGGCGGACAATCGCCGTTCTGTTGCCGACGATCACAATCCGATGATTGACCCGCCCTGGCCGGTTGAAGAAAATTAGCGAAAATGCAATCTATTAGCCCTAGGTGAGGTAGATTGGGTTCAATAGGACAGGTGCGACACATTGATTTCCGGTTCGCATATCGCAGGCACAGGAACGGCGGAGGTCTATCGGCCTCTCGGCGCCGCTGCCTTGCTTGCGGGCCGGATCGGAACCCGTCCGCAACCCGAGATCGAGCCGCTCGAGGCGATCCGGAAGACCCGCCCGGAACCCCGCCCGACTGCCCGTGACGCGATCGGCAGGGAGCGCGAGACTGCCGGATCGTCGGCCAGCGAGGCGACCGGCCATGCCGCGAAGAATGCCGCGGCCAGCTTCGGCGCCGCCGCCCACCGCGGCGTTTCCAGCCCCTTCCTCGCCCAGTTGCTGGGCCAGGCGCTCGATGCCGACGACGAGGATGGCCCCGGGCCTTCCGGTCACCAGCAGGCGGTCGACGCCTATCGCCTCGCCGACGAACAGGGCATCGCGCTGTTCGGTATCGCCGGGGTCGAAGTCAGGATCTGAGCCGTCGACAGCTCCGGCATGCGCCGTTCCCCGGGCGCCATGACAAAGCTCCTTTGCCCTTCCGTCTGCACGCTTTCCTTGCAGAAGCGATGACCGGCCGATACATCCTAGACGCAGGGAATCCCGGATCTCACGCAGCGTCAGGGTAATTGCGATGGCTTCTTCGACATCCGAAACGGCGGATACACTGGCCGGCCTGCTCGGCCAGGCGGACCCGACCTCGCCGGCGCTGCTCGCCCCGGATCGTCCGCCCCTGGATCACCGCGGTCTCGCGGCTCAGATCGCGGCAACCGTGGACCGGCTCAACGCCCTCGGCATCGGCCGTGGCGACAAGGTCGCGATCGTCCTGCCGAACGGCCCCGAGATGGCCAGCGCCTTCCTCTCGATCGCCGCCGGCGCCGTCACCGCGCCGCTCAACCCGGCCTACCGGGCCGAGGAATTCGCCTTCTATCTCGACGATCTCCAGGCCCGGGCGCTGGTCGTCCTGAAGGACTGGGAGACGCCGGCCCGCGCGGTCGCGGCCGAGAAGAAGGTCCCGGTGCTGGAACTGTCCTTCGATCCCGCGGATCCTGCCGGCAGCTTCACGCTCGACGGCCCGGCGGGGGGCGAGTGCGCCCGCCCGGGCCGGGCGGGCCCGGACGACATTGCCCTGGTGCTGCATACCTCGGGCACCACCTCGCGACCGAAGATCGTCCCGCTCAGGCAGCGGAACCTGGTCGCCTCGGCCCGCCATATCGGCGCCACCCTGGCGCTGACGCCGGCCGACCGCTGCCTCAACATCATGCCGCTCTTCCATATTCACGGACTGATCGCGGCAACACTTTCCAGCCTCGCCGCGGGCGGGTCGGTCTACTGCACGCCGGGCTTCAATGCGCTCCGCTTCTTCACCTGGCTCGAGGAGGCCGGCGCGAACTGGTACAGCGCGGTGCCGACCATGCACCAGGCGATCCTGAGCCGCGCCGAACGGAACCAGGCGGCGATCAAGGCCCATCCGCTCCGTTTCATCCGCTCGTCCTCCTCGTCGCTGCCGCCGCAGGTCATGGCCGCGCTTGAAGACGCGTTCGGCGCGCCGGTGATCGAATCCTACGGCATGACCGAAGCGACCCATCAGATGACCTCGAACCCGTTGCCGCCGAAGGCGCGCAAGCCCGGATCGGTCGGCATCGCGGCCGGGCCGGAAGTGGCGATCATGGATGCGGACGGCGCCATCCTGCCGCAGGGCGCGACAGGCGAGGTGGTGATCCGCGGCCCGAATGTCACGGCCGGCTACGAGAACAATCCGGAGGCCAACCGGACCGCCTTCACGAACGGCTGGTTCCGGACCGGCGACCAGGGGGTCTTCGACGCCGAGGGCTATCTGACGATCACCGGACGGCTGAAGGAGATCATCAACCGCGGCGGCGAGAAGATCAGCCCGCGCGAGGTCGACGAAGTGCTGATGGATCATCCGGCGGTCGCCCAGGCGATCGCCTTCGCGATACCGCACGACAAGCTCGGCGAGGACGTCGGCGCCGCCGTCGTGCTGCGCGACGGCGCGACGGTCGAGGAGGCGGTGCTGCGCAGGTTCGTCGGCGAGCGGCTGGCCGATTTCAAGGTACCGCGCAGGATCCTGTTCCTCGACGAGATCCCGAAGGGCGCGACCGGCAAGCTGCAGCGCATCGGGCTCGCCGCCAAGCTCGGACTCGGCGCATGAAGATCTGCGTTTACGGCGCCGGGGCGATCGGCGGACTGATCGGCGGGCTGCTCTCGCGTGCCGGGCTCGACGTCTCGCTGGTCGCGCGCGGCGCGCACCTGGCGGCGATCCGCGCCAACGGTCTCCGGGTCAGGACCCCGACCGGCGATTTCACCTGCCACCCGAAGGCGACCGACAACCCGGCTGATCTCGGCCCGCAGGATTACGTCATCGTCAGCCTGAAGGCGACCGCCGCGCCGACCGTTGTCGACGCCATGCAGCCCCTACTCGGGCCCGACACGGCGGTCGTGACGGCGATGAACGGCATTCCCTGGTGGTACTTCCACGGTGTCGAGGGCCCCAATGCCGAGCGCCAGCTCGAATCCGTCGATCCGGGCGGCGTGCAGTGGCGCGGCATCGGGCCGCAACGCGCCATCGGCACCGTCGTCTGGCAGGCCGCCGAGCTCGAGGCTCCGGGGGTCGTCAACCACAGCTACGGCGACCGGCTGCCGCTCGGCGAACCCGACGGCAGCAAGTCGGAGCGGGCAACGGCGCTCTCGAAGGCAATGGTCGGGGCCGGCCTGAAATCGCCGGTCCGCACCGACCTGCGCAACGAGCTCTGGATGAAGCTCTGGGGCAACCTGTCGTTCAACCCGGTCAGCGTGCTGACCATGCAGACGCTTGCCGGCATGGCCCGTGATCCCGAAACGCGCGCCGTCATCGCGGCGATGATGTCGGAATCGAAGGCCGTCGGCGAGGCGCTCGGCATCCGCTTCGCGATGTCGGTCGACAAGCGCATCGCCACGGCCGAGGCGGTCGGCGAGCACAAGACCTCGATGATGCAGGATCTCGAACTTGGCCGGCCGATGGAGCTCGACGCGCTGGTTGGCTCGATCATCGAGCTTGCCGGGATCGCCGGACTGCCCGTCCCGACGATCGAGACGGTGTACCGGCTGGCCCTTGCCCGCGCCCGGCAGGCGGGTTGCTTCCCCGCCTGACCTCGCCGAAGTTCCGGACGAACCGTGCGCGGCTCAGTAGCCGATCGCGATGCCGTCCTTGCGCGGCTCGGAGGCCGCGGCAAGCGTCCCGTTGTCCCAGTCGATGCCGATGATCTGACCGCCGCCGTAGGGGTTTCCGGCCGGCTTGACGTTGTGCCCCATGCCCTGCAGCGCGGCGGCGACCCCGTCCGGGATCCCCTCTTCCAGGTAATAGGTTCCGTCCTCGTAGAAGGCGCGGGGGTTGTCGAGCGCCTCCTGCTCGTCCATGCCGTAGTCGATCATGTTGGTCAGCACGTGGGCATGGCCGACCGGCTGGTAGCCGCCACCCATGACGCCATAGGACCATTTCAGGCGATCGCCCTCGAACACCATGCCGGGGATGATCGTGTGCAGCGGCCGCTTGCCCGGCGCGACGCAGTTCGGATGGCCGGGCTCGACCCGGAAGCCCGCTCCCCGGTTCTGCAGCATGACGCCGCTCTCCGGCGCGACCAGCGTCGAGCCGAAGGGGAAGTAGAGCGAGTTGATGAACGAGACGGCGTTTCGATCCTTGTCGACGACGGTCAGGTAGACGGTATCGCGGTATGCGGCGAGACCGGCGGAATCGAGCGGCCGGCCGGCCCGTTCCGGATCGATGGTCGCCCGCTGCTCGGCTGCGAAATCCGCCGACAGCAGCCGCTCGACCGGGACCGCGCCATGCGCCGGATCGCCGACATGCTGGTTCCGCGCATCGAAGGCGAGACGCGTCGCCTCGGCTTCGAGATGCAGGCGCAGCGCACCGTTCGGATCGAGGCCCGACAACTCGTACCCCTGGAGGATGTTGAGCAGGATCAGCGTCGTGATGCCCTGCCCGTTCGGCGGAATCTGCAGGACCTCGTGGTCGCGGTAGCGGCTCGAGATCGGCGTCACATATTCCGAGGTATGGCTGGCGAAATCGTCAAGCGAATGGCGACCGCCGAGGCCGTTCAGGAAACCGACGATGTCTTCCGCCACGGGCCCCTTGTAGAACCCGTCGCGGCCGTCGCGGGCGATCCGCCTGAGCGTCGCGGCAAGCTCGGGCGAGGCCCAGCGCTCGCCGGCGACGGGGGCGACACCGTCCTTCAGGTAGAAGCGAGCGCCGGTTTCCGGATTCGAGAAACGGCTCCCGGACCGGCTCCAGTCCCAGGCGACCCGGGGGGTGACGGCGAAGCCTTCCTCGGCATAGGTGATCGCCGGCGCCAGCACCCGGGCCAGGTCCCAGGTGCCGTGATCGGCGAGCAGCCGGGACCAGGCATCGATCGCGCCGGGGATGGTGACCGCGTGCGGGCTTTCGGTCGGAATGCTGGACAGTCCCTGCGCCTGAAGCTGCGCCGCGTCGAGCCCGGCCGGGGCCCGCCCGGACCCGTTCAGCGCCACCACGTCACGGCTGCCGCCCGGTGAATAGAGCACGAAGCAGTCGCCGCCGATGCCGGTCGACATTGGCTCGACCACGCATTGCACCGCGCAGGCGGTGACCGCCGCATCGATGGCGTTGCCGCCCTGCCGCAGCACCTCGACGGCGGCGAGGCTGGACAGCGGGTGCGAGGACGCGGCCGCGCCGTTGATGCAATGGACGACCGAACGACCGGGACGGAAAAGGCTCCTCATCGGCGTAGTTCCCTGCAAGTGAACGTTGACGGTTCTCGGCCGGGCGGCAGCCGCCCGGAGATTTCAGCAACGATCACGAGCCTAGCATGGTCGAGCCGGCCGGGGGTCGCGGAATCAAGGGAAAGTGATCCGCGGACGCCGCAAAGCGTCCGGCGCGGTCCGGACAACGGCGTCAGAAAAGCCGGACGATGACGTATTTCATGAAGGCGTTGTCGACATACTGCTGGCTGGCCGCGCGCCAGGCGGCAAGCGCCTCGTCGTAGCTCGCGAAAATGCCGCGGATATCGAGCTTTCCGGGATCCGCGTAATCCTTGGTCTGCGTGTCCACGACCTCGCCACCGAAGACGAGATAGAGCTCGCGGGCAGCCGCGCCGGGCGCGCTCTCCGAATTCGCCATCGTCACTTCCCTTCGACCTTGCATCGGCTATCCCGCCGGAGGCCCGAACAAGAGGCAACGGGGCCGGAAAGTCAAGCCGGGGACGCCCCGTTCCGTGCCTATTCCGCGGCCTCCCGGCGGCTCTGCACCCGGCGGCCGCGCGCCGCCTCCTCGCGGAGCTCGGCCAGTTCCTCGCGCTCCCGGTCGGCAAGGGCCTCGGCCTGCGGCCGGGCCGAGGCATATTGCGGCGGCCAGAACTGCGCGCCGTAGCCGTAATGGGCGGCGGCGGCGAGCGTGAAATGCGGGTTGGCGAGATGGGGCCGTGCCAGCGCGACAAGGTCGGCGCGCCCGGCGGCGACGATGGTGTTGACCTGGTCGGCACTGGTGATGTTGCCGACCGCCATCGTGGCGATCTCCGCCTCCTGGCGGATCTGGTCTGCGAACGGCGTCTGGTACATGCGGCCATAGACCGGACGGGCGTCCGGCGAGGTCTGACCGGTCGACACGTCGACGATGTCGCAGCCGTGGGCCTTCAGCAGGCGGGCGATCGCGACCGAGTCATCGCCGGTCAGCCCACCCTCGACCCAGTCGGTCGCCGAGAGGCGGACCGACATCGGCTTCGCTTCCGGCCAGGCGGCCCGCATCGCGTCGAAAATCTCGAGCGGGAAGCGCATCCGGTTTTCCAGGCTGCCGCCATACTCGTCCGTCCGCCGGTTCGACAGCGGCGAGATGAAGGCGGACAGCAGGTAGCCGTGCGCCATGTGCAGCTCGATCATGTCGAAGCCGGCCGCCTCGGCGCGCCGCGCCGCGGCGACGAAGCCGTCGCGGACCCGGTCCATGTCATCCCGGTCCATCGCCTGCGGAACCTGGCTGACATCCGGCAGATAGGGCAGTTCCGACGGCGCGATCAGCGGCCAGTTGCCGCCCGGCAGCGGCATGTCGGCGCCACCGGCCCAGGGCAGGCAGGTCGAGCCCTTGCGACCGGCATGGGCAAGCTGCATGCAGATTTTCGCCCGGCTGTTGGCATGCACGAAATCGACGATCCGGGCCCAGGGCGCGATATGCTCGTCCTTCCACATGCCGGCGCAGCCCGGCGTGATCCGGCCGTCCTCCAGCACATCCGTCATCTCGGTATAGACGAGCCCGGCGCCGCCGGTCGCCCGCGCCCCCAGGTGAACCAGGTGCCAGTCGTTCGGCATCCCGTCCTCGGCCGAATACTGGCACATCGGCGAGACCACGACCCGGTTGACCAGCGTCATGTCGCGCAGCCGGAACGGCGTGAACATCGGCGGCGGCGCCGGGTCCAGCGGCACCGGGCAACCGCTCTGGCGGGCCGCACGGGCAGCCACCATGCGGTCGACGCCCTGGATGAAGGCCGGGTCGCGCACGCCGAGATTCTCGTAGGTCACCCGTTTCGAGCGGGTCAGCAGGCTGACCGCGAACTGAAGCGGCTCGAAACCGCGATAGCGCGGCGTATGCTCGAACCATTCGAGGCTGACCTGGGCCGCGTGCTGCAGTCGCTCGACTTCCTCGCGGCGGTCGCGCTCGTAGGCAGCCAGCGCATCGGCGACCGAAGTGTTGTCGCGGCAGGCCTCGAACAGGGCGATCGCGCCTTCCATGGCGAGCTTGGTGCCCGAGCCGATCGAGAAATGCGCCGTGTGCACCGCATCGCCCAGCAGCGCGACATTCTCATGCACCCAGCGCGCGCATTTCACCGTCGGGAAGGTCCGCCAGACCGAGCGATTGGCGAGCAGCGGGTGGTTGTCGAGATCGTCGCGGAACAGCTCCTCGCAATATCGCAGCGATTCCGCTTCCGTCATCCGGTCGAGGCCGGCGCGCCGCCAGGTCTCCTCTGAGGTCTCGACGATCCAGGTCGAATGCTCCCGGTTGTACCGGTAGGCGTGAACCTGGAACAGGCCGTGCTCGTTGGCGCGGAACAGGAAGGTGAAGGTCTTCAGCGGTTTGGTCGTGCCGAACCACGCGAACTTGTTGCGCCGCCAGTCGAGCTCCGGCCGGAAGGCGTCCTTGTAATGCTCGCGGACCAGCGAGTTGATGCCGTCGGCACCGACGATGAGATCGCCGTCGAGCGCCTCGATATCGTCGAGCTCGGTCTCGAAGCGGATATCGACACCCAGCGCGATCGCACGCCGTTGCAGGATCAGCAGCAGGTCTTTGCGGGCGAGCCCGCAGAACCCGTGCCCGCCGGAACGGATCACCTCGCCGTCGAAATGAACGTCGATCTCGTCCCAGTAGGCGAAGGCATCGGTGATCGAACGGAAACTTTCCGGGTCGTGCAGGCGGAAATTCCCGAGCGTCTCGTCGGAAAAGACGACCCCGAATCCGAAGGTGTCGTCCGACCGGTTCCGCTCGTAGATGACGATATCGTGCGAGGGATCGGCCTTCTTCATGAGCAGGGCGAAGTAGAGCCCGGCCGGGCCTCCGCCGATGATCCTGATCCGCATCGCTTGACCTCCATCCCGGGCGCCGCCGCTCGGGCGCCCCTGTCTCGGGCAAACTATTTTATACTTAAAATAATTTGCCGCAAGGCTGCCCTTCCCTCAGCGCGTCGGGCGGATCGCCAGTCCGAACATCACGACCCCGACCGTCAGCAGCAGGTGATAGGCATTGAGCCCGTTCAGGCCGACCAGTTCGGCAGCCGGGCGGGCGGCGTAGGCGGCGACCAGCAGGAAGACAACGGCGAGCAGCAGCAGGTGGGCAACGCGCGGCCGCGCCGTCCACTGGCGAAGGACGGCGCCGAGTATCAGCAGAATTGCGACCGCCCGGCCGGCGATACCGACATCGCCGACACCGGCAACCGCCGCCGCGGCGACCGCACCGACCAGAGCCCAGGCGACCGGCGTCTTCCAGTTTGCCGGCACCGTGACGAGATGGCGGAGCGCCACCGACGCCGCGATCAGCAGGATGCCGGCCCCGCCGGCGAATGTCGAAACGAAGCGATGGACCGGTTCGAGAGCATCGATGCCGCCGTAGCGGAGGGCGCCGACCAGCGCCGCGAAGGCAATTGCCGCGAAACCGATCATCCAGGGGATCATCTCCGGTCCGGACGGCCGCCAGCCGCGCCAGAATGCCCAGCCGGCAGCGGCGGCGAGCAGCAGTTCGAAGATGACCACGCTTCCCATCACGCAACTATGCGCGTCCGCTCCGGGGCTGTCCATCGACCCACAGTCCCTTGACGCTCCGCCGGCGCTGCCCGTATCAAGTTGCGCGGGCGCTGCCGGTCGGGATCGACACGGGCGGATCGCCGGACAACAAGGGGGAGGCCCGGCTCATGACCCTCGACGAAGCGAACGAGGTGCTGCGGGAACGGTTCGCGCCGTGGATTCAGGACCTGCGCCTGGCGATCGAGGCGATCCACGACGGCCGGGTCCGGATGCGGCTTCCGAACAGCCCGCATATCGCGCGGACCGGCGGCATGATCTGCGGCCAGGCGCTGATGGCGACCGCCGATACGGCCATGGTCTTCGCGGTCGCGAGCCGCTTCGGCGGCTTTCGCGAGATGGCCACGGTCACCCAGAATACCTCGTTCCTGCGCGCCGCCCGGGCCGGCGACCTGATCGCCGAGATCCGCATCCTGAAAGCCGGACGGACGCTCGTCTTCGGCGAGGCGACCATGACCGTCGAAGGCGAGGACGAGCCCGCCGCGCACGCCACCATGACCTATGCGATCGCGCCCGCGAAAGCCTGACAGCGCCGAGGCCGGTGGCCCGCGCAAGCGGATCACGCGGCTTTCGATTGCCAGCGCGCTGGCGCTCGCACTCGGCCTGCTGACCCTGACTGCCGTGGCCAGCGTGCTCGCGGTCGGCCTCTACACCAGTTTCAGCAATACCCGCGATCTCGGTCAGGACGTCGCTCGTCTCGCCGTGCAATCGGCCGTCGACAGTATCGAGAACCATCTCGATCCAATCGAGGCGCAACTCGGCTACCTCGCCGAACTGACCTATGTCGGTGCCGTCGATCCGACCGATGACCGCGATCTCCGGCGGACAATCCGGGCCGCTCTCTCGGCAACGCCCGACGTCGCCGCGGCCGGTTTCGTCGATACGAATCTGCGGCTCCGCTACATCGTCCGCGAGAATGGCCAGTTCGGTTCCGAGGATCTCGCCGCCGACCCGATCGCGATCGCGATGCTGGAGGCCATCAGCCGCAATGCATCGCCGCTCTGGGGGCCGGTGATCTTCGAGCCGGATACCGGCAAGCCGATTGTCTGGTTCGTCCAGCCCGTAAACCGCGACGGCAGGCTGATCGGCGCTTACCTGGCGGTCGTTCCGACCACCGCCTTCACCACTTTCCTGGGTGCGAGCAAGGCACTTCCCGGCGGCACCAGCTTCATCCTCTACGACGATCATTATGTTCTCGCCCACAAGGATCTGCCGGCGGCGCTGGCCACCCTCGGCCCCGACAGGCCGCTGCCGCCGCTCGCCGAGTTCAGCGACCCGGTGCTGCGGGAGATGTGGAACCCGGAGAACCCGAAACTGGGCTTCATCGCCAACATCTCGGAGGTCCAGGGCCACAGGACCCGCTCCCGCCCGGGCGAGGGGCATTTCTTTCTCTACAGGACGCTCTATGGCTATTCCGACAAGCCGTGGCAGGTCGGTGTCTATTACCGGGATGACCAGATCGGCGCGGAATTCAATCGGCTGATCGCGAGCACGGTGACGGGTTTCGTCATCCTGCTGCTCGCCATCGCCGCCGCGATCCTGCTCGGCCGGCGGATCGCCCGCCCGATCGAGGCGCTGGCACGCGCCGCCTCGCAGATCTCGCGCCTCGACTTCGCCCGGGTCACGCCGTTGCCGCATACCCGTTTCCGCGAACTCAACAATGCCGCCGACGCCTACAACTCGATGCTGCGCGGGCTGATCTGGTTCGAGCGCTACGTGCCGAAACGCCTTGTCGAGCGACTGGTCGCGACCGGCCCGGAAGATTCCGAGGAACGCGAGGTCACGGTGATGTTCACCGATATCGTCGGCTTCACCAGGCTCGCGGAAGGACTGTCGGCCTCGCGCGTCGCCAGCCTCCTGAACCGGCATTTCGAGACGATCACCGCCTGCATCGAGGCGGAGGATGGCACTGTCGACAAGTTCATCGGCGATTCGGTGATGGCCTTCTGGGGTGCGCCGGAGGCCCAGCCGGACCATGCGCTGCGGGCCTGCCGGGCAGCACAGGCGATCGCCGCCGGCGCGGAAGCCGAGAATGTCCGGCGCCGGCGCGACGGCGAGCCGCCGATCCGGCTCCGGATCGGCCTTCATTCCGGCCGGGTCGTGGTCGGCAATATCGGCGCGCCGGGGCGCATCAACTACACGGTCGTCAGCGATACGGTGAATGTCGCCCAGCGGCTGGAAGCGCTCGGCCGCGAGATCGACGACACGAATGACTGCATCGTGCTCGCCTCGGGCGACACCCGTGAGGCCGCCCGGGCGCTGGACTGGCAAACGGTGGGCGACCGGGATATCCGCGGCCGCAGCGGCCGCATCGACGTCTACCGCCTCAGAGGACTACGGTCCGCCACCAGCCGGACCTGACCCGTCGGTCAATCGCGTAGCGGTATTCAGGCCTGGTAGTAGGGGTTGTTGCCGCTTGCGTGGTCGGTGACGTCGAGCACCGCCGAGATGTCCGGGAATGCCCGCTTGATCTCGACCTCGACACCCTGCTTCAGGGTCACGTCCGCCATGCCGCAGCCGTGGCAGCCGCCCTCGAGACGGATGAAGACGCGATCGTCCTGCACGTCGACCAGGGCGATATGGCCGCCGTGGGAGGCGACCGACGGATTGATCCGCTCGTCCAGGAAACGGGCGATCGCCTGGCCGCGGTCGGTACCGAGACCCGGCTTCGGCAGCGATTCGCGCCAGTCGCGGACTGCCTGGATCTCCGGCAGGTAGTGGCGAAGCATGTTTTCGATGCCGGCTTTCATCTGCAGGCCGGCGCCGGCCAGATGCAGGTAGAGGATCCCGTCGCGCACCCACTTGTATTCGATCTCGCCGCCGCTCTGTGTCACTGCCGGTCGGATCCGGGTGGTGATCAGGTCGATCAGCTTGGCGCGGACTTCCGGGTCGGCCTCGTCCTCGAGACTGTCCGCAGGCGCCGCCTCGGGCGCATCGGAGACCTCGGGGGCCTCGACGAGCACCGGATCGCCGCTCGTGAAATGCTGCATGATCGCGCCGAGAACGGCCGGCTTCATGCTCACCCAGTCGGCCGACGATGTGCGGCTGACGACGATGCTGTCGCCGTCCAGCGTGACGCTCTCGACACCGTCGACGGCGAAGATCCGTTGCGCCAGTGGCGAGGCGGAAGCCGCCTCCGCGTCGGCGAATCGCTTGCGCCCCTGATCGAGCACCGCGCGCCCGGGGAAGAAGCCGATCGTGCGTCCGTCGTCGCGTGTTTCGGTCTGAATGAACATCGTCCCACCTTCCTGTCGTCGCCATGCGGGGCGCAACCTGCCCATAACCTAGAAAGACTCACGACAAAGTCAAAAGGTCATACGCTTGCAAAGCGTCCCGACGCATGCTCCGATACCGGCTGGGGACAACCAGAAAGCCAGTCAGAATGTCTGATATACCCGCGCCGCGCGTCGAGACGGCGATCGCGGATCACGGCGGCGGCCGGATCGCGACGCTTACCTTCGACAACAGTGGCAAACTGAACACGGTCGGCAGCGCCGAGGTTGCACGGCTCCGCATGGCCTTTGGTGCCGTGCGGGAGGTGGATAATCTGCGCGCCGTGATCCTGACCGGGGCCGGCGGGCGCGCCTTCATCGGCGGCGCCAACATCTTCGAGATGGCGACACTCGAGCCGGACAGCGCACGCCGATTCATCACCGCCTTGCACGCGCTATGCGCCGATATCCGCGCCCTTCCGGTCCCGGTCGTCGCGCGTATCGAAGGGTTCTGCCTCGGCGCCGGTCTCGAGGTCGCGGCCGCGTGCGACTACCGCGTCGCCGCGCACGGCAGCCAGTTCGGCATGCCGGAGGTTCGCGTCGGCATACCCTCGGTTATCGAGGCGGCCCTGCTGCCGCGCCTGATCGGCATGGCGGCGACCGCCGATCTGCTGCTCACCGGGCGGACCATCGACGCCGGCGCGGCGCGGGACATGCGCCTCGTCAACCGGATCGTTCCGGCCGACGCGCTTGACCAGGCAATCGCCGCCTGGATCGACGAGATCCTGCCGGCCGGCCCGAAAGCGGTCGCCGACCAGAAGGCGCTGATGCATGCCTGGGAGGAAATGCCGCTCAGTGCCGGGATCCAGGCGGGAATCGACGCCTTCGCATGCTCTTTCGAAAGCGACGAACCTCGACGTATGATGGACGACTTTATCCGCAGGCAACGCACTCGCCGCGCGGAGAAATCGAGCGGCGACGCAAGCGGCTGACGCGGAACGATGCGGCGAGCGCGCTGGATACGATGTCGAGCACCTGGCGGACACCGCCCCGAACAGCCTGGGCATGCAGGTCGCGGCCACGCTCGAGAGCCTGCCGGATCGGGTCGTCTGCCAGCGGGTGACGTGGGAAATGGCTTGGGGTCATTGGACTGATTCCTGTTTGCCGAATGCCACTACCGACTTTATGTCGCTTTGTCTGTGTCGGATAAATAGAAGGTTTTGGAGCATCATCGATGCTGTACATGCAAAGACGGAATACCGATGGATAGCGAAACGGGTATGAGACTCCTCACGACGGCGGTCGAGGCAGGCAGTTTTTCCGCTGCCGGTCGCCAGCTCGGTCTGGCGCCGTCGTCGGTATCGCGGCAGATCAACGGGCTCGAGGACAAGCTCGGCGTGCGCCTGCTCAACCGCTCGACGCGCAAGCTCAGCCTGACCGAAGCCGGGCTGATCTACTATCAGCGGGCGAAACAGGTCCTGGCCGATATCGAGGAGGCCAATCTCGCCGTCACCAAGCTCGGCGCCTCACCGACCGGCAGCCTTCGGGTGACCGCGCCGGTTGCCTTCGGCCGCTTGCATATCGCGCCGGCGATCCCGGAATTCGTCGCCCGCCACCCCGAGGTGAGCGTCGACCTGATCCTGACCGACAACATCATCGACCTGATCGAGGCCGGCATCGACCTCGCGGTGCGGATCGCCGAGCTCAAGGATTCCAGCCTGATCGCCCGCAAGCTCGCCAACAACAACCGCGTCGTCTGCGGCAGCCCGGACTATTTCCGCAAACACGGCGTGCCCACGACGCCGACGGAACTCGAACGCCACAACTGCCTTCTCTACAAGCAGACGGGCCACCAGGACACCTGGCGGTTCCGCTGCGAGGACGGCATGAAGGAAATCCGCGTGAGTGGCAATCTGCAGTGCAACAATGCCGAAGCGCTGCTGGCCGCGGCGCTGAACGGGCTCGGCATCGTGCTGCTCTCGTCCTGGATGGTACAGTCCGATATCGCGAGCGGTCGGCTGGTGCAGATCCTGCCGGACTACACGGCCAGCCCGAGCGCGCTCGACACGGCCATTTACGCGGTCTTCTCCCACAACCGCCACCTTTCGCCGAAGGTTCGCGCCTTCGTCGATTTCCTCGTCGAACGCTATGCCAGCCGGACCGAGTGGGACATCCCGCCGGTCGTGCGCCCCGGGCTGGTGGAGGCATCTTGACGGTCGAACAGCAGATCATCTCCGGCATCGTCGCCTGCGCGCTGGTTTTCTTCATCCACGGCCGCTGGCGCTATGACCTGGTCGCTCTCGCGGCCCTGCTCGCCGCCGTCTCTTTCGGCCTCATCCCGATCGACGAGGCCTTCGCCGGATTCGGCCATCCCGCGGTGATCACCGTGATCGCCGTGCTGATCGTCTCGCGCGCACTCGCCAATTCGGGCGCGATCGAGTTCATTACCGGACTGATCGAGCCGGCGACACGCACGACCACAACCCATATCGCCGCGCTCTCCGGAATCGCCGCGGCCTTTTCCGCCTTCATGAACAATGTCGGTGCGCTGGCGCTGCTGCTCCCGACGGCCATGCAATCGGCGATCAAGGCGAAGCGTCCGCCGGGCATCCTGCTGATGCCGCTCTCCTTCGGCTCCATCCTCGGCGGCCTGATCACGCTGATCGGGACCCCGCCCAACATCATCGTGGCGACCTATCGCGGGCAGGTCGGCGACGGGCCGTTCGAGATGTTCGACTTCACGCCCGTCGGGCTCGCCGTGGCGCTCGCCGGCCTCGCCTTCATCACGCTCGGCGGCTGGCGCCTGATCCCGCGCTCGCACAAATCCCGCGCCAACACCGCCGCGCTCTACGAGATCGAGGAATATGTCAGCGAGCTGCGGGTCACCGAGGATTCGAAGGCGATCGGCCTTACGGTCCGCGAGCTGGAAGACAAGAGCGGCGACGACGGGATCCGGATCGTCGGCCTGATCCGCCGTGAGCAGCGCCGCTTCCACGGCCTGCCCTGGCTGCGGCTGGCCGAGGGCGACCTGCTGATCGTCGAGGCCAATCCGACGGCGCTGGAGAAGCAGCGCAAGGCCTACAACCTGAAATTCGTCGGCATCGAGGGCAGCCGCAGCGACCTGCTGAAATCCGACGACGTCACCGTGATGGAGGCCGTGGTACCGCCGCGCGCCAAGATCGAAGGCCGGACACCGAAGGAAATCGGCCTGCGCCGCAAGCACGGCGTCAATCTCATCGCGGTCTCGCGCCAGGGCCGTCCCTTTCGCGACAAGATGGACGCGATCCAGTTCCGGGCGGGCGACGTCATGCTGCTGCAGGGCGACGCGGAGGCGCTGCCCGACGTGATCACGGCGATCGGCTGTCTGCCGCTCGCCGGCCGCGACTGGGTTCTCGGCAAGCGTCATCTCGCGCTGCCGGCTGCCGGCATCTTCATCCTGGCCGTGACCGCCGCCGCGCTCGGCTTCGTGCCTCTGGTGCTGGCGCTTTGCCTGGCGGCGGGTGCCATGGTGATGATCAACGTGGTGCCGCCGCGGGAACTCTACGACGCCGTCGACTGGCCGGTCGTCGTCCTGCTGGGCGCGATGGTGCCGGTCGCCGGCGCCCTCGAATCGACCGGCACGACGGAATTGCTGGCCGAGCAGATCCTCGCCTTCTCGCGCGATTTCGGCCCGGTGGTGATCCTCGGCATCATCCTGGTTGTCACGATGACGCTTTCCGACATCATGAACAATGCCGCGACCGCGGTCGTCATGGCGCCGATCAGCTACGGCCTCGCCAACAGCCTCGGCGTCAATCCCGACGCCTTCCTGATGGCCGTGGCGCTGGGGGCAAGCTGCGCCTTCCTGACCCCGATCGGGCATCAGAACAACACGCTCATTCTCGGCCCCGGCGGCTATTCCTTCGGCGACTACTGGCGGCTCGGGCTGCCGCTCGAGCTGCTGATCGTCGCCGTCGGCCTTCCCGCCCTGATCACCGTCTGGCCACTCTGAGCGGAATGCCCGCTCAGGCCTCGCGGGGCGCGACGACTGCCTCGACCGCGCGGGCGATCGCGAAGAGCCGGCGATCGGCACCGTTCGCCGCCGTCAGCATCAGTCCGACCGGGGCGGCGCCGGTCTCATGGCAGGGAATGCTGATGCCGCAGACATCGAGAAAATTGAAGGCGGACGGGTTCCGGAGCATCAGCAGGTTGGTTCGCCGATAGGCCGCCTCGTCCGCCTGCAGCGGCGCGATCGGTGCGGCGATCGTCGGCACCGTTGGCATCATCAGCGCGTCCAGGCCGGCCGTTTCGGCGGCGAATTCCGCGATCATCGCGCGGCGCTGGCGGAGCAGTTCGATATAGTCGGCGGCGCAGTGTTCGCGGCCGGCGAGAATGCGCGCGGAGACGTTCGGGTCGTAGCGGTTGGCGCCCGTCGCCAGCAGATCGCGATGCCAGTGAAAGGCTTCGGCCGAGGCGATGCCGCCATTGCTGTTGAGCGCCGGCAGGCGTTCGAGCATGGCGAGCGGGATATCGATGACCCGGAGCCCGGCGGCGGACAGCGCTGAACGCGCCCGCTCGAAGGCGCGGGCGACATCGTCGTCCATGCCTTCCATGACATAGTGGCCGGGCACCCCGACGGTCAGCCGGTCGAGCGGAAACGGTGGCGGCGGCGCGACCTCCGCCTCGCCGGCGATAACCGCATCGAGCAGGGCGCAGTCGGCGACAGTCCGGGCCAGCGGTCCGATCGAATCGAGGCTGGTCGAGAGCGGCACGGCACCGTCCCGGGACACCCGCTGCTGGCTCGGCTTGTAACCGACGATGCCGCAGAGCGCGGCCGGGATCCGGCAGGAGCCGCCGGTATCAGTGCCGATCGTGCCGAGCGCCATGCCGTCGGTGACCGAAACGGCGCCGCCGGCACTGGAGCCGCCGGGAATCCGCCCGGTCGCCCGGTCGAACGGATTTCGCGGCGTCCCGTAATGGGGGTTGAGGCCGAGCCCGGAATAGGCGAACTCGGTCATGTTGGTACGCCCGACGAGGACCGCCCCGGCGCCGCGCAGGCGGGCGACGATCGGCGCGTCGGCTGCCGCCACGGGGCCGTCGCGCAGCACCACCGAACCGGCCGGCGTCGGCTCACCGGCGACGTCGAAGAGATCCTTGATCGAGATCGGAATACCCTGCAACGGCAACGGTGCATGGCCGGCATCGCGGAGCATGTCGGCTGCCCGCGCGGTCTGCAGCGCCCGATCCGCGTAAAGCCGGGTAAAAACCCGCTCCCCCTCGCCGGCCGGATCGCGGGCGCGGTCGAGCGCCGCCTCGGTCAGGGCAAGCGACGTTGTCTGCCCGGCCCGAAGCGCCACGCGCGCCGTTTCGATATCGCGCATTGTTCCCCCTTGTCGAACCTTGTCGCGCCGGCGCTCAGTTGGTGGCGCGGGCGATCCGCTGGGCAAGGGTAATGCGTCCGTGGCGAAGTGCAATATCGGCCGCACTGGCACCCCCGGCATTCACCCGGGTCGGATCGGCGCCGCGCCGCAGAAGCTCCTCGGCGAGCGCGGCCTCGCCCATCGTCGCCGCAGCCATGAGCGCGGTTTCGCCGGTGCTGTCCGCATGGTCGATCTCGGCCCCGGCCTGGAGCAGCAGCCGGGCCGCCGGCTCCTGGCGGCGGGCAATCGCCTGGAGAAGGGCCGTCCGTCCGTTCTCGTCCGCCGCGTTGACATCCGCGCCGGCCCGGATGAGGGTGGCGACCGCCGAAACATGGCCGTTGACGGCGGCGGCGATCAGCGGGCTCTGACCATCCTGGTCACGGCTGTTGAGGTTGGCACCGGCAGCGACCAGTTGCCCGAGCATCGCCTCGTAGCCGCGCGCCGCGGCGACCTGAAGCGGGGTTCGCCCCTCGCCATCGCGGGCATTGACGTCGGCACCGGCCTCGAGCAGCAGGGCGACCACCGAAGAGCGGCCGTCCCAGACCGCGCGCAGCAACGGAGTCCGGCCATCCGCGTCGCGCCGGCCGAGCTCGGCCCCCCGGTCGAGCAGCCAGTCGACGGTCTCGGTCTGGCCTTCCGCCGCCGCGTGCATCAGGAGCGTCCAGCCACGTCCGTCACGCTGGTTGACATCGCCGCCCGTCGCAAGCCAGGCCCCGAGAGTCGAGAGATCGCCGCTCCCGGCAGCCGTCATGGCGCGCCCGGTCTCGGGCCGCGCCAGCCCGGTAGGATCGGCCGACGCGGTCACCGTCGCCCCTGCGACGCCGGCCTTCTCGCGGGCCTTGTTCAATGCCTCCAGCGCCTCGTCGTTTCGCGGATCGACGAACAACGCCTTTCGGTACTGCCGGAGCGCCGCATCGTACTCGCCGCGGGCCATCGCCGAACGCCCCCAGAGCAGGAAATCCGACTTCAGCCGGTCGAGTGCCGCGAGCGCGGTCTCGTTGTCGGGCGCCTGTTCGAGGACCGCCTTGTAGCTTTCCACCGCGTTGTTTCCCGGCGGCACGGTCAGTTGCTGGTTCTCGGCCAGGGTCGCGGCGCGCGCCAGCAGCGTATCGACTTCGGGAGAAAGCTCGGTCTTCTTCGGGTCGGCCGGCGAGGCGATCTGCTGTTCAGCGGCCGGCGTTTCCACCGCCGCGGCCGGGCGATCTGCGACCGCCGCCATGATCCGGTTCCGTTCGGCCGTGACCGTCGCAAGCTGCTGCTCGAGCCGCGCGATCTTGCCGTCCGCCTGTTCGTAGAGGGTTTTCTGCCGCGCCAGGTCACGCTTCAGGCCGGGCACGGTATCGGCGACCGTCTTCAGGCGGTCCAGATCGTCGCGCAGCGTGCCGATCTCGGCCCGGAGCGTATCGTTCGCGGCCTTCGCCTCGGCGAGCGAGCGGGCCGCTGCGCGGGCGTCGCTTTCCGCTCCCGTGGCCAACTCGGCCGCGCTGCCACGGGCCGCTTCGACGCTCGCCAGCCTGCTCTCCATTTCGGCGAGCCGCGACCTTGCCTCGGCAAGCTGCCGCTGCGTCGTGCCGAAGGCCACCGCCTGGTCACGGATGCGCTGACGCGCGGCTTCGAGATCGCTGCGCAGTGCCTGCTCGGTTTCCTTGACGGTCCGCAGCCGGACCGACAGTCCGTCGCGCTCACCGATGACAACGCCCAGATTGGCCGTCAGATCGTCGATCGCGCCCTCGAGGGTCTCGGCACGCAGGCGCAGCACTTCCTCCGGATCGGGCATGGGCACGTCCAGCCCCGTACCGACTGGCATCGGATCGGCCTCGGCCGGTGCCGGCGCCTGGTCGGCGGCCGGCTGGGCCGAACTCGGGTTGACGGCGGTCGAACCGCTGCCCTGGAACAGGCCCGCGACCCTGTCGATGTCCCATCCGGACCGCGTGAGAACCGCCAGAACCAGCCCGGCCACGACCAGCGGCGGCAGGATGGTGGCGGCGAGCAGCAGACCACGCCGTCGTTTCGCCGGCAACGGTTGCTTCCGTGGCGGAAGGCCCGGCCGATCCTCGGGACGATGGAAGTCGCCGGCCGCCGGGCGTATCGCGGCAGGCGCGGCTTCCGCCTTCGGCGCGGGCGACGTCGCCGGAGGGAGCGGGACGGCGACCTGTTCCGGCACGATGTGCTCGGCGCCGACGCGCGGGGCACCGCGCTCGCTGGCGGCAATGAGGCCCCGCTCGGCATGCCGGGCAATTGCCTCCGGCCGGCCTTCCCCGATCTCGGTCAGACGGACGATCGCCTGCGGCTCGAACAGGCCTTCGCTGCTATGTCCGACCTGCTCGAGACAATTGTCGATGAACTCCTCGGCCTCGACGATCGACAGCGGGCCGATCGTGTAGGTTTCCGCCCGGCGGGCCAGCAGGTCGCCCGGCGCCGCGGCCTCGAAGCGGGCCGGAAAGGCGTCGCCGCCGGCGAGAACGACGCGCGGCATGCGTTCGCGCGGGCCACTGGCCGGGAAGATCCGCGCGAGGCCGCGAAAGAGATCGTCGGCGGCGCAATCGGCGTTGTTCAACAGGATCAACGGCGGCCGGATCGCCGCGCATTCGGCCATGATGAAGGCGAGCAGGGCCGCCTGGTCGGTGCCGGACTTGCCCGGCGCACGGAAATCGAGCAGGCGGGCCGCCTCGTGCACCAGGTCCTCGAACCCCATGCCGGCGGCATCCAGGACGATCCGCCTGGATTCGCCGTCGCGATCCTCGGCAAGCGCCTGGAGGAGCGCGGTCCGGGTGGCGGCGCTGTCGCCGGCCAGAAGATAGATCGCCCCGGCACGCGCCAGGCTTCGCCCGATCGATCGCCGGAGGCGCTCGTTGGCATCGAGCGCCAGAAGGCTGTGACGCATCGTGGACGCGGCAAAAGGCGCGTCGCGCAGGCCGAAATGCTGCGTATAGGCCATTAGAGAAATGTCCCCGGCTTTCTCACTCGTGACGACTGTTCACTCGGATACGAGGTGCCGACGGAAAGCTATCGAACAGGCCATCGGGACACGGCCCCGATCATGGACCGGGGCACACCCTAACCACATAGACAGCGGCTCCGCCAGCCCCGGTTCGGGCGGCCTCCGTAACCGTGGCCGGAAGCGAACTTCCGGCTCCTGAACAGGTGACGCGAACATTCGTTCCATCACCCCACATGTGCCAGCGGCGTCCGGTGATTCGCGCCCGGCTGTCCCTTTCCCCGGAACGCGCGACTGGATATGCTGGATATGGCACATAGGCGGGAACCGCGCAACTCCGCGGCGCCGCGCTGTCCCAGTATCGAATTCGCGTGCCCGGTATCCCGATCGCAAGCTTTTGACAACAAGTGTCGGGCAACCATGCCAGACACAAGTGCGCAGGAAGACAGACGGCGACGTGACCCAATCCGATCCGACGAAGCGAGACATCCGGGTCCTGATCGTCGAGGATGACGCCGATCTGCGCCTGATGGTCGCGACATTCCTGTCCAGCGAGGATATGGCGGTCGTGGAAGCGGCCTCGGCGCGGGACATGTGGCGTCGCCTCGACGAGGACGATATCGACTTCATGCTCCTCGACGTCAATCTGCCGGACGCCGACGGGATCGAGCTGCTCGGCACGCTGCGCGGCCGGTCGGAAGTGCCGGTCATCATGATCACCGCATACGATACCCCGATGGACCGCATTCGCGGGCTCGAGATCGGCGCCGACGATTATATCGGCAAGCCCTTCGAACTGCGCGAGCTGCTGGCGCGCATGCGCAGCGTGCTGCGGCGCTACGCGCCCGCCCCGACGCCGAAGGAAAGCGGCGGCATTCTCGGTTTCGGACAATGGACGCTCGACCTGACACGCCGTCGCCTTGCCGACGCAGCCGACCGGGAGATCACGCTGACCAGCGGCGAGTTCGACCTGCTGCGCTGCCTGGCGCAATCGGCCAACATTCCGCTCAGCCGCGACCAGCTCATGGACCTGACCCGCTCGCGCGACTGGACGCCTTACGATCGTTCGATCGACGTGCTGATCGGCCGGCTGCGGAAAAAGATCGAGACGAACCCGAACACGCCCGAACTGATCAAGACGGTGCGCGGCATCGGCTACGTGCTGGCCGCGCCGGTCAGTCGCCTGGACTGACGCGGCGGCGCAAGGCGCTACTGGCAATACCGGGAAGCTGGAGCGGGTGAAGGGGATCGAACCCTCGACATTCTGCTTGGGAAGCAGACGCTCTACCACTGAGCTACACCCGCGCTCCGACCGTTACTTAGCATGACCTCCAGTTTCGGCGGAAGGCCCAAATCGCCTTGACCCCGCCGGAATAGGCCGCGGGGCCGCAATCGGCGGCGATCTCGCGGGCGGCGGTCACGGGATCGCGATGCGGCGTTATTTCCGTGGCCGGCAAAAGTGCGTAAGGTGCGCCGGAGCAACACGAATCCTGCCGGAGTTCCGAGATTGTGACCTGTAACACGCGTATCATGGCGACCCTTTCCGCGCTCGTCCTCTTGCTCGCCGCGATGGCAGCGATCGTGCCCGGCCGGACCGCGGCCGCGTCGTCGACCCCGGTCGAGGACTGGCAGGCGCTGACCGAGCGGGCAAAGGGCCAGACCGTGTACTGGAACGCCTGGGGCGGCGACACGGTGATCAACGCCTATATCGACTGGGTCGCGGCACGGGTGAAGGAGCAGTTCGACGTCACGGTCGAGCATGTGAAGCTGACCGATACCGGTTCGGCCGTGGCCCGCGTGGTGGCGGAGAAGGCGGCCGGGCGCAGCGCCGGCGGCTCGATCGACCTGATCTGGATCAACGGCGAGAATTTCGCGGCGATGAAGCGCAACGGTCTCCTGTACGGCCCGTTCGCCGAGATGCTGCCGAATTTCCGCTATGTCGACGTCGCCGAGAAACCCAGCACGATCCTCGACTTCACTGTTCCGACCGATGGCTTCGAATCGCCCTGGGGCATGGCCCATTTCATCTTCATGTACGACCGCGACGTTCTCGCCTCGCCGCCGAAGAGCGCGGTGCGCCTGCTCGACTGGGCACGCACCCATCCGGGCCGCTTCACCTATCCGCAGCCGCCGGACTTCGTCGGCACGAGCTTCCTGAAGCAGGCGCTGCTCGAACTCGCGACCGATCGCGATCGCCTGCTGCGCCCGGTCGGCGACGACTTCGAGGCGACCACCGCGCCGCTCTGGGCCTACCTGGACGAACTGCGGCCGCATCTCTGGCGGGGCGGAAAGAACTATCCCGAGAGCTCGACAAGGCTGCGCCGCATGCTCGACGACCGGGAGGTCGACATCGCGATGGCCTTCAACCCGGCAACCGCCAGCAACGACATCGCGAACGGTCTGCTGCCGAAGAGCACCCGGACCTTCATCTTCGATGCCGGCACGCTCTCGAACAGCCATTTCGTGGCCATTCCGTTCAACGCCTCGGCCCGCGAGGGGGCGATGGTGGTGGCCAACTTCCTGATCTCGCCGGAGGCCCAGCTGCACAAGCAGGACCCCGCCGTGTGGGGCGATTTCACCGTGCTCGACGTCGCCGCGCTGCCGGTCGAGGAACGGGCCCGATTTCGTCACCTGAAGCTCGGACCGGCGACGCTGACGCCAGAGGAACTGACCCCGAGCCTGCCCGAACCGCATCCGAGCTGGGTCGGGGCGCTCGAAGCCGAGTGGCAGCGCCGTTACGGCCATTGACCGCGGTGCAACGTCGGGGCGGGCTGCTTCGCTTCGTCCCGCCGTTCACGCTCGCGCTCTTTCTCGGCCCGCTCTTCGCCGGCCTGTTGTGGACCCTCGGCCCGGCCTTCGGGTATCTGCCCGCGCTCGGCGGCGAACGACTGTCGCTCGCCCCCTGGCAGGCGCTGTTCGCCTATCCGGGCCTCGGCAACGCCGTCGGCCTCTCACTCGGCACCGGGCTCACGGCGACGCTGCTTTCGGTCGCCATCGTCACGGCCCTGTTCGCCCACTGGCATGACAGTCGCCTGATCGCGCGCCTTCGCAGGCTGATCGCGCCGCTGCTTTCCGTTCCGCATGCGGCACTCGCCTTCGGACTCGCTTTCCTGATCGCGCCGAGCGGCTGGCTGTTCCGGCTGTTCTGGGCGCCGCTCGCCGGGCCCGTGCCGCCCGACCTGACGATCGTGCAGGATCCGCTCGGCCTGGCGCTGATCGGCGGGCTGGTCCTGAAGGAAGTACCCTTTCTCTTCCTCATAATGCTGGCGGCCAGCGGCCAGACGGCGACCGCAGGCCAGGTCGCGCAGGCCCGCGGCTTCGGCTACGGCAAGGCCCGCGCCTGGTGCGCCGTCGCCTTCCCGCAGCTCTATCCGCAGCTCCGCTTGCCGGTCTTCGCCGTGCTCACCTACGCGATGTCAACCGTCGACATGGCGATCATCCTTGGCCCGGCGACCCCGCCGCCCCTCGCGGTCCTGCTGGTGCGCTGGTTCAACGATCCGGATCTCGCCTTCCGTTTCCAGGCATCGGCCGGCGCGATCCTGCAACTCTTGCTGGTCGCCGGCACGGTCCTGCTCTGGCTCGGCGCCGAACGGGTCATTGTCCGGGCCGCCCGCCGGCGGCTGATGGCGGGCCGCCGGGGAGGCACCGGGCGCTTCGGCGCAATGCTCTCGGCCGGGACAGCGATCACCGTTTTCGGAACGGCCACCGCCGGTCTCGCCACCATGGCGCTCTGGGCCGGTGCGGGGCGCTGGCGCTATCCGGACCCGCTGCCCTCCGACTGGAGCCTAGACGCCGCCGTCCGGCATGGCCCGGCACTCGGCGGGCATGTCGCGACCACCGCCGGGATCGCCATCGCCGCCGCCGGGGCAGCGCTGGTGCTGGCGCTGGCGAGTCTCGAAGCCGGCCAGCGGCGCACGACGGCGAATGCGAACGGCGGGCGCGGCCTCGTGCTGCTGTATCTGCCGCTGCTGGTGCCGCAGGTCGCGTTCCTGTTCGGGATCCAGATCCTGCTCGTCCAGGCCGGCGCCGACGGCACCTGGCCGGCGGTCGCCTGGAGCCATCTCCTGTTCGTCCTGCCCTATGTGTTCCTCGCCCTGGGCGGCGCCTACCGCGACCTGGACCCGCGCTATTTCCGCACCGGGCTGGCGCTCGGCCGTTCGCCCGCCGCCCTGTTCTGGCGCCTGCGCCTGCCGCTCCTGCTGCGCCCGATCCTCGTTGCCGGGGCGATCGGGATCGCCGTGTCCGTCGGCGAGTATCTGCCGACGCTGTTCGCCGGGGCCGGCCGGGTGACCACGGTAACCACCGAGGCCGTCGGTCTGGCAGCCGGTGGCGACCGGCGGCTGATCGGGCTCTACGCGGTCGTCCAGATGATCCTTCCGGGGCTCGCCTTCCTCGCCGCGCTGATCATCCCGGCCTGGTGCTTCCGCCGCCGCCGCGGCATGCGGACCGCCGCATGACAGGCATGCCGGCAAACACGCTCGAGCTTCGCGGCGTCTCGCTCCGTCTCGGCCCGCGCGCGCTGTTCGGCCCGCTCGACCTGACCGTCGCGCCGGGCGACGTGGTGACCCTGATGGGGCCGAGCGGCTGCGGAAAATCGAGCCTGCTGGCGCTGATCTGCGGCACCCTGGACCCGGCCTTCCGGGCCAGCGGCGAGATCGCGCTGGACGGCCGCCCGCTTCGCGACCTCGCGCCGGAACGCCGGCGTGTCGGCATCCTGTTCCAGGACGACCTGCTGTTCCCGCATCTCTCCGTCGCCGACAACCTCGCCTTCGGTCTCGATCCCGCCGTGCGCGGCCGGAAGGCGCGCGCCGCGGCGATCGCCGCGGCGCTCGACGATGCCGGACTGGACGGCTACGGCGAGCGCGATCCGGCCACCCTCTCCGGCGGCCAGCGCGCCCGGGTCGCGCTGATGCGGACGCTTCTGGCGCGGCCGCGCGCGCTCCTGCTCGACGAGCCCTTCTCGCGCCTCGACGCCGGGCTCCGCGACCGGATCCGGCGCTTCGTCTTCGACCATGCCCGGGCCCATGCCCTGCCGACCCTGCTGGTTACCCATGATGCCGAGGACGCCCGTGCCGCCGGCGGCACCGTCCTCGAACTCGGCGCGCCGCAAGCGGACTAGCCGTCCCGCTTGACGATCCGGCCCCGCGCCGCTAAAGCTTCGGCCACGTGGTGATTTGTGCCGACCGGCTTGCGGCCACGTAAAACAACACGCTAAAAGGTCGGGGCATGCGCTCCCTGACCCCCATTGGTCGGGGATTTTTTTTGCGCAGGCTCCGCCGGTAAGGAGAGCGAAAAATGAACGACAGGACTTCCGACGGAGATCGCGCCGCGCAGAACTGGCGCCCCGCCACCCGGCTGATCCGGGGCGGCACGCACCGTTCGCCGCATGGCGAGACCAGCGAGGCGCTGTTCATGACCTCGGGCTATGTCTACGACAGCCCGGAGGCCGCCGAGGCCCGCTTCAAGGGCGAGGAAACCGGCTTCATCTATTCCCGCTACGCCAACCCGACCGTGGCCATGTTCGAGGAACGGATGGCGCTGCTCGAGGGTGCCGAGGCCGGCCGCGCGACGGCGAGCGGCATGGCCGCGGTCAACGCCGCCCTGCTCTCGCAGGTCAGGGCCGGCGACCATGTCGTGGCGTCCCGGGCGCTGTTCGGCTCCTGTCTCTATATCGTCGAGGACCTGCTGCCCCGCTTCGGCGTCGAGACGACGCTGGTCGACGGCACCGACCTCGACCAGTGGCGCCGCGCGGTCCGGCCGGAAACCGTCGCCGCCTTCATCGAGACGCCCTCCAACCCGATGCTCGAGATCATCGACATCCCGGCCGTCGCCGAGATCGTCCACAGCGTCGGCGCGCGGCTGGTCGTCGACAATGTCTTCGCGACCCCGATGCTGCAGCGCCCGCTGGCGCTCGGCGCCGATGTCGTGGTCTATTCCGCGACCAAGCATATCGACGGCCAAGGCCGGGCGCTCGGCGGGATCATCCTCGCCTCCGAGGAATTCTGCGAAACCCACCTGAAGTCCTTCCTGCGCCACACCGGACCGGCGATCAGCCCGTTCAATGCCTGGCTGATGCTGAAGGGCCTCGAGACGCTCGACCTGCGGGTCGCACGGCATTGCCAGAACGCCGCCCGGGTCGCGGCCTTCCTGAAGGGACACAAGGGCGTCGCCCGGGTGCTCTACGCCGGCGATCCGGACCACCCGCAGGCCGACCTGGCGGCGCGCCAGATGTCCGCCGGCGGGACGATGGTCGCCATCGAGGTCACCGGCGGCAAGGCCGGTGCCTTCGCCTTTCTCGACCGCCTCGGGCTGATCGATATCAGCAACAACCTGGGCGACGCGAAGAGTCTGGTGACGCATCCGGCGACAACGACGCACCAGCGTCTGACGCCGGAGGAACGGGCCCGTCTCGGCATCTCCGACGGACTCGTGCGCCTGTCGGTCGGGCTCGAGGACGCGGAAGACCTGATCGAGGACCTGGACCAGGCGCTCGGCGGCTGACCGCCACAATTCGTCCCCGCGCCGCCCCGAAAGAACCACGAAGGCGACCCGAGACCGCCCTGTTGTCCTGCGACGTTCGCTCCCGGTTCGACGACGGGAGGCTCGATCATGGCAACGCGGAAACTCCTCACGGGCAGTGCACTGGCCCTGGTGCTGATCCTCGGCATCGGGGCCTGCACCACCGCCAACATCGATGCGCTGCGCCGGAGCGCGTCCGGCGGCGGCGATGCGGCAGGTGGGTTCGACGCAGCGCTGGCGCGCGAGTATCTCGCCTTCGCCGAACTCGAACTGGCACAACAGGACTGGCCCGACCAGGCCTATTTCGCGGCCAAGGGCCTGAGCGCGGCGAGCGGCCAGCGGCCGGGACCGGAGGCGCTCGCCGACTGGAGTCTGCCGGCCGCCCAGCGGACCCTGATCGCCGCCCGGCGCGAGACCCTCCTGCGCTGGCTCGACGGCGGCGCCCGCGAGCGCGACCCGGGCGGCGCGGCGCGGGCCCAGGTGCTCTTCGATTGCTGGATCGAGCAGCAGGAGGAGAACTGGCAAAGCGCCGATATCGCCTATTGCCGTGACGGCCTGACCGCGATCCTGACCGCCGCCGGCCCGGCGACCGCCCATCTGCCGACACCGGATACGCCGCGGCGTCTCGTGCATTTCGACTTCGACAGCCGGGAGCTCGACGCCGGCGCCATGCGCAACCTCGATGAACTGCCGCTCGGCGGCGCCGGGGTCGACGGCCGGACGCTGCTGATCCAGGGCCACAGCGACAGTGCCGGATTGCCGAGCTACAATTTCTGGCTCAGCCTGAAGCGGGCCGAGGCGGTCGCCGACTATCTCCGCGATCGCGGTGCCGACCCGGCCCGCATCCGGATCGAGGCGCTGGGCGAGAGCCGGCCGAGGGTGGCGACGGCGGATGGCGCGGTCGAGCCGGCCAACCGCCGGGTCGAGCTCTGGTACGCCGCCCTTCCGGAGCGCGACGGCTGAGCGCGCCGTCTCTGGACAACCCACCGGGCGATCGCGATACTCCGCCGAACGGGTCGGCCTGCCCCTGGCCGGCAGAGCAGATGGCGTGATGATCGTTCGATGACCGACACTGGCACCTACGACAAGGAAACCCGGCATATCCGGGTCTGCGTGAGACCGGTCTTCCTCGAGGATCAATCGGAACCGGACGACGACTATTATGTCTGGGCCTACCAGGTGCGGATCGAGAACAACGGCACCGAAACGGTCACCCTGCTCAACCGTCACTGGAAGATCACCGATGCCCGAGGCCAGGTCCAGGAGGTCCGCGGCGCCGGCGTCGTCGGCGAGCAACCGATCCTGGAGCCGGGCGGCAGTTTCGAATATACCAGCGGCACGCCGCTCTCGACGCCGTCCGGGATCATGGTCGGCGCCTACGAGATGACCAACGCCGTCGGCGAGGTCTTCGAGGTCGCGATTCCGGCCTTTTCGCTCGACAGTCCGCACGAGGGCTCCGCCGTCCACTGACCCGGTGCAAGTTGCGGTTGCCTCCGGATTTCCTTACACCATATTGCTTTTCGCCCTGTCTGCTCGTTGCCGGCCGGGTATTACGACATCCGGAGTAGGAGCGAGCGTGTTGGATTCTCCCAATTCCCAGGCCCTGGCCGAAAGCAGCGCAGAAAGCGGCTCGACCGCGATCAAACGACCGAGCCGGCAGCAGGCCGAGGAAGCCGTTCGAACGCTTCTGCGCTGGGCCGGCGACGACCCGAACCGCGAAGGCCTGATCGGCACGCCCGACCGCGTCGTCCGCGCCTACGAGGAATTCTTCGCCGGCTACGACCAGAATCCCGCCACCTATCTGGAGCGGACCTTCGAGGATGTCGAAGGCTATGACGAGGTCATCCTGCTCCGCGATATCCGCTTCGAGAGTTATTGCGAGCACCACATGCTGCCGATCATCGGCCGGGCCCATGTCGCCTACCTGCCGAGCGACCGGGTGGTCGGTATCTCCAAGCTCGCCCGCGTCGTCGACGCCTTTGCCAAGCGCCTGCAGATCCAGGAAAAGCTGACCGCGCAGATCGCCCAGACGATCCAGGAGGCGCTGACGCCGCGCGGCGTCGCGGTCGTCCTTGAATCCGAGCATCAGTGCATGTCGACGCGCGGCGTCCACAAGGACGGCGTCTCGATGGTGACCAGCTGCATGCTGGGCGCGTTCCGCGACGATCCGACCACGCGCCGCGAGCTGCTCACCATGATCGGCACCTCGACCGGCTGAGCATGCCGGTCGCGTCCGGCAACGGACGGCAACCAATCCCGCATGGACATGCGTCGTCCGAGCGCCGATGATCCCAGCCACCCGCGAGGATGGCGGTGGGAGTACCAACCGACGTGATCGACTATCGCCCCGTTCTGATGGTGGCCGGACTGCTGGTCGCGACGCTGGGCGTGTTCATGATGATCCCGGCGATCGTCGACCTGTTTGCCGGCCATGCCGACTGGCAGGTCTTCGCCGGCAGCGCGATCGTCACCGTGTTCGTCGGCATCGGGCTCTTTCTCTCCAACAGGGCCGAGCTTACCGAGGTTGGCCTACGCGAAGCCTTCATCCTGACCACGGTCGTCTGGATCATCCTGCCGGCCTTCGCCGCCGTCCCGTTCAACTTCTCCGAACTGAACATGAGCTACACGGACGCCTTCTTCGAGGCGATGTCCGGGCTGACGACGACCGGGGCGACCGTCATCACCGGGCTCGACGGCGCGCCGCCGGGCCTGCTGATCTGGCGGGCCCTGCTGCAATGGCTGGGCGGCGTCGGCGTCGTCGTCATGGCAATCGCCGTGCTGCCGATCCTGCAGGTCGGCGGCATGCAGCTTTTCCGGATGGAAAGTTCCGAGAACTCGCCCGACAAGGTCATGCCGCGCACGACCCAGATCGTGGCCGCCATCGGTTCGATCTACCTTCTGCTCACGATCACCTGCGCGATCAGCCTGTGGCTCGCCGGCATGTCGGTGTTCGACGCCGTCGCGCACAGCATGACGGCGATCTCGACCGCCGGCTTCTCGACCCACGATCTCTCGATCGGCCATTTCGACAGTGCCGCCATCGACTGGATCGTCACGCTCTTCATGGCGCTCGGCGCGCTGCCCTTCCTGCTCTATTTCCGGGCCGTGCAGGGCCAGCCGGTCGCCCTGCTCCGCGACAGCCAGGTCCGCTGGTTTCTCGGCATCCTCGGCCTCTTCATCGCCGCGATGGCACTGCTGCAGATACTCCGCCACGGAACCGGGGTGGCGGACGCGTTGCGCTACGCGGCCTTCAACGTCACGTCGGTGATGACCGGCACCGGCTACGCGACGACAGACTACGGCCTGTGGGGCGGCTTCGCCGTCTGCGCCTTCTTCTTCATCATGTTCATCGGCGGTTGCGCCGGCTCGACGAGCTGCGGCATCAAGATCTTCCGCTTCCAGGTCATCTTCGAGACCGCCCGCATGCAGATGCTTCAGCTCTGGCAACCGAACCGCATCGTCATCCCGCATTACAACGGGCGGCCGCTGCCGGATACCGCCATCGAATCGGTGATGAGCTTCCTGTTTCTCTTCCTGCTGTCCTTCAGCCTGCTGACCCTGGCGCTGACCGCGCTCGGCCTCGATTTCGTCACCGCGGTATCGGGTGCGGCGACGGCGATCGCCAATGTCGGGCCCGGCCTCGGCGACATCATCGGTCCGTCCGGCAACTTCCAGCCGCTGCCGGATACGGCGAAGTGGTTGCTGTCGGGCGGGATGCTGATCGGCCGGCTGGAACTGTTCACGGTGCTGGTGCTGTTCACCCGCCGCTTCTGGCAGATCTGATCAGGCGGCGCGACCGGCGTCGGGTTGCCGGCGCGCGACGCGGGCGCCACGGAACAGGCCGCCGATATCCTCGGCGATATGGGTCAGCGCCGGCACGAGAAACAGCACCAGAAGGGTCGCCGTCATCAGGCCGAAGACCATGGTGATCGCCATCGGGATCAGGAAGCGCGCCTGCAGGCTGGTCTCGAACAGCAGTGGCGCCAGCCCGCCGATCGTCGTCAGCGAGGTCAGCAGCACCGCCCGGAGGCGGTCGGCGGTACCCTGGACGATGGCGTCGCGAACCCGCTCGCCCCGCGAGATACGCTCGTCGATGGTCGAGACAAGGATGATCGAATCGTTGACCAGGATGCCGGCGAGGCCGAGCAGCGCGACCAGGCTGAGCACTGTCACCGCGTAACCGAGCACCATATGGCCGACGACGGCGCCGACGAAGCCGAACGGAATGATCGACATCACGACGAAGGGCCGGCCGTAGGACGAGAAGACCCAGGCAAGAATGATGTAGATCGCGGCAAGCCCGATCATCGCGCCGAACTTCATGTCGCCGAAGGTCCGTTCCTGCTCCTCCGCCTTGCCGGCGAAGGAATAGTCGATCCCCAGATCGCCGGCGATTCGCGGCAGGTCGTCGGCCGCGAGGCTCGCCAGCACCTGGTTGGCATCGGCGCGATCCTCGTCGACCTCGGCCGTGACCGCGACCTCGCGGTGGCCGTCCTCGCGCCGGATGCGGTCGAACCCGATCCGCTCGTTGAACCGCACCGCCTCGGTCAGCGGCACCTCGGCGCCGGTCGGGCTCTTCAGGTAGAGACGGTCCATCGCGGCAAGCGTCGCCTGCTCGCGCGGATACTTGAGGCGGATCGTGACCTCTTCGTCGCCGCGGGCGAACTTGCGCGCGATCGTCCCCTCGAAGGCGGCCCGGACCTGCCGGCTGACGCTGTCGGTGGTGAAGCCGAGGGCGAGCCCGCGCGGCGTGAGTTCGAGCAGCAGTTCCTGCTTGCCGTAGGGCAGGTCGTCCTCGATATCGCTGATCCCGGGATACCGGCCCAGCGCGTCCTTGACCGCCTCGGCGGCCTGTTTCAGGACGTCGCTCGAGGCGCCCGAGAGCCTGATGTCGACCTCCCGCCCCGGCGGGCCGCCCGACCGCTCGATGAGGGCGAGCCGCTGCAGCCCCGGCAGCGGCCGGATCTCCGCCCGCCAGGCCTCGATGAACTCGGCGGTGCGGATGTCGCGATGGTCGGAGGGGGCAAGCTCGACATGGACGCCGCCCCGGTTGCCGCCCCGGACCGAGGAGAAGTCGTCTCCCTGGCTGATCCCCGACTTGCCGAAGGCCATCAGCACGAGCCCGCCGGCGCCGTCCGTCAGCTTCTCCTCGGCGACGTGGAGCGCGCGTTCCAGCTCCTCGATCATCGCCGTCGTTGTCTCCCTGGGCGTGCCCGGGGCGAACAGGATGTTGGCATTGACCGTATCGCTCTCCGGCGAGGGGAAGAAGGTGAACGGCACCCGCCCGCCCACGATCAGCCCGGCGGCGACGATCAGCAGTCCGAGCGCGCCGGCCGCCGAGGCATACCGCCAGCGCACCACGAAACCGACCGCGCGAACGAAGGGACCGTCCCGGAAGGCATCGAAATGACGGTTGAACCATTGCCGGAGCCGGCTGTCGCGCAGTCCCTGGCCGGACAGCGCATGACGCATGTGACCCGGCAGGATCAGGAAGCATTCGACGAGGCTGGCGATGAGCGTCGCGACCACGACATAGGGGATCGCGGCGATGATCTGGCCGATGATGTCGGAAACCAGCAGGATCGGCAGGAAGGTCGCGATCGTGGTCAGCGACGAGGCGACCACCGGCGCAAGCATCCGGGTCGCCCCCTCCTCGGCCGCCTCGCCGGGCGACAGGCCGAGGGCGCGCCGCGACGAGCCGTGCTCGGCGACCACGATCGCGTCGTCGACAATCACGCCGAGGGTCATGATCATCGCGAACAGGCTGACCATGTTGATGCTCTGCCCGGTCGCCAGCATCACCGCCGCTGTCGCCAGCATCGCCACGGGAATGCCGGCCGCGACCCAGAAGGCGACCCAGCCGTTCAGGAAGACGAACAGCACGCCGAGGACGAGGATCAGTCCGGAGACGCCATTGCGCAGAAGGAGCTCGATGCGATCGCGGATCAGGTTGGCCATGACGTCGAACATCTCGACCCGCAGCGTCTCCGGCCAGGTCCCCGCCTTCTCGGCCATGTAGTCCTGCATCGTTCGCTGGGCGACCAGCGCGTCGGTCGCCGAGGCGCGCCGGATATGCAGCTCGATCGCCGGATCGTGCAGGCGCCTGGCGACCGGGGCGTCCTTGTCGAAGGCCTCGCTCATGCGGGCGACGTCGCGCAACAGGACCCGCTCGCCGGTCGGCCCCGAACGGATCTCGACCGCACCGAGCAGATCGGCCGCCTCGACCTCGCCGAGGCTGCGGAGCTGCTTCTCGACCGGTCCGCCCACCGTGCCGAGCGGCAGGTCCTGCGAGATCGAGCCGACGCGCCGGCCGACATCGTCGAGGGTCAGGTCCAGGCGGCGCAGCTCGCCTTCGTCGATCTCGATCCAGATTTCCTCGTCACGCGCGCCGACCAGGTCGATCTTGTCGATCCCCCGGTCCAGCAGCTCGTCGCGGATCTCCTTGGCGAAGCTCTTGAGCGCGCTCTCGGAGAACGGCCCGGAGACGACCAGCCGGGCGATCGTGTCATAGGCGATGACCCGCTTGATGATCGGCCGCTCGCTCTCGTCCGGCAGGGTGGTGACCCGCGCGACCGCCTGCTCGACATCCGAGAGCGCGGCCTGCATGTCGCTGCCGGGTTCGAACTCGATGACCACGGTGCCCTGGCCCTCGGCCGCGTAGGAGGTCACCTTGCGGACCGAATCGAGGAAGCGGACCTCCGGCTCGATGGCGGCGATGATGTTGCCGTCGACATCGGCGGCGCTGGCGCCCGGCCAGGGCACGGTGACCGAGACGATATCGATCGAGAAGGTCGGGAAGAACTGGGTGTTGAGCCTGAGCAGCGCGAACAGGCCGGCCACGATCATCAGGATCATCAGCAGGTTCGCCGCGGTCCGGTGATGGACGAACAGCCGGACGACGGAGAGCGGGTTCATGGCGCGAGGATCTCGACCTTGAGGCCCGGGCCGATGCCGGTAAAGCGGGTGACCGCCACCTGGTCGCCGTCATCGAGGGCGCCCCGGACCAGCATGTCGTCGCCCATTCGCGCGACGACCGTGACGTCGCGCGGCTCGAGCCGGCCGTCACGGACGACATAGACCCTGTCGCCCTCGTGCAGCGCGCTTTCCGGCAGCCGGGCGACGTCCGCATAGACCTGGTCCGACATCCGGACCTCGACGAAGTTGCCCGGCCGGAGCGGGCTCGCCGCGTTGCTGTCGGCGAGCCGGGCATAGATCTCGATGCCGCCGCTGGCTGCCTCGACCGCGGCGCCGACCCGCTCGATCCGCGCGGCATGGGTCAGCGCAACCCGGCCGGCCTGCCAGATCACCTGCACAGGACGTCCGATCAGCCCCTCCGGCGAGCCGTAGACGCGGCCATATTGCGCATCCGAAAGGCGGACCGCGACTTCAAGGCTGTCCGCATCGATCAGTTCGGCAACCGCGTCGTTGACGCCGAGGCGGCGGCCCATCTCGGCCTGGATCCCGCGCAGGAAACCGTTGTAGGGCGCAACCAGCCGGGTCCGCTCGAGGTCGCGGGCGACGCGCGCTTCCTCCGCCTCAAGGCGCTCGATCGTCGCCTCCTGCTGGGCGACCCGGGCGCTCTCGGCGGTGACCGAGAATTCGCGGCCGGAAACCCCCTGGCGCATCCGCGCCAGCGCCATCCGCGAATCGTCGAGTGCGCGCTCGGAGACGTTGCCCCGCCTGAACAGCTCCTCGGAGCGGGCAAGCTGGCGCTCGTCGAGGCCGAGCATCTCGCGCTCGCGCGCCAGCGCCGCCTTCTCCATGTCCCGGCGGGCGCGCAATTCGACAAGTCGCGCGCGCGCCTCGGCGAGCTGCGCGCGGATCTCCCGCAAGGCGATCCGGTATTCGAAGGGATCGATCTCGATCAGCATCTCGCCCCTGGCAACGATCCCGCCGTTCCGGAAATTCTCGCCGACCGCCACGACCTCGCCGGCGACCAAAGACCGCATCGACACGGTACGCCCGGAGACGACCGTCCCGAAGACGCGCTGCGTCGGCTGTTCGTCACCAATCGAGACTGTCGCCACGGCGATCGGCCAGCTGCGTTCCAGCCGCGGGGCAGGCTCGGCGACCGGCCGGGTTTCCTTCAGCGCCACGAAGACGGCAACCGCGACGACCAGCAACCCGACCGGCAGAATGATCTTCAGGGTCGTCGAGAGCCGGCCCATCAGACGTCCTCCGGCCAGGTCGCGGCCGCATACTCGAGGCCGAGCGCGCGGACGACCCAGTCGCCGGCGATCCCGGCGAGCTTCTCGAATTCCGCCTCGCCGTGGCTTTTCCAGCCGAGGCTGGCCTGCACGAGGTTGGTGTTCAAGACGAACTGGACGCAGAGCATCATGGTCATATGGGCCTGGATCCGAGTCCGCTCGTCGGCCGGGTCGAGCCCGGTCGCGGCGGCGACGAGGGCGCCGACGGTCCGTTGCAGGGGCGCGAAATGACGCTCCCGGATCGCCGCGAAATGGTCCGACGGCTGCTGGATCTCGTGATAGAGGAGCTGCATCCGGATGCGATGGCCGGGCATCGTCGAGATGGTCCGGATGATCAGCCGCACGACCTGCCGTGCCAGTTCGGCGAGCCGGGCCGGGTCGCCTGCGGCCTCGTCGAGCCCCGAACGGATGAAGTGGGCCAGCCCCTCGCGGTTCGGCGCCATGTCTTCGATCACGCGCTCGACGACGGCGGCGTAGAGCCCTTCCTTTCCACCGAAATGATAGGCGATTGCCGACAGGTTGACGTGCGCGGCGCGGGCCAGTTCCCGCGTCGAGGTGGCCTCGAAGCCGCGCCCCGCGAACAACCCGAGCGCGCCCAGTATCAGGCGCTCGCGCGTGTCCCGGGCTGACTTTAGGTCAATCGATTGATCCATGCGCAACCATATGACCCGGCAAGACTGGAAAGCAATCGGGATCACACCTTTGCAAACACTCCCGCGATCGAAACCCGATACCGTGTGGCTGACGGCTGGACGGGGCCCCGGCCGGGCATTACCCTGCCGGAAAGCGTATTCCGCGTATTTCAAGAAGGTTTTTCCCTTGGCAACCGCACTCACCTCGCGACAGCTCGTCGAAACCCTCGTCGGATTCGACACCACCAGTTTCCGGTCCAACCTTCAACTGATCGAGTGGGTGGCCGACTATCTGTCCGGCTTCGGGATCGAGTCCCGGCTGATCCCGGACGAGACCGGGCAGAAGGCCAATCTCTATGCCGTCGTCGGCCCGGCCGACAAGGGCGGGATCGTGCTCTCCGGCCACAGCGACGTGGTTCCGGTCGAGGGCCAGCCCTGGGACAGCGACCCGTTCACCGTGGTCGAGCGCGACGGCCGGCTGTTCGGCCGCGGCACCGCCGACATGAAGAGCTTCATCGCCTGCTCGCTGGCGCTCGTCCCGGAACTGGTGAAACGGCCGCTCAAGACCCCGGTCCGCTTCGCCTTCTCCTATGACGAGGAAATCGGCTGCGTCGGCGTCCATGGCGTCATCCGTCATATCGAGCATGACGGCCCGGTGCCAGAGATCGTCATCGTCGGCGAACCGACCGAGATGAAGGTGGTGAACGCGCACAAGGGGACGATGGCGACCAACACGACGGTGCGCGGGCTCGAGGCCCACTCCTCGGCCCCGCAGACCGGCGTCAACGCCATCGCCTACGCGGCCGAGCTGGTCGCCTGGCTGGGCCGGACGCAGGAGGAACTGATCGCCGGCGCGCCCGCCGACAGCCCCTTCGTACCGCCCTACACGACGATCAATGTCGGCACCATCAAGGGCGGCACGGCACGCAACATCATTCCCCGCGAATGCACCTTCCAGTGGGATTGCCGGAGCATTCCGGAGGATGACGGACCGACCATCCGGCGCCGTTTCGACGACTATGCCGAGCAGGTTCTGCTGCCGCGCATGCGCGCCATCCATCCGGGCGCCGAGATCGTGTCGGAGACGCGCGCCACGGTGACCCCGTTGCGCCCGGAGACGGACTCGCCGGCCGAGGCACTGGTCAAGCGGCTCGCCGGGCGCAACGATACCGAGGTCGTGTCCTACGCCACCGAGGGCGGGCTCTTCCAGGGCACCGGCTCCTCGACTGTGGTCTGCGGCCCGGGCAACATCCGCGAGGCGCACAAGCCGAACGAATGGATCGCGCTCGACCAGATCGCCGCCTGCGACCGTTTCATGCGGCGGCTGGCCGAACATGTGCGGGAGAACTGACGGCCCGGGCCAGCTGTGACACGGCGTTCGGAGGCCCGAGCAAGGGGAGAGGCAACGAATGCGCGAGGACGCGGCGAACGACGATGACGACCGGGCCGGGCAGCCGGCGCCGGATGTCGGCGGCTTCGACCTGCGCGCCCTGCCGGGCGACTTCATCGCCGATCCCTACCGCTATTTCGCCGCGCTCCGCGAGCAATCGCCGATCCACCGCATGGGCGACGGCTCCTACCTGCTGACCCGCTACGACGATTGCGTCGCGGTCTATCGCGACCCGGCGAACTGGAGCTCCGACAAGAAACTCGACTTCAAGCCGAAGTTCGGCGACAGCCCGCTTTACGAGCATCACACGACCAGCCTCGTGTTCCGCGACCCGCCGGACCATACGCGGATCCGCCGGCTCTTCCAGGCGGCCTTCACGCCGAAAGCGCTCGCCGTGCTGGAGCCGCGCGTCGAGGCGCTGGTCGACGGCTATCTCGACCATTTCGAGGAGGCCGGCGCGATCGACGCGGTCACCGATTTCGCCTGGCGCCTGCCGGTCGACGTGATCTGCGACATGCTCGGCGTGCCGGCCCCGGACCGGGCGCGCATCCGCGACTGGGCCCAGGCGATCCTGGGCGGGCTCGAACCGACGCTGAGCGCGGCCGCCTTCGCGGAGGGCTGCGGCGCGGTCGAGGATTTCAAGCGCTACCTGCGCGAACTGGTCGCCTTCCGGCGCCGCAATCCGACCGACGGCCGCTCCGGCGAGGTGCTGACGGCGCTGATCGAGGCCGAGGCGGACGGCGAGCGGCTGACCGAGCTCGAACTGCTGCACCAGTGCATCTTCCTGCTCAATGCCGGCCACGAGACCTCGACCAACATGCTGGCGCACGGCATCCACGAACTGCTGCGGCACCCCGAACAGGCAGCCCGGCTGCGTGCCGATCCGGGCCGTGCCCAGGGCTGCGTGGAGGAGGTTCTGCGCTACCAGTCGCCGATCCAGATCAACAACCGGCGCGCGGTCCGCGACGTCACGCTTGGCGGCCAGCCGGTTCCGGCAGGCGCCGTCGTGCATCTGATGATCGGCGCGGCGAACCGCGACGGGACACAGTTCCCCGCGCCTGAGCGCTTCGATATCGAGCGGAAGCCGAACCGTCATCTCGCGTTCGGTGTCGGCATCCATATCTGCGCCGGCAACACGCTGGCCCGGATCGAGGGCCGGGTTGCCATCTCGCGGATCACGGCGCGCTTTCCGGGGCTCAGGGCGACCGGTCCGGCCAAGCTCGGCAACCGCATCCGCTTTCGCGGCATCGAAAGCCTGCCGCTCGCGATTTGATCGGAAGCGGCGGCGGAGGACGTCCGGTCAACGGATATAGGCGCCGAGGAACTGCCGGATCTTGTCCTCCATCACCATGTCAAAATCGTTCATCACGCCCTCGGTCAGCCGGTAATAGGCCTTGTCGCGCTCGTTCAGGGTGATGTTCTCCGGCACGCTGATGGTGCGCACGGTTTCCGCCGCGGCGAAACCGCCGGCGCCCGAAGGCTCCTGGACGGTGATCTCGACCTTGAGCGTGGCGTCATACTGCTGTGCCTGCTGCTTGGTGACCAGGCCCTTGACCCCGCCCTGTTTCGGCAGCTCGGTCTCGACCGCGCTCGCCTGCACGATATCGACGGTCGCCACGCCCGGGCCGCCGACGGCAACCAGCCGGTCGGCGATCCAGCGGCGCGCCGCCTGCGAGATCGTCACCGGGAATTCATGCTCGACATTGGGCGCCTTGAGCGGCGGGAGATAGCTTTCGCGAACCGTGATCGCGCTGACCGCGAGACGGATCTGCGGCTTGTGGGCGAAGGTGATATCCGGGAAGACCGGTTCTTTCGGCGGCGTCGAACAGGCGGCCAGTGCGAGGCCGGCAACGGCCAGGATCGACAGGGCGAGCTTCCGAATCATGGTCAGGGATTCCGCGCGTTTCAGGGTCCGATCACACAGGCATTAACAGAGAACCGACGGCCGGTTCAAGCTGCACCGCCATCCCCGTCGCCATTCCCTTCGAACTCCGACAGCGGGAAATCGTAGCGCCGGCCGCAGAATTCGCATTTCACCTCGATCTGCCCATTCACTTCCATCTCGACGATCTCCGCCGGCGGGAACGAACCCAGCACCATGCGCACCCGTTCGGCGCCGCAGGTGCATCGTTCCCGGAGTGGCGTCTCGGGGAAAACGCGGATGCCGGGTTCGTGGAACAGGCGGTAGAGAAGACTGTCACCGTCCAGCGTCGGGTCGGTCAGCTCGCCGGCGGTCGCGGTCCCTGCCAGAACCAGCGCCTCGAGCCAAGCCTCGTCGCGCTCCGCCTCATCGTGGGCCTCGCCGGGCAGGCGCTGCAGAAGCAGGCCGCCACCCCGCCATCGCGTGTTCCCGTCGCCGTCGACCACCGGCGCCACGGCGAGCTTGAGGGCGGTCTCGATCTGCTCGGACTGCAGGAAATAGCGCTGCGCGCATTCGGCCAGCGTGTCGCCGGCAAGCTCCACGATGCCCTGATAGCGCGGCGCCTCACCGGGCTCCGCCTCCTCGCCCCGATCGACCGTGAACGACAGATGCCCGCGCCCGAACAGCTTCGGCACCTTCGACGAACCGCCCCCGGCTTCCAGCGCCTCGGCGACCGCATCCGCGTCGAAGCTGGCATAGCCGCGAAGGGCGCCGCCGTCCCGATAGTCCGCGACCAGGAAGCGCACCGGCCCCTCGCCCTGGGCCTGGACGGAGAAGATCCCGCCTTCCTTGACCACGGAGGCGAGCAGGGCCGCCAGCATGACCGCCTCGCCGAGCAGGGCGGCGACCGGTGCCGGATAGTCGTGCCGCGTCAGCATCCTGTCGAGGTCACCGCCGAGCCGGATCAGGCGGCCCCGGACATCGCCGCTCTCGAGCTGAAAGGGCCGGATCATGTCGTCGGTTGCGATGCGATCGCTCATGCTCTCATCCGCTCGCGACCCGGGCAGCGGGCGCCCGGTCGGGGGTCAGGGTGTGCGGGATTACCGGTCGAGGCAGTACAGCAGGATCGCCTTCTGGGCATGCAACCGGTTCTCGGCCTCGTCGAAGACCACCGAACGCGGACCGTCCATGACCGCATCGGTCACTTCCTCTCCGCGATGTGCCGGCAGGCAATGCATGAAGATCGCTTCCCTGGCCGCCGCCGCCATCAGCGCCTCGTTGACCTGATAGGGCTTGAGGGCGTTGTGGCGGTTGGCCGCCTCCTCGCCCATCGAGACCCAGGTATCGGTGACCACGCAATCGGCGCCGGCGACCGCCGCGAAGGGGTCGTCATAGACGACGACGCGGGCACCGTTCTCCTTCGCCCAATCGAGCGCGCGCGGATCGGGCGCGCATTCCGGCGGGCAGGCGAGGCGAAGCTCGAAATCGAAGCGGCCGGCGGCATGGACCCAGGAATTGACCATGTTGTTGCCGTCGCCGGCCCAGGTGACAACCTTGCCGGCGATCCCGCCGCGATGTTCCTCGAAGGTCATCACGTCGGCGATAAGCTGGCAGGGATGGGAGCGGTCGGTCAGGCCGTTGATCACCGGCACCGTCGCATGCTCGGCCAGTTCGGTCAGCTTCGCATGGCTGTCGGTGCGGATCATGATCGCGTCGACGTAGCGCGAGAGGACGCGCGCCGTGTCGGCCACCGTTTCGCCGCGGCCGAGCTGCATCTCGTCGCTTTTCAGGATCAGTGTCTCGCCGCCGAGTTGGCGCATGGCAACGTCGAAGGAGACACGGGTCCGGGTCGAGGGAAACTCGAAGATCATCGCCAGCAGCTTGCCGTCGAGCGGCCGGCCGGCGTCGCGCGTGCCCTGCGAGAAGCCGGCGCGCGCGCGCTTCACGGTCGCCGCCGTATCGACGATGCCGCGTAGCGACGGCGCGTCGATACGGTTGAGATCGAGAAAGTGCCTCGGACCACTCACCCTTCCAGCTCCCGGCACGCCTCATCGAGCGTTTCCAGCGCCTCGGCGATGTGGCTCTCGTTGATGATCAGCGGCGGGATCAGGCGGACCACATTATCGCCGCCCGGGATCGCGAGCATCCCGTGCTCGCGGAGCGCCGTCACCAGGTCGCCGTTCGGCACCCGGCATTTGAGGCCGAGCATCAGGCCCTGGCCGCGCAGTTCCTCGAGGATCGTCGGGTGCCGGTCGACGAGGCCCGACAGCTGCTGCCGAAGGTGGTTGGCGCGCCGCTCGACGGTCTCCAGGAAGCCGTCGGCCAGCATGACGTCGAGAACCGCGTTGCCGACCGCCATCGCCAGCGGGTTGCCGCCATAGGTGGTCCCGTGCGTTCCGGGCGTCATGACCTTCGCCGCCTTCTCGACCGCGAGACAGGCGCCGAGCGGGAAGCCGCCGCCGATGCCCTTGGCAAGCGCCATGACGTCGGGCGCGGCGCCGGACCATTCATGGGCGAAAAGCTTGCCCGTGCGCCCCATGCCGCACTGCACCTCGTCATACATCAGCAGCAGGTCGTGCTCGTCGCAGAGCGCACGAAGGCCCTTCAGGAAGGCCGGATCGGCAACCCGGATGCCGCCCTCGCCCTGGATTGGCTCGACCAGGATCGCCGCGGTTTCCGGCCCGATCGCCGCCTTGGCCGCCGCCAGGTCGCCGAACGGCGACTGGTCGAAGCCGTCGACCTTCGGCCCGAAGCCCTTCAGAAGCTTGTCCTGGCCGCCGGCCGCGATGCCGGCGAGCGTGCGGCCATGGAAGGCGCCGTCGAAGGTGAGGATGCGATAGCGTTCCGGCCGGCCCTGCTCATACTGGTAGCGGCGCGCGATCTTGAACGCGCATTCGAGCGCCTCGACGCCCGAATTCGTGAAGAAGGCGGCGTCCAGCGCGCAGCGCTCGGTCAGCCGTCGGGCGAGCTTTTCCTGGCCGGGAATCTGGAACACGTTGGAGTTGTGCCACAGCTTGCTGCCCTGTTCGGTCAGCGCCGCGACCAGATGAGGATGCGCGTGGCCGAGCGCGCAGACGGCGATGCCGGCGCCGAAATCGAGATAGCGGCGGCCGTCCTCGTCGAAAAGATAGGCGCCCTCGCCCCGTTCGAACGAGAGCGGAGCGCGGGCATAGGTGGGCAATACGGCTGATTCCACTGGAGTCTCCCTGCCGGGTCGGAGAGACTCCCTCAAGCCCCCCGAAATGCCGGAAAGCGCGACACTATCGGGGCGCTTCGGGCCCCTGTCAAGCGGCGCTCAGGCGCGCAGATTGTAGCCTCGGCGGACGAGCAGGTAGACGAAGACCGCGAGCGCCGCGTCGATCACCCCGACCGCGATCGCCCCGGTCAGCGGATGGGCATCGCCGACACCGATCGTGGCGTGGCGAAAGCCGTCGATCAGGAAGAAGATCGGATTGTACTGCGCGATGCCCTGTACCGATTCCGGCAGGCGGTCGATCGAATAGAAGGTGCCCGAGAGCAGCGCCAGCGGCGTGACGACGAAATTCGTGATGGTCGCCAGATGGTCGAACTTGTCGGCCCAGAGGCCGGTGAGAATGCCGACCAGGGACATCATCAGCGAACCGGCGAAGGCGAAATAGAAGGCGAGCAGCGGCGCCACGAAGCCGAGGCCGATGAGTGGCCACATGACGAGCGCGACCATGCCGGCGACGACGAGGCCGCGCGTCACGCCGGCCATGACATAGCCGATGGTCAGCTCGGCCGGAGAAAGCGGCGGCATCAGCACGTCGACGATATTGCCCTGGACCTTCGAGATCATGATCGAGGAGGCATTGTTGGCGAAGGCGTTCTGCAGCAGCGCCATCATCAGCAGCCCCGGCGCGATGAAATGCGCGAACGGCACGCCGGCAACGCCCCGTCCGTCGCCACCGATGGCGAGCGAGAAGATCGCGAAGAACAGAAGCGTCGTCATGACCGGCGCGGCCAGCGTCTGCATCGGCACGACGAGGAAGCGCTGCACTTCCTTCCAGTACAGGGTCCAGAGGCCAAGCCAGTCGGCATAATTGACGGTGCCGGCAAGGGCGCCGGACGGGCGATCGGAGGATCGGATCATGGCGTCTTCACTGTTGCGGGCGCGTCGGCTGCGCGCGATTCCGGCTTCCGCCGGCGGCTGCGAAACAAGTCACAGCAGACGACGTTTGACAAGGCCCCCCGGCGTGGCTTTCCTTTGCGCCGATCGCAACGTCACACCCGAAGCATCCGAGAAAGCCATGTCCGTCACGATTTATCACAACCCGCGCTGCAGCAAGTCGCGGGAGACGCTCGCCCTGCTCCAGGACCGCGGGATCGAGCCCGAGATCGTCGAATACCTGGAAACGCCGCTCGACGAGGCCGGGTTACGCGACCTTATTGCCCGGCTCGGGATTTCCGCCCGGGACCTGCTGCGCACCGGCGAGGCAGAGTACAAGGCGCTCGGCCTGGCCGACAAGTCGCTCGACGAGGCGACGCTGGTCGCCGCGATGGCCGCTCACCCGAAGCTCATGCAGCGCCCCGTGGTGACGGCGAACGGCAAGGCGGCGCTCGGGCGTCCGCCCGAAGCCGTGCTCGACATTCTCTGAACGGCGGAGCGGGATCATCACTACACAAGTCCCCGCAGCATCGCCCGACTGGGTCGCCGGCCTGCTCGCCGGCGACCGGCTGGCGCTTGCCCGCGCGATCACCGTGGTCGAGAACGAGCGCGCCGAACAGGCGCCACTGCTGGCCGCCATCGCGCCCCGTCTCGGCCGCGCCCACGTGGTCGGCATCACCGGCGTGCCGGGGGCCGGCAAATCGACGCTGGTCGCCGCGCTGGTCGACGCCTTCCGCGACCGCGCGCTCTCGGTCGGGGTCATCGCCGTCGATCCTTCCAGTCCGATCACCGGCGGCGCGGTGCTCGGCGACCGGATCCGCATGACCCGTCATGCCGGCGACCGCGAGGTCTTCGTCCGGAGCCTCGCGAGCCGGGGCCACCTCGGCGGCCTGTGCCGTACCGCTAGCCGGGTGATCGACGTCATGGACGCCGCCGGCAAGGATATCGTCCTGGTCGAGACGGTCGGCGCCGGACAGTCCGAGATCGAGGTTGCCGAACTCGCCGACAGCCGGATCGTCATCTCTGCCCCCGGCCTCGGCGACGACGTGCAGACGATCAAGGCCGGAATTCTCGAGATCGCCGACATCATGGTCGTGAACAAGGCCGACAGCCCGCTTGCCCGGGCCAGCCGGCGGCGCCTGGAGGCGATGCTGGGTGGCGCCTTCGGCAAACCGGTTCCGGTCCTCGAAACCGAAGCCCTGACCGGGCGCGGCGTGCCGGAGCTCGCCGAGGCGATCCTTGCCCGCCGCGAGGCCGGGGTCGCGCGGCCCGATCCGGCCGGGCGGGTTCGCCGGCTGCTCGCCTCGCTCGCCGCCGAGCGTCTCAAGACGCGAATCCAGGACGGCACCGGACCGGCACTCGAGGCGCTCTGCGATCGACTCGCCCGGGGCGACACCAGTTTCGAGGCCGCCGCGGATGCCGCAATCGCTCTGTTCGGCGGGCGCGACGCCGACAGGTAGCGGGCGCCGGGCGACCTGAATCGTCGTCATCCGCTTTACCTGGGCCAAGTCCCTGCATAAAGTCGGTGGCGAATTCAGAACCAGCGTTCAAGATCTCCGGAGGAACACCGACCATGGCTGAGGCCGCAATCGTCTCGACCGCCCGCACCCCGATCGGCAAGGCTTATCGCGGTGCCTTCAACAACACCCACGGCGCCGATCTCGGCGCCCACGCCATCAAGCATGCCGTCGAGCGGGCCGGCGTCGATCCGGCCGAGATCGAGGACGTGATCATGGGCGTAGCCAACCCGGAAGGCGCCGCCGGTGGCAATATCGCCCGCCAGGCCGCGATTCGCGCGGGGCTGCCGGTCACGACGTCCGGCGTAACGGTCAACCGGTTCTGCTCGTCCGGCATGCAGACCATCGCGATGGCGGCCCAGCGGGTCATCGTCGACGGCGTGCCGGTGGCGATCGGCGGCGGCCTCGAATCGATCAGCCTCGTGCAGAACGAGCACATGAACCGCTTCCGGTCGGAGAACGCCTGGATCGCCGAGCACAAGCCGGAAGTCTATTACCCGATGATCCAGACCGCCGAGGTGGTCGCCAAGCGTTACGGCATCAGCCGCGAGGCCCAGGACGAGTACGGCCTGCAGAGCCAGATGCGGATCGCCGCCGCCCAGCAGGCCGGCCGTCTCGACGCCGAGATCGTGCCGATGACGACGGTCAAGCTGCTGGTCAACAAGGAGACGGGCGAAACCCTGGAAGAGGAAGTGACCCTCTCCCGCGACGAGGGCAACCGGCCCGACACCTCGCTTGACGGGCTCGCCAAGCTGAAGCCGGTCATGGGTGAGGACGCCTTCATCACCGCCGGCAATGCCAGCCAGCTCTCGGACGGCGCCTCGGCCTGCGTGGTGATGGACGCGAAGCTTGCCGAGAAGCGCAATATCGAGCCGCTCGGCTTTTTCCGCGGCCTCGCCGTTGCCGGCTGCGAGCCGGACGAGATGGGCATCGGCCCGGTCTTCGCTGTACCCCGCCTGCTCGAGCGCAACGGCCTCAAGATGGACGATATCGATCTCTGGGAGCTCAACGAGGCCTTCGCCGTCCAGGTCCTCTATTGCCGTGACAAGCTCGGCATTCCGAACGACAGGCTGAACGTGGACGGTGGCGCGATCGCGATCGGCCATCCCTACGGCATGTCCGGATCGCGGATGGTCGGCCACGCCCTGATCGAGGGCAAGCGGCGCGGCGCCAAGTATGTCGTCTGCACGATGTGCATCGGCGGCGGCATGGGCGCGGCGGGATTGTTCGAGGTCGCCTGACCCGGCCCCGGACCTCCCGGCGGTTCGACGGACCGCCAGGCGAGGCCGGCTGACACGACGGCGCAACAGCGCCGGTTCAAGATGCGAGGCGCGTCCGGCCACCGGGCGCGCCTCGTGCGTTCCGGGGACAGCCGCCCCGAACTGCATCGGCACAAGTCATCGACCGGGCCTAGCCCGACGCGAACACGGAACGGCTCAGGCAGCGACGGTTGCCCTTGCCGTCGCCGGCGCGACGGCGGGCGCCGGCTGCCGTTCGAGCGGCAGGGAGATTTCGCGCCTGCCGGGCCGGCCGGAGCCGTCCAGCCACACCAGTTCGACCCGGACCGCATGGCAGATCTCGCCGGCCGGAAGGCGGATCTCGAGACTGTCGAATTCGTCGGGGGTGATCGTGTAATTGGTCTTGCCCGTGAAGGTGGCACCGCCCGCGATCACTTCCGCATGCGGCGGCAGGCCGGTCAGATGCGCCGACAGAAGCATGTTCGTGCCGCACGGCGCCGGATCCTCGTCGGCGAGGGCATGCGCGAAATCGGCAAGAACACCGGGTGGCAGACAGTCTTCCGGGCGACGGGACATGGCGGGTGGTGTCTCCTGCCGGTCGGCGCTTCGGCGCGTCGGCGTTCAATTATTACTGCTCACGGAGCAGTTAATGCCATAATCGTTAATAGGAAGTAAATATTCGCGCGGGAATATTGCGATAAGCACGAGCCAGTTCGGCATGTGGAACACATATTATTAAGCGATCTTAACCACTGTTCATCACTTGTGAAGATTCGCATGCGATAATCTCTCTAATGAAGCCGAATGTTGTAAGTCGTTCTGACACTGAATCGTGTTAATCGTTTGTTAATTATCTAAGTGATTGATTCTATATTTCCCATTCTTGGCACGGCATTTTCTTTCCTTGATGCACGAGAACGGCTTTTTCAGGGGACAACGACCATGAATGCATTGATCAGGATCGCCGGTGTTGCAGTCGCGGGCTTCATGATGACCGCCATCGCCGGCCTTGCCGCCGCGACGCCGATCGTTTCCAAGGCCGGCGGCGGCAGTTGCACGCTCGGCCCCGGTTCCGGCAGCGCCGGCGCCTGCACGTTGCAGCAGATCCAGGCGCACCCGCTCTGGCAGCCGGCCAATCCGGACGGCCGGGGAGCGGCCTGGGTTTCCTACGCGGACACAGGTATCGATGGCTCGACGCTGGCGCCGAAATCCGGTTCGGTGAGCAATCCGGACGGCCGCCGGTCGATCATGACGATTACCGAGAGCTTCGATTTCGGTGCCAACACCGGCCTGCTGAACTTCGCCGTCTGGGCCGATGACACCGCCGACCTCTATCTCGACGGCGCGCTGCTGATCGCCGCCAACTTCACCGACAATGTCTGCGCCCGGGGCACCATCGGCTGCGAGCCGAACGAGGGCTACAGGATCGTCGAACTCCTGCTCGGCACCGGCCTGCACGAGCTGACCATCGTCGCCTACCAGACCGGCACCGGCGCCAGCCCGCAGGCGAACCCGTTCGGCGTGCTCTACAGCGGAAACTACGAGGTTCCGGCGCCGGGCGCGCTCGGCCTCCTCGGCCTGGCCCTCCTCGGCCTCGGCTATTTCCGTCGCACTCGGGCTATGCCGTCGACCGCATGACCTCGCCCGCCTTCAGTACCGCGTAGCGTAACCGCGTAACACCAGTAACGCAGTGACCGCGTAAGAGTGGCGTCAGCGTATCACGACCCGAGTACCGAGTTACGGTAGTAGCAGTGGACGGCGGCCTTCGGGTCGCCGTCTTGCTTTCCGGCAGGGGGCTGAGCCGGGCGGAAAAAAGATCTGCCGGAAATCGACGCTTTTCTAATATGATGGCGATTCCCGGGGGATATTTCACCAGTCGACGATGCGCGCGATCCTCAAGCCGAGAAATCTCTGGAAGCGCTATTTCGGGACGCCGGACCGGCGACGGAAAGCCTGGCACCGCCATCTCGAAGCACTGGCCGGCGATCACAAGCTGCATGTCTACAAGTCCCATATCGCCTGGATGCTGCCCGGTGCCTTTCAGGCGGCGACTGACCGCTGGGGCGTCACGCCGGGCATTCCGATCGACCGCTGTTTCACGCTTTTCTCGGCCGCCGAAACGCTTCGACACGAGGGCATCAAGGGCGACAGCATCGAATGCGGGGTGCGTTACGGCCGCGGCTCGCATTTCATCCTGTCCGGCTTCGCCGAGCCGTCGCGGCCGCATCACCTGGTCGATTCCTTCGCCGGCCTGTCGACACCGCAGCCGGTTGACCAGGTGCGCCAGACCGGGCTTGCCAACGACTGGCGGGCCGGGGATCTCGCGGTGACCCGGGCCGAGGTAGAACATCTGCTCGCCGGGTTCGGGAACTGCGTCTATCATCCGGGCTGGATACCGGACAGCCTTGCCGAATTGACGGATACACGTTTCGCGCTGGCGCATATCGATGTCGATCTCTACGAGCCGACGCTTGCCTCCTTCCGCTTCCTCTACGATCGCATGACGCCCGGCGGGATGATGATCTGCGACGACTACGGCCTCGTTTCCTGCCCGGGCGCCCGCCGCGCGATCGACGATTTCTTCGCCGACAAGCCGGAGAAGCCGCTCTTCCTGCCGACCGGCCAGTCGCTCGTCATCAAGTTCGGCGCATCCGCTTGATGACCGACGGCGAGATGCCGGCGAGCACAGCCGGCTACGCCGCGGAAGCCGATGCCCTCGTTGCCCCGTATGAAGCGCTCACGCTCGAGCAGGTTCATCGGCAGTTTCTCGATCTCATGCCGGACCGGCCGGGCCGGGCACTCGACATCGGCGCCGGGACCGGACGGGATGCCGCCGCGCTGGCCGCACGAGGTCACCGGGTCGTCGCGGTCGAACCGGTTCGCGAGTTCCGCGAGCGCGCGCGCCTGGTGCATCCGGATCCGGCCATCGAGTGGCTCGACGACGCACTGCCCGAGCTGTCCCGCCTCGCCTGGCGCGACGTCTCATTCGATATCGTCATGCTGACGGCGGTCTGGATGCATCTGGATGCGGCGGAACGGGCCCGGGCGATGCCGGTCATCGCCGGGTTGCTCGCGCCAGGCGGACTGCTAACACTCACGATCCGCCACGGGACGGTGCCGCCAGGCCGGCGGATGTTCGAGGTGGGAACCGCCGAGACCCTGGGGCTTGCCGCGGCGAACGGCCTTGCCACGCGCCGCGTGCTGGAAAACCAGGCGGCGATCATTCCCCGGCCTGGCATCCGCTGGACCCGACTCGCCTTCGTGCGGCCGGGTTCCCGACGGCGCGGACGCAGCCGAGCGTCAGCCCAGGGGCCGGATCAGGCCGCGGTTCGTACGGATATGGTGGAAAAGTGGCGCGCCGGGGAAGATTCGAACTCCCGACCCCCAGATTCGTAGTCTGGTGCTCTATCCAGCTGAGCTACCGGCGCCCGAGGGGTATAAGAACGGCCGCGTCGCACGCATTGTCAGCGCCTGCCGCGACCGAGGCCGGGACACTACTCAAAAGCGGCGTCCAAGGCAAGCGCCCATGCGGGCGAAAAAAGCAACACCCGAAGAAATTGCCAAAAGTGGCGGAATCGCAAGGGAAATGCGCCTTGTGGCAGTACCCTCCTTTGGTTACACTCGCCGCTACTCGCGGAGGGGCTTCCGCTCCTTCACGAGTGATTAGGGCTTGTCCGGCAGGCTGGTCCTGCCCGCCAGCGGGGTGGCGGATTTGTTGGCAACGCGGAAGTATCCAACCACATGAGTTCACGGGCCGGTTTTTCAATCGCGATGAGCGCTGCGCTGTTGCTTGGCGGCTGCTCCTTCATGTCGGATTCGCTCTGGCCGTCGCTGACCGGTGACGACCCGAGCGGCGAGACGCCCGAGAAGATCGCCATTGCGGCCGCGCCGTCGGAGGGCAGTGCCCAGCCGACGCTGAGCCCGTATGGACAGCCATCGTCGCTGCCGAATCAGCCGCCGCAACTCGGCACCGGCTCGTTCGAGGCACCGGGCGTCACCCCCTTCTCGACCACCGGCACCTTCGTCGGCCAGAAGACCCAGCAGATGCGGGGCGAACTGCAGCAGCTTCAGCTCCGGCTCAACGCGCGCAACCGCCAGCTTCAGCAGATCCGCGTCTCGACGACACAGAATTCGCAGCGCTATCACGGCACGATGGCGGCCATCAACACGCGCCTGCAGCTCGGCACGACACCCGGCAACCCGGTCCTGATCAACCAGTGGAACCAGGCCCAGGCCGAGCTCGACCGAATCGCGATCGATATCGCGGCCATGAACAGCCTCGCCAACGAGGTCGCGGCCGACAGCTCGATGTCCGCCTTCCTTCTCGAATCCGCGCGCGCGACCTACGGCCTGTCGGGCGCGATCGACGAGGACCACCGCCAACTCGCGATCCTCGAGGACGAGACCAACCGCACCGTCGTCTTGATCGACCGGCTGCTCAACGAACTGTCCGAGGACGTTTCGCGCCAGACCACCTATCTCAGCAACGAGCGCGGCAACCTCACGACGCTCTCGCTGGCGATCAAGAACGGCGAGATATACGGCCAGAGCCTGGCCAACCGCGCCTATCTTTCGGCCGCGCCGATGGCCTCCCAGGCCCCGGCGCTCTCCTCGTCGGCGGCCGGGCGTTCGAGCTTCGCCATCGAGAATCGCCGGCCGCTGGTGGTGATCCGCTTCGACCGGCCGGACGTGGCCTACGAACAGGCGCTTTACAACGCCGTGTCCCGCGCCCTGCAACAGCGCCCCGAGGCCCAGTTTAACCTGGTCGCCGTGGTCCCGGCCCAGGGTAGCGCGGCAAGCAATGCGCAGAACCAGACGGCCGCCTCGCGACAGGCGCAGCGCGTGCTCCGGACGCTGACCGACATGGGCCTGCCGCCGTCGCGCGTCGCGCTTTCCTCGACCACCAGCCCGGCGGCCGCGACCAACGAGGTCCATATCTACGTCCGCTGAAGCCGGGCAGGCGCCGCTGCATAGAGCGCCGTCGGAGCAGAGCACACGAACCGGGCCGGCCGCGACACGCGCGCCGGCCTCTTTCGTGCGCCGCGTGCGCAGCCCCATCTTTCCGGACACAGCCCCGACGGCAGACGACCTGCCGAGCAGGCAAAGGAAAAGGCCCGCCGGGGTCAGCCGGCGGGCCTTCGATCTCCGCGCGTTCGCGGCGGATCAGTTCTCCCAGTGCATCCGCGCCATGTCGTTGGCGAAGAGGTGGGAATCCTTCCAGGCGCCGACCAGGCCCTTCTTGTAGACAGCGACCTTGGCAAGCTGGAAGAGGTAGCCGTTGACGGCATCCTTGGCGAGGATCTCCTGCGCTTCGCGGAGATACTTGTCCTGCTCTTCCTCGGTCACCGCGGAATCCGCCTTCTCGATCAGTTCGTTGAAGGTCGGGTTCTCATACTGGAAGTAATAGTCGGGCCGGGCGTAGATCCCGATGTCCATCGGCTCCACATGGCTGACGATCGAGAGATCGTAGTTCTTCTTCTTGTAGACCTGATCGAGCCACTGCGCCCATTCGACATTCTCGATTTTCGCGGTGATGCCGACCTTGCCGAGCTGATCGGCGATGATCTGGCCGCCGTTGCGGGCATAGGCGGTCGGCGGCAGCTTGAGCGAGAGCTCGAGGCCGTCGCCATAGCCGGCTTCCTTGAGCAGCGCCTTCGACTTCTCCGGATCGTAGGGATAGGTGCCCGTGAGATCCTCGTAGGCCGGGTGATGCGGCGCGAAATGCGAACCGATCGGCGTGCCGTAACCGTACATCGCTCCGTCGATCAGTTCCTTGCGGTTGATCGCGTGCGCGATCGCCTGGCGGACGCGGAGGTCCGAGAGCGCCTTCGCCTTGTTGTTGGTCGAGAGGATGGTCTCGCCGTTGGTGGTGCCGACGAGAACCTCGAAGTCCGGGTTGTTCTCGAACTGACCAAGCGCCTCGACCGCACCGAACAGCGGGTAGTAATCGACGTCGCCGGACAGCAGCGACGCGGCCTGCGCCGCCGCATCGGCGACGAAGCGGAAGGTGACCGAGTTGAGCTTGATGTCGGCGGCGTCGCGATAGCCGTCGTACTTGGCGAGCTCGACCGACTGTCCCTTGTTCCATTTGACGAACTTGAACGGGCCGCTGCCGACCGGTTCGGTCTCGTTGGTCTCGATGTCCGAGGGATCGACGATCACCGCGGTGGCTTCCGCGAGACTGGCGAGGAAGGTCGCGCTCGGGGTCTTCAGCTTGATGACCACGGTCGTCGCATCCGGGGTCTCGATCGATTCCATGTTGCGGAACCGGTCGGCCCGCTTGTTCTGGGTGCCCTCGACGGCGTTGTGTTCGAAGGTGAACTTCACGTCGCTGGAATCGAGCGCCTCGCCATCATGGAAGGTGACGCCGGAACGCAGCTTGAACGTCCAGGTCATGTAGTCGTCGCTGGTCGTCCAGCTTTCGGCGAGCAACGGCTGTACCTTGCCGTCGGCATCGATCCGGGTCAGCCCCTCGAACAGGTTGTAAAGCGTGATCTGGCTGATCGCCGCCGCGGCACCGGTCGTCGGGTCCAGTCCCGGCGGCTCCAGCTGCATTCCGACGACAACGCTGTCGTTCGCTGCCTGGGCCTGGAACGGCACCAGGGCGAGCGACCCCAGTGCCGCCGCTGCAAACAATTTTCTCATTCTTGCCTCCTCCTGAATCAGCCGGCCGTCCTGCCAGCGTGGAACGAGCGGTAACTCCGTAACTCCCCCAGAGTCTCCGCCGAGTATATCGCGCGCGCCACCGCCCGCGCCACGCAATCGGCGGCCATCGATCCGATCCGGGCGATTGTCAGCGGTGCCGGCTCGGGCATCGCCTTCTTCCCGGTCGAAAGCGTAAAGATCGTGTCGCCGTCGAAAGGCGTATGAATCGGCCGGATCGCGCGCGCCAGGCCGTCCTGGGCCATCATCGCGACACGCTGGGCCTCGGCCTTGCCGAGCGTCACGTTGGTTGCGACGACGCCGATCGTGGTGTTGCCCGCGAGCCGCGACTCGACCGGAATTTCCCGGTCGATCGACGGCATCTCGGCTGGTCCGCCGAGGCCGCCGAATTCATCGTCCTGCTCGAACGGCCAGGCCCAGAATTGCGCCGTGCCCGGCATGGTGACTGATCCGACCGGGTTGGCCGCGACCAGCGCGCCGACGACGATGCCGTCGTCGCTCTCCAGCGACACGCTGCCAAGGCCGCCCTTGATGCGGCCGGCCATGGCCCCGTAACCGGCGCCGACATTGCCGAGATCGAAGTCGAGATCGAGCGCCCCGGCGGCGCGCCGGCCAAGCGCCCGGTACGGCGATTCATCCGCCCAGTCCTTCACCCCGCCATTGCCGAGATCGAACAGGATCGCTGCCGGAACGATCGGCACGTGATGGCCATGCACCGGAATCCCCCGGCCGGCACGGCGCAGCCAGCCGACCACACCGGAAGCGGCGTCGAGGCCGTAGACCGAGCCGCCGCTCAGGCAGATCGCGTCGATCTGCTGGACCATGCAATCGGGACGCAGAACCTCGGTCTCGCGCGTCCCGGGACCACCGCCGCGGACATCGACACCGGCCACCCCGCGGGTGTCCGGCATGACGACGGTAACACCGCTGCGGAGGACCGGATCGGCGGCATTGCCGACTTTCAGGCCGTCCACATCGGTGATGAGATTTCGTTTCCCCGGCCTCACTGAACCCCCTACTCTCGAACCGTGCGCCGAGCCTAGCGGCGCCCCCGGCGGCGGTCAACGCGCCGCGCATGCCGGACTTCCAGCGACCGCCGCGAACCTGCGGCGCGCGACAATCCGCAGGGAGGGGATGTTGCCCGACCGGACCCGTTCACGCCCGTACCGAAACCCCGGCCTCTTCGCCCCGTTGCTGATGCTCCTGGCCCTGCTGGCCGGCGGCCTCGCGCCGGATGCGCACGCCAAGCCGCCGGCGCATGCCGGGAAATACATGATCGCGGCGGCCAATCCGCTGGCGACCGAGGCCGGACTGGAGATGCTGCGGGCCGGCGGATCTGCGGTCGACGCGGCGATCGCCGCCCAGCTCGTTCTCACCCTCGTCGAGCCGCAATCGTCGGGCATCGGCGGCGGCGCCTTCATGCTGCATTTCCGGCAGAGCGATCGCGCGGTCGCCGCCTACGACGGACGCGAGACCGCGCCGGCGGCGGTCGCTCCGACGCTGTTCCTGCAGGCGGACGGCGAGCCGATGAAATTCTACGAGGCCGTGGTCGGCGGCCGCTCGGTCGGCGCGCCCGGCGTGCTCCGCATGCTCGAGCTCGCCCACCGGGCGCATGGCAAGCTCGCCTGGGCAAGGTTGTTCGAGCCCGCGATCGCGCTCGCCCGCGACGGATTCGAGATTTCCGAGCGGCTGCACTACCTGCTGTCGATCGACCGGTTTCTGCCGCTTCAGCCGGCGGCCGGGGCCTATTTCTACGAACCAGACGGCACGGCGAAGGCAGTCGGCACCCTGCTGAGAAACCCGGCGCTTGCCGACACGCTCCGCCAGATCGCCGAGGGCGGCGCCGACGCCTTCTACACCGGTCCGATCGCTGCCGATATCGTCGATGCGGTCCGCAACGCGGCAAGCAACCCGGGCGCGCTCTCGGTCGCGGATCTTGCAGGCTATGTGGCCAAGGAACGGTCGGCGCTCTGCCGGCCCTATCGGGACTGGCGGGTCTGCGGCATGCCACCGCCGACCTCCGGCGGGGTCGCGGTACTGCAGATCCTCGGCCTGCTCGAACGCTTTCCGCTGTCCACCATGGCGCCTTTGTCGCCCGAGGCAGCGCATCTGTTCGCCCGCGCGAGCCACCTCGCCTTCGCTGACCGGGGCGCTTACCTGGGCGACCCGGACTTCGTTTCGGTGCCTGTCGCGGGCCTGCTCGACCGGGGCTACCTGGCTGCCAGGGCGGACCTGATCGACCCGGAGCGGGCCGGTGAACCGGCCGCCGCCGGCGATCCCCCCGGCCGGGCCGGGCAAGTCGTTCCCGGGCATGACCTGGCGCTGCCCTCGACCAGCCATCTCGCGGTCGTCGACGGCGACGGCAACGCGGTCTCGATGACGACCTCGGTCGAGAATGTCTTCGGCTCGCGCCACATGGTGCGCGGCTTCATCCTCAATAACCAGCTCACCGATTTCTCGTTCCGCCCGGACGGGCCGGACGGACCGGTCGCCAATCGGGTCGAACCGGGCAAGCGGCCGCGCAGCTCGATGTCGCCGACCCTGGTGCTCGACCGCGACGGCAACCTCATGCTCGCCGTGGGCTCACCGGGCGGCAGCCGGATCATCGGCTTTGTCGCCCAGACCCTGCTCGCCGTGCTCGACTGGGAGCTGGATATCCAGGCGGCGATCGAACTGCCTCATTACGTCACGCGGACGGGGGCAATCGATCTCGAGGCGGATACCGATGCGGCGGCGCTCGGGCCGTCACTCGAAGCGATCGGGCACAAGGTCGACATCCGTTCGCTGACCAGCGGCCTGCATGGCATCCAGGTCACCAAAGACGGTCTGCTCGGTGGCGCCGATCCGCGGCGCGAGGGCGTGGCGCTCGGCGACTGAGGCCGGGGCTCTAGCTGACGGTCATCCAGACCGCCATGGCCACCATCATGAGATTCTCGGTGAGCGAGACCGCGCCGAGTGGCACGTTGCTGTTGCCGCCGACGCAGGCGCATTTCAGCTCGCGCCGGTCGATGTAGACCGCCTTGAAGACGGACACCGCGCCGATCGATCCAACCACGAAGGCGACCGGCGCCGCGATCCAGATCAACGCGCCGGCGATCATCAGGATCGCCGCGAGCGCCTCGCCGAACGGATAGAGACAGGCGTAGGGCGGCCATCGCTGGGCGACCAGGTCGTAACCGAGGAATTGGTTCGAGAAGGCGACCAGATCGCGGAGCTTCAGGGTCGCGAGAACGGCCATGCTGAAGGCGATGAACCATTCGCCGGTCCTGACGGTCAGCAGTGCGCCGAACTGCGACCAGCTCGTCGCCAGCGCCATGAGGGCGGCCACCGCGAAAACCGCGAGCACCGGCTGGTAGGAGGTTCCCTCGCCCTGCTCGGACGCGAGGCCGAAATGACGGCGAAGCGCGTCGTAGCCGCCGATCCGCTCGCCGCCGATGAAAACCTGCGGCGTGGTCTCGACATCGTGCTGCGCCATGAAGGCGTCGGCCTCGGCGCGCGATTCGAGCGGATGATCCTCGACGTCGTAGCCCTTGCGCCTGAGCAGATGGCGGGCCTTCAGACCGAACGGGCAGATATGCTCGGCCGTGACCATGCGATAAAGCGCGGCTTCTTCTCGGGTTGTAAGCGCCGAGGATGCAGACGTGGACATCTTGGCTCCTTCTCTCCGTTTCCGACCGGAACGTGACCGGTCAACGCAGCCCGGGCCCGCGATGTTCCCGTTCGGGGCGAAAGCACGGACCGGACGGAATGCGCACCGGAACCTCTACCGGGCAGATTCGTTATGACCGGTGATCGGCAACCACCAACTTGCGGAGCGACGGATCATGTTCATCGAGAAAGTGAAATCGGACGGCCTTGCCCATCTCTCCTATCTACTGGGGGACGGCGGCGTGGCCGCGGTGATCGACCCGCGCCGCGATTGCGAGATCTATGTCGAGAAGGCCCGGGCGCTGGGCTGCCGCATCACCCGTGTCTTCGAGACCCATCGCAACGAGGACCTCGTGTCAGGGGCGCCGATACTCGCCCGCCTGACCGGGGCGACGGTGCATCACGGTCCCAACCCGGACGGCGCCGTGCGCTATGCGGAAACCGTACGCGAGGGCGATGACTTCACCTTCGGCAAGCTCCGTCTCAAGGTCGTCGAGACGCCCGGTCATACCGACGACAGCCTCTCTTTCGCCGTCTTCGACACCGACTTCGGCGACCAGCCGGTCGGCGTCTTCACGGGCGATGCGCTGTTCGTCGGCGATGTCGGACGGACCGACTTCTATCCGGACCGCGCCGAGGAGGTCGCCGGCCTGCTGTTCGACAGCCTGCGGAAGATCACAGCACTCGGCGACCAGGCCATCGTCTACCCGGCACATGGCGCCGGTTCGGTATGCGGCGACAACATGGCTGACCGCGAGTTCTCGACGATCGGCTACGAACGCCAGTCGAACCCGATGCTGCGGATCGCCGACCGGGAAACCTTCGTCGCACGGAAAGTCGCCGAGCATCACGATCAGCCGCCCTATTTCCGACGGATGGAGCGTCTCAACCTGGAAGGCGGCACCGCGATGAACCGGGTCGTTACCCCGCCGTCCCTCGACCTGGCGACATTCGTGGAGTGTAGCGGCAAGGCGGTAACGATCGACGTGCGCGGCGTGGCCGCGTTTCTGGGCGCGCATTTTCCCGACAGCCTCGCCATCCCGGACGACATGGTGCCGGCCTTCGCCGGCTGGCTGCTCGACCCGGAACAGGACCTGATGCTGGTCGCCACCGACGCCGCCCAGGCCGAGACGGCGGCCCGGCATCTGGCGCGGATCGGTTACGACCGCGTCACCGGGTTCCTGGCCGCGGCGCCGACGGGCTGGGCGGCCAACGGGCGGCCGTTCCGATCGGTCGCCGCCGTCGACGTTGGCGAGGTCGCGCGCCGCGTCGCGGATGGTCCTGACGGCTGGACTCTGCTGGATGTGCGCGACGATGCCGAGTTCGACGCCGACAGCGTCGAAGGGGCGCGGCATGTCTATGTCGGCAAGCTTCCGACGGAACTCGACGGGCTCGAGAAGGATCGCCACTACACGGTGATGTGCGCGAGCGGCGCCCGCGCGACGATCGCCGCATCGGTCCTGCTCAGGGCCGGCTTCACGAAAGTCGACGTCTTCCTCGGATCGATGGGGGCCTGGCGCTCGGCGGGCTACCAGACCACCTGATCGCAAGACCGCTCAGGGCCGAATGCCGACCGTCACGGCCATGCCGATCTCGAGGCCGAGCACGGCGTCCGCGCGACCGCCGCTGACGGCGATCTCGACCAGTCCGTTGGCGTTGCCGTACCAGAAGGCCGCCCCCGCCGCGACATCCGAGAAGGTCCGGGCGTGGCCGAGTCGCTGCCCGGCTACCTCCACGGTCGCATCGGGGCCGAGTGTCGCCGCCCGGATACCCGTCATTCCGTTTCCGTAATGATCCAGATAGACGATCTCCGCAAGGTCGTCCGGCCAATCCGCGCCGACCATGTCGGCAAGCGCACCTTCGTCTCGATCGGGCTGCCGGCCGAGCGCCAGATCGGCGGCCAGCGGGGCGAACAGGTCGCGGCCGTGGAAGGTCGCCGAGAGCGGCGCAGCATTGGTCCCAGCCCGCCAGACACGCGCCTCGCCGGCGCGCGCGGCGATCGCCAGCAGGCCGTTGTCGGGACCGACGAACCAGCGCCCGCCGGCCTGCAGGAAGAGCGCCGCGCGTTCGCTGCCGACCCCCGGATCGACAACCGCGAGGAACACCGACCCCGGCGCCCCGATCGCCGCATAGGCGGCCAGCAGGTAGGCAGACGGTCGCGGCCGGAAGGCGGGCGCGTCGGCGAACAGGTCGATGACCGGAACTCCGGGCGCCCTCGACGCCAGCACCGCCTTCATCTGCCCGACATAGGGTCCTTCCAGCCCGAAGTCGGTGACGAGAAAGATCATCGCCGCGACACGCCCGGATCAGGCGCGGCGGGCGACGATGAAGAGCCGGCGGAACGGAAACAGCATCCGCCCGTCCGCGGCAGGGCGATAGGCCTCGCGCAGGCGCGCCTTGTAGATCTCGACGAAGGATGCCTTCTCGGTTTCGTCAAGCGGGGCGAGAAAGGGCCTGAGCGCGGTCCCCGACGTCCAGCGGTAGACCGGGTCCTCACCCTCCATCTCGTGATAATAGGTGGTCCGCCAGACATCGACATCGCTGGCCTGCGGGCCGAGGCAGGAACGGTAGAATTCCGCGCCATGCACCGGGGCCGGGCGGATCAGGTGGGCAAGCTTGTCCCGCCAGCGCCGATCCTCCGCCGTTTCGGCGAGGGCGACATGGGACGGCTGGTCGAAATTGTCCGGCATCTGGACGGCGAGCATGCCGTCCCGCGCGGCCAGGCCGAGCAGACGCGGGAACAGCGTCTCATGGTCGCCGAGCCAGTGCAGGGCGGCATTCGAGAAGATCAGCTCGGCGCGATCGGTCGGGCTGAAGCTGGCGATGTCGGCCTGCCGCCACTCGATGCCGTGATGGCTGTCGGCGGCGGCCTTCAGCATTTCCGCCGAGGAATCGACGCCGGTGATGACCGCCTCGCGCCAGCGTTCGCGGAGCAGGCTCGTGACATTGCCCGCACCGCAACCGAGATCGTAGATGAGCATCGGCCGGCTGAGGTCGATGCGTGCCATCAGGTCGATCGCGGGGCGCAGGCGCTGGTCGGCGAATTGCAGGTAGGTGGCGGGATCCCAGGTCATGAAGCGTCCGTCAGTTGGCGAAAGCGCACTTCATGATGACGATGCCCGCCTCGGGCCGCAATGGGGGAAGCGAGCCTCGCCGCGGCGGCGGTCGCCCGGCCTACTCGGTCGTTGCCAGCCGCTCGCCGTCATGGTCATCCTGCCCGGCGGCCGGTGGCAAGGGGCTGGCGACCGTGGCCTTTGGCGCAACGCGCGGGCTGGTGCCGCTGCCCTCTTCCGCTTCGCTTGCATAACAGTCGATGCGACCGAGCGTGCGATAGCAGTAGACCGGGGCCGCGGCCGCGACGTCGCTATCGCGGCTCCGGCAATAACTGCCGTTGAGGATCAGGCCGACCGAGGTGCAGTCCATGTCGACGATCGAGGAAATCTTCTCGTCGATGACCGCGATCGCAGCCGAGGTACAGCCGGCAAGCAGCATCGCCGTCATAGCGAGGAGGGCAGCATGGGCGATCAGGCGGTTCATCGGCGGGGTCGGGCTCGCGCAGGCGGAAGACGGTTGTTTTCGCCGTACAGCAGAGCAGGAAATCGTAAACAGACCCTTACGCCGCCGTTTCGACCCGACGCAGTTTCCGCATGGGCAACGTGATCCGGAATACCGTACCGGATGCATCGCTCCGGGCGAGCTCGATCGCCCCGCCATGGGCCTGCAGCAGCTCGCGCGCGATCGACAGGCCGAGGCCGGTGCCGCCAGCACGGGTCGAACCGGCGAACGGCTCGAACAGATGGTCCCGGGCACGTTGCGGCAGGCCCGGACCGTTATCGGCGAATTCAATGACAAGCATGTCGCCGACGGGACGCGCTTCCACACAGATCCGGCCGCCCTCGCCGAGCGCTTCGACTGCGTTCCGTCCGAGATTGAGAAAGACCCGGAACAGCTGTTCCCGGTCGGCATGAACCGCGAGATCCGCTGGAACGTCGAGTTGCCAGCCGCTGGCGCCCTCCGCCGGCAATCCCGCCGCGCCCTCGACCTCGTGCAGCAGCCCGAGCAGCGGGAACCAGCTTGCCTTCGGTTCCGGCTCGACCGCGCGCCCGTAACGCAGCGTCGAGGTGCAAAGGTCGATTGCCCGGTCGATGCTGGAGAACAGCCGGGGCACAAGGCGCGTGACCTCCGGGTCGCTGCTCTGGCTCAGCCGGTCCGAGAGGATCTGCGCCGCCGCCAGCATGTTGCGGAGATCATGGTTGACCTTGGTCATCGCCGCGCCGAGCGCCGCGAGATGGGTTTTCTGGTGGAGCGCCTGGCGAAGCCCGATCTGCATCTCGCGCAATTCCCGCTCGGCGACGCCGATCTCGTCCCGGCGGCGCGTTGCCTCGACGACCCGGGACGCGTTCTCCGGCTCGCGCCGGAAGGCGACCATGCTGGCGGTCAACTGTCGCATCGGCCGGACCATCATCCATTGCAGGGCCAGGTAGACCAGCGTCGCGGTGAGCAGCGAGATGATCACCGAGAGCTGCAGGATGTTCCAGGCATAGCCGAGCATCGAGGCGCGCAACGGCGTCTCGTCCATCAGCACCTCGATCGAGGCATTCGGATTCTGCGCGATCGGTCCGCTGACCTCGATGATCCTGCCGTCCGGCATCATCAGGGTGGCGAGCGCGTCCGCCATCAGGGTCAGCGGGCTGCGCTCCTCGAGATCGAAGCGGGCATCGACTTTCGGCGGCATTGCCTCGCTGAGGATCAGCGAGCGGGTATTCGGGCTCTTGAAGGCAATGGCGCGGGCGCCGATCGCGGCCAGGAGCTCCTCTTTCAGCGCCTCGCTGATCATGTAGTCGGGCGAGGAAATCAGCGTCAGCGACGCGAGATGCGCCGATTCGACCATCTTCTCCAGGTAATTGACCCGGAAGAAGGCGACCGATGGAACGAAGATCAGGACTTCGCTCAGCATCACGAACGCGACGGTCAGGACAAGCAGTCGGGCTGAAAGGCTGTCCGCCGCGACGGGCATGGCGCGTAGGGGGCTCGACATCGCGCCACGTTAGCGAAAATCGGAACCCGGCGCCATTGCAGACGCCGGGTTCCGGAACCGGGTCGGACAGGCGCCGGAGCGCCCGCCCCGTGGTCGCAGGTTCAGTCGGTCGTCTTTTTCGCGGCACACGGATTGCACGCCTTCGCGGCGCACGGATTCTTCGCAGCGCAGGGGTTGCAGGCCTTTGCCGCGCAGGGATTGCAGGCTTTCGCCGCGCACGGATTGCAGGCCTTCGCGGCGCAGGGATTGCAGGCGGCCTTCTTGGTCGGCGCGCAGGCGGCGATCGCCGTCGGCACGATGGCAGCGCTTGCCAGAGCCGAGATCGCGGCCGCAGTCATCAGTTCCTTGAGCATTGTGAAGCCTCCAGTAGCTCATGTCGTTCGCAGGGCGGATGCGGGTTCGCATTGCCGCTTCCAACATGGAACCGGGGCGCAAGGCACGCGAATCAACTCGCATCACGACCCTGTGACGCGCCCGCTCAGCCAAAGCGGGCGAGGAAACGGACCAGCGCCCGCGTCCGGTTGCTGAACAGCGACGGGGTATAGTAGCTGCCGGCAGCGCGCTTGCTGATCTCGCCGAGCGTCGGATAGGCGACCATCGCACCGGCCATCGCGCCGATCTTCAGCCCGTTGGCGATGGCAAGGCCCCAGGGCTGGATGAGCTCGCCGGCCTGCGCACCGACGATCGAGGCGCCGAGGATCCGCCCGCGGCGGCCGACGATCACCTTGATCAGCCCGTCGGTCAGGCCCTCGGTCTGGGCCCGGTCGTTCTCCGCATAGGGCCAGCGCAGGATGCTGATGCGGCCATGGCGCTCCCGTGCCGCATCCTCCGCGAGGCCGACCTGGGCGAGCTCCGGATCGGTGAAAGTGACCCAGGGCAGCGCCGCGTAATCGACCTTGGCGGGCAGCCGGAACAGCGCGTTCCGGATCACGATGCCCGCCTGGTAGCCCGCGACATGGGTGAACTGCGGCCCGCCCGCGACGTCGCCCACGGCAAAGACCTTGCGGTTGGTGGTGCGCATCCGGCGGTCGACGCTGATCCCGCCCTTGTCGTACTCGATGCCGGCCTTCTCGAGGTCGAGACCGTCGACGTTGGGTCGACGTCCGGCGGCGACCAGGAGATGGCTGCCGCGGATCTCGCGCGGGTCGCCGCCGCCCTTGCCGGCCAGCGTGACCACGATGCCGTCGCGCGACTTCACGCCGGTGATCTCGGCACCCTCGACGATCTCGATGCCCTCGCCGCGCAGCCGGTCGATGACGATGGCAGCCAGTTCCCGGTCGTCCTTGGCGAGCGCCCGGTAGGCTTCGAGCACGGTCACCCGCGCGCCCAGTCGCCGATGCGCCTGGGCCATCTCGAGGCCGATCGGCCCCGCACCGACGACGATCAGGTGGGTCGGCAGGACCGTGTTCCGGAACAGGGTCTCGTTGGTCAGATAAGGCACCGTATCGAGCCCCGGGATCGGCGGCAGCCCGGCCCGCGATCCGGTGGCAACGACGAAACGCCGGGCGTCGATCCGGTAATCGCCGGCCACGATGCTGGTCGGACCTGTGAATCGGGCGGACTCCGCGATCACCCGCACGCCGAGACCCTCGTAACGCTCGACCGAATCCATCGGCTGTATCGCCGCTATGGCCGACTGCACATGGCGCATCGCGTTGCCGAATTCCGCGCGCGCGGCGCCTTCTTCCGGCGTCAGACCGTGCCGCCGATAGGCAGCCTTGGCGCTCGACAGCAGCGCCTTCGAGGGAACACAGCCGTAGTTCAGGCAGTCGCCGCCCATCTCGCCGCGTTCGATAAGCACGACACTGGCGCCCATCTGGCTCGCGCCGGCTGCGACGGTGAGCCCGCCGGAGCCTCCGCCGATCACGCAGATATCGGCTTCGATGCGTTCGTTCATCCTGTCACCCTGCCCAGATCAGGCGCGCTGCGCCCGCAATTTCTTGAAGATCACCGGTAGTAGCGCGATCACCCCGAGGCCGGCCAGGGCAACCAGAATCTCCCATGTGACCAGCGCCCCGAGGTCGAAATCAAACGGGCAGGCCGTGGCCGCCGCCGATGCGCCGTCCGCCGCGTGGGTGTCCAGGCACGCCTGGTGCGCGGCCTGCTGTTCGCGGATGACGCTGTCGAGCCCGGTTCCGAGGAACGCGAAAACGAACGTGCCCGGGAGTATCCCGAAGAGAGTCGCCAGGAAGAAGGTCCGCAGCCGGACGCCGAGGAACGCCGGCGCGATATTGACCAGCCAGAAGGGGAAGAGCGGGACCAGCCGGAGAAACAGCAGGTAATGCATCGCATCCTCGCGGAAGCCCGCCTCGAGCCGCTTCAGGGTGTTGCCGGCGCGCGCACGCAGCGGCTCGCCAAGCGAGGTCCGGGCGATCAGGAAGATCGCCGTGGCGCCGACCGTGGCCGCGAGCACGGTGACCGAGCCCGCCGCGAACCAGCCGAAGAGGAAGCCGCCGGACACGGTCAGCAGCAGTCCGCCCGGCAGCGAGAGCGCCACCGCCACCGCGTAAAGTCCGGCATAGATCAGCAACCCGGCCACGAAATGGTTGTCGACGAAGGTCTTCAACTGGTCGCGATGGTCCGAAAGCGCCCGGAACGACAGATAATCGTCAAGGCCGAGGGCAAAAACCGCGGCGAAGGCCAGGACGAGCAGCGCCGGGGCCCACAGGCGGCGCGCCCAGGATGCCGGCTGGCGGGACAGGTTATCGTTGGCCGTCAACCGACCCTCCATTCTTGGTACCGGCGTCCGGGCCGGTGATTCCGTTCAGCGACCAGTCGTAGAAATGGCCCTCGATCGTCGGCCGCTCGGCGAGCAGCCCGGCCAGGGGCGCCTTCGCGTGGCGCCTGAAATGCCCAAGCAGGCCCGCTTCGCCCGGCGGGAAGTCGTCCCGGTACCAGTCATAGATTCGCGACACCTCGATGCCGCCCGCCACCGCGCGGATGCCGCGGCTGGAGTTCACGTAGGCGGCGGCGGCCTCGTCGAACATCCTGTCGAGCGCCGAGCCCCGCCAGGCTCGCGGCGCCAGCGACGGGCAGCCCACCGACGCGCAGTTGACCGCGTAATGGACGCGGGGATCGCGGAGGATCGGCCGCAGGATTCGATGTTCGATATCGTTCAGGGTCAGTTCCTGTCCTTCCACCGTGGCCAACGCGGCGTCCCAGGGGCCGTTCGAGAAAAGGCCCGGGGAAATGTCGATATCGCGGATCGTGGCGACCGGATAGTGATCGAGCACGACCTTCACCGTCAGCGCGTTGTAAAGATTGATCCAGTAGGCCATCTGCTCGGCCCGGTTGAACCCGGAAATCGCGATGCCCTGGAGGGCCCCGAGGTATCCGTCCAGCCGGGCCCGGTCGGCCGCGCTGACCGCGCCATAGTCGAAACGCCGCAGTCCGTCTTGCTCGGCGCCCAGGTAACGGTCGAGAAGATCGTCCCAGGCGTCATGATCCACAGTCGCCGTGGAGTCCGGGTCGTGCCGTTCCCAGCGCGGCCAGGGTTCCGCCGCGGGCGCCGCACCGGCCGGTGCGGCCACCAGGGACACAAGCAGCAGCAGAGACAGCGCCAGCGTCGATTCGGAAAGGCATCGTTTCGAGGCCCACCCGGTCCGCCCGCATCCTTGAATTCCCATGCATCGATCCCTGCGCAACGTCGCCCTTCGCGAACATAGCGAGCCGTCGAGCGAACAATAGCGCGCATCACTCAAACGTGAGAGCAAGTGACCGCCGGATGACGTCGAATCCGGCCGGACGGCGGCGCGGGCGTCGCGCATTGACTTGCGGCAGTCTAATCCGTATACAGCGACCCTTATCTCATTGACCAAGTGCGCGCCCCGACTTCTGGGGCGTGTCTCGTTCCACGGAGTGGGCAAGTGAAACGGACTTTTCAACCCAGCAGGCTGGTGCGCAAGCGGCGCCACGGATTTCGTGCGCGCATGGCCACTGTCGGCGGACGCCGCGTGCTCGCACAGCGTCGCGCGAAGGGCCGGAAGCGCCTCTCGGCCTAGATCGAGGTCGCCCGCATGCGACATCTGAAACGGCGGGCGGACTTCCTCAGGATTGCCGCGAAGGGTCGCAAATGCGCGGCGCCCGGGCTGGTTCTGCAAGCGGCGCTGTCACGCCACGAGGAACGACCCCGCATCGGCTTCACCGTCACACGCAAGGTCGGCAACGCGGTCACCCGGAACCGCGCCAAGCGCCGCCTGCGTGCGCTGGCGATGGAAATCCTCGCACCGCATGCGCACAGCGACTATGACTACGTCCTGATCGGGCGCGGGACGACGCCGGGACGGCCGTTCGACGCGCTTCGCAGGGACCTGGAAAAATCGATGCGCAAGCTGCAAGTCTGGGCCGACGAGCGTGCCGACGCCGCGAATCACGCGCAGGATGACGGAAGCAGACCATGAAGATCGTCGCTGTCTTCCTGCAGGCCCTGATCGCGTTCTACCGTTACTGCATCTCTCCCTATATGGCGGGCTCCTGTCGCTATCACCCGAGTTGCTCGGCCTATGCCGCGGAAGCCATCGAACGGCATGGTCCGCTGCGCGGCGGCTGGCTGGCGACACGCCGGATCCTGCGCTGCAACCCGTTCGGCGGCCATGGCTGCGACCCGGTACCCGAATCCCTCGACCACGGCACTGTCGGCCGCGACGCCACCAGCGCGCGCGACCTGACGGCCTGAATTGCAAGGACGAAAGCAGAACCCATGTCGGATCAGAAAAACCTGATCGTTGCGATCGCCCTGAGCGTTGCCATCCTGCTCGGCTTCCAGTTCTTCTATGAAGTACCGCGGACCGAGCAGCAGCAGGCCGAACAGGCCCGTCAGCTCGCGGCCTCCGGCACGCAGACCCCGGGCCCGGAGGCGACGAGCGACCCGCTGAAGCCCGGTCCGGACGCGCCCGCCTCGGGCAGCGCCGAGGCGCCGGCGGCGACCGCGGAATCGGCGATGGCCGCCAGCCCCCGGGTCGCCATCAATTCGCCCCGGCTGCACGGCTCGATCGCCCTGCGGGGCGCGCGGATCGACGATCTGACGCTGGCCGACTACCACGTGACCGTCGAGAAGCAGAGCCCGGAGATCACCCTGCTCTCCCCGGTCGGCTCGGCCAATCCCTACTACGCCGAATTCGGCTGGACACCGGAACCGGGCAGCGATGTCAAGGTACCGACCTCGCGCACGCTCTGGCAGGCGGAGGGCGGCCCGCTCACTCCGGCCTCGCCGCTCAAGCTCACCTGGGACAACGGCGAGGGCCTGCGCTTCGAGCGCGTCGTGGCGCTCGACCGGCAGTACATGTTCACCGTCAAGGACAGCGTCGTGAACTACGGGGAAGAGCCGGTGACGCTCTATCCCTACGGCCTCGTCTCCCGGCACGGCATGCCGAAGACGGTCGGCTTCTACATCCTGCATGAAGGCTTCCTCGGGGTGTTCAACGAGAAGCTGCTGGAAGAGAAGTACGACGACATCGCCGAGGACGGCCGGGTCCGCGAATCGTCGAATGACGGCTGGCTCGGGATCACCGACAAATACTGGCTGACCGCGCTCGTGCCGTCGCAGGGCGAGCATTTCGAGGGCAGCTTCCGGCACAGCCCCGCCGGCGAGAAATTCCAGGCCGACTATCTGAAGGACGCGGTAACGGTTCCCGCCGGGGCCAGCGCCGAGACCACCAACCGGCTGTTCGCCGGTGCCAAGGAGGTCGGCGTCCTCGAGGGCTACGAGGATTCCCTCGGCATCCAGCGCTTCGACCTCGCGATCGACTGGGGCTGGTTCTACTTCCTGACCAAGCCGATCTTCTACGCCCTCGATTACATCTACGGCGTCGTCGGCAACTTCGGCCTCGCCATCATCATCCTCGTCATCGCGATCAAGATCGTCTTCCTTCCGCTCGCGCACAAATCCTACGTGTCGATGAGCAAGATGAAGAACCTGCAGCCGGAAATGATGAAGCTGCGCGAACGCTACGGCGAGGATCGCGCCAAGCTCAATCAGGAGATGATGGGGCTCTACAAGAAGGAGAAGGTCAACCCGGCCTCCGGCTGCCTGCCGATCCTGCTGCAGATCCCGGTCTTCTTCGCCCTTTACAAGGTGCTGTTCGTCTCGATCGAGATGCGTCACCAGCCCTTCTACGGCTGGATTTCGGATCTCTCGGCGCCCGATCCGACCAACATCTTCACCGCCTTCGGAATGATCCCCTGGGACGCCCCGAGCTTCCTGCATCTCGGCATCTGGCCGCTCCTGATGGGCGTCTCGATGTTCCTGCAGCAGAAGCTGAACCCGCAGCCGGTCGATCCGATGCAGGCCCGCATCTTCCTAATCATGCCGATCATGTTCACCTTCCTGCTGGCCAGCTTCCCGGCCGGCCTGGTGATCTACTGGACCTGCAACAACCTGCTGTCGATGGGCCAGCAATGGCTGATCATGCATCGCATGAAGGTGAAAAAGACCTGAGTACCCCCGACGAGCCGGCTGGCGCGGAAGCGAACGAGACCGCCCGCCTCGAAGCCGGGCGGCTGCTCTTCGCCGGCCCCTGCGAGTTCGTCGCCGGGGCCGCGACCGAATCCGCCCTGCCGCCATCCGATATCATCGAGATCGCCTTCGCCGGACGCTCGAACGTCGGCAAGTCGAGCCTGCTGAACGCGCTCACCGGCCGGCGCAGCCTGGCCCGGACCTCGCAGACGCCGGGCCGCACGCAGCAGATCAATTTCTTCGATCTCGGCGGCCGGATGCGCCTCGTCGATCTGCCGGGCTACGGCTACGCCAAGGCCTCCAAGGCCAAGGTCGGCGCCTGGCAGGAACTGATCCGTCTCTATCTCAAAGGCCGGCCGGTGCTGCGCCGCGTGCTCGTCCTGGTCGACAGCCGGCATGGGCTGAAGGAGACCGACATCGAGGTCATGACGATGCTCGACCAGGCGGCCGTGGTCTACCAGGTGGTCCTGACCAAGGCCGACAAGGTCGGTGCGTCGGCCCTCGCCCAGGTGCGCGAGACGGTCGAGGCCTCGCTTCGCAAGCGACCGGCGGCACATCCCGACATCGCCGTCACCAGTTCGGAAACCAGACATGGCATCGAGAGCCTGCGCGCCGAACTGGCGGCGCTGGCCGAAGCCGGGTGATTCAACTATAAGAGCCGCCATGAACGACAAGCCGACGACCGACGGCGGGGCCCTGCCCGCCTACAACAAGGACCAGATGGCCAAGGCCCATATTCTCGCCGAGGCCCTGCCCTACATGCGGCGTTTCACCGGGCAGACCTTCGTGGTCAAGTTCGGTGGCCATGCCATGGGCGACGAGGATCTGGGACGTTTCTTCGCCGAAGACATCACGCTGATGAAGCAGGTCGGCATCAACCCCGTCGTCGTGCACGGCGGCGGGCCGCAGATCGGCAAGATGCTGGAGCGGCTGAAGATCCAGAGCTCGTTCATCGACGGCCTCCGGGTCACCGACAAAGCAACCGTCGAGATCGTCGAGATGGTCCTTTCGGGCTCGATCAACAAGCAGATCGTGACCGAGATCAACGGCGCCGGCGGCACCGCCGTCGGCATTTCCGGCAAGGACGGCCGCCTGATCGAGGCGCGCAAGCTTCGCCGCGCGGCGCGCGACCCGGATTCCAACATCGAGCGGATCCTCGATCTCGGCTTCGTCGGCGAACCCTTCCGGATCAATCCGGAAATCCTGATCAGCCTTGCCGAAAGCAGCCTGATCCCGGTCATCGCGCCGATCGGCATCGGCACCAAGGGCGAGACCTACAACATCAACGCGGATACCGCGGCCGGTCACATCGCCGCGGCGATCGGGGCCAGCAAGCTGATCATGATGACCGACGTCATCGGCGTCCTCGACGAGGCCAAGCAGCTCATCCCCAATCTCACGCCGGCCGAGATCAGCCAGCTCGAGGATGACGGCGTGATCTCCGGCGGCATGATCCCGAAGCTCGAGACCTGCCTTTACGCGGTCGAGCACGGCGTCGACGCGGCGCACGTCCTGAACGGCAAGATCCCGCACGCACTGCTGCTCGAGATATTCACCGAGCACGGCATCGGGACGATGATCAGCGAACCGCGCGCCGCCGACGACGACGAGGAATAGCGTCGCCGCGCACGGCCCGGCCACGCCGTCACGGTCCCGTCACGCATCGGTCCCACCACTGCAACAGCACCCTGCTGAGATGCGACGCCCGCGGCCGACGGTGCGCCCTCCGGCGCGCCCCGGGTCAGGCGGGCATGCAGCATCCGGGGAAAAGGGACAAGCCCGTGACCAACCGATCCGACCTATCGTTCGACGAATTCGACGACGCCAACAAACCGCCAGCCGCGGAGCCCGCCTTCAACGCCATCGCGGAACGGCTTCTCAACCGGCGCGGCTTCCTGGCCGGTTCGGCCGCGATCGGCGCCTCGGCGCTGGTGCTCGGCGCCGGCTGCCTGACCTCGTCCCGGGCACTCGCCGCAGGGGCCGGAAACTGGCTCGACTTCACGCCGATCGCCGCGAACGGCGAGGATACCATCACGCTCCCGGACGGCTTCGACTGGCAGCTCCTGGTGAGCTGGGGCGATCCGATGTGGGCGAAGGGAGTGGCCTTCGACGACGCGACGCGGGGCACCGCCGCGTCCCAGGCGCTCGCCTTCGGTGACAACAACGACGGCATGGCCCTGTTCACCGACGTCGGCCGCTCGATCCTCGCGGTGAACAACGAGTATGTGAACAACGCGATCATCTTCGGCAATCGGGCATCGGGCACGCCCGAGACCGACGACGACGTGCGCAAGGGCAAGAACGGCCACGGCGTCAGCGTCATCGAGATCGCCCGGCAGGACGGCAAGTGGCGGATGGTGGCCGATTCGCCGGTCAACCGGCGCATCACTCCCGATACCCCGATGGCGATCACCGGCCCGGCGCGCGGCCACGACCTTCTGAAGACGCAGGCCGATCCGACCGGCACCGTCGCGCTCGGCACCTGGAACAATTGCGGCAACGGCCGCACGCCGTGGGGCACCTACCTGACCTGCGAGGAGAATTTCAACGGCTACTTCTCCTCGAGCGATCCGGACAACAAGCCGTCCGCGGAGCTCGCCCGCTACGGCGTGGGCAACAAGGACTGGGGCTATGGCTGGGCCCGGACCGACGAGCGCTTCGATATCTCGAAGCATCCGAACGAGCCCAACCGGGCCGGTTATGTCGTCGAGATCGATCCGCTCGATCCCGCCTCGACACCGAGGAAGCGCACGGCGCTCGGTCGCTTCAAGCACGAGAACGCGGAACTGGTGATCGCCCGGAACGGCAAGGTCGTCGTCTATCTTGGCGATGACGAGCGGGGCGAGTTCCTCTATCGCTTCGTTTCCGCCGGTATCTACACCGAGGGCAGCGACAACCGCGACCTGCTCGAGGATGGCAGCCTTCATGTCGCGAAATTCTCCGACGACGGTCGCGGCGAATGGCTCGAACTCACGCCCCAGGCGACCGGCATGGCCTCCCGGGCGGACATCTGCGTTCATACCCGGCAGGCCGCCTCGGCGGTCGGCGCGACGACCATGGACCGTCCCGAATGGGTCGCCGCCAATCCACACAAGGCGGAGGCCTATTGCTGTCTGACCAACAACAAGAATCGCGGCCAGAAGCCGAATGCCGGCGGGGACGCGACGCCGGTCAGCGGGCCGAACCCGCGCGAGGCCAACCTGTTCGGCCAGATCGTGCGCTGGCGGCCCGATGGCGGGGATCACGCGGCCCGGGGCTTCGACTGGGACCTCTATGTCGTCGCCGGCAACCCGGCGGTCCATGACGATGCGCGCCGGGGTTCGTCGAACGTGACGACGGAGAACATGTTCAATTCGCCGGACGGACTGATCTTCGACAGCCGGGGTGGCCTCTGGATCCAGACCGACGGCAATTACTCGAACGACAAGGACTTCGCCGGGCAGGGCAACAACCAGATGCTGCTCGGCAACCCGGAGACCGGCGAGATCCGCCGCTTCCTGGTCGGGCCGAAGCAATGCGAGGTGACCGGCATCGCCTGGAGCGCCGACCAGTCGACGATGTTCGTCGGCATCCAGCATCCGGGCGAAAAGGGCGACAGCCACTTCCCCGGCGGCGGCAATGCCGTGCCGCGCTCGTCGATCATCGCGATCACGCGGAAGGATCAGGGCCCGATGGGCTGATCCGCGGCATCATTGGCAGCGGGGTCGGGGCGTCCGGCGGGCGCCCCGGCCTCTCGTTCCGGGCTCAGCCGACGAAGAACGAGAGCTGCCATTCCATGTCCTCGGGCTTGAGCGCGAAATGCACGCCGTTCCGGGCATTGACCCGCTCCTTCGGCGGCACCCGGGCGAAATTCTGCATCTTCAACGCGCAGCGCATCGACAGATTGCTCTTCCAGGCCAGCGCGGTAATCGCCTTGGCGTTCCGTGCCGCGAAGATCCGCCGCACCGTCCCCGGCGCGATGTCCGACCGCAGGGCCAGTCCATGGATCACGAACTCGGCATGATTTGCGTCGAGAGCGAAGGTGATCGCCTCTTCGTCGAGCTTCCCGAGGCTGCTCAGCCTCTGCGCCTCGACCTCGCCCGGATCGTCATCGTTCGGTGCCGCCTCCGCCTCGGCAATCCGCTTGCGGACGGCCTCCTTGAGATCCTGCTCGACATCGTCCGGCAGCTCGTTATTGGAGACCAGGATATCGACCAGCGACGCCGCGACGAAACCGGCGATCCGCTTGATCGCGCGCACCGACAGGTCGGCCCGCATCACCACTGGCTCGTGCAGGCATTCGAGATCCTCCGCATGGTCGAGGATCATGTCGAGGGTCTCCTCGCGGATCTGCGTCGACGGGTTGGCGAGCAGGGCCGCGATCGCCGGAATCTCGAGCGAGGCGACGACGGCATCGCTCACCTCCGCCGGCAGGTCACGGCGCCGGGCAATGGCCGGCATCGCGCCCTCGGCAACACCCGCCGCGATGATTTCCAGGAGATCCTGGTCGCTGAGCAGCGGCGAGTATTCCAGGATCGGCGCGGCAACGATCGCCTCGATATCCTGCGCTAATTTGAGAATCACCGACTTCGGCGCGGCGACGCAGGTCTTGAGCTCCTCGGCCAGGATCGCCCGGACCTTTGGCAACTGGTCGTTGGCGAGAATGTCGAGCACCTCGATCGTCCGCTCGCGCACCACGACCTGGGTTTCGCAGTCAAGCGTCGGCAGAAGGCGGCCGATCTTGAGCGCAAGCTGGCAACGGACCTCGTCGTCCCGGTCGCTGGCGAGCAGCAGGTTTGCCTGGGCGGGTGTCTTGGCGTTGCCGGCGATCTCGAGACGTACCACCGCCTCGTCGTCACCCGCCAGATAATAGAGGACCTCGGGACGGACATCCTCACGGCGGGCCATGTCGGCGCGCGTTTTCGGGTCCGCGCCTTCCAGCAGTTCCCGGCTGATCTCGTAACGTTCCGTTTCGGATTTCGCGCGATCGAGCGCCCTGCTCCGGTTCAGTAGCCGCTTAAGCATCGCCCTTCCCCCGTCCGGGCCGCAGTGCCGCGTCGTCCATGACGCTGATCATGTTGCGGCCCTTGTGTTTCGATTCGTACATCGCCCGGTCGGCGGCCTGCAGCAGCGCGCCGACCGTCTTCAATCCGGCCCCGCTGCCGACCGCGATCCCGATCGAGGCGCCGAACGTCGACGGAAGTGACGGGTTGCTTGCGCGCAGTTCGGCGATGTCGGACAGCAGGCGCGCCGCCCGCTTTCGTGCCCCGTCCAGATCCGTCTTGTGCAGCCAGACGACGAATTCGTCGCCGCCATAGCGGGACACCAGGTCCGCCGCCCGACTGCCGGTGCGCAGGATGCTGGCAACCCTAACGAGCGCCTCGTCTCCGGCGTGATGGCCGAGCTCGTCGTTGATCTTCTTGAAGCCGTCCAGATCGACATAGAGCAGCGCGCCGGCATGATGCGGCTCGGAGAACCGTTCGAGGCGCATCTTGAGTTCGCTCTCGAAGGCATGCCGGTTGAGCAACCCGGACAACGGATCGGTCCGCGCCAGCCGCAGCAGCTCCTCGCGGTGATCGAGTTGCTCGAGGGCGATCCCGAGATGACCGCCGACGCGCTCGAGCAGGTTCCGTTCGTCGCCGTTCCAGGTTTCCCGGGACCGGTCGCGCCGGACCGCGATGCCGCCGAGCGGCGCCTTGCCCGTGCCGCAGACCGCGTAGAGCCAGTTGTCGTCGTCGGACCGCATTTCGATCGTCGCCCGGCCGTCCGGATCGCGCGGCAGGGTGCGTGCGACCGCCAGCGCATCGCGCGCCTTGACGCCAAGGCGTGCGACCGCAACAGGTCCCTCGCCCGCGGCATGCGGCCAGCGGAAGATGATCGCACCGCCGGCGGCCATCGCCGGTACCAGGCGCTGCAGGCAGGCGTCGTACATGTCGGACGCCTCGACCTCCGCCCGGATGGCCGCGATGATGCCGCCGAGGAGCCGCTCCCGCTCGTCGGCCCGGGCGAGCGCGGCGGCCTGCCGGCGCTCGGCCGTCACGTCCTTGCAGACGCCGCGGCACCCGCGCCAGGCGCCGCCCGCACCGAAATAGGGGCGGCTCGAGGCGACGAGCACAGCTTCCTTGCCGTCGGCCCGCTCGGCGACGATCTCGTGCGCATCGACCGGCTCGGAGCTCTGGAACGGATCGATCTCGTCGGCCGCCGGACGGAACAGCCGGGCGACCGGCGAGCCGGCAAGTTCCGAGGCGCTGTAGCCAAGCGCGCCGCGCGGCGAGACGAAGGAGAACTGCCCCCTCGCGTCGGTCTCCCAGGCAAAGTCGGCGGAGCATTCGACGAGGCTCTTGTACATCTCGCGGGCCGAGATCAGCGCCGTCTTGAGATTGCGCTCGACGCTGACATCGCGGCCGAGCACGAGGCTGACCGGTTGCCCGTCTCCGGGCATCGGGATCAGCGACAGGTCGTAGACCCGTTCGGGCATCAGGTCCGGCAGCTTCATCGAGCGCTGCACGCTCTTCCCGCTGCGAACGACCTGGATCAGGCTGCGCCGGAGCGGTGCGTCGAGCGGCAGGCTGTCCAGCACCGCGAGCAACGGTTCGGCGATGACATTGCCATGCATATGCACGCCGTCGCCGTCGACCAGGAAAGCAGGACCGGGAAACATCTCGATGAGATTGGCCAGGGCTTCGGGCAGGGCTGCATCCGCCGCCGAATCCCAAGCCTCCAAACCAAGCGGAACGTTCAACTGTGTTTCCTATCCATGCGGCCATTGTCCCGTCGATGCCAGCGCAGAAAAGCTCTGCAACCATAGCGACCAGAGCATTAACGCCCGCTTAAGCTCCGCCGGCGCGGCCCCGCGCGCAGGCACTTGCCGGGGCCGCGCCGGCGGTCGAGAATGGCGCCATGAAGAACGCGATGAACGCTGCCGACAGCAGGAAACCCGACCTCGCCCACGTCCGATTCTGGGTCTTCGATTTGGACAACACGCTCTATCCGGCGAGCAGCAACCTGTTCCCCCAGGTCTCTCGCCGCATGGGCGAATTCATCGCCGGCCATTTCGACGTCGATCTCGAGGCCGCGAGGGCGATGCAGAAACACTATTTCAGGCAGCATGGAACGACCCTGAGAGGGCTGATGCTGGAGCATGGAATCGATGCCCAGCGTTTCCTCGACTATGTCCACGATATCGACCTCTCGGTCCTCGAACCGGCACCGGCGCTCGGCGCCGCGCTCGCCGCCCTGCCGGGCCGCCTGGTCGTCTATACCAACGGCTCCACGGCCCATGCCGAGCGCATCCTCGACCGTCTCGGCATCGCCGACATCTTCGAGGGAATCTTCGACATCGTCGCCGCAGATTTCGTTCCCAAACCGGAACGGGGTCCGTACGAGGCCATGCTGAAGCGATTCGGGGCGAAGGCGGAAACGGCTCTGATGGCCGAGGATATCGCCAAGAACCTGGTACCGGCCCATGACCTCGGGATGACCACGCTGTGGATACCGGGTCCCGTTGACTGGGCGGCCGAGGGCGCCGAGGGCGAGCATGTCCATTATGTCGCGGACGATCTCGCGGAATGGCTGGCGGCGCACGGCGCGCCCGCCGATTGACAGCCGGTCGACGGCGGCTATCTTGCGGCGACCCCGTATCGCCGGATCCTTTCACCGGTCGACCGCCACCAGAGTCCAGAGACAAGGAACCCTGCCATGAGCATGGAGCAACTCGCCGCCGTCATCGATCAGGCATGGGACAACCGTGACACCGTCACGACCGCGACCAGGGGCGAGATCCGCGACGCCGTCGAGGACGCCCTGGAGGGGCTCGATACCGGCGCGCTCCGGGTCGCCGAGAAGCGCGACGGCGACTGGCACGTGAACCAGTGGCTGAAGAAGGCGGTGCTGCTCTCCTTCCGTCTCAACGACATGACGGCGATCCCGGGCGGTCCGGGCGAGGCCGCGCCCTGGTTCGACAAGGTCGCGTCGAAGTTCGAGGGCTGGGACGAGGCGCGCTTCCGCGCCGCCGGCTTCCGCGCCGTGCCGAACTGCGTCGTCCGCCGCTCGGCCTATATCGCGCCCGGCGTCGTGCTCATGCCGTCCTTCGTCAATCTCGGCGCCCATGTCGATTCCGGCACCATGATCGACACCTGGGCGACCGTCGGGTCCTGCGCCCAGGTCGGCAAGAACTGTCATATCTCGGGCGGCGCCGGGATCGCCGGCGTTCTGGAGCCGCTGCAGGCCGGTCCGGTCATCATCGAGGACAACTGCTTCATCGGCGCCCGCGCCGAGGTCGCCGAAGGGGTCATCGTCGGTGAAGGCTCGGTGCTCTCGATGGGCGTCTATATCGGCGCCTCGACCAAGATCGTCGACCGCGCGACGGGCGAGGTCATGTATGGCCGCGTACCGCCCTATTCGGTGGTGGTATCCGGCACCATGCCGGGCAAGCCCTTTCCCGACGGCACGCCGGGACCGGGCCTCTATTGCGCGGTCATCGTCAAGCGGGTCGACGAGAAGACCCGCTCGAAGACCTCGATCAACGAGTTGCTGCGCGCCTGAAACGGGCCCGTTCAGCGCCTCATTGGTGACACTGGACCGGCAGGAGCGGCGGGCGTAAATTGGCCCCATGACAATCGCTCGACGTCTTGCCGCCGGTCTGTGCGCCCTTTTCCTTCTCGCCGTTGCCATTCCGGGCGCGGCGCGCGCGGCGGCCGATTCGGAGAGTATCCAGTTCGGCCGCTACCACGCGCTGGTCATCGGCATCAACGACTACCCCAATCTGAACAAGCTGAAGACGGCGATCTCGGACGCGACGGCGGTGCACAAGCTGCTGACCGAGAAATACGGCTTCCAGTCGGAGCTTCTGATCAACCCGACGCGGAGCGAGATCATCGCCCGCATCGGCCACTACCGGAAGATCCTCGGCGAGAGCGACAATTTCCTGCTCTATTACGCCGGGCACGGCATTCTCGACGAGGGCGCCGACGAGGGCTTCTGGCTGCCGATCGACGCCACGCTCGACGACCAGGCGAACTGGGTCTCCGCGTCCGCGATCACCGGGAACCTGCGCGCGATGGCCGCCAAGCATGCGCTGGTGATCGCCGATTCCTGCTATTCGGGGGCGCTCACCCGCAGCGTCGATACCAGCTTCAACGCCAGCGAAAGCCGCATGGCGCTGCTCCGCCGGCTGTCGGAGAAGCGGACCCGGCGGGTCATGAGTTCCGGCGGCGAGGAACCGGTGCTCGACACCGGGACCGACGGCCATTCGGTCTTCACCTATGCGCTGCTGCGGGCCCTCGGCGACAATCCCGGGGTCATGGAGGGGCAGCAGCTGTTCGACAACCTGCGCTCGAACGTCGTCGCCAACGCCGAGCAGACGCCGCGCTACAACCCGATCCCCTATGCCAACGACCAGGGCGGCGACTTCCTGTTCGTACCTGCGAACTTCGATGCCGCGACCATGCTGACCGCCGGCGGGGACGGCTCGACCGAACTCGCCTACTGGGCCTCGGTCAAGGACAGCAGCAACCCGGCCATGGTCGAAAGCTACCTCGAGAAATATCCCGAGGGCCGCTTCGCCACCCTTGCCGCGCTCAGGCTCGAGGAACTGCGGGCCGGTGGCGCACTGACCCGCGGGACCGGCGACGCCAGCACGCTCTCGCCGGAGGAGAAGGCGGCGCGCGAGCAGGAACAGAAGATCTGGGGCAAGATCCGCGACAGCAACGAGCCGATCCTGCTCGAGAGCTTCCTCGAGGAGTTCCCCGACGGCATCTATGCCAATGTCGCCCGGCTCCGCCTTGACGCGCTTCGCGTCGACCGGAACCAGGCAATGCAGGAGGCGGCGCGGGAACGCGATCTCTGGGAACTGGCCCGCGACAGCGCCAGCATGAAGGTCATCCAGACCTATCTCGGCAAGTATCCGACCGGCGCCTATTCCGGCGAGGCCCGCGCCCTGCTGGCCGAATTGCAGGCGGCGGAAGCTCGTCCGCAACAGCAGCAGACGGCAAGCATTGCCCCGCCGGCCGTCGCCGCGCCGGTCTACCAGGCACCCGCGTTCGAGCCCTATACCGGGCGCTGGCGGAGCCGCGGGGTCGGCCGCTGTCCGCAGATCGCCAGCGGCTACAACCAGGAACCGCCGCGCGTCGAACTGGTCGTGCGCGGCCGCAACGTCGCCGCGACCTTCTACCGGGTCACCTACGGACGCGAGGTGGCCAGCCAGGCGCGCGGCACCATCGGCGACGACGGGGCGCTGTCGATCCGCGATCCGAAGTTCAAGACGCTGCTGAAGGTCAGTTTCGACGGGCTGAGCGAGTTCGCCCCGGCCGAGATCAACAATTGCCGGTTCGATCTGGTGCGCCTGCCCTGAACATCGCTTCGGCGACGCGGTTCGTCCCGACCATCGCCGTTGACGCTTGCCGGCCCGGTCTGTATTCGGGACCGATGAACGAGAACAACCCGATCAGTGACAGGATCGATGCGGTCGCGCTCTCACAGGCGCTGATCCGCTGCCCCAGCGTGACGCCGGCGGATGCCGGCGCGCTCGACATTCTCGGCCGGACGCTCGGGGAACTGGGCTTCGCCTGCCGGCGCCTCCGCTTCAGCGAGAGCGGCACGGCGGACGTCGACAATCTCTATGCCCGCTTCGGCTCGGGCGCGCCGAATTTCTGCTTCGCCGGCCATACCGACGTGGTTCCGCCCGGCCCGGTCGATCACTGGGCAAGCGATCCGTTCGCCGCCGAGATCCGCGACGACGTCCTCTATGGCCGGGGCGCCACCGACATGAAGACGGCGATCGCCGCCTTCACCGCCGCATGCGCCCGCTTCATCGGCGAACGGCCCGATTTCCCCGGCTCGATCAGCCTGCTGATCACCGGCGACGAGGAAGGCCCATCGGTCAACGGCACCGTCAAGATGTTGCAGGCGCTCGCTGCCGAGGGCGAGACTCTGGACGCCTGCCTGGTCGGCGAGCCGACCAATCCGCAGGCGATCGGCGACATGATCAAGATCGGCCGACGCGGCTCGCTGACCGGCTTTCTGACGGTGCACGGCGTGCAGGGCCACGTTGCCTATCCTCACCTGGCGGCCAACCCGATCCCGCCGCTCATGAAGATGCTGCAGGCGATCGCCGAGCCGGTGCTGGACGAGGGGACCGAGCATTTCCAGGCCTCGAACCTCGAGATCACCACCGTCGATGTCGGCAATCCGGCGACCAACGTGACACCGGGCGAGGCCAGGGCGACCTTCAACATCCGCTTCAACACCACGCACAGTGGCGAGAGCCTGGAGACCTGGCTGCGTGCCCGCGTCGCCGAGGCGGCGCCATCCGGCATCGCCTACGACCTCGATATCCGGCGCAACTCCGAGCCCTTCTTCTCGCCGCCCGGCAAGCTCGCGGAAGTGGTCGTCGCCGCCGTCGAGACCAGGCTCGGCCGGACGCCCGAACTGTCGACCACCGGCGGGACCTCCGACGCGCGCTTCATCAAGGACTATTGCCCGGTGGTCGAGTTCGGCATGATCGGCGAAACCATGCACAAGATCGACGAACGGGCGGAGCTGTCGGACATCGCGGCGTTGACGGACATCTATCACGATGTCCTGGCGCGTTTCTTCACCTGAGCGATGCCGACCCTGCGCGAGGCCCTGCTCTCACTTTACGGCGTCTGGCGGCTCGCCCATCTCGACCCGAAGGGGCTCGGCTGTTTCGACGCCAGCTTCACAGGTTTCTGGCGTTCCTTCGGAGCGGCGATCTACGCGGCGCCGCTCTTTCTCCTGATCATCCTGCTGCGCGCCGTCTCGCCGCTGGCCACCGACGACGGCTCGACCGCGACCGATTACCTTGTCGCCGAGTTCGTCGCCTACAGCCTCGACTGGATCGCCTTTCCGGCAGTCATGGCCGTGATCGCCTGGAACTACCACCTGAAGCATGTCTATGTGCGCTACATCGTCGCCTACAACTGGTGCAAGGCGGCGATCATCGGCGCCGTCCTGCTCTACACGCCGATCATCTATTCCGGGATTCTCTCGGAAGGATTGCTCGCGATGGCAATCTTTCTGGTCCAGGGAATCCTGCTCTTCTTCCTCTGGTTCGTGACCCGGAGCGCGCTCGGCGTCACGCCGGTGTTTGCCGGGCTCCTGGTCGCCGTGGAAACCCTGGTGAGCCTGCTGCTGCTCGCCCTGACCGGGCGCCTGCTCGGCTGACCAACTAACTTTCGGGCGGATAGTCGACGGCGACGAGATAGAGCCCGTGCGGCGGGGCGTTCGGACCGGCGGCGGCACGGTCGCACGCCGCGAGCGCCTCGGCGAGCCGTCCGGCGCTCCATTTTCCCTCGCCCACCAGTGACAGGGTGCCGGCCATCGCCCGGACCTGATTGTGCAGGAACGAGCGCGCGCTCGCCTCGATCAGTACCGTCTCGCCCTCGCGCCGGACGGCGAGCCGGTCGAGCGTGCGGAGCGGCGACTTCGCCTGGCACTGGGCGGCCCTGAAGGTGGTGAAGTCGTGCCGTCCGATCAGGACCTGCGCCGCCGCGTGCATCGCCGCCGCGTCGAGCGGCCGCGATACCCGCCAGGCCCGGTCGTGCTCGAGGGCGAGCGGCGCCCGCCGGTTGACGATCCGGTAGCGGTAATGCCGGGCGAGCGCCGAGAACCGGGCATGGAAATCCTCCGACACCGCCACCGATGCCAGCACCGCGACCGGTTCCGGCTTCAGATGCTGGTTGATGGCATGCATCACGGTCTCTGCCGGCCAGTCACGGGCGAGATCCAGATGGACGACCTGGCCCAGCGCGTGCACCCCGGCGTCGGTCCGTCCGGCGGTGACGATGCGGACGGTCTCGCCGCAGAAGGCCCGCACCGCCTCTTCCAGCGCCTGCTGGACCGACCGGCCGTTCTCCTGGTGCTGCCAGCCGACGTAGGGGCCGCCGTCATATTCGACGGTGAGCTTGTAGCGGGCCATCCGGCTCAGCCGAGCCGCTCGCCCGGGCGCAGCCGGAAGCCGCGCCAGAAATCGGCCGCGGCCATCGGCGCCTTGCCCTGGCGCTGCACCTCGATCAGCCTGAGCGCGCCTTCGCCGCAGGCGATCGTCGGCTGCTCGTCGAGCACTTCGCCGGGTCGGCCGGTCCCCTCGACCAATTCCGCGCGATGCACCTTGATGCGCTCGGCGCCCGTTTCGAAGAAGGCACCCGGCGACGGATTGAGACCGCGGATCCGGCGCTCGATCTCGACCGCCGGCAGATCCCAGTCGATGCGCGCCTCGGCCTTCTCGATCTTCTTCGCGTAGCTGGCGCCGGCCTCGTCCTGGGAAACCGCCCGCAGCGTGCCCGCCGCCCGCCCCTCCAGGGCCGGCACGATCAGCTCGGCCCCCATCCGGGAAAGCTGGTCATGAAGCTCGCCGGCAGTCGTTCCGGATCCGATCCGACAGCGCGCTTCCATCAGGACGGGCCCGGTATCGAGACCCTCCGCCATCTGCATGATGGCGATCCCGGTTTCCGCGTCACCGGCCATGACAGCGCGCTGGATCGGCGCCGCGCCGCGCCAGCGCGGCAACAGCGAGGCATGGACATTGATGCAGCCGAGGCGGGGCGCGTCGAGGATCGCCTTCGGCAGGATCAGGCCGTAGGCGACGACGACGGCGGCATCGAGATCCAGCGCGGAGAAGGCCGCCTGGGCGTCGGGATCGCGCAGGCTCTTCGGCGTGCGGACCTCGATGCCGAGCGCCATTGCCCGTTCGTGCACGGGCGAGATCCTGTCCTTCTTGCCCCGGCCCGCCGGGCGCGGCGGCTGGGTATAGACGACGGCGATCTCGTGGCCGGCAGCGACGAGCGCGTCCAGAACGGGTATCGAGAAATCCGGGGTGCCGAGAAATGCGAGCTTGAGCGGCGCCGGCATCAGGCGCTCTCGCTGGCCTTCTGCTTCTTCGCCTTGACCATCTTGCGGAGGATCATGTTGCGCTTGATCGCCGAGATATGGTCGAGGAACAGGATGCCATCGAGATGGTCCATCTCGTGCTGGAGGACCGTGGCGAGCAGGCCGTCGGCCTCGACCTCCGACGCCTTGCCATCGCGATCCAGATAGGACACCCGGAGCGCCGCCGGTCGGGTCACTTCGGCGTAATGCTCGGGCACCGAAAGGCAGCCTTCCTCGTAGGTGTTGTCCTCGTCGGACAGCCAGACGATCTCCGGGTTGATGAACACCCGCGGATCCGGCGCCTCCCCCTGTCGGGCGGTATCGACCACGAGCAGCCGCTTCGGCACGCCGACCTGGATCGCAGCGAGGCCGACGCCGGGCGCGGCATACATCGTCTCCAGCATGTCGTCGGCGAGGCGGCGCAACTGGTCGTCGACCACGGATACCTTGTCCGAGATGACTTTCAGGCGCGGGTCGGGCGCTTCGATGATCGGCAACAGCGACATGGTCTCACGCACTACGGTTATTCACGAAAGCCTAGGTAGGCGGCGGCGGGCCGGAGGTCAAGCGCCGGCGCATGTGACCGTGCCGGGCGGCCATGCTAGGCTCGCCCCGAATCAACCATAGCGGGAACCGGCCTGCCGCCGGAAAGCGGGAAATCGATGAACGAAACCATCCTTGTCGGCATTGCCGCGATTGTCGTCCTCGTGCTGGCGATCGCCTGGCTGGCGGTGCTTCGCGGCGCCCGGCAGGCGCGCCGGGAGACCGAGGCGCTGAAGCTCCTCACCCAGCAGATGGCCGAGACCCAGCAGCGGCTGTTCGGCCAGGTCGAGAGCCTGTCGCAGGCGAACCAGTATGCCCAGGGCGAGATCCAGAAGACCCTTGCCGAGCGCCTCGACCATGTGACCAAACGGCTCGGCGACAGCCTGGCCGAATCCACCGAACGGACCAACCGGACGCTGACCGAGCGGCTGGACACGGTCAGCAAGCGACTCGGCGACGGGTTGAGCGAGCAGACCGAGAAGACCGGCAAGACGATCGGCGAGCTCAAGACCCGGCTCGAGGTTATCGACCGGGCCCAGCAGAACATCACCGAACTGTCGGGCCAGGTGGTCGGGTTGCAGGACATCCTCGCCAACAAGCAGGCGCGCGGCGCCTTCGGCGAACTGCAGCTCAACGATCTGGTCGCCGCCGCCCTGCCGCCGTCGGCCTATTCGATGCAGGCGACACTCTCGAACGGCAAGCGGGCCGACTGCCTGATCGAGTTGCCCAAGCCACCGGGCTCCATCGTGGTCGATGCGAAATTCCCGCTGGAAAGCTACCACCAGCTGCGCAAAGCCGAGACCGACGCCGAGAAGACGCTGGCCCGGCGCGCCTTCGGCTCGGCGCTGCAGAAGCATATCGACGACATCGCGGCACGCTATATCGTGCCCGGGGAAACCGCGGAATCGGCGCTTCTCTTCCTGCCGTCGGAGGCGGTCTATGCCGAGATCCACGCCGGTTTCCCGGAGACCCTGCAACGCTCCTACCGGGCCCGGGTCTGGATCGTCTCGCCGACCACGCTGATGGCGACGCTCAACACCGTCCGCGCCGTGCTCAAGGACGCCCGGATGCGGGAACAGGCGGGCGTCATCCAGAAACAGGTCCTTGAACTGCTCAAGGATGTCGAGCGACTGGACGACCGGGTCGACAACCTGAGAAGACACTTCACCCAGGCGGAGAAGGACATCCGCGACATCGAGACCTCGAGCCAGAAGATCAAGCGCAAGGGCGAACGGATCGAGGAACTGCAGCTTGGCGACGAATCCGGAAGCGCCGAGGCGGCCGGGATTGCTGCACCGCCCGAATCCGGCCCGCAGGATTCAAGTCCGGACGGGCGGTTGCTCGGCAACGGGGCCTCTGCCGGCGAGGCCTGAGGGCGCGCCTACTCGCCGGCGACCGGGCGCCGGGTGCGGAACGCGGCGCTGAGCGTGCCGTCGTCCAGATAGTCGAGCTCGCCGCCGACCGGAACGCCCGAGGCGAGGCGCGAGATCCTGACGCCGGAACCCTCCAGCCGGTCGGTGATGTAATGGGCCGTCGTCTGACCGTCGACGGTGGCGTTGGTGGCGAGCACGACTTCCTCGACGCCCGGTTCGGCGGCGCGGGCGATCAGCTGGTCGATCTTCAGATCCTCCGGGCCGACCCCGTCGAGCGCCGAAAGCGTGCCGCCCAGCACGTGATAGCGGCCGCGATAGACGGCGCTGCGTTCGATCGCCCAGAGATCGGCGACATCCTCGACGACGCAGAGCAGGCTGCCGTCGCGCCGCTGGTCGGCGCAGATGACGCAGGGATCGCGACTGTCGACATTGCCGCAGACAGAGCAGGCGGTGACCGTCTCGGCGACCTCGGTGATCGCCCGGACGAGCGGCAGCATCAACGCCTCGCGCTGCTTGATCAGTTGCAGGGCCGCGCGCCGGGCCGACCGGGGCCCGAGCCCCGGCAGCCTGGCGAGCAGGCGGATCAGCTGCTCGATCTCGGCGCCACCCATGAGGATTTCCCGCTTCGGCCCGGGTTCAGAAAGGCAGCTTCATACCGCCGGGAAGTTGCAGGCCGCCGGTCAGCTCCTGCATCTTCTCGGCCGAGAAGGCCTCGACCTTCGCCTTGGCGTCCTTGTGGGCGGCGACCAGCAGGTCCTCGATCATTTCCAGATCGTCCGGATTGGCAAGGCTCGGATCGATCTTGACGCGGCGAAGCTCGCTCCGGCCGTTGAGCGTCACCTCGACCATGCCGGCGCCGGCCGAGCCGGTTTCCTCGTGACCTTCGAGGCTCGCCTGCATTTCGGCCATCTTGCCCTGCATCTCCTGCGCCTGCTTCATCAGGTTCGCGAGGTTTTTCATGATTCAGCGCTCTCCGTCTTCATCGGGGTTGTCGTCCGGGGCATCGCTCGCACGGAACGCATCGATCGCCGCACCGGGGAACTGATCGATCACAGCGCGCACCATCGGATGGGCGGCAATTCGCGCCCGCTCCGTCTCCGCCCGTTCGCGGCGCTGCTCCGCCAGCGTCGGCTCGCCAGGCTGGCTCGTCGTCACCGAGATCATCCAGCGCCGCCCGGTAATCTCGTCAAGCCGGCCGGCAAGCTGAGCGGCCAGGTCGCGCGGCGCATTCTCGAGCGGGTGCAACTCGATCCGGCCGGGCTCGATACGGACAAGGCGGACGAAATTGACCAGGTTGGCCTGGAGCCGCAGGTCGTCGCGACGGGTGAGCAGGGCGACCACCTCCTCGAGCGTCGTCGGCTGCGGGCGTTCGCCGTCGGGCGCCGCGTCCGGCGCGATCCCGGGCCCACCGTCGGGCGCCGCCTCGACGCTGCTCATCGCCTCAGCCGCGAACCGGGGATCGTCGTCGGGAAAGTCGTCGGCCGCCGGCTCCGCCTGCGGACGGGCAAGCGCGCGCGGCGCGCTCTCGACCGAGGCGCCCCCCCGAACCGCCGAACTCGCCACCGCACGGGTCGCCCCGCCATCTCCAGCGGAACGGCCACTGCCGGACGGGGCCGGGGGCGAGGTCGTCGCCTGAGCCGGGGCACCGGCGGAGGCGGACGGCTGGCCGCCGTCGCGGGTCAGCCGCGTCACCAGGTCGGCCGGCGACGGCAGGTCGGCGGCATAGGCAAGGCGGATCAGCGCCATTTCAGCCGCCGCGATCGGCTGCGGCGCGCCCTGTACCTCTTTCAGGCCTTTCAGCAGCATCTGCCAGGCCCGCGCCAGGTCGGCCATCCCGAGCTGGCCGGCGAGCGCCTGGCCGCGCACCCGTTCCGCTTCCGAAACCGTGACGTCGCCGCCAGCATCGGGATTGATCTTGACGTCGGTGACCCAGTGACAGAGGGCGAGCAGGTCCTGGAACACGACCATCGGGTCGGCGCCGGCCGCATACTGGGCGCGCAGGTTGGCGAGCGCCGCCTTGATGCCGCCGCCGAGCACGGCCTCGAACAGCTCCAGCGTCCGGGCCCGGTCGGCAAGGCCGAGCATGTCGCGCACCGCGTCGCCACCGATCGCACCGCCCGTGTGGGCGATCGCCTGGTCGAGCAGCGAGAGCCCGTCGCGGACCGAGCCTTCGGCGGCGCGGGCGATCAGCGCCAGCGCCTCGTCGTCGGCCTCGACCGTTTCCTTCGCCGTGATCTCGCGGAAATAGTCGACCAGCCGCGCGCCCTCGACCCGGCGCAGGTCGAAACGCTGGCAGCGCGACAGCACGGTAACCGGCACCTTGCGAATCTCGGTGGTGGCAAAGATGAACTTCACATGCGCCGGCGGCTCCTCGAGCGTCTTGAGGAGCGCGTTGAAGGCGTTCCGCGACAGCATGTGCACTTCGTCGATGATGTAGATCTTGTAGCGCGCGGCGACCGGCAGGTAGCGCACGCCGTCGATCAGCTCGCGGATGTCGTCGACGCCGGTGCGGCTCGCCGCGTCCATCTCGAGCACGTCCTGATGGCGATCCTCGGCGATCGCGACGCAGTTCTCGCAAACCCCGCAGGGCTCGATGGTCGCCCCCCCGCCGCCGTCGGCGCCGATGCAGTTGAGCGCCCGGGCGATGATCCGCGCGGTCGTCGTCTTGCCCACGCCGCGCACGCCGGTCAGCACGAAGGCATGGGCGAGTCGGCCGGTCTCGATGGCGTTCCGGAGCGTCCGGACCATCGGTTCCTGGCCGATCAGCTCGGCAAAATTGCGGGGTCGGTATTTCCGCGCCAGAACCCGGTAGGCGGCCTGCCCTGCCTCGCTCATGAGCGACGGCCGCTGCCGGCCCGGGCGGACAGTCGATGGAACGGGAAATGGAGAGCGGGCGCAGTCACGCGATATCCGGTCCGTGGCTCGCTGGGAAATCGGTGGGAGGTTGGCAGCGACCCGAACGAATTTCGTTACGGCTGCTTCCTTCCGGATCTGACCGGGTTGGCGAATAGTTCGTCCACCGCCAACCTCCCGAAGGCACTATATCAAACATGACGCCATGTTCCGCAAGGGGAGATGGGGCGAATAATAGCTTTGAGCGGCGCGCCGGGCGCCAACCCATTCGGGCCATTGCCGCCCCGGCCCGCTTGTGCAAATCTCGCCCGGACATGAATCATCCTGCAATCCCGCGCCCCATCACCTTTACCGGCGGCCGATTCGACCGCGCCAGCGCGCGTCGCACCGACAAGGCTTGGCTCGCGTCGCGGCTGAGCGACCCGAGCAGCCGGTTCCTGCCCATGCACGAGTTGCGGGGGCTGATCGAGCTCGACGGCGGGCCGACGCTTGGCTGGCGCGGCGCGATCGATGTCCGTCCCTGGCTCGATCAGGGCGCGACGACGATCTTTCTCGGCATGGCCGACTTTGCCGGTCATTTCGCGGTCGATGTTTCGGCGGCGGACGATCCGAAGGGACCGCCGTTCGCCGATTGGGGCAAGTTCATCGATGTCCGTTCCATCGCTCCCGACCTGAAGCCGGGCGAGGCGGCAGCGCTCGCCCAGGCACGCTCGATGATCGACTGGCACGACCGGCACGGCTTCTGCGCCCGCTGCGGCAACCCGACCCAGGTCGCGGATGCCGGCTATTCGCGCCATTGCCGTAACGATACCTGCAAGGCGAGCCATTTCCCGCGCACCGACCCGGTCGTCATCATGATGGTGACCCGCGGCGACCGCTGCCTGCTCGGTCGCAGCCGGCATTTCCCGAAGGGTTCCTATTCCTGCCTCGCGGGCTTCATGGAGCCGGGCGAGACCATCGAACAGGCGGTCAGCCGGGAGATCATGGAGGAAGCCGGCATCGCCACGCGCCATGTCCGTTATCACGCCTCGCAACCCTGGCCGTTCCCGTCGTCGCTGATGATCGGCTGTTTCGCCGAGGCGACGAGCGAGGCGATCGATCTCGCCGACGACGAACTCGAGGATGCGCGCTGGTTCGACCGCGACCAGGTCCGGGCGATGATGGAGCGAAGCCTCGACATGGAAGCGCCGCTCAGGATACCGCCGCCGCTGTCGCTCGCCCACCAGCTCGCCAAGGCCTGGATCGAGGGGCGCGAGCCGGCCTGAGGCCGGCCCCGGGGCGCGCCGCCGGCTACTCGGTGCGGAACTGGCGCCGGAAGGAATGCGCCGGGTAGACGCCGAGCACCCGCAGCCGCGACGAGAAGAACTGCAATTCCTCCATCGCCCGGGCAACATGGCGTTCGGCGACATGCCCTTCGAGCTCGGCATAGAACTGCGCCGCCTGGAAGCTCGCATCGGTGATGTAGCTCTCCAGCTTGGTGACGTTGACGCCGTTTGTCGCGAAGCCGCCGAGCGCCTTGTAGAGCGCCGCCGGCTGGCTGCGCACCTCGAAGATGAAGCTGGTCATGCAGGGCTGGCCGTCGACCGGCGGCTCGACCCGGTCGCGCGACATCACGAGGAAGCGCGTGGTGTTGTTGAGCTTGTCCTCGATCCGGCTCCGCAGTGCCTGCAGGTCGTAGACCTCGCCGGCAAGACTGGAGGCGATCGCCGCATCGCTCGGGTCGCCGGCCGCAGCGATGTCGCGCGCCGCGCCCGCGGTATCGGCATGGACGACGGCCTCGATGCCAAGCTCGCGGATCAGGTCGCGGCACTGGGCGAGTGCCTGCTCGTGGCTGTGCACCCGCTTCACGGTCTCGATCGTCGCGCCCTTCGGCGCCAGCAGATAGTGATGCACCGGCAGGAAATGCTCGCCGATGATGAACAGCCCGGAACCCGGCAGCAGGCGGTGAATGTCGGCGACCCGGCCGCCCAGCGAATTCTCGATCGGGATCATCGCCAGCCGGACGCGGCGATCATGAACCGCGCTGAGCGCCTCGGCGAACGTGTTGCACGGCACGGCCGTCAGATCGGGAAAAACCTGGCGGCAGGCAAGGTTCGAGAAGGCGCCCGGCGCGCCCTGGTAGGAGATCGAGGTTTCCGGCTCGGCAGCCGGCGCCGTCTTCGCCGCTTTTTCCACGTTCTGGGATCCGCTCATTGTCCATCTCCAGCGCCGCCAGAGGGCCGCGCGTCATGTCGCGCGCGCAGCCGCAATTTCGCGGATTCGCGCCAGGTCGGCCGGAGTATCGACACCCAGCGGAACGGTGTCAACGACCGCCGCAGCGATGTGAAAGCCGTGCTCCAGCGCGCGCAGCTGCTCGAGCCGTTCGCGCTTCTCCAGCGGCGTCGGGGCGAGCGCGACGAAGCGTTCCAGTGCCCTCCGCCGATAGGCGTAGATCCCGATATGGTGCCAGCACGGCCCCTCGCCGCCCGGCGCCGGCAGGCGGGTGAACCAGAGCGCGCGCCCCTGGCGTTCGCCCCCGGCGAGACTGACGACGGCCTTCACCGCGTTGGGATCGTCGCGCTCCTCCGGGTCGACGATCTCGGCGACCAGGGTCGCGATGTCGACATCCGGGTCGTCAAGCGGGGCAACGACGGCGCGAATCGCCGCCGGATCGAGGGTCGGCAGGTCACCCTGGAGGTTGATGACGGTCTCGTGCCGGCCGTCCGGGTCGAAGATCCTCGCCGCCTCCTCGATCCGGTCGGAGCCCGACGGATGGTCCGGCCGGGTCAGCACCGCGTGGCCGCCGGCGGCGCGTACCGCGTCGGCGATCTCCGCCTCCGCGCAGGCGACCACGACCGGGCCGACATCCGCCTCCACCGCCCGGCGCCAGACATGCACGATCATCGGCTCGCCGAGAATGTCGGCCAGCGGCTTGCCCGGCAGGCGGGTCGAGGCCATCCGCGCGGGAACGATGATCAGGGAGGGATTGGATGCCGTCATGCTCTGCTCCGATTACCGGCCGGGTGCCCGATGCCGGGCCTTGGCGATTTATACGGCTTGCGCCCGCGGCGGGAAATTAAGTAATGTCCCGCTCGATTTCGGCAAATGTGGCCCTCCTGCCGCGCCCGTAAAGAGGTGCATCGTAATGGACTCCTTCGAGCTCAATAAATTCATCGGCGCGTTCCTGTTCTGCCTGCTGATCACGGTCGGGCTGGTGAACCTGTCGGGTATACTCGTTCATCCCACGATTCCGGATCAGCCCGGCTACGTGATCGAGGTCGCCGAGAGCTCGGACGCCGACGGTGACGCCACGGAAGAGGAAGCCGGTCCGAGTCTCGCCGTGCTGCTTTCCGAGGGCGACGCCGCGAAGGGCGAGAAGGTCGCCAAGAAGTGCGCCTCCTGCCACAGCTTCGAGGAGGGCGGCCCGAACAAGGTCGGTCCGAATCTCTATGGCGTGCTGATGAATGCCCGCGGCGTGCATTCCGATTTCGCCTATTCGGACGCCCTGAAGTCGCATCCGGGCGAATGGACCTACGAGGATCTGGACCACTTCCTCGCCAATCCGAAGGGCTTCATCCAGGGCACCAAGATGGCCTTCGCCGGCCTCAAGAAGCCGGGCGACCGGGCCGATCTCATCCTCTATCTGCGCAGCCTCGGCGACCAGGACGTTCCCCTGCCCGCGGCCGAGTAGCGCTCGCGTCGCCGCCCGGCGACCCGACGATGGCGGAACGATCCTGCGATCCTGAGTTCGTCGCCTTCGCCGGCCACCTGGCCGACGAGGCGGGAAAGGTCGTCCGACGCTATTTCCGGACGCAGATCCCGGTCGACGACAAGGCGGACCAGAGCCCCGTGACCGTCGCCGATCGCGAGACCGAGCGGCGCATGCGGGACCTGATCGCGCGCCGGTATCCCGATCACGGCATCGCCGGCGAGGAATTCGGCGAGGAGGGGATGGATCGCGATTTCGTCTGGTCGCTGGATCCGATCGACGGCACGCGCTCTTTCATCTCCGGCTCGCCGCTGTTCGGGACATTGATCAGCCTGGTCCATCGCGGTCAGCCGATCCTCGGCGTCATCGACCATCCGATGACCGGCGAACGCTGGGTCGGCGCCAACGGCCAGGCGCATCACAACGGCCAGCCGATCGGGGTCCGCGATTGCACCCGGATCGAGGACGCGACCTGCTATTCCTATGGTATCGAGGCGCTCGACGGCGATGCGGGCGCGATCCTGGGGGCGCTGTTCCGCCGGGTCAAGCTGATGCGTTTCAGCGCCGACTGCTATGCCTACGGTCTGCTCGCCCTCGGCTTCGTCGACCTGGTCGTCGAGGACGGGCTGAAGCCGCACGATTTCTGCGCCCTTCAGCCGGTCGTCGAGGGCGCCGGCGGTATCATGACCGACTGGCAGGGCAAACGGCTGACGATCGGGAGCGATGGCAGGGTCATCGCCGCCGGCGACCGGCGCCTCCACGAGACGGTGCTGGCGCTCGTCCGCGACTGACGCCGTCACGGATCCGCGAGCGTCCGGACGCAACCTTGATGGCGGGCGTCACGCCGCCCATCTGTTGCCACATCGGCGGCGCCGCGACACCGGCAGACCGCGACGACGACGGGAGACGTTGCGCATGTTCCGATCCGCGAGCCTTCTGGCCGCAATTCTCGCCCTTCAGGGGATGCTCGGCGCGCCCGCGATGGCCGAGCCCAGACACGCCCTGTCGCTGCTTGGCGAGCCGAAGTATGCGGCCGACTTCAGCCATCTCGACTATGCCAACCCGGACGCGCCGAAGGGCGGCTCGCTCCGGCTCTCGGCGATCGGCGGGTTCGACAGCTTCAACCCGTTCATCGTGCGCGGCAATGTCGCCGCCGGCGTCGGACTGACCGTCGACAGCCTGATGGAACAGACGATGGATGACGCGAGCGCCGAATACGGGCTGATCGCCGAATCGATCGAGGTCGCGCCGGACAATCTCTCGGTCGTCTTCCATCTCCGCCCCGAAGCCCGTTTCCACGACGGCAGCCCGATTACCGCCGAGGACGTCATCTGGACGTTCAACGCGCTGAAGACCGACGGGCGCCCGATCTACCGGCATTATTACAACGACGTCACCAACGCCGCCGCGCTGGATGCCCACAGCGTGCGGTTCGACTTCGCCACCGACCAGAACAAGGAACTGGCACAGATCCTCGGCCAGCTCCCGGTTCTCTCGAAGCGCTATTACGAGACCCATGCCTTCGCTGAAACCTCGCTCACCCCGTTTCTCGGCTCCGGCCCGTACCGGATCGGCAAGTTCGAGAGCAACCGTTTCGTCGAGCTTGAGCGGGTCGAGGACTACTGGGCAAGGGACCTGCCGCTGCGTCGCGGCCTGCACAATTTCGACCGCATCCGCTACGACTATTTCCGCGACCGGAGCATCGCCTTCGAGGCCTTCACCTCGCACCAGTTCGATTACTGGTCGGAGAATTCCGCCTCGGCCTGGGCGACCGCCTACGATTTCCCGGCGCGCGAGGCCGGTCTCGTCAAGAAGGAGGAGATCCGCCATTACCAGCCGACCGGCATGTCGGGGCTGGTCTTCAACCTGCGCCGGCCGATTTTCCAGAATCCCGCACTCCGCGAGGCGCTCGACCATGCCTTCGACTTCGAATGGTCGAACAGGCAGCTCTTCTACGGGCAATATGCCCGGACGAAGAGCTACTTCTCGAACTCGGACCTGGCGGCGACCGGCAAGCCGAGCGCACTGGAACTCGAGTATCTCGAGCCGCTGAGGGGCCGGATTCCCGACGATGTCTTCGGCGAGGCCTACCAGCCGCCGGTCACCGACGGCACCGGCAACATCCGGAAGTCGCTCGGCAACGCGCTCACGATCCTGAAGGAGGCGGGTTACGAGCTCAGGGACGGCAAGCTGATCGACCCGAAAAGCGGCCAGCCGATCGCCTTCGAGATCCTCCTGGTGCAGCCCAATTTCGAGCGCGTCGTCAATCCGATCGTGAAGAACTTGGCCCGGCTCGGGATCGTCGCCCGGGTCCGCACGGTCGACAGCGCCCAGTATGAAAGCCGGCTGAACGACTACGACTTCGACGTCATCGCCGCCGGTTTTCCCCAGTCGGAAAGCCCCGGAAACGAGCAGCGCGAATTCTGGGGCTCGGCCGCCGCGGACCAGCCGGGCAGCCGCAACCTGATCGGCATCCAGGACCCGGCTGTCGACGAACTGATCGAGAAGCTGATCGCCGCCCCGGACCGGGAACATCTGGTCGCCGCCTCGCGGGCACTCGACCGGGTCCTGCAGCAGGGCCATTACCTGATCCCGCTGTTCCACATCACCAGCGACCGGATCGCCTACTGGAACAAGTTCAGCCATCCCGAGGTCACGCCCCGCTATGGTGTCGCGGTCATCGCCTGGTGGTATGACGCGGACAAGGCGGCCAGACTGAAGGCGTCGGAATCGAGCGCCCGGTAAACCCCGAGTAATCCCTTGCGGGCCTCGGGGCGACATGCGAACGTCTTGATATGAAACGACTTCCGAGCATCCTCGCCGCTCTCGTTCTGGTCGTGCTGCCGTTCGTGGCCGGCACCGCGACAGGCGAGGCCCGGCATGCGCTCACGACCTTCGGCGAGCCGAAATACCCGGCCGGGTTCACGCATTTCGACTATGTCGACCCGGCGGCGCCGAAGGGCGGGCGGATCGTCGTCAACCAGCAGTTCGCGGCGAACAGCTTCGACAGCCTGAATCCCTTCATCCTGAAGGGCAATCCCGCCGGTATGGTCCCGACGCTGACCTTCGCGACGCTGATGGCGGCGGCCGACGACGAACTGGCGACGGCCTACGGCTATGTCGCGGAGAGCGCCGAGCTCGACCCCGAGCGTAACTGGGTCGCCTACAACATCCGCCCCGAGGCACGCTTCCACGACGGCAGCCCGATCACCGCCGAGGATATCGTCTACAGCTTCGAAACCCTCGTCGCGGAGGGACATCCGCAATACCGGATCCTGCTCGCCGATGTCGCCGGTGCGGTCGCCGAGGGCCCCTCCCGGGTCCGGTTCGATTTCAGGCCGGAAGGACGCAAGCGCGACCTGCCGCTGCTCGTCGCCTCGCTGCCGGTGCTTTCGAAGGCATCCTTCGCCGAGCGCGAGTTCAACAGGACGACGCTCGATCCGCTGCTCGGCTCCGGCCCGTACAGTGTCGGCCAGGTCGAGACCGGGCGGAGCATCGTCTACGAGCGGGTCACGGACTTCTGGGCCCGCGATCTTCCGGTGATGCGCGGTCGCTTCAATTTCGACCAGATCGTCGTCCAGTACTACCGCGACCGCGCGATCGCGCGGGAAGCGTTCTTCGCCGGCGAGTACGATTTCCGCGAGGAATATACCTCGAAGAGCTGGGCGACCGAGTATCGCGACAATGCCGCCGTCCGCGCCGGCCTGATCAAGCTCGAGGACCTACCGAACGATTCGCCGGCCAACCTGCAGGCCTATTACTTCAACATGCGGCGCGACAAGTTCAGCGACATCCGGGTGCGCGAGGCCCTCAACCTGGCCTTCGATTTCGAGTGGCTGAACCGACAGCTCTTCCACAACCTCTACCAGCGCACCAACTCGATCTTCCAGAACTCCGACTTCGCCGCGGTCGGTCCGCCCGGTCCGGACGAGGTGGCGCTGCTCGAACCCTTCCGGGCCAGCCTGCCGCCGGAAGTCTTCGGCGATGCCTACCAGGCCCCGGTCAACGACGGCAGCGGCAACATCCGGGGCAACCTGCGGGTCGCGATCCGGCTGCTCAAGGATGCCGGCTGGGAGGTTCGCGACGGCGTCCTCACCAATACCGAGACCGGCGAGCCGTTCGAGATCGAGTTCCTGCTCTACGATTCGACCACGCAACGGATCATCCAGCCCTATATCCGGAATCTGGAACGGCTCGGCGTGAAGTCGTCGATCCGTGTCGTCGATTCCGCCAGTTTCCAGAACCGGATGGACGACTTCGATTTCGACTTCGTCGGCGTCGCCCATCGCCAGCCGACCCTGCCCGGCGCCGAACTGCGCAATCTCTGGGGCTCGGGCGCAGCCGACACGTCCGGCAGCCGCAACTTCGCGGGTCTGAAGAGCGAGGCGGTGGACGCGCTGATCGACGCCGCGGTCAAGGCCGACAGCTATGAAGAACTGCGCGCCGCCTGCCGGGCGCTGGACCGGGTCATCATGTGGAACCACACGATCATCGGCAACTGGTACAAGGCGACCCACTCGGTTGCCTACTGGGACCGTTTCGGACGTCCGGAGGTGAAGCCGAAATACGATCGCGGCGTGTTCTCGACCTGGTGGTACGACCCGGTGCAGTCGGCCGCCATCGATGCCGGGCTGGCGCGGAGCGCGGAGCAGCAATGAACGCCGGAACGTCTCGTCGCGGAAATCACCGGCACCCCGAGGGCGCGCGCCGATGACCGCCTATATCGTCCGGCGCCTGCTGCTGATCATCCCGACCCTGTTCGGGATCATGGTGATCAATTTCGCGATCGTGCAGTTCGCCCCCGGCGGACCGGTCGAGCGTGTGCTCGCCGAGCTGCAGGGCACCGCCGTGGACGCGACCGCGCGGATCGGCGGCGGCGGTGGCGGCGACAGCGCCTCGGGCGGGCAGGCCGGCGGTCCGGCAACCGGCGCGGAAAGCAAGTATCGCGGCGCCCAGGGCCTCGACCCGGCCTTCATCAAGGACCTCGAGAAGCAGTTCGGTTTCGACAAGCCGGCGCACGAACGCTTTCTGCAGATGATGTGGAGCTACGCCCGTTTCGATTTCGGGCAGAGCTATTTCCGCGACCGCGACGTCGTCGACCTGGTACTGGAGAAGATGCCGGTCTCCATCTCGCTCGGGGTCTGGACGACGCTGATCATCTACCTGATCTCGATCCCGCTCGGCATTCGCAAGGCGGTCCGGGACGGCAGCCGCTTCGACGTCTGGACCTCGTCGGTGATCTCGATAGGCAACGCGATCCCGGCCTTTCTGTTCGCGGTCCTGCTGATCGTGCTGTTCGCCGGCGGCTCCTATTTCAACTGGTTCCCGCTGCGCGGCCTGACCTCGGAGAACTGGAGCGAACTGAGCCTCGCCGGCAAGGTCCTCGATTATCTCTGGCATATCGTGCTGCCGGTCCTCTCGCTCTCGATCGGCGGTTTCGCGGCGCTGACCATGCTGACCAAGAATTCCTTCCTCGACCAGATCGGCCAGCAATATGTCCAGACCGCGCGCGCCAAGGGCCTGTCCGAGCGGCGCGTGCTTTACGGCCATGTCTTCCGCAACGCGATGCTGATCGTGATCGCCGGCTTCCCCTCGGCCTTCGTCGGCATCCTGTTCACCGGCTCGCTGCTGATCGAGATCATCTTCTCGCTCGACGGGCTCGGCCTGCTCGGCTTCGAGGCGGCGATCAACCGCGACTATCCGGTGATCTTCGCCACCGTCTATTTCTTCACCCTGCTCGGCCTGGTGATGAATCTCATCGGCGACCTCACCTATGTCCTGGTCGATCCGCGGATCGATTTCGAGGCGCGGGACGCCTGAGATGACGACGATCGCCCCCGTCCGCCACCGCCTGCTCGGCATCCCCGTGTCGCCGCTCAACCACCGGCGCTGGCTGAACCTGAAATCGAACCGGCGCGGCTATGTCGCGATGTGGCTGTTCTTCGGGCTGTTCTTCTTCAGCCTGTTCGCCGAGTTCATCGCCAATGAGCGGCCGCTCCTCGTCAATTACGACGGCGGCTACTATTTTCCGGTCTTCGTCGCCTATCCGGAGACCACCTTCGGCGGCGATTTCGAAACCGAAACGGTTTACCGGGATCCCTTCGTCCGCGACCTGATCAACGAGAAGGGCTGGATTCTCTGGCCACCCATTCCGTTCGATTATTCAACCATCAACTACGATCTGCCGGTCCCGGCGCCGGCGCCGCCGTCGCTGGTCAACTGGCTCGGTACCGACGACCAGGGCCGCGACGTGCTCGCCCGGGTGATCTACGGCTGGCGGATATCGGTCTCCTTCGGCCTGATCCTGACGATCCTGAGTTCGCTGATCGGGGTCGCCGCCGGCGCCGTGCAGGGCTATTTCGGCGGCTGGGTCGACCTCGGCTTCCAGCGCTTCCTGGAGATCTGGTCCGGCATGCCGGCGCTCTACATCCTGATCATCCTGGCGGCGGTGATCGAGCCGACCTTCACGATCCTGCTCGTCCTGCTGCTGCTGTTCTCCTGGACCAGCCTGGTCGGCGTCGTCCGGGCGGAGTTCCTGCGCGCCCGGAATTTCGACTACGTGCGCGCCGCCCGCGCGCTCGGCGTCCGCGACACGGTCATCATGTTCAAGCATCTCCTGCCGAACGCGATGGTCTCGGCGCTGACCTTCCTGCCCTTCATCCTGACCGGCTCGATCATCAGCCTGACCTCGCTCGACTTTCTCGGCCTCGGCCTGCCGCCGGGCTCGGCCTCGCTCGGCGAACTGCTCGCCCAGGGCAAGGCCAACCTGCAGGCGCCCTGGCTCGGCATTACCTCCTTCCTCGTGCTCTCGATCATGCTGACCCTGGCGATTTTCATGCAGGAAGCGGTGCGCGACGCCTTCGACCCGCGCAAGACCTTCCGGTGAGGGCGTAGAACATGGCCTTTCTCGACGTCGAGGATCTCGCGGTTTCCTTCCGCTCGGAATCGGGCGAGGTGCGGGCGGTCAAGGGCGTCTCCTTCTCGATCGAGCGCGGCGAGACGATGGCGCTGGTCGGCGAATCCGGCTCCGGAAAGTCGGTCTCCGCGCTCTCGATCCTGCAGCTCCTGCCCTATCCCATGGCCTCGCACCCGAAGGGTTCGATCCGGGTCGACGGGCAGGAGATGATCGGCGCGTCCGAGGCGGTGATGCACTCGGTGCGCGGCGCGCGCGTCTCGATGATCTTCCAGGAGCCGATGACCTCGCTCAACCCCCTGCACACGGTCGAGCAGCAGATCGGCGAGATGCTGACCCTGCATCGGCGGATGGGCAAGGGGGCGGCGCGGGCGCGGATCGTCGAACTGCTGACGCTCGTCGGCCTCGGCGACGTGGAGAAGCGTCTTGACGCCTTCCCGCACCAGCTTTCCGGCGGCCAGCGCCAGCGCGTGATGATCGCCATGGCGCTTGCCAACGAGCCCGACCTGCTGATCGCCGACGAGCCGACCACGGCCCTCGACGTCACCGTGCAGGCGCAGATCCTGGAACTGCTGAAATCGCTGCAGAAAACGCTCGGCATGGCGATGCTGCTGATCACCCACGATCTCGGCATCGTCCGCAAGATGGCTGGCCGGGTCGCGGTGATGACCGACGGCGAGATCGTCGAGAGCGGCGAGACCGCGCGGGTCTTCGATCATCCCGAGCATCCCTATACGCAGATGCTGCTGGCGGCCGAGCCGACCGGCACGCCGCCGCACAGCGACCCGACATCGCCGACGGTTATGGATGTCCGCAATATCAAGGTTTGGTTCCCAATCAAGCGTGGCCTGCTGAAACGCACCGTCGACCATGTCCGCGCCGTCGACGACATCAGCCTGACCGTGCGCGAGGGCGAGACCGTCGGCGTGGTCGGCGAATCGGGTTCGGGCAAGACGACGCTCGGCCTGGGCCTGCTCCGGCTGACCCGCTCCGAAGGCGAGATCCGATTCGGCGAGACGGCGCTGCAGGGCCTCAACTGGAACCAGCTCCGGCCGCTGCGGGCGGAAATGCAGATCGTCTTCCAGGACCCCTATTCCAGCCTGAGCCCGCGGCTCTCGGTCGGCCAGATCGTCGAGGAAGGCCTGCTCGTCCACAAGCTCGGCGGCAATGCCGCGGAGCGGCGGGCGCTGATCGCCGCGGCGCTCGACGAGGTCGGCATTCCCGGCAGCGCCCAGGACCGCTACCCGCACGAGTTTTCCGGCGGCCAGCGGCAGCGGATCGCGATCGCCCGGGCGCTGGTCCTGAAGCCGCGCTTCCTGGTGCTGGACGAACCGACCTCGGCGCTGGACATGTCGGTGCAGGCACAGATCGTCGACCTGCTCCGCGACTTGCAGCGCCGCCACCGGCTGGCCTATCTGTTCATCAGCCACGATCTCAGGGTCGTCCGCGCGCTCGCCAACCACGTCATCGTCATGAAGGACGGCCGGGTGGTCGAGCAGGGCCCCGCCGCGCAGATCTTCGACGCGCCGGAAAGCGGCTACACCCGGGCGCTGATGCGGGCGGCATTCGAACTGGAGGCGACCTCGGGCGGGGTCGTGAGGACCTGACGATGAAGATGATGTTCACGAGTACAGCCGATCGCGCCGACTGGTGGCGGGCAGAGCTGACCAAGCGGATTCCGGATCTCGAACTGCGCCGCTACCCGGAGATCGGCGATCCCTCGGAAATCGACTATGCGCTCGTCTGGAAGCCGAAACCGGGGCTGCTGGCGCGCTGCGACAGGCTGCGCGCGATCTTCTCCCTCGGCGCCGGCGTCGACCATATCCTCTGCGACCCGGCGCTGCCGAAGTCGGTGCCGCTGACCCGCGTCGTCGATCCCAACCTGACCCAGCGGATGACCGAGTATGTCGTCCAGCAGGTTCTCGCCTGCCATCGCCGCCAGCGCGAATACGACCGCCAGCAGCGGGAAACGGTCTGGGCGGAATGCTATACGCCGACGGCGGGCGAACGGCGGGTCGGGATCATGGGCCTCGGCGTGCTCGGAGAGGATGCGGCCAGCAAGCTCGTCCAGATCGGCTTCCCGGTCGCCGGCTGGCGGCGCTCGCGGCACGCGGTTCCGGGCGTCGAATGCTTCGCCGGCGAAGCTGAACTCGACGCCTTCCTCGCGCGCACCGACATTCTCGTCTGCCTGCTGCCCCTGACACCCGAGACCGGGGACATGCTCGACGGCCGGCTGTTCGCGAAATTGCCGGAAGGCGCCTATGTGATCAACGCGGCGCGCGGCGGCCACCTGGTCGAGGGTGACCTGATTCGCGCGCTGGACAGCGGCCATCTCGCCGGCGCCGTGCTCGACGTCTTCCGGACCGAGCCCCTGCCCGCCGATCACGACTTCTGGCGCCATCCGAAGATCGTCGTCACGCCGCATGTCGCGAGCATTTCCGATCCGCGCACCATCGCCGACCAGGTCGCCGAGAATATCCGCCGGGACCAGGCCGGCGAGCCGCTGCTCAACCGCGTCGACCTGGCGCGTGGCTACTGATCGCGAAAGCGGTCCTGCCATTCCCTCCGGGGTAATCGCGCACCCTACCCGGTTCGCCTAGACTCCGGGTCGATTGCGGCAAGACGGGGAGAACGCGATGTCCCACGACGACACGTCAGGCGATGCGACGCCCTTCGGCGCGGCGCTTCGGCGCTGGCGCAAGGGCAAGGGCCTCAGCCAGATGGACCTCGCCATGGCGGCCGGGATCTCGACCCGGCACCTGAGCTTCCTGGAGACCGGCCGGGCCAATCCCAGCCGTGGCATGGTGCTCCGGCTGGCGGAAACGCTGGCTGTTCCGTTACGCTATCAGAACGACCTGATGGCGTCGGCGGGCTTCGCCGCCCGTTACCGCGAGACAGCACTCTCCGCGGACGAGTTCGCCATGGTTCGCGACATGCTGGAACGGCTGCTCGCCAAGCATGAGCCCTGGCCGGCGCTGGTCGTCGACCACCGCTTCGACATCGTGATGACCAACCAGGCGGCGGCGCTGCTGATCGGCTGGCTCGGCCTTGCCGTCGGCGAGGACGGTCGGCCGGCGAACGTGCTCAGGCTGCTGTTCGCCCCCCGGGGCCTGCGTCAGCGGGTCGAGAACTGGGAAACCGCCGCCCGCGCCATGCTGGTCCGTGCCCAGCGCGACCTTGCCGAACTCGGCGCCGGCAATGCACACGAGGCGCTTCGCGAGATCCTGGGCGACGACTTGCCGCCGGCCGACTGGCTGGAAGCGGTTCCCGACAAGCCGATACTGCCGCTGCTGCCGCTCACCTTCGTGCGCGGCGAGGCGCGGCATTCCTGGTTCACGACGATCACCACCTTCGGCACCCCGCAGGACGTGACGATGCAGGAACTCAGGATCGAAAGCTTCTTTCCCGCCGACAAGGCGACCGACAGCTTCGCCACGGAGATCCTCGGCGGGACCGCCGGGCGGGTCTAGCGGTCGGCGGTCTACTCGACCGCCGCCGGCGCGCTGAACGCGCGTTTCGCGGCCTTCTCTATCTGGCTCGCGAAATCGGTCAGGAAGACCGAGCCCTTGATGGTCCGCATGACGAGCACTGAACGCTTGTCCTCCTCGTCGCGCTTGCGCCGGATCAGGCCGGACTGGCTGAGCGTGTCGAGGGCACGGGTCACCGCCGGCTTGGAGATTTGCAGCTCGGCCGCGAGTCCCCGCACGGTGTGCGGCGGCGGCTCCAGATAAACCGTCAGCATGATCGCGAGCTGCCGGGCCGAGAGGTCCGGCGTCGCCCCGCGGACACTGTCGACAAGGGCCTCGCGCCACATGTTCAGCAGGATGCGGGTGCTTGTTTCGCCTGAGATCGTGGGCCTCCTTCCGCGCCGGGGTCAGGGTTTCGGGAAGCGCTCGGCAAGCAGACGATAGAGCGCGCGGATGGCGAATGCCTCGCCGCCGACCGGGCGGCCGGGCCGGGGCGTCATGTTGAAGCCCATGATATCGAAATGGACCCAGCTTTTCGCCCCGCCGGTGAATTCCTGGAGGAACAGCGCCGCGGTGATGGCGCCGCCGTAGCGGCTGGTCCCGACATTGTCGATATCGGCGATCCGGCTCTCCATCGATTTCCGGTAGGGCTGCCAGAGCGGCATCCGCCAGAGCGGATCGCGCTCGGCCCGGGCATGACGCTCGAGGGCCTGCCAAAGATCGTCGTCGTCGGTGAAGGTCGCGCCGAGCTCGAGCCCGACGGCGACACGGGCGGCACCGGTCAGCGTCGCCGCGTCGATCATCAGCTCGGGCTGCTCCTCCGCCCCGTAGGCGAGCGCGTCGGCCAAGATCAGCCGCCCCTCGGCGTCGGTGTTGCCGATCTCGACGGTCTTGCCGAGCCGGCTGCGCAGGATGTCGCCGGGACGGAAGGCGTTGCCGGCGACCGCATTCTCGACCGCGGGCACCAGCAGGCGGAGGCGGACCGGCAGCCCGGCATCCATCACCATGCGGGCAAGGCCCAGCATCGCCGCGGCGCCGCCCATGTCCTTCTTCATCCAGCGCATGCCTTCGGCCGTTTTCAGGTCGAGGCCGCCGGAATCGAAGCAGACACCCTTGCCGACCAGGGTGATCCGGGGTGCCGTCGGGTCGCCCCAGCGGATATCGATCAGGCGCGGCGCCCCCGTCGCGGCGCGGCCGACCGCATGGACCATCGGGAAATTCCGGACGAGCAGATCGTCGCCGACGATGACCTCCGATTCGGCGCCGAACTGCCCCGCCAAGTCGAGGGCCACGGCAGCGAGTTCCGCCGGCCCCAGGTCCTCGCTCGGCATGTTGATCAGGTCGCGGGCAAGGAAAACCGCCTCGCGGACCCGCGAGACCTCGGCGAGATCCGTGCCTTCCGGCGCGATCAGGGTCGGGAACGAGCCTCGGCCCGTCTTGTAGCGAGTGAATTCGTAGGTGCCGAGCGCCCAGCCGGTGGCCAGCGCCGTGGCGCTCTCCGCCCCGGGCGAATCGGCCAGCCGGTAGGCACCGGCCGGCAGGACCCCCGGAAGGCCGGCGATAGACCAGACATCGAGCGGCCTCTCGACCCCTGCGACGATCTCGGCAACAGCGCCGTCGGCGCCGGGCAGCGCCAGCCACTCCCCGCTCTTGGCGGCGAACCCATGACGGGAAAGCCATTGCCGTTCGGCCGCCGTCCGGCCGGCGAGCCAACTTTCGAGTTCGTTCGCCGCGACGAGCCTGAGCGGAACGGCGCCTTCGGGCGCGTCGGTCGCGACATGGGGAACCACCAGAACCTCCGGGAGAATTCGTTGTCGATCCGCAACAAAATACGGCAATCACCGCGCCGCGGCAATTCGCCTCTCTCGGGAAATGGTCGTCGGGGGATCAGCCCTGCCAGGCGCCGGAATCGGCGACGATCAGCGCAAAGCGATCGGAGAGCGCGGCAAGGCTGGCCCGGTGCAGTTCGGCCGCCCCGACCACACCGCCGTCGGGCGCCGGCAGGTCCCGCGTCGCGCAGCCCCGGGCAACGACCGTCGAGCCGTATCCGAGGTCGAGCGCCGCACGCACCGTCGAGCTTACGCACATGTGGGTCATGAAGCCGGCGACCACGATCTGCTTGCGGCCGCTTGCCTGGAGCGCAGCCTGCAGGGACGTTCCGGCAAAGGCGTTCGGCAACCCTTTCTCGATCACCGTCTCGTTTCCCGCCGGGGCCGCGGCATCAGCGATGGCGCCGCCGGCGCCGCCCCGGTCGAACAGCCCGCCGGGCTGGCCGCGATGGGCGATGTGGAAGATCGGCATGGCGGCCGCCCGGGCGACGGCGAGGAGTTTCTCGACCTCTGCCAGCGCCGGCGCGACGCCCGGCAGCGCGAGACGGCCGTCGACATATTCGTTCTGGCAGTCGATCAGCACCAGCGCGGCATCGGCGAGGGCCGGCGGGTCGTTCGGCGCGCCGGCCAACTGGCGAAGGGTCCTGGGCGCGGCGGCGCCGGTCGTCGAAGCAGTCATGAAAGGGAGACTCCCGAAATGCAGGGGGATGACTGAATGCAACCGCAGATTCTCAGACGCGGTCGCCGCTGTCAGCCAGAATTTTCGACGCCGTCTATTTCAGCAGTCCGCGCTCCTGGTAGAAGCGGCGCGCGCCGGGATGGAGCGGCGGCCCCTCGGCCGGCACGGCCGAATCGACGCGGATCTGCCGCCCCTTCGGATGCCCGGAATCGAGAAGCGCCCGGTTGCTCGGATGGAACAGCGCGGTCAGGACATCATAGACAAGCGCCTCGTCGAGATCCTTCGAGACCACCCATTGCGTCACCACCGCAACGGTCGGCACGTCGGGCAGCAGCGGATAGGCGTTCCGGGGAATGTGATCCGGCGATAGGAAGCGATAGCGGGCGAGCAGCTCGGCCGCCTTGTCGCCCTCGATCGGCAGCAGCCGGATTGCGCCGAGATCGGCAAGCTCGGTCACCACCGGGGTCGGATAGCCGGCAACGAAGATGAAGGCGTCAAGCTCGCCGGCCAGCAGCATGTCCGCGGCCTTTTCCGGCGACACGGCAAATTCCTGCACCGCGTCGCCGCCGAGCCCGTAGATGTCGAGAATGTTGCGGGCATTGATTCGCGTGCCCGACCCCGGCCGGTCGAGCGAGACCCGGCGGCCGCGAAGATCGCCGATCGCGATCAGGTCCGGCTGCTCGCGAACGACGACGTGAACGCTCTCGGGATAGAGATTGGCGATCACCCGGATGTCGTCGAGCGGCTGGTCGTCCGCCACCTTCGCGGCGCCGCCGTCAAAGATAGAATGCACGATGTCCGACTGGGCAAGGCCGGACTCCAGCCGACCGCTCGCTACTGCCCGCAGGTTGGCGACCGAACCCTGGGTCGTCAGCGCCGTCGCGATCAGGCCCGGGACGCCGCAGGAACCGCCGTCGTCGCAGGCCCTGCTGCCGGGCGGGTTGCTGATGGCGCCGGCAATCAGCGAGCCAATCGGGAAATAGGTGCCGCCGGTCGAGCCGGTTCCGATCTGGAAGAATCGCAGATCCTGGGCCGCGGAAAGTCCGGGCAGGACGACCACGCCCAAGGCCACCAGCAGCCAGGCCAGTATGCGGCGCGCTGCTGCCGAAGCCGTCGTTCGGCGATCATCCATTGCCCCTGCCTCGATAACTGGGGGAAAAAAGGCCCGTCCGGGTATGAGGATCAAATCCTATACCCGGACGGTGCGGACAGAAAGGGGTGGACCGCCGTCAGGCACCGAATGGCACAATTGAAGGTCCGCCGATCCGCAAGTGGGCAGCCCGCTAGGACGCGTCCAGCTGGCTGGGGAGGAAGGTCACGATCTCGGGGAAGGCAACCACCATGACGACCGCGAGAACGAGCAGCAGGAAGAACGGCAGGGCCGCACGCGCCACATAGAGGATGTTCTTGCCGGTCAGCGCCTGCAGGACAAACAGGTTGAAGCCCACCGGCGGAGTGATCTGCGACATCTCGACCACGATGACGATGTAGATGCCGAACCAGATCAGGTCGATTCCGGCCTGCTCGACGAGCGGCAGGATGACCGCGACGGTCAGCACCACGACCGAAATGCCGTCAAGGAAGCACCCGAGCACGACGAAGAACACGGTCAGCGCGGCGAGCAACTCGTAAGGCGTTAGACCGAGCGAGCCGATCCATTCGGCGAGCAGCCGGGGAATCCCGGTGAAGCCCATCGCGACCGTCAGGAAAGCGGCGCCTGCGAGAATCATCGCGATCATGCAGGAGGTCCGCGTCGCCCCCATCAGGCCCTCGACGAAGGTCTTCCAGGAGAGCGTTCCCGACACCCACGACAACAGGAGCGCGATTGCCACGCCGATGGCCGCGGCGTCGGTCGGCGAGGCAATGCCGACATAGATCGAGCCGATCACGCCGGCAATGAGCAGCACGACCGGGATCAGGTTCCGGGCCGAGTAGATCTTCTGCATCAGGCCGAGGTCGGAACGTTCGCGCGGCACCTGGGTCGGGTTGAGCAGGGACCATATGCCGACATAGCCCATGAAGAAGACCACGAGCATGATTCCCGGCAGCACACCCGCGACGAACAGCCGGGCAATCGATTCCTCGGTCGCAACGCCGTAGACGATCAGGATGATCGAGGGCGGGATCAGCAAGCCGAGGGTCCCGGAGCCGGCCAGCGTGCCGATGATCATCCGCTCCGCGTAACCACGCTTGTTGAGTTCGGGGATCGACATCTTGCCGATCGTCGCCGCCGTCGCCGCCGAGGAGCCGGAGACCGCCGCGAAGATCCCGCAGCCGATGATGTTCACATGCATGAGACGGCCGGGCAGCCGGGTCATCCAGGGTGCGAGACCTGAGAACAGCTCTTCCGACAATCGCGAGCGGAACAGGATCTCGCCCATCCAGATGAACAGCGGCAGCGCGGCAAGCGCCCAGGAGTTGCTCGCCCCCCAGATCGTCGTTGCCATGATCTGGCCGGTCGGCGCGTCGGTGAAGAACACCATGCCGACCATGCCGACGCCGAGCAGCGACAGCGCCACCCAGAGGCCGCTGGCCAGCAGGGCGAACATGATGACGATCAGGAGAACCGTGAGAAGAATCGTCGACATGGCTCAGCCCTCCCCCGATTCCAGGCCTTCGTAGCTCGGCGGCAGGCCGCGGAGGACACGAAGGAATTCGTCGGTGAGCGAAATCGTCAGCACGATCACCCCGAGGGCCATCGGCAGTTGCGGGATCCAGATCGGGATCGCCACCATGCCCGTCGAAAGATCGTTGTATTCCCACGATTCGACCACCAGCAGGACCAGGTAGTAGGCCAGGTAGCCGGCCATCGCCGCCCCGGTGCCGGTGCACCAGATCTCGACGATCCGGCGCGGCAGACCCGTCATTTTCTGGATGAACAGGGTGACCCGGATATGGCCGCCGGTCCTGAGCGTGTAGGCGAGCGCGAAGAAGCTCGCCGCCGCCAGGAAGAACCCGGCGAATTCCGCGTAGGACGGAATGACCAGACCGATTGCCGTCCCGGTAACCGCCGCCGCGACGGCGTCGATCAGGTTGGCGCCGACCTGCAGGAGTACGATGGTGCAGATCGCGATCAGGCAGAGCGCGGCAAAGGCGCCGCTCAACCTGTAGAGTGCATCGAGAAATGTTCGCATAGCCGTTCGGCTGGAACGACGGCTCGGCCGGCGCCCCGCTGCCCCTCCTCGTTCGTTCTGGCGGAGGCGGCCCGCCACCCGGGGCCGGCCGCCTCGCCTGCGTTATGGACGGACTACTTGTTCTCGTATTTGGCCAGGATCGCCGCGCCATCGGCGCCTGCGGTCTCCTTCCATTCCGCGACCATCGACTTGCCGATGTCGGAAAGCGAGCCTGCGAGCGCGGCATTGGGCGGCGAGACCTTGATGCCGTTGTCCTTGAGCTCGGCCTCCTTGGCGTTGGTTTCCGCCTCGCTGGCGGCCCAGCCGCGTTCCTCGGCACGCGCGGCCGCATCCAGCACCGCCTGCCTGGTCGCCTCGTCGAGCTTGCGGAAGGTCCGCGTATTCACGACGACGACGTTCTTCGGCAACCAGGCCGCTGTCTGGTAGTAATGGTCGAGGAAGTCCCAGGCCTTGGAATTGGCGCCCGTCGAGGGTGAGGTGATCATCGCCTGGACCTGGCCCGTGGCGAAGGCCTGCGGAACATCAGCCGCCTCGACCTGCGTCGGCACCGCGCCGGCGAGCTGGGCCAGCCGCTCGGTGGCGGTGTTGTAGGCACGGAACTTGACGCCCTTCAGATCGTCCAGCGCCTCGATCGGCTTGTTCGCATAAAGCCCCTGCGGCGGCCACGGCACCGCGAACAGAACCATCATGTTCTGCTTCTCGAGAAGCGCCTCGATCTTCTCGCGCGACGCCGCCCAGAGCCGCCGGCCGTCGGCGTAGGAGGTCGCCAGGAAGGGCACGGAATCGACCTGGAAGACGGCATTCTCGTTGGACAGGCGCGACAGCAGGAACTCGCCGATCGGGACCTGCCCGCTCCGCACCGCGTTCTTGATCTCCGGATGCTTGAACAGCGATCCGCCGCTGTGCACGCGGATCTCAAGCGCGCCATCGGTCGCCTTCGCGACGTCCTCGGCAAACTCCTTGATGTTCATGGTGTGGAAGTTGTTGTCCGGATACGGGGTCGGCATGTCCCAGCTGGCAGCCGCCGCGGCACCCGTCATCAGTCCGGCAGTCAGGATGCCGGTCACCATTTCACGCAGCATTTCTTGTTTCCTCTCTTTTCCCTGTACGCCCGCCAAGCGGGTCTGTTTCGACGTCCGGACCCCTGCTTCTCCTCGCATCTCGTGCCCGGCCGCCCCCTCCGGTGCGGTTGTCGTTCGGAACCGGAAGCAGGCCTCCGCCCCGCAACTCGATTCCACACCATATCATTTTATTGACATAACGTTCTTAATTTGACAACACTTTATTGACAGTTTATCTCACAAGAAACGGCGGAGGGATCGATGAACGAGCAGGTGGCGTTGAAATCCGATGGCAAATGGCAGTTCTGGATCGACCGTGGCGGGACCTTCACGGATATCGTCGCCAAGCGTCCGGACGGGGTCCTGGTGACCCACAAGCTGTTGAGCGAGAATCCCGAGCGCTACCGGGATTCGGCGCTCCAGGGGATCCGCGAGCTGCTCGGGCTGGACGGCGCCGCGGCGATCCCGGCCGAGCGGATCGAGGCGGTGAAGATGGGTACGACCGTCGCCACCAACGCCCTGCTCGAACGCAAGGGCGAACGGACCCTGCTGCTGACCACGCCGGGCTTCCGCGATTCGCTCCGGATCGGCTACCAGCACCGGCCGCGCATCTTCGACCGGCATATCCTGCTGCCCGAAATGCTCTACGAGCGGGTCGCCGAGGTCGGCGGCCGGATGAGCAGCGAAGGCGAGGAGCTCGTTCCCGTCGATCTCGACGCGGCGCGAAAGGTCCTGCGTGAGGCGCACGAGGACGGCATTCCGGCCGTCGCCATTGTCTTCATCCATGGCTATCGCTACCCGGAGCACGAGCGCCAGGTGGCCGCGATCGCCGAGGAAATCGGCTTTGCCCGGGTCTCGACGAGCCACGGGACCAGCCCGCTGATGAAGCTCGTCAGCCGCGGCGACACCACCGTGGTGGACGCCTATACCTCGCCGATCCTGCGGCGCTACGTGGACCGGGTTGCGAGCGAACTCGGCGGGGCGCGGCTGATGTTCATGCAATCAAACGGCGGCCTCGTCGATGCCTCGCTGTTCCAGGGCAAGGATTCGATCCTCTCCGGGCCGGCCGGCGGCATCGTCGGCGCGGTTCAGACGGCCGCGATGGCCGGCTTCGGGAAGATCATCGGCTTCGACATGGGCGGCACCTCGACAGACGTGTCCCATTATGACGGCGAGTACGAGCGCGCCTTCGAAACCGAGGTCGCCGGCATCCGCATGCGGGCGCCGATGATGCAGATCCACACGGTGGCAGCCGGCGGCGGCTCGATCCTGCGCTTTGACGGAAGCCGCTACCGGGTCGGCCCGGAATCGGCCGGCGCCAACCCCGGCCCCGCCTGCTACCGGCGCGGCGGGCCGCTCACCATGACCGACTGCAACGTCATGCTGGGCAAGCTTGACCCGGCCTTCTTCCCGCAGGTGTTCGGCCCCGACGCGGACCAGCCGCTCGACCTGGAAACGGTCCGGGCAAAGTTCGCGGCCATGGCCGAGGAGATCCGCGAGACGACCGGCGACACCCGCGATCCGCGCGCGGTCGCCGAGGGCTTCCTCCGCATCGGCGTCGAGAATATGGCGAACGCGATCAAGGAAATCTCGATCCAGCGCGGCTACGACGTGTCCGACTACACGCTCTGCTGCTTCGGCGGCGCCGGCGGACAGCACGCCTGCCTGGTCGCCGACGCGCTCGGCATGAAGCGGATCTTCCTGCATCCCTTCGCCGGCGTTCTGTCGGCGTACGGCATGGGTCTCGCCGATCTCTCGACGATGCGCCAGCAGGCGGTCGAGGAACGCCTAGACAAGGGCCTGGCGGCGGCCCTCGAGCCGTCCTATACAGCGCTCGAGGAAGACGGCCGCCGCGAGATCCTCGACCAGGGCGTCGAGGCCGGGTCGCTCACCGTGCTCCGCAAGGCGCATGTCAAATATGAAGGCACCGATGCGCCGCTGCTGGTCGATTTCGACGGCGCCGACGGCACCCGGCGGAATTTCGAGGAAGCCCATCGCCAGCGCTTCGGCTTCGTCGTTGCCGATACCGAGCTGGTCGTCGAGGCGATCTCGGTCGAGGTCGTCGGCGGCAACGAAGGGCCGCAGGGCGCGGTCATCGGCGGGGAGAAGCCCGAGGACGACGTCGCGCCGGCGGCGCTGATCCGCTTCCATTCCGGCGGCGCCGATCACGACGCCCCGGTCTATCGGCGGGAGACGCTTCCCTCCAGGGCCCGCGTCTCCGGCCCGGCGGTGATCGTCGAGGCGACCGGCACGAACGTGGTCGAGCCCGGCTGGGCGGCGGAAATGACGGCCACCCGCGATCTCGTGCTGACCCGCGTCACCCCGCTTCGCCGCGACATGGCAGTCGGCACCGAGGTCGACCCGGTGATGCTCGAGATCTTCAACAATCTCTTCATGTCGATCGCCGAGCAAATGGGCTCGACGCTGGAAAACACCAGCTACTCGGTCAACGTGAAGGAACGGCTCGACTTCTCCTGCGCCATCTTCGACCGGGACGGCCAGCTCGTCGCCAACGCGCCGCATGTTCCGGTCCATCTCGGCTCGATGAGCCAGAGCGTGCACGCGGTCATCGAGCGGCACGGCGCGGAGATGGGGCCGGGTGACGTCTTTGTCACCAACGCCCCCTATGCCGGCGGCACGCACCTGCCGGACGTCACCGCGATCACCCCGGTCTTCGGCGCCGGAACCGAGGCGCGCGGCCGGGAGAACGTGCTCTTCTATGTCGCCAGCCGCGGCCATCACGCCGATATCGGCGGCACGACGCCGGGCTCGATGCCGCCGCTCTCGACCAGCGTCGAGGAGGAGGGCGTGCTGATCGACAACCTGACCCTGGTCGCGGCCGGAATCTTCCAGGAAGCAAGCATGCGGAAGCTGCTGAAGAGCGGGCGCTACCCGGCCCGCAACCCGGACCAGAACATCGCCGACATGAAGGCCCAGGTGGCCGCCAACGAAAAGGGCATGCGCGAATTGCAACGCATGATCCGCCAGTTCGGCCTCGCCACGGTCCAGGCCTACATGCAGCATGTCCAGGACAATGCGGAGGAGCAGGTTCGCCGGGTCATCGACAGGCTGCGGGACGGGCGCTTCGAGCTTCGTGTCGACGACGGCAGCGTCATCCGCGTCGCCGTGACCATCGATCACGCGGCGCGCGGCGCGATCATCGACTTCACCGGGACCTCCGACCAGCGTCCCGGCAACACGAACGCGCCGGAGGCGATTACCCGGGCCGCGGTGCTCTACGTCTTCCGCACCCTCGTCGACGACGACATCCCGCTCAACGAAGGCTGCATGAAGCCGCTCACCCTCGTAGTCCCGGACGGCTCGATGCTGAAGCCGCGCTATCCGGCGGCGGTCGTCGCCGGCAATGTCGAGACCTCGCAATGGGTGACCAACGCGCTTTACGGCGCGCTCGGCCGGATGGCGGGGGCGCAGGGCACGATGAACAACTTCACCTTCGGCAACGAGACCTACCAGTATTACGAGACCATCGCCGGCGGTACCGGGGCCGGCCCCGACCATCCGGGCGCCAGCGCCGTGCAATGCCACATGACAAACTCCCGGCTGACCGATCCGGAGGTCCTGGAATGGCGCTACCCGGTGCTGGTCGACGATTTCCGGATCCGCCGCAACTCGGGCGGTGATGGCGCCCATCGCGGCGGCGACGGCACGGTGCGGCGGATCCTCTTCCGCGCGCCGATGACGGCGGCGATCCTGTCGTCGCACCGGACCGTGGCGCCGTTCGGCCTGGAGGGCGGCGCGGCGGGCAGCGCCGGCCGGAACTACGTCGTCCGCGTTGACGGCACGGTGGAGGAACTTGGCCCCACCGCCGAAATACGGGTCAATGAAGGGGATGTCTTTGTGATAGAAACGCCGGGAGGCGGCGGCTATGGCGCCCCGTCGGGAGAATAACGGGAGAACGACATCCCATGAGTGTTGAGAAAGCGGCCAGCGCCCGAAAGCAACCGATCGTGTCCTCGGCGCATCTGATGTCCGAGGAATCGGCGGAGCTGTCCGAGTTCGAGTATGGACTGATCGTCGCCTCGAACGCCTTCATGCGGTGGGTTCAACGCTGCATGGAGGCGTCGGGCAACAAGGAACTAAGTTCCCTCGATATCCTCGTCCTGCACTCGGTCAACCACCGGGAGCGGGAGAAGCGCCTGAACGACATCTGCTTCGTGCTGCATATCGAGGACAGCCACACGATCACCTACTCGCTGAAGAAGCTCGTGAAGGCCGGCCTCGTCGACCGGCGGCGAAGCGGCAAGGAAGTCTATTACATCTCCTCGGAACTCGGCCGGGAGCTTTGCCTGCGCTACCGGGATATCCGCGAGAACTGCCTGATCGCCTCGCTCAGCGCGATCGGGCTGGAGAACGAATCGATCGGCGATCTCGCCGACCGGCTCCGGGCACTCTCCGGGCTCTACGATCAGGCGGCGCGCGCGGCGACCTCGCTCTGACCGACAGGACGGGACCGACGGTCGCCTGACGCGAGGCGTCTCAATCGACCGCCTGCGGGCGGGCGCGCTCGACGATCGCATCGATATCCAGGCCCGGTGGGAGCGACCCGAACAGCGCCCCCCCATCACCCGAAAGACGCGACGCGACGAACCCGTCGGCAACCGCCGGCGGGCCGTTCCGGATCAGCAACGATGCCTGCAGGGTCACGGCAAGCCTCTCGACGACCCGGCGGGCGCGTCCTTCCAGGCCGGCCAGGTCGGCGAACTCTTCCTTCAGTGCGGCAAGCGCCGCATCGAAGCGCCGGTCGGCGCCCGCGGCAGAGGCGATCTCGCCGAGCAATACCTCGAGGCTTTCCGGCTCGCGCTGGATCGCACGCAGCACGTCGAGGCAGATCACGTTGCCCGAGCCTTCCCAGATCGCGTTGAGCGGCGCTTCCCGGTAGAGCCGTGCCATCGGACCCTCCTCGACATAGCCGGCCCCGCCCAGGCATTCGAGCGCCTCGTTGGCGACCGCCGGGGTCCGCTTGCAGACCCAGTATTTCCCGACGGCGGTGGCGATCCGAGCGAACAGCCGCTCCGGCCCGGCCGCGGTCCCTTGATCGTAGGCGCGGGCGAGACGCATGAAGAGCTGAACCGCTGCCTCCTGCTCGAGCGCCAGGTCGGCAAGCACGTTGCGCATCAGCGGCTGTTCGATGAGGTGACGCTGGAAGGCGCTCCGGTAGGCGGTGTGATGCAGCGCCTCTGCGACCGCCCCGCGCATAATCGCGGCCGACCCGATGATGCAGTCGAGCCGGGTATGATGGACCATGTTGATGATGGTCGCGACGCCGCGGCCCTCCTCGCCGATCATGCGGCACCAGGTCCGGTCGTACTCGATCTCGCTCGACGCGTTGGAGCGGTTGCCGAGCTTGTCCTTGAGGCGCTGGATGAGGAATCGGTTGCGGTTGCCGTCCGGCAGCCAGCGCGGCACCAGGAAACAGGACAGCCCCTGCTCGGTATGGGCGAGTGTCAGGAAGGCGTCGCACATCGGCGCCGAGCAGAACCACTTGTGGCCGGTCAGCAGATACTCGCCGCCGGGACCACCGGCGGCCACCCGCTCCGCCCGGGTCGAATTGGCGCGCACGTCCGAACCGCCCTGCTTCTCGGTCATCGCCATGCCGATCGTCGCGCCGGCCTTCTCGGCGACCGGCAGGGAGCGCGGGTCATAGTCGCGGGAGAGGATCGCCGGTCGCCATTCGGCGGCAAGCTCCGGCTGGTTCTCGAGCGCCGGAAGCGCCGCATGCGTCATGGTGATCGGACAGGCGGTGCCGTTCTCGGCGAGATTGTGGAGATAGAAGCGCGCCGCCCGCGCGACATGGGCGCCGTCGCGGCCGGCATCCCAGGCCAGCGCCGAACAGCCGGCGCCGATCCCCGTCTGCATCAGCCGGTGATAGGCGGGATGGAACTCGACCTCGTCGATGCGGTGGCCGAAACGGTCGAAGAGCTTGAGTTCCGGTTCATGCCGGTTGGCGAGCCGCGCCAGTTCACGCGTCTCGGCGCTGCCGCAGCGGGCACCGAAGCGGGAGGCCTCGGCCCAGGCCCAGTCGCCGCCTTCCCGCCTCAGCGCCTCGCCGAGCGCGAGGTCGCCATCGAAGAGATTGACGTCCTCGAAGGGAGGCGGCTGGTTGAGGACTTCGTGGGTGGTGAACACGGCCTTGCGCGCGGCATCGGACATGGTTCGTCGCTCCAGGAATTGGTCTCCATCACACTGGCGCGACAACCCGAACGGATCAAGCGTGCCGGCGCGAGCGGCCGGGCTTCGCTGCGATGCAGCTTGACATTGCAGGTGCGAACGCGCATGTAGCGAGGGTCTTCGAGATCGCGCGAAGAGCGCCGGACCCATTCCAGTGCCTTCATCTCGTCACATCCCCTAGAACACCTGCCTGCTCAGAAGCGCGTGAAAAGGTTGGGTACATGGCGCGTTTGCGGCTTGTATGCCGCCGCCCCATGCCGTTTCTGAACAAGGACAGTTTTTTGGATTCCACGACTTTTACGGCGCTCGGTCTCGCCGAGCCCCTGTTGCGTGCGCTTAACGATCTCAGCTACGCCGAACCCACCCCCATCCAGGCCCGCTCGATTCCGCTTCTTCTTGAAGGACGGGACATGCTGGGCATCGCCCAGACCGGCACCGGCAAGACGGCGGCCTTCGCCCTGCCGCTGCTGCATCACCTGATCACCGAACCGGCCCGCCCGCAGCCGAAAACGACGCGGGCACTGATCCTGGCGCCGACGCGCGAGCTCGCGGTACAGATCGGCGAACAGATCCGTGCCTATGGCCGTCATGTCGGCCTCCGCCATGCGGTGATCTTCGGCGGCGTGCCGCACAAGAACCAGAACCGCAGCCTGTCGCGCGGTGTCGACATCGTGGTCGCCACGCCGGGCCGTCTGCTCGACCATATGGAGCATGGTTCGCTGCGTCTGGACGAGGTCAGCCACCTGGTCCTCGACGAGGCCGACCGGATGCTCGACATGGGCTTCCAGCGGGACGTCCAGAAGATCCTGAAGGCCCTGCCGATGCGGCGCCAGTCGCTGCTCTTCTCGGCCACCATGCCGGCAAGCGTCGCCGAACTGGCCGCACGCATCCTGAAGAACCCGGAGCGGGTCGAGGTGACGCCGAAGGCGATCACGGTCGACCTTATCGACCAGAGCGTTCACTACGTCGATGCCGGGCGCAAGCAGAGCCTGCTCGGCGAGATCCTGGCCGACGAGAGCCTGAACCGGGTGATCGTTTTCACCCGCACCAAGCATCGCGCCGACCGGCTGGCCCTGCAGCTCGAGAAGCATGGCATCAGCACCGATTCGCTGCACGGCAACAAGTCGCAGAATGCCCGTCAGCGGGCGCTGCAGCGGTTCCGGAACGGTGACGCGCGGATCCTTGTCGCGACCGACATCGCCGCCCGCGGCATCGACGTGCCGAACGTCAGCCATGTCATCAACTTCGAGCTTCCGAACGAGCCGGAGAACTATGTCCACCGGATCGGCCGCACCGCGCGCGCCGGCGCCCGGGGCATCGCGATCTCGCTCTGCGAGCCGTCGGAGGAAAGTTACCTCCGGGCCATCGAGAAGCTGCTGAAGCAGCCGGTAGCGGTGGCCAGCGGCGAGCCCTCGAAGGTCTTCACGCCGCCGCCGGGACGCGGCAAGAACAACCGCGGCGGCGGACGCCCGGGCGGCAACAAGCCCTACGGCAACGGTGCCCGGCCGAATCGGTCCAGCAACAACGGCGGTCGCAACAACCGCCGGCCGGATCGCGCCGCGGCCTGAGGATCAGCCGGCGCGGCGGAGCTCGCCCCGCTGGACGTAGCGCAGGATCTCGACAACTTGCGCCGGCGTCTCGGCGACCGCGAGCGATGCCGCGTCGACTTCCTTCAACGCATGCGTCAGCGCCGGATCGTGCAGCACGATCAGCGGCGTGTTGAGCGCCGCCGCGTAGCCGGCGTCGAAGGCGGCATTCCACTGCTTGTACTTGTCGCCGAAGCGGACGACGACGATGTCCGCCGATTCGATCAGCGTGCGCGTCCGGATCGCGTTCAACTTCGCGCCCTTGTGGTCCTTCCAGAACGGCGTCTCTTCGCCGCCGAGAATGGCGACCCCGCAATCGTCGCTCGCCTCATGATCGGTGACGGGCATGGTGAACTCGATGTCGAGGCCCTCGGCCTCGGCGCCGCGCGCGACCTGCGTGCGCCAGTCGGTGTGGATCTCGCCGGACAGATAGACGGTCAATGGCTGCATCGGGACGGTCCTCGAATGGTTCGGGTGCTCGGGTTCCGCCTCTGGATAAGCCGCTTGCCTGCCGGCGTCGAGTCCGCGACCCTCGTTTCCCATGATGATCGATACATGTCCGGCCGCCGGAACAGACGGTCATGACCGCTGAAACGCCGCCGCCGGCCCTCCGCCATGCGCCGGACTGGGTTGCCGGGCGCGTCGTGGCGGGCCGCGGCGCCGCCTCGGGCGCGCGGGAGTACCGGGAACTCGGCGGCAGCCTGAACGCGCAGTTTCCGCATTTCCTGGCGCGCGGACTGGACCTTCGCCGATTCGCCCGGGCGACGATCAATGTCGACGCCTCGCCGCTCACCTTCGCCTTCGTCGATCCGCTCCTCACCCTGCGCGGCATCGACTGGCATCCGGACATGCCGGCGGAGGATTTCTCCTTTTCGCCCTGTCGCCTGAGGCGAGCATGACGGACTGGTCTATTACCCGCGCCCGGAAACCAAGGCGGCCTATGCCGCGATGCCGCCGCCTTCGCTGCTCGAGATCCTCGCCCCGCCGCTCGACGGAATCGCCTATGGTGTCGCCTTGGAAGTCGGTCTCGACAGCCGGGAAATCGCGATCAGCCGACCGGCGTGAAGCCGCTGCCGGCGAGCGCCCCGGTGACCCGCTCCCGCAAGGCCTCGACTTCCTCGTCGCGATAGGGGACGGCCTCGCCCCGGCCCCAGACCGGCCCCGGCCAGGCCGGGTCGCCGACATGGCGGGCGATCACGTGAACATGAAGCTGCGGCACCATGTTGCCGAGCGCCGCGACGTTGATCTTGTCGGGCGCGCAGAGCCGTTCCAGCATGTCGGCGACCGCCGCGGTCTCGTCGGAAACGGCATGACGATCCGCCACCGAGAGGCGATGGAGCTCGCGCAGGTCATCCCGTTCCGGAACCAGAATGAACCAGCGATAGCGCGCATCGCGCATCAGCAACAGGCGCGAAACCGGGAAGGCGCCGAACGGCACCGTGTCGGCCTCAAGACGGGGATCGAGTGTGAACATGTCGCCATGCTGACCCGCCGGCAACATCGGCGCAAGCACCGAACGCGGGCTGGTCACGGGATGCGGGATCAGAAGACCCCGGCTTCCAGGCCGGCCGCCATCAGGGTCCCGAGTTCCTCGCATTCGCCCTCGAAGGCCTCGCGATACTCACCCCGGCAGAGCAGGGGTTCGCGGATCGCCTGCCAGCGCAAGCCGGTGACGATGGTCTCGACGCCGCGGCGGGTGCCGGTACCGTCGTGGCCGGCGCGGATATAGAGCGCGTAGGGGCGCCCCTGGGTCTCCTCGAGGCAGGGATAATAGATCCGGTCGAAGAAGTCCTTCAGCGCGCCGCTCATGTAGCCGAGATTCTCGGTTGTCCCGAGGATGATTCCATCCGCTGCCCGGACATCCTCGGGCCCGGCCTCGAAGGGGCTCAGCACGCGGACCCGGACACCTTCGATATCGGCATGGCCGGCGCCGCGCCGCACGGCGTCGCGCAGCCGCTGGGTATTCTCGGACGGGGCATGCGCAACGATCAGCAGAAGCTTGTCAGTCATGATTCCCATATGGGCCGGCGGGTGAATCAATCCGAGGGTGAATCCGGCCGTCCGACCGTTCTTGAAAATTGATACGCATAGCTTACTATATTGAACACATACTACTCCACAGTCTCATGGCCGGACGCCCCGTCGAATGACCGCAAGAGAGCAACCGCCCGTCGGTTTCATGCTGAGCGATGTTTCCCGCCTGTTGCGCCGCAATTTCCTCCGCCGCGCGCAGGAGCATGGCCTGACCCAGGCCCAGTGGAAGGCGCTCTTCCACCTGGCGCGGCAGGAAGGGGTCAATCAGGCGACGCTCGCCGAGAGCATGGAGGTGCAGCCGATCACGCTGGCCCGGCTCATCGACAAGCTGGCCGAGGCGGAACTGGTCGAACGGCGCCCCGATCCCGCCGACCGGCGCGCCTTCCGCCTGTTCCTGACGGCCAAGGCGAAACCGCTGCTCGATCAGATGTGGACGCTCGCCCGCGAAAGCCGCGAGGAGGCCATGGAGGGATTGTCCGAGGCGGAGCGGAAGGCACTCGTTTCCGGCCTCGAACATATGAAGGAGCGGCTGCTCGACGCCGAGGGGCGCGGCGCGGGCTGCCCGCCCAGCAGGTACAACCGGTCTGCGTGAACCATGGAACAGGAAGTGACAGGCCCGGCCGGGCCGGATCGCCCCATCGAATCGAAACCATCGATGACCCCGGCGCTCGCCGATCCGCCGCGCCGGCGGCGGCGTCGCTGGCTGCGCCCGCTCATGCTTCTGCTCGGTCCGCTGCTGGTGATTGCCGCCGGGGGTTACGTCTATCTGACGGGCAGCCGCTTCGTTGGGACCGAGAATGCCTACCTGAAGGCGGACAAGGTGATGATCAGCGCCGAGGTCACCGGCCTTCTGACCGAGGTCGCGGTGCGCGAGAACCAGCATGTGGCGAAAGGCGACGTGTTGTTCCGGATCGACGACCGCTCCTACCGGATCGCCCTCGACGAGGCCGAGGCGAAGCTCGCCGGCGTTCGCGACCAGATCGCCGACCTGAAGGCGGTCTATCGCCAGAAGGTCGAGGAGCGTGGTCTCGCGAAAGCCAATATCGCCTTCGCGCAGCGCGAGTTCGAGCGCCAGGCATCGCTGCTCAAGAGCCGGGCGACGCCGGAGAGCAAGTATGACACGGCCCGCCACGCGCTCGATGTCGCCCGCCTGCAGCTGCCGATCATCGACCAGCAACTGGCGCAGATCCGCGCCCAGCTGGGCGGCGACCCGGCGAGCCCGGTCGAACAGCATGCGAGCTATCGGGCAGCCGTAGCCGAGCGCGACCGCGCCGCGCTCGAACTCGCGCGCACCGTCGTCGTGGCGCCGCTCGCCGGAATCGCCAGCAACACCCCCGATCCCGGCCAGGTCGTCGTCGGCAGCGGCCCGATGAGCAGCCCGGTCATGAGCGTGGTCGCCGATGACGGCTTCTGGATCGAGGCCAATTTCAAGGAAACCGAACTGACCCATGTCCGGCCCGGCCAGCCGGTCGAAATCCGGGTCGACACCTATCCGGACGCTGTCTGGGAGGGCACGGTCGCCAGCATCAGCCAGGCGACGGGTGCCGAATTTTCGGTCATTCCGCCGCAGAACGCGACCGGCAACTGGATCAAGGTGGTGCAGCGCATTCCGGTTCGCATCGCCCTGCCCGGCGCCGACGCCGCGCATCCGCTGCGTGCCGGAATGAGCGCCATCGTCGAGATCGATACCGGCCACGAGCGCGAGATGCCGGGGTTCCTCAGGACCGCGCTGTCCTGGATCGGCATCGCGCCGAGGGCGCTCGCTGCCAGCTCGGGCAAGGCCGCTGCCGCATCAGGGGCCGGGGCCGGGGCCGGTGACCTGAAATGAGCGACGCGGGCGCCGGGAGCACGCCTCTCGGGCGCGGCCTGATCACCGTGTCGGTCATGCTGGCGACGGTCATGCAGACCCTCGACACGACCATCGCCAACGTGGCGCTGCCGCACATGCAGGGCTCGATGTCGGCGACCCAGGACCAGATCGCCTGGGTGCTGACCTCCTACATCGTCGTTGCCGCGATCATGACGCCGCCGACCGGCGTGCTGGCCGCACGGCTCGGCCGGAAGCGATTGTTCCTGATCGCCGTCGCCGGTTTCACGGTCGCGTCCATGCTCTGCGGCGCGGCGGCCTCGCTGTCCGAGATCGTCCTTTTCCGCATGCTGCAGGGGGCGTTCGGCGCGGCCCTCGTGCCGCTGTCGCAATCGATCCTGCTCGACACCTATCCGCGCGAGAAGCACGGCGGGGCGATGGCGATCTGGGGCATCGGCGTGATGATCGGACCGATCCTCGGTCCGACCCTCGGCGGCTACCTGACCGAATATTACAACTGGCGCTGGGTCTTCTACATCAACCTGCCGTTCGGCATCCTCGCCCTGCTCGGCATCTTCGCCTTCGTGCCGGCGACGCCGAAGGACAGCTCGCGCCGCTTCGACCTCTTCGGCTTCGCCCTGCTCAGCCTCGCCATCGGCGCCCTGCAGATGATGCTCGACCGCGGCGAATCACAGGACTGGTTCTCGTCGCCGGAGATCGTCATCGAGGCGGTGCTGGCCGGGTTGTTCCTCTACATGTTCATCGTCCAGATGTACACAGCCCGCAATCCCTTCATAGAACCAGGCTTGTTTCGGGATCGTAACTTCACCGTCGGGCTGTTGCTGATTTTCGTTGTCGGCATCGTCCTGCTGGCGACCCTGGCCCTCCTGCCGCCCTTCCTGCAGAACCTGATCGGCTTCCCGGTGCTGACCACGGGCTATGTCCTCGCGCCGCGCGGCTTCGGCACGATGGTCGCGATGATGCTGGTCGGCCGGCTGATCGGACGGGTCGACCCCCGCCTGATGATCCTGCTCGGGATCGGACTGACGGCGCTCTCGCTGGCCGAGATGTCGCGCTTCACCATCGACGTTCCCGTGCACCTTATCGTCTGGACCGGGATCATCCAGGGCTTCGGCCTCGGCTTCATCTTCGTGCCGCTGACCACGACCGCCTTCACGACCCTGGAACAACGCTACCGCACCGAGGGCACGGCGATGTTCAGCCTGATGCGGAATATCGGCTCCTCCATCGGCATCTCGATCGTCTTCACGCTCCTGTCGCAGAATACCCAGGCGAACCATGCCGGCTTTGCCGCGCTGATGACGCCGTTCCGGGACGCGATGCTTTATCCCTTCACGCCGCGGGCCTGGAACTGGCACACGACCGAAGGTGTGATGGCCTTGAACGGCGAGGTCACCCGCCAGGCCGCGACCATCGCCTTCCTCGGCGATTTCACCCTGATGATGTGGGTGATGCTGGGCGCGGCCCCGCTCCTGCTCCTGATGCGCCGACCGGAAATCACGCGAAAACGCTCCGTCGCTGCGACCACCACGGCCGCCACCGACTGATCGCGGGGAAGGCCGGCCGACCCACCGGCGATTGATTTCGACAACGCAACGACAAAGATAGGGATGACGGCCATGCGGCGCGCCGGAGCGACCGGGCCGCCGGCGGATCCTTGATCGGGATCAAGGCGCCGGCCTCGACGGACCGTCACTTTCGGGCATCGCCCAGGAGAGCATCGTGACCAGTAGCCTGCCCTATCTCAGCGCCGACCAGCTATGCCGGGATTGCGATCCCGACAGCCTCGATTTCGAAACCACCGCGGACCTCCAGCCACTCGAGGGCGTGCTCGGCCAGGAACGCGCGCTGGAGGCGATCCGCTTCGGCGCCGCCATGAAGCACAACGGTTACAACATCTTCGTGCACGGGCCGAGCGGCACCGGCCGACACACGGTGGTCGAATCGCTGCTCCGCGAACGTGCCGGCAAGGAACCGGTGCCCGACGATTGGGTCTATCTCAACAATTTCCGAGACCCCTACTGCCCGAAGGCAATGGCCCTGCCGGCCGGGCGCGGGCGGGCCCTGGCCACGGCGATGGATGCGCTGATCGAGGATATCCGGCAGGCGATACCGGCCGCCTTCGACACCGATGACTTCCGCAACCGGGTCGAGGCGATCGAGGAAGCGTTCCGCGAACGCCAGCAGAAGGTGCTCGAGGCGGCCCAGGCGGAAGCCGAGGGACACGGGCTCACCATCCTTCGCACGCCGTCGGGTTTCGCCTTCGCGCCGGTCGCCGATGGCGAGATCATCAAGCCCGAGGCGTTCAACGAATTGCCCGAGGAACGTCGCAAGGAAATCGAGAAGGCGATCGAGGAACAGCAGAAGAAGCTGCAGGCCTCCCTCCAGCAGATGCCGAAATGGGACAAGGAGCGCCGCCAGGCGCTCCGCGAGATCGGCCAGGAAACAATCGCCTTCGCGATCGGCCACCCGATCGACGAGATGAAGGCCGCCTTCGGCGATCTGCCGGCGGTACAGGAGCATCTCGAGGTTATTCGCCAGGATCTCGTCGAGAATGTCCACGGCCTGCTCGGCCAGGAGGCGGCGGCAGCGTCCGGCGCGGCGACGCCCGGCGAGGGCAGCCGGCACGAGGCGAACGGCTTCGCCCGCTACGCGGTCAACCTGATCGTCGACAACGGCGACACCGCCAACGCGCCGGTTGTCTACGAGGACCACCCGACGCACGGCAACCTGATCGGCCGGGTCGAGCATGTCTCGCGGATGGGTGCCCTGGTCACCGATTTCTCGCTCATCAAGCCGGGCGCGCTGCACCGGGCGAACGGCGGCTACCTGGTCCTCGACGCCCGCAAGCTCCTGACCGAGCCCTTCGCCTGGGAGGCCCTGAAACGTGTCCTTCGGGCCCGCGAGATCCGCCTCGAGACGCCAGGCGAGGGCCTGGCCCTGATCAACACGGTCTCGCTGACGCCGGAGCCGATTCCACTTGCGACCAAGGTCGTCCTGATCGGCGAGCCGCGGATCTATTACCTGCTAAGCCAGGCCGACCCGGAATTCGAAACCTTGTTCAAGATCGCCGCCGATTTCGACGCCGAGGGCAAGCGCGGCACGATCGGCATGACCGCCTATGCGCGGCTGCTCGCCGGCATGATCATCCGCGCGCGGCTTCGCCCGTTCGACCGCTCGGGCGTGGCCGCGGTGATCGAGCGCGCGACCCGCCTCGCCGGCGACAGCGAGAAACTGTCGCTCGACCTGCAGCGGGTCACCGACCTGTTGCGGGAAGCCGATTTCATCGCCCGGGAGGAACGCTCCCCGGCGGTCCGGGCAAGCCATGTGCGCGCTGCCATCGCCGGCCAGATCCGCCGCGCCGACAAGCTGCGGGAACGGATGCATGAATCGATCGAGCGCAACATCGTGCTGGTCGATACCGAAGGCGACGCGGTCGGCCAGGTCAACGGCCTCAGCGTCTACCAGCTCGGCGCCCATGCCTTCGGCAAGCCGACGCGGATCACTGCCCGGGTCTGGCTCGGCACCGGCAAGGTGGTCGATATCGAGCGCGAAGTCGATCTGGGCGGTCCCCTGCATTCGAAGGGCGTCCTGATCCTGTCCGGTTTTCTCGGCCAGCGCTATGGCGGCGCCATGCCGCTCTCGCTTGGCGCCAGCCTGGTTTTCGAGCAATCCTACGGCGGCGTAGACGGCGACAGCGCTTCCTCGGCCGAACTCTACGCGCTGCTCTCGGCGCTCGCCGAATTGCCGATCCGCCAGTCGCTCGCGGTAACCGGTTCGGTCAACCAGCATGGCCATGTCCAGGCGATCGGCGGCGTCAATGAGAAGATCGAGGGCTTCTTCGACATCTGCAAGGCGCGCGGCCTGACCGGTGAACAGGGCGTGTTGATCCCGGCGGCGAACGTCACCCACCTGATGCTCCGTCACGATGTCGTGGAGGCGGTCCGTAAGGACAGGTTCCGGATCTATCCGGTCGCCAGCATCGACCAGGGCATCGAGATCCTGACCGGCCGGCCGGCCGGCGCCCGCGGGCCCGACGGGGCCTACCCGGAAGGCAGCGTCAACCGGCTGGTCGAGGACCGCCTGCGCCGCTTCGCGGATGCGCGCCGCCACTTCGGGGCCAGTGCGGCGGCCGGAACCGGGAAGCCCGGGAGCGAATGATGGCGGAAAAGGCGTCGACGCCGGCCATCCGCCGGATCCTGCTGTCGATAGAGGACCCACGGGACTCCGCCGTGAAGCTCGAGGTCGCGGCAGGTCTGGCGATCAGCCTGAAGGCCGAACTTGCCGCCATCCTCTGCGAGGACCAGGCCCTGTTCGACCTCGCGGCCTTGCCGTTTGCCAGCGAGGTCAGCCGCAGCGGCGGGACGACCACCCGGTTCACCTCCGGCACTCTCGGTCGGGCCCTCCGTCACCGCGAGGCGACCGCCCGACTCGCCCTCGAACGGCTCGGGCAGGGCGCCCGGCTCCACTGGACACTAACGACGCACAGGATACGGCGCGAGGCCGACATCGTGGCCCTCAGCCGGGAAGGCGACCTGGTCGCGCTGACTTGCGACTTCCCCGAGCGACTGCCAGCCTCGGCGGCCGTACTGCTTTACGGACGTCGGGGACAGAGGCTCGGTGCCGGGCCTGTCGTTCTGGTGGCGGAACGAAACCGTCGGGCGATCGCCGAGACCGCCGCGACGCTTGCCGCGCAGCTCGGACGGCGTCTCGAGACCTGGGCGGTGCCCGGCGCGGGCCGGGCCGGCGACGAGCGCCTGCTGCACCACCTGGCCATGGCGCGGGCGGCGCTCCTTGTCGTGCATGTGGACAGCGATCCGGCTCGGCTGAAAGCGCTGTCCGAGATGGCCGATCGCGCGCCCTGCCCGTTCCTGATTCTCACCGACGGCTGACGAACGGCCCCGGACGAATCCCCTCAGCCCGTCGGCGCGCCGGAATCGTCCAGGCGGTCGCCACCATAGAGCCAGCCCAGTGTCTCGTACCAGTCCTCGGCCGTTTTCGCCCGCGCCAATGCGTTGCGAAGCGCCGCGTGCGGGCCGGACGGATGGTAGATATGCTCGCCTATCGCCCGGGACTGCAGCTGGACGCGGGCAGTGCGAAGCAGACGGTGGTCCCGGTAGGCCCGGAGCGCCGCCTCGATATCGTCCGGATGGCGCGCGACCATATGCGCGAGCGCGACGGCGTCCTCCATCGCCATGCAGGCGCCCTGGGCCATGTATTGCATCATCGGATGGGCGGCATCGCCGAGCAGCGCGACCCGGCCGTCGACCCACTCGGAAACCGGGTCGCGATCGCACAGCACCCAGAGCTTCCAGTCGACACCGATCCGGATGATCGACTGCGCCCGGTCGTGAATATGGCGGAAGCCCCGCATGACTTCCTCATGGGCCACCGGCTTTCCGGCGACCGGTTCGGGGGCGTCGTTGTGGCAGGTCACGACCAGGTTGAAGGCCTTCCAGTCGGATAACGGGTAATGCACGAGATGGCATTTCGGCCCGGCCCAGAGCGTCGCCGCGTTCCAGCGCAGGTCTTCCGGCATCTGTTCCGTCGGGATCACCGAGCGATAGGTGGTGTGACCGGACACGCGCGGCGGGCCGTCACCGACAAGCTGTTGGCGGATCGCCGACCAGAGCCCGTCGGCGCCGATCAGCGCGGCGCCACGCACGATCTCGCCCCCGGCAAGCCGGGCGCCGGCCGAGCGGCCGTCCTGGACATAACCGGTGACCTCGGCATGCGTGCGGAGTTCGACCAGAGGGTTGGCTTCGCAGGCGCGGAGGAAGACCTTGAACAGGTCTCCCCTGTGCACGACCGCGTAAGGATTGCCGAAACGCGCCCGGAAGGCCTCGTCAAGCGGGATATGGGCGATTTCCTCGGCGCTGATCGCATCCATCAGGCGCAGTCTGTCGATATAGACCGCCATGGCGCGGGCCGCCTCGCCAACGCCGAGAAGGTCGAAGGCGTGAAAGGCGTTGGGGCCGAGCTGGATGCCGGCACCGATTTCCGAAAGCGCCGCCGCCTTCTCCAGAACAACCGAGGCGATGCCCGCGCGGGCCAGGCCGAGCGCGGTGGCGAGGCCGCCGATCCCGCCACCGGCAATCACGAACCGTTGCTGCATCGCGCTCCCCCCTTGTCCGTTCAATCCGTTCCTCCGGCGCGCCGGAGCGGCGCTCGCGAGGCGGCGTTATGGCTGTCGACGAAGCGGGTCATCAGGCGCATGAAGAGGGCCGCCTCGCCGTCCGAGAAGGGTTCGAGAATGCGGGCCTGGGCCTCCGCCACCAGCGGCTCGGCCCGGTCGAGCAGCTGTGCACCTGCTGGCGTCAGCGCTATCCGCTTGATGCGCCGGTCGTCGGGGCTCGGTCCACGCGCGATCAGCCCCTTGCCCTCCAGCCTGTCGAGCACGTTACCGAGTGTCGAGCGGTCAAAGGCAACGAGCGCGGAAAGACGGGTCGCATCGAGCGCCGGGGTCGAGCGGATCGCCACCAGCGCGGCATATTGCACAGGCGTGAGATCGACGGTCGCGCATGCCTTGAGGAAGATCGCGACAGCGATCTGCTGTGCCCGCCGGATGAGGTGACCGGGCATCCCGTAGAGATCGCCGACCGTCGTTGCACTCATCCGGACACTCCAATGCCATGGGTCGCGACGTTTTCGACAGTATGCTGTCTATCAGTATACTGTCAATATGATCGGAACCGCCAGACCGCCGGCTGACGCCTGTCCGCGCGTTCAGATATCGATGACGATCTTCGGGCCCCGGCTGCCGGAACAGCAGATCATCATGGTCCGGCCGGCGGCGCGCTCGTCCGGGGTCAGGACCATGTCGCGGTGATCCGGCTCCCCGTCGATCACACGGACCTCGCAGGCGCCGCAGATGCCCTGCTCGCAGGCATAGGGGTGGTCGATACCGGCGTCCAGGACCGCCTGCAGAATGGTCTGCCCGGCAGCAATCGGCAGGGTGCGGCCGCTCCGGGCCAGCTCGACCTCGTAGCCGCCCGAGGTGTCGGGCGCGGAATCGGAACTGAAATACTCGACATGGACGCAGTCGTCGTAATGACCGGCACAGGCCTGACGGAAGGCCGAAAGCATGCCCGCGGGGCCGCAGCAATAGGCATGCGTGTCGCCGCGCAGTTCGCCAACAGCTTCGGCGATGTCGAGCGGGCCGCCGGCCTGTTCGTCGAAGTGAAGCCGCACGTCGCCGCCGAGCGCCGCGATATCGTCGAGGAAGGCGGCCTCGGCCCGACGGCGGGCGGCATAGACCAGGCGCCAGGGCCGGCCGATCGCGGCCAGTCGCTGGGCCATGCACCAGATCGGCGTGATGCCGATGCCGCCGGCGATCAGGACCGAGCGTTCCGCACTTTCGACCAGCGGGAAATGGTTGCGCGGCCGGCTGATGCGAAGCGCCTGACCGATCCGCAGATCGTCATGCATGCAGGCGGAGCCGCCCCTGCTGGCCGGATCCCGCTTGACCCCGATCAGATAGCGCCGGCCGTTGTCGTCCGGCACCGCCATCGAGTATTGCCGGCGCATGCCGTTCGGCAGGTGGACGTCGACATGCGCCCCGGGATTATAGGCCGGCAGCCTGTCGCCGCCCGCAGGGGCCAGCTCGAACAACTTGATATCGTTGGCTGAAGTCGTGATGGACGCGATTTCCACATCCACGCACTCGTCGGAAGTCCATACTGTCATGATACAGGTCGTCTTGTCGGGGTAAGCGTTACGAATCGGGGTTTTCGGCCATCCGGGCCTGGACGATGTCACCGGCAATATCGACGAATGCCCGGATGAATTTCGTCTCCCGCCCGCGCAGGAAGGCGAGTGCGGTTTCGACGTAGATGTCCTGTTCTTCCAGGGGTCGGTAAACCACCCCCCTGTAGTACGTGTCCCGCGTGGCTGGGACGACCGCCACGCCGAGGCCGCCGGCGACCAGGCCCAGGTGCATTTCCAGATGCTCGGCCTCGTGCGCGATCGTGAACGGCGCACTCGTCGCCTTCAGCAGTCCGATGATGAAATCGTAGAAGTCGGGCGCCAGGACGCGCGGGAAGATGATCTGAGGTTCTTCCGCGACCGCCGCGAGCGAGACCTTGTCGAGGCTTGCCAGCGGATGATCCTCCCGCATCGCCACCACCAGGGTGTCACTGGAGATCGCCTGCAGGGTAAGGCGCGGGTCGCTCACCGGCAGCCGCAAGAGCCCGACATCGATCTGGCCGGTATGCAGCAACTCGATCTGCCGCGCGGTGCTGAGACTGCGGACGATCACGCTGACCTGGGGATGCGAGCGCTGAAACGCCGGCAGGATTTCCCGGAACAGCGTGCCGCCCATCCCGGCCGGGATCGTCCCGACGACGAGCTGATCGGTTTCGCCGCGATGGGTGCGCTGGGTCACCAGCACGGATTCGTCGAAATCGATCAGCATCTGCCGCGACCGCTTGAGAAAGACCTGGCCGGCCCGGGTCAGCTCGATCTGGCGTTTCGAACGGTCGATGAGCTTCACTTCGAGCTCGGCCTCGAGCGACTGGATCCGCTGGCTGAGGGCAGGTTGAGCCATGTTCAGGCGGGCCGCGGCGCGGCCGAAATGCAGCTCCTCGGCGACGACGATGAAATAGCGGATATGATGCAGGTTTATGCGCATCGGCGTCTTTCGGGCCCGCTCCGCGGCGCCCGCGAGCGGCGCCGGCACGGGCTCATGCCACGGTTCTGATCGGTACGATGTTCTCGTTCTCGTCGGCGCCGTAGCGAACGGCGCCGGAGGCCAGGGTCTCGACGCGATGACAGGCGGACATGCCGTAGGCCCCGACCGGCCGGAGAGCGGGCTCCGACTGCGCGCAGATATCGGCGGCAAAGTCGCACCGGGTGCGGAAGCGGCAGCCGGACGGCGGATTCATCGCGCTCGGGATCTCGTCGTTGTCGCCGGCACCGATGACGAGCGGCGCCCCGACCGCGTCCACGCTCGGCGTCGATTCAAGCAGGCGCCGGGTGTAGGGGTGAATCGGGCTGTCCCAGAAGTTCGCCCGCTCGCCGGTCGACACGAACTTGCCCAGATACATGACCACGACCCGGTGCGCGATATGGCGGACCACCGAAAGGTCGTGCGACACGAAGAGATAGGACAGGCCGAGGTCGCGCTGCAGATCGGCCAGCAGGTTGAGAACCTGCGCCTGGACGGATACGTCGAGGGCCGAGACCGGTTCGTCGCAGATGATGAGTTTCGGGTTGAGGGTGAGCGCCCGGGCGATGACGATGCGCTGACGCTGTCCGCCGGAGAATTCGTGCGGATAGCGCGTCATCATCTCGGCGCTGAGGCCAACCCGCTCAAGCAGTTCGGCGACCCGCCGCCTGCGCTCCTCCGCCGTCCCGATCCGGTGAACGAGCATCGGCTCCTCGATGATGCGACCGATCGACAGGCGCGGGTTGAGAGACCCGAACGGGTCCTGGAAAACCATCTGCAACGCCTGGCGATAGGGCCGCATGGCACGGCGCGAGAGGCCGCCGAGTTCCGTTCCGTTGAGCTTGATCGAGCCGCTGCGGATCGGCTCCAGCCCGACGATGGCCTTGCCGAGCGTCGATTTGCCCGAGCCCGACTCGCCGACCAGGGCAACCGTCTCGCCTTCGCGGATGTCCAGGCTGACCGTGTCGACCGCGCGCAGGGCGCCACGCCGGGTCTTGTACTCGACCACCACGTCCTTGCAGGAAAGCAACGGCGCTCCCATCATGCTGCCTCGCTTTGCGCGACGAAACAGGCGACCGAATGATCGCCGGAAGATTGCTTCAGGACCGGCTTGTCGGTCCGGCAACGGGCGACCGCGCAATCGCATCGCTGCGAGAAATTGCAACCCCGTTCGCGCTGGTCGAGGGCGGGAACGCTGCCGCGGATTTCCGCGAGGCGCCCGATCTCGCCTTCGATCGGGCCGGTTCCTTTCGGAATCGCATCGATCAGCTGCCGCGTATAGGGATGGCGCGGATTCCCGAAGACACTGGCGACGGTTCCGGATTCGACGATCTCGCCTGCATACATGACCAGCAGCCTGTCGGCGATCTGCGCGACGATCGCCAGGTTATGGGTAATCAGGATCACGGCCGCGCCGGTCTCCGACTGCAGATTGCTCAGAAGGGCCAGGATCTGCGCCTGGATCGTGACGTCGAGTGCCGTGGTCGGCTCGTCGGCGATGAGGATTTCCGGCCGGCAGGCCAGCGCCATCGCGATCATCACCCGCTGGCACATGCCGCCCGACAGCCGGTGCGGATACTCGTCGACGCGTTTCTCGGCGTCGGGCAGGCGCACCATGCGCAGGAGCTCTATCGCCTTCTTCCGGGCATCGCGTCGGGATATGTCCTCATGCTCGCAAATCATCTCGGCGATCTGGTTGCCGATGGTCTCGACCGGATTGAGCGACGCCATCGGGTCCTGGAAGATGATCGACATCCGTTTGCCGCGGATCGTCCGCATCTCGTCGACGCCGGCCTCGGCCAGGTCGCGATCGTCGAACAGGATCCGGCCCGAGCCGATCCGCGCCAACGGCTCCGGCAGGATCCGGAGCAACGACATCGCCAGCATCGACTTGCCGCAACCGGATTCGCCCACGATGGCAAGCGTCTCGCCCTTCTCCAGCGTGAAGCTGACATCGTTCACGACCGGAAAATGGCGATCGGCGATGCGCAGTTCGGTCACGAGCGAGTCGACTTTCAGAATGGACATCCGCCCCTCCTATTGACCGGTGCCGCGCGGGTTGAGCGCGTCGTTGAGGCCTTCCCCGACCAGGCTGATGGCGAGAACGGTAAAGAAGATGACGATGCCCGGAATGGCCGACAGATACCACGCGGTTCGAAGCACCGTGCGGCCGAAGCCGATCATCGCCCCCCAACTCATGACGTTCGGATCCTGCAGGCCGAGAAACGCCAGACCCGCCTCGATCAGGATCGCCGAGGCGACCATGATCGACGCCGTCACGACGATCGGTGCCATCGCGTTCGGCAGGATCTGCGTGAAGATGATCCGCAGTTCGCCCATCCCGACGACGATGCAGGACTGCACGTAGGGCCGCTGGCGAAGCGACAGGAACTCGCCGCGCACGAGGCGGGCGACCGGCGGCCATGACACGGTGGCGATGGAGAGGACCACCACCGTGATCGAGGGGTGAAAGACCGCGACCAGCATGATGACGAAGATGAAGCTCGGGATCGTCTGGAAGATCTCGGTCAGGCGCATCAGGACGTTGTCGACCTGGCCCCGGAAATAGCCCGCCAGGCCGCCGATCACGATCCCGACCATGACCGAGGCGGCGGTTGCCGACACGCCGATCAGGAGCGAGATACGCGCGCCGCTGATGAGGCCGCTCAGCACGTCTCGGCCGAGGACATCGGTACCCAGTGGATGGGCCGGATCGACACCGGGCCAGAGCAGAGTCTGGCCGGTGATCGCCCAGGGATCGACCTGGTAGAGGAACGGACCGATGATCGCCGTCAGCAGAACCACCGCGAGCACGACCAGTCCCATGGCGGCAGCCTTGTTGCGCAACAGCAGCGACAGGAAGGAAGGCTTCTGCGTCATGCCACGACCTCGATCCTCGGATCCAGCAGCGCGTAGAGGAAATCGACCAGAAGATTGACGATCACCACGAGCACCGAACTGAAGAACAGGATTCCCATCAGCAGGTTGAAGTCCCGCTGGAATATCGAATCGAACGCCAGGCGTCCGAGACCGGGCCAGCCGAAGACCACCTCGACGACCACCGCGCCGCCGAGCACGCCGCCGACCTGGACGCCGAACAGGCTGACCAGCGGCAATACCGCGTTGCGCAGGACGTGGCGATACACGACCCGGCGTTCCGAGATGCCCTTGGAACGGGCCGTGCGGACGAATTCCTGGCCGAACACCTGCAGCATCTGGGCCCGCATGATCCGGGTGTAGGTTGCCATGAAGAACAGGGCCAGGGTCACGGCCGGGAGGATCAGGTGATGCAGCACGTCGAGTGCGGCGCCCCACACCGAATAGTTCTTGCCGATCGTGTACATGCCGTTGCTGGGCAGCAGCCCGAGTTTCAGCGAGAAGACGACGATCAGCATCAGGCCGAGCCAGAAGAGCGGCGTGGCATAGCCGAGCAGGGAGACGAGGGAAATCGTGGTGTCGTAAATCGAACCGGGCCGCCGGGAGGCGGTAACGCCGAGCACGATCCCGCCGAGCAGGGCGATGAGCAGGCTGGCGACCATCAGGAGAAGCGTCGCCGGCAGCTTGTCGAAGATCAGTTCCGAGACCGGAATGCCGTAATGGAACGAATATCCCAGGTTGAACTGGAACAGGTTCCACAGATAGTGGAAAAGCTGAATATGGACTGGCTGGTCAAGACCGAACGATTTTCGCAGCGCCTCCATATATTCCGGATCGCCCGCACCGGCTTCGCCGGCCATGATATCGACGGCATCACCCGGCGCGATATGCAGAATCAGGAAATTGATGCAGGCGATCGCGATCACCACCCCAATAGACTGGGTGGTGCGCCATCCCAGATAGCGTACCAGACTGTTCATCTAACATCCCCGTAGCGGGCAGGCGGCCGGCCCCGGTCCGCACTGAAAGCTGAGGCGTACGGCCGGCGCGCGCCGACCGTACGCCCTCGCCCTTACGAAGCGATACTGATATCGGCGAAGGTACCGTACACGCCGGCGACGTCGCCTTCGACATTCTGGACGCGCTTGTTGTAAACGGTGACGTAATCCTCGTTGAGGATGGGAATGATCGGCAGGTCGGTCATCGCCTTGCGCTGCATGTCGGCAAACAGCGCCTTGCGCTTCATCGGGTCGGGCTCGACCTGCGCGGCCTCCATGATGCGATCCATTTCGGGATTGCTGTAGCCCGACCCGTTGGTGTATGGCACGCCCTTCCGGATGTTCTTCGACCAGTACATGCGCTGGACGCCGATCGACGGATCCGTGGTGTTGTAGATACCGTAGGACGTCGTCTGGTAATCGTTGTCGGTCCAGACCCGCCTGAGCCAGGTACCGACATCGCCGATCCGCAAGTCGACCGCGACGCCGATCGTCGCCATGGCCTGCTTGAAATACTCGCCGAAGCGCTTGAAGCGGTCGTTGTAGGGCGACGGATCGTGGGTAATCCGGAAGCGGATGCCGTCGTCCTTCCGGGGGAAGCCCGCCTCGTCGAGCAACGCTTCCGCCCTGGCCGGATCGAACGGATAGGCCGGCACATCGGCGGAGTAGGAATTCGCCAGTTTCTGCGAGACCGGACCGGTCGCGGCACTGGCGAAACCGAACCACACGTTCTTGATCAGGAAGTCACGATCGATGGCATGGGCCATCGCCTGGCGCACCCGGACATCCTGGAACTGCGGGTCGCGCATGTTGAATTCGAAATAATGCATCGCGCCCAGCATCGCGAAACCGAAACTGGTGACGCCGATATTCGGTTCCTTGGACAAGCGGACGATATCGTCGAGGCCGACCGGGAATCCGCCGGCGAGATCGAGTTCGCCGGTCTCGAAGGCGACGACGCGGGCGCCGGTGTCGGGAATGAACCGCACGATCAGCTGATCGATACCCGGCTTGCCGGCATCCCAGTAGTCGGGATTGCGCTCGAGCATCAGGTGGCTGCCGCGTTCCCAGTTGACGAACTTAAACGGTCCCGTGCCGATCGGGGCATTGACCTCGCGAACCTTCGAGGGATCGGCCTTGTCATAGATATGTTTCGGGAGAATCGGCGATTCCGCGCCCGCGAGCGATGACATGATATAGGGCGACGGGCCGGACAGCTTGAAGACCGCCGTCATCGCGTCCGGCGTTTCCACGGCCTCGAGGTTGGCGTAGGTGGCGCGCCCGCGCGGATGGCGCTTCTTGAGGATCTCCTCGAAGGTGAATTTCACGTCAGCCGACGTGAAGGGCTTGCCGTCGTGCCATTTCACGCCCTCACGAAGCTTGAAGACGATGGTTTCGCCGTTCGGGGAAATCTCCCACGACTTGGCCAGGCCCGGCAACGGATTGAGCTCATGGTCGTACGTGCAGAGGCCTTCCATCATCTTCGAGGAAACCTGCTGCACGATGGAGGCGCTCGTGAAGGCTGCATTGAGTGACGGCGGCTCGGGATTGACTGACCAGGAGAGCGTCCGCTGGCCCTGGGCGCTGGCAGCGGAAGAGCCGCCCAGAACTGCCGCCGGCACGGCGATCGCATTCATCGCCGAGAAAGCGCCCAGGCCGCCGATAAGGCGCAGCCGGTCGCGATTTGAGATTTTCGTCATGATGTCAGCCCCCTGATATTGGCCATTACTGATAAAGGATCGTCCTCGTAGTGGTGCGGGACGTCGTTTCTTGTTGGTGGCGACCCTCGGATCAACTCAGTTACGCATCCGAGGGTCGCCGGGCCGTTCGTGCCGCCCGTCGTGCGGGCGATTAGCGGAAGTCGGAGTGGACCCGGATCTTCGCCGGATCGTAATGCCACTCCTTCACCGGCTCGTTGTTGGCGAATTTCGTCAGCTCGCGCAGCCAGATCCGGCGGAACAGGATGACCGCCGCATCGCCGCGACCGAGATGCTCCTTCGGGCGTTCGGCGATCGGGCCAACGCCGGCCTGCGCGATATCGTCCTGCAGGAAGATCATGTGGGCGCGCTTCGGATCGACGTCCTCAAGGCGCATGCGGCCGGCAAGAATCTCACGTGCGACCGCCTCCCGGTCGAGATCGTGACGCTTGTACGCCTCGATTCGCCGCTGGTGGTAGGCCTCCAGATTCGGTGCCGAGCGGTCCTTCATGACGACCGTGAACTGGGTATGCCGGTCATTGTCATGCGGCACCCACCAGCCGATGAACTCACGATATTCGACCTCCTCGTCGTCCGGGACGCCGCGCACATGATAGATGTTCGGGAAGCCGACCTGGCCGACATTGCGCCGCCCGCTCGGACGGATCGCCCGGTTCTCGACGCCCCATTCCGTTTCGACCGGGGTCAGCACCGGCCCATCGACCGTCTCGTCCCAGGAAACCGCCGCGTCCCGATGGGCGAAGGCGATGTGGCTGAGATCGCCGGCATTCTCCATGTTGTTGAAGAAGCCGCAGGCACGCGTGTAGGAATCGGTATGCAGGACGACATTCTCGTCCTCGAACGCCGGGTAGCGGGGCAGCGGCGGCGCTTCGCCTTCGCCGAAATAGGCGAAGATCAGGCCGAGATATTCCTCGGTCGGATAGGCCGGCGTCTTGATCTTGTCGCAGAAGGAGTTCTTCTCCGACGGCTGCTCGACGCACTGGCCGGTCTGGTCGAAACGCCAGCCGTGATAGAAGCAGCGAATGGTATCGCCTTCGATCCAGCCGGGGACCAGCGACATGCCGCGATGCATGCAACGCGGCGCCAGCACCTGCGGACGGCCGCTCTCGCCGCGGAACAGGACGAAATCCTCGCCGAGGATCCGCAGCGGCTTGATCTCGCCGGGCTTGATGTCGTCGGCATGATAGACCGGATGCCAGAAGCGGCGCATGTAGCGGCCGTTCAGCGTGCCGGGTCCGATCTGTTCGATATCGGCAAGGCTCGCTTCGATGCGCGAACCGGCGGCGCCGTTCGTATCGGATTTGTCGGGCGAATACGCAGATCCCGCGCTGTCGTCGGTCGGCAGCGAACGGGCATCTTCCGCGCCGCGCGTCAGAGCTTCATCGGACATCAGAATTCCTCCGTTGAGCCAGGAAATCGCTGGCGAAACACACAGGGAAACCGTCGGGGATCCGCTGCGGCGACAGGATCACGGGTTCGGCAACTCGCCTGTCACACGTATAGCTTCAGGCAATATCGGAGGGTCGTCTAATATCAAATATCCGGTTTTTCGATAATAATTTCGATATTTATCGGAAGCAATGGTAGCGAACAACGGATAATCATCTCCACCCGATTGATGTCGTTCCCGATAGTCGACAGAAAGGCGATGTCTTCTCCCATTTTCTCCCTTTTATCGCGCATTCCGGTCGGCCGCGGCCGAGAAACCCGGACGGGCGCGGGACGATACCGGCGGCACCCGGTCTTTCCGAACTTGACCGATTCGGCCACGGCCTTACGTTCGGGCGCATTGCAGGCGTGGCGAATGCCGCCGCCACCGCCGGCGTCGGACGAAAGGCTCGAGGAACGGGAATGGTGACAGAAATGAACGGCGCGGAGAGCCTGGTCCAGACGCTGCTTGCCTGTGGCGTCGACACCTGTTTCGCCAATCCCGGAACGTCCGAGATGCATTTTGTCGCGGCGCTTGACCGCGTGGCAGGCATGCGCTGCGTCCTCGGCCTGTTCGAGGGGGTGGTCACGGGCGCCGCGGACGGCTATTCGCGGCTCTCCGGCAAGCCGGCGGCGACGCTCCTCCATCTCGGTCCCGGCCTCGCCAACGGTCTTGCAAACCTGCATAACGCCCGGCGCGCCGGCTCGCCGGTGGTCAATATCGTCGGCGAACATGCCAGCTTTCACCTGCGTTACGACGCCCCGCTGACCTCCGATATCGAGGGCGTGGCAAGGCCGATGTCGCACTGGGTCCGGACCAGCCGGGACGCGGCGTCCGTGGCCCAGGACGGCGCCGACGCCGTGGCCGCGGCGCGCGCCGCGCCGGGTCAGATCGCGACCCTGATCCTGCCCGCCGACACGGCCTGGAACCCGGCCCGGGCGATCGGCAGGCCACCCCTCGTGGACCCGCCGCGCAAGGTCGACGACAGCGTCGTGGCGGAAAGCGCCCGGCTGCTTCGGCGCGGCGCCGGCACCCTTCTGCTGCTCGGCGGCGACGCGCTTACAGAGGAGAATCTCCGTGCGGCCGGCGCGATCGCGGCCCATAGCGGGGCCGACCTGATGGCCACCACCTACATGCGGAACATGGCTCGCGGGGCGGGCCGGGTGTCGATACCGCGGCTGCCCTACCCGGTCGCGCAGGCCCTGCCGGCGCTCGCCCCCTACCGGACGATCATCCTGGTCGGCGCGCCGCCGCCGGTCTCCTTCTTCGGCTATCCGGAGAGCCCGAGCGAGCTGCACCCGCCCGGCTGCACCCTCCACCGCATGGTCGCCACCGGCGAGGATGCGGGTGACGCCCTCGCGCGGCTGATCGACCGGCTCGGCGCCGATCCGTCAGCGGCGAGGCTGCAAGCACCGGAGCGGCCCGCCGCGCCGCGGGGGCCGATCACGCCGGACGGAATCGCCCAGGCACTCGCCGCCGCCCTGCCCGAGAATGCCATTGTCGTGGACGAGGCGATCACCACCGGGCGCGGCTTCTACGCCGCCATGGCCGGCGCCGCACCGCATAGCTGGCTCAGCAATCTCGGCGGCTCGATCGGCTTCGGCCCCCCGGTCGGGACCGGCGCGGCGGTCGCGGCACCGGACCGCAAGGTGTTCTGCCTCGAGGGCGACGGCTCCTTCATGTATACGCCGCAGAGCCTGTGGACCCAGGCGCGCGAGAATCTCGACGTCACCACGATCGTCTTCGCCAATCGCAGCTACAACATCCTGAAGCACGAGCTCGCGATGGTCGGCGCCGGCAATCCGGGTCGGAACGCGCTCGACATGCTGGAGCTCGACCGGCCGGACCTCGACATCGCCGGCCTGGCCCGCGCCATGGGCGTGCCCGCGCGCAAGGCCACCACGCTGGAGGAACTGAACCAGGCACTCGAGAACGCCGTCGCCTCGTCCGGGCCGAAGCTGATCGAGGTCATGCTCTGACGCGCATCGCGACGACCGCGAACTGCCGCATTGGGTCAATCGGACCCGCTCGCCGTCAGACCAGGCCGAGTTCGGCGTCGGAGGCGGCGTGCCGGTACTTGTCGGCCGGCGGCCAGGGCCGGTCCTGCCAGGGCGGCTCGAAGGCGAAGCTCGATTTCGTTCGCCCGGGCGGCAGCGCGCCGTTGCCGGCGCCGAGCGCGTAGTCGTAATAGAGCTTCACGATCTCTTCCCGGCTGACCTGCCGGGTGGCCGCATGCTCCAGGCAGGCCTCTCGCCAACGCCGCACCCGGTCGAATTCCGCCCCCTCCGGCAATTCGAAGCCCTCGTAATAGCCGAGGAACCAGAACCGCATGAACATCGGCGTGAAGACCGCCTCGGCGAGGCCGAAATCGTCGAACAGCCAGGTTCCGTCGGGATTGTTTTCGTCCAGGAACCCGGACAGGTCCCGGTAAAGGCCGAGCATCTTCTCGCGATGGCGCTCGCGCTGGTCCGGATCGCGGTTCATGACGAAGAGATACCCCGCCATGGTGAACGGGCCCTCTTTCGCGATCAGCATCTGTTCGACCGCGTGCTCGAACGGGTCGGCGCGGCGCTGCCGTCCACCCGGCACCGTCTCGTCGAGATACTCGAGGATCACCAGGCTTTCCTTCAGGATCCGTCCGTCGGCCGTCTCGAGGACCGGGAGCGCCGTCGTCCCCCGCGTCTTCCGCAGCAGATCGGGATCGCGCGGCCGGGTGATGTCGACGACGCGGAACTCGACCGCATCGGGCCGGCCCTTCAGCGCGAGCAGGATTTCCAGCCGCTGCGAGAACGGGCAGACCGGGATGTGGTAGACGATCGGTCGTCCTGTCATGATCCTGTGCCTTCCGTCGGTTCTGTCACCAATGCTGGCCGCGCGGGCCGCGCCATCACAGGTTATCGCCGGGTGTCGGATCGGGGAATGCCGCTTTTCCGCGCGCCCTCGCGCGGCGGCTCTCCCCACCTCGCTCAAGCGCCCGCCCGAGTGCCGCCATGACACGCGGATCGCCGCATTGCGCGACATTGAAGCGCATGAATGCGGCGGCCGATTGCGAGACACTGAAGACGTCGCCGGGCGCGAGCACCAAGTTGTCGGCAAGCGCCGTGCGTGCCACCTCGGCGGAATCGCATCCGTCCGGCAGGCGGCACCAGAGGTAGAAGCCCCCGCGCGGCATCAGCCAGGGCTCAATTCCGAGCTCGCGGAGCTTCGCGGCGACCTCCCTCCGGGCGCGCGCCAGCCGCCGACGCATTTCCTCCATATTCTTGCGATAGCCGCCGCCGGACAGCACCCCGGCAACCAGACCGGCGGCAACCGGGCCCGGGCCGCCGAACCCGGTCGCGATCTGAAGGTCCACCAGGTCCTCGATCCAGTCGGCGCGGGCCGCGATATAGCCGCACCGGACCGAGGCCGACAGTGTCTTGGAAAAGCTGCCGATCCGGATGACTCGCTCGAACCCGTCGAGGGCGGCGAGCCGCGCGGAGGCCTCCGGCTCGAAATCGGCGAAGATGTCGTCCTCGACCACGGTCAGGTCATGCGCCGCGGCCGCGTTCAGCAGGCGATGCGCGGTATGCGCCGACAACGTCGCGCCGGTCGGATTGTGCAGCGCCGAGTTGGTGATGTAGAGCCGCGGTCGTTCGGCGGAGAGAGCCGCCTCGAATATCCCGACATCCGGCCCGGACGCCCGGTAGGGCACGCCGACGAGCTTCACCTGGTGCGCGCGCAGCAGGGCCCGGAAATTGAAGTAGCAGGGATCATCGACCAGGACCGTGTCGCCGGGTCGGAGCAGGAAGCGGCAGATCAGGTCGATCGCCTGCGTGCCCGACGGCGTCAGCAGGAGCTGGTCGGAGGATACCTCTAGACCTTCCTCCGCGAACCGGCCCATGAGGAGACGGCGGAGCGGCAGCGAGCCGCGCGCGCTGCCGTAATCCGCGAGAACCGCGTCCCCGGCGCGCGACAGCGCGCGGAATTCCCGACGCAACGCCGCGATCGGCATCCAGTCGGCTGGCAGCCAGCCGCAGCCGGGTTTCAGCGCCTCCGGACCGGCGTCAAGCGATTGCCGCGAGACCCAGAAGGGATCGACCGCGCGATCGCGCCGCGGGCGGTCGTCGGCCAGTGCGAGCGGCGGCAGGGCCGCCGACGCGACATAGAAGCCGGAGCCGCGCCGGGCCCGGATCAATCCCTCGGCGGCGAGCCGGTCATATGCCTCGACCACGGTCGAGGGCGAAACCCCCATGGTCGCCGCGAAACGGCGGATCGACGGCAATCGGTCGCCGGCAGCCAGCGCGCGGCTCGCCAGCTTGGCGCGCACCGCCTGCATGACGGCATCGGTGCGGGTCTCCTTCCGCCGGCTCGGCAACGCGGTGTCAGCCATATTGTATCGCCACCATTATCAATACAGTTCCGCATTATTGTATGGAACTGTAACTGCCCTGGCCAGAGGCACCGGGCTATCCTCGCGCCCCGAAAGCGAGGTGCCATGCGGGACGTGAAAACATCGATCGAAGGCTGGGGCAGCGGTCTCCTCGGCGTCGTCATCTTCAGCGGTTCCCTGCCGGCGACGCGGGTTGCCGTGGCCGGGTTTCCGCCGCTCTTCCTGACCTCGGCACGGGCGCTAATCGCCGCCCTGCTCGGGGCGGCCATGCTCCTGCTGCTGAAGCAGGCGCGGCCGGGGCGCGGAGACCTGTTCTCGCTGGGGATCGTCGCGCTCGGCGTCGTGCTGGGTTTCCCGCTGCTGACCGCGCTGGCGTTGCAGTCCATCACCTCCGCCCATTCGCTGGTCTTCATCGGCCTGCTTCCGCTTGCGACCGCGCTGTTCGGCGTCCTCCGCGGCGGCGAACGGCCCCGGCCGCTGTTCTGGCTATTCTCCTGCCTGGGCAGCGCCGCGGTCGTCGTCTTCGCCCTATCTGCCGGCGAGTCGGGCTCGCTCGCCGGCGACGCGCTGATGGTCGCGGCAATCGTCGTCTGCGGGCTCGGCTACGCGGAAGGGGCGGCGCTTTCCCGCCGGCTCGGCGGCTGGCAGGTCATCTCCTGGGCGCTGGTCCTGGCGGCCGCGCCGATGCTGCTGCTCACGGTCGCGACCTTTCCGTCGACGCTCACCGGCATCGACCTGCCGGCCTGGCTCGGACTCGCCTATATCTCGGTCTTCAGCATGCTGGTGGGCTTCATCTTCTGGTACCGGGGCCTGGCTGTCGGCGGCATCGCCAGCGTCGGACAGCTGCAGCTGCTGCAGCCGTTCTTCGGTCTCGCTCTCGCCGGCCTGCTGCTGGGCGAACCGGTCGCCTGGACGATGATCGTGGCAACGGCGCTGATCGTGGTCTGCGTCGCCTTCGCCCGGCGCCATGCGTGAGGCGTGATCGGGGGAAGATGGCGGAGGGAGTGGGATTCGAACCCACGATACCTTTCGGTATACACGCTTTCCAAGCGTGCGCCATCGACCACTCGGCCACCCCTCCGGAGCCGCGCAAGATAATCGAACTGACCGGCCTGGGCAACCACCGGAAAGCGCGACCTGCGCAAGATTTCGGCACCGCGTTTCCGGCCCGTGGCGCGACCCGGGAGCGGCCCCGCGCCTGCCCGCTGCCGTATGCCGTCAGGCCCTGCCGTAAAGCGTCACGACGCAGGCCCCGCCGAGGCCGACATTGTGCTGCAGGGCGATGTCCACGCCCTCGACCTGGCGCTGCTCGGCCCGCCCGCGAAGTTGCGAGACCAGTTCGTAGCATTGCGCGAGCCCGGTCGCGCCGAGCGGGTGGCCCTTGGACAGCAGCCCGCCGGACGGATTGGTGACGCAGCGCCCGCCGAAGCTGTTGTCGCCGCCCGCGACAAAGCCGGCGGCCCCGCCTTCCGGGCAGAGCCCGAGCGCCTCGTAGGTCAGGACCTCGTTCTGCGCGAAGCAGTCGTGGAGTTCGACAACGCCGATATCCCCGGGCCCGATGCCGGCCGCCTCATAGACCTGGCCGGCGGCCGCAACCGTCATGTCGTAGCCCGCGACATGGCGCATCTCGCCGCTTTCGAAGCTGCTGCGGGTATCGGTGGTCATGGCCTGCGCGAGGATCGCGACATCGGTCCGGAGACCGTGCCGCCGGGCGAAGGCCTCGGAGACGAGCAGCGCGGCCGCCGCCCCGCAGGTCGGCGGGCAGGCCATCAGGCGGGTCATCGCGCCCGGCCACAGCACCGGGGATTGTAGGACCTCGCCCGCCGTGACTTCCTTGCGGAACACGGCGAGCGGGTTGCGGGCGGCATGGCGGCTGGCCTTCGCGCGAACCTCCGCGAACAGCTCCAAGCCGACGCCGTGACGGTCCATGTATTCCTGGCCGGCGCCGCCGAAATAGCGGATCGCCATGGGGACCTCGGGATGGCCGGCGAGTTCGTCGGTCACCGCGTCGAAACGCTCAAGCGGCGACGGCCGGTCGGTGAACACGGTGCCGAGCGCGCCCGGGACCATCTGCTCGAAGCCGAGCGCCAGCGCGCAGTCGACGATGCCCGCCTCGACCGCCTGGCGGGCCAAGTAGAGCGCCGTCGAGCCGGTCGAGCAGTTGTTGTTCACGTTGACGATCGGGATACCCGACAGGCCGACGTCGTAGAGCGCCCGCTGGCCGGCCGTGGAATCGCCGTAGACATAGCCCGCGTAGGCCTGCTGGACGGCATCGTAATCGAGGCCGGAATCGTCCAGCGCCAGCCGCGCCGCGCGGGCGCCCATGACCGGGTAGCTGTCGGAGGCGCCCGGCTTGACGAACGGAATCATGCCGACGCCAGCGACCAGAACCTTGCTCATCGGGTTTTCCCTTCCCTATTTGCCGAACGTCTTGCGGAGCTCGGTCTTCAGAATCTTGCCGTAGTTGTTCTTCGGCAGCCCGTCGACGAAGTGGTAGCGCTTCGGCCGCTTGAACCGGGCGATGTTGTCGATGCAGAGCTTGTCGAGATCGGCCTCGGTCACCTCGTGGCCGTCGCGCCGGACGACGATGGCGACGACTTCCTCGCCCCATTCCTCGTGTCGGCGGCCGATGACGCTCGCCTCGACGATGCCCGGATGGGTGAGCAGCACCTCTTCCACCTCGCGCGGATAGATGTTCGAGCCGCCGGAGATGATCATGTCCTTGGCGCGATCCTTGAGCGTCAGATAACCGCATTCGTCGAAGCTGCCGACATCGCCGGTATGCAGCCAGCCGTTCCGCAAGGCCGCCGCCGTCGCCTCCGGATTGTTCCAGTAGCCGACCATCACCACGTCGCCGCGAACGATCACCTCGCCCGTCTCGCCGGGCGGCACATCGTTGTCATCGCCGTCGACGACACGGACCTCGACGCCGGTGCGGGCGATCCCGACCGAGGCCAGCCGCTGTTCCAGCCGGCCGTCGCCGATATCGAGATGCAGCTTCTTCGGCAGGTAGGTGATGGTGCACGGCGCCTCGCCCTGGCCGAAGGCCTGCCAGAGCCGCGGCCCGAACGCCGCCAGCGCCTGCTTCAGCTCCTCGACATACATCGGCGCGCCGCCGTAGATGATGCTGTCCAGATGCTCGAGATCGAGATCCGCGATGGCCGGCGAGAGCAGCAGGCGCTTGACCATGGTCGGCGCCGCGAACAGCGAGCTGCCCGGGAACCGGTTGACCAGCGAGACGATCTCCGGCGGTTCGAACCCGCCCGAAACCGGGACCACGTTGGCCGCGCCGCGCGCCAGGTACGACAGGCTCAGGAGACCGCCGGCGTGTGAGATCGGGGCCGGGTGAAGACAGCAGTCGAACTGGTCGATCGGATCGAGGTCGGCAAGGAAACTGAGCGTCATGTTGAAGAGATTGCGATGGGTCAGCATCGCTCCCTTCGGCCGGCCGGTGGTGCCGGAGGTGTAGAACAGCCAGGCGATATCGTCCGGCGCGACCTCGGCCATGCCGGCCGCCGGGCCGGCAACCGCCTCCTGCCAGGCGTCGGTGCCCGGCACCAGCACCTGCCGCGGCACATAGGCCTCGGCGCCCTCGCCGGCGGCGGCGACCGTCTCCAGCCTGTCCCCGGTCGCGAACAGGATCCCGGCCTGGCAATTGCCGAGGATGTAGGCGATCTCCTTCGCATGCAGCTTGGCATTGACCGGCACGGCGCAGGCGCCGGCCATCCAGATGCCGAACAGCGCCTCGAAATACTCCGGCACGTTGCTCATGAACAGGCCGACGCGGTCGCCCGGCCGGACGCCCTGGCGGCGCAGCCAACCACCGATGCCGTCGGCATTGCGGAGCAGTTCGGCATAGGTCGCGAGCTGGCGTTCGCCGCTGAAGATCGCCGGCCTGTCGGCGAACGGTTTCGCGGCGTTCGTAAGAAGCGTGGCGATATTCATGGCTGCCTCATATTGCCCGGTCGCGACCGGCCCAGAAGGATTCGCGGATGTCCTTCTTGCGCACCTTGCCGACCGGGCTGCGCGGCAGCGCCGGCCAGAACTCGGCCGATTTCGGCGCCTTCACGCTGCCGAGCGTTTCCTTGCAGAGCCGGATGACCTCATCCTCGCCGAGACTGGCGCCGGGCTTGAGCTCGATCACCGCCTTGACCGCCTCGCCCCATTTCTCGTCCGGGACGCCGACGACCGCGCAATCCTGGACCGCCGGATGGCTCCAGATCACCTGCTCGATCTCGCTCGGATAGATGTTGAAGCCGCCGGAGATGATCATGTCCTTCTTGCGGTCGACGATATAGACGTAGCCGTCGCGGTCGCGGTAGCCGATGTCGCCGGTATGGTGCCATCCGAAGGTCGAGACCTCGTCGGTGGCGGCCTGGTTCCTGTAATAGCCGGGCATCACGAGATTGCCGCGCACGACGATCTCGCCGCGCTCGTCCGGCCCCAGCAGGTGGCCGTCGTCGTCCATGATCGCGACGGCGGTATGGAGCGTCGGCCGGCCGCAGCTCGCCAGCCGCTTCTCCTTCTCCGGATCGCCGATCACCTGGTGCCCTTCGGGCGACAGGAAGGTACAGAGCATCGGCGCCTCGGCCTGGCCGAAGGTCTGGCTCATGACCGGGCCGAACACCGCCAGGCATTCCTTGAGCTTCTCGACCGACATCGGCGCCGCGGCATAGATGAAATGCTCGAGGCTGCTGTAGTCGTATTTCGCCACCTCCTTGTGCGCCAGCAGGACGTAGATCGCGGTCGGCGGCAGGAACAGGTGCGTCACGCCCTCGTTCTGGATCGTCTCGGCCACCGCCTGAGCGTGGAACTGCGGCAGGATAACGTGCGTCGTGCCCTGCGCCATCATCAGGATGGCGAGGCCGCCGGCGGCGTGCGTCATCGGCGCCACGACCAGATGCACCGGCGGCTTGCGGCGCGGCATGCTGGTGTAGAAGTTGGCGAGCATGATTTCCCAGACCAGGTTGGTCCACATCACGCCTTTCGGCCGCCCGGTAGTGCCGCCGGAGGAGAAGATCGAGGCGAGGCTGTCCCGGCCCCCCGGCACGTCCGGATCGGTCGCCGGGACGTCGCGGATCAGATCGTCCAGCCAGGTGCCACGGCCGCCGGCCCTGTCGATGCAGACATACTGGCGGATCGTCGGGCACTGCTCGGCGAAGCGTGCGACATTGGCCTCGAATTCGCTGTGATAGAACAGCACCTCGACGTCGCAATTGTCGAGGATATAGGCATTCTCCGGCACCGCGTTCCGGGCGTTGATCGGAACCCAGGCGCCGCCGGCGCGAAAGATCCCGAGCACGCATTCGAAGGGCGCCGCCGCGTTCGGGCTGTAGACCGCGGCCTTGGCTTCCGGCGCCAGCCCGTCGCGAATGAGGGCGTTGGCGATCAGGCAGGACTGCCGGTGCACCTCGGCATAGGTGCGCGTCACCGACGCATCCTTCAGACAGATCCGCTCCGGATCCAGTGCCACGCCGCGGTCAAAAAAGTCGATAACGCGCATGATCGTCTCCCCCTCGTGCGTCCTACGCCCGCTGCAGGATGGTAATGCAGGCGGCCGCCTCTTCGTAGCCGGCGAAGCCGCCACCGTTCTCGGCGATCGCGACACGGGCGTTGTCGACCTGCCGCGCCCCCGCCTCGCCGCGAAGCTGGGTCACCAGTTCGTGGACCTGGGCGAGGCCCGTCGCCCCGATCGGGTGGCCGCGCGATTCCAGCCCGCCGGACGGATTGATCGGAATGCGGCCGCCGATCGCCGTGTCGCCGTCGGCGGCGCAGCGCCCGCCGTCGCCGAACGCACAGAAGCCGAGCGCCTCGGTCTGCAGGATCTCGGCGAAGGCGCTGGCGTCGTGAACCTCGGCGACATCCATGTCCTCCGGGCCGAGGCCGGCCTTCTCGTAGGCGCTGTTGGCGGCCAGATGGGTGACCTGCCGGTCGAACTCGTCCGGCCCCCGCCCGCTGCCGGAGCGCAGTACCGACGCCGCGACCCGCACGGCCCGACCCAGGCCCAGTTCGCGCGCCTTGCGTTCGGAACAGACGATCGCGACGGCGGCGCCGTCGCTGATCGGGGCGCACATGGCAAGCGTCAGCGGCCACGCGACCTCGCGATCGGCGAGCACCTCCTCGACCGACATCGGGCGCTGGTACTGGGCGTTCGGGTTGTGCTGGGAATTGGTGTGGTTCTTCGCCGAGGCGATGGCGATCTCGGTCTGGGTCAGGCCGAAGGTCTCCATGTGATGGCGGGCGAGCGCGGCATAGATATCCATGAAGACGCTGCGCTGGCCGGAATTCCTGCCGGCGCCGGGCGGCCGCGGCAGATCCTGCCCCATCGACAGCAGTTGCGCCGCCGCCCGCTCGGCCTCGTGGACATCCCAGGCGCCGTCGAACACCGCGAAGGAACGCGCCCGCTCCTCGGCATTCATCTTGTCGGCGCCGATCGCCAGCACGATGTCGCCCTGGCCGGAGCCGATATAGGCGCAGGCGGCGTTCAGCGCCGTGCTGGCGCTGGCGCAGGCATTCTCCACGTTGGTCACCGGGATGCCCTCGAATCCCGCGGCGCGGAGCGCGATCTGGCCGGGCACGAGATATTGCCCCTCGACCGCCGCCTGAGCCGCGTTGGCAAAGTAGGCCGCCTCAACGTCCTTCCGGGCCAGTCCGCAATCGTCCAGTGCCGCCTCGACCGCCTGCCGGGTCAGGTCCTTTACGGAACGATCGGGAAACTTCCCGAAGCGGGTCATCCCGACCCCGATGATATAGACGTTAGACATACGCTACTCCGCGGCTAGAGGCTGATGAGGGCCTCGATCTTTTCCTGGTTTTCCAGCAGCTCGCCGGTCTGGCCGTGCCACTGGATCCGGCCGTTGTCGATGACATACTGGCGCTGCGCCAGCTTGAGCGGGACCTTGAGATTCTGCTCGACCAGCAGGATCGCCACCCCCTCGGCATTGATCGCCGCCATCGCCGCGACCAGGTCCTGGACGATCAGCGGGGCCAGCCCCTCGGTCGGCTCGTCGAGCAGCAGCAGGCGCGGATTGGTCAGCAGGCCGCGTCCGACCGCGAGCATCTGCTGCTCGCCGCCGGACAGAGCGTCGCCGGGGGTGTCCTTGCGCTCCTCGAGGCGGGGGAACAGCCTGTAGATGCGCCGCAGATCCCAGGCCCCGGTCCGCCCCATGACGGTCGCGATACGGAGATTCTCGTCGACATTCAGGGCGGCGAAGATGCGGCGGTTCTCGGGCACGAAGGCGATGCCGAGCCGGCTGAGCGCCTCGGGCGCGAGACCGGTGACGTCCCGGCCGTCGAACAGCCGCTCACCACGCTCGAGTCCCATCAGGCCGATGATCGCCTTGATCAGCGTGCTCTTGCCGGCGCCGTTGCGGCCGATCAGCGAGACGATCTCGCCTTCTTCCACGTCCAGGGAGATGTCGTGCAGGGTCTTGGCCTTGCCGTAATAGACATCGCAGTTGCGCATCTGCAGAAGGCTCATTCGTCTTCCCCCAGATAGGCGTTGCGGACGCGCTGATCGTGCCGGATCTCCTCCGGCGGCCCGGCCGCCAGTATCTTCCCGGCGAGCATCACGATGATCTCGTCGGAGATGTCCATCACGACGTCCATGTTGTGTTCGATCAGGAGCACCGTGCGGCCCTCCGCCAGGCGCCGGATCAGCGCCACGGCCTTCGCCGCGTCACCATGGCCGACGCCCGCCAGCGGCTCGTCGAGCAGCACGACCCCGGGATCGCCCAGCATCGTCAGCCCAACATCGAGCGCGCGCTGGTCGCCGTGCGAGAGGTTGCCCGCATTGACCGAGGCGAATTGCTCCAGGCCGACCTCGGCGAGGACCCGCTCGGCCTCGCGGGCGATTTCCCGGAAACCGCCGACCGCATTCCAGAACGGCTGCAGCCGGTAGCGGTGGGCCTGCGCTGCCAAGCGCAGGTTCTCGAACACGGTCATGCCGGGAAAGATCTGGGTGATCTGGAAACTGCGCCCGAGACCGGCCCGGGTGCGGGCGTGGGGCGCGAGCCCGGTGATGTCTTTCCCGCCCAGGGTGACCTGTCCACGACTGAGCGGGACGCCGCCCGAGAGGGCATTCATCAGGGTCGTCTTGCCGGCACCGTTGGGGCCGATCAGGCTGTAAAGCCGTCCCGGGCGGAAGTCGTACGTGACCCCTGCGACGGCCTTGAAGGCGCCGTACGAGACCTCGATGTCGCGGCAGCTCAGCGCGGCGCCGACAGTTGCCTCCGCCGTCATCGCCTGTCCTCCCGCGAGAAACGCTGCCAGATTTGCTGCACGATCCCGGCAAGGCCGTTCGGCATGAAGATCGTGCAGACGATGAAGATCAGCCCGAGGATCCCGTACCAGTGCGAGGTCACGGTCGAGAGCCATTCGCGCAGCACCTCGAACAGGGCGACGCCGAGCACCGGGCCGAACAGTGTCCCCATGCCGCCCAGCAGGACCATGATCACGACGTCGCCGGACGTGGTCCAGTGCAGCATCTGCGGGCTGACATAGAAGATCAGCGAGGCGAGCAGGGCGCCGCTCATCCCGGCATAGATACCCGAGACGAAGAAGATCGACTTGCGCAGCCGTTGCACGTTGAAGCCGATCTGCTCGGCCCGGAGCTCGTTGCCCTTGATCGCCTTCAGAGCCTGGCCGAAGGGCGAGACCCGCAGCAGCCCGGCGATCGCAATCGCGAGCACGAACATCGCCAGCAGGAAATAGTAGTAGTTGGCGTCGCTGAAGAAATCGATGCCGAAGAGGTCGGGGCGCGGCACGCCGGAAAGCCCGTCGACGCCGCCGGTCAGGTCGCGCAGCTTGCTGCCGGCCAGGATGTAGATGAGCTGGGCCAGCGCGAGCGTGAGGAGGGCGAAGAACAGCCCGGCAACCCGCATCGCGAAGAAGCTGAACAGCAGCGCCAGCACGCCGCCGGCCAGGCCGGCTGCGCCAAGCGCCGGCAGGAAATCCCAGCCGAGGCGGGTGGTAAGCAGGGTCAACACATAGGCGCCAACACCGAAGAAGGCGGCATGGCCGAACGACAGCATGCCCGCGACCCCGAACACCAGGTCGTAGCCGATCGCGAAGATCGACCAGATCAGGATCAGGTTGACCAGGTTCAGCGCGTTGCCGCCGGACAGCACCAGCGGCGAGAGCGCGATGGCGGTGACGATCAGCGCCAGCGCGACCGAATATGGCTGGAGCTTGCTCATGCGGCACGACCCTTGCGACTGAAGAGACCCTCGGGGCGCAGCACGAGCGTCGCGATGAGCAGCACGAAGGTGAGGAACTCGACCCAGCTCGGCGCATAGGTATAGCCGAGTGCCCGGGTCATGCCGATCAGCAGCGCCCCGAGGACGGCGCCGCGAATGTTGCCCAGCCCACCGATGACCACGACGATGAAGCAGTCGATGATCACGCTGAAGCCCATCCCGAGCTCGATCGGCAGCAGCGGCGCGGCGACGACCCCGCCGAGCGCCGCGAGCCCGGAGCCGAAGGCGAACACGAAGGTCCGGATGCGCGAGACGCTGATACCGAGCGTCTGGACCATCTCCGGGTCGCCGCTGGCGGCCCGGATGACCATTCCGTAGCGGCTGCGCTCCAGCATGAAGAACAGGCCGGCGGCGATCAGCGCTCCGAAACCGATGATGAACAGGCGATATGTCGGCACCTGGCTGCCGAGAATGGCGACCGGCTCGGAAAACAGGTCCGGCGGCGCGATCTGCTTGTACTCCAGGCCCCAGAACAGCCGCACCGCCTCGTCGATGACAAGGATGAAACCGAAGGTCAGCAGCAGCTGGTAGACATGGTCGCGGGCATAGACCGGGCGGAGCGCCACGCGCTCCATCAGGGCCCCGATGGCGGCCGCGAGGAACGGCGCGACGAGCAGCCCGAGCCAGAAGCTCCCGGTCGTCTGGACGATCTGGTAGGCGCAGTATGCGCCCAGCATGTAGAGCGAGCCGTGGGCGAAGTTGATCACCCGCAGCATGCCGAATATGAGGGTCAGTCCCGCCGCCAGCAGAAACAGCAGCAGTCCCATCGAAAGACCGATGACGATCGTGGACACAGGGCTATCCGCCTGATTTCGTTACGACAGGAAGGCGTGGCGGCCGAAGCCGGGCAACGGCCGCCACGCGATGGAACAGCTATTCCGCGCAGGGCGGGAACAGCGCCTCCGGCTGGAACACGTCGGTGATCTTCATGGTCAGTTCGGGCAGCGGAGCCTCGCCCTTCTCGACAACGCCCCAGAGGCCGACCTGCATCGCTTGGTGGTCGCAGGCGCGCATCACCTTGGTGCCTTCCACCGAGTTCTCGCGGGTGCTGCCGGCGAAGGCGTCGACCCACTTCTCCTTGTCCCAGGACTTGGTGCCGTCGACCACGTCGAGGAACCAGCTCATGCCGTCATAGGCTTCGCCGGCGAAGCTGTTCGGCCATTCGCCATACTTGGCGCGATAGGCCTCGACGAACTTCCGGTTGGCCGGCGAATCGTAGGAGAAGTGATAGCGGACGCCGGAGTTGGCGCCGATCGCGGCGGGGCCAACCGCGGCCGCCAGCAACTCGTCCTGCAGGACCGGGCCGAACAGCAGCTTGTCCTTGCCGAGACCGGCCTGGCCTGCCTGCTTGAGGAAGGTCACGCCGTCACTGCCGGTGACCACGAGAATCACGCCCTCGGCGTCGGTCTTCGAGATCTTGTCGATGATGACCGAGTAGTCGCGGTTGCCGAGCGGGGGATAGTCGATGCCGACGATCTCGACGCCCATCTTCTCGGCCTCGGCGCGGTAGAAATCCCAGCCCTCGCGAGTCACGGCATAGTCGGCGCCGACGCCGTAGATCTTCTTCAGGCCGCGCGCCTTGGTGAATTCGAGCGCCATGCGCATTTCCATGCCGAGCGTGTTCGACGTCCGGAACGTGTAGCGCGAGCCGTTCGGGCGGGTGATCCGGTCATCCGCCGAGATGGTGACCAGCAGCGGCACCTTGCGCTGGTCGGTGAGCCCCTGAAGGGCCACCGTGGAGGCCGAACTGACGGCGCCGAAGATCATGTGCGCGCCGTTCGCCAGCAGGCGCGACGCCTTCTGGACGGCCGGTTGCGGCTTGGTCTCGCTGTCTTCCCAGGTGACCTCGATCGGCTTGCCGAGCACCGTTCCGCCACGGTGCTCGATGGCGAGTTCGGCGCCGCGCTTCATCCCTTCGCCGATGATCCCGTAGGGTCCGGAGAACGAAATGACGGCACCGATCTTGAAGGCATCCGGCTCATCGGCATGGGCCGGCAGCATCGCGGCGGCACCGAAACTGGTAGCGCAGGCGAGGCCGAGGATAGTCGTGCGAAGGCGGTTCATGATCCCTCCCAGGGCAAACTTCGGCGGCCGACAAGCACGCCGTTACTTCACAGAGTATGTTGCATATACCGAACAGTAGGTTTATCCAACTAGAATCATGAGGCGGGATGAAATTCTCTGTCCTGACGCGTTGTACCGAGCCGGGCGAACCGCAAGAGAGCCCGCGCCTTCAGTCTTTCGGTTGTATGTAGAGTTCGATTTGAATACCAATTGACGAGACGAACAGAGGCGCTGGCGTAATGAGTATCCTGACAAAAGAATGGTGGTGGCTGTCCCCCGGGAATAGGATTCCCGGGCGCATGCAACGGGTTGGCGGTTTCGATCGGTATCGTTCCCCCGGCCGGGAACGGCCGGTTTCAGCCAGTTGATGCAGCCGAGGTCTCGACAGACATGCGAACACCCCGCTCCATGAAACCTCCGCCGGACGCACCGCAGGACAGGAACCCCGGACAGCCGTCGGACGAAGCCTGGCGCCTGGCCGACGAGCGGGAGGAACTGCATGCCCGCAAGCGGCGGCTGATTCTCGAGACCGCCGCCCGCGCCTTCGCCCGGAACGGCTACCACCAGACCTCGATCGACCGGATCGCGTCGCTGCTGCAGGTGACGAAACCGACCATCTACTACTATGTGAAGAACAAGGACGAGATCCTCTTCCAGATCGTTCAGACCGCGCTCGACGATCTTGACCGGAAGATCGCCGAGAGCCAGACCGACGATTTCACCGCCCGCCAGCGGCTCAAGCTGTTCTTCTGGATCTATGGCCGGATCATCAACAGCGACTTCGGCAATTGCATGGCGCTGGTGTCCGACAATGTCCTGAAGCCGGCCACCCGGGCGGAACTGCGCCGGTACAAGAAGGAATTCGAGCTGCGGGTTCGCCGGATCATCGAGGCGGGGCTCGACGACGGAACGATACCGGTCAAGGATCCGCGCCTCTTCACCTTCGCACTGTTCGGCGCCTTCAACTGGATGCCGCAATGGTATTCGGACGACGGCCGCACCAATCTCGACGAGATCGTCGAGTATTTCATCGAGATCTTCTGCCCGGACTGACGCCCCCGGCATCTGGACCCGGGCGTCCCCGGCAGCGGTTTGACAGGGCCCCGGGAAATCCGTCAAATGGCCCGGACGCGGCATCCGGTGCCGCCGTATCGAGGGGGAAGTCCGCGGATGTTCGTCGGACGTCTGATCGGCTGGCTGTGGATTGCCGTCGCGCTTGTCGCCATGGGGCTGGAGGCGCTGCGCTCGCTCGAGGCGGGCGCATGGGCGCCCCAGGCGCTCGGCCTGCTGTGGTACGAATTCGCCCCCGACAGCCTCAATGTCACCCAGGCTGTGGTCCAGCGCTTCCTGCTTCCGGAGCTCTGGGATCCGGGGATCACCTGGATCCTGCTGAAGCCGGCCTGGCTGGTCTTCCTGGTGCCCGGGATCTTGCTGCTGGTCGTCTGCCGGCGCCGCGATGGCGAACGCCGGCGCTCATTCCGCTGACGGAACGACCCTGACCGGTGCTAGCGGTCGTCGCCCATCTTGAGGGCGGCGAGGAAGGCTTCCTGCGGGATCTCCACGTTACCGATCGAGCGCATCCGCTTCTTGCCGCGCTTCTGCGCCTCCAGCAGCTTGCGCTTCCGGGAGACGTCGCCACCGTAGCATTTGGCGGTCACGTCCTTGCGCAGCGCCGAGATCGTTTCACGCGCGACCACGCGGCCGCCGATCGCCGCCTGGATAGCGATCTTGAACAGCTGGCGCGGGATCAGGTCCTTCAGCCGCTCGCAAAGCTGGCGGCCGCGCTGCTCGGCCCGGCTGGAATGGACGACCATGGCAAGCGCGTCGACCGGCTCGCTGTTGACGAGGATGCCGAGCTTGACCAGCGGCGCCTCCTCGTAGCCGACGATCTCGTAGTCGAAGCTCGCATAGCCCCGGGTCACCGACTTCAGGCGGTCGTAGAAATCGAACACCACCTCGTTGAGCGGCAGCTTGTAGACCACCATCGCCCGGCTGCCCGCATAGGTCAGGGTCTCCTGGCGGCCGCGGCGCTCCTCGCAGAGCTTGAGCACCGAGCCCAGGTGCTGGTCGGGAACCAGGATCGTCGCCTTGATCCACGGCTCCTCCATCCGCTCGATCTGCATCGGGTCGGGCATGTCGGCGGGATTGTGCAGTTCGACCATCGTGCCGTCGCGGCGATGGAGCCGGTAGACGACCGAGGGCGCGGTGGTGATCAGGTCGAGGTTGAACTCCCGCTCCAGCCGCTCCTGGATGATCTCCAGGTGCAGGAGGCCGAGGAAGCCGCAGCGGAAGCCGAAGCCGAGCGCGGCCGAGCTTTCCGCCTCGAAACTGAAACTCGCGTCGTTCAGCCGTAGCTTGCCCAGGCTGTCGCGCAGTTCCTCGAAATTGGCGGCGTCGATCGGGAACAGGCCGCAGAAGACCACCGGCTGGTTCGGCTTGAAGCCAGACAGAGGCGCGCTCGCCGGCTTGCGGTCGTCGGTCAGCGTGTCGCCGACGTTGGTATCGGCGACCGCCTTGATCGAGGCGGTGAAGAAGCCGATCTCGCCCGGGCCGAGCTGATCGACGAGCAGCGGCTTCGGCGTGAAGACGCCGACCCGCTCGACCTGGTAGGCGGCCCCGGTCTGCATCATGCGGATGCGCTGGCCCTTGCGGATCACGCCCTCGCGCACGCGGAACAGAACGACGACGCCGAGATAGGGGTCGTAGCGCGAATCGATGAGCAGCGCCTTCAGCGGCGCCTCGCGATCGCCGGTCGGCGGCGGCACCCGGCGGACCAGCGCCTCGAGCACCTCCGGAACGCCCTCGCCGGTCTTGGCCGAGATCCCGACTGCCTCGGAGGCGTCGATCCCGATCACGTCCTCGATCTGCTCCTTGACCCGCTCAGGCTCGGAGGCAGGCAGGTCCATCTTGTTCAGGACCACGACGATCTCGTGGTTGACCTCGATCGCCTGGTAGACGTTGGCGAGCGTCTGCGCCTCGACCCCCTGGCTCGCATCGACAACCAGCAGCGAACCCTCGCAGGCCGAGAGCGAGCGGTTGACCTCGTAGGCGAAGTCGACGTGGCCCGGCGTGTCGATCAGGTTCAGCGTATAGGTCTGGCCGTCCTTCGCGGTGTAACGAAGCCGCACGGTCTGCGCCTTGATGGTGATCCCGCGCTCGCGCTCGATATCCATGGAATCGAGCACCTGCGCATGCATTTCGCGCTGGTCGAGGCCGCCGCACAGCTGGATCAGCCGGTCGGCGAGCGTCGATTTTCCGTGGTCGATATGGGCGATGATCGCGAAATTGCGGATCAACGACTGTTCGTTCATCACATGCTACCTGTCAGCGCGGTCCGATTCCCGGCCCGGAGAATTCCGCCTCCGACGACATCGGTCGCTCAGAGGTCGGCAAGATTGATCCGCACGTGATCGTCGCGCGAGGGGATCTTCATGATCCCGTTGCCAGCGAAGACCTCTTCGCCGTCGGCACGCAGGATGCAGCGCGCGAAGGCGAGGTTGCGGGTCGTTCGTATGACGTCGGTCTCGCCCTCGACCCAGGAGCCGAGCGGCGCGCCGCGGACAAAATCGCAGCTCATATTGATCGTCGGCAGGAACTTGTCGATGCCCGCCTGCACCCGCGTCCCCATGCCGAGCTGCATGTCGGCGATGGTCATCAGCATGCCGCCGTGGCAGATCCCGGCGACGTTGCAATGGCGCTTCTCGATGCGGATTCCCATCCGGCCCCGGCCACCCTCGGTGCTCCAGAAGAGCGGTCCGACCGTCTCCAGGAAACCCTCGTAGAGCGCGAAGGGTACGAATCCCTCCGGCACCGGGATCGCATCTGTTCTCGCCAGGTCCGACATGGCCGCTTCCCCGTTACTCATTCCCGTCCTCAGCCGCGCAACGTCGCGCCGGTCGCTTTCGCCACCGCGTCGACGATCTTCTGCCCGACCGCGTCGATCTCCGCGTCGGTCAGGGTGCGATCCTTCGGCGCAAGGCGAACGGCGATGGCCAGCGACTTCTTGCCGTCGGGCATCCTGTCGCCCTGGTACAGGTCGAAGACGCGGACATCCTCGATCAGCGCCTTGTCGGCCCCGGCCGCCGCGCGCACCAAATCGCCGGACGCGACGTCGCGGTCGACCAGGAAGGCGAAGTCCCGCTCCACAGGCTGGAAATCGGACACCCGAAGCGGCGGCCGCCGGGTCTTGCCCTTGGCCTTGGGCACCGGGATCTGGTCGAGGAAAACCTCGAAGCCGACCGCCGGACCCTTCACGTCGAGCGCCTCGAGGACGCCAGGATGGATCTCGCCGAACTGGCCGAGGCAGGTCTTCGGTCCGAGCATGATCCGCCCCGAACGGCCCGGGTGGTACCAGTCGGGCGCGTCGGCGACGATCCGCAGGTTGCCGACCGGAGCGCCGGCGGCCTCCAGCACGGCCAGCGCATCGGCCTGGGCATCGAAGGCATCGACGGCCCGCGCCGCTTCCGCCCAGTGACGCTCGCCCTCGCGACCGCGCCGCATGCCGGCGGCGACCCGCCGCTGGTCCTCGGGACGGTCGCCCTGGTAGTCGGCCGCGATCTCGAACAGCGCGGTATCGGCAAAGCCCCGATCGGCGTTCCGCCCGGCCGCGGTCAGCAGGTTCGGCAACAGCGAGGGGCGCATGCAGTCGAGGTCGCTGGAAATCGGGTTGGCCAGCAACAGATCGTCGCCGCCGCCGCCGAACAGGGCCGCCTGGGCGCGCGGCAGGAAGGACCAGGTGACCGCCTCCATCAGGCCGCGCGCGGCCAGCGCGCGACGCGCGATACGGACCCGGCGCTGCGCAAGGCTGAGCGCCGGCCGGGCAACCACCGACAGGCGCGGCAGCGGTGCCGCGGGTATCGCGTCGTAGCCCCTGACGCGGGCCAGGTCCTCGATCAGGTCCGCCTCGATCGAGACGTCCTGGCGCCATGACGGGACGTCGACCAGCAGAGCGCCGCCGTCGGCGGCGACGGTGAAGCCGAGTTTTCCGAGGATCGCGACCATCTCGCTTTCGGACATGGCGATGCCGGTCAGCGCGGCGAGCCGTTCCGGCCGCAGCGTCACCCGACGCTGCCAGTCCGGCTCGGCGCCCGATATCACCAGCTCGCTCGGTTCGCCGCCGCAGAGCTCCATGACCAGCCGGGTCGCGACTTCCATGCCGGGACGGGCGAAGGCCGGATCGACGCCGCGCTCGAAGCGGTAGCGGGCGTCCGATTCGATGCCGAGCTTGCGGCCGGTCATCGCCGTGCGGATCGGATCGAACAGGGCGGACTCGATGAACACGTTGACGGTGCCCTCGGTGCAGCCGGTCGATTCGCCGCCGATGATACCGCCGAGACCGAGCGCGCCGCTGTCGTCGGCGATCACGCACATCGTCCCGTCGACGGCATATTCCTCGCCGTTGAGCGCCAGGAAGCGCTCGCCGGCGCGTCCGAGGCGGACATGGATGCCGCCGCTCAGCCGGTCGGCGTCGAAGACATGCAGCGGCCGGCCGAGGTCGAAGGTCACGAAATTGGTGATGTCGACCAGCGCCGAGATCGGCCGGAGACCGATCGCGCGCAGCCGGTCCTGCAGCCATTTCGGGCTCGGCCCGTTCTTCACGCCGCGCACATGGCGGCCGACGAAGAGCGGCGAGACGTCGGCCTGGCCGGGCGCGAGCTCGTGGCGAACCGAAACCGGGCTCTGATAGCGGCCGGGGATCGGCGTCGCCTCGACCGGCTTCAGGCGGCCGAGACCGGCGGCGGCGAGATCGCGGGCGATCCCGTGCACGCCGAGCGCATCCTGCCGGTTCGGCGTGATCGCGACATCGATGACCGGGTCGTCCAGCCCGGCATAGGCGGCGAAGGGCTGTCCGACCGGGGCGTCGTCGGCAAGTTCGATGATCCCATCATGCTCGTCCGACATGCCCATCTCGCGCTCGGAGACCAGCATGCCGTTCGATTCGACGCCGCGAATCTTGCTCGGCTTGAGCAGCAGCCCGGTCCCCGGGATCGTCAGGCCGCTCGCCGCGAAGACCCCCTTCATGCCGGTCCGCGCGTTCGGTGCGCCGCACACGACCTGGACCGTTCCGGACCCTGTATCAACCGTGCAGACACGCAGGCGGTCGGCATCGGGGTGCTGCTTCGCCTCGATCACATGGGCGATCGTGAAGGGCGCCAGTTCGGCGCCGGGATCGCGCACATCCTCGACCTCGAGGCCGAGTTCCGTCAGCTTGAGAACGATCTCGTCGAGGGTCGCATCGGTTTCCAGATGGCTCTTCAGCCAGCCAAGGGTGAATTTCATCGGCTGAGCCCTCCACCGAGCGTCGGCATGTCGAGCGGCAGGAAGCCGTAGTGGCGAAGCCAGCGCAAATCGCTGTCGAAGAAGGCGCGCAGGTCGGGAATGCCGTATTTCAGCATCGCGATCCGGTCGATCCCCATGCCCCAGGCGAAGCCCTGGTATTCCTCGGGGTCGAGGCCGACATGTTCGAGCACGCGGGGATGCACCATGCCGCAGCCGAGGATCTCGAGCCAGTCGTCACCCTCGCCGATGGCGATGCTGTCGCCCTCGAAGCGGCACCGGATGTCGACCTCGGCCGAGGGTTCCGTGAACGGGAAATGCGAGGGGCGGAAGCGCATCTCGACATCGTCGAGCTCGAAGAAGGCCCGGGCGAATTCCTGCAGCGTGCCCTTGAGATGGCCCATGTGGATGCCGCGATCGATGACCAGGCCCTCGATCTGGTGGAACATCGGGGTGTGCGTCTGGTCCGAATCGCTCCGATAGGTACGGCCGGGCGCGACGATGCGGTGCGGCGGCTTCTCGGACTGCATGGTGCGGATCTGCACCGGCGAGGTGTGGGTCCTGAGGACCATCCGCTCGCCGTCCGCCTTCTCGTTGAAATAGAACGTGTCATGCATCTGCCGGGCGGGATGCTCGGGCGGGATGTTGAGCGCCGTGAAATTGTGGAAATCGTCCTCGATGTCCGGACCCTCGGCGATGTTGAAGCCCATGTCGGCGAAGATCTCGGCGATCTCGTCCATCACCTGGCTGACCGGGTGGATGCGCCCGCTGCGCTCCGGCCGTACCGGCAACGTGACATCGACCCGCTCGCTCGCCAGGCGGGCGTCGAGCGCCGCCCGTCCGAGCGCGGCGCGGCGGCGCAGCAGCGCCTCGTTGACCTCGTCCTTGATCCGGTTGAGACCCGGGGCAACGGCCTTCCGCTCCTCCGGCGACAGCGATCCGAGGCCGCGCATCATCTGGCTGAGCCGGCCCTTCTTGCCGAGCGCGGCGACGCGCACGGCTTCCAGGGCCTCGAGGTTCTCGGCGCCGTCGATATCGGCAATCAGTTCGACTTCTAGCTGCTGCAAATCCGCCATGGCATCTCACCAAAAAAAAGGGGCCGAACGATCAGGCCCCTTTCTCTATTCCGTCTGTGGCTATCCGGTTCGGGCCTGATCCGGTCAGGCGGCGACCATGGCCTTTTCCGCCTGGTCGACCAGGGACTTGAAGGCCTCGGGCTCGTGAACGGCGATATCGGCGAGGACCTTTCGGTCAAGCTCGATGCCGGCGGCCTTGAGGCCGCACATAAATCGGCCGTAGGTCACGCCGTGCAGGCGGCTCGCGGCGTTGATGCGCTGGATCCACAGGGCGCGGAAATTGCGCTTGCGGACGCGACGGTCGCGATAGGCGTATTGCCCGGCGCGCTCGACCGCCTGTACCGCCGTGCGGAACGTGTTCTTGCGGCGGCCACGGTAACCCTTGGCGGCCTTGATGACCTTGAGGTGCCGGGCGTGCGCGCGCGGACCTCCCTTAACGCGGGCCATTGTCTATTCTCCTCAACCGTAGGGCATGTAGCGTTTGACGATCTTGGCGTCTGCATCGGCCATGATCGTCGTTCCGCGCAGATTGCGGATCTGGTCGTTGGTTCGCTTGATCATGCCATGGCGCTTGCCGGCAAGCTGACGGCGAACCTTACCCGTCGCGGTGAGGCGGAATCGCTTCTTGGCGCCGCTCTTCGTCTTCATTTTGGGCATTTTGCTTCCTTGGTCTGTCACATCGCATCGCAACGCGAAGCATTCGGGGCGGCCACGGCATGCCCTGTGCTGGCCGGACCGCCCGATGAAGGCGATGCTTATAGCTGTCTGTATTGGCGAATGCAAGCCTGCGCAAGGCGCGGAGACATCCGCCAGGTCGGTCTGCCCGGTCCCCCGCAAGAGCCGCGGAACGCGGCTCAGCGAGGGGCGATCACCATGGTCATCTGGCGGCCTTCCATCTTCGGAAGCTGCTCGACCTTGGCCTGTTCCTCGGTATCGTTGCGGACCCGGTCGAGAACGCGCATGCCGAGATCCTGATGCGCCATTTCGCGACCGCGAAAGCGCAGCGTGACCTTGACCTTGTCGCCCTCGGACAGAAAGCGGTCGATCGCGCGCATCTTCACGTCGTAGTCGTGCTGATCGATGTTCGGACGCATCTTGATCTCCTTGATCTCGATGGTCTTCTGCTTCTTGCGCGCCTCGTTCGCCTTCTTCTGTTCCTCGTATTTGAAGCGGCCGTAGTCCATGAGCTTGCAGACCGGCGGTGCGGCGTTCGGCGATACCTCGACGAGGTCGAGACCGGCCTCCTCGGCCATCGCCATGGCCTTCACTTTGGTCACAACACCGTGGTTGTCGCCTTTGTCGTCGATAAGGCGGACGCTCGGGACGTCGATCTCGTCGTTAACCCTCGGCCCCTCGCGGGACGGGGGAGTCAGAACCCTAGGTGGACGTGCTATTTAGAACCTCCTTTCGCATTTCCATTGCGGCCGTGCCGGAATTGCGCCTGACAGGGCGAATCGGCGGCGGACCGCGGGACGTTGGCGGTTAGCCGATAACATATCGGCAGTCAATGAAATATTAATCACCAAAGCCCCGATTCAGAAAGGATAATTCGCTGGAACCGGGCCGCAAGGGTGGCGCTTTCCGTCGCTTTCCGGGGTCCCCTCATGGCGCCCAGACGGAAAGCCGGGCCCGCACCCTTTGGCTGTCCAGATCGCCGAGATCGTCCTCCCTCAGCAGCTCGACCGCGGCCCCGCGCGGGGCCGAGAGGGCCGGATCGGAGGCGGCCGAGAAAAGCACCAGCGAGCGCGTTCCGACCGCCGCCGCGAGATGCATCGGCCCGGTATCGTTGCCGACGGCGAAGGCTGCCCGGCGCAAGATGCCGGCAAGGGCGAAGAGGTCGGTCCGTCCCGCCAGGTCGCGCGCACCGGGCACCATACCGGCGATCTCGGCCGCCAGCGGCCGGTCGGCGGAGGCGCCGAGAATCACGGTCGCCAGACCACTCTTGGCCAGCGCCCGCGCGAGTTCGGCAAAGCGCGGCGCCGGCCAGCGCTTCTCCGGGCGGTGCGGCGCCGCGCCCGGGATCAGCGCGGCGTAACGGGATGGCAGGTCGAGGGCGCTCACGTCGTCATCCAGCCAGGCAAGCGCCGGCCGCTCGCCGAGACCGATCCCGGCGACCGCGAGCTGCTCGGCAAAGCGGTCGAGGGCATGCAGGCGCTTTCGCTGCGGATTGTCGTGCCGGTGCGAGGCGCCGGCGGCGGTGCCGCACCATTCCGGCCGGCGACCGGCCATGAAGAAACGGTAATAGAAATCGGTGCGGCCGGAGCATTGCAGGTCGTAGACCCGGGCGAACCCGCCCTGGCGGAGACGCCGCGCGAGCCTCAGGTGGCTGGCGACATGCCACGGCCGCAGACGGTCGTCGATCCAGACGGCATCGAACAGGCCCGACCGCTCGGCGAGCGCGCGGTAGGGCGAACTGGTCAGCAGCGTGATATGGGCATCCGGATGGGCGCGGCGGATCGCCGTCGCCGGCCAGAGCGCCATCACGACATCGCCGAGCGCGCCGTGCCGGATGACCAGGATCCGCGTTCTGCCGCTCATGACGGCCAGATCAGCGAGGCGTAGACTTCCAGCGTCCGGGCACACATCCGTTCGACCGTGAAATTCTCGGCGACATGCCGCCGCGCCCGTTCGGCAACCGCGGCCCGCTCGCCGGCCGACAGGGTAATCGCCACCGAGAGCGCCGCCGCCAGGTCGGCCGCGTCGCCCGGCCGCACCAGCCAGCCGGTTTCGCCTTCCAGTACGGTCTCCCGCGCCCCGCCATGGTTGCTGGCGATCACCGGCCGTCCCATCGCCTGCGCCTCTGCCGCGACCCGCCCGAAGCCTTCCGGCACGGTCGAGGGCGAAACCACCACGTCGGCCAGCATGTACGCGGCCGGCATGTCGTTGCAGGCGTCGAGCAGGCGCACCGACCCCTCGAGGCCATGACTGCGGATCGCCGCCTCCAGTTCCTCGCGATATTGCCGCCGTCCCTGGTCGCCGCCGACGATCAGGGTCAGGATATCCATGCCCTGCAGGCTGGAAAGCGCCTCGATGAGCACATGGTGGCCCTTGAGCCGGGTCAGGCGGCCCGGCATCAGGACCGTCGGCAGGCCGTCAGGGAGGCGCCAGCGGCGCGCCAGGGCGAACAACCGCTCGGCGCTTACCGCCGCCGGGTTGAAATAACCCGTGTCGACGCCGCGATGGATCGTCGCCAGGTTCTCGGCTGGGACATGCAGCGCCGTGCGGGCATAATCGGCGACGAAGTCGGAGATCGCGATCACCCGATCGCCCTTGCCCATGATCCCGTTGTAGAGGCGCTTCAAACCGCTGTTCGCCGGATACGGCGCATGAACCGTGGTCACGAAGGGGGCCTTGACCTGGCGCGCCGCCTGACGGGCGCTCCAGGCCGGCGCCCGGCTCCGTGCATGGATCAGATCGACCTGGCGGGCGGCGGCGAGGTCGGCCAGCCGCGCCACGTTGCGCCACATCGTCCAGGGCTGCTTGCTGTCGACCGGCAGGGTGACATGTTCACCGCCCGCGCGCTCGATCTGGTAGGCCATCTCTCCGCCGGCCGAGGCCACGATCGCCCGCCATCCGCCGGCCGCGAGCGCACGCGCAATCTCGACGGTGCCGCGCTCGACTCCGCCGCCGGCCGCATCGAGCGCCGGCACCACCTGCAGCACGGTCGGCGCACGGCGTTTGCCGGCCGACTGCCCGGTGCTAGACTGCGGCTCGTTTTCCATGATGATGATTGTGATGGCTGGCCAGATGAACGACGCGACCGCCCCAGACTACCTTCCGCGCCCGGACGGCCAGGCTATCGCCTATCACCATCTTCCGGGCTTGTCACCCGGCGTGATCTTCCTCGGCGGCTTCCGCTCGGACATGACCGGGACCAAGGCGACCGCGCTCGAGGAATGCTGCCGTCGCTTCGGTCGCGCCTTCACCCGTTTCGACTATCTCGGGCACGGCCAGTCGACCGGCGACTTCGCCGACGGAACTATCAGCCGCTGGACCGACGACGCGATCTCGATCCTCGACGAGGCGACGTCCGGGCCGCAGATCCTGGTCGGCTCGTCGATGGGCGGCTGGATCATGCTGCTGGCCGCCATGACGCGACCCGAGCGCGTCGCCGGCCTCGTCGGGATCGCGCCCGCGCCGGATTTCACCGACTGGATGTGGGAGGACCTGGCGCCCGAGGAACAGGCCGCGATCACCCGCGACGGCCGCCTCGAACAGCCTTCCCAGTATGCCGACGAACCCTACGTCTTCACCGAGAAGCTGTTCCGCGACGGGCGGCGGAACCGGGTCCTCGATCGCGCCGTGCCGTTCGGCGGGCCGGTCCGGATCCTGCACGGGATGGCGGATCCGGACGTGCCCTGGCGGCGCTCGCTCGAACTGGTCGATCGGCTCGAATCCGACGACGTCGTCGTCACCTTCATCAAGGACGGCGATCACCGGTTGTCCCGGGACGAGGACCTGTCCCGCCTGATCAGCGAGGTGGAATCGCTCGCCCAGGGACTGGCGGAATAATCCCTCAGGCCTCGCCGCGCGGCGGATAGTCCCTGGCCGTCACGAAGTCGATCGCGGACAGGATCTCGTCGAGCTTCGGTCGGGCGAAGGGCATCGAGGCGATCTGGGCGAAATAGATCTCGCCGTCCGGACGCACGAGAAACAGGCCGGGTTCGCCGAAGCGGGCGGGCTCCTTGTCGCTGATCGCGTTCGAGACGAACAGGCCCCATTCCCGCATCGACGTCTCGCTCTGCCCGTAGCCGAGCGTCAGGCCATCGATATCCCAGTCGGCGACCGTCTTCTCGGCCCGCTCGCGGCTGTCGCCGCTCACCGCGATCACGCCGATGCCGCGCTTCTCGAACTCCGGCAGCTTGCGCGTCAGCTCGGCAAGCTGGCGCGAGCAGATCGGGCAATGCAGCCCGCGATAGAAGACGATCAGGGTGAAGGCTTCGGGGGACTGCTCGGCAAGCGACCAGCGGCCACCGGAGACGAGAGCCAGATCGAGCGCGGGGGCCTGCTGGCGGGGTTTGACCATTCTTGCCGTCTCCTTGATTTGGAATGTCTGTTCAATCTAGGGACCGCAGCAATGCCTTCAATCCCTCGCGATAGGTCGGGTACCGGAGGTCGACGCAAAGTTCCTTCCTGATCCGGGTATTCCGGACCCGCCGGTTGTCGGCGTAGAAACTCCGGGCCATCGGGCTCAGATCGGCAGCCTCGAAGGGGATCGCGGGCGGCGGCTCGAGGCCGAGAAGGCTCGCGGCATAGACGATGACCTCGCCGGGCGGCGCCGGTTCGTCATCGCAGACATTGTAGACAGCGCCGGGATCCGGCCGCGCGATCGAGGCTTCCAGCACCTCGGCGATATCGTCGACGTGAATGCGGGAAAATACCTGTCCCGGCTTCTCGATCCGTTTCGCCGTGCCGTTCCGCAGGCTTTCGAGCTGGTTCCGTCCGGGGCCGTAGATCCCGGCCAGCCGGAAGACATGGACCGGCAGCCCGAGACGACGGTGAAAGTCGCGCCACGCCGTTTCGGCCTCGAGCCGGCGCAGGCTTCGGCCCGGTCCGGGATCGCAGGGCGCGGTTTCGTCGACCCAGGCGCCACCCGTGTCGCCGTAGACCCCGGTCGTCGAGAGGTATCCGACCCAGGAGACGTCCGGAAGACCGGCAAGGGAATCGCCATAGGCGTCAAGCACCGGGTCGCCCTCCGCCACCGGCGGGATCGAGAGCAGCAGGTGACTGTAGCCGGCCAGATCGGCGAGCGGCGGCGGCGCGATACCGGGGCCGAAACAGGATGCCGCGATGCCCCGGTCCCGGAGTGCGGCAGCCTTCTCCGCGTCCCGACAGGTTCCGCCGACGCGCCAGCCGCGTGTGGCCACGCGTCTGACGAGAACCAGGGCCGAGAAGCCGAGCCCGAAGACGAAAAGCCCCGGACCGCGCTTGGTCGGCGACCGGGTCATTCGACCGCCAGCGGCCGCGCCCGGATCACCACCTCGGCATTGACGACCAGCTTGGCCGACACCGCCATTGCGCCGTCGCTTTCCTTCATCAGGGCCATGCGCGGCTGCGCGGCATAGCTCGTTTCGGGTACGAAATTGACCCTGGATACCGTGAAGGAGCGATCCTTGAAGGTCTCGTTCAGAGCAGCGATCTCCTGCGTCACGCGACCGTAGATCTCGCGTCGGACGGCGGCCGTCGCCGCCTCACGCTCGGCCAGCGTGGGCGTGAACTCGATCCCGGCCAGCGTCAGCTTCAGGCCGGGCTCGCTCGCCTTCGTGGCGCGGTCCCGCATGCCGCCGAGGGCATTCTCCGCGATCCGCGCCTCGGCGAGGATGTTCCAGCGCTCCAGCCCGGAGCTGTCTTCGCTCTGGTCGAAACTTGTGATCGTCCAGTTCGCCTGCGGCGCCATGGCGTCGAGCGCGGCAAGCGCCCGGCCCCGCACGTCGCTGCTGTCGCTCGCCTGGAAGGCGGCGGCGATCGCCACCCGGACCGTTGCGTCCGTCGATTCCACCCAGCGTTCCGACACCATCCGGAGCACGATTTCATCGGACGGGGGCGGGTTCGGGGAACCGGCGGGCTGCGCCGTCGCGACGGCGGCAGTGAGTATCAGCATCAGGGCTGCAAGGGGCGTGAGATAGCGCATCGTCGTCCTCTCGTTCGTTACCGCACATCGCCGGTCATGCCGGCCGCATACAGTCCTGCCACTTAGGTACGGAACGCGGCAACAATATGTCATGGCACGCAACAGCGGGCGCCCGAAAGTTGTCACTTGCATCGCGACGCGGAAATGGACACTTTCCGGCCATGCCACGGAAACATCGTCCCGGCGCCGCGATCGCGATCGCGGCCCTCGCGGTCACGGCCGCACTCCCCGTGCAGGCCGAGGTCGACGATTCGGCGCATCAGTATGCCGCCTGCATCAACCTGACCCAGCGCGACCCCGAGAACGCCTTCGAATCCGCCCTTGCCTGGCACGACGAAGGCGGCGGAACGCCGGCCGATCATTGCGCCGCGATGGCCCTCGTCGCGCTCGGCGAATACGGCGAGGCGGCGACCCGGCTCGAGGCGCTGGCCGACGAAATGGTCCGGAGCAATCCGGACCTAGTCGCCCAGACCCTGGCCCAGGCGGCCAATGCCTGGATGCTGGCCGACGCCTCCGGCCGCGCCGAGGCGGTTCTGACGGCGGCCCTGGAGCGGGCACCGGAAGATCCGGAACTGCTCATCGATCGGGCGCGCGCCCGCGCCGAACTGGGCATTCTCGACGAGGCGGTCTCGGACCTCGACCTTGTCCTCTCCCTCGACCCGACACGGGCAGACGCGCTCGCCTTCCGGGCCGCGGCGCGACGCCATCTCGGGCAGACAGAACTGGCGCTCGAAGATGTCGAAACGGCACTCGTGATCAATCCTGGCTCGGTCGACGCCCTGCTCGAACGCGGCATCCTGCGCCGCATGGAAGGCGACCGCGACGGCGCCCGGCACGACTGGATGACGATCATCGAGATCGCGGCGAACACGCCGGCGAGCGACTTGGCCCGCGCCAATATCGAACAGATGGACGTCAGGGCGGACTAACCGTCTCGCCATTCGCGGCGAACCTCCGGGTCGGTCTCGCGAACCATCAGATCGTCCCGCCGGGCCGCGAAGGCGTCGGCCGGAAGCAATCTCGACAATGCCCAGACGGCCATCGCCCGGACCAGTGGCGAGGCGTCTCCGGTCAATCGTTCCAGCAGCGGAACGGCGTCGATATCGCCGCTGTTTCCGAGCGCGATGAGGACGTTCCGGACGAAGCGGTCACGCCCGGTGCGCTTGATTGGGGAACCGGCGAACAGCGCCCGGAAGGACGCATCGTCGAGTTCGGCCAGATCGCGGAGCCTCGGCGCCGTCAGCTCCGCCCTCGGCAGGAAGCCGGGCTCCTTCGTCGACCGGGCGAACTTGTTCCACGGGCAGACGGCGAGGCAATCGTCGCAGCCATAGATCCGGTTGCCCATCGCGGCACGGAACTCGACCTCGATATGGCCCTTGTGCTCGATCGTGAGATAGGAAATGCAACGCCGGGCATCGACCTGGAAGGGCGCCGGAAAGGCCTTCGTCGGACAGATGTCGAGGCAGGCCCGGCAGCTCCCGCAATGACCGTCCGAGGGCTGGTCCGGGGCCAGTTCGAGGCTCGTGTAGAGGGTCCCGAGGAACAGCCAGGACCCGTGCTCCCGGCTCAGCAGGTTGCTGTGCTTGCCCTGCCAGCCGAGGCCGGCGGCGGCGGCAAGCGGCTTCTCCATTACCGGCGCCGTATCGACAAAGACCTTCAGCTCGCCGCCGAACCGCCCCACCATCCAGCGGGCGAGTTCCTTGAGGCGACGCTTCAGGATGTCGTGATAGTCACGGTTGCGGGCATAGACCGAGACGATGCCGCGGTCGGGATGGTCGAGCAGCGCCATCGGATCGCCCGCCGGCCCGTAGTTGAGCGCGACCGCGACGACGCTGCGGGCGTCCGGCCAGAGCCCTCTCGGCGAGCCCCGTCGATCGGGATCGCGGGCCAGCCAGTCCATGCCGCCGTGGCGGCCAAGGGCGATGTAGGCGTCGAGACGGGCCCGGGCATCGGGAATGGCGTCCGCGTCGGTGACGCCGACCGCATCGAAGCCGAGCCGGCGCGCCTCAACCCGGATCGCCTCGGACCGGTCGGACGGCGTCACGCCGTCCGTTGTCGCCTCGGCCCCGCTCATCGCCCGGCCTCAGAAATCGAGGTCCGCGTAGTGCTTGGGCGGCGGCAGGCCGCGCACCTGGTCGGCAAGCAGCGAGCGGAAGGTCGGCCGTGACTTGATTCGCGCGTACCAGTCCCGGGCGAGCGGGAAGTCGTCCCAGGGAATGGCCCCCAGATAGTCGACGCAGGCGATCTGTGCCGAGGCGGCGATATCGGCGAGCGAGAATTCCTCGCCTGCGAGCCAGTTGCGCCGTTCGCTGAGGAAGCTGACATAGTCGAGATGATAGCGGATGTTGTGCTGGCCGGCGCGGATCACCGCGCTTTCCGGATAGCCCTCGCCCTTGAGCCGCTTGATCACCTTCTCGCCGACCAGATAGTTCGTCACGTCGGCGTGGAAGCGGAGGTCGAACCAGGCCACGAGGCGTCGGGTCTCGGCCCGGTGAACCGGGTCGAAGCCGATCAGCGGGCGATCCGGGTAGGCTTCGTCGAGATACTCGCAGATGGCCTGGCTCTCGGCCAGAACCGTGCCGTCGTCCTCCACAAGCACGGGCACCTCGCCGGCCGGGTTGAGGACCAGGAAGTCGGGATCGGCAGCCCAGGGCTCGATCGGCGCAAGCTCGAAATCCAGCGCCTTTTCCTTGAGCGCTAGCCTGACCTTCCGGCAATGGGGCGATAACGCAAAATGATAGAGACGGCGCATGTCGCGGACGAGGATGAAGACAGCCTCGTCACATAAAGGTGGGGTCGGCGGCGGTCAAGGCCTGCGGGCCCGGCCGGCCGTGTCCCAGGAGCCGGGGAACGCCACGACAGCGCCGGAAGTCAGTTGAGCATGCGGCGCGAGGCCGGCGGCGCGGCATCGCCAAGGAGGACGCGGGCGGCCCGGGCGACATGGCGGAAGGCAGCCGCCAGTTCGCTCTTGCCGGCCCAGTCGAGACGGCGGGCCTTGTCCTCGACGATCGCGATCGAATCGACGCCATAGGCGTCAACGACCAGTTCGGCGGCCCAGTCGAGCGTGCCGGCGGCAATCAGCGACGGGTCGGTCCACATCTCGAGGCCCGGGAGGGCGAAGTCGGTACGGGGGGCGGTGCGTTGCATCGGTGGCATCCTTGTGCAGGTTCGACTATCAACCTCGCAAGGAGCGCGCCAGTCAGGGCGCCGCCCTAACATCCTGATTTTATTAGATTGTTTCGTCCATCGCAGCGAAGCGCCCCCGCCACCCGGCAAGATTCGCCGGGCGGCGGTCGGCAGCATTCGCCGGTCAGGCGCTTTCCGCGCCGGCGGTTTCGCTCAACGGATAGGGGATCAACGCCAGCATCTCCTTCGGGCAGACCTGCCAGAACTTGCCGACCGCGCGATCCCAGTTGGTCAGCAGGGATTCCGCCAGCGGCGACTGCGTTTCCTGATGGTGATGTTCGACGATCGAGCGCAGATCGTTTTCCCAATGGGACGAGGCGATACGCTGGTAGACCACCGAATCACCGTTGATATGGTGCCCCATGGTGCCCGCCGGATCGTAGATATAGGCCATCCCCCCGGTCATTCCGGCCGCGAAGTTGTCGCCGATCGAGCCGAGGATCACCACCGTCCCGCCGGTCATGTATTCGCAGCCGTTGGCGCCGCAGCCCTCGATCACGGCGATCGCGCCGGAATTGCGCACGGCGAAGCGTTCGCCGCCCTGTCCGGCGGCAAAGAGCTGGCCCGCCGTGGCCCCGTAGAGCACCGTATTGCCGACGATCGTGTTCTCGTGCCAGACCAGCGTCGAGGACGGCATCGGCCGCACCACGATGGTCCCGCCGCACAATCCCTTGCCGACATAGTCGTTGGCGTCGCCGAAGACCTCGAGCTTGAGGCCCTGCACCGCGAAGGCGCCGAGCGACTGGCCGGCCGAACCGCGCAGGCGCACCGTGATATGGCCCGGCGCCAGGCCCGAATTGCCGTGCAGGCGGGCGATCTTGGACGACAGCTTGGTGCCGATCGCCCGATGGGTATTGCGGATCGAGTAGGCGAGCTGCATGCGGCCGCCGCCCTTGGCGAAAACCGTTTCGGCATCGCGGATCATCTGCGCGTCGAGGGTTTCCGGGACCGGGTTCGGACCGACCACCTGGTTGACCCGCGGATGTCCGCCGGCGTCGGCCTGGGTCAGCAGCGGATTGAGGTCGAGATCGTCGAGATACTCGGAACCACGGCCGACCTGGTGCAGCAGGTCGGAACGGCCGACGATCTCCTCGATCGAGCGATAGCCGAGCGAGGCCAGGATCTCGCGCACTTCCTCGGCGATGAAGCTCATCAGGTTGACGACCTTCTCCGGCGTGCCGGTGAATTTTCTGCGCAGTTCCTCGTCCTGCGTACAGACCCCGACCGGGCAGGTGTTGGAATGGCATTGCCGGACCATGATGCAGCCCATGACGATCAGGCCGAGCGTGCCGATGCCGTATTCCTCGGCGCCCAGCATGGCCGCGATGACGATGTCGCGCCCGGTCTTCAGGCCGCCGTCGGTGCGCAGCAGGACCCGGTGCCGGAGCCGGTTCAGGGTCAGCACCTGGTTGACCTCGGACAGGCCCATTTCCCACGGAACGCCGGCATATTTCACCGATGTCTGCGGGCTCGCGCCGGTGCCGCCGGAATGCCCGGAGATCATGATCACGTCGGCCTTCGCCTTGGCGACGCCGGCGGCGACCGTGCCGATGCCCGATTCAGCCACCAGCTTCACGCAGACCCGGGCGTCCGGATTGATCTGCTTCAGATCGTAGATGAGCTGCGCGAGATCCTCGATCGAATAGATGTCGTGATGCGGCGGCGGCGAAATGAGCGTCACGCCCGGCGTCGAATGGCGCAGCGTGGCGATCATCTCCGAGACCTTGAAGCCCGGAAGCTGGCCGCCCTCGCCGGGCTTCGCCCCCTGCGCGATCTTGATCTCGATCTCTTCGCAGTTGTTCAGATACTCCGCCGTCACGCCGAAGCGGCCCGAGGCGATCTGCTTGATCGCCGAGTTGGCGTTGTCGCCGTTGGCGCGCGGACGATAGCGTTCCTGGGCCTCGCCGCCCTCGCCGCAATCGGACTTCGCGCCGATCCGGTTCATCGCGATGGCCAGCGTCTCGTGCGCCTCCTTGCCGAGCGCGCCGAGCGACATCGCGCCGGTCACGAAGCGTTTGCGGATCTGGGTGATGCTCTCGACTTCCTCGATCGGGATCGCCTCACGGTCGGACTGGAAGTCGATCAGATCGCGCAGGTTGACCGGCGCCATCGAGCGCACGCCCTCGGAATATTTCCGGTAGAGCGAATAGGCGTCGGTTGCGACCGCGTGCTGCAGCATGTGCACGAGCTGGCCATCGAAGGCATGCGCCTCGCCGTTGGCGCGCGACTTGTAGAGCCCGCCGACCGGCAGCGCCACGACGCCCTCGCGATAGGCGGTTTCGTGCTGATCGACGACCTTCTTCTCGATGCCGTTCAGGCCAATTCCGGAAATCCGCGACGGCATCCCCGGGAACAGGTCCTCGACCATCGCCCGGCTGAGCCCGAGCGCCTCGAAATTGTAGCCGCCGCGATAGGACGAAATGACCGAGATGCCCATCTTCGACATGATCTTGAGAAGGCCCTGGTCGACCGCCTTCTTGTAGCGCTGCAGGCAGGTCTTCGCGTCCATGCCGGGGAACAGCCCGCGGGCATGACGGTCGAGAACTGTCTCCTGCGCCAGATAGGTGTTCACGGTCGTTGCGCCGACGCCGATCAGCACCGCGACATGATGAACGTCGAGCACGTCTCCGGCCTGCACGTTGATCGAGGTGAAGGTCCGCAGGCCGCGCCGAACCAGATGGCTGTGCACGCCGCCGGCCGCGAGAATCGACGGAACCGGGATCTGATCCGGGCCGATCGCGCGGTCGGTCAGGACGAGCTGCGTGGCGCCGCCGCGAACGGCATCCTCGGCCTCCTCGCGGATCCGGTTGATCGCCTGATTGAGCGCGTTCGGCCCGTCCTTGCGGAAGGTGCAGTCGATCCGCGCGACCGCCTTGCCGACATAATCGAGCATGGCCTCGAACTCGCCGGTGGTCAGCAGCGGCGATTCGAGCTGCAGCACCTGGGTCTGGCTCGGATCCTCGTCGAGAACGTTGTTGAGGTTGAGCAGCCGGGTCTTCAGGCTCATCACCCGCGATTCGCGAAGGCTGTCGATCGGCGGATTGGTCACCTGGCTGAAGCGCTGGCGGAAATAGTCCTGCAGGCCGCGGAAGTGGTTCGAGAGCACGGCGACCGGGGTGTCGTCGCCCATCGAGCCGACCGCCTCCTTGCCCTCCTCGACCATCGGCTGGAGAATCATCTCGAGATCCTCGAGGCTCCAGCCCGCGGTCATCTGGCGGCGCCTGAGTTCGGCCCGCTCGAGCGTCGCCTGCTCGGGCGCGCTGGCGATGACCTCGTCGAGCGGCACCACGTTCTTCACCCACTGCGCGAAGGGGCGCAGCCCGGCCAGCCGGTCCTTGATCTCGCGATCGTGGTAGAGCCGGCCCTCGGCGAGGTCGACGGCGATCATCTGGCCGGGGCCGACACGGCCCTTCTCGATCGCGCGGTCCTCGGGCAGCGGCACCATGCCCGATTCCGAACCGACAACCAGGAGACCGTCTGCGCTCACGGTATAGCGCATCGGCCGCAGGCCGTTCCGGTCCATGCCGGCGACCAGCCAGCGCCCGTCGGTGGCGCAGATCGCCGCCGGACCGTCCCAGGGCTCCATCACGGTGTTGCAGTAGGCGTAGAGCGCGCGATGCGCGTCCGGCATGTCGGTGCTCTTCGACCAGCTTTCCGGGATCAGCAGGGTCTTCGCCATCGGCGCGTCGCGGCCGGCGCGCACCAGTACCTCGAAGACCGCGTCGAGCGCCGCCGAGTCCGAACTGCCTGCCTGCACGATCGGCTTGATATCGTCGCCATGATGGCCGAAGGCGTCCGAGACCATGCGGATCTCGTGGCTCTTCATCCAGTTGATGTTGCCGCGCACGGTATTGATCTCGCCGTTGTGGGCGAGCATGCGGAACGGCTGGGCGAGGCGCCAGGTAGGGAAGGTGTTGGTCGAGTAACGCTGGTGATAGATCGCGAAATTCGAGATGAAGCGCGGATCGAGCAGGTCCGGATAGAAGGACGTCAGTTGCTCGGCCAGGAACATGCCCTTGTAGATGATCGAACGGCATGACAGCGAGCAGATGTAGAAATCGGTGATATGGGCCGCCAGCACCCGCTTCTCGATCGAACGGCGGATGATGTAGAGGTCGCGCTCGAACTTGTCGCCGGATGCCCGCTTCCGGTTGTCGATCATGATCTGCTCGATCTCGGGCCGGGTCGCGTTGGCCTTCTCGCCAATGATCGTGGCGTCGACCGGCACCTGGCGCCAGCCGTAGATGCGGTAGCCGAAGCGCAGGATTTCCGCCTCGACGATGGTCCGGCAGGTCTCCTGGGCGACCAGGTCGGTCTTCGGCAGGAACACCATGCCGACGGCGATGCTGCCATGGCGGGGTTCGTGCCCGGTCCGGGCGACATGCTCCTCGAAGAAGTCGTGCGGAATCTGGACATGAATGCCGGTGCCGTCGCCGGTCTTGCCGTCGGCGTCGACGGCGCCCCGGTGCCAGACGGCCCGCAGCGCGGCGATTCCGGCCTCGACCACGTCGCGGCGCGGCGTGCCGTCGAGCGAGGCGACCAGTCCGACGCCGCAGGCGTCGTGTTCCTCGGCCGGGTCATAGAGGCCGTCGCGGGCGAGACGGGCGGCCTCCTCTTCCTGCCGGCGGACGATTTCGCTCCAGCTTTGCGGCTCGGCGTTCGACATGACGATTTCCCCCGTCAGGATGCCAGGGCTTCCGGCGCCTCGCCCTCGGCGGGCGGCGCCAGTCGCTGCTGGATGAAACTGTGAATGCTCGCGGCCGCGTCGCGGCCATCGCGGATCGCCCAGACCACCAGCGAGGCGCCGCGGACGATGTCACCGGCCGCGAAGACGCCCTCGAGACTGGTCATCTGGTTGCGGAAACTGGCCTTGATGGTGCCCCAGCGGCTGACCTCCAGCCCGGGCTCTCCGAAGATCTGCGGCAGATCCTCGGGATCGAAGCCGAGCGCCTTGATCACCATGTCGGCATCGATCCGGTAGTCGGCACCGTCGATAGGCTCCGGCGTCTGGCGACCGCTGGCATCCGCCATGCCGAGACGCATGCGGGCGACCAGGGCGCCGTCGACCGTCTCGTTTCCGAGAAACGCCTTGGGCGCGGACAGCCAGACGAATTCGACGCCTTCCTCCTCCGCGTTGCGCACCTCGCGCATCGATCCGGGCATGTTGTCCCGGTCGCGCCGGTAGAGACACTTGACCGAGGTCGCGCCCTGGCGCACGGCTGTACGGACGCAGTCCATCGCGGTGTCGCCGCCGCCGACCACGACGACGCGCTTGCCTTTCGCGTTCAGGGTGCCGTCGTCGAAATCCGGCACCGAATCACCGAGGCCCTTGCGGTTCGAGGCGGTCAGGTACCGCATCGCCGGAAAGATATTGCCAAGGCTGGCGCCGGGAACCGAGATGTCGCGCGCCCGGTAGACGCCGGTCGCGATCAGGATCGCGTCATGCTTCTCGCGAAGTTCGCCGAGACTGGCATCGCGGCCGACCTCGAAGTTCAGCCGGAACTCGACCGCGGCATCGGCGAGCAGCCGGGTCCGCCGCTCGACAATGTCCTTTTCCAGCTTGAAGCTCGGAATGCCGTACATCATCAGGCCGCCTGCGCGGTCGTAGCGGTCGTAGACGACGACCTGGTAACCGCGCCGCCGCAGCTCCTCGGCGGCGGCCATGCCGCCCGGTCCGGCGCCGATGATGCCGATCGATTCCGCGCGCTCGACGCTCGGCGCGACCGGCTTGACCCAGCCCTGCTCCCAGGCGGTGTCGGTGATGTACTTCTCGACCGAGCCGATGGTGACCGAGTTGAAGTCCTTCTCGATCACGCAGTTGCCTTCGCAGAGCCGGTCCTGGGGACAGATCCGGCCGCAGATCTCGGGGAAGTTGTTGGTCGCCTGGCTGACTTCGTAGGCTTCCTCAAGCCGCCCCTCGGCGGTCAGCCTCAGCCAGTCCGGAATGTTGTTCTGGACCGGGCAATGCACCTGGCAGAAGGGTATGCCGCACTGCGAACAGCGGGCCGACTGCTCGCGCGCCGCATTCTCCTGGAATTCCGCGTAGATCTCGTGGAAATCGGTTCGCCGTTCGTCGGCGCCACGCTTGTCCGGCATGCGCTGCTCGATATTGACGAACTTGAGCATTCGTTCGGCCATGGCCCCAACCTTCAGAAGGATATTCGACTCTGTGACTTAATGACTTAGCGACTTACGACACCTGCCCCGGCACGGGCGGTCGGCGATCTGCGCCGATCCGGTCGTCGCGACCCACGGCTGTCTGACAGCCGGGCACGCGACACGCCTTGCCGGCTGGTCGCCGGCAGGCCAGGGAACTCGCTTATACAGAATGCCGGGCAGCCGTTCTAGAAAAAAGTCGATTATTGGTCAACATTCGTGACCTATTTTTTCAAGGAACCGCCGACCACGCCGCAACGCAGCATTCATCTCGGCGATTTCGGCGCGAAATAGTTCCGTTTCGGATCTTTTTTCGGACTGGCGAGGCAAAGGACCCGAATGCTATACAGCGCCCAGTTTCGCGCCCGGAATCAGGGTACCATTCGCGTTGACGCCTCTGCAAATCATCGTCCTCGCTGTCGTTCAGGGCGTCACCGAGTTCCTCCCGATCAGCTCCTCCGGTCATCTCGCACTTATCGGCACGCTCGGCACCTGGCCCGATCAGGGCCTGCTCATCGACGTCGCCGTTCATGTCGGCACGCTCGGCGCGGTGCTGCTTTATTTCTGGCGCGACCTCTGGTGGCTGCTGACCGGGCTCGGCGCCCTGATGCGCGGTCGTTACACGGAACCCGCCCGCATTCTCGTGTATCTCGCGATCGGCACGGTGCCGGTGGTGATCGCCGGTTTCCTGGTGGTCAAACTCGACCTCGAACCGATGCTGCGCCGGCCCGATGTGATCGCCTGGGCGACGATCGGCTTCGGGGTCCTGCTCTACCTGGCCGACAAGAGCAGCCTCACGCTCAAGCGCATGGAGCACATGACGTTCGGCACCGGCCTCATGATCGGCGCCTCGCAAATACTCGCGCTCATTCCAGGCACGAGCCGGTCGGGCATCACCATGACGGCGGCCCGCTTCGCCGGCTTCGAACGCCAGGACGCGGCCCGCTTCTCGATGTTGCTGTCGATCCCCACCGTGCTCGGCGCCGGCCTGCTTGGCGGCCTGGAATTGCACGACCAGGGAAATCTGCAGATTGCCGGCGACGCTGTGCTGGTCGCGGCGCTGTCCTTCCTGACCGCACTCGGCGCGATCTGGCTGCTGATGCGCTGGCTGCGCAACGCCAGCTTCACGCCCTTCGTGATCTACCGGCTCGGGCTGGGCATCCTGCTGCTTTACTGGCTCTATGCCTGAGGCCGGTCAGGCGAGCTTCTTTGGCAGAACCCCGGCGCGGCGATAACGGGCCAGATAGGACGGCACCACCGCCTCGACGCTGGCCGGCCGGATGTCCAGCGCGGCGAAGCCCTCGGCGCCGTCGGCGACGACATTGTCGACCGTCAGCGAATCGACCTGGTCGACGGTCAGCGGCGGGGCCGGCAACATCTGCAGGAACATCGCCTCGAACCGCGCCAGTCCGAACGGCAGCGGCAACAGCAGCCGCTTGCGCCCGGTCGCCGTCAGCACGACCTGCATCAGCTCGCGGAAGCTGTAGACCCGCGGCCCGCCGAGCTCGAAGGTCCGGCCACGGCAATCCTCGTCCTCGACCGCCCGGACGATCGCCTCGGCGACATCACCGACCCAGACCGGCTGGAAGCGGGTGTGACCGCCGCCAATCAGAGGCAGCGCAGGCGAAATCCGCGCCATGGCGGCAAAGCGGTTGAAAAAGGTGTCGTTGGCACCGAAAACGATGCTCGGGCGGACAATGACCGCGTCGGGCAGCGCGGCACGAACCGCCGTCTCGCCCGCGGCCTTGCTGCGCCCGTAGCGCGACGGCGAATCGGCGGCCGCGCCCAGCGCCGACATCTGCACGAAGGATCCGACACCGGCATCACGCGCCGCCTCGGCGACGATTCGGGCGCCGCGCTCATGCACGGCAGCGAAGGTCTGCGCGCCGCTCTCGTAAAGGATGCCGACAAGATTGATGACGACGTCCGAGCCGGTGACGGCGGCGCGAACCGATTCCGCGTTCCGCAGATTGGCCTGCACGGAGACGATCTGTCCGACATTGCCGAGCGGCTGCAGGATGGCGGCCGCGTTCGGATCACGCACCGGCACACGGATGCGATAGCCCTTCTGCGCCAGCCGCTGCACGAGATGACGGCCTATGAAGCCGGCGCCGCCGAAAATCGTTACCAGTCGTGCTGTCATTGCCGCATTCCTTCAAGTCGCGCACCTCTGCCGTCGCGTTTCGGGTTTTGCCGCAAAGGCCGCGCCGTGTCCAGCTTCGCCGGATCCCGATTTCCCTGTTGACATGATAGCCGGGCGTATTAAAACCGCCATCCTTGGAAGGCGCCCAGGTGGCGGAATTGGTAGACGCGCTAGCTTCAGGTGCTAGTGGCCGTAAGGTCGTGGAAGTTCGAGTCTTCTCCTGGGCACCATTCCAAGATGCTCCGTTGCGTGAACCGGTCCCGGCCGGCCCCGGCGGAACCTCATTCCGGCCACGGCAACGCCGACGGGTTCGCGACCGATAATGGCAATATTCCTCCACCAGGGCGATCTGCCGGCCGATGTCAGCTTCGGCGACAGCGTCGCGATCGACAGCGAGACCATGGGTCTCGATCCGCACCGCGATCGCCTGTGCCTGGTCCAGTTGTCCGCCGGCGACGGCGACGCACATCTGGTCCAGTTCGCCCCGGGCGAATATGCCGCGCCGAACCTGAAGCGCCTGCTGGCCGACCCGGCTGTGCTGAAACTGTTCCATTTTGCCCGCTTCGACGTCGCGGTGCTGCGCAAGTACCTGGGCGTGCTCTGCGCCCCGATCTATTGCACGAAGATCGCCTCCCGGCTCTGCCGCACCTATACGGACCGGCACGGCCTAAAGGACATCTGCCAGGAGCTGCTCGACGTACAGTTGTCCAAGCAGCAGCAATCCTCTGACTGGGGCGCCGAGGAAATCAGCCCGGCGCAGCGCGAGTACGCAGCCTCGGACGTCCTCTACCTGCATCGTCTGGCGGAACGCCTCGACGTGATGCTGGCGCGCGAGAAGCGGACCGACCTCGCCGCCGCCTGTTTCGCCTTCCTGCCGACCCGGGCCGAGCTCGATCTCGCGGGCTGGCCGGATATCGATATCTTCGCGCATTCCTGAACCGTCCAGCTCTCCGCCGAGCCTTGGCCCAACGGCCGGCTTTCGAAGGACGTTCCGCACCTGCAATTGCAATTGCAGGGTGGAATGACCATACTTTGGCACAGATTTTGTTAGGAGCCGGGTTCGGCCCCGCAGTAACCGTCGGAAAGAAGCCCAAACTCATGAAAGTAAAGGAAAAGTCGGCGCCCCTCTCGCCCGATCTCGAGGCCGCCGGCCGTGTCCTGTCGATCGAGGCGGAGGCGCTGCGGGCGCTCGGCGACAGCCTTGACGACAGTTTCGAACGGGCCGTCGACCTGCTCCATGCGGTCACCGGACGCGTCGTCATCAGCGGCATGGGGAAGAGCGGGCACATCGGGCGGAAGATCGCCGCGACCATGTCATCGACCGGATCGCCGGCCCTGTTCGTGCATCCCGGCGAGGCGAGCCACGGCGACCTCGGCATGATCACCCAGTCGGACGCGGTGCTCTGCCTTTCCAATTCGGGCAACACGAACGAACTGGCCGACATCATCGCCTTCACCCGGCGCTTCTCGATCCCGTTGCTGGCGATGGTCGGGCGCCCGACGTCATCCCTGGGCGACGCCGCCGATGTGACGCTGGTGCTGCCGACGGTGCCCGAAGCCTGCCCGATGGGCCTCGCCCCGACGACTTCGACGACCATGATGCTGGCACTCGGCGACGCGCTCTCGGTGGCGCTGCTGCAGCGGCGGGGATTCTCCCCGGACAATTTCCAGGTACTGCACCCGGGCGGCAGCCTTGGCGCCTCGCTGATCAAGGTTTCCGAGATCATGCATGTTGGCGACGAACTGCCGGTCGCCCGGCCGGACACGTCGATGCGTGAGGCACTGATCGTTATGACCGCGCGAAGCTTCGGCTGTGTCGGCGTCGTCGATGCGGCAGGCGACCTGCTCGGCATCATCACCGACGGCGACCTCCGGCGCCACATGGACAACGACCTGCTCAATCGCCGGGCCGAGGAAATCATGACCCGGGCGCCGAAGACGATCCGGCCGGGGGCACTGGCGGCTGAAGCGCTGGGACAGATGAACGCGACCAAGATTTCCTGTCTCTTTGTGACCGAAGGCCGACGACCGGTCGGCATCATCCGCGTCCATGACTGCCTGAGCGCCGGCGTCGCCTGACGGCGCGCGGCTCGCCCGGGCGAGGAAGAGCGACGACAATGGCAGCCACAGATCTGGAAGGAAGGCGGCACTGGCGGATCGAGGGTCCGCAGCGCCAGCGTGCCCGGGTCAGTCCTGCCTACACGCGCTTCGTGCTGGTCATGAAGCTCCTTCTGCCGACACTGGCGGTCGTGCTCGCGGTCGCCCTGCTCGCCTGGCCGAGCCTGGTCCCGCGCGATCGCACGATCGTCATCGAGCAGGCGGATATCGAAGTCGGCGACGAGGGCCTCACCATGGTCAACGCCCGCTTCGTCGGCCTCGACAGCGAGCAGCGACCGTTCACCGTGACCGCCTCGAGCGCGAGCCGGAATCCGGACGACCCCCAGATCATCAAGCTCGCCAGCCTGCAGGCCGACACGACGATGGAGGACGGCGCCTGGATGTCGCTTTCCGCCGACAATGGATTGTTCCGGCAGAAGAAGAAATGGCTCGACCTCACGGGAAACATCGAGATCTTTTCCGATACCGGCTACCAGTTCCATTCGGAGACAGCCGAGATCGACCTCGCGAACGGCCGCGCCTGGAGCAAGACACCGGTCCAGGGGCATGGCCCGAGCGGAGAGATACAGAGCGACCGGCTCTTCATCGACCGGGACGCCAATATCGCCCGCTTCGACGGCAACGTGCATGTGCTGATCTACGGCAAGGGCAATGACAAGGGCGGGTGATGAACGGAAGGCGGCCGCGATGGTCCATGGTTTGAGTACGGCACGGCTGCGGCTCGCGCTGATCGCCCCGCTTGCGCTTCTTGCGGCATTCTGGCTCGGGCCGGCGGCCGCGCAATCGCAGATGAGCGGCATCGGCTCCAGCGACGCCCCGATCGACATCACGTCCGATACACTGGAGGTCCAGCAGGACAAGCAGCTCGCGATCTTCACCGGCAATGTCCGCGCCACCCAGGGCGACATGCTGCTCAATTCGTCCCGTCTCGACGTCTATTACGTGGGCAAGAACAGCGACGGCACGACCGGGGGCGGCCTGGGCTCGGGCGACGTCAAGCGCCTGGAAGCCTACGGCGACGTCTTCCTCTCGACGACCGGCGAGACGGCGCAGGGCGACCTCGGAATCTACGACCTGGAGAAGCGGGTCTTCATCCTCGAAGGCAACGTGGTGCTGAACCAGGGCGACAACGTCCTGCGCGGACAGCGCATGGTCTGGAATCTCGACACCGACCGGATCGTCGTCGACGCGGCGAAAAGTACCGGCCGCGGCGAGGCGACGACGGAGAAGCAGGAGCGGGTAAAGGTCCGCATCCAGCCGAAGAAGAAGACCCAGTAGGGCACGCCTTAGCCAGCCGATACGGATTATTAATCGAAATGACCGATAACCATGATGCTGCGACTGAAGGAAATGAAGGGATTGCGGGGCCTCGTCTTGTGAGCAGCAATCAGGGCCTCGAAGCCATCAACATCGGAAAGCGCTTCAAGAAGCGTCCGGTCTTGCGCGGCGTCAGCGTCTCCGTCAATCGCGGCGAGGCGGTCGGACTGCTCGGCCCCAACGGGGCCGGCAAGACGACCTGCTTCTACATCATCACCGGCCTCATTCGGGCCGACTACGGGACGATCAAGCTGGATGGCCAGGATGTCACCGAATTGCCGATGTATCGACGCGCCCGCGCCGGTATCGGCTATCTGCCGCAGGAAGCGTCGATCTTCCGTGGCATGTCGGTCGAGAACAATATCCGCGCCGTCCTCGAGATCGTCGAGCCCGAACGCGACAAGCGGGAAGCGATGCTGAACGACCTGCTGGCGGAATTCTCGATCGGCCACCTGCGCAACACGCCGGCCATCGCCCTGTCCGGCGGCGAGCGACGCCGCGTCGAGATCGCCCGCGCCCTGGCCTCGCAACCGAGTTTCATGCTGCTCGACGAGCCGCTCGCCGGCATCGATCCGATCGCCGTCAACGAGATCCGCGAGCTGGTCTTCCATCTCAAGGATCGCGGCATCGGGGTGCTGATTACCGAGCATAATGTCCGCGAGACGCTCGACCTGATCGACCGCGCCTACATCCTGAACGAAGGCGAGGTTCTGATGGAAGGTCCGCCCAGCGAGATCGTCGCCCACGAGGATGTGCGCCGCGTCTATCTCGGGGACCGCTTCAGTCTGTAACGGAGCGGGACCTCAAGGCCATGGCCATCACCCCACGACTGGAGCTGCGCCAGACCCAAACCCTGGTCATGACGCCGCAACTGCAGCAGGCGATCCGCCTGTTGCAGCTCTCCAATCTGGAACTGGTCGACTATGTCGAGGCGGAGCTCGAAAAGAACCCGCTGCTCGAGCATGACGAGGGCGATCGCCCGGAAGCCGCGGAAAGCGATCCCGGCAGCAGCGGCGATCGGGTCGAGGTCACCGCCGACAGCGACTCGCTCACCGGCCTCCAGGCCGGCTCCGGCGATACCTCCGACGACAGCCAGCCGCTCGACACCGATTACGACAATCTGTATTCCGGCGACAGCGCCAGCGACCAGCCGGCGAACGGCGAGGCCGGGGGCGGCGATTACGCGTTCCGCGAGAGCCGCGGCAGCGCCGGCGCCGGCGGCGACTACGACCCGATGGCCGGGCTGACGGAGGAGAAGGATCTTCGCCAGCATCTGCACGACCAGTTGACGGTCACCTTCACCGAACCGAAGGCGCTGCTGATCGGCGCCCACCTGATCGAGTGCCTCGACGACGCCGGGTATCTGACGGAATCGGTCGACGAGGTTGCGGAGCGGCTGGGCGCTCCGGCTGCCGAGGTCGAGGCGACCCTGGCCACTCTCCAGACCTTCGAGCCGACCGGCGTGTTCGCGCGCAACCTCTCGGAATGCCTGGCCCTGCAGCTGCGCGAGCTCAATCGGCTCGACCCGGCGATGGAGGCCATGCTCGAGCGCCTCGACATGTTGGCGGAAGGCGACCTGAACGGCCTGATGCGCCATTGCCAGGTCGACGCCGAGGATCTGACCGAGATGGTCGCCGAACTGCGCCGGCTCAATCCGAAACCGGGCCTGCAATACGGCACCGAGATCGCGCAGACTGTCATTCCCGACATCTTCCTCAGGCGCGGCCCCGGCGGCGACTGGATCATCGAGCTGAACAGCGAGACCCTGCCGCGCCTGCTGATCAACGAGCGCTATCTGGCGACCGTCAACGGCAGCACGCGCGACAAGGCCGAGCGGGCCTTTGTCAGCGACTGCCTGGCCTCGGCGAACTGGCTCATCAAGTCGCTCGACCAGCGCGCCAATACCATCCTCCGGGTCGCCAGCGAGATCGTTCGCCAGCAGACGGCCTTCCTCGATCACGGCGTCGCCCATCTGCGGCCGCTCAACCTGCGGACCATTGCCGACGCCATTTCGATGCACGAGAGCACGGTGAGCCGGGTCACCGCGAACAAGTATATCGCCACCCCGCGCGGCATCTTCGAGATGAAATACTTCTTCACCACGGCGATCGCGGCGGTCGACGGCGAGGCCAGCCATTCGGCCGAGGCGGTCCGCCAGAAGATCCGGGAGCTCATCGAGGAAGAACCGCCGAAGTCGATTCTTTCCGACGACAAGATCGTCGATCTGCTGAAAAGCGACGGCGTCGACATTGCCCGGCGCACGGTCGCCAAGTATCGCGAGGCGATGCGCATCCCCTCTTCCGTGCAGCGCCGACGATTGAAGAAAAGACTGGCGTGACGTGCTATAGTCGGCGACGTGAACGCATGTCGCGAGTCGATAACGCCGGCCACTGTTGACAGCGTCAATCGCCGGCCCTATGTTCCCGCCCCCATTGGGAGGTCCGGCCACGAAAAGGTGCGTATTGGCCAAATGGCTTCGCGACCGCGGCAGCTCCCCTTCCGCTTTATTTCCGGTCTGAACAATGAAGATTCACGTCAATGGCAAGCAAATTGACGTGGGAGACGCTTTGCGCACCCACGTTGAAGAACGGCTCACCTCGGGCACGGCGAAATACTTCGCCAACGCGCTCGAAGCGAGTGTGACGTTCCGGCGCGACGGCCATCAGTTCCGCGCCGAATGCAGCGTCCATGTCGGCGCCGGCATCGACGTCGCCGCGTCGGCGGCGGCAGGGGACGCCTATGGCAGCTTCGATCTCGCCGCCGAACGCATCGAGAAGCAGCTCAGGCGCTACAAGCGGCGGCTGCGCAGCCACCGCGGCAACGAACGCGCCGACGGCGCCGAGAGCCTGGCCCAGCGCTACGTGCTGGCGGCCGAGGAGGAAGGCGCCGAGGGCGAGGTCGCGGAAGAGTTCCAGCCGCTCATCGTCGCGGAATCAAGAACCAGCATCGTCCAGTGCACGGTCGGCGACGCAGTCATGCGGATGGACCTGGCCGACGAGCCGGTCTACCTGTTCCGCAATATCGGCAATGGCGCGCTGAACGTCGTCTATCGCCGCAAGGACGGCAATATCGGCTGGATCGAACCGGCCAGGGTCGAGACGGGACGCGCCTGAGGCGCGGTTCCGTGTGACAAGCGAGGCACCATGGAGATCCAAGACCTCCTGACTCCGGAGCGGGTCATTCCCGCCCTGAGAGCGACGAGCAAGAAGCAGGCGCTGCAGGAAATGGCCGCAACCGCCGCGGAAGTGACCGCGCTTCCGGAACGTACCGTGTTCGACACCCTGCTGGAGCGCGAACGTCTGGGCACGACGGGCGTCGGCCACGGCATCGCCATTCCGCACGGCAAGCTCGCCGGCATCGACCGGATCTTCGGCTTCTTCGCCCGACTGACCAAGGCCGTCGATTTCGACGCCGTGGACGGCGAGCCGGTGGACCTGATCTTCCTGCTGCTGGCACCGGAGAACGCCGGGGCCGATCACCTGAAGGCGCTGGCCCGGATTTCCCGGACGCTGCGGGATCGCGCGATGTGCGAGAAGCTGCGCGGCAGCGACGACCGCGACGCCATCTACGCGCTGCTGCACGACAGCACGACAGAACACGTTTCCTGACACGGACCCCGCGCGACCGCGCCGGCCGCACCCGGCCGGCGGGCCCGATCCGGAGAGCGTCCTCGAACGGTTTCCGTCGCTCAGTGCAGCGCGACCGTCTGCAGCTCGTTCTCGTGGGCGGCCGCTAGGGCGGCGATATGGCTTTCGGCGGCCAGCAGCCGGATGCCGTCAGCCGAATAGAGGACATGGAAGACGCGGCCGTTCTCGCCCTGTTCCCGCCGCACGTAAGCGAGATGGGGAAGACCGAGGGCCGCAAGGCCGGCAGGCGTGATTCGCCGCAACATTTCACCTGTGTTCATCACTGAGACTCCTGCAAATCAGGTACGTTCGATCTCGGGGGCAACGGCCGTCGACTGATGGCGGGGCTTGCCCAGACCGATCTTGATTTCGCGGACGACCGATGTCGGCTCGGGCTTCCGGAGCTCCACATGGAGCAGGCCGTTCTCGAGCTCCGCGCCGGTAACCTCGAGGCCTTCCGCAAGGACGAAGGCGCGCTGGAACTGCCGGGCGGCGATGCCGCGATGCAGATAGATGCGCTCCGTCTCCTCGCGCTGCCGGCCGCGCACGATCAACTGGTTCTCCTCGAGCGTGATTTGCAGATCGCCCTCGGCGAAACCCGCGACCGCCAGCGTGATGCGCAGTCGTTCCTCGCCGATCTGTTCGATGTTGTAGGGCGGATAACCGTCGTTCGACGCCTTCGCGGCGCGATCGACGAGCTGCTCGAAATGATCGAATCCGAGCAGCAGCGGACTGTTGAACATGGACATTCTGGACATCGAGAACTCCTCCGACGAGCGAGCCTTGACGGCGCGGCCCGCAATGGCACCGCATGCCGTTCGCGGTCCCGACCCGGACCGCATCCCTAGATTTAGGGATTGCCGACGCTTGATCAAGGTTGCCTATGCGGGGCCGCGTCGGCACGATGCGCCGGTCCGAAGAACGAGGAAACAATGAAAAACGAGCAGAATTCCGACGCGATTACCGTCGGCATCGTCGGTGCCGGCGCCATGGGTCGCGGCATCGCGCAGGTCTCCGCCACCGGCGGGATGCGGGTGAAGCTTTTCGACGTGGCCGACGGCGCCGCCGCCAAGGCGCGCGATTTCGTCGCCGGCATGCTGCAGCGTGCCGTCGAGAAGGGCCGGATGGAGGCGGACGAACAGGCTGCCGCGCTCGACCGTATCAGCGTCGCCGCGTCGATCGCCGATCTCGCCGACTGCGACCTCGTTGTCGAGGCGGTGGTCGAGAGGCTCGACGTCAAGCAGGCGCTGTTCCGCGACCTCGAAGCGGTGGTCGGCGACGACGCCATCCTCGTCTCCAACACCTCGAGCCTGCGCATTGCCGGCATCGCCACGAACTGCACCCGGCCCGAGCGCGTTGCCGGTCTGCATTTCTTCAACCCTGTACCGCTGATGAAGCTGGTCGAGGTGATCCGCGCCCCGGCGACCTCGCCGGCGGTGATCGAGCGGCTCACGGCGATCTCGAAGCGGATGGGCCGGGTCCCGGTCGTGGTCCAGGACGCGCCGGGCTTTCTAGTCAATCTCGGCGGCCGCGCCTACACGACGGAGGCGATGCGGATCGTCAGTGAGGGGGTTGCGGAGCCCCACGAGGTCGACGCCATCATGCGCAATGCCTGCGGTTTCCGGATGGGGCCATTCGAACTGGCCGACCTGACCGGGATGGACGTCAATTTCCCCGTCAGCATGGTGATCTTCAACGGTTACTTCCAGGACCGCCGGCTCGCAACCTCGCCGATCCACGAAAGCATGCAGGTTTCCGGTCGCCTCGGGCGCAAGAAGGGAATCGGCTTCTACCGCTATGACGACAAGGGCAATGCGATCGACCCGCCGCAGGTCGCCAAGCCCGACGCGGCACCGGTCGAGCGGATCGCGCTGGCCGAACCGGACAGCCGGCTGTCTGACCTGTTCCGTCGGGCCGGGGCCGAGATCCTGGCGGCCGACGACGGCCAGGCACCCCTGGTCGCCGCCCCGGTCGGCGAGGACTGCACGACGATGGCGGTTCGCCTCGGCTGCGACCCGAAACGCCTGATCGGCATCGACATGGTAACCGGGGTCGCCCGCTGCGCCACCGTGATGGCGGCGCCCGGCGCCGACCAGGCGTTGCTCGACGGGGTCGCGGCACGGCTCGCGAATGTCGCCGGCGAGGTCGTGCGGATCAAGGACTCGCCGGGCTTCGTCGCCCAGCGGATCCGCGCCATGATCGCCAACCTGGGTTGCGAGATGGCGCAGATCGGGGTCGCCTCGCCGGACGATATCGACAAGGGAATGACCCTCGGCCTGAATTATCCGGAAGGGCCGCTGGACATGACCGACCGGATCGGCGCCGGGACGGTGCAGGCGATCCTGTCGCAGATCCAGGCGATCACCGGGGACGACCGCTATCGACCCAGTCTCTGGCTGCGGCGCCGGGCGATGCTCGGCCTCCCGGCCAAGACCCCGGACTGAGGCGCTACCGAGGCACTATTGCAGGCGGTCGGTCGCGGCCTGTTCGGCCAGTTCGACCATCTCGCGGAGCGCGTCACCGGTCCGCTCGCCGAGGCTCGACTGCATCGCCTGCATCAGCGTCGCCATCATCGCCGCCGTGAAAACGCCGCGGTCGAGACCGGCGCGTTCGCAATCGGTCCAGGCCTGGTCGAGATGACCGGTGATGATCTCGGCCGCCTGCCGCAACAGCGCCTGGGTCGCTTCGTCCGGGGCCGCGATCGGGCTGTCCGAATCCTGTGCCATGTCGTTCTCCTGTTCGCCGGGTCGAGCCCGCTGGCGGCTCGAGGCCGCCCCGTGGCTGAGAGATATAACCGAACCGGGCGGCGCAGGCAGGGAAAACCGAACCGTGCCCGGGACGGTTCCATCCCTGTGATAATATCCGGCCGCGCCGTCGGGCGAATGCGGGTTGCGGAACGACAGCGGCGCTCGTAAGACAAACGGGACAAGCGCCGGCCCGGCCCTATTCCCTGCCCGACGAGACCGATGACCGCTTCCGCCATCGAACCATGTCACCTGTCCGTTGTCATGCTGATGTACAACGAGGCCAAGATCGCGGAACGCAACCTGCGCGAACTCGCGAGCTATCTCGCGACCACGATGAACGCGGGTCAGGGTTACGAGATCGTGGTCGTCGACGACGGCAGCCGGGACGGAACCGCCGAGATCCTGGCCAGGCTGGCAGCCGAGGGCCTGCCGCTCCGGGTCGCCAGCCACCCGGTCAATCTGGGCCGCGGCTTCGGCGTCCGCACCGGATTTGCGGCGTCGCGCGGCGCCTACGTGATTTACCTCGATTCCGATCTTTCCTATTCGCCGGACCATATTCCGGCACTGCTCGCGCCGCTCGCAAACGGCACGGCCGACATCACGCTCGCCTCGGCCTATCATCCGGACGGTTCGATCGAGAATGTGCCGGGACTGCGGCTCGCGGTTTCCAGGCTCGGCAACCGAATCCTGACCTGGGGCCTCCGGCGGCGCTTCCACACCGTCACCTGCCTGGTCCGGGGCTTCCGTCGCGAGGTGCTGGAGACCCTGGTGCTCACTTCGGGCGACAAGGATATCCACCTGGAGATTCTGACCAAGGGCATGCTGCTCGGCTTCCGCGTCGAGGAGGTGCCGGCCCGACTCCGCTGGCGCGACCGCGACCGGGCGTCAGGCACCGGTATCGGCGCCATCTTCCGGATGACCGAAACGATCTCGAGCCACCTGCTCTACAGCTACATGATGCAGCCGGGCCTGATCGCCCGGGCACCGCTTTATGTGCTCGGCGCGCTGGTGATCGCCGGCAGCCTGCTGTTCCTCTACAATTTCGTCGCCCGTCTCGCCGGCCTCGGCGGGGTCCCCGACGAGAGCCTCTACGCGGCGATACGCGGCAGCATCGTCGACGGCCAGGTCACGTTGTCGATCGTCGCGATATCCGCCCTGTTCGCGATCCAGCTCGTCTCCCTAGTCTATCTCGCCAAGGTCAACCGCAAGCATTACGAGGAGCTCTATTACCTGCTCTCCGTCGTCAATGCGCGTGTGAAGGCACTGGAAGGCAAGAAAGACTGATGTGCGGTATCGCCGGCATCCTCGGCGCCCGGGAGCCAGGGCCAATGCTCGCCCGGATGCTCTCGGCGATGGTCCATCGCGGCCCCGATAACGAAGGCATCTGGCAGGCACCCGGGATCGCCCTCGGTCATCGCCGGCTGTCGATCGTCGATCTTTCGCCGGCCGGGAACCAGCCGATGCGGAACGACGACGGGGACACGATCCTGGTCTGCAACGGCGAAATCTACAACGCACCGGCGCTGGCCGAGCGCCAACGTGCCCGCGGCGCCCGTTTCCACTCGCGCAGCGACAACGAGGTCCTGCTACACGGCTACCGCCAGGAGGGACTGGCCGCGTTCCCGACCGTCAACGGCATGTTCGCCGCGGCGATCTGGGATACCGAGCGGCGGCGTCTTGTGCTCGCCCGCGACCGGCTCGGCATCAAGCCGCTCTATGTCCGGGAGCATAAGGGGCTTGTTCTTTTCGCCTCCGAAATAAAAGCGATTCTTGCGGCAATGCCGGAGGACCTGACGATCGACCCCACCGGTCTCGGGCAGTATCTCGCGTTCGAGAATTGTTTCGAGGGGCGCGGCCTGCTGGCCGGTATCGAGATGGTCCAGCCCGGCGAGATCCGCGTCTTCGACGCCGATGGCGGCCGGCAGCGTACGCGTTTTTGGTCGCTCGCCTTTGCCGGGGAACCGGACGCGGGCGCCGTCGCCGCCACTGACGAGGGACTCGCCGACCGCTTTGTTCGCGAGGCCGGCGGAGCGGTGCACCGCCACCTGATGAGCGATGTCCCGGTCGCCGCCTATCTGAGCGCCGGCTTCGATTCGACGACCGTGGCGCATTTCGCTGCCGGCGAGGGTCCGTTGCGGACCTTCACCGGAAGCTTCGGCGCCGGCGGCTGGTACGACGAGGCAGGCGGCGCGGCCGAGGTCGCCGCCGCCATCGGCAGCCGGCACGAGACGGTCACGATCGACGCCGGCGATTTCGCCGCCCATTTCGACGCGGTGGTCGCCGCCCTTGACGAGCCACGCATGGGACCGGGGGCCTTCTCCCAGTATGTCGTCGCCCGACGCGCCGCGTCCGACGTCAAGGTCATCCTGACCGGTCATGGCGGCGACGAGTTCTTTTCCGGCTATCCGGTCTTCAAGATCGCCGAACTGAAACGCCGGATGACGCGGAACCCGCTTGCGGCGGCGGCGCTGCTCGCCTCTTTCCGGGCCAGCGAATGGCCCCATCTCGGCTATTTCCTGCTGCGCTCGCTGGCCGGCGGGGAAACCCGCCACGGTTTGCCGGTGCTGTTCGACAAGGCAGCCCGCAGGCGGCTCATGGGGGGCGAGGATCCCGGCGAGGCGCCGGACGCGGCGCTCGCGCGCATGACAGCCGGAGAGGACGATCCCTACCGGCGGCTGATGGCGATCTATGTCGGAGCCTATCTGCCCGGCCTGTTCATGGTCGAGGACAAGATCTCGATGGCCCATTCACTGGAATCGCGGACCCCGCTCTGCGACAATGACCTGGTCGATTTCGCGCTGTCGATCGCGCCCGACCGTAAGCTCGCCGGCGGCGTGCTCAAGGCGATCCCGAAGCGCGCCATGCGGGGCCGCCTGCCCGAAGGACTTTACCGGATGCCGAAACGGGGCTTCCCGACACCCCTCGCGCGCTGGTTCCGTGGCGAGCTGCGGAGCTTCGTGGAGGCCCGCCTGCTCGACCCGGAAGCGCCCGTCCGCCGGCTTCTCGCCGCGCCCGCCGTCGATGCGCTCACCCGGCGCTATCTCGCACCCCGCGAACCGCGACATCGCATCCTCGACGAATTGCCGACGCGACGGATCTGGGCGCTGCTGTCGCTCGACAGCTGGCTGCGCGGCCTCGAAGGCTCATACGGCATCCGTCTCGGATCATGAGGATCGCACGATGACCCAGACGGCCAGGCAGTCCCGGGGACAGCCTTTCACGATCCTGACCGTGGTCGGCGCGAGGCCGCAGTTCGTCAAGGCGGCCGCGGTCAGCCGGGCCTTGCGCGGGCAATCCGGAATGCGAGAGCTTCTCGTCCACACCGGACAGCATTTCGACCGCGAGATGAGCGCCCTCTTCTTCGAGGAACTCGAACTGCCGGAACCGGTTCGCAATCTCGAGATCGGCGGCGGCTCGCATGGCGCGATGACGGGGCGGATGCTGGCCGCACTCGAAACCGCGATGACCGGGTTCGCGCCCGACGCCGTGCTAGTCTACGGTGATACCAACTCGACGCTGGCCGGCGCACTGGCCGCGGCCAAGCTGGCTATCCCGGTCATCCATGTCGAGGCCGGCCTGCGTTCCAACCGACGCAGCCAGCCGGAAGAAATCAACCGGGTCGTCGCCGACAGGCTCAGCACGATGCTGCTCTGCCCCACCCGGGCCGCGATCGCCAACCTGGAACGCGAGAACGTGCCCGGCGAGATCCGTCATGTCGGCGACGTGATGTATGACGCGACGCTGTTCGCGCTCGAACGGGTCCGGGACCGTCTGGCGCCGCTCGACCGCCTCGGGCTCCGGGACCGGAACTACGCGGTCGCGACCCTGCACCGGGCGGAGAATGTCGATGACGGCGACCGGCTCCGCCGCCTTGTCGATTATCTCCGGACCGAGGCGAAGGAGCAGCCGGTGGTGCTGCCGCTGCACCCGCGAACCCGCGAGCGGCTGTCCCGGTTTGACGTCGACACGACCGGTCTGTTGCTGACATCGCCGCTCGGCTACCTGGAAATGACCCGCCTGCTTGCCGGCGCGGCGCATCTGTTCACCGATTCCGGCGGCATGCAGAAGGAAGCCTATTTTCACCGGGTGCCCTGCACGACGCTCCGCGACGAAACCGAATGGGTCGAAACGGTCGAGGCGGGCTGGAACCGGCTGTGGCAGGGCGGGCCCCGGACCGGCCAGCGCGAGATCGCCGACTACGGCACCGGGACTGCGGCGGCGCGCGCCGTCGAGGCGATCCGACACCATTTCAGGATATGAGTTTCGGGCAATATAGTTGCCCCGGACCGGAGCCTCTGATAGGTAGCGCGGATCCCCGGAACATCATTTCATCGGGCGAGGAGCCGTCCTTGTACAAGTCCGCGACTATTGCCGTCGTCGTCCCTGCTTACAACGAAGAGACACAGATCGGCCGGGTCATCGAGACCATGCCGGACATCGTCGATTCGATCGTCATCGTCGACGACAAGAGCCGGGACGGCACCGCCGACCGCGTCCGCGCCTACCAGAAGGACAACCCCCGCGTGGTCCTGGTCGAGCATGCGGTCAACCAGGGCGTCGGCGGGGCGATCGCGTCCGGCTACAAATGGGCGCGCGACAACGATATCGACATCGCCGTGGTCATGGCCGGCGACGGCCAGATGGATCCGGACGACCTGCCGCGCATCGTCGAGCCAGTCGCGACCGGCGGGTTCGACTATTCGAAGGGCAACCGGCTGATCTACGCGGACGCCTACACGACGATCCCGAAGACCCGCTTCTTCGGCAACGCCATCCTGTCGCTGCTGACCAAGATCGCCTCCGGCTACTGGCATATCGCCGACAGCCAGACCGGCTATACCGCGATCGGCAAGCGGGCGCTGGCGGAGATCGACTGGGACCGGATGTACAAGCGCTACGGCCAGCCGAACGACCTGCTGGTGACGCTGAATGTCCACGAATGCCGGGTCAAGGATGTGCCGGTTCGCCCGGTCTACAATGTCGGCGAGAAGAGCGGCATCCGCATCCACAAGGTCGTGTTCACGATCGGCTGGCTGCTGTTCAAGCGCTTCATGTGGCGGCTCGGCACGAAATACCTGATCCGCGATTTCCATCCTCTGATCCTGTTCTATGGCCTGGGCATGTTCCTGCTGGCCATGAGCCTGATCCTGTTCGTCCGCCTCATCGTTGTCTGGATCGCCGAGGGCGACGCCCCGGACATGACGATGATGGCGATGCTGTTCGCCTTCTCGATCGGGCTGCAATCGACCTTCTTCGCCATGTGGTTCGACATGATCACGAACCAGCATCTGCGGGTCGGCGAAAAGTCCGGCGACGACAAGTAGGACCGATCGAGGCTTCTCGCATGTACGGTACGGCCGCCACCCTGAAAATCCCGGGATCCATCTATGACCGCTAGGCATGTAGCGCTGGTCGGCAGCGGCTATTGGGGCAAGAATCTCGCCCGCGTTCTTTCCGAGCTCGGCGCGCTGGCCGCGATCTGCGACAGCGATCCGGAACTCGCCGGCCCGATCGCCGAGAAGTTCGACGTGCCGCTGATAGGCTCGCTCGGCGACATCCTCGCCGACGAGGCGATCACGGCGGTCGCCGTGGCAACGCCGGCCGGCACCCACTACCGGGTCGCCCGCGACGCCCTGCTGGCCGGCAAGGACGTGTTCGTCGAGAAGCCGATCGCGCTCGAGCTGTCGGACGCCGAGGACCTCGCCCGGATCGCCGCGGCGGAAGGCCGCGTGCTGATGGTCGGCCATCTGCTGCACTATCACCCGGCTTTCCTGCGGATGCTGGAAGCGGTCCGCGAAGGCGAGCTCGGGCGGCTTCGCTACGTCTATTCGAACCGGCTCAACATCGGCAAGCTGCGGCGCGAGGAGAATGTTCTCTGGAGTTTCGCGCCGCATGACATCTCGATGATCCTGGCGCTTGCAGGCGAGCGTCCGAACCGCGTCTCCGCGGTCGGCCACTGTTACCTGCACGAAACGATCGCCGACACCACGCTGACCCATCTGGACTTCCCGTCCGGCCTGCATGGCCATGTCTTCGTCTCGTGGCTGCATCCGTTCAAGGAACAGAAGCTGGTCGCCGTCGGCGAAAGCGGCATGCTGGTCTTCGACGACACCCTTGGCTGGGACGACAAGCTGCTGCTCTACCGTCACGGCATCGAGTGGAAGAACGGCGTCCCGGTCGCCAACAAGGCCAATGCCGAGCGTGTCGTGCTCAGCGAGGGCGAGCCGCTGACCGCCGAGATGAGTCATTTCCTCGACTGCGTCGCGACCCGCCGGACGCCGCGCACCGATGCCCGCGAGGGGATCGACGTGCTTTCCATCCTCCACGCGGCGCAGCAAAGCATGGATGCGGGACGACCCGCCTCGCCCGCGGCAGCAGCAGAGGCGGCGGCGAAACCGGCCGCCACGGCCAGGTCCGACTATTTCGTCCATCCGAGCGCGCTCGTCGACGACGGCGTCTCGGTCGGCGCCGGCAGCAAGATCTGGCATTTCTCGCACGTGCTCGGCGGCAGCAGGCTCGGCGCGCGCTGCGTCATCGGCCAGAACGTCATGATCGGCCCCGATGTCGCGATCGGCGACGGCTGCAAGCTGCAGAACAACGTCGCCGTCTACAAGGGCGTGACGCTGGAGGAAGACGTCTTCTGCGGCCCCAGCATGGTCTTCACCAACGTCTTGACGCCACGCGCCCATGTCGAGCGCAAGGACGAGTTCCTGCCGACCCTGGTGCGACGCGGCGCGACCATCGGCGCCAACGCGACAATCATCTGCGGCGTCACGCTTGGCCGCTACTGCATGATCGGCGCAGGCGCGGTGGTGACCAGGGACGTCCCCGACCATGCGCTGGTCGTCGGCAATCCGGCGCGGCGGATCGGCTGGGTCAGCGAGAGCGGGGAGCGACTGGGCGACGATCTCGTCTGCCCGCGCAGCGGCCAGCGCTATCGCGAGACCGCCGACGGCACACTCGAAGCATGTAACGGCTGAATTGCAGCATCGCTAGCCAGGGAGAAGGCTCATGGCCATTCCGTTCGTCGATCTGAAGACACAGCACGCGCGGATCGCCTCCGAAGTCGACCGGCGCATCCAGGATGTGCTGACGCACGGCAAGTATATTCTCGGCCCGGAAGTGGCCGAGTTCGAGAAACGACTGGCCGATTTCTGCGGCGCCCGCCACGCGCTCGGCGTCTCGAACGGCACCGATGCGCTGCAGATGCTGCTGATGGCCAAGGAGATCGGCCCCGGCGCCGCCGTGTTCGTGCCGAGTTTCACCTTTACCGCGACGGCCGAGGTCATCCTGCTGCTCGGCGCGACGCCGGTCTTTGTCGAGGTCGACGAGCGGACCTTCAACATCGATCCAGCCGACCTGGGGGCCAAGATCGCGGCGACGCGGGCCGCCGGCCTGCTCGAGCCGCGCGCAATCATCGCCGTCGACCTGTTCGGCCTGCCGGCCGATTACGAGGCGCTGATGCCGATCGCCGAGCAGGAGAACCTGTTCCTGCTTGCCGACAGCGCCCAGAGCATCGGCGGCGGCCTCGGCAACCGCCGGGTCGGCGCCCTTGGCCACGCGACCGCGACCAGCTTCTTCCCGGCCAAGCCGCTCGGCTGTTACGGCGACGGCGGCGGCATCCTCACCGACGACGAGGCGCTCTACGAGGTCTGCCGTTCGATCCGCGTGCACGGCCAGGGTACGGCGAAATACGATGTTGTCCGGATCGGCGTTAACGGGCGCCTCGACACCATGCAGGCGGCCATCCTGCTGGCCAAGCTCGACATCTTCGCCGACGAACTCGACCGTCGCGAGGCGGTCGCGCTGGAATATGACCGGTGGCTTTCCGGCACCCTGCAGACCCCGCTTCGCCCGGCCGGCTATCGCAGCGCCTGGGCGCAGTACACCGTGCTGGTCGACGACCGGGAGGCGCTCCAGAAGAGCCTCGCCGAGCAGGGCGTCCCAAGCGCGGTTTACTATCCCCGGCCGATGCACCTGCAGCCGGCCTATCGCGACTATGGCGACGGCGAGGGTTCGCTGCCGGTTTCCGAGCGGCTTTCCGAACGCGTCCTCAGCCTGCCGATGCATCCCTACCTGGAAAGCGCCGATATCGAGCGCATCTGCGACCTGCTTCTCCAGGGTGTCCGGAAGGCGGCATGATGAACGAGATCCCGGCACCCGTCACAAGCGTCGGCAAGACGCTGCTTGCCCGCATCGAGGATCGGTCCGCGGTCATCGGCATCGTCGGCATGGGGTATGTCGGGTTGCCGCTGGCCTTCGCCGTGACCGGGGCCGGATTCCGGTCGATCGGCTTCGACATCTCGCCCGAGCGCGTCGCGGACCTGAACGCCGGGCGCTCCTACATCAAGACGATCCCGGCCAACAAGATCGCCGAAATGCGGAAGGGCGACGGTTTCCGCGCCAGCGCGGATTTCACCGAGATCGCCTCGGTCGACGCGATCCTGATCTGCGTGCCGACGCCGCTGACCCGGCATCGCGAGCCGGACATGTCCTATGTGGTCGGCACCGCCACGAGCCTGCAGCCGCATCTCCGTCCGGGCCAGCTCGTGGCGCTGGAATCGACGACCTATCCCGGCACCACCGACGAGGTCCTGCGACCGATCCTGGAAAAGGACGGACTGAAATCCGGCACCGACCTGTTCATTGCCTACTCGCCCGAGCGGGAGGATCCCGGCAACATCAACTTCACCACCTCGACGATCCCGAAGGTCGTCGGCGGCGACGGCCCGGACGCCCTCAGCCTCGCCTGCGCGCTTTACGGGGCGATCACCAACCGGGTCGTTCCGGTTTCCTCGACTGCCACGGCCGAGGCGGTGAAGCTGACCGAGAACATCTTCCGGTCGGTCAATATCGCGCTCGTCAACGAGCTGAAGACGATCTACCGGGCGATGGACGTCAATGTCTGGGAAGTGATCGATGCCGCCAAGACGAAGCCGTTCGGCTACATGCCCTTCTATCCCGGCCCCGGGCTGGGCGGGCACTGCATCCCGATCGACCCCTTCTACCTGACCTGGAAGGCGCGCGAGTTCGACTTGCGCACGCGCTTCATCGAGCTCGCCGGCGAGATCAACACGATGGCGCCCTACCAGGTCGTCGAGCGGCTGATCGAGGCGCTCAACCGGCGCCAGGGCAAGAGCCTGAAAGGCATGCCGGTGCTGCTCATGGGCGTCGCCTACAAGAAGAACGTTGACGATATGCGCGAGAGCCCGGCGCTGAAGCTGTTCGAACTGCTCGAGGCGCGCGGCGCCCTTGTCGATTTCCACGACCCGTTCGTGCCGCAGATTCCCGAGACGCGGGAGCATCCGGAATTCGCCGGCCGGACAAGCGTCTCCCTGACGACCGAGGCGCTGGCCGGCTACGCTGTCGCGCTGATCTGCACCGATCACGACGATGTCGACTATGAGGCCGTGGTCCGCTGCGTTCCCCTGGTCATCGACACGCGGAACGTCACGCGCGACCTGCAGGGGACCTACGACAATATCGAACTTGCCTGACACCGCCCGCAGGTCCCGGCAGTCGCCGGGGGCGGCGCCGACCGCCCGATGATCGGTTATCTGGGCGCCATCACCGGCTGCCTGATTGCTTTCGGGCTCGCCCCGCTGGCGGTCTACGGTCTTGCCGCCCGGATTTTCCGGCCCGCGTCCGGCGACCACTTGCGTCTGCTTCTCGTGGTCGGCGGGCTCGGCCCCGCCGCGCTGACATGGCTGCTCTGGCTCGGCCTCGCGCTGGCACCCGGCCAGCCCGGCGCGCTCTACCCGGCGATCACGACACTGCCCTGCCTCGCACTCCTGTGGGCGACGCGCGAGGCGCTCGCGCCGCTTCGCCGGGATGTCACCGTCATGCTCGGGACCCGGCTCCGGCGCCGGCTCGCGGCAGGACTGTTGCTCCTCCTGATCGTCGTCGTCGGCTACCTGGTCACCGTGCCGATGATGGCGCACGACCCGCTGCAATATGTCTCGGTCGCGCAGATCATCTTTCGCGACCTTTCGCTTGCCGGCTACCCGCCCAACCCGGCCGATCCGGAACTCGGTGTCTTCGTCGCCGCCACCCACCCGCCCGGCCACCTGATGCACCTGCTCTGGACCTTCCTGTGGCAGGGTGACCGGGAAGGGATTGCCTTCCTCAGGTTGTTCAGCGTCTTCTACTGGCTGGCCCAGTCCGCCAGCCTGTGGGCGCTGCTCCGGCCGCGCGGCCCGCTCGTCGCCCTCCTCGGCGCGCTCGGCGTCTTCTGCGCCCCGCTCTATGTCGAGACGGTGCTGATCGCCCATATCGATCCCTACCGAATCTACACGCTGTGGACCGCCGTCGTGCTGGCCGCCTGGGCGGCGCGGCAGTGGAACCCCGCCGCCCTCGCCTTTGCCGGCGCGGCCATCGGGCTCGCCATGTTCAGCCATTCGATCGGCATCGTGGCGCTGCCGTTTGCCGCCGCCGCCTATTTCCTGGTCACACCGGGCGCCTTCTGGCGCGTCGCCTTCGGCAGGCGGCTCGCCGGGGTCATCCTGCTGACCGTCGCGGCTCTGGCCATCGGCGGCTGGCAATATCTCGAGAACACGATCAATACCGGCTTCCCGGTCGGCGACACGGCCTCGATCTGGGAGCTTGCCGAGCTGAACTACGACGATCAGCTGCGGGAACTGCGTGACCTCTCGGGCCTCTGGGAACTGATCGTCCTCGGCGCCCTCCGGCTGTTCGTCGCGGACAATTATTTCGGTCTGATCTTCTGGATCCTTCCCGTCCTGCTGCCCTTCACCTGGCGGCGCTTCGCCGAGGACAGGGTCGGCCTGTCGTCGCTCATCTTCATCGGGCTTTTCTATCTTCTGGTCGCGGCGACGCTGGCCGTCGATTCGGTTCTGATCGTCAAGAACAACCGCTACCTTCTGACCCTCGCCCCGTTCTTCGCCTATTCGGGGATCCTCGCCATCCTGTTCGCCTGGCAGCGCCTCGGCGCCGGATTCGGGTCGTTCAAGCCGCCGGACCGGGTAATGGCCTTGCTCGACCGCCTGCCCGTCCAGCTGCCCGAGTTCCGGATCATGGCGCAGGGCGCCTTCGCCGTTGCGGTCGTGGCGGTCTTCTTCACATCGCTCGCCGCGACGCGCGAACGCCTCAGCAGCTACCGGCATTTTCTCGCGCCGATCGCGACCCTGGCCGGTGATCCGTTCCGCGCGATCGCCGACGATCCGCGAACCTTCGGCCCGACGATCAGCTTCGCGAGAAAGCATCTGGCGGGCAATGCGTTGCCGCTGGTCTATCGGCAACCGGAGTTCTCGGTTTACGCGTGGCATCCCTCGATCCGCGCCATCGATCCCACACTCGCCGATTTCTACCGCAGCCGCGACGCAGCCGGCGCGATCAAACGGCTCAGGCGGCTCGGAATCGACCATGTGATCACGCCGCGCAACTACCTGCCGCTCACGCTCGGCAATTCGGCGATGGAGGAACTGGTCGCGGACCCGCACTATTCGGAGCTGCTCTACCAGGACAACCGGAACCAGGTATTCCGCTTACATGACAGCCCGGTTCGGGTCCGTTGCGAACCGGTTCCGGGATTCGATTCCGGCTGGACCACGGACCTTCTGCAGAACGGTGACGATACCAACATCATTTGGGACCATAACGCCGACGGCGAAACCGTTCGCCGGCTGATCTGGGACGAGGACGGCAGGATCAGGGTCATGTCCCAGGCGGTCGAAATGGCCCCGATCCGCGAGCACCTGCCACCGGAACTGGCGGCGCGCCCGCTGGTCCTCCGTCTGACGTCCGCCGTGCGGGGCGACGGATGGGTCCGGGTCGATCAGTTGAATTATACCGACGCCGGCTACGAGCTGGAGGAGCGGCCGGTCTGGCAGGGCCGGGTGATCTCGAGCGAGCGTGCGATCGATCTGCAGTTCATCGTCCCGCCGTCCGCCGCGATCATTCGCTTCGCACTCCGGAACGACGGCTCGATCAGGGGCGACGTCGAATTGCGGGCGTTCCGGCTCTGTGTCATCCATCCGGCGGAAGGGGATGGTGCCGGAACCGCCCTCAAACAGTGAGACCGAGGGTCCGGCGCGCCAGGATCTTCATCCAGACCACATAGAGAACATAGGCGCCGGCGGTCCCGAGCGCCGCCCCCTCCATCCCGAGGAAGGGCACCAGCGCGAAATTCAGTACCAGGTTCGAAAGAACGACCAGCGCCTTGAAGATGGTCTGCGTCCCGGGCCGGTTACCCTGTACAAGCAGCATGTCGAGCGGCAGGTAGCCGGCCGCGGCGACAATGCCGAGGGCAAGGATGATCGCCGACGGCAGACCGTCGAGGTAGCGCGGATTGCCGAGCACGATCTCGACGAAGAACGGAAAGACCAGGCAGGCGATCAGGGCAGCGACGGCGACGCCCCCGTAGGTCAGGCGGGCGATCTTGCGGATCTCGACTTCGAGCTCGGCCTGGCGGCCGGCCTCCAGCAGGCGTGCGATCGTCGGGTTCAGCACGTTGCGGACGACGATCGGCAGTTGGGAAATTCCCTCCATCACCAGCGCGGCAATCGAATAGATCCCGACGGCAGTATCGGACAGGAAGATGCCAAGGACGAGGACATCGACACGGGTGTTGAGTTCCGAGAGCGAGCCGGACAGCGCCGACCGGAATCCGAAGACCAGATGGGTCCGGATCCGCTCGAACTCCAGCACCGCCCTGAGGGCGACATGGCGGCCGAGATAACCCGCCAGCCCGACGCTCAGTACGACCTCGCCGAGGCTGATCGAGGCGGCGATGCTCGGCCCGGAGTAGTCCATCGCCATCCAGAGGAAGACGAAAGCCAGGACCAGGAGGAAGCGCGAGCTCTGGAATATCGCGAAGGCCCGCATGTGGTGCAGGCCGTTCACCGTATTCAGAAGCACCTTGTTGACCGAATAGAGCCAGAGGCCGGGCAGCACGAATAGCCAGCCGGTCATCACGTCATCGCTGCCGACGATCAGCCCGATCGCCGGCGTGAACAGGAAACCGGCCAGCACGACGAAGCTCGCCACGCCGGCCACCGCGACGAGCGCCGATCCTACCTCCGCGGCGATTTCCTGGCGCGCCTCGGTCCCGGCGGCGGCGGACAGCACGGAGACCCGCCGCAATACCGAGAAATGGACGCCGAAGACCGCGAACTGCGCAGCGAGAATGTAGAAGGCTAGGACCTGGTTGAAGACCCCGAGCACTGCCGGCCCGTAGAAGCGCCCGATGACCAGGTTGACCAGTACGCCGCTGAGCGCGAGGGCTGCGAAGCCGCCCATGTTCCAGACGACGTCGCGCCCGAAGCTGCGCTGTCCGCCGCCGGCGCCGCCCTCTCCCCCGTCGCTGCTCTCGCCCTGTCGGTCCGCCAATGTGGTCGCTCCTCCCGATGCGCGCCCTTATTGCCATCGCCCCGTGACAGGTGTCGACAACAAAGCTATCAAATGCGGGCATCGCCGCGCCGAGGCCAGGTTCCTTCCGGTACGAAGGCGGCGACGGCTGGTTTCCCGCTGTGGTTCGGAGAAGTCTCGGTGACGGCGCGTTCGACTGACCCTGTCGTGGTATCGGCATCATGTGGCTCGTGACCGGGTCGCTCCTCGGCGGCCTCATGCTCTACGGCGCCGCGCCGCTGGCCATGGCCGCGCTGATGGCGCGCCTGCTCGGTGAGCCGGCCGAACGGCGGATACGCGATTTCGCGGTCTTTTTCGGACTCGGGCCGATTGCCGTCGCCTGGCTGCTCTGGCTCTCGCTGACCCTTCTGCCGGGGGCCGGGCCGGCCGTTCACATGATCGCGGCGTCCCTGCCGGTTCTCTGCATCCTGGTTGCCGAGCGGCGCTACTGTTGCGCCCTGCTCGCCGACTTCCGGGCCGCATGGCGGGCGCTTTCGACCGGCGCCCGGCTCGGCACCATTTCCCTTGCCCTTTTCGTGATCGTGCTCGGCCTCTACATGATCGTCATCCCGGTGACGCTATACGATCCGCTGCAATACATTACGGTCGCGAAACAGATTTACCGGGACGGTTCCCTGCTTCATTACCCGCCGAACCCGGCGGTGCAGGAAACCGGCCTGTTCATGGGCGCCTCGCATCCGCCCGGCCATATTCTGCTCTTCGTCTGGTCGTTTCTCTGGCAGGGCGGTACCGAGAGCTACCTGCCGCTCCGGGCAATCACGATATTCATCTGGGTCGCGCAATGCGCCTCGATCGCGGCGCTGCTGATCGACCGCGGTCGGCTGGTCGCACTGCTCGGCGCGCTCGGCATCTCCGTGGTGCCGCTATATCTTGAGATGGTCCTGAACGCGCATGTGGAGCCGCTCCGCCTCTACACCTTCTGGACCGCCTTCGTGACGCTGAAATACGCGCTCGAGAAACCCGGCCTAGGCAGCCATGCCGCGCTCGGCGCCAGCGTCGGGCTGGCGCTGTTCTCGCATTCGATCGGCCTGCTCGCCCTGCCCTTCGTCGCGGCGGCCTATTTCCTGCTTGCGCCCGGACGACTGCTGTCGCGGAACCGCTGGCGGAGCCTCATTCCCGTCGCCGGATTCACCGCGCTGGCCCTGCTGATCGGCGGCTGGCAGTTCGCCGAGAACACGCTTCGCACCGGCCGCCCGATCGGCGACAGCAACCCGGTCTGGGAACTGCCGGAAGTGGGCCAGGAGGAGTATCTCCGCCAGGCCCGGAACTACGAGAGCCTCGACCGGCTGGTAATCGGCGGGGTGTTGCAGATCTACAGCAAGCGCCGGCCCTTCGGCTTCATCTTCTGGCTGGTCCCGGTTCTGGTCCCGTTCGCCATCGCCGGCCTGCGCCGGGATCCGATGGCCCGCCTGTCCGTGCTTGCGATCGCCTTCTTCCTCGCGATGATCATCGCCTCGATGCTCGCGGATTCCCTGCTGGCGATCAAGAACCCGCGCTACAGCCTGACCGTAATGCCCTTCATGATCTATCTGGGAACGGTCTCGCTGGCGATCTGCTGGAACCGGCTGCAACCGCCCCCCGGCACGAGCAACGGTGCGCGGCTCGCCGTTCGCCGCGTTGCCCAGGGTACCTTCGTCGCGCTAGCCATCGCGCTATTCATCGCCTCGGCGGGCCGGACCGGCAGCCGCCTGCACGAGTTCGGGCGCTTCTTCGATTTGCCGGCCTTCCTCGCCGGCGACCCGCTGACCGCCCTGGCCGGCGCCACGGAAAGTTTCGGGCCGAGCCTCCTTTACGTTCGCGACGAACTTCCGGAAAGCGCGCTCCCGCTGGTTTTCCGCCAGCCGGAGTACCTGGCCTATACGGGACGCCCCTCGATCCGCGACCTCGATCCGCGCCTCATCGGCTTCTATCGCATCGCAGACCGCCACGGCGCGTTCTGTTTCCTGCGGCGCTTCGGCGTCGACCATATCATCGCGCCGCTGCACGATCCGCCGGCGACCTACATCAATTCGCAGGCCGAGGCGATCGTGAACGATCCCGCCCTCGCGACCTTCCTGGCCACCGACGATCGCTTCGCAATCTACCGGCTGAACGCTGGCGCGGCCGATTGCCCCGTGACAGCGGACAGCCAGTAACGGTATCTATCCACAATTCTTGGCCTTGATCGGAAGGTAGTTCCCCTCAATGTGCGGAATATTCGGCGTTTTGGTACGTGACGGCGCGGCGGCCGACGCGGGCGGCATGCAACGGGCGATTCGCGACCTCGCGGTGATTTCAGAGGAACGCGGAAAGGAATCGGCCGGTCTCGCGGTCCGCTCCGGCGGCGAGATCTCCGTCTTCAAGCGCCCCCTCGCCGCCCACGCGATGACCCGGCAGGCGGATTATCGCGACTTCGTCGAACCGTTGCTCCGCAATGCGTTCGCCGGCGCCCGGGCCAACGGCGCCTTCGCGGCGATCGGCCATGCCCGCCTGATGACGAACGGCCGGCAGGGCATCAAGGAAAACAACCAGCCGGTCGTCAAGGACGGCGCCGTCGGCATCCACAACGGGATCGTCGTCAACGATGCGGCGCTCTGGCAGCGCTATGGCGACATTCATCGCCAGGCCGACGTCGATACCGAGCTGCTGATGGCGCTGCTTGCCCGCGGCAAGCGGAAAACGGGCTCGATCGAGGCCGCGGCCCGCGAGGTCTATCGGGAAATCTACGGTACGGCCTCTGTCGCGGTCTTCTTCGACGACGAGGACCGGCTCCTGCTCGCCACCAACACCGGCTCGCTCTATGTCGCGTCGTCGAAGAACGGCGACATGCTGATCTTCGCCTCCGAGCGGCATTTCCTCGAAACGTTCATTGCCGGTTCGGCGCTGGTCCGGGACCGTTTCGATGCCAGGACGGTCGAGCGCGTTGCCGCAGGCAGCGGAATTCTGGTCGATCTGGACACGCTGGACCGCCACCCCTTCACCCTGAAGGAAACCGGCGAGCCGATGCCGCTGCCGGCGGAGAGCGCGACGGCGACCGGAACCCGCAAGGCGCCCCGCGTGCGGGTCCGCGACCTCGACAGCGAGTCGGAAGCCCGGCGCACCAACCTTCGCCGCTGCAGCCGCTGCATCCTGCCCGAAACGATGCCGATGATCCGCTTCGACAGCGACGGCGTGTGCAATTTCTGCCACGACTATGACCGCATGAAGCAATACGGCTCGGAAGAGCTGGAAAAACTCGTCGCGCCGCATCGCAGCCGGAACGGCGAGCCGGACTGCGTGGTCGGCCTGAGCGGCGGCCGGGACAGCTGCTACGCCCTGCATTACCTGAAGGAGGAACTCGGCCTCAACCCGGTCGCCTATACCTACGACTGGGCACTGGTGACCGACCTTGGCCGACGGAACCAGGCGCGCATGTGCGGCAAGCTCGGCGTCGAGCATGTCATCGTCGCCGCCGACATCAAGGAGAAGCGCCAGAATATCCGCCAGAATGTCGATGCCTGGCTGCACCGGCCCCGGCTCGGCATGGTCCCGCTGTTCATGGCGGGCGACAAGTTCTACTTCTATTACCTGCAGCAGACCCGCCAGCGCTACAACGTGGACCTCGCCTTCATCGGCGGCAACCGGCTCGAGAAGACCAACTTCAAGACCGGCTTCTGCGGCGTCTCCAACGAGGGCGGATGGCGGCTCTACGGCGTCCACTGGACCAAGAAGGCGCAGCTCGCCTTCTATTACCTGAAGGAAATCCTCGCCAATCCGCGTTACATCAACCGCTCGCTCCTGGATACCGTCAATGCCTTCCGGGTCTCCTACCTCATGCCGCACGACTTCGTCTGGCTCTACGACTATATCCCCTGGGACGAGACGCTGATCGATCGCACCCTGCGGGACGTCTACGACTGGGAGATCGCCGGCGACACCGACAATACCTGGCGGATCGGTGACGGCACCGCCTCCTTCTACAATTACATCTACTACACCGTGGTGGGATTTTCCGAGCACGACACCTTCCGGTCGAACCAGATCCGCGAGGGCATGATCGGGCGCGAGGAGGCCTTGCGGGCCGTCGAGGTCGACAACCAGCCGCGTTACGATTCGATCGAGGAATATGCCCATCTGATCGGTTTCGATTTCGACGAGGCGATGAGCGTGATCAATTCGATCCCGAAAGCCTACTGACGACGTCCGATGCCGGCGCATTCACGGTGGCCAACGGCCGCCGAAATCGCTAGTTAGGGCACAACCAGCCGTCCCCAGATCGCCGTCCGCAACGCAGCTCCAGAGCAACCGCCATGGCCGTACCGACCTTTCTCAACCTCCCGGACCGGGAATCGAAGCCGAGACCGAAGGGCGTCACCGCGGTCATCGACAGCGGCCTCACCCTCGGCGGCTTTCGCGACTTCCTGGAATCGGCCCATCCCTATGTCGACTTCGTCAAGTTCGGCTGGGGCACGGCGGTCGTGACGCCGACGCTCGACGAGAAGATCGCCATCCTGCGCCAGCACGGCATCGAGTTCTGGTTCGGCGGCACGCTGTTCGAGATCGCCTACGCGCAGGGCAAGCTCGACGAGATGGTCGCCTGGGCGAAGGATCTCGGGGTCAGCCATTTCGAGGTGTCAGACGGCACGATCCAGATGAAGACGGTCGAAAAGGCGCGCCTGATCGAACGGCTTTCGGCGGATTTCCTGGTCCTCTCCGAAGTCGGCTCGAAGGATGCCGCCGAAGTGATGAGCCCGTCGCAGTGGATCCGCCAGATCCGCGCCGAACTCGATGCCGGCGCCTGGCGGGTGATCGCCGAGGGCCGGGAAAGCGGCACCGCCGGCATCTACCGCGATACCGGCGACGTCCGGCTCGGACTCATCCAGGAACTCGAAGAAGGCGGCATCGATTTCGACAAGATGTTCTTCGAGACCCCGCAGAAGGTACAGCAGGTCTGGTTCCTGTCGCACCTCGGGCCGAACGTGAACATGGCCAATATCGCGCCCCGCGACGTGATCGGCCTGGAAACGCTCCGGCTCGGCCTGCGCAGCGACACGGTGAAGTTCTCGCTGCCGAAAATCCGTGACTGACTCTTGGGGGAACGACCCGACATGACGACGCTCGACGTCTTTCACCTGGCCATACCGACGCATGACCTGGACGCCACCGAGGCCTTCTACACGAACGTCGTCGGGGCGACGCGTGCCCGGCGCTATGACGATCGCGTGACCTTCCGGTTCTTCGAGCACCAGGTCGTCTGCCATCTCGACCCGGAGTTCGCCCCGGCCGCGGACCTCGACCCGTTCGCGAATATCTATCCCCGGCATTTCGGGCTGACCTTCCGGAACGGCGACGATTTCGACGCCTTCCACGAGCGCTGCGCCAGGTCCGGATGGCACTGGTTCCGGCCCTGGGCCAACCGCTTCGGCGATCTGCCCGAACGGCACCGGACTTTCTTCCTCGCCGATCCGACCGGCAACCTCCTTGAATTCAAGCATTACGAGGCCGAGCGGTACATCTACTGACCGCTCGCCCGTTGCCGCCCGATCCGGATCCCGCCATGCCGATCATCCTGATGCGTCACGGACACACCATCTATAACGGCCCGCCGCGCCGCATGCAGGGCCGCGAGGATGTGCCGCTGTCGCCCGGCGGCCGGGCCGCCGCGGCGGCCCTGGCGAGCGTCCTCGCCGCCGAGATCGGCGCACCGGCCAGGATCGCGGTTTCCCCGGCCCGTCGCTGTCGGGAAACGCTGGAGGCAGCCGTGGCCCCGCCGCATCCGCCCACGACCTTCGACGAACGGCTCTGGGAGATCGACAACGCGCGGTTTTCCGGCCGGCTGGAAAGCGCGATCATGGCCGAGGAGCCCGAGCATTACCGGGACTGGCTGGAACGGCCGCATGAAACCCGGCCGGGCGGCGGCGAGAGCCTCGCTGAAATGCAGGCCCGCGTCTTCGCCGCGCTGGACGATATCGTCGCGGCTGCCGGCGACGAGACCACGCTGGTCGTCACCCATGGCGGGCCGATCCGGCTGGTCCGGCTCGCCCTCGAGGGACGCCCGCTCAGTGCCTTTCACGACATGCGCATCGAGAACCTGTCGCGCCACCCGGTCGATCCGGCGCGCTGGCGGGCGATACGGTCCGCCGGAGACAGCCGATGACCACCCGACTCCTGATCCTCAACTGCTACAGCCGCAACGCGCTCGCCGTGATCAACAGCGCGCCGGCCGACTGGCACATCATCGGCGCCGACGCCGAGAAGCCGGGCTTCCGCTTCGGCCGTCCGGACCGCTATTTCAGGAGCGCGCGGCTGGCCGCGGTGATCCGCTATCCGGACCCGAAAGCCGAACCGGAAGCCTTCGCCGACCGGATCGCCGAGATCTGCCGGCAATACGAGGTCGACCTGGTCATCCCGACCGGCACGACGACGACGAACTGCCTGTCGGAAATGAAGGAGCGGGTGACGGCGGCGACCGGGGCGAAGCTCGCGGTCGAGGATTTCGCCCGTCTCGGACCGGTCACCGACAAGTGGCACGCCGCCGAGATCGCCCGCAAGGCGGGGACCCCGATCCCGCGCACTGCGCTGTTCGACACCGATCCGGCGACTCTTGAAGGCTTCTTCGGCTGGAGCTATCCGGTCGTGGTGAAACCCCGGATATCCTTCGCCGCCCACGGCGTTGAATTCTTCGACGATGCCGGCGCCCTTCGCCGGGCGGTCGCCGCCCGCCCGGACTATTACGCCGCCCGGCTCGGCGACGGGCCGGCGCTGATCATCCAGGAAGCGGTCGACGGCGATCTGCACGACGTCGTGCTCTGTGCGTACCAGGGCGAGATCGTCGCCGCCATGACGCAGGCCCGCGTCGTTTCGCTTTACGACTTCGGCGGTGGCGGCATCATCAACCTGACGACCGACGAGAAGGCGGCGATCGAACTGGTTCGCCCGTTCGTCCGCGAGGTCGGCTGGAACGGCCTGGCGCTATTCGACATGATGCGGGCCCGGGACGGCAGCTTCGTCATGATCGAATGCAATCCGAAGGTCTGGGGCACCACCGAACTCACCACCCGGGCCGGGATCAACATGGTGCGCCAGCATCTGGAACTGTTCGCGAGCGGGGAGAAGCCGGCGCCGCTCGAAGGCTATCGCGTCGGCCTGCTCTACCGCTACTGGCTGCCGGAATGCCTGTTCCACCTGATCCACAAGCCGCTGACGCCGGGGCGTTTCCTGAAACGACTGAAATCAGTGCTGTCGCGCCACGGCGCCCGGTGGGTCGAAGGCAATCTGCGGCCGGAGAACATTCGCCACCTGATCGGCCTGATCCTCAACAAGGCGGCGTGAACGGACCGCCCGACCGTCCGGATCAGCCCCGCACGACCTTCAGTGCGCGCTTGACCAGGTTTGTCGCACCGTCGGTCGCGAGCACCTGGCATTGGCCGGCGAAGCTGCCCGCCCAGCGTTCAGGATGGGTGGAGATGATCAGATCGCGATCGCTGCCGGCGACGAAGTCGATCAGCGCCGCGGTGCCGGCGATCTTCGCCTGCCCCAGGTGCGGGCTGTAATCGGGCGGACAGTCGCGCAGGTTCGCGGCACTGTTCCACGAGCGGCCCACATCGGTGAAATAATAGTATTTCCGCCAGTCGATATCGGCATAGACCTCGCGCGCGACGCCGGCCTCCCGGTAATCGTGGCTGTTCCAGAGATCGCGGCTGTCATGGGGGGAGAGCGGCCGGCCATGCATGGCGATCGAGGAGACGCCGCCGAACGGCTCGAAACGGGCGAGGTTGCGGCGGAACGAGGCCCAGGCGAGCGCGGCATCGCCGCCCGCCTCGGCCAGATCCTCGTAGTGATAGCCGATCTCGTGCCCGAGCGCCCGGATCTCGCGGATCACCCTGCCGTCGAAGGAACAGGGCATGGTGCGGAAAAAGTAGCTGGCGACGGCGCCCGCGTCGGCTTCCAGCCTGGCGATCGCCAGCGAGCGCGCCGGCAGGCGATCGACATCGTGGCGCAGGATCACGTGGCGCGCCCCGGCCTCCTCGGCCGGAACCGGCGCGTCGTCGAAGCGCCGGAAGGCGAAGCCCGACCGCTTCAACGCGTCCAGCAGGGCCCGGTAACTCTGGTGACTGAAATCTTTCATGATCGGGGCCTGTTACAGGATCAGCAGCCGCCCGTCCACCCCGCCGGCCGACCACGAACCGGACGGGCCGACGCATCCGGACATGGCTGTATCGCCGCCCAGGGCGTCGATCGCCCATGGCGCGGTCGCGCCGGCTCGGCCATCATGGCGGCCGCCACATGACGCAACCGGCGGGCGATGGAGTCCCGGCGCGGAAAGCGGCCTCGAGGATCACGGCAGGAAACGGCAAGGAACGGATTGATGGGCGATTGGCTGGAGAGTTACCGCGGGATGGTGGAATCCTGGGATTGCGACTTCGTCGGGCATATGAACGTGCGCGGCTATGTCGGGCATGCCCGGGACGGCCTCGACGCCCTGACATTCGCGCTCGGCCTCGATCCACGCAAGGCGCGCGACGCCGGCCTCGAGTTCATGCCGGTCACGAGCCACGTACATTTCCTGCGCGAACGCCGCGCCGGGCAGCCGATCTCGGTCAGAACCGGCCTCGCGGCACCGATAGCGCCCGGCACCGATACGGTCCGCGTCGTCCAGGAAATCATCGGTCTCGATGACCAGGCGATTTCCGCCACCATTCTCACCGACGCAGCCGTCACCCGGCGGCGTGACGGCGCCCGGCTGCCGCTTTCGGACCATCTGGGCGACGGCACGGCCCATGTTGTGGCGGTTCCGCCGCACGCCGAGCCGCGCAGCCTGTCGCTCGGCACATCGCGATCCGCTCCCGACCTCGCCGAGGCCGAGGCGCTCGGCCTGTTGCGCACCTATGTCGGCCGGATCGCCGACAAGGCCTGCGATCGCGACGGTCGTCTCGGCACCCCCGGCTATATCGGCTGCGTCTCCGATTCGGTCGGCGGCGCGACGGTCGCGCTCAGCTCGACCGGACAGATGCCCGAGGGCGTCGGCGGGGCCGCGCTGGAATACCGGCTGGTCTATCGCCGCGCCGCCATGGCCGGCGATCTGGTCGAGCTGCGCAGCGGACTGCGGGAGATCACCGACAAGACCTTCATCTGGGTTCACTGGCTGTTCGACCGGGCGACCGGCGAATGCCTGGCGACAATGGAGAATGTCGGCGCCCTGCTCGACCTGAAGGCGCGTCGCATAATCCGGCTGCCGGAATCCGCCCGGGCAAGTCTCGCGGCGCTGCGGGTGCCGGGCCTGGAGGCCTGAAGCAGCGAAACCTGGTGCCGGCGTCAATCGCCGTGGCGGCGAACGACCCGTTTCGTGCTCGGCGGATATTTCTCCAGCAGCGCCGCGGGCCGGGTCGGCCGCAGAACCAGGTCGCCGCCGCAATTGGGGCAGCGGCCTGACAGCCGTCCGGTCGCACAATCGGCGCAGAACGTGCATTCGAAAGTGCAGATCCGCGCCGCCGGGTCGCCGTTCGGCAAATCCCGGTCGCAGGCCTCGCAGTTCGGTCTTATCTCGAGCATCGGTTCTCCTCCTATTCCGCGTCCGGCTGGTTCTCCGGCGCGGCACGGACGAAGGCGTCGAAGGTCATGCAGCGGTCGTAGATCCGTTGCAGGGTCGGATAGGGCGCCATGTCGACATCGAAACGCTGGCCGTTCCGGATCTGCGGCACGAGGCAGACGTCGGCGAGCGTCGGCGTCTCGCCGTGGCAGAAGCTTCCGGTTTCGGGCTCGCGCGCAAGCCGGGTCTCGAGAGCGTTCAGTTCGACCACGCACCAGTGACGGAACCAGGTCGCGACCGTCGGCTGATCGTGGCCCAGCGGATCGGCGAGATAGGACAGCACCCGGAGATTGTTCAACGGATGCACGTCGCAGGCCAGCGCATAGGCGATGCCGCGAACCCGGGCGCGGCCCGGAAGATCGGCCGGCAGCAGCGCCGGATCGGGCTTGCGCTCCTCCAGATAGTCGATGATGGCGAGCGACTGCGGGATCACCATGCCGTCGACTTCCAGCGCCGGGACGAGGCCCTGCGGGTTGAGGGCCAGGTAGTCGGCCGCGCGCTGTTCGCCCTTGCGCAGGTGATGGGTGACGGTCTCGTAGTCGAGGCCCTTCAGGTTGAGCGCGATCCGTGCCCGATAGGATGTCGAGCTTCTGAAATAGCTGTGCAGGCGCATTCTTCCCCTCCCGATCTTCTGTCCTGTCCGAATGATCTCCTGCCGCCCGACCCGCGCCTCTCGACCGTCCGCCGGGACAGCGGTCAGGGTTGCAGGAAGAATTGCGGGTAGTCGGCCCTGAGCCGCGCTTCCAGCTCGTCGATCGTCTGGAAGGCGTGGCGCTGGTAGCTGCCGGGCAACAGACGGCCGAAATCCCAGACATCCCAGGCGACGTCGGCGCGCAGCTGGTTGAACAGCAACTTGCCCAGGTCGCGATAGAAGAAACCGATATAGGGGTTGCCGGCGATCGCCTTGCGGAAGCGCTCGAAGGCTTCCTCCTGGCGCTCGCGCAGCAGGGTCATCGAACCGTTCTCGGGCAGGGTCGGGCGGGCCAGCATGTTGGCATAGAGCGCCTGGGCGACATAGCCGCCCGGGAGATCCCGGCTTTCGACTTCATTGACGACGATGCCCATCGCCTTCAGGCCCGCTTCCTGCTTGCCCTCGACCTCCGCCCGGGTCCCGCCGATGGCAAGCGTGAGCAGGCGATCGGTCCCCGACTGGTCGCGGATGAAGAGCACCGGCGCGCAGCCGTCCGGCTTGCGGAGACTCTTCGGGCAGCCGTCGAGCACGGTGGCGCCGTACTGCATGGCCATGCCCTGGACGTTCAGAAAGGTTCCGAGCGCGTTCTCGTCCTTGAACTGGCGCTCGACCTCGCGCCAGTAGTCGTCGGGCGAAAGCGGCCCGGTCGGCCAGTCGCCGCGCGCGACCTTCGCCATCATCCCGACCAGATCGTCGATCGCCGGGACGTCGTTCGTGTAATGTCCTTCGTCCGCCGGCCGGAGCGCCGGATCGAGCGGATAGGGTGTCGTGACCCGACCGGCGGCGCGCAATCGGACCTGCCGACGCGCGATATCCCCGTCCTTCAGGACCCGGTAATCGAGCGCGACGGGCAGGGCGGCCCCCTTCTCCAGCGCATCGATCACGTTCGGATGCAGTTCCGACAGGAAGCGGAAGTAACGGAACAGGACAGCCCGCCGGTCGGCCGGAAGGTCAACAACCTCGCCGCGGATCGTGGCATAGGGCTTGCCGCTCCGGGTCACCGTCATGGTTCCGTCGCCGCCGTCGGCGAAAACGAGATCGGTGCGCGGCGCGTCCTTGCGAATGCCGAGATCGGCCTCGATCCAGAAGGGGTCCTTCGCGACCTCTGCCGCCGCCCCGTCGCTTCCGGTGCCAGCGCCGGGCGGGTTGGCCTTGCTCAGGCGGGCGAAATACTGGAGTTCCCCGAAACCGGGGAACAGATAGAGCGATCGATTGGTGAAGCGCCGTGCCGCCCGGTCGATCTCGATCACCCGAAGCAGGCGGAAGTCGACGATCATCGAACGTGCCGCGTCGGTCAGCCGGAAATAGTCCGGGCCAAGCGCGAGTTCCGCCTCGTCGGCCGGCGCGTCGCCGTCGCGAATCTCGACGTCGAAACGCCATTCGTCGGCATCGCCACCACGCGCGGCCACGATTTCCGTTGCGCCCGCGGCCGGAGAGACCGCCGGCGCTTCGGCCCGGACCGCCGGAAGCGACAACAGGAAGATGATCGCGACCCCGACCGGAAGCCTCAATGAGCGCATCCCGACATTCCTCATCGTTGATCCCACACGAAGACTGACCGCCCCAAACGACGGCCGCAACCATCGAATGCCGCAAGGCTGCCGGAGGTTCCGTGCCGGCGGGCCGCCGCTACGATAGCCACCGTCCGCCAGTCCTGAAAGACGAAAGGCCCGGATCCTGCGATCCGGGCCTTTCTGGATTCTGGTGGAGCCAGGCGGAATCGAACCGCCGACCTCTTGAATGCCATTCAAGCGCTCTCCCAACTGAGCTATGGCCCCAGAGGAGGCCCGCCGCCAAGGCGGTCGGGCGAGCCGAGAAACTAGGCGCGGGACGCGGCCGATTCAAGATCAATCTTGCATCGGCCGGCGAAAAATTCGTCGCCCGCGCCGCCCCTCAGACCTTGTCCTCCTGATCCCCCGATGCCTTGCCGGGAACGATGTCGCTGACATCGTCGTCCTCGTCGTCGGCCAGCAGTGCGTCGTCGTCCTCGTCCTCATCCTCGATATCGACATCCACATCGAGGGCGTCGAAATCATCATCGTCGTCGTCGTCGGCCTCCGGGGCCACTTTCTTCGCCTTCGGCTTCAGTTCGGCCGCCGGCTTCGATTTCGCTTCGGCACCCTTGCGCCGGGAGCGCAACGGCGACTCGTCAACATAGGGGACACCGCATTTCGGGCAGACAATCGGGCTCTTGCCGAAATCGTAGAAGGCGGCACTGCAGCCTCCGCAGCGTCGTTTGATTCCCCATTCAGGTTTCGCCATTACTGCCTCGCGTTCCAATTCAGTAAACCGGCAACTACAAACCGGACACCATCGACCGCCTGTGACGCGAGCGACCGTCCTGATGCCGACGGCCCCGACCGGATCAATGCGCCATGCCGTCCTGTCCCCGCCGCACGGGCTGGCGAGAGTTGCGGGATTGTGGTAAAGCGCTCGGCTCTGTCAACAGGAATTGTGGCCTGACCCCGAACGGTTGGGCCGATACCCGCAAATTTCCGGATTCGACGTGCCTCACAAGAGCTCCGCAACGCTGACGGCCCACCCCGCGGCGACCCTGAAGGGCGACATCACCGTACCCGGCGACAAGTCGATTTCGCACCGCGCGCTGATCCTCGGCGGCATGGCAGTCGGCGAGACCCGCATCGAGGGCCTGCTCGAGGGCGAGGACGTGCACGCGACCGCCGCCGCGATGGCCGCTCTCGGCGCCGAGGTCGAACGTCTCGGCCCCGGTTCCTGGCGAGTCTTCGGGCGCGGGGTCGGCGGCCTTGCCGAACCGGACCAGGTGCTCGACCTCGGCAATTCGGGCACCGGCGTCAGGCTGCTGATGGGCGCTGTCACGGGTCAACCGCATCGCGTCTTCTTCACCGGCGACGCTTCCCTCCGCCGCCGCCCCATGCGGCGCGTTACGGAGCCCCTCGAGCAAATGGGCGCAAGGATCGTTTCGCGTTCGGAAGGACGCTTGCCGCTGGTCATCGATGGCTGCGGCGAGCCGCTTCCGATCGACTACCGGACGCCGGTCGCATCAGCCCAGATCAAATCCGCGATCCTGCTCGCCGCGCTGGCCGCGCCGGGCAGGACGACGGTCATCGAAAGCCGGCCGAGCCGCGATCATACCGAGCGCATGTTGCGGCATTTCGGTGCGACCGTGGAGGTTGCCGAGCAGGCGGATGGCGCGATTGCCGTCAGCCTCGACGGACAGCCTGAATTGCAGGGCCGGGCAATCGCCGTGCCGGGCGATCCGTCGTCCGCCGCCTTTCCGATCGTCGCCGCCTGCCTGCGGCCGGGTTCGGAACTCATGGTCCGCGGGATCTGCCTCAATCCGCTGCGCGACGGGCTGTTCCGGACGCTGAAAGAGATGGGTGCCGATATCGAGATCCTGGGGATCGACGAGCAGGGCAGCGAGCTCGTCGGCGACATCCGTGTCCGCGGCGGCGCGCTTCGGGGCGTCACCGTGCCGCCGGAACGGGCGGCGACCATGATCGACGAATATCCGGTACTCAGCGTGGCTGCGGCATTCGCCGAGGGAACGACGACCATGCGCGGGATCGGCGAGCTCCGGGTCAAGGAAAGCGACCGGATCGCGGCAATGGCCGCCGGCCTCCGGGCCGCCGGCGTCGAGGTCGAGGAATTCGACGACGGCTTTGCCGTGCATGGCCGGGCCCGGCCGCCGAAGGGTGGCGCGGCGATCGAAAGCCATCTCGATCACCGGATCGCCATGTCCTTCCTCGTCCTCGGCAGCGCCGCGGAAGCCGCCGTCACGGTCAACGACGCGGCGATGATCGATACCAGCTTCCCCGGCTTCGTCGCGCTGATGAACAGCGTCGGCGCCGACATCCGGACATGATCATCGCGGTCGACGGACCGGTTGCCGCCGGCAAGGGCACGCTGGCCCGCGGCCTTGCGCGACATTTCGGCCTGCGTCACCTGGACACCGGCGCGCTCTACCGCGCGGTGGCACTCGCCCTGCTGCGGGCCGGCACCGACCCGACCGACGAATCGGCTGCGGTCGCGGCAGCGGCGGCACTCGAGGATCCCGACCTCGACGACGCGGCGCTCCGCCACGAGAAAACCGGCCAGGCGGCAAGCATCGTCGCCGCCATGCCCGGCGTCCGGGCCGCCCTGATCGACTTCCAGCGGCGCTTCGCGGCGAAGCCGCCGGGCGCCGTTCTGGACGGCCGCGACATCGGCACGGTGATCTGCCCCGACGCGGATGCCAAGCTGTTCGTGACCGCGAGCATCGAGGCGCGCGCCCGCCGGCGTCACGAGGAATTGCAGGCGCGCGGCCTGCCGGGTACGCTGGAACAGGTCGCCGCCGACCTTGCCGAGCGCGACCGTCGCGATGCGGGGCGTGCCGCGGCACCGCTTCGCCAGGCGCCCGACGCTTACTTGCTTGACACCACGAAATTGGATATAGAAAGCGCCGAAAGTGAAGCGATCGCGGTCGTTTCGCGAAAACTGGCGCGTGTGGGCAGCGGTTCGGGTAGCTGAATCGCCGGTCCCGCACGCATTCACATGGCCCCGATCGTGCCGGGGCATATTTTAACCTGCCGTCCCGCACGGGCCATATAGATGGCCGGGATGATGAAGAGGCCGCTCGCCCGCCGGTTGGACCGGTTGCCCGATGCTCATGACAAGGGGCGAGCCACCTAGGGAAAACGCATGTCAAATTCGCCAGCCACGGCTGAAGAAGTCCCCTTTTCCACTGAAGATTTCGCGGCGCTGCTCGACGAATCCTATGGTGCCCAGGAAAGCTTGGAAGGTACCGTCGTTAAGGGCACGATCGTCGCGATCGAGAATGATCTCGCCGTCATCGATGTCGGCCTGAAGTCCGAGGGTCGCGTTCCGCTTCGCGAGTTCTGGACCGCGGGCAAGGATGCCGAGCTGAAGGCCGGCGACGTTGTCGAGGTCTATCTCGAGCGAATCGAGAACGCCCAGGGCGAGGCCGTTCTGTCGCGCGACAAGGCACGCCGCGAGGAAGCCTGGGAGAAGCTTGAGAAGGCGTTCAACGCCAACGAGCGTGTCGAGGGCCAGATCTTCGGCCGCGTCAAGGGCGGCTTCACCGTCGACCTCTCCGGCGCCGTTGCGTTCCTGCCGGGCAGCCAGGTCGACGTCCGGCCGGTGCGTGACATCACCCCGCTAAAGAACATCCCGCAGCCCTTCCAGATCCTCAAGATGGATCGCCGGCGCGGCAACATCGTGGTCTCGCGCCGCGCGGTGCTCGAGGAATCCCGTGCCGAGGCCCGCTCCGAGCTGGTTTCCAGCCTCGAGGAAGGCCAGGTCCTGGAAGGCGTCGTCAAGAACATCACCGACTACGGCGCATTCGTCGATCTCGGCGGTGTCGACGGCCTGCTCCATGTCACCGACATCTCCTGGCGCCGCGTCAATCACCCGACCGAGGCGCTGGCGATCGGCCAGACCGTCAAGGTTCAGGTCATCCGCCTCAACCGCGAGACGCAGCGCATCAGCCTGGGCATGAAGCAGCTCGAAGCCGATCCGTGGGACGGCATCGAGGCGAAGTATCCGGTGGCGACCCGCTTCAAGGGCCGCGTGACCAACATCACCGATTACGGCGCATTCGTGGAGCTGGAGCCGGGCGTCGAGGGCCTCGTCCACGTGTCCGAGATGAGCTGGACCAAGAAGAACGTCCATCCGGGCAAGATCGTCTCGACCAGCCAGGAAGTCGAAGTGCAGGTGCTCGAGGTCGATCCGGCGAAGCGCCGCATCAGCCTCGGCCTCAAGCAGTGCATGGACAACCCGTGGGAGAGCTTCGTCGACCGCTTCCCGGCCAATACCGTGATCGAGGGCAAGATCAAGAACATCACCGAGTTCGGTCTGTTCGTCGGTCTGGAAGAAGGCCTCGACGGCATGGTGCACATGTCCGACATCGACTGGAACCTGTCGGGCGAGGAAGCGATCAAGCAGTTCGCCAAGGGCGACACCGTGCGCGCCAAGGTCCTGGACGTCGATGTCGACAAGGAGCGCATCTCGCTCGGCATCAAGCAGCTTGACGGCGATCCGTTCGCCGACGCCGCCCACTACAAGCGTGGCGACGTGGTGACCGGCACCGTTTCGCAGGTTCAGGAGAACGGTATCGAGGTGATGGTCGGCGATTCGCTGCAGGGCTTCATCCGCAAGGCCGAGCTCTCCCGCGATCGTTCCGAGCAGCGTCCGGAGCGTTACGCGGTCGGCGACAAGGTCGATGCCAAGATCACCCAGATCGACCCCAAGTCCCGTCGCTTCACGCTCTCGATCAAGGCCCGTGAGGTCGCTGACGAGAAGGAAGCAGTGGCACAGTACGGCTCGTCCGATTCCGGGGCCAGCCTCGGCGAGATCCTGGGCGCGGCCATGCGCCGTGCCAACCAGGACAAGGACCAGGGCGATGGCGAGGACAATTCCTGACCTCTCCTGAAACCCGGCCGACGCACTGACGGAGCAGGGCATGTCCCTCGAATCCGATGCGATCGTGGACAGGCGCCGCCTCAAGCGGCGCCTGTCGATCTGGCGGTTGCTCGCGGTCGTCATCGGTATCGCCCTGGTCGTCTATGCCAGCGGCAGCTTCGTCAATGTTGACGGATTGGGGCGGGCGCATGTCGCCCGCCTTTCCGTCGAAGGGGTGATCGTCGAGGATCCGCGCCTCGACGCCGCGCTGGAGGCGGTGCGCAACAACGACAACGCGCGCGCCCTGCTCGTTCACATCAATTCGCCCGGCGGCTCGACCTATGGCGGCGAACGGCTCTACCAGGGCCTGCGCCGGGTCGCCGAGAACAAGCCCGTTGTCGCTGTCATCGGCACACTTGGCACCTCGGCCGGCTACATGGCGGCGATTGCCGCCGACCGCGTGTTCGCCGGCGAAAGCTCGCTGACCGGCTCGATCGGCGTGCTGATGCAGTTCGCGGAATTCTCCGAGTTACTGGAGACGCTTGGCATACGGGCCGAACAGCTCACCTCCGGCCCGCTCAAGGGCGAACCGTCACCGGTCAAGCCGCTCTCGCCGCTCGCCCGCGTGGCGACCCAGTCGCTGATCGACCAGACCCACGAATGGTTCGTCGGCCTCGTCGCGACACGCCGGCCCTTCGATCTCGCGACCGCCCGCCGCCTCGCGAACGGCCAGGTCTTCATCGGTCGCGGCGCCCTGCAGGCGGACCTGATCGACGCCATCGGCGGCGAGCGCGAGGCGCGCGACTGGCTGGCATCCGAGCATGACATCTCGACATCGCTGCCGAGCCGCGGCGTCTCCTATCTGGAGCCGGAGGCGATCGTCGACCGTCTGGTCGGCAAGGTAACCGGAAAATCGTTTTTAACTGAACGGCTTACCCTTGACGGACTGGTCTCCGTTTGGCACCCTGACCTTCCGATCGTAGACTGAAAGTAATCCCGTCTGCACAAGCGGCGGTAGTCTTGTACGATCGACGTGACCGTATTGGGGCCCAGTAGGATGATCAAATCGGAGCTGATTGCCAGACTGGCCTCGCGCAATCCGCACCTGTTCCAGCGGGACGTCGAACGGATCGTCACGACGGTCTTCGAGGAAATCGCTGATGCGCTGTCTCGCGGCGACAGGGTCGAATTGCGCGGCTTCGGGGCTTTCTCGGTGAAGGAACGACCGCCCCGTGTAGGCCGGAACCCGCGAACCGGCGAGGCAGTTCAGGTCGCCGAGAAGCACGTGCCGTTCTTCAAGGCCGGCAAGGATCTCCGCGAGCGGCTGAATACCGACGACGAGAACTAGGCCGGCAAAGACCGGGTCGACGACGAAGACCAGAGCGGCGCGATGACCGTCGCTGCCGCCATCCAGCAATCCGGGAGTCGCCCGTGAAACTTGTCACCATCGTTGTGGTCCTGCCGGTGGCCATCGTGGCCGCCGCCTTCGCGATCGCCAACCGGGCCGCCGTGACGGTCAGCCTCGACCCCCTGCCCTACATGCTCGAACTGCCGCTCTATTACGTGCTGCTCGGCGGCGTCCTGCTCGGCCTGCTGATCGCCGGGCCGGCCTTCTGGCTGTCCGCCTTCCGCGCCAAGCTGACCGCGAAGCGCCGGCAGGCGGCGATCGAGCGGCTGGAAACCGAGGTCACCCGGCTGCGCGAGGAACAGGCCCGCCGGGAGGCAGCTGCGAAGGCGGTCCGCGCCGCCGAACAGTCCGAAACGCTGCAGCTCACCGCCCGTTCCGGCGCCGCCTGACGGCAAGACGCGAAAGCGGGCGAAAACGACGCCCATTGCATGGTGTACAAGCCGCACGATCTGCTATAACGCCGCCATGCTCCAGATGACGAACAATCCGGTCTTCTGCGCCATCGATCGCGACGACATCGCGAGTGCCCGGGCGCTTGCCGCGAGTCTGCGCGCCGAAGTCGGCGGCCTGAAGTTCGGCAAGGAATTCTTCGCCGCGAACGGCCCGGCAGGCGTCGAGGAGGCGGGCCAGGGCCTGCCGCTGTTCCTCGATCTCAAGTTGCACGACATTCCGAACACGGTGGCCGGCGCCGTGCGCGCCGCCGCAGCGCGGCTCCGCCCCACCCTGATCACGGTGCATGCCTCGGGCGGACCGGCGATGCTTCGCGCGGCAGTCGAGGCCGCCGCCGCCTTCGGCCCTTCCCGGCCCCGGATCATCGCCGTCACGGTCCTGACGAGCCTTGACGACGCGGACCTGAAGGCCGTCGGGTTCGCTTTCGACAGCGGCGACCTTGCCGAGCGACTGGCCCGACTGGCGCTGGATTGCGGCGTCGACGGCGCCGTCTGCAGCCCGCACGAGATCGGCCGCCTGCGCGGCGCCTGCGGCCCCGACTTCAAGCTAGTGGTGCCGGGCATCCGCCCCTCGAACAGCATCGCCGACGACCAGAAGCGGGTCATGACGCCCGAAGCCGCGCTGGCCGGCGGCGCGGACTATCTGGTCATCGGCCGGCCGATCACGGCGGCGGAGGACCCGCCGGCGGCGGCGCGCGCGATCTGCCAGGCGCTGCGGCCGGCGGCCTGACCCGATGAGCGTCGAAATCAAGATCTGCGGCCTGACGGACGGCGCGGCTATCGACGCAGCGGCAGCCGGCGCCGATCTTGTCGGTTTCGTCTTCTATCCGCCCTCGCCACGGGCGGTGACCCCGGACCAGGCGCGCGAGCTGGCCGCCCGGCTGCCGGCGACGGTCAGGCGCGTCGGCCTGTTCGTCGATCCCGATGATGCGGCGATCGCCGCGGTTCTCGATCGTCTCGACCTCGACCTCCTGCAGTTGCACGGTTCCGAAAGCCCGGCCCGGGTCGCCGCGATCAAGGCCCGGTTCGGCCTGCCGGTGATGAAGGCCCTGAAGATCGCCACCGCCGCCGACCTTGACCAGGCGAAGGCCTATTCCGGCGTCGCCGACCGGCTTATCTTCGACGCGAAACCGCCGAAGACCCTCGCCGATGCCCTGCCCGGCGGCAATGGCGTCGCGTTCGACTGGCATCTCCTCGGCAGTTTCGCCGGCGCGGACTGGATGCTGTCGGGCGGACTCACGGTCGACAATGTCGGCGATGCGATCCGCATCGCGCATGCCACGGCGGTCGATGTCTCGTCGGGCGTGGAAACGGCGCCGGGCCGGAAGGACCCGGCCCTGATCCGGAAGTTTGTTGAACAGGTGCGCAACGCCGACGGCTCGGCGCGGCGCTGAACGGAGCGACGATGAACAATCCCAACACCTTCCGTGCCGGGCCCGACGAAACCGGGCATTTCGGCATGTATGGCGGTCGTTTCGTTGCCGAAACACTGATGCCGCTGATCCTCGAACTGGAAGAGGCCTACGAGGCCGCGCAGGCCGACCCGTCCTTCCAGGCCGAGCTCGACGACTATCTCGCCCATTATGTCGGGCGGCCCTCGCCGCTCTATTTCGCCGAACGGCTCACCGAACATCTCGGCGGCGCCAAGATCTACATGAAGCGCGACGAGCTCAATCACACCGGCGCCCACAAGATCAACAACTGCATGGGGCAGATCCTGCTTGCCCGCCGCATGGGCAAGCGCCGGATCATCGCCGAGACCGGCGCCGGCCAGCACGGCGTGGCGACCGCCACCGTGGCGGCGCGCTTCGGACTGCCCTGCGTCATCTACATGGGTGAGACCGACATCGAGCGGCAGAAGCCGAACGTCTTCCGCATGCGCCTGCTGGGCGCCGAGGTCCGCTCGGTCACCTCGGGCTCGCGCACCCTGAAGGACGCGATGAACGAGGCGCTGCGCGACTGGGTGACCAACGTCGACGACACGTTCTACATCATCGGCACGGTCGCCGGGCCACATCCCTACCCGGCCATGGTGCGTGATTTCCAGGCGGTGATCGGCAACGAGACGCGCGAGCAGATGCAGGCGCGCGAAGGCCGGCTTCCCGACAGCCTCGTCGCCTGCATCGGCGGCGGCTCGAACGCGATGGGGCTGTTCCACCCCTTCCTGGACGATCCCGACGTGGCGATCTACGGCGTCGAGGCGGCCGGGCACGGGCTCGAAAGCGGCGCGCATGCGGCTTCGCTCACCGGCGGCAGGCCCGGCGTCCTGCACGGCAACCGGACCTACCTGCTGCAGGACGACGACGGCCAGATCGCCGAGGCACATTCGATCTCCGCGGGACTCGACTATCCGGGCATCGGGCCCGAGCATGCCTGGCTGCACGATACCGGCCGGGTCACCTATGTCTCCGCGACCGACAAGGAGGCGCTCGAGGCCTTTCAGCTGCTCAGCCGGCTCGAGGGCATCCTGCCCGCACTCGAGCCCTCGCACGCGCTCGCCCATGTCATCAAGCTCGCGCCGACGCTGCCGGGCGACCACCTGATGGTCATGAATCTGTGCGGTCGCGGGGACAAGGACATCTTCACGATCGCCGAGGCTCTGGGGACCACGATATGAGCGAGACACGGATCGAACGGCGCTTTGCCGCGCTGAAGGCCGAGGGCCGGGCCGGGCTCGTTACCTTCGTCACCGCCGGCGACCCGGATCACGCGACCTCGGCGGCGCTCCTGAAGGGGTTGCCCGCGGCCGGCGCCGACCTCATCGAGATGGGCATGCCCTTTACCGATCCGATGGCCGACGGGCCGGCCATCCAGGCGTCCAACCTGCGGGCCCTCAAGTCCGGCGCGACGCTGCGGCGGACCCTCGACCTCGTTCGTGACTTCCGGGCCGGGGACGACGACACCCCGATCGTCCTGATGGGCTACTTCAACCCGATCTATTCCTACGGCGTCGAAGCCTTCCTCGACGCCGCCCGGACGGCCGGCGTCGACGGCCTGATCGTCGTCGACCTGCCGCCTGAGGAAGACAACGAACTGTGCATTCCCGCGCTTCGCGCCGGCCTCAATTTCATCCGTCTGGCGACCCCGACGACCGACGAGAAGCGTCTGCCCCGGGTCCTCACGAACACCTCGGGCTTCCTCTATTATGTCTCGATCGCCGGCATCACCGGTGCCGCCGCTCCCGATAGCGGCAAGGTCGCGGCGCGGATCGCCGAGATCCGCCGCCATACCGACCTGCCGATCGGCGTCGGCTTCGGCATCCGCAGCGCCGAACAGGCGGCCGCCATCGCCCGATTCGCCGACGCCGCCGTGGTCGGCAGCGCGCTGGTCGAGAAGTTCGCCAACGGCGCCACGGCGGAGGCCGGCCTCAAGGCGCTGCTCGGCCTCGTCGCCGAGCTCGCCGATGGCGTCCGTGGCGCCCGCACCGACAAACGCGCCGTCGCTGGCGAATAGGAACGAACCGATGAACTGGCTTACCAGCACCGTCCTGCCCCGCATCCGGAGCCTCGGCCAACGCCGGGAAACGCCGGACAATCTCTGGGACAAATGCCCGAAATGCGCGTCCATGATCTATCGGCGCGAACTCGAGGAGCACCAGTTCGTCTGCCATCATTGCGGCCATCACATGCGGATCGGCGCCAAGGCCCGCTTCGAGGCGCTGTTCGACGATGCCGCCTATGAGCGGGTCGAGCTGCCGGAGGTGCCGGCCGACCCCCTCAAGTTCCGCGATTCCAAGCGCTATACCGACCGCCTGAAGGAGGCGCGCGCCAAGACCGGGGAATCCGACGCGGTACTTGTCGCGCACGGCCGGATGGGTGGTGCCCGGGCAGTGATCGCGGTGCAGGATTTCGCCTTCATGGGCGGCTCGATGGGTATCGCCACCGGAGAGGCGCTGGTCGTTGCCGCCGAGACCGCCGTCAAGCAGCAGGCGCCGCTGATCGTCTTTGCCGCCGCCGGCGGGGCGCGCATGCAGGAAGGCATCCTGTCGCTGATGCAGATGCCGCGGACGACGATTGCCGTCAGTATCGTCAAGGAGGCCGGGCTGCCCTTCATCGTCGTGCTGACCGACCCGACGACCGGCGGCGTGACCGCCTCCTATGCCATGCTCGGCGATGTCCATATCGCGGAACCGGGCGCGCTGATCGGCTTCGCCGGCCCCCGGGTGATCGAACAGACGATCCGCGAGCAGCTGCCGGAAGGCTTCCAGCGCGCGGAGTATCTGCTGGAGCACGGCATGGTCGACATGGTCGTGCATCGCCAGGACCTGCGCGACACGCTGATCCGGCTGATCGTCCTGCTGACGGTTCCGGTCACCGAGACCGTGACGACGCCGGCGCCAAAACCGGCGAAGCAGACCGAGGAGAAGGCGATCGCGCCCGCGCCGTCGGGTGGCAACGAGCTCGACATTCCGGCGCCCACCGCCGCCACCAGGAAGGCCGGCGACAAGACGGTCGCCGAGACCGGGAAAGCCGACAACGCGGGCGCTGGCGCGACGGAGGGCGGCAGTGACGCCGACGGCAAGACCGACCTTCGAAAGTGACCGGATCCTCGCCCGGCTCCTGACCCTTCACCCCAAGGTCATCGACCTTTCGCTGGAACGCCTGTGGCGGCTTCTCGACCGTCTCGGGAATCCCGAGAGGCGACTGCCGCCGGTTGTCCATGTCGCCGGCACCAACGGCAAGGGCTCGGTCATCGCCTACCTCCGCGCCATGCTGGAGGCTGCCGGCTATCGCGTCCATGTCTATATCTCGCCGCACCTGGTCCGCTTCCACGAGCGCATCCGGCTCGCCGGCACGCTGATCGACGAGGCGGCGCTGAGCGCCCGGCTCGCCCGCTGCGAGGCGGTCAACGGCGACGCGCCGATCACCTTCTTCGAGATCACGACGGCGGCCGCCTTCGACGCCTTCGCCGATCACCCGGCCGATATCCTGCTGCTGGAAACCGGCCTCGGCGGCCGCCTCGACGCGACCAACGTGATCGCCCGCCCGGCCGCGACCGCGCTCACGCCGATCTCGCTCGACCACCAGCACTATCTGGGAGACACGCTGGCGCAGATCGCCTTCGAGAAGGCCGGCATCCTGAAGGCCGGCGTGCCGTCGATCGTCGGGCCGCAGGTCAAGGACGCCCTTGCCGTGATCCGCGAGCAGGCCGCCAGGCGCGGCGCGCCGCTCCATGTTTGCGGAGCCGACTGGGAGGTCGAGGCGACGGCTGACGGTTTCGTCTACCGCAACGGCGACCACGCGACCGGCTATCCGCCGCCCGGCCTGCTCGGCCGGCACCAGTTTGGCAACGCCGGCATCGCGCTTGCCGTTCTCGACTGCCTGGAAGGCTATTCGGTCGATGACCGGGCTCGCCGGCAGGGACTGGCCGGCGTCGAATGGCCGGCCCGCATGCAGCGCCTGGCGTCGGGGCCGCTCCTCGATCGGTTACCGGCGGGCGCCGAGCTCTGGCTCGACGGCGGCCATAACCCGGATGCCGGCAACGTGCTGGAAACCCTGTTCCGGGACATCCAGGGGCGCGATCCGCGCCCGTTCCACCTGATCGCCGGCATGTTGCAGGTCAAGGACCGCCAGGGCTTCCTCCGCCATTTCAGCGGCCTCGCCGAAAGCGCCTACGCGGTTCCGATCGAGGGCGAGGCTGCCAGCACGCCGCCGGACGAGCTGGCCCGCCATGGCCGCGAGGCCGGTCTTGCAATGGTGCCGGCGGACGACGTCGAATCGGCGCTCGGGCGGATTGCCGCCGCACATGCCGGCGGCCCGGCGCCGCGCGTCCTGATCGCGGGTTCGCTCTACCTTGCCGGGCGGGTGCTCCGCGCCAACGATCAGATGCAGCCGTAATACCAGCGATATTCGAGGTCGGTGATGATCGCCTCGAACTTGTGGCGCTCGAAATGCTTGCAGGCCGAGAAGACGCTGCAATGCTCCCGTCCGAAATACTCCGGCAGGATCTCGCCCCGGTCATAGGCCGCCAGGGCCTCCGGCCAGGTCGTCGGCAGGCTGGGCGGAACCTGCTCGTAGGCATTTCCGGCGATGCGTTCGCTCGGCTCGATCTCCTCGGTGATGCCGCGGTGAGCGGCGGCCAGCACCGCGGCGGTCGCCAGATAGGGATTGGCATCGGCACCGGCGACGCGATGCTCGACCCGGCGGGCCAGCCCGCCGTCGGAGGGCACGCGCAGCGCCACCGTGCGGTTGTCGATCCCCCAGGTCGGCGCGAGCGGCGCGTAGGAGCCGGGCTGCAGGCGTCGGAAGGAATTCACGTTCGGCACGAAGACCGCCATCGATTCCGGCATGCCCTTCTGCAGGCCCCCGATGGCATGCGCCAGCGTCGGCGCGATCAGTTCGTCGGCCTTCGATCCGGTGCCGTCGAAGACATTCCGGCCCTGTTCGTCCAGCACGCTCATATGCAGGTGCATGCCCGAACCGGCGAGCTCCACGTAAGGCTTGGCCATGAAGCTCGCCTCGACGCCGTGACGCCAGGCGGTTTCGACGATGATGCGCTTCAGCAGCACCGCGTGATCGGCCGCCGCGACCGGATCGGCGACATGCTTCAGGTTGAACTCGTACTGGCCCGGGGCATATTCCGAGACCACCGTATCGGCCGGGACATCCTGGGCCCGCGCCGCGCGCGAGATATCGCGCCAGAGTTCGGCGAAGGCGTCGAGATCGTCGAGACTGTAGACTTGGATCGCATGTTCCCGCCGCCCGGTGTGCGGCGAACGCGGCGGCTGCGGCCGGCCGTCGGGGCCGCGTTCCTTGTCCAGCAGGTAGAATTCGAGCTCAAGCGCCATCACGGGCGTCAGGCCCATCTCGGTGTAATGCTCGACGACCCGGCACAGGGTCTGGCGCGGGTCGGCATGGAACGGCGTGCCGTCGTCGTCGATCATGGTCATCAGGACCTGGGCGGTCGGGAAGCTCGCCCAGGGCACCGGCCGGACGGCGCCGTCCGCCGGCAGCACCGGGTGATCGGCATCGCCGACCGCCCAGATCAGGCCCGTGCCGGTCACGTTCTCGCCGGTCACGTCGAGGGCGAAGATCGAGCCCGGCAACCGCATCCCCTCGCTCATCACCGAGACGAGGCGATCGGGCCCGACGCGCTTGCCGCGCAGCAAACCGTTGTTGTCGACGACGATCAGTTCGACGGTCTCGAGGTCCGGATGTTCCGCCAGGTAAGCCTCGGCGGCCCGCCGGCCGGCTTCGGGATCCGGCCATCCAGGTCGCTGGGTCATCGGGAAAACTCGCTTGCCAGGGTCACCGGGTCGAAACGAAAGACGCCGCGGCTTCCCGCCGCGGCGTCGTCTGTCTGATGGATTGTCACGGCTTTGGCCGGGAACCGGTCAGAGAACCGATTCGATCCACTCGACGATCTTGCTCTTCGGCAACGCACCGACCTTGGTGCCGGCAACCTGCCCGTCCTTGAACAGCATCAAAGTCGGGATGCCGCGCACGCCATAGCGGCTCGGCGTCATCGGGTTGTCGTCGATATTGATCTTGGCGAGCGTCAGCTTGCCGTTCATCTCGGTCGCGATCTCGTCCAGCGACGGGGCAATCTGGCGGCAGGGGCCGCACCATTCCGCCCAGAAATCAACCAGGGTCGCGCCCTTCGCCTTCAGGACGTCGTCTTCGAACGATCCATCGCTGACGTGTTGGGTGGTCATGTCGTCCTCTCTCGCGGCCTGCGCCGTCATTACCGGAGCCGGTCAGCCCGGCTGTCATGCGAATCTATGGGCGCCCCCCCGCGAGGTCAAGGGAGGGCGCTCGCGAGACGGTCCGCCGGCAGTTCCATGAGATGCGGCGCGTCGGTCCAGAGCAGCAGGCAGCGGATCCGCCGGCCGGGATAGATTTCCCCCAGCAACGCCCTGTATAGCGCCATCTGGCGGAGATACAGCGCTGGCACGTCCTCGATCCGCCGCGGCGATGGCCGGTTGCTCTTGTAGTCGACGATCAGGATCTGTTCCGCCTCGACAACGATGCGGTCGACCTGGCCGGCGACCACTTCGCCGCCAACCAGCCCGATCAGTGGCACCTCGGCCCGGCTGCCGGCCGCGAACAGCGGCGCGAACTCGGCGGCGCCAAGGATGGCCAGCACCTCGTCGGCGATCTCGCGCCGTTCGTCCCCGTCGAGACCGTGCCCGGGCATCGCCAGCCAGCGCGCCGCCGCCTCGGCACGCGTCTCCGCCGGCAGTTCGGGCAGCCGCTCCAGCAGGGTATGGACGATCCGGCCGCGACGGAAACGACGCTCGGATTCCGCGCCGACCGGGGACCGCGCCGCGCGCTCGGCCGACGGGCTTCGCGACGGCGCCAGCGGCCGGCTCGGCCGCGGTTCCGCCGCCGGCAACCGGTCGATCCAGTCCGGCATCGGTGCCGCCTCGGCAACCTCGTCCGCGGCCCCGGACCCCTCGATCTCGCGGCTTTGCGATTGGGTGATCCGGCGCACCGTATCGCCGGAGGGCAGCGTCAGCTCTTCCGTCCGGGCGGTATCGAAGGCCGGCGCGATCAGGTCGTACCAGCAGCCCTCCTGCCGGCCGCGCTTGCCTTCCCAGCCGCAGACATAGAGCCGGTCCTCGGCCCGCGTCATCGCGACATACAGGAGCCGCCGGTATTCCTCGTCGCGGGCCGTCCGTGACTGCTCGATCAAGGCGGTCGCACGGACATCCCGGTCGGCACTCCTGACCGGCCAGAGCATCACCGGGCGGCCCTCGAAATGGTCCCAGAGCAGGCGCGGATCGTGCGGCGGCGTCCCGCATGTGTCGGGCAGGAAGACGATCGGCGCCTGCAGGCCCTTGGCGCCATGCACGGTAAGCACGCGGACCTCGTTCCGGCCCTGTTCCAGGTCGCGCTTGACGTCGGCGCTGCCGGCCTCGATCCAGTGCAGAAAGCCCTGCAGCGACGGCGTTTCCCGGCGCTGGTAGAGCAGCGCCAGGTTGAGGAATTCGTCGATCGGATCGTTCGCCTCTGGACCGAGCCGGGCGAGCAGGCGTCGACGCCCGCCGCCGGCACCGAGCAGGCGAGCGAACAGCTCGAAGGGCGGATCGTAGTCGACGCGTGCCAGAAGTCCGGCGAGGAGGTCGTGCGCGGCGCCGAAATCCGGCCGTTCCTCCCGCCGGCCGACGAGGGTCGGCCAGAGCTTCCCGGTCCGCCCGTAGGCGAGGTCGAACAGCGCATCGTCATCGAAGCCGACAAGCGGACCCTTCAGGACCTCGGCCAGCGACAATTCGTCCTCCGGCAGCAGCAGGAAGCGGGCGAGCGACAGGAGATCCATGACCGCGAGCTGTTCGGTCAGCACCATGCGATCGGCGCCGGCGACCGGCACCCGCGCAAGCTTCAGGGCGCGCACCATCTCTTCGAAGAAGGCGCTGCGCCGGCGCACCAGGATCATGATGTCACCCGGCTGCACCGGGCGACCCTTGGCGGCCAACGGCTCGCCGCTCTCGAGCCAACCCCGGATCCGCTCGGCGATACGGCGGGCGAGCACCGCGTCGGCCGAGCGCGCCGATTGCTGTTCCAGCGGCGGTGCCCAGGGCTCGGTCGGGGTGGCCGGCCCCGGCACCACCGGCGGCCAGAGCTCGACCAGCCCGCCATCGGTCGCGCGATGGGCGACATGGCGGACCCAGTCGCCACGGGCGATCACGCCCTCGCGCACGGCAGCGGGCTCGAAACAGCGGTCGACGAGATCGAGCACGACCGGGATCGAACGGAAGGAGCGGCTGAGCGGGACCTCGTCCCAGCGCTGCGCGGCCTCGCGCACCCGATCGGAGAAGAAGCGCCGGCGCGCCTCGAAGGCGGCCAGGTCGGCGCCCTGGAAGGAATAGATCGACTGCTTCTCGTCGCCGACGACGAACAGCGTGCGTTCGGTGCCGCGAACGCCCTCGCCGGCAAAGAATTCCTCGACCAGATGCTGGACGATCTCCCATTGCGCCGGGCTGGTATCCTGGGCCTCGTCGATCAGCACGTGATCGAGGCCGCCGTCGAGCTTGAAGAGCACCCAGGGGGCCCGTCCCGGATGGGCCAGAAGGTCGCGCGTTTTCAGGATCAGGTCGTCGAAGTCGAGGCGGGCGAGGCGGCTCTTCTCGGCCTCGTACAGCCGGACGATCGTGGCGCCGAGTTCGAGCAACGCCGCGCTAGAGGCGAAGACGGAAGCCGCCCGCAACCGTTCCCGGAGGGTCTCCAGCCGGGCGAGTTCGGTCGACAGGATGTCCGCGACGCCCGGATCGGCCTTGAGCGCGCCGGCGGTGGCAAGCCTGGCGCGCGCGGCGCCGGCCCGGGTGAAGAACTGGTCGAGATAGCCGTCGAGCCGGTCGAGCCGGCCCTCGGTGTCGGCGGCGAGCCAGTCGGCCATCGCGGCGGCCCGTTCACCGTCCGTCTTGCCGCCCTGCAGAAGCGCCTCGACCGCACGCCTGAGCGCCGGCGGATCGAAGGCGTCATCCCGGCAGGCGTCCCGGCGCAGGCTGTCAGCGTCTTCGCCCTCCGCCAGGCCGAGATACCGGCGCAGACGGTCGACCGAGCCGGCAAGCGCCTGTTCGTCGGCGAACTGCCCGCCGAAACGGCCGCGCTGGCCGAGGAAGTCGCGGACGATCGCATGGAAGTCCTGCTCGCTCACCCGGGCGCTGATCGCGGCGAGCGCCGTGCCGAGCCGACCGTCCGGGTCGTCCTTCGCGCGGGCCAGCACGCCGTCCAGCGATTCGGACATGAGCTCCGCCGCACCGCGTTCGTCAAGGACCTCGAAATGGGGCGCCAGATCGGCCTCGACCGGAAAGCGTCCAAGGATCGATTCGCAGAAGGAATGAATGGTGCGCAGTTTCAACCCGCCGGGCGTGTCGAGGACACGGGCAAACAGGCGACGGGCCGAAGCGAGCCGCTCGGGACCGGGCCGGTCGCCTTCCAGCGCCTCGATCTCCTGCCCCAACCGGTCGTCGTCCCAGGCGGTCCAGCGGCCGAGCTCAGCGCTCAGCCGGTTCGCCATCTCGGCCGCCGCCGCCTTGGTGAAGGTGATGCAGAGGATGCGCTCGGGCGCCACCCCCTCGAGCAGCAGGCGGAGCGTGCGGTCGACCAGGACCCGGGTCTTGCCGGACCCGGCGGAAGCCGACACCCAGACCGAGGAGGCGGGATCGGCGGCGCGCCGTTGCTCGATCGTCATCCCTCGCTCCCGTCGCCGCCCGGCGTCGCCCATTCCCGGACCCGCGCCAGGTGATCATAGTCGCTGAAGGCATTCGGCAGTTCCGGGCGCGGCCGACAGAGATAGGGCGTCGCCGGATCGGCGAACAGCGCGACCAGCCGTTCGAGCCCGGCGAGCGACTGCGCGACGAGCTCGTCGGTCGGGCTCTTGACCGGCAGCGCCTCGCCCGGCGGCTCGCCGCCACCGAGCCGGATATAAAGCAGCTCCTCGGCCGGGAGCGCCTCGATACCGTCGAAGCCGCCGGCCGCGGCGATCGCCGCCTCGAGCGGAAGCTGCGGGGCGAGGCCGGCATCGACCATCGGTTTCGAGGGCGGGCTCCCGGTCTTGTAGTCGACGATAGATATCGTGCCATGATCGAAACGATCGATACGGTCCGCGGTGGCGGTCAGGCAGAAGCCGCCCGCGATCTCGAGCCGGCCCTTGACCTCGGTAGCCAGGGTTCGCGCGCCCTTGCGGCGCTCCCGCTCGTATTCGACGAACCAGCGGACGATGCGGACATAGCGCGGCCACCAGAAGCCCCAGACCGCCGGCCGCAGCAGCAGCGCGCCGAAGGCGTCCCGCCCGAGAGCCAGCAGCCGGGTCTCGGCATCCGGCGGCAGGACGTCCGGACAGGCAGCGACGAAACGATCGAGGGCATCGTGGATGATGCTGCCGCGGGCCGCCGCGTCCGGCTCGGCCGCGATCGCGTCCAGCGGCTTCAGCTTCAGGATGTCGCGGGCGAAGATCTGGTAGGGATCCTTCATCCATGCCTCGATCCGGGTCACCGAGAGCCGGGTCGGCCGCGCCGCCACCGGTGGCCGGGGCGCCGGCGGCGCGGCCGGGCGCACGCTATCGGCGGCGTCCTGTCGGGCCTGCCAGGCGAGCAGGTCACGGGCCCGGACCTCGTCGAAGCGGAGACCATGCCGCTGCATCAGCATGTCGAGGCGGAGCAGCCAGCGGGACGGCACGGTCGGTGTGCCATCGACCTTCTCGGCCCGGGTCAGGACGACCTCCGGGGCGCCCATCGCCTGCTGGAAGTCATGCGCCGCGAGCCCGATCCCGCGCTCCGCCGGCGGCAGTCCGAGGGCGGCCCGCATGGGCGCGCTGAACCACGGATCGGCGCTCGTCTCGGCCGGCCAGCTACCCTCGTTGAGCGCCCCCAGGATCAGCAGGTCGGCCTGCTGCAGCCGGGCCTCCAGCGGCCCCCAGATCGAGAGCCGCGGATGCCGGCCATAGGCGGCGCGGACGACCTGCCCGTCGAGCAGGACCTCGAACAGCGCCGGCCATTGCCGGGGCTCGACCTCGGGCAGGACCTCGGCCGCCTCGCGCAGCTCGCGCAGGAAATCGGCCGCCGTCTCGCCGTCGTCGCCGCGCCAGAGTCGCTCGGCACCGGCCTCCTGATCGCTCGCGGCGAGCCATTCGGCGAGGGCGAGATGGGCATCGATCAGCGCACCGAGAGGCACCGTCCGGCGCGCTATCAGGTCGTCGAGCGGCGCGAGCGCCGCGGCAAGCCGTTCGAGTTGCGGCACCAGCCGTCCGGCATCGCCATCCTCGCGGGCAAGGGTGAGCAGCGTCCCGACACCGGCCGCCGGACGCGGGCCACGCAGCAGCCGTCGTTCGAGCAATCGAACGCCGCGCCGGAAATCGGCCGGCCGTTCGCCGCCGGCGGCGAGCGGATGCTTGAGCGTCGCCAGCAGGGTCACCGGCGCGGCCCGCTCGGCGGCCATCGCCGCGACCAGCCGGAGATAGCTTCCGACCGGGCTCGCGGCGAGCGGCTGTCCGGCCGAATCGTCGATGTCGATCTGCCAGCGCGCCAGTTCGGCCGCGACCCGGCGCGCCAGGCCGCGATCGGGGGTCACCAGGGCAGCGGTCCGGCCCGGCGTTTCCAGCGCCCCGCGCAACAGCAGGGCGATGACCGCCGCTTCCTCGCGCGCGCCGGGGCAGTCGATTCGGCTGACCCGGTCGAGCCCGGGATCGCCGGCGATCCGGAGCGTTCGCCAGCGATCGGTCGCCGCCGCCGGAAGGAGAGCCGCGGCGACCAGCGCCGTGCGCCCTGCGCCGTGCTCCTCGCCCGGCCAGGGATGCCAGTCGCGAACCTCCTCGGGCGCCATGCCGAAACCGGCAAGCAGGCTGACCATGCCATGCTGTGGGTGAGCCGGGTCGGCGGCGATCAGCGCGGCATCGGCCCAGTCCAGCCCGCGATCGAGGCCCGGCAGGACGACGGCGCCGCCGGGCAGCCCGGCGATGATGCCGAGCAGGGCGGCCGTCGCCGGGATCGAACCGGTCGAACCGGCGGCGTAGACCGGGTCTCCGGGCGGCGTTGCGGACCAGCGCGAGGCCAGCGCGCGGAGCCGCGCATCGCGATGCAGGGCCGGATCGGTCAGTCCCTGCTCGGCAAGGATTTCCGGCCAGCGCGCGCTGACGATGGTCAGGAATTCGAGAATCTCCTGCCAATGAACGGCAAGCTCGGCCGGGACGATCCGTGCCAGGTCGTCGAAGCGTCGGCCCTCCGTCTGCATCTGGTCGAGCAGGCGGGCGAGCGAGGCCGCGAGCGCCGCGGCCTGGGCCGAGCCCGGCGACGGCGGCCGCGCGCGGACCAGCCGGGTCAGCATCAACAGGCGGCGCAATTGCGAGATCGGCGGCGCCAGATCGGCCAGTTCCGGACCGTCCGCCGGCAGACCAGGCGCCTCGAACATGTCGTCGACGTCGCCGAGCGGGCGCATCTGCGGCAGCAGGGTCGCCTTGCCGTCCATTTGCCGGAGGAAGGCGGAGCGGAGGGCGGGAAGGGCACGGCGGGTCGGTAGGAAAAGCGTCACCCGCGAGAGCGTCAGCGGATCGTCGCCATGCCGGGCGAGCAGGCCGCGCGCCAGCGCATCGACGAACGGGACATGGGCCGGGATCGCGAAGACGTTCCGCGCCGCGGGTCGGGCCGCGGCCGACGGCGCCAGTCTCTGCGTCTCGGCCTCGCCGCTCATTGTCTTGTCAGTGCCTTCTCCGCCTGGGCGAGGGTTTCCGGGGTGCCGACGTCGAACCAGTCACCGTCGTGGCGCAGGCCGAACAGCCGGCCCGCCTCGGCCGCCCGGTCATAGAGCAGATTGAGCGAGAAGCGGCCGTCGGGGCAACCGTCGAACAGCGCCGGCGACAGGATCTGCACGCCGGAATAGACGAAGGGCGCCAGTTTCCGTTCGGGACGGCGGATCAGACGGCCGTCGGGGGCCATCAGGAAGTCTCCGCGCCCTTGATAGTTCCGGGCGGAAACGGTCGGGACAAGCAGCAGCAGCGCATCCATCCGCGCCGGATCGTATGCAGTGGCGAGGGCGGCAAGCGAATCACCGAGCGCGTCGCGCCAGACGACGTCGCCGTTGACCGCATAGAAGGGTTCTCCGTCGAAATGGTGCCGTGCCCGGGCGATCCCGCCGCCGGTATCGAGCAGCATGTCGCGCTCGTCCGATATGATGATCTCGGTCGGCGTCTCGCGCTTGCCCATATGGTCGATCACCTGGTCCGGGAGATGGTGGACATTGACCACGAGGCGGCGGACGCCGACGGCGACCAGACGATCGATCACCCGGTCGATGACCGGCCGCCCGGCCAGCCGGACCAGCGGCTTCGGGGTCGAATCGGTCAGCGGCCGGAGCCGCTCGCCGCGTCCGGCGGCCAGAATCATTGCCTGCGCGGGTCCCTTGCCCTGCATCGTTTCGCTACTCCCCGACGAACGCATCTTCCGTAAGCACGCCACGGCGCGGCGCCGGGACATGGGCGTCATACCATGTCGCCAGCGGTTGCAGCGCCGGATGGCCGAGCGCCGCCTCGATATGGCGCCAGAGCCGGGGGATATGTACCAGATAGCGTGTCTTTCCGGACAGCCGGGCGAGGCGGGCGAATATCCCGAGAATCCGCGCCTGGCGATGCACCACAAGCAGCGCAAAGCTTGTTTCCAATGCGGAACGATTGAGTCCGGTAGCCGTCGCATAGATCTTCAGGAGACGCTCGGCCATCGTCGGATCGACGTCGCGGCGCGCGTCGCGCAGCAGCGAGACGAGGTCATAGGCCGGCGGGCCGAAGCGGGCATCCTGGAAGTCGAGCAGGCCGACCCGGCGCAGCCCGGCGCGGTCGGGCAGCCAGAGCAGGTTCTCGGCGTGGAAATCCCGGTGCAGGAAGCGCCGGGGCAGAGTGTCGGCCAGCGGTGCGAGGTCCCGCCAGAGGTCCCGGTAGCCGGCGAGCGTCGCCTCGGGATCGCCGCGAAATCCGGTCGCCGGCAGGTAGTCGCTGACGAAGGGATCGACGAGCGCGACCAGGTGGGCGGGATCGAAGGCCGGCAAGGTATCGGCGCCGGGCACCCGGTCGAACGCCGCCGCGATGTCGCAGGCGGCGCCATAGAGCGCGTCCGCCGGGGCACCGCCATCGACGGCGCGCGCCAGCAGGTCATCGCCCAGATCCTCGATCAGCGCCAGTCCGGCCGTCGGATCGGCGGCCTCGACCTCGGGCGCGCTGAAGCCACCGGCGCGGAGCATCCCTGCGATCGTCAGGAAATCGCCGATCGGACTGTCGGCCGGCGCGATCATGAGAATCCGGCGACGGCCATCGCCGGCCGTAAGGCGCCGGTAACGCCGGCTCGAGGCATCGCCGGCCAGCACCGACTGCTCGGCGACGGCCCAGCCGCATTCAGCCAGAAAGCCCTCGATCGCAGCCTCATCCGGGGTCACGTGTCGAGCCCCGCGAGCCTGGCAACCCAGTCGGGATCCCCGGACGAGATCGCGAGCCGGCGGCTTCCGTCGCCGCCGCGACCCGGTTCCAGGCGCAGGACGAGCGTGCCGGCCGGCAACAGGCCGGCGATACGCTCCGGCCATTCGACGAGCGAGACATCGTCCTCGAAGGCGTCCTCGATACCTAGTTCGTAGGCTTCCTCGGGCGCCTCGATGCGGTAGAGATCGAAATGATGGATGGTGACGTCCTTCGCCTCGTAGCTCTGGAGCAGGGTGAAGGTCGGGCTCGGAACCTCGACTGGGGCGCCCATGCAGACGCGGATGATGGCACGGGCGAGCACGGTCTTTCCGATGCCGAGCGTGCCTTCCAGCGCCAGTACGTCGCCGTTCCGGAGATGGGCCGCCAGCGCGCGCGCGACGGCCTCCGTCTCCTCCTGGTCGGCAAGTTCGCGAATCATGATCGTGGTCACGGCATCGCCGACGGTCAGGCCGAGGCGGATCGAAGCGATGCGTCGCTGTCCTCGGACGGCGGCGCATCGGCCCGGGTGAGCGGCAGGATGCAGGTGATCCGCGTGCCGTCGGCGGGCGAGGAGACCAGGTCGATCCGGCCGCCATGCAACTCGACGAAGCTCCGTACCAGCGCGAGGCCGAGACCGGCGCCGGTCTGGCGCACGCCCCGGCCGACATTGAACTTGTCGAAGACGCTGGCCTGCTCCGATTCGGGAATGCCGATACCGGTATCGGCAACAACGATCGCGACTTCGCCCTCGCGTTCCTCCGCCCGGAGCGTGATGCGGCCGCCCGAGGGGGTGAATTTCAGTGAGTTGCCGAGCAGGTTGAAAATCACCTGCTTGATCCGGCGCTCATCCAGTTCGACCCAGCCGATATCCGGCGGGCAGTCGAACTCGAGTTTCAGGTTGCGGTTGCGGGCCCGTTCCCGGATCAGCGTGAGCAACCCGGCCAGCATCGCATGGAGGTCGACCGGCGCCGGCTCGAGCGACATCCGCCCGGCCTCGATCAGGGCGAGGTCGAGGATGTCGTTGATCAGCAGCAACAGGTGGTTCGAGCTGTCCAGGATGCCCTGGGCATACTCGATCTGGCGCGGATTGAGCTCGCCGAAATAGCGGTTCACCATGATCTCGGCGAAACCGATGATCGAATTGAGCGGGGTGCGCAGCTCGTGACTGACATTGGCGACGAACTCCGACTTCATCCGGTCGGCTGCCTCCAGCGCCTCGTTCCGCTCCCGCAGGGCATGCTCGATACGCAGCGAATCGGTGACATCGAAGTAAATGAAGAGGACGTTGCCGTCCGGCAGCGGCACCGAGGCATAGTCGAGCACGATGTCGCCCGAGGCGCGCATCCGCCCGCTGTTGGCGTTCCGGTCGGTGGCCGAGGCGATCACCCGGCTGCGCAATTCGTCGTTTCCGCTGAGGGCGGTTCTCGCCAGGTATTCGTCGAAGATCTGCGCGATGTGGGGTTCACCCGCGAGGAACTCCTCGGGCAGGTCCCAGAGCCGGCGGAAGGCCGCGTTCGACAGCTTCAGACAGCCGTCGGCACCGAACACCGCGACTCCCTCGTAGAGATTGTCGAGGGTCGCCCGCTGGACCGCGATCAGCGTGTTCCGCGCCCGCTCGAGAACGAGCTTGTCGGTCACGTCCTCGAACAGGAACAGCAGGCCGCCGAACGGGTGCGGCGTGATCACCGTACGCAGCATCGTCTCGTCGGGTAGCTGGACCAGTTCCTCCATCGGCTGCAGGACGGAGGTGAACAGTTGCCGACGCTTTGCCTTGTAGGCCTGGAAGTCGACCTGCTCGGGCAGGCGGCGTTCCTCTCGCTGGCGCTCCAGCACCTCGCCGAAGGTCGGACGCTCGTCGAGAAATGCCTCGTCGAAGCGCCAGAGCCGGGCATAGGACTTGTTGTAGAATTCCAGACGCTGGTCCGCCCCGTAGATGGCGATCGCGGTGCGCAGGTTCTCCAGCACCTCGGCATGGGCGTCGATATGCCGGTTGAGCTCGGCTCGGACCTCGTCGAGGGCGGTGAAGTCGATCGCGAAGCCGGCCAGCACGGTCTCGTCGCGGCGCACCGGTCGTTCGGTGATCTCGAAGGCATGGCGGTCGCCGTCGACCACGAAATAGCGGCTCTCGCGCTGCTCCTGCCCGGCATCGAGTGCGCGACGGGCGAGCCGCCGGGCCTGTTCCGGGTCGAGCGCCGAGACCAGCTCGGCCGGCGCGCCGTCCGGCTTGTTCCCCTCGACGATGTGCCGATAGGCGGCGTTCCGCCAGGCGATCTCCAGATCGGCGTCGCGCTGCCAGATCGGGATCGGCGCCGCCTCAAGAAGCGCTTCGAAGGCATCGCGCTCATGCTCGGAATGGCGCAGCATCTCCTCGAGGCCGGACACCCGGAGCCGGATCCGTGCAAGCTCTTCGCCCTGTTCCGCCAGTTGCCCCCGCAGGGTGTCCTCGGCCGCCTTCGCGGCGACCTGGGCCTCGGCGGCCTTGGTGCGCTCGCGCCACCAGAGCACCGCGAGCGCCAACGCCAGCGCGATCGCAAGCGCCAGGGCCAGCAACATGATGTTGCCATCCCAGGCCGCCCCGGTGCCGTCCGCTGCCAGACTGGCCCCGACCCCCGCAAAGGTCAGGCCGCCGGCCATTACGGCGATCCGATACACCGCTTCACGCCTCGCCTTGCCGTTCAGAAAATCCCCTGCGCGGCACTGTAGCAGAGTGCGCCGGTCATGCCTAGAAAGCCTGCCTTTACCGGGACTTGGGCGATCGGGACGAACCGGCCGCTCAGTAGCGGTAGTGGTCGGGCTTGTAGGGGCCGGCCTCGGTCACGTCGATGTAGCTGGCCTGCTCCGGCGTGAGCTTGGTCAGCTTGGCGCCAAGCTTCGCGAGATGCAGCGCCGCGACCTTCTCGTCGAGATGCTTGGGCAGCACATAGACCTTGTTCTCGTACCGGTCGGCACGGTTCCACAGCTCGATCTGCGCCAGAACCTGGTTGGTGAAGGAGGCGCTCATCACAAAGCTCGGATGGCCGGTCGCGCAGCCGAGATTGACCAGCCGCCCCTCGGCGAGGACGATCAGCCGCTTGCCGTCGGGGAAAACGACCTCGTCGACCTGCGGCTTCACATTCTCCCAGGTGTAATTGCGAAGCGCGGCAATCTGTATTTCGGAATCGAAATGACCGATGTTGCAGACGATCGCCCGATCCTTCATGCGCCGCATGTGGTCGAGCGTGATGACGTCGATATTGCCCGTGCAGGTGACGAAGATGTCGCCGGAGGCGACCGCGTCGTCCATGGTCGAGACCTCGTAGCCCTCCATCGCCGCCTGCAACGCGCAGATCGGGTCGATCTCGGTCACCACGACCCGCGCGCCCTGGCTGCGCAGCGCGGCCGCCGAGCCCTTGCCGACATCGCCATATCCGGCCACGACGGCGAGCTTGCCGGCCAGCATCACGTCGGTCGCCCGCTTGATGCCGTCGACCAGGCTTTCCCGGCAACCGTAGAGATTGTCGAACTTCGACTTGGTCACCGAATCGTTGACGTTGATCGCCGGGGTCAGAAGGGTTCCGGCCCGTTCCATCTGGTAGAGACGGTGCACGCCGGTCGTCGTCTCCTCCGACAGGCCGCGGACCTCCTCCATCATCTCGGGATACTTCTCGTGCATCACCTGGGTAAGGTCGCCGCCGTCATCGAGGATCAGGTTCGGGGTCCAGCCGTCCGGACCATGAATGGTCTGCTCGATACACCACCAGAACTCCTCCTCGGACTCGCCCTTCCAGGCGAACACCGGCACACCCGCGGCGGCCACGGCTGCGGCGGCCTGATCCTGGGTCGAGAAGATGTTGCAGGACGACCAGCGGACCGTGGCGCCGAGATCGATCAGCGTCTCGATCAGCACCGCGGTCTGGATCGTCATGTGCAGGCAGCCCGCGATCCGCGCGCCCTTGAGCGGTTGGCTATCGCCGAATTCCTCGCGCAGCGCCATCAGGCCGGGCATCTCGGATTCGGCGATCGCGATTTCCTTGCGGCCCCATTCGGCCAGGGACATGTCGGCGACCTTGTAGTCCTGATTCTCGCTCATCGATTTTCACCTGTCTTGACGGAGCGGAGGCCTCGGCCGGCGGGCACGATGCCTGAAACTGCAGGTCGGGTGTTTAACAGGCTCGAATGCGGGATTCAAGATCGATATAAAGAAATCTTTATATCTTGATATCAGCAATCAGGAGACACCGGCGATCAGTCCTCGTGGAAGCGATCCGCGATCAGCCGGCAGAGCGCGTCGATTGCCTCGGCCGCCTGCGGACCCCTGGCCCGGATCTCGAGCGCGGTACCCTTCGCCGCCGCCAGCATCATTAGGCCCATGATCGAGAATCCGGAAACCTGCTGACCGTCCTTCACGACCGTCACGTCGGCCTCGAACTCGTTCAGGCACTTCACGAATTTCGCCGCCGCGCGGGCATGCAGGCCGCGCTGGTTGTCGATTACCGCATGGCGGACGAGAGTCTCCCCGGATTTGTCAGGACTGCCGTCAGCCACGGTCCAGGGCCAGGAGATGCGACGCGACGTTGATGTATTTGCGCCCGGACTCCTGGGCCGCAGTGACCGCCGCCTGCATGTCGTCGTCGCCGCGAACGCTGGCCAGCTTGATCAGCATCGGCAGGTTGATGCCGGCGATCACCTCGACATTCGCCTTGTCCATGATCGAGATCGCCAGGTTGGAAGGCGTCCCGCCGAACATGTCGGTCAGCAGAATGACGCCGGCGCCGCTGTTCACGGCACTCACCGCCTCGAGGATCTCCTTGCGGCGTTCCTCCATGTCGTCGTCCGCGCCGATGCAGACGGCGCGCACATTCTCCTGCGGCCCCACGACATGCTCGGTCGCGGCAATGAATTCCTCGGCCAGCCGCCCGTGGGTTACCAGTACCATGCCGATCATCGAGTTTCCGTCCGTATCAGCGGCTCTGATTGCGCATTGTTCGCATGGCCATGTCGCCGCGTCTAGACCTGCAAGTCCCGGTGCCGGACACGTGGCCTGTATCCCGCCTCGTCCAGCAGCTCGGAAATCAGGCCGGCCACGAACACCGACCGATGCTGGCCGCCGGTGCATCCGACGGCAATGGTGAGATAGGTTTTTCCCTGGCGCACGTAATGCGGCAGCAGCGGCAGGAGAAAGCGCTTGAGCCCGGACATGAACTCCTCCAGCACCGCTTCGCGGCGGATGAATTCGGCGACTTCCGGGTCTCGCCCATCCTTGGCCCGCAGGGATTCGCTGTAGAACGGATTGTTCAGGAAGCGGGCGTCGAAGACCATGTCGGCATCGCGCGGCACGCCCTGGCGGTAGGAGAAGGACAGCACGGTGACATGCATGTCGTGCCGGCCGACCAGCGCGAAGTTGTCGCTCAGCCGACGTTGCAATTCGGGCAGGGTGAGCGCGGAACTGTCGATCACGTGGTCGGCATGGGCCTGGACCTCGCGCAGCAGCGCGCGCTCGCTCGCTATTCCCTCCATCACCGGGCGGTCGACGGCAAGCGGGTGGCGGCGTCGGGTCGCCATGAAGCGCCGGTTCAGGACCTCGTCGTCGCAATCGAAATAGAGGATCTTGCAGTCGATGTCGTCGCGCCGGCCGAGCGTTGCCGCGTGGCGGGTGAAATCCTCGGCGCTGAACTGCCGCGTCCGGCTGTCGATGCCGACGGCGATCGCGCTTTCCCGGGTCAGCGATTGCGGGTTGAGAAGCTCGTCGATGAGCTTGAGCGGCAGATTGTCGACAACCTCCCAGCCGAGATCCTCGAGAACCTTCAGGGCCGAGGTCTTGCCGGCGCCCGAGAGGCCCGACACGAGCAGCACCCGCGCCCGTTCCGGGCGGTCGCCCTCGGATCCGGCAGCCGTTGCAGCGATGTTGCTCATCGTCCCCGAAGCACCGTTACCGGTGCCGCTGTCAAGGGTTCGTCATCCGCGCGAAGCATGGCCAGCCGGGGCAGGGCGAGACGGATCTTGGCTGGCGTCGCGCTTTCGAAGGCCGCCAGAAGGAGCAGCGGCAGCGCGATGCCGTCAATCTCGTAGTCGGCGTTCCCAGGCAACCGTTCGACCGTGGCCGGATCGACGAGCGAAACCGCCAGTGCCAGTTCGACTTCCGCCAGCGCCGGCATCCGGACGATGCCGACACCGCGAAGCTCGAGAAGTCCGGCAATCGTGGGCGGAGAGGCGGCGAACAGGCGGCCTGCGCGGCGCGTGATCGTCACCTGGTCGTCGGCGACCAGCAACGCGCCGCCGTCGATCAGGCGCAGCGCGAGATCCGATTTTCCGCTACCGGAAGGCCCGAGCAGCAGGATGCCCCGTTCCTCGATCGCGACACAGGTGCCATGAAGCGCCATCATGGCCCGGAAGGTGCGCTATCGGACCGGCCCAGTCAATGACCGGATCGTCGGATCGCGCGGGGCCCGGGCAGCGCCCCTGGCCGGTCCGCTCAGGATCGGGCCGGCAGAACGATCCGGAACCGTGCGCCGATCACGCCACCACCGGGCCTGCGGCGGTTCTCCGCCGATATCGCGCCGCCATGGGCCTCGATGATCTGCTTGGAAATGCTGAGCCCGAGCCCGGAATGGGTGCCGAATGCCTCGCCCCGCGGACGTTCGGAATAGAAGCGGTCGAAGATCGCCTGGCGCTTGGCCTCGGGAATGCCGGGCCCGTCGTCCTCGACCTCGATGATCACGTCGTCGTCGTCGCGATAGCCGCGCAGCCTTATCGAGCCCCCTTCGGGCGTGAACGTGCGGGCATTGTCGATCAGGTTCCGGATCACCTGGCCCAGCCGGATCTCGAGACCGGCGACGATCAGGGGGTCGCCGTTGCCGACATCCACGGTGATCGGCGGCAGGCTGGCCGGCTGGGTCGCGCGATAGACCTCGACCACCCGGTCGAGCAGCTCGCCCATGTCGACATCCTCTGTTTCCGACCGCGAGAGTTCGGCGTCAAGACGGGAGGCATTGGAGATGTCGCTGATCAGCCGGTCGAGCCGGCCGACATCGTCGCGGATGATCTTCTGCAGCAGCGCGCGCTTGTCCGGGTCGACGTCGCGCTGCAGCGTCTCGACGGCGCTCGACAGGGAGGTCAGCGGGTTCTTGAGCTCGTGGGCGACGTCGGCGGCGAAACTCTCGGTCGCGTCGATCCGCCGGTAGAGCGCCCGGGTCATCTCGCGGAGCGCCCCGGACAGGTCCCCGATTTCGTCGCCGCGGCGGCGGAAATCGGGGATGTCGGCGCGCCTGCCAATGCCCTTGCGGACCCGCTCAGCAGCCAGCGCGAGACGGCGAATCGGTCGCGCGATCGTGCTCGCGAAGAACAGCGACAGCAGCGCGGTCACGCCGAGCGTGCCGGCCAGGACCATGAGTGTCGTAAGCTGTTCGGAGCGCACCGTCTCGTCGATCTGACGGCTGTCGGTGACGATCACGAGCACACCGAGGACCTGTTTCAGGCCCTGTACCGGGATCGCCGCGCTGATCATGGTGCGACCCGAGATATGCCGCCGCAGACGCTCGGCGCTTTCGCCCGAAAGCGCCAGCACCGCCTCCTCGAAATCCTCGAAGCGCGGCGTCAGCCGGTCGATGTAGGGCGTCAGATCGTCGTCCGAGCCAAGTACCTCGGCAATCGCGTCATAGGCCTCCTCGGCCACCTCGGTCGGCCAGCTCGATTCCTCCGGCGGCGGCAAGGGCTCGATCAGCACCTCGCGTCCGGCGGCGATCAGCCGGCGGCTGTCGGCAACCAGCACGCCATCCTCGTCGAACAGGAAGGCGGTACTGCGCAGCGGCACCATCATCCGCCGCAGGATGCCGGGGGTCGCCTCGTTGCGCAGCGTCAGCTCCGTGCTGGCACTGGATTCCGAGGTATGGCGGAGTGCCGCCTCGCCGAGCGCCCCGGCGATCAGCGTCGCCTCGGTCCTGAGCGAGTGGATGCGCGCCTCGATCAGGCCGGAGCGGAACTGGTCGAGATAGAAGATGCCGCCGACCATGAGGACGAGCGCGACGACATTGATCGCGAGAATCCGGCCGGTCAGCGAGGAGAACGGCCAGCGCCGGCGGACCGCGCTGGCCGAGCCGGTGCCCGGCCCGTCCGCCCGTAGCGGCGGCGACGCTGTCATCCGGTCTCCCTACTCGACCCGGTAGCGGTAGCCGACGCCGTAAAGCGTCTCGATCGCGTTGAAGCTGTCGTCGGCCGCCTTGAACTTCTTGCGCAGTCGCTTGATGTGGCTGTCGATCGTCCGGTCGTCGACATAGATATTGTCGTCGTAGGCGGTATCCATCAGCTGGTCGCGCGTCTTCACGTGACCGGGACGCTGGGCGAGCGCCTGTAGAATCAGGAACTCGGTGACGGTGAGCGTGATCTCCTCGCCCTTCCAGGTACAGAGATGACGATTCGGGTCGAGCGTCATGTTGCCGCGAACCAGCGGCTTGGAATCGCCGTCCTCGGGCACACCCTCTTCGCGCGGGCGGGCGCGGCGGAGCACGGCGCGGATCCGCTCGAGCAGGAGACGCTGGGAGAACGGCTTCCGGATGTAATCGTCGGCACCCAGTTTCAGCCCCAGCACCTCGTCGATCTCGTCGTCGCGCGAGGTCAGGAAGATCACCGGAAGGGCCGAGTTCCGGCGCAGACGGTTGAGCGTCTCCATGCCGTCCATCCGGGGCATCTTGATATCGAGCACCATCAGGTCCGGTGGATGATCGGCGACCCCGTTAAGGGCCTGTTCGCCGTCCGGATAGGTCCGCACATCGTAACCTTCGGCCTCGAGCATGATCGAGACCGAGGTCAGGATGTTCTGGTCGTCGTCGACCAGGGCGATCATTGGTTTCACACTTCACCCCCGGATATCCGTCTGCGGCGCGCCCGGCCCATGTAATCCCGCCGTTCCGGCCGAATTGGGGCCGAAGATGGGCCTAAATGCGGCGCCCGCCCCGTTTCGTAACATAGTGGAAACGCAACGCGCCAAGAAGCGTCGCGACGATCACGCCCGGCAGGATCGACATGACCAGCCCGCGCGCGCCGCTCTCGACGACGAAGCACATGTAGGCGGCGATCGGAACCGTCAGCAGCCAGAAGGCGGTGACCTGCATGACCAGCGGCACCCAGACGTCGCCGGCTCCGCGCAGCGCGCCGATCAGAACGCCCTGTGCCCCGTCCGGGATGAGCACGAAGGCGCAGAGGAAGACCGCCGGGACGGCCACGGCAAGCAGGGCCGGGTCGGCCGAATAGAAGCCGGCCAGCCGATCGGGCAGGGTCAGGAACACCACTGACAGCAGCAAGGTCACGATGCCGTTCAGGAAAAGGCCCGCCCAGCCCGCGATCGCCATGCCGCGCGGGTCGCGGCGCCCGACGGCGTTGCCGACGCGGATTCCGGTCGCTGCCCCGGTGCCGACGGCGGCCATGAAGGCGAGCGACAGCAGGTTGATGCAGATCTGGTAGGCCGCGGTCGTTTCGGTTCCGAGATAGCCGGCGAAAATCATGATCATCATGAAGGCGGCGGTTTCCGACCCCTGGGCCAGCGCCATCGGATAGCCGATCCGGCGGAGACTCCGGCCGAGCTCCGCGATCTCGCCGGACGGCGCGAAGATGCCGTAACGGTCTCGCCCGGCCATCGTCAGCACATAGAGAATCAGCAGGATCGCGGCGAGCCAGCGAAGGATCCCTGTCGCGGCGACCGCACCGACCGCTCCCATCGCCGGGACGCCGAAGCCGCCGCCGATCAGGACATGATTGAGGCCGATGTTCAGGATGTTGACGACGACCATGACGACGAGCCCGGGCAGCGGCCGGTTCAGCGCCTCCAGGAACATCGTTGTAACGACGTAGAGCAGCAGTGCCGGCATCTGCCAGGCGAAGGTGGCGAGCACCCGGCCGGCGCCCGCCGCGAGATCGGCCTCCTGGCCGATCGCGGCATAGAAGAATTCGCCGAACAGGCAGATCACGCCCCAGACGATGCCGATGCCGAGCGCATGTTTCAGGCCGACCCGCCAGATCGCCCCGCAGCGCCCGTATTCCTCGGCGCCCCAGGCCTGGGCGGTCATCACCGCGGTGCCCATCAGCATGCCGACGCCGAGCAACAGCAGCATGACCATCGGCGCCGAGCCGAGCGCGAGATAGGCGAGCTCGTTGCTCGCATGCAGCCCGGTCATCATGGTGTCGACCGAGACGAGGACCAGCATCCCCATGCGGCTGACCACGACCGGCGCGGCGAGACGGGCCGTCCGGCCGAGGTGCTCGGCCAGGCCCTGCGCCGGCGGACCGACCGTACCCTGCCGGATGTTCAGTTGCGGACTTGCCATGGGCGCCACCGGTCGGATTGCCTGGGAAACGTCATCGTCGATCAATCACATTCGTGGAGGGGTCCAGACGCATCGGGCTACTGGCGCCACCGACAGCGCGGGAATTGACCATACTGGATTCCGTTCGCGGAATCGCCCACTTCGATCGGTACCCGCGCCCTTGCCTCCCGCGCCCGGTCGGCTAGGGTCTGCTCCGTGGCGGTATCGCCACGGCGGTCTTATCGGGTGACGGAATGACGGATTTCGACGACGCGGCGGCGGTCGAGGCGCGGCGCCTGTTGCGCGGTACCGGGACGGCGACACTGGCGACACTGGACGTGGCCGGTGGCGGACCCTATGCCTCGCTCGTCCAGGTCGCGACCGACCTGGCCGGGCGACCCTTGCTGCTGCTGTCCGGCCTCGCCCGCCACACCGCCAACCTGATCGCCGATCCCCGCGTCTCGCTCTTGTTCGACGGGACCGCCGGCCTTGCCGAACGCCTGACCGGGCCCCGTCTCAGCCTGCAGGGCGGGATCGCGCGGATCGACAAGAGCGGGGCCGGAGCGGAGCGATTCCTCCGTCGCCACCCGGGCGCCGCCGGTTATGTCGGCTTCGGCGATTTCGCGCTCTACCAGGTCGAACCGGCGGAAGCCCATCTAGTGGCCGGCTTCGGGCGGATCGTCGCGATCGCGGCCGCCGAACTGCTGGCGCCGGTGGCCGATCCGCTGGCCGAGGCGGAAGAGGGAATCGTCGCGCACATGAACGACGATCATGCGGACGCCCTCGATCTCTACGCGACCCGGTTGCTCGGCCGCTCCGGCCGGGGCTGGCGGATGACCGGTATCGACGGCGAGGGAATCGACCTCGCGCTGGCCGGTGAAACCGCTCGACTCGCCTTCCCCCGCCGGATCGCTGATGCGGCGGACGCCCGGGCCGTCCTGGTCGAACTGGTGGGAGAGGCGCAGAGCCGGGGCGCCACGGCCGATTGAGGGGATTTCGGTTGCACCCCCCCGACCGGCTATCTATTTTTCATTGACCATGCTCCACCGGGCAACGGCGGTCGATCGTCGCGAAACGATTTCGCAAATATTTGCGTTGCTTGATGTAACGGTCGGGAACGCGGCAAATTCGTGCCTGTTAACGGCAGGAACATGGCATTCGGGAGACGCCTGGTGAATCAAATCGGCATTTTCAACAAGCAGTACGGGCTCGAGAAACAGGGCCTGGTAAACGTCAAATCCGTTTACTGGAACCTGAACGCGCCCCGACTCTATGAGGAGGCCGTCAGGCGCGGCGAGGGGATCATCGCCGACGGCGGCCCGCTGGTCGTCGAGACGGGCCAGCATACCGGCCGCTCCGCCAACGACAAGTTCATCGTCAAGAACGAGGAAAGCGCCGACACCGTCTGGTGGGGTGCGGTCAACAAGCCGTTCGAAGAAACCCGCTTCGCCGAGCTGCATCGCCGGGTACTTGCCTATTACCAGGGCCGCGACGTGTTCGTGCAGGACTGCTTTGCCGGCGCCGACCCGAATTTCCGGCTCTCGGTCCGCGTGGTCACCGAGACCGCCTGGCACAGCCTGTTCACGCGCAACATGCTGCTGGTCCCGGACCGTAACGAGCATCAGTCCTTCGAGCCGGCCTTCACCATCCTCCAGGCCCCGGGCCTGAAGGCCAATCCGGAAACCGACGGCACCCGGTCCGACGTCTTCGTTCTGATCAATTTTGCCGAGAAGCTGGTGCTCATCGGCGGCACCTCCTACGCGGGCGAGATCAAGAAGTCGGTCTTCTCGATCCTCAATTACCTGCTGCCGGCGAGGAACGTCATGCCGATGCATTGCTCGATCAATGTCGGCGACGCGGGCGATGCGGCGATCTTCTTCGGCCTCTCGGGCACCGGCAAGACGACGCTGTCGGCCGATTCCAGCCGCATGCTGATCGGCGACGACGAGCATGGCTGGTCGGACAACGGCACCTTCAACTTCGAAGGCGGCTGTTACGCCAAGGTCATCCGCCTCTCCGAAGAGGCGGAGCCGGAGATCTACGAGACCACCCGGCGCTTCGGTACCGTGTTGGAGAACGTGATCTTCGATCCGGAAGCGCGCGACCTCGACCTAGACGACGCGACGCTGACCGAGAATACCCGGGCCTGCTACCCGATCGACTTCATCCCGAACGCCAGCGTCGACGGCATCGCCGGCCATCCGAAGAACATCATCATGCTGACGGCGGACGCCTTCGGCGTGCTGCCGCCGATTTCCAAGCTAACCCCGGAACAGGCGATGTACCACTTCCTGTCGGGCTATACGGCGAAACTCGCCGGTACCGAGAAAGGTCTCGGCAAGGAGCCGCAGGCGACTTTCTCGACCTGCTTCGGCGCCCCCTTCATGCCGCGTCATCCGTCCGTCTATGCGGAACTGCTCGGCAAGAAGATCGCCGAGCATGGCGTGACTTGCTGGCTGGTCAATACCGGCTGGACCGGCGGTGAATTCGGCACCGGCGAGCGCATGCCGATCAAGTATACCCGGGCGCTTGTCAATTCGGCGCTGGCCGGCGAGCTGAAGGACGCCCCGACCGCGCAGGACCCGCATTTCGGCCTCGCCGTGCCGCAATCCTGCCCGGGCGTGCCCTCGGAAATCCTCAATCCGCGCGAGACCTGGGCCGACAAGGCCGCCTATGACGCCAAGGCGCGCGAACTGGTCGACCGCTTCATCGCCAACTTCACCCAGTTCGAGGATTACGTGGACGCCAACGTGCTGGCGGCGGCGCCGGACGCGGCCTGATACGATTCCGCCAGCTTTCGTCGATCGAGAAGCGCCCCGCGGCCGTCAGGCCCGGGGCGTTTTCGCTTTGCGCCGTCCGGTCGCGGTCAGCCAGACGCCGAACAGGACCAGCGCCATGCCAATCACGTGGTAGGCGTGCAGGGTTTCGCCAAGCAGCAGAATCGCCAGCAGCCCGGCGAAAACCGGCATCAGGTGAATGAACAGGCCGGTCCGGTTGGCGCCGACCAGCTCGATACCGCGGTTCCAGAAAAGATAGGCGAGCAGGCTCGGGAAGATCGCGACGTAGAGCACGCTCGCGACCGTGACCGTGTTCAGGTGCATGACCGAGCCCGAGGCGATCTCCCAGCCGTAGAACGGCAGCAGGAAGAAATCCCCGATCAGGAAGGACGCGGCGACGAAGGCCAGCGGATGGATCGCCGGACGGAGCCGGAAGCAGGCGGAATAGATCGCGTAGGAGGCCGCGGCGGCGACCACCCAGAGATCGCCGGCGCCGAACGATAGGCCGAGCAGGATCGCCAGCGTCCCCTTGGAGATCAGCGTCAGCACGCCGATCAGCGACATCAGGATGCCGAGCCCGCCGCGAAGTCCGACCCCGTCGCGGAAGAACAGCCAGGAGAAGAGGACGATCAGCACCGGCATCGACGAGTTCACCACCGTCGCGTTGAGCGCCGTGGTCGTCGTCAGCGCCACATAGACCATCGTGTTGAAGCACGAGACGCCGAAGATCGAGAGAAGCAGTATGACCGCCCAGTGGCGGCGGATTTCCGGCCAGGCGCGCACCAGGTGCGGCCAGGCGAACGGCAGGATGATCAGCGAGGCGATCGCCCAGCGCCAGAAGGCCAGGCCGATCGGCGGTACCGCCTCGTTGACGGCCCGGCCGACGACGAAATTGCCCGACCAGAACAGCGCCGTCAGCGTGAGCAGCAGATAGGGCAGCCGCCAGAGGCGATCAAGGAGGGGCCAGCGCATGCGGTCAGCGTCGCGCCGGCGCGCGCGGCCGGTCCTCGCGCATCGGGTCGCTGCCGTCTCTCAGTCCGTCGTTACGCCGCATCGGGAACCCCGCTTCCGCCGGCGGAAGCGCCGGCCGCCGCCATCCTATCGATCGCGCCGTGGCCGCGCAGCCCCGGAAGCCGTGGCCGGACGGGAAGCAGTTTTGCCTGGCCCGACCGGTCGCCGGGACCCGGCCGTCAGGCGCCGTAGCGGCCGACGATCGAGACCGAGGAGACATTCCGCCAGGGCGAGCCACCCAAGTTGTGGGTCATGCCGAAGACCGGATCGGCGAGTTGCCGCGCGCCGGCCCGACCCTGGATCTGCAGGTACATCTCGTACATCATGCGGAGCCCCGAGGCACCGATCGGGTGGCCGAAGCATTTCAGGCCGCCGTCGATCTGGCAGGGGACACCGCCGTCGGCATCGTAGAAGCCGTCGAGCACGTCACTGACCGCTTGACCCTCCTCGGAGATGAACAGGTCCTCCATCGTCACCAGCTCGGTGACCGAGAAACAGTCATGCACCTCGAACATGCTGATCTGCTCGCGCGGCGTCTCGATCCCGGCTTCCTGGTAGGCCCGCTTGGCGGCGATCCGGGTCGTCTTGAAATGGCTGCCGTCCCAGGAATTGTGCTGGGATTCGACGCCGTTCGAGACCGAGAGCTGGAGCGCCTTGACCGAGACAAGATCCTTCTTGCCGAGGCTCTCGGCAATCTCCGGGCGGGTCAGGATGGCGCAGGCCGCGCCGTCGGAGACGCCGCAGCAATCGAACAGGCCGAGCGGCTCGGCGATCATCGGCGCATTGATCGCCTGTTCCTCGGTGATCGCCTTCTGCAGATGGGCCTTCGGGTTCTTCGTGCCATTGTCGTGGCTCTTGACCGAGACATGGGCGATCGCGCGCTTGAAGGTCTCCTTGTCGATGCCGTGCTTGGCACGGTAGGCGGAGGCGAGCTGGGCGAAGCTGCCGGGCGCGGTGACATTGGCCCACCACATCGGCACCAGCGGGCCGCGGCCCTGCACCGGCAGGCCGCCATAGCCGGTATCCTTGAGTTTCTCGACGCCGAGGGCGAGGGCGAAATCGCAAGCCCCCGAGGCCACCGCATAGGCGGCGGCACGGAACGCCTCGGTTCCGGAAGCGCAGTAATTCTCGACCCGGGTGACCGGGATATAGGGCAGGCGGAGGGCTTCCGAGAGCGGCACCGCCGACTTCCCGACGCTGACCTCATCGAAGCAGGTCGAGAGCCAGGCGGCGTCGATCTGGTTCTTCTCGATACCCGCGTCCGCAAGTCCCTCACGGAAGGCCTCGAGCATCAGGTCGTCGGCGCTCATGTCCCAGCGTTCGCCGAACTTCGAGCAGCCCATGCCGAGAATGGCGACTTTGTCCTTGATTCCGGTAGCCATCGTCTCCTCCCTCAACCCTGCCGCGCCGGGGCAGCCTTCCAGAAATATTTCCGGAAGCCCCGATCGCTGTCCATTTCCTTGATGCGGAACTCCATCCGCATGTCCATGCCGACCTCGACCTCGCCTTCGGCGACATCGGTGAAGTCGGCCATGAAGCGGCCGCCGCCGTCGAACTGCACCATCCCGTAATGGGCCGGCGGGGTCGGTACGAAGACCAGGTGGTCGGCGGACCAGGTCAGGACCCTGGCCGGCTCGTCGGCGAAGGGATAATCGTCCTGGCTGTCGTACTCGCCGCAGTTCGGGTTCACGCAGAGCGCGCTTTTCGGGAACTGCCGCGTACCGCAGGTCCGGCAGACTCCGCCGATCAGCGAGGTGACCATGTCGCGCTTGCGATAGAGCGTGGACAGCGCGGTCTGGCCGTCGATCTCGGCGCGCTTGCCGTGCTCCTGATCGACGAGGCCGTTCATCGCGAGATATTTCTGGTAGTTGGTTTCCGGCCGCCCGCGCGCCAGGTGGCCGCCGATGCCGATCCGGGGCTCGAGGCGGGCGATCCCCTCCTCGACCTCGAAAACGAGCGCGTCGGCGCCCTGGCCGAAGCCGACCAGCACGATCTTCTGGCCGGGCCTTGCCTGTTCCAGCACACGCGTCAGCATGACCAGCGGGTGCGCCGCGCCGGCCTCGCCCATGACCGCCTGCAGCGTGTCGCTGACCGCCTCGGGCCGGATGCCGTATGTCCGCGCGAAGCTGCGGGTTACCGCCGGATAGACACAGGGCATTACGAAATGATCGATCTCGGCGCCGCTGATCCCGGCCTCGGCAAGGGCCGGTTCCAGCGCCCGGGGTACGATCTTCTGATAGCCCTCGTCGCGGATCCAGCGTTCCTCCCAGCCATATTCGAAGCGATGGTCGGGCGCGCGGTAATGATCGACGAAATCGACCGCGACGCCGGCGCTGGCGACCAGGCGAGCGATGCCCGGGCCGGGCCCGATCAGCAGTGCCGCCGCGCCGTCTCCGTAAAGCGCCTCCTGCGGCGCCCCCGAACGGGCCTCGCGTTTCTCGCTGGCGATCAGAAGGGTGCGGCCGCTGCCGTCCCGGCAGGCGGCGGCGAGCGCCGTGGTCGCCGCCCGTTGCGAACCCGTGACGTCCATCGTCGTCGCCGTTTCGGGCAGGCCGGCGGCCGCGGCCACGACGCCGGCATTCTGGCGGTCGACGAAGGGCAGGGTGGTCGAGGCAAGATGGCAGGCGGTGACAGACTCCTTCGCCACGCCGGTCAGGCAGTCTCGGGCGGCCGCGACCGCCATGGTCAGCGGGTCCTCGTCCCAGTTGCAGATCGACCGTTCGCCGGCCATGTGCGCCTTGAGCGCCGGATTGAACCAGGAATTGGCGGTGACGATCGCTTCGCGCGACAGCCGGAGCCGCGGGACATAGCCGCCATAGGCCAGGATGCTAACCATCGGACGCGTTTCCTCCACAAGGCGCTGTTGTCTTCATCTTGCTCAGATCTCGATCACGATCTTTCCGAAATGACCGCCCGATTGCAGGTGGTCGAATGCCGCGCGGATCTCGGCGAGCGGGAAGGTCCGGTCCAGCACCGGCTTGATCCGGCTCTGCGCGATTGCCCGAAGCATCGCCGTGAAATGTTCGTAGGAGCCGACGGTCACGCCCTGCAAACGGATGCTCCTCATGACGATGATCGGCACGTTCAGTTCGTGCCGGTTGCCGGCCAGCACGCCGATCATGCTGATCCGGCCGCCGACGCGAACCGCCCGGAGCGACTGCTTCATCGTGCCGGCGCCGCCCACCTCGACCACATGGTCGACGCCCTGGCCCTCGCTGCTGAGGGCCCGCGCGCGATCGCCCCAATCCTTGACGTCGACATAATTGATCAGGTGATCGGCGCCGAGCGCCCTGCAGCGCTCCAGCTTGGCGTCGGACGAGGAGGTCGCGATCACCGTCGCGCCGGCGGCATGGGCGAACTGCAGTCCGAACAACGAGACCCCGCCGGTACCCTGAACGAGGACACAGTCGCCGGGCTTGGTCTCGCCCTGCGCGATCACCGCGTTCCACGCCGTCAACCCGGCACAGGGCAGGGCGGCGGCCTCGGCGAGGCTCAGATGTTCAGGGACATGCGCGATCGCGTCCGGGCGAAACAGCCGGTATTCGCAGGCAACACCATCCATCCGGCCACCGAGGTTGACCGAGAACCTGGCCTCGCTCGGCTCGCCCGACTGCCAGGCCGGGAAGAAATGCCCGACCACCCGATCGCCGGCCTTGTAGCCGGTGACACCGGCACCGACCGCCTCGACCTCCCCGGCGCCGTCGGAGAGCGGCACGAGATCGCTTTGGCGCTGTTGCGAGCCGTAACCGCCGTTGATCACCAGCAGGTCGCGGAAATTGAGCGTCGCGAAGCGCAGCCGGACGAGCACCTCGCCGGGACCCGGCTTCGGCACCGGACGATCCTCGACGACCAGGTTATCGATCCCGGGGCTCTTGAGTATCGCGGCCTTCATCACGCTTCCCTAACGGTCGTTTGGTCGAATTCGGTATCGAGACTAGCCCTCGGCCGAACCGCCAACAAGGGCCGGCGAAAGGATAGGCCGTGTCCGGCCGATTATCATGCCGAATCTGCCGCGGATAGGCGAGCGCGGCCGGCCCGGGCAGGGCCGGTCAGGCGGCGTGGGCGCGGAGATCGCGGATCGTCGCCGCCTCGCCGCAAAGCGCGCAGGCCGGATCCCGGCGCACCCGGACGGTGCGGAACGCCGTCGCCAGGGCATCGAAGATCAGCAGGCGGCCCGACAGGCTCTCGCCAACGCCGGTGATTTCCTTGATCACCTCGTTCGCCTGCATCGAACCGATGATGCCGGCAAGCGCGCCGAGCACCCCGGCCTCGGCGCAACTCGGCACAACGTCTGCCGGCGGCGGGCTCGGGAACAGGCAGCGATAGCAGGGATTGTCGCCTGGCTCATGCGCCTTGAAGGTGGTGAGCTGGCCGTCGAAGCGGAGGATCGCGCCCGAGACCAGCGGCCGGCGCGCGAGGTAGCAGGCGTCGTTCACGAGGAACCGGGTCTCGGGATTGTCCGAGCCGTCGGCGACGATATCGTAGGCACCGACGAGGTCGAGTGCGTTCGAGGCATCGAGGCGAACCGTATGGCCGACCAGTTCGACATCGGGATTGAGCGAGGCGACGGTGACCCCGGCGCTCGCCGTCTTGGTCATGCCGATCCGCTCGGTGCCATGCGCGATCTGCCGCTGCAGGTTGGACAGGCTGACCGTATCGTCGTCGACGATGCCGATCCGCCCGACGCCGGCCGCTGCGAGATACATCACAAGCGGCGAGCCGAGCCCGCCGGCACCGACGATCAGGACCGAGGCGCCAAGCAGCCGCTGCTGCCCGGCGCCACCGATCTCGTGCAGGATCACGTGGCGGGCATAGCGTTCGAGCTGATCGTCGGTGAACGCCATGATCCGCCTCAGAGTCCTTCGAAGAGCGCCGTCGAGAGATAGCGTTCGGCGAAGGAGGGGATGATCACGACGATGGTCTTGCCGGCCATGTCGTCACGCTCGGCAACCTCGAGGGCGGCGGCGACCGCGGCGCCGGACGAGATACCGCAGGGAATGCCCTCCAGCCGGGCGACGCGACGCGCAGTCTCGAAGGCGGTCTCGTTACCGATCGTCAGCACCTCGTCGATCAGGCTGGTGTCGAGATTGTCGGGCACGAAACCGGCGCCGATCCCCTGGATCTTGTGCGGTCCCGGTTTGCCGCCGGAAATCACCGGGCTGTCCTCGGGCTCGACGGCGATCATGCGGATCGCCGGATTCCTTTCCTTCAGGTAGCGCCCGACACCAGTCAGCGTGCCGCCGGTGCCGACGCCGGAGACCACCGCGTCGACCTTGCCGCCGGTGTCGGTCCAGATCTCGGCCCCGGTCGTGACCTGGTGAATGACCGGGTTCGCGGGATGCTTGAACTGCTGCGGGATCAGCGCGTCGGGCAGCGAGGCCACCAGTTCCTCGGCCCTGGCGATTGCCCCGCCCATCCCCTTCTCGGCCGGCGTCAGCTCGAGTTCGGCACCGAGCAGCTTCAGCATCTTGCGCCGCTCGACCGACATGCTTTCCGGCATCACCAGGATCAGCCGGTAACCCTTGGCCGCGCAGACGAAGGCGAGCCCGATCCCGGTATTGCCGGAAGTCGGTTCGACAAGCACCGTGTCCGCCTTCATGCGGCCGGCGGCCTCGATCGCCTCGACCATGCTGACCGCGATCCGGTCCTTGACCGAAGCGATCGGATTGAAGAATTCGAGCTTGAGCAGCACCTGCGCCTTGGCGCCCTCTTCGGCCGCCAAACGGTTGAGCCGGACGAGCGGCGTCCCGCCGATCGTGTCGATGATCGAATCGTAGATCCGTCCGCGTGGCGCCGCCTTGCGGCCGGTCAGTGGTTTCTCGTTCTTCGTCACTTCGGGAGCCCCGCTTGTCAGAATTTCCTTGGATAGCCACCCGGGCTGACGCGGGCGGCCGGCTCATTGTTCCGGTCGCTAGATGGTGAAATCCAGCTTGTTGCGATTCTCCGCCCTGATTCCCACCTTGCCGGCGCGCCGGCAGAGTTCCTCGAGCGTCACCTCGTCCAGCCGCCGCACCAGGTCGGCACGCAACTCGTCCCATAGCGGATAGACCACTTCCCGGCCGATCGCGGAGCCGAGCGGCTCGCGTGCATCCGCCTCGTCCTCGGCGAAGCCGTCGACGACCCGGAGGATCTCGCCGACCGAGATGCGGCGCCTTTCGCGGGCCAGCGTGTAACCGCCACGCGGACCCCGGACGCCTTTCAGGATTCCGGCCCGGACAAGCTGCTGCATCACCTGCTCGAGATAGCGTTGCGGAATGCCCTGGCGACGCGTGATCTCCTTCGACTGGACCGGTTCCGGCCGGGCGTTGTAGGCGATGTCGACGACGGCCTCGAGGGCGAAGAGTGTTTTTTTCGGGAGTTTCAGCATGAGGCTTCCGTTAGTTCATGTCCGGCGACCGGCCGCACCGGTTCCGGTCGAGCCGAAACCGCCCGCGCCACGCGCGCTGTCGGGAAGCGAGGCGGCCTCGGTGAAGGTCGCCTGGAGCACCGGGGCGATCACCATTTGCGCGATGCGGTCGCCGCGAACAATGCGATGGGGTTCCTTGCCGAGATTGACCAGGATCACGCCGACCTCGCCCCGGTAATCGGAATCGATCGTGCCCGGGCTGTTGAGCACGGTGATCCCCTTCTTCAGTGCAAGACCCGAGCGCGGCCGGACCTGCGCCTCGAAGCCCGCCGGCAGGGCAATGCTGAGACCGGTCGGCACCAGCACGCGCGCGCCGGGCAGCAGCTCGATCTCGGTCTCGGTCGCGGCGATCAGGTCCATCCCCGCGCTGCCCGCGGTTTCGTAGGCGGGAAGCGGCAGGTCGCTGCCATGCGGCAGCCGCTGGACGATGATCTCTATGCTCTTCATCACGTTCGGTCCTCGAAATAACGGGCGATACGGCCAGCCAGTCGCCCGGCCACTTCCTGCTTGCTCATCTTCGGCCAGTCCTCGGCCCCGTCCGCGGAAATCAGGTGGACGCGGTTGTCATGGCCGCCGAAGGTCCCGCTCGCCGGCGCGACATCGTTGGCAACAATCCAGTCGCAGCCCTTGCGGCCGAGCTTGGCAACCGCATGTTCGACGACCTTCTCGGTTTCCGCGGCAAAGCCCACGACCAGCGACGGCCGGCCTGATGCCAGCCGGCTCAGGGTGGCCAGGATGTCGGGATTCTCCGTCAGCGCGAGACTCGGCAACGCGCCGCCTTCCTTCTTGATCTTCTGGACGGCCTCGCAATCGATCCGCCAGTCGGCGACCGCGGCGGCGCAGACCGCGATATCGGCCGGCAGCGCCGCCTCGCAGGCAGCCAGCATCTCGCGCGCCGTCTCGACACGGACCATGGAAACACCGGACGGCACGGGCTCCCCGGACGGGCCGCTCACCAAAATCGTTTCGGCGCCGAGACGGGCGAGTGCGGCGGCGATCGCATGACCCTGCTTTCCGGATGAACGATTGGCGATGTAGCGCACCGGGTCGATCGGCTCGTGCGTCGGGCCGGAAGTGACGATGGCGCGCCGGCCGGCGAGCGGCTTGCGGCCGCCGGACTGCAGGAAGTCCATGACGGCGTCGGCAATCGTCTCCGGCTCGGCCATCCGGCCATAGCCGAACTCGCCGCAGGCCATGGACCCTTCCTCGGGCCCGACGACCAGAACGCCGTCGCCCTTGAGCGTCTCCAGGTTGCGGCGCGTGGCCGGATGCTCCCACATCCGGACATTCATCGCCGGCGCGACCATGACCCGCTTGTCGGTGGCGAGCAGCAGCGTCGAGGCCAGATCATCGGCATGCCCGTGCGCCATCTTCGCCATCAGGTCGGCGGTCGCCGGCGCGACCACCAGCAGGTCGGCCGCCCGCGAGAGCTCGATATGGCCCATCTCGGCTTCGTCGGTCAGCGAGAAGAGGTCCATATGCACCTTCTCGCCGCTGAGCGCGGCCAGCGACAGCGGGGTGACGAACTGGCTCCCGGCGCCGGTGAGCACGCCGCGCACGCGGACGCCGCGCTCCTTCAGGCGACGGACAAGTTCCAGCGCCTTGAAGGCAGCGATGCCGCCGCCAACGATCAACAATACCGTCTTGTCCATAACCTTAGGCGCTAATGTTTGAATTCACGTAATAGAGCTGTGGATAAAGTAGTCACACATGTTCGACGATACAAGCCGATTCGGGAGATGGCCAGACGGCCTCATCCCACCGCGATGGATACGGCGAGCACGAGGATCGCCGCGGCAATCACCAGCGCCCGCTGCCAGCGGCCGCGATCGAGCCGGGCGAGCGCCGCGGCCTCGGACTTTTCCGTCGTCGGCCCGTTGCGGCTGGCGACCAGGGCCGCAAGGGTGCGCTCGGCCTCGTCGGCAAGCGCCGGCAGGCGACGGAGCAGTCGCGCGCCCGCGTCGCCGGCGTCCCTGAGCCGGCCCTCGGGGCCCAGATTGTCTTCCGACCAGCGGACGATCACCGGCTCTGCCGCCTCCCAGAAATTGACGTCGGGATCGAGGCCGCGGGCGACGCCTTCGGCGGTCACCATGGTCTTCTGCAACAGCAGAAGCTGCGGCTGCGTCTCCATGGCGAAGGTCTCGGTGACCCGGAACAGCTGCAGAAGCAGGCGGGCGATCGAGATCTGGCTGACCGGCTTGCCCCGTATCGGTTCGCCGATCGACCGGCAGGCCTGGGCGAAGATCTCGACCGACTGGCTGGCCGGGACGTAGCCCGCCTCGAAATGGACCTCGGCGGCACGCCGGTAATCGCCCTGCAGAAAGGCGTGCAGCATCTCGGCGAGAAACAGCCGGGTGCGCCGGTCGATCCGGCCCATGATGCCGAAATCGACCGGAATGAAGGCCCCGTCCTCGCCGACGAACAGGTTGCCCTGGTGCATGTCGGCATGGAACAGGCCGTCACGAAGGGCCTGCAGCAGGAAAACCCGGATCACGTTGGTGGCGATCGCCGGCAGGTCGTGGCCGGCCTCGGCAAGTGCGTCCCGATCGCCGATCCCGAGGCCCTGGACACGCTGCATCGTCATCACGCGGCGCCCGGTCCGTTCCCAGTCGATCGTCGGCACCCGGTAATTCGGATCGTCGGCGAAATTCTCCGCCAGTTCCGAGGCGGCGGCCGCCTCGAGGCGCAGATCCATCTCGATCTCGACCGAGGCGGCAAGCGTCTCGACGACCTCGACGGGCCGCAGCCGCCGCGCATCCGGCACGAACCGGACGAGCTGGTGGGCGAGCCAGCGGAAGAGCGCCAGGTCGCGACGGAAGGCGGCCTCGACCCCCGGACGCAGGACCTTCACCGCGACCTCGTTGGTCTCGCCGGTCTCCGGATCGGCGACGGTCGCGAAGTGAACCTGGGCGATCGACGCGGCCGCGACCGGCCGGTCGGAGAAATCGATGTACAGCGCGGATACGGGCTTGCCCAGCTCGCTCTCGATCGCGCTGCGGACGATCTCGGCCGGGTAGGGCGGCAGGCGATCGCGAAGGCTGCCGAGATCGCTGGCGATCTCCTCGCCGAGCAGGTCGGCGCGCACCGAGAGCGCCTGGCCGAGCTTGATGAAGCTCGGTCCAAGCTCGTGCAGCGCCGCCGCCAGCCGCTCGCCGGGGCGCTTGCCCGCGACCGGTCTGCCTCGCCCGCCGAGCAGGCGCAGCAGCCACAGGAACGGGCGCGGGATGTCGGCCTTCTCCAGCGGCTCGAGCGCGCGGTGGCGGGCAAGCGTCCGGCCAATGCCGATCAGCCGTGCGATATGGCGCGTCGAGCGCAGCATGGCGGTGTCAGACCACCCAGGCGGAATGGAGCGCGGCGATACCGCCGGAGAGATTCCGGTAGCTGACGCGGGAAAGCCCGGCCTCCCGGATCATCGTCGCGAAAGTCTCCTGATCGGGAAAGCGGCGGATGCTTTCCACCAGATACTGGTAGGAGTCCCGGTCGCCGGCGACGAGGCCGCCGAGACGGGGCAGCAGGCGGAAGGAGAATTCTTCGTAAAGCCGGTCCAGGCCGGGCACCGCGACGTGACTGAACTCAAGGCAGAGAAAGCGGCCGCCGGGCCGGACTACCCGGCGGGCCTCGCGCAGCGCGCCCGGGATGTCGGTCACGTTGCGGATCCCGAAGGCGATGGTATAGGCGTCGACGCTATTGTCGGCGACCGGCAGCCGCGCAGCGTCACCGGCAACCCAGCCAATACCCTCCACGATGCCCGCGTCGATCGCCCGGTCGCGGCCGACCTCCAGCATGCGTGGCGTATAATCGACGATCGTCACCCGGCCGTCACCGTCCAGCCCCTTCAGGAAGCGCCGGGCGATATCGCCGGTCCCGCCAGCCACGTCGAGCAGATGCTGACCCGGGCGCGGCGCCAGGTTGGTCACCATGTCGGCCTTCCAGAGCCGATGCACGCCGCCGGACATCAGATCGTTCATCAGGTCGTACTTGGGCGCGACGCTGTCGAACACGCCGCGGACCAGCGAGGGTTTCTCCTCCCGGTCCACCGTGCGAAAGCCGAAATCGGCCGTTTGCCTGTCCGTCACGCCTGCCCTCGATGCGCCTGAGCCTTGGGTTCGCGGCAAGATAGCGCAGCGATTTGCCATAAGCTACAGTGCCGCCCATGCCCGAGCTTCCCGAAGTCGAAACGGTGTGCCGCGGCCTTGCCGCCGTGATGGTCGGACGTCGCCTTGCGCGCGTCGTCCAGCGCCGTCCGGACCTGCGCTTCCCGCTGCCCGAGCGGTTCGCCGAACGGCTCGCCGGACGCCGTGTCGTGACCATGCGGCGGCGCGCCAAGTTCATCCTCGTCGATCTCGATGACGGCACCGTGCTGATCGTCCATCTCGGCATGTCCGGCCGCTTCGACGTGCAGCCGCCGCCGGAGCCGACGCCTGGCCGCCACGACCACATCGTCTTCGTCACCGAAGACGACATGATCGTGACCTTCAATGATCACCGCCGCTTCGGGTTCATGGACCTGGTGGCGGAACCCGACCTGGCCGGCTACCGGTTCCTCGCCGGACTGGGACCGGAGCCGCTCGGCAACGCGTTCAACGGCCAGGCCCTGGCTGCCGCGCTGGCCGGGCGGCATAGCCCGATCAAGGCCGTGCTTCTCGACCAGCGTGTCGTTGCCGGGCTTGGCAACATCTATGTCTCCGAGGCGCTGCACCAGGCCGGGATCTCGCCGCGCAGGCTGGCCGCCAATGTCGGGCCGGCCCGCGCCGAACGCCTCGCGGCAGCGATTCGCGACGTTCTCAACCGGGCGATCGCCGCTGGCGGATCGAGCCTTCGGGACTACCGGCAGGCGTCCGGCGAACTCGGCTATTTCCAGCACAGCTTCGCCGTGTACGACCGCGCCGGGGAGGCCTGTCCGTCGCCCGGCTGCGGCGGCACGATCCGCCGCATCGTGCAGTCCGGCCGCTCGACCTATTATTGTCCGGTGCACCAGCGCTGAGCACGGCGCCAGTATCGATACGCCGTGCCGGGCGGTCACGGCAGTTGATCTCGCCGGCCCGGTAGGCGTAAACAGTCGGCCACGCATGACATGATGCCGCCCCGTATCGGTGGCGTCGGCAGAAGGAAACGGAACCGTTCCATGGCTTACGAGAATATCCTTGTCAGCACCAAGGGGCCGGTCGGCCTGATCACCCTCAACCGCCCGGAGGCGCTCAACGCCCTCAACAAGGCGCTGATGACCGAGCTGGCCGAGGCCATCGACGTGTTCGAGGCGGATGACGCCATCGGCGCTATCGTCCTGACCGGCTCCGAGAAGGCTTTCGCCGCGGGCGCGGACATCAAGGAGATGCAGTCGAAGTCCTACATGGACGTCTACAAGGAAGACTTCATCACCGCCAACTGGGAGCGGATCACGACCTGCCGCAAGCCGGTCATCGCCGCGGTCGCGGGGTACGCGCTCGGCGGCGGCTGCGAAGTCGCGATGATGTGCGACTTCATCCTCGCCGCGGACAACGCTCGTTTCGGCCAGCCGGAGATCAATCTGGGCACCCTGCCGGGCGCCGGCGGCACCCAGCGACTGACCCGCGCGATCGGCAAGGCCAAGGCGATGGAGATGTGCCTGACCGCCCGCATGATGGATGCCGAGGAGGCGGAGCGCGCCGGCCTCGTCAGCCGCATCGTCCCCGCCGACAGCCTGATCGACGAGGCGATCAAGGTGGCCGAGCGGATCTGCAGCCTGTCGCGGCCGTCGGTGATGATGGCCAAGGAATCGGTCAACAAGGCCTTCGAGACGACGCTTCGGGAGGGCATCCTGTTCGAGCGGCGGATCTTCCACTCGACCTTCTCGACCGAAGACCAGAAGGAAGGAATGGCGGCCTTCGCCGAAAAGCGGAAGCCGCAGTTCAAGAATCGCTAATTCACCGCTCTCGACCGGCGAACACCGGTTGACGGCTTGACGCGGCGTCGCTATAACGCCGCCTTCCGATTTCCCTTGGAGCGTGACCAACGATGGCGCACCACAAATCAGCGCTCAAGCGCATTCGCCAGACGGCACGACGCACCGAAGTCAACGGTGCCCGTCGCAGCCGTATCCGGACCTACGTCAAGAAGGTCGAAGAGGCGATCACGACCGGCGACAAGGATGCCGCTTCGCAGGCACTGCGTGTCGCGCAGGCCGAATTGGCCCGTGGCGTGAGCAAGGGCATCCTTCGCAAGAATACCGCGTCGCGGAAGACCTCGCGGCTCGCCGCGCGGGTCAAGAGCCTCTCGGCCTGACTTCGGTTCGACGCCGGATTCGATGACGCCGCGCCTTCCGGGCGCGGCTTTTTCGTGTCGGCGGACGGCATGCGATCCGGCCCGGCACTGGCGCCCTGCGAGGTGATTCTCTCGCCGGACGGAGACCCGGATCCGGATGTTCAGTTGCATGAATCTGTAACAAATTGATTCATTCGAAATCTGGTATCGGGCCATCCGCGAGATACGACATACGCCCTACGTCGGGTGTAATAGCGTGGCCTGATAACCACCGCAGGGTAGAAATCGCGGCGAGTCCCGCGCAGCCTATTGCAAGGCCATGACACTCTGACTAACCTGTGCCACGAGGCGGCGGGGCACGCCAGAGACAGTCCTCAGACTAAAATCCGGATGTATTCGACGGTTACTGGAAAGTACTCGGTCGATGAACTGCGCGAGAAATCGCCTGATTTGTTTGTGTGTGGATGCAGATCAGTTCAAGACATATGGGTGTCATTTTGTACGCGTATCGAGTTGTTTAGGCAGTCTTGCTCTCTAACTTCATGAAGAAACAAAAGGGCTCGTAGGAAATGGCGCGGGGACATGACGGCGCGGATGCCGTGGCATATGCAGGGGACGTATCGCCGCGGGATGCCTGGGAGATGCTGAAGGGGGACGATCGGGCGACGCTGGTCGATGTTCGGACGGACGCCGAGTGGTCCTTCGTCGGCATCGCGGACCTGTCCGGCCTGCCGAACAGGGCGACGCATATTTCCTGGAAGCTGTTTCCCAGCATGAGCCCCAACGGACGTTTCGTGGATGAGGTCTCCAAGCTGGTCGCCGAGCGCGACGCGCCGATCCTCTTTCTCTGTCGTTCGGGCGCCCGCTCGCGCGACGCGGCGATCGAGATGACCGCCGCCGGCTACCGGCGCTGCTACAATATCGCCGAGGGGTTCGAGGGCGATCGCGATGCCCGCGGCCACCGCGGCACGGTCAACGGCTGGAAAGTCGCAGGCCTTCCCTGGACGCAGGGGTAGCGCGATGAACCGTCGTAACGTCTGCGCCCCGGATCCCGAGGCGGCGCGTCAGTGGTCAGCCGTACAGGCCCGGCTCAAGAAGGACCTGGGCGAGGCCACCTACAATTCCTGGGTCCGGCCGCTTGCCTTCAACGGGCTGGCCGACCGGCGGGCCGTGATCGTGGCGCCGACCCGTTTCATGCGCGACTGGGTCTCCAGCCACTACGCCGAACGGATCCTCGGCTTCTGGCGTGACGAAAACAGCGCCGTGCAGGAGGTCACCCTGGGCGTCCGCGAACGGCAGGGTGCGGCGCCGGACAAGGCTGCCGGCAAGACCGCACGGGTGAACGCGACGCCGGCGGCGGCAAAAACCGCCCAGCAGGCCCCGGCGGCGCAAGCCCGGTCCGGCGACGATCCGGACGAGATCGGCGCGCCGTTCGACGCCCGGCTCAGCTTCGATAATTTTGTCGTCGGCAAGTCGAACGAGCTTGCCCACGCGGCCGCACGTCGGGTCGCGGAGGCCAAGACCGTGCCCTTCAACCCGCTCTATCTCTATGGCGGCGTGGGTCTCGGCAAGACCCATCTGATGCATGCGATCGGCCTGCAGCTTCGCGAGAGCGCGCCGGAAAAGCGGGTCTTCTACCTGTCCGCCGAGAAGTTCATGTACCGGTTCATCCGGGCACTCCGATACAAGGACACGATGACCTTCAAGGAGCAGTTCCGCTCGGTCGACGTGCTGATGATCGACGATGTCCAGTTCATCGCCGGCAAGGACTCCACCCAGGAGGAATTCTTCCACACGTTTAACGCGCTCGTCGACCAGAACCGCCAGATCATCATTTCCGGCGACCGCTCGCCGACCGATCTGGAGGGTATCGAGGAGCGAATGCGGTCCCGCCTCGGCTGGGGACTGGTCGCCGACATCCATCCGACCGACTACGAGCTTCGGCTGGGGATCCTGCAATCGAAGCAGGAGCAGATGCGCGCCGAAGCAGTGCCGCCGAAGGTTCTGGAGTTTCTCGCCCGCAAGATCGTGTCGAACGTCCGGGAGCTTGAGGGCGCGCTCAACCGCGTGGTCGCCTATTCCGACCTGACCAAGCGGCCGATTACCCTCGAGAGCACCCAGGAAGTGTTGCGCGACCTGCTGCGCGCCAACGACCGGCGGGTCACCATCGAGGAGATCCAGAAGCGGGTCGCCGAGCATTACAATATCCGCCTTGCCGAAATGCAGTCGGCGCGCCGGGCCCGGGCCGTCGCCCGGCCACGGCAGGTGGCGATGTATCTGGCCAAGCAACTCACCTCGCGAAGCCTGCCCGAGATCGGCCGTCAGTTCGGTGGCCGCGACCACACGACGGTCATGCATGCGCTGCGAAAGATCGAGGAATTGCGCGGTCTCGACGCGACAATCGCCGAAGATCTCGAGCTTCTCCGGCGCATGCTGGAGAATTGAACGGCGTCCTGCGCGCCGTCCGCACAAGATGCCCGAAGCCGCGCTGCCCGACGCGCCGCGGCAAGGCTTTGTTTGTCGCTAAAAAGTCGTCCAATCTGATCGATTCTGTTATAGTGGCGGCTGTGGGAAGCGGCGTGCTTTTGCGCCTGGATCGACGGGCCGCCAGGGGGCGTACTTCCGTCGAATTCCGATCCCTCGGGGGAGACTGCAACACAGTCGGGCCGCGAACGCGGATCGGTGTCAGGATCTTTCGGCAAGGCGGCGCCTGGCCGGACGGCAAGACACCAGTCCGGGGGCGGCCCTTCGCAACAAAGGCCGGGACTCCGTAGCGATTATGAAACTGACGATCGAACGCGCCGCGCTGCTCAATGCGCTGGGACATGTCCAGAGTGCCGTCGAGCGGCGCAATACCATCCCGATCCTGTCGAACATCCTGCTCGAGGCCGATGCGGGCACGCTCGCCCTGACGGCGACGGATCTCGACCTGGCGATCAATGAACGGGTCGAGGCGTCGATCGTCACCGCCGGCGGGACCACCGTGCCGGCACACATGATCTACGACATCGTCCGCAAGCTCCCGGAGGGTGCGCAGATCGAGCTTGCCTATTCCAGCGAAAGCGGCCGGCTCACCCTGCGGGCCGGACGGTCCGAATTCACGCTCGCCTGCCTGCCGCAGGATGACTTCCCGCTGATGACGAGCGGCGACCTGCCCTATTCCTTCAAGCTTTCGGTGGCCGAGCTCTGCCGGCTGATCGACAAGACGCGCTTCGCGATCTCGACCGAGGAAACCCGGTATTATCTGAACGGCATCTACCTGCATGCCGCGGAATCGGCCGGCGTGCCGATGCTGCGCGCGGTCGCGACCGACGGTCACCGGCTGGCCCGGGTCGAGACACCGCTGCCGGAAGGCGCCGCCGGGATGCCCGGCATCATCGTCCCGCGCAAGACGGTGGCCGAGATCCGCAAGCTGATCGATGGCAGCGAGGACCATGTCCGCGTCGAGCTGTCGGACGGCAAGATCCGCTTCACGTTCGATAACGCCGTTCTGACCTCGAAGCTGATCGACGGCACGTTCCCGGAATACGAGCGCGTCATCCCGTCGGGCAACGACAAGGTCATGGAGGTCGACGGCAAGGTCTTCGCCAAGGCGGTCGACCGGGTCTCGACGATCTCGACGGAGCGCTCGCGCGCGGTGAAGCTGGCGGTCCAGGGCGAGAAACTGACGCTGTCGGCGACCAGCCCGGATGCTGGCACGGCGACCGAGGAGATCAGCGTCCACTACAGCTCCGATCCGCTGGAAGTGGGTTTCAATTCCCGCTACCTGCTCGATATCGCGGCCCAGATCGAGGGCGAGAACGCCCAGTTCATTTTTGCCGACGCGTCGTCCCCGACGCTGGTACGGGATGGCACCGAGGAAAGCGCGCTCTACGTCCTGATGCCGATGCGCGTTTGAGGAGAAGTACCCTGACGTCCAGCGTCCAGGCTCGCGGGCCGGCCCTGATGCCGGCCGGGCGGGAGGATGACGAAGCGGCCGCATTGCATGCGCCCGACACCGTTCGGCCTGCCCGCAGGCTGGCGGCCGAACGGCTCAGGCTGACCGATTTCCGCTCCTACCGTGCGCTGACCCTCGAGGTCGAGCCGCGCCCGGTGGTGCTGACGGGGCCGAACGGGGCCGGCAAGACGAACCTGCTGGAGGCGCTTTCGCTGCTCGTCCCCGGCCGCGGATTGCGGGGCGCGCGGCTGGTCGACCTGGCCCGGCAGGGCGGCGACGGTGGCTGGGCGATCGCCGCCGACGTCTCCGGCTTCGACGGCCAGCATCGCATCGGATCGGGTCTCCGCCCGGCCGAGGGCGAAGGCGCCGCCAGCGAGCGCCGGATTGTCCGCATCGACGGCGAGACCGCATCCGGTCCGGCTGCGCTCGGCGGCGTGCTCGCGGCGACCTGGCTGACGCCACAGATGGATCGCCTGTTCCTGGACGGGCCGTCCGGCCGGCGCCGGTTCCTGGACCGGCTGGTCTACGGCATCGATCCGGACCACGCCCGCCGGGTCAACGCCTACGAGCGCACCATGCGCGAACGGAGCCGCCTGCTCCGCGAGTCGCGGGGCGACCGTACCTGGCTCGACGCGCTGGAAGCCGGCATGGCGGAGCTCGCGGTGGCGATCGCCGCGGCCCGGCGGGAATTGCTGCGCGAGCTTGCCGGCGTCATGGCCCAGGCGAGCGGCCCGTTTCCGCGCGCCGGCCTGGCCCTTGCCGGCGATGTCGAGGGCTGGCTCGATGAAGGTCCGGCGCTCGCCGCCGAGGATCGTCTCAGGGCCGCGCTCGCCGATGCCCGGTCACGCGATGGTGAGAGCGGCGGCGCCGCCGCCGGGCCACATCGCAGCGACCTCCTGGTCCGCCATGTCGTCAAGGACATGCCGGCCGAACATTGCTCGACCGGCGAGCAGAAGGCGCTGCTCGTCAGCATCGTGCTCGCCGACGCCCGGCTTCTGGTCGAACGGCGGCGCGCCGTGCCGCTGCTGCTGTTCGACGAGGTCACGGCCCATCTCGACGCCGGCCGACGCGCCGCGCTGCTCGACGAAATCATCGCGCTCGGCGCCCAGGCATGGCTGACCGGGACCGACCGGTCGCTGTTCGAGGGTTTCGACGGCGCCGCGCAATTTTTCAAGGTAGAGGACGGCAGCGTCACGCGTGTCGTCACTGACGAGTGAGTGGAAGGTAGGAAGTAATGGCCGATTCCATGCGAAACGAAGCGGGCGCCGCCGAATATGGCGCCGATAGCATCAAGGTGCTGCGCGGGCTCGACGCCGTGCGCAAGCGGCCGGGAATGTATATCGGCGACACGGAGGACGGCTCGGGTCTGCACCACATGGTCTACGAGGTGACGGACAATGCCATCGACGAGTCGCTGGCCGGATTCTGCGACCGCATCGACGTCTCGCTGAACCCGGACGGATCGGTGACCGTTCGCGACAACGGTCGCGGCATCCCTGTCGCCATCCACGAGGAGGAAGGCATTTCGGCGGCCGAGGTCATCATGACCCAGCTCCATGCCGGCGGAAAGTTCGACCAGAATTCCTACAAGGTTTCCGGCGGCCTTCACGGGGTCGGCGTCTCCGTGGTGAACGCCCTCTCGGAACGGCTGGACCTGCGCATCTGGCGCCGCGGCAAGGAGCACTGGATGCGCTTTGTCCACGGGGTCGCGGAAGCGCCGCTCGCTGTCGTCGCCGACGCGCCGAACATGTCGGGAACCGAGATCACCTTCCTGCCGTCGACCGAGACCTTCAAAAATACCGAGTTCGATTACGGCACGCTCGAGCATCGCCTGCGTGAGCTCGCCTTCCTGAATTCCGGTGTCCGGATCTGCCTGGCCGACAAGCGGGAGGCGGAACCCAAATCGATCGACCTCTACTACGAGGGCGGCATCGGCGCTTTCGTCCGCTACATCGACCGCAGCAAGCAGCCGCTGATCAAGGAGCCGATCACGCTCTCCGGCGAGCGCGACAATGTCCAGGTCGAGGTCGCGTTGCAGTGGAACGAGAGCTATCACGAGAACGTTCTCTGCTTCACCAACAACATCCCGCAGCGAGACGGCGGTACCCATCTGGCCGGGTTGCGCGCCGCGCTGACCCGGGCGGTGAACGGCTATGCCTCGTCGAGCGGCATCGCCAAGAAGGACAAGACGACGATTACCGGCGACGATGCCCGGGAAGGCCTGAGCTGCATCCTCTCGGTGAAGGCGCCGGATCCGAAATTCTCCTCCCAGACCAAGGACAAGCTGGTTTCCTCCGAGGTCCGCCCGGTGGTCGAGAGCCTGGTCTACGACCAGCTCAACCAGTGGTTCGAGGAGCATCCGAACGAGGCCCGGCTGGTCATCGGCAAGGTCTACGAGGCGGCCGCCGCGCGCGAGGCGGCGCGCAAGGCCCGCGAACTGACCCGGCGCAAGGGCGCCCTCGACATCTCGAGCCTGCCGGGCAAGCTCGCCGACTGCCAGTCGCGCGATCCGTCGGAATGCGAGCTGTTCCTCGTCGAGGGCGACAGCGCCGGCGGCTCCGCCAAGCAGGCCCGCGACCGGGCCCACCAGGCGGTGTTGCCCCTGCGCGGCAAGATCCTCAACGTCGAGCGCGCGCGCTTCGACAAGATGCTGTCGTCGGCCGAGATCGGGACCATGATCACGGCGCTCGGGACCGGTATCGGGCGGGAAGATTTCGACCTCGCCAAGTCGCGCTACCACAAGATCATCATCATGACCGACGCCGACGTCGACGGCTCGCATATCCGGACCCTGCTGCTGACGTTCTTCTATCGGCAGATGCGCGAACTGGTCGACGCGGGCTATCTCTATATTGCCCAGCCGCCGCTCTACAAGGTGATGCGCGGCAAGACCTCGGTCTACCTGAAGGACGAACGTTCGCTCGAGGATTACCTGATCGACCAGGGCCATGCCGACGTCGTGCTTCGGCTGGCCGACGGCGAGCAGCAGGGCGGGCAGGATCTTCGCCGCCTGCTCGACCAGGCGCTCTCCTGCCGCGATCTCATCCAGAGCATCGCGCGCCCGCAGGAAGCCTCGGCTCTCGAGCAGATGGCGATCGCCGGCGTGGTCGATCCGGATCTGCTGGGCGACCCGGAAAGAGCCCTGGCCGCTGCGGAAACCGTCGCCCGGCGGCTTGACGCCATCGCCGACGAGTTCGAGCGCGGCTGGCGTGGCGAGCTTGCCTCGGACGGCGGGCTCAAGTTCAGCCGGGATGTTCGCGGCGTCACCGAGACGGTCGTCATCGATGCAAAGATCTTCTCCTCGGCCGAGGCGCGGCGGCTGCGCTCCCTGCACCAGTCGCTCGAGCAGACCTATCGCGAAGCGGCGACGCTGATCTTCAAGGACCGCGAGGAACGGGTCTCGTCGCCATCCGAACTTCTCGAGCATGTCTTCGCGTCGGGCAAGAAGGGCCTGACCATGCAGCGCTACAAGGGTCTTGGCGAGATGAACGCCGAACAGCTCTGGGAAACCACGCTCGATCCGAACCTGCGCACCCTGCTCCAGGTTCGCGTCGACCATGCCGACGAGGCGGAGGAGATCTTCTCCACCCTGATGGGCGATGTCGTCGAGCCGCGGCGGGAGTTCATCCAGAAGAACGCGCTGAACGTGCAGTTCCTGGATGTTTGACCACGGGGCTGTCTGAGAGAACAGCGGCGGTCGCGGCCACATTTTGGCCATGACCGCCGCACAGTTTGCGAGGACTATCCCGGGTCCGGGACCTGCGCCCGTCTGACAGGATCGACCGGCGGCTCCGAAACCGACGACCGAAAGACATGGCGAAGAAACCGAAAGCCGCACCGACGCGCAAGGCCAAGGCCGGCAGGACCGACCGCAAGAAAACGCCCCGGACGTCGGTCTGGCGGCGATTGTTCTGGCTTGCCCGGTTCGCCGCGATCGCGCTGATCTGGCTCGCGGTTGCCGGATTCGCGATCCTCGCCTTCTATGCCTACGACCTGCCGGACGTCGAGGCGCTGGAAAGCCCGAAGGCCGGCCCGGCGCTCACGCTGCTCGCCGAGGACGGCTCGACCGTCGCGCATTTCGGCCGCTATTTCACCGGCTCGGTACCGCTTTCCGACATGCCGCCCTATCTGCCGATCGCCCTCCTGGCGACCGAGGATCGGCGCTTCTACAGTCATTTCGGTGTCGATCCGATCGGTCTGCTCCGGGCCGCCCTGGCCAATTATCGCGCCGGACGCGTGGTACAGGGCGGTTCCACGATCACCCAGCAGCTTGCCAAGAATCTCTACCTGTCGCCCGAGCGGACGGTTCGCAGGAAGATCCAGGAGGTGGTCCTGGCGCTCTGGCTCGAGGTGAAATACACCAAGGACGAAATCCTGGCCCTCTATCTCAACCGGGTCTATTTCGGCGCAGGAGCCTATGGCGTCGGCGCCGCCGCGGCGCGTTATTTCGACAAGGATGTGGGGGAGCTGACGCTCGGCGAGGCGGCGATGCTGGCCGGGCTCGTCAAGGCGCCGTCGCGTTATGCGCCGACCAGCGATCTCGCCCTCGCCCGGGCCCGCGCGGAACAGGTGCTCGCCAACATGGTCGACGCGGGCTTCATCAGCGACGCCGACGCGAAACGCGGCGATGCCCGCCGGATCAAGCTGTCAGCGCCCCGCGACGTTACCCGGAACACGCGCTATTTCGCCGACTGGATCGTCGACGAGCTTGCCGATTACATCAGCACCACCGACGACGACCTGGTGATCGTCACGACGCTCGATCCGGCCATGCAGCGGGCGGCGGAAGCGGCGGTCGCCGCGACGCTCGGCGAAAGCGGCAAGAAGCAGGCGATCGGCCAGGGCGCGCTGCTGGCAATGACCCCGGACGGCGCCGTCCGTGCCATGGTCGGGGGCCGCGACTATGCCGCATCCTCCTACAACCGGGCGGTCTCGGCCCGCCGGCAGCCCGGCTCCGCCTTCAAACTTTTCGTCTATACGGCGGCGCTCGAGAACGGCATGCGGCCGAGCGACCGGGTCGTCGACGGTCCGATCAGCATCGACGGCTGGAAACCGAAGAACTATCGCGGCGATTACAAGGGCGAGATGACGCTGAAGGAGAGCTTCTCGCAGTCGGTCAATACCGTCGCCGTCCAGCTTTCCGAGCGCGCCGGCCGCAAGAACGTGATCGATGCGGCGGAACGGCTCGGGATCCGGAGCGAATTGCGCAACCATCCCTCGATCGCGCTCGGCACCTCGGAGGTATCGCTCCTCGAACTGACCGCCGCTTATGGGACGGTCGCGGCGGACGGGCGCGCCGTGCTGCCGTTCGGTATCGTCGAGATCCGTGGCGCGGAAAGCGGCCGCGTGCTGTACCGGCGGCGTGGCTCGGGGCTCGGCCGGGTGGTCGACCGGCGAATCGACGACCAGCTTCGCGACATGCTGCGGTCGGTGATCGTCAGCGGCACCGGCCGGGGCGCCGATCCGGGTCGGCCGGCCGCCGGCAAGACCGGGACCAGCCAGGATTTCCGCGACGCCTGGTTCATCGGTTTCACGCCGGAGCTGGTCGCCGGAGTCTGGTTCGGCAACGACGATGCGTCACCGATGAAGAATGTCACCGGCGGCGGCGCCCCGGCGCGGACCTGGGGTCGCTTCGTCAGGGCCGCGCTCGAGGGCAAACCCGTTCACGACTTCGATGCGGGCCCGCTGCTCGCCGACGGTGGCGGCGACGGCGACTGGCGGGAATCGATCTGGCAAACGATCCGGTCGGCGATCGATTCGGCAATCTCGGGCGGCGGCAACGCGGCCGGCAGCGGCAGCGCGGGGAGCGGCAGCCGCACCGCGCCGGCGAATCGCCCCGCCCCGAGCGACTTCCCGGCCGACAATCGACGTTAGACGCCGGCGATGACCCGGCGCGGGAAGTTCAGTCCGCGCCGTCCGGATGTCCGCCGAAGCGATGGAGCGCCGGTCCGTTTCGCCGCAGCCAGTCGCGTGCCTTCCGGTAACCGGGATCGAGGCGTCCGACCACAGCCCAGAAGCGTGGCGAATGGTTCATCTCGACCAGATGCGAAACTTCGTGAGCGACCACGTAACGGAGGATTTCGGGCGGCGTCAGGATCAGCCGCCAGGAGAAATTCAGCCGCCCGCTCGAACTGCAGCTCGCCCAGCGGCTTCGCTGATCGCGGATCGAGATCCCGGTGACACGGCGATCCAGCCTGGCGGCGAAGTCGAGCGCCAGCGGAGACACCGCGGCACGGGCCTGGCCGCGCAGCCAGTCACCCACCCGCCGCGGCAGGTGGGCGGGGTCGCCGGGGACGACGATCCGGTCCTCTTCCAGCCTGACCACGCCGCGCCGTTCGCCCAGGTGCCGGATTGCGTGCGGGCGCCCCAGATAGGGTATCTCGGCGCCGTCGGCGAAGGCGACTGGAAGATCCCGTTCGGCCAGGCGGGCCATGATCCAGGACCGTTCGCGTTCGGCGAAGGCCCGGCCGCGTCGTTCGTCCGTACCGGACGGCAGCACCAGCGTCACCATTGGCTCACCGGGGCGCAGCAACAGGCGCATCCGCCGGGCCCGGGTCGAGCGGCGGATACGGATCTCGACCGCACCGTCGTCGCTGTCGAGGAGAATGACCTGTTTCCGCTCAGTCACTTTTGTCTTCGTTCACGGAATGCCCGGACAGACATTCCCGGGCCGGGACGCTGTTGTACAGGACAATAAGGGTTCCGGCAGAAAGTTCAGGCGTATTCCGGCGCCCGATCGAGAGAGCCGGAACGCCTGCCGCGCACCCGCCGAACGAAGGACAAGCGACAGATTCCGTCCGGTTCCGGTTCACTCTTGTTCGCATTCCTACACAGTCCGGCGATTCCGCGCTTCAATTTGCCGGTTCTAGCTGCAATAAATATGTCATAGAGGCGCAAACGAACCGTCTTGATCCTGCCCCATACCAAGCAACGACGAGAGCAGGACTCAACCACTACCCGGGAGGTTTCTCACATGACAGCTTATCGCAAGATCCTGGCAGGCGCGGTAGCCGCCTTCGCCATGGGCCAGGTGGCCCAGGCCCAGGCCGCGACCGAGATCGAATGGTGGCACGCCATGGGCGGCGCGCTCGGCGAGAAGGTCGTCGAGATCGCCGACGGCTTCAATGCCTCGCAGGCCGACTACAAGGTCGTGCCGGTCTACAAGGGCAACTACACCGAGACGATGACCGCCGCGATCGCCGCGTTCCGCGCCAAGGAACAGCCGCACATCGTGCAGGTCTTCGAGGTCGGAACCGCCTCGATGATGGCCGCCAAGGGCGCCGTCAAGCCGGTCTACGAGGTCATGGCCGAGGCTGGCGGCGACTTCGACACGGACGCCTATCTGCCGTCGGTCGTCGGCTACTACACCACCTCGGACGGCAAAATGCTGTCGATGCCGTTCAATTCCTCGACGCCGGTGATGTATTACAACAAGGACGCCTTCAAGAAGGCCGGCCTTGACCCGGAGAGCCCGCCGAAAACCTGGCCGGAGCTCGGCGAGGCGGCGAAGAAGCTGCAGGCGGCCGGATATCCCTGCGGCTTCACCAGCGGCTGGCAGTCCTGGGTGCAGCTCGAGAACTTCTCGGCGTGGCACAACATTCCCTTCGCCACCCAGTCGAACGGCTTCGACGGCACCGATACCGAGTTCACCTTCAACAGCCCGACCCACGTCAAGCATATCCAGCAGCTTGCCGACTGGCAGAAGAGCAAGATCTTCGATTACGGCGGACGCCGCTCCGATTCCGCGCCGAAGTTCCTGAACGGCGAATGCGCGATGTACATGAACTCCTCGGCCGCCTATGCCGGCGTGAAGCGCGGCGTGCAGGGCTTCGAGTTCGGCGTCGGCCGGCTGCCCTATTGGCCGGAAGTCGCGGGCGCACCGCAGAATTCGATCATCGGCGGCGCCACGTTGTGGGTCCTGGAAGGCCATCCGGCGGAAGAGTACAAGGGCGTCGCGGCGTTCCTGAGCTATCTCTCGCAGCCGGAAGTGCAGATGGACTGGCACACCTTCACGGGCTACCTGCCGATCACCAAGGCGGCCTATGAGATGACCAAGAAGTCCGGCTACTACGAGGAGAACCCCGGCACCGAGACGGCCATCCTGCAGATGACCAACAAGGCGCCGACGGCCAACTCGAAGGGCCTCCGTCTCGGCAACTTCGTGCAGATCCGGGACATCATCAACGAAGAGCTGGAAGGCGTCTGGGCCGGCGACAAGGACGCCAAGACGGCGCTGGACAGCGCTGTTGCCCGCGGCAACGAACTGCTCCGCAAGTTCGAGCGCATGAACTGACCATGACGTCGTCGCACGGGCCGCTCCGGAAGGGGCGGCCCGGCTTCGTCTCGTCGCGCCACACGGGCGGGGATATATGCTGAAACGGGTCAGCTTTCAGAATAACGGCCTGGCCTTCATGCTGGTCGCGCCGCAGCTTCTGGTAACCTTCATCTTCTTCCTCTGGCCGGCCAGCCAGGCGCTGTATCAGTCGCTGCTGCTGGAGGACGCCTTCGGACTGAACCGGGAATTCGTCTGGTTCGAGAATTTCGAGTTCCTGTTTCACGATCCCTACTACCTGCGGGCACTCAAGAACACGGTGGTGTTCAGCGTCTCGACCGCCGCGCTCGGTCTCCTGGTGTCGCTGCTGTTCGCCGTCATGGCCGACCGCGCCATCAAGAACGCGACGATCTACAAGACATTGCTGATCTGGCCCTACGCGGTCGCCCCGGTGATCGCCGGCGTGCTCTGGCTCTTCATGTTCAACCCGAGCAACGGCATTCTGGCGCTCTCGCTGCGCGCGGTTGGGGTTGACTGGAACCATGTGCTGAACGGCAACCAGGCGATGGTGCTGGTAATCATCTCGGCCACCTGGAAACAGATCTCCTACAATTTCCTGTTCTTCCTTGCCGGCCTGCAGGCGATCCCGAAAAGCCTGATCGAGGCGGCGGCGATCGACGGCGCCTCGCCGTCGCGGCGTTTCTGGACGATCGTCTTCCCGCTGCTTTCGCCGACGACCTTCTTCCTGCTGGTCGTCAACATCGTCTATGCCTTCTTCGACACCTTCGGGATCATCCACGGCATCACCCAGGGCGGGCCCGCGGGCTCGACCGAGATCCTTGTCTACAAGGTCTTCAACGACGGCTTCATCGCCCAGGATCTGGGCGGCTCGGCGGCGCAGTCGGTGATCCTGATGGCGATCGTCATCACGCTGACGGTGGTGCAGTTCAAGTACATCGAACGGCGGGTGGAATACTGATGGTCGAGAACCGCCCCTGGCTCACCTTCCTCTCCCATGCCGTGCTGATCGGCGGCATCGGGATCGTCTGCTTCCCGCTCTACATCGCGCTGGTCGCCTCGACACACGAGGCCAACGACCTGATCGCGCGGGTGCCCGGCTGGTTCGGGAGCAATGCCTACGAGAACTACACGACCGTGCTCGGGCAGGGCATGGTGTCCGCCGGCGGCTCGCCGGTCGGCATCATGATGCTGAACAGCCTGGTCATGGCGATCGGCATCGCCGTCGGCAAGATCATCATCTCGCTGATGTCGGCCTATGCAATCGTCTATTTCCGGTTCCCCTTCCGCATGCTTTGCTTCTGGCTGATCTTCATTACGCTGATGCTGCCGGTCGAGGTCCGGATCATCCCGACCTTTGCAGTCGTCGCCCAGCTCAACATGCTGAATTCCTACGCCGGCCTGATCCTGCCGCTGATCGCCTCGGCGACGGCGACCTTCCTGTTCCGGCAGTTCTTCCTGACGATCCCGGACGAGCTGACCGAGGCAGCGCGGATCGACGGGGCCGGGCCGCTGCGCTTCTTCTTCGATGTGGTGATACCGCTGTCGCGGACGAATATCGCGGCGCTGTTCGTCATTCTCTTCATTTACGGCTGGAACCAGTATCTCTGGCCGCTGCTGGTCACCACCGATGAAAGCATGAACACCATCGTGATGGGCATCCAGCGCATGGTGAACGTTGCCGACACGGTTGCCGAATGGAACCTGACGATGGCGACGGCGATCCTCGCGCTGCTGCCACCGGTCGCGGTGGTCGTGTTCATGCAGCGGCTGTTCGTCAAGGGCCTCGTCGAAGTCGAGAAATAACAGGGATTCAGAACATGGCCGAAGTGACCCTGGCGGGCGTTCGAAAATCGTACAGCGAACTGGAAGTGATCCACGGCGTCGATCTGCGGATCGCCGACGGCGAATTCGTGGTGATCGTCGGGCCGTCCGGCTGCGGCAAGTCGACCCTCCTGCGCATGATCGCCGGGCTGGAGCGGATCAGCGCCGGCGAGATCATGATCGGCGAACGCGTGGTCAACGAGGTCGAGCCCGGCGACCGCGATATCGCCATGGTGTTCCAGAACTATGCGCTCTACCCGCATATGTCGGTTTACGACAACATGGCCTACGGGCTGAAGATTCGCGGCATGTCGAAGGCCGAGATCGAGGCGCGGGTGAATGTCGCCGCCGAAACGCTGCAGCTCGGCGACTATCTGCAGCGCAAGCCGCGCCAGCTCTCCGGCGGCCAGCGCCAGCGCGTGGCAATGGGCCGGGCGATCGTCCGCCAGCCGTCGGTGTTCCTGTTCGACGAACCGCTCTCCAATCTCGACGCCAAGCTGCGCGTGCAGATGCGGATCGAGATCAAGCGGCTGCATCGCACCTTCGGCGTCACCTCGGTCTATGTCACCCATGACCAGGTCGAGGCGATGACCCTCGCCGACCGGCTGGTGGTCATGAATTCAGGTGTCGCCGAGCATGTCGGGACGCCGATGGAGGTCTACGAGCGGCCGGCCACGACCTTCGTCGCCGGCTTCATAGGCTCGCCATCGATGAATCTGATCGAATGCCAGGCGGTCGAGGGCGGCAAGGCCGTGCGCCTGCCATCGGGCGAGACCATCGCCCTACCCAACGGCGGCGTGCCGGACCATGCCAGCGGCCGCGTGACGCTCGGCATCCGGCCCGAGCATCTCTCGGTCGTGCAGGAAAGGGGGCCGGAAACCTTCCAGGTCGAGGTCGAGATCGCCGAGGAGCTCGGCGCAGACACCCTGGTCCATGGCCGCCTCGGCGACACTCCGCTGACCGCGCGGCTGCCCGGCGGCCGGCATATCGCCGCCGGCGCGAGCGTGCTGCTCGACACCCGGGCGGAGCTTCTGCATCTCTTCGATTCGGAGAGCGGGCGACGCCTCTGATCGGCGGGCGCACCGTGCGACCTCGGCCGCTCGCTCAGGCCGGCCAGTCGACGATATGGTCCTCGAGATCGCGCACCCGGCGTTCCGAGACGACCCGGCCGCGAACCGAGATCCCGGCCTGGTGCACGGTTTCCGGATCGCCCGAGACCAGCGGGTGCCACCAGGCGAGATCCTTGCCTTCGGCAATCAGCCGATAGGCACAGGTACCGGGCAGCCAGCTCAGGTCATCGAACATGTCGGGGGTGAGCACGAGGCAATCGGGAACCAGTCGCCGGCGTTCCGGATAGTTGCTGCAGCGGCAGCTTCCCAGGTCGAGCAGCCGACAGGCGACGTTCGTGAAGGCAATCTCGCCGCTGTCGACATCCTCGAGCTTGTGCAGACAGCATTTTCCGCAGCCGTCACACAGGCTTTCCCATTCCTGCGCGTCCAGTTCGCGGAGCCCCTTCCGGCGCCAGAACGGTTCCTCGCCGTCCATGTCAGCCGACGTTGTTCTTCACGAACTCGCGGATGCGCGGATAAATCGAGGTGCGCCAGCGCGATCCGTTGAAGACACCGTAGTGGCCGACCTTCTCCTGCAGGAAGTGGACGCGCTTCTTGTCGGGAATCCGTGTGCAGATGTCATGGGCGGCCTGGGTCTGGCCGACTCCCGAGATATCGTCGAGTTCACCCTCGACGGTCATCAGCGCGGTCTTCTCGATGGCGCCGGTATCGACGCGATGTCCGCGATGGGTCAGTTCGCCCTTGGCCAGCGCCTGGCGCTGGAAAACCGCCTCGACGGTCTGCAGGTAATATTCCGCCGGCAGATCCATGACCGAGCGGTACTCGTTATAGAATTCCCGATGCTTGTCGGCGCTTTCGCCGTCGCCCTCGACGAGATGCTGGAAGAACTGCATGTGGGCGTCGACATGGCGGTCGAGGTTCATCGCCATGAAACCGGAAAGCTGCAGGAAGCCCGGATAGACGCGCCGGAGAAAACCCGGATAGGCGAACGGTACGCGCTGCACGACCGAGTTCTCGAACCACTCGATCGAATGCTCCTCGGCGAGCTTGCAGGGTTGCGTCGGGTTGCGCCGGGTATCGATCGGGCCACCCATCAGTGTCATGCTGGCCGGTGCGCAGGGATCGCCGGCCTCGGCCATCAGCGCAACGGCGGCAAGAACCGGCACGCTCGGCTGGCAGACCGCCATGACATGGGTATCCGGACCCAGCACCTGGAGAAACTCGATCACGTAATCGATGTAATCGTCGAGGTCGAAATGACCCTTCATCACCGGCACCATCCGGGCGTCCCGCCAGTCGGTGATATAGACGTCGTGATCGGGGAGCAGGGCCTCGACCGTGCCGCGCAGCAGCGTCGCGTAATGACCGGACAGCGGTGCGACCACCAGCATGCGCGGATGGCGCCCGGCATTCGGACGTTCGAAATGCTTGAGCTGGCAGAAATTCTTGCGGGCGACGATCGTTTCCTGGATCGGGTAGACGATGCCGTCGTCGGTCACCCGATCGAGGCCGAATGCCGGCTTTCCGTAAGCCCGCGTCACATCGTCGAACAGTTCGAAGGCCGCCGACATCGCGCGCGCCGGTGGCAGGTAAGACACGGGATTGAAGGGATTCTGGAGGAACTGCTGCTGCGCTCCGGCCATCAGCCTCAGGGGTTCGAGGGCAACACGCTGGAACTCATGCATCTGATAAAGCATACCCACTATCCCACTCACTTTCCGATTTCGCAACGCACCAATGTTAACATTGACCTTCGCAATTGCGAAAACAATAGCACAGATATTCTGGCCCTCGCATCATCGGACATATTCGCTAAGCTTTCATTTACGATAAGGTCTTGAGTGCGACGGGCAGGATCGGCGATCATGTTCCTTCGTCGGCGTTCGCTTGCAAGGGAGGGGAGCGATGCGGCACCGCACTATCATTCGCCTCGGCCTCGCTGCCACGCTGCTCTTCGTGGCCGGCGGATTCACGCCTTCTTCCGGCGCCCGGGCGGACGAAGCGGGGCCGGTTCTCCTTGCCCAGCTCTTCGGCCAGGACCCCCTTCTCGAGGCGATCCAGGACGGCAGCAAGAACGAGGCGCTGCAGGCGCTGCTCCGGGGGTCGAGCGTCAACGTCCGCAATTCCGACGGTTCCCCGGCTCTCGTGCTGGCCGCCGAGGCGGGTCTGGTGGACATCGCCAAGCTGCTGATCGAGCGCGGCGCGGCCGTCGACCTGCAGGACCGGGAAGGCAATACCGCGATCATCCGCGCCGCCGGTCGCGGCCAGGCGGAAAGCGTTTCGCTGCTGATCGCCAAGGGCGCCGATCCGCGCCGCACCAATCGCCAGGGCGAAACCGCGCTGATCCGCGCCGCCCGGTTCGGCGCGGTCGACGTGACCAAGCTTCTGGTCGAGGCCGGGGTTGATATCGACGCGGCCGACTTCACCGGCCGGACCGCACTCGACTATGCCGCCGCGGCACGCCGCTACCGGGTCGCCAAGCTGCTCGAGAGACTGAAGAACTAGCGCATCGGCCGCCGGATCAGAGTTCCGAATTCCTGACCGTCATGCGAAGCGCCTTCGTGCCTTCGGCATCGACCTTGCCGCGGGCCACGATATCGCCGGTCGTGACCGCCTGCCCGTAGTAGGCTTGGTTCCACTTGTCACGGGCGGCAATGACCGCGCCTTCAACCGAGACGCCGCCGAACAGCCCCTTGGCGCGCGCGTAGGAATAGATATCCGCATTCAGGTTGGTGGTCGTGGCCGCCTCGACATTCTTGCCGACCGGGCCGACCGCGACGCTGGCGTCCGCGCCGAGCTTCACCTGGTTGTTGATGACCGCGTTCAGCGCCTCGGTATTCATGATCAGGAGCACGACTTCCTTCGCCTCCGCGCCGATCTGCAGGCCGAGGCTCGCGGCGCCAAGCGTATAGAAGGCCGGGGCCGACCAGCTGCCGTCGGCCTGTCGGGCCAGCAGCACGCCGCTGCCGCCCTCGCCACCGATGATGAAGCCGGCCTTGAGGAGCTGCGGGACGATGAGAACACCCTTGGCCTGCTTCAGCAGGATCCGCATGCCTTCCAGGTCCGACTGGCCGGCCAGGCTTTCCATGGTCGCTTTGGACTGGTCGATCAGGACCTGCTGATCGTTGGCCTGCGCCGATATGGCGCCGGATATCAGGACGGCCATCGCGGCGATGGCGGTGGTCAACGCTCTAAGCATCGTGTCGCTCCCTTTCGGTGCCGGTTCGTCGGCATTTAATGTCCAATGATGTCGGAAGAAAGGCCCGGGCTTCATTCTCCGATCTGCAGCAAGAGGCCGCGTCGCCGGGCGGCCTGGAAGAAGAGCGAGAAAATCCATGCGCCGATCGCGAGATAGACCGCGTTCAGCAGGAAGCCCCGAAGCATCAGGCCCCAGGGCACCGTGCCGTCGATCATAACGCTCCGCATGCCCTCGAAGGCATAGGCCGACGGCAGGGCATAGGAAACATGCTGCACCCATTCCGGCAGTATCGCGATCGGATAATAGACTCCGCTGATCGGAAGCAGCGCGAAAATCGCCGCCCACGCGAGGTTCTCCGCGCCGAGACCGAAGCGCATCACGAGGCCCGAAACCACCATTCCGATCGCCCAGCCGAACATGATCAGCGAGAAGAAGAAGGCGGCCAGCGACAGGCCGAGTTCGTAGATGGAGAACCCGAAGAAGGCGATCGCGAGCAGGCTCGCCGGGACGACGCCGAGGATCGTCCGGAGCAGGCTCATCGTCATGAGCGCCGCGACCATCTCCGCCGGACGCAACGGGCTGACGAACAGATGACCGAGATTGCGCGACCACATTTCCTCGAAAAACGAGACCGAGAAGCTGATCTGGCCACGGAACAGCACGTCCCAGAGGAGCACCGCCGCAAGCAACAACCCGAACGACTGCGCGAAGAAATTCGCATGCCCGGCCAGATACTGGGTCATGAAGCCCCACATGATCATCTGCACGGTCGGCCAGTAGGCCATCTCCAGCAGCCGCGGCCAGGAACTCCTGATCAGGTAGACATGCCGCGACACCATGGCGAGCACGCGGCCGGCGCTGAAGGCGGGATTGTTCTGTCGCAGCGCCTGCGGGGTATATTCGGGGGCTCCGGCACTCATAGCACGCTCACGTCGTCGTCCGCCGCCAGCCCGGCCGCGGAGACCGTCGCGACGGCGCGCCGCCGGTCGCGGGCAATGTCGAGGAAGACCTCCTCCAGGTTGTTGCGGCCGTAGCGCGCGAGCAGGGCCGCCGGCGCCCCGCGATCGACGATCCGCCCCGCCCGCATCATCAGGACGTGGTCCGCAAGCCGCTCGACCTCCGCCATGTTGTGGCTCGCAAGCAGGATCGTCGCCCGGGTCTTGGCCTGGTAATCCTTGAGATACTGCCGCACCCAGTCGCCGGTATCCGGGTCCAGCGACGCCGTCGGCTCGTCGAGCAGGAGCAGGTCGGGCTGATTGATCAGCGCCTTGGCCAGCGCCACCCGGGTCTTCTGGCCGGCCGAGAGCTGACCGGTCCAGCGACCGAGAAAGCCGGTCAGGTCGAGCGCCTCGGCAAGTTGCTCGACCCGCTCCCGCGGCCTGGCGATGCCATAAAGGCGGGCATAGACCAGCAGGTTCTGGCGCACCGACAGGCGATGGGGCAGATCGACATAGGGCGAGGAGAAGTTCATCCGCGGCAGCACCGCATAGCGATCGGCCAGCATGTCGTGTCCGAGCACGGTGATGCCACCGCTGGTCGGGGTCAGCAGCCCGAGCAGCATCGAGATCGTCGTCGTCTTGCCGGCGCCGTTGCCGCCGAGCAGCGCCATCACGCTGCCCGCGGGGACGGTGAAGGAAATCTCGTCGACCGCGAGAATGCCGTCGTAGTTCTTGCTCAGTCGGTCGACGGCGACCGCCGAGGGCGGAATAGGTTCGTTTGTGGACATTGACCTAATATGGTTCGGGTTCTATGCCGTTGCCAAGCATCGTCCGCAGCACAGGAGGGAACGTGAGCGACCCGTCGACATCTGGCGATCCCGGCGGCGGCCAGCCTTCGCTCGCCGGGCCCGATCAGTCGGGTACGCGCTCCGGTTCGCCGCCTCTGCCCGACCACGAGCGTCGCGTCCGTCTGCAGACACTTGTCATCAGCCGCTGGATCGCCGTCGCCGGGCAGACCTTCGCGCTGCTGTTCGTGCGCGTCGCCCTCGAGTTCGAGTTCGCCTTCTTCCTGTGCCTCGGCATCGTCGCCGCGAGCGCGGTGCTGAACCTCGCGGTCTCGCTCAGTTATCCGACCGGCGCCCGGCTCAGCAACCGCGGCGCCACGCTCTCGCTCTGCTACGACGTGCTGCAGCTCGCGGCATTGCTCTACCTGACCGGTGGTCTCGACAACCCGTTCGCGCTTCTCCTCATCGTCCCGGTGACGATTTCCGCGACCGTGCTGTCGTTCTCCTCGACGCTCCTCCTGGTCACCATCGCGGTCGCCATCATTCTTCTGCTCTCGGTCCGCCACCAGCCGCTTCCCTGGGTCGCCGAGGGCTTCGCGCTGCCGGGGCTCTATGTCGCCGGAATCGCGTCGGCGCTTACCCTCGGCGTGGTCTTCATCACCGTCTATGCCTGGCGGGTCGCGGCCGAGGCCCGGCGCATGCAGGACGCGCTGGCCGCCACCCACCTCGCGCTCGCCCGCGAACAGCAACTCTCCGCGCTCGGCGCGCTGGCGGCGGCAACGGCGCATGAGCTTGGCACGCCGCTCGGCACGATCAAGCTGATCAGCCACGAACTGGTCCGCGATGTGGAACCGGGAAGTCCCTATCGCGAGGACATCTCCATACTGGCGACCGAGGCGGACCGTTGCGCCCGGCTGCTGGCGGAGCTCACGCAACAGCCGGAGAGCGGCCACGAGCGCCCGCTTGCCGTCCTGGGCCTCAGGGCCCTGGTGGCCAGCGCGGCCGAACGCCATCAGCCGAACGGCATCGTTCTCCGGATCGTCACCGCTGCCGACAACCAGGGACCCGAACCCCGCTTCGTCCGCCTGCCCGAGACCGAGCACGGGCTCGGAAACCTGATCGAGAATGCGCTCGATTTCGCCGCCGGCCTGGTCGAGATCCGCCTGTCCTGGGACGATCGGGAGGCCCGCATCGAGATCGCCGACGACGGGCCCGGCATCCCGTTCGACATCATGCAGAAGCTCGGCGAGCCCTATGTCTCGACGCGAACCGGCAACGGCGGCATGGGTCTTGGCGTCTTCATCGCCAAGACCTTGCTGGAGCGGACCGGCGCGGAGATCCGTTTCGGCAACGAAAGGGACCGGGGCGCCAAGGTTGTCATCGTCTGGCCGCGTGGGATATTAGAGGAGCCGGGCAGCCCCTGAGGCGACTATGGGTTGTGCCGTCTTTGCAAGTGGAGAGGCAATGTCTGAGGGCAAGGCGACAGACGACGGGGCGATCGGCGAGCGCCGGCTGCTCATCGTCGACGACGACGAGATCTTCCTGCGCCGCCTCGGCCGCGCCATGGAACGTCGGGAATTCACCGTGGCGCTTGCCAGTTCGGTCGAGGAGGCCCTTGGCGCGGCACGGCGGGAGCAGCCGGACTTCGCCGTCATCGACCTCAAGCTCGGCCAGGCTAGCGGCCTCGACATGGTGCCGGAGCTCCGCGCCATCAATCCGTCGATGCGGATCGTGATGCTGACCGGCTACGGCAACATCGCAACCACGGTCGCGGCGATCAAGGCGGGCGCGGTGGACTATCTCGCCAAGCCGGCCGATGCCGATGCGATCGAGGCCGCGCTGCTCGAATCCGACAGCGAGATGCCGGTCCCGCCGGAGAATCCGATGTCCGCCGACCGGGTCCGCTGGGAACATATCCAGCGCGTGTTCGAGCTCTGCGACCGCAACGTTTCGGAAACCGCGCGACGGCTAAACATGCACCGGCGGACCCTCCAGCGGATCCTCGCCAAGCATTCGCCGCGCTGAACCGGTGCCGACCGCTACCGCACCTCCGCCCCGCAACCGCGTTCTTGTCGGCGACGCGGCGGCACTCATGAAGACCCTGCCCGATGCCTCGGTCGACCTGCTGATCGCCGACCCGCCTTACAATCTCGGGAAGAATTTCGGCAACAACATCGACCTCCGCGAACGCGACGCCTACACCGGCTTCTGCCGCGACTGGCTGGCCGAGGCGACCCGCGTGATCCGGCCGGACGGCTCGATCTACGTCTTCATGGGCGTGCGTTTCATCGCCCGGCTCTATCTGATGCTGGAAGAGGATTTCGGCCTGCATCCGCAGGGCTGGATCACCTGGCACTACACGCAGGGCATGGGCCGCAAGCGCGGTTTCTCGCCGCGCCACGAGGATATCCTGTGGTTCTCGCCGGCCGAGCGGCCGCCCTTCAATCTCGACGATGTCCGGATCCCGCAGAAATATTTCCGCAAACGGAACAACATGGCCGGCGCCAATCCTGGCGACGTCTGGCAGTTCAGCCATGTGCATTATTGCGCCGAGGAGCGGGAGCCCCATCCGACCCAGAAACCGGAGGCGCTGATCGCCCGGATCGTTCGGGCGAGCTCGCGGCCGGGCGAACTGGTCCTCGACCCCTTCGTCGGCAGCGGCACGACCGCGCGGGTCGCCAAGGCGCTCGGCCGCGATTATCTGGGCTTCGATATCAATCCGGACTATGTCGCGCTGACCGAGGCGCGGCTCGCGCGTCCCTTCACGGGCTTCGATTCGGAAGACCCGCGCGCCGGCCGGGTGTCTCGCGACCAGCCGGGCGAAGACCGGCAGGCGGACCTGATCTGAAGACAGGAAAGTCCGGCGCCGACCCGCGGCTCAGCCGTTCGCCGCCTGCTTCACGCGCTGTTCGGCAAGATGCTTCCGGAGCAGCACGTCGACATGGCGGCCCTGGAACAGCCTGAGTCCGAGCGTGTGACCGAACGCGATCGCCTCCGGCCCGTCGCAGCGCGCAAGGATCAGGCGCTGCTTGCCGACTTCCTGGATCGCGCCGAGCAGATCCTTGGCCAGGGTCTCCGGCGTCTTGCCCTCGAGCTCGGGGCTCCAGAACAGCTTGCACATGTCGACGCCAAGGCGCCCGGGGCGGAGGAACGGAAGGTTCTTGCTGGTCAATGCATCGAGACAGACGCGGTACTGCTTCTCCCGCAGGAAGGCGCAGGCAAACGAAAAGCTCTGGTAGTCCGCACAGACGTCGACCGGCTGGAATTCCATGATCATCCGCTGTTCGTTGCGGGACCGCATGACCTGGTCGAAGGCCAGGAAATCCTCGGTGATCACGGAGGAGACGTTGACGTTGATCGACGTCGGCATCGACGTGACGCTCTGCAGCTTGGGAATGAGCTTGAGCATCCGACGATCGAGTGTGGCGGTGAGCCGGCGGAACAGCCACGGATCGGCGGCCAGGTCGACATTCGGCATGAGCGAGCGCGCCAGCTCCGCGATCGCCACGTAAAGTTCGTTGAACAGCGGCTTGACCACGCCGGCCTCGTCGACCGAGCAGACCGCCTGTCGCCGGACGATATTCTCCAGATCAACTCCCATGAGCTGATCCTCGAGCAGTCCGAGGCGGCGCGGATCGAGCGGCTCGAGCTCGATCGCATTCGCGACCGCGCCGCCACGCGCCAGGTTCTCTTCCCGGAGCTTCACCGGAATGAGCGCGAAAGCGCCGATATTGGTTTCCAGATTGAAGAAGGTCCGGAACTGTTCGGGATGCTCGAGCAGCGGGTCGTCGGCAAAGAGTTTCGAGAGGTGGCCGATGACAGCCTCGAGCTCGCCGTCGGCGGGTCGCCGGCAAATAAAGACGATATCGCTGTTGGACAGGTGAAAGAGCTGGCCATCCCGGTGTCGTTTCAGGACATCGAAGCACTCGGCGGCGATCCGCCGATGATGGTCGCGGCAATTCCACGGGTCGAGCCGTGCCAGATGAACCTGTACGGCGCGGAAGCCGGAAGGTGCCTTGGCCAGCCTGCGGGTCACTTCTTCGAGAACTGAATCCTGATTGGGCAACATGGAGCGTTCCGTCCCGTCCTTGACGTACCTTACTGAAACCGGCCTTCTGTCCAACGGCCATCACCGTAATGGCAAAGAGTTAGTGAACCGTGAAAACTTTCCCGCAATCGGGCTGCCGCCCCCTTCCGATTGGCGTTATACAGGTATGGAGCAATGACGGTTTTGCAGAAGCGGTGCGATGAAGGTCCTGTTTCTCCATAACAACTTTCCCGCCCAGTATCGGCATGTCGCGGCAGCGCTCGCGCAGGATCCGGCTAATTCCGTGGTCTTCGCGACGCATAACCGGCAGGGCAACCTGCCGGGCGTCGGCAAGCTGCTGTTCAAGCCCAGCCGCGAGCCGGCGAAGGAGACCCATCACTATCTTCGCGGCACGGAATCGGCGGTCCTGAACGGCCAGGCGGTCTTTCGCGCCTGCATCGAACTGCGCAAGCGCGGCTTCATACCGGATGTGATTTGCGGTCATTCGGGCTGGGGCCCGACGCTCTACGTGAAGGATATCTTCCCGGAAGCCCGGCTGCTCTGCTACTTCGAGTGGTATTACCACGCCCGCGGCAGCGATGCGGACTTCCTGATCGATTCGGTGATCACCCACGACGACGCCTGCCGGATCCGCACGCGAAACGCACCGATCCTGCTCGACCTCGCCCAGTGCGACTGGGGCCTGACCCCGACTATGTGGCAGCAGTCGCAGTTTCCCGACATTTTCCGCCCGCGCATGTCGGTGCTGCATGACGGGGTCGACACCGATTTCTTCCGCCCGGCACGCGACGCCACCCTCAAGCTTGACGGCCTCGACCTCAGCGGGGTCGACGAGATCATCACCTACGCGACGCGCGGAATGGAGCCCTACCGCGGCTTTCCCGAGTTCATGCGTGCCGCCGCCCAGCTACTGGAAATGCGCCCGGGCGCCCATGTGGTCGTGGTCGGCGACGACCGGGTCGCCTATGGCAAACGCCTGCCCGACGGCGAAAGCTGGAAGAAGCGCATGCTGAGCGAACTCGAACTCGAGCTCGACCCGAAGCGCATTCATTTCACCGGGCTCCTGCCCTACAGCGACTATCTGAAGGTCCTGCAGGCCTCGACCGTGCATGTCTACCTGACGGTGCCGTTCGTGCTCTCATGGTCACTGATGGAGGCGATGGCCACGGGCTGCATGATCGTCGCGTCCGACACGCCGCCGGTTCGCGAGGTGCTGCGCGACGGCCACAACGGCCTGCTCGTCGATTTCTTCGACGTCGAGGCACTGGCCGAAGGGATCGACCTCGCACTCGAGAAGAAGGCCGAGTTCGAACGTCTCCGCCGCAACGCCCGGCGGACGATCGTCGAGCAATACGCCCTTTCCAGGCTGCTGCCGCGCCATCTGTCGCTGATCGGCGAGATCGCCGCCGGACGCATTCCGCCCCGCGTGCCGCTGGCGCCGGAGCAGGAAACGATGGCGACCGGTACCGGCGGCGCGGAATGAACACGGCCGCCGAGGCGACGAGCCCGGCCCGCACGCCCGTCGTTCCGTTGCGGCCGGACGATTGCTGGTCTAAAACCCGGCGATCATGGATGCCCCCCGCATGACCCCGCCGAGCGACCCGGACGCCATCGCTGCTTACTGCGCGACGATCTTCGACGCCCACCAGGCCGCCTTTTCCGCCACCCGGAGCGCCCTTCAACACCGCCTCCCCGCGCTGGTCGATATCGCCGCCCGGACGATCGGGAAGGGCGGCAAGATCCTCCTGTTCGGCAATGGCGGCAGCGCCTCGGACGCCCAGCATATTGCCGCCGAACTGGTCGGGCGGCTGGCGGCCGACCGCGCGCCGATCCCGGCGATCGCGCTGACGACCGACAGTTCGGCGCTGACGGCGATCGCCAACGATTACGGATTCGAGGCCGTGTTCGCCCGCCAGATCGCGGCGCTCGGCCGGCCCGGCGATCTCGCGATCGGGATTTCGACCTCAGGCTCCAGCCCCAATATCCTGGCCGGGCTGAGCGCGGCGAAGACCGGCGGCATGGTTGCGGCCGGCCTTTCTGGCCGCGACGGCGGCGCCATGACCGGGCTCGCCGATCCGCTGCTGGTCATTCCGGACGACGACACCGCGCGCATACAGGAGATGCATATCCTGATCGGCCATATCCTCTGCGGTGCGCTCGAACGCCGCCTCGGCCTGCTGTGAGACGGGACCGATGAACGAATTCGCCGCGTTCGCGGCCTTCGAGGAGGCCGCCCCGGGACTCCGCGTCCTCTGCCTCGGCGACGTCATGCTCGACCGCTTCGTCTATGGAAGGGTTTCGCGGATCTCGCCCGAGGCACCGATCCCGGTGGTCCATGTCCAGCGCGAAGAGGCGATGATGGGCGGCGCCGGCAACGTCGCGCGCAACATCACCGCACTCGGCGCCTCAGCGACCCTGATCGCCGCCGTCGGCGCGGATCAGGCGGCGGAAACGTTGCGCGAGGCGGCCCGGGCCGACACCCGACTCGAAACTCGTTTCATCGTGTCCCCGAAGCGGCCGACGACGCTCAAGACCCGCTTCGTCGCGGGTGCCCAGCAGCTTCTCCGGGCCGACCGGGAAGAGGCCGGCGCGGTCGATGAGGCAACCGCCGGGGCGCTGATCGAGGCGGTGCGCGCCGCGCTGCCAACGGTGCAGGCGATGGTGCTTTCCGATTATGGCAAGGGTGTCCTGTCCGCGCCGGTGCTGGCCGAGGCAATCCGTCTCGGCCGTGCCGCCGGGATCCCTGTGATCGCCGATCCGAAGGGCGCCGACGTGGAACGCTATCGTGGCGTCACCCTGCTGAAACCGAACCTCAAGGAGCTCGCTGACTTCACCGGCGCGCCCTGCGGCAGCGATGCCGAGGTCGCCGATGCGGCCGAGATGCTGCGCGCCCGGCTGAACATCCCGGCGCTCCTGGTAACACGATCCGGTGCCGGAATGACCCTCGTCACGGAAGGCGAAGTACGTCACGTGGCGACACAGGCGCGGGAAGTGTTCGATGTGTCGGGTGCCGGTGACACGGTGGCGGCGGCACTCGCCATCGCGCTCGCCGCCGGCGTCGGTTCGCCGGAGGCGGCGGCGATCGCCAATCTCGCGGGCGGTATCGCGGTCGGCAAGGCGGGGACCGCGACGGTTGGCCTCGACGAGCTCGGCGCGGCCGTCCATGCCGCCGACATGCACGCGGCCGAGATCAAGATCGTCGGCCTGGAAAGCGCGCTCGAACGGGTCCGGAAGTGGCGCGCCCAGGGCCTGCGCGTCGGCTTCACCAATGGCTGCTTCGACCTCGTCCACCCGGGCCATGTCTCGCTGCTCGGCCAGGCCAGGGCGGCCTGCGACCGGCTGATCGTCGGCCTCAACAGCGACCAGAGCATCGCCCGCCTGAAAGGCCCGGACCGGCCAATCCAGGCGGAGGCGGCGCGCGCCATCGTGCTGGCCTCGCTGGCCAGCGTCGACCTCGTGATCGTCTTCGCCGAGGACACGCCGATCCGGCTGATCGAGACGCTGAAGCCGGACGTGCTGGTCAAGGGAGCCGACTATGCTCCCGATCAGGTCGTCGGTGGCGACATCGTCCGCGCCAATGGCGGCAAGGTGATGCTCGCCCGGCTCGAGGACGGCTACAGCACGACCCGAACCATCGCGCGGATGAACAGACAGAGCCCATGAACGACAAACTCGTCCTCGTCACCGGCGGTGCCGGCTTCATCGGCTCCAACATCGTCGCCGGCCTCGTCGATCGCGGCCGTCGGGTCGCGATCTGCGATCGCCTGGGCACCGACGACAAGTGGCGGAACCTGGCCAAGCGGGAGCTGGCCGATTTCGTCCTGCCGGAACTGCTCGGCGACTGGCTGGATGTCGAAGGCGACCGGGTCGAGGCCGTTGTCCATATGGGCGCGATCTCGTCGACCACCGAGCGCGACGCCGATCTCGTTGTCGACAGCAATTTTTCGCTCTCGCTGATGCTCTGGCAATGGTGCGCGGAGGCGGAAGCCCCGCTCATCTATGCCTCGTCGGCGGCGACCTACGGCGACGGCAGCCGCGGTTTCGACGACGACGGCTCGATCGAAGGCCTGGCGACGCTCCGCCCGATGAATGTCTACGGCTGGAGCAAGCATCTCTTCGACCGCCGCGTCGCCCGCATCGTCGCCGATGGCGGACCGACCCCGCCGCGCTGGGCGGGCCTGAAATTCTTCAACGTCTATGGCCCGAACGAGGGCCACAAGGGCGCCATGCAGTCTGTCGTCGCCAAGGCCCACCGCGCCATTCGGGACGGCGGCCCGGTCGAACTCTTCACCTCGCATCATCCGGATTATCCGGACGGCGGCCAGAGGCGTGATTTCGTCCACGTCGGGGATTGCGTCGATATCGTGCTCTGGCTGCTCGATAATCCCGCCGCGAGCGGGCTCTTCAATGTCGGGACCGGCCGGGCGCGCAGCTTTCACGATCTCGCGAACGCGGTCTACGCAGCGCTTGGCCTGCCGGCGGACATCCGCTTCATCCCGATGCCCGAGGAAATCCGTCCGAAATACCAGTATTTCACCGAGGCGCGCATGGAGCGGCTTCGCAAGGCGGGATACAACGCGCCCTTCACCAGTCTGGAGGACGGCGTGGCCGACTATGTCCGGCGCTACCTGGAGGCAGACGACCCCTATCGCTGAACCCCGGACAGGGTAGCACCCTGGAAAGCCGGTCCCGGATCGTCGCGCTGGCGCAGCCGTTCGGCCGCTGTCCGGGCGAAGCGGAGCGTCAGGTTCTTCCGCCGCGCCGGGTTCAGGACACGGAGCGGCGCCTCCCGGACGATGGCGGCCTCGAAGCGGTCGGCCACGATCAGGCCCTGTTCGGCGGGCAGGATCTCCACGGGGAAGCCGGCCGGCACGGCGAAGAAGAAGCGCTCGCAGTAATCGAGATATTCCGGCCATTTCCGGTCGCTCCGGAAATCGGCGATGCTCGACTTGATCTCGACCACGGTGATCGCGCCGTTCCGGTCGAGCGCCATGACATCGACCCGCCGGCCGCTGCGCAGCGGCACCTCGGCGATCCCATGCGCGCCGAGCGCAGCGAGCAGCCGGAGCACCGCGCGGGCCAGCGCCGGCGCGACCTCGCGGCCGCCGAGCCCATCCCAGTCCGGAACCGTGGTTTCGTCACCCATTGTCCTGGCTCACTTCCCGGCCCCGGTTGCGCGGCGGCGGCGCAGGAGGACATATATCGCGCCGGAACCGCCATGCCCGGCCCGGGCGGCGGCCGTCATCACGATCCGTTCGCGGTTCGGCGACTGGCTGAGCCAGATCGGCACCTCGCGCTTCAGCACCCCGCGTTCCCGCGCGCTCATCCAGTCGGCATTCTCCGCGTCGGACAAATCCTTGCGCGCACCGCCCTTGCCCGTGACCACCAGGATGCAGCGCTTGCCGGTAGCCTGGGCGCGGGCGAGATAACGGGTCAGCATCTGGTGCGCCTCGTCGCGGGTCAGGCCGTGCAGGTCGACGACGCCCTCGACGGTCATCTTGCCCTTGCGCAGCCGGTCTGCAGTGCGCCGGTCGACACCCGCGGTGCCGGGTTCGGGCCCGTCCGGCACGGAAGCGCCGGCCGGCAGCCGCGGCGCCGGCGGCGGCGGACCGGGCTCACGCGCCGGGCGGGCGGTGCTTGTTGGCCCCTCCCGGTCAGGCAGGGCAGGTTTTTCCGACGCAGGCTCGGGCGACCGCTTCGGCAATGGCTGCGTGTCGCGCATTGCGCGCAGCCAGAGCTCGTACTCGGCGGCCGTCGGCAGCCGGCGCCTAGGCGGCCTCGTCATCCGGAACGATGATGATGTGGAGCCGCCGGGGTCCGTGCGCACCCTTGATCAGCATCTGTTCGATATCCGCGGTTCGCGAGGGACCGCTGATCAGGTTCACGGTGCGCGGCAGGGTGCCGGGCTCGCGATCGGCGCGGATCCGCGTCCAGACCTCCTCGTAGGCACCGGCGATGTCCGAGGCGCGCAGCACCGCGACATGATTGTCCGGAAGGAAATTGACCGTCGCCGGGGAGTTGCCGCCGGACAGGAAGACCAGCGTCCCGGTCTCGGCAACGCCGGCGAAGGCCATCCCGAGACCCGCCTGGTCCTCGACCCGGGCAGCGCCACGATTGAGTTCGAGGAGCGGCGCCTTCTCCGCCCAGGGCAGTGCCTCGAGGGTCTCGTGCGGCGCCATGCGCAGCGTTTTCGGCAGGTTGTGGCGACCGAGAAAGCCGTCGACCGCCGCCGGCACCGCATCCGGCCCGTCGACGATCTCGACGGTCGCATCGAGCATCTCGGCCATTTCCCGGAACAGCCGAAGCTGGCCCGCCCTGTCGAGCTGACCACGGGCCGGGATCAGGTTTCGTTTCAGGTCGGCAAGCCGGGCCTCGACCGCGTCGCGCGCCGACCCTTCGAGCGGTCCCCGTTTCAGTCCGCGCCGAATGCCGGACAGGATCTTCTCGCGGCTCGACACGGTCACGGGCTCCTCCGGCCGCTTTTCCAGAGTTCCTGGAAGGTCCGTCCCTCGGGCGCCGGCAGGTCGCGACCGTCGGTCCAGCCGCCGGCGAAGGGCAGGGCGGTGAGCACGCCTCGCCGGCCGGCAAGGCGTCGGAGAACACGGATCGCCAGCCGTGTCGCGAGCCGGTAGAGCGCCGGACGGCGCGCGAAGAAGGCCCAGAAACGGATCCCGGCGCGTTCGAGCGGGGGTCCGACCCGACGCTCGAAGGCCTGTTCCCGCCAGTAGCGCATGATCCGGGGCAAGGGGATGCGCATCGGGCAGACCTCCTCGCACTTGCCGCAGAAGGTCGAGGCGCTGGGCAGGTGACGGGCCTCCTCGATACCGAGGAAATGCGGATCGAGCGCCGCCCCGATCGGGCCCGGATAGACCCATCCGTAGGCATGGCCGCCGACGGTGTGATAGACCGGGCAATGGTTCATGCAGGCGCCGCAGCGGATGCAGCGCAGCAGTTCCTGGAGCTCGGTCCCGACCATTTCGCTGCGCCCGTTGTCGAGCAGCACGACGTGGAATTCCTCCGGCCCGTCCAGATCGCCCTCGCGCCGGGTCCCGGTCGACAGCGTGGTATAGACCGACATTTCCTGCCCGGTCGCGGAGCGCGCCAGGACCCGCATGATGGTCGCCATGTCATCGAGGGTCGGGACGATCTTTTCCAGGCTGGCGATCACGATATGCATCTTCGGCAGCATCTGCGTCAGATCGCCGTTGCCCTCGTTGGTCACGATGATCGTCGAGCCGGTTTCGGCGACCAGGAAATTGGCGCCGGTGATGCCGACGTCGGCATCGACATACTTCTGGCGCAGGATCTCGCGGGCCTCGTTGACCAGCGCCTGCGGGTCGGTCTGACGCTCGGTGCGGCCGTATTTCCAGTGATGTTCAAGGAACAGGTCCGAGACCTGGTCCTTGGTCTTGTGCACCGCCGGTCCGATGATATGGCTCGGCGGCTCGTCGGCGAGCTGGATGATATATTCGCCGAGATCGGTCTCGATCGGCTCGATCCCGTTCGCCTCGAGGAAGGGATTGAGGGCGATTTCCTCGGCGATCATCGACTTGCCCTTGGTCGCGGTCCGGGCATCGACGCTGCGGCAAAGCTTGAGGATCGTCTCCCGGGCCTCGCGCGGCGTGCTGCACCAATGGACCTTGCCGCCCTGGGCGATCACGCGCTCCTCGAAACGCTCGAGATAGAAGTCGAGATTCTCCAGCACATGGTTCTTGATGTCGCGCCCGGCGTCGCGCAGGTCCTCGAACTCCGGCAATCGGTCGGCGGCCTTTCGGCGCGCCGTCGTGAACCCGGTCTCGACTCGCTTCAGCGCCGTCCGGAGATCGACGTCGGCCATGGCCTTGCGGGCATTGTCCTTGAAGGCGTGACTGGTCGTCTGCATCGCTCAGCCCCCCTCGCCGATCGCCGGCACATCGCGGAGGCCAGCCAGCACTTCCGCGACATGGCGGCATTCGACGCGCTTTCCCTCGCGGCGGAAGCGGCCGGCGATGTTCATCAGGCAGCCGAGATCGCCCGCCAGCAAGAGGTCGGCGCCGGTCGCGGCGACATCGTCGCATTTCCGGCTCACCATGTCGGTCGAGACCTCGCCGTACTTGACCGCAAAGGTCCCGCCGAAGCCGCAGCAGGTCTCGGCGCCGGGCAACGGCGTGAGGGTCAGGCCCTCGACCTTGCCGAGCAGCGCGCGGGGCTGCTCCCTGACCTTCAGTTCGCGCAGGCCGCTGCAGGAATCGTGGTAGGTCGCGGTCGCTTCCCAGCGCACTCCCTGGTCCGGCATCTCCATCACGTCAACGAGGAAGGAGACCAGTTCATGGACCTTGTCGGCAAAACGCTCGGCGCGCGCCTTCATCGCCGGGTCATCGTCGAACAGGCGCGGATAATGATGTTTCAGCATGCCGGCGCAGGAACCGGACGGCGCAACCACATGGTCGAAGCCCTCGAAGGCGGCGATGACGTTGCGGGCGAGCGCCGCGGTATCTGCCCGGTCGCCACTGTTGTAGGCCGGCTGGCCGCAACAGGTCTGTGCCGCCGGTACCTCGACTACACATCCGGCCGCTTCCAGGAGCTTCACCGCGGCGAAACCGACGCTCGGCCGGAACAGGTCGACAAGGCAGGTGACAAACAGCCCGACCCGTACCGATTGCTTCGTCATCTGTCGCCCCGTTTCATGCGCGTTCCGGTGATGCGGCGACTATAGGATGCCGCCTCCCGCTTGACCAGACGGGCCCGGGGCACAGCAGCCGTTCAGCCGCTCGGCGCCGTCCGCGCCGCGAGGGTCTTCGGGAGCAGCAGCCAGAACCGGCCCGTGGCATTCATCCGCCCGGCCCGGTCGGCGGCAAGCGGGCCGTGACCGAAGAAGATGTCCCCACGCAGCGCACCTCGGATCGCGCCGCCGGTATCCTGGGCAACCATGAGCCGCCGATAGGGCTCGCCGGAAGCCGGCGCGGACCCGGGAACGGCCTCGGCCGGGATCGTCGTCTCGAGCCACAGGGGCACGCCGAGCGGCAGCCACTTGCGGTCGACGGCGAGGCTCCGCTCCGCCGTGAGCGCGACTCCCTGGGCGCCGATCGGCCCCTCGCCCTCGAGTTCGCGGAAGAACACGTAGGACTTGTTGAGCTGCATGACCCGGGCCGCCTCGGTGCCGTGCGTTGCCAGCCAGGCCCTGATCGCCTGCATCGACATCTCTTCCTTCGGGATCGCGCCACTGGCGATCAGCTCCCGGCCGATGGCGAAATAGGGATGTCCGTTCTGGGCCGCGTAGCCGACCCGCATTTCCGTGCCGTCGTCGAACGCGACCCGTCCCGACCCCTGTATCTGCAGGAAGAAGGCATCGACCGGATCGGCAAGCCAGGCGAGTTCGAGACCCTTCTCGGCGAGCGCGCCGGTATCGATGGCGGCCCGGTCGGCGTAAGGCCGCAATTCCCCGCCGACAACGCGACCGGCAATACGTTCGCCGCGCAATTCCTCGCGGAACGCGCCCAGATCGACATTCACCAGATCCGGCGGACGACGATAGAGCGGCACGTCGAAGGTTTCCGAACGCGTCAGGCTGCCGGGATAGGTCGGCTCGAAATAGCCGGTAAGCTGGGCCTCCGGATCATCGCCGAACCGGGCCATGTAGGGCGTGAAATGGCTTTCGAAGAACGCCCGGGCTGCCTGCGGCGGCGGATCCGTGTCGAGGGCGGCGCAGACCGGCTGCCAGTCGGCCAGCGTCCCGGCCTCGCCCGTGCCGCCCATGCTTCGGTCGGCCGGCTGCGCCATCAGCCTGGCGCAGGAGCGCCCGAAGGCATCGAGCGCGCCTACGCCGTCATCGTCGTCCCAGCCCGGCAGATCGGCGAAGGAAACCGGTACCAGGGTCAGCATCGCCTCGACCGGTTCGGGTACTTCCGGTTTCTCGAACCAGAGCAGGAAGCCGTAGACGATGGCGATGACGATGGCGAGGTTGAAGACCGGAAAGAGCCAGCGGCGCAGTCTCTGGCGCATCGGTGTCAGGTCTCGGAACGGGTCGCCGACAGATACCAGGTCGGATCCTTGCTGCCGGTATCGCGCCGGAAGGTCCAGATGTCGATGACCGGTTTTCCGGTCGTCGGATCGCCGGAGATCACGACACCGTCGCTATTCTTGGTGAAGGTCACCATTTCGGTAACGAAACGTACCGTGATATCCGCGACATTGTCCTCGAAAGTGGCTTCCTCGATCTCGGCCGAACGATAGTCGGTGATCTCGGTATGCATGTCATGTCCGGCCGCCTCGCGAGCCTCGATCGCGGCGTTGAAGCTGGCGAAGACATCGTCGGTCAGCAGCGGCCGAAGCGCTTCCCGGTCGCCTTTCGCGAAGCCGTTGACGATCGTTTCATAGGCCCACTGGGCGCCCTGCATGAAATGCGCCTCGTCGAAACCGCGGTCGGCGACATGGACGCGGGTGAGCACGGCACGGAGTTCGGGCGACAGGGTATCCTGCGATCCCTTGCGATGCGGCAGCTTGACGACTTTCTCGTCCGTGGCCGCGTCATCCTCCAGCGGCTTGCCGGAATAACGCTCCGGAGGCGGCTGCTCATGACCGGTCCGCTTGCCGAGGACGCTGCGCAGGCGAAGAAAGATGAATGCCGCCACCATGGCCAGCAGTATGATGTCGAGATATTGCAAAGCTTGGCCCTTGCGTCCCTATGCCCTTGATCCGGCAGAGAGATCCCGGCCGCCCTTGCGAAAGACGACTGGCGACCCCTAGTCTGCTACTGGAAAGCCTATCTCTTCCGTCGATAGCGGTCCAGTGGCGCGCACCGTACAACACCATCGGCAGACAGTTGATAGATAATCGAAAAGTGAGGTTCAACAAGCGTGGCACCCATCATTCTGCTGGCATTTGTCGCGGTGCCGCTGATCGAGATCGCCGCATTCATCCAGGTCGGTGAGCGGATCGGCCTCTGGCCGACGCTTGCCATCGTCATCGCGACCGCCGTCGTCGGGACCGCGCTGCTGCGCCACCAGGGTCTGGCGACGCTCGGCAAGGCGCAGGCCGTGATCGCCCGCGGCGAGATGCCGGTACGCGAGGTTTTCGACGGGCTTTGCCTGATTTTCGCCGGCGCGTTGCTGCTCACGCCGGGTTTCGTTACCGACACCCTCGGCCTACTGCTGTTCGTGCCGGGTCTCCGGCAGGCGATCGGCGGTTTCCTGATGCGGCGGCTGATGGCACGCGGCAACGTGTTCGTGGCCGGTGAATTCCGCCCGGGCGGACCGCAACGCCCGGACGGCCAGCGGCGGCCGGGCGTGATCGACGGCGAGTATGACGTCGTCGACGAGACCGGGCCGGACGGCGCCGGCGGGAAGGACGATGCGGACGAACGTCCGACGCTTCCGCCCCGCGGCTGAACCCGGCGGCTTGTGAGCAGCGTCCAATCATGCTAGCCAACGGCCGCGCCCGAGCGGGGCAGGCGTCATCCATACGGACAAGGAGCGGACCATTCCATGAGCGACGAGCATGCAAACGGCGCCGCCGCGGCAGCGACGGGCGGGCAACCGCAGCAGCAGCCCCGGCTGGCGGTTCTGGCGCAGTATGTCAAGGATCTGAGTTTCGAGAATCCCCGGGCGCCGCACAGCCTTCGCCAGGGCCAGCCGCAGCCGCAGATACTCGTCAATGTCGACGTCAAGGCGCAGAAGCTAGACGACAAGAGCACCTTCGAGGTCGTGCTGACGGTCAATGCCCGTGCGGAGCAGGGTGACGATGTCGGCTTTCTCGCCGAGCTTCAGTATGCCGGGCTGTTCTCGCTGGAGAATTTCCCGAACGAGGCGATCGAGCCGATCTGCATGGTCGAGTGCCCGCGCATCCTGTTTCCCTTCGCCCGGCGCATCCTGTCGGATGTCACGCGCGACGGCGGCTTCCCGCCGCTGATGCTGGAAACGATCGATTTCACCTCGCTCTATCGCCAGCAGAAACTGCAGCAGGCCCAGCAGACGGGTGCCGGCACGCCGAGCGCCGACGCCTGAGAGACAACGGCGAACGCGGATCCGGCCGCGGGCAGGCTCAGCGCCGCCAGATCGGATCGCTGAGCTTCTCCACGAAGGCATCGTGGGCGGCGATTTCCGCCTCGGCCGGCGCGAACTGGCGGCGCGGCCATTCGCGGCGCGGCGCCGTCGTGGTTGTCTCAGTGTCGCCGGCCTTGGCGCCCAGCAACAGGCCCGGCTGGCGGCCGCCGGTCAGTTCCAGGTAAACCTCGGCGAGCAACTCGGCGTCGAGCAGCGCCCCGTGCTTGACGCGGTGCGAGCTCTCGATATTGAAGCGCCGGCAGAGGGCGTCGAGGCTTACCTGCGCACCACGGAAGCGCTCGCGCGCCATCTGGACGGTGTCGAGCGCCTGGGACATCGGCAGTTGCGGCCGGGCGAGGCGTTCCAGCTCGGCATTGATGAACTTCATGTCGAAACTGGCGTTGTGGATGACCAGACGGGCATCGCCGACGAAGTCAATGAAGGCGTCGACCTCGGCAGCGAAGACCTTGTGCTGGCTCAGGAATTCCCGGCTCAGGCCGTGCACGGCGAAGGCCTCGGCCGGCATGTCCCGCTCCGGGTCGATATAGCGGTGGAAGGTCCGGCCGGTCGGCATCAGGTTGACCAGCTCCACACAGCCGATCTCGACGATGCGATGGCCCGATCGCGGATCGAGGCCGGTTGTTTCGGTATCGAGGACGATTTCGCGCACGTTGTCAGCTTTCCTGCCGTTGGTCGTCGGCGCCGGTCAGGCGTCGCACGAGTGAGGTGACCTGGTTCAGGGTATCATCGAGCGAGCCGCCGGTCTCGATCACCCAGTCGGCGCGAGCCCGCTTCTCGGCGTCGGGTGTCTGGCGGGCGAGAATGGCGTCCAACTTCTCCGCCGTCATGCCCGGCCGTTTCATCACCCGCTCGCGCTGGATATCAGCCGGAGCGCTGACCACGACCACGATATCGACGCGGGCCTCGCCGCCGGTTTCGAAGAGCAGCGGGATGTCGAGCAGGGCGAGCGCCTTGCCGGACGCCTCGGCGTCGCGGAGAAAGGCCTTGCGGCCCTCCGACAGCAGCGGATGGATGATTTTCTCGAGCCGGGCAAGTTCCTCCGGCTTGCCGATGACGCAGGCGCTCAGCGCCGCGCGGTCGACAGCACCGTCGCGGATCGTGCCCGGGAAGGCCGCGCCGATCGGCCCGACCGCCGTGCCGCCCCTGGCATAGATCGCGTGGACGGCGGCATCACTGTCATACGTCGGCACGCCAAGCGCGCGGAACATGCCGGCGACGGTGCTCTTGCCCATGCCGATGGAGCCTGTCAGGCCGATCGTCTTCATGCCGTCTCGTTCCCGTCGTCCAGAACATGGGCGCGCAGCGCAGCCGTCACCTCGGGGCGGTGGCCAAACCAGGCCTCGAACCCGGGCCGCGCCTGGTGCAGCAGCATGCCGAGGCCGTCGACCGCCCGATGGCCGCGCGCCCGCGCCTCGGCCAGCAGCGGTGTTTCCAGCGGCGTATAGACGATATCCATGACGGTCGCGGCAGGCGGCAGGGCATCGAGCGCCAGTTCGAGCGGCGCAGATCCGGCCATGCCGAGGCTGGTGCTGTTGACCAGGAGACCGGCGCCGTCCAGCGCGCCGGCCCGCTCATCCCAGACGACCGCCTCAACCGGCCGGCCGAATTCCGCGGCCAGCGCACGCGCGCGGTCAAGACCGCGATTGACGACGCGGATTTCGCCGAGCCCGAGATCCTGCAGCGCGACGATGATCGCCCGGGCGGCTCCGCCGGCACCCAGCACGGTCGCGACGCCGCCTTCCGGCGCCAGGGCAGGAGCGCCTTCCAGCAGGGCCTCGCGAAAGCCGAAGGCATCGGTGTTCCGCCCGATCAGCCGGCCGTCGTCGCCGACGATGACGGTATTGACCGCGCCGATCCGTCGGGCCTGATCGTCAAGCTCGTCGACCAGGCCAAGCGCCGCCTCCTTGTGGGGAATGGTCACGTTGCAGCCGGCAAGGCCCAGCGCACGCAGACCGGCGAAAGCGGCTTCCCGCGCTTCGGGCCTGACCGCCAGCGGGATGTAGGCGCCGTCGATCCGGTAATGCGCGAGCCAGTAGCCGTGCAGCCGCGGCGAACGGGAGTGCGCGACCGGCCAACCCATGACGCCGGCGACACGGGCCTTTCCGGACAACCTCACTGGCCGACGACCCGGTTCTGGCGCAGAAAGCCCAGAAGAGCCAGTAGCGGCAGCCCGAGAATGCTGAAATAATCGCCCTCGATCCTGCCGAAGAGCTGCACGCCGATCCCCTCCAGGTGATAGGCGCCCACGCTTTGCAGGATCGCATCACCCGCATGGGCGAGATACGCGTCGAGGAACTGTTCGGAGAAATCCCGCATGACGAGTTTCGGACTTTCGCGATGATGCCAGATGACCGTGCCGCCGCGGGCAACCGCCACGGCTGTTTCCAGGCGGTGTTCCCGGCCGCGGAGCAGGAGCAATTGCGCCCGCGCGGCGGCACGATCTGCAGGCTTGTCGAACCAGTCCTCGCCGGCACGGAGTATCTGGTCGGCGCCGATCACCAGCGCGTCGGGTTCCCGGGCAGAGATCTTGCGCGCCTTCAGTTCGGCCAGTGCCTGGGCCGCGTCGATCGCCGCGGCGCCGGAATGACGGAAGCTTTCCTTGATCGTTTCCTCGTCGACGGCGGCCGGTTGCCGGGTCACCTCGATACCGGCCGACGAAAGCAGGCGCGCGCGCGCGATGCTGGCCGACGCCAGGACGACGCGGGTTGCACCCGATTGGGAAAAATTTGTGGATAACTGTTCCGATATATCCGTCATGATCCAGTAATATGACTTGTATTTCAGGGCCTTAATGGGCGATAACCAACCTATGTACAAAACACGTCGCGCAACTTCAGCACTCAGGTGACGATGGACGATCCGCAGTCAGAAGAACCGAAGGTTGTCGCCTTCCCCGGACGCGTCGCGGATCACTTCCTGGCGGCCAAGGCGCGCGTCACCTCGCGCCTGATCCAGCACACCCTGATTGAGAGCTACGACAACTTTCGTCGCCACGGCAAGCCCTATCCCTTCCCGGCCCCGAACCAAATCCTTCCCTGGGAACAGCAACCGGCTGCAGAGCAGCGTTTCCAGAATACCGCGCTGGTCCTGTTGCTCGACGGCCAGATGCCGCGCAGCCTGAACAAGCATTTCCGGCTGCGGAACAGCAATCGCGTAACCTGGAGCAATATCAAGCGGCTCGCTTCGCCGGTCATTGTCCCGCATTACAAGGCGGAAGACGCGTCCTTCGACCACGACCGGGCGGACGACCTGCTGGCGCGGCTGTCCACCCTCGACTATGCACTGATGCTGGATCGCGAGATTCTCCAGGGCCAGCCGGTCGGTCCGGCACGGATCAGCCACATGCATGTCAAGGTCGAGCGGCTGACCGACAACGCCATCAAACAGCTCGGCATCGAGCTCGGTTACCTGGAACGGCGCCTGTTCGAGCGTGGCGAGGATTTTGTCGAGGCGCTGGAGACCAAGTTCTTCGAATATCACGGTTTTGGGCCGACGGCGTCGGGCCGGAAGGGCGCGGCCGCGATGGCCACGCAATTGCTCAGTGCCCATCTGGAGCGCTTTTCGGTCTTTGTTTCCAGCCAGGAGGATTGCCGGCTCACCGTGCTCGACGAGACATCGCGCATCCGCCAGCACATGCTGCTGGCCGTTCCGAGCGAGCGGCTCGCCGCGATCGAGCAGGCAACCGGACACAGCCTTGCAGTCGCCAGCGAGCCGGAAGACGATCTGTCGATCGTCGTGTTCCGCCTTGAACTGGAGCGCACGCCCGAGGCCTTCGGGCGCAAGGGCGGCGTCATCGATCATAGCTTGACCAGCGCCTGGCTGCGGGTCGCCGGCGAATACCTGATCGACGGAAACGGCGAAGCGGTGCCGTTCAGCTGGCTCGAATAGACAGCATCCGGCCCCGCGTCACTTGCCGCCGTTGAGACGTTCCTCGGCGCGGCGATTATAAAGATTGAGGATCGTCGCCGCGGTTTCCTCGATCGAGCGCCGCGCGACATTGATGGTCGGCCAGCCATGACGGGCGAAGAGACGCTTGGCCGTCGCCACTTCCTCGCGCACGATTTCCGGATCGACATAATCGGTGACGCTGCGTTCCTTGAGCGACAGCAGCCTGTTCCGGCGAATCTCGATGAGGACTTCCGGGTTGGTCGTGAGCCCGACGATGAGTGGGCGGGTCAGCTCGAACAATTCCGGTGGCAGGGGGATGTTCGGGACGAACGGCACGTTCGCGACTTTCACGCCACGATTGGCGAGATAGATCGAGGTCGGTGTCTTAGAAGTCCGCGATACACCGACCAGAATGATGTCGGATTCCGCAAGACGCTGGGGAAACTGCCCGTCGTCATGGGTCATGGCGAAATTCATCGCCTCGATTCGGTTGAAATATTCGTCGCCGATCTCGTGCTGGCGGCCGGGCAGGCCGCGGCTTGTCGCGCCGAGATAGGCGGAAACCACAGCCATCGCCGGATCGAGCACCGAGACACAGGGCATCGCCAGTTTCTTGCAGGCCTCTTCGAGAATCTCGCGCAGTTTGAAATCCACCAGCGTGAACATGACGATGCCCGGCCGACCGGCAATGGTATCGATCACCGCCTTGAGCTGGCGTTCGCTGCGAACCAGCGACCAGACATGTTCGATCGCGCTCGCTTGTTCGAACTGCACGAGAACGGCCTTCGAAATCGCGTGCAGGGTCTCTCCGGTCGCGTCCGAGATCAGATGCAGGTGGAATTGGGCCATGGCGGGATTTTCACGGAACCTGTGTATGAAACGTCCTGGACGTGGATAACCGTGCCGCCGCGCGTTCGCTCGGGGAAAGGATGCACGTCTTGCATTTTCTGTAGTCGGCATCGTCCCCTTCTGCAAATACCGAATGTCGCCGTGCGCATCACCGGGATAACCGGCAGAGCCATCGCGCGCCGAACACTTCTCACCGTGATTCCCGGTTTTCCACGCGGCACCGGGCCTCGCTTTGCAGCGATCCGTGCACAGACCGCGGCGCGCCCCCGACGTCATCCGACGCCGACCGGGACGAATCTGTGGGCAGCAAACAATCCTCGTTATCCACAGGGATTCACTACCTCTACCCCCTTAAGAATCTAAAAAACAAGAAAGGTAGAACGGCGCGTTCATGCCGGCCATGCCGGCGTGCGCGATAACCATCGAGTTGCCTTGGATGAATGACAGAACGGGCTGGAACTTGGGCGCATTAGCGGCTAGACCCGGATGGCAGACGAGACACCGGCCGGAACTCGGCCCGGACCACGAAGCGCTGGAATCCCTGTCCCATGCCGAACGCCGAACAGGTGAAATCGACCGCCGAACGTGTCGCGAAGCCACTGCTTCGGGTCCTGGCCGGTGATCAGCGCACACCGCCGCCGATCTGGCTGATGCGCCAGGCCGGACGCTATCTCCCGGAATACCGGGCTGTCCGCGCCGATGCGGGTGGTTTTCTCGATCTCTGCTACGATTCCGAGCGGTCCGCCGAGGTCACGCTCCAGCCGATCCGGCGTTACGGTTTCGATGCCGCGATCGTTTTCGCCGACATTCTCCTGATCCCGCACGCGCTTGGCCAGGATGTCGCCTTCAAGCAAGGCGAGGGCCCCTGCCTGGAACCGATCCGCAAGGCCGGCGATCTTGCAGTGCTGCGTCCGGAGGGCATGCTCGAGAAGCTCGAACCGGTCATGGGAACGCTGCGTATCCTGGCCCGCGAACTGCCGTCCGAGTGCGCGCTGATCGGCTTTGCCGGGGCGCCGTGGACCGTCGCAACCTACATGGTCGAGGGCGGCTCATCGAAGGATTACCTGACTGTCAAGCGCTGGGCATTCGGGGAGGAGCCGGGCTTTGCCGCCCTCATCGACCGGCTGGTCGAGGCGACCGCCGACTACCTGGTTGCCCAGGTACGGGCCGGGGCGGAAGTGGTGCAGATCTTCGATACCTGGGCCGGCGTCCTGCCGGAAGCGGCCTTCCGTCGCTGGTGCGTTGCCCCGGTCAAGGCGATTGTCGAGCGTTTCCGCGCACAATGTCCGACTGTTCCCGTGATTGCCTTTCCACGCGGCGCCGGTCCGCTGCTGCTCGGCTATGCCGCCGAGACGGGGGTCGATGGCGTGAGCCTCGATTCGGCGATGCCGCTTGCCTGGGCCCGCGAGAATCTGAACGATGCGCGGGTGCTGCAGGGCAATCTCGATCCGGCCCTGCTGGTCGCAGGTGGCCAGCCGATGCGGGAGGGTATCGCGACGATCCTGGAGGCCATGAAAGGCCGTTCGCACATCTTCAATCTCGGGCACGGGATCGTGCCGCCGACGCCGCCGGAACATGTCGGCGAGCTTGTCGCGACGGTGCGCGAATTGGCAGGCAGGAACGGATGAACGGCAGGGCGAACGAACGGATTGCCGTCGTTCTGTTCAATCTCGGCGGCCCCGACCGGCCGGAATCGGTGAAGCCGTTCCTGTTCAATCTCTTCAATGACCCGGCGATCATTTCGCTGCCGAACCCGTTCCGCTGGGTGCTGGCGAAACTGATATCCTCGCGGCGCGAAAGGACAGCCCAGGCGATCTATGCGGAGATCGGCGGCCGTTCGCCGCTGCGCGAGATTACCGAAACGCAAGCCGAGGCCCTGCAGGCCGCGCTCGGCGAACTTGGCGACGTCGGTGTCTTTGTCGCCATGCGATACTGGCATCCGCGGGCGGCCGAGATGGTTGCCCGGGTGAAGGCCTTCGCGCCCGATCGCATCGTGTTGCTGCCGCTATATCCGCAATATTCCACCACGACGACCGGCTCGTCGCTCCTGGAATGGCATTACGAGGCGGCGAAGGCGGGGCTGACCGTGGCGACCAGCGGCATCTGCTGCTACCCGGTCGAGCCGGACTTCATCGCCGGTCACGTCGACGCGCTCTCCGCCATGCTCCGAGAGGCGGGCGATGGTCCGGTCCGCGTCCTGTTCTCCGCGCATGGGCTGCCGAAGAAGGTCATCGCCGGCGGCGATCCCTACCAGTGGCAGGTCGAGGAAACAGCCGCCGCCGTGGTTCGCGGGCTCGACCGGGAAGGACTCGACTGGAAGGTCTGCTACCAGAGTCGGGTCGGGCCGCTTGAATGGATCGGCCCCTCGACCGACGACGAGATCCGCCGGGCGGGTGAGAGCGGTACCTCCCTGGTAATCGTGCCGATCGCCTTCGTTTCGGAGCATTCCGAGACCCTCGTCGAACTCGATATAGAGTATCGCGAACTCGCCCGGAAAAGCGGCGTGCCGGGCTATTTCCGGGTTCCGGCGTTGAATGCCTCGGAGACCTATGTGTCGGCGCTCGCCGGGCTGGTCAGACGCTCACTCGCCGGGCCGGCCGGGATCGCCAGCCAGGACGGGGTGCGGCGCTGCCCGGCAGATCATGGACAATGCCCGCTTCAGGCAGTTTCCGGAGCCTTGCGATGACCGATTTTCTCGCCGGGATCTATCCCTGGACCAAGGCGCTGCACGTCATCAGCGTGATAGCCTGGATGGCCGGCATGTTCTATCTGCCCAGGCTTTACGTGTATCATTGCGATGCCGAACCGAACTCGCCCCAGTTCGAGACCTTCAAGGTGATGGAACGGCGGCTTCTGCGCGCCATCATCAACCCGGCGATGATCGCAACCTTTCTGTTTGGCGGCATGCTGCTGGCGACGCCGGGCGTCGTGGACTGGGGAAGCGGCTGGATCTGGACCAAGCTCGGCGCGGTTCTGGTGCTGTCCGGCGTGCATGGCGCCTTCTCCCGCTGGCGGCGCGATTTCGCCGCTGACCGGAACCGTCACAGCGCCCGATTCTACCGGTTGATGAACGAAGTTCCGACCGTTCTGATGGTGCTTGTCGTCGTCATGGTCGTCGTCAAACCCTTTTAAACTCCGGACTTTCCGTTTGACTCGGGAAGATTCGGCGTTCATGGTAAAGGTCGCTGCCGGTCATCTTCGGGCAAACACGTTTCCTTTCATCTGAAATCAACGTTTTTCCGCAAGGATTGCGTCCGGTACGCCGCCTTTATCGCATGCGTCTTGGAGTCTTCCCTCTCCTGATGCGCCTCCCTTAGCCCGCCAAAAAAACAGACGCCACAGTCATGAACTTGATGGAGCTCAAGAGCAAATCGCCGACCGAATTGCTCGAATTCGCCGAAGAATTGCAGGTCGAGAACGCCTCGACTTTGCGCAAGCAGGACATGATGTTCGCCATCCTGAAGTCGCTCGCCGACCAGAATGTCGACATCACTGGCGATGGCGTGCTGGAAATCCTGCAGGACGGCTTCGGTTTCCTGCGCTCGCCGGAAGCGAACTATCTTCCGGGACCGGACGACATCTACGTCAGTCCGTCGCAGATCCGCCGCTTCTCGCTGCGCACTGGCGATACCGTCGAAGGCCAGATCCGCAGCCCGAAGGAGGGTGAACGCTATTTCGCGCTCCTCAAGGTCAACCAGATCAATTTCGAGGACCCGGACAATGTCCGACACAAGGTCCATTTCGACAACCTGACGCCGCTCTATCCGGACGAGAAGATCCGGCTCGAGCTGGCCGATCCGACGCTCAAGGTTCCGAGCGTTCGGGTGATCGAACTCGTCTCGCCGCTCGGCAAGGGCCAGCGCGGGCTGATCGTCGCGCCGCCCCGGACCGGCAAGACGATGCTGTTGCAGAATATCGCCCATTCGATCGCGGCGAATAACCCGGAAGTCTACCTGATCGTCCTGCTGATCGACGAGCGCCCGGAAGAAGTGACCGACATGGCGCGCTCGGTGAAGGGCGAGGTGATTTCGTCGACCTTCGACGAGCCGGCGCAGCGCCACGTCCAGGTGGCGGAAATGGTGATCGAGAAGGCCAAGCGCCTGGTCGAACACAAGCGCGACGTGGTGATCCTTCTGGATTCGATCACCCGCCTGGCGCGTGCCTACAACACCGTCGTGCCGTCTTCGGGCAAGGTGCTGACCGGTGGTGTCGATGCGAACGCCCTGCAGCGGCCGAAGCGCTTCTTCGGCGCGGCGCGGAATATCGAGGAGGGTGGCTCGCTCACCATCATCGCCACCGCGCTGATCGATACCGGTAGCCGCATGGACGAGGTGATCTTCGAGGAATTCAAGGGTACCGGCAATTCCGAGATCATCCTCGACCGCAAGCTGGCCGACAAGCGCACCTTCCCGGCAATCGACATCACCCGGTCCGGAACCCGCAAGGAAGAGCTGCTGGTCGACCGTTCGACGCTGTCGAAAATGTGGGTGCTGCGGCGGATCCTGTCCCCGATGGGCACGGTCGACGCCATGGAGTTCCTGCTCGACAAGCTCAAGAACACCAAGTCGAACGACGAATTCTTCGATTCGATGAATACCTGACCGAACGGGTCGGGGGTCGGCCCTTGCGTTTTTCGCCGGCTGCCGCCCCCGCCGTTCCCGTCGCCGGGACCCTGCGTCCTGCTTTCCCGATCAGACTTCGAAGACGACGGAACCTGTGGTTTCGCGGGCTTCGAGCGCGCGCTGTGCCTCGGCAGCCTCGGCCAGCGGATAGCTGTGCCCAACGGTGATCTTGACCGCGCCATTCGCGATCACGTCGAAGAGCGCGCTGGCGGTTGCCACCAGGTCCTCGCGCTTTGCCGTATAGGTCATCATCGTCGGCCGGGTCACGTAAAGTGAACCCTTCTGTGACAGGAGGCCGAGATTGAACGGCTCCACGGCACCCGAGGCATTTCCGAAGCTGACCATCATGCCGCGCGGGCTCAGGCAGTCCAGCGACCCCATGAAAGTCGATTTGCCAACCCCGTCGTAAACCACCGGCACGCCAGCACCGCCAGTGATCTCGCGGACCCGGTCGGTGAAATTCTCGCGGCTGTAGACGATGACATGGTCGCAGCCGTTCGCCCGCGCGATCTCGGCCTTCTCGTCGCTGCCGACGGTACCGATGACGGTGGCGCCCAGATGCTTGGCCCACTGGCAGGCGATCAGGCCAACGCCGCCGGCCGCGGCATGGAAGAGGATCGTCTGGCCGGGCTGGACGGCAAAGGTCCTGCGCAGCAGATATTCCGCGGTCATGCCCTGCAGCATGGCCGCCGCCGCGGTCCTCGTATCAACGACGGCCGGCATTCTGACCAGGCGGTGGGCAGGGATCAGGCGCGCTTCCGCGTAAGCGCCGAGCGGTCCGCCGGCATAGGCGACCCGGTCGCCGGGCGCGACCTCGGTCACCCCGTCGCCAACGGCCTCGACCGTTCCGGCGGCTTCCATGCCGATCCCCGACGGGAGCTCGACCGGGTAGAGGCCGGTGCGGTGGTAGGTGTCGATGAAATTGAGCCCGACATGGTCGTGGCGGACCAGGGCTTCGCCGGGGCCGGGATTGCCGATCGTGACGTCGGCCCATTTCAGGACTTCGGGCCCGCCGAAACGGTCGTAGGTGAATGCCTTGGTCATTGTCGTGTCTGCTCCGTCGGTTCAGGCGCTGAGATGGGCGGAAAAGAAATCGCCGGTCCGCTTGTTGGCGAGGGTCGCGGCGGCGCTGTCATAGTGGGCGCCGCCGTTCCGGGCAAAGGCATGGTTCATGCCGGGATAGTCGTGCAGGGTTACCCTGGAATGGCTGTCGAGCCCGGCATGGATCTGCGCCTGCGCTTCCTTGCCGCAATATTCGTCCTCGCCGGCGATATGGAGCATCAATGGGCGGCTGATTTTCGCCGCCTCGTCCAGCTTGCTCTCGATGCCGACCCCGTAATAGCCGACGGAGGCATCGGAATCGGTGCGGGTGGCGCTCAAGTAAGCGAGCAGGCCGCCCAGGCAGAAACCGACCGCGCCGACCTTTCCGGTGCAGGCGGACTGCTTCCTGAGATGCGAGATCGTTGCCTGGATATCCTTGACGCCGGCCGGGACGTCGAATTTCTGGAACAGGTCGAAGGCCTGTTTCCATTCCGCCTCGGTCTGGTCGGTGATCGATATGCCGGGTTCGATGCGCCAGAACAGGTCGGGGCAGAGGGCGACATAGCCCTGGGCGGCGTAGGTGTCGGCGATGTCGCGCATGACCTTGTTCACGCCGAAGATTTCCTGGATGACGACAACGCCGGGGCCCTGTCCCGACGCGGGCAGTGACAGGTAGCCCACGAAGGACTCGCCCGTGTCCGTCTTGATGGAAATGTCCTGTCCGGCCATGTCTTGTCTCCCTGGATGGATTGTCGTTGGTGTCAGATCAATGTCGGCTGATCGGAGAAGTCCGCGCAGCCTTCGAGTGTCAGCAGATAGCGCTTCGTGTCCAGACCTCCGTCCCCGCTGTAGCCGCCCAGATGCTTTGCGGCCACGACCCGGTGACAGGGGATGATGATCGGGATCGGATTGGCGCCACAGGCGGTGCCGACGGCGCGCGCGATGCCGTCGATGCGGGCGGCGAGGCTGCCATAGGTTTCGGTTCGCCCGGGCGGGATCTCAAGCATCGCGGCCCAGACCGCGCGCTGGAACGCAGTGCCTGCGGGTTTCAGCGGCAATGAGAAGTTTTTTATTACGTTATCGAAATAAGCGTTGATTTGTGCGGCGGCACGGGTGAGTAGAGGCGTGTCTGCCTGACATTCCGGCGGCCCCGAACCCCAGTCGAGCGCGACGATATGTGCGTCCTCTTCGGTGATCGTGAGTGGCCCGAGCGGGCTCATCACCGTGCGTTGGCGAACCGCGTGATTTTCACCCATGTCTTGTCTGTCCTGGTTTGGGCAAGGCCTCGATGAGTGCCGCGGCGCTGGTCACGGGCAGCGAGCAAACCGGCCCGACGCAGACATAGGCGGTCGGTTCGCCGTCGTCTTTCGGCGCCTTGCCCCTGGCCGGGTGCGCCGGTGGCAGGTCACGGTCCGGTGGGATGACGGTGAGCGACAGATTGGGTTCACCGGAACCGAGCGCGGCATTGCGGAGGGCCCAGGTGCCTGCGGCGTCGGGATCTCCGATGATGGCAACCTGGACCGGCGCGTGGAAGAATTCGACGGCATTGAGGAAGGTCGCGAGCGGGAAGAAATTCTGCCGGACAAGGCCGGAAAAGGCATCGATGAGCGTTTCCGCGCGGGCGCGACAGCGTTCGGCGCCGGTATGCAGGTAGAGGCGGGCGAGTACGGCAAGCATCACCCCGTTGCCCGAGGGGGTCGCATTGTCGCTGATCTGGCGGCTGCGGACGATGAGGGCCTCCGCGTCGTCGGCGGTGAAGAAATAGCCGCCATTGGCCTCGTCCCGGTAGTGGGCTTCGACTGTCTCGGCCCAGTCCTGTGCGGCCTCCAGGTAGCCGTCCTTTCCGGTGGTTTCGTAGAGCAGGAGGGCGGCGTCTGCCATGTTCGCGTAATCGTCCAGCATGGCGGCACGCAGAAGCCGGCCGGCCCGCGCGCTGTGGCAAATCCGGCCGTCGACGGTCATTCCGGTGCGGACGAAGTCGAAAGCCTCTTCCGCTGCTTCCAGCCAGGAAGGTTCCCGGAAGCGCGCAGCCGCCAGTGCCATGCTGCCGATCGCCAGGCCGTTCCAGTCGGCGAGTACCTTGTCGTCCCAGCCGGGCCGGACGCGGCGATCGCGAAAGGAGAGCAGGGTCTGGCGGCAGCGGGCGAGGGTCGCTTCCTCTTCCGGCGTCCGGTCCGTCGGGTCGGCATTCCGGTTGAGGATTGTCTTGCCTTCCCAGTTGCCGTCCGGTGTCACGTCATAGGCAGTCTTGAACAGCGCGGCATCGGTCCCGAGGATGGCGTCGATCTCGGCTTCGCGCCAGACATAGAAACGTCCTTCCTCGCCTTCCGAATCGGCGTCGAGGGTGGCGGCGAAGGCGCCGCCGTCGGCAATCATCTCGCGCAGCAGCCATTCGATGGTCTCGCGTATCCGGGCCTCGTAGAGGCTTGAGCCGGTCTCGTCATGGACAAGGAGAAGAAGGCGTAGAAGTTGCGCGTTGTCGTAAAGCATTTTCTCGAAATGCGGGGCGAGCCAGGCGGCGTCGGTGGAATAGCGCGCGAAACCGCCGCCGAGATGATCATAGATGCCGCCCTGGCACATGCGATCGAGGGTCAGCGTCACCGCGGCCGCGAATTCGTTCCGTCCCGTGCGGCGGTAGGCGCGCCAGAGCAGTTCGAGAATATAGGTTTGCGGAAACTTCGGTGCGCCGCCGATCCCGCCGTTCACCGGGTCGACTTCCTGCAGGATACGCTCGGCAATTCGGTCGAGCAGCTCGGGCCCGATGTTCGCCGGCTCGGCGTCGCCGGCGGCGTTCTGCTGGATCAAGGCATGCTGAAGGGCGAAGCGGTTGCTTTCGACCTTGTCGGGTTCCTCGTCATAGATCCGGCGGACGGCACGGAGGACGTCGGTAAAGCCCGGCCGCCCGTACTTCGGTTCGCTCGGGAAGTAGGTGCCGCCCCAGAATGGCTCGCCATCGGGCGTGAGGAACATGGTGAGCGGCCAGCCGCCCTGCTGGCCGAGATGGGCGAGCGCCGCCTGGTAGATCTGGTCGATGTCCGGACGTTCCTCGCGGTCGACCTTGATGCTCACGAAGAGCTCGTTCATGACCGCCGCGATATCCGGATTCTCGAAGCTTTCGTGGGCCATGACATGGCACCAGTGGCAGGCGGCATAGCCGACGCTGAGCAGGATCGGCTTGTTCTCCTGCCGGGCCCGGTCAAGGCTGTCGGCGTTCCAGGCCTGCCAGTGTACCGGGTTGTCCGCATGCTGGAGGAGGTACGGGCTGGTTTCCTGGTCGAGCACGTTGCGCATTGAGGGTCCTTCGGTCCGGGCGTTCCGACGACGCTGCGGCGGGTAGGGTCAGGCCGGCGCGGCGATTGCCGCAGCCTGCTCTTTAGCCTAGTTTTCTCGATCGGACAGACAAGGGCTAATCGCGGGAAAGGCGTTGATATGAAGATCACGGTCGATGTGGATTGCACCCCGGAAGAGGCGCGGAGCTTCTTCGGTCTCCCCGACGTCAAGCCGATGCAGGAGGAGGTGATGCGGGAGATGCAGAAGCGCATGGTCGAGGCGATGAGTGGCATGGACCCGGAGAGCCTTCTGAAGACCTGGCTTCCGGCCGGGATCCAGGGTTGGGAGCAGATGCAGAAGGCGTTCTGGACCCAGTTCGGTGGAGCCGGTGGAGGATCGCGCGAGAAGTGAGCGCCCGGCTTTCGATGTCGGTGGCCATTCGATGAGACGTGACGAGACAATATACGCCCTGTCGAGCGGACGGGGACGGGCCGGCATTGCCGTGTTTCGGATCTCCGGGCCGGCAGCCGGACGGGCGCTTGAGACCGTGACCGGGCGGGCGTTGCCGATTCCGCGGCGGGCGGTGCTTGCGGATTTCCTGGGCCGGGACGGCGACGGCGTTGTCGATCGGGGGCTTGCGCTCTGGTTCCCGGGTCCGGCGAGCGCTACCGGCGAGGACCTGGTCGAGCTTCATGGTCATGGTGGTCGGGCGGTTACCGAGGGGATCCTGTCCGCGCTCTCTGCGATCGAAGGACTGCGCGCAGCCGAGCCCGGGGAATTCACCCGGCGGGCCGTCGAATACGGAAAACTCGACCTGACGGCGGCGGAGGCGGTCGCCGATCTGGTGGATGCGGAAACCGCGCGGCAGCGCGAGCAGGCCCTGCGGCAGATGAGCGGGACGACTGCCGGTCTTTACGAGGATTGGCGGAGACGGTTGCTCAGGGTTCTGGCTTATGTCGAGGCGGTTCTCGATTTTCCCGACGAGGAAGTGCCGGACACAGCGGCTCTTTCAGCTCTATCGGATGCGGCATCGGTCAAGGCGGAGATACGCGCCCATCTTGACGACGGGCACAGGGGGGAACGGCTTCGGGAGGGGATCCGCGTGACGATCGTCGGCGCTCCCAATGCCGGGAAGTCGAGCCTTCTCAATGCCTTGGCTCGACGGGACGTGGCCATCGTCGCCGATCGTCCCGGCACCACCCGGGATATCCTGGAAGTCTATCTCGATCTCGGCGGTTATCCGGTTCTCATGACCGACACCGCCGGACTTCGGGAGAGCACGGACCCGGTCGAGATCGAGGGGGTTCGGCGGGCGCGGTGGCGGGCGGCCGAGTCGGATATCCGGCTTTTCGTTGTCGACGCGACCGATCCGGTCCCGCCGCCGTCGGGCGACGATCCTGACCGGATTGTCGTCTGGAACAAGATCGATTGCCTCGGGGAAGACACGGTGGACGTCCTGACGGGGAAGGCGTTTGCCATTTCGGCGCGGAGCGGAGCCGGATTATCTGCCCTGCTGGACGGGCTTTCGGAAGCGATCGCGTTTCGTTTCGCCGTTGGGGATGCGCCAGCCCTGACACGCGCCCGGCACCGGGAGGCACTGGAACGGGCGGTCGAGGCGATGGGCTCGCTTGCCGAGGAGAAGCCCCTGGAGCTCGTGGCCGAGGATCTGCGGATGGCAGTTCGTGAGATAGGGCGTGTGACCGGGGCGGTCGATATCGAAGAGCTTCTGGATGTGGTGTTCAGGGATTTCTGCATCGGCAAATGACGTGAATTGTTTCACGTGAAACATCGCGCGGCATCAACGGCTTTGACAGCGGCAACGGAGGTCCATAAAAAGCCGGGGTGAGTGCATATGATGTCATCGTCATCGGGGGCGGCCATGCCGGTACCGAAGCCGCTGCGGCTTCGGCGCGCATTGGCGCGCGCACGCTGCTCATTACCCACAAGCCGGAAACCATCGGGGAGATGTCCTGCAATCCGGCTATCGGCGGACTGGGCAAGGGACATCTTGTGCGCGAGATCGATGCCCTCGATGGCCTCATGGGCCGGATCGGGGACGCGGCGGCCATCCAGTATCGCCTCTTGAACCGTCGCAAGGGACCAGCGGTCCGCGGGCCGCGTACCCAGTCGGACCGGGCCCGCTATCGCGCGGCGATGCAGGCGGAGATCTCCGGGACCGCGAATCTTGAGGTGGTGGCGGCCGCCGCAGAGGATCTGGCGATCCGGAACGGGCGGGTTACAGGTATAGTCACCGAGGATGGCCGGCGCTTCACTGCTGAACGGGTTATTCTGACCACCGGGACATTCCTGCGCGGCCTTATCCATCTGGGTTCCGAAACCTGGCCGGCCGGTCGCGTCGGTGACGCGCCATCGGTGGGAATGGCCCTCACGCTTGAACGGCTCGAGTTTCGCCTTGGGCGTCTCAAGACCGGGACGCCGCCCCGTCTGCGCGGGTCGACAATCGACTGGGCTGGGCTTGACGTTCAGGACGGCGATGAGGCCCCGGAGTTCCTGTCGTTTCTGACCGAGCGGGTTACGGCGCCACAAGTGCCATGCCATATAACCGGAACGACGCGCGCGACCCACGACATCATCCGCGCGAATCTTCATGTCGCAGCGATCTATTCGGGCCAGATCGAGGGGACGGGGCCGCGATATTGCCCGTCCATCGAGGACAAGGTTGTCCGCTTCGGGGATCGTGATCGACACCAGATATTTCTCGAGCCGGAAGGTATTGACGACGACACCGTCTATCCCAACGGGATTTCGACGTCTCTGCCCGCCGAGATCCAGAAGGCGTTGGTGGCCACGATCCCCGGCCTCGCTCGAACGGAGATTATCCGCCCGGGTTATGCCATAGAGTATGACTTCGTCGATCCGCGCGAGTTGCTGCCCTCGCTGGAGACGAAGCGTCTGCCCGGCCTCTATCTTGCCGGCCAGATCAACGGTACCACGGGCTATGAGGAAGCGGCCGCCCAGGGTCTGGTCGCCGGGCTGAACGCGGCACGATCGGCCGCCGGGTCGGACCCGGTCGTATTCGACCGAAGCGAGTCCTACATCGGGGTGATGATCGACGATCTCGTCACCAAGGGAACGAGCGAACCCTATCGCATGTTCACCTCCCGCGCCGAGTATCGGCTCAGTCTGCGGGCGGATAACGCGGACCGCCGCCTGACGCAGAAGGGTATCGATCTCGGACTTGTCGGGAGCGACCGCGCGGCGCGTTTTCGGGACCAGGCGGCGGCGATCGAGGGAGCACTGACGCTGATGCGCTCGCTGACGGTATCGCCCTCTGTTGCTGCCAGGGCGGGTCTCCCGATCAACCAGGACGGGGTCAACCGGTCGGCGTTTCAGCTCCTGTCCTACCCGGGGATCGGGATTTCGGCGCTTCACAAGATCTGGCCGGAGCTCGGAGACCTCCCGGCCCAGGTCGCCGAATGCCTGGAGATCGAGGCGGTCTACGCGACCTATCTGAACCGGCAATCGGCGGATATCGTCGCCTTCCGCCGGGACGAGGCGCTCCGGCTCAGCCCGGATCTCGATTTTGATGCGGTTACGGGGCTTTCCAACGAGGTGCGGGAGAAACTGAAATCGGCCCGGCCGGCGAGTCTCGGACAGGCCGGTCGCATTCCCGGCGTCACGCCCGCGGCGCTCACGGCGATACTCGGACATATTCGTCGCGCCGAAAAGCGCTCCTATGACCAGTCGGCCTGATGTCCGGTCCCTGACGGCGGAGGCGTTCTCTGCCCGCGCCGATGTTTCACGTGAAACAATGGAGCGCCTCGAGCGCTACGAGATCCTTCTCCGGCAGTGGCAGGGGGCCATCAATCTCGTCGGAAAGCGTACTCTTGAGGATGTCTGGCGCCGTCACTTTCTCGACTCCGCGCAACTCCTGTCGCATGTCCCCGAGATGTCGGCCGGACCCTGGGTTGACCTGGGCAGCGGTGCCGGTTTTCCCGGTCTGGTCATGGCCATCCTGGGCGCCAGTGATGTTCATCTTGTCGAATCGGACCTCCGGAAATGCATTTTTCTCCGTCAGGTAGCCCGTGAGACCGAAACCGTCGTGACGGTCCATAACTGCCGGATCGAGGAGGTCCCCGTAACCGGGGCGGCGGTGATATCGGCGCGGGCACTGGCGCCGGTCGCGCGCCTGCTGGAACTGGCCGAGCCGCTTGCCCGGGAGGACACGATCTTTCTCTTTCCGAAGGGTCAAGATGTAGACGCTGAGTTGACCGAAGCCGCTAAATATTGGAATATCACGCCTGACCGACTCCCCAGCCAAACGGCAACGGACGGAGTCATCCTCCGCTGGAAGGGCCTTCGCCGACATGACAATGTTGCATTCGATCGACGGGATCCCTGACGAGACGCCCGCCCGCGCGCGCGTGCTCGCCGTTGCCAATCAGAAGGGTGGGGTCGGCAAGACCACGACCGCCATCAACCTGGCGACCGGACTGGCGGCAATCGGCCGCCGCGTATTGATCGTCGATCTCGATCCGCAGGGCAATGCCGGCACGGGGCTCGGCATCGACCGCCGCGCCGTCGGCGAGAACATCTACCATTGCCTTCTGGGTGATACGCCGATCTCGCGGGCGACGGTCCGCTGCGGCATTCCGAACCTGGAGGTGGTGCCCTCCACCACCGATCTGAGCGGCGCCGAACTCGAGCTGGTCGACGTGCCGCGCCGCAGCCATCGTCTGAAGGAAGCGATCGACCCAGTCCGGTCGCTGTACGACTTCATCCTGATCGATTGCCCGCCGTCGCTGAGCCTGCTGACGTTGAACGCGATGGTCGCGGCTGACGCGGTCCTGGTGCCGCTGCAATGCGAGTTCTTCGCGCTCGAAGGCCTGAGCCTTCTCATCCGGACATTGGAGCGGGTTCGCCATTCGCTCAATCCGGGTCTGGAGATACAAGGTGTCGTCCTGACGATGTTTGACCGCCGGAACAATCTTTCCGACCAGGTCGCCCAAGATGTTCGCGCGTATCTCGGAAGCAAGGTCTACGAAACGATCATTCCGCGAAACGTACGAATTTCCGAGGCGCCGAGCCACGGCAAGCCGGCACTGGTGTATGACTACAAATGCGCCGGCAGCCAGGCCTATATTCGGCTCGCCCGTGAAATGATCCGCCGCGAGGGCGCATTGCAGGCCGCCTGAACCATCCCGTATTTGATTGCTCCCCCGATAATGCGACCATATATCCGGGTCGGGGCAGAGGATTGGCATCCATGATCGAGGATATCGGAAAGCGCAAACTGGGCCGTGGCCTGTCGGCGCTGCTCGGCGACGATGACGCGGCGGACATGGCCAGTCTCGAGCGGATCCGCTCCGGCAAACTGGTGCCGATCGGCCAGATTCGGCCGAACGCCAATCAGCCACGTCGGCGCTTCGAGGAAGAGAGCCTGCAGGGTCTCGTCGAATCGATCCGCGAGAAGGGCATCCTGCAGCCGATCCTGGTGCGCCGGATCGCAAACGAGGAAGACGTTTACGAGATCGTCGCCGGCGAACGGCGCTGGCGGGCGGCCCAACGGGCAGAGGTTCATGAGGTCCCGGTCGTCATCCGCGATCTCAGCGATGCCGATACCCTCGAAATCGCCCTCATCGAGAATATCCAGCGCGAGGATCTGAGCCCGGTCGAAGAGGCGCGCGGCTACCACGCGCTGATCGAATCGTTCAAGTATACCCAGGAGCAACTGAGCAAGGGCCTCGGCAAGAGCCGTTCCCATGTCGCCAACATGCTGCGGCTCCTGAGCCTGCCGGACAGTGTCCTGGCGCTGGTGGACGAGGGCAAGATCTCGGCCGGCGCGGCGCGGGCGATCATTACCGCGGACGATCCGGAGGGGCTCGCCAGGCAGATCGTTGCCAAGGGCCTGAATGTCCGGCAGGTCGAGAAGCTGGCGGAAGGCCACAAGCCCAAGGCACCGCGAAAGCCCCGGCCACAAAAGGATTCCGATACGGCCGCTCTCGAGGGCGACCTGTCGGCGACGCTCGGCATGAAGGTGACGCTGGAGCATCGCGGCATGGCCGGCGGACTGCTGACAATTCACTACGAGACGCTCGAGGATCTGGACGAGATCTGCCGCCGGCTTTCCCGCCACATAGACTACCGGAACGACGGTGGGTCATACGAGGAAGAGGCCCTGGGCGATATCGATCCGACGGCGGCGATCGCGGCCGACCTCGCCGATCTGGACGACAAATCCGATCATTGACCGACGACCCGGGTGCCCGGTTCAGCGGCGCCCGCTGGCGAAGACGCGGCCTGCGGTGGCGAGTCGCATCAGCGCGTGCCGGCAGATCGCCTGGTCGGGAAGTCCGGAGGACTTCGCGTCGAGCTCGGCCTCGAGCAACAGCCGCAGCGCGCCGGCCAGCTTGTCGCGTGGCCATAGTCGCAGTTGCCGGGCCATTTCCTGCTTCGCGCGCGGCGGCAGGGGCGGTCGCAGCTTGCCGATTGCCTCGCTCGGGTTCCGCCCGCTACTCGCCAGTTCCAGCAGGCGCTGCACCTGGTTCTGGGTAACGCGGAAGATCGCCACCGGCGACATGCCTTCGCCGAACGCCGTATCGAGCGCCCGATCGAGCGCCGGCTGATCACCTTCCATCGCCGCGCGGACTATGGCGTCGAAGCGGAACTCGTTCGAGTCGGCCACGCAATCCCGCGCTTCCTGCAGGGTGAGCGGGCCGTCATCGCCATGCTTGTAGAGCCTGAGTTTCTCCAGTGCATTCCTGGCGAAGGCCCGATCCTGCCCGAGGACGGTCTGCAGGAAGGCGAGCGCATCCGGATCGGCGCCGATACCGGCGCGCCGCAGCTCGTCTCGCAGCAGTTCGGCCAGGTCGGCGGGCTCATCCGGGTAGCAGGGCAGGACGGCCGCCGTTCCTTCCTTCTCGAACAGGGTCGGCAGGCTGTCCCGCGTCCTGAGCGCGCCCGCCTCGACGAGCACGAAGGCCTGGCCCGGCGCATCGGCGAAGAAGTCCTTGAAGAGCGGTGTCAGCCGGTTGGAGCCGTCGCGGACATGCACGAGCCGCCGGCCGCCGGTGAAGGCCAGCGCCGCCGCCTCGTCGGCGAGCCGTGCGGGGTCGTCCGCCAGTTCCGACGCGTCGATACGGGCGAGTCGGAACGGATCGTCCGGGGCGCCGAGAACCCACTGGACAATGGCCCGGGCGCGTTCGCGCACAAGTCCCTCGTCCGGCCCGTAGAGCAGCAGCGCCCGAATGTCGCCGCGGCCGTCGCGGAGGAGGGCGTTGAAGTCGGCGGGCCGGAAACGCATGGCTCAGCCGACGCGCGAGAAGTGGCTGGCGAGCTGGATGGTGATTTCCTCGCTGACCGACTTGGCGGCGCGAAGGCCGGCATCCCGTTCGCTGATCAGGTTGGCAAAATCGGAATCGACGATGTTGTAGCTCGACAACGCGCGGGTCTGGCTCGAATAGACCACCTTGTTGTCGCTGAGATCGACGAGTTCGAAATTCGCGCGGATGGTCAGGTTTCGCCGTCGCACGGTATTGTCGAGCTGGATCAGCAGGTTCGACCGTGACACCGCGGCGTCCACCTTGAGCGCATAAAGTGGCGCGGCCGGCTGGCCTTTCGGTGTCAGCCGATCGATCAGCCGCTCCTGAAGCTCGAAGCCGAATCGCGAGAATTCGCCCGCGATCGACACGTTCTGGATCTTGATGGCGCCGAGGAGGGGGGCCACCTTGCCGCCGGCGATTCCACGCTCGCCATAGAGCGGCTGGAAACCGCAGGCGCCGAGTGGCAGCAGCGCGAGAGCGCCGAGAACCTGCCGTCTAGACCACGACATTGACGAGCCGATTCGGTACGACGATGACCTTGCGTGCCGTCTTGCCGGCCATCGCCCGGACGACATTGTCACTGGCGAAGGCCGCTTCACGCACGGCACGTTCGTCCAGATCGCGTGCCAGTTCGAGCTTGGCGCGCGTCTTGCCGCCGACCTGGACGACGATGGTAACCGTGTCGTCGACCACCAGTTGCGGGTCGAAAGCCGGCCATTCCGCCTCCGCAACAAGCCCTGAATGCCCTAGGGTTGACCAGGCTTCTTCGGCCAGATGCGGCATCATCGGCGCGAACAGGCGAACCAGCGCATCGAGCGCTTCCCGGATTACCCAGTCGGCCGACGGACCCTCACCCTCATAGCTGCCGAGGACGCGGGAGAATTCGTGGATGCGGGCGACCGCGACGTTGAAATGGAAACCATCGATCGCCGCGCCGACATCCCGGATCGTCTTGTGCGTGGCCCGACGAACGGCGAGCCCGGCATCGTCGATGTCGTTCGGCAGGGCATCCGGGGCCGCCGCGTGACGGGGCGCGGATTCGACGATCTGCCGCCACAGCCGCTGGCTGAACCGCCAGGCGCCGCTGACCCCGGCGTCGGTCCATTCCATGTCCCGTTCCGGCGGGCTGTCGGACAGCATGAACCAGCGCGCGGTGTCCGCGCCGTACTTGTCGATGATGGCGCCCGGGTCGATGACGTTCTTTTTCGACTTCGACATCGATTCCGAACGGCCGACCGTGACCGGCTTGCCGGACTGACGCTCGCGCACGCCGCCATCCTCGAGCCATTCGAGCTCTTCCGGATAGAGCCAGGCGCCGTCGGCGCTCTTGTACGTCTCGTGGCAGACCATGCCCTGGGTGAACAGGCCGTCGAACGGTTCGTCGACCGAAACCCAGTCGCATTGCTTCATCGCCCGGGAATAGAAGCGGGAATAAAGCAGGTGCAGGATCGCATGCTCGATACCGCCGATATACTGGTCGACCGGAAGCCAGTAATCGACTTCTTCCCGAACGATCGGGACATCCGCCCGCGGCGAGCAGAAGCGTGCGAAGTACCAGGACGAATCGACGAAAGTGTCCATGGTGTCGGTTTCGCGTCGGGCTGCCCGGCCGCAGGACGGGCAATCGACATGTTTCCAGGTCGGATGATGGTCGAGTGGGTTGCCGGGCCGGTCAAACGTCACGTCGTCGGGAAGAATCACCGGCAGGTCAGACTCGGGCACCGGTACGATGCCGCAGCTTTCGCAATGAATGACGGGGATCGGACAGCCCCAGTAACGCTGGCGCGACAATCCCCAGTCGCGCAGGCGGAACGTCACAGTCGGCTCGCCGGCGTCGAGTTCGCGGAGCTTCTCGGCCATCGCCGCCTTCGCGTCGGCGACCGTCATGCCATCGAGGAATCCGGAATTTATCAGCAGGCCATCGCCCACGTAAGCCGTATCGAGGGATGCGACCGCCGCCGCGTCGCCCTTGGGCGCCACGACTGGAACGATCGGCAGGCCGTAGCGGGTGGCGAAATCGAAGTCGCGCTGATCGTGGGCCGGGCAGCCGAAGATCGCCCCGGTGCCGTAATCCATGAGGACGAAATTGGCGATATAGACCGGCAATTCGCGGCTCGGGTCGATCGGATGGCGAACCCGCAGTCCGATGTCAATGCCGCGCTTCTCGGCCTTCTCGATCGCCTCCTCGGTGGTCCCCATGCGCTGGCATTCTGCGATGAAGTCGGCGACAGCCGGATCCTTCTCGCCGGCCTGGCGGGCCAGCGGATGATCTGCCGAGAGGGCCATGAAGCTCGCCCCGAACAGCGTGTCGTGCCGCGTCGTGAAGATCTTGAGCGCGCTGTCCCGCCCGACGATCGGAAAGTTCACATAGGCGCCTTCCGAGCGGCCGATCCAGTTCTCCTGCATCAGGCGGACACGCGCGGGCCAGCGCTCGAGTTCGCCCAGGCTCTCCAGGAGCTCATCGGCAAAGGCGGTGATCCTGAACACCCACTGGGCCAGCTTGCGCTTCTCCACGAGTGCGCCCGACCGCCAGCCCCGGCCATCGATGACCTGTTCGTTGGCGAGCACCGTCTGGTCCACCGGATCCCAGTTGACGGCCGATTCCTTGCGGTCGACCAGCCCGGCCTTCAGGAAATCGAGGAACAGCTTCTGCTGATGGCCATAGTAACCGGGGTGGCAGGTCGCGATCTCGCGGGTCCAGTCGATCGCCAGGCCCATGCTTTTCAGCTCGGCCCGCATGTTGGCGATATTGTCGTAGGTCCACCGGGCCGGATGGATGCCCTTGTCCCGGGCGGCATTCTCGGCCGGCAGTCCGAACGCGTCCCAGCCCATAGGGTGAATGACATTGAAACCGCGCGCGCGGCGATAGCGGGCAACCACGTCGCCGAGGGTATAGTTCCGTACATGCCCCATGTGGATGCGCCCGGACGGGTAGGGGAACATCTCCAGCACGTAGTATTTCGGGCGGCCGGGCTCAGCCCTGGCCTCGAATATCCGCTGCTCGGACCAGGCCTGCTGCCACTTGGCCTCGACTTCCTTGGCATTGTAACGCGACATGTTAAAAGCTGCCTGAATTGAAATGTGACCCTTGGTCCGGGTCGGACCGGACCGGCACTGGTAACGGGACTATTCGCCGATCTGGTCGATGCGGAGCTGGCGCGCGCGGGTCAGGATGGCGTTCTCGAGGCTGACCGAGGTTTCCTCGCTGGTCGCGCTGTCGACCCAGCCGGAATCGCCCTGGTCGCGGACCTGGCGGAATACCGAGACTTTGAGGCCATCGGCGCGAAGCCGCCGGTCGAGAATGTAGACCGTGAGCTTGAAGCGCTCGCCCGGGGTTTCCGGCGGGCTGTACCAGTCGGTGATGATCACGCCGCCGAACGGGTCGGCCGAGGTCAGGGGCATGAAGGCCAGGGTGTCGAGAGAGGCGCGCCACAGGAAGCTGTTGACGCCGATCCCGCCGGCCGTCCCCTGTTCCTTGTCGCGATTTTCGCCGCCCAGGATGCCGCCCAGCCCGAAAATCGTCTGCCGGTTCGGGTCGTTGATATCGGTCGCCGTCTGCCGGCCTTTCGGCGCCGGCGCGGTGTCGGTGGTGTCGAAATTCTCGCAGCCGCCGAGGGTCAGCGTTCCGGCCACTGCCAGGACGATCGCCAAAACGGAAAACCATCGGCCTTGCTTTGCCGGCTCGGTGCCACTGGTCATGATTCGAAAGGGTCCGTGTCTGGGTACTTGTTCTCGACGAACATCAATGGCCGTTATAGATGGCGTGCCGTCGCCGCTCAACAACCTCGTCGTCGCAACGCTTGATAATCGGGCAGGATGCGCAGGCCGCAGACGCCGGTCTGACCGGTATCCCCGGAACCGGCAACTGTCCGGATGATCGACCTTCCCGGACCAGCGTCCGGGCGGCTATGCAAGTCACCGACAGACAATATTACTCCAAAGTATATACATGCAAAGTGTTGTACTTAAGGAATGGCGGATAAACCCGGTCTCGTTCGTATGTCTAATGAATATGTTTGTTGTCGATGCCAACTTTGTCTAGGCATTCAGTCACGAGTTTTTGAAAAGAACTTGAGAATGGCTCACGAGGTCGTTAATTGACCGTTACAACCCCGGTTCGCTCAACTGTCGACGCAACATGAGGTCATGCTGTAGTCGACTTTTTAGGAACGACTCATTTTCGGAGTGGGGAGCCCATGAAAAAGATCCTGTACGGCACCACGGCGCTTGTCGCTGTCGGCGCTTTCGCGGCCACCGGCGCCCAGGCGGCCGAGCCCATCCAGGTCACGGTCGGTGGTTATTTCCAGGCGGCCTTCGTGTTCGTCGATTATGACAACGACGATGGCCGACGCTCCCGTACCCTGCAGCGTGAAGCCGAGCTCATCTTCGGCGGTTCCACAACTCTCGACAACGGCCTGCAGGTCGGTGTCCAGGTGCAGCTCGAAGCCGAGACCTGCGCTGACCAGATCGACGAAAGCTTCATCTATCTGGCGGGCAACTGGGGTCGTCTGAATATCGGTTCGGAAAACTCGGCGGCCTACCTGATGCATGTCGCATCGGCGCCGCCCTCGCACTGGGCATTCGGCCTGAACTCGCCGAACATCAGCCTGACCGGCAACTTTCCCCATACCAGTCCGGTCTCGCTGACCAGCGACGCCGAGAAGGTCACCTATTTCACCCCGCGTTTCGCCGGCTTCCAGCTTGGTGCGTCCTACGCACCCGACGCCTGTGAGGAAGGCGGATGCGGCGGTACCTTCAGCGGCTCCGAGTTCGACGACGGGTCCGACGGCAGTGTCGGCGATGTGATCGAGATCGGTGTGAACTACACCGGCAAGTGGAACGAGATCGAGTTTGCAGCCTCGGGTTCGTATGGCACGGCCGACGATGAAAGCACGGGTGACGGTCCGGAAGAATGGTCCGCCGGTGTGCGCGTCGGCTACGCGGGATTCACCATCGGTGCCGGTTACCGCGAATTCGACAGCGTTATCGGTGACGAAACGACGGACTGGAATGTCGGCGTTCGCTACGCAACAGGCCCCTGGGGTGTCGGTATTCAGTATGCCGCGATAGAGATCGATCCGAACAATGGCAACAGAAGCGATGTCCAGGCGGTGGAGGTTGGCGGATCCTACGATCTCGGGCCGGGCGTCGTCCTGTTCGGAGGCGTCCAGTATTGGGAAGGCGATTACGACAGTGCCAGCGCCAGAGCGGGGACGATCGCCGACGACGAAACCTGGGTCGGCTTCATAGGGACGATGTTCTCGTTCTGATCGTCGACATGTGCAGCGGAGAGAGACGGGGGCTGGCTCGTCTCTCTCCCGGTGCGCCCCGATTCACGATCGTTCCATGATCCGATGCCCGCGTGTGTCCCATCACATGGCAAACTGACCGGAGACCTGGCGCAACGACAGATCTTTCTGAGTTCTTACTGAAGCCATTACTCGCAACCCTCTGGAATCAAAGATTTCGCGGTGTTGGCGGCAAATTCGCCGGGCGTGGTGTGCCGATATTGCCACAGTGCGCGAATTTCGCATCGCTTACATCAGCATATCGCTTGACCCATCAGGGCGCGAATGGCTCTATTCCCTCGATCAATGGGGTCAAGAGGCCTCATGAATCATTGTGATTTTCATAATGTTCCTAGAGGGGAGCCCATGAAAAAGATCCTTTACGGCACCACGGCGCTCGTCGCTGTCGGCGCTTTCGCGGCCACCGGCTCTCAGGCTGCCGAGCCCATCCAGGTCTCGGTTGGTGGCTATTTCCAGACTGCCTTCGTCTTTGTCGACTATGACAACGACGCCGGCCGTCGTTCCCGTACCCTGCAGCGTGAAGCTGAAATTATCTTCGGTGGTTCCACCACCCTTGATAACGGCCTGCAGGTCGGTGTCCAGGTGCAGCTCGAAGCCGAGACCTGCGGCGACCAGATCGACGAGAGCTTCGTGTTCCTCGCCGGCAACTGGGGTCGTGTGAACATCGGTTCCGAGAACTCCGCTGCTTACCTGATGGCCGTCGCCTCCCCGGCGCCGTCCTACTGGGCATTCGGCCTGAACTCGCCGAACATCAGCATCACCGGCAACTTCCCGCACACGAACCCGGTGAACCTCTCGGGCGACTCCGAGAAGATCACGTACTTCACGCCGCGTTTCTCCGGCTTCCAGTTCGGTGTGTCCTACACGCCTGACAACTGCGAAGAGTCCGGCTGCGGCGGCACGTACAGCGGTTCCGAGTTCGACACCTTCGCCGATGGCACCACCGGTGACATCTTCGAAGTGGGTGTGAACTACACCGGCAAGTGGGACGCCATCGAGATCCAGGCCTCCGGTTCCTACGGCCAGGGCGACGATGAAGGCGTTGGCAACGAGCCGGAAGAGTGGAGCGCTGGTCTGAACGTGACCTTCGCCGGCTTCACGGTTGGTGGTGCGTTCCACCAGGCCGAGAGCGCCGCGAACACCGACACCACCGACTGGAACGTTGGCGTTCGTTACGCCATGGGCCCGTGGGGCGTCGGCATCCAGTATGCCCAGTTCGAGATCGAGCCGGCTGCTGGCGGCGACCGGGACGTGAAGGCCGTCGAAGTTGGCGGATCCTACACCCTCGGCCCGGGCGTGGTCCTCTTTGGCGGCATCCAGTACTGGGATGGCGACAACGGCGTCACGATCGCGACCGAAGAGACTTGGGCCGGCTTCGTTGGTACGCACTTCGCGTTCTGATCGAACCGACCTTCAGGTTGGGGAGAGGCGGGCTTCGGCCCGCCTCTTCTTTTTTGGGCACATGCCCATCCCGGACAGTTGCGTCCGACGCCGCCCGGCGCTATTGCCGAAGCCATGACCGACCAGTCACGGACGCTTGCCAAGGCCGATGGCCTCGCCGCCCGGAACCGAATCCCGGCGGCGGCACAACTTTATCGATCCCTGCTCACCCAGCCGGCGGGCTCGCCCGAGATCGCCGCGCGTGCCGGACTCGGCCTCGCGATTCTCGCCGCCCGCCAGGGTAATATGGCCGCCGCCCGCAATGCCGTCCGCGAGGCGCTGCAACGCGATCCGGCCCTCCTCGACGGCTGGCGTCTGCTCGCCGATATCGAGGACCGCGCCGGCCGTGCCGATGCCGCGCTCGATGCCGCCCGGCGGATTGCCGATCTCGCCCCCGTCGATGCCGACTGCCAGATCGCGCTGGGCTACGCCGCGACCCGGGCCGGCGCGCTTGGGATCGCCGAGCGGGCCTATCGCCGGGCGCTCGACCTGGAACCCGGTTCCGCGGCCGCCGTCAACAACCTGGCCGGGGTCCTGCAGCAGCGCGGCCGGGCCGGCGAAGCGGCCGAACTTTTCCAGTCGATCGTCGCGGACGACCCGACGAACGCGCGGGCCTGGGCGAACCTCGCCCTTGTGCGCGAAATGCTGAACGATCTCGGCGGCGCTCGCGATGCCGCCGGGCGGGCGCTATCGGTGCAACAGGACCAGCCGGTCATGCGGCTATTGCTTGCCCAGATCGACTTCCGCGAGGGAAAGCCGGCGGAAGCGCTGGATGCGGTCGAAACCCTGATCGCCGGTGCGGCCGATCCGACAGTGCTGGCCGAGGCGATCAACCTGAAAGGCCACCTGCTCGACCGCCAGGGCGACTACGACGCCGCACTCGCCGCATTCAAGGAGGCCGGTGCCCGTCGACGGACGCTGGGCGCGCGGGCCGGTGTCGACCGGCGTCGCTACATGGCCGAGCTCCGCCGCGCCGCGGCGGTTTTCACGCCGAAACGGCTGACGGGACTGGCAGCGGAAGAGGCACCGGCCGGGACTGCCGTGGCGCCGATCTTCTTCGTCGGCTTCCCACGTTCTGGAACGACACTGCTGGAGACGGTGCTGGCCGCCCATCCGGACCTCGTGACCAGTGGCGAGCGAAGCCCGTTGCAGATGCTCCGGCCGGAGATTGCGCGGACTGCCGGCCCTTCCGCCCGCTACCCTGACATCGTCCCGGATTTGCCAGCCGAAGCGATCGGGCGACTCCGCGCCCTGTTTGCCGAGATCGCGGCGGATGAGTTCGGGGCCACTCTGGAGGGCAGGCGGCTGCTCGACAAGCTGCCGCTCAATATCGTCGAACTGCCGCTGGTCCGGCGGCTCTTTCCGAACGCGAAGGTCATTGTCGCGCTCCGCGATCCCCGGGATGTCTGCCTGAGCGCCTTCATGCAGCATTTCGCCCAGAACGACGCGATGGCGAATTTCACCGACCTCGGCGCCACCGCGGCGCTATACGACGGGGTGATGGGGCTCTGGCTGCGTTACCGGCGCGATCTTCGCCTGGATCACTTCGAATATCGATACGAGGATCTGGTACGGGATCCCCAGGCCGTGCTCGGGCCGCTCTTCGAATGGCTCGGGCTCGCGTGGGATTCGGACCTGCTCGAGCGGCGGGGCGAGGTCGCTGCCCGGCACGTGGCGACGCCGAGCCGCGACGCGGTCAACCGGCCGATCACGGCGGGCCGGGTCGCGCGCCATCGCCATTATGCCAGGGCGCTCGCCCCCTTGATGGAAATCCTTTCCCCGTATATCGCGGAATTCGGCTATGAACGCGTCGACTGAATCGCGCCGCGGATCCAACTAGACGACGGGAAGAAGAGATAATGGGCGGTATCGTCTGGCTCGCATCCTATCCGAAATCCGGTAATACCTGGTTGCGCGCCTTCCTTCACAACCTGCTGCGCAATCCAGCCCAGCCGGTGAACATCAACGAGCTCGACCAGTTCGCGTTCGGCGATTCCCAGAAGCGCTGGTACGAAAAGATCGCGCCGAAGCCGCTCGACGACATGGCGCCGGAAGCACTCGCCGCGCTGACGCCGGTTGTCCATCGGGCGATGGCGGAGGCAACTCCGGATTCGGTCTTCGTGAAAACCCACAACATGATCGGCCTGAACTGGGACGTTCCGCTGATCACGATGGAATATACGGCGGGCGCGATCTACGTGATCCGCAACCCGCTCGACGTCTGCATTTCCGCCGCGCACCATTTCGGGATCGACATGGACGGGGCGGTGGAACTGCTGAACTCGCCGACCGGCGGCTCCGCCCCCGACGCCGTAAATCTGCCACAGATCTTCGGCTCCTGGTCGGGCCACGCCCGGAGCTGGCTCAATCTGAAGGCCAACCTGCATGTCGTTCGCTATGAGGATATGACCGACAAACCGAAGGCGACTTTCGGCAAGGCGGCAAGGTTTCTGGGCCTCAATCCGACTCCGGAACGATTGCGGAAGGCGATCAACGCGGCCTCTTTCAAGGTCCTGGCCGGGCAGGAGGCACGGCACGGATTCAAGGAAAAGTCGGAAAGCGCCGAGCGTTTCTTCCGCTCCGGACGGGCCGGCGAATGGCGTCGTGTCCTTACCCCCGACCAGGTCCGCGCCCTCGTCGAGGCGCATGAGGACCTGATGGCCAGGTTCGGCTATCTCGACGCGGCGCGCCGCTGGCTCGACAAATCCTGACGGACGAAGTCGACCAGCGCCGCCGGTTCGGCGGCGAGTGCGGCGATACAGGGAACCGGCTCGCGCATCAGCCGTGTCACCGCCGCCGGGTCCGGCCGGGTCGGCGTCGTCGGCAACTGGTCGACGGAAACGCCGAGCGAGCCCATGCAGCCGATCCGCCCGCTCGCGGTCTGGCGGATCTTCGCGAGACCGCAGGGGGTCGCGCAATGCGGTCCCGAATAGGGGACGGTCCAGGCGGAAAGATTGCGGAACCGACCCTGCAATATGTCGGCCGGGGCGGAGGAATAGACCGCGACGCCGGGCGTCCCGAACAGCTTTGTCATATGGGCCGGGCCTGAATCTGCCAGCACCGCGTAATCGAGCCCGGACAGATAGTCGAGCAGGGCGCCGATGCTGTCGAAGCCGTCGATCACATGGGCCGTCTCGGGGAGCTTCCCGGCGACAGACTGGGCATGCAGACGGCCCTGCTGCTGGTCCCGGTTGAGCGCGATCGACAGATCGCCTTCGCCGGACAGGTAGTGCGCCAGCGCAACCGTCGCTTCGGGCGGCAATGTCCTGATCGGCGAGGAGGCGAGCGGCAGGATGCCGATCCGCAGCGGCCGATCGGTTGGCAGCGCGCGTGCATCGGCCGGATAACCCTCGGCCGGTTCGAGCCCGAACGCCTCGAGCAGCTCGGCCTCCATGTCGACCGGCCAGAGATCGATATTGCGCCGCGATTCCAGATGGCCGAGATCGACGATCAGGTCCCAGCGCTTCAGGTCGCGGCGCGAAACCCAGAGCGGGTAGTTCTGGATGATCGCGCTCCGGTCATAAATGTCGGCGGTCGAGCGGGCGCAGAAGACGCCGATCTTCGCCGGCCTCCGCTGTTCGGCGAATGCATGCAGGAACAGGAGCGTCGCGACATTCGAGCCGAGCGCCTGGCTCGGCAGCAGGAACAGTACCCGCTTGCCGGCCACATCGGCATCGGCCCAGGCGGCGCGGCTGAGCGCGGCGAGCCGGGCTTGCGGTCTGGTGACGCGGAACACGGCCGGGTTGGGCGCGACGGCCTGGTCGAGGAACTGCTGCGAGGTGGTGTAGTAGCGCTCGCCCTTGACGCCTGCCTGGGTCGCCGCCTCGCTCGAGTTGTGCTGGCGAAAGCGGAACTCGGCCCGCGCGATGAATTCCAGCAGCGCGGTGACGGTATCCTGTGTCGGAAACATTCAGGCGTCGCCCGTCTTGATTGCGCGGAGGACGATCGTCGTCTCCATGATCACGTTGTTGTAGAGTCGGGCCGCCTCGGCCAGCTGGTTGCCGTTGATTTCCTTCTTCTGGAATCGGCTTCTCCAGGGCTCGTCCGGCAGGACGTTGACCGACTGGATCTCGAAATCGACATCCAGATAAAGACCGAGCGGTGTCGCCGGGTTGCCGCTCGCCCGCCATTTCAGATTGCGCGACTTGGAGAACATCTCGAGCCCTTGCGGCGTGATCGGACGGACATGGGTCGGGTCGTTGAGATAGTGATCGTGCCGCGGATGCGGCACGGTGATGGTCGCGGTCGCGTCCGGCTTCATCACCCTGTAGAGCTCCTTGATAATACCGAGGTAAACGCTCGTTTCGGCACCGAGATGTTCAAGGACATGGCGCATCGCGACCTCGGCCGCGGCATTGTCCGGCCAGGGCCAGGGCAATGTTTCCAGGTCGACGACGGCATCGGGCTCGCACGCCGCCTGGCTGTCGACATTGAGCCAGCCGTCGCGGCGGTCGCTTCCGCATCCAAGATTCAATCGCATGCAACTTTGTCCGGGCCGTTGGGAATGGCGCGCAGTCTATAGGCCGCCGCTGTCGCCCCGCAATGGCGGGAATCCCGCTCAGTCGTCCTCCCAGCCGCCGATCGCGGCGATCCCGACAGCACCGCTCATGACCAGGAGGCCGGCATTGCCGCGATTGACGCCGCCCAGCGCATAGACGGGCAGGCGGGCCATGCGGACAAGCCCGGCAAAGCGCCGGAGACCGAGCGCGGGCGCGCCCTGATGACTCTCGGTCGGGAACACCGGCGAGAGCAGGGCCGCGTCGATCCCGCAGGCCGAGGCCCGGTCAAGGGCTCGGCGGTCATGGGCGGCCGCGGTCATCAGCCAGCCCGGATGGCGGCGACGGATAGCCTGGGCCTCGCCGACCAGTGCCTCCGGAAAATGCATGCCGTCTGCTTCGACCGTCCGGGCGAGGCGGGCGTCGCCGGCGACCAGGAAACGGTGGCCGTGCTGCCGGCAATGGCGTCCGATCAGGATCGCGGCCTCGGCCCTGTCGGCAAGGTCGTAGTCGCGAAAGATGATGGCGCTGCCGCGGGGCAGGGCGGCGATTGCCGGTCGCGGATCGGCGATCCGGGCCCGGTCGGTCAGCAACAGGCAGGGCGGCAGCCCCGAACCGTCGCCGGCTGCGCGATTGAGGCTCTCTGCCCAGTCTGCTAACGTCCGCCGCGTTTCCATCACCAGCGATGCTCTTGCCATGACCGAGCCCGATCCGCAATCCACCGTTTCGCCGGGCGCCGCCTCGGCCACGGCCCGCCTCGACCATGTTCGCCGGCGGATCGAGATCTCGGCCAGGCGCTGGCAACGCGATCCGGCAACGGTCCGGTTGGTCGCGGTGAGCAAGACCCATGACGCGGAGGCGATCCGCCCGGTCCTGGAAGCCGGGCACAGGCTGTTCGGGGAGAACCGGGTGCAGGAGGCGCAGGCCAAATGGCCGGCCCTGAAGGACGCCTTCCCCGATGCCAGGTTGCACCTGATCGGGCCGCTGCAGACCAACAAGGCGCGCGACGCGGTCCGCCTGTTCGACGCGATCGAGACGGTCGACCGGCCGAAGCTTGCCCGTGTGCTTCGCGACGAGATGGACCGCGAAGGTCGCGAGCTTCCCTGTTTCGTCCAGGTCAATACCGGAGAGGAGACGCAGAAGGCGGGCGTCGTGCCGGCGGAAGCCGATGCCTTCATCCGGCAATGTCGGGATGAATACCGGCTGCCGGTCCAGGGCCTGATGTGCATTCCCCCCGCAGAGGAGGACCCGGCGCCTCATTTCGCCTTCCTGAAGGTCATCGCGGAACGCAACGGGCTCGCCGAGCTCAGCATGGGCATGAGCGGCGACTACGAAATCGCGGTCCAGTTCGGTGCGACCTATGTCCGTGTCGGAACGGCGATTTTCGGCGCCAGGCCCGTCTGAATGTCGGTTCAGCCGCTGCCCTATGCCCTGACGCTCCGGTTCGATTCACGGACGACGGCGCGGATCGAAACGATGGTCGCGGCGCTCGACGCCGCTGGTCTCGGCGATGCGGAAAGCGCGCTCGGCTACCCGCCCCATGTCAGTCTCGGCCTGTTCGATGCACTCGATCCGTCGCGAACCGAGGCGGCGATTGCCGGGCTCGTCGCCGATACGCCGCGAATTCGCGTCACCCTGACGGGATTCGGCATATTTCCGGGCGAACCGAACGTCCTCTGGCTCGCGATGGCGGCGGACGCGACCCTGGCCGGCCTTCACAAGACGATCGTCGGGGCAGCCGGCGGGCCGGTGCGGGAGCATTACCGGCCGGGCATCTGGACGCCCCATTGCACGCTGGCCGTCGCAATCGGCGATGACCGGCTCGGCACCGCGCTGGCGCTGCTGCGGCGGCGCTGGCGGCCGATCGACGCGGAATTTCGGAGCGTTGAACTTCTGCGCTTCCCGCCGGTCGAGCGGCTCTGGCGCGGCGATCTGAGGAAGGCCTAGTCGGCCGGCGCGATCACCAGGTCGCAATCGGGACCGAGCATCCCGAGAAGCTCCGCGAGATCCTCGCGCGCCAGCGCGACGCAGCCTTCCGTCGGGCTGTAGTCGCGGCGCGCCACATGCAGGAAGATCGCGCTGCCGGCACCCGGGACCACCGGGTCGTCGTTGTGTCCGACCACGACGATCAGGTCGTAGAGTTCGTCATCGCGCCACAGCCGCTCGTGACTGGCCGCGAACGGCAGGCGTACGGGCTGGTTGTAGGCCGGATCGGCGGGATCGTCGCACCAGCCGTCATCGGGCTCCAGCGCCAGGACCGGCAGCAGTATTGCCGGGGTGGCGATGCGGTCCGGCCGGTAGTAGACCCGGCGCAGCGGAAAGCGCCCGACCGGGGTGCCGCCGTCGCCTTCATGCTTGTCGCTGACGATGCCGCCGCAACCGATGGCGCAGCGGTAGCGCCGGCCCGCGAATTCGAGGGTGCCGTCCCGGACGATGAGGTCGCGCCGGGCCATCAGCGTCCTCCCGCCGCCGGCAGCAGCGCACCGGTGACATAGGACGCGGCATCGTCGGCAAGCCAGTAGACCGCTTCCGCGACTTCCTCGGCCTTGCCGATGCGGCCGAGCGGCACGCTATGCCGCTCGCCTTCGAAACGCGCCTCGATCCGCGCCTGTTCCGCCGGATCGGCGGTCGTCATGGTGTGGCCGGGGCTGACCGCGTTGACGCGGATTCCCTCGGCCGCGAGTTCGCGTGCGAGACCCTGGGTGAACATGTCGACGGCGGCCTTCGAGGCGGCGTAGTGAACCCACTGGCCGGGGCTGCCGAGGCGCGTCGCGGTCGACGAGATATTGACGATCGCTCCGCCCTTGCCGCCACGCGAGCGGGCCATCCGCCAGGCTGCTTCGCGGGCGATCAGCATGGTCCCGGCGATGTTGGTGCGGAGAACCCGGTCGAGGACCCCGCCGTCGAGATCCATCAGCGCGGTCCTCGGCCCGGTAATACCGGCATTGTTGACGACAGCGTCGGGCGTGAAGCCGGCCCGGTCGAGTTCGTCGAACAGGGCGACGATTTCGGCCTCGTCGGAGACGTCGACACGAAACGCGGCGGCCGTGCCGCCGTCGGCCTCTATTTCCGCGACCACGGCCCGGGCGGTGTCGGCCCGTTCCCGGTAGGTCAGCGCCACCTGCCAGCCGCGCGCGGCGAACAGCGAGGCGATCGCCGCGCCGATGCCGCGGCTGCCGCCGGTCACCAGAAGCTTCCGCGCGGGCACGGTGGCGGGGGCCGCCTTGTCAGGATCGCTGCTCATGGCCGAGTGATAGCGCAAGAAGCGGTCCGGCGTCAGCCGCTATCGGCTGACGCCATGGAACGATAACGGGCGGGGGTCCGGATCCGCCGACGCCGGCAGGGCGAGCGACTGGGCTCGCTGGTAGACTTCCGCGCTGCGCGCCGGGTCCGGCGTCCGTTCGGCGACGACGGTGCCGGACAGGGCGCCATCGTCGAAGACCAGTGCCATCGCGTGCCCCATCACGTCTCTGCCACTGTGCTCCTCGAGCATGGCATTGGCGACGCTGCCGGCGAGGCCGATCGGGCCGCCATAGATGCCGTCGCCAATGATCCGCGCGACCGGGCGTATCTCGTCGCCGGTGAGCTCGCGATAGATCGAGGATATGACGGGGATATGCTGGAGCGGATTGATGATGTCGATCAGGTCGCCGAAGGTGAATTCGTCGGCCGTGGCGGTCTTGACCGTATCGTTCTCGGGCGTGGCGCGGCTGACTTCGGCGGAATCGCCGACGCGCGCGGCATCATGTGCCGCGCGGGTCTGACCCCGCGGCGCGACCCAGTCGCGATCCTGCTGGTACAACGATCCGTAGACTTCCGTCGCCATCCGTGCCCCTTTCGCCAATCATGAAGCAAGGGACATGCCACCCGGAAAGCCCGGAGTTGCGCGACTTTTGACGGCCGCCTTCGGTTGCCGGGGAAATGCTGCCCGGCAGATTTCGCCGGTCAGAGATAATGGCCGCTGCGTTTCCGCTTGGTCGCCAGGTAGTCCTCGTTGTGGCTGTTGGCGGGAAAGGCATGGGCGACCCGATCGGTCACGGTGATGCCGTGACGTGCCAGGCCCTCGATCTTCTCGGGATTGTTGGTGAGCAGGCGGATCGCGGTGAAGCCAAGACGTTTCAGCATTTCCGCGGCTGGCCGGAAGAGCCGTTCGTCGGCGTCGAAACCGAGGCGTTCGTTGGCATCGACGGTGTCGAAGCCCTGTTCCTGCAGGCGATAGGCGCGCAACTTGTTGACCAGGCCGATGCCGCGTCCTTCCTGGGCCAGGTAGAGCAGGATGCCGCCCTTCGGATCGGCCTGGATGATCCGGATCGCGCCGCGCAGCTGCTCGCCGCAATCGCATTTCAGCGAGCCGAGCAGGTCGCCTGTGAAGCATTCCGAATGGAGCCGGACGAGGACGGGTTCATGCGGCTTGGGGTCGCCGATGAGGAGTGCAAGATGCTCGATGCCGCCGTCGGTCGGGCGGAATGCCTGGATCCGGCAGTTCTCGATATCGGCGAGCGGCACATGCGCGCGCGCGACCGGCTCGAGCAGCGCCGCCGTGGTGTCCTCGTAGCCTTCGATATCCCGGACATCGACGGTCAGCAGATCTTCCTTCGCGGCGAGCGTCGCCGGGTCGCCGGGGATCGGGGCGACCAGTGCCGCCGGCAACAGGCGGCCGAGCTTGCAGAGCTTGATCGCGCCATGAACCGCCGCCGGGGCCGGCGCCATCACCCTGTCGAGCGGGCCGCGTCCGGGACTGGCGAGATCGAAGGCGGGGTCGGCGAGTTGGCGCAGCATGCCGGCGTCCATCCAGCGTCGCAACGGCAGCAGGATCGCCCTGTCGCCGGTAGGGCGGACATGCAGGATCGCGGCGCGATGTTCGGTCAGGGCGAGCTTCGGGGTCTCGCCGACCCATTCGGCGAACCGCTCGATGCCGCGGTCGTCGAGCAGCTCGGCGGCGCGTGCCAGCCAGTCGCCGTCCGGCCCGCGGACGATCACCGGCATTCGCCGTCGAAGCTCGGCGACGGCGCGGTCAACTCGCCGCTGCGCACGTTCGAGCGTCTGGAGGCTCTCCTTGCTTTCGCCCATGGGCACCGATTATGAAACGGGTGGAATTATGTCCGAGACACCAGATAAGTAGTTGGTGGCGCGGCAAAAGGCCAGCCCAAGCGGGCGACGGGCGAACGGGGGATCACGGGATGGCGCTATATGGCGAATATGATCGGGAAGGGCTCGACGGGCAGTATTTCCTGAGGCCCCGTGTCCCCGATTTCCAGACCTTCTTCGACGGATATGCCCGCAAGAGCGCGCTGACGCGGGAACGCCTGCCAGGAAAGCTGGACATCCCCTACGGGCCACGGCCGGGCGAGAAGCTCGACATCTTCACCGCCGGCGATGGCCCGGCGCCGGTCCATGTCTTCATCCATGGCGGCTACTGGCAGAGCATGGACAAGAGCGACTTCGACTACGTGGCCGACGGGCTGGTCCCGGCCGGGGTGACGACCGTGGTCGTGAATTATGACCTGGCACCGCTGGTCGGCGTCGGCGAGATCGTCCGCCAGGTGCGCGCGGCGCTGATCTGGGTCTGGCAGAATATCGCCGGATTCGGCGGCGACCCGGCGCGGATCACCGTGTCGGGCCATTCGGCCGGCGGCCATCTGACCGCGATGGTCTGCGCGACCGACTGGAGTCGGCTGGATCCGGACCTGCCGGCGGATCTGGTCAAGGCGGGAACCTCGATCTCGGGGATCTATGACCTGGAGCCGATCCGTCTCTGCTATCTGAACGAGAAGCTCGGGCTCGACGCGGCGGCGGCGGCGGAGAACAGCCCGCTCCATCTTGCCAGCCACGGCAACGCGCCGTTGATCGTCACGACCGGCGGCCTCGAAACCGACGAATATCACCGCCAGCAGGCCGAATTCGTGCGCGTCTGGCGCGCTGCGGGCCGTCGCGTCGACATCCTGGAGATGCCCGGCTATCATCACTTCTCGGTGATAGACGAGCTTGCCAGGCCGGATAGTCTCTTGAATCGAGCCGTGATCGGGCAAATTTCCGCTTGATCGTTGGTCGGACGACCGAAAAAGACCTGAAGGGGGACAGCTTGACGGCGATCCGGGGCACCATAAGTGGCAGCAAGAAGATCCTGCTGATCGATGACGACGAGGCATTGCGGACCTCGCTCGCCGAACAGCTGGAGCTGCACGAGGAATTCAGCACGGCCTGTGCCGGGACCGGCGGTGCCGGTCTGGAGATGGCGCGGCACGAGCATTGCGACCTCGTGCTGCTCGATGTCGGCCTGCCGGACATGGACGGGCGGGAGGTCTGCAAGCTGATGCGGCGGAACGGCGTGAAGGCGCCGATCATCCTGCTGACCGCGCTGGAAAGCGACGCGGACACGATTCTCGGGCTGGAATCCGGTGCGAACGACTATGTCACCAAGCCATTCCGGATCGGCGTCCTGCTGGCCCGGATCCGCGCTCAGCTGCGCCAGCACGAACAGAGCGAGGACGCGGTTTTCGGGATCGGTCCCTACACCTTCAAGCCAAGCGCCAAGCTGTTGCTGCACAACGACACCAACCAGAAGGTCCGGTTGACCGAGAAGGAAACCGCGATCCTGAAGTATCTCTATCGTTCCGGCGACAAGGTCGTGACCCGGGACGTCCTGCTGAACGAGGTCTGGGGCTACAACGCGGGTGTCACCACGCACACGCTGGAAACCCATATCTACCGGCTGCGCCAGAAGATCGAGCAGGATCCTACCAATTCGGAACTGCTGCTGACCGAGCCCGGGGGCTACCGGCTCTCGCCCTGAGGGGCGGACGAGGCGGCCTGTCGCTCAGCGGCCCCGGAAGACCGGCTTGCGCTTCTCCGCCCGGGCCTGCCGGCCTTCGGCAAAATCGGCGCTTTGCATGCAGGCGCGCAATCGCTCCAGCGCCGCCGCCCGGTCGAGCGTGCCGCGGGCGATCTCGTTCAGCGCGGCCTTCATGCCGCTGACCGCGAGCGGAGCGAGCCCGGCTATCTCGTTGGCCATCGTGTCGACGCGAAGTTCGAGATCGGTGGCGGGTACGAGCTGGTCGACGAAGCCGATCCGCAGCAATTCGTCCGCTTCCATCGTTTCGGCGGCAAGCAGGAGACGCTTTGCCGGCCCGAGGCCGAGTCGCGTCACCATCCGTTGCAGGCCGGCCGGGTGATAGTGGATGCCGAAGCGGGCCGGCGGTACGAAGCAGCGCATGCTGTCCACACCGACGCGGAAGTCGCAGGCCAGGGCCAGGTCCGAGCCGCCGCCGTAGACCCCGCCGTTGAGTGCGCAGATCGTCGGAAACGGCAGGCTTTCGAGCCGGTCGGTGAGTTTTTCCAGCGGATTGTCGTCGAAATCATAGTCGCCGAGCCCGTCAAGATCGACCCCGGCGCAGAAACTGCGATCACCGGCGCCGGTCAGCACGAGGACGCGGACATCGTCGCGTGCGGCGAGGTCGTCGAAGGTTGCCGTGAGCGCTGTGAGGTCGGCAAGTTGCAGCAGGTTATGCCGTTCCGGCCGGTTGAGCGTCAGCGTGACGCGATTTCCCGTATGGTTGAGAAGATGGCTGGCGGTCATGATGTCCCAATGCTTGTATTGTCGTGGCGGCCCGAGCATGCCGGCAGGGCGATCGCGGCGGATCCTAGTCGATTGCGATCCAGGTCGATACCGCCCATTGTGATCCGGTTCATAACCATGTGCGACGCGCTTCGTGTAATTGGTTAGCTGGGCGATTGTATGAAAAAGGAACGGGGGGCGCGTTGACCGCGACCGAAGATTTCCATGTGCGCTTCTGGGGTGTCCGCGGTTCGATCGCGTGCAGCGCTCCGAATGTCTGCAAGTATGGCGGCAACACCTCGTCGCTGGAAATCCGCTGTGGCGATCACATCCTCATGTTCGATGCCGGTTCCGGCATGCGCTACCTCGGCAACGACCTGATGCGTCGCGGCGGTCCGGTCGATATCGACCTGTTCCTGACCCATACCCATTTCGACCATGTCTGCGGCATTCCGTTTTTCGTGCCCTTCTTCGTGCCGGGGAACAGTTTCCGCTTCTGGAGCGGCCATCTGCTGCCCCGCCTGACGCTGAAGCGGGTCCTGAAGGAGCTGATGATGGCGCCGCTGTTTCCGGTGCCGATCGAGATCCTGCAGGCGGATATCGCCTTCCGGGATTTTCACGCCGGGGAAACGGTCGAGCCCAAGCCCGGGATCACGGTGCGCACCGCGCGCCTCAACCACCCGGACGGGGCGACCGGCTATCGCGTCGAGTTCCAGGGCAAGTCGATCTGCTACCTGACCGACACCGAACATGTGCTCGGCCATCCCGATCCGCGGATCCTTGCCCTCATCGAGGGCGCCGATATCGTGATCTACGACAGCATGTATACCGACGAGACCTTCAAGCCGAAGATCGGCTGGGGCCATTCCACCTGGCAGGAGGGGGTCCGGCTCGCTGATGCCGCCGGCGTGAAGACCTTCGTCGCCTTCCATCACGACCCGGACCACGACGATACCTTCATGGACGGGATCGCCGAGGCTCTGGAGGCCAGGCGTCCGGGTTCGATCGTCGCCCGTGAAGGTCTCGTGCTCAGACCTTGAGAGAGTCAGGATTCCGACATGGGCGACTGGAGGATCGCGGCGCGGCGTTTGCGCATGGGCCTGATGACCCTGACCGGTCTCGGCCGACAGGGCTATTTCATTCCCTACCGCTATGCGGGCGGCCTGCCGGCCGCGGGCGAAGCGGGGCCCTATGCGGCGCTCGAGCGGCTGTTTCGCGCTGCCGAGCCGGCCTTCACCGAGATCCTCGACGAGATCGACGGTCATGAGGCCGTGCTCGGCGGTTTCGGCAGCGCGCCCCCGCCCGAGCCACGCTGGCGACAGGACTGGTTCCCGGGCCTGGACGGTGCCGCGGCCTATGCGCTGATGCGGCGCTTGCGGCCGCGCCGCGCGGTCGAGATCGGCTCGGGGCATTCGACCCGTTTCCTCGCCCGGGCAATTGCCGATGGCGGTTTCGACTGCGCCTTCACGGCGATCGATCCGGCGCCCCGGGCGGCGATCGGGACGTTGCCGATCGAGGTACGCCGGGAAACGATCCACGCCGCCGACCGGACGCCGCTCGCGGCGCTCCAGTCGGGCGATCTGCTGTTCATCGATTCGAGCCATATCCTGATGCCGGGCAGCGATGTCGATCTGCTGCTCAACGAGGTTCTGCCCACACTACCGGCCGGGCTGATCCTGCATGTCCACGACATCTTTCTGCCCGATGATTATCCGCCCGCCTGGGCCTGGCGCGGCTACAACGAGCAACAGGGCGTGGCGCCGCTGCTCGCGGGCGGCGGCTTCGATCTCGTCTTTGCCAGTCACTATGTCCGGTCACGGATGGGCGGGGCGCTCGCGGCGCGCCCGGCCGGGCGGATCCCGCTGCTGGAGGGTGCGCTGGAATCCAGCCTCTGGCTGCGCAAGCGGGCGCCGGCGATCGCCTGAGGTTCGGTTGGCCGTTCACGTCCATTTCAAACGCGGTGATCGCGCGAGGTGATAGAGTTCCGCCATGTGGCAGGAACTCAGGCGACGCTTCTTCTCGGTCACCCGGACGCGGGCTCTTCCGGCACGCGTGCAGCGCGTAATCGAGGAACAGCAGGCCCAGTCTGAGCGGATCATCGCCTGGGCTCACCTGCTGATCGTCGCCGTTTTCGCGGCTCTCTATACCTTCACGCCGAAGGGCTTTTCCGGCGACGTGATGCTGGAGCCGGTGCCCTATGTCCTCGCCATCTATTTCGCCTTCGCCGCCATCCGTTATCTGATCGTCCGGCGCGCCCGGCCGGCCGGCTGGTTCATCGCGCTGGCAACCATCGCGGAAGTCACGCTGCTGATGCTGCTGATCTGGAGCTACCATCTGCAGTACGAGCAACCGCCGGGCTTCTACCTGCGGGCGACGACGCTGCTCTATGTCTTCATCTTCATCGCCCTCGGGGCGCTCCGCTTCGAGGCCCGCTACGTCGTGCTGGCCGGCGTCGCGGCGCTCGCCGGTTGGCTGGTCCTGGTCCTCTACGCGCTCCGCGAGGCAATGGTGGGCGACCTGATCACGCGCGACTTCGTCGAATACACGCTGACCCACAAGCTCCTGATCGGGGCGGAGATCGACAAGATGATCCCGATCGCGCTGGTCACGCTGATCGTCGCGGTGGTGATCCTGAGAGCCCGGTCGCTGCTGGTCCGCTCGGCAAAGGAGGCGGCGGCGGCGGCCGAACTGTCGCGCTTCTTCGCGCCCGAGGTGGCGTTGGCGATCACCGGATCGGCCGAACCGCTTCGTCCCGGCGAGGGAGAACTGCGCGACGCGGCGATCCTGCATTGCGACATCCAGGGTTTCACCCGGTTGTCGAGGCAGCTTTCGCCGAACGACCTGATGCGGCTGCTGGCCGATTACGAGGCCCGCATGGTGCCGGTCATCCAGGGCCACGGCGGATCGGTCGACAAGTTCATCGGCGACGGCATCCTGGTGAGCTTCGGCGCGGCCATGGCAACCGGCAGCTATGCCGCGGACGCCTTGCGGGCAGTGGAATCGCTGCTTGGCGCGGCCGAAGACTGGCGGAGGGAACGGGAAGCGCGCGGGCTAACGCCGCTCGTGCTTCGCTTCACGGTCACCGCCGGGACCGTCGTCTTCGGCGCGATCGGCGACGAAAGCCGGCTCGAATTCACCGTCATTGGCGATCCGGTCAATCTCGCCGTCAAACTCGACGCGCAGGCCCGCAATGATGGTGTCCGCGCGCTCGTCACGGCGGAGGCGCTCGATCTTGCCCGAGCCCAGGGCTACTTGCCGACCCGCGCCCTCGACGAACGCCGGGCGGTCAATGTTCCCGGCACGGCCGAGACCCGCGACCTCGTCGCCTTCGTCGGCTGAACGTCGACGCTACTTGTAGGGATCGGCCGCGTCGCGAAGCCCATCGCCGAAGAAGTTGAAGGCGAGCACGATCAGCAGGACCGGCAGGGCCGGGAACATCAGCCAGGGGAAGACCGCCACGGCGTTGATATCCTGTGCCTCGTTCAGCAGCACGCCCCACGAGGTGATCGGCGGCCGGAGCCCGAGGCCGAGGAAGGAAAGCGCGGTCTCGCCGAGGATCATGCTCGGGATCGACAGCGTCGCCGAGGCAATCAGGTGCGAGGCGAAGGAGGGCAGCAGATGGCGGCCGATGACCCGGCCGGTGCTCGCCCCCATGAGTTCTGCGGCCACGCAGAAATCCTCCTCGCGGAGCGCCAGCAGCTTCGAGCGGACAGCGCGCGCGAGGCCGGGCCAGTCGAGCAGGCCGAGGATGATCGTGAGGCCGAAGAAGACCATGATCGGCGACCAGGTCACAGGCAGGGCGGCGGACAGGGCAAGCCAGAGCGGCAGTTCCGGGAGCGACCGCATGATCTCGATCAGCCGCTGGACGACGCTGTCGATCCAGCCGCCGTAATAGCCGGAAATCCCGCCCAGCACGATGCCGATGATGAACGAGATGGCGATCCCGATCAGCCCGATTGTGAGCGAGATCCGCGCGCCGTAGACAACCCGCGAAAAGATGTCGCGGCCGAGGCGGTCGGTCCCCATCAGGAAGAAATTACCGCCCTCGGCCGGGCAGACCAGATGGAAGGAGCCCGGTATGGCACCCCAGAACTCGTAGGAATCGCCGAGGCAGAAGAAGCGCAGCGGCTGCACCTTGCTCGGGTCGTCGGTGTATTCGCGCTTGAAGGTCTTGGTGTTCAGGGTCCGCTTGTAGCCATAGACGAAGGGACCGACGAACTCGCCCTCGTGGAACAAGTGGATCGCCTGCGGCGGCGCGTAGATATGCTTGGCGTCGCGGCTGTGCAGGTCGTAAGGCGCAATGGCCTCGCTGAACAGCGTGGACAGGTAGAAGATTGCCAGCACCACCGCGCTGATCACGCCGAGCTTGTGGCGGCGGAACTTCCACCACATCATCCGCCACTGCGACGCCATGTAGAAGCGTTCCTGCTCGGCCGAAAGCGAATCGACCGAATTGGGATCGAACGGGTCGCGGTTGACCCAGTGCTTCAGGCGGCGTTCGGGCTGTTCGGTCACGCTCATCGCCCTGTTCCTCCGCCAAGCCGGATACGCGGATCGAGCATGGCGAGCAGCAGATCCGATATGAAGACGCCGACGACGGTGAGCAGCGCCAGGAACATCAGGAAGGAGCCGGCCAGGTACTGGTCCTGGCTCCTGAGCGCGTCGAGCAGGGTCGGGCCCACGGTCGGCAGGCTGAGCACCGCCGAGACGATGACCGAGCCCGAAACCACCGACGGGATCAGGTTGCCGATGTCGGCGACGAACGGATTGAGGGCCATCCGGATCGGATACTTGATCAGCAGCCGGGTGGTGCCGAGCCCCTTGGCCCGCGCGGTGACGACATACTGCTTCTGCAGCTCATCGAGCAGGTTGGCGCGGAGCTTGCGGATCATCGCCGCCGTGCCGGCGGTGCCGATCACGATCACCGGCACCGCGAGATGCTCGACGATCGACTGCACCTTGCCCCAGCTCCACGGCTGATCGAGATATTCCGGGTCCATCAGGCCGCCGATCGAAATCCCGAAATAGACATTGAAATAGTAGAGCAGGACGAGGCCGAGCAGGAAATTCGGGGTTGCCAGGCCGATATAGCCAATGAAGGTGAACCCGTAATCGCCAACCGAATATTGCCGGGTCGCCGAATAGACCCCGATCGGGAAGGCGACGATATAGATGAAGATGATGGTCGAGAAATTAAGCAGCATGGTCAGCGCCATGCGGTCGCCGATGACCTCGCTGACCGGCAGGTTGTGCTCGAACGACATCCCCCATTCGCCCTGCAGCATGCCGGCATAGCCTTCCGGCCCCGGCATGAAGCCCATCCAGATCGCGTATTGCTGGATCAGCGGTTTGTCGAGGCTGTAGAGCTCCCGGTAGAACTCGATCTTGGCCAGTGCCGCGGCCGATTCGCCCTGCGCCTTGAGCTCGTCCATCTGGTTGCTCAGGAAGTCGCCCGGCGGCAGCTGGATGATCACGAAGACCAGGACGCTGATGACCAGCAGCGTCGGGATCATGATCAACAATCGATGGATCAGGTAACTGAACATGGCTCGCTCGGTCCGCTTTCCTTGGCGACGCTACTCTTTCCCGGCCGCATCGTCACCGGCGAACCAGAAGGTATCGGGTCGGTAGATGCCGAAATGGGCGCCGGGATCCCAGTTATAGACCGCATCCGTCGGCACATTCATCAGGCCGCGGCGGACCACGACCGGCTGCAGCACGCCGCTGATCAGGCTGATCGCGAATTGCTGCTCGGCGTGGATCGACAGCATTTCCCGCCAGATCTTCGCCCGTTCGGACTGTTCCGTCGCTACCCGCCAGGCTGCGTTGAGCGCCAGCAGATGTGTCGCCGCCTCGAGATCCGGCGCTTCGCCGCTGGCGCCGCGGGTCTCGTAATACTGCCCCCATTTCGGCCACTGATATTGCTGCTGGCTGGTCGGCGCCAGTTCGTCGGGGCTCATTTCCGCCGTCGGAATGCCGTTCTCGAAGCCCGACCAGATCGAGACCTGGGTCGCGCCGGAAAAGACCCGGTTGCGGAAATTGGCGCGCTGTTGCGGCTTGATGAACAGCTTGATGCCGACTTCGGCCCAGGTCGTGCCGACGAGCTCCAGCAGGTCGCTTTCCTCCGATCCCTCGCCGGCGCTCTCGACGATCAGGTTGAGCGGCCGCCCGTCGGGAAGCAGGCGGATGCCGTCGCCGCCGCGCTTGTCGAGGCCGAGCTCGTCAAGCAGCGCCGAGGCACGCGCCGGATCGAACGTCGTCCATTCGGAGGCAACCTCGGGGTCGTAAAGCGGGCTCTGCGGCAGGACGCCGTTGTTGGCCTGCAGCGCGACGCCGAAGTAGAGCGCCTCGTTGATCAGCTCGCGATCGATGGCGAGCGACAGCGCGCGGCGAAAGCGGACATCCCGGAACAGCTTGCGGAATGCCGGGTCGCCGTTGTTCAGGTTGGGAAAGAGGGCCCGGTGCGCGCCGCGCGCGGTAGGCCAGAGCAGCGTGTCGTAACCCGAACGCTCCTCGTTCTCCTTCAGGAAGGTGATGTCCTTGAAGCTCAGGCCGCGGGCCTGCAGATCGGCCTCCCCGGCGCTGGTGCGCGGCGGGATCAGGTTGCCCTCGGAGATCGTCACGATCACTCTGTCGATGTAGGGCAGCTGGTGGCCGGCCTCGTCCACCCTATGGAAATAGGGATTCCGTTCGGCCACGAAACGAGTAGCCGGGGAGGCCGTGGTGTTGCGCCAGGGTTGCAGGGTCGGCAGGGCCGGGTTGTCGAACTTGTAGAGATTGTCGTAGCGGTTATGCAGCGCCGCCCAGTTGTGCGTGCGTGCCTCCGAGACCGCCCTGGCCAGCGCCTCCGGCGCCGCGTAGCGGACATGGAACTGCTTCAGGTAGTGTGCCGGCCGGTAGATGAACAGCGGTGCCGCGCCGGCCAGGGCCGGCAGGAAATACGGATTGGGCGCCGGCCAGGTGAAGCGTACCGTGCGGTCGTCGATCACCTCGAACTGCGGCAGCTTGCCGTCCGGGGCCAGTTCGCGCGGCGGGCCGGCCGGCGACAGCGTCCTGTTGCCGGCGACGTCCTCCCACCAGTAGCGGAAGTCCTCGGTCGTGAAGGGATGCCCGTCGGACCAGCGATGGTTGGCCCGGAGCCGGAAGGTGAAGCGGCGGCCTTCCTTGACTTCGACCGCTTCGAGAAGGTCCGGCACCAGTTCGAGCTGCTCGTTGTAGGCGACCAGCCGCGCATAGCCGTAGACCGCCAGCAGGCGGATGTCACGAGCAGTTGGCGCCAGCATGCGCAGCGTGCCGCCATATTGCCCGGGTTCCCGTCCCGGCCCGTCGATCGCGGCCACGCTCGGCATGTCGGGCAGCCGCGCTGCGACAGGTGGCAGTTCGCCGGCGGCTACCCGCTCGGCGAACAGCGGCGGTTCGAGATAATCGGCCGCGCGGGCGGCGGCCGTGACATTCGTGCAGCCGAGTACCAGCGCGATCGCGCCAACAATGACGCGTGCCGGGCGCAGGCCCGGGAAAACGGAGTTGCGTTGGAAAGACATACGTACCGATCAGCCCTTGTCGAACCAGAAACGATCGATGCCGTATATCCCGAAAAGTGCCCCCGGGTCCCAGTTGTAAATGCCTTCCTCGGGGACGTTCCGGAGTCCGTTCCGGACGACGACCGGCTGGACGACGCCACTGACGATGCCGATCGTGAATTGCTGCTCGACATGAATGTCCAGCATCTCGTGCCAGATCGCGGTCCGGGACGCTTCATCGCCGGCCGCGTACCAGTCGCGGTAAAGCTGGTCGAGCGCCACCGCCTCCGGCAGGTCCGGCGGTTCACCGGCCGCGCCCTTGGTCTCGTGATACTGACCCCATTTGGGCCACTGATACTGCTGCTGCGAGGTCGGCGCGAGTTCCCGCGGGCTGGTATCCGCATTGGGGACACCGTTCTCGAAACCGGACCAGATGGTCATCATGGCCTCGCCGGAGAACACCCGGTTGCGGAGCGCGTCACGTTGCGACGGCTTGGTGAACAGCTTGACGCCGATCTTGCGCCAGCTCGCGCCGATCAGCTCGAGGACATCGCTCTGCTCCGGGCTCTCCCCGGCGGTCTCGACGATGATCTCAAGTGGACGCCCGTCGGGGAGCTTGCGGATGCCGTCCCCGTCCCGGGTGGTCAGTCCGATCTCGTCCAGAAGCGCATTCGCGCGCTTGCTGTCGTGGGTTGCCCAGGTCGTCGTGTACCTGTCTTCGTAGAGCGGGCTTGCCGGCTGGACGGTATTGTTGCCCTCGATCGCGAGGCCGAAGAACAGCGCCTCGTTGATCTCGCTCCGGTCGATGCCGAGCGACAGGGCGCGCCGGAAGCGGACGTCCCTGAACAGGCTATGCCAGACCGGATCCTCGCAGGTCAGATTGGGAAAGAGCGCCAGATGGGCGCCGCTCACGGTATGCCAGAGCAGGGTCCGGTAGCCGGAGCGCTCCTCGTTCTCGCGCAGGAAGGTGATGTCGCTGAGGTAGAGGTAGCGGGCCTGCAGGTCCGCCTCGCCGGCGGCAGCCTTAGGCGGCACCAGCTTGGTATCCGAGGTATGGAAGATCAGGCGGTCGATATAGGGCAGCTGGTGGCCGTTCTTGTCGACCCGGTGGAAATACGGGTTGCGCTCGCCTACGAAGCGGGTTGCCGGCGGTTCGGTCGTGTTCATCCAGGGCTGCAGGGTCGGCAGCGACGGATTGTCGAACTTGTAGAGATTGTCGAGCTGGTTGTGTTGCGCCGCCCAGGAGCGGACGCGGATCTGCTGCATCTTCGACATGCCGGCCAGATCCATGTAGTTCTTGTGGTACTGCTTCAGATAATGCGCGGGGCGGTAGATCAGCAGCGGCGCGGCGTTGGCGATGGCCGGCAGGAAATCGGGATTGGGCCGCGACCAGCTGTAGCGCACGGTCTCGGGGTCGGGGAACTCGACCGTCGGCAGTTCGCCCTCGACCAGCAGTACCGCCGGCGGCCCGGCAGGCGACAGTTCCTCGTTGTTGGCGACATCCTCCCACCAGTAGCGGAAGTCTTCCGAGGTGAAGGGCTCGCCGTCCGACCATTTGTGGCCCTTGCGCAGATGGAAGGTGAAGATCCGGCCCTGTTCGACATCGACCTCACGGACGAGATCGGCGACGAACCGGAAATTCTCGTCATACTGGACCAGCCGGGCATAGCCGTAGACCATCATCAGCCGCACGTCGCGGGCCCGGCCGATGATGGTGTTGAGATCGCCGCCATAGCGGCCTTCGACCTGGCCGCTGGCCGTCATGTCGATGATGCGCGGCTCCGCGGGCAACCGATTGTCGATCGGCGGCAATTCGCCGGCAGCGACCTTTTCCGCCAGGCTGGGCGGTTCCCTGTAGGCCTGCGCCGGGCTGGCGAGCGCGGCGGCCGCGGCAAGGAACAGTGCGGCGAGGGTGAAGACGCGGTTACCGGTCCGGGCGGGAGGCTGGGTCATGACGCCAACTCCATCGCTTCAATATCGGGCGCGGCGCGGACGAAATGGCCGTCGCCGAGGTCGTGCAGAACCGGCCGGGTGCGGCCGTCGACGGTGAACGGCGCCGGCCAGGCGGAGGGGATCGAGGCCTTGCCTTCCATCAGTGCGCTCAGGTCGAGCCGGGCGCCCGGGTCCGGTTTCGGGACCGCCGAGAGCAGCGCCTGCGTGTAGGGATGCACGGGGTTGCGGAACAGCAGATCGCGGGGCGCGACCTCGACCAGCCGGCCGGCGCACATGACCGCGATCCGGTCGGCGATATAGTCGACCACCGCCAGATTGTGGGAGATGAACAGGTAGGTCAGGCCGAGCTCGGCCTGGAGATCCTTCAGGAGGTTCAGTACCTGGGCCTGGATCGAAACGTCGAGGGCGGAAACCGGCTCGTCGCAGATCAGCAGTTCCGGATGCAGCGCGAGCGCCCTGGCGATGCCGATCCGCTGGCGCTGTCCGCCGGAGAAGGAGTGCGGGTAGCGGCGCAGGAAACGGACATCGAGGCCGACCATGGTCATCAGGTCGCGGACCCGAATATCGCGCTCTTCCGGAGTCCCGATCTTGTGGATGATCAGCGGCTCCAGGATGATGTCGTAGACCGTCATGCGCGGATTGAGCGACGAGAACGGGTCCTGGAAAATGAACTGCACCTTGCGGCGATAGTCGAACAGCGCGTCGCCCTTGAGGGCCAGGACATCGACCATCTCGCCGCGGTCGTTGAAGGTGACCTCGCCGCTGCTCGGCGACAGCGCCCGCATGATGATCTTCGAGGTCGTGGTCTTGCCGCAGCCCGATTCACCGACCAGCCCCAGGCATTCGCCGCGATTGACGGCGAAGCTCACGTCGTCGACTGCCAGCACCTCGCCGCCGGGCTTCGAGCCGAAGATGGTGTTCTTCCGGGTGACGAAGCGCTTGGTCAGGTTGCTGACCGAAAGCAGCGGCCGGTCGGCGGCACCCTCCGGCCAGGCGTCGGGACGGCTGTAGGTCGATCCGATTTTGGTCTCGATCTCGCGGATCGGTACCAGGCGCTCACCCGGCGCCATGTCGAAACGCGGCACGGCATGCAGCAACGCCTTCAGGTAGGGATGCTCGGCGTGGCGGAAGATGTCGTCGAGCGTGCCCTGCTCCATCACCTTGCCGTGATACATGACGACGATCTCGTCGGCCATGTTGGCGACCACGCCGAGGTCGTGGGTGATCATCAGGATGGCCATCCCGAGTTCCGATTGCAGGTCCTTCATCAGCTTGAGGATCTGCGCCTGGATGGTGACGTCGAGTGCCGTCGTCGGTTCGTCGGCGATCAGCAGGGCGGGCCGGCAGATCAGCGCCATGGCGATCATCGCGCGCTGTCGAAGGCCGCCGGAAAGCTCGAACGGATAGGTGTGCAGGGCCGCCTTCGGATTGGGAAAACCGACATGCTGCAGCATCTCGGCGGTGATCTCGTTGGCCTGCGCGTCGCTGACGTCGCGGTGCAGCCGCAGCGCCTCGGTAATCTGGTTGCCGACCGTATGGAGCGGCGACAGCGAGGTCATCGGCTCCTGGAAGATGATCGAGATATGGTGGCCGCGAATGCCCCGCATTTCCTTGCCGGCGGGCTTCAGCTTGGCGATATCGACGAAGCGGCCCTGGGCGGTCGGGTCGAAATAGAGGATCTCGCCGCCGGCGATATTGGCCGGTTTCGGCAGGATCCCCATGATCGACTGGCTGACCACCGACTTGCCGGAGCCGGACTCGCCGACCAGCGCCACGGTCTTGCCCTCCGGTATCCGGAAGGACACGCCGTCGACGGCACGAATGACGCCTTCGGCGACGTGGAATTCGACCTTGAGATCGCGAATGAGCAGGACGTTTGCCATTATTCCGTTTCTTTCGACGCGCTGCGGGAGCGTCGGCGGGTCTCGGTGACCTCGATATCGAGACCGAGATCCAGATCCAGCGCCTTGAAATTCATCATCGTGCTGGCGTCTGGGATGACGTCGCGCGAGAGGGCTTCACGGGTTGCGCGCACGACGAGCCGATCGAAGTCATCGATACTGGATTCCACGCGGATACGCCGCCCTTGACCGTGGAGCACAAGCTCCATCCAGCCGTGGCTTCGATCCCGTCGCGTCGAATAGTAGCGCAGCCGGATATCGTCGAGTTCCTCCCAGTCCAGTTGTCCTCCCAGGAGGCCGCGAACCCTTATTGCCGAATCGTCGATGACGATTTCGCTCACTTGTCGATGGATCACGCGCACCCCGTAGCCGGCGAACAGGGCCGCCAGCGCACCAAGTACATAAACCATGACAGATGACGGATTTGCTAACAAGAGCGGCGCACCCGTCGCAAACAGCCCGAATCCGGCATTTCGATAGTCGCGCAGCAGGGCCTTTCGGCCATACCGATAGACACTGGTCCCGGTCGCAGTCTCAGGTTGCATCGGACGGGTCCGGACCGAACAGCGAAGCGGCGTCGCGGGCACGCGCCGCCGGATGTCCGGCGAGCAGTTCGAGCAGTCGTTCGAGGCCGCCCCACGTCGCCTCGTCCATTGCCAGGTGGTGGCTGAGGATGCCGGTCGGCTCGCCCGGATCGGCCCGCCCTTCGCGCCGCGCCGCCAGATGGTCGGCGATCTGCAGGGCGAAGGCCTGGTCGCCGAGATAGCCCCGGCCACCGCGCCAGTTCACCGGGTCGGCATGGCAATTGACCTGCACGAGGCCGGATAGGGGCACGGCCGCCGGGCGCGCTTTCCAGGTCGACAGGCCGGTGTAGCCGGCCTCGCCGAGACGGGCCGCAAGCGGCGCCGCGATGCGGTTCCAGGGCGGCACGAGGACATTCAGGAAACGCGCGCCGAAGCGCCGTTCCAGGATCGCCCGGCCGCGGCACAGCTCGTCGAGCACCGCGTCGGCCGGCCGGTTCGCGGCGAGCTCGCACTTCTTCTCGTCGGGGCCGGCGTGATTGGCATGGGCGTAGCCATGCTGGAGCACGTATTGGCCCTCGCCGGCGCCAAGCGAATCATCGAGATTCGCCGGGATGACCGCAAGCGCCAGGGGAACGCCTGCGCGCCGGGCCAGGGCGCTCAGCCGGTCGAGGGCCGGACCGGCCGCGACCGCGTCGTCGTCGCGCCACCAGAAGTCGGCCGTCCGTCCCGCAGCATGCCAGCGATCGAGCTCCAGGACGACGGTCGCGAAAGCCATCTCGATCAGCCGCTCGACCGCGTCCAGCCCTCGATCAGGCGGACGGTCTCCTCGAGGCCGTTGGTGGCGACCGCCGAGCGTGCCGGCGGCCCGGCAAGGGCGGTGTCGACGGTAGCGGCGAGTCGGCCGGGATCGAGCTCGGTCTCGGCAAGCGTGGTCAGCGCGCCGCGTTCGCCGAGCAGCCGTGCGCGGAGCGTCTGTTCGGTCTCGAGGCCACCCGCGTAGGGCACCACCACGGCCCGGCATCCGGCATGAAGCACTTCCATGACGGTGTTGTAGCCGCCCTGGCTGATCGAGAGTGCGCAGTTCATCAGCAGCGTCGGGAAGTCGGGCCGGGCGCGCTCGACGATCACGCCGTCGCCCGCGCTCGCCGCGAGGGCGCGAAACTCGTCCTCGGGCACGGTCACCCCGACCAGCACCCGCCAGCGCCTTCCGGCGGCTTCGGTCAGTGGGCGTGCGGCGATTGCCGTCCGGAGCAGGTTGAGACCGACCGCGCCGCCGCCGCAACTCACGATCACCTCGTCGTGGCCGGGACTGTCCGGGCCGCCCCGGCTGCCGGAGCGATCGACCACGTAGCCGGTATAGCGGATCTTGTCGGCGATCTTGTGGGCCGGCGGGAAGGTCGCGTCGAAGGGGATCAGCGCCGGATCGCCATGGACGAGGACGTGATCGAAATATCGCTCGATCAGGTCGAGCATCTCGTCGTTTCGCTCCGGCTTGTTCTGGGCGACAAGGATATCGCGCACCGAGCAGACGATGACCGGCGGGCGCGCCGAGGCCTTCGCTGCCTCCAGCAGCGGCAGGATCTCGAAGCGCATCTGACGGCGCCCGAAGGGGAACAGCTCGAACAGCAGCAATGTCGGCTGGCTGGCCCGCCATGCCTCCATCAGGGCGTTCGCGCGGCGCGCCTTCCAGGCGTCGTCGATCGGTTGATCGTTCTCGTCGACCAGGACCTTGAAATAGAGGTCGGTCGCGCGCGTCGGCGGGAGTTGCACCAGGCGGCCCGGACCGAGATCAAGGCCGGGCAGGGGATGGCCGCCCGAGACCACCTCGACGTCGAGACCGGCCTCGGCGAGGGCCCGGCCGATGGTCGCGGCGCGCCGCAGATGCCCGATTCCGAGCAGATGCTGCACGTAGAAGAACACGCCCTCAGTCACCGATCGCCTCCAGCGGAATGTTGGCTTCGACGAGGTCCGTCCGGCCGCCCGAACAGGCGAAAAGATGGAGCGCCGACCAGTCCAGCCTGACCGGCTGCCTGCCCGTCATATCCCAGCCGAGCGCGGCTGCCAACAGCGCCCGGATGACGCCCTTGTGGGTGACCGCGACGGTATCCCGTTGCAGACCGGCGAGCCAGACGTCGAGGCGGCGCTGCACGGCGCGGGGCGATTCACCGCCGGGCGGCTGCATGTCGAGGCCGCGATCCTCGTTCACTTTCATTGCGTCACCGTATCGTTCGCGCAATTCCGCGATCGTGCACCCCTCCCAGGCGCCGAAATCCATCTCGATCAGTGCCGGCTCGATTTGTGCCGGGCCATGCCCGACGAGGGAAGCGGTTTCCCGGGCGCGCAGGAGCGGGCTTGTAACCAGCGCATAGTCGGCGAAGCGGGCGGGCAGGCGCCTGCCGGCAAAGGTGGCGCGCCCGGCTTCCGACAGCGGCTGGTCGCTTCGCCCTTGCAGCCGCTTCGTCGCATTCCACGCGGTCGGGCCATGCCGGAGAAGGGCGAGCCGGATCATGGCCGGAGCCCGTTGATGACGGCGGCCAGCAGCGCTTCGGCGCCGGCGGGCGCGCGTTCCCCGGCGACGAAGCGGGACGCGGCTGTCCCGAGGTCCTGGCGGCGGGTCTTGTCGTCGATCAGGGCGCGCATCGCGGCGGCGAAGGCGGCCGGATCGTCCGCCGGGACGAGCAGGCCGGTCCGTCCGTCGGCGACCACGTCCGGGACGCCCCGGGTTGCCACCGACACGACGGGCAGGCCGGCTGCCTGCGCTTCCAGGAAGGCCATGCCGAAGGCCTCGTTGACCGCCGGCCAGACATAGAGGTCGCAGGTGGCGTAGATTGCCGGCAGGGCCGCCGTGTCGATCTGGCCCGCCCAGCGAATCTGCCCGGCGACCGGTGCGAAACGGGCGCGGATCTCGTCCGCCGCCCGGCCGTCGCCCACCATGATCGCCTGCCAGCCGCGGGTGCCGAGCCGTTCGAGCGCCTCGGCGAGCAGGTGGTAGGAGGCCGCCTTGTCGCCCGGTCGCATCATGCCGACGGCGAGCAGCCAGGGCAGCGCGGGATCGAGGTCGAGGGACGCGGCCAGTGCCCGCCGATGTTCCGGCCGGGCGCGGGCGGCGGCGCGGTAGGGACCGGCGTCGAGCCAGGGCGGCAGGTAATGCAGGCGGTCGGGCCGGCTGACCACCGGGCGCAGGCAGGCCATGTCGTGACGGGTCAGGGCGAAGATCGCGGCGGCGCCCGAGATTGCCGCCTCGGCCGCGCGGTGACCCAGGTCCCAAGGGCCGCGGGCCCGCTTCGGCGCGTGGCTTGCCTCGGCAACCACATAGGGAATGCCGAGCGCGGCTGCGACCCGCGGGCCGATCCAGTCGGGCGCCTTGTAATAGAGATGGTAGGTGAACCAGAGCGCCGGGGCTCGGGCCGGCGCGGCCGTCCAGCCGGCGATCAGACGCGCTGCGATCGCTTCGCCCTCGAGGCGGACGGCCGCCTGCCGGTCGGCATCGCCGACAGGCTCGAGGCTCCGGAACTCGCTGGCCAGGGTTACCTCGTGGCCGATGGCGCGGAGCGCCGCCATCAGCGCCCGGGCCATGCGACGGTCGCCCGACGGGTTCGGATGGTCCGGCGATTTCAGCGGCGAGTAGAAGGCGATCCGCATGGCAGGCTCAGCCGTTGGCGCGTGCGGCCGGCGCCGCGACGAGGCCGAATCGGGCCGCCAGCGGTGCGAGGCAGGGCGCCAGGGCGAAATTCTCCCGCAGGTTGGCGAGCGCCCGCTCGGCGAGGCGGTCGCGCAGGTCCGGGTCACGGCCCGCGCGCTCGATCGCGGCGGCCAGCGCCGCCGGATCGTCCGGGGCGACCAGGAGCCCGGTCTCGCTGTCCTTGATCAACTCGGGGATCGCGGATACCGCCGTGGCGACACAGGCGAGACGCTGCGACTGGGCCTCCATCAGGACATTGGGCAGGCCGTCACGGTCGCCATCGGCGGCGATCCGGCTCGGCAGCACGAACAGGTCCGCGTCGCGACAGGCGGCGATCACCGCCGCCTGCGGGGCAGCGCCGCGCCAGCTTATGCGGGGGCTGAGGCCGGCCTCGGCGGCCCACGACTTCAGGCGCGGCAGGTCCGGGCCGCCACCGATATGCTCCCAACGCCAGTCGAGCGAGGGCGGCAGCATCGCCAGCGCCTTCAGCAGGTCGTCGAGGCCCTTTTTCTCGACCGCGCGCGCGACCGTCAGCAGGCGCAGGGGCCCGCCTTGTCCGGTACTCTCGGGCGATCGCTCGGGCGCCGGAAAGCGGTCGAGATCGAGACCGTGGTAGACCAGCTGGACCAAATCCGGGCCGGGCGCCAGCGCCGCGAGGAAGTCGGCGTTCGCCGCCGTGCAGGTGACCAGCCAGTCGAGTTCCGCCAGTTTTTCGCGAATCTCCCAGGCCGGGCTTGTCCAGATGTCCTTGGCATGGGCCGAGCAGCTCCACGGCAGGCCGCTCAGCAGGCTGGCGTAGCGGGCGACCGATGCTGGGGTATGCAGGAAATGTGCATGCAGGCGCCCGACCGAGGGGTCGAGCTCGGCCGCCAGGACCAGCGCCTGGCCGAAGCGGCGGACGCGGTTGCGCGTCGGATCGCGTTTCAGGTCGCGCCACCAGGCGGCAAGGGCGTCGGCGAAGCGGGGACGCCGCCAGACCCGGGCGAGCGCGCCCAGGACGCGTAACGGTTCGTGATGCAGATATTCCGGCAAATAGCCGACCTGGGCCCGGATCTCGCCATGCACCGGGTGCCGCGCCTTGTCCGTCGGATGGCGTAGCGAGACGATGCGGATATCGAGCCCGAGCCTTTCGAGGGCGTGAATTTCCTGGGCGATGAAGGTTTCCGAGAGCCGTGGGTAGCCCTTCAGGATAAAGGCAACGGCGGACACGGCCGCGGTCATGTTCAGGCGCCGGCCGCCGCCCTGGACTCTGCCGCCTCCGAATTGCGCTGGCCGAGCCAGGGTGTGGCCAGTCGGTTGACGTTGACCAGCCCCTCGAGCAGGCCCGGAATCACGACGTCCATCGGCTGGCGCTGGCTCGGCAAGGCGCGGAGCGCCTCGGCCATCACCTCCGGCGGATAATTCTTGTCTTCCGCCAGCATGCGGACGAGGCCGAGCTTCTCGGCTCGGCTGGCGCGGATGAACTGCTCCATCCGCGGCTCGGTGCGGGGGATGATGAGCGCCCGCTTGTTGAGCGACAGAACTTCGCAGAAGGTGTTGTAACCGCCCATGCAGACGATCGCGGCGGCCTTCGCGCTGATGCTTTCCAGGTGGGCGTTGAAGGTAATCGCCTCGACCCGCTTCAGGCGCTGGACGCGGTTCAGGAACTCGACCTGGCGGTCGGCCTGCATGAACGGTCCGAGCACGAGCAGCGCCGGATAGGGCAGCAGCGGATCTGTCTCGTAGGCGCGCAGCACCCATTCGATCAGGCCTTCGCCATCGCCGCCGCCGCCGGTCGTGACCAGGAGATAGGGGCGCTCGACGATGGCCGGCAGGGGCTCGTTGATCGCGCCCCTGACCTTGCGCGGCAGGTAGCCGGTGAAGACCATCTTCTCCTGCACCGAGGCCGGCATGCCGATGCCCTCGAGCGGATTGCAGATCTCGCGCAGGCCGTAGACCCAGATTTCGTCATACAGGTTGCAGAGCGACGGCAGGACGTTCTTGCGCTCCCATTCCGGGGCCAGCAGGCGCGGTTCGTCGAGCACGTCGCGCAGGCCGAGCACCAGGCGGGTACCGCGGCCCTTCAGCAGCTCGAGGGTCTCGCCGACCTCGCCGCGCAGGCCGAGAGGCTCCTTGTCGACGATGAAGATGTTCGGGTCGAATACCTCGGCCGTGTGCTTGATGATCGAGGCGCGAAGCGCGAGCGTTTCCTCGAAATGGATGGCCAGGCTCAGCGAGGTATATTCCCCGTCGCGGAGCTTGATCACGCCCGGAACGCGCACGAAGTCGACGCGATTGCGGAAATCGAAACTGCCTATGATCGGTGATCCGGAAAGGATCAGGATCGAAAGATCCTCGTGATTATCGACAAGCGAATGCGCAATCGTCAGGCAACGGCGCAGGTGGCCGAGACCGAACGAGTCGTGACTGTATATCAGGATCCGCGATCCCATTATGTCCCCTTCAGTCTCGAAAGGCCCCTGATATGAAGGCCGCACTATTACACGGCGACCGCCTCAGCCGAAAGCGTGTTTTTGATTGGATTTGAAACGTTTACGGCCCGAAGCCGCTAATATATGTTCTTCGCCGAGGGAAAGAATCGGCGTCAGGCCACGAAACCAAGGCCCTTATATGGAATCGACAATCTACCGTTTTATCATCCGCTACAGCCTGCGGCAGCAGATCATATTGACGATCATGGCCGGGTTGTCGTTTCCCTTTCTTTACGCGCTCTACGAAGTCCCGAAGATCATCATCAATAAGGGGATTTCGGCGAAGGGCATCGAGTATCCGACGGATATCTTCGGCATCGAGCTGACACAGATCCAGTATCTGCTGGCGCTCTGCGGGCTTTTCCTCGTCCTGGTGGTCATCAACCAGGCTTTCAAATATGTCATCAACGTCTATCGCGGCCTGACCGGCGAACGCATGCTGCGCCGCCTCCGGTTCCAGCTCTATTTCCGCCTCCTGCGCTTCCCGCTGCCGACCTTCCGCAAGATGAGCCAGGGCGAGATCATCCCGATGATCACCCAGGAGGTCGAGACGCTCGGCGGCTTCATCGGCGACGCCTTCTCGCTGCCCGCCTTCCAGGGCGGCACGCTGCTCGTGATCCTCGGCTTCCTGCTCGTCCAGGATCCGGTGATGGCGGCCGCGGCGGTCGCGCTCTACCCGCTGCAGGCCTTCCTGATCCCGCGTCTGCAGCGCCAGGTGAACCTGCTCGGCAAGGAACGCGTCCGCCTGGTTCGCCGGCTCTCGGACCGCATCGGCGAGACCGTCCAGGGCGTGCAGGAAGTGCATGCGCACGACACCTCGGCGCTGATGCTGTCGGACTTCTCGCACCGCATGTCGAGCATCTTCTTCGTCCGTTTCGACATCTACCAGAAGAAGTTCGTCATCAAGTTCCTGAACAATTTCATCCAGCAACTCGGGCCGTTCTTCTTCTACTCGATCGGCGGCTACCTGGTGATCACCGGATCACTCGAGATCGGCACGCTGGTTGCCGCGATCGCCGCCCACAAGGACATGGCGGCGCCGTGGAAGGAACTGCTGACCTACTACCAGCAGAAGGAAGACGCCCGCATCAAGTACGAGCAGGTGATCGAGCAGTTCTCCCCGAGCGGGATCGCGGAAGACGGCTTCGATGTGCCGCATGTCACCGAGGTGCCGCCGCTCAGCGAGCAGATCGTCGTCTCCAATCTCGGCATGGTCGACGAGCAGGACAATCCGTTCATCGAAGGCGTCAGCCTGCAGCTCAAGCTGCCGTCGTTTGTGGCGCTCGTCGGGCCGAGCGGTTCGGGCCGCGAGGAACTGGCGCTCGCGCTCGCCCGGCTGCGGCAGCCCGACAGCGGCTCGATCCGGATCGGCGACATCGACCTTGCGAACGCGGACTCCGCAATGACGGGCCGCCGGATTTCCTACGTCGGCCCGAGCGGTTTCATCTTCAATACGACGCTCGGCGATAACCTGTTCTACAGCCTGCGTCATCTGCCGCTGGGCGAGCCCGAGCGCGACGAGACGATGGAGCAGGCGCACAAGCGCTACGTGCAGGAGGCGATCCGTTCGGGCAATTCGCCCGACGACATCACGTCCGACTGGACCGATTACGCGGCCGCCGGCGCGACCGATTATTCCTCGCTCGTTGCCCGCGGGCTGCAGGCGCTCGCCATCGTCAGCCTGGATCAGGACGTCTACCAGTTCGGCCTGCGCAGCACGATCGATCCGGTCGCCCATCCCGACTGGGCGGAAGCGATCCTTAAGGCGCGCGAAAGCTTTGCCCGCCACGTCGCCTCGAACGAGAGCTACGCCGGCATGATCGAGCCGTTCGATGTCGAGCGTTACAACAGCAACGCCACGCTGGCCGAGAACCTGATGTTCGGCACGCCGACCGACGAGACGTTCGACATCAACCGGCTGGCCGAGAATCCCTACGTGCTGGAAGTGCTCGAGGAAGCCGGCCTGACCCGGACCCTTCTCGAGAACGGCTACGAAGTCGCCACCCTGATGGTCGAACTGTTCGCCGATCTCCCGCCCGATCACGAGTTCTTCCAGCAATACAGCTTCATCGCCGCCGACGACCTGGAGGATTTCCAGTCGCTGGTGACGCGGGTGAAACGGGACCGGCTCGACGATCTGAAGCCCGAGGAACGGACCCGCCTGCTGTCGCTTCCCTTCAAGCTGATCCAGGCCCGGCACCGGCTCGGCGTGATCAGCGACGAGACGATGGCCAGCATCGTAACGGCGCGGAAGATCTTCGCAGAGAAGCTGCCCGACGACCTGAAGGGCAAGGTCGCCTTCTTCGACGTCGACAGCTACAACGCCGCCTCGAACATCCAGGACAATATCCTGTTCGGCCGCATCGCCTACGGCCAGGCGCAGGCCTCCGACAAGATCGGCGCGCTGGTCGGCGAGGTCGTTGCCGAACTCGACCTGTACGACACCATCACCAGCGTCGGGCTCGGCTTCGAGGTGGGCATTGCCGGCACGCGCCTGAATGTCGGCCAGCGCCAGAAGCTGGCCCTGGCGAGGGCGATCATCAAGCGGCCGGATCTCCTGATCATCTCCGAGGCGACCGCGGCGCTGGACAGCGCGACGCAGCAGAAGATAATGGCGTCGGTGCTCGAGGAATTCAAAGGGCGCAGCGTCGTCTGGTCGCTGCACCGGCCGAAGGACGCCAAGGCCTTTGACCATGTTGTCGTCCTGCAGGGCGGCCGGATCGTCGAGCAGGGTCCTTTCCAGGATCTCGACAGGGACGGCAGCGCCTACAGGCAGTTGATCGCGGCGAGCTAGCGTCGACGGGAGGAGAACACGTGAGCCTGAACGAGGAAGTCGAACTGCTGCGGAACATCCCGCTGTTCGCGAATATCGAGCCGTCGAAGCTCAAGCTACTCGCGTTCACTTCCGAGCGGCTGACCTTCCGTGCCGGCGAGACGGTGTGTCGACAGGGCGATGTGGGCGATGCCGCCTATGTCATTATGGACGGCACCGCCGATGTCATCGTAGACACCCCGTCCGGGCCGCTGACGGTTGCCCATATGGGCAAGAACGACGTGGTCGGCGAGATCGCGGTCCTGATCGATGTGCCGAGGACGGCGACGATCACCGCGCAGAGCGAGCTGACGACCCTGCGGATCTCCAAGGATCTGTTCTTCCGGCTGGTCAACGAATTCCCGCAGATGGCGGTGGAGATGATGCGCGTTCTTGCCGAACGCGTGGTCAAGACCACGGCCGACCTCCAGAAGGCGCGCCAGCAGGGCCAGGGCTGAGGCGCCGCTTCCGCTTCACAGGGTGACAGCCATGCGTATCGGTGTGCCGCGCGAGATCAAGCCGCAGGAAGGCCGGGTCGCGCTGCTGGCCGGCGAGGTCCGTGAATTGGCGGACGACGGCCACGAGGTCTTCGTCGAGCGCGGTGCCGGGATCCTGAGCGGGGTGACCGATGCGGACTATGCCGCGGCCGGCGCCACGCTGCTGGATGACGGCACGGCGGTCTACCAAAGCGCCCGGCTGATCGCCAAGGTCAAGGAGGTGCTGCCGCAGGAATATGGCGCCCTCCGTCCCGACCATATCGTCATGACGAACATCCACGGAGCGCTCAACCGGAACGAGGTCGACAGGTTCCTCGAGGTCGGCCTGACCGCGATCGCGCTCGAGGATACCCATCGCTACGGCTCGCCGAACTGCGCGCTGGCCGGCGAGATCGGCGCATTCGAGGGGCTGCGCCTCGTCTTCGCCCCGAACGGCGGGACGGGCCGCCATCTGTTCACCCATTTCGGCGCTCCGCCGATCGAGGCCGCGGTCGTCGGGCTCGGCAATGTCGGACGCGGCGCACTGCGCACTCTGCTCGCCTTCGACGTCGACGTCATCGGGCTGGATATCGACAGGGGCGCCCGGGGCCGGGCGGAACTCGACTGGTCCGGCCGACGCTTCCGCAGCGGCGATATCGACATTCTGTCGGGCCTTCTCGACCGGCTGGATCTGGTCATCAACTGCGTCCTCTGGCCGAAGCATCGCAACGACCATCTGGTGAACCGGGCCGATCTCGGCCGGATGAAACCGGGTGCCGCGATCATCGACATCTCCTGCGACGAGGCCGGCGCGATCGAGACCAGTCGCCCGACAAGCTGGCGCGACCCGGTCTATCTCGAGGAGGGAATCCGGCATTTCTGCGTCGACAACATTCCCGGCGCGGTGCCGGTCGCGGCATCGGCCGGCTATGCCCGGGCGATCCTGCCCCATATCCGTCATGTCGCCGGCGAAGGCGCGCTCGAGGCCTGCCGGCACGATCCCTGGCTGCGCCGCGGCCTGACCTGCGCCGACGGCACGCTCACCCACGCCGAGACGGCGCGGATCCAGAAGCGCGATCATGTGCCGGTCGACCGCTTCCTCGGAATCGAGGCGGCGTGAGCGAGAAGGATCGCCCGCGAGGACCCGACAATCCGCCACCCGACCGGGCCGTTTCCGACCCCGCCCGGACGCCCGCCCGTCCGGCGGACGAGGGTCCTGCCGGCCTTGCCGGCGCGATCGCGCTCTATCGCGACCCGCGCGTCGTTGCCGTGCTGCTGCTTGGCTTTGCCTCCGGCCTGCCGCTTGCGCTGACCGGACAGACGCTGTCGGTCTGGCTCTTCGAGAGCGGCCAGAGCAAGGTCACGATCGGCCTGTTCGCCTTGCTCGGCCTGCCCTACGTCCTGAAATTCCTCTGGGCGCCGCTTATCGACGCCATCCACATCCCGTTCCTGCATCGCCGACTGGGCCGCCGGAGAAGCTGGCTTCTGACCAGCCAGGCGGCGCTGATCGGCAGCGTTCTGATGCTTGGTGCCGCTGATCCGGCGGACGATCTTTTCCTCGTCGCCCTGATCGCCCTTGTCGTCACCTTCTTCTCGGCGACCCAGGACCTGGTGATCGATGCCTTCCGGATCGAGAAGCTGGAGGCGGCGAACCAGGCCGGCGCGATGGCCCATTACGTCGCCGCCTACCGGATTGCGCTGCTCGTCGGCACCGCCGGCATGTACGAACTCGTCTCGATCCTGCAGGCGAACGGCTTCGCGCTCAATTCGGCCTGGTTCGTCGGCTATGCGGTAATGGCCGGCTGCCTGCTGATCGGCGTGATGACGACGCTCGCCACGGACGAGCCGGCCGGGCCGGAAGCAACGGCCGGGACGCTGACGCTCGGCGAACGCTTCCGGCAGGCGGTGTTCGATCCGTTCCGCGATTTCGCGGCGCGGGATTCCTGGCTGCTGATCCTGCTGTTCATCACGCTGTTCAAGTTCGGCGACGCCTTCGCGGGGACGATGACCAGCACATTCGTGCTCGATATCGGCTTCGACAAGACCGACTACGGCCGGGTCGTGAAGCTGTTCGGGTTCGCGGCGACGCTGATCGGCGGCTATGCCGGGGGCTATCTCTACCGGCGCCTCGGCACGCTGCAGGCGCTCTGGCTTGCCGGCATCCTGCAGATGGCGTCGAACCTGATGTTCTGCTGGCAGGCGTCCGTCGGTGCCGATCTGAACGTGCTGGTGGCGGTGATCGCTGTCGAGAACCTGACCGGCGGCTTCGGGACCGTGATCTTCGTCGCCTATATCAGCGGGCTCTGCACGAACCGGCTGTATACAGCGACCCAGTTCGCGCTGCTTTCCGCGCTCTCGGGCGTCGGGCGCACGGTGCTCTCGTCCACCGCCGGCTATTTCGCCGAGCAACTCGGCTGGTTTCTCTTTTTTGCCGTGACTGCTTTTGCCGCCGTGCCCGGTCTGATATTACTATGGGCGCTGGCACGACGACAGGGATCGGCTGATGAGGGCGATCCGTCAGCGGGGTTCGTCAAGAGGGATCGATGACGACGATGCGCGATGCCATGATCGAAAGACGCCGGATGTCCGGCCCGGTCGTGGATATTTCCCCGCCCCGGGCCGCGTCATACAGTCGTCAAGAAAACCGGTATGGTTGAGACCTAGTGCAAAACACCGGTAAGAGCATGCAAGTTCCGTTGCGCAGCGAACTCACCCGCGAACCGAGGCCATGGGCCGAGGCGTTTCCGCTCGCGGTTGTCGACGGCCGGCTGGAGGTTCGTCTCGCCCGCTCCGACGAGGAGATCGCCCGCAGCCAGGCGCTGCGCTACCAGATCTTCTATCGGGAGATGGCAGCCCTCGCGACCCCGGCCATGGATGCCGCGCGCCGGGACTTCGATGCCTTCGACGCGCTTTGCGATCATCTCCTGGTCATCGATCGGGAGGAAAAGGGTCCGAACAACGTGGTCGGGACCTACCGGCTGCTTCGCCAGGCGGTCGCGGAGAAGCACGACGGTTTCTATTCGGCCGATGAATACGACCTGACGCCGCTGCTTGGTCATCCCGTGCTCAACCCGCCGGGCAAGGGGGGCCTGATGGAACTCGGCCGCTCCTGCGTGCGCCGCGATCATCGCAACACGGCGACCATCCAGCTGCTCTGGCGCGGCATCGCGGCCTATATGGAGGCCCACGCGATCACCGCGCTGTTCGGTTGCGCCAGCCTTCCCGGAGTCGATCCGAAAGCCCACGCCCAGCCGCTTTCCTACCTGCATCACAACCACCTGGCGCCCGAGGATCTGCGGGTCCGGGCGGTTGCCGAACGCTACGAGGAAATGAACCTGCTGCCGGCGGACCAGATCAATGCCCGTCGGGCCTTCATGGCGCTGCCGCCGCTGGTCAAGGGCTACATCCGGCTCGGCGCCCATATTGGCCAGGGTGCGGTGGTCGACCACCAGTTCGGGACCACGGATGTCTTCGTGCTGTTGCCGGTCGAACGTATCGGCGAGCGTTATTTCGGCCATTTCGACCGAGGCGACCGCGCCTCACGCCGCGGCTGAGCCCCGGCGTCCGCTCCACCGGCTGCGCATAACCGTCCCTCCAGAGACCGTGAAAACGACCCCGGGCGGCCGAAGCCGCCCGGGAAACGCGGTCGATCACCTTGGTGATCAGGCGCCGAAGGTCAGTGCATTCTGCGGCAGCGGCTGGCCGAGGGCGCCGGCAAGGGCCGTCCAGTGCATCGTTTCGTCGGCCGCGAGACGGCCGGCGACCTGGGCGATATTTCGATCGCCGAAGGACGGAATGACGCCCAGATAGGCATTCGCCGCGCCCTTCTCGAGCTTCGCGGCGAGCATCAGGACGTCTGTCTGGCTCTTCAGCGAGGCGGCGCCGAGCGAGGCGGCGTAGTCGTCCAGGCTCTTCGATTCGACGGGCGCCCCGCCGAGTTTCGAGATCGCGCCCATCAGGGCGTCGCGATGGGCCTTGTGATGGCTCTGGAACAGCACCGCGACGTCGAGCACCGGCTTCTGCAGCAGGCCGCTTTCGGCGCCGAGCTGGTACGCGCCGATCGCCTCATGTTCAAGACCGAGGGCGACGTTGAGAATCTCGGCATCCGAGGCGGACGTGTCGGCCTGGCCGGACGCCATGCTCTCGCAACCGGCGAGGATTGCCACGGCGCTCGCCGAGAGCGCGGCCTTCCCGACATCGCTCATAAACACGCGACGCGCCGGCACAATCAGCCTTTCGGCAACGAATTGATTGGTGGACATGGGGGAAGTTCCTTCCTTTGTTTTCGAGCGAGCCGCGTCAGTCGGACGCGGCGGCCGGCGTTGCCGGCACGGCGGCGAACAGCCGGGTGTCGGATGCAGCACCGAACACTAATGAATGATACGCCGAAATATCTCCGGCGGATGTCGGCATGCGGGATTTTTTTCGCATCCGCGGGCTCCCGCGTGCGCGGGCCCGTCGGAAGGCTCACCCGGGCGGCAGTGGCCCCTCGAACAGGATCGGTCCGGTGGGCTGCCGGATTAGCTCGGCGGTGCCCGTCTCGCGGGTGATGACGAAACGCCTGGCCTTGGCGAGCGAACGGGCGACGGCGCGCGTGGCCGGCAGATGCGTCTCCCGGTCCGGCCAGAGCGCGCCGACCGGGACGAGGACCTCGGGCGCGCCCGGGTCGAGCCACAGCATCAGCGTGCTGTCGCCGGTGCCCTTCAGGGCCGGATCGGGACGTACCGTGATCTCATGCTCCGCCAGGTCGACATGAATGTACCAGTGCGCCTCGCCGGGCTCGGCCGGCGGTGACCGGTCGTATCGGCCGGCCACGAATATCAGCGCGCCCACGGCGAAGACCATGGCCAGAACCCGCGGCCGCCGCCAGAAGGGTGGCATGGTCGCCGGCGTCGGACCGGACATGCGGGCGCCCGGTCTTCGCCGCCGCCCGTCGTCCTCGTCGCGTCCGCCGCGACTGCCGCTGGTGACCAGCGCAACGCCCTGCCAGATCCGTGCCGGTGGCGGCACCGGTTCGCGGGTGAAGTCGCAGGCGACCGGCCCGTCGCCATAACTGGCGATCGCCGCCTCGAACAGGGTCATGAGCCAGGCCCGGTCCGGGCCACCGGGCTGCGACCCGGCCTGGTGCCAGACCCGCAGGAAGCCTTCCTGCAACGCGGCTTCGGCCCGTTCGGCGTCGCCCAGGTGGTGCAACGCCTCGGCATGGGCGCGGGGCGCCCAGCGCCGGTAGAGTTCCGCGAAGGCCGCGCCATTGCCCGCGGCGACGCGATCGAGCAGGGCCGCGGTATCGTCGTCTTGCGGTCGCTCGCTCATCGTCCCGCGGATCCCGCCGGCGGCCTTACAGGCCGACCTCATGCGCGGCGAGCGCCGCGAGATTGACGAGGTCCGAGACCGTTGCCCCGATCGGCGCGATCTGAACAGGCTTCTGCAGGCCGAGAAGCAACGGTCCGACCACGGTGGCGCCGCCGATGGCGGCGATCAGCTTCGACGCGATATTGGCCGAATGGAGGCCCGGAAAGACCAGCACGTTGGCCGGCTCGGACAGTCCGCAGAACGGGTAGAGCGCGAGGGTTTCCGGGTTGAGCGCGACGTCGACCGACATCTCGCCGTCGAACTCGAAATCGGGCTGGCGCGCCTCGAGCAGCTTGACCGCCTCGCGAACCCGGTCGCCGGTCTCGTGCTTCGGGTTGCCGAAGGTCGAATAGGAGAGCAGCGCGACCCGCGGAACATGGCCCATCTGGCGGGCGAACTCGGCGGCCTGCACGGCGATGTCGGCGATCGCCGCCGCATCGGGCATCATGGTGACCGTCGTGTCGGCCATGAACACCGTGCGATCCCGGGCAATCACCGTGGAAACGCCCAAGACGCGGCGGCCGGGCTCCGGCTCGATGATTCGCGAGACCTCCTCGAAGGCGGCGGAAAACCGGCGCGTCACCCCGGTCACCATGGCATCGGCATCGCCGAGCGCGACCATGCAGGCGGCGAAGCTGTTGCGGTCCTGGTTCACCAGCCGGACGCAATCCCGATAGAGCATGCCCTGACGCTGCAGGCGGCTGTAGACGAAGTCGTAGTAGCGCTCGCGATCCTGCAGTTCGCGGGCGTTGTAGATCTCAACCGGAATGTCGCCGCCGACACCCACGGTGCGCATCATCTCGCGGATCGGGGCTTCCCGCCCGATCAGCACCGGCGTGCCGTAGCCGGCGCGCTGGTAGGCAATCGCCGCGCGCACCACCTTTTCCTCCTCGCCCTCGGCGAAGACGACCCGGCGGGGCATGTTGCGGACCTGCGCGAAGATCGATTGCAGCGTGCCCGCGGTAACGTCGAGCCGGGCGCGAAGGTCGTTCCGGTAGCCCTCCTCGTCGATGATCGGCATCCGGGCGACGCCGCTTTCCATGGCCGCGCGGGTCACCGCCGGCGGAATCGAATGGATCAGGCGTGGGTCGAACGGCGCCGGGATGATGTAGCTCGGCCCGAAGCGGAGCCGCTCGCCCTTGTAGGCGGCGGCAACCTCGTCCGGCACGTCCTCGCGGGCGAGTTCCGCGAGCGCCCGGGCGGCGGCGATCTTCATGGGCTCGTTGATGGTCGTCGCCCGGACGTCGAGCGCACCCCGGAAGATGTAGGGGAAGCCCAGGACGTTGTTGACCTGGTTCGGATAGTCGGAACGCCCGGTCGCGATGATCGCGTCGTCGCGCATGGCCAGCACCTCTTCCGGCCGGACCTCCGGCTCCGGATTGGCCATCGCGAAAATGATCGGCTTCGGCCCCATCGACATGACCATGTCGCGATCGACGACTCCCGGCGCGGACAGCCCGAAGAAACAGTCGGCGTCCTTCATCGCCTCGGCCAGGGTGCGTGCCCGGGTGTCGGCGGCATGGGCCGATTTCCACTGGTTCATTCCGGCCTCGCGGCCCTTGTAGATGACGCCGCGGGTGTCGCAGAGGATGGCGTTGTCGTGCGGCAGGCCCATCGCCTTCAGGAGTTCGAGGCAGGCGATCGCGGCCGCGCCTGCGCCGTTGACGACGAGCTTCGTGTCCTCGATTCGCCGCCCGGTCAGGTCGAGCGCGTTGATGAATCCGGCGGCGGCGATGATCGCCGTGCCGTGCTGGTCGTCGTGGAACACCGGGATATCCATCAGTTCGCGCAGGCGCTGCTCGATGATGAAGCATTCCGGGGCCTTGAAATCCTCCAGGTTGATGCCGCCGAAGCTCGGGCCGAGGTAGCGGATCGCGTTGACGATCTGGTCCACGTCCTCGCTGTCGATCTCGAGGTCGATCGCGTCGATATCGGCAAAGCGCTTGAACAGGACCGCCTTGCCCTCCATCACCGGCTTGGCGCCGTGCGGGCCGAGATTTCCGAGACCGAGCACAGCCGTGCCGTTCGAGATGACGGCGACCCGGTTGCCGCGCCCGGTATAGTCGTAGCTCCGTTCCTCGCGCTCGGCGATCGCCAGGCACGGGGCGGCGACGCCGGGGGAATAGGCGAGCGACAGGTCATGCTGTGTCGCCACCGGCTTCGAGGCCATGATCCGCAGCTTTCCGGGATGCCCCTGGGCGTGATAGCGGAGCGCTTCCTCGTAGAGTCCCGGATCCTTGTCGTCGCTCATTCTCTCTTCGACCTCTCGACCATTCACCTGTTTCGCGGCCCGATGGTACGCGTCCCGAGACCACAGGCTTGCGGCGTCGGGCGATCATCTTAGAGGAGCGGGTGTGGCCCCGACAATTGATGCAGCGGCGGAAAACGCATGCTAGCTTCCGCCCCATGCCGAAAGCACGTGCGAATCAGGCGGCCGACGCGCCGAAAATAACCCCCATGATGGCCCAGTACCTGGCGCTGAAGGAGGCCCATTCCGATTGCCTCCTGTTCTATCGGATGGGCGATTTCTACGAGCTGTTCTTCGACGACGCGGTCGCCGCCGCGGCGGCCCTCGACATCGCGCTGACCAAGCGCGGCAAGCATGCGGGGGAGGATATCCCGATGTGCGGCGTCCCGGTCCATGCGGCAGACGGGTATCTGTCGCGGCTGATCCGGAAGGGCTTCCGGGTCGCTGTCTGTGAACAGACCGAGGACCCGGCGGAGGCGAAGAAACGCGGCGCCAAGTCGGTCGTGCAGCGCGATGTCGTTCGCCTGGTCACGCCCGGCACCCTGACCGAGGACAATCTGCTCGACGCCCGTCGCCACAACTACCTGGCCAGCCTCGCCCGGGCGGCCGGTGAATGGGCGATCGCCTGGCTCGACATCTCGACCGGCGAATTCGCGACCCGGGCGCTCGCCGATCGCGAGATCGCTTCCGAGCTTGCCCGCCTGGCGCCCGGTGAGATCCTGCTCGCCGACCGGCTCATGGGCGAGATTGCCGAGCGCGGCATCGAGGCGGCGGCCGAAGGTGCGATAACGCCGCTGCCGTCGGTCCGGTTCGACAGCGACAACGGCGCCCGCCGCCTGAAATCGCTGTTCGGCGTGGCCGCGCTCGACGCCTTTGGCGCCTTCGGCCGGGCCGAGCTGGCCGCCGCCGGGGCGCTGGTCGATTACGTCGCGCTGACCCAGAAAGGCCGCCTGCCGACGATCCGCCCGCCGGAACGGCTCGAATCGGCCGCCGTGGTCTCCATCGATGCGGCAACCCGGCGCAATCTCGAACTGGTGCAGACGCTGGCCGGTGGCCGCGACGGTTCGCTGCTGGCGACCATCGATCGGACCGTCACCGGGCCGGGCGCGCGCCGGCTGGCCGCCGATCTCGCCGGTCCGATGACCGATCCGGCGGCGATCAACGCGCGTCTCGACATGGTCCAGTACTTCACCGGCGGCAGCGAGCCGCGCGGCGCGCTCCGCGCGCTGCTGCGCCGGTGCGCCGACCTCGAGCGGGCGCTCAGCCGGCTGTCGCTTGGCCGCGGCGGCCCGCGCGATCTGGCCGCGATCCGCGATTCGCTGGGACTCACGGCCGAGGTCCGGACACTCTTCATGGACGACCGCCTGGGCGGACCGCCCGAGGGCATCGCCCTCGCCCTCGACGCGCTCGGCTTTCATGCGGAGCTGGTCGATGAGCTGGACCGGGCGCTCGCCGCCGAGCTGCCGCTGCAGGCCCGCGACGGCGGTTTTGTCGCTGCCGGTTACCGGCCGGAACTCGACGAGCTCCGCATGCTCCGGGACCAGAGCCGGCGGCATATCGCGGCGCTCCAGGAACGCTACCGCGAGGAGACCGGGGTGGCCGGCCTGAAGGTCCGCCACAACAACGTGCTCGGCTATTTCGTCGAGATCTCGCCGCGCCACGCGGACAAGCTCGGTGCCGATTTTATCCATCGACAGACCATGGCGAACGCGGTTCGTTTCGGAACCGTGGCGCTCGGTGAGCTGGAGGACAAGATCGGCCGGGCGGCCGAACGCGCGCTGGCGCTGGAACTGGAATGCTTCGAGATGCTGCAGGCCAGGGTACTCGAATCGGGCGCAACGATCCTCGCCGCCGCGGCTGCCTTCGCGCGGCTCGACGTTGCGGCCGCGCTTGCCGAACTCGCGGTCGCGGAGAACTGGTGCCGACCGGAAGTCGATGACGGCACCGGCTTCGCGATCGAGGGAGGCCGTCACCCGGTCGTCGAGGCGGCGCTCCGCAAGGCCGATGCCGGCCCCTTCGTTGCCAACGACTGCCGGCTCGACGGGGACAGCCGCCTGTGGCTGCTGACCGGCCCGAACATGGCCGGCAAGAGCACCTTCCTTCGGCAGAACGCGCTGATCGCGATTCTCGCGCAGATCGGTGCCTACGTGCCGGCGGAGAGCGCCCGTATCGGCGTCGTCGACCGGCTGTTCAGCCGGGTCGGTGCCTCCGACGACCTTGCGCGGGGCCGCTCGACCTTCATGGTCGAAATGGTCGAGACGGCGGCGATCCTGAACCAGGCGGGGCCGCGGTCGCTGGTCATCCTGGACGAGATCGGGCGTGGCACGGCGACCTTCGACGGGCTCTCGATCGCCTGGGCGACGGTCGAGCATCTGCACGACGTCAATCGCTGCCGGGCGCTGTTCGCGACCCATTACCACGAGCTGACGGCACTCGCCGCAAAGCTCGACGGGCTGGCAAACCACACCATGCGGATCAAGGAATGGCAGGGCGAGGTGATCTTCCTGCATGAGGTGACGGGCGGCGCGGCCGATCGTTCCTACGGCATCCAGGTGGCGAAGCTGGCCGGCCTGCCGGCGGCGGTGATCGGGCGCGCCCAGGAGGTCATGGAGCGGCTCGAATCGGGCGATCAGGCCTCGGCCGCGACCCGCCTGGCCGAGGATCTGCCGCTGTTCGCCGAGATGCTCCGGCAGAACGGGCGGTCGCGGGAGGAGCCGGACGTGCCGGATCCGCTGGACGACCGGCTGGCGACGATCGCGCCGGACGACCTCTCGCCGCGCGAGGCGCTCGACCTGATCTACGAGCTCAAGCGGCTGGCGGCCGAACGCGCCGGGCGATAGGGCGGATCGACAGCAGGGGGTGGAGCCGTCTATCGTGCTCGGCCGGCGGCGCGTTCGGGTCGCCTGGGAAATGTTATCGGGGAGAGAAACGCATGTTCGATCTGACGGGCAAGGTCGCCGTCATCACGGGTTCCACGAAGGGCATCGGCAAGGCGATCGCCGAGGCGATGGCGAAGGCCGGCGCCAAAGTCGTCGTATCGAGCCGCAAGGCCGATGCCTGTGATGCGGTCGCCGCCGAGATCAACGCCGCGGTAGGCGACGGCGCCGGTTCGGCGACGGCGATCCCGGGCAACATCTCGCACAAGGAACAGCTGCAGGCGCTGGTCGATGAAACCCGCAAGCGTCTCGGCCAGATCGATATCCTGGTCTGCAATGCCGCGGTCAATCCGTATTTCGGCGGGATGGCGGACATCCCCGACGATGCCTTCGACAAGATCATGGCCTCGAACATCCGCTCCAACCACTGGCTCTGCCAGATGGTCCTGCCGGAAATGAAGGCGCGCAAGGACGGCGTCATCATCATCGTCTCCTCGATCGGCGGCCTCAAGGGCACGCCGGTGCTCGGCGCCTACGGCATCTCGAAGGCCGCCGACATGGCACTGGCCCGCAACATCGCCGTCGAGTATGGCCCCTACAACATTCGCGCAAACGCGATCGCGCCGGGCCTGATCAAGACCGATTTCGCCCGCGCGCTCTGGGAGAACCCGGAGATCCTGAAGCAGGCGACCTCGAAGGCGCCGCTGCGCCGCATCGGCACACCGGAGGAGATCGCCGGCGCGGCCGTGTTCATGGCCTCCGACGCCGGTGCCTTCATGACCGGGCACACGATGGTGATCGACGGCGGCGCGACGATCACCTGACGGCGATCAGTTCCGGCGCGACAACGGCGGCCGACGCGTTGCATTTGAAACGCGTGCCGCCGCGCGTATCTTGATGGACTGGAATGTTCGGTCGCAAGCAAGGGCGCGCCGCGCCGGAAAGCGATCCCCGCTATGATATCGATGGAAAACCTGCGAAACCGCCGCCAAATCGTCGACCGCAAGGCCGTCATTGCCGGCCTCGACGGCATTGCCACGGAGCACGCCCCGGATTCCGCCGGGTTTCGCGCCGAGGCGCTGCAGTATCTGAAGACGATTCTGGCCCATGGCCGGACGGTGGTCGAGCAGCGCTTCAAGGAGGACGGCGACGGCAGCGTGGCGATGCGTGGCTTCACGTTCCTGACCGACCAGGTCATCCGCTGCATCTTCGATTTCACCGTCGGCCGGATTTACAGGCTGACCAACCCGACGTCCGGCGAACGGCTTTCGGTGATCGCCGTCGGCGGCTACGGGCGGGGCGAACTCGCGCCCTATTCGGACGTCGATCTGCTGTTCCTGTTTCCCTACAAGCAGACGCCGTGGGGCGAACAGGTCGTCGAGTTCATGCTTTACATGCTCTGGGACCTCGGCCTGAAGGTCGGCCATGCGACGCGCTCGATCGACGACTGCATCCGCCTCGCCAAGGCCGATATCACGATCCGCACCTCGATTCTCGAGATGCGCTACATCACCGGGAACAGGCCGCTCGAGCGCCAGCTCCGCAGCCGCTTCATGAAGGAGATCGTCGAGGGCTCGGGCCTCGATTTCGTCGAGGCGAAGCTTGCCGAGCGCGACGAACGCCATGCCAGGCTCGGCGATTCCCGCTACCTGGTCGAACCCAACATCAAGGAAGGCAAGGGCGGACTTCGCGACCTGCATACGCTGTTCTGGATCGCGAAATATCTCTACCGCGCCGACGAGGTGTCCGAACTGGTCGCCCGCGGCGTCCTCACCGCGGCCGAGCGTCGGCGGTTTCTCAAGGCCGAGGACTTCCTGAAGACGGTGCGCTGCCAGTTGCACCTGATCGTCGACCGCGCTGAGGAGCGGCTCACCTTCGACGTCCAGCCGGAACTGGCCCGCCGGCTCGGCTACAAGGACCATGCCGGGACGCTCGGCGTCGAGCGCTTCATGAAGCACTATTACCTGGTGGCCAAGGATGTCGGCGACCTGACGCGGATCTTCTGCGCCGCCTTCGAAGCGGAGCAGCAGGGCCGGGGCCGCTTCCGGATGCCGCGTTTCCGTTTCACCAAGGTCCCGGTCGAGGGCCTGACGGTCGACGGCAAGCGGGTCGACATGGCGGAGAAAGTGTCGCTCAAGGCGGACCCGGTGCTGATGATCCGGCTCTTTCATTTCGCCCAGAGCCGCGATCTCGACATCCACCCGAACGCGCTCAGGATCATTCGCCGCAATCTCAAGCTGATCGACAACTCGGTGCGGGAGAATCCGGAAGCGAACCGGATGTTCCTGGAAATGCTGACCTCCAAGAAGGATCCGGAAACCACGCTCCGGCGCCTGAGCGAGGCCGGCGTGCTTGGTCGTTTCGTGCCCGATTTCGGTCGCGTCGTGGCCCAGACCCAGCATGACATGTACCATGTCTACACCGTCGACGAGCACACCATCCGGGCGATCGGCGTGCTGGCGCGAATCGAGTCCGGCGTGCTCGGCGAGGACCATCCGCTCAGCAACGACATCATTCACAAGGTGCTGTCCAGGCGCGTGCTCTATGTCGCCGTCCTGTTGCACGACATCGCCAAGGGTCGCGGCGGTGATCATTCGGTAATCGGCGCCGAGGTGGCGGAGACGCTCTGCCCCCGGCTCGGCCTGACCGCGGCCGAAACCGAGACGGTCGCCTGGCTGGTGCGCTATCACCTCGTGTTCAGCCATTTCGCCTTCAAGCGCGATATCGCCGACCCGAAGACGGTCGAGAACTTCGTCAATATCGTGCAGAGCCCGGAGCGGCTCAGGCTGCTCCTGGTGCTGACCGTCGCCGACATCCGCGCCGTCGGCCCGAAGGTCTGGAACGGCTGGAAGGGGCAGTTGCTCCGCGAACTCTATTATGTCGCGGAAAGCGTGCTCAGCGGCGGTCACGCGATCAAGGGCCGCGAGGCGCGGATCCGCGCCTCGAAGGAGGCATTCCGCGAGGCCATGTCCGACTGGACCGCGGAGGAACTGGACCGCTATATCGCCCGCCACTACGACCCCTACTGGCTCTCGCTCGAGACCCAGGCCCATGTCCGGCATGCCCATATCATTCGCCGCGCCGATCGCGAGCGGGCGCCGCTCACGCTCGAGAACCGCAGCGACAGCTTCCGTTCCATCACCGAGATCACGCTCTACACCGCCGACCATCCGGGCCTTTTCGCCCGCATCGCCGGGGCGATCGCGATCGCCGGCGCCAATATCGTCGGCGCCAAGATCTTCACCACCGCCGACGGCCTGGCGCTCGACAGCTTCCTGATCCAGAATGACGAGGGTGGCGCCTTCGACCATCCGGGCCAGCTCGCCCGGCTCTCGGCGGCGATCGAACAGACCCTCAACGGCACCCGGCGACCGCGCCAGGAACTGGCCGACCGGCGCAACTCGGCGCTGCCGAGCCGGACCCGGGTCTTCACCGTGGAGCCGGTCGTGCTGATCGACAACAATGCGTCGCTCGCCCATACGGTGATCGAGGTCAACGGTCGCGACCGGCTTGGCCTGCTCGCCGAACTGACGCTCGCCTTCTTCGATCTGTCGCTCTCGATTTCCTCGGCCCATATCGAGACCTTCGGCGAACGCGCGGTCGACGTCTTCTACGTGAAGGACCTGTTCGGCCTCAAGATCACCAACCAGGGCAAGCTGAAGCTGATCGAGAAACGCCTGCTGACAGCGCTGACAGGGACCGTCGAGAAGAAGAAGAAAGCGTCGCCGAAGCCGGCCGCCGGCAAGGAGACGCAAGCCGCCGAATAGGTGTGCGCCGGGCGCTTCCCACTTCCGCCGGCAAGCGGATTCCGCTATAGGCCAAGCCCATGAATCTCGCCAAAGCGGCGGCGACCGTCGGCGGCTTCACCATGCTGAGCCGCATCCTCGGATTCGTCCGTGACATCCTGATCGCCGCCATGCTCGGCGCCGGCCCGCTCGCCGACGCCTTCGTGGTCGCCTTCCGGATCCCGAACCTGTTCCGCCGGCTGGTCGCCGAAGGCGCCTTCACGGCGGCCTTCGTGCCGATGTTCTCGCGTCGCCTGGAAGCATCGGGGAAGGAGGCGGCGCGGGCCTTCGGCGAGCAGGTGTTCAGCGTCATGCTGGTCACCGTCGGCCTGTTCACGCTGCTGGCCGAGATCTTCATGCCCTATCTGATGTACGGCCTGGCGCCCGGCTTCTCGGCCGACGCGGACAAGTTCGCGCTGGCCGTGGAACTGACCCGGATCACCTTTCCCTATCTGCTGGCGATGGCGCTCGTCTCCCTGCTCGGCGGGATGCTGAACGCCGTCTACCGGTTCGCCGCGATGGCGGCGGCCCCGGTGCTGCTCAACATCATCCTGATCGCCGCGCTCGCCATCGTGGTGCCGCTGGTCGGCCTGCCGGGCCAGGTGCTGGCCTGGGGGGTCGCGGTGGCCGGCCTTGCCCAGCTTGTCTACCTGATGGTTGCCAGCGCGCGGGAGGGCCTGCGACCGCGGCTCGTCCGGCCGCGCTTCGACGCCGCCATCCGCCGCCTGCTGACTTTGATGCTGCCGGCCGCGCTCGGCGCCGGGGTGACGCAGATCAACATCGTCGTCGGAACGATGATCGCCTCGTTCCTATCGACCGGGGCGATCGCCCATCTCTACTATGCAGACCGGGTCTACCAGCTTCCGCTCGGCGTGATCGGGATCGCCATCGGCACCGCGCTGCTGCCGCTGCTCTCGCGCCAGCTTCGCGCCGGCGAGGACGGGGCGGCGATGCAGTCGCTCAACCGGGGTCTCGAATTCTCGCTGCTTCTGACCTTGCCCGCCGCGGTCGCGCTGGCGACCATTGCCGGGCCGATCGCGATCGTGCTGTTCGAGCGTGGCGCCTTCACGGCGGCCGACAGCATGGCGACCGCCGGGGCGCTGGCCGCCTATGCCTTCGGGCTGCCGGCCTTCGTCCTCGTCAAGGTACTGGCGCCGCCCTTCTTCGCCCGCGAGGATACCCGGACGCCGGTCATCGTCGCGACCGCCGCCGTCGCCGCCAACATCGCGCTTTCGCTGGCGCTGATCGGGCCGCTCGGTCATGTCGGGATCGCGCTGGCGACGACGCTGGCCGGTTGGCTGAACGCGTTGCTGCTGATGGTCCTGCTGCACCGCCGGGATTTCCTTGCCGCCGACCCGCGCTTCCGCCGACGCTTTCCGCGCATCGTCCTCGCTGCGACGCTGATGGGCGCGGCCCTGCTCGCCGCCCGCCCGCTGGTCATGCCGATGTTGGCCGATGGCCCGACCATGCGGATCGCGGTGCTGATCGGGCTGGTCGCGGGCGGGGCGCTCGTCTTCGCCATCTCCGTGACGCTCGGCGGCGGCGCACGGCCGGCCGACCTCAAGGCGCTGTTCCGTCGCGAGCCTTCGGCGGCGGCGAAACCCGGGCCTGACGCGGATGCGGGCGGCGATCCGAGTTGACCGCGTCGCGCCTGCGCGCGATAACCGCCAGTGCCCGTCGGGACGGGTGGTCCGAAGCACCGCAAATCAAGGAAACGAGTGATGTCGCGCGTCTTTTCCGGCGTCCAGCCGACCGGAAACCTGCATCTTGGCAATTATCTTGGCGCAATCCGCAATTTCGTCGGACTGCAGGACGATTACGAGTGCCTCTATTGCATCGTCGACATGCACGCCATCACCGTCTGGCAGGATCCGGCTGAGCTGACCGCGACCACCCGCATGGTGGCCTCCGCCTACCTGGCGGCAGGGATCGATGCGGAGAAGTCGATCATCTTCGCCCAGAGCCACGTGCCCGAGCATGCGGTGCTGGCCTGGATCTTCAACTGCGTTGCCCGCATGGGCTGGCTGAACCGGATGACCCAGTTCAAGGAGAAGGCGGGCAAGCACGCGGAGAACGCCTCCGTCGGCCTCTACGCCTATCCGAACCTGATGGCCGCCGACATCCTGGCCTACAAGGCGACCCATGTGCCGGTCGGCGAGGATCAGAAGCAGCATCTCGAGCTCTGCCGCGACATCGCGCAGAAGTTCAACCATGATTACGGCGTCGAACTCTTTCCCCTGACCGAACCGCTGATCCTGGGCGAGGCGACGCGGGTGATGAACCTGCGGGACGGCTCGAAGAAAATGTCGAAATCCGACCCGTCGGATTATTCGCGGATCAATCTCACCGATGGTCCGGACGAGATCGCGCTGAAGATCCGCAAGGCGCGGACCGACCCGGCACCGCTGCCCGAGACCGAGAAGGAACTCGAAGGCAGGCTGGAGGCACGCAACCTGGTCGGAATCTATGCCGCGCTCGCGGGCAAGACCCGGGCGGATGTGCTGGCTGAATTCGCCGGCGCGGCGTTCTCCACCTTCAAGCCGGCTCTGGCCGACCTGATGGTCGAGACCTTCGGTCCGGTCGGGCTCGAAATGCAGCGCCTGATGGCAGCCCCCGACCACGTGGATGCGGTACTCCGCGACGGCGCCGAGCGGGCCCGGGCGATCGCCGGACCGATCGTCGACGAGGTGAAGAAAACGGTCGGCTTCCTGTCGGTCTGAGCGGCCGGCGCCGTTCACGCGACTTGCGCCACCGGAGCCGGGGTCTTACCTCTACGGGGGCCTCCAAGGGGCAAACGTGTGAGAAGGGAACGGGCGGCATGAGCGAAATCGGACAGGACAGCCCCCGCCGCGTCGGCTCGGGGCGGCGGATCGTGACGGCCGGCAGGGTCCGGGTCGTGCTGTTCCTGTTCCTTCTGTTCCTGCTGCTCTATTACCCCATCGGCATGCTGATCGTGCATGCCGTCGACGACGATGTCGATTTCGCGGTGCCTGAGGCGGACGAGATCGCCGGCGGCAGCCACACGGTCGACATGATGGCGGCGCTGATCGACCGGGAAGTGAACCGGAACCGCTGGACCGCCAACGATCCGTTCTTCCTGCCTGCGGCGGCCCTGGACAACATGCCGAGCTTCCAGCAGGGCATCGTCGGTGCGCTCGCACGCTTCACCTTCGAGCTGACCGACCAGCTCGGCCGCACGCGCGGCTCCAGCCAGACCGACCCGGATCTGCAGGACGCTTCGGGCAAGCTGCAATATTCCGGCACGATCTGGGTATGGGACCTGGAAACCTCCTGGACCCCGACCACGTCGTCGGAGAAGCAGTACGAGAACGCCCGCCGCAAGCTCCTGAGTTACAACCGGCGCCTCGCGGCCGGCGAGGCGGTGTTCGAACGTCGCGGTGACAACCTGATGGCGACCCTCGATCGCATCGCCCTCGATCTCGGGTCCTCGACGGCCGTTCTCGACCGGCAGATTCACGAGCACGCCGGCGACTGGATCGACTTTCAATCCGACGACGTGTTCTACAACATCAAGGGGCAGGTCTACGCCTATTACCTGCTGCTTCGCGAGCTGCGCCGCGATTTCGCGAAGACCATCGACGAGCGCGAGATCGGCACCGCCTGGGACCAGATGCTGCTCAGCATGCGGAATGCCGCGGTCCTCGATCCGCTGGTCGTCGTGAACGGTGATCCGGCCGGTCTGTTCCTGCCCAACCATCTGGCAGTGCAGGGCTTTTACCTGCTTCGGGCGCGCACCCAGCTGCGCGAGATCACCAACGTCCTCCTGAAATAGCCGCGGCAGGGCGGCGCAGGCGCCGCTTGCCGGATCTGCGGCGCCATTGCAGGATGCGGTGAAACCGGATGGGGGCATCCACATGTCCGAGATGCAAAGCGGCGCCCGGCGCCGAAACAAGTTCCTGGTGGTCGTCGACGACACGCCTGAATGCAAGGTCGCGGTGCGCTTCGCAACCGCGCGCGCGGTCCGCGTGGGCGGCGGCGTCACCCTGCTTCACGTCCTCGAGCCGCCCGACTTCCAGCACTGGATGGGGGTCGGCGAGGTCATGCGCGAAGAGGCCCGCCAGGAAGCCGAACTGCTGCTGCAGGGGATGGCGTCGGAGATCCAGGCGCATTCCGGCCTGATTCCGGAATTCGTCATTCGCGAGGGTCACAAGCGCGACGAGGTCGTCGGGCTGATCGAGGAAGATCCCGACATCCGCATCCTCGTGCTCGCCGCCGCCGCCGAGGCGACCAATCCCGGGCCGCTCATCAAGAGCCTGGTGAGCGAGCGTTCCGGCGCGGTCAGTATTCCGATCACCGTCGTCCCCGGCACGCTGACCGATCAGGAAATCGACGAACTCACCTGAGCGCCGTGCGGCGCGAACAGTTCTTCCGGTTCGCGGATGCCGCGCAGGACGTGCGAACCGACCGACTGCATCCGGAAGGCCCGGCATTGCGCGGCGAAGCGGCCGGAGGCGAGAATCGGCCGTTCGAGCCGGGGGCAGAGCGCGCCGATCCGGGCGACCGCGTTCACGGCCGGACCGATTGCCGTGAAGTCCAGCCGGTGCGCGGCGCCGACATTGCCGAAGAACACCGTTCCCGTATGCAGCGCGATCCCGGTCTTGAGCGGACTCTTGTCGTTCTCGGCCCGCCGCCGGTTGAGCGCGTCGAGTTCCTCCAGTGCCGCCAGCGCCGAGGCGGTGGCCCGGCAGGGCGCGCCCAGGGTCTGGCTGGCGTCGTCCCGGGGGAACATCGCCAGCATGCCGTCGCCGATGAATTTCAGGATCTCGCCGCCGTTCTGCGCAACCGGCCGCGCCATGCAGTCGAAATAATCGTCGAGCGTCTCGATCACTTCCTCCATCGGCAGCCGCTCGCTCATCGCCGTGAAACCGCGCAGGTCGCAGAGCAGCAGGGCCGCCTCGATGCGCTCGCCCATTGCCCGCCTGAAGGTCCCGCTCAACACCCGGTCGGCTGCGCGACGGCCGATATAGGTGTTCATCAGATCGTGGCTGAGCTCGTAGGCGCTGTACAATTCCGCGCGCAGCGCGATCGCCGGCAGCAGTCCGTAAAGCAGCGCGAGATTTGCGGTCGAGAAGCCGCCTGCCCGGTCGCTGACCCAGGAGATGTAATTGATCTGGCCGTTCCGGAAACGGAGCGGCATGGCGACATAGTCGGTCGCGCCCTCGGCCAGGAGTTCCGTGAGCAACGGAAAATCGAGTTGCGGGTTCTCGATATCCAGGCGTCGCCTGATCGAATCGACGCCCTGATGGATGATGTAGACGGGGCTCTTCAGATAGACGTCGGAGGTCGCTATCGCATGGCTCCGGGTGACCGTTTCGGAACCGTTCTCGCGATGCCAGAGCAGGTTGCTGGCAAAGGTCTCGGGATGCATCGCGAGCAAGCCGATCGAGGCGCGGCTGACCGGAACCCCCGCGGCGATCAGCCGGCGGCAGAGCGCGTCCAGCGTCGCGGCGCCGAAAATCTCGCCGTCATTGCCGATCAGCCAGTTCTCGATCGACCGGTGATCCCGGGCATGCATGCTTGCGGTACTGGCCGCCGACGGGGCCAGGCCGGCATTCTCGTTCGTTCTCGCTGACATTGGGCCTTGATCTAAAGATTCTGTTAACGCATTTTCCGTCGGAACACGCCGGTCCCGGCTGCCTGCCGTCCGATTCCCCGACAGGGGAGCTGCCGGCCCCCGCGTGGCGGAGATCATTTTTGCCCGGACGGAACCCGATCAAGAAACAGACGTTACCGAATATGCTGCGGAAGCAAGTCTCAACCAAGCTCCGTGTCGCTTTTCTTTGTCTTGTCCTCGCCGTGCCGGTGCCGGTGCCGTTCTGGGCGCCGGCGGCAGCGAACGCGCAGACCGCGTCGGTTGGACAGGTTTCACAAGCGGCCGGTGTTCAGGAGTTTCTCGATCTCTGGAAACGCCAGGGACGGGAGCTTCGCGACATCCGGCGCGGCGCGGCCGTGCCGCGGATCTTCATCGATACGCTGCCGGACGATCTTCCGGAGGTTGAAGCCGGGTCGCTCCGCAAGGCCGCCTTCATCAAGATCCTGCTGCCGATCCTGCTCGACATCAACGAGCAGGTTCTCGCCGATCGCGAGCTTCTGCTCTATCTCGCCGCCCGGCACCGCGCCGGCGTCGCCCTCGACCGGGGCGAACGTCGCTGGCTGGAGCATCTGGCGGCCGAGTACGGGGTCGGGCCGCGCGATTTCGACGCACTGATCGCGCGGGTCGACGTGGTGCCGCCGTCGCTGGCGCTGGCACAGGGCGCCGAGGAGTCCGGCTGGGGAACCTCGCGATTTGCCCGGCACGGCAACGCAGTCTATGGCCAGCGCACCTGGCAGAAGGGCGCCGGCATGGTCCCGGTGCGCCGCGATGCGGACGCCTCCCACGAGGTGCGCACCTTCGGCAGCCTGCAGGATTCGGTCTATCGCTATGTCCTGAATCTCAACACGCACCCGGCTTACGAGGAATTCCGCGAGGAGCGTGCGCGGGTCCGCGCCGAGAGCGAGGCGGTAACCGGTGGCGTCCTGGCCGCGACCCTGCTGAGTTATTCGGAGCGCGGCGAGGATTACGTGGCGACGCTGGAGAAGATCATCGACGGGAACCGGCTGGAGGATTTCGATGACGCCCGGCTCGCCCGCGAACGCTCCGCGCGTCTGTTCGGGACCGTGAAATAGCCGTCCCGCACCGATGAACGCGAAAGACGCGGGCCGCGCCGTCACGTCCGCGGGCGACGGCCGGAAGGTTGCGCTGTCCCTGCTCGGCGTCTGGCTCGCTGCCGGTACGCTCGCCGTGCTCTGGTCTTACCTGGGGCCCTCTTCGGGGCAGGACTGGCGGGTCGCCGATCATGCCGCTCTCGAGACACTGCTCGATGCCCGGGACCTGTCGCTGCCGGCGATCCGCGCTGGAGCGCCGGTCCCGCGCGTCTTTCTCGCCGCGTTTCCGCCCGACTGGGCGACCGTCCCCTCGACGACCGAGCGCAAGCGCGATTTCATCCGCGTCCTGTTGCCGATCGTCCTTCGCGAGAACGAGCGGGTGCGCGAGATCCGCCGCCGCCTTAAGGATGGCGACGCGACGCCGGGATGGCGCGCCATGCTTGCGGCGCGATACCGGGTCGACGACGACAGTGCCCGAAGCCTGCTGCGCCGGATCGATATCGTGCCGCCGTCGCTGGTCATCGCCCAGGCGGCAATCGAATCGGGCTGGGGGCGGTCGCGATTTGCCCGCGAGGGCAATGCCCTGTTCGGGCAATGGACCTGGGATGCGAACGACCCGGGCATGGTGCCGAAGAGCCGGGCGGCCGGTGCGACCCATCGCATCCGGCGTTTTGATACGCTCGCGGGCTCCGTTCGGGCCTACATGATCAACCTCAATCGCCATGCCGCCTACCGCGGCTTTCGCGAGATGCGACGCAGCATGCGTGCCGCCAGCGGGCCGTTCGACGGCACCGGTCTCGCCGGACAGCTCGATGCGTACTCGGAACTCGGCGAAAGCTATGTCGAGAGCCTGCAGACGGTTATCCGGGTCAACGGTCTCGACGCCTTCGACCGCGCACGTTTGGCTCCGTCGACCGGCTTGCGCGCGGCGTTTGGCGTGGACTGAGCGGATTGCTTGTCGCGGCCGTCAGCCGGGAATGAAGAACTGGATACCGTACCAGCGCCAGCGCCGATCGGGGCCCGGCAGGGTGCAGTTCACCCGTCCGCGCCCGGCCGCGAAGGGGCCGTCGAGGCGAACCTCGAAACGGGTCTGGCCCAGTCTCTCGATGGTGGCCGGACCGGACTGGTTCGAGGCGAAGCAGGCCAACTGGTCAAGATTGTCAATCTCGTCATCGATGGTGAAGCCGAACAGTGGCGGGTTCTGCCGCAACACGGTGTCCGCCGGCGTGAGGTCGCGGACCCTGAGCGGCATCGCGTTGACGGCGAGGCGGAAACGGCCGATCGAGCCGTACTTCTCGTTCATCGCGAAACGCGGTAGCGAATAGGCATCCATCCCGCCATGCATGACACCGGAATGCTGGCCGAAGGCGGCCGCGAAACCGGCCTCGGCGACGATCTCGCGAACGGCGTTCCCATATTCCCCGTAAGGATAGGCGAACAGGGTGGGCCGGCTGCCGAGTTCGGCCTCGAAACGGGCGTTCGATCGGGCCAGCTCCTCGCGGTTCCGCTCGGCCGACATCGCCGGCATGTGCGGATGCGCCGCGGTTTGGCTGCCGATGGTCACGCCGTCGGCCGCGAGTTCCCGGATCTGGTCCCAGGTCATGTAACCGGCAAGGCCCTGGTCGATCGGCTCGGTCGCGACGAACAGTGTAAACGGGATGCCTGCCGCCTTCAGCCGCGGCCAGGCTTCCGTATAGACGGACAGGAACGCATCATCGACGGTGATCGCGACCGTGCGGTCGGGCAGCGCCTCGCCGGCGGCCAGCCGCGCCAGTATCGCGTCGACGGCCATCGGCGTGTAGGCGCCGGAGGCGAGTTCGGCGAGATGGACGTCGAACTGGTCGAGCCGGATATTGGTCGACGGCGCGCTGTCTTCGCCGAAGCGGTGATACATCACCACCGTCGCCCAGTCGGCGGCACGGGCGCCGGCGTCGGCGGCGACCAGCAGCGCCAGGGACAGGAGGGCGATGAGCCCGGTATGGATCCGGCGCCGCCGCTCTCTCCGGGTGCGCGCGTTCCGGCCGGGTTCTGGGTTGAATCGGCGCGTCATGATCGGGCCAGTGTTACGCGGCACGGCCAGCGCTGTCCATCATCCGGGTGCCGGCGGCGCTGTCGGAAAGCAGCGGAAAGCGCCGCGGCTCGAAGAGCTGGTAATGCCACCATTCGTTCCGGTAGTTGTCCCAGCCGGCGGCGGTCATTATCCCGAGCAGGAGGGCGCGGTTCCGCTGCGCATCGACCGGGATGTCGGTCCGGGCATGATGGGCCTGTGGCAGGAAGGCGTCGAAGTCGGTCGCCATGTCGAGGGGGCGACCATCGCCATCGACGAGGGTCAGATCGACCGCCGCGCCGCGCGAATGCGGCGACCCCCGTCGCGGGTCGGCGAGGAATTCCGGGTCCGGGGTATGGTGCCAGAGCGCCCAGGCCGCCTCGGTCGGGCGGAAGGCGTCGAAGACGCGGAACCGGAAACCGAGCGGGCGGGCCAGTGCGACAGCGCGTTCCAGCAGTCCGGCGGCTTCGGGATTGAGGTAGCAGCCCGGGCGCGTGTAAACAGGCGCACCAGTGAAGTTGTTGTCGCCGGCATAGCGGATGTCGATCTCGACATCGAACTGGCCCGCGATGTCGACCAGAAGCTCGGTCATGGCGGCTCAAACGGAGAAAAGACATGTCATGTCGCGAGTTTAATCGAACGGTCCGGACGGGCAAATGAAGATCCTGGCACTCGATACGGCGCTTGGCGCCTGTTCGGTCGCGATCGTCGAGGATGGCCGGGTGCTCGCCCATCGGACGCGGCTCGGCGCGCGCGGGCAGGCGGAGGCGCTGATGCCGATGGTCGAGGCGGTTCGCGCCGATGCCGGGCTGGCCTTCGCCGCGCTAGACCGGCTTGCCGTGACGGTCGGACCGGGCAGCTTCACCGGCCTCCGTATCGGCCTGGCGGCAGCGCGCGGCCTGGCGCTTGCCACCGGCCTGCCGCTCGTCGGCGTCACCACGCTGCGGGCTATCGAGCGGGCCGCGCGGGCCGACCGGAACGATCCGCGGCCGCTCGTCGTCGCCCTCGATGCCCGGCGGGGCGAGATCTATCTGCAGTCTTTCGATGCTAATGGCCGGCCGCTCGGCGATGCGCTGGCGATCGCGCCGCGCCGCGCCGCAGCGCTTCTGCCGGACGGGCAGGTTCTTGCCGCGGGCAGCGGCGCCGCCCTGCTTGCCGCCGCCCACGGCGCGCTCGCGATCACCTGCTTGGACGGGATCCTGGAGCCTGACGCGCGCTGGGTCGCCCGCTATGCCGCGTCCCTGCCGCCGCCAAGGACGGGCGAGGTGCCTGCCCCGCTCTATCTGCGCGCGCCCGACGCCAAGCTCCCAGCGGCGCCGGCGCCGGGAAGCCGTCGGTGAGCGTGCCGACGATCCGGCGCGCCGGCGCGGAGATGGTGCTCGTGCTGGCCGAGCTTCACGCCAGGACCTTCAGCGAGGCCTGGCCGCCGGGCGAGATTGCGCGGCTTCTGGCCACGCCCGGGGCGTTCGCCCTGCTTGCGGTCGCCGAGGACACGACGCCGCCGCTGCCGCTCGGCTTCGCGCTTCTGCGGACCGCGGCCGACGAATGCGAACTGCTCTCGCTCGCCGTGCTGCCGGACCGGCGCCGGCAGGGCGTGGCGCGGATGCTGCTCGGGCGGGGAATCGAGGACGCGCGCGCGGCCGGTGCGGTCGAGCTGTTCCTGGAAGTTGCCGAGAACAATGTGGCAGCGCGGGCGCTATATCTCGGGCTGGGGTTCCGTCACGCCGGCCGCCGTCCGGAATATTATCAGAGGTCCGATGGGAAAAGAGACGATGCCCTGGTATTGAAACGTGATATCTGAGCCCTCTTATACACTTACTATTGCCACTTATTAGGAAGAAAGAATTGTCCCCGGTAAATCATGACTGTATTTGAGTTGACCGGTTGATAATCTGTTGCTTCGATATGCCAATCGGAATATATCGGGGCGTCTGAGCCAGAAGAGGTCATGTTAAATGTCGGAACCGATGGACAAAAAAGAACTGATGGCATTGACGACGGAAATCGTCACCTCGCATCTGTCCAACAACAAAGTAGAAATGGGCGACTTGCCGAGGTTGATTCGCGATGTTTACGGCACGCTTGCCGGTGTCGGCAGTGTCGAGCAGGAAGCGCAGCGCCAGCAGCCCGCCGTCCCGGTGCGGCGCTCGGTCACGCCGGACTTCCTCATTTGCCTCGAAGACGGCAAGAAGCTGAAGATGCTGAAACGCCATCTCAAGACGGCCTACGACATGTCGCCCGAGGATTACCGTCTGAAATGGAATCTCCCCCCGGACTACCCGATGGTGGCGCCGAATTACGCCAGCCAGCGCCGGGAACTGGCCAAGAGCATCGGTCTCGGCACCAATCGCCGCCGCTCGTCCAAGCGCGCCTGAGCACGGCGCCGCGGCATCCTGCCCGCTGAGAATTACCCGACCGGACTTCTGGCCGTTGCCGTCCGGATACCCTACTATTGCGGTCGTAGCAGAGCAGGGGGAGTGAAGTGTCGATACCCACAAAGCTAGAACAGCTTTGCGTGGAAAAGGGTCTGCGCATGACGGAGCAGCGCCGCGTGATCGCGCGCGTTCTCTCCTCGGCCGAAGACCATCCGGACGTCGAGCAGGTCTATCGTCGCGCGGTCAAGATCGATCCCAATCTCAGCATCTCGACGGTCTACCGGACCATGCGGATGTTCGAGGAACACGGGATCGTCGACCGTCACGATTTTCGCGAGGGCCGGGCCCGCTACGAAGAGGTGCCCGAGACCCATCACGATCATCTGGTCAACGTCAAGACCGGCGAGATCGTCGAGTTCCGGGACGACGAGATCGAGGCGCTGCAGCGAAAGATCGCCAAGCGGCTCGGCTTCCGCCTGATCGATCACCGGCTGGAACTCTATTGCGTGCCGGACAGCGACGAGGCGGACGACTTCGGCGAGGACACGGCCGGGTGAGCGAAGCGACCGACCGCAATCCTCGCGGTGCACGAGAGACCGCGCGGTGATGGCCTCGATCCGGGCCGGCATCGTGCTGGTGCTGTTCGCCCTCTGGACTCTGCCTCTGATCCCGCTGCAGGCCCTGGCGGTGCGTTTCAACTGGCGCCTCGCGGAAAGCCTGCCGCATTTCTACCACAAGGTGGTCTGCCGGATCCTCGGCGTCCGGGTGCGCAATATCGGCACCGTGAGCCGGGTCCGCCCGACGCTGTTCGTACTCAATCACATCTCCTGGCTCGATATCCCGGTCATCTCGCAGGGCCTGCCGGGCAGTTTCGTCGCCAAGCGCGAGGTCGGCGATTTTCCCGGTTTCGGCACCTTGGCGCGGCTGCAGAGGTCGGTCTTCGTCGAGCGCAAGCGGACGGCCACGGCCGGCCATCGCGACGAGATGCAGCAGCGCCTCGATCAGGGTCACAGCCTTATCCTGTTCCCCGAAGGGACGTCGAATGACGGTGTCCGGGTGCTGCCTTTTCGCAGTGCCTTCCTGGCGGTCGCCGAAAAGCCGGTCAGCGGCGGCCCGCTCACCGTGCAGCCGGTCACGATCGCCTATACCAAGCTCGATGGCCTGCCGTTGACGCGGGGCTGGATGAACGTGGTCGCCTGGGTCGGCGACGAGGAGTTGCCGCCGCATCTCTGGCAGCTCCTGAAATCGGGACGCCTGGAAGCCGAGTTGCGCTTCCACCAGCCGGTGACGATCGAGGAATTCGGCTCGCGGAAGGCGCTCAGCAGCTATTGCCAGACGGTGATCGCCGACGGCCTGACCCGGGCGCTCACCGGGCGGCCGGAGCCGGCCCCGAGTTTCGCCGCCCCGGCACGCGGTAATGGTGAGCCGCAGCATTCTTGACTCTCGGAGGGCCGCTGCTAATGTCCCGCCGGAATTACGGCCTTCCCGAGAGGGCGTCGGCCGACTTGGCCGGCCGTTGACAGGCGCGGGCCCCATGGCCCCGGACGGGCGCGACGAGACGTGACGAAAAAACTATTCATCTCGACCCATGGCTGCCAGATGAACGTCTACGACAGCGATCGTATGGCGGAGCTTCTGCGTCCCCTGGGCTATCGTCCCGCGGCGGCGCCCGATGACGCTGACATGGTGATCCTGAACACCTGCCATATTCGCGAGAAGGCGTCGGAGAAGGTCTTCTCGGAGCTCGGACGGTTGCGCGCGACGCGACGCGAGCGGGAAGCAGCGGGGAACGGCGGGATGATCATCGCGGTTGCCGGTTGCGTCGCCCAGGCCGAGGGCGAGGAAATTCTCCGCCGGGCGCCTTATGTCGACATGGTGTTCGGGCCGCAGGCCTACCACCAGCTGCCCGAGATGGTTGCCCGCGCGAGCCGCGGCGCCGGCGCCACGCTCAACACCGACTTCCCGACCGAGCCGAAGTTCGACACCCTGCCGGCGCGCGCCGCTGACAGCGCCGTCTCGGCCTTCCTCACGGTGCAGGAAGGCTGCGACAAGTTCTGCAGCTTCTGCGTCGTGCCCTACACGCGCGGCGCGGAATATTCGCGGCCGGTTGCCGCGATCCTCGAGGAAGCGCGCCAGCTTCTCGCCGGCGGCGCCCGCGAACTCACCCTGCTCGGCCAGAACGTCAATGCCTATCACGGCGAGGGCCCCGACGGGCGCCCGGTAACGCTCGGCCGCCTGATCCGCCTGCTCGCCGAGGCGCCGGGGCTGGAGCGGCTGCGCTATACGACCTCGCACCCGCTCGAGATGACCGACGACCTGATCAGTGCCCATGGCGAGGTGCCGGCGCTCATGCCCTACCTGCATCTGCCGGTGCAGTCCGGTTCGGACCGCATCCTGGCAGCGATGAACCGGCGGCACAGTGCCGACGACTACCGGCGGATCGTCGACAAGCTGCGCGCGGCGCGTTCCGACCTCGCCCTGTCGAGCGACTTCATCGTCGGCTTCCCCGGCGAGACCGCGGCCGATTTCGAGGACACCATGACCCTGGTCGGCGAGATCGGCTACGCCCAGGCCTACAGCTTCAAGTATTCCCCTCGTCCGGGTACGCCGGCGGCCGCCGGCGAGATGATCGAGGAGCCGGTCAAGGACGAGCGGCTGCAACGGCTTCAGGTGCTCCTCAATGGCCAGCAGGCGGACTTCAACGCCGGCTTCGCGGGTCGTGTCCTGCCGGTCCTGCTCGAACGCGACGGCCGGCAGACCGGACAGCTTGTCGGCCGCAGCCCCTACATGCAGTCGGTTTTCGTCGAGGCGCCCCGGCACCGGATCGGCCGGGTCGCGGAGGTCCGTATCGAGGCCGGATTCGGCCGTTCGCTCAAGGGTGTCCTCGTGACGCCCGACGCGGCGGCCGCGTGATGGGAGAGGCCCCCCGAGCGGCCGTTGCCACGCCGCCGGCGCCAACGATCATGACGTTTGCGAACAACCAGCTACTCGCGGCCCTGGTCGGTGTGAACGACCGGCATCTGGCACGCTTCGAGCAGCGCCTCGGCATCGAGCTCTCGGCCCGGGGCAACAGTGTCGTGCTGCAGGGCGCGGAGGCCGAATGCGCCGTCGCCAAGCTGGCGCTGGACGATCTCTATGCCCGGCTCGAGAAGGGTCAGGCGGTCGGCGACGGCGATGTGGACGGCGCGATCCGGCTCGCCGAGGCAGTCGTGCATCGCAAGGAAAGCGATGCCCTCGGCGCCGCCCAGCGGCACGAGATCCGCACCAAGAAGCGCACGATCATGCCGCGGAACGCCAACCAGTCCCGCTATGTCGAGGCGCTTCGCGGCCAGACCCTGGTGTTCGGCCTGGGTCCGGCCGGCACAGGCAAGACATATCTCACCGTTGCCGTCGCGGTGCAGATGCTGATCACCGGTCAGGTCGACCGGATCGTGCTCTCGCGGCCCGCCGTCGAGGCAGGCGAACGGCTCGGATTCCTGCCCGGCGACCTGCGCGAGAAGGTCGATCCCTACCTGCGGCCGATCTACGACGCGCTGTTCGACATGCTGCCGGCCGACGAGGTGCACAAACGCCTCGAGAACGGCGAAATCGAGGTCGCCCCGCTCGCCTTCATGCGCGGGCGGACGCTGGCCAATTCGTTCGTGCTGCTCGACGAGGCGCAGAACACAACGCCGATGCAGATGAAGATGTTGTTAACCAGAATCGGCGAGAATTCCCGCATGGCGGTGACCGGCGATCCGAGCCAGGTCGACCTGCCGCCGGGAACCCGGTCGGGACTTGTCGATGCGCTTGAGGTCCTGGCCGGCGTCGAAGGGATTGTGACAATCCGATTCTCCCACGATGATGTCGTCCGACATGCCATGGTGACCCGCATCGTGCGCGCCTATGATGCGCGCGATGACCGCAAGGCCGCCGGCAAGACAGGGGATGCTTCTTGAGCGAGGACATGACGGGTAACCGTTCATCGCCGCTCGCGGCCGCCCGGGCACTGCTGTCCGCGACCGCCATCAAGGCACTCGCCGACGATCGCTGGGAAACCGTGCGGCCGTGGATCGACTATCCGCTGCTGGTCGCCTTCGTCGTCTTCCTGACCCTGCTGTTCACGCCGCCGAACTGGCGCGACGCCGGGCCGCTGCCGGTCGTCGGCGCGATCGCCGAATCGACGATCCGGGCGGACCGCGACCTGCTGATCGAGGACGACGCCGCGACCGAGCTTCGGCGCAAGGCGGCCGAAGCGTCCGTGAAGCCGATCTTCAATTACGATCCGGAGCTCTATTTCAACATCGTCGAACGGGTCAACAAGGCCGCGGCGGCGATGGCCGCGCGCGCGGCATCGAAGGAACTGGAGGAAGCCGAGCGCCGCCTCGCCTTCCAGAAGGATCTCGGCCAGCCGGTCAACGCGACGGTCTTCGCGCTTCTCGAGGCGTTCGAGGATCCGGCCGACGTCGCCCGCGCGATCAACACCTTCGTCGGCATCGGTCTCGATCACATGGTGGTCGCCGCGCGGGACGAACTGCCGCGCCGTGGCGGTATCCAGATCCGCGACACGGTTACCCAGAACGAGTGGCAGCTTACCGATCCGAGCCGGGTGATCGATCTCGGCAAGCTGCGCCGGCTGGTCCAGGCGCGCGCCGCGACGGCGACCTACGGCGAGGCGCGGATCGTCCGCAGCTGGGTGCTGGAGACCGCCCTGGCGCTGGTCCGCCCCAACCTGATTGCCGATCTTGCTGCGACCGGCGCGGCCCGCGAACAGAAGCGGGCGGCAGTCGAGGCGACCTATGTCAAGATCGCCGCCGACGAGGTGATCGTCCGCGAGGGCGACCGCGTGACACAGGCGGCCCTCGACCGGCTGCACGCCCTGCAGGAAAAGGCGGCAAACCGTCCCTATCTCGGTGAGACCGGGGCCTTCGGCGCCCTTGTCACCCTGATGCTGCTGCTCGGCGCGCTGTTCTTCCAGCGCAGCGGACACCGCTTCCGTCTGACCCGGAAGCAGGTCTACATCACGCTCGCCGTTTCGGCCGGCGCTGCGCTGCTGGGCTTCGGATTCCATTTCGCAGGCCGCGGCATCGCGGTCGGCCTCGACATCGATCCGCGGTCGGGGACATTCCTGATCCCGGTCGCGACCGCGACGATCCTGATCGCCCTCCTTGTCGACGCACGGACCAGCCTGCTGGCCGGGATCGGACTCTCGCTCATGCTGACCCACCGGGTCGGCGGCGATATCTGGTTGCTGGCCTATTACCTGCTCGGCGTGCTGGTCGCCGGCGTCACCGCGCGACGGGTCCGGCGCCGCAGCGAACTGCTGCGTTCCGGCCTCGCGATCGGCCTCGTGCAGGCGATCAGCGTGCCGATGGTGCTCGTGCTCGGCGCCGGCGGCGGGGCGGGCGGCACCGAGATGATCGTCGTCTCGTGTTTCTTCGCGCTCTTTTCCGGAGCCATCTCGGCGATGGTCGCGACCGGCGCCCTGCCGGTGATCGAGCATATTTTCGACGAAGCAACCGACATGCGGCTGCTCGAGCTCGCCTCGGCCGACAATCCGCTGCTCAAGCAGATCGCGCTGCTCAGTCCCGGCACCTACTATCATTCGGTCATGATCGCCAATCTGGCCGAGGCGGCCGGCGAGGCGATCGGCGCCAATCCGATCAAGTGCCGCGTGATGGCGCTCTACCACGATCTCGGCAAGTCGGTCCGGCCGGCCTACTTCGCCGAGAACCAGCATGACGGCAACATTCACGACCGGCTGCCGCCGGAACTCTCGGCACGGATCATCTTCGCCCATATCAAGGACGGCATCGATATCGCCCGCAAGCACCGGCTCGGCCGGGCGGTACTCGACGCCATCACCCAGCATCAGGGAACGACCCTGCTCCAGGTCTTCTACGACCGCGCCGTCGAACAGGCGAAAACGACCGGCCAGCCGGTGCGGGAAGAGGATTTCCGTTATCCGGGGCCGAAGCCCAGGAGCCGGGAAGCGGCGATCCTGCTGTTCGCGGATTCCGTCGAGGCGGCGACGCGGGCACTGAAGAGCCCGGGCCCGGCCGAGCTGGAGGCGCGGATCGCCTCGGTCATGGATCACAAGATCGCCGACGGCCAGCTCGAGGAAAGCGACCTCACGATCCGCGATCTGGCGGCGATCCGGGACGCATTCCGCCGGACCCTGACACTCGGTGTCTATCACAGCCGTATCGAGTATCCGCAACCGCTGAAGCCCGTCGAAACCGGTGGCAGGCGTGGAGATGACAACGATGAACGCCCCCGAGATCGCCGTCTCGGTTTCCTGCGAGACGTGGCGCGACGTTCTTCCTGACGGCGAGGCGATCGTGATCCGCGCCTCATCGGCGGCCCTGGCGGAGGAAGGCCTGGCGGAACGCCGGCTGGAACTCAGCGTCGTACTGGCCGACGACGAGTCGGTGCGGACCCTGAACCGCCATTACCGCGGCAAGGACAAGCCGACCAACGTGCTCTCCTTCGAGGGCGACATGCGGGACGACGGGGCCGACGGGACCGATATCGGCGATGGCGATCGGCCGCCGTTGCTTCTCGGCGACATCATCGTCGCCCTTGAAACGATTTTGCAGGAAGCCCAGTTGCAGAATAAGTCGCCGGGCGATCATCTTTCCCATCTCGTGGTGCATGGCGTTCTGCATCTGCTCGGGTACGATCACGAGAACGATGACGATGCGGAACTGATGGAGACGAGGGAGCGCGCTATTCTCGCCGGTCTGGGTATTGCCGATCCGTACGGGTCGGGACCGCGGGACGCCGACCTCGAAGGCTGATGGGTCAAGTGAAGAGCACAGGAGTTATGAGCGCAACCAAGATCGCCGGGGACGAGGAACCCCAGTCTATCGAGCCCCGGCTTGACGGGGCGACCAGCGAAGCGACCCCCTCCAGGCCCGTCAGGGAAGGAGAGGGCCGGAGCGGCGGATCGAGCGGCCTGTTCAGTCTGGTGTCGCGCCTGTTCGGCGGCGGGCGCGGCGAGGGCAGCCTCCGCGAGACGCTCGAGGAACTGATCGAGGAGCATGTGGAAAGCGACGAGCCGCTCAGTGCGGACGAACGCGCCATGCTCCACAATATCCTCAATTTCGGCGAATTGCGGACCGACGACGTGATGGTGCCGCGCGCCGACATCGATGCCGTCGAGGCGTCGGCCAAGCTTGACGATCTGATCGCGCTGTTCCGCGAGGCGGGCCATACCCGGGTTCCGGTCTATCGCGACGCGCTCGACAACGTCATCGGCATGGTGCACCTGAAGGACCTCCTGCCCTACTGGTCCGACGGTGACGGGTTCCAGCTTCGCGACATCATGCGTGACGTGCTCTTCGTGCCGCCGTCGATGTCGGTCCGCGACCTGCTGGTGCGGATGCGCGTGACACGCATCCATATGGCTGTCGTGGTCGACGAGTTCGGCGGGACAGACGGCCTGGTCACGATCGAGGACCTGGTCGAGGAAATCGTCGGCGAGATCCAGGACGAGCACGACGAGGACGAGGAAGAACTGCTGATCGATCGCGGCGACGGACTGATCGAGGCCGACGCCCGGGCCGAGATCGAGGATTTCGAGGCGATGGTCGATATCGACCTGTTGCCCGAGGAAGAGGACGAGGAAGTCGACACGCTCGGCGGCCTGGTCATGCATCTGCTCGGCCGCATGCCGCAGCGCGGCGAGGTCGTCCGCCATCCGTCCGGTATCGAGTTCGAGGTCGTCGATGCCGACCCGCGCCGGGTCAAACGCCTCCGCGTCCGGCTGAAAGGCATGGAAGAGAGAACGGAGTCTTGATGACCGCTCTCGCCGAACGCCTGGGCCGCCTCGGCGGCTGGCGGCGCTACGGCCTCGCCTACCTGCTCGGCGCCCTCGCGGCACTCGGATTCGCCCCGCTCTACCTGGTTCCGGTCCTGCCGGTCGCCTTCACCGGGCTCTGCTGGCTGCTGGCCGGCAGCCGCGGTCGGCGCGCGGCCTTCCTTGTCGGCTGGTGGTTCGGCCTCGGCCATTTCATGCTGTCGCTCTACTGGATCGGTTTCGCCTTCGTCGTCGATATCGCCCGCCACGGCTTCCTGCTGCCGCTCCCGCTCATCGGCTTTCCCGCCATACTCGCGATCTTTCCGGGTCTGGCCCTGCTCGGCGCCCGGATGATCGCGCCGGATCGCCGCTGGCAACCGTTCGCGCTGGCCGCGACGTGGACCCTGGCCGAACTCGTCCGCGCCCATATCTTCACCGGCTTTCCGTGGAACCAGATCGGCCAGGTGTGGGCCTTCAGCCCGGTCATGATGCAGGTGGCCGCGCTCTCCGGCGTTTATGCCCTGGGCTTCGCGACGGTCTGGGCCGCGGCCGCGCCGGCGGCACTGGCAGGCACATCCGATTCCGGCAGTTCCGGTCGCGCGCTACCGGTCGCAGCCTTGCTGCCGCCGGTGCTGCTCGGCATCGGGATCGCCGTCTTCGGGCTCGTCCGGCTCGACGGCGCGGAGATTGCGGCCGAGGCCGAGGCGCCCCGGCTTCGCATCGTGCAGGCCAATATCGATCAGAAGCTCAAATGGCAGGCGGACCTGCGCGCCCGCCACGTGGAACGGCTGATCGAACTGTCCGGGCGCCCGTCCGAGCGCCCGATCGACTACCTGGTCTGGCCGGAGACGGCGTTGCCCTATTTCCTCGACCGGGAACCGGCGCTTCGCCAACTTCTCGGGCGAATGGTCGGTCCCGACCGCTACCTGCTTACCGGAACGCCCCGGTTCTTCCGCGATGCCGAGGGCGATCACTATCGCAACAGCGTCGAGGTCCTCACCGGCGACGGCGAGATCGGCGCCACGTACGACAAGCAGCATCTGGTGCCGTTCGGCGAGTATCTGCCGTTCCGCAGCCTGCTGACGACCCTCGGCCTCGGCAAGATCGTGCAGGGAGTTTCGGGCAATGCGGATTTCGGACCTGGCGGGGGCGACGGGATTCTCCGGGTTGCCGGGCTTCCGCCGGTTCGCGCGCTGATCTGCTACGAGGCCATCTTTCCGGAGATGCTTGCTGGCGATCACGACGCGGCATGGCTGCTGAACGTGACCAACGACGCCTGGTTCGGTCACACCGCCGGGCCCTACCAGCATCTTGCCCAGGCACGCTTCCGCGCGGTCGAGCAGGGATTGCCGATGGTTCGTGCCGCCAACACCGGCATATCGGCCTTCATCGACAGCCATGGCCGTGTGCTGTCCAGCCTCGGCCTCGGCGAGGGAGGGGTCCTGGACGGCGCGCTCCCGCCACCGCTGGCAGGCGTGACGCCCTATCGCCGCTTCGGCGATGTCATCCCCCTGGTGCTGCTGCTCGCCGCCGCCGCGGTGGCCGCGCTCGGCGCCCGGCTTGGCCGTCATGCCCGTCCGGCCGACAGGCGCGCATAAACCTTCCCGCAAGTTGCATACCTTCGTATGATCGCCCGGAAACAGGGGGCAAGACTGCGGTGGCACGGGACAGCCTGGACGAAACGATCGGAAAGAACATCCGGCAGATTCGCCGGGATCAGAGACTGTCGCAGCGCGAACTGGCTGAACGGCTGTCGATCAGCGCGCAGATGGTCCAGAAATACGAGGCCGGTTCGAGCCATATTTCGGTCGACCGCCTGAGACAGGTTGCCGATGCCCTGAAAGTAACATTGCCCCAACTTCTGTATCCCGTCGGTAGCAGTGACCCGATAGAACAGTATCTCGCCCCGCCCATGGCCGCCGAGTCGCGCGATTTAATATTGCATTATTATCAACTTACTCCCGAAATGCGAGAGACGGTCCTCCGCCACGTCAAGGCGCTTGCCGCGCTCCGATAACAGAACGCTTGCGATATCAACAAGTTGTATGGATCGGCCATGAACCGGAAGCGTCAATTTTGAAAATGTTTTGCACTTGACGGTTACTTCCCGTCACCATACACCCGTAGGCGTTGGGGGCGTTTCCACCCCTCCCCGGGCGCGGCAGTCCTGTCGCGGGAACCACTGAGTATTCGAGTCTGGAGGCTTAGCGCGTGGCGCATCATCCGATCGACGTTCACGTAGGCAAGCGCGTGAGATTGCGTCGGACCCTGCTTGGCCTGAGTCAGGAGAAGCTTGGCGAAGCCGTCGGCTTGACCTTTCAGCAGATCCAGAAATACGAGCGTGGTGCCAACCGAATCGGCGCGAGCCGGTTGTTCCAGTTCTGTCAGGTTCTCGATGTGCCGCCGTCCTTCTTCTTCGACGACATGTCGGATGAAGTCGAGGAGACGACGGGATTCTCGGCCGGCAGCCAGGAAGAATACCAGCAGGACGACCTGACCCGCCGCGAGACCCTCGAGTTGGTTCGCGCCTACTACCGGATCGCCGAGCCCAACGTCCGCAAGCGGGTCTTCGAACTGGTCAAGGCCGTCGCCAATCATGTCGCGGACGGCGAGGACGAGGCGCGTACGCCCAGGGTCTGACCGCCCTCGGTTCCGCTTCGCGGGACGGAACGGCAATTGCCGCTTGACCGTCCACCCGGCGCATCGCCATATTCCCCGGATTCGCGCAAGCCCGTCGAATACCGTCGACAGGGTCCACGCCTCTGTGGGCCCGACTCGGCCCCGGCGCGGCACATTACCGGCCGGTCCGGTGCTACATTTGACGGAGGCATATCCCGTGCGGCGATCGAGCTATCTTTTCACGAGCGAGTCCGTGTCCGAGGGTCATCCGGACAAGGTCTGCGACCGGATCTCCGACGAGGTCGTGGACGCCTTTCTCGCTGCCGATCCGCAATCGCGCGTGGCCTGTGAAACGCTGACGACGACCAACCGGATCGTCATTGCCGGCGAAACCCGCGGTCCGGCTTCGGTGTCGCACGAGGTGATCACCGAACTCGCCCGCAATGCGGTTCGCGAGATCGGCTACGAGCAGGAAGGCTTCCACTGGAAGAACGCCGCCGTCGAGATCTACCTGCATGGCCAGTCAGCCGACATCGCCCAGGGCGTCGACGCGGCGGGCAACAAGGACGAGGGTGCCGGCGACCAGGGCATCATGTTCGGTTTCGCCGTGCAAGAGACCGAAGAATACATGCCGGCGCCGATCTTCTACGCCCACCGTATCCTGAAGCGTCTGGCCGAGGTTCGTCATTCCGGCGAGCAGCCGCACCTCGCCCCGGATTCGAAAAGCCAGGTGACGCTCGCCTACGAGAACGGCAAGCCGGTGCGCGCGACCTCCGTCGTGGTCTCGACCCAGCACGACAAGGCGGTCAGCCAGGACGAGATCCGCGAGATCGTGCGGAAGTATGTTCTCGAGGTCCTGCCGGACGGCTGGATGTGCGACGAAGAGAATTTTTACGTCAACCCGACCGGGAAGTTCATCATCGGCGGCCCGGACGGCGATGCCGGCCTGACCGGGCGGAAGATCATCGTCGACACCTACGGCGGTGCCGCGCCCCATGGCGGCGGCGCCTTCTCGGGCAAGGACCCGACCAAGGTCGATCGCTCGGCAGCCTATGCGACGCGTTATCTGGCCAAGAATATCGTCGCCGCGGGCATGGCCGAGAAATGCACGATCCAGCTCGCCTACGCGATCGGGGTCGCCAAGCCGCTCGCGCTCTATGTCGACCTGAACGGCGCCGATACGGTCGATCCGGCCCGTCTCGAGACGGTGCTGCAGGACATGGTCGATCTCAGCCCCCGCGGCATTCGTGAGCATCTCTCGCTCAATCGGCCGATCTACGCCCGCACCTCGGCCTACGGGCATTTCGGTCGCGCGCCCGAGGACGACGGGGGCTTCTCCTGGGAGCGTCTCGACCTCGTCGATGCGCTGAAACGCCACTTCGCCTGAACGGGTTCCGGCCATGGCCGACGAGGGGCGGCCCGACGTGGCTCCGGCGCGCAGCTTCGGCCGACGCCGGGGAAAGCCGCTTCGGCCCCGGCCGCAGCGGCTGGTCGACGCCCTTCTTCCCGACCTGCGGATCGCGCTCGGCGACGCGGCGCCGGGCAGTCTCGATCCGATGTCGCTGTTCCCGGCCCGCAAGCGGGCGATCTGGCTGGAGATCGGCTTCGGCGGCGGCGAGCATCTCGCCGGACAGGCCGGCCGCCATCCGGACTGCGGATTGCTCGGCGCCGAGCCGTTCCTGAACGGCGTCGCCAAGCTGCTCGGGGCGATCGACGAGGCGGGGCTCGACAATATCCGCATCCTCGACGACGACGCCCGCATGCTGCTCGCCGCGCTCCGGCCGGGATCGATCGAGCGCGCCTTCGTGCTGTTTCCCGATCCGTGGCCGAAAAGCCGCCATCACCGGCGGCGCCTGGTCAACCGCGATACGCTGGACGGACTGGCAAGCGCGCTGGCTCCGGGCGCCGAATTGCGCCTTGCGACCGATCACGCCGAATACGGTCGCTGGATCCTCTGGCATCTGCTCGACCACCCCGCGTTCGAGTGGCTGCCGGAAGGCCCCGGGGAATGGCGTCGGAGGCCACACGACTGGTACCCGACCCGCTACGAGGAAAAGGCGCTGGCCGGGGGGGCTTCATGCCTTTACTTGCGGGCGATCCGGCGCCCGGAATCGGGTCCGCGCGCGCCAGAAAAGGCTTGATAGATCCGACTTTGTCTCTATCATTGGAGTCACAGATAAAACTGTTCATGCCGCGTTCGGCGGCCTCAAGGGCAGTGGGCCATTGGCCCACTTTTTTTATTTTGGCGCAAGGCTTGGGAACAAGACAGAGACCAGGGCCGGCGGCTCGGGTAGCGGAAATCATCGGCCCGGCGCTGCAGGATATGGGGTTTGAACTGGTGCGGGTGCGGCTTGCCGAGGGCAAGCGCGCGACGCTCCAGATCATGGCCGAGCGGCCCGACGGAACGATGGGTATCGATGACTGCGCGGAGGTAAGCCGGGTGGTCTCGGCGCTGCTTGATGTCGAGGACCCGATCGAGAGTGCGTATCATCTCGAGGTCTCGTCGCCGGGTATCGATCGGCCGCTGACCCGGCGCAAGGATTTCGAGCGATGGGCGGGCTTCGAGGCGAAACTCGAGACGGTCGAGCTGATCGACGGCCGCAAGCGTTTTCGTGGCGAGCTGCTGGGCGTTGAAGGCGACGAGGTCATGATCCGCGCCGACGATGCCGGAGAGACCGCTGTTCGCCGGGTGCCGCTTGAGGCAATCGACAAGGCCAGTCTCGTATTGACGGACGCGCTCATTGCGGCGTCGTTGAACGATCGTGATTGACGAGGAAGACGATGGAATCGGCGACAAGCTTGAACCGTTTGGAGCTTCTGCAGGTAGCCGACGCGGTTGCCCGGGAGAAGAGCATCGATCGGGATATCGTTCTGGAAGCGATGGAAGAGGCTATCCAGAAGGCGGCCCGTGCGAAGTACGGTCACGAGAACGAGATCCGGGCGGAGATCGACCGCAAGACCGGTGAGATCCGTCTCGCCCGCCTGCTCGAGGTGGTCGACGAGATCGAGGAAGACGCGATCCAGATCACCATCGACGAGGCCAAGGCGCGCCATCCGGCGGCCCAGGTCGGGGACTTTATTTCCGAGCCCCTGCCGCCGATCGATTTCGGCCGGATCGCCGCGCAGACCGCCAAGCAGGTCATCGTGCAGAAGGTCCGCGATGCCGAGCGCGAGCGTCAGTACGAGGAATACAAGGACCGCATCGGCGAGGTCGTGAACGGCTTCGTCAAGCGCGTCGAATACGGCAACATCACCGTCGATCTGGGCCGCGCCGAGGCGATTGTCCGGCGGGACGAGCTGCTGCCGCGGGAAAGTTTCCGCCAGAGCGACCGCATCCGGGCCTATATCTACGACGTGCGCCGCGAACAGCGCGGCCCGCAGATTTTCCTGTCGCGCACCCATCCGACCTTCATGGCGAAGCTGTTCGGCCAGGAAGTGCCGGAGATCTATGACCATATCATCGAGATCAAGGCGGTGGCCCGCGACCCCGGCAGCCGGGCCAAGATCGCCGTGCTGTCCAACGACAGCTCGATCGATCCGGTCGGCGCCTGCGTCGGCATGCGCGGTTCGCGCGTCCAGGCGGTCGTGAACGAGTTGCAGGGCGAGAAGATCGACATCATCCAGTGGTCGCCCGACCCGGCGACCTTCATCGTCAATGCGCTGGCGCCGGCGGAAGTGTCCAAGGTTGTGCTCGACGAGGAAACCCGACGGATCGAGGTCGTGGTTCCGGACGAGCAGCTTTCGCTCGCCATCGGCCGGCGTGGCCAGAATGTGCGGCTCGCCTCGCAGTTGACCGGCTGGGATATCGATATCCTGACCGAGGAAGAGGAATCGGACCGCCGCCAGCTTGAATTCCGCGAGCGCAGCCAGCACTTCATCGACACGCTCAATGTGGACGAAGTGATTGCCCAGCTGCTCGTGACCGAAGGGTTCAGCCGCGTCGAGGAGGTTGCCTTCGTCGAGGCGTCCGAGGTCGCCGACATCGAGGGCTTCGACGAGGATCTCGCCGAGGAGCTGGTGCAGCGCGCCCGCGAATATGTCGACGGCGTCAACACCGCCTACGAGGAGCGCCGGGTCGAGCTCGGGGTCAGCGACGAGGTCGCCGCGATCGAGGCGCTGACGCCGGCCATGCTGGTCGCCCTCGGCGAGGCCGGGGTGAAGACGCTCGACGATCTCGGCGATCTCGCCGGCGACGAACTGGTCAATGCGCAGGACGGGATCCTGCGCGAGCATGGCCTCGGCGAGGACGAGGCGAACGACATCATCATGGCCGCCCGGGCCCATTGGTTCGACGACGAAGACGAGGCGACGGTCGAGGCCGGCGCCAAGGAGGCCGATGAACAATCCGTGCGCCCCGAGTGACTGGCTCCCTGACAGGGAAGCCGGACCGCTTCGGCGTTGCATCGTCACCGGCGAGAGCAAGCCGAAGCCGGGCTTGCTCCGATTCGTCGTTGGCCCCGACCGGGACATTGTTCCGGACCTGGCGGAGATTCTGCCGGGCCGGGGCATCTGGCTGACGCCAAACCGTACGTCTCTGCAGCGGGCCGTCGACAAGCGGCTGTTCGCGCGCGCCGCGCGCAGCAATGTCGCGGTGCCGACGGATCTCGTCGACCGTGTCGATCGTCTGCTGGTGCGCCGGTGTCTCGACCGCCTTGGTATCGCCAAGCGCGCCGGCGCCCTCGAATGCGGATTCGAGAAAGTGCGCGGCGCGCTCCGAGAGGGTCGTGTCGCCGTTCTGATTGAAGCTTCCGATGCGGCGCCGCAATCCGGCGCCAAGCTCGCGGCTCCGGCCGCGGGACTGCCCAATTGCCGCTACTTCTCGCGAGCGGATTTGAGTTTGGCATTGGGGCGGGAAAATGTGGTACATGCTGCGCTGATCCATGGACGGTTGGCGCAGCCTTTTCTCACAGAAATCGCCCGGTTGAGTGAGTTCCGGGGCGATTTCGACGGGGACGGCGCATCGCGCGCCGAACCGGCACAGGTGGCGGAGTAGGTATGTCCGAAGCGAACGACAAGGACGAGCGCAAGTCGCTCAGTCTGAACAAGCAGCCGCGCAAGCTTGAAATGCGCAAGGGTCCGGAGGGCGGTCAGGTCCGCCAGAGCTTCAGTCATGGCCGTTCCAAGACCGTCCAGGTCGAGGTTCGCAAGAAGCGCGTGCCGCCCCGGCCCGGCACGACTGCCGGTCAGACCGGCGAGACGACCGCGCCGAAGCCCGAGCCGGCCGCCGCGCCTGCGGTCCAGGCGAAGCCGAGCGCGCCCGCGCCGGCCCCGCAGAAGGAACGGCCGCGCAACGATCAGCCGCGCCATGCGACGCGCGGCCGCGTCGTCCTGAAGCAGCTCACGGCCGAGGAGAAGGCTGCCCGCGTGCGAGCCCTGCATGGTGCGCGCAAGGAAGCGGCCGAGGCCCGTGTCAAGGCCGAGGAGGAAGCGCGCGAGCGTGATTTCGCCGAGCGTCGCGAAGCCGAGGAACGTGCTGCCGCCGAACGGCGCCAGCAGGAAGAGGAAGATCGCAAGCGCAACGACGCCGATGCCCGACGTCGCTCGGAGGAAGAGGCTGCGAAGCGCCTTGCCGAAGAGCATGAGGCGAAGCGCAAGGCCGATGCGGAAGCCGCGCGAGAACGCCAGGAAGTCAGTCGCGCGGCGGCACCGGCCGCGGCCCGTGCCGGTGCCCCCGAGGAGCGGGAAGGCGATTCCGATCGCGGCAGCCCGCGCGGCGCGACCAAGGCCCGTCGCGGCAAGACGGCCGATCGCGCCGTTGCCACCCGCCGCGGCGAAAGCCGGCGGACCGGCCGCCTGACGGTGACCGACGCGCTGGTGTCCGGTGACGGCCGCCAGCGGCAGCGGAGCCTGGCGGCAGTACGCCGTGCCCGCGAGAAGGCCCGTTCCGGCGGCAGGGGCGATGAAGCGCCCACCAAGGTCGTTCGCGATGTCGTGGTGCCTGAGACGATCGTCGTCCAGGAGCTTGCGAACCGCATGGCCGAACGCGGCGTCGATGTCGTCCGCGCCTTGATGAAAATGGGCGTGATGGTCACCATCAACCAGCCGATCGATGCCGACACCGCGGAGCTTCTGGTCTCGGAATTCGGCCACCGGATTCGCCGGGTATCGGATTCGGACGTCGAGGTCGGCCTGTCCGGTGACGACGATCCGGTCGAGAGCCTGAAGCCGCGGGCCCCGGTGGTCACGGTCATGGGCCATGTCGATCACGGCAAGACATCGTTGCTCGACGCGCTGCGCAAGACCGACGTGGTTTCCCGCGAAGCCGGCGGCATCACCCAGCATATCGGCGCCTACCAGGTCGAACTCTCCGGCGGCGCTACCATCACCTTCCTCGACACCCCGGGTCACGAGGCCTTTACCGGCATGCGCTCGCGCGGTGCCAAGGTGACGGACATCGTCATCCTGGTCGTGGCGGCCGACGACGCGGTGATGCCGCAGACGATCGAGGCGATTCGCCATGCCAAGCTGGCCGAGGTCCCGATCATCGTCGCGATCAACAAGTGCGACCTGCCGGCAGCCAACCCCGACAAGGTCCGCCAGCAACTGCTGCAGCACGAGATTGTCGTCGAAAGCCTCGGCGGCGACGTACAGGACGTCGAGGTCTCGGCCGCCAAGGGCACCGGTCTCGACAAGCTGCAGGAAGCGATCCTCCTGCAGTCGGAAATCCTCGAACTGAAGGCAAACCCGGACCGCAATGCCGAGGGCGTGGTGGTCGAGGCGAAGCTCGAAGTCGGGCGCGGCTCGGTGGCCACCGTTCTCGTCCAGCGCGGCACGCTGCGGATCGGCGACGTCTTCGTCGCCGGCGCCGAATGGGGCCGCGTGCGCGCCCTGATCGACGACCGCGGCAACAATGTCGAGAGCGCCGGACCGGCCGAGCCGGTCGAGGTCATCGGCCTGCAGGGCGCGCCGGAAGCGGGGGACCTGCTCAGCGTCATCGACAGCGAGAGCCGGGCCCGCGATATCGCCGAGTTCCGGCAGCGGCAGTCCCGAGAGAAGCGCGCCGCGGTCGGCCAGCGGGGCACGCTGGAACAGATGTTCTCGGCGATCAAGGAAGGCCAGGCCCAGCTCCTGCCGCTCGTCATCAAGGCGGACGTGCAGGGATCGGCGGAAGCGCTGGTCGGTTCGGCCGAGAAGATCGGGACCGACGAGGTCAAGGTCGAGATCCTGCATTCGGCGGTTGGCGGCATCAACGAGTCCGATGTCATCCTGGCGCGGGCCTCGAACGGCATCATCATCGGCTTCAACGTGCGCGCCAACAAGCAGGCCCGCGAGATGGCCCAGCGCGATGGTGTCGATATCCGCTACTACTCGATCATCTACAACGTGATCGACGACCTGAAGAGCCTGCTGTCCGGCATGCTTGCGCCGGCGGTGCGCGAGCGTTTCCTGGGCTACGCCGAGATCCGCGAAGTCTTCAACATCACCAAGACCGGCAAGGTCGCGGGCTGCATGATCACCGAGGGCGTCGTCCGCCGTGGCTGCAAGGTCCGTCTCCTGCGCGACGACGTGGTGATCCACGAGGGCGATCTTTCGTCCCTCCGCCGCTTCAAGGACGAGGTCCGCGAGGTCAAGCAGGGGGCCGAATGCGGTATGGCGCTGGCGAATTACCAGGACATCCAGACCGGCGACATGATCGAGTGCTTCGAACTCGAAGAGGTCGAGCGGACGCTGTGAGACATGCGGCGGCTCCGGCCGCCGCGACAGCGTCTTTCGACAGGATTTTCGTGAGGGAATGATGGCGGGCACAAGGCAGGCGAAACGCCCGGCCAGCAAGCGCCAGTTGCGTGTCGGCGAAGAGATGCGGCACGCCCTGGCGGATCTGCTGACGCGGGAAACCTTTCGCGATCCGGATCTGGCCGGCGTCTCGGTTACCGTGACCGAGGTCTCGATGAGCCCGGATCTGAAGAACGCATCCGCTTTCGTGACGCCGCTCGGCGGCGAGAACGCGGCCGCCGTCGTGGCCGCGCTCAATCGCTGTTCCACCTATATCCGCACCCTGCTCGCCCGCGCCGTGCCGCTCCGCAACACGCCGCGGATCACGTTCAAGAGCGATGACAGCTTCGAGCAGGCGAGCCGCATCGACAGCCTCCTCCGGCAGGTGGCCGCGGAACAGGGTTCCGACGACATCGATCGCGACTGAAGGAGCCGGACATGGCGCGACAACGTCGCGGTCTGCCGGTGCATGGCTGGTTGATCATCGACAAGCCCGTCGGCATGACCTCGACCCAGGTCGTCGGCGCCGTCCGCCGGATTACCGGCGCCGCGAAGGCGGGCCACGGCGGTACGCTCGATCCGCTGGCCAGCGGAATTCTGCCGATCGCGCTCGGCGAGGCGACCAAGACCGTTTCCTACGTCATGGACGGCGCCAAGCGCTACCGCTTCACGGTGCGCTGGGGCGAAACGACGGAAACCGACGATGCCGAAGGCCCGGTCGTCGAACAGTCTGCCGTGCGCCCGGAGGCGGCCGAGATCGAGGGCGCCCTCGGCGCCTTCATCGGCGACGTCGAGCAGCTGCCACCGGCCTATTCCGCGCTCAAGGTCGGCGGCGCACGGGCCTATGACCTGGCCCGGCGGGGCGAGACCCCGGACCTGCAGCCGCGCAGCGTCCGGATCGACGCCCTGCGCCTCGTGGAAACGCCGGATGCCGACCATGCGAGCCTCGAAATCGATTGCGGCAAGGGCACCTATGTCCGCGCCGTGGCCCGCGATCTTGCCCGCGCGCTGGGTACCTGCGGCCATGTCACGGCACTCCGCCGGCTGAAGGTCGGCGGGTTTTCCGAGGATCGGGCGATTTCGCTGGATAAGCTTGCCACGATGTGGCAGTTTCCGGCGCCTAACGAGCACCTGCTCCCGATCCTGACCGCGCTGGACGACATCCCGGCGCTGGCCATCACGGAGCCGCAGGCCGACCGCCTTCGACATGGTCAGCCGGTGACGGTGCCCGGTGCAGCCGACGGTACGGTTTGCGTGACGACCGGAGGAGAGCCGGTGGCTCTTGCCGAGGTCGATCGGGAAAAGGTCCGTCCGCTGCGCGTTTTCAACCTTTGATTTCAGGAGAGACCGATGTCGATTACGCCAGAGCGCAAGCTTGAGCTCGTCAAGGAATATGCCACCAATGAAGGCGACACCGGTTCACCGGAAGTCCAGGTGGCGATCCTGACCGAGCGGATCACCAACCTGACCGAACATTTCAAGTCACACACGCATGACGTCCATTCGCGGCGCGGCCTCCTGAAAATGGTCAGCCGCCGTCGGAGCCTGCTCGACTATCTGAAGGGCCAGGACGTCAATCGCTACAGCACGCTGATCCAGCGCCTTGGCATTCGCCGCTGAGGCAACGGTCGCACACGACGCGCCCGGGAACCGGCGATGCCTTGACGGTATCGACTATCCCGGGCGTTGCGATTCCCGAGACCCTGCCGGAGGCGCCGCCCATCCGGTTCAGGCCATACAAGCAGACGGGTGGCATTCGCGGGAGGCGGCGCGCTAGCGTGCGCGGCCTCGCATAGAGGCGGAATCCAGGGGATTCCGCCGGCTCGGACCGGGCCGATGGGCGGCCGGGTCCGAACGGAAGGATGGATGGATGTTCAATATACATCGCAAGGAAATCAATTGGGGCGGCCGCAAGCTCGTCCTGGAGACCGGCAAGATCGCGCGTCAGGCGGACGGCGCGGTCCTCGCGACCTACGGCGAGACAACGGTGCTCTGCACGGCGACCGCCCAGAAGACCCCGAAGACCGGCATCGATTTCATGCCGCTGACGGTCAATTATCAGGAGAAGAGCTTCGCCGCCGGCAAGATTCCCGGCGGCTTTTTCAAGCGTGAAGGCCAGCCGCGCGAGAAGGAGACGCTGACGTCCCGGCTCATCGACCGGCCGATCCGCCCGCTCTTCGCCAAGGGCTATCACAACGAGACGCAGATCATCTGCACCGTGCTCAGCCACGACATGGAGAACGACCCCGACATCGTCGCGCTGGTCGGTGCCTCCGCCGCGCTGACGATCTCGGGCATTCCCTTCATGGGGCCGATCGGCGGCGCGCGCGTCAGCTACATCGACGGCGAGTTCGTGCTCAACCCGACCCTGGAGCAGGTCAAGGAAGGCGATCTCGATCTCGTCGTGGCCGGCACCGCCGAGGGCGTGCTGATGGTTGAATCGGAAGCCCAGGAGCTTTCCGAGGAGGTCATGCTGGACGCGGTGATGTTCGCGCATCGCTCGTTCCAGCCGGTCATCGATGCGATCATCGAACTGGCCGAGGCCTGTGCCAAGGAGCCCTGGCCGCTGCCGGAGTCGGGTTCGCCCGAGGAACTGGTCGCCAAGGTCGCCGAGCTGGGCGAGGCCGGACTGCGCGCCGCCTACGGCGAGCGCGTCAAGCAGGTCCGGGTCGAGAAGATCGCGGCCGTGCGCGAGCAGGTCAAGGCCGCCTTCGCCGATACGGATGTCGATCCGGTCGTCATCAGCGGTCTGCTGAAGAAGCTCGAGAAGTCGATCGTGCGAGGCCAGATCCTCGATACCAGCGAGCGTATCGACGGCCGCAAGACCGATCAGGTTCGTCCGATCTCTGCCGAGGTCGGCATCCTGCCGCGCGCCCATGGTGCCGCCCTGTTTACCCGTGGCGAAACCCAGGCACTCGCGGTCGCGACGCTCGGGACCGGCCAGGACGAGCAGATCGTCGATGCGCTCGAGGGCGAGTTCCGCGAGCGCTTCCTGCTGCACTACAACTTCCCGCCCTACTCGGTCGGCGAGGTTGCCTTCATGCGTTCGCCCGGCCGCCGCGAGATCGGCCACGGCAAGCTGGCGTGGCGGGCGGTGCGGCCGCTCCTGCCGAGCGCGGAGGATTTCCCCTACACGATCCGCGTGGTCTCCGAGGTCACCGAATCGAACGGCTCCTCCTCGATGGCCACGGTCTGCGGCACCTCGCTTGCCCTGATGGACGCCGGCGTGCCGCTGAAGCGGCCGGTTGCCGGTATCGCCATGGGCCTGATCCTCGAGGGCGACCGCTTCGCGGTGCTGTCCGACATCCTGGGTGACGAGGACCATCTCGGCGACATGGACTTCAAGGTCGCCGGGACCGAGAAGGGCGTCACCTCGCTGCAGATGGACCTCAAGATCGACCAGGTCACCGAGGAGATCATGAAGGTCGCGCTGGCCCAGGCCCAGAAGGGCCGCCAGCACATCCTCGGCGAAATGTCGAAGGCGCTCGACGCGGCCCGTACCGGGGTCAAGGAATCGGCGCCGCGGATCACCGTGATCAACATCCCGAAGGACAAGATCCGGGAAGTCATCGGCACCGGCGGCAAGGTCATCCGCGAGATCTGCGAGACCACCGGCGCGAAGATCGACATCGAGGACGACGGTACCGTCAAGGTAGCGGCGACGACCGAGGATTCGGCCACCGCCGCGATCCAGTGGATCAAGTCGCTGACCAGCGAGCCCGAGATCGGCCACATCTATACCGGCAAGGTCGTGAAGGTCGTCGATTTCGGCGCTTTCGTGAACTTCTTCGGCAGCCGTGACGGCCTCGTGCACATCTCGGAGCTGGCGCCCAATCGTGTCGCCAAGGTCACCGATGTGATAAACGAGGGCGACGAGGTTCGGGTCAAGGTGCTCGGCATCGACGAACGCGGCAAGGTCCGTCTTTCCATCAAGGCGGTGCTCGCCGAAGAAGGTGGAGAGCAGGAGGAAGCCGAAGCGGGCGCCTGATCGGCTCCGTTCCTGAACTGGGGTTCCGGACCGGGTTTCCTTGACTCGGTCCGGAGCTGCAGCATGTTAGACAGATTGAGTAAGCTTGCAGGGCCTGAGAGCCCGATGCACCGGCGCGACAGAAGGCTCGATATTTGGCCCGATCCTGTCTTCTCACGATCAAGCTTCGCCGGTGGGAGAGGGAGAACGTTGTGAAGGCACTGAACCCCATACTTCTGTCCGGTAAGGAAGTCCTGCCGCTCGTCGAAGGCGGCAAGGGGATTGCTGTGACCAGCGGCGTGAGCTCGGGCGCATGGGCCGCGGCCGGCGGTGTCGGCACCTTCTCGGGCGTGAATGCTGATTCCTACGACGAGAACGGCAACATGATCGATCAGGTCTACCATGGCCGCACCCGGCGGGAGCGCCATGAGGAACTGGTCGATTACGCGATTCGCGGCGGCATCGCCCAGGCCCGGATCGCCCATGACGAGCGCGGCGGCGAAGGCCGCATCCATGTCAACGTGCTCTGGGAGATGGGCGCGGCCGAGCGCATCCTGCACGGCATTCTCGAAGGCGCGAAGGGGCTCGTCCACGGCGTGACCTGCGGTGCCGGCATGCCCTACCGGATCGCCCAGATCTCCGCCAACTACAAGATCCACTATTACCCGATCGTCTCTTCGGCGCGCGCCTTCCGGGCGCTCTGGAAGCGGGCCTATCACAAGTTCTCGGAATGGCTGGGCGGCGTCGTCTACGAGGATCCGTGGCGGGCCGGCGGTCATAACGGGCTGTCGAATTCCGAGGATCCGCACCGGCCGGAGGATCCCTATCCCCGGGTCGCCGAACTGCGCCGGCTGATGAACGAGGTCGGCCTCGAGCAGGTCCCGATCATCATGGCCGGCGGCGTCTGGTACCTGCGCGACTGGGCCGACTGGATGGACAACAAGGAGATCGGTCCGATTGCCTTCCAGTACGGCACCCGGCCCTTGCTGACCCAGGAGAGCCCGATCCCGGATGCCTGGAAGAAGCGGCTGATGACGCTCAAGGAAGGCGATGTTTTCCTCAATCGCTACAGTCCGACCGGCTTCTGGTCCTCCGCGGTCAACAACGAGTTCATCCAGGAACTCCGGGCGCGCAACGAGCGCCAGGTCGCCTTCACCACGCAGCCGGTGGGCGAGCACCAGGTGGCGTTCGGCTTCGGTCCGCGCAAGCGCGAGGTCTATCTCACCGCCGGTGATGCGGAGCGCGCCAACAAATGGGTCGAGGAAGGCTTCGACGACGCGATGAAGACGCCTGATTCGACGTTGATCTTCGTCACCTCGGAGAAACGCCAGGAAATCCACAAGGACCAGGTCGACTGCATGGGCTGCCTTTCGGCCTGCCTGTTCTCGAACTGGGCCCAGGGCGAGGGCAACACGACCGGCCGCAAGGCGGACCCGCGCAGCTACTGCATCCAGAAGACGCTGCGGGCCATCAGCCACATGGGCGACGTGTCGGAGAACCTTATGTTCGCCGGCCATGCGGCGTTCCGCTTCGCCGATGATCCGTTCTATGCCGGCGGCCATGTCCCGACCGTCAAGGAACTGGTCGACCGCATCTGCACGGGCGACTGACCGGGCGGTCGTGCCCGGTCATTTGAATAATTCCAATAAACTCGCTATATTGCGTTCATGGACGACGTGATGCATTTCCGTGGTGAACGCGAATGACCAGCGAACGACCCTTCAGCGATGCCCTGAGGCGGCTGCGCGAAGCCGGATTGCGGCCGACCCGCCAGCGCCTCGCGCTGGCCAAGCTGCTGTTCGACGGCGGCGACCGGCATATCACCGCCGAGGGGCTTCACGAGGAAGCGCTGGGTGCCAGCATCCGCGTCTCGCTGGCGACGATCTACAATTCCCTGCACCAGTTCACGGCCGCCGGAATGCTGCGCGAAGTGGTGGTCGATTCCGCGCGCTCCTATTTCGACACCAATACCGAACCCCATCACCATTTCTTCTTCGAGGGAACCGGCGACCTCGCCGATATCCCGGGCGACGCCATTGGCATCACCAGCCTGCCGGCTCCGCCGGAAGGCATGCAGGTGAGCCGGGTCGACGTGGTCATCCGGGTTTCAAAGGCGGGCTGAAATACAAATTTCATTTGTATTGTCAGTCTAGTTGCGAACAGTTTTGAACTGTTCCAAGCTGTTGACACCCCCCGGGGCCATCCCTACTATCGCTCCTGTCATATCGTGCATCGCGGGTTCCGTGCCCGACCGATGCGTGCGATCAACTCCAGGAGGAATTCGATGTCACTCAAGGGCAGCAAGACCGAGGAAAACCTGAAGGCAGCCTTCGCCGGCGAGAGTCAGGCCAATCGGCGCTATCTGTATTTCGCACAGAAGGCCGACGTCGAGGGCTACAACGACGTTGCCGCCGTGTTCCGCTCGACCGCGGAAGGCGAGACCGGCCACGCGCACGGTCATCTCGAGTTTCTCGAGGAAGTCGGCGACCCGGCGACGGGCGAGCCGATCGGCGCCACCTCGGCCAACCTCAAGGCGGCCATCGTCGGCGAGACCCACGAATACACCGACATGTATCCGGGCATGGCCAAGTCGGCCCGTGAAGAGGGTTTCGACGAGATCGCCGACTGGTTCGAGACGCTGGCCAAGGCTGAAAAGAGCCATGCCGGTCGTTTCCAGAAGGCGCTCGACACGCTCGACGCCTGATCCGCTTCCGGATCGGTGATGATCGCGGACGTACCGGCCCGAGCGGGCCGGTGCGTTCGGTTCCTTTCGTCTTTGTCCGACAGGAGGCAGCGCCATGCGAGAAGGTAGTCTCGATGCGCCGGTTCGACATCCGCTCGACTGGCAGAACCCGGATTTCTACGATGCCGAGAAGATCGATGCCGAGCTTCGCCGGGTCTTCGACATCTGCCATGGCTGCCGCCGCTGCTTCAATCTCTGCGATTCCTTCCCGCGCCTGTTCGACCTGATCGACGATTCCGACAGCGGCGAACTCGACAGCGTCTCGTCGGAAGGATTCAAGCCGGTCGTAGATGCCTGCACGCTCTGCGACATGTGCTTCATGACCAAATGCCCCTATGTTCCGCCGCACGAGTTCAACCTCGACTTCCCGCACCTGATGTTGCGCTACCGCGCCGCCGAAGCCCGCGCCGGCAAGATCTCCTTCGTCGACCGCCAGCTCACCGAGACCGACCGCAACGGCAAGCTTGCCGGCGCCGTGGCGCCGCTCGCCAACTGGGCGACCGGCACCGGCAACCGTCTGACCCGACCTCTCCTGGAAAAGGTCGCTGACATCCATCGCGATGCCCATCTGCCCGAATTCCACGGCAAGACCTTCAAGGCCCGGGCAGAGGCCCAGGCGATCGAGGTCGACCGCACGGCGCCGGCCGCCGGCCGCAAGGCGGTGCTTTATGCGACCTGCTTCGCCAACTACAACAGTCCGTCGATCGGCGAGGCGGCGCGCCAGGTGCTGGCCCGGAATGGCGTCGAGACGGTGGTCGAGTATCCCGGCTGTTGCGGCATGCCGCAACTGGAGCATGGCGAGCTCGATCGTGTTGCCGAGAGTGCCCGCACGGTCGCCGCGGCGCTCGAACGCTATATCGACGAAGGCTATGACATCGTCGCGCTGGTCCCGTCCTGCGCGCTGATGCTGAAATTCGAATGGCCGCTGATCCTGCCCGACGACCCGCTGGTCGCGAAGCTTGCCAAGGCGAGCTTCGACATCACCGAGTTCGTCGTCGACATCGCCAAGCGCCAGGGACTGGCGGACGGGTTGAAACCGCTCGACGGCGGTGTTGCGCTGCATTTCGCCTGCCATGCCCGGGCCCAGAACATGGGGCCAAAGGCGCAGGAGATGCTGAAGCTGATCCCCGAAACAGAGGTCACCCTGGTCGAGCGCTGTTCGGGTCATGGTGGCTCATGGGGGATCAAGAAGGAGAATTTCGAGGTCGCGCTGAAGATCGGCAAGCCCGCGGCCCGAAATATCGCCAAGGCGACGAAGGCGCATGTCGCGTCCGAATGCCCGCTCGCCGGCGCCCACCTTGTGCAGGCGCTCGAACGGCTCGGCGACGACGTCAAGGCGCCGGCCGCCGCCAGCCACCCGATCGAATTGCTTGCCCGAGCCTACGGGTATTGAACTCCGCTGGACCGACGAGGAAGTCATCATGCCGTCACGGACCCTGACCCGGGACGATATCATCCCGATCGAGACCTATGCCGCCGAGCGGAAGCAGCACAAGGCGCGCATCCTGCCTGTCAAGCGCGAGCGGCGGGTCCATGTCGGGCCCGACATCACCTTCTATTTCGAGAATTTCGACAGCATGTGGCTGCAGATTCACGAGATGCTCTATATCGAGCGCGGCGGCGAGGCACAGATTGCCGACGAGCTCGCCGCCTATTCGACGATGATCCCGAACGGTAGCGAACTGATCGCGACGATGATGATCGAGGTCGAGGACGAACGCCGTCGCAAGCGGGTCCTCGACGCACTCGGCGGGATCGAGGATCGTGTCGCTTTCCTGGTCGCCGGCGAGCGGGTCGCGGCGATCCCGGAGGAGGATGTCGAGCGGACCAAGGAAAGCGGCAAGACCTCCTCGGTGCATTTCCTGCATTTTCCGTTCAGCAAGGCGCAGATCGCCGCCTTCCGGAGCGGTGAGGGCGAGATCGGGCTCGATATCTCGCACCCCGCCTACGGCCACCGCGCCGTGCTTACCCCGGTGACACGCGCCCGCCTGGCCGAAGATTTCGACTGATCCAGTCAGCCTGTTGCGGTACCGGAACGATGGGCTCCGGCGGCCAGCCGGGGCTCAATCGAAACGCTCGTCCGGAAGCAAGCCCCAGAGATGCTCGCGGCGGGCATAGCCATGCTGGTCGCCGACCGCGACCGCGCACCAGGCTCCGTCGCAGCGTTCCAGTTCGGCCAGCACGCCGGGCTGGGCAAACAGCACCGGCAGCGACGCCGCATCGGCCTTCAGGCGCATCGCCCGCACCGTCTCGGTGAAGGTCACCATGCGGCGGCCGCTGAGAAGGCTCGAATGGACCCAGCCTTCGTCGCCCTCCTCGTCGCGAATCTTCCGCCATTGCTCGAACTCGGCGATGATCTCGACCGGCAGGCCTTCCCGAACATAGACCCACTGGATCGGGTAGCGCTTGCCCGGGCCGGTCCGCACGTTGACCTTGTCCGAGCCGAGCGAGGCGAAGCGCGGCAGCTTGCCCTCGGCATGCGCGGGATTCGCGCCGGGCAGGCCGGACAGGGACGCGACCAGGATTGCAAGCAACAGGAGGATAAAGCGGTTCGGCATCGGCGCTCGGATTCGATAGGGGATGCAGCCGGCGCTGCGGGCCGTCGCTGGCGGTTATGCCGCGCCGGAGGCTCAGTGGTCAAGGCTGGGCAGAAAGCTTGCGCCGGTCCAATTGTCACCCCGCGGACGATCTGCTAGACAGAGGCGCCTCCGGTCGTGGGCCGGAACAAGTGATTGTCGCGGTAACGCCGCGGACCGGGAGCCGGAGCACCAAAGATGTCGCAGAAGAAGCCGCTCGTTATCGTCACCCGCAAGCTCCCCGACGCGATCGAGACGCGGATGATGGAGCTGTTCGATACGCGCCTCAATCTCGACGATACGCCGCTCAGCCAGAACGACCTGATCGAAGCCGTCCGCAAGGCCGACATCCTGGTGCCGACCGTCACCGACCGGGTCGACGCGAAGATCCTGTCCCAGGCCAACCCCAATCTCCGCCTGATCGCGAATTTCGGTACCGGCGTCGACCACATCGACCTCGCGACGGCGCGCCAGCGGGGCATCACCGTGACCAACACGCCGGGCGTCCTGACCGAGGACACCGCCGATATGACGATGGCGCTGATCCTCGCGGTGCCGCGTCGGCTCGCGGAAGGCGAACGCATGATGCGGACCGGGGAATGGACCGGCTGGTCGCCGACCGGCATGCTCGGACGCCGGATCTCGGGCAAGCGGCTCGGGATCATCGGCATGGGCCGGATCGGCCAGGCGGTCGCCCGCCGCGCCCAGGCCTTCAACCTCTCGATCCATTACCACAACCGCAACCGGCTGCCCGAGTCGGTCGAGCAGGAATTCGAGGCGACCTACTGGGAAAGCCTCGACCAGATGCTGGCGCGGATGGACATCATCTCGATCAACTGCCCGCATACGCCGGCGACCTACCACCTGCTTTCGGCGCGGCGGCTGAAACTGCTCCAGCCGCATGCCTATATCGTCAATACCGCGCGCGGCGAGGTCATCGACGAGAACGCACTGACCCGGATGCTGCGGGCGGGCGACCTGTCCGGCGCCGGTCTCGACGTGTTCGAGCACGAGCCGGCGGTGAATCCCAAGCTTCTGGAGCTTCCCCAGGTCGTGCTGCTGCCCCATATGGGCTCGGCGACGATCGAGGGCCGGATCGACATGGGCGAGAAGGTCATCATCAACATCAAGACCTTCGTCGACGGCCATACACCGCCCGACCGCGTCCTGCAGGGCCTGCTCTGAGGCCATTCCGCCTGTCCCGCGTTCGCGCCCGCTGACCCGCGAGGCGGGGCCGGCTAGTGCGCCTCGCCCCAGTTGTCCCCGATCCCGGCATCGACGGTCAGCGGCACGCTGAGCGCGCGGGCCGGCAGAGCCGCCTTCTCCATGACGCTGGTGACCAGTGCCGCGGTCGCCTCGGCTTCCGCCTCGGGCGCCTCGAAGATCAGTTCGTCATGGACCTGGAGCAGCATCCGCGCCTTCAGGCCGGCGGCCGCCAGCGCCTCCGGCATGCGGATCATCGCGCGCTTGATGATGTCGGCGGCCGAGCCCTGGATCGGGGCGTTGATCGCCGCTCTCTCCGAGAAGCCACGCCTGGCCGGGTTCCGGTCGTTGATCCCGCCGATGTGACAGCGCCGGCCGAACACCGTCTCGACATAGCCGTGGTGGTGGCAGAATTCCTTGGTCCGGTCCATGTAGGCGCGGATCCCGGGATATTTCTCGAAATAGGCGTCGATGTAGTCGCGCGCCTGCCGCTGCGGCACGCCGAGCTGCTGGGCGAGACCGAAGGCGCTGATCCCGTAGATGATGCCGAAATTGATCGCCTTGGCCGAACGGCGGACGCTCGGATCCATGCCCTCGATCGGCACGCCGAAGACCTGGGAGGCGGTCATCGCATGAATGTCGAGGCCATCGCGGAAGGCAGCCTTGAGCGATCCGATATCGGCGATATGGGCGAGCAGCCGGAGCTCGATCTGCGAGTAGTCGGCGGAGATCAGCTTGTGGCCCGGTTCGGCGATGAAGGCCCGGCGGAGCTTGCGGCCTTCGGCGGTGCGAACCGGGATGTTCTGCAGGTTCGGATCGGTCGAGGCGAGCCGGCCGGTCGCCGCCGCAGCCATCGCGAAGGAGGTATGCACGCGGCCTGTCTGCGGGTTTATCTGGTTCTGAAGCGCGTCCGTGTAGGTGCTCTTCAGCTTGGCTAGCTGACGCCAGTCGAGTACGCGGGCGGGCAGCTCGTGGCCCTCCGCGGCAAGCTTCTCCAGCACGTTGGCATCGGTCGACCAGGCGCCGTTCCGGCCTTTCTTGCCGCCCTCAAGGCCCATCCGGTCGAACAGGATCTCGCCGAGCTGCTTCGGTGAACCGACATTGAAGGCGTCGCCGGCAAGCGCGTGGATCTCCTTCTCGTATTCGGCGATCCGTCCCGCGAAATCGGACGACAACGCGGTGAGCTGTCCGGAATCGATCTTGATTCCGGCAGCCTCCATCGCGACGAGGACGGGCGCCAGGGGGCGCTCGATCGTCTCGTAGACGGTCGCCAGATGCTCGGTTGCCAGGCGGGGCTTCAGCACCTGGAAGAGCCGGAGCGTCACGTCCGCATCCTCGGCGGCGTAGTCGCAGGCCCGTTCGAGCGGCACCTCGGCGAAGCTCTTCATCGCCTTGCCGCTGCCGGCGACATCCTTGAAGGCGATCGGCTTGTGGGCGAGGTGAAGTTCCGACAGCTCGTCCATGCCATGGCCGTGCCGGCCGGCGTCGAGGGTGAACGACAGCAGCATGGTGTCATCGAACGGCCGGATGTCGACGCCGTAGCGGCGCAGGACCAGCAGGTCGTACTTCAGGTTCTGGCCGACCTTGAGGATCGCCGGGTCCTCGAGCATCGGTTTGAGCAGCGCCAGGGCCTCGTCCCGGTCGATCTGCTTCGGCGCCTCCGGCATCGAGCTGTCGCCCCCGTCGAAGGCCAGTTCGCCGGTGGGCGCCGGCGCGACATGGCCAAGCGGGATGTAGCAGGCGCGCCCGGTCTCGGCGCTCAGCGACACGCCGACAAGCTCGGCCCGCATGGCGTCGAGCGACGTGGTCTCGGTATCGACGGCGACAACGCCGGCCTTCGAGGCAGCGGCGATCCAGCGCCTGAGCGCGCCGGTATCCTGGACCAGCTCGTAGACGCTGTCGGATGGCGCGGGCGCCTCGTCGCCGCCTGATGGCGCCGCGGCGCCGGCGACAGGGTCCGGATCGCTGCCCGCCGGCGGAGCGGCCGCCGGAAGTGCCCCGGCCGGCGACCCGTTGCGGCTGCGCACCTTCGCCAGCAGCGCCTTGAAGCCGTTCTCGGCGAGGAAGCCTTCGAGGGTCGCCGGATCGGGATCGGCGACCAGCAGGCCGTCGAAGCCCTCCTCCAGCGGAACGTCGGCGGCCAGCGCGACCAGCTGCCGGCTGATCCGCGCCTGCTCGGCGAAGGCGATCAGATTCTCGCGCCGCTTCGGCTGCTTGATCTCGGCGGCCCGGGCGAGCAGGCTCTCGAGGTCGCCGTATTCGTTGATCAGCTGGGCCGCGGTCTTGATGCCGATGCCGGGAACCCCCGGGACGTTGTCGGTCGAATCGCCGGCGAGCGACTGCACGTCGACCACGCGGTCGGGGGCCACACCGAATTTCTCCAGCACCTCCGGGAGGTCGACGATCCGGTTCTTCATCGGGTCGAGCATGGTGACGCCGTCGCCGACGAGCTGCATCAGGTCCTTGTCGGAGGAAACGATCACGACCTCGGCCCCGATCGTCCGGGCCCGTGCGACGAAGGTGGCGATGATATCGTCGGCCTCGTAGCCCTCGCGCTCGATCGAGTGCACGCTGAAGGCCCGCGTCGCGTCGCGTATCAGCGAGAATTGCGGCACCAGGTCCTCCGGCGCCGCCTCCCGGTTCGCCTTGTATTCCGGGTAGATGTCGTTCCGGAATGTCTTCCGGGCTGAATCGAAGACCACCGCCAGGTGGCTGACCGAGCCGTCGACCTTGGTGTCGTCGATCAGCTTCTGCAGCATGTTGCAGAAACCGAGTACCGCGCCGACCGGCGTGCCGTCCGGCCGGGTCAGCGGCGGCAGGGCATAGTAGGCCCGGAAAATGTAGCCCGAGCCGTCAACCAGGTAGATGCGATGACGGGCAGCGTCCGTTGCGATCATGTTGCCTCTTGTCGGCCGCCGCCCGGCGACACCGGGAACGGGTTCAGTGATGGGCGCCGACGTCGGCGCCTTCCTTCAGCACGAATCGGCGTCCGCAATAGGGGCAGTCGACCTTGTGGTCGTTGCCGAGATTGAGAAAGACGCGCGGGTGGCCGAGCGTTCCGCCCCCGTCGCAGGGGACGCGCAGCGCTTCGACTTCGATGATTTCGGGCGGTTCCATGGTGTTTCGGTCCTTTGCCGTCGACACACTCTGACGTGGCCCGGCGACTGGTGTCGGAGGCCTGGTCCGGCGGCGGTCGCGATTGACCGGCCGATCAGGCGGATGATATGCATTGGCGGTCCGCACGCAACTGCGAAGCCCCCCTTTTTTCAGCGAATGTCATGCGAAACGAGACCGGCCGCCCGGCGACGGGCGACAGCATAACCGCGAAGGCGCCGGCCGAGGCCGTGCCGGCGATCGAGGTGCGCGGACTTCGCAAGGTCTATCGCGGCAGCGGCGGACGGGGCCCGGTGACGGCCCTCGACGGTGTCGATCTCAGCATTCCCGCAGGCTCATTCTTCGCGCTGCTCGGCCCGAACGGTGCCGGCAAGTCGACCTTCATCAATATCCTCGCCGGGCTGGTCGCCCGTACCGAGGGCAGCGTGCGTATCGCCGGCCACGACATCGATCGCGAGATGCGGGCGGCGCGCCGGGCGATCGGCGTGGTTCCGCAGGAACTGAATATCGACCCGTTCTTCACGCCGCGCGCGGCGATGGAATTCCAGGCCGGGCTGTACGGCGTTCGCAAGTCGGAACGGCAGACCGACCGGATCCTCGCCGCCATGGGCCTGACCGACAAGGCGGAATCCTATGCGCGCTCGCTGTCGGGCGGCATGCGTCGGCGCCTGCTCGTCGCCAAGGCGATGGTTCACCGGCCCGCCGTGCTGATCCTCGACGAGCCGACCGCCGGCGTCGATGTCGAGCTGCGCCAGCAGCTCTGGGAATATATCCGGGAACTGAATGTCGGCGGCGTCACCGTCCTGCTGACCACCCACTATCTCGAGGAGGCCGAGCAGCTCTGCGACCGGATCGCGATCATCGACCGCGGCAAGGTGGTCGCCTGCGAGCGGACCGAGACACTGGTCCAGCGCCTCGACAGCAAGAGCCTGAAGATCAGGATCCGCGAGCCGCTCGAGATCTTGCCGGAGGGGCTTGCCACGCTCGGCGCGAGCCTGCCGGATCCGAATATCGTGAAGCTCGACTACCGGCCCAGCGCGACCGCGATCGGCGAGGTGCTGTCCCGGGTCCAGGCGGCCGGCCTGGAGATCGTCGACCTGTCGACCGAGGAGGCGGACCTGGAAGACGCCTTCCTGCAGCTCACCCGCCGCTGACGCGGCTGAAACTGTGAATCTGCGCCTTGTGCGGCGGGCGCAGCCGTTCCCCCGGGAAGACGACGGTCGCGACGGTGCCGACATGCAGTTCGCTTTCCAGCTCGAAGTGGCCGCCGTGTAGCTCGATCAGCGACTTGACGAGCGGCAGGCCAAGGCCGGTGCCCTCGAATGAGCGCGTGAAGCTGGATTCGGCCTGGCCGAAGGGCTCCATGACCTTCTGCAGGTCCCTTGCGGCAATCCCGATGCCGTTGTCGGTCACCCGGACCATCAGCCCGCCCTCGCGTCCGGGGGCCAGCGAGACGTCGATCCGGCCGTGATCGGGTGTGAATTTCACCGCATTGGTCATCAGGTTCAGCATGATCTGGCGGAACAGCCGTTCGTCCGCCCAGAGGAGCATGCCGTTGCTCCGATCGTTGACCTCGAGGGTCAGTGCCTTCGCCTCGGCCCGTTCCCGGACCAGGCGGATGCAGGGCTCGATCGCATGCAGGGCCTCGAACTCGCTTTCGAGGAGCTGGGTCTTCCCGGCCTCGATCTTCGACATGTCGAGGATGTCGTTAATGACGCCGAGAAGGTGGCTGCCGCTGTCATGAATGTCTTCGGCATACTCGAGGTATTTCCGTGAGCCGATCGGCCCGACGAGCTCGTTCTTCAGGACCTCCGAGAAACCGATGATCGCGTTCAGCGGCGTGCGGAGCTCGTGGCTCATGTTCGCCAGGAAGTCGCTCTTGGCGCGGCTTGCGCTCTCGGCCAGTTCCTTGGCCTGGCGCAGTTCCTCGCGCGCCCGCTCGCTCTCGGTCACGTCCTGGGCGATCGCCGCCACGCCGATCGGGTTGCCGTCGGTGTCGAGCAGCCGGTTGTTGTTCCACTGGCAGATGATGGTGCGCCCGTCCTTGGTGACGTTGGCATTGGTGCTTTCCGCATCGGAACCGTCCTGCATGATGGATCGCAGCATGCGGTAGACCTGATCACGCGCATCCGGCGGGACGATCAGTTCGAAGATGTTGCGTCCGATGACCTCGGCGCGGCTGTAACCGAAGATCCGCTCGGCCGCCCGGTTCCATTCGGTCGTCCTCAGTTCCATGTCCCAGGCGATGGCGATGAGCGGCGTGCTTTCCAGATGCGCGGCGAGCCGGCGGCGGGTCTCCCTGGCCGAGGCCTCGCTGCGTCGGCGATCGGTGATGTCGATGAAGCTGCCGATGATCGCGGGTACGCCGTAATAGTGCGTCCGGGTCATGGAGTTGATCGCGATGATCTCGCTGCCGTCGGCGCGCCGGAAGCGGATCTCGACGCCGGTCAGATGCTCTTCCTCGTTCAGGCGCTCCAGCATGGCCTTGCGGTCGGCATGATCGACATAGAAGTCGCTGATCCGCCGACCGACCATCTCGTCGGGCGCCAGTCCGAAGGCCGGCCCGACCTGGTCGTTGGCATAGAGAAGCTCACCGTCCGACAGACGGGTAACGAACAGTGGCACCGGCGTCGTGGTCGCCAGGTCGCGCAGGCGCTCCTCGCTCTCGCGCAGCTTGATCTCGGCCGTCACCTGGGCGGTCACGTCCTGAACCGTGCCCTGGTAGAGAATCGTGTTCCCGTCCGCGTCATACTGGCAATGGGCGGTTTCGGTGATCCAGATCCGTTCGCGTGTCTTGTGACGATAGACCTCGGAAACGAAGCCGCGAACCCGTCCCTCGGTTTCAAGCAGGCGCTTGAAATCATCCCGCCGGGTCGGATCGACATACCATTCCCGCGAGATGTCGCCGACCGCGTCGAGCAGTTCCTGCTCGGTATCGTAGCCGTTGAGTTGAACCAGCGCCCGGTTCGCCATCAGCATGCGCCCGTCGGGCGACGAGCGATACATGCCGACATCCGCATCGTCGAAGAAGGAGCGATAGGACGTCTCCTCGCCGCCCCGCCTAGGCGGAGCGGTCTTCGTGTCGGCGCGGGAAAGGACCGGCTTCCGAAGTACGGGCTCCCGCCGGTATGTCTCGTCGATCGCTATCTCGATGGCCCAGTCGGTATCGCGCCGCGGCGACGGAAAAAGCTTGTCATGGCACGTCCGAGGTTAGGTGACCGGCGATTGACGATTCGTTAAGGAGGGCGGCTCGGGACGATGCCCGTTCATGCGAGGTGATTGAGCCAGTAATAGGGCCAGAGCAGGGCGTTCGCCGAATAGCCGGGCAGGCGAAGCGCGCAGGCTGCCATGTCGAAGTCGCAGCGGGCGACAAAACGATCCGTGATGCCCTGGACCAGGAAGGTGCAGAGCGCGATCGTCGCGTAAAGGACAAACAGCCGTTTCATGGCCGACACGGTCCTCCTCGCCTGCAGGGTCGCGCGAATTCGTTAAGATATCGTCAATTGCTAAATTGCATGGCGAACGCGCGCGACCGCTGCCGCCCGGTCACGGAGTTGCCCGAAAGCGGATCGTGAAAGATCGATACGCCGGCGATTGCCATGGGCCCGGCCATGCGTTAAACAGGGCGCGATTCAGCACCCGTAGCTCAGCTGGATAGAGCGCTGCCCTCCGAAGGCAGAGGTCGCACGTTCGAATCGTGCCGGGTGCGCCATTCTTTTCAATGGCTTAGCGAACTGACCGGCTCGCTCACTTTCCACCCAGCAATCAAATAGCAATCGCGCGGATGTGAAATCGGTGCCGGGTCGCCGCAGCGTCAGAGCGGGTGGCCACCCATGCGGCGCTGACACCAGTTCATCATCCCGGTCATGCCCCACTCTTCAGCGGCAAGCGCCATAGACATCAGCCGCCTGTATGTGCGTCGGTGCATTCCCTTCGGCCGTAGCGGAAAGGGCGCCGCCAGCGAGGGGTCGCCGCCAAGTTGCATTCGGATCTTCTGCGCCCGGCTAATGGCGCGGTCATAGGCGTTTTCGCGCTGGCTCTGGTAGGCGAGGCCCCATGCCTGCCGAGCGGCGAAGAGGTCGCCGCCGGGCGGCAGCATCAGCGTCGAGACCCGCCGCCCCGATACCGGGCAGATGAACCACCAGCGCCGTCCCCCGAAACCCGGCCGCGTCCATTCAAGCGGGATCGACTGGAACCGCGACTCGCCGTTGACGGCGTAACGCAGTTCAAGCCGTTTCGCCTCGCCATCGAGCATGTACGCCCGGTATGCGACGCTGGCCGTCTCCTCGCCACTCGGGACGCGGCGCCAGACCAGCGTGCCCTGCCATGCCAGCCCCGGCCGCAGCAGGCGGTCGCGCCGCAGCGTGTCGATCCGGAGGACCAGCGATTGCTCGACGGTCGACCGGCCGATCTGCATCCGGTTTCCTGATCCCAGGCCGCCCACTATCTCACCCTGTCCAGCATTCTGCCGAAATCAACTGCGAAACCGGGGGTAATACCCGCCCCCTCTGGTAGATAAAGGTGTCCCGCGTCGGTACCCATCACCGACGCTTCATGCCGGCTGACGAGTACCAAAGCGGGACATAGTTCAGTTACTCGGTACGCTGACGGGGCCGTCGCCGCCCCTCACCGTCCCGCAGGGGTACCGACTACGGGATTTCGCCTTTTCGTCGGGCGGTCGCCAGTAACGCCAGTCGTTCGTCGCTTGATGCCCTTGGTGCGCGCGGTCTGTGACCGTCCACGTTGTCGCCATGCGGCCGTACCATTGACCTTGCTTCGTCTTCTGGATGAAGCCTTTCTGTTCGAGTTCCGCGTAGGCCCGGCCGACGGTCGATTTCGACAGGCTGAGCAGCCGTGCCGCGTCCTCGAAGCTCAAGGAGAGGTCGCCATTGTTCTTGCCGTTATACCGCGTGCGAAGCTCGACCCAGACCTTCAGCGCCGGGCCTGACAAACTCCGCCAGGCGATGCTCTTCGCCATGCGGTACGGGACGGCAAAGAATTGCTCGCCGGCAGTCCGGCCCGTTGCATCGACACGGCCGCCTCTTCTTCGACGGCCCATCAGGCGTCTCCGTCGATCCCGTCGACGGACAGGATCGCGACCCGGCTTTCAAGGACGTGCCGCCCGTGCCAGCCGCCGGGGTGCGGTTCCCTGTCGGTGCGGATGACGAGGCCGTGATTGCGTTTCAGGTCGTGGCAGTAGGCCGCGAACCGATAGGCCCAACCAGCGACATCGGCCGCCGTCGCGCCTTTGCGGCCGCTCTCGACCAGCGCCAGGAGCGCCTTGGCCGTCTGGCCGCGCACCGCGATTTCCCGGCTGCCGGCGTGGTCGGTGACGGCAGCCGTGACGGTGAGACGGCCACTCATCGGGAGCCTCCGATGCCGGCGAGTTCGGCGATGAGTCGCGCCCGATGCGGATTGACCCGATATCGGCGGCCAATAGACCGTTCGGCCGGCGATGCAGGGAAAGCGTCCCGAAGATCGGCCCAGAGGAATAAGGGCAGGTTGGCAATGTTTCGCGGATAGTCTACTTTCATGTTTCTGATTCCTTGCGAGGGGACATCGGAAAAGACAGCCCCGGCCGAGCCTGCAAGCAAGCCGGGGTTGTCGCTTTTCTGAAGGGTGCATTGCGGTCGCTCAGGCCGCCTCCGATGTCGAGTTCCGACGTCGGCTATGCAGCCAGGCATCGAGATCGGCGACATCATAGACGACGCGGCGGCCCAGCTTGATGTAGGGCGCGCCCTCGCCGGTGAGGCGGTACTTCTCGAAGGTAGATTTGGTCGAGCTACAATAATCGGCCGCCAAGTGGGTAGGTAAATAGCGTTTCGACAACTGCGGTTACTCCATCCGTTCTGGGGTTGCGTTATGCAACCCCTTCACCCGCAATTGTATGATTAGGAGACTTCCGGAACCATAACTAAATGACATTCGAAAAGTCTGAAAACCGAGAGTTTTGCTAGTCGACCCGGTAACTCGCCGATTTTTTTTTGTGCCCAAACGGCACCCCGGCCAGCGAAAGGGCGATCTCTCCGGCAATCCGATTGGCGGCGGCCCGCGCCGGGTCCGCTCCGATATGCGCGTATCGCGCCGTCGTTTTCGGGTCGCGGTGGCCCAGCAGCTTGCCGACCAGCGGCAGGCTCATCCCTGCCGCGGCGCCGACGCTGGCGAAGGAATGGCGGAGATCGTGAAGGCGAACGTCATTCAGCCCGGCGCTGTCGCGAACCCTGCGCCAGACCTTCGGCAGGCCGACCAGATGGTGACCGTCTTTTCCGCCCGGCAAGACATACTCATTGCCCGCGATACGCGGCAGCGCGGCCAGCAGTTCCAGCGCCGGGGCACCGAGCGGAACTTTTTTCGGGCCGGTCTTGCTATCCGCAAGGCGGAGTTGTCCGGCCTCGAAATCGACATCGGTCCATCGCGCGGTGAGGATCTCAGACTTGCGGCAGCCGGTCAGCACCAGCAGGCGGATCGCGGCGATGGCGTAGGGGTTCGCGTCTTCAGACTCGGCGGTCTTGAGTGCATCGCCGAGCCGCGCAAGTTCCTCGGTCGACAGGGAACGATCCGACTCGCCGTCGCGCGACCTTTTCACAGCCCGGACGGGGTTGTCCGGCCGCATGCCTTTCTCGACGGCATAGGTGAAGATGCCTCCGAGCAGGCCGACCGTCCGCCGAGCTGTGCCTTCGCCGCCCGTCACCCGCGCAAGTCCGCGTGGTCCGGTCTTGATGGTCGCGGCGGTCTTGCCCTTGGCGACATCCGTCATGAAGCGATTCACGTCGCCGGTCGTTACGTCCTTCACGCGCTTTCGGCCGAGCAAGGGAATGATGTGGCGCTCGATCCGGCCCCGGTCAGTGGCGAGGGTGCTGGCCTTCTTCTTTTCGCATCCGTCGGACGAAAGGTAGAGGTCGCAGAGTTCGGCCACCGTCTCGGCGGTTTTCTCTGCCTGCTTCTCTGTGCCGGGGTCGCGCCCGTCGCCGACTCGACCGAGGAGGCGAACCGCTTCCGCACGCGCCTGCTCAGGCGTCCACGGGCTTCCATAGGTGCCGATGGTATAGCGCCGAACCCGGCCATGCTGGCGATACTGGAGAACGAACACGCGGCGCCCTGCTGGCGTCACCTTCACGCCGAAGCCCCGAACGTCTGAGTCCCACAGAAACTGATCCCGCTCGCCCGGCTTGGCTCCGTCGACGCTCCGCTTCGTGATCCTAGCCTGCATCTCACCCTCCGATTGCCAGCAATCATATAGCAATCGCCAGCAATCAAACAAGGCGCAACATGCAGAATGTCTAACGGATTAAACCGTTGTGTTGTATGGGTTAAGAGCCGTACCGGAAAGTCGCTATTCCATAGACCTTCGCCCTCCGAAGGCAGAGGTCGCACGTTCGAATCGTGCCGGGTGCGCCATTTCCCGATGGCCTGGCGAGCTGACCGGCTCGCATCACCGAAATCCCGATTTACGACATTCGACATTCCGTGGGCCGGGCGTTGACGCGCGGTTCCTGCAACTGTGCATATATTGTCTTGTTCTCAAGTGCTATCCTGCGGTGCGCGGCCGCCGAACTGGTCGTGACGGCGTGACAGTACCGGTGTCACCGTCCGGACCGTTCATGACAGGACGACTTCCTTAACGAATTCGGGCTAGTCTCGGTCGATGTTCAGGGGTCACGAGGTGTCGTCGCGCGACATGACGAAAAGTCCCACTCGATCGCCGGTGGCATGCCGGCCTGGCGACGTAGCAGGCGAAGACGCCGCACTGCTGGCGGGTCTGAGCCGCGAACTCTGCCTGGTCGTCGACGGCCGGGGCGAGATCGTCGGCTCGCCGTTCGGCGCTGCCCCGGCGCCAGGCCTGGTCGGCCGCGCCTTCAGCGACCTCGTGCATCGCGAGGACGCCGCGTTCGTCGCCGATATCGTGAAGGCGCTGCGCGCCGGCATGGCGCCGAGCGTGTGGCAGAGCATCCTGTCGTTCGATGGCGTGACCTGGCATTGCTTCGAATGCCGGGCGACGCCGCGCTTCGATTCCCGGGGCGCCCGGGACGGATTCTGCATCGTCCTTCGCGATCTCTCGGACGAGCGCCGCAGCGAGCACGAGTTCGAACGGATCGTCGAGGAATCTGTGCATGCGACGGTCGTCCACCGGAACGGCCAGCCGCTCTATGCCAACCGGGCGACCGCGGCCCTGCTCGGGATGGCCGACCGGCAGGCGGTGATGCAAATGGACTCCGTCCTGGACTTCATCCATCCCGACGACCGCGCCATGATCGACGAGCGTTACAAGGCGCGAATGGCCGGCCTGCGGGCGCCGGTTCAGTATGAGATGCGGCTGATCCGCGCCGACGGCGTGGTTATCTGGGTCGATTGCCGGGCGGCGGTCATCAACTGGCGCGGCAACGATGCGCTGCTGGTCAATCTGTTCGATATCACAACCCGCAAGGCGGCCGAGGAGGAACGGCGGAATTCCGAGCAGCTCCTCGCGAAGGTCTTCGACAGCAGTCCGGAGATCATCACGCTGACCCGGCGATCGGACGGCCGTTTCATCTCGATCAACCGGACCTTCCTCGAGACCCTTCGCTATCGCCGCGAGGAGGTCATCGGGCATACCTCGCAGGAACTCGGCATCTGGGTCGATCAGGGCGAAAGGGACGCGATCCTCGCCGATATCCTCGCCAAGGGCCGGGTGGTCGATCGCGAAGCGACGATCCGGCGCGCCGACGACAGCCGTCTGGAAATCGCCTACAGCGTCGAAACGCTCGACTTCGGCGGCGAGGACCTGCTGCTCATCGTTGCCCGCGACATCACCGAACGGAAACTCTACGAACGCCAGCTCCGGGAGAGCAAGGCAGCGGCGGAACTGGCTAATCGGGCAAAGGGCGAGTTCCTGGCCAACATGAGCCATGAGCTGCGAACCCCGCTCAATGCCATCATCGGCTTTTCGGAGGTCCTGCGCGACCAGCTCTTCGGCCCGATCGGAGAGCCGCGCTACCTGGAGTACGCCGGCGACATCTATACGAGCGGCAAGCATCTGCTCGACATCATCAACGACATCCTCGACCTCTCGAAGCTCGAGGCCGGCAAGTTCCAGCTGCACGAGGCGGTGCAGCCGCTGAGCGAGACCGTCGATGCCTGCGTCCGCCTGATCCGAGAGCGCGCACGCGAGGCGGACCTGTCGATCTGCCTCGATCTGCCCGGCGATGCGCCGCTGCTGCGCGCCGACCATCGGCACCTCAAGCAGGTTCTGCTCAACCTGCTCTCGAATGCGGTGAAATTCACGCCGGCCGGCGGCGTGGTCGCGATCACCGTCGCACCGTGCGACGATGGCGGCTGGTCGGTCGCGGTCAGCGACAACGGGATCGGCATGTCGGCGGGCGATATCGATGTCGCGCTCACGCCCTTCGGGCAGGTCGACAGCTCGATGTCACGGCGTCACCAGGGTTCCGGTCTCGGGCTGCCGCTTGCCCGCACCCTGATGGAGCGTCATGGCGGCAGCCTGACCATCGAAAGCGAGATCCATGTGGGGACCACGATCCGGATGACCGTTCCCGCCAGCCGGGTCGTCGCGCGCCGGAAATAAGGCGCGCTCGGACCGCCCGCATGCCGCTTGCCGGCACCCGCGACCCTGGACCCGGTCGCCGGTCTTGTAATCTGCTTGTCAATATGCTTGCTAGCACCCGATAATTCGACAAGACACTGATTCGGTGACGGAATGCCGCGGCTACTGGTGATGGACGACGAGCCGGATTTCGGCGATTTCGTGAGGCGGGTCGCGGAGAGTCTCGATTTCTCGGTCCTGGTGATCAGCGATCCGCGGAAGTTCGAGGAAACCTATCTCGAGTTCGAGCCGGACATGATCGTCCTCGATATCGTCATGCCGGAGCGGGACGGCATCGAGATCATCGACTGGCTCATCAAGCGGCGCAACCAGGCCCGGGTTCTGATCGTCACCGGATACAATCCCGCCTATGCGCGCTCCGCGGAACTGCTCGGAAAATCGCGCGGCATCTTCGAGGTCTCCACGCTCAGCAAGCCGATGCATGTCGCCGACCTGAAGAGCGCGCTGAAGAGCGCCGAGGCCTGACCGGCCTATTCCTCTTCGTCGAAAGCGAACGGCAGGGTCAGGATCCTGTGGACTTGCGCCGCGCGGCCAGCCAGCGGAAGGCGGTCCCTGTCCGTCGCGTCGCCTTCCCCGGCTGCCCAGGCGAGCGCCTGCCCGAGTTCGGAAAGCGTGGTGCCAAGCGCCATGATCTCTGCTTTCTGGACTGCTTCGATCCCGCCGGCCAGCTCTTCGATATCCCGTCGCGTCGCCGTCCTGTCCGATGTCATGGCTTTCTCGCCGGGCAACGTCGCCCGGTTTTCCCCGGCCATCTACCGGTGCACATTCTGATGGACCGATTCATCGACCGGCTCGCCCTCGATCCAGCCCCGTCCGGCGGCATAGCCGAGCAGGACGATGGCGGCGAAGGCAAGCGTCAACAGCATGTTCAGGATCTTACGGCGCATGGCGTCCCGGGACTCCGGCTGGTGCAGGTGCAGGCCAGTGTAGCGCCGAAGCATTCCGGATTCAGCAAGTCCCGGTTGCGAGCCGGCTTTTCGCCCGGCCGGGATCGGGCGCCTTGCCCCGGACCCACGGCGCTGGCATCGTGCGCGGCATGACGGATTCCCGCGTAACCCCGAACGACGCCGGCGACCGGCCGGAAGACCACCGGGCGTTCGGACGGGTGGCCGACTGGTTGATCGCCGAAGGCCGCTACCTCGACGGCACCGAGGCGTTGCTCGAGGCCTTCTGCCGCCGCCTGCTCGACAGCGGCCTGCCGCTCGTCCGGGCGTCCTACGTGGTGCAGACGCTCCATCCGCAGGATACCGTCGCGCTCTATTTCTGGCGCCCGGAGGAGCCAGGCCTGCGCGAGATCCGGCGGCCGCATGGCGCGCAGCGCAATCCGGTCTACATGAACAGCCCTATCCGCCTGATCTTCGAAGGTCACGGCGAGGTGCGCCGGAGTCTCGAAGGCGATGCGCCGCTGCTGGATTTCCCGATCCTGACCGATCTCCTGGAAGAGGGGATCACCGACTACATCGTGCTGCCCGTGCCGTTCGGCGACGGCAAGACGAACGCGTTCACCTTCGCCACGCGACGGCCCGGCGGCTTCGACGACAGCGAACTGGACGAGATCCGCGATGCAGTGGCGACGCTTGTCCCGCTCCTTGAGCTGCAGTGGCTGAAAACGCTGTCCCGGGTGCTTCTCGATACCTATCTGGGGCACGAGACCGGCCGCCAGGTGCTCTCCGGCGAGATTGTCCGCGGCTCGGGCCGGTCGATCCACGCCGCCATCTGGTATTGCGACATGCGGGACTTCACCGGGCTTTCCGAGCGCCAGCCGGCGGACCGCGTGATTGCCGCCCTGAACGACTATTTCGAGGTCATGGCGGGCGCCGTCGCCGAGGCCGGCGGTGAAGTCCTGAAATTCATTGGCGACGCGATGCTGGCGATCTTTCCGCCACGGGATGGCGAGACCGAGGCGGAGACTTGCGCCCGGGTGCTTGCCGCCGCCGTCGAGGCGACGGGCGACATGGCGGCGCTCAACCGGCGCCGTGGCGATATCGGCCAGCCGGCCATCGGCCACGGGCTCGCGCTCCACATCGGCGATGTCCACTACGGCAACATCGGCGCGCCCGCGCGGCTCGATTTCACCGTGATCGGCGCGGCCGTCAATCTGGTCAGCCGGATCGAGGGGCTCTCCCTGGCGCTCGGTCGCCCGCTGCTGGTCTCAGCCGATTTCGCCGCCTGCTCCGGCGGCCGCTACGAGGCACTTGGCGAATTCTCCCTGAAGGGTATCGCCAGGCCGCAGGCGGTCTTCGCGCCGGTCGGGGAGAAAGTCGAGTGAGCGAGGTCCGCCTACGCACGGAGATCTGGGTGAAGGCGCAGATCCGGCGCTGGTTCGCGGCCGGCATGATGGCCGTGGTCGTCCGTCATGGCGACGACCATGCCGGGACGGTGCTGATCAAGCTCAACTTTCAGGGGGCGGGGGTTGCCGTCTTGAGCCAGGCACGCGACCTTGACGGCAACCGAGTCTGGCATCGGGCGACCGGGCCGGAGCCGGTCGCCGAGCCCGAGGCGGATGCCTATATCGACCGGCAGGTCGGTCGCGATCCCGATCTCTGGGTTCTCGAGCTCGACGACGCGGAAGGCCGTCACATGCTGGACGATCCGGTCGAGTAACACCCGTCCGGGCAACCCGGCGATCGCATGGCGGTCAGAGGATGAACTTGCTCAGGTCGGTGTCGCCGACGATGTCGCCGAGGTGCTCGCGCACGTAGGCGGCATCGACGCGGACCTGCTCGCCGCCGCGGTCGGTGGCGGAGAAGCTGATCTCGTCGAGCACGCGCTCGAGCACCGTATGCAGCCGCCGGGCGCCGATATTCTCGACCGTCGCATTGACCTCGGCGGCGATGCGGGCGATCTCGTCGATCGCATCGTCGGTGAAGTCGAGCGTCACGCTCTCGGTCGCGAGCAGTGCCACATACTGCTTGATCAGGCTCGCTTCCGGCTCGCAGAGAATGCGACGGAAGTCGTCCTTGGTGAGCGCGTCGAGTTCGACCCGGATCGGCAGCCGGCCCTGCAACTCGGGCAGCAGGTCGGACGGCTTGGCGAGCTGGAAGGCGCCCGAGGCGATGAAAAGCACGTGGTCGGTCTTGACCGGGCCATGCTTTGTGGCAACCGTCGTGCCCTCGATCAGCGGCAGCAGATCGCGCTGCACGCCTTCGCGGCTGACATCGGCTCCGGTCCGCTCCGAGCGCGCCGTGATCTTGTCGATCTCGTCGAGGAAGACGATCCCGTTGTTCTCGACCGCCTCGATCGCGTCCCGGACGAGCGCCTCCTGGTCCAGCAGCTTGTCGCTCTCCTCGTCGATCAGGACGCTGTAGCTCTCGCCGACCTTGAGCCGCTTCGGCTTCGAGCGGCCGCCCATCGCCTTGCCGAAAATGTCGTTGAGATTGAGCATCCCCATCTGGGCCCCGGGCATGCCGGGAATCTCGAAGGTGGGCAGGCCGCCGCCCTGATCCTGGACGCTGATCTCGATTTCCTTGTCGTCGAGTTCACCCTGGCGCAACCGGGCGCGGAACTTCTGCCGCGTGTCCGGCGAGGCGCGTTCGCCGACCAGCGCGTCCAGCACGCGTTCCTCCGCTGCGAGTTCGGCCCGGGCGCGAACCTCCTTGCGCTTCAGTTCGCGCGTCATGCCGATCGAGATCTCCACGAGATCGCGGATGATCTGCTCGACATCGCGGCCGACATAACCGACCTCGGTGAACTTGGTCGCCTCGATCTTCAGGAACGGGGCCTGGGCGAGACGGGCGAGCCGCCGGGAGATCTCGGTCTTGCCGACGCCCGTCGGGCCGATCATCAGGATGTTCTTCGGCAGTACTTCCTCGCGCAGGTCGTCCGGCAGCTGCTGGCGCCGCCAGCGGTTGCGGAGCGCGATCGCGACCGCCCTCTTGGCGTCCTTCTGGCCGATGATATAGCGGTCCAGCTCGTGGACGATTTCGCGCGGTGTGAATTCGGACATCGGGACTCAGAGGCTTTCAAGGGTGATTTGGTCGTTCGTATAGACGCATATCTCGCCGGCGATCGCCATCGCGCGGCGCGCCACGTCCTCGGCCGACAGGCCGTCGATCGGCATAAGCGCGCGGGCCGCGGCGAGCGCGTAGTTGCCGCCGGAGCCGATCCCGATCAGGCCGTCCGAGGGCTCCAGCACGTCGCCGTTGCCGGTCAGCACGAGGCTGGTCTCGGTGTCGGCGACGGCCATCATCGCTTCCAGCCGGCGCAGGTAACGATCGGTGCGCCAGTCCTTGGCGAGTTCGACGGCCGCACGCATCAGATTCGCGGGATGCTTCTCGAGCTTGGCCTCGAGGCGTTCGAACAGCGTGAAGGCGTCGGCGGTCGCGCCGGCGAAACCGACGATCACCTGACCCTTGCCGATGCGCCTTACCTTGCGCGCGTTCGACTTGATCACCGTCTGGCCGAGACTGACCTGCCCGTCGCCCGCGACGACGACCCGGCCGTCCTTACGAACGCAGAGGATCGTCGTGCCATGCCAGCTTTGCTCACTCAACGGTGGTACCTCGGTCTCGATTGTCGGGAGGAGTGATTCTTATAAAGGGTGCGCGGGCGGCGAAACAACCACCACGCAGATTTAGGCGGCCCGCGCGCCCGATCAAGGGCGCGGTCCCCGTCACAACGGCTGCGCGGGAGCGTCCTATCTGCAGCGGATGGGTATGCGGCGGCGGATGGCGGGAAAGGACGGGACCATGTCCGGAGGACAGGCGGTGAACGGGTTCGGGGCCGGGCCAGGCCGGGAAACGGCCGGGGAAGGACACCAGCGGACCGCGCGCGCCATTCGCGAACTTCTCCTTTACGTCCGGATCGACGCCCGGGCGGCGGACTTCAGAGAGCTTGCGGACCGTATCGATTTCGCGGTTGCCGCCGCCGATGAAGCGGTCCGCAAGGCGGAGGGCGGGGACAAGGGCCGTTCCTGACGGTCACCCCGCCCTCTTTGCCGGCGTGCACTTCTCCGGACTTCCTGCTATATGGGCGCTGCTTGACTGGTACCTGTCCGGAGACGGCCCATGCGCAAGGCGCGCATCGAACGCAAGACCAAGGAAACCGACATCACTGTCGAGATCAATCTCGACGGCAACGGTGTCTATGATGTGGAAACCGGAATCGGGTTCCTCGATCACATGCTGGAGCAGCTTTCGCGGCACAGCCTGATCGACATCACCCTGCGGGCCAAGGGCGATCTCCATATCGACTATCACCACACGACCGAGGACAGCGGCATCGCCATCGGCGAAGCGGTGGCCAAGGCGCTTGGCGATCGAACCGGCATCCGTCGCTACGGCGACGCGCTGATCCCGATGGACGAGACGCTGACGCGGGTCGCCCTCGACATCTCGAACCGCCCCTATCTGATCTGGCGCGTCGACTTCAGCCGCGACAAGCTCGGCCAGATGGACACGGAACTGTTCAAGGAGTGGTTCCAGGCCTTCGCGCAGGCGGCCGGGATCACGCTCCATGTCGAGACCCTCTACGGAACCAACAATCACCATATCATCGAGAGCTGCTACAAGGCACTGGCGCGGGCGCTTCGCGCCGGTCTCGAGATCGACCCGCGCCGCGCCGACGCGGTACCCTCGACCAAGGGCGTGCTCGGCGGCAGCCTCTGAGGCGGCGCCGCACGGACGGATTGAAGATGCGGATCTACACGGCACATTATCGGCCGGGCCGCCCGTTGGACGGCGATGGCCTCGTCCTCGTGCGCGAGGGATTTGCCTGGTGGGCACTCCTCGTGCCGCCGCTCTGGGCGCTCTATCACCGGCTCTGGCTGGTGGCGTTGCTGTTCGTCATCCTGTCGTCGGCGCTCTCGCTCGCTGTGCCACTCCTGCATCTCGACACCAACGGCGCCTCGCTGGCAATGCTCGGACTCAACCTGCTGTTCGCGATGAGCGCCAACGACCTCCGGCGCTGGACGCTCGGCCGTCGCGGCTACCGGGAACTCGGCGTCGTCGGCGGCCGCGATATCGGCGCGGCCGAACAGCGGCTGATCGACCTGTCGACGCCGCTCCGGGTCTGGGCACGGGGGGCGTCATGAGCGTCGTGATCGTCGATTACGGCTCGGGCAACCTGCGCTCGGCGGCGAAGGCGTTCGAACGCGCGGCCCGCGAGCAGGGCCTGACAATGCCGGTTGTGGTCAGCGCGCGGGCCGAGGATGTCGCCGCGGCCGACCGCATCGTGCTGCCGGGTGTCGGTGCCTTCGCCGACTGCCGTGCCGGCCTGATGGCGCTCGACGGAATGGTCGAGGCGCTCGAGGAGGCTGTCCGCGTGCGCGGACGGCCGTTCTTCGGGATCTGCGTCGGCATGCAGCTGATGGCCGGCGAGGGGCGCGAGCATCGCACCGTCGCCGGGCTCGGCTGGATTCCGGGCGCGGTCGTGCCGATCGCACCGAGCGACCCGGACCTGAAGGTGCCGCACATGGGCTGGAACGAGCTTGCCCGGCGTCGCGATCATCCGCTTCTCGACGGGATCGCGGACGGCGATCACGCCTATTTCGTGCACAGCTATCGTTTCGCGCTCGACAATCCCGCCGACGGCATAGCCGAGGTAGAATACGGCGGGCCCGTTGTCGCGATGATCGGCCGCGACAATATGGTAGGAACACAATTCCATCCCGAGAAAAGCCAGACCGTCGGACTCCGGCTGATCGCCAATTTCCTGGCGTGGCAGCCCTGAGTCCGGAGCGATCGGGAAACAAGAGGAAGCGATGGAGCACAGCGCCGTTCAGGCGTCGATCGAACGCCTGACGAAGTTCAGCAAGGCGGATCTCTTCGACATCTGCGAAGCCACCGAACAGGCCATCATCGACGGCAACGGATTCGGCTGGCTGAAACCGCCGCCACGCGAATCGCTGGAGAAATACTGGAAGGGCGTCCTCCTGGTGCCGGTCCGGGAACTCTATGTCGCCCGGCTCGACGGCCGCATCGTCGGTACCGGCCAGCTGGTGAAGCCCTATCCGAACAACGAGGCCGGGGCCCATATCGCCCAGGTGACGACCTTCTTCGTCGCGCCCTATGCGCGCGGCCACGGCCTTGCGCGGGGTCTCCTGCACGAGATCGAGCTGTCCGCCCGGGCGCACGGCTACCGGGTGCTGGATCTCGACGTGCGCGCCAGCCAGCACGCGGCGATCGCGCTCTATGAAGGCCGCGGGTTCCAGCGCTGGGCGACCAAGGCGAAGTATGCACGGGTCAACGGCGAGTATGTCGAAGGCTATTTCTACAGCAAGGATCTGGAAGCGAGCTGACGGCATGGAGCTTTACCCCGCCATCGATCTGAAGGGCGGCCAGTGCGTGCGCCTCTACAAGGGCGAGATGTCACAGGCGACGGTCTTCAACGACAGTCCGGCCGCCCAGGCCGGCGCCTTCGCGGCGGCCGGTTTCCGTCATCTGCACCTGGTCGATCTCGACGGCGCCTTCGCCGGCAAGCCGGTCAACGGCGAGGCGGTCGAGGCGATCCTCGCCGCGACCGATCTGCCGGCCCAGCTTGGCGGCGGGATCCGTGATCTGGCGACCATCGACTACTGGCTCGACAAGGGCCTGGCGCGGGTCATTCTCGGCACGCTGGCGGTGCGCGACCCGGCCCTGGTCCGCGAGGCCTGCGCCCGTTATCCGGGCCGGATCGCGGTCGGCATCGACGCCCGCGCCGGCATGGTCGCGGTCTCGGGCTGGGCGGAGGCGACGGCGATTTCCGCGCTCGATCTGGCGCGGCGCTTCGAGGATGCGGGGGTCGCCGCCATCATCTATACCGACATCGACCGGGACGGCACGCTGGAAGGGCCGAATGTCGAGGCCACGGCGGCGCTCGCCGAAGCCCTCAGCCTGCCGGTCATCGCCTCGGGCGGGGTCTCGGAGATCGCCGACCTGGAGCGGCTGAAGGCCGCCGCCTCGGGGCGGATCGCCGGCGCGATCATCGGCCGCGCGCTCTATGACGGCCGCGTCGACGCCGCCGCGGCTCTGGCCTTGGCGGCCTGACCGGACCATGCTGAAAGCGCGCATCATTCCCTGCCTCGACGTCAAGGACGGCCGTGTCGTCAAGGGCGTCAACTTCGTCAACCTGCGTGATGCCGGGGACCCGGTCGAGCAGGCCCGTGTCTACGACCAGCAGGGCGCGGACGAACTCTGCTTCCTCGACATCACCGCCAGTCACGAGGGCCGCGACACGATCTACGACGTGGTCCGGCGGACGGCGGAGCAGTGCTTCATGCCGCTCACCGTGGGCGGCGGGGTGCGCAAGGTCGACGACGTGCGGCGGCTGTTGCTGGCCGGGGCCGACAAGGTCTCGATCAACACCGCGGCGGTCGAGCGGCCGGAATTCGTCGGCGAGGCGGCGGAGAAGTTCGGCACCCAGTGCATCGTCGTCGCGATCGACGCCAAGCGGAACGAGGTCGGCAATTTCGAGGTCTTCACCCACGGCGGCCGGCGACCGACCGGGCTCGACGCGATCGCCTGGGCGAAACGCATGGTCGCGCTCGGCGCCGGCGAGATCCTGCTCACCTCGATGGACCGGGACGGCACCGGCAAGGGCTTCGATATCGACATGACGCGTGCCATATCGGACGCGATTACGGTACCGGTGATCGCCTCGGGCGGGGTCGGCACGCTCGACCATCTGGTAGAGGGCGTCCGCGACGGTCATGCGTCGGCGGTGCTCGCGGCGACGATCTTCCATTTCGGGCAGCACAGCATCGCCGAGGCCAAGGCGCGGATGGCGGATGCCGGCATTCCGGTCCGCCCGAACGGGGGGACGGTGCAGTGAGCGGCGACGACATGACGGCGGCGGTTCTCGATCGCCTTTACGCGGTGATCGAAAGCCGGAAAGCCGCCGCGGCCGAAACCTCCTATACGGCCAAGCTGTTCGCTCGCGGGGAGGGCAAGATCGCCCAGAAGCTCGGCGAGGAGGCGGTCGAAACGGTCATCGCGGCGCTCCGCGAAGGTCCGGAGGCAACGGTTCGCGAAAGCGCCGATCTCCTCTATCACCTGATGGTTCTCTGGGCGGCACTCGGCATTCGCCCGGAAGATGTCTGGAACGAACTGGAACGGCGCGAAGGGGTCTCCGGGGTTGCCGAGAAGGCCGCGCGAAAGACGGAGGAATAAGGCGCCTCATGGCATACGACGAGAACAACATCTTCGCCCGGATCCTGCGCGGCGAACTGCCCTGCAACAAGGTGTACGAGGACGATCACGCGCTCGCCTTCCACGACATCAATCCGCAGGCGCCGGTGCATGTCCTTGTGGTGCCGAAGGGCGCCTACGTGGATTTTGACGATTTCGCCCACAATGCGAGCGCCGAGGAGCAGCTCGGCTTCACCCGTGCCATCGGCACGGTCGCGCGCCAGCTTGGCGTGGTCGAGCAGGGCTTTCGCCTGGTGACCAACAACGGCGCCTTCGCCGGGCAGATCGTGCCGCATTACCACGTTCACATTTTCGGCGGCCGGAAGATGGCGGAGGGCCGGATGGCCCGCGGCCTGAAGACCGACTGAACGATCGGCGGTTTCCTCAGGTCGGCGACGGCGTCGAGGCCGGTTTGATCAGGATTTTCTTCTTCATCTTCTTCCGTTCGACGATCTCGGGCATCGTCGTCGCGTCCTCGACGACATAGATGGTCAGCGCCTCGTCCCGTCCGCGCACCGTCACCTGCTCGGTTCGCAGACCGGCAGTCGGCAGGCCGGCGGCCTGCGCGACTTCCTCGGAGAAGACCAGCTGGCTGCCATATTCCTTGTTGAGCGTTTCCAGCCGGCTCGCGGTATTGACCGCATCGCCGATCGCCGTCACCGAAACCGCCTTGGCATAGCCCATCTCGCCGATCACTGCCGGGCCGATGTGTATGCCGATACCGATGCGGAACGGTTCGTCCAGATCGTGCGCCAGGGTTTCGTTCATCTCGGTCAGCGCCTTCGCCATCGCCTGCGCGGCGCGCAACGCATCCTGGGCGCCCCGGCGGCTCGTCGTCGTGAGGCCGAACAGGGCCATCACGCCGTCGCCGATGAACTTGTCAAGATGTCCGCCGGATTCCTCGATCGCCTGCCCCATGTAGCGGAAATACTGGTTGACGACGAAAACCACGTCATAGGGCAGCTTGCTTTGCGAGAACTTGGTGAAGGAACGGAGATCGGCGAAGAGAATGGCGATTTCCCGTTCCGTGCCCTGCAGGTACGCCGGCCGCTTGTAACCCTCGCGCGGCTGAACCCGGGCCGGCAGCATCGGCAGCACCGAGATGTTCTTGAGCGGCCGCGTCTGGCAGGCGAGCCGGACCCCTTCCGGCATGCCGACACGTGCCAGCACGAGCTGCTCGGCCTCGCTCGGCGGGTCGAGATCGTCGAGCCCGGCCATGACCCGGACGCGGCAGGTCGAACAGCGCCCGCGTCCGCCGCAGACCGAGGCATGCGGTATGCCGGCGTTCCGGCTCGCTTCCAGGATCGAGGTCCCGGGCGAGACGACCGTACGCTGGCCGTCCGGATAGGTGATGGTGACACGCTGCTGCCGGCCATGCAGCAGCAGCCAGGCGGCCCGGCCGCCGCCGATGACGACCAACGCGACGGCAAGGCCGACATAGATCTTGCCGACCAGGGCATAGGCCCAGGGCGCCGCGCCCTCGGACAGATTGAACGTTGCGAAGGCCGCGTCCCGCCAGGCCTGGTCCTCGAACAGGGCATTGACCTCGCGTGCGCCCGAGACGAAGCCGAGCAGGGCGAGCACAGGCAGCAGCAGCGCTGTGGCATAGAGATAGGGCAGCCAGTCGCCGTAGCCCGGCTTCAGGCGCAGCCAGTAATGCATGCCGAGACAGCCATGCAGCCAGGCGACGATCACCAGGATGGCCTGCTGCAGCCCGTCCCAGGGCGAGAAGCGCCAGATCGACAGCAGGACATAGGCGTAGGTGTCGTTCACGCCGAAGACTTCGTGCAAGCCGCGGGTGCCCACGACATGCAGCGCCGCGAGCGGCAGGATCGCCATGCCGAGGACGATCTGGATCATTTCGCCGGGGGCGATGCGGCGGAAGGAATGGCGGCGAAGCTGGGCAGCGATGGCGAGCCCGCCATGCAGGACCAGCGCCAGGATGAGCACCGTGGTGCCGAGACCGTTCCGCCAGACGGCGAGAAAGACCTCGCGGCCGATTTCCATGCTCTGGTAGGAGATCAGGCCCAGCGAATGGTTGATCAGGTGTCCGGCCAGGAAGACCATCAGCACGAGCCCGCTGACGAGCCTTACGCGGCCGGCACGCATTCTGCGCACCGATGCGTTGAGTTTCTCGATTAGGGCCATCGGTTCTCCGGCCGTGCCTGATCGCAGGTGACGGGCATCAAGCCACAATTCCGGGGTCCCCGCAACCGAGGGGCCCCCGGACCGGCTGCCCGCCTTTCAGTCCCCGAGGCGGTCGGCCACGAGATCGACAAGCGGAACCCGCGGCCGCGCGCCGTAATGGCCGATCACCTCGGCGGCGGCGATGCTGGCGATTCGGCCCGCCGTCGGCAAGTCGCGGCCGGCGGTGAAGCCGTGCAGGAAGCCGGCGGCATAGAGGTCGCCGGCGCCGGTGGTATCGACCAGGGCGGTATCCAGCGGCTCGGGATCGACCACATGGACCTCGTCGCCGGCAACGATGACCGAGCCGTGCTCCGACCGCGTCAGGCAGGCGATCTCGCACTTGTCACGAACCGTCTGCAGTGCCTCGTCGAAGCTCGTCGTTTCGTAGAGCGCGGTGATCTCCGCCTCGTTGGCGAACAGGATGTCGACCCCGTTTGCGACGAAATCGCGGAACTCGTCCCGGTAACGCTCGACACAGAAGGAATCGGACAGCGACAGCGAGACCCGGCGCCCGGCCCCGTGGGCGATCTCGACCGCCTTGCGGAAGGCGGCCTTGGCGCGCGGCGGGTCGAACAGGTAGCCCTCCAGATAGGTCACGGCGGCATTGGCGATCAGCGCCGGATCGACATCCTCCGGCCCGAGATCGACGCAGGCGCCGAGGAAGGTGTTCATGGTCCGGTGCGCGTCCGGCGTGACGAGGATCAGGGAGCGCGCGGTGGCCGGACCCTCGGTCGCCATTTCGGTTTCGAAACGCACACCGACGGCGCGGATGTCATGGGCGAATATCTGGCCGAGCTGGTCCTTCTTGACCTTGCCGATATAGGCTGCCCGGGCGCCGAGGGAGGCCAGCCCGGCAATGGTGTTGCCGGCCGATCCGCCGGATATCTCGACCGCCGGGCCCATCAGGCTGTAGAGCGCGTTGGCGCGCGGCTCGTCGATCAGGATCATGGCGCCCTTGGGGAGGTCGTGCTCCGCCAGGAACGCGTCGTCCACCTGGCCGATCACATCGACGATGGCGTTGCCGATGCCCACGACATCGAGTTCTGCTTTACCCATCGGTTACCCGTCAAACCTCCACTGGCGTACGGCCGCCACCGGCGGCCTCGCGGCGCAGTATAGAAGCGCGTTCCAAGGCGGCAAGAGCGCGTCCGATCCAGCTTCACAAAGTCGCGGCGCTGCGCCAAACTCCGCCCCCATGGACGAGAGAGTGAAATGGACGGCGCGTGAGGCCGTCGCGCGCCTCGGGCGGGGTGAGGTCAGCCCGCTCGAGCTCATCGACGTCGCCGAGCGACGGATCGCGGAAACCGACGCGGCGCTGAACGCGTTGCCGACGCGCTGTTTCGACCGCGCGCGGGACAAGGCGAAGGCGCTGATGAAGACGCCTCCGTCCGAGCGTCCGCCGGGGTTCCTGCATGGCCTGCCGGTGGCGATCAAGGATCTCAACCCGGTCGCCGGCGTCCGCATGACGATGGGCTCGCCGATTTACGCCGATCTGGTGCCGGAACGATCGGACATTCTCGTCGAGCAGCTCGAGGCGAACGGCGCTGTCGTCGTCGCCAAGTCCAACACGCCGGAATTCGGCGCCGGCGCCCAGACCTTCAACGAGGTTTTCGGCACTACCACCAATCCGTGGAACACGGCGCTCACGCCCGGCGGGTCGTCGGGCGGGGCGGCCAGCGCGCTCGCCGCCGGCCAGGTCTGGCTGGCGAGCGGCAGCGACATGGGCGGCAGTCTCCGGATCCCGGCAAGTTTCACCGGCACGGTCGGGCTCAGGCCGTCACCCGGCCGGGTGGCGAGCGGGCCGACGCCGTTCTGTTTCGGCACCCTGGCGGTCGACGGGCCGATGGCGCGGAACGTCGGCGACGTGGCGCTCATGTTCGATGCGATGGTCGGCTGGCATCCCGAGGATCCGATCTCGCTGCCGGCGCCCGAGCGCCCCTTCATCGAGGCGGTCGAGCGGCCGGTCGCACCGAGGCGGGTCGCCTACAGCCCCGATCTGGGCATCAGCCCGATCGACCCGGAGGTCGCCGAAATCTGCGCCGCCGCGGCCCGCCGTTTCGCCGGTCTCGGGATTGCCGTCGAGGAGGCCGGGCCGGACCTGTCGAATGTCGTCGAATGCTTCGACATTCTCCGGGCGGTGAGCTTCGCCGCGTCGAAAGGGCCGTTGCTCGCCGAACATCGCGACAAGATGAAGCCCGAGGTGATCTGGAACATCGAGGCGGGTCTCGCGCTCGGCGCCGCCGACATCGGCCGGGCCGAGGCCCTGCGCGGTGCGATCTATGCCCGAACGGCCGCCTTCTTCCGCGATTACGACCTGCTGCTCTGCCCGACCGTCGCCACCCCGCCCTTCGATCACCGGATCCGGTACCTCGACGAGATCGAAGGCCATCGCTTCGACAATTACGCGGGTTGGCTGATCATGACCTTCGCGCTCACCGTCACCGCCTGTCCCTGCATCTCGGTTCCCTGTGGCATGACCCGGGACGGTCGTCCGGTCGGCCTGCAGATCCTGGCGCCGTTGCGCGGCGAGGCGGCGCTGCTGTCGGCGGCCGCGCTTTTCGAGGCCGAATGCGGGCTCGCGGACGCCCTTCCGATTGATCCGCGCGCCGGGACACCCTAAATCTGGCCGGGTCCGTTCCGATCGGCGGCGACGATGCCGATCGGAACGGCCGGCTCCGACGCGGCCGCATCCGGCGCCGCGGCCGACCGTTCTGAAAGGTGTTCCGCTTGTTCTCCGCCTTCTCCCGCGCCATCGCCCAGATCAGCGATCCCGCCTTCCGGTCGGTGTTGCTGAAATCGCTCGGCCTGACCCTCCTGGTCCTGATCCTGCTTGCTGTCGGCTCGGCCTGGGGGATTGCCGCGCTGCCGGAATTCGAGACCGGCTGGCTCAACTGGATCGTCGAGGCGGTGAGCGCGCTCGGCTTCGTGATCGCGACGATCTTCCTCTTCCCGGCGATCGCGAGCCTGGCGATCTCGCTCTTCCTCGACGACATCGCCGAGGCGGTGGAGCGCAAGCATTATCCGTCCGCGCCGCCCGGCAAGCCGCTCGATTTCGGGCCGGCGCTGATCCTCGGCCTCAAGTTCACCGGACTGGTGATCCTGGCGAATATCCTGGCGTTGCCGCTCTATCTGCTGCCCGGCATCAACATCATCCTGTTCTACGTCCTGAACGGCTATCTGATTGGCCGCGAATACTTCGAGCTTGTCGGCTGGCGGCACATGGCGGCCGAAGATGTGCGTCATTTACGAAAGGCTAACCAAACTTCGGTATTCCTGACCGGGATGGCGATCGCCTTTCTGCTGACGGTGCCGCTGGTCAACCTCCTGGCGCCCATCATTGCCACGGCAACGATGGTGCATCTGTTCATGACGATGCGTGAACGCGCCGGGACGGCGGTCCGACCGCTCTGACACGGAATAGCGGTCGTCTCTGGTGACACAGCAACAACTGGGGACAGCAACCATGTTTGGGCGCAAACGCGAATTCGAGACTGACAAACTGCCGAACGGCGCGACCATCCTGGGCAACCGGGACGGCAATGTCGCAGACCGCTCGGCCAGGCTCCTGAAGGCAAGCGATGACGACATTCCGGCGATGCCGACGGGCCTCATGACGAGCCCGCTCAAGAGCAACGTTCACCCCGACATCCCGGGCTTCAAGAAGCCGCTCGCGCCGGGCGTCGCCGGCAAGGCGGGGAACGAAGGACCGGCCGAGCCGAAGACCCTCGTGGTCGGCCGCGACATCCAGCTGAACGGCGAGATCCATGCCTGCGAACGGCTGGTCGTCGAAGGCCGGATCGAGGCCAACATCAAGGGCGCCCGCCAGCTCGAGATCCGCGACGGTGGCCTGTTCACCGGCTCGGCGGTCGTGGATATGGCGGAGATCGACGGCAAGTTCGAAGGCGATCTCTCGGTCGGCGGCAAGCTCACCATCCGTGCCAAGGGTCGGGTGAGCGGGACGATCCGTTATGGCGAGCTCGAGATCCAGGCCGGTGGCCAGGTCGCCGGCACGATGGAACCGAATACCGAAACCGTTGCCGCCGGCTCGGCGGGGGATTCCGTCGGGAAGGGTGAGGCATCGAGCCTCGCCGCGGCCGAGTAGGGATGGCGACAGGGGCGAGGCGACCGGCCGCGCGCCGCCAGACGGGCGGTCCGATCGCGGCGGTTATCGCGACCTCGCTCCTCGTCGGCTGCCAGTCGCCGGCGCCGGTCGATCGACCGGCGACGAGCGACCCGGCGCCCGAACCGGTCGTCGAGGCGGCGCCGGTCACGGCCGAAACCGACAGGGCGGCGCCGGAAGTGGCGTCCCGCCCCGAGGCACCGGCCCGGCCCGATCCGGAGAAGCCGGCGCCCGTCCATCACGAACCCTATACGCCGGCGGATCTAGTCGCCATGGGACCGGGCGCCGTCGAGGACTGGCTCGGCGCACCGTCGTTCCGCCGCGTCGAAGAGGCCGCCGAGCTGTGGCAATACCGGCTTTCCGGCTGCGTCCTGTTCCTGTTCGTGAACGGGGAAGCGGGGCAGAAGCGCATCGTCCGCGCGGAAACCGCCTCGCCGCGCGAGGGCGCCCCCTCACCCGATTTCGACAGCTGCCTGCAGGCCCTGGCCGATGGCCGGACGCGCCCGGCCGACAGCTAAGCCGGAAGGTCTCCGATCAGACGGTGGTCTTGGCCTTGTAACGGCAGAGGTCGCTGACCACGCAGGCCGGACAATCGGGTTTCCGCGCCTTGCAGACATAGCGCCCGTGCAGGATCAGCCAGTGATGGGCGTGCAGGAGGAACTTCTTCGGAATCCGCTTCTCGAGCTTGCGCTCGACCTCGATCGGGGTTTTTCCCGGCGCCATTCCGGTTCGGTTCGAGACCCGGAACAGGTGGGTATCGACGGCGATCGTCGGGGCGCCGAAAGCAATGTTCATCACGACATTCGCTGTCTTCCGCCCAACGCCCGGCAGTTTCACCAGGGCGTCGCGATCGGTGGGAACCTCGCCGCCATGCTCGGCGATCAGCAGTTCGGAGAGCGCGATGACGTTCTTCGCCTTCGAATTGAACAGCCCGATGGTGCGGATATGCTGCTTCAGTCCGGCCTCGCCGAGCGCCAGCATCTCAGCCGGCGTCGAGACCTCGCGGAAGAGCGCCCCGGTGGCCTTGTTGACGCCGATATCGGTGGCCTGCGCCGAGAGCACGACGGCGACGAGCAGGGTGAACGGGTTGGTATAGTTGAGCTCGCCCTTCGGCGACGGATCTCGCGCCTCCAGTCGGGTGAAGAATTCTTCGATCTCGGCCTTTTTCATGAGCCGGATTTTATAGGCGCGGCCGGTCGGGCGGGCCACGCAAAAATTTGCCGATGCACGGGGCCCGTCCTATTCTCTGGTTCATGACAGACGCACCGGAGACGACGTCGAACGGTCGGGAGCCGGCCCTGCATTTCGATGCGGTGCTGCGGCCGCATCGTTCGCTCGGGCCGCACGGCTTCGCCATCCTGATGATCGCCATTGCCGGCATCAGCTTCGCGGCGGGGCTGTTCTTCTTTCTCATCGGGGCCTGGCCGATCTTCGGTTTCTTCGGTCTCGACGTGCTGCTGATCTACCTGGCCTTCCGGTTCAGCTATCGCGACGCACGGGCCTTCGAGGCGATCCGGCTGCAGGATGATGCGCTGATCGTCCGCCGCGTCGACCGGCATGGCCGGTTCGAGGAATGCCGCTTCCAGCCGAACTGGCTGCGGCTTGACCTCGAGGAGCCGGAGACCGGACCCGGCATGTTGGTTCTGACGAGCCACGGGCGATCGGTCTCGGTCGGCCGCTTCCTGACGCGGGACGAGCGGCAGGAACTGACGGCGGCCCTTCGCGGTGCTCTCGACAGGCTTCGGGCGCCGGCGGTCTGACGTCGCGTCTCGGACGTCCGGTTTGCCGCCGGATTTCGGATAGCGGGCCTTCCGCCTGCCGCCTAACGTGGCCATTCCCGCCACGCGAGAAGGGTCATCATGGAACCGCCGTCACCCCGCGACTGGGTGTTGCTCGTCACGCTTTCCGTCCTCTGGGGCGGGGCTTTCGTGTTCACCGGCATCGTCGTCACCGAGTTGCCGGTCTTCACCACCGTGATGCTGCGCTCGGGCATTGCCGTGTTGCCGCTGTTGCTCATGCTCGGGCGGGACGGGCGGGCAGCGCTGCGCGCCCACTGGCCGGCCTTCCTCGTCATGGGCTTCCTGAACGGACTTCTGCCGCATACCCTGATCGTCTTCGGCCAGCAGAGCATCGAGGCCGGAACGGCGGCTATCCTGAACGGGATGGCGCCGCTTTTCAGCGTCTTCCTGGCGCCGCTGTTCGCGACCGGCGAACGACTGACGGCGAACCGGATCGCCGGCGTCTCGCTCGGGATCTGTGGCGTCGCGGTGCTGGTCGGCGGCGGCCCGAGCTTCGAGCTCGGCCCGAAGCTGATCGGCGAGTTCGCCGTGCTCGGCGGAGCCCTCACCTATGCCTTCGCGGCGATCTACGCGCGCCGCTTTCGCGGCATCAAGCCGGTGGTCGTGGCCGGCGGCCAACTCGGCATGACGGCCTTGCTCGCGCTGCCCCTGGCACTCGCCTTCGAGGCGCCGTGGCGGCTTGCCCCGGGGCCCGACGTGATCGGCGCCATGCTGGTGCTGGCGCTGGTCTCGACCAGCGTCGGCTACCTGATCTATTTCCATCTTCTGGGCCGGACGGGGGCGACCAACGCGCTGCTCGTCACCCTGCTGATACCGGTCAGCGCGCTGATCATCGCCGCCATCCTGATCGGCGAGCGGCCGGGTCCGGAGAGCTATCTCGGCATGGTGCTGGTGATCGGCGGGATCGCGACGGTCGATGGCCGCGTGTTCCGCCTCCTCCGGTCGCGGCGTCCGCTGCCGGGCGGCGACTGACCGGCCGGTCGGCTCGGCCTCAGCCGAGGCCGAGGACGTCGCGCATGGAATAAAGCCCGGGCGTCCGCCCCGAGACCCAAACCGCCGCCTTGACGGCGCCGCGGGCGAACAGCTGGCGGTCGCCGGCCTTGTGGGTGAGCTCGATCCGCTCGTCGTCGGCGGCGAATATGACGCTGTGCTCGCCGACCACGTTGCCGCCGCGGAGCGCGGCATAGCCGATATGGCCGCGCTCGCGGGCCCCAGTGATACCGTCGCGGCCGCGATCGACCGCCGCGTCGTGATTGATCCCCCGGCCATGCGCGGCGGCCCGGCCGAGCATCAGGGCGGTGCCGGACGGCGCGTCGACCTTGTGCCGGTGATGCATCTCGACGATCTCGATATCGAAGGCATCGTCAAGGGCGCGGGCGACCAGCTCGGTGAGCACGGTCAGCAGATTGACGCCGAGGCTCATGTTGCCGGCCATGACGATCGGCGCGCGGCCGGCCGCCTTGGCGACCGCCTCCTCGTCGTCGGCGGCCATGCCGGTGGTGCCGATGACCAGGCCGGTGCCGAGACGGGCGGCGAGGGCGGCATGGGCGACGCTCGCCGCCGGGCGGGTGAAGTCGATGACCACGTCGGCATTTCGGAACAGCGCCTCCGGGTCGTCGGCCAGCGTCATGCCCGTCGTTTCGGCTCCGAACAGAAGTCCGATGTCGCGGCCGAGGTCCGGGTGACCGGGACTCTCCGTCGCGCCGGCGATCAAGGTGCCATCACTCTCGTCGACGAGCCGCAGCAGCGTGCGCCCCATGCGGCCGGCTGCGCCGACGATCCCGATCCTGACTGCGGTCATGCTTCCGTCCCCCGATACCCGGCGCAATATGGTGCCGGCGGGTTTAGCACAGCGCCGCCCGGTTGGCGAGATGACCGGGCGAACGCAATCACGCTCTTTGCAACTCGGGCCGATGCCATCGTATCGTCGGGAAAAGGCAGCCGCCGCCGTCCCGCTGACCCGGGCGGCAGGGGGCGTCACAGGGGAGGACGAAAGATGGTTCTGCCGTGGCAAGAGGGCCTGACCGGCGCCTCCATGGTACTGCGCTCGCTGGCCCGCTGGCGCGGCCGTACCGCCTTCTCGGGCGCGGGCGGCAAGATCCGATACGAGCAGGCATATGATCTGATCGGTCGCTACCAGGCGGCGATGCAGGCCGCCGGTGCCCGCCGCGGTCAGCGCTTTGCCAGTCTCAGCCCGAACCGGGCGGATGCCTGGCTCGCCGGGGTTGCGGCAAGCGGGCTCGGCCTGGCGACGACACCGCTGCATCCTCTGGGCGCGCTCGACGACCACCAGTTCATCCTTGACGACGCCGAGATCGATTTCCTGCTGGTCGACAGCGATGCCTTTCCGGAACGCGGCGCCGCCCTGGCCGGTGGCGTCGAACGGCTGCACGGGGTCTTCACGCTCGGCCCGGCCGACTACGGCATCGACATCAACGCGGCGGCCGAGGCTGCCGGCGCGGTAAGCCCGGTCGATCTTGCCGAGCCGGGCGACGTCTCGACGATCAACTATACCGGCGGCACGACCGGGAAATCCAAGGGCGTGCTGCGCCGTCACCCGTCGGGTATCGCCATGTCGAACGCGGTGATCGCGGATTTCGAATGGCCGGCCCGCCTCGACTACCTAGCCGTGGCGCCGATCAGTCATGTCGCCGGCACCAAGATCGTGCCGACGCTGCATCGCGGCGGCTGCATCCACCTGATGCAGGGCTTCGATCCGGAGCGGGTGCTGGCGACCATCGCCGCGGAGTGCATCACCGCGACCGTCCTCGTGCCGACGATGATCTATCTCCTGCTCGACTGCCCGGCCCTCGACCGGACCGACCTTTCGAGCCTCGAACTGCTGCTCTACGGCGCCTCGCCGATGTCGCCGACACGGCTGCTCGAGGGTCTCGAGCGCCTGGGCCCGGTCTTCTCGCAGCTCTATGGCCAGACCGAGGGTTACCCGATCTCGGTGCTGCGCCGCGAGGATCACGACCCGGCCCGGCCCCGGCTCTTTGCCTCCTGCGGTCATCCTTGCGCGGCGACCGAGGTGGCGCTGCTCGACGACGAGAACCGGCCGGTCGCGCCGGGCGAGGTCGGGGAAATCTCGGTCCGCGCCGCGCAGGTGATGGAGGAGTATCTGAAGCGTCCCGAGCAGAGCGCCGAAACGCTGGCCGGCGGTTGGCTCCATACCGGCGACATGGCGACCGCGGACGAGCAGGGCTATCTCTATATCGTCGACCGCAAGAAGGACATGATCGTCTCCGGCGGCTTCAACCTGTTCCCGCGCGAGATCGAGGACGTGCTGTCGAGCGATCCCTCGGTCGCGATGGCGGCGGTGATCGGTGTCCCGGACGACAAGTGGGGCGAGGCGGTCAAGGCGGTGATCGTGCCGCGCGCCGGTGCCAGGCCGGACCCCAAGGCGCTGCAGGAACTGGTGCGCCGCCGGAAGGGCGGGATCTACACCCCGAAAACGATCGATATCGCCGAGGCGATTCCGTTGACCCCGATCGGCAAGCCCGACAAGAAGGCGCTCCGCGCGACCTACTGGGCCGGCCGCGACAGGCAGGTCGGCTGATGGCTCCACACAGGACGGGCCGGCTGCCGGCGATGCTGGACGGGCGGCTGCGGCTGCCGCTGATCGCCGCGCCGATGTTTCTCGTTTCGGGTCCGGAATTGGTAATCGCCTGCTGCCGGGCCGGTGTGATCGGCAGCTTTCCGACCGCCAATTGCCGGACGACCGATGAACTCGACGACTGGCTCACCCGCATGACCGCCGAGGTCGCGACCTTCCGCGAGGCGAACCCGGGCCTGCCGGTCGCCCCGGTCGCCGCCAATCTCATCGTCCATCGCTCGAACCCGCGTGTCGCCGAGGATCTTGCGCTGCTGGCCCGCTACCGGATCGGGCTGGTGATCGCCAGCGTCGGCAGCCCGGAACATGTCGTCGGCCCGGTGCACGACTACGGCGGACTCGTTCTTGCCGACGTGGCGAGCATGCGGCATGTGGAAAAGGCGGCGGCGGCCGGCGCCGACGGCCTGATCCTGCTGACCGCCGGTGCCGGCGGCCAGACCGGCTGGGCCAATCCGTTCGCCTTCGTCCGGGCGGCGCGGGCCGCCTTCGACGGGCCGATCGTGCTGGCCGGCGGGATTGCCGACGGGGTCGCGCTGCGGGCGGCAGAGACGCTCGGCGCCGACCTCGCCTATATGGGGACGCGCTTCATCGCGACCCGCGAGAGCATGGCGTCGGAAGCCTACAAGCGGATGGTGGTCGAGGCCCGGCTTGACGACATCACGCTGACCCGGGCCTTCACCGGGCTGCCGACCAGCATGCTGACCGGCTCGATCGTCGCGGCGGGGCTCGATCCGCTGGCGCTGCCGGAACGCGGCGCCATCGATATCGCGAAGGACATCAATCCCGAGGCGCGCGGCAAGCGGCGCTGGCGGGACATCTGGTCGGCCGGTCATTCGGCGGAGGGGGTTGGCGACGTGCCAGCGGTCGCCCGGCTGGTCGAGCGGCTGGTCCGCGAATATGACGACGCGGAAGCCGGGCGCGCGACAGGCCGGGGCTAGTTGAAGAGATCCTTCACGCGACTGAAGAAGCCTTCGGATTCGGGGCTGTGGCTGCCCTGTCCCGCTTCACCGAACTCGCGCAGGAGTTCCTTCTGGCGTCGGGTCAGTTTCACCGGCACCTCGACGTTCACCTGCAGGATCAAATCGCCGATGCCGCCGCCGCGAACCGCCGGCATGCCCTTGCCGCGCAGCCGGAACTGGCGCCCGTTCTGGGTGCCCTCCGGAATCGTGACGCTGGCCCGGCCGCCGTCGATGGTCGGTACCTCGATGGTCCCGCCGAGGGCGGCGGCGGTCATCTCGATCGGCACCTTGCAGTAGAGATTGTCCTCGTCGCGCTTGAAGAAGGGATGGCGCGCGATCGAGATGAAGATATAGAGGTCGCCGGGCGGGCCGCCGAGCAGCCCTGCCTCGCCCTCGCCGGTCAGGCGGATCCGGTTGCCCTCGTCGACGCCGGCGGGAATCTTGACGGAAAGCGTCTTCTCGCGCTGGACGCGGCCCTGGCCACCGCAGGCACGACAGGGCTTCTCGATCACCCGGCCGCGGCCGCCGCAGGTCGGGCAGGTCCGTTCGATCGTGAAGAAACCCTGCTGGGCGCGGACCTTGCCGATGCCCTGGCAGGTCGAGCAGGTGGTCGGCTGCGAACCGGCGGCTGCGCCGCTGCCGTCACATTCCTCGCAGGAGGCGGTCGAGGGGATACGGATCTCGCTGGTCGTGCCGTGATAGGCGTCCTCGAGCGAGATTTCCATGTTGTAGCGGAGATCGCTGCCGCGCGCGGCGCCGCCGCGGCCGCCACGACGCTGGCCCATGAATTCGCCGAACAGGTCGTCGAAGACATCGGCGAAATCGAAGCCGCCCTGCCCGCCACCGTGACGGGCGCCAGGTCCGCCGCCCTCGAAGGCGGCATGGCCGAAGCGGTCGTAGGCGGCGCGGCGCTGCGGGTCCTTCAGGACGTCGTAGGCTTCGCTGACTTCCTTGAACTTGGCCTCGGCCGTCGCGTCGCCGGGATTCCGATCGGGATGATACTGCTTGGCCAGCTTCCGATAGGCGGATTTCAGTGCCGCGTCATCGACGCCGCGTTCGACACCGAGAAGATCGTAGTAATCGGCCTTGCTCATGCTTTGTCACTCGCACACGTCACGGGAGCGCCCCGGCGGATGGAATCCGCCGGGGCGTCGTCGTTACGGTCGTCGGGCATGCCCGCCAACGTCGGTTACTTCTGATCCTTCTTGTCGTCGTCGACTTCCTCGAAGTCGGCATCGACGACGTCGTCGGCACCGGCACCAGCGTCCGAGCCGCTGTCACCGTCGGCCGAAGGTCCGGCGTCGCCCTGCTGGTCCTTGTAGACCGCTTCGCCGAGTTTCATCGCCGACTGCTGAAGGGTCTGCATCTTGGCCGCGATGTCGTCATGATCATCGCCTTCAAGCGCCTTCTTCAGGCCGTCGATATCGCTCTGCACCTGCTCCTTCAACTCGGCCGGCAGCTTGTCGCCGACTTCGCCGAGGGTTTTCTCGGTCGAATGCACGAGTGCGTCCGCATGGTTACGGGTCTCGACCATCTCGCGCCGCTTCTTGTCCTCGGCGGCATGGCTTTCGGCATCCTGGACCATCTTGTTGATCTCGTCGTCGTTGAGACCGCCGGATGCCTGGATGCGGATCTGCTGCTCCTTGCCGGTGCCCTTGTCCTTGGCCTGGACATTGACGATGCCGTTGGCGTCGATGTCGAAGGTGACCTCGATCTGCGGCACGCCGCGCGGCGCCGAGGGCAGGCCGACCAGGTCGAACTGGCCGAGCAGCTTGTTGTCGGCCGCCATCTCGCGCTCGCCCTGGAACACGCGGATCGTCACCGCGCTCTGGTTGTCCTCGGCGGTCGAGAAGACCTGGCTCTTCTTGGTCGGGATCGTCGTGTTGCGGTCGATCAGCCGGGTGAACACGCCACCGAGCGTCTCGATGCCGAGCGACAGCGGCGTCACGTCGAGCAGCAGGACGTCCTTGACGTCGCCCTGCAGGACGCCGGCCTGGATCGCGGCGCCCATGGCCACGACCTCGTCCGGGTTCACGCCCTTGTGCGGCTCCTTGCCGAAGAAGCTGCGCACCGTCTCGATCACCTTCGGCATCCGCGTCATGCCGCCGACGAGTACCACCTCGTCGATGTCCGAGGCGGTCAGGCCCGCGTCGGCCAGCGCCTTCTTGCAGGGCGCAACGGTGCGCGTCACCAGTTCCTCGACCAGCCGCTCCAGCTGGGCCCGGGTCATCTTCATCGTCAGATGCTTCGGGCCGGACTGGTCGGCGGTGATGAAGGGCAGGTTGATGTCGGTCTGCATCGACGAGGACAGCTCGATCTTGGCCTTCTCGGCCGCCTCCTTGAGGCGCTGCAGGGCAAGCTTGTCCAGCTTCAGATCGATGCCGTTCTCCTTTTTGAACTCGTCGGCCAGATACGACACGATCTTCATGTCGAAATCCTCGCCGCCGAGGAACGTGTCGCCGTTGGTCGACTTCACCTCGAAGACGCCGTCGCCGATCTCGAGCACCGAGATGTCGAAGGTGCCGCCGCCAAGGTCATAGACGGCGATGGTCTTGCCGTCCTTCTTGTCGAGGCCGTAGGCGAGTGAGGCCGCCGTCGGCTCGTTGATGATGCGGAGCACCTCGAGCCCGGCGATCTTGCCGGCGTCCTTGGTCGCCTGGCGCTGGGCGTCGTTGAAATAGGCGGGAACCGTGATGACCGCCTGCGTGACGGTCTCGCCGAGATAGGATTCGGCGGTTTCCTTCATCTTCTGCAGGATGAAGGCGGAAATCTGGGACGGCGAATACTTCTTGCCGTGAACCTCGACCCAGGCATCGCCGTTGTCGGCCTTGACGATCTTGTAGGGGACCATGCCCATGTCTTTCTTGGTCATGGGATCGTCGAACGGCCGGCCGATCAGACGCTTGATCGCGAACAGCGTGCCTTCCGGATTGGTCACGCCCTGGCGCTTCGCCGCCTGGCCGACCAGGCGCTCGTCGTCGGCGCTGAAGGCCACCATCGACGGCGTCGTGCGCATACCTTCGGAATTCTCGATCACCTTCGGATTGCTGCCATCCATGATGGCGATGCAGGAGTTCGTGGTGCCGAGATCGATACCAATTACTTTTGCCATGTTGTCCTCGTCCTCTTAGCGGCGGTCATCCGCAGCCAACCATGCACTGCGAAAAACCCCAAGGTTCGGCAGGTGTTTTTGAGACTGCCGGTTATATAGGACCGACATAGTTTCGTCGCAATAGCCTGAAAGCACCGGGCGGCGGCCGGGGTGTCCCGTCCGTGCACGACGGCATTGCATGTTCTTCATTTGACCCGCAGGCATGGCGCGCGCTATCTGGCGCCATGACAACCGGGAAAACGAGCGTGGATACAACCAACGGCGGTACCGTGCCACGCGGGCTGCGCGATCCCGGCGTGACCGGGGTCGTGTCCATACTCGGGGCCTTCGTCATCTGGGGGATGTCCCCCATCTATTTCCGCCTGCTCGACGCGGTGAGCCCGATCGAGATCGTCGCCCACCGCGTTGTCTGGGTCCTGATCTTCATCGCCGGACTGTTGACCGTGACCCGTGGCTGGGCGGAATTCCGTGCCGCGTTTCGCGACCGGCAGGTGCTGGCCGCGCTGCTCGCCTCGACGGTCCTGATCACCGTCAACTGGCTGACCTACGTCTGGGCGATCGCCCACGACCAGCTGCTGCAATCGAGCCTCGGCTACTACATCAATCCGCTGGTCAGCGTGATCCTCGGCGTGCTTTTCCTCGGCGAGCGCCTGAACCGCGTCCAGATGCTGGCCGTCGGACTTGCGGCCGCGGCCGTCCTGATCCTCGCATGGGAAGGCGACGGGGTGCCCTGGATCGCGCTCGTGCTGGCGGTGTCCTTCGGATTCTACGGCCTCGTCCGGAAGACTGTGCGGGTCGAATCGACCGTCGGCCTCGGCGTCGAGACATTGCTGATCCTGCCGGTCGCGCTCGGCTACCTGATCTGGATCGGCCTTGCCGGCGAGGGCTCGTTCCGCGCCATCGACCTCGGAACCGACCTGCTGCTGATCGGCCTCGGCCTGATCACGGCGGCGCCGCTCCTGTTCTTCACCATCGGCGCACGGCGCCTGCCGTTGATCACGGTCGGCCTGATCCAGTATGTCTCGCCGACGCTCCAGGCGGTCATCGCGATCTTTCTCTGGAACGAACCGTTCACGCACGTCGACGGCATCGCCTTCGCGCTCATCTGGACGGCGCTGGCGCTCTATTCCGGCGACGGGCTGCGCCGACGCCGGCGGCGCCTGCCGGCGCCGGCTGCGACTGGCCAGTGACGATCCTCTCGGCGAGTTACCGGACCGACATTCCGGCTTTCTATGCCGACTGGTTCCGCCGCCGCTTCGCCGCCGGCTCCGTCGATGTCCTCAATCCCTATGGCGGGCGGGTGCAGCACCTGCCGCTGCGCGGCGACGGGGTCACTGGCTACGTCTTCTGGACGCGGAACGCGGCGCCGTTCGCCGGCGCGCTGGAGGACGTTTCGGCGGCAGGGATTCCCTTCTATCTGCAATACAGCCTGACCGGCTATCCGCGTCCGCTGGAAAGCTCGGTTCCGGCCTCCGCGGCAGCAATCGAGGCGATCCGCCGGCTGTCCGACCGCTTCGGGCGGCGCGCCTTGGTCTGGCGCTACGATCCGGTGCTGCTGACCTCGCTGACCCCGGCGGCGGTCCACCGGCAGCGTTTTGCCGAACTGGCAAGGGCGCTTAACGGGATCATCGACGAGGTCGTGCTGTCATTCGCGCAGATCTACACCAAGACCCGGCGCAATCTGGACCGGGCGGCGGCCCGGCACGACTTCGGCTGGCAGGATCCGCCGGCCGACGAGAAACGGGCGCTGCTGGCCGAACTGGGGCAGATCGCAAGGAACGAGGGCCTGACGCCGACGCTCTGCAGCCAGCCGGAATTGCTGACGCCGCCGTTCGCCGGCGCCGCCTGCATCGACGGCGAACGGCTCTCCGACCTTGCCGGACGCGCGATCGCGGTTCGCCGCAAGGGCAACCGTCCGGGTTGTCTGTGCGCCGAATCGCGGGATATCGGCGCCTATGACAGCTGCCCGCACGGCTGCGTCTATTGCTACGCGGTGACCTCGAAGGACGCGGTCAGGAAGCGCCGGGCCCGCCATGACCCGGCGTCGTCCTGTCTCGTGCCGCCAACGCGGCCGGCCACGACGGGCTGAGGGTCAGGCGCTGGTGTCGACCTTGTTCGGATTCGGTTCGCCCCCGGCGGCCTTGGCAACGCCGACCATGGCCGGCCGGAGCAGCCGGTCGGAGATCACGTAGCCGGCCTGCAGCACCTGGACGACGGTGCCCGGTTCCGCGTTGGGGTCGGGAACCTCGAACATGGCCTGGTGGAAGTTCGGATCGAACTTCTCGCCGAGCGGGTCGAGGCGGCGGATATTGTGCCGTTCGAGGGTCGATACCAGGTCGGCGTCGATCATCTTCACGCCCTCGATCAGCTTGTTCAGCACGTCGCTGTCGCCGGTATCGGTCTTGGCCATGTTCTCGATCGCGCGCGACATGTTGTCGCCGAGGGTGAGGATGTCGCGGGCGAAATTCGCCATCGCGAACTTGCGCGCCTCTTCCCGGTCGCGCTCAGCGCGCCGGCGGGTATTCTCGGCATCCGCCATGGCCCGCAGCAGGCGGTCCTTGAGATCGGCGATCTCGCGGTCGCGCGGGTCGCCGTCATCCATCTCGACGGCCGCTTCCGAATCGCTTTCCGCTTCGACGACGTCTTCCGCACGGTCCTCGGTGCCGGCGGCGTTCTGTTCGGTTTCCATGTCGGCGGCTTTCTTTTCCGTATCTTCCATGACGGCGATCCTGAACTGGCAATGGGACGAAATGCTGGGCGGGGCGGGATCAGCCGAGAAGGCGGCCGATCATCTTCGCGGTATAGTCGACCAGCGGGACAATGCGGGAATAGTTGATCCGGGTCGGCCCGACGACGCCGATGATGCCGACCACGCGTTCCCGGCTGTTCATGAAGGGCGAGACAATGAACGAGGAATCGCCTTCCGAGAAGAGCTTGTTTTCGGTGCCGATGAATATCTGCACGCCGTCGGCGCCGGCAACGAGGTCGAGCAGCCGCTCGGCCTCGCGCTTGCTTTCCAGCTCGTCGTAGAGGCGGCGGATCCGCTCCAGGTCCTGCAGCGCCTGGACGTCGTCGAGCAGATTGGCGTGACCGCGAACGATCAGGGTCTCCTGACCCGCCCAGGTCGCGATACCCGCTTCCACCACACGGGTTGCAAGCTGGTCGAGCTGGGCCTGCTTCGTCTCGAGCTCGATCAGGATTTCCTCGCGCGCTTCCGCGAGCGTCCGGTTCCGCATCCGGTTGGCGAGGAAGTTGCTCGCCTCGATCAACGCGCTCTGCGGCAGGCCGAGCGGCAGGTTGACGATCCGGTTCTCGACCAGTCCGTCCTCGGTGACCAGCACCACCAGTGCCCGGCCCTCGTTGAGCGGCACGAACTCGATATGCTTCACGGCGCTGTCGATCTTCGGCGCCAGCACCAGGCTGGCGCAGCTCGACAGTCCGGACAGTGCCTCGCCGGCCTGGCTCAGCATTTCCTGCACGCTCCGCCCGTCGGACGCGCAGCGGCGCTCGATATCGAGGCGCTCTTCCTCGCTTAGCGCGCCGAGGCGCAGCAGGCCGTCGACGAAGAAGCGCATGCCCTGTTGCGTCGGCAACCGTCCGGCCGAGGTATGCGGGGCGTAAAGCAGGCCCGCTTCCTCAAGGTCCGACATGACGTTCCGAATCGAGGCCGGCGACAGGTTCAACGCCGAGCGTCGCGCAATCGTGCGCGATGAAACGGGGGCGCCGGTCTCGACGTAGGATTCGACGATATTTCGAAAAACTTCGCGAGAGCGCTCGTTGAGTTCGACGATCATGTTCGACAAACAACCCTGACAAGGCCTCATACGGTACCCCAAGGTACCGGCAACGCCAGTATTTAGTGACGCCCGCGGCTTGCGTCAACGCGTGCCAGGGTCTACAAGGCGCGCGTTTCCACATCCTTCACAGAACGAGGCTCCGCATGCGACCGTCGGGACGTCAGCCCAATCAATTGCGCACCGTCTCGCTCGAGCCGGATTGCAACAAATACGCCGAAGGCTCCTGCCTCGTGCGCTTCGGCGAGACCACGGTGATCTGCACCGCCAGCATCGACGAGCGGGTGCCACCGTTCCTCCGCAACACCGGCCGCGGCTGGGTAACGGCGGAATACGGCATGCTGCCGCGTTCGACCGGATCGCGCATGGATCGCGAGGCGGCGCGCGGCAAGCAGCAGGGCCGGACGGTCGAGATCCAGCGCCTGATTGGGCGTTCGCTTCGCGCCGTCACCGATCTGGCGGCGCTCGGCGAACGGCAGATCAAGATCGACTGCGACGTCCTGCTAGCCGATGGCGGCACGCGCACCGCCTCGATCACCGGCGCTTACGTGGCCCTGCACCGGGCGATGGCGAGCCTGGTCGCCCGCGACCTGCTGAAGAGCATTCCGCTGATCGGCGAGGTCGCGGCCGTGTCCTGCGGTATCTACAAGGGCGTTTCGGTGCTGGATCTCGACTATGACGAGGATTCGAACGCCGAGGCGGACGCCAATTTCGTCATGACCGGTGCCGGCGGGATCATCGAGATCCAGGGTACGGCCGAGGCCGAGCCGTTCTCCGAGGCGGCCTTCGGCGAACTCTTCACGCTCGCCAAGGGCGGGATCGGCGAACTCGTCGGGCTGCAGCGCGAGGCACTTGCATGAGCGGGCATCGCCGCTTCGCCGACAGCAGGCTCGTCGTCGCGAGCCACAATGCGGGCAAGGTGCGCGAGATCAACGATCTGCTGTCGCCCTACCGGCTCGAGGCGATCTCGGCCGCGAGCCTCGGCCTGCCGGAGCCGGAGGAGACCGGCGTCACCTTTGCCGAGAACGCAATCCTGAAGGCGCTCGCCGCCGCGCAGGGCAGCGGTCTGCCGGCGCTGGCCGACGATTCGGGACTGGCGGTCGATGCCCTCGGCGGCGATCCCGGCATCTATTCCGCCCGCTGGGCCGGGCCGGACCGGGACTTCGGCTATGCGATGGAGCGTGTCGAGAAGGCACTTGCCGCGAAGGGCGCGAATCGGCCCGAGGCGCGCGGTGCCGCTTTCGTCTCGGCACTCGCGCTCGCCTGGCCGGACGATCATGTCGAATGCTTCGAGGGGCGGATCGCCGGCACGCTGGTCTGGCCGCCGCGCGGCAATGCCGGTTTCGGCTACGACCCGATGTTCCTGCCCGAGGGGGTGGACGAGACCTTCGGCGAGATGGCGCCGGAAGAAAAGCACCGGATCAGCCATCGGGCGCGGGCCTTCCGCCTGCTGATCGATGCCTGTTTCGCCTGACCGCACGACGGGAACGGATCACCCGGCGGTCGCCCCGGATCGCGGTTTCGGCATCTATGTGCATTGGCCCTTCTGCCTGAAGAAGTGCCCCTATTGCGACTTCAACAGCCATGTCCGCGCCGCCCACGACCCGGAGCGCTTCGCGGAAGGCTACGCGGCCGAGATCCGCTACTGGGCCGGACGCCTGCCGCGCCGCCCGGTCGACAGCATCTTCTTCGGCGGCGGAACGCCGTCGCTGATGCCGGTGGATCTGGTCGCCGCAGTGATCGAGGGCATTGCCACCACTTTCGGCCTCGCGGACGACGTCGAGATCACGCTGGAGGCCAACCCGACCTCGGTCGAGGCGGCGAAGTTCGAGGGCTTCCGGGCGGCGGGCGTCAACCGCCTGTCGCTCGGCGTGCAGTCGCTCGACGGCGCGACGCTCGGTTTTCTCGGCCGCGAGCATTCGGCGTCCGAGGCGCTCGCGGCGCTCGATCTGGCGCAGGCGGTCTTTCCGCGCGGCTCATTCGACCTGATCTACGCCCATCCCGGACAGACGCCGGCGGCCTGGGAACGCGAGCTTGCCGCCGCCCTGGAACGGAGCCTCGGCCACCTGTCGCTCTATCAGCTGACGCTGGAGCCCGGGACTGCCTTTCACAGCGCCGCCCGCCAGGGCCGGCTGGTGCTGCCACCCGACGAAACCACCGAAGCGCTGTTCCGCATGACGCGCGAGATGACGGCGGCGGCCGGGCTGCCGGCCTACGAGACCTCGAACCACGCCCGGCCGGGCGAGGAGAGCCGACACAACCTGATCTACTGGCGGAGCGGCGATTATCTCGGGCTCGGCCCGGGCGCTCATGGCCGGATCGCGATCGACGGTATCCGCCGTGCGACCGCCGCGCACCGGAAGCCGGAACGGTGGCTCGACGCGGTCGGACGCGCCGGTCACGGCGTCGAAGTCGAAACCCCGCTAACCGAGCCCCAGGAACTGGCCGAAGAAGTGCTTCTAATGGGACTTCGCCTTCGCGAGGGGGTCTGGAAGGCGAATTTCGAGGCTGTCGTTGGCCGCCCCATCGCGGCGATGACCGCTGCTTCGCGCCTCGCCCGGCTGGTCGAGCACGGCCTGCTTGGCGAGACGGCGGACCGCCTCTACGCGACCGAGGCTGGCCATGCGGTTCTCAACAGCGTCGTTGCCGAACTCTGCGCCGACTGATGGCCCGGCGCGTCCGATCCGGCTAGACTGGACCGCGCAGCAACGGAGCCAAGGGATGCTTCAGGCGACCGTCGAACGATGCCCCGAAGGGCGCTGGGAAATGGCCCGTGCGCAGCCCTCGGCCGAACTCGGCCAGCTCGTCGTCGGCTATGCTGGCTATGCGGAAGCTACCGACCTCCGGATCTGGCGGCGCGAGGTGGCGACGCTCACGGTGCCGCTGATCATCTCCTTCGGATCGGCCTTCTCGATCCGGGGGATGGGTGGCGATCCGGTCCAAGGGGAACGTCACGGAAGTTTCGTCGCCGGGCTTCTGCCCGGCTGCGTCGATGTCGCCTCGGACGGACGCGCCCGATGCGTGCAGGTCGACCTCACGCCGCTTGGTGCCTCACGCCTGCTGGGGATGCCGATGACCGAGATCGCCGGCCAATGCGTCGCGCTCGACGATCTGTTCGATGCCGAGCTCGTGCAAATCCGCGACCGTCTCGCCGAGGCGGCGGGCTGGCCCGAGCGCCTCGATCTCGCCGACCGCTGGGTCCGGCAACGGGTTGCCCGCACGCGACCTCCCTCGCCCGCGGTCGTGTACGCCTGGCAACGGCTCCGCGACAGCGACGGGCGGATGGCGATCGGCGATCTGGCTCGGGAAATCGGCTGGAGCCGCAAGCATCTGGCGCACTGCTTCGCGGCCGAGATCGGCGGCGGTCCGAAGCTCGTCGCCCGGGTATTGCGTTTCGATCTGGCGCGCCGGCTGGCTGAGCGATCACCGGCACGGCCCGACTGGGCCGACATCGCCGCCGAGGCCGGCTATTCCGACCAGTCGCACTTGGTGCGTGAATTCGCGCTCATGGCGGGCGACACGCCGACCGGCTATCTCGCCCGGCCGCCGGAAAGGCTCGACTGAGAGACGCCCGCTAGCTGCCGATATCCTCGAAACGAATGGGCGCCGGCGAGCGGACCCGGGTCCCCTCGGCGGTGATCTCGAGGATCGCCAGGCCGCGCTCGGCAACGCCGTCCGGACCGAAGCGGAAGATCCCATCATAACCGAGGAAACCGCCCGGGCTCTCCAGCGCGGTGACGCTGAAATCGGCGCCGTCAGCCTCGTTGGCGAGGGCGGCGGCGAGCGCCAGCGCGTCGTAGGCAAGGCTCGCGATGCGCGGCGGGACGGTGCCATAGGCCGCCTTGTAGCGATCGCTGAAGACCTCGGCATTGCCCGGTTCGGGCGCGGCGAACCAGCCGCCGACCATCGCCGGTTCCTTGCCGAGGCCGGGTTCGGCCCACAGTCCGGTGCCGATCAGGCGCTGCTTGCTCGTATCGATATCGTAGAAGGGCAGGAGCGGCGCGATGGCGCGCAGCCGGCCGCCTCCCTCCGGCAGCACCACGGCGTCGTAGTCCAGGTCGCCGAACGTATCGAGGGTTTCGAGCCGCCGGAGGGCCCGCTTGGCGACCGCGTCCTGGCGGGCGGTCAGCGCGCGCCTCTGCTCCTGCAGGGCGCGACGGCGGGCCTCGTAATCGGCAAGACGGCGGATCGTCGCGTGCATCTCGTCGCCGCCGGGATCGAGCGTCGCCGGATAGATCTCCTCGCGCACGAGGCTGCCGCCGTAGCGCAGCAGGGCCACCCGGAGTGCATCCGCGACCGACCGACCGTAAGGCGAATCCGGCGCTAGGAGGGCGAAGCGCGACAGGCCGTCCCGGCGCGCCCCGGCGATGACCCGCATGATCTGCTGTTCCGGGGTCAGGCCGAGCACGAAGACGCCGTTGCCCGCGACCCGGCGGTCGTTGGAAAAGGTGACAACGTTGACGCCGCGCGCCCGTGCGACCTCGCCGACGGCCGGCGCGGCGGTCGCGAAGAGCGGCCCGAGCAGCAGCTGGGCGCCCTCGCTGAGCACCTGGTTGGCAGCGGCGACCGCGCCTTCGGGCGTGGCGCCGGTGTCGCCCGGCAACAGCATCAGGCGCGGATCGCGGGCATCGAAAAGCGCGATCTGGGCGGCATTGAGCAGGGCCTGGCCGATCTCGGCATTCGGCCCTGACAACGGCAGCAACAGGCCGATCTTGATCGGCGTCGGCGCGCCGGGGCGCGGCGGGATCAGCCGGGTCTCGGAGACGATCGGCGCGCTCGGCCCGGCAGGCTGGGTGATCGTCGGCTGCGGCGGCAGCACCGGGGCGGACGGCTGGGTCTCGGCGGCGGGCGGCGGCGGCGCGGGTTCCGGCGGTGGCGAGGACGAACAGGCAGCCAGCGCGAACAACAGCGCCGCGGCGGCGCCAAGCGCGCGTAACCGCGGTCCCGCGGGCCGCCGGGTCGACGGATGGTTCACTTCCTTGCGCATGGTCCCATTTCTTCTTGCCGGCACGCCTCCGCCGAAAGTAGCCCTCCCTCCCGATGCTGTAAACTGCGCCGCCAATGCGGCAGAATTACGGGAATCGGGCGGGGAGGAGGGATGGCCGGACGGGATCGGGAGGAGCGGCGTCGCGCCTATCGCGCCGGACGGCTGGCCGAGGATGTCGCGGTCATTTGGCTGCGTCTCAAGGGTTACCGCATCCTTGCCCGGCGCTATCGCCATCCGGCCGGCGAGGTCGATATCGTCGCCCGTCGCGGTCGCCATCTGGTCGCGGTCGAGGTCAAGCGCCGGGCCGACATCGCCACCGCGCTCGACGCGATCACGCCGCGCCAGCGGCGCCGGATCGCCCGCGGGCTCGAGGGATTCCTTGCCGTCCGGCCGGCGCTGGCCGGCCTCGATGTGCGGTTCGACGTCATCCTGGTTGCCGGATTCCGGCGACCTTGCCATATTTTGGACGCGTGGCGGCTTTAGGCCCCATATGCAGGACAATTATTCGCCTACCGGATGCGCGACGAAGGGATGAGATGATGCTTCACCGGGACATGGGCCGCTGGCTGTTTCTGGCGACCGGGTTGCTGGCCCTCGGCGGCTGCGCCAGTGCCGTCATCGGTGGCGGCGCCGCGGTCGGCGTCACCGCCGCGCAGGAACGATCGATCGGCAACGCGGTCGACGATATCGGCATCAAGCTCGAGATCAATCACCTTCTGCTGCAGAAGGACCAGGTGCTGTTCACCAATGTCTCGGTCGACGTGGTCGAGGGCCGGGTGCTGCTGACCGGCGACGTCGCCCTGCCCGAGCATCGCGTCGAGGCGGCCCGCCTTGCCTGGCAGGCCGAGGGTGTCAGGGAAGTTCTTAACGAGCTTCAGGTCGATGACCGGAGCACGGTGATGGACATCGCCAAGGATGTCTGGATCACGACCCAGCTTCGCACCGAGATGATCGCCGACCTCGAGATCCGCGACATCAACTACACGGTCGAGACGGTGAACGGGATCATCTACCTGATCGGTATCGCCCGCGACGATGGCGAGTTGCGCCGCGTCACCAGCCGGGCCCGCAATATCCGCGGCGTCCGCAAGGTCATCAGCCATGTCCGGCTGCGCGACGATCCGCGCCGGAACTCGTGACCGGCGGCGGACGGCTCGCGCGGCTCGGCGAGAGCCGGCAACAGTCGAATTGAGCCTGGCCCGGCGCCCGGCTATGGTGAGCGCCCGAACCTGAGGGGACGATCCGTCCCGCCGCATTTCCGGAGACCGCATGAGCCTCGCCGTCGCCATCCAGATGGATCCGATCCAGACCATCGACATCAACGCCGATTCCACCTTCGTGCTGGCGCTCGAGGCGCAGAAACGCGGTTACGGCCTCTATCATTACCTGCCGCGCGACCTGTCGCTGCGCGACGGCCGCGTCATGGCCCGGGCGCGGCCGCTGGAGGTCCGGCGCGAGAAGGGCAACCACGCGACGCTCGGCGCGCCCGAGGTGATCGATCTGCGGACCATGGACGTGGTGCTGATGCGCCAGGATCCACCCTTCGACATGTCCTACATCACCGCGACCCACCTGCTGCAGCATGTCCACCCCGAAACGCTGGTGGTGAACGACCCGGTCAATGTGCGGAACGCGCCGGAGAAGCTTTTCGTCACCCATTTCGAGGGGCTGCTGCCGCCGACCCTGATCACCAGTGACCGCATCGCCATCGACGCCTTCCGGGACGAACACAAGGACATCATCGTCAAGCCGCTCTACGGCAACGGCGGCGCCGGCGTCTTTCACCTGCAGCCGGGCGACGAGAATCTCGGCTCGCTGATGGAGATGTTCACCCAGTTCTATCGCGAGCCGGTCATCGTGCAGCGCTACCTGCCCGAGGTCCGCAAGGGCGACAAGCGGATCATCCTGATCGACGGGAAACCGGCCGGCGCCATCAACCGGGTACCGTCGGCCGGCGAGGCGCGTTCCAACATGCATGCCGGCGGGCGACCCGAACAGGCCGCGCTGACCCGGCGCGAGCAGGAAATCTGCGAGATGATCGGCCCGGCGCTCCGCGAACAGGGCCTGCTGTTCGTCGGCATCGACGTGATCGGCGACTATCTGACGGAAATCAACGTCACCTCGCCGACCGGCCTGCAGGAGATCAACCGCTTCGACGGGGTCTGCCTGGAAGCGCAGATCTGGGACGCGATCGAGGGTCGGCTCAACGGCCGGCGGCCCGGCGCGGCCTGACCCCCCGCGTTTCCCCCGGGGGCATTCGCACGCTTGGCGCGATCTTGCGGTTATGCCTACAATTGCCCTTGGGGGAGGGGCAGCATGGTCGCGCGCGTCAATACGGTCGCCTTTCAGGGCATCCAGGTGATGCCGGTCGACGTCCAGGTGCAGATAGCCGCCGGGCTGCCGGCCTTCACCATCGTCGGGCTGCCGGACAAGGCGGTCGGCGAGAGCCGTGAACGGGTCCGCGCCGCGCTTTCCGCGATCGGACTGGCGCTGCCGCCGAAGCGGATCACCGTCAATCTCGCTCCGGCCGACCTGCCCAAGGAAGGCAGTCATTACGACCTGCCGATCGCCGCCGGGCTGCTTGCGGTGATGGGGGTGCTGCCGGCCGACGAGCTGGAGGCCTTCACGATCCTGGGCGAGCTTGCCCTAGATGGCGCGGTGAGCGCGGTGTCCGGCGTGCTGCCGGCGGCGATCGACGCGGTCGCGCGCGGCCTCGGCATGATCTGCCCCCGCGCCTGTGGCGGCGAGGCGGCCTGGGCCGGCGAACTGGAGATCCTGGCGCCGGCCTCGATCCTGCAACTCGTCAATCACTTCAAGGGCAGCCAGGTGATGGGCCCGCCCGAGCCAAAGCTCGCCGACGACGACGGGGTCGGCCGGCTGCTCGACCTGAAGGACATCAAGGGCCAGGAGACCGCGAAGCGGGCGCTGGAAGTGGCGGCGGCCGGCGGCCACAACATGCTGATGATCGGCCCGCCGGGTTCCGGCAAGTCGATGCTGGCGGCCCGGCTGCCCGGGTTGCTCCCTGACCTGACGCCGGAGGAGGCGCTCTCGGTCTCGATGATCCACAGCCTCGCCGGGGAGCTCAAGGACGGCCGGATCAGCCGCCGCCGGCCGTTTCGCGGGCCGCATCATTCGATCTCGGTCGCCGCCATGGTCGGCGGCGGCAGCCGGGTCCGGCCGGGCGAGATGTCGCTTTCGCATATGGGCGTGCTGTTTCTCGACGAACTGCCGGAGTTCGCCCGCCCGGTGCTCGAGGCCTTGCGCCAGCCGATGGAAAGCGGCGAGGTGCTGATCGCCCGCGCCAACGCGCATGTCGCCTATCCAGCCCGGGTCCAGCTCGTCGCGGCGATGAATCCCTGCCGCTGCGGTCACCTCGACGATCCGGCGCTGGCCTGCGCCCGGGCGCCGCGCTGCGCGCTCGACTACCAGTCGCGGATCTCCGGCCCGGTGTTCGACCGCATCGACCTGCATATCGAGGTGCCGGCGCTCTCGGCCGCCGACTTGACGCTCCCGCCACCGGCCGAGGGCACGGCCGAGGTCGCCGCCCGGGTCGCTGCCGCCCGGGCGCGCCAGCATGCCCGCTTCGCGGCGGCGGGTATCGTGGGCTGCCGCTCGAACGCGGAACTGGACGGCGAGGCGCTGGAGCGGCTGGTCGCGCCGGACGAGGCCGGCCGCGCGCTGCTCACGCAGGCGGTCGGTCACATGCGGCTCTCGGCGCGCGGCTACCACCGGGTGCTTCGTGTCGCCCGCACCCTCGCCGACCTGGAGGGGGCCGAGGACGTCAGCCGGATCCATATCGCCGAGGCGCTCTCCTACCGCCGCATCGCCGCCGGGCGGTGAGCCTCAGCCCTTCGCTTCCAGATAGGTGCCCGGCGACGATCCGAGCGCGCGCCTGAACATCGTCGTGAAGGCGGCCGGGTTGTTGTAGCCGAGATCGATGGCCACCGCGGTCACCGGCTCACCGGCGGCCAGTCGCGGCAGGGCCGCCATGATGCAGGCCTGCTGCCGCCAGGCGACGAAGCTCAACCCGGTCTCGCGACGGAACAGCCGGGTGAAGCTGCGGCGCGAGAGGCCGAGATCGCCGCTCCAGTCGTCGATGGTCTCGTGCAGCCTCGGCTGCCGGACGAAGGCGCGGCAGCGCCGGGCGAGCGCGGCATTGGCGGGCAGGGGCAGCGACAGCGGCAGGGGTGGCAGGCGGCGCATCTCGTGCTGGATAAGGGTCATGATCGCGTCGGCGCGGCCGGCGGGCGCGTATTCCCTCGGCAGGGTGACGGCCTCGGCGAGCAGCGTGCGCATCAGCGGCGGGACGCCGAGCGCCTGGCAATGGTCGGGCATGCCGCGCGCCGCCTCGGCGTCAAGATAGAGACTCCGCATCCTGACCGGGCCGAGCATCCGCACCTCGTGGACCGTACCGGGCGGGATCCATATGCCGCGCTGCGGCGGCATCATCCAGGCGCCATCCGGGGTTGTCACCACGACGACACCGGTCGAGGCGTAGAGCAACTGCCCGCGACGGTGCGAATGCGGTGCGATGAGATAGCCGTCAGGATAGTCGCTGCCGAGGGCGACGACCGGACGCGGCACGTCATCCCGGAAGGTCGGCTGATGGCGTATTTCGCCGATTTCTCTCGTCATGGCCCACTCTCGTAAGAGAATGACCCTATCCCGGTGGCGGGCCGCAGTCGATGATGCAATCTGGAGGCGTTCGGGGCTGGTCTTGCAGCGGGCTTTAACGGGGTTTCCTGGAATGAGTGACATCGCACTGGAACGGCCGAAACCGGCCGGGACCGCGTATGCAGTGCTCGGCGCGGCCAGCTTCTGCCACATGCTGAACGACATGATGCAGTCGCTGGTGATCGCCGCCTACCCGATCTTCAAGGGCGCGTTCGACCTCAGCTTCGCCCAGATCGGGCTGATGACGCTGACCTACCAGGTCACCGCCTCGCTGCTGCAGCCCCTCGTCGGGACCTTCACCGATCGCCGGCCGCAGCCCTATTCGCTGCCGGTCGGCATGGCGTCGACGATGCTCGGCCTGCTCTCGCTCGCCTTCGCGTCGAGCTACCTGCAATTGCTCGCCGGCAGCGCGCTGCTCGGCATCGGTTCGTCGATCTTCCATCCGGAATCCTCGCGCCTCGCCCGGCTCGCGTCCGGCGGCGCGCACGGTCTCGCGCAATCGATTTTCCAGGTCGGCGGCAATGTCGGCTCGGCACTCGGCCCGCTGCTGGTCGCCTTCTTTGTCCTGCCGCGCGGTCAGCAGAGCATCGCCTGGTTCGCGCTTGCCGCGCTCGGCGGCATCGTCATCCTGACCGGGATCGGCAACTGGTACCGGCGGAACGGCCACGCCCGGCGCGTCGTGCGCAGTGCCGCGGCCGCCCACGACATCCCGCTCAGCCGCCGGGCGCTCGGCGGCGCGCTCGGCGTGCTCTTCTGCCTGATACTCTCGAAGTATTTCTATCTGGCGAGCTTCACGTCCTACTACGTCTTCTACCTGATGGAGCGCTTCGCCGTCTCCGAGGTGCAGTCGCAGATCTATCTCTTCGTCTTCCTCGGCGCGGTCGCGGCCGGCACCCTGATCGGCGGCCCGGTCGGCGACAGGATCGGCCGAAAGGCGGTCATCTGGGGCTCGATCGCGGGCGTGCTGCCCTTCACCCTGGTGCTGCCCCATGTCGGCCTCACCGCGACCGTGGCGCTCAGCGTGGTGATCGGGCTGGTGCTCTCCTCGGCCTTCTCGGCGATCGTCGTCTACGCCCAGGAACTGATGCCAGGCCGTGTCGGCATGGTCTCGGGCCTGTTCTTCGGGCTCGCCTTCGGCATGGCCGGGCTCGGCGCCGCGCTGCTCGGCGTCATCGCGGACTGGACGAGCCTCGAATTCGTCTACCGGATCTGCGCCTTCCTGCCGATGCTGGGCTTCCTCGCCGTCTTCCTTCCCGACGTCGAGGGACGAAAGGCAAGGCTCGCGCCCGGCGCCCGACGCTGATGACCGCCGGGGTGGCGCCGGAAAGCGCCGCCCCGGCAGCCGCTCTCAGGCGACGATCTGCCAGAAGATCACCAGGTTGGCGAGCCAGCCGACAGTGAAGATCAGCGTCCGGGCGACCGGGATACCGGCGATCATGATGACCGCATGGCCGATCCGCGCGGCAAGAAAGACCCAGGCCGCGAGCGCCGTCGTGTCGTTGGTCGAGCCCGACAGGGTGGCGACCAGGATGAGCGCCGCGAAAGGCGCCAGGTTCTCGACCATGTTCAGATGCGCCCGGTTGGCGCGCTGCACCCATCCGGGCATGTCCTCATACTGCCCGGTCGGGTATCCCATGCCGGCGGCGAGGCCGCGCTTGCCGGCGGCGCCGGCGATGTACGGAATCCAGAGCAGCAGCGAAAGCAGGGCGACATAGGCGAGAACGCGGAGTTCGTCGATCAGCAGAAGATCCGTCGGCATGGCTTGATCCCTCCCGGCATTGCGCGAATATGCGACATTGCCGACTATCTCACGACCTTGTCGGCGGCGGGCGAAAAATCGTCGTCTTTGGATGGCGCGCGTAACATGTGGACGGGATGCGGGGCATGAGCCGACTGGAAAGCTTCATCCGCCGGGTGACGGCGCAACGCGACTGCCTGAACCGGGCGGTCGCGCTCGCCGACGGGCTCGAAGGCGTCGTCCTCGAACTCGGGCTAGGCAACGGCCGGACCTATGATCATCTGCGCGAGGTTGCCGGGCCGCGGGAGATCTTCGTTTTCGAGCGCAGGGTCGCGGCTCACCCGGACTGCATCCCGGACGACGATCACCTCTTCACGGGCGATTTCCGGGAAAGTTTCCCGCGCGCCGAGGCTCGGCTCGCCGGCCGCGCGGCCCTCGTGCATGGCGATTTCGGCTCCGGCGACCGGCAGGCGACGGCGGCGCTCGCGCGCTGGATAGGCCCGGCAATGCTGCCCTTCCTCGCGCCCGGCGCGATCGTCGTCACCGACCAGCCGCTTTCCGTCGCGGCGCTTGTGCCGCTACCATTGCCCGATGGCGTCGAGCCCGGGCGCTATCACATGTGGCGTTACGAGGCGGCCTGAGCGCGCGCTTTCAGCGCCGGGTAGCGGGCTAGAAGCCCGGCCACTTCAGCCATCGCCTCGACGTCGTTGAAGGCCGGTACGCCAGCCGCCTCGAGGGCGGCGAACCATTCGGCCTTCTTGGGCAGGGTGCCCATCATGGCGTGGAAGAAGGGCAGCTTCGCCTGTCCGGCGAGGGCGACAAGGCGGGCGACGACCGGGTCGGCGTCGACCATGAAGGGCACGACATGGATGCCTAGCACCGCGTCGAACGTGCCGGGACCATGCGCCTGAGCGAGCCCGAAGGCCTCGCCGAAGCGGTCCTCGCGGGCATCGGCCAACAGGTCGACCGGGTTGGCGACCGACGCCTCGCCCGGCAGGCGGGCGCGAAGCGCCGCCGCCATCGCCGCCGGCAGGGCCGGCAACTGCAGCGTCTCGGCCTCGGCGCGGTCGGTCGCGATGACACCGGGGCCGCCGGAATTGGACAGGATCAGGACCCGGCCGCCGATCCCGTCGGGATAGAAGCCGAAACCCTTGGCGGCGAGCAGCAGGTGACGCAGCGACCGGGCGCGGATCGCGCAGGCGGCCTCGCAGAAGGCGTCGATCGCCGCCTCGCCGCCAATCGCGTCGCCGGTATGGGCGCGCGCCGCGGCGATGCCGGCCGGGCCGCGGCCGCCGACCAGCATGACGATCGGCTTGCGCGCCGCGACGCGGCGGGCGACACGGGTGAACGCGTCCCGGTCGCTGACCGACTCGGCGTAGATCAGCAGGCCGCCGACCTCGTCCCGGTCGCCCAGATAGTCGAGATACTCGGTGATCCCGAGATGCATCGCGTTGCCGACGGTAACCACAGTGCCGAGCTTCAGCGCGTGATCGTTGGCGAAGGCGATTGCCTCCTCGGCAAGCGCGCCCGACTGCGAGATCATGGCGATGGAGCCGCCGGGTGGAAAATCGCGCAGGAAAGTCCCGCCGAATTTCATGCGCGGGCCGATATGGATGATGCCGGCGCAGTTTGGTCCGGCGATCCGGATGCCCGCCCGCGCGGCGATCGCGCGCACCTGCTTGTCGCGGGCGATGCCTTCGGGCCCGGATTCCGTGAAGCCGCCGGGCAGGATCAGCAGGTTGCGGTGGTCGCTTGCCGCCGCGTCCTCGACCGCTTCCGGGATCAGGTCCGGACGGATCACGATGATGGCGAGATCGGCGGGTTCCGCCAGGTCGCGCAGGCTCGCCTTCACAGGCAGGCCGAGAATCGTGCCGCCCTTCGGGTTGACCGGAATGATCTCGCCGGAATAGCCACCGATCCGCAGGTTGCGCAGGACCGCGCCCCCCGACGAGGTCGCCCGCTCACCGGCACCGACGACGGCGACCGAGCGGGGCTCGAAGAAGGGTGCGAGGTCGGCCGTCATGCGGCGCGGTCTGGATCGAGATCGAGGATGACCGGTGTGTGGTCCGACGGCTTCTCCCAGCGGCGCGGTTCCTTCGGGATGTCGAAACCGGTCATGGCGCCGACGAGCGGCTCGGTCACCCAGATATGGTCGAGCCGCCGGCCCTTGTCCGAGCCTTCCCAGTCGGGCGAGCGATAGCTCCACCAGCTGTAGAGTTTCTCCGGCACCGGGCGGAAATGGCGGGCGGCATCGCACCAGCGGGCCGCCTGCTGCACGGCTTCCAGATGCTCGACCTCGATCGGCGTGTGACTGACCACCTTGAGCAGCGCCTTGTGCGACCAGACATCGCTTTCGTGCGGCGCGACATTCAGGTCGCCGAGCATGATCATGCGGTCGCCGGCGCGGCGCGCGGTGGCGAACCATTCGCTCATCTCGGTCAGGAAATCGAGCTTGTGGCCGAATTTCTCGTTCTCGGCCCGGTCGGGAATGTCGCCGCCGGCCGGGACGTAGAAATTGTGCAGCTCGATGTCGCCGGGAATGATCACCGAGATATGCCGGGCGTCATAGCGGCCGCACCAGTCGCGACCGCCGGTCACCTCGATCGGCACGCGCGAGAAGATCGCCACGCCGTTGTAGCTCTTCTGGCCGGCCACCACGTGGGCGCTGTAGCCCAGGTCGGCGAAGGCGCGGGTCGGGAAGCCGTCGTCGGCGACCTTGGTTTCCTGCAGGCACAGGATGTCGGGCGCGAATTCCTTCACGAAGCGCTCGACATGGCCGATCCGCGCGCGGACCGAATTGATATTCCAGCTGGCGATGCGCATGACGGCGCTCGTTCCCCTTTACCCCGGATAGAAAGTCGTCAGAACAGACTGAATGTCGAGCCGATGATCCCGAGCGGCCAGCGCCCGGCCTCGAACAGACGGTACTTGATGGCGAAGCAATGCTCGTCGTCGGCCCCTGCGGCAAGCACGAGCGCTGCCTGGTAACACGCCTGGGTGGCCGCGCCGGCGGCGGCGCGGACCAGGGCCTCGTCGCCGATCCCGCCATGCTGGGCGGCGATCGCGGCGGCGCCGTGAACATGGTCCGAGGCGACGCTGGTGACATGGGTCAGCGCGGTCATCAACTCGTGCTCGGGCAGGAACTCGCAGGCATCGGCGATCAGCCCGACGCGAAGCTGTTCCTCCTGCTCCCACCAGGAATCGTTCCAGTCCGGGTTCCGGGCGACGTTTTCCGCCTCGTGCCAGTCCGGGACGAGGGCCACGTCGGCGCCGGGAAAGCCCAGTGCCGAGCAGTAGGATTCCGCTTCCTGCCGGTCCTGCAGACCGATCGTCTCGCCGACCGCGGCGAACCACGGCACCGCCGGGATCAGGCGGGTGAAGCGGGCGACCGCGACCAGCGTCGGATACTCGGCCGGGTCGGGCAGTTCCTCTTCGTCAAAATCGTCGTCGAAGCGCATCAGGGGATCGGTTCCGTCAGTTCCGGCTACGGTCTTCGCGCCAGAATCCGAGCTTCTCCTGCACGACGCGGTCGGAAAAGGAGAACAGCACTGCATCCTCGCTGGCGACGTGAACATACGAGGTCCAGGAGGGAATGACAAAGATGTCGCGCGGTCCCCATTGATAGACCCGGTCGCCGATCCGGGTTTCGCCGTGCCCCTCGACGACCGAGAAGACGATGCCGTCCGAGGACCGGTAGGGGGCGGTTTCGAAAGCCGCCGGCAGAAGCTGCATGAAAGTCGCGATCGACGGCATCGCGTAGTCGCCGTTGACCGGGTTCACATAGCGCATGCGGAGACCGTGGCAGGGGTCCCATTCCGCGCGCCGGCGCATCTGCTCCAGGGCCTCGCGGGTACGGGCATAGGGATAATTGAAGACCGGCGACGACGGGCCGGCATTCCTGTAGCCGTCGGGCAGCAGGCCGGCGCCGTAGCGGGCCTCCGAATCGCCGACCGGCCGGCTGATCGGATGTTCCGGTTCCGGATAGCGTTCCGCGAAGCTGGCGTCGAAGAACTGGATCATCGGGATGTCGAGGCCGTCCATCCAGACCATCGGCCGGTCGGTCTCGTTGCCATGGTCGTGCCAGGTCCAGGTCGGCGTGATGACGAAATCGCCCTCGCGCATGATGGTCCGTTCGCCGTCGACGGCGGTATATGCGCCTTCGCCCTCGACCACGAAGCGGAGCGCGCTCTGGGTATGCCGGTGCGAGGGCGCGATCTCGCCGGGCAGGATGAGCTGAAGGCCGGCATAGAGGCTGGTGGTGATGCGCGACTGGCCGCGCAGGCCCGGGTTTTCGAGAATGAGAACCCGACGCTCGGCCTCCTCGGCGGTGATGATGTTGCCCGCTTCCTCGATGAAGGGACGGACCTCGTCATAATGCCAGATCGCGCTTTCGCAGGTCGAACTCGGCTCGGGCGTCACCAGCGAATGCAGGACTTGCCAGAGCGGCGTCATGTTGCCCGGCGACATGCGGTCGTAGAAATCCTGTCGCGCGTCCTCGATCGATGTCTGCTTCGCCGTTGCCATGTTCGTCTCTCGCTTGTTCGTGCCTGCCGGAGCCTGCGCGCCCCGTCAGTTCACCGTGGCCGCGACCTCGGGAAGTTTCAAGCCCAGTTCGTCCTCGACGACCGTCCGCGCGCGTGACATGAAATCTGCTCGCATCTCGTCGTTGCTACGCTGCTTGATCTGGTATTTCAGATAGATCTCGTTGTTCTTCGACCGGCTGCGACCGAAGAAGGGCGGCAGCATCGGGAAATAATGGTCGATCGCCGCCTGGACCTCGAGGCGGCCTTCCTCGGTCTGGCACAGCTCGGTGCAGAAATCCTTGCCGAACTGGGCGTGGAACCGTTCCTCCGGCATCGTCATGCGGGCGAGGTTGCGGAGCGGCAGGAAGCGGCAATGGGCCAGGTCCTCGACCTGCAGGATCTCGGCGAGATCGGCCAGCAGCTTGATGACGCAGAACTGCGCCCAGGTCTCGAGCGGGAATTCGAAGATCGAAAGCGGCTGCTTGTGTTCCGGCGTCATCTCCGCGGCCGGGACGCCGAGCTCCTCGCCGAGCTCGCGGAAACGGACGTGATGGCCGTATTCCTCCATCGCGACGCGGCAGGTCAACCACTTCGCATAGGGCGTGGGGGCCAGCGCGATTGCCGGTTCGTCGAACACCTGGGCGCCGTAGAGCTCGTTCACCGCGTGGCTGACGACGAGCTTCCTGACCGCCGTCTGGAACTCTTCCGGTTCCCTTTCCAGGTCGTGGCAGGTCTTGATCGGGTCGGCGTTGCTCATCCCGGTTCTCCCTAAATGAGGGGTTCTGAACTGAAGGCCTCGAGATCGGTTTCGAGGGCGGTATAGCCGTCGGCAAAGGCGGCGTCGGCCGCGTCGGCGAGGCTCTGGATCCGCCAGTCCTCGTGCGCGCTCGCCAGCCGCCGCTCCGGGCGGGACTGGTTGAAGAGGAAGACCTCGCGGCCGCGCACCGCGAAAACCTGGCCGCTGACGGTCGCGGCGAGCGGTGACACGAGCCAGCCGGCAACCGTCGCCACGTGGCGCGGATCGAGTTTCATCGCCCGTGTCTTGTAGGTTTCCTGCGCCGGGTTCGCCGGCCGGATCGTATCGGTCACGCGGGTCGCCGCGAATGGCGCCAGCGCGTTGCAGGTGATGCCCGCACGCTGCAGGTCAAGGGCGACGACCCGCGTCAGACCGACCAGCCCGGCCTTGGCGGAGGCATAGGCGGCCTGTCCGAAGTTGCCGTAGAGGCCGGCCGTCGAGATGATGTTGAGCAGGCTGCCGGGTGCCCGGCCGGCCTTGCCCTGGTCGCGCATTCTCGGGGTTGCCGCGTTCAGCAGGTACCAGGCGCCGAACAGGTTGTTGCGGAGCACGGCCTCGAAGTCGCCCGGATCCTGCTTGAAGATGAAGCCGTCGCGCAGGATCGCGGCATTGTTGACGACGATGTCGAGTGCACCGAAGGTCGCCACCGCCTTCTCGACCAGGGCGGCGGCTGCGGACGGGCTGGCCACGCTTTCGGTGAAGGCCGCGGCGCGCGGGCCGAGTTCGGCGGCAAGCGCCCTGGCCGGGGCCGGATCGGCGCCCTGGCCGTCGATCCCGGTGCCGCTGTCGGCGATCACCACGGCCGCGCCCTGATCATGGAGCGTGCGGGCGATGGCCGCGCCGATGCCGCGGGCGGCGCCGGTCACGATGGCGACCCGGCCGTCGAGGAGAAGGGGACCGTCAGCCATTGGCTGCCTCCAGCGCTTGTTTCTCGGCTTCCGTGTAGAAGGCGTCGGCGTGGCAGTCCTCAGGCGCGAGGCCTGCTGCCTCCAGCTTGCGAACGCAGGTCTCGACCATCACCGGCGGTCCGGCGAGGTAGGCCTTGGCCCCGTCGAGGTTGGCGAAGTCGCTGGCGACGATGTCGGCGAGATATCCGGTCCGCCGCTCGGTCGGGGCGCTCGGCTCGGACAGCACCACGGTGAAGCTGAAATTCCCGTGCTGCTCGGCGAGCGCGCGGAATTCCGCCTCGCCGTAGACGTCGCGCTCGTCGCGCACGCCGAGATAGCAGTGAATGGGCTGGGCAAAACCGAGATCGAGGGCGCGGCGGACAATGGAGCGGATCGGCGCCAGCCCCGAGCCGCCGGCAAGTGCCAGGATCGGCCCGCGATGACCCTCGCGGAGCTGCGCGATGCCGTGCGGACCCTCGACGATCACGCGATCGCCGGGGGCCAGTTCCCGGGCGACGAAAGCGCTGACCCCGCCGCCTTCGACCGCGCGGACATGAAATTCCAGGACCTCGTCGCCGGGCGCGCCGGCCATCGAGTAGTCCCGCGGCGGGTGCCCGTTGAAGGCGAGCGAGGCATATTGCCCGGCAGAAAAATCGAAGGGGCCGCCCTCGACGATCTCCAGTCGGACGCGACGGATATCATGGGTAAGCGCGTCCAGCCCGCAGACCCGGCAGGTCAGCCGCCGGAGCGGATGCTGGGGCAGCTCGTCGGGCTCGTTCCAGGCGACATCGCAATCGCTCCACGGGACCGAACGGCAGGCCAGGATGAAGCCGGCCTTCCGTTCCTCCTTGCTCAGCGCATAGGGGGAATGGGGCGACATCTCGACGTCGCCCTCAAAGAGCCGGGACTTGCAGGCACCGCAGTTCCCGGACCGGCAGCCGCAGGGATAGGAGATCCCGGCCTCGAGCGCGGCCTCGAGGATCGTCTGTCCCATCGCCACCTCGAGCGGCGTCTCCGACTGTCGGATCCTGACCCTGTACGACATCAATAGCCTCGTCCGTGCCTGTGACGATAAAACGCGGGCGGCCCGAGGCTGTCAACTAATGTTTGGCAGGCCAACAATATCTGCGAACGCTACAGCCGGCACTTGTCTTCCCGTCGGTAGCGGTGAAAATGAGGCTAGAGCGCCCGGTCAGGGGGATCGACCGGGCGCTCCGCTCGTTGCCGAGTACAGGCGAAGGGAGGGGAAACTCGTTCGCCTGAGGGAAATTGGGGTCGGTCTGGTCACCCAAAATCCTATCCGATAGTTATAGTACAGAAAGCACGAAAAAGCCAGTGCGCCGATGCGATCAGCTGTCGTCGAGAATTGAATTGCCGGGTGAAAGCCGAGAACGGAGAGCAACAGGGTGCAGGAACGGACAGGCCAGGACAGATCGTCGCCCGGCGGGAAAGAGGAGCCGGCGCGCCCCGGATCGGCGGCGGACCAGCGGGCGCAACGGGGGTTCGATCTCGGAATCCTGCCCGAACTTGTCGGTTACAACATTCGGCGCGCCCAGGTTCTCGTGTTCCAGGATTTCGCCCGCAGGATCGAGCGGCACCGGATCACGCCGGGCCAGTTCGGCGTGCTGACGATCATCCATCGCAATGCCGGCCTCAACCAGAGCGACCTCGGTCAGGCGATGGGGGTCGATCGCTCGACCGTCGTTGCCGTGATCGGCCGGCTGGAAAAGCGCGGGCTCGTCGAGCGCCGGCCCGCTCCGAACGACAGGCGGTCCTACGCGCTCCATCTGAGCCCGCAGGGCGAGACGCTCTACGATGTGCTTGCCGGCGATGTCCGGGCCCATGACGAGGGCGTGACAGAGGCCCTCGACGCGGGCGAGCGTGCCGAACTGATCGCGCTCCTGAAGAAGTTGAACGGCAACGGCGCCTCCTGAACGTCGCCTGTCGCCCGCGCCCGGCCGCTCACTCGCTCGCCTGGGCCAGCCTTTCGTCGGCGATGCGCTGCAGGGCCGCGCGCTTCTGGAGCACGCTGGCAATCAGCACGCCGACGGTCACTATGCCGACCAGGATCGTCGAGACCGCGTTGATTTCCGGCGTCACGCCGAGCCGCACCATGCTGTAGATCTCCATCGGCAGGGTGGTCGCGCCGGGGCCCGAGGTGAACGAGGCGATGACCAGGTCGTCGAGCGAGAGCGTGAAGGAAAGCAGCCAGCCGGCAACGAGCGCCGGCGCGATGATCGGCAGGGTGATGACGAAGAAGGTCTTCGCCGGCGTCGCCCCCAGGTCGAGCGCCGCCTCCTCGATCGAGCGGTCGAAGGTGACAAGTCGGGATTGCACGACGACCGCGACATAGGCCATCGCGAAGGTGGTATGCGCGATGGTGATCGTGCCGATGCCGCGCGTCCAGTCGAGCGCGACGAACAGCAGCAGCATCGAGAGCCCGGTGATCACCTCGGGCATCACCAGCGGCGCCGCGACCATTCCGGAAAACAGCGTACGGCCCCGGAACTGCGTGAAGCGCGCGAGCGCCAGGCCGGCAAGGGTACCGAAGACCAGCGCCAGGGTCGACGATATGAAGGCGATCCGCAGCGTCGTCCAGGCGCCGTCCATGATCTTGGTGTTATCGAACAGCGAGACGTACCACTTGGTCGAGAAGCCGGCCCAGACCGTCACCAGCCGTGACTCGTTGAACGAGAAGATCACCAGGATCACGATCGGCAGGTAGAGGAAGGCGTAGCCGAAGGCGAGCGCGGTGACGTTGAACGGGGTGAGCCGGTTGAACATCTAGGCCCGCTCCGCCGCTTTCGCCTGCTGGCGCTGGAAGTAGACGATCGGAACCAGCAGGATGCCGAGCAGGATGACGGTGACCGCGCTCGAGAGCGGCCAGTCGCGGTTGTTGAAGAATTCCGACCAGAGCGTCTTGCCGATCATCAGCGTTTCCGAGCCGCCGAGCAGGTCGGGAATGACGAACTCGCCGACCGCCGGGATGAAGACCAGCAGCAGGCCACCGATGATGCCCGGCACCGAGAGCGGCACGGTCACCAGCCAGAATGCCTTGATCGGCCGGCAGCCGAGATCGGCCGCCGCTTCCAGCAGGCTCAGGTCCATCTTCTCCAGGTTGGCATAGAGCGGCAGGACCATGAAGGGCAGGTAGGAATAGACGATGCCGATATAGACCGCGGTATTGGTGTTCAGGATCGTCAGCGGCTGGTCGATCAGGCCGAGCCAGCTGAGCAGCAGGTTGAGCAGTCCCTCCGGCTTCAGGATGCCGATCCAGGCATAGACGCGGATCAGGAACGAGGTCCAGAAGGGCAGGATGACCAGCATCACGAGGGTTGGCCGCCAGGACGCCGGCGCGCGTGCCATCGCATAGGCAAGCGGATAGCCGACAAGCAGCGTCAACAGCGCCGAAATCCCGGCGATCCGGATGCTCGACAGGTAGGCCCGCCAGTACAGGTCATCCTCGCCGAGGAAGATGTAGTTATACAGGTTGAGATGGATCGCCAGCGTCTCGCCGTCCCATTGCCAGAGCTGGCTGTAGGGCGGGATCGCCGTCAGCGGTTCGGCGAAACTGATCTTCAGCACGATCAGGAACGGCGCCAGGAAGAACAGCAGCAGCCAGATGAACGGGATCGCGATGACCAGCGTCTGGCCGCTGATGCCGAACTTGTCGCCGATGAGGGCGAACCAGCGATAGACCCGGTAGGCCATCATCGCCCGGTGCACCGATTCCAGCCGGCCGCCCGGCGGGGTCGATGCCTGGCGGTCGACATAGGCGGCTACCGGGCGTTTACCCGTATTCATGTCATCAGCACCGCGACCGCGCCGGGTGCCCAGGTCAGGTAGACCCGGTCCTCCCAGGTGATGTCGAGCTCGGTCTCGCGGCTGCGATTGGTGCGAATGGAGGTCACGGTCTTGCCGGAATCGAGCCGGACATGGAAAATCGAGAGGTTGCCGAGATAGCCGATGTCCCAGACCACACCGCTGATGCAGTTGACGGTGGGATCCTCGGGCGGGGTCTTGCCGATCACCATCTTCTCGGGTCGGAGCGCGAGCCAGACGGTGGCCTCGACGTTGGCCGATATGCCGTGGTCGATCCGGAAGCGGCAGTCTGCTTCCGGCGCGCCGATCACGGCATGGTCGGCACCCGATTCGGTAACCCGCCCCTCGAAGATATTGACGTCGCCGATGAACTCCGCGACGTAGCGCGAATTGGGGAACTCGTAGACTTCGGTCGGCGTTGCCGCCTGTACGACACGGCCCTGGTTCATGACCGCAATCCGGCACGAGACGGTCATCGCCTCTTCCTGGTCATGCGTGACGATGACGAAGGTGATCCCGGTCTCCTCCTGGATGTTGACCAGTTCGAACTGGGTCTTCTCGCGGAGCTTCTTGTCGAGCGCGCCGAGCGGTTCGTCGAGTAGCAGCATCTTCGGCCGCTTGACCAGGCTGCGGGCGAGCGCGACGCGCTGGCGCTGGCCGCCGGAGAGCTGGTGCGGCTTGCGCTTGGCGAGTGGCCCGAGCTGGACGAGGTCCAGCATCTCCCGGACCCGGCGGGCGATCTCGTCCCGCGGGACCCGGTCCTGGCGCAGCCCGAAAGCGATATTCTGCTCAACCGTCATATGCGGAAATAGCGCATAGGACTGGAACATCATGTTGACCGGGCGCTCGTAGGGTGGAACGTCCGCCATGTCGACGCCATCGATCTCGATGCGTCCGGAGGTCGGCTTCTCGAAGCCCGCCAGCATCCGGAGCAGGGTCGTCTTGCCGCAACCCGATGGCCCGAGAAGGGCGAAGAACTCGCTGCGGTAGATATCGAGCGAGATATTGTCGACCGCGAGGAAATCGCCGAAGCGCTTGCTGACGTCGACCAGTCGGATGAAGGGTTCGGCCTCCGGATCCGACCACGGCGCCCATTTCTTCTTCTTGGTCGGTTCGGTCGCGCGCGCGGTCAAGGGCCCCCTCCGCAAGTCGTGCCGGAAGATCCGGCGCCCGGTCGCCGACCGGGCGCCCTCTCGATCCTACTGGTTGGCTTTCAGATTGGTCCAGAGGCGCGTCACGATGCGCTGCGATTTGCGGTCATAGGGGGTGGTGACGTAGAGCCTGTCGACGACCTCGTCGCTGGGATAGATGGCCGGATCGCCGGTGACTTCCGGATCGACCAGCGACTTCGACGCCTTGTTGCCGTTGGCGTAGTAGACGTAGTTGGTCGCCTTGGCGATGACCTCCGGGCGCATCAGGTAGTTGATGAATGCAAGGGCATTGTCCGGATGCGGCGCATCGGCCGGGATGGCCAGATTGTCGAACCACATCAGGGTGCCTTCCTTCGGGATGGTGTATTCGACAGAGACATTGTTGCCGGCCTCGGCGGCACGGTCGCGGGCCTGCAGCACGTCGCCGGACCAGCCGACCGCCAGGCAGATGTCGCCGTTGGCGAGCGCGCTGATATATTCGGAGGAGTGGAACTTCGAGATATAGGGCCGGATCGCCTTCAGTACCGGCTCTGCCTTTGCGATCACGTCGGGATCGTGGCTGTCGGGATTCTCGCCGATATAGTTGAGCGCCGCCGGGATCAGTTCGTCCGCGGCATCGAGGATCTGGATCCCGCAATCGGCGAACTTCGACACCACTTCGGGATCGAAGATCATGCGCCAGCTGTCGACCGGGGCATCGGGCATGCGCTCCTTGATCTTGTCGACATTGTAGCCGATGCCGGTCGTGCCCCACATGTAGTTGACGGCATACTTGTTGTCCGGATCATGGATCGCGACCCGCTTCATGATCGCCGGGTCCATATTGGCGATGTTCGGCAGCTTCGACTTGTCGAGCGGCTGAAAAACGCCGGCCTGGATCTGCCGGTTGAGGAAGGTGCCGGTCGGCACGACGACGTCGTAGCCGGTGCCGCCGGTCAGCAGCTTGGTTTCGAGGATGTCGTTTGAATCGAAGACGTCGTAGACGACCTTGATGCCGGTTTCCTGCTCGAAATCGCTGAGGATCTCTTCATCGATATAGTCCGACCAGTTGTAGACATGGACAACGCCCTCGGCGAGAGCGATGGAACTTGTCAGTGCCAGAAGGCCGACCGCTGCAACGAGCGATCCCGCCGGATTTGCCATTTCTCTCTCCCATTCCTGCCGGGGAAATTGCCGTCTGCTGCAATCATTGCGGTCAGTCCGGGCCGGCTGTCAACTCCCCCTTTTGCAACGCACCATCGAGCGCGATCAGGCGCTCACGCCGAGGTCGCGCGCGGTCAGGTCGAAGGCAGTCCGGGCCAGCCTGACGAGCTCGTCGACTTCCTCGCGACTGATCGTCAGCGGCGGCGAGACGACCATGGTATCGCCGACCGCGCGCATCACCAGTCCGTTGCCGAAGCAATGGTCCCGGCAGATCATTCCGACGCTCCGGTCGGCCGGAAAACGGCTCCGCGTCGCCTTGTCGGCGACGAGTTCGAGCGCGCCGAGCAGGCCGATGCCGCGAACCTCCCCGATCAGCGGATGGTCGGCGAGACTCTGCAGACCCTGCTGGAGGTAGGGGCCGATATCCTCACGCACCCGGGTGACAAGATCTTCTTCCTCGATGATCCGGATATTCTCGAGCGCCACGGCGGCGGTCACCGGATGTCCGGAATAGGTGAAGCCGTGCGAAAGCTCCTCGTCGGCGCCGCCGATCGCCGCGGCGACGCGGCCGCCCAGCACCACCGCCGAAATCGGCTGGTAGCCGGACGACATGCCCTTCGCCATCGTCATGATGTCGGGGCGGATCCCGAAGGTATCGCAGCCGAACCAGTTGCCGGTCCGGCCGAACCCGCAGATCACTTCGTCGGCGACCAGAAGGACATCATGCTTGTCGCAGATCCGCTGGATCTCGGGCCAGTAGGTCGCCGGCGGAATGATGACGCCACCGGCGCCCTGGATCGGCTCGGCGACGAATGCGGCGACATTGCCGGCGCCGAGTTCGAGGATCTTCGTTTCCAGGCTGGCCGCCGCCTTGAGGCCGAATTCCTCCGGCGAGAGGTCGCCGCCGTCGCGGAACCAGTAGGGCGCGTCGACCTTCTCGAAGCCGGGCAGCGGCAGGTCGAACTGCGGATGCATCGGCGTCAGGCCAGACAGCGAGGCGGCCGCGAGCGTCACGCCGTGATAGCCGGAATTGCGGCTGATCATGATCTTCTTCTCGGGGCGGCCCTGCAGGTTCCAGAAATAGCGGACGAACTTGACCATGCTGTCGTTGGCTTCCGAGCCCGAGCAGGCGAAGAAGACGAGTTCCATGCCCTCCGGCGTGACTTCGCGGATCTTGGCGGCAAGCTCGACGGCGGGCGCATGGGTGGTCTGGAAGAACGTGTTGTAATACGGCAGGTCGCGCATCGTCTCGAAGGCGACCTGGGCAAGGCGTTCGCGACCGTAGCCGACATTGACGCACCACAGGCCGGCCATGCCGTCGAGCAGGCGCTTGCCTTCCGAATCCCACAGATAGACGCCTTCGGCGCGGTCGATGACGCGCACGCCCTTGGCGCCGAGCGCGGCATGGTCGGTGAACGGATGCAGGTGGTGGGCCGCGTCGAGCGCGCGCAATTCGGCGGTCGTCGGGCGATGCTTGTTGCTGATGGACATGGAAACCTCTGATCGTCGCGCTGGAAGGGTGACGGCTGGGTCGTCGCGCGCGATCAGGGATTGTAATCGATGCGCGCGCAGTCGATCAGCAGAATCCGCTTCCGGCAGAGACCGGCCGTCCGGTTCGGTGGGCAGGCGCGTCGCATGGCCGCGATCCTAGCAAATCGGGGGCGTAAATCGAAGCCCCGGAATATGCGCCGGGGCGTCGCGCATGCACGGCCGCGTCAGACGTTGAGCAGGAGATGCTCCCGTTCCCAGGCGCTGATCACCTCGTGATAGGCATTCATTTCCTGCTGCTTCACGGCGACCAGAAGATGCGCAAAATCGCGCCCGAGGATCCGCTGCAGGTCGCTGGAGTGGCGGAGTTGCTCGAGCGCGTCCGGCAAGTAGCGGGGCAGCGCGAAGTCCGGCTTGCCGTACGCCGAGCCGATCGTCGGCTCGCTCGGCTTCAGGCGCTGGCTCATGCCGAGATATCCGCAGGCGAGCGTCGCCGCGATCACCAGATAGGGATTGGCGTCGGCCCCGGGGACGCGGTTCTCGACCCGCCGGTTCTCCCGTCCCGAGGCCGGTATTCGCAGGCCGACGGTGCGGTTCTCGTCGGCCCAGAGCAGGTTGATCGGCGCCGACCAGTCCGGCGTGATGCGGCGGTAGGAATTGACGTTCGGCGCGAGCAGGGGCATCGCCGCCGGCGAATACTCCTGCAGGCCGGCGATGTAGGACAGGAACAGCCGGCTGTTCTTTCCGGCCCGGGTGGAGAAAAGGTTCTCGCCGGTGCGGGCGTCGACCAGGCTCTGGTGGATGTGCATCGCGCTGCCCGGCTCGTTCTGATAGGGCTTCGCCATGAAGGTCGCATAGACGTCGTGGCTGATCGCGACGTTGCGGACGGTGCGCTTGAACAGGAAGGCCTGGTCGGCCATCGACATCGGCTCGCCGTGGTTGAAATTGATCTCGACCTGGGCCGCGCCCGCCTCGTGGATCAGGGTGTCGACATCGAGTTCCTGCGCCTCGCAATAGTCGTAGACATCCTCGAAGATCGGGTCGAACTCGTTGACCGCGTCGATGCCGAAGGACTGGCGGCCGACCTCCGGCCGGCCCGAACGGCCGATCGGCGGCTGCAGCGGCAGGTCCGGATCGAGATTGCGCGCGACCAGGAAGAATTCGAGCTCCGGCGACACGATCGGCTGCCAGTTCCGGCGCTTGAAATGGTCGAGCACCCGGCGCAGCACCTGTCGTGGCGCGAAGGGCACCGGTTTGCCGCTTCGGTAGTGGGCGTCGCAGATCACCTGCGCCGTCGGCTCCGAGTACCAGGGCACGAGGCGGAGCGTTGACGGGTCGGGCCGGAGAATCACGTCCGGTTCGATCTCGTCCGTGACGTCGGTCGTCACGAATTCGCCAGTCACCGTCTGGGTAAAGATGTTCTCAGGCAGGCGGAGGCTCTGGTCCAACTGGCTCTGGATGAACTTCCGGGCCGGCAGGATCTTGCCGCGCGCGATACCGGTGATGTCCGGGACGAGGCACTCGACCTCGGTAATGCCGCGTTCTTTAAGCCACGATTCGATTTCGTCCATATCCGCCCGCTTGTGCCGGTCTGTCGTTGCGCCGCTCCGCGTGCTGCCGGCAGGCATCGCCGAAGGCGGCGAAGATGGCACGAGAGAGCGGGATTTCAGTGGCTTTCCATTCCGGATGCCACTGCACGGCGAGCGCGAAGGCCTGCGCGTCGGCGACCCGAACCGCCTCGATCGTGCCGTCGGGAGCCGTCGCCTCGACCTCCAGGCCGGTGCCCAGACGGTCGATGCCCTGGCCGTGCAGGCTGTTCACGCGGGCATGATCGGTGCCTGCAATCGCCGCGAGCTGTCCGCCCGGCGTGAAGGCGATTTCGTGGCGGAGCGCGTAGCGGACCTCCATCGGGTCGCTGTCGCGGGAACGATGGTCCGTCCGTCCCGGGACCTCCTCGACATGCTGGTGCAGGCTGCCGCCATAGGCGACGTTGAGTTCTTGCAAGCCCCGGCAGATCGCCAGCATCGGCACGCCGGCCCGGATCGTCTCGCGGATCAGCGGCAGGGTCGTCGCGTCCCGCCTGGCGTCCTTCATGACGCCGTCGCGGGCGGGTGGGCCGGCATAGTGATGCGGCTCGATGTTCGACGGGCTGCCGGTGAACAGCAGGCCGTCGAGACGGTCGAGCATGGTCGTCCAGTCCACCGCCGGGCCGAGCGCCGGGATGACCAGCGGCACCGCCTCCATGGCATGGGCGACGGCGTCGACGTAGAACGAACTCAGGACATGAAAGTCGCGCCGGTCCAGGTCCCGGACGCAGGCGGTAACCCCGATCAGCAGTCGGTCTCGTTCAGCGGACATCCCGTACCTCGCACAGCTCGCCGGCATCGCCGGCGTGACCCGCGCACGGCTGCGTTATCGACCAGGGCCGGAAGGAGCCGGATCCTGGAAGACGAAAAGCTTGGCCGGCAAGTCGAGATTATAGACCGGATTGACCAGCGTCACTTGTGTTTCGTAGCCCTGCGGATCCAGCGCGATCCACTTGCGGAGCGCCATCGGCTCCTCGCTGAAGATCAGCGTGAGGGCGCCCTCCTCGGGCGATCCCGAATCACGGACGCGGACCGAAACAAGCCCGCCGACCCGCTCGACCGCCTCGATCCTGATGCTGTCGCCGAGCGACACCTCGTCGCGCAGCAGCACGCTGATCGGAGTCGAGAAGAGCGGCAGCCGGGTCACCTGCTCGACCTCCTTGTCGTAGAAGATCAGCCACAGGCCGTCCGCGACCACGAGAATCGGTACGTCTGGCTGGTATTCGAAGCGCGCCTTGCCGGGGCGGCGCAGGTAGAACTCGCCGTTCACCACGCTGCCGTCCGGGCTGACCTGGATGAAGGATGCCTTCATCGACCGGATGCCGTTGAGATAGGCCTCGATCCTGGCGACCACGGCGCCGGCCTCGGCTGGCGGCAAGGGCGTCGCGCTCGCGCCGAGCGGCAACAGGGCGAGAAGGAACGCCGCCGCCAGGCCGCGAAGGCCGGACAGCAGGCGATGACGGATTGAACCGCGGAGGGGGAATGCGATCATTCGCCTCACATAGGGATGCGGATGCGGTTTGGCCAGCGCTGAAGTCGTCACGTCGCCCGGGGACGGTGGTCAGGTGGCGCGGTCGTCGATATCCCGGGCCAGCACTTCGCGCTTGCCGACATGGTTGGCCTGGCTGATCACGCCGTCGCGTTCCATCTGCTCGATGATCCGCGCGGCGCGATTGTAGCCGATCTGGAAATGGCGCTGCACGAAGCTGGTCGAAGCCTTGCGTTCGCGGCAGACCAGCGCCACCGCCTGGTCGTAGAAGCTGTCCACCTTCTCGCCGCCAGGCGCGCCGTCCATGGCGGAGAAGCCGCCGCCGCCTTCCTCGTCGGCGGTGATCTCGTCGAGATATTCCGGTTCGCCCTGGTCCTTCAGGAAGGCGACGACCTTCTCGACTTCCTCGTCCGAGACGAACGGACCATGGACACGCGTGATGCGGCCGGCGCCGGGCATGTAGAGCATGTCGCCCTGGCCGAGCAGCTGTTCCGCGCCCTGTTCGCCGAGCACCGTCCGGCTGTCGATCTTCGAGGTCACCTGGAACGAGATCCGGGTCGGGAAATTCGCCTTGATGGTGCCGGTAATGACATCGACCGACGGCCGCTGGGTCGCCATGATCAGATGGATGCCCGAGGCCCGCGCCATTTGCGCGAGGCGCTGCACGGCGGCTTCGATGTCCTTGCCGGCGACCATCATCAGGTCGGCCATCTCGTCGACGATGACCACGATCAGCGGCAGTGGCTCGCGGTCGAGCGGACGCTCCTCGAAGATCGGCTCGCCGGTTTCGGTGTCGAAGCCGGTCTGCACGGTGCGCGTCAGTTCCTCGTTCTTGGCGACCGCCTCCAGGACCCGCTGGTTGTAGCCGTCGATGTTGCGGACGCCGAGTTCCGCCATCTTGCGATAGCGCTCTTCCATCTCGCGGACCGTCCATTTGAGCGCCACGACCGCCTTGCCCGGCTCGGTGACGACCGGGGCGAGCAGATGGGGAATGCCATCATAGACGGAAAGCTCGAGCATCTTCGGATCGACCATGATGAAGCGGCACTGCTCGGGCGCGAGCCGGTAGAGCAGCGACAGGATCATGGTGTTGATCGCGACCGACTTGCCCGAGCCTGTGGTGCCGGCGACGAGCAGATGGGGCATCCGCGCGAGATCGGCGACAACCGGGCCGCCGCCGATATCCTTGCCGAGCGCCAGCGTGAGCTTGGTTTTCGAGGATTCGAAGGTCGAGGTGGCGAGCAGCTCGCGAAGATAGACGGTCTCGCGGCTCTGGTTCGGCAGCTCGATGCCGATCGCGTTCCGCCCCGGAATGACCGCGATGCGGGCCGAGATCGCGCTCATCGAGCGGGCGATGTCGTCGGCCAGGCCGATCACGCGCGAGGTCTTCACGCCGGGCGCCGGTTCGAGCTCGTAAAGCGTCACCACCGGGCCGGGGCGGACCTTCACGATATCGCCGCGAACGCCGTAATCGTCGAGCACGCCCTCGAGCAGCCGGGCATTCTGCTGCAGCGCTTCCTCGCTGAGCTTCTCGCCGCGATTGCCGGTCGACGGCGGCATGTCGAGCAGGTCGAGGGTCGGCAGGCGCAGGCCGTCGGCCGGCCCGAGATCGAGGTCTGGCTGGCGTTCGGCGGCGGCGCGACGTCCGGGTTTGGTGGTCGGGCGCCGTTCGATCTGCGGCTCAACCTTCGGGCCCCGCCGCTCGGGCACCTGGGCCGGCTCGGTCTCGCGGGACCGTTCCGGGGTAACCCGCGGCGCGGCGCGGCGGCGCTCGGCCTTGAGCGAAGGCTCCTTGCGGCGGCCGAAGCGCTGGGCGCCGGCGGTCAGCGAGGCGCGGATCGACTGGCCGGCCTCGCCAGCGGCACGTCCGGCGCGACGTGACAGTGGGCTTGCCAGCCAGCGCAGGCCGCGGCCGACCGCCCGCCATTCGCCGACGCTCACCCCGAACGAGAAATACAGGAAGATCAGCGAGGCGCCACCGAGCACGAGACTGAACACCCAGTTCGGCGGGCGCAGGCCGATCGCCTCGCTGAGCGGCACCAGCCAGGTGAAGATGCTATCGCCGAGAACGCCGCCGAAGCTGACCCCGAGCGGCCAGTCGGCCGGTACCGGAACCGAGGCCGCGAAGCCGGAGACGAGGATCAGCGCCATCGGCACGAAGGCGACATGCAGCCAGCCCCAGGAAAGCCGATGATGGCGCACCAGGCGCCAGCTCCAGGCGACGCCGAGCGCGACCGGCACGAAGGCGGCGAGCCCGAGCCACTGCATCATCAGGTCGGCGGTGTTGGCGCCCCAGGGTCCGAGTGCGTTGGTAACCGTTCCCACCGTCGCGTTGTTGGTGCTCGGGTCGGCCGGGTCGTAGGTCAGCAGCGCGACGGCGAGCAGCATGGCGAGCGTGAAAACCAGCAGGCCGGCACCCTCGATGGCGCGCCGACGGATGAATTCCGGCGCCCCTTCCGGCAGGAAGGAGAGGGATCGGGAGGCGCTCGCTCGTTCGGCCATTGTGATCTCCGGCCTAAAGAATGTCCGCGATCCGGCCGAGGCCGTCGCGAAGCAGGGGAGGGGCATCGACCAGCGCGACGCGGATATAGGCCTGGCCCGGGTTGCCGTCTGCGCCGTCGCGGCTCAGATAGGCGCCCGGCAGGACGCGCAACGCCGCTTCTTGCCAGAGCCGCCGCGCCGCGACCTCGCCGTCGCCGACATCGAGCCAGAGAAAGAAGCCGCCGGGCGGCCGGTAGAAGCCGAAACGGTTGCCGAGGATGCTTTCGGCGAGGTCGATCTTGGCGACATAGCGGGCCCGGTTCTCGACCACGTGGGCCTCGTCATTCCAGAGCGCCGCGGCGGCCGCGTAGGTCGGCAGCGACGAGGGCGCGCCGCCATAGTCTCGAAGCCGGATGAAGGCCGAGACGATCTTCGGGTCGCCGACCGCGAAGCCCGAGCGCAGGCCCGGCAGACTGGAGCGCTTGGACAGCGAATGGAAGGCGAGCACGTTCGTGAGGTCGCCGCCCCTGGTCGCGCAGACCTCGAGGATGCCGGTTGGCGGTTCCCGGTCGTAGATCTCGGCGTAGCACTCGTCGACGATGAGCGCGAAATCGTGCGCCCGGGCCAGATCGATGAGGCGGCCCAGATAGGCAGCGTCGGCGACCGTGCCCTGGGGATTGCCCGGCGTGCAGATATAGAGCGCGGCAAGCCGCGACAGCGTCGTCTCGTCCAGGCGGTCGAGGTCGGGCAGGAAGCCGGTCTCGGCGCGGGCCGGCAGGAACAGCGGCTCGGCGCCCGCCATGACCGCGGCGCCGTAATAGACCTGGTAGAACGGGTTCGGCATGGCGACCAGCGGCGCATGGCCGTTGACCGGCGGCGGCACGACCACCTGCGCCGCCATGTACAGGCCCTCCTTGCTGCCGTTCAGCGGCGCGATCATGCGCCCGGCGTCGATCATGCCGTCGGGCAGCCGGTAGCGGCGGCCGAGCCAGCCGGCGATCGCGGCGAGCAGCGGCTCAGTGCCGCGGACGTTCGGATAGCGGCCGAGTTCCGCGCCGTGCGCGGCGAGCAGCTCATGAACGAACCCGGGAAACGGATGACGCGGCTCGCCGATCGTCATCGCGATCGGGTCGAGTCCCTTTGGCGGCGCCAGAGGGTCGAGCAGATCCCGCAGTCGCTGGAACGGATAATCGGTCAGGCGGTCGAGCCGCGGATTAAGCATCGGCGGACAATCTCGCGATGGGGCGGGACGAATTCGGCTGCACGTACCAGCCCATGAGTACAAAACACAAACGAATCTACGAATCCGGGGCAAGTCTTACAAGTTCGCCGTGCCTGAATCAAATGTCGAATCGGACCATAACTTGTCCCGGTCGCGGGCAGTGATCGCTAGATCGTGGGGGTCCGAGTCGCGTCGACCGCGCCGGGCGGCGGGCCGGAGAAACGAAAAGGGCGGCCCTCGCGGGCCGCCCTCTCGGTCGTCCTTCCAGTGGTGGATCAGTAGGACTGCGAGCCCTGGCCGAACTCCGGATAGGCCTCGAGGCCAAGCTCGGCGCGGTCGAGGCCCATGACCTCGTCCTCTTCCGATGCCCTGATACCCATGGTGTACTTCAGCGCCAGCCAGACGATGGTCGAGCAGACCAGGACAAAGGCGCCGACCGAGACCACGCCGACGAACTGGGTCACGAAGCTGGTCTCGGCATTGCTGATCGGCACCGCCATGGTGCCCCAGATACCGCAAACCAGATGGGCCGGGATGGCGCCGACGACGTCGTCGATCTTCAGCTTGTCGAGCAGCGGGACGGCGAGCACGACCAGCAGGCCGCCGATCGCACCGATCAGGATCGCGACGCCCATCGTCGGCGCCGCCGGACCGGCGGTGATCGAGACCAGGCCGCCGATCGCGCCGTTGAGCGCCAGCGTCAGATCGACCTTCTTGTAGAGGACCTGGGTCAGCAGCATGGCCGCCACGACACCGCCCGCTGCCGCCATGTTGGTGTTGGCAAAGACGTTCGCCATCTCGATGACCGCCGCGGCGGAGCCGAGCGAGAGCACAGAGCCGCCGTTGAAGCCGAACCAGCCGAGCCACAGGATGAAGGTGCCGATCGTGGCGAGCGGCAAATTCGACCCGGGCATCGGATGGACCGATCCGTTCGCGCCGTACTTGCCCTTGCGCGCGCCGAGAATGACGGCGCCGACAAGCGCGGCCCAGCCGCCCACCGAATGCACCAGGGTCGAGCCGGCATAGTCGGAGAAGCCCATCGCGTCGAGCCAGCCGGCGCCCCAGGCCCAGGAACCCTGGATCGGGTAGATGATGCCGGTCAGCACGAGCACGAAGACGAGGAACGGCCAGAGCTTGATCCGCTCCGCCAGCGTGCCCGAGACGATCGAGGCGGCGGTGGCGACGAAGACCATCTGGAAGAACCAGTCGGACGAGGCGGAATAGCCGACCTCGGTGAAGTTCCCGGCCGCCGCGGCGCTGTCGTCAGGCGCCCAGAACAGCGAGATCGGGCCAAGCCAGCCGCCTTCCTCGATGCCATACATCAGGGTATAGCCGACCAAGTAGAACATCAGGCCGGCGAGGGCGTAGAGGGCGATGTTCTTCAGGCAGATCGTGGCCGTGTTCTTGGCCCGCACGAGCCCGGATTCGAGCATCGCGAAGCCCGCCGCCATCCACATCACGAGGGCGCCGTTCACCAGGAACGAGAACGAGTTGAGGATGTAGGCGGTTTCTTCCGAGACCTCGGCGTGAGCGGTTCCGGCCGTCAGCAGGGCGATGGCCAGCGCCGACGTTCCGAGCAGTGATTTGCGCATGATTGATTCTCTCCGCATGTCAAAGAGCCTCGGCATCGCGCTCGCCGGTGCGAATACGCAGCACGCTCTTCAGGTCGTAGACAAAGATCTTGCCGTCGCCGATCTGCCCGGTCTTGCTGACCTGGGCGATCGTCTCGACGGTCTGTTCGACAAGGGCGTCGCTGACCGCGACCTCGATCTTGATCTTGGGTACGAAGGAGATCGCGTATTCCGCACCGCGATAAATCTCGGTGTGGCCCTTCTGTCTCCCGTAGCCCTTGACCTCGGTTACCGTCAGGCCCTCGACACCGAGGCGCGTGAGAGCCTCGCGCACCTCGTCGAGCTTGAACGGCTTGATGACCGCCATGACCAGCTTCATACCTTCACCTCTTTCCCCAGGGGGTTGCCTTGTCAGCAATGCCGCATCCGCCCCTCGCGAACGGAACGCGCCTTCTGGTGACGGACTAAATCAAGAACCGTGCCGTTTTCTGCTGCGGCGCACAAATACGCTACGAATCAGGAGGTTACGCAGTGGATTGCGGCGGTCGACACGGGATTAGCGTTGTCGAGTGATGAAAAATTGTGCAAACTCGAGAAAATGCCCATGATTTCACCATCGATGTCCCGGGGCAGGGCCGTGACACATCCGAGACGCTGGGCACTGGACAGCCGCGTCCGCGCGCGTCACATGTTGCAGCCATGAGCAACGGAACATCTCGCCAGTCATCCGCGGTGGTGGCCGAGCCGGACGCCGACATCGTGATCGCCGGCGGCGGACTGGTCGGCATGAGTCTGGCTATCGCGCTTGCCGATGCGGGTCTTCGGGTCGTGCTGGTCGATCGCGATCCGGAAGCCCGTCATGTCGCCCCGGAATTCGACGGCCGCGCGTCTGCCATCGCCTTCGCGACCTGGCGCCTGCTCGAGGCGATCGGCGTCTGGCGTCATGTCCGGGATGCCGAGCCGATCCGGGACATTCGGGTGACCGACGGCGAATCGCCGCTGTTCCTGCATTACGACAATCGCGAACTGGGCGAAGGCCCGTTCGGCCATATGGTCGAGAACCGCTGGCTGCGGGAGGCACTGTTCCGCCGCGCTGAGGAACTGCCGTCGCTCCGCCAGTTCCGCCCGGCCGAACTTGTCGATACGGTGCGCGACGATGATGGCGTCCGGGCAAGGCTGGACGAAGGGCGAACCGTGACGGCGCGCCTCGTGGTTGCAGCCGAGGGGCGGAACTCGGCGCTCCGCGAAGCAGCCGGCATCCCGGTCAGCGGCTGGTCCTACGACCAGGTCGGGATCGTCTGCACCGTGCGCCACGAACTGTCGCACGGCGGGGTTGCCCAGGAACGCTTCCTGCCGGCCGGTCCTTTCGCGATCCTGCCGTTGTCCGGCAACCGTTCATCGCTGGTCTGGACCGAGAAGGCGGCGCTGGCGCCGGCGATCATGGCGCTCGACGATGCGGCCTTCTTCGACGAGATGGCGGCGCGCTTCGGCGATTACCTGGGCGACCTCGAAATCGTCGGGCCGCGCTGGAGCTATCCGCTCGGACTGCAGAATGCCGCCCGCTACATCGACAGGCGGCTGGCGCTGGTTGGCGACGCCGCCCATGTCATGCATCCGATTGCCGGCCAGGGCCTCAATCTCGGCCTGCGCGATGTCGCCGCGCTTGCCGAATGCCTGGTCGATGCCCGGCGGCTCGGCCTCGATATCGGCCGGCCCGAGGTGCTGGAGGATTACCAGCGCTGGCGCCGGACCGATGCGATGGTACTGCTCGCGGTGACTGACTCGCTCAACCGGCTGTTCTCCAACGATGTTGCGCCGCTCCGCGTGGCCCGGGCGCTCGGGCTGGCCGGCGTCAACAGGCTGCCGCCGCTCAAGCGCTTCTTCATGCGCCATGCGCGCGGGACGGTCGGCAAGCTGCCGCGCCTGCTCGCCGGCGCGCCGTTATGATGCCCTGAAAGGAGCGGCGTCAGTCCGGATCGCGGGTCCTGCCGGCCGCGGCGAGCGCGTCGAGATAGCGCTGCCAGATCTCTTCCTGGTTGATCCCTAGATGGTAGAGATAGGCCCAGGAATAGATCCCGGTGTCGTGCAGGTCGTCGAAGCGCAGCCGGACGGCGTAGTTTCCGACCGCCTCGACGCCCATGATCCCGACATGGCGGCGTCCCGAGATCAGCACCTTCTGGGTCGGCGAATGGCCCTGAACCTCGGCCGAGGGGCTTTCGACCCGCAGCAGTTCGGCCGGCAGGCTGAAACGGTGCCCGTTGCCATATTCGACATCGAGGATCCGTTCGGCCTGGCGCAGCCGGATCTCGACGGGCGCGGGACGCCCGGCCTCGTCGTAGCTTTCCCCGCTCATTGGCCGGTCGTCTCGTCGAGGGCACGCGCCTCGTCGACCAGCATGATCGGGATGCCGTCGCGGATCGGGTAGGCGAGATGCGCCTGCCGGCTGACCAGCTCCTGGTTCTCCGCGTCGTAGACGAGCGGTCCCTTGGTCAGCGGGCAAACCAGGATTTCCAGCAGCTTGCGGTCGATCGTCGTCGTCTTGTTCGCACTCATGTCCGTTCCTTGCTCCCGTCGTCCCGTCGCCGCCCGGGGCTACTGGATCGCCCCGCCCTGCCGGTTCGCGGCAAGTACGGCCATTTCCATCAATGTGACCATCAGTTCCGCGCGGGCCCGGACCTCAGGGGCCTCGAGCAGGGCCTGTTTCTCATTCGGCGCGAACGGGCAGATCATCGCCAGCGTGTTGACCAGGAGCGCCGGCTCCATCCGCTCGATCGCCTGCCAGTCGGCCGGGATCGCGCGCAGGTCCAGGTAAGCGCGCAGCGCCTGCACGAGCGCGTCGCGGATCGGTTCGCCGCCGGTCTCGCCGGACAGGTCGCCGAGATAGCGCTTGTAGCTGACCCGCGCGGTCCGGAACGGCTCGCTGCTCTCCAGCTCTTCCTCGATCTCGAACCGGCAGAGACCGTCGAGGGTAAAATAGTAGCGACCGTCAGGAGTCTCGGTCAGATCGCTTATCTTGCCGGCGCAACCGACCCCGTAGAGCGCCGGTGCGGCGCCCGATGCATCACCTGCGCGCGGCTGTATCATGCCGATCATGCCCGCGGCGGCGACCGCGCTTTGCGTCATCGCGCGATAACGGGGTTCGAAGATATGCAACGGCAGGCGGCCGCGGGGCAGCAGCAGCGCGCCTTCGAGCGGAAACAGCGGCAGGATCCGCGGCAGGTCATCGAGGCCCGATGTCTGGCCGCCGGCGCTCATGCGAACAGGAGTGAGGAGAGCTTCCGGCGGAGCGTGATGGTGAGCGGATGGGTGAGCCCGATCGCCTCGAACAGCGTCAGCAGTTCCTTCCGCGCGGCCTCGTCGTTCCATGCCCGGTCGCGGCGCATGATCTCAAGCAGCTCCTCGGCGCCTTCTTCGGTACGGCCACCGGCGATGAGTGCCTTGGCAAGCTCGAAGCGGGTCCCATGATCGGCGGGATTCTGTTCGAGGGTCGCGAGCAGCGGCGCCGTGTCAGGTGCATTGGCGGCCTGTTCGGCGAGGGTGAGCGCCGACCGGGCGCCCTTGATCGCGGTCTGTTCCGCCAGCGCCGTCTCGAGGCTGTCGAGCAGTTCCCTGGCGCCATCCAGATCGCCCGCCAGCACCTGCGCCCGGGCGAGCCCACCGATCGCCTCGACATTGTCGGGTTCATGATGAACGGCTTGCGAGAAGGCCATGATCGCCTGCTCGAGATTGCCCGCCTCCAGCGCCTCCGATCCGATCGCGAGCGCCTCTTCCGCTTCGGACGGGCCGATCTGGGCGCCGGCAACATGGCCGATGAACTGCTTCAGCTGCGCTTCGGGCAGCGGCCCGAGAAAGCCGTCGACCGGCTGCCCGTTGCGAAAGGCGAGGACGGCCGGGACACTCTGCAGACGGAGTTGCTGGACCAGCGGGCCATTGCGCTCGAACTCCATGCGGACGAGCCTGACCACGCCGCCGGCCTGACGCACCACCTTCTCGAGAAGCGCCGAAAGCTGTCCGCTCGCAGGCGATGCGTTCGAGTAGAAATCGACGAGTACCGTGACATCGTTGCTGGCTTCAACGACGTCGGCCATGAAGCTCTGCATGTCGCCGTTCTTGACGAGATCCGTGGCGTTCGACGCCTGTTGTCCGATCAAATTTTCCATCGTCCATTCTGTCGCGTTGTGCCGGTTTCAGATCCGCGACGCCCCCCGGCAGATAGATGGGTCACATCGCGGCGATTGCCAAGTGATCGCCGAGTGCGATCCGGCGCCAGGTCCTAGTCGCCGACGTCCGGTTCGATCGACACGATTACCGGGTCGTGACCGCAAGCCTTGACGAATCGCAGCAGGTCGCGGGACGCGATCTGCGTGGTCTTGTCGTTCTCGAGCGGGTGATAGTTGAGCTGCTCAAGTGCGAGCATTTCCGACTGCAGCACCACGGTCACCCGACGCTCGCGATCGTTCATCAGGGCGAACGGCGTGACCGAGCCCGGAATCACGCCGAGAATCTCCATCAGCAGTTCCGGCTTGCCGAAGCTGAGCTGCGCCGCGCCGATCTTCCGGCGCAGGGCCTTCAGGTCGACACCGGCATCCTCCAGGCAGACAACAAGGAAGAGCGCGCCCTTCTTGTCCTTCAGGAACAGACTCTTGCAATGACCGCCGTCGAGCTGGCCACGGAGCGCCCGGGCCTCGTCGACGGTGAAGACCGGCGCGTGGTGATGGGTTTCCACCGGGATCCCGAGTTCGCCCAGGCGTCGAAAGAGATCGTCGGGTGTGGCGTGCATTCGCTACTCTTCCTTGGCGGCCGTCGACAACATCGGGGGCGCCTGCAGGGGCGCCCCTCAATTCGTGCCCGACGGGCGCGATAGACCGGGAAGATATAGCAAAGCCAAGGCTTTGCTGGCAATCTTCGCGCTCGGAGCGCGGCCTCCGGAGGGCGGGGAAAAACCCAAACAGAACTATTGCAATCGGCAACCGGATGCGTATTATCCGCCTCTCTTCGGCCGCGATCACTGATCGCGGGCGCGCTGTGCGGGCGTAGCTCAGGGGTAGAGCATTACCTTGCCAAGGTAAGGGTCGTGAGTTCGAATCTCATCGCCCGCTCCAGTTTCGGGGCCCGGCCATCTCTGGCCGGGCTCTTTTACGTTGCATGGCAGGCAACGAGAAGGCGACTGCCCTCCGGCCAATCCATTCATCTTTGGTTCATGTCTGATGCCGTACGTCTGTCCCTATCAGGCGGCGTATGCGGCGTTTCTGTAGTGAGGACAAAGTGACTTTGACGAACGAGCCCGGTGGGCACTGTGCCACTCTCGCTCGAAATCTGATCAACACGCTCGGGGTGACCCAGGCAAAACATGCGGCCCGCCAGTTCGGCTGGTACGGTGTCGTGCAGGAGATCTCCCGGCAGAGCGAGTCCGATGATTCGCAGGCGCCGCTGGAAGGGCGCTCCGGCGGCTATCGGACGATGCGCCGCTAGGGGGCCCGGACGGCCCCGGCCATCCGCTCAGTCGAGCGCGGTTTCGTCCTCGACCCGATTGCGCCCCTTTTCCTTTGCCTTGTAGAGCGCCTTGTCGGAACGTTCGACGAGTTCCTTCATGCTTTCCCCTGTCCGGAAGCGCGCCACGCCGGCGGACAACGTGATTCGTCCGAAATCCTGCTGGGTGGTGCGATGGGTGAGCGGCCGGGAGGAGACCGCGAGGCGGATCTGGTCGGCAACGATGATCGCCCCGTTCAGGTCGGTTTGCGGCAGGATGACGCAGAATTCCTCGCCGCCATAGCGCGCGGCGGTATCGCGGCCCTTGACCGAGCGCCGGATCGTGCTGGCGACGACCTTCAGGACCTCGTCGCCGATCGCATGGCCGAAGCGATCGTTGAAGCTCTTGAAATGATCGATGTCGATCATCAGCAGCGCGAGATCGCTGTCTGTCGTGGTCGCCTCGTCGATCTCGCTCTTCAACTGCTTGTCGAAATGCTTGCGGTTGGCGAGGCCGGTCAGCGCGTCGGTGCTGGCCTCGACATGCAAGTCAGCGAGATTGTCCTTCAGCAGGCGGATCTCGCCGCTCGCCGAAGAGAGCTGTTCTTCCAGATCTCGACTGCGGCGCACGGTCTTCTCGGTTTCGCGCAGGAGCGACGCGACGATACTGCCGACCGAGCGCGAATCCTTGCAGTCCACCAGGTCGCCTGAAATCGATCCGAGACGGAGACCGAACGCGGCATTCTGCTTGCCGGCGTCACCGATCGAGGAGAGCGCAGCCTCGATCGCGACGCGGATCTGCTCTGCGGTCTCGTCCATGTTGTCGTGATTGCCGAGGAAGCGGCTGTGCAGTTCAAGGCAATCGGCACGGCTCGGCTCCGCATCGCTGCGGAGCAGCTTGTTGACCGCATGCTTCAGATCGAGATTGTCGCCGCGATAATATTCGTACCAGACGGTGAAGGTGACCGGGTCGATCGGGATACCGAGGTCCCGCAAGGCCTCGATAGCATGATCGGCGGGGTCTCCGTCCGACTCCGAAGGATCTCTGACCGCTCTGGCCAATCCAGCTCTCCTGACTACAGCACTGCGGCAACGCCGATTCGTAATAACCTGCAGCGGCGCACGATTCCTTAATCCGACAAGTCTACCATTGCTAGCACTGGCTTCTTTAATCTCGGGTTACTAAGTTGGTCGCTGATGCGCCGCGGCAACCTTGAGATGATCGGGCCGGGGCGCCGCGACATTAGCATATCGGCGACAGCCATTGCCTTTTGTACGTCATCAGACTTCACCAGAACAACACACCGACATTCAGGTGCGAAGCAGAACCCGTGCCCGACCGGGCGCGAATCCGGGGATGGAACGATGCTTGTGAAAGCCAAGGAACAGAAGATCGAGCGCCTCAAGAAGGTCGCGGCACTGGCCTCGGAGCGGCTCGACAAGGCCCAGGCGGCCGAGTTCGGCACTTTTCTAGCCGCCTATTACGAGCGAGTGAGCGTCGACGATGTCCTCGCGTTCTCCACGGACGCCCTGTACGGCTCCGCGCTCTCGCTCTTCCGCTTCTCGGCCCAGCGGAAACCCGGCGAGACCAAGATCCGGATTTTCAATCCGAGCATCGAGGGTCATGGCTGGAAGTCGCCGCACACGGTGATCGAGCTCGTCAACGACGACATGCCCTTTCTCGTCGATTCGGTTGCCGCCGTACTGAGCCAGCGGTGCCTCGCGGTGCATCTCACGATCCATCCGATCATGGCTGTCAGACGGGACAAGGACGGCAAGCGCACCGGCCCGGTCGAGCGGGGCGCGGGCGGCAAGGACGCGATCCTGGAATCGGTCATGCATGTCGAGATCGACGAGCAGTCGCATGCCGACGTTCTCGCCGAGATCGAGACGCTCCTGGTCAACGCCTTCGACGATGTGCGTCTTGCGGTCGCCGACTGGCGGGCGATGCTCGACAAGGTTCGTGAAGTCGCGCAGAGCCTGAAGGACAACCCGCCACCGCTCGAGGCGGCCGAGGTCGAGGAGGGCCGGGCGCTCCTAGACTGGATGGCGGACAATCATTTCACCTTCCTAGGCTTCCGCGAATACAACTACAGCCAGGCGGGCGGCAACAAGGGCTGGAAGATCGTCGGCCAGTCCGGTCTCGGCATTCTCCGCGATCCCGAACGGCGCATCATGCGCGGCCGGACCGAGATGTCGCCGGAAGTTCAGGAATTCCTGCATCGGCCCGAACTTCTGATCGTGACCAAGGCGAACAAGCGATCGACGGTGCATCGCCCGGTTCATCTCGACTATGTCGGAGTCAAGAAGTTCGACAAGAAGGGCAAGGTCACCGGGGAGTATCGCTTCACCGGGCTCTTCACGTCCGCCGCCTACAACCGCTCGCCGCGCGAGATTCCGTTCCTTCGGCGCAAGATCAGCCGGATCCTGGAACGCTCGGGGCTCGCCGCCAACAGCCACGACGGCAAGGCCCTGCTGCATGTCCTCGAAAGCTATCCGCGCGACGAGCTGTTCCAGATCGACGAGGGCAACCTCTTCGAGATCGCCAACGGTATCGTCAATCTTCAGGAACGGCCAAAGATCAGCCTGTTCCTGCGCCCGGACCGTTTCGCGCGATTCGTCTCGGCGCTGATCTACGTCCCGCGGGAGCGCTACAATACCGAGTTGCGCAAGCGCTTCGAGGGCCTGCTTGCGGCGGCCTTCGACGGCCGCATCTCGGCCAACTACACGCAGATCGGGGACGAGCCGCTGGCCCGGCTCCATGTCATCGTCGCGATCGACAAGGGGGTTCTGCCCGATGTCGATCCGGAACAGCTCGAAGCCCAGCTCGTCGACGCCGCGCGGGACTGGCGTGACGATCTCGCCGAGGCCCTCGTTGACCGCTGGGGCGAGGAGCGGGGACTCAAGCTGAAAAACGCCTATGGCGACGCGTTTCCCGTTGCCTATCGCGAAGCCTTCAATGCCCAGCTTGCACTGTTCGACATCGAGAAGATCGAGGGTCTGGTGGAGGGCGCCGGCGTTGCCGTCAACCTCTACCGGCAGCTCGAGGACGAAGACAGCGTCGTCCGCTTCAAGATCTACAAGTCGAACGACCCGGCACCGCTTTCCGATTGCCTGCCGATGCTCGAGGACATGGGCCTGAAAGTGATCGAGGAGCATCCCTACGAGATCGACCGGGGCGAAACCGTCTGGATCCACGATTTCCGGCTGGTCAATCCGACCGGGCGACCCTTCGACCTGCCGAACCTGAAGGCCAAGTTCGAGCTTGCCTTCGGCAAGGTCTGGACCGGCGAGATCGAGAGCGACGGCTTCAATCGCCTGGTTATCCAGGCGGGCCTCGACTGGCGCCATGTCGTCGTCCTGCGCGCCTACTGCAAGTATCTGCGCCAGGTCGGCATCACCTTCAGCCAGGACTATATGGAGGATGTGCTCGCCGACAATCCGGCGATCGCGCTGCTCCTGGCGGAGTTGTTCGACGCCCGCTTCAATCCCGAGAATGCCGAGATGCGCGACCAGGAGACGGCGCGCATCAATGCCGCGATCACGGCCGCGCTCGACCAGGTGGCGAGCCTCGATTCCGATCGTATCCTGCGGCGCTTCGCCAACCTGATCAACGTCACGCTCCGCACCAACTACCATCAGCGGGACGAGACGGGCGCGCCGAAATCCTACCTGTCGTTCAAGCTCGACAGCCTGTCGGTCGACGAACTGCCCCTGCCGCGTCCGTTCAAGGAGATCTTCGTCTACAGCCCGCGCGTCGAGGGTGTGCATCTTCGCGGCGGCGAGGTCGCGCGCGGCGGGCTTCGCTGGTCTGACCGGCGTGAGGATTTCCGGACCGAGGTGCTTGGCCTCATGAAGGCCCAGATGACCAAGAACGCGGTCATCGTTCCGGTCGGCTCCAAGGGCGGCTTCGTGCCGAAGCGGCTCAACCCGGCAGGCAGTCGCGAGGAGACCCTCGAGGAAGGCATCGCCTGCTACAAGATCTTCATCTCCGCCCTGCTCGACATCACCGATAACCTGTCCGGCGGCGCGGTCGTGCCGCCCGCCGACGTGGTCCGCCATGACGGCGACGATCCCTATCTGGTGGTCGCCGCCGACAAGGGCACGGCGACCTTCTCGGACATCGCCAACGGTGTGGCGATCTCGTACGGCTTCTGGCTCGGCGATGCCTTCGCCTCGGGTGGTGCCGCCGGCTACGACCACAAGAAGATGGGTATTACGGCCCGGGGTGCCTGGGAATCGGTGAAGCGGCATTTCCGCGAGCTCGGCAGGGATATCCAGAGCGAGGATTTCACTGTCGCCGGTGTGGGCGACATGTCGGGCGACGTGTTCGGCAACGGCATGCTGCAATCGCGCCATATCAGGCTCGTCGCCGCCTTCGACCACCGCCACGTCTTCATCGACCCGACGCCGGATCCGGAAAAGAGTTACGTCGAGCGCAAGCGGCTGTTCGAGCTGCCGCGTTCGTCCTGGGCCGACTACGACACGTCGCTGCTGTCGCCCGGCGGCAAGATCGTCGATCGCAAGCTGAAATCGGTCGCGCTGACGCCGGAGATCAAGGCCTGCCTCGGGATTTCCACGGATCACGTCACGCCGAACGAGCTGATCGCCGCGGTACTCGCCGCGCCCGTTGACCTGCTCTGGTTCGGCGGCATCGGCACCTATGTCAAGGCGACCCGGGAATCGCACGCCGATGCCGGCGATCGCGCCAACGACGTGGTGCGCCGCGACGCGCGCGACATTCGTGCCAAGGTGATGGGCGAGGGCGGCAACCTCGCGGTCACCCAGCGCGGACGGATCGAGTATGCGCTGGCCGGCGGCCGCCTCAACACGGACGCGATCGACAACTCGGCCGGTGTCGATTGCTCCGACCACGAGGTCAATATCAAGATCCTGCTGAACGCGGTCGTCGACGACGGCGAGCTGACGATCAAGCAGCGCGACCGGCTGCTCGCCCAGATGACGGACGAGGTCGCCGAGCTGGTGCTCCGGGACAATTATCTGCAGACCCAGGCGCTGACGCTCGCCGAACTGAAGGGCGTCGAGCGGCTCGAGGAGCAGGCCCGCTTCATGCGCGGCCTCGAACGGGAAGGCCGGCTCAGCCGGGCGATCGAGTTCCTGCCCGACGATGAGGTGCTGGCCGAGCGGGCGGCGGATCACATCGGCCTGACGCGCCCGGAAATGTCGGTCCTCCTCGCCTATGCGAAGATGACCATCTACAGCCAGTTCCTCGAGAGCGACCTGCCGGACGACAAGGACCTCGCGGACGAGCTGGTGCGCTATTTCCCGGCTCCGCTGCAGAAGAAATACCGCAAGGCGATCGAGAATCACCGGCTCCATCGCGAGATCGTCGCCACCGTCTTCGCCAACAGCATCGTCAACCGGGCCGGGATCGCCTTCGTGCGCCGGCTCGAGGACGAGGAGGGCGCCAAGGCGCCGCAGGTTGCGCGCGCCTATGCGGTGGTCCGCCAGGCCTTCGACCTGCGCCCGATCTGGGAGGCGATCGAGGGGCTGGACAACAAGGTGCCGGCGGAGATCCAGGGCAAGATGCTGCTCGCGACGCAGGACCTGCTGCATTTCGCGACCCGCTGGGCGATCGGCCACATGCCGGCGGAAATGGGCATCGCCGAGGCGATCGCCCTTTACCAGCCGGGCGTGCAGCGCCTCACCGGGAAACTCGAGGACCTTCTGAGCGAACTCGGCGCGACCCAGCTCGAAACCGATCTCGGCCATTTCAAGGCCGCCGGGGTGCCCGAGGAACTGGCCCGCCGGGTCGCCTCGCTCGAGCCCTTGCGCTCGGCACTCGACATCGTCGAGGCATCCCGCATCTCGGAGCGGCCGATCGAGGAAGTCGGCGAGATCTATTTCGCGGTCGGTGCCCGTCTCGGCCTCGACTGGCTGCGCATCGCCGCCGAGCGGGTGGTGGGCGAGAATCATTGGGAACGGCTCGCCACCAGCGCCATCGTGGACGATCTCTACATGCACCAGCGGGCCCTGACCAGCTCGGTCTTCAGGCTCGCCAACGGCCATGCGGGCCTCGACGCGCTCGGCAACTGGGCGGACCACAACCAGCGTCCGCTTGACCGCACCATCAAGCTGATCGCCGACTTCAAGGCGAGTGGTGGCGTCGATATCCCGAAACTGGCCTTGGCCAACCGGCAGATCCGCAGCATGATCCTGAGCTGAGGAGCCGGAATCGGGGATTCCGGCCAGGGTCGGGTTCGGGGGACACGGGGTGAGCAGAACGGCGACAGGGATGCTTCCGGACGCGGGGGCGGGTGGCGCATCGCCGCTCGGCCGCTTCTCATGGGCGATGTTCGACTGGGCGAACCAGCCCTATTTCACGGTCGTCACGACGTTCATCTTCGTGCCCTATTTCACCTCGACGGTGGTCGGCGATCCGGTTCTGGGCCAGGCATACTGGGGCTATACCCAGGCCGCCGCGGGCATCATCATTGCCCTGATGAGCCCGGTTCTGGGCGCGATTGCCGATGCGGGCGGCCCCCGGAAACCCTGGATCGCCGCCTTCGTCGCGCTCTGCGTCCTGGGCTCCTTCGCACTCTGGTGGGCGACACCCGGAATGGTCGTCGGCGAGGGCCTGCTGACCATCATGGCGATGCTGGTGATCGGCACGATCGGGGTCGAGTTCGCGCTCGTCTTCAACAACGCGATGCTGCCGGGCCTCGTCGCGCCCGAGAAGCTCGGGCGGCTGAGCGGGTTCGGCTGGGGCCTCGGCTATATCGGCGGGCTGATCGCGCTGTTCATCGTGCTGCTCGGCTTCAGCCTGCCGGACACCCCGCTGTTCGGCCTAGACAAGGCAACACATGAACATGACCGGATCGTCGGGCCGATGTCGGCGATCTGGTTCGCGATCTTCATCATCCCGCTGTTCCTGTTCACGCCGGACGTCGGCCGGCGCGGCCTGACAAAGGCGGAATCGGTGCGCCAGGGACTGGCGGCGCTGGCCGGCACGCTCGGCCGGCTCGGCCAGTATCGCAACGTCGTTGCCTACCTGATCGCACGCATGATCTACAACGATGCGATCCTTGCCGTGATCGGCTTCTCCGGTGTCTACGCCGCCGGAATCTTCGGCTGGACCAGCACCAGTCTCGGGATCTTCGGGATCGTCGTCACGGTCTTTGCCGCGGTCGGCGCCTTCGTCGGCGGCTCGCTCGACGACCGGCTCGGCTCCAAGCCGACAATCCTGATCTCGGTCGTCGGGCTTTCGCTGGCGACCCTCGGGATCCTCTCGATCGGCGACGGCGTGGTGCTGTTCGGCATTCCCGCGGCGATGCCGGCCGAAGGCGGCGCCCCCTTCGCCGCGCCGGCGGAATGGGCCTTCATGGTCTTCGCCGTGATCATGGGGCTCTTCTTCGGCCCGGCCCAGGCGGCCAGCCGGACGATGATGGCGCGTCTCGCGCCGCCGGGCATGGTGACCGAGTTCTTCGGCCTTTACGCGCTTTCCGGCAAGGCGACCGCGTTCCTGGCGCCGCTCACCATCGGCGCGGTGACGGCCTATGCCGGGGCGCAGCGCCCGGGACTCGCGGTCGTGCTCGTCTTTTTCGTCATTGGCGGCGGGCTGATGCTCCTCGTCAGGGAGGAGCGTCCCGGCGACGCCGGCTGAGCGCCTGTCCCGGCCGCGTGCCGGCCGCTACTCGACGGTGACGGCGGTGCCCGAGGCGATCACCATCAGCATCGAATCGCCCAGCACCTCGTAATCCAGGTCGGCACTGACGACGGCGTTGCCGCCGAGTTCCTTCGCCTCTTCCTCCATGTCCTCGAGCGCCAGGTTGCGGGCCTTCTTGAGTTCCTTCTGGTAGGCGCCGGACCGGCCGCCGATCACATCGGTGACGCGGGCGAAGAAGTCGCGCACGAAGTTGGCGCCCATGACCGCCTCGCCCGATACCAGGCCGTGATAGGCGACGATCCGCTTGCCCTCGAAGGAGGGGGTAGTGGAAATCAGCATGTCTCGGGCTCCCTGCTCGGCTCAGTGCCGGAAATGTCGCATGCCGGTCAGAATCATCGCAAGACCGGCTTCGTCGGCGGCGGCGATAACCTCGTCGTCGCGGACCGATCCGCCCGGCTGGATGACGGCGCGGGCGCCGGCTTCCGCCGCGGTCAGCAGGCCGTCGGCAAACGGGAAGAAGGCGTCGGAAGCGACCACCGATCCCTTCGTCCAGGGCTCGGCGTCACCGGCTGCCTCCGCCGCGTCGGCGGCCTTGCGGGCGGCGATCCGGGCGCTATCGACGCGGCTCATCTGGCCGGCACCGACACCGACGGTCATGCCGTTCCGGACATAGACAATGGCGTTCGACTTCACATGCTTGGCGACGGTGAAGGCGAAATCCAGATCGCGCTCTTCCTGCGCCTCGGGCGCGCGCTTGCTGACCACGCGCCGTGCCGTGTCATCGCCGATCCGGTTGTCGCGATCCTGGACCAGCAGGCCGCCGGCGACGCTTCTGACCGTGCGGCCCACAGCCTTCGGGTCGGCGAGGCTGCCGGTCAGCAGCAGGCGCAGATTCTTCTTCGATGCCAGGATCTTGCGCGCTGCCTCGTCGGCGTCGGGGGCGATGATAACCTCGGTGAAGATCTTCGCGATCTCCGTGGCCGTCTCGCCGTCGAGGGTCTGGTTGAGCGCGATGATGCCGCCAAAGGCCGAGACCGGATCGCAGGAAAGCGCGGCCCGGTAGACATCGGCGAGCGAGGTGCGGCCGACCGCCGGCTCGGCGCGGGCAACGCCGCAGGGATTGGCATGCTTGATGATCGCCACCGCCGGACCGTGCGCTTCCGGATCGAACTCGGAAACCAGTTCGAAGGCGGCGTCGGTGTCGTTGATGTTGTTGTAGGACAGTTCCTTGCCCTGGATCTGCCGGGCCGTGGCGACGCCCGGACGGGTCTCGGCGATGCCGTAGAAGGCCGCTGTCTGGTGCGGATTCTCGCCATAGCGGAGCAATTGCCTCCGCTCGCCCGCGATCACCAGCCGCTCGGGCAGGTCGTCGCCGGCTTGCGCCGCGAACCAGCCGCTGATCGCCGCGTCATAGGCCCCGGTCCGGGCGTAGGCCCGGGCGGCAAGGCGGCGGCGCAGCGCCGGGCTCGTGGCGCCCTTCCCGGTGGCCATCTCCTCGAGCACGGGGGCGTAGTCCGACGGGTCGACGATCACGGTGACGAAGGCATGGTTCTTGGCCGCCGAGCGGATCATCGCCGGGCCGCCGATATCGATGTTCTCGATGCAGGTCGCGAAATCGGCGCCGGCAGCGACCGTCGCCTCGAACGGATAGAGATTGACCACCACCAGGTCGATCGCGCCGATGCTGTGCTCGCTCATCGCCCGACGATGCTCGTCATTGTCGCGGAGCGCCAGGATGCCGCCGTGAACGGTCGGGTGCAGGGTCTTGACGCGTCCGTCCATCATCTCGGGAAAGCCGGTATGGTCGGCCACTTCCCTGACCGGGATCCCGGCCTCCTGCAGGGCCCGGGCGGAGCCGCCGGTCGAGAGGATCTCGACGCCCATGCTGGCGAGCGAGCGGGCGAATTCGACAAGGCCCTGCTTGTCGGACACCGAAATCAGGGCGCGCCGGATCGGCGCGGAAACGGGATCACTCATCGTCGGGTCTTCTTGATTGGTGGCGGAAGCGGGATGGCCTGCCTCATAGCACGGTCGCCGCCGGAGCGGAACCGCCCTCGGTGGCGGATCGGATCAGGACCGGGCGCGGCCGTCCGGATCGTCGACGCGGGAGAAGCTCCACTTCACCAGGGTCTCCTCCGCGGCCACCGTTTCGGCGGAGATCACGATCTGCTCGGCCTTCCGCCGCTTCTCGTCGAGCGGCACGTGCAGGCTTTCCTCCAGCGTCACCGCGCCGCCGGCGGAGCGGAAGCGCCAGCCCTGCCCGGAGCCCGAGCGGAGGATCACCGTGCGCCCGTCCTGGACCAGCGAGGCGTCGACATCGGGATGCAGGTGGAAGCGCAGGAAGAACGGCGTCGTCCGGGCACCTGGCCCCTTGACCAGCAGCGCATCCTCGCCGCGGAGGTCGGCGCCGTCCGCCGAAAGATAGAGCTTCCGCCGGTGATGCAGGCCGTAGGCGGCGAGGAAGCCGTCATGCTGGCCCTCGAACCAGACATTGCCGTCCGCGTCCTCGCGCTGGGTGCGGCACTCAACGTGAGCCTCGATATCGCCGATATCGAATTGCGAGGATTCATCCACCGATAGCGTCGAGTGGGCGGGCGTCGAGCGAAGCGCGCGAGCCAGCGGCGCGGTGCGCGGTTCGGCGGCGCCGCAATTCACCACCAGCCGGTCGCGGCCCGACGACAGTTCGAACGACAGGCAACCGGCATGCGGCCAGTTGCCGCTGTCGGCCGCCGAGGCGCTGCCGCAATCGACAATCGCCAGCGTGCGTCCGGCCTGCAGCCGCTCGAACCCGGTATGGGGCGCGGACGGCGGTGGCCGTCCATTGGCCTCGGCGCTCACGAGGATACGATCGGTGCTGCCGTCGGGTTCGCCCGCCGCGCCGTTGAACCACGCCAGTCCACCGTCGCCATGCTGGTAGAAGCGGAGCATCGGCGCCATCCGGTCGATCGCCGTCTGCAGCGCCAGCGGCACCTCGAAGCGGGCTTCCTGCAGCGCCTGGCGGAGGCCGGCAAGGTCGCCAAGGATCTGCTGCTGAAGGGCCGGGCTGCGCGAGACATGGCCGCCGTCGGCCGGCACCTGGTCGTCGATTTCGGAGATCAGCAGGGCGAGCGCGCCCTCCAGCCGCTGGTCGCCGTCCGGCAGGCAGAGCGCGCCATAGACGAGGCCGAGCAGGGCGTCGAGCCGGCCGGCACCTGTGGGCGCCAGCCGCCACGCGCGCCCGAGATGGACGAGCTGACGGGCGATGCTGTCGAGGAACTGTTCGGAGAACGGCTGCTCGGCGGCGACCAGCAGGAAGTCCGAATGGCAGAGCCAGGCGACCAGCCGGCGACCGAGGATGTCGGCCCGCCAGGCAAGCGGCTCGTACTGGCCGCAATGGGTCAGCCAGGAACCGACCAGATTGCGCGCGTGCCGTTCCGACGCGGTACCGCCACGGGCCCGGAAATGGCGCAGCCAGTCGAAGCTTTGCAGGGCCGCGCGCCATTCCTCGCTGCTCTCCGGAATGTTCCACGGCGGCTTGCCCGGCGCCATTTGGCGGCTGCCGGCGAAGCGGTAGCGGCCCTGGAAGATCGCGTCGGCCAGCTCGGCATCACCGTCGCGCGGATAGGCCGGGGTACGGACGAGCTCGGCGATGCGCCGGCCCTGGAGGCTGTATTCGTAAAGCGGCGTCGCGGCGAGAAGGCCGAGCAGGGTCTTGCGAGCGCTGTGTGCGAAGCCCGCCATCCCGGTTCAGTCCGTGCCGCGCAGCGCCGCGATGTTGGTCGCGTAGCTGTTGTGCCCGCCCTTGAAGGCGGCGGTCCCGGCGACCAGAACGTCGGCGCCGGCGTCGCAGGCCCGCCTGGCGGTTTCCGGATTGATGCCGCCGTCGATCTCGAGGTCGATCGCGCGGCCGCTTTTGTCGATCATGCGCCGAAGCTCGGCGACCTTGCGAAGCTGGCCCTCGATGAAGGCCTGTCCGCCGAAGCCCGGATTGACGCTCATCACGAGAATCAGGTCGAGGTCCTCGACGACCGGTTCGATGACGCCTGCGGGGGTCGCCGGGTTGAGCGACACGCCGGCCTTCGCGCCGCTTGCCTTGATGAGCTGCAGGGTGCGGTGGAGGTGCGGCCCGGCCTCGGCATGGACGGTGATGATATCGGCGCCCGCCTCGGCGAAGGCCGCGATGAAGGGATCGACCGGGGCGACCATCAGGTGACAGTCGAAGACCTTGTCGCTGTGCGGGCGGAGGGCCTTCACGACCGCCGGTCCGATCGTGATGTTGGGGACGAAATGGCCGTCCATGACATCGATATGAATATAGTCGGCGCCGGCCGCGTCGATGGCGGCGACCTCCTCGCCGAGCCTGGCGAAATCGGCGGAAAGGATCGAGGGGGCGATACGGACTGGCTGCTGCATGATCGTGGTCTATCAGGTGGATTCGGGGCGTGCAAGCAAGGTCAGAGGCGGCGCAGGCGTGCGGCGTAGAAGCCGTCGATACCGCCTTCGGCGCCGAGATGGCAGGGCAGGCTGCGGAGGTCGCCGTCGGCGGTTACCGTTTCCGCCATCCCGGGCAGTTCGCCGGCGGTGATCGGCTCGCGACGGTAGCGCGGGTCGGCGGCAAGGAAGGCGGCGACCCGGTCCTCGCCCTCGCGCCGTTGCAGCGAACAGACGCAATAGACCAGCAGGCCGCCCGGTCGCACCCGTTCGGCGGCGGCCCGGAGCAGCCGGTCCTGGGCGCCGGCAAGTTTCTCGACATCTTCCGGGCGCTTCAGCCAGGCGACATCCGGATGGCGGCGCAGGGTGCCGGTGCTCGAGCAGGGCGCGTCGAGGAGCACGCCGTCGAAGCCATCGCCGTTGCCCGTTTCGGGCGCAGCGGCGGCGTCGCCGTGCACGATTTCGGCGGTCAGCCCGAGACGGGCGAGATTCTCGTTCAGCCGGCGGATCCGGTTGGCGTTCCGTTCGACCGCCGTGACCCTGGCGCCGCGCGCGGCGATCAGCGCGGTCTTGCCGCCCGGCGCGGCGCAGAGGTCGAGGATACGCTGGTCCCGGACGTTGCCGAACAGGGTGACGGGCAGCGCGGCCGCGGCGTCCTGGACCCACCAGGCGCCCTCCTCGAAGCCCGGGAGCGCGGTCACCTGGCCGAACTCGGCGAGGCGGAGGCTGCCATTGGCGAGCAGCGTGGCGCCGAGCCGCTCGGCCCAGTGCCCGGGTTCGGCCTTGACCGAGAGATCCAGCGGCGCCCGTGTCAGGTGGGCTTCGGCGATGGCCCGTGCGGTCGCCTCGCCATAACTGTCGGACCAGGATTGCCAGAGCCATTCCGGGGTGTTGAGCCGGGCCGCGTCCTGGGCGGCCAGCAGCGCCGCGCCTTCGCGTCCGAGACGGCGGAGAACGGCGTTGACGAGCCGGCGCTGACCCGCCTCGCGACCACACAGCTCGACCGCTGAATTGACCGCGGCATAGGCGGCGACATTCATGAACATCAGTTCGGCGATGCCGATGCGGAGCGCGTTCCGGGCCCGCGCGGCATTGTCGGCCAAGGGTCTGTCGAGGCAGTGGGCGAGAAGCGCGTCGATCTGGCCGAGCCGGCGCAGCACGGTGGTCGCGATCGCCCGTGCAAAGCCCCGGTCCGGGCCTTCCAGGCCCGACAGGCCCTGTTCGAGCGATTCGTCGAGCGGCTGGCGGCGGTCGAGTACCGCCTTCAGTAGTTGCAGCGCCGCCTCGCGGGCGGGCTGGCCCGTCGAATTGTCGGCGCTCCGCGCGCCCGCGGTCACGCCCACGGGTTGCCGGACGGACGCAGGCGCATGGCCATCTCGCGAAGCCGTGCGACACGGTTCGTGGTCGACGGGTGGGTCGCGAACAGGTTGTCCGCGCCCCGACCGCTCAGCGGATGGACGATGAAGAGATTGGCCGAAGCCGGGTTACGTTCCGCTATCGGGTTCTCGATGTTCCTCGCTCCCTGTTCGAGGCGCGTCAGCGCCGAGGCCAGCCATTCCGGCCGGCCGCAGATTTCGCCGCCGACCCGGTCGGCCTCGTACTCGCGGCCACGGCTGATCGCCATCTGTACCAGCATCGCGCCGAGCGGGGCCAGTATCATCAGCGCGATGGTGCCGATGATGCCGAGCGGGTTGTTGCGGTTGCCGCCGAAGAAAAGCGCGAAATTGGCGAGCATCGAGATCGCGCCGGCGAGCGTCGCGGTGACCGTCATGGTGAGCGTGTCGCGATTGCGGATATGGGCGAGCTCATGGGCGAGCACCCCGGCCACTTCCTCCTGCGACAGCAGCCGGAGCAGCCCACTGGTTACGGCAACCGCGGCGTTCGCCGGGTTGCGGCCGGTGGCAAAGGCATTGGGTTGCGCCATCTCGACCACATAGACCCGGGGCATCGGGAGGCCCGCCTGGCGCGACAAAGTCCGGACCAGCGGGACGAGCGTCGGCGCGGTGCGCTCGTCGACTTCGCGGGCCTGGTACATGCGCAGCACCAGCTTGTCGGAGTTCCAGTAGGCGAAGCCGTTCATGCCGATGGCGACCACCAGCGCGATGAGCATGCCCGTCTGGCCGCCCAGCAGGAAGCCGACGGCCAGGAAAAGCCCGGTCATCGCTGCCAGCAGCAAACCCGTGCGAAGATGACTGAACATTCGGTCTGCCCGGATACTTTCAGGGTGGTTGATGCCGCGCCATATGTATGGCATGGCCAAGCCCCTTCAAGACAAATCGGCGCGGCTCGCGCCGGGAGTGGACGATGACTGACAGGACCAAGGACGCCGCCGCCGGCGCGTCGCCATCCGGCACCGGCGCGGAAAGCGAATCCATCGACGAGACGAGGACCGACAAGCCGGCGACCGTGGAAAAATCACCGCCGGCGCCGGCCCACAAGCTGGTCCAGAAGAAGGGTGAGATCGGCGGCCCGGCGGGGCCCGAGCCAACCCGCTATGGCGACTGGTCGCACAAGGGCATCGTCAGCGATTTCTGATCGTCGAGTCCGGGAAATCAAGTTTAGTTAGAAATTTCGTGGTGATCAGTATTGAATTACAACTTTTGTTTGATCATCTGATGATGTCAGGTTTCCTTCAGCCTGTGCGGCGTCCTGAATGATCAAGCAATCCCGGCCGGCTCTCGCAGTCGTTTTCGCGCTTCTCGCCTCGCTGATCGGCGACATTCCCGTGTCGGCGGCGGAGACCCTGCCCGGTCCGATCCCGGCGCGGGTGCTGCGCGTCGTCGATGGCGACACGATCGAGGTGAGCGTGCGGATCTGGCTTGCCACCCAACTCACCACGCTCGTCCGCATCGACGGCCTCGACACCCCGGAACTGCGCGGCAGATGTCCGGGCGAGCGGATTCTCGCCAAACAGGCGCGAGATTTCCTGAGGGCGTTTGCCGACGGTCGCGAGGTCTCGCTGACCGGTATCTCCTACGGCAAATATGCGGGCCGCATTCTCGCCACCGTCACGGTCATTGCGGATACGGAACGGTCGAGCGACGAACTTGCGGTGGACCGCGATGTGGCGACGGTGATGCAGGCCGCCGGATTCGGTCGTCCCTATTGGGGCGGTCGCCGCGCCACGTGGTGCGAAGACTGAACGGCCCGTTCGCGCGGCTCAATGGCGGCGCAGCACGTCCCGCAGAATGTCGACGACAACCGCGGTGGCGGTTTCGATGATCGTGACATCGTCGCCGACGATCACCCGCTCGTACCGCGAACCGAGCGGAGCGAGCTGCGCGGCAAGGCCATCGGGAAGGCCGCGCTTCGCGATCCCGGGCGGCAGCGGCTTGCCGCGCGCGAGGCGTTTCGCGATACCGGGCGGGAGCGATGAAACCGGGGCCGGGTGCTGGCGGTACCAGGTCTCGATGATCGTGCGGTCGTTCTCGCCGAAGACACCGTCGAGCACCTCGTCGATGACCTCCCGTTCGATCCGGTCGATGGCGTCGTCGATCGTCTTTTCCGACTTCACCGCCGGGCCCTTGCCCTTGTCGCCCTTGTCGTTCTTGGCAAGCGCCGGCATGGCGCCGGACAGCGCGAGAATCAGGACGGCGGAAATGAACATGCTGGCGGATTTCACGTTCGGAACCTCAACTGTCACGTGGAACCGGTTTCCCGCAAGGGCACGGGATGTGCTCCTGCGGGAAACCAGAAGGATGGCGCGTCTGCCTAGCGGTTCTGGCGGTTCTCCACCAGATCGTCGACCACGGCCGGATCGGCAAGCGTCGAGATGTCGCCGAGCGCGCCATGCTGGTTCTCGGCGATCTTGCGGAGAATGCGTCGCATGATCTTGCCGGACCGGGTTTTCGGCAGCCCCGGCGCCCACTGGATCAGGTCCGGTGTCGCGATCGGTCCGATTTCCTTGCGGACCCATTTCCGAAGCTCGGCCATGAGGGCGTCGGACGGCTCCTCGCCGGCGATCAGGGTGACATAGGCGTAGATGCCCTGGCCCTTGATGTCGTGCGGATAGCCGACCACGGCGGCCTCGGCGACCTTGTCGTGGGCGACCAGCGCGCTTTCGACCTCGGCCGTGCCCATGCGATGACCGGAGACGTTGATGACGTCGTCGACCCGGCCGGTGATCCAGTAATAGCCGTCCTCGTCGCGCCGGCAACCGTCGCCCGAGAAATACTTGCCCGGGAAGGTCGAGAAGTAGGTCTGCACGAAGCGTTCATGATCGCCGAAGATTGTCCGCATCTGGCCGGGCCAGGAATCGAGCATGCAGAGATTGCCATCGGCCGCGCCGTCGAGAATCTTCCCGTCGCCGTCGACGAGGGCCGGCTGGACGCCGAAGAAGGGCAGCGTGCCCGAGCCCGGCTTGAGCTTGGTCGCGCCGGGCAGCGGCGTGATCATGATGCCGCCGGTTTCGGTCTGCCACCAGGTATCGACGATCGGGCAGCGGCCGTCGCCGACCACCTCGTGGTACCAGAGCCAGGCTTCCGGGTTGATCGGCTCGCCGACCGAGCCGAGAAGGCGAAGCGAGGCGCGCGAGGCGGCCTTCACCGGCCCTTCGCCTTCCCGCATCAGCGCCCGGATCGCCGTCGGCGCGGTGTAGAAGATATTGACCTTGTGCTTGTCGACCACCTGCCAGAAGCGCGAGGCGTCGGGATAGTTCGGCACGCCCTCGAACATGAGCGTCGTGGCGCCGTTGGCGAGTGGGCCGTAGAGGATGTAGCTGTGCCCGGTGACCCAGCCGACATCGGCGGTGCACCAGTAAATGTCGCCGTCGTGGTAGTCGAAGACATACTGGTGCGTCATCGCGGCGAAAACCATGTAGCCGCCGGTGGTGTGCAGCACCCCCTTGGGCTTGCCGGTCGAACCGGAGGTGTAGAGCAGGAACAGCGGATCCTCCGCGTTCATCTCTTCCGGCGGGCAGTCCGGCGAGGCCTTGGCGACCAGATCCTCGTACCAGACGTCGCGGCCGTCGACCCAGTCGACCTTGCCGCCGGTGCGTTTGACGACGACGACCTTCTTGACGTCCGGGCAGCGCTCGAGCGCCGTGTCGGCATTGGCCTTGAGCGGTATCGGCCGGCCGCCACGGACGCCTTCGTCGGAGGTTATGAGATAATGGGAATCGCAGTCGACGATGCGACCGGCCAGCGAATCCGGCGAGAATCCGCCGAACACGACGCTGTGCGGCGCGCCAAGGCGTGCGCAGGCGAGCACCGCGACGGCGATCTCCGGGATCATCGGCAGATAGATCGTGACCCGGTCGCCGCGCTTCACGCCGATCGACTTCAGGCCGTTGGCAAAACGGCAGACCTCTTCATGCAGTTCGCGATAGGTGATCTTCCGGTCTTCCTTCGGGTTATCGCCTTCCCAGATGATCGCCGTCTGGTCGCCGCGTTTCTCCAGGTGGCGGTCAAGGCAGTTGGCGCTGGCGTTCAGCGTGCCGTCCTCGAACCAGCGGATATGCACGTCGTCGGGCCCGAAGGAGCAGTCCTTGACCTTGCTGTAGGGCTTGATCCAGTCGAGCCGCTTGCCGTGCTCCGCCCAGAATCCCTCCGGATCGTCGATCGAGCGCCGGTACATCTCCTGGTATTTGGCGGCATCGACCCAGGCACGTTTGGCCCACTCGGCCGGAACGGGAAAATTGTGGACGTCGAACATCTGGCGGCTCTCCTTCCCTCTTTTTCGAACGGCATTGGCGGCTGATCACGCCGCGGCCGATTTCGTTTGCATGAATTGGCGCCGATTATTGTATCAATCGTCCGGGCCTACAAGGTCGCCGATCGTCGTAGGCGGCACTTGGCCGCACCGCGAACGCAAGGGAAAGCCGATGCTGCTGAAATTGATGACCTGGCAAGAAGTCGAAGGTTACCTCGGACAGTCCCGGGGGATCATCGTGCCGATCGGCTCGACCGAGCAGCACGGGCCGAACGGCCTGATCGGCACCGACGCGATCTGTCCCGAGGCAATCGCGGCGCGCGCCGGCGAACTTGGCAACGCGCTCGTCGCGCCGACCATTCCGATCGGCGTCGCCCAGCATCACATGGCCTTCCCCGGAACCATCGCCTGGCGCCCGACGACCCTGATCCGGGTCGTCGTCGATACCGTCGAGAGCCTCGCCCGGCATGGCTTCGAGCGGATCTATTTCCTGAACGGCCATGGCGGCAATATCGCCACCGTCCAGGCGGCCTTCTCCGAGGTCTACGGTGAACGCAGCCTGGCCCCGGCCGACAACCGGCCACCGCTCCGCTGCATCCTGCGAAACTGGTGGGAAGGCGATAGTGTCGCCCGCATGCGGAAGCAGATGTTCGGCCATGCCGAGGGCATGCACGCGACGGCGAGCGAGGTCGCGGTCACCCAGCATGTCTACCCGGATGCGATCAAGCAGGTGGCGATGAGCCCGACCATTGCCCCTGTCGGCCGCTTCACCGATGCCGAGGATTACCGGCGGACCTTCCCGGACGGCCGGATCGGTTCCGACCCGACGCTGGCGAGCCCGGAAAAGGGCGCCGAACTGCTCGAGGCAAGCGCCCGCGACGTCGCCGACGATTACGCGAAGTTCATCGCCGCCTGAGCGGCGTCCGGCAATCGCTCAGGGCGTCACGCCGCCCAGTTCGCAGATCATCCGCCAGGCCTGTTCCGGGATCGGCATCACCGAGAGCCGCGACTGCCGCACCAGCGGCAGTTCGGCCAGTCGCTCGTCGGCCTTGATGTCGGCCAGCGTCACCGGCGTCGCGAACGGCTTGACCGCCTTCACGTCGACCATGCCGAAACGGCCGCTCGCGTCTGTCGGGTCGGGATGGTAGGTGGCGATCACCTCGACGATGCCGACGATCCGCTTCTCGTTGACCGAGTGATAGAAGAAGGCGCGATCGCCGATCTCCATCGCCTTCATGTTGTTCGACGCCTGGTAGTTCCGGACGCCGTCCCAGCCGGTACCCTTCTCGGCCGCCGCGACCTGATCGTCCCAGGACCAGGTGCCGGGCTCCGACTTCATCAACCAGTATTGCATCTCTGTCTTCCTGCTCCGTGCCGAGCGCGGACCTTAGACCAGCGCCCCGGGCGGCGCCAGCACCCGCCGTTCGATTTCCGGCGACCTTCTCAACTGCCGGCGAAGCCGGCCAGATGCTCGTCGCGGAACGGACGCGCCATCAGGGCGCGCATGACGTCGCCGATATCGGCGCCGCCATTGACGATCGCATCGACTGCCGTAGCGATCGGCATGTCGAGGCCGGTCCGGACGGCAAGCGCGGCGATCGCACCGGCGGTCGCGACCCCTTCGGCGATCCCCGTGCCGCCGGCCAGCGCGGCCTCCAGGCTGGCGCCGCCGCCGAGCGCCCGCCCGAGGGCGAAGTTTCGCGAGCTTTCCGAGCCGCAGCTCAGTACCACGTCGCCGATCCCGGAAAGGCCCAGGAGGGTCTCGGCCCGGCCCCCCTTCGCGACGTTCAGGCGTGCGATCTCGGCCATGCCCCGGGTGATCAGCGCGGCACGGGCATTTTCGCCGAGGGTGCTGCCGGAGACGATGCCGCAGGCGATCGCGAGGACGTTCTTGGCGGCCCCGCAGATCTGCGCGCCGACCGGGTCCGGACTCAGGTAGGGACGAAAGGTCGGCCGGCCGATCGCCTCGACCAGCGCCCGGCCGAGCGCCGGATCGGCACAGGCGAGCGTCGTCGCCGCCGGCAGGTCACGGGCGATCTCGGAGGCGAAGTTCGGCCCGGACAGTACCGCCAGCGGCTGGCCCGGCAGGGTTTCCCCGAGGACTTCGCTCATCAGCAGGCCGCTGTCGCGCTCGATCCCCTTGGCGCAGATGACCAGCGGCCGGCCGGACGGGAGCAGCGGACCGAGCGTCCCGGCGAGCGCGCGGAGCGCCTGGGCCGGGACGACCAGCAGCAGCGCGTCGGCGCTTGCCGCCTCGGCCAGGTTCGCGGTCGCCCGCACGCTCGCGGGCAGTTCGAGATCGCGAAGATAGCGCGGATTGCGGCGCTCGTCGGCAATGCTCCGGGCGAGTGCCGGATCGCGCGACCAGAGCGTGACGGTGCGACCGTCGCGGGCAGCGAGGGCAGCGAGCGCGGTGCCCCACGCCCCGCTGCCGATGATCGCGATATGACGCATCGCTACGTGTGCCCCGCCGTTCAGGGAAGCGCGACGGTTTCGACGCCGTTCGGGCCGCCGAGCAGGGCGAGCGAGGCGAGGCCGATGAACAGGCCGTGCTCGACGATCCCGGTGATCCGGTCGAGTTCGGCGGCGAGCGCCTCCGGATCGTCGATCGCACCGAACGGGCAGTCGATGATCAGGTTCCCCTCGTCGGTGTGGAAGGGCGCGCCATTGCCGTCCTCGCGGATGCGCGGCGTGCAGCCAAGCGCGGCAAGCCGGCGGAGCAGGGCGGGGGCCGCGAAGCCGATCACCTCGACCGGCAGCGGAAAGGCGCCGAGCCGCGTGACCTTCTTGCTGGCGTCGGCGATGACGATCATCCGCTCGGACTGGCTGGCGACGATCTTTTCGCGCAGCAGGGCGCCGCCGCCACCCTTGATGAGCCGGAGACTGCCGTCGAGTTCGTCGGCGCCGTCGATGGTGAGGTCGATCCGGGTCACCGCGTCCAGGCCGACGATCCGGATGCCGTTGTCGCGGGCCTGGCGCGCCGTCGCTTCCGAGGTTGCAAGGCAGGTGACGCGGAAGCCGGCACGGACCTTCTCGCCGAGCAGATCGACCAGGTGCGCGGCCGTCGATCCGGTGCCGAGGCCGACGACCATGCCGTCCTCCATGTAGTCGAGACTGCGCGCCGCGGCGGCTCGCTTCTGCTGGTCGGGGGTCATCGGTCCGGTCCTCGTGTCACGGGTTATGCTTTGACGCCCGCGAAGGGCCGCGGCTCGGCCTCCGGGTCGAGCGGCCAGCGGGCGCGGGCAGGATAGTCCAGCGGATCGGTAAGCCCGGCGGCGAGGCGTTCGGCCCCGGCCCAGGCGATCATCGCGCCGTTGTCGGTACAGAGCCGCTGCGGCGGGATGGCAAGCTCATAATCCTCCGCCCCGGCGAGATCGGCTAGGCGCTGGCGCAGGTAACCGTTCGCGGCCACGCCGCCGGCGACGACCAGTGTCGGCCTTCGCCCGTCGGCCGGGCGCGCGACCGTCCGGATGGCGTTGCCGAGACGATCGGCAACAACATCGCCGACCGCTACCTGGAAGGCCGCGCAGATGTCGCGCCTGGCCTGCTCGTCGAGGGCCTCCCCCAGCCGCTCGATGGTCTGGCGGACCGCCGTCTTGAGGCCGGAGAACGAGAAATCCGCGCCGTCCCGTCCAAGCATCGGCCGCGGCAGATCGTAGCGGCCCGGGTCGCCCTGCCGTGCCATCGCCTCGAGCGCGGGGCCGCCCGGATAGCCGAGGCCCAGCATCTTGGCGGACTTGTCGAAGGCCTCGCCGATGGCATCGTCGATGGTCGTGCCGAGGCGGCGATAACGGCCGACGCCCTCGACCACGAGAATCTGCGAATGGCCGCCGGACACGAGCAGGAGGAGATAGGGGAAGGCAATGTCGCCGGTCAGCCGGGCGGTCAGCGCGTGGCCCTCAAGGTGGTTCACGGCGACGAGCGGCTTGCCGGCCGCCGCCGCGATCGCCTTGGCCGTCATCAGGCCGACGATAACGCCACCGATCAGGCCCGGCCCGGCGGTCGCGGCGACCGCGTCGAGATCGGCGAAGGTGAGCCCGGCCTCGTCCATTGCCTGCGCGATCAGCCTGTCGAGATGATCGATATGGGCGCGGGCGGCGATCTCCGGCACCACGCCACCGTAGGGGCGATGCTCGTCGAGCTGCGACAGCACGACGTCGGCGAGCACGCGCGCGCCGGCCGGCCGCGCCGAATCGACAATCGCGGCGGCGGTTTCGTCACAGCTGGTTTCGATGCCGAGGATCAGCATGGCGCCGCGTCGTGTTCACAAGGGAATTGAACTTTCGCCGAGGCTGTAGCATCAAGGCCGGGTTCCCGCAACCGAACGCACTGGCGTCCCCGCCTTCACCGACACCGGAAGGTTCTCGAACGATGCTCCTGAAGATCGGCACCCGCGGCAGCCCGCTGGCGCTTGCCCAGGCGAACGAGACGCGCCGCCGCCTGCTCGACGCGCACGGCCCGGCGCTCGATCCGGAAACGGTCGAGATCGTCGTGATCAAGACGTCGGGCGACCGGATCCAGGATCGCGCCCTGCGCGACGCCGGCGGCAAGGGCCTGTTCATCAAGGAACTGGAGGACGCGCTGTTTTCCGGTGCGATCGACATCGCGGTTCATTCGATGAAGGATATGGAAACGGCGCTGCCGGACCGTCTGGTGATCGATTGCCTGCTGCCGCGCGAGGATCCGCGCGACGCGCTGGTTTCGCCGCATGCGACGACGCTTGCCGCACTGCCGGCGGGCAGCCGAATCGGCACCGCGAGCCTTCGGCGCACGGCGCAGCTTCTGCATCGCTATCCGGAACTTCGCCCCGTGCTGCTTCGCGGCAACGTCCAGTCACGGCTGCGCAAGATGTCCGAGGGGGTGGCGGAGGCGACCTTTCTCGCCATTGCCGGCCTGAACCGGCTCGGCATGTCGTCGGTCGCGTCCGCGGTGCTGGAACCGGAGGAAATGCTGCCGGCGGTGGCCCAGGGTGCGATCGGGATCGAACGGCGCCGGGACGACGAGCGGGTGGCGGCGCTGCTGGCCCCGCTGCACCACGTTCCGACCGGGCAGCGGGTCGCCTGCGAGCGCGCCATGCTGGCGGAATTGGACGGATCGTGTCATACACCGATAGCGGGCTTGGCGGAGATCGCCGGGCCAACGATCCGGTTGCGCGCTGCCGTCATGACTCCCGACGGAAGCGAGCGGCTGGATGCTGAAGGGGAAGCGACGCTTTCGGATGCTGCCGCTCTCGGCCGCGAAATCGGCCTTGAGCTCAAGGGACGCGCCGGTCCCCATTTCTTCTCGGCGAACGGCGACTAATCGGAGCGGGTGACGTCACGTGAGACTTCTGATCACCAGGCCGGAACCGGACGCCAGCCATCTGGCTTCGGCCCTGCGCAAACTCAACGTCCAGTCCCTCGTCGAGCCGATGCTGACCATCCATCTCGACGATTCCAGGCGACTGGAGATCGGCCCCGGCGTGCAGGCGGTGCTGGTGACCAGCCGCAACGCCGCGCGGGCGCTGGCCGTGACCTGCGACCGTCGCGACCTGAAAGTCTACGCGGTCGGCGACGGGACCGCCCAGGCGGCACGCAGCGCCGGTTTCGAGACCGTGGCGAGCGCCTCGGGCGATCTCGACGCACTGGTCGAGAAGGTGGTTGCCGAATGCGATCCTTCGGGCGGGCCGCTCGTCCATGTCGCGGGCAGCGTCACCACGGGTGACCTGAAGGGCCGCCTCGAAGCGGCGGGTTTCAGTTGCCGGCGCGAGGTGCTCTACAGCGCCGAGCCGGTGACCTCGGTTTCGCCGCGCCTGGAGAAGGCGCTTGTCGACCGCGAGATCGATGGCGTGATCCTGTTCTCGCCGCGGACCGCGGCGGCGTTCCTGGCGCTCGTCGAGGGCGCGGCGCTTGACGACACGCTCGCCGACCTCGAACTTTTCTGCCTCAGCGAGGCTGTCGGAAAGGCCGCAATGCCGCTACTGTGGCGAGAGGTCCATGTCGCCGAGCAACCGAACGAGGAGGCTTTGCTCGCGCTGGTGGCGCGAATCGACGCGGCCAGGAATGGTGAGGCATCGGGTTCCGATACCGGCCGGCGGCCGGCCAAGCAGGCGCCGGAAGAAGAGTTCATCGTGGCGTTGACAGCGATCGACACGAGACCCGTAGACGGGGCTGCCGAGATGATGACGAACCAGAGCGAGACGGACCCGGACAAGGAAGCCGCAGTCGCACCGGCGGCGGCGGCGCAGTCCACTGGCGGCCAGAAGGCCAAGGACGATCCGGTCGCAGGGTCCGGCAAGCCCGCGAGCCCCAAGCCGAGCGGTAACGGGGCGGGGACAACGAAAGCCGCGTCAACGACAACGCCGGCCGCGGCCGCGAAATCGACGACCGGGAACGGCGCCCCGTTGCCGCCACGGTCCACCGCCGCTTCGACCGGCGGATCGACCCCTTCGACACCCCCGACACCGGCACGAACGCCGACTCCGGCATCGACGTCGCGCCCGGGTTCCGGCTCGCCATCGGGCGGTGGAACGGGTGGCGGCAACGGCGGCAGCGGCAATGCGGCCGGCACGGCGTCGCCGAGGCGGAAACGCGGCGGCGTCCGCTGGAGCCTGGTCGTCGCGGTGATCGCGATCCTGCTGGTTTTCGCCTCGGGCATGGCCGTCTGGCCGCTTCTGCTGCCGAAGCTGAAAGCCGAGCTTTCACCGGAAAAGCTGCGCCTGCTTGGCGTCGAATCCACCGGCGGCGCGGTCGCGGCCGATCCGGCGCTGATGGATCGGATCGTCTCGCTCGAGAACCAGGTCGCGCGCGGCGACAGTCGCGCCGGGCAGATCGGGCCTCGGCTCGATCAGCTTGCCGGCCGTCTCGATACGCTGGAACAGAACGAAGGGGCGGCATCGGGGGCCGGTGGCGAGCAGGTTGCCGCCCTGGCGAGCCGGGTCGATGACCTCGCGGCGACGTTCGGCGCTCTTCAGGGGCGGCTGGACGACATCGACGGCCGGCTGCGGACGCTCGCGGGTGACGCGGCCCGCATCGACGACCTTGAAGCGAACATGGCCGGACTGCGCGAGACGCTCGACCGGGCCGCGACCAGCGGCGGCGGCGCCGACGCGGCGGTGATTGGCGAACTGCGTCAGCGGATCGACGAACTCGCTGGCCGAATCGATGCCGGCACGGGTGCCGATGCCGACACCGATGCCCTGGCCGCGGAGATCGCCGAACTTCGCCAGGGCGCCAACGGGATCGAGAACGAGATCGCCGCGCTCGGTGCCCGTGTCGATCGTAACGCGACGCTCTCCGGCGACCTGTCGTCGCAGGCCAGTGATATCGGCGCCCTGCGCGAGAAGCTGTCGGCGCTCGAACAGCAGACGGCAGAGCGGGAAGCGGCAGGCGAGAAGGCGACGGCGGACGCGCAGTCCCGGATCGAGCGGCTGGAGGCGGCTCGCGAGGCCCGCGCCGGGCTCGACGAACGGATGGCGCTTGCCCTCGCGATCAACCAGTTGAGCGCGGCGACACAGGGTTCGAGCCCGTTCGATCAGGAACTCGCGGTGGCCAGCGGCCTTGCCGGCGAGGCACTGCAGCCGACACTGGCCGAGCTCGTGCCCCATGCGGCGGCTGGCTTGCCGACGCTGGCGGAGCTTCGTGCCAGCTTCGATGAAGAGGCCCGGCAGATCGTCCAGGCTGCCCGTGAACTGGAAGACGGCGACTGGCTCGGTCATGCCATGGCCCGGATCGCCTCGGTCATCACGATCCGCCGGGTCGGCGAGGTCGAGGGGGTCGAGGCCGATGCGGTCGTCGCGCGTGCCGAGGTCCTGCTCGCCCGCGGCGATCTTGCCGGTGCGGTTGCCGAACTCGACGGGCTGACCGGCGCGGCCGCGACGGCCGCCGCCGACTGGCTCGGGCAGGCGCGGGCGCGCCTCGCCCTCGACACCGCGATCGAACAGTTGCATCAGCGGGTTATCGCCGGGCTGTCCGGCCCGAAAGACGGCGAATAGGATCGCGGCCATGCTCCGACTGCTGTTGATCTTCGTCGCCGTCGTCCTGCTCAGCCTGGGCGCCGCCTGGTTCGCCGAGAATCCCGGCCATGTGGTGATCGACTGGCAGGGCTACCGGATCGACACCTATGTCGCCGTGGCCGGGCTGCTCGCGATCGCGATCGTCGTTGTCGTTGCGATGCTTTATCTCGTCTGGCGCTGGTTTCGCACCCGGCCGGGCAGCTTCCTCGCCCGGCGGAGCGAGAAACGCCGCCGCAAGGGTTTCTCGGCCTTCACGACGGGTCTGGTCGCGATCGCCGCGGGCGATGCGGAAGGCGCCCGGCGGAGCGCCGTTGCCACCGAGAAGATGCTGGCCGACGAGCCCCTGGCGCTGTTGCTTGCGGCCCAGGCGGCGGAGCTCAACAACGACGACCGCGCCGCGAAGGTCTATTACGAGAAGATGCTGGACAATCCTGAGACCGAGTTCCTCGGGGTCCGTGGACTGTTCGGCCTTGCCCGTCGCAAGGGCGACCAGGACGAGGCGGTCAAGCTGGTGCGCCGCGCCTATCGCCTGCAGCCCAATACCCCTTGGGTCCTGAAATCCCTGTTCCGGGTCCAGACGGTATCGGGCGACTGGGCGGCGGCTGAGGAAACCCTGGCCCGGGCCGAGCGGGCGAAGCTCGTGACCTCGGAGGAGGCAAGCCGCCGGAATGCCGTGCTGCTGCTGTGCCAGGCGGAGAAGGCGGAAACCGACGGCGACCGCAAGCATGCCGTCAAGCTAGCCGGCAGCGCCCACAAGCTGGCGCCGTCTCTGGTCCCGGCGACAGTCCTGCTCGCCCGCCTTCACAAGGCGTCGGGCAAGGAACGCAAGGCCGCCTCGCTGCTCGCCGAGGCATGGACCGCGGCGCCGCATCCGGCCTATGCGGAGGCCTTCATGGCGCTCTATCCGGCGGCTTCCGCCGAGGAGCGGCTGAAGCAGCTGCAGAGCGGGCTGACCGCCGGCAACCCGGACCATGCGGAGAGCCGGCTCGCGATCGCCGAGGCGGCGATCGCGGCGGGCGACTGGACCGCTGCCCGGGCGGCGCTGGAGGCGCTCGACGAAGAGCAGTCCGACAGCAGGTTCCACCGACTGATGGCGAGCCTCGACGAACGCCAGAATGGCGACGCGGAAGCGGCACGCGAATGGCTTGCGAAGGGGGCTGAAGTTGCCGTCGAGCCGAGCTGGGTCTGCGGCAACTGCGACCGTCACAGTGGCGAATGGCGCCCGGTCTGCCCGTCCTGCGGTGCCTTCGACAGCTTCCACTGGCAGGACCGTGAGCCGGTTACCGCCGAACTGCTGCCCGCCGGCGGCGAGGACAGGGCGGCGCTGCCCTATTCCGGCTGAACGGTCCCGGTCGATGCCGACGGCTAGTCGGCGGCGGCCTGGTCGGTTTCGCGCAAGCGCTCGGCTGGCGGTTGTTTCCGCCGCGCGCTGTCCAGCCCGTGGGCGACTTCGGCGCCGAACAGCACGAATGCCCAGGACAGGTACATCCAGACCAGGAAGATCGGGATCGTTGCGAGCGCACCGTAGATGACCTGGTAGGTCGGTGCATAGACGAGGAAGACCGCGAACCCCTTCTTGCCGAGTTCGAAGAAGAGCGCGGCGATGGCGCCTCCGATGAGGCCGTCGATGACCCGGACCCGGCGGTTCGGCGCGGCGATGAAGAGCAGCGACAGCGCCAGCGTTTCCAGGGCAAAGGGCATGAGCCGCGTGAGCAGGCCGCCAATGCCGGAGAAATAGTCCGAGCCGAAGCGCTGGGTCAGCGTGAAGATGTAGCTCGACATCGAGAAGCTCGCCCCGACCAGCAAGGGCCCGAGGGTGATGATCGCCCAGAAGACCAGCAGCCGCTGCAGCAGCGAGCGCCGGGTGCCGACCTTCCAGATCGTATTGAACGCGGTCTCGATCGCGTTCAGCAGAAGCAGGGCGGTCACTGCCAGGCCGACGACGCCGACCGCGGTGAGTTTCCGGGTATTTGCCGCGAATTCCGTGATCTGGCCCTGGATCGCATCGCCTGCATGGGGCACGAGGTTGGCGAAGATCATGTTTTCGAGATCGCCCTTGATCTCGGAAAAGACCGGAAAGGCGGTAATGATCGCGAAGCTGATGGCGATCAGCGGCACCATCGCGAGAAGGCTCGTGTAGCTCAGCGACGCCGCCATCACCAGGCAGCGGTCCCCGGAGAAATTGCGCAGCGTTATCCGTCCCGCCTCGGCGGTGAAATCGAGGAGCGCCCCGAGCTTTGGCGGCAGCGGGCGATCCTTCCGGCTGGTCTCCGGCTGCTTTGCGGTATCCGCCATCTTGGCGCCATCCCTTCCGGCTTGATAACGTTACCCTATAGCGGCACGAACGATCGGCCAAGCCGGCGAGGGAGAGGACAGTTGCAGGCAACACCGGACACAGTGCTGGATTTCTGGTTCGATCCGGCGCACGAGCCACTCTGGTTCGTGCGCGACGACACGTTCGATGCCGCCATCGAAGAACGCTTCCGGTCGGTTTTCGAGGCGGCGGCACGGGGCGACCTCGATCACTGGCAGGCGACACCGCGCGGGGCCCTGGCCCTCGTGATCGTCCTCGACCAGTTCTCCCGCAACCTGCTGCGCGGCGATCCGGCAACTTTCGCGCAGGACGAGAAGGCGCGGGCGATCGCCGATGCCGCGCTCGGAGGCGGCGATGACGAGCGGCTGGAAACGGCGACCGAGCGCCGGTTCCTCTACATGCCCTTCATGCACAGCGAACGTCTGGACGATCAGGCGCGTTGCGTTGCCCTCTTCATGGCGCGCGGCGAGGACCAGAAATCCCTCGAATCGGCCATCCGTCACCGCGACATAATCGCGCGGTTCGGCCGTTTTCCGCACCGGAACGCCGTCCTCGGGCGGACGTCGACGCCGGCCGAGGCGGAATTCCTGACCGAGCCGGGATCGTCCTTCTGAAGCCGTCTCGCCATTGTCGGCGCTGCCGGGGTCGCGGGCGGTTCAGGCGATGTCGCGAACGGAGCGAGCACATCGGGGCACGCTCATAGACTGAACCTGCCGACAGGGCCTTTTCGGGAGGTGCGCGATGTTCGAGGCGGTAGCGATCGATCAGGTTGCGTTGCGCGCATGGCGACTGGACCGCCTGCGGGCGGAGATGAAGGCCCGGGACGTCGCCGCCGCACTGTTCTACGACCCGATCAATATCCGTTACGCGACCGGCAGCTCGAACATGCAGGTCTGGGTCCTGCACAACCCGGTGCGTTACGTTTTCGTGCCGCTCGAAGGCCCGATCACGTTGTTCGACTTCCACGGCTGCGCCCATCTCTCCGACGGCATCGAGGTGATCGCCGAGGTCCGCCCGGCGCGGGCCTGGACCTATTTCGCCGCCGGACCGGTGGTCGATGAACGGGCGACCCTCTGGGCCGGCGAGATCGTCGATCTCTGGCGGCAATGGGCGCCCGGCGGCCGGCTCGCCGTCGACCGGCTGGAGCCGATCGGGGTGGAGGCGCTGACCCGGCACGGGATCCGGCTCGCCGACGGCCAGGCGGTGTCCGAGGCGGCGCGCCGGATCAAGGGTCCGGAAGAGGTGAAGGCGATGCGGCTCGCGATTGCCAGTGCCGAGGCCGGCATGGCGGCGATGCAGGCGGCGCTTCAGCCCGGCATGACCGAGAACGAGGTCTGGTCGATCCTGCACCAGGTCAATATCTCCCGTGGCGGGGAGTGGATCGAGACCAGGCTGCTTGCCTCCGGCCAGCGGACCAACCCGTGGTTTCAGGAGTGCGGTCACCGGGTCATCGAAACGGGCGACCTGGTTTGTTTCGATACCGATCTGATCGGTCCGGAGGGCTATTGCGCCGATATCTCGCGGAGCTGGCGGGCCGGTGACGGGATGCCGAACGATCGCCAGCGGAGGATCTATGCGATCGCGCACGAACAGGTCACCCGCAATATCGAGGTCCTGAAGCCCGGCATGACCCATACCGAGTTCACCGAACTCGGCTTTCAGCTTCCCGATCCCTACCGGGCGCAGCGCTATTCGGTGATCGCGCACGGGGTCGGGCTCTGCGACGAGTTTCCATCCGTCGTCTATCCCGAGGATGTGGCGATGGCGGGGTATGAAGGCGTCCTTGAACCGGGTATGACGGTCTGCGTCGAAAGCTATGTCGGCGAGGTCGGTGGACCCGACGGGGTCAAGCTCGAGGAACAGCTCCTGATCACCGAGACCGGTGTGGAAGTGCTGTCGGGCTATCCGTTCGAGGAGCGCTTTCTCTGACCCTGCCGGGGAATTGATCCAGGGTGGTGCGCGACTTGAATCAGGATGTCTACACGCTGGAAGCGGCCAGGGTGCCGCTTCTCGTTTCCATGCCCCATACGGCGTCGGCCGTACCGGACGATCTCGCCCGGACGATGACCGCCGAGGGCCGCGCCGCGATCGACGCGGACTGGCATATCGACCGGCTCTACGCCTTCGCCCGGGAACTGGGGGCCGGGATGCTGACGCCCCGCTACGCCCGTTATGTCGTCGATCTCAACCGCGACCCGTCGGGAGCCTCGCTCTATCCGGGGCGGAGTGTCACCGAGCTTTGCCCGACGACGACGTTCGACGAGGCGCCGATCTACCGTGATGCGCCGCCGGACGCGGCCGAGACCGCCCGGCGGATCAGCGCCTACTGGCGGCCCTATCACGACGCGCTCGGGGCCGAGCTTCGACGGATCCGCGAGACCCACGGTGTTGCGCTGCTGTTCGACGCCCATTCGATCCGCTCGGTCGTGCCGCGCTTCTTCGATGGCCGGTTGCCCGATCTCAATCTTGGTTTCGGGGGCGGAACGACGGCTTTCGGCGAGATCGTCGAGGGGCTGGCGGGGATTGCCGGGACGAGCGGTTACAGCCATGTCGTCGACGGTCGCTTCAAGGGCGGGTACATCACACGGCATTACGGTGCGCCGGGCGACGGTATCCACGCGATCCAGCTCGAACTCGCGCAGGCGACCTACATGGACGAGGCGCCGCCCTTCAGCTTCGACGAGGAAAAGGCGACCGCCCTGCAGGCGGTGCTGCGTGACATGCTGGGCTGGCTGCTCGACTGGGCGGCCCGGCGCTAGCCCTTCAGCATCGGCAGATCGAGCTTCATTTCCCGGGCGCAGTCGAGAGCCTCCTCGTAGCCGGCGTCGGCGTGGCGCATGACGCCGCTTGCCGGATCGTTGGTGAGCACGCGCTGAAGGCGTCGTGCGGCGCCGTCGCTGCCGTCGGCGACGATGACCATGCCGGCGTGCTGGGAATAGCCCATGCCAACTCCGCCGCCGTGATGCAGCGAGACCCATGTGGCGCCGGACGCGCAGTTGAGCAGCGCGTTCAGCAACGGCCAGTCCGAGACTGCGTCCGAGCCGTCCCGCATGCTCTCGGTTTCCCGGTTGGGGCTGGCGACCGAACCGGAATCCAGATGATCGCGGCCGATCACGATCGGGGCCTCGACCTCGCCCCGGCGGACCAGTTCATTGAAGGCGAGGCCGAGCCGGGCGCGGTCGCCGAGCCCGACCCAGCAGATCCGGGCCGGCAGGCCCTGGAAGTGGATGCGCGATGCCGCCATGTCGATCCAGTTGTGCAGGTGCGGATCGTCGATCAGCGCCTTCACGACCGCGTCGGTGCGCGCGATATCCTCCGGATTGCCGGAAAGCGCCGCCCAGCGGAAGGGGCCGACGCCGCGGCAGAACAGCGGCCGGATATAGGCCGGGACGAAGCCCGGGAAATCGAACGCGTCGCGGACCCCTTCCTGCAGCGCCATCTGGCGGATGTTGTTGCCGTAGTCGACGACGGGAATGCCCGCTCGCTTGAAGTCGAGCATGGCGCGGACCTCGACCGCGATGCTCGCCATCGCCGCCGCGACCGTGCCTTTGGGATCTCGCTGACGCCGCTCCTCGGCCTCGGCCCAGGACCAGCCGGCCGGCAGATAGCCGTTCAGCGGGTCGTGGGCGCTGGTCTGGTCGGTCACCAGATCGGGCCGGGCGCCACGACGGACCAGTTCGGGAAAGACCTCGGCGGCGTTGCCGAGCAGCCCGACCGAGCGGGCCTCGCCGGCGGCGGTCGCCTTTTCAATGCGGAGAAGCGCGTCGTCCAGGCTGTCCGTGCTTTCGTCCAGGTAGCCGGTCTTCAGCCGCATCTCGATACGGCTCGCCTGGCATTCCACGGCCAGCATGGAGGCACCGGCCATGGTGGCGGCAAGCGGCTGGGCGCCGCCCATCCCGCCGAGCCCCGCGGTCAGGATCCAGCGGCCGGCGAAGCTGCCGCCGAAATGCTGGCGGGCCGCCTCGACGAAGGTTTCGTAGGTGCCCTGGACGATCCCCTGGCTGCCGATGTAGATCCACGAGCCCGCCGTCATCTGGCCGTACATCATCAAGCCCTTGGCGTCGAGGGCGTTGAAATGTTCCCAGTCGGCCCAGTGCGGTACCAGGTTGGAATTGGCGATCAGCACCCGGGGCGCGTCCTCGTGCGTGCGGAAGACGCCGACCGGCTTGCCGGACTGGACGAGCAGGGTCTGGTCGAGTTCCAGCCGCTTCAGCACCTCGACGATCCTGTCGAAGCAGTTCCAGTCGCGCGCCGCCCGACCGATCCCGCCATAGACGACCAGTTCCTGGGGATTCTCGGCGACTTCGGCGTCGAGATTGTTCATCAGCATGCGAAGCGGCGCCTCGGTCACCCAGTGCTTCGCGTTCAGTGTCGTCCCGCGCGGGGCGCGAATGCGGCGCATGTTGTCGCGCCGCGGATCGAGTGCCGCCATGCCCTGTCTCCCCCCAGTTTCCACCGGTGATCGATCTGGACTTGTATATACAACTTCGGGCAAGCTTGCGACCGTGGATTCGGCGGCGGCAGGGCGAGCGGGCGACATGACCGGTACGGCGCGCGTATTGTTCGCGGACGAGGCGCTGCTTGACGGCGGCTGGGCCCGGGACGTGCGCCTGGAAGTCAGCGCCGACGGGCATTTTTCGGATGTCCGTTCCGGCGCCGCCCCCGATGGGGCGGAGCACCTGCGCGGGCCTGTCGTGCCCGGGATTCCCAACTGCCACAGTCACGCCTTCCAATGGGCGATGGCCGGCCTTGCCGAGTATCGCGCGCGGCCGGACGACAGCTTCTGGAGCTGGCGGCAGATGATGTACGGCTTCGTCGCCGCCCTCGGGCCGGAAGATCTCGAGGCCATCGCGACCCTGCTTTACATCCGCATGCTGAAGGCCGGCTATACCGCCGTCGCCGAGTTTCATTACCTGCATCGCGCGCCGGATGGCAGCCGCTATGCCGATCCGGCGGAAATGGCGCAACGCATCGCCGCCGCCGCCGCGCGCGCGGGCATCGGGCTGACCTTGCTGCCGGTGCTCTATCTCCGAGCCGGCGCCGATGGCGGTCCGCTGGAGGCCCGCCAGGTCCGCTTTCGCTGCGACGGCGAACTGGCGATGGAGATCATCGCCGCGACCGGCGACAGCCTGAAGGCGAACGCGGGGCGCGCGGGCATGGCGCCGCATTCGCTCAGGGCGCTGCCGCCGGCGGCGTTGCGCGATGCCCTCGCGATGCTCGATGCATTCGACGCTGCGGCTCCCCGCCATATTCACGTTGCCGAGCAACCGGCTGAAGTCGAGGAGATCCAGCGTCATCTGGGTCGCCGGCCAGTTGCCTGGCTGCTCGACAATCACGACATCGACGCCCGCTGGTGCCTGGTCCACGCCACGCATATGGACGGCGACGAGACGGACGGGCTGGCGCGGTCCGGCGCGATCGCCGGACTGTGTCCGACGACCGAGGCCAATCTCGGCGACGGCCTGTTCCGCGCCGTCGATTTCATGGCGGCCGGCGGGCGCATGGCGATCGGCAGCGACAGTCATGTCGGCCTGTCGCCGTTCGAGGAACTGCGTCTTCTCGAATACGGCCAGCGTCTCGTGCATGGCCGGCGCAACCTGCTCATGGGTGCCGCGGACGGTACCGGATCCGTCGGCCGCTGGATGTTCGGCGAGGCGGCGGCGAACGGTGCCCTGGCCACAGGGCGCCCGGTAGGTCGCATCGGACCGGGCGCGCGGGCGGACCTCCTCGTGCTTGACGCCGAACAGCCGGCATTGCTTGGCCGGACCGGTGACGGCCTGCTCGACGCGGCGATCTTTGCCGCCAGCGCACCACCGGTCCGCGATGTCCTGGTCGGCGGCCGGTGGCGGGTCCGCGACGGTGTCCATCCGGATGAACCGGCCGCTCACGCGGCCTACGCGACCGTACTGCGCCGTATCCTGCCGGAGCTCCAGTCATGAGCGAACTGATCGCCGCGCTGCCGATGTATGATTTCGAGGAGGTCAGATCGGCGACCGATGCGCTCTGGTCGGCGATTGCCGGCCGACTCCGCGAGGCCGGCCTCGGGAATGTCCCGACAAGCCTCGTCCGTGACGTTGCGCCGCCGGCGGTCTGGCGTTCGCCTGACCTGCTGCTCGCGCAGACCTGCGGGTATCCACTGATGAACGGCATCGCGGGAGACGCCATACCGCTCGCCCGCCCGGTATACCAGGCGCCCGGATGCGAAGACGCGGGACGTCATTGTTCCTTCCTCGTGGTCCGGGCCGATGCGAACGGTCACGTTCTTGCTGACTTCCGGGGCCGGGTCGCGGCCTTGAACGGCCACGATTCGAACACCGGGATGAACCTGTTCCGTCATGCCGTCGCACCGCACGCGCGTGACGGGCGGTTCTTCGGCGGGCTGGTGATGACCGGGGCGCATGTCGAAAGCCTCGCGGCGGTCGCCACCGGCCGTGCGGATATCGCTGCGGTCGATTGCGTCAGCTTCGCGTTGCTTGCCCGCTATCGTCCCCGCGCCGTTGTCGGTATCCGGGTGCTCGGCCGCACCGCCTCGGGCCCGACCCTGCCGATCATTACGGCCAGGCAAAGGAGCCCGGCGGAACGTCGCACGATTCGCCGCATACTCGGGTCGATCGGGGTCGATCCGGCCCTCGCGCCGGTCCGCGCGGCGCTGTTGCTCGAAGGCTTCGTTCCCTGTGACAAGAGAACCTACCGGCGGATCGACGGATTGGCCCGGCAGGCGGCGGCGGGCGGCTATCCACGGCTGGCCTGAAAGGTTTTGCGGCCTATTCGTGTGGTTTCTCGCGTATAAGTAGAACGCTGCGAATCATTGCCGGGCGCAAGGGCCGATAACACTTGCCGGCAGCGATTCCGCGGTCAATGATCCGCGCTGCGGGAGCAGCCCGGGCCACGCAATGCAAGTACATGATTTATCATGATTTTATTGAAATATTCGATCCATCGAAGAAGCCCCAACTTGTGCTCAGTGTAAACTTACATGTCGCAAGACGACTGGACATTTAAAAAGTTAAGGTTATTAAGAGAAAAATGGTCATCAAGTGGAAACGTGACCTGCAGCGGCTAGCGCGCTGCGTTAGGTTGGTAGCTTTAATATTAAGGGTTGTGGGGGGTCAGGATGCAGGAGCACGGCGAAGTCTCGCCGGGCGGTAATTCGAGCGTAGTGGCCACTATTAAGTGGTTCAACGTCGCAAAGGGCTTCGGATTCGCAGTTCCGGATGGTCAGAACCGTGATGCCTTTCTGCATGCGTCCGTACTCGAAGCCGTGGGACGGACGGAGTTGCCGGAAGGCTGTCGTGTCGTTTGTGATGTTGTCGAAGGGCCGCGCGGCTTGCAGATTACCGCCATCCACGACGTGGACGCGGAAGCAGCGCCCGTTGTCGGGGAGGTCAGCCAGATCGAAGGCACCGTCAAGTTCTTCAACAACCAGAAGGGCTTCGGCTTTGTCATTCCGGATGGCGGCGGCCGCGACATCTTCATTCACGCCCGGGTCATCGAGGGCGCGGGCGGCGAGCAGCTGAGTGCCGGTCAGCGTGTCCGGATGACCGTGCGCCACGGCGCGCGCGGGCCGCTCGCGGAAGGTCTCGATATTCTCCCCTGACTTTGCAAAGCCCTGCGCGCGGTGCGCCCTGCGCCGCCCTGCACCGGGTAGCAAGCTGTCTTCGAGAATTCAGCCTTGCCCGATCCGGACGCCGGCCCGATTATCGGCCGCTCAGACCGGCCGCAGCGCATGCCGCGCAGTTCGGCCGTGTCGAACGATGATCGGGGAGGCAAATGGCCATCAAACTGTACGAACTGGCCGCGGTCGACGACGCCCGGCTCTTCAGCCCCTATTGCTGGCGGGTAAGACTGTCGCTCAGTCACAAGGGGTTGCCCTTCGACTGCGAGCCGGTGCGTTTCACGGAGAAGGACAAGATCGCTTTCTCCGGCCAGAAGCTCGTCCCGGTCCTCGTCGACGGCGCTGAGACCGTAAGCGACAGCTGGGCGATCGCCGAATATCTCGAAACCGCCTATCCCGACCGGCCGTCATTGTTCGGCGGCGAGTCCGGCCTGGGCCTCGCTCGTTTCGCAACGATGTGGGCGGACCAGACGATCCTGCCTGGCGTGATGCGGCTGATCGTCCTCGATCTCTGGCATCATCTCGCGCCCGGGGATCAGGCCTATTTCCGCGAAACCCGGGAAAAGCGCTTTGGCATGACGCTCGAACAGTTCGGCGCCGACCCGGACGACCATCGCAAGCGCCTCGGCAAGTCGTTGCAGCCGTTCCGCAGCCTGCTTGGCGGCCAGGACTTCCTGCATGGTGCCGCGCCGGGCTACGCCGACTATGCGGCGGTCTCCGGCTTCTGCTGGGCGGCCGCCGTGTCCGAGCAGACGATCGTCGAAGCCGATGATCCGATTGCCGCGTGGCGGGACCGTGTCCTCAGCCGCCGCGCCGACGCTGTTGCCAGCGCCCTGCGCTACGCGGCGTGATCGTGTTCCGCCGCCCGGTCGGGCGATGGGCGGCATCGCACTGAAGGGAGAAACAGCGACATGACCCTGCTTTTCACCGGTGGTCGCCTTTTCGACGGCAAGACCATGCAGGACGGTCAGGCCGTGCTCGTGGAGAACGGACGGATCGCGAAGATCGCCGCGGCCGGAACTTTCAGCGGCTTTGCCGGGGAAACCGTGGATTGCGCCGGCGCGACGCTGATGCCCGGGCTGGTCGATTGCCATGTTCACCTCTGCCTCGGGGCCGAGGGCGACCCCGGCGGCGCACAGGACAAGCTGGACGATGCCGGAATGGCGCTGAAGGCACTAGAACGGGCGCAGAAGACGCTGCGCGGCGGCGTCGTCGCGGTTCGCGATTGCGGCGGCCGGAACTACGTCGAGCTTCGGGTTCGGGACGCGATCAAGGCCGGGACCTTCGAAGGCCCGGTGGTCAGCGCCTCGGGCCGTGTCATCTGCATGACCGGCGGTCACGGCAACCGCACCGGGCGGGTCGCCGACGGCAAGGACGACGTGATCCGCGCGGTGCGCGAGCAGATTCACGCCGGCGTCGACCAGATCAAGATCATGGCCACCGGCGGTGTCATGACGCCTGGTGTCGATCCGGAGGACGCCCATTACTCTGCCGAGGAGATGGCCGCCGGCATCGCCGAGGCAAATCGATTCCGGCGCCGTACGGTCAGCCACGCCCAGGGCGCCGAAGGCATCCTGAACGCGGTGCGCGGCGGCGTCACCTCGATCGAGCACGGTATCTTCATGGACGACGACTGCCTGAAGGAAATGATCGAGCGCGGCACCTACCTCGTGCCGACCCTGTCGGCGGTCGCCAATATCCTGCGCAACAAGGACCGTGGCATCCCCGAATGGGCGGTGCGGAAATGCGAACGGGTCTACCAGGCCCACAAGGCCTCGTTCCGCCGCTTTTACGAGGCCGGCGGTCGGATCGCCATGGGCACCGACGCAGGAACGCCCTACAACCTCCACGGCGAGAACGCCCAGGAACTCCGCTACATGGTCGAGGAGGGCATGTCGCCGATCGATGCGCTCCGCGCCGCGACGGCGGTCGCGGCCGATCTCGTCGGGCTGGAGCAGCAGGGCCGGCTTGCCGAGGGCGCCCATGCGGACCTCCTGCTGGTCGACGGCGATCCCTCGATCGATATTTCCCGGGTCGCCGACCGCGCCAATCATCGCGCGGTCTACAAGTCCGGGAGGCCGGCCAGCGGCGCTCCGAGAATGGCCAACGGCCTCGGGGGTTTCCAGTCGGCCGCGGCGTCCAGTTTCTGATCCGCGACGGTTCCGGAATGCAGCGCGGTTTAGGAGAATTTTAACCAAGATTGCCGCAATCTCGAGGCATGAACAGGCAACCCGTTCCCCTCGAGCTCTCCGTCGACCAGGAAGTCGAAGTTCTCTCGTCGGACGAGATGGCGCGACTCGTGCCGCGCGCGGAAATCGCCCGCCTGCGGAAAGAATATCCCGATCTGCAGGGTACCTTCGTTGGCCGACCCGACGGATCCGTGGTGTTCTGCCCGAGTTCCGGGGCTCCGAAAACGATCCCGCACGTGCGGCGGAAGGTCTTCGGGATCGGCGCCGCGATCCGGCGCCGGCTCGACCTCAAGGCCTGAAGCCCGACGGTTCCCCGGGATCGGGCAATTTGCCTGTTCCGCAAGTCTTGAAATCACCTGCCCCAGCGCTTAGCTGACCGCGTAAGTTGGTTGGCAAGCCGACGCCAATTCCGTTGGCCAACGACGGAGAAGGGGGCACGTTGCGTTCATCACCCGCACTGATCGAGATTCACGGTCTTTCCAAACATTTCGGGCCGTTTGCCGCGGTTGACGGCATCGACCTGACCGTTCCTGGCGGCGAAGTGCTGGGCTTTCTCGGCCCGAATGGCGCCGGCAAGACCACCACCATGCGGATGATCACCGGCTTTCTCGCGCCGAGCGCCGGTTCGATCACGATCGCCGGGTTTGATGTCGCCGCGGCGCCATTGCAGGCCCGCCAGGTGCTCGGCTACCTGCCCGAAGGAGCGCCGCTCTATCCCGACATGACCGTCGCGGGTTTCCTGGGCTTCATCGCCGAGGTGCGCCGGATCGACGGTCAGCGGCGCCGCGAGCGGCTCGACGCGGTGATCGACCAGGTCGGTCTCGGTGACGTGCTGCGTCAGCCGATCGGCACCCTGTCGAAGGGCTACAAGCGTCGCGTCGGCCTCGCCCAGGCGATCGTCCACGAGCCGCGTGTGCTGATCCTCGACGAGCCGACCGACGGCCTCGACCCCAATCAGAAGCACGAGGTGCGGAAACTGATCCGGGCGATGGCCCGCGACCGGGCGATCGTCATTTCCACCCATATTCTCGAAGAGGTCGAGGCGGTCTGCAGCCGCGCGGTGATCATCGACCGCGGCCGCATCATCGCCGACGGCACGCCGGACGAACTGAAGGCCCGTTCGGGCTATCACAACGCCGTGGTGCTGACAGTGCCGCGTGCCCAGGCGGGGGCCGCGACCGAGGATCTGAAGGATCTTCCCGGGGTCGAGCGGGTAACCCGCGACGAGCTCGCCGACGGCTACGACCGGTACACGGTGATCCCGACCGAATCGGTTTCGATCGCCGGTGCAGTGTCGGGTCTCGTCCGCGAACGCGGCTGGTCGGTCCGCGAACTCTACGTGTTGCCGGGCCGTCTCGACGACGTGTTCCGCAAGCTCACCGGACACCGGCAAAGCGGAGAGGCGGCGTAATGAGCGCTATCTGGAGTATCGTCCGGCGCGAGCTCGCCGGCTATTTCGCGACTCCGGTCGCCTATGTCTTCATCGTCGTCTTCCTGCTGCTGACCGGCATCTTCACCTTCTATCTCGGCAATTTCTTCCAGCGCGGACAGGCCGACCTTCTCGCCTTCTTCAATTTCCATCCCTGGCTCTACCTGTTCCTCGTCCCGGCCATCGCCATGCGGCTCTGGTCGGAGGAGCACAAGGCGGGCACGACCGAACTGCTGCTGACCTTGCCATTGCCGGCCTACGCCGCGGTGATCGGCAAGTTTCTCGCCGGCTGGATCTTCATCGGCATCGCGCTTCTGCTCACCCTGCCGATCTGGCTCACGGTGAACTGGCTCGGCAGCCCGGACAACGGCGTCATCGTCGCCGGATACCTCGGATCCTTCCTGATGGCAGGCGGATTCCTCGCCATCGGCGCCTGCTTCTCCGGGATGACCTCGAACCAGGTGATCGCCTTCGTGCTCAGCGTCGTCACCTGCTTCCTGTTCATCGTCGCCGGTGTGCCGATCGTCCTCGACCTGTTCACCGGCTGGGCGCCGGAGGCGCTGGTCTCGACCGTCGCCTCGCTGAGTTTCGTCAGCCATTTCCAGGGCATCGTGAAGGGTGTCATCGACCTCCGCGACCTCGTCTATTTCGCCTCCATGATCGTCCTCTGGCTGATCGCCAATGGCATCGTGGTCGAGCTCAGGAAGGGGTGAGCGATGAACCGGAAAGCCTATGCGCTGAGCGGCCTGGCACTTCTCGTCGTCCTGCTGTTCGCGATCAATATCCTGGCCGACGGCCTGTTCCGCGGCGCCCGCATCGATCTCACCGAACGCGGCCTCTACACGCTGTCGGACGGGACCCGCAAGGTGGTCGCCGGGCTGGATGAGCCGATCCGTCTGCGCCTGTTCTATTCGGAGAAACTGGCGACCACGGTTCCCGACATCCGCGTCTACGGCCAGCGCGTCCGCGACCTGCTCGAGGAGATCGCGAGCGTCAGCGACGGCAAGGTGCAGCTCGAGGTGATCGATCCGGAACCCTTCTCGACCGCCGAGGATCTGGCCGTCGCGTCCGGCGTGCGTGGCGTGCCGGTGAGCGAATCCGGCGATCAGCTCTATTTCGGGCTCGTCGGACGGAACAGCACGGACGACGAGGTCGTCATCCCGTTCTTCCGGAGCGACCGCGAACCGTTCCTCGAATACGAACTGACGCGCGCGATCTATCGCCTCGGTCACCCGGCACGGCAGATCGTCGGAATCCTGACCGCACTGCCGATGGAATACGGCCCGGGCGGAATCCAGGGGGCAATGCAGGGGCGCTCGCAGCCCTATGCCCTGCTCGACGAGATGCGGGACTTCTATGACGTCCGTTTCCTCGACCCGACGGCGCTCGCCCGGGTTCCGGATGACGTGACCCTGCTGCTCGTGGCGCATCCGAAGAAGTTCTCTCCGACGACGCTCTACGCGATCGACCAGTTCGTCCTTGGCGGCGGCCGCGCGATGATCTTCGTCGACCCCTTCTCGGAAACCGAACTCGGCGGCGGCGGTGGCATGATGCCGAGCCCGGATCGGGGCTCCGACCTCGGCCCCTTCACGGAGCCATGGGGCATCTCGATGGTGACGGACAGGTTCGTCGCCGATATCGGCAGCGCGACCCGTGTCGGTTACAACAACTCGGTGGTCGACTACGTCGCCTGGCTCGGCCTCGGCGAACAGCGCCTGAACCAGGACATCCCGCTTACCGCCGGCCTCGGCACCATCAACATGGCCAGCCCCGGCGCGCTGGAACGGCGCGACGACGCGCCGATGGAATGGACGCCGCTGATCACCTCCTCGCCGCAAGCGACCCTGATGGAGACCGAGCGGATCGCCGGCCGTCCGGAGCCGGACAAGCTGCTGATCGGCTACAAGCCGGAAGGCGGCGCCAGGGTCCTGGCGGCGCTGCTGCGCGGCGAGGTGCCGAGTGCCTTTCCCGACGGCCCCCCGGCGCCCGAGCCGGCGGCCGAGGACGCAGGCCCGAAGGCCGACGAGGCACCGGCCGAGGCGACGCCCATGCCGGCCCCGCTGGCCCGGAGCAACGGACCGGTCAATGTCCTCGTGGTCGCCGACAGCGACATGCTGGCCGACCGTTTCTGGGTCCGGCGACAGAATTTCATGGGTGAGCAGCTGGCGATCCCGACGGCAGCGAATGCGAGCTTCGTGATCAATGCGCTGGAGCATCTGAGCGGCTCCGACGAACTGATCGGCCTGCGCAGCCGCGGTTTCTCGAGCCGGCCCTTCGAGGTCGTGGAGGATATCCGCCGCGAGGCCGAGGGTCGCTATCGCGAGGAGGAAAACCGCCTGCAGCTGCGTCTGCAGGAGACCGAGAACCGGATTGCCGAGCTTGAAAGCAAGGTCGGCGGCACCGGCGACATCCTGCCGAAGGGCCAGGCCGAGGCGATCGAGAGCTTCCGCCAGGAGCTGCTGGAGACGCGGCGCGCGCTCCGCCAGGTACAGCGCGACCTGCGCGGCGACATCGACGCGCTGGAAACCCGTATCCAGGTTCTCAATATCGGGCTCATGCCTCTGCTGGTGGCGCTCATCGCCATCTTCATCGGCCTCTTCCGCATCAGTCGGCGTCATGCCGGCAAGGGGATCCGCCATGCGTCGCAATAGCTGGATCGTCCTCCTGCTCATTACCATCGTCGCGACCGGCGCGGCGATTTGGGTGGCGATGCGGCCGGAAATCGCCGGCGACCTGGATCGTCGGGCCGGCACCATGTTCCCGGAATTGCGCGACGACCTGGACCTGGTCGCGAGCCTTTCGGTCAAGAGCGCCGATGGCAGCTTCACCATCGCCCGAGGCGCGGGCGGCACCTGGGGACTCGTCGAGAAGGGCGGCTATCCCGTGCCGGCCGACCAGGTGAAGAAGGCTCTGGTGGCGCTTGCCTCGCTGGAGTTCATCGAGGCCAAGACCGAGCTGCCCGAACGCTACGGCAAGATCGGCGTCAGCGACGTCGGCGCGGACGGCTCGGACGCGGTCGAGATCGCGGCGAAAGACGGCGACGGCAAGGTCATGGCGTCGCTGTTGCTCGGCAAGACCAAGCGGCCCGAGGCCGGCACCCGACCGGCGGAGATCTACGTCAGGGTTCCCGGCGAGGCCCGCGCCTGGCTGGTCAGCGGCCGCTTCGACGTGAAGCGGAAGGCGATCGACTGGCTCGACAAGAATACTGTTCAGATCAAGGGCGAGCGGATCGCCGAGGCGCGGTATTCGTGGCCTGATAGTACCGAGGTGCATCTGAGCCGTGGCGCGGAAGGCGCGCCGGTGACCCTCGAGGACATCCCCGAGGGCCGCAAGGCGAAGGCCGAATCCGACCTGAAGACGATGCTGGAGGTGCTGGAATTCATCACCTATGTCGATGTCGCGCCCGCCGAGGACCTGGATTTCAGCGATGCTGGCGAGGCGCATCTCAGGACCTTCGACGGGCTGGCCGCGAGCGTACGGATAAAGCCGGAAGCCGACGGAAAGGAATCGTCAGCCTGGATCACTGTCGATGTCAGCGCCGGGGATGACGCCAGCGACGAGGTAAGACAGGAGGCCGCAGCCATGGCCGATCGCCTGGACGGCTGGGCCTATCGGCTTCCCGGTTATCGCGCCGACCGGCTGCAGCGCCGCATGGCGGATCTGACCGAGCCGGTGGAGGCGTCTGGAACCGCCGGGGCAACCGGCAACTGAGCGCCGGCACGGACTTGAAGCCTGCCCCCGTCACTGCCTATATGTGCGCCAATCCTCATTCCTGAATATCGAGAGCACGCGATGACAATCCAGACGCACAGCTTTCAGGCTGAAGTCAGCAAACTCCTGAAAATCGTCGCCAACTCGCTCTACAGCGAGAAGGAAGTGTTTCTTCGGGAATTGATCTCCAATGCCTCCGATGCCTGCGACCGCTTGCGCTACGCGGCCCTGACCGAGCCGAAACTGCTGGCCGACGATCCGGAACTCCAGGTCCGGTTGAGCGTCGACGCGAAGCAGAAGACGCTGACAATCGAGGATAACGGCATCGGCATGAGCCGTGACGAGCTGATCGGCAACCTCGGCACGATCGCCCGTTCCGGCACCTCCGCCTTCATGTCGGAAGCCTCCGGCGACGAGAAGAAGGACGTCAACCTGATCGGACAGTTCGGCGTCGGCTTCTATTCCGCCTTCATGGTCGCCGACGAGGTGACCGTCGAAAGCCGCAAGGCCGGCGAGTCCGAGGGTTGGCGCTGGAAGAGCGCCGGCCAGGGCGAGTTCACGATCGAGGAGGTCGATACCGCGCCGGCCCGTGGCACGCGGATCGTCCTGCACCTGAACAAGGACGCGAAGGAGTTCCTGGAGAAGCCCCGACTCTCCGGCATCGTGCGCACCTATTCCGACCATGTCGGGCTGCCGATCCGTATCGCGGGCGAGGACGGCAAGGCGGAGACGCTGAACAAGGCGAGCGCGCTCTGGACCCGGCCGAAATCGGAAATCACCGCCGAGCAATATACCGAGTTCTACCATCATGTGAGCCACGCCTTCGACGATCCGTGGCTCGTCCTGCATAACCGGGTCGAAGGCCGGATCGCCTACACGACGCTTCTCTACGTGCCTTCACAGCGCCCGTTCGACCTGTTCAACCCGGAACGGAAGTCGCATCTCAAGCTCTATGTGAACCGGGTTTTCATCACCGATGATTGCGAGGAATTGCTGCCCGGCTATCTGCGATTCGTCCGCGGCATCGTCGATTCGGAGGACCTGCCGCTCAATGTCAGCCGCGAGATGCTGCAGAACAATCCGGTGCTGGTCCGGATCCGCCAGGCGCTGGTGAAGCGCGTGCTCGGCGAGCTGCAGAAGAAGGCGGACAAGGCGACCGAGGAATATGCCACCTTCTGGGGCAATTTCGGCCCGGTGCTGAAAGAAGGTCTCTACGAGGACGCGGCGAACCAGGACAAGCTGCTCGAGCTCGCCCGCTTCCATTCGACGGCCGGCGACGGACTGGTCTCGCTGAAGGATTATGTCGCGCGGATGCCCGAGGGGCAGGAGGCGATCTACACCATCAGCGGCGATTCGCTGGCCACGCTTCGCAAGAGTCCGCAACTTGAAGGCTTCCGCGCCAAGGGCGTCGAAGTGCTGCTGCTGCACGATCCGGTCGACGATTTCTGGATGGGGCGCATTTCGGAGTTCGACAGCAAGCCGTTCCGCTCGATCACCCGCGGCGATATCGATCTCGGCGCCGTAAAGGGCGGCGACGCCGACAAGTCGGACGACAAGGCCGAGGCCCCGGCCGAGAAGGATATCGGCACCCTCATCGCGCTGATCAAGCAGACCCTCGGCGAGGCGGTGAAGGATGTCCGCGTATCCAAGCGGCTCACCGAGAGCCCGGTATGCCTGGTCGCCGACGAGCACGATCTCGACATGCACCTGGCCCGCGTGCTGAAGGCGCACAACCAGATCGAGCAGCGCGCCCCCCGGATCCTCGAACTCAACGCGAAGCATGCGTTGATCCGCGGCCTGGCCGAACGCGCGGCGAAGGCCGGCGCCTCGACCGAGATGGAGGAGGCGGCCGCGCTGCTGCTTGACCAGGCGCTGATCGTCGAGGGCGAACCGGTTGCCGATCCGGCGGCCTTCGCCCGCCGCCTCGCCGATGTCATGACGCGGAGCTTCGGCGCCGCCTGAGCGCGGGCCGCCGGGCGATCAGCCGATCGCGCGCGATGCCCGTTCCTCGGTCAGGCCGTAGTCCGCAGCCGCCGGGATGGTGAGCCAGCGCTCGCCGTCCTCGCGCATTTCCATGGTCGGCTCGACGGTGACGAGCGGTGCCGAGGCGGCCTGTTCGAAGGCCGCGTCGACGCTCGCCGCGCGGCCGAGCTTGGCGACATTCATCCGTGTCGCGAAGACCAAGGTGCGCCGCTTCGCCTCCCAGTCGGCGAGCACGTCGAGCGGCCGCGCCCAGACGGAATCGACCGACTCGCTGCCATCGTGGACGGCGAGTTGATCCTCCGGCGCCCGGGCCAGGAAGAACATCGTGTCGAACCGCTTCGGCAGCGGCTTCGGCGTGATCCAGTGGGCGAAGGGGGCGAGCAGGTCGGTCGCGAGCTCCAGGTCCTCGGCCGCCGCGACCGTCGCCATGTCGGTCGTGTTGGCGACCAGCGCCGCGCGATACCTTGCCTCCAGCGCCGTCAGCATGTCGCCGCCGACCAGCGCCGCTGCGCCGCGCTTCCGCGCCAGCAGAACGCCGCATTCCTCGAACGCCTCGCGGATCGCCGCGACCCGGACCGCCCGCGCCGTTGCGTCCAGTCCCTCGCAGCCCGGGCAGCGGTCGGTGAGCCGCCCGTCGCAGTCCTCCGGATCGACCTTGCCGCCCGGGAAGACCAGTGCGCCCGAGGCGAAATCGATCTCCCGGTGGCGAACCACCATGAAGACCTCGAGCCCCGCCGGCCCGTCACGAAGCAGGAGAACCGTCGCGGACGGAATCGGCACAGGCGGGGCTTTCTTCTCGGACATCGATGGCTCCGGCATTTCGCGGTTGGTTTCCAGAGCTATAGCGGCCCGAGACGCGGGGGAGCAAGAAGGTCGTGCGGGGAAGGGGTCGAGGGCCGGATCAGGAGCCGCTGGCGTCGAAGGCAATTTCCAGCGCGCCGATGATCGGGCCGTAGCCGTCCTGCTGCACCAGGATGGCACAGCCGTCCCGACCCTTGCGGCGGATCGCGTCGAGGTCGAGGCGATATTCCCGCGCGCTGCCGTCCCAGGCCGCGATGCGGTTCAGGTTGCGGACCACGTTGTGATAGCGGACCGTGCGCCCGCTATTCTCGCCGCGCTGGATGGCGACCTCGTGGTTGCGGTCGATATCGACCTGCCACAGCCAGGCTCCGCCCTCGTGCGGCGGCAGCGATAGGACCAGCACCCCGTCCTCGATCCGAGCGGTGATGCCGAGGCTCTGGGTACGGTCGCTGTCGCTGGCGATCAGCCGCTCGATTCCGGCCCGGTTCGAGCCGACCTCGTGGGCGCGGCCGCCAACGACGACCTGCGGCGTATAGACATAGGAGGCGCCGAGCGCGGCGCCGTAGGCGCGCTGCCGGGCGGTTGTCTCGGCCAGCGCGAAGGTGTCCTTCCAGCCGATATAATCCCAGTAATCGACGTGGAACGACAGGCCGAGCACGCCGTCGCGGGTGGCCAGGTCATTCAGCAGCGCGTCGGCAGGCGGGCAGGACGAGCAGCCCTGGCTGGTGAAGAGTTCGAGAACGGTGACCGGCTTCAGCACGACATCGGCCGCCAGGGCCGGCCGGGCAAGCGCGGCGCCCGCGACAAGCGCGACGGTCATGCAGAGAAGGGAGAGATGCCGGATCATGAGCGACAGCCTACGCGCCGTGCGCCATCACGGGCGAATCACGTGTGAGTGAAAGAGACGCGCGGCCAACGGGCCGCGCCGCCCCGCCGGCCCGGGCGACCCGGACCGGCGTGACATGGGCGACCCGAAGCCGCCGCGTCTTTGCGAACGCGGCCGCTCAGGCCGACTTGGCAAGGTTGCGCAGCACATAATGCAGGATGCCGCCATTCTTGTAATAGGCGACCTCGTCTTCGGTATCGATCCGGCAGAGCAGGCCGATCTCGACCTTTTCGCCATTCGCCCGGGTGATCGTGCAGGGCACCGTCATGCCCGGCTTGATGCCGCCGGCGATACCGGTCAGGTCGAACACTTCGCTGCCGTCGAGGCCAAGCGACTTGCGATCGCTGCCGGCCGGGAACTGCAGCGGCAGCACGCCCATGCCGACCAGGTTCGAGCGATGGATGCGCTCGAAGCTTTCCGCGATGACCGCCTTGATGCCGAGCAGCAGGGTGCCCTTGGCGGCCCAGTCGCGGCTCGAACCGGTCCCGTATTCCTTGCCGGCGACAACGACCAGCGGGACGCCGGCGTCGGCGTAGTTCATCGCCGCGTCGTAAATCGACATCTGATCGCCCTGTGGCATCAGCCGGGTGACACCGCCCTCCGTGCCCGGCGCGAGTTCGTTGCGCAGGCGGATGTTGGCGAAGGTGCCGCGCATCATCACTTCGTGGTTGCCGCGCCGCGCCCCGTAGGAGTTGAAGTCGGCCGGCTTCACGCCATGCTGCTGCAGGTAGAGCCCCGCCGGGCTTTCGGCCTTGATCGCGCCGGCCGGCGAGATGTGGTCGGTGGTGATCGAATCGCCGAGCAGGGCCAGCATCCGGGCCCCGGTGATGTCGGAGAAGCCGCCGGCTTCCTTCGCCATGCCGGCGAAATAGGGCGGATGCTGGATATAGGTGGAATCCGCATCCCATTCGTAGACCTCGCTCGGATCGATCGCGATCGATTGCCAGGCCTCGTCGCCGGCGAAGGCGTTGCCGTACTCGTGCGTGAACATGGCCGGCGTGATCGAGGTCCGCACGGTCTCGGCGACCTCGGCGGTCGACGGCCAGATGTCGCGCAGATAGACCGGCTTGCCATCCTTGCCGGTGCCGATCGGGTCGTTGACGAGATCGAGGTCCATGGTGCCCGCGATCGCGTAGGCGACGACCAGGGGCGGCGAGGCAAGGTAGTTCGCCCGGGTGTGCGGGTTGACCCGGCCTTCGAAGTTGCGGTTGCCGGAGAGCACCGCGCAGGCAACCAAGTCGTTCTCGACGATGGCCTTGGAAATCGGCTCGGCGAGCGGCCCGGAATTGCCGATACAGGTGGTGCAGCCGTAGCCGACGAGGTTGAAGCCGAGCGCGTCGAGATCGTCCTGCAGCCCGGCCTCGGCGAGATAGTCGGAGACCACCTTGGAGCCCGGCGCCAGCGAGGTCTTGACCCACGGCTTCACCGTCAGCCCGAGCTTGCGCGCGTTGCGGGCGACCAGGCCCGCGGCGAGCATGACCGAGGGGTTCGAGGTGTTCGTGCACGACGTGATCGCGGCGATCACCACGTCGCCGTGGGCGAGGCCATAGTCGGCACCGGCGACCTTCACCCGGCCCTTGTCGGTCATCGCCTTGCCGCCGAGCAGGGCCGGCGCTTCCTTGCGGAAATTGGCCTGGGCGGTCGACAGCGCGACCAGGTCCTGCGGCCGCTTCGGTCCGGCGAGCGACGGCTCGACCGTCGCCATGTCGAGTTCGAGGATATCGGTGTAGACCGCCTCGACAGAATTCTCGTCCTGCCACATGCCCTGCGCCTTCGCATAGGCCTCGACCAGCTTGACCCGGTGCGGATCGCGTGCCGTCGCGGTCAGGAAGGCGATGGTTTCCTTGTCGATCGGGAAGATGCCGCAGGTGGCGCCGTATTCCGGCGCCATGTTGGCGATCGTCGCCCGGTCGGCGAGCGGCAACTCGGCGAGGCCGGGGCCGAAGAACTCGACGAACTTGCCGACCACGCCCTTGGCGCGCAGCATCTTGGTGATGGTCAGCACCAGGTCGGTCGCGGTCGTGCCTTCCTTGAGCCGGCCATTGAGCTTGAAGCCGACGACCTCGGGCAACACCATGGAGACCGGCTGGCCGAGCATCACCGCCTCGGCCTCGATGCCGCCGACGCCCCAGCCGAGCACGGCGAGGCCGTTGATCATGGTGGTGTGGCTGTCGGTACCGACGACCGTGTCGGGGAAGGCGAGCTGGCGATCGCCGTCCTTGCCGGTCCAGACCGTCTGCGCGAGATATTCCAGGTTCACCTGGTGGCAGATGCCGGTTCCCGGCGGCACGACGCGGAAATTGTCGAACGCGGTCTGGCCCCAGCGCAGGAAGGCGTAGCGCTCGATGTTGCGCGTCATCTCGAGGTCGACATTCTGGCGGAACGAACGGGCGGTGCCGAAATTGTCGACCATGACCGAATGGTCGATGACGAGGTCACACTGGTTGAGCGGGTTGATCTTCTTCGGGTCGCCACCGAGGGCGGCCATCGCGGCGCGCATCGCGGCGAGGTCGACGACGGCCGGCACGCCGGTGAAATCCTGCATGAGCACGCGGCAGGGCCGATAGGCGATCTCGCGCGGCGAGCGTCGTTCCTTCAACCAGCCGCCGACCGCCTTGATGTCGTCCATCGTGACGCTGCGGCCGTCCTCGAAGCGGAGCAGATTCTCGAGCAGCACCTTCATCGAGAAGGGCAGTCGGGCGAAGTCGCCGTAGCCGGCCTCGCCTGCCGCCGGAATGCTGAAATAGTCATAGGCGGTGCCGTCGACCTCGATCGTGCGGCGCGTTTTCAGGCTGTCCTGGCCAACGGTGCTCAATTCTTCCTCCGATTGTGACATGTGGCGTTCCCCGGCGCCGCAGGATTGAGGCCGCCCGGGCGAGCGTATTGCGGGGTTACGGCGATGCGATCGCTGGCATAACAGATGCGCACCGGGAATTCCAGAATGCGCCGGCCCCCACCAGCCTGCGACGATTTCGAACAACGATCTTATCGTATCTGCGAAACAACCGGCCAAGGAACTCGAAAAGTCCGTTTCCCGGCAAAAAACCGTGCCCGTCGCGACAGTCGCCCTGGAGCATTCGAGGTCAAAGACACTGCCGATCGGCCGTCCGTGCAGGTGTGGCGGCGCAGGCCCGGCGCGTATTATGGCCGCGACCGATCGGCGCAGGTTGTGCCGCGGTTTGGCCCTGGAATCGCCATCTTCAGGGACCCCGTGCGGGGGGCGCCGAAGGCAACGGGGACCGGGGTGTCGCGACGGCAACCGGGGCGGCCGCGGGCGGATCGATGAACGGCCATTGGCTGCTGATGCATCCGGTATTATTTCCTTGACGGTCATAGTATGGTTCGACTATCGCAAAACGAGCCGTCACCCATAAAAAAGTAACGATGACGGTACTTAGGGAGGTTGCATCAGGGTTCCGCAACCACAGAACATTCAGTGCGTTTGGTCGCAGCAGGTCTTGCGTGTCCTGGTGGCGCGCGTGGAATGCTGCGGACGTTCGAGGGAAGGAATCTCGCGTCTATGAGCAACGTTCAGGACTCCCTGCGTCGCCAAGACACCTTCGCCAAGCTGTTGTTGCATAACGCCGGGACGTTCGGATCCCGGCCCGCGTACCGTGAGAAGGAATTCGGCATCTGGCAATGCTGGACCTGGGCCGAAGTGGCGGACAATGTCCGCAATCTGGCGTGCGGACTTGCAGACATCGGCATCAGGCGTGGTGACAAGGTGGCGATCGTCGGCAGCAACCGGCCGCATCTCTACTGGTCATTCACGGCAATCCAGGCGATCGGCGCTGTGCCGGTGCCGATCTATCAGGACGGCATCGCCGAGGAAGTCCGCTTCGTTCTCGATCATGCCGAGGTCGTTTGCGCCATCGTCGAGGACCAGGAGCAGACCGACAAGCTGCTCGATGTCCGCGAGTCCGTGCCGTCGCTCCGCCAGATCGTCTACGAGGACGACCGCGGCATGCGTCATTACGAACAGGAATTCCTTCACAAGTTCCGCGACCTGCAGGAACGCGGCCGGGCCCATGACAAGGCGCATCCGGACTTTTACCCGGGCGAGGTCGCGAAGGGCAGCGGCGACGACATCGCGGTGATCGCCTATACCTCCGGCACGACCGGTCGTCCGAAGGGCGTGGTGCTGAAATGCGGCAGCCTGATCGAGGTCGGCCGCGCCTCGGTCGGTTTCGAGGGCCTGACCGAGCGTGAGGACATCCTCTCCTATCTGCCCATGGCCTGGGTCGGCGATCACCTGTTCTCCTTCGTCCAGGCCTACACCGCCGGCTACACGGTGAATTGCCCGGAAAGCGCCGACACGGTGATGACCGACCTGAAGGAGATCGGGCCGACCTACTTCTTCGCGCCGCCGTCGATCTTCGAGAATATCCTGACCCACATGATGATCCGCATCGAGGATGCGAGCGCCATCAAGCGGCGGCTGTTCCACTACTATATGGACGTCGCGAAGAAAGTCGGCACGCCGCTTCTCGAGGGCCTGCCGGTCGGCCTGTTCGATCGCCTGAACTACGGTCTGGGCAAGCTGCTGATCTACGGCCCGCTGAAGAACACGCTCGGCTTTTCGCGGATCCGCGTCGCCTATACCGCCGGCGCGCCGATGGGGCCGGAGACCTTCCGCTTCTATCGCTCGCTCGGCATCAACCTGAAGCAGCTCTACGGCCAGACCGAATCCGCCGCCTATGTCTGCATCCAGAAGGACGGCGACGTTCGCCCGGACACGGTCGGCCCGGCGGCGCCGGGGTGCGAGGTCCGCATCGACGAGGCGAGCGGCGAGGTTCTGGTCAAGAGCCCCGGCCTGTTCGCCGGTTACTTCAAGAACGACGAAGCGACGGCGGAGACGCTCGGCGCGGACGGCTGGCTGCATACCGGCGACGCGGGGATCATGACCGACGAGGGCCATCTCAAGGTCATCGACCGCGCCAAGGACGTCGGCAAGCTCAACGACGGCACGTTGTTCGCGCCGCAATATCTCGAGAACAAGCTCAAGTTCTACCCGTTCATCCGCGAGGCAGTCTGTCACGGCTCGGGCCGCGACATGGTCACCGCGTTCATCAACATCGACATGGAAGCGGTCGGTAACTGGGCGGAGCGGAACGATCTCAACTACGCCAGCTATGCCGAGCTCGCGGCGAAGCCGGAAATCTACGCGCTGATCCGGTCGAACATCGAGGAAGTGAACAGGGGCCTCGCCATCGACAGCGAACTGGCCGGCTCGCAGATCCATCGTTTCCTGCTGCTTCACAAGGAACTCGATGCCGATGACGGCGAGCTCACGCGGACCCGCAAGGTTCGCCGCCGGGTCATCGCGGAACGTTACGGCAGCCTCATCGAGGGGCTCTATTCGGACGCGGATCATGCGGCGATCGAGGTCCGCATCACCTACGAGGATGGTCGGGAGACGATGATGAACGCGGATCTGCGTATCGAGGAGGCCGAGACCTTCCCGCCGCAATCGGCGGCCGAGCCGCTCCGCATGGCGTCGTGACGGCATGAGCGCGCAACCCGCGAAAGTGACGATGGAACCGGAGACCGTGCCGCAGCGTGACGTTCTCATGGAGGTCCGCAACATCACCCTTCGCTTCGGCGGGGTGACCGCGATCGAGGACATTTCCTTCGATATCCTCGAAGGCGAAGTCCGCGCCATCATCGGGCCGAACGGTGCGGGCAAGTCGTCGATGCTGAACGTGATCAACGGCTTCTATCATCCGCAGGAAGGCGAGATCTGGTTCCGCGGCGAGAAGCGCAAGGCCATGAAGCCGCACGAGATCGCCCGGCACGGCATCGCCAGGACCTTCCAGAACATCGCGCTCTTCCGCGGCATGACCACGCTCGACAACATCATGACCGGGCGGCTCACGAAGATGCATCGCAACATGTTCTGGCAGGCGATCTGGCGCGGCCCGGCGGAACGCGAGGAGGTCGAGCATCGCGAGGTGGTGGAGCGGATCATCGACTTCCTGGAGATCCAGCACATCCGCAAGACCCCGGTCGGGCGGCTGCCGTATGGCCTGCAGAAGCGGGTCGAGCTTGGCCGGGCGCTCGCCGCCGAGCCAAAGCTGCTGCTGCTCGACGAGCCGATGGCCGGGATGAATATCGAGGAGAAGGAGGACATGTGCCGCTTCATCCTCGACGTGAACGACGAGTTCGGCGCGACGATCGCCCTGATCGAACATGACATGGGCGTCGTCATGGACATTTCGGACCGGGTGGTGGTTCTCGATTACGGGCGCAAGATCGGCGACGGTACGCCGGATGTCGTGCGCAACGACCAGACCGTCATCGACGCCTATCTCGGCGTGGCGCACGAGTAGGGGGCAGGGCTGTGTCGTACCTCATCGAAACGATCCTCTCCGGCCTGCTCGCGGGCGTGATGTATTCGCTCGTGGCGCTCGGCTTCGTGCTGATCTTCAAGGCATCGCAGATCTTCAACTTCGCGCAGGGCGTGCTCTGCCTGTTCGCGGCACTGACGCTTGCCAGCCTGATGCTCGGCAACACGCCTTTCTCCGAACTCCTGCACACCCTCGGGCTGCCCAACGACTGGATGCCCGTCGTCCCGATCTGGATCGCCGTGCCCATCACGATCCTGGTGATGATCGGGCTCGCCTTCGTGATCGAACGCTTCGTGCTGCGCTATCTCGTCAACCAGGAACCGATCATCCTGTTCATGGCGACGATCGGCCTTGCCTATGTCCTCGAGGGCATGGGCGACCTGATGTGGGGCTCCGACGTGAAGCCGCTCTCGGTCGGACTGCCGGAAGGGGCGCTCGACTGGATGTTCGACCGCTTCGACATCTATGTCGACAAGCTGGAGATCGCCGCGGCCGTTGTCGCCACCGTGCTGGTCATCGCCCTCTCGCTGTTCTCCCAGTATACCCGGATCGGCCGCGCGCTCCGCGCCGTCGCCGACGACCACCAGGCCGCGCTCTCGGTCGGCATCTCGCTGCGCACCATCTGGATCATCGTCTGGTCGATCGCCGGCTTCGTCGCGCTGGTCGCCGGCACCATGTGGGGCGCCAAGTCGGGGGTCCAGTTCTCGCTTTCGCTGATCGCGCTGAAGGCGCTCCCAGTGCTCATTCTCGGCGGCTTCACCTCGATACCGGGCGCCATCCTCGGCGGCCTGATCATCGGCGTCGGCGAGAAGCTGGCAGAACTCTACGCCGGTCCGTACATCGGCGGCGCGATCGAGAACTGGTTCGCCTACGTGCTTGCCCTGGCCTTCCTGCTGGTCCGCCCGCAAGGCCTGTTCGGCGAGCGCATCATCGAGCGCGTGTAGGGGGCGACGACAATGTTGTATCGTGAAACCGGCGATTTCAAAGTTTCCTACCGTGACGATCAGCAGACCTTCCCGATCATCCAGGACCGCTGGCTGTTCTGGGGCATGCTCGCCGTCGCCTTCCTGGTCATCCCGTTCATCATCGACGACTACTGGGAAAAGTCGATCGTGCTGCCCTTCCTGGTCTTCTCGCTGGCGGCGATCGGGCTCAACATCCTGACCGGCTATTGCGGCCTGCTCAGCCTCGGCACGGGCGGTTTCATGGCGGTTGGCGCCTATGCCTCCTACAAGCTGATGACGGCCTTCCCAGAGCTCAACATCGTCATCGTCATCCTGCTGTCCGGCGGCGTCACCGCCGCGGTGGGCATGTTCTTCGGCTTGCCGAGCCTGCGCATCAAGGGCTTCTACCTTGCGGTTGCGACGCTCGCCGCACAGTTCTTCCTGGTCTGGCTCTTCAACAAGGTGCCGTGGTTCTACAATTATTCGGCAACCGGGCAGATCACCGCGCCGGAACGGTCGATCTTCGGCTTTGCCGTGACCGGGCCTGAGGCGACGCCCGCCGCGACCTACCTGTTCTGCCTGGCCTTCGTCACCGTGCTCGCTCTCGTCGCGAAGAATCTGATCCGCGGCCGTATCGGGCGAAGCTGGATGTCGATCCGCGACATGGATATCGCCGCCGAGATCATCGGCGTGCCGCCGATGCGGACCAAGCTGTCGGCATTCGCGGTTTCCTCCTTCTATATCGGGATCGCCGGCGCGCTCTATTTCACGGTCTGGTTCGGCGCCGCGGAGCCGACCGAGGCCTTCGGCATCAACCAGTCGTTCCTGGTCCTCTTCATGGTGATCATCGGCGGGCTCGGCTCGATGCTGGGTTCGTTCCTCGGCGCCGCCTTCATGGTGTTGCTGCCGATCGTCCTGAAGAACATCATGGTTGGCGGGTTCGATGTCCTGCCGGTGTTGGCGAAGCATGTGGAGATCACCCTCGTCGGCAGCCTGATCATCTTTTTCCTGATCGTCGAGCCGCATGGCCTCGCCCGGCTCTGGTCGATTGCCAAGGAAAAGATGCGGCTCTGGCCGTTCCCGCATTGAAGGGCCGGGCCCTGTAGCAGAACGCCGTTCCAACGGCGCAAATTGAAGCAAAAAGGGAGAAGACGCATGAAGATGAAGGTATTCGTAGCGGCGCTGGCAGCTACGGTCGCGCTCGGGGCGGTTCCCGCCCTGGCGGACCTGACGATGCCATCACTGAGCTACCGGACCGGCCCATACGCGCCGAACGGTATCCCCTTCGCCGACGGCTATGCCGATTACTGGACCCTGCTCAACGAGCGGGATGGCGGCATCGAAGGCGTGAAAGTCAAAAACATCGAGTGCGAGACCGCTTACAACACGCAGCAGGGCGTGGAATGCTACGAGAGCACGAAGGGCGAAGGCTCGCTGGCCTACCAGCCGCTCTCGACCGGCATCACCTACCAGCTGATCCCCAAGGCGACGGCTGACGGCATCCCGATCCACTCCATGGGCTACGGCCGGACCTCCGCCGCCAACGGCACGGTGTTCCCGAATGTCTTCAACTTCCCGGGCACCTACTGGGATGCGGCCTCGATCATCATCAAGTACGCAATGGAGCAGGAAGGCGGGAGCCTGAAGGGCAAGAAGGTCGCCCTCGTCTATCACAATTCCGCCTACGGCAAGGAGCCGATCCGGACACTGGAGAAGCTGGCCGAAAAGCACGGCTACTCGCTGATGCTGCTGCCGGTCGACCATCCCGGTCAGGAACAGAAGGCAACCTGGTTGCAGGTCCGTCGCGAGAAGCCCGACTATGTCATCATGTGGGGCTGGGGCGTCATGAACCAGGTCGCCATCAAGGAGGCCGCGTCCATCCGCTACCCGATGGATCACTTCATCGGCGGCTGGTGGTCGGGCGCGGAGACCGACGTACTTCCCGCAGGCGATGTCGCCGACGGTTACAAGTCGATCAACTTCCACAGCGTCGGCAACGACTTCCCGATCTATTCCGACCTGCAGAAGTATGTCTATGACGCCGGCAAGGCTGCGGGCGACGGCTCCAACGCCGGCACGGTGCTCTACAACCGCGGCATGGCCGCCGCCATGTGGGCGGCGGAGGCGGCGCGCACGGCGATGAAGATCCACGGCACCAAGGATCTGACGCCGCCGATGATGCGGGACGGCTACGAGGCGCTGAATGTCGACGAGGCGCGCCTCAATGAACTGGGCCTGCCGGGCTTCACCGTTCCGGTCAAAGTCACATGTGCCAACCATGGCGGACCGGGCCTCGGCCTGATCCAGCAGTGGGACGCCAAGGCCAAGTCCTGGAAGATCGTCAGCGATTTCATCGGCGCCGACCGCGAGGTCGTCGACGAGCTGATCGTCGAGGATTCCATGGCTTACGCCAAGGAGAACAACATCACCCCGCGTGAATGCAAGTAGGACCGTCGTACGGGCGGCGCCCGTCGTGGCGTCGCCCGCAAGGAGTATGACCTTGGGCAGCGAACAACCGGCCGCAATCGTCGCGGTCAGCAATATCGAGGTGGTCTACAACCACGTCATACTGGTGCTCAAGGGGGTCTCCCTGGAGGTGCCCGAGGGGGGCGTGGTCGCCCTTCTCGGCGCCAACGGGGCCGGCAAGACAACCACCCTCAAGGCGATCTCGCACCTGCTCCGGGCCGAACGGGGCGAGGTGACCAAGGGGACGATCGCCTTCCATGGCGAAATCCTGGCAGAGGAAACGCCGAACGACCTGGTTCAGCGCGGCGTCATCCAGGTGATGGAGGGGCGCCATTGCTTCGAGCATCTCACGGTCGAGGAGAACCTGCTGACGGGTGCCTACACGCGGCGCGACGGGGCCAAGGCGATCGCCCGCGATCTCGAGATGGTCTATTCCTATTTTCCGCGCCTCAAGGAACGGCGCACCAGCCAGGCCGGCTATACCTCGGGCGGCGAACAGCAGATGACGGCGATCGGGCGGGCGCTGATGAGCCGGCCCCGGCTGATCCTGCTGGACGAGCCTTCGATGGGGCTGGCGCCGCAGCTCGTCGAGCAGATCTTCGAGATCGTCAAGAAGATCAACGTCGACGAGGGTGTCTCGATCCTCCTGGCCGAGCAGAACACCAACGTGGCCCTGCGCTATGCCGACTATGGCTATATTCTCGAGAATGGCCGCGTCGTGATGGACGGTAGCGCCGAGAGCCTGCGGCAGAACGAGGACGTCAAGGAATTCTACCTCGGCATGTCGGACAAGGGCCGCAAGAATTTCCGCGACGTGCGTTCCTATCGCCGGCGCAAGCGCTGGCTTGGCTGATCCGGCCGGCCGCAGATCGACATTTCGCAACCCCGGGGGACGATCGTGACTGGCGCAGGCGCCTATTTCGACGAGCTAGAGATCCGCGATCCGGAACAGCGCGAGGCCGAGCAGATGGCGGCGCTTGCCGCGGCGATCGGCCATGCGAAGGCGAACTCGGCCTACTTCGCCGACCTGTTGAAGGATGTCGCGCCGGCCGAGGTGATCAGCCGCGCGGCGCTCGCCCGCCTGCCGGTGACGCGGAAGTCCGATCTCAAGGCGCACCAGGCCGCGGCCCGTCCTCTCGGCGGGCTGAACGGCGCGCCGCTCTCGCAGATCGAGCAGATCTTCATGTCGCCCGGCCCGATTTACGAGCCGGGTGCGCGGACCGGCGATTTCTGGCGCATGGGCCGGGCGCTTTACGCAGCGGGCTGCCGCGCCGGCGACCTCGTTCACAACACCTTCTCCTATCACATGACGCCTGCCGGCATGATGATGGAGGCAGGCGCCGCGGCGATCGGCTGCACGGTCTTCCCGGCCGGTACCGGCAATACCGAGATGCAGCTCCAGGCGATGGCCGAACTTCGGCCCGCCGCTTATGTCGGGACGCCCTCGTTCCTCAAGATCCTGCTGGAAAAGGGCCGCGACACCGGCATCGATCTTTCGTGCCTTCGCGCGGCCTCGGTCGGTGGCGAGGCGCTGCCGCCCAGCCTGCGCGCCGAGTTGAAGGCGCTCGGCGTCGGCCCGATCCAAAGCTACGGGACCGCCGATCTCGGCCTGATCGCCTACGAGACACCGGCCCTCGAAGGGATGGTCGTCGATGAGGGAATCGTTCTCGAGATCGTCCGCCCGGGTACCGGCGATCCGGTCGAGGACGGCGAGGTCGGGGAAATCGTGGTCACGACCTTCAACCCGGTCTACCCGCTGATCCGCTTCGCCACCGGCGACATGTCGGCGGTACTTGGCGGAACCAGCCCCTGCGGACGCACGAACCGGCGGATCAAGGGCTGGATGGGTCGCGCCGACCAGACCACGAAGGTCAAGGGGATGTTCGTCCACCCGGGCCAGGTCGAGCAGGTGCGGAAGCGTCACGAGGCGCTCGTTCGCGTCCGTCTGGTCGTCGACAGCGTCGACAATGTCGACCGGATGACACTGCGTTGCGAGGTTGCGGGCGACGGCGGTGACGCGCTCCGCGCGGCCGTCACGGAGACCCTGCAGGCGTCGTGCAAGCTGCGCGGCGGTGTCGAGTTCGTTGCCCCCGGCACCCTGCCCAACGATGGCAAGGTGATTGACGACGTCCGCACCTACGAGTAGGCCCTAATGCCACAACCGATGAAGCAGGGCGGCCGACCGACCGGTCGACGTCGGGCCGCGCCCGTCCGGGCGGCCACTGCCTTCATCCAGTCGAGACGGTACAGGGCGCGTCAGAATGATTTTCGAGGGCGAGGAACTCGTCTGTGTCCGCGGTGAGCGGCCGGTCTTCGCTGGCCTCGATTTTCGCGTCGGCGACGGCGAGATCCTGCTGCTGGAGGGCCGGAACGGCGCCGGCAAGTCGAGCCTGCTCAGGATCTGCAGCGGCCTGCTCAAGGCCGCCGGCGGGCGTCTCCTGTGGGACGGCCGGCCGGCCGACGAAGACTGGGACGAGCATCACGGCCGGCTCCAGTATGTCGGCCACCAGGACGCCCTGAAGCCGGTTCTCACGGTGGCCGAGAATCTGCGCTTCTGGGCCCGGGTCAATGGAGTCCGGGTCAGCGCCGGCGGCGTCGACAAGGCGCTCGAACGAATGGATCTGCGCGATCTGGCGACCGTTCCGGCGCGCTTCCTGTCGGCCGGGCAGCGTCGCCGGGTCAACCTGGCCCGGCTGCTGGCGACGCCGGCGCGGCTCTGGCTGCTCGACGAGCCGACGACGTCGCTGGACACCGTGGCCTCTGCCATGCTCGCCGAGGTCGTTCGCGATCATGCCGCGCATGGCGGCATGGCAATGATCGCCACCCATCTGGATCTCGGTCTTGCCGGGGCGCGGCGGCTTGCCCTCGAACCCTACCGGCTGGCCGTATGAGAGCGCTGCTCGCTCTCCTCGTCCGGGATCTCAGGCTCGCCATCCGCCAGGGCGGCACCGTGGGCATGACGCTGGGATTTTTCGTCATCACCGTGACGCTCTTCCCGCTCGGCGTCGGTCCCGAACTCGAGCTGCTGTCCCGGATCGCGGCCGGCGTGATCTGGGTGGCGGCCATGCTGGCCAGCCTGATATCGCTCGACCGGATCTTCCAGGCCGACTACGAGGATGGCTCGCTCGAGTTGATCGCGCTCGGTCCAACGCCGCTCGAACTGGTGGTGCTGGCCAAGGCTCTCGCCCACTGGCTGACCACCGGATTGCCGCTGCTGGTGACCGCGCCGCTGCTGGCAGTGCTGCTGAACCTGCCGGTGAACGGTTTTGTCGCGCTGATCGCGGCGATGCTGCTCGGTACACCGGCGCTGTCGCTGATCGGCGCGATCGGCGCCGCGTTGACCGTCGGCGTGCGCCGTGGCGGCGTTCTTCTTTCGCTGCTGGTCCTACCACTCTATATACCTATCCTGATATTCGGGGTGGCGGCGGTCGAGGCGGCGATCGGCGGCTTCGTCGTCGCGCCGCATCTGGCGGTATTGGGCGGCCTGTTGATCGGCGCCACGGTGCTGACGCCCTGGGCGTCTGCGGCGGCGCTCCGGCTGGCGCTGGAATAGTCGGATCGGACTCACGGACAGGGAGCCAGGACGAATGTCGGTCATGCATCGTTTCGCCAATCCGACGCGATTCTTGCGGATCGTGGAACTGCTGTTCCCGTGGGTCGCGGGCGTGACGGCGCTGCTCACCGTGGTCGGGCTCTATCTGGGACTTTTCGTCGCACCACCCGACTACCAGCAGGGTGATACGGTTCGCATCATGTTCGTCCATGTGCCCGCAGCCTGGATGGCGCTGTTCGTCTACGCGGTGATGGCGGTCTGTTCGGCGATGTCGCTGATCTGGCGCCACCCGGTCGCCGACCTGACGGCCAAGTCGTGCGCCCCGATCGGGGCCTGCTTCACCTTCATCGCGCTGGCCACCGGATCGCTGTGGGGCGAGCCGATGTGGGGCACTTGGTGGGTCTGGGACGCGCGGCTCACCAGCATGCTGATCCTGTTCTTCCTCTATCTCGGCTACATGGCAATCTGGGAGGCTTATGACGATCCGACCCGGGCGGCCCGAGCGGCGGCAATCCTGGCGCTGGTCGGATCGGTGAACCTGCCGATCATCAAGTTCTCGGTCGATTGGTGGAACACGCTGCACCAGCCGGCCAGCGTCGCGACGATGTCGGGGCCGAAGATCCACAGTTCGATCCTGATTCCGTTGCTGGTCATGGCGCTCGCCTTCAAGGGTTATTTCCTGACCGTGCTGATGATGCGGGTCCGATCCGAGATCATCGGCATGAAGGTGCGGCGTCTGCGTCTCGCGGTGGCGCGCGACTGAGGGGAGTGACCGTGGTCAACCTGCCGTGAGGTCGGGCGAGTTGTTATGGACCGGTCATGGCGGCTGCCTCTAGAGTGGCGGGCTGCCGGACGAGTGACGGGCGATCCGGCCCGAACCGGGGAGAAAATGGCGGAATTCTTCCATATGGGCGGCTATGCGGCATATGTCTGGCCGGCTTTCGCGATCACGGCGGCGGTGCTCGTGACGCTGCTGCTGCAAAGCAGGGCGCGCCTTCGGCGCGACGAGCGATTGCTCGAACAACTCGAGGCGGATCACGGTCCGCGACGGCGTCGCCGGAGTGGCGGTGGCACGGAGGAAGCACGTGACTCGCAAGCGTAAGCGTCTCTACCTGGTGATCGGCAGTGTCGCGGCGCTGTTCGTCGCCGCCGGAATCGTGCTGACCACGTTCGAGGACAATCTCGTCTTCTTCTACAGCCCCTCGGATCTGCAAGAGAAGGGCGTCGATGAGGACCGGCGTTTCCGTCTCGGCGGCCTGGTCGAGGAAGGCAGCGTCGTGCGGGACGGCGTGGTCACGACCTTCCGCGTCACCGATCTCGCCGAATCGGTGCCGGTCACCTACACCGGCATGCTGCCCGACCTGTTCCGCGAAGGGCAGGGCGTGGTGGCGGAAGGAAAGCTCGACGGTGCCGGTGTCTTCGTCGCCTCGAACGTGCTGGCGAAGCATGACGAGAATTACATGCCGCCGGAGGTCGCCGAGGCATTGAAGAAGACCGGGCAATGGCAGGGAGGGACGCAATGATCGCCGAAACAGGACATTTCGCGCTCGTGCTCGCGCTTGTCATCGCCCTCGTGCAGGGGATCCTGCCGCTGATCGGCGCGCAACGCGGCCATCAGCCCTGGGTCGCGCTGGCCGCGCCGGCCGCCGGCGCGCAGTTCGTGTTCGTCGCGATCGCCTTCTCTTGTCTCACCGTGGGATACCTGACGAGCGACTTCTCGATCGTCAACGTCGCCGAGAATTCGCACAGCGCCAAGCCGCTGCTCTACAAGATCTCCGGCGTCTGGGGCAATCACGAGGGCTCGCTGCTGCTCTGGATCCTGATCCTGGCGCTGTTCGGTGCGATGGTGGCGCTGTTCGGCCGCAACCTGCCGCCGGATCTCAGGGCGCGGGTCCTGGCGATCCAGGGCCTGATCGGCGTCGGCTTCCTGCTTTTCATCCTGTTCACGTCGAACCCGTTCGGCCGCCTCGACCCGCCGCCGCTCGACGGCCAGGGCCTCAATCCGTTGCTTCAGGATCCCGGCCTCGCGTTCCATCCGCCTTTCCTTTACCTCGGCTATGTCGGGCTGTCGGTCTCGTTCTCGTTCGCCATCGCGGCGCTGATCGAGGGCCGCATCGACCCGGCCTGGGCGCGCTGGGTGCGGCCCTGGACGCTGGTCGCCTGGTGCTTTCTCACCGGCGGAATCGCGCTTGGCTCCTGGTGGGCCTATTACGAACTCGGCTGGGGCGGCTGGTGGTTCTGGGATCCGGTCGAGAACGCCTCCTTCATGCCGTGGCTGGTCGCCACCGCGCTGCTCCATTCCGCGATCGTGGTGGAAAAGCGCGATGCCTTGAAGAGCTGGACCATCCTGCTCGCGATCATCGCCTTCTCGTTCAGCCTGCTCGGCACCTTCCTGGTGCGGTCGGGGGTGCTGAACTCGGTCCATGCCTTCGCCACCGATCCCTCGCGCGGCATCTTCGTGCTGATCTTCCTGTTCCTGGTGACCGGCGGGGCGCTGGCCCTCTATGCCTTCCGTGCGCCGACCATGCAGGCCGGCGGGCTGTTCGCGCCGATAAGCCGCGAGGGCGGCCTGGTGCTGAACAACCTGTTGCTCACGACGGCGGCGGCGACGGTGCTGCTCGGCACCCTCTATCCGCTCTTTCTCGATGCCCTGAGTGGCGAGAAGGTCTCGGTCGGCCCGCCCTATTTCAACGCCACCTTCATTCCGCTGATGACGCCGCTGATCCTGTTGATGGCGGTCGGTCCGCTGCTGACCTGGAAGCGGGCCGATGCCGGGGCGGCGCTCGCCCGTCTCAAGGCGGCCCTCGTCGCCGCGGCTGTGATCGCCGGGATCGCCTGGTGGCTGCTTGCCGACGGGCCGGTCCTCGCGCTCCTCGGGATGGCGCTGTTCGCCTGGCTCGCCGTCGGCGTGCTGGTCGAACTCGCGGAACGGCTCCGTCTGTTCCGGGTGCCGTTCCGCGACAGCTGGCGGCGTGCCCGGCTACAACCGCGCGCCGCCTACGGCATGACCATCGCCCATCTGGGAATGGCCTTCATCATTCTCGGGATCACCGCTTCGGAGACCTGGCAGAGCGAGAGCCTGACCGTCATGCGGCCGGGCGAAAGCGTCGAACTGGGTGGCTACAGCTTCACCTTCGACGGTGCGCGTTCGGCACGGGGTCCGAACTACGACACGATCGAGGGCGATTTCATCGTCCGCAAGGACAGCAGGCTGGTCGCCCGCATGAAGGCCGAAACACGGACCTTCTCGAACCCGCCGATGCAGACGACCGAAGCGGCGATCCGGCCGACCGCATTCGCCGACCTTTACGTCGTGATCGGCGAGCCGGACGGGAGGGGTGGCTATGCCACGCGGATCTATTACAAGCCGCTCGTCTCGTGGATCTGGTTCGGTGCACTGGTGATGATGCTGGGCGGATTCGTCTCGCTCAGCGACCGTCGTCTGCGGATCGGCGCACCGCGCCAGCGGCAGGCGGTTGCCGGCGCCGTCCCGGCTGAATAGGAGTATCGTGATGACGTCGACGCCCGACGAACCGACCGTGCCCGGAAGCGAGGCAGCGATCGATGCCGCCCCCGCTCCGGCGCGACGCGGTGGCGCCCGATATTTCCTGCCAGTTGCGATCTTCGTCGTGCTGACGGTCGTGATGGGCTACGGACTGTTCTATCTCGATCCGAAGGAGATCCCCTCGGCGCTGATCGACAAGCCCATGCCGGAGTTCGACCTGCCGCCGGTACCGGGCCATCCGCTGGGACTGGCGAGCGCCGACCTCAAGGGCGAGATTACCCTGGTCAACGTATTTGCCTCATGGTGCGTCGCCTGCCGGGCGGAACACGACCTGCTGATGCAGATCGCCCGGTCGGGTACCGTGACCCTGCACGGTCTCGACTACAAGGATCCGCCGCAGGCGGCGCGGAACTGGCTGGACCGGATGGGCAATCCCTACACGCGGATCGGCATGGACCAGAGCGGGCGAACCGGCATCGATCTCGGTGTCTACGGCGTGCCCGAGACCTTCGTCGTGAGTCCCGACGGACAGATCCTGGACAAGGTGATCGGCCCGCTGACGCCGCGCTCCCTGGAGCAGCAGATCATGCCCTGGGTCCGGAAATACCAGAAATGAGACGCCCGTTCGCCTTTCTCGCCGCGCTTTTCGTCGTGCTTGGGATCGCCACGACCGCCTGGGGTTTCGGCGCGGACGAGCCGCTTGCCGACCCGGCCCTCGAGGCGCGGGCGCACGAACTGCATCGCGAACTGCGCTGCCTCGTCTGCCAGAACCAGTCGATCGCCGATTCCAACGCCGGACTGGCCCGCGACCTTCGCATCCTGGTCCGCGAACGGATCGCGGCAGGCGACAGCGACGAGCAGGTGCGCGATTATGTGGTCGCCCGCTACGGCGATTGGGTCCTGCTCAACCCACCCTTCAAGCTCGGCACCTACCTGCTCTGGATCGGACCGTTCATCCTCCTGATCCTAGGCGCTGTCGGTGTCTGGATCTTCCTCCGCCGCGCGCGGGTCCGGTATACTGCGGCAGCGGCTCCGACGCCGCTGTCGGGCGAGGAAACGGAAAAGCTCGATCGCCTGCTCGCGGAGCAGGATGGCGGTCGGGCAGGCGAATGACGGCGAAAGGTTGACGATGCTCTGGATCATTTTCGCCGGCTTGACGCTGCTTGCGTTGGCCTTCCTGCTGTTGCCCCTGCTTCGTGCCGGCGAGAGGGCAGCAAGCAGAAGCACCTTCGGCCTGAACGTCTATCGCAACCAGCTCGACAACCTGGCCGAGGAACGGGCCCGCGGTGCGCTGACCGAGGCCGAGGAAGCGGCGGCCCGCGTCGAGATCGAGCGCCGCATGCTGCGCACCGCCGACGAGAAGGACAAGGGATCGCAGGGGGCCTCCGGCGGCGGCCGCGGCGCGGTCGTGAGCGCCGCCCTGATCGCGGTGCTGGTGCCGGCCGCGGCGATGCTGATCTATGCCCGGCTCGGCAATCCGGGCCTGCCCGACCGGCCGCTTGCCGAGCGCAACCTGATCGCCGAATCCGGCGGCAGTGCGGACGAGGCGGAAGTCGGCAACCTGCGCGACATGGCGTCCCGCCTCGCCGAGCGACTGGAAAAGGAACCGGACGATTTCGAGGGCTGGATCCTGCTCGGCCAGACCTATTTCCAACTGCGTCGTTTCAGCGATGCCGCCATGGCCTATCGCCATGCGCTGGATATCCGGCAGGACGATGGCGCACTCCACATGGCGCTCGCCGAATCGCTGGTTTTCGGTGGCGAGGGCCAGGTGACGCCCGAGGCCGAGCGTCACTTCCGGCAGGTCCGCGCCCTGCTGCCGGATCATCCGGGCCCGCGCTATTATCTCGCGCTCGCCCGCGCCCAGGGCGGCGATCTTGCCGGCGCCTACACGGACTGGCTCGCCTTCTACCGCGACAGCCCGGCCGATGCGCCCTGGCTCGACACCCTGCGCAGGCGTCTTTCGGCGGTTGCCGCCGAGCTCGGCGAAGCCCTGCCTGACGACGTGCGGACTGCTGCCGCGCCCGCGCCTGCCCTGCCAGGGCCGACGCAACAGGACATGGCCGCTGCCGCCGACATGACGCCGGAGGATCGCGCCGAAATGATCCGTGGCATGGTCGGCCGGCTCGCCGAGCGGATGGACGAAGCGCCGACCGCAGACGGGCTCGCCCGCCTTGCCCGGGCGTATCGCGTGCTTGGCGACGAGGCGAAGGCGGTCGAGGCGGAGCAGCGGCTTGCCGCGCTTGGCGGCGGCACGTCGGCGCCGGTCTCCGCCCCCTCTCCGGCCGCCACGCCCATACCGGGGCCGACCCAGCAGGACATGGCCGCCGCCGCCGATATGACGCCGGAGGATCGCCAGGCGATGATCCAGGGCATGGTCGGCCGGCTCGCCGACAGGATGGCAGAGGCGCCGACGGCTGACGGTCTTGCCCGCCTTGCCCGCGCCTATCGCGTGCTTGGCGACGAGACGAAGGCGGCCGAGGCGGAACAGCGCCTCGCCGCATTGTCGGGCGGCGCACCGGCTGCCGCGCCCGCACCCTCGGGCAGCGATCCTGCGGTCGAGGACATGCTGTCCCGGGCCCGGGCGATCATCGACAAGGCATCGGCGGATGGGCCGATGCCGGGCGAGGCAGCGGCGCTCTATCGCAAGGTCCTGGCGCGCGATCCGAACAACCCGGAGGCGCTCTGGTATGTCGCGCTCTCCGATACCTCGGCCGGACGTTATGCCGATGCCGTCGCCGGCCTCGAGCGTCTGCTCGGGCTGATGCCGGAAGGGGCGGCGCAGCGGGCGACCGTCGAGAAGGTTCTGGAGGATGTTCGCGCCCGGCTCTGATCCGGTACGCGGAGCATATGGACAAGCCGGCCCGGCCGCGCCACTGTAGCGTTCATGGCATCCATCAACCCGGCCGATTTCGGCTTCGACAAGCGCGTTCCCAAGGGCGATGACAGGCAACGTCATGTCTGCCGCGATTGCGGCTGGGTGCATTACGTCAATCCCAAGATCGTCGTCGGTTCCGTCGCCGTGTGGCAGGATCGCTTCCTGCTGTGCCGGCGGGCGATAGAACCGCGCTCCGGCTTCTGGACGCTTCCTGCCGGCTACATGGAAGAGCGGGAAACGACCGAGGACGCGGCCCGCCGCGAGGCGCAGGAAGAGGCCCGCGCCGACATCGAGATCGAGGCCCTGCTTGCCGTCTACAGCATCCCCCGGATCAGCCAGGTACAGCTCATTTACAAGGCCCGGCTGCGCTCTCCCGATGTCAGTTCGGGCCCCGAATCGGTCGAGGTGGCGCTCTTCCGCTGGGCCGAGATCCCCTGGGATGAACTCGCCTTTCCGTCTGTCAGATGGGCGCTCGAACAGCACCAGCTGGTTGCCGGCAAGACCGGCTTCCAGCCCTTCGGCAATCCGGCCGGCGAACTGGGCGATCTGCGGCGCGACGGCCTCTGAACCGTCTCGCCGCTCAGGCCGCGGCCGAGACCCGGTCGAGCCAGGCCAGCGCCGCGTCGCGAATACCCGGCAGCGATTTGTAGCGGGCAAGGTCTTCCGGCATCGTGCGGAGCGCACTGGCGAGCGCGGCCGCCTGATCGGGGCGGTCCGAAAACGCCCGCAAGGGCGTCCGGTGAATTCGGATGGTGAACAGGATCGCCCGGCTTTCGGGCAGCCGGCGCAGGGTCTGGCGTTCGACCCGGAAGATCAGCTTGTCGCCGGCATTGTCAGGGGTGATCGCCGGATTGAGCGCGTCGCCGCCGTGCCCTTCCGGAAGATGAAGGGCAGGGTCGTCGAGCAGCGTCCAGTTGAGCCGCCAGACGGAACGCTCCGGCGCAAGGCGTCCCATGACGGCGGCACTCGGGCCCGAAAAGACGCCGTTGAAGCCGGGCACCGGCTCGTGGATGGCGTCGAAGCTGCGGCCGATCTTCTCGCGAAGTGTCCAGCGGGTCGGAAAGGACAGCGACGCGGCGGTGAGCAGGAAGGCGCCGTCCCGTTCCTCCATCAGGCAGAGATCCTCCTGGACCAGATGGCCGGCTGCGAGCAGCGCGGGGTGGGCGCCCAACCCTGTCGCCGCGCCGGTCAGCCGGTTGACCAGCTGCTCGCCCTCGAGGAGATAGATTTCGGGGAAGCGCGCCGGCAGATGCCGGAACAGCATCTCCAGCACTTCCCGCTGCGCGGCCGCGGAACCGGCCGTTTCGGCGAATACCGCGTCTTGGTCGCGGGCGTCCAGCCGGGCCTTCTCGGCCAGGTCGCGGCCGAGGTCGTCGTCGATCTCGATCCAGTCCTCGGGCGGCAGGGTATGAAGGCCCATCGTCATGCGATAGGCCCCGGAGCCGACCGGAAAATAGGGTGGCGCCATCGCCCTAGCTGGCTTCCTCTGCCGGCCGGTAGCGGTTCAGGAGCGGCAGTTGCGCCATGCTGAAGACGAGGGTCAGGGGCATGATGCCGAATACCTTGAAGCTGACCCAGGTGTCGGTCGAGAAATTGCGCCATACGATCTCGTTCACGATCGCCAGCAGGACGAAGAACAGCGCCCAGCGCAGAGTCAGCAACATCCAGCCGCGGTCGGTCAGGAACAGTACCTGGCCGAAGACCGGCCGCAGCAGCGATTTGCCGAAGGCGAGACCACCGAACAGGATCGCTGCGAACAGGCCGTTCACCACGGTCGGCTTGAGCTTGATGAACAGCTCGTCATGCAGGTAGAGGGTGAGGCCGCCCATGACGAGGACGAAGACCGCGGTGACCAGCGGCACCGTCGGCAGCTTGCGTTCCATCGCGTAGGAGGCAGCCAGGGAGATCACGATTGCGACCATGAAGGTCCCGGTCGCGTAGAAGATCCCGACTTTCGCATTGGCGATGAAGAAGACGACCAGCGGGCCGATCTCGATCGCCATCTTGATCAATGGCTTGCGTATCTCGTTCATCGCCGAAAGATAGGCGAGGCAGCCCCCCACGCCAACCCTGACGACCACGATGGCCGCCGATTCGCGGGAAACTCAGCGGGAATCGAAGCCGACCAAGGCGCGCGCGAAGTCTCGCGCCTCGAAGGACTGAAGGTCTTCCGCCGACTCGCCGACGCCGATCGCATGAACCGGCATGCCGAAACGGTCGGCGATCGCGACCAGCACGCCGCCGCGCGCGGTGCCGTCGAGCTTGGTCATAACCAGGCCGGTAACGTCGCAGGTCTCGGTGAAGACCTCGACCTGGCCGATCGCGTTCTGGCCGGTCGTGGCGTCGAGGACCAGCAGCACAGCATGCGGCGCGGCATCGTCGACCTTGCGCAGCACCCGGCAGATCTTCTGCAGCTCGGCCATCAGCGTTGCCTTGTTCTGCAGCCGGCCGGCGGTGTCGATCATTACGATGTCGCTGCCGTTCGCTTCCGCCGCCTTGACGGCGTCGAAGGCGAGCCCGGCGGAATCGGCGCCGACCTGGCGCGCGATGACCTGGGCGCCGGTCCGCTCGCCCCAGATCTGCAATTGCTCGATCGCCGCGGCGCGGAAGGTGTCGCCGGCGGCCAGCGTCACCTTCTTGCCGGCGGCGCGGAACTGCGCGGACAGCTTCCCGATCGTGGTCGTCTTGCCGCCGCCATTGACGCCGACCACGAGGACGACGAAGGGCTTCTTCGTGGGGTCGGGCGTGAACGGGACCGCCACCGGCTCGAGGATCGCGGCAATCTCGTCGGCGAGCGCGGCACGCACGTCTTCGGGCGAGATCTCCTTGTCGAAGCGGCCCCTGGCGAAGGCGGCGGTCACCTTGGCCGAGGTCGAGACGCCGAGATCGGCGCTGATCAGCAGATCCTCGAGCTCTTCCAGCATCGCGCTGTCGAGCTTGCGCTTGGTAAAGATCGCGCCGATGCCCTCGGTCAGCGCGCTGGAGGAGCGTTTCAGTCCGTCCTTCAGGCGCCCGAACCAACCTTTTCGTGCCTTTTCCTCGGCCGCGGCCATCAGCGCCACCTCGCTTTCAGTTCCGTGCCGTCATGGTCGACGATCTCGGCCGCGACGAGGGTCCCGGGCAGCGCCGGCTCGTCGAGGTTCACGCTCGCATAATGCGGGGTCCGACCCTGCCGGTCGGTTTCCATCAGCAACTCCGTCGCAGTCCCGACCTGGCGTCCGAGCCAGGCTGCCAGGTTGCGGGCGCCGGCCTCGCGCAGCGCCGCGGCGCGGGCCTTGCGGACCGGCATCGGGACCTGCGGCATGCGCGCGGCGGGAGTGCCTTCGCGGGCCGAATAGGGAAAGACATGCAGGTGCACGAGGCCAAGTTCCCCGACGAGCGCGAGGGTGTTCGCCGCCATCTCGTCGGTTTCGGTCGGAAAGCCGGCGATCAGGTCGGCGCCGAAGGCGATATCCGGCCTGAGCGCCCGGGCCCGGTCGCAGAACCCGATGGCGTCGTCGCGGGAATGCCGCCGCTTCATGCGCTTCAGCACCATGTCGTCGCCGGCCTGCAGGCTCATGTGGAGATGCGGCATCAGCCGTTCCTCGTCGCCGATCAGGCGCCAGAGATCCTCGTCCATCTCGACCGGGTCGAGCGAGGAAAGCCGGAGACGCCGGATCGCCGGCACCTGGGCGAGCAGCCGCCGGGTCATCTGGCCGAGCGTCGGGGCGCCGGGCAGGTCGGCCCCATAGGCGGTGATGTCGACGCCGGTCAGAACGATTTCCTGATAGCCGGCCTCTGCGAGCTTGCGTGCTTGGGCGACGATTTCAGGCAGTGCCACCGAGCGGCTGTTGCCGCGGCCATAGGGGATGATGCAGAAGGTGCAGCGATGGTCGCAGCCGTTCTGGATCTGCAGGAAGGCGCGGGCGCGGCCTTCGAAGCCCTCGATCAGGTGGCCGGCCGTGTCGCTCACCGACATGATGTCGTTGACCAGGATGCGGCTGTCCGCGTGCTCGGTGTAGGAGGCCCGCTCCAGCTTCTCGGCATTGCCGAGGATCTGGTCGATTTCCGGCATCGCGGCGAATTTCGCCGGTGCCGTCTGGGCGGCGCAGCCGGTGACGATGATCCGGGCGTCGGGACGTTCGCGACGCAGCTTGCGGATCGCCTGCCGGGCCTGTCGTTCGGCCTCGGCCGTAACGGCGCAGGTATTGACGATTACCGTGTTGTCGAGACCGGCCTCGGTCGCCAGCTCGCGCATGACTTCCGATTCATAGGCGTTCAGCCGGCAGCCGAAGGTGACGAGTTCCGGGGCCGCCATCAGGCCGCTCCCGAAAGCGTGTCGGGCAGCATCTCGGTGCCGAGACGGCCTTCGTAGGCGAGTGTCGCCGGGCCGATCAGCTCGACATCGTCGTCTTCCTCGCGCCAGCGGACTTCCAGCAGGCCGCCGTCAACGACGAGTTCGGCATGGCGCCCGGTCACGCCGCGCCGGGCCGAGGCGACCAGGGCCGCGCAGGCGCCGGAGCCGCAGGCGAGCGTGATGCCGACGCCGCGCTCCCAGACCCGGTAGCGGACCCGGTTCGCGCCGAGCGGGCTGACGATGCCGATATTGGCGCGCTCGGGAAACAGCGGGTCATGTTCGAGACGGGGACCGAGTTCGGCGAGCGGGATCGCCTCGGCGTCCTCGACGAAGAAGATCGCGTGCGGATTGCCCATGTTGACGCCCGCCGGATCGGCAAGCCGGGTGCCGTCCGCCGCCTCGACGGCGAGCTGGAGATGGAGCGTGTCCATTTCCCGGGCGAGCGGGATGTCGCGCCAGTCGAGCCGGGGCCGGCCCATGCGGGCGGCGAAGCGCCCGTCGGGCAGGCGGGCGACCGACAGCAGGCCGGCGCGAGTCTCGATGGTCACCCGGTCCCTGCCGGTCTCCTCGATCAGCAGCCGTCCGACGCAGCGCGTGCCGTTGCCGCAGGCGCCCGATTCGCTGCCGTCGGCGTTGAGGGTGCGCATGAAGGCGTCGGCCCGGTCGGACGGTTCGATGATCAGAAGCTGGTCGAAACCGATCCCGCGATGCCGGTCGGCGATGGCGCGCGCCGTCGCCGGCGGGAGCGTGATGGGCTCCCGCCGCGCATCGAGCACGACGAAATCGTTGCCGAGGCCGTGCATCTTTCGAAAGGCGCGTCCGTTCATGTGCGCCGATATAGGCGTTCTCCGTCTCCCGGTCCAGCGCCGCCGCGCGGCCGTGACTTGACGGAGCCTGCCAACCTGTGGCTTATAGCGCTGCCCATCAATGGCTATGACGGGACCGCCGCGCCAGCGGCGTACGCCAGTCCGCGAGTTTCGCGCACTGGCGATTTTGCGTTTGTATCGCCTTGTCCCCGGACAGGGCGATCGGGTCGGCAGGAAACCGGCGGGACAGAGGGATGGCGATGTTCGAGCGATTGAGCGGACGGCTCGGCGAGGTCTTCGAGCGGCTGACCAAACGGGGCGCGCTCGGCGAGGGCGATGTCGACGAGGCGCTGCGCGAAGTGCGCGTGGCCCTGCTCGAGGCCGATGTCGCGCTGCCCGTCGTCAAGAGCTTCGTCGCCAAGGTCCGGACCCGCGCCGTTGGCGCCGAGGTGCTGCGCTCGGTCACGCCGGGCCAGATGGTCATCAAGATCGTCAACGACCAGCTGGTCGAGATGCTGGGCGGGGAAAGCGCCGGGCTGTCGCTCGCCGCCGTGCCGCCGGTGCCGATCATGATGGTCGGCCTGCAGGGCTCGGGCAAGACGACCTCGACCGCGAAGATCGCCAAGCGGCTGACCGACCGGGAGAAGAAGAAGGTCCTGATGGCCTCGCTCGACACCCGTCGACCGGCCGCCCAAGAACAGTTGAAGATTCTCGGCGAGCAGGCGGGGATCGCGACCCTGCCGATCATCGCCGGCCAGATGCCGGTCGATATCGCCAAGCGGGCGCTGCAGGCGGCGCGCCTCCAGGGCTTCGACGTGGTGATGCTCGACACCGCCGGCCGGCTGCATGTCGACGAGGCGCTGATGGCCGAGGTCGCCGCCGTGCATGCCGCGACCCAGCCGGCCGAGGTGCTGCTGGTCGCCGACGCGCTGACCGGCCAGGACGCGGTCAACGTCGCCGAACAGTTCAAGTCGCGGGCCGGCGTCACCGGCATCGTGCTGACCCGCATGGACGGCGACGGACGCGGCGGCGCCGCGCTGTCGATGCGCGCCATTACCGGTTGCCCGATCAAGCTGCTCGGTACCGGCGAGAAGCTCGATGCGCTGGAAGCCTTTCACCCGGACCGGATCGCCAACCGTATCCTCGGCATGGGCGATGTCGTCAGCCTGGTCGAGAAGGCCGCCGAATCGATCGAGCAGGAGGAGGCCGAGCGCCTCGCCGAGCAGTTCGAGAAGGGTCACTTCGATCTCAACGACCTCGCCCAGCAGCTCCGCCAGATGCGCAAGATGGGCGGGATCGAGGGGCTCATGGGCATGCTGCCCGGGGTCGGCAAGATGAAGAAGCAGATGGCGGCCGCCAATGTCGACGAGCGTATCCTGGTTCGCCAGGAGGCGATGATCCAGTCGATGACGGCGAAGGAACGGCGCCGGCCCGAGATAATCGCCGCGTCGCGCAAGCGCCGCATCGCGGCCGGGTCCGGGACCACGGTCCAGGACGTGAACCGCCTGCTGAAGCAGCACAAGCAGATGGCAACGATGATGAAGAAGGTGAAGAAGCTCGGCAAGAAGGGCGTCATGCGCGCCGGCCTGTCGGGTCTCTTGCCGAAGATGTAACGGCCGCCCGCGGCCCCCGATCCAGTTCAACGAAGAAGGACACAAAGACATGGCCCTGAAGATCCGCCTCACCCGCATGGGTGCTAAGAAGCGCCCCTATTATCGTATCGTCGTCGCCGATTCGCGCAGCCCGCGCGACGGCCGCTATCTGGAGAGCATCGGCCGCTACGACCCGATGCTGGACAAGTCCGACGAGACCCGAGTCCAGTTCGACGAGGAGCGCGTCAAGTACTGGCTCGGCCACGGCGCGCAGCCGACCGACCGGGTCGCCGCGTTCCTCGGCAAGGCCGGGCTGATCGCCACGCCGACCTTCAACAACCCGGAGAAGGCGAAGCCGAAGGCGAAGGCCCAGGAGCGTCTGAAGGAGCAACAGGAAGCGGCCGAGGCCAAGGCTGCGGCGGCTGCCGAAGCGGCGGCCGCCCCGGCGGAAGAAGCCCCGGCCGAAGAGGCGCCGGCGGAGGCCTGAGCCGCCGCTGACACCCCATGCCGGACGACGACCCCATGATCCCGTTGGCCATCGTGACCGGAGCACGTGGCATCCGCGGCGAGGTGAAGCTGAAGAGCTTCACCGAGGTGCCCGAGGATGTCGCGGCTTACGGCCCGTTGCGTGACGAGGCGGGCCGGGAGTACCGGCTGCGCGTCGTCGGCAATGCCAAGGGGAACGTGGTGGTGCGGATCGACGGGGTCGGCGACCGCAACGCCGCCGAGGCGCTGAAGGGTCGGCAGTTGATGGTGGCGCGCAGCAAGCTGCCGGCGATCGACGAACCGGAAGCCTTCTACCGCGAGGACCTGATCGGCCTCGAGGCCGTGCGTCTCGGGGACGGCGACGACGACGGCGAGACCTGGGGACAGGTTCGCGCGGTGCATGATTTCGGCGCCGGCGACATCCTCGAGATCGCCCCGTCCGGTGGTGGTGCGACGATCCTCGTTCCGTTCACGCGGGATTGCGTGCCGACGGTCGATATCGGGGCCGGCCGGATCGCCTTCCGGCCGCTCGACGGCCTGCTGCCGGAAGCCGGAGACGGCGAGGCAGCGGCCGGCGAGACGGAGCCGGAAGCGTGAGCGCGCTCGTTCAGGATCGGGACGAGGCGGCGGCCGCGGCGGAGGAATTGCGGTGGTCGGCACGGGTCGTGACGATTTTTCCGGAAGCCTTCCCCGGGCCGCTCGGCCTCAGCATCGTCGGGCGGGCGCTCGATCGCGGAATGGTCTCGCTTGAAACAGTGGACATTCGCGATTTTGCGCGCGATAAACACCGCTCCGTGGACGATACGCCTTTTGGCGGCGGTCCCGGCATGGTCATGCGTCCCGACATCGTTGCCGACGCGCTCGAGGCCGCCGGGGCAGGTAACGCGCGGTACCGCGCCCTTTGTCTGAGCCCGCGTGGACGCCTGATGGATCAGGCTTTCATGCACGAGCTTGCGGCGGCGGAGGGGGTTGTGCTGTTGTGCGGCCGTTTCGAGGGCATCGACCAGCGGGTGATCGACGCCTATGCGCTTGAGGAGGTCAGCCTCGGGGACTTCGTGCTTGCCGGCGGCGAAGTGGCGGCGATGGCGTTGATCGAGGCGGTGGTCCGTCTGTTGCCCGGCGTGGCGGGCAACGCGGACTCGACGCGGGAAGAGAGTTTCGAGACGGGTTTGCTGGAGTATCCGCAATTCACCCGTCCGCAGGTTTGGCGGGACCGCGAGGTGCCGCCGGTTCTTTTATCGGGCCATCACGGGCAGATCCGTTCGTGGCGGCAGGAACAGGCTGAGACAGTGACACGCGCTCGGCGGGCCGACCTCTGGTCGCGCCATGTCGCGCGCAAGCAAGGGCAAAGGTGACAGCATGAATGTGATCCAGGAGATCGAGCGCGAGCAGATCGAGAAGCTCGTCGCGGCACGGCCGGTGCCGGTATTCGGGCCGGGCGACACGCTGCGCGTGAACGTCAAGGTCGTCGAGGGCACCCGCGAGCGTGTGCAGGCCTTCGAGGGCGTCTGCATCGCGCGTTCGGGCGGCAGCATCAATGCCTCCTTCACGGTGCGGAAGATTTCCTACGGTGAGGGTGTGGAGCGCGTTTTCCCGCTCTATTCGCCGCGCATCGATTCGATCGAGGTCGTGCGTCGCGGCGTCGTCCGCCGGGCCAAGCTCTACTATCTCCGTGAACTGCGCGGCAAGAAGGCCCGCATCACCGAGAAGCGCGACGACCGCGCGCGGACGAAGGACGCGGCCTCGGCCTGATATCGGCGGCGCGCGAGCGCCGACCGACGACCCGCGCCGGCGTATCTGGAACAGGGGAAGGCGAGCATGGCCAACGGCAAGACGCTCTACGACAAGATCTGGGACAGTCACCTGGTCGATCAGCAGGACGACGGTACCTGCCTGCTCTACATCGACCGTCATCTTGTTCATGAAGTGACGAGTCCGCAGGCCTTCGAAGGACTCCGGACCGCCGGCCGCAAGGTGCGCCGGCCAGAGGCGACGCTCGCGGTGGCCGATCACAACGTGCCGACCACCGACCGTTCCGCCGGCATCAAGGACAGCGAGAGCCGGATCCAGATCGAGACGCTCGAGAAGAATTGCGCGGATTTCGGCGTGCCCTATTACGGCATGGACGATCCCCGCCAGGGCATCGTCCATATCATCGGACCGGAACAGGGTCTGACCCTGCCGGGCATGACGATCGTCTGCGGCGATTCGCACACCTCGACGCACGGCGCGTTCGGTGCGCTTGCCTTCGGAATCGGGACCTCCGAGGTCGAGCATGTGCTCGCCACCCAGACCCTGATCCAGGCCCGCGCGAAGAACATGCGGGTGACGGTGAACGGACGGCTGCCCGCCGGGGTCACGGCGAAGGACATGGTGCTTGCCATCATCGGCCACATCGGCACCGCCGGCGGCACCGGTCATGTCATCGAGTATGCCGGCGAGGCGGTGCAGGCGCTTTCGATGGAAGGCCGCATGACGGTCTGCAACATGTCGATCGAGGCCGGCGCGCGCGCCGGATTGATCGCCGTCGACGAGACCACGATCGAGTACGTGAAGGGCCGCCCCATGGCGCCCAAGGGCGCCGCCTGGGAACAGGCCGCCGACTACTGGCGCAGCCTGGTCAGCGATCCGGACGCCAGGTTCGATCGCGAGGTGGTGCTCGACGCTACCGAGATCGTCCCGCATGTCACCTGGGGCACCAGCCCCGAGGCGGTCGTGCCGATCACTGGCAGCGTGCCGGACCCGGCAAACGAAAGCGACCCGGATCGGGCGCAGTCGATCCGCCGGGCGCTCGACTATATGGGCCTGAAGGCCGGTACGCCGATGCGCGAGCTCAAGATCGACAGGGTTTTCATCGGCTCCTGCACGAACGGCCGGATCGAGGATCTGCGCGCCGCCGCTGCGGTCGCCAAGGGCCGGAAGGTCGTTGACGGGGTGCAGGCGATGATCGTTCCGGGGTCGGGCTTGGTGAAGCATCAGGCGGAGGAAGAGGGTCTCGACCGGATCTTCCTCGAGGCCGGCTTCGAATGGCGCGAGCCCGGCTGCTCGATGTGCCTGGCGATGAACGCCGACCGGCTCGAGCCCGGCGAGCGCTGTGCCTCGACGTCGAATCGCAATTTCGAGGGCCGGCAGGGCCGCGGCGGACGGACCCATCTGGTGAGCCCGGCAATGGCGGTGGCGGCTGCCGTCACCGGCCACCTTGCCGACGTTCGCGAACTGGGCTGACGGGGGAACGCGCGATGGAAAAATTCACCAGGCTGGACGGCATCGCCGCGCCGCTGCCGATGGTCAATATCGACACCGATATGATCATCCCGAAGCAGTTCCTGAAGACGATCAAGCGGACCGGTCTGGGCAAGCATCTCTTCGAGGAGCTGCGCTATACGACCGAAGGCGCGGAGATCGACGATTTCGTGCTCAACAAGCCGGCCTACCGGAACGCCCAGATTCTCGTCGCCGGCGACAATTTCGGCTGCGGTTCGAGCCGCGAGCATGCCCCCTGGGCGCTGCTCGATTTCGGCATCCGCTGCGTCATCGCGACGTCGTTCGCCGACATCTTCTACAACAACTGCTTCAAGAACGGCATTCTGCCGATCCGGTTGCCGAAGGAGCAGGTCGACTTGCTGATGGACGATGCGGAGCGCGGCGCCAATGCGCGCGTAACGGTCGACCTGGAAAGCCAGACGATCAGCGGCCCGGACGGCGGCACGATCCATTTCGAGATCGACCCGTTCCGCAAGCATTGCCTGATGAACGGTCTGGACGACATCGGCCTGTCGCTGCAGCGTTCCGGGCAGATCGACCGCTACGAGGCGGAGCAGCAGGCGGCGCAGCCCTGGCTGTTTCGTTGAGTTCGTAATCGAGTATTGGGGGACGTTGACAACATGGCATCGAACAGGAGCCTCTTGGTTCTGCCGGGTGACGGGATCGGCCCGGAAGTCATGCGCGAGGTTTATCGCGTCGTCGAATGGATGGACCATCGGCGGCATGTGAGCTTCGCGCTGCAAGAGGACCTCGTCGGCGGTTCGGCGATCGACGCCCACGGCGTGCCGCTGGCCGATGCGACGATGGAGAAGGCCCAGGCAGCCGATGCCGTCCTGCTCGGCGCCGTCGGCGGCCCGAAGTGGGACAATCTCGATTTCTCGGTCAAGCCGGAGCGCGGTCTTCTCCGGCTCCGCAAGGAACTCGGCCTGTTCGCCAACCTGCGCCCGGCGATCTGTTTCAGCGCGCTCGTCGAGGCTTCGTCGCTGAAGCCGGAGATCGTCGAGGGACTCGACATCATGATCGTCCGTGAACTCACCGGCGGCGTCTATTTCGGCGAGCCGCGCGGGATCGAGGATCTCGGCAACGGCGAGCGCCGGGGCGTCAACACGCAGGTCTACACGACCTCCGAGATCCACCGTGTCGCGCGCGTTGCCTTCGAGCTGGCGCGCAAGCGGGGCAACCGGGTGACGTCCTGCGAGAAGGCGAACGTCATGGAATCTGGCGTGCTGTGGCGGGAGGAAGTGCAGAAGCTGCACGACGCGGAATATGCCGACGTCGGGCTCGAGCACATGTATGCCGACAATGCCGCCATGCAGCTCGTCCGCGCGCCGAAGCAGTTCGATGTCATCGTCACCGACAACCTGTTCGGCGATATCCTGTCGGACGAGGCGGCGATGCTGACCGGCTCTCTCGGCATGCTGCCGTCCGCCTCGCTCGGTGATGCCGACGCGACCGGGCGTCGCCATGCGCTCTACGAGCCGGTGCACGGATCGGCCCCGGATATCGCGGGCAAGGAACTGGCGAACCCGATCGCGACGCTGCTCTCGTTCGCGATGGCGCTGCGTTATTCCTTCGACCTTGCCGATGACGCCACGATGATCGAGACCGCGGTCCAGCAGGTCCTTGCCGGGGGCCTCAGGACCGCCGATATCATGTCGACCGGCAAGGCCAAGGTGTCGACCTCGACCATGGGCGACGCCATTGTCCGTGAACTGGACAAACAGGCCGCCTGAAGAAGCACCAGAAGGGCGTCGCGCTGGGCGTCGCCCGGCGCATAGGGAAGAAGAAAATGGGCTATCGCGTCGCCGTTGTCGGCGCCACGGGTAACGTGGGCCGAGAGATGCTGAATATTCTTGCCGAGCGCGAATTCCCCACTACCGAGGTGGTGGCACTCGCGTCGAACCGTTCGGTCGGCAAAGACGTCCAGTATGGCGATACCGTGCTCAAAGCGAAGGCGCTGGAGACCTTCGATTTCACCGGTTTCGATTTCGCGCTGTTCTCGGCCGGAAGCGAGGTCTCGAAGGTGTTCGCGCCGAAGGCCGCCGCGCAGGGCTGCCTGGTGATCGACAATGCCTCGTATTTCCGCATGCACGAGGACGTGCCGTTGATCGTGCCGGAATGCAATCCGGACGCGGCGGCCGGCTATACGCGGCGGAACATCATCGCCAACCCGAACTGCTCGACGGCGCAACTCGTCGTTGCCCTGAAGCCGCTGCACGATCATGCGACGATCCGCCGTGTCGTGGTCTCGACCTATCAGTCGACCTCGGGCGCGGGGCATGCGGCGATGGATGAGCTGTTCAACCAGACCAAGGGCGTATTCGTCAACGATCCGCCGACGCCGGAGATCTTCAGCAAGCAGATCGCCTTCAACGTCATTCCCCATATCGACGTCTTCATGGATGACGGCTCGACGAAGGAGGAATGGAAGATGGTGGCCGAGACCAAGAAGATCCTCGACCGCAAGATCAGGCTGACATCGACCTGCGTCCGCGTGCCGACCTTCGTCGGGCATGCCGAAGCGGTGAACATCGAGTTCGAGAACCCGATTTCCGCCGACGAGGCGCGCGAGATCCTGCGCGAGGCGCCGGGCGTCATGGTCTATGACAAGCGAGAGGATGGCGGCTACATCACGCCGGTCGACTGTGTCGGCGAGTTCGCCACCTTCGTCAGCCGGATCCGCGAGGATCCGACGATCGAGAACGGCCTGAATATCTGGGTGGTCTCGGACAACCTGCGCAAGGGCGCGGCACTGAACGCGGTTCAGATCGCCGAGCTGGTTGGCCGCCGCTTCCTGAAGAAGGCGGCCTGACGACTCAGCCGAGCCGGCGAAGGGTCACCGACGCCGGCTCGGCGAGCGCCGCCTGAGCCTCGACTAGTAGCATTTCCGGGCTGTTCGCTGCAACGCTCGCGCCGAGCAGGCGATAGACGCTGCCGACCGCGGCGGCGAGAGCGTCCCCCATCTCCCGTCCGTTTAGCAGATGCCCGAGAAGCAGTGCCGCGAAGACGTCGCCGGTGCCCTTCTGCGGCGCGTCGAGACGCGGTGTCGTGACCAGCCAGGCGCCGTCCCGGTTGATCGCGAGCGTGCCGATCCGCTCCTCGCCGAGTTCCGGCAGCAGCACCGAGGTCGCGACCACAGCGGCCGGTCCCTTCGCCCGGATCGATTCGATCGCACGTAGCGCCGTCGTCAGGCTGTCGATGTGAATCCCGGTCATCCTGCCAAGCTCGAACTGGTTCGGCGTCGCGATATCGGCCCCGGCCATCAGGTGATTCCAGTAGAAGTCGGGCAGTCCGGCCTCGACATAGATCCCGGTGTCGAAGTCGCCGAAGACCGGATCGCAAAGCCATATCGTCGACGGGTTGGCAGCCCGCGCCAGCGCCGCCGCGCGACCGATCGCCTCAGCGTTCGCGACCGTAGCGGCATAACCGGAGATGATCCCGGCGCTGGCCGCGAGCACGCCCTGGGCGGCGATGCTGTCGACCATCCGGTCGATCAGGCCAGCGTCGAAAGCCTGCCCGGCCGGATTGCCGTGGCCCGGATGATGGGACAGCAGCACCGTCGGGATCTGCCAGACCTCGTGCCCGAGGCGCTGCAGCGCGAAGGCGGCGGCCGAGTTCCCGACGTGACCCCAGACGACCTGGGACTGGATGGATAGGACGTTCGCCACGGTTCTCTCCCTTGCTGCGGCGCCCGAGCTTGCCACAGAGGTTAGCCCGGATGTAATCTCCCCAGCGACGGAAAAGATCGTTCCGAAACAACACTATAACTGGAGAGAATCAGATGCGTCAGACTGCGCGCCCGCGCCGTAGCGTACTGTACATGCCGGGATCCAATGCGCGCGCGCAGGAGAAGGCCAAGTCATTGCCGGCCGACGCCCTCATTCTCGATCTGGAGGACGCGGTCGCGCCGGACGCCAAGGCGGAGGCGCGCGGCATCGTCTGTGACAACGTCAGGTCGGGCGGCTATGGCGGCCGTGAGCTGATCATACGCGTCAACGGCCTGGAGACGCCCTGGGGACGGGACGATCTTGTCGCCGCGGCAGGTGCCGGCGCCGATGCGATCCTGTTGCCGAAGGTCGAGAGCGGGCAGCAGGTGCGGGCCGCCGAGGCCCTGATGGATGCCCATGGCGCGGCCGCCACGACCGCCATCTGGTGCATGATGGAAACCCCGCGCGGCATTCTGCAGGCCGCCGAGATCGCCGGCTCGACGCCCCGGCTCGGGTGCCTGGTGATGGGCACCTCCGACCTCACCAAGGATCTGCACGCCCGCCATACCCAGGCCCGGCTGCCGATGCTGACCTCGCTCGGCCTCTGCCTGCTCGCCGCGCGGGCGCATGACCTCGCCATTCTCGACGGCGTGTATCTCGATCTCGCCAACGGCGAGGGTTTCGCCGAGAGCTGCCGCCAGGGCCTCGAACTTGGCTTCGACGGCAAGACGCTGATCCACCCGTCCCAGGTCGCGGGCGCGAACGAGATCTTCGGCCCGACCGCGGCCGAGATCGCGGAATCGAAGGAGATCATTACCGCCTTCGCGGCCGCCGACGCGGCCGGCAAGGCGGTCGTCGTCGTCAACGGCCGGCTGGTCGAGAACCTGCACGTGGAGAACGCCCGCCGCATCGTCGAGATGGCGGCGGCGATCGAGGCCCTGGAATCGGGAGCGGCCTGACGTGAGCGGATCGAAAACGAGCTCCGGCAACTTCTTCGAGGATTTCCGGCTTGGCCAGGAGCTGGTCCATGCCACGCCCCGGACCGTCACGACCGGCGATGCGGCGCTCTATACCGCGCTTTACGGCAGTCGCTTCCCGCTGACCTCGGCCGCGAGTTTTGCTCGCGCCACCGGGTTGCCGGACACGCCGCTCGACGATCTGCTGGTCTTCCATGTCGTGTTCGGCAAGACCGTACCCGACGTCTCGCTGAACGCCGTCGCCAATCTCGGCTACGCGGAATGCCGGTTCCTGAAACCCGTCTACCCGGGCGCGACCCTGTCGACGCGGTCCGAAGTGATCGGCCTGAAGGAGAATTCGAACGGCAAGACCGGTGTCGTCTATGTCCGCTCCATCGGTCGCGACGAGACCGGCGAAGCGGTGCTCGACTATGTCCGCTGGGTGATGGTGAGGAAACGGGACGAGGCGACGCCGGCGCCGGCGCCCGTCGTGCCGACCCTGAAGGCGGCGCTCGACCCGTCCGAACTGGTCATGCCGGCGGGTTTCGAACCGGACGGATACGACACCCTGCTGGCAGGTTCGCCGCATCTGTTCGACGACTACTCCGTGGGCGAGAGGATCGACCATGTCGACGGCATGACGATCGAGGAGGCGGAGCACATGCTCGCCACCCGTCTCTACCAGAACACGTCGCGGGTCCATTTCAATCAGCATGTCGAGGGCAAGGGCCGCTTCGGACGACGGCTGATCTACGGCGGGCACATCATCAGCCTGGCGCGCGCCCTCAGTTTCAACGGGCTCGGCAACGGCTGCTTTGTCGTCGCGATCAATGGCGGCAGCCATACGTCGCCGACCTTCGCGGGCGACACGATCTATGCCTGGTCGGAGATTCTCGACAAGGCCGAGGCCGGACCGAAGGCCGGATATCTCCGAATCCGCACATGCGCCGCCAAGAATCACGCCTGCACCGACTACCCCGACCGGGACGCTGACGGCAAGCGGCGTGCTGAAATAGTGCTTGAACTGGATTACTGGGTTATGATGCCGCGTGTTCAACGATAAGTGCGAATCCTCAGCTCAGTCCCGTTGGGGCCGGCATTGACGCTGACCGTACCCGGATGCATCCTGATCCGACCGAACCAATAGAAGACCTCGTGCCCTTGGCAGAAAGGCGCCGTAATGGCAAACGTCGAGCGACCGCTCTCTCCACATTTGCAGATCTACAGGCCGCAGATCACAAGCGTCCTGTCGATCCTTCACCGCATGACCGGGGTTGTCCTCGGCATCGGCACCCTGTTGCTGGCCTGGTGGTTGATTGCCCTGGCGACGGGCCCTGAAAGCTACGCCACGGCGGCTGGCTTCCTGGGCTCGTGGTTCGGACAACTCGTGCTGCTCGGCTTCACCTGGGCGCTTTTCTATCATCTCTGCAACGGGATCCGGCATCTGGTCTGGGACACCGGGCGCGGCTTCGAGCTCGAGACGGCGGCGAAATCGGGCATGGCGGTCCTGATCTGCTCTGTGGCACTCACGGTGATTGCCTTCGGCCTCGCCTACACGGTCGGGAGCTGAGACATGAGCCTCGTAGCACCCCTGAAGAAGGTCCGTCGCCTCGGTTCGGCGAAAGAGGGCACCCATCACTGGTGGCATCAGCGACTGACCGCGGTGGCGCTGATCCCGCTGGTTCTCGTCTTTGCCGGACTGGTGATCGCGCTGACCGGCGCTGACTATGACGCGGCGCGTTCGATCATGGCGTCGCCGTTCGCGACGATCGTCGCGGCGGTCCTGGTCGCGGTCCTGTTCTACCATCTCCTCCTCGGCCTGCAGGTCGTGATCGAGGATTACGTCCACGGTGAGGCGGCCAAGCTGGTCATGCTGACCCTTGTGAAATTTGCCGTTGTCATTGTCGGCGTCGCCTCGATGTGGGCGGTGCTGAAGCTCGGTTTCGGAGGATAAGAACGATGCCCGCAAGCTATCCGATTCATGAGCACAAGTACGACGTCGTGGTCGTCGGCGCCGGCGGCGCCGGCCTTCGCGCGACCATGGGCATGGCCCAGGCCGGCCTCAAGACGGCCTGCGTGACGAAGGTCTTCCCGACGCGAAGCCACACCGTCGCCGCCCAGGGCGGCATCTCGGCCTCGCTCGGCAACATGGGCGAGGACAACTGGCGCTGGCACATGTACGACACCGTCAAGGGGTCGGACTGGCTCGGCGACCAGGATGCGATCGAGTACATGTGCCGCGAGGCGCCGGCCGCGGTGCTCGAGCTCGAGCATTTCGGCGTCCCCTTCAGCCGCACGCCGGAAGGCAAGATCTACCAGCGCGCCTTCGGCGGCATGACGACCAATTTCGGCGAGGGCCAGGCGCAGCGCACCTGCGCGGCGGCGGACCGCACCGGTCACGCCATGCTGCACACGCTGTACGGCCAGTCGCTGAAGCACGAATCGACCTTCTATATCGAGTATATCGCCCTCGACCTCATCATGGATGACGAGGGGGCCTGCCGCGGCGTGCTCGCCTGGTGCCTCGACGACGGATCGCTCCATCTGTTCCGCAGTCACATGGTCGTGCTCGCCACGGGTGGCTACGGCCGCTGCTTCTTCTCCTGCACCTCGGCGCACACCTGTACCGGCGACGGCGGCGGCATGGTGCTGCGCGCCGGACTGCCACTCCAGGACATGGAATTCACCCAGTTCCATCCGACCGGCATCTACGGCTCGGGCTGCCTGATCACCGAGGGTTCGCGCGGCGAGGGCGGTTATCTCCTGAACAGCGAGGGCGAGCGCTTCATGGAGCGTTACGCGCCGAGCGCCAAGGACCTGGCAAGCCGCGACGTGGTCAGCCGGGCGATGACCCTGGAGATCCGCGAAGGCCGGGGCGTCGGTCCGAAGAAGGACCATATCTACCTGCATCTCGACCATCTGGATCCGGCGATCCTGCATGAGCGGCTGCCCGGCATCTCGGAATCGGCGAAGATCTTCGCCGGCGTCGACGTCACCAAGCAGCCGATCCCGGTGCTGCCGACGGTGCATTACAACATGGGCGGCATCCCGACCAACTATCACGGCGAGGTCATTGCCCCGCGCGACGGCGATACCGACGCCGTCGTTCCGGGCCTGATGGCGGTGGGCGAGGCGGCCTGCGTCTCGGTTCACGGCGCCAACCGGCTCGGTTCCAACTCGCTGATCGACCTCGTGGTCTTCGGCCGGGCCGCGGCCAACCGCGGGGCCGAACTCATGCGCCCCGGCGCGCCGCACAAGGACCTGCCGGCCTCGGCGCTCGATCAGGCGCTCGATCGCTTCGACCGCTTGCGCCACGCTGACGGCGACCTGCCCACGGCCGAGATCCGTGACCACATGCAGCAGACGATGCAGAACAACTGCGCCGTCTTCCGCACCGGCGAGACGCTGGAGGAGGGCAAGGACCTGATCGGCAAGGTCTGGGAGGAGATGCCGTCGATCAAGGTCAGCGATCGCTCGATGGTGTGGAACTCCGACCTCGTCGAATCGCTCGAACTCGACAACATGATCCGCCAGGCGGTGGTGTCGATGCATGCCGCCGAGAACCGGAAGGAAAGCCGCGGCGCGCATGCCCGCGAGGACTTCCCGGACCGCGACGACGAGAACTGGATGAAGCACTCGCTCATCTACATCGACGACGCGGGGAAGGTGAAGATCGAGTACCGGCCGGTGCACGACTACACCATGAGCGACGAGGTCCAATATTTCCCGCCGAAGGCGCGGGTTTACTGAGGCGGAGGCAAAGAAAATGGCTGAATTCACCCTGCCCAGTAATTCCAAGGTTACCGAGGGCAAGAGCTTCAAGGCCGAGGGCGCAAAGAACTCACGGACCTTCCGGGTCTATCGCTGGGACCCGGATTCGGGCGCCAATCCGCGCGTCGACAGCTACGAGATCGATCTCGACGAATGCGGCCCGATGGTTCTCGACGCGCTCATCAAGATCAAGAACGAGGTCGACCCGACCCTGACCTTCCGGCGCTCCTGCCGGGAGGGGATCTGCGGTTCCTGCGCGATGAATATCGACGGGACCAACACGCTCGCCTGCACGAAGGGGATCGACGAGGTCAAGGGCGACGTGAAGATCTATCCGCTGCCGCATCAGCCGGTGGTCAAGGATCTGGTCCCCGACCTCACCAACTTCTACGCGCAATATGCCTCCATCCAGCCGTGGATGCAGACGGAGACCCCGGCGCCGCCGGACCAGGAGCGGCTGCAGAGCCGGGAGGACCGCGCGAAGATCGACGGCCTCTACGAATGCATCCTCTGCGCCTGCTGCTCGACCTCATGCCCGAGTTACTGGTGGAACTCCGATCGGTTCCTCGGGCCCGCCATCCTGCTGCAGGCCTATCGCTGGCTGATCGACAGCCGCGACGAGGCAACCGGCGAACGGCTCGACGCGCTCGAGGATCCGTTCCGGCTCTATCGCTGCCACACGATCATGAATTGCACGAAAACCTGCCCGAAGGGCCTGAACCCGGCGAAGGCCATCGCCGAGATCAAGAAGATGATGGTGGAACGACAGGGCTGATCAAGGCCCGGAATTGCTGCATCAGGAGGCCGCCAGATATCGAGGCGGCCTCTTTTTTTTGACGAGGACGCACGATGTATATCCCGCCGCATTTCGCCGCGGACGGCAGGGCGCTGCTCAGCCGGCTGCTGCCGGCGCACGGCTTCGGCCTTCTGATCACGACCGAGGCCGATGGCACGCCGCTTGCCACCCATCTGCCGCTGCTCTATGACGCCGCGGCCGGCGCCGAGGGCACATTCTACGGCCATGTTGCGCGTGGCAATCCGCACAGCACGGCAATTGCCGCCGGCGCCCGGGCACTCGTCATCATCAGCGGCCCGCATGCCTATGTCTCGCCGCGCTGGTATGCGGCGAAGGAGTCGGTGCCGACCTGGAATTACCTCGCCGTCCATGCCCATGGCCAGCTCGCCCCCGTTGCGGACGCGGACACCGTGCATGCGCAACAGGACCTGCTGGTCGCGACTTACGAGGGCGAGGGGTCGGAGGCCTGGTCGATGGCGCGGAATTCCGATCGCTTCAACGAGGGCATGATGCGCGGCATCACGGCCTTCGCGCTGCCCGTCGAGCGGCTGGAGGGCAAGGCCAAGCTCAGCCAGAACAAGTCGGCCGAGGATCAGGCGCGGGTCGCCGCCGCGCTCGCCGAAAGCGACATCGAGGCGGAACGAGACACCGCCGCCTGGATGCGACGGGATGGAGCATAGGATCCGGCCTCAGCCGCCGTTCTGGCCGCCGTGCGGGGCGATCAGGTAATCCTCCGACTGCATCTCCATCAGCCGCGAGGCGGTGCGGCCGAATTCGAAGCTGCCATCGCCTTCGGGGTAGAGAGCCGCGGGCGGCGCGTCGGCGCTCGCGATCAGGTTGACACGGTTCTCGTAGAGCACGTCGATCAGGGTCACGAAGCGCTTGGCCTCGTTCCGCTTCTCCGGCCCGAGCTTGGGAATGCCGGTGAGAACGATCGAGTGATAGCGTTCGGCGAGCGCCAGATAGTCGGCGGCGCCGAGCGGCCTCGCGCACAATTCCTCGAAGCGGAAGCGCGCGACATGGCGGGCGGTAAGGGGCGTCACGATCGTCCGGCCCTGCACAGTCAGTTCCTCGGAGACGAGCTCGGCGCCCTCGATCAGGCCGTTGAAGACCTCTTCGAGTGACCGGTCGGCCTCCTCGCCAAGCGGCTGGAAATAGACCCGCCCGTGGCTCAGCCGTTCGAGCCGGTAGTCGGTGCCACCGTCGAGGTGAAGGACGTCAAGCTCTTCCTTGATCATGGCGATGAACGGCAGGAACAGCTCCCGGTTCAGGCCACCTTTGTAGAGGTCGTCAGGCGGCCGGTTGGAGGTGAAGACAACCACGACGCCATGGTTGAACAGATACTGGAATAAGCGGCCGAGCAGCATCGCGTCAGCGACGTCCGTTACCTGCATCTCGTCGAAGCAGAGCAGCCAGGCCCCGGCGGCAATCCCCTCGGCCAGCGGTGGCATCGGGTCCGAGGCGCGTTCGTCCCGGGCCTGGCGCCAGCGGTGAATTGTGGCGTGGATCTCCTGCATGAAGGCGTGGAAATGCACACGCCGCTTCTTCTCGACCGGCGCGGTCCGGTAGAACAGGTCCATCAGCATCGACTTGCCGCGCCCGACGCCGCCGAACATGTAGAGGCCCTGCGGCGGCGACGCCCGGTCGTTCGGGTTGCCGCGCCCGCGGAAGAAATCGGTCCAGTGCGGCTTGAAGGTCGGATCGTAGCCGACTAGCCGCTTGTGCAGGGTCTGCAGCTTCTCGACGGCCAGTTCCTGCACCGGGTCGTGGGCCAGCTCGCCGGCCCGCCGGAGCGCCCGGTAGGCGGCCAGAGGTCCCTCGGCGGCGGCCTGTTCTGCGGATGCGTCGTTCATGTTGGTCCTGGCGATCCGGTCCGGCTCACAAAAAAGGGTGGCGCCCTCCGGAGGCGCCACCCTGCATCTGCCTCAACGTCAGCCGGCGGCTTACTTGTGCGTCGGCATGATGAATTCCGCGCCGGCGCGGATGCCCGTGGGCCAGCGCGAGGTGACGGTCTTCAGCTTGGTATAGAAGCGCACGCCGTCCGGGCCATGCTGGTTGTGATCGCCGAAGGCGGAGGCTTTCCAGCCGCCGAAGGAGTGGAAGGCGAGCGGAACCGGGATCGGCACGTTGACGCCGACCATCCCGACCTCGACATTGTCGGCGAAGGCTCGGGCCGCATCGCCGTCACGGGTGAAGATCGCGACGCCGTTGCCGAACTCGTGGTCGGTCGCCATGGCGAGCGCCTCGTCGAAGCTGTTCGAGCGAACGACCGAGAGCACCGGCCCGAAGATCTCTTCCTTGTAGATCCGCATGTCCGTCTTGACCTCGTCGAACAGGCTGCCGCCGAGGAAGAAGCCGTTCTCGTAGCCCTGCAGGCGGAGATCGCGACCATCGACTGCGAGCTTCGCGCCTTCCTTGACGCCGAGATCGATATAGCCGCGGACCTTCTCCATATGCTCGCGGGTGACCAGCGGGCCCATGTCGGAATCGGCGGACAGCGACGGGCCGACCTTGAGGCTCTCGATGCGCGGCTTGAGGCGTTCAACCAGCTCGTCACCGACGCCGCCGACGGCGACCGCGACGGATACCGCCATGCAGCGTTCGCCGGCCGAGCCGTAGCCGGCGCCCATCAGCGCGTCGACGGCCTTGTCGAGATCGGCGTCCGGCATCACGATCATGTGGTTCTTGGCGCCGCCCATGGCCTGGACGCGCTTGCCGTTGGCAGCCGCGGTCGCATAGACATAGCGCGCGATCGGCGTGGAGCCGACGAAGCTGACCGCCTTGACGAGCGGGTCGGAGAGCAGGACGTCGACTGCTTCCTTGTCGCCGTTGACGACGTTGAGCACACCGGCCGGCGCGCCCGCCTCGAGCATCAGCTCGGCCATGCGGATGGCAAGCGACGGATCCTTCTCCGACGGCTTCAGGACGAAGGTGTTGCCGCAGGCGATCGAGACCGCGAACATCCACATCGGCACCATGGCCGGGAAGTTGAACGGGGTGATGCCGGCACAGACGCCGAGCGGCTTGCGCATCGAATACATGTCGATGCCGGCGGAGACATTGTCCGAGAACTCGCCCTTCAGGAGATGCGGGATGCCGCAGGCGAACTCGACGACCTCGAGGCCGCGGATCACCGAGCCGCGCGCGTCGGAGAGCACCTTGCCATGTTCGTTCGCGACCATCGTCGCGAGTTCTTCGATATTCGCTTCGCAAAGCGCCTTGAACTTGAACATCACGCGGGCCCGCGTGATCGCCGGCGTCGCTGCCCAACCGCGGAAGGCGGCCTCGGAATCGGCGATCGCAGCAGCCGTCTCGGCGGCGCTCGCGAGGGCGACCTTGGACGACTGCTCGCCGGTCGAAGGGTTGTAAACCGGACCGAAGCGGCCGGACTTGCCGGTCACCTTCTTGCCGCCGATGAAGTGGTGGATTTCGTTCATTCTGGCCTACTCCTTCAGGTTTCCTCCCGCGCAGGTGGCGCGGCCCGTCTCGCCGGGCTTCAGGTGTCGCCATCGTCGCCCGTTGCTGCGGTACTTAGCGCGCCGAAGCCGGCGAGTGCAAGCATCCGCACCGAACGCTAGCGAATTCTTTGACCAATCGGTCAGATTTTCGCGAAATCGCTAAACTCTTTGTGCGTCGCGGTGCGCCGCCTTGCCCGACGCGGGGAAAAGGGCTACATCCCCCTCGACCCCGTGCTGCGGTACGAGCCGCCGCGCAGGCCCGACATTCACTTTGCGGAGAAGAATAATGGCGCGCAAGAAAATCGCCTTGATCGGCGGCGGAAACATCGGCGGCACGTTGGCTCATCTGGCCGCTCTGAAAGAACTGGGCGACATCGTGCTGTTCGACATCGTCGAAGGCCTCCCGCAAGGCAAGTCGCTCGACATCGCGCAGTCGGGCCCGGTCGACGATTTCGACGCGCGGATGACCGGCGCCAACGACTATTCGGCGATCGCCGGCGCGGATGTCTGCATCGTCACCGCCGGTGTCGCCCGCAAGCCGGGCATGAGCCGCGACGATCTGCTCGGCATCAACATCAAGGTCATGCAGTCGGTTGGCGCGGGCATCAAGGAACATGCCCCGGACGCCTTCGTCATCTGCATCACCAATCCGCTCGACGCCATGGTCTGGGTGCTGCGCGAGATCTGCGGCCTGCCGCACAACAAGGTCGTCGGCATGGCCGGGGTTCTCGACTCCGCCCGCTTCCGCCACTTCCTGGCCGACGAGTTTGACGTCTCGGTCGAGGATGTGACGGCCTTCGTGCTGGGCGGCCACGGCGACACGATGGTGCCGCTGACGCGCTATTCGACGGTTGCCGGCATCCCGGTTCCCGATCTCGTGAAGATGGGCTGGACCACCCAGGAGAATATCGACGCCATCGTCCAGCGGACCCGCGACGGCGGCGCCGAGATCGTCGGCCTGCTGAAGACCGGTTCCGCCTTCTATGCGCCGGCGGCGTCGGCGATCCAGATGGCCGAGGCCTATCTCAAGGACAAGAAGCGGGTGCTGCCCTGCGCCGCCCATCTGGATGGCCAGTACGGTCTCGAGAATATTTATGTCGGCGTGCCGACGGTCATCGGTGCCGGCGGCATCGAGCGCGTCGTCGAAATCGACATGACCGCGGACGAGCGCGCGATGTTCGACAAGTCGGTCGGCGCGGTGCGCGGACTGATCGCCGCCTGCAAGGAGATCGATCCCTCGCTTGGCAAGTGATCGCGGCGCGGCACGCGGCTAGGCGGTTGCGTGCCGTTTCCCTGATGCTATAAGTCGGAGGCGGCACGCCAGGTGCCGCCGACATTCGGAGCGGCGTCGCACGGGACGCTCGGTTCGGGAGCCGGCAGCATCGACGCCACGTCCTCCCTGCAACGACCGGACACAGATGAATATTCACGAACATCAGGCGAAAGCCCTGCTAGCAAAATACGGCGTACCCGTACCCAAGGGCGGCGTTGCCTATTCACTCGAGGAAGCACGCAAGGTCGTCGACGGCCTCGCCGGACCGGTCTGGGTCGTCAAGGCGCAGATCCATGCCGGCGGGCGCGGCAAGGGCGGCGGCGTCAAGGTCACCAAGTCGGCGGACGACGCGATGGCGGCGGCCAAGGCCATTCTCGGCATGAACCTGGTAACCCACCAGACCGGCCCGCAGGGTCGCAAGGTGAACCGGATCTATGTGGAGGAAGGCTCCGACATCGCCCGCGAGCTTTATCTCGGCGCGGTCGTCGACCGCGATTTCGGCGGCGTGACCATCATGGCCTCCACCGAAGGCGGGATGGAGATCGAGGAAGTCGCGGCGAAGACGCCGGAGAAGATCATCAAGGTGCGGATCGACCCGGCGATCGGCATTCAGCCGTTCCACGCCCGTCGCATCGCCTTCGGCCTCGGCCTCGGCCTCGAGGGCAAGCAGGTCGGTGCCGCGGTGAAGTTCATCCTGGCGCTCTACAGGGCCTTCACCGATACCGACGCGAGCCTGGTGGAAATCAACCCGCTGGTCGTCACCGGCGCCGGCGAGGTCATCGCGCTCGATGCCAAGATGAATTTCGACGACAACGCGCTGTACCGGCACAAGGATCTGCAGGAACTGCGCGATCCCGACGAAGAGGATCCGGCAGAGCGCCGGGCGGCCGAGTTCGATCTCAACTACATCAAGCTCGACGGCAATATCGGCTGCATGGTCAACGGCGCCGGTCTCGCCATGGCGACGATGGACATCATCAAGCTGAACGGCGGCGCGCCGGCCAACTTCCTCGATGTCGGCGGCGGGGCGACCAAGGAGAAGGTGACGGAAGCCTTCAAGATCATTCTCTCGGATCCCAACGTCGAGGGCATCCTGGTGAATATCTTCGGCGGCATCATGCGCTGCGACGTGATTGCCGAAGGCGTCGTCGCCGCGGCCCGCGAAGTGAAGCTCTCGGTGCCGCTCGTCGTTCGCCTCGAAGGCACCAACGTGGCGCTCGGCAAGAAGATCATGGCCGAATCGGGCCTTCCAATCCTGTCCGCGGACGATCTTGGCAGCGCCGCGGAAAAAGTCGTCAAAGCCGTCAAGGAGGCCGCCTGATGGCCGTTCTCGTCAACGCCCAGACCAAAGTGATTTGTCAGGGCTTCACCGGCGCCCAGGGCACCTTTCATTCCGAACAGGCGATCGCCTACGGGACCCGCATGGTCGGCGGCGTGACGCCGGGCAAGGGCGGAACCACCCATCTCGATCTGCCGGTCTTCGATACGGTCGCGGAGGCGGTCGAGAAGACCGGCGCGACGGCGAGCGTGATCTACGTCCCGCCGCCATTCGCGGCCGACGCGATCCTCGAGGCCGAGGATGCGGGGATCGAGCTCGCGGTCTGCATCACCGAAGGCATTCCGGTGCTCGACATGATGCGGGTCAAGCGCAAGCTCAGCGGTTCCAGCACCCGGCTGATCGGTCCGAACTGCCCGGGCGTGATCACCCCCGACGAATGCAAGATCGGCATCATGCCGGGCCATATCCATCGCCGCGGCACGGTCGGCATCGTCTCGCGGTCGGGCACCCTGACCTACGAGGCGGTCGCCCAGACGACGGCGGCCGGGCTCGGTCAGACGACCTGCATCGGGATCGGCGGCGATCCGCTGAACGGCACCAATTTCATCGACTGCCTGGAACTGTTCCTGGGCGACGATGAAACCGAATCGATCATCATGATCGGTGAAATCGGCGGCAGCGCGGAAGAAGAGGCGGCCGAGTTCATCAAGCAGTCGAAGATCAAGAAACCCGTCGTCGGCTTCATCGCCGGCGTCACCGCCCCTCCAGGGCGTCGCATGGGCCATGCCGGGGCGATCATCTCCGGTGGCAAGGGCGGTGCCGAAGACAAGATGGAGGCAATGCGCAGTGCGGGAATCGAGGTTGCCGATTCCCCGTCCGCGCTTGGTTCGACGCTGGTAAGGGTTTTGCAACGTTGATCGCCCCGTAATGCCATAGCATGGGGCATTCAAGAGGCGGGCGGCGTAGAGCCGCCGCGACACCGGCATGACCAGGGAATCCAACGTGACCTCGTTTCTGTATGGTGCCAACAGCGGCTTCATCGAAGAACTGCACGGCCGTTTTCTGAAGGATCCGGCCTCGGTCGATCCGAGTTGGCGGCAGTTCTTCCAGCAACTCGGCGACGAGGCGATCACCGTTGAACGCGAATTGCGGGGTGCCCCCTGGGCGCCCCGTAACGGTGTCGGGCTGGACGACGAGCAGGGCATTCTCGGCGAGGCGGCGATGAAGGCCGCCATCCGCGCCGAGAAGAAGGGGGTTCCGGTCCAGAATGCCCGGGCCGCGGCGATCGACACGCTGCGGGCGCTGATGCTGATCCGCTCCTACCGGGTGCGCGGCCATCTGATGGCCAATCTCGACCCGCTCGGGATCGAGGTCGGCGTCGATCATCCCGAACTCGACCCCAAGACCTACGGCTTCGAGGAAGCCGATATGGATCGCGAGATCTATATCGACTATGTCCTCGGCCTCGAAACCGCGACCATGCGCCAGATCGTCGAGATCGTCCGGCAAACTTATGCCGGCAATATCGGCGTCGAGTTCATGCATATCCAGCATCCGGAACAGAAGGCCTGGATCCAGGAACGCATCGAGGGTGCCGACAAGGAGGTCAAGTTCACGCCGGAAGGCAAGGTCGCGATCCTCCGCAAGATCATCGAGTCCGAAGGCCTCGAGCATTTCATGGGCGTCAAGTACACCGGCGCCAAGCGCTTCGGCCTCGACGGCGGCGAAGCGCTGATCCCGGCGCTCGAGGGGATCATCAAGCGGGCCGGCCAGCTCGGCGTCAGCGAGATCGTGCTCGGCATGCCGCACCGCGGCCGGCTCAACGTGCTGACCAACGTCATGGCGAAGCCGTTCCGTGCGGTCTTCTCGGAATTCCAGGGCAATCCCGCGCATCCGGAGGATGTCGAGGGTTCGGGCGACGTGAAGTATCACCTCGGCGCCTCCTCGGACCGCAGCTTCGACGGCAACAATGTCCATCTCTCGCTGACCGCCAACCCGTCCCACCTGGAAGCGGTCAACCCGGTCGTGATCGGCAAGGTCCGCGCCAAGCAGGCGCTGATCGGCCAGCATGTCGGGCATATGGTGGTGCCGCTGCTGATCCATGGCGACGCGGCGTTCGCCGGTCAGGGCATGGTCGCGGAATGCTTCGGGCTGTCCCAGCTCAAGGGCTACCGGACCTCGGGCACGATCCATTTCATCGTCAACAACCAGATCGGCTTCACGACGGCGCCGAAATACTCGCGCTCCTCGCCGTATCCGTCGGACGTTGCGAAGATGGTCCAGGCGCCGATCCTGCACGTCAACGGCGACGATCCGGAAGCGGTCTGCCATGTCGCCAAGATCGCCGTCGAGTTCCGCCAGGAATTCCAGTCGGACGTCGTGATCGACATGTTCTGCTATCGCCGGCACGGTCACAACGAAGGTGACGAGCCGATGTTCACGCAGCCGCTGATGTACCGGAGGATCGCCGAACATCCGACGACCTGCGAGATCTACGCGAAGAAGCTGATCGACGAAGGTGTCATCCAGCCGGACGATCCCGAGCGCTGGACGGCCGAGTTCCAGACCTTCCTCGAAGAGCAGTTCGAGGCCGGCAACAGCTACAAGCCGAACAAAGCGGACTGGTTCGACGGCCGCTGGTCGGACTTCGAGCGTGCGGAAACCGGGCCGCGCCGGGGCAAGACGGCGGTCTCTGTCGACACGTTGCGAGAGCTTGGCCAGGCACTCTGCAAGGTGCCGGAGAATTTCAACCTGCACCGGACACTCAGCCGCATTCTCCGCAACAAGCTGAAGACCATCGAGGCCGGCGAGGGGATCGACTGGGCGACCGGCGAGGCACTCGCCTTCGCGACCATCCTGAAGGAAGGCTACCCGGTACGTCTGTCGGGCCAAGATTCCGGGCGCGGGACCTTCTCGCAGCGGCACGCGGTACTGGTCGACCAGGAGACCGAGGATCGCTTCATCCCGCTCAGTAATCTCGGCGGTGAGCAGGCCAATTTCGAGGTCATCGATTCGATGCTCTCCGAGGCCGCGGTGCTCGGGTTCGAATATGGTTACAGCCTCGCCGATCCGAAGGCGCTCGTGATCTGGGAGGCGCAGTTCGGCGATTTCGCGAACGGCGCCCAGGTCATCATCGACCAGTTCCTGGCGAGCGGTGAGGCCAAGTGGCTTCGCATGTCGGGTCTCGTGATGCTGCTCCCGCACGGCTACGAGGGCAACGGACCGGAACATTCGTCGGCCCGGCTCGAGCGCTTCCTGCAGCTCTGCGCCGAGGACAACATGCAGGTCTGCAACATCACCACGCCGGCGAACTATTTCCATGCGCTGCGCCGACAGATCCACCGCCGCTTCCGCAAGCCGCTGGTCGTGATGGCGCCGAAGTCGCTGCTTCGCCACAAGATGTGTGTCTCGACGCTGGAGGAGATGGGCCCCGGTTCGTCCTTCCATCGGGTGCTCTTCGACAACGACCGCCCGACCAGCCTGAAGGGCGTGAAGAAGCTCGTGCTCTGCTCCGGAAAGGTCTACTACGACCTGCGCGAGGCGCGCGATGCCAAGGGTCTCGACGACGTCTATTTCCTCCGCCTGGAGCAGCTCTACCCGTTCCCGCACGAGGCGCTCGCGCAGGAGCTAGAGGAACTGAAGCACGTCAAGGATGTCGTCTGGTGCCAGGAGGAGCCGAAGAACATGGGCGCCTGGTTCTTCGTCGAACCGGAACTCGAGCAGGTCTTCGCCAATGTCGGCATGAAGCATGTCAAGCGCGCTCGCTATGCCGGACGGGCCGCTTCCGCCTCGACCGCGACCGGCCTCCTGAAACAGCACAATGCGGAACAGAACGCACTGATTAGCGAAGCCCTCGAGGGGCCGAAGGGGAAGAACTGACATGACCGTCGAAATCCGTGTCCCGACGCTCGGCGAATCGGTGACCGAGGCGACAATCGGACAATGGTTTAAGAAGGTCGGCGAGGCCGTCGCCCGTGACGAGCCGCTGGTCGAGCTGGAGACCGACAAGGTCACTGTCGAGGTGAATGCGGCCGAGGCAGGCACGCTGACCGAGATCGTCGCCGCGGAGGGCGAGACGGTCGAGGTCGGCGCGCTGATCGGCTCGATCGACAAGAGCGGCAAGGCCGCCCCGGCCGCCGCCCGGACCGCAAAGGCGAAGGAATCCTCACCGGCGGCGAAGGCGGCGAGCCAGGATGCGCCGAAGGCCGCGAGCGAGGCACCGACGGCACCGGCCGACGGCGCCGCCGTGATGCCCGCGGCAGCGAAGCTGATCGCCGAGAAGGGGCTGGACGCCGCGGCGATCGAAGGAACGGGCAAGGACGGCCGGGTCACCAAGGGCGATGTCATCGCCCATATGGAGAAGCCGGCCCCGTCCGCCGCTCCGGCGCCGGCGGCGAAGGCCCCGGCCAAGCCGGCCGGCCCGCGCCCCGATGCCGATCGGGAGGAGCGCGTGCGGATGAGCCGGCTCCGTCAGCGGATCGCCGAGCGGCTGAAGGAAGCCCAGAACACCGCTGCCATGCTGACCACCTTCAACGAGGTCGACATGACCTCGATGATGGAGGTGCGCAACGAATACCGCGAGAGCTTCGAGAAGAAGCACGGTGTTCGTCTCGGCTTCATGTCGTTCTTCGTCAAGGCCTCGATCGCGGCGCTGAAGGAGCTGCCGGCGGTCAATGCGGAGATCGAGGGCGACGAGATCGTCTACAAGAACTACTACAATATCGGCGTCGCCGTCGGCACCCCGTCGGGCCTGGTGGTGCCGGTGCTCCGCGATGCCGACAAGCTCGGCTTCGCCGAGATCGAGCAGACCATCGGCGCCCTCGGCAAGAAGGCCCGTGACGGGAAGCTCGGCCTTGACGACCTGCAGGGCGGGACCTTCACGATCTCCAACGGCGGGGTTTACGGCTCGCTGCTCTCGACGCCGATTCTCAATCCGCCGCAATCGGCCATTCTCGGCATGCACAAGGTGCAGCAGAGGCCGATGGTCGTCGACGGCCAGGTGGTCGTGCGCCCGATGATGTATCTGGCGCTCTCCTACGACCATCGCATCGTGGATGGCCGGGAAGCGGTGACCACGCTTGTCCGCATCAAGGAAAATCTCGAGGATCCGCGGCGCCTGCTGCTCGATCTCTAGACGCGCGCCGCCTGAAGGGAACTGACCCATGAGCGATCAAGAATTCGACGTCGTCTTCATCGGCGGCGGTCCCGGAGGCTATACCGGCGCCATCCGCGCCGGCCAGCTCGGCCTGAAGACGGCCTGCGTGGAAATGCGCGGAGCGCTCGGCGGGACCTGCCTGAATGTCGGGTGCATCCCTTCCAAGGCCTTGCTGCAGTCGTCCGAGAAATATGCCGAGGCCGAGCATGCGCTGGCCGAGCACGGCGTCGCGGTCAGCGGGCTGAAGCTCGACCTGAAGACGATGCTGGCGCGGAAGGACAAGGTCGTCGACGGCCTAACCCAGGGCATCGAATTCCTCTTCAAGAAGAACAAGGTCAGCTACATCAAGGGGAGGGGGACGCTGCTCGGCGGCGGCCGGATCAAGATCGAGGGGCCGGACGCCGGCACCCTGAAGGCGAAGCATATCGTGCTCTCGACCGGTTCCGAGGTGATGCCGCTCCCCGGTGTCGAGATCGACGAAAAGAAGATCGTCTCCTCGACCGGAGGCCTCGCGCTGCCGAAGGTGCCGAAGGAACTGGTCGTCATCGGCGCCGGCTATATCGGGCTCGAGCTGGGGACCGTGTGGCGCCGGCTTGGCGCCAAGGTCACGGTGGTGGAATTCCTCGATCGCATCCTGCCGGGCATGGATGCCGAGATCGCCAAGACGATGCAGCGCATCCTGAAGAAGCAGGGGATCGAGTTCCGGCTCGGCAAGAAGGTCACCGCCGCCAAGTCAGCGCGGGCCGGCGTCACGCTGACCCTGGAGCCTGCCAAGGGCGGCGAGGCGGAGACGCTGAAGGCGGACGTGGTGCTCGTCTCGATCGGCCGCCGGCCCTATGTCGAAGGTCTCGGGCTCGAGACTGCCGGCATCGCCCTGACCGATCGCGGTCGGGTCAAGGTCGACGACCATTATCGGACCAGCGCCGAGGGCGTTTACGCGATCGGCGACGTGATCGACGGGCCGATGCTTGCCCACAAGGCCGAGGAAGAGGGCGTCGTGCTGGCCGAGATGCTGTCCGGACAGAAGCCGCACATGAACTACGACGTCATTCCGGGCGTCGTCTACACCTGGCCGGAATGCGCCACCGTCGGCAAGACGGAAGAACAGCTCAAGGAAGCCGGGACAGACTACAAGGTCGGCAAGTTCCCGTTCAGCGCCAACAGCCGGGCGCGCGCGAACGGCGATACCGAGGGGATGGTGAAGGTCCTCGCCGATGCCCGCACCGACCGGGTCCTGGGCGTCCATATCATTGGCCCGGAAGCCGGCAACATGATCCACGAGGCGGTTCTCGCCATGGAGTTCGGTGCTTCGGCCGAGGATATCGCGCGCACCTGCCACGCCCATCCGACCCTCAACGAGGCGGTCCGCGAGGCGGCGCTCAACGTCGACAAGCTGTCGCGGCAGATGTGACCCGACCGTCGGCACTCTCGGCGGTCTGAAACGGTGACGAACGGGCGCCGACGGGCATGAATGCCAGCGTGATGATCGGCGCGGTCGCGGCCGCGCTCGTCGCCTCGCTTGCGGGCTTTGCGACCTTCTCGGCGATGCTGCCGACGTTCTTCGATCTCTGGCATCTGACCGGCAGCGAGGCCGGCTGGGTCAACGGCCTCTATTACGGCGGCTACATGGCTGCCGTCCCGGTACTGGTCAGCCTCACCGACCGGATCGATGCGCGCCGGATCTTCATGATCGGGGCGGTGATCGCGACCGCGGGCGCGCTCGGATTCGCCTGGCATGCCGAGGGCTTCTGGAGCGCCTCCTTCTGGCGCTTCGTCTCCGGTGTCGGCCTCGCCGGAACCTATATGACCGGGCTTCGCGCCCTGACCGACCGTCTGCCCGAAGCGAGCCGTACGCGGGCGGTCGCCTTCTATACCGCCAGCTTCTCGATCGGCACCGGCGCCTCGTTCTGGCTGACCGGCAGCTTCGAAGCCATGGGCGGCTGGCAGGTCGGTGCCCTTGCCGCCGCCGCGGGGCCGCCACTTGCCTTCCTGATCATGGCATTCTGCCTGAAGCCGCGACCGGCGCCGCCGCGCCGTCCGCTGCGCCAGGTGCTGGATGCCCGGCCGGTACTTTCCAACCGGCCGGCGATGAGCTTCATCCTCGCCTACGCGGCGCATTGCTTCGAGCTGATGAGCTACCGCGCCTGGCTGGTCGCCTATCTGGCCTTCGCCGCGAGCCTGGCGGCGGCGCCCGGCTGGCTCGATGTCACCGCGCTGGCCACCTTCGTCGTCATGCTGGGCCTGCCGGCGAGCATTCTCGGCAACGAGCTGGCGCGCAAGTACGGCCGACGACGGGTCGCGATCGGGATCATGCTGGGCTCGGCCTTGCTGGCGCCGGTCTTCGGCTTCGCGGCCGGACTGCCCTTCCTGCTGGTCGCCACCATTGCGACGATCTACGGGATCTTCGTCACCGGTGAATCGGCGACGCTGACTGCCGGCGCCGTGGTCGCTGCGCGCAAGGGCGAACAGGGCGTCACCATGGCGATGCATTCGTTCATCGGCTTCGGCTTCGCGATGATCGGACCGCTGATCTCCGGCGTCATGCTGGACCTGGGCGGCGGCAAGCAGAGCACGCTCGGCTGGGGACTCTGCTTCGCGACCCTGGCGCTCGGCGTCGCCCTCGGGCCGCTCGTCCTCTGGCTTCTGGGGCGTCGCGCCGACGACTAGTTCCGGGCGCGCGGATGCGCCGAGTCATAGGCCCGGAGCAAGGCCGCCTCGTCGACATCGGTATAGCGCTGCGTGGTCGACAGCGAGGCATGGCCGAGCAATTCCTGGATGCTGCGCAGATCGGCGCCGCCCGCCAGAAGATGGGTCGCGAAGGAATGGCGGAGCGCGTGCGGCGTGGCCCCGGGCGGCAGGCCGAGCAGGCCACGCAACTCGACCATCAACCCCTGCACGATCCGGGCGTTCAGCCGCTTGCCGCGGACGCCGACGAAGAGCGGATCCTCCGGTCCGAGGGCGAACGGACAGGCGGCGAGATAGGCGGCGACCGCTTCCTCGATGATCGGCAGGATCGGGACCATGCGTTCCTTGTCACCCTTGCCGCGGACAATCAGCGTGCCGCCGAAAGGCGCCCGCCGGCGATCCAGCGCGAGCGCCTCGCCGATTCGCAGCCCGGCGCCGTATAGCAGGGTGAGGATCGCGATATTGCGCAGGCCGACCCAGTTCTGCGGCGCCAGTTCGCTGGCGCTGGCAAGTGTCGCGCGGGCCGCCTCGGGCGCCAGCGCGCGCGGCAGCGAGACGGGGAGACGCGGCGCGCCGACCGCATCGAGGGCCGGGTTGTTCAGTATTCCGAGGCGGGCCTGCCGGCGGAAGAAGCTTTTCAGTGCCGAGAGCGCCCGGGCCCGGCCGCGTGCCTCCAGCCCCTCCGACCGGCAGCGCGCCAGGAAGGCGCGGAAATCGCCCGGCCGGAGGGCGGCGAGCGCCGCGATGTCGGGTTCGTTTCCCAGGTGATCGGTGAGGAAGGTGAGAAACCGCCGGAAGTCGCGGCTGTAGGCTTCGATCGTGTTGGCGCTGAGCGCCCGTTCGTCGGCGATCCAGTCCTGCCAGGCGCGCACCGCCGCGGCGAGATCCGGGGCGGCCGCGAGGCCTAGTCCTCGTTTCGTTCCAGCCACAATCTGATCGAATCCTCGACGACCCGGGCGAGGAAGGCCAGTAACTCCGAGCCCTGTCCGGGATGGAAGCGGGCCGGCGTCCGGCTGCCGATCGCGATCATGCCCTCGCCGGCCCGGTTCGGCAGGACCAGACGGACCAGCGCGTCCGAGCGGACGAGATCGGCGGCCGGTCCGAACAGCATCCGGTCCGGCCCGGTGTTGTCGCGGAGCAGGATGCGTCGGTCCTCGCCCATCAGGTCCTCGATCGTGCCGCGCGGCAGGCGGGTGACCCCGTCGACGGTGGCCAGCGGCGATCGCGAATTGGTCTCGACGCAAAGCGAAACCGCATCGACATCCAGGATCTCCGTGAAGTCCTGGGTCATGGTGTGGATCAGGTGCTCGAGATCGCCGGCCGACAGCAGGCCAAGCACGGCGGCATGGATCTGGGTCTGGCTCGACATGTTCGAGCGCGTCGTGGCGATCAGCTCGCCCTGGGTCGAGCGCATGATGTCGAGCTCGCTACGCAGCTTCTCCAGCATGAAACGCTGCATGTCGAGAACCGCCTCGCCCCGGCGATGCTCCGGCGGCGTCAGGATCGCGAGCAGATCCGGATTCTCGACCAGGAAGTTCGGATGGCGGGTCAGCCAGTCGGCGACCTCTTCCGGCGCGAGCTCGCGCGGGGTGTCACCGTCGGGGTCGTCGGCGGGGCGGTCGCCCTGCTTCACGGCTTCCGCTCCAGGATCGACTGGCCGGTCTTTTCCCAGTCGGCAAGGAAGGCCGCGAGGCCCTTGTCGGTGAGCGGGTGGTCGAACAGCTTCCAGATCACCGCCGGCGGCACCGTGCAGACATCGGCGCCGAGCTTGGCCGCCTCGATGATGTGGCCCGGATGGCGAATCGAGGCGACCAGCACCTCGGTGGTGAGTTCGGGGTAGTTGTCGTAGATCTCGATAATCTCGCCGATCAGGCCCATGCCGTCCTGGCCGATATCGTCCAGCCGGCCGACGAAGGGCGAGATGAAGGTGGCGCCCGCCTTGGCGGCGAGCAGCGCCTGGGCCGGCGAGAAGCATAGCGTCACGTTGACCATCGTGCCGGCTTCGCTGAGCGCCTTGCAGACCTTCAGCCCGTCCCGGGTGAGCGGCACCTTGACGGCGATATTGTCGGCCAGTTCGGCGAGCTTCCGGCCCTCCTTCAGCATCGTGTCCGCGTCCGTCGCGGTTACTTCCGCGCTGACCGGACCCTCGACGATGCCGCAGATCTCCTGCACGACCTCGAAGAAGTCGCGGCCGCTCTTGGCAACCAGCGAGGGGTTGGTGGTCACGCCATCGACGAGACCGGCATCCGCCAGCTCGCGAATCTCGGCTACATCGGCGGTATCGACGAAGAACTTCATGGCGGCTTTCCGTACTGCTGCGTCGCGCCTCTCAATAAACGCAAGGGGCTGAGCGGGCAAGGAGTTAACCCCGGCCTCACCGGCCAGTTTCCCCTACCTGGCGGGTAATTGTCGACGGCCGTCGGCAGGGTCGAACATCCGCTCATCATACACCAGCAACCGGAGGCACAGATGTCCGTCGGATCGAAATCCACTTCACCGCTTGCCGCTGTCCTTGCCGTCAACGCCCTGTCGTCGGCGCTCTGCGGTCTTGCCCTGGTGACTTTCGCCGGGACGCTCGCATCGCTCTTTTTCGCCGCCCCGTTCACGCTGCTCGGTCTCGATGCCGCCGGGTGGCTGCGGATTGTCGGCGTCGGGCTGCTGCTGTTCGCCGCCGATGTCCTCTATGTCGCGCGCCGCAAGCTGCACTGGCGCGCCGCCATCAAGGCGATCATCGCCGCCGATTTCGGCTGGGTCGCCGGCAGCGTCCTGCTACTCGTCCTGGCCGGGGAGCAATTTACGGGCCTGGGCGCCATCGCCGTTGTCGCGGTCGCACTTGCTGTTCTTGTCTACGCGGTCCTGCAGACACGCGGGCTTGGCCAGCTTCCCGCGAGCGGCCGCACCTGATTCGCCGCTTGCCGCCCCGGCGGCGCGAGATAAAGTGAGGCGCGGCCGGGATGCGGCAGCGGCGAGCCTGCGAACTGTCATGACGGAAAAGCTTTTCTGGATCGATCCCTATCTCACCGAAGCGACGGCCCGCGTCGTTCTGGTCGACGGCGCGGACGTCACGCTCGACCGGACCATCTTCTATGCCGAATCGGGCGGGCAGGAGAGCGACCGGGGCACGATCGGCGGGGTCGCGGTCCGCGAGGCCCGGAAGGTCGGCCGAGAAATCGTCTACAGCCTGGCCGAGGGTCATGGCCTTGCCCCGGGCATGAACGTGACCATCGCCATCGACGGGGAGCGGCGGCGGCGCTTGATGCGCCTGCATTTCGCCGCCGAGATCGTCCTCGAGCTGGTCTATCGCGACCTCGCCCCGATCGAGAAGATCGGCGCCCATATCGCCGCCGAGAAGGCGCGGATCGATTTCCGCCTCGACCGGTCGATCGGACCGGCGCTGCCCGCACTGGAGGAGGCGGCGAATGCGATCGTCGCCGACGACCTTGCGATCGAGAGCGCCTTCAGCGACGAGGCGGCCGAGCGCCGCTTCTGGCGCATCCCCGGATTCGCGGCCGTGCCGTGTGGCGGCACGCATCTGAAGCGGACCGGCGAGGTCGGTCGGATCGCCTGCAAGCGCGACAATATCGGCAAGGGCAAGGAACGGATCGTCATTCGCCTTGCTGACGACTGAAGGCTTTCCGGTCCACGCTTTATCCTTGGGACGGCCGGTCCGGCGCGCTAAACGGGGGCATGGTCGAACTGCCCTTCGATAATCCCGGAACCCGGTCCACCGCGTCGCGAGACAGCGTCAGCGTGCTGTTGCCGCTGCCGCTCGCCGGTGCCTACGACTATCTGGTGCCGGACGATCTCGATCTCGCTCCGGGCGACATCGTGATGGCGCCGCTCGGCAAGCGCGAGGTCATGGGCGTGGTCTGGGGACCGGCGTCGGGCGAGGTGGCGTCGGCCAAGCTGCGTCCGGTCGCGGCCCGGATTGACAGTGCGCCGATGCGGGACGAACTGCGCCGGCTGGTCGACTGGGTCGCGGGCTACACGCTGAGCCCGCCCGGCGCGGTGCTGCGCATGTGTTTCCCGGTTCCCGAGGCGCTGGAGCCGGCAGCCGGCCGCAAGGCCTATCGGCTGGCCGGGCCGCCGCCCGAACGGATGACCGGTCCCCGGTCGCGCGTGCTCGAACTGATGGCCGACGGACTGGCGCGGACCGCCTCGGAAATCGCGGAACTGGCTGGCGTCGGGGCGGGCGTCGCTAACGGCCTCGCATCGGCGGGCAGTTTCGAGACGGTGCAGCTTGCCGCCGAAGCGCCGTTCGCCGAGCCGCGCGGCGATCACCCGGGACCGACGCTCTCGGAAGCGCAGGATGCCGCCGCTGGTGCTCTGGTCGGCCAGGTCGAGGCCGGCAGGTTTGCCGTCACGCTGCTCGAAGGGGTCACGGGCTCGGGCAAGACCGAGGTCTATTTCGAAGCGATCGCGGCGGCGCTGGAGGCCGGGCGCCAGGTTCTGGTGATGTTGCCGGAGATCGCCCTCACCGCGCAGTGGCTCGACCGCTTCGAGGCGCGATTCGGAGCGGCGCCCGCCGCCTGGCATTCGGAACTGACCCGCGGCGAACGGCGCCGGGTCTGGCGCGGCATCGCCGACGGCCGCGTCCGGGTGCTGGTCGGCGCCCGCTCGGCGCTGTTCCTGCCCTTCCGGGCGCTCGGCCTGATCGTCGTCGACGAGGAACATGACGCCGCCTACAAGCAGGAGGACGGCGTCGCCTACAATGCCCGCGACATGGCGGTCGTGCGGGCCCGGCTCAACGACTGCCCGGCGGTTCTGGCGACCGCGACGCCGGCGCTGGAGACGCTCGCCAACGCGCGATCCGGACGCTATTGCCATCTCCACATGCCGAGCCGTCACGGTGTCGCGGAGTTGCCGGACGTTGCCCTGGTCGACCTGCGGAAGACCCCGCCGGGGCGCCAGGAATGGCTGAGCCCGCCGCTGGTCGCCGCGCTCGAGGAAACGCTCGCCGCCGGTGAACAGGCAATGCTGTTCCTGAACCGGCGCGGTTATGCGCCGCTGACCCTCTGCGGCGCCTGCGGCCACCGCCTGGAATGCCCGAACTGTTCCGCCTGGCTGGTCGAACACCGGCTGATCGGGCGCCTGCAATGCCATCACTGCGGCTTTTCAGGCGGCCTCCCGAAGCAATGCCCTGAATGCGAGGCGGATGAGAGCTTCAAGGCCTGCGGCCCCGGCATCGAGCGGCTGGCCGAGGAAGCGGCGGCGCGCTTCCCGGAGGCGCGGCTGGCGATGATGGCCAGTGACACGCTGCGTGGCCCGAAAGCGGTTGCGGAGATGGTGGCGTCGGTCGAGCGGCGCGAGATTGATCTCCTGATCGGCACCCAGATCGTGGCCAAGGGGCACCATTTTCCGTACCTGACCCTGGTCGGCGTTGTCGATGCCGATCTCGGCCTGAAAGGCGGCGATCTTCGCGCCGGGGAGCGGACCTACCAGCTCATATCCCAGGTCGCCGGCCGGGCTGGCCGGGCCGAGCGGCCGGGCCGCGTCATCCTGCAGACCTGGATGCCCGAGCATCCGGTCATCGCCGCCCTTGGCGCCGGCGATCCGGGCCGCTTCATCGAAAGCGAGATGGAAGGACGCCAGGCGGCGGGCATGCCGCCCTTCAGCCGACTGGTGGCGATCATCGTGTCGGCGGGCGAGGGCGCGGCCGCCGGCGGGGTCGCCCGCGACCTTGCGCGCAAGGCGCCGCGGGAGGCGGGCTGCCAGGTCTTCGGGCCGGCGCCTGCGCCACTGGCGCTGCTGCGTGGCCGGCACCGTTTTCGCCTGCTGCTGCGAGCCGGGCGCGACGTCAATGTGCAGACGGTTACGCGGCGCTGGCTTTCGCGCGTGCAGGTTCCGGCCAATGTCCGCTTGCAGGTCGATATCGATCCCTATTCCTTCATGTGAGGCGAGCCCTGGAAAGCCGGGATTTCGCTGCCCCGAAGCGTCGTCGGGCGGGCCCTTCAACGGCCATCGCGAATGACCCGCGAAACCGCGTCCGAGTCCGGTTGCGCACCGGGGATGCCTGTGCTAGAACCCCGATGCCTTCCTGCCGAGGCCGCTTCAGACGTGCCTTGCCGGGAGGGTTTTGTGTGGGAAACCAAAGCGCTACGCGCTTTCTCCTTACCGGGTCTGGAGGTCGGATACTTGACGGCCGAATCGTCAATCGTGGGCGGCATTGCCGGTCGCTACGCGACAGCATTATTTGAACTCGCCAACGAGGCGAAGGCGTTGGACGACGTTGCGGGTGATCTCGCCACCGTCAAGGCCGCGCTCGCCGAGAGCGAGGACCTCAGGCGTCTGGTGCGCAGCCCGCTGGTCAGCCGAGAGGCCCAGTCCGCGGCCATGCTGGCGGTCCTGGAAGCGCTCGGTACCGGCGACACGGTGCGCAAGTTCATCGGTGTCGTGGCGCGCAACCGCCGCCTCTTCGTCCTCTCCGAAATGATCGAAGGCTATCGCCGCCTGCTGGCCGCCCACCGGGGCGAGATCGCGGCGTCGGTGACTTCGGCGAAGGCGCTTACCAAGACCCAGCTCGAGGCGCTGAAGAAGCAGCTCGCCGGGGCCATGGGCCGCGACGTCAATGTCGAGGCGAGCGTCGATGAAAGTTTGATCGGCGGGCTGATCGTTCAGGTCGGCTCGCGCATGGTGGACGCATCCGTCCGCACGAAACTCCAGAATCTCAAGTACGCGATGAAAGGGATTGCGTGATGGACATTCGCGCCGCAGAGATTTCCCAGATCCTGAAACAGCAGATTGCCAATTTCGACGCCGAGGCCGAAGTCTCGGAAGTCGGGCAGGTGCTGTCGGTCGGTGACGGCATCGCTCGCGTTTACGGCCTCGACAAGGTCCAGGCCGGTGAAATGGTCGAGTTTCCGGGCGGCGTGAAAGGGCTGGCACTCAACCTCGAAACCGACAATGTCGGCGTCGTCATTCTCGGCAACGACAGCGCCATCAAGGAAGGCGACATCGTCAAGCGCACGGGCGCCATCGTCGATGCGCCGGTCGGCAAGGGCCTGCTTGGCCGCGTCGTCGACGGTCTCGGCAACCCGATCGACGGCAAGGGTCCGATCGAGGGCGCCGAGCGTCGCCGGGCAGACGTCAAGGCGCCGGGCATCATTCCCCGCAAGTCGGTGCACGAGCCGGTGCAGACCGGCCTGAAGGCGCTCGACGCGCTGGTGCCGATCGGGCGCGGCCAGCGCGAACTGATCATCGGCGATCGGCAGACCGGCAAGACGGCCGTCGCCATCGACACGATCATCAACCAGAAGGGCATCAACGCGGGCGACGACGAGTCGAAGAAGCTCTACTGCATTTACGTTGCCATCGGCCAGAAGCGCTCGACGGTCGCGCAGGTCGTGAAGACGCTGCAGGATCAGGGCGCGATGGATTATACCATCGTCGTCGCGGCGACCGCTTCCGAGCCGGCCCCGCTGCAGTATCTGGCGCCGTTCGTCGGCTGCGTGATGGGCGAGTACTTCCGCGACAACGGTATGCACGCGGTCATCATCTACGACGATCTGTCGAAGCAGGCCGTGTCCTACCGTCAGCTGTCGCTGCTGCTTCGCCGCCCGCCGGGACGTGAGGCCTATCCGGGCGACGTGTTCTATCTGCATTCGCGCCTGCTCGAACGGGCCGCGAAGATGAACGAGGAAAGCGGTTCCGGATCGCTGACGGCGCTGCCGGTCATCGAGACCCAGGCCGGTGACGTTTCGGCCTATATCCCGACCAACGTGATCTCGATCACCGACGGCCAGATCTTCCTCGAGACCGAGCTTTTCTACCAGGGCATCCGCCCGGCCATTAACGTCGGCCTGTCGGTTTCCCGCGTGGGTTCCGCCGCGCAGACCAAGGCAATGCGCCAGGTTGCCGGCAAGATCAAGCTCGAGCTCGCGCAGTATCGCGAGATGGCCGCCTTTGCCCAGTTCGGCTCCGATCTGGACGCCTCGACCCAGCGGCTGCTGGCCCGTGGCGCCCGTCTGACCGAGCTGCTGAAGCAGAACCAGTATTCGCCGCTGGCGATGGAAGAGCAGGTCGTCTCGATCTTTGCCGGCGTTCGCGGCCATCTGGACAAGATCGCCGTCCGCGAGGTGACCCGTTTCGAAGCGGCCCTGCTCGACGAGATGCACAGCAAGCATGAAGACGTGTTTGCCGAGATTCGGGAAAAGCAGGCACTCTCCGACGAACTCGATCAGAAGATCGAGAAGATCGTCGGTGAATTCGCCCGTACTTTCGGCTAAGTCCGCCGGCTCGCTAGTTCGAATAGAAGGCCCAGTCCATGGCCAATCTCAAGGCGCTCAAAGTCCGGATCAACAGCGTCAAGTCGACGCAGAAGATCACCAAGGCGATGAAGATGGTCGCCGCCTCGAAGCTGCGCCGCGCCCAGGAAGCGGCGGAGCGCGGGCGGCCCTATGCCGAAATGATGGGGCAGATGATGGGCGCTCTCGGCGCCGGCATGGTCGGGCGTGACGACGCGCCCCGGCTGCTTGCCGGTACCGGCGGGGATCAGACGCATCTGCTGGTGATTGCGACGGCCGAACGCGGCCTTTGCGGTGCCTTCAACTCGTCCATCGTCCGGGCCGCGTTGCGTCGTGTCGACGCGCTTCAGGCCGAGGGAAAGACGGTCAAGATCTTCTGCGTGGGCAAGAAGGGATATGACGTCGTTCGTCGTAACCATGGCAATCTGGTGATCGAGCGGACCGACTTCGGCTCCGTCCGCAATATCGGCTTCGAGCAGGCGCACGAAGTCGCGATGACCGTCATGAAGCTGTTCGAGGCCGGCGAATTCGACGTCTGCACGATCTATTACAATGCCTTCCATTCGGTGCTTTCCCAGGTGGTGACGCCGCAACGGCTGATCCCGGTCGAGTTGCCGGAGAACGGCGAATCGCTGGAAGCCGCGCTCGACGGTGCCGCCTTCGAGTTCGAGCCGGACGAGGAAGAGATTCTGGCGGACCTGCTGCCGCGCAATCTGTCGGTACAGGTCTTCAAGGCGTTGCTTGAGAATGCGGCATCCGAGCAGGGCGCCCGGATGACGGCAATGGACAATGCGACCCGGAACGCGGGCGATATGATCGACAAGCTGACCCTCCGGTACAACCGCGAGCGTCAGGCGGCGATCACCACGGAACTGACAGAGATTATTTCCGGCGCCGAGGCGGTTTAGCCAGGGTCGGACGCAACGTCATAAAAGAACGCGTTAGCGCTTAGGAGCATAGCGATGGCTACGAACATTGTCGGGAAGATCACGCAGGTCATGGGCGCGGTCGTCGACGTGCAATTTGAAGGGGCTCTGCCGGCAATCCTGAACGCGCTCCATTGCGAGAGGGACGGCGGCAGGCTTGTGCTGGAAGTGGCGCAGCATCTCGGCGAGAAGACCGTGCGCACGATCGCCATGGACACCACTGAGGGTCTGGTCCGCGGTCAGGAAGTGACCGATACCGGCGACGCGATCAGCGTCCCCGTTGGCCCGGAGACGCTCGGCCGCATTCTGAACGTGGTTGGCGATCCGGTTGACGAGCGCGGTCCAGTGAAGACCAAGCGCCGCGCGCCGATCCATGCTCCGGCGCCGGCCTTCGTCGACCAGTCGACGGAAGCGCAGATCCTGGTCACCGGCATCAAGGTCGTCGACATGCTCGCGCCGTATGCGCGCGGCGGCAAGATTGGCCTGTTCGGCGGCGCCGGCGTCGGCAAGACGGTGCTCATCCAGGAACTGATCAACAACGTTGCGAAGGGCCACGGCGGCGTGTCGGTGTTCGCCGGTGTCGGCGAGCGGACCCGCGAGGGCAACGACCTCTATCACGAGATGATCGAATCGGGGGTTATCGACCTCGAGGGCGAATCCAAGGTGGCGCTGGTCTATGGCCAGATGAACGAGCCGCCGGGAGCCCGTGCCCGCGTCGGCCTGTCGGGTCTGACGCTCGCCGAGTATTTCCGCGATGAGGAAGGCCAGGACGTGCTCTTCTTCGTCGACAACATCTTCCGCTTCACCCAGGCCGGTTCGGAAGTGTCCGCGCTGCTCGGCCGTATTCCCTCGGCCGTGGGCTACCAGCCGACGCTGGCCACCGACATGGGTGCGCTGCAGGAGCGGATCACCACGACGAACAAGGGTTCGATCACGTCGGTGCAGGCGATCTACGTGCCTGCCGACGACTTGACCGATCCGGCGCCGGCGACCTCCTTCTCGCATCTGGACGCGACGACGGTGCTGTCGCGCTCGATCGCGGAACTCGGCATCTATCCGGCCGTGGACCCGCTCGATTCGACCTCGCGCATGCTCGACCCGCGCGTCGTCGGCGAGCGTCACTACAACATTGCCCGCCAGGTGCAGGAGATCCTGCAGACCTACAAGTCGCTGCAGGACATCATCGCGATCCTGGGCATGGACGAGCTGTCGGAAGAGGACAAGCTGACCGTGTCGCGGGCTCGGAAAATTCAGCGCTTCCTCAGCCAGCCGTTCCACGTCGCCGAAGTCTTCACGGGTTTCCCGGGCGTATTCGTCAGCCTCGAAGACACCATCAAGGGCTTCGAGGAGATTTGTGCCGGCAAGCACGATCACCTGCCCGAGAATGCCTTCTACATGGTCGGCACCATCGAGGACGCGGTCGAGAAGGGCAAACGGATGGCGGCCGAAGCGGCCTGAGCCCATTCCGTCTGACAGGAGCTTGCAATGGCCGACAGGCTGACCTTCGAACTCGTTTCGCCGGAACGGATTCTTCTCTCCGGGGATTACGACATGGTCGTCGTCCCCGGCGTTGAAGGCGATTTCGCGGTGCTTCCGAGCCATGCGCCGCTGATCTCCACCCTGCGGCCGGGTGTGATCGAGGTCTATTCCGGTGACCGGGTCGAGACCGAGATCTTCGTTGATGGCGGTTTCGCCCAGGTGGTCGCCGATCGCCTGGTGATCCTTGCCGAGCGGGCCTTCCCGGCCAGTGAGCTCGACGAGAACCGCATGCTCGACCTTATCAAGGAGGCTAAGGCCGCCGCCGCCGACATGAGCGAGGACGAACTGGTCCGCAAGGCCCAGGAGCGCGTCGACGTGCTGGAACTCATCTACGAAACACGCGTTCACTAGGCGAATCACCCCGGTCCCGGAGCGGGGCCGGCTTTTCTTGCTGCCGGTGCCGGGCCGCCTGGCCGCGCTGCCCTGTTCGGGTGTCGCGGCAGATGATGCGTGCCGTTTTTCTTTATAGTATACACAGGCTATGGATAAGCACTGGACACTCGAGACGATTCCCTGGGATCGGTTCGATGCCGGCAAGATAGACAATGACGTCCTGTCGATCGTCAAGGCAGCGGCCCTGGTCGAGGTCAACTCGTCCGATTACGTGCGCTATCTTGACACTGTCTTCCGGGACGACGTCGCGTTTCGTGACGCGGCGCGAAACTGGGGCGAGGAAGAGGAACAGCACGGCCGCGCGCTCGGCCGGTGGGCCGAACTTGCCGATCCATCCTTCAATTTCGAGGACAGTCTGCGCCGTTTCCGTGACGGTTTCAGGATCGCGCTCGACAGCGAGACGTCGGTCCGGGGCAGCCGGTCGGCCGAACTGATCGCGCGCTGTGTCGTCGAATGCGGGACCTCGTCCTTCTACAGCGCCATTCGCGATGCCACAGACGAGCCGGTTCTGAAGGATCTGTGCCACCGCATTGCAGGCGATGAATTCCGCCACTACCAACTCTTCTACCGGTTCTACAAGCGCTATCGTGAACGCGAGCCGCTGAACCTGGCCAGGCGGTTGTGGGTTGCCTTTACTCGCGTGCGCGAAAGCGGCGACGACGAGATCGCCTATGCCTATTACAGCGCCAATGACGCCGACGCGGCCTACGACCGCGAGCGCAATTCCCGCCTGCACATGCTCTATTCCGGCCGGGTCTATCGTTACGGGCATGTCGCCCGCGCGGTCGCCATGATCCTCAAGGCCTGTGACGTCGCCCCGCAGGGGCGGCTCAGCCGGCTGCTTGCCAAGCTGGTCTGGCAGGGTGTCTGCTGGCGGAACCGGCGGCTCGAGGCCCGGATCGCAGCCTGACCGGATCAGCCCGCATCAGGGCAGCGCCGCGGCCCATCTCTCGGCTTGGTCGGCGATCCGTTCCCATCCGGGTTCCGCGATCAGGAAATGGCTGTGCCCGGGCAGAACTTTGACCTGTATGTCGCGCTCGTAACGATCGGCAGAAGCCTGGATCGTCGCGGCGGCCGTGACCTTGTCGTCCGCGCCGGCGAACCATAGGGTCGGGCAGCGGACGGCCTCGGGGTCAAGTGCCGAGGCGCGCGCCAGATCGAGTGGCCACAACATGCTCTCGAAAAGCGCCTGACCGGACTCCGGGCCGAAACGATCAAACAGTTCCCGTTGCCGATGCGCGGGGATCCGGTCCAGTGAATTGCCCGCGGCAATCTCGAATACCGGACTCAAGCCCCGTTCCCAGAACGCGCCGGCCGTGAGAAGTCCCTTGGCGGCGGCAATCTCGTGCTCGGAGGTGGGCGCCACGCCCCAGGGGGAGGCGGGGGCGAGCAGCACCAGCCCCCGGACCGGTACCGTGGCGGCGACCTGCTGGGCGATCAGGCCGCCCATCGAATGACCGACGATGACCGGCGGTGTGTCGAGGGAGCCGACGAGGTCGATCATGGCGCGTCGGTAGTCGGCCAGGCTCAGGCGGGCGAGCTCGTCCTCTCCCGTTCCTTCCCCGTGTTTGGGGAGGTCCGGAACGATGCAGCGCCAGCCACGTCGGTTGAAGTTTCCCGCAAAATCCGCAAGACACCAGGCGCCGCAGAACGCGCCATGAATCATTACAGCAGTATTGGTCATCGCGGGGCTCGCTGTTACACGCAACAAGAGCAAAAATTAACCACCTGTTTACCAGTCTGAATCTAATATTTCCGCAGAAAACCGAGGGCACCGGGAGAATGGCGCCCGATCGGGTGCGGAGAGGGTGCGAAAGGCTGAATGCTGATCGATCCGCCAACATCGGCGAGCATCGAGCGGGGGGAGTCGCCGCCGATCAATCGCTGGACGCTACGGTTCGACGATCACGAGCTTGAGGAGCGATTCGAGGCGCAAAACATTCGCCAGTCGATGTTCCTGGTCCGCCTCTCTCTCTTCGTCGGGATGCTGATCTACGCCATGTTCGGCATCCTCGATCTCTTCGTCGTTCCCGAGATCCTGACCGCCGCCTGGATCAGCCGATACGGCGTGGTTTGTCCGGTCTTCATGATCTCGATGCTTGCGACCTATTCCAGCGCCTTTGCCCGCCAGGCGCAGTGGGTCATGGCGATCTGCATGTTCGCGACCGGCTTCTCGATCGTCTACATGACCATGGCGGCCGGCGAAATCGGTGCCTCCTACTACTACGCCGGGCTGATTCCGGTCCTGATCTACTGCTGCAACCTGTTGCCGCTCCGCTTCTGGCACGCGGCGGCGACCTCGATCACGCTCGTCGCCTGTTACGAGTACGGCGCGATCATCGTCAACCCGATCCCGCATCTGACGCTGCTCAGCAACAATGCCTTCCTCCTGTCGACACTCGCGCTCGGCATCTATTCGAGCTACTTCCAGGAACTGGCACTGCGCCGCGACTTCTACATCAATTCCCTGCTGAGCGAGGAAAAGAAGCGGTCGGAAGACCTTCGCGAGAAGGCCGAGGCGGCCAATCACGCGAAGTCGGAATTCCTCGCCGTCATGAGCCATGAGCTGCGTACCCCGCTCAACGCGATCATCGGCTTCTCGGAAATCCTGTCGAAGGAGCTGTTCGGCCCCCTCGGCGCGCCACGCTATCGCGACTATGCCACCGACGTTCATGTCAGCGGCACCCACCTGCTCGACATCATCAACGACATCCTTGACCTATCGAAGGCGGAAGCAGGGAAGCTGACGCTCGAGGAAGAGGATATCGACGTCTGCGACATGCTGAACCAGGGACTCCGGATCATCCGCGACAAGGCCGCCCAGGGCGGGGTTCGGGTCGCTTTCGAGGTTCCGAACGACCTGCCGGCGTTGCGCTGCGATCGGCGCCTGCTGACCCAGGTCATCCTGAACCTGCTTTCCAACGCGGTGAAGTTCACGCCGCGGGGCGGCGTCGTGACCGTCGAGGCGGGCCTGTCCGGCGACGGCGCGATCTATCTCTGCTTCAATGACACTGGCATCGGCATTGCCAAGGATGATATCCCGAAGGTCATCGCGCCCTTCGTTCAGGTCGAAAGCGCTCTCAATCGTGCCCATGAGGGAACCGGCCTCGGCCTTCCGCTGACCAAGAACATCCTCGAGTTGCACGGAGGCTCCCTGACGATAGAGAGTGAGCTGGGGGTTGGCACGACGGTCGTCGCCCGCTTCCCGGCAGATCGAACCGTCTGTCCGCAGAACGCCGAGATCGATCTCCCATCGGCCGTCAGCAACTAGCCGCGGGATCTATTCCGGCTTGGTCACGTAGAGCATGTAGACCCTATCGGTCGGATCGGCCTTTACGCGGATCTCGGCCGGCTCGACGAGGCGGGCCATGTCTCGCATGTCGTCCTCGGTCCGGTAGATCAGGCTCCAGTCGGCGACGAATTCGAGCGGCCATTCGACCGCCTCGGGGCCGTCCTTCATGTTGCCGATGACGATCGTGCCGCCGGGCGTCAGATGCTCGTAAAGCGCGGCGACCAGCTTGCAGGCGCGCTTCTGGCTAAGATAGTCGACCAGTCCGACCGAGTAGATCAGGTCCTGCGGCGGGATCTTGCGAAACAGCCGCCCGGCAGTCAGTAGTTCGCTGAAGGAGGCATGCAGGCAATGCACGGCGGCGCGATTGCCGTGCCGCATGACCTGCGGGTAGATCGCCTCGTAGGCATGGCCGAGCGCATCGTGATCCTGGTCGATCAGGGTCAGGTCGACCGGATTCGGCAGTTCCTTGAGACGGAGGTAATTGGCTGCCTCCTGGGCCGGGCCGCAGCCGAGGCTGGCAATGCGGACCGGGCCGCCATCGGGCCGGCCCCGGGCAATCGCCGCACCGATCGTCCGCTGCATCATGATCATGCGCGTGGCGACGAACTCGCCGATCTCGAGCCCGAGCTTGTGATAGAGGCGGGCGGTCGCCGTTTCGCCTTCCGGCCGCCGGCTGTAGACGTAGTTCATGACCTGGAAGTCGCCCGGATAGCCGAGCGGCTTGGTGTAGGAACGGTTCCAGATTGCCCCGAGATTGAGTTCCGGCGTCAGGACATGCTCGGTAAAGCTCTTGGTGGCGCGCAGCCGTTCGGGATCATTGCGCACCGTGCGAAGAATCTCCTGGGCCTGACGGTTCAGCGCCCACCATTCCGGGAAAAGCCGGGTCTCGCAATGGTGGGCGATGTCGTCCAGACGGGCATTGTCGCGAAGCTCGTTTCCCTGGTGCAGGCGATCGAAACGGTCCAGCACCTCGCGGCACTGGCGCAGCGCGTAGAGCCCGTCGGCGCAGATCCGGCGATACTCGGGGTGCACCAGATGAATCTGGTTCTCGATGCCGCGCCCGATATGCAGGTCGACGGACAGCGCGTCATGGCGCGCGATCAGGTCACGGACGTCGAGATAGCCGCTGGTCAGCTGTAACGCGACCTTGCTGCCGCCTTGGGTCGGCTCGACCCGGCACACCTTGCCCTGGCCCTCGAAAACAGGAACGTCCCCCAGCATCAGGTTGAGCGGGATCTGCCGACCGATGCCATCGATCCAGTCCTGGGCGGAGCGGGTCACGAAACTGATGCCGCTCATCGACAGGTCGTGTATCGCGAACGCGTCGTCGTCGACCCTGACGAGCGCCGGGAGTTCCTTCAGTAGATCATCGGCCCGATAACGTTCGGCACGATAAAAGATCTGGCGGCCCTTTCCGCCAACGAGATCCTCATAGTGCTTCATGACTCGAAAGCCCCCTAAGGTGCTCGCCCGAAGTCCGGCGAGTGCCGACCGACGCGATGCCAAGCCAGCGGTCTTCCCCTCCCCTGGCACCGTCCACTCCTGCCCAGAATCGTCAGCGCAGTTTGTTACGGTTAACAAAGTCTTAACAAACTAAATTAAGAAATAAAGACAAGACAACCATTTCCCGCGTAGCGCGCAATCAAAGGCTCTCGCGTACGACCCGGACAGCCGTCGCGATGCGCGAACAAGCGGTAACCTATTGTCGCGGGTAACGCCTAAATGGCGGTGGGTTCCGGTTCCGTTCGCACCAGATGTTGGAACTCCTGCGCGACCCGGGCATATATGTCACGCTTGAACGAAACGCCGCGATCAATGGCCTCGGCGATGTCGAGCCAGCACCATTCGCGAAACTCCGGATGGGGCGTATCCAGCCGGATCTCCGAATCGGTGCCGAGAAAGCGCATGGCGAACCATTTCTGGCGCTGCCCCCGGTAGCGTCCCTGCCAGACCCTGGCCGCGATCTCCGCCGGCAGGTCGTAGTCGTACCAGCCGGCGCTCTCGGCAAGGATCTCGGCGTTGCAGGTGCCGATTTCCTCTTCCAGTTCACGAAAGAGGGCCTGACGGGGCGTTTCGCCGGCGTCGATACCGCCCTGGGGCATCTGCCAGGCCTCGGCCGTCTGGTCGATCCGCTGGGCAACGAAAACCTGGCCGGCTTGGTTGAGCAGCATGACTGCGACGCAAGGGCGATACGGCAGGTGACTGAGGTCCACGGGATGGCTGTTTCCGGTCATGTTCCTATTCGACTTCCTGCCTGTCGACGAGCGCCGAAACCGGCGCCAGCACGAGCCCCTTCTCGTTCAGCGTGGCGGCCCATTCGGCCAGTCGCTCGATCGTTACTGGGTAGCCGAGCGCGATCCCGATCGCACTGCCCTCGGCGGCCGCGATCCGTTCCAGGTCGTGAAGTCGCCCGTCAATCGCCGTTCGGTTCGGTTCCGAATCGATGAAGCGGTTGTTCAGTGCGCGATGGGCGCCGATCTCGGTGGCAACCCGACCGGCAACGCTGAACCGCGAGGCACGGCTGTCGAGCAGCATCAGGCCCCGATCGTGCAGGGCCTTGATTACCGGTCGCATATCGTCTTCCGAACTGGTGAACCGGGCACCCATGAAGCTGGTGATGCCGGCATAGCCGGATGCCCGGCTGAGCAGATACTCAAGCCGCTGGATATTGTCGCCGGGGGTGAGATTGGTGAGCAGCGTATAGGGCCCGGGATCGTTGTCGGGATAGTCGTACGGCTCCATCGGAATCTGCAGCAGTGTTTCGTGCCCGGCCGCACGGGCTGCCAGGATCCATTCCTGCAGGTTCTTCGCGAACGGGGCGAAGGCGAGCGTGATCGTTCCCGGCAGCTGCTGGATGGCAGTGTTGGTGGCGCTCTGGCTGAGCCCCATGTCGCTCACCACGATGGCGATCCGCGGTCGCTGATGCGGGTCCTCGAAGGGCCGGGCGTAGACCTGCCAGGACTGGCGGCCGTCCGCGCCGATGATCGGCAGGGGCCCGAAGTCGGTATGGAAGACGAGCTCCGGATCGGGAACCGGCCCGCCGAGAGCCCCGACATCGTCAGGTGGCGGCGGGCGCGCGGTGACACTGTTCTGCGGCGGGAGCGCGGCCAGCGTCGTTTCCCGCTCGGCGCTCGGTGCCGTCGAAGGCGGCGGGCCGGCAGCGGCCGGAACCTCGCGGCTGGGCGCCGTCTGTTCCGGAGGCAGGGCCGCGACCTGGTCGGGGGCAGGTGTCGCTGGCAATGCCGGCGGCGGTGTCGTTGGCGATGTCGGCGCCGGTGTCTGGACGGGCCCCGGGGCAGGTGCGGGCCCGGCGGTCCGTTCCGGGCCGTGATCGGCGGCTGCCTCCTGCGGCTGGCCGGGGCTTGCGGCCGGCGGCGCCGGTGCCGGCATCTCGGTGGCGGCTGGCCGGTCGGGATCGCCCGGCGGAGGCTGGGTCGCTTCCTCGCCGCGTCCGGCGGGCGACGAACCGGATACCGGATCGGGTTCGGGAACGGGTGCCGCCTCGGCAGGCACGTCGGTCGCGCCCTCGAGGACGGCGATGGAGGCGATGGCGGCTTCGCCGCTCTTCAGCGCCTCCGCATCGGAATCATAGGTGGCGGTCAGCCAGCCGGCGAGCCCGCCGAGTGCGACGACGAGTGCGAGGAAAGCGAGCGGGAGCGCGAGCGAGCGACCCTGTACCGGATCTTCCCGACTGTTCTTGCTAGCGACTGACCGTTTTTCTGATCGTGCCACCGGGCGTTCGATGCAACCGGATCTAGCCGGACTAGTTCGTCGTTTCCCGTTTCGCGTAAAGCGAAATGCCCTTCAGAAGATCGACGGCGCGCTGCAGCTGGTAATCCTCGACGCCGCCGGCCTTCGCCTCGTTCGGGTCTTCCGAATCGTCAGTTGCCTCCTCGTTGCCCGTCGTCAGGTGGTTGCGCAGGCTGGCTTCGGTGCGGGCGCTGCCATTCTCGATGACTTCCAGACGGGCCTGCTGGACGTCAATGTCCGGAGTAATGCCCTTGGCCTGGATCGAGGTTCCCGACGGCGTGTAGTAACGCGCCGTGGTCAGGCGCATGGCGCCGTTCGCCTGCAGCGGAACGATGGTCTGAACCGAACCCTTGCCGAAGCTCTGGGTCCCCATGACGATGGCCCGGCCATGGTCCTGCAGGGCGCCGGCGACGATCTCCGACGCACTCGCCGAGCCGCCATTGATCAGGACGATGATCGGGAGCGCGTTCATGGCGTCGCCCGCATGGGCATTGTAGCGTTGCGAATCGTCTGGCCGCCGGCCTCGGGTGGAGACGATCTCGCCGCGTTCGAGGAAGAGATCGCTGACCGCGACGGCCTGGTCGAGCAGACCGCCCGGGTTGTTGCGCAGATCGAGAACCAGGCCGCGGAGCCGGTTGCTCGACTGGCGCGCCTTGTCGAGCGCCCGCTTGATGCCGATCTCGGTCTGTTCCGAGAAGCTGGAGACGCGGACATAGACGATGTCGTCGATCATCCGGCTGCGCACCGACTGGACGGTGATCAGGGCCCGCGTGACCTTGATCTCCAGCGGCTTCTCCTGTCCCTTGCGGGCGATGGTCAGGAGGATCGGAGAATCGATCGGCCCCCGCATCTTCTCGACCGCCTCGCCGAGCGTCAGGCCAAGCACCGGTTCGCCGTCGAGATGGGTAATGAGATCGCCCGGCTCGACCCCGGCGATTGCCGCCGGGGTATCGTCGATCGGCGTCACCACCTTGACGAGGCCGTTCTCCATCGTGACCTCGATCCCGAGCCCACCGAAGGTGCCGCGCGTCTGCACCTTCATGTTGTCGTAGTTCTTGGCGTTGAGGTAGCTCGAATGCGGGTCCAGCGAGGACAGCATGCCGTTGATCGCCGCCTCGATCAGGGCGGAGTCGTCGACTTCCTCCACGTAATCCTTGCGGATGCGCTCGAATACGTCACCGAACAGATTGAGCTGGCGATATGTCTCGGAACTGGCCGCGACGCTCTTCTCCGGCGCGCCGAGCCAGGCTACGCCTGCCACGGCCACGGTGACGGTCGCGACCGTCCCGGCAAGTAGGAATTTACGCATCAGCCGCTGACCTCATTTTCCCTTGCCGCCAACCAGGGCAGCGGGTTGATAGGGGCGCCATTACGGCGCAATTCGAAATACAGGATAGGCTGCGTCGCCGTGTCGGACGCCATCTGAGCCACAGGCTCCCCTGCCAATAACCGCTGTCCGACGGTGCCGTCTATGCGGGATATCCCTGCAATCAAGCTATGATATCCATCGCCGTGGGCAATGATCAAGAGCAGCCCGTATTTCCGGAACGGTCCGGCAAACACGATTTCGCCATCGTACGGCGCGGCGACGATCGCCGACGGGCGGGCAGCGACGCCGATTCCCTTGTCCGAGGCGAGCGGGCTTTCGCCGCCGACCGTCGGGCGGCCGAACATCCGGACGATCCGCCCCGGAACCGGCAACGGCAATCGGCCCCGGACCGTGGCGAAAGCGGCGGACTGCGGCGCCGAGGGCAAGGGCCGTGCGGCGCGCGGGGCGAGCGGCGCCTCATCCCGGGCGGCCTGGCCGGCGTCGTCCCCGGGCCCGGTCCGCGGCACCGGGCGTGCCGCCTGTCGCGCCATCGCAAGCGCCTCGGCCTTCTTGCGGGCGATTTCGCGCTCGCGCGCTTCGGCTTCGAGCCGGGCGATCAGGTCCTGCAGGTTCTCCGCCTTCTCGGCGAGGCTCGCAAGACGGCCCCGGGTTTCGCCGCGCTGGCGGGCGAGTTCGGCCTCAAGGCCCGATTTGAGCGCCACCAAGCGATTCACCTGGGCCTGTTCGGCGGCCAGCGCATCGCGTGCCGCGCGCTGGCGCTCGAACGTGGTGATGCGCTGCTCGCGAAGCTCCCGCAGGCTGTCGAGCTGCTCGGACAGGGCGGTCGCGTCGTCGCGTATCACCGGGAAAATCGCTGCCATCAGGCGGCTCGAGCGGAAGCTGTCGGCGAGTGATTGCGGATGGGCGATCATGCTCTCGGGCGGCCTGCGGCGGAGCCGGATCATCGCCGCGACGGTGCTTGCCGCCTGCTGTTCGCGGGCGCCGAGGTCGCGGATCGTTTCCGCCTCCACGCTGGCGATCGCCTCCAGCTCGCGTTCCAGCAGGTCGAGCCGCGCATCGGCCTCCCGGGCGCTGGCCACGGCGGCAACCGACTGGCGACGCAGGTCGTCGAGTTCGCGGCGGATCTCCTCGGCCCGCGCCTTCAGTGCCGCATCCCGGCTCTCGCCCTCGCTGATCGCCTCGCGCACCTGGCGGAGATCGTCGGTCGCATCGGCGAACGCCGGAGTTGCGGTCAACAGCGAACCGACGCCCATCACGAGGCCGATGGTCAGGGCCATCGGCAGGATGATAGCGCCGCGCTCAGGCACCGGCGTTGCGACGGAGCTCGGCGGCCCGGGCCGGCCGCGCGGCGGGGCTCGCCAGGGAATGGCCTGTCATCTCCGCCGGCGCCTTCAGGCCCATCAGGGCAAGAATGGTGGGCGCGATGTCGGCGAGCCGCCCGTCTTCGAGCGTCCAGCTTTCGCCGGCCGCGTCGGCGAGCACGAAAGGCACGCGGTTGGTGGTGTGCGCGGTATGTGGCGCACCACCTTCCGCGGCGCTCATCTGCTCGATATTGCCGTGGTCGGCGGTGACCAGGAGCGCGCCGCCGGCGCGAGCGACGGCGTCGTGCAACCGGCCCAGAATGCCGTCGATGCATTCGACGGCCCGGACGGCGGCGTCGAGCTTGCCGGTGTGACCGACCATGTCCGGATTGGCATAGTTGACGACGATCAGGTCATAACGCCCGCTGTCGATCGCCTCGACCAGCCTGTCGGTGACTTCCGGGGCCGACATTTCCGGCTGCAGATCGTATGTCGCGACCTTCGGGCTCGGTACCAGTATCCGGTCCTCGCCGTCGAAGACCCGTTCCTCGCCACCATTGAGGAAGAAGGTGACGTGGGCATATTTCTCGGTCTCGGCGATGCGAAGCTGGCGTCGGCCGGCCCGGGAGACCACCTCGCCGAGTGCATTCTCGACGGCGACCGACGGGAACAGCGGCGCGATGAAGGGATCGAGGGCATCCGAATAGGCAACCAGCCCAAGGGTTGCCGCAAAGGCGACACGGCGGGACGGGCGGAAGCCGTCGAAGGCGGGGTCGAGCAGGGCGGTGAGGATCTCGCGGGCCCGGTCGGCGCGGAAATTCGCCATCAGGAGGCCGTCGCCGTCGCGCATGCCGGCATAGTCGCCGATTGGCGCCGGCTCGACGAACTCGTCGCCGACGTCCGCCCGATAGGACGCCTCGATCATCGCGCCGGCGCTGTCCTGGCGTTCGCCCGCGGCATCGACCATCGTTTCGTAGGCGCGCGAGACGCGTTCCCAGCGCTTGTCACGGTCCATCGCATAGTAGCGTCCGGCGACAGTCGCGATCCTGGAATCCTTCAGGGCGGCGAGCCCGGTCTCGAACCGCTGCAGATATTCCATGGCGCTTCTGGGCGGCGTGTCGCGGCCGTCGAGAAAGGCATGGATGCGGACCGGGATTCCGGCCGCGTCGAGGCAGCCGGCAAGGGCCAGCATGTGATCCTGGTGCGCATGTACGCCGCCCGGCGAGACCAGGCCCATCATGTGGCAGGCGCCGCCGCTTTCGCGCAATGTCGCGATCAGTTGCCGAAGCGCCGGCATGCCGGCGAGAGAGCCGTCCGCGACCGCCTTGTCGATCCGCGGCAGGTCCTGCATCACCACCCGGCCGCCGCCGATATTCATGTGCCCGACTTCGGAATTGCCCATCTGGCCGGCCGGCAGGCCGACCGCCTCGCCGGAGGTGTCGAGCAGGCTGTGCGGGGCGTTGCCGATCAGCCTGTCCCAGTTCGGCGTCGCGGCCATCGCGATGGCGTTGTCGGGGCTGTCCTCGCGGGCACCCCAGCCATCCAGGATGCAGAGCACGACGGGTCGTCGCGAATGGGGCGTGGCGGGGCTGTGAATCTTGTCGGACATGGCGCGGTTATACTCCAGGCCGGTAAATTTTTGTGCAAGGTTTGGCGCTTTTGTGGCGTCAGTCACCCTTGTGATAGGGATGACCGGAGAGAATGCTGCTCGCCCGGTAGATCTGTTCCGCCAGCAGCACGCGGACCAGCAGATGTGGCCAGGTCGGCGGGCCGAGCGAGAGCAGGCTGTCGGCGCGGTCGCGCAGCGCCTCGCCATGCCCGCTCGCGCCGCCGATCAGGAAGGCGATATCCCGTTGCTCGACCGTTTCGACCTTGCGGATCCAGCGGGCGAAATCCTCGCTTTCGTAGGCGGTGCCGCGACCGTCGAGCGCCGCCACATGGGCGCCGGCCGGAACCGCATCGAGCAGCAGCGCGCCTTCGGCCTCGCCGCGCCGGGCCTCGGGCATGGCGCGTTTCACCTCGAACTCGCGTATCTCCATCGGCCAGGGCAGCCGACGGCGATAGGTTTCGAAGAGTTCCGGCACCGGACCCTTGCGGGCCCGGCCGATGCTCAGGATGGTCAGCTTCATAGCCTGTCGGCGGCGATCGTAACCGGGCGAACGAAAGGCGCCTGGCTCAGACGGCCGCCTGTTCGGCCGGCAGGTCCGCGCCCCACATCTTTTCCAGCGCATAGAAATTGCGGACCTCGGGCCGGAAGATATGGACGATCACGTCGCCCAGATCGACGAGCACCCAGTCGCAGTTCGACTGGCCCTCGAGGACCGGCTTGCCGGCGCCCGCTTCCTTGACGCGGCGGGACAGGTGATCGGCGATGGCGCCTACCTGTCGGCTGGAACGACCGCTTGCAATGACCATGTAGTCGGCAAAGGACGTCTTGCCCGAGAGATCGATGGAGACGACATCTTCTGCCTTGTCGTCCTCCAGAGAAGCCAGAACCAGCCCGTGAAGTTCCCGGACCGTGGCTTGCTGCGTGTTCGCGGTGGGTATTGGGTACACTCCTGTCAATGAGGTCATAATCGACCGTCTGCTAATCAACATGGCGAAGACCGGCCCCTTCATCAAGCGCCACGTGGTGATTGGCGCCATTTGCCGCAACCGTCCGTGCGCGCTTCGATGGCCGTTCGGTGGCTGTTGCCGCCATGATTTCGCCGTTGCGAAGGCCGGTCGCCGAGAGCGTGCAGTGTGGTTCCGGCAGGAACAGCCAGGCCGGCGGGCGGCAGTTGACCAGCCGCCTTGCGGCGGCGGTCGAGCCGCTTGGCGTCAGGCGGGCGCGGGCGAAACGCTTCGCCGCGAGGCCGGCCAGCGCGCGGTAGGCATAGCCCGGCCGGTTGAAGACGGCAATCGGCATGGCCTCGAAGATCTCGGTCCAGCGCTGCCAGTGGCGGATCTGGATCAGGTTGTCGGCGCCCATCAGCCAGACGAAGCGATGCTGGCGATGGCTGCGCGCGATCGCCGGCAGGACATCGGCCGTGTAGCGCGACGGAAACCGGCTTTCCAGGTCGCTGACCTTGATCCGGGGATGACGGGCGACGAGGCGGGCGCCGGCGACGCGGGTCCGGAAAGGCGCCATGCCGGCGACCGGTTTCAGCGGATTCTGCGGCGAAACCAGCCACCAGACCTGGTCCAGGCCGAGCCGCCGCAGCGCCATGAGCGAGATCAGCCTGTGACCGTCATGGGCCGGATTGAAGGAGCCGCCGAGGAGTCCGATACGCAAATTGGTCACCAGGCCCCGTGTTGGCCGCCGATCAGGATGGGCGTGCCTGGCCGCTGCCGCGGATGACGTATTTGAAGCTCGTGAGCTGTTCAAGCCCGACCGGCCCGCGGGCGTGCATCCGGCCTGTCGAAATGCCGATCTCCGCGCCCATGCCGAACTCGCCGCCGTCGGCGAACTGGGTTGAGGCATTGTGCATGACGATGGCACTGTCGACCCGATCGAGAAAGGCGTCGGCGGCGACCTGATCGTCGGTCACGATCGATTCGGTGTGGTGGGATCCGTGCGCCTCGATGAAATCGGTCGCCTCGTCCAGGTCCGCCACCGCCTTGACTGACAGGATCGCGTCCAGATACTCGGTGCGCCAGTCTAATTCCGTGGCCGGAACGACCCGGTTGTCGAGGGCCCGCACGGTATCATCGCCGCGGATCTCGCAGCCGGCCGCGAGCAGTTTCTCGAGGATGCCGGGCAGTATGGTCGTCAGGCAGTCCCGATGGACCAGCAGGGTTTCGAGCGCGCCGCAGATCCCCGGCCGCCGCATCTTGGCATTGACGACAAGCTCGGTCGCCATCGCCGGATCGGCGGCGCGATCCAGATACATGTGCACCAGCCCCTCGAGATGGGCGAAGACCGGCACGCGGGCATCGGCCTGCACGCGTTCGATCAGCGAACGGCCGCCGCGCGGCACGATGACGTCGACGTAATCGGTCATGGCGAGCAGCTTGCCGACCGCCGCGCGATCGGTCGTCGGCACCATCTGGATCGCCTCGCGCGGCAGCCCGGCCTCCTCGAGCCCGGCCTGAAGGCAGTCCCAGATCGCCCGGCTCGAATGATAGCTTTCGGAGCCGCCGCGCAGGATCGCCGCGTTGCCGGACTTGAGGCAGAGGGCGCCCGCGTCGGCGGTCACGTTCGGGCGCGACTCGTAGATGATGCCGATGACGCCGAGCGGGGTCGATTTCCGGGCGATGCGGAGCCCGTTCGGTCGTGTCCATTCGGCCAGGATCCGGCCGACCGGGTCGGGCAGGGCCGCGATATCCTCGAGCCCTTTCGCCATCGCCTCGATGCGCTTCTCGTCGAGCATCAGGCGGTCGAGCAGCGCGGGCGTGAGTTGACGCGCGCGGCCGGCCGACATGTCCATCTCGTTGGCGGCGCGGATTGCCGGTACCGAATTCCGCAGCGACCGGGCGGCGGCGTGCAGGGCGGCGTCCTTCTCGGCGCGGCCGGCGCGGCCGAGAGCGGTCGCGGCGGTGCGCGCGGCGCGCCCGATGCCGGTCATTAGGGCGTCGATATCGTCGTCCCGAAGCGGGCTTGCAGCGATCGCGGGGTTCACCTGTTCACTCCCGTCATACCAGGGCCAGATCATCGCGGTGGATCAGCTCGGTGCGGCCAGAGTAGCCGAGCAAAGTCTCGATTTCACGGCTTTTGTGGCCGGCGATTCGGGCCGCGTCATCGCGCGAATAGGCGGACAGGCCGCGCCCGAGTTCCCGTCCCTGGAGGGTCAGCACCGCGACCGGATCGCCGCGCTGGAAATCGCCGCTGACCGAGACGACGCCGGCGGGCAGAAGGCTCTTGCCGCTGGCCAGCGCGGTCACGGCGCCGTCGTCGATGACGATCGCGCCGGCCGGCTTGAGGGCCGAGGCGATCCATTGCTTGCGGGCAGCGCGCGGCGACTTGTGGGCGAGGAACCAGCTGCAGCGGGCGCCCTCGATGATCGCCCGCAGCGGCCGTTCCCGGTTGCCCTGGGCGATCAGCATGTTGCAGCCGTTGTCGATGGCGATCTCGGCGGCCTTGAGCTTGGTGACCATGCCGCCGGTCCCGGCGTCCGAGCGGGCGACCCCGGCCATGGCCATGACGGCGGCATCGATCACATGGATCTCCGGCACGATACGGGCGTCCGGATCGACGGTCGGATCGGACTCGAAAAGACCCTCGACGTCGGACAGCAGCACCAGGCAGTCGGCGCTCACCATTTGCGCGACGCGGGCGGCAAGCCGGTCGTTGTCGCCGTAGCGGATCTCGCTGGTCGCCACCGTGTCGTTCTCGTTTATAACCGGTACGACACCGAAACGAAGCAGCGTCATGAAGGTGCTGCGGGCATTCAGGTAGCGCCGCCGTTCCTCGGTGTCGCCAAGTGTCAGCAGGGCCTGGGCGACGTTGATGTCGTGCGCCGCCAGGGCTTCCTCGTAGGCATGGGCGAGCTTGATCTGGCCGATTGCCGCCGCCGCCTGTTTCTCTTCCAGCTTGAGGCGCGGGCCGGTGCGGCCGATCGTGCGCCGGCCGAGCGCGATCGCGCCGGAGGAGACGATCAGCACTTCCTTGCCGTCGGCCTTGAGCGCGGCGATGTCCTGGGCGAGGCCGCCAAGCCACTTCCGGCGCAGCTGGCCGCTTCCGGAATCGACTAGCAGGGCCGATCCGATCTTGATGACGATTCGCCGGGCCTTGGCCAGCCGACCGCTCATGGCCGCCAGTCCTCCGCCTCCGGTCCGGCGGCGGCGTCGTCGGCGTCGCCGGGTGCGTCGTCGAAACGGGCGCCCGGAATGTCGGCGATGTCGTTGTCCTCGTTCACAGGAACGGTTCCGCGCGCGGCGTCGATGATCTTCAGGAGTGCCCGGTGGATCTCGGTAACGCCCTTGCCGGTCGCCGCAGACAGCAGGGCCGGCTCGCGTCCGGCCACCGCCGCGAGTTCCGCCCGTTTCTCGGCGATCGCCTCGTCGTCCAGCGCGTCGATCTTGTTGAGCGCGACGATTTCCGCCTTCTCCGCGAGGCCGTGGCCATAGGCTTCGAGTTCGCCGCGAATCGTCTCGTACGATCCGGCGACATCCTCCGCCGTCGCATCGACGAGATGCAGCAGAACGCCACAGCGTTCGACATGGCCGAGAAAGCGGTCGCCGAGGCCGTGCCCTTCGTGCGCGCCCTCTATCAGCCCCGGGATGTCGGCCAGCACGAATTCGCGGTCGTCCACACCGACCACGCCGAGTTGCGGATGCAGCGTGGTGAAGGGATAGTCGGCGATCTTCGGCTTGGCCCGGCTGGAGGCCGCGAGCATCGTCGACTTGCCGGCATTCGGCAGGCCGACGAGACCGGCATCGGCGATCAGCTTGAGGCGCAGCCAGACCCAGCGCTCCTCGCCCGGCCAGCCCGGATCGGCCCGCCGCGGGGCCTGGTTGGTCGAGCTCTTGAAATGAGCGTTGCCGAAGCCGCCGTCGCCGCCCTTGGCGAGCAGGATGCGCTGGCCCGGCTCGGTCAGGTCGGCGATAACGTTCTCACCGTCCTCGTCGAGGATCTGGGTGCCGACCGGGCAGCGGATGACGAGCGTATCGGCGCTCGAGCCGGAGCGGTTCCGGCCCATGCCATGCGTGCCGCTCTTGGCGCGGAAATGCTGGCGATAGCGGAAGTCGATCAGTGTATTCAGGCCGTCGACGCATTCGGCCACGACGTCGCCGCCGCGTCCGCCGTCACCGCCGTCGGGTCCGCCGCGCGGAATGTACTTCTCCCGCCGGAAGCTCATGGAGCCGGGCCCGCCGTTGCCGGAGGAGATGTAGATCTTGGCCTGATCGAGAAATTTCATGATGCCTGTTCCGACGCTCGCCCCGGGGCACGAAAAAAGGGGAATGGTTGCCCATTCCCCTTCGATCCGTCGCCCGGATAGGGGTCCGCGTTACGCTGCCGGCACCACCGAGACAAAGGTCCGTCCGCCGCGCGACTTGCGGAAGGCGACCTGACCGGGGACCAGTGCGAAAATGGTGTGATCCTTGCCGAGACCGACATTGTCACCCGGATGCCACTTCGTTCCGCGCTGGCGGATGATGATGTTGCCGGGGATGACGGCCTCGCCGCCGTATTTCTTGACGCCCAGCCGCCGGCCCGCCGAATCGCGACCGTTGCGGGAGCTGCCGCCTGCCTTCTTGTGCGCCATGGTTTGTTACTCCTCGCTCGCCTTGGACTCGGCCGCGGGCTCCGCGGCCGGTGCCGCCTTCGCCTCGGCTTTCGGCTTGGCGGCTTTCTTGGCCGCCTTCTGGCCGGCAGCCGAAATCCCGGTGATCCGGAGCACCGTCAGGTCCTGACGGTGGCCCTTCTTGCGACGGTAGTTCTGCCGCCGCTTCTTCTTGAAGACGGTGATCTTGTCGGCGCGGGCCTGCTCCAGCACGGTTGCCGAAACCGAGGCACCGCCAACGGTGGGGCTGCCGATCGTCAGCGCGCCATCGTCGCCGCCGATTGCCAGGACGTCTCCGAGCGAAACTTCTTCGCCCGCATCGCCGGTAAGGCGCTCCACGCGGATCACGTCATTCTCGGCGACCCGGTATTGCTTGCCGCCGGTCCGGATGACTGCGTACATCGTCGACCTATTCGTGTCGGTATAAAAGACAGGCCTGCGGGGCCGCTTCGAGGGAAGCGCCCGAACAGAAGCGCCGAACTATAGTCATGGGCGGTACGCTGTCAACCGCCAAAGCATGGCCCGCGAGCGGGAGCAAACGGGCGAATCCGGGCTTGCGGCCAAGGGGTACCTTCGGCTACAAGCCGCAGGTCGCGGAGAGGTGCCGGAGTGGTCGAACGGGACGGTCTCGAAAACCGTTGTACCTTATGGGTACCGTGGGTTCGAATCCCACCCTCTCCGCCACTATCCTCCCCCGCTATTCCCCTCGATATGGCCTGACGCTCTGATTCCCGGTGAGCTTCCGCGGCTTCGCTATGCGCCGTTCAGCTCTTCGCCGGGTCCGGCAAACTGCGTCATTGGTAGGCGAGGCAACTCTGCGGTTTGTCGGCGGACCCCTTTCCCGATAACGTTGCGCTGATCATGAGACTTGCGCGCGGCGGGGTAGAGCAGGTCGGGGAGGGGGCGATGAGCCGAGATCATATCTATATGGTCGAGAAGGACGGCAGCCTGAGGCGGATGATGCCATCCGCGCCGGAGAGCGAGGACCGAATGCAGACGCTCGTTGCCCGGTACCCCGAGCTCATATCTGATGGCGATGGCGATCTGCTTCTGATCCGCCGCGAGCAGTCGATCGCTGACAGTGAAGATGGCGGCGGCCGCTGGTCTCTCGATCACCTGTTCGTCACACGCGAAGCTGTGCCTGTGCTGGTCGAATTGAAGCGGGCTGCCGACAGCCGCCTACGGCGCGAGGTTGTCGGTCAGATGCTGGACTATGCAGCGAACTCAACTGCCTACTGGCAGGCTGGGCGTATCGCGGACAGTTTCACGGCGACGGCCGAGGACGCCGGCCTGGACCCCGAATCGACTCTCGAAGAATTCGTCGGCGAGCAGGAAACCAGTGCGTTCTGGAATCAGGTGGACGCGAACTTCAAGGCAGGTCGGATCAAATTGGTATTTGTTGCCGATGAAATCCCGCGCGAACTCGCGCGCGTCGTCGAGTTCCTCAATGACCAGATGCGTGCCGATGTTCGCGCAGTCGAGCTCCGCTGGTTCGCCGGCGAGGGTGGCGAAACCACGCTCAGCCCCCGGGTGATCGGCGAGACCGAGCGGACGGCGGCCATCAAGCGCGCGCCTTCGTCGCCCGAGCCGATCTCGCGCGAGGAATGGCTGTTGAAGCATATCGCGCCGGCGGGCGAAGAAGCGCTCGCGGGCGCTCGTGCCTATATCGCGATGGTGGAGAAGCTTGGCGGCGAAGCCGGCGTCGCGTCCCGGCAGGGATCGATATTCGCTGCGTTCAGGCCCACCTCAGGCAAGACTTTCTATCCGCTCCACCTTTGGGCGGAGGGCAGGCAGGTGTCGCTGACTTTTCGTTGGCTGTACCAACGTCCGGCATTCCAGGACGAGACAACGCGTCAGGGGCTGCTGGATGGGCTGGTGGGCATCGTCGGGTCGATGACGACATCCAATCTCAAGGGTTACCCGGCGTTCAAGGTCGAACTGTTGGCAGATCGCGCCCGTGCGTCGCAGGTGGAAGGCTGGCTCTCGCGCTTGCTAGCTATTGCCTAATATCCATTTCCAGTTGAAGCGCTTTCGCGCGGCCTCGGCTGAAAACTTCCGTGGAACAGGCCCTATCTGATGCCGTCGCTGATCGCCTTCTCCGGCCTGCCCGGCGTCGGGAAGTCGACGATCGCCCGGGCGCTGTCCGAACGGATCCAGGCCGTTTATGTGCGGGTGGACGCCGTCGAGGCCGCCCTCAAGGCAAGTGTCCTTATAATCCACCCGGCCGAGGATGCAGGCTACCGCGCCGCGGCGGCCGTCGCCCGGGACAATCTGACGATCGGCCTGGATGTCGTCGCCGACACGGTCAATCCCGTCCGGGAAACGAGGGCCTTGTGGGCGGCCATTGCCGCGGAAGCCGGCGCAAGGCTGGTCAATGTGGAAGTGGTCTGTTCCGATGCCGGCGAGCACCGCCGGCGCGTCGAAAGCCGCAAGAGCGATATCGCGGGGCTCTCGCTGCCCGACTGGGATGCGGTCCAGGGGCGCCGTTTCGAGCCATGGATGGGCGACCGGTTGACGCTGGACACTACCGAACTCCCGATCGCGGACTGCATCGCCAGGATTACCGACTACATCGCGTCGCGGACCTGAGGGCATCAATAGGGGCGGTCTTGGCAAACGGCTTTTCCGCAAGCGCGATTGATGACAAGGGATTCTTGCGCGGCTAGCCTGGCGCGATGCCGACCCGACCATGGACAGACGAGGAGAACGACCTGATCGTCGCGGATTATTTCGCGATGCTGGCCGATGACCTTGCTGGCCGGCCCTACAACAAGTCCGAGCATAATCGGGTCCTCCGAGACAGCATTGGCCGGTCGACTGGGTCGGTCGAATACAAGCACCAGAACATCAGCGCGGTCTTGAAGGCACTCGGCGAGGATTGGATCCTCGGCTACAAACCGGCGTTCAATTTTCAAATGGCGCTCGCCGACGCGGTCGAGCGCTGGCTTGACCGCAATTCGGAATGGCGAGCCCGGCTGTCCATTGGCCCGACGAATGCGTTTCACGACCCTGCGCCGCTCTGGATCGGTCCGCCGCCAACACTGAGCAATCAGCCTCCACCGCAAGAACTCGAGCAGATGCTCGCTGTCGCGCGAAGGTTCAATGCAGCCGAGCGGGATGAGCGCAACCGAATTCTGGGCAAGGCGGGGGAAGAACTAGTGTTTGGCCATGAGCGGGCGACACTGAAGCTGCAAGGTCGCAACGATCTGGCCAGGCGCGTCCGTTGGGTTTCAGTGGAAGACGGCGACGGGGCCGGTTACGACATCGCGAGTTTCGCGCGGGACGGCCAGCCACGGCTCATCGAGGTGAAGACGACCAATGGCTGGGAGCGCACGCCTTTTCACATCACGCGCAATGAGCTTGCCGTGGCCGAGGCGCGCCGGGAGCACTGGTGTCTGCTCAGGCTGTGGAATTTCACGCGTGAGCCGAAGGCATTCGAGTTGCGCCCGCCGCTCGATGCTCATGTCTCGCTGACCCCGACGACTTTCCAGGCGAGTTTCAATTGAATCGATCCGGACCGTTCGGGCGCAACGACACCTTTTGATTACCTAGCGCTGACCGGAGCCGGCGCGGCCCGGCCGACGGATGACGCGGAGCTTGCCGCTGTTCCCGCCGCCGCAGTAGAAACGCTCGCCGCCGTCCGACTCGAGCCCCGAGACGGCGGTTCCGGCGGGCATGTCGAGGCGTTCCAGCACCGCGCCCGTCACCGGATCGATGCGCCGCAGATCGCTATGCTCCTCCTCCCAGGTGCCGTGCCAGAGTTCGCCGTCGACCCAGGTCACACCGGTGACGAACCGGTCGGATTCGATCGTGCGGAGCACCGCCCCGGTTTCCGGGTCGATCTGGTGGATCCTGCGGCCCCGATACTGCCCGACCCAGAGCGATCCTTCCGCCCAGGCGAGCCCTGAATCCCCGTCGCCGTCGGGGGCCGGGATCGTGCTTAGAACAGCGCCGGTCTCGGGATCGATCTTGCGGATCACCGCTTCGGCGATCTGGTAGAGATGCGTTCCATCGAAGGCGGTGCCGGCATCGGCGGCGACGTCGAGCGAGCGCCGGATCTCGCCGCTTTCCGGATCGAGTGCGTCCAGCCGCTCGCCGGTGGCCATCCAGACCTGCCGGCCGTCGTAGCTGACCCCGTTCACGCCCCCTGTCCCGGCAAAGGGGCCGTATTCGCGGATGATCTCGGCGGTTTCGCGTTTCATGTCGGCATCCTAGCCGTTTGGCGGCGGCGCGGGGAGTAACAAGCTTGTCGGGAAACCGGGCACGCTCGGCATCGTCCAGCGGCAGGCGCGGCCCCGGCCGAAGGATTCGACCTTGTCGGCCCGCGCCAGGGCGTCGAGCGCGCGCAGGACGGTGCGCGGGCTGACGCCGAGTGCCTGCGCCAGCGCCGAGCTCGACCAGGCCTCGCCGTCGGCGAGCAGCGCGAGTATCTCCGCGTGATTGCCCTCGACCGGCGGCGCCAGTACGGCTATCGCAGACCGGCCATGGGGTCCCAGCAGGAAGCCGCGCCGCGTCGCGGTCAGGTCGGCAAGCGGCTGGAGCGCCTTGCGAAGCCGGCCAATCTCGACGCGGAGCCGCGCACGATGGGATTCGTCGGCCTGGCGGGCACGGAAGGCGCGCGCGAGTAGCGCTTCGCGTGACACGTCGCCGGGCCAGGCCTCGGCGAGCGTTCGCGCCAGCGCGAAGAGAACCGGGCGGCCGGAAAGCGGAATCAGCGTCGGGCCGGCGCGCACCACATGGCGGCAGGCATCGACGATCATGGTCGGCGATTGGAACAGGGCCTCGACCTCATCGAGCCTGGCCTGCCGCTCCCGCCCGTCGGCGATCAGGCGGCCGGCGGGCGCGTTCAACAGGCGTTCGGCCCGCTCGACCTCGGCCATCTGTGCCGGAATTCCGGCAACATTCGCCGCGCGTCGCGCCTGCCCGAGCGCCGCGCGCGCCGGCGCCGACCGGACGCGCCGCATTGCGATGCCGGCAGCGACCAGCGCGTGTCCCGCCCGTGATGCGGGCGGCAGCGCCCCGAGATCGATCCCGGCGAGCATCTGTTCGGCCGCGTCGAGTTGCCCGATCAGGAGACGATGCCGGGCCATGAGATAGGCGGCATGCGCCGCATTCGCCAGGTCGCCGGATGTCTCGAGCGTCGCCCGTGCCGTGCCCAGCGCCTGCAAGGGCTGGCCCAGGTCGCGCGAGACAAGTGCGATCTCGGCCTCGGCGACGGCGCAGCGCGCACGGGCCAACGGTTCCTCGGGACCGAAAGTTCGCGCCGCTCGGCGCAGCAGGTCACGGGCGCGGGCCAAGTCGCCGAGCTGCGCCATCGCGATGCCCCGCAAGGCCAGCGCCGGCGCATCGTTGCGAAGCGCGACCTGCTTCAATGCCGCCAGGGGATCGCCGGCGGCAAGCGCGCGGGCCGCGGCCGTGATCAGCGAGTCCACCGAAATCCCGTCACAATTGTCACTCTCGTCCTCGCTTCTCCGGCCTTACCTCTGTGCTGGTTTCGGCAGTGGCCGGAACAAGGCAACTTCGATCGGGAGCCGGAAAATGACGATATGCATCGCCGCCGGGACAAGAAAGGCGCAACGTCTGCATCAGGGCCGCCCGGGCGACTGGCTGACTCTGGCGGCCTCGCCGACCTTCTTGATGATGGCGTGGTTCTCCGCCAGTGAGGCGTCCGGCATGCCGCTTTGCGCTCCGACTTCCGGGTTTCCGCCAATCGGCGGCATGACCTGGATGTATCTGCTCATGAGCCTTTTCCACCTGTCGCCCTGGCTGAATCTCGTTTCCGGCCACCTGCGTACGATTGACCGCACCCAATCCCCCATTGCCCGTAAAGAAGGAGACTGATCATGCCCCATCCCGTCGTTTCCCGGGAAGAATGGCTCATCGCCCGCAAGACGCTTCTTGCCAGGGAGCGGGCGATGACCCACGCCCTCGATGAATTGCGCGCCGAGCGCCGTCAACTGCCCTGGGTCAGGGTCGAGAAGTCCTATGTCTTCAAGGGCCCGGACGGCGTACGCACGCTGGGTGACCTGTTTGGCAACCACAGCCAGCTCGCCGTCTATCATTTCATGCTGTCGCCGGGCTCGGAGCATATCTGCGAAGGATGCTCGTTCATCGCCGACCATGTCGACGCCGCGCGCCGGCATTTCGAGCAAGCCGATCTCGCCTTCGCCGCCGTCGCGCGGGCGCCGATCGAGCGGATCGAGGCGGTTAGGAGGCGCATGGGTTGGACCTTCCCTTGGGTCTCGGCGGGCGACAGCGACTTCAACTACGATTTCGGCGTGTCGTTCAACAGGGAGGACATCGCCGCCGGCCGGGCCATCTACAACTACGGCACGGTGATCCGGAACAGCGAGGACATGTTCGGGACGAGCATTTTCGCGAAGGACGAGGACGGCGCGATCTTCCACTGCTACTCGACCTATCATCGGGGCAACGAGTTGCTGATGGGGGCGTTCAACTGGCTCGACCTCGTGCCCAAGGGCCGCAACGAGACCGGCGGTACGATGAGTTGGCTGAAGCTGCACGACGAGTATTGAGGACGCCGGCGGCGGCTTTCGGGAGCCCGTCTTCCGAGAGCCGTCGTCGCTGACGACGCCGCGTTCGGCGTCAGGAACCGGGTTGTTCGTCCGGCCGTTCCCATGGCGGCAGTCCGTCGAATTCTGCCTGCATGAACTCGATGAAGCAGCGCGTTTTCATGGGCAGGAAGCGGCGTGTGGGGGTCACGATATAAAGGCCGTTCGGCGACGGTTCGTACCCCGCAAGAACCGGTTGCAGCGTGCCGCTGCGCAAGTCGCCGTTGATCAGCCAGGTTGGCAGCATGGCGACCCCCAGGCCGCGGATCGCCGCGTTTCGAATGACGTCCGGATTGTTGGCGACGAAATTGCCCTGAACCAGCACGTGCCGGGTCCGGCCATGCTCCCTGTAGGGCCATCGGTTCTGAGTCTGGCCGGTGGCTATCAGGCAGTTGTGGCTCTGCAGCTCCTGAGGCGTGGTCGGAATACCCTTCCTCGCGAGATAGTCGGGCGACGCACAGAATGCTCGCCTCGTCTCTGTCAGCATGATGGCGGTCAATGCCGGATCCGGTTCGGCCGCGATCCGGATGCCGACGTCGATCCCTTCATGGATCAGGTCGAAGTTCTCGTTGCTCAGCACGATGTCGAGGCGGATATGCGGATAGAGTTCCGCGAAGCGGGCGAGGCGGGACGATATGTGCCACAGCGACAGCACGGTCGGGGCGGTGACGCGCAGCGATCCCCGCGGCGCCGCGGTCCATTCGGATAGCGCGGATTCGGCGGATTCGACGTCCTCGAGGATCTGCGAACAACGGCGATAGAAGCTCTGGCCGATCTCGGTGACGGAAAGCTGGCGGGTGGTCCGGCTTATCAGCGTCACCTTCACCCGCTCCTCCAGCGCCGTCAGTGTCTTGCTGATGGTCGACGTCGAAATGTTCAGGCGCCGGCCAGCCTCCGAAAGGCTGCCCGCCTCGACGACAGCGCTGAAAATCCGCATCGCTTCGAACAGGTTCATTTTTTCCAAAACGAGAAAATTAAATTTCTAACTTAGCTATTTCCGAAATTGTAGCGGTTGGCTAGGCTCGGTCAACAACGACGAAACAACAGTCGAAAACGCTGTACTCAAGGCGGCAACAGGAGGAAGGCCATGCGACTGGCCAGTTATCGCGGCAACGGCCGAACCGGGTTCGCCCGGATCGAGGATCAAACGGCGATCCCGCTCGAGACAGCCGACATTCCCGACCTCAGGACCGCCCTCGGCCATGGCATTCCGACGCAGCCGAGCGGCGCGGCCATGCCGCTGGACGAGATCGAATTCCTGCCGCCAATCCCGACTGCGGACAAGATACTCTGTATCGGCCTCAACTACCGCAAGCATGCGGAAGAGGCCGGCATGGCGTTGCCGTCGCGTCCCTCGATATTCTGCCGGTTCAACGGCTCGCAGGTCGGCCACGGCGTTCCGGTTGTCGCACCGAATGCCAGTCCCGAATTCGACTTCGAGGGTGAACTGGCCGTGATCGTCGGCCGGGCCGGACGCAATATTACTGAAGCACGGGCGATGGACCACGTCGCGGGCTATGCCTGTTTCGCGGAGAATTCCGTACGCGACTTCCAGAAGCATGGAACCCAGGCGACGGCCGGAAAGAACTTTTCTGCCAGCGGCGCCTTCGGCCCGTGGTTGACGACCGCCGACGAGATCGCCGATCCACACGCCCTGATGCTCGAAAGCCGTTTGAACGGCGAGGTCATGCAGCGTGAAACGACGGCCGACATGATCTTCTCGATCCCGCAACTCATTGCCTACGTCTCGACATGGGCGGAACTCCTGCCCGGCGATGTCATCGTGACCGGGACGCCATCGGGCGTCGGCTTCACGCGGAAACCGCCGGTATTCATGAAGCCGGGCGACGTTTTCGAAGTCCAGATCGAGGGCGTCGGAACCCTCAGCAATCCCATCATCGCAGAATAATCCGGTCACCGACGGTCCCGGAAAGAAGACAAACAGGACAGGAGCAGAGCGCGTGTCGAACGACAACCTCATCTGGCTGAACGAGGCCGAGATCGCTGAACTCGTGGACCTCGACGACGCGATCGAAGCGTTGGAAACAGGGCTGGCGCTCGAGGCCAGGGAGCGTGCCTACAACGTGCCCAAGGCGCTTGGCGTCTGGGGCGACGGCAGCTCGATGCATGCGCTGGGTTCGATGTTCCCGAAGGACGGTTACGTCGGCTTCAAGACCTGGGCGAACACGAAGCGGGGCGCGACAGCGGTCTTCAACCTGTTCGACGCCGACAACGGTCGGTTGCTGGCGGCGATGGAGGCCGCCGTGCTCGGCCAGCTCCGCACCTCGGGAATAAGCGGTGTCGCGACGAGGAGAATGGCCGCCGAAGATGCCGATACCATGGCGCTGATCGGGACCGGGGCGCAGGCGATAACGCAGGTCGCCGCGGTGAACGCGGTCCGTCCGCTGAAATGCCTGAAGGTGTTCTCGCCGACGGCGGAGAAGCGCCAGGCCTTCGTTGCCAGGGCGCGTGAGGCATTCCCCTTCGCGATCGAGGAAGCAGGCTCGGTCGAGGCCTGCGTCGCCGATCAGCCGATCGTCACCACGATCACCCGGTCGAGCGACCCGTTCCTGACCGCGGACATGCTGGCCCGCGGCACCCATCTGAATGCCGTCGGCGCCATTCTTCCGCAAAAGGCCGAATTCACGCAGGACGTCTTCGATCGCGCCGATCTGGTGATCGTCGACAACCTGCCGAATGCCAAACTGGCATCCAGCGAATTCATCGATCGCTTCGAAAAGGGGCCCGGCGACTGGCAGAAGGTGCGCACGTTGAGCGCGGCGATTGTCGAGGGGCTGACGCGGCCGGCCACGGCCGATCTCTCGATCTTCAAGGCGATGGGCATGGGCATCTCGGATCTCTGCATCGCCAAGGCCGCGTATGAGCGGGCCGTCAAGCAGCGGCTCGGCCTGAAGATTCCATCGCCGGTCCGGGTTGCCCCGCAGTGGCGGCGGGCGACCGGTACGCAGGCGGCGCAGTAGCCCGCAGGACAGGAGCAATTCCGATGACTGAATTGAAGGCAAATTTCGTCGATGTCAGCAATGGCGAACGTCGCGAAAACGAGGAATGGCCTGCGCTCGTCGTCCCCAGGGCCGAGATCGACCGCGAGATCGAGCGCCTGGCCGATATCGACCGGCCGGCCCATGGGCGGCGCGCCTCGAAGGTCGTTCACCCCATGGCGCGGGTCGGGCAGGGGCTGGCGCCGGGAATCGACGTGACGATCAACGTCCTCAAGCCCGGCGAGGAAACGGCGCCAATCCGTCACAACTCCTCGCAGGTCACCATGTGTATTGCCGGTAGCGGCAAGGCACGGATCGGCGATCGCGACATCGCCTTCGGCCGGTACGATCTCTGGACCACGCCGGGCCTGGCAACCTATCGCTATCGCAACGACGGCCCGGACCTGCAGGTCTTCTTTTCCTATTCCAACGCGCCGCTGCTGGAACTGCTGGAAGTCCACTATGTGGAAGACGAGCCGAGCGTCCAGATTCCGGATGCGGCAGCGCCGGGGAACGATGCGGCCGGCAAGCGGGCCCGCGATTCCGCCGACGACATCCCGATCGGCAGCGATGGCGCGCGGCTGCGGGGTTACGAGTTTCTGATTGACCCCGACGTCGTTCCGAACCCGCCGCTGCTGTTTCCGTGGCAGGAGGTCGAAAGCCGGCTGAGCCGGGTCGCGGAACTCGGCAAGGATTATACCGGCCGGCGGCTCTACCTGCTCTACAACCCGGCGACACTCGGCCGCAATGGCACGACGCACAGTTTCTTCGCCACCATCGCGAAATATCCGCCGAACACCGTGGACCAGCCGCATCGCCATGCCTCTGCCGCGATCAACTACTACTTCGCGGGCAACGGTCGCAGCACCGTCGCAGGTCGCAAGTTCGTCTGGGAGGCGGGTGATCTGATGCTGTCCGCGCCAGGCTGGGCAGTGCATAACCACGCATCCCGGGACCAGGGTTTCTACGCCCTGACCGTCCAGGACCACCCGATGCATATCGCGGCCGACTCCCTCATCTGGCAGGAGACCCTGAAGGCACCGATCGTCAATCTCGGTTCCCAGTACGGCGCCCAGACCAACCGGGCCGAACTGGCGGCGGCGCGCTGACCGACGGTGGGGGGACGGGTCATGAAGGAGAACGTGACGAGGGTCTATCGCGGGCGGCAGTCCGAGAGCCGGGAGTTGCGGGATTTGCGCCGGGATCTCCGGGATTTCTATGAGGAATACACGCTCGCGATCGATGAGAACGAGCTGGAGACGTGGCTCGAATTCTTCACCGACGACGCTGTCTACAAGGCGATCTCCCGGGAAAACTGGGATCTGTCTCTGCCGCTCGCCACGATGTACTGCGACGGGATGGCGATGCTGAAAGACCGGGTCCAGGCGATCCGGGAGACCGCCGTCTTCGAACCCCGCTCGCAGCGCCATTTTGTCAGCGGCGTGCGACTTCGCGGAACGGAAGCCGATGGAACGATCCTCGTGCAGGCCAACTACCTGGTCACCGAGGCGCTGTCGAACCGTGACCCGGTGGTCTTCAGCGTGGGCCGCTACATCGACAGGGTCGTCCGGGACGACAGCGGCTTTCGGTTCCGGGAGCATTGCGCGGTTTACGACAATTACCGCGTCATCAACACGCTGGTCTGGCCGTTGTGATGCCGTCGTCGCGCCCGCATGCGACCGAGAGCAGGAGGCGATAAGCCATGAGTTCGCTTGTAGACAAATCCGCCGAGCGCCGCTGGCCGGCGGAAGGTTTCACCCGGATCCCGTACTGGGTCTACACCGACCAGGACGTTTTCGACCGCGAGATGGAGCGTCTGTTCTGGGGGGCGTCCTGGTGCTTCGTCGGGCTGTCCTGCGAAATCCCGAACCCGGGGGACTTCAAGCGCAGCTGGGTCGGCACCCGCCAGGTCGTCGTGACGCGGGACAAGGACGGCGTCGCGAACGTCCTGGAGAACCGGTGCGCGCACAAGGGGGCGCTGGTCTGCTGGCAGGATCGCGGTACCGCGAAGGACCTGATCTGCCCTTATCACCAGTGGAGCTACGACCTGAAGGGCAACCTGACCGGCGTGCCGCTGAAACGCGGGGCGCTCGGCAAGGGGGGTATGCCGCGTGACTTCGACAATTCCCGGCATGGCCTCCGCAAGCTGAAGGTTCACGAGCGCGGCGGTGTGATCTGGGCGAGCTACGATCCGGATGTTCCTGACTTCGAAAGCTATTGCGGGCCAGACGCGCTCCACTATGTCGACCGTCTTTTCCCCGGGCGCGAACTGGAGCTCCTCGGTTACAGCCGGCAGATCATTCCCTGCAATTGGAAGATGTACTTCGAGAATCTGAAGGACCCGTACCACGCCACCCTGCTGCACGCGTTCTTCATCACCTTCGGCCTCTGGCGGGCGGATTCGAAATCCCATTCATCGTGTGACGGGGACGGCCGGCACGGGGTGATGGTGTCGCGCAACGAAGGCAAGAAGACGACCGGCGCAACCAAGGAAATGGCGCGCTTCGCCGACAGCCTCGAGATGAACGACAAGGACAGCGTGACGCCGGCGCCGGAATTCGCAGACAGGGAGGTGGCCGGCATAACGCTGTTCCCGAGCGTCGTGCTGCAGCAACAGGCCAACACCCTCGCCATGCGGCACATCATTCCGAAAGGGCCGGGGCAGACGGAAATTTCCTGGCACTTCTTCGGCTATGCCGACGACACCCCCGAACTCCGCCGGCTGAGACTGCGACATGCCAACCTCATGGGGCCTTCCGGCTTCGTCTCCGTGGACGACAGCGAAGTGCTTGCCCAATGCCAGTTCGGCGCGTCGACGGCCGGCAATGCGGCGGCAGTCCTCGAAATGGGTGGCAAGGAAACGGAACCGCAGGACCACATGGTGACGGAAGTAATGATACGGGGCTTCTACAAGTTCTACCGCAAGGAAATGGGCTATTGATGGAAGTCGGCCTCTGAAATAGAGAGGCAACGTTGGCGTGTAGTTGTTTCTGTCGTCTTATCGAAGATTGTTCACTAGATTTCGACCCTGGAAATAATACTTCGATTTTCGGTCAGACGAATATTCAGTGTTCCGGCGCGGGGAGTCCGCTGATCTCTTCCGCGGCAACGATATAAACGCCCGCTGTGACGGACGTAAACGAGGGCGACGACAAGGCATGACGATGGAGCATCGCGCAAGCCGCCATGGCGGCTGGCCGACGCACCCAGAAAATGTTCCTGAAGCACAGGACCGCATCGGAGGAAACGAGATGAAATATGTGAACACAATTCTGGCGGCGGTGGGCGTGGCGATGCTCGCGGGGGCGCCGGCGCAGGCAACCGAGCTCAGCTTCCTCACAAGCTGGAACTCGAACTACCGTGGCACCGAAGGCATGGCCGAAGCCTATGTCGACCTGGTCACGAAAGCCTCCAACGGCAAGATAACCTTCCGCGTGGCCGGTCCGGAAACGGTTCCGCCGTTCGAGCAGCTCGAACCCGTTCAGGCCGGTGTTTTCGACATGCTGTTCACGCACACGGCCTACCATGCCGGCGCGACGACGATGAACATCGCCGTCGATGCCATGGTCAACGATCCGGCTCGGCGGCGCAGCGCCGGCGTTTTCGAGTTCGTCGACAAGCATTATCAGACGCTTGGCCTCAAGCTGCTATCCCTTCCGGCAAGCGGCGGCATCCATTTTCTCATGCGCGAAGGCCTGTCGCCGGCGGGTGACTTCGACGGCATGAAGATCCGCGGGACACCGCCGATCCATTCGACCATCAAGGCGCTGGGCGGTTCGCCGGTCGTGTTGCCCGGCGGCGAGATCTACACGTCACTGGAACGGGGCGTGGTCGACGGCGCCAACTGGCCGGTGCTGGGTGCCGTGGCCTTCAAGTGGTACGAGGTCGCGAAGGGTTTCACCCGGCCGGCGATCGGCAATACGACGCACCCGATCCTGATCAACCTCGATACCTGGAACGCGTTGTCCGCCGATGAACAGGCGATCCTCGCCGAGCAGGGCAAGCAGCTCGAACTGGATGTGCGCCAGCGGTTCGATGTCTGGGAAGCGGAAGAGGAAAAGAAGCTGGTCGAACTGGGCATGAAGCGCATCGATTTTGCCCCCGATGTCGCCGCTCGCGAGATCAAGGCGCAATCCGAGGGCTACTGGGCCATCGCGGGCAAGCGTGATCCGGACCTGACAGCCGAGCTGTACAAGATCGCCGCCGCGAACGACCTCCTGTTCGCCCCTGCCGAATGAGGCGGGAAATCCGTGTCGAGGGGCAACCCGCAACGGGCTGCCCCTCGATCGTCACGTGCACCTCACCGGGGGCGATGGGAACATGATCAGAGCGGTTCTGCGGGCGCATGACACGCTGACGGAATGGGGCACGCTGCTCGGTGCCGCGGCGCTTGGCGCAATCGCACTCGGCTACATCTTCGAGGTCACGTCGCGCTATTTCTTCAACAGCCCGACGACATGGGCCAGCGATCTGAGTGCCTACATGCTGTGCGTCGGCACCTTCCTGCTGGTTCCCCGCCTGGCCCGGACGCACAGCCATATCGCGATCGAGTTCCTGCAGGAATCGCTCGGGCCCCGGAGCCGCCGGCTCTCGCGGCTGTTCGTCTATTGCATCAGCTTCCTGGTGTGCCTGATCGGTGCATGGATCAGCCTCAACGAGAATTTCCGCCAGTTCGATCGCGGCCTCATGACGCTCGCCGCCAATCCGATCCCGAAATGGTGGATATCGGTCTTCATCACCTACGGCTTCGCCAGCACCGCCCTCTATTTTCTGCGCCATCTTGTGAGCCAGGCGATGGGACGCGGTCCCGAACAGCAGGTGGGCTGAGCGATGGACTGGACCCTTGTTCTGCCGGTCGGTTTCGCTGCCCTGTTCGCGCTTTTCATGTTCGGGGTCCCGGTATTTGTCGCGTTCTTCCTGATCAATATCGTCGGCACCTGGGTCCTGATCGGGACCCGCGGGTTCGGCATGTTCGCGAATTCGATCTTCGAGACCACGACCAGTGTCCCGCTGGTGACAATCCCGCTGTTCATCCTGCTCGGCGAAATCCTGTTCCGCTCCGGCACGATGGACGTGCTTTTCAACGCGGTCGACAAGCTCACCGGGCGGGTTCGCGGGCGCCAGTACCTGGTCGTCATCAATCTCTCGGTGCTGCTCGGCGCGCTGTCGGGGGCCGGCATGGCGGTCGCCGCGATGATGGGCCGCTCGGTGCTGCCGATCATGGTCAGCCGCGGCTACGACAAGACGATGTCATCGGGGCTCATCCTGGGAGGCTGCTCGCTGGCGCCGATCATTCCGCCCAGCATTCTGGTCATCATCATCGGCACGCTGTCGGACACCTCGATCGCGGCACTGCTGGTCGCGGGGATCATCCCCGGCATCCTGCTCGCCCTCATGTTCATTGCCTATGTCTATGGCCGCCTCAGCCTGCGTCGCGAACGCTACGACGACCGCGTCGATCCGTCGAGCCTGGGCGAGAAGGGCCGCGCCGTTCTGCAGATCCTGCCCTTCACCCTGATCATCTTCTCGGTCATGGGCTTCATCCTGATGGGCATCGCCACGCCGACCGAAGCGGCGGCGACCGGCGTCGGCGCGGCCGTGCTGGCGGCGGCCTTCAACCGCTGTCTCAACTTTGCGATGATCCGCGATTCACTTGTCAGCGCGGCCGGGATCAGCGCCATGATTCTCGTGATCATGGCAAGCTCGAAGATGTTCACGCAGCTGCTCGCCTACACGGGGGCGACGCGCGGCGTCATCGAGGCGGTGACGGCCACCTCGCTCGATCCGAGCGTCATGTTCCTGCTGATGATGCTGGCGCCGTTCATTCTCTGCATGTTCGTCGACCAGATCGCGCTGATGCTGGTGGTCATTCCGGTATACGCGCCGCTGCTTCCGATCCTCGGTTTCGACCCGGTCTGGTTCTGGACGATCTTTCTGCTGAACATCACCGTGGGCGGCATTACCCCGCCGTTCGGCTATGCGCTCTTTGCCCTGAAAGGGTCGACCGACCTGTTGTCGACAGCGGTTGTCTTTCGCAGCGCGTGGCCGGTCGTGCTGATCTTCCTCATCGCGATGACGCTGCTCTGGGCAGTCCCCAGGCTCATCACCTTCCTGCCGAGCTTGCTCTGAGCCCGGCCAACGCCCCAACAGGACGACCAAGCGAGGTTTCTCATGTCTGACGGTATCCGGCGGCTGGAGCTGGAACAATGCGACCGGGAACTGCAGGATTTCCTTCGGCCGACCGTGGAGCGGCTCGGCTATTTCGGGGAGTTCTTCCAGGTCGCCGGCCACGTGCCCGAATCGATAACGACCTTCATGAAGTTCACGGCGGCCGTGAAGGCGCCGCTGTCGGATCGGCAGAACGAGCTCCTCGCGCTGACCGTGTGCGCCGCGCTCGGCGGCGATTACGAACGCATCCAGCACGAACGGCTGTCCGTGCGGCTGGGACTCGACAAGGCATGGATTGCCGCCCTCACCGGTCGCGCCGACGCGGATGAAGACCTGCTGACGGACGAGGACAAGGCGTTGCGGAATCTCGCCCTTGCAGTCGTCGAACGTCGCGGCGTCGACGTTGATGCCGAACTGCGCGCTGTCCGCGCGTGTCTGGATGAGGAGAAGACCGTGGCGGCGATGCTGCAGATCACGCGCTTCTCGCTGATCGCTACTCTCAACAACGCCTTCGCAATGAAACTGCCGGTCCCGTCGATATTCGACGCAGAGGCCTGAACCGGCGCGGCCCGGCCCGCGATGAGCCCTTGCCAATCCATCGACGGTCGGCAGGGACGGAGCCGGGTGGTGGCGCAGGGGCATGTTCGTCAACTGAATTCAGCCCACAGGGGGATGCAAGATGCGTAGCCTTTCCAACGATTTCCTGCGGGGCAGCTACCCGCCACTGGTCACCCCGTTCGGCGCCGACGGCGCGGTCGATTACGACGCCTATGCGCGTCTGGTCGATTCGCAGATCCAGGCCGGGACACACGGCATCGTCATCAACGGAACCAGTGCGGAACCCTCGACCCTAACCGTCGACGAACGGAACAGGCTGGTCGACGTCGGCATCGATGCCGCCGCGGGACGCGTTCCGGTGGTCGCCGCGACCGGATCGCAGAGCTTTGTCGAGTCGGCCGAACTGACCGAGCATGCGACCAAAGCCGGTGCCGACGCGCTGCTGATCGTCACGCCCTACTATATCCGGCCGCCGCAGCGCGGGCTGACGGCCTACTACACGGAACTCTCCAAGCGTACCGACAAGCCCTGGATGATCTATCACATTCCCGGCCGGACAGCGGTCGCGGTAACGCTCGACACGCTGAAGGACGTTACCGCCGCGTCGGACGACTTTGTCGGCATTAAGCATGCGGTGAACGACCTGGCTCTCGTCAGCGAGATGTTGCAGACCTTCGGCGAGGAATTCCGGATTTTCGTCGGGCTGGAGGAACTGAGTTTTCCCATGCTGTGTCTCGGTGCGGCCGGCATGATGAACGCGGTCGCCAATGTCTGGCCAGAGGCGGTGGCGGATCTCTACGAGTCGGTTGCCGCGGGCGACCTGGCGCGGGGCCGCGCGCTTCACTACCGGCTGTGGGAACTGAACAAGGCGGTCTTCTTCGATACCAACCCGATCCCCGTCAAGAGCATGATGCGAAAGCTCGGCCTGTTGCCCCTGAACACGCACCGCCTGCCGATGATGCCGGCCGCGTCTGACCTCGAGCAGCGTCTCGACACCGTCCTGCAGCGCGCGGGGCTGCTGCGGGAGAATGCCGCCGAATAGGCCCGGGCGTGCAGCTTGCGATGTCGGCCGGCGGCGGTCGGCAGTAGGTTGCAGTATGTAGATTGAACGAAATGGCGAAGAAATCGAGGTGATGATGCCCTGGTGCAAGATTGGTACGAAGTCGGATCTCTCCGACGGGGAGGTGATGGGCGTGGAAGTCGAGGGCGTGCCGCTGGCCGTCTACAACGTGGACGGGGAGTTTTTCGCCACCCACAATATCTGCACCCATGCCTTCGCCCTTCTTTCCGACGGATATGTGGAGGACGGGAAGATCGAGTGCCCCCTGCATCAGGGGATCTTCGACATCCGTACGGGCAAGGCCGAAAGCGGCCCCGTCGAGGACGACGTTCGCACCTTCACGGTCAGGATCGAGGGTGACGACCTGCTGGTCGAAATCTAGATGACCGGCCACTTGCGCGGCGATACCGGGCCGGTCCGTCCGGTCCATGGGTAGCATGGCCACTCGAAGCGCCGTGATCGTCGGGGCCGGGCAAGCCGGCGCCCGCACGGCGGCCGCCTTGCGCAAGCAGGGCTGGCAGGACCGCATATTGCTGCTGGGCGACGAGCCCGATCCTCCCTATGAGCGCCCGCCACTGTCGAAGGACGTGCTGGCCGGATCGACCAGCCCGGAGAACGGCCGCATATACGGGCCGGAATGGTATGCCGACAACGCGATCGAACTGCGCACGTCGGCGCGGGTCGAGACGCTGGAAATCGGCGCTCGCAGAATTGTCAGCGGGGGAGGGAGCGCCGAGAATTTCGACATCCTGGTTCTGGCAACCGGATGCCGGGCGCGAACGGTCGATTGCCCCGGCACCGGGCTGGAAGGCGTGCTTTCCCTGCGTACCGCCCGCGACGCAAGGCGTCTTGAGCACCTGCTGGGTTCCGGCGGAGATGTTGTGCTGGTGGGGGGCGGTTTCATCGGCCTCGAGGTTGCCGCCAGCGCGGTTGCCAGGGGCTGTCGGGTCACCGTTCTGGAAACGCAGACCCAGCTTCTGGAGCGCGCCGTGTCGTCGCATGTTGCCGACCATCTTGCCCGTCGGCACCGGCATCGTGGCGTCGACATCCGGCTTGGCGCGCGTGTCGTCGCGTTCGAGGGCCGGATTGGTCGCCTCCGCGCCGTGCGACTGGCGGATGGCAGCTGTCTGCCCGCGGATGTGGCCGTGGTCGGCGTTGGCGGCATCCCCAATGTCGAACTGGCGCAGGCGGCTGGACTGTCCTGCGACACGGCAGGTGTGGGCGGGATCCTGACCGACAGTCACTGCCGGGTGGCGGACGATGTCTATGCGGTCGGCGACTGCGCGCGCTTCGATGATGCGTGGCTTGGCCGACCGGTACGCCTGGAATCGTGGGAGAACGCGGAACTGGCCCCGCAGGCGGCCGCGAAGGCGATCCTCGGCGCCCCGGAAGGTTATGGCGGCGTGCCTTGGTTCTGGACCGATCAGTACGACCTCAATCTGCAATTGCTCGGTCTGAAGCAACCCGTCGAGCGTGTCCTGGTACGTTGCGATCCGGAAAGCGGCAGCTTCCTGACTTTGGGCCTTAGCGAGGGGCGGATCGCGATGGCGGCCCTGTTCAATGCCGGTCGCGAACGTCGGCCCCTGAAGCAATTGATCGAGCTGCGCGCCATCGTGGATCCGAGAGCCCTTGCTGATCCGGACACACCGCTGAAACGGCTCGCGAAAGAGGCGGCGGCGAACGGGAAGCCGGACTGAGCGCCTGCCCGGCTGCTTTGTAACCGTTTCAATCTCGCGAACAGCCTGATTTTCGCACTCTCCGCGAAGATGCTTTGCGTTTCCCGGCATGCCGGGAAAGCGCGATCTTTGCGCTGGGTAGTGGACTGCTATGCCGCCATCGCCGAGACAATTTCGCAAGCGCCGGAAAGCGCCCGTGAGGACACATGTGCGCGCATTTTCAGCCCGCCGCGAAACTGCGGCGCGACCACGTTCCGCCTTTCGTTTGTGGTGGAAACAGTCGGGAATATTTGCATCTATTCCGTTGGGCTGAAACGCTCGCAAGCAAAGGGGTCGTTCTGACCCTGGCAAAAACAATCAGACAAAGGAGACCACCAGTGGATCGCCGTTCCTTTATTGTCAAGTCCGGTGCACTCGGCGTTGGCGCCGCAGCCGCTACCCTGGCGGCGCCTGCCATTGCCAAGGGCAACGTCACCTGGCGCATGGTCACCACCTGGCCCAAGAACTTCCCCGGCCTCGGCGTCGGCGCGCAGCGTCTGGCTGACCGCATCACCGCCGCCTCCGGTGGCCGCCTGACGGTTCAGGTCTATTCCGCCGGCGAACTGGTGCCGCCGCTGCAGTCGCTGGACGCGGTGATCGACGGTACGGCCGAGATGAGCCACGGCGCCGCCTATTACTGGCAGAACAAATCCCCGGCGCTCTCCTTCTTCACCGGCGTGCCCTATGGCATGACCTCGCGCGAGCTGACCGCCTGGGTCCGCTACATGGGCGGCCAGGAAATCTGGGACGAGATCTACGACCAGTTCGGCGTTCAGGGCTTTCTGTCCGGCGATACCGGCACGCAGGCCGGCGGCTGGTTCCGCAACGAGCTGACCGGCGTCGACAGCGTCAAGGGCCTGCGATTCCGCACGCCCGGCCTCGGCGGCCGCGTATGGGAGAAGCTCGGCGCGACCGTCACCAACCTGGCGGCCGGCGAGATCTTCCAGGCCCTGCAGTCGGGCACGCTCGACGCGGCCGAGTTCGTCGGGCCCTACAACGACCTGGCGCTCGGCTTCTACCAGGTGGCCAAGAACTACTATTTCCCGAGCTTCGTGGAGCCGGGCCTGGCAACCGAGCTGGTCGTCGACAAGAAGAAGTATCAGGAACTGCCGGCCGATCTCCAGGCGCTCATCAGGGACGTCGCGCAGGCGGAGTACGATCAGGTCGCTTCCGACTTCTATGCCAACGACCCGCGCGCGCTCAAGACGCTCGTGAACGATCACGGCGTCAACGTGCGGCAGTTCCCGGAGGAGATCCTGAAGGCCGGTGCCGACGCCGCGAAGGAGGTGATGACCAGCCTCCGCGATTCCGGCGACGCGCTGGTCAAGAAGACTGCCGAGAGCTTCGTCGAGTCGCTCAATATCGTGCGGACGCGTTCGCGCGATACCGACGGCGCCTTCGTTCAGGCGCGTGAGAAGTATTTCGACATCTGACCCTCAAGGCAGGGAATGGCGAAGCCCGGGCCTTGGCCCGGGCTTTTTCGTTCTGCCGGTGGCGGGTTTCCTAGCCCGCCACCACCCGCGGCAGCCAGGTAACGATGCCCGGAAAGATGAACAGCGTCGCGATGGCGACGATCTGCAGCGCGACGAAGGGCAGGATGCCCTTGTAGATCGCCGAGGTCGGCAGCTCCGCCGGGGCCACGCCGCGCAGGTAGAACAGCGCGAAACCGAAAGGTGGCGTGAGGAACGAGGTCTGCAGGTTCACACCCACGATCACGCCCAGCCAGACCGGATCGACGTCGAGGGCCAACAGGATCGGCGCGGTGATCGGGATGACGATGAAGATGATCTCGAAGGTGTCCAGGATGAACCCGAGAACGAACATGATCGCCATCACGACGGCGACCGCCGCGACCTGACCGCCGGGCAGGTTGCCGAGGAACTCGTGCACCAGGTTGTCGCCGCCCATCAGGCGGAAGACCACCGAGAAGACCGAGGCGCCGAGCAGGATGACGAAGACCATGCTGGTGATGGTCGCCGTCGACACGACCGTTTCCCGCAGCACCTCGAAGGACAGGCGCCAGCGCAGGGCTGCGAGGATCATGGCGCCGATCGCGCCGACCGATGCGGCCTCGGTCGGGGTCGCGATGCCGCCCAGAATGGAGCCCAGTACGGCGAGGATCAGCAGCAGCGGCGGGACCAGCGCGGTCAGGACCTCGCGGAAGAGATTGCCCTCGTCCTCCGGCGGCGCCGGCACCGCGGGACATGATTCCGGGTTGATCGTCGCCTTGAAGGCCGTATACGCTAGATAAAGCCCGACAAGCAGCATTCCGGGCAGCAGGGCCCCGGCGAACAGGTCCCCGACCGACACCGGCACCGGCGCGAAATTGCCCTTGGCCATCTGCACCTGGGAATTGATCCCCGACAGCATGTCGCCCATGAAGATCAGGACCGTGGACGGCGGCACGATCTGCCCCAGCGTGCCGCTGGCGCAGATCACCCCGGTCGCGAGGCGTGGGTCGTAGCCGGCACGCAACATGGCCGGCAGCGAGATCAGCCCCATGGTCACGACGGTCGCCCCGACGACCCCGGTCGAGGCGGCCAGCAGCGCGCCGACGATGATGACCGAGAAGCCGAGTCCGCCCCGCAGGTTGCCGAACAGCTTGCCCATGGTCAGCAGCAACTGCTCCGCGATGTTGGAGCGTTCCAGCATCACGCCCATGAAGATGAACAGCGGCACCGCGACCAGTACCTCGTTGGTCATGAAGCCGATGTAGCGGTTGGGCAGGGAGCCGAAATTGGACAGGTCGAAGACCCCGAAAGCCAGGCCGACCAGGCCGAACATCAGCGATACACCGGCCAGCGTGAAGGCCACGGGGAAGCCCAGCAGCAGAAAACCGATGATACCGAAGAACATCAGTCCCGAAAGCAACTCTCCGATCACTGCCGCTTCCATCAGAGTACCGCTCCCGCTTCGGGTTTCTCGGGCGCGGAATACTGCATGCGCGGTGGCACCAGGTCGGATCGTCCCGCCAGTATGAGGATCGAGCGCAGGGCCATGGCGACACCCTGAAGTGCCAGCAGGGCGGCGAAGCCGATGATGAAGGACTTGAGGATGAAAAGCCCCGGCATGCCGCCCACGTTCGCCGACGCCTCGAAGTAGGTCCAGGCGCGGCGGACAAACGGCATGGAGTAGCTGTAGACGATCCAGGTGAAGGGCAGCAGGAAGGCGCAGACGCCGATGAGATCGACCACCGCCTTGCGCCGGATGCTCGCGGGCCGATAGAAAATGTCGACCCGGACGTGATCGTCCCGCAGCAATGCGAATCCGGCCACAGCAGTGAACATCGCGCCATTCAGCCAGATATAGAGATCCTGCATCCAGACATAGCTGGTCGCGAAGACATAGCGCTGCACCACCACGGTAAAGCAAACCGCGACGATACCGAGCGACAACCACGAAAACAGCTTTCCGATCCCGAGATTGATCAGGCTGATGAACTGAATGCAGCTTGCGACGGCCCGCATGCTTCCCCTCCCCCTTCTTTTCCGCGTGCAGCTTTCTAACGGATCGCCGCGTATTGCAACCCCCTACGGCAACCGCCCCGTGTCGGGGCGGGTTTGCGACATCGCGCAAACGTTACTCGCAACACATTCCGCAGCCTTCCGGCCAGCCGGATGGCGCCGGAGTAAAAATCATGATCTCGGCCTTGTCAGCACAAATCGTTGCGAGACGCGGCCGGCGAGGTCAGGTCATGAGCGCGCTGAGATGGGAACCTCGTCGGACGAGGAAGTCCCGAAGCCGTTCGGGATAGTCGGTGGTGACCGCGCCGGCGATCGACGGACGCGCGGCGAGCGCCCGGCGCCAGCGCCCGATCCGGGGCCTGTTGGCGAGAATGCCGAAGTCGCCGATTGTCTCGAAGGTGTCGAAATAGCGGAAGACCGGTCCGAAGACCGCGTCGACGAGACTGAAGGTCGTGCCGGCGAACCAGGGGTCGTCATCCAACTCGTCTTCGAGCCGGGCGAACTTTTCCGTCAGCCCGTCAGTCCTGGCGCGGAAGGCGCCCTCGTCCCTGGCCGAATAGAATCCGGCAATGTCGTTAAGCACGGTCGAACCGAATTCGATCCATGCCCGGTGGCGCGCCCGATCGAGCGGATCGGCGGGGTGGAGCCGATTGGGTTGAGTTTCCTCGAGATACTCGAGGATCACGGCCGATTCGAAGATCGGGGTGCCGTCGACCAGCAGCACCGGCGTCTTGCCGAGGGGTGACACATCGCGGAACCAGGCGGGCTTGTTCGCGAGGTCGATGTAGGTCCGCTCGAACTGCACCCCCTTTTCGGTGAGGGCGATCACCGCGCGCTGTACGTAGGGGCAGAGATGATGACTCATCAGTTCCAGGGTCATGGATCGTCTCCGTTTGTCGGCGCGGCAACGCGGAAGCCAGCGCCAAGGTGAATGCAATTGCATCGACATCATCTCGATATGGAAGCCGCGCGCGGCATGTCAATCTTGATGCAAGTGCATCTTTCTGCTATCCGGAGACCATGACCGTCCCGCGCCCTGAAACGATTGCCGCCTGGACGGCGCTGCAGACGGCGAGCCGTGTCCTGCTCGAACGGGTCGAGGGGGCATTGAAGGCGGCGGGGTTGCCGCCGCTTGCCTGGTACGATGCACTGCTGGAAATCGAGAGGGCCGGAGCGGACGGTATTCGTCCCTTCGCGTTGAAGGAGCGGCTGCTGCTGCCCCAGTACGGAATGTCCCGCCTTCTCGACCGTATCGCCGCCGCCGGCCTGATCGAGAAGCGAAACTGTGCGGAAGACGGCCGCGGCCTGCTGGTCCGGATCACCCCCGCCGGGCGACGGGCGCGACGATCGATGTGGCCGATCTATGGCGCCGAGCTTGCCAGGCAATTCGAAACGGTCTTCTCGGGGGAAGAACTCGAATGTCTTGCGCGGCTCCTGTGGAAGGCGAAATCGGGCGTTTCAGGTTGACCGGGGGGCGGAGTGCCGTGTCTGGGAAAACAGGGTTGCCCGTGTTACGCCTGCGGCCAAATCGACATGACGGTGAGGTAGAGATATGTCCAGGGTATATTTCGGCAAGTCATCGCGCTTCGAACTCATCATTATCTGTTTCTGATAAAATTTTTCCAAAAGAATTTGTCGTTTTGTATTTTCCATTTTCGACCTCGGGAAACTCGACAGCCGGATTGCCCCGATTTTTACCCGTCTTGGATTCTTCAGCCTTACAGTCGGCGATATGCCTTTGAATTCTGCTGAACTCGATCATATTTTCCTTCAGTGAGGTGATCTCCGCAGAGCGCAGCATGGTTCGTTACGGGTTCCGTCGATGTGATCCGGGACAGGCGCTTCGACAGGGACTTGCGACGAAGCTAGCACCAGACCGGATACGATGACGACAGGGGATTCCATGACTGTATCTGCGGGCTGAGATGGAGCAGGTCCTACTATTCGTCTGTCTCCTCATTTTCATGGGATTTCTTCTTATCCCCGTGTCCCGGAAACTTGGGGCGCCGATACTTCTGCTCGTGTTGCTGGGCGGCATGCTGGTCGGCGAGGATGGTCCGGGCCAGGTACGCTTCGACGATTTTTCCGCCGCCTATGCGTTGGGGAGCATCGCGCTTGCCGTGATCCTGTTCGCGGGCGGACTCGAAACCGATATCCGGAAGCTGCGGGGGGCCCGGATACCGTCGCTCCTGCTCGCGACCCTTGGTGTGATAGGGACCGCCGGCATCGTCGGCGTTGCCGCGAGTTTCATTCTGGACATGCCGCTGGAGCAGGGCCTGCTGCTGGGCGCGGTGGTCGGATCGACCGACGCGGCCGCGACCTTCCTGCTGATCCAGCAGGGCCGCATCGGCCTGCCGCCGCGCCTGCAGAACACGCTGGTCCTCGAATCCGGCCTCAACGATCCGATGGCGATCTTCCTGACCATCGCGCTGACCTCTCTCGTCAACCTGGGCGAAGGCTTCTCGCTCGGCGCGCTCGGCGGCTTCCTGCCGCTGCTCGTCCTGCAGATCGGGCTCGGTACCGTCGCCGGGCTGGCCGGCGGCTGGGCGCTCACCTATCTGCTCGACAATCTCACGCTCCCCGACGGGCTCTATCCGCCGATGGCGCTCGCCGGCGCGCTCAGCCTCTATGCCCTGACAGCCGTCATGGGCGGCAGCGGCTTCCTGGCGATCTACCTCTGCGGACTGGTGCTCGCGGCGCGCCTGAAGACGCCGATCGGGCGGGTGCGAAATTTCTGCGAGGGCCTGCAATGGCTCAGCCAGATCGCGCTCTTCCTCATGCTCGGCCTGCTGGTGACGCCAAGCGCGCTTGTCGACATGCTGCCACAGGCTCTCGCCGTTTCGGTCGTCCTGATGCTCGTGGCGCGTCCGCTTGCCGTGATGACCTGTGTTGTACCGTTCCGCTTTCCGATGCGCGAACAGCTTTATCTGAGCTGGGTCGGGTTGCGCGGCGCCGTGCCGATCTTCCTCGCCATCGTCCCGGTGATCACGCCCGGACCGATCACCGTGGAATTCTTCAATATCGTCTTCGTCATCGTTGCCGCTTCCCTGGTCTTCCAGGGCTGGACGGTCGCCCCGTCCGCGCGTTGGCTCGGCATCGCCTCGAAAGACGGCTCCTGAGCCATCGGAGATATTGCCATGTCGCTCTATTTTCTCGTCAAGGCGATCCATATCGCGGCCGTCATCACCTGGATCGGCGGCATGGTCGCGAACGGCATCGCGCTCAGGCTCGCCACGGCCGTTCCGGGTGACGGCCGCGCGGCGATGCTTTCCGGTGTCGCCCGTTGGGACCGCCGGGTTACCTCGCCTGCGATGGGACTCGTCTGGCTGCTCGGCATCACGATGGCAGTCTGGTCGGACTGGCTCACATCGCCCTGGCTCTGGGTCAAGGTTGCCATCGTCATCGGAGTCTCGACACTGCATGGCATGCAGGCAGGCAATCTGCGCCGGCTGGCCGGCAAGCCGGAGGGAAGCGTATCGGGGCCGCTCCGCATCTCGGCGCCGCTCGCCCTTGCGGCGGTGCTGCTGGTCGTTCTGCTCGCGGTGACCAAGCCGTTCTAGGGCTGGCTTGCGGACCGGCCGGCTGCCGGACGCTTCCGATTTGCATCCGTTTCCCATAATCTTCCGTCGTTCTGCGCCACGCGGTCATTGCAACGACTGAGCATGAAGGATCCGGAGGCCGTATCATGACCAACCCGCTGCGGCGGCTGTTCGATCCCGGTGACTGGATTGCCATGAAGCCGGCACTCGATCCGGCCGCCTCGATCATCTCGCTCGATTTCACGCCGTCCCGGGGCGAGATCCAACTCCGCCTGATCGTCGGGACGGTCGTGCTGGCGATCGCGGCGACGGTCATCCATTTCTTCGGTGATGGTGACATCCTGACGCTGGTCATGGGAGGGTTCGGCTTTTTCGCCCTCGTCAATCTTGTCCTGGGGCTGATACAGAGCCGCTTCACGATGCAGATGACGATGACTGGCGACAGCGTCCATGTCCGGACGCGCAGCCTGTTCCGCAACAATGCTTGGCAGGAGCGGATCGCCAACTATCGCGGCGTCCTGCTCCGCGAGGCCCATGTCCGTGACCAGGGAGTCGGCAACATCCCGAGCACGAAGACCTACCAGGTGATCGAGTTGCTGCACGACGATCCGGCGCGGACCCTGCCGCTCCATGTGAGCGAGGATGTCTCGCCGCCGTCGGACATCCACCAGGCCTTTGCCGACCGCTTCGGCTTGCCGGCGTTGTTGCCGGACAGCGGCGATCTGATTGCGACCGGCGCCGACAGCGATCCGCGCACGGGCGACGGCGGGGCCGTGCCGGCGCCCGCGTCCGATCCCGGGCGCCCGCCCGCCGGCATTCGGCTGCGCGATCGGGGCGGGGTCACGCGGATTACGGTCGGCGGCGGGCTGGCCGTGGCGGTATCGCGCTTCCTGATGATCTTCGGGGTGCCGGCGACCTTCGGCTGGATCGTCTGGAATATCGAGCCGGAGGTCGCCCCCTACATCTTCGGCGCGATACTTGCCCTGATGCTGCTGGTGTTCGGGGTCGGCGCGCTGCTCAACCGGCGTGACGACCAGTCCGATCGGGGGATCGAGATCGACGGCGAGACGGTCCGCGTGATCGTCCCGGACATGAAACGGTCGGCGCTCGCCGAGGCGACGCTGGAACAGTTTCAACGAGTCGCGGGCGCTGCCGACGCTGAGCCGGCCCATCCGGTACGGGAGATGGCGCTCGGTTCTGTCCGCAGGATCCGGGTCGACAGCTATACCGCCCACCGGTCCCGGGACAGGGGCGGCGGCACCGTTCATCCTCGGCTGCTGATCGAGGGCGACGGTGAGCGGATGGCGCTGATCGGCAGCCAGTTCGACAACCGCAAGCTTGAGTGGATCCGGGATTTCCTGCGCCATCGTCTCAACCGCTGAGCGTACAATCTTTGGCAGCTGCCGCGTTCGCGGGTTAGAATGCCGTCATGGATGCGAAGGCAATCGAGGAATATCGTCGCCTGCTGCTCGCCCGTCGGGCCGAGCTGGAGGGCCTCAGTGCGTCGTCCTCGTCGTCGCGTGCTGCCGTCGAGCTCGACCAGTCGAAAGTCGGACGCCTGTCGCGCATGGACGCCCTGCAGGGGCAGGCCATGGCCCAGGCAACGGAGGAACGGCGGCGGAACGAGCGTCACAGGATCGAGGCGGCGCTGGCCCGCATGGGCGAGGACGAATACGGGTACTGCCAGCGCTGCGGCGAGGAAATCGCCGCCGCCCGGCTTCGCCTCGACCCGGCAACGCCGCTATGTGTCGATTGCGCGAATTCCGTCGCCCGTGCGGAATTGTGACGTTCGGCACCGCCTGACCCATTTCCGACACTTGCTAGAGGTTCATGCCCGCAAGTAGGGTTTCAGGCAAACGAGCGTTTGGGGGGATCCATGCGAATGAGACAAGTAGTGTTCGTCGCGGGCGCACTGCAGCCGGCGGTGGACGAATTGCGGGACGTGCTCGGCCTCGACATCTGTTTCAGGGACCCCGGCGTCGCGGAGTTCGGGCTCGAGAATGCCCTGCTGCCGGTCAATGGAAACTTCCTTGAAGTCGTTTCACCAACGAAGGAGGGAACGACCGCCGGCCGTTACCTGGAGCGGCGGGGCGGTGCCGGCGGCTACATGCTGCTGTTCCAGTGCGACGATGCGGCCGCCGTGCGCGAACGTTTGCTGGCGAAGGGGCTGCGGGCCGTCTGGTGCCATGACGAGCCGGATTGTGTCGCCACCCATTACCACCCTCAGGATCTGCCGGGGGCCATCGTCTCCATCGATTCGATGTCCCACGCCGGTGACTGGCACAAGGAACTGGCCGACTGGAAGTGGGCGGGTCCGGCGTGGCGCCAGCATGTCGCGACCGAGCGCGTTCAGGCGCTCGCCGCAGTCGAGATCCGGGCCGAGGATCCGGGCGCGCTCGGCGCGCGCTGGTCGGACGTCTTCGAACGTCCGCTCGGCCGTTCGGCAAACGGTGCGCCGGCTATCGCCTTCGACAATATCACGGTCCGGTTCGTCGAAGCCCAGGATGAGAGCTGTCACGGCATCACCGGTGTCGATATCCTGCCGCAGGACCGCAACGCGATCCTCGCGGCGGCCGAGGCCAGGGGGCTGCGGACCGGCGACAACCAGATGCGCCTCGCCGGGGTCACCGTTACCCTGATCTGAGTGCGACCCGACAGGGGGAGAGGCCGATGGATATGCGTCTCGACTTCACTGGCAGGACGGCGCTCGTCGTGGGCGGGTCCAGCGGCATCGGCAACGGCATCGCGCTGGCTTTCCGGACCGCTGGCGCCGATGTTCATGTCTGGGGAACCCGGCCGTCCGCGGCCGACTATGCGGGCGAGGAGGGTGCCGACCTCGAGGGTCTCGCCTATGATCGGGTCGACGTCTCCGACGCCGATGCGGTCGCGGCCGCGGCGCGCGGTTTTTCCCGGCTCGACATCCTCGTGCTCTCGCAGGGCACCGTTCTTTACGACCGGGCGGAATTCGCTATCGAGGGCTTTCGCAAGGTTGTCGAGGTCAATCTCAACAGCCTGATGGCTTGCGCCGCCGCGTTCCACGATCTGCTCGCCGCCGCGCGGGGCTCGCTGATCATTGTCAGTTCGACCGCCGCTTTTCATGCAACGCGCGGCAACCCGGCCTACAACGCCTCGAAAACCGGCGCCTACGGGCTGACACGCACCCTCGGCCAGGCCTGGGCCGGCGACGGCATCCGGGTGAACGGCATCGCACCCGGTTTCGTCGATACCAAGCTCACCAGGGTGACGACCGGGAACCCGAGGCGGCTGGAACAGACGTTGCGGCAGATTCCCGTTGGTCGGCTGGGCACGCCGGCGGACATGGGCCATGTCGCGCTCTTCCTTGCCTCGCCGATGGCCGGCTACGTCGTCGGCCAGACGATCTCCGTCGACGGCGGACTGGTCCTGTGAGCGGAACCGGGTCGAGCGGCCGACTGGCCGGGCGGCGGACGATCGTGACCGGCGCCGCGTCCGGGATCGGGCTCGCATCGGCCCGGCTGTTCGCCGCAGAGGGGGCAATGGTGCTGGCCGTCGACCGGCCCGGCGCACCGCTTCCGGAAGCCGAGGACGGCATCCTCGGCTTTCCGATGGATGTTGCCGCACCCGGCGCGGCAGAAGCGATCGTGGGCATGGCCGAAACGCGCTTCGGCGGCCTCGATATCCTGTTCAACAACGCCGGTATCTCGCGGCACGCGATGGCGGCCGAACTTACCGATGCGGACTGGGACGAGACGCTGGCGGTCAATCTCTCCGCCCAGTTCCGCCTTGCCCGTGCGGCGATCGATGCGCTCAGGCAATCCAGCGCGCCACGCATCATCAATACCGCGTCGGTCATGGCGCGGATGACCGATTACGGCCTCGTCGCCTATTGCGCGTCCAAATCCGGCGTCGCCGGCATGACCCGGGCGCTCGCCCTCGATCTCGGCAAGTACGGAATCACCGTCAATCACATCGAACCCGGGGCGATCCTGACCGGGATGACGGAGACAACCCTCTCTCAGCCCGACATCGCGGCGATCTGGGCAAAGAAGGCGGCACTCCGCCGGCTCGGCGCGCCCGAGGATATCGCCCGGGCGGCGCTTTTCCTCGCGTCCGACGATTCGGCCTTCGTGACCGGTCACGGCCTTGTCGTCGACGGGGGCCTGACGCTTCGAACCTGAACAGGCTAGTCTGGCCGGATGTGCCGGCCATCGTGCAATGGGAGTGTTGAATGCCCGCCTATGAAACCATCCGCCTGGAGATCGCCGACGGCATCGCCACGCTGACCCTCGACCGGCCGAAGGCGAAGAACGCCCTCGACCTGGTGATGCGGGGCGAGCTTCGCGACGCCGTCGACCGGCTCGACACCGACACCGACATCCGGGCAATCGTCTTCACCGGGGCGGGCGGCGACTTCTGTTCCGGGGGCGATCTGAAGTCGATGCAGGACAAGCGCTCTGCCAATGACGGACGGCGACGGCTGCGCGGCGGCATCGACTGGATCGTTCGCTTCATGACCATCGACAAGCCGGTGATCGCCGCCGTGGACGGGGTCGCCTACGGTGCCGGGTTCAACCTCGCGCTGATGGCCGACTTCGTGCTCGCCACCCCGCGTGCCCGGTTCTGCCAGTCCTTCGGCAGGGTCGGCCTGGTGCCGGATTTCGCGGGCTTCTATTCCCTGCCGCGTATCGTCGGCATGCAGAAGGCGAAGGAACTGATCTTCTCTGCCCGGGAAATCGGCGCGGAAGAGGCGAAGGATCTCGGTCTCGTCTACGACATCGTTCCCGCTGAGGATCTGGCAGAGGCGGCGCGGGCGCTCGCCGGGCGCTTCCTCCATGCCTCGCCGGTGGCGATCGGCGTGGCGAAGGGAATCCTCAATCAGAGTTTCTCCTCCGACCTCCGGCAGATCCTCGAGATGGAAGCGTCCGGTCAGGGCATCTGCATGGAATCGGAAGCCCACCGGGAGGCCGTGCGCCGCTTCGTCGCCAAGGAGCCGGCGCGCTTCGTCTGGCCAAAGGCGACAGGGGGCTGACGGGAGGGTGCGCGCGCGATGACGGCGGAGCGGATCGTCCGGATCGGTGGGGCCTCGGGCTTCTGGGGCGACAGCGCCGTCGGCGCGCCGCAGCTCGTCCGCCGCGGCGAGGTCGATTATCTCGTCTTCGACTATCTCGCCGAGCTCACCATGTCGATCCTCGCCCGCATGCGCGCGAAGTCGCCGGACCAGGGTTACGCGGTCGATTTCGTCAACGTTGCCATGCGCTCGGTGCTGCGCGAGGTGGCGTCGGCCGGGATCCGCGTCCTTAGCAATGCCGGCGGGGTCAATCCGCGGGCCTGCGGCGCGGCACTGGCGGCGCTTGCGCGCGAGCTCGGCGTCGATTTGAGGATCGCCGTGGTCGAGGGCGACGACGTCATGCCGCTGCTGCCCGAGCTTCGCGACGGGATTGCCGAGATGGCCACCGGCGCGCCGCTGCCCGATGCGGTGATCAGCGCGAATGCCTATCTGGGGGCGCTGCCGGTCGCCCGGGCCCTGGCGGAGGGTGCGCAGGTCGTGATTACCGGGCGGTCCGTCGACAGTGCGCTGACCCTCGGTGCGCTGATCCACGAGTTCGGCTGGGCGGCAGATGACTACGACCGCCTGGCGGCAGGCAGCCTGGCCGGTCATATTCTTGAATGCGGCTGTCAGGCGACCGGCGGGTTGCACACCGACTGGGAGCAGGTCGAAGGCTGGGAGGATATCGGCTATCCGATCGCCGAATGCCGGGCCGACGGCCGCTTCGTGGTCACCAAGCCGGCCGGTACCGGGGGGCTCGTCACGCCCGCGGTCGTCGCCGAGCAGATGCTCTACGAGGTCGGAGATCCGGGCGCCTATATCCTGCCCGACGTGGTCTGCGATTTCCGTGCCGTGACGATGGAACAGGCGGGCGCCGACCGGGTGCTGGTCGCCGGCGCGCGGGGCTTGCCCCCGACCGCGACCTACAAGGTCTCCGCAACTTACCTGGACGGATATCGCGCGACGGCGCAACTCACCATTCTCGGCATCGACGCGGTCCGCAAGGCGGAGCGCACGGCAACGGCGATCCTCGACCGGACGCGGGCGCTGTTCCGCACGCTCAATCTCGGCGACTACAGCGCCAGCCATGTCGAGATCCTGGGCGGCGAGGCGGCGTACGGCCCGCACAGCCGGGCCCGCGACGCCCGGGAATGCGTGATGTGGCTTGCCGTCACCCATGACGACAGACAGGCGCTCGAGCTGTTCGTACGCGAGATCGCCCCGGCCGGAACCTCGTGGTCGCCGGGCACGACCGGCGCAGGCGGCGGCCGGCCGAAGGTGCAGCCGGTCGTCCGGCTCTTCTCCTTCCTGCTCGACAAGGCGACGATTGCGGTCACGGTGACAATGGACGGTGGCGGGTATCCGGTCGCACTCCCGGTCGCGGGCGGGTCCGCGATGGCGCGACCGGCGGACATCCCCGTCGTGACGCCCCGCGCAGCCGGGAAAGGGCCGACGGTGACGGTGCCGCTGATCGCGCTGGCCTGGGCGCGGAGTGGCGACAAGGGCGACAGCGCCAATATCGGGGTCATTGCCCGGCGCCCGGAGTTCCTGCCGCTGCTGAAACGCGAACTGACCGCGGCGCGGGTCGCCGCCTATTTCGCCCACCTGGTGGCCGGCGACGTGGAACGTTTCGACGTGCCGGGCGTACACGGCCTCAATTTCCTGATGCAGGGCGCACTCGGCGGCGGTGGCATGGCCTCGTTGCGTAACGACCCGCTGGGCAAGGGATTGGCGCAGATGCTGCTCGATATCCCGGTGTCCGTTCCGGCCGACTGGCCGGCGCGTTACACCCTCGAACGGGACCGCGCCAGCGCCGTGTGATCGGGGTCGATTCGTCGGATTTCTTGACAGATCCCGTTCGAACGATTCCAAACTGCCGGTTTAATCATTAATATTAACTAAGTCGAATTTGGCTTGTTTCTTGCGTCCGAGTCGGCACGGGGGAACGCTGCGGTTGGCGCCGCGCACCCTTACAATAACAAGGAGGCGAACATGAAGGCATTACGCGGACTTCTGGTCGGTGCGTTGGCGACGATGGCGATGGTAGGCACGGCGCATGCCGCGCTCGTCACCTTCGATTTCACCAGTTCGGGCCCGTTCGGGAACCAGGGTCAGAACCAGCATTCCTTCACCTACAGCCAGGGTGGGGCAAACCTCACGGTCGAGGCTTTCGCCACACCGGACTTCCTGACCACGGTCAACTCGGTCGACATCCGTACCAATGCCAACGGCCTCGGCGCGGAAGGCAACGGCAGCACGCAGATCAACAATCCGGGCGGGCTGCCGCCGACCGCCGAATGGCTGTCCTTCTTCACCGATCTCGGCAAGGTCGTCTCGGTCGATATCTGGCAGCTCAACAACGGTGAAGAGGCCGATTTCTGGGCGCAGCAGGCGGCCGATTTCTCCGGCGCCTTCACCTTCCTGGGCACGCTCGTCGGGTCGAGCGCGGTCAACCCGCAGAGCCAGGCCGTGGATCTTGCCGGCGCGCCGTGGCTCGTCGTCTCGACCGGCAATCCGGAAAGCGGTTTCCGGGTCGCCAGCGTGACCGTCGACGTGCCGGAGCCGATGTCGGCTCTGGTCTTCGGCTTCGCGCTCGCCGGTCTCGGCCTCGCATTGAGGCGCCGCGCGGCCTGATAGCCGGCCCCGGTTTCGGTCTGATTGTGAAGGGCGCCCTCGTGGCGCCCTTCATATTTCCCGGTCGCGACCCTGCCAGTAGGCATCCCGGATCACGGTCTTCTGGATCTTGCCGATCGCGGTCTTCGGGAAGGTCTCGACGAAGACGATCAGGCGCGGCCGCTTGAAGCGCGCCAGCCGGCTTGTGCAATGGGCTTCGAGTTCGCCGACGCTCGTGCCGGCGCCGCTTTTCAGCGCGACATGGGCGGCGGGGACCTCGCCGAAATGGTCGTCCGGAATGCCGAAGACGGCGCATTCGGCGACCGACGGATGTTCGTAGAGCGCGTTCTCGATTTCCTTCGGATAGATATTCTCGCCGCCGGAGATGATCATCTCCTTGGAGCGATCGATCAGCGTGACGAAGCCATCCGCGTCGATGGTCCCGAGGTCGCCCGACCAGCCCCATCCGTCGCCGTGACGGAAGAAGGCTGCGGTCTGCTCCGGCTCTCCGTAATATTCGATCATCAGGTTGTCGCCGCGCGAGACCAGTTCACCGATCTCGCCAGGCGGTACGGGCCGCCCGTCCGGATCGACGCAGGCGATGTCGGCGTTGAAGGGCATGCGGCCGACACTGCCGAGCTTCTCGGGAAGCCGCCAGTGGGGCAGGGCGGCGATCACCCCCATCTCCGACTGACCGTAGATCTGGGTCAGGCGGAGCCCGGGCAGCTTTTCCATCAGGGCACGTTGCACCCAATCCGGCATCGGCGCCCCGGCGAAAGAGAGCTTGCGCCAGCTTGCGAGTTCGGCGGCATCGAATTCGGCTGCCTGCACCAGCATCGTCGCCTGGGTCGGGACCATGAAGGCGGCCGTCACCCGGTCGCGCGCGACGAGTCGGCGGAAATCCGCGACGTCCCATTTCGCGAGCAGGCTGACGGTGGCGCCGACCAGGATTGCCGGCTGGAACATGATGTTGAGTGCCGCGACATGGAACATCGGCGTGACGATCGCCACCACGTCGCGGCTTTCCAGCCGCTCCTCGACGACGACCGTGTGCGCGGTGACCGCGCGGGCGCGATGGCTTACCAGAACGCCCTTGGGCCGGCCAGTCGTGCCGCCGGTATAGGTCATGCAGAACGGGTCGCGTTCGTCGATCGCGATCTTCGGCTCGTCGCCCGGGCGGCCTTTCAGCAGGTCGTCGAAACTGCGGGCGCCGCCCGCGAGGCGTCCGGATCGGCTGTCGCCGAGCACGACATAGTGGCGGATCCCGGGTAGCGCGTCGCGAACCTCGGCGACCTTCTCGGCGAACAGGTCCTCGAAGATCAGGACCTCCGCATCCGCCTTGTCGAGCACGTAGGCCAACTCGGCCGGCGCGTAGAGCACCGAGACATTGACCAGCACGGTGCCCGCCCGGGCGCTGCCGAAGAAGGCGATCGCGTACTCGGTCCGGTTCCGTGAGAGAATCGCGACCTTGGCGCCTTTCGCGAGTCCGAGGTCGAGGAGGGCATGGGCCAACCGGTTCGCGGCCGTGTCGAAGTCCCGATAGCGCAGCCGGCTCTCGCCCCAGATGACGGCGGTCTTGTCAGGAAAGCGCGCGGCCGAGCGCCGCAGCATGTCGCCGGTCAGCATGATCCCGGTTCCTCCCCCTTGTCCGTGTTCGTCCGGATCTTTCGTTGCCGCCATCTTTCCGGAGCGGTGCCCGGACTGCAAGTGTGGCGGGCTTGCCCACCGTTCGATTTGCCAGCAGACTTGACCAAACGTGCATTCGGACAGCGGTGTGGCATGGGCTTCGATTTCGCGGCGATCGCGGCCAAGGGGGAGCGGCTCGAGGCGGCTCTGGCCGAAGCCGATATCACGACATTGCTGATGGTCCTTGTCCAGCTGACCGGCGATGCGGCGCTGCTCGACCGATTCGGCGGTTACATCAAGGGGCCGTGGGATTATTCCGAATCGATCCCCGAGGACGGCAAGGCCGGGATCCGCGGCCGCCTCGCGGCGGTGCTGACGGATCATGCGGCGAGCGGCCGCCCGTTCCGGCCGCCGCCGGACGCGACGCTCCTGCAGAAGATGATGAGTGTCGGGGTCGGCGAGGCCGTGGCCGACGAGTATGTGCCGATGATGCGCGAGGACCTGGGTTTCCTCGAACCGGATCCGCGTGGCATCTGCTGGCGCAAGCAGCCTGACCCGGCGGCGCTCGGCGATTTTCACGTGGTCATCGTCGGTGCCGGAATGTCGGGTCTGTGCGCCGCCGTGCGCCTCCAGGAAGCCGGGATCCGCTTCACGATCGTCGAGAAGAACGACCGGGTCGGCGGCACCTGGTACGAGAACCGCTACCCGGGCTGCGGTGTCGACACGCCGAACCATTTCTATTCCTATTCGTTCGCGCCCAATCACGACTGGCCGGACTTCTTCTCACGGCGCGACGAACTGTTCGCCTATTTCGAGCGCTGCGCAGGCCGCTTCGGTCTGGACCGGCTGATCCGCTTCCGGACCGAGGCGACGGTGGCGCGGTACGACGAGGCCGCGGGCCTCTGGCGGATCGCGATCCGCGCAGCCGACGGCGCGCGGGAAGTGCTTTCGGCCAACGCGCTGATCACCGCGGTCGGCCAACTCAACCGGCCGAAGGTGCCGGCGCTGAACGGCCTCGATACGTTCGCTGGGCCGGCCTTCCACACGGCGCGCTGGCCGGCGGACGCCGATCTCGAAGGGCGGCGTGTCGCCATGATCGGCACCGGGGCGAGCGGCATGCAGGCCGGACCGGCGCTCGCCCAGAAGGTCGGCCATCTGACGATCTTTCAGCGTTCGCCCCATTGGGTGGTGCCGAATCCGAACTATCATCGCGCGGTCGGCCCGGGCAAGAAATGGGCGCTCAGGCATCTGCCCTGGTACGCGGCCTGGTATCGATTCCAGCTTTTCTGGGCCTTCGCCGACGGCCTCCACCAGGCGCTCACGATGGATCCGGCCTGGCCGCATCCGGAGCGCTCGCTCAACGCCCTGAACGAGCGCCATCGCCGGGGGCTGTTGCGCCATATCGCGCGCGAGATCGGCGACGACCGGGAACTGCTGGCCAAGGTGACGCCCGACTACCCGCCCTATGACAAGCGGATCCTGATCGACAATCACTGGTACAAGATGCTGAAGCACCCGAATGTCGAACTGGTGACGGAAGGGATCGACCGGCTCGAGGCTGGCGCCATCGTCACGCGTGACGGCAGCCGTCATGCGGTCGAGGCGATCGTCTTCGCGACCGGTTTCGAGGCCGGGCGGATGCTTGCGCCGCTGGAGATCACAGGCCGCGGCGGCCGTCGGCTCCGCGACGAATGGGGCGCGGAGGATCCGCGCGCCTATCTCGGGATCACCGCGCCGGGTTATCCGAACCTGTTCATGATCTACGGGCCGAATACCAACCTGGCGCATGGCGGCGGCATCATCTTCCACAGCGAATGCCAGGTCCGCTACGTGCTGCGCTGCCTGCGCGAGTTGCTGGAGAAGGGGTACCGGAGCCTGGAATGCCGGACTGAAGTGCATGACGCCTACAACGACCGCGTCGATGCAGCCAATGCCCGGATGGCCTGGGCTCATCCCGGCATGGGGAACTGGTACAAGAACAGCGGGGGACGGATCATCACCAACTCGCCCTGGCGGCTGGTCGATTACTGGGAGATGACCGCCGAGCCCGACTTCGACGATTTCCTCATTGCCTGAAGCCACCCGGAACGGAAAGGGCCGCGCCGTTGCCGGCGCGGCCCTCCGTCGATGGTCGCGATCGGGCGTCAGAGCACGCCGTAGGCGATCATGGCATCGGCGACCTTGGTGAAGCCGGCGATATTCGCGCCCTTCACATAGTCGACATAGTCGCTGTCCTTCGACTTGCCATACTGCAGGCACTGATCGTGGATGCCCTGCATGATGTCGCGGAGCAGCTGTTGCAGTTCCGCTTCCTTCCAGGTGATCCGGGCCGAGTTCTGGCTCATCTCGAGGCCGGAAACGGCGACGCCGCCGGCATTGGCCGCCTTGCTCGGCGCGAACAGGATCTTGGCCGCGGTGAAGGCGTGGATGCCCTCCTGCTCGGTCGGCATGTTGGCGCCTTCCGACACGCCCTGGCAGCCGTTCTCGATCAGCGTGTGGGCTTCCTTGGTGCTGATCTCGTTCTGCGTCGCGCAGGGGAAGGCCAGATCGCAAGGCACGCTCCAGGGCCGTTTCCCGGCATGGAACTCGCAGCCGAATTCCTTCGCCGCTTCCTCGATGCGGCCCCGGCGCCGACCCTTCAGATCGACGATGAAGGCAAGCTTGTCCTTGTCGATGCCCTCCTTGTCGTAGATGAAGCCGGTCGAATCGGAGAGCGTCACCACCTTGCCGCCAAGCTGGGTCAGCTTCTCGGTCGCATAGGTCGCGACATTGCCCGAGCCGGATACGAGACAGGTCTTGCCCTCGATCGCGTTCTTCTGGTGGGCCAGCATGTCCTGCATGAAATAGACCGTGCCGTAGCCCGTCGCCTCGGTGCGGATCGGGCTGCCGCCGAACTCCATGCCCTTTCCGGTGAGCACGCCGACGAAGCTGTTCTTGAGACGCTTGTACTGGCCGAACATGTAGCCGATCTCGCGGGCACCCACGCCGATGTCGCCGGCCGGAACGTCGGTGTCCTCGCCGATATGGCGATACAGCTCGCTCATGAAGGCCTGGCAGAAACGCATGACCTCGTTGTCGGACTTGCCCTTCGGGTTGAAGTCCGAGCCGCCCTTGCCGCCGCCCATCGGCAGACCGGTCAGGCTGTTCTTGAAGGTCTGCTCGAAGGCCAGGAACTTGAGGATGCTGAGATTGACGCTCGGATGGAAGCGGATCCCGCCCTTGTAGGGGCCGATCGAATTGTTGTTCTGGACGCGGTAGCCGCGATTGACGCGGATATTGCCGTTATCGTCCTCCCAGCAGACCCGGAAGATGATGATCCGGTCGGGCTCGGCGATCCGCCGCAGGATCTGCCATTGATGATACTTTTCCTTGTCCTGAATATAGTCATAGACATTCATGGCCACTTCGTAGACCGCCTGATGAAACTCGGTCTCGCCCGGGTTGCGCCGTTTCAGGCCTGCCATGAATTGATCAATATCGACGTGATCGGAAACCGCCATTTTTCTCTCCTCGCTGATTCGTCCCGTTTTCGGGATCGTTTGCGGATAGTGGCTTATGGTTGTTTGCCCCCGGATCGCGGACCCGGCGACGGAGGGGGGAGATGTTGCTCCCTTGCTGCGTATTTCAGTTCGCCCCCTGCCAGGGACCCTGTTCAGGATGCCGCCGTCGCCTTGTCGACCGGGGCCGTTTCTCCATAGACCGATCGGGCGTCAGAAGCGGCGGACGCGACCGAACCAATTTAACCCGAGCATTCCTTTACGTCCTGCTAAATGCGAGAATTGCGATTAAAGATGCGGCCGCCGTCACATGACGGAAGGCGGAACAGGCGTGTCCGGGATCCCTGATCGAAGGCCGTCCGTCCGGTCGCCAACCGGCCTCGCCGGACCCGGGCGGGCCGGACGCGGACTGTGGCGCCACAGCCATAGCGCCGCCTGAAATGCAGGCATATTCGATTTTTCGATTGCCCTTTTGCTGTGGCTCACTACATACGCGGTCAGCTTTGAAGACCCGGCGTCTTCCGCTTCGTCATCGCGACCAAGCCTCATGCCCCCAGGAATTCAGCGCAAAGACACCCCTCCGTCGGTGGCGGAGGGGCCTGACATTGATCGAAAAAGAGACACACTATGGATACTGGAACCGTCAAGTGGTTCAACGCCGTCAAAGGCTATGGCTTCATCACGCCGGAAGATGGTTCGAAGGATGTGTTCGTGCATATCTCGGCCGTCGAGCAGGCCGGTCTTTCCAGCCTCGATGAGGGCCAGAAGGTCCGCTACGAGCTGGAGACGGGCCGCAACGGCAAGGAAGCCGCGACCAATCTCAAGACCGTCTGATTGCCCTCGGCCGCCCGCGCCTTGCGCAGGCGGCCGGCACAGGCGATCTGACCGAACGGTCTCGATACCGCGATGAAGGCGGCCCCCCAGGGGGCCGCCTTTTTCGTTCGCGCGTCACTACGGTCGATTTCACGCCTCGCGCGTGGCTCGCGTCGGCGCTAGGCTCGGGGTTGTGCCAACTTGAGCCGGGGGGACGCCGATGCCGCTCGAAACCTGGATTGCCTTCGTCGTCGCGACCGAGATCGTCCTGCTGATTCCCGGCCCGACGATATTGCTCGTCGTTGCCTATGCGCTGGGTCAGGGGCGACGGGCGGCGCTGCACACGGTCAGCGGTGTGGCGCTCGGCGACCTGACATCGATCAGTCTGGCGCTCGCCGGGCTCGGCGCGCTGCTCGCCGCCTCTGCCAGCCTCTTCACGTTGCTGAAAATCGTCGGTGCCGCCTATCTGGTCTATCTCGGCGTCCGGCTCTGGCGGGCCCGCCCGGAAAGCCCGGCGGGAGATCCGGCGACATCGCGGAAAAGCGGCCGGGCAATGCTCTGGCACGCCTATGCGGTGACCGCGACGAACCCGAAGAGCATCGCCTTCTTCATCGCCTTCCTGCCGCAGTTCATGAGCCCGTCGGCGCCGCCGGTGCCGCAGGCCGCGATCATCGCGGCGACCTTCGTCGGGCTGGCGACGCTCAACGCGGCTGCCTACGCGATGGCCGCCGGCGGTGCCCGCCGCTTTCTCGGCACGCCGCGGGCGATCAGGATCTTCAATCGCCTGGGCGGCACGGCGCTAATCGGCGCGGGCATCGTCACCGTGGCGCTCAGGCAGGCCCGGTGAGCGCGGCGCGCGCAGCCGCCAGTTCCCTGACGCTCGGCTTTCATGGCGCCGTCGGCACCGTCACCGGGTCGAAATACCTGATCGAGGTCGGGCGCCAGCGCGTGCTCGTCGATTGCGGGCTGTTCCAGGGCTTCAAGCAACTCCGCCTTCGGAATCGGGCGCCGCTTCCCTTCGCCCCGGCCAAGGTCGATGCGGTCATTCTCACGCACGCCCATATCGATCACAGCGGCTATCTGCCGGCCTTCGTCCGCGATGGCTTCCGGGGCGCGGTCCATGCCACCGACGCGACCTGCGACCTGGCCGCGATCCTGCTGCCGGACAGCGGATTCCTGCAGGAAAAGGACGCTGAGTTCGCCAACCGGCACGGGTTCTCCCGGCACAAGCCGGCCAAACCGCTCTACACCCGGCGCGATGCCGAGGTTGCCCTTGAGCGGCTGCTGCCGGTGCCATTCGATCACTGGCGCCGGATCTCCCGACGGATCCGGTTCCGGCTGCGCCCGGCCGGCCATATCCTCGGCGCCGCGATCGTCGAACTTGAAGTCGACGGCCGGACAATCGTCTTCAGCGGCGATCTCGGACGTCGCGCCGATCCGATCATGGTGCCGCCGACGACGATCCGGGCGGCCGACTACCTGGTCGTCGAATCGACCTACGGCGACCGCCGCCACCTCGACGGCGATCCCCAGGAGACGCTGCGCGAGATCATCGTCCGGGTGGCCAGCCGCGGCGGGACGGTGCTGATCCCGTCCTTCGCCGTCGGGCGGGCGCAGAGCCTGCTCTATCATCTCGAGCGGCTGAAGGCGCGGGGCGCGATCCCCGATATTCCGGTCTTCCTCGACAGCCCCATGAGCATCGACGCAAGCGAGTTGTTCCGCCACCATTCGGCCGAGCACCGGCTGAGCGCTGCCGAGGCCCGCGCCGTCTGCGCGGTGGCGCGCTATGTTCGCACGGCGGAAGAATCTATCGCGCTCAACGGCAACCGGATGCCGAAGATCATCATCTCGGCGAGCGGCATGGCGACCGGCGGGCGGGTCCTGCATCACCTGAAGCATCTCGCCGGCGATGAGCGAAACGCGCTTGTCTTCGCCGGGTTCCAGGCGGGCGGCACGCGCGGCGCGGCGATCGTCGCCGGCGCGGAGAGCGTAAAGATCCATGGCGGCTACGTGCCGATCAGAGCCGAGGTCCACAATCTCGAGATGCTCTCGTCACATGCCGACAGCGACGGGCTGATGGCCTGGCTGGGCGGCTTCGAGACGGCGCCGGCGATGACCTTCGTCACCCACGGTGAGCCGGCGGCGGCGGATGCCCTGCGCCACCGGATCAAGGAGGAGCTCGGCTGGAACGCCGTCGTGCCGGAATACCGCGACAGCGTCCGGCTCGACTGACGGCCTGTCAATCGTGCACGAAGGGGTTGCTGCGCCGCTCGTCCCCGAAGGTCGACAGCGGCCCGTGGCCGGGAATGAAGGTGACATCGTTGCCAAGCGGCCAGAGCTTGTCCTTGATCGAGGACAGCAGCGCAGCGTGATCGCCGCGCGGGAAATCGGTGCGGCCGATCGATCCCTGGAACAGTACGTCGCCGACGATCGCAAGCCGCATCGGGGCATAGTAGAAGACGATATGGCCGGGCGTGTGCCCGGGACAGTGGATCGCCGACAGTTCGAGCTCGCCCACCGTCACCCGGTCGCCGTCGTTCAGCCAGCGATCGGGCGTGAAGACGCGGGCGCCGGCGAAACCGAAGCGCTGACCCTGTTCCTCCAGCTGGTCGATCCAGAAACTGTCTTCCTTCTGCGGCCCCTCGATCGGCAGGTTCTTGGTCTCGGCAAGCTCGGCGACGCCGCCCGCATGGTCGATATGGCCATGCGTGACCAGGATCTTCTCGAGCGTCACGCCATGCTGCTCGACCGCCGCCATGATGCGGTCGAGATCGCCGCCCGGATCGACCACGGCGCCCCGCTTTGTCGCGGTGCACCAGAACAGCGTCGAATTCTGCTGGAACGGCGTGACGGGAATGACCGTCGCTTGCAGCGGCTGGCTCATGACAAACTCTCGAAACCTCGGTAGCGGAACGGGCGGGGCCGGTCGCGGCGCGCGATTATCGGCGAAGCGGCGGGGCGCGACAAGCCCGCGGGCCGCCGACCCGGGCGGGCGGGTTCACGGAACCGTGCCGCCAATCGTCCCTGCCATATGGTCGAACCCCGCATTTCCGGCAACCCCGCGCCTGAACCGGTGCCTGGCCGCCTCGCCTTTCGGAGGATCCGGGCCGAGGCGGCCTGTCGCGCCGGCGGCAGGTTGCGGCTCGCGGCGACCCTGCCCGATCCGCGGCCGGCCGCCGCGCTGCGCGAGGTCGCGGAACGGCGCTGGCTCGCGCTGATTTCCCGCGCGACCTTCGAAAGCGGCCAGAGTATCGAGGTCGTGGCGCGGAAATGGCCCGATTTCGAGGCGGCGTTCGAGGGCTTCGACCCGGACGCGGTCGCCGCCTTCGACGGTGCGCGGCTGGACGCGCTTGCCGCCGACGAGAAGCTGATCCGGCATGCGAAGAAGATCCGTGCCGTGCAGCGCAACGCGCGGGCCCTGATCCGCCTTCGCGCGCGCGGCGGCCTGGCGCTGGCCGTCGCCGAATGGCCGGTCCGCGACATCACCGGGCTGTGGCACCGGCTCGCCGCCGAGTTCCGCTTTCTCGGGGTCGCTTCCGCTGCGTTGCTGCTGCGACGGATCGGCAAGGACGGTTTCGTGCCGACGCCGGACCTCGCGGACGCCCTTCGTTACTGGTCCGTCGTCGAAATCGACGGGGGCGACCGGCCGGCCCGGCCGTCGCAGGACATCCTGCAGGCGCTCTTCAACGCCTGGGCCGCGGACAGCGGCCGCCCGCTCTGCCAGGTCGAGGCGATCCTGCTGCGCTCCGTCGCGCCGCCGGGGCCCGAGGGCTGCGCGTGCCAATGTATGTAAATTGGAGAATAAAAATTATCACTGCTAGTTATGCGGGCATTGACCGCCGGCATGGCGCCGGCCTGGCCAAGGGAGGGATCGAATGACGCGCTGCTTCAGGGGACTTGTCATGGCGGCGGCGTTTGCCGCCGGCGGATTGTGGGCGGCCGAACCGGCCGCCGCGCAGGAGGCGCTGCATGATTCGCATTTCCATTACCTGAACTACAACCAGGATCTCGGGATGCCGATCGCCACGGTCCGGGGTGTGATGACGCATGGCGTTCAGGGAGATTCGCGAACGGACTATTCAGTCACCCGTTCGACCCTGTTCGGGATCCCCCTGCAGCAGCGCTGGGACCCCTCGGCCCTGCTCGCCCGCGACGCCGGTCACGGGGACGGCAGCTTCACCTGGGGTGCGCCTTCCATTCCCGATGACGAGCCCGTCTATTACCTGCCGACCCATTCCGAGCTCTATTATTACAGCGGCGTCGATCCGCTGATCGCGGAAGCCTATTGCGATGATGTCGAGGGGCTGACCGCGCGCGACGGCGCGCCGTTCTGGGATCCGTCGATTACCGGCTTCAACCCGGCCGACGTGCATGGCGCCGACCATATCGTCCGCATGATGACGGTCTATCCCGGGATCTTCCGGGCCATCGGCGAATTCACCATCCACAAGGAGGCGGTGGCGACCAAGATTGCCGGCGCGACGCCGAGCTTCGACAACGAGGCACTGCACGAGATCATCCATGTCGCTTCCCGGCTGGGGCTGGTCGTGATCCTTCATTCCGACATGTATTCGCTGCTCGACGAGGGACCGGAGGACGCGGCCTATTACGACGAGACCAAGCTGCTGCTGAAGGATGTCGGTCACTATTTCAAGAACTACAAAACGCCGGGACTGCTCTGGGCGCATACCGGGATCGGCCGATTCGCACCCAAGGACCGGACTATCCAGCTTGCCCATTTCGACCGTTTGCAACGGATCCTGGACGATCCCCTCTACAACCATGTCGGATTCGATATCGCCTGGGATTTCGTCGCCCGGTTCATCCGCGGCAATCCCGCCGGCTGGGCCAATCTTTATGATAACGCGAACCGCGGAAAGCGCTTCGTCTGGGGCAGCGACTCGCTTTCTCCTACCAACCAACAGAAATACACGGACGTCATCAAGGATTATGACGCCATCTTTCGGGTGCCGTACACGCAGGCGCCCGCGCGTCTGATGCAGCGAGACAATTACGCGATGATCTTCGACGACCCGCTGCGGCGCTATGCGCGCGGATATTTCGCCCATAGAACGGGGGCAACGAAGTGGAATTGCAAACGTGACACTGTAGTACCGCCCCCCAGCGATGACTGGTTCAAGGGATATGACGACCTGTACCCGAAGGAAGAGCGCCAGGAACTGCTGAAAGCGATCGAAAAAGACGTCGACGAGGTCATCGGGTTGTATCCTCGGGCCGTGCGCGCCGTGCAGGTGAAATAGAACAGACTGCCGCCGATTGCGATATCGACGCCGCCTTCGGGCGGCGTCTTCGCCGCATACCAAAGAATGTAGTTTTGCGGAATAATTCAATCATGGATAGCGTTTTCCTGTGCGGCGGCGGCGCCGTGCTTCCGGTAACAGGAGGATGCCATGAAACAATTCCCCGCTGCGGCGCTTGCGGGCCTGATCTTTCTACTAACACCAGCGCTATCGGCGAACGCTCAACAGAGCCTTTACGACAGCCACTTTCACTATCTGAATTACAATCAGGATCGCGGGATGCTGATCCGCCCGCTCAGAGAGGCGATGAAGGCCGGGAAAGTCATCAATGGCACTTCCTACCGTATTTCGCGCTCCACACTTTTCGGTATCCCGCTGCAGCAGCGCTGGGACCCGTCCGCGCTATCGGGAATGCCGGCCAAGGGGACGAACATTACATGGACTGCCACGAATATTGATCCGAACGTCGGCGCTGGACATCCGTTCTACTATCTCGATACCCATCCTGAGCTTTATTACTATTCCGGTGTCGATCCGTTGATCGCCGCCGCCTATTGCTCGGATACGACTGGTCTGACGGCGGGGCCAAATGGCATCTCATTCTGGGACCCGATGATTACCGGCTTCAACCCGGCCGACGTCCATGCGGTGGACCACATGATGCGGATGATGGCGGTCTATCCCGGCGTCTTCCGTGGCATTGGCGAATTCACCGTGCACAAGGAAGTCGTCTCGACAAAGGTTGCCGGCGCACGGCCGAGCTTCGACGACGGTGCGCTCGACCAGGTGTTCCGATCCGCCGCGGCACTTGGGCTCGTCGTGATCCTGCACAGCGACATGTACGACTTCCTTGACAGCAATGCGGTCAACACAGCCGCATATTTCGACGCGACCTACAACTTTCTCGCGAAGACGAAACAGTATTTTGCGGATTACCAGACGCCTGGCGTGATCTGGGCGCACACGGGCGTCGGCCGCTTCACACCGCAGACGCGTTCGAAGGCGGTGGTTGCGAAGCATCTCGATCGATTGAAGAAAATCATTGCGGACCAGGACTTGAAGCATGTCGCGTTCGACATTTCATGGGACTATGTCGCCAAGTTCCTGACGAACGTGGTGGATGTTGGAAACGAACCCGATACCACGGAATGGCTGGCCGCGATGAATGACCCAACGAACGACTGGTCGGTTCGCTTCGTTTGGGGAAGCGACTCTTTATCACCGCCGAGCGGCGGCGCGTATCTCGGTAATCTCGACCCGTATATCCCGATTCTGACTGCAGACTACACGCGAGAGCGTGCGGCTGTGAAAATTCAGAACGGCAATTACAAAAGAATCTTCGACGATCCTCTCAGGGTGATGGCGCGCAAATACTATGCGAAGAAGTCGGCCGGTGCCGGCTGGCAATGCAACCGCGACGCCGTGATACCTGATGTCGCCGCCGATGATCTCAACGATACCGTCTATGCTGCCGACAAGGTCGGTCTCACAACACGATTGAAGAGCCGCATCGACACGCTGATCACACAATTTCCCTTGGCCGCCAGGGCGACGCGCAACCCGGGCTGATCACTCACAGGGCGGGTCTCGAAACGTCAGGCGCCGGGCCTCGTGCCCGGCGTCAGGCTGCCCGGGGCAGGTAGATGTCGAAGCGACTGCCGCGCCCGACCTCGCTCTCCACGGTCAGATGCCCGCCCGACTGCTTGACGAAGCCGTGCACCATGGACAGTCCCAGGCCGCGATGGCCGGATCGGCCCTTGGTGGTGAAATAGGGCTCGAAGATCCGCTCGATCTCGTCCTGCGGAATGCCGCGACCACTGTCAGCGATGCTGAGGCAGACGAAATCGCCCTCGTCGGGCTCCGTCGTCCCGTCCGCCTCGTGCCGCATCGATCCGCGGTTCGCGGCCCGGATCAGCAGGGTGCCGCCGAGCGGCATGGCATCGCGGCCGTTCACGACCAGCCCGACCAGCATGTGTTCGAACTGGTTCGGGTCGATCCGGCAGGGCCAAAGGTCGGGTTCGGTCTCGATGGACAGGTCGTGGCGAGCGCCGAGGCCCTGGCGCAGCAGCGGCTCGACCTCGCGCAGGGCGGACGCGATATCGATGCGCTGCGGTGCCAGATTCTGCCGCCGACCGAAGGCGAGCAGGCGTTGGGTCATCTCGGTTGCGCGATTGGCGGCCCTGAGTGCCGGTTCGATGGCGGCCTGAATCTCCTCGTTGTCGGGGCGTTCGTCCTGCAGCAGTTCCAGGTTGCCGATGATGACCCCGAGCATGTTGTTGTAGTCGTGCGCGACGCCGCCGGTCAGCGCGCCCAGGGTCTCGATCTCGCGGGATTCACGCAGGGCCTTCTCGGCGGCTTCCGCGCGCCGCTTGCTTTCGGTCTCCTCCGTAACATCCGAGCCGGTGCCGCGATAGCCGCGGAAGTTGCCGTTCCGGTCATGGACCGGTCGGCCGCTGGCCCGGATGTGATGGACCCGTCCGTCGCCGGAATCATACTGGAAGACGAGATCGCGAAAGGACCGGCGCTGGCGCAGGCGCTCGCGGTATCGCTGCCATTCGGCGGTATCCTGATCGTCGACGGCGATCTCGAACATCGTGCGGCCGAGTGCGCCCCTTGCCGCAGTGCCGAAGATCGGCTGGGCGTTGCGCGAAACATAGGTGAAACGGCCGCCCTCGTCGGCTTCCCACAACCAGTCGGACGCTGCCGCCGCGAAATCGCGAAAGCGCTGCTCGCTTTCCGCCAGGGCGCGAACGGTGTCCGAAAGCGCCCGGCCGACGTCGTTGAACTCGACGACCGGGCCCGGCTTGTAGACTTCGCCGGAACCGCTCCGGACGATCGCCCGGGCGAATTCGCGCAGATGCTTGGCCGGAAGTGTGACGAAGCGACGCAACAGCAGGAATCCGACGATCCCGAAGCCCGACAGGAAGATGAAGGGCAGCAGGACCACGACCGCCCCCTTGTCCAGCAGCACCCTGAGGGCGAAGGCCGGTATCACGGTGATGGTGTCGATCCCGGCAAGACCGGGAATGCCCTTGACGGAAAGCCGCGCCGTGAGACTGCGGTCGCCCCAGTCGAGAGTCGTCGTCCGTTCCACCTGCTGGAAGTCGGGGATATCCGGCCCGATGCGCGCGCCGGCCTGTCCGGCAAAGACGACCATCACCGATTCCGCCCGAAGCGCGTCGGCAATCTCGCGGAGCAGGGACTTGTCGATCGGCAGACCCATGGTCATCGTCAGCAGCGATGAATCGGTGCTGCCGCCAACGCCGTGGTCGGTGATGCGGGCGCGGAAGACCGCGTACACCTCCGACGTCGATTGGTCGAAGGCCGGCGACCAGACGCCGTTCGCGATCCCGACCCTGTCCGGCAGGATCGGTATCGGCGGCAGGACAGGGCGGGTGCCAAACCCGCCGCGGTCCCGGCCGTCGCCGTCAACGAGCCTGATGAAGGCAACGCCGCTTTTCCGCAACGTGCCTGACCAGTCGGCGAACAGGCTGGACCAGGACGGGTGCCCCTCCAAGTCGATGACGACCGGTTCGGTTGCCATCCCGCGGTACATCCCCTGGAGAACCGTCGTGGCGTTATGAAGGTGCGCCTGCAGGATCTTGTTCTGCGTGAGCTGGCGATCCTCGAGGATCTGGTCGACCCGTGCGACTCCGACCTGGTAGAGGACAATGCCGAGGAAGCCGACGATGCCGAGACAGGTTGAAACGACACTGGCCAGCATGATGCTGAACAGGACCGTCCTGATGCCGATCGGCTTCCATCGACGACGCTCGACGCCTCGCCCGGTTGCAACGTCCTGTTCGGCCGGCATGGGCTTGTCCGTGGATCCTGGGTCGTCTCGCACTGGCACTCTTTACGCTTCAGTCTCGTGTCGGCAATCTGCACGATAATCACTGAACAGTTAACCCTCCGTTGCCGGGTCGACCTCCCAACCAAACGCGCATTTTGGCGTTTCCATCGAAAACACATAATGTTAATGCTCCCCTGAGCAGGATCGTATGCACCCGTGCGGCGATCCGATCACGACCCTGGGGGGCCCGGCGTGCGCGTTCCGTATTTTTACCGAGTGCTTTTTGCTGCTGGATTACTTCTCGGTACTGCCATGTCGTCGGTGGCGGCCGAACCGGATGCCGCCGCCGAGGCGCTCTACCAATCCAGTTTCGAGGCCATGCTGGCCGATCCCGCCGACCTCGAGAAGGCTTTCGCCCATGCCCGGGCGGCGATCGCGGTCGACGATTTCGAAGGCGCGATCGGCACGCTCGAGCGGATGCTGCTGCTCAATCCGGATCTTCCCCAGGTCCGCCTTGAACTCGGCGTGCTCTATTTCCGGCTCGGATCCTACGTCGCGGCGAAGGGATACCTGCTCGAGATTGCCGAGGACGATCGCCTGCCGGGACCGCTGGCGGCTCGCGTCCAGGGCTATCTCGCGGCCATCGACAAGCGCCTCGCGAGCAACCGTTTCGACGGATCGGCCATTGTCGGCCTGCGATACCAGACCAATGCGAATGCCGGTCCGGAATCGCGAGACGTCCGGCTTTTCGGATTGAATGCGCGACTGGATGACGAATTCAGCGAACAGGACGACACCAACCTCTTCGGCATTCTCAATCTCGGCCATGTCTACGATTTCGAGGCCCAGAACGGTGTCACGCTCGAAAGCAACCTGACCGCCTACGGGACGCTGCAGGACCAGGAGGATCAGCTGAACCTGATCCTGCTCGATGCCGACACCGGCCCGCGCATTCCGCTGCCCGCCGGCGACCTCGTGGGTCTCTCGGTCCGGCCGTTCGTGACGGCGGGGCACATCCGGCTCGACGATCATGAATATTCCACCATGTTCGGCGGCGGTGTCGGCCTCGACGCGACGGTGACCCCGCTCTTCCAGATGGGCTTCACCGGCATGGTCCGTTCCCGGCAGTATTCGGACGGCGCCAACCGGACCAGCAACAGCGACCAGGACGGCGAGGAATGGACGGCCAAGATGGACGTCCATCACCGGGTCGGCCCGGATACCCGGGTTTCGGGTTCGGCCCTGTTCATCTTCGAGGGTGCCGACGTCGATCACGAGGAGAGCCGCACGCATGGCTTCACGCTCTCCACGACCCACAATTTCCGGCCCGAGTTCGCCCTGACGCCCGCGCCCTGGACGGTAATGGTCTCGGGCGGGCTGTTCGTTACCCACTATGATTCACCCGACCCCGTCGTCGACCCGAACGTCAAGCGGGTGGACCGCGAGACCCGGCTGGCGGCAACCCTCGTGGTCCCGTTCGCCGAGAGCTGGAACGCCATCGGCAGCGCTTCTGTCCGCGATATCGACTCGTCGCTGCCCAATTACGAATTCAGCAATATCGCGCTTACGCTCGGCGCGATGTATCGCTTTTGAGGAATACCCGATGCGCATGACCGCCCTGCCGCTTGTCGCGTTACTGCTGCTTTCCTCTGCGACCGGTGCGCTGGCGGCCGGAGAGGACGGATCGATCGGCGTCTCCACCGCCGTGCAACCCGACGCCCAGGGTACGCCACCTTCCAAGGCGCCCCGGCTGCTTGAGACGGGCACGCGGATGGTCCAGGAGGAGCGGGTGGAGACCGGCGGACTGGGACGCACCCAGTTGCTCTTCAATGACGGCTCATCGCTCACCATCGGCCCGAATTCCGATCTCCTGCTGGATCGCTACGTCTACGACCCGGAGGCCAAGACCGGCGATCTCGCGCTCTCGGCGACCAAGGGCCTGTTCCGTTTCGTGGGCGGCCGGATCAGCAAGGCGAACCCGGTCACGCTCAACGTCGGTAGCGCGACCATCGGTATTCGCGGCGGGGTCGGCATCATCGAGGCGGGGGCGACGGTACGTGCCGCCTTCCTCTATGGCCGCGAGATGATCGTCCGAGTGGGCAACAGCATCCAGCGGATTACCCGGCCGGGCTTCTACGTCGAGATCGTCGACGGGCAGATTTCCGCGATCCGTCGACTGCCGCCGGAACGCCTTGCCGACTGGCAGGGCGGGCTCGAGGCATCGCCGTCGCTGCTCGAGAATGTCCGCCTGCTCGTGGTCGATCCGGAACTCGTCAACGCGATTGCCGCTTTCAATTCGGCGATCGGCCCGAATGGCGTGAATCCGAACCAGGACAACGACTCCGGCCCGACGGAGACGCTTGTCCTCGATGACGAGAGCGAAGTCGACAATGCCGCCCAGAATACGGCATTCGAACCGATCTCCAGCCCGGACGACGACTTCATCTTCGATCCCAATCTCGCCGTGGCCTACAACGGCCTGCTGCAGGAGATTTCCGATCTTGCCGTTGAGGTCGGCGTCCCGACCGATCTCGGCAATTTCGGCGGCGTTGCGACCTATGCCGGCGCGGTCGAAGGATATGTCATAGATGGCCAGTCGTTCCGGCAGACCTCGGGCTCGACGTTCAACCTGACCTACAATTTCGGCACCAATCTCGGTGCGCTCGATATCGCCGATTTCGACGGCATGAACTTCTCGTTCGATGTCGCCGGCGACGACTTGACGAAAACGTCCTTCACCTCGACCGCGCTCATTTCCTCGCCGCCGATGACCGGGGAGGCGAGCGGCGTTTTCCTTAACCAGTTCATCGAGACGACGCAGGAACTCATTCCCACGGGCTCTTTCGAGATCAGCAGGGGACAGGACTATTTCGGTGTCGGCGCCTTCCTCGGCAACGGAGAGATCAACCAACCGTGACTTGCGGCGCTGGTGACCCGATGTGACGGGGTCACGCTGGTACTGGGCATTCCACTGCTCTAGTCTTCAGGAAATTCGCAAGGGAGTAGCCTGTCCCGCCGACGCGCGGCCTGGATGCTCGTCTGGTAGACAAGTGGGAGGGATTTGGTGCCCGGTATTCTCGACGGCATTCGCGTGCTGGATTTCGGCCGCTATATCGCCGGCCCTTACTGCGCGACCCTGCTCGGCGATTTCGGCGCCGAGGTGATCCGCGTCGAGAAGCTCGACGGCAGCGAGGACCGCTATCTTCTGCCGGTGGCTGACGACGGCGTCGGCGCGATGTATCTGCAGATCGGCCGCAACAAGCGCGGCCTGACCCTCGACCCGATGAAACCGGAAGGCAAGGACGTGGTGCGGCGCCTCGTCGCCACCGCCGACGTCGTGGTCGCCAACCTGCCGCAGGCGACGCTGAAGGCGATGGGGCTGGACTACGAGAGCCTTCGGGCGATCAAGGCGGATATCATCCTGACCACCGCCTCGGCCTTCGGGCACAGCGGTCCCTACAGCGAACGCGTCGGCTTCGACGGCATCGGCCAGGCGATGTCCGGCGCGATGCATCTTGCCGGAACCCCGGGCGAGCCCCGCAAGACCATGACGCCCTGGGTCGATTACGGTACGGCAAGCCTCTCTGCCTTCGCGACGCTGGCCGCCCTGATGGAGCGCCAGAAGAGCGGCCGCGGCCAGCAGGTCGAGGCGTCGCTCCTCGGCACCGCGGTCAATTTCAACAGCGCCTACCTGATCGAGCAGGCCCTGACCGGCGTGAACCGGGTCGGTTCCGGCAACCGCGGCCAGAATGCCGGCCCGACCGACGCCTTCCCGACGCGCGACGGGGCGATCCTCGTGCAATGCGTGGGCAATCAGCTCTTCAAGCGCTGGGCGCGTCTCATGGGCGATGCGGAGCGTTGGCTCGACGACCCGCGCTTCAAGGACGACCAGGCGCGCGGCGACAATGGCGACATCCTGAGCGCGCGCACCGCCGAATGGTGCGCGACCCGGACGACCGCCGAGGCCCTGGCCGAGCTCGACGCCGCTCGCATTCCCGCCGGCCCGGTCTACACGACGCAGCAGCTCATCGACGATCCCCATGTGAACGCGGTCGGCATGTTCGAAACCTGCCGTTATCCGGGGATCGAGAAGCCGGTTCCGGTCGCGCCGGTTCCGATCCGGCTTTCGGAAACGCCGGGCGCCGTCCAGCGCGCCGCCCCGACGCTCGGACAGCATACCGACGAGATTCTCGGTGAACTGGGTTACTCGGCGGACGAAATCGGCGCGCTGCGCGCTGCCGGCGCGGTCTAGGGGCGCTCAGTCGCCCGCGACCAGGGCCGGCTGTTCCGCGGAGGCCACCTTTACCGGGGCCTGCTCCTGATCGAGCCAGTGCACGATGAAGCGGTCGAGCCATCGCGACATGCGATTGTCGTGGCGGGCCCGGCCGGCGAGTTGTTCCTCGGCGCTCTGCGCGCCCCTGTTGCTGAGCCGGGCGGCGCCCTTGATGGTCCAGCGCCGGTTCATCGCCTCGGTCACTTCAGGATGGAACTGCAGGCCGTAGGCGTTCCGGCCATAGCGGAAGGCCTGGTTGCGAAAGATGTCGCCGGTCGCCAGAAGCTCCGCGGAATCGGGGACGCCGAAACCCTCGACATGCCACTGGAAGACGTGGAAGCCGGGTTCGAACAGATCCCGGCCGGCTGCGGTCGGGCAAATCGGGAAATAGCCGATCTCGGCCATCTCGTCGGCATGCGGCGTGACCGTTGCGCCGAGCGTGCGCGCCAGGAGCTGGGCCCCGAGGCAGATGCCGAGAAACGGCTTGCCGCTCTCGACCGCCCGGGGGATCCAGGCAAGTTCGTCGCGGATGAAGGCTTCATGGTCGTCGTTGGCGCTCATCGGGCCGCCGAAGACCACGGCGCCCGCGTAGTCGTCCATGCTGTCGGGAAGGGAATCGCCGCAGGCCGGCCGGCGGATCTCAAGGTCCATGCCATGGGTGCGCAGCCTGAGACCGACGCGACCCGGGTCGGAGTAGCGCTGGTGCACGATCAGCAGGATCTTCGGCGACGACTTTGCTGGAATCATGGGCGCCGAGGATAAGAAGCCGTCCGCATTCCGGCAAGCGTCGGCTCACATTGCACTGATGCCGCCATCGATGACGAGCTCGGCGCCGGTGACGAATTTCGACTCGTCGGAGGCCAGGTAGAGCACCGCGTAGGCCACGTCGTCAGGGTCGCCGATCCGTCCCATGGGCACCTGGCGGGCAAGTTTTCCATAGGCCTCGTCGCGGCCAAATTTCTCGACGTAACGGTTGAGAATCGGCGTCTTGATGAAGGTCGGATGGACCGAGTTGCAGCGGATCTCGTAGCGTTGCCGGGCGCAGTGCAGGGCCACCGACTTGCTCAGGTGACGGACGGCGGCCTTGGCGGAATTGTAGGACGCCATGTTGTGGCCGGCGATGATGCCGGCGATCGATGAGATGTTGACGATCGATCCGGGGGCGTTGTCGCGCATGTAGGCGAGCGAGAGCTTGCAGCCCCAGAAGACGCTGTCGAGATCGATGGCGTGAACCCGCTTCCAGGTTTCGAACTCGACCGCCTCGATATCGCCGCCGCCGCCGATCCCGGCGTTGTTGACGAGAATGCTCAAGCCGCCGAAATGCTCTTTCGTTGCCTCGAGTACGGCCTTCCAGTCGTCCTCGCTCGTCACGTCGTGACCAAGAGCCAGGCAATTGTCGGGGCCGATCCCGGCGGCGACACGCTCTGCCCCGGCGCGATCGATGTCGGTCAGCACGACCTTGGCGCCTTCGGCCGCCAGCATTCGTGATATTGCCGCGCCAAGCCCCCCGGCGGCGCCGGTGACCAGCGCAATCTTTCCTGCGACCCGTCCCATGTCGATCGTTCTCCCTGTTACTGTTTTCAGGCGGCAGCGAAACGGAGCAGGATCTTGCCGCCCCGTCCCGGCCGACCGGCATGGCGAAGCGCGTCGCCGAGTTCCTCGAACGGATAGATCTTCTCGACCGGCACATGGATCGTGCCGGCGGCGACGTAACGGGCCAGTTCGATATAAAGCGTGCTGATCTCGTCGGCCGAGGCGGTGCCGAACCAGGGGGCGAGCCAGAAGCCGCGCAGCGCGATATTCCGGAACACCACGTTCCGGCTCGAAAGCTGGCAATTCTCGCCCGAGAGCAGCCCGTAATTGACCACCGTGCCGCCGTCGGAAAGCGCGCTTGCCAGGCGTTCGGTCGCTTCCCCGCCGACCGCGTCCAGGGCGAGCTTCACCTTGCCGTCGCCGACGATCGCGGCAACGCGTTCGGCGAGATCGGGGCCGTCGACCAGGACGGCGTCGGCGCCAAGGGCGCCAAGCTCCGCCTCGACGTCGTCGCGGCGGACCACGTTGAGCGTACGCACGCCCATTTCGCGGGCGAGCGTGATCGTCGCGTGGCCGACCCCGGAATTGGCGGCGTTCTGGATGACCCAGTCGCCCGGCGTCAGCTCGACGAACTGCTTGAGCATCAGATAGGCCGTTGCCGGATTGACCCGCAGCATCGCGAGCTGTGCCGGGTCGCCGTCTCCCGGGAGATGGACCAGGGCGGCGGCGGGCGCGACGATCCGCTCGCGCCAGGCACCGCGACCGGGAAACAGCGTCAGGTCGCCGACGGCGAAGCTGTCGACGCCGGGGCCGAGCGCGGCGACCCGGCAGAGCCCTTCGCCACCCGCGATCAGCGGCAGTTTCGGCAACGACGAACCGTAACGACCTGACAGCAGGAGAAGATCGGCCGGATTGATCGGGCTGTAGAGAACCTCGAGCAGAACCTCGCCCTTGCCCGGTGCGGGGGGCTCATCGAGCTCGACAATGTCGCAGACCTCTTCCGGTGCGCCGATCTTCGAGAATTGTACCGCTTTCATCAGGGTCCGCCCGTTGCTGGAGTGCGCCGCCGCCGTTCGGCGCGGCGGCGACAGTCTAACGACCGCGCTCCCGAGGGCAAGGACGCTGCCCGGTGTTGCCGTGAATTCAGCGCGAGCGGTTTACAGGGCGCCGCCGGCCTCCATCTATTGCTCATGCCTGTTGCCGATCCGGGCAGGGACCAGGCATGGCAGAAAGCGGAAGGAGAGGCAGCGATGGACAGACGATGGCCGGGGATCTTCGCGCTGCTGGCGCTGGCAACGGTTTCCTGGACCGTGCCGGGCCTCGCGGTGGCGGCAGACGACCAGGTCGAGGCGGTTGGCGTCCGGCATCTGATCCTGCCCGAGCAACTGCCGGCGCCGTTCGCGAGCGAGAGCGTCGCCAATTCGCCGGCGCGGGTCGCCCGCCCGACTTTCGCCGGGCTCACGGTTCCGGCAGGCTTCACGGCGTCGATCTTCGCCGATCGGCTGGAGCATCCGCGCTGGTTCCTGGTTCTCGACAACGGCGACGTGCTCGTCTCGGAACCGAAGGCGTCGCGGATCACGCTGCTTCGTGACGGCGATGGTGACGGCAAGGCCGAGGTTCGCCGGATCATCGCGGACGGGCTGGATCGCCCGCATGGCATGGCGTGGCGCGACGGCTGGCTCTATGTCGGCGAGCCGCGGCGGATCGTGCGGATGCGCTATGCGCCGGGCGACGACGCGGTGTCAGGCTCGCCTGAGCCGGTGACCGGCGACGGCGCGCTCGGCGATGGACGCGGCCACTGGACGCGGAATCTCCTGTTCGACGCGGACGGCGGTGGCTTTCTCGTCACCGTCGGCAGTCGCGGCAATGTCGGCGAGGAGGACCCGGTTCGCGCCAGCGTCCAGCATTTCGATGCGGGCGGCGACGGTCAGCGGACATTCGCCGACGGTTTGCGCAATCCGGTCGGGATCGCCCGCCACCCCGACACCGGCGACGTCTATGTCGTCGTGAACGAACGTGACGGCTATGGCGACGATCTCGTGCCCGACTTCCTGACGCGTATCCGGCAGGACGAGTTCTTCGGCTGGCCCTATGCCTATGCCGGCGGCATTCCCGATCCGGACTACGGCGATCGTGCGCCGGAGAAGGTCGCGGCGACGGTTCGCCCTGACGTTCTTTTCCAGGCCCATTCGGCGCCGATCGGCCTCGCGTTCTACGATGGCAGCCTGTTTCCACCCGACTATCGCGGCGATGCCTTCGTGGCGCTGCGCGGGTCGTGGAATGCCGCCCGACCGACCGGCTACAAGATCGTCAGGGTGCCGTTCCGGGACGGCCGCCCGCTCGGACATTACGTTGATTTCGCGTTGGGATTCCGACTCGGCGACGGCGACCGGGCGCGCGTCTGGGGGCGCCCGGCGGGGCTCGCCGTGGCCGCGGACGGTGCGCTTCTGGTGGCTGACGACACCGGTGGGACGGTCTGGCGGATCGCCTGGCGCGGCGAGTGACCACTGGCCCGGGGGCCTCTCCAAAGGTGTCGCGGGCTTGATTTCAGGTTGAGCTTTTACGCCGTTTGGCGGAGTATACAAAGCTTCGGGGACGAACTGTGAAAACGTGGTGTGCGGCGTATATCTTGCGCGGTATGGGCGCCGCCGTACTGGATATTGAACTGCAAGCTGGGATTTGGGCACGGGAATGACTTGGACCGAGGAACGCGTCGAACTGCTGAAAGAGCTTTGGGGAAACGGCAAGACAGCGGCGGATATCGCCGAAGCGCTGGGCGGCGTGACCCGTAACGCGGTGATCGGAAAGGCCAACCGGCTGAACCTGTCAGCCAAGGGTGAGGCCAAGCCTGCGTCGGTTCGGGCGGAGCCGTCGGCAAAGCGGCCCTGTCAGTGGCCGATCGGCCATCCCGGTGAACCGGACTTCCGCTTCTGCAACAAGGAGGCGGCGGCAGGAAAGCCCTATTGCGTGCATCACTGCAATCTGGCTTACCAGAACCGGGACAGCGCCGCGGCCTGAACGGGCCGGCGAGGGCCGTCGGATGGCGGCCGGCAACAGATGAAGACGGGTCGGGTGGCGACATGCCATACCGGCCCGTTCGCGTTTCCGGCGAGGATTTCACGGCCAGACGGGCAAGTCATCGACCGGGCGATGCTCAGCCGTTGGCGACGCGCCGCAGGAAATTCAGGTCGACAGGCAGCTTCTCGCCGAGCCAGAGGGCATTGTTGCTGTGATCGGCCACATCGTCGCCGGTTTCCGGATGCACCAGGATCGCCAGCGGGCCCCGGTTCAGCATCAGCCATGGGACGAAGCGGTGAAACAGGTCCGGCGTGAAGGCAACCTGGTACATCGCGCGCGCATGCGGCCCGACCGGGCTTTCGCGCCAGCGACCGAGCGCGACCGGGAAGGCTTCGATGATGGCGCGCCGCAGGGCGGCAGCGCCCGCCCGCGTCTCCGCTTCGTAATAGATATGGGCGTGATAGCCCGTGATCTCGCCAATGTCGCGCATTCCGCGCCCCGCGTCAGTGTCGCTCCGATCCTGACCATCGGCCATCGGCACGGCTCTTGGCAAGCGGATCGGCGGCGACGGAGCGGTGCCGCGGGGGCAACAATCGATATCGGTGGGTCCGCGACCGACGATCAGGCGTTCGGTGACGGCGCGACGGCGGCCGCGGGCCTGTCGAGGCTGACGGCTTCGCCCTTGGGCAGCCTGTAATCGGCGCTTTCATCGAAGATCGTGAAGGCGGCGACGGCCGCCAGCGCGATGGCAAGGAGCAGGGTGCGGAGGTCATTACTGATCGACATCGTTCGCGTCTCCTTCTCTTCGGCGCATTCGCGACCCTGGTGGCGGGCTATCCGCCTCCCCCGGTTGGGGTTCTGGCGGACATCGCCGACCATTGTCGCCACGGCCCGTGAATCCTTGGTGATTCGGACGTGACCGACCGGCCCATTGTCCTCGGGCGTTCCGGTTCCGGCGGTCGTTCGCGACCGTCTTCCGGTTCCCATCCGTCACAGGCCCATAGATAGGGACGGATTGCCAACGCGAAAGGCCCTGCGAACCGGACCGTGAGGGCCGTCACACCCGGGCCGGCTTATCGTCTCAGGACGTCCACCGTGCGTGCGACGACAAGCATGTAGACCACGTGAACGACCAGGGACGCCCAAGTATAGGGACCGAAGCCGAGCATGAAGGGGCGCCCCGCGAGCGGCGCCAGGATTGCCTGGGCGATCGCCCATAGGGCGACGCCGGTGACGAGCGCGGGCGCCACGCTCGAGCGGGCGCCAGAAACGGCTCTGACGAGCGCGAAGAGCAGGGGAAAGCCGAGCAGTCCGAGCGCCAAGTGGATGCTTACCGCGAGCTTCACCGGGATCTCCAGCCCGAACTGGACGTGGGCGAGCGCGCTGACCAGGATGTCCGGGCGCATGGCCATTCCGAGAACGGTCGGGGCGACCCACCAGGAGAGCAGTTCGAGGACGACTTCACCGATCCCGCCCGCCGCCAGCAGGACGAGCAGGTACCTGTATGCGCCCGTGCCGGCGAAATCGAAACTGGATAGCCCCACCGTGTCTTCTCCTCCCTGAATGGCGCGAGGAGAAGACGTGGGGTGGCGGCAGGTTACTTCAAATGCTCAAGTTCCATCAAATTGACGTCAGAAAATCAGGGATTCGGCATGGAATGACGCTGACCGGCCTGGCCACGCGGAATACCGGCAGCAACGTCACGGCATCCGGCCGGACGGGATCCGGCGTACGGAAATCCGTCTGCGCGGCATCAGGATCCGGGAAGGGGGAAATTGGTGGAGCCGAGGGGAATCGAACCCCTGACCTCGACATTGCGAACGTCGCGCTCTCCCAACTGAGCTACGGCCCCACAGGACGACCCGTTGAGGCGGGCCGTGCGGCGATCATATAGGGATCGGCGTCGCTGCCTGTCAAGCGGCTTTCCGGCCGTCCGGCGCGGCGATCCGGTGCTTGCCCTTCGGCCGGTGGACGACTACATCTAGGCCGAATTCGACAGGACGGGGTGGCCGATGATTGCTTTTCTCCAGCTCGTGGACACGATTATCACGATCTATATCTGGATGCTGATCGGGTCCGCGATCCTCAGCTGGCTGGTCGCTTTCAACGTGGTCAACACCCAGAACCGGATCGTCTACGTGATCGGCGATTTCCTCTATCGCGTGACCGAACCGGTGCTGCGGCCGATCCGGGGCATCCTTCCCAACCTGGGCGGCATCGACATCTCACCGATCATCCTGATCCTCGGGTTGATCTTCGTGCGCAATCTCATGTTCGAGTATCTTGTCTGACGCGAAGGGGCCGTTTTTCACGCTGCCTGACGGTATCGGGCTCGCGATCCGGCTGATACCGAAGGGCGGTCGCGACGCGGTCGACGGCATCGTCGATGACGGCGAGGGCGGGCGACGGCTGAAGCTGCGGGTCAAGGCGGTGCCCGAAAAGGGCAAGGCGAACGCGGCGCTGATCCGCTTTCTCGCGCGCCAGTGGCGGATGCCGCAAGGCGAGATCACACTGGTTGCCGGCGCCAGGGACCGAAACAAGACACTTCATGTCGCCGGCGAGCCCGCCACGCTCGCCCCGCGGCTGAGAGACTGGCTCCGCGCCCAGGGCGACTGAGCCCCGGCGGGAGCCCGAGTGGGCCGACAGAACGAAGCGGAACCGAGCGATATGAGCGAAGCGAAAGCAACCGCCCCGGCGGACAACGTCATCGACTGCAAGGCGTTCGCCGCCGGCATCAGGGCGCGCGTCGCCGCGCAGGTCGCGGCCCTCAAGCCGCAGGGCCTGACCCCCGGCCTGGCCGTCGTGCTGGTCGGCGAGGACCCGGCCAGCCAGGTCTATGTCCGCAACAAGGGTAAACTGACGCGCGAGGCTGGCATGCGGTCGGAAGAGATCCGCCTGCCGGCGGACACGCCAGAGGCGGACCTGATCGCCGCTGTCGAGACACTGAATGCCGATCCGGGCATACATGGCATCCTCGTGCAGATGCCGCTGCCCGGCCATATCGACGAGCAGCGGGTGCTGGCCTGCATCGATCCGGTCAAGGATGTCGACGGGCTGAGCGTCGTCAATGCCGGCCGTCTCGTCGCCGGCGAGGACGGCATGGTGCCCTGCACGCCGCTCGGCTGCCTCATGCTGCTGAAGGACCGGCTCGGCGACCTCACCGGCAAGCGGGCACTGGTGCTCGGCCGCTCGCTGCTCGTCGGCAAGCCGATGGCCCAGCTCCTTCTGGCCGAGAACTGCACGGTCACGGTGGCCCACTCGCGCACCCGGGAGCTTGCCGAGGAATGCCGGCGTGCCGATATCCTGGTGGTCGCGGTCGGCCGCCCGGAGATGGTCCGAGGCGACTGGGTGAAGCCGGGTGCGACCGTGATCGATGTCGGTATCAACCGGATCCCGGGCGAGAACGGCAAGAACCGCCTGGTCGGCGATGTCTGTTTCGCCGAGGCGGCGAAGGTCGCCGGCGCGATCACGCCGGTGCCGGGCGGCGTCGGCCTGATGACGATCGCCTGCCTGCTCGTCAACACGGTAACCGCCGCATGCCGGCAGGCCGGCTTGGCTCCGCCGGAGGTCTGACGACGTCCCGCGCGGGCGGGCATTTATCCGGACGTCTCGAGAGAGGGCAAACGGATGCTTGATGTCGACCAGTTTCGCAGCAGTGTCGTTGTCCCGGTGCTGACCGCGCTTGGCCTCAACAGCCCGGCCGCGCAGAATCTCCTGCTTGGCACCGCTGCGGTCGAAAGTCGCTTTCGCTATCTCCGGCAGCTGAACGGCGGGCCGGCACTCGGCCTCTACCAGATGGAGCCGACGACCGAGCGCGATATCTGGGACCGCTTTCTCGCCTATCGCTCGAGGCTCCGCTCGATGGTCCGGGGCTTCCTTGTCGGCGAGGGCCCGTCACCGGAACGCCATCTGCAGCTGATCTGGAACCTCGCCTACGCGACCGCGATGTGCCGGGTGCACTACTTCCGCGTCGCCGAGCCGCTGCCGGCGGCGGACGACGCCGAGGCGCTGGGCCATTACTGGAAACTCCATTACAACACGCGGGCAGGCGCCGGCGACGTTGGCGGCTTCGTCAGCGCCTATCGCCGTCTCGTCCGGGGACGAAAGCCGTCCGGCAACGCCGATCCCTGAACCGGCGCCGCGCGGATGTGCCGGTGCTGCCGATCAGCCGCGCTGGCGGTTGAGCAGGCGCAGGCGGAGCGCGTTCAGCTTGATGAAGCCGGCCGCGTCGCGCTGATCGTAGACGGTGTCTTCCTCGAACGTCACATGGTCGAGCGAATAGAGCGATTGCGGGCTCTTGCGGCCGACGACGCTGACCGAGCCCTTGTAGAGCTTGAGCCGGACCGTGCCGGTGACATTCTCCTGGCTCTTGTCGATCAGCGCCTGCAGCATCTCGCGCTCGGGCGAGAACCAGAAGCCGAAATAGATCAGCTCCGCGTAGCGCGGCATCAGTTCATCCTTCAGATGCATAGCGCCGCGGTCCAGCGTGATGCTCTCGATCCCGCGATGGGCAGCGATCAGTACCGTGCCGCCCGGGGTCTCGTAGATACCGCGGCTCTTCATGCCGACGAAGCGGTTCTCCACCAGGTCGAGCCGGCCGATGCCGTTCGCCCCGCCGAGCTCGTTGAGCCGGGTGAGCAGCGCCGCCGGGCTCAGCCGCTCGCCGTCGACGGCGACCGGGTCACCCTTCTCGAAATCGATCTCGACATAGCGCGGCTTGTCCGGCGCGTCCTCCGGCGCCACGGTGCGCGAATAGACGTACTCGCCGGCCTCCTCCCAGGGATCCTCGAGCGCCTTGCCCTCGGCCGAGATGTGCAGAAGGTTGGCGTCGACCGAGAACGGTGCCTCGCCACGCTTGTCGCGGGGGATCGGGATCTGGTGCTCCTCGGCGAAGCGGATCAGCTTGGTGCGGGAATTCAGGTCCCACTCCCGCCAGGGCGCGATCACCTTGATGTCCGGATTGAGCGCATAGTAGCTGAGTTCGAAGCGGACCTGGTCGTTGCCCTTTCCGGTCGCGCCATGGGCGACGGCGTCCGCGCCGACCGCCCTGGCGATCTCGATCTGGCGCTTGGAAATCAGCGGCCGGGCGATCGAGGTGCCGAGCAGGTAGACCCCCTCGTAGAGGGCGTTGGCGCGGAACATCGGGAAGACGAAATCGCGGACGAACTCCTCGCGCAGATCCTCGATGAAGATCTCCTTCACGCCCAGCATCTCGGCCTTGGCGCGGGCCGGTTCGATCTCCTCGCCCTGGCCGAGGTCGGCGGTGAAGGTGACGACTTCGCAGTCATAGGTCTGGCGAAGCCACTTCAGGATGACGGAGGTGTCCAGGCCGCCGGAATAGGCGAGCACGACTTTCTTGATCTGAGCGCTCATGAAACAGGCTTTCGTTCAGCTTTCCCATCCGGATGACGCCGGAGACGGGCGCGGAGTATAGGGCAAGCGGCCTCGGGTGCAATTGCCGAGATGGCCGCGATTCTCGGCGGTTCGGGGGTCAGCCTTCGGCGAGCGCCAGTCGTTTGCTCACCCGTTCCTTCTCGCTCGCCGACTTGAGCTGGCCACAGGCGGCCATGATGTCGCGGCCGCGCGGCACCCGGACCGGCGAGGAGTAACCGGCGTCGAGGACGATATCGGCGAAGCGCTTGGTGGCGGCGTGGGTCGAGGTATCGTACGGGGCGCCGGGCCACGGATTGAACGGGATCAGGTTGACCTTGGCCGGCAGGCCGTCGAGCAGGCGGACGAGCGCGCGGGCGTCCGCCGGGCTGTCGTTGACGTCGCGCAGCATGACATACTCGAAGGTGATCCGCCGGGCGTTGTTGGCGGCCGGGTAGTCGCGGCAGGCCTGCAGCAGTTCCTTGATCGGATAGCGCCTGTTGATCGGCACCAGGACATCGCGAAGCTCGTCGTTCACCGCGTGCAGCGAAATCGCCAGGTTGACGCCGAGCTCGGCGCCGCAGCGTTCGATCATCGGCACGACACCGGACGTCGAGAGCGTGATTCGCCGCTTCGAGAGCGCGATACCCTCGCCGTCCATGACGATCTTCAGCGCCTTGGCGACATTCTCGTAATTGAGCAGCGGCTCGCCCATCCCCATCATCACGATGTTGGAGATCATGCGCTCGCCGGTCGGCGACGGCCATTCGCCGATCGCGTCGCGGGCGACCATCATCTGCGAGACGATCTCGGCCGGCGTCAGGTTGCGCACCAGCTTCTGGGTGCCGGTATGGCAGAAGGTGCAGGTCAGCGTGCAGCCGACCTGGCTCGAGACGCAGAGGGCGCCGCGATCCTCCTCCGGGATATGGACGCATTCGACTTCCTGGCGGTCGGGAAACCGGACAAGCCATTTCCGCGTGCCGTCGCTGGAAAGCTGCGCCGAGGTGATTTCGGGCCGGGCAACGACGAAATGCTCGGCAAGCCGCGCCTGCAGGGTCTTCGAGATCGTGCTCATGAGCGCGAAGTCCCGCACGCCCCGGAAATAGATCCAGTGCCAGAGCTGGTTCGCGCGCATGCGGGTCGCGCGGGCGGGTTCACCGATTGCGACCAGCGCCTCGGCGATCTCCTCCCGGGTCAGGCCGACGAGATTAATCTTCCCGTCGACGGGGCGCTCGACGCGCCCAGTTGCACGGTATTCCGGCACGATGGTCATGTGCCTGGCCTTTCCAAACGGCTGCCGCCTAGCGGCAGGACTGACGAATTGCACCCTGGGCGGCGCTGAAGCCGAGCAGCGAATAGGTGTCGGTGGTACGCGTACCACGCGTCGAGACGCCGACGACACTCATTTTCGCGCCACGACGCATGGCGTCGATGATGGTAGCATCCGTCGTCGAATCGGCCGCCCAGGCGGTTTCGTCGCTGATCAGGGTGAGCTGGAAGCTCTTGCCGTCGACCGTGACCTGGACCGGAACCGCGCTGTCGTAGGGATAGCCGGTATTGTGGCTCACGACTTCCTTGGCGCCGGCGGCCTGGCGGTGGGTCACCATTATGTAGATGTCGCCCCGGTTGGCGCCCTTGGGCTCTGACGACTTCGGCCGGCTGATCATGTAGCAGATCTTTTCGCCGTCCTTGACCCAGGAATAGGCGGTCCAGTCCCTGAAACTGCCGATCGACTGCGGCGGCGTCTGGGCGGAAGCGGGGCCGGCGAACGCGAGCACGACGGCGAGGAGGGGGAGAAGAGCGATTTTCAGCATGGCGATCAGAAGATAGCGTTGGCTGGGCGCGATTTCCATAGGTGAACTGGATGTCGGCCGTCACAGTCCGGATTCGTCCGGGCCATGCCCGTGATTGTCGATTCGGCGCGGCCGGTTTGCCCGGCGAACCGCCGCCGCCGGCAGCCCTGCCGCAAGGTGAAAGGCGCGCCGGGATCGAATTCGCCTCTGGCGCGGTGACCGTGGCCCATGCGAAACAGGGGGCCGCGATCTGCGGCCTGCCGGCGCGGCGCGAGACGAAGGGCGGGGCCGTCCGGTCGGCCCCGAAGCGAGCGATTGGGTGTGTCGATGAGCAAGCTTCCGCTTCCTGAATCAGATCCGGCCCCGTTCCGCATCGGCGTGACCCGTGGTCCGCTGGTCGAAAGCACGCATGCCGTGTCGGGCGCGATCGTCGATGCGACCGGGGCGCTCCGGGCCCATTGGGGCGACATCGACCGGCCGATCTTCTGGCGCTCGGCGATCAAGCCGATACAGGCAATCCCGCTGCTCGAAAGCGGCGCCGCGGAGGCCTCGGACCTCGGCGACCGGGAGATCGCACTGGCCTGCGCCTCCCACAACGGCGAGGCGATGCATGTCGAGGCAGTCGGTGCCTGGCTCGCCCGGGTCGGACTCGGCAAGGGCGATCTCGAATGCGGCTGTCACTGGCCCTATCACGAGGAGAGCGTGCGGGCGATGGCGCGCCGTGGAGAAGAGCCGACGACGCTGCACAACAATTGTTCCGGCAAGCACGCAGGCATGCTGACCACTGCGCATTTCCTGAAGGAGGAGACGCGGGGCTATGTCGGACGCGAACACAGTGTCCAGCGCCGGGTGACCGGGGTGTTGTCCGACCTGGCGGGGATGGCGCTCGACCGGGCGCCGTCCGGCACCGACGGCTGCTCGATCCCAACGATTGCCTTCCCGGCCCGGGCCGCGGCGCTTGCCGCCGCCCGCTTCGCCGCGCCCGATCGGCTGCCGGCGACGCGCGCCGCCGCCTGTCGCCGCATCGCCGCCGCGATCGCCGCGGCGCCGGAGATGATCGCCGGTTCGGGCCGGATGTGCAGCGCTCTGGTCGCCGCGACCGGCGGGCGGGTCCTTGCCAAGGTCGGCGCCGAGGGCTGCTATCTCGCCTTTGTTCCGGACGCGGGCGTGGGAATCGCGCTGAAGAGCGAGGACGGCACCACGCGCGCCGCCGAGGCGGCGCTGGCCATCGTGCTCGCCCGGTTCGGCTATATCACGGATGCCGAACTGGAACGGTTGCGCAGCTTCGCCGCGCCGGTGCTGCGCAACCGGAACGGCATCGAGGTCGGGCGGATCGGCCTGGCGCTGTCCGACCGTGAAATCGTTCAGCCCATTTGACGACGGACCGGACAAGCGGCTATTGAGCGAAACCCGATGGACGGTATCGGCGGCGTATCAGGAGGAAAACAGGACCAATGAAAGCGTTGCTCTGCAAGGAATTTGGCGATCCAGACATCCTGGTGATGGATGAGATCGAGGCGCCGAAGGTCGGCAAGGGCCAGGTCCGGATCCGGATCCATGCCGTCGGCTGCAATTTCCCCGACACCCTGATGATCGCCGGCACGTATCAGTTCAAGCCGTCGTTCCCGTTCGCGCCCGGCATGGAAAGCAGCGGCGTGGTCGCCGAGGTCGGCGACGGCGTCAGCGGTCTCAAGGTCGGTGACCGGGTGATGGCGAGCCATGGCGTCGGCGGCTTCGCCGAAGAGGTCGTGGCGCCCGCGACCAACGTTTACAAGATCCCCGATTCGATGCCCTTCGACCAGGCCGCGGCGTTCCCGGTGACCTACGGCACGACTTATCACGCGCTCGTCGACCGGGCCAACCTGCAGCCCGGCGAAGTTCTGCTGGTGCACGGCGCGGCCGGTGGCGTCGGCCTGAACGCGGTCGAACTCGGCCGCAATCTCGGCGCCCGGGTGATCGGCACCGTGGGCTCGGATGCCAAGGCGGACATCGTGCGTGAGTACGGCGCGGAGCATGTCATCAATTATTCCAAGGAAAGCATCAAGGACCGGGTCAAGGAGCTGACCGACGGCAAGGGCGCCGACGTGATCTACGATCCGGTCGGCGGCGACGCCTTCGACCAGTCGATGCGCTGCATCAACTGGAACGGCCGCCTGCTCGTGATCGGCTTCGCCTCGGGCCGGATTCCCGAGCTCCGGACCAACCTCGTGCTGCTCAAGGGCTGTCAGGTGGTCGGCGTCTTCTGGGGCGCCTTCGCCAGCCGCGATCCGGCTGCCAACCGGGCCAATTTCGAAGCCATGCTGAAATGGTACGAGGATGGCAAGATCAAGCCGCATGTCTCGATGCATTTCCCGCTCGAGAAGGGGGCGGACGCCCTGAAGTCGCTGTTGAACCGCAAGGCCACGGGCAAGGTCGTGGTCACGGTTCGCGACTGACATGGCATCGGCGGCGGATGGGCCGGAGAGCGGCGATGGCGCGGTACGCCAGCAATACGAGCTCTATCCTTATCCGCCGCGCGATCCGGCGGACGAGGCACGGCGGCTGATCACCGGCTCGCCAAGCCAGCTTCCCGAACTCAATCACTATGTCTTCGCCGGCAGCCGGGACTTCCGGCGCTCCTTCCGGGCGCTGGTCGCCGGCGGCGGAACCGGCGACGCGGCGATCATGCTGGCCCAGCAACTGGCCGACGCGGGTCGGGCCGGCTCGGTCACCTATCTCGATATCTCCGCCGCCTCCCGGGAGATCGCCGAGGCCCGTGCCGCGGCGCGTGGCCTCACCAACATCCGCTTCGTCGAGGGGTCACTGCTCGATCTGCCGGAACTCGGTCTCGGCCGCTTCGACTACATCGATTGCTGCGGCGTGCTGCACCACCTTGCCGATCCGCTGGCCGGGCTGAAGGCGCTGGCCGCGGTCCTGCACGAGAACGGCGGGATGGGGCTGATGCTCTATGGCACCCTCGGCCGGAACGGCGTCTACCCGTTGCAGGAGGCGCTCCGCAGCCTGGTCGGCGACGATCCGCTGGACGCCCGCATCGCGGCTGCCCGGGCGTTGCTCGGCGAGCTGCCGGAGAGCAACTGGTTTCGCAAGAACCAGGCGCTCGGCGATCACCTGCTCGGCGCCGATGCGGCGCTCTTCGATCTCCTGCTGCATCCCCGCGACCGGAGCTACCGGGTGCCCGAGATCTTCGACCTGTGCGGGCAGGCGGGCCTGGCACCGAGTGGTTTCATCGAGCCGATTCGCTACGATCCGCTGAGTTATCTCACCGACCCGCTGTTGCGCGAGCGGGCCGCCGAACTCGCCTGGCCGGAGCGGCTGGCACTGGCCGAGAATCTCGCCGGCAATCTCAAGACCCACGTCTTCTACGCGGTCAGGTCCGAACGCGCCGAGCGCGCCGCTGCCCGCTTCGACAAGCCGCTGGTCGTGCCGTTCCTGCGTGAGGGCGATCCGCGCGCGCTGGCCCGGCTGATGGCCAAGGGCGGCAACCTGAAGGTGACCTTCGACGGCGCCGAGATGCGGTTGCCGATCCCCACCGGCGCGGCCGAGATCGTCGCCCTCGTGGACGGCAAGCGCAGCCTGGGCGAGTTGCAGAAGCTCGCCGGGCTTGACCGGGCGACCTTCTTCGAGCGCTTCGAGCCGGTCTACAACCTGCTCAACGGCCTCAACCTGATGCTGCTCAGGCGCTGAGGCCTCAGGACTTCAGCGCCTCCAGGTCGGCGAACAGGTCGAGCGCTTCCGGGTTGGCGAGCGCGTCCTTGTTGCGGACCGCGCGGCCATGGATCACGTCGCGAACCGCGAGTTCGACGATCTTGCCGGACAGCGTGCGCGGGATATCGGCGACGGCGACGATGCGGGCCGGGACATGCCGTGGCGTGGCGTTCTCGCGGATGCGGCGACGGATCCTGTCTTCCAGCGCGGCATCGAGGGTCACGCCGCCCTTCAGGCGGACGAAGAGCACGACCCGTACGTCGTTCTGCCAGTCCTGGCCGACGACGAGGCCCTCCGCGACCTCGTCGAGGCTTTCGACCTGGCGGTAGATTTCCGCCGTGCCGATGCGGACCCCGCCCGGGTTGAGCACGGCGTCGGAGCGGCCGTAGATGATCATGCCGCCATGCTCGGTAAGCTCGACATAATCGCCGTGGCACCAGATGTTCGGGTAACGCTCGAAGTAGGCCTCGTGGTAGCGGCGACCGTCCGGATCGTTCCAGAAGCCGAGCGGCATCGAGGGGAACGGTTTCGTGCAGACCAGCTCGCCCTTCGTGCCGACGATCGAGTTGCCGTCCTCGTCGAAGACATCGGTTGCCATGCCGAGCAGCCGCTTCTGGATCTCGCCGCGCCAGACCGGCCCGATCGGGTTGCCGCCGACGAAACTGCCGATCAGGTCGGTGCCGCCCGACATCGAGCTCAGGCAGACATCGCGCTTCACCTTCTCGTAGACATAATCGAAGGAAAGCGGCGCGAGCGGCGAGCCGGTCGAGAGTATCGTCCGGATGCTGGACAGATCGTGGGTTTCCATCGGCGCCAGTTCCGCGTTGGCGAGTGAATCGATGTATTTCGCCGATACTCCGAACTGCGTGCAGCGCTCGGCGTCGGCATAGTCGAACAGCACGTTGCCGTCGGGATAGAATGGCGAGCCATCGTAGAGCAGCAGCGTCGCCTCGGCGACGAGGCCTGAGACCAGCCAGTTCCACATCATCCAGCCGCAGGTCGTGAAGTAGAACAGCCGGTCGCCGGGCTTGAGATCGGATTGCAGAAGATGTTCCTCGACATGCTTCAGCAAGGTGCCGCCGGCGCCGTGAACGATACATTTCGGCATCCCGGTCGTGCCGGAGGAATACATGATGTAGAGCGGCGCGTTGAATTCACCCTGGTGAAAGGCGATGTCACCGGCGGGATGGCCGGCAATATAGTCGGCAAAGCGGCTTGCCCAGCTGTCGAGGCCGCCGAGGTCCGGCTTCTCTTCCAGGTAGGAAACCACCACGAGCCGCTTCAGGGCGGGCAGTTCGGCGGCGATCCCCCGGGCCCGGTCGAGGCTCGAATGGGATTTCCCGTTGTAGTGATAACCGTCCGCGGTGAAGAGCACCTTTGGTTCGATCTGGCCGAAGCGGTCCATGACGCCCTTGATGCCGAAATCCGGCGAACAGGAGGACCAGATCGCGCCGAGGCTCGCGGTGGCGAGCATGGCGACGATCGTTTCCGGCATGTTCGGCATGAAGCCGGCGACCCGGTCGCCCGGGCCGACGCCATCGGCGGCCAGCGCCTTCGCGGTCCGGCTCACCAGGTCGTGGAGTTCCTGCCAACTCAGTCGCCGCTCGATCTTGTCCTCGCCGCGAAAGACGATCGCCGTCGTCCCGTCGCGCCGGCGCAGCAGGTTCTCGGCGAAATTGAAGCGCGCGTCCGGGAAGAAGCGGGCGCCAGGCATCCTGTCGCCGTCGACGACCGTGCGTTCGCCCCGCGTTTCGGCGCGGATTCCGGCAAAATCCCAGAGCAGTTCCCAGAAGCGCTCGCGCTCCTCGACCGACCAGCGCAGGAGCGCCTCGTAATCGTCGAACCGCCGGCCGTCGCGCTCGGCGACGAGGGCCATGAAACGGGTCAGGTTCGAGGTCGCGACACGTTCCGGACCGGGCTGCCACATCGGCTCTGACATGAGACTACTCCTTCGGGATTGGGCGATGCGCTCGCGAGCGGGCGCGCGTCGGAAAGATGTGCCAGCGGTGCGTGTCGCGCAAGTCTCTCCTGTCGCAATGCCGCTGTTGGAATATTACGAACCTGTTAGGCTCGCTTTCCATGGATGACGCCGAGAGTGACGAGTTCGCCGGTACGCGGGGCGGCGGTGGCAGGATGGCCCGCGCCCGCGTCGGATGGCTTGCGCTCGCGCCGAACGTCCGCGGCGCCCTGTGGGTGATCGCCGCGGGGATTCTCGGCTCGCTGATGGGGATGCTGATCAAGCTGGTCGGCACGCGCATCGACAGCGCCCAGATCGTCTTCTTCCGCTCGGCCTTCGGTCTGGTTGCCGTGATGCCCTTCGTCATACGTGGCGGACGGCGCTCGCTCCGCACCCGGCGGCCGGTCATCCATCTGGTCCGTGGCGTGCTCGGCCTTACCGGGATGAGCTGCCTGTTCTATTCCCTGACCCAGCTGCCGCTGGCGGACGCGACGGCGCTGACCTTCACCAAGCCGCTGTTCCTGATCGTGCTTGCGGTGCTGTTCCTGGGCGAGGCCGTCAACTGGCGCCGCTGGAGCGCCACGGCGGTCGGCTTTCTCGGGGTGCTCATCATCATGCGCCCCGATACCGGTATCGATCCGGCGGTATTCGTCGCCCTGGCCGGTGCCTTCCTGGTCGCGTGCGTCGCCGTGCTGATCAAGCGCATGTCGGCAACCGAGACACAGGTCTCGATGATCTTCTATTTCGGCGTGATCGTGACCACGCTCTCGCTGGTCCCGGCGCTGCTGGTCTGGAAGAACCCGACCCCGATCGAGTTCGGTGCCCTGATCCTGACCGGCTTCCTCGGCACCGCGGCGCAAAGCTGCATGATCCGCGGCTTCACCTTCGGCGAGGCAACGGCAGTGGCGCCATTCGACTATGGCCGCCTGCTCTATGCCGGGCTGATCGGCTACGTGGTCTTCGCCGAGATCCCCGATCGCTGGGCGATCGTGGGCGCGCTGGTAATCGTCGGCTCGACCCTCTACATCGCCTATCGCGAGGCCAGGCTGGGCAAACGGCGGGTGCCGCCGACCATCGGCTGAGCCCTCAGGCCGCCGGCTTTTCGTCGTCCGCGGTTTTCTCGTCCGCTGCTTCCGTGTCCGTCGGCGCAAGCTTGTCCCGGTGATCGGACAGCCAGTGCCGGGCCCGCTCCCGATGCTCCTGCTTCACGTAACGGCCGATAGCCGAAAGCGCGGCCGCGATCACGCTCGCGTCGTCGGTGAAGCCGAGACCTGCGATGAAGTCCGGGATCACATCGGTCGGTACGATGAAATAGGCCAGCGCGCCGAACAGAAGCGCCCTTACGTAGGCCGGCGTCGCCCGATCGGTCGCGCAATAGAACCCGGCCAGCACGTCCTGGGCGAAGGGAATGCGTCCAAGATTGGTGCGCAGCTTGGTCCAGAAATCGCGCTCGACCAGCTTCTTGTCGGCGGCCAGTTTTCCGGGGTCGAAATCCGTCTCTTTCGGCATGTCGTCTCGGCGCTCCTTCCCATCGATATGGCTCGGTGCCGGACGGCCTGCAAGGCGGTGCCCGGCATTCTGGCGCAGGCGCGTCCGATCTGATAAAGACCCGACGAATTCAACAGGAGAGATGAGAATGCAGATTTCCGGAATTTCCGCGGTTGTTACCGGCGGCGCGTCGGGACTCGGTGGGGCGACGGCACGGGCACTCGCCGAGGCTGGCGCGAAGGTTGCAGTCTTCGACCTGAACAAGGACGCGGCCGAAGCGATGGCCAAGGAAATCGGTGGCGTGGCCTGCGTGGTCGACGTGACCAAGGACGATCAGCTCGAGGCCGCCTTCGAGAAGGCGGCCGCGGCGCAAGGCATCGCGCGCATTCTCGTGAATTGCGCGGGTATCGGGATCTCGATCCGGACCGTCGGCCGCAACGGCCCGCACCCGATCGATTCCTTCCGCAAGGTAATCGAGGTGAACCTGATCGGCGGCTTCAACGCGATCCGCCGGGCGTCGCAGGCGATGTCGACGCTCGATCCGCTGGACGACGGCGAGCGCGGGGTCTGCATCAATACCGCCTCCGTGGCGGCCTATGACGGCCAGATCGGCCAGGCCGCCTATTCCGCATCGAAGGGCGGCATCGTCGGCATGACGTTGCCGATCGCCCGCGATCTCGCGAGCCTCGGCATCCGCGTCTGCACGATCGCGCCGGGCCTGTTCGATACGCCGCTGATGCAGGCGCTGCCGGACGACGTGAAGGCGGCGCTCGGTTCCAGCGTGCCGTTCCCGCGCCGTCTCGGCCTGCCGTCCGAATATGCCGCGCTGGCCAAGCATATCGTCGAGAACAACATGCTGAACGGCGAGACCATCCGTCTCGACGGCGCGATCCGCATGGCGCCGAAGTAAGCCGTCCTGCCGCTGCGGTCCGGCTCGCCGGTGGCGGGCCGGATCAGCGGCCGAGGGCGTCGATGAAGGCGGCCAGCGCGATATCGCGCTCGCTGACGCCGCCCACGTCATGGCTCGCGAGGGTGATCTCGACGGTGCCGTAGACATTGAACCATTCCGGATGATGGTCCATCCGCTCGGCCTTCATCGCGATCCGGCTCATGAAGCCGAAAGCCTCGTTGAAGTCCTTGAACTGGAACCGCTTGGCGATGGCGTCCCGGCTGTCCACCTCGCGCCAGCCGTCGAGCGTGTCGAGCGCCGCCGCGCGTTCCGCGCCTGCCAGTCTGGGCATGTTACCCGATCCTCCCGTTATTTGGCCGTCGAGGATGCCGGGCGTGACGCGCCGGCGCAAGCGCGCCCTCTTGGCCTGGCCAGTCCGAAATCCTAGAGTCGCGATACAACTGCATTGATGAGGACTTGCGGCATGCGGTCACCGACCGGCGAGGAAATCAGGACGATGGCGGCGGCGGCATGGGAAACGATCCCGGAGGCGCTGCGCCGCCATGTCCGGAACGTGGTGATCCAGGTCGTCGATTTTCCGGACGACGAGACGCTGGAGGAAATGGGCTGCGAGAGCCAGTTCGACCTGCTCGGCCTCTATCGCGGCATCAGCCTCGACCGCAAGAGCGTGTTCGACAGCGGCGCCGAGCCCGATCTCGTCTTTCTCTATCGCCGTCCGCTGCTCGATTACTGGTGCGAAACCGGCGAACCGCTCGATGCCATCGTCCGCCATGTCCTGATCCACGAGATCGGCCATCATTTTGGCCTGTCCGACGAGGACATGGAGGCGATCGAGGCGCGGGACTGATCGCCGCTCAGCGGACCCGCAGATCGAGCGGATACTCCGCCTCGACCCGGTGGATCGCCCCTTCATGGGCGAGGAAGCTCGAATAGAGCTGGAAGCAGTCGACGGTCCAGGCCGTCGTCATGAAACCCGCGTGATCCTCCAGGTAACGGACCAGCCTGGCGGGCGCCGGTGCCTTGAGCCGGGCAAGCGTCACGTGGGGCGCGTACTTACGTCGTTCGGGCTCTAGCCCGAGCTGGACCAGGACCCGCTCGATCCGCGCCTGCAAGGCAAGAAGCGGCGGGGAGTCCGTGACGCCGGCCCAGAGCACGCGCGCCTTTCGCCGCTCGCCGAAAACGCCGATATCCCGCAGTGCGAGCGTGAACGGCGCCGCGTTGACGTCGGCCAGCGCATCCGCGACGTTGCGGGCCGTCGCGCCATCGACCTCGCCGATGAAGCGGAGCGTCAGGTGATGGTTGCCCGGCCGCATCCAGCTTGCGCCCTGAAGGCCGGTGGAGAGGCGTACGCAGGCGTCCGCGACGGTCTCGGGCAGGGGAAGGGCGACGAACAGCCGGTCCATGTGGGTGCTCCGTGCCCGCGCTCAGGGGCAGGGATTCGGCCGCGCTTCGTGGATCGCCTCGATCCCCCTGACGATATCGTCGTCAAGCGCGAGATCGATGCTCGCGATATCCGCCTCCAACTGTTCCATACGGGTCGCCCCGATGATGGTCGCGGTGACGAAAGGCCTGGAATTGACGTAGGCGAGCGCCATCTGCGCCGGGTCGAGGCCATGCTTGCGGGCAAGCGCGACATACTTTGCCGTGATTTCGTGCGCGAGCGGCGTGGTGTAGCGGACGAAGCGGTCGAACAGTGAAAAGCGCGCGCCGGCCGGCGCCTTGCCGTCCAGATACTTGCCCGACAGCGCGCCCATCGCCATCGGCGAATAGGCGAGCAGGCCGACATCCTCGCGGATCGCCACTTCGGCGAGCCCGACCTCGAAGCTGCGGTTGAGCAGGCTGTAGGGATTCTGGATCGAGGCAATGCGCGGAAGTCCGAGGCTCTCTGCCAGCTGGACGAACCGCATGACGCCCCAGGGGGTCTCGTTGGAAACCCCGACATGGCGGATCTTGCCGGCACGGACGGCATCGTCGAGCGCGCGAAGCGTATCCTCCAGCGGGATGGCGTCGTCGTCCGGGTCGTGGCGATAGCCGAGCTGGCCGAAGAAGTTGGTGCGCCGGTCCGGCCAGTGGAGCTGGTAGAGGTCGATAAGGTCCGTTTGCAGGCGCTTCAGGCTGCCGTCGATCGCGGCACGGATGTTGGCGGCATCGAGCCGGGTTTCCGCACCCCGTCCGAAATAGGCGCGATCCGATCGCCCGACCACCTTGCTCGCGATGATCAGCCGGTCACGATCCGGCCGGCCCTTCAGCCAGCTCCCGATGTAGGCTTCCGTGCGGCCGCTGGTCCCGGCCACGGGCGGGATCGGGTAGGTTTCGGCCGTGTCGATGAAGGTGACGCCCCGGTCGACTGCGAAGTCGAGTTGCCGGTGGGCGTCGGCCTCGCTGTTCTGCTCGCCCCAGGTCATGGTGCCGAGGCAGATGACGCTGACGTCGAGGCCGGTGCGGCCGAGCGGTCGATAGTGCATGAAAGGCTCCACGGGAACAGGGGAAGGTCGGCGGTCCGGCTTCGCCGCGCGATGGCGCGATGCCGTTGGTCAGTCGCCGTTGACCAGCCGCTCGATATAGGGGGCGAGGCGGTCGACGATGATGGCGACCCCGGCGCCGTTCGGATGGATGCCGTCATCCTGGTTGAGGGCCGGATCGGCGGCGACGCCGTCCAGGAAGAACGGATAGAGCGGCACATCGTGTTTCTGCGCGAGCGCCGGAAAGATCGCGTTGAATTCCTCGCCATAGGCGCGGCCCATGTTGGGCGGCGCCAGCATGCCGGCGAGCAGCACCCGCACGCCGCGCGCCTTCAGGCTGCCGATGATGGCGTCCAGGTTGGCCCGGGTGTCGGCGGGGTCGATCCCGCGCAGGGCGTCGTTCGCGCCGAGCTCGACCAGCGCGTATCCGGGATTGTCGGCAAGCGCCCAGTCGAGCCGCGCCTTGCCGCCGGCGCTGGTGTCGCCGGAGACCCCGGCATCGATGACCTCGATGGCCAGGCCGCGCGCCTTCAGGGCGCGTTCGAGCTGCGTCGTGAACGCCTTGTCCGCCGGCAGACCGTAACCCGCGGTCAGGCTGTCGCCGAGCGCCAGCAGGCGGACGCCGTCGTCGGCCGTGGCTTCCGCCGCCGCCGGCGCGGCCGTCCAGACCCAGATCAGTGCCGCCAGCAGCGGCCCCGCGTTGAAAAGTCGCCGAGCGACGCCATATCGAGACATGAATTTTCCGTCCAATCGCATCGCAGGTTCCGTGTCCGGCCAGTCCATCATCCATCTCGGCGATGTCCATCTCACACTTATGAGCGCAGCCGGGCCCGTCAACATCCTTCGTGGAATCGACCTCGACGTCGGGGCGGGCGAGGCGGTCGGTCTGGTCGGCCCCTCGGGCTCCGGAAAGTCGACGATGCTGGCGGTGATCGCAGGCCTCGAGGCGGCCAGTTCGGGCGAGGTCACGGTCGCCGGGCAGGATCTTGTCGGCCGTGACGAGGACTGGCTGGCGCGCTACCGGCGCGACAACGTGGGCATCGTCTTCCAGGCCTTTCACCTCGTGCCGACGATGACGGCGCTCGAGAATGTCGCTGTGCCTCTCGAACTCGCGGGCCGTCGCGACGCCTTCGACCTGGCCGCGGAGAAACTTGCCCAGGTCGGGCTCGGCCACAGGCTGAGCCACTATCCCTCGCAGCTTTCGGGTGGCGAGCAGCAGCGCGTGGCGCTTGCCCGGGCGGTCGCCGGATCGCCCCGGATCCTGCTCGCCGACGAGCCGACCGGCAATCTCGACGGCAAGACCGGCCGGGCGATCATCGACGCGATGTTCGACCTGCATCGGGCGAGCGGCGGCGCCATGCTGCTGATAACTCACGATCCGGTGCTCGCCGCGGAATGCGACCGCTGCGTCCGGATCGAGGACGGTCGGATCGTAGACGACGGCTACGATGCCGGCGTCGTGGTCGAGGCTGCCGCCGGTGACTAACCACGGCGCGGGGGGCGGCGCCGGACTGGCGCTTGCGATCCGCTTCGCCCGGCGCGACCTGCGCGGCACGCTCCGCCATTTCCGGGTCTTCCTCGCCTGCCTCGCCCTTGGCGTCACGGCAATCGCCGGTGTCGGCTCGTTCTCGACGGCGATCGTCGCCGGCATGGCCCGGGACGGCCAGGCGATCCTGGGCGGCGACGTCTCGCTCAGGCTGACTCACAGGGAGGCGACGGCCGAGCAGCTCGACTGGCTCGCGGAACGCGGCCGGGTTTCCGAGAGCGTCACGATGCGGGCAATGGCCGGCTCGGAAACGGGCACGCGGACGCTGGTCGAGCTCAAGGCCGTCGACAGCGTCTACCCGCTCTACGGCCAGCTCTCCCTGACCCCGGCACAGGATACCGACGCCGCGTTCGCGATGGGGGACGGCGCGCCCGGCGCGGTCGTCGAGTCGCTGCTTCTCGATCGGCTGGGCGTCCGGGTCGGCGATCGCCTGGCAATCGGCGAGGAAAGTTTCGAGATCCGCGGCACGATTGCAGCCGAACCGGACAAGGCGGGCGAGGGCCTTGGCCTTGGCCCGCGCGTCCTTGTCTCCCGGGACAGCCTCGCTGCGACCGGGCTAGTGCAGACCGGCAGCATGATCCGCTATCACTACCGGCTGGCGTTGCCGTCAGGTGTCGCCATTTCCTCTTTCGTCTCGGCGCTGAAGGCGCAGTTTCCCGATGCCGGCTGGCGGATTCGCGACCGTAGCAACGGGGCGCCCGGGCTCAAGGGCTTCATCGACCGGCTCGGCGTCTTCCTCACCCTGGTCGGTCTCTCGGCGCTGATCGTCGGCGGCGTCGGCGTCGGCAACGCCGTCAAGAGCTACATGGACGGCAAGATCGCGACCATCGCGATGCTGAAGTGTCTTGGCGCACCCGGCGCGCTGATCTTTCGCATCTACCTGGTGCAGATCCTGGCGCTCGGCGCGCTCGGCACGGCGATCGGTCTGGTCCTCGGTGGCTTGGTGCCAGTCCTGCTGGCGCGTGCGGTCGCGGACCTGCTGCCCGTCCCGATCGTCGCCGGTTTCTATCCGAAACCGCTGCTGCTTGCTGCCGCCTATGGCGGGCTGACTGCCTTCATCTTCGCGGTCTGGCCGCTGGCGCTCGCCCGCGAGGTCCCGGCCGCCGGCCTGTTCCGCTCGATCGTCAGTCCGTCGCGGGGGCTGCCGCGCCCCGGTTACCTGCTGATGATGGCCGCGTCACTCGCCGTCGTCGTCGCGCTCGCGATCGGCTTCTCGGACGATCGCCGGCTGGCGATCTGGTTCGTCGCCGGGACGGCCGCGAGCTTCGCCGCCTTCCTGCTGATCGCGCGCGGTATCGTCTGGCTGGCAAGGCATGCCCCGACGCCCCGGAGTGCGGCCATCCGGCTGGCGATCGCCAACCTGCATCGCCCGGGGGCGCAAACCGGCAGTATCGTGCTCTCGCTCGGGCTCGGGCTCAGCCTGCTCGTTGCCGTGGCACTGATCGAGGGCAACCTGTCGCGTCAGGTCAGCGAACGGCTGCCGGAAGAGGCGCCCGCCTTCTTCTTCATCGACATCCAGCCCGACCAGATCGCCGATGTCGAGACCGTCGCCCGTGCCGTGTCGGGCGTCGAGGATTTCCAGAGCGTGCCGTCCCTGCGCGGCCGGCTGGTGCGGATCAAGGGCCAGTCCACGGCCGAGATGACCGTCGATCCGGATGCCGCCTGGGTGCTGCGCGGCGATCGCGGTCTCACCTATGCCGAGACGCCGCCGGAGAACAGCCAGCTCGTCGCCGGGCAGTGGTGGCCCGCCGACTACCAGGGGCCGCCGCTGGTGTCCATGGACGAGGAGATAGCTGCCGCGCTCGGGCTCGAGATTGGCGACACGGTGACCGTCAACGTTCTCGGCCGCGAACTGACCGCCGAGATCGCCAATCTACGGCGCATCGAATGGACCACGCTTGGCATCAATTTCGTGATGGTCTTCAATCCGTCCGCCCTGCGCGCGGCGCCGCACAGCTTCATCGCCACGGCCCAGGCGCATGGCGAGGCCGAAGCGGCGCTGTTCCGCGAGATTACCAACCGCTTTCCCAACGTTACGGTGATCCGCATGAAGGAAGCGCTCGGCATGGTCAACGACCTGCTCGACAATATCGCCGCGGCGGTCCGCGCCACCGCGGCGGTTACCTTGCTGGCCGGGGCGCTTGTGCTCGCCGGAGCGATGGCGGCGGGCTATCGGCGGCGGGTCTACGAATCGGTGATCCTCAAGGTGCTCGGCGCCGAGCGGCGCCAGATCATGAGGACATATCTCACTGAATATGCCCTTCTCGGGCTCGCTACCGCGGTGGTCGCCGGTGCGATCGGCTGGGCCGCGGCCTACGGCGTGGTGACCGAACTGATGGGCGCCGAATGGTTTGCCCTGCCCTGGACGCTGGTCGGGACCGCGCTGATCGGGCTGGCGGTCACCGTCCTGCTCGGTTTGGCCGGCACCTGGCGGGTGCTCGCGGTCCGCCCGGCGCCAATGCTGCGCAACGCCTGAGCCGCTGTCCGGCATATTCGTCGAACGTTACCCGGGAAGCCTTGATTTTTATTCACTTTCCGACAATATCAGGATCACGTTTTTCAGCCACCGCGGTCGGAGACAAACACGATGGCAACTCAGTATCAGACTAGGGCGCAAGTCGCCTCCCGCGCAGGCGAATCCGCCCGCATGGACGAAGGCCTGCGCTCCTACATGCTGCGGGTCTACAACTACATGGGTTCGGGACTCGCGCTTTCGGGCGCGATCGCGGCCTATGTCGCGTCGTCGCCGAGCCTCATGCAGGCAATTTTCGGCAGTGGCCTCGGCATGGTCGCGATGCTCGCGCCGATCGCCATCATCTTCGCGATGAGCTTCGGCGTGAATCGCTTCGGCACGACGACCCTGCAGGCGCTCTACTGGGTGTTCGTCGCCCTGATGGGCCTGTCGCTGGCGATGGTCTTCGCTGTCTATACGGCCGAGAGCATCACCCGGGTGTTCTTCATCACCGCCGGCACCTTCGGCGCGATGAGCCTGTTCGGCTATACCACGAAGCGGGACCTGTCCGGCATGGGCAGCTTCCTGATCATGGGGCTGATCGGCATCGTCATCGCCTCGGTGGTGAACATCTTCCTCGCCTCGAGCATGTTGCAGTTCGTCGTCTCGGTGCTTGGCGTGCTGATCTTCACCGGCCTCACCGCCTATGACACGCAGCGCATCAAGTCGCAGTATTATCACGGGCACAGCGACGAAATCCTGCAGAAGTCGGCGATCATGGGCGCGCTTTCGCTCTACCTGAACTTCTACAACCTGTTCATCATGCTGATGCATCTGTTCGGCAATCGCGAGTAACCGGGCGGCCTCCGGCCGAACCCACCCGGTTCAATGACAGGAAAGGGCCCGGCGATCGCCGGGCCCTTTTTTCGTTTCCGAAGCATGTCGGCTTCGCTTGGGTTCGCGCGTTCCCGCTGCTAGATTTCCGGGAGTTTCACGAAACAGTAGGCATGGAGACCGTCGATGCGCGTCCTGATCGCGATGATGAAGCACGAAACCAACACCTTCTCGCCGGTCAGGACGGATTGGGCGCGGTTCGGCGAATGGGGCCGCCACGAGGGGACGGCGGTGCTTGACGCCTATCGCGGGACCGGCATGCCGACCGGTGCCTATATCGAGCTTGCCGAGAAGATGGGGGCGGAGATCGTGACCCCGATCGCGGCGGAAGCGATGCCGTCCGGGCCGGTCGAGGCGGACACCTACGAGCGCCTGTCGGCGCCGATCCTCGATGCGGTCCGGTCCGGATGCGACCTCGCTCTCCTCGACCTGCACGGGGCGATGGTCGCGCGCTCGACGTCGGACGGTGAGGGCACGCTGCTGGAGCGTATCCGCGCCATCGATCCGGACCTGCCGATCGCCGTCACCCTCGACCTGCATTGCAACCTGACCGCCCGCATGGTCGAGAACTGCACGGCGTTGATCGGCTACAAGACCTACCCCCATACCGACATGTACGAGGTCGGAAAACAGATCGCCGAGATCGTCATCGGTTCCATGAACGGCGAATGCCGGCCGGTGATGTCATGGGGCAACGTGCCGCTGCTGTCGCAGACGCTGCGCCAGGGCACCGATGACGAGCCGATGAAGTCGATCATTGCCATGTGCCGGGATGCGGAAACCGAGCCGGGCGTGCTCGCCGCCACCTGCTTCGGCGGCTTCGCGCTCGCCGACATGCCCGATGCGGGCAGTTCGGTCATCATCGTCACCGACGGCGACAAGGCCCTCGCCGACCGGGTCCGTGACCGGATCCTGGCGCGGATCTGGGAGCTTCGCGAGGATTTCATCTACGAGCATACGCCGCTGGAGGAGGCCGTCGCCGAGGCAAAGACAATCACCGACGGCCCCGTCATTCTGCTCGATCATGCCGACAATTGCGGTTCCGGCGCGACCCAGGACGTCATGACCGCGATCGCCGAAGTGTTGCGACAGGGTCTCGAGGATGTCGCCGTCGCGGCCGTCTGGGACCCGGAAGCGGTGCGCGAAATGCAGGCCGCCGGCGTCGGCGCCACGGTGACCCTGCGGCTCGGCGGGCGCTCCGACATGCCGAGTATCGACGAGACCGGTGCGCCGCTCGAGGTGACCGGCAAGGTCAAGGTTCTGACCGACGGCGAATGGGTCGTGCACGGACCGATGTACACCGGCGTCAAGGTGATGATGGGGCCGACCGCCGTGCTCGACACCGGCAAGATGCAGATCGTCATCGTTTCCCGTCATCACGAACCCTGGGATATCGGCGTCTTCACCTCGGTCGGTATCCAGCCCGAGCACAAGCGGTATCTGCTGCTGAAATCGCGCATCCATTATCGCGCCGGCTTTGCGCCGATCGCCCGCCACACCATGACGCTGGACGGCAAGGGCGTGACGACCTCGGACAACAGCCTGCTCGAGTACGAGAACGTGCGCCGGCCGATCTTTCCGCTCGACCGCATCAACGAGTACTGAGATGCGGGCCGATTGTTTCGGCAACCCGGTTACCGCGGCACGAGCGGAAACGGTCGAGGCGATCGACCGCTTCACCACGAGCCTGCTCCGCTATGGCACCGACTTCGCGCCGATCTTCGCCGCGGCGGAGGCCGAGCCCAACTGCGCGCTTGCCAACGCCTATGCCGCGCTGCTCGGCCTCTGGATGGAGAACCGGGCCGGTCTTGCGCTCGCCGAACGTCATCTCGTCCGGGCGATCGCGGCCGCACCGAAGGCCAGCGAGCGGGAACAGTGGATCGTCGACAGCGTCGCCGCCGCCCGCGACAAGGCGATCGGTCGGGCTGTCGGGATCGCCGAACGGCTCGCCGCCGATTATCCGGGCGACCTCTTCTCGGCCAAGGTCGGCCAGACGCACTATTTCAACGTCGGCGACAATGCCGGCATGCTCCGTCTCGCCGACAAGGTGATCGAGCGCCATCGCGACTGCGCCTGGGCGCACGGCATGCGGGCCTTCGGCCTCGAACAGTGCCACCGGCTGGACGAGGCAGAGGAAGCCGGGCGGCGGGCGACAGAGATGTTGCGGCGCGAACCCTGGGCGCATCACGCGGTCGCCCATGTGATGGAGACCCGCGGTCGTCTCGACGACGGCATTGCCTGGATGCGCGCCCTCGCCGACACGTGGGAGGATTGCAACTCCTTCATGTATACCCACAACTGGTGGCACCTGGCGCTCTTCCATCTCGATCGCGGGGAGGTGGCGGAAACGCTTCGTCTCTACGACGAACGGCTCTGGGGGAGGGAGAAAAGCTACAGCCAGGACCAGGTCGGGGCGATCTCGATGCTCTGGCGCCTGGAAATGCGGGGCGTCGACGTGGGCGGGCGATGGCGCGACGTGGCCGATTACGTCGCGGCCCGCGAACTGGTGCACGACGAGCCGTTTCTGGACGTGCAATATCTTTATGCGCTGGCCCGTGCTGGCGAGGATGCCGCCGCGGACGCCTTCCTCGAGGGGCTGGCGGCGCATGCGGCCGCGGCCGATCCCTATCTCCGTCCCGCATGGGTCGAGGTCGCACTACCGCTCGCGCGGGCGGTGCTGGCCCAGGCGCGTGGCCGCGATGCCGAGGCGGTCGACGATTTCGCCATGGCGATCCCCGCTCTCGCGAAGATCGGCGGCAGCCATGCCCAGCGCGACCTGTTCGAGCAGGCCCGGGTCGTCTGCCTGGAACGCGCCGGCCTGCACCGGGAGGCGCTGGCGATCCGCCGGCGGCGGGCCGAGTTCCGCCCGGCGGTGGCAAGCGGATGGAGGTTGTTGCGGGACACCGCGCGGGCCGCCGGCGATGTCGCGGCTGTCGGCGAATCCGAGGCGGCGCTCGAACGGCTCGCGGCCGGCTGAGCGGCGTCAGTCGACGACGCGAAGCCGCTTCTTGTCGAACACCTTGAGGACCTGGGCGAGTTCGCGGCCGCGCTTCAGAACCTGGCCGCTGGCCGAGACGACGCTGTACGCACCCTGGCGGTTGGCCAGCGCCGGTTCCTTGCGGATCCGGTAGAGCGCGCCGTCGGCAGTACGGCGGAAGACCGCGAAGGTACAGGAATCGCGATGCTGGCCGATCGCATAGTCACGCCATTCGCCGCGGGCGACCATGTAGCCGTAGATGTCGAGGATCAGGCGCAGTTCACGTCGATCGAAGAAGATCGTGGCCAGATCCCGTCCCGGGCGGTTTGCCAGAACCGGCCGGGCGGGCGGGTGATCGTCGAAGCTCAGGACGTCGCTCATCCTGCCTCTCGTCACGGAACCGTCACGCCAAGTGAACCCGACCGAGCACGTTCCGTCAAGCGCGAGGCTTTGCAGCGGCGGAGAGACGCCCTACTTGTAGAGCAAAGTGTTCAACCAGCATGGTGAAGGGAATCGAGGCAATGACCGACAAAGTCCGGAAGAGCGACGAGGAATGGGCACGGAAGCTCACTCCGGAACAGTTCAAGGTGGCCCGGAAAAAGGGCACGGAGCGGGCCTTCACCGGCAAGTATAACGATTCCAAGGCGCCCGGCATTTATCACTGTGTCTGTTGCGATGCGCCGCTTTTCGATTCAGATACCAAGTATGATTCGGGTACCGGCTGGCCGAGCTTCTGGGCACCACTGTCGCCCGACGCCGTCGCCGAAGAGGCCGACAACAAGCTGTTCATGCGCCGGACCGAGATTCTCTGCGCGCGCTGCGACGCCCATCTCGGCCATGTCTTTCCGGACGGACCGCAGCCGACCGGCCTGCGCTACTGCATGAATTCGGCGTCGCTCGACCTGAAGCCGAAGACGGGCGGCGACTGACGGCAAGACGGCGGCCGGCCGTCAGCCCGCCGGGACATCCTCGGCATAGTGGCAGGCGGACAGATGATGGTCGCCGAGATCGCGGAGCGGCGGCGCCTCCTCCAGGCAGCGCGGCTTCGCCATCGGGCAGCGGTCGGCGAAGGCGCATCCGGTGCCGAGCGCGGTCTGGCTCATCACCGTGCCTTTCAACGCGGCGCCGCGTTTTGCCCGTCCGACCCCCGGACGCGGCACGGCGTCGAGCAGGGCGCGGGTATAGGGATGCGATGGCCGCGCGAAAAGGGCTTCGGTCCGACCGCGCTCGACAATCCGGCCGAGATACATGACCGCCACTTCGTCGCAGACATATTCGACGACCGCGAGATCGTGGCTGATCAGCATGTAGGTGACGCCGAAGCTGTCCTGGAGGTCGCGCATCAGGTTGAGTACCTGTGCCTGTACCGAGACATCGAGGGCCGATACCGGCTCGTCGGCGACGATCAGTTCCGGCCGGGTGACCAGCGCGCGGGCGATGGCGATCCGCTGGCGCTGGCCGCCGGAGAACTCGTGCGGATACTTGTCCATGTCGGCGGCCTTCAGGCCGACCGAGCGCAGCACGTCGGCAACCTTCTCGACACGATCCCTAGCGCCGACCTCGTCCGAGACGGTCAGCGGTTCGGCGACGACCCGGCCGACCTTGTGCCGCGGATCCAGCGACCCGTAGGGGTCCTGGAAGACCATCTGGAAATGCCGGCGAAGCGCCCGGAGCGCGTCCTTGTCGAGATCGAAGAGATCGTGGCCAAGGATCCGCACCGTGCCGGCCGTCGGCGTCTCCAGTGCCATCACGGTGCGTGCCAGCGTGGATTTCCCGCAGCCCGATTCGCCGACGACGCCGAAGCTCCTGCCCGGCTGGATCTCGAAGCTGACGCCGTTCAGCGCGTAAACCTTGCCGGGTTCGCGGAACAGGTGCTCGCGCGGCAGCGTGTAATGACGCTGCAGCTCTTCCACGGCCAGGACCGGCACGGTCGCGGGGGCATTCACGAGAACAGCTCCGACGGGCGCGCGGCGGTCGCAAGGTCGAGATGGATGCAGGCGGCCTCATGGCCGTCGGCCACGGGTAGGCGCGGTGGCGGCGCGGCGCGGCAGGCCTCGGTCACCAGGGGGCAGCGGCCGGCGAAAGTGCAGCCGGTCGGAAGGTCGGCGAGATCCGGTACGGTGCCGGGAATGGTGGTCAGCCGTTCCCGCTTGCCGCCCAGTCGCGGCATCGAGGCGAACAGCCCGCGCGTATAGGGATGGGCGAGGGCGTGGAACAGGGACTGCGTCGGGCCGCTTTCGACGACCGTGCCGCCATACATCACCATCACCCGGTCGACGCTCTCGGAAATCACCCCGAGATCATGGGAAATGAGGATCAACGACATCCCGAGCCGGCTGACCAGCTGTTCGATCAGGTCGAGAATCTGGCTCTGGATCGTCACGTCGAGGGCCGTCGTCGGCTCGTCGGCGATCAGGATGTCGGGATCGCAGGACAGCGCGAGCGCGATCATGACCCGCTGGCGCTGGCCGCCGGAAAGCTGGTGCGGATAATTGTCGAGCCGCGACTTCGCGTTGGGTATGCCGACCTGGTCAAGCAGCCGGTAGGCCTCGTCGCGGGCCTCCGACTTGTGCAGCCCGCGATGCAGGAGCAGCGGTTCCATGACCTGCGCGCCGATCGTGTGGAGCGGGTTGAGGGAGGTCATCGGCTCCTGGAAGATCATCGCGAGCCGGTTCCCGCGCACGCCGCAGAGCTCATTCTCCGGCATCGTCAGCAGATCGTCCTCGCCGAGCATCACCCGGCCGGCCGTCGTCGCGCCCTCGGGCAGCAGGCCCATCAGGGCGAGCGCCGTCATCGACTTGCCGCAGCCGGATTCGCCGACGATTCCGAGGCTCTGGCCGCGTTCGAGCTGGAAGCTGACGTCGCGGACGGCACGCGCCGGTCCGACCGACGTCTGCAGCGTCACCTCGAGATTCTCGACCCGGAGCAGCGACATCAGCGTTTCCTCGCGAGACGGGGGTCGAGTAGGTCGCGCAGCCCGTCGCCCAACAGGTTGAGGCCGAAGACCGAGAGCGCGATCGTGACGCCGGGATAGATCGCCTGCATCGGGGCGAGGAAGATCAGCGCCTGCGCCTCGCTCAGCATGCGTCCCCAGGACGGCTGCGGCGGCTGTGTGCCGAGGCCGAGATAGGAAAGCGCGGCTTCGGCGAGAATGGCGATCGCGAAGCTGATCGTTGCCTGGACGATGATGATCGAAAGGATGTTCGGCAGTACATGTTCGATGGTGATGCGGACGGCGCCCTTGCCCGCGGCACGCGCCGCCAGCACGAATTCGCGGGCCCAGACGGCGTTCGCCACACCGCGTGTCAGGCGGGCGAAGACCGGGATGTTGTAGATCCCGATCGCCAGGATCGAGGTCACGCCGCCCGGCCCGATGATCGCCGTCAGCATGATCGCCGACAGGATCGCCGGGAAGGCGAAGGAAAAGTCCGAGAAGCGCATCACCGCTTCCTCGATCCAGCCGCGTTTGGCCGAGGCCCAGGCGCCGAGGATGACGCCGGCGACGAGGCCGATGGAGACGGCGACGACGCCGACGGTGATCGAGTTCTGCGCACCCGCCATCAGCATCGAGAAGATGTCGCGGCCGAACTTGTCGGTGCCGAGCCAGTATTCCAGGCTCGGCGGTCGCATCCGGTGCGCCACGTTCAGGCTGATCGCCTCCCCGGGGGTCCAGAAGAGCGAGATTGCCGCCATGCCGAGCATGCCGACGGTGAGCGCGCCGCCGAGCATGAAGCTGCGATGGCGCAGGGCGCGCGCGAGGAAGGATCCGCCGGGCCCGCTCATATGTCGCTCACCTTCAGGCGGGGATCGATCAGCGCATAGAGGATATCGACGAGGAAATTGACCGCGACGACCATCGCGGCGAGCAAGAGCACCGTGCCCTCGACGATGATCAGGTCGCGGTTGTTGATCGCCTTCAGCACCAGTTGCCCGAGCCCCGGCAGGGTGAAGACGCTTTCGATGACGACCGTGCCGGCAAGCAGGTTGGCGAACTGCAGTCCCATGATCGTGATCACCGGGATCAGGGCATTCCTGAGAACATGCCCCCAGAGTGCGCGCCGCCGGCTGACCCCCTTGGCGCGGGCGGTGCGGACGAAATCCTCGCGGAAGACATCGAGCACCGCCGAGCGGGTGATTCGTGCGAGGATCGCCGCCTGCACAGTGGCCAGCGAGACCGCCGGCAGGATCAGCGCCCGGAACGAGCCGAAGAAGTCCCGGTCCCAGCCGGGAAAGCCGCCGGCCGAGAACCAGCGCAGATTGACCGCGAAGAGCAGCACCAGGAGGATGCCGAGCCAGAAACTGGGGATCGAGATCCCGAGCTGGCTGATCCCCATGATGCCGACATCGGCCGGGCGGTTGTGGTTGGCGGCGGCATAGATGCCGAGCACGATGGCGATCGCGGTCGCCAGCAGCATCGCCATGATCGCCAGTGGAACGGTGATCTTCAGGCTGTCGATGATCAGCTCGGACACCGGTGTCTTGTAGGAATAGCTGATCCCGAAATCACCGCCGAGGACGCCGGTGATCCAGTCGAAATAACGTTCCGGCACCGGGCGGTCGAGGCCGAGCTTCTCGGTCAGTGCCTGAACCGCCTCGGGCGAGGCATCGACGCCGAGGATGACCAGGGCCGGGTCGCCGGGGAGTATCTCCATCGCCGCGAAGATGATGACGGAAGCGCCGAACAGGGTCAGGATGAAGGTGAGGAGCCGCTTGAAAAGAAAAACACTCATGGATCCGGTTCCGTCGCGCCGGCGGCTCGCTGGCCGGCTGGGCCCTGTGACGTGATGGGTGACGGCACGCTAGCGTTGACTTCGGCGGGCGTCAATGCGCGCGGGTATCCCGTCATGCCAAGCCGATTCAACTCCGCCGCCGGGCCAGGGTCAGCCCGTCCGAGATCGGCAATATGGAGCAGTCGATCCGCGGGTCGCGGTGCAGCTTCTCGTTGAGCGCGCGGATCGCCCGCGTGTCCTCGTCGTCGGCCGCCGGATCGGCGACGGCGCCGCCCCAGAGAACGTTGTCGATCAGGATCGTGCCGCCGGGCCGGACCAGGCGCAACGCGGCCTCGTAATATCCGTCGTAGTTCGACTTGTCGGCATCGATGAAGGCGATGTCGAAGCTGTCGGCGGCGCCGTCGCGCTCCAGCGCGGCAAGGCTGTCGAGCGCCGGGCCGAGTCGCAGGTCGATACGGTCGGCGACGCCTGCCTCGGCCCAGTAGCGGCGGGCGATGTCGGTATATTCCGCGGACAGGTCGAGGGCCGTGATCCGGCCGTCGGCGGGCAATGCGAGCGCTACGGCGAGCGATGAGTAGCCGGTGAAGACGCCGACCTCCAGATAGCGCCTGGCGCCGGTCAGGCGCACGAGGAACTGCATGAAGGCGCCCTGTTCCGGGGCGATCTGCATGCCGCCGAAGCGCATGGTCGCGGTTTCCGCGCGAAGCGCCTCCTGGGCCGGCGTCTCGCGGATGCCGACGCGCATGAGATAGGCATGGAGGCGGTCGTCGAGAACCGTGGATTTGATGCGCATTTAAGCCCCGTATGTCGCTGGCGAACTGCCGCAAAATGGCCGCAATGAGAACATGTGATCGCCTTTGTCGCCAGCGATATTCAAACTGTTCAGGCCCCCAGCCGACCCGGCCGCGGCGACTATGGCTTCCCCCTCACGTGTGACTGCCGCGGCCGGGTTTCCTGAATTCAGCGACGGTATGACGCAGCGACCGGATTCAGGGTGGCCTTCCACCCGGCGAGACGTTCCCTATATTGGGTTGACTGTCACCAGCGTCCGGGAATCATGAAACATCTCCCCCTTGTCCTTGGAATCCTCATCGTCGTCGGCCTCGCCGGGATCGCCGGCTGGCAGGTTTATGAAAGCGGCATCCTTCAACGATTCGCCGATGACGGCAACCGGGGACAGGGAACCGCCGATGTCGGCGGTCCGTTCACGCTTGTCGCGCAGGATGGCCACACGGTCTCAGACACCGATTTCCGCGGCAAGCTGATGCTGGTCTATTTCGGCTACACCTTCTGCCCGGACGTCTGTCCGACCTCGTTGCAGAACGAGGCGGTGGCGCTCGATATCCTCGGCGACGACGCCGATGACGTGGCGCCGATCTTCATCACTGTCGATCCGAACCGGGACAGCCAGCAGGTGATGGCCGAGTATATGGATGCATTCGGACCCCGCTTCATCGGCCTCCGCGGCACGGAGGAGCAGGTCGCCGAGGTCGCGAAGCGCTATCGCGTCTATTTCCGCAAGGTCGATCCCGACAAGGATCCTGAGAACTATCTCGTCGACCATCTCTCCTTCCTTTATCTGATGGGCCGGGATGGCAAGTTCATCACTGCCTTCGGCCATGCCACGACGCCGGAAGAGATCGCCAGGGGCATTCGCGAATACCTCTGACCTTGGGCCCGGGAGCCCGGTCAGCCGGATAGCTGTCCGAAGAGGCGATAGGCCTCGCCGGCGCCCACCGCGGTGACGTAGGCCAGGGCCAGATACCAGAAGAACACGGCGCGCCGGGCCAGCGCCCAGACCGCGATCGCGGCCGGAATGCTGGTGATCGAGCCGGCCAGCATGAATGCGAGGCCGGCCCCCTTGCCCATGCCGAGTTCCATGAGGCCCGAGACCGTCGGGATCGCGGCATAGCCGTTCAGATAGGCCGGAATGCCGATCAGCGCGGCAAGCGGGATCGCGGCGCCTTCGCCGCTGCCGAACCAGCCGGCGATCGCATCCGCCGGGGCCCAGGCGACCATCAGGCTTTCGACAAGAAAGGCGAGCGCCAGCCACTTGCCAAGAAACCAGCCGGCCTCACGCGCGGAGACGGCAAACTTGCGGCGCCGCTCTTCCATGTCCCAGAACCGCCAGTGCGGCCGTGCCGCGAGTTTCGGACCGCCGCAACCGCTGCCCGCGGCGCCCGGCTTCATCGGCTCGAACAGATAGCCCGCGCGGTTCAGCGCGAGGATCGTGAAGCCGCCGACGAGACCGATGGCGATGGCCGCGACGGTCTTCACGACGGCGAATTCGAGGCCGAGCCCGGCGGCTGTGAGCACGAACATCTCCGGGTCGATGATCGGCGAGGCGAGCCAGAAGGCCATCACGCCGGGCAGCGGCACCCCGGCGGCAAGCAGGGCGGCGATCAACGGGATCACGCCGCACCCGCAGAAGGGCGAGAGCGCACCGACCAGGGCGCCGGCGACAATGACCTGGAGCGGCTTGCCCTCGAAAGCCCGGGCGATCACGCCGTCCGCGCCCGATGCCGTCGCCGCGGCGGCGATGAGGACCGACAGCGCGATGAAGGGGGCGATGCGGAGCAGGCTCAGCGCGGTGAATTCAAGACTTTCCACGGCCTGATCGGGAACGCTGACCGCGAGCAGGGCGACCGCCGCCAGGAAAGCCGCCGCGACCCGGTCGACCGGCAAGGCAAGTCGTGCGACGGAGCGGAGGGTTGATTCGAGCTGGGTCATCGACATCACCTGTATTTCCAGAATAATAGAAATATAGGGCCGAGCGCTGCCCCCAGTCAAGAGCGGTCTGATCCAGCGGGATCCGCGTCGCGGCTCAGCCGCGCGACGGGCCGTCCACGCCGATGCAGCATTCGTCGGTCAGGAAGGAAACAAGATCGTTCATGCGCTCGAACTCGGCCGAACAATAGAGCGTCGTCGCCTCGCGGGTCTGGGCAACCAGCCCCTCCTGCACGAGCTTCCTCAGATGATGCGAGAGCGTCGAGGCGGGAATGTCCAGCGTGCGCTGGATATCGCCGACCTTCAGGCCGTCGGGTCCGGCCTTCACGAGCAGGCGGAAGATCTCCAGCCGGGCGGGACTGCCGATCGCTTCGAGGCATTTGGCGGCGTCGTCGGTGGTCATGGCGCGAGCTTACCCGCCTCCGCGAATCGCCGCCAGCGTCTGCGTGACGACGGCGCGATCCAGATCGCGGGTGATGAAGACGATGCGGCTCCGCCGGTCGTCGTCGGGCCAGGCATCGAGCAGGGCCGGCGGGTGAAACAGATGCTGGACGCCGTGGATCACCACCGGCCTCTCCTCGCCCCTGATATCGAGAATGCCCTTCATGCGGAGCAGTCCGTCGCCGCGCAAAGAGGCCAGCAAGTCGAGCCAGGCGGCGACATCGTCCCATTCCAGCGGCGCGTCGAAGAACAGGCAGAAACTGTCGACCGCGTCGCCGTGATTGCCGTCGTGCGCGGGGCCGGCCCCGTGGTCATGATGGTGCGCATGACCGTCGGCGGACGTCGCGGCATAGGCTTCCTCGCGCAGCCAGCCCCGGACATCGGCGGTCTTCCGCGCCGGATCGAACAGCCCGGCATCGAGGATCGCGGCCGCGGCGACGTCGCCGTGATCGACCCGGATCGGGCGGGCCGCCGGGTTGAGATCGCCGAGCCTCGCGGTCAGTGCCGCCAGGCGCGCGGCATCGACGAGATCGCCCTTCGTGAGCAGCAACCGGTCGGCGACGGCGGCCTGCTTGACCGCTTCCGGATGGCGCTCGATCTGCGACAGCCCGTGCACGGCGTCGATGGTCGTCACGATGCCGTCGAGACGGAAATGCCGCACGAGCAACGGCTCGCTCATCAGCGTGTGCAGGATCGGCGCCGGGTCGGCGAGGCCGGTGGTCTCGACCAGGACGCGGTTGAAATCCGGGATCTCAGCCTTGGCGCGGCGAGCGATCAGGTCGCCGAGGGTCTCGACCAGGTCGCCGCGAAGGGTGCAGCAGAGGCAGCCAGAGTTGAGCGTCACCAGATTCTCTTCCGCCGCCCGGACCAGTGCGTGATCGATCGGCACCTCGCCATATTCGTTGACAATGACAGCGGTGCGGGCGAGCGCCGGGTCGCGGAGCAACCGGCCGATCACGGTCGATTTCCCCGAGCCGAGAAAGCCGGTCAGAACGGTGACGGGAACGGGCGGCCGATCGATCATGAACCGCCCTTCAGCGTGTACCGAAGCGGGCCGTGGCCGTCATGTTCGGCGCCTTCCCCGGTCGCGCCGCGCGGAGTGCCCAGCCGCCGTCCGGCGCGGCGACCGCAATCGTCTCGAAGCGCTCCCCGTCGAACAGCGGTCGGAGCGCCCGGAACTCGAACTCCGTGAGCGGTGCCGGGCCCTCGCGACGGCACAGATCCATCAGGAAGGTGGCGATCAGGGGGCCGTGCACGATCAGCCCGGGATAGCCCTCGACATCGCGGCAATAGTCCCGGTCGTAGTGGATGCGATGGCCGTTGAAGGTGAGCGCCGAATAGCGGAACAGCATGACCGGATCCGGATCGATCGCGCGGCGGGCAACGATGTCGCCGGGCGCCTCGGCGGCCGGGTCGGTTGTCGCGTCCTTCGCTGCGGCGGGCTTCCGCGACGCCGGCGCGTCGTCGCGATAGACGATATCATGTTCCTCGCGCAGGCAGAGACTGCCATCGACCAGGAATTCGTGGGCGACGGTGACGAAGACCAGCGGGCCGCTGCGGCCATCCTTCCCGGAAACCGACAGGATCTCCGAGCGCCGGGTGGCCTGCGCGCCGGCGATGAGCGGCTGGTGAAAGCGCAACCGCCCGCCCGCCCACATCCGCTTTGGCAGGCTGACCGGCGGCAGGAAGCCGCCGCGCTTCGGGTGGCCGTCCGGGCCGACCTCCGACATCGGCGCGAGCGGCCAGAAATAGAGCCACTGCGCGCCGGGCGGCAGCGGGTCGCCGGCGGCCGGCATCCCCATCGGCTTCCCGGTCTCGCCGATGGTGGCGTTGAGCGCCGCGACGCGGACCGGGTCGAGGACGTCGAGCGCCGTCTCGGCCCGGCCGATCCAGTCCTGGTAGCGGGATTGTTCGGTCATGGTCGGACTTTGCCGCCCGCCCGGGGCAAAGACAAGGCGATGTTAGCCGTCCTCGCCGCTGCCCGGGCGGAGCGGGCCGAACGGCAGCCAGAGCATCCAGGGCAGGGTCTGGCGGCGCACCGCCTGGTACGCCCTGAGCCCGATCGTCATGCCCTCGTGACCGTCGCGCGGGGCGACGCGGTAACTGCCGAACAGGCGATCCCAGCAGGACAGGTTGAAGCCGAAATTGCTGTCGTGTTCGTCCCGGTGGATCGAGTGATGGACCCGGTGCATGTCCGGCGTCACGACGAGCAGGCGAAGCGACCTGTCGAGTAGCGTCGGCATGCGGACATTGCTGTGATTGAACATCGCCATGCCGCTGAGGATCACCTCGAACAGGATGACGGAGACGGCCGGCGCGCCGAGAGCCGCGACGACAGCGAGCTTGAGCAGCATCGAGAGCGCGATCTCGAGCGGATGGAAGCGGGCGCCCGTGGTGACGTCGATATCGAGATCGGCATGATGCATCCGGTGCATGCGCCAGAGCAGCGGCACATGGTGAAAGGCGACATGTTGCCAGTAGATCACCAGGTCGAGCAGGATGACGGCGAGCGGGATGGCCAGCCAGTCCGGCAGGCCGAGCCAGTTGAACAGCCCGAATCCCCGTTCCTCGGCGAGCAGCGCGAGGCCGACCGCCAGCAGCGGGAAGAGGAAACGCAGTATCAGCGTGTTGAGAACGCTGATCCCGATATTCCCGAACCAGCGCAGCGCCTTGCCGGCGACCAGGGCGCGCTTCGGCGCCGCGATCTCCCACAGCGCCATAACCAGGAAGATCCCGGCGAACGCGGAAAGCCGGATACTTGCCTCGTGCGCGATCAGGTAATCCATGGGCGTACCGGCTCCGGGTCGACGTCAGTCATCGGGTGCGTCATTCGATGTCTCCCGGCTGAAGCCGGCACCGGACCGGCGGCGCGTGCAGCCGGCCCGGTTCCGCGAAGCGCCCGGCGCAGGCTCAGCGCGGCTGCGGCACGATCCGCAGATACGGGAGCGGTGCCTTCCAGCCGTCCGGATATTTCTTCTTCGCATCGGCATCGGAGACCGACGGCAGGATCACGACGTCCTCGCCCGGCTGCCAGTTGACCGGCGTCGCCACCTGTTCCTTCGCGGTGAGCTGGCAGGAATCGAGCAGACGCAGGATCTCGTTGAAGTTACGGCCCGAGCTCATCGGATAGACGAGCATCGCCTTGATCCGCTTGTCCGGGCCGATGATGAAGACCGAGCGCGCCGTCGCATTGTCGGCCGCGGTCCGCCCGGCCGCGGTCGAGCCGGCGTCCTCGGGCAACATGTCGTAGGCCTTCACGATCTCGAGCTTCGGATCGCCGATCAGCGGATAATTGACCTTGTGGCCCTGGGACTTCTGAATGTCACCGGCCCATTTCTCGTGTTCGCCGACGCCATCGACACTGATCCCGATGATCTTGGTGTTGCGCTTCTTGAACTCGTCCTCCAGGCCCGCCATGAAGCCGAGTTCGGTCGTGCAGATCGGGGTGAAATCCTTTGGATGTGAGAACAGGATGCACCAGCCATCGCCGATCCAGTCATGGAAGCTGATCGGTCCCTGGGTGGTCTCCGCCTTGAAATCGGGCGCAATGCTGTTGATTCGAATGGTCATTGCCAGACGTCCTCGCTGAAGTTTCGTATCGTAGGGTGATATAGGTCGACACAACTGCGATATCTACTACTGGGTGTATTATACACAGAATAACAGGAAGAAAATGTCAAATATAGTTTGCCGCGTTCCGTGCCGTTATGGGGGAGAGCCGGCGTGAGCGCCGCAATCCTGTTCGACGGGCCGAAGGATGCGCCGTTCACCCTGGTGCTCGCGCATGGTGCGGGTGCACCCATGGACAGCCCCTTCATGGCCGCGGTCGCGCAGGGCCTCGGCGCGCGCGGCCGTCGCGTCGCCCGATTCGAGTTTCCGTATATGGTGGAGCGGCGTGCGAGCGGCCGGAAAAAGCCGCCCGACCGGCAGCCGGTGCTGCTCGAATGCTGGCGCGCCATCGTCGCCGAACTGGGGGGCGGCTCCGGTCTGGTGATCGGCGGCAAATCGATGGGTGGCCGGATGGCAAGCCTCGTCGCCGACGAATGCGGGGTGCGCGGGCTGGTCTGCCTGGGCTATCCGTTCCATCCGCCGGGCAAGCCGGAAAAGCTTCGGACCGCGCACCTGGAAACGCTCCGCACGCCGGCCCTAATCGTGCAGGGCGAACGTGACAGTTTCGGGGGCAGGGCCGACGTCGAGGGCTACGCGTTATCGCCGGCGATCCGGTTCACCTGGATGACCGACGGCGATCACGGATTCAGGCCGCGCAAGGCCTCGGGCCTCACGGAAGCGGATAACCTGGCTGCCGCGATCGAGGCGGTCGACGCATTTCTGGCCGCGTGCGGAGGCTAGCGGATCAGGCGTGCGCGTAGCGCGCCGCCGCCCCCTTCTCGATCGCCGCGGCATGCAGGCGATTGATGTCGAGGCGGTGGCGGATGATCTCGAGCAGGCGGAGCTCCTCCTGGCCGAGGCTCTCGTCCGCGGCGGCGACGTCGCAGGCGAGCGCGTAGGCGGTCTCCCGAAGTCGTTCGGGAAGCGCCTCCTGGATCAGCCCGAGGACCGCCTCGAGACCTTCGTCCTGGCCCAGCATCGCCGCGCAATCGGCGGCGGCGGTGGGCAGCAGATCCCTGTCGTAGTCGCGGAAAACCGGCAGGGTCCTGACGATTTCGCCGATCGTCAGGATTTCGCTGTCGGTCATGTTGCGATCGGCAGCGGACACGATCACCATCGTGTAAACCAGTGCTGTCTGATGGCTGATCGTCGACATAGAGCTTCTTACTCCTGGTTCCTGGTCCGGTATCCCGTTTCGCGGACCATATGGGGTGGATGGCTCGATTGCCAAGCTATTTGGCGGCAGATACAGGCTTCTCGCCGAACCGGTCAAGCATTGCCCGCGTCTCGGCAACCGCTTCCGCGATTCCGACGCGGGCGACCGGAACGCCGGGCGGCAGGGCGCTCAGCAGGCGCGTCGGCAGCATCGCGTCCAGCATGACGAAGACGCCGTAATCGTCGCCCCGGCGCAAGAGGCGGCCGAAGGCCTGCTTGATCCGCAGTCGGGTCAGCATGTCGTCATAGGCGCTGCCGCCGAAGGCGGCCTTGCGCGCCCGATGCAGGATGTCGGGTCGCGGCCAGGGAACCCGGTCGAAGACCAGCAGGCGCAGTGCCTGGCCCGGGACGTCGACGCCGTCCCGCACCGCGTCGGTGCCGAGCAGGCAGGAATCCCGTTCCGCCCGGAAGATGTCGACCAGCGTCCCGGTATCCATCGCATCGACGTGCTGGGCGTAAAGCGGAATTCCGTGGGCGTTGAGCGCCGGTGCCATCCGTTCGTAGACCGCGCGGAGCCGCCAGATCGCCGTGAACAGGCCGAGGGCGCCGCCATTGGCGGCAATGAACAGGTCGCGGAAGGCCGCCGAGACCTGGCCGACATTGTCGCGCCGGACGTCGTTGACCACGAACACACGGGTTCGTTCGGCATAGTCGAAGGGCGAGGCGATGCTCACCCGTTTTGCCGGAAGGGTGATGTGCAGGGCGCCAGTGCGGACCTCCGCGGCATGCCAGTCGTCGTCCGAGCCGACCCCGCGGTCGCCCAGGGTGGCCGAGGTGACAACGACGCCGTGGGCGCGCTTCAGCACGGCTTCGGCGAACGGCTTGGTGGGGTCGATCCAGTGGCGGTGGAAGCCGACATCGCTGTCCTGGCCGCCGATCCGGTCGACCGCGAACCAGTCGACGAAGGCCGGTGGTGTGGCCGCCGAGAGGCCGTTGAGCATCTCGATCCAGGGAGCGAGCTGATGCTCGGTACGCCGCCGGATTCCCTGCGCCGCCGCCTCCAGCCGGACCCGGGTGCCACTGTCGATCTCGGCGGTCTCGTCCTCGATCAGCGCCGCCAGGTCGCCGGCGAGCGCCTTCAGGGGGCTCAGAATGTCGTCGAGCGCCTGGGCCAGCGTCCGCGCCGCCTCGATCAGGCCGGGCACCGGCTCGGCCGTGCCGCATTCGATCGCGTAAGGGCCGTCGGCGCCGCGCGCCCGGGCATAGACCTGGCGGCGGACAAGGCCGAGAAAGGCCTCGGCCGGGCCCATCTCGTTGCCATCCTTGAGGCGCGTCTGCCAGCCTTCGCCGGGCAGGATGGCCGCCGCCTCGACAGCCCGCGACAGCGCCTCGGCGGCGGTCGCGCGGTCGATCACCAGGTCGCCGATCCGCCGCGTGATGCCGCGGGCCCGGCTGCGCCGGCTGCCCTCCGGGCCGCGGATCCAGCGTCGCAGGTCGTTGCCTTCCTGGCCGCCGAGATGGGCCGAGAAGGCGCTGTCAGCCGCGTCGAACAGATGATGACCCTCGTCGAAGACATAACGGCTGGGCATCTCGCGGTCGTCGCCCCGGGTCGCCGCGTGCAGCATCACGAGGGCGTGGTTCGCGATCACCGTGTCGGCGCGGCGCGCCTTGCGTTGTGACCGCTCGATGAAGCAGCGCCGGTAATGCGGACATGCCGCGTAGACGCATTCGCCGCGCCGGTCGGTGAGGCCGATGGTCCGGGCCCTCCCGAACAGCTCGATCAGCCAGGCGGGGAAATCGCCCCCCATGTCGCCGTCGCGTGTCGCACCGGCCCAGCGTGCCATCAGCCCGAGCGCCACCCGCTCGCCCGTGCGCGCCGCGCCGCCCTGCACCGCCTCCTCGAAATTGAGGATGCAGAAATAGTTCTCCCGGCCCTTGCGCACGACGACCTTGCGCGCCTTCTTCGCCGGGTCGGGATAGAGCCGGTCGAACTCGCCGTCGATCTGGCGCTGCAGGTTCCGGGTATAGGTCGAGAGCCAGACGGTGCCGCCGTTTTTCTCGGACCAGAGGCTGGCCGGCGCGATATAGCCGAGCGTCTTGCCGATGCCGGTCCCGGCCTCGGCCAGCACCATGCGCGGCTCGCCGGCCTGGTCGCGTGGCGTGAAGGCCCACGAGGCGGCGGCGGCGTAGTCGGCCTGGGCCGGGCGGCTTTCCGATCCTCCGCCGAGCAGCTCTGACAGCCGTTCGCGCGTCTCCGCCTCGCTGACCGGCTGATCGTCCGGCGGCGGTGGCGGCGCGAAATCGGCCCATTCCTCGAGCGCGTTCCAGATATCGAGGCCGCCGAACCGTCCGCCGCCCTCGAACGTGCTGAGCGCCGCCAGCACCGGCTCGCCCCACGGCCAGCCTGCCCGGCCCATGGTCAGGGCGATCGCTGCCGCGCGATGTCCCTCGCGGTGTCCGACGGTGGCGAGTTCGCCGAGCAGCCGCGCCGCCGCTTCGCGCAGCATCGGCATGGCCTCGGCGGTCGTGTCGGGTCGGCCGGCATCGACCGCGCGGACCAGTCCCGCCGGCGTCGGCAAGGCGAACATCGCGGGCCGGACGAAGGCATACAGTTCCAGCAGGTCGTAGGCGGCGAAGCCCTCGATCCCGAGGCGCCGTGCCGTGGCGACGCCATGAACGAGCAGCGGCGGCGACGCCGCCGCGCGGCGTGCGGCGTCGCCGGCACTCACCGGCTCGGGCACGCCGTCCGGGCCGAGCCAGAGCGCGCCGGCCGCGGTCGCGGCGAGCACCGGGATATCGGCCAGCGCCTCGGCTGCCGTCATCGGTATATCCATCGTCATCAGGCGGGAATTCGCTCGGTTCTCTCGTTGACGCCGTGTTCGGCGGCGCATATGTGTTCACACCATTTTCTGAATAGCGCGGGAGCGCCGAAATGACCACCGATGCCGAATACGCGATGACGAGCAATGCCTGGCCCTTCCAGGAGGCCGCCAAACTCGTCAAACGCTATTCGAAGGCACCGCCGGCCAAGGGCTATGTCCTGTTCGAGACCGGCTATGGCCCGTCCGGGCTGCCTCATATCGGCACATTCGGCGAAGTCGCCCGGACCTCGATGGTGCGCCGCGCGCTGGCCGAGATCTCGGACCTGCCGACCCGTCTGTTCGCCTTTTCCGACGATATGGACGGGCTCCGCAAGGTCCCGGGCAACGTGCCGAACCAGGAGATGCTGACCCGGCATCTCGACCTGCCGCTGACCAAGGTCCCGGACCCGTTCGAGAAGTTCGAGAGCTTTGGCCATCACAACAACGCCATGCTGCGGTCGTTCCTCGACCAGTTCGGATTCGAGTACGAGTTCCGGAGCTCGACCGAATGCTACCACGCCGGCGAGTTCGACAACGCGCTGCTCGAGGTGCTGAAGCACTACGACGCCATCATGGCGATCATGCTGCCGTCGCTTCGCGAGGAGCGGCAGAAGAGCTACTCGCCCTTCCTGCCGGTCTGTCCGCGCACCGGCAAGGTACTGCAGGTGCCGATCCTCGAAGCGCGTCCGGACTCTGGCACGGTGCTCTATGCCGATCCGGAAAGCGGCGAGACGATCGAGGTTCCGGTCACCGGCGGCCAGTGCAAGCTGCAATGGAAGGCGGACTGGGCGATGCGCTGGTACGCGCTCAACGTCGATTACGAGATGTCGGGCAAGGACCTGATCGATTCGGTCAAGCTGTCGAGCCGGATCTGCCAGGTGCTTGGCGCCCCGCCGCCGGACGGCTTCAACTACGAGCTCTTCCTCGACGAGGACGGCAAGAAGATCTCGAAGTCGAAGGGCAACGGCCTGACGATCGACGACTGGCTGACCTATGCCTCGCCGGAAAGTCTCTCGCTCTACATGTTCCAGAGCCCGCGCAAGGCGAAGCGGCTCTATTTCGACGTTATCCCGAAGGCGGTCGACGAGTATTACGGCTTCCTCGAGCGCTTCCCGGGGCAGGAAAAGAAGCAGCAGTATGCCAATCCGGTCTGGCATATCCACGCCGGCAATCCGCCCTCCGAAGGGGTGCCGTTCAGCTTCGGCATCCTGCTCAATCTCGCCGCCGTGGTGAATGCCGAGGAGTCGTCGGTGCTCTGGGGCTTCATCAGCCGCTACGTGCCCGGGGCCACGGCCGAGACCCATCCGGAGTTCGACCGGCTCGTGGGCTACGCGATCGCCTATTACCGGGATTTCGTGAAGCCGACCAAGGCCTACCGCACGCCGACCGAGGTCGAACGCTCGGCGCTCAATCAGCTTGCCGCGGAATTGCGCGATCTCGACGACTCGGCGACGGCGGAGGAGATCCAGAACCGGGTCTACGAAGTGGGCAAGGAATACGATTTCGAGAATCTGCGGGACTGGTTCCAGGCCCTCTACGAAGTCCTGCTCGGCCAGAGCCAGGGGCCGCGCATGGGCTCCTTCATCGCGCTCTATGGGCGCGCGGAGACGATTGCGCTGATCGAACGCGCACTGGCCGGCGAGGATCTGTCGGTCCCCGCCGCCTGATCGTCGTGAAGATCGGGTAACGCGGGCGGCGCCCCGGTCAGAAGACCGAGGCGTCGTTTGCGAACTCGAAATAGAGATCGTGGGCGCGCTTGGTGATCGGGCCGGGCTGGAAGTCGCGATCCTCGACCCGCACGACCGGCATCACCTTGCCGTAGTTCCCGCTGTTGAAGACCTCGTCGGCTTCCAGGATGTCCTGCCGGCGGAGCGGGCACTCGATTACCTCGATACCGTCGTCGCGCAGCAGCTGTATCACCCGTCGCCGGGTGATGCCGGCGAGGAACGTGCCGTTGGCCGCCGGCGTCATCGCGACGCCATCCTTGGCGATCCAGATATTGGCGGTCGCGAACTCGGCGATATTGTCGTTCGGGTCGCAGAGGATCGCATTGTCGAAACCACGCTGCGTCGCTTCCCGGAGGGCGCGCTGCGAATTCGGGTAGAGACAGGAGGCCTTGGCATCGGTCGGCGCCTGGTCGCGGGCGGGCCTCCGGAAACTCGAGAAGCAGGCCGAGAAGCCGCCGTCGCCCGGCATCGGGCTGTCATAGACGGCGAGGACGAATTCCGCCGAATCCGGGTCGGGCGAGACGAACCCCTCGCGGGCGAAGACCATTGGCCGGACATAGAGCTCGGACTCGCGCGGCATCTTGCGGATGCCCTCGCGGCAGAGGGCCGCGATCTCGTCGGCCGGAAGCGGCGAGTTCATCAGCATCGCTTCGGTCGAGCGGACCAGGCGCTCGCAATGAAGGTCGAGATCGGGCACAAGGCCCCGAATCGAGCGGGCGCCGTCGAATACGACGGTCGACATCCAGAAGGCATGGTCCATCGGACCCGTCAGCTTCGGATTTTCGTCCGTCCACTTGCCCTGAGAGAAAAATACGCCGGCCATGGCCACCTTCCTTGAAAAACCGCCTATCGACGAGAATGCGCGATATTCGGGCGACTGCGGTCCAGCATAGTATTGCAACCGAGGGGCTGCCAATGGAAAGGGAACGGCGGCTTGAATCTGCCGCGCGATGGTCTAGGGTCCGGCCGCAAGGTATCGATTTGCGGGAATGGGACGGGGTGGGCCGATGAAGATCTATGTCCTGGTTGGCGCCGCCGACTGGCGACGCGCCGAGAAGGCTGGCGTTTACGAAGGCTCGGCCGACGATGCGCGGGACGGCTTCATCCATTTCTCGACCGCGGTCCAGGTCGCCGAGAGCGCCTGGAAGCATCGGCGCGGCGTCAAGGACCTGCTGCTCGTCGCGGTCGATCCGGACGGGCTCGGGCCGGCGCTGCAATATGAGCCGTCTCGCGGCGGTGCGCTGTTTCCGCATCTCTACGGGCCGCTGTCGCTCGAGCATGTTCATTCGGTCGTGCCGCTGTCGCTCGACGCCGCGGGTCGACACAAATTCCCCGCCGAGATCCCGCCCTTCGAAGCCGGCGAATGAACGGACTCTACCGGTTTCTCCGGCCGCTCGTCTTTGCGCTGCCGCCGGAGACGGCGCATGCCCTGACGCTGCGCACGGTGCCGCTGGTCGCCGCCCTGTCCCGCCGGCCGGCGTCGCGCCCGGCGCTCGCCCAGCGCCTCTGGGACCTCGAGTTTCCCAACCCGATCGGCCTTGCCGCCGGATTCGACAAGAATGCCGAGGTGCCCGATGCGATGTTGGGTCTCGGCTTCGGTTTTGTCGAGGCGGGCAGCGTCACCCCGTTGCCGCAGGCCGGCAACCCCCGGCCGCGGCTGTTCCGGCTGGTCCGCGATCGGGCGGTGGTCAATCGGATGGGGTTCAACAATGACGGTCTCGATGGGGTCGAGGCCCGGCTTCGGGCCCGGCGCGGACGCGGCGGCATCGTTGGCGCGAACCTCGGCGCCAACAAGATAAGCGCCGACCGGACCGGAGACTATGTGACCGGACTCGCGCGGCTGGCCCCGTTCGCCGATTTCCTGGTGGTCAACATCTCCTCGCCGAACACGCCCGGCCTGCGGGCGCTGCAGGACCGGGCGGCCCTTGAGGATCTGCTCGGTCGGCTCGCCGAAGCCCGTTCCGGGCTCGCCGGGGCGGCGGCAAGGGTGCCGGTTCTGCTCAAGATCGCACCGGATCTGACCGTCGCCGACCGGGAGGACATTGCCGCGGTGGCGCTTGCCACCGGCCTCGACGGGCTGATCGTGTCCAACACCACGATCGCGCGGCCCGACAGCCTCGTCGATCCGGCGGCGTCGGAGAGCGGCGGCCTGAGTGGACGGCCGCTATTCGAGACGTCGACGGCGTTGCTCGGCGAGATCTACCGGTTGACCGAAGGCCGCATCCCGCTGATCGGGGTCGGCGGCGTGGCCTCCGGCAGCGACGCCTATGCGAAGATCCGCGCCGGTGCATCGCTGGTCGAGCTCTATTCGGCGCTGGTTTACGAGGGCCCCGGCCTGGTCCGGCGCATCGGGGACGAGCTTCTCGCCGCGCTTCACGCCGACGGATTCAACTCGATCGGCGAGGCGGTCGGCGCCGATCATCGCTGAGCGCCGGGATTCCCGGCCTGGGTTCCGCCGATGCGGCCCAAGGCCTCGCGGACCTTCCGGGCGAGGTCGATCTTCCGGAACGGCTTCTGCAGCAGGATGATGCCCTCGTCGAGCCGGCCATGGTGGACGATGGCATCCTCGGTATAGCCGGACATGTAGAGCACCGCCATCTTCGGGTGGCTCTCGCGCGCGGCCGCCGCGATCGCCGGCCCCCGCAGCTGGCCGGGCAGCACGACGTCGGTCAGCAGCAGGTCGATGTGGGGCTCGCGCTCCAGGATCCCGAGCGCCGTCGGTCCGTCGCCGGCTTTCAGCACGCGGTAGCCGAGACTGTCGAGCTGGGTCGCGGCCAGTGCCAGCAGATCCGGATCGTCCTCGACCAGCAGGATCAGTTCGCCGTGGGTCGCCGGTTCGTCCGATGCCGGGCCGATCCGGTCGGCCTCGCCGCCGCCGCGGGCGCGCGGCAGGTAGATCTTGACCGTCGTGCCCTCGTTGGGTTCGCTGTAGATCGTTACATGGCCGCCCGATTGCTTGACGAAGCCGAAGACCATCGAGAGGCCGAGCCCGGTGCCCTTGCCAGCGGGCTTGGTGGTGAAGAACGGATCGAAGGCGCGTGGCAGAAGCTCCGCCGGAATGCCGATGCCGGTGTCGCTGATCGCGAGCATCACGTACTCGCCGGCCTTGAGTTCGTTCGACCGGTCCGACTGGTTCTCGTCGATCGTGACATTCGCCGTCTCGATGGTCAGCTTGCCTCCGCCCGGCATCGCATCGCGTGCGTTCAGCGTGAGATTGAGCAAGGCATTCTCGAGCTGGCCTCGATCGGCAAGGCAATGCCAGAGCGAGGTGGCGGTCCGGGTCCTGATCTCGATATCCTCGCCGAGCGTGCGGCGCAGGATGGCGAACAGGTCGGACAGTTGTTCGTTGACGTCGATGATCTTCGGCTGGAGCGCCTGCTTCCGGGAGAAGGCGAGCAGGCTTCGGGTCAGGCCGGCGCCGCGCTCGGCCGTCCGCGTGATGGCGTCGACCAGCGGGAGGCGCTCTGCCGGCGGGGCGTCGAGCGTCTCGCGCAGCAGGTCCGCGTTGCCGGCGATCACCGCGAGCAGATTGTTGAAGTCGTGGGCAACGCCGCCGGTCAGCTGGCCGATTGCTTCCATCTTGTGGGCCTGGCGCAGGCTTGCCTCGGCCTCGATGCGATCGGTAGCGTCACGCGAGTTGATCACAAGGCCGTCGACGGAAGGGTCGTCCAGAAGGTTGCGCCCGACCGTCTCCAGGTATCGCCAGCCGCCGGCCTTGTGCTGAAAACGGAATGACATTGCCTCGGTCGCATTCGGGACGGAATGAAGTCTGATGAGCCGCTCGAGCGCCTCGTCCCGGTCGTCCGGATGGACGAAAAGCAGTCCGTTCTGGCCGATCAGCTCGTCAGGGTCGAAGCCGGTCACCACCTCGACCGACGGGCTGGCAAACTTGATCACGCCGTCCCGGTCGAGAATGGCGATCACGTCGAGGGCATTCTCGATCAGCGCGCGGAAGCGGCGTTCGCTCGTCCTGAGCGCCTCCGCGGCCCGCTTGCGCTCGGTGATGTCGATGCCGGTACCGAGCAGGGCGGGCTTGCCGAACCACGAGATCCGGCTGCTCACGACCAGCGCGGTGATCGTCGTGCCGTCCTTGCGGACATAGTCGAGCTCGATCGGTCCGCTCTGGCCGCCCTTCCGCAGGCGCCGGTCGCGACGGGCCTTGATGCGTTCGACCTTGTGCGGTAGAAAGACATCGTAGATGCCGACGTTCTCCAGCACCTCCTCCGGCGATGAATAGCCGAGCAGTTGGGCGTAGGTGCGATTGACGAACAGGCGCTTCTCGCCGTCGGACACCGATACGGCCTGGATCGAACCGTCGATAAGTTCACGCAAATACTGCTCGCGCTCCTGCAGCGCCTCCTCGGCCCGCTTCTTGTCAGTGATGTCGACCCAGGTCGCAAGAGCGGCGCGCTTGCCGAACCAGACGATCTGCTTGCCAGTGGTGAGCGCGGTTACGACCGTGCCGTCCTTGCGCACGATCCGGATTTCGAAAGGCTTCTCGACGCCACCGGAGTTTATCCGCTCAACGCGCCGGGCGATGAATTTGTCGCGCTCTTCCGGCAGGAAATGATCGGACGGGCCGAGATTCGCCAGGACGTCATCGGGATTGTCATAACCGAGCATGTCGGCAAAGGCCTGGTTGGCGAACAGGCGCTCCGTCTCGGTCGTCACCGTGATGCCCTGAATGGAACCCTCGACGAGACTGCGGTAGCGCTGCTCGCTTTCGCGAAGCGTCTTCTCGGTTTCCTTGCGCTCGGTAACATCGAAGATGATGCTGTTCGTGCCTGGCTTTCCCTCCCAGAAGACCGGCCTTGCGGCCATCTCGCTGGGGAAGATCGCGCCGTCGAGGCGGCGGTGGCGGCCTTCGGCGAAGGGGATCGCCTGGCCGGTCATCTCGACATGCCGGCGACGTTCGAGGACGCGTTTCCTGCTTTCGGGAGCTACCAGGTCGAGGCTTTCCCTGCCCAGCAAGTCGGCGGGGCTGTCGGCCCGGAACATCCGGCAGGCAGCTTCGTTGGCGAAGGCGACCTTGCCGTCGACCTGAACGATGACGGCGGCGGGGTTCATGTTGGCAAATTCGCGGTATCGCCGCTCGCTGTCGTCGAGCGCGTTGCGCACCGCCCGCCGCTCGGTAACGTCGGTCCAGACCGAAACGCTGCCGCCGGATGCCGACTTGCGGTGGGTCAGACGGAAAATCCGTCCGTCCGCCAGGTCGAGTTCGATCTCCGAGGGCGGATTGCGGTGGCGCTCGAGTTGCCGCTCGAGCCACGCCGGGCCTGGCTCGATGGTCGCCGACAGCAGGCCGCGATCGAGTTTCGCTGCCAGCAGGTCCTCGATGCCGATGCCGGGCACCAGCATGTCGGCAAGACCCGGCAGGAGTTCACGCAGACGCGAATTGGCATAGGTGATCCGGTCGTCGGCGTCGAACAGGACGACCCCTTCACCGACCGCGTCAAGGGCATCGCCAAGCGCCGCCACGTCGCCGGTCAGTCGGTCCGCGGATTTGCTCGAACGAGCGTCCTTTGCGGATTTCCCGGTGGCCATGTAATCAAACTCCAGCACTCCGGCACGGTATCCTGAACAGCCGGCCGTTCAACTCTGACTCCCGGGATGTTGTGCGCTTGGTCTCCCGCCTCGATTCGTGAGCGCCCGTCCGGCCCTGGCGGCCGAATGCGCGTCTCGGGCGAGATTATGACACGAGTACACGGGAATGCCAGCGATTGGGCCGATCAGAAGCTGGGCGGCGTGCAGGCGCTGACGATTTCAGCCGGCTCGTCGCCGACACAGCGGAAGCGGTGCGGCAATCGGCTTTCGAAGTAGTAGGCGTCGCCCGCCTCCAGAACCGTTCGTTCGCCGCCGACCGTCAATTCGATCCGGCCGCGCACGACGACGCCGGATTCCTCGCCCGCGTGGCTCAGCATCGAACGCCCGGTATCGGCTCCTGGCGCATAATGTTCGTGAATTACCTGCAGGGCCCGCGCCGACAGGTCGCCGCCGATCTGGCGATAGGAGAGCTTGCCGCCGGCAAGCTCGGTCAGTTCATCGGCCCGGTAGAACACCTTCTGGCGGGTCGTGAAGTCATGGGCGAAGAACTCGGACAGTGAGATCGGAAACCCGTCCAGGAGTTTCTTCAGCGAGCCGACAGCCGGGCTGGCGCGGTTCTGCTCGATCAGTGAAATCATGCCGTTGGTGACGCCGGTGCGCTTGGCGAGTTCTCGCTGACTGAGCCCGTGCATTTCGCGCAGAGCCCGGAGGCGGGCGCCGAGATCGAATTCCATGTTCTGTCCGCCGATGCAAAATCCGTGAGAACGTTAAATATATTAAACAACAAAACGCGCGAATCCCGCAACTGGGCGGGCGATTCTTTCGATCTTGTCTATTTTACTAGGCGTTGCTAGGGTGCGAGCAACGCTTGCCGGAGGATCCCGATATGTCCAGCGCCCTGAAATCAGCGGAGCAGTCGATCGCGCCCGCGAACAACCTCGATGCCTTCTGGATGCCGTTCACGGCAAATCGTCAGTTCAAGTCCCGGCCGCGCTTGCTGGTCGGCGCCAAGGACATGCATTACCGGAACGCCGAAGGCGACGAGATCCTCGACGCCACGGCCGGTCTCTGGTGTGTCAATGCCGGCCACAGCCGCCCGAAGATCGTCGAGGCGGTGCAGAAGCAGATTGCCGAGCTCGACTACGCGCCGGCCTTCCAGATGGGCCATCCCAAGGCCTTCGAACTGGCTGCCCGCGTCGCCGCGATGATGCCGGGCAATCTCGACCGGATCTTTTTCACCAACTCCGGATCGGAATCGGTTGATACCGCGCTCAAGGTCGCGATCGCCTATCACCGGGCCCGGGGCGAGGGAACGCGGACCCGGCTGATCGGGCGCGAGCGGGGCTATCACGGCGTCGGCTTCGGCGGGATCTCGGTCGGCGGCATCGTCAAGAACCGGATGTTCTTCGGCTCGCTGCTGAACGGCGTCGACCATCTGCCGCATACCCACGACCGGGAGAAGCAGGCTTACAGCCGCGGCTGCCCGGAATGGGGCGCGCACCTGGCCGACGAGCTGGAGCGGATCGTCACCCTCCACGATGCCTCGACCATCGCCGCCGTCATCGTCGAACCGGTTGCCGGTTCGACCGGCGTGCTGATGCCGCCGAAGGGCTATCTGGAGAAGCTGCGCGCGATCTGCGACAAGCACGGCATCCTGCTGATCTTCGACGAGGTCATCACCGGTTTCGGCCGCCTCGGCGCGCCGACTGCGACGGAGTACTTCGGTGTCACCCCGGACATCGTGACGATGGCCAAGGGGCTTACCAACGGCGTCATCCCGATGGGCTGCGTGGCCTTCGATTCGAAGATCTACGATGCCTTCATGGACGGGCCCGAGAACGTCATCGAACTGTTCCACGGCTATACCTATTCGGGCCATCCGATGGCCGCCGCGGCCGGACTCGCGACCCTCGACACCTACAAGGAAGAAGGGCTCTTCGAGCGTGCCGCCGAGCTCGCCCCGTACTGGGAAGAAGCGGTTCATGCGCTGAAGGGCGAGCCGCATGTCATCGACCTGCGCAATCTCGGCCTGATCGGCGCGATCGAGCTCGAATCCATTCCGGGCAAGCCGACCGCGCGCGCCTTTGACGCTTTCCTGAAGGCCTACGAGAAGGGTCTGCTGATCCGCACCACTGGCGACATCATTGCCTTGTCGCCGCCGCTGATCATTTCCAAGGCGCAGATCGACCAGGTCTTCGAAACGCTGCGTGGCGTGCTGCGCGCCGTTGATTAGTCGCAACAGGAAATCAAGTTAGGCGGGAGGTTCTCGTGCTGATCGGAGTGCCGAAGGAAATCAAGACCCACGAATACCGGATCGGGATGACGCCATCGGCGGTCCGGGAGGCGGTTCACAACGGTCACAAGGTCCTGGTCCAGAAGGACGGCGCCGCGAGGATCGGTTTCGACGACGAGAACTACCGGGCGGCGGGTGCCGAGATCATCGACACGGCGGAGGAGATTTTCGCCCGTGCCGAGATGATCGTGAAGGTCAAGGAACCGCAGGCCAACGAATGGAAGATGCTCCGCGAGGGGCAGCTTCTGTTCACCTATCTCCATCTCGCCCCGGATCCGGAACAGGCGCGCGGCCTGATGGAATCCGGTTGCGTCGCCATTGCCTACGAGACCGTCACCGACGATCGCGGCGGGCTGCCGTTGCTGGCGCCGATGTCCGAAGTTGCCGGCCGGATGGCGATCCAGGCCGGCGCGCACAGTCTCGAGATTACCCAGGGCGGGCGCGGCATGCTGCTCGGCGGTGTCCCGGGCGTCGCCGCCGCCGAAGTGGTGATCCTCGGCGGCGGGGTTGTCGGCACCAACGCCGCGCGTATGGCGATGGGGCTGGAAGCCAAGGTGACGGTGCTCGACAAGTCGCTGCGCCGGCTCAACGAACTCGACATGCAGTTCGGCCCGCAGCTCAACACGATCTTCGCGACGGTCGACGCGATCGAGGAATATGTCCGGACCGCAGATCTCGTCATCGGCGCGGTCCTCATCCCCGGCGCGGCTGCACCGAAACTCCTGCATCGGGACGATCTCGCGACGATGAAGCGTGGCGCGGTGCTCGTCGATGTGGCGATCGACCAGGGCGGCTGTTTCGAGACGTCGCGGCCCACGACCCATGCCGATCCCACCTACGTCATCGACGACGTGGTGCATTACTGCGTCGCCAACATGCCGGGCGGCGTCGCCCGGACCTCGACCCAGGCGCTCAACAACGCGACCCTGCCGTTCACGCTGAAACTCGCCAACAAGGGCTACCGGGCAGCCCTGGCGAGTGATCCGCATCTGCGTAACGGCCTCAATGTCGCCTTCGGCAAGCTCACCTACGAGGCGGTCGCGGGCGCCCTCGGCGAAACCTACGTCCCGCCGGAAGAGGCGCTCAGAAACGGCGGTTCGCAACGGGTCCCGTGATCTTTTATCCGGCGGCCCGGGCCCGATCGCGCGTCTGACGGCGTTTTAACGTCGACGCAGGACATGCGGTCTAGGATGATCGGAAAGCGCGATCCCCGTGCCGCCGCTGGAATGACCGCCATGCTCGTCGAGTTCGGCCGGAAGCAGGCCTGCGTTGCTCTCATCGCCGCCACCGGCATGTTCCTGCTTGCCGGCGCCGCCGATGCAGCCTCCTGCCGTAATGGCGAAGCGGACATCGATGTCCGGATCGACAACGAAGCCGTGAAGATCGATCACTCGCGCTCCGTGGCCGAGCTTTCCAATCGTGGCGGCGCCGCGCTCGGACCCGCGCTCGGCCTTACGGTCGCGACGCCCCGATCCGAGATTTCCAGCCGCTTCGAATGGCAGGAAGATGAAAAGACCGGCGATATCCATTGCCTGCGGACCACGGACGTGAAGGCGGCAATCGGGGCCGTCAACCGGATCGTCCATATCGCCCGGGAGTTTCCGCGCGGGAGCTGCGAATATCGCGAGATACTGCAGCATGAATACAAGCATGTCGCGACAGACGAGAGGCTGGTTCGCGACCTGGGACGGCGGCTGCGGGTCAGCCTTCGTGCGGCACTGAGCCGAAGTCGCCCGCCCGCCCGCCTGCGCGCGGCGGACAGCAAGGACGCGCTGGCGGCGATCCGGTCGACACTTCAGCGCGTGCTGGACGAGGCGTCCGACAGGCTTGCCGTCGAACGGCGCCGCAACCATGCCGAAATCGACACGCGCGCCGAGTACGAGCGCGTCGGCGCCGCTTGCGGCCGCGACAGCCTGTTCCGGAAGGTGGCCGGCTGAGCCATTCTGGGATCTTGACCGGCAATTTCTGCGAACAGTTCGCAATATCGCTTGACCCGCGCCGGTGGATCGTTGATGTTTCCATCCGCTATTCGGAAGCGTTCGCAATAGCTGGCGCGGGCCCGATGTTGCGTCCGCCGCGTCGCTGCGGATGTCGGAATGATGATGGAAGGCTGACAAACATGCACCATACGTTGCGTTCTCTCACGCTCGCCACCACCACGGCATTGCTTGCCGCAGGCAGTCTTGCCGCACCGGTCGCGGCGGCGGAGGTCAATCTCTATTCCTATCGCCAGGAAAGCCTGATCCGGCCGTTGCTCGATGACTTTCACGATCAGACCGGGATCGACGTCAACGTCGTCTATGCGCCGAAAGGCATGCTGGAACGGCTCAAGGCCGAGGGCATGAACAGCCCCGCCGACGCGATCCTGACGGTCGATATCTCGCGCCTCATGGCCCACAAGGTGGCCGGGCTGCTGCAGCCGGTGGAATCGGACATCCTGCGGGAGAACATTCCGGCCCAGTATCGGGATCCGGAGAACGAATGGTTCGGCCTCACCATCCGCAGCCGGGTGGTCTTCGCATCGCGCGACCGGGTCAAGCCGGAGGATCTCTCGACCTACGAGGACCTCGCCGACCCGAAATGGAAGGGGCGGCTCTGCATCCGCTCCTCGTCCAACGTCTATAACCAGTCGCTGCTTGCCGCGATGATCGTGCATCACGGTGTCGACGCGGCCCAGGCCTGGGCCGCCGGCATTGTCGCCAACATGGCCCGGCCGCCGCAGGGTGGCGACCGCGACCAGATCAAAGCCGTTGCCGCGGGCGAATGCGATATCGCTGTCGGCAATACCTACTACTACGGCGGGATGCAGGCGAGCGACAAGGCCGACGACCGCGAGGCCGCCGCCAAGGTCTTCATGTTCTGGCCGAACCAGGATGGCCGCGGCGCCCATGTGAATATCTCCGGCGCCGGCGTGACCCGGAGTGCCAAGCACAAGGAGGAGGCCGTCAAGTTGCTGGAGTATCTCACGAGCGAGCGCGCACAGCGGCTCTATGCCTCGAGCAACTACGAGTTCCCGATCCGCGCGGGCATCGAAGTGGATCCGGTCGTCGCGGCCTGGGGCACGTTCAAGGCCGATCCGGTCCCGCTTCACGAGGTCGCCGAGCAGCAGCCGGAAGCGCTCAAGATCTTCGACCGCGTCGACTGGCGTTGATGCGGTGAATGGGGGCGGGCAGGCTGACCTATCTTGCAGCCAGTCCCCGGTCAGCCTGCCCGCAACCCCCCGCCCACGGCCTTCGCGCCTTCGTCGAGTGCCGCCAGCGTTTCCGGTATGGCCTTCCCCATGTTGAGGAAACCGTGGATCTGCCCGGGAAAATGCCGATGCCGGACAGGGATGCCGGCGCCCGAAAGGGCTTCGGCATAAGCCTCGCCTTCATGATGCAGCGGATCGTAGCCCGCCGTCAGAACCCAGGCAGGCGGCAGTCCGGAGAAGTCGGCTGCAAGGATCGGTGACGCGTCCGGGTGGTCTGCCGCGCTCCGGTCGCCCAGGTAATGGCCGCTGAAATAGTCCATCAACGCTGCGGTCAGCAGATAGCCGTCGGCAAGCCGGCGATGGGATTCGCTCTGTGTCGCCAGGTCAGTGGCGGGATAGAGAAGCAGCTGGAAGGCGGGCCGGTGCGCTTCGTTCCGGGTCCGGAGCGCGGTCACGGCGGCGAGATTGCCGCCGGCGCTGTCGCCGCCGACGGCGATGCGGCCTGGATCGATCCCGAGCGTGGCGGCATGGCGGGCCGCCCAGCGGAAGGCAGCATGCGCATCGTCGACGGCGGCGGGAAACCGGTGCTCCGGCGCCAGCCGGTAATCGACCGAGAGGACGGCGATATCGCCCCGGATGGCGAGCTCCCGGCACAGGCTGTCGTGGCTTTCTATGGTTCCGATCACCCAGCCGCCGCCGTGGAAGTAGACCAGCAGCGGCAACCGCTCGCCGGCGTTTTCCGGGTGATAGAGGCGCGCCTTGAGCGGGCCGTCGGCGCCGTCGATCGCAATATCGCGGACCGAGGCGACCGGCCTGGGGTCGAGATCGAGAACCTTGACGGTCCGGTCGTACTGGGCGCGCGCCGCGACCGGATCGAGCCGGTCGAGCGACGGCCGCGGATTCGCCGCGACCAGGTCGAGGACCAGTTTCGCCGAGGCGTCGAGTGTCATTTCTTGCGGCCCTGAAGCTTCCTTTCGAGGAAATCGAGCCGATCCTGGCCCCAGAAGAGCTCGCCGTCGACCACGTAGGTGGGGGCACCGAACACGCCCTGATCGATGGCGTCCTGGGTGTCCGCCTCATAAGCCGCCGTCACGGTCTCGCCCTCGGCGGCGTTCATCAGTTCGGCGCTGCCGCCAATGGTGGCGTCGATGATGGCTGCGATCTCCGCCCGGTCCGAGATGTCGCGCTCCTCGATCCAGATCGCCTTGTGAAAGCCGAGCGCGAGCGCGAGCGGGTCCTTGCCGGCGATCCGTGCGGCGGTCACGGTCCGGGCGGCGAGATTCTCGTCGACCGGGAAATGGGCCGGGTGCAGGTTGATCGGAATGTCCAGGTAATCGCGCCAGCGCTTGAGTTCCTGAATGCGATAATCCTGCCGCTGCTTGGGCCGCTTGGCGAGTGGCAGGCCGCCGGAAACACCGAATACCTTGCCGATACTGGTCGCTTTGGCGACGATGTCGGCGCCATTTCTTCCGGCGATATCGCGAAGCCGCTGGCAGCCGAGAAAGCTCCAGGGCGACGACAGGGCGAAATAATAATCGATGATCATGACCGCTGAGAATCCTTCCAACTGTGGCATTCGGGCCGACACCGCGTGCAGGCGGTATCGTAGGACATCGACGGTCACGCGCAAGACCGGCCGCGCGGCGATGGCGAACTGTTGATGCGCGAGGATGGAAACAGCCTTGGTCCGCTGCCGGCCGCGATCTGGCAAGCGCTCCCGGTCGGCATCTGCCTGTGCGACGGTCAGGGCCGTCTCGTCGCATGGAATGCCCGGGCGGAACGCCTGTTCGGCGAGCATGCCCTGCGGCTGCGAATGACCCTCGTCCGTGCCGGCGAGACGCAACCGGTCCATATGGGAGCGGATGGCGCGCCGCTCCGTCTCACGCGGCTCGAGCCATCGGTCGACGGCCTGCCCGTCGCCTGGTTGGTCATGGGGACAGAATCGGAATCGGTCGACGCGACGCAGCTGCTGCTCACCGCCAATCACGATCTCCTCCAGCCGATGCAGGCGGCGCGAATGTTCCTGGGTGCGCTCGCCTTTCGCCTGTCGGGCCCGGAACGGGAGATCCTGGCAAAAAGCCAGGCGGCGCTGCGCCAGGCGGAGGAGCGGCTGGCAGACGTCGTCGCGATGGCCCGGCTCGAAAGCGGCATGCTTTCGTTCGAGATCGCGCCGGTCGATATCGGCGGGCTTCTGGCAAGCCTGGCCGATGCCGCGCGTGACTGGCCGAAGGTCCGGCCGTGCGAGATCCGTGTCGTCCCCGTTGCGCAATCGGTCAAGGCCGATGGAGCTGTGCTGGAGCGGATCGTTTCGCGGCTGCTGGACTGCGCGCTCACGGCGGCTGCCGGCCGGATCCTGCTCGGTGCGCGGCGAAACGGGGAACGACCGCGCATCGTGATCGCGTTCGATGTGGGCGACACGGGCCGGCTCGCGGCGCTTCGAGAGGGGCTGGCGGAGGCCGGGAACGGGGCCGGCGGTTCGGATCGGGCCGTCGATATCGCACCAGCATGGCGCCTGGCCCGGGCGATGGATTTCAGGATCGCGTTCGTCAGTCGCGGCGCGACGGCGGCCTACCTGCTCACCGCCGGGACGGCACTGGATGCCTCGACCGATGCCACTGCCATTCCCGAAGCGCCGCCATCGGCGGCAAGGACAGAGGGACAGGCCGGACGGGCACGGATCATCGGCCTCGCGGCGGCAGAGACGGAAACCTGCGCCGGGATCCTGCGCGGGCTAGGGTATTCGGTGCGGACGGCGTCCCGCGACGACGGGGGTGGAGGGGCAGGGGATCGGTGCGAACTGCTGGTCGGTGCGGCCGGAGCGCTCGGACTTGCCGGGGCGGAGACTGACACGATGACAGCGTATTCAGCGGAGATCGTCATCCCGGTATTCGACCATGACGACCTGGCGGGACAACGTCGCGCGATCGCGCAGGGTTATCCCGTCCTGAAATTCCCGCTTGCGGCGGGCAAGCTGCGAGCGCTCGTCCGTTACCTGCGTTCGCGCGGTATCCGACGGCAACCGGTCTGAATCAGCAGTATTCCTGGGCCCGGCTGGCGCGGCCGATGCCGAGCCGCTCGCCGCGCAGCACCGCCTGGGTCCGGTTGCGGACCTTCAGTGCCTTGAGGATCGCCGTGACATGCACCTTCACCGTGCCTTCCGCCAGTTCGAGGTCCTCGGCGATCTGGCGGTTCGACATACCCTCGCAAATCTTCCTGAAGACGTCCTGCTGGCGCGGGGTGAGCGGCAGCGTCACGGTCGCGGACCCGTTCGCCGCCTCTTTCGGCCTCGCCGGGGCCGGGGTGCCGGCAAGTACCGAGCGCAGCACGTCCCGGAGATGGGCGCCGCCGGCGCCCTTGATCACGACGGCCGCGACACCGGCCTGTTGCGCCGTGGCGATATGGCGGTCGAAGGCACTCAGCGTCACGACGACGATGTCGGTGGCCGGCGCCCGCGCGGTGAGGCGGCGCAGTCCCTCCGCCGGCGCCGCGCCGGGGATCAGCATGTCAATGATGATCAGGTCGAACGGTCCGGATTGATCGAGCGCCCGGTTTACCTCGCCGTAGCTGCGGGCTTCGGTGATCCGCGCCCGGATATTCGGCAGTCGGTTGACAAGCCGTGCCAGGCCTTTGCGGAACAGCACGTGATTGTCGGCGATCAGGACCCGCAGTTCGGTAGTCAATGGTTCGGCATATGTTTGCAGCACGGTTTGTCGACTCGCCTAGGGAACGTCGCTATCGGACACTCTGAGGTGGCACGGCATGACGCAGGAAGGGATGCCGACGTCGGTTTGGCGCTGCGTGCCGTAACGCAAATCGAACTCTCGGACACGAGTATGATCGAATAGTACGGGCGAGGTAACTGGTATCCGGTCATCAATTTGTAAAGTTTCGTAAACTTCCCGCTATCGTGAACCTTTGTGTCGGTTAAGAGCAACGATGCATTTGTCGCCACAGACCGGTTCTAGATTTCGCCATCGTTGTGGAGCAGCCGTTCGAGCAGGCGGGCGACGTCCGGCGGCTGGACGATCGCGGCCTTGATGAGGCGGTCGAAATGCTGGCTCAGCGCGCGGATGTGGTCGACCGTGTTGAACACGAAATACATGTCGCCGACATAGATGACGGCGCGCACCGGGCCGAAGATCGTCATCGGCACCGAATAACGCAGGCGCCCGTCGAACAGGAACCAGCGCAGCGCCGGGTAGAGCTCGTCCATGATCTCGATCATGCGCTCGACCTGGTGGCGTCGGGCGCCGGCGTCGAGCGCGCTCCAGATGCCTTCGCCGCGGACGAAGCCCTGCAGGCCCTGCAGCGAGCTGCAAATCTCCATCTCGCTTTCCGGCATGCGGCTGTAGGCGAGCCGGTCGCGGGTGAGCTGGACGGCCTGTTCCGGGCTCTGGGTCACGAACTCCTGGAACTCGTAGCGCGAGAGGTCCGGGGTCTTGAAGATATCCGGCAGATTGGCGGGCACGTAGCGGACCTTGTAGCCGACCGCCGAGCGGTACCATTCGCTGACCTTGATATCGACCGGCGACGCCGCGTAGGGCGCGATCTCGAGGCTCTCCTTCAGCATGTCGGCGCCGCGATGAATGTCCTGCGAAAGCCCGAGCAGCCAGTCGAGACTGACATTGAGGGCCATGGCGAGACCGGCGGCGCTGTCGGCGCGCGGCAGCCGGTCGTAATCGTTCGACAGCAGCTGCGACAGCGTCGACCGATCGATGGCCGCGTCACGGGCCAGCGCGCTCTGGCTCAGACCCGAACTCGCGAAGGCCTGGCGAAGGCGATGACGGAAGGTATCGACGGTTTCCCGGCGTTTCATGACGCTCCGCCTTTTGCTTCACGGAACGAAAATATACCGCATCTTGCGGTATAAACAAAACATCTGGTGATTTTCGTTAGCAAATGCGGCGTAAATGTCACATTCCCTCGTTGTTGATACAGCCTGCCTGCGCCTACCCTCATACGCGCTCAATGAGGGGCCGTATCAACGTCGAGGATCAAACAGATCATGTCTCGGGCGCCTATCGTCGCCCGCCCGTCCCTTCCGGACCGGCTGGCGCTGCCGACCTGGACGGTCATCGTCGCGATCTATGGCGGCTGGCTGCTGCTGGTCGCCGCCCATTCGCATCTTCCGATACCCTTGCTGGTCCTGCTCGGGGGCTGGTTCGTCTGCTGGCAGGGCAGCCTTCAGCACGAGACGGTGCATGGCCATCCGACCCGCTGGCGCTGGCTGAACACGGTCCTCGCGGCGCCGCCCTTGTCGCTCTGGATGCCCTATCCGGTCTATCGCGAGACTCATCTGGAGCATCACGCGACCGCGGCCCTGACCGATCCCGACCGCGATCCCGAAAGCGCCTTCGTCAGCGATGCCGCATGGCGCCGGCTGGGGCCGGCCGGCCGGGCGATCCTGTGGTCGAACCAGACGATCGTCGGCCGCCTGCTGCTCGGTCCGTGGCTGCACATTATCGCTCTCGCGCGGTCGGAGTATCGTCGCGCGCGGCGCGGCGAGGCCGGCCGGGTCGCGACGACCTGGATGATCCACGCCGCCGCGGTGGCCTGCCTGCTGATCCTGCTCGACCGCTTCGCCGGCATGTCGCCGTGGGTCTATATCCTCTGCTTTGCTTGGCCGGGCGCGTCGCTGACCGCGCTCCGGTCGTTCGCCGAGCATGCGCCCTATGTCCGGCAGGATGGTCGCACGGCCCTTGTCGAGACCTTCTGGCCGATGCGCCTGCTGTATCTCAACAATACCTATCACGCGGTGCATCATGCCAGGCCGGGACTGCCCTGGTACCGGCTGGGCGACGCCTATCGGGCCGAGCGGGAAGCCTATCTCGCGCTGAACGGCGGCTACGTCGTGCAGGGCTACGCGGCGCTGTTCCGCCATCATCTTCTGACGCCGCGCTTCCACCCCCGCCATGCCCTGGTTGGCGCCGCCGCCGATCCGGCGACGGTCAAGGTCTAGCCGGCCTGGGCGATCTCCTTCTTGCGGCGCGCGACGAAGGCGTCGAGCGCTTCGGTGATCGCCGGGTCGAGCGGCGGCGGTACATAGTCGGCGAGCAGGCTTTTCCAGACCCGGTTGGCGTGCTGCGCGGCATCGGGGCTTCCAGCCTCCTGCCAGGTTTCGAAGTTGCGCCAGTCGGAGATGATGGGCGGGTAGAACGCGGTTTCATAGCGGGCGAGGGTATGGGCGGTGCCGAAATAGTGGCCCCCGGGGCCGACGTCGCGCATGGCGTCGAGGCCGATCGTGTCGGCATCGACCTGCAGCGGCTGAAAGAGACGGCGCATCATCTGCAGCAGCTCGGCGTCGATGATCATCTTCTCGAAAGAGGCGCAGAGACCGCCCTCCAGCCAGCCGGCGCCATGCAGCAGCAGGTTGCAGCCGCCGAGGAGGGCCGACCAGGTCGACATCGAGGCCTCGTAGGCGGCCTGGGCGTCAGGGCCGTTGGCGGCGGTCGCGTTGGAAGAGCGGTAGGGCAGGCCGTAACGCCGGGCGAGCTGACCGCCGGCCAGCGCGGCATGGGCATATTCCGGCGTCCCGAAGGCCGGTGCGCCGCTCTTCATGTCGACATTCGAGGTGAAGCCGCCATACATCACCGGCGAACCCGGCGCGAATATCTGCTGGAAGGCGATGACGGCCAGCGCCTCGGCGTTCTGCTGCGTCAGCGCGCCGGCGATGGTTACCGGCGCCATCGCGCCCGCCAGCGTGAACGGAGTAACGATCACGCATTGACCGTTCTCGGCCATCTCCATCAGGCCGCGCAGCATCGGCCCGTCGACCCTGAGCGGCGAGGAGGTGTTGACGACGGTGAACAGGCTCGGCTCGCGGCGGAGCTGGTCGCGGTCGATGCCGCGGGCGAGGCAGACCATGGCAAGCGCGTCGGCGATCCGCTCGCGGCCCAGCGCATAGGCGTACCAGAGCTTGTCGGTCAGGGTGATGAAGTCGCGTCCGCAATCGAGATGGCGGGTCTCGGGCGGCACGTCGACCGGTTCGACCGGATAGCCGCCGACGCAATCGACGACGTTCAGCGACTGGGTCAGCCGCACCAGATTGCGGAAATCCTGCTGTGTGCCGGGGCGGCGGCCATTGTCGAGGTCGCTGGCGTTCGGCGGGCTGCCGACCGAGCAGAAGATGGTCCAGTTGTCGCCGACCCTGAGATTGTTTTCCGGATTACGGGCGTGGAAGGTGAAGGTCGACGGTGCCCTGGCGACGCTCTCCTCGATCAGGCCACGATCGAAGCGGACCCTACGGGTCGAGCGGTCGACATCGGCGCCGGCCCTGGCCAGGATATCGAGGGCGCCGTCGTCGAGGAACTCCATGCCGATCTCTTCGAGGACCTGCAGGCTCGCCAGGTGGATCATCTCGATCTGGTCGGCGGTCAGTATCTGGATCGGCGGGAAAGGGTTGCGCGCCTGCCCGCGGGCGACCTGGGGAATGGTGCCGACCTTGCGGGGGCCCCTGTGATCCCGTCGCGAGCGTTGTCTGGTCATGTCCCACCTGATCGTTTGCCGCCGCGCCGACCATCGGCCGAGGCCTGCATTCGAAGGTACGGGCGCAACGCTTCCGGGCACCTGTCGGACAGCGACATCGACTTGCGCGTTTCGGCAAAGCCGTCCGGGGCAAGCGCGTGTCGCTTTCAAGCGCGTCGGGCCCCGTCGCCCGGCGCTAACGTCCAATCATAGCGCCTGCATCCACTGGAGGAGTGAGCCCAGATGACCCTGACCGACCTGCCGAAAAGCACTACCTACGCCATTGTCGGCGCCGGCGTGCACGGGCTCAGCACCGCCCTTCACCTGGCGCGCGAACTGGCGGCGACCGGTCGCGGCTCCGGCGCCGATGTCGTCGTGCTCGACAAGACCGCACCGGGCGCCGGCGCCACCGGGATCGCCTGTGGTTGCGTCCGCAATTTCTACATGACTGAGCCGCTGCACGACATCCTGCGCCACTCGCTCGATGTCTGGATGGAGGACCCGGTCAATTACGCCTTCCAGCAGGTCGGCTACATCTCCTGCGGCGAGGGCAATCAGATCGACGATTACGGTCGAATCCATCGCCACCAGAACGATGTCGGCTATCCGTCCGATCTCTATGTCGGGGCCGAGGGCAAGGCCTTCCTGAAGGCGATCTGGCCGGATTTCGTGACCGACGGGATCGACGTCGTGCTGCACGAGAAGAAGTCGGGCTATGCCGGGACGCGGCAGTTCGTGCGCGGCCTGGTCGAGAAATGCGAAGCGGCCGGGGTGCGCATACTCTCGGGCGTCGAAGTGCTCGATTACGAGAGCGAGAACGGAACCGTGCGTTCGATCCTGACCGATCGCGGCCGCATGAAGGTCGACATGGTGATCCTCTCGGTCGGCGCCTGGGTCGGCAAGCACTGGTCGCTGCTCGGCAAGCCGGCGACGATCTCCTGCGGCTATGCGGACGGTCGCGCGGTCGAGAAGGACATGTGGACCTACTGGCGGCTGCTCGAGGGCGAGGTCTACGTTGACGAGCCCTATCGCACCGCGATCGACGGCGACCCCCCGGTCCTGCATGTCGAGATGATGAATACGCCGGTGGTCGATCCGGCGACCGGCAAGGAGATCCAGGACCATCTCTATGTCTACTGGAAAAACGGGGCCGAGCGGATGGACCGGCCGGGCGTGCAGGGCGGCACGATCCCGATCAGGATCGGGCCCGAGGCGATGATCGATCCCTACGGCCATGCCAACGACGAATACCAGGCCGACGACTGGTTCGCCGATTACATGTGTGCGGCGATGGGCCAGCTCATGGGCCGCTTCGAAGGCTGTCGGAAGAATTTCCGGGAGCGGCGGAACGGCGGCGTCGGCGCCTTCACGCCCGACAACGTACCGGTATTCGACTGGATCGCCCCGAATGTCTACATGACCGCCGATTCCAACCATGGCTTCAAGATGGCCGGCGTCGGCAAGCTGCTCGCGCGCGAACTGGTCCGCGGCGAGACGCCGGCGGCGCTCAAGCCCTTCGCCTTCACACGCTTCGCCGAAGGCCGTACCTTCGGCGCATCGAACAGCCACAGCCCCTGGGTCTGAGGGGCGGGTCGGGAAGGTCGGGCGCGATGGCCCTCTGGGACAGGATCTGGGTCAATGCCCGGCTCGCGACCATGCGGCCCGATCCGGCCTACGGCGCGGTCGAGGACGGTGCCGTCGCCGTCGCCGACGGCCGGATCGCCTTTGCCGGTCCTTCGGAAGCACTGCCCGATCGCCCCGAGGCGCTCGCCCGCGACGTCTTCGATGCGGATGGCTGCTGGATCACGCCCGGGCTGATCGACTGCCACACCCATATCGTTCATGGCGGCAATCGGGCGGTCGAGTTCGAGATGCGGCTCAATGGCGCGAGCTACGAGGAAATCGCCGCTGCCGGCGGCGGCATCGTCTCGACCGTCCGCGCGACCCGTGCGGCCGGCGAGATGGACCTGTTCCGCGCCGCGGAACGGCGACTCCGGCCGTTCCTCGCGGAAGGCGTGACCCATGTGGAGATCAAGTCCGGCTACGGCCTCGACCTCGAGACCGAGCGGCGCCAGCTTCGCGTGGCGCGCCAACTGGCCGAACACTTGCCCGTCGACGTCAGCACCAGCTATCTCGGCGCGCATGCCCTGCCGGCGGAATTCGCCGGCGATGCCGACGGCTATATCGACCATGTCTGCAGCACTGTCCTGCCGGCCATCGCCGGCGAGGGACTGGCCGACGCGGTCGACGGCTTCTGCGAGCGGATCGCCTTCTCGACCGGGCAGATCGCGCGCGTCTTCGAGACGGCGCAAGCGCTCGGACTGCCGGTCAAGCTGCATGCCGAGCAGCTTTCCAACCAGCACGGCGCCGCCATGGCCGCCGGCTTCGGCGCGCTCTCGGCCGACCACCTGGAATATCTGGACGAGGACGGCGCGCGCGCCATGGCCGCCGCCGGGACCGTCGCGGTACTTCTGCCGGGCGCCTACTATTTCCTCCGGGAAACCCGCCTGCCGCCGGTCGAGGATCTGCGCTGGCATGGTGTCCGCATTGCCATCGCCAGCGACTGCAATCCGGGTTCGGCGCCGGTAGGCTCGCTGCTGCTGATGCTGAACATGGCGTCGACCCTGTTCGGCCTGACGCCGGAGGAGGCGCTGGCCGGCGTCACGCGGGAGGCGGCCCGGGCCCTCGGCCTCGGCGACAGCCACGGCGTGCTGGAGCCGGGCCGGGTCGCCGACATGGCCTTCTGGGCGATCGAGCATCCGGCCGAACTGGCATACCGGATCGCTGCCAATCCCTGCCGGCGGGTCGTCAAGGCGGGCCGGATCGTTCTGGAGAGGGAGACGGCATGACGACCATAGCGCGTCGCGTAATACCCGGCGAGATGACGCTCGAGGACTGCCGCGCAATCCTGCGCGATGGCGCCGGGTTCGCCTTCGCGGACGGCTGGCGGAAGCCGGTCGAGGACAGCGCGCGCACGGTCGCGGACGTGATCGCTGGCGACCGCACGGTCTATGGCGTCAATACCGGTTTCGGCCTGCTCGCCAGCACCTCGATCCCGAAGGCGAAACTTCGCGAACTGCAACTCGGCCTCGTCCGGTCCCATGCCGCCGGGGTCGGGGCGCCGCTGCCGCGTCGGGTCGTCCGGCTCGTGCTGGCGCTGAAGGCGAACGCGCTGGCACGCGGCTTCTCCGGTGTCCGACCGGCGGTCGTCGAATTCCTCCTCGCCATGATCGACTGCGACGTGCTGCCCCATATCCCGGCCAAGGGGTCGGTCGGCGCGTCGGGCGATCTCGCCCCGCTCGCCCATCTGTCGCTGGTCATGATCGGCGAGGGCGCGGTCCTCGGCCCCGAAGGCGAGGCGCGGCCGGGAGCGGAGGCGCTTCGCGAGGCAGGGCTCTCGCCGCTGGCGCTGGAACCGAAGGAGGGGCTGGCGCTGCTCAACGGCACCCAGGTCTCGACCGCGCTGGCGCTCGACGCGCTGGTCCGGAGCGAGGCACTGTTCGTCGCCGCGCTGGTTGCCGGGGCGCTTTCGATCGACGCCATCAAGGGCAGCGACACGCCGTTCGACGAGCGCCTGCACGCGCTGCGCGGACAGCCGGGGCAGATCCGCGTCGCCGGGCTTTACCGGGCGCTGGTCCGACACAGCCGGATCCGCGACAGTCACCTGCTTTGCGACCGGGTCCAGGACCCCTATTCGATCCGTTGCCAGCCGCAGGTCATGGGCGCCTGCCTCGACCAGATCAACGCTGCCGCGGCGACCCTGGTGCGCGAGGCCAACGCGGTCTCCGACAACCCGATCGTCTTTTCCAACAGCGGCGACATCCTGTCCGGCGGGAACTTTCATGCCGAGCCGGTCGCCTTCTCTGCCGACGGTCTGGCGCTTGCCATCGCCGAAACCGGATCGTTGTCGGAGCGGCGCACGGCGCTTCTGATCGACCCGCACCTGAGCGGCCTGCCGCCCTTCCTGGTCGATGACGCGGGCCTGAAGTCGGGCTTCATGCTGGCCCAGGTCAGCGCCGCGGCGCTGGTCTCGGAGAACAAGGCGCTCGCCCACCCGGCCAGCGTCGATTCCCTGCCGACATCGGCCAACCAGGAAGACCATGTCTCGATGGCGACCTTCGCCGCCCGCCGGCTCGGTGACATGCTGGACAACGCGGTCGCCGTGATCGCGATCGAATTGCTGGCGGCGGCGCAGGGTGTCGAGTTTCACCGCCCGCTGGAAAGCTCGGCTCCGCTCGAGGCGGCGATCGCCCGGATCCGCGAACGGGTGCCCCGCTACCTGGAGGACCGCAGCTTCGCCCCCGATATCGCCACCGTCGCCGCGATGATCGAGGCGGATGCCTTCGCCGACCTGGTACCGGGCGGCTTCGCGCTCGCGCCGTGAAGGCCTAGCTGCCGATCAGGCCGCGCAGATGGCGGAATTGCTGGACGGCGAAGGAATCGGTCATGCCCGACACGTAATCGACGATGCCGCGCAGCCAGAGATAGCGGTTGTCGAGCGGCATCTGCTCGTCGGGAAAGAGCTCGGTCAGCACCCGCGCTCTCGGCGACATCCGGGTCCCGCCGGCGGCTTCCCGTTCCTTTTCCAGGAAGGCGCGGGTGAAGGCGTCGAGGATGGTGGTCAGGATCTCCGAGCCGCTGACCTCGACCTGGAGCCGTTCGGGATGGGTGAACAGCTTCTCGCCGGTGACTCGGAAGATTTCGTCGAGTGCCGCGGCGCTCTGGATATGGCCGAGCAGTTCGCCCTTGAAACGGCCCTCGACGATTGCCGCCTCGTTGTCGTTGAAGACCTCGACGACCTGCCGGATCAGCGCCCCGATCGACTTGGCGCGGAGATAGCCGATCCGGTCCGAGGCACCGTCGATCTCCCGGTAGCGGCTCGGCACCCGGCCGAGCAGCGCAAGGAGCAGGGTCTCGCTCTCCTCGAAGGATATCCGACCAAGCTTCAGGCCGTCCTCCAGATCGACGATGCGGTAGCAGATGTCGTCCGCCGCCTCGACCAGGTAGCAGAGCGGATGACGGGACCAGTAGTCGCGGCCGTGCGCGATCAGGCCGACCGCCTCGGCGACGGCGGCGAACTCCTCACGCTCGGAGGCGAAGAAGCCGAATTTCTTGGCCCCGGCGTCGCCGGCGTTCCCGGGGGCGGCGACCGAGCCGCGGGGATATTTCGCGAAGGTGGCGAGCGTCGCGTTGGTGAGCCTGAGGCCGCCCTTGCCACGCCAGTTCTGCAGCTTGCTGACGATCCGGAAGCCCTGGGCATTGCCCTCGAAATGGGCGAAGTCGGCCCGTTCGACGTCGCTGAGATTGCGCGCCAGCTCGTCGGCCAGCGGACCGTTCACGAACCAGTCGCCGATCACCTCCTCGCCGAAATGGCCGAACGGCGGATTGCCGATATCGTGCGTCAGGCAGGCCGCCGAGACGATATGGCCGAACTCGGCCGGGGCGTAGTCGCCATCCAGCTGGTGCCGCTGGATGATCGTCTGGCCGACCCCGGCCCCGAGCGAGCGGCCGACCGACGCCGCTTCCATGGAATGGGTAAGGCGGGTCCGCACATAGTCTGTGGGCGGCAACGAATGGACCTGGGTCTTGTCCTGCATGCGCCGGAACGCCGAGGAGAAGACGACCCGGTCGAAATCCTTGTGGAACGGGCTGCGATGGGAGAGCACCGGCTCGGGCTCGTCCTGGCCGAAACGCTGTGCCGAAAGAAGTTTTTTCCAGTCCATCATGATTGCCGCCACGTTAGGGAGGCCGCTAGTCTCTGACAAGCCGCTTGACCTGGAGGAACCATGATCTTCGCCGCTCCGCCGCAAGAAAAAGGGCCGCCGGACTTCGCGCCGCTCCGGCGCGCCTACAGGATGGACGAGACGGCGGCGGTCGAGGCGCTGCTTGCCGAATGGTCGCTGGACGCCCGGACGGGTGCGGCGATCGAGGATCGCGCCCGCAAGCTGGTCAAGGCGGTCCGCCGCGGCCGCCGCGGCACCGGCGGGCTGGATGCCTTCCTGCACGAGTACGAGCTTTCGAGCCGCGAGGGGATCGTCCTCATGTGTCTCGCCGAGGCGCTGTTGCGAATTCCCGACGCCGGCACGATGGATGACCTGATCCGCGACAAGATCGGGCCGGCAAACTGGGAAAGCCATCTCGGACAGTCCAGTTCGGCCTTCGTCAACGCGTCGACCTGGGGGCTGATGTTCTCGGGCCGCCTGCTCGGCAGCGGCGACGTCGAGCCGTCCGGCCTCCGTCGCTCCTTCCGGGGCCTGATGCGGCGCGGCGGCGAGCCGTTCATCCGCGAGGCGATGCGCCAGGCGATGCGGATCATGGGCAAGCAGTTCGTCATGGGCCGCGATATCGGCGAGGCAATCGAGCGCGCCGAGGAATGGGAGGCGCGCGGCTACCGCTATTCATACGATATGCTGGGCGAGGCGGCGCGGACCCGGGAGGATGCGGCCCGCTACTTCAAGGCCTACGAGGACGCGATCGAGGCGATCGGTTCCGCCGCAAGGGGGGCGACGGTGATGGAGCGCGCCGGGATCTCGGTCAAGCTGTCCGCCCTCGATCCACGCTACGAGGAGGCGCAGCGCGCCGATTGCGTTGCCCGTATCGTGCCCCAGGTTCGCAGTCTCGCCCTCGCCGCGAAGGACCATAACATCGGGTTGACCATCGACGCGGAGGAGGCGGACCGGCTTGAGCTGCAGCTCGAGATCCTGAAGCACGTCTATCTCGATCCGGCGCTCGACGGCTGGGACGGCCTCGGCCTCGCTCTCCAGGCCTACCAGAAACGGGCCCCTCACGCCGTCGACTGGCTTGCCGAGCTTGCCCGCACCGGCGGCCGGCGGATCATGGTGCGGCTGGTCAAGGGCGCCTACTGGGACAGCGAGATCAAGCGGAGCCAGGAAGCGGGTTTCCCGGGCTATCCGGTATTCACCCGCAAGGCCTCGACAGACCTTTCCTACCTCGTCTGCGCGCGGGCGCTGCTCGCCCGCCGGGACCGCTTCCACTGCCAGTTCGCGACCCACAATGCGCACAGCGTCGCCGCCATCCTCGCTTTCGCCGGCGATGACAAGGGTGGCTTCGAATTCCAGCGCCTGCACGGCATGGGCGTGCCGCTCTACGAGGAGATCGTGCCGGAAGGCACGCTCGGCATCCCGTGCCGGGTCTATGCGCCGGTCGGGCGGCACGAGGATCTGCTCGCCTACCTAGTCCGCCGATTGCTGGAGAACGGCGCTAATACCTCCTTCGTCAACCGGATCGTCGACGACAAGGCGCCGATCGAGGAGATCATCGCCGATCCGACGGCGCGGGTCGCGAAGCTTACCCGGAAGCCCCACCCGGGGATCCCGCTGCCGGTCGATCTCTACGGGGCGGAGCGGAAGAACTCGACCGGGATCGACTTTTCCGACCCCAGCGTCACGGCGGCGCTGGCGCCTGAAATGGAGCGCTTTGCCAAGCGCGGCTGGAAGGCGGCGCCGTCGCTCGCGGCTGGCAAGCGCGGCGGCAAGGCAGCCGAGATACGCGACCCGTCCGACAACCGGCGCGTCGTCGGCGAGGTCGTCGAGGCCGATGCGGCGATCGCCGGCCGCGCGGCCGACGCGGCGGCCGGGGCGGCCCCGGACTGGAATGCCGTCGGGGGGGCGAAACGGGCGGCGATTCTCGAGCGCCTTGCCGACCTGCTCGAGGGCCGGCGGGCCGAACTCATGGCGCTTCTCGTCCGGGAAGCGGGCAAGACCCTGCCCGACGCCATCTCGGAAGTGCGCGAGGCGGCCGATTTCTGCCGATACTACGCGGCCGGTGCGCGCCGGGATTTCGTCGCCCCGGTCGCCCTGCCAGGCCCGACGGGAGAGCGGAACGAGATCGCGCTCGCCGGGCGCGGTGTCTTCCTCTGCATCAGTCCGTGGAATTTCCCGCTCGCGATCTTTACCGGCCAGGTGGCCGCGGCGCTTGCCGCCGGCAACGCGGTGCTCGCCAAGCCGGCCGAGCAAACGCCGTTGATCGCCGCCCGCGCCGTCGCGCTGGCGCACGAGGCGGGCGTGCCGGCCGAGGTGTTGCAGCTCCTGCCTGGCCCGGGACCGGAGATTGGCAATGCCCTGCTTGCCCATCCGGCGCTGGCCGGGGTCGCCTTCACCGGCTCGACCGAGACGGCGAAGCTGATCAACCGGCGGCTCGCCGACCGGCCGGGCGCGATCCTGCCGCTGATCGCCGAGACCGGCGGCCAGAACGCGATGCTGGTCGATTCCTCGGCGCTCGCCGAACAGGTCATCCCGGATGTCGTCTCCTCGGCCTTCGGCAGCGCCGGCCAGCGCTGCTCGGCCTTGCGGGTGCTGTTCGTGCAGGACGATGTCGCCGACCGCCTGATCCGCATGCTGGAGGGGGCGATGGCCGAGCTGAAGGTCGGCGATCCCGGCCTGCTGGAAACCGATATCGGCCCGGTGATCGACAGGGAGGCGCTCGGTATCCTTGAGGCCCATGCCAGGCGCATAGCGGAGTCCGCGCGCGAGATCGGCCGGGTTCGGCTCGGCGCCGATTGCGGACACGGCACCTTTTTCGCGCCGCGCGCCTTCGAGATCGAGGGGATCGGCGTGCTGGAGCGCGAGGTCTTCGGCCCGGTCCTGCATGTGGTGCGCTTCGAGATCGAGCGTCTCGACGCGGTTCTCGACGCGATCAACGGCACCGGCTATGGCCTGACACTTGGCGTTCATACCCGGATCGACGAGCGCGCCGAACATATCTGCCGGCGACTCCGGGTCGGCAATGCCTATGTCAACCGCAACATGGTCGGCGCTGTCGTCGGCGTTCAGCCGTTTGGCGGCGAGGGGTTGAGCGGGACCGGTCCGAAGGCCGGCGGGCCGCATTATCTGCACCGTTTCGCGACCGAGCGCACGCTGTCGGTCAATATCACCGCGACCGGAGGCAATGCGGGCCTTCTGTCGCTGGAAGAACAGGACTTGTGACGTCGCTGGCGCGGCTTCGGCAATCCTGCTACGGGGAATCGGGGGCCGGCGCGATCGGTGCCGGCGAAACAGGACGACATCGTCGAGGGAGTTAAAGGGATGGCGAACGCACTCAATCCGTTCAAGGACGCGATCAAGGCCGGGCGGCCGCAAATCGGGATGTGGCTCAGCCTGGTGAGCCCCGTCGCCACCGCCGTGGTGCGCGACGCTGGCCTCGACTGGCTGCTCGTCGATACCGAACATGCGCAGAACGATCCGATGGAGGCGCTGCTGCACTACCAGATCCTGCATGGCGGCCCGTCGACGGCGGTCACCCGCGTCGCCTGGAACGACCCGATCCTGATCAAGCGGTTGATGGATGTCGGTTACTCGACCTTGCTGGTGCCCTACGTGCAGAATGCCGAGGAGGCGAAGGCGGCCGTCGCCGCGACCCGCTTCCCGCCGAAGGGCAATCGCGGCGTCCTACTTGCCAACGGCGCCAACGCCTATGGCCGCGACCCGGATTTCCTCGCCAACATGGAGGCGCGGAACTGCGTCCTCGTGCAGCTCGAAAGCGCCGAGGCGGTCAAGAACCTGGAGGCGATCGCCGCTGTCGATGGCGTCGATGGGGTCTTCATCGGCCCGTCCGACCTGTCGGCCAATCTCGGCTATATCAACCGCCACAATGACGAGGCGGTGCAGTCGGTGATCGCCGATGTCGCGGCGCGGGCGAAGAAGATCGGCATACCGGCCGGCATCATGGCGTACAGCCTTGCCGAGGCACGCCGCTATCTCGATCTCGGCTTCGTCTTCGTGTCGGTCTCGTCCGAGCTCTCGGCGCTCCGGAACGCCGTCGACAATGTCGTGAAGGAACTGAAGGGCTGAGCCTTCAGGCGCCCGCCACCGCGGCAATCGGCGTCGCCGCGGCGACCGTCATCAGCCAGTCCCGGAAACGGCGGATCTTCTCCCGATCCGCTGTTTCCGCCGGCGCCACCACGTAATAGCCGGCCTCGACCGGCAGGTTGACGTCGAAGGGCTCGACCAGGCGGCCGGCGACCAGGTCATCCTCGACGAAGCGCCGCCGGGCGATGGCGACCCCGACGCCGTCGATTGCCGCCTGGATCGCCGACAGCGCGAGATCGGTGGTGATGCGGTGACTCGGCGGGAAGTCGAGGCCGACCGCGGTCAGCCAGAGCTGCCAGTCGTCCGGTGCGGTCGAGGTATGGATCAGCGTATGACGCTCCAGATCCGCCGGACGGTCGAGCGGGATCGGTCCGGCGAGAAGTGCCGGGCTGCAGACCGGCAGGACCTCGTCGTTCATCAGCAGATCGGCACGCAGTCCCGGCCAGTCGCCGTGGCCGTAACGGATCGCCACGTCGACTTCGTCACGTCCGAAATCGACCAGCGCCAGCGAGGTCGTGACCCGGACGTCGATGTCCGGCGCGATGGCCTGGAAGCCGCCCAGCTTCGGGACCAGCCACTTCGCGGCGAGCGAGGTGAGCGTCGAGACCGTGAGCGTGTTCGGCCGCATGTCCTGCCCGAGCCGCGCGGTCGCGTGCCGCAGGCCGTCGAATGCCGCCCGGACCGCCGGCAGGTAGAGATTGCCTTCGGCCGTCAGCTGGAGCGAACGGCCGCCACGATCGAACAGGCGGAGCCCCAGTTCCGCCTCGAGCCGGCGAATCTGGTGACTGACCGCCGTCTGGGTCACGTTGAGCTCGCGCGCGGCGGCGGTGAAACTCATGTGGCGGGCGACGCATTCGAAAGTACGAAGCCCGTTCAGCGAAGGCAGGCGGTTCAGCATCGGGCATGGCCTCATGACATGATGTCATGTGTGCCTGAGAATATATCGTTGGTATAGGTTCAGGTGAACTCATAAATCTCGCCTCAAGAGATCAGTCTCTGGAGAGAGATCATGAGCACCACTACCCTTCACGAGCCGAGACGCGCCGGCTTCATGGACATGTTCCGTGCCGCCGGCCGGGAAATCGCCCTTTGGCGCAAGCGGTCGCGGGCACGCGCCGAACTGGCGCGCTGGAGCGAACGCGACCTGCACGATGTCGGCCGGTCGATCTCGGATGCGGTTTACGAGATCAACAAGCCGTTCTGGCGCGAGTGAGAGGGCGACAACCGCTCAGTACGACTTCGGCAGGCCAAGCTGCTTCTCGGCGATGTGACACAGGATCAGCTGCGGGCTGACCGGCGCGAGCCGGCAGATCATGACCTCGCGCATCAGCCGCTCGACGTGGAATTCCTTGGCATAGCCCATGCCGCCATGGGTCATGACGGCCTGGGTGCAGGTCTTGAAGCCCGCTTCCGCGCCGAGATATTTCGCGGTATTGGCCTCAGCCCCGCAGGGCTTGCCGCGGTCGTAGAGCGCGGCGCCGTGGCGCACCATCAGCCAGGCGGCCTCCAGTTCCATCCAGCATTCGGCGAGCGGGTGCTGGATCGACTGGTTCTGCCCGATCGGGCGCCCGAAGACGACTCGCTCGCGAGCATATTGCGCGGCCCGGGCAAGCGCGTTGCGGCCGATGCCGATGGCCTCCGCGCCGATCAGGATGCGCTCCGGATTGAGGCTGTGCAGGATATACTGGAAGCCCTTGCCCTCCTCGCCGATCCGGTCTTCGAGCGGAACCCGCAGGCCGTCGATGAAGAGCGCGTTCGAATCGACCGCCTTCCGCCCCATCTTGCCGATTTCCCGGACCTCGACCTGCGCGCGATCGAGGTCGGTATAGAACAGGCTCAGGCCATCGGTCGGGCGGGCGCATTGCTCGCGTGGCGTGGTCCGGGCGAGCAGCATGATCTTGTCGGCTTCCTGCGCCGTCGACGTCCACATCTTGCGACCGTGGATGATATAGCCATTGCCGTCCCGCTCGGCCCGCGTGGTGATCGCCGTGGTGTTGAGGCCGGCGTCGGGCTCTGTCACGCCGAAGCAGGTCTTGACCGCGCCGCGGATCAGGTCGGGCAGCCAGCGCTGGCGCTGTTCCTCGTCGCCGAAAACGACGATCGGATGCGGCCCGAAGATGTTGATGTGGATCGCCGAGGCCGCCGACATGGCGCCTGACGAGCGCGCCACCTCGTGCATCATCAGGGCGGCCTCGGTGACCCCGAGGCCGGCGCCGCCGTATTCCTCGGGCATGGCGATGCCGAGCCAGCCGGCATCGGCCATTGCCTTGTGAAAGTCTTCCGGGAAGCCGCCCTCGCTGTCGCGTTTCAGCCAGTAGGCATCGTCGAAACGGCCGCAGAGCTGCGCCACGGCATCGACGATCGCGTTCTGCTCCTCGGTGAGGTCCTCCATCACGGCCACACTACTCCACGCTTCGATTCAGGCAGGGTTCGTCAGTTGGTCATCAGGTTCGGCAGCCAGGTGATCAGCTCCGGATAGGCGATGAACAGGCCGACGGTCGCCACGTCGGCCAGGAAGAAGGGCCAGATGCCCCGGAACACGTCCTGCAGCGGTATGTCCGGTCTGACCCCGTTGACGACATAGCAGTTGAGGCCGATCGGCGGGGTGACCAGGCAAATTTCCGCCATCTTGACGACGATGATGCCGAACCAGACCGAATCGTAGCCCAGCGCCATGACCGCCGGATAGACGACCGGGAGGGTCAGCAGCAGCATGCCGATCGCGTCCATGAACATGCCGAGGATGGTATAGCCGAGCAGGATCATGATGATGATCGCGAACGGTGGCAGCGGCAGGGCGACGATCCATGCGGCGAAGGCCTCGGGCAACTGCGCGAAGCCGAGGAAGCGGACGAAGACCAGAACGCCCCAGATGATGGAGAAGATCATCACCGTGAGCGTCGCCGTCTCGAGCAGCGCGTCCTTCAGTTTCGCCCAGCCCATGCCGCGGGCCATGGCCATGCAGAAGACGACGAAGGCGCCGACGGCGCCGGCCTCGGTCGGCGTGGACCAGCCGAAATAGATGCCACCGAAGATCACCAGAACGACCGCGATGATCGGCGAGATGCCGGGCAGCGAGCGCATCCGGTCACCCCAGGTGAAGCCACCGACGGGTGGCCCGAGCTTCGGGTTGAGCTTGGCCCGGCCGATGATCAGTGCGACATAGATGAGGGCCGAGATCATGCCGGGGATGAAGCCGGCGAGCAGCAGCTTGCCGACCGATTCCTCGACGATGATCGCGTAGATGATCAGGATCGCGCTTGGCGGAATGAGCGAGGCCAGCGTGCCGCCGGCGGCGACCACGCCCGCAGCCAGCCGCCGGTCGTAATTGTAGCGCAGCATCTCGGGGATCGCGATGCGGGCAAAGACGGCGGCGGTCGATGTGCTGGCGCCCGAGACGGCGGCGAAGCCGGCAGTCGCCAGGACGGTCGCGACGGCGAGACCGCCGGGCACCCAACCGAACCATTTCCGCGCCGCGTCGAAGGCGGCGGCCGTGATCCCGGCGTGGAAGGCCAGGTAGCCGATCAGGATGAACATCGGCAGCACGCTGAGCGTGTAGGAGACCGATTTCGAATGGGGAATGGTGCCGGCGAGGCCGGCGCCCGGCCCCCAGCCGAGGAGCACGACCAGCCCGATCAGGCCGACCGCGGAGGCGGCGAAGACGACACGAACGCCGAGAAGGACCAGGACGAGCAGCCCGCCCATCCCGATCAGGCCGACGGTGAGCGGATCCAATTCCATGACCTAGCCCCGCTGGGACGGCGATGCGCCGTTCTTGTCGGAGACGTAGGCGTCCTCGATCTCGATTCGCGCCTTCGTCTCGATGTCGTGCACGGTTGTCACGGCGACCGGCGTCGCGTCGGGCCGTATCGACAGCCGGATGAAACCGGCAAGCTGCAGCACCAGCCGAAGCCAGAGAACGGAAAAGGCGATCGGCACGAGCAGCTTGGACGGCCAGACCGGGAATTCAGCATCGATCGTCGTATCGCCGTATTCCCAGGCCCGGAGGAAATGATCGAAGCTGTGGGGGATGAAGATGCTGACGATGACGATCGAGAAGACGATCGCGATCGCCTCGACCACCCAGAGCGTGCGGCCGGACAGATGGCTGACGACGAGTTCCATCCGCACATGGGTGCCGAAGCGCTGGCAATAGGCGACGCCGAGGAAGGCGAAGAGCGCCGTCGATTGCTCGACGAGGTCGATGTAGCCGTAGACCGGTATGTCGAACAGTTTGCGGCCGACGACCTGCGTGACGCCCAGCAGCATCAGGAAGAAGATGCCGAACGCGGCAATGAAGGTGAAGGACTTCTCGACGCGGAAAAGAAGGGCGTCGAAAAACAACAACTGAGCGCCGTCGTGCGACGACGACGATGGGGAATGCGTCATGCCACCGATCCGGGCTACGGCGTCCGGGTGCCGGGCGGGTGATCGTCGCCGACCCCGCCCGGCACCCGATCCACTGTTGTTACATGGAAGCCTTGGCTTCGCTGAGGATCAGGTCGATCAGTTCCTGGCCCGGCAGCTTCGGATTGTCCTTGACCCACTCGTCCCAGACCACCTTGCCGGCCTTCTCCTGGAAGTCGGCGCGCTGCTCCTCGGTATAGGTGATTTCCGTAAGCTTCTCGCGCAGCATCGGCAGGTTCTTGGCGTCGATGTCGGCATAGGCCTTTTTCTGCACGGCGTAGATCTCGTCGCGCATGCCCATCAGCAGATCCTTGTACTGCTGGGGCAGCGCGGCATAGGCGTCCTTGTTGAATACCGCCGGGCATTCCGAGGTGCCGGGGCTCAGATTGCCGGTGAACCAGTCGGCGATCTCATGCAGCTTGTAGGCGACATGGGCGTAGGTATAGGGGAACGAGGCCGCGTCGACCGTGCCACGCTCCAGCGTCGTGTAAACCTCGGTGGCGGGGACGGTCGAGAGCGTCGCGCCGAGCTTCTCCATCGCGCTGCCGATGCCGCCGCCGGCGCGCACCCGCATGCCGGCGAAGTCTTCCGGCTTGTGCGGCTCCTTGCCGCGGCCGAAGAATTCGTACTGCGGCAGGATGGTCGAGACATAGGTCATCGCGTTCCAGCGATCCATGTCGGCGACCAGGGCCGGATGTTCGTAGAGCTTGCGCGTCACGCGGATCCGCACGTCGGGATCGCCGAGCGGGAGGAACGGCAGCGTGAACACCATGAAGGCCGGATTCTTGCCCGGATGGTAGAAGTTGCAGAACATCGCGCCCTGCGTCGCGCCAAGCTTGACGCCGTCCAGGGTTTCCTTCGGCTTCGAGAATGAGCCGTAGCCCATCGTGATGGTGAATTTGCCGCCGGTCCGTTCCTTGACCTGCTCTGCGGCATATTCCATGCCTTCGGTGAATGCCCGGCGCTTGCCCCAGACCGCGAAATTCCAGTTGACCTTCGGTCCGTCAATGATCTCGGCGGCGTTCGCCGGTACGGCGGTCACGCTCACTCCGAACGATCCGACGACCGCAAGGGCAGCGCCGGCCAATATCCCACGAAGTACCATCAATAATCCTCCCGTTTTGACGTTTGATAATCGGTTCTCGAATTGCGACCATTCATAGAGGTCGTTCAATCGTGCCGCTTTGAAAGGAAGCATAGCCAAGCTCCGGGGGAGCCACAAGCGAACTCAAGGTTGCTCGTGAAACCTTTTGTCTGGCTCGCGAATGTTGCGGCGCGGTATCGCGGACACGCTAATATCGAAGGACCGGGATCAGTCTTGCGGAAAGAGGCGACGGCATGTTCGCGATGAATCCAATGGTGGCGGGGGCCATCGAACCACCGATCGCCGAGGCCGACGGCTGGCTCGACGGCCTGGTTCCCGATCCGGCCCGCCCGATTCTGCCGATGGCGCAGGCGGTGCCGGCCTATCCGCCGCCCGACGACCTGCTTGACGATCTTGCCGCGCGGATCCGCCGGCCCGGTTCGTCGCGCTACACCGCCATCACCGGAGTCCCGGATCTCAGGGCGGCGCTCGCCGGGCACATGCAGGACGAATACGGCGGTGTCCTGCAGGCGGCGAACGTACTGATTTCCGCCGGCTGCAACCAGGCCTTCTGTCTCGCGATCTCGGCTCTTGCCGGGCCCGGCGACGAGGTCATCCTGCCGCTGCCCTATTACTTCAATCACCAGATGTGGCTCGACATGCAGGGGATTGTCGCCCGGTATCTGCCGTTCCGGCCCGATCGGGGCGGTGTGCCCGACCCCGCCGAGGCGGCCCTGCTGATCGGCCCGCGGACCCGGGCAATCGTCCTGGTGACCCCGAACAACCCGACCGGCACGGTCTATCCGCCCGAGGTGATCGCCGCGTTCCGCGACATCGCGCGGGCGCGCGGGATCGCGCTGGTGCTCGACGAAACCTACAAGGACTTTCGCGAGGAAGGCGGTGTGCCCGCGCACCACCTGTTCGGCGATCCGGAATGGGGCGAGACCGTCATCCAGCTCTACAGTTTCTCGAAGGTCTATTGCCTCACCGGTCACAGGGTCGGCTCGATCATCGCCGACCCGACGTTCATCGCCCGGGCCGCAAAGATCATGGATACGCTGGCTATCTGCGCGCCGCATACGGGTCAGATCGCCGCGTTGTACGGGCTCCGCAACCTGGACGCCTGGCGCGAGGCGAACCGGCGGACGATGGCGGCGCGGCTCGACCGGGTGCGCGCGATCTTCGCCGACCGGCCGGGCGGCTTCGAGCTCGCCGGCGCCGGGGCCTACTTCGCCTATGTCCGCCACCCGTGGCCCGGCCGCCCCGCGGCCGAGGTTGCCCGCGACCTGGTGCGCGAGGCCCGCGTTCACTGCCTGCCGGGATCAATGTTCGGTCCCGGGCAGGAGGATTATCTGCGCCTCGCCTTCGCCAATCTGGGCGAAGCCGCGCTCGCGGCCCTCCCGGAACGCCTGGCCTTTGCGAACGCGGCCCCGAGTATGGCCGGATCAGGCCATGTTTGAGGTCGCCGAGCAGAAACATTCGCTGAACAAGGAGGCTTACCGGGAAGCGGTCGAGACACTGCGCTTCGATCTCCTCTCCCGTCAGCTCGAACTGGCGGAGAAGCGCGATTTCTCGGTGATCGTCGTTGTTTCCGGCGTCGATGGCGCCGGCAAGGGCGAGGCGATCCATTCCCTGTTCGAATGGATGGATCCGAAGCACATGAAGGCCCACGCCTTCGGCGAGCCGACCGAGGAGCAGCGCATGCATCCCCGGATGTGGCGCTACTGGCACGCCGTCCCGCCGAAGGGCGAGATCGCCGTCGTCTTCGGAAGCTGGTATTTCGACCCGATGCGGGCCCGCGTGCTGGGCGAACGGGACGCCGCGAGCTTCGATCGCGAACTCGGCGCCATCAACCGCTTCGAGGCGATGCTTGCCAGCGAAGGCGTGCTGATCCTGAAGCTCTGGTTCCACCTCTCGCTCGAGCAGCAGAAGAAGCGGCTGGCGGCGATCGCGCGAAAACCCAGTCCCGGTCTGCACGTGCTGGCGGAATGGTCCGGCGTCGCCAACCACGCCGCCGTCAACGAGACCAGCGAGACCGTCATCCGCCGGACCAATGCCGCGCATGCCCCCTGGATCGTCGTGCCGAGCGCCGACGGGCATTATCGCGACGTGATGCTCGGCCGCACCATCGCCGACGCGATTGGCGAACGAATGGCCGGCAAGGAACCGGCCCGGCCGGAGGCGGTCAGCATGACCGCGCCGTCGATCGACGGGCGGACGATCCTCGACAGCCTCGATCTCGGGAAGTCGCTGGACAAGTCGAGTTACGAACGACAGCTTGCCCGTTATCAGCACAGGCTGTTCAAGCTGGCGGAGAAGGGGGCCTTCGACGGGCGCGCGGTGGTCACCGTCTTCGAAGGCTGGGACGCCGCCGGCAAGGGCGGCGCCATCCGCCGCATCGTCCGCGCCCTCGACCCGCGCATGGTGCGGATGTTCCCGATCTCCGCGCCGAGCGAGGAGGAACTGGCGCACCCCTATCTGTGGCGTTTCTGGCGCCGCCTGCCGCGCCATGGCCAGCTATCGGTTTTCGACCGGTCCTGGTATGGCCGGGTGCTGGTCGAGCGCGTCGAGGGATTCTGCGATGAAGCCGACTGGCAACGCGCCTATACCGAGATCAACGACTTCGAGACCCAGCTCGCGGACGACAATTACCTGGTGCTGAAATTCTGGCTGCACATCAGCAAGGACGAGCAGCTGAAGCGCTTCAAGGCGCGCGAGCAGACCCCGTTCAAGCAGTACAAGATCACCGACGACGACTGGCGTAACCGGCGTCAGTGGGATGCCTACGCGGTCGCCGCCAACGACATGATCGAGCGGACCAGCACCCGGGCCGCGCCGTGGACGCTGATCGAGGCCGAGGACAAGCGCCATGCCCGTGTCAAGGTCCTGAAGACATTGTGCAAACGGCTGGAATCGGTGCTCTGAGGGCGGATTTCCGGGGGCCATGCTCCGGATCGCGGTGCCGGGCAAAAAAAGGGGAGGCCCGGACCGCACGGTGTCAGCCAACAGGGGGCGTTGGACAGGGGGACGCCTGACACCGGTACCGGTCGCGGGCACTCCGAGTTGCCTTGCTCGCAAACACGATACGCCGCAATTGCCGCCTGTCTACGGGCCTCACCGCCTCTTGATCGGACGTGATCGACGATCAGCCGCCACTGCCGTTGCGCCGGGCATGGGCGGCGGCGGCGATGCAGAGGATCTCGTACATGATCGTCGCGCCGACCAGCGCGGTATTGCCCGACGGGTCGAACGGCGGGGCGACCTCGACCACGTCGCCGCCGATGATGTCCAGATCGCCCAGCGCGCGGATCATGAGCTGTGCCTCCAGCGTCGAGAAGCCGCCGACTTCCGGGGTCCCGGTGCCCGGCGCATAGACCGGGTCGAGGCCGTCGACGTCGAAACTCACATAAACCGGGCCGTCGCCGACAACACGGCGGGCCTCGGCGATGGCGCCCTTCACGCCGATCTCGTGGAATTCCTCGATATAGATGACGCGCATGCCGCTCTCGTGGCTGAAGCTCCAGATTCCGAGGTCGTTGACGCTGCCCCGGATACCGATCTGGATGGTCCGCTTCGGATCGAGAAGGCCCTCCTCCACGGCCCGGCGGAACGGCGCTCCATGATGGAATTTCGAGCCCAGGTAATCGTCGCCGGTATCGCAATGGGCGTCGAAATGAACCATCCCGACCGGGCGATCCGCGGCGATCGCGCGGAAGATCGGCAGGGTCACCGAGTGATCGCCGCCGGCCGAGACAGGGACGATCCCGGCCGCCTGCACGGCCTTGTAGAAGGCCGCGATCTCGTCATGCGCGCCTTTCAGCTCGAACGGCTGCTCGACCCAGGCGTCGCCCAGATCGGCGATCCGGCAGAGCGCGTAGGGATCGATCTTCGTCGCATGGTTGATGCGGCGGATCAGGCTCGACTGGTTGCGGATCTCGCGCGGGCCGTGGCGGGCCCCCGGCCGGTTGGTGACGCCGCCGTCGAACGGCACGCCGATCAGCCCGATGTCGAGGCCGGTCCAGTCCTCCGCGTAGGGCGTGCGCATGAAGGTCGGGATGCCGGTATAGCGCGGTCGGACCTTCGGGTCGGCGAACTCGGGATAGCGATAGGTCATGGTGCAACCTCGGGGCTTGCGGGTTCAGTCTTCCTTGGCGGCCCAGGCGCCAAGCAGGCGCGGCAGGTCGCCGAAGCGGGCGATCAGGCCGAAAATCGTGACGGACATGGCCATGAAGAGCACGGCGACGACCGCCATGACCGGCGAATAGCCGTAGCGGAGCGCGTTGAAGATCTTGACCGGTAGGGTCTCGTAGGTGAAGCCGACGGTCATGAAGGCGATGATGTATTCGTTCAGGCTGAGCACGTAGGCGAAGGCGAAGCCGGACAGCATGTAGGGCCGGATCAGCGGCAGGATCACGGTGCGGACAACGGTGATCTCGCCGGCCCCCATCGTGCGCGCCGCCTCGACGACCTCGCGGTTGATCGCCTCGAAGCCGAGCGAGGTGGTGATCAGCGGCAGCGCCGTCAGGAAGATCGCGTGCGCGATCACCACGTTCTCGAGCTGGCCGTGGTTGCCGGCCGAGGTCCAGAAGATCAGGTAGCCGAGCGCGAGGATGACCGGCGGCAGCATGAAGGGGGCGATGCCGAGGCCGTAGAGGGCCTTCGCGTAGGCGAGCCCGTGGCGCCAGAGCAGGTAGGCGATCGGCACGGCGATCGTGAGCGCGAGCAGGCCGGCGAGGGTGGCAACGATCAGGCTGCGCTCGACCGCCGCGAGCCAGCCGGCGTCGGCGAACAATTCGCCGTACCAGCGCAGCGACAGGCCCTCCGGCGGGAAGGAAAGGAAGCGTTTCTCGTTCAGCGAGATCCCGGCGATGACGATCAGCGGAAGCGCCAGGAAGACAGCGACCAGGGTCATGAAGGCGGTACGGAGCAGGCGCATCAGGCTGCCTCCTGCCGGCGTTCGAGCCACAGCACCGCCATCACCAGGACGACCGTGATCGCCATCAGGAAGCTGGCAAGCGCGGCGGCGAACGGCATGTTGGCGTTGAAGACCGCCTGGTCGGTGATCAGCACCGACAGGGTCCAGTGTTCCGGTTTGCCCAGGACCTGCGGGATCAGGTAGGCGCCGATGGTGAAGACGAAGATCATGATCGCCGCGGCGGTGATCGCCGGGCGCATCACGGGCACGACGGTGCCGAAGAAGGTGCGGAGTGGCGAGGCGCCCAGCATGCGCGCCGCTTCCGGGATCTCCGGCTCCAGCCGGCTGAGCGGCGGATAAAGCACCAGCACCGAATAGGGCAGGACCAGATAGACCAGCGCCAGCACGACCGCGCCGAAGGACGGGTAGAAGCTCGATGCCCGCTCGACCAGCCCGAGCCAGACGGCGACATTGCCGATCCCGGCGGTACGCGACAGCAGGACCTGCCAGCAGAAGGCGATCAGCACCTCGGAAAGCGACAGCACGGCAAGGATGAAGATCAGCCAGAGCACCTGCGCGCGGCGCGGCAGGCGCGTCAGGTGATAGGTGAAGGGAAAGCCGATGGCGATGCAGATCGCCGCGACCAGGGCGGCGATCCCGACCGAGAAGAGCGTCGTGCGCAGATAGACCGGCTCGAAAATGCGCCGGTAGTTGTCCGCCTCGAAGGCGAACTCGTAGAAACCGTCCGGGACACGGTGGGCGACGCTGACCGCGAGCATGAGGGCGAAGGGGATCAGGAAGAAGATCCCGATCATGAGTGCCGGGTAAATGCCGGCCAGATGGCCGGCGCGCGTCCCCGCGGTGTCGCCGGCGGGCCTCATCGGTCGAGGGCGACGAGCGCCGCCGCCGGAAGTTCCAGCGCCGTCGTCGTGCCAACCGCGAGCGGCGGACAATCCTTCGGCGCGGCCACGGCGATGAGCGGTCCGGCCGCGCTGTCGAGGTGGATCTCGACCGAGGCGCCGACGTCGCGCAGGAAGCGCACGGTACCGTCGATCCGGTTGGGGCCGGCCGCTCCCGCGCCCAGGATCTGTACTTCCTCCGGGCGGATCAGCAGGGTCACGGCGCCTTCGTTCGAGGTTTCCGTGCCGCCGGATACGGCGAGCCGGAGGTCGCCGATCCGCGCCGCGCCGGGGCCGGCCCGCTCGGCCGTCAGCAGGTTGCTGGCCCCGATGAAGTCGGCGACGAAGCGGTTCGCCGGATTGCGATAGATCTCCAGCGGCGGCCCGATCTGCTGCACCCGGGCCTCGCTCATGACGACGATCAGGTCCGACATCGTCATTGCTTCGCGCTGGTCGTGGGTGACGACGATCGTGGTGATGCCGAGGCGCTGCTGCAACTGGCGGAGCTCGACCTGCATGGCCTCGCGTAGCTTCGCGTCGAGCGCCGAGAGTGGTTCGTCGAGCAGGAACAGGCTGGGTTCCATGGCGAGCGCCCGGGCGATCGCGACGCGCTGGCGCTGGCCGCCCGACAACTGGCTGATGGCCCGGTCGCCGTAGCCGTCGAGCTGGACGAGGGCGAGCAGTTCCTCGACCCGACGCGCCCGCTCGGCCTTGCCGACATTGCGGATCCGGAGGCCGTAGCCGACATTGTCGCCCACCGCGAGGTGGGGGAACAGCGCCAGCGACTGGAAGACCATGCCGATATTCCGGCGATGCGGGGGAAGCCCGGTCAGATCCTGGCCATCGAGACGGACCCGGCCCCTGCTCGGTGTCTCGAGCCCGGCGATCAGTCGGAGAAGCGTGGTCTTGCCGCACCCGGACGGGCCCAGGAAACAGACGAAACTGCCGCCCGGGATGGCGAGCGAGACATCGGCGACGGCGGTGACGGTGCCGAAGCGCTTCGTGACGCCCTCAAGTGCCAGTTCGTGCATGGGTCCCCGTGGTCGTGTCAGTCGCGGCGATGCCCGGGGGGCGGCGGAACGCGGGCGCTCCGCCGCCTGCCGGTCAGCCGGCGGTGATCATCGCCGTCCATTTCTCCGAGATCCAGTCGCCCCATTTCAGGTAGATGTCGTATTGCGGGACGATCGGCGGAATATCGCTCGCGACGGCAGCGAACTCGTCGTCGCTGAGGTCGAGATGCTTGCGTGCGACGACCGGCGCGGTCCCGACCTTGCGGGCGAGCGTCGCCTGCACCGCCGGGCTCGAGGTGTAGTCGATGAAGGTCTGGGCCTGATCCAGCATCTTGGAGGCCTTGGATACCACCCAGAAGCCGGAATCGACGACGCCGCCCTCCTTCGGGAAGGTCGAGCGCACGGGGAAGCCGTCGGCCGCCGCGAGCCCGGTCACGTCGTGATAATACTGGCCCATCGGGATCTCGCCGTCCTGCAGCGCCTGCTGGAACGTGCCCTCGTCCTTGTACCAGAGCCGGACATTCGGCTTCACCTCGGCAAGCTTCGCCAGCACCTTCTCGATCCCCTCCTGGGTCTTGAGGATATCGGGGCCGCCGAAGTAGGTCGTCGCGGTGATCTCCAGCAGGAAGGAGTTCTGCGGCAGTGCGAGCAGGCCGAGCGTGTCCTTCTTGTCCGCCGCCCACATGTCGGCCCAGGAAGCCGGGGCGTCCGGGAACGTCTTGGTGTTCGAGCAGAGCGTGATGTACCAGGACACCGCCCCGACACCATAGGTGCTGCCGTCGTCATATTTCTCGATGAAACCCGAGCTGACGTTCGCGAGATTCGGGATCTTCGCCGTGTCGAGCGGCGCCCAGAGTTTCGCCGAGGCGCCGCGCAGGCGCGGCACACCGGCCATCATCGACACGTCGGCCGGCGCAATCCCGGCGCGGGCGGCGTTCTCGAGCTGGACCAGCCAGGTGGAGCCGGTCGGCTCGGCGATGGACTGGACCTCGATGCCGGTCGCCTTGGTGAATTCCGGATAGACGTGCTTGACGAAACTCTCCTCGAAATAGCCGCCGTAGGTACCGACCTTGAGCGGCTCCGCGGCCCGGGCCGGGCGGATAAAGGGCGCCGCGACGGCGCTCGCGCCAAGCGCGGCGGCGCCGGCCAGCACATGGCGGCGGGTTACGCCGTGAGCGCGCCCGGACGCGCCCTGGTGGGTCTTGTCGATTGTCTTCATTGCACAGCCTCCTGTTGCGTCAGCTTCGTGACACCCCACGTCCGGCCGTCCTGTTCGCAGGCTGCCGGGCGCTCTGCTCAACCCTGTACTGACTTGCCCGTTATGAAGGCCGCCCTGTCGCGACCGATCCTTCGGGATTCCCGTCATCATCCTGTTTCGTGACTAATGCGACTGTTGCTTCTGATAAATTCCAAATGGCAAAAGCTGAGTTCTGAAATTGTCGAAGTGATGGAAGGCGCAAACGGGATGTCCAGTCAAGGCCTGGCCGATGTCGATCTGAAGATGCTCCGGGTTTTTGCCACGGTCGTCGATTGCGGCGGCTACGCGGCAGCGCAGATCCGGCTGAACCTGAGCGCACCGTCGATCAGCGGCTACATGTCGGCGCTCGAGCGGCGTCTCGGCATGCGGCTCTGCCGACGCGGGCGGGGCGGCTTCGAACTGACCGAAAAGGGGGCCGAGGTCTATCGCGAAAGCCAGCGCCTGTTCGCCGCGATCGATGACTTCACGGCGGTTACCGGGGCGCTGCGGGGTCGGCTGCTCGGCAATCTCAAGGTCGGCATGATCGATTGCGTGATCAGCGACCCGGCGACGGTCATCCATCATGCGATCCGTCGCTTTCACGGGCGCCGGAACGAGGTCCATCTGGAACTGGTGGTCGATCGCCCGCAGGAACTGCAGCGCGCGGTCCTGGACGGACGGCTGGACCTTGCCTTCGGCTTCTTTCCGGACCCGGTCGACGGGCTGGAGAGCCGCCCCCTCCATGACGAGACGCTGGAGTTCTATTGCGGCCATCTGCACCCGCTCTTCCCGCAAGAGAAGGTCTCGCCGGACGACCTTCAGGCGCATCGCGTTGTCGCCCGCGGCTACTGGCGGCGGGAGGATATTGCCCGCGTCGGCGCCGTCCGCCATGCGGCAACCGTCTATCACATGGAGGCGCAGGCCCTGCTGATCCTCTCGGGCCGTTACCTCGGTTATCTGCCCTGCCACTACGCGGCGGCCTGGGTCGACGCCGGCGAAATGCGCTCGCTTCTGCCCGAGCAGCTTCGCTATCATTCCACCTTCGCGCTGATCACCCGGCGGAACCCCCGGCCGTCACTGGTGCTGAGCACCTTCCTGACGGATGTCGAAGCGGCGATGAACGAATTGGCGCAGCCGGGCAAGGACCGGATGCGAGCGGCGGAGTAGGCGATGGCGAACCATGTCCCGACCGGAAGCCCGGCCTCGAAGCCGGTGACAGTGGCGCTGCTGCAGGCGGCCAGCGATAGCGGCGACGTCGCCGCCAACCTGCGGCGCCTGCGCCGGGTCGCCGGCGAGGCCGCGGCCGCCGGCGCCGCGATCCTGGTGACACCGGAACTGTTCCTGAGCGGCTACAACATCGGCGACAGGATGTGGGAACTTGCCGAGCCGGCGGACGGCCCGATGGCGGCGACGGTCGGCGAGATCGCCCGCGAGGCCGGGATCGCGATCGTCTATGGCTATCCGGAAAGGGTCGGCCGCGATGTCCACAACAGCGCCCAGGCGATCGACCGGGCCGGCCGGCCTGTCGCCAATTATCGCAAGGTCCATCTCTACGGGGCCGAGGAGAAGCGTCTGTTCCGCCCCGGCGACCGGTTCGTCACCTGCCGCCTCGAGGGTCTCGGTGTCGGGATCCTGATCTGTTACGACATCGAGTTCCCGGAACCGGCGCGGATCCTGGCGCTTCGGGGCGCCGACCTGCTGCTCGTGCCGACCGCGCTCGATCGCGGGACGCAGGAAGTGGCGACGCGGCTGGTCCCGGCCCGGGCGTTGGAAAACCGTGTCGCCATCGCCTATGCCAATCATTGCGGCATCGAGAACGGCTATCTCCATGCCGGGCTCTCGCTGATCGCCGCGCCGGACGGGGCGGCGCTCGCCTCGGCCCCGGCGGACGGCGAAATCCTGCTGGTTGCGCCGGTCGACATGGCCGCTTACCGGGCCCGTGATCTGCATTATCCCTATCTCGCGGAACGGCGACCCGATCTCTACGATGGGCTGCTCGAACAGGTGACGGCGCGGCGTGACGCGGCGAATGGCTGAGATCGTCGCCGGCCTGAACGCGGTTACCAAGAGGTTCGGCGCGACACAGGCGCTCGACGGCGTCAGCCTGCAGGTTCGGAAAGGCGAGATCCTCGCCCTACTGGGGCCGAACGGGGCCGGCAAGACGACGGCGATGGAGATCATGCTCGGCCTGCGCCGCCCCGACAGCGGCAAGGCGGAACTGCTTGGCGGCGACCCGCGCGATCCCTCGCGGCGGCTCGGCGTCGGGGTGACACCGCAGGACGCGGCCTTCCCGCCGCGGCTGAGCGGGCGCGAGGTGATCGAACTTGTCCGCGCGCATTATCCGTCGCCGAGGCCGACAGACGAACTGATCGTGCGTTTCGGCCTCGGCGATTTCGTCGATCGCCAGAGCGGCGGCCTGAGCGGTGGCCAGCGCCGCCGGATCGCCCTGGCGCTCGCCTTCGCGGGCGGCGCCGGGCTGGTTTTCCTCGACGAGCCGACGACCGGCCTGGATGCCGACATCCGTCGCGAATTCTGGGCCTTCCTGGCGGAATTCGCGAAGGCCGGCAATACCCTGCTGCTGACCACCCATTACCTGGAAGAAGCGGAGGCGCTGGCCAGCCGTATTGTCCTGTTGCGGACGGGACGGATTGCCATGACCGGCAGCGTGGCCGAGATCCGCAACCGGGTCAGGGCTCGGCAGGTCACCTTCCGGGCCGCGGAATGCCCGACCTTGCCGGCCGTCCTCGCGGCTGAAACCAACGGAGACTGCCACCGGATCGTCGCGTCCGACGCGGATCGGCTGGTCCGGGCACTGGTGCAGTCCGGCGTTGCCTTCCGCGACCTGGAGGTCGAACCGATGTCGCTGGAGAGCGCCTTGCGCACGATCGGCGATGACGGCGAGGGGGCTTCCCGATGCGCCTGACCGCCAGCTATTTCCGCGCCGGACTGAAGGAGCTGCTGCGCAATCCCGGCTATTGGGTCCCGACAATCCTCTTCCCGGCCATGCTGTTCAGCTTCTTCGGGGCGGAAATGGCCGGTGGCGGCACGCTCGCCGGACAACTCGGCACGGTTTCCTTCACCGTCTACGCGGTGGTCGGTGTCAGCTTCTACCAGTTCGGTGTCGGTGTCGCGCAGGATCGCGAAACGCCCTGGGAAGGGTATCTGAAGACCCTGCCGACCTCGCCGCGACCGCGCATCGCGGCCCGGCTGCTGACCGCGATCCTGTTCGCGCTCGGCGCCGCTGCCCTGGTCATCGCCGTCTCGCGCGCCGTCACCGGAACCTCGTTCTCCGCCGCGACGCTCGGCCAGCTTGCGCTCGTGCTGTTCGCCGGCGCGGTTCCGTTCACGCTGCTGGGAATCGCCATCGGCTACCTGACCAGTGCCCGGGCCTCTGTCGCGGTCGCCAACATGCTGTTCCTTCCGCTCGCCTTCGTGGGCGGGTTGTGGCTGCCGCCGCAGGCCCTGCCGGATCCGGTCGCGGCGATCTCGCCCTATACGCCGACACGGGAGCTGGCGGAACTCGCCTGGGCGGTCGTACTCGGCCGCTCGCCCGACAAGACCGCGATACTGGGCCTCATTGGCTATACCTTGCTGTTCGGGCTGGTGGCCGGCTGGGCCGCGGCGCGCGACCAGTGGACCCGTTACGGCTAGGCCGATCGCTCAGGCCGCCTCGTTCGCCAGCTTGACGAGGCTCGCGGCCAGCACCCGGGTGCCGGCGGCGGCATGTTCGGGCGTCGCCGATTCGGCCTCGTTGTGGCTGATCCCGTCGCGGCAGGGCACGAAGATCATCCCGGCCGGACACAGCTTCGCGATATTCACCGCGTCGTGCGAGGCGCCGGAATAGATGTCCCGGTGACGGCAGCCGGACTCGGCCGCGCTCTCGCGGATCAGATCGACGATGCGTGGCGTGAAGGTCAGGCAGGGCAGCCGGTGGTCGACGGCCAGTGCGACCCGGCAGGGGCCAGCGTAACCGGCGACGATTGCCTCGATTTCGGCCGACAGCCGGTCGAGCCGGGTTTCTTCCGGATGGCGCATGTCGATGGAGAAATGAACCCGGCTCGGTGTCGTGTTCGGCGAGTTCGGATAGAGATCGAAGCGGCCGATGGTGAAGCGGAGCCGATCCTCCGGATCGGCGGCGATCGCCCGGAGCTGGCCCATAAGGCCGATCGCGGCGGTCATCGCGTCCCTGCGGTCGCGCTCGGGCGTCGTACCGGCATGCGCTTCCATGCCCTCGATATCGATGCTGAAGCCGCGCAGTCCCTGGACCGCCTCGACGATACCGACCTCCATCGCCTCGGCCTCGAGGATCGGGCCCTGCTCGATATGGGCTTCCAGATAGGCATGGATCGGATAGCCGAACCCGGCCCGTCGCAAATCGGGGAAGGCGGCGAGGCAGGCGGCAAGCGCGTCCGCCAGGGTCGTGCCGTCGCTGTCGGTCGCCTTGGCGAAGGCACGCCAGTCGACGATTCCGGCGAAGGCGCCGGAGCCGAGGGTGCCCGGCTGGAAGCGGCTGCCTTCCTCGTTTGCCCAGGCGACGACATCGATCGGGCGGAGCGTTTCCAGTCCCGCGTCGTCGAGCGCGCGGAGCGCCTCGAGACCGGCGATGACGCCATAGGCGCCGTCGAACCTGCCGCCGGTCGGCTGGCTGTCGAGATGGCTGCCGGTCATCACCGGGGCGAGATCGTCGCGGCGGCCCGGCCGGCGGATGAAGAGATTGCCGATCGCGTCGCCCAGCACCACGTAGCCGCGGTCGCGGGCTTCCGCGATCAGCAGCTTGCGGGCGGCGATATCCTCGGCCGAGTAGGCGAGCCGGCGGACCCCGCCCTTTGCCGTCGCGCCGATCTCGGCCAACTGCATGAGCGTGGCCCAGAGCCTGTTTTCATCGACGGCCGCTGCGGCACGCGCCGCCTGATGATCGTTCCGCATCGGCGCCGCCTACGAACGCTCGCAGGTGGCGCTGAAAGTGATCTTCGGCCAGTCCTGCATTGCCCGGGTGAGCGACCACGAGTTCCGTGCCATGAAGACCGGATTGTCGTCACGATCCTCGGCCATCGAGCCCTGGTTGCTGTCGATGAAGCGCTTCATTTCGCCGGCGTCGGCCGCGGTGACCCAGCGCGCGGTCTCGTAGGGGGCCGCCTCGAAACTCGCCTCGACCTCGTATTCGGCGGCGATCCGCGCCGCCAGCACGTCGAGCTGCAGCGCGCCGACGACGCCGACGATCCAGCCGGCGCCGATCAGCGGCTTGAACATCTGGGTGACGCCTTCTTCCGCCAGATCCTCCAGCGCCCGGCGCAGATGCTTGGCCCGCATCGGATCGAGCAGGCGCACGCGACGGAGGATTTCCGGGGCGAAGTTCGGGATGCCGGTGAAGCGCAACGCCTCGCCTTCGGTCAGCGCATCGCCGACGCGCAGCGTACCGTGGTTGGGAATGCCGACGATGTCGCCGGCATAGGCGTCCTCGGCGAGACCGCGGTCCTGGGCGAAGAAGAAGATCGGGTTATGCACCGCCATCGTCTTGCCGCTGCGCACGTGGGTCAGCTTCATGCCGCGCTCGAACCGTCCCGAGCAGATGCGGAAGAAGGCGATCCGGTCGCGATGCTTCGGATCCATGTTGGCCTGGACCTTGAAGACGAATCCGGTCACGGCCGGCTCTTCGGGCGTCACGGCCCGTGGCTCGGCCGGCTGGGTCCGGGGCGGCGGGGCATAGGCGCCGACGGTCGCGAGCAGTTCGGTGACGGCGAAATCGCGCAGCGCGCTGCCGAAGAGCACCGGCGTCAGGTGTCCGCCGCGATACGCCTCGAGATCGAAGGGCGGGCAGACGCCGCGGACGAACTCGATATCCTCGACCAGCTTGGCATGCTCCTCGGTATCGAGCACCTGGCCGATCCTGTCATCGTCCGGTCCCTCGCACGCGATGACGGCGCCGAAGCGCTTGCGATCGGCCTCGGCGAAAACCATCAGGCGGTCGTTCACCAAGTCGTAGCAGCCGCGGAAGTTCCGCCCCATGCCGATCGGCCAGAGCAGCGGGGTCACGTCGAGCGCCAGCGTCTCGGCGATCTCGTCGAGCATTTCCAGCGACTCGCGGGCTTCGCGGTCCATCTTGTTGATGAAGGTGACGATCGGCACGTCGCGCAGCCGGCAGACCTCGAACAGCTTGCGGGTCTGCGGCTCGATACCCTTGGCCGCGTCGATCACCATGACGGCGCTGTCGACCGCCGTCAGCGTGCGATAGGTGTCCTCGCTGAAATCCTCGTGGCCCGGCGTGTCGAGCAGGTTGAAGACATGCTCGCCGGCCTCGAAGGTCATCACCGAGGTGGTGACCGAGATGCCGCGCTTGCGCTCGATCTCCATCCAGTCAGAGCGCGCCCGGCGGCGCTCGCCGCGTGCCTTGACGTCGCCGGCAAGATGGATGGCGCCGCCGTTCAGCAGCAGCTTCTCGGTCAGCGTCGTCTTGCCCGCGTCCGGGTGCGAGATGATCGCGAAGGTACGCCGTTTCGCAACGGCGGTTTCGCCCCTGACGGGCAGTGCGGCGGCCTGTGACACGGCTCAAACTCCAGCAATTCGACTGATCGCGGCCCGGGGCCAGCTGTTCCCGCCGGATCATGGCGGGCGATGTCCGGGGCGCCGCCCCGAAGGCGGCAGCGCGCGGCGTCGGCCCGGCGCCGGCGGTGATAGCACGCGGCGGCGCATCAGGAAAGGGCGCGGCCGCCCGACGGCGCGTTAACGGGCTGTTCAGCAAAGTCTGTTCGACTGTGCGTGGAATTGCGAATCCGGCTGGCGGCCGGAGCGGGGAAGACATGCAGACCGACATTTACAACAAGGCGCAGGCCGACGATGGGCCGGAGGTGGCCGGCAATACGGGCCGCCCCGAACGGCGGTTCCGTATCGGCCTGCAAAGCAGTCTGATCCTCGTGGTCCTGGTGACCGTCGCGCTGGCCGCGGCGGCCGTTCACATCCCCTGGCAATATACCGCCCGGCAGAATGTCGCCGACATCGCGCGCCAGCTCAACGGCGAGATCATTGGCGGCATCAAGTCGGAGGTGCAGGGCCTGTTCGCCGAGGCGGAATCCGCCCAGACGACGCTGCACGACCTGCTGGCGAAAGGGACCGTCGATATCGAGGATCCGCGCCGGCGCCGCGAGCTGTTCCTGTCCTTCCTCGAGGCGTCCTCGCATTTCTCCTGGGTCAGCTTCGGCTATCCCGACGGTGGATTCTTCGGTGCCCAGCGCCGCGACAACGTCAATTTCCGGGTCGCGACCAGCCGCTGGGATCCGGCACGGGAACAGGCGTTTCGCCAGACCGACTTCTATGTCCGCGACGGCCACGAGCTCTATTTCACCCAGACCAAGGACGCCACGAACGACTATTACTCGCCGGATCGCGAGTGGTACAAGCTCGCGACCGCGACGTCGGGTCCGATCTGGACGGACGTCTACGTCTTCGCGTCGAGCGGCAAGCCGGGAATCAACACGGCCCTCGCGCTCGATATCGACGGTGAATTCGCCGGCGTCGTGTCGATCGCGATCGAGCTCGAGCGCCTGTCGCTCTACCTGAAGACGATTTCCGTCGGCGAGCACGGCACCGCCTTCATCATGAACGGCGAGGGCGAGCTCATCGCCTTTCCCGATACCGACGAGGTGCTGAGCCAGGCGGGCGACGGCGAGCGGGCGGCGCTGCGCACGCTCGGCAGTTCCTGGCAACCGCTGTTGCGGATCGCCAGCGCCGCCCTGCAAAGCGGTCATGTCCCGCTCGCCAGTCTCCGGGAGACCCGCCAGACCACCTATCGCGACCCGGCCAGCGGCGACGACTATTTCGTGACCTTCGCCCCGGTCGGTCACGGCGACTGGCTGATCGGTACCGTGGTCCCCGAAAGCGATTTCCTGACCCGGGTGAATGAGAACACGAGGAAGCTGATTTACGCGCTGGCCGCGGCGATCGCGATCGTCGCGCTGGCGGCGATCCTGGTCTCGCAGTTGCTGTTCGTGCGTCCGCTCAACCGGATGATCGGACAGGCGAGCCGGGTCGAGCGCTTCGAACTCGACGCGGTCAGCGAGGAACGTTCGATCGTCAGCGAGATCGACCGGCTTTCCGCCGCGATATACCAGATGAGCCGGGGGCTCGGTTCGTTCCGGAAATACCTGCCGACGGAGCTGGTCCGCCAGTTGACCGCACGCGGCATCCTGGCCGAGCCGGGCGGCGAGCGGAAGACGCTCACCATCATGTTCAGCGATCTCGCCGGCTTCACCGAACTGACCGAGCGGATGGGGCATCGGATCCTGCCGCATCTCGCCGACTACCTGACCGCCATGTCGCGCGAGATCGCGGTCAATCGCGGTACCATCGACAAGTATATCGGCGATGCGATCATGGCCTTCTGGGGTGCCCCGCGGCCGGACGACGAACATGCCGTGGCGGCCTGCCGCGCGGCGCTCAACTGCCAGCGCCTGCTCGAGGTGATGCGTATCGAATGGGCGCGCGAGGGGCGCCCGGAATTCCGCGCCCGGATCGGCATCAATTCCGGCCGGGTGATCGTCGGCAACATCGGCTCGCAGGAAAAACTCGATTATACCGTGGTCGGCGACCCGGTGAATCTCGCGGCCCGGCTGGAAGGGCTGAACAAGGACTACGGCACCGAGATCATGATCGGGCCGGCGACCTATGAAATCGCGAAATACGACATCATCGCCCGCAAGCTCGACCATGTCGCGGTCAAGGGCCGCGAAGAGGTTCAGGCCGTCTACGAGCTTCTGGCCATGCAGGACACGGTCAGTCCGACCGCCGACTTCGGCTGGATCACCGTCTACGAGCAGGGCCTCGAACAGATGCGCAATCGGCGCTACAAGCCGGCGATCGAGCATTTCCAGACGGTGATCGAGCTTCGCGGCGGGTCCGACCGCCCGTCGACCGAGATGATCCGGCGCTGTCGCGAACGGATCGCCTGCGAGACGCTGACCGACAAGGAAACGGGGGCGGCGGCGCAGAGCGAGACGGTTGTCGCCGGCCTGCCCGCCAAGATCGCCGGTGGCGCCGGGTCGATCCGCAGCGCAATCTGAGACGCCGCTAGCGAGCCTCCAGGCAGCCCAGTCCGGCGAGCGACGTCCGTACTGCATCGGCCAGCGGGGTATGCGGTTCGCTGCCGAGAAACGACAGCAGCGACCGGTTGTCGAGCCGGATTGCCTCTTGCCAGAGATAGCGCATCTCACCGATCTCGCGGAACAGCGGCACGACCGGAGACAGTAACGTCACCAGCGGCCAGGGGAAGCGACGGATGGGCGCCTCGGGCCTTCCGGCTGTTTCGCGGATCGTTTCCGCGAGGCCGATCCCGCGCTCCAGATAATGTCCGCCGAAATGAAAGCGGGCGAAACGGGGCAGTGCGTCCTCACGCTCGGCGAGCCGGACCATGGTCTCTGCCAGATCGGGAAGGTAAGCCCAGGCGTGACCGACCTCCGGCAGGCCCGGATAGGTCACGCTGCGCAGTGGTTTGCCGGGCTTGACCATCACGGTCTGGAACCAGGAGGCCGGCGCGTCCGCGCCGAAAAAGTCGCCGGCCCGCACGATCAGGACCCGCAAGCCCCGGGCCGACCTCGCTTCGAGATCGGCCTCCATCTCGACCCGGATGCGGCCTTTCCGGGTTGCCGGATGCTGCGGCGCGTCCTCGGCCAGGACGGGCCAGGCGTCCGGCCCGAAATTGTAGACATTGCCGGGGAGGATCAGTCGGGCCCCTTCCGCCTCGGCGGCGTCCGCCGCGTGCGCCAGCATCGGCAGGGCGAGCTTCCGCCAGTTGCGGTAGCCCGGCGGGTTCGCCGCATGCAGGACGACCGCCGCGCCCGCCGCCGAGCGCCGGACATCGGCGGCGGTCATCGCGTCGCCAGCCCGCCAGTCGACATGTTCGAGATCGGGCCGCTTCCGCTGTGCCGCCACGGGGTCGCGATGCAGCGCGCGGACCCGCCATCCGTGCCGGTGAAAGACCGCCGTCGCGGCACCGCCGAGGCCGCCCGTCGCGCCGATGATGAGGATCGTGTCTGGCATGGGTTCCCTCCGTAGCCGGTTCCCCGACAGGATCGAGCCATCATGAATGAATATCAATTGGCTAAGAATGACCAGTAGATATACAAGAATGAATAATGAGCCGAACCGACGACTGGGACCTTTATCGCGCCTTCCACGCGGTCTTCCGCGCCCGCTCGCTGTCGGGTGCGGCACGCCTGCTCGGCAGTACGCAGCCGACGGTCGGACGCCGGATCGACGCCCTGGAAACGGCGCACGGGACGACCCTGTTCGTACGCTCGCGCCATGGCCTGGCGCCGACCGAAGCGGCACAACTGCTCGCCCCGCATGCGGCATCGATGGCGGCGGCACGGGCAGCGATCGGCCGGGCGATCTCGGGCGCCGGGGCGGAAGAGGGCGGGACGGTCCGGGTCACGGCCAGCAACGTGATCGGCGCCGAAATCCTGCCCGCGGTACTCGCCGGTTTCGGCGCTGACAACCCGGGGATCGCGGTTGAACTCGCGCTCTCGAACCGGAACGAGGATCTGGGACGGCGCGAGGCCGACATTGCCGTGCGCATGATCCGGCCGACGCAGGCGAGCTATGTCGCGCAGAAGCTCGGTACGGTCAGTCTCGGACTCTTCGCCCATCGCGACTATGCCCGCCGTCACGGCCTGCCGAAGACTGTCGCCGATCTTGCCGGACACACGCTGATCGGGCCGGACGATGACGCGCTGCTCGGCCGGCTGTTCCGTGACCATGCGCCGGACATGCAGCGCGAGCGGCTGGCCTTCCGTACAGACAGCGAGCTTGCGCAGCACGCCCTGCTACGGGCCGGGGCCGGAATCGGCGGCATGCAGGTCCCGCTTGCCGCACGCGATCCCGCGTTGCTGCCTGTCCTGCCGGACGATTTCCGGCCGACGATGGAAATGTGGCTGGTCATGCATGGCAACCTGCGGCTGAACCGCCCGGTGCGCCGCCTCTATGACCACCTGGCGGAGGCATTGCGCGGTTACCTGCGGGCGGAATAGCGGCAGCGGCGCGTCAGCCGTCGGAAGGCAACTTCCTGGCGAGGTTCTTGCCGTTCTCGCGCACGACCCGGCCGTCGGGGGCATAGATCGTGCTCGCCCCCTCGAGGAAGGAGAACGGCACCCGAAGTCCGATGTGGCGGGCGCGGCGGAAATTGATCGCGATGTCCGGCGGCGAGACGAGGCCGACCGGCATGGCGCCGGGCTCGGCGCCGTCGAGCACGGCGATCCCGTAGAGCGCCGCCAGGTGGGCGTTGCTTTCAAAGCTGACGCCGATCGAGATGACGGCGCTCTCGTCGCCCTCGGCAACGACCTCGGGCACGACCGACAGCACCGGCACCGGCCCGGCATGGGCGTTGATCGTCGCGATTTCGCGAAAGACCGACGTGGACCCGGTCACCCAGAAGATGCTGTCATCGAGTTCGGGGTCGTTCTCTCGCAGGCTCGTCAGCATGGCGGGGATCCGCAGGGCCAGTTCCGCTCCGGCGTTGCCGCGCTCGGCGACGCCGAGTTCGCGAACCGTGATCCCGGCGGCGGCGGCCAGGGTCGCCATCGGTCGGACCTGGGTTTCGACCGCGCTCACATTCTGCTCGGCATAGAGCAGCACCAGGTTCTTGAGATCGGGCCTGAGCCGGTTCAGATAGGCGAGTTGGACCTCGACCGGGACGTTCAGCGAGGTGTAGGCAAAGTTCCTGCCGCTGCCGCTGTCGTAATCGTCGAGCTGGCCGAGCAGGACCGGATCCTTCGAGCAGATCGTCACCACCGGGATCGGCCCGCCCATGAAGCGGTCATGCATGAAGGCGGTCGCCGCGGAGCCCATGCTGTAGATCAGGTCGTAACGCTGAGCGACGGCCTCGGCGATCAGTCGTTCGCCCCCGGCCGCGTCGCCGTCGAAGATGGCGGCTGTGACGCTGGCATCGACATCCTTCTGGGCCAGGACACGCAGAACACGGCTGATCGCGGTGTCATAGGCAGAGGAGCGCTTCGTGTAGAGCACGAAGATGCGTTTCGAGGGCGCGTCCCCCGCATCGGCCCGGAACAATGTCACCGATTTTCCGTCGTCGGTCGTCAGGTGGCGCCAGTCGTGGGCGACCGCGTCGTCGACGGCGAACCAGTCGGTCAGCGCCCCGGCACAGGCGGGCGAGGCGGAGGCCCCGGCGGCGAGGAACAGCCAGGCGAGCAGGATGTGGCGGCGGGCTGTCGTCATCGTATCAGACCCCGCCGCTTGCCGAGGACAGGGACCGGGGCCGGGAACCGCCCAGCGGGATCACGAAAAGCAGCGCCATTGCCGCGATGGCGGCGCCGACGTAAGCGATGGTCAGCGGGTCGTGGTCGGTCCAGAGCAGGAACTGGCCGAGAAGGAGCGGGCCGGCGACATGGCCGAGCCGCTCGAGGAAGCGATAGGTCGCGGTCGCCGAACCGGAGCCGATGCCAATCGAAACCGGAAGGCGCGAGACATGGGTGACGACGGGGGCATTGATGAAGCCATGCGCCAGGCCGAGCGTGAGGACGCCGATGGCCAGAGTTGCCAGCTCGACATGGGGCAGCGGCACCAGCGCGGCGAGGCGGGGCGAGCCGCTTGCCCCGATCGCGACGAGCGCGAGGGCGCTCAGCAGCGCGCCCCAGAACAGCACCGGGGTGGTCTGGCCGACCCTGTCGACGAGCCGGGAAACCTGGCGGCTGGCAATCAGCACGCCGGCGCCGTAGAGCATGATGAGCTGGCCGATATCCTCCTTCGCGAAACCGGCGCCCGAGAGCACCAGCGGCAGCGCGAAAATCGCCACGCCAGTCAGCACGGCCTTGGTCGGAATGCCGATCAGCAGCATCGTTCGAAGGAAATCCCGGTCGGCTATCAGCGCTTTCAGGTCGCCGCCCATGCGGGCCAGGGTCCGGCCGATGCCGCCGGCGGCGGCCGCGTCGGGCGATGACGGGCCGAGATCGGCGATCTGCAGGAAGCAGTTCAGGAAGGTAAGACCGGTGATCGCCGCGGCGACCAGGAAGACCCCTTCCGGCCCCATGTAGGCGACCAGCAGGCCGCCGATGGCCGAGCCGGAAATGATCGCGCCGTTGAACGCGAAGACGATGATCGCGGCCCCCTGGGTCCGCTTCGATTCCTGCGCCATGCGCAGGATGTAGCTTTGCACGCCGATGAACAGGGCGCCCTGACCGATACCCGAGAAGGCCCGTGCGGCGGCGACCAGAGGAAGCTCGTGGGCAAATGCCATGATGAGGAGCCCGCACGCGGCGAGCGCCAGTCCGCCCAGCATCAATGGTCGCGGCCCCCGCAGTTCGGCCAGACGCCCCGCAGGAACCAGGATCGCGGCGAAACCGAGAAAATAGGTCATGAAAAGCAGGTCCTTGACCTGTCCCGGCATGCCGGCGCCCTCTGCGATCTCGGCCATCAGCCCGGGCAGGAAGGCGGCGTTCAGCGCCTCGACGAAGACCGCGAGGAAGAAGATCGGCGTCACCAGCGCGAGCTTCAGGTCCCCGATCTCGGGCTCCGTCAACCCGGGGGCCTGCTCGCCCGGCCGCGTCGCGACACGCAGTTGCCGGGTTACGGCGGCGCCCTGCATGAGCAAGAGCGCCAGGAAGGCGCAGGCGACGAAGAGCACGGCGAAGTTCTTCACGCTTCGTGCGACCTTGCCGAGGATCACGTCGTACGGCACCGCCACCGCGAGACGGATCGCGTTGCCGTCGCCGACCGCCGCCAGGTACTCGAAATTATCCGGGTTCGACAGCCATGCGGCGCCGAGCCGTTGCGGATCGGTACCGATCGCGATCCGACCGTCGCGGATCAGGGCGATTTCGCCGATCTCGGGATTGAGCCGCCGATAATCGGCGAAGGTCGTGTCGAGGCCGTCGATATCGGAGAGGTCGAGGTCGAGCGCGAAAACCTGGCCGAGGCGCTGGCCGAGCGAATTGCCGAGTGCCGCCGCCTTGCCCTGAACTGCCTCGGAATAGAGCGATGCGATCGACCATGTGACCAGGCTGGCCATGACGAGGAAGACTGCCCCGTATACGATCCTGTGCCAGAAGATCGGCCGCCGTCGCGCGGCGACCTCGATCGCCAGGGCGATGACGGCAATGGCGAGGGTGAGCAGCCCGACGATCCGGACAAGATCGCGGAAGCGGGCATCGACGGCGGCAACCAGGCTGTCGCTCCGAACCGTCAGGACAAGTTGTCCGAGCCGTTCGAAGCGGCTCGCGAGCGGAAGCGTCACATGATCGTACAGATCGTCGCGGACGACGCCGAAGCGCATCGACGGGCCGCCGTCGCCGGCTGAAGGCACCCCGGCGGGCGGAAACGTGAAGCCGGTGCGCTGCTTGCTGAAACGGACCCTGCTGTCGTTGTCGACGACGGTGATCCCGACAAGCCCGTCGTCGGAGAGCATGACCGGTTCGGCGATCGTGTCGAAGCCGATGAACTGTTCGAGGGGCAGGCCCGCCTTCAGGAAGGTTTCGATGGCGTTCTGCAGGATCTCGCCTTCGGCGGCCAGCCTCTCATGCTGGAAGGCCGAATAGGTGCGCAGCGCCTCGCCGTATCCGACATAGGTCAGCAGGAGCAGCGAGAGTGCGCCGATGGCGGCGATGGGGACGCTGTTCAGGAACCGTTGCATCGCGACGCGCTCAGTCGACCAGCGCCGCGATATGCGGCACCGTGTCCTTGCGGTCGGCGAGCAGCAGGTGAAGGGTGTTGGCGATCTGCGAGAAGATCAGGTCGTCGTAGCTCATCCGTTCCCGCGCAAGGCCCGAGCTGAGCAGGCAGGTGCGGTCCGGACCCGGTTGTTTGAGGTCCGGTTTCGGGTTGGCCTCGAGGATATGGAGGCGCCCTTTGTCATCGCTGCGGAGATCGATCCGGATCAGCGTCTCGCAATTGAATTCCATGTAGATCTTGCGGGCCAGCGCGCCCAGTTCCTCGACCAGCTCGGGCTCGAATTCCGGATCGACCGCGTGGAAGCGCCGGCCGGTGATCGGCTTCACGTCCATCGACGTGAAGATCCGTTCGCCGGCGTCGAAATGTCGTTCGACGGCGGAGAAGGCGAACGGGGCGCCGAGATGCTCCAGGACGCCGCCGCGCGAAACGACCGGGCCGGCGACACCGATGCAGAATTCGCGGCCGGGGAGGTATTTCTCGATCAGGACCAGGTTGCGGGTCTTGGCGTAAATCGCGTTGACCGCGTCGACCAGGCTTTCGACATCGTCGACGACATGGACGTCCAGCGAGGCGCGCCCGGAGTCCGGCTTGGCGATGAACGGTCCGGCATAGTCGCCGAACGCGCGATGAAAGCGGCCGGTTTCGTGCGGCCGGAAGGCTCCACCGCCGCCGCGCCAGGCCATGAAGCGCGAGGTCGGCAGGCCGGCGGCAACCAGTTCGCGCTTGAAAACATGCTTGTTGTCGAAGGCCGAGGCGTTGAGCGGGCTGTGCCCGACATAGGGCATGCCGAGCATTTCCAGCAGCGCCGGCGCATGGCAGAGGGGATTGTAGCCCTGAACGCCGCCACTGTTCAGCCAGGCCAGATGGGTCCTGGCCTGCCTCAGGCGGTCGCCGAGCCGCATGTCCTCGGGCAGCAACTCGACCTGGCGGAAGCCGATCCGGCGAAGCGCGGCAGCAATGTCGCCGGCGACTTCCTCGTAACTCTTCCAGGTCCGCGGGTTGTGGCTCCGGTAGATCACGCTGCCGGGATCTTCCTTGTCGCCGCCGTGGATGACGGCGATTCGCAGCGACCGGAACAGCCGAGAAAGCTCGCGCTCGCCGAACGCGGGGCGCTGGCGGGAGTCCGGGCCATTCGCGATTTCGTACTGGAACATCTGTGCCCGTCTCTCGGGTTCGTCTTGGTCGGCGGATTTCCGGGGCGCCGCTGGGACGACGCCCGGCGCGTTGCCACACGAGGACGCTAGGCCAGCGCCGTTAAGATTTGCTTGATGCGCCGGCGAGGGGCGAGCCGGTGTGGCGGGGCAAATACACGCACTGGTATATATTTTTGAATATTAATTCGCGATGTGAAAGCGTTCGCCGGAACAGCGTCGAAGCAGCCAGGCAATGCCCATGTCGCAGACAGAACGATCCTCCCGCATTTCGTGTCGCGCGGCCGCACGGCTGACCGCAATGCTGATCGGCATCATGACGTTCGCTCTGGCGGGCGCCGGCCCACGCGCCGAGACCAGCCAGCCGGGTGCCATCGCGGCCCAGTTCAGCGTCGACGATTTCCAGGGCGCGGCCCGCTATTCGATCCCGATCCGGGTGCCACCCGCGACCGGCGCCATCGCGCCTTCGCTCTCGCTGGAATATTCGAGCGCGGGCGGGAACGGAGTCGTCGGCCACGGCTGGACGATCGGCGGCCTGGATTCGATTACCCGCTGCGCCGCCAGCCTGGCGATCAACGGCCGCAAGGGCGGGGTCGGCAACGACGCCGGCGACCGCTTCTGCCTTGGCGGCCAGCAGCTCATGGCGACTTCCGACGAACGGCCGTACGGAGCGCCGGGCGACTACCGGACCGAGGTCGAGAGCTGGACCCATATCCGTTCTGCCGGGGATTGCGGTGGCGGCCCCTGCGCCTTCCACGTGCGCCTGAAGGACGGGACGAAGAAGTGGTACGGCGCGGTTTTCGATCCCGCCCGGCCGCCGACCGGCAAACTGGTGGACGGAGCCGGCAAGGGCCAGGCCTTCGTCATCCCGGCGATCGCCGACCCTGGGCTCGCCTCGGTCGTCGCCGAGTGGTTCCTCGTGCGGGTCGAGGACCGTTTCGGCAATTTCGCCACCGTCACCTATGGCGGCGAGAAGACCGGCACCCGCTATCCGGTTCGCGTTGCCTACGATCGTGCCGGCACGGCTGGCGACAAGGCCCGCCGCATCGTCACCTTCACCTACCGGATCGATGTGGCCGGGCAGAACCGCCGGATCTATCGCGGCGGCGGCGTGATCGATATCGACGGGATCCTGCTCGAATCGATCGGCACGGCGCTCGCCGACCGGCCGATCCGCCGCTATTCGCTTGCCTATCAGGCCGACCCGGCCGGCCGGGCCGCGCATTACCTGAACCGGATCACCGAATGCGCTTACGAGATAGAGGCCCGGGATTGGGCCTGTCTCGCGCCGACGCAATTCAGATGGGCGCTCGGCGATGCCGGCTTTTCCAGCGCGACCGACTACCAGTTGCCCGGCGATCTCCGCCGTTACGCCTATTTCGACGATGCAGGCAAGTACCGGGCGCTGCTCGGCGGCACCATCACCTGGCTCTGGCAGAAAGTCGCGGGTGGCAGCGGCGACCGGCTGGTCGATTTCTTCCGCCGACCCCGGGCGCGCGAGGAAGGCGACCTGATCGACATCGACGGCGACGGCCTGCTCGACTACCTGCCCCGCGAGTGCGACGGCGAGGCATGCCGGATCAGCTACGGCGACGGCGAACGTTTCGTGACTTCCGGAGACCTGTTCCGGGCCCAGTACAAGGCCGTCCTCGGCGCCAATCCCTGGACCCGGAAACTGCTCGGCGTGACCGTCGATGTCGATGGCGACGGCCTTGTCGATTATGCCGAGGCGGATTGCGGCACCGGTCAGCAGGCACCCTGCGCCTGGTATCGCAATATGGGGCGCGGCAGGGGCCTGTCGCCGACCCGGAGTGGCGTTCTGCCCGGGCGGCTGGTCCGCAACGTGATCGAGACGCGGCGCGATCTCCCGGTATTCGCCAACGTGATCACGCCGGTCATCTCGGCCCGGCTGATCGATCTGAGCGGCGACGGCCGGGCCGATTATCTCAATGTCGAATGCGATGGCGACGGTGTCGCCTGCGGCCTGTACCTGCAGCGGGATGACGGGAGCTTTGACGACACCCCGATCGCCTTTCGTTGGGGGTTGCAGGGCATGGCGCCGCGCGACGGCGTGCCGAGCGCGATCATCGCGGACCTGAACCGGGACGGCCTGCCGGACGTTGCCGAGGTCGCGGATTGTCCGCAAGCGGGTTGCGGGGTCTATGCGGGCACCGGTGCCGGATTCGCGAGCACGCCTCTCTTCACGCTGCCCGGACCGCTGTTCGACGAGCATGGCGACATCGCACTGCTCGCCGATCTGAACGGCGATGGCAACCTCGACTGGGCGCGCGGCCATTGCCCGGACGAGAGCGCCGATTGCCGGGTGCTCTATGGCACCGGTCGCGGCTTCGTCGACGGCAGCCAGGCCGGGCAGCTGCCGGAAGGCGTGTTCGGCGAGACCGAGGCCGATTCGCCCGCGCTGGTCGATATCAACGGCGACGGCCGCCTCGACTGGGTCGAGGAGGATTGCGACATCGACCGGAACTGCGCGGTGCGCTACGGCACCGGTCTGCCGGGCGAGGCAATGTTCGCGGAGGAGACGGACGTCCGCCTGCCCGGTTCGCTGCTCGACACCGCCGAGACCCTGTCACCGCTGCTCGGCCGGAACGCCTGGGCGCTCGGGACCTACAAGGTCGGCGACTACCTCGATGTCGACGGCGACGGTCTGAACGACTACGTGAACGGCGTCTGCGACGTGGCCATCGAGGATGAATCGATCCCGCTCGGGGATACCTGTGACGATGTCGAGGAGCGCCGGGCGATCTATCGTTCGACCCTTGTCCAGCCGGCTGTTGTGGCGTTCCGCGACGGGCTCGGCAAGGAGATCGCGGTCGATTACCAGCCGCTGTCGGGCGGCGAGGAGATCCACGAATTCGATCCGGAGGATGCGGCGCCGGACATCGTCCGCGCGGCCATGCCGCTTCGCGTCGTCGGCGCCTGGTCGGTCCGCTATCGCGATGCCGGCGGTCGCTGGCGGGACTATCGCACGCTGCGCCGCTATCGCGGCGCGAAGCTCGACCGGAACTACGGCTGGCTCGGATTCTCGGAGATCGTGCAATGGGAAAGTGAAACCCGGGCCGGCTGGTACCGCGCCTTCTCCCAGCGCTACCCCTATATCGGCCAGACGGTCAAGGAGGGGACGCTGGCCGCGCCGTTGCCGGTCAACGCGACCGGTTGTCCGGAGGTCGCCGGCTGTGTCGCGGTGCCGGGCGGCGGTACCGTCGCGCCGCGCTTCTTCTATCTCCGCGACCTGACGACGCTGAGCTATGCCCGGCTGCCGTCGACGCAGAACCCGGCGGTGCGCGAAGGTGCCGTCCTCGCCAGTGAGACGACGACGAACTTCGGCGAGCAGGGGCGCACGCTCAGCCGTCATCTCGCGACCTATACCTACCAGGCGAACGGCATGACGGCCTCGGTCGCACGCGACCGGATCGGCGGTCCGGAAGGCGACGAAACGACCCGGTTCACCAGCTACCTCAACGCCGATCGCTTCAACCAGGGCAGCGACACCCCCCTGCAGGGAATCCTCGACTACCGGACCGCCGAAGCGGTTTATCCCGGCCTGGTCCCGAAGCCCGCCGGCACGCCGCTCCGCGAGACCCGGATCACCTATTCCTTCTCCGGGCAGCAGCCGAAGCCGCCGGTGTTCGACGTCATCAACGTGCTCGAATGGCAGAGCGGCGAGGGGCCATCCGCGGTTTACCTTCGGACCGCGCTCAATCTCGACAGCTGGGGCAACGTCGTGCGCGTGAAGGATCCGCGCGGCCTCGTCACGACCACGACCTATGACAGCGACTACAGCGCCTTTCCGGTCGCCCGCCTCTTCGATCTCGGCGACGGACGACGCTACATGCGGAAGGACCAGGTCGACCCGGCGCACGGCCGGATGGTCGCCGAGCAGGGCTTCAACGGCGAGATCACGCGGATCGTCCTCGACCCGTTCGGCGATCCGGCCGACGTCTGGGGGCCGAACCTCGCCGACCCGGCAAGCTGGACCACGGCGACGATGGCAACGCCGCCCGGCGCGCCGCTGGTCCTGCTCAAATCGAAGCACCTGAAGCAGGAGAAGGATGGGCGCTTCTATTGGTCGGAGACCCAGCGCCTTGATGGCCGGGTCACCGAGACGCGGCGCTACATCGATCCGCTCGGCCGGGTCATTGCCGAATGGCGGATGCAGCCGACGACCGCCAGCGACGGCATCTGGCGCGTCGAGCAGACCGCCTATGACGGTCTCCAGCGGAAGAGCGGCATGTCGCTGCCCTTCGCGGCGACCCTGTCGGGCAAGCCGGCCAAGGCACCGCACTGGATCGATCTCAATTACGACGACGCGGGGCGGCTCGAAACGCGGGTGTATCCGAATGGGCGGATCGAGCGCATCACTCGGCAATTCGCCTATGAGGACGGCAGCGAATATGTCGATCTTCGCCGCCGCCGCGTGAACGAGGCCGGCACTGTCGAATGGCTGAAGGTCGCCGAAGCCGTCTATGACGGATTCCGGCGCAAGGTCGTCGAACGAAGCCTGCCGGCGAGCGAGCCGACGCGGATGACGTACGACGCGCTCGGCAGGCTGATCTCGCGAAGCGATCCACAGGGCGGCAAGACGAGCTTCGTCTATGACGGGCGTGACAATGTCGTGCGCCGGGACGACGCGACGACAGGCCTCACGGTCGAAGTCTATGACGGGCGCGGTCTGCGCCGCGCGTCGGTGCGGAACGGCGAGACGCTGAGTTTCGAGTACGACCCGCTCGGCCGCGTAACCCGGAAATCGAGCGATCGCGGCGGCGGCTATGTCTACAGTTACGACGGGGCGAACGGCTTCCGCTACAACGCCCCGATCGGCCGGGTCACGGGCGTGGCCCTGCCGGACGGCAACAAGCTCACTTTTGCCTACGACGCCTCGGGCCTGGTCTCGCTGCAGCGACTGACTCTTGCCGGCGACGCCGGCAGCGATCTGTTCGACACGATATTCCAGCGCAATGCCGGCGGACTCGTCACGGCGATCACCTACCCGGACGGGAAGAAGCTCGCACTGAGCTATTACGGAAATGGCGCCCGCCAGGCGATGACCTGGGATGGCCAGACCCGGCCGGTGGTGAGCTATTCCGACTACGGCCTGTTCGAACAGGCGGAAACCGTAAGTTTCGCCAACGGCGTCACCGAGAAGCGACCGCGCGACATGCTCGGCCGGAGCGGCGGTGTCGCGGTCACCGGCGCATCGGGCCCGATCTATACGGAAAGCATCGCCTTCCGAGACGAACTCGACCTGCCGGCGAGCATCAGGGAGGTGATCGCCGGTGTTTCGGGCGCCCGCACCTATGCGCTCTCCTATGACGGCCTCGGCCGTCTGAGCGGGATCTCGGGCAGCAATGGCGGCGAACAGGGCAGCTTCGCCTTCAACGGTGCCGGCGCGATCGTTTCCGAAACCCGTGGCGATACGACACTCACCTACAGCTACGACACGGCGCGCCCCTATCTGCTTACCGGCCGGAGCGATGGCCTGACGCTGGAGTATGACGCGAACGGAAACATCGCCACGCGGAGCCTGGGCGATGCCACCCGACACTACGTCTTCGACGTCGAGAACCGCATGCTTTCTACGGAGAGCGGCGGAAGGACGGCGACCTACAGCTACGACCACAACGGACACCGCCTGACCAGGACGGCTCCGGATGGAACGCGAACGATCCATGTCGGGCCGCTCTACGAGGTCACGATCCTGCCCGATGGCAGGCAGCAGCACACCCGTTACGTGATCGGTGATCACGGCCGCCTGATCGCGATGACCGAAAGCGGCTCGGGCAGCCGTCAGTCCGGCGCCGTGCCGCCAGGCGTGCGCCCGCCGCACCAGGGTCCGGCGGCACTGGAAGCCCGCGCCGCCCTCTACGACCCGTTGAGCATGGCCGCGCTCCGCCTCCATGCCACGGCCGCCATGGCCGCCCTCGCGACAACGCCCGGGTTCGGCCCGATTGCCTTTGGCGTCTTCGCGCTGGCGGTGCTGTTCTGGTGGATCGGAGTGCTCCGTTCCGATGCCGCCCTGCCCGGCGGCGGCGCCTATCGCCACCTCCGTCATGCGGCGCCGATGGCGATCGTCGCTCTGGTCGGCGCGACCGTCCCGGCGCCCGTCCACGCGGCCTTCTCCGGCGGGAGTGGCCTTCCCGTGGTCGGCAGCATCCTGCATTTTCACAAGGATTACCTCGGCAATGTCCGGGCGGTCACGAACCAGGACGGCGCGCTCGTCGCGACGATGTCGTTCGATGCCTACGGTCGCCTCGAAAGCGATGCCGGCACCGGCGGCAAGGATGTCTTCCGCCCGAAATGGGCGGGCGAGGAGATCGATGGCGATACCGGATTCGTGCAGTTCCAGGCCCGCGACTACGATCCGGATATCCGGCGCTTCGTCAGTCCCGACCCGGCCTGGCAGAGTGCCGATCCGTATCTTTATGCGCTCTCGGACCCGGTCCAGTTCATCGATCCGGACGGGCGCGCGGCCCTGCCGGAATGGACGCTGTCACCACTGGCGACCGGCCTGGTCGCGACAGTCGTCGGTGCGGTTGCCGGTTCGCTGCAGACGCTCGCCATCGGCTGGAGCGGCGGTGCGCTCGGCTTCTTCGCCAACGTCGTCGGCATCACAGCCTACTACGGGCTCTTCTTCGGGCTGTCGTTCCTGGTCCAGGACAAGGTGATCAAGCCGCGTCAGCCGAGCTTCTGGACGAATGCCTTCGTCACCTCGACCCTGAACACCGTCATGGGGGCGTTCTTCCTCGACCTCGCGACACTGATTTCCGGCGGCATCCCGTATTACGCCGGTCTCGAGGCCATCGACTTCAACAATATCGTCTATCTGCACAACGCCCTCGGCGGGGCGATCGGCGGCTTCGTCGGCACGCTCGCGGCCTTTGCCACGGCCAGGCTGGCCGGCGGATGGGCGGGCGATTCCCGTGCGCGGAACGCCTTCGTCAGCGGCCTCGGGTCGGCGATGTTCGGGCTCGTCTTCAATCTTGCCGCCTATCCCACCGCCTTCGCCGGCGGCGCCCTGACCGGCTATGGCAGTTTCGACGGCATCGACTGGACCGTGCGCATGGTCCGGGGCTTCGTCGCCGGCTTCTTCATCGGGCGGGTCACCTTCTTCACGCCCTGCATGCCGCGCTGCGCCTTTCTTCCGTCGGTCCAGCCGACCGATCAGACGCCGTTCCTCCACTTCAGTTCGGACGACGAGCCGCTTGACCTGGGTTCGTCCCAGCGTGTTTCCAGCCGATCGCTCGGTATCGAGATCCAGCCGGACTACGGCACGTCCAATCCGAACCTGGGGCCCTATCAGCTGCTTGACGAGTCCAGTGACCTGACCGTGACCCTGCCGGGCGAGATGGGCCTCGGTGGCGATGACCCGAAACTCTCGGATTCTCCGTAGGCCGATCGACCGCTCAGCGTTGCAGGGCGAGGATCTCGGCGTTCGAGAAAGCGAGCCGGTCGGCGATGACGCGTGCGATCATGGCGTGACAGGCGGCGGCAAGCGCCGGCTCATCCGCCTCCATGCGTTCGAAGGCGGATCGCGACAGGCTGTGCACGACCGCCGCCTCGTCCGCGGCAACCGAGGCAGTGCGCACGGCGCGCTGATAGAAACCGACTTCGCCGACAATGGTATGGCCGATCATCGAGCGGAGGCGGATCGGCGGACCGTCCGGGCGTTCCAGCAGAATGCTGATCCGTCCGGATTCGACGAAGTAGATGGTATCGGCCTCAGCGCCTTCCTCGCAAAGCCTGGCACCCGGAGCCAGTTCGAGTCGCTCGAAATAGCGCATCAGCGATTCTGCCAGTCTCTCCTGTCCGAGCGTCCGGCCGAGCCATTCGGAGAACGGACAGGCCGCTTCCGCCATCAGTGTGCGGTCCTCGGCGAGCACCACATTCTCCGCCCACTCGAGACCATGATCGAGGTCGGGAAATTCAAGCAGCCTGTCGTCGTCGGATTGCAGCAGGCCCTCGAGCCTGAGGGCCTCCCGGATCCTTGTGGAGAGGCCGGTCAGGAGGATGAACATGCCATGGCGCTCGGCCAGTTGACGTAACTTGACGAACGAATAGACGGCCGACGAATCGAGGCCGGAAACGAGGCGGAAATCGAGGATCTCGACCAGGATCGGCTCCTTGCCCGGATGTTCGATCGCGTTTCTGACCGCTTCGAACACGCGGTTCGAGGTCCCGAAGAACAGGTAGCCCTGAAGCGCGAGGATTCGGATCTGCGAGCCGTGATCGCAGAGCGCATGCCCCTCGCTCTGCGGCCGGTCGACATGGCTCGCATATTCAGCCCGGGTCAGATCGTTCTTGATGACCCGAACGCGGCTGTAGCTGATCGCGAAGATCAGGCAGGCCGCGACGACGCCGAGGACGACGCCGGCGAGGAAGCCCTCGTTCACGATGACCACCAGGATGGCGAGGATCAGCAGGTAGTCCGGCATGGCGAGCCGCTTCCGGGTCTTCCAGAGCCAGCTGACCAGCACCGAGACGCCGAGGAACAGCAGCGTTCCGCCGAGCACCGGTCGCGGGACGTATCCGACGAGATCGCCGCCGAAGAACAGGAAGCCGAGACAGAAGATGCCGCTCGCCACGCCGGCCGTCCGCCCGGTCGCCCCGGCCTGGGCGTTCAGCAGGCTGCGATTGACCCCGAGACTGCTCGGCAGGCCGCCGGCGACCGTGGCAACGATATTGGCGACGCCGTTTGCCCTCAGTTCGCGGTCGAGATTGGCGTCGGTGGCGAACGAGACCTCCAGTCCCGTTGCGTTGAGCAGGATCGCCATCGTCGTGACGACAACGACCGTGGCGATGCCGGCGGATTCCGCGAGTATGAGCGCGTAGTCGACCGCGCCCGGTTCGAACATGGCGGTGGGCAGCCAGAGGTCGGGCTTCTCGAGCGGCAGCAGCAGCCATTGTCCGGCTTGCGCCTCGTCGATCCCGGTGCCGGTCGCAAGCAGCACCAGGTGAACGACGAGGCTGCCGAGGACGAGCAGACCCGGAACCATGAGGGCGCTCTTGACGCGGACCGTCGCGATGAACATGACCGCGGCGAAGACAAGCCCGGCGCCGAGGCGCGGCCAGTAATCCGCGCCGATAAGCTGGTCGAATGCCATGAAATCGATCCGGTCGCCGCTCATCATGTTGATGGCGCCGACGCAGAGCAGCCATCCCGAGGCGGCGAGAAAGCCGCCGACCACAGGGTAGGGGATGAACCGGATCCAGGCGCCGAGATGCAATGCACCGAAGACCAGCAGGGCGCCGCCGGTGAGCAGGGCCGTCACCGTCATGGTCGCAAGGACCTGGAAGATCGCTGTATCTGCGTCGCCGGCGATCATCGCATTGCTCGCGATCGCCGCGGAGACGCCGGAGAAGATCGCCATCGACGCGGTGTCGGGCCCTGAGATCGCGACCGGAATGGAGCCGAGCACCGCCACCGCGATCGCGCCGACCGCCGCGCCGATCAGCGAAACGGTGATGCCCGCGGCTATTCCGCCCGAGAGCGGGCCTGAAAAGATCAGTGCCGCGTAGGAAAGGCTGTAGGCGGCGCTGACGAGGGCGACGACGGCGCCGGCCGAAATGTCGCGGAAGATGCCCTCGATGCGCCGGGTGCTGTTCATGGCGGTGGTGTCGATCGTCATGCCTCGGCCAGTCTTGTGAAAAAGCGGCAGAAGGCTAGCACAGCCGTTCGGACCGGGCACCCACGGTCGTCCCGTCGATGCCCGCTTTGTGAACAGGCGTGCGCGAAATTCGGGCAGGGATTGCCACCGTGGCGTTCCGTCCTCCCGATCCAGCGGGCTCCGCGGGTTGGCCCGCCTCTTGCTCTGCTCTTGCCTTTGGCGCCCGAAATGCGGACCATCCGGGTTCACGACTGAAGCGCACGGCCGGCGCTTCCGCATCATGCGAAGCACGGCCGACGACCGGATACAACCGGCGCCGCGTAGAAAAGCAAGGAGGCTTTCGAACATGCAATTCGCAGATATCCGTCGCCGCACGGTGCTTGCCACCCTTGCCGCGATACCATTGGCCATACTGACGACCGGCCTGGCGACCGCGGCCGACAAGATCAAGGTCGCGGGTATCTACACCCAGCCGATCCAGCAGAAGTGGGATGCAACGCTCCATCGCGCCCTCGTCGCCGCCGAAAAGGCCGGGACGATCGAGTACAAGTTCTCGGAGAAGGTTCCGAACACCGACTATGTCCGGGTGCTCCGTGAATATGCGGAAAGCGGCGTGCAGCTGATCGTCGGCGAAGCCTTCGGAATCAGCCGCGAGGCCCGCAAGGTGGCCGACGACTATCCGAATGTCGCCTTCGTCATGGGCGACCCGGGCAAGCCGTACGGCAAGAATTTCTCGGTCTTCGACAACTACATTCACGAGCCCTGCTACCTGATGGGCATCATCGCCGGGAACATGAGCAAGACCGGCAAGATCGGCATGGTCGGCGGCTATCCGATCGGCGAGGTCAACCGGCTGTTCAATGCCTTCATGGCCGGCGCCCGTTCGGTCAGGCCGGATGCCCAGTTCAAGGTGTCCTTCATCGGCTCCTGGTACGACCCGCCCAAGGCCAAGGAGTTCGCCTTCGCCCAGATCGAATCGGGCGTCGACGTGCTCTATGCCGAGCGCGCCGGCGTCGTCGATGCCGCCCGCGAGAAAGGCATCATTGCCTTCGGCAACGTCAACGACATGAACAAGGAAGAGAACGGCGGCGGGGTGGTCGTCACCTCGGCGCTCTGGCACATGGAGAGCGCGCTCGGCCATGCCATCGAACAGGTCAAGGCCGGCACGTTCGAGGCCGCCGATTACCGGGAATGGACGATGATGGCGAAGGGCGGCGCGACGCTCGCCCCCTATTACGGTTTCGACGACAAGATCCCGGCCGACGTCAAGGCAAAGGTCAACGCGGTCGCGGACGATATCATGGCCGGCAAGTTCACCGTCGAGATCAACGACGAGGAACCGAAATCGACCTTCTAGTACGGGTGCCGCCGTCCGGATCACCATCGATCCGGGCGGTGGCCGCCCCGCCATGCCGGGCCACCAGCCGATGACACCCGTGAAGCCCGCCGCGACGGCGGAGGCACCCTTCGTGCTCCGCCTCGACGGCATCACCAAGCGGTTCGGGGCGCTGCTCGCGAACGATGCGATCTCGCTCGAATTGCGGCGCGGTGAAGTGCTCGCCCTGCTCGGCGAGAACGGTGCCGGCAAGACCACCCTGATGAGCATCCTGTTCGGCCATTACGTGGCCGATGCGGGTTCGATCGAGGCCTTCGGCCAGACCCTCCCGCCGGGTTCGCCGCGGGCCGCTATCGATGTCGGTATCGGCATGGTCCACCAGCATTTCACGCTCGGCGATAACATGACGGTGCTGGAGAACATCGTGCTCGGCGCAGAGCCGCTCTTCGCGCTCCGCCAGAACCACAAGGCGGCTCGCGCGCGGCTGGCCCAACTCGCCGACCGTTTCGGCCTCGCGGTCCGCGCCGATGCCCGCATACAGGAACTCTCGGTCGGTGAGCGCCAGCGGGTCGAGATTCTCAAGGCGCTCTACCGCAACGCCCGGGTGCTGATCCTCGACGAGCCGACCGCGGTGCTGACCCCCCAGGAAAGTGCCACCCTGTTCGAGACCCTGCACCAGATGGTCGCCGACGGGCTCTCGGTGATCTTCATTTCGCACAAGCTGAACGAGGTGATGGAAATCGCCGACCGGGTCACCGTGCTCCGGCGCGGCAAGGTGGTCGCCAATTTTCGCAAGTCCGAGACCAGCCGCGAGGCCCTTGCCGCCGCGATGGTCGGCCGCGAGGTCGCCCAGCCGAAGCGCCAGGCAATGGCGGCGGGCAAGACGGTGCTCCGCCTTGCCGGCGTATCCGTGGCCGCGGCCGAGGCGCAGCCCGCGCTCCGTTCCGTCGACCTGGAACTCCGCGAGCACGAGATCCTCGGCATCGCCGGCGTTTCGGGCAACGGACAGGGGTCGCTCGCCGCGCTCATGAGCGGGCTCGCGGTCGCGGCGAGCGGCAGCCTCGAACTGCTCGGGCGCCCGGTGACTCGCGCCGAGCCGGCGGCGATGGTCGCGAGCGGGGTCGGGCGAGTGCCCGAGGACCGCCACCGCTTCGGCGTCGTCGGCGACATGACGCCCGAGGAGAACCTGATCCTCGAGGATTATCGCTCGGCACGGTTCCAGCGGTTCGGGATCTTCCGCTTCCGGGCGATCGCAGAGCATGCGAAGGCGCTGATCCGGGGCTATGACATTCGCGGTGCCGACGAGGCGGCGCTCGCGCGTTCGCTGTCCGGCGGCAACATGCAGAAACTGATTCTCGCCCGCGTGCTGTCGCGGGAACCGGCGGTCATTCTGGCCAACCAGCCTACGCGGGGCCTCGACGTCGGGGCGGCCGCCTACGTGCACGAGCAGCTGTTCGCCGCCCGGGCGCGCGGCGCCGGCGTCATCCTGATCACCGAGGACCTGGACGAACTGCTGGCGATCTCCGACCGGGTCGCGGTGATGTACCAGGGCACGCTGAGCGCGTCGCGGCCGGTCGAGGGGCTCGGTCTCACCGAGCTCGGCCTGATGATGAGCGGTGCCGCCGCACAGGGAGGCGCGGGCCATGCGGCTTGAACCCCGGGAAACGACGCCGGCCTGGCTCGGCGTCATGGCGCCGGTCGCCGCGGTGGTGGTCACGCTGTTCCTGTCCAGCGGGCTGATCGTCTGGGCGGGCGCGCCGGTGGGGGCGGCCTATGCCAGCCTGGTTCGCGGCGCGCTCGGCTCCGTCTTCGCTCTTTCGGAGACGCTGACCCGGGCGACGCCGCTGATCCTGACCGGTCTTGCCGTCGCCGTCGCCTTCCGCGCCAAGCTCTGGAACATCGGCGGCGAGGGCCAGCTCTACGCCGGCGCGATGGCGGTTACCTGGCTCGGGACCGGCGCCTTCACGCTGCCGCCCTACCTGATGATCCCGACGTTGTTCGTGATCGGCGCCATCGCCGGCGGCATCCTCCTGCTGATCCCGACGATCCTGAAAGTTCGCCTGCAGGTCGACGAGGTGGTGACGACGCTGCTGCTCAATTTCGTCGTGCTCCTGTTCGCCAACTGGCTGCTCTTCGGCATGTGGAAGGACCCGCTCGCCATGGGCTGGCCGCAGGCCGCGCCGGTCGTCGACGAGGGCACGCTGCCGCTGCTGGTCGCCAAAACCCGGCTGCATGCCGGCTTCGTGATCGCCGTCGCCGTCGCCGTCCTGGTCTGGGCGCTGATGCGCTTCACCCGCTGGGGCTTCGAGATCCGCGCCGTCGGCCTGAACCCGGAGGCGTCGCGCTTCGCCGGCCTGCCGATGAACCGGGTGATCCTCAGGACGGCGCTGATCTCCGGCGGCCTGGCGGGGCTTGCCGGGGTCACCGAGGTTGCGGGGCTCAAGGGTTACCTGACCCTCGATATCTCGCCCGGCTTCGGCTACACCGGGATCGCGGTCGCCATGCTGGCGGGGCTGCATCCGCTCGGCGTGATCGCCTCGGCGATCTTCATCGCCGCGATCTACAACGGCGCCGACGCGATGAGCCGGGCGATGTCGATTTCCAACTACCTGGCGGACGTGATCACCGCGACGGCATTGCTCTGCGTGCTGGCGAGCATGCTGTTCACCCGCTACCGGCTGCGTCGGGGTTGAAGGGGACGGCGATGGAATTCTTCGAACTCTTCCTCGCGGCGGGCTTCTGGGCGGCGATGATCCGCATGGCGACGCCGCTGATCTTCGGCACCCTCGGCGAACTGATCTGCGAACGCGCCGGCGTGCTCAATCTCGGCATCGAGGGCATCATGACCTTCGGCGCCATGATCGCCTGGCTCTGGGTCTACCAGGGTGGCGACCTGTGGACATCGGTTCTGGTCGCGGCGGCGGTCGGCGCGCTGTTCGGCCTGCTGCACGCGATCTTCAGCGTCTATCTCGGGCTCTCCCAGCATGTTTCCGGCATCGGAATCACGCTGTTCGCCTCCTCGCTCAGCTATTTCGCCTTCCGGGTCTTCCTTCCCGACGTGACGACGCCGCCCAAGATCGTCCCGTTCCAGCCTTACGCGATCCCCTACCTTGCCGACATTCCCCTGTTCGGCGGGCCGCTCTTCAACCAGTCGCCGCTGACCTACGTGGCCTATCTCGTGGTGCCGGCGGTCGCCTGGCTGCTCTACCGGACGCCGCTCGGCCTGACGGTGCGGATGGTCGGCGAGAATCCGATGGCGGTCGAGGCGCAGGGCATCGACGTGTTCGCCGTCCGCACCGGCGCGGTGATGGTCGGCAGCGCGCTGATGGCGGTCGGTGGCGCGTTCTTCACGATATCGGTGTTCGACGCCTTCTATTTCGGCATGATCAACGGGCGCGGCTGGATCTGCGTGGCGCTGGTCATCTTCGCCTCGTGGCGTCCGGGCAAGGCGCTCTTCGGCGCGCTCCTGTTCGCCGCCTTCGACGCCCTGCAGATCCGTGTGCAGCAGGCCTCGGGCGTGATCATTCCCTATCAGTTCTTCCTGATGGCGCCCTATCTGCTCAGCATCGTCGCCCTGATCATCATGTCGCGCCGGGCCGCCTATCCGAAGGCGCTGCTGATCCCGTTCCGGAAAGGGGAGCGCTAGAATGCCGGTCGACCTTGTCATTCGCGGGGCCAATCTGCCGGACGGCCGGCAGGGCCAGGATATCGCCGTCAGCGACGGCCGGATCGCCGCCATCGGACCGGCGCTCGACGTCGAGGCGGGCCGCGAGATCGACGCCACCGGTCAGCTCGTCACACCGCCTTTCGTCGACGCCCATTTCCACATGGACGCGACGCTGTCGCTCGGCCTGCCGCGCATGAACGAGAGCGGCACGCTGCTGGAGGGCATCGCCCTGTGGGGCGAATTGAAGCCGCATCTGACGCACGAGGCGCTGGTCGACCGCGCGCTCGCCTATTGCGACATGGCGGTCGCCCAGGGGATCGGCGCTGTTCGCAGCCATGTCGACATCTGCGACGACCGGCTGCTCGCCGTCGATGCCCTGATCGAGGTGCGCGACAGGGTCCGCGACTATCTCGACCTGCAACTGGTCGCCTTTCCGCAGGACGGCTTCCTGCGCTACCCGAAGGCGCGGGAGAACCTGCTGCGTGCCCTCGACAAGGGCGTCGACGTGGTCGGCGGCATCCCGCATTTCGAACGCACCATGGCCGACGGCGCGGAATCGGTCCGGGCGCTCATGCAGATCGCCGCCGAGCGCGGCCTGCTGGTCGACATGCATTGCGACGAGACCGACGATCCGATGTCGCGGCATATCGAGACTCTCGCTGCGGAGACCGTGCGCCTCGGGCTCGGTGGCCGGGTCGCCGGCTCGCACCTAACCTCGATGCATTCGATGGACAATTACTATGTCTCGAAGCTGCTGCCGCTGATCGCCGAGGCGGGCGTCGCGGCGATCGCCAACCCGCTGATCAACATCACCATCCAGGGACGCCACGACAGCTATCCGAAACGGCGCGGCATGACCCGGGTGCCGGAGCTGCTGGCCGCCGGCGTGAATGTCGCATTCGGCCATGATTGCGTGATGGACCCGTGGTATTCGCTGGGTTCCGCCGACATGCTCGAGGTGGCGCACATGGCCGTGCATGTCGGCCAGATGACCTCGCTTGCGGCGATGCGCGACGCCTTCGACGCGGTCACCTCGCGGCCGGCCGCGATCCTGCACCTGGACTGCTACGGACTCGAGGAAGGCGCCCGTGCCGACCTCGTGGTGCTGCAGGCCGCCGATCCGATCGAGGCGATCCGGCTCAAGCCGACACGGCTCTTCGTCGTCCGTCGCGGCCGGGTGATCGCCGAGACGGCGCCCCGGACGACCCGGATGGATCTGCCGGGGCGGCCCGCTACACTCGAACTTGCGCGCGCCGCCGCGACCCGCTGAGGGCGCAAGACGGCCGGGCGAACAGACGGGACGATACCGCGATGCTGACATACTACAGCGACGATCATCGCCTGCAGGACGGCAAGGCCGAGCTGATCGACGGCAGGCTCGAACCCTGCCACGAGGCACCGGTCCGGGCCGACATCGTTCTCCGCCATGTCAGGGCGGCCGGGCTTGGCGAGATCGTCGCCCCCGGCGATCACGGCCTGGCGCCGATCGCCCGGATCCATGCCGCCAACTATCTCGGCTTCCTCCAGACCGCCTGGCCGAAATGGGTCGCCGAGCATGGCGACTATGACGCGTTGCCGCTCAACTGGGCGGTGCGCGGCATGCGGTCGGTCGAACCGGACAGCATCGACGGCAAGCTCTCCTATTTCTCCTTCGACGCAGGGACGCCGCTCACCGCCGGGACCTGGCAGGCGGTCTATGCCTCGGCCCAGGTGGCGCTCGGCGGGGCTGCCGCGGTCGGCGGCGGGGAGCGCATGGCCTTCGCCCTCTGTCGCCCGCCCGGCCATCACGCCGCCGGCGACTATTTCGGCGGCTACTGCTTCCTGAACAACGCGGCGATTGCCGCCCAGGCCTTCCGCGACGGCGGCGCGGAGCGGGTCGCGGTCCTCGATGTCGACTATCATCACGGCAACGGCACGCAGACCATCTTCGACGACCGGAGCGATGTCTTCTTCGCTTCGATCCACGCCGACCCGCGCCAGGAATATCCCTTCTTCCTCGGCCATGCGGACGAAACCGGGAGCGGTGCGGGCGAGGGTGCGACGGCGAATTATCCGCTGCCCTGGGGCACGGCCTGGGGCGGATACGAGCAGGCACTGGAACAGGCGGTCGGCCGGATCGGGACGTTCGGCGCCGAGGCGCTGGTGATTTCGCTCGGCGTCGACAGCTTCAAGGACGACCCGATCTCGCGCTTCCGGCTGGAGCACGAGGATTTCCTGCATATCGGCGCCGCGATCGCCGGCATCGGCCTGCCGACCCTGATCGTCATGGAGGGCGGCTATGCCGTCGATGCCCTCGGCGTCAATGTCGTGAACGTGCTGAAGGGCTACCTCGACGCCGCCTGACGGCAGTGTCTTTCGCCGGTCGTTGTCGGTTAGCGGGTCGCCATCGTGAGGGCCGCACCGATACCGATGAAGGCCCCGCCCGTCACGCGGTTGAACCACCGGCCGTAGCGCGCGAGCCACGGAGCAATTCGCTGGGCAAGGCCCGCCAGCAGCAGCTCGTAGATGACCTCGATCAGGACGAACGTCCCGCCGAACACGATCATCTGGGTCAGGAACGATGTGCCCGGCACCATGAATTGCGGGAGAAAGGCGGCAAAGAAGATCAGCCCCTTGGGATTCGAGACCGCCACGATGAAGCCCTGGTTGAACCGCCGCGCGGAACTGCGGCCATGCGGCCTTGCGCCACCGGGGGCGTCGGAGACCGAAATGGCAGGTGCCCGCCAGAGACGCGCGCCGAGATAGATCAGGTAGCCCGCGCCGATCCACTTGGCGACGGTGAAGGCCTCTTCCGACGCGGCGAGCAATGCCCCCATTCCGGCCAACGACGCGGCGATAAGAAGAAGGAAGCCGAGAGCCCCGCCGAGAACGGTATGCACCGTGGGTCGCAGACCGAAGCTGGCGCCATGCGTGAGAGCAAGCAGGCCATTCGGGCCCGGGGTCAGGGAGAGGCCAACGGCGGCCAGGAGGTAGATCAGCCAGCTCTCGATGCTCATCCGCTATTCCTTTCCGAGGTCGCGTGATGCCGGGTCTGACAGCCGGCGGTCCGGCTTCCCGAGGACAGCCGTCGGGATGGCGACAACGCCGAAAGGCGAGCGGCATGCCGTGATCGGTGCCAATCGCTGCGCAGGGGGCATCATGGTGCTGGTCGTCATCTGATGTTGCGAAGACCGGTAATTGCTGTCGGTCTATCTCGTGCCGCAGAGCGAGCGTCCTGACAATCGAATTGTTCGCATTCCATGATTGAGCCATACGCAACCATGAGATCGATGTCCGGGCGACCGCCACCATTGCCCACTCTCCGTGCCTTCGAGGCGCGGCCCGCTGTTCCGGCGCGTGGATGCGGCAATCCGCTATGGCAGGGGACGTTATCCGAATTCGTTGTCGAACCGGATATTCGACGAGACCGTGAGCCCGGTCTGGAGCGCCGAGTAGAGCGCAATCACTCCGCCGCGTCGACCAGGCGGGCGCCGGCGCGGCTGAGGTCGTAGATCCGGTCGGCCTGTTCGACCAGTGCCCGGTTGTGGCTGATCGCAACGATGGTGTGCTCGGCAGCGAGACTGTGGATCTTCGTCGCCAGCGCCGCCTCGGTTTCCGGGTCGAGCGCGCTCGTCACCTCGTCGAGAATGAGCAGCGTCGGCTTGCCGATCAGCGCCCGGGCGAGCGCGATGCGCTGTCGCTGGCCGCCGGAAAGCTGGCTGCCGCGTTCGCCGACGATGGTCTGCAGGCCCTTCGGCAGCCGCTCGACGAAATCCCAGGCGCCGGCGGCTTCCAGTGCCGCCCGCGCCTCCGCCTCGGTCATCGCCGGATCGCCGAGCGTGACATTGGCGAGCACGGTGTCGTGGAAGAGGGTGAGTTCCTGCGGCACATAGCCGATCATCCCGCGCCAGGCGCGCAGGTCGATCCGCGATTGCGGGATGCCGTCGATCAGGATCTCGCCGCTGTCGAGCCGGTGCAGGCCGAGCAGCAGGTCGATGATCGTCGTCTTGCCGGACCCGGATGCGCCGGTAAGCACGGTCAGGCTGCGGGCGGGAAGTTCCAGTGAGACCCGGTCGAGGACCGGCTCGTCGCCATAGGCGAAACTGACATTGTCGAAGACGCAGGCGGTCCGGAGCGTCGGCGCGACCTCACCCGACAGGTCCTCGCGCTGGTCGGCCGCTTCCTCGATCAGGCGGCGCACCGACCAGTAGGCGGCGGAGACCGCGACGGCGGTCTGCAACTGCTGCTGGACCCGGCCCATCGTGCTCACCGTCTTCTGCAGGATCAGCGCCATAACCAGCAGTTCCGGGACGCCGATCTCGAGGCTGTTCCGGGTCGCCAGGAAGCCGACGGCGATCAGCATTACCAGGATCGGCTCGCGGATGTTCTTCATCGCCAGGTTGCTCAGCGCCTCGCGCCGGATCGCGGTCCGCAGCAGCGAGATCTTCTCGTCGAAGAAGTGGGCGAAATGTTCCTGCCGGGCCATCGCCTTGAGCGGCTTGATGTTGCCCATGGTGTCCGAGAGCAGCGTCACCAGTTCCTCGGTCCGCGCGCGCTGGCGCTTGCCGGCCTTGCGCGAGATGCGGACCAGCGGCTGCAGCACGAGGATCAGCAGCATCCCGGTGACGAAGGCGACCAGGGCGAGCCTCGGCGAGACGAAGAAGGCGACCACCACGTAGAAGGCCGACTGGATCAGAGTCGCGAGGAACATCGTCGCCAGCAGGTAGGCGCGTGCCGAGTTGTTGGCGTCGAGGCTGAGCGCGTTGGCGATCCGGCCGACCGGCTGGTGGGTGAAATAGCGCCATTCGACGGCCGCAACGTTGCGGACCAGCGCGGTGCGGAGATAGGTCGCGACGTCGGCCATCGTGTAGCTGACGTGGCGCATCGCGATCATGACGAAGACCGCCTTCACCGTCACGCCGAGAACGACGATCGCGAGCAGGATCTCGAGATCGGCGGGCAGGCCGATCATCGCCAACCCCTCGCGCACCATCCGGCTGACCGGCGAGGGATCGTTGGCATCGCCCATCGCGGTCGTGAGCAGCGGCAGCAGGGTCGCCAGGCCGATGCTTTCGGCGAAACCGGCGACGATCAGGCTGATCACCGCCGTCCATTTCGCCGGACCCGGGGTGGTCAGGAAAATTCGTAAGACGTTCCGCATGGCATTTCCGAAACGGGCGCCCGGGGCAGCGCCGCGGGCGAGGCAATAGCATAGCGGTTCGTCCAAGAACACCGCTTTGACCCTTGCGGCCGTTGCAACGGAGTCTCGACCCTGGTCGAGCAAAAGGCTCTGCTACAGTATCCGGGAAAAGCAACCGATAAACAGGGCAGGAGAACGACATGAGCGAACTGGGGGGCAAGGTCGCCTGGGTTACCGGCGCCGGCAGCGGTATCGGCGCGGCCGGGGCGGAGGCGTTGGCGGAGGCCGGGGCGCTGGTCGTGCTGTCGGGGCGCCGCGAGGACAAGTTGAAGGAAGTTGCAGGGCGGATCGAAGCGGCCGGGGGCCATGCCGGGATCGAGGTCCTCGACGTTTCCGACAAGAAGGCGGTCGCCGCCGTCGCCGGGCGGATCGGGAAGCGCCACGGCCGGCTCGACATCCTCGTCAATTCCGCCGGCCTGAACGTGCCGAAGCGCCACTGGGGTGATGTCGACGAAAGCGGCTGGGACGATGTCGTCCACATCAATCTGGACGGCTCCTTCTATACCAGCAACGCGGTCCTGCCGATCATGCGCCGGCAGGGCGGCGGGCTGATGATCCAGATCGCCTCCTGGGCCGGCCGGTACGTCACTTTCCTGACCGGGCCCGCTTACAACGCCGCCAAGCATGCGGTCGTGGCGATGAGCGCGAGCCTGAATCTCGAGGAGGGCCACAACGGGATCCGGAGTTGCGCCATCTGCCCGGGCGAGGTCGCGACGCCGATCATGGCGAAGCGTCCGGTGCCGCCGACAGAGGCGGAAATGGCGCGCATGCTGCAGATCGCGGATCTCGGCCGGCTGATTCGCTATGTCGCGACCCAGCCGGAACATGTCTGCATCAACGAGGTCCTGATCTCGCCGACCTGGGACCGCGTCAGCCAGGCAGCGCGGAAGGACTAGCGGGCGAGACAACCGCAAGCGGCCGACCCGGGAAGCCGGCCTGGACCTGGGGCCACAATTGCATGCCCCCGGGGCTTGGCCGGATGGAAGGCTCTGTTACTGTGTTCCGGAAAGTAACTTGTGAGAAGGCGGAATAGCGTAATGAGCGAACTGGGGGGCAAGATCGTCTGGGTCACCGGCGCCGGCAGCGGCATCGGTGCGGCCGGGGCGGAGGCATTGGCGGAGGCCGGCGCGCTGGTCGTGCTGTCTGGCCGACGGGAAGAGAAGCTGAAGGAAGTCGCCGGGCGGATCGAAGCGGCCGGCGGCGCGGCCGAGATCGAGATCCTCGACGTTACCGACAGGAAGGCGGTCGCTGCCGTCGCCGGGCGGATCGACAAGCGTCATGGCCGGCTCGACATCCTCGTCAACTCCGCCGGGATGAATGTTCCGGAGCGCCATTGGGGCGATCTCGAGGAAAGCGACTGGGACGATGTCGTCCGCATCAATCTTGACGGCACCTTCTATACCAGCAACGTCGTCCTGCCGATCATGCGCCGCCAGGGCGGCGGGCTGTTGATCCAGATCGCGTCCCGGGCCGGGCGGCAGGTCAATTTCCTGCCCGGTCCCGCCTACATCGCCGCCAAGCATGCGGTCGTCGCGATGAGTGCCAGCCTCAACATCGAGGAGGGCCGCAACGGCATCCGGAGCTGCGCCATCTGCCCGGGCGAGGTCGCGACACCGATCATGGCGAACCGGCCGGTTCCGCCGAGTGAGGCGGATATGGCGCGCATGCTGCAGAGCCGGGATCTCGGCCGGCTGATCCATTATGTCGCGACCCAGCCGGACCATGTCTGCATCAACGAGATCCTTCTCTCGCCGACCGTGGACCGGCTTGGCCAACCCGCACGGAAGGGCTAGCGGAGCCGCACCAGAGGACTACAATCGGACGAAAAGGAGAACGCGGCTGCAAGGGGAGGGTGCCTGATGAGTGGCCGGATTCTGAGCGGCAGCCGGGAACTGTCCCAGGCCGAATTGCTCACGCGCGCGGCCCGGGCCGCTCAGGGCTTCATGGCGCTGGGCGTTGCCGAGAACGACGCTGTAGCGCTCGTTCTCCGCAACGACTTCGCCTTCTTCGAGGCGGCTCTCGGCGCCAATCAGGCGGGTGCCTACGCGGTCCCGGTCAACTGGCATTTCAAGGCTGACGAGGTCGGCTACATCCTCCGCGATTGCGGTGCCCGGGCAGTCGTGATCCACGCTGATCTGCTCGCCTCGATGGCGTCCGCGATCCCCGACGATGTCGCCGTCCTCGTCGTGCCGGTGCCGCCCGAGATCCGCGCGGCCTACGGCCTCGCCGATGCGGTCTGCCGGGTGCCCGAGGGGCGCGCCGAATGGAACGACTGGGTTGCCGGTCACGAACCCTGGCCGACGCCGCCGGCCAGCGTGCGGACCAACATGATCTACACCTCCGGTACGACCGGCCTGCCGAAGGGCGTGCGGCGAACCCCGGCGACGGCGGAAATGGCCGAGCGGCTGGGCGCCATGGTCGACACGATCTTCGACATCCGTCCGGGCCGGAAGATGCGGACGGTGATCACCGGCCCGGTCTATCACTCGGCGCCCAACCTCTATGCGCTCTCGGCGGCGCGCGAGGGTGGTCTTGTGATCCTGCAGCCGCGCTTCGACGCCGAGGAACTACTGCGACTGATTGAGAGCCACCGGATTACGCACCTGCATATGGTGCCGACGATGTTCGTCCGCCTGCTGAAACTGCCCGACGCGGTGCGGGCGAAATACGATCTGTCGTCGCTCGAATTCGTCGTCCATGCCGCGGCACCGTGCCCGGCCGAGGTCAAGCGCCGGATGATCGAATGGTGGGGGCCGGTCATCAACGAGTATTACGGCGCGACCGAGACCGGCGGGGTGATCTTCCACACTGCCGAGGAGGCGTTGCGCAAGCCCGGGACGGTCGGCCGTCCGATCGAGTACGGGCAGTTGCGGATACTCGACGCCGAGGGCCGGGAACTGCCGCCCGGCGCGGTCGGCGAGGTCTATATCCGGATCGCCGGTTTTCCTGACTTCACCTATAACAAGCTGCCGGAGAAGCGGGCCGAGTGCGAAAAGCACGGCCTGATCAGCGTCGGCGACATGGGCTACGTCGACGACGAAGGCTACCTGTTCCTCTGCGACCGGGTCCGCGACATGGTGATCTCCGGCGGGGTGAACATCTACCCGGCCGAGATCGAGGCGGTGCTGGTGACCATGCCCGGGGTCCAGGATTGCGCGGTCTTCGGCATTCCAGACCCGGAATATGGCGAGCAGCTCTGCGCCCATGTCGAATTGCAGCCCGACGCGGGCCTCGGCGAGAGCGACATCCGCCGCTGGCTGACCGAGCGACTCGCCAACTACAAGATCCCGAAGGTGATCGAGTTCGCCCGCGAGTTGCCGCGCGAGGATTCCGGCAAGATCTTCAAGCGCAAGCTGCGCGCGCCCTACTGGGAAGGCGCCGGACGCAACATCTAGCAAGCCGCGTCAGAGGCCGAGATAGGCCTGACGGATACGCGGATCGTTGGCGAGTTCGGCGCTCGCGCCCTCGGCGACGACGCGGCCGTTTTCCAGCACGTAAGCGCGGCTGGAAAGCCGCAGCGAGGCCGATACGTTCTGCTCGACCAGGACAATGCTCATGCCGCCTTCGTGCAGGCGTCGGATGATCCGGAAGACATCGGCGACGATCGTGGGCGCAAGGCCGAGCGAGGGTTCGTCGAACAGGATCAGCTCGGGCCGGCCCATCAGGCAGCGGCCGATCGCCAGCATCTGCTGCTCGCCGCCCGACAGCGTGCCCGCTGCCTGGTCGCGGCGTTCCTCGAGCCGGGGAAACAGGGCGATCACCTCGTCGAGGCTCTGCCGGAAACGCTTGCGCGCGCGCGGCAGCATCGCGCCCATCTGCAGGTTCTCCATCACGCTGAGCGAGGGGAAGATCTGGCGCCCTTCCGCGACCTGGCCGATGCCGGTATTGCAGATCCGGTGCGGCGGCCAGCCGGCGATATCGGCGCCGCGAAAGCGGATCGTCCCGCCGGCCGGTCGTTCCATGCCGGCGACCGCGCGGATCAGCGATGTCTTGCCCGCCCCGTTGGCGCCGACGATGGCGACGATCTCGCCCTCGCCGATGTCGAAGCCGACGCCGTCGAGTGCCTGGGCATCGCCGTAGAACAGGGTGAGGTCGCGTACGCTCAGCATGGCCCTACTCGATCGCCTCGGCGCCCAGATAGCATTCCAGGACGGCCTCGTTGCGGATCACCTCCTCGGGCGCGCCATGGGCGATCAGGCGGCCGGAGTTGAGCACGTAGATCTCCTGTGCCAGCGCCATGACCGCGCGCATGACATGTTCGGTCAGCAGCACGGTCACGCCGGTTTCCCGGTTCAGGCGGCGGATTACCTCGACAAGCTGGTCGGTCTCGGCCGGCCGCATGCCGGCCATCACCTCGTCGAGCAGCAGCAGTTTCGGATCGGTGGCAAGCGCGCGCGCGACCTCCAGCCGCTTGCGCTCGGGCAGGCTCAGGCTCGACGCCTGGCGATCGGCAATGCCGTCGAGGTCGAGCAGGCCGAGCAGCCGGTGGGCATGGGTTTCCGCCTCAGCGACGGAGCGGCGCCGGTGCAGCGCGCCGACCACGACATTCTCGAGCACCGACAGTTTCAGGAACGGGCGGACGATCTGGAAGGTCCGGCCGATGCCGGCCCGGCAGACCCGGTCGGGGCGCAGGCCGTTCAGGCGCTGCCCGGCAAAGTCGATGGTGCCGGTGTCGGGGACGAGATGGCCGGCGATCAGGTTGAACAGCGTCGTCTTGCCGGCGCCGTTCGGCCCGATCAGGGCGACGATCGCGCCCTCGGTCACGCTCAGCGACACGGCGTCGACGGCGCGCAGGCCCTTGAAGGTCCGGGAGACGCCGGCCACCTCGAGCAGGGTCCGGGCGCTCATCGCTCGCCCCCGCGGTCGAGGCGGATCAGCCGCGCGATGCTCGGCCAGAGCCCGCCGGGCAGGAACTTGATGATGACGATCAGCATCGCCGCGTAGACAAGCTGCTTGATGCCGGCGGTCGAGGTGCCGCTCGCCTCGAGGACAGCGGTCAGGCCCTCGCCGAGGATGCCGAGCGCGAAGGCGCCGATCAGCGGGCCGAACAGGGTGCCGAGCCCGCCGACGATCGGCGCCAGGATGATCTCGATCGAGCGATGCATCCCGAACACGTCGGAGGGGAAGAGGTTGTTGTAATAGAAGGCGAGGATGACGCCGCCGACGGAGGTCATCGCGCCCGACAGCACGACGGCGATCATCTTGACGCGGAAGATGTTGATGCCCGAAGCTTCCGCCGCATCCTCGTCCTCGCGCACCGCGCGCAGGAAGAAGCCGAGCCGGCTCTCGCGGAGATAATAGGCAAGCGCCACAGAGGCGACGACGAGGGAGAGCAGCACGTAATAGAACATCGTCGGCGAGCCGCGCAGGTTGAGCAGATCGTTCGTCGTCCGGTTCTCGACCGGCAGGAACAACCCCTCGGTCGCGCCGAGCCAGTCGATATGCATGAACAGGATGCGGGTGAACTCCGCGAAGGCGATGGTCAGCAGCGCGAAATAGACCCCGCCGATGCGGAACCGGAAGGCCAGCGCGCCGATGATCGCGGCGGCGAGCGCCGCGCCCGCGACGGCCGGAAAAACGCCCAGGATCGGCGGTATGCCGGCATGGATATAGAGTGCCGCGGCCATGTAGGCGCCGAGCCCGACATAGAGCGCGTGGCCAAGCGAGAGCTGGCCGGCGTAGCCCATGACGATGTTCCAGGCCTGGCCGACATAGGCAAAGTAAAGCGCGATCAGGATGACCGAGAGAATGTAGCCGTCGACGACCAGCGGCGCCGTGGCGAGCGCAAGCCCGAGCAGAGCCGTCGCCAGCAGGACGCGCGCGGGCAGTCGGGCGAGCGATGCGATCATCGGGCGCCGCTCTTGCCGAACAGGCCCTGCGGGCGCACGACCAGCACCAGGATCAGTAGGCCGAAGCTCAGCATCGATTTCAGGGACGGGGTGAAGAGCAGGCCGGCAAGAGCCTCGGACACGCCGATCAGGACACCGCCCAGAAGCGCGCCGGTCATCGAGCCGAGCCCGCCGACGATGACAATGATGAAGGCAAGCAGGGTCAGCTCCGGCCCGAGCACGGGCGTCGCGTCCATGATGATCGAGAGCAGGCAGCCGGCGACGCCGACCGTGGCGGCACCGATTGCGAAGGTGAGGGCGTAGAGATAGGGCACGTTAAGGCCGACGACGCCGGCACCGATCAGGTTGTCGGCGCAGGCGCGGATCGCCCGGCCGGTCGCCGAGTAGCGGAAGAAGCCGAGCAGCAGGGCGGCGACAACCAGCGAGATCAGCCCGGCGATCGCCTTCGTCTTGTCGACGATCAGCGGTCCGATCTCGTAGGAATCGAAGGAATAGTCGGTCAGGATGCCCTGGGCCTCGGGGCCGAAGACGATCAGCATGCCGTTGGTGAGCGCGAAGGCGACGGCGAGCAGGAGGATGAACTGCTCATGCTCCGGCCGGGTCACGAAGGGTGCGACCAGGTAGCGCTGCAGGCCGTAGCCGAGGGCAAACAGGCCGGCGGCGACGATCGGTGACATCAGGATCGGGTCGAGGCCGAATTGCCGGAACAGGATGACCGCGGCGAACATCGCCAGCACCGTCATTTCGCCATGGGCGAAATTGACGATGCGGGTGACACCGAAGATCACCGAGAGCCCGAGGGCCATCAGTGCATAGACGAGGCCGATCAGAAGGCCTCCGGTCACGACGTTCGCGGCCAGTTCCCAGGTCATGTTGTCCGTGCTGCCAGTTGTCTTGTCGCGTCAGGTTCCGGAATGTTGCTGGCGGCCGCTCACTTGCGCGCCGCGTCGCGCCAGCCCGGCATCGGGTAGACAGGCTCGTGCTGGGCCGATTCCGCGGGCATGACCACCGTCGGCATGCGGTCGAGATTCTGCAGCGTCGCCGACTTGATGTTGACGTTCTGGCCCTTCTCGTCGAACTGGATCGGACCGCCGATCATCACGTGCTCGGCGATGTCGGTCGCCCGGATGGCGTCGGCAAGCGCGCCGGGATCGGCGCTGCCGGCCCGGGCATGGGCATCGGCGGCGATCAGCACCGCCTCGAAGGAGAAGCCGGCGTTGAGTTCCATCAGTTCGCCCTTGAAGGTCTTGTCGAAGGCGGCGGTGAAGGCCTTCGACATGTCCGTCGACGGATCGATCCAGGGCACATTGGCCATGACGAACTCGGAATACTTGTCGAGCGCCTTGTAGAACTGCGCCTCGTAAGTGCCGGGGCTGCCGGGAGTCATGATGCCGGCCGGCTCGAAGCGCTGTTTCACCATCTCGCGGATCAGCAGGATCGCGTCGGCGCCGTGGCTGACCGGGAAGACGATGTCCGCGCCGCTCGCCTTCGCCTTGGCGACCTCGACCGAGAGATCCTTGGCCTTCGGGTCGTAGGCGATCGTCTCGAGAATCGGGAACGGCATCTCCATGCGGCCGTAGAGCGCCTCGATACCCTTCGACATCGCCGTGCCGAAGGTATCGTTCACATGCATGAAGACCGCGCCCTTCGGGGTCGCGCCGACCTTCTGCATCAGTTGCTTGATCAGGCCGAGGCCGTTGATCACCAGCATCGGGCCGGTCGTGAAGTTGCGGAAGACGTACTTGTAACCCTGCTCGGTGATCTGCGGCGCGGCGGCGACATTGATGATGTGCGGGATGCCGCGCTGCTCGGCGACCTGGGCAACGGCCGCCGTCTCGCCCGACACGAAGGTGCCGATCAGCACCTGGGCGCCCTCGTTGACCAGCTTCTCGGCCGCGGTCCTGGCCTTGTCCGGATTGGACTCGGTATCGGCCATCATGATCTCGACCGTGTGCCCCATGTCGGACAACAGCGCCGGCGCGATATCGAAGCCGCGCTTGCAGTTCTGGCCTTCGCGGGCGAAGAAGCCGGTGAGCGGGGCGAGGCAGCCGATCTTGAGCGGTGTCGCGGCGCGCGCGCCCTTCAGGATCCCGGGGGCACCAAGGACTGCCGCTGTCGCGGCAGCGCCCAACGTGAAGCCGCGCCGGCTGACCGGGAGCGCCCGGCTGCCCCGGGTCTTGCCATTATTGTCGGTCCGGAAGTCCGTCATGATGCTGTTCCCCACCTTGTCTTGATCTTGTTGGCGGCCTTGTTCAGCCGCGCTGGATACGAACGAGTTTTGCATGTTTGCATATTGCTGGCGAGGGTCGAATTGGTGGCCTGGCCCCCCAATTTTCTCGCCCGATGGCACACGGACTGTCCGCCGGCAAAGGCGCAAGTCTGGCGACGGATGATCAGTCCGGGACTCCGCCGCCATCGTCCGCCAAGACCGTCGCGACAGCCTCGCCGGGGGTCCGGCCGGCGACCTCCAGCAGCATCTTGTTGCGCACTGCCTGCGCGAAGCTCGCCTTGTCGTCGGCGGTGACGACGAAGGCGCCGACGCCGCCGATGATGAAGTCGCGGAACGCCGCCTCCAGGTCGTAATCGACCGGGCGTCCGTTGCAGCCGCGGCAAAGGATCGCCAGGCCGTTGATCACGATATCGTCGTCGATCGCCGCCCGCCGGGCCGCCTCGATCCCAATTCCGCCCCAGTTGTTGGCGCTGTCGCCGGAAAAGTCGATGACCCGGCGCAGGCCTTCATGGTCGTTCTCCTCGATCAGCCGATGGGCGAAGGCGATGGCGCTGCCGATCGCGTTCAGCCCGAAGGCCCGGCGCGGCTGCGAGAGAAGCGCCTCGGCGAACACGGTCGCGGCCTCGATTCCGTCGATCACCGTCCAGGGGACGACAACGTCCTGGCTGTATTCGTTTCCCCATTCCACGTAGGTCAGCGCGATCCGTCCCTGGTAACCGCCGGTCATCGCGGCGAGTACCGCCGGATCGGTGACCGCGGCGGCATAGCTCGCGCGCTGGAACAGGGTTTCGGCCTCGTCGATCGAGCCCGAGGCATCGGCGAGCAGGACGAGTTCGATGTCGACCGTCCCGGCCGTCGCGTGGCGGGGCGCAAGCGCGATGGCGAGCAGGGTGAACAGGCAGGCGACGAAGGCTCCCGGGGCAAGGCGCATGTGGCTCTCCGGATTTCGCGTTCCGGACATCCTAGCATGGCGCGGGCCCTTCTCAGCGGGATTTCGGGGTGTCGTCAGTTTTCCCAGAAGCGCGGATTGATCAGCACGAAGAGCGTGAAGATCTCCAGCCGGCCGAGCAGCATGGCCGCCGTCAGGACCCATTTGGCGCCGTCGGGGAGGGTCGCGAAATTCCCCGCCGGCCCGATCACCGGCCCGAGCCCCGGTCCGACATTGGAGATCGCCGTGGCGCTCGCGGTCAGCGCCGTGACCAGATCGAGATCCATGAATGAAAGCAGGACGGCGACGGCCGCTGTCGAGGCCAGGTAGACGAACAGGAACGCCAGGACCGAGTAGGCGGCGTCGTCGCTCAGACGTCGCCCACCGTACGTCAGCGGCACGATCCGCGACGGCGTGATCAGCTTCAGCGCCTGCATGCGGACGACCGACAGCGCGATGCGGATGCGGTAGATCTTGATCGCCCCCGACGTCGACCCGGCGCAGCCGCCGACGAAGGTCAGCAGGAAGAAGGCTGTCGCCGCCGGCGGGCCCCAGCTCGAGTAATCGGCGCTGGCAAAACCGGTCGTGGTCACGACCGACACCACGTTGAAGGTGACAAGGCGGAGCGACCGGCCGATCGGCACCCCGTTCGTGGCGGTCAGCCAGAGCGCCATCGTCACACAGACGAAGGCCAGCATGACGAGCAGAAAGCGCACCTGCGGATCCTGCCAGATAGCCTGCCGCTTGCCCTGCAGGACGCGGATATAGACCACGAAGGGCAATGCGCCGCTCAGCATGAAGACGATCGAGGTCCAGTGCAGTGCGGGCGATACGAAATAGGAGAACGAGGCATCGTGCGTGGAATAGCCGCCGGTCGACAGCGTCGCCATCGCGTGATTGACCGCGTCGAAGCCCGACATGCCGAGGACCGCGTAGGCGACCGCGCAAAGTATCGTCAGGCCGAGATAGATCAGCAGGATCGAGAAGACGAAATGAAAGGACCGGGCGACCGCCTTCTCCGACTTGTCGGAGCTTTCGAGACGGAAGAGCTGCATCCCGCCGACCCGCATGAAGGGCAGCAGCACGATCGCCATCACGATGATGCCGATGCCGCCCAGCCACTGCAGGAACGAGCGCCAGAGCAGGATTCCCTTCGGCAGGTCGTCGAGCCCGACCAGCACGGTCGAGCCGGTCGTGGTCAGGCCGGAGACGGTCTCGAAGAAGGAATCGGTATAGCTGTGGCCGATGCCGAGGAACGGGCCGGCGGCGAAGGCTGGCAGGATCAGCCAGCTCGCCCCGGTGATCAGGAAGGCCTGCCGGGTGTCGATCTCGAAGGCGCTGCCGCTGCCGGTCGCGGCCACCGCGGCGCCACCGGCGAAGGCGGCGACGGTCGCCGACAGCAGGAAGGCCGTCCAGTCCTGGCGCTCGTAGAACATGTCGATGCCGAGCGGTACCAGCATGGTGACCGCCAGCGCGATCAGCAGCATGCCGAGAACGCGCACGACGGGGGTCAGACTCGCCATTCGGCACTCGCATCCGGCACCCGGCCACGCGATCGGCCGGGCAGGGGAACCCTAGGGCCGGATGGCGGCAACGTCGAGCCCGATCCCGTGCCTTGCCGCCGCGATCTCTTGTGCGCCGGCCCGGAGCACGGCATCATCCAGACGATGTTCTGCGATGTCGCGTAGCGGGGCGCCCGCCGGCCCTCCCGGGTGCGACTTGTGACGGGATCTGACCCATGCCGCCGGATAGCGCCCCGGACGACCGGCTGTTCGGACTGATCGGGCGTTTCTACGACGCGGCGGCCGACGCTTCCGGCTGGGCGGGAATCGCGGGCGAGATCGCCGGGGCCCTGGATTCCACCAGCGCCGTGCTGAAACTGCATGGTGGCGGCGACGACTTCCGGTTGCTCGAATGCACCGACAATCTCCACATCCCGGACAGCCGGCAGGACTGGGCCGCGCACTGGCACCGGCAGGACCTCTGGGTCGAGCGTTCCGCCGCCTTCGGTCCGGGCCGCGTCGTCACCGATCACGACCTCGTCAGCCCGGCCGAGCAGCGCCGGAGCGGTTTCTACCGGGAATGGCTGAGCGCGCTCGACATCCACCACATGGTCGGCGCGGTCTTCCCGGCGGATGGCGATGTGCTCGGCGTTCTCGGCGTGCATCGCCCGGAGCAGGCCGGCGCCTACGAGGATGCCGACCGGCGCAAGCTCTCGATCCTGTTGCCCCACCTTCAGCGCGCCCTCGGGCTCGGCAGGATGTTCGCGGACGCTGGAATCCGCCAGGCGTTCGGCGAGGAGGCGCTGGCCCGCATCGATGCGGCCGTCTTCGCGGTCGACCGCCTTGGCCGGGTCGCGACGCTGAACGGACGGGCCGAGACGCTCGTGCGCGAGGCCGACGTCCTCACGCTCGGCCAGGGCCGACTGGCGCTCCGCGATCCGCTGCTTCAGGAGCGCATGATGCAGCTCGTACGGGCATGCCTCCTCACGGCGACCGGCCCAACGGAGCCGCCCGGGTCGGCAATGGCGCTCACGCGGACCGATCGCTTGCCGCTGACCTTGTTCGTCGCGCCGCTGCGGGCCGGAATGGCCCGGCTCGCCGCCCAGCCGCTTGCGCTCGTCATGGTCCGCGATCCGGAATGGCCGGTCGCGACGACGCGCGTGCTCCGCGAACTGTTCGGGCTGACCCGGACCGAAGCCGTGATCGCCGCCGACCTCGCGAACGGCCTGTCGCCCGATCAGGTGGCCCGGCGCCGCGCCGTCGGGCCGGCCACCGTGCGTTCCCATCTGAAGCGGATACTGGCAAAGACGGGCACCCACCGCCAGGCGGAAGCCGTGGCGCTGATCGCCCGCAGCGTGGCCGCGTTCGACCGGCAGGCCGACTGATTTCTCCCCCAAACAGGGGGCGATTTTCCCCGCCGGGCACCGGGATAATGGGCCTCTTTGTCCGATTGTTTCAGCAACGCGCGGATATGCCATGGGTACGGGAATTCTTGTTCTGCTCCTGCTGCTGGCAGCGGGATATGTTCTCCTGACGAAATTCGGCTGGGCGAACGCGTTCCGGACGCTCGGCAACAGGGCGACCAGCCGCTTCGTCAGGTCGTCCGCCGACGGGGGCACGACGTTCGAGGTCGTGCCGGCCCGCGCCTCGCGCGCGGCGCTCGTTCTCCTCATCAGTGGCGCGGCACTCTGCAGCCAGTTGTGGTTGGAGATCATTGCCCTCTTCGGCCTCATTCCCGTCACGATGGGCCTGCTTGCCTTCCCGATCGGCGCGCGCTACCGGACCCCGGCGACGATCACCGTGTCGGACCAGGACATTCGCAGCGGCGACAAGGCCTGGCCGCTGTCGGACGTCGCGGATCTGAACCTCAGGCGCGGCAGCCGGATCAGGACGGACGAGCCACCCCAGGTGGTTCACCGGACAGCCGGCGGCGGCCTTGTCTACGGCGCCCAGCCCACGTCCGCGATGTTCTCGCGGGCACTGAACAGGCGGGCGGTCGAGCGCTCCTACCTGGTCACCTTGCGGACACGGAGCGGCAGCGACGAGACGGTACTGAGCGGCGGCCTCACGCTCGAATGCGCGCAGGCGCTGCAGAACGACCTCCGGGCCGAGATCGCCGCCCGGCAGGGTGCCGGGGCCCAGAACGTGGCGTGATGCAACGACGATCCGGCGTATGCCGGTGGACGGCCGCCGCGCTCGCGGCCTTTATCGGTGTCGCCGCAGCATCGCCCGACGGCTTTCCGCCGCGTGAAAGCGAGGACGTCTTCGTCGACCGCTGCGAACGGCAGATCCTGGCGCGCGATGCGTCGGCCGCGGTTTGGGCGCGGGACGAATGCCGGGCGCGGTGGTCACGCGCGCTTGCCGCCGGCCCGATGGCGGAAGCGCTGCTGGCAGTCGCCGGGGCCGAGGGGGAGGCCGTTCCGGCCGCTGAGGATGCACGCGCCCGGTTGCCCCAAGTTCACTGGTCGACAGACGGGCTGGCCGGCAGGCTGGGTGACATCGACGTGACCCTGGCCGGCAGCGCGTCGGCCGTCGGCGGAATCGCTTTCGACTGGCGGGAACAGGGCTCGGGCGGCCGCTACAACCTGCTCGATGCGCTGGCTATCCGCGGCGTCGCCTTGCGGACTCTCGGCTGTCCGCTTTATCCCGGTGCTTCGATGGGCCGGGAAAAGGTCATGCGCGCGCATTATCCCGGCCGCAACCCGTTCACGCTGACCGTCTACAGCCGCCCGGCGCCGACCGGTGTCGAGCCCGGCTTGCTGGAGGTCGACGCGGCGTTCGGCGCGCCGGCTCCCGATCCTGCCGCGCTCCGCGCCGGGCACTATCCGGGCGGCGGCGGCCGGGCCTTCGCGGTCGAACCGACCGGCTGGACGACGGATTGCCCCGATCCGGACTAGCCACGCGGAGCGGCACTGGCGACGAGACCGCTCTCTTCGGTCACCGGAAAATCTGGTGTCCCCGGCAGGATTCGAACCTGCGACCCCAGGATTAGGAATCCTGTGCTCTATCCGACTGAGCTACGGGGACATTGCCCAAGGTTTTAGGCTCAAGGCGGACGCGGCGTCAATTCCGGATGGGGTCGTCGCGGGCACAGGATCAGGCCAAAAAAAAACGCCACCGCTGCGACGGTGACGAATCTTTAGGCGCAGGTTGCCCTGCGCGCCGGCCGCGTCAGCAGCCGGCGGGACCGTTCGGCCTCAGCCGAGCACGTCCATGACGATCTCGCGGAGTTCCGCGCGCGTCAGGCCCGACTTCGCCGGGGTCGTTTCGCGCTCGGACGCCTTGATGGCGGCCGGCAGCGTCGGAATGACGGACGCGCGGGGCGTCTCGGTCACAGTATGCATATGGTTCATGTCTTTCACTTTCTTCACTCTTAATCACCACCTCTTCCTACAATCGTAGCGAACCGTGATGTCTGTCTTCTTGCGATCCCATGACATTCTCATGGCATGGTTGTTTAATCGTTAACGTCTCACATTGGGGAGGCGTGATCCGCCGCGGCCGCAAAACTCGCCGCCGGCTGGCTTCCGGGGCGCATTCAGGGCCCGCAGGGGAAGACGATCACCTGTATAGATGGGGTCGTATTGGGAACTTTCAACCATCTCGCGTGCAGACCGCCGGGAAATGCCGGTGCGCCGCCCTATCCGGACGGCCCGTACTTGACCCCGGGTGCCTGGATCCGTCCTATGGAAAGCCATTCCAGTCACCCGGGCCCCTCATGACGATGTCCAGTCCGCGGCCGAAAGGCCCGCCGATCTTCAACGTGCCGCCGGCGACCCGGATCATCGCCCTGATCCTGGTCGCGGTCTTCGCAGCGGTGAACCTGTTGCCCGCGGCGGCCGGCGAACGGATCGTCGTCACCTTCGGCTTCGTGCCCGCCGAGCTCGACGCCTTCCTGGGCGGCGCGCCGGGGCTCGTGCCGGATCTCGCGATGACCATGATCGGGCACATGTTCCTGCATCACGACCTGATGCATCTGATCATGAACTGCGGCCTTTTCCTGGCCTTCGGCAGCCTGCTCGAGCGCCTGATCGGCTCACTGCGGCTGACCCTGCTTTTCCTCGTCTGCGGGGTTGCCGGCGCGGTCGCGCAGACCGTGCTGTCGAGCGAACTCGACGTTCTCGTCTACGGCGCTTCGGGCGGGGTATTCGGCCTGATGGGGGCGGCGGCCTGGCTCATGGCGGCGCGTGCCGGTCCGGCGCGGGCGATGATCTTCGTCGCGGTCATCCTGGCGCTCAACTTCGTGATCGGATTGACGCCCGTGGGCACGATGCTGACCGGTGGCGGCGCAGGTGTTGCCTGGCAGGCCCATCTCGGCGGGTTCTTCGCCGGCGGTCTGCTCTACCCCCTCATGCTCAGGCGTCGCCGCGGCGTATCCGGCTGATCGGCAGCCGGCCGTCGGCGGTCGGCTGGTAGGAATAGGTGAAATCGTCGAACGCCTCGGCGGCGGCCAGCGCGTCGCGGTCGGGGCGAACGGCGAAGGCATCGACCCCGCAGCGCCGCATGTCGTTCATCTGGTCGCGCTGGACATCGCCGGTGGCGCGGATCTCGCCCTCGAAGCCCAGGCGGCGGCGCAGCAGGTTCGCCTGCGACAGTGCCCGTCCGTCGCCGAAGCTCGGGAATTCGAGGACGACCAGCGCGATCCGCCCGAGATCGTCGGCCAGGCGGGCGGGATCCTCGTCGTTCCTGAGGCGGACGCCGAGGCGGCTGTTCCGCTTCACCAGGTCGGCCCGGTGTTCCAGCCACTGGTCGAGCGGCACGACGATATCGCCGGACGGAAGCGAGGACAGCGCCTCGTAGCCGGTCACGTCGGTCCACTCGTTGTCGATCAGCACGCCGTCTTTGAGGATCTTATCCATAGAGGCGCTCCTTGAACGGCTGGTCGCCGAGGCGGCGATAGACCTCGAGAAAGGTTTCTTCCGGTCCCTCGCGCCGTTCCAGATAGACGGCGAGCACGTCCTCGACCGCGCCGACGATCGCGTCCGGCGCGAAGCCCGGGCCGGTGATAGCACCGATCGAGGCATCGTTGCGCGACGAGCCGCCGAGCAGGAGTTGGTAAAGCTCCTCGCCCTTCTTGTTGACGCCGAGGATGCCGATGTTGCCCGCATGATGATGGGCGCAGGCATTGATGCAGCCGGAGATGTTCAGCGTCAGGTCGCCAAGATCGTAGAGATGATCGAGGTCCTCGAAGCGGCGCTGCAGGTCGAGCGCCACGGGGATCGAGCGGGCGGTCGCCAGGCTGCAGAAATCCATTCCCGGGCAGGAAATGATGTCGGTCAGCTTGCCGTTGTTCGGGGTCGCGAGATCGAGGTCCACCAGCGCCTGCCAGAGGGCGTGAAGATCCGACTGCCGGACATCGGCGAACAGCAGGTTCTGCCGGTGATTGACCCGGATCTGGCCGAAGCTGTAGCGGTCGGCGAGATCGGCGATAGCGTCCATCTGGTCGTCGGTGACGTCGCCGGGCGCCTGCACGCCGGTCTTCAGCGAGATGTCAACCGCCGCATAGCCCGGAACCCGATGGGCGATGACCGCATTGCCGTGCCAGCGGGCGAAGGCCGGGTCGCTTTCGAGCTGCTGGGCGAGGCCGCTGTCGTTGGCCGGCAGGGTCTCGTATGGCGGCGGTGCGAAGAAGGCCTTGAACCCGGCGATATCCTCGTCACGGAGCGCCAGGGCGCCATCCCGGGTGGCCTCCCAGTCGGCCTCGACGAGTTCGCGGATCTTCTCGATCCCGTGCTCGTGAACGAGGATCTTGATCCGCGCCTTGAAGATGTTGTCGCGCCGGCCGAGCATGTTGTAGACGCGGAGAATCGCTTCCAGATAGCTCAGCAGGTGCTGCTTCGGCAGGAATTCCCGGATCGTCTTCGCGATCATCGGCGTCCGTCCCAGGCCACCGCCGACCATCACCTCGAAGCCGATCTCGCCGGCGTCGTTCTTCACCAGGCGAAGGCCGATATCGTGATAGGCGAGCGCCGCCCGGTCCTGGGCGCCGCCGCTGATCGCGATCTTGAACTTGCGCGGCAGCCAGTTGAATTCGGGATGGAAGGTCGACCACTGGCGAACCAGCTCGCAGTAGGGCCGGGGATCCTCGATCTCGTCGACGGCGACGCCGGCCAGGTGATCGGCGGTGGTATTGCGGATGCAGTTGCCCGAGGTCTGGATGGTGTGCATCTCGACCTCGGCGAGTTCCGCCAGGATGTCCGGCACCTCGTCCAGCCGCGGCCAGTTGTACTGGATGTTCTGGCGGGTCGAGAAATGCCCGTAGCCCTTGTCGTAGCGCCGCGCGATATGGGCGAGCTTGCGCAACTGCCGGGATGCCAGCAGGCCATAGGGAATGGCGACCCGCAGCATGTAGGCATGGAGCTGGAGATAGACCCCGTTGCGGAGGCGGAGCGGCTTGAACTCGTCTTCGGTGAGTTCGCCGTTCAGGCGGCGCGCGACCTGGCCACGGAACTGGGCCACCCGTTCGCGCACCATCTGGTGATCGAAGCGATCGTATTGATACATCGTCGTCCTGCTATGTCCGGGCGGCGCCGTCCGGGCGGCGCCTACCATTGGCGGCTCAGGCGGCGCGCCGTTCTTCATCGCCGCGCGCACCACGGCGACGGTCGCCGGACGGCAGCGGAATGGTCGGGCCGGCCGCACGGATCCGCTCACGCATCGTGATGCCGTCGACGGCCCGATCCTCGACCCGGATGTCGGCGACATAGGGGGCGACGATCAGGTTCGCTTCGACATCGGCGATTGCCTCCGCCAGCAGCGTCTCCGCGGCGTCCTTGTCGGCGACGTGCGTTGCCTCGCCGAGCGTGGCGATCCAGCGACGACAGCCGTTCTCGACGCGCAGATAGGCGATCGTGCCTTCGCGAAGAAGGGATCCGGTGATGACCCGATGAGCCATTGTGTCGTCTCCTTTGTCGTCGCCGTCGCGGCGCTGCCGCTTCGGTTCCCGGTCGTATGTCAGCCCATGTCCGGGCAATGCATTTATATCCCGTGATATTGGCAGAAATTACCGCACAAGCAATAGTCGAAGTGTGAAAAAATATATATCACACGACAATATCGTATTACTGTCCGCGAGGCAGGTGAATGCCACATTCGCTCTTGTCCCGACCGGCCCAGCGGCCGCCCCGGATATCGCTCGATCCCGAGGCGACACGCTCGGTGCAGGGCATGCAGCCGAGCGAGAGGAACCCTTCGGCGACGAGCGGGTGCCGCGGCAGGTCGCGCTCAAGGAAGGCGAGTTTGATGTCGTTGGCGTCCCAGCGGGCCAGCGGATTGACCTTGATCCGCACTTCGGCCGCCTCGATGACCTCCAGCGAGGCACGGCTGCCGCCATGCATCTGCTTGCGCCCGGTGATCCAGGCGTCGAAGCCTTCGATGGCGGGCCCGAGCGGGTCGACCTTGCGAATCCGGCAGCAGGCATCCGGGTCGCGGGCGAACAGCATCTCGTCCGGGTCGAGGGCCGCCAGGGCGCCGCTGTCGGGATGGACAACGCGAACATCCTCGAGCCCGAGATGGTCGCTCAGGTCGCGCTGGTAACGCAGGGTTTCGCCGAACAGGCGGAGCGTATCGAGGAACACCACCGGGGTCCTCGGGTCGATATCGGCGATCAGGGAGAGCAGCACGGCCGCCTCCGCGCCGAAGGACGAAGTGGCGACGATCCGGCCCTGGAACTCGCGCCGAAGGAGCGGTTCGAGCAGCTCCGCGCCGTCCAGATGGCCATACAGGCCGCGGAGGCGCGCTGCTTCGTACTCGCTGCAGCTCTTGACGGTATCGTTCATCCCTAAGCTCCGCGCCCCGATGATTGAGATTCGAATTTGAACTACAGTTTCAATTATGTAGACGCGGATTTAATGTCAATGTGACTCGTGAAAAAAATGCATCAACATAATCTATGTGTGAAATAATGATAAATGAAATCCGCCAACCTGGCCGCGGTCGGATCGGTGAAAATCGGGAAGGTCGCGATGGTGGCGACGCCCGCCGTCGCGATGCGGTTCAGTCGCCGCCGAGCGGGATCGCGTAGGTGATCGCCAGCGTCTCCGTGCCCGGATTGGCGTCGCCGATCCCGGCATTGGAAATGTGGTTGAAGCTGATTCCGAGGCGCGACCGGTCGTCGAATCGGTAAGAGAGCTCGATCTGCGAGCGGAATTCGATCTCGGAGCCGAGATCCTTGCCACCGCCGTCGTGGAAATAGCCGGGCGCGAAGCTCGGCGTCAGCACCCAGCGGCGGCCGAAATAGATATCGCTGAGAATGCCGCCATAGGCATGAACCGCGCCATCGGAGGTTCCGGTGAGGCCGACGAACGGTTTCACGAACCAGAGCTTGTAGTCGGAACGATACTCCACCCGTCCCTCGAACGCCGTGTCGTCCTTGGCGAGGATGTCGAAGTATCCGGCGGAGAAGGCGAGGAAGGCCGGATCGTCAGCCTTTGCGGTGCGCGGCGCCAATGCGACAATAAGCATGGCCAGCATCACAATGCCCGGACCCGCGATGATCCCGGTAAGTCGCTTCACGATCCTCGTTCCCCCAGATTGGCTGTCGTGTCGGCGGCAGTCTATGAGAAGTGCGGCGGAATACCAACCGTTTGCCGCAGGACGACGCCGTTTGTGGCTGGGCGCCTGTTTGCTGCTGGCCGGGCTGTGGCTGCAGCCGGCCGGCGGCGCGGCCTCGGCCGAAACGGTAACCGTGCTCCGGGTCGAGGCCGACTGGGTGCTGGTGCTCGCCGATGGCCGGTCGGTCAGGCTCGCCGGCCTGGAAACCCCAGGGACCGCCCAGCAACGTTTCGCCGACGCGGCGGTGACGCGGCTTCGCGAGAGGGCACTCGGTCGACCGCTGACCCTGCTCGAGACCGCGCCGGCAGAGGATCGCTATGGCCGGGCGAGGGGGCTCGTGCTGGGCGGGGACGGCGCCCCGCTCCAGATCGATCTGCTCGGCGAAGGCCTTGCGCGGGTCGATTTCGCCGGCGAGCCGCCGGCCGGCTGGCCGCAATTGCTGTCCGCCGAGGCGGCGGCGCGTTTCGCCCGCAAGGGCCTCTGGGGCGAAGCCGAGTTCCGGGTCCGCGACGCGACGAATGTCGGCCTGCTCGACCGCTTCGGCCTCGTCGAGGGCCGGGTCCGCGAAGTAGCCCGCTCGAAACGCTGGATCTGGCTCAATTTCGGCGACGACTGGCGGCGCGATTTCACCATCGGCATGCGGCTCGCCCGGGCCCGGGCGCTCGGTGCCATGACATGGCTGGAGGCGTTGCAGGGTCGCCTCGTCCGGGTGCGCGGCTGGCTCCGCTGGTATAATGGCCCCTACCTGGAGCTCGACCACCCGGCCAGCATCGAGATCCTCGCGCCTGACGGTATCCGGTACTGGTCGCCCGACGGATCCGGTTCAGGTTAGTATCTGTGCGACATCCACTTCCTCAGACGGACGACAAGGCAATCAACCGATGACGCTCAGAGAATTCCGGTTCGCGCTCACGCTTTTCGCGCTCGTCGCACTGCCGGTCCTGCTCGGCGCCTGTACGGCAATGAATCCGGCGACCGGACAGTCGGAAGTCACCTTCGTCAGCCCGGCCGATGAGAAGAAGATCGGCCAGAGCCAGCATCCGAATGTTCTCGCGCAGTTCGGCGGTCCCTACGACGAGGCGGCAATCGGCGGTTATGTCGCGGCCCTCGGCGGCCGGCTCGCCAAGGTTTCGGAGCTGCCCGATATCGGCTGGACCTTCACCGTCCTCAACAGCGAAGTGGTCAATGCCTTCGCGCTGCCGGGCGGTTATGTCTACGTGACGCGCGGCCTGCTCGCGCTCGCCGATGACGAGGCGCAGCTTGCCGGCGTGCTGGCCCACGAGATCGGCCATGTCACGGCGCGTCACGGGGCGCAGCGCCAGACACGGGCGATCGGCGTCAGTATCTTCAGTGCCGCTGCGGCGATTCTCTCCGGCAGCAGCGCCGTCGGCCAGCTCGGCAGCCAGGTCGGCGGGCTCTATCTGGCTGGCTACTCGCGCGACCAGGAGAGTCAGGCCGACGCGCTCGGTATCCGTTACCTGGTGCGCGCCGGCTATCCGCCCGACGCGATGGCCGGGTTCCTGAAGAAGCTCGGCGATCAGAGCGCGCTCGCGCGGAAGATCGCCGGCAAGGACGAGGATGAGCAATTCTCCTGGGCGCAGACCCATCCGCTGACCTCGGAGCGCGTGGCCGATGCGACGAAGCTCGCCACTGAATCCGGGGTCGAGGGGCCCCGCGATCCCGGTCGGCAGCGCTATCTGTCGGAAATCGACGGCCTGCTCTACGGCGACGATCCGAAGCAGGGCCTCGTTCGCGGGCGTGAGTTCGTGCATCCGGACCTCGGCTTCCGTTTCGCCGTGCCGCCGGGCTACATGCTGCAGAATTCGCCGGCCGCGGTGGTTGCCGGCAGCAAGGCGGGCGATGTCGTGCTGTTCGACCGCGAGCGCGATCCGGAGGTGGCGAAACGCTATGCCGGCGACATGGCCCGCTACATGCGGCGCAACTGGCTGCGGGATTATTCGCTCGAGGATTTCAGGCTCGGACCGGTGCCGGGCCTGCCATCCGCAACCGGTCGCCTGACCGGCACGCTGCGCAATCAGCCGGTGGTCGTCGATCTGGTCGCCGTGGAACTCCGGCCGGGCGAAATCTACCGCTTCCAGTTCGTCACCGCCTCCCGCCGTTACCGGGGTCTCGAGCGGGCGATAGAGGACAGCTACGAAAGCTTCCGCGGCTTGAGCGCGGCGGAAGCGAGCGCGGTCGAGCCGCTTCGGGTGAGGCTGCAGGAGACCCGCGCCGGCAGGACCCTCGCGGATTATGCCGCCCTGTTGCCCTTCGATGACTTCAAGATCGAGCGGCTGGCGGTCCTGAACGGTCTCGCACCGGGGACCGGCGCGTTGCCGCCGGTCATCAAGACGATCCAGGCCGGCCCCTGAGAACGATCCAAGGCCGGTTCTGCGACGGCCACCGCCGGGGCGGGTTCCGGTGACCGTCGCAGCCGGGCATCAGGCCGCGTTACCCTTGCGGCCCGTCCGATCGTTCGCGGCCGGACGGTTCGTCCGGGGCGCGTGGATGAAGTCATTGGTGTGCCCTGGCTCGGGGCTCCCGACGCGTTGGACCCACCGGCTCTCCGTGAAGGCGACCTCGCGTTTGCCCGCAGCGGCCCGGGCGATGGCATGGATATCGCCGCGCGGCACGCCGATATCCTTCAAGACCTGATCGGAAAGGTGCTCCAGCGCGGCCCGTGTCCGCCGTTCCAGCCGGTAACGGGCGGCGGCGGCGACCAGTTCGCGGCCGAGGACGCCGACTGCGACCAGTCCGCGCGCGATCCGGTTGCCCAGGCCCTGGAAGGTCCGGGCCCGTTCGATCCGCGCGACGATGAGACCGTTGCGGTACTTGTCGTCGAGCGCATGCCAGCTTGTCCAGTACTCCATCTTGCTTGCCTTTCGCGTCTGAGCAGCCGTCCGGTTCACAAGAAAATCTAACGCGATATGATGTGAAGAGGCTGTCGGCCTGCTGTTGCTTCATCTTGTAACTGGAATATCGGGCGCAGAACGTGGCTGGACAAACGAGATTACCTGCGAGAATGAATAAGAAAATCTATTGCATGGATCCGCCGTGACCCGTCGCCTGCCGCCGCTCAATTCGCTTCGCGCCTTCGAGGCGGCGGCCCGCCATCTGAGCTTCAAGAAGGCGGCCGACGAACTGGCGGTGACCCCGGCGGCGATCAGCCAGCAGGTCAAGTTGCTGGAGTCTTTCGTCGGGGTGCCGCTGTTCCGGCGCCTGACCCGGTCACTGCTGCTGACGGAAGCCGGGAGGGCGGCACTGCCATCGCTCCGGGAGGCCATGGATCGGTTCGCCGAGGCGGTCGACCTGATGCGGCTGCCCCACGACAGTGAGATCCTTACCGTCAGCGTGATGCCGTCGTTCGGCGCAAGCTGGCTGGTGCCGCGGCTGGAGCGTTTCCGGCTGGCCTGGCCGCAGTACGATGTCCGGATCGATGCGAACGATGCGCTGGTCGATTTCGTCCGCGAGCGTGTCGACCTCGGCCTGCGATACGGCCGCGGCAAGTATCCGGGTCTGATCTCGCATCGGCTGATGGCGGAAACCGTCTTTCCGGTGTGCAGCCCGAAGCTGCTGAACGGGCCGAATGCGCTCAAGGCGCCGGCGGATCTGGCACGCCATACGCTGCTTCACGTGCAATGGCGCGGCGGCGACCAGGCAACCGCGACCACCTGGCGAAGCTGGATAACGGCGGCCGGCCTGAAGGGGATCGACGTGGATCGAGGGCCGCGCTTCACGATCGAGGGTTTCGCCATGCAGGCGGCACTCGGCGGCCAGGGCGTGGCGCTGCTGTCCGGGGCGGTGGCGGAAAGCATGCTGGCGGAAGGGCGTCTCGTGCGGCCGTTCAGGGCCGAGGCCTATGAAGCGACCGAATTTGCCTACTATATCGTCTACCCGCCGGCGCACGCGGAGCGGCCAAAGGTCGTGGCCTTCCGCGACTGGCTGTTCGAGGAGACGACGCGGGAGACGCCGATCATCTGATCGGCCGTGGCCGTCAGACCTCGATCAGGTCGACGAGTTCGCCTTCATGAGAGAAGCAGCCGGCGTTGAGCGTGCCGGTGTCGCCGCTGCCGCCGTCGATCGTCAGCCAGTAGGTTCCCGCGCCCTCGCCATGTCGCTCCCGGTCGCGGCCGCGCACCACCAGGCGGAAGCCCTCGTACGGTTCGGCCATGTCGGCAAAGCGGCGGCTGCCCCACCAGAAGGTATCGTTCTGGGCGGCGAGTGGACGATCCGGGTCGATCCCCGCATGGACGAACAGCAGGGTTCCCTCGGCCGTGTAGGCAGCGCGCCGGAGGCCCGCGAGGATATCGTCATGGCCGGGATGGGCACGCATGCGGGCGCTCATCTCGCCGCTCCAGCGGGTTGTCGCCTGGGCGCCGGCACGGAAGTGATTGCGCGCCCGCTCGACGTCGTCGCCATAGGCTTCAATGGCCGCGCCGATGCCCTGGCGCAGCATCCAGTCGAAGACGCCGATCGGGTCGGTCGCGAACTGAAGCTGGAGCAGCTTGCGCCAGATTTCTTCCTGCGCGCCGCGCAGATAGGCGATGTCGCCCGGCTCCATCCCGGGGCGGCAGAGCAGCTCGCGCCGGAACATCAGCAACTCGTCGAGCGTGCCGACGATATCCGGGCCCGGCGCCAGGTAATCACCGAGATAGACCAGCCGGTCGCCGAGCCTCCAGGCGTTGGCCAACTGATCGTGCAGGCGCGCGAGCTTGGCCGACCGCCCGGCCACCGGGGCGACCGCCCAGACGCGCCCGGCATGATCCAGACTGGCGAATACTTCGCTGCCTTGTGGCGGCATCGCCGTCACCGACCTCGCGATAGGGGGCGCCTGCGGCGCAGGGGCGGCTCCGCAGGGCGCCGCGCGACGGGATTACTCGACTTCGAGGATCTTCTGCAGGCGCTCGCCGGCCTGGGTCGTGTCGATCTCCTCGACCGCGGCGAACTCGCGAACCAGCCGGTCGAACGCCGCCTCGTAGATCTGGCGCTCGCTGTAGGACTGGTCGGGCTGACCGGAATTGCGGTGCAGGTCGCGGACCACCTCGGCGATCGAGATCGGATCGCCGGAATTGATCTTGGCTTCGTATTCCTGTGCCCGCCGGCTCCACATCGTGCGCTTCACGCGGGCGCGGCCTTTCAGGGTCTCGATCGCCGTCTTCATCTTCTTCGGCGTCGAGAGCTTGCGCATGCCGACATTCTTGACCTGCCCGATCGGCACGCGAAGGGTCATTTTCTCATGCGCGAACTCGATGACATAAAGCTTCAGCTTCATGCCGGAGATTTCCTGCTCCTCGATCGAGGAAATCTGCCCGACGCCGTGCGTCGGGTAAACCACGTGGTCCTTCGGAGAAAATTCCAGCGCTTTGCTCATGTCGTGCCGATCTCGCCTTTGAAAATGCCGCAAAAACAAGCGCACGCCCCTGATGTTCACAGGCGCGACTGCGCACTACATTTCATTAACACGAAGCTGCAAGGACCCGGGCCGGGCGAAGTGTACACGCTACCCGCTCAGCGGCGGGCGACCAAGATCGTCACCCCGTCTCCCCAAGCTCTACCGTAACAAATATAGCACAATTTGGCCCAATAACAAATCACCGTGGTCCCGAGGGATCGGTCGGGTGATTTCTTGCGGGTCGGGGCGAAATTGTCGCGGGGGAACCGGCGGGGAAGTTGAGAAAGCCGACTTCCGGCGTATTATTACGAATTTCTACTATGAAGGGCGATCGCCGCCCGCCGCCGTGACTTCGGCGCATGGGAGCCATGCGAATTTCGCGCAATGCGTGTTTCGGCGGCGTGCCGGCTCAGGCCGACGGAGCGACGTTTCGCGGCAGGGCGGCTCAGCTGCCGGTGCCGGGTTTCTCGCTGAAATGTTCGTCCCACTTGTTCTTGACGTCGCGCCACTTGTCGGCGTCCGCCGGGGACTCGCCCTTGCGGGTGATGTTCGGCCAGATCTCGGAATATTCGCGGTTGCGTTCGACCCAGACATCGACGTCGCCCTCGGTGTCCGGAATGATCGCTTCCGGCGGGCATTCGGGCTCGCAGACGCCGCAGTCGATGCATTCGTCGGGATGAATGACGAGCATGTTCTCGCCTTCATAGAAGCAGTCGACGGGACAGACCTCGACGCAATCCATGTACTTGCACTTGATGCACGGGTCCGTGACGACGTAGGTCATTCTGCTCTCCCCTTCACCCTGGCACGGGTGTCTTTCCAACGGGCGCCCGGAAACGATCCGGAACCGATCGCCTGGGCGGATAAGCCGATCGGCGGTTACTCAAGCCCGAGGCGCGCCAGGACGCGCTTGCGCGCGGCGCCACTCTGACTGTCAGAGACATAAATCAGGCCGCAAACGCGACGCAAGAGGTTTGCTTCGAAGTCGTGCAATTCGCCGTCCGCATAGGCGACTTCCCAGAGCATCTCGATGATGCCGATCCGTTCTTCCGGCGGGAAATGTTCCTTGATGCGGCGGGTGAAGCCGTGCAGGTCGTTGCTCGTTGCCTGCAGGTTCCGCGCTTCTTCCAGCAGGCCACCGGCCTCTTCCGGTGACAGGGCGAAGCGGTCGGTCAGGATGGCCCGGATTGTGGCCATCTCCTCGCTGTCGACCCGATCGTCGAAGGCGGCGGCCTCGACCAGGAGAGCCGCGGCCGAGAAGGCTTTCTCGTCGCGGGTCGGGCGCGGGGACTCGCCGGATTCAATTCCGACGAACAGTGATTTCAAGCGATCCAGTACCATCACGGGTGGCCTATCACGGGTTGTTCCGGGTCACAACCCGGAAGGAGAAGAAGGTGGCCCGACGCGTCGCGCCGGCCTACGACGCCGTCGCCGCATCCGTCGGGCGGCGGGCGATGAGCTGGGTGCCGGTCCAGCGCATGGCGATCTCGTCGCTCTGGTTCAGAATCTCGAAATCCATGGTAACGAGGCCGAGGTCGGGGCGCGATCGGCTGGCCCGCGTCTCGGTCACGGTGGCGACGCCGTAGAGCGTGTCGCCCGGGCGTACCGGGCGGTGCCAGCGGACGCGGTCGATGCCGGGAGAGCCCATGCTGGTCGGTGTCAGGGCGCCGGCCTGGACCAGCATGCGCAGACCCAGCCCCATCACCATCACGCCGCTGGCGATCAGGCCGCCATAGATCGAGCTTTCCGCCGCGACCCGGTCCATGTGGAACGGCTGGGGATCGTACAGGCAGGCGAACTCGATGATCTGCGCCTCGGTCACGGTCACGCCGTTGGCCCGGAAGCACAGGCCGACCGCGTAATCCTCGTAATATCGCTCGCCGTTCACCGGTCCGGGGCCGTCACAGGCGGCCGTGGCACTGCTTGAACTTCTTGCCGGAACCGCAAGGACAGAGGGAATTGCGGCCAACCTTCCCCCAGGTCGCCGGATCGTTCGGATCGACCGCCGGCTCTGCCGGCTTCGGGGCGGGGCGGTGGGCGCGCTCTGCCGGGCCGTCGCCGACCGTTTCCAGTTCCGGCTCGGCGAACTCGTTGGTCCCGGTCTGCGGGTCCAGATGTTCCGGCTGCATCGCCGAGGTGTCCGGATCGCGCGGCGGCGCGAGGCCCGCGGCGGGCGATTCCATGCGCAGTTCGACATGGGCCAGCAGTGCGGTCACGCTCTCGCGCAGCTGCGACAACATGGAATCGAACATGTTGAAGGCTTCGCGCTTGTATTCGTTGAGCGGGTCCTTCTGGGCGTAGGCACGCAGCCCGATACCCTGGCGCAGATGATCGAGGCGGAGCAGGTGCTCCTTCCAGTGCTGGTCGAGAAGCTGCAGCAGCAGGTTCTTCTCCACCATGCGCAGGACGTCACGGCCGTAGTTGGCGGCCTTCTCTGCCATCTTGCGATCGGCTGCCTGACCGATCCGCTCGCGGATCTCCTCGTCGGCGATGCCTTCCTCGGCCGCCCAGTCGACGATCGGCAGGTCCAGATTGAAGACCCGGCGAACCTCCTTCGCCAGTCCTTCGCTGTCCCACTGCTCGGGGTAGGCCTTCTCCGGGATATGGTCGGCGACCAGTCCGTCGATCACTTCCTGGCGCATACCGGCGACGGTCTCGGCGACGTCGTCGGCTTCCATCAGCTCGATGCGCTGCTCGTAGATCACCTTGCGCTGGTCGTTCATGACATCGTCGAACTTCAGCAGGTTCTTTCGAATGTCGTAGTTGCGCGCCTCGACCTTCTGCTGCGCCTTCTCGAGCGCCTTGTTGATCCACGGATGGATGATCGCCTCGCCTTCCTCGAGCCCGAGCTTGCGGAGCATGCCGTCCATCCGCTCGGAGCCGAAGATCCGCATCAGGTCGTCCTGAAGCGACAGGTAGAAGCGCGAAGCGCCGGGATCGCCCTGGCGGCCCGAGCGGCCACGGAGCTGGTTGTCGATACGCCGCGACTCGTGGCGCTCGGTGCCGATGACCATCAGGCCTCCGGCCTCTTTCACCTTGGCCCGTTCGGCCGCGGCCTCGGCCCGGATGCGCGTCTCCACGGCAGCGCGCTCGTCGTCGCCCTCGACGCCCTCAAGCGCGGCGGCGATGCGCAGCTCGGCGTTGCCGCCGAGCTGGATGTCGGTGCCGCGGCCGGCCATGTTGGTGGCGATCGTCACCGCCCCGAGGCGCCCGGCCTGGGCAATGATCTCGGCTTCGGTTTCGTGATAGCGGGCGTTCAGGACCTGGTGTTCGACCTTGGCCTTCTTCAGCGCCGCCGACAGCATCTCGGATTTCTCGATCGAGACCGTGCCGACCAGCACCGGCTGGCCGCGTTCCTTGCAATCCTTGACCGCCTCGAGGAGCGCGGCAACCTTCTCGCCTTCGGTCCGGTAGACCTCGTCGTCATGGTCGATACGGGCGACGGGGACGTTGGTCGGGATTTCGACGACCTCGAGACTGTAGATCTCGGCGAATTCCTCGGCCTCGGTCGCCGCCGTACCGGTCATGCCGGCAAGCTTCGGGTAAAGCCGGAAATAATTCTGGAAGGTGATCGAGGCGAGCGTCTGGTTCTCGTTCTGGATCGTCACCCCTTCCTTCGCCTCGAGCGCCTGGTGCAGGCCGTCCGAGTAGCGCCGCCCCTCCATCATCCGGCCGGTAAACTCGTCGATGATGATGAGCTTGTCGTCCTTGACGATATAGTCGGTGTCGCGGGTGAAGAGCTTGTGGGCGCGCAGCGCCTGGTTGGTGTGGTGAACAGCCGTCACGTTCTCGATGTCGTAGAGGCTCTCGCCCTGCATCAGGTCGGCTTCGCGCAGCAGCGCCTCCAGCTTCTCGGTACCGCTTTCGGTGAACGCGACGGTCCGAGCCTTCTCGTCCTTTTCGTAATCGTCCTCGGTGAGGCCCGGGATCAGCTTGTCGACCCGCCGGTACAGTTCGGAGGAATCCTCGACCGGTCCGGAAATGATCAGCGGCGTGCGCGCCTCGTCGATCAGGATTGAATCGACCTCGTCGACGATCGCGTAGTTGAAGGGCCGCTGAACCATGGTCTCGCGGCGGAACTTCATGTTGTCGCGCAGATAGTCGAAGCCGAGCTCGTTGTTCGTGGCGTAGGTGATGTCGGCGGCGTATTGTGCCCGACGCGCATCGTCGTCCAGGCCGTGCACGATGCAGCCGACCGTCAGGCCGAGGAAGCGGTAGATCTGGCCCATCCATTCCGAATCGCGGCTGGCCAGGTAGTCGTTTACGGTGACGATATGAACGCCCTTGCCGCTCAGCGCGTTGAGATAGGCGGGCAGGGTCGAGACAAGCGTCTTGCCTTCGCCGGTCTTCATCTCGGCGATCTTGCCGTCATGGAGAACCATGCCGCCGATCAGCTGCACGTTGTAATGGCGCTCGCCGAGCACCCGCCTGGCGGCCTCGCGGACGGTCGCGAAGGCTTCCGGCAGCAAGTCGTCGAGCTTCGCTCCCCCGGCGATCCGAGCCCGGTACTCGCTGGTCCTGGTTCTCAGTGCTTCGTCGGAGAGCGCGGAGATCTCGTCCTCAAGGACGTTGATCGCCTCGACGCGCTTCTCGTAATTCTTGACTACCCGGTCGTTGGCAGAGCCGAACAGCCTTTTTGCAATGCCGCCGAACATGCTCGAAATCCTTAAAAATTCCTTGAACGACGCCATTCGCGCCGTCTCTCCGGTCGTTCGGAGCCCGCTGACAGATAAGGGGCGGTCGCATGTCTGTCAACGAATCGACGCTGCTGTTTACGGTCGATCACAAGACATTGCATTGTTGCGGCTTTCTCTTGCTCCGTCGACGTCGGACGTTATTGTCGGGCAGCGATCGAGCGCCGACGGGTGGCAATCGACTGGGTGCCGGAAGAGCAGGGCCGCATCGATCCGCCAATCCTGATCCCGAAAGGAAACCGACCTATGAGATTTGGCATTGTCACGGCTGCCGCCCTTTGCTTCGGCCTGGCCATGGGCAACAACGCGATTGCACAATCGTCCGGCGACGCCGACGATCCCGTGATCGCGATCGTCAACGGCGACGAGATCCACCGCAGCGCCGTCGAGAACTTCTATGCGAGCCTGCCTGACCAGTACAAGCAGTACCCGTTCCAGGTCCTCTACGGCGCGCTCGTCGAGCAGATCATCCAGCGCAAGCTGATGACAGCCGCGGCGGAAACCGACGGGCTCGGCGACGATCCGGAAGTTGCCGACCGGCTTGCCGAGGCGAAGGACCGCATTGTCCAGCAGATCTACCTGACCCGCCATGTCGAGGCGGCCGTGACCGACGAGCGTCTGCGTGAATCCTACGACGCGGCGATCAAGGAAATGCCGGCCAAGCAGGAGATCTCGGCCCGCCATATTCTCGTGGCCGAAGAGGCGGAAGCCCAGGCGGTCATCAAGGAACTTGCAGACGGCGCGGACTTTGCCGAACTCGCCAAGACCCGCTCGACCGGTCCGTCCGGCTCCGAGGGCGGCGATCTCGGTTATTTCTCCAAGGATCAGATGGTGCCGGAATTCGCCGAGGCCGCCTTCGCGATGGAGGTCGGCGAGGTGTCGGCCGAGCCGGTGAAGACACAGTTCGGCTGGCATGTCATCAAGGTCGAGGATCGCCGCGACGCGCCGCCGCCGAGCTTTGAGGAGTTGGAACCGGGGCTGCGTCAGGAACTGACCCAGGACGTGGTCGCCGAACTGGTCGGCAAGCTCAAGGACAAGGCCGAGATCACGATCTACGGCCTGGACGGCAAGCCGATCGCGGGTGACGCGGAAGGTCAGTCGGAAGAGAGCGAGAGCAAGAGCGACTAAGCAGGGTCTGACGACCCGGTCGGTGGATCGACCGCGGGAGGCGCCTGGGTTTCAGGCGTTCTCCCGTGGCAGCCACGGGATCGCCGCCACGTCTATGCCTTCGTCCTTCAGTTCGGACGCCTGCTCGAGGGTCGCCTCGCCGTAGATGTTGCGCTTCTCGGTCTCGCCGTGGTGGATCTTGCGGGCTTCCTCGACAAACCGCTCGCCGACATAATCGCTGTTCTTCTCGACATGCTCGCGCAACGCCCGCAGCGCGCGCATCGCTTCCCCCATGGCGGCGAACTGGCCGACCTGCTGGGGCGCGGGCCGGGTGGCCGCGGGTTCCTCCGTGCGACCCTCGGCCGGATCGTCGCGCAGGCCGCGCCCGGATGCGAGTGCCGGCGCCATCAACGCCTTTTCCAGCTTGCTGCTGCCGCAAATCGGGCAGGACACCGCCTTGGCGGAAACCTGTTCGTCGCAATCGTCGCTCGAGCGGAACCAGGCCTCGAACTGGTGGTCATTGCGGCATTTCAGGTCATAGACGATCATCGCTTCCACTCGCTGCCGGCGGGTACAATCACGATCCGGTCATCGTGATATAGATGACAACAGGATGTCGGCACGACAAGTCATTATGACAGGAGCGCGGCGGGGCAGCATGAGCGGGAACGGAAGGGCAGGCGGCATTTCGGACTGGATCGGCCGTTTCGCCGACGAGGTGGAGCCGGGCGGCGCCGTCCTCGACGTTGCCGCGGGCGGCGGGCGGCACACCCGTTTCTTCACCGGTCGCGGCCACCCGGTCACGGCGGTCGACCGGGATTGCAGCGGTCTCGCCGATCTGCGCAGGATCGCGGGCCTGGAGATCGTCGAGGCCGACCTCGAGGCCGGTTCCTGGCCGTTCGCCGGCCGCACCTTCGCCGCTGTCATCGTCGCCAATTATCTCTGGCGGCCGCTCTTTCCCGCACTTGCCGCCTCGGTCGCGCCCGGCGGGGTCGTCCTCTACGATACCTTCGCTGTCGGGAACGAGCGCTATGGCCGGCCGTCCAATCCGGATTTCCTGTTGCGGCGGGGCGAACTTCTGGGCGCCTTGGAGGACGGATTCCGCCTGATCGCCTATCGGTATGGTTTCGTCAGGCACCCGAAGCCGGCCGTGAAGCAGCAGATTGCCGCCAGACGCGCGCCCTAGGTCAGCGTCGACAAGCGCCTTTATTCAGCGGCCCTGGTGGGCCGCTCGGCCGGACCGGTGATCGCACGGTCGTTCTCGAGGCTCGGAACCCGTCGGCGCGCCTTGCCGATCTCGCCGGTCTCGATGGTCGCCAGGATCAGTCCGGGTTCGGTGCCGCCGTCGGCGAGCACCTCGCCCCAGGGCGCGACGATCAGCGAATGGCCGTAGGTCTGGCGACCGTCGGCATGGCTGCCGCATTGCGCGGGCGCGATGACGAAGGCACCGTTCTCGATCGCCCGCGCCCGCAGCAGGACATGCCAGTGCGCCTCACCGGTGGTCCGGGTAAAGGCGGCGGGCACGCTCAGGATGTCGGCGCCGCCCTTGGCAAGACGCCGGTAGAGATGCGGAAAGCGGACGTCGTAGCAGACGGAGAGTCCGAGCCGGCCCCATGGCAGATCGGCAAGTACCGCCGTGTCGCCGGGCGCAAAATTTTTCGATTCCCGGTGCGTTTCGCCGTTTTCCAGCGCGACGTCGAACATGTGGATCTTGTCGTAGCTGGCTGCGATCGCGCCGTCCGGGCCGATCAGGAACGAGCGGTTGGCAAGCCGCTCGTCGTCCTGCTTCTTCAGGGTCAGCGAACCGAGCAGCAGCCAGATCTTCAGTTCGGCCGCCAGCGTCCGGTAGGACGCGAGCGACGGATCGTCGTCCTGCGGGCGGGCTTCCTCGCGCGTTCGCCGGCCGCCGCCCAGCATGTTGGTGACTTCCGGCGTCGCGACAAGATCGGCGCCACCCAGCTTGGCTTCGCGGATCAGCGCGCTGGTCGCCTCCAGATTCTCGCGCCAGTCGGCCGAGCCGTTGATCTGCACGCACGCGGCGGTGAAGCTCTGTCCGGCCTGGTCCGGCATCGATCAGGCCGCTTGCAGCGCGGCGTCGAGTTCACCACGGGCTTCGAGCGCGAACAACTCGTCGCAACCGCCGACATGGCGCTTGCCGATGAAGATCTGCGGCACGGTCTGGCCGCCGTTCGAGCGCGTGGTCATCTCTCGACGCAGGCCGGGGTCGGTACCGACATCGATCTCGTCGAACTTGACGCCCTTCTGCGTGAGCAGCTTCTTCGCCCGGAAGCAATAGGGGCACATCATCGTGGTGTAGATCGTGACGTTCGGCATGTCGGACTCACTCGGCTCCTGTTGGGTCGCGCATTTATATGGGATTACGCCAATCGCGGACAACCCGCGCCAGTGTGAGCACGTTCACCGCTCCGGCGCCGCCACGGCGCAGCACGCGGGCGACTGCCTCGACCGTCGCACCGGTGGTGAGCACGTCGTCGACCAGCACGACATTGCGGCCGGCCAGTTGCGCGGCGTGGCGCGGGTTTATCGCGAAGGCGGCGGCGACATTGCGCCGGCGCTCGCCGGCATTCAGCCCGCCCTGGCTCCGCGTCGCCCGGACCCGCAGCACGAGATCGGGAATTGCCGGCCTTGCCCAGTCACGCGCCAGGCGATTGGCCAGCAGGGCCGACTGGTTGTAACGGCGGCGGAACAGGCGGCCGCGGTGCAGTGGCACGCAAGTGACGATATCGGCCTCTGCCCGGAAGGCGGCGCCGGCATGCGCCAGCCAGCGCGCGTAGAGGGCGGTTGCCTCGATCCGGTCGCCATGCTTGAAGCCGAGGATCAGCGTGCGCGGAACCTCGCCATAGGCCATCGCCGCCCGGGCCCTGTCGAAGGCCGGCGTCCGGGCGATGCAGGCGCCGCACTCTGCACCGTCGCCGGCATCGTGCGGAAACGGATAGCCGCAGGTCACGCAATAGGGCGGCCCGATGAAGTCGATCCCGCCCCAGCATTCCGCGCAAAGCGCGCTGTCCTGGGCGATCGGTATCCGGCAGCCGGCGCATTGCGGCGGCAGCAGGAAGTCGATGGTCCGGGCGAGGCCGAGCCGGAGCGAACGGCGAAGGATCACGGCAGGCATGATGCCGATGATGCCACGGGCACGGGCTTGCTGTCGCCGCTTGATGAGGGTCGCCGGTCGTGCCACAACGCTGGCGTCATGAACGAGCACGACATCCTGTTGTTCGACCGGCGCGCCGTGCGCTGGCATCGCGACCGCGCGGCCGCGGTCATCGACGCGCACGATTTCCTGATCCGCGAAATCGGCGACCGCATGCTCGAGCGCGTGTTCGACGTCAAGCGGGGCTTCGGCCTGGCGCTTGATCTCAACGCCGGCCCGGGCCTGATGGGCCGGGCGCTGGCCGGGGCCGGCCGCATCAAGGGCCTTGTCTCCGCCGACCTGAGTGCCGCGATGGTTGCGCGGGCATCGGGTATCGGGATCGTCGCCGACGAGGAGGCGCTGCCGTTCCGGGCTGCGAGCTTCGACCTGGTGACCAGCGTTCTCGGCCTGCACTGGGTCAACGACCTGCCGGGCAGCCTGGTGCAGATCCGCCGCGCGCTGGTTCCGGACGGCCTGTTCCTCGCGGCGCTGTTCGGCGGCGAGACCCTACGCGAGCTGCGCCACGCCCTGTTGCTGGCCGAGACCGAGATCACCGGTGGTGCCAGTCCGCGCGTCTCGCCGGCGGCGGCGCTCCGCGATGTCGGTGCGTTGCTGCAGCGGGCCGGCTTTGCCCTGCCTGTGACCGACGTCGACACGATCACCGTGCGCTACCCGGACCCGTTCGCGCTGATGCGGGACTTGCGTGGCATGGGCGAGGCGAATGCGACCTGCGGCCGGCCACGCGGCGCGACGCGGCGGGCGGTCTTCGCCCGCGCGGCGGAGATCTATGCCGAGGAATTCGCCGACGCGGAGGGACGGGTGCCGGCGACCTTCCAGGTCCTGTTCCTGACCGGCTGGGCGCCACACGAGAGCCAGCAGAAGCCGCTCCGTCCGGGCAGCGCCAATGCGAGGCTCGCCGACGCCCTGGGGACGGACGAGCGCTCGGCCGGCGAGGTTGCGGGGACACCGGCGAAGTCGACGCCGTCTAGAGAAAATCCCTGAGCATTGCGATCAGCGGCACATCGGCGGGCGGCATCGGATAGTCCCGGAGCTTCAGCGGCCGGACCCAGCGCAGCGTCTGCCCCTCGCGCGGGACGAGGTCGCCCGACCAGCGTCGGCAGAGATAAAGCGGCATCAACAGGTGGAAGTCGTCATAGGCGTGGCTGGCGAAGGTGAAGGGGGCGAGACAGGCCGCTGTCACATCGATGGAAAGCTCTTCGTGCAACTCGCGGATCAGCGCCGCTTCCGGGGTCTCGCCGGCCTCGACCTTGCCGCCGGGAAATTCCCAAAGCCCGGCCATGCTCTTGCCGGCCGGACGCTCGGCGAGAAGAACCCGGTTGTCCGCATCGACCAGGGCGACGGCGGCGACCAGGACGATCGGCCGCGCCGTCCCGGCGGGTTTTTCAGGAGCGGTAGTCGGCATTGATCGAGATGTAGCCGTGCGTCAGGTCGCAGGTCCAGACCGTTGCCCGGCCGTCGCCGATGCCGACATCGACGGTGATCTCGATCTCCTGTCCCTTCATGTGCGGCACCACGTCCGCCTCCCGGTAAGCCGGGTCGAGGCCGCCGTTGGCGGCGATCTGGACGCCGCCGATGGTGATCCGCACCGCCTCCATGCGGATCGGCTCGCCGCTCTTGCCGATCGCCATGGCGATCCGTCCCCAGTTCGCGTCCTCGCCCGCGATGGCGGTCTTGACGAGCGGTGAATTGGCGATGCTGAGGGCAATCCGGCGGGCGGAAAGATCGTCCTTCGCGCCACCCAGCTGCACGGTGATGAACTTGCTGGCACCCTCGCCGTCACGCACGACCTGCTTGGCGAGGTCGACCAGGACGGCCTCGAGCGCGGCGCGGAATTCGTCGAGCAGCGGATCGGCGGGGTCGGAGACATGGCGGTTGCCGGCCCTGCCGGTCGCGAAGGCGAGCAGGGTGTCGCTGGTCGAGGTGTCGCTGTCGACGGTGATCGCGTTGAAGCTCCGGTCGTTCGCCTCTCGCAGGATGCTGTCGAGCACTTCCGCCGGCAGGTTCGCATCGGTGAAGACGAAGGCCAGCATTGTCGCCATGTCCGGCTGGATCATGCCCGAGCCCTTGGCGATGCCGGCGATGGTCACCCGGTCCCCGCCGATTGTCGCGGTTGCCGAGGCGCCCTTCGGGAAGGTGTCGGTGGTGCAGATCGCCTTGGCGGCGGCCTCGAAATCGCCCTCGCCATTGCCAAGCGCCGGCAGCAGCGCGGCGATCTTCTCGGCCGGTAGCGGTACGCCGATGACCCCGGTCGAGGCGACATAGACATCCTCGGCGACGCAGCCGGCGATCTTCGCCGCCGCCGCCGCTGTCTCCTCGACAGCGCGGTCGCCGGCGGCGCCGGTATAGACATTGGCATTGCCCGCATTCACGACCAGCGCCCCGGCGCTGCCGCGCGCCAGATTGGCCCGGCACCATGTGACCGGCGCGCCCGGCATGCTGTTCCGCGTCAGCAGACCGGCGACCGTGGTACCGGGGACGAAACGGGCGAACAGCACGTCGTCGCGGCCCTTGTAGCGGATGCCGGAATTGCCGGTCGCGAGCGTCACGCCGGCGATCGCCGGCAGCACGGGAAAGCCGGCCGGGGCCAGCGGGGAACGTTGCAACTGCGCCATGGGGCGACCTTTCCTGAATAGCGGCGCGATCCTATCGTCGGCTCTCAGGCCGGACAAGCGCTGTTGGAGGCGCCGACGCCGAGGATCTCAAGGAACCGGACGATCGGCGCCGGCCGGGACAGCACGCCGAGGGCCAGCGAGAAATGACCCTGGCGACGAAGGAACAGGTTGTCTTCCGGCACCCGCCAGTCACGGGCGAGCGCCAACCCGCCGTCATAAGGTGTCACGGTGTCGAGGTTGCCGAGCACCATGACGATGCGCTCCGGCGGCAGGCAGGGTTCGCCACTCGGCTCCAGGAGAGGGCGCCAGGTCTCGATCTCGTCCATGCTCCAGCCGCCCTGCTGTACCGCCTCGAACAGCTTCAGTCGGCGGAAGGCGGGGGCGGCATGGAGCACGTCGGTCATGCGTCCGGTCGTCGCGATCAGCAGGAGCGCGTCGGGGCGCTCCTGCCCGGCCCAGTTCCGCGAGGCGGTCGCGACAAGCTGGATGGTGAGCGCGCCGAGAGAGACGCCGCCGAGACCGACCGGGCCGTCGCCCCGGTTCTTCGCCCACCGGACGAGCAAGGCGATCTCGGACAGCGCCGACTGGAAGAAATCGAGCAGGCCGCCAGGACCGCGCGCCAGAACCGGCTCGCCGCCGTAGGTGCCGGGCAGGGTCCGTCGTCCGTGCCAGGGCGCTTCCGGCTGCACGAACCGGACCCCTTCGGCCACCATGGGAAGAACCGGGTCGGCCGGGTTCGGCCACATTTCGTCCTCGACCGCGAGGCCGTGCAGGAGGATCACCGTGGCCCGGACGTTGCCGCTCGCCGGCTCGCTGACCCGCGCGATCATCCGGTCGCCGGAACCGGCGGCGGTGAAGCGCAGCCAGTAGCGTCGGACCTTTCCATTGGCGACGGTGGCCGAGCGTTCGATATCGGTCATGGCCGGCGCCGGATAGGCGGACGCCGTCCGGGCAAGCCGAGCGCCGTGCCGCCGGTGGGTTGCCACGGGCGTTTCGATGTCCCAGCGGACGGCGGCGAAATTGCTACGCCACGGCAGGAAGAAGGCACGCGCGGCCATCAGCCGGAAGGCGCGTTCAGCGCGCTCCGTGCCCAGTCGCCGGGCCTGGCCTTCGTCGCCGTCGCCGAACATCGCCTGCTGCCAGTCCTGTTCCGCTTCCCGGTAGCGGCGGTCGCGGCCGGCAGTTGCGACGATTGCACGGGCGAGCGCCTTGCCGGGCCGGCGCAGACCGTTCTCTCCGGCGAAGCGGCCGACGTCGCCATCCGCCACGCGCGCCGCGGCCCAGGCACGGGACAGTGGCAGGAAATAGGACGTCACGGTGGGTTCGGCCAGCAGGTCGAACCACGGGTGCGCGACCAGGCCGGTCAGGCGGGAGCCGTTCGCGCCAAGCCGCATTGCCGGGGCCGCGGCTATTGCGTCGGCCGATCGGCGGTCAGCATGTAGTTGACCCCGAGATCGCCGGGGTCGAGCCGCCACTTGTCGTCGAACGGCTGGTAGGCGACGCCGGTCGTGTGGCGAAGCCGGAGGCCCGCCTGCCGGAGGGCGCGCGCGAATTCGCTCGGGCGCAGGAACCTGTTCCAGTCGTGCGTGCCGCGCGGTAGCCAGCGGAGCACATATTCGGCGCCGACGATGGCCATGGCGTAGGATTTGAGGGTCCGGTTGAGGGTCGCGCCGAACATCAGGCCGCCGGGCCTGAGCAGCGTCGCGCAGGCGCCGACGAAGGCTCCGGTATCGGCGACATGCTCGATAATCTCCATGGCGAGCACGATGTCGAACTGCTCGCCCGCCGCGGCGAGCGCCTCGGCGGTGTCATGGCGATAGTCGATGGAGAGGCCGGCGCGTTCCGCGTGCAGCGACGCGACGCGGATATTCTTCTCCGCCGCGTCGACGCCGACAACCCTGGCGCCGAGGCGCGCCATCGGCTCGGAGAGCAGCCCGCCGCCGCATCCGATGTCGAGCACGCTGAGCCCGCGGAGCGGTTCGAGCGAGTTCGGATCGAGGCCGAAATGGCGTTCCGCCTGCTGCCGGATGTAGCCGAGCCGCACCGGATTGAGCCGGTGCAGGGGGCGAAAGTCGCCTGCCGGGTCCCACCAGCTGTCGGCGATGGCGGAGAAACGGGCGATCTCTGCGGGATCGACCGTCGATTGCGCCTGCTGGTCCATGGATCCTCCGGAAGGGCTCGTTTGGCAGCGTTGCAAAGCTTGTTCGCTGCAAGTCTAGAGAGTATGTATTGGCGCGCTTCGGGCAAGCGCGACTTCAGGAAACAAGCTTCAGAGCACGGTGGAACGACCATGGATCCGGCCGTGGACTAGGGATGCGATCCGTATGGCTCGTTTGGTATTGAAATTCGGTGGAACGTCGGTCGGCGATATCGACCGTATCCGAAATGTGGCTGAGCGCGTCAAGCGCGAGGTCGATGCCGGTCACGAGGTTGCCGTCGTGGTGTCGGCGATGGCCGGCGAGACCGACCGTCTCGACAGCCTCGTCCGCCGCGTGGCGCCGCTGCACGACGCACGCGAGTATGACAGTGTCGTCGCCTCCGGCGAGCAGGTCACGGCCGGGCTTACCGCGCTGGCGTTGCAGGAAATCGGCGTCTCCGCCCGCTCCTGGCTCGGCTGGCAGATCCCGCTCCGGACCAATGACGCGCACAGCGCCGCCCGGATCCAGAAGATCGAGACCGAACTCCTCGGCGCGCGTCTGACGCAGGGCCAGGTCGCGGTCTGCGCCGGTTTCCAGGGGATCGGTCCGGACAACCGGATCACGACGCTGGGCCGCGGCGGCTCGGATACCTCCGCAGTCGCCCTCGCGGCCGCGATCGGCGCCGACCGCTGCGACATCTACACCGATGTCGACGGCGTCTATACCGCGGACCCCCGCATCGTGACGCAGGCTCGCAAGCTTGATAAGATTACCTATGAGGAAATGCTCGAGCTTGCATCGCTCGGCGCAAAAGTCTTGCAGACCCGCTCCGTCGAAATGGCAATGAAGCACCGGGTTCGGGTGCAGGTCAGGTCGAGCTTCAGTGACCTGCCGGGTACTCTCGTGGTCGATGAGGACGAAATCGTGGAACAGCAAGTTGTAAGTGGCGTTACCTATTCCCGCAACGAGGCCAAGATCACGCTCCGTCGTGTCGAGGATCAGCCGGGAATCGCCGCCAACGTGTTTGGCGTGCTGGCGGATAACCACGTGAACGTCGACATGATCGTGCAGAACATTTCCGAGGACGGTCGCGCGACCGACCTGACCTTCACGGTGCTGCGCCCCGACCTCGACAAGGCGGTGCGCGTGCTCGAGGCCGTCAAGGGCGAGGTCGGCTACGACGCGCTGGTTTCGGATTCGAACGTGGTCAAGGTCTCGATCGTCGGGGTCGGCATGCGAAGCTATGCCGGCGTCGCGAAGACGATGTTCTCCGCGCTGGCGGAGAAGAACATCAACATCCAGGTGATCTCGACGTCGGAGATCAAGATCAGCGTCCTGATCGCGGGCGAGTATACGGAGCTGGCGCTCCGTGCGCTGCACACCGCCTTCGATCTCGATGCCGGCTGACGGTACGCCTATCACGGACGACCGCCGCGGTGCCGCGCGCCTTGCGGCGCTGTGGGCACGCGGCCGGAACCTGCTCGGCACCGAATACGCCATCATGGGTGGCGCGATGTCCTGGGTCTCGGAGCGGAACCTCGTTTCGGCGATCTCGAATGCCGGTGGTTTCGGGGTCATCGCCTGCGGCTCCATGGGGCCGGATCTGCTCGGCGCCGAAATCGCCGCGACCGCGGCGCTGACATCGAAGCCGTTCGGCGTCAACCTGATCACCATGCATCCGGAACTGGACAGGCTGATCGATGTTTGCCTGGAGCATCGGGTCGGGCATATCGTGCTGGCCGGCGGCATCCCGCCCAGAAAGGCGATTGCCCGGGTCAAGAACGGCGGTGCCAAACTACTCTGCTTCTCGCCGGCGCTGGGGCTTGCCCGCAAGCTCGTTCGCGACGGCGTCGACGGTCTGATTATCGAGGGCATGGAGGCCGGCGGCCATATCGGCCCGGTGTCGACCGGCGTACTGGCGCAGGAGATCCTGCCGCATATCAACGAGATTCCGGTATTCGTTGCCGGCGGACTGGGTCGCGGCGAGGCGGTCGCGATGTATCTGGAAATGGGCGCGTCCGGCTGCCAGCTCGGCACGCGTTTCGTCTGCTCCAGCGAATCGATCGCCCATCCCAAGTTCAAGCAGGCCTTCATCCGGGCCGCCGCCCGCGATGCGGTGCCGACCGTGCAGGTCGATCCGGCTTTTCCGGTCATTCCGGTGCGGGCTATCAACAACAACGGATCGAAGCGCTTCATCGCCTTCCAGCACGAGGTCATCGCCCGTTTCCGTCGCGGAGAGATAGAACTGAAGGAGGCCCAACTCGAGATCGAGCATTACTGGGCCGGCGCCTTGCGCCGCGCCGTCATCGAGGGCGACGTCGAATGGGGTTCGATGATGGCGGGGCAGAGCGTCGGCATGGTCCAACGCGAGGAACCGACCGCGGCCATCATCGGCGAGCTGGTTAGCCAGGCGGCGGCGGTTCTCAGCCTCAGGGACGGCGGCCCCGCCGCCGAGTGACAGTGACGAATCCCGCCACCAGCAGCCCCCGCCTCCTCCTGCGGCGTCTTCGCGAGGTCATGGCGGGCACCGGCGAGGCCGAGGCCCGGCTCAACACTGTTGTGCGCATCATTGCGAACAACATGGTTGCCGAAGTCTGCTCGGTCTATCTGCTGCGTGGCGACGGGGTGCTCGAACTGTTCGCCACCGAAGGCCTGAATCCGGAAGCGGTCCACCAGACCCGGCTGCGCGTCGGCGAGGGCCTGATCGGCGAGATCGCACGCAGCGCCCGCTATCTCAATCTCTCGGACGCCCAGGCGCATCCGGCCTTTGCCTACCGGCCGGAAACGGGCGAGGAAATCTACCATTCGCTGCTCGGCGTGCCGGTCCTGCGCGGCGGCCGCGTCGTCGCCGTCCTCGCCGTCCAGAACCGGACCCAGCGCCATTATTCCGAGGAGGAAGTCGAGGCGCTGCAGACGGTGGCGATGGTGCTCGCCGAACTGCTCGTTTCCAGCCAGCTCTTCCGCCCGGAAGATTTCGCCCAGACGAGCGACACCACGGCGCCGGTTCGCCTGACCGGGCAGATATTCGCCGACGGCTTGGCGATCGGCATCGCGGTCCTGCACGAACCGAAGATCGTCGTCGACCGGGCAATCGCCGACGACACGACATACGAGCAGAAGCGTCTGGCGCGCTCGATCGCGCAGCTTCGCGAAGCGGTCGACGCCATGATGAGTGCGGCGCAGTCGGTCTTCGTCGGCGAATCGCGCGACATTCTCGAAGCCTACCAGATGTTCGCCTATGACCGGGGCTGGCTGGTTCGCCTCCAGGAGGCGGTGGCCAGCGGACTGACCGCGGAAGCGGCGATCAAGCGCGTCCAGGACGACACGCGGATCCGCATGGAAGCGGCCGTCGACCCCTATATCAGGGAACGGCTCGCCGATCTGGACGACCTGGCGAACCGGCTCTACGCCCATCTCATCGAGCGCGACGAGGCGAAGCCGGCGCTGCCGGACAATGCGGTCATCGTCGCCCGGCACATGGGCGCGGCCGAGATTCTCGACTACGACCGGGAGCGGCTGCGCGCGGTGGTCCTGGAAGAGGGGGCGACCACCAGCCATGTCGCCATCATCGCCCGCGCGCTGCAGATTCCACTGGTCGGCAACGTGCGGGACGCGCGGAAGAGCGTGGAAAGCGGCGACCGGATCATCGTCGATGGCGAGCAGGGACAGATCTTTGTCCGTCCGGGCGAGGAGGTCCTGCACGCCTTCCAGGCCAATCTCGCGGCCCGCGCCGCCCGACTGGCGCGGTTCGCGGCGCTTCGCGACCAGCCCTCGGAAACCCTCGACGGGGTGCGAATCGCACTCAATGTGAATGCCGGCCTGCTGATCGACATGGACCAGTTGCAGAGCTCCGGCGCCGACGGCGTCGGCCTGTACCGCACGGAAATCCATTTCATGGTGCGGCCGCGGATGCCGAAGATCGATTCACAGACCGGCTTCTACCGCGCCGTGCTCAACCGCGCCGACGGCAAGCCGGTGGTCTTCCGCACGCTCGACGTGGGCGGCGACAAGGCACTGCCCTACCTGCGCATCGAGAGCGGGGAGAATCCGGCGATGGGCTGGCGGGCGATCCGGCTCGGACTCGATCGGCCGGCGCTTCTGCAAAGCCAGCTCAGGGCGCTGCTGCGCGCGGCCGAAGACCGCGATCTGCGAATCATGTTCCCGATGATCGCCGAAGTCTCCGAATTCGTCGCTGCGCGCGCGATCCTCGAACGCGAGCTTGAACGCCATCGGGCCAGCGGCGCGCCCGAGCCCAGGTCGCTTCATCTTGGCGCCATGGTGGAGGTCCCCTCGCTTGCCTGGCAGCTTGACGAGCTTCTGGAGGTCGTCGATTTCCTCTCCGTCGGGTCGAACGACCTGCTGCAGTTCCTGTTCGCCGTCGATCGCGGCAATCCCAGGGTGGCTGGCCGTTACGACCGGCTGAGCCCGCCGGTCATCGCGTTTTTCCGCCATCTCGTCTGCAAGGCCGACGCGGCCGGGGTGCCGATCTCGGTGTGCGGCGAGATGGCCGGCAGTCCGCTCGAGGCGATGGCGCTGCTCGGGCTCGGTTTCCGCAACCTGTCGATGAACGCGGCCTCGATCGGGCCGGTGAAGGAGATGGTTCGGCACGTGGTATTAACGGAACTTACATCCTATATGAGTGGAATGAACGGAGCGCAGGAGCGGAGCATCCGGGATTGCCTCGGCGATTTCGCGCGACGGCACGGTGTCCCGGTATGACCGCTCGGGCCGTGAAGACGCATGGCCGGATTTGATCGTGTTTTGCAATCGCCATCACGTTGCGTCCGTTGGGGAGTTGGGTTTAACCTGAGATTCGGGATCAGGAATATTCACTAATCGGTCGTCGCCGACACGACGATCGGGCATTTTGTTTGGTACTTTGTAATAGCACGGCAGATGGAATGGCAGGACAGGCGCATTCCGGAAAGCGGGGACACGACACGGGAGGCCGCGGCCGAAAGGCTGTCGATCGCCGGGTCGAGCCGTCGCTCCGCGCCGTATCGGAGTTGAACTTCGACGGCGGACCGGATCCCGACATGGAAGGCCCGCATTTTGACGGGGTCGGCGCACAGCTGCGCGCCGTGCGCGAGCGCGAGGGGATATCGCTTGCCGATGTCGCCCAGCGGCTGCGGATCCGCATCTCGCAACTCGAGGCCCTCGAGGAGGGGCGTTACGACGCCCTGCCTGGACGGATCTACGTCATCGGCTTCCTGCGTGCCTATGCCCGCTTCCTTGATCTCGACGCCGAGCAGGTCGTTGCCTTCTTCAAGCAGGAAACCGGCGGCGAGGGCACGGCGCCAAGCCTGAATTTCCCGGAACCGAGCTCGGACAACTGGAGTCCGGCCGGCTGGCTCGTCCGGATATCCCTGGTCGCCGCGATCGCCGTGTTCGGTGGCTGGTACATGCTCAGCCAGAACAATGTCGCGCTGCTGCCATCGGTCGACGACGTGCCGGGACACCTGGCACGGATCGCCGAGAACCCGCCGGCAGAAGAATCGACCCCAAGCGATGCCGTTGCCGAGCCGCGTCCCGCACCATCATCCACCGCGACCACGGACACGGCCGCCACGGACGAGGCGGGGACAACGGGGAGGGACATGGCGGCGACCGCGCAGAAGCTCCCGCCGAACGGGCGCTCGAATACCGTTTCGCCGGCGATGGCGGCGATTCCGGAAGCGCCGCTGACGCGCGGCGAAACGCCCGTCGAGCGGGCGGAGGCGCCGGATCCGTCGCGCGCGCTGGCCGCGCTGGCCCCACCCTCGACCACACTGCCGTCAACACCGCCCGCCGCTCCGTCCGAACCCGCATCGACGGCGTCCTCGGCGGGGGATGCGGACGACGAGGTGGCACCGCCGCCGAGCGTGATCGAGGGGAGCGACGCGGACAGCCTGCCGCAGGCTGAAGAGACAGAGGAACTGGTCCCGCCGCCGCCGGTCGTTGCCGCCAATGGCGCCGGTGGTGCGGAACGCACGTTGCCCGGGACCTACGGCGACGCCCATGCGGATGTGCGCGTGGTGCTGCGCGCCCGGCAGACGATCTGGGTGAAGATCCAGGGTGCCAATGCCGAGGAGGTCGTCGACCGGCTGCTCAAGGCCGGTGAAAGCTATCTGGTGCCGAACCGTGACGATCTGTCGCTGATGGCAAGCAATGCCGGGGCGCTCGAAGTGCGCGTCGACGGCAGGGTGCTGCCGCCGCTGGGGCCTGCGGGCGGTACGCTTCGCAACGTGCCCCTGGCGGCGTCGGCGCTGCTTGCGCGGTATCCCGCCGACAGCTGATCTCGACTGGGAACGGCCCTTGATCTGGCCTCGTTCGGCGGTCATGTTACCGCCGGTAAGCGCGCCGTCGGTCGCCTGGCGGCGTTCCTCTTGAAGCAGGTTTCTCCCGATGACCATTCGCAGCTATCGACAGATCGTGCGCCGCAAGAGCCGCATGATCCATGTCGGTAACGTTCCGGTGGGCGGCGACGCGCCGATCACCGTGCAGTCGATGACCAACACGGTCACCGCGGATGCGACCGCCACCATCGACCAGATTCGCCGGCTCGAAGCGGCGGGCGCCGACATCGTCCGCGTTTCATGCCCCGATCAGGAATCGACCGCGGCTTTGAAGCAGATCGTTTCCGCGGCCCGGGTGCCGATCGTCGCCGATATCCATTTTCACTATCGCCGCGCCATCGAGGCGGCCGAGGCGGGTGCCGCCTGTCTCCGCATCAATCCGGGCAATATCGGCTCGGCACAGCGGGTTCGCGAGGTCGTCCAGGCGGCGAAGGATCACGGTTGCTCGATGCGGATCGGGGTAAATGCAGGCAGCCTCGAGCGCGAATTGCTGGAACGCTATGGCGAACCCTGCCCGGAGGCGATGGTCGAAAGCGCGCTCAATCACGCACGCATCCTCGAGGACAACGACTTCCGCGAGTTCAAGATCAGCGTCAAGGCGTCCGATGTCTTTCTTGCCGTCGCCGCCTACCAGGGGCTGGCGGAGGCCTGCGACTACCCGCTCCATCTCGGGATAACCGAGGCGGGCGGACTTCGCGCCGGGACCATCAAGTCCTCGATCGGCATGGGCATGCTCTTGTGGTCGGGGATCGGCGACACGATCCGCGTCTCGCTGTCGGCCGAGCCGGAAGAAGAGGTCACGGCCGGCTACGAGATCCTGAAGAGCCTCGGACTCCGCCGGCGCGGGGTTACGGTGATCTCCTGTCCGTCCTGTGCGCGCCAGGCTTTCCCGGTCATCCGCACGGTCGAGACCCTGGAAGAGCGTCTCTCGCACATCTCCACGCCGCTCACCCTGTCGATCATCGGCTGCGTGGTGAACGGCCCCGGCGAGGCGCGCGAGACCGATATCGGCCTGACCGGCGGCGGCAAGGGAACGCACCAGGTTTACCTGAACGGCGTCACCGATCATCGGATCGGCGATGAGGAGCTTGTTGACCATATCGTCGCTTTGGTCGAAAAGAAGGCCGCCGAAATAGAAGCCCAAGCGGCCGAGGCCGAAGGCGCGGAACTGGCAGACGACCATCGGGCCGCCTGAACAGCGTCCGTCGAGCCTGCGGCTGCCGGTCGCGCCGGCGCCCTGACGGAGAAGAACGTTGCCCGCACCGCAGCCCGTACGCGGCACCCACGACCTGTTGCCCGACGATCACCGACGGCATCGCCACGTGGTCGATACCGCGCGCGCCATCGCCGAGCGCTACGGGCACGAGGAGGTCGCGACGCCGATCTTCGAGTTCACCGAGATCTTCGCCCGGTCGATGGGCGAGACCTCGGACGTCGTCTCCAAGGAAATGTACAGTTTCGAGGATCGCGGCGGCGAGGGGCTGACGCTGCGCCCGGAATATACCGCCGGAATCTGCCGGGCCTTCATCTCGAACGGGCTGATGCAGAATGTCCCGTTCCGGGTCTTCGCCCACGGTCCGATGTTCCGTTACGAGCGACCGCAGAAAGGCCGCCAGCGGCAGTTCCACCAGATCGATGTGGAAATCATCGGCGCCGCCGAGCCGCAGGCCGATATCGAGGTCGTGGCGCTCGGCTGGGATATCCTGCGCGCCCTCGATGTCGCCGACAAATGCGTGCTGCAGCTCAATACCCTGGGCGACCGGGAAAGCCGGACCGCCTACCGGGCGGCGCTGGTCACCTATTTCTCGGCCCGCAAGGGCGAGCTTTCCGAGGACAGCCTTGCCCGGCTCGAGCGCAACCCGCTGCGGATTCTCGATTCGAAGGATCGTGGCGACCGGGTCGTGGTCGAGGAAGCGCCGCGCTTCGCCGATTATCTGAACGACCATTCGCGGGATTTCTTTGCCGAGGTCCGGCGCGGCCTTGATGCGCTCGGCATTCCCTTTGCGCATAACGAGCGGCTGGTTCGCGGTCTCGATTATTATACCCACACCGCCTTCGAGTTCGTGACCGATGCGCTCGGCGCGCAGGGCGCGGTGATCGCCGGTGGCCGTTACGACGGCCTGATCGAGACCCTCGGCGGACCGTCCACGCCAGGTATCGGTTGGGCCGGCGGTATCGAGCGGCTGGCGATGCTCGCCGACGGAGCTCCGTCCCGACGGCGCCCGGTGGCGTTGATCCCGATCGGCGAGGCGGCCGAGGCCGAAACCCTCCGGCTTGCCCATGCGCTCCGCGACGGCGGCGAAGTCGTCGAGCTTGCCTTCAAGGGCAATCTCGGGCGGCGGATGAAACGGGCCAACAAGGTCAACGCGCGGGCCGCGGTGATCGTCGGCGATGACGAACTAGCCGCCGGGGCCGCGACCCTTCGCGACCTCGATTCCGGCGAACAGCGGCAGGTGCCGCTCGGCGAACTGGCTGCCGCGCTGAGGGCGTCCGCCTGAGATGATCGCCGACGACACAATCCAGCGCATCGCCGCGCGCTTTCGCGAACTCGAGGCCAGCATGGCCGGCGAACTCGGCGAGCTGGACGGCGAGGCCTTCGTCCGGATCTCCCGCGAATATGCCGAATTGCGACCGGTCATGGAGGCGGTCGAGAGCTATCGCGCGGCCCGTCGGGAACTGGCGGACCTCGAGGAAATGGCCGCGGATCCCGACAGCGACGCCGATATGCGGGCGCTTGCCGCAGCGGAGATCGAGACCCTGCGGGACCGCCTGCCGGGCCTCGAGATGGAGTTGCAGCTTCGCCTGCTGCCGAAGGATGCGGCCGACGAGAAGAACGCGATTCTGGAGGTCCGGGCCGGCACCGGTGGCGACGAGGCCGCCCTGTTCGCCGCCGATCTCGTGCAGATGTATCAGCGCTATGCCGATCTCCATGGCTGGCGGGTCGAGACGCTTTCCTACTCGGAAACCGATATCGGCGGATGCAAGGAAGGGATCTTCTCGATTGCGGGCACGAGCGTATTCGCGCGGCTGAAATACGAAAGCGGCGTGCATCGGGTGCAGCGCGTCCCGGCGACGGAATCCGGCGGCCGCATTCACACCTCCGCCGCCACCGTCGCCGTGCTGCCGGAAGCCGAGGAGGTCGACATCGCGATCGACGAGAAGGATCTCCGGATCGATGTCTTCCGCGCTTCCGGACCCGGAGGCCAGTCGGTCAACACAACCGACTCGGCGGTCCGCATCACCCATCTGCCGACCGGGATTGTCGTCCAGCAGCAGGACGAGAAGTCGCAGCACAAGAACCGGGCGAAGGCGCTGAAGGTTCTGCGCGCCAGGCTTTACGAGCAGGAACGGGCAAACGCGGACCGGGAGCGGGCGGCTGCCCGCAAGAGCCAGGTCGGATCCGGCGACCGATCCGAGCGGGTTCGCACCTACAACTTTCCGCAGGGCCGGGTCACCGATCATCGCATCAACCTGACCCTCTACAAGCTCGACCGGGTGATCGCCGGCGAGGCGCTCGACGAGGTGATCGACGCCCTGACTGCTGCCGACCAGGCCGAGCAGCTCGCGGAAATGCGCGACGACCCGCGCCATTGATCAGCCTGCGCGATGCCCTGACCGCCGCCGCCGGACGGCTTGCCGGGGCCGGCATAGAAGGTGCCCGTGCCGAGGCCCGGCTGCTGCTCTGCCATGTCATGGTCGATCCGGGGGACATCCTGCGCGCGCCCGAACGTCCACTGTCAGCGGATGAAGCGGCGGCATTCGAGACCCTGGTCGCGCGGCGCGCGGCGCGGGAGCCTGCCTCCCACCTGCTCGGCCGTCGCGAGTTCTGGAGCCTTGAGTTCCGCGTCGGTCCGGCCGTTCTCGATCCGCGCCCGGACAGCGAGGCGCTGATCGAGGCGGTCCTGGCGGCCCGGCCGGACCGGACGAAGGATTGGCGGATCGCCGATCTCGGTTCCGGCTCCGGCTGCCTGCTGCTCACCCTTCTTCGGGAATATCCGCGGGCAACCGGCATCGGCGTCGATCGCAGTCGCGCCGCCGCCTCGGTCGCGGTCGCCAATGCCCGGGATCTCGGTCTTGCGGATCGTGCGCGGATGGCCGTCGGCGACTGGTGGGGACCGCTTGGCGGGCGCTTCGATATCGTCGTCTCCAATCCGCCCTACATTGCCAGCGCGGAGATCGAGGATCTTGAGCCGGAAATCCGCCTGCACGAGCCGTCCGTCGCGCTCGATGGCGGCCCGGACGGCCTGGACTGTTACCGCGCGATCCTGCCGGCGACGCCGGATCACCTGGCGCCGGGCGGCCTGCTGGCGCTCGAGATCGGGGCCGGACAGGGGGAGGTCGTCACCCGCATCGCCGCCGCCGCCGGGCTGCGTGCCGCCGGGGTGCGCGCGGATCTGGCCGGGCGCCAGCGTTGCCTGCTTTTCGAGGTCGACCCCAGTGGCGGCTGACGAAAAAAAGATTGGAATAATCGGTCGCGGCAGACTAGGGTTTCCTTGTGAGCGCGAGCTGCGGGGCAGCCCGGACGAACGGGTGGCGCGCTCGATCAAGCGAAATACGTTGATCCAGGTCCGCAAAGTGTCCCCGCGACACTCAGCCGTTTCCGACCGGCGCGGTTTGCGTCCGGTGAAATTGGCCAGCAACTTGCGGGCGTCCTGACCGAACAATTTGAACCAGCTGAAGACAGTGGGTCCATAGCGGAATGAGAGTAACAAACAATCGGCGTGCGCGCGGCGGTCGGCCAAGCGGCAACGGGGGTCGTCGCCCGGGTGGTCAGAACCGTGCGTTCGACAGCAACGGGCCTGACGTCAAGATCCGCGGCACGGCTGCGCAGATCTACGAGAAATACTGCTCGCTCGCCCGCGATGCCACGACCAGTGGCGACAGGGTCGGGGCGGAGAATTACTTCCAGCACGCCGAGCATTATTACCGGATCATGAGCGCGCAAGCCGGCGGCCAGCAGGCCCCCCAGGCGCGTCACAACGACAATTCCGACGATCAGGACGACGACAGCGACGAGCAGTCCTCGGCCAACAACCAGCAGGGCGACCGGGGTCAGCAGAACGATCGCGGCCAGCAGAACCGGCAGCAGAATTCCCAGCCGCTACAGTCGCAGCCGCAACAGCCCCAGCCCCAGGCTGCCGAAGCGGCCCCCCAGCAACAGTCCAAGGCACCGCCGCAAGATGGGCCTTCGCAGCCGCAGGGCGGCACGCCGGACGAGCCGGCGCCGGCCCCCCGTCCGCGCCGCCGGACCCGGCGTCCTCGCGCGGAGACCCAGTCCGATCAGGCGGCACCGGCCGCGACGCCCGGCGAAACGGCCGACGCCGACTAGTTCAGGGCCCGGCGCCGGCCTCCCCGGTCGGCGTCAGGTCAGTGGCTGGATCGTATCGCCGCGGCTGATCCGGCCGGCCGCGATGACATGGGCGTAAACGCCGCAATCGACATGGCCGTAGCCGCCTCTGAGCGCCCGCAGAAGCTGCAGATCGCGCGCCGCGGTTGTCGGGTTCACCTCGGTGGCAGCACAGCGGGTGATGCGCGCGAAGATCCGGAGCGTCGCGTCGCCGATCCGGACCTCGCGGTCGATCCAGTCGAACTCGCACCACGGCGCCTCGCCTGAAAAGTGGATGTTGCCGCGAAAGCGCAGCGGGTCGACCGTCGTCTTCGCGACCCGCTGGATATCGCCGACGGTCCTCAGGTTGATGAGCGACACAACCGGTTCGCCCATGTCGTCGAAGCGATGGCCCTCGGCGCTGACAATCTTCGGTGCGCCGCGCGCCTCCTCGCCCAGGTAGGCGGCAAAAAACTGCTCGACCAGGCTGCGCCCGAGCGGAGTAGACAGCACGCCCCGACTGACCGGCCTGCCGTCGCGTTCGATGACCAGTTCACCGCTCTCCGGATCGAGCCGGGTTTTCAGCGCCGCCAGCCGCTCGTTCCGCATCAGCATCAGAAACCGGGTTTTCGGCAACGGCTCCGGCGCCTCCGGATCGAATTCCGTCGTGCCGTGGGCGATCGCGTAGCGCCGATCGCCGGGAATGCCGTCCCCCGGCGCCACGCTCACCTGCTCCAGCGCCTCGGCGCTGAGCCCCTTGACCGGATAGCGATACAAGTCCTCGATCTTGTTCATGGGGCGGGATTGTCGCGGTTGCCGCGGGCGAATGCAATTGCCTCCCGCGCGGGGAAGCGGAACCTTGCGGGCATCCGCTTCGGTTCCAATATATCGAATGTCCCAATGATATTGTCGACCGACGGGCTCCGGCCGATTGCCCACGTACGGAATCGCAGCCGGAGTGCCAGTCCTGGGGGTCGGTCTTCTATGTGTCGGAGACGAGCATGGACTTCGAGAAATTTACCGAGCGTTCGCGCGGTTTCGTTCAGTCGGCGCAGGCGCTGGCATTGCGTGAAGGGCATCAGCGTTTCACGCCGGAACATATCCTCAAGGTCATCCTGGACGACGAGGAAGGCCTCGCGGCCAACCTGATCAAGGCAGCGGGCGGGCGTCCCGACAGTGCGCTGGATGCGACCGAGGCTGCGCTTGCCAAGCTTCCCAAGGTCGAAGGCGCCGGTGCCGGGCAGCTATATCTGGCGCCCGAGACGGCGCGCCTCTTCGAATCGGCCACCGAAATCGCGAAGAAGGCGGGTGACAGCTTCGTTACCGCCGAGCGGATTCTGCTGGCGCTGACCCTGGCCAAGGGCACCGCCGCGGCCGAGATCCTGAAGAATGCCGGGGTTACGGCGGTGAAGCTCAATGCGGCGATCAACGATATCCGCAAGGGTCGTACCGCCGACACCGCATCGGCCGAACAGGGCTACGACGCGCTGAAGAAATACTCCCGCGATCTGACCGCGGCGGCGCGCGAAGGCAAGCTCGACCCGGTCATCGGCCGTGACGAGGAAATCCGCCGCACCGTGCAGGTCCTGTCGCGGCGGACCAAGAACAACCCGGTGCTGATCGGCGAACCCGGCGTCGGCAAGACGGCAATCGTCGAGGGCCTGGCGCTGCGGATCGTCAACGGCGACGTGCCGGAAAGCCTGCGCGACAAGCGGCTGCTCTCGCTCGACCTCGGACAGCTGGTTGCCGGCGCGAAGTACCGCGGCGAGTTCGAGGAACGGCTGAAGGCGGTCTTGCAGGAGATCTCCGCCGCCGCCGGCGAGGTCATCCTGTTCATCGACGAGCTGCATACCCTGATCGGGGCCGGCAAGGCGGAAGGCTCGATGGATGCCTCCAACATGCTGAAGCCGGCGCTGGCGCGCGGCGAACTGCATTGCGTCGGCGCCACGACCCTCGACGAATACCGCAAGCATATCGAGAAGGATGCCGCCCTCGCGCGCCGCTTCCAGTCGGTCTTCGTTGCCGAACCGACGGTCGAGGACACGATTTCGATCCTGCGCGGCCTGAAGGAGAAATACGAACTTCATCACGGGGTCCGCATCATGGACGCGGCGCTGGTTGCCGCGGCGACGCTCTCCAATCGCTATATCACCGACCGCTTTCTGCCCGACAAGGCGATCGACCTGGTGGACGAGGCGACGAGCAAGCTTCGCATCGAAGTCGATTCGAAGCCGGAAGCGCTTGACGAGCTCGACCGCCGCGTCATCCAGCTGAAGATCGAGCGCGAGGCACTGAAGAAGGAGGACGACAAGGCATCCCGCGAGCGGCTCGCCAGGCTCGAGGTCGAACTTGCCGATCTCGAGCAGAGCTCGGCCAAGATGACCGCACGCTGGCAGCAGGAGAAGGAAAAGCTCTCCGGCGCCCAGAAGCTCAAGGAAGAGCTCGATCACGCGCGCAGCGAGCTCGAGGACGTGCAGCGTCGCGGCGATCTTGCCCGCGCCGGCGAACTCGCCTACGGCGTGATCCCGAATCTCGAGCGCAAGCTGGCCGAATCCGAAGGCGAGGACGGCGGCGACATGCTTCGCGAAGCGGTTACCGCCGAGGACATCGCCAGCGTGGTTTCACGCTGGACCGGCATTCCGGTCGACCGGATGCTGTCTGGTGAACGCGAGAAGCTGCTGCAGATGGAGGAGCGGCTCGGTCGCCGGGTAATCGGTCAGGAGGAGGCGATCGTCGCCGTTTCCAATGCCGTCCGCCGCGCCCGCGCCGGCCTGCAGGATCCGAACCGGCCGATCGGCTCGTTCCTGTTTCTCGGCCCGACCGGCGTCGGCAAGACCGAACTCTGCAAGGCGCTTGCCGGCTTCCTGTTCGACGACGATCAAGCGATGGTGCGGGTCGACATGTCGGAATTCATGGAGAAGCATTCGGTCTCGCGGCTGCTCGGGGCGCCTCCCGGCTATGTCGGCTACGAGGAGGGCGGCGTGCTGACCGAGGCCGTCCGGCGCCGGCCATACCAGGTCCTGCTCTTCGACGAAATCGAGAAGGCCCATCCGGACGTCTTCAACGTGCTGCTCCAGGTGCTCGACGACGGCCGTCTGACCGATGGCCAGGGCCGCACCGTCGATTTTCGCAACACGCTGATCATCCTGACATCGAATCTGGGCTCGGACCTGCTCGCCAACCTGCCGGAAGGCGAGGAAAGCGAGGCGGTGCGCGGCGGCGTCATGGAGGTGGTCAGGCGGGCCTTCCGGCCGGAGTTCCTCAACCGGCTCGACGAGATCCTGCTGTTCCATAAGCTGACCCGGGCCAACATGACCGGAATAGTCGAGATTCAGGTCGAGCGGCTGAAGGCGTTGCTCGCCGATCGCAAGATCACGCTCGAGCTCGATCAATCGGCCGCGGTCTGGCTGGCCGATGCCGGATATGACCCGGCATACGGCGCCCGTCCGCTGAAGCGGGTGATCCAGCGCGAATTGCAGAACCCGCTCGCCGAGATGATCCTGCGTGGCTCGATCGTGGATGGCGAAACGGTGCAGGTGAGCGCCGGTGGCGGCGGGCTGCTGATCAACGGCATCGAGGCAAGCCGCGCCGCCTGAGCGGATCGACCGGGCTTGCTGAAAAGCGAAACGGCGCCATGTGGCGCCGTTTCTGCGTTTCGGGACGGTGCTCGCCGACGTTCAGTCGGCGCTGGCCTGCCGGTTGACCACCGGGGCCGCGGCGAAGCGCGTTTCCAGCGAATCGCGTTCCTTGGCGAAGCGGGCGAGCATGGAACCGCTGAGCTTGCGACCGGTCGGCAGCTTGATGGCCAGCGGGTTGACCTGATGATCGCCCTTCAGGACCTCGTAGTGGAGATGCGGACCGGTCGAGCGGCCGGTGGTGCCGACATAGCCGATGATCTGGCCCTGGCGGACCCGCGTGCCGGCGCGGACGCCCTTGCCGAAACGGCGCATGTGGGCATAGGCGGTCTTGTAGGTGCCGTTGTGGCGAATCCGCACGTAGTTGCCGTAGCCGCCGTGACGGCCGGCGAATTCGACGACGCCATCGCCGGCGGCCATGATCGGCGTTCCCGACGGCGCGGCGAAATCGACGCCCCGGTGCATCTTCGTGTAGCCGAGGATCGGATGACGGCGCTTGCCGAAGCCGGACGACAGGCGGGCGCCGTCGATCGGGGTCCGCATCAGGGTCTTCTTCACGCTCTGCCCGGTCGCGGTGAAATAGTCGGTAACGCCGTCGTCGTCGGGGGTGAAGCGATAGAAGGTCAGCTGCTCGCCCGAGAGGGTCATCCCGGCGAGCAGGATGTTGCCGTACTTGACGGTCTCGCCGGCGTCATTCCGGAAGCTCTCGTAATAGACGCTGAAGCGGTCGCCCGGCTGCACCTCGCGCTGGAAGTCGACGTCGAAGGAGAAGATCCGGATCATCTCGATCACGATCTCTGGCGGCAGGCCGGCATCGCGGGCGGCGAGGAACAGCGAACTGTTGATGACGCCATCGCTGCGGACCAGGCTGCGCTCGAGTTCCAGATGATTCTCTTCCGGCGTGAAGGCGTCGTCCCGGCGGGTTGCCGAGACTTCGTGCTCGACACTGTCCATGAGCGACACGCGGCTGAGCCGCAGTTCGCCTTCCGCGCCCTCGCCGAGCGGCGAGAACTCGAGGCGAATCTCCTGGCCGATGCGCAGGCGGCGCGGGTCGAAGACCTCGGAGAGCGCGGTGATTGCCTGATGGGCATCGCGGCTGTCTGTTCCGGCCCGGGCGAGAAGCTTGGCGAGCGTGTCGCCCTTGGCCACTGCCACCGCCTTGACGAGGGCGCTGTCGGGATCGGCCTCGACCTCCTCCGGATCCTGCGCCGGGCCGTCGCCCGGAAGGACAGGTCCGAGGATGTCATCGTCGTTGCCGGCCTTGCCGGTTGGCGCCAGTGCCACCTCGATCGGCGACTCGAGTGGTGCCGCCTCGGCCGTCAGGAAACGGTTGGCCCGGCTCTCAAGAACGGGTGGCGTCGGTTCCAGGCGCTCGTCATAGCCGCTCGCGCGCGGCATGTCGAAAGTCCCGCCATCGGTCAGCGCGAGGCCGGCGAGGGCCAGGACAGCGCCACAGATCACGCCGCTCAGGGCGACCGTGGCCGGGCTGATGATTCCCCGACGCTCGGCGCCCTTGAATCGGCTCGTACGCTTTTTCGTCACGCGGTGCTTCTTGCTTGTCGGTTGCGTCGGAGGGTGGCGTTGGAGGGCCAGTCTGGCAGAAACTTGTTAACCATGGATTGACCGCGCTGAACGATGCGGCCACACCCTCCTCTTGTCAAGAATTTTGCCGGAAATACAAGGTATTTGGCCGCCTCGGGCCGTGACATTTTTCGGGCGCCGGGGGGGATGGGCAAATGCGTCTTGTCAAATGTGACAGGGATGTTTCGAAAGCCTGTTGACAGGGTTTGGCAGGGTTCGTATAAGCCGGGCCTCGCAGCGACGCGGTGGTCTTTCGGGGCTGGCGGGTTGCGGCGAGGCGGGGCCGCTGAGGCGGTTCTGGAGAGGCGCTCTTT
>NZ_FWFR01000008.1 GCF_900172325.1 Oceanibacterium hippocampi | reverse complement strand
GGAAATAGATCGGGAACAGCCGGAGCGCCCGGCGGGCGAAGAAATTCCGCGCGACCGTGGTGCCGCTTGCCACGCCGCGCTCGATCTGGTCGCGCCCCTGCAGCAGCAGGCCGGTGATCAGGAAACCCGACAGCACGAAGAACAGCCGCACCCCGAGATCGCCCATCGGCAGGGTCGAGCGGAAAAGGTTATCCTCGGCGAGGAAATGCTGCATGAAGACGCCGAGCGCGGCGAGCGCCCTCAGGCTGTCGAGCTGCGGCCTATAATCGACTTCTGGACGCATCGCGCCGGCTCCGTCGCGATGCCCGGCGACGGCTGCCGATTCAATCTGACTCACGCTACGCTGCTCCCTGGCAGACCCTGACGACGAGCGCAAACTCCGCCGCCCGAAACTATCTATTGCCAGAGTTTTCCTTAAGAAATCGAGTCATAAATCGTCGTATCGAAGCGCCCGTCATGAGGCCGACGCCGCGCAGAAGGCGAGACCGGCGCCTGGATCAGGCCAGGTCGCCGGCGAGGACACGCGACCAGTAATGGTCGCCGGTGTTGAGGGCGCCGCGGGCAACCATGCCGGCGCTGCCGGCGGCGGTGATCCGGTCGGCGTCGGTGTCGTCGTGCGAGAGCACGAGGTCGCCGTTGACATAGACCCGGAGCTGCACCGCGGCTCCGATCGTCTCGGCCTCGAAGCGGAGCGTGTCGCCCGGCGCCCAGGCGTCGAAGCCGGTGCCGGCGATCTCGGGCGGCTGCACGCCGCCGACCGTCCGGTAGATCCGCAGGATCCCGTTCACCCGCGTGTGCAGGTGGTACTTGTTGTCGAGATCGACGGCGCGGAGCATCAGGCCGGTCTGCGGATCGTCGGTCGCGCCGCCGCTGTCGCCCTCGACATACTGGTCGGCGGCGAGCGGCGTGTCGGGCACCATGGCATAGGCGGTGACGATGCCCGAGTTGCTCTTGCTCGCCTGCCCGGCCCCGTTGGTCTGCATGTTGCGCCCATCGTCCGCGTGCCGGTTCCAGGCGATCCAGCCGGTGCCGACGTCGGGCAGATGGCCGCCCGCCTCGAGGATCTCGCCGGTCGGGCCGTCGAACTCGTCGCGGAACTTCAGCCCCGGATCGACGGCGGCGATGACGGTGCCGACGGCGAGCGGCGACGGGTCGCTCTCGTAGGTCGCGAACATCGCCGGCGAGAGGTCGAGCATGATCGTCTCGTCGCTGCCGCCCGGGTCGTAGGCGGGCGCCGGCGGGAGCGTGATGGTGACCCGGGTGTCGGAGACCCGCTCGACGTGGCTCGCGTCCATCAGCCCGCGGATCGTCGCGAAGTCGCGGTTGCCGGTCAGCGCGTCGAGCAGCGCCGTCGTCTCGACCGAGACCGCGCCGATGCCGGCATGCCAAGTGGCGTTGACGAGATCGGCGGTGAGCGTCTGGCCACCGGCCTGGGCCTCGGCCTGGCTGATCCCGTCCCAGACCGGGCCGGAGGCCGTGGCGGAGGTCGCGAGCGGCGCCACGGTGACGATCGAGACCGGCGTCGGGTCGGACATCCAGGTCGCCAGCGCGGCGACCGGGATGTCGAGCGTCCAGGGATCCGCCGCCGCGATCGAGTAGGCCGGGACCGGCGGCAGCGTGAGGGTGATCCGGGTGTCGGAATCCCGGGTGATCGCCGTGTAGTCGAGCGCCGCGCGGACCGTCGACCAGTCGCCCGGGCCCGAGATCGCGTCGAGCAGCGCCGAGGCTTCCGGCACGTTGGCCGCGATGTCGGCGTGCCAGGTGCCGTTCGCCAGGTCGACCTGCAGCGCCCGGCCGCCGGCCCGGATGTCGCCCTCGCCGGCCCCGGCGGCGAGCGTGCCGGAGAGCGTCGCGAGGGTCTCGCCGCCCGGCGTCAGCCAGCCGTGCCGGAAGGTGAGCCCCGAGGTCGCCGAGTTCTCGAAGGTCTTGGTGTCGCCGCCCGAGCCGAGCCGGGTCTGCGGGTCGTTGGCGAGCCAGTAGGCCAGCGCGGCGGCCGTGTCGGCATTGCCGCCGCCGGCCCAGATGGTGAGGAAGACCGCGCTCATCAGCATGTAGAAGTAGGAGAAGTCCCGCTCCGGGTTGAAGTAGGGCTGCACGAAGCTCTCGCCACCGGTATGGGTCGAGGGCTGGTAGCCGCCGGCGCCGGCGTCCGGGTGATCGACCGGCCAGGCGACCGCGGCGTTCCAGTCGTCGGCGTTCCAGTGGACGCAGCCGGCGTCGGAGAAACTCGTGAAATAGCCGGTCGCGGGCCAGCCGGTATTCTTCGCCCCGGACGGCGTCGGCCGGGTGCGGTAGCCGATCGCCGCATACTGGTGATTGCCCATCAGCGCGGCGATGAAGCCGCGGCAGACATAGTCGAAGGTCGCCGTGGTCTCGGCCCAGCCCCGGCGATGGTCGAGGGCGGTCACCTTGGCGAAATGAGCGACCTGCCAGAGCGGCATGATCGAATGCGGGTTGTTCGGCCAGAACAGCCATTGCCGGGTCTTGGCGGCGGCCGGGATCGAGCGGCCCTCGTAGGCGTCCTCGGCGTCGATCGTGATGACGCTGTTGGTCACCTCCCAGATCTCGGCGTGATGGCGGGCGACGTAAGCCGCGTTGATCTCGTCGTCGGGCGTCATGAAGCGGGCATAGCCGGCCGAACGCGTCATCCAGGCCCATTGCCGGACCTCGCGGAACTTCGGCTTGCCGTGATAGGTGACCGGGGCGGAGGCCGGGCCGGTCGTGAAGCTCCGGTAGATCTCGCCGAAATACTGGTCGGCGCCGTCGCCCTCGATGCCGCCGTCGCATTGCTGGCGGCCGACCACCATCTCGACCGCGTAGACGAACCAGGGCGACGCCTCGACCATCGCCAGGTATTCGATCGCCGCGGCGTCGTGGGTGTAGTCGAGATGGGCCTTGCCATAGGCCCCATACATCGACCAGCCATGCTGGCCGGTGCCGTTGTCGCTCACCCCGGTGATGCAGTCCAGGCGATCCCAGTCGGGGTAGCGGTCCGGCATGTCGGCATGAAGCCCGGCCCAGGGCGTCGTGTTGATCAGGCCGAACTTCGAGCCGCCGCCGCGCGTCGAGACGTAGTAGCGCGGCATGTGCAGCCAGTTGAGCGAGCGCCGGCGGACATATTGCCACCAGGCGGCGGTCGGCCGCATCAGGTGATAGACGCACCAGCCGGGCAGCATGCCGATGTCGGGCCGGTAGCCGCCGAGGCCGACGTCCTGCTCGCAATGCCAGACGTCGGTCGGATGGTAGACGCCAGCGTCCGCGCCGGCATAGACGTCGCCGGGCAGCGCCGGAATCGCCGCCATGTTCGGCGAGGTCGCCTGGTCGACCTCGTAGGGCGCGGCGAGGCCGGCGAGCGCCCACATGCGATGGGACGGCTCGGGCGTGAGCTTCACCGGGTCGCCGCCGCCGCCGACCTGGTAATAGGTCGAATCGGCGGCCAGGTTGACGATCGGCCCGGCATGGTGGGCAAGCTCGAGGCCGGTGTAGCTGTAGCCCGCCTGGGTTGCCCCGTCCTCCTTGAAGGTCGCGTTGACGGTCAACTGGACGACCGACTGGTCCTGCTCGTCGGTGCCGTTCAGCACCTGCACGACCGGGATCGCCTTGCCGTCGGCGAAATAGAGCAGCCACCAGAGGCAATGCAGCTTGCTGCCGGCGATCGGCTGCCGCGCCTGGATGGCGATCGCCTCCGACCCCTGCCCCCAGATCCGCGACCAGTTGGCGACCGCGCCGGCGAAGCTCGAGGTACCCGAGGCGCCGCCGCTGAACGTGAGCTCGAGGCTCGGCAGCGCGCCGGCGATCGTCGCCGGGTCGTCGCCGGCCCAGACCGGCTCCTCGCCCGGCACCGCCGCGAAGGTGACGTCGAGCACCTCGCCGAAGGCGAGCGGCCAGGGCAGCTTGTAGGCCGCCATGGCGAAGCGGAGCGAGCCGTCGTCCCAGGTGGACGGGGCGAGGAAGGAGGCGGCGAAGGGCGTCGCGTCGGCCGCCGCCTGCAGGCGGTAGCCGGCCGGCACCGCGCCCTTCGGGAAGGCGACCGAGTGCCAGAGATAGGCGGTCGTGACCTCGCCGACCAGGTTCTGCCGCCAGACGTGGCGGGCCTCGGTCGCGATCGTCGCGGCGACGGCGGAGATCGTGCCAACGGTGATCACCGCCGGGTCGGTCGCGCCGGCGAAGACGGTCGCCGGGAAGTCGGCGGTGACGATCTCCGGCGCGGCGATCTCGTAGGCCGGGACCGGCGGCAGGTCGATGCGGGCCTGGCTGTCGGAGAGCCGGGTGACGTGGGAGAAATCGAGCGACGCGCGGATCGTCGCCCAGTCGCCGTTGCCGGCGAACGAATCGAGCCAGGCGGTCGTGACCGCGTTGTCCTCGCCGAGCGTCGCCGCCCAGGTCTCGGCCGCGACGGTGACCAGCAGGGTCTCGCCGCCGGCCTGGATATCGGCGGCGGTCGCGGCGGTGAGCGCGGCCATCAGCGAGAACGGCTCGGCCGCCGTGGTCACCAACCAGCCGGCGGTGACGCCCGCGATATTGAGCAGGCAGGCGAACTCGGTCGACCAGTCGCCGGAGGCGGTCATCTGCAGCTCGAGCGTCGCGCCGCCGGCCGGCATCGTGGCCGAGGTCACCCAGCCGCCGCCGTTGATCCGGAAGCGGGCCGACGGCTCGCCCGAGATGGTCACCGGCGCCGGGGCGTCGGTCCCGGTGACCTCGACCGGGGCCGAGGTGACGACCGCGTTCCGGGCGGCGTCGACGATCGCGGCGAAGGCGAACGGGTCGGGCGTGATGTCCGGCAGGGTGGCGAGGCCGAGCGAGCCCGGGCGACCGGGCATGAAGGGGAAGCTCACGGGGCGGTCTCCAGTTTCGAAAGCGCGCGGATGTAGGACGAGAGCGCATGGCGCCGCCAGAACGGCCCGGCGGCGGGCAGGCGGATCGCCGGCGCCGGATGCGCCCAGCCGGCCGGCCGGAGCGTCACCCGGTTCCGGCCGCCAAACGGCCAGAACGGGGCCGGGTCGAGCGGCAGGACCAGGCGGTCGATCGGGACGGCCGCGCCGAGCGCCGCCGCGGCGACCGGATCGAGGCCCTGCGGGGCGCCGAGCGAGACGACCCGGACCGGGCCGACGCCCGGCGCGGTCGCCAGGGCGTGGCCGATCAGGTGGCCCTCGATCCCGCCCATGGAATGGCCGCCGACCAGCACCGCGCGGGCGCCGCGGGCAAGCGTGATCAGCGGCCCGAGCAGCTCGCGCGCCTGGCGCCAATATCCCTCATGCACGAAGCCCGGACGGGCCGGGTCGTCGAGCAGCGGATAGGCGACCTGGTCCGACTGGCCGTTGACCAGCAGGTCGCGGGCCGAGAAGGAGGCGCCGCCGGCCTCGGTGCCGCGCGGGCCGATCACGAGCAGCCCGCTCGCGTCGAAGCCCGCCCATGCCTGGCCGCCGCGCGGCCCGGAATAGAGCCGGTAGTCGCAGCCGAGCAGGTCGAGGGCGGCGCGCTCGCCCCTGACCGCGTCGAGATAGGCGATGTCGGCCGCGCGGGCGGCGGCGAGCCAGCAGGCGGCCATCGCCTACTCGGCCGGCAGCGCCGCGCCGGCGGCGTTCAGCGTCCCGCAACGGGCGGCGAGGAAGGCGCCGTCGAGCGGGTTCCGGGCGCCGTGGCGGACCAGCGCCGAATGCGGGTAAAGGCAGAGCGCCTCGATCTGGCGCGGGATCAGGGCGTCGTTGACCTGCTGCACTTGGCCGACCGCGGCGTCGACATAGCCGCCGGCGCCGGCGCAGCCGCCGAGCGCCAGCAGCAGGCCCGCGAGCGCGAGCCTAGTCATCGTCCGCGTTTCGGTTCCGGCCGACATTGCCGGCGAGCAGGTTGAGGATCCGCAGCAGCATGTTGAGCAGGGCGTCGTCGCTCTTGGACGGCGTCAGCGCGGTGATCGCCGTCGCCGCCGTGACGGTCGCGGTGATCGCGGCGAGCCAGGCCGGCGCGGCATCGACGACCGCCTGGACATGGGTGATCATGGCCTCCATGAGGCGCTCCTTTCAGCAGTGGGGTTCGGGATCTCAGGCGGCGATCAGCGGCCCGAGCAGGCGCACGAACTTGTCAGCCCGCCCGGCGCCGAGGCGGGTATTCCAGCGCCGCTTCCAGTAGCCGGCGAGCCCCTCCAGGTCGCCGGCGTCCGGCAGCGGCGCCGGGTCGAACCAGTAGTAGAAGCGCGCCAGCGCGGCGGCGTAGAAGGCATTGCCCGCCATCTCCCGGGCGCCGCCGAGGAAGGGCCGGCCGAAATTGCCGTGCATCCAGCCGGCGAAGGCTTCCTCGCGCCAGATCCGGGCGAGCAGATGGTCGTGGGTCGCCGGCTCCATCTGGAACCAGCCGAGCGCCGGACCGGGATTCTGCTGGATCCAGACCCCGCCGGTCTCGACCGCGAGCGTGCCGAGCAGCAGGCGGCGGGCGGCGAGACTGTCGAGCCGGGGCTCGACGGCGCCCAGCGAGGCCAGCACCGGGCCGATCACCAGGCGCTCGACCTGGGCGGCCAGCGCCCGGTTCACGACCAGGGCTCCGCGTGCGGCGGCGGCGACGGCGGCGGCAGGGCCGCCTCGGCCCGGGCCGGCAGGACATAGACGGCCAGCAGCCAGCCGATCACGCAGACGAGCAGACCGATCAGCGAGACCGCCGCCAGCCAGAAGCGGTTGTAGAGCCCGGCGATCGAGCTCTTGATCTCGGCCAGGCGGGCGATCAGCGCCGCCTGGTTCTGGCTGCAGATTTTCTCGTGCCCGTCGATCCGGCTCAGCGCCTGCTGCGCCAGCTCGATCGCCCGCGTGTCGATCTGGTCCTGTGCCCGCACGGCCCCCTCCTCCTCGTTTTTGACTCCGGGCGGCGGCGCGCCCATCTGGACTCATCCACCCCGCCCGCCGGGCAGGAGGCACCGCATGGTGAAACGCTACCGGTATTTCGGCTTCCTCGACCCGCCCTCGCCGTGGGCCGGCATCGAGGAGTGGCGCGCCTTCCGCGACGGCCAGCGGGCGGGAACGGAGGTCGCCGAGTGGGCCAGCGCGATGGTTGACGCCATGGAGCGGGACCCGGGCCGTTGGCCGACCGAGATCGAGAACGCCCTGGTACTCGCCCCGCCCGACGCAGAGCCCTAGTTTGGCAAGGTACTTCTTGCGAAGGATGGACCCCAACCGGTAGGTGTGACACTGTTCTGGGGAACAGTTCACACAAAAACAATTAATCGGACCGATCGAGATGGATCTACCCCAGATGATTGCTAATTTTCTGGTCCTCTTCCTAGGCGGAGTCTTGATTGTGCCCGCAGCTGTTGTCTGGCTTCGCCACCGCGAGCACTCCGCGTCCCAGGTAATCTGCGGGGCATTGATTGTCGTCGCATCACTCTTTGGATTCGGCCCGTGGATGCATGTCGATTTCGGGCTCGGTCGCGATGGCGCTCGTCTAAGACTGGATCGCATCGAGCAAAGAATCGAACAAGTATCGGATGTCCAACGTGTTCAATCGCTCCGCGCCGATGTCGATCTCGCAGCGCAACGGGCATTGTTTGATTCTCAAAGCGGAAGATTAGAACTAGGCACACAACAACCAAGCCGATACTTCAATTTGGTCGAGAAAGTAAAAACTCTAGAGAAAAATATAATAGAAAAAGGTTCTATATCACCATGGTCATATGGTGAGAACATTTCGTCAGATATAAAGTCCGAGTACCTTAAGCTGCGCCAAGAATTCGAAACGCTTGAGGCGAAGTGAAACGAGCAACATCTAGCGCACGATCAAATAGGACTATCATGCACTGTCACGGCCAGACGACGGCGGCCGCGATCGCGGCGAAGGCGCCGACCTGAGCGGCCGCCTCGGCCGTGGTGTCGATCGTCCGGGCCTGGGCGGCGACGCCCGCCAGCGCGGCCAGGATCGCCTCGACCGCCTGGATGTCGGCGGCGGCGGCGATGCGGTCGACCGCCTCCTCGTAGAGCCCCTCGATCAGCGGCCCGATGGCCGCGAGGAAGGCGGTCCGGCCGAGCCATTCGGCGGCGACCTCGTCGCCGGTCCGGCCAAGCCGGGCGGCGCGCCCGGCCATGAAGGGATGATCGGCGAGGTCCGGAACAACGGCCGCGGCGACCGCCGCCTGCCAGGCTTCCGCCTCGCGACGCTTCTGCTCGTAGACCAGCTCCTTCCCGTCGGTCACCCAGATGCCCCGGATCCCGGCGGCGAAGGCGCCGGCGGCGGTCGCTGCCGTGGCCCGGCGCTCGGCGAGCGCGGCGCCCTGGATCGCCGCCAGCGCCGGCGCGGCGCCCGGCCCCTGCCAGTCGAGCACCAGCGGCCCGCCGGGCGCACGCGAGAGGCCGAAGGCGGCACCGGGCACGAGGCGGGCGAGCGCCCGGGCGGCGGTCGTGGCGTCGAGATCGGGAATGTTCATCAGGCGAGCTCCATCGCGATGATCAGGCCGGTTCGGTTGCCAAGCTGCGAGGCGACGCGCTCGTTGCCGGCATTGTCGTCGGCCCGATGGCCGAGCAGGTAACTGTGCGGCGCCGTGTCGCCCGGCGCATGCAGGCCTCCAAACGCGATCGGCGCGAGCAGGAACAGCCCGTCGGCGGCGGTCTGGGCGAAATAGGTGAGCCTGGTCTCGGCGATCTTCGGGCCGGCGACCGTGCCCTCGAACAGCGCCCAGTAGCCGCCCGGCGAGGTCGCGGCGACCAGGTTCTCGACCTTGGCGGCGGTGAACACGGCCAGCAGGATGGTCGAGCCGGCCGACTTCGGCGTGATCGCGAGCGAGAGCCCGGCCGCCGAGAAGGCGGTCGCGGTCGTCGAGGTCTCGGTCGCCGAGGTCGCCGTCACGATCTGGCGGATCCGCCCGCCGAGCGCGATCGCCTGGGCGAGCTGGGTCAGGTCGGCCGCGGCCGGGGCGAGGCCGGCGGCGGCGATCGCGTTCACCACCTCGCGCATCGGATGCTCTATCGCCTCGGCCGGGACCGGCGAGCCCTCGACGCCCGTCGCCGGGTTGCCGGTCACGTAGGGGTCGTCCGGATCGGCCGCGCCGATCGGCGCCTGGTATTCCATGCTTCTCTCCCTGTTACGGCTGGCGCGCGAGATCGAGGCCGACGAAGGCGCCGATCTTGGTCACGTAGGCGATGTAGGTCTTGGCCGAGGTCGTGGTCAGCACCGCGCCGGCGAGATCCTCGTGCGCCGACATGACGGTGAAGCCGGCGAAGGTGATCGTCCGCGGGTTGCCGTCGTCGACGATGCGGAGCGCCATGGTCGCCGACTTCGCCGTCGCCGGCGCGTTGATCGTGAAGTCGCCGGTCGCGGTGACCTGCTGCAGGCCGCCGGCGAGCGGGTCGAGGGCGAGCGGCGCGGCGCCGGAATTGCCGTGATCGACCGCCTCGGCGGTGAAGCCGAGCGCCAGGTTGCGGGTCGCGGCGACGCCGTCCAGGTGCTCGAAGGTGAGCGTCACCGGCTGGGCCTTGCCGGCGCCGTCGCCGATCAGCGCCTTGCCGGCGGCGAGCGCCGTCGAGCCGGCGACCAGGTCGAGCAGCTGCGCGGCGGTGATCCGGCTGGTCTGGCCGCCCTGGACGACGACCAGGATCGCCGCCGTGCCGGGCGCCGCCTCGGCCGGCAGCTCTGAAATCGCAATCGGGTCGGGCATCGCTCAGGCAACCTCCATGGTCAGGATCGCATCGTCCTCGGTCGTGATCGGCACCCCGGCCTCGGCGAGCAGCGCGCCGTCCGGCCAGGGTTCGGAGAGCACCAGCACGGCGCCGCCCTCGGTCGCGAGCGGCAGGCCGCCCTCGGTCATGAGCGCGCCGTCCGGCGTCGTGTCGGGCTCGCGGTAATCGAACAGCAGCAGCATGTGCGCCGGGCCGAGCCGGCGGAGCACGCATTCGAGGTCCTCCGCCCGGCGGATCGTGAGCAGCCGCTCGCCGGCCCGGCCGAGGCCGCAGCGGAAGCGCGAGAGGCGCGGCTCCGAAACGGTGACCGACCAGACATGGCGGACCGCGTGGCCGCCCGAGAGCGGGTCGCCGGCGCGGCCGAGACCGGCAACGAACGGGCGATATTCCGTGATCGCGATCGCGTAGCCGAGATCGCCGGCCAGCCCGGTGAAATAGGCCGCCGACTGGCCGCCGCGGGCGCGCAGCCGGGCGAGCAGCGCGAGCCGGCGCTCCTCCGCCGTGGAGCCGGCCGGCGTGCAGGGATCCGGCAGGCCGGCGACCCGCTCCCAGTCGGGCAGCAGTTCCCGCGTCGCCGTCGGCAGCGCCTCCTCGGCCAGGTCGACGCCGCGGTTGTGGACGCGGGCGAGGCCGCCGGCGAGGCCGGCGAGCAGCTGGCCGAGCACCGAGTCCGGCGCCGCCGGCCAGGCCAGCCCCTCGGGCAGCAGCCGGCGCAGCATGCGGGCATAGGCGTCCGCCTCGAGGCGCGGGACGATCGCCGTCACGGCGCGACCCCCGTCACGGCTCGATCCACGTGATCGCGCCCATCACCGCCAGGTCGCCCGGGCCGTGCGCGACGTCGGCGGCGGGTGCAACGACCTCGTTGTCATCCTCGCCGGCGGCGATCGAGACCGCCTCGCGGATCTTCGAGACCGGGAGCGTCGCGCCGGGCGCCGCCAGCCGGTCGATCAGGTCGGCGAGTTCGGCGGTGACGGCGGCGCGCACGGCAGCGGTGTCCGGCGTGATCCGGATCTGGAAGTCGAGCGGCTGGGCGATCGGGGCCAGCGTGAAGACCTCGTTGCCGACCGGCCGGGACGCCTCGATATGGGCGGCGACGGCGGCGACCTGGCCGGCGTCCGGGATCGGCCCGCCGACCTCGGCGGCGACCGTGAAGCGGACCGTGACCGTCCCGGTGCCCTGCTCGCGGGCGGCGACGAAGACGCGATCGACGGCGACGCCGTGGGCGCCGGCATCGAGCGCCCAGGCGCGGTAATCGTGCTCGGCCCCGCCATGCGGCGGCGCCTGGATCCGGTCGAGCACCCGGCCGAGCAGGACCGCGTCGGCCTCGGCATCGGCGCCGCCGGTGAGCCCGCCGGCGGCGACCAGCGCCTCGGAGGCGAGCCCGTCGACGCCCGAGACCAGGTCGAGCGCCGCGCCGGCGGCGAGGTTGCCGGCCTGGCCGGCCAGGGCGGCGACGATCGCGGCGGCGGCGATACCGCCGGCGTCGAGGATGACCTCGGCCTCGGTGCGATAGATCAGGCCGGCGGCCGACTGGAACTCGGTCGCCTCCGGCACCACCGTGCCCGGGATCCCGGCGAGGGCGGCGGCGCCGCCGGCGAAGGCGGCAGGCGCCCGGGCAATGCCCCAGACCGCCGCCCAGCGCGCGAGATAGTCGCCGTCGGCGGTGTCGGGCGTGATCTGCCGGGCGAGGAAGGCGAGGAAGCCGTAGGTCTCGTGCGTCGCGCCGGCGAGCGCGGTCGCCAGCACGCCGAGCTCCGAGCGCCGCGGCAGCGGGTCGGCGCCGGGCAGCCGGCTGGCGATGTCGGCGACGATCGCCTCGTGGATCCCGGTGAGGCTCGGGCGCTCAAAGGGCACGGTCTTCCTCCTCCCGCCAGAGGCGATCGAAACGGTAATCCAGGGTCGAGCCGTCGGGCCGCTCGATCCGGACGGTGAGCGCCAGCGCGTCGCCGCGGGCGACCTCGGCAGCGACCGTGACCCGGCGCGCGATGCCGTCCTCGACCAGCCAGGCCAGCGCCTCCTCGGCATAGCGGCGGGCACGGGCGAGCGTCGACGGCAGGATCTTCTCGCGATCGAGCAGCCAGAGCCGGGAGCCGATGCGGTCGCCCGGACCGAGCAGCAGGTCGCCCCACCAGCCGCGCCGGTCGGCCGGGCCGCCGGGCGGCGTGTCGTCGGCGCGCGCGCGGGCGTCGGTGAACAGCGAGAGCACGACCGCCGTCCGCAGCCCGCCGTCGAGGCGGAGGCCCCGGCCCTCGCGGGCCAGGTCGCCGCGCAGCGTGGCGCCGTCGAAGACCAGCTCGAGATCCATCAGGCCGCCCTCACCTTGCCGGAGCCCTCGACGATGCGCCCGTTCAGCCCGGCCGAGGAGCCGGCCAGGATCTCGACCATGTCGCCGACCCGGGCGACCCGCGGGCCGCCCTCGGCGCCGAGCTGCACGTCGTCGGAGATCACCACCACCTTCGGCGCGGTGACCTCGATCCGGTCGCGGCGGAGCACGATCTTCTGGCCCTGGTCGTCATGGAGCGCGACCTCGCCGGCGGCGAGGCCCTGCAGGCGATAGCGCCGGTCGGCGACGGCGACGGCGATCGCGTGTTCTCGGTTGCCGGCCGGGAACAGCAGCAGCGCCTCGGCGCCGGGCTGCGGGTGGGCGGTGAGCCCGTAGCCCTCCCAGTGCTCGATCGCGGTCATCGTCTCGTCGCGCAGGATCGTCACGTCGAGGCCCTGCATCTTGAGCCCGGCCGAGACGGCGCGGACCGTGGCGCGGGCGATCATCGAATAGATCCGGGTCCGGAGCCCGGCGATCGCCGCCCTCACCGGCCGATCTCCGGCGCCGCCCCGGCGCGGGCGGCGCGCTCGCGCTCGAGCAGCACGGCGAGGCCGTTGCCGGCCGGCAGGTCGGGCAGGATCGTCCAGGCGTCGGGCCGGGTGAGCCGGAGCTCGGTCTCGCGGCCGCCGCCCTCGGAGAGCCTGTAGGTCAGCCCGGCGATCAGCATCTCGCCGGCGATGCCGGCCCGCGGCAGGCGGCACGGCACCCGGGCATTGAGCGGCCAGAGCCGGCCGTCGCCCTGGCGCCAGCCGGCGACGGTGACGCGGACCTGCAGCGCCTCGGCGGCCCGGCGGGTGACCTCGAAGGCGGCCCGGGCGGTCGCCCGCGCGCCGTCGGAGGCGCCCTCGGCGAGCAGCACCAGCGGCCGGTAGCGCGGCACCGAGCGGTCCCGAGCGCGCGCCTGGACGCCCGCGACCAGGTCGCCGAACGCCTCGTCGCCGCCCAGCCCCTGCCCCTTGACGGTGATCTCGCTGTAGCGTTCGGCCATCGAGAAGGCGGCCGAGACGGCGGTGACATTCTCGCCCTCGACCAGCGCCGTGGTCGTGCCGGCGGCGCCGGCCCGGGTCAGCACCAGGCCGCCCGTCCGGTCGGAGGTGGCGAGCACGCCCTTGAGCCGGCAATGGCGCTCGAGCGCCGCCCAGGCGGTCTCGCCGGGATCCAGCTTGACGACCGGGAAGCGGCCGGCCGGGCGGGCCTCGTCGCGGACGGCAAGGCCGAAGGGACGGGCCAGCCGGCCGGCGAGATCGGCGAGCGAGATGTCGCGCCAGAGATCGGGCTTGTGGACGGCCGAGCAGTCGACCAGGTCGCCGGCCCGGCAACGGCCCTGCACGGCGAGGTCGTGGCGGGCGTCGTCGAGGTCGGCCGAGAGGCTGTCGACATGGCCGTCGAGCACCGCGTCGCCGCCGAGGCGGAGGGTGATCCTGTCGCCCGGGCGGACGATGATCTCGCCCGGGTCGAGGCCGGGCGCGCGCTCGGTCAGCGCCAGCGAGAAGCCGGCGGCGAGCTGGGTCAGGTCGTGCGCCAGCGAGAAAGAGGTCCAGCCGGTCCATTGCCGGGCGCCGATCTCGAGGCGGACATCGTCGGTCGTCGCCATCTCAGCCCTCGGCCAGCACTTCGAGCGGGCGGCCGCCGGCGACGAAACCCGGCGCGGCGAGGCCGTTGCGGCTCACGATCTCGTCGGCCCGGGCAGCGTCGCCATAGAGCCGGTAGGCGGTGACCAGCGAGGGCTCGGTCGCGGCCGGGGCGCGCTCGACGATCGGCGCGAGCCCGGCGGCGCGGGCCGAGAGATCGGCGACCATGGCGGCGCGGAGCCGGCGGAGGGCGGCGAAGCTCCCGTCGCCGGCGCCCGCCATGCGGTCGTCGAGCAGCTCGCCAAGATCATCGCGGGCCGCGGCGGCCGCCTGCTGCGAGACGAAGGCGACATCGAGGGCGGCGGCGACCGCGGCGACGGTCGCCCGGCCGCGCACCAGGTCGACCAGCGCCGCCTGGTTGCGGGCCTGCACCAGCCGGGTCTCGGTGACCGCCGGCACGGCCGGCAGGGCGGCCCCGAAGTCCCGCGCAAGCCCGGTCATGGCGGCGAGCGCCGGGGCCGGGCCGGCGGCGGCGGCGGCCAGGTCGATCACCTGGCCGAGCCGGTCGGCGAGGCGCGCGGGCGTGGCGAGCAGGCCGTCGAGGGTGCCGGTCAGCACGCGCGAGGCGCGCGCCACGGCGGCGAGATCGAGGCCGGCGACCCGGCCGAGCGCATCGGTCGCGGCGGCGGCGGCCTGGCGCACCAGGTCGCCGGCGGCGGTCCGCACGTAGCCCGGCAGGCCGGCGACGGAGAAGGTCTCGGCGAAGGTCTCGTCGAGCGTCGCCCGGGCGCCCTCGACGGCGAGGTCGGCGGCCGGTCCGGGCGCCACCCGGAGCGTCGGGAAGCGCGCCTCGGAGGCCGCCTCGAAGCCGATCTCGATCCGCGCGATGCCGCCCTCGCGGCTCGATTCCCGCCAGCGATGGCCGGTCGCGACGACCGTGATCTCGCCCATGTAGGGATGCACCAGCAGGCCCGGCCCGGGCTCCTCGAGAGCCTCGAGCAGGCGGTCGCGGGCGGCCATGTAATCGGCGCCCAGGACATACGCCTGCAGGGTGAACGCGCGGGGCCGGCGGCCGAGGTCCTCGTGCAGCACGGCGTCGCGCAGCGGGAAGTCGTGGCGGGCGAGCTTGCGGCCGCCGGCGCCCTCCGCCTCGGCGAGCAGGAACGGAACGCCGCGGAACGAGGCCCGGCGATATTCCTCGCGCCAGCTCATGGCGCGCCGAAGGCGAGGCCGCGGTCGGCCTCGATCGCGATGCCGCGGCCGCGGGTGACCTCGGGCCGGAGGCCGGGCGGCGGGTTCTCGAAGCGCACGGTGACCTCGCCGTCGGCGCCGTCGCCGCCGCGACCGGCGCGCGGCTCGGCGGCCCGGGCGATCGCCGCGCGGGCGCCGAGCGGGCGGGCACGGGCCGGGCCGCGGGCATCGGCGCCGGCGGCCTCGTCGTCGCCCTCGGCGGCCGGGCCGAGGCCGAAGAAGCCGGCGATGCGGGAGCCGAGGCGGCCGGCCAGGTCGAGACCGGCATGGATCGGCTCGAGGACCGGCGCCAGGGCCGCGCGGATCCGGCCGGCGAGCATCCCGAGGAAGGCCATCAGGCGGTCGGCGGCGCCAGCCGCGGCGGCGTGGAAACGGTCGAACAGGGCAGCGCCGGCGGCGGCGATATCGCCGGCCGCGGCGAACAGCGGCTGCAGTGCCGTCCGGGCACGGTCGACACCGTCCCTGAAGGCGCCGGCGATTCCGTCCCATACGCCCTCGAAGAAATCGGCAATTCCATCCCAGTTCCGCCAGACGACAAGGGCGAGCGCCGCGATGGCGCCGACCATGATGATCAGCCAGCCGAAGGGCGTCGCCAGCAGGGCCGCGCCGAGGGTGCCGAAGGCGGCGGCGAGGCCGCCGAGGGCGACCAGCAGCGGGCCGGCGATGAAGGCTCCGACGGCGATCAGGGCGGCATTCATCGGCCCGCCCAACAGATCGACGATCGGCTGCAGGGTCTGCCAGGCACCGAGCGAGACAGCGCGAATCCGCTCGAAGGCGCCGACGAACTGGTCCCAGGTCGGGATCGACGCGGCGATCCGGTCGGCGATGGCGGCGATCCGCTCCGGGTTCTCGCCGATCGCGGCCGTGAGCCGTTCGGCGAGCGTGCCCAGCACCGGCAGCAGGGCCGAGCCGATGCGCCGTTGCAGGCCGCCCAGCACGGTCGTCAGGTTGGTGACGCGGTCGGTAAAGTGAGCCGCCTCGGTCGTCGCCTCTTTCCGCATGACCAAGCCGAGTCTGTGCGCTTCGGCGGCCAGGCGGTCGAGCCCGGCCGTGCCGTCGCCCAGCATCTGCACGAGCTTCAGGCCCTCCTCGCCGAACAGCTTGGTTGCCACCAGGTTGCGGGTCGTCGGATCCTCGATCGCGGCCATGCGGTCGGCGACATCGCGGAACAGGTCGTTCACCGGGCGGATATTTCCGGCCGTATCCAGCATCTGGATCTGAAGGGCCTCGAATGCCTCGACCGCCTCGCCGGTGCCGCGGCGGGCATCCGCCGCGCGCCGGCCGAATTGCTGGATCGCCATGTCAAAGGTCGAGGTCGCGATGCCGGAGCGCTCGGCGGCGAAACGGTATTCCTGCAGCTGGTCGGTCGTGAGGCCGAGCCGGAAGGCGGTCTTCGCGACGTCGTCGCCATAGGCCGCGGTCGTGCTGGCAAGCAGCGCGATCCCGGCCGTTGCCGGGGCGACGATCCCGAGGAAACGGCGAAGCGAGGCGCCGGCGGCATCGACCGTCCGGCCGGCAGCGCCGGCGATGCCGTCGACCGCCTTCGCGATCCGCGGCAGGCCGGCCTCGCGCGCCATCAGGCGGATCTGGTTGTTGATCCTGCGCGGCCCCTCGGTCAGCGCCTGCATGCGGGCGTTGATCCGCCGCATCGGCGCCGTCGCCCGGTCGATCGCCCTGACGACGATGGAAAGCGGGAACTCACGCGCCACGGTGCGCCTCCGCTTCCGCCTCGAGGCGCCCGGCCGCGCGGGCGTGCCACCAGGCCAGCTCGGCCGCGTCGAACTCCATCAGCTCGGCGGGCGCGATATGGAACGGGTAGCCGGCCAGCAGCTCGATCACGGCGAGGAAGTCCCCTGGAAACTCGGCATAAAATTTCCGACCGCCTCCTGCACCCGGAGCGCGTCCTCGATATCGAGGTCGCCGATCTGGCCGACCGTGAGCCCGGCGAGCCGGGCCGCGAGCTGCTCCATGTCGCTCCAGGCCAGGCCGCCGGCGCCGAAGACCATGCCGCGCAGGTCCTTCGACTTCGGCCGGCGGAGCGTGATCTCGGTGATCGTCTCGGTCCCGGCGGCGAGCGGGTGACTGAGCGCGATCGTGACCTCGGCCGCGCTCACCGGATCTCCTCCGCCGAGAGGCCCTCGAAGCGGACCTGGATGTTCGCCTCCTCGGTCGAGACGTTGCCGTCGCCGGCATACCAGGCGTCGCGCAGCACGACCGTCTTGCCGGCCGCCAGCTCGATCGTCACGGTGACGCCGTCGAGATGCAGCATCTTCGCCAGGTCGAGGGTGCCGCGGTCGGTGATCTCGCCCTCGATCGAGGCGACCTGCGGCGTTTCCTTGTAGCCGTGGATCGCGTCGGCGCCGACGATCGCCTCGCGCTTCGGCGCGCCGAGGTTGTAGGTAAACGCGCCCTTGGCATCGACGAGCTCGCCGTCGATCCGGACGTAGATGGTGCCGGCGCGCCGGTTCGGGTTGGCCATGGTCTCCTCCTAGAGCAGGAACTGGATCGAGGCGGCGGCGACGCGGAACTGGTTGACCAGGTCCGGCCGCAGCAGCACGTCGAGGCGGTTCGGATCGTCGGCGTTGCGCTCGACGATCAGGCTTTCCTTGAAGGCGTCGATGCCCTCGACCAGGCCGCGATCCTCCCAGGCGCGCGCCAGCGCGACGATCTCGGCGGCGACGACGCGGGGCGTCACGATCGCCTGCCCGGCGCCGAAGCGGGTGCCGTCCGCGGCGAGCTTGTGGCGCGGCCACTTGCCGAGGATCCGGGCCCGCAGCGTGTAGCGCAGGTAGCCGAGGGTCAGCATCGTCGTCAGGTCGAGATAGGCGATGTCCGGCGCGCCGGCGGCCGACAGCCGGTAGGTCGTCACCAGGCGCTCGATCCGGACGATGCCGCCGGCGGCGACGTCATGGGTCGCGATCCCGTCGTAGAGCAGCAGGTTGCGCTCGGCGAAGGTGAAGCGGTCGCGCTCGGCCGGCGCCAGCACGCCGTCGAGGGCCAGGGTCTGGAACGGCCGGGCCGGGTCGTTCGCCCCGTGGAAGGCCACCTGGGCGGCGACCGCGGCGGCCCATTCCGGCGGCGGCGTCGGCGAGAGCCCGGCCCCCAGGATCACCAGGTGCGGCGAGTTCCGGCTGTCGCCGAGGGCGCCGAGCGCGCCCTGCCCGCCGGCGGCGGCGGCGATCGCGACGCCCTCGATCTGGCGGAGCCCGGCCCAGCGGTCGGCAAGCTCGGTCTCGATCGCGGTGAGATTGGCGGCGTCGGTCCAGGGCCAGACGATCACGTCGAACCAGTCGTCGCCGAGCGCGGCGACGATCTCGGCCGCGTCCGGATTGCCGGCGCCGTCGGCCATCGCGACGATCGCGACGGTGAGCCCGGCCGGCGTCGCGTCGGCGTCGGCATGGTAGTTGAGCCGGAGGTCGAGGTCGTTGCCGGCGAGGCCCTTGTGGCGGGCGGTGATGTCGACCTGCTCGGGCGTCACGCCGTTGACCGCGGCGGTGACCGGGAGCGAGCCGTCGGCGGCGATCGCCGCGACGAGCGCGGCGGCGACATCGGCCGCGCTGTCGGCGGCGGCGACCCCGACCCGGACCGCGCGGCCGGCGACATAGAGCGAGAGTGTGCCGGCGGCGGTCGGCGCGCCGCCGAAGGTGACCGTGCCGGAGGCGGCGACGCCCGCGTCGAGATCGTCGATCGCCATCGCCCAGGTCTCGGTGAAGCGGTTGTTGGCGAACCAGGCCGCCGCCATGCCGGCCAGCATGGAGCCGGCGCCGAACTGCGCCGCGGCCTGCTCGGCCCGGGTGATGCGGACCGCCTCGAGCTCCGGCCGGGTGCCGGCAGCGAGCTTCTGGCCGAGGATCAGCGCCCGGTAGGGCTTGAGCGCCAGGCCCTGCTGCGCCCGGCTCGCGTCGAACTCGACATAGGCGCCCGGCACGCGGACGTTGAGCGGGATGGAATCGAAGGAAATCGCCATCACTTGTCCCCCTGGCTGGTGCTGGTGCGGCGCGGCGGGCGCGCCATCTCGATCAGGTCGCCGGCGGCGAGGCGGCGCTCGACATAGCTGTCGCGGTCGACCCGGTCGCCCGCCTCGATCGGCCGGTGCGGCGGTCGGGCGCGGCGAACCAGGCGGCCCGGCGCGGGTTTGACGATGATCATTCGGGCGGTCCTTTCGGTCAGTCTTGCGGGAGCGTGATGGTGTCCTGGGCCTCGACCTCGCCGGCCGGGCCGATCCCGCCGGCGGCGTCGTCGGGCTCGACCAGGTCGTAGTCGACATGCAGGCGCTCGAAGGCGTCGGCCTCGGGCGCGGCGAGCTCCTCCAGGTGCTCGAAGACGAGGCGGACCTCGACGCCGATCGCGTCGAGATCGACATCGTCGATCGGGCCGAACTCGACCGAGACCTCGGAGAGCGCCCGGGCGACCGCGTCGCCGGTCAGGCCATGCAGCGCCGGATCCCGGTCGAGGCGGGCGAGCACCTGGCCGAGCAGCGCCTCGGCGGCGGCCTCCGCCGGCTGGTCGCGGCGCTCGGCGACGGCGAGCGCCAGCGTGAGCGTCGAGCGCCAGAGCCAGACCGTGCCGGCGGCATCGTCCGGCGTGCGCCGGCCGGCCAGGCCATAGATCCCGATCACCGGGCCGGCGGCGAGCGCCCGGGTGATCTGCGGGTCGAAGCGGTTGGTGTAGACCCGGCCCTCGGCCGCGGTCTGGTGCAGCAGCGCGCCGGCGACATGCTCGCGGAGCGCCTGGCGGCCGGTCATTCGAGGCTCAGCCGGAGATCGAGCAGGGCGCCGCCGTCGCCGTCCGGGCGGATGTCGGCGACCCGCCAGGTGACCTCGCCGACCTCGACCGTGTCGCCCTGTGCCGGCGGCACCGCGAAATCGTCGAGGTCGACGTCGATCACCGGCATCCCGGTCGAAAGGCCCATCTCGGCGAGGTCGCGGCGGGCATGCTCGCCGGTGTAGATCGCCTCGAGCTCGAAGGCGAGCCCGACGACCGGGCGGTAGGTGACGACCTGGCCGAAGGCGCGCCGGTTCGCCCGGCGCGCCCGGGCCGCGAGATCGGCGGCGGCCATGATCAGCCGAGCAGGTCCGCGCCGGACTCGCCGGATTCGCCCTCGCCGGCGTCTCCGCCCTCGCCGGACGTATCAAGGCCCTCGAGAGCGGCGTCGCGTTCGGCCGCCGATACCGGGTAGCCCAGGTGCGCGGCGAGCGAGCGGGTCGAGGGCTTGCCGCCGGTGACGAAATCCTCGACCGGATCGAGGGCGTCCAGGACATCCCGGATCGCCGCCGAGAGCGCCTCGCCCTCGGGCTTGGCGGGCGCCGGGCGGGAAGGCGCGGCCAGGTCCCGAGGCTCGGCGAAGCCAAGCCCGATCAGGCGGTTCGCCTCCTCGACCGGCAGCGCGAGTTCGGCGCCGGGCGCATGCGCCACCCGCTCGCCGTTCTCCCGGGTCACGATGGTGACCCGGGCGTAGACGTGCATCGTCGCCATGACCTAGCGCACCGATGCGGCGAAGCTGGCGTTCGGCCGGCTCGGGACCAGCAGCGGCGCCGACTGCATCATCAGGATCCGGACCGCCGGATCCTTCTCGACCCATGACTTCGGGAAGAAGGTCATCGCCTCGAAGTTCGCCTCCTCGTCGCGGACGGCGCCGAAATAGCGCACGCCCTCGACCTGGGCGCTGCCGAGGATCACCGAGTAGGCCGGCAGGATCGGCTTCTCCTGGTCGTCGAGCGGGTCGATGTACCAGTCGTTGTAGACCCAGAGCCGGAAGTTGCCGAAGTCGCCCTTGTAGATCCCGCCGGTGCCGACCTGCAGGCCGATCTCGAACGAGGAGGAGCCGCCGCGGCGGAGGTCGAGCGCCTCCTTCACTTCCGGGTCCTTCTTGAACAGCGCCCAGGCGTCCGGCGTGAAGACGGCGTCGGTCGGCACCGCGCCCGACTTCTTGAGGATCCGGGTCGACCAGGTCTCGAGGTCGGTTGACGGCGACACATTGGCCTCGCCCCAGCGGGCCGCCAGCGTGAGCGCCTCGGTCAGCGTGCTGTCGCGGGCGAAGTCGACCTCGACCGCCGGGTAGTCCTCGCCCTCGATCACCGCCTTGCCGTCGAGCAGGACGTCACCGGCCATCAGCTCGAGGCGGCGGGTCAGCATGCCGAGCTGGTCCTGCATCTCGAAATTGAGATTGGCCTGGACACGCTGCGCCGGCGTGAGCTCCCCGCCGATCCGCTCGCCGATGGTGCGCCGGATCGCCCGGTTCGGGTCGAAGACCCGCTTGTCCTTGATGTAGGCGGGCTGGAAGGTGTCGGTGCGGAAGCCGCGCGACTTGACGACCCGGCCCTCGCGGAGCGGCGAGACGAAGGGCGCGACCCGGCGCTTGCCCTCGTCGACATCGAACTTGATGTCCTCGGTCGGGCTCTCGACGAGCTCGGGAAAGAACATGTCGAGCAGGAAGCTCTGCGGCTGCTTGAGATCGCGGACGACCTTTCGCAGCACCGTGGTCGAATAGATATCCATGGCTCAGACCTCCATCGCCTTGCGGATATGCAGCCCCAGCGCGCGGAGGCCATCGCGGACGGTCGCGGCCGTGTGGCCGGCGCCGAAGGTGATCTCGTTCTCGACGAAATCGCCGGCGACATAGACGATCGCCGGCTTGTCCCCGGCGGTCGCGTCGACGGCCTCGGCGAGGATGCCGTAGGGCACCTCGGAGCCGTCTTCGGCGGCAGCGAGCGACAGGGTGAGCTTGCCACCCACCGTGATCTTGCCGAGCAGCGCGCCGCGCGCCAGGTTCTGGCCGGTGATCAGCGTGCCCGGGAGCGTGCGGATCGGGAAGTCGCCGCCATGCAGCGAATCCGGCGTGTAAGCCTCGGAGGTTCGGGACGGTGCGGTCATGGTCGGGGCCTCCTAGCCCTTGGCGCCGCGGGCGGCGCGGCCGGCGGCGATGATGGAGTTGGCAAGGCGATCGGCCTCGGTCGCGGCGGAATCGCCGCCGAGACCGATCTGCGGGTTCGGCGCCTCGCTCGCCATGGCGCTTGCGAGCGAGCCGGAAGCGGCCGCCTTCGGCGCGGCCGCGAGCATGGCCCTGGCCGCCTTCGGCGAGGTCCGGGTCTCGAAGGCGAGATGGCGGGCGAGGCCGTCGCGGCCCTTCGCCTCCTTCGCGTCGAGGATGGCGGCGATCCGCTTCCGCTCGGCGGCGGCGGCGCGGGCGGCGGGCTTGTCGTCACCCTCCTCCATCTCCTCGTCGTCGTCGCCGTCCTCGGCCTCGGGCTCCTGCTCGTCGCCGTCCTCGGCGTCGGCATCCTCCTCGTCGTCGCCTTCGGCGGCGCGGGCCTCCTCCTCTTCCTCGGCGGCGCGGGCCGCCTCGGCCTGGTCCTGGGCGCGCAGCCGCGCCTGTTTCCGCGTGGTCATGGATGTCCTCCGTTTCGCGGGTTTCGCGGCGGGCGCCGCGGGTGAAATCTGCGCCGGCGCGTCGAGCTCGGCGAGGAAGGCGGCAAACGCCTGTTCCGGGCTCGCGACGGCGTCGGCGAGGCCGCCGGCGACCGCCTGCGGGCCGAGGAAGCAGCGCGCCTCGGTCGCCCGCACGGCGCTCTCGGCGAGGCCCCGGTTGCGCGCGACCGTCGCCGTGAACAGGCCGTAGACCTGGTCGATCTCGGCCTGGATATCGGCCCGGACCTCGTCGGGCAGCGCGGCGAAGGGATGGCCGTCGACCTTGTGGGCGCCGGCATGGATCAGCGTCACCGTGATCCCGTCGGCGTCGAGCGCCCGGGAATAGTCGACATGCATGGTGACGACGCCGATCGAGCCGGCCCCGCCGGTCCGCGGCACGGTGATCCGGTCGCAGGCCGAGGCCAGCGCGTAGGCCGCCGAGAAGGCGTTCTCGTCGAGGATAGCGACGGTCGGCTTCGCGCCGCGCGCGGCGAAGATCTCGTCGGCCAGGTCGAAACAGCCGCCAACCTCGCCGCCCGGGCTGTCGATCCGGAAGGCGATGCCGCGCACCGCCGGGTCGGCCAGCGCGGCGCGGAACTTGACCGCCAGGCCGTCGTAGCCGGTCATCCCGGAGAACGGGTCGAGGCCGTTCCGCTGCACCAGCGTGCCGCGCACCGGGATCACCGCGACCCCGTCGGTGACGGCGAACGGCCGGCCCTCCGGGCGGCGGGCATCGTCGAGCGAGCCGGCCGCCGGGCGGAGCGCGTCCAGGGCGACGGCCTCGGCATCGGCGGCGACCAGCTGGCCGCGCAGGTCGGCGCGGGCGGCGAGCACGCCCAGGATCACGCGGGCCTTGGCCGGCGTCACCAGCAGCGGCCGGTTGGTGAGCCGGGCCAGCAGGTTCGGGTAGTTGACGTCCGGCGTCATGGGCGGGCCTCCTCCTCGTCATCGGCGGCCGGGCGGGCGTCGGCCTCCGCCTCGGCTTCCTGCTCGTCGGCGCTTTCGGGCCGCTTCTCGGCGATCACCGCCCAGGTCGGCTCGAGCAGGCCGAGCTCGCGGCGGCGGGCCTGCTCGCGGGCCTGCTGCTCGAGGATCTCCTCCCAGTCGGCGCCGGTGAGCTCGGCCGCCTCGTGCTCGAGCGTCGAGAGGCCGGCGTCCATCTTCATCAGCGAGCCCTGCGCCTCCTTGGTCGGGTCGACCCAGCCGCGGCCCGGGCCGATCACGACGACGCGGGTCCAGGCCGCCTTGCCGGTGCGGAAATCCGGCGCGCCGGCGGGCAGCTCGACGTCGCCGCGCTCGATCGCCTCCTCGAGCCAGAGCGCGAAGATCTGCCGGGTGACGCCCTCGGCGAAGCGGGTGCGGTCGTGCAGCATCACCTTCCAGCTTTCCAGCAGCGCCGCCCGCGCGCTCGAGTAGTTGGTCCGCGACCAGTCCTGCGAGAGCTGCTCGTAGGAGGTCCCGAGGCCCGAGGCGATGTTGCGCAGCACCTGGGCCTCGAAGGCCGGGAAGTTGCCGGCCGGGCGGTTCGCCGCGGCGAAGTTGAACTTCTCGCCCGGGAACAGGGTCGGGATCCGCACGCCGTTCAGCCGGAGGCCGCCGGCGGCCTGGTGGAAGCCGGCCCGGCCGGTCTGGTAGGGGCCGAGATCGCCGCCGAGCGCCGCCTCCATCAGGTTCGGGTCGAACGGGCTCTCGATGAAGGCGGCGAAAACGGCGTTCACGACCGATGCCTGCAGCTCGATCCGGTCGTACTCGGTCAGCATCTTCAGCCGCTCGACGATCGGCGCGAAGCGCGAGACGCCCCGGGTCTGGCCGGCCCGCGTGCGCTCGAAATAGTGGATCACCCGGCGCCGGCCCCAGGAGGTCCGGGCCGGCACCCGCTCCCAGGTCAGCCGGTCGGCGGCGGCGGCGCCGAGCATGAAGTCGCCCGGGTGGCCCTTGCGGAAGTGGTAGGCGACCGCCGCGCCGTTGCCGTCGATCTCGACGCCGCCGCGCAGGCGGTCGCTGTCCATCATCTCGTGCGGGTTCGACAGCCGGTCCGGGTCGATCACCTGCAGCATGGTCGCGTAGCGGTTCGGCCCGGCGGCGGCATCGAACAGCGGCAGGACCAGCGCCTCGCCGTCGGCCATCCAGTGCCAGTAGGCGAGCGCCAGCAGGCCGGCGAGGTCGGTCTGGCGGGCGGCGTCGCAGCCGTGGTCCGGATCCTCCGACCAGAGCCGGAAGCGGGCCTCGACCTCGGCCGCCCATTCGCGCGCCCAGTCCATGTCGAGCCCCAGCGCGCGCCAGTCCGGACGGACCTGCAGGCGGAGCTTCGGCCCGATCGCCGTCGCCACCATGCGGCGCACCGCGCCGGAGGCCCAGCCGTCGGTCCGCACCAGGTCGCGGACCCGGGCGACCGCCTGGTCGCGGACCGGCAGCCAGTCCTGGTCGGCCGAGCCGAGCCAGGGCGACCAGCCGGCGAGCTGGCGGTCGAACGAGCCGCCGGGATAGCCGTCGGGCGCCGAGGCGCGCGGGCGGGCGCGCCGGAGCGGCTCGCCGTGCCGGTCGACCAGGGCCGGCGGCGACGCGGGCTGCGGCATCATCCGAAGCGGACCGCGAGGGCGCGGCGCCCGGTCGAGAGGCCGAGCTCGGCCTTGAGGCCGGCGATGTAGGCCCGCAGCTGGCCGAGATCGGCGCGGGCATAGGTCACCTGGCGGCCCGAGACATCGGTCGTCGCGGCGACCTGCTCGCCGGTCAGCAGGGCGTGCAGGGCCGCCTCCGCCTCTGCCAGGCGGGCCTCGAGTGTCGCCGTGTCGGTCATGGTGTCTCCGTCAGTGCGCCAGGCGCATGAAGAAAGGTTGCTTCTCAGCCGCCGAGGCGGTCCGGTCCGGCTGCTCGCCGTTCGGGCCGAGGGCGACGAGGAACGGGTTGTCGGCCTCGCGGCGGGCGAAGGCCGGGCGGGTCTCCCAGTCCATCTTGTCCGCCTTGAGGAACAGCCAGGCGGCGCGGTTGTAGACCAGCAGGTCCCATGCCTCGTTGCGGTTCCGCCGGCGGTGCCAGCCGTCCGGCTTGCGGACCTCGGCGGCGAGCTGGTCGAACCAGTGATGCGGCGGCTCGGGATCGCGGAGCGCCGCCGGAAGATGCACGAACTCGGTGCCCGGCACCGTCCGCCCGAGCGCCGTGAAGACCTCGTCCTTGAGCAGCCAGGGGTGCAGCTGCAGGACCGGGATCTCGCCGCGGGCGCCGGCATGCCGGTCCTTCCGCCGGCTGTCCGGGTAGGTCTCGGCGAGGCGCGGCGCGTTGGCGCTCGACGCCCCGCGCAGCAGCCGGAAGCGCGGGCCGAGGCCGCGCGCCTTGACCCGCCGGGCGAAGTCGAGCGCCCGGGTCGTGACGCCCGGCTCGCCCTGCATGTCGCAGACCGTGAAGCGCGGCATCATGCCCCGCGCCGGATCGTCGGCGAGCGGCCAGGCGCGCTCGAGCACGGCGGCGAACAGCAGGTCCCAGTCCTCGTCGAACGAGGCCGGCTGCACCATGCGGCCGCCGCCGGGCGCCTCGAAGATCTCCTCGTGGGCGATCACCCAGCGCTCGCCCGCGGCGCCCCAGGCAACCACCTGGGCCTCGAAGCGGTTGCCCTGGACGTCGATCGACGCGGTCAGGAAGCCCGCCCCGGCCGGCACCCGGCCGAGCGGGAAATCCTCCGCCCGGGCCGCCAGCACCGCCGGGTCGAGCGCCGACTCGGCGGCCAGCGCCGCCGGCAGGTAGGGCTCGCCCTGGTCGACGTTGATCGTCGTCCGGAGCGCGTTCTCGTCGCCGCTCCGCTCGAAGGCTTCGAGCGCCGTGACGTAGCGGTAGACCAGCTGCGGCCAGGTCACCCAGGCCGCCGCGGTGCCCTTGAGCCAGTAGGACGCTACCCGGCTCGCCGCCCCGGGATCCTCCGCGACCCAGCGGCCGCGGGCGTTCATGCCGTCGCGTTCGCCCGGCTCGATGATGCAGCCGTTGCGCGGGCAGACCATCCGGGTTGCCGCCGCGGCCATCTCGGGCGGCGCGCCCTTCGGCCAGTCGAGCAGCTTGAACGAGCCCTCGAACGTCTCGCCGCAATGCGGGCACGGCCAGTGCCAGCGCTGGCGGTCGCCGCGGTTGTAGAGCGCCAGGATACCGCCGGCGACCGGCGGCGCCAGGTGGCTGCCCGGCGGGCATTCCCAGCCCGGCTCGATGATCGGGCGGCCGGGCGAGCTCTCGGCGAGCGTGAGCCCGAGCGAGCCGAAGGTCGTCGTCCGCTTGGCCGCCAGGTCGAAGGGCTCGCCTTCGCCGTCGACGTCCGCCGGCATGCGGTCGTAGTCGGTCAGCAGCATGCGCGGGATCGGCTTGCCCGAGAGCTGCGAGATCGCCGGCCAGCCGAGCGAGAGGATCATGCCGCCGGCATATTCCTTGTCATGCACGTTGTCGCGGCGCGCGATCGACCGGCTGCCGACCGCCTCCGAATCCCGGTTCAGCCGGTCGACCCGGCGCCGCGAGAAGTCCCGCGCCTCGGCCTGGCTGGTCTGCACGACCATCATGTCCATCGGGTCGCAGGTCACAGCGTGGGCGATCGCGTTGACGATCAGCGCGTCGGTCTTGCCCGACTGCGCCGGGCCGACGAAGATCACCGCCTCGCGGTCGCGCGCGGTGATCGCCTCCATCGGCCCGACCATGTAGGGCGTCTTCTCGTTGCGCCAGGGACCGACATAGGTCGGCGCGTTGTTGAGCCGCCGGTAGCGCTCGGCCGCCTCGGCGACCGTGTAGCGTTTCGGCGGCAGCAGCGCCTCGGCCGCCTCAGCCCGGATCGAGCGCGCGCTGCGGTGCGGCGGCAGCGGCTCGATCGGCCACGGCGCCGCGGCGGTAAAGGCGTTCACCCGCCGGCCGCTCCGGCCTCGCCGGCGGTGATCTCGGCACGCATGTGGGCGCGCGCCATGTCCTCCTGCCAGGCCGAGACCTGGTCGGCGACGACGGCGGCGGCGGCCGGCGCGATCACGCCTCGATCGACCAGCAGGTCGGGCAGCGTGCGGAGCCGGGTCGCGAGGTCGCGATAGATCCGCGTCATCTCGGCCCGGACCTCGTCGACCGGGACCAGCTCCTCGCGCTGCCGCGCGGCGTGCATCCGCTTGAGCTCGGCCTCGTAGAACTCGCGCCGGGCCTTCGCCGACATCGCCTCGCCGCCGGCCTCGGCCTCGCCGAGATCGAGGCGCTGCTGGTGCCGCGCGACCTCCGCCTCGCGGGCGGCGCGCTCGGCTTCCTCGGCCTGGACGATGCCGTCCCGCCAGGCGCGGATCGCCGCGACGTCGAGGCGGTAGGCGCGGCCACGGCCGCCGCGGCCGGCGACCGGCGCGCCCTGCTCGATCCAGTCGGCGAGCGTCGGCTCGGAAATCTCCAGCGCCTTCGCGGCTTCCGCCCGGTTGAGATAGGTCGTGGTCATGGTCCCTCGCGCTCGGGTTCGCTTAACCCGTTGAAAAACAACAGGAAAAACAATCGCAAGCCCGAATGTTGCAAAAATGTCCGATCACCCGCGCCCCCGCGGACCCGCAGTCGGGTCGAGGGCAGGAAGGACCCGCCGGGCGCCGGGAGGGCGCGGCGGGGCCTGCCGGCGGTCAGCGGCGCGGCTTGTGGCGGTCGATGGCGGTCGCGACGGCCCGGTCGAGGGCGCGGCGGGGCCTGCCGGCGGTCAGCGGCGCGGCTTGTGGCGGTCGATGGCGGTCGCGACGGCCCGGTCGAGGGCCTCGTTGACCTTGTCGAAGTAGACGGCCTCGGCAGTGCGGGCGCCACGATCGACGAAACCCCAGCGCGGCGCGACCGGCAGCTTCGGCGTGAAGCGGTAGAGCACCTGCAGCGGGTAGCGCTCGCCCTCGACCCGGCGGGCGATGATGCCCTGCCCCTTCGACGGGCCGCGCACGGCGGTCGTCAGGAAGGGCTTGCGCCTGCCCGTCTTCTTCGCCAGCAGACGGCCGGGCCACTTGGCCCGGGTCGTCTTCTCCTCCGGCGTCCTGCGAATGGCGAGCGGGATTGCCACCCGCGACCGCCCACCCTTCGGCTCCTTGGTGCCGCCGAGCTCCTGCCGCGCCATAAAGGCGTCGCGGGTGCCGGCCTCGGCCTGCATCCGTGACAGCGGGTCGCGCTTGGAGGCCGGATTGACCTGCAGGCCCCGGCCGACCCAACTCGAGCGGATCGTGAAGCGGTCGGCGAGGCTGCCGCGGGCGTCCTCGTTGATCGCCTTCGCCGTCCCGGTCAGCCCGAGGGCGGCGGCGAAGGGCAGCTGCCGGGTCTCGACATCGCCCAGGAAACGGCGAAGGGCGGCCAGGTCGGTGTCGATATTGACCTCGACCGCCATGCCGCCCTCCGCGCAAACGAAAACGCCCGGCAGGGGTTCCCGCCGGGCGCAATTCAATCGTTCGGACACAATGTCAAGCGTTCTTCGTTTTGTCAACCACCATATGCGCGACGCGGCATGGCATCCCGACCGGCCGGCGCGCTCGCCGCCTCCCATGGCCGGGCCGGGGCGCGCGGACCGGCAACCGCGTGGTCGCGAAGCCGGGCCGGGTGCAGCCGGAAGACCTCGGCCAGGTCGGCCAGCGCCTCGCGCCAGATCGCGTAGACGGTCCGGGCCGCCTCGATCTTCTGCGGATGGTCGACGATCCGCACCGGGCAGCAGACCGGGTTCCGGTTCCGGTCGTACTCGATCCGCGGCCGGTATTCCCGATGGCGACGGCTCCAGCGCATCTCAGCCGGCACGATCCGGGTGCGCGCGGCGGGCAGCCAGTCTGGCCGGGTGCCCGCCCGGCCATGCTGGATCAGCAGGCCGATCTCGATCCGGCTGCCGAGCCCGGTCACCGCCTCGTGGATCGCCTCGGCATCCGGATGCAGGCGCGAGGAAGCCGGCACCGGGCTCGTGTCGATCTCGCAGCCGATCGCCCCGCGCTCGATCAGCACCGCCTCGATCGTTCGATTGCCGCCGGCGAGCCAGTCCCCCTCCCGGCTGTCGCTCCAGCCCTCGATCACGTCCGCCCGCTGGGCCTGATAGGTCCAGATCACCAGGTCCTCGATATCCACCGCCGTCTTCACCATGCGCCACTCCGCCTCGTTGCCGCTGTTGCCCCGGTGACCGGGCCGATGCCCCCTGGTCACCGCCCCGGTCACCGTCTAACCGACTGAATCCCTTTATCTCTTTCTTCAAGGTGACCAAGGTGACCAGGTGACCACCGATCCGCATCGCGCGCGCGCGCGTGGAGATCCCTTGTCCTGGCTGGTCACCTGGTCACCATGCGCCCGCTTTCCCCGTCAAATCAGGGGCTTGCGATGGTGACCTGATAGTGACCATCAGGTGACCGTGGGCACCTTGTTGAAATCATTACGGCAATCCGTCCGCGCCGCCCGTGACCTCGCCCGGGTCGCCGTCGGCGAAGCGCTCGCCGAGCGTCTCCCAGGGCAGCCAGACCGCCTTGCCGCTCACGTAGTCGCCGAAATTGACCGTGACCCGGGGCTTGATCGCGCCGGGCAGGCGGGCGAGCGCGACGGCCCAGCCGCCCCGCTCCCACTCGGTCTCGCGATAGACCTGGCGGTCGAGCAGGTCGTGCGAGAGCTTGACCTGCAGCCAGCGCCGGTCCGGGCCGGCCGGGTCGGCCGGATCCGGCCGCTCGGCGACGGCGAGGCCGTGGGCGCGCAGCACGCGGCTGTGGCGGCCCTTCGGGTTGCCGCCGTTGCGTGCCAGCAGGTGGCCGATCGAGACCCGCCAGAGCCCGTCGTTGTCGCCCTGGGCGTCGACCTCCGACTGCATCAGCCGCTGCAGGCAGAGCGCGGCGTTCGAATCCTCGGCATCGACCGAGAAGCGCTCGGGCTCGAGGGCCTCGGCGAGCGCGCGGGCCTCCTCGAAGGTGATCGGCCGGTCATGGGCGAGCGTCCAGTAGCCGGCGAGGATCGCCCCCATCTGCGCCTGCACGCGGGCCGCGAGGCCGTCCTCGGCGAGCACCAGGCCGTTCGCCGCCTCGTTCTGCACGTAGCGGCCCCAGCCGGCGATCAGCCGGGCGCGGAGCCGCGGACCGAGCCCGGCGAACGAGGCGCGCGCCTCGAGGAAGGCGCCGGCGCCCTCGCCCGCGTTCTCGAGCTGGCCCATGTCGAGGACGACGATGCGCGAGCGGTCCTGCGGCGAGAGCGGCGCCGGGATGATCGAGGAGAACCAGAAGCAGGCGCGGATCCGCCAGATCGAGGCGGTGCCGCCGATCGAGCCGCGGGCGATGCCCGACTGCTCGTCGGTCGAGGCGAGGCGCGCCGTTTTGACCAGCTCCTGCACCCGGCGCGAGCCCGGCTCGGATTCGATCTCGTCGAGGGCGACCGGCCGGGCCGCGTTGTCGAGGCCCTGGAAGATCGCCGCGGCGGTCGGCCAGGAGGCCCGCCAGACCGCGTCGCCGAGCAAGTCCCAGACGAACTTCTCGAGCTCCGACTTGCCGGTGCCGGCGTCGCCGGTGACCCAGACATGCGGCCGCCAGCGGGTCGCGCCGACCATCATCGCGCAGGCCAGATAACCCAGGATCACCTTCGGGTCGGACGGCCGGCCCCAGTTCCAGGAGCCGAGGAAGCCCTCGAGCTCGGCGACGTCGCGGGCGCTCGCCGGGACATCCGCCGGGCGCGGCTGGCGGCGGCGCTTCGGGTAGACATGGGCGCCGAGGCGCCGCCCGGCCTTGCCCCAGATCACCCGGCCCTCGGCCGTGACCAGGCCGATGCGGTCGCCGCAATGGAGGATCAGGCCGCCCTCGTAGCCCTCCAGGTCATCGGCCCGCCAGATGCCCGGGCCGCGCAGGTCTGCCGCCGGGTCGAAGAAGCCCTCGTCCTCGCAGGCGCGGATCAGCCCGGCCGCCGCGTCGTTCGCCGAGAAGGCGCCGGGTATCGGCCGGCCGCGCTGGTCGAACATCGGCCAGACCTCCGACAGCCAGTCGACCCGGCCGCCGAACAGCGACAGGATCCCGGACGCCCGCAGATCCTTGAAATGCAGCGTGCGGATCTCCGCCGCGCGCGAGAGGAAGTAATAGGTCCCGGCCCAGTGGCCGAGCGGCGTCACCGGCGCCTCGGCCCATTCGACCGGGCCGCGAAAGCCGCTCCGGCCGGCCGCGCCGCCGTCGTCGCCCTGCCGCTTCGCCTCGTCGAGTGGTACGAAATCATCACTATCGCCGGTCACGCCCTGTTTCCCTCCCCTGAACCAAACTTGCCGGCCTCTCTCGTCCGGCGCCGCGCCGCTTGAAAAGGTCGCTCATTGCGGCAACGGCCCCGCCGGCTTCGAGGCCCGTTTGGCACGGATCGCCTCGAGCTTGTCCCAGCAGCGCGCCAGCTCGGCCTCGCCGGCCGGGTACACGGCGAGACCGGCGGCATTGCCGAGCGCGGCCAGCGTCACCATGACCCCGCCCGCCTCCTGCCACGGATCGCCGGGCGGGCGGCCGAAGACGTAGTCGACCAGCTGGTGCGCCTCCTCGGCGGTGCAGCCGAGCGACTGCACCAGCTCCAGCGCCTCCTCGAGAAAGCGGTGATTGCGTTCGCCGCGATCGGCGGCGACCGCACGGCCGAAACAGGCATCGACCCAGCGGCCGACCCGGTCCTGATAGGGCGAGATCATGCCGCGTCCTCCGTCAACGGCGGCAGCGGCTCGCCGCGGGCGAGAGCCTGGGCGCGATCATCGAACCATCGGCGGAAGCCCGCGACCATTTGCTCGACGTCCGGATGGCGCTGATACAGTCGCCCCTCCGGCTGGCGGGCGGTGAAGTGAAAATGGAAGTAGCGCGGCGCGGCGGCGCAAATCTCCAGGCGGACCGAGAGCGCGTGCGCGAGCATGACCAGAAGCGTCAGGCCGGCGCCGTCGTAGGTCGCGAGATTGGAATCACGCACCGTGATCGAGATCCGCGACGGGGCGGACCAGTCGACCTTGCGCGGGTTGATCGGGGCATTGTAGACGCCCCCGAAGGCGACGCCGAGCATGTAGGCAACGCGGCAGCCGAGCGGGCTCGGCTCGATATGCAAGTCGTCGCGAACCCATCCGGCATGGTCCATGTGGGTGTATCTCACGCGGCATCCTCCGTTTCGGCGTTGAACTTGCCCGCCTCGCGGCCCCAGCAGGTCCAGCCGGGGCGGTCGGTGCGGGAGAAGAGGTCGAGCCAGGGCCCGGCATAGAGCCGCTCGATCAGCGGCCGGGTCTCGTCGGGCTTGCGGCTGTGCTCGCGCCGGGGCGCGATGATCAGCTGGCGGACGCCGCCGTCGAGGCGCTTCGGCGCGCCGCGGGTCGCGAGCAGGCAGGGCTCGGTGTTCGACCTGGTCGCGGTCAGCCCGCCGCCCATGTGGAAGTCGCGCTCGGTCAGGAACAGCGGCGCGGCGCCGTCATGGCGGGCGAGCGTCTTCACCCAGTCGAAGGCGAGCGTCTTGTAGGTGAAGCGCCAGGCGGCGATCACGGCGAGCGCGTCCGGCAGCATCGGCCAGGTCGCCCAGAGGAACAGCGCGCAATCGGCCGCCGCCAAGTCGCCGACCGGGAGGGCCGCGATCTCGGCCGTCGGCATGGTGTCGTAATGGGCCTGCGCCGAGCGCCCCTCGCCCTTCGCCGACCAGCTCCGGAACTGCCACGGCGGATCGGCCAGGATCACCCGGTATTGCCCCTCCGGCAGCGGCGGATCGAGCGGGGCGCTCATGCCGCGGCCTCGATCGAGAGCGCGCCGGGCACGTTCGCGGCGGCGAGCGCGCGGGCGAGGCCCGGCGGGACCGAATTGCCGCAAAGCTCGATCTGGGCGACCTTGGAGAGCGGCTTGCCCCGGTATTCAAAGTCGATCCGGTAGTCGGACGGGAAGCCCTGGGCTGAGAAGAGCTCGCGCGGCGTCAGCATCCGCATGCCGATGTCGGCGATCGCGTAGTCCTCGCCGGCGACGGTCACGAGGCCGAAGCGGTCCTGTGTCGTGATCGTGTGCAGCGGATCGCCGGCTGCCTGGCCGATTCCGGCGCCGTAATACTTGATCAGGAAGGCCCGGACCTCGGCCAGATGCTCGCCGCCCGAGGTGACCGTCGGCACCGGCCGGGCGAGCGGCTGGCCGTCCCGGCAGGTTCCGCGGAACTTCATCAGGTGCGAGGCGACGAGCTGCTGCTGGGTCCCGCGCGTCGTGATCGTCGAGAGCGGGTCGGTCAGCGGATGGCCGACCATGCCGAGGTTGTGCTGCGCCATGAAGGCGGCGACGAGCGAGGCGCCGTTGGCGGTCGGCACGATTGTCGGCAGCGGCTCGACCGGGCCGCTCGATCGCGGCGCCTGCCCGGCCCTTTCGCCGTAGCGCGGCACGAAGAAGGGCGAGACCAGCGAGAACTCGCCGCCATGCGCCGTCGTGATCGTGCGGAGCGGCTCGCGCAGGCCGTGAACGGCCTTGTTGCGGGAATGGGTGATCGGCACGATGAAGGGCTCCGCCGCGTCGAGGACATAGCGCTGCACGCCGCGGGCGATCCGCGCCATCGTGTTGTCGGCGAGCGGCCGGCGGCAGGGCAGGCGGCGGGCCTTGACCTCTTCCCGCGTCAGGAAGATCGAGTAGATCGGCTGAGACCAGTCGAGCACGCTGGCCGCCGTCGCCCAGGGCCTGAGCGCGCCGGCGGCGACCGCCGCGCTGGCCGGGTCGCCATGGGTCGGCTCGGGCCAGACGATCGGCAGGCCGTCGCACCGGGCAACGACGAACAGGCGCTTCCGGCTGGTCGGCACGCCGTAATCGCAGGCGCGGAGCTCGCGATGCTCGACCCGGTAGCCGAGGCGCTGCAGCTGGCGCTTCCAGCGCCGGAAGGTCATGCCCTTCGAGACCGGGCAGGGCCGGCCGTTTTCCAGCAGCGGCCCCCAGTCCCGGAACTCCTCGACATTCTCGAGCAGGATCACCGCCGGGCGAACCCGCTCGGCCCAGAGCACGACGACCCAGGCGAGGTCGCGACGGTGCCGCTGGCCGTCGCGGATCGGCGCCGCGCCCTTCGCCTTCGAGAAATAGGTGCAGTCCGGCGAGAACCAGGCGCAGCGCACCGGACGGCCGCCCGTCACGTCGAGCGGGTCGGCGCGCCAGACCGACTGGCAATGGTGCCGCGTCTCGGGATGGTTCGCCTCGTGCATGGCGACCGCGCGCGGGTCGTGGTTGATCGCCACGTCGACCCGGCCGAGCGCCTGCTCGAGGCCGGTCGAGGCGCCGCCGCCGCCGGCGAAATTGTCGATGACGAGGCCCGTCATGACGGCAGCCACCGGAGCGGGGCCGGCTGCTGGTCGGCCGGCAGGAAGACCCGCGCCCGGTGCGCCGGGCACCAGGACGATCCCGGGACGACCGGCGCGCCGCAGAAGCGGCCGCCCTCGCCGGGATGGCCGTCCATCCATTGACAGGCGAGCGGCGCCGGAAGAACCAGGCGCGCTTTTCCCTCGGCCAGCGAGTGGTCGAAGACGTAGGAGATCGCGCGCAGGCTCATCGCCGTAGCGGCATGATCACGCCGAGCAGGTCGCCGTCCGCGTAAACCAGGACAGGGCCGTTGCCGGCGCCCAGGCCGTGCACCCGGAAGGCGATCGCGCCAGGCTCGGCCTGCGCGGCGAAGTCGACCAGGTAGGGGATGTTGAAGGCGGTTCTCCAGGCATCTACGCCGCTCCATTCGACGGCGATCTCGTCCTCGGCTTGCCGTCCGTCGGGCCCGGCTGCGGTCAGCCGCATTGCCGGGCGACCGTCGTCTGCCGCCTCGTCCGAGGGGCCGACGTCTATCTCCACTCTCCTGACCCGGTAGGTTGTCGACGGGCCCTTCTCGCTATGCATGTCGGCCATTGGCTCGATCCGCCCGAGCGCGGCGCGGAGGGCCGGCGCCGGCATGGTGCAGAGCGGTCCCGTCTCCGGCGGGATAACCCGCTCGTAGTCGGGGAAACTGCCGTCAATCAGCCGCGTGTAGTACGTCCAGTCGCCGAAGCGAACCGTCAGATCGTGCTCACCGATCGCCACCGCCGCCGGATCAGAGCTCTCCTTCGGCAGCATGCCCAACAGGTCCTTGACGGCGTCGTCGGGCACGGTCACGCCGCCGTCGGGCAGCCCGCCGCTGCCGGCCGGCGCCAGGCAATCGGCTATGGCGAGCTGGTGGCCGTTGGTCGCGACGGCGACCAGCCGCAACGCATCCGCGGGGCCGGTGAGCCTCAGATGGACGCCCATCAGGAAGTAGCTCGAGCCGCCGGTGCGCTCCGCCGCGAACAGCGTTCGGGAGAACAATCGGCGGAGCGCACCGGCGGGCATCTCGAACGGCGGAGTCAAGGCGCCGGACCAGGCGGGAAAATTCTCGGCCTGGTCGACCGGCATGCGCCATCGGCTCCGGCCGGCCCGCGCCGTCGCCGGCGACGGATAGTCGATCTCTATCCGCACCTGGCTGCCCTCGGTCGCGCGATCGGCGAGCGCCGCGAGCTCGACGGCCGGCAACAGGGCCGATCCGGCGCGCGTCACCTCCGCCTCGAACCGGACCTCGAAGCGGCGCGTCATGTCGGTCGCGGCCAGTGACATGGCGCCGTCGGGCTCGGCGCTGATCAGCACCATGCCGAGCACGCCGGCATCCTTGCCCGTTGCGGCATGGTTTCGCGCGGCCTTCGCCGCCGCGGCAAGGGTCGAACGTTCCACGGTCACGATCACGGATAAATCTCCTGGAACAGGCTATCGAACAGACTGACGTCATAGACCAAGCTCACGCGGCCACCCTCCCCGCCTCAACGTCCGTCGCGCTCGCCCCGTTCACGGGCGAGCTTTTTGCCGCGCTCGCCCCGTTCACGGGCGCGTTTTCTGGCGCGCTCGCCACGATGGCGGGCGAGCGACGCGCCCGCACCCGGACCTCCGGCAGGCGCGGCTCGGCCGCGCGGCGCGCCCGGCGGGCATTCTTCATCCGGTCGGCGAGCGACTGCCCGAAGGCGGCGTCGTCGCAATGGAGCGCCGGCAGGCCGGCAAGCGCCGCCTCCAGCGCCGCGTCGTCGAGCCCGAGCGGGCAATAGCCGCTGCCGCCCGGCACCGGGGCATGCCCGGGCGGCAGCGGCTCGGCCGCCGCGCGGAGCCAGGCCAGCGGGCCCGAGAAGACCCGGAGCGGCGCGCCGCGCTGGCGGGCGAGCGCCAGCGCCGGGTCGCCGAGCGCATGGCCGCCGAGCAGCGGCCACCAGAGCACCCCGTCGGCCGGGTCCAGCGCGACCAGGTCGAGCACCCGGCCCTCGATCGCGAGCGGCAGGGTGATGACCAGCCGGCCCTCCCGCCGATCGGCCTCGGGATGGATCGACCAGCCGGGCGCGCCGGCCTCGCCCGCCTCGATCCGCGCGGCGCCGAGGCCGAGGCGGAACCAGGCGGCGGCGGCGGCCGCCCGGTCGAGGTCGAGCGCCCGGCCGAGCCAGTCGAAGCGGGCGCCGGTGAGGCCGAGATCGTCGGCTGGGACCAGGCGATGCAGCCAGTCGGCAAGGCGTTCCGGGTCGACCGTCATGCCGGCACCGTCCCGACCGCCCGCCGCATGGCGAGGGCCGAGACCCGCGGGTCTGCCCCGTCGCGCCGGCGCGGCGCGACATGGCTGAGCCAGAGGTCGCGGAAGCGCCGCGACGCCTCCTCGAAATCCCAGCGCCGGTCCGGGCGGATCCCGAGCGGCCGGGTGCCCGGCGCGGCGAACAGCGGCGCGCTGTCGCGGCCGAACAGCCAGGCGGCCTCATCAAGAACGATCCGGGCATCGGCCTCGAGGCAGGCGGGCTCGGCCGGGTCGATGCCGTAGAGCCCGCAGACATGCTGCAGGACGTAAGCCTCGGTGTCCCGGTAGAGCGGCCAGCGGCGCTTGATCGGCGACGGCACGTCGAGCCCGGTCAGCGCCTCGAAGACCTCGTGCAGCAGCGCCCAGGCCATGCAGTCGTCGCGGTATCCGGCGCGCGGCCATTCGTCGGCCGGCCCGGCCAGGCCGAGCGCCGGGTTGGCGAAGGCAAGCGCGAGCTCGCAACAATGCTGCGCGACCGAGTAGGCCGGGCCGGGCGGACAGCCGCCGAAACGCGGCAGGGTCGCCAGCGTCTCCGGCAGGATCTGGGCGAGCGGCAGGCGGGCGATGTCGCCTGGGCCGAGGGCGAATGGGTCGACCAGGTGGCCGGTCGGCAGCATGATCGCGCCGGCCGCGCCCGGGCCGTGCCGCGGGCTCACGAGAGCGCCCCGGGCCGGTGCGCGTTGTAGCGGCCCGAGCCGGCCTCCGCCGGCCGGGCACAGCGGATTGCCACCGCACAGCCGGCCGAGGTCATGCAATAGCCCGCGACATGGTCGCAGGCCGGCGCATCTGGCGGCGCCGGGCGATCGACCTCGGCGAGCGTGCGGTGCGGCAGGCCGTGCGCCGGCATCGTCCGCCAGTGCTTGACCGCCCAGCGGCCGGCCTCGGTGAGGCAATGGACCGTGACCGGGCCGGGCTCGAGGACCCGGTCGGTCACGGTGACGAAGCCGAGGCCGGCCAGCCGGGCGAGGATCCGCCCGTCCGGGTCATCGTCTCGGTAGGCGCATTCGCCACCGTGGATCCGCCAGAGCGCCGAGAGCGCGGCGAGGTCTTCGTTGGTCAGGATCATAGGTCGTTCCCGGGTTGGCGGGCGGCGGGAGGCTCGTCGTATGTAACTCCGGGCGGTGGCGCGGCCGCAATTCGGTCAAGCACGTACCAGGCGAGGCCGACTAGGCCGACCCAGATCAGCAGGGTAACGAGCGCGATCCGGGCTACCTTGCGGCCGGTCCCGTGAATGCCGGCCGGCACCCGGCCGAGCGGCGGCAGGACGATCAGAGGCTCAGGCATGACAATCCCCTTCTTGACGCGATGAAGACTCGCGGGCGATGCTCGCGGTTGCTGTGACCGCTGAGGGAACGCTCCGATGCTGTCCGCCCTGCTCGCCCTGCTGAGCCTCGCCGCGCTGGTTATGGTCGTCGTCGCGGCGATCAGGCCGCGCTGGGCCTGGCCATTCGCTAAGGCGCCGAGGCGCGCTCCGGTCGCTTTCGGCTGGACAGGGGCTGCACTCGCCGCCGTGCTTGGCATGGCCGCGACCGTGACTCCGATCGAGCCGCCGACCCCGACAACAGATACTGAGGTGCCTGCCCCCGGCCCGGCTTCGGCCGACGAGAACGCCACGGCTGCGCCGCGCACGGTCGAGGAGCGGATTGCCGCGGCCGACGAGCGCATCCGCCGGGTCACGATCATCGGTCCGGACGTGGTGCTGGCCGTCGACATGGCGCCGCAGGCGAACCACTGGCAGGTGATCGATCGGCTCGGCAAGGCGATGCGGGCGGCGATCCCGGCCGCCCTCGAGGCCGGCGGCGCGGACGGCGTGCTTGCCGCGCGCGCTGTGATCGACGGCACCGACAGGAACGGCAAACCGACCGAGCGCAGGATGCTCGGGCTGATCCTGCCGCTCGTCGTCGCGGCCGAGGTCGATTTCACCGACATCGCGGTCGGCCGGGTCGTCGGACTGAGCACCCCCTATCTGCGGGGCCCGGACGACCTCAGCATGGCGAGCGCCTGGTGCGCTGATCCGGCGCGCCACGACCAGGCAGCGGATTTCTGCGCCCGGGTCCGGCACTTCGGGTCGGCGAGAAGCTTCCCCGGCAGTGAGGACTGATCGGCTCACTGTCAGCCCTCCCCGGCCGGCGCCGCCGCACCGACCGCCTCGACGGCGCGGAGCGCGGCGTCGAGCGCGGCCAGCGCCTCGACCGCCTCGGCGATCTCCTGCCGAAGCCCCATCTCGCGGATCTCGTCTGCCGTGATCGTGCCGCCGACGCTCAGGGCTTCGGCGGTGCGCGCGACCGCCTCGCCGCATTCCTTCGCCGTCTTCGCGATATGGCCGACCCAGGCCGGGTCGTCGTGCTCCGGGCGGGGTAGCGGGAAGACGGCGAGCCCGGCCATCCGGGCCATCTCGCGGGTCACCGGGGCCTCGCCGGTGTCGGCCTCGAGATCGGCGACGACATCGACCGGGGCGAACAGCGGCTCGTTCACATGCTGGTAGCGGCCGAGCTCGGTCTTGCCGACCCGGGTCACCATGGCCGCCGATTCCAGCCCGCCGGCGGCCCGGACCAGGCGGCGGAAGGCGGCCTTGAGCCGGAGATAGTCGGGCCGCGAGAGGGGCCGGCCGAGCGCGGCGCTCATGGCCGGACCGCCGCCGGGCCCGGGTGCGGGAAATGACCCCCGTCCTTCCCGATGACCGGCGCGATGCCGCGCGGCATGCTCGCACGATGGAACAGGATCGCAGCGCGCGACGGGACCGGGAGGCGCACGCCCTCGCCCGACGGCTCGACCGGCTGGACGACGCCGGGGCCCGCCTGATCGCGGCCGGGATCCGCCGGGCGCTGGCGCTGGGCGGCCGTCATGCCGCCTCCTCGCGTACGGCGGGCGGATCAAAATCGAAGTCGGCGGCCCGGTAGGCGATGCCCTCTGTCTCGGCGATACGCATCAGGGCGAGGATCGCCCAGCCGGGAATGCCGCGGCGGCCGGGTGCCTCCCACATCCGCATCGCGTCGATTGTGCGAACGGCGCTGGCGGCGGTATCGCAGGCGCGGAGCTTCTCCAGGACCGCGTCGCGGCCGCCGAGATTGCGTATGATCGGGAATGCGCTCATGTCACCGACACATGCACATTTTGTTCATTGTCGTCAACAGCAAAACTTGCATTGCATTGGCATGCGATGCTGAACGTTTTGTTCGCATGATCGCAATAGGCAAGAAGCTGAGGCGGGCGGCCGAGGCCCAAGGATTATCTGCAGCAGAAGTCGCTCGGCGCGTAGGCATTTCGCCCGAACGCTACGGTAACTATGTCCGCTCGCAGCGTGAGCCGGACTACACTACGCTGCGAGAGATATGCCGGGTGCTTAACGTGACGCCGGATTACCTGCTCGGCTTTTCAGAAGCGCCGACCGCGCCCGGGAGGCCGGGCAATGCGCCGGGCGCCTGGTTGGCCGAGATTGATGTCCGTGCCGGCGCAGGCGGCGGCGGCGAAGCCATGATCACCTATCAGCCGGATGGCAATGGCAATCAAATCGAGCAGGACGCAGTTCGTGCCGGCTGGGAAATCCCCGACGGCTATCTGCGAAGTGAGCTGCGCGTCGATCCGGCGGCTGCGCGGATCATCGAGGTCGTGGGCGATTCCATGGAGCCGACGCTCCGCTCCGGCGATCGCGTGCTAATCAACTTGGCCGACCGCACGCCCTCGCCGCCCGGCGTCTTCGCGCTATGGGACGGCTTCGGCGTGGTCGTCAAGCGGATCGAGTTCGTTCCGCACTCCGACCCCGCAACAATCCGGATCATCTCCGACAATAGTCACCACCCGGCTTACGAGCGGACTGCCGACGAGGTCAATGTGATCGGCCGCCTTGCCTGGATGGCGCGCCGACTATGAGCGCCGATCCTAACCGGCCAGGCCGAGCTGGCGGTTCATGTCGCGGATGAACGCGACTTCTTCCGCCACCACCTTGCCATCGGCCCGGGCGACCCGCTCCGCCGCCTTCAGGATTTCGGCGATCTCTTCGCGCGGCGCGGCCGCCAGGGATTCGATTGCCAGGTCGAGCGTTTCGACATCAGGGCGCAGCCGGGCGATGTGGCGATCGATCCGCCCCAGGTCGAGCACGCCGGGACCGGCGCGGGAAACCAGCCACTCGGCGACGACCGCCCGCTCCTTCGCCGCCAGCCGGCCGTCGACGCGCCCGATCGCCACCAGCAGGGCCAGTGACCCGCCGTGATTGCGGAGTGCGACCGAGGTATCGTCAGGGCGGAACAGCCAGAGGATGTCCTCCGGCTCATCGATCACCTCGCCGGTCTGGAGGTCGGTGAACTCGAGAATCCGCGAGGCGTAGAATTGTCGCTTCGCGGCGCGAAGTTGGCAATAGGCGGCAATCAGCACGTCGTCGCCCAGGCCGATGAACTCATGCACGGTGATCGTCCGTTTCGACAACCTGCCTGACGAATCGCGATAGGTGATGGCATAGACCCCGCCAACCACGGCGCGCGGCGCGTCGTCCGGGATGTCAACAATCGGCTCCGGCGGATCCACCGCCGGGCCGGTGAGATAGAAGCCCGGCGGCGGCGGCGGCGGCGGCATTCTCTGGACCCGGCTGAGCAGCCCGGCAAACAGCGACTTCAGATCCATGGCACACCTCCAGAGGCGGATTGAAGAAAATCTAGCATCTGCGCGCGGAGCGGACTAGCTCCGGCACGAGGGCGGCAATACGGGCGAGATACATAGGAATATGCTCGGCTATCGGAGCTGTCCCGCTCGCAACCTTGGGATGGTATCGCGGCTCGCCTGGTCCCTATCGAAATTCGGCGTTCAGCATGGCACGAACAATGAAAACGCCGGAGGAGCGCCATTAGTTCCTAGAGTGCGATCCTGCTCATTCGCACCAGCCCAGCCGGCGGCCGTGCCCGTCATAGCGCCGGCCGAGCCTGGCGGCGATCAGCGCCTCCGCGAGATCGCGGCCACCGACACTGACCGTGGCGACGACCCGGCCGGCATATTTCCCGTTCTCGACGTCTGACAACAGCGCCGGCCCGGCGGCCAGGAATGCGGCGGCGAAGTCCCGAGCTCGCGCCGCGCCCTGCTTCTCGGCCGGGCAGCGGCCGTGGATCTCGGGCGTATCGACGCCCCGAACCCGTACCGCGGTCGAAAGCGTCAGGTCGATCCAGATCCGCACGTCCGCCCGGAAGGTGTCGCCGTCGATCACCCGCGTGACCTGGGCCCAGGCCGAGAGGGGCGGCTCCGCCGGCGCCGGCTGTGCCAGCGCCGGACCGGCCACGGCGACCGCACCGGCAAGCAGGGCGATTCGCGCGAACCGGGCGGGCAACGCCTGTATTGCCCTCGCTATGATTGTATCTAAGCGCCTGCAAACCAGCACTCTGGCACGAGATGACGGAAAAATCGCACTCACGATGAACATGGCGTCTCCAAGTGATCGAACTATTTGTTGTTGACGATCATAAACATTTTGTTCATTTTCGATCCCTGTCATCAACAGGAGATCGCCATGAAACCGCATTCCCGCATCGACCGCCACCGCGTCCGCGAGCTCGCGCGCGCCATCGTCGAGATCGCCGCCGCCAACGGCGGCACGGTCGAGACCGGCCACCTGCTCAGCCGCGGCTTCACACGGGCCGAGATCGAGGCCCTGGGCGAACTGGCCCGGGAAGAAGCGGCGAAGACCATGTGCCGCGACGATGGCCGGAGGGCGGCCTGATGGACGCCCGACAGGAAGATGGCGCGGGCGGCATGAGGGACGAACGACAGGACGGTGACGCGGGCAAACGGCCGGCCCCCGCTATCACCCTGGTCCGCACGGCCTCGGCGCTCGAGATCGCCACGGTCGGGCTCTGGCGCTGGTCGCACGTCGCCCGGCAGGCCCGCGCCGCCAACCAGCCGGCGCGCTATTGCCAGGCGCTCGCCCGGCTCCGCGAGCTGCGCGACGCGGCGCCGTCCCGGCGCCTCGCCGCCCGCGCCGCCCGCGTGCTGCAGGATCTCGGCCGCGGCCGCGGGAGCGCCGCATGAACCGGCCCGCGCAGGACGCCATCTTTCAGGTCGTCACCGACCATGGTCCGCCCGGCGCATTGCTGCGGCTCATCGTCGACCATGCGCCGGCGGGCATCTTCGCCACGACCATGCGCCAGAACGGCGAGCCGTTCTACGGGCTCGGGCCCGAAGACTGGCGCACCGTCGTCACGACGATCGAGACGGCGATCGAGAAGCGATTGTCATACGAGGAGCCCAGCCGCGGCGACGATCAGATCGGCGTGCACCGCGACCACCTCCGCGGATGGCTGCTCAAATGCCGCGGCATCGAATTTGCCGCGGACAGGACTGCGCTTGCCGGCGGCCTCGACCAACTGGCCGATGAACTCGCGACCCGCGATCCCGGCTGGAGCGCCGTCAATCACATCCTTTCCGTGCTTTTCGAGGAGACCTATCCATGATCGTCACCGTCGAGCAGGCGGCGCTCAGCAGCGCCATGCGCCAGGCCGTGCGGATCGTCCAGCGCCATTCGACGATCCCGATCCTGAGCCACGTCCTGGTCACCGCCACGACCGGCGCGCTTGAGATCACCGCCACCGACCTCGATGCCCGCCTGACCGTGACGATCGAGGCGGAGACCGCCGTCAACGGCCAGCGCGCCCTCCCGGCCGGCCAGCTGGCCGCGATCGCCGCCGCCGCCGCCGCCGGCAGCCAGATCCGCATCGAGGCGGGCGCCGACGACGGCCGGGCGCGGCTCGGCGCGGGCCGGGCGAAATGGGCGATGGCGACCTTGCCGGGCGAGGATTTCCCGGCCTGGGGCCGGGAGGACGAGGCGAAGGCGGCGAGCTTCCGGATCGAGGCGCCGCGTTTCCTCCAGCTGATCAACCACAGCGCCTTCGCCGTCTCGACCGAGGAGACCCGCTATTACCTGAACGGCAGCTACCTGCACGTGGGCGAGACGGACGGCGAGCGCCGGCTGCTCGCCGTCGCGACCGACGGGCACCGGCTCGCGATCGCCCGGACCGACCTGCCGGACGGCGCCGGCGAGATGCCGGGCGTGATCGTCGCGCGGCAGACGATGGCGGCGCTGCAGGGCCTGATCGACGCCACCGGCAACGCCCTCGAGATCCGCGTGAGCGCCGCCGCGATCGCCGTCGAACAGGGCGACTGGCGGCTCGTGTCGAAGCTGATCGACGGCGCCTTCCCCGATTACCAGCGCGTCGTGCCGAGCGGCGACGAGCCGATCGCCCGCCTCGACGCGCCGGCGCTCCGCGCCGCGCTCGGCCGGGTGCGGCCGCTCGCCGAGGCGTCGAAGACGGGCAGCCCGGTGAAGATCGAGATCGGCGCGAGCCCGGCCGAGGGCGGCGACGACCGGCCGGTCGCCCGGATCTCGGCCAGGGGCGCGGGCGGCGAGGCAAGCGACGAACTGGCGATCGACTGGGCGGGCGGCGAGCCGGTCGAGTTCGGCGTCAACGTCCGCTACCTCGAGAGCTTCCTCGCGCGGGTCGGCGACGGCGAGGTCGGCCTGCAGGTCATCAACCCGGGCTCGCCGGTCCGCCTGCATGTCGACGGCGAGATGATCGGCGTCGTCATGCCGATGCGGGTCTGAGGGCGGCCGCCATGGCAGGATCGAGGATTCGCCTGCCGGAACCGCTGGTCGTCGACCACCAGACGGCCGCCCGCATGTGCGGGATGCAGCCGCGCGACTTGAAGGCGGCGGTCGATCGTGGTGATCTGGCCTGCATCGTCAGAGGAAAGGGCCGGAAGCGGCCGAGGCGCACCTACCTGGTCGAGGACCTGCGCGCCTTCGTCGCCGCCGGGCGAGAGAAATGCCCCGAACACAGCGCGATATCGTCGTCAAGATCCCCGGCTCGGACCGCTACTACGCGAACGTCACGGTGCGCGACCCGGACGGGCGAAGTCATCGACTTCGGCATTGCCTGGGCACAACGGACAGGTCGCTCGCCCGCGCGATCCTGAGCGTCGCGGTCCGCGACATCGCGCTCGGGCTGCGCCGCGATGCCGGGCCGCAGCCGATGACGCTGGAGGCCGCCTTCGGCCGCTACTGGCTCGACCATGTCTGCCTCTCGACCGGCGAGCCGCAGCTCGCCTCGGCCCGGGACATCTGGCGGATGTGCGGGAAGTTCCTCGAGATCATGCCGGCCGGCATCCACCTGCACGAGATCTCCGACGCGGTGCTCGCCGACTGGCGGGCGCGCCGGCGCGGCCAGCCGACGCCCCGGGGCGGCGTGCTCTCGCCGCGCTCGATCAATGCCGAGATCGTCCATCTCCGCGCCGTCCATCACATGGCGCGCGACGTCTGGCGGGTGAAGGCCGATGCCGAGCCGCCGGTGAATTTCAACCGGCACCGCCTGCGCGAGCCGGATCCGCGAACCCGGACGCTCACCGCCGACGAGCAGCAGCGCCTGCTCGCCGCGATCACGGCGCGCGCCAGGCACCTCGAGCCGATCATCCGGGCCGGCGTCCTGACCGGGCTCCGGACCGGCAACCTGCTCGCGCTCGACTGGCGCGACGTCGACCTGCGGTCGCGGGTGATCACCGTGCGGGTGAAATCGAAGCAGCCGGGCGGCCGCGTCCTCCGGCTGCCGATCGCCGGCGAGATGCTGGCCCTGCTCGCCAACCTCGGCCCGGCCGGCAGCGGCCCGGTCTTCACCTACTCGAAGAAGCGGAAGCCGATCCGCTCGATCCGGCGGAGCTTCCGCACCGCCTGCGAGGCCGCCGGGATCGAGGAGGTGACGCCGCGCGACCTGCGGAAGACCTTCGGCACCCGGGTGCTGTTCGGATCCGGCAATCTCCGGGCCGCGCAGAAGGCGCTCGGCCACAGCGAGATCACGACGACGATGCACTACCTCAACGTCGACGCCGACAACGTCGCCGACGCGGTCGAGGCGGCGGCGCGACTCGGGCAATTGACAAAAGACAGTCAAAAGCCCGCCAGACGGCGCCGGAAGGCCGCCGGAAGCGCCCAAAAAACACGTTTGAAATCAAGAGGATAAGTGGTCGGGGCGACTGGATTCGAACCAGCGACCTGCTGCTCCCAAAGCAGCGCCGCGAGTTCCGCGAGGTGCAGAAAACCGCCGATTTTCAGCCATTTTCGAGCGCCCTTAAGAGGCCAATTCGGCTCATTTGGGGGTAATTCAGCCCGGTTTTGACAAACTACAGTCAAAAGACGTTCCCGGAATGTTCCCCACGAGGGTGGGGCCAGCGCCCCTGTCGGGCACCAGACAGCCAAGAGGAATACGGCGGCGGGAGCTAGGGTCGGCTGGTGTCGCCGTTCAGGTTTCGGGTCGGGTCATCGGATCAGGGAGATCTGTCAGACCCGCGTGCGCTTCGGCTACCAGCGTGTACACGTGCTGCTGCGGCGCGAAGGCTGGGCGATGGACTTCGTGCGGACACTGGAGTGCGCGTGTTGCCAGCTCGGTTATCCGAAGACGATCCGCATCGATCAGGGCTCGGAGTTCATCTCGCGCGACATCGATCTATGGGCCTATCAGCGCGGCGTCACGCTCGACTTCGCGACCGTTCAGCCGCCCTCGCCGCCACCCCCGCTGCCGCCCGGCCCGCCGCTGGAGCCGTCGAAGCCCTCGTCCTCATCGAGGCCGGGATCGACCGTGCGGAAGCCGTTGCCGAGTTCGCCGGTTTCGCCATTCAGGGAGACGGTCAGGTCCTGTCCCGCCGCGACCGAGACCGGGGCCCCGCCGGCAAGAGGCGTCACGATGACCTCGCCCGAATAGACCGTGATCCGGGTCGTGCCGTCCTCACCGACCAGGGCCGCGAAATCGGTGCCGCGGACCCCGATCGTCGCCGACGGCGTCCGGAAGAGAATCCCGGACTTCGCCATGTTGCCCGAGATGAAGCGGAATGCGCCTTTTGACAGGTTGATCGCCATTTCACCGCCGCTGGTCGAGGGGTCGTAGACGAATTCATCCAGCGTGACCGTACTGGCGCTGCCCAGCCGCAACACCGAATTGTCGAGGAACGACAGATGCAGGGCCCCGCGCGTCACGGTCCTGACGACTTCGTCGGTATTGACGACCTCCGGCTCGAATAGATCCCGGGTGGCCTGGTTCGGCGGGGTTCCGTATGCCCAGACATTGACCATCGTGACCCGGCCGACCGGATCGCCAAGCGCGCCCGCGGTGGGCACGAACACCAGCGCGGATGAGGCGAGCAAGGCCGCCATGAAAGTCCTGTGCATCGGTAACTCCCCCCCCCCTCTTCTCCTGTCTCTCCGGTTCGTCGGTTCGGCCGTTGTCATCCTGGATTCCCCTAGTGGAACCCTCCCAACTGGTTCAGAGTGACCGGAAACCGCTCGACGTTCAATCCCGCTTCGAAAAACGGCGTCTTCGAGCCGATCCCGATAATTGAGCACCATTTGGCAGGGTTGGTGGCGCGGAATGGCACGTTTGCCGCCGATCGAGGCGCACCGACCCTGTCGGCGGCGGGGCAAACGAACGCAATGCCGTCGGTCTTGCCGGGGCTGGCTTCGGTCGGAGCCGGTCGATGCGGCGCAGGATGGCGGCGAACAGGTTACGGGGGATGGCGATCGCGGACATTTGGAAGGTGACATAACGGCCATGGCGGACGATCTTCGCGCCGATCTTGATGAGCTTGCATGTCTCCGTTGGTGATCATCACCAGACAATAGCGGCCGGCGAGCGGCCCTTAGAGGTCGCCGGCGAGGATCCGCGACCAGTAATGATCGCCAGTATTGAGGGCGCTGCGAACAACGATGCCAGAGGCGGCGACCGGTCGTCGCGGGCCTATGACGCCGGCTGTCCGCGCACGACGAAATGTCGCTTCAGGCCGTTCGCGGGCTTCTCGAGGACATGCCAGGAAAGCGCCGCGATGGCGATCGACAGCAGGGTGAGCTGGACGAACACGGGCCATTCGCCGCCGGCAAGCCGGATCCCGAG
>NZ_FWFR01000015.1 GCF_900172325.1 Oceanibacterium hippocampi | reverse complement strand
CGTACGTTTCCAGACCGCTTTGGCCTCTATTAAGCTCATTCAGGCTTCTGCCGTTTTGGATTTAACCGAAGATGATTTCGATTTTCTGACGAGTAACAAAGTTTGGATTGCTACTGACCGCTCTCGTGCTCGTCGCTGCGTTGAGGCTTGCGTTTATGGTACGCTGGACTTTGTAGGATACCCTCGCTTTCCTGCTCCTGTTGAGTTTATTGCTGCCGTCATTGCTTATTATGTTCATCCCGTCAACATTCAAACGGCCTGTCTCATCATGGAAGGCGCTGAATTTACGGAAAACATTATTAATGGCGTCGAGCGTCCGGTTAAAGCCGCTGAATTGTTCGCGTTTACCTTGCGTGTACGCGCAGGAAACACTGACGTTCTTACTGACGCAGAAGAAAACGTGCGTCAAAAATTACGTGCAGAAGGAGTGATGTAATGTCTAAAGGTAAAAAACGTTCTGGCGCTCGCCCTGGTCGTCCGCAGCCGTTGCGAGGTACTAAAGGCAAGCGTAAAGGCGCTCGTCTTTGGTATGTAGGTGGTCAACAATTTTAATTGCAGGGGCTTCGGCCCCTTACTTGAGGATAAATTATGTCTAATATTCAAACTGGCGCCGAGCGTATGCCGCATGACCTTTCCCATCTTGGCTTCCTTGCTGGTCAGATTGGTCGTCTTATTACCATTTCAACTACTCCGGTTATCGCTGGCGACTCCTTCGAGATGGACGCCGTTGGCGCTCTCCGTCTTTCTCCATTGCGTCGTGGCCTTGCTATTGACTCTACTGTAGACATTTTTACTTTTTATGTCCCTCATCGTCACGTTTATGGTGAACAGTGGATTAAGTTCATGAAGGATGGTGTTAATGCCACTCCTCTCCCGACTGTTAACACTACTGGTTATATTGACCATGCCGCTTTTCTTGGCACGATTAACCCTGATACCAATAAAATCCCTAAGCATTTGTTTCAGGGTTATTTGAATATCTATAACAACTATTTTAAAGCGCCGTGGATGCCTGACCGTACCGAGGCTAACCCTAATGAGCTTAATCAAGATGATGCTCGTTATGGTTTCCGTTGCTGCCATCTCAAAAACATTTGGACTGCTCCGCTTCCTCCTGAGACTGAGCTTTCTCGCCAAATGACGACTTCTACCACATCTATTGACATTATGGGTCTGCAAGCTGCTTATGCTAATTTGCATACTGACCAAGAACGTGATTACTTCATGCAGCGTTACCATGATGTTATTTCTTCATTTGGAGGTAAAACCTCTTATGACGCTGACAACCGTCCTTTACTTGTCATGCGCTCTAATCTCTGGGCATCTGGCTATGATGTTGATGGAACTGACCAAACGTCGTTAGGCCAGTTTTCTGGTCGTGTTCAACAGACCTATAAACATTCTGTGCCGCGTTTCTTTGTTCCTGAGCATGGCACTATGTTTACTCTTGCGCTTGTTCGTTTTCCGCCTACTGCGACTAAAGAGATTCAGTACCTTAACGCTAAAGGTGCTTTGACTTATACCGATATTGCTGGCGACCCTGTTTTGTATGGCAACTTGCCGCCGCGTGAAATTTCTATGAAGGATGTTTTCCGTTCTGGTGATTCGTCTAAGAAGTTTAAGATTGCTGAGGGTCAGTGGTATCGTTATGCGCCTTCGTATGTTTCTCCTGCTTATCACCTTCTTGAAGGCTTCCCATTCATTCAGGAACCGCCTTCTGGTGATTTGCAAGAACGCGTACTTATTCGCCACCATGATTATGACCAGTGTTTCCAGTCCGTTCAGTTGTTGCAGTGGAATAGTCAGGTTAAATTTAATGTGACCGTTTATCGCAATCTGCCGACCACTCGCGATTCAATCATGACTTCGTGATAAAAGATTGAGTGTGAGGTTATAACGCCGAAGCGGTAAAAATTTTAATTTTTGCCGCTGAGGGGTTGACCAAGCGAAGCGCGGTAGGTTTTCTGCTTAGGAGTTTAATCATGTTTCAGACTTTTATTTCTCGCCATAATTCAAACTTTTTTTCTGATAAGCTGGTTCTCACTTCTGTTACTCCAGCTTCTTCGGCACCTGTTTTACAGACACCTAAAGCTACATCGTCAACGTTATATTTTGATAGTTTGACGGTTAATGCTGGTAATGGTGGTTTTCTTCATTGCATTCAGATGGATACATCTGTCAACGCCGCTAATCAGGTTGTTTCTGTTGGTGCTGATATTGCTTTTGATGCCGACCCTAAATTTTTTGCCTGTTTGGTTCGCTTTGAGTCTTCTTCGGTTCCGACTACCCTCCCGACTGCCTATGATGTTTATCCTTTGGATGGTCGCCATGATGGTGGTTATTATACCGTCAAGGACTGTGTGACTATTGACGTCCTTCCCCGTACGCCGGGCAATAATGTTTATGTTGGTTTCATGGTTTGGTCTAACTTTACCGCTACTAAATGCCGCGGATTGGTTTCGCTGAATCAGGTTATTAAAGAGATTATTTGTCTCCAGCCACTTAAGTGAGGTGATTTATGTTTGGTGCTATTGCTGGCGGTATTGCTTCTGCTCTTGCTGGTGGCGCCATGTCTAAATTGTTTGGAGGCGGTCAAAAAGCCGCCTCCGGTGGCATTCAAGGTGATGTGCTTGCTACCGATAACAATACTGTAGGCATGGGTGATGCTGGTATTAAATCTGCCATTCAAGGCTCTAATGTTCCTAACCCTGATGAGGCCGTCCCTAGTTTTGTTTCTGGTGCTATGGCTAAAGCTGGTAAAGGACTTCTTGAAGGTACGTTGCAGGCTGGCACTTCTGCCGTTTCTGATAAGTTGCTTGATTTGGTTGGACTTGGTGGCAAGTCTGCCGCTGATAAAGGAAAGGATACTCGTGATTATCTTGCTGCTGCATTTCCTGAGCTTAATGCTTGGGAGCGTGCTGGTGCTGATGCTTCCTCTGCTGGTATGGTTGACGCCGGATTTGAGAATCAAAAAGAGCTTACTAAAATGCAACTGGACAATCAGAAAGAGATTGCCGAGATGCAAAATGAGACTCAAAAAGAGATTGCTGGCATTCAGTCGGCGACTTCACGCCAGAATACGAAAGACCAGGTATATGCACAAAATGAGATGCTTGCTTATCAACAGAAGGAGTCTACTGCTCGCGTTGCGTCTATTATGGAAAACACCAATCTTTCCAAGCAACAGCAGGTTTCCGAGATTATGCGCCAAATGCTTACTCAAGCTCAAACGGCTGGTCAGTATTTTACCAATGACCAAATCAAAGAAATGACTCGCAAGGTTAGTGCTGAGGTTGACTTAGTTCATCAGCAAACGCAGAATCAGCGGTATGGCTCTTCTCATATTGGCGCTACTGCAAAGGATATTTCTAATGTCGTCACTGATGCTGCTTCTGGTGTGGTTGATATTTTTCATGGTATTGATAAAGCTGTTGCCGATACTTGGAACAATTTCTGGAAAGACGGTAAAGCTGATGGTATTGGCTCTAATTTGTCTAGGAAATAACCGTCAGGATTGACACCCTCCCAATTGTATGTTTTCATGCCTCCAAATCTTGGAGGCTTTTTTATGGTTCGTTCTTATTACCCTTCTGAATGTCACGCTGATTATTTTGACTTTGAGCGTATCGAGGCTCTTAAACCTGCTATTGAGGCTTGTGGCATTTCTACTCTTTCTCAATCCCCAATGCTTGGCTTCCATAAGCAGATGGATAACCGCATCAAGCTCTTGGAAGAGATTCTGTCTTTTCGTATGCAGGGCGTTGAGTTCGATAATGGTGATATGTATGTTGACGGCCATAAGGCTGCTTCTGACGTTCGTGATGAGTTTGTATCTGTTACTGAGAAGTTAATGGATGAATTGGCACAATGCTACAATGTGCTCCCCCAACTTGATATTAATAACACTATAGACCACCGCCCCGAAGGGGACGAAAAATGGTTTTTAGAGAACGAGAAGACGGTTACGCAGTTTTGCCGCAAGCTGGCTGCTGAACGCCCTCTTAAGGATATTCGCGATGAGTATAATTACCCCAAAAAGAAAGGTATTAAGGATGAGTGTTCAAGATTGCTGGAGGCCTCCACTATGAAATCGCGTAGAGGCTTTGCTATTCAGCGTTTGATGAATGCAATGCGACAGGCTCATGCTGATGGTTGGTTTATCGTTTTTGACACTCTCACGTTGGCTGACGACCGATTAGAGGCGTTTTATGATAATCCCAATGCTTTGCGTGACTATTTTCGTGATATTGGTCGTATGGTTCTTGCTGCCGAGGGTCGCAAGGCTAATGATTCACACGCCGACTGCTATCAGTATTTTTGTGTGCCTGAGTATGGTACAGCTAATGGCCGTCTTCATTTCCATGCGGTGCACTTTATGCGGACACTTCCTACAGGTAGCGTTGACCCTAATTTTGGTCGTCGGGTACGCAATCGCCGCCAGTTAAATAGCTTGCAAAATACGTGGCCTTATGGTTACAGTATGCCCATCGCAGTTCGCTACACGCAGGACGCTTTTTCACGTTCTGGTTGGTTGTGGCCTGTTGATGCTAAAGGTGAGCCGCTTAAAGCTACCAGTTATATGGCTGTTGGTTTCTATGTGGCTAAATACGTTAACAAAAAGTCAGATATGGACCTTGCTGCTAAAGGTCTAGGAGCTAAAGAATGGAACAACTCACTAAAAACCAAGCTGTCGCTACTTCCCAAGAAGCTGTTCAGAATCAGAATGAGCCGCAACTTCGGGATGAAAATGCTCACAATGACAAATCTGTCCACGGAGTGCTTAATCCAACTTACCAAGCTGGGTTACGACGCGACGCCGTTCAACCAGATATTGAAGCAGAACGCAAAAAGAGAGATGAGATTGAGGCTGGGAAAAGTTACTGTAGCCGACGTTTTGGCGGCGCAACCTGTGACGACAAATCTGCTCAAATTTATGCGCGCTTCGATAAAAATGATTGGCGTATCCAACCTGCAGAGTTTTATCGCTTCCATGACGCAGAAGTTAACACTTTCGGATATTTCTGATGAGTCGAAAAATTATCTTGATAAAGCAGGAATTACTACTGCTTGTTTACGAATTAAATCGAAGTGGACTGCTGGCGGAAAATGAGAAAATTCGACCTATCCTTGCGCAGCTCGAGAAGCTCTTACTTTGCGACCTTTCGCCATCAACTAACGATTCTGTCAAAAACTGACGCGTTGGATGAGGAGAAGTGGCTTAATATGCTTGGCACGTTCGTCAAGGACTGGTTTAGATATGAGTCACATTTTGTTCATGGTAGAGATTCTCTTGTTGACATTTTAAAAGAGCGTGGATTACTATCTGAGTCCGATGCTGTTCAACCACTAATAGGTAAGAAATCATGAGTCAAGTTACTGAACAATCCGTACGTTTCCAGACCGCTTTGGCCTCTATTAAGCTCATTCAGGCTTCTGCCGTTTTGGATTTAACCGAAGATGATTTCGATTTTCTGACGAGTAACAAAGTTTGGATTGCTACTGACCGCTCTCGT
>NZ_FWFR01000009.1 GCF_900172325.1 Oceanibacterium hippocampi | reverse complement strand
CGGCGGCGGTGTCGGTCGCCGGTGCGTCGGGCTTCTCGGCGGCGGTGTCGGTCGCCGGCACGTCGGACTTCTCGGCGGCGGTGTCGGTCGCCGGTGCGTCGGGCTTCTCGGCGGCGGTGTCGGTCGCAGGCGTATCGGGCTTCTCGGCAGCGGTGTCGGTCGCGGGCACACCTTGCGCCGCGGGGGCGGCCTTCTCGTCTGCTGCCGCATTGTCTGCCGGAGCAGCACTCATGGCGCCGGCGATCGGGTTCGGCGCAGTGGCCTGCGCGGGCGGCTCGTTCGCCTGTGGATCGGTCGGCTTCGGTTTGGGAAGGACGGTCGTCGTATCGGACGCGGTGGCGCTGGCCTCCGCAGGCATCGACGATGTCGCCTCCCCCGCCGTCGCCTGGGCCAGCCGGACCGGCTCGTCAGAGGCCCAAACCGGAACCGACGCCACCGCCGGAACCAGAAACGCGACCAGTGCAGCTGTCTGAAACAGCGTTATCGTGGATCTCTGCATGTCTGCTCTCATTCCTGCCGCGCGGCGCCCTCCCGGTTTTCCTAATCTAAGCATTGCAGGATCCGATATGAACCGTCGCTGAACGAATTCCCGCATCGGACACGCCGCTCAGGCCTCATTAACCAAACCTGAAAGCTTTTCCGGCGATCCTTCCCGCCGGAAAGCGAGGAGACGCCACGCATGAACACGAACGACATCGTGAAGGCCAGCGTCGTCGGCAGCGAGGCACGGAACGAGATCGGCCTCGGGCTATATCTGGCCGATCAGCCGGACGAGCGCATGAGTATCGCTCTCAGTGCCGACGATACGCTTCGGCTCGCCAATATTCTCGTCGGCCAGGTGATGAGCCTGCCGCAGCCGCCGGATCAGCAGGCGATCAAGGGCTTCCTCGCCAATCTGCTGCGCCAGATGGGTAGCCGCGCGCCCTGACCCGCCGCGGCACCGCGCGGCACCGCGCGAAAGCGGGCCGGGATCTGCTATCGTACCGCAAGTACCCGACAGCTCCCGACAGGCGAGTACGATGCGCGCGATGATCCTGAACAGGGCGGCAGCCGGCCGCCTCGACGCGGTCGAACGGGACCGCCCCGACCCCGGCCCGGGCGAGGTGCTGGTCAAGGTCGCCGCCTGCGGCGTCTGCCGTACTGATCTCCATGTCGTCGACGGCGACCTGCCCGAACCGAAGATCCCGATTATTCCCGGACATGAGATCGTCGGCCGCGTCGTCGCTTGCGGTTCCGGCGTAGAAGGCTTCCCTGCCGGCCTCCGCGTCGGCATTCCCTGGCTCGGATTCTCCTGCGGGACTTGCGACTATTGCCGCCGAGACGAGGAGAATCTCTGCCCCGACGCCTCCTTCACCGGCTACCGGATCGACGGCGGCTATGCCGACTATGCCTGCGCCGACGCGCGCTATGTCTTTCCGCTACCGGAGGGCTACGAGGATGCCGAGGCGGCGCCCCTGCTCTGTGCCGGGCTGATCGGCCATCGCGCCTACCGGATGACCGGCACGGCGCACAGGATCGGCGTCTACGGGTTCGGCGCGGCGGCGCATATCATGATCCAGGTGGCGCTGTACGAAGGACGGGAGGTTCACGCCTTCACCCGGCCCGGCGACGAGGCGGCGCAGGTTTTCGCCCGCGAACTCGGTGCGGCCTGGGCAGGGCCGTCCGGCGCGGCACCGCCGGCACTGCTGGACGCGGCCGTGATCTTCGCCCCGGTCGGCGCCCTCGTCCCGGAAGCGCTGGCGCGGATACGGCCCGGCGGAACCGTGGTCTGTGCCGGCATTCACATGAGCGACATCCCGGGCTTTCCCTATCGCCTGCTCTGGGAGGAGCGAGTGATCCGCTCGGTCGCCAACCTGACCCGGCGCGACGCCATCGACTTCCTGGCGATCGCGCCGAAAGTGCCCGTACGAACCCATATCCGGCGCTATCCGCTGGCCCGGGCCAACGACGCGCTTAGCGATCTTCGCGACGGGCACCTCCAGGGCGCGGCGGTGCTGATCCCCTGACGCCGCGTCGACGGCCCGCTCAGGCCTCGATGATGCGACGCTCGTCTGCGTCGAGGACGAGACAGCTGAGCCGTCCGGTCACGAAGGCGCCGGTGTCGATCCCGATCCGGTTGGCACGGAATTCCGGGGCATTCGAGATCGTGTGGCCATGCACGATGACCTTGCCGAAATCCTCGCCGCTGTTCAGGAACGGCCCGCGAATCCACAGCAGATCCTCCGACGATTGCAGCTCCAGCGGAATACCGGGCCGGACGCCGGCATGGACGAAGGCAAAGTCCCCCTCGACATGGATTTCCTTCAGCCCGCGCAGAAAGTCCCGGTGATGGTCCGGCAGCCGTTCGCGCCATTCCGCCTGCAGGGCCTCGATCGGCAGGTCCCGGTGATAGTCGTCCGGCACATCGATACCGTAGCTTCGCATGGTCGCGAGCCCGCCATAGGTGAGCCAGCTCGGCGCGACCGAGAGATCGTCGAGAAAGCGGAGCAGATAGTCCTCGTGATTGCCCTTGAGGCAGAGGATCTCGAAGCCCGGCAGGGGATCGCCGCAGAGTTCCTCCACCATGGCGCAGGAATCGGGGCCGCGGTCGACGATGTCGCCCAGCAGCACGACGACGTTGCGCGGCCGATTTGCCTGTGCGGCATCGTCGAGAATCTTGGCTTTCAACAGGCGCCAGAGGTCGAAACAACCATGGACATCGCCGACGGCGTAGATGCGGCTGTCCTCTGTCGGCCGCGCCGTCTTCGCAGGCGCCGACCGGCGAAAGGCTCTCAGTATCAACGGATCCCTTTCCGTCTTGTGCGGACATCGGCAGTCCCGGCCGACCCGTCTTCAAAGGCACCGGGCTGCCACGAATTGTCAAGCCCCGGGGCGCCGGGGCGCCTTGCGCAGGATCAATGCGGTGGGTCTCCGGAACGCGAGAATCGGCGTTGCAGCACAGGGAGGTTGGCATGACCCACTTGATTCGGCAGATCCAGACCGATCACCGCAACCTTAACCGGATGCTGGCCGCGCTCGAACGGCAGCTCGAGCGGTTCCGGAACGGCGAACAGCCGGCGTGGGACCTGATCAGCGACGTCGTCGAATACTGCGATGTCTATCCCGACCGGGTCCATCACCCGAAGGAAGACCTGGTCTACGAACGCATGGTGAAACGCGATCCGGGCCTGGCCGCCGGGATCGGCGATCTGCGCGACGAGCATCGGCGGCTCGCGGAACTGAGCAAACGCTTCGCGTCCCTGGTCGAGGCCGTCCTGGCCGACACCCAATTGCCCCGCGCGACGGTCGCCGAGGCCATCGAAACCTTCATACGCGCCAACAGGGAGCACATGATGAAGGAGGAAGCCGAATTCCTGCCGCTCGCCAGACGCCTGCTCTCCGAGGCCGACTGGCGCGCCCTGGAGGCTGTTGTCGAGGCGAGCGACGATCCGCTCTTCGGCGCCGGGAACGAGGGACGGTTCGCCGATCTGCGCCGCGAGATCCTCGAGATTGACGCCGAGAGGTCCCGCAACAGGGGCTGATCCCGGGCACAGACCCCGGACCGGGTCGTGAAATCCGGCCATTCCCCTCACATTCGAACTCACTTCACGATACTGTCACGGTTCTGCATATGCTGACCGCGGACATGGCCTGCTCCCGCAGGGCGCGGCCGCGGCTGATGGCCTGACCGGCGGACGAGAACTTGATACACGCGATCTATCGGATACCGGACGACGCCGGGTCGCTGACCTGGCTGGCCCGCCTGCCGACCGGACTGACGGTCGCGAAAGGTCCTGCATCCCGCATCGACTGGCTTTTCCTCGACAGTTTCGACTGGCGCCTCTTCCGCGCCGGACATGTTCTCCGGCTCGCCGAACGGGACGGCGGGCGGAGGCTCGAATGGCTGCCGGACAGGACGGCCGAGCCGGCCCTCGTCACCGAATGGCCCGGCAAGGCGCCGCCTTCGTGGCCCGCCGAACTGGGGATGAGCCCGCTGGCGGAGACGCTCGCGGCGGCACTCGACATCCGGGCCCTGATGCCGGTCGGGCGGGCGACCGCCCGGAGCCGGGAGTTCGCCCTTCTCGACGACAACGAGAAGACCGTCGCCCGGCTCCATGAACGCGAGTTCGCCGCACGCGGCCTCGCCGGCGGCCGGAGGACAGGGCGGTTCCGCACCATCGACATCGACGGCCTGCGCGGCTACGGCAAGATCTCGCGCAGGATCGGTCAGGCCTTTCGCCAGGCCGGGGTCGCGGCGCTGACACCGACCGATGTCGTCGCCTTTGCCGCCGCCGCGAACGGCCGGCCGGCCGGCGGCTACAGCGGCAAGGTCGATGTCGTCCTCCGCCCCGGGCAGCCGGCGTCGAGCGCGGCGCGCGCGATCCTCCGCGACCTGCTCGACACCATCGAGGTCAACGAGGCCGGCACCCGGCGGGACATCGACAGCGAGTTCCTGCACGATTACCGCGTCGCGCTGCGCCGTTCCCGGTCGCTGCTCAAACATCTGTCCGGGTTGCTGCCCGAGGCCGAACGGACCAGGGCGCGCCTCCGCCTGCAGCGCCTCGCGGCCTCGACCGGCGAGACCCGCGATCTCGACGTCTACCTGCTGCACATGACCGAGTACCGGAAGGCGCTGCCGAAGCGGCTCGGCCCCGGCATCGATGTCCTCGCCGCCCATATCGCCGCCAAACGCGGCAAGGCCCGGCAGCGGATGCTCCGCTATTTCTCGGCCAGGCCGACGCGCCAGTTCCTCGCCGACTGGCGCCGGTTCCTCGAACAGGCGCCTGAGGACGCGGACGTGGAGGACCAACCCGGCGCGCTCGACTTCGCCCGGGCTCGGATCTGGAAGGTCTATCGCCGCATCGTCCGTGACGGGGCCGCGATCGACGACAATTCGCCGGCGGAAGCCCTCCACGAACTCCGAAAGCGCTGCAAGGATCTGCGCTATCTGATGGAATTCTTCCGCTCGCTGTTCCCGAAACGGGATATCACCGTCCTGATCGGTCAGTTGAAGCGCTTCCAGGACAATCTCGGCGCGTTCCAGGATTACGCCGTGCAGGCGGAGACGCTGCGCGCCTACGAGACGGAACTGCGTGCCGGCGACGCGCTGCCGCGCAAGGCCGAAGAGGCGATCGAGGCACTGGTAGAACAGTTCGACGGGCGGATGCATGCGGCACGGGCGGAATTCCAGGCCCGCTTCGGACGCTTCGCCGGCACGGAGAACGACAAGCGCTTTCGCGCGCTGTTTCGCGGCGACAAGACCCGGAAAGGGATACCGGCATGATCTATCTCGCGGTCCACAACATGAAGGGCGGAGTCGGCAAGACCGCTACGGCGGTCAACCTCGCCTATCTGGCCGCGGACGAAGGTGCCCGGGTGTTGCTGTGGGATCTCGATCCGCAGGGCGCGTCGAGCTTCTATCTGCGAATCAGGGACAAGGTGAAGGGCGGCGCGCGGAAGCTGATCCAGGGCAAGAAAGACCTGCTTTCGCTCGTCAAGGCGACCGATTTCGAGCGGTTCGACCTCTTGCCGGCGGACATGTCCTACCGCAATTTCGATATCCTGCTCGACGCCGAGAAGAAATCCACCCGCCGGCTGCGCCAGCTGATGAAGCCGCTCGGCAACGACTATGACATCGTGCTCCTCGATTGTCCGCCCGGACTGACCCTGCTGTCGGAGAACATCCTGCGGGCCGCGGACGCGATCATCGTGCCGCTGATCCCGACCACGCTTTCCATCCGGAGCCATGAACAGACGGTCGAGTTCTGCCGGGAGAACGACATCAGGACGCCGAATTTCCTGCCGTTCTTCAGCATGGTCGACCGGCGGAAGAAACTGCACAGGGAACTGACACAGGACGAAACGCGAAAGGCCCTCGGTATCCTCTCCTCGGCGATCCCCTATTCGAGCGATATCGAGCGCATGGGCATCGAACGGGCCCCGGTTCCGGCCTTCGCGCCGCGGACGACGGCAGCAGGCTGCTATCGCGCCCTGTGGCGGGAGATCCGCGATCGCTTGCCAGCCCGGACACGCCGCGCATGATTCACGGCAGGGTCAGCGGGACCCCTCGGCCGGCCCCCAGGTCGACCAGGGCGACTTGTAGAGGCTGCCGTTGAGATAGCGGCGGTCGTCGGTGACCTCGCGGCCGGCCCAATCCGGCAGGGCGCCGATTTCCTCGCCCTCGCCGAATTCGATCTCGGCCATGACCAGCCCCTCGTTGACGCCGTGGAAGACGTCCACCTCCCAGGTCCGGCCATCGTGCGGCACCCGGTAACGAGTCTTGGAAAGCGGCGGACTGGGACAGAGTTCCTGAAGCATCTGCTCGGCTTCGGCGAGCGGGACGTCATACTCGAACTCCATCCGGCGCCGCGCATCCTGTCCTTTCTTGATGGTCAGGATTCCGCGCTCGCCATAACGCCTGATGCGGATCGACAGCGTTCCCTGCTCGGCGAGGTAGCCTTGCGAGATCACCGTTCCGGAATCGGCCAAAGATCGCCAGCCGTCACCGGCGACGAGGAATTTTCGTTCGATTTCGATATTTGCGGTCATGTCCGGCATTTAAGCCAGCGCGCCGTCCCGGTCAACGCCGGGGGCAGAGCGGGCGACCAGTCGCCGGGCGACTGGCCGCCACGGAGCGCCGGACCGGGGGGGGGAGGACGGTCTTGAGCTCCGAGTGCCCTCGATTCGTCTGGGGGACGAGATCAGGTACTGACACTGAAACGCTACGCAACTACGCACTCGGTACTGACACTACTTCCAGTTCGATTTCGGCTTCCGGGCGGTACCGGTCGCGCCACATCTCGCTGAATCAACTGCTCACTGATTATTACGATAACGCCAATCCACTAACGAAAGGTTACCGCCGGAAACAACAAATCACTGAGTACTCAATCTACTCAGTGAGTATATAACGCGACGGACATGCCGATTCAAGGGCCAAATTCGGATTATTCGCCTCGAAGGTGATTTTGTTGGCCACGCGCCAACCGCCGCGCCGCAAGGCTGCGCGGGGTCTGCGGAACGAACCGGCGATCAGATGAGGGTGATGGAAATCCCGTCGATCCCGTCGACGCCACCTTCGATCCGGTCGCCCCGGACCATCGCGCCGACGCCGGCGGGCGTCCCGGTATAGATCAGGTCGCCCGGCACGAGGGTGAACAGGGCAGAGAGACAGGCGATCGTTTCCGGCACCGACCAGATCAGGTCGGCGATATCGGCGTCCTGACGGATCTCGCCATTGACGCTGAGCCAGATCCGCCCCCGCGACGGATGGCCGATTACGCTGGCCGGGTGCAGTGCCGACAGCGGCGCCGAGTGATCGAAGCCCTTGCCGGTATCCCACGGCCGGCCCTTGTCGCGGGCGGCGAGTTGCAGGTCGCGACGGGTCAGGTCGATGCCGACCCCGTAGCCCCATACATGGTCGAGCGCGTCGGCCTCGGCGATATTGCAGCCGCCCCTGCCGATCGCCGCGACCAGTTCGATCTCATGGTGGAGGTTTGCGGTTTCCGGCGGATAGGGCACGGCCGCGCCGTTGGCGACCAGCGCGTCGGCCGGCTTCATGAAGAAGAACGGCGGCTCGCGATCCGGATCCTTGCCCATCTCGCGAGCATGAGCGGCATAGTTCCGCCCAACGCAATAGATCCGCCGGACGGGAAACCGATCCTCGCTGCCGGCGACCGCGGCGGCCGCCTGCTCGGCCGGTTCGATTACATACGCCATGACCTCATCCCCTTGCACTGCGTCGCGGATGCGCGGCGCGCAACTGACCCGATCTCCGTGCCTATCAGATGCCGCGCCGCGATTCCAGTCGTTGTGTTGGCCTACCCAACAGTCCGGGAGAGCAGTCGTCCCGGCAGGCTGCGGTCAGCGTTCCAGGACCGCCGAAGCCCGGCTCGAGGTGGTCACGAGGTCGATGCAGTCGCCCTTCGCCTCACCGCCCTGCTCGCATTCGAGAACGTCGTTGACCAGCATCCGGGCGATCTCGGCACAAGCCAGGCCGCGGATATCGAAAAGCCGCACGCTGGTCTTGCCGGCGCGCAGCGGCGCCCCGTCAACGGCGAGCCGCCGGTTGATCACCCCGTCGCTGCCGAACATCACGAGATCGATCTTCAGCGCGCTGAAGTCCATCTGGGTGCCGTTCTGATAGACCAGGTAGGCGCGGCAGGCGCCGTCGGTGTCCTCGAGCTTGTTGAGCTCGATCCCGAGCTTGCCATCTTCGGCCCAGGCGGCGGCGCCGGTGCCAGGAACAGTAAAGCCGAGAACGGCAAGCACCGTGCAGGCGAAGGCGATAAGGCGACTCATATGGAACTCCTCCCATTCGACCGGTCATGAAGCGGACGGGGCGGCCCGCACGCCCGGTTATACCGCCTCGCGGCCGCTTCCGCCAACCGCTTCACCCGCAGCGCGATCACTGTGGCGCGGCCCCGTTGCCAACCTTAAGGTGGTGCCGCCCGGACAATTGCGAAAGATGCGTGTCATGTTCGATTTCGGTACCGACATTCACGACTGTTTCTCCGCCGACTATGCGGAGGCGCGCGGCAAGTTCCTCGCCGCCGCGGAGGCCGCAGGCGCCGCCGCCATGCGCGCCTACCTCAACCCCAACAAGGGACCGGACGGCGAAACCCTGGCCACCGATACCGCATGGTTCGGTCCGGACGATGCCCGCGCGGTGCTCGTCATGATCGCCGCGACACACGGCGTGGAAGGCTTCACCGGTTCCGGCGCGATGGTCGACTGGATGCGGATCGGCGGGCCGGAGCGACTGCCCGAAGGCAGCGCCGCCCTGCTCGTGCACGCGATCAATCCCTACGGCTTCGCCTGGCTGCGCCGGGTCACAGAAGAAGGCGTCGACCTGAACCGGAACTGGGTCGACTTCGCCGAGCCGCTCCCGGACAACCCGGGCTACGACGAACTCGCCGACGCCTTCGTGCCGACCGCCCTCGACGGAGCCGTCTTCGACGCCGCCGAGGCGAAGATCGCCGCCTGGCGCGAGAAACATGGCGAGCGCGCCTTCCAGATCGCCCGCGGCGGGGGCCAGTATCGCCACCCGTCGGGGATGTTCTTCGGCGGCACCGCGCCGACCTGGGCGCGCGGCACGCTGGAATCCATCATCGCCGACAACGATCTCGCCTCGCGCCGCATGAACGCGGTCATCGACTACCACACCGGGCTCGGCCCGTTTTCCTATGGCGAGCCGATCAGCGGCAACCGGCCGGGCTCGAAGGGGCATGCGCTCGCCCGCCAGTGGGTCGGCGAGAGCCTGACCGAGCCGGATCTCGGGACCTCGTCCTCGGTGCCGAAGGTCGGCATGTCGGAATTCGGCTGGACCCGCGCGGTAGGCGACCGGCATGTCTACGTGGCGTTGGAATACGGCACCTACTCCCCGGAGCTTGGCCGCCTCGCGCTGCGCGAGGATCACTGGCTGCATGCCTATGGCAGGCTCGACTGGGCCTCGCCCGAGACGCAGCGGATCAAGGCGCGGATCCGTCACCATTATTATCCGGCAACCGACGACTGGCGCGAGATGGTGATCTTCCGCAGCCGCCAGATGATCGGCGCGATGCAGCGCGGTCTCGCCACGCTCTAGATTGCGGTCCGGGGTGCCGGAGCGGGTTGGAAGGCCCGCGCCGCCCGTCGACGCCTCAGGCGGCGGCGGCCTCGCGCACCCAGTCGAGCCGGTCCTGGCCGAAGAACATCTCGTCGCCGATGAAGAAGGTCGGGGCGCCGAAGATGCCGCGCTCCACCGCCTTCTCGGTGCAGGCGATCAGTCCGCCCTTGATCTCGGGGTCGGCGATGCCCTCGAAATAGGCCTTGGCGTCGAGCCCCGCGGCGGTCAGCACCTCGCCGATCACCGCCGGGTCGTTCATGTTCTTCTCGTCACGCCAGATCGCCGGGTAGACGGCATCCAGATAGGCATCGGATTCACCGCGCTTGCCCGCGAGGATCGCGCCGCGCATTAGGTTGAGCGTGTTGATCGGGAAATGCGGGTTGAAGCGGAACGGCACGCCATAGCGGCTGGCGTAGCGCTTCATGTCCCGAAAGAAATACCGCCCCTTTGCCGGAATGTCGGCCGGGCTGGTATTGCCGACCGCCTTGAAGACGCCGCCGAGCAGCATCGGGCGGAAGTCGACCGTGGCGCCGGTCTCCTCGGCCAGCCGCCGGATCTGGGTCCATGCCAGGTAGGCCGCCGGGCTGCCGACGTCGTAATAGAATTCAATGGTCTTGGACATCCTGCTCTCTCCTTCCGTGGATCGGTCTCACCATGGTTCGACCCAGGGCCGGAAATCGACCTCGTGGCTCCATGCGGACCGCGTTTGTTGATGCAGTGCGTAATAGGCTTCGGCGATTGCTTCGGGCGACAGCAGACCATCTGCCGGGCGGGCGGCGACCATGTCGGGAAAGCCCTCGCGGATGAACGGGGTGTCGATCGGTCCGTCGATCACCGCATGCGCGACGTGGATCCCCTTCGGCCCGAGTTCGCGGGCCATCGATTGGGCGAGCGCGCGCAGCCCGTGCTTTGCGCCGGCAAAGGCGGCATAGCCGGTGCCGCCGCGAACGCTCGCCGTGGCGCCGGTGAAGATGATCGTGCCACGGCCGCGCGGGCCCATGCGCCGCGCCGCCTCCCGGCCGACCAGAAAGCCGGAGAAGCAGGCCATCTCCCAGACCTTGAAATATTTCTGCGTCGTCGTCTCGAGGATCGGGTAGCGGACATTGCCGCCGACATTGTGGACCACGACCTCGAGCGGACCAATGACGTCCTCGATCTCGTCGAACAGGGCGACCACGTCCGCTTCCCGGCGGGCGTCGCAGTTGAAGCCGCGGGCGCGCCCGCCCTTGCGTTCGATATCGAAGGCGATCGGCGCCAGCCTGTCGCCGTTCCGCCGCGCCATGCAGGTGAAGTGACCGGTGGCAGCGAAACGGCGCGCGACCGCCTCGCCCGTGCTCTCGCCGGCGCCGACCACCAGCGCGACACCCTTTTCCCCGGTCATCGTCATCGGTTGTCCGTCTCCGCGCCCCGCTCCGACCCCGCCTCAGCCCGCCCTGCGGGCGCGTTCCCGATAGGCCGTGTAGAGCCCGGCCCCGGCAATGATCGCCGCGCCGAGCCAGACGTTGCCGGCGGGAATTTCCTGAAAGACGAGATAGCCGAGAAGGACCGCCCAGAGAAGGGCGGTGTATTCGAACGGCGCCAGGATCGCCACCGCGACGCGGGAATAGGCAACAGCCGTCAGGTAATGGGCACCGAGGCCCAGCACCGCCATCATGACCAGCAGCCATATGTGGGCCGGATCGACCGGCACCCAGACGAACGGCGTCACGGCGCCGGCGACGATGAGCTGCATGATCGACATGTAGGCGACCAGCGACAGCATCGATTCGGTCCGCCCGAGCGATCGGGTCACGACCTGCGCCAGGGCATAGAAGACGGCGGCGCCGATTGCCAGCAGCGCGCCGGGCGCCAGTCCGCCGGTCGGCTCGACCACCAGCATCACGCCAAGGAAACCGACGATCGTCGCCGACCAGCGGCGAATGCCCACCTTCTCGCCCAGGATCGGCACCGCCAGCGCGGTCATGAACAGCGGCGCGGCGAAGGCGACCGTGACCGCGTCCGCCAGATTCATTACCCGTACCGCGAAGAAGAAGCAGAGGAACGCCGCCATCCCGGCGCTCGCCCGCACGAGATGCACCCACGGCCGGTCGGTCCGGAGCACCTTCAGCCCGCCCTGGTACATGATCATCGGCACCAGGAACGCGACCGCCAGCGCGGCGCGGATGCCGAGCACCTGCATCACCGGGTAGCGTTCGACGAGGAACTTGCCGATCGCGTCGAGCCCGCTCATCGCCGCGGCGCCCGCGAAGATGCAGAGGATGCCCAGCGCGGCGCCACTCGCCTGCCGTCCGTCGATCGCCCGCTCGACCTGCATCGTCACATCCCTTCCGGTCCAGCTTGCGAGAAGACGCGTTTTCTGGCGTCCCGGCAAGCGGCCCTTCGGCAATGCTGCGTTGCAGAGGTCGGGTAGCTTGCGCGCCGGACGACCCTGTAGCCGCCGTCACGGAACCGCCCGGGCTGGCATGTGATGATCTTCTTGTTTAGTTTTACTTGGATGGCGCGCTCACGCAGGGCGACACGACAACGGGAAATCAGAAAGCCATGAAACCAGCAGTCAGCTCCGCCGCCGCCCTCGGGCTCGCCCTCGCCTTCGGTGCGGCCGCCCTGCCCGACGCCCCGGCCCGGGCAGCCGATGCAAATGCCCTCGCCGCCGTCCGCGCCCATGACGGCATCCTCGTCGCCCAGGCCGACCCGCGCGTCACGCTCGCGCTGCGCGACCTGAAAAGCCTCGCCGAGAAGGTCAAGGCGCTGAAGCCCGGCGACAAGTCGACCGGCCAGGCCTACATGGGCCAGCTCGGCCGGATCGGCCAGAAGCTGAAGGCGGCCAAGGTCAAGACAGGCCCGGAATATGCCGAGGCGGTGACCCTCTACAACGCGCTCAACCAGGATATCGTCGCGATCGCCAACGCCCCCGCCGGCGGCGCGAAACCGGCGACACAGGCCGACAATCTTCCCGCCTCGGGCGGCAGCGCCCCCGCCACGACCGCGCCGTCCCAGACGACGACCGCCCCCTCGACCGCCGAACCGGCAACCAGCGCCGCCGCGGCCGAGATGAGCTCGCTGGAGAAGACCCGGCTGTCGCGCGTGAAGCGCAAGACCGACGGCCTCAGGTCCCGTCTCGAGTCCTACAAGTCGGTCGACCTGCAGAACCCGGCGAACGCCGAGAAGACCCGTGGCGACATCCAGATCGTGCGCGACGAGCTTGCCGCGCTTGGCCGCGACGATCATCCCGACGTGGTCGCCGAGGCAGCCCGGCTCGACGAGCTGGAAACGTTCCTCGACAGCCGCGTCGAGGCCGCCGCAGCAGACCTGACGCCGGAGGAAAAGCAAAAGGTCGAAGCGACTGCCGACAAGGTCTACAAGGCGCTCAAGGGCACCGAGACGGAGAATATCGGCCTGCTCCAGCCGCCCGAGCGGCAGGAGACCTATCGCGGCTATCTCGCCACCCTGCGCGGCGAACTCGACGGCCTGCCGAAGCAGGACCATCCGGCGGTCCTCGAGATCCGCGCCAATCTCGACAAGGCCGACCGGACGCTTGCCGCACGGATCGCCCAGGCCGATCAGCTGACCGAGAAATACGGCCTGATCCTCGCCCGTTATGTGGCGATCCAGGAGAAGTACAAGAGCGACAATTTCCCCGCCCGCCTCGCCGATCCGCTCGAGAAGGAGCAGGTCCGCGCCTGGGGTGAATCCGTCACGCAATGGTATGCCGAGCAGGAGAAGGATTCCGCCTGGCTGCAGTCGATCCAGCCGCTTGGCATCATCGACAAGCAGAAGATGTCGAGCGCGCTCTTCTGGATCGGTTCGAACACCCGCCGGACGCTCGACGAGATGATGAACGAGGCGACCCAGCTGGTGAACGGCAAGGTCGGCATCGCCATGGACCGGGCCACCTTCGTCGAGACGACGGACGCCTCCGACCCGCACCAGGTCGCCAACCGGCTGCTCGGCGAGGGCAAGTTCGAGGAGACCGTGAACGGTCTCAACGAAGGCCTCGAATATGTCGCCATCGCCGCCGCCTTCGACGAGGCGACCGGCGGCTCCGACCACGATCGCGTGGCCGAGAAGGCGCGCGTCGAGGCGGCCCTTGTCCGGCTCGACGAACTGACCGAGATCGCGCTCACGGAAATGCGCGTGCCGAAGGTCCGCTCTACTGACGGAGAGCTGCGCGCGGCGGCGGAAGAGGCCCTGAAGCGTGAGGTCGAGGGCGGCATCGAGTGGGCGCGGATGGAGATCACCTACGATCTCAACCGGCGCGAGAAGCTCAACACCAGCTTCAGCCGCTCCAGCATCTCGACGGTCACCGGTACGACCTACCACTATCTCTGGGACGAGTTCGGCGTGACCACGGTCGAGAAGGTCGGCGACAAGTATTTCATGCACTACAACAAGCTCGCCTTCTACCACAAGGGCGACGACCGGACCCGGCTCAACAAGTGGATCCTGGTCGACCGCTTCCGCACCTCGCAGATCCTCGAAGAGAATATCGACAAGTGAAGACGGTGCGGGCGGCGGGCTCGACGCCCGCCGCGCTGCGTCTCGTCACGCCCAGGGGTCGTAACTGCCGAAATTCCACAGATGACCCTCCGGGTCGCGGGCCGAGAAGCCGCGCCCGCCGTAATCGTTGTCGACCAGCGGCATGACGATCTCGGCCCCCGCCGCCTTTGCCGTGCCATGCACCGCGTCCGGGTCGGTGACCACCAGGTAAGCGCTCTGGGTGGTGCCGCCGAGATCGGCCGGCGGCTGTTGCAGGCGGCCGAAGGCGTCGTCCCTGGCGCTGCCGAGCATGATCATCGCCTCGCCCCGCACAAGCTGGGCATGGGCGATGCCGCCGGCGCCGTCCTCGACCACGAGGTGGCGTTCGAATCCGAAGGCGCGGCCGAGCCAGTCGATCATGGCGGCCGCGTCGCGATAGCGCATTGTCGGAATGATCGTCGTTCCCATCGTCCTGTTCTCCGTTGTCGACGTTCGGTTGTCGGTGATCGGTTTTCAGGGCCGATGATGGCAAGCCGGATCGTTCCGGTCTTGAAGATTTGTTACCTGCTGTCGCGCCGCGCACGGCCCGCCGGCCCTGTACCACCGCAATGCCGCAGGCGGCAGCGGATCGCGGCAGGATCCTGCGAAGGGTCTTTCCAGCGGTCGGAACGATACGTGGAATTCTAGGGCGCGCTGTCCGCATCCCTGTCCCACCGGCCCGGTGCCCCGGCGAGGTCGGCGAGCTTGTATTTCTCGACCTTCTCCGTCGGCGTTTTCGGCAGGGAATCGAGGAACCTGAGATAACGCGGGACCATGTAGCGGGCCATGGTCTTCTCACAGTGCGAGATCAGATCGCAGGGCGAAAGCTCATGCCCGTCCTTCAGCACGACGAAGAGCATCACATCGTCCTCGGAAAGCTCGGAAGGAACCCCGATCGCGGCGCTTTCCAGCACGGACGGATGCAGATTGGCCGCTTCCTCGATCTCGAACGCGGAAATGTTCTCACCGCGACGGCGAATGGAATCCTTCTTCCGTCCGACGAAATGAAGGTATCCATCCTCGTCGAAGAAGCCGACATCCCCGGTGTGGAACCAGAGGTTCCGCATTGCCGCCAGTGTCTCGCCCGGCATCCTGAAATACTCGTTCATGATGATGCCGGGTTCACGCGGGCGAACGACGATCTCGCCCGACTGTCCGGTTGGCAGTTCGCGATCCAGATCGTCGAAGATCCGGTATTCGTAACTGTCCACCGGCTTTCCGCAGGCGCCGGGGCGGCGCGGTTCGTCCAGCGGCTGATAGACCCCCACCCCGGCATCGGTCAGCCCGTAGACCTCCACGAGCTTGAGGTTGAAACGCTTTTCGAAGGCGTCGGCGAACTCCGGCATGGGTACGCCCCAGGCGAGGCGCACCGGGTTGTCGGCGTCATCCGGTTGCGGCGGTTGTTTCCAGAGGATCGTCAGCGTCGCGCCCATGAAATCGAAAACGGTCGCGCCGTACTTGCGGATCTCGCTCCAGTAGCGTGAGGCGCTGAACCGCTCGCTCAATGCCGCGCGGCATCCGGTCAGGATGGCCGGCAGGATCGTCAGGTAAGCCGCATCGGCGTGAAACAGGGGAAAGGGGCAATAGAGCGTGTCGTCGCGCGTGATCCGGAACTGCGTCCGAACGAGTTCGGCGTGGTGAATCAGGTACCGGTGACAGAGAACGCAGCCTTTCGAGCGCCCCGTCGTCCCCGACGTGAACATGATCATCGCCGGTTCGTACGGATCGGCAGGCGGGCGCTCGGGATCGCCGTCCCGCCCGGCGTGGACGTCCTCGTAGGCGACGATGCGAAAGGGCAGCACCGCCCGGGCGCGGGTCACGTCGCCCCGCAGGATGACGGTTTCGAGCGCCTCAAGCTGGTCCGCGACTTCCGCCAGCTGCTCCAGATTGCTTTCGTCCAGTATCAGGACGCGCATCTCGCAGACATTGATGATGAAGGAGAGGCCCTGGCCGCGAAGCGCCGTGTTGATCGGGACCTCGACGGCACCGAGTTTCAGTATCCCGAACCAGGCATACATGAACTCCGGCGCGTTCGGCATCATGACGCCGACGATCTCGCGGGGGCCGATGCCGAAACCGGCGAGGCCGTGGGCGAAGCGATTTGCCCGTCTGTTGAAGGCGCCGAACGTGTCGGCCGTATCGTTCATCAGGAAGAACAGCGTGTCCGGAAACTCTCGGGCCCGAGTTTCAAGCAGATCCGCGACGCCGGTGATCCGGGGTTCCGGCAGAATGCTCAAGAGTCGCTCCACTCGGGATCGCGTTTCTCGAGAAATGCCGAAATACCCTCGGAAGCATCCCGAGCCTTCAGATTCTCGACGACGACCTCGTTGCAATAGGAATAGGCATCGGCCAGTTCCATGCCCTTCTGCGCCTTGAACGCGGCTTTCCCGAGTTGAACGACGTAGGACGACTTGGACGCGATTTCACGCGCGACCGACATGACCGTCTCGTCCAGCCGTTCGGAGGGCACGGCCTCGTTGATCAGGCCGATGGCCGCCGCTTCCGCCGCCGAGATCGGGGCCCCGGTCAGCAGCATGCGCAGGCTGCGCTTACTCGAAACCGCGCGCGAAAGCGCCACCATCGGCGTCGAACAGAACAAGCCGATGTTGACACCCGGCGTGGAAAACCGCGCGGTCTCCTCGGCGAAGGCAAGATCGACGGTCGCGACAAGCTGGCAGCCGGCGGCGAATGCCGAACCGTGAATGGCCGCGATGACAGGTTTCGGGCAGCTGTCGAGCAACTGCATCATGGCCGCGCACGATTCCAGGAGGGCCCGGTGCTCGTCATCGCTTTCGAAGCTCAGGACTTCGGCAAGGTCATGGCCGGCACTGAAACCCCGCCCCGCGCCGCGCAAGACAATGACGCGAACGTCCCGGTTCTCCATCGCGGCCCTGACCGCCCCGGTGAGCGCATGTATGAGATCCACGGACAAGGCGTTGTAGGCTTCCGGGCGGTTCATCGTCAGAACGAGAACGCCCCCTGAATCAAGGTCGGACAACAGCAGGTTCTCTTCTCGCCCCGGCATTCGGGCCTCCCGTCACGATCGATCCCATTGCACCTCAGAAAAGTATAATGTATACATTTTGTCAAGCGCCGTCAGCTCTGCCTGGTCCTCGCATGGCGTTCGACAAGAGGGGAGATCGAAGAGGGTGCGCGCATGGATCTGCGAGAAATGGGGCGGGCCGCGGGACCTCGTCCTCGGTGATCTGCCAAAGCCGGCCTGCCCGCCCGGTTCGATACTTGTCCGCGCCGAGGCGTGGGGCGTCAACTTCGCCGACCTTGTCCTGATCGCGGGACAATACCAGGCACGTCCGGCCTTTCCGTTCAGCCCCGGCATGGAAGTGGCGGGTATCGTGGAAGAGGTTGGCACCGATGTCCGGCATGCCGCGCCCGGCGACCGGGTCGCGGCCTATGTCGAATACGGCGGATACGCGGAATTTGTCGCGGTCCCGGCGGCGAACGCGGCCCTGCTCCCCGCCTCCGTTCCCTGGCCCGACGCGGCGGCGTTCCCGGTGTCCTACGGAACCGCCGCTCTGGCGCTGGAACGCGGCCAGGTGTCGCCAGGCGAGACGGTCCTTGTCGGCGGCGCGGGGGGCGCCGTCGGCTCGGCGCTCACCGAATTGTCCCATCGCATCGGCGCGCATGTCATTGCCTGCGCCGGCAGCCCGGAAAAGGCGGCGATCGCACGGGACCGCGGCGCGGACCATGTCGTCTCCTCCCGCAGCGCGGATCTTCTCCGGACCGTGCGCGACCTTGCGCCGAAAGGCATCGATGTCGCCTTCGACCCGGTCGGGGGCGCGTTCTTCCAGGTGGCGTTCCGCGCGCTCCGATACGCCGGGCGGCTTGTGACCCTCGGTTTCGCGTCGGGCGCGCTACCGACATGCCCGGTCAACCATGTGCTGGTACGGCACATCGCCGTCCTGGGCTCCTCGTTCGGCCTGACCTGCCACGAGAACCCCGGCAGGATCGCGGCGCTCTGGCCGCCGCTGGTCGACCAGTTCGCTGCCGGCCGGATCAGGCCCCCGGTGGCGGGAGTGAGCGGCTTCGACAGCTTGCCCGAGGCACTCCGACGACTTGCGGACAGAGAGGTCGGCGGCAAGCTGGTGCTGTCAGCCTAGTGTCTTCCCGTGGTGGTCAGCAGATCAGGAACAAACGGCAGTGATCGAGACAACCTATCCATCTCTCGCAACGGACCGCGCGGGCACGCAATCGGTCGGCGACCAGATCACCGGGCAACTGCGCTCGGCAATCGTTCATGCCGAACTGTTGCCGGGAACGCGACTGAAGCAGGAGGAACTGGCCGTCAGATACGGGACCAGCCGTATCCCGCTGCGGGAGGCCATGCGGCAGCTGACCGCCGAAGGGCTGATCCAGTGGACCTCGAACAGGAGCGCCGTTGTCAGCTTTCTCGAGATCGACGAACTGCACGAGCTGTTCGAACTGGTCCGGCTTCTCGAAAGCCGCGGCACATTGCTTGGCGTCCCTCATCTCAGCGACGACGACATCGCCGAACTCGACGAACTCAACCGACAGGTGGAAAGCGGCCCGACCGAGCCGAGGAGCTGGTATTTCACCAACCTGAACTTTCACATGCTGCCGATCGTTCGCTCCAACCAGAAACATACCATCCGGATGGTGACCGAGCTGCGCGCGAACCTGATGCGGTTCTTCATGATCCCGGATCTCTACCGGGCCCCGAACGGATCCTGGTACCGGGAGCACGCAGCCGGTCACCGCAAGCTCCTGGCCGCCTTCCGGCGACGGGACGCCGTCGAAGCAAGCGCCCTGGTCGATGCGGACTGGGCGGGCGCCTGGGATTACTGGAAGCCCCGCCTGAGCGGCGTTGTCAGCAATCTCGTTCGCCCCGCCAGGCGAAGCCGGAGAACATGAAACATGCCCACCTGCCCCCGGCACCATGGGCGCGGTGCGGCGAGACAGTCGGCCCCGGCATGCGGAAGAAGGACGAACCATGACCTATGAAACGCTACTCAGCGATATCGTCGAACCCGGCGTTCGCAAGATCACGCTCAATCGCCCCAAGAGCCTGAACGCAATGAACCGGCAACTCGTCCGTGACGTCGCGCAGGCATTCAGGGAGGCAGGTGCCGACCCGGAAACCCGGGCAATCCTGTTCACCGGGAATGGACGGGCATTCTGCGCCGGCGACGACCGGAACGAACATATTCACCCGGAAAACGAAGCCGAAGCACGCCTGCTCGTGAACGATATACAGGCCGTGTCCCACGCGATCCTGTTCGGCGACAAGCCGGTGGTCGGCGCCATAAATGGGTGGGCAGCGGGCGGCGGCATGGAATGGGCGATCAACTGCGACTTCCCGGTCTGGGCCGAGAGCGCGAAGGGGTTCTTTCCCGAGGTCTCCCTGAATGTCTTCGTGACGGGTGGCGTAACATCCCTGTTGCCCGCCCTGGTCGGCCTGCAGAAAGCCCGGGAAATGTTGTACTTCGGAGAGAAATACGATGCCCGCACCCTGCTCGGGATGGGAGTGGCCTGGAAGGTCGTCGCCGACGAACAGCTGCAGGACGAAGCCCTCGGTGTCGCGCGGAAGCTGGCTGCCTTGCCGTCCCTTGCCGTGCGCTCCATGAAGCGGACACTCAGCCTGCACGCGGTTACCGACATGCATGCCGCGATGGTTTCCGAAACCAACGCCACGGTCGCGGCATTCCTGGATCCGGAAACGACCCGGCTGATTCAGAATTTCTGAAGCGGGCGCCGCGCGCCCGCCGCTGCCGCGCTGCCGGTCAGTCCTTCGGCGTCGTCAGGCCGAATGCGGCGAGGAGCCGGTCGGCGGCGATTCCCGGGCTGAGCCGGCCCTCGCGGACCTCCCGCTCGGTCTCCGGCAGCAACGCGGCAACGTCCGGCGCGGCCTTCAGCGCCATCGTCAGCCGCTCCTCGACCAGCGACCACATCCAGCGCAACTGCTGGTCCTGGCGCCGTGCCGCCAGTTCGCCGCTCCCGCCAAGCGCGGCGGCATGATCGTTGATGCCGTCCCAGATCGCCTCCAGCCCCTCGCCCTCCAGCGCGCTGCAGAGCAGCACCGGCGGCGACCAGTTCGGGCTGGCCGGTTTCAGGACGTGCAGCGCCCGGCGAAAGTCGAGCGCCGCCGCCTGGGCACGCCGGCGGTTGTCGCCGTCGGCCTTGTTGACGGCAATCATGTCGGCCAGTTCGACGACGCCCTTCTTGATGCCCTGAAGCTCGTCGCCGGCACCGGGCAGCGCCAGCACCAGGAAGAAGTCGACCATGTCGGCAACGGTGGTTTCCGACTGGCCGACGCCGACGGTCTCGACCAGCACCACGTCGAAGCCGGCCGCCTCGCAAAGCAGCATGGATTCGCGGGTCCGCCGGGCAACGCCGCCGAGCGTGCCGGCGGTCGGCGAGGGCCGGATGAAGGCGTCCGGATCGGTCGCGAGCTTCGCCATCCGCGTCTTGTCGCCGAGAATGCTGCCACCCGTCCGCCGGCTGGTCGGGTCGACGGCCAGCACCGCGACACGATGGCCCTTCGCCGTGAGCCAGGTGCCGAGCGCCTCGATGAAGGTCGACTTGCCGACGCCCGGCACACCGGTGATGCCGATCCGCCGGGCCCGACCGGTTTCCGGCAGGACGGCGTTCAGGAGTTGTTCGGCGAGTGCCCGGTGATCGGCCTTGCGGCTTTCGACAAGGGTGATGGCACGCGCCAGCACGGCGCGTTCGCCGCCACGGACCCCGGCGACATAGGCATCGAGGTCGAGGACGGGCCGCAGGCCGGGTCGGGCCGTGTCGTTCACGCCGTCAGGCCGCGCTGGAATAGCCAAGCTGCTCGCTCAGTTTCCGCAGAAGCTCGCCTGCCGCCTTCGAGATGACGGTACCCGGCGGGAAGATCGCCTTGACGCCGGCGGCGTAGAGCGCGTCGTAATCCTGCGGCGGCACGACGCCGCCGACGACGATCATGATGTCCGGCCGGCCGGCCGCTTCCAGCGCCGCCTTGAGCGCCGGCACGAGGGTCAGGTGGCCGGCGGCAAGCGAACTCACGCCGATCACGTGAACGTCGTTCTCGACCGCCTGCCGGGCGGCCTCCTCCGGGGTCTGGAAGAGCGGGCCGATATCGACGTCGAAGCCGAGATCGGCGAAGGCCGAGGCGATCACCTTCTGGCCGCGGTCATGCCCGTCCTGGCCCATCTTGGCGATCAGGATGCGCGGCCGCCGGCCTTCGTGATCCTCGAAGGTCTCGATCAGCGTGCGCGCCTCGTCAAAGCTCGCTTCGTTCTGTCCCACTTCGCTCTTGTACACCCCGATGATCGACTTGATGTCGGCCTTGTGGCGGCCGAAGACCTCCTCCAGCGCGCCGGAAATCTCGCCCACCGTCGCCCGCGCCCGGGCCGCGTCGACGGCAAGCGCCAGCAGGTTGCCGCTGCCGTCGCGTGCCGCGGCAGTCAGCGCCGCCAGGGCCGCGGTCACCGCGCCGCTGTCGCGGTCGCGGCGAAGCTGTTCCAGTTTGGCGATCTGGCGCCGACGGACAAGGGTGTTGTCGACCTTGAGGACGTCGATTTCCTCGCGCCCTTCGGGCCGGTACTTGTTGACGCCGACCACGGTCTGACGGCCGGAATCGATGCGCGCCTGGGTCCGCGCGGCGGCTTCCTCGATCCGCATTTTCGGGATCCCGGCCTCGATCGCCTTGGCCATGCCGCCGGCCTCCTCGACCTCCTCGATATGGGCCCAGGCGCGGCGCGCCAGCTCATAGGTCAGACGCTCAACGTAATAGCTGCCGCCCCAGGGATCGGCGACCCGGCAGGTCCCGGCCTCCTGCTGCAGGAAGAGCTGGGTGTTGCGGGCGATCCGGGCGGAGAAATCGGTCGGCAGGGCGAGCGCCTCGTCGAGCGCGTTGGTATGCAGCGACTGGGTATGGCCGTGCGTTGCCGCCATCGCCTCGACACAGGTCCGGGTGACGTTGTTGAAGACGTCCTGCGCGGTCAGGCTCCAACCCGAGGTCTGGCAATGGGTGCGGAGATTGAGCGACTTGTCGCTGGCCGGGCCGAACGGCTTCATCAGCTTGGCCCAGAGCAGCCGGGCCGCGCGCATCTTCGCGACCTCCATGAAGAAGTTCATGCCGATCGCCCAGAAGAACGAGAGACGGGGCGCGAAGGCGTCGACGCCGAGCCCGGCGGCGATCCCGCAGCGGACATATTCGACGCCGTCGGCGAGCGTGTAGGCGAGTTCCAGGTCGGCCGTCGCGCCGGCTTCCTGCATGTGATAGCCGGAAATCGAGATCGAGTTGAAGCGCGGCATCTTCTCCGAGGTATAGGCGAAGATGTCGGAGATGATCCGCATCGATGGCGCCGGCGGGTAGATGTAGGTGTTGCGGACCATGAACTCCTTGAGGATGTCGTTCTGGATGGTCCCGGACAGTTTCTCCGGCGCCACGCCCTGCTCTTCCGCGGCGAGGATATAGAGCGCCATGATCGGCAACACGGCACCGTTCATGGTCATCGAGACGCTCATCTTGTCGAGCGGGATGCCGGCGAACAGCGTCTCCATGTCGAGGATCGAATCGATCGCCACGCCGGCCATGCCGACATCGCCCGAGACGCGTGGATGATCGGAATCGTAGCCCCGGTGGGTGGCGAGATCGAAGGCGACCGAAAGCCCCTTCTGCCCGGCCGCGAGGTTGCGGCGGTAGAACGCGTTGCTGTCCTCGGCCGTGGAGAAACCGGCATACTGGCGGATCGTCCAGGGCTGGGTCGCGTACATCGTCGGATAGGGGCCGCGCAGGAACGGCGGCAGGCCCGGCCGCGTGTCGAGGAAATCGAGCCCGTCCAGATCGGCGGCCGTGTAGAGCGGCGCGACGTCGATATTCTCCGGCGTGCGCCAGAGGCCGCCGTCCGCCGGCGTCGCGGCGCCACGCGGCGCGGCCGAAGGGCTCTCGCCGCTTTCGAGCGGCAGGGTCGAGAAATCGGGCAGGCTATCGGTCACTGGTCCACTCCCATCCGGGTCAGGGCGGCGTCGAGCAGCGCGAGCGCGTCACAGCCGGCGAAGACGAATTCGTCGATCCCGGCGGCACGATAGGCCGCCTCATTATCGCCCGCCCGGCCGGCGAGATAAAGGGCATCGCATCCGGCTGTCTTGAGCGCCCGCGCGGTATCCTCGGCTTTCTCGCCATAGAGCGCGTCGCTGGAGCAGAGCACGGCGACCCGTGCGCCGCTTTCGCGGAAGGCCTTCGCGGCGGCATTCCCGTCGGCAAGCTCCCCGCCATCGACCGCGGCAATCCCGCCGGCGGCGAAGAAATTCCGGGCGAAACCGGCCCGGGCGGCGAAATCCGCCTGGTGGCCAAGGGTGGCGAGGAATACGGTCGGCCGCGCGCCCGCCTCGGCATGGGCGTCGGCGCGGTCGCGAAGCGCCTCGAAGCCTTCGGCGAGCCGGTGACGGGTGAAGACCGGCGCGGTTTGCCTGCCCGTGAACAAGGCAGCCGAGAGCGCCCCGACGGTCGCACCCTTCTCAGCCGCGGTCGCCGTGGCAGCCAGCAGGCCATCGCCCCGCACGTCAAGCGCCGCCGCAGCGGCTTCCCTGGCTTTCATGTCGGGCAAACGTCCGTGCAGTTCCGAGGCCAGGCGGGACAGGTCGGGACGCAGGATCTCGGGCGCCGTCTCCTCCAGTTGCGGATATTCGCTGACGCCGGTAATCGGCTCCTCCCGGTGGGCGATCCGCCGGGCCCGGCGATCCGCCGTCTTGGCGATGTCCCGCGCAAGACTGCCGTCGAGGACCACCTTCGCCATGCCACCGGCCGCCTCGATCGCCTGGAAGCGGCTCCATGCCGCGGCGGCGAGCCGGTCGGTCATGTCCTCGACGAACCAGCTTCCCCCGGCCGGATCCATAACGCGGTGCAGCGAGGATTCCTCCATCAGAACGGCCTGCATGTTGCGCGCGATGCGGCGCGCCAGTTCCGCCGGCAGGCCGAGCGCATCGGTATGCGGCCGCACGGTTACGCTCTCCGCGCCGCCGACGCCGGCGGCGAAGGCGGCCCCGGTGTTGCGCAGCAGATTCACCCATGGATCGCGGCGGCTCAGCATCCGCCATGAGGTCTCGGCATGGATCCGGGCGGCCTGGGCGGATTCGCCGGCGCCACTCGCCCCGGCGATCCGCGACCAGAGCTTGCGCGCCGCGCGGAGCTTGGCGATCGAGAGGAAGAAATCCGCATCGAGCGGGATGGTGAAGGCGATCTGGCGGGCGGCCTCGTCGATGCCGAGTCCGGCGCCGGTCATCGCCCGGAGATACTCGACCCCCGTCGCCATGGTGGCGGCAAGTTCCTCCGCCTCGCTTGCCCCGGCATCGTGATAGGGCACGGCGCTCGCGGCGACGGCGGTGACGCCGGGAAATCGCTCGGAGCACGCGGCGGCCAGATCGGCAAGTGCACGGAGCTGGCTCTCCAGCGTGCCGGGTAGTTCTCCATCACTGGCGAGCGTGCCGAGCGGATCGGCGTTGAAGGCGCCGTGCGCATCCCCGTCGGCCAGCCCGCGCCGCGCCCAAAGCGCGGTCAGCAGCCCGGCTGCCGGCAGGAAGGCGCCGCCGGCCTCGAGTGCCACCGAAATCGCGTCAAGCGCGACCCCGTCGAAGATGCGCTCGAAATCGTCGAGCCCGTAAGCCATGGCGCCGCCCTGGCCGGCCAGTTCGCGCGCCTCGTCCCGGTCGCCGTCGAGGCCATTCCGGGCGGCCCGATCGAAACGCAGCAGGACCGAATTGACGCCGCCGGACAGGTCGCGGCGGATTTCCCGGTTGCTCTCGGCAGGCTCAGGATGGGCGAATCGCTGGCGGATCTCCCAGCCCCAGCGGGTCGCACCGGCCGCATCGCTGCCCCGCGTGAACGGCGCCGCGCCGGGAAAGCCCGAACGGTCGCGCGGAGCGTCCTTGTCGCGGGTGTAGAGCGGCCGGATCTCGATACCGTCGAGGCTTCTGGTCACCAGCCGCTTCTCGAACGACGCACCCTTCAGCGCCTTGTCGACGAGGCCCCGCCAGGCCGCGTCGTCAACGGCCGGGAAATCCCCTGCAAGCACCAGATCCTGATCAGTCATACCGTTCCTGCCTCGAGCCTCGCCCCGGGTCGGGCGCCGGGCGCCGGTTGCGGCGCACCATATTCGTTGCTGATCGCATAGCATCCCGTCATCCCGGCGGCAAGCGGACCGCCCCGGCGGGACATCCCTGGCTCAGGCCCGGCGCGCTGTCCGCGGTTTCCTGTCGGCAGCATCGATCTCCTGGCCGATCGCCGCGAAGCGGTCGAGAAAGGCCGCCTTCGCGACCTCCGGCGGCCAGGGTTCGAGGGTGACAGCGGGCGCATCGCCCCGGTAGCCGAGGATCCGCCGGCCGTCGCGTTCGGAGAATCCGGCAAGCAGGATCGCCTCGAGATAGGCGGCCGTCTTGTCGGCCCGCTTGATCGCCCGTTTCCAGCTCACCGGAAGCACGCCGGGCAGCCCGAAACGCACGTGCACGGCCTGCGTCAGGCGTGCCTCGACCTTCTTGTATTCCGGCCCGACCGCCGCCTTGAACGGCGTGATCAGGTCGGAGGTGACATATTCCGAGGCGTCATGAAGCAGCGCCGCGAGCAGGAAGCGCGGATTTCCGGCCAGCGGATCCTCGGTCACCAGATCGGTGACGAGCAGCGAATGCTGGGCGACCGAGAAGGCATGCTCGCCGGTCGTCTGACCGTTCCATCGGGCGACCCGCGACAACCCGAGCGCGATGTCGGCGAGTTCGATATCGACTGCCGAAGGGTCCAGCAAATCGAGACGGCGCCCGGACAGCATCCGCTGCCAGGCACGCGATGACCTGTCATTCATGAAAATCGTTTCGCGCTTGTATGATCCTGTCCGACATCCTGCGGATTTGCCCGCCCGCTGGCTAGTCCCTCCCGACGTGTCGGGTCGCGGAGGCTTCGTCCGCCGCGGGCGGTCCCAGTCTGAAGGTCGCGCCCAGCCGATAGCGGCTCGCCGGATGGGTCAGCCAGGTCCGCGTCGCCGCCTGCCCCTCGCACCAGGTCCAACGATGCAGAAGGAGACAAGGCTCGGCCGCGCCGATGCCGAGCAGGTCGCGGGTCTCCGCATCGGGAAGCACCGCGTCCACGACATGCTCGACGGCGACCGGCGGGGCAACGCGCATCAGATACTCGTGCGGCGTGGTGACGGTAAAATCGCAGCCGAGATAGTCCGGTGCGATGGCCGGATTGACGACCCGGTCCTCGATCTGGACCGGCGTTCCGTCGGCGCAATGGACGACCAGGGTACGATAGACGACGTCCCCTTCCGTGAGATCCAGATCGGCGGCGATCTCGGCGCTCGCCGTCTCCGAGGCCGACATGATCAGGCGCGCCGAGTAGTCCCGGCCCCGACCGCGAATCTCGTCGGCGATATTGCGGATTTCCAGGAGCGCCGCCTGCGGGCGGGAATCGGCGACGAAAGTGCCGAGGCCCTGAACCCGGCGGAGCACGCCTTCACCGGTCAGTTCACGCAGTGCCCGGTTGACCGTCATCCGGCTGACCCCGAGCGCGCGCATCAACTCGTGCTCGGACGGGATGCGATGATCGACCGGCCAGTCGCCCCGGTCGATCCGCCCCCGGATCGTGTTCTTGATCCGCTGATAGTGCGGAATGCGTATCGTCATGAAGGCCCCGTCCGGCGTCTGGCGCCATGCGGCTGCGACACGGCATTGTATATACAAGTGCGCGGGCGGTCTCCGGTAGACGGATTCGGATTTTCGACAATGTTGTTGTCATGATACCGTCGTGGCCGGTCTTTCACCGAGGAGGATGCGATGAGCGGACGGACGGAGCCGGATCATGCGGGGGTGATCGCCCACCCGCCGCTGCTGTATCTCGGGTTTCTCGCGGTCGCCTTCGCTCTCGACCGCTGGATCTGGCCAATCGACATCCTGGAGCGTCTCCCCGCTGGTGTCCGATACGGCGCGGGAGGCCTGCTGATCGTTGCCGCGATCGCCGTTGTCGCGATGTCGGCGCGGCGCTTCCGGGCCGCGGGCACGACGGTCCCGACCAACCTGCCGACCGAGGCGATCGTCACTGGAGGCCCTTACCGCCTCAGCCGCAATCCGATCTACATCGCGCTCACGACGTTCTATCTGGGCATCGCCGTCGCCGGAGCCGCCGACTGGGCAATCCTGCTGCTGCCGCTGTTGCTGCTGATCATGAACGAAGGCGTCATCAAGCGCGAGGAGGCCTATCTGGAACGGAAATTCGGCGCCGCCTATCTCGATTACAAGGCCCGGGTCCGGCGCTGGTTGTGAATTCCGCTCGACCTTTCCGCATCCGGCCGCTGGCCCGGAACGGCGGGCGGGATTATACTAAGGGCATGTGCGGATGGCGGAATCGCTCTCCCCGCGGCCCTTTGGACAACACTGACCGAAATTGAGTAAAGAATGACCGCTCGTATTGCCAAGTTCCGCATCGGTCAGATCGTGCGGCACCGTCTGTTTCCGTTTCGCGGTGTGATCTACGACGTCGATCCGGTGTTCGCCAATACCGACGAATGGTACGAGGCGATCCCGGCGGAGATCAGGCCGCACAAGGACCAGCCCTACTATCATCTGCTGGCCGAGAACGAGCAGACAACCTACGAGGCCTACGTCTCGGAGCAGAACCTGCTGCCGGACGAAACCAACGCGCCCTGCCGCCACCCGATGATCCAGAAGATGTTCTCAGGTCGGGAAGACGGGCTGTATGTACTCAAGGACCGGGTACACAACTAGCCCGCCGAGACCCGCAGAAATCCTTGAGTTTGGCTTTTGATTTCCAGGCGCCGTCCAGCGGACGACTAGCGGTTACTCTACTAGCAGCTTCTCTGTGTGCCGGTGAATGGGCGGAGAACGTCCGCCGAACGTCAGCTCGCCCGCATCGGGCTCCAGATGCGCGTAGATGTCCGTCGATGCCGGCGAGGAGTGTCCCATCAGCCGGGAAAGCCGACCGACAACGCTTATGTCGAGGCGTTCAACGGTCGTCCGCGGGTCGAGTGTCTGAACGCCCACTGGTTCCTGAGCCTTGCGGACGCAACGGAAAAGCTGGAGGCTTGGCGTAGAGACTACAATGAGGAACGGCCACACAGCGCGATCGGTAACAAGGTCCCGGCAGCGCTTATGAAATCAGCACGCGCAGCCAGCCCGTGGCGCTGAAAAAAGGCGGAAAACTCTAACGCCCGCCGAGGGTACGTCGGGGAGCGCATCAAGTCGGAAACAGACCCTAACTCCAAACAGCGGCTATTCAGGGAGCAAGGTCAACAACGAAACAGATGCAATGCCAGCATGGGGGGGCCTGCATGAGCGGGCGGCTTGTGCTGAACGGAACGACCGTGGTCAGGCGATGGGCTTCTGCGGCCAGTCCTTCAGGCGACCGACGCGCTCGAGCAGCGATTGCCTGAACTTTTCCCGTCCTGAACCGTAATGGAGGTGCCGATGGCAGTTCGGGCAGCAGGCTACCGCATTATCGACGGTGTCTGGCCCGCCCTCTGCCAGCGGGCGCACATGGTGTACCTCCAGATACGGTTCAGCGTCGTCGCGCCGGAACGGGGCTTTCTCACTGCAGGCCTCACACGACCCAGCGGCCTGTTCAAGCACCCAGGCGATTACGTTCGGATCACGGACAAAGTGTTCCGATGAGCCACTCACCCGCTTGACGTCATTCTGTCCTTCAGGAGGTGTCTTGCCCTTCGCGGACGAACGTCTTGCCTTGCGGCGCGCGTTGGCCACACGCTCGCGGAGCTCTTCTTCATTCGACGCTGGGGCTTCCGTCCAGACCGACGCGCCGTTGAGTCCCGTAAAAATGGCTTCCAGCTGGTCAATAGCCATGTTGGCCGCCTCTGGCGAGCGCACAATCAGCTTCATTCTCTTGCTGTTGTTGCCGGTGGAGTTCGACGTATTCTGAAAGGCGGCGGACTGACGGCCGATTGCGAGGCGCAGATCATTGAAGTCGCTCACTGCGGCCATGCTGAGTGGCCGTGGGTAGCCCTCAGGCCAGACAATGCGTTCGGATCCAGACAGCCGCAGCGCCTTCGCGCTGGCCACCTGGATCTCATCGAGGCGCATGTCATGCTCCGCCATGCGCTTCAGGTGCAGAAGCATTCCCTCGACGTAGTTCTTGTTCCGGCTGGGGTTCGGGCCATGGTCTGATCCGCCCCGGGACTCCACTGTCAGGGCAAAACCATCCGGCAGCTTCTCGAGCGTGAAGCTCGCATCGAGCTTCCGGCCCGTATCATCTCTGGGGTTCAGCACATCGGCACTCCGCAACCGCTCAAGCCATTGATACGACAAACAGGCCCGGCACCAAAGCGTTCAGAGGAGTCTGGCGAGGCTGGGTATCAGGAGTTTAACGGATATCCGGTCGAATGACGGAAGATGCCTCTTCCGACGGCCACTCAAAGTCTGTGGGTGATGTGTAGAGATTGGTACGGCCGTCCTCGTTGCCGATCTGGAGCCGAAGTTCGTTCGACCGCAGCCACGCTGACAGTAGGTCGGCGGTGGCGTTCACCTGATTCGTTTTCCGAAGAGCGCACTCCCAAACGGTTGCGGCGCGCCACCCGTCTTCCAGAAGCCTTCCAAGAACAGCTTCGTCCCGAGCGACATTCGCCTCGAACTTCTCCTGCCAGAAGTCCCGGCGGGTCGATGGGGTCGTGGTGTAGCGGCACCCCACGTGACGATGCCAGAAGCAGCCATGCACGAAGACGGCGGCTCGAAGTTTCGGCAGAACGAGGTCTGGTCGCCCGTGGACCTTCTTCGAATGGAGCCGGAATCGGAAACCGCGCGCGTGCAATGCCCGCCTCAGCGCAAGCTCGGGCTTAGTGTTCTTTCCCCGAATTCCCGACATCATCCGAGAACGGGTCTTCTGGTCCACGATATCGGTCACATGCGCCCTGGTTTTCGTGCTTGAACCTAGTATACACCCTGTGAGCAAAACTCGTCAGGAGTCCGATTTGCCTTCCACTTTCGGCGTTGTCGATCTGTTTGCCGGTCCGGGCGGACTTGGCGAAGGGTTCTCATCTCTCGTCGAGAGAGGCCATTCGCCGTTCCGAATCGGCATTTCGGTCGAGAAGGAGTCATCGGCCCATCGGACCCTGACGCTGCGCGCTTTCCTGCGCGAATACCGTGCACGTCATGAAGGCTTGCCCGCAAAGTTTGTCGAGTTCCATGCGGGACATGCCCCCGAACCGGACTGGTCAGCCGTCGACGCTGGAGCGTGGCAGCACGCTATTGACGAAGCGCGCGCGCTCGAACTGGGCACTGAAGCAGCGGCGACCGCCATCGATAGCGCCATCGAGAAACTGCAGGCCAAGTACGACGACACGATCCTGATCGGCGGGCCGCCATGTCAGGCCTACTCTCTGGTGGGGCGCGCCCGGTCGAGGGGCAAGGTCGACTATGTCCCAGAAGAGGACGCGCGGCACTACCTTTTCCGAGAATACATCCGGGTTCTCAACAAACTTCGCCCCGCCGCCTTCGTTATGGAGAACGTCAAGGGCATGCTGTCCTCGACCGTCGAGAGCCGTCTGGTCTTCGAGATGCTGATGGAAGATCTCTCCTCGCTCGGCGCGGGCCACGGCCAGCACTATCTATTGCGCGCTATCCGTGTTGAGAATGGAAAGGCCCAACTGCGGGAGGTGGCTCAGCCTTCGGACTTCATCGTACGCGCAGAGGCATTCGGGGTCCCGCAGCGGCGCCACCGGGTAATCGTTGTCGGGATCCGATCCGACCTTGCGGTAGAGGCCACTGAAGCTGAGATCGCCATCACGGGGGTGGCGCGGACAGTTCGCGATGCCATCGGCACGATGCCTGCCTTGCGCAGCGGCATCAGCCGTGGCCTTGACGACGCGACTGCTTGGCGAATTGAGGTCGCTGACGCCGCGAAGCGGTTGGCCGCTATCTACAAGGGGATGGGGGGTAGTACGCTTTGCGAAGCGTTTTCCTCGGTTGCGAAGCGAATAAATGAGGAAGCGCCGAAGCGTCGGACATCGTCATGCCTGCCGGAGGAGTATGGCACTTCGAACGATGAACTGCTGCGATGGCTCGAGCGACCGGAACTGCACGCAGTTGCCCAGCATGAGACGCGCGGGCACATGGCCTCGGACCTCGCTAGATACCTGTTCACGGCCGTGTTCGGAGTTGTTAATCGCCACAGTCCGAAGGCTGCCGATTTCCCGATGGCACTCAGCCCGGATCACCGTAATTGGCATAGTGGCGTCTTCAGTGACCGCTTCCGGGTTCAGCTTGTCGACAAGGCTTCGACCACGGTGACGAGTCACATCTCAAAAGATGGCCACTACTTCATTCATCCCGATCCGATCCAGTGCCGCAGCCTGACCGTGCGCGAGGCAGCCCGGCTGCAGACCTTTCCCGACGACTATCTCTTTCTCGGCAACCGGACACAGCAGTATGTCCAGGTTGGAAATGCCGTCCCTCCTTTCTTGGCACAGCAGATCGCCAGATTGCTCTTCGGCGTTTTAAGCTGATTGCGGTAGCGTTTCCGCGAGTGCTCGCAGCTATTCTGTCGTTCTACGTTTGACGATGAAACAGTCCAGTGCTTAGAAACGAGAGTTCATTTCCACACTAGAGGCAGCCATGCCATCTCCCCAGATCGAAACCTTCGCCACGCAGTTACGACAGAGACGTGCGAATTATGGAACGCTCGAGGAGACTGCTGTGGCCTGCAGGCGCGAGATGGAAGGGATGTTCGGGCCCTTCAGTCTGGAGATGATCGCGAATCTTACTGCGGCGGTGGATATCGTGAGAGCGGAGATCCAAGACGTGGAGGTCCTCCGCAGGCATTCGATCGTCGATCTGCCGGAGGATTGGTACAAGGGACCCGGCTCAAATAGCCATCATTGGACTGCGCTGCACGAGTATCTCAAGACCAAGGGCTGGAACCTCGACACGATCGGCTCGCTGGACAGGGCTTCGACGGAAGTTGTCTCGCTCCTGGGCAACCCCGGAAGGGACAAGTTCGCCTGCCGTGGGCTGGTGGTGGGATACGTGCAATCCGGGAAGACCGCCAACATGACCGCCGTCATGGCCAAGGCAGTTGATGCTGGCTACAACATGATCATCGTGCTTGGCGGTGTGACGAACAAGCTGCGCAAGCAGACACAGGATCGCTTCGAGCAGGATGTGCTGCGCCATCGCACGCTCTGGCAACTCTACACAACCAGCGCTCCGGGCGGCGATTTCGTCCAGCCCGCAAACGGGGGCTTCGTCATGCCGGCGGAAGGCCACGCCCAGCTGATCGTCATGAAGAAAGAAGGGAGCCGACTAAAGCAGTTGCGCCAAACGATATGCCGGACGCCGCCGGTGGTCCTGCGGCAACTCAAGGTACTCCTCATCGACGACGAATGCGATCAGGCCTCCGTGAATTCCGCACGCGGCGAGTACGACATGACACGGATCAATGCCGAGATAAGGCAAGTCCTGGCGGCGTTGCCCGCTGTCACTTATGTGGGGTACACCGCAACACCTTTCGCCAACGTCTTCATCAATCCCTATCCCTACGGGAACGACGACGATCTTGATGACCTCTATCCAAGAGATTTCATCACAGCACTCGAGCGGCCGATCGGCTATTTCGGAGCATTGGAAGTTTTCGGCAGCGACAGCGCAGAAGAAGGAAGCGAAGAACGGGATATGATCCGCCTCCTCCAGGAGGACGAGCCGGAACGCCTGCGGACAACCTCGCCGAAGGACAAGGAGAGCTTCCATCCTGAGATGACTAGGAGCCTCGAAGACGCGATTCTGTGGTTCCTCGCCAGCTGTGCGATCCGCCACGCCCGTGGCCAGGAAGGCGAGCACATGTCAATGCTGGTCCATTCCTCGCAATTTGTGCGTCAACACAAGTACATGTCCGAACTCATCCGGAACTGGGTGGAGCAAAGGAAATCCGACCTGATCTCGAGAGTTGGCGAACCTACCGCAAGGTTGCAGGAGATCTTCGAGGATGAGCGGGAGCGCACAGCCCCGGCCGGCCAGGATCGCATTCCCGAGGATTTCGACATGGTCCTCGCTCACCTTCCCGCCGTCCTCGATGCGCTCCGCTATCCGGTCGAGAATGGCGAGACGGATGAAGCCCTACGCCTCGACTATACCGGTGACCCTGTCACCTGCATCGTGGTCGGGGGAACGGTACTCGCCCGTGGCCTCACGCTCGAGGGGCTCTGCGTCTCGTTCTTCCTCCGGACGTCGAAACAGTATGACACCCTGCTCCAGATGGGTCGTTGGTTCGGCTATCGTCGCGGCTACGAGGATCTTCCCCGGCTGTGGACGACCGAGGATCTCGCCTCAAGGTTCCGATCTCTGGCGGTGATCGAGGAGGAGATTCGCGAGGACATCGCGGTCTATCGCGAAAACAAGCTCACGCCACGCGACTTCGCGGTGAAAGTGCGTTCAATCCCAGGCATGGCGATCACAGCGGCGGCGAAAATGAAGCATGCCTTCCGCACCAGCATGAGCTTCTCCGGAAAACACGTCCAGACCATCCGCTTCGACCATCGCGACAGCGAGATTGTAGGCGGCAACTGGAACGCTGCCTCCGAGCTCGTGGATTTGATGCTGGCAACTACCGTCCCCACCGAAGAGAACCGGGGGCTGCTGTTCCGGGATATCCCCTTTCAGTCCGTGCGACGATTCCTGGCCGCCACCGAGATCTCGGACGAACATATGGACCTCAAGAAGACCCACCTCATCCGCTATCTCGATGAGGCGGAGAGCTCCCTTGCCCGATGGAATGTCGCGGTAATCCGCACGCAATCGGCCACGAAATCCGCTAGACCGCTCGGTGGGCTCGGGCTAGTTCCAACCATGCGACGTTCTCGGCTTCGCGAGGCTTCCCCGCGATATGCCGACATCAAGGCCCTAATGTCCAAGGCAGACATCCTGATCGACGCAGACCGGAAACCGGAGGGCAAGGAGGACTGGACGACCTACAAGTCGTGCAGGCCAGCGACCCCGTTGCTCCTCTTGTATCTGATCGACGCAAGATCTGACCCGCAGGAACGGAATTCGAGTGGCGACAAGCCTCCATCCCGCGTGGCACTCGATGCCGTCTCGGACATTGTCGGTTTCGGTATCGTTTTTCCGGGTCAGAAGGATCGATCGGGCGGCTATTTCTCGGTCGATATCGAGGCCCCTGCTCTTGAAGAAACAGAGGAGAGCGAGGACCAGATCGAGGAAGTGGAAGGCACCGATGCCTGATACCGGAACGCTCGAGAGGGAATGGGCCGAGATCTCCGCCTCCGGCCGAGGCGATGGAATACTCGAGGTTCCAAGCCGGGCAACGGCGGTAACAACCGGTTACGGTCAGGCCCGTGTGGCGATCGGCCCCCTTGGCGAGCCGCGGCTCCTCGTTCCTGTTGGGCGTCCGGCCGGAAGATCGACTAACACGGGCAGCCGCAATCTCCTCCTCGCGCGCACCTCGTTTAGATCGGGTGGAAAGCTCGAACATTTCATCGACATCACCTTGTGCAATTCACGATTGACCCGTGTCTTCACGGAACTGGTCGAGGAGATCCTGAAACGGCTGGAGAGCGGTGAAGGCCCGGAAGCCGCCGTCCACGGTACCATCCAGGATTTCCGTAATCTTCTCGCCCAAACTCCCGAGGGCGAAATCCCCCTGACGACGCTCGGTGGGCTGATCGGCGAACTCGTTATTCTAGAGAGGCTGACGGCCATGCGGCCTGCCGCACTGGACGGATGGACCGGGCCGATCGGCCAACGCCATGACTTCCGGCGTCGCAATATCGCCATCGAGGTCAAAACATCGCTCCGCTCCGACGCGACTCGCGTGACCATTCATGGGCCGGAGCAATTGCTGCCTCCATCGGATGGCCTCTTGCACCTTGCGCACCTCCGGATCGAGCCCGTAGACGGCGGCGAGCTCTCTGTTACCGAGCTCTACCGCGCTATCATCGAGCACGGCGCGGACGCGCTAGTCCTGGACGAACGACTGGCCGAGCTAGGGTGTCGTGATCCCCAGGCCGAGGGGTGGAACGCCACGAGTTTCGCGCTCGAGGGAATCAACATCTACGCCGTGTCGGCCGGTTTCCCGAGCATAACTCCCGCATCCTTTCCGGGGTGCATCCTGCCTGCGGGAGTTGTTGCATTGACTTACGAGATCGACCTCGCGACGGCCCACGCACAACTGCTCGACAAAGCACAGACGGAGGTCCTCTTCTCGGAGTTCGCCGCATGACCCCACTGGATCTGCATAGTGAGAAATTCGCCCGTACTGGGAACCTCGCCGGCGAGGGCTTCCGACGCCTCTTGGGTCGCCCCGCGCTCGGCCTCCTGCAAACCGTGATTCGGGAAGCCTTGCAGAACTCCGTCGACGCTGCCCCGGAGGGCAATCGGGTCGAGATTCTGCTGCGCTTTCGGACCCTCGAGGGAGAGGCGCTTGCGCAACTGCGCGATCTGTTTTTCCGGACACTACCGCCGGAAGAAGCCGAGACGGCGAGCGAGGAAGAAGAGAGTGCGAACTTGCGCGAGATCCTCCGAGAGGATCAGGTTTCCCTGCTCGAGATTGCCGATTTCAACACGAGCGGACTTGTCGGTCCGACCCGCGCAGATGTCGCAGCGGGCAAGGAAACACTGGATTTCGTCAATTTCATGCGCAATGTCGGCGCCGCACGGGATACGCATCACGGGGGTGGAACCTACGGATATGGCAAGACCTCCCTCTACGCGCTGAGCCGCGCCTCTACTATCATCGCCGACACCCAAACTACCTACAACGGAATTCCGGTCCGCCGGGTTATGGGGTGCCATCTTGGCGATGCATTCGAGGCCACCACTGACGGGGAGCGTCGCCGTTTCACCGGGCGGCACTGGTGGGGTCGTGACGATGCCGAAAGCGGCGTCGAGCCGCTCGAGGGAGTGGCTGCGGCCGAGCTCTCCGAACTCCTCGGATTTCCGCCACGAGACGAGAGCCGGCCTGGCACGACTGTCACGATCGTGGCCCCACATGTCGATCGGGGCGAGGATCTGCGCGCCGAGCTTGTGGAAACGGTTCTCTGGAATTTCTGGCCTCGGATGTGCGGGTTCACACCAACCGGGCGGAAGATCGACGTGTCGCTGGAGTTCGAAGGAGAGCATGTCGAAATCCCAGCGCCCGAATATTATCCGCCGCTAGATCTTTACGCCGAGGCGCTACGGAACGTGCGCGGTGAAGGAGATGGGGAAATCACGACGATCCGCTGCGCCAGACCGGTCGCGGATCTTGGTCGTCTCTCGATCGTTCGGGGTTTACATGCGCAACGCAACCTAATGGCGCTGCGCGATGGAAGCCCCATGCGCGATCAGGCTCACGCCATCGCACTGATGCGACCCGTCGAACTAGTCGTTCGATACCTGCCCGGCGAGGCATTCGCGGACAAGCGTTTCGAATGGGCCGGCGTCTTCATGTGCTCGAAGGAAGACGATATCGAGAAGGCCTTCTCCGCAGCCGAACCCCCGGCTCATGACGACTGGACCCCAGACATGCTGCCGAAGGGGCGGGCCAAGACCTTTGTCAATGTGGCGCTCAGAGACCTGAAGCTGGCAGCCGCGACCTACGTGCAGCCGAAAGCCGCGCTTGGAACGGGCGAGGATCGTGGGCCGTCAGTGGCGAAGACCGCCGCCAAGCTGGGCAGGCTCCTGTCGCGGACCTCGGGCAAGGGACCAGGGCGGGCGACTTTCCCCGGAGGTGTCAGGAGCAAGAAGAAGATCACGATTTCCGCACCACGCTTTGTCGGCCTCGAGCATCGTGACAGCCAGCGCGTCGCTAGGTTCGTGGCAGAGTTGACGAACGATGGTAGTCGGCCCGACCTATTACTCCACGCGAACCCGCACCTGGTGCTGGATGGCTCCTACACCTCGGTCGATGACCTGCCCGGTGAAATAACGATTAACCTCGTGGACCTCTCTCTCGAGGGCCGGATCGCGGGACAGGAGGGGATCAGGATCCAGAAAGCGCAGGGTATCGTCTGCTGCAGGGTCACTGTACCAGAAGATGCAGCCGTCGGCATCCGGTTCAGATTCGAGGAGGAAGGCAAAGCATGACCGCAACATTTGCCCTTCCGTTCTTGAGCTTGCCAGATGAAGCGGTGACGCTCGAAGGATGGATGATCGGCCGGGCTGCTACTCACCTCCTCCCGATGAAGCCCATCCTCCACGATTGGGACTATGCAGCGGATATTGAACTCCGCGGGTCCATCTCAATCGACGTGACCGTTGCCGCCAAGATTCTCGCGATCCCGAAGGAGGAGTTGAAGCTCGCGGTCGTTCTCAAGATCGGCACCGGGCGGGGCCGCTTTCCCAGAATCGTAGAGCGCGTGAGTTCCCAGCTTTTCGATTTGGCAACGGATCAGCCGATGGATCTGAGTGCGATCGTGCCAGGGAACACGCTTTCCGGGCGCCTGTGCGCGCGGATTGACGTGCTGCTCGCGGCACCTGCCGAAAACGCCTCGACTCTGTCTCCGACCCGCATCGGGTCTCGTCTATGGTCAGTTGAATTTTCGGTCGAGCTCGAGGATGGCGGCGACAACCGTTTTCCGATCGAGGTAGTCTCTTTCAGCGAGACATTTCCAAGCTCCCGGCACGTCACTGCTCCCTGGTATCTGGCATGGCGACCGGGTGGGTTCGGCGCCGATTTCGGTGGCTCGATCCGCCTCTATGTCAATTCCGACCATTCTGAACTGACTGAGCGGGTCGTGGAAGGTGACACGCTCACGCTCCAGGCGATCCTCGGCGACGTGATGGTGCAGATAGTCGGGGCGGCCCTCGACGCGGAAGATCTAGCGGAGCATCTCGACGGATGCGAGGAGGGTTCGGTCGGTGCGCAGATCGAAGGCTGGTTGCAGTTGGCATTTCCGGGGCGTGAACTGTCCGAGGTCATGACTATCCGGCGCAGTCTCCCCGGTCTATTTCACGCCAGCATCCATGCTGCGGCTGAACTGGGGGATATCAAGTGAGCAATGTCAGACTTCTTCCCCGGCTGAACGACATAGGCGTGATCCGGTGCCTGGAAGATCTCGAGCGTCTCTCGGATGCCGAGGTGGAACTCATGGAGCTCGACAGACGCCTGACCGAATACGAGGCATGGATCTGGTATGCGCCGAGTGGTGGTTCGGTCTCACCTGAATTGGTCGCGGAGATCCAAGCCAAGATGACAGCGATCGCGAAGCGGCACGGCTATCCGGGCCGCGCTTCCGACAGGCAAAAGTCCGCATTCGATGTCGAAGCGGCGAAATGGCTGGCAGGGCATCCGCAGCTTGCATCCCCCGAACTGCTGCGCGACGACCTCTGGGCGTTCCTGTCCTGCATTATGCTCCAGGAACTCGTTGTCTGGCGCTACTCGGCGCGACAAAGAGCACGCTTCGCCGGGGGCGTCCGGAACACCTTCCAGAGACTTTGGATGCGCGGGCGGACCCTCGATCTGGGCGAAATGGCAGGTGCGAGACGTTGGCATTTGCTTGAGGGGCTTAGCGAAGATGCTATGGTTCAGATATTCGAGCGCGCTTCCATCGCTTCGGATGCCCGACTTGCCCGAGCCATCGCGACGGGTTGGCTCAACACTGCTGATCGAATTGGGCGGGAGCGCATGGAAGATGTCATGAGGCGAGCAACCAAATTGCTGAGATTGCGTAACCAGATCATCGACCTGACCTTCCTGCCCACCGAGGATCTCGGACAGGAGGTTGAGCGCGCATTCACGAGATCGTCTGAAGGCATTCCTCAGCGGGAGGACTTCGCCGCCGCTTCGGGCAGAGGCCCCTAGTTATGTGATGGATCGCGCGCGCTATCCGGAGTGCCAAGAATGACGGTGCTACGTTGGGAAGTTGATATTTCTGCTCAAGCTTTCTCCGCAGAAAAAGCAAATGTCTGGGTTAGAGCTGTCAGAGCACGGTGAAGAAAATCATCATACGAAGCGAAATCTGTCGTGACTCTAGCCACAATATACGTCATTCGCTGGAGTTCCCCCGGTTTCGTGGACACAATCCGAGTTGTGAGAGGAGAGTGTCATCATGCCGAGAACGAGGAACCCTTACCCGCCTGAGTTCAGGGAACAGCTTGTTGCCCTGGCGCGAGTCGGGCGC
>NZ_FWFR01000004.1 GCF_900172325.1 Oceanibacterium hippocampi | reverse complement strand
GCTGGTATAATCCCGCCAGGCGCCATTCCGCCCTCGGCTATCAGTCACCCATCAACTACGAAAGGAGCGCCCAAACGAGACTGGAATCCCCAAGCCCTTAACTGTCCACGAAACCGGGGGAACTCCACGCAGAGATCAACCTCTTGAGCAGCGGCAACGGCCCCGACCTGAATAGCCTCAAGTTCCCTAAACGACCTCAGTGCTCATCTCCTGCTGCCGTTCGAGCTCGACGGGCGACAGCATCCCATTATTTCCATAAGGCCCGACGCTTGGCCTTTAGGCATAGATAGATTTCCGGCTCGTATTCCTTGAGCAACTGCTCGGCCAGCTCGGCGCGGTCGATGCCCACGGCGTCCGCCCAGGCCGCCCAGTGGGCTCCCGGCAAACGGGTCGCGCCGCTCTCGACCGAGCCGACCATCGTGTAGTAATTGAAGCCGATCTTGACGCCCATCTCGCGCTGCGTCAGGTCAGCGTTGTTGCGCGTTGCGCGCAGGAACTGGCCCGCAGCGCGCTTGCGGCGCTTCAGGTCGGCCTGTTCCTCGGCAGTTAGGGTTGCGGATAGTCGTGCAGGCTTCTTGGTGGTGGTCATGGCTGATTCCGTCTGTTGTCTTGAAGGGTGGGCACCTTTCGTCGCCTCGATTTAGTGCCGGCTCTCGTGACCGACCAGGTAGGTGCGCGACACACCCCATTCAGTCCAATAGAGGTGACCAGCGGTCGCTCCACTAGCGATGAGGGTGATCGCCTTCTCGCACAGACAAGACGATAATGCCGAGACTCAAAGGGGACAGGAGGTCAGCCTAGAGCTTTAGGCGTAACCTCCTGTTACTCTAAGAGTTGGGTTCTCTCCTCGTCTCTCGTTGAAGGGAACTTAGAGACTCTACGGGCTCTAGAGTGTCACCCAAGGGTCTCTTTAAGACCCCCCTAGAGACAGCTCCTCCTCATGTGGGTGCCAAAATTGGTCCCTCCCGCTCTGCGACAGTTTTCTGCGGCCTACTGGCGCATTTTGCGTCTGATCGGTGGTGGTTGTGAATTAATACGAATGAATTGCTCCGGGATTTCCGGAGGCCCCAACTGCTGAGAAGAAGGGGCCATCATGAGCAAGACGACGAGCAAGTTTTCAACTAAGTTGCGCGAGCAAGCCGTTCGGAATGTGAGGGAGAATCGGGGCGAGGATCCGTCTCGGTGGGCTACGATAACCTCGATTGCGGGCAAGATCGGCTGTGCGCCCTAGACGCTGTCGGAGTGGCTCAAGAAGGTCGAGATCGACGGCGGGGTCGTTGCGGGCGTTCCAAGCGACGTCGCCAAGAAGCTGAAGGCTCTGGAACGTGAGAGCCGCAAGCTCCGGCAGGCCAATGAGTTCCTGCGCAGGGCATCGGCATGTTTCGCTTAGGCGGAGCTAGACCATCCGCTCGAGCGATAATCGCCTTCATTGACGATCACCCGGCGGAGTTCAGGGTCAAGCCGATCTGCAGGGTGCTGCCGATTACCCCACCCACCTACTATGACCATGTCGCCAAGCGGCGCACCCGTGTCTGTCATCGACGCGCGACAAGCGCGATATCGCTTTGAGGGCCGAAGTCCGCCAAGCCTTCGAGGAGACCTTCGGCGCATACATTACGCACAAGAGGTGGCGGCAGCTCCGGCGCGAGGGGCATGACGTCGCGCGCTGCACGGTCGTCCGTCAGATGCGGGAACACGAGCTTCAGGGCGTCATCCGCGGCAAGTTCGTCCGCATCACAGTCGGGGACAAGGCGGCGCCGTGTCCGCTCGAACAGGTCAACCGTCAGTTCCAAGCTCCGGCCCCGAACAGGCCTGGGTCTCCGACTTCACCTATGTCGCCACTAGGGCTGGCTTCGTTAATGCCGAGTTCGTCATCGACGTCTTCGCCCAATACATCGTCGGCTGGCGCGTCAGTCCGACTGCGCACGCCAACTTTGTGCTCGACGCCTTGGAACAGGCGCTCCACGACCGGCGGCCTGGTCCATCGCAGCGACCGGCGAAGCCAATTCCTCTCGGCCAATTGCACCGAGCATCTGGCCAGCGTGCGGGGCCTGTTCGTCCAGGGTCTTGGTCGAGAGTGACGACGATCTTGCCGCGCCAGCTCTGGGCCTCTAACTTCAGGCCCATGGTCTTGTGGCCGAGGCGCGACGCTTCAGAACGTTCGCTGCGGGCGATCCCGCGGAAGTGAGCCAATTTCATTCTCCGATTGTGGGGTGCGGATGCCCGGAAAACTGATCGCCGCTTGGCTTGTTGCCGCCTTCCCGGCCCTAGTGGTCGTGGCGGCCGTGAAGCATGGTCACGGGCCTGACCGGGAAGGCTTGGAGCGGTACAGGGAGCGCGTCAGGCGCTTGTGGCGCGAGGGCTAGGCCCCCGCGCTTGACGACGCGGAAATCTTCCCGCTGGGGGACGGTCTCCGCCGACATGTACCCGGCAGCGACAGCCTCATCAATGTCCTACAAGTGGCTGTCCAATGCCTCTTATGCCTCACGCCATGAGTTGAACTTCTCGCGCTCTGAGCGGCCGTCGCAGTCGGTTGCCATCCAGAAACTTTCATGGCGCTAGCGGTATTTGATTCATCAGGCGGTTCTGCTTCCGCTTGGTGGCTTCTGTCGGTCCCAACCCCGAGCTAATTACTAGCGCTCCGTCAAAGGTCGCTGATGACTTTTTTCGGGCCCTCGCAATAAACAGGGGTGCGCGTTGGCGCGCGCTTTTGAAATCAGCCGGCCCATAGGCGCCCCTCGGCACCCCTTACGCCCCTTGCCGCGCCCCTGAATAGCGCCCCTATCATCTCCCTGATGTTATCGGGCATCCGCCGCAAGGCCGCTTCGCGCTTGGCCTAGCGCCATGCGCCTTGCCGACTGTGACGGTCAATGCGCGGCCAGCTCGCCCGGGCGAGGCGTGGCTGAGGCGCGACCCCCCACCCCCGGTCAGCCGTGGGAGGCGAAGGGGGGCCAGGGGGGAACTGCTGCTCGCGCGCCCCCTAATATGGGTCTATGAACCGCAGACCATTTTTCGATCGGTACTAGCGTCCGCTTGTAGAGCGACAGAGGGGCTATTGCTGGGCCTCCAGAGCCCCCTCAGGCCCCGTTACGCCCCCACCCACCTTCTTATAGGGGCCGAACCTAACGGCCGCTGAGGGCCCATTTCCGGGACTCCCAGCGGACTCGTTCAGAAGCTCACCTGCCAGACCTCGGTGAACTCCCCGTTCCTCATGACGCCCCTGCGGCCGAACCTGGGGCCGGACTCAGCGGCCTCATTGAACCACTGGGCGATCCAGCGGTCCTTCTCGTCCTCCAGGAGGGTCTTTCGGGCGTGCTCAGGGTCCTGCGCCAGGACACGGACCAGGTGCCCCACGGCCCCCGCTACGCAGTCGACGCGGTCATCGTGACGCAGGCAGTTCCGCTCGCGGGTGATGTGGGTGAGTTGATGAATAAAATTCATCTCAAGCGCCAGGCTCTTCCACCCCTCCCCGCCCCTCGCGACCTCTTCGTCCACCACAAGGCGGTGCTGGGTCATGACGGGCTCCAGGGTGTCGATGATGCGCTGCTCCTTCTGGCTGCGCGCCCCCGACCGCCCTCCGCGATCCGGCTGGCGGCGAACGCCTGGGAGGACGCGACAGCCGCCGTCAGGCGTGGCATCAGGGCGGAGATGATGTGCGATCCCGGGCCCGTCTCGGCGAGCGTTGCGTGCCGGACGTTGCCCCTGTCGGTCACGGTCGAGAGCGAGGCCCGGTAACGCTTCACGACCTCGTCGACGCAGGACATCTCGTGGCGGATTTGACGTTCGATGTCGGCGTTTGTGGGGGTCATAGGACAACACCTCTGTTGCGGCGAGCGCCGTACAACCTGATCCGGTCTCCTGAAGCGACCGGCGCTTCCGCCGTGACCCGGACGCGCGTTCCGTCGTCCAGCTTCACGGATACGCGGCACAGTCTGGTGCTCATGAAGCCACCAGCAGAGCATGTGTGGACCTCCGTCACGACGCCTCGGCCGGCGTCGGGGTTGCAAGCGGACAGGCTGGCGAGGGACACCGCGAGGGCGACGGCTGTGAGACAGGCTTTCAACATCTCAGCTCTCCTTTGCGACTTCTGTGATCTTGACGGGGACGACAGAACAGCCGTCATCGTCGCCGAAATAGATGCCGCCACCCGTGCGCGCTTGATAAAGCGCAGCTTCGGCGGCCTCCTCTGTCGGGCGGATGTTTCGCACTTCAACGGGGTCGCCGGCCTTCTTCACAGCCCACGCCTCCACCGGCGCGTGCGCGGCCGTGCCGTTGAGTATGCGGTCGATGGTCGCGATAGCGCGCTGGCAGCGCTCCCAAGGCTCGCGTTCGTCCGGGTCCGTGCTGTAGGTGAACAAGTAGGACGCTTCCTCCTCCAGCAGCGCCCGCACGTCAGCGAGTGCGTCCGTGTCGATCGCAGTGTGCCGCTCAGTGTGCATTTCGTTTCCCTTTGCTCTCAAAGAGTTACCAGTGATCGCTATTAACGATGCTGAAAACAAAAGGAAATCAAAAGCCTAGAGGCTCCCCTCAACCCAGAAGATGTTCACCGGCATCGAGAACGGTCTCTACGTCATCAAGGACCGCGTACAGAACTGACGCCTGGCGCTGCTCAGCCGCGTCCGCGATACGTCGGGACCCCGGTGTCGGGCAGCCAGAGCCCCTTCGGCGGCTCACCGGTCTGCCAGAAGACGTCGATCGGGATGCCGCCGCGGGGATACCAGTAGCCGCCGATGCGGAGCCAGCGGGCTTCCATTTCCCGAGCGATCCGCATGCCGATCGACAGCGTGCAATCCTCATGGAAGGCGCCGTGATTGCGGAACGAGGTGAGATAGAGCTTGAGCGACTTGGATTCGACGATCCATGGCCCGGGCAGATAGTCGATCACCAGGTGGGCGAAATCCGGCTGGCCGGTGACCGGGCAGAGCGAGGTGAATTCCGGGCAGGTGAAGCGGGCGACGTAGAGGCTGTCCGGATGCGGGTTGGGGACACGCTCGAGCTTGGCCTTTTCAGGCGTTTCGGGAATGGCGGCCGGACCGCCGAGCTGCGTCAGGTGGCTATCATAGTCGGACATGGGATCACTCCGCTTCGGCGAAGCGGCGATCCTAGCCAAGATCGCCGGCGGGTAAAGGGACTTGCGCACCCCCGCCCGCCGGCGTTTCGTTGGATCAGATCGCCGGGCTGGAGGCCGCCCGGCGATTGAGCATCAAGGCGACCGCCGCCGCCGGCCCGGCAATGACGAGAGCGGCCAGGTTGAGTTCCGTATTGCTGACCGGCACCAGCCCGCCGCCGGGCGTGGCCAGCAGGATGCCGCCGACCGCGATCGCCAGCCTGACCGGCCATTCGACGAAGGGGTTGCCCTTCAGCGTGCCGATCCCGATCAGGTAACCCTGCAGACCGCCCGCCAGAAGCACCACGCCGGACAGGCCGCCGGCCGCGACCGTCAGCACCTCGGGCCATGGCGCCCGCATGATGTAGGCGCTGTTGAAGACGAAGAAGAACGGGATGAAATAGATGATGCTGCCGAGCCGCATCGCCTCGAACCCGGTCCGCATCGGGGTCGACCCGGCAAGCGTTGCGGCCGCGAAGGCGCCGAGCGCCACCGGCGGCGTGATGTAGGACAGCATCCCCCAGTACAGAATGAACAGATGCACCGCGAAGGGATCGAGGCCGGCCTGGATCAGGGCCGGCGCGAGGACAATGGCGAGGAAGATATAGGCCGCCGTCACGGTCATCCCGATGCCCAGGATGAAGCTCGTGATCGCCCCCATCACCAGCAGCAGGATCGTCGACCCGCCGGCGATATGGATCAGGTCGTTGACCAGCGTCCCCGCCATTCCGGTCACCGAAAGCGCGCCGACGATCAGCCCGATGCCGGCCAGGATCGCGGCGAGTTCGGCGAACAGCAGGCCGACACCCTCGACGAAGGCCAGCAGCTTCTTCATGTCCCAGCGATCGCCGCCGCGCGAGGTGACCTGGTTGATCGCGATCAGCAGCACTGTCGCGTAATAGGGTGCCAGCGCCTCGCGGTTCAGATAGACGAGCATCCAGACCAGGAGCACGAAGACCGCGACGAAGTACCAGCCTTCCTTGAAGGTCTCGCGCAGCGTCGGCATTTCCTCCGCTGGCAGGCCCTTCAGCCCTTCGCGGGCCGAATAGGCGTCGATCTGCATGAACAGGCCGAAGAAGTAGAGCACCGAGGGGATAACCGCGGCGATCGCGATCTCGGCGTAGGGCACGTTCAGGATCGATGCCATCACGAAGGCGGTCGCGCCCATGATCGGCGGCATCAGCACGCCGCCGGTCGAGGCGCAGGCCTCGATTCCGGCGGCATAGGAACGCGAGATGCCGACCCGGCGCATCGCCGGGATGGTCATCACGCCGGTGGTGAGCACGTTGGTGATCACGCTGCCGCTCATCGAGCCCATCAGGCCCGAGGAGAAGATCGCGACCTTTGCCGGCCCGCCCCGGACATGGCCGAGCAGGGCGAAGGCGAGATTGATGAAGAAGCGGCCCGCGCCGGTATGCTGGAGCGCGACGCCGAAGATCAGGAAGCCCAGGACGAGCTGGCCGAAGGCCCGCATCGGGATGCCGAGCACGCTCTCGGTCGACAGCGCGTGATAGGCGGCGGTGTCCGAGAAGGTGGTGGCGAAGCCCGAGATCGGCCCGGGCACCATGTCGGCATAGGTCGGGTAGAGCGAGATGATGAAGACGATGATGAACAGCGCGATCCCGCCGGCGCGCCGGCAGCCCTCGAGCAGCAAGCCCCAGAGCGCCACCGAGAACCAGACCGCCTGCTCGGGCGCGGCAAACTCCCAGCCCTCGTCGACATTCTGTTCCGAAGTCGCGACGAAGTAGCAGCAGACGACGATCGTCACGATCGCCAGCAGCGCGTCATACCAGGGCAGCCGCCGGTCGGTCATGCCGCCGCGGATCGGGAACGCGAGGAAGGTGAGCGGCAGGAGAAGGCCCAGCAGCGAATAGAGATACTGGTTGTCGAGCATCGTGTACCCGACAAAGAACCTGAGATTGAACAACTGGTTGACGCTGAGCAGGATCGCCAGCGTCGCGGCGAGGATAATCACCCCCCGCCACGCAGGGGACAGCCGGCGGTGGCGGCCTACTTCCACCTCCGCCGGCTTTACCTCTGACGAGGTTAGCGCCATACCGGCTCGAAGCCTGCCTTTTCAAGCGCCGCGGCGCGGACCTTCATCCACTCCGTCTGGAACGCTTCGTCATCCAGCCCGTCCTTCGAGCTCATCTGCTCCCACGCTGCATGCAGGACATTCTGGCGCTCGACCAGCTTGTCGTTGTGCATCTGCATGGCGTCGGTCCAGACACCGATCTCCTTGAAATAGGCGATCGCGCCGTCGTGGTAGGGCACGACCCACTGGAAGCTCTGCTTGTCCATCGCCCAGCCCTTGGCGGCCGGCTCGGCCTGGCTGTAGACGTCGAACTCTTCGTTCAGCGTCCGCGTCACCGAGTAAACCAGCTCGTTGTCGCGATCCGGATAGGTCATCAGGATCGGATAGGGATAGGCGGCGCCCTCGTGCGGATTGTCCGCCGAGATTCCACCCGAACCGAGAGTGCCCATCGACTTCACGAAGTAGGGGGCAACCTTGGCGATCCGCTCCCAGCAGCCGGCATCGTCATGGGGCACCGGCGGCCAGAAGATACCGCGCGGCGAGGCCTCGAGCTTCCGCGTCGGGCCGGACACGGTCGAGGCGAAGGCGGCGTCGGCCTGGTTGCTGACCAGCGCATCCCAGGATGCGCCGTAACCCGGAAATTCGACTTTCTCCACCTCGTCCCAGGTGAGATCGCCGCAGGCCAGCATGGCCTCGGCCCCGATATTCAGGGCATCGCCGCCACGAACCCAGGCGACCCGCTTGCCCTTGAGATCGGCCCAGGTCTTGATCCCGAGATCGGCGGCGACCCCGACACCGAGATTGGCGTCCGAAAGCGATGCCATCACCATGCGGATCATCTGCGGGCCCCAGCCCTTGGCGCCGAACTGGAAGACACCCTCCTGGGCGAAATAGGTGCCGATGCCGTTGGCCGAGAACTGGGCCTTGCCCTGGCGGACCGGGGTCAGCCGCGAGACGTCGTTCTTGCCCGGGATGACGCGCAGGGTAACGTTGTACTTGTCCTTGAGCGCGGCGCCGATGGCGACCGACTGGTTGTATCCGGTCGTGCCGGTGTTGTAGGCGGTCCAGGCCATCGTCGACGGCAACTTGACCTCGGCGGCAAAGGCGCCGCCGGCAAAGGCGCTCACTGCGAAAGCAGCGCCGAGCGCTGCCACGATAGGCTTAATTCTCATCCTGTTCCCTCCCAAGGGATCTGCGATTTTATTATCCAATCGCCGATAACGCCGCGTTGCGTCCGTTCCGACATGCAGAAATCTATTCTGCTATGAATGACATGGCGGGTAAAGTACCGATAACGCGCAAAGGACACGTGACGCGATCGACGGAAAAAGAAAGAAACCATGACGGACGGCAGCATGACCGACCCCAGCGCCGAAGCGCCCGGGATGCAGATGAACCCGGAAGGCGAACGGGACACCGAGAAGGATCGCCATTTCGTGACCGCGCTGGCCCGCGGCCTCGACATCCTCCGTGCCTTCCGCCCGGGCGAGGGCCCGCTCAACAACCAGGTTCTTTCCGCCCGGACTGGATTGCCGCGTTCGACCGTATCGCGCCTGACCAGCACTCTGACCCGGCTCGGCTACCTGACCCAGCGCGGCGAACGCGGCGCCTATGAACCGACCACGGCGGTCGTGGCGCTCGGCTATACGGTGCTGGCCAACAATCGGCTGCGCAGCCTGGCCCGCCCGATGATGGCCGAACTCGCGCGCGATGCCGATCTCGCCGTCGCCATGGGCAGCCGCGACGATCTCGCGATGATCTATGTCGAGATCTGCCAGGGGCGCGGCAACCTTGCGCTCTACCTCGACATCGGATCGCGCCTGCCGCTCGCGCTCACATCGATGGGGCGGGCCTACATGGCGGCGCTCGACGAGGCCGAGCGGTTGCCGTTGCTGGACGCCATCCGCCGGGAAGCGGATCCGGCCGACTGGCCGCGCATCGCCCGCGGCATCGAGCAGGCCTTCGAGGACTACGCGACCGCCGGCTTCTGCCTTTCGGCCGGCGACTGGCAGCGGGACGTGTTCGCCGTCGGCGTGCCGTTGCGGGACAAGCCGAACGGCCGGCTCGCCGCCCTCAACGCCGGCGGCCCGCGCTACCGCGTCGACCTCGACTGGCTGCGCAACGAGATCGCTCCCCGCCTGGTCGCGCTCGCCCGCAACGTCGAAGGGATGTGCGGCTGGCGCTGAGCGGATTCCCGACCGCCGCTCGCGATCGCCCTTGACCGCATGCCCCGGTTCCGGCGATATGTTTGCAAATGCATATTTCTCCCGTCGGGCGATCACGGCGGGGTAACGGCAATGCGACGGGAAGGGTGCGATGGAACGCTCATTCGCCAGGGAGGTGGAGAAGCTCAAGCTCGGTGACGGCGAGCTGTTCGAGGGCGAAGGCATCCTCGCCATCACCAAGGCGCTGCTGCAGTCGGGCGTGAGCTATGTCGGCGGCTACCAGGGGGCGCCGGTCTCGCACCTGATCGACGTGATGGCGGATGCCAGGTCGATCCTCGACGACATGGGCATCCATTTCGAGGCCTGTCCGAACGAGGCCGCCGCGGCGGCGATGTGCGCCGCCTCGATCAACTATCCGATGCGGGGCGCCGTCGTCTGGAAATCGACCGTCGGCACCAACGTGGCCTCGGACGCGCTGTCCAATCTCGCCTCGGCCGGCGTCAAGGGCGGCACGCTCATCATCCTCGGCGAGGACTACGGCGAGGGCGCCAGCATCATCCAGGAGCGCAGCCACGCCTTCGCGATGAAGTCGCAGATGTGGCTGATGGACCCCCGGCCCCATCATCCGACGATGGTACGCCTGACCGAGCAGGCCTTCGAGCTTTCGGAGGCCAGCGGCACGCCAGTGATGATGGAATTCCGGATCCGCGCCTGCCATGTCCATGGCCGTTTCCGCACCAGCGACAACAAGCGCCCGGCAATCTCCCGGAACGACCTGCTGAGCGAGCCCGACTTCGACTACGAGCGCATCTGCCTGCCGCCTTCCACCTATACGCAGGAGCAGGACAAGGTGAAGCGGCGCTTCCCGGCGGCGGTCGATCTCGTCCGTGACCACAAGCTCAACGAGATCTTCGCAGGCGCCAGCGACGATGTCGGCATCGTCATGCAGGGCGGGCTCTACAATTCGGTGATCCGCGCCCTGCAGCAGCTCGGGCTCGCCGACGCCTTCGGACGCACCGACATCCCGCTCTACGTTCTGAACGTCACCTACCCGCTCGTGCCGGACGAGGTCGCCGGCTTCTGCGCCGGCAAACGCGCGGTGCTGGTGGTCGAGGAAGGCCAGCCCGCGTTTCTCGAAGACGCGCTCCATGCCCTGCTCCGCAAGGCCGATCTCAACACCACGCTGGTCGGCAAGGACGTCCTGCCGATGGCCGGCGAATATACCGCCGAGGTCCTGCTGAACGGGCTCGTCGCCTTCCTGGAAGGCGCGGTGCCGGACGGTATCGAGCTGGCGCCGCTCGGCGCCGAGGTGGCGCGGATCGCCCGGATCAAGGCCGAGGCCGCCGAACTGCTCGGCGCGCCGATGCCGAAGAGGCCGCCCGGCTTCTGCACCGGCTGCCCGGAACGCCCGGTATTCAGCGCCATCAAGCTGCTTGAGCGCGACATGGGCAGGATTCATGTCGCCGCCGACATCGGCTGCCATACCTTCTCGACGCTGGCTCCGTTCAATATCGGCAACTCGGTGCTCGGCTACGGCCTCGGTCTGGCCAGTTCGACCGCGGTCGGACCGGCCTTCGACAAGCGCGTCATCAGCATCATGGGCGACGGCGGCTTCTGGCATAACGGCCTGACCAGCGGCGTCACCTCGGCGGTCTTCAACAAGAACGATTCGATCCTGCTGATCATGAACAACGGCTACACCTCGGCCACCGGTCAGCAGTATATCCCGTCCACCGGCAAGAATTTCGCCAACGAGCCGACCGGCCAGGACATCGAGCACGCCCTGCGTGGCGTCGGCGTCAAATGGCTGAAGACGATCACCACCTACCGCGTCGGCGAAATGAAGAAGGCGCTTAAAGAGGCCATGACCACGAAGCTTCCCGGCCTCAAGGTCATCATCGCCGAGAGCGAATGCCAGCTCGCCCGCCAGCGCCGCATCAAGCCTTTGATCCGCAAGCAGCTGGCCGCCGGAAAGCGCGTCGTCCGCACCCGCTTCGGCGTCGATGAGAATGTCTGCACCGGCGACCACGCCTGCATCCGGCTGTCGGGCTGCCCGTCGCTGACGGTCAAGCCGTCGAGCGATCCGTTGCGACGCGATCCGGTCGCCCATGTCGACCAGAGCTGCGTCGGCTGTGGCCTGTGCGGCGAGGTCGCGGACGCCGCCGTGCTCTGCCCCTCCTTCTACCGCGCCGAGATCGTGCAGAATCCCGGGCTCGGCGACCGCCTGCTCGCAGCCGTCCGCCGCCGCGTGATCGGCTGGCTGACGCCGAAGTCCCCGAACGCGGCACAGGCGTCATGACCCGCCCGGTCGCGATCCTCATCGCTGCGCTTGGCGGTGAAGGCGGTGGCGTGCTCACCGACTGGCTGGTCGAGGCGGCGACCGCCGAGGGGCTTCCCGTCCAGAAGACCTCGATCCCCGGCGTCGCCCAGCGGACCGGCGCGACGACCTATTATGTCGAGATCTATCCGGACCGGGATGCGCCGCTGGACGACGGCGCGCCGGTCCTCGGTCTCTATCCGAGTCCCGGCGGTATCGACCTGATGGTCGCGTCGGAGCTGGTCGAGGCCGGGCGCGCCATGGAAATGGGCTTCGTGACCCCCGACCGGACGACGCTCGTCGCCTCCTCGCACCGGATCTACGCAATCGGCGAGAAGACCGCGCTGGGCGACGGGCTGATCGACCATTCGCGGATCGTGCGCGCCGCCGGGACGCTTGCAAAACGGCCGATCCTCAGCGACTTCGCCGCGCTTGCCCGCGAACAGGGCACGGTCATCAACGCGGTCATTCTCGGCGCCATCGCCGAAGCCGACATCCTGCCGGTCGGCGCGGAGCGGCTCGAGGCGGCGATCCGCGCCGGCGGCGTTGCCGTCGAGGCGAGCCTGCGCGGCTTCAATGCCGGGCGCGCGTCTGTGCGCGGCGAAGGTCCGAAGGCGACGGCCGCACCGGCCAGGCCCCGGGCACTCAGCGCATCCGGGCTCGAGGCGCAGCTTCAGGCGGAGTTTCCCGCTGCCTGCCACGCCATCCTGGGCGAAGGCCTCCGGCGCGTGATCGACTTCCAGGATCCCGCCTATGGGGCGCTCTATCTCGACCGCATGCAGCGGATCCTGGCCCAGGAGCAGACTCTCGGCACGGCCGGGGGCGAGTTTCCCCTGACGCGCGAAACCGGACGCTACCTGGCGCTCTGGATGGCCTACCAGGACGTCATCCGGGTCGCCGACCAGAAGTCCCGGCCCGACCGGCTGACCGCGGTACGTGCCGAAGTCGGCGCGAAGGCCGACGAGCCGGTCCGGATCAGCGAGTTCCTGAAGCCCGGCATCGAGGAGATCGTCTCGGTGCTGCCGGCCGGGCTCGGCCGCACGGTGCGGCGCTGGGCCGCCCGCAGCGAACGGGCCCGCCAGCTGCATTTCACGATGCGGCTCCGCACCGACAGCATCAGCGGCTATCTCCGGCTGCGCCTGCTCGCCGGTCTTCGCGGCTGGCGTCGCCGCTCGCTGCGCTTCGAGGAGGAACAGGCCGGCATCGGACGCTGGCTCGAGCTGATCGAGCGCGCCGGGCGGATCGGACCGGACTTCGCCATGCAGGTGGCCGAGCTGGCCCGCCTGATCAAGGGCTATGGCGACACGCACGAACGCGGACGGGCCAACTTCGAACTGCTGATCGGTGGTATCGTGGAGCCGGCGCTGACCGGCCAGGGGCCGACCGATCCGGCCCGGGCACTGGCCGACGGCATCGCCGCGGCGCTCGCCGACGACAAGGGAACGGCGCTTCACCAGGCACTGGAGACGACCGGGGAAGCATCAGGGGACGGGTCCAGGCGCAACGTCGCCTAGATCCCATCATCACAAGGGAGGAAACGAAACCATGAAACGGACCAGCTACCTCATCGCCGCCGCCTGCGGCGCCGCGCTTCTCGCGGCGGCCGGCAGCGCCTCGGCCGAGACCACGCTCCGCGCGGTCAGCGCCTTCGCCGACGACACCACGTTCAGCGTCAATTTCCAGCGCTTCATCGACAAGGTGAACGAGTCCGGCAAGGGCGTCATCCAGATCAACTATGTCGGCGGCGGCGGCAAGGTGATGAACCCGTTCGAGCTCGGCAACGCCGTCAAGACCGGCGTCGTCGATATCGGCAATCTGCCGGGCGCCTTCTACACCAACCTGCTGCCGGAGGCCGACGCCATCAAGCTGTCGCGCTACACGATCCAGGAGGAACGGCAGAACGGCGCCTGGGCATACATGAACAAGCTGCACAACGAGAAGGTGAACGCCGAACTCCTGGCCCGCCAGAAGGACTGCGTCCCCTTCCACATCTATCTCAACAAGAAGATCGACAAGCCCGACCTGACCGGCCTCAAGATCCGCGTGACGCCGATCTACCGCGCCTTCTTCGCCGCCATGGGGGCGGAGAATATCCGTACCGCGCCGGGCGAGGTCTACACCGCGCTGGAGCGCGGCACGGTCGACGGCTACGGCTGGCCCACGGTCGGGGTGCTCGATCTCGGCTGGCACGAGGTGACGAAGTATCGTGTCGACCCGGGCTTCTACCGGGCCTCCGTCGAGATCCTGATGAACCTCGACAGCTGGAAGAAGCTGAGCGACGCCGAGCGCGGCGTTATCAACAGCGCCGTCCAGTGGCTGGAATCGCTCTGTGAGGAGGACAAGGCAATCGCCGAGAAGGAAATCGCCCGGCAGACCGAGGCAGGCATCCAGGCGATCACCTTCGAGGGCCAGGTTGCCGATGACTACCTGCAACTGGCCTACGATTCCGGCTGGAAGGCGTTCCTCGAGGCCAACACCGAGCATGGTCCGAAGCTCCAGGAGCTGCTGAGCAAGTAATCTTGCCGACTGCCGACACCGGCCGGTATCTTCCGGCCGGTGTCGTGCGTCGCTCGCGCCCCCGTGTTCTGGTGACAACATGAAGCAACTGGCGTCCCTCTATTCGACGCTGCTCGATGCCTGCGGCCTGCTCGCGGGCTTCGTCTTCGTCCTGCTGGCACTGTTCGTCAGCATCGACGTGGTGATCCGCAATGTCGGGCTCGGGAATTTCGGCTGGCTGATCGAGATTTCCGAATATGCGCTCTACGGAGCGACCTTCATTGCCGCGCCCTGGGTGCTCCGGCTCGGCGCACACGTGCGCGTCGATCTCGTTGTCGGAAACGTGCCGCGCCGGGCGGCGCTCGCGCTCGAGATCGTCACCGACCTGATCGGCCTCGCGATCTCGCTCATCCTGTTCTGGTACAGCCTCGCCGCGACGATCGCCTCGGCCGAGTCGAACTCGCTGATCTTCAAGGATCTGGTCGTCACCGAATGGTGGCTGCTCGCCGTGCTGCCGGCATCGATGGCACTGCTGGCAATCGAATTCGTCGTCCGTCTCGTGCGCGCCGTGCGCGGCAGGACGGAGGCCGGGAACGACACCGTGCTGGACGGACTCTGAGAGAATGGACTGGCTTTCCGCACTCGTCCTGATGCTCGGGCTGCTCTGCGCGCTGATGGCCATCGGGCTGCCCGTCGCCTTCGCCTTTCTCGGCGTCAACATCGTCGGCGCCTTCGTCTTCCTGGGCGGTGAAGCGGGCCTGACGCAACTCGCCCGCAACGCGATGGCCTCGCTCACCTCCTTCACCCTTGTGCCGATCGCGCTCTTCCTGCTGATGGGCGAGATCCTGTTTCACTCCGGCGTCGCCTTCAAGGCGATCGACGCGGTCGACCGGCTGATCAGCCGGGTTCCGGGCCGGCTCTCGATCGTGTCGGTCGTCGGCGGAACGATCTTCTCCTCGCTGTCCGGTTCGACGATCGCCAATACCGCCGTGCTCGGTTCCATGCTGCTGCCCAACATGCTGAAGCGCGGCTATCACCCGACGCTCGCGATGGGCCCGATAATGGCCGCCGGCAGCATCGCCATGCTGATTCCGCCCTCGGCGCTGGCCGTGCTGCTCGGCAGTCTCGCCGGGATCTCGATCTCGAAGCTGCTGATCGCCGGCATCATTCCCGGCCTGATGCTGAGCATCTTCTTCCTCGGTTACGTGGTGATCCGGGCGGGTCTCAAGCCCGAGCTTGCCCCCTCCTACGAGATCGAGGCCGTGCGGGGCTGGAACCGCTGGCGCCCCTTCGTCATCTACGTGCTGCCGCTGTTCGGGATCTTCGCTGTCGTCGTCGGCTCGATCCTCGCCGGCTGGGCGACTCCGACCGAATCCGCCGCACTGGGCTGTACCGCCTCGGCGATCGCCGCCGCCGGCTATCGCAGCCTGAGCGTCAAGGTGATGATCAAGTCGATGCGCGAAACCGCGAAGATCGCGGTGATGATCCTGTTCATCATCGTCGCCTCGGTGACTTTCTCGCAGATCCTCGCCTTCTCCGGCGCGACGAATGGCCTGCTCGGCGTGATCAACAGTTTCGAGGCCACGCCGTTCATGATCCTGCTGGCGATGCTGGTCGTGCTGCTGTTCCTCGGCGCCTTCATGGATCAGGTCAGCATGATCATGATCACCCTGCCGTTCTTCATTCCGCTGGCCAAGCTGGTCGGGATCGACCTGCTGTGGCTTGGCGTGCTGATGCTGATCGTCATGGAGATCAGCTTCACGACGCCGCCCTTCGGGCTGCTGCTCTATGTCATGAAGGGCGTCGCGCCACCCGATATCACGCTCGGCCAGATCTACGCGGCCGCTGCCCCCTTCATCGTGCTGGAGCTCATCGCGCTGGCCATCATCGTCGCGGTCCCCGACATTGCGACCTGGTTGCCGACAATCATGCGGCGTTGAGCAAGAGGAAACGGAGCGCATGCAGGATGGAAAAGGAATGGCGCCGCTGGCGGACGGGCTCTGCCTCGACGACTTCCTCCCCTATCTGCTCAATCGCATTTCCAACCGGCTGAATACCGATCTGGCGGAAGAACTGCGCGGTATTGGCATGACGCTGCCCGACTGGCGCGTGCTCGCCGTGCTCCGCGTCGCCGACGGCCGAAGCATCGGCGAGGTCTCGGTCTATACGGTCATCGAGCAATCGACCCTGTCGCGGGTCGTCGAACGGCTGGTCAAGCGCGGTCTCGTCAAGCGCCGCTCGCCGCCGGAGGACCAGCGGATCGTCAACCTGCACATGACGGCGAAGGGGCACGACGTCTTCGAGACGATCCTGCCGATCGCCATGCGCCATTATCGTCGCGCCGTTCTGGGTCTGGACGCAGCGACGGTCGAGGGCCTCATCGAAACCCTGCACAAGGTGCTCGAGAATATCCGCCGCTCGCCCTATCCCTGAACGCCCCGGACCCTTCGACCAGCCGAGGCGACCGGTACGGACGACGACCCCGGTTCAGGGGCCGCCGCTCTTGTACCGATTGTTCATCCGGTCATTGACGTCCTGTTCCCGCTGCAGTTCGGCGAGGCAGCGCTGAAAGGCCTCGGTGCCGCTGACCAGCCCCCGTTCCTCGCAGGTCCGGCTGTAGAAGCTGCCGGCGCAACCGGACAATCCGGCCGCGAAAAGTACCAGCGCGAGCGGGATGATTTTCCGATGGGTCATGCCGACGATCCCTTCCTGGGTTCCACTGAAGTCATTCAGTCAGGACGTGGCACCGGGCATGGCAACTTCAAGGCGCCCGGACGGACGCGGGGTTCAGCCGACCAGCTTTCCGTCCTCGACGACGGGCCGGTTGTCGAGCAGCACCGTGCAGTGCCGCATCGGCAAATCGAAATGGCCGAGCGTGAAGCGCTTGGCGAACTGGTTGGCGCCGGTCGAATAGAGGAAATTGCCGGCGAAGGTGCGCTGTTCGGTGCCGTTCATGTCGCGCTTGTCGTACATCGTGACGGCATCCCAGCGGGCGCGTTCATTGAGCCCCCAGCCGACATGCGAGGTCGCATAGGCATTGCGGTCGCCCCAGACCTCGAAATAGCTGCGGAGCAGTTCGGCATCGACGCCCCGGCCCTCGACCGTCGTGACGAAATCGTCCTCGATCTGGAGCGTGATCGGCTCCTCGACGTAGCGTTTGAAGGTGAGATTGAGGTCGCCCCGGTCGAGGACGATCCGCCCGTTGACCGAGCCGGCCCTGGGAAAGCAGGCGACCAGGCCGCCGGGCCAGTGATCGACCGATTTCGGCGCCGCGGCAAAGCCCCGCGCGCCGCCGACCGGGGCGCCCGAGACATCGACGATGAGATCGGTACCGCCAGGCGAGGTCACGCGAAGCTCGCTCGCCGCCTTCATCATCGCGATCGCCCCGTCGACACGGGCGCCCAGTTCCGGGTCGGGCTTGAGCCGTTCCAGCGCTTCCGGATGCTCGTTGCTGATGAACAGCATGCGGGTTCCGCCGCGCACGACCCCCGGCAGTTCGGGTGCATGCAACAGGCCCTCGACGGTCAGATCGACGACCATGTCTGCGGCGGCCAGCGCTTTGACCACCGCGTCCTGCCCGGCCAGCGCGTTCGAGGCGCCGGTGGAGCGGACCGGCACCGGCAAGGTTTGCGCCGGGGTCGGCACGATCACGTGATAGGCCTTCGCACCGAGACGGTGCAGGGCAAGTTCGACGAGCTGGACGTTGAGCGCCCGGGACTGCGATTCCGAGAGGATGGCGACGGATTCGCCCTTCTTCACGGCGGACAGCGCCAGCACTTCCTCGAAGCAATCAAGCCATTTGCCTTCCAGCCGGTCGGTCAGCATCGAACTCTCCCCTTCTGACGGCGCCAAGGTCCGCCGTCAGTGTTAGCGCCGGCACCGGCCCATGGCAATTGATCCGGCATGCCGGAACAATATCAGCCGGCGCGGAACTCGACCCGGTTGCGTCCGGCCGCCTTGGCCCGGTACAGCGCCGCGTCGGCGCGCCGGATCGCATTCTCGATTGCCTCGTCGGACGGCTCGACACAGGCGATGCCGATGCTCACCGTGAAGCCGAAAGTCTCGCCGTCCGGGTTCGGCAGGACGATGTCCTCGGTCGCCCGACGCAGCCGTTCCGCCACCAGTTCCGCCTGCGTCCGGTCGGCCTCGGGAAGAATCAGCAGGAACTCCTCGCCACCGATCCGGCCGAAGATATCGACATCGCGCAGATCGCCGCGACAGGCGTCCGTGAAGCCCTTGAGCGCCAGGTCGCCGGTCGCATGACCGAAAGTGTCGTTCACCGACTTGAAGCGATCGATGTCGAGAAGCAGCACCGCAATCGAACCGCCGTGGCGGCGCTGGCGATTGAACTCCCGGGCCGCGAGTTCCAGGCAATGGCCACGGTTGAACGCCCCCGTCAGCTGATCGACCGTCGCCAGCTGACGCAGACGCGCCTCGACTGTCAGGTCGTGGATATTGCCGACAAAGAAACGCTCGCCGAGGATTTCGAGCACGCCGACAGAGAGCACCACTGGAAGTTCCGTCCCGTCCTTGCGACGGGCCACGACCTCCCTGCCGATGCCGATGATCCGGGCTTCGCCGGTTTCCCGGTATTGCGCCAGATAGCCGTCATGGCGGGTGGCATGTTCGGCCGGCATCAGCATGGCGACGTTGCGACCGAGCGCCTCATCGCGGCCATAGCCGAAAATCCTTTCAGCGCCCTTGTTGAAGCGCCGGATGATGCCACCCTCGTCGATCAGGATGACGGCATCGACAATGCTGTCCAGCAATGCGTCGAGCGCGACATCGCCCGTGACCTGCGACAGTACCGTATTACGCATCACTACCTGCTTTGGCGTCCGCCGCCGGCTGTTTCCGGAACCACCACTGAGCGTCGCCCCCGTTAAACCGGACTCATTGCCCAAAGTCCAACTGTATAACCGGTCCTGCGCCGCGCCGGACGTGATCCGGATTGGCGCTTTCGGGCAATCTTGCGTATCCTGCGACGCGGACAGACCAGACCGACCGGGACAACGTGAAACCTTCACAATTGACCGCACTCGCCCCCCTGCTCGTGCATCTCGGGCGGCATGCGCGACGCGCGGGACAACTCGAGGAAGCACTCGCCGCGGCAAGCGCGGCGGTCGCGGCCTATCGGGCGATCGAGAGCCGGCAACCGGAAAGTACCGGCGCCGGACTTGCCGAGGCGCTGCTGGACGCGGCCGAGGTCAATGCCCAGATGCACCGCTTCGGCAAGGCGTCGGCGATCGCATTCGAAGCGGTCGAGCTTTACCGGACGCTGGCCACCGAACGCGACCCGATCCATCTGCCCGATCTCGCGGGCGCGCTGCGCCGGGCGGCATCCTATGCGACAGCCGCGAACCGGCTCGGCACCGCGCACGCGGCCTGCGAGGAAGCGGTCGCGCTGCTTCGCGATCTTGCCGCCCTCGACCGCCGCCGCCATCGCCATGAACTGACCGAGGCGCTGGCCCTGCTCGCCCGCCTTGCCGCCGATACCGGTCGGCGGAAAGAGGCGGCAGCACGCTTCCGCGAAGGCCTCGATATGCTGAAGGCCCTGCCCAACCGCACCGCCGGAGACCGCAAGAGCGGCCTGACCCTCGCCACGCTGTTCCGCGACCAGATCGAACTCGAGGCACTGGGCGACATCGCGCCGCTGGTCGAACAGGCTGCCGCCCGCTTCCAGCGCGCCGCACCGGCGCCGAAATCGGCGACCGTCGATCCCCCTCAATAGACCAGCGCGATACTGAGCGGGGGCCAGAGGATCACCGCGATCAGCACCAGCAGCATGATCGCCGCGAACGGCGCGGCGCCGATGAAGATGTCGCCGAGCTTGATCCGCGGATCGTCGAGCGTGCTCGCGATCACGTAAACCGCGATCCCCAGCGGCGGCGTCAGCAGGCCGATCTCGACCGCGAGAACGGTGACGATCCCGAACCACACCAGGTCGGCATTGAAGCCGATCATGACCGGCAGGATCAGCGGCAGCGACACCAGCATGATCGAGGTCGAATCGAGTACCGTGCCCATCAGCAGCACGATCACCACGTAAATCGCCAGCACGGCGGCGAAGCCGAGTTCCGCCCCCTCGATCCCGCCGATGACGAACTGCGGGATGCCGGAGAGCGTGAGCATCCGCGTGTAGATCGAGGCGGCGATAATCAGGAACGAGATCGAGACGGTCACGTGACCGGTCTCGACGAGGACCTGCCAGAAGCCGCGCAGGCTCAGCTTGCGCTTGGCGAGCGCCAGCAGCAGAGCGCCGAGCGCGCCGACCGCGCCGGCTTCCGTCGGCGTGAAGAAGCCGCCATAGATGCCGCCGAGAACGAGGCCGATCAGCAGCACGATCGGCCCGAGCTTCGCGAGGATAATGGCCAGGCTGAGCGCCCCGGCGTCATTGCCCTCGCCATTGGCCGACACCGACCGTCCCTCGTCGCCGCCCACGAAGGACGGCACCCGATGGGCAAGAAAGACGATCAGGACAGCGAAGGCACAAGCGAGCACGAGGCCCGGCACGATCCCGGCGATGAAAAGCGCGCCGACCGATGTTTCCGCCAGGAAGCCGTAAAGGATCAGGAGCAGGCTCGGCGGGATCAGCATGCCGAGCACGGACGACCCGGCGACGACACCGGTGGCGAAACGCGGCGTATAGCCCAGCCGCAGCATTTCCGGCACCGCGACCTTGGTGAAGACGGCGGCCGAGGCGATGGAAATGCCGGTGATCGCGGCGAAGACCGCGTTCGCCGCCACTGTGGCGATGCCGAGACCGCCACGGACCCGGTGAAACATCCGGTGCGCGATCTCGAAGGTGTCCTTGCCGATGTCGGATACCGAAACGAGCAGTCCCATCAGCACGAACAGCGGGACGACGCCGAAGATGTGGCTGGCAATGGAATCATAGGCGGCCAGCGCCAGCAGCTTGCTCGCCACCACCCAGTTGCCCTTGATCGCCCAGACGCCGAGGAACGAGAGCAGGGTTAGCGCGACCGCGACATGCATGCCGAGCCAGATCAGGATGAGCATCGCGGCGAGCGAACAGAGACCGATCTCGAGCCCGCTCACCCGGCCGTCTCCCGGCCCCGGAGCGCGATCTTCAGATGGCCGGCGGCGAGGATCAGGAAGGCGACCGAGGTCACCGCCGCGCCAAGCAGGATGATCAGCCGGACCGGCCAGGTCGGCGCCGTGAAGTCACCGAGGGCGCCGACATATTCCCCGATATCGACGGCCCGCGTGAAGAACGGCAGCGAGGCCCAGAACAGGATCGCGAACAGGATCGCGCCGGTCAGGCAGTAGACCGTCTCGAGCCCGCCGGCAAAGCGCGGCCAGCGGGCCTGGATCCGTGTCAGGAAGGCGTCGGAGCGGGTGAATCGGCCGACCCAGAGGGTGTGAGCGAGCTGCATGAAGACGATGCCGACAATCGACAGCGAGACGATCTCGGAAACCCCGCGAACCGGTGCCGCGAACGCCTCGCGACCGATCACGTCGGCATTGATGAGAACCATCAGGACGAAGATCCAGGCCGTACCGACCGCGTTCATCACCCCCATCAGGCGTTCGAACGCGATGATCGGGCGGCGGCGCCAGCCGCCGCCCGCGCCTCTCGTCATTCAGCCGACCAGTCGCGCGGAACGTCCGCGCCGGAAGCCTTGATCGTGCTCATGAAGCCCTTCAGAACCTCGGTTCCCGGAAGCCCGGCCGCGTCCTGGGTCGCGGCCCATTCCTTGGCGACATTCGGGATCATCATGGCCCATTTCATCCGCTCGCCGGCCGCGAGTTCGGAGACCTTGGCGCCGCCCTCGATCATCTTGGCGAGCAGCGCGTCGGCCGCTGCCTGCTGGGCCTCGGCAAAGCGCACGTCGTATTCCGCCGCGACGTCGCGGAAGATCTTCTGCGTCTCGGGCGAGAAGCCGTCCCAGACATCCTTGTTGATCGACAGGCCGCCGGCAAACTGGGCGCCGAAATTGACCTTGGTGACATAGGGCGCCACCTCGAAGACCTTGGACGCCCAGGCCCCGGTGGTGAAGGTCAGCACGCCGTCGGCAACGCCGGTCTTGATGTCGTTGTAATAGGTCTTGAGATTGCCGGCGACCGCGACCGCGCCGGTATCCTTGACCCAGTTGGCGGACGGGCCGGGGGCGAGGATCTTCTTGCCAGCCAGGTCGGCGACCGAGGTGACCGGGAAATTCGTGAAGAGGTGATAGCTGTCAAGCGCGGCGCCGCCCAGATAGACCTGGTTGTAACGCGTCCAGCTGTCGGCCATCGCCGGGATCTCGCTTTGCAGCTTGACGATCGCGCCGCTGACCGTGGCGATGTCGGCACTGCCGAAGGGACAGACATAGGAGACATTCTGAAGCGGCATCTTCGGCGCCTCGAAGATGGTGCCGACGAAGCCGATATCGACCACGCCCTCCTCGATCGCCTCGAGCACACCGCCGATCTTGGCCACGGTGCCGCCGTAGGCTTCCGTCCATTCGATCTTGTCCGCGCCGGCGGCGGCGAGACGCTTGTCGACCTCCGGAATATAGAACTCGCTCAGGAGCTTGACCCACAGGAAGACCGGCGGATGACCGGCCGCCGCCGTCAACTTGTAGGTCTCCGCCGAGGCCGGTGCGGCCGCGAACGCGAGCCCCGCCCCCAATGCCGCGACCGACAGCAACGCGCCGCCACGACGTATCAGTCCGCCGATTTCCCCGAACATGCCGCTTCCTCCTCTTGGCCTCCCGTGCCGGTCTCTGTGCGCCTGCCCATATACGACTGTGAGGCGGCAGCCCTGGCCGGCCGGGACGCGTTTTCTATGATTGACGAAAAAATGATTGCATCCCGATACCGCCTTGACAAGAAATTTGTACGAACGTTCAATCAATGGATGTCACAGGCGCGTCGAAGCTCCGCCGGGGAGGAAAGCCGGTCGCGAATTCTGGACGCGGCCGAAGCGTTGTTTGCCGATCACGGCTACGACGGCGTCTCAATTCGCCAGATCACCGAGGCGGCCGGCGTGCAGACCTCGATGGTGAACTACTATTTCGGCAGCAAGGACGCGCTCTGGAGCGCGGTCTTCGAGCGCCGCAGCGCCCATCTCGGCGAAAGCCGGCGGAGCCGTCTCGACGCCCTGGAGCGACACCATGCGCCGGCATCGCCGCCACTCGAATCGCTGATTGACGCCTTCGTCCGCCCGATACTGGAGGCCCGGTTGTCGGGCGATCCGGGCTGGCAAAGCTTCACCCGGCTGATCGCCCAGGCCTCCAACACGCCGAACGTCCGCAATGTCGAGCAGCTGAGCCAGCAGTATGACCCGACCGCCCGGCGCTTCATCGCGGCATTCGGCCACGCGCTGCCCGACCGCAGCGAAGAGGAAGTGATGTGGGGTTTCTCTTTCCTGATGGGGGCGATGTTGCATATTTTCGCCGAAACAAGACGGGTCGACCGGTTGAGCGACGGGCACTACCGTTCGGCGTCGCTCGAACGGATCACCGACCACCTGACGCCATTTCTCGCCGCCGGCTTCCGCGCTTGCCGTGCCGCCCCTGACAGCAGCCGGCCCTCGGAAGGACCCGCGCCATGAGCCGCCGCTTCATCGACATTTCCATCCCGCTGGAGAACGACGTCGTCTCCGACCCTGCGCCGTTCCGGCCGAAGATCGACTATGTCGACCATTCGATGTCGGTGGACGGGATGACCGCCTTCTTTCCCGGCCTAACCCAGGCGGATCTCCCGGACGGCGAGGCCTGGGCGATCGAGAAGGTCGAGCTGATCACGCACAACGGCACCCATCTGGACGCGCCCTATCACTTTGCCTCGACGATGAACAAGGGCGAGCGGGCGATCACCATCGACGAGGTGCCGCTCGACTGGTGCTTCCGGCCCGGCGTGAAGCTCGATTTCCGCGCCCTGCCCGACGGCCATGTGGTGACCGCGGCGGAGGTCGAGGCCGAGCTCGCCCGGATCGGCCACGAGATCCAGCCCTTCGATATCGTCGTCGTCAATACCCGCGCGGGGAGCGCCTATGGCGGGGACGGCTATGTCGATGCCGGCTGCGGCATGGGCTACGAGGCGACCATGTATCTCCTGGAACGCGGTGTCCGGCTCACCGGAACCGACGCCTGGTCCTGGGATGCGCCCTTCACCTACACGGCGGAACGCTACGCCGAGGCGCGCGACCCCTCGATCATCTGGGAAGGCCACAAGGCCGGGCGCGACATCGGCTATTGCCACCTGGAGAAGCTGCACAACCTGGAAGCGCTGCCGCCACACGGCTTCACCGTCGCCTGCTTTCCGGTGAAGATCCGCGGCGCCTCGGCGGGCTGGACCCGCGCGGTCGCGATCATCGAGGAATAACCGAAACCGGCAAGGGGGAGAAACCGGTGAAGCTCTGCACCTTCCAGTCCCGGAACGACAGCAACGGCCCTGCCCGGGTCGGCCTCGTGCTGGCCGGCGAAGCCGAGGTTCTCGACCTCGCGGCCGCCGAGGCGGCCACGGGTGCCACGGCATCCGGCCATTTCGCTTCCATGCTGGCCCTGATCGACGGCGGCGAGGCCGCGCTCGCGGGCTGCCGCGCACTTGCCGAGGCGCCCCGCGCGTCCGCCGTGCTTCCGCTCGACGGCCTGCGGCTCCTCGCCCCGATCCCCGAGCCGCGCCAGATTCGCGACTGCCTCGTCTTCGAGGAGCATCTGCAGAACTGTCTTGTCACGGCCGAGAAGATGACCGGCCAGAAGGGCGCGATCCCGCCGGTCTGGTACGAGCAGCCGATCTACTACAAGGCCAACCGCTTTTCCGTCGTCGGCCCGGGCCACGACGTGGTCTGGCCGGCCTATTCCAGCATCATGGATTACGAGCTCGAACTGGCCTGCGTGATCGGCCGGACGGGCGTCGACATCCCGGCGGAACGGTCCGCCGAGCATATCTTCGGCTATACGATCTTCAACGATTGCTCGGCCCGCGACGCGCAGCTTCGCGAGATGGCCGGCCAGCTTGGCCCGGCCAAGGGCAAGGATTTCGACACCGGCAACGTCTTCGGTCCGTGGATCGTTACCGCCGACGAGATCGGTGATCCCTACGCGCTCGCCATGGAGGTCCGGGTCAACGGCGAACGGCGCGGCGGCGGCAACAGCCGGGCCATGCAGCATCGCTTCGACGCCATTCTCGCCCATATCTCGGCGTCGGAGACGATCCATGCCGGCGAAATCGTCTGTTCCGGCACGGTCGGCACCGGCTGCGGCCTGGAGATCGGCCGCTTTCCCGAGGCGGGCGACGTCGTCACGCTCGAGATCGAGAAGATCGGCATTCTGGAGAACCGCTTCGTCCGGCGTTGAGGCCGGCAGGCCCTGGGGAAGGGAAGAAACATGGCGCGAAGCCGCTACGACAAGGGGCTGAAGGATCTCGGCAATGGCGTCTATGCCTACATGCAGCCCGACGGTTCGTGGGGCTGGAGCAATGCCGGGCTGATCGTCGACGGCGATGAATCGATGCTGGTCGATACCCTCTTCGATCTCGACCTGACGCGCGAGATGCTGGCCGCGATGCGCGGCGCGACCAGGGCGGCGGCCAATATCGAATGCCTCGTCAACACCCATGCCAACGGCGATCACTGCTGGGGCAACGAGCTTGTCGAGGGCGCCGAAATCATCGCCAGCCGGGCCAGCGCGGAAGAGATGGAGGAAGTCCCCGCCGCGATGCTCGCCCAGATGATGAAGGCAGCGCCGCAGATGGGCGAACTTGGCGACTACATGAAGCGGATCTTCGGCGCCTTCGACTTCGAGGGCATCAAGACGACGCTGCCGACCCGCACCTTCGACCGGGAACTGACGGTGAGCGTCGGCGACCGGACGGTCGAACTGATCGAGGTCGGCCCGGCACACACCAAGGGCGACGTGCTGGTCCATGTGCCGTCCGACCGGACCGTCTTCACCGGCGACATCCTGTTCATCGAAGGACACCCGATCATGTGGGCCGGCCCGGTCGCCAACTGGATTCGCGCCTGCGAGCGCATCCTCGCCATGGATGTGGAGACCATCGTGCCGGGCCACGGGCCGATCACCGACAAGGCCGGTGTCGCGGCGGTCCAGGGCTACCTGGAGTATGTCAGCGCCGAGGCCCGCAAGCGCTTTGACGCCGGGATGTCGTCGTTCGAGGCGGCGCAGGACATCGCGCTCGACGATTACTCGTCCTGGGGCGACGGCGAACGGATCGCGGTCAATGTCGATACGCTCTACCGGGAATTTTCCGGCAGCACCGCACCGCCGAACATCGTCGAGCTGTTCGGTCGCATGGCCAGGCTCGCGCGCTGAGACCGGGTCCGCGTCAAGGCTGCCGGTCGCGCCCTTCCCAGAGCGCACTCGCCGCGTCGATCGCGGCCTCCGCCGTCGATGCCCTGCCACAAGCCAGCAGCGCGATCGCCGCGGTTCCGATCACCGCAGCCTCCGGCACCGGCATGCGCCGAGTGCCCTGCCAGAGTTCAGCCAGGTGTGACGGCGCGAGATCCTCCTCGCGCCAGACATGGTCGCGGCCCGGCGCCAGCGCGGGGAAGGTGACTTCCTCAGCCGCGCCGTCGCGGCGCAACGTTACCCGGCAGGGCTTCGGAACGTTCCACTGGACCTCCCCGCCGACACCCTTGAAGATCGCCGCGACCGGCTGCTCCAGCCGCTCCGCGATACCCAGATGCAGCGAGACATACGGCGGATGGAAGACTCCCTGAACCTGGTACGTCGCGCGCAGCGGGTTGAGGTCGCGGGCAAAGGTATTCACCGCCGTCCGGACGCCGAACAGTCGGCGATAGTCGAACAGCCGGTCGATCTCGGGCGCGAAATCCTCGAGTGCCAGATAGACGATATCCTCGACCGCAAGCCGGGCGGCCGCGTCCGCCAGCGATACGGCGCGCGGAATACCCAGAATGTCGAGACCGGGCCGTGTCGGCGCAAGGCCTTCCTCGTGCCCGGCGATGCCGTGTACCAGGACCTTCTGCCCGGTTCCGGCGACGAGCCTCGCGGCGAGCAGGAACCAGGGCTGCTGGCGATGGCGGTCGGCGTAGGACGGCCAGTCGAGCAACCCGTTCACGCGGCCCTCGGGCTGCGCCATGCGGCTTCGCGCCGCCTCGACCATGCCGGCGAGTTCCGCAGCCGTCTCCCCGTTCCGTCGCAGCAGCAACAGGAAGGCGCCGACCTGTTCCGGGGTCGCCTCGCCCGCCAGCAGCAGCGTCATCGCCTCGCACGCCTCTTCCTGGTCGAGATTCCGGTAAAGTTTCGGGCCGCGGCCGAGGGCACGGACATAGGCGGCAAAAGGATGATCGCTCATGCCCGAAGATGTAGCAGCAGCATCGCCGGAAGACGACGGCTCTTTGCGACAGGCTCTGGACCTGGCGGCATTGTCGCCTATCTCGCTTCCTGACATGACTCCAGCCCGAAAAGAGATCCGAGAGAAGCCGCGGCGCGCCCTGCTGATCGCGCATGGTTCGAGCCACCGGCCCGAGGCAATCGCATTGACCGAGGCGATCGCCGACCGTTTGCGCGGGGTCGGCGACTACGACCGCGTCGCCATCGCCGCGCTGCATGGCGAGCCTGGCATCAGGGTGTCTCTCGAGTCGCTCGGCGACGGGCCCGTCGATATCTTTCCGCTTTTCATGAGCGACGGATTTCTCACCCGCACGCGCATTCCGTCCCTCATGGGCACCGACCCCAGCGACCCCCGCATCCGTTATCACCGGCCGGTCGGCTGCCATGCCGCCATGCCGGGTCTGGTCGCCGCCGAGATCGGCGCGCTTTGCCGATCACGCGACCTCGACCCGGGCTCTGCTACGATCCTGATCGTCGGGCACGGATCGAGCCGCCCCTCGGCGTCCCGCGACGGCGCCGAGGCGATCGCTTCGGGGCTGCGCCGGCTCCAACGCTTCGGCACCGTCGAAACGGCCTATCTGGAGGAAGCGCCCCGGTTGGGTGAGTGGCTCGCCGCCTGCCGGCCCGACGGCCCGCCGATCGTGGTCTTCGGGCTGTTCCTGGGCGCCGGCCAGCATGCGTCGGTCGACCTGCCGGAAGTCCTCGCCCGCCATCGGGAAGTCCTGTCGTCACGCATCGTGGCCATGCAGACGATGCTCGGCAATGTGGAGGCTCTTGCCGACCTCGTCCGGTCGATCGCGGACGAGGAACCGCAGATCGCCCCTGCGCGCCGGGCAAAGCTCTGATACAACGCAGGCGATAGCTCTGACGAAGAGGCTCGCCTAGTCTCTGCGGGCATCGTCAGCCTGGAAGGCCATTGCCGTGAATTTCATGAGCCAGCGTGTCGTCGGGACCCGCGCCGACATCGACAGCGCCTATGCCTGGTGGCGGCTGGCCGTCTCGATGGTGATCGCGACCGTGGGCAGCGTCGGCATGTGGGCGGTCATCGTCATCCTGCCCGACATCCAGGCCGAATTCGGCGTCGACCGCGCCGGCGCCTCGCTGCCCTACACGATGACCATGATCGGCTTCGCGTTCGGCGGCGTCATCGTCGGCCGCTATGTCGACCGGCTCGGCATGTTGCTGCCGATGCTTGCTTCGGGGACCTCGCTTGGCCTCGGCTTCATTCTCGCCTCGCAGACGACAGGGATCTGGCAGTTCGCGTTGATTCAGTGCCTGCTGATCGGGATCGGGTCCGCCGCGAGCTTCGGGCCGCTGATCGCCGATGTCTCGCACTGGTTCGAAATTCGCCGCGGCATCGCGGTTGGCGCCGCGGCGAGCGGCAATTACATCGCCGGTGCGATCTGGCCGACGATCATACGCGGCCTCGCCGAGTCCGAGGGCTGGCGTTCCGCCTATATCACCGTCGGCATCGTCTGCTTCGCCGTGATCCTGCCGCTCACCCTCCTGCTGCGACGCCAGCGCCCGCAGGACGACGCACCGATGCCGTCGACCGACGGCCTGCCGCCACCGATCGTGCCGCGTTACGGCTCGCTCGGCCTCTCGCCGCGCACCCTGCAGCTGCTGCTGGCCGTTGCCGGCGTCGCCTGCTGCACGGCGATGGCAATGCCCCAGGTCCATACGGTCGCCTATTGCGCCGATCTCGGCTACGGGGTCACCCGGGGCGCCGAGATGCTGTCGCTGATGCTTGCCGGCGGCATCGTCAGCCGTCTCGCGTCTGGCTTTCTCGCCGACTATATCGGCGGTATCCGGACCATCCTGCTCGGCTCGGCACTCCAGTGCATCGCGCTTTTCCTCTATCTGCCGTTCGACGGCCTGACCTCGCTCTATGTCGTCTCGCTGATCTTCGGGCTCAGCCAGGGCGGCATCGTGCCGGGCTATGCGATCATCGTGCGGGAGTATCTGCCGGCCCGCGAAGCCGGGCAGCGTGTCGGCCTGGTCATCATGGCGACGGTCTTCGGCATGGCCCTTGGCGGCTGGATGTCCGGCTGGATCTACGACCTGACAGGATCGTACGAGGCGGCGTTCCTGAACGGGATCGCCTGGAATCTGCTGAATATCGGCATCATCGGCACCCTGCTGTGGCGCAGTCTCGGCCGGCGCGCGGTGACGGCCTAGGCCACCGGCGTCACTGACCGGAGCGGATCACGCAGAAGCAGGGGTCCGATTCCGGTGGCAGCCCGGCGCCGGAATCGCTCCATTCGCTGAACACCAGCACCTCGCCCTCGAAGCGCCCGATCTTGCCGCTGCAATGGGCCGTGAGGGTGCAGTGCTGTGCGACACTGCGTTCGATATCGAGGGCAGCATCCTGATCCGCCGAACCAACGAACAGGGCAACGATGAAATGCAGCGCCTCGTAGAGATGTTCGTACATCGGCCGCTCCATCGTCCGGCCGGGTCCGGCAGGCGATGCCGGAAGCGGCCATTTGTGGCCCTTCGAGCTTGCGACCAAATACTTTCCGAAATCTTAATATTCGGCTGGCGGCGCGTGGCGCTCAATCGAGGCGATGATGGGGTGCGTTGCCGTCGTCATCGACCAGATGGCAGGCAACGCTGTGTCCGGGATGTATCGTCCGCAATCGCGGGCTCTCGGCGTGACAGCGTTCGACCGCGAAGGGACAGCGGGCGACGAACCGGCAGCCGGCCGGCGGGTCGATCGGGCTCGGCGGATCGCCCACGAGACGGATCCGCCGCCCCTTGGAATGCAGCGCCGGATCGGTCGAGGGCACGGCCGACAGCAGCGCCCACGTATAGGGATGCAGCGGCTTGCCGAACAGCGAGATGCGGTCGCCCTGCTCGACGATACGCCCGAGATACATCACCGCGACCTCGTCGCAGACATATTGCACGACACCGAGATCGTGGCTGATGAACAGATAGGTGAGGCCGAGCTCGCGCTGCAGGTTGCGCAACAGGTTCAGGATCTGCGCCTGGATGGCGACGTCGAGGGCCGAGACCGGCTCGTCGCAGACGATCAGGTCCGGTTCGGTCGAGAGCGCCCGGGCGACGCCGATGCGCTGGCGCTGGCCGCCGGAAAACTGGTGCGGGAACAAGGCCTGCTGTTCCGGCCGAAGGCCGACCCGGCGGAATATCTCGGCCACCTTGCCGTCGCGTTCCTCCGGATTCCCGATCGCCATCAGGTCCATTGGCTCGCGCACGATCGCGCCGGCCCGCATGCGCGGATTGAGCGAGGAATAGGGATCCTGGAAGATGATCTGGAAGCGCCGGCGCATCTCGCGGAGCGCCTTGCCTTCCAGGCCGCCGAGGTCGATGCCGTCGAGGTCGATCCGTCCGCCGGTCAGCTTGACCAGGCGCATGATGGCGAAGGCAGTCGTCGATTTGCCGGAACCGGATTCGCCGACCAGCCCGAAGGTCGTGCCGCGCCGGATCGAGAAGCTGACCCCGTCGACGGCATGGACCAGCCGCTGCTCGGCAAACAGCCTGCGGTTCAGGCGGAAATGCACCTTCAGATCCTCGACCCGAAGGAAATCCTGCTTCGACCCCGTCTCAGGCGCCGCACTCATGCCGGCACCGCCTCGTCGAGCAGCCAGCAGGCCGCCTCATGGCCCGGTTCGGCCGCCATCAGCGGCGGTCGCTCGCCCCGGCAGCGCGGCATCACGTGGCGGCAGCGCGGCGCGAAGGCGCAGCCAGTGCCGAGATCGCTGAGCGGCGGCACCAGGCCCGGAATCTCAACCAGCGGCGGACGCTCGACCGGCGGGTTGGCGAGAAAATGCGGGACGCAGGCGATCAGCCCCTGGGTATAGGGGTGGCGCGGGTCAGCGAGGATCTCGCCAACCGTCCCGCTTTCGATGATCCGGCCGGCATACATCACGACGACCTTGTCGGCGGTCTCCGCGATCGCCCCCATATCGTGGGTGATCAGCACGATCGCGGCGTTGGTGCGGTCCTGCAGTTCCCGCAGGAGATCGAAGATCTGCGCCTGCACGGTGACATCGAGCGCCGTGGTCGGCTCGTCGGCGATCAGCACCGACGGATTGCAGGCCAGCGCCATCGCGATCATGACCCGCTGGCGCATGCCGCCGGAAAGCTGATGCGGATATTCCGAGACCCGCTTCTCCGGCGCCGGGATGCCGACCGCCTTCAGCGTCTCGACCGCCCGGGCCAGCGCATCGCGCTGGGACAGGCCCTCGTGCAGGCGAACGGTTTCGGCGATCTGTTCACCCACGGTGAAGACCGGGTTCAGCGAGGTCATCGGCTCCTGGAAGATCATCGAGATCTCGTTGCCGCGGATCGAGCGCATGCGCCTCTCGCCGGCCGACAGCAGGTCCTCGCCGCGCAGGCGGACCGCACCGCCGGCGATCCGGCCGGGCGGGGTCGGCACGAGGCCCATGATCGAAAGCGCGGTCATCGACTTGCCGCAGCCGGATTCGCCAACGATACCGAGCGTCTCGCCCTGCCCGAGCGAGAAGCTGACATGGTCCAGGACCTGAGCCAGCCCGTTCCGCGTTCGGAAGGTCACCGACAGGTTGTCGACCTCGAGGACCGGTTCGCTCATCGCCCTCACCTCACCGTTCGCGCAGTTTCGGATTGAGCGCGTCGTTCAGCCCGTCGCCGATCAGGCTGACCGAAAGGACGGTGATGAAGATCGCCGCGCCGGGCAGCGTCACCGCCCACCATGAATCGATGATGTAAGACCGGCTCGAGCCGATCATCAGGCCCCAGCTCATGACATTCGGATCGCTCAGCCCGAGGAAGCTCAGGCCCGCCTCGAAGAGGATCGCGACACCGATGATCAGGGTCGCCGACACGATCAGCGGCGGCAGCGCGTTCGGCAGGATGACGCGCCAGATGATGCGGCCATTGCGCGAACCGATGGCGCGCGCCGCAGTCACATATTCAAGCTGCTTGAGCTTCAGGAACTCGGCCCGGGTAAGCCGCGCCGTCTGCGTCCAGCTGACCACGCCGATGGCAACCGCCACCGTCGTCAGCGTCGGCGTGAACAGCGCCACCAGCACCATCGCGAAGAGCAGCGGCGGCAGGACCTGGAAGAATTCGGTGAGCCGCATCAGGATCTCGTCGACAAAGCCGCCATAGAAGCCGGCGAGCGCGCCGACGACGATGCCGATCAGGACCGTCAGGATCGCCGCCGAAGCCCCGACCGCGAGCGTTGCCCGACCGCCATGGATGATCCCGGCCAGCACGTCGCGGCCGAGATAGTCGGTGCCGAAGGGGATCGACGCGTCGACGCCCGGCGGCGTCAGCGGCGCCCAGACGATCTCGAAGGGATCGACCGGGTAGACCTGCGGCCCGATGAAGGTCACCAGGATGACGCCGATCAGCAGCACCAGCCCGGCGATCGCCGAGCCGTTGCGGAGGAACATCCGCCAGGCTTCGCGGATCGGGCTCTCGACCTTGAGCGGCGCGGCGCCCGGCTCTTCCGGGGCCGCGACCTGTTCGGTACCGGTCATTTGTGCCCTCCGGAGCGGATGCGCGGGTCGACCAGGCGGTAACAGAGATCGGTCAGCAGATTGGCGACGATCACGATGACCGCCGAAAAGAACAGGATCCCGAGAATGGTCGGATAATCGCGGCCAAGAATGGCATCGAGCGCCAGCGTGCCGAGGCCCGGCCAGCTGAACACGGTCTCGACCAGCACCGCGCCCGAGATCAGGCCGCCGAACTGCAGTCCAGCGATCGTGACGATCGGCAGGATGGCGTTCCGCAGCGCGTGCTTGCCGACGACGACGGACTCGGAAAGGCCCTTGGCGCGGGCGGTGCGGATATAGTCGGCGCCGAGCACTTCCAGCATGCTGGCGCGCGACAGCCGGCTGTATTGTGCCAGGTAGATGACGCCGAGCGTGAAGGCCGGCAGCACCAGGTGATGGGCAACATCCAGCACATGCTCGATCCCGCCGCCGGCGAGCCGGATGTCGCTCATCCCGGAAATCGGAAAGATCGGAAAGACCCAGGCGAAGACGATCACCAGGATGATCCCGGTCCAGAAGACCGGTGCCGAATATCCGACAAGCGACAGCACGGTAATCACATTCGAGAACAGCCCGGTCGGCTTTCGCGCCGCGAGCACGCCGAGCAGCGTGCCGATGACCACGGCAAAGGTAAGCGAGGTCACGACCAGCAGGATCGTCGCGCCGAGCCGGCCGAGAATGAGCCCCACGACCGGGGCATTGTAGAAGAAGGATTGTCCGAGATCGCCCTGCAGCGCCCGGCCGAGATAGATCCCGAGTTGCACATGCAGCGGCTGGTCAAGGCCGTAGGCGGCGCGGATCTCGGCCATCATTTCCTGCGTCGCGCCGCCCATCTCGCCGGCGATGACCTCGGCCGGGTCGCCGGGCGCCAGGTGCAGCAGCAGGAAATTCAGCACCAGGACGGCAAGGATCAGGATCGCCGCGTAGAACAGGCGCTGGGCAATGATGGCGGCAATCTTCATGACCGACCCTCAGGCGTCCGAGGCAGGACGCGGGGGGAGCAACGGGGCTCCCCTCGGCCCTTTGTAACGCACGAAACCGTCGTCACCGTCAGTTATTCAGATAGACCTCGTCCATGGGCGCCATGGTGCCCCAGATCGTCAGCGGCGGATTGCCGACGCGATTGCTGTAGGCGGTGTGATAGGGCAGCAGGTTGAGCCAGTAGATCGGCAGGTCGTCGGCGACGATCTTCTGGAACGCTACGTAGTCGGCCTTGCGCTTGGCCTCGTCCGGCTCCTTGGCGGCCGCGTCGAGCAGCTTGTCGACTTCCGAATTGGCGTAGCTCTGGGTGTTCGACCAGATCACGCCCTCGATGATGTTGGTGCTCAGGTAGGTACGGTGAACGCCGATTACCGGATCGCCCCAGTTGAACACGATGTCCATGGTCAGGTCGAAATCATGGCTGCTGACCCGCTTGGCCCAGGTCGGGAAGTCGGGCGCGGCGCGGACCTGCAGGTCGATGCCGATTTTCTTGAGCTGCGACGCGATATATTCGGCGACATTCTTCTGCTGTTCGTCACCGCCGGGAATGTAGTCGATGGTCAGCGAGAAGCGCGCGCCATCCTTCTCGGGATATCCGGCCGCGTCGAGCATCGCCTTCGACTTGTCGAGGTCCAGATCGTATTTCGCGACGTCGACCGTATAGAACGGGCTCGCCGGCGTGATGGGGCCGGTGGCGATCGTCGAGGCGCCGGCATGCAAGGCCTTGGTGATGAAGTTGCGGTCGACCGCGTAGGCGATCGCCTGACGGACTTCCTTCTTGGCAAGGATCTCACGTTTCGTGTTGAAGGCGAGCCAGTTGATCGGCCCGACCGCGGCGTAGCCGTCCGAGGTTACCGTGAGATCCTTGTTTTCCTTCAGCCGGTTGATGTTCCGGGCGCCCTCCAGGAACGGGTACATGTCGATCTCGCCCTTGTCCATGGCGAGCGTCAGGCTGGTGGTGTCCTTGTAGTTCTTGATGATGATCTTATCGAGGTAGGGCCGCCCCTCGATGAAATAGTCCGGATTCTTCTCGAGGATCACGTTCTCGCCGGGATTGAACTCGACGAACCTGAACGGGCCCGAGCCGACCGGTGCGGAATTGGCCGGGTGGGTCTTCAGGTCCTGCCCGTCGCCGTAAACATGCTTGGGAATGACCGGAAGCAGGGCCGACGACATCGCCAGCAGGATCGCCGGGTGCGGATGGGCCAGGTGAATGATCGCGGTATGCGCGTCCGGCGTCTCGACGCTGGTGACCGGGGCAAACATCGTCTTGAACGGATGGTTCGCCTTCACAGTCTCCAGCGAGAAGGCAAGGTCCTCCGACGTCACCGGCTTGCCGTCATGGAACGTGGCGTTCTTGCGCAGGTGCAGGGTGATGTCGAGGCCGTTGTCCGAGACCTCCCATTTTTCGGCCAGATAGGGCTGCGGTTTCCAGTTCGCGTCGAACCGCAGAGGGGTCGCGAAGAGCTGCGTTCCGGGCACGGCGGTCGCGATGCCTGACTGAACCGCCGGATTGAGATGCCGTGGTTTCTGCGTCGAGCCGATCACGAGCGTCCCTCCCGCCTTCGCCTCGGCCTGTGCGGGCGCCGGGCCGCCGATCGCCGTTGCGCCGGCGAAGACCATGGCGAGTGCCGTCGCGGATAGCAATTTTCTGCCGAATGTCATATCCGTCGTCTCCCTGATGCTTGTTCACGCTGCGCCGGCACGTATTCCACCGACGGTTGGTCGAACGTCCAGCGTGCGGGCCTTCCGCGGCGATTTCCCCGACAGTCCGATGCCGGGTATCGCCGTCTCTCCACAGCACGCTTCAAGTGCTCCCTTACCCGAAGGTTAGCGGTCCCGCTCGGGCGCATTATAGGGCCAGATTGCATGTTCGGGTTGGTCCAGTGGCCCGGAACCGGCCCTCTGGTCCCATCCGCGCACCTCTGGCGCAGGCAATCACCGCGCTCTGGTCCTACTGACCGGCCGCGCCACCCCACTAGTCTCTTATACAAGCCGAGGCCCCCGGGCGCACGGCCGTTCGCATGGCAACGATCGGACCTTCGACATGACCGTACAAGTCAGCCCGAATTCGCTGGATAACTACTGGATGCCGTTTACGGCCAATCGCGACTTCAGGCAGGACCCGCGACTGCTGGTCCGGGCCGAGGGCGTCAGCTTCTGGAATCACCGCGGCGACCGCCTGCTGGACGCCTGCTCCGGCCTGTTCTGCGTTCCGCTCGGGCATGGCCGCAGGGAAATCACCGAGGCGGTCGCGACCCAGCTCGCGACGCTCGATTTCGCGCCGCCCTTCCAGTATGGCACGCCCGGCGCCTTCGAGCTCGCCCGCCGCGTCGCCGCGCTCACGCCAAACGGGCTCGACCATGTCTTCTTCACCAACTCCGGCTCGGAATCGGTCGAGACCGCGATGAAGATCGCGCTCGCCTATCACCGCGCCAACGGCGAGCCGCAACGTCAGCGCTTCATCGGGCGGGAACGCGGCTACCACGGGGTCAACTTCGGCGGCATCTCGGTCGGCGGCATGGTCAAGAACCGGGAAGCGTTCGGCAGCGCCCTGCCCGTCGTCAGCCACCTCCGCCATACCCATCTCGACGCCAATCGCATGACCCCGGGCCAGGGCGCCCACGGCGCCGATCTGGCCGACGACCTGCAGCGCTTCGTCGACCTCCATGGCGCGACCTCCATCGCCGCCTGCATCGTCGAGCCGGTCGCCGGTTCGACCGGCGTGCTGGTGCCGCCGAAGGGCTATCTGGAGCGGCTGCGCGCGATCTGCGACCGTCACGGCATCCTCCTGATCTTCGACGAGGTTATCACCGGATTCGGGCGGCTCGGCCCGGCCTTCGGCGCCCAGGCCTTCGGTGTGACGCCGGACATCATGACGATGGCCAAGGCGCTCACCAACGGCGCGATCCCGATGGGCGCCGCGGTCTTCCGGAACGAGATCCACGACACCATCGTGAACAGCGCGCCGGCCGGCACGATCGAGCTTTTCCACGGCTATACCTATTCCGCCCATCCCGCCGCCTGCGCGGCCGGCAACGCCACGCTCGCACTTTACGAAAGCGAGGGCACGTTCGCCCAGGGCGCGGCGCTTGCCCCCTATTTCCAGGAACAGCTGTTCGCGCTGGCCGACTTGCCCGTGGTCAGGGACATCCGCGGCCTCGGCCTGCTCGGCGGCATCGATCTCGCGCAGGGCGAGGGCCCGGGCACGCGCGGCTACGAGACCCTGAAGCGGCTCTTCGCGGCCGGCCTCGTGACCCGGGTCACCGCCGACACGCTGATCCTGGCACCCGCCTTCGTGATGGCGCGCGACGATGTAGACCGGCTGTTCGAAACCCTGCGCGACGTCCTCGGAACGATCTGACGCCGCGCGCCCGGCTGCGACCGCCTGTTTCCAATCGAGGAGAGTTACCATGACCCGAATGACTGCTTCCGAAGCCTTCGTGGAACAGCTTGTCGCGGAAGGCGTGACGGACATGTTCGGCATCGTCGGCTCCGCCTACATGGACGCGCTCGACATCTTCGAGCCGGCCGGCATCCGCTTCATTTCGGTCGCCCACGAACAGAATGCCGCCCACATGGCCGACGGCTACAGCCGCGCCTCGGGCCGGCATGGTGTCTGCATCGCCCAGAACGGACCGGGGATCACCAACTTCGTGACGGCGATCGCCGCCGCCTACTGGGCCCATTCCCCGGTCGTCGCGATCACCCCTGAAACCGGCAGCACGGGCATGGGCCTCGGCGGCTTCCAGGAAACCGACCAGATCCCGATCTTTTCCAAGATCACCAGGTACCAGGCCCATGTCACCGGCCCGCAGCGCCTGGCCGAACTGACCCACCGCGCCTTCTACATGGCCAAGGCCGAGCGCGGCCCGACGCAGATCAACATCCCGCGCGACCATTTCTACGGCGAGGTCGACTGGGAGGTGAAACCGCCGCTGGAGGTCGAACGCGGCGCCGGCGGCCCGCGGAGCCTCGACGCCGCGGCGGACATGCTGGCGACGGCGCGCTTCCCGGTCATCGTCGCCGGCGGCGGGGTGGTCATGGCCGACGGCCAGCGGGAGGCGATAGCACTGGCCGAACATCTCGGCGCACCCGTGGTCACCAGCTATCTGCACAACGACGCCTTTCCGGCGAGCCACCCGCTGATGTGCGGGCCACTCGGCTACCAGGGCTCGAAGGCGGCGATGAAGGTGATCGCGCAGGCCGACGTGGTGCTCGCACTCGGCACCCGCCTTGGCCCGTTCGGCACCCTGCCGCAGCACGGCCTGGACTACTGGCCGAAGAATGCCAGGGTCGTGCAGGTCGATGCCGATCATCGCGTGCTCGGACTGGTCAAGGATGTGAGCGTCGCCGTCAACGGCGACGCCCGCCTCGCCGCAGCCGCGATCCGCGAGCGTCTGCAGACTGGCAACCGCAGGATCGCCGCCCATGACAACCGCGAGGCGCGCCTCGACATCGTCGAGAAGGAAAAGCGCGACTGGGAGGCCGAACTCGACAGCTGGGGCCAGGGCGACGGCAGCCCGGTCCCGCCGCGCCGGATCCTCCGCGAACTCGAACGCGCGATGCCGGCCAACGCCATGGTGACGACCGATATCGGCAATATCTGTTCGGTCTCGAATTCCTATCTCCGCTTCGAGCAGCCGAACAGCTTCTTCGCGGCGATGAGCTTCGGCAATTGCGGCTATGCTTTCCCGACGGCGATGGGCGCCAAGGTCGCCGCGCCGGACCGGCCCGCGATCGCCTATGTCGGCGACGGCGCCTGGGGCATGAGTCTCGCGGAGATCCTGACCTGCGTCCGCGAGGACATCCCGGCCGTCGCGGTCGTCTTCAACAACGGCCAGTGGGGCGCGGAGAAGAAGAACCAGATCGACTTCTACGCCGACCGCTTCGTCGGCACGAATCTCGCCAACCCGAGTTTCGCCGGGATCGCCGAGGCGATGGGCGGCAACGGCCTGCGGGTCGACCGACCCGACCAGATCGGCGACGCACTGCGCGAGGCGGTGGCAAGCGGCCGGCCGACGGTGCTGGAGATCATGGCAACCCAGGAACTCGGCGATCCGTTCCGCCGCGATGCCCTCAAGAAGCCGGTCCGGATGCTCGACAAGTACAAGGCCTTCACGGTTGCCTGACGGCATCCTGGTCGTCAACGCCGGGTCGTCGAGCCTCAAGTTCTCGCTTTACGAGGTGGCGGCGCCCGCCACGCCCCGGCGTTCTCTCGTCCGCGCCATGGTCGAGGAAATCGGCCCTTCGGCGCTCTTCATTCACGAAGGCGAGAAACAGCCCGCGCCGGCGGCGCGCGATCACGTCGGCGCCATCGCCCATGTGCTCGACTGGATCGGCAGCCGCTTTCCCGGGATCCGGCCGGTTGCCGCCGGCCACCGGGTCGTTCATGGCGGCCCGGACTTCTGGGCGCCGGTCCGGGTCGACCCCGGCATCCTGTCGGCGCTGGAGGCACTGATCCCCCTTGCCCCCCTGCACCTGCCGCACAACGTCGCGGCGATCCGGGCACTCGCGGCCGCCCACCCGGCGCTGCCGCAGGTTGCCTGCTTCGACACCGCCTTCCACGCCGGTCAACCGGATGTCGCGAGCCGCTTCGCACTGCCGGCCGAGTTCGCCGAGCGTGGCATCCGGCGCTACGGCTTCCACGGCCTGAGCTTCGAGGCGATCGTCCGCGACCTGCCCGGCGTGATGGCAAGCACCGGCGACGGCGCCACGTTGCCCGAAAGGCTGATCGTTGCCCATCTCGGGAATGGTGCCAGCCTCTGCGCGATCCGCGCCGGCAGATCGGTGGCGACCACGATGGGCTTCTCCACCCTCGACGGGATCCCGATGGGGACACGCCCGGGCGCAATCGATCCGGGCGTGCTGCTGCATTTGTTGCAGCGCGAGGAGATGGACGCCGCCGGGCTCACCGAATTGCTCTACCGCCGATCGGGCCTGCTGGGCCTGAGCGGGATCAGCTCGGACATGCGTGCGCTGCTCGCCAGCGACGATCCGCGCGCCGCCTTCGCGGTCGCGTACCACGCCTGCCATGTTGCCCGCGCCGCGGGCTCGCTCGCCGTCGCTCTTGGCGGCCTCGACGCGCTCGTCTTCACCGGCGGGATCGGTGAGCACGCCGTCCCGGCCCGGGCGGCGATCGCCGCGCATCTGGGGTGGCTCGGGCTCGACCTCGATCGCGCCGCGAACGACCGCCATGGGCCCCGGATCAGCCGCCCGGCGAGCGCGATATCCGCCTGGGTAGTCCCGACCGACGAGGAAGGCGTGATCGTCGGCCATGCAAGGACCCTGCTGAACCTCTAGGCGGCCGCGCTGTGCGCATGCACGAGTTCGGCGAGCAGGCGGATCCCGGGCTCGATCCGGTCGGTCGGAATCGACGAGAAACCAAGCCGGAAATAGTTTCTCGGCGGGTTCGGCACCTGGAAGAAGATCCTTCCGGGCTCGATGACGATGCCGCGTTCGAGCGCCAGCCGGGCCAGGCTCTCGCCATCCAGCCCCTCCGGCCCGCGCACCCAGAAGCTGCTGCCTCCGACGCTCTTCGCCCGCACCGTGTCGGGCATGTGGCGTTCGAGCGCCGCGCCCATTACCTCCCAGCGTTCCCGGTAGACCCGCCGCAGCCGGTGGATCAGGCTGTCGTAATGACCGTCGGCCAGGAACAGCCCGGCGCAGCGCTGGTTGTTGGCCGGCGGATGACGGAACATCAGGCGGCGGAGATAGCGCAGTTCCCGGATCAGCGCCGGCGGCGCGACCAGGAAGCCGAGCCGGAGGCCCGGCGCGAGATTCTTCGAGAAGCTGCCGACATAGAGAACCCGCCCGGAGGAATCGAGCGACTTCAGCGCCGGTGTCGGCTCGCCGACGAAGTTGATCTCGCCCTCGTAATCGTCCTCGATCAGGATGAAATCGTCGGCCGAGGCCCGCTCGAGAAGCGCCAGGCGGCGCTCGAACGGCATCGTCACCGTGCTCGGCGACTGGTGGCTCGGCGTGACATAGACATAGTCGCAGCCCTTCAGACCGTCATCGACGATCAACCCGGCGCTGTCGATCGGCAGCGGCCGGAGACGACCTGTCCGCAGCGCGAAGATGTTCCGGGCGTCGACATAGCCCGGCTCTTCCAGGCCGATTGTGCTGGCCTCGGAAAACAGCAGGCTGGAGACGAGCCAGAGGGCATTCTGGGCCCCCATGGTGATCAGGATCTCGTCATCACGGGCGCGCACGCCGCGGCGCAGCAGGACACGGGTGCGGATCTGCTCGATCAGCAGCGGGTCGTCGGTCTGGAACTGGTCGGTCGACCATTGGTTGACGGCGAGCTTGGCGAGTGCCCGTCGCGAACAGTCCCGCCAGGCGGACAGCGGGAAGAATTGCGGGTCGATCTGGCCATAGATGAACGGATAGGGGCAGTTCTGCCAGTCCACCGGCTTGCTGATGTTGACCTGCGCCGACGGATGGCGGGTATAGCGGCCTTCCCAGTCGACCGGCGGACCGGACGGCGTCCCGCCCTGCCCCATGCCTATCGGCGGCGAAGCATGGTCGAGCTTCAGCGCCTCGTTGACGAAGAAACCGCTCCGCTCGCGGCTGACAACGAAGCCCTGTTCGACCAGCGACTGGTAGGTCAGCATGACGGTATTGCGGGCGACACCGAGCTGCCGGGCCAGCCGTCGCGATGACGGCAGCGGCTGCCCGGGCATCAGTTGCCGGTTCAGGATCGCATCGAGAAGCTGCTCGCGGAGTTGTGCCTGCAGGGTGCCCCGGGTTGCGTGCTTCAAGTGGAATATGATGTCCCGCATGTCATCGGGAGTTTCGTACAGTTGCGCGCAAAATGCCACCGGCTGCGCAGGCCGGAACGGCGTCCCGGCACGGCGACCGGCCGCTTCCGCGTCAGAGCCTCGCCAGCCGCTCGGTCAGCAGGGCGAAGAAGCCGTCGGCATCGACATGATGGGCCCAGTGCGCGTTCAGCGGCTTTCCGGTCACCCGCCAGAAATCGACCGCCGTATGGCCCATCGTCAGTTCGCTGGCCGTCTCGACCGCGACATGGACATGCTTGAGGCTGAACAATTCCGGCCGGAGCAGATAGGCGATCGTGCACGGGTCGTGCAGCGGGCCGCCGTCGGATCCGTACTTCGCCTCGTCGTGACGCTCGTAATAGCGCAGGAGGTCGACGATTGCCCTGGCCGCCTTGCCGCCGGCCTCCTCGATCGCCGCGACGCGGACAGCCGTGGTCATCACCTGGTGGGTGACGTCGAGGCCCATGGCGACGATCGGCCGGCCGCAACGGAACACGATGTGGGCGGCGTGGGGATCGACGAGGATGTTGAATTCGGCCGACGGCGTCGAATTGCCGCCCTCCCGCATGGCCCCGCCCATCAGCACGATCTCGCGGATCTTCGGCAGAATCGAGGGCGCCCGCCGGATCGCCAGTGCGATATTGGTGAGCGGCCCGGTCGGGACCAGGGTGACGCCGTCGTCGGCGGCGGCGGCCAGCGTCTCGATGATGAAATCGACCGCATGCTTGGGCTGCAACGGATGGACGGGCTCGTAGATCTCGATGCCGTTCAGCCCGGTCTCGCCGTGGACTTCCTCCGCCGTCACGAGATCGCGCACCATTGGCCGGTCGGCACCGGCATAGACCGCGACGTCGGTGCGGCCGCACAGTTCGCACATGATCCGGGCATTCCGCTCGGTCAGCCGAAGCGGCACGTTGCCGGCGACCGCGGTCACCCCGAGTATCTCGAGCTCGTCCGGGCTCGCCATGGCAAGGGCGAGGGCGACCGCGTCGTCCTGGCCGGGATCGCAGTCGATGATGATCGGGCGGGGCGCCATGCGAGCCTCCTAGACCAGACGTTCGCCGTTGAAGAACGCCTTGCGCCAGCGCTTGACCGTCACCGACTCGAACAATTCGGCCTCGGTGAACGGGTCGCCGGCGATGAAGGCCTCTGCCTCGGCCCGGTCCTCGGTGTCATAGATGATGACGCCGCCCTCGCCGCCGGTGCCGTTATCGGCGGTCAGCGCGCCGGCCGCGAGCAGCTTCGCCTTGTGCTTGTCGAGATAGGCGAGATGGACGTCCCGGACCTTGGTCCGCAGCGCCAGGCTGTCGGCCTTGTCCCGGGTGATGATGATATAGGGCATGAGCGGTCTCCGCGTCGGGAATCGAGCGACACAGCATAGTCGTTTCACCGGCCGGGTCGACTCCTCCCGGACCGCAAAGCGCCTTGCCGGGCAGCGCAGATATCACGCCGCTATTCGCCCTCGTAATACTGCATGACGACATGCCTCGCCTCGGCGAAAAACAGCCAGCGTTCGACGATCAGGCCGAATGTGGCGATCGCCGCGGCAAGCATCGCCGCCCCGGCCGCCGGCCAGTGCGGCAGCACGATCGACAGGAGCGTCAGGGCGAGCGGCACGACGAAGGCCGCGACGAAGGCGACGCGGCGCAACTTGCCCGCATGCTTCCGGGCGATCCGGTAACCCATTTCCCGCTGCAGGTAGTTCGGTTGGGTATGCGGCGGGTCGAACGGCCGCACCGTCCCGGCAGGCCCCAGCCCGGTCGCGCGCATCGCCGCTTCCGGCCGGTCGACACGTCGCCAGTAACCGAGCTTGACCACCGCGCCTGCGACCAGCGAGACCAGCGCAAAGACGACCTGGCCCGGCAGGATGCCGGAGAACGGCGCGGTGATCGCGCCGAGCCAGAGCGCCCCGCTCATCAGCGCCAGCACCAGGTAGGACGGCACGACCCAGCCGTTCCGCCAGGCCGGGATCGGCTTCAGGCTGGCATAGATCATCGCCGTCGCGGCGATCGTCGGCAACGGCAGCAGCAGCGAGCCCCAGATACCGAGCGGCCGAAGTGCCTCCAGCGGGGCGATGAAGGCCGAACCGATCAGCAGGGCGAGCGACCCGACCGCGACGATCGCCAGCACGCCTTCGCGCGACAGCCACGAGCTCCGCCACTGGCTGAGCGCGCGCCAGGCGCGTTCCGGATGACCGAGATGGAAGGTCGAGGAAAGCAGACCGCCGCTGATCAAGACGAAGGCAAGCCCCAATCCGGTCAGGATGACCGGCGAGACGGGCGAGACATGCCCGGCGAGCAGGAGCGCGGCGAGCAATACCTGAAGGCCGAGCCCGGCGCCGGACGCGACAGTGAAGAAGATGACGGAATATGCGGGATGCACGGCGAACCGGAAGTTAGCGGGAGAACAGACGATCGACCCATTTCAGCAGTCGATTGTCAGGGGAAAGATCGTCGCAGAGGTCGGCCGGCAAGGTGACGGCGGCCGCCTGCTCCCGGTCGCGGCGTGCGCGAGGCGGCAGGTAGCGGTTGACCGGGCCGTAGCCGGCTTCCGGCATCAGGCCATAGCCCTTGCGGTCCTCGACCAGGGCGGAAACGGCGGAATCCGGATCGCCGAGGTCGCCGAAATGGCGTGCACCGACCGGACAGGTGGAGACGCATGCCGGCACCCGTTCGATCTCCGGCAGCGCATCGTTGTAGATCCGGTCGACGCAGAGCGTGCATTTCTTCATCACCCGGTCGACCTGGTCGTATTCCCGGGCACCGTAGGGACAGGCCCAGGAACAGAGCTTGCAGCCGATGCAGGTTTCCGCGTCGACAAGCACGATGCCGTCCTCCTCCCGCTTGTAGGAGGCGCCGGTCGGGCACACGGTGACGCATTCGGCGGTTTCGCAATGCATGCAGGACTTCGGGAAATAGACCGTCTGTCCGCTGCTCCCGCCACCGCAGCCACCACTGCCTGCGCCATCCACCTCGTAGGAATGGATGCGGTTGAACCAGACGCCGGTCGGATCGGCGCCATAGGCGGCGAGATCGCTGAGCGGGCCGCCCGAGCCGCCGTCGTTCCACTCCTTGCAGGCGACCGCGCAGGCATGGCAGCCGACGCAGATATCGAGATCGATGACGAGCCCGAGCTTGCGCCCGGTGCTTTTCGGCAGCGTGGTCATGCCCGGCCCCTCCGGCCCGCGGACGGGTGCACGGCACGATGCTCGCCGCGCGGCCCCGGCAGGATTTCGAATTGCGGCCAGCTCGTGCCCGCCTCTTCCGGCGTCGCTTTCTCGATCCGGACCTTGAGGTCGTACCAGGCGGCCTGCCCGGTGACCGGATCGATATTGGCGTCTTTCGCGTCCGGCGTGCCGGGCAGGAATTCACTGATCAGGTGGTTCAGCAGGAAGCCCTCACGCGACTCCGGCGCATCGGGAGACAGGCCCCAGGTCCCGCGACGCTTGCCGATCGCGTTCCACGTCCAGACCGTGTCCGGGTTGACGCCGTCCATCAGCCGCGCCTGGGCCCGGACTCGCCCATGGGCGCTGGTCAGCCAGATCCAGTCGTCGTCGGCGATGCCGAGACGCTCGCCCAGGCCGCGATGGAGATAGATCCGGTTGCGGCCGAGAATCTGGCGCTGCCAGGCATTCTGTGAGTCCCAGGCATGATACATGACCATCGGCCGCTGGGTGATCGCATGGAAGGGGTAGTCGCCCTTGCCGAGCCGGGCGTCGGAAAGTTGCTGATGCCAGATCGGCAGCGGGTCGAAATGGGCCGCGATCCGTTCCCGCATGTCGTCCGGCGGCTGGTGCGGACCATGGCCTTCCGCGGCAAGGCGGAATTTCTGCAGGGTTTCGGAATAGAGCTCAAGCGTGATCGGGGTTGCGACATCGCGCCAGCCCATGCCCTCCGCATGGTCGAGGTAGTCGCGGTTGGCGAAGCGGAAGTAGCGCTTCTCCGGCGTCAGTTCCTGGCGCCAGAAGCAGCCATTCTCCTTGTAGCGGTCGAGCTGGTCCGGATTGACCGCGCCGCGTCCTTCGGCCTTGCCATCGGCGCCGCGCCAGCCGGACAGCATGCCGACGCCTGGCCGGCGTTCGTGGCGCGTCATGTAGTCGGGCAACCCCCCTGGATAGAGCGGCGCGCCGGCCTCGTCGACCAGCCCGGGCAGACCGAGCCTCGCACCAAGATCGAGCAGCACGTCCTGGAACGGCCGGACATCCCGGTCTGGCGTGACGATCGGCTGGCGGATGCCATCCGCGGCCCCGTCGGCATCCGAGATCGGCCGGTCGAGCAGCGAGATGCAGTCGTGGCGTTCCAGATAGGTGGTATCGGGCAGCACGATGTCGGCGTAGGCGACCATCTCGGAATTGAAGGCGTCGCTGTAGACGACGAACGGGATCCGGTATTCGCCGGTCTCCGGGTCGCGATCGGTCAGCTTCTCCATTGTCGCGGCGGCGTTCATCGCCGAGTTCCAGCTCATGTTCGCCATGAACATGAGCAAGGTGTCGATCGGATAGGGATCGCCCGCATGGGCATTGGCGATCACCATGTGCATCATGCCGTGGGCGGCCAGCGGCGCGTCCCAGGAGAATGCCTTGTCGATGCGCTCGGGCTTGCCCGTCTCGTCGATCAGCAGGTCCTCCGGGCCGCGTATGAAGCCGAGCGGCATGCCGGGAAGCGGCTGGCCGGGCCGGACGTCGGCGCGGTGCCCCGCGGGCGGCGGGGCCGGCGGAATAGACTGCGGATACGGCGGCCGGTAGCGGAAGCTGCCCGGGGCGTCGACGGCGCCCAGCAGCATCTGCAGCAGGTGGATCGCCCGGCAGGTATGGAAGCCATTCGAATGGGCCGAGATCCCGCGCATGGCATGGAAGCTGACCGGGCGGCCGATCATCGTCTCGTGGCGGCGCCCGGTCCAGTCGGTCCAGGGCACATCGACCACCACTTCGCTCTCGAAGGCGGCCTCGGCGATTTCGCCGGCAACGCGGCGGATCGTCTCGGCGGGAAGCCCGGTTTCCGCCGCGACCGCCTCGGGCGCGTTTGCCGGATCGAGATAACGGCGGGCGAACAGTTCGAACGCCGGAACCGCGCGACGGCCGTCGGCGAGCGTCGCGGCGCCGACCAGCGAGGGGCTGAAATTCGTCGTCGTCGCATCGACCAGTGCGCCGCTCTCGCCGTCGCGGGCCAGCGGTTCGCCGTCGGCGCCGCGCGCGAACAGGCCGTGGTCGGCGGCGCCGGGGTCGTCGATCACCAGCCACGGGGCGTTGGTGTAGCGGCTGAGGAAGGCAAAATCGACGCGGTCGGAGCGCAGCAGTTCGTGAATGATCGCGAACACGAACAGGCCGTCGCTGCCCGGCCGGATACCGAGCCATTCATCGGCGATCGCCGAGTAACCGGTCCGCACCGGGTTGACCGACACGAACTTCGCGCCGTGACCCTTCAGCTTGCCGAGACCGATCTTGATCGGGTTCGAGGCATGGTCCTCGGCGACCCCGAACATCATGAAATAGCGGCTGTGTTCCCAGTCGGGCTCGCCGAATTCCCAGAACGAACCGCCGAGGGTGTAGAGCCCGGCCGCCGCCATGTTGACCGAACAGAAGCCGCCATGGGCCGCATAGTTCGGCGTGCCGAACTGGCGTGCCCACCAACTGGTGAGGGCCTGGCTCTGGTCGCGTCCGGTGAAGAAGGCGAGCTTCCTCGGATCCTCCGCCCGGATCCGGGCGAGGCGAGAGGCAACGATCTCGAGCGCCTCGTCCCAGCCGATCGCCTCGAATTCGCCGCTGCCGCGCTCGCCGACACGACGAAGCGGGGAGCTCAGCCGGGCCGGGGAATATTGTTTCATGATCCCGGCCGCGCCCTTGCCGCAGAGCACGCCGCGATTGACCGGATGGTCCCGGTTGCCCTCGATGTAGCGGATCCGGCCCTGCTTCAGATGCACCTTGATGCCGCAGCGGCAGGCGCACATGTAGCAGGTACTGGTCTTGACCTCGTCGGCGGGGGGCTCGGAGAGCGCGGCGGTCGCCGTCCGCGCCGCACGGCTGGTGCCGCTCATGCCGTCCGTCCGCAGGGCACGCCTCCGGATGCGCCGGAAATTGTACTCATTACCATTGTTTCCTCGCAAACCACGCAGCCTTCACGGCCGACCGGCAAGGCCGACTCCGACTGTTCAAGGCTAAAGTCTCTACACACAACACAAGTAGAATACTACGCCATAGCGGTAGCAGGGGCCGAGCCCGGGACGCCTCTGGGTCAGGCGGTTTGTTCTCGCTGGCCCTAACGGGGGCCGGCCCGTGCGATCTCGCCGGCCGTCGGGCCCTATTCGCAGCCCGGGGGCGCCTGGAATCCGCCCATCAGTCGTTCCACCTCGCCGGCGAAGGCGATTGTCGTTCGGTCGCCGAGATAGGGCCCGACAATCTGCACGCCGACCGGAAGCCCTTCGTCGTCCCGCCCGACCGGCGCGACGCTGCCCGGCAGGTTCGCCACGCCCGCGAGCCCGGCCCAGACGACGAGGTCCATGTAGGGGCGGGCCTGGCCATTGATCGTCACGGTGCGGGATTCCGGTGCACCATCGTGGTCGTGCGGTATCGCCACGACCGAGGTGGCCGGACAGAGCAGCACGTCGAAGGATTCGAAGAAGCGGGCCCAGCGGCTGCGAAGCTGCTGGCGCTGGGCATCGAGCGCCAGATAATCGGCAAAGGAAAGCGTTGCGCCCCTGGCAAATCGGGCCCGGTAACTCGGGTCGTCCGGCGCGGCCGCCGCGGCGCGGTCGCGCATGCTGGCCCGCAACGGTTCCGGCAACCCGGCGCCGACGATCGCCGACAGCATCTTGTAGAAAAGATCGTGGCCGGCCTTCAGCGACGCCACCGGGCGGGCCGCCATGTCGACCGCAACCCCCGCCCTCCGCAGCGCATCGGCAAGCGCCTCCAGACGGGCCCGCACGCCGTCATCCGTCGGAAAATCCGCATCGTCGATCCACATCGCGACGCGATAATCCTTCAACCGCTTGTGGCGCGCGGCCGGGAGCGCGAGCGTCCATGCGGGCGCCTCGCGGGGCGCTGCCCCGGCAAGGACATCGAGACCCAGGTCGAGATCGGCGGCGCTGCGCGCGAGCGGCCCTGCAACGCCGAAATCGACGTCGAGCAGGGTCCCGGGAGGCCCGGGAATATGGCCCCGCATGGGCACGATGCCGTAACTCGGCTTGTGCCCGAAGATGCCGCAGAAATGGGCCGGGGTTCGGATCGAACCGCCGATGTCGCTGCCGAGTTCGAAGGCGGTGAGACCGGCGGCGACGGCCGCCGCCGCGCCACCGGACGATCCGCCCGGCGTGCGCGCCCGGTTCCACGGATTGTTTGTGGTTCCGAAAACCTCGTTGAAGGATTGCAGGTCGCCGGCAAAGAGCGGCAGGTTGGTCTTGCCGAAGACATTGGCGCCGGCCGCGACCAGCCGCTCGACGGCATCGGCGTGACGTCCCGGGCGATGCCCGGCCAGCATCGGCGCGCCGGACGTCGTCGGCATCCCGGCGACCTCGAAACTGTCCTTGATCGTCATCGGCAGGCCTTGCAGGCGGCCCGTGTTCTCACCCCGGGCAAGCGCCGCATCCGCCGCCTGCGCGCGCGCCCGCGCCGCGTCCGCGTCGAGCGCGACGACCGCGTTGATACCCGGATCGAGCCGCGCGATCCGTTCCAGATAATGTTCCAGCAACTCGGTCGCCGAAATCTTTCGCGCCCCGAGCATGGCCACGAGCTCGGTTGCCGGTAGCAACGCCAGATCCGTCATCGTCCCCCCTCCCCCGACGCCGCGGGAACCAACCCGGGCCGCCACCTGTCCGCGGCCGATACGGGCGGTCAGTCGATCGCCCGAAAAGCGGTCGGCTTGTTAACGCCCTATAAACATGTTAACATTTTTACTGACAACTTTCCGAAGAGACACACCGCGTACCGAGTTAGGTCAGAATATGTCACGGCCCACGTCTCTGCTCGCCGCCGATATCGAGACAGCGTCGCCCGACCAGCTCGCCATCCGGAAATACTGGAGCGAGCGAAAGGACGGCGACCGGTTGCCCGGACGGCAGCATATCAGGCCCGAAGACATTCCCGACCTGCTGCCACGGATTTCGCTCGTCGACGTCGTCCCCGGACCTGCCGGGCGGCGATTCCGCAGCCGCCTGATCGGCACCGAACTGGTCCACCGGTTCGGGCGGAACATCACCGGAAAGTTCGGCGATGAACTCTACACGCCGGAATATCTCGAGCAGCTCAACGCGACCTACAACGGCATCATCGAGGCACGCGAAGCGCGCCTCTTCCGCTGCAGCACGATGACCGCGAACAATTACCTGTTGCGCTACAGCCGCATCATCATGCCGCTGGCACGCGACGGCATGACCGTCGACATGCTGCTGGTCCTCTTCGAGTTCGAGGGCGACAGAATGCATTGGGACGCGCATTGCGACGAGGGACGCTCGCACTGGCAGGCGCCGCGGCGCTGACCGGTCGTGTCCCGCCGCGCCGGCGATTGCAATCCGCCGCGCTCTGACGCATTAGACGGGGATGTCCGAATTCCCTTCAGGTCGACCCGAAGCGACGCCCGGAACCTGGCTCCTGCTCGGCGACAAGCTTGGCGACAACGCCCAGGTAAGCGTGATCGCCGACGCGCTCGGCTGGCCCTGCGAGCGCAAGGATCTCGTCTTCAAGCCGGAGTACCAGCTTGGCAAGCCGGCTTTCGAGGCTTCGCTCTACCATATCGACCCGGAACGCTCCGCGCCGCTCGAGCCGCCCTGGCCCGAACTGATCCTGACCGTCGGCCGGCGCCCGTCGATGGCGGCGCTCTGGGTACGCAGGCAATCGGGCAACCGGACGAAGATCGTCATGCTGGGCCGCCCGAAGAAGTACATGTCGGACATCGCGCTGGTCATCGCGACGCCGCAGTACCGGCTGCCGTCGGCCGACAATGTCGTTCATCTGGAATTGCCGCTGATGCGGGTCGACGAGGCGGCGATCGCCGCCGCCGCCGCCGAATGGGCCGAGCGTTTCGCGGCCCTGCCCCGGCCGATCACGGCCGTGCTGGTTGGCGGCGCGACCAAGCCGTTCCGCTTCGACGAGGCGGCCGCGAATGACCTGCTCGACGCCGCCTTCGCCGCCCATGGCGAGGGCGGGACGCTCTATCTCACGACCAGCCGGCGCACCCGGCCGGAAGCAGTTGATGCCCTTCGCCGGCTGCTTCCGGCAAACGCACGGCTCTTCAGCTGGGGAGCCGGCGCGGCCGAGAATCCCTATCGCGCGCTGCTCGCCCTGGCCGACCGGTTCATCGTGACCGGCGACAGCGTCTCGATGATGGTCGAAGTCGTCCGGTTGGGCCGGCCGCTGGCCATCTACCCGCTGCCGATCGCCGGCGGTATCGCGACCCGGGCGCGCCTCGCGTTCGGCCGCCTGCTCCATCCGGCACCCGACGCCGGCGCCCTCGGGCGTCTGGTTGCGCCGCTTGGGCAGGCGCTCTACCGGATCGGACTGGTCGGCTTCTCCCGGGACTTCGACCGCTTCCACCGCAAACTCGCCGAGAGCGGTGTCGCGACGATCCTGCCCGCACCGTTCGCCGTGCCGAGCGACCGGTTCCCGGACGAGGCGGCGATGGTCGCGGAGCGGATTCGCGGGCTCTTTCACGAACCCTGACCGCGCGCCCGGGGAAGCCCGCACGGCGCCCGATATCGCATGCGTCCGGCTTGCGGAGCAGGCTTGCTTCGATTAACTGGTACGAATCGGACTGCTGTGCACGGGCAGGAGGAAGCCAGGAATGCGGCCCACCGTTTTTATCCATACCAATCGCAAGCAGATCGTCGGCGCCATCGTCAGCGAATACTCGCTCAAGCGAAATGCCGCGAATCCGGACAGTTTCGACGTCCGCGTCATCAATCACCAGGACCAGGCCTTTCTGCAGGCGAAAGAGGGCGAGGCCTACCTGCGTGACGGCGTGCACCGGGTCTGGCGGAACGACGACCTGCAGTCGTTCACCCCGCTCCGCTTCATGCCGCCCGAACTGATGGGCTACGAGGGCCGGGCGCTGGTCATCGACCCGGATATCTTCTCGGTCCGCGATGTCGGCGAACTGCTCGCACGCGACATGCAGGGCAAGGCCCTGATGTGCCGGCCGCGGTCCGGTTCGAAGGAGAAACGCGGACATTTCGCGTCGAGCGTCATGCTCCTCGATTGCGCGAAGCTGACGCACTGGAATTGCCAGCGCGATTTCGAGGCCCTGTTCACCGACGAGCGCGATTACATGACCTGGATCTCGCTGCAGTACGAGGACCGGGAGAGCATCGGTCTGTTCGAGAATCACTGGAACGATTTCGATAGGCTGACGCCGGAAACCCGCCTCCTGCACAATACCAAGCGCAAGACCCAGCCCTGGAAGACCGGCCTGCCGGTCGATTTCATGCCGCCGGAGAAGCCGTCGGGCGTGCTCTCGCTCGGCCTGTTCAACCGGGTCCGCCGGCGGTTGCTCGGCGACTACGCCCTGCTCGGCCATTATAAGGCGCATCCGGACCCCAACCAGGAACGGTTCTTCTTCGGGCTGCTCCGGGAATGCATCGACCAGGGGATCGTCACCGAAGCGATGCTGCGCGAGGAAATGCGCCAGAATCACGTCCGCCACGACGCCTTCGAGGTACTCGACCGGACGCCGCGGCTCGCCGCCTGAATCGAGCGCGGGGCACCAAACTAGCAGCGCGGCGCCGGCTGCTCGAACAGCGCCTTGATGCGCGCGACCGCGAGCGGAACGCTGTCGATAGGCGGCGGCGGCCGGTCGTCGGGGAAAGGGTCGCCGAGCCAGACCGCGTGCCCGTTCTCGACCAGCAGCTTGTGGACCAGGCGGATGTCGCGCGACAGCCTTTGCGGTCCGTGGTTCATCATGAGCCGGTAGAAGAAGGCCTGGATATGGGCCCATTCGGGGCGATCCGGGCCTTCGCTGGCGCGCGCCGCAGCCGCCGTTTCCGGGCGCATCGCCTTCTTGCCGACGCCGATATCGAAGATATGGACCGGTTTGCCGGTGGCGCAGGCTTCGGTCAGCATGGACATGCTGTCACCCGTGACGATGATCTCGTCGGCCAGGCCGAGCATTCCGAAATACGGATTCTCAGGCGCGTCGGCACGCCAGCGAAAGAGATGGTTCGGCACCTCGAGAGCGCGCTGGAAGGTATCGTGCGTCGCCGCCGGGGTCCGGGCACTGGTCGTCGCCAGTACCGAGCCGCCGAGCGCCCGCGCCCTTTCGCCGGCCATCCGGCCGAGCCTGGCGGCCGCTTCCTGGTCGTAACCATAGGGCCCGCTCGAGCCGCCGATCACCACCGCGACATAGGGCCGGGCCAGTTCGGCAAAGCGCGGCGCCCATTCCGCCGCCGCCTCGGCCAGCCGTTCGTCGGTGATCCGGTGCAGCGGCGTCTTGTTGTGCAGCACGTTCGGTTTGTCCGGCAGCCGGTATTGCGGCGTCGTCACGATCAGGTCGAAGCGCTCGATCCTCGCCCAGGGCCGGCCGATATGGACCATCCGGACATGCTTTTCCGGTTTCGCGCGATTCTGGATCCAGCGGCAGATCGGCTCGTTCCGGCGCCCGGCGGAGAGGATCAGGTCCGGCCAGGGCGGCTCGAGCCGGCTCGATTTCTCGGGAACGATGCCCTTCAGGGTCGGGCCGAAGGTGAAATTGGGGATGATCTCGTATTTCTGGTAGACGAAGCGCTTGATCTCGAACGGCCACTCGAGCGCCTCGGCCATCGCCAGCACCTGCGAATTGTCGCCGGCCTTGTGGCCCATCATCAGCCAGACGATCGGGGTCTCGCGGGGGTCGGTCGGCGATGTCATCCTGTCCGGGTCCTGGAACTGCGGAAAACCATGGCCTCGAGGCCATGGGCGGGAGAGAAAGTGGCGAAACCCATTGACAATGGCAAGCCCGGAACCGGAGCGGCTAGCGCCTTCGCGGCCAGCGCCGCTTGGCACAGAGCCAGTGTCCCGGCGCGGCGGCGATCCATTCCTCGAACAGCAGGTTGACCCGGCGCGTCATGTCGAGGGCGATCGCGGCGTCGCTTCCGAGCGAGCGATCGGGTTCGATCGGCGACGACAGCACGACGCGATAGCGCCAGTCCGGCTGACGCTCGATCCGGAGCGGGACCAGGGGCGCGTCGAAGCGGAGCGCGAGGCGGGCCGGCACGGTGGTTGTCATCGCCTCCCGGCCGAAGAACGGCACCGGCTCGCCATCGTCGATGCGGAGATCGGTCAGCATGCCGACGATCTCGCCCTTCGAAAGCGCCCGCGCGATCGCCCGGGCTCCGCCCCGGGTGCCGATCCAGTTGCCGCCCGCCGCGTTGCGCCAGCGTTGCGCGAGCCGGTCGAGATAGGGATTGGCCTGCGGCGTGTAGGCGATATTGACGGGCGCGCCGGTCATGGCCGCGGCCAGCGCCGCCACTTCCCAGTTGCCCAGATGCGGCAGGACAAAGACAGCCGGCTTTCCCGCCTCGGCCAGTGCCTGCGCCAGTTCGCCATTGACGATCTCGATCTGCCCCGGGCCGAGCTCGGTCAGATGCGGCATTTCCGCAAGCACCGCGCCGAGATTGGCCCAGACCGCGCGGGTCGTCGCGGCGATGTCTCGGGGCGAGCGGCCGGGCAGCGCGATCGAAAGATTCCGCCGGACATGCCCGGATTTCCGGGTCAACGGTCCGAACAGACCGAACAGGGCCGCGCCGAAGCGGCAGGCGGCCTTGCGGGGCAGGGCCCGGGCAATCAGCCAGAACAGGGACAGAGCCGCCGAATCCACGCGCCAGAGCAGCGCCTGGAGGCGCGGCCGCGTCGCCGCGAGACGCTGCAACCGCGCGCCGACTAGGTGACGCGCCATCCGTTCCGCCCGTCCCGGTTGAAGATCCGCGCGCCGGACGCGGCGATCGGTCGCATGCCGATCCGCATCCTTCGTTGCGTCACCGGCCGTCCCTTGCTATCTGAGGGCGCTAACAGCGCGCCCGCGCGCGCAACGGGCCCTACGACCATGCATGTACTTCTGAAAAAACTGACCCGGGAGCTCACGCTCCTGCTCCTCTTCTTTTTGCCGAAGGCGCGCAAGATACGCATCGAGCGTTGGCTGCGCGGCCGCGAGGAGGCGCGCAAGCTGAGGCTCGCGGACGGCGTCGTCGTGTCGTTCGGCAAGAGCGGGCGCACCTGGCTGCGGGTCATGATCTCCCGCTTCTATCAGGTCAAGCACGGACTTGCCGAGCGCCATCTGATCGGCTTCGACAATCTGCACCGGAAGAACGCCGCGATCCCGAAGCTGTTCTTCACGCACGACAATTACCTGAAGGATTATACCGGCAACGCCGCCAGCAAGGCCGACTATTACGACAGCAAGGTCGTGCTGCTCGTCCGCAACCCGGCGGATGTCGCGGTTTCCCAGTATTTCCAGTGGAAGTTCCGCATGCGCCCGGCGAAGAAGGCGCTCAACGACTATCCGGCCCACAACGCCGAGATCGAGCCCTTCGACTTCGTCATGGACGAGAATGCCGGCCTGCCGAAGATCATCGACTGGATGAATCTCTGGGCCCGCGAGGCGCCGCGCATCAATGGCCTCTACATCATGCGCTACGAGGACATGCGCACTGACGCCGAGCGCGAGCTGGCCAGGCTCGTCGAATTCCTCGGCACGCCGGGCAGCGCCGAGGAAGTGAAGGAGGCGGTCGCCTTCTCCTCGGTCGACAACATGCGCAAGATGGAAGAGAAGCGGACTTTCTGGCTGAGCGGCAGCCGGATGGTTGCAAAGGACAAAAGCAACCCCAATTCCTACAAGGTGCGTCGCGCCAAGGTCGGCGGCTTCCGCGACTATTTCAGCGACGAACAGATCGCCGCGATCGAGGCGATGGTGCACGACCGGCTGGACCCGGCCTTCGGCTACCAGGATGCGAAGCTGAAACAAGCTGTTACCTGATCTGAACGCGACGATTCCACCAGTTTGTTGTAGGATGACGCCCTGCGAACGGATGTGGAAGAGTGAGGAGTCGGCCGCATGAGGCCATGCGTTTTCATTCATACCAATCATCGGCAGATGCTCGGCGCCCTTGTCGCCCAGTATTCGCTGAAACGGAACTCGGCCAGCGCCGACAGCTTCGACGTGCGCATCATCGACACCGCCGACCATCCCTTCATGGCGGCACGTGAAGGCCAGGAATATCTCCGTGACGGCGTGACCCGGCCCTGGCGGAACGACGACCTGCAGTCCTTCACGCCGCTTCGCTTCATGCCGCCGGAACTGATGGGCTACGAGGGCCGGGCCGTGGTCATGGACCCGGACATCTTCGCCGTCGGCGACATCCGCGAGCTGCTCGACCGCGACATGGAAGGCAAGGCCATCCTGTGCCGGGCACGAAGCGGGCCGAAAGGCTGGCGCGGCTTCTACGCCTCCTCGGTGATGCTGCTCGACTGCGCCAGGCTCACACACTGGAAGACCGAGCAGCAGTTCAACGAGATGTTCACCGGCCAGCGGGACTACATGCCGTGGATCTCGCTCAAGCTCGAGCCGGCCGGATCGATCGGCCTGATCGAACCGGAATGGAACGATTTCGACCGCCTGACGCCGGCGACGAAGCTGTTGCACAATACCCGCCGGCTGACCCAGCCGTGGAAGACAGGCCTGCCCATCGACTGGACCCCGTCCGACACCTATCCGCATTTCCCGCCGCTCGGATGGGTCATGCGCTGGCGCCGCCGGATGTTTGGCGAACACGCCTTCCTCGGCAAATACCGTCGTCATCCGGACGGCAACCAGGAGCGCTTTTTCTTCGGCCTGCTGCGCGAATGCATCGAGCGCGGGATCGTGACCGAGCAGATGATCCGCGACGAGATGGAACGCAACCATGTCCGCCACGACGCCTTCGAGCTGCTCGACAGGGCGCCGAAGCTCGCGGCCTGAGCGAATGACGGGAGCAACGGCGTGAAACCGAGTATCGGACCCTGGTCCGGCAAGAAGTATTTCCTCGACAAGATGTCGTTCCGCGATCTCGTCGGCGCCTATTTCACGCATTACGCGGTGATGACCTATATCGCGCTCGGCGCGGTGCTGACCGTGCTCGCCGTACGCTGGACCGAGAATGTGCCGGCCAGCCTCGTCGCCGCGGCGATCGTGCTGCCGATCTATCCGCTGGTCTGGTACCTCCTGCACCGCTACGTGCTGCACGGGCGCTGGCTCTACCGCTCGCCGCTGACCGCGAGCCTCTGGAAGCGGATCCATTTCGACCATCACCAGGATCCGAACGACCTCAGCGTGCTGTTCGGCGCGCTCTACACGACCCTGCCGACGATCGCGATGGTGACAATCCCGATCGGTTGGCTGATCGGCGGCCCGGGCGCCGCCGCCGCGGCCTTCGCCTCGGGTGTCTTCACGACCTGCTTCTACGAGTTCTGCCATTGCGTGCAGCATCTGCGCTTCGTGCCGAAATGGCAGTGGCTGATGCGCATCAAGAAGCTCCATCTCGCGCACCATTTCCACAGCGAGAAGGGCAATTACGGGATCACCAACTATTTCTGGGACCGTGTTCTCGGCACCCTCTACAACGAGCCGAAGCGCTTCCCGAGAAGCGCGACCGTGTTCAATCTCGGCTATGATGAGGAGGAGGCCCGGCGCTTCCCCTGGGTCGCCGCGCTGACCCCGGCGCGGGCCGAAGGAGCGGAAGAGCGGAGGGCCGGCGCACGATGAACGCGCGGGCGGTCGATCCCGCCGCGGCGGGCGGTCCGGCGCTGTCGGCTGCCCTCGCCACGGGACCGATCACCGTCGAGCGGGTCGAGGGCAAGGCGGCGATGAAGGAATTCCTGACCTTCGTCGGGCGGATCTTCGCGAACGATCCGAACTGGGTCGCCCCGCTGCTGTTCGAGCGTTTCGACCATCTGAACCCGATACGCAATCCGTTCTTCGCCAATGCCGAGGTCGCATACTGGATCGCGCGGCGGGACGGCAGGCCGGTTGGCCGGATCAGCGCCCAGGTCAACCGGGCCCACCTGGAACGCCATCGCGATGCGACCGGCCAGTTCGGCTTCCTTGACGCGATCGACGATGCGGCGGTCTTCGGGGCCCTGATCGAAACCGCCGAGACCTGGCTCCGGGCCCGCGACATCAAGCGCGTCACCGGGCCGTTCACGCTCTCGATCAACGACGAGAGCGGCCTACTGGTCGATGGCTTCGACAGCCCGCCCTACATGATGATGGGCCATGCCTTTCCCTACTACGCGGAACGGCTGGAGGAATGCGGCTATCACAAGGCGGTCGACCTGCTCGCCTATCTGTACGATTTCCAGGCCGAGATTCCGCCCCGGGTCCAGAAGCTTCTCGACAATCCCGCGAAACGCTCGTCGCTGTCCTTCCGGCCGATGAACATGAAGCGCTTCGACGAGGAAATCGCCACGATCGTCGAGATCTTCAACGATGCCTGGCAGGACAACTGGGGCTTCGTGCCGTTCAACGACGCGGAACTCGCCTATCTCGGGAAGTCGCTGAGACCCATCGTGTCGGCCGATTTCGTCGCCATAGGCGAGGTGAACGGCAAGCCGGCCTCGATGGCGGTGACCCTGCCCAATCTCAACGAGGCGATCCGCGATCTCGGCGGCCGCCTGTTGCCGTTCGGCTGGGCCAGGCTGCTCTGGCGCCTCAAGGTCCGGGGGACCGACACCGTCCGGCTGCCGCTGATGGGCGTGAAGCGGGAGTACCACAATACCGCGACCGGCGGCGCCCTCGCCTATGGCGTGATCGAGCGAATTCGCAAGCACCACACGGCGATAGGCACCCGGCACGCGGAGCTGTCCTGGATCCTCGAAAGCAACGGGCCGATGCGGGCCATGATCGAGCTGCTGGGCACCCACGTCCACAAGCGTTACCGGGTCTACGAAAAGGCCCTGGCGTGACCGCACCGGCGGCTGCGGGGGAGACGACCGGGAACAAGATCGACATTCTGGTCCTTGCCGGCAGCCGGGCCGCGAACGATCCGGTCGCGGCGGCGGCGGGCGTCGCCTACAAGTGCCTCGCCCCGGTCGCCGGCCGCACCATGCTGCTCCGCGTCGTCGACGCCCTGCTCGCCTGGCCCGGCACCGGACGCATCGGACTGGTACTCGACGATCCAAGCACCATCGACAGTCTCGACGAACTGGCCCCGCTGATCGCCGCCGGCAGACTGGTAACGATTCCCGCCCGGGCGACGCCCGCGGAAAGCGTCCGCGCCGCCGCGAGCGAATATCTCTCGCCGCCACTCCTGATCACCACCGGAGATCATCCCCTGCTGAAACCGGAATGGCTCACCCGGGTCGTGGCCGAGGCCGAGCAGGGCAATTACGACGTTGCCGCCGCCCTGGCCCGCGAGACGACGATCCGGAGCCGTTTCCCGGAGTCGCGGCGCACCTACCTCAAGTTCTCCGACGGGCCGGCAAGCGGCTGCAACCTGTTCGTGGTCCGCACCGAGCGGGGCCTCGAGGCGATTGCCTTCTGGCGCCGCGTCGAGCAGGAGCGGAAGAAGCCCTGGCGGATGGCGCGCAAGGTCGGCCTAGGCCTGCTGTTCCGCTATCTGCTCGGGCGGCTGTCGAGCGGCGCCGCGATGGCCTATCTTTCGGCGAGGCTCGAACTTCGCGCCGGCCTGGTTTTCCTCGATGACGCGGAGGCCGCGGTCGACGTCGACAAGCCGGACGACCTCGCCCTGGTCGAGCGGATCATCGCGGCGCGGGATCTGGCTCGCGCCGGCGTGGCCTGACCGGTGCCGGATAGCGACGACGGCGGAAGGCAAGACATGTTTGTCCTGGCACATCTCACCGACCCGCATATCGGTCCGTTGCCCCCGGCCGGCCCGGTGGCACTCGCCGGCAAGCGTTTGCTCGGCTTCCTGTCATGGCATCGTCGGCGCAAGCATCTGCATCGCCCCGAAATCCTCGCCCGCCTGCTCGACGACCTCGGGCGACAGCCGCACGATCATGTCGCGCTCACCGGCGATCTTACCAATATCGCGCTGCCGGCGGAGTTCCGGGCTGCCAGCGCATGGCTCGAAACGCTTGGGAGCGCATCCGAAGTCTCCGTCATTCCCGGCAATCACGACGCCTATGTCGCGCTCCCCGAAGCCGTTTCGCTGGCCGGGTGGCGCGCCTACATGCGGGGCGACGACAGCGATCCCGGCGTTGCACCGGAAGGCCCGCGGGACGGCTTCCCCTGGCTGCGCCGGCGCGGTCCGCTCGACTTGATCGGCCTGTCGAGCGCGCTGCCGACAGCGCCGACCCGGGCAACCGGTACGCTCGGCCGGGCCCAGCTCGAACGGCTTGACGGGCTGCTTTCGCGCCTCGCCGATAACGGCCGTTGCCGCTGCATCCTGATCCACCATCCCCCCGCGGAGGGGGTGACATCGTCCCGCAAGCGGCTGACCGACGCGCCGGCCTTTCGTGCCCTGCTTGCCCGCCACGGCGCCGATCTCGTGCTGCACGGCCATGTCCATCACTTCGTGCAGGCGGCGATCGACGGGCCGGCCGGACCAATCCCGGTGATCGGCGCCGCCTCCGCCTCGGGCATCGACCGGGACGGCTATGCCGCGAGTTATCACCTCTACCGGTTCGTCGAGCAGGGCGACCGCTGGCGGATCGAGATGACGGTTCGCCGTCTCGACGGCAGGACAGGCAACTTCACGACTGCGCGCGAGTCTGTGCTATGAGCTTGCAGAGCCTGTTTGCCGCTGGCATATCTTGCCGCTTCCGCGTTCCGGTCCGATCCGACCGGCGCGTGCCTGAAAACGCCGGCGACACGCGGCCGTCGCCTGCCGAAGCCGGAATGCGCCCGACCCGATGACCGTTCTCGATCGCTATTTGCTGCACGTCGTGCTGCGCCCGCTTGCAGCGACGATCGGGATTGCATTGCTGGCGCTGCTCACCGAACGGACCCTGCGCATTCTCGAGACCGTGCTCGGCGCCAACGGTCCGATCAACATCGTCTTCGAGCTGCTCGCCTTCCTGCTGCCCCACTATCTGGGGATCGCGCTTCCGCTCGGCCTCTTCCTCGGCGTCCTGCTCGGCTTCCGGCGCCTGCAGCGCGACAGCGAGCTCGATGTGCTGCATTCCGCCGGGATCAGCCTGCCTCGTCTCGCCCTGCCGATCGCCGGGGTCACGCTTGCGGCCGGCCTGGTCGCTGCGATCATGCTGAGCTACATGCAACCCTACGGCCGCTTCGCCTATCGGGTCATGGTCTTCGACATCACCAACGCGGCGATCCACGCACTGCTGAACGAGGGCGAGTTCCTGACCGTCGACGGCACGACCTTCCTGATCGAGAAGGTTTCCGCCAACAAGCAGAAGTTCGAGCGGATCTTTCTCTATCGGACCGAGGACGACGGGACCAGCACGGTCATCACCGCCGAACAGGCGGAGATCGCGCTCACCGTCGGGACCGGCGCGCCGGTCCTCCGCATGTTCAACGGCGTCAGCGCCAATGGCTATCCGAGTCTCGAGCCGGACACCGCGACGCAGCGGGCAGATCCCGACGGTCTGCCCGAGAGCGCAGTCGCCTTCCGCGAGCTCCGCACACCGATCGCCGGCCGCGACGGCGAGACCCTGACGCCACGCGGCAAGGATGAACGGGAATTCACCCTCCCCGAGCTCTGGGACAAGCATGAATCGCCGCCGAACGGTATCGATGTCGACGACATGACGGCCGAAATGCACAACCGCCTGGTCCGTATCCTGTCGATCCTGCCCCTGCCGTTCCTCGCCATCCCGCTGGCCCGTTCGCCGCGCCGCAGCAAGTACGCCCCGGGTCTGCCGGTCGGCGTCCTCATCCTCGTGCTCTACAACGAGGCCCTCGATTTCGGGAAGAACCTGGTCGAGTCCGGCGATGCCGGCGTGCTGCTCGGCCTCTGGCTGCCCTTCCTGCTCTTCACCGTCGGCAGCCTGCTGCTGTTCCGCTATGCCGCGACGAAGGTAACCCGCGGCAACGGGATCCTCGCCTGGGCATCGATATTCGCGTCCTCCCACAGCAAGCGGACAGCGACCGACGGCCCGGTCAGCCCATGACGACCTTCGCCCGCTATCTCAGCATCGTCATGCTGGTCCGCTTTGCCTTCCTGATGGCGGGCGGGGTCATGCTCGCGCTCAGTTTCGACCTGATGGAGCGCGCCGACAACGTTCTCGCGCGCGAAGGCGGCGGGATCCCGGCGCTTGCCGGCTACGCCCTTCTCCGCCTGCCGGACATCGCCGCCGACCTGATGCCGATCGCGAGCCTGCTGGCCACGGCACTGGCCTTCGGCGAACTGATGCGGCACCGGGAACTGGTCGCGCTCTGGAATACCGGCCTGTCCAATTTCGGCGTCGTCCGGAGCCTCTGGCCCGCGGCCGCGCTGCTCGTCCTGTTCAGCGTGACGCTCGACAATGTCGCGGTGCCCTATGCCGCCGACGGGCTGCGCGACCGTGGTCTCGGACCCTATCGCGACATCTCCAGCAACAACCCCAACGATGTCGTCTGGGTGCATCACGGTGACCTGATCTTCCGCTTCCCGGCGACCGCGAGCGCCGAGGGCATCGCCAATCCCTTCAGCATCTTCCGGCGGGCCGCGGACGGAATCCTGGTCGAGCGGATCGACGTGCAGCGGGCCCATCCGACCCGGACCGGATGGCAGTTCGAGGACGTGACCCGCTACCCCGTCGAATCCTCGCGCGCGATACGACATGACAGGGAGGAATGGAACGCCGAGCTTCCGCTCGAGAATATCGGCCTGCTCGCCCGCGAACCGCGCGAACTGTCGCTGCCGCTGCTCTACAAGCTGAAGAACGACGACACCCAGGGCACCCTGGCCCGACAGCGGCTGGCGTCGTGGTTCCACCATCGCCTCGCCGGGATCGTCAAGCCGATCCTGATCATCCTGCTGGTCGTCGCGCTGGCTCATGACGGCCGTCTCGCCGCGTCGTTCACGCGCCTTCTGATTGCGACGATCGCCTTCGGTTTCGGTTACATGATGCTGGAACGCTGGGCGCTCGCGACCGGCGCCGTCGGCTTCCTGCCGCCATGGCTCAGCGCGTGGGGACCGCCGATCGCGCTGTTCAGTCTCGCCGCGACGCTGCTTTTCCGGCGCGAGCCGGCGGCTACCGGGGTCGGCGCCGAACGCCAGCGCCGCCATCCCCTCTGAGCACGCGATGACCATGACCGACAGAAGCCGGCGCGGCCATTTCGCGCTCATCAGCAACCCGCTCAGCCAGCGCAACCGGCGTGGCATGGAGGCGATCGAGGCGGTGCTCGACGACCTGCCGGGCATCGACCACTACAAGCTCGGCGACGTCGCTGAAATGCCCGATATCCTGCGCCACCTGGCCGCCGACGGGACCCGCGTGGTCGCCCTGAACGGCGGCGACGGGACGGTCCAGGCCGGGCTCACCCACATTCTCGAGGACCGCCCCTTCGAGTCGCCGCCGGCCATCGCCATCCTGCCGCGCGGCATGACGAACATGACGGCCGCCGATGTCGGCCTGACCGGTCGACCCGGATCGGCGCTCCGCAAGCTCCATCGCGGGCTTGCCGGCGACGGGCCGGAACCGGCGATCCGCAACCGTCACGTCCTGCGTCTGGAGAACGCGGCCGGCTTTCCGCCCCAGCGGGGCATGTTCTTCGGCGCCGCGGCAATCGTGCAGGCGATCGAGCTCTGCCGGGACCGGGTCCATTCACTGGGCCTGGAAGCAGCGCTCGCGAACGGCGTCACCCTTCTTGGACTGCTCGCGAACTGGCTATTCCGGGGCGCCGAGGGCTCGGTGCTGCGTGGCGAGAATGTATCGATCCGGATCGACGGGGAGGTCAGGCCCGAAGCCGAGCGCCTGCTCGTGCTGGCGACGACACTCGACCGGCTTGTGCTGGGCTCCCGCCCGTTCTGGAACGATGACCGCGAGCCGCTCCGCTTCACGGCCATCGACTATCCGCCCGACCACCTGTTCCGCCGCGCGGGCAAGCTGCTCTACGGCGGGCCCGAGCGCGCCCTGCCGGCCGGCTACCGGAGCTGTGGCGCAGGCCGCGTCGAACTCGACATGACCTGCCGCTTCACCCTCGACGGACAGCTTTACGATCCCGAGCCCGGCAAGCCGGTCATCCTGTCGGCGGCCGATCGGCTCGACTTCCTGAGGATCTGACCGTGGGCGGCGGCACCCTGCATCAATTGCTGGCCGCCGGGGCCAATGCGCCGCCACTGCCAGGGGTCGACGGTCTCGCCGATGCCGCCGTGGCCCGCCACGGCAGCGCGATCGTCGCCGTGCTGCTCTACGGAAGCTGCCTGCGCGACCGCATCGTCGAAGGCCGGATGCTCGACTTCTACCTGATCTGCGACGGTTACCGGTCCGTGCACCGCAATCCGCTGATGCGCCTGGCCAACTGGCTGGTACCGCCGAACGTCTACTATATCGAAGGCGATTTCGACGGCATCAGGGTGCGCGCGAAATATGCCCTTGTCAGCCTCGACCAGTTCGAGCGGCGCAACGGACCGGGGGCGCTACTGCCCTATTTCTGGGGCCGCTTCGCGCAGCCGACGGCGATCCTCCGGGCGCGCGACGAGGCGACCCGGGAACGCCTGCTGGCCAGCCTGGCGCGAGCCGCCCGCACGCTGCTGGACGAAACCCGCCCGCTGGTCCCTGCCGGCGATCCGGACGCGCTCTGGACCCGGGCGCTGGGCGAGAGCTATGCGACGGAACTGCGCGCGGAAAGCCCGGATCGGGCGCGCGAACTGTTCGAGGCCGACGCCGGGCGCTACCGGGCGGTCGCCGCCGCGCTCGACGCCGAGAACGAGGGGACGGGTGGTGCCTTGCGCTCGCCCCGGGCGGCGGCCCGGCGCTGGCGCCTGCGCCGCCTCCTCGGCAAGCTCATGAGCGTGGTCCGGCTGCTCAAGGCATCGACCACCTTCGAGGGCGGCGCCGATTATCTCGCCTGGAAGATCGAACGCCATTCCGGCGTGCCGATCGAACTGACCCCCTGGCAGCGCCGGCACCCGGTGCTCGCCTCGGTGACGCTGTTCGCGAGGCTCCGGCGACGCCGGGCCTTCCGCTGAGGCCCGACGGCCGGTTTCAGCCGGCGTCCGCGACGGTCAGGATCTCGCTCGCGACCTCGCCGAACCGCCTGAGGATCTCGTCGATCTGGGCATTGCTGTGCGCCGCCGAAACACTGCAGCGCAACAGGCAGACGCCGTTCGGCGTGCCCGGCGGGACCGCCAGGTTGACATAGATTCCGTGATCGAGAAGCCGACGCCAGGCGGTCAGCGCCGCGACCTCGTCGGACATCCTGAGCGCGATGATCGGACTCGCCGGCGAACAGGTCTCGAAGCCGAGCGCCTCGAGGCCCTGATGGATGCGGCGGGCATTCTCCCACAGCCGGGTGCGCAGTTCCGGCCGGTCGCGCATGCATTCCAGCGCCGCGCGGACCGAGGCCGCGGTCGCCGGCGACGGCGAGGCGGTGAACATGTAGGGCCTGCTGACGAAGCGGAGCGTATCGAAATCCGGATGGTCGGACGCCGCATAGCCGCCAATTGCGCCGAGGCTCTTGCTGAATGTCCCGACGACGAAATCGACGTCCGCCTCGACCCCTTCCGCCTCCGCGACGCCTCGGCCATGATCGCCGGAAACGCCGAAGGAATGGGCCTCGTCGACCATCAGAAAGGCGCCGTGGCGCTTCTTCACGTCGACGAACTCGGCGATCGGGGCCATGTCGCCGAACATCGAGTAAATGCCCTCGACGACGACCAGCTTGACCTGTTCCTTGTTCTCGATGCGGGCAAGCCGCTTGTCGAGATCGGCCGGATTGTTGTGGCGGAAGCGGATCACCGTCGCGCCAGTCAGCTTGCAGCCGTCATAGATGCTGGCGTGGGAATCGGCATCGATCAGGATGATGTCGTCCGGCCCGGCGAGCCCGACCAGTGTTCCCAGGTTCGCCTGGTAGCCGGTCGAGAAGACCAGCGCCGTCCGCTTGCCCAGGTAGCCGGCGATCTCGGTCTCGAGATCGCGGTGCGACTTGTAGGTGCCGTTGGCGATCCGCGAGCCGGTGGTGCCGGTCCCCTGCTCCCGCACCGCGGCCGCCGACTGCTCGATGCAATGCGGATCGAAGGTCAGCCCGAGATAGTTGTTGGTGCCGAACAGGATCGTCCGCTTGCCGTCGATGATCGCCTCGGTCGGCGAGATCAGGCGCTCCATGCAGACATTGAACGGGTCGCCGGCGGCTTCGAGCATCCGGTCATGGCGCGCGATCAGGCCGCGATACTTCTCGAAAATGTCCATGTTCGTCCTAACCGCCGAGCTGCTGTTCGACCACCGCCACCAGGTCGCCGACCTTGCGGATGTCGGCGGCCATGTTGACGGGAATATCGATGTCGAAGTGATCCTCGATCTCCATGATCAGATCCATGGCCGAGACCGAGTCGATGTCGAGATCGGCACTGAGGTCGGTGTCGGCGGTCACCGCGATGCCGGTCTTGTTGTAGCGCTCGAGCAATTCGGCGACCTTGCCCGTCAGCGCATCGCGATGGTTTTCCGGGGAGCTTGTCATGGCGTCCTGCACGTCTGAATGTTGCCGGGCCTGAACGGCATGGCCGGCGGTATCGGCCGCGCGCTTCGCGTTCCGTCGACCACGGTCATGTCATACCCATCCCGCTGTTCTATACCAGGCGAGGGTCTGAGCGAAGCCCTCTTCAAACCGCAGGCGCGGCGCCCAGTCGTCGAGGATCGCCGACTGGGGCGGTTCGGAGACCCAGTCGGGAAATCGCATCTCGCGGAGCTTGTCGAGGGAGAGCATCGGCGCCTGCCCGACCAGGCGGGCAATCGTCTGGTTGCCGGCGGCGATCGCCAGAAGCAGGGCATGCGGCAGCCGGACGGGGCGAACCGGGCGACCGAGGCGGGCTGCCGCGATCGCCGCCAGGGCCGGCCAGTCGTAGCCGCCGTCGCGGCCATCGTCCGGCTCGACAGTCACGCCGCCAAGGCGCGGTTGCTCGAGGAGATGGGCGACCGCGCCGGCAAGGTCGTCGACATGCAGCAGCGAGAAGCGCGCCGTCGCCGGCGACGGCATCAGCAGCCAGCCTCGGGCAAGCAACTGGAACAGCGGAAGCGTCGCCCGGTCGCGCGGTCCGTAGATGGCCGGCGGCCTGACGACCGCGGCGTCGATATCGACGGCCGCGGCGCGCACCGCTTCCTCGGCCGCCCGTTTGCTTGCCGCATAGTGGGAAATCTCGGCATGGCGGGCCGCGAGCGATGAGATGTAGAGAAATCGGGCCGGATTGCCCTGCTCACGAACCGCCGAGAGCAGCCGCGCGGTGCCGCCGGCATTCACGGCGGCGAAGTCGTCCGCCCGGCGCGCCCGGACCAGCCCGGCGCAATGCACGACCGCATCCGCATCGGTGACGAACTCCCGGAGTCGCTCGACGCTGCCGAGATCGCCCGCCCAGGTCGCGGCGCCAAGCCCGGCAAGCGCCTCCGACGGACGCCGTGTCATGGCACGAACCCGCCAGCCGTCGCCGATCAGCCGTTGGGCGATCGCATGGCCGACGAAGCCGGTCGCACCGGTCAGTGCCACGGTTCCGCGCACCGGCCCTCCTGCTGGATTTCGTAAGTCGGGAATTCGCCGCGATCAGTCGCTGCCGACGCTGACTTCCGCCCCGGTTTCGACCGGCGTCAGGCGACGCGGCGGCGTGCTCGGGCCGGCATCGAAGGCGCCGGCCAGATAGTCGGCCTTGACCGCCGCGCGGCTGAGCTTGCCGGAAGAGGTAAAGGTCAGCGTCGAGCGCGGCACCAGAATGACCTCGCATTCGATGCCGGCGGCGCTCTGAACCAGGCCCGCGACCTCGCGGCGCAGGCAATCCCGCGCCGCAGTGTCCATCAGGCCGCATTCGACGACGACGATCACCGATTCCTGCTCGCCATCATCGACAGAGAAGGCCGCGACATCGCCGGCCCGCACGACGTCGAGGGATTCGACCGCCCACTCCAGGTCCTGCGGCCAGATATTGCGGCCGTTGTGAACGATCAGGTCCTTGCGGCGGCCGGTCACGACAAGTTCGCCGTCGATCAGGTAGCCGAGATCGCCGGTATCGAGCCAGCCATCAGCCTGCAGCGTCGCGCCGGAGGCCTCGGTATTGCGCAGGTAGCCCGCCATCAGGCTCGGCCCGGCAATGCAGATGCGGCCGATCACCCGGTCGCCGACGCGGCGGTCCTGGTCGTCGCGCACCTCAAGCTGGTGACCCGGCAGCACGCGGCCGCAGATCGCGAAGGACCGGACATCCTCCGGCCGCGAATGGCCGTTCATTTTCGGCGGCAGGGCAACGCCGTGGCGGGCCTGATGCTGGCGGTCGACCCTGTCGACGCGGACGCCTTCGCCGAGCGGCGCGAAACTAACCGCGAGCGTCGATTCCGCAAGCCCGTAGGACGGCAGGAACGCGCGGCCGTCGAAGCCGAACCCGCCGAAATGGGTCGCGAACTGGCGCAACACCTCGGGCCGGATCATTTCCGCGCCGATCCCGGCAACCCGCCAGGATGACAGGTCAAAGCCATTCATGCCCCGGTTGTTCGCGCGGCGCAGGCAAAGCTCGTAGCCGAAGGTCGGGCTGAACGAGATCGTCCCGCGATTGTCCGAAAGGATCTGCAGCCACAGGAAGGGCCGGCGCGCGAACACGGTGGTCGGGATGAAATCGACCGTGGTCTGGCACAGCATCGGCGACAGGCAGCAGCCGACCAGGCCCATGTCGTGATAGAGCGGCAGCCACGAGACGCAGCGGTCGTCGGCCGTCAGTTCGACGCCGTCGCGAACGATGCCGGTGGCATTGGCGATCAGTGCCCGCTGCGTCACGACGACGCCCTTCGGGTCGCGCGTCGAGCCTGAAGAGAACTGGATGTAGCATTCCTCGTCGGCACCGAGGGGCTGCAGTGGTGCGCCCGCCTCCGGCAGCGCCATGATCTCGTCCGGCGTGCCGACGATGCAATGCTCGACACCGAATGCCGCTTCGCGCAACGAGGCGATCAGGTCTTCCGAGCCGATCGCGAGCCGGGCCTCGGAGACCCGGAGCATGCCGCGCAGCCGGCCGACATAGGAGTCACGCCCGCCGAAATTGATGCTGATCGGCATTGGCACCGGCACCAGGCCGGCATACTGGCAGGCGTAGAAGAAGACCAGGAAATAGGGGTCGGTCTCGGCCACGATGGCGATCCGGCTGCCGCGCGGCAACCCGAGGCCGGCAAGGTGCGCGGCGACGGCCAGCGCCCGGCGGCGGATCTCCGCATAGGGCACCACATGGGCAAGCACGCCGCGATTGCCGTAGAAATTGCAGCCGGTCTCGCCTTGCGCAGCATAGTCGAGCCCCTCGGCAACCGAGGCACATCCCACGGTCCGATAGGCAAGGCTGCTGTTCTTCGTCGGCGTCGGCTTCATTTTCACCGCTTCAGGATACGTGTTGTTCACAATCACTACCGGTTGCCCTCGGGCAATACTGCGAAGTCCGTCGGCACGTATGCTTCCGTGCCCGAGCGATCAACCGCGACCACCTGCATGAAGTTCCCCTCGCCCCCGGCCCCGCTGCCAACCGGAACGCCGGACTCCCGTCCGCCGCAAATCGTTCCGCTTCGCCCCGCAACGTAAGAACAAGTATTCCGCAAACCACTCAGCCGTTGCGACAATACGTTCTTTTGCCGACTTCGCCAAGTACATTAACAAACTGATCTAACTAACTGACAATTCGGAATTCAATCGGTACCGATACTGCACCGCGCACCACTCGAACCCGAACTGGTCCCGCACCTCCGACGGAAACACTTTCCGCCGGCAGCAACCCGGCCCATCCGCATCTTCCAGGCCGGTCGCCGACAAGCGCGGCAAAATGACCTTCCGGCGGTTGCGGATGAAATTCACCCGAACTGAGACGGCTGGATAATAGGGAATCGGTTCGTCAATTGACAGGCTTCGGAAATCAATTCGCGTTACGAAAGGTTACGCCTCGTAACCAAGCCGAAACAGGGACTTAGCCCTCGCCCGGGAGGTCCGGGAAATAACAGGCGACACGATGGTCGCGACCGCCCCCGGCCGGATCCCCGACGGCCGGCGCGAGCGCGGGATTCTGCTCGCGGCAGATCGGCTGGGTCTTCGGGCAGCGTCCGGCGAAGGGACAGCCCGGCGGCGGATCGATCGGCGTCGGCGGATCGCCCTGCAAGGCCGCCTTGTGGCGCTGCTTGCGATGCCGGATCGACGGCAGCGAGGCCAGCAACGAGCGCGTGTAGGGATGCTGCGGGCGTTCGAAGATCGTCTCGGTTTCGCCCTCCTCGACGATATGGCCCAGGTACATCACGGCCATGCGCTGGCTCATGTAACGCACCACGCCGAGATCGTGGCTGATGAAGAGATAGGTCAGGCCAAGCTCGCGGCGGAGTTCCTTCAGCAGGTTAAGCGTCTGCGCCTGGACCGAGACGTCGAGCGCCGAGGTCGGCTCGTCGAGCACGATGAGCTGCGGGTGCAGCACGAGCGCCCGGGCAAGGGCGATCCGCTGGCGCTGGCCGCCGGAGAATTCATGCGCGTAGCGATAGAGATGCTCGGCATTGAGGCCGACGCGCTCCAGCATGGCGAGGCTCCGCCCGTCGACCTCGTCGGCGCTGGCGAGGCCGTTGATCAGCAGGCCCTCCCCGACCAGTTCGCGAACCGGCTTGCGTGGATGCAGCGAGGCATAGGGATCCTGGAAGATGAGCTGGATCTTGCGGGCGAAGCGGTCGCGGCGGCCGTCCGCCGGCAATCGCACGCCGTCGAAGGTGATCTCGCCGCCGGCCTGCGGTGCAAGGCCGACCAGCGCCCGGCCGAGCGTCGTCTTGCCGCAACCGGACTCTCCGACCAGGCCGTAGATCTCGCCCCGCCTGAGCGACAGGCTGACGCCGTTCAGCGCCTTGATCGTCCCGCGCCGGCGCTGCAGCAGGCCGCCGCGCAGCGGGTAGTCGACATGCAGGTCCCGCACCTCGAGCAGCAGGTCGTCGGCCGGCCGGGTCATGCGACGCCGCCGTCGGCATGCAGGAAGCAGGCGGCGACGTGGCCGGCGCCGACATCGTAGGCCGCCGGCGTCTCGCGCCGGCAGCGCGGCCCGGCCTCCGGACAGCGGGGCGCGAAGCGGCAGCCGACCGGCGGCGCCAGCAGGCTCGGCACATTGCCGGGGATGGATTGCAATGGTCGATCCGGGTCGACCTGGTCCGGCAGGGTGTTGAGCAGCCCCCGGGTATAGGGATGCGACGGTTCGTCCAGCACCGCGTCCACGGTGCCGCTTTCAACGACCGTGCCGGCGTACATCACGATCACCCGGTCGCAGGTCTCCGCGACGACCGCGAGATCGTGGGAAATCATCAGCACCGACGAACCGATCTCGGCGATCAGGTCGGTCATCAGGTCGAGGATCTGCGCCTGGATGGTCACGTCCAGCGCCGAGGTCGGCTCGTCCGCGATCAGCAGGCGCGGCCGGGTCACCAGCATCATCGCGATCATCACCCGCTGCGCCATGCCGCCGGACAGCTCGTGCGGGTAACGCTGCGCCATGCGCGCCGGGTCCGGAATGCTGACCGAGCCCAGCATGTCGCGCGCCTTGGCCTCGGCCTGGCGATGGCTGAGCGAACGGTCATGGATCAACAGCGTCTCGGCGACCTGGCGACCGATCCGCATGACCGGATTGAGCGAGACCTTGGGCTCCTGCATGATCATCGAGATTTTCTGGCCGCGGATCGTCCGCATCGCGCGGCGGTCGAGCGTCAGCAGTTCGGTGCCCTCGAAGCGTATGCTGCCGGCGGTGATCCGCCCCGGCGGATCGACGAGGCGAAGGATCGCCCGCGCGGTGATCGACTTGCCGCAACCGGTCTCGCCGACCAGGCCGATGGATTCACCCCGGGCGATCTCGAACGACACGCCGTCCAGCGCATGGACCACGCCGCGCAGGGTATGGAATCGGATCTGCAGATCCTCGACGGCGAGCAGCGGCGGGCTGGCGGTGGCCACGATCAGCCCTGCCTCTGCCGCGGATCTAGGATGTCGCGGATCCCATCGCCGAGCAGGTTGAAGCCGAGCACGACGATCAGGATCGCCATGCCGGGCAAGGTCGAGACCCACCACTGGTCGACGAGGTAATTCCGGCCGTCGCTGACCATCAGCCCCCATTCCGGTGCCGGCGGCTGGGCGCCGAGCCCGAGGAAGCCGAGCCCGGCGGCGATCAGGATGATCGCGCCCATGTCGAGGCTGACGCGGACGATCAGGGTCGAGAAGCACATCGGCGTGACGTGGCGGAGCATGATCCGCGCATGGCTGGCGCCGAGCACGCGGATCGCCTGGATATAGTCGCTGTTGCGGATCGCCAGCGTCTCGGCCCGGACGAGACGCGCATAGCCGGGCCAGTTGGCCACCGAGATGGCGATGATCATGTTCTCGAGCCCGGTGCCGAGCGCCGCCGCGAAGGCGATCGCGAGGATCAGCTTCGGAAAGGCCAGGAAGATGTCGGAGAGCCGCATCAGGACCTCGTCCGTTGCGCCCCCGACATAGCCGGCCAGCACCCCGACAAGCAGCCCGATCGGGCCGCTGATCAGCGCGACGAGGACGGCGATCAGGATGGTCAGGCGCGATCCGTAGACGATCCGCGAATAGATGTCGCGGCCGAGATTGTCGGTTCCGAACCAGTATTCCGCCGACGGCGGCAGCAGTCGGTCGGACAGGATCTGGTTGTAGGGATCGTGGGTCGCGAGCAGCGGCGCGGCGGCCGCGACGAGCACCAGGAAGACGATGATCAAGGTGCCCGCGACGGTGATCGGATTGCGCCGCCAGAGCGTGTAGCTGTCACCCCAGGAACGGTATCGCGCGGCGCGCCGGAGCCGGCGGATCTCCGCCCGGTCAAGGACGGCCGGTGTGCCGGGCAGGTCAGTCATTGCCGCTCGCCAGCGTGATCCGGGGGTTGAGGTAGGCATAGAGCAGATCGACCAGCAGGTTGACGATCAGGTAGAGCAGCGCCACCAGCATCGTTCCGCCGACGATCGCATTGAGATCGAGGGTCAGGAACGCGGTCGTCAGGTAGCGGCCGAGCCCGGGCCAGGAGAAGATCGTCTCGGTCAGCACCGCGCCTTCGAGAAGGCTGCCGTAGGTGAGGCCGATCATCGTCACGGTGGGCACCATGGCGTTGCGCAGCCCGTGACGCAGGATCACCAGCCATTCGGCCAGCCCCTTGACCCGCGCGGTCTTGATATATTCCTGCGTCAGCACGTCGAGCATCGAGGAACGCGCGATCCGGGCGATCCCGGCGAGGCCGTAGAGCCCGAGCACCACCGCCGGCAGGAAGGCATGCTTCAGGGCGTCCCAGAAGACTTCCCAGTCGCCGGCGATCACGCTGTCAACCAGCAGCATGCCCGTGACCCGCGGCGGTTCGAACAGCATAATGTCGAGGCGGCCGGGCTCGGGCAGCCAGCCGAGCTTGAAATAGAAGACCAGGAGCAGCAGAAGGCCGAGCCAGAAGACCGGCATCGAGACGCCGACCAGGCTGATGACGCGGGACAGGTGGTCGATCCAGCTGTTCTTGTAGACCGCCGACAGAACCCCGAGAAGCAGGCCGAAGACGACCGAAATGACCATCGCGATGGTCGCCAGTTCCAACGTCGCCGGGAAGAAATTGAGAATGTCTTCGAGGACCGGCCGGTTGGTCTGGAACGACATGCCGAGATCGCCGTGCATCAGGCGTTCGACATAGCGGTAGAACTGGACATGGATCGGCTGGTCAAAGCCGTAGACCACGCGGAGCCGTTCGACCGTTTCTTCCGGCGCCTGGGGCCCGGCGATCGCAGCCAGCGGATCGAGCGGGATCACCATCGACAGGAAGAAAGTCACCACCGCGATACCGGCAATGGTGAAGAACAGACTGCCCAGACGCTTGATCAGATATGCTGCCATATGTCGATCCGGCGGGCGCCGGCCCGGCGCCGGGAGCGGCGTCGGGCCGGATTTCGCCCATGCGGATCAGCCCTTGCTGATCGTGTAGAGTTTCCAGAGATCGAATGACGGCGGCGGCACGAAGCCCTCGATGTTGTCGCGCACGCCATACTGGTAGAGCGGCTGGAACAGGAAGATGTAGGGGCCATCCTCCTGGATGATCTCGTTGGCCTGCTTGTAGAAATCGATCCGTTTGGCCTGGTCCATCTCCGCGCCGGCCATCTTGATCAGCTCGGCAGTCTGGTCGTTCTCGTAGACGTTCCGCCAGGAAAGCTGCTTGGCGGTATAGTCGGCGAAGGGTTGGGCATTGGTATGCGGATCGACGTAATCCGGCCCCCAGCGCGCCATGATCAGTTCATGTTCCTGCGCCCGGTAGCGCGGCCAGAGCTGGGCGGAGACAAGCTGGTTGATCTTCACCGTGATACCGATCTTGGCAAACGACGCCTGCAGGACCTGCGAGAGTTCAGGGTTCGGCGTCTGGTCGCCGGTATCGATCGAAATCTCGAAGCCATCCTTGAAGCCGGCCTCGGCCATCAGCGCCTTGGCCTTCTCGATGTCCTGCCGGTAGACGATCTTGTCGCTGTAGCCGGCGAAGCCTTCGGGAATGAAGGTATTAATCTGCTTAGCCGCGCCGCCCATGATGTTGTTGATGATGCCGTCATAGTCGACCGCATAGCGCAACGCCTGGCGGACCTTGGCATTGGCGAGCGGGCCTTCCCGCGTGTTGATGCCGACATAGTAGATCGTCGTGCTCGGGAACTTGTCGATATGCAGGCCGGCGGCGCCTTCGAGTGCCTTGACCTGATCCGGGAACAGCTCCCAGGCGATGTCGATATCGCCCTTCTCGAGCTGCAGGCGACGGCTGGTCGCCTCGTTGATCTCCTTCAGGATGACCCGCTTGACCTTCGGCACGTTGCCCCAGTGCTTCTCGTTGGCGTCCAGCGCCACCCGCTCGTTCTTCGCCCACTGGCGCAGGATGAACGAGCCGGAGCCGGCGGAATTGGTCGCCAGCCAGGTCAGGCCCATGTCGCCGTCCGGATACTTGTCGGTCTTCTGGGCGTGCTCCATCACGACCTTGGAATCGACGATGCTCGACACCCCGGCCGCGAGACAGGCCAGGAAGATGCCGCCCGCATAGGGCTTGTCGAGGGTGATCTGGACCGTGTGGTCGTCGATCGCCTTCAGCGAATCCGGCGTGATGCCGAACTGGGTCAGGATGAAGGAGGGCTGGTCCTGAAGCACGACGACGCGCTTGAAGGAATAGACGACGTCAGCGGCGGTCACGGGATTGCCGCTGTGGAACACGGCATCGTCGCGCAGCTTGAACGTCCAGGTCCGGCCGTCGTCGGCGACCGACCAGGACGTTGCCAGCGAGGCTTCGGGCGCTTCGTAGCTGCCCGGCGGAAAATCGAGAAGGCGATCGTAGATCTGCGTGACGAGGCCGACGCCGGCGAACTCGAACGCCTTTGCCGGGTCGAGCGAGATCAGGTCGCTGGTCGCCATACCGATGACCAGCACGTCGTTGCGTCCCTGCGCGTTGGCATCGTTCGGCACGGCCTGAAGGAGGCCGAGCGCCATCGCCACCGATAGGGCGAGGACGGTGAATATACGTCTCATCATGAAGCTCCCCAGTTTTTGGTGTCCCATGGACTTGTCGAACTGAAAGCACTCGAACCATCGGAACTGCATTAAGGGGATTCTGGTCACAAATCGGCCCAGCGGGCAAGGAGGCCTCGGCCTTGGCCGGAGCCGGTGCGATCACTAGACTGCGATCTCATGGACAGGAACGACTCCCCGCAGGGACCAGAAGCGAATCCGCCCACCGGGCTGCCGGCGGTCGGCCGGGCCCTCTGGCATCTCCGCGCCGGCAACTGGCGGAAGGCCCACGAGATCGTGCAGGACGACCCCGGCCCGGCAGCGGCGTGGATTCACGCGCATCTGCACCGTCAGGAAGGGGACGAGGCGAACGCCGCCTACTGGTATCGCCGCGCCGGCCAGCCGGTCTGCCGGGAGCCGCTCGAAGCGGAATGGCGGGCCCTCGCGGGAGAACTCGCGCCGAGCCTGCTCAAGCCCTGATTCGCACGCGCCTCGGCGCTTCCCGTTCCCGCGCTCAGTCGGTATAGCGGACGAACGGCGACAGCCGGCCGATCCGGTCATAGAGCCGGCGGGCGGTCACGTTGTCCTCGGCCGTGTGCCAGTAGACCTGGTCGCAGCCGCGCCGGGCGGATGCGGCAAAGACTGCCTCGATCAGGGCCCGGCCGGCGCCGCTGCCGCGGATCCCGGGCGCGACGAAAAGATCCTCAAGATAGCAGCGTTCGGCCGGCGCCCAGGTGCTCAGGTGGAAGACAAAGTGGACGAAGCCGATCATGCGGCCGTCCGTGTCGAGCGCGGCGAGCCCGTCCAGCGGCACCACCGGATCGAGCAGCCGCGCCCAGGTCCGTTCGCTGATCCCGGGCGCGAGCTCGGTCTCGTAGAACGACAGGTAACCGGACCAGAGCGGCAGCCACGCCGCGTGATCTTCCGCCTGCAACGGTCTCGTCGTGATCGCCATCCGCTTCGTTCCTTTTCGCCGTCCGCAGCCGGCCGCCATTTAGCACAGGCGGCCGGAGCACGGAAAGCGCCGGAAGCGGCGTGATCAGCCAGCCTGCGTCTCGTCCCAGAAGACCGCCTCGATCTTGTGGCCGTCGGGGTCGCGGGCGAAACAGCCATAGTAGGGTGCGCCGTAGTGCGGGCGCGGCCCGGGCTTGCCGTCATCCTTCGCGCCGGCCTTCAGTGCCGCGTCGTAAAAGGCGTGTACCAGGTCCCTGCTGCCAACCATGAAGGCGAAATGAGTGCCGTTGCCGATACTTGCCTTCTTGCCGTCGATCGGCGCCTGGACCCAGAATTCCGGAAAGACCTTCCCGTAAGCCACGGCATCCTCGAACTCGAGAACGCGTTTCACGCCGATCGCGGACAGCACCGCGTCATAGAACGCCGCGGCTTTCGTGAAATCATTCGTGCCGACCGAAACGTGGGAGATGATCGAGGGGTTTTCTTCGCTCATGGCGCAATCCTTTCGTTGAAGACAGATTGATGATACCCCACCGCTACTGCCAACATGCTGTCAGCAGTGTTCGGAGATACTGCATCGCTGTGCCCGGTGGCGGGCCACGATAACGGTGGAGGCAAGATCCGATGCGCCGGGCGGAACGGCTTTTTCGTGTGATCCAGTATCTCAAGCGGGCCGGGCAACCGGTCACCGCCGCCGCGATCGGCCGCCATCTGGAAGTCTCCGTGCGGACCGTCTACCGCGATATCGCGCATCTCGTCGGTTCCGGCGTGCCGATCGAGGGCGAAGCCGGAGTGGGCTATGTGCTGCGGGATGCCTATGAACTGGCGCCCGTCACGTTCACCTTCGAACAGCTCGAGGCCCTCGCGTTCGGCGTCCGGGCGACGGCGGCGCTTGCTGATCGTGACCTCGCCGATTCCGCCCGTGCCGCTCTGGCCAAGATCGAGGCGGCCTTGCCCGAGGCCCATGCCTCCCGCCTGCGCGACGCCCCTCTCTACGCCTTCCGGTCCGACGACACGCCCGCCGCGCCGGATCATTTGTCGCGGCTTCGCCTCGCCGTCCGGGAAAAGCGCAAGGCCCGCCTCGATTACGCGAGCATTGCTGGCCAGCAGACCGAGCGGACCGTCTGGCCGCTTGCCCTGATCCGATGGAGCCATGTCTGGATGCTCGCGGGCTGGTGCGAACTGCGCGGCGACTTCCGCAGCTTCCGGGTCGAACGGATCGACCGCCTCGCCCTTCTGAAGGATCGCTATCCCGATCAGCCCGGTCGGACCCTTGCCGACTTCGTCGCCCGCCAGACCGGCCGGTGAGAACCGGCCGCGATGTCACCAGTTCTATACTTTTTCCCTAAACGGCTTTGCAGTCGTCCCTGATCGCCGGTAGATCTGGCCGCGTAGCAACAAGAGCAGAGGCAATTCAGGCATGAACAACATGGACGACTTGAACGACAAGGCCCAGGCGATCTGGGAGATGGTCCTGGCGACCATCACCACCTACGGACTGAGCGTCCTGGGCGCGATCGTGATCCTGATCCTCGGCCTCTGGATCGCCGGGGTTCTGCAACGCACGGTTCTCAGCGCCTGCCGCCGGAGCAAACGGGTCGACGAAACCCTGAGCGTCTTCCTGTCGAGCCTGACGAAATATCTCGTCATCGCCTTTACCGTCATCGCCGTTCTCTCGGAATTCGGCGTGCAGACGGCGAGCCTGATCGCCCTTCTCGGCGCCGCCGGCCTCGCCATCGGCCTCGCCCTCCAGGGAACGCTCAGCCACATCGCCGCCGGTGTCATGCTGCTGCTGTTCCGCCCCTTCAAGGTCGGCGACTATATCGAGGGCGGCGGCCAGGCCGGCACGGTCAAGTCGATCTCGCTGTTCACCACCGAGCTTGCCACTCCGGACAATGTCCAGATCATCGTGCCGAATGGCGAGATGTGGGGCACGGCGGTCAAGAATTACTCGCACCATGCGACCCGCCGCATCGACATCCCTGTCGGGATCGGCTACGGCGACGATATCGACGCCGCGATGAAGACCCTGAAGGAACTCGCCGAGGCCGATTCACGCGTCCTCAAGGACCCGGCGCCGATGCTGGCGGTCAATGCGCTTGGCGCCAGCTCGGTCGATCTGATCGTCCGCGTCTGGTGCAATGCCGGCGACTACTGGCCGCTCCGCTTCGACCTCAACAAGACGGTCAAGCAGCGCCTCGACCGCGAGGGCATCGAGATCCCGTTCCCGCAGCGGACGGTTCACCTGATCTCGGAAAGCGAGAGCGCCAGCGAGTCCTGATCCGATTCCGTCCGGTCGCCATCGCCCGGTCGGGTGGCGACGGCCGGACGGAACTCGATTTCCCTGAGCAGCTTCCGCCGCATCGCGCCGGCAAAGTCCTCGAACCCCTCGACAGTCATCACGAAGGCATTCGGGCCGGTGATCATTTCCCGCTCGTAGTATTTCCCGAGCCCAGGATCGTCGGAAAGGATGGCGAGCCCGTTGATCGTCACGTCATGGGCGTTCGCCATCTCGCGGGCCTGGGAAATCTGCACGACATATTCCCTCGGCGGCGTTTCGCGTCCATCGCCCGAGACATCGACGACCCGGCGCCGTCCCTCGATCCCGTTCTCTTTCATCGAGCGGATCGCCCGGGCAATGCCGGCGCCGATTCCGGTGCCGCCCGAAAGCCGGCGTTGAAAGCCTTCGACGGCATCGGCGAAGCCGCCGGCATCGAAGCGTGAACCGATGACATACCAGCCGGTCATTTCCTTGCGCATTTCCGGCTGTGCCCAGAGCAGGAGCGAAACCGCGATTCGCCCCAACGGCCCATCGGTGATCGCCTTCAGCACCTCCGGATCCCGGAAGCCGGCGGCGATCCCGCCGAGTTGCAGGCGCAACTCGTTCTGATCGACGCTGCCCGAGGCATCGACGGCGAGAACGAGTTCGAGGTCGACCGCTTCCTCGGCCCTGGCATCCGGCATGAAGCTCGTCGCCAGCAGGACGAGCGACAGCAGGCAGGCAACCAGCCGGCCCTGCCGGACAGCGACGCTAGAGTTCCACGCCCGGCCGGAGCGAACTGCCGTCGGCCAGGCGGGCAAAACGGAACGGCGTCGGATCGACCGACGGCCTGTCTCCGCTGACGAGCTCGGCCGCGAGCCGCCCGGCCCCGGGGCCGATCCCGAAACCGTGGCCGCTGAAACCAGTCGCGAGGAACAGTCCCGGCAATGCATCGACCGACGATATCACGGGTACCGCGTCCGGCGTTACATCGATCATTCCGGCCCATTGCTCGGCAACCCGCAGGTCCGCGAGGATCGGCCAGGCATCGGCAAGCTTCTGACGGGCGCGCTCCAGGACTGCGGGATCGGGCGCCGGATCCCAGACGCGGCATTGCTCGAACGGGGAGACCTCGTCGAGCGACCAGTCGGTCGACCGGAACAGCTCGTGGAAAAAGCGTGCGCCGAAGCGGATCTTCATGTTCTCCGACTCGGCGCGATAGGAATGCCAGAACCGGAACAGCCAGCGGAAGGCGTCCGGTGTGATGTCGAAGCGGCCGGAACCGCCGTGGGCGATCGTGTAGCCGCCGTCCTGGCGCCGCCGGATCGAGAAGTCCGGCGTCGAGACACCGCCCTCGGTGATCGCCGGTCCCGGCCCGGTGCGCATGACCGAGGCGCGGATCATCAACTGCGGCAGGCTGATCCCGTGCCGCCGGCAGAACAGGCTCGACCAGGCCCCGCCGGCGCAGAGCACGGCATCGGTCGCGATGCGGCCGCGTTCGGTGACAACCCCCGAGACCCGCCCGGCGGAGGTTTCGATTCCGCGCACCGCGCATTCGACATGCAGGCTGGCGCCCGCGCGCATCGCCGCCCGGGCGATCGCCGGCGCCGCCATGGCGGGTTCGGCGCGGCCGTCGCTCGGCGTCCAGAGCCCGCCCGGCCAGGACCGGCTGCCGCCCGGCACCAGTCCGTCGACGTCCCTGGAAGACAGCAACCGCGTGTCGAGCTGATGCGTCCGTGCATGTTCAAGCCAGTCTTCCCAGCGGGCGACCTCCGTCTCGTCCCGGGCCAGGTAGAGCACGCCGCCCTGGTGGAAGCCGACACTGTCGCCGATCTCCGCCTCGAGACTTCGCCAGATCCGCAGGCTCTCGACGATCAGCGGCAATTCCGCCGGATCGCGACCCTGCTGGCGGCAATAGCCCCAGTTGCGGCTCGACTGCTCGGCGCCGATCCGGCCCTTCTCGCAGAGCGCGACCTGCAATCCGCGTTTCGCGAGTTCATAGGCGGCACTGGCGCCAATGATACCGCCGCCGACAACGACGACATCGGCCTTCTCGGGAAAGCCCTTGCTCGGAACGACGGGATCGACGGGCGGAGACATGATCGGACCACGGACTCGACGGACGGCAGCGGCTACACGCTCCACGCGAACAGGGGAACGCGCGGTAGCGTCGTGCTGGTACGCGCGATCATAATACCTCCATCCGCTGCCCTTCCAGCGGGATCGTGACGGAGCATCCGGTCGGCAGTGGCCGCGGGGGCGGTGTCAGGGCCGCGGCCGGATCCGCCATTCGAAGACCGGGTCGCCACGATCGGCACGCGACCGCACGTCCAGCAGCAGGAAGCGGTCGTGACTGGCGAGCGCGCCCTGCCAGAGCCCGTTCCAGGCCTCGAACAGCGCCGGATTGGGATGCGCGACACCGCCAGCAAGACGCCAGCCCGACTGGCGGACAACCGCCGCCTCGTCGTCGCGCGACCATTCCGCCCGATCGCCCGAGGCGCTTGCAATCGCTACCATGAAGGCGGCGAAACCCTCTGCACCCGGCCGGTCGAGCCCGAGCAGGCGGGCGACACGTCCGTGAAACTGGGCGCCGATCAGATAGGCGGCATGGCGGCCGAGCGCGGCCGCGTCGCCCGGCCCGAAGGCGGCGACCAGTTCCGGCAGACCGTTCCGAAGATAGTCCATCGCGTAGTTGCGGTTCGCCTTGTGCAATCGCGCCGCCGGCCAGTCGCCGGAGTCGAGCACGGGCGTCGCCGACGGATCGAACGGTGGCGGCACTTCGTCAGGGGCGAAGGAATACCGCTCCTCCGGCGCGAGGTCGCGGTCGTATTCCCGAAAATATCCGGCGAAGCCGTATTGCAGCGTCGTGTCCTGGCTGGTGCAGACGAAGCCGAGACGCGGATTGCCGAGCGAGACACCGTTCTCCGCGTACCAGCCCCTGATATAGCCCTGTCCGGCCTCGACCGGGACCGCGCAGATCGCCGCCCTGTCGTAGATCCAGCGCGGATGGCAGAAACGCAGCCAAGCCTTGTCGTCGGCCTCGTACATATACTCGACCTCGACCCCGCCGATCATGTTCGAGAGGTAGTGATATTGCGCCGACGCAACTGCGTCGGGGAGCCCGCCAAGTCCAAGCTTCCCGAAACTCGACAGGAATTTCTCGCGGTGCTGGCGGCGAAAGACCCGGAACATCCAGTCGCCCACATCCCTTGCGCCGCGTCGGCTCGCCACTGTCAGGATCAGGCCGGTGAAGAAGTTGTGGTAGAGCGTCGCGACCGCCTGCCAGCCGGCAATCTCGCTGCCCGGCTCGCACGGCTGACCCAGCACCTGACGAAACGGATTCCCCGCCATCTTCGCACTCTCCTGCCCGGTCGGCGGACAGCCTAACCGGCCAGCCGTCGGCTGCAAACCGGGAAGCCCCGGCGGGCCTCAGCCAGTGAACGGAAAACGTTCGATCTGCCGGAACGGCGCGCCTGGCGCCGGCTGCTCGAACAGCGCGATCCCGTCGACCCCGAGGGGCTCGGCGGTCACGTCGGCGAAACGCGCTTCCAGATGCGCCAGAAGCCGCGCCCGCAGGTCCGCATCGAGACGCGACGTCAACGTCATGTGGAAACGGAATTCCTCGAAGACATAGGGATAGCCCCAGCGGCCGAGCAGTGCCTCCTGGCGGGCGCTGAGCCCGGCCGCCCGACGCTTCGCCAGTTCCCGGTCCGACGGCGGTGCCCGGAAATCGTCGAAGTGGGCGACACAATCGCCGGCCAGACGCCCGAGCGGTCGCGACAGCACGGTGGGCACCAGCGCCAGGAACGCCGCGAGATCGGCAACCACGAGCGGCGGCGCCTCGAAGGCCGGCCGGGGCGATGCAAAGACACGCATCCGGTCCACGAGATCCGGCAGCGTCCGGCCACCAGCAAGGTGAAAGGGGGGTTTCAGCGTCGCGTGGAAGCCGTAGCCTGCTGCCGCAGCCGTCACCCGCCGCCAGCAATCGGGATCGATGCCCGACGGGGCCTCGAACAGCGCACCGCTAACCGGGTCGCGGCCGAGCCAGCGGCACCCTGTCAGCCAGAGCGGGGAGGCGGGATCGGGCGTGAAATAGATCGCGTAGCGGGGCACGGTCATGCCGCTCAGACGACCTGGCGCCCTTCCCGCCAGGTCGTGCGCACGACCGGCAGATCGTCGATCACGCCGACCCGGACGAGGTCCGCGCGCTTGCCGACGGCGATCTCGCCCCGGTCGTCGAGCCGGGCCATGCGTGCCGGATTGCGGGTCACCGTCGCCACCGCGTCCGGCATGGAAAAGCCGAGCCGGTCGACCAGGACGAAGGCGGCATGGATCAGGCTCGCCGGGACATAGTCGGAGGACAGCCCGTCCAGGAGGCCCAGTCCGCCCAGTTCCAGCGCCGAGACATTGCCCGAGTGCGAGCCGCCGCGAACCACGTTCGGCGCGCCCATGATGATCCCCATGTCGCGGGCACGCGCCTTGTGGGCGGCGACGGTCGAGCAGGGAAACTCCGAGATCGTCATGCCGGCGGCATGGGCCTCCTCGACATGTTCTTCCGTCGTGTCGTCATGGCTGGCGAGCGGGATGTCGCGGTCGCGGACCAGCGCGATGATCTGCTGCCGGTGGCGGTCGGCATAGCGTGCCTGGCTGATCCGCCGGGTCTCGATCTCGGCCCGGAATTCCGCGTCGGTCAGACCGCGTTCCTGGTGAAACCGCTTGAAACTCGCCATGTCGCGCCATTGCCGCTGGCCAGGGGTGTGATCCATCAGCGAAACGAGCTGCACCAGCGGATCGTCGGCGAACGGTTCGAACATCGCGACCACCTGGCTGTCGCCGACCTCGCAGCGGAGATGCAGGAGATGCTCCGCGCGCAGCAGGCCCTCGTCCCGGGCCCGCTTGATCGCTGCGACTGCCTTGGGCAGCAGTTCCTTGCGGCCGCTGTCCTCGCGATACTCGCCGACCGAGATCGCGTCGTAGACGGTGGTGATGCCGGCGCCTGCGACCTGCAAGTCATGGGCGCAGATCGACGCAACGGCGTTCGGCCAGAAGACGCCCGGACGCGGCTGAAGGTGCTTCTCCAGGTTGTCGGTATGCAGTTCGACAAGGCCCGGCAGCAGGTAGTCGCCGCCGAAATCGATGGCGTCGGCCGGCGCCGCCGGGCCGCTGTCGACCGCCGCGATGATCCCGTCCCGGAGCTTGACCGTGCCGTCCACGACGGCGTCGGCGGTCACGATCCGGGCATTCCGGATACTCAGTTCCTGCATCGTCTTCCGTTCCGTCCACTTCGCATCAGGTGATCGTCAGGCCGCGAGACGCCCGCCCGGCATCTCGAACAGCCGGTCGGCGATTGCGTTCCGAACTTCGTGATCATGGCAGATCGCGACGATTGCCGCGCCATCCCGTTTCGCTTCTTCTATCAGCTCGATCACGACGTTCCTGTTACCCTCGTCGAGCGATGCCGTCGGCTCGTCGAGCAGTAGCACCGGCCGCGCCAGCGCGAAACCGTGCGCGATGTTGACCCGTTGCTGCTCGCCGCCGGAAAAGGTCGCCGGCGCCAGTTTCCACAGCCGCGAGGGCAGGTTGAGCCGGGCCAGCAGCTCGGCTGCCCGGCGCTCGGCCGCCGCCGCGTCGATACCCGCCGCGCGGAGCGGCTGGGCAACGATGTCGATGGTCGCAACGCGGGGAATGACCCGGAGAAACTGGCTAACGTGACCCAGGGTACGGCGTCGGACCGCCAGGATCTCGTGTGCCGGCGCGGTCGCCAGATCCACGATGCGATCCTCATGGCGGATCTCGATGCGACCCGCGTCAACCCGGTAGTTGGCATAGAGCGATCGCATGAGCGTCGACTTTCCGCAGCCGGAACGGCCGGAAAGCACCACGCATTCGCCGGCCCGGACGGAAAAGTCGAGGCCGGCGAAGACCGGGATCTCGACGCCGCCCTGGGTATGCAGCACGAAAGTCTTGGCGAGCCCGCTGGCGCGGAGCACGGTGCCGTCGTCGATACCACTCGCGTCCTTCATGGTCATGCCTGCAGCACCGAACTTACCAGCAACTGGCTATAGGGGTGGGTCGGGTCGTCGAGGACCTGGTCGGTCAGTCCCTCCTCGACCACGCGGCCGTCCTTCATCACGATCAGCCTGTCGGCGAGCAACCGGGCAACGGCGAGGTCGTGGGTGACGAGGATCGCCGAAACGCCGAGTTCCCGGGTCAACCCGCGGATCAGGTCGAGAAGCCGGGCCTGCACCGACACGTCGAGGCCGCCGGTCGGCTCGTCCATGAAGACGAGGCGCGGCTGGATCACCAGGTTGCGGGCGAACTGGAGACGCTGCTGCATGCCGCCGGAAAATTCCGCTGGGGAATCGTCGATCCGCCCGAGATCGAGCTCGACCTTCGCCATCCAGTCGCCGGCCGCGCCCCGGACCTCGCCGTAATGGCGGGCGCCGACCGCCATCAGCCGCTCCCCGATATTGCCGCCGGCGCTGATCCCCATGCGCAGGCCATCGCGCGGATTCTGGTGCACCACGCCCCATTCGGTGCGCTGCAGCCAGCGCCGCTCCGGCTCGCTGAGGCCGCGATAGAGATCGAACGGACCGCGATCGCGCAAGGCGTAACGGACCTCACCGGCCTGCGGTGCCAGCGTCCCCGACAGAACCCGGAGCAGCGTCGTCTTGCCGGAACCGGATTCGCCGACGATGCCGAGCACCTCGCCGGCCTGCAGGCTGAAGCTCACATCGCGGCAGGCAACCAGGTCACCGAACCGCCGGGTAACGCGATCGACCGAAAGGATCGGTGTCATGTCGTCCTTCGTCATGGCTTTTTCCCGGCCGGCGCGTCCGCCTCGTCGGCGCCCTCGGGACCGACATGCCCGGCGGCTCGACGATCCTCGCAATAATCGGTATCGGAACAGACGAACATCCGCTTCCCCGCATCGTCCAGCACGACCTCGTCGAGGAAGCTGTCGGCGGCGCCGCAAAGTGCGCAAACCTCGTCCCAGCTCTGTACGTCGAAGGGATGATCGTCGAAATCGAGGCTGGTCACCGTCGTATAGGGCGGGACGGCATAGATCCGCTTTTCGCGCCCGGCCCCGAAAAGCTGCAGGAAGGGCGCCGCCGTCATCTTCGGATTGTCGAATTTCGGCGTCGGCGACGGCGCCATCAGGTAGCGCTCGTTGACCATCACCGGGTAGTCGTAGGACGTCGCGATGCGGCCGAAACGGGCGATGTCCTCGTAGAGCCGGACATGCATCAGGCCGTATTCCCGATAGGCATGGAGTTTCCGGGTCTCCGCCTCGCGCGGCTCGATCCGGCGGAGCGGCTCGGGGATCGGCACCTGGTAGACCAGGATCTGCCCCTCCCGGAGCGCGCTTTCCGGGATCCGGTGGCGGGTCTGCACGATCGTCGCCTCGACGGTCCTGCCGGTCGTCGCAACCCCGGTCACCCGCCGGAAGAAGCGCCGGATCGAAACCGCGTTGGTGGTATCGTCCGCGCCCTGGTCGATCACCTTCAGGACGTCGTCCGGGCCGATCACCGCCGCTGTCACCTGGATTCCGCCCGTGCCCCAGCCATAGGGCAGCGGCATCTCGCGACCGCCGAAAGGCACCTGGTAGCCCGGCACCGCCATCGCCTTGAGGATCGCGCGCCGGATCATGCGCTTCGTCTCCTCGTCCAGGTAGGCGAAATTGTAGGTCTCGTCCGGCGCCGTCCGTTCCGTCTCCATCACGAGGGTCATTCCGCGGCCTCCCGGTCGGTGCCGGTCCGCCGGGCATCGAAATCGGCCCGCAGGCGGCGCACCAGGTGCAGCTCCGACTGGAAATCGATGTAATGCGGGAGCTTCAGATGCTGGACGAAGCCCGAGGCCTCGACATTGTCGGAGTGGGAGAGCACGAATTCCTCGTCCTGCGCCGGATGGCCGGTCTCCTCGCCCAACTCGGCAGCCCTGAGCGAACGATCGACGAGCGCCATCGCCATCGCCTTCCGCTCGGCCCTGCCGAACGCCAGGCCGTAGCCGCGGGTGAATTGCGGCGGCTGCTCGGTCGAGCCCTTGAACTGGTTGACGAGTTCGCACTCGGTGACCTCGATATCGCCGATATCGATGGCGAAGCCCAGTTCCGGCGCCTCGATCTCGACCGCCACCGTGCCCTGCCGGATCTCCCCGGCGAAGGGGTGGGTCCGACCGTAGCCGCGCTGGGTCGAGTAGCCGAGCGCCAGCAGGAAACCTTCGTCCGCCCGGGCGAGATTCTGCAGGCGCTGATCGCGCCTGCCCGGCAGCCTCAGGGGATCGCGGGTCAGGTCGGCGACCGGATCGGACTCGTCATCCGGCATCTCCGCTTCCAGAAGTCCCTGGGCGTCCAGGATGTCGGAAACACGCGGCATCTCGGGGTCGAGCGGCGCCGCTGCTTCCGCCGCAACCGCCTCACCGGCGCCGTCCCCCGCGAGCTCGTGGTCGAGCAGCCGGTGGGTGTAATCGTAGGTTCCGCCCAGCACCTGCCCGCCCGGCAGGTCCTTGAAGGTCGCCGAGATCCGCCGCCCGATCGCCATGCGCGCGCTGTCGATCGGCCGCGAGACGGCGAACCGGCGGAGCGTCGTCCGGTAGGCGCGGACAAGGAAGATCGCCTCGACCAGGTCGCCCTGCGCCTGCTTGATCGCGAGCGCCGCAAGGTCGGGATCGTAGAGCGAGCCTTCAGCCATCACCCGGGCGACCGCATGGCGCATCTGCTCGCGGATCTGCCGGACGTCAAGTTCCGGAACGGCGGGATCGCCGCGCCGTTCGGCGGCAATCAGCCGGTGGGAATTCTCGATGGCCTGTTCGCCACCCTTGACCGCGACATACATGGTTCAGCCCTCCGGCCCGACGCTGCGGGGCAGCGCCACGACCTCGTCATCGGTAAACAGCAGGGCGTCGACGCCGAGCGGGAAACGCCCCCGATTGGCCCGCCACGCCGCCCAGAATTCTGCCCCGAGCCCGTCGGCGGCGAAGCCCTGCCGGCGCTCGATACCGGGTCCGGCAAGCGACACCTGCTGCCCCTGGCCGAAGCCGGCGACGGCGATCAGCACGGTCGCCGCAACCTCCGGATAGTCCGCGTCGCCCGCCCGGAAGGAATCGAGCGGCGGCATCGTGGACGCCTCGGTGACAATGGCGAACGCGGCCGCCGCAGGGTCGGCAGCAACCGGCGCGCCCGTATGGAAGCGGAGATAGGCAAGCGCCGCCTCCTCGCCCCGTTGCAGCCACAGCGGCGTGTCGAGATCGGCGAGCGCCAGCAGCACCCCCGCCATCGCCCGGCCGAGCGGCGCCGGCGCCGCCGGACCGGAAGGCACGCGGACCCGGCGGCCGGGATGGGACTGCGCCTGCAGTACGGCGCGAAAAACCTCCTGCGCGTCGCGTACCGGGTCGGTAAAGCCGGCTGCGGGCGCCCGTGGGGCCGTGGCAAGGTGACTGGTCATTCCGGATTGTCCCCACGAACCAGGGTGAAGAAATCGACCCGCGTCGCGGCAGCACGGCGGCCGGCCACGGCCCGCCGCTCGACCTGCGTTGCCCGCAACGGCTCGACGAGTTCCGCCATCAGTGTCGCCTGCATGTCGCCTTCGGCAAGCAGGCCGTCGAACAGCGCCACCAGTTCCGCCTTCCGGTGATCCCGCCCCGGCACGTAGCCGACACCCATCGTGCCATCCGCCAGCCCGACGACGCAGCGGGTGACGCTCATCTCGCCAAGATTGAAACGGCGGCCGTTGCCGCCGGCCCGGCCGCGGACCATGACGAGGCCGGACTCCGGCTTCCGCAGCATCTCGTAGTCCGGCTTCCGGGAGAGTGCCTCCCAGGCATTCTCGAGATCTTCGCGGTCGGCGCGGGCGAGAACGGCGAGCCAGTCCTTCCGCGCCCTGGTCGCCGCGTCGCCGATAGTCGTTTTATCGCTCATAAGCGCATCGTCTCATCAGTCCCGTTCCACGCCCGCGCGTTTCGGCCGCACGAAGTGGATGGATTAATTTGTCTAGACATCTGGATCGGCAAGCTACTAGAAGCGGGTGGGGCGTTCAACGCGGCAAGCGCGGTTTCGGGGCGACAAATCGGTGAACTTGTCATGACAGCGGAAAACGGCAGCCACGCCGCGCTGACGATTCCGGAGCGGGGCCGGGGTGTCGCGGTCTGGCGCCAGATCGCCGACCAGCTCGAGCGCGCGATCGGTCAACGGCAGTACGAGCCGGGCGAGCAATTGCCGACCGAGATGGCGCTGGCCGCCGAGTTCGGCGTCAACCGCCATACCGTCCGCCGGGCTCTCGCGGTCCTTGACGAGGCCGGCCTGATCCACGTCGAGCAGGGCCGGGGCAGCTTCGTCCGCGAGCTCATGGTCGATTACCGGCTCGGCGTCCGCACACGGTTCAGTCGGAACCTCTTCGACCAGCAACTCGCGCCATCGAGCGAGTTGCTGCGGGCAGCGCACGGTGTCGCCGACCGGACGATCGCGACCCGGCTCGGGATCCCGGTCGGGGCGGCGGTGGAGGTCGTGGAAATGCTCGGCTACGCGGACGGGCAACGCATCACACTCGGCACGCATTTCCTGTCATCAAAGCGATTTCCCGGCTTCGCCGGACGCTACCGGGAACTGAACTCGATCACCCTGGCGTTCCGGAGTTTCGGCCTCACCGACTATCGCCGCGCGGTCAGCCATGTCGTCGCCCGCCTGCCCGAACCGGAGGAGGCCCGCCTGCTCCGGATCCGGGCGACAAGACCGCTCCTCGTCACCGAGGCGGTCAATGTCGACCTCGAGGGCCGGCCAGTCGAATTCTGCATCGCCCGGTTCGTCTCGGACCGGGTCCGGCTGGTCGTCGAAAGCGGGACAACCGACGAATGACCGATCTTCCAGGCGTGGCTCTGGGCACGATGATCCTCGTGGTCGGGCCGAGCGGCGCCGGCAAGGACACGATCATCGACGGCGCCCGCGCCCGGCTGGGAGAGAACGGTGCCTTTCACTTCGTCCGCCGCGACATAACCCGACCGGCGGAAGCCGGCGGCGAACGCCACAGGCCGATCGGCGACGCCGAGTTCAAGGCACGCGTGGCGGCCGGCGATTATTGTCTGTGGTGGCAGGCGCACGGGCTCGGCTACGGCATCCCGGCAACTGTCGAGACGCTGCTCGCCCAGGGCCGAACGACCATCGTGAACGGCTCCCGCCAGGCCATCGAGGTCGCGCGACAGCGCTTTCCCCGGCGGCGCATCATCCTGGTCACGGCGGCGACGGAGACCCTCCGCCGGCGGCTCGCCGCCCGCGGGCGCGAGAACGGCCGGAACGTCGAAGAGCGCCTTGCCCGCGCCGCCGCGTTCAACGTTGCCGGACCGGATGTCTTCCGTCTCGCCAACGACGGCACCGTCGACGAGGCGACGACCGGATTTCTCGCCCTCGTCGGCGCGGCCCCGGGCGACCGGGAAGCCGATTCCACCGGACGTTGAATCTCCACCTTTTCCGTCGCGTGTCGCTCCGATAGAGTGAAGCCTTCCGTCGATCACGGAAGATTCACAGTGGTTGGGCGTTGATCAGGGAGCGAACGAACAGAACAAGCGGTCAGGGGGACGACATGCGACACGGTGGGGGGGCTCCGCTCGACGTCGGATCGACCGGCGAAGGGACATCCGAGACTGCAGCGCAGGCGGCCGGGCTGGCGACGGCCGAGGTCGCTTCGGCCCGGGTCGGGCCGGGACTGCCCTATATCAATTTCTTCGGCGAACCTTCGGGCAAGGACCGTTTCGGCGCGCTCGCAGACGGCGCGACCTTGGCGGGGATGCTGGAACGCCTGACGCTCCGCATGTACAGCGACACCGTCCTGCTCAAAGGCGGCGGGACGAACCGGATCCCGGCCGGCAAGCGCGCCGACAATCCGAAGATCCCGTCCGGCTTCACCTATCTCGGCCAGATGATCGCGCACGACATCGCCTTCACCCGCGGTGTCCTGCCCCGCACCCTGCCGGAGCATCATGAGGTCACAAACATCCGGACCCGTCCGCTGCTGCTGCAGTGCATTTACGGAGAGGGGCCGGAGCTCAACCCCTGGCTTTACGAGATTCCCCGGGATTCGATCCGCCCGCGCAAGAAGCTGCGGATCGGCCGCGCGCAGCTTGCCGGACATTGCCCGGCGCTGACCGACGATTTTCGCGACCTGCCGCGCGCGACGACCGAACGCCTGGCCGAATCCGACCAGATGCAGTGCCGCTACGATCCGGTCATCGCGGATGGACGGAACGAGGACAACCTGGTCGTCGGCCAGCTCGTGGTGCTGTTTCACCGCCTGCACAATCGCATCATAGACCGGCTGGACGACCTTTACGCTGCCCCGGCCAGTGCACCGCGACTGGTCCACTGGCAGGCCGATGCCGAACAGTTCGAGATCGCCCGGGCGCTCACGCTTGCCTGTTACCGCGCCGCGATCCGGCACGACTATCTGCCGAGGCTGCTCGACAAGACCATTCGCAAGGCCTACGCGCACAGGCCGATCGACGAGTTCCGACCGGAGCTGTTTGGAAAGGAAGGCTTCCTGATCCCCTTCGAGTTCACCCTCGGCGCGCTCCGCGCCGGCCATGCGATGGTCCGCGCCGGTTACGACTTCAACAGCTTTCACGGCACGGAGAACCTGATCGAGCCGGTCGGCCGGCTGAGCGACATCCTCGCCGCCTCGGGCGCGGAGGGCGAGAACCAGGCGCCGCTCCGCCGGGACTGGATCATCGACTGGGACCGTTTCTTCGGCAGCGGCCGGCATGTGAATGCGAGCCGCCGGCTCTCGCCGACCATGGCCGGCCCGCTGCGCCACCAGGTCGACACCGCCTTCACCGGCGGTCTGTTCGAGATGGATTTCCGGCGCAGCCTGATCCATCCGGTGCGCACCGTCGCCTCGCTGATCGACCGCTTCAAGCTCGATAAGGTCTGCGCCGGTTACCCGCTGGCCGACAGCAAGGTCCGGCGCCAGGCGATCCGGGCGCGGCTGACCGTGGGCGAGGCGCCGACCCTGCCGGCAAGGGACGTCGAGACTCTTTCGAAGGATCCGCCGCTGCTTTTCTACGTGCTGTTCGAGGCAGAGCATCTGCACAACGGCGAATGTCTCGGCCCGCTCGGCTCGATACTGCTGGCCGAGGTCCTCTACGGCGCCCTGCTTGCGACCGAGAAACAAGCTGGTCAGGTGTCCGGGACCATCGCGCGCGCGGTCTTCGACGGCGACATTCCCGACACGATGACCGCCATCAAGAAATTCGTCGGCGCCTGAACGGCACCACGTCACGTCAAACGGGGGAGTTGGACATGAAGAACGGCAAGATCGTTGCACGGGACTTGGTGAAGGTCGGCGAATATTTCGTCAAGATGGCCATCGATCCGAAGAACGTCAGCCCGCCGCCGCCGAAGCGGCCAGAGGACTGGCCGGACTTCCTGCGCGAGCATCTCGATTGCATCGTCCCGGAAAACTTCAAGAAGATCCATTTCCGGCGGAGCACGCTGGAGGAAGTCCATTTCATGATTCCGCCTAAGGAACTGGTCCAGGCCTCGCTCGACGCGGTCCGGGAGGACCCGCAGCGCAGCTATCCGCTGCCGGGCGAGTATGAGCGGATTGCCAACGGCTCGACCAAGCTGACGCCGGAACAGGTCTTCTATTTCCGGGTCGGGGAATACACGCTCAATCTCTGCCGCTGAGGAATCCCGCCTGGACCGGCCGGCCGTCGCGCTCAGTCGCGCCGGACCGGCAGGCCGGCAATCTCGAGCCCGCCTTGCAATCTTTCCCGGTCGCGGCCGCTGCGGAACGGGAAGATATGGACGAACCAGGCGATCATCGAGGCATCGTCCCGTTCGTCTTGCGCGAGCCAGTTCGCGCCGATCCGCTTCAGCAAGTGTCGTCCGGCGGCCCGCGCCTCGTCGAAGCGGCCGAGATGGGCGAGCGCCGCCGTCATCCATCCGTTGGAGATGATAGAAAGGGCGTCGCCGGATTCCTCCGCCGCCGCGACCGCGCCCTCGAAATCGCCGCACAGGAAGTGGATGCCGGCGAGATAGCCCCAGAAAACCGGCGGCACTGCCGGGGTCAGCCGCATGGCCAGGTCGGCGCCTTCCTTCGCCGTATCCCAGCGATGGCAATAGGCGAGCCCGTGCGCGGACGAGATCAGCGTCGCCGGATCGGCCGGCTTCAACTGGTTGGCGAGGTCGAAATGGAACTCGCCCCGGTCGAACTGGCCGGCGAGGATCGATGACCAGCCGAGCGTCAGCTGGCCGCGGGCGTCGAGCGGGTCGAGCTGAACGGCCTTGCGGCCGAGGCTGAGCGCATCCTGTTCGAGCGCCTTCTGACGCCGGTAGCCTGGCAGCGCGATATGGCGGCTGTTGTAGATGTTCGCGAGGCTGCTGTAGGCCGGTGCGAAGCCGGGCATGCGCTCGATCGTGCGGCGGAACAGTTCCTCCGCCTGCTTCTCGGTTTCCGGGCGCCAGTCGTTCAGCAGGCTCTGGCCGCGCAGCCAGAGGTCGAAGGCGTCGAGCTTGTCGTCCGGCGTCTCGCAGGCGCCGCCGATGCGATCGGCAGACAGATAGACGTCGAGCGCCGCGGCGATCTTCTGGACGATTTCCTGCTGCGTCGCCAGCCAGTTGCCAAGATCGAGCGTGTAGCGATCGCTCCAGATGAATTCCTGGTTCCGCAGGTTCTTGAGCGTGACAACGAGACGGAAGGCAGCATCGGCATCGGCGTAATTGACATCTAGGACGTAATCCGGGGCGCCGGCCCGGCCGGCCGCCTGGTTGTCGCCCGCATATTCGCCGTCGACGATCACCCATTCGCGGAAACGGACCAGCGACGAGATGATGTCGCGACGGAACCCCTCGATGCGGTAGTCACCGTCAATGCCCGGGCCGCCGCGGCGGAACCGGTCGACCTCGATACGCGGCAGATGCGCCGGCTTGCCGGATACCGGGCGGAGGCCGCCATCGGGAACCGTCGAGAGGGCGACTTCCGGTTCGGGCCGGAAGCTGCCCGACTTGATCTCGGCGATCAGCGCCTGCGTCTCGTCCGCCGGCTCCATGTCGTAGTCGCGATCGAGCAGATCGTAGAGCTCGTTGTACTGCCTGAGCGCCGCCGAGACATTGCCCTCTTCCGCCAGTGTCCGGATCAGGAAGCGCTGCGCCTCCTCGTGCGAGGGGTCGATCCGTGTCAGGACCTGCGCGGCGCGGACGCGCAACTCCGGCTCACGACCCCTCGCCCGCAACAGCACCTGCAACTGCTCGACGAACTGATCCTGCCATTGCCGGCGGTTGACCTGCAGCCAGGTGGCGAATGCCTGGTCCAGACCCTCGTAGCCGTAGAGGATGCGATCCGGCGAGACCGTGCCCGTCAGCAAACCGGGATCGATGATCCCGTCGCGCAACTGCGTCGAGATCCGCACCAGATCGGTCTCGAGGCCGTCGGCGACCAGCGCGACGCGCTGCCGGGCCGGATCGAACCCGTCGAAACCGAGTTCCGTGAAAGTTCGTCGAAGCTGCCGGAGGCATTGCCGGAGCGAGCCCCGCGCCTGGTCCTCGCTGCTGTCGCTCCAGAACAGGCCGGCCAGCCGCTCGCGCGTTTCGGCGCGTTCGGGATGCAATGCCAGGTAGGCAAGCAGCGCGGCCGCCTTCCGGTTCTTGATTTCGGCACGGCCGCTGATCGTGGATTCGAGGGCAAAGCCGTCGAACACACGCAACAGAATGCCGTTCCGTGCCCCCCGTACACGTGTTACTGCGGCCAAACCGCGACCTCCCCTTCAGGCGCGACCGACTGACAACGTCGAATTGTAATACTTGGTAACTCTATCGCGATCCGCCGCGCATTTCACCGATTGTCTGCATATCAGTAGAAAAGGGCCGGCATATTGCCCGTCGACGGGCCCGTTTCCCTCCGAACCCGGGCAAGGCGACGGGATCGCCAGGCGACCCTGGCCGACTGCAGCCCCGGAACGATGGCACGGAACACCGGGACCGCGATGTCGGGTCGAGTGAGATCGACGAAGAATGCCGCGTATCCGGCGGCGGCAAGCGCATCGCGCACCATGGCGAAGCGTCCCGCCCCGTCGTCGTCGCTGTCGCCGTCGAAATCCGGACGCGCCGCGACCGGCTTTGCAGGGGCGCTCGGGGCGAACCTCGGAAACGCCTCGAGGCTGAGCCGCTCGCCGCCCTCGATATGGGCCCGGTCGGTCGCGCCGAGTGCCGCGTCACCCGATTGCGCGCGCTTCATGATGGCCAGCGTCCGGGCGATTTCGAACTGTCCCATTTCGATGAATGCCCGCCGCGCGGCGATCGCCGGATCCGGATCGGCGGCGAACCCATAGGCAACCGCCCCGCCGTCCGCGCCCGCGGAGAGCGCCGCGACCACCGGCACGGCGATATCGCTCGTGAGATCGAGGAACCAGTGCCGCCGGGCCGGGATCGCGGTGCCGCGCGCCTCGGTCGCGAAGGTGTCGAGGGCGGCCGCGTTGTCGCGGTCGAGGACAAGCGCCGGCGCCGGTCGTCCGCCATGCCACCAGAGCATGACCGCATCCCGTTCCACCGCCTCAAGCAGCGCCTGCAACCGCGCCGAGGCGACATCGGGACCGGCGGCGAGGCCGCTGCTGTCGGCTTCCTGACAATCCCCGGCCGATTGCCGGAGAATGAGTGGTGCCGGGATCGGAAGGGCGCGCCCGTCGTCGCCTTCGGCGGCGAGCCAGGGCATCGCCTCGATTCGCGTGGGGTCGGCCCCCAGTCCGTCCCGCATCCAGCGATACGCCGCCCGCCAGTTGGCCGCCGTCCAGCCGTCCGGCGGTACCGATTCCGGCTGCGGCCGGGTCGAGGCTGCCGCCGGCGCAGGACTGTGAAGGGCGACATGTTCGGCCGCTTCCCCGAGACAGCTCTCGAAGGCGGCGAGCAGACTATCGCCCTTTCCGCCAACCCCGGCGGCAGCGTCCCCGGCCGCACCGATCCTGAAGGCGGCCGGATCGAGTTCGGCGCCGAAGAAGAAGCCGCCAGGCATATCGCCGGACGGCAGGCGGAACAGCCGCGTCATTCGCGCCGCCAGCGCGAGCAGCGTTTCCGGCGAACCGGGACGCGCCAGGGCCGATGACCGGCGATAGCGACCTGCCCCGTCACCCTCGGCGTAACCGAACAGTGCCAGCAGTTCGCAGGCCGGAGCGATGAGGTCGGGGCCTATCCCGATCGCCCGGGCGAGTGTCCCGACGGTCCCGTCACGCCCCTGAAGCAAGGCCAGCACGCGCCTGGCAATGTGGAAGATATTCAAGACCGGCACGGCGTCACGTTCCATGCCCCGACGATAGCGGCGGCGCCGGCAACCCGCCAAGCGCGATTCACGCTCGGCTCACGTTGCGGTTGCAACACTCCCGGAAGCCTCAGCCGGCAATGCCCGGCAGGCGACGCGCGGGCGGTCGTTGCCGCCTCGCGCGGGGTCCATCAACCAGTATCGGCCCGCCCGAGCCGGAGAATGTACATGACGGATTCACTGCCCCACGCGATTACCGTGCGTCTCGCCGAACGCCGCCGCCGCCTCCGCCACTATCTGTGGCACCAGATCCGCAACAACTGGAACCGCTACCCGGCGACCACCCGACAGCGGCTTGCCGAGCTGGGCTGGCAGCCGCCGCGGCCGGCCAAGGGCCCGAACGGAGAACTCCTGCTCGACAACAACGCGGGCGAGGATTTCCTGTTCATGCACCGGCTGATGCTCGAGGAAGTCGGCGGCTGGATGCGGGGCCTGAACACGCCACACCCGGCCGCGCTGCCCTGCTGGCGCTCGCTGCCCTGGCCGGACGATCCCGAGTTCCCGGTGCCGGCCGCCTGGGAGACCGGATCCTTCGACTTCAATCTCTACCTGATCACCATCAAGAGCGCGTCCTTCTATCGCGGCACGCTGATGAGCTGGGAGGGCTTCTATCGCGAGCCCGAGACCCTTCGCCGGCTGACCCTCGGCCAGTATGGCGCGCTGATCGAGGCGACCGTCCACAACGTCCTTCACCTGCGCTGGGCGGACGAGCCGGAGGGGATCCGCCCCCATCCGTCCGCCAGCGATCCGCAATCGATCGATCCCTACTGGGACGACCCAGAATACGACTATCTCGGCGATCCCTATTCCAGTCACGTCAACCCGACCTTCTGGTGCATCCATGGCTGGGTCGCGGAACGGGTCGAGGAATGGCGGCGGGTGAACCGCATCGCCGAGATCCAGTGGCAGGGCAACTGGACCGGGGAGAGCGATTCCGGGGCCCGCTACCGTTCGGAAACGGTCATCCCCTTCTCCCAGCGCGGGCGCGGCGAACTGGAACGCATGGAGGAGGCGGTCCGGGTCATCGGCCAGAGTCGCATCTTCTATGAATTCCACAATGGGGGCGTGCCGAAATACGCCGCCTGAACGGCGCGGGACGCGGCTCTCACGTGCCGGTCAGCCGCGCGATGTCGAGCACCGCATGCGCCCCATCGGCGAACCAGACTTCCTCCAGGTTCTCGCCGGGACCGGCCCGGTCGGCGATCAGGAAATCCTGTTCGGGCACCAGCACCAGCAACGGGTGATGCCAGACATTGCGGGCATATTGCACGCCCTGGTCGCCGCGCGCATGGAAGGCAACGAGATCCGCCGGGCCGGGCCGTTCGGCGGGCGAGACCACGACCAGCCAGTCATGGGGCACGAGCGGCACGAAGGCCTGGGATCCAAGCGGATGGCGCTCCATCAGGCGCAGCGCAATCGGCGCTGGCCGTGACGTCGCACGGAATACCGAGAGGATCGCCCGTCCGCCGTCCTCCGCCGTGTCCAGTTCGGCAAGTGCGTGGAAGCGCGTCGTCGTGCCCTGGTTGATCGGGATTGCCTCCGCGCCCGCGGTCTCGATTACCGTTCCGTAGGGGGCAAAGGCCGCATCGGTCAGGGGCTGCGGGCGAATGGTGACCGGGGCGCTCATCCGGCCGGCCGGCCGAAGATCCGGAGCCGGCTCACCCCGCCGTCCGGATGGATGTTGAGCTTCACATGGCTGACCGGCCCGAGGGCGGCAATGTCCGCCCCATCGAAACCGTGAATGCTGTCCGCCCGGAGTTTCCGTTCGTCGACAAGTCCCGGCCAGAACATCGCCTGGGTGACTACCGCGCTGTCGGGCAGCCCGTCCTTGACCAGCGCCGCCTGCAGCGAACAGCGATCGGGGAAATTGCCCTTGAAATGTGCCGTGTCGACTTCGATCCGAGTGATCACGCCCGGCGTGCCGAGGGCGACGATCAGCCAGTCATTGCCGGGCTCGCGCCGGCGCCGGGTTTCCCATCCGTCCCCCATGTCGCGGCCGCGGCCTTCGGTCAGCAGCGCCCAGACATTGCCGTAGTGGGCATTGTTGTAGGCGACCACCCGGCCACCGTTACGCAACGCGGACAATTCGACCTCCTCGTCCGGCTTCGCCGTCGACCAGTCGCGCACGGGCTGGCCATAGAGACGGAGCCGCGCGATCCCGCCGTCCGGGTGCATGGTGACGCGCACCCAGTTCCACGGGCCCTGCTCGGCGACGGCGACGAAATGCCGGGCGCCCGGCCCGAGCGCGGTCGGCGCGACGATCCGCGTCCAGACCGCGTCGGGCCCCGGCTCCGCCTCGCCGGCGCAGGCCTCGATCGAGGCGGCCGGCGGATAGTTGCCGGTGAAGTGACGGGTATCGATATCGACGCCATGGATCATCCCGGCGACGCCGAGCCGGATCAGGCACCAGTCCTCGCCACCGTCGCGCCGCCGGCGGCTCTCCCAGCCGTCCATCCACTTGCCGTGGTCGTCATACTTGTCGGCGATGAAGACCGGCTCGCTGTCGGCCAGCATCCGTTCCTTCGCGGCAAAGAATTCATCGGAGGCGCGGACGGCCACGGTGCCGAGGCGCGGCGAGGCGAGGTTGACCATCCGGGTCGCGAAATCCGGCAGGTTGGTATCGGTCGTTGTCACGGGTCTCAGGCCTCCTCGGCGATGGCGATCAGGCGTAGCAGCGCGATCCGGTGAACCTGGTCGAGCGCTGTCCGGAACTCGGTCTCCGGATCGTTTCCGACCCGCGTCTCGAACTGCCCGAGGATCGCACGCCGGTCGTATCCCTTCACCGCCATGATGAAGGGAAAACCGAACGTCCCTGTATAGCGGTCGTTAAGCGACTGGAAACGGGCGAATTCCTCGGCCGTGCAGCGGTCGAGCCCGGCCCCGGCCTGCTCGGACGTGCTCTCGGCGGTCAGCGCGCCGGCAACCGCGAGCCGGCCGGCAAGATCCGGATGGGCGCGGAGAAGGGCGAGCTGACGCTCGCGCCCGGCCGCCTCGACAACCGCGCGAAGCGCCGCCGACAGTCCCTCGGCATGGTCGGCCTCGGCGCCGAGCCCGCCGTCATGGGCGCGTTCGGCGATCCACGGCGAATGCTCGTAGACGCCGCCATAGCGGGCAACGAACCCGGCGCGGTCGAGCGCGCTCGGCGGCGCCACGCGAAAGGGATGCATGCTCATCGCGCCTCTCCCCGCCAGGGGTGATGTTCCCGCCAGTGGCGGGCGATGTCGACGCGCCGGCAGATCCAGACACGGTCATGGCGCGCGACATGATCGAGAAAGCGCCGGAGCGCGACGATCCGGGCAGGACGGCCGATCAACCGGCAGTGAAGGCCGACCGAGAGCATTTTCGGATGTTCCGCCCCCTCCTCGTAGAGCGCGTCGAAAGCGTCGCGAAGATAGGCGAAGAACTGCTCCCCCGAATTGAACCCCTGCGGCGTGGCGAAACGCATGTCATTCGTATCGAGCGTGTATGGCACCACCAGGTGCGGCGTCTCGACCATCCGGCTCCAGAACGGCAGATCGTCGGAATAATCGTCGGCGTCGTAGAGAAAGCCGCCATGTTCGGCGACCAGCCGACGGGTATTCTCGCTCGTCCTGCCGGTATACCAGCCCTCGGGCGGGGTCCCGGTGATCCGCGTCAGGATCTCCATCGCGCGTTCCATATGCTCGCGCTCGAGCGCCTCCGGCATGCCGTGGTAATTGATCCAGCGATAGCCGTGACTGGCGATCTCGTGGCCGTCCTTCAGCGCCCGCTCGATCACCGCCGGGTTGCGCTCGGCTGCCATGGCGACGGCAAAGACCGTGAGCGGCAGGCCGCGCGAACGGAACAGGTCGAGGATCCGCCAGGCGCCGGCCCGCGAACCGTATTCGTACAGCGATTCCATCGACATATGGCGGGCGCCTTCGAACGGCTGGGCGCCGACGATCTCCGACAGGAAGATTTCCGAGGCCGGATCGCCGTGCAGGACGGCATTCTCGCCGCCCTCCTCGTAGTTGAGGACGAACTGCAGCGCGATCCGGGCCTTTCCCGGCCAGCGCGGATCGGGCGGATGCCCGCCATAGCCGATCATGTCGCGCGGGTATGTCATTCCTTCCCCCAGCCTGTCCCGATCGTTCACTCGCAGCATAATTCAGGACAATCGGCGGCATTATCAAAAAATCGGCGATGCAACATTCGCCAAATCGCAATTTCGCCCAGGCACCCGGTCACGCTACGCTGTCGGCGCTGTCACTGATCAACCGGCGGAAGAAGAAGCCCATGGACGCGTTGCTCCACGACTGGCTGAGCCTGCTCGTACGCTGGCTGCATATCATCACCGGCATCGCCTGGATCGGCTCCTCCTTCTACTTCGTGTGGCTCGACCTGTCGCTCCGCAAGCGCGAGGGAATGGCGAAAGGGGTCAACGGCGAAAGCTGGGCGGTCCACGGCGGCGGTTTCTACCATGTGCAGAAATACATGGTCGCGCCCGAGCGGATGCCCGACGAGCTGCACTGGTTCAAGTGGGAATCCTACATGACGTGGATTTCCGGCTTTGCCCTGCTCGCGATCGTCTATTACTGGGGCGCCGAGAGCTACATGATCGACCGATCGGTGCTCGACATCGGACCGGCGACGGCGATCGCGATCTCGGTCGCATCGCTTGCCGTCGGCTGGGTCGTCTACGACCTGCTCTGCCATTCGCCGCTGAAATCGAACCAGACGGCGATGTTCGCGGTCCTGTTCGTGTTCATCGTCGCTTCCGCCTACGGCTACGGGCTGGTCTTCTCCGGCCGCGCCGCATTCCTGCATGTCGGCGCGATGATCGCGACCATGATGACCGCCAACGTCTTCATGATCATCATCCCGAAACAGAAGATCGTCGTCGCCGACCTGGTCGCGGGGCGGACGCCGGACCCGGCGCTCGGCGCCGCCGCGAAGCTCCGTTCGACGCACAACAACTACCTGACCCTCCCGGTCCTGTTCATGATGATCTCGAACCACTACCCGATGACCTTCGGGCATGAGTGGAACTGGGCCATCGTCGCGCTGGTGCTGGCCGCCGGCGCCATCATCCGCAACTATTTCAATGTCAGGAATGCGGGCGGCCGCGGCTCCGCGCTCGCCTGGCAATGGCCGGCGGCGACGATCCTGACGATCGCCCTGATCGCCTTCACCGCCTGGAAGCCCGGCGGCGAGATCGTCGTCGAGGACGAGGTCCTGACGCCGGAGGCGGTGGCGATCGTGCAGACCCGCTGCCTCTCCTGTCACGCGACCAATCCGAGCGACGAGGATTTCGACGAGGCGCCGGGTGGCGCGATCTTCGAGACGGCCGACCAGGTCAAGGCGCGGGCCCAGAAGATCCTCGCCCAGGCCGTGCTCTCCAAGGCCATGCCGCTCGGCAACAAGACCGCCATGACGGACGAGGAGCGGGCCCGGCTCGGCGCCTGGATCCGCGCCGGCATGCCGGACGAATAGCGCTGGCGGCCAGGCCGATGGCAACCTTGCTGGCGCGCAATGCCGAACGCCTCGTCACCATGGACGGCACGCGCCGGGAAATCGCCGGCGGCGGACTGTTCGCCCGCGACGGGATGATCGAGCAGGTCGGCCCGAGCGACTCGCTGCCCCGCGACGCGGACGAGGTCATCGACCTCTCCGGCCATGTGGTCGTGCCCGGCCTCGTCAACACGCACCACCATCTCTACCAGAACCTGACCCGCGCCGTACCGGCAGCGCAGGATGCCCTGCTGTTCGGCTGGCTGCGCGCGCTCTACCCGGTCTGGGCGCGGATGGTGCCTGACGATATCCGCGTTTCGGCGACCGTCGGGCTTGCCGAACTGGCGCTGTCCGGCTGCACGACCAGCGCCGATCACCTGTACCTGTTCCCGAACGGCAGCCGCCTGGACGACGAGATCGAGGCGGCGCTCGAGATCGGCCTCCGCCTGCATGCGACGCGGGGCGCGATGAGCATCGGCGAAAGCGCCGGCGGCCTGCCGCCCGACAGCCTCGTCGAGCCCGAAGCCAGGATCCTGAAGGATTGCGAACGCGTCGTCGGCGCCTTCCACGACAGCCGGCCCGGGGCGATGGTCCGGATTGCGCTCGCTCCCTGCTCGCCTTTCTCGGTCAGCCGCGAACTGATGCGCGACACCGCCCTGCTTGCCCGCAAACTCGGTGTCATGCTGCATACCCACCTGGCCGAGAACGAGGAGGATGTCGCCTATTCGCGGGCCCAGTTCGGCTGCCGTCCGGGCCTCTATGCCGAGCAGCTTGGCTGGACGGGCGACGATGTCTGGCACGCCCACGCGGTCCGGCTGGACGCAGGCGAGATCGACCTGTTCGCCCGCAGCGGCACCGGCGTCGCCCATTGCCCCTGCTCGAACATGCGCCTCGGCAGCGGCATCGCGCCTGTTCGCCGGATGCGCGACGCCGGCGTCAAGGTCGGCCTCGGCGTCGACGGCTCGGCGTCCAACGATGCAGCCGATCTCCTGAACGAGGCCCGCCAGGCGATGCTGCTGCAAAGGGTCGCGCTGGGCGCCGACGCGATGAGTGCCCGCGAGGCGCTGGAAATCGCCACCCTGGGCGGGGCACGGACCCTCGGACGCGACGACCTGGGCAGCCTGGAGCGGGGCAAGCGGGCCGACTTCGCCGCCTTCGCTATCGCCGGACCCGGCATGGCCGGTGCCTGGGACCCGGTTGCCGCCCTCGTCCTCTGCGCGCCCGGCAAGGCGAATTACACCGTCGTCGAGGGCCGCGTCGTGGTCCGTGAGGGCCGGCTCGAGACGATCGATCTCGAGGCGGCGCTGCGCCAGCACCGGGCGCGTACGCGGCGCCTGGTCGACGGCGCCTGAGCGGCCCGACTGGCCGCTGGCGCGGACAGGTCTTTTGCGCGACAATCGCCGCGTTTGTCGTCAAGTTCCGAACAATCGCGAGCCTCGCCCGAGTCCCATGCATCCCGTCGACGACATGACGATCTTTGTCCGCGTCGTTGACCGGCAGGGGTTCTCCACCGCCGGGCGCGAGCTCCGCATGACCACGGCGGTCGTTTCCAGCCGCATCGCCAAGCTCGAACAGCGGCTCGGCCATCGCCTGCTCAACCGCACCACCCGGCGCGTCGGCCTGACCCAGGAAGGGCAGATCTATTACGAGCATTGCCAGCGCGTGCTCGCCGACATCCAGGAGGTCGACCAGCGCCTCGCGGAAATCAAGCGACGCCCCGCCGGGGCGCTCTGCATCTCGGCGCCGGTCGCGCTCGGCCGCCTGCATATCGCGCCGATGATCCCCGATTTCGTCGACCGAAATCCGGACGTGCAGGCCCGCTTGCAGATCACCGACCGGGTCGTCAACCTGGTGGAAGAGAATGTCGACGTGGCGATCCGGAAGGGCGTCCTCCCCTCGTCCGCCGACATCGTCCGCCGCATCGCGCCGGACCTGCGCGTCGTTTGCGGCGCGCCCGGCTATTTCGAGCGCCACGGCATCCCGCGCCAGCCGGAAGACCTGAAGAGCCACAACTGCCTGCTGCTCCGCTTCCCTGGCTCGCGCCGCTATTCCTGGCAGTTCCTCAAGGACGGCAGCGTCGGCAACCTCCCGGTCTCCGGCGCCCTTGACAGCGATTCCTCGGACGTGCTGATCGACTGGGCCCTGCAGGGCGCCGGGCTGATCATGAAATCCGTGTGGGACGTCAGTCCGCACCTTCAATCGGGGGCGCTGGTGACGGTCCTCGAACCCTACTGGCCACGTGGTCTGTCGCTGCAGGCGCTGATGCCGCCGCGGCCGCAGCCGCCGGCCAAGACCCGCGCCTTCATCGACTATCTGGTCCGCGCCTTCCGCGATCATCCGGTGGCACGCCTGACGGAGCCGGGCCAGCTGCCGAGGGCCTCCTGAGACGGGGCCGGCACGGACCTAAGCGGCCGCGTCGAGCGACGTCCGGCCTTCCAGGAAATAGGTCTTTCTCGGTCCGTGACCGCGGATCTCGATCTCGCCGCGCGGCGCCGTGCGATAACGCCCCGACAGCATCTTCTTGGTCTCCGCAGAGATCTGGATCCGGTCGGGAACGCCCTCGGATTCCATCCGGCTCGCCACGTTGACCGTGTAGCCCCACAGATCGTAGGCGAACTTCTTCCGGCCGATCACGCCAGCGATGACCGCGCCGGAATGCACGCCGATCCGGAGCTTGAGATCGACGCGGTTCTGCTCGCGAAACTCGGCGAAGGCCTGCCGCATCGCCAGCGCCAGGTCGGCGATCTCGGCGGCATGATCGGCGACCCCGCCGGAGAGCCCGGTCGCCACCATGTAGGCGTCACCGATCGTCTTGATCTTCTCGGCCCCGTGCTGTTCCACCAGCCGGTCGAAACGGGAGAACAGGTCGTTCAGCAGGGCCAGCAGATCGGCCGCCGGAATGTCCCGCGACAACCGGGTGAAACCGGCGATATCGGCGAAGAGCACCGAGACATTCTCGTGATTATCGACGAGCGGTTCCTCGCTATCCGTCAGCCGCGACGCGATCTGTGCCGGCAGGATGTTCAGCAACAGCGCGTCGGAGCGCTGCTTTTCCGTCTCGAGCTGCCGCTCGAGGTCGAAACGGCGCCGGTTGATGATGTCGAGCAGATAGGTGAAACCGAGCGAAAAGACGATACCGCCGCCCGACCACGCGAATGCGTTGATCATCTCGAAGCGGGTTCCGCCGGAGAACCAGATCACCAGCAACGAGACACCGAGATAGGGCAGGAGTACGATGCTGGCCTGCACGGCGCCGCTGACCAGAGCCGGCACGAAGATCATGCCGAGGACGAGACTGCCGCTGCCGGCGAGAAAGCCGCCGGGCAATTCCGCCAGCGCCAGCGTCGAGCCGGCGGCGACACCGATATAGGTACAAAGCACGATGTACGGCCACATGGCCGGGACCCTGCGGACAGTCGGCAGGAAGGTCATCCCGAAGATCGCTGCCATGTAGAGCACGGTGCCGAGCCGGATGGGTGCGGTTCTCGCCAGCGCCGACGGGTCGAGCAGGACGTCCCAGGCCAGGAACCCGACAAAGGCAGCCATTCCCGTGACAAGCGCCAACCGGCCCAGCGGAATGAACCGCCCGTGCATCCGCTTCTGATAGGCCCGTTCGACGGCGGCCTCGAAGGTCATCGGATACCAGTTCCGCAACCCAGTCATCGCTATATGTCCGGTTGATGATGTCGCCATTCGCGACCAAGCGCCGGGGAAATACGATGCGTCACCGGTTCATGGCAATACTCCGCAGCCGCTCTTGTAGCGGCCGACACAACCGGAGGCCAACCGACCGGAACCCGCCGATCGGACGCAGTTTGTGCCGGAAACGAGCGTCACGCAAGGCCCGCCCGCTTGGCCGGATCAGAGCCTGTGGCGGCCGGTGAAATCGGCGAGCGCGCGGTCGACCGCGGCGATATGCCGGGCCTTCTCGTCGTCCGGCAGGAACGAGCCGGCGAAGCTGTTCCGGGCGAGATCGCCGAGTTCCGTGGCGCCGAGCGACTGGGCCCCGGCCAGGGCCTCGAAGTTGTCGTTCACATAGCCGCCGAAATAGGCCGGGTCGTCGGAATTGACGGTGACCCGGATGCCGCGCTCGAGCATCGCCTGGACAGGACTTTCGGCGAGGCTGGCGATGCCGCCGAGCCGAAGGTTGGAGAGCGGGCAATTGGTGAGCGTGATCCCGCGCGCCGCCAGCTCGCCCAGCAACCGCTCGTCCCCGATCGCCGAATTGCCGTGATCGATCCGGTCGACCTTGAGTATGTCCAGCGCTTCCCGGATATAGGCGGGCGGCCCCTCCTCCCCGGCATGGGCGCAGAGTTTGAAGCCCATCTCACGGGCGCGCGCGAAGGCACGCGCGAACTTGGACGGCGGATGGCCGCGCTCGGAGGAATCGAGACCGACGCCGACGAAATGCCCGGCCATCGGGTCCAGCGCATCGAGGGTCTCCAGCGCCTCCGCCTCACTCAGATGGCGCAGGAAGCAGGGGATCAGATAGACGCTCGGGCCGCCTGACGCGGCCGCCTCCGCGGCCGCCGCGCGCAACCCGTCGACGACCACGGCAAGCGGGACGCCGCGTCCGGTATGGGCCTGCGGATCGAAGAACATCTCCACATGGCGTAGGTTGTCAGCCCTTGCCCGGGCGAGATAGGCGCCGGCCAGCTCGCGGTAATCCTCCGGCTCGCGAAGCACGTTCATGCCCTGGTAGTAGATATCCAGGAAATCCTGCAGGTTGCCGAAGCGATAGGCGGCGCGAACCTCCTCAACGCTGGCGAACGGGATCGCGACACGGTTGCGGCGGGCGATCTCGAACATCAGCTCGGGCTCGAAGCTGCCCTCGATATGCAGGTGCAGTTCCGCCTTCGGAAGGGCATCGATCAGGTCTCGCATCGCGTTCTCCCACTCCGCCGCCGGCGGCATTCAGACGGCCCGTTCATGCACCTTGCGACCGCCCGAGTAGGTCGCGGCAATCGCCCGGTCGTCGGCCAGTATAAGCTGCACGAACAGCGCCTCGCCGATATCCTCGACCGTGCGCATGCGTTGCTCGATGACCGGCCGCGATGTCAGGTCGATGACGACGAGGTCGGCCTCGTAGCCGGGCGCGAGGTTGCCGATCCGGTCGTCGAGCCGCATCGTTCGGGCGCTGCCGACGGTGGCGAGCCAGTAGGCGGCGATCGGGTGCAGGCTGTAGCCGCCGAGCTGCGCGATCTCGTAAGCCGCCTTCATGGTCGCGAACATCGAGAAAGAGGAACCGCCGCCCACGTCGGTGCCGAGACCGACGCAGACCGGCGCCGCCCCGGCGCGCAAGCCGGCCATGTCGAACAGGCCCGAACCGATGAAGAGATTGGAGGTCGGGCAGTGCGCCAGCGCCGCGCCGCGCTCCCGCAGCAGCGCGCGCTCGCGTTCCTCGAGCCAGATGCCGTGCCCGAAGATCGCCCCCGGGCCGATCAGGCCGAACGCCTCGTAGACACCGAGATAGTCGCGCGCCTGGGGAAACAGGCGCTTCACCCAGGCGATCTCGTCGCGATTCTCCGACAGATGCGTCTGCATCAGCACATCGGGGAATTCACGCCATAGCGCGCCGAGCGCCGCGAGCTGGTCGGCGGTCGAGGTCGGCGCGAAGCGCGGCGTGAGGATGTAGCCGGATCGGTCGCGGCCGTGCCAGCGTTCGATCAGCGCCTTCGATTCGTCGTACGCACGGGTTGCGTCGTCGGTCAGTTCATCGGGCGCGTGCCGGTCCATGCAGACCTTACCCGCCGCCATCCGCAGACCGCGCGCGGCCGCCGCCTCGAAAAAGCCGTCGACCGATTGCGGATGGACCGTGCCGTATACGGCGGCGCTGGTGATGCCGTTCCTGAGTATCTCGTCGAGGAAGGTCTCCGCGACCGCCCTGCAGACCGCCGGGTCGGCGAAACGGGCTTCCGCCGGAAAGGTATAGGTGTTCAGCCAGTCGAGGAGCTGGGCACCATAGGACGCGATGATCGGCGTCTGCGGATAATGGACGTGGCAGTCGACGAAGCCGGCCATAATCAGCGACCGGCCGTGATCCTCGACCGCGATGTCGCCGGCTTCGGCAAGGATCCGGTCGGCTGGTCCGACCGCGGCGATGCGGCCGTCCTCGATCCGCACGGCGCCGTGGCTCTCGTGAACGATTGATTCCGCCGGGGCTACCCGGAACGGGTCGTCGCGGAACGACAGGGTCTGGCCCTTGAGGATGCGCGCATCCGGCATCGCGACCTTCCGTGCGTTCGGACCTGGAGGGACCGGGAACGACGGGTGCCGGCAAATCCGATGCCGGCACCCACCGAGATCCGGGAAGCTTACTTGGGCAGGCTGCCCTCGACGCCCTCGACATAGAAGTTCATGCCGAGCAGATCGCCGTCGGGCGCGGTTTCGCCGGCCTTCAGCCAGACGCTGCCGTCCTGCTTGTTGATCGGGCCGGTAAAGGGATGGAGCGTGCCGGCCTTGATCGCGTCATGCGCCTTCTCGGCCATCTCACGGACATCGGCCGGGATCTTGTCGGAATAATCCGACAGCAGGACCATGCCGCTGTCAAAACCACCCCAAGTGTCGGTCGACTCCCACGTGCCGTCCATCACCGCCTTGACGCGCGAAATGTAATAGGGCGACCAGGCATCGACGATCGAGGTGAGCTGGGCATTCGGGCCGAAACGGTGCATGTCCGAGGCTTGGCCGAAGGCGAAGATGCCCGCCTCCTCGGCAATCTTCATCGCCGCCGGCGAATCGGTATGCTGCATCAGGATGTCCGCGCCCTGGTCGATGAGCGCCTTGGCGGCGTCGGCTTCCTTGCCCGGATCGAACCAGGTGGAAACCCAGACGACCTTGAACTTGATGTCCGGATTGACGCTCTTGGCCGCCAGATAGGCGGCGTTGATGCCGCGGACAACTTCCGGAATCGGGAACGAGGCGATGTAGCCGATGGTGTTCGTCTTGGTCATCTTGCCGGCGATCAGGCCGATGACATGGCGACCCTCGTAGAAGCGCGAGGAATAGGTCGAGACATTGGCATCGCGCTTGAAGCCGGTCGCATGCTCGAACTTCACTTTCGGGAAGCGCTTGGCGACCTTGATCGTCGGGTTCATGAAGCCGAACGAGGTGGTGAAGATGATGTCAGATCCACCTTGCGCGAGGCGCTGTATGACGCGCTCGGCGTCCGGGCCCTCGGAGACATTCTCGACATAGGTCGTCTCGACCTTGTCGCCGAATTCCTTCTCGATCGCGAGACGGCCCTGGTTGTGTTCGTAGGACCAGCCGTGATCGCCGATCGGCCCGACGAAGATGAAGCCGACCTTGACCTTATCGGCCGCGCCGGCTGTCCCGGCCGCGGCCAGCAGGCCGACGGCCGCGACCATCGCGACCAGGGCATTCGAAAGACGTCGCATGAATTACCTCCTGTTATCCGACATTTCTGATCCTTCTCCCGTCGCGGCGCGCCCGGCGCCGTTCAGGACGATGCGTAGAACGGCTTGCCGAGACAGGCCGGCGCATTGAGGCTGACGCGCGCCTTGTCCCGGGAAATGATGACCAGCACGACCACCGTCGTGACATAGGGCAGCATCGAAAGATACTGCGCATCGATGCCGACGCCAAATCCCTGGGCATGAAGCTGCAGGACCGTGACGCCGCCGAACAGGTAGGCCCCGGCGAAAGCCCTGCCCGGCTTCCAGGTCGCGAAGACGACGATGGCAAGCGCGATCCAGCCGCGCCCGGCGGTCATGTCCTCGACCCAGAGCGGCGTCTGGACGAGCGACAGGTAGGCCCCGCCGAGGCCCGCGCAGGCACCGCCGAACAGCAGCGCGAGAAAGCGCACCTTGACCACCGGATAGCCGATCGCATGGGCGGAACTGTGGCTTTCGCCGACGGCGCGGAGAATCAGTCCGGCCCGGGTCCGGTTGAGGAACCAGGCGACGCCGACGACCAGCGCGACCGAGAGATAGACCAGGATATCGTGGCTGAACAGCAGCGGCCCGACGATCGGCAGGTCGGAGATAACCGGGATATGGAGCCTCGCCAGCGGCGCCGTCGACTGGCCGGAATAACCCTGCCCCCAGAGTGCGGAGACGCCGAGCCCGAAGATCGTGAGCGCGAGGCCAGTCGCCACCTGGTTCGACATCAGGAACTGGGTCAGCACGGCGAAGATCGCCGCCGTCGCTGCCCCGGCGGTCGCCGCCGCGACCAGCCCGAGGAGATGCGAGCCGCTTTCGATGGTCATCGCGAACCCGGCGATGGCGCCGACGATCATCATGCCCTCGACACCGAGATTGAGAACGCCGGATTTCTCCACGACGAGTTCGCCGATGGCCGCGAACAGCAGCGGCGTCGCGGCGACGATGATGCCCTGCAGGATCAGGATTGTGAGGTCCATGGCCGCCCCCTCAGCTCTTTGCCGCGACCGCGGACGGGCGCCGCGACTTGATCTGGTAATGCACCAGCACGTCGATCCCGAGCAGGAAGAACAGCAGCATCCCCTGGAAGACCCCGGTCACCGCGCTCGGCAGGCCGAGCTCGATCTGCGCCGCTTCGCCGCCGATATAGGTGACCGCCATGACCAGTCCGGCAGCGACGATGCCGATCGGGTTGAGACGCCCGAGAAAGGCGACGATGATCGCCGTGAAGCCGTAACCGACGGGCAGCATGGGAACCAGCTGGCCGACAGAACCCGCCGCCTCGAACAGGCCCGCCATGCCGGCAAGACCGCCCGAGATCATCAGGCAGAGCCAGACGATCCGGGATTCGAGGAAGCCGGAAAAACGAGCGGCGAGCGGCGCCTCGCCCATGACCCGGACCTGGAAGCCGATGACATGGCGGGCCATGACGATCCAGGCGGTGATCGCGACCAGGATCGCCACCACGAAGCCGATATTGGCGCGGGTCCCGGCGATCAGGATCGGCAAGGTCGCGGAATCGTGGAACATCCGGCTTTCCGGGAAATTCAGTCCCTCCGGGTCGCGCAGCGGGCCATGCACGAGAACGCTCAGCAGCAGGATCGCCACGTAGGTGAGCATCAGGCTGACGAGGATCTCGTTGGCATTGTAGCGGGTTCGCAGGAAGGCGGGGATCGCCGCCCAGGCCATGCCGCCGAGGACGCCGGCGATCGTCATCATCGGCAGCAGCCAGATGCCGGGGACATTGTAGAAGATCAGCGCGACCACGCCGCCGGTCAGAGCGCCGACGGTGAACTGGCCCTCGGCGCCGATATTCCAGACCCCGGCGCGGAAGCCGAAGGAGAGCCCGACCGCGATCAGGATCAGCGGCGAGGCCTTCACCATCAGTTCGGTGATGCTGAACAGGTCCGAGAGCGGGGAAATGAAGAAGACGTGGAGCGCCTCGACCGGATCCTTGCCCATGAGGGCGAACATGATCCCGCCAGCGAGGATGGTCAGCAGGACCGCCAGCACCGGCGTCGCGTAGCGCATCGCGCGCGACGGCTCCTTGCGCAGTTCGAGCCTAAGCATGGGCGGCCTCCGAGGCCGGCACGGCATCCGAATGCACGCCGCCCATCAGCAGGCCGATCTCCTCGATCGAGACCTCGCCGACCGGGCGTGGCGTCGAAAGCCGGCCGTTGGCAATGACCGCGAAGCGGGTCGAGATCGCCATCAGCTCGTCGAGATCCTGCGAGATCACCAGGATCGCCGTTCCCTTCTTCATCAGGTCGTGCAGGGCCTGGTGGATGTCGGCGGCGGCGCCGGCATCGACGCCCCATGTCGGCTGCGCCGCGATCAGCACGCCGGGCGCCTGCAGCACCTCGCGGCCGACGATGAATTTCTGCAGGTTGCCGCCGGACAGGCTGGCCGCGCTGTGCTCGATACCCGAGGTCTTGACCTTGAACGCGGCAACGACCTGGGTCGCGAAGGCCTGGGCCGAGCCGTTCTTCAGGAAGCCGTTGATCGAGAGGCCCATCCGCGTGCGCGCCGATACCAGGGTATTCTCCCAGAGCGACATGTCGGGAACGGCGCCATGGCCAAGCCGTTCCTCCGGCACAAAGCACATGCCCTGCGCGCGCCGCACGGTCGGGCCGTCGCAGCCGACCGGGGTGCCGTCGACGACGATGGTCGCGGCCTGCTCGCTGCGGCTTTCGCCGATCAGGGCCGCCATCAGCTCTTCCTGGCCGTTCCCCGCGACCCCGGCGATGCCGAGAATCTCGCCGGCGCGGACCTCGAAGCCGATGTCCTTGAGATCGACGCCGAACGGATCGTCGCTCGCCCGCGTCAGGCCGTTCACGGCGAGGCGGACCTCGCCCGGCACGGTATCGCGCGCCGGTGGTGCTGCAAGCTCGCTGCCGATCATCATCTCGGCCAGGCTCTTCGCGGTCTCGTTGCGCGGATCGCAGGTGGCGACCACCCGGCCGCCGCGCAGCACGGTCGCGGATTCGCAGAGCGCCCGGATTTCCTCGAGCTTGTGCGAGATATAGAGGATCGAGCAGCCCTCCCGCGCGAGCGCCCGCAAGGTGTCGAACAGCAGCTCGGTTTCCTGCGGGGTCAGGACCGAGGTCGGCTCGTCCATGATCAGGAGCCGCGGATTCTGCAGCAGGCAGCGCACGATCTCGACCCGCTGGCGCTCGCCCACCGAGAGCGCGCCGACATAGCGCGTCGGATCGAGCGGCAATCCGTAAGCCTTCGAGATGTCGATGATCTTCTGGTTGAGATCGCCGGAGGCGGCCTCCCGCTCCATGCCGAGGGCGACATTCTCGGCGACCGTCAAAGCCTCGAACAGCGAGAAATGCTGGAACACCATGCCGACGCCATGACTCCGGGCCTCCGACGGCCGGGCCGGCGCGTAATGGGCGCCACCCAGCATCATGTCGCCCTCGTCGGGTCGCATGACGCCGTAGATCATCTTCACCAGCGTCGACTTGCCGGCCCCGTTCTCGCCCAGCAGCGCATGGATCTCGCCATGGCCGACCGAGAAGGTGACGGCGTCGTTCGCCAGGACTCCCGGAAACCGCTTGCTGATTCCCCGAAGCTCGAGCAGAGCGACCGCGTTGTTCTCCAAAACTCAAACCCCCTGTTATCGCGTCCCGATTCTGCTCCGGGATCTTCGATATTACAGACTATTTTTCCGTGCCGTGCATGTGCTATCGCGCGCCGCGGCGATCTGCAGGATCTGGGCGACGAAACCGACGGCGATCACCGCCGGCTCCTTTCCGGCGATGCCGGCAATTCCGATCGGACAGGTCATCCGGGCGATCGTCGCGTCGGCGATGCCGAGTTCGGAAAGCCGGCGAACGAAACGCGTCTTCTTGGTCGCCGAGCCGATCAGTCCGAGATAGCCGAACACGCCCCGCGCCAGCACCGCGTGACAGATCGAGAGATCGAGCGGATGGGAATAGGTCATCACCGCGTGAAATGCGCCGGCCGGCGCACCGGCCGCGACCGTCTCGGGCTGCGCCGCAACGAGCCGCGTCACATCCTCGGGCACGTCGTCCGGAAATCGCTCGGCGGCGGTATCGACCCAGATGATCCGGAACGGCAATCCCCGCATGACCGCAACGATGGCGCGCCCGACATGGCCGGCGCCGTAGAGATATAGCGGGATCGCGCCCGGAGCGAGCGGCTCGACGAACCAGTCGGGCCGGCCCTTGCCTCCGGGGACGAGCGCGGCCTCGCGCCGCCGGGCGCCTGACAGCATGTCCTTGACCGCGCGGCTGAGCGACAGCGGCCAGTCGCGCCCGATCTGCTTCCGGTCGCGCAGGATGATCGGCGGGGTGCCGCCGTCGAGCGGGCGAACGATCAGCCCGCCGTCCAGGTCGTCTTGGCCCGAAGCGTCGTCCAGCGCCAGTGCGTCGGTGCCCGCGTAGCGTTCGAACAGCAGCCGGACCGAACCGCCGCAGCATTGCCCGAGGCGTGGTCCGAGCGGGTAGGTCCGGACGGCGCGCGGCCAGGCGCCCTCGCCCGCCGCGCCGATCTTGCGCGCCTCGGCGATTGCATCGAATTCGAGCGCGCCACCGCCGACCGTGCCGTCGAGCCCCGTCGCCGTCACTGTCATCCCGGCGCCCGGCCCGCGCGGGGCCGAGCCCTCGGCCCGGATCACGGTCACGCGGACCGCCCAGCCGCCCGCGGCTGCCTTCGCGATTTCCTGGAAGAGCCGGCTCAACGAGCCGCCCGTTTCAGGCGCTCGGCCGTCATCAGCAGACGTTCCGGCGTCGCCGGTGCATCGAGCGCCGGATAGGCCCCGCCCTCGGTCTCGAGCGCGTTCGAAAGCGCCATCAGGACGGAAATGCCGAGCATCAGCGGCGGTTCGCCGACCGCCTTGGAACGATAGATCGTGTCTTCCCGGTTGTCGCCCCCGTCCCAGATGGCCATGCGCATGTCGGGCGCCCGGTCACCGCACGTCGGGATCTTGTAGGTCGACGGCGCATGCGTGCGCAGCCTGCCGGCGTCGTCCCAGAACAGTTCCTCCATGGTCAGCCAGCCGGCGCCCTGGACGAAGCCGCCTTCGATCTGGCCGAGATCGATGACTGGATTCAGCGAGCGGCCGACATCGTGCAGGATATCGACACGGAGGATCCGGTTCTCGCCGGTCAGCGTATCGACCGCCACTTCCGAGACCGCCGCGCCATAGGCGAAATAGAGGAAAGGCCGGCCGCGCGCCGCGACCCGATCCCAGTGGATCTTGGGCGTCGCGTAGAAGCCGGTCGCCGACAGCGACACCCGCGCCAGCCAGGCCTCGTGGATCAGGCTGTCGAAGGCGATCTCCTCGCCGCCGACCCGGACCCGGCCGGGCAGGAAAGCGACCTCGTCCGGGGTCGTCTGCCAGCGTTCGGCGGCAAAGGCGACAAGGCGCTCGCGGATCGTCCGGCAGGCGTTGCGTGCCGCCATCCCGTTCATGTCCGAGCCCGACGATGCCGCCGTCGCCGAGGTGTTCGGCACCTTCGCGGTATCGGTCGCGGTGATCCGGACGCGGCCGATATCGACCTGGAATTCCTCGGCAACCACTTGGGCGACCTTGGTGAACAGGCCCTGTCCCATCTCGGTGCCGCCGTGATTGAGACGGATCGAGCCGTCATTGTAGATATGGACCAGCGCGCCGGCCTGGTTGAGATGGGACGTGGTGAAGGAAATGCCGAATTTCACCGGCATCAGCGCGATGCCGCGCCTGATGATCGGGTTCGCGCGATTCCACTCGCGGATCTCGGCTCGGCGCGCCTCGTAGTCGGCGCTGTCGACAAGCGCGTCCACGATCGGCTGGATCACGCAATCCTCGACCGTCATGTGATAGGGCGTGACGGTGCGATCGGACCGGGCGCCCGCCGGTGCGTAGAAGTTGGCGCGACGAACGGCCAGCGGATCGCGGCCAAGGCTGTGTGCGATCTCGTCGATCACCCGCTCGATCCCGACCATTCCCTGCGGCCCGCCGAACCCCCGGAAGGCGGTGTTCGAGACGGTGTGCGTCTTGCAGCGGTATGAGGTGATGCGGGCGTTCGGCAGATAATAGCAATTGTCGGCATGGAACATGGCCCGGTCGGCGATCGCACCGGACAGGTCGTGCGACATGCCGCAGCGCACTGCCTGATCGAAGGCGATGCCGAGAATTCGTCCCTCGTCGTCGAAGCCGACCCGGTAGTCGATCCGGAAATCGTGCCGCTTGCCGGTGATCGTCATGTCGACGTCACGGTCGTAGCGGACCTTGGCCGGACGCCCGGTCATGCGGGCGACAAGCGCCGCCGCCGCCGCCGGCAGGTTGCCCTGGCTCTCCTTGCCGCCGAAACCGCCGCCCATGCGCCGGACCTCGGCCGTGACATCGTGATTGGCAAGGTCGAGCACGCGGGCCACCACATGCTGGATCTCGGTCGGATGCTGGCTCGAACACTGGACGAACATCTCGTGATCCTCGCCCGGCCGCGCCAGCGCCACCTGCCCTTCCAGATAGAAATGCTCCTGCCCGCCGACGCGGACCCGGCCCGACAACCGGCGCGGTGCCTTCTCGATCGCCGCCTCGGCATCGCCCCGGGCCATGGTATAGGGCGGCTCCAGCAGCGCGTTCGCCTCCATCGCCTGATCGACGGTGATCAGCGCCGGCAGTTCCTCGTATTCGATGACGGCGAGCGACGCCGCGGCCCGCGCCGTCGCGATATCGGCGGCGGCGACGGCGAACAGCGACTGCCCGGCATACTCGACCAGCCCGGTGCCGGGACCCGACCCGACCGCAAACATCGGATCGTCACCGGCGACGGGGCTGACATCGTTGACGCCCGGAATATCGTCGGCCGTGACCACGAGCACCACACCCGGCGCGGCGCGCACCGCCGAGAGATCGGCGCGGAGAATGCGCGCATGGGCCTTCTCGCTCTGCGCGATATGCACCGCAAGGCAGTTGGCCGGAACCGGAATGTCGTCGACATAGACGGCCTCGCCCGTCACATGCTTGTGGCCGCTGTCGTGGCGGAGCGCGGTCGAGACGCCGCCCTCGATCCTCTCCGCGTTTCCCGGCTTGGCGATCGGTTTCATGCGACGGCCGCTCCCCGTCCGACGAGTCGTGTCTCGGCGAGCGGCGCGTGGCTCTCGTGCCAGCAGCGGCGCAGCATGTTCTTCGCCGCCAGCAGCCGGTATCCGGCGGTCGCCCGCATGTCGCTGATCGGGCTGAAATCCCGGTCGTATGCAGCGACCGCAGCCTCGATGGTGGCCTCGTTCCAGGCCGCGCCCTCCAGCGCCGCCTCGACCGCGCGGGCCCGCTTGGGGACCGCCGCGACGCCGCCATAGGCGATCCGGGCCGAGGTCACCCGGCCGTCGACAATGGCGATATTGAAGCAGCCGCATACCGCCGAGATGTCCTGGTCGAAGCGCTTCGAGAGCTTGTAGCAGCGCAGCCGCTCGCCCGCCCCGTCCAGCGGCACACGGATCCGTTCGACGAACTCGCCCGGTGCCCGGTCCTGCTTGCCGTAATCGATGAAGAAGGACTCGAGTGGTATCTCGCGGCGCGCCGCGCCCTTCCGCAGGACCAGCGTCGCCCCCAGCGCGATCAGCGCCGGCGGGCTGTCGCCGATCGGCGAACCGTTGGCGATATTGCCGCCGATCGTGCCCGCTTCCCGTACCTGGCGGGCGCCGAGGCGGCGTATCAGTTCGCCGAAATCGGGAAAGTGCTCGGCGAGAACCGCGTGGGCGTCCGCGTAGGTGACGCCGGCGCCGATCTCGAGGCGGCCGTCACGGACGGAAATGTCCTTCAGTTCCCGGACCCGGCCGAGATAGAGCACGGTCTCCAGCCGGCGATGCAGCTTGGTGACCCAGAGCCCCACGTCGGTCGCCCCGGCGACGATCACCGCCTCCGGATGCTCGCCATAGAGCCGCGCCAGTTCGTCGGCGCTGGCCGGGGCGAAGAAGCGGCCCTCGGGCGCCTCGGTGGCCAGTGTCTGGTCATCCGCCATCGCTTCAAGCGCGGCCTTCTCGGCCGCCGCCCGCTCCGCCTCGCCGGCCGGCGCGGGGCGCCCCCGCATCTCGAGCGCCGCGTCGATGATCGGGCCGTAGCCGGTGCAGCGGCAGAGATTGCCGGCAAGCAGGTCGTTGACCGCGGCCCGGTCGGCGACCCCGCCCTGGCGGTAGGCCGTATAAAGTGACATCACGAAGCCCGGCGTGCAGAAGCCGCATTGCGAGCCGTGTCGCTCGACCAGCGCGGCCTGCGCAGGATGCAGCGCGCCATCGGCGGCACGGACGCCTTCGACCGTGGTCACCGACTTGCCGTCGAGGGCGCCGATGAACAGGATGCAGGCATTCAGCGCGCGGTATTGCACGGCGCCGTCGACCAGCTCGCCAACGGTGACGGTGCAGGCTCCGCAATCGCCCTCGGCGCAGCCTTCCTTGGTGCCGACGAGTCCTTCGTGCTCGCGCAGATATTGCAACAGTGTCAGTGTCGGCGGCGCCGCCTCGAGCTCCCGCGCCTCGCCGTTCAGATGGAACCGGATATGACGGCGCATGGGTCCCTCTTAGCTGCCGCGATAGGTCGAATAGCCGAACGGCGAGAGCAGCAGCGGCACATGGTAATGCGCCGCCGGGTCCGCGATCCCGAAGCGGATCGGCACGATGTCGAGGAACTTGGGTGTCGGAAGGTCAACCCCGAGGCCGTCGAAATAGGCGCCGGCATGGAACAGGAGCTCGTAATCCCCGACGCGGAATGAGTCGTCCGAGAGCAAGGGAGCGTCGCAGCGCCCGTCAGCGTTGGTGACAGCCGCGCCGAGCGCGTGCCGCAGAGCGCCGTCGAGTCCGAACAGCTCGATCCGCAGGCCGGCCGCGGGCATGCCGCGCGCGGTATCGAGGACATGCGTCGTGAGGCGACCCATTTGCCGCTCAACCCCCTCGTAAAGTGTCCGAACCTCCCCAGGAACGGTGGTTTCGACCCCGTTCTTATCGTCATGATATTCGAGAAAACCATCCCGACTATATCAATGAATTTGACAATGCCTCAATTTTTGGGCGGTGGGCGCGGACGCCCGCGCATGGCGCTTCAGGGAACTGCGGGCGCCCGTCCGCCGATTCTCACGGCCCGCACGACAAGCCCTTCGTCGAGGGCGATGAAATCGGCCCGCACGCCGGCAACGAGCCGTCCCCGGTCGCCGAGGCCAAGCAATCGGGCCGGATAGAGCGAGGCCATGCGGAGCGCCTCGTCCCGCGGCCGGTCGAGTTGCTCGACCGCGAAACGGACGGCCGCCGCCATGTCGAGGTCGGAGCCCGCGAGCGTCCCGTTATCGAGACGGAGCGCCCCCTCGATCCGTCTGACCTCGCGCCCGCCGAGGCGGAAGCGGTCGGCGGCCGTGCCGACCGTCGCCATCGCATCGGTAACCAGTGTGGCGCGCCCCGGGCCGAGCGCGCGGAGCGCGGTCCGCAGGGTTGCCGGATGGACGTGATGGCCGTCGGCGATCAGGCCACAGACGATATCGGGGCAATCGATCGCGGCGCCGGGCAGGCCCGGTTGCCGGTGACCGAAGGGCGACATGGCGTTGAACAGATGGGTGACGGCGCGGGCCCCGGCGCCGAACGCTGTCATCGCCTGTTCCGCCGAAGCGTCGCTGTGACCCAGGCTCACGACGACGCCGGCGGCGGCAAGCGCCGCAATGTCGTCGGGCGAGACGATTTCCGGCGCCACGGTGACCACGACCCGCCCGAGACCGGCGCGGCCATAGAGCGCACGGTCGGCGGCATCCATCGGCCGCAACGCCGCTGTCGGATGGGCGCCGGCGCGGCGCGGATTCAGATGCGGGCCCTCGAAATGGATGCCGGCGATCCCCGGCAGCCCTTCGGCGAGCGCCGCGCCGACCGCGTCGGCGGCATCTTTCGTCGTTTCCGGGTCGGTGCTGATCAGGGTCGGGAGAAGGCTGGTCGTGCCGAAGGCCGCATGGGCGGCGGCGATCCGTCGGAGCGTGTCGACGGTCGGCGCGTCGTTGAACAGAACGCCGCCGCCGCCATTGACCTGCCAGTCGATGAACCCCGGGGCGATCAGCCGGGTTCCGAGATCGATCCGTTCGGCCGCCGACGGAATGCCGAACAGCGGGACGACCCCCTCGACCCGGCCGTCGACCACCAGAAGGGCCGCGTCGCGCAGGAAACGTTCGCCGTCGAAGATCTCCGCGGCTGGATAGGCGACAAGGCTCGACGTCATCACATGTACCGGTCGCGGCCCCGGCCGCAGCGTTTCGGATCGAGAGGCGCTATTTCCGCACTGTGCCGAGCACCCGGTCAAGGGTCCCGCCGTAGCGGTCCCAGAGAATGCGGTCGAGCGGACGCCGCCCCTCGCCGGGCAGCCGGCGAACGAACTCGCCGCTCCAGCGCGTCACCTGCCAGGGGGAATCGCCCGGCCGGTTGAAGGCGCGGCCCGCCATCACGCCCCACCAGGCGGCGCGATAGCCGCAATCGGCGACGATGCGCAGCCCCTCCTCGGTGCCCTTGTAGCAGGGGAAGGCGAGATGCAGGACGGTCTTGTCCAGCTTCTCCTCGAGGATCGCCCGGGCTCTGGCGAATTCATCCCGGACCGAGGTCTCGGGCAGTTCGACCAGTTCGATCCAGTCGTCAGAGACACCGAGCAGGGTCGCCTGCTCCGGCCAGTCGGGGACCGGCGCATGGCGAAGGCCGTGCGACTGGAAGTCGATGACGCCGTCCCGGTGCATCTCGCGCATCTGCACCCAGTCTAGCGGCGGCACGATGCCCGCATGGCCGTTGATGATCGCCGCCTGCTCGCCCGGTTCCTTGTGCAGGCCGGCGCAGACGAAGGCGACACCGACCATGCCGCGCTGCTTCAGCGCCGGGTAGACAACCTCGTAAAGGTTGCGGGCGCCGTCGTCGAAGGTGAGCACGACGGATCGCGCGGGCGCCGGTTCCTCGCCCATCATGTGGCTGAGCAGACCGTCGGCGGACATCGTCCGGTAGCCGTTCGCGGCGAGAAAGTCGAGATCGGCCACAAAGGCCTCCCGCTCGACGGTGTGATAGCAGAAGACCGGGACATTGTTGCCGATGTCCTGCGGCTTCCGCATGAACAGGAAACCGGGCGCGCCACCACGCAATGCGGCGCCTACCTCGGGCCAGTTCTTTTCCCACATGCTCAGTCTGAGTGCCATGACCGATGCCTCTCACACGACGCCACGGACCGTTCGCGGGCAGCGCGAACCCTGCACCCACCACAACGTACGATAGTATGCGTCCGCCTCGCCCGATTATCCAGCGATCACTGCCGGGAACATTATCCGGGCAAAGATTAAGAATGGCTCACAGGGCCTCGGGCCGTCAGGCGCGCGCGCCGGGCATGTCGATATGGGCCAGCTTGTCCGGATTGCGGATCACGTAGATCGCGACGATTCTCCCCTCCTCTATAACCAGCGCGGTTGCCTGGAGGGTTTCGCCATGTTCCATCGTGACGAGGCCCGGCAACCCGTCGACCGGGCCGAGATGAAGCAGGCGCGACGGCGTTCTGCCCTGCTTGCGCGCGATCCCCTGCTTGAATCGCAGCACCCGATCACGCCCGCGGATCGGGTTCAGGGCCGCCGGCTTGCGGCCGCCGCCATCGTGAACCATGACCGCATGTTCGGCGAGCAGGCTTTCCAGCGATGCGATATCGCCATCCCGGCTGGCCCGGAAATAGGCTTCCGCGATCGCACGACCTTCCGCCGCAGGGACCGGGAAGCGCGGCCGGGATTCGCGCACATGGCGGCGTGCCCGCAGGGCGAGCTGGCGGCAGGCCGCCTCGTCCCGGCCGATCGACCGGGCGACCTCGGTAAAGCTCATGTCGAAGATGTCGTGCAGCAGGAAGGCCGCGCGTTCAAGCGGCGACAGCCGCTCCAGGGCCAGCATCAGAGCATAGCCGAACTCGACGCTGGCATCGGGCCCATCGGCGTCGTCGGCGGAGTCGATCAGCGGCTCGGGCAACCACGCCCCGACATATTGCTCGCGCCGGACCCGGGCCGATCCCAGGTGATCCAGGCAGAGCCGGGTCACGACGCTCGAAAGATAGCCCTTCTCGTTCCGGACCGCCTCGCGGTCGGCGTGATGCCAGCGCAGGTAGGCATCCTGCAGGACGTCCTCCGCATCGGCCAGCGATCCGAGCATGCGATAGGCCACGTGCCGCAGATAGCCGCGATGCCGTTCGAACGCGGCAAGCGCGGGGGAATCGGGTCGCAGCGCCTCGCCCTGTGCCGCCTCGCCCATCCGCTCAGGCCGCCCGCTGGTCGACCGGATGGATCACGCGGAAGCCGACGCAGATCCGGTTCCAGACATTGATCGCGCCGATCAGGAAGCCGAGGTCAACCTGCTCCTTCGGCGAGAAACGGCGGGCCAGTTCGGCATAGTCCTCGTCGCTCGGCGCCCCGTCCGCCACACGGGTGAGCGCCTCCGTCCAGGCGAGTGCGGCCCGTTCCCGCGCCGAGTAAAGCGGCGATTCCCGCCAGGCCGACAGCAGGTAGAGACGTTCCTCGGTCTCCCCGGCGGCGCGGGCGTCACGGGTATGCATGTGCACGCAGAAGGCACAGCCGTTGATCTGCGAGGCCCGCGTCTTGACCAGTTCCATCAGGCTGTGTTCGAGGCCGCATCCCCGGACATAGCCTTCAAGGGCAAGCATTGCCTCGACCGCCTTCGGATTCTCCTCGCGATAATTCAAACGCGATTCCAACGTCATCTCTCATCTCCATGCGACTGTGACATCAAGACGGAACGGCACTGATCTGGCGTGACATCGCGGAGGCATCTTTTTCGCGGCCGGTCATTCCAGGTCTGCGAACGCGGGTGCGTAGTCGACCTGTCCGGTCGTCGCCGGCAGCGATCCGTTCAGCGCCAGCGCCATCAGCCACGACCCCGCATGCTGCGAGGTGAAGCCCGCCGCGGTCTCGGGCCGGAAACCGAAGCGCTGGTAATATTCCGGTTCGCCGAGCACGAAGATGCCGGCCCATCCGGCGGCGGCGGCGCGCGCGATGCCGGCACGGATCAGTTGGCCGCCGATACCGGAACGCTGGCATTCCGGCAGGACCGCAACGGGGGCGAGGCCAAGCGCCCTGAAGGGCGCCGTCATCGGCGAGAACAGGACATGGCCGACAATGCGGCCGGCCCGGTCGAACGCGACCAACGCGATCTCGACATCGCCGTCGGCGCGCAACCGCTCGACCAGGTCCGCTTCCGCCGGCCGCCCGAATGCCTGGGTCACCACCGACCGGACCGCTGCCCGGTCGGCCGTCGCTTCGTCGCGAATGTCTACTCGCATACCTGTCCGCCCTTGCGGTCGTGAATGATGTACCGTCTGCCACCTCGCCCACGGTTCGACGCGTTCGCACGTCCGAATCGACAGGTTACCGCATTGTAGTGCGCCGGAGATCGTTCTGACAGCGGCCACGCGCAACGCGCGCATGACGGCGACAAGTCCAACCGATCGAACAGGCTTGCGTCGCGAAAATTCCCTGAAATGGCTTGCCGGGCGGTATTCTCTTGTCGGGATGTCGGATGACGACGACCTGCCGCGTCCTCTGTCATGACGGCAACCAAGCGGGGGAGACACGTCGATGCTCTATTCCATTCTGATTTACGCCGCCGAGGCGGAACTAGACCAGCTCGACCAGAAGGCCGAAGAAGCGATCCTGGCCCGCCACGGTGTCCTGCAGAGTCACATGCGGGCTTCGGGCGGGCTCGGCCCCTTTGCCCGGCTGATGTCGACAAGCGCGGCCGTGACGATCAAGCCGGGAGAAGGCAAGCCCCTGGTGATCGACGGGCCTTTCGCCGAGACGAAGGAACAGCTGCTCGGGCTCTACCTGATCGAATGCGACAACCTCGACGAGGCCGTGGCGGCGGCCAGCCTGCTGCCCACAGACATCGGCTCCATCGAGATCCGGCCGATCCGCTATTTCGGTACCGGCGACCTCGCCGGCGCCAAGGCCGCCGAACAGAGCGGATGACGGGAAGACTCTGCCGTGAAGACCGTTTCGCCGCCGTTCTCGGCTCGGCCCGGCCCAGGGTCGTCGGCGCGCTGACCCGCTATTTCCGCGATCTCGACCGCGCCGAAGACGCGTTCCAGACGGCCTCGCTCCGCGCGTTGGGGTCCTGGCCGGAACGTGGCCTGCCCGACGATCCGGTCGCCTGGCTGATCCTCGCCGGGCGCAATGCGGGGATCGACGCGATACGCCGCAACCGGCGCACGGTTCCACTCGACACCGACCAGATCAGCGACGGCCTGGACAGCGAGGAAGCCGCCCTGGAGCGCATCGAACTCGACGATTATCGCGACGACATTCTTCGCCTGCTGTTCATCTGCTGTCATCCGGCGATCCCGCAGTCCGACCAGATGGCGCTGGCGCTCAAGGTCGTTGCCGGGCTCTCCGTGCGCGAGATCGCACGCGCCTTCCTGGTCACCCGGAAGGCGATGGAACAACGGATCACCCGGGCCAAGCGGAAGGTCGCGGACGCGGGTATTCCCTTCGCCACGCCCTCGCTCGCCGAACGGGCGGAGCGGCTCGGCACCGTGTCGGGCCATCTCTACCTGATGTTCAACGAAGGCTACGCCTCGGCCGGCGAGGGCGCGCATATCCGCGCGCCGCTCTGCGAGGAGGCGATCCGCCTGATCCGCCTGCTGCTCAGGCTCTTTCCCGCCCAGAGCGAGATCATGGGCCTGCTCGCGCTTTGCCTGTTCCAGCATTCCCGGGCCCGGGCCCGACTCGATCCGGACGGCAACATCATCCTGCTGGACGAACAGGACCGCGGCCTCTGGAACCGGACGCTGATCGACGAAGGCCGGGTCCTGCTGGAGAAGGCACTCCGCAAGCACCGCCCCGGCCCGTACCAGGTCCAGGCCGCCATCGCCGCCGTCCATTGCGCCGCGCCATGCGCCGCCGACACCGACTGGGCCGAGATCGACCGGCTTTACGGCGCCCTGGAGAGCCTTCAGCCGTCGCCGGTGGTGACCCTCAACCGGGCGGTCGCGCGGGCAAAGGTGGCGGGTCCGGAAGCCGCCCTCGCGCTTGTCGACGGTCTCGGCGACGCGCTCCAGGGCTATCTCTATTACCATGGGGTCCGGGGCGCGCTGCTTGCCGAGATCGGCGACCTGAAAGCGGCGCGGGAGGCGATCACCTGCGCCCTCGGACTCGCCGCGACCGCCGCCGAACGGCAGCATCTCGAGGCCCGTCTCGCCGCCCTCTGAGTTTTTTTCCCTGCCCTGTCGGTTCGCTCGGCGCTGGCGCGTCCTCTGTTCAACCGCATCAAGCGGCGAAACGCGACAGGAGGACGAGACATGAGCAGCGAACCGATGATGACGCACGGCGCACCGAGCTGGATCGAGCATCACGCGAAGGACGGCGCCGCCGCCCGCGCCTTCTACGAGAAGGTGCTCGGCTGGAAGATCGCCGAACTGCCGATGCAGGATGGCGCCACCTATTACGGGATCATGGTCGGCGAGCACCCGATCGGCGGCTTCTCGCCGATGCCGGCGGACCGGGGCAGCTGGGTCAGCTACATCACGGTCGACGACGTGGATGCCCGCTTCAAGAAGGCGGTCGCCGCGGGGGCGAAGCCACTGATGGAGCCGTTCTCCGTGCCCGGCGTCGGACGGATGGCACATTTCGCCGATCCGGCGGGCGCGGTCCTGGCACTGATCACCTACGAGTCCCAGTCCGCCTGACCGGGCATGCACCGGGGCCGCGATCGGCCCCGGTGTCGCCCGCTCCTCAGTATTCCCGACCCTCGCGCGGCCGGTAGCGGGGCAGCGACCAGTGCCAGATGATGCCGCCGGCGCGGACCGCGAAGCCACCGGCGAAGCCGATGGCGGCGGCCGGGACCGCCTCGAGGCCGAGTTCCCGGGCGCCCACGAACAGGCCGGCGGCAACCAGCGCCGCGGTCGCATAGACCTCGGTCTTCAGGATCAGCGGCAGTTCGCGGCTGACCACGTCGCGCAACAGGCCGCCGAAGGTCGCCGTCATCATGCCGAGCGCAATGGCCGGCAGTACCCCGGCCCCCGCCGAGCGCGCGATATGGGCGCCGAGCACGCCATAGGCGGCGAGCCCGATCGCGTCGGCCCAGAGCAGCACGATGTAGCGCCGGCCGATCAGGTGGGCGAGGAAGAAACTCGCCAGCGCGATGGCAACGCAGACCGCGAGGTAGCTCTGGTCGAGCAGCCAGAAGACCGGCCGGTCGATGATCAGGTCGCGGACCGTGCCGCCGCCGATCCCGGTCAGGGTGGCGAGCAACGCGAAGCCGATCACGTCCATTTTCTTGCGGCTGGCGACCAGGGCGCCCGAGGCGGCAAAGACCGCCACGCCGACGAGGTCGAGCAGGTGAACGAGAACCGGGTTCATGCCGCCCTGCGGCGCTTCGCATCCTCGCGGATCATGTCGGCGGCCTTCTCGGCGATCATGATGACTGGCGAATTCGTGTTGCCCGAGGTGATCGTCGGCATGACAGAAGCGTCGGCGATGCGCAGGCCCTCCAGTCCGCGGAAGCGGAGCCGGATGTCGACGACCGCCTGATCGTCCGGACCCATCCGCGCGGTGCCGACCGGATGGAAGATCGTCGTCGCGATGTCGCCGGCGGCATGCGCCAGTTCCTCGTCGCTCGCGATCTCCGGACCCGGCTTGATCTCGACGGGGCGGAATTCCTGCATCCTTCCGGTCGCCATCAGCGAACGGGCATGGCGGATCGACTGCGCCGCGACGAGCCGGTCCCGGTCGGTCGAGAGATAGTTCGGGCGGATGATCGGCTTGGCGCCTGGATCGCTGCCGGAAATCGTCACCTCGCCGCGGCTTTCCGGGCGCAGGTTGCAGACCGACACGGTGATCGCCGGAAAATCGTGCAGCGGTTCGCCGAAGCGGTCGAGCGACAGCGGTTGCACGTGATACTCGATGTTGGCGGTCTCGTATGACGGGTCCGAACGGGTGAAGATGCCGAGCTGGCTCGGCGCCATCGCCATGGGCCCGGACCGGTTCAGCAGGTATTCGAGGCCGATCCCGGCCTTGCCGAGCAGGGAATTCGCCCGCTCGTTCAGCGTCCGGGTTCCCGACACGCGGAAGATCGTGCGGATCTGGAGATGATCCTGGAGGTTCGCGCCGACCCCTGGTTGATCCAGTTCGACCGCAATGCCGTGCCGGCCGAGCAGCGCACCCGGCCCGACGCCGGACAGCTGAAGGAGTTGCGGCGTGCCGATCGCCCCCGCCGCCAGCACCACTTCGCCGCCGGCGCGCGCCCGCCAGCCGGCCTCGCCGACCCGGTAGTCGATGCCGCGCACGCGCCGCCCGTCGATCACCAGGCGTTCGGCGTGGGCCCCGGTCACGACGGTCAGGTTGGGACGCGACAGGGCCGGGCGGAGGAAGGCCTTGGCGGTGCTCCAGCGCACGCCGCCGCGCTGGTTAACCTGGAAATAGCCGACCCCCTCGTTGTCGCCGTCATTGAAATCGGCGACCCGGGGAATGCCGAGTTCGGCGGCCGCCTCGCAGATCGCGTCGAGGATCGGCCAGGACAGCCGCTGCTTCTCGACCCGCCATTCGCCGCCCTGGCCATGGCTGTCGTCGTCGCGTTCGTAATGGTCCTCGGAGCGCCGGAAGTAGGGCAGCACGTCGTCCCAGCCCCAGCCCGTATTGCCGAGCTGCCGCCACTGGTCGTAGTCGCGGGCCTGGCCGCGCATGTAGATCATGCCGTTGATCGAGGAGCAGCCGCCGAGCACCTTGCCGCGCGGATAATCGAGCGCGCGGCCGTTCAGGCCGGGCTCCGCCACCGTCCTGAAGCACCAGTCGGTGCGCGGATTGCCCATGCAGTAGAGATAGCCGACGGGAATATGGATCCACGGATAGGTATCGCGCCCGCCCGCTTCCAGCAGCAGCACACGAACCGCCGGATCGGCGCTCAGCCGGTTGGCAAGCACGCAGCCGGCCGAGCCCGCCCCGACGATCACGTAATCGAACTCGCCGCCATCCCGTCGTTCACCGGAGGGCATGTTTGCCTCGCCGCTCGCTGATTTCCATCCCGTTGACGGTCAGTCTTCTCCATCGTCGGGCGGAATTCAATCGGCGTTACGCCATGCGGCAGAGGACCGGCGGGGAGGCTGCCGTCAGGCGGCGGTCGGCTTCTGGCCGATCACCCGCCGGCGGGCGTTGATCTCGCGGAGCGTTTCGATGCCCTCGGCGGCAACCGCGTCGCCGACCATGAAGTCGCCCTCGCCCTGCAGCTCCTCCATGTCGACCCAGGCGGCATAGACATGGCGGGTCCGGTCGGTGATGATGCCGGCCTGCAGCAGGGTCTTGATGAGCACGCGAAAGATGTTGGTCTGCTGGGTCAGCGAATTGCGCCGCTCGGTTTCACCGTAGACTTCCCGGCAGGCGTCCCGGACCCATTCCCAGTCGAGCCCGAACGCCTCGTAGATATGGTGGCGCTGCCGGATGTTGGAGAGATTGAAGAGCAGGATCTCGAAGCAGCGCGCGGCCCATTCCTCGACCCGGCGATGTTCGTCGGCGCTCAGCTTGCCGATCGTCCGGTCGGCCCAGATCTTGCCGAACTTGTGATGAAACGCCTCGTCCGTCATGACCAGCTGGACGAGCCGCTTCAGAACCGGATCGCTGGTATGGCGGTGCAGGTTGGCGAAGGCGCCCATGGCCAGCCCCTCGACCAGCATCTGCATGCCGACAAGCTTCTTGTAGACCTCGGGCGCGAGCACGAGTTCCTCGAGCAGGTCGCCGAGGCATTCCCCGACCGGCAGCGGCGTCTTCCAGCGCAGGCCGATATAGCGGCTGAAGGCGCTAACGTGTCGGGCCTCTTCGCGCGCCTGATTGCCGGCATATTCCTGCGCGCCCGGGTCCTTCAGGATATGGCAGAGGCTGGCGCTGAGCGAGAGCGCACCCTGTTCGCCGTGCAGGATCGAGGACAGGCTCCAGCGCATGATCTCGTTGCCGAGCCGGATCTGCTGGCCCTCGTCAAGCCGGTCCGCGACGGCCGAATTCAACTCGACGATCTGCTCGACCGGCATGATGAGCTGACTGTTGACGTCGAACGGCATCGAGAAATCGATATAGGCGTTGTCGAGCGGATCCCAGAAATGATCGTGTGTCGCGGAGATGATGCCGTCGAAGGCATCGGTGCGGTCGCCGTAGCGATCGACCTCGATCATCGCGCGGAAATCGACGCGGTCGACGGTCTGGTAAACCTGATCGCTGGTAATGTGGTCCGCCATCGGGACAACCTCCCCTTGCCAAGAGCCCAGGGTACCGTATCAGGCGCGAAGCGTACTTGACGTTAACGTAAACGTCAATCTCGGCCAGAGTTCCGCGAGCCGCGAACGGGACGCCAATCGAACGTTGCCGGACCGGCGAGAGATGTTGCGCGCGCCGTGCCGGCGCTGACATGATGCGCCATTCGCGGACGCCGCCCGCGACGATGCCGGAGCGGACGCCGAGCCAGGGACGGAATCCGATCATGACCGAGTTGCATTATGCCCCCGCCCACGAACTGGTTGCCCGGATCAAGGCGAAGAAGATCGGCGCGCGCGAGTTGCTGGATCATTTCCTGAACCGTATCGAGACCCACAACCCGGCGCTCAATGCGGTCATCTGGAGCGATCCGGCCGCCGCCCGCGCACGCGCCGAAGCGGCCGACGCGGCGCTCGCCCGGGGCGAGGACTGGGGACCGCTGCACGGCCTGCCGATGACGGTGAAGGAATCCTACGACCTGGCCGGCAGCCCCACCACCTGGGGCGATCCGGCACTGAAGGACAACATCCGGGACACCGATTCGACGGTCGTCGAACGCCTGAAGAAGGCCGGCGCCATCGTCTTCGGCAAGACCAACGTGCCGCTCGACCTGGCCGACTGGCAATCCTTCAACGCGGTCTACGGCACCACCAACAACCCCTGGAACCACGCGCTGACGCCGGGCGGCTCGTCCGGTGGCTCGGCGGCGGCGCTGGCCGCCGGCCTGACCGGGCTCGAAGCCGGCAGCGATATCGGCGCCTCGATCCGCAACCCGGCCCATTATTGCGGCGTCTTCGGGCACAAGCCGACCTACGGCATCGTGCCGCCGCGTGGCCAGGCGCGCCCGGGCGTGCTGGCGGCGGCCGATATATCCGTGGTCGGCCCAATGGCGAGAAGCGCCGAGGACCTCTCGCTCGCCCTCGACGTCATGGCCGGGCCGGACGCGATCGCGGCGGCCGCCTGGAAGCTCGACCTGCCGGCGCCGCGCCATAAAGCGCTCCGCGATTTCCGCGTCGCCGTCATGCTCGACGACCCGGTCGCCGAGATCGACGGCCCCTATCGCGACCGCCTGCAGGCGGTCGTCGACGCGCTCGCCCGTGCCGGCGCGACGGTCAGCGATCGCGCCCGCCCCGGGATCGACAGCGGCCGGGCGATGGAACTTTACGTACTGATGCTCAGGGCCGCGACCTCCGGCCGGATGACGGATGAGCGGATCGCCCTGATGGGCGACGTCGCCGCACGCCTGGACCCGTCCGACGGCAGCTACCTGGCGCGCATGGCACGGGCCAGCATCATGCGCCATCGCGACTGGCTACGGCTCAACAACGAACGCGAAGGCATGCGCCTCGCCTGGGCACGCTTCTTCGAGGACTGGGACATCCTGCTCTGCCCGGCGGCGGCCTCGGCTGCCTGGCCGCACGACCAGTCGGGCGAGCGTCACGACCGGACGATCACCGTCAACGGCCGCGAGCAGCCGACCACCGACCAGCTTTTCTGGGCCGGTTATTCCGGCGTCGTCTATCTGCCGTCGACGGTTTCCCCGGCCGGCCTTACCGATGCCGGCCTGCCGGTCGGCCTGCAGGCGGTCGCGGCCCATGGCGAGGACCGCACCTCGATCGAATTCTGTCGGCTTCTCGCGGCGGAGATCGGGGGCTTCGTCCCGCCCCCGGGCTACGCGTGAGGGCCGGGCGGTGAGCGGCCGCCTGGATGGAAAGGTCGCGGTGGTCACCGGCGGCGGCGCCGGGATCGGCCGCGCGACGGTGCTTCGGCTGGCCGGCGACGGCGCGCGAGTGCTCGCCGTCGATCGCAATGTCGACGACCTCGCCGGCCTTGGCGAGGAAGCCCGGGCGGGCGGTCTCGCGGTCGAGACACTGGTCCGCGACGTGACCGACGACGACGCGCCAGCGGATATCGTCAAGACGGCGCGCCAGACCTTTTCCGGCTTCGACATCCTGGTCAACAACGCCGGAATCGGCGGCGCCCACACGGCGGAATCCACCAGCGACGAGGAATGGGACCATTTCCTCGACGTCAATCTGCGCAGCCTGTTCCGGCTGTCCCGCGAAGCGGTGCGGGCGATGAAGGCGACCGGCGGGCGCATCGTCAACACCGCCTCGATCTTCGGGCTTCGCGGCTTTCCGGGTACCGCCGCCTATTCGACCTCTAAGGCCGCCGTGATCGGCCTCACCCGGCAAATGGCCTCCGATTGCGGTATCCACGGGATCACCGTGAACGCCGTCGCACCCGGCATCATCACCACGGCGATGACGGCCGAGCATCTGGAACGGAGCGAATGGTTCCGCGACCAGATGGTGCGGGCCACGCCGGCCGGACGGGCCGGGACGCCGGACGATGTCGCGCGGGCCATCGCCTTCCTCGTCTCCGACGACGCGGCCTATATCTCGGGCCAGATCCTCGCCGTCGACGGTGGCTGGAGCGCCTCGCATTACCGGCCTTTCCCGCCGCGCGACGGCAGGCGACCCGGCGACGACAGGCTCTGACGCGGGCGCCTCCGAAAAGCAGATTGCCAGCCCGGTCGTCCCATGCGAGCCTTTGCGACTGCGGCAGGTGCTCCCGCAAACGGCCATCGAGGATGCGCCGTCGGTGGCGATCCGCCTCTGCCACGCCATCGCGAGCGGGACGCCAGACCGGGCCGATCAGGACAGATGCCGAAGCCGATCCGAGTGTTCGTGAAATATGTCGACGCCGTGAACCGGGTGGTCGGCCATTTCGCCATGTACCTGATCTTCCTGCTGATCGGCGTGCTGTTCTACTCGACGATCTCGAAGACCTTCTTCGATCCGTCGCTCTGGACCCTCGAGATGGCGCAATTCGGGATGGCCGCCTACTACCTGCTCGGCGGCGGCTACTCGATGCAGACCGATTCCCACGTCCGAATGGATTTGCTTTACGGCCGCTGGTCGAAACGCACCCAGGCGACGGTCGACGCGGTCACGATCCTGTTCCTGATCTTCTACATCGGGCTGCTGCTGTTCGGCGGGATCTCCAGCACCCAGTACGCGCTTCAGTATGGTGAGGAGAGCTATTCGGCGTGGGCGCCGAAGATGGCGCCGATCAAGATCGTCATGTGCATCGGGATCATGCTGATGCTGCTGCAGGTGCTCGCGACCTTTTTCCGCAACCTCGCCGAAGCGCTCGGGAAACCGATCGAATGAGCTACGAACTCATCGCGATCCTGATGTTCTCGACAATGATGCTGATGCTGCTGACCGGGCAGCGCGTGTTCGGCGCCATCGGCTTCGTGGCGGTCATCTTCGCCCTCTTCCTGTGGGGCGACGGCGGCGCCGAGATGGCCTTCTCGGCCTCGATGAAGCTGATGAAATGGTATCCGCTTCTGACCCTGCCGCTGTTCATCTACATGGGCTACATGCTGTCGGAATCGGGGATCGCCGACGATCTTTACCGGATGTTCCATGTCTGGATGGGATCGCTGCATGGCGGGCTCGCGATCGGCACCATCGGCCTGATGGTCGCGATTTCGGCGATGAACGGGCTGAGCGTCGCCGGCATGGCGATCGGGGCGACCATCGCCTTGCCGGAACTGCTGCGCCGCGGCTACGACAAGATCATGGTGACCGGCGTCATCCAGGCCGGCAGTTCGCTCGGCATCCTCGTGCCGCCGAGCGTCGTCCTCGTGCTCTACGGCATGATCGCCCGCCAGCCGATCGGCCAGCTCTGGCTCGCCGGGGTCTTTCCCGGACTGATGATGGCCGCGTTGTTCATCCTCTATATCGTCGTCCGCTGCCGGCTACAGCCCAAGCTCGGCCCGCCGCTCGCCAAGGAAGAGCGCCAGGTGAGCTGGGCGGTCAAGTTCCGCCTCCTGCAAGCCGGCATCCTGCCCCTGCTGATCTTCTTCTTCATGACCGGGCTGTTCCTGATGGGCATCACCAGCCTGGTCGAGAGCTCGGCCGTCGGCGCCGTATCGGCGACCCTCGCCGCCCTCCTGCGGCGGCGCCTGACGCGCAGGGTCATCCACGACACGGTCCGCAAGACGCTCGGCGTGTCCTGCATGTTCATGTGGATCATTCTCGCGGCGCTTGCCTTCGGCGCCGTCTTCGACGGTCTCGGCGCGGTCCGGGCGATCGAGAATTTCTTCGTCGGCCGGCTCGGACTCGGGCCGTGGGAAATCCTCATCATGATGCAGCTTTCCTACATCCTGATGGGCATGTTCCTCGACGATACCGCGATGCTGGTGATCGTCGCGCCGCTCTATGTGCCGCTGGTCGGCGCGCTCGGCTTCGACCTGGTCTGGTACGGCGTGCTCTACACGATCACCTGCCAGATCGCCTACATGACACCGCCGTTCGGCTACAACCTGTTCCTGATGCGGGCGATGGCGCCACCCGAGATATCGCTCGGCGACATCTATCGATCGATCATTCCCTTCGTCCTGGTGATGGTGTTCGGGCTTGGCCTGGTCACCGCCTTCCCGGAGATTGCCCTGTGGTTGCCCAACCTTCACTACGGCCGCTGAAGGTGCGGTTTCTTCGAGTATCCGGCCGGCGGGGTGGAGGCCCCGAAACACGACCCCACGAGCGGGAGGCAAGAGCGTAACGAGAACCCGGATAAACGCATGAAAACGGAGAGGTAGCATGACCAAGAGACGCGATTTTCTGAAGACGGCGGGCCTGGTGACGGCCGGCGCGGCGACCGCGGCGGCGTTCCCGGCGCCCTATGTGAAGGCACAGTCGCAGATCAAATGGCGGCTGCAGACCTATGCCGGCGCGGCGCTGGCCGAGCACGTGATCAAGCCCTCGATCGACGCCTTCAATAAGGTGGCGAACGGGCAGATGGTGATCGAACTCTATTACGCTGACCAGCTGGTGCCGACCGGTGAGCTCTTCCGCGCCATGCAGCGCGGCACCATCGACGCGGTGCAGAGCGACGACGATTCGATCGCCGCGCCGGTCGACGTCTCGGTCTTCGGCGGTTATTTCCCGTTCGGCACCCGGTACTCGCTGGACGTGCCGGTGCTGTTCAACCAGTACGGCCTGAAGGAGATCTGGGAAGAAGCCTATGGCGAGGTCGAGAACGTGACCTGGCTGAGCGCCGGCGCCTGGGATCCCTGCCACTTCAACACCGTCGAACCGATCCGCAGCCTGGAGGATTTGAAGGGCAAGCGGGTCTTCACCTTCCCGACCGCCGGCAAGTTCCTGAGCCGCTTCGGCGTCGTGCCGGTGACGCTGCCGTGGGAGGACATCGAGGTGGCGGTGCAGACCGGCGAGCTTGACGGCATCGCCTGGTCGGGTATCACCGAGGATTACACGGTCGGCTGGGCGGATGTGACCAACTATTTCCTCACCAACAATATCTCGGGTGCCTGGTGCGGCTCCTATTTCGCCAACTCGGAACGCTGGAACGAACTGCCCGACCACCTCAAGGAACTCTTCAGGCTCTGCATGGACAGCTCGCACTATTACCGCCAGCACTGGTACTGGGGCGGCGAGGCGCATCTCCGGACCCAGGGCACCAAGCTCGAGCTCACCTCGATCCCGGAAGAGGAATGGAAGACGGTCGAGGACGAGGCGCTGAAATTCTGGGACGAGATCGCCGCCCAGAGCCCGCGGAGCGCCAAGGTCGTCAAGATCCTGAAGGAATACAACGCGGTCATGAAGAAGGCGGGCCCGCCTTACCGTTACAGCTGACCCGCAACAGTCCGATGCCGGCGGGGGCATGGCCCCCGCCGGCCCAGTCCCGAGCGCGCGTATCGCCATCGGAATATCAATCAGTTCAAGGGGAAACCGGATGACTCCGGACCAGGTCAAGACCGCCGCCGATGCGCGCAAGATCGTCGAACAGCGCGGCCTCCAGAACGTCAAGGTCGGGCTTTTCGACGCCGACGGCGTGATGCGCGGCAAATACATGAGCCGCGACAAGTTCCTGAGTGCGCTCGACGGCGGCTTCGGCTTCTGCGACGTCGTGCTCGGCTGGGATTCGAACGACCAGCTTTACGACAACGTTACCTATACCGGCTGGCATACCGGCTATCCGGACGCGATGGCCCGGATCCTGCCGGGGACATGCCGCGAGATCCCCTTCGAGAACGGCATGCTGCTCTTTCTCGCCGAGTTCACCGGTCGCGCCGAGGAGATCTGCCCGCGCGGCGTTCTGCGCCGGGTCGTCGACAAGGCCGCCGCGATGGGCTTCTCGGTCAAGGCGGCCTGCGAGTTCGAATTCTTCCTGTTCGAGGAATCGCCGCACTCGGTGCGCGACAAGAACTACCAGGACCTGCGCACGATCACGCCCGGCTTCTTCGGCTACTCGATGCTGCGGAATTCGGTGCATGCCGATTTCTACGAGGACCTGCTGTCGATGTGCCGCGAGATGCGGATGGACATCGAGGGCCTGCATACCGAAACCGGCCCGGGCGTGCTCGAGGCGGCGATCGCCGTCGACGAGATCGTCGAGGCCGCCGACCGGGCGGCCCTGTTCAAGACCTATACCAAGATCCTTGCGCAGCGCCGCGACTGGATGGCGACCTTCATGGCGAAATGGTCGCCTGACTGGCCGGGGCAGAGCGGGCACATCCATCTCTCGCTCGGCAACAGGGACGGCACGTCGGCCTTCCACGACCCGTCCGCCGAGCACAACATCAGCCGCACGATGCGGCATTTCATCGGTGGCCAGCTCGTTCTCATGCCCGAGATCCTCGCCATGATCGCAAGCACGGTGAATTCCTATTCCAGGCTCATCCCCGGCTTCTGGGCGCCGACTTCGGCGAACTGGGGGATCGAGAACCGGACCACCGCGCTTCGGGCGATTCCGGGCGGGCCGAAGTCGCAGCGGGTCGAATACCGGGTCGCCGCCGCCGACATCAATCCCTATATCGCGCTCGCCGCCGCCCTCGGTTCCGGCCTCTGGGGCATCGAGAACGAGATCGAGCCCGACGCGCCGATCACCGGCAATGCCTACGACCGGACCTACCCGGTGAGGCGCCGCTTCCCGGCGACCCTTTTCGAGGCGGCCGGCCGGCTCCGGAAATCGAAGGCGGCGCGCGGGCTGTTCTCGGACGCCTTCGTGGAACATTTCGCGGGATCCCGGGAATGGGAGGAACGGGAGTTCCGGCGCGCCATCACCGACTGGGAACTGCAGCGCTATTTCGAGATCATCTGAGGCATCGCCCGCACCCCGATTCCACTCGTTTCAATCGCGAACGAAGGCGATCATCCGCCCGGCGACGAGCGCACCGCCCCAGCAGAGCAGCGAAAGCAATCCGGCGAGACGCAGCATGCCGGGTGCTGCGTCCGCGCCGGGGCGGCGGAGCGTCCGGCCGACTGACCGATGGAGTGCGAGCGCCGATCCGGCACCGGTCACGATCAGCGCGATCTTCGCCTGGAAGAGCCACAGCGCGGCATATTCCGGTGCCCTTGTCGAGAAGAGCAGGAAGCCGGCAATCACCGCGATCGTCAGACCGCCCGCCGCGACCGGCGCGAGAACGCGATAGAGCATGTCGCCCGGTACCGTTCGCCAGCATCCCATCAGCCGGAGGTCGAGCGGCGCGATCGCGCCGACGAGGAGCGCAATGCCCGCAACGTGAAGCGTGTTGACCGCCGCGTAGAGCCAGCGCGACTGACGGACCGCACCCGCGAACCCGGTTTCGGCAAGCCCCGCGAGAAGCGCTTCCACCGGGTCAGTCGCGGCCTGGATAGAGGATGAATTCCCGCCCGCCCAGGTAGATCCGTTCCGCCTTCATCCGCCTCTCGGCCGGATCGGCCGCGGGCTCCCCGATGATCCGAACCTCGACGCCCTCGGCGAGGTCGCCATCCTTCAGCCCCGCGCGTTCGTTCCGCCAGGGCTGGCCGACCTCGACCTCCCAAATCTCGCCTTCGGCATCGACCTGCAGCACGCCATGCGGCATGCCGAGGCTCGCCTTCACGATGACGCCGGTCAGGTCGATGTTGCCGCCGGTCGTCCAACTCCAGCCGTGATGGCCAAATCCGGTCCCGGGAAGGGTGACCAGGAAGACCAGGAACGCGGCGGCGGCGATAAGCGTCTGTTTCATGTCAGCCTCCGTTTCGTCGATAACGGGGATCGACGACAGGATACTCCGCCAACGGGGGTCGTTGGACAGTCACATTTCAGCGACATCCGACCGCGCCTTCGCGTGCGCATCTTCACGCAAGATTCCTGTTGCGAACGCTTCTCAGTCTCATTTATGGTCACGTCATGTTGCGACTTATTCGCAATAGCCGATGCGGGACGCCCGGCATCGCGGATAGGAAAGCCAAAAGACAATGGAGAACAAAGCGATGATACGCGCAATCCTGGCCGTCGCCGGTGGGGCCATGCTGCTGTCGACGGCAACCGCCGCCGCCGGTGTCGACAAGCGGGCCGTGCTCTCGCACTACGCCGACATTGCACAGGCGGGCTACGAGGATTCGCTGATCGCGGCACGCGGGCTGCAGGAACGGATCGACGCGCTTCTCGCCGCGCCGTCGGCGGCGACGCTCGACGCCGCGCGCAAGGCCTGGATCGCGGCACGCGTTCCCTACATGCAGACCGAGGCCTTCCGCTTCGGCAACGCGATCGTCGACGACTGGGAAGGCAAGGTGAATGCCTGGCCCCTCGACGAGGGACTGATCGACTATGTCGATACGTCCTATGGCAACAGCTCGGACGAGAATCCGGGCTATACCGCGAATGTCATCGCCGAAGTCTCCCTCAGGTTCGGCGCCGAGGTGATCGACGCCACCACCATCAGCCGCGAATTGCTCGCCGATGTCCTGCAGGAGCTGGGCGGCGTCGAAGCCAATGTCGCGACCGGCTATCACGCCATCGAATTCCTGCTCTGGGGCCAGGACCTGAACGGTACCGGCCCGGGCGCCGGCGACCGCCCCTGGACCGACTTCGCCAGCGGCGAGGCCTGCAGCAACGGGAACTGTGACCGCCGCGCCGCCTATCTGAAGACGGCGACGGCGCTTCTGATCGACGATCTGGACTGGATGACCGCGCAGTGGGCGGCGGGCGGCGCTGCCCGCAGGGAATTGACCGACGGCGACCACGACAACGGGCTCGCGGTCATCCTCACCGGTCTGGGCAGCCTGTCCTACGGCGAACTTGCCGGCGAGCGGATCAAGCTCGGCCTGATGCTGCACGACCCGGAGGAGGAACATGACTGCTTCTCCGACAATACCCACAACAGCCATTATTTCGACACCGTGGGCATCGCCAACGTCTATACGGGCAGCTACACCCGGATCGACGGACGCAGGCTCTTCGGACCGGCGATCCGCGATCTGGTGGCCGAAACCGCGCCGGCGCTGAACGACGAGATGCTGTCGAAGCTCGCGGCCACCGTTGCGGCGGCCGGCGCGATGAAGCAGCGCGCCGAGACGGTCGAGGCCTACGACCAGATGATTGGCGCGGACAACCCGGAAGGAAACGCGGCCGTCCAGGCGACCGTCGATGCCCTGACCGCGCAGACGAAGACGCTGGAGCGGATCGTGGCAACGCTCAAGCTCCGGCCCATCGCGTTCGAGGGTTCCGACAGCCTCGACAAGCCGGAAGCGGTCTTCCAGTAGGGAATGTTGCGGCCGAAAGGCGCCATGGTGTGCGAATGCGCGTAACCAACCGAACCCTGACGATCGTCCTGATCGCGGCGGCGGCGCTTGCCGCCGTCGGGGCCGGGGCCGGCAGCGCCGCCGACAAGCCGACGGCCGAACAGGCGCGGATCGCCGCGGTAACCCGGCCGACGACGGATTTCAGCAAGGCCGAGCCCTTCGAAGCCCGCCCGGGCGGTGCCGCCACCGTCTTCACGGAAATCAACCGCGATATCTTCTCGCAGTCCTCCGCGAACATGTCGTTCGAGCGCGAGCTCGACTTCAAGGTCGGCAACGGCATCTTCCGCAAGGTCTGGGTTTCCTCGCCCTCGTCGACCGTGTCGTCGGACGGTCTCGGCCCCTTCTACAATGCGCGCGCCTGCCAGCTCTGCCACGTGAAGGACGGTCGCGGCCGCACGCCCGCGGCGGACGAGGATGGCGTCTCGCTGTTTCTCCGGCTGTCGGTTCCTCCCGCGACCGAGGCCGAACGCGCGGCGCTCGCGAGCCACCAGCGGAACGTGATCCCCGAACCGACCTATGGCGGGCAACTGCAGAATTATTCCGTGCAGGGCCTGAAGGCGGAAGGCCGTATGACCCTCCGGTACGAGGAACGCCCGGTGACGCTCGCCGACGGCACGGTCGTTTCCCTGCGGAAGCCGGTTTACGGCGTCGCCGACCTCGCTTACGGTCCGATGCATCCCGACACCATGATCTCGCCCCGGATCGCACCGCCGATGATCGGCGCCGGCCTGCTGGAAGCAATTCCGGAAGCCGACCTCCTCGCCGCCAGCGATCCGGACGACCGGGACGGCGACGGCATCTCTGGCCGGCCAAACCTGGTCTGGAGCGACGAACACGGCGAGGTCAGGATCGGCCGCTTCGGCTGGAAGGCCGGCACGCCGACCGTGGCCCAGCAGTCGTCCGACGCCTTCCGGGGCGACATGGGGCTTTCGACGCCGCTCTATCGCGACCCGGCCGGCGACTGTTCCGCTCGCCAGGCCGACTGCCGGAGCGCGCCGCACGGCGAGGACCCGGTTGAGGGCAGCGAGGTCACGGCCTCGATGATGGATGCGCTCGTCTTCTACAGCCGCAATCTCGGCGTCCCGGCCCGCCGCGACGTCGACGATCCGGCCGTGCTCGCCGGCAAGCAACTGTTCTACGAGGCCGGCTGCATCGCCTGCCATCGCCCCAAATTCGTGACGCGGCGGGATTCCATCGGGCCTGAACAATCCTTCCAGCTCATCTGGCCCTACAGCGATCTTCTGCTGCATGACATGGGCGAGGGCCTTGCCGACAACCGCCCGGAAGGCGTCGCGAGCGGGCGCGAATGGAAAACCCCGCCGCTCTGGGGGCTCGGCCTGACCCGCACGGTCAATGACCGGGAGGAACTTCTGCATGACGGCCGCGCGCGTGGCCCGCTGGAGGCGATCCTCTGGCATGGTGGCGAGGCAGAAGCGTCGAAGGATCGGGTCGTCGCCATGACCCGCGAGGAGCGCGACGCCCTGCTCGCCTTCCTTGCCACGCTGTAGGGAGTTCGCCCCCATGCGCCGCCTCGCCCTGCTCGCCTCGCTCGCCGTCACCGCGCTGATCCTGCGAACGGGACCCGCCGTGATGGCAAGCGAGGCATCGCCGGTACCGGAGAGCGCCTACACGACGGTGACCGGAAACCTGATCGAGCATCACGTCCTGCCAGGCTACCGACGGCTCGCCGACACCGCGGCCGGCTTCGCCGATGACGCCATGGCCTACTGCGGCGGCAAGCCGGCCGCAATCGAGGCCGCCAGACGCTCCTTCGACGCGACCATGGATGCCTGGATGCGGGCGGAGCATCTCCGGTTCGGCCCGATCGAGTTGCTGATGCGCGGTTACCGCTTCCATTTCTGGCCGGAAGGGCGCGGCAAGCTGAAGGCGGCACTCGCCGAACTGCTTGAAGACGGCGACTTGGAGGCGCTTTCGGCGGAGAATTTCCCGAACGCGAGCATCGTCGTGCAGGGCCTGCCGGCAGCGGAACTGCTGCTGTTCGGTGACGAACCGGCAGACCCGGCCACCGATTTGGGAAAACGCGGCTGCGCCGTGCTGGTCGCGATTGCCGGCAACCTGCGCGACATGGCGGCGAACGTGCTCGCCGCCTGGCAGGATGGCGAGCAGGGCTTTGCCCGAACCATGACCCGGCCGGGCGAGGACAACCCCTATTACGAGACCGATCGGGACGCGATCCTGATGTTCTTCAAGAGCCTCGATCGGGCGCTACAGCTCATCGCCGACGTGAAGCTCAACCCGGTACTGGGTCCGACGATCGACAGGGCCCGCCCGGGCTACGCGGAATCGCAGCCGAGCGGCCGCGCAATGGCGAATATCGCGGCCGGGCTCGCGGCGGCGGAGGGCCTCTATCTGGGCGATGGCGGGGCCGGGTTCAGCAGCCTCGCCACCAGATACGGCAACGACGCAAAGCTCGATCCGCTGCTCCGCAAGGCTTTCGGGGTGACGCGGCAGACCGCCGCATCGATTGCCCTTCCGCTGGAACAGGCGGTCCTCGACCCGGTCGAGCGGGCGAAGCTTGAAACGCTTCTGGCGCAGGTCCGGGCACTCCGCCAGATCGTCCGGACCCGTCTCGCCCCGGCCATCGACATCGCGGCAGGCTTCAATGCACTCGACGGCGATTGACCGGCGCCGGCTGCTGGCCGGGCTCGCCGGCGCGGCGGCGCTGCCGATCCTGCCCCGCCCGCTCGCCGCGGCTTCGCGGGGACCGCTTTATCTGGGCGGCCGGCTCGACGACCAGGGGCAGTATCGGGTGAGCGGCTTCCGCGCCGACGGCGACACCGCGTTCGACCTGCAGCTCCCCGCCCGGGGCCACGCGCTCGCCAGTGCGCCGGGCGGCGCGGTCGCGGTGATCTTCGCCCGCCGCCCGGGAACCTTCGCGCTCGTGCTCGATCTCCATGCGGGCACGGTGTCGCACGAAATCGCCAGCCCCGACGGGCGGCATTTCTTCGGCCACGGCGTATTCGATCCGGACGGCAGACTGCTCTACGCGACAGAGAACGATCATGAGGCCGGTCGCGGAGTGCTCGGGATCTACGACCGCGAACAGGGCTATCGCCGGATCGGCGAAATACCGACATACGGTATCGGCCCGCATGAACTCCGCCTGCTCGCCGACGGCACCACCCTCGTCGTCGCCAACGGCGGCATCCTGACCGATCCGGCGCTGCCCCGGGTCAAGCTCAACCTGCCGACGATGACGCCGTCGCTGGTCTATCTCGACCGCCGCGACGGGCGAAAGCTCGGCGAGTTCCGGCTTCCCGCCGAGCTGCACCAGCTCTCGATCCGCCATATCGCGGTCGGCCGCGACGCCCGCGTCGGTATCGCCATGCAGTACCAGGGGCCGGCCGGCGACCCGGTGCCGCTGATCGCCACCCATCGGGGTTCGGCCGAGATCCGCCCGATAGAGGCACCGGCACGCCTGCTGAAGGGCATGAAGCATTATTGTGGCTCGGCCGCCTTCGACCGCACCGGCCGGATCCTCGCGATCTCGGCGCCGCGCGGCAATCTGCTGAGCTTCTGGGACGCGGAGGACGGCCGGCTGCTCTCCAGCGCCACGATCCCCGATGGCTGCGGCGTCACTGCGACCGCGCGCGCCGGGGAATTCCTCGCCAGCAGCGGACAGGGTGGCGTTGCGCGCATCGACGCATTGACCGGCACGGTCACGCCGATACGGGCCGTCGGCCTCGACACCGTTCTCGACACGGGCCACTGGGACAATCACCTGGCCACCGCCTGAGCGCCGCCCCTGTTCGCCTATCCGTCGCGACTGGACATGCCGCACCCCTGCCCGTCGATGCAGGCTGCCCCTGACAAGTTGCCGACTGCCGGGACGGAACGACCATGTGCGGCCTCGTATGCCTCTGGAACATCGATGACGCGGCGCTCGCACGCCGGATGATCGACCGGATCGCCCATCGTGGCCCGGACGAAACCGGCATCCATTCCCTGCCTGGCATCCCGGCGGTGATGGCCCACTGCCGGCTCTCGATCATCGGCACGGAGAATGGCAGCCAGCCGATCCCGGGCGAAGGCGCGCTGCTGGCCGTGAACGGCGAGATCTACAATCATCGCGCACTCCGCGCGGCACTCGGCCCTGCCCGCTTCGCGACCGACAGCGACAGCGAGGTCATCCTGCATCTCTTCGCCGACGGCGCGCCGACCTGGATCGCCGAGCCGGACGGCATGTTCGCCTTCGTCCTGGCGACCCCGGAACGGGTGGTCGCAGGCCGCGACCCGCTCGGTATCAAGCCGCTGTTCATGGCGCGGATCGGCGACGGTCTCGCCTTCGCCTCCGAGCTCAAGGCCTTCGACGGGCTCGGCCTCGACACCATCGCCGCGATCGAGCCCGGCACGCTGTTCGACAGCCGGCACGGCGTTCGCCGCTGGTTCCGGATGCCGCAGGGCGCCGCCGACCTGCGCGGCGACGAAGACCCGGAGCCGCTCTGGCGCGAGCTTCGGCTGGTCCTCGAGGCAGCGGTGCGGAAATGGCTGGTCGCCGACGTCGAGGTCGGATCGTTCCTCTCCGGCGGTCTCGATTCCTCGATCGTCGCCGCGATCGCCGCGCAATCGCTCGACCGGCCGCTCAAGACCTTCTCGGTCGGCATGGCGGACAGTCCCGACCTCGTCGCCGCACGCGCCGTCGCCCGTCATATCGGCGCCGAGCATCACGAGCTGGTCTTCACGGCCGAGGACCTGGCCGAAATCCTGCCGCATGTCATCTATCACCTGGAAAGCGCCGACACAGACCTGGTGCGAAGCGCGCTCCCGACCCATTTCGCGACCACGCTGGCGCGCCGCCACGTCAAGGCGGTGCTGACCGGCGAAGGCGCCGACGAACTGTTTGCCGGCTACAGCTACCACCATGCCTACCGAAACAGGCATCGCCAGCTTGCCGACGAGATCACCCGCTCGCTCGGCACCATGCACAACATCAACCTGCAGCGCGTCGACCGGATCACCATGGCCCAGGGACTGGAGGCGCGCACGCCCTTCCTCGACCGGGACCTGATCGCCTTCGCCCAGTCGATCCCGGCGAGCCTGAAAATGAAGGCCGACAGCGAGGCGGACGGCGGATCCACCGAGAAATGGATCCTTCGCAAGGCCTGCGAGGATTTGCTGCCGCCGGCCCTCCTGTGGCGCAAGAAGGCGCAGTTCGACGAAGGCAGCGGGACCGTCGAGGCGCTGCAGACCGCGCTCTCCGGCCTGCTCGGCACGGCCCCGCCGGTCGACCGCAATTCGGAGGGCCGGCTCTACGAAAGGATCCTGCGCGAGCGATTCGAGGAGCCGGACTTCATTCTCGCCAATGCCGGGGTCTGGACGGGCGGCCGGGTCGCCGTCTGAGCGACGCCGCGGCTGGCGCGATCAGCGACGCGGACGGGCCACCAGCGGCACGTAGTCGTCCAGTTCCGGCGCCGGGAAAGTCACTGTCTGGCCGATCTCGGCGGACCGGTAGAGCCCCATCAGCATCTCGACCACGGCAACGCCATCCTCGAAGTTCTCCAGCGGCCGCCTTGCGGTTCGGAAGCATTCGACCATGTGGCGATTCTCGTCGGTGTAGCCATAGACGCCCGCCTCGTCATCCAGCACCGGCATCAGGCCCTGCTCGGCATTCTGCTTCTCGACCAGGTCCTCGCCCTCGGCACCGGTAACCGCGCGCGACATGAAGATCTTGAGCCCGGTGTTCAGCGAGTTGAATTCCATCGCGTATTCCGGGCCGAGAAGTTCGAGCTGGATGCGCAATCCGGCGCCCACATAGGCCCAGCTCGTCGTCGCCTCGATGACCAGTTCGTTGCCCTCCTCGTCCTCGAGCAGGATGTTGCCGCGGGCGAAATCCTCCGAAGGGCGATTGCCGTAGTCGACCTCGTTGCCGAACCGCTGCCGGAGCTGGTCGGCATAGTGCGGCCGGGTCCATTTGAGGTTGGCCACCGTGCCGTTCACCGATTTCACACGCAGCGAGTTCCGCGGCGCATCCGGCGCGGTCAGCAGATGACGGGCGACCTCGACGCTGTGGCACATCATGTCGGACAGCACGCCGCCGCCCTGCCGGTCGCCCTGCCAGAACCAGGGCTCGTGCGGGCCGGAATGCTCCTCCGCCGCGCGCGCCAGATAGGGCCGGCCGGTGGTCGATGCGGCGCGCCGCCATATGATCTCCTTGCCGCGGATGACCGGCGTGCAGAAGACCTGGTTCTCCAGGTAGCCGTGATTGAGCCTGGCGTCCTCGGCAAGCCGGAGCATCTCGCGCGCCTCGCCGATGGTCCGGGCGAGCGGCTTCTCGCAGGCGACCGCGAAGACCTTCGAGCGGCCCGCCGTCACCTCGCCGTGGATGACCTGCATGACGCCGAGCCGGGTGTCGTTCGGCGAGAGGATCCAGATCGCGTCGACATCGTCGGCCTGAACCAGCTCTTCCAGGCTTTCATGGCTCCGGCAGGGTCCGAGGCCGAGCTCGCCGGCGAGCCGGCAGATGCGTTCCCGGTTCGCGGCGCTGCGGCTGTAGACACCGGTGACATCGACATTGCGCACGCCGATCATGGCCCGGAGATGGAACTCGGCGATGAAGCCCGTGCCGACGAAACCGACGCGCAGACGTTCTCTCGGAAAACCGGTCATGGATGATGTCCTCTACTGCTTCGTAATTGTGGTCTGTACGGGGCGGTCGAGCCGCGGATGCGGAGCGACGTCGGAATGACCATCGGCGCGGTCGGGCGCCCGCCGCCGCCAAGCATCCGCAGCAGGATTCCCATGGCGGCGCGGCCGATCTCCTGGCGCGGCTGGCAGACGGTGGTGAGTGGCGGAAAGAACGCCTTCGACAGATAAAGATCGTCGAAGCCGACGATCGAGACGTCGGCCGGCACGTCGAGACCGAGCCGGCGAAGCTCGTGAATCGCGCCGAACGCCATTTCATCGTTGGCGACGAAGATCGCGGAGGGTGGCTCGGGCAGTTCGAACAGCGCCCGGCAGGCGCGCTGCCCGGACTCGAGCTGATAGTCGCCTCGTTGCTCGTAGCCGGCCGGGATCTCCAGTTCCGCCTCCACCATCGCTTCCCGATAGCCCCGGTGGCGCAGAACGCTCATCATTTCCGGCTCCGGACCGGAAATATGGGCGACCCGCCGGTGGCCAAGTCCGATCAGATGGCGCACCGCCGTGCGGGCCGCCGCCGCGTTGTCGATCTGGACGTGGGGAAAAGGGCAATCCTCGATCAGTTCGAGGGCGACGACGACGGGCAGGGCGGCCGGCAATGTCTCGGCCTGCGCGCCCCGCGACGGCAGCTTGCCGGTCATCAGGATCATGCCATCCGCATGACCGTCGCGCAGCATGTCGAAATACTCCGCCTCCCGGTCCGGATCGTTCTCGGTATTGCCCATCAGGATCGAATAGCCGGCTTCACGCGCGGTCGCCTCGACACCCTTCAGGATGTCGAGATAGAACGGGTTGCCGACATCGCGGACGACCAGAAGCGCCGCCATCGATTTCCGCGTCCGCAGGTTCCGCGCCCGCACGTCGGGGCGGTAGTTGAGCGCCTGGGCGGCATCGCGGACCCGGCTCCGGGTCGCCTCGGCGACCAGGTCGTTGTCGGCGAGCGCGCGCGAGACGGTCGCGGCCGAGAGCCCGAGCTTGAGCGCGATATCCTTGATACGGGGTCGCCCGGTCATGCGCGCATCGCCCGCCCACGGCCGTAGAACAACAGCAGGACCAGCAACGTCATGCCGAAGACGATCTGCCGGCCGGACTCGTCGATGTTCACGGTCGTGAGGATGCTTTGCAGGATCACCAGCAGGATCGCGCCCGCCATCGTCCCGGTATAGCCGCCCTTGCCGCCCGACAGCGGCGTGCCGCCGAACACGACGGCGATGATCGAGGGCAGCATGTATTGCTCGCCGACGTTGGCGAAGGAGGATCCGGAATAGCCGAGCAGGCAGATACCGGCAACCGACGCGAACGCGCCCGACAGCATGAACAGCGCGATCCGCATGCGCCGAACCGGCACGCCGGCCATGTAGGCCGCCTGTTCGTTGGCCCCGATCGCGTAGATCCTGTGCCCGAACACCGTGCGCTTCAGCATGAAGGCCATCACGAGGCCGATCGCGACCCAGAGCCAGATGATCCCGGGCAGGCCGAACAGGAACGGCCGGGTCACGAACTCGCTCAGCGCCGGGGCCGCGAGACCGGACGGTATGCCCTGGCGGATCACGACCAGAAGGCCCTGCAGCACCCCCAGCATGCCGAGCGTCATGACCAGCGGCGGAATGCGCAGCAGGGTGACGCCGATCCCGTTCAGCAGGCCGAAGAAGGCGCCGGTCGCGAGGCAGGCGAGGATCGCCGGGACGATGCCGCCGTCCTGGCCGTTCATCAGGTTGCCCGCGACGATGGCGCTCAGCGAGACGACCCCGCCGACCGACAGGTCGATGCCCTCGCGCCCGCCGAGAATGACCAGGTTCTGACCCGCCGCGACGATCCCGAGCAGGGCCGCGACGATCAGCAGTCGGAGGATCTGTTGCGCGGATGCGAAACCCGGCGATATCGCCTCGCCGAGCACCAGCAGGCCGACGATCAGCAGCGTGGCGACGACAAGCGGTTGGGTCACGATCGCCAGCACCCGGCCACCCGGTCCCGCGCCGCCCTGCAGGTCGACGGCGCTCATGATCGCGCCCAGCGGGTGACCAGCACGCCGGCCATCAGCGCGACGATGATCGCCAGCCCCTGCACCAGGTTCTGCCATTCCGACGGCGTGCCGACGAAATAGACCAGCGAATTGATCAGGCCGATGATGACGGCCGCGAGCACCGAGCCGGTCACCGTGCCGACGCCCCCCGACAGCGCACAGCCGCCGAGGACGACGGCGGCGACGCTCGATAGCGTCATCTTCGCGCCGACCAGCGGATCGCCGCTTGCCGTGTCACCGGTCACGCAGAAGGCGGCAAGCGCGGCGAAGACCCCGCACAGCGCATAGCCCCTGATCCGGATCCGGGTGACCGGCAGGCCGCTCTGATAGGCCCGCACGGCATCGTCGCCGACGGCGAGAAGCTGGGTCGTGAGCCGGGTCCGGGCGAGGATCGCGAGCACGAGGGCCAGCGCCGCGACCGCCCAGAAGACGAACGGGATCTCCAGGATACGGCCGCCGTAGGTGCGCCAGACCGCGGCCGGCGCCGGGGTGCCCGCGACCGGCATGATCCAGAGCGCGAGCCCGGTGAACAGGATGCTGGTTGCAAAGGTCGCGACGATCGCCTGCAGGCGCAGCCAGGCGACGACCAGGCCGTTGACGATGCCGCAGGCGAGACCGACGGCAAGGCCGATCCCGAGCACGGCAAGGACCGTGAGGCCGCCACCGCCCATCTGCTGGAGCAGCGCGACGATCGCGACATTGACCAGCGAGACGATGGCGCCGACCGAGAGGTCGATATCGCCGGCGTAGACGACATAGGTCTGGGCGACGGCGAGCATCATCAGCGCCAGGTAGGTGCTGACGATCCCGGTCAGCGAACGAAAGCTCAGGCTGCGCGGCTCGAAGATCCCGTTCAGGGCGAGCAGCACGATCAGGATGCAGAGCGCCGGCAGGAACGGAAAACGGACGAGGAACTGTCTCAGTCCGGCCGGCCCGGCGGCCGCTGCGGTGGGAGCGCCCTTCATCAGGCCGCCTCGTAGGCGGCGCGGTAGAGATTGTGCCGGGTCCGCTCGGCGCCGGACAGCACCCGGGTCACCCGGCCGCCGTTGAAAACCAGGATGCGGTCGGCATTGGCAAGCAGTTCCGCGTCCTCCGACGAATAGAGCACGATCCCGATCCCCTCGTCGGCCAGGTCGCGGATCAGCGCGAACAGATCGGCCTTGGCCGACAGGTCGATGCCCTTGGTCGGATCGTCGAGCAGGATCACCGCCGGCCGGTCGATCAGCCAGCGGGCAATGACGACCTTCTGCTGGTTCCCGCCCGACAGCGAACTGACCGGGTGGCCGAAGCCCGCGAACTTGGTCTTCAACGCCTCCAGCGCCGGCGCCGCCTTGTCGCGGAGCCGCGCGGGATGTGCCAGCCCGAGGCGGTTCCGCAGGAAATGGATCGGCGTCACGTTCTCAAGGATCGGACGCTCGTGAATCACCCCGTCCCGGCTCCGGTCGCCGGAGATATAGGCGCAGCCCCGGGCAATCGTGGCGCGCGGCCCGGTCGGCTGCAACGCATCGCCGTTCAGGCGGATCTCGCCCGATGCGCCCGGCAGGGCGCCGAATATTGCCCGCAGTACGGCGGACTGGCCCTGACCGTGCAGACCGCCGAAGCCGAGGATCTCGCCCGGTGCGACGGCAAAGCCGATATCGCGGAAGCCCGGCCCGGAGAAGCCCCGGACCGCGAGCACGGCCTGCGCCGCTGACTGGCTCGCCCGCCCGTCCTCCCCGCCCGTGTCCGGTGGCGCGTCCGCCGACGCCGCCTCGTGGCGACCGACCATCAGGTTGATGACGGCGGTCGGATCGGTGTCCTCGATACGGGCAGTGCCGACCGTTTCGCCGTCGCGGATCACCGTCACCCGGTCGGCGATGGCGAAGATCTCGTCCATGCGGTGCGAGATGAAGATGATGCCCACCCCCGCCCGCTTCCGCTCGCGCAGGATCTCGAAGAAACGTTCGGCCTGCGCCCGGTCGAGCGCCGAGGTCGGTTCGTCGAAGATCAGGATCGCTGCCTCGCTCGCCAGCGTCTTCATGATCTCGACAAGCTGCGCCTGGTCGGGGCGCAGCCGTTCGACCGGAACGTCGGCGCCGAAGCCGGCGCCGGCCACGCCCGCGAACAGCGCGATATGGCGATCCGCGATCGCCGCCATCGCTGCGCGATCGACGAAGATGCCGCCCTTTCGCGGCAACCTGGGCAGCGAGATATTCTCCGCTACCGTGCGGTGCCGGGCCAGACTGAGTTCCTGGTAGAAGATCCCGATGCCAAGGGCCCCCGTCGCCTCCGGCCCTCTGACCGTGACCGCGCGACCGTCGATCAGCACCTCGCCCCGGTCGGGCCGGACGCTGCCGGCGACGATCTTGCAGAGTGTCGACTTGCCGGAGCCATTGGCGCCGATCAGCGCGTGCACCTCGCCCGCCTCGATCTCCAGGTCGCCCTGCCGCAGCGCCACAGTCGCGCCATAGGCCTTGCCGACCCCTCGCAGCTCGAGTTTCGCCATCGTTCCTTCCCGAAATCGAACGACGCATCCGGGGAGCGCGACCGCAGGCCGCGCCCCCGGGCCGCGAAGGACCTTACTTGAACAGCGCCTCGGCCTGCTCGATCGAGAGCGAACTCGTGTAGGAATAGTAGCCGGGCTCGCCGCCGAGCTTGTCGTGGATCGCCGCGACATTGTCGCCGTCGATGAAGGGAATCGGCAGATAAAGCGCGTTGCCGTAGACACCGTCCTTGGCCGGGGTCTTGAGTTCACGCCCTTCCAGCATGGGGACCGCGACGTTCAGCGCGCTCGCCATCACGCCCGGAGGATTGACCGAGGCGCCCGACTTGAAGCTGTTCTTGACCCAGAGATCGAGAAAATCCTTGCGGATCTCGCCGGTCGCCGCGATGTCGCCGGTCTTGCCGGCGTCGATGATCGAGCGCCAGGCGCCCGCCGCCATGCCGTCCTGCACCCAGACGCCGTTGATGTCCGGATAGGTGGCGAGCAGGTTCTGCATCGCCTGCTGGCCCTGCGCCTGGTCCCAGTTGGCGTTGACCTCGTTGACGATCTCGATGCCCGGATACTTGGCGAAGACCTCGCGATAGCCGGCGACGCGCATCTCGTTGGCCGGATGGCCGGCGAAGCCGTTGATCGCCACGACCTTGCCCTTGCCTCCGAGCGCCTCGGCCAGCCACTTCGCGCTCGCCTCGGCCCAGCCCTTCTGGTCGATGCCGACATAGAGCGCGTCGGGCGAGGAGACCTCGGCATCGGTCGAGATCACCAGGATTCCCGCATCCTTGGCCTGGGCGAAGACTGGATCGAAGGCGGTCGGGCTGTTCGGGTTGATGATGATCGCGTCGACGCCCTCGCTGATGAAGTTGCGGACATGGGCGATCTGGCCGGGAACGTCGACATTGGCGCTCTGGACCACGACCTCGACGTTGACGCCGCGATCCTTCCACTTGGCGGCGGCGGCTTCGGCCTCGGCAATCATCTGGGTACGCCACTCGCTACCGACCCAGCCGTTGGACAGGCCGATCTTGTAATCGGCGGCATTGGCGACAAGGGCCGAGCCGACGAGTGTCGCGGCGGCGGTCAGCGCCATTAATGACAATTTTTTCATGTGTTCCTCCCGTGCAGAATGTAATCGATTGTATTCAACATCGAAAAAATTTCCAATCCTCTCGTTTTCCCTGTTAATTCAATATCTTGACCGAATCTCGGCGAGAAATATGCCGCCGAGCACAAGGGCCAGCGCTGCAACGTGGAAGCCGGCCATCGTCTCGCCGAGGATGACGACCGCGAGCAGTGCGCCGAAAACCGGAACGAGGTTGATGAAGAGACCGGCGCGACCGGGGCCGATCAGCCCGATGCCGCGGATGAAGAAGACCTGGCCGATGGCCGAGGGGAAGATGGTGACGAAGGCGAGCAGGGCCCAGCCGGTCGGGCTCGGCCAGCGAGCGAGGCCGGACTGGATCTCGAGCGCGAGCAGCGGCGCGGAGGAAACGAAGCCGGCCGCCGCCATGACGAAGAACAGCACCATGGGATCGAGCCCGGACTTGCGCCGGAGCGAAAGCGTGTAGCCGGCATGGACGACGCAGGCGGCGAGCATCAGCAGGTCGCCGGTGTTGAAACGGAGCGAGAGCAGTGCGCCGAGATCCCCCCGGGTCGCGATCAGCACGACGCCGACGGTGGTGATCGCCATGCCGACCGCCTGCAGGAAGGAGATCGCCGTACCCTGGAGGAACCGCGCGCCGAGCAGGACCAGCACCGGAATCGCACCCTGCAGGATCAGGATGTTCATCGCGCTCGTATAATGCGCGGCATAATAGAAGAGCGCCGTGAAGAGCGTGAAGCCGCTGGTCCCCATCAGGCTGATGCGCAGCCAGTCGCGACGGATGACCGGCCATGCCGCGCGCAGCGGCCGCCGCAGCCAGATCGCGAAGCAGAGGATGATCACGCCCCAGCGCACGCAGGTCAGCGTCATCGGCGAGACCTCGCCGACCGCCAGGCGGCCGGAGATCGCATTGCCGGCCCAGAACAGCGCCGTCAATCCGAGCAGCATGTAGGCGAGCAACCGGGCCCCGGGGTCCTGCGCCGGATCGGCCGGTTTCGCGATGGGCGTCACTGCCGGGTCACGGGATGATCGCCTCGCCGGCGGCATCTCGCCGGTGACCCGACGCGCTGTCATGCACGATGCCATCGCGCGCTCGCGCCGCCCGCCCGAGCATCGCTGCGGCATGAACCGCTGCCCCGACGATGCCGGCCTCGTTCCGCTTCTCCGCCAGGCAGATCTCGCACCTGGCCAGCGACCTCGGCCAGGTGAAGTCCGGCAGATGCCGGCGCACCGCGTCGAGCAGCGGCTCGCCCGCGTTCGACACGCCGCCACCGAGAACGCAGGCCTCGAGGTTGAGGGTGTTGATCAGGATTCCGCAAGCCTGCGCGATCCGCCGGCAGACCGCATCGATCGCCGCCGCCGCCGCGGCCTCGCCGGCTGCGGCGCGGCCGAAGATTTCTTTCGCCGGCAGATCCGATTGCCCACCATAAGCCCGGTTGAGCCCGGGAACCGCGGCGAACGCTTCCAGCGTGCCGGCAATGCCGCTGTAATTCATCGGTCCCTCGGCATCGAGAACCATGGCACCGAATTCCGGCGGCTCGCCACGCGCGCCGATGACCAGCCGCCCGTCGAGCACGAGGCCGCCACCGATCCCGGTGCCGATGGTGAGCATCAGGAAATTCTCGAACGCGCGGCCGGCGCCGAAGAGACGCTCGCCAAGTGTCGCGGCGACGCCGTCATTCTGGGCGAAGGCGGGGAGGCCGAACCGCTGTTCGAGGGCGGCCGGGAGCGAGCGGCCCCGGAGTATCGGGACGTTGTCGGTCCCGTCGAGGGAGATTCCGGTGTCCGGATCGACGTAACCGGGCAGCGCGACGCCGATCGCGCAGACGGGCTCTCCGGCTTCCCGGCGGCAGTCCGTTGCGACCGCGGCCAGGCGATCCACGAAGGTGTCGAAATCCAGACCCGGCTCGAAACGGAGTTCCCGCCGCGCCCGCACGGAACCGTCGATGGCGACAAGGCCGAGCTTGACGGCACTGCCCCCTATGTCGATCCCGAGCACCGGAGCCTTCATTGGCTGTCATCCACCTTGATCGCGAGCCTGCGGGTCAGCCCGGGATAGCGCATGAGGTCCGGCTCACGCCCACGCCGAAGTGCGAGTTCGACCGCCATATACTGGAAAAGGAAGGTCGAGGCGAGCGTGCACCAAGGCGTCGGCAGCGCGTCCGTCGGACCGGCAGCGACCGTCTCGACGGCGATGCCGTGCGGCGCCAGTGCCTCGCGCACCGTCGACGCCTCGGTCCGGCCGACCTCGTCGGCCGCGATCGCCAGAACCAGGCTCCGCTCCGACAATCCATGCAACCGCCCGTGCAATGCCTCTTCGATCGTATAGGCGGCGGTCGGGATACCGGCGATCTCGGCGATCTTCAGCGATCCTTCCAGCGCGGTTCCGAAATCCGCCCCATCGCCCGCTACGAGGATCGTGTCCACCTTGTCGAGTGCGGGGGCAAGCGCCTTCGCGCGCGTCTCGGCAGCGGCAAGCGCCGCCTCGAGGTTCGGGGCTAGTTCCGCCGGGTCGGCGATGTCCGCCCCGAAACGGGCGGCGATCGCCTGCAAGGCGGCGACGGAAGCGACATAGCCCTTGGTCTTGGGGCCGATCGTCTCGTCGCCGGCCGGCATCAGCACGAGCGGCAGGCCAAGCGCCGCCGCCGCGCTTTCGGCATTGGCCGTGAGCACCAGGGTGGCACAGCCCATCGCGGCGGCCCTGCGCGCCACTTCGAGGCTGGTGGCGCTCGCACCGCTCTGGCTCACCACGACAGCCAGCGTCCCGCGCACCGGCACCGTGTCGGGACGGCGAAGGAAATCCTGCGGGCCGACGACCGACACCTCGCCCGCGAAGGCGGCGCGCATCGACGGCAGGGCGACGGTGCCTGCATTGAACGAGGAACCCGATCCGATCAGGAGAACACGGCCGATCGGCCCCGGCGCGTAGGTTTCCAGTGTCCGTGCGGCAGATCTGTAGCTCTCGACGATGGTCGTCGGCTGCTCGGCGATATGTCGGGCAATCTGCATGGCGTCTCCTCTGATCACGATCCGGACGGAATCGCCGGTTCATCCGGTGCAACTCTGACCATCCCGCTGGATACTTCAATCAATTTGATTTAATCATATCGTTCGCGAGCGCAACAGGGGAGTTCCCGGCGGGTCATGACGCGGAGCGGTACCAATCTGGAGCATGCACGGGGCTACAACCGCCGTCTCGTCCTCGAGATCGTTCGCCTGCAGGGGCCGCTCGGGCGGACCGAGATCGCGCGCCGCACCGGACTTTCCGTGCAGGCGATCCACAATATCGTCGGCGATCTGGTCGAGGCCGGTCTGGTGCGGCGCCGCAGGGCGGAAGCGGGCGGCAGAGGGCAACCGGCCGCCGAGATCCTGATCGACCCGGCCGGCGCCTACACCGTCGGCATCTCGTTCGATCATCGCCGGCTGGTCACGGTATTGGTCGATCTGGCCGGCAGCCAGCTCGGCCTCGAGGAGCATTCCCTCGCCCGGCCCGATCCGGAAAGCGTTCTCGGCCTGATCGGGGGATCGGTCGGCCGGCTGGTCCGGGGCTACCCCGTTCAGCGCATCTGGGGTGCAGGGGTCGTCATCCCGGCATTGATCGAACAGGCCCGTCCGGTTTCCTTCGGACCGAGTTCATTGCCCGAATGGGACGGCTTTCCGCTCGCCGAAACACTCGGCCGGCGGATTGGCCTGCCGGTCTACATGGAGAACGACGCGACCGCGGCTGCCGTCGGCGAGCATCTCCACGGCGTTGGTCAACGCCTCCGGGACTTCTTCTATATCTATATCGGCGTCGGCATCGGTGCCGGCCTGATCGTCGGCGGCGAGCCCTATCGCGGCGCTTCGGGCCATGCCGGCGAGTTCGGCCATTTGCCAGTGGTCCCGGATGGCCTGCCCTGCCAGTGCGGCAATCGTGGCTGCCTCGAACGCTATGTCTCGCTGTCGGCAGCGCAGGCCCGGCTGACCGGCGCGCCGGAGGGGTCGGAAGCGGTCGTTCCGGAACGGCTGGCCGAAGCATTCGCCGCCGGCGATCCGACACTTGACGCCTGGATCAGTGACGCGGCGGGCCATCTCCGCCGCGCCGTGACGATGGTGGAGAATCTTTTCGATCCGGAGCGGGTCGTGATCGGCGGCATCCTGCCGGAACCGATCCTCGACGCGCTGCTCGCCCGCATGCGGCCGCTGGCACCATCGGTGCGCGGTCCGCGCGACGACAGCGCGATCCGGCTGTCGAAGGCAGAGGTCGGGCTCGAAACCCCGGCGCTTGGCGCAGCCGCGCTGCCGCTTCACGACGGCCTGACGCCAAGCTTCCGGCTGATCGCCCAGCCGACGCCGTCCGCGCCCGCCGTGCTCCGGGTCTCCTGACTCTCGATCCGGGGACCGACCCGTCAGATCGCCAGATATTCCTGACGCAGTTCGGCGTTATCGAGGACTTCCTGCGCCGTGCCGTCGAAAGCAACCCGCCCGGTATCGAGGATGATCGCCCGGTCGGCAAGGCGGAGCGCGGCGATCGCGTTCTGTTCGACGATCACGGTCGTGATGCCGATCGCCTTGATCTGCTCAAGCGTGCGCTCGATCTCCTGCACGATGACCGGCGCCAGCCCCTCGTAGGGCTCGTCGAGCAACAGCAGCTTGATGTCGCGCGCCAGCGTGCGGCCGATCGCCAGCATCTGCTGCTCGCCGCCCGACAGCGTGGTGCCCTCCTGGTTGCGCCGCTCTCCGAGCCGGGGAAAGAGCTCGTAGATGCGCTCGATCGACCATCCGACCGGCGGCGCGATCTGTGCGAGCTGCAGGTTCTCCGCCACGGTCAGGCCCTGGATGATGCGCCGGTCCTCGGGCACCAGGCCGACGCCCTCGCCCGCCGCCTCGTAGGCTTTCATGGTATGAAGCGGCCTGCCGTCGAGCCAGATCTCGCCCTGCCGGAGTTCCGGCACATCGGTCCGCGCGATGGTCCTGAGGGTCGAGGTCTTGCCGGCGCCGTTCCGGCCCAGGAGGGCAACGATCTCGCCCTCGGCAATATCGAAATCGACGCCTTGTACGATATAGCTCTCGCCGTAATAGGAATGGACGTCCTTGCACGAGAAATAGGCGCTGCCGGCCGGCCGTCGGGCACGCGGATCGACGGCCGCGGAACCCGCCACATCGCTGCTCGCAGTCATGAATGCGTCCCCCCGAGATAGGCTTCCTGGACCTTCGGGTGGCCCTTGATCTTCGCCGGCTCGTCCTCGGCGATGACCGTTCCCTGGGCGAGCACGGTGATCCGCTCGGCCAGGGAGAAGACCACATGCATGTCATGCTCGATGATGACCATCGTCAGGCCGGTCGCCGAGATTTCCTTCAGCAACGCGATCGTCGCGTTGGTGTCGGCGCGCGCCATGCCTGCCGTCGGCTCGTCGAGCAGCAGCAGCTTCGGCTCCTGCACGAGACCCATCGCCAGTTCGAGACGGCGTTTGTCGCCGCGGCTGAGCGTGTTGGCGATCATCCCCGCCTTGTCCGCCATCTTGACGTCGGCGAGCGCGGCCATCGCGCGTTCGCGGATCTTGCTTTCGCCGCGAAGCGGGGCCCAGAGATTCTGCCGGTAAGACCCGTCGCGCTTGGCGAAGGCCGGGATCATGACATTCTCCAGCAGCGACAGGTCGCCGAAGATTTCCGGGGTCTGGAAGACCCGGCTGACGCCGGCCTGGTTGATCTCGTGTGGCTTCAGGCCGATCAGGGAAATCCCGTCGAAATCGACGACGCCGGTATCGGGCGTCAGGCGCCCGACGAAGCAGTTCAGCAGGGTCGACTTGCCGGCCCCGTTCGGCCCGATGATCGCGTGCACAGTCCCCTGGCGCACGTCCAGATTGACGTTGTTCAGGGCCTGCAGGCCGCCGAAATGCATGTTGATGCTGCTGACGTTGAGTATGCCCATGATGTCCCCTCAGGCCGCCGACTTGACGCGGGCGGAGCGTTCTTCCATTCCGCCGCCCGGTGGACGGTTGAACAGGGACAGGATTCGGCGCACGCCCTCGAGCAGACCGCCCGGCAGGAAGATCACGATCAGCATGAACAGCACGCCGAGGGTGAGCTGCCAGCCTTCGCCGACGAAGGTGGAGGCGACAGACACCACCGCTTCCCGCAGTCCGTCCGGCAGGAACGAGAAGACCGCGTTCAGTTCGCTTTCGTTGAAGGCCGAGAAGATATTCTCGAAATACTTGATCGCGCCGGCGCCGATGATCGGTCCGAGCAGTGTTCCGGCGCCCCCCAGGATGGTCATCAGCACGACTTCGCCCGAGGCCGTCCACTGCATCCGTTCCGCCCCGGCCAGCGGGTCGGTGCAGGCGAGCAGGCCGCCGGCGAGCCCGGCATAGATGCCGGAAATCACGAAGGCGGTAAGCGTGTAGGGTCGGGTGTTGACGCCGGTGTAGTTCAGGCGGTTCTGGTTGGACTTGATCGCCTTCAACATCATGCCAAGCGGCGAGCGGAAGATCCGCATGGCGAAGTAGAAGGCCACCAGCAGGATCACGCCGCAGAGATAGTAGCCGGCATTGAAATAGAGCGTCATGCCCAGGAACGAGGTTTCGTAGGTCGAGTTCATCTGCAGCCCGAACAGGTTGGCGAGCGGCAGGTCGCCGCTGGCCAGCGGCGCGTCGAGAATGCGCGGATCATCGAGCAGGAGTTGCAAACCGGTTTCGCCGTTGGTGATCGGTGTCAGCACCGAATAGGCGAGGTTGTAGCTCATCTGGGCGAAGGCGAGCGTGAGGATCGCGAAGTAGATCCCCGACCGCCGGAGCGTGATGAAGCCGATCACCAGCGCGAACAGGCCGGAGATCAGGATCGCGAGGATCAGCGCCGGAATCACGTTCATCGAGAGCAGCTTGAACATCCAGACCGCGGAATAGGAGCCCACGCCGAGGAACGCCGCGTGACCGAAGGACAGATATCCGGTCAGACCGAAGAGGATGTTGAAACCGATTGCGAAGATCCCGTAGATCGCGAATTTCTGCATGAGATCCGGGTAGCCGGCGCCGAATGGCGCGAGGATGATCGGCCCGAACACGATGGCGACGATCATGCCCAGCATCATCAGCATGTCGCCGCGCGGTGAGCTGCTACTGACTGTCATCGGTCAAGTCTCCATCACGCCCTTGCGACCCATCAGGCCACGAGGACGGGTCAACAGGATCACCACCGCCACCAGATAGATGATGATCTGGTCGATGCCGGGAAGCAGGGATTTCACCTCGTTCATCGAGGCGAAGCTTTGCAGGATGCCGAGCAGGAAGCCGGCCGCAACGGCACCGGGAAGGCTGCCCATGCCGCCCACGACAACGACAACGAAGGAGAGGACGAGGAAGTCCATGCCGAGGTGATAATCGGGCGAAAGGATCGGCGTATACATGACCCCGGCAAGCCCGGCGATCGCCGCCGCGGCGCCGAAGGTTATGGTGAAGCGGCGATCGATGTTGATGCCGAGCAGCCCGACCGTCTCGCGGTCGGCCATCCCGGCCCGCACGACCATGCCGAAGGTGGTGTAGCGGAGAAAGGCGAAGACGATGCCGATCACCCCCATGGCGAACAGGAAATAGATGAAGCGCCAGGCGGGATAGACGACATTGCCGGCCTCCAGCCCGATGGCCGCGCCGAAATCGATCATGCCGCGCAGCGCTTCGGGCGCCGGCTGCGGGATCGGGTTGGCGCCGAACCAGGACTTGATGATCTCCTGGAGGACGATCGCAAGGCCGAAGGTGACGAGAATCTGCTCGGCATGCGGGCGCTTGTAGAAATGGCGAATTAGGCCGCGTTCCATCAACACGCCGAACAGCAGCATGAAGGGGATCGCGACCAGGATCGAGACCGGCACGGACCAGTCGATCAGCCAGGTCCCGAAGTCGCCGAACCAGGCCTCCGCATAGGGCGTGCGGATCTCCATCGGCGTGCCCCAGGCGGTCTTTTCAGTCGCCGACAGCGTCACGATGTCGAGCGACAGCAGCCGGTGAACGGTCACCGCGCAGAAGGCGCCCAGCATGAACAGCGCGCCGTGGGCGAAATTGACGACACCGAGCGTGCCGAAAATCAGGGTCAGACCGAGCGCGATCATCGCGTAGGCGCTGCTCTTGTCGAGCCCGTTCAGGATTTGCAGTAGAATTGCGTCCATCAGATCCGCTTCTCGTCACGCGATACGGGACATGGCCGTCCGGACGACGATGCCGGCCGTCCCCGGAGGGGCGGCCGGCAATCGCGTACCGATGACGGTATCAGGCGCCCGAATTGCAGGTGCCAAGTTCGCCGCCGGCGAACATCGGATGGTCCGGGGCATACATGACCTGCTCCGCCGGCACTTCGTCGACCACTTCGAGAAGATCGAACTTCGATTCCGGGTTTTCCTTACCCTTCACGACCAGGACTTTCTTGAAGCACTGGTGATCCTCGGCGCGGTAGAGCGTCGGGCCGTTGCCGAGACCGTCGAATTCGAAGCCCTCGAGGGCCTTGACGATGCCGCAGGGATCGAAGGTCCCGGCGCGCTCGGCGGCATCCGCATAAAGCAGGGCCTGGGCGTAGCAGGTCTGCGCGGCCTGGCTCGGCGGGAAGCCGTACTTCTGGCCGAACGACTTCACGAAAGCCTTCGACGCCTCGTCCTGGAGCGTCCAGTGCCAGTTGGTCGAACCGAAGATGCCCTTCACGGCCTCGCCGGCGCCCTGGGCCATCAGTCGGCTATAGAGCGGCACGACGACCTCGAACTTCTTGCCGTTGACCATCTTGTCGCGCAGGCCGAACTGCACCGCCTGGGTCAGCGAGTTGACCATGTCGCGGCCGTAGTGGTTGAGGATGAGCACGTCGGCGCCGGAATTCAGGACCGGCGTGATGTACTGGGAAAAGTCGCCGGCGCCGAGCGGCGTGCGGACCTTCTTGACGGTGGTCCAGCCGATCGCCTCGGTCGAGGCGGCGATCGATTCTTCCTGCGTCCAGCCCCAGGTGTAGTCGGCCGTCAGGTGATAGGCCTTGCGGTCGGTGCCGTAATTGGCCTTGAGCACCGGCGCGAGCGCCGCACCCGACATGTAGGCGTTGAAGAAGTGGCGGAAGCCGTTCGCCCGCTTGTCCTTGCCTGTGGTGTCGTTGGAATGGGTCAGGCCGGCCATGAAGATGACGCCCATGTCCTGGCAGAGGCTCTGCACGGCGACCGCGACACCCGACGACGAACCGCCGGTCACCATGACCGCGCCGTCCTTCTCGATCATCCGCTTGGCCGAGGCACGCGCCGCGTCCGACTTGGTCTGCGTGTCGCCGGTCACGTAGGCGACCTTCTTGCCGAGCACGCCGTTGCCCTTGAGCGCCTTCGAGGAGAAGGTGTTCAGCAGGCCGCCGTCGCCCTCACCGTTCAGGTGCTCGACCGCGAGCTGATAGGCACGAAGCTCGTCCGCGCCCTCGTCGGCATAGGCGCCGCTCTGCGGCACGTTGAAGCCGAGCGTGACGGTCCCGCCCTTCGGCTCGTTGGTATAGGCATTGGCGCCGCGAATGAAGAAAGCGGGCGCGGCAAGGCCCGCACTCATGGCGACGCTGCTCTTCAGCAGTGTGCGGCGATTGACGGTAAATCGATTCATCGATTCCCTCCCTAATTCCCCGGTTTATGCGTTTGCTGTCGGATCGGAATATCCGACCGGCAATGGGTTCGCTCCATATGCACTGTCGACACATTCGCGCAGGGCGGGTCAAGCACACAATAGCTTATTGATTTAATTCAATAATTTTGTCAATTTATTGCATCGCATTGCAGCAAAGTGTAAAATTTTTACACATCGGGGCGAATTCTCGCTCTGTCTCAAGGGGTTACGCGATGGCGCGGACGATCACCGGGATGATGATCCGGGAACGGCGACGGGAACTCGGCATCAAACAGGTTGAACTGGCCCGCCGGGTCGGCATTTCCGCGTCCTATCTGAACCTCATAGAACGGAACAAGCGGGGCATCGGCGGTGCCCTGCTCGGCGCCATCGGCCGCGAACTGTCGCTGACCGTCGACCAGCTCGACGGGTCGGCGGAACGACGCCTCCGGGCCTCGCTGCTCGAACTGGCCAACGACCCGGAACTCGGCGACCCCGAGATGGACCCGGCGGCGGTCGACGAATTCATTGCCCGTTTCCCGGGCTGGGCGCGCGGCGCGACACGCGCCCACCAGCGCTATGCGGAAGCGGCGGCCGACGCCGAATCGCTCAGCGACCGCCTCGCCCACGACCCGGCGCTCGCCGAGGCGATCCACGAAATGCTGACCGAGATCACCGCGCTCCGCTCGACCGCCGAGATCCTTGCCACGACGGCCGATATCGATCCCGCGCAACGGCACCGGTTCGAATACAACATGATGGACCAGTCGACGCGACTGTCGGTTACCGGCTCTTCGCTGGCCCGGTATTTCGATCGCATCGCCGGGGACCGCCGACGCCGCAATCCGCAGGGCGACGCGGAAGACCTGCTCGACCGACGGGGCGACATCTCGCTTTCACTCGACGCGGCCGCCGAGCGGCTCCGGGCGACCCTGATCGAGGACGGCGGCGATCTCGAGGCAGCGCTCCGCGCTGCCCTGCCCCGCGCGCTCCGGCCGAACATCGATGTCCAGGCGGCCCGCAACGAACGCGTCGCCATGCTGACCAACGCCCTGGTCGCCGAGCGCATGCCGCCGGAAATCGGCGCTATCCTCGATTCCACCGATGCCGCCACCGACAGCCCGATGTACGCCATCGTCCGCAACGAACTGGTCGGGCGCGTCGCCGACGCGATCCGTTTGCCGGCAGCCGGGTTCCTCGAGCTCGGTCGCCGGGTCCACTGGAACTTCGAGGATCTCATCCGCGCCGCCGACGACGACAGCGCGCTGGTCTTCCGGCGCACCGCGGCCCTGTTCGCACGCGGGGCGCCACGTGCCACGCATCTGGTGGTCGACGCGTCGGGCCGGGTACTGCGTCGCCGCGGCGCCCTCGACCTGATGCCCCGGGCCCGGGACATCGACTGCCCGAACTGGCCTGTTCACCATGTCGGGCCGTTCGGCAGCCGGCTGCTGATCACCATCGTGATGCTCTCGGGCAGCGAGCGACGACTGGCGATCGCCGGCAGCCGGCGGCGCGGCATGGCCGCCGACATGCTGATCCTCGATCAGGCGAGTTCGGCCGATACGGTTTACGCCGTCCACTGGCAGGAAACGCCGGCGCCGGTCGGCTCGACTTGCCGTATCTGCATTCACCAGGACTGCGACTCCCGTCGGGAGGCTTCCGTCATCACCCATTGAATGAAGACTTTTCCATTCCTTCGATTCTGGGTTCTAATGCGTTTCGGAATGAGACAAGCGGGCCAGAGAGTCCGCGATTCCGAATGCGATTGAGGGAGGGGCATTGATGCCCGGGCGAGTGCTTATCGTCGAAGACGAGCCCAACATAGTTGAATCGCTGACCTTCCTGCTGTCCCGGGAAGGCTTCGACGTCACGTCGCACGGCAACGGCGTGACGGCCTTCGACGCGCTGCTGGTCGACCCACCCGATGTCCTGGTCCTCGACGTCATGCTGCCGGGACTGAACGGCTTCGACCTGTTGCGACGACTGCGCGGCAATCCGGCACTCGCTTCCCTGCCGGTGCTCATGCTGACCGCGAAGGGACAGAAGCGCGATCGCGAGGTGGCGGAAGCCTGCGGGGCCAACCTGTTCATGATCAAGCCCTTCTCGAACGCCGACGTGGTCGCCGCCGTCAAGCGATTGGCCGGGTGAGAAGGAAAGGCACGCCGCCGGCGCCCGACCCGGGCGAGCAGGCGCTTGCCGCGCGCAGGCTTCGCGAGATCGCCTTCGTCCTGCCCTTTGTCGGGCTGGCACTGATCACCCCGCCAATCATCCATATCTTCGCCGATTCACGGACGGTCTTCGGCATCCCGATCATCATCCTCTATATCTTCGGCGTCTGGGCGGCACTGGTGCTCTCGGCTTTCCGGCTCGCCCGGCGGCTGAGAGAGGAAGGCGACCGTTGACGCACAGCGCCAACCTCATACTCGCCGTCTCGCTGATCTATGTTGCGCTGCTGTTCTGTCTCGCCTGGTTCGTCGACCGGCGGGCAGCGCGAGGGCGCGAACGCTGGCTGCATTCGCCGGTCGTCTACACGCTCTCGCTATCGGTCTATTGCACCGCCTGGACCTTTTACGGCGCGGTCGGATCGGCGGCCCGCAGCGGCCTCGAATTCGCGACCATCTATCTCGGCCCGACCCTGGTCTTCGTCGGCTGGTGGTGGCTGATCCGCAAGATCGTCCGCATTGGCCGAACCCACCGGATCACCTCGATAGCCGACATGATCTCGTCGCGTTACGGCAAGTCGGGCGCGCTCGCGGCGATCGCCACGCTTGTCGCGGTCATGGCCGCAACCCCCTATATCGCCCTGCAACTGCAATCGGTGACGCTGAGCTTCGAGGTCATCATCGGCGGCGGCGCCGAGCATGACGCGCGGATCGCCTTCTGGACGGCGGTCGGCATGGCCGTCTTCACGATCCTCTTCGGCACGCGGACCCTCGACGAGAACGAGCGACACTACGGCGTGGTCGCCGCGATCGCGGCCGAGGCGATCGTCAAGCTGACCGCGCTGATCGCCGTCGGCATGTTCGCGATCTTCGGAATCTCGGGCGGCCTGCCGGAGTCGCTCTCGACCACGCTGACCGCGGCCAATTTCGATGAATCGGTGTTCGGGTCGCGCTGGGTGACGCTGCTCTTCCTGTCGGCAGCGGCCATCATCTGCCTGCCCCGACAGTTCCAGGTGACGGTCGTCGAGAATACCAGCGAACGCCAGCTCGTGACTGCCTCCTGGATGTTTCCGTTCTATCTCCTGCTGACCTCGGCCTTCGTCCTGCCGATCGCCGGCGCGGGCCTGGCGACGATGCCCAGCGACGCCAATCCGGATCTCTTCGTGCTCACGCTGCCGCTGTCGGCGGGAAAGCAGGAACTCGCCATCCTCGCCTTCATCGGCGGCTTCTCCTCGGCGACCTCGATGGTCATCGTCTCGACCATCGCGCTCTCGACCATGGTCTCGAACCACATCATCGCGCCGATCTCGATGTGGCTGCTGTCGCTGCGGCGCGAGGAACAGAGCGGCGACGTGATGCGCGTGCTGCTGATGACCCGGCGCTTCGCCATCGTCGCGGTGCTCGGGCTCGGCTATCTCTATTTCATCCTGACCGGCGGCTCGGGTGCGCTTGCCTCGATCGGCCTGATCGCCTTCTGCGGCGTCGCCCAGTTCCTGCCCAGCCTGATCGCCGGGATATTCTGGCGCGGCGCAACCAAGGCCGGCGCGATGTCGGGCCTGCTGACCGGCTTCGTGCTCTGGACCTACACGCTATTCCTGCCGAGCTTCGACGGCACCTTCATCCTGTCGGCCGAGACCATCCGTGACGGGCTGTTCGGCATCGGGATGCTTCGGCCCCATGCCCTTGCCGGGTTCACCGGCGCCGATCCGCTCGTCCACGCGACCTTCTGGAGCGTCGGCGCGAACGCGGCCGTCCTCATCCTGGTCTCGCTGTTCACCCGGCTGAGCCCGCTCGAGCGGCTGCAGGGGACGCTGTTCGTCGACGTCTTCCGGTCCGAACCGGGCCAGACGCTCGGCGTCGTGCGCCGCTCGGCGGCGACCGAGGACCTGTTCATCCTGGCGCAGCGGATCCTCGGCCGCGATGCCGCCGCCGCGCTGTTCGCCTCGGCCGCGCGCGCCCAGGGCAAGACCAGCGGTCTGCCCGACCCCTCGCCCGCTTTCATTTCGCGGTTCGAACGCGAACTCGCCGGCTCGGTCGGCGCCGCTTCGGCGCATGCCATGGTCAACCGGTCCGCCGGCGGCGAGACCATATCGCTGACCGACCTCATGGATATCGCCGACGAGGCGGCAAAACTGATGCGAACCAGCCAGGCGCTGGCGGCGAAGAGCCGGGAAGCGGAGCATACCGCCGCCCAGCTTCGCGCCGCCAACGAGCGGCTCAGGTCGCTCGACATGCAGAAGGACGAATTCCTCTCGCAGGTCAGCCACGAACTCCGGACGCCCATGACCTCGGTTCGTTCCTTCGCCGAAATCCTCGAACAGAGCCCCGACCTCGATGCCGACACCCGACGGCGCTTCGCGGCGATCATCCAGAAGGAAAGCATCCGGCTGACCAGCCTGCTCGACGAGATCCGCGACATGAGTTTCCTGCACGAGGACGCCGACAGCGTCCCGCTGGACGACATCGATGGCGAGAAGGTGCTTGACGTCGCGGTCGAGGTCGCGCTCGCTGCGTCCGGCGGACGCAGGGTGGCTTTCAACTGGGGGCAACGTGCCGGCCCGGTGCTGGTCAGGGCGCATGCCGACCGGCTGTCGCAGGTCTTCATCAACCTGATCTCCAACGCGATCAAGCACAACAACGGCCCCGATCCCGCCATCCGGATCGACAGCCGGGTCGTCGACGGCGCCTACGAGGTCGCGATCGAGGACAACGGACCGGGCATCCCGGAAGGCCTGCGCGAGCGCGTCTTCGAACGTTTCTTCCGCCATTCCGCGGCGGGAGGCGCGGGCCTCGGGCTGCCGATCTCGCTGCGCATCATGCAGACGTTCGGCGGTTCGATCGGCCTCGAGCCCGGCCGGTCCAGCGGGGCGCGATTCATCATCCGCACGCCGCTCGCGTCGGCCGGCATCCCGCCCCCGGAAAGCCCGTGACCGATCCCGACCTCAGCCGCTTCGTCGAGGCCCAGGCAGCGGTCTTCGACACGGTCATCGCCGAACTCACGGCAGGGCGGAAGCAAAGTCACTGGATGTGGTTCGTCTTCCCCCAGATCGGCGGGCTCGGCCATCGCCCGACCGCGCGCCATTTCGCGATCTCGGACCTCGACCAGGCCCGGCGCTATCTCGCCGACCCGCTGCTCGGCGCCCGGCTGCGTTCCTGCGCCCGGCTGATGCTCCGTCATGCGGGCCGGACGGCCGGCGACATACTCGGCACGCCGGACGACCTGAAACTCCGCTCGTCCGCGACATTGTTTCGCGAGGCGGCCTGTGATCCGGCCGACATCGCGCTCTTCCAGTCGCTGCTGGACGGCTTTTTCGACGGCATGCCGGACAACCGCAGCCTCGAGCGCCTGGCCTGCTGATCGGTCGCCGGGCGGGCCGCGGTCGTCGTTTCGGCCCCAGTGACGGTCGTGGTCTGCCGTTCTTCTAAGCTGCCCCTGCCCACGATTCCGGCATTCGGCACACTTATTGTGCAATGCAATATACTACTTGAATAGTCCCCCTAACCCACTCATATTTCGTGGGTGCAATGCAATAAGCGACCGGCAAATCAGGTGTCGTACCAGGGAGGAAGACAGTCTCTTTGATCGAAGGAGGTCTTCCATGTGGGCAAAGCCCGAGACTCACGAGAATCCCCACGCCGACACCGTCGGTAACTATGAAATCTTCGAGCGGCCGGACCTGAGCGCGGAAAATCTCGCGCATTACATCAGGCTTGGGCAAACCATGCGCTCCCAAGCCATGCGCGATTTCATGACCCGGGTCGGGATGGCGCTCCGGAACCGCTTCGGGCGCAAGCCCGTTCTGGGCGCCGAGGCCCCCGTTCTCTCCGATATCGCCGATCGGCTCGCCGGGCCGCTGACCTCGATCCGCTCGTCCGCCGAGATTCTGCGCGACCATCCGGATATCGCTGCCAGCGAGCGCGGCCGCTTCGTCGACATCGTGCTCGCCGAGGAAGCCCGTATCGAAACCCTGGTCGCTGAATTGCTCGGCAATCCCGGGAACGGCAATGCGCGTCCCTCCGAACGGGCCGCCTGAGAGCCTTCACCGACAAGATATCCCGACCGACCGCCGGATCCCTCCGGCGTCGGACAGTATCGAATGTCAGGAACCGATAATGTCTATCAGTAAACTCGAGCCACGGAATCGCGACGAGATCCGCGATCATCTGCTCCGGCTCGACCTTGCGGATCGCCGGCTGCGCTTCTTCGGCGCCGTGGGCGACGGTTTCATCCGGTCGTTCTGCAATCGGATCGACTGGGGCCGCACGGTGATGATCGGCTATCGATCCGGGAACGTTCTGCGCGGGCTCGCCCAACTCAGCATGGCCGGCGGCACGGAACCCGCGACCGCCGAGTTCGCGGCAAGCGTCGAGAAGCCCTTCCAGAACCGTGGCATAGGCACCGACCTGCTGCGGAAGTCGATCGCGCTCGCGCGGAACCGCTTCATTCGCGATCTCCATATGGCCTGTCTGCCGGAGAACCTGGGCATGCAGCGCATGGCTCAGAAATGCGGCGCTTCTCTCGCGTTCCGGGATCAGGAGATGGCGGGCCGGATTCGTTCGCCCTGGCCGAGTCCCCTGACATTGCTCGAGGAGGCGGAAATCGAGGCCGCAGCGTTCTACCCGGGCGACCAGGACAATTCCCTCGGCACGATCGGGACGGCCGACACGAGGGCCGCGTAACAGGCGGCCCGGCTGGTCGCGGTCGGCCGGAAAGCGGGACAAGGACCTGCGACGATCGGGGCAATTGTCGCGGGACGCCCGATCTGCGACGGTCCGGGAGCGTGAGACGCGGCCCGCTGGCCGCGGCACGCCGACGGCACCTGCGAAACTGCTAGAGGGAACCGGCCCGATGCGTATCGTCCGACGTCTGGAGCAGGATGGCGGCTTCCTGTTTCGCTGGCGGAGCTACCTGCCGCTGGTCATCGTTCCGGTCGGCCTGCCGGCGCTCTACCAGGCGGCGCAGTTCGAGGCACTTTGGGGCGAGCGGGCCGAAGACATCTGGATGCTGGCCTGCATCCTGCTCTCGATCGGCGGCCTTGCCATCCGCTGGCTGACCGTCGGTTTCGTGCCGGCCGGCACTTCCGGGCGGAACACCCATGAGCAGCGCGCCAGCTTTCTCAACACGACCGGACTCTATTCGGTCGTGCGGAACCCGCTCTATCTCGGCAATTTCGTTGTCATTCTCGGTATCGCGCTCGCCACCAAGAGCTGGTGGTTCGTCCTGATCGTGGCGCTTGCCTACTGGCTCTACATCGAGCGCATCATCGCCGCCGAGGAACGCTTCCTCGCCGCGAAATTCGGCGCCGGCTATCTCGACTGGCTGGGCGTGACCCCGGCCTTCCTGCCTGCCTTCCGGCTCTGGAAGCGGCCGGCCGAACGCTTTTCGCTGCGCACCGTCCTGCGTCGGGAATACAACGGCGTGCTGTCGGTCGGCCTTGCCTATTACGGCCTCGAGGCGATCACCGATCTCGCGATCGAAGGCGAATCGCTCCGCACCTGGTTCCAAGAAGACGGGATCTGGAGCTGGTCGCTGGCGGCGGCGCTCATGCTTTTCCTCACATTGCGGACGATCAAGAAGAACACCCGCCTGCTGCATGTCGACGGCCGCTGACGTGTAGGCCTGCGAGGCTCACCCAAAGCAGAACGCCGGGCCCTGCGGGGCCCGGCGCGTCGTTCGGTATTGCGATCGTTCGGTGTGTTACCGGGTCAGGCCTGCGGCTGCGGCTCCGGCCCCGACTGGCTGCCGCCGCCCTGGCGACGGTCGGCCATGAACTGGTCGAACTCCGCCTTGTCCTTGGCCTGGCGCAGGCGCTCGAGGAACGCGAAGAACTCCTTCTGCTCCTCCTCCAGCCGCTGCAGCGTTTCGTTGCGGTATTCGTCGAACGCGCTGTTGCCGGTCGATTCGGCGTGACGGCCGTTCTGCGGGCCATGCCAGCGGCCGCGTGCCCGGCCCATTCCGTTCATTCCGTTCCGTTTCCAGCAACCCATGCGTCCGCTCCATATCAGATAACCGAGGATGGCCAGTCCGACCGGCCAGAAGACGATGAAGCCCAGGACCATCACAGCGATCCAGGCGGGCTTCCCCATGTCGTCGAGTTTTGCAGTGACGTCCATTCGATTTGCCTCATGTCATGTGAATGTTAATGACATTAACATAGGTAAGCAGCGCCATTTCGCCTGTCAAGATCGCCCGAACAGAAAAACGCACTTCCCGATCCGGCTTCCCCGGAATCGGCGCGGGAGGTCAGCCGGCCGCCGCCATCCCGTCGAATCCGAGCCCCTGCAGATAGATCAGGAACTCCGCCTCCAGCAGTTCCTCCGGCGTCATCGGCAGCTTGCGCCGGGCCTCGTCGCCACGGGCGAACAGCGAGGCGATGCCGTGCGACATCGACCAGATATGGAGCGCCATCATCAGCGCCGGCGGCCGCTTCGCCCGGGGCATCGTCTCGGCCAGTGTCTCGGCAGCGGCCCGCACGATGGCGAAAGCCCGGTCGCCGGCCTTGCGCAGTTCCGGGTGGTCCTCCAGCGGCACGCCCACCTCGAACATCGCCGAATAATAGGCCGGCTCGGTCCGCGCGAAGGCGAGATAGGCTTTGCCGAGATTGCCGAAAGCCGTGAAGCTGTCCGGGCGGCCATCGTTCCAGGCGATCGACAGGATGCCTTCGAAGCGTTCGAAGCCCTGGCGGGCGACGTCCGCAAGCAGGGCATCGCGGTCCCGGAAATGGCGGTAAGGCGCGGCCGCGCTGACGCCCGCCGTGCGCGCCGCCTCGGCAAAGGTGAAGCCCGCCGGCCCCTTCGCCGCGATAAGGTCAAGGGCCGCCTGGATCAGCGCCTCGCGCAGATTGCCATGATGATAGCCGCGCCGGCCCGACTTGCCATCTCGTGTCCAACTCATGTGAATAGCTCTTACATCAAGTGCCGCGACCCTGCAGCCCGATTGTTCGCCCAATGGACCGTTGGGAACCGTCCTTTTTCATGCGACGTTGGTTTCCCGGGCCGTGCCATTGCCGGCGCGGAGCACAAACAGGTGGCATCCATGAAGACGGCAGTCGCTTCCGGCCGGCGGAGCCGGTCATGAAACCGTTCGAATGCCGGCAATGCGGCCAGTTACTCTATTTCGGGAATACCCGCTGCGAAAGCTGCGGCCATGTCCTCGGCTTCCAGCCCGAAACGGCCAGACTGGAGACTCTTAACCCCGGCCCGGACGGAGTCTGGCACCCGATCGGCCACCCCGGCGGCACCTATCGCTTCTGCCGGAATGCCGGATACGATGCCTGCAACTGGCTGGTACCGGCAACCGGGGACGAGGTCTTCTGCCGGGCCTGTCGGCTCAACCGCACGATCCCCGACCTCAGCATCGCCAGCAATCTGGCGCTCTGGCAGCGCATAGAGGCGGCCAAGCACCGCCTCGTCTATGGCCTGCTGCGGCTCGGCCTGCCGGTCGTCAGCAAGCTCGAGGACCCGGAACGGGGGGTCGCCTTCGACTTCCTCGCCGACACCGCGCCGACCTTCGCGGAAGGCCCGCAGATCATGACCGGCCACGAGGAAGGCACGATCACGATCAATCTCGCCGAGGCCGACGACGCCGAGCGCGAGCGGATGCGCCAGGAGATGGCCGAACCCTATCGGACCCTGCTCGGCCATTTCCGGCACGAGATCGGCCATCATTACTGGGAACGGCTCGCCCGGCATGGCGGCTGGCTGGACAGTTGTCGCGCCACCTTCGGCGACGAGCGACGTGACTATGCCGAGGCACTGGCGACGCATTACGCCCAGCCGATCGCGAACTGGCAGGAGAATCACGTCAGCAGCTACGCAAGCGCCCACCCGTGGGAGGATTTCGCCGAGACCTGGGCGCATTACATGCACATCGTCGACACCCTCGAAACGGCAAACGGGTTCGGGCTGGGCATTGCGCCGAGGGCGGGCAAGGACCCGACCCTCACGACCCGCATCGACTTCGACGCCTGCCAGGAACGCAGTTTCGACGTCCTGCTCGCGGCCTGGCTACCGCTCACTTACGCCGTCAACAGCCTGAACGAGAGCATGGGGCAGCCCGACCTCTATCCGTTCGTGCTGTCGCCAACAGTGATCGACAAGCTCCGCCTCGTGCATGACATGATCCGCCAGGCGGGCGGCACCCGGTCGGGCGGGTAGCCGGCAACCGGCCAACCGCATGGCCCGCCAGGGATCAGCTCTGACGGCTGAACACCGGTCGGGCGGTCTTGCGTGGCGGCCCCGACGACTTCTTGAGGCGCGGCGGCGGCGGCTTGTCGCCACAACCCGGACAGGTGGCATCGGCCTTGCCCATATCGAAGAACTTCATCCCGCAGCCCGCGCAGGTATGCTTCTCGCCCCTCTCGGCCCGGCTCACGTCCGCATCGCCAGGGCGCGCGCGAAAGACGCCGAGATTGCCGTGAAATGATTCTTGTGGAGCATGGACAACGCTTTCATGAGATGCAGCGAAAACATATTCGCCGCCCCCCATGAAATGGTCATTCCGCCGAATTTTGCAAATAATGCCGATGATCCGTGGCCTCGCCCGACCCGATCCGGAGGACGAAACCGGCTCGGGCAGGCGAGCGATCCACGACCGCCCGGAATGATTTCCCGGACAATGTTCAGCCGATTTGCAGCTTTACTTCGTGATGACACCGCAAGCGATTCGCGGCCCTGCCGCACCGGCGGGATAGGACTTGTAGTCGTCACCGCCTTCATGGATGACGATCGCCGCGCCGTCATCGTCGAACAGCTTGTCATCGATCGCGAGCCAGCTGTTGAAGATCTCGACATTGAGCGTGCCGGCCGATCCGACATGGATATTCGGCATGTCGCCGGCATGGGGACCCGCCGCCGACATCAGGCCATGGGCCGCGCCGGACGGATTGAAATGGCCCCCGGCCGACTTGAAGGGCGGCTCGCACGCACCGACTGCATGGACATGGAAGGCGTGCGTTCCTTCCGGCAACCCGTGCAGATCGGCATGCAGCAGGACGCCGTGCGGCGTCTCCTCCAGCATGACCTGGCCGAGATCGGCGCCCTCGGCGCTCTTCATCGCCACGCTCGCCTTGTCGCCCGGCGCGGCGAAGGCGACGGGCACCGCGACCGCGCAGGCCCCGGCGATCGCGAGCGCGCGGGCCGCGAGCCTGTTCCATGCTGGGTTCGAATGATCGGGCATGTCGTCCTCCGTTTCTGATGCGATGGTATTCCTGCCGTGCAGTACCTGGCCAACGGCCGGGCGACAGCGAGGGTTCCGCGCTCAATGATAACCGTTGTCGCGTCGAACCTTGCCCCGAAAAATCCAGTACGACCAAGCGGTGTAGGTGAGGATCACCGGCAGCAGCGCCAGCGTGCCCGCAAGCAGGAAGCCCTGCGTGCTTTCCGACGAAGCCGCCTCGGTCAGGGTGTAGTGGTGCGGGACGATCATCGGCCAGAGGCTGATGGCGATCCCCGCATACGCGAGCACGAACAGGCCGACCGCGCCGACGAAGGGCCAATGCTCTGATGTCCCGCCGAGCGCCCGCCACACACCGAGCGCCAGCAGCGCGGTCGCCACGGGCACTGGCGAGAGATACAGGATATTCGGCCACGAGAACCAGCGCGCCGCGACCTCGGCGCTGACATGGGGCGTCCAGAGGCTCACCATCGCGATCGCCAGCAGCACGCCGATCAGGCAATAACGTCCCTGCCGGCGGGCGCGCGCCTGAATGGCTCCGGTCGTCTTCATGATCAACCAGCCGGCGCCCAGCAGGCCGTAGCCGGCCATCAGCCCGAACCCCGACAGCACCGAGAAGGGCGTGAGAAAATCCAGGCTGCCGCCGACGAAATGCCGACCCTCGACCTCGAAGCCCTCGATGAAGGTGCCCAGCATCACGCCCTGGGCAAAGCTCGCGAGGATCGAGCCGACGCAGAATCCGTAGTCCCAGAAGCCCCGGTGCGCCTCGTCCTCGACGCGGAATTCAAAGGCAACACCCCGGAAGACGAGTGCGAGCAGCATCAGCAGCATGGGCAAATAGAGCGCCGGAACGATGATCGCGAAGGCCAGCGGGAATGCGGCGAGCAGGCTGAGCCCGCCGAACACCAGCCAGGTTTCGTTGCCGTCCCAGATCGGCGCGATGGAACTCATCAGGACCTCGCGGCTGTCGCGGTCAGGTGCCAGTCCATAGAGCATGCCGACGCCGAGATCGAAGCCGTCCAGCAGCACGTACAGGAAGATCCCGCCGGCCAGAATGACGGTCCAGATGATGACGAAATCGAAGCCGATGCTCATTCGTCACCCTTTTCCGGCAAGGCCGCCGGACCGTCCCGGAGGAATCGCGCCATGACAAGGAAACCGGTTGGAAAGACGACCAGATAGACCGCCATATAGGCGAGAAGCGAGGTCAGCGCCTCGCCGCCGGTCAGTGCCGGCGGCACTGAATCGACGGTCCGCATCAGGCCGTAGACCGTCCATGGCTGGCGCCCGACTTCTGTGGTCGTCCAGCCGGCCAGCACGGCGACGAAGCCGAGCGGGATGAAGCCGATCGCGGCGCGCAGGAACCACGGGCTTTCGTATAGCCGGCCGCGTGCGCGGAGCCACCAGCTCGCGCCGATCAGGACCAGCATCAGGACGCCGATTCCGACCATTATCCTGAAGGCGAAGAAGGGAACCGCGACCGGCGGGCGGTCCTCTTTCGGCCATTCCCTCAGCCCCTTGATCGTGCCGTCGCCACGATGGGTCAGGATCAGGCTGCCGAGCCGGGGAACATCGACGGCATATCGGTTGTTCTCACTCTCCTCGTCCGGAATCGCGAAGAGGGTGAGCGGGAACGCCGCCTCGGTCTCCCAGCGCCCCTCGATCGCCGCGACCTTGGCCGGCTGATGTGCAAGCGTATTGAGACCGTGCAGGTCGCCGAGCAGGATCTGCAGCGGCACCAGAAGGCTCAGCAGCCAGAGCGTCATCGAAAGCATCACCTTGGCATCGTCGCGCGCCCGACCCTTCCGGATCAGCCAGGCAGCGACGCCGGTGACGACGAACCCTGTCGTCACGTAGAACGCCACGACGGTATGGGCGAACCGATAGGGAAAGGACGGATTGAAGACGATCTCGAACCAGTCTGTCGGCAGGAAGCGGCCGTCGACGATCTCGAAACCGGCCGGGGTCTGCATCCAGCTGTTGGCGGCGATGATCCAGAAGGACGAGAACAGCGTGCCGGCGGCGATGATCACCGCCGAGGCGAAATGCACCCATTGCGGCACCAGCTTGCGGCCGAACAGCAGGATTCCGAGGAACGACGCCTCGAGGAAGAATGCGCTCAGCGCCTCGTAGGCGAAGAGCGGGCCCAGCACGTCCGCGGTCGCATCCGCGAAGCGGCTCCAGTTGGTACCGAACTGGAACGGCAGGATGACCCCGGACACCACGCCGATTCCGAAGGCGACGGCAAACACCTTGATCCAGTATGTCGAGATCCGCAGGTAGCGCGCCCGGCCGGTCACCAGGTAGGCGCCTTCCAGCAGCGCGATATAGGAGGCGAGTCCGACGGTCAGCGCCGGCATCAGGATATGCCAGCCGATCAGCCAGGCGAACTGCAGCCGGGAGAGCAGGACCGGGTCGAGTTCCATCAGCCGTCCCCCGAACGCAGCCCGGCGACGCCGGCCGGATCAGCCGGACCGACGATAATCGCCGCCAGCACACGAAGACTTAACCGGTTCCGGCGAAGCTTGCATCGGGTGGCGCCCTTTCGGCAATATGGCATGGTAAACGACGTCATGTCGTCGTCCGGGTGCCGACAGGCAGGCGAAATGCCGCCGCGAAGTACCGTCGTCTTGTGAAGTGTAGTGGTCGCGTGTCGGGATTTTTCATGGGGACAGCAGGGAAATCTGACAACCGGGGGGCCAGGATCTTCCCGCGCTCCCCCGTCGCGTTGATCAACGCGCTGGCGGTCCTGTCGGTTCCATTCTGGGTTGCCGCGCCGATGGTCGCCCTTGCCGCCTCGGACGCGAGCGGCCTCGATCCCCGCGAGGAAACGGCCCTGGTTCGCGCCGCCCGGGAAAACAACGACGTGGCGCTGAACGCCATTGTCATCGCGGCCATCGCCCGCGACATGGACAACGCATCCGACATCATCGCCGACCTCCATCGACTGGCGCCCGCGGAAGCGCCGGACGTGGTCGCCCGGGCCGCGGCGATCTTTCCGGACATCCAGTTGGACATGGCGGCGGACGACGGCGCCCCGACGGCTGCGGATGAAACCGATACGGTCGCCTCCGACAGCGGCCCCACAGAGACGCCGTCCACGCTCTACGGCGAGATGTCAGTCGGCGGCAGCTATCTGTCCGGTGTCTCCAGCGCGGTCAACGGTTCGCTTGCCGGACGGGTCGTCTCGCGAAGCGTGGACTGGACGCATTCGCTGCGCGGCAACTTCGACTATGGCCGCGCGGACGGTACAACGAATACGCGGCGACATGCGGTGCGCGCCCGCTCGCAATACGATTTCTCCGACCGCTTCTACGGCTTCGGAATCGCGACCTATCATGACGACCGTTTCAGCGGATATGACTATCAGGTCACGGAAGGCGGCGGGATCGGCTACCGCCTGTTCGACGGGCCGGATTTCACCTTCGACTTCGAGGCCGGACCGGCGTTGCGGCAGAGCAAGAAGAGCGACGACGGCGATCTCGCCAACGAGTTGCTGGGCCGTCTCGGCATCGCCATCGACTGGGCGATATCCGACAACGCGCAGCTGTCCAACGAAACCAGCCTGTTCGTCGGGCGCAGCGAAGTCACCGTCGTCAGCAGCGGCACCGCCAGCATCGAGGAGCAGGCCCAGGCGCGGAATCTGACCGCCCTCGACCTGCAGGTGGTCGAGGACCTTTCGGCCAGGCTGTCCTACGAATTCCGCTATCTGAGCAACCCGCCGCCCGCCGGCACTGCGACCACGAGCCTTGTCAGCTTCGCGCTCGTGCACGACTTCTGAGCACGAAATCCCGATCCGGGGGCTACCATCGCCGGCCCGCGCCCGTTATGCGTAGACGATGATCGCGTGCGATCCGTCCCGAGCCTTCGGCCGGGGAACGGGCGGGCACGCCGCAAACAGGGAAGCAGGAGCGAGGAATGCAGGAATTGCGTGGCCAGGCGGCCATCATCACCGGCGCCAGCCGGGGCATCGGCGCGGCGACGGCGCGTCTGTTCGGCGAAGCCGGGGTCGCGGTACTGCTGGCCGCGCGCTCGACCGGCGAGATCGAGGCGATCGCCGCCGAGATTCGCGGCAAGGGCGGCAAGGCCGAGGCCGTGGCATGCGACGTCGCCGATTACACCCCTGTTGCGGGTCTCGTGGATCGCTGCCGGGACACGTTCGGCCGGCTCGATATTCTTGTCAACAATGCCGGCGTCATCGAACCGATCGCCCGGTTGGGCGCGTCCGACCCGGCGGAATGGGACCGGGTCGTCGACATCAACTACAAGGGCGTCTATCACGGCCTCCGGGCGGCGATCCCGGTGATGGAGGCGCAGGGTTCCGGCGTCATCGTCAACCTCTCCTCGGGCGCGGCGACCGGCGCGCTCGAAGGCTGGAGCCACTATTGCTCGACCAAGGCGGCGGTGCTCTCCCTGACGCGCTGCGCCGACAAGGAATATCGCGAGAAGGGGATCCGCGTCTGCGGCCTGAGCCCGGGCACCGTCGCGACCGAAATGCAAGTCCTGATCAAGGCCTCCGGCATCAATCCGGTGAGCCAGCTCGACCCGTCCGTGCATATTCCCGCGGAATGGGTGGCGAAGGCGATCGCCTGGCTCTGCACCAAGGACGCCAGTGATATCGCGGGCGAGGACCTGGTGCTTCGCGAGCCGGAATCGCGACGGCGGATCGGCTTGCCGGTCTGACGGACAGTCTGTTTCCCGATCGGTGGTTTTCCGGACCGGCGCCGCGATTTATCTCTCCCGGTTAATCGTGGCGCCCCTGCCGCAGGAGAAAACCATGACCGTCACACGCCAGCCTGCCCTGTATATCTCGCACGGCGGCGGTCCCTGCTTCTGGATCGACTTCCCGCCGCCTTTCGGGCCCGGCGCCTTCGACGGCCTTGAGGCATACCTGGCCGGTATCGTCGAACGGCTGCCCGCCCGGCCCGAGGCATTCCTCGTGATATCCGCCCATTGGGAGGGCGCGATGCCGACCGTCGGCACAGCCCCGGCGCCGGGTATGCTGTTCGACTATTACGGCTTCCCGAAGATCACCTACGAACTCGATTACCCGGCGCCCGGCGCGCCGGCGATCGCGGCCGAGGCGCGGCGGCTGCTCGACGAGGCCGGCATTCGCAGCGCCGCCGACGGCGAGCGCGGTTTCGATCACGGCGTCTTCGTACCGTTCCTGATCATCGACCCCGACGCCGCCATTCCGGTCGTCACGCTCTCGCTGCGGCAGGATCTCGACCCGGCCGCCCATATCGCCATCGGCAGGGCGCTTGCGCCGCTTCGCGACCAGGGCGTTGCCATCGTCGGAAGCGGCAACAGCTACCACAATCTGCGCCTGTTCCATGACGGCGATGGCCGCCAGTCCCGCGCCTTCGACGACTGGCTGACGGCCACGGCAACCGCCGCGCCGCAGGCCCGGAACGCGGGGCTTACCGAGTGGGAGCGGGCGCCCTCTGCCCGCGTCTGCCATCCGCGCGAGGAGCATCTGCTGCCGCTCATGGTCGTGGCCGGAGCCGCGGGCGACGATATCGGCCGCCGCAGCTATGGCGAGCCGATCGGCGGCAAGCACATATCGTGCTTCGAATTCGGTTTCTGACGGTCGGGCGAATGCCTCAGCCCTGGCTTTTCGTGTCGTGCCCTGTTTTCGGCTCGCGGGTGCGCTTGCGGCGGGAGCCGAGCCAGCCGCGCCGGCGGAAGTAGTAGAGCAGCCCGCCCGCCGTCGCGAGCATCAGCAACAGGGACGCCGGATAGCCGTAGCGCCAGCCAAGCTCCGGCATGTTCCAGAGCGAGACAGTGCGATCGAAGTTCATGCCGTACAGGCTGGCAATGAAGCCGAGCGGGATGAAGATGGTGGCGATGATCGTCAGCACCTTCATGATGTCGTTGAGCCGGGTGCTCATGCTCGAGAGATAGACGTCGACAAGGCCCGAGGCGATCTCCCGATAGGTCTCGACGATATCCATCAACTGGACCGTGTGGTCATAGCAGTCGCGGAGATAGATCCGGGTCTGGTCGGTGATCAGCGGCGTCTCGTCGCGGATCAGGGTGTTGAGCATTTCCCGATGCGGCCAGATCGCCCGGCGGAGGTTCAGGAGGTCGCGTTTCATGTCGTGAAGGCGTTCGATCATGCCCGGTTCGGGCCGGGTAACCACCTCATCCTCCATCATCTCGAGCCGTTCGCCGAAATCCTCGAGCACCGGAAAGAAGGCGTCGATCACCGCATCGATCAGGGCATAGGCGAGATAGTCGCTGCCGGACTGGCGTATGCGGCCCCTGTGCTGGCGAATCCGCGCCCGTACCGGGTCGAGGCAGTCGCCCGGCCGCTCCTGGAAGGTGAGCACGAAATCGGCGCCGATGAAGATCGACACCTGCTCGGTTCTTGGCCGCGGCTCGGCGGCAACCATGCGCGTCGCAACGAAGATGTGATCCTCGTACTGATCCGCCTTGGGCCGCTGGTGCAGGTTGACGACATCCTCGAGCGCCAGGTCGTGCAGACCGAAAAGCTCACCGAGCGCCTTGATGAGCGCGATATCGGCGAGCCCGTCGACATTGACCCAGAGATTCGGCACCGTGCCCTTGAGCGCCTCGATGTCGGCGAGGCTGACATTGTCCCGCTCGATCAGGCGATCGTCGCCATATCCGAACAGGCTGACCTGCGAGCGGACCGCCTGCGGGTCGGCGATCAGGACGCCCGGCGAACTTCCGGGCGGGGCGCGGCGTCGACTCCTGAGCCCATTCCGCCGGCTGCTCACGGCCGTCTCCGCGTCGGAAGCCTGAAATTCCCGCCTTGTTGCCGCACGCTGCTACCGCTCCGCGCAATCGCCAGATATGAGCGCAATCCCGCCATCGGATTGCCCCGGGGCGGTCGCGACTCCCCTGCAACCTATCCCGCCGGCCACGGGGCGACAACTCGTTCGCCGGTTCGTTCCATGACAAGCCCCGCGTTCCCGCGAAAGTGGTTTCCGTTTCCGGGACTCGACCCGGCACCCTACATTTCGCTAGAAGAAGGCACCCCGGCAGGGCCGGAATCCGAATTCAATCAGCGTCGCCCCGGCGACAGAGAAGCGAGTGAACCCGATGCAAACCTATCCCAACGTACAGCTGCACATCGACGGCCAGTGGCGCGACGGTGTTGAGGGCAAGACGATCCCCGTCCTCGATCCGGCAACCGAAGAAGTTATCGGCCAGGTCGCGCATGCCACGCGGGACGATCTCGATGCCGCACTGGCCGCCGCCGACAAGGGCTTCCGCATCTGGCGTGAGACCTCGGCCCATGACCGCGCCAAGATCATGCGCAAGGCCGCCGGCCTGCTGCGCGAGCGGAAGGAGGCGATCGGCTGGATGATGACCCGCGAGCAGGGCAAGCCGCTCAACCAGGCGATCGGCGAGGTGCTCGGCGGTGTCGAGGTCATCGAGTGGTTCGCCGAGGAGGCCCGCCGCACCTATGGCCGGATCATCCCGGCGCGTGGCCGCGGCGTCACCCAGATGACGGTCAAGGTCCCGGTCGGCCCGGTCGCCGCCTTCACGCCGTGGAACTTCCCGATCAACCAGGTCGTGCGCAAGCTTTCCGCGGCGATCGCGACGGGCTGCTCGATCATCGTCAAGGCCCCGGAAGAGACCCCGGCCTCGCCGGCGGAACTGATCCGCGCCTTTGTCGATGCGGGCGTGCCCGACGGCGTCATCAACCTCGTCTACGGCGTTCCGGCGGAGATTTCCGAGTATCTGATCCCGCATCCGGTGATCCGGAAGATCTCCTTCACCGGCTCGACCCCGGTCGGCAAGCAGCTTGCCGCGCTCGCCGGCCAGCACATGAAGCGGGCGACGATGGAACTCGGCGGCCACGCGCCGGTGATGATCTTCGACGACGCCGATGTCGACAAGGCGATCAAGGTGATGGCCGCGACCAAGTTCCGCAATGCCGGCCAGGTCTGCGTCTCGCCGACCCGTTTCCTGGTCCAGGACGCGGTCGCCGACCGCTTCACCGAGGGCTTCGTCGCCGCCGCCAGCAAGACCCGCGTCGGCAACGGCCTCGACAAGGAAACCCAGATGGGTCCGCTCGCCAACGAGCGCCGCATCCCGGCCCTGCAGGGCTTCATCGCCGATGCGGTGCAGCAGGGCGGCGAACTCGCCTGCGGCGGTGAGCGGATCGGCAACAAGGGCTATTTCTTCCAGCCCACCGTGCTCGCCAATGTGCCCGTCGACGCGCGCGTGATGAACGAGGAGCCGTTCGGCCCGCTCGCCATCGTCAACCGCTTCACCGATTTCGACGAGGCGATCGCCGAGGCCAACCGGCTGCCCTTCGGTCTTGCGGCCTATGCCTTTACCGGCTCGGCCAAGACCCAGGAGGCGCTCGGCGCCAGTGTCGAGGCCGGCATGCTGACCATCAATCACGTCGGCCTGGCGCTGGCCGAGGTCCCGTTCGGCGGCGTGAAGGATTCCGGCTACGGCACCGAAGGCGGCGCCGACGCACTGGAGGCCTATCTCGACACCCGCTTCGTCACCCAGACCGGCTGACTGGCTGCAGCATGCGGCTTGCGAAAGGGCGTCCCTCGGGGCGCCCTTTTTTCTTTCGCAAGCCCGCCGGATTTGCGCTGACGCAATTCGCAGTTCGCGCGGTCGGACTATCCTTTTGCCGCGACACGACAATATTACCGGTTGAATTGCCGCTGGATGGCGCGCTCGGGCGTTCGCCGCCTGACCGGCGCCCGTTGCGGCTTCAGGATGAAGTCTTGGAGAAAGTCGATGTACACCACGGAAAGACGGCCATGAGCGCGGAATCAACGGCCGGACTGCGCCGGAGCCACGTCGCCGCGCCGGCGATCCTGACCCAGGGCTTCCGCCCCTTCTTCCTCGGCGCCGGGCTCTGGGCGATCCTCGCGATCGGGCTCTGGCTTGCCATGCTCGATGGTGCCGACCCGGCCGCTTCGGCCTTCCCGCCGCTTTCCTGGCATGCGCACGAGATGCTCTACGGTTATGCGACCGCCGTGCTTGCCGGATTCCTGCTGACCGCGATCCCGAACTGGACCGGCCGCCTGCCGCTCAGCGGGCTGCCGCTGTTCGGCCTTGTGTTCCTCTGGCTCGCCGGTCGCGTCGTCTTCCAGATCTCCGACTGGCTCGGCGCCGGTCCGACGGCGCTTGTCGACCTCGCCTTCCCGGTCGCCCTCGTACTTGTCGTCGGGCGCGAGATCCTGGCCGGGCGGAACTGGCGGAACCTGCCGATGGTCGTGGCCCTGCTGGTCCTGCTGATCGGCAACCTCGCCATGCATCTGGAGGCGGCCGGCGTCATGGATCTGGAGGGCGCCGGCTGGCGCCTCGGCCTCGCGGTCTTCACCCTGCTGATCGCCCTTGTCGGCGGCCGGATCGTGCCGAGTTTCACCCGCAACTGGCTCGCCAAGCGGGCTGGTTCGGCGCTTCCCGCGCCGTTCGGGATCGTCGACAAGGCGGCGTTGGCGACGACGATCCTCGCCATGGCCCTGTTCGTCGCGATCCCCGGCAGCCCCGTCTTCGGCTGGCTGGCCATCGTCGCGGCGCTCGCGCAGGTGGCCCGCGTCGCCCGCTGGCAGGGTAAGGCGACCGGGCCGGAAGCGCTGCTCTGGGTGCTCCATGTGGGCTATCTCTGGATCCCCGTCGGCCTGTTGCTGCTCGGTCTCGCCGCGATCCTGTCCGCCGTCCCGCAGAGCGCCGGCCTGCACGCGCTGGCCGTCGGCGCCGTCGGCACCATGACGCTCGCGGTGATGACCCGTGCGACGCTCGGCCACAGCGGGCGGCCACTGACCGCCGGGCGCGGCACGATCGTCGTCTATGTGGCAATCCTGCTCGCCGCCGTTACCCGCGTCGGCGCGGCATTGCTGCCCGACGCCTACGACCTCCTTCTGGCGGTCGCGGGCTGCGCCTGGATCGTTGCCTTTCTCGGCTTCGTCGTGCTCTACGGACCGCTCTTCGTGACCCGCCGCAAGGCCTAGAGGCTGTAGCTTTCCCTGACCCGTGCGGGGAACAGTTCGTCGAGCGCGATCCGGCGCGACGACAGGCCCTGCCGGTGATGGTGATCGAGGAACGCCTTGATGGTCTTCTCGTTGCCGGCGACGCCGTATGACCAGAAGTCCCGCCCCATGAGCCGCCTGGCCTCGGCCAGATGGTCCTCGACGAACGGCATCGTCACCTTGGTCGCCGAGGTATCGGACAGCATCTCCTCGGCAAACTGCTTCGACCGGGTGAAAGCCTTCATCAGCGCCCCGCCGAGGAAGGGATGGGCCTCGAACAGCTCCCGCCTGACGCCGAGCAGATGCATGATCGGAAAGATCCCGGTCTTTCGCCAGTAGGCGCTCGCCACCTCGACGCCGTTGCCGAACAGGCGGGCTACCTTCGGGTGGCCGTCGTCGAAGCACCTGAGCGAACGCGGCCCGATGAAGCCGTCGATCTCGCCGGCCGACAGGAGATCGTCGAGCGAGCGGTCGTCCGGGGCGTTGTCGATCCGGATCTCTGGCGGCAGTTCGACCTTGAGCTTCTCGGGACGGCCGGCGGTGTTCATTCCCCCGCGCACCCAGCGGATCTCGGCGGGGCGAACGCCGTACTCGTCCTCGAGCAGCGCACGGGCCCAGACATTCGCGCTGAGCTGGTACTCGGCGATGCCGATCGAACGGCCACGCAGATCGGCCGGGCTCTCGATCCCCTTGTCGGTGCGGATATAGATCGAGCTGTGCCGGAAGGCCCGCGACAGGAAGATCGGCAGAGCCTGATACTGCGAACGGTCCTGCGCCATGCTGACGAGCTGGCTCGCGAAAGAGACCTCGCTGATGTCGAAATCCTGGTGACGGAAAGCGCGGAAGAACATTTCCTCCGGCGACAACGCCATGAAGATCGGATCGACGCCGTCGATCTGCACCCGGCCGTCCAGCAGGGCGCGATTGCGGTCATAGTCGCCGATCGCGATCGAAAGCCTGAGCTTGCTCACATCATGTCTCCGTCTCGGGTTGGTCGAGGTTGGGATGATCGGGAACCGCGACCTGGTCGGCGAGCGGCAGCCAGCGGTCGGTGGCGGCGGCCTCAGGAATGCCGACGCAAACTGCCAGCGTCGCGTGCCCCCAGGCCGCGTCCTGGATCGCGGGCGGTCCGCCGCGCGCCATGTTCCACACCGCGTCGAGAACGGGCCAGCGCGGGCCCGCGCCTTCGGGCAGCGGCAGCGGCATCGTCGTCAGTCTCTCATCGTCATAAATCGTCAGTCCGCGCGGCGTAACAGCTATATCGGCGCCGTCCAGGCTGACGATCACCTGGCCGAAATGCTCGTTTTCCGGGGCCGCGTCGGGGATCGGCGCGAAGCCGAAGGTGCGGGCATTCTTGAGCGCAAGCTCGTCGGTCGATGCCAGCCCCTGGCGCAGTCGGTGGCGGGCGCCGAATGCCTGCTCCGGCGCCCGCGGCCAGCCAAGCTCGTCGATCCAGTCATGCAGCTCGTTGCTGTTGTAATGACCGTGTCCGGAATAGGTCAGGCTGGCGCTGGCGCCGCCACGGAAACGGAGGAGCGCGCTGTAGGCGGTCTCGCCCGGCCGCTCGGGATCCCAGTTTCCGGCGTTGGCCGAGACTGCCTGCGTCAGTCCGCCCGCCAGCAGCCGCACGATATCGACCTGATGCGCCCCCTGGCTGAAGACGACGCCGCCACCCCGGGCGCTGTCGAGTTCCTCCGGTCGTCGCGGGCGGTGCATGAAATCGGTATAGGTCGTCATCTGGACCAGTCGCACCTTGCCGAAGCGACCGCTGCGGATGAGATCGAGGCAGGCAAGCACCGGTGCATCGAAACTGTGCGCCGGGCCGACGATCACCCGCCCGCCCGTGCGGCACGCGGTCGCGACGATCCGGCGGCTTGCCTCGAGGCTCTCGGCGATCGGTTTCTCGAGCAGGACCTGCTTGCCGGCCTCGAGCGCGGCGCAGGCCTGGTCCGCGTGCAATTCGTGCGGACTGGCGACGTAGACGACCTCGACGGCGGGATCGGCGAGCATCGCGTCCAGGCTGTCATGACCGCCGCCGCCGAACGCATCCGTGAAAGCCCGCATGGCCTCTTCGCGGGGGTCGAACCCCCCGGCTAGGCGGAACCGCGCGTCCTTCAGCAGCGACGGCAGGGTCAGCATGAAGGCGCGGCCGAGCCCGGCGACGCCGATGCCGACCGGGCCAGCGCCGGACCCGCGCGGGCCGTCAGAGGTCGAGGACAAGCTTGCCCCCGCGCGCCCGTGAAACGCAGATCATCATCGAATTCTTGCGTTCCTGATCGGTCAGGACAAGATCGCGATGTTCCGGTTCGCCGGATACCACGCGCGTCCGACAGGTCCCGCAGGTCCCGCTCTCGCACGACGAACGGAGATCGAGCCCGGCGTCACGCAGCGTTTCGAGTACGCTCCGGTCCGCCGGGATGGTGATGACACGGCCCGACCGGGACAGCTCGACAGTGAATTCCCGATCGCCCTCGCGAACCGCGACCACGGGCAGGAAATCCTCGAAATGGACCTGGTGCACCGGCCAGTGTCCGCTCATGTCGCGTATGTCCTCCAGCATCGGCTTCGGGCCGCAGCAGTAGACATGGCGATCGTCGGCGGTCTCCAGCTCGGGCCAGAAGTCGTATATCGCGGCCGGATCGCCGCGATCATGATGCAGCAGGGTGCGCTCCGCCAGCCAGTTCTCCCCGACAACGTCGAGAAAGGCCGTCTCGGCCGGGCTGCGGGTGCAGTAGATCAGCCGGAACTCGACATCCCCGCGGCGCCGCAGCGACCGGCACATCGACATGATCGGCGTGATCCCGATACCGCCGGCGATGAACAGATAGCGCCCCGCCGGAACCAGTTCGAAATCGTTGCGCGGGGCGCCGATCTCCAGCATGTCGCCGGCGTCGAGCTTCTCGGCCATCGACAGCGATCCGCCTCGCCCCTCGCGCTCGATCTTCACACCGATCTCGTAATGGTCCCGTTCGGCCGGATCGTTGGCGAGCGAGTAGGTCCGCATCGCCCCGGACGGTGTGCGTACCGGGATATGAGCGCCCGGCGTGAAGGGGAGCATCGGCGGACCATTCGGCAATGCGAGCCGCATGACGCAGACATCGTTCGCCGCGATCCGCTTCTCCGTCACCAGAACCGGGGTGAGTTCCCCGCCTGCCGGCGCCGCCATGCCGTCCGTCTCGTTCATCCGTGGTATCTGCCGACCGTTCAATCTCCCGCAACACTGGACAACAGCGCCGCTTATGTCTAGAAATAATTAGATATCTAATTCATGTTAGAGGGCCGACATGCTGACGCCGCAGGAAAACGCTCTGCTATGCGAAGTCGAAGGCGACGCGCCGATGGGCGCCCTGATGCGTCGACACTGGATTCCGGCGTTGCTGTCGGAGGAGCTGGAAGTCGACGGCAAGCCCAGGCGGGTCCGCCTTCTCGGTGAGGATCTGGTCGCCTTCCGCGACAGCGACGGGAAGGTCGGCCTGATCGACGAGTTCTGCCCGCACCGGGGTCCATCGCTGGCCTATGCGCGGAACGAGAATTGCGGGTTGCGCTGCCTTTATCACGGCTGGAAGTTCGACGTCGCGGGCCGGATCGTCGAGATGCCGTCCGAGCCCGAGGGCAGCCCGCTGAAGGAGAAGACCCGGATCAAGGCCTATCCGGTCGAGGAATGCGGCGGCTTCGTCTGGGCCTACATGGGACCGCCGGAAAGCCGGCCCGCGTTCCAGCGCCCGCCATTCTCGCCGGTCGAGGGCACCCCGGTGTCGATCCTGAAGATCCGGATCCCCTGCAACTGGGCGCAGATCCAGGAGGGGCAGATCGATTCCGCCCATTCCTCGAACCTGCATTCCTCCGACATGGTGCCGGCCCGGGTCGCCGGCGCCGGCGCAACGGAAACCAACTGGACCCGCCCGTCGACCGACAAGTCACCGCGTATGCTGAGCCGCGAGACGCCCTACGGCTTCCGCTATGTCGCGTTGCGCCGGCCGATCCAGAATGCCCGCACGCACGACTATGCAAGGGTGACGGTCTATGTCGCGCCCTTCATTTCGCTGATCCCGCCGAACTCGTCCTACAACGTGGCAAGCATCAACGTGCCGGCCGACAATACCAGCACCTGGTTCTATTTCCTCGCGTGGGGCGGCGAGGACTGCGTCGATCAGGACACCTGGCGGGCCTTCAACCACGCCGTTCCGGGCGTCGACCTGAACGACGACTTCACGCCGCGACGGACTCTCGAGAACGACTTCATGCAGGATCGCGAGGCGATGCGGGCCGGCAACTTCACCGGAATCGACGGCATCCCCAACCAGGACATGTCGATGTGGGTGAGCATGGGCCCGATCACCGACCGCAGCACCGACCGGCTCGGCGGCAGCGATATTGCCGTCGTCGAGTTCCGGCGCCTGATGGTCGATGCCGTCCGCCGGTTCGCCGAGGGCAACGCGCCGGCGATCGGCACGACCGAACCCGGCATTCCCCACCGGGAGATCTCCTCGTTCGAAGGAATCGTCGAGAAGGGCCGCGACTGGCTCGAATTCGGCACCACCGAGGCGGAACGGGCGATACTTTCGGCGACGGCGCAGCGGGCCTCCTGAGGCGCCTCAGACGCGCTGGCCGAGGCTTCGCGTCGACGGCAGGCTCCGACCGGCGGCGAGCGCTGCCGCCTCGTCCTCGGCCAGATTCTTCACCATGCGCAGCAGACCGGTCCGGATGACCGCCATCGCGTCCGCGTCGACGCCGTCGGCGGCAATCCTGTTCACCTCCTCGGCAAGCGGGACAAGCTTCTCCTCGAGCGCCTTGCCCTCGTCGGTCAGGTAGATGAAATGCTTCCGCCGGTTGCCGTCCTTGCGCCGGCGGACGACATAGCCGAGTTCCTCCATCCGGATCAGCGCGGTATGGGTCGTCGGCTCCATCAGGCCGACCGTGATGGACAATTCGCGTTGCGTCACGCCGTCCTTCTTCCAGAGCGCGCGCAGGAACATCCAGTGCCCGAAGGAAACGTCGAAGTCCGCAAGCCGCAATTGCAGCGCGCGCGTGAAGCATCGCGACAGATCGCGAACCAGATGCGCGAGCCGGTCGCCGGGTCTGTCCCGCTCCCAATGCTCGAGGATCGCCAGTGTCGTGTTGTAGGCAGCCGCCGACTTGCCCGGCGGCGCGGGCCGTTCCGCCATCTTGCGCTCTCTATTCTCAGATGCCGCGCCACCCGGGCGCGATGCCGAACCAGTCGATCAACCGGCTCCAGGATTCACGTCCTAGCCATACAACCAGCCTGCGGCGGATGCCAGCAGGAAGGCGATCATCGGGCGGCGTAGCCGCCGTCGAGAGCCAGTTCGCTGCCGGTCATGAAGGCCGATTCATCGCTCGCAAGAAACAGCGCCCCGTTGGCGATCTCGTCCGGTTGCGCCATCCGGCCGAGCGGATTGCGGGTTCTTGCCGCCTCGCGATGCTGTTCACGGGTGAGGCCACGGGCAGCCAGGATATCATCGAACATGCCGGTTTCGGTGCCGCCCGGATGCAGCGAATTGCAGCGCACCGGATAGCCGAACTCCGCCGCCTCGACCGCGACCGCCTTCGAGAACAGCCGGACCCCGCCCTTGGTCATGGTGTAGATTCCGGACCGGGCGGTACCGACGAATCCGGCCGTCGACGAGACGTTGATCAGGGACGCCCACGGCAGGTTCGCCGGCCGCGACTTCATGTGCCGGATCGCCTCCCGGCAACCGAGGAAGACGCCCTTCAGATTGACCGCGACGACCCGCTCGAAGGCCGCGACGGTTGCATCCTCGAGCGCCTCGCCGTCGAACAGTCCAGCACAGTTCATCAGCACATCGACGCGTCCGAAGCGCGCCGCCCCGGCGGCAAAGGCATCCCGCCAGGCATCCTCGTCGCAAACGTCGAACGGGTGCGCGATCGCCGATCCGCCGGCCGATGCGATCGCCGCAGCGGTCTCCCGGCAGGCGTTCCCGTCGATATCGCAGGCGATGACATTCGCGCCCTCGGCCGCGAACAGGCGGGCGGAGGCGGCCCCGATGCCGCTACCCGCGCCGGTGATCAGGGCCGTCCGGTCCGCAAGCCTGCCGCTCATACCGGGAACCGTTCAGCCGTCCATTCGGTCAGCCGGGCCATCACGCCGTCCAGCGTCCGGTTGCCCTCGTCCGGCGTGGCCGGATCGAAATAGTGGAGCGCGTCGGGAATATCCCAGAGCGCCTTGTCGGACGCGCCGAGCGCCTCGTAGATCGTGCGGGAATGGGTAATCGGATAGATATCCAGATCGCGTGCGGCATGGATCACCAGCGCCGGCACGGTTACCGAGCCCGCTGTCTTCGGCACGCTCGCGTTCGACGACAGGCCGGACCACGTGGACAGCCAGCCGTCCGGCGACATGACGCGGGCGAAGCCGAAGCGCTGGAAATTCGCGAGATCCGGACGCGGACTGATCAGCGACCCGTAGCCGCGCGGCGACGGATCGAGGGAGTTGTCGGTATAGTGCAGGTTGGCCAACGTACGGTGAATCACCATGATCGGCTGATGGAGTTCGCGGCGCACGAAATGACGCTGCATGTCGGCGGACAGGTTCGCGAAGTCCGGCCCGGTGCAGACCGCGCCGGCGGCCTCGCCATCGTTCAGCATGTCATGCGCGATCGCGTCGAGCCGGCGGACGCGAGCGAGCTGCGCAGCCCGGAACCGGGTCACGAACTCGGGCGAGTAGCGGCTCCATTCCGGCGGCGGCGCGAAGCCGTTCCGGGGATCGTACATGTCGAGTTCGGGATCGGTCTTCAGCGGATCCTGTTCGTCGACCACCGACGGATCGATCACCTCGTTGATGATCAGCCCCTGGCCGATATGGGCCGCCATGTAGATCAGCGCGTCGCCCGGCGGCATCTCGGTCTTTTCGAGATAGGTGCGCTTCCCCCCCGGCGTCAGCGTGATGCGGCGCGACGGCGGCAGCACGGCCTGCTGCTGGTAGAAGGAGAACAACGAGCCGCCGCCGGAATTCCCGAGCAGGATGATCTTCTCGACCCCCTGCTGCTTCAGCCAGACCATGTAGGTCGCGATGTCCACGAGGATCTTCTCGTGGATGCAGTCCAAGTCGTTGTTCACGTAGCGGGGATTGGCGCCCAGGCAGGCATAGCCGGCCTTCAGGTAGCCGGGAAAGGCGTGGTGCTCCGAGAAGTCGACCCGCGGGTGCGAGGCGATCACCGCGACCTTCGGCGACGGGTTCGATTTCGGGGTCCAGTAGATACCCCGGAGCCGCGCCGTATCCGGGGCGTTGAGCGCGACCGGCCGGCCGACGGCGTAGCCGTCGACGCTCTCGCGCAGGCAGATCTTGGTGCCGCGCCAGTAGGATTTCGAAAACATTCCCTTGTCCGACACTGTCGTTCCCCGTTCCAGTCGTGCCTCGCCGCTGGCGATCAGTTCATGCTATTCGGCAGTATCAGCGATATTGCCGGGAAGACCAGCAGCAGCACCAGAATGACGAACTCGGCGACGAGGAATCGTGAGATTCCCGCGAAGATCGTGTGCACCTTGATGTCGCGGCTGGTTACCGCCTTGATGACGAAGGCGTTGAGCCCGACAGGTGGCGTGATCAGGCCGATTTCCAGCAGCTTGACGACGATCACGCCGAACCAGATCAGGTCGAGGCCCATATGCTCGACCAGCGGCACGGTGACCGGCAGGGTCAGCAGCAGGATGCCGATCGGGTCGAGAAACATGCCGAGCACGAGAAACACCAGGCAGAGGATCGCGATGACCGTCCAGTCTGACAGGCTGGAGGCCTGGACCAGCGCGATCAGCCACGGCGACACACCGGTCAGCGAAATGAACGAGACGAAGATCTTCGCGCCGAAGGCGATCAGGAAGATCATTGCCGTCTGGTAGGCGGTCTCGCGAAGCGAGAGCAGGATGGCTGCCATGCTCAGGCGGCGCATCGCGATGCCCATGACCAGCGCGGTCGCGGCACTGACCGCCGCCGCCTCCGTGGTCGTGAACACCCCGCCGTAGATCCCGACGATGATGATGAGGAACAGCAGGACCGCCGGCCAGGCGCGCATTGCCGCCCGCCTGCGGTCGCCGCGCTTGAGCACCTCGTTCGAGAGCGGCGCTTCCTTCGGGTTCACCTTGACCCAGACCATGATCACGATGATGTAGCCGACGATCGAGATCAGGCCGGGCAGGATGCCGGCGAGGAAAAGCTTGCTGATCGAGGTTTCGGTGAAGATGCCGTACAGGATGAACGGGACACTCGGCGGGATGAGCGAGCCGAGCGTGCCGCCGACGGCGACCGAGGAGGTCGCGAGCCTAGGCCCGTAACCGTAGCGCAGCATCTCGGGCGTGCAGATCTTGCCCATCGCCGCGGCGCAGGCAACGCTCGAGCCTGTGATTGCCGAGAAGCCGCCGCAGCCGAGAATGGAGGCGATTGCCAGGCCGCCCGGCACGCGGGACAGCCAGATCCGCGCCGAATGATAGATGTCGGTCGTGATCCGCGCATGGAACGCGACCTGGCTGAGCAGGATGAACAGCGGCACCATCGTGAGTTCAAAGGAATGCACGAAGTCGAAGCTGTTCGAGGTCAGGATCGTCGTCGCCGAGCGCCAGCCGCCGGCCATGTCGAAGGCCCCGTCCACCGGCCAGGCGTAGAACAGGAAGGTGCAGACGACGGCAACCGATCCCAGACAGAAAGCGATCGGGACGCGGAGCATCAGCAGCAGAATGACCACGGAAAATCCGCAGGTCCCGAGCAGGAACGGATCCATCAGAAATAGACCTCGTCATGACCGTCGGGGCCACGGCGCAAGCGCCCGACATCGCCGACGAGAATGAACAGCAATCGCACCAGCATCAGGGCGAAACCGATGAAGAAGGTCAGCCGCCCGGGCCATTCGGGCAGATACAGCACGCCATCGAAATAGCTGCCGAAATCCCAGGCCTGCCAAAGCGCGACACCGGTCGCCCAGGTCAGCGGTGCGACCATGACGAGGCCGACGATCACCGCCAGCAGTTCAAGCCAGACCTGCGCGCCGCGCGACATCCAGTCGGTGAAGACCTCGACGGCGACATGGCCCCTGTCGGCCGTCACATAGGCCCAGGGAAGGGCAACAAGCGTCACCATCAATTCACCGGATATGACGATGTCGTCCGGGATCATCTTGCCGAAGAAGGTGCGTCCCAGAACCGATACGGTGATGATCACGCCCAGCACGATGATCGCGAGTGCCGACACATCGACACCGGTCTTCTCGATCCAGGCGAGCGGCGCCGGACCCGGCCGGACCCGTTCGTCGGGCCCGGCCTCGTCCGCGTCCCCGTTCCCTAACGGGTCCACGGATAGCCTTGGGTATCGCGGATCTTCTCGTACTTGGCGACAAGCGCCATGTAGGCGTCGAAGATATCCTGCCCCGGCAGTCCGGCTTCATTGGCACGATCGACCCAGGCGTGAACGGCTTCCATGCCCTTAGCCTTGAGCTTCTCCATCTCGCCCGGATCCATCGTCCGGACCTCGATCGGCGAGTCGCCGGTCGTCATGCGCTCGAGTGCCTTCTCGTTGGCTTCCTGGATCCGCCGCGAGAACTGATCGACGAAATCGGAGGCGACTTCATGCAGGACCTTGCGGTTCTCCGCCGACAGTTCCTCGTGCGCCTCGCGATTCATCACGATGCCGAAGGCGAGATGCTGGCCCCAGTCGAGTTTCGTCAGCTTCTTGGCGATCTCGTACTGCTTGAAGACCTCGATCGAGTACATGTAGTTCTGGTTGCACTCGACGATGCCGGAATCGAGGGCGCTGTAGACCTTGGCCTGGCTCAGCCGGACGACGTCGGCGCCCAGTTCCTCGAACACACGGCCATAGGGTCCGACCGCCCGGATCTTCGTGCCCTTGAAGTCGTCGAGCGAGGTGATGAACTTGTCCTTGCAGAGGATCTCGATGGCGCTGGTCGTGAGATTGGAGAGATAGACCAGGTTGAGATCGGCGAACATCTTCTGCAACACCGGATGGGTGTTGGCGAGCTCGTACATGGCGCGCATGCCGACCCAGACGTCGGAATTCGCCAGCGGCACGTCACCGATGCTGTAGGCGACCAGTTCCTTCGGCGTATAGGCCGCGATGATCGTCGCGACATCGGCCGAGCGTCCGCCGACGCCCTTCACGGCCGACTTCGACGGGAACAGCGCAGCGCCCCAATGAAACTCGAACTTGAGATCGCCAGCCGTACGCTTCTCGACCTCGTCGGCCATCCACTGCAAGGTTTCCGAACTCACGCCGCGGTTTGGCTGGCCGTCCGACCAGCGCAGCGTCGTCGCGGCATTGGCCGCGCCCGACAAGACCACCGTCGCGGCGAGCGCGCCTATCGCACCCGCGACGAGTCGCTTTCCGAATTTCTGTCCGAACTTCTGCATTTCGTTCCTCCCAGATCGCCTGGTTATTGCGGCCGACTCCAGATCGGTCCTGCTTCTTCGCGTTGGCCGCGAGATTTGACGTTTTGCCGTGTAACCGTCTTCCGCCTCGACACCACTTCCGTCATGTTCGTATCCAAGCGCCTCAAAAAGTTATTAGATTTCTAAGTATTGTCAAGCCACTCCTGCCGGGCCGCCTGGCAGGAACTCGAAACCCCACCCGTTTCAGTAGGATTTCGGCAGCCCCAGAACCTTCTCTCCGATGAAATTCAGGATCATTTCGCGACTTACCGGCGCGATTCTGGCGAGGAAAATCTCCCGGAAATAGCGTTCGACGTGATACTCCTTGGCATAGCCCATGCCGCCATGGGTCAGCACCGCCCGCTCGCAGGCCGTGAACCCCGCCTCGGCCGCCAGGTATTTCGCCGCGTTGGCCTCGGCCCCGCAGGGCTTGCCGCTGTCGAACAGCCGCGCTGCCTGGTAGCACATCAGGTTCGCTGCCTCGAGCTGCGCCCAGGAATCGGCGAGCGGATGCTGAATGCCCTGGTTCATGCCGATCGGCCGGCCGAAGACGACCCGTTCCTTGGCATACTGAACGGCGCGGCGCAGGGCGGCGCGACCGAACCCCACGGTCTCGGCCCCGATCAGGATCCGCTCCGCGTTCATGCCATGCAGGATATACTTGAACCCCTGCCCCTCCTCGCCGATCAGGTCCTCCTTCGGGATCGGCAGACCGTCGATGAAGACGGCATTCGAATCCACCGCCTTGCGGCCCATCTTGTCGATCCGTTTGACGTCCACGTATTTCCGGTCAAGGTCGGTATAGAAGAGCGACATGCCGCCCGTCGGCTTCGCCGCCTTGTCCCGGGGGGTGGTTCGCGCCAGCAGCAGGATCTTGTTGGCGACCTGGGCCGTCGAGGTCCAGATCTTCCGGCCGTCGACGATATAGCGGTCGCCGTCCCGGACCGCCCTTGTCTCGATCGACGAGGTATCGAGGCCGGCATTGGGTTCGGTCACGCCGAAACACGCCCTGTCCTCGCCGCGGATCAGCGGCGGCAGCATGCGCGCCTTCTGTTCCGGCGTGCCGAAGGCGACAACCGGGCTGAGTCCGAAGATATTGATGTGGATACCGCCGCCGCCGGAGAATCCGGCGCCGGATTCGGTGATCGCCTGCATCATCACGCACGCCTCGGTCAGGCCGAGGCCGGAACCGCCATATTCCTCGGGCATGGCGATCCCGAGCCAGCCGTCGGCGGCGAAATCGCGGACGAACTCATCGGGGAAACGTCCGTCGTTGTCGCGCGCGAGCCAGTAGCTTTCGTCATACTTCCGGCATTTCTTCTCGATCGCGTCGCGAATGGCGAGCTGGTCTTCGGTCAATCCCAGATCGATCATGGTTCGGTTCCTTCCAGGGGCGGGGCATTGTGGACAGCGGGCGACGGTGCACGGACCGGGGTCGGTACGGCCCCCGCTACTTGACGATGCCGGCGGCGGTCAGGTCGGCGATCTCGCTGTCGGCAAAGCCGAACTCGCACAGGATCTCGCGGCTGTGCTCGCCATGGGCAGGAGCCCGCGAAGCCGGCCGCTTGTTCACGCCGTCGATCCAGAGCGGGCTGTTCACCGTCATCAGGTCGCCGTCCCCGACTCCGCCGAGTGGTGTCAGGGCATCGCTTTCGCGCATCTGCACATCGTCCGGAATATCGCGGAGCCGCATGACGGGGCCGCAGGTGATCCCGGCGGCGTCGAAGGCGGCGATCCAGTGGTCGAGGTCGTGGCGCGAGAAGATCCCGTCGAGCGCGGCAATCAGGTCGCGCGCGTTGCGGTGCCGGTCGGCGGTGGTCGCGAAGCGGGGATCGACGGCGAGGTCGGGACGTTCGAGGGCGACGGTGAGATCCGCCCAGCGCTTCTCTTCCGGTATCGCGATCAGGTGGAACCAGCGCCCGTCGCCCGACTGGTAGAGATTGTGCAACGGGTTGCCGGCATTCTCGCGGCCCGGCCGGTAGGCATATTCGGCACCGAACAGCATCGCCTGCGCCTGCACCGCGTTGGCCCAGAGGCCGTTGGCCATCAGGTTTGTCGCCACCATGGCGCCCTTCCCCGTCCGTTCCCGGCGGAACAGCGCGGCCATGATCGCGGCGAACAGGGTCATGCCCGACGCATGGTCGCCCATTCCGGTGGCGGCGCGCGCCGGTGGCGAGTCCGGCGCCGGCCGGACCGTGTCCATCAGGCCGGAACGCGCCCACAGCGCGGTATGGTCGAAGCCGGCCTTGTGCGCCTCCGGCCCGCTTTCGCCGTAGGCGGTGAACGAGGCGTAGATCAGTCGCGGATTGAGCGGCTCCAGTGCCTCGAAGGTGAGGCCGAGGCGGGGCCGGGCCTTCAGCGGCGCGTTGACAATCGCCACATCGGTGTGCGCGATCATGCGATGGAGCGTCGCCTGGCCCGCCGCGCTCGTCAGGTCCAGTGCAAGCGCACGCTTGTTCCGGTTATCGACCTGCCAGCCGTAGTCCAGTTCGCATGGCGGATTGCCGGGCGACGACTGGAAATAGCGATAGGCATCGCCCATCTTCGGCGATTCGACCTTGATCACGTCGGCCCCGTAGTCCGCCATGATCGTCGCTGCGGCCGGGCCGGCGATGAAGTTGGAGATGTCGAGGACCCGGATTCCGGTGAGCAGGTTGCCTTTGGTCGGATCGGACATCGCCGGCGATCCGCTCAGCGGCCCTTCCATACCGGCGCCCGCTTCTCGGCGAACGCCCGCGGCCCCTCCCGTCCGTCCTCGCTCTCCCAGTCGACGCGAATGCGCTTTTCGTGCATGTGATCGTAAAGCTCGCGCCACGCGTAACGGAGGTCGAAGGCGCGCTGGAATGCCTCCTTCTGCAGCCGTACCGCCAGCGGCGCCTGCTTCGCGATGGTCTTCGCGATCTTCATCGCGTGATCGCGAAGCTCGGCGGCCGGCACCACCTCGGTGACGATGCCGAGCGTCAGCGCCCGATCCGCATCCATCCGCTCGGCCGTGCCCATGTAAGCCATCCGCCGGATCGGCCCCTGCGGGACGCGAACCGCCATGCCGAGCATCTCGCGCAACGGCACCCATCCGATGCTCACGTGCGGTTCGAGGAAGCTCGCGTTTTCCGATGCGATGGCGAAATCGGCCTGCCACATGAAATGCCATCCGCCGCCGGCGACGACGCCGTTCACGGCACAGATCACGGGCTTGAAGAAATCCTCGGGGATATCGGGCCAGTGATCGAACCCGGCATTGTCCGATTGCGAGGCCCGTTTCACGTCGGCGCCGGTGCAGAAATGCCGGGTACCGGCGCCGATCAGCACAACGACATGGACGTCGTCATCCTTGGCAAGCACCTTCCACAGGTCGATCAGCGCGGTTGCGAGTTCGGCATTGCAGGCATTGCCGGCGTCGGGGCGATTCAACTGGACGAGAGCGACCCCATCCTCTTTTTCCACAAGCACGGGCTCGCTGGTCATCGGTGCCTCCCTGTCTTTTTGTCCGGCTTCGGAGCGCCCGATCCGGTCATTCCCTGACGGTTCGGCATCGCTCCGTTGCCGAGGTTCATTGCAAGTTATTAGATTTCTAAGTATTGTCAAGCGAGGGCGATGGCGGCATCCTTCCGGCATTCGGCCACGACCGTGCGAGCATGGAGTAAAGTCATGACGGGATGCGTCATTACCGGCGAAAGCCGGCGCGAGCTGGCGGCATTGCGAGCCAATGGCGCCCGCGCTGCGCGCGGTCTCGCGGAGGCGGGCATCGGCCCTGGCGACCGCATCGCGACCTTGTTGCGAAACGATTTCGCCTGTTTCGAGGTCGCCTTCGCCGCCGGCCTACTCGGCGCCTACGTGGTGCCAATCAACTGGCACAACAGGGGTCCCGAAGTCGCCCATGTGCTCGCCGATTCCGGCGCCCGGGCCCTGATCGCCCACGACGACCTGCTGGCTGCCGTGCGGGACAGCGTGCCCGACGGTCTCCTGGTCCTCGGCGAGCCCTCGCGCTCCGCTCCGGCGGACGCAGCCGTGACCCCGGACACGCCGCGCTGGCGCGACTGGTTCGAAGGCTTCGCGCCGTGGGATGGCGCGCCGCCGCCGCCGGTCGGAACGATGGTCTATACCTCGGGTACCACGGGGCTGCCGAAAGGCGTCCGCCGGATGGCGCCCAAGGCGGAGAACATGCCGGCGATTACGCGGATCGTGCACCAGCTTTTCGGCCTAGACCAGCCGGGCCCGGTGCGCACGGTGGTGACCGGGCCGATGTATCACTCGGCGCCTTACAACTGGGCGCTCACCTCGGCGCGTGCCGACGCCATGATCGTGTTGCAGGATCGCTTCGACCCCGAGGAACTGCTGGCCCTGGTCGAGCGCCACAGGATCACCCACCTGCAGATGGTGCCGACGATGTTCTGGCGCCTGCTGAAGCTGCCTGAAGACGTGCGGAACCGCTACGACCTGTCATCGCTCCGCTTTGCCGTTCACGCGGCAGCGCCCTGCCCGCCCGAGGTCAAGGCCGCGATGCTCGACTGGTGGGGCCCGGTTATCCACGAATATTATGGCGCCTCCGAGGTCGGCCCGATCACCTTCTCGACCCCGGCGGATGCTCGCCGCAAGCCGGGCAGCATCGGCCGCCTGGTCGAGGGCGCGCGGCTCGATATCCTGGACGGCGCCGGCAATCGATTGCCAGCCGGCGAAGTCGGCGAGTTCTACATGCGCCAGCTGCTCTGGCCGGATTTCGAATATCACGGCAAGCCAGAGGCCCGGGCGGCGCTGGAACGCGACGGTCTGGTGACGGTCGGCGACGTCGGCTACATCGACGCGGACGGCTATGTCTTCATCGTCGACCGGGTCAAGGACATGGTGATTTCCGGCGGGGTGAACATCTTCCCGGCCGAGATCGAGGCCGTCCTGATCACCCACCCGGCGGTATCGGATTGCGCCGTCATCGGCCTGCCCGATCCCGAGTTCGGCGAAACCCTGGCCGCCTTCATCGAGGCCGCCCCCGGCGCCGAGATCAGCGACGAGGCGCTCGGCGCTTGGCTCCGCGAACGGGTCGCAGGCTACAAGGTGCCGCGCAAGATCTTCCGTCGCGACAGGCTGCCTCGGGAGGATTCGGGCAAGATCTTCAAGAACCGCCTGCGCCAGGAGTTCTGGGACGGGCAGAACCGCCGGATCTGAGCCTTGCGGCCGGGTCCCGGCCGGGTCTACTCCTTGGCCTGTGCCTTCTCGGTCCCGCCGTCAACGACACAGCCGTCGTTCGCCCAGGCGAGCAGGGCTCTCTTGAAATCGCCCCCGAACGGATGCGGAATGCGACCCAGGGTCTCCGGGTCCTTTTCCTGGTAGAACTTGCCCTGCGTGCAGAGGTTCTCCGGCGACCAGTTGTGGCAATTGCTGCAGCTCTGCTCTTTCCAGTACTTCGGGCTCAGCCCCTTGACCGGCGGATATTCCGGCGAGCTATGCGCGAGTTCGCGCAGCGAATGACCGACAATTGCCGCCGACCCCGCGAGCAGCGGCTGATCGAAGGTCAGGATGGAGGGCGTCTTCGGTGTCTCGGGCTCGGTTGCCGGGACGCTCGCCACGGCCGTTCCCTTGGCGAGATAGGCGATCTCCGCCCGGGCAAGATCCGCGAAAACGCCGTTGGGGTAGGCCGCCAGATAGGCCTGGTAATCCTCCAGCGCGCCCGACCTCTGGGCAAAGGCAATGCTTTCATGCTCGGAGAGCGGCTCGGCCGGCTTGGCCGGAGCCTCAGCCTCGACCTTCTCAGGGACCGTCGTGTCGGCGGATCGATCTTCAAAGTTGCCGTTGCCGGCGGAGGCCACGACCTGGGCTTTCTCAGGTGTCTTGGCGTTCGCTTCGCCGGACGTGATGACGGCCGCCATGTTGTCCGCCAGTGCCTTGGACATCAGCGCCTGCGCTTCCGCGGCATGCCGGCTGTTCGGGAAGATCTGCAGGAAAAGCGCCAGTCGCCCCGGATCCGCACTCTGCGAAACCGATTGCCACAGGCTCTGCTCGACCGGGTTGGCGTCCGCCGGCTCCGCGACGGCGGCTGGCGGCGGCGCAATGGCGACCGCGGCGGGCATGGCGGTGAAATAGAAATCCTCGACGAGCGAGGAACTGTCCCAAGGCGTCTGGCGGCCGTTCGTCGCGCGCAGCACGTCGATCCGAACCTGCTTGAACATCTGCTCGATCGGCAGGCCAGGGGTCTGCATGGCATTCGCCAGCGCCAGCGTGAAGGGGCTGTTGGCGCCATCGCCATCGACCGCCGTCTGGCCCGGCGCGGTCGCGTAGGCGATGAAACTGCCGGTCGGTGCGTCGATCCGCGCCAGCCCGCGCTGCACGCTTCGATCGGTCGCCTCCAGCGGATTGTTCCGGCAGGCGTCGAGGATGACGATATTCGTCTGGTTGCCCGCGGTCTCCATCTGCCGCAGCACCCAGTTCGCCTCTACGCCCATCAGGTCGAGGTCGGCCTGATCGGTCGGGGCCGCCTCGATCGGGATGAGATAATTCCGGCCCTGCGACTGGATGCCATGCCCGGCGTAGTAGAACAGGCCGATCGCATCCCGGCCGGCGCGACGCAGTTCCCGGCCGAAGTCGACGATCGCGCGCTTCATGTCCATCTGGTTGGAATCGAGCAGCAGCGTGGTCTCGAACTGCAACGCCTTCAACCGCGATGCCACGAGCATCGCATCCGCCGATGGATTGGCGAGCGCGCCGATCGATTGATAGCCGCCATTGCCGATCACGAGCGCCAGGCGCTTCTCGGCAGCGGCGTCGTCCACGCGCACGAAAATCGCCACGATGCCGAACAGGAATAGCAGGCCCAATCGGTACGCGGCCCTTGAGCCCAGGATCAGCATTGAGAACGCCCTATTTCTTTCCACTGACAGACTGTAGCATGTAGAGACATATTAATACGAATCTAACAACGCCGCATTAAAATCGGCTTAAAGGACCCTCAGGGAGGGAAATTTCAGTAACGCGTTGCTCGTGACAGGCTAACAGGAGCAATACCCTGGCGTTTTTAGTGTTGTTGGGGATGATGCTCCTGTATCGCCGGGGCAACGCGCCTAAGTAGGGGGAGGAAGGACAAGGACATGCGTCGACTATTGTTCATCACGCGCTGCGTGCTCGCTTTTCTGGTCATCGTTCAATTCACGGGGAGCGATCCGGCGGAGGCCCAGACGTCGCCGTTCGAGCCGGGCTGGGTCCTCGACCAGACCGCCTCGCGCCTGGCCTTTCAGTCGATCAAGAACAACTCGATCGTCGAGACGAGCGGCTTCGCGACCTATTCCGGCACGATCGATTCCACGGGTCTGGCCACGATCAGGATCGAGCTGAACTCGGTCGACACCAAGATCGACCTGCGCAACGTGCGCATGCGGTTCCTGTTCTTCGAGACATTCAAGTACCCGGAGGCAACCATCTCCGCGGTGATCGACCAGACCGCGATCACCGAACTGGCCCAGCGCCGGCGCATGCAGTTCCCGGTCGACTACGTCCTCAACCTGCACGGGGTCGAGCAGAAGCTGCAGGCGGAAACCGTCGTCACGCTGATCTCGGACGACATCGTTTCGGTCGCCTCGGCATCACCGATCTCGATTCCCGTGAAAATGTTCGGCCTGGAAGAAGGTATTACCAAGCTGGAGGAGGCCGCCAAGGTCAAGATCGTTCCCTCGGGCTCCGTCACCTTCGATTTTCTCTTCCGCCGCGCCGCCGCCACTGCCGCGGTCGCTCCGCCGCCGGCGCCGAAGGCCGAGAAGGCCGCCCTGGAAACCGCCGGCAACTTCTCGGCCGAGGAGTGCGCAGGGCGCTTCGAGATCCTGTCGCGCACCGGTGCGATCTACTTCAAGTCCGGCAGCGCCGAACTCGACGACAACAGCGGCCCGATGCTGTCCACCGTCGTTGACATCGTGAACCGGTGCCCGTCGGCGCATCTGGTCGTCGAGGGACACACGGATTCGCGGGGCAGCGACGAGGTGAACCAGCGTCTCTCGGAGGAGCGGGCCAGAAGCGTCATGGCCTACCTGATCGCCTCCGGCATCGAGCCGTCCCGCCTCGCGAGCGTCGGCTATGGCGAGATGCGGCCAATCGCCCCCAACGATACGGCACGCGATCGCAGCCGCAACCGGCGGATCCAGTTTTCCGTCGCGGCGCAGTAGGTGACGATCCGACGACAAGCTTCATCGTGGCGCCGCCTGACCGGCAGTGTCGCCTTCGCCGGCCTGCTCGCTGGAGTCGGCTTGTCCATGTCGCCGGCCTGGCCGGGCTTCGGGGCACGGGCGGCTGTCTACGCGGTCGTCGTCGGGATCGATGACTATGAACGCATGCCGAAGCTCACCGGGGCGGCGAACGATGCCCGCGATCTCGCCGCCTCGCTCGGCAACCTCGGGGCCGATGTCAGCCTCATCCTGAATCGCGAAGCGACGCGGCAACACGTGATCGAGGCCTTCGAGCGTCAGGCCGGGCGTGCCGGCCCCGGCGACATGTTCGTGTTCACCTACGCCGGGCACGGAATGCAGGAGCCGGAATCGATTCCCGGCGACGAGGCGGACGGCATGGACGAAACCCTCGTCTTCGCCGGTTTCGACCGCTCTGGAAAGCGCGCCGGCGAACGCCTGCGGGACAACGAACTCGGCATGCTGATCGCCCGGCTGAACCCCGAGGCACAGGCGCTGATCCTGATCGACAGCTGCCACAGCGGCACGATGACCCGCGATATTGACGTGCGCGGGCGCCCGCCCGTCACCCGGTTCGCCGGGATCGGCCGGATCAGCTCCGACCCCCTGCCGCAGATGCAGCCGTCCGCCCGGGGCCTCGACCTGGCGAGCGGCGCCAACGTCGTGTTCGTCGCGGCGGCCCGCGATGCGGAGCAGATTCCGGAAGTCGAGATCGACGGGGTCATGCATGGCGCGGTCAGCTGGACGGTTGCCCGCGCGTTGCAGGGGAACACCGAATTCGGCGGGCCGAACATGGCGCTCAGCGAATTCCGCACGCTGGTTCCGGCCCAGGCGCGCGCGCTCTCGGCCGCCCGCCAGTCGCCGTCCGTCAATATCGCACCGCTGATCGCCACCGACAGCCCGGTGATCCCGGCGAGCGCGCTCGCCGGTGCCCTGCCGGCCTCGGCGCCACAGGCGCTCGCCGCCCCGTCCGAAGATCGCGTGCCGCTGATCCATGCCATCGGCGCCTCTCCCGCCCCCCTGCCGGCCGATGTCGGTCGCCTGACCCCGGATACCGACGACGCCGACCTGATCTGGGACATGCAGAAGGGCGAAGTCATCGACCGTGCCGGCGCCGATCTCGTCGCCGAGGCCTGGGACGAGGAGCAGTTGGCCGGCGTGCTGACGAAATGGCGCGCGGCGCGGCAGTTGCGCGACTGGGCGTTGCGCCGTCACATGACCTTCCGGATCCTTCCGGGCGACAGCCGCCATCGCCTCGGCGAGACCGTCAGCCTGTCGGTCCAGCGGCCGGAGGACGGGCCCGCCTATCTGACGATCGTCAACCTGGCCTCGACCGGGGAAGTCCAGTTCATCTATCCCGCCCCGGCGGTGAGCGAAAGCGGCACGGATTTCATCAAGCCCGGCAAGGACGAGGTATCGATGGGCGAGTTCAAGGTCGCCGATCCGGTCGGCGCGGACCATGTGGTCGCGATCTTCTCGCCGCAGCGCGCGACCGCGCTGCATCGCTGGCTGGAAACCGGCAATCCGGACGCCGTGAGTTTCGTCGCCAGGCTCCGCAGCCTCGCCCATGACGGCGGCTACCGCATCGGCGTCAACCCGATCTTCACGACGCGCTGAGAGCGCGGTCGCGCCGGCCGCGAACCACCTACTTGGTTTTCATCACCAGGAACCCGGCCCAGGACTCGTCCAGCGTCTCCTCCGCGGCGAGATCGGCGAAATCCACCATCACCGCCGCGATCGCGGCGCCGCTCCAGTCGCGTGCCGAGAGCGCGCGCCAGCCGTCCGCGGCCTTGTCGAACGCCCGGTTGCGGTAGGCCTGGAGAGCCGCCGCGTAGGCCGGAAGATGCAGGCGAGCCGCTTCGTCGAGCGGCGCATATACTGCCACCGGTTCCTTCCGCCCCTTCACCTGGATCGAAGCGATCTCGAGCATCGCGAAATCCGCAGCCGCGGCGCGGGCACATGCCTCGCCGACGACCACGGGCGTGGCGAAGACGGCCGGCAGTCCCTCCATGCGCGCCGCGATATTCACCGCGTCGCCGACCGCGGTGTAGTTCAGCCGCTTCTCCGATCCGACATTGCCGACAATCGCATGGCCGGAATTCACGCCGACCTTGATCGAGAAGGCCGGCAGGCCGCGCGCCCGGTCCCGTTCGGCGGCGGCGGCGACGGCGTCGCGGATGCCGACAGCGGCGGCGACGGCGACCCGTTCGTGGTCGTCGTGGTCCGCCGGCGCATTCCACATCGCCATGACCGCGTCGCCGATGAACTTGTCGACGTAGCCGCCCGACCGTTCGACCTCGCCGGCGATGATGCCGAGATAGGCATTGACCGTCGCCGTCAGGGTCTTGCCGTCGACCCGCTCCGACAAGGCGGTGAAGCCTGACAGGTCTGCGAACATGATCGTCACATAGCGTTGCTCGCCCTCCAGCTCGGGCAGCTTTTCCTGCGCGAGTATCCGGTCGACGAGCTCCGGCGCGACATAGCGGCCGAAACTGGCGCGCAATGCGCGCGAGCGGCGGTCGAGGAACAGGAGCCGTCCGGCCCAGCCCGCGACGAAGCCGATCAGGGCGGCACCCGCGGGGCGGGCGGCGGGGAACAGGATCCCGGCATCCTGCGCCCAGGCCGCCCCGGCAAAGCCGATCAGCCCGAGGGCGACGACGGTCGTTGCCGCAAGCACCGGGGCGATCGTCAGGCCGGCAAGTCCGGCGAGGGCCGCCGCGAGTGCCGCGACCAGCCCGACTGTCAGCAATGACGCCGGCCGCAGCGCCCAGCCGGAGAGCCGGGCGTCGATCGCCGCGGCATGCACGAAGACCCCGGGCACGTCGGCGCCCTGCGCCGTGATCGCCGGCCGCGGGAAATCGCAGGGGCCGGTCCCGCTCGTGACCGGGCTGCGGCGCATGAACCGGTCCGGCGCGGTGATGCGGTCCTCGCCCGGCAGGCCGCTGCCGACGAGCACCGCCCGCCCGTTGAAGAGCCCGGCCAGCGCCGAGGGCTCGTCACAGGCCAGCACGTCGATCACGCTGACCGCCGGCAGGTCGGTCAGCGGCGCCGGCGGCGTGATCTGGATGTCCGCGGTCTCGCCGTCTTTCAACAGGGCGCCCGAAAGCGAAGGCGATACATTCCCTTCGGCGACCGAGAAGAACGGATGAATGCGGCGGACGACGCCGTCCGGATCCGCGGTGACATCGACAAACGCCATGCCCCGGTCGCGCGCAATGCCTGCGAAGCGACGAGCCGGGACGATATCCCGGCTCCGGCCGATAAAGAGATTGCCCGCCCGGGTCTCGCGGAGCAGCACCCGCAGGAACGGCGTGTCGTAATTCTTCAACGGCCGCGCGTCGCCGATCCTGAGATCGCCGCCATCGAACGCCAGGATGAAATCGAAGCCGACGCCGGTCGCGCCGTTGGCCAGCGCCTTTTCGGTCAGTGCCGCCCAGACCGGGCTCATCAGCGTTCGCGGCATGGCATCGAGCGGCTCGGCGTTAACGCTCTTCTCGTCGAGTAACAGGACGACGACACCGGCCTCCGCTAGGTCGACGCGGGGATCGATGGCGACCCGCGTCGCCGTGGCGGCGTCGTTCGCCACGCCGTCGATCAATGTGAACGGGGTAAGCACGGCCATCGCGGTCGACAGGGCCGTTGCCGCGACAAGAACCTGCAGGACCACCGCGGCGCGCATCAGGGTCGATCAGTCTTGCGGCTGAACGATCGTCACTCCGGCATCACCCGCGACGCTGGCCGCCGCGGTCTGCGTTGCCTTGCCGCCAATGAAGGCGATTTCATAGCCGGCCCCCACGGACAGTGGCGCCGTGCCCTCCGGCCATCGGGCGAAACGGTTGGCAACCTCAAGCGTCCCGACCGCCAGGCCTTCGCGGCGGATCTCGATCCGCTCGATACCCTCGGCGAGGAAGATGAAGACCGGCCGCGCGTTGACGACGGTGACGGATTCGCCGCCTCTCAGGACAACCGACGCAACCTTGTTCGCCCCTTCGGCAAGCATCACCTTGCGCGGGCATTCGACGGACGTCTCGCTCACGCTCTCGCCGGTCGTCTCGATGCCAAGGGCGCCGATCGTGACCTCTCCGCCGCGATAATGGCTCTCCACGCAGGCAGCGTAGTGCATGATGATGATCTCGCCATCGTCCGCGAGCGTCAGTCGATCGCCCTCGGCAAGTTCGGAAAAGGGTTCCACTTCCGGCGACACCGAACCCTGCAGATCGACCACCAGGGCGGCCGGTTCCGCCGCCAACGCTGGGCCCGGCCCGGCAATGCCGGCAAGAAACAGGAACGCCAGGGAAACAGTCAGGAAATATCGCGCGGCGACCGAACGGGGCGTAGCGTGGTGGCAGATGGGATATATGACCATAGACTGAAGATATCTCCCGCTGGCCCGGCGCGGCAAGCGGAAACGGGTCTCATCATGCAGCGGTGATATGCATCGGGATCAGAGCAAGCCACGCGCTTGTCGACAGGCCCCAAGGCGACAACTGCAGAAGCTGTCCCGCAAGGCCCCTGTCGTGATGGAGCACAAAGAGTTACCCAACGCGTCATATGACGTTGTGATTAATCAAACCGTGACTATAATTGTTCTACAGTCAACGGCATTGTCTTCAGTGCGCAGGTAATTGGTGTAGTCTCACTGTAAAGATCCAATGCCTAATCGAGCGAACCTTCATTTGCATTAGTCTGGCATCTTTACAACCGAAATCGCAATCAAGGCCGCCTTCCCGGGCGCCGTGGACATTGACATTGGCTGTTCAAGACATATGAAATGCACGTGACGGGCGTAGTCCGCGCTGAGAGTGGCCAGGAACCAGCATGATAGAACGGTCTGCGACAGGCGGCGCCGTAGCGCAGCGTATGCTCCTCGTTTTCGTGCCGTTGGCCGTCGCGACCGCAGCCATCCTCTACATGGTGTTTTACGTCCAGTCGGGGGCAATTGAATCCGTTACCCGTTCCAACCAGGAAAAGGCCGTGGAGATCGGCCGGCAACGGCTGGAAGGGGGGTTGGCCTCGGTGTCTTCCGACGTCCGTTACCTCGCCCGACAACAAGCCCTCCAGCGCTGGCTCGTCACCCGCGATCCGGGCGCGCGACAGGAACTGGTAAGGGAATATCTGGCCTTCGCGGCCGAGAAAAAAGCCTATGACCAGATCCGCGTGCTCGATCTGGACGGGCGCGAGATGGTGCGCATCAACTGGAATGCCGGCGACCCGACCTTCGCGCAGGACGATCAACTGCAGAACAAGGTCAGGCGCTACTACGTCGACGAGACCCTGAAACTCGGCCCGGGGCAGGTCTACATGTCGCCCTTCGACCTCAATGTCGAGCATGGCGTCGTCGAGACCCCGGTCAAGCCGACCCTTCGTTTCGGCGCGGCGATCTTCGACGCCGATGGGCAAAAGCGCGGCATCATCATTCTGAACTATCTCGGCCAGAGGCTGCTCGACCGACTCGAGGCGAACGCGGTCCGGGCACCTGGCCAGCTCTGGCTCCTGAATGCGGACGGATACTGGATGCTCGGCCCGAGCGCCGAGGACGAATGGGCTTTCATGTACGAGGACCGGCACGACCGGTCGTTCGCCGGCGATTATCCGGATGCCTGGGCGCAGATGGGCGACGCGGCAGAGGCCGGACAGTTGATCGCTGACGGAGAACTTTTCACCTACGCACGCGTCGCGCCGATTTCAGAAGCGGAGGAACCGGACGCGACCGGCGGATCCGGGCCGAACCTATCCACGTCTGATGGCTGGATTCTGATCACTCATCTGCCGACCACCGCGCTTGAGCGGCAGCGTAGCGCCCTCGCCCGCAACCTTGTCTATGCCGCCGTCGCGCTGGCGCTTCTGCTCGCCATGGTGTCGTTCGTTATCGCCCGGCACGGGGCACGCCGGCGCGAGGACGAACTGCGGATTCGCGACAGCGAGGCGCGGTTCCGGACCTTGCTTGAGGCCGCCCCCGACTCGGTGGTCATCATCGATCCGGACGGGAGGATAGAACTCGTCAATGCCCAGACGGAGCGGCTCTTCGGCCATCCGCGGGACCGGTTGATCGGTGAGCCCGTGGAAATGCTGGTCCCCGATCGCTTCCGTGACCGCCATATCGGCCATCGCGGCACCTACCTGACCGAGCCGCGCGCCCGGCCGATGGGCGCCGCTCTGGAGCTCTTCGGGTTGCGCTCCGACGGCACCGAATTTCCGGTCGCGATCAGCCTCAGTCCCGTCCAGACGGCGGACGGCACGTTGATCGTTGCCGACATCCGGGACGTGACCGAGCAGCGCCAGGCCGAACTCAGGATCAAGGAACTCAACGAGAGGCTGTTCCGGGACAATGCCGAAATCGCGGCGGTCAACAAGGAACTGGAAGCGTTCAGTTACTCGGTTTCCCATGATCTGCGGGCCCCGCTGCGCGCCATCGACGGCTTCAGCCAGGCGCTCCTGGAGGATTGCGCGGACGGACTCGATGATACCGGCCGAAGCCATCTGAACCGGGTCCGGCAGGCGGCCCAGCGCATGGGACAGCTCATCGACGACCTGCTCAAGCTCTCCCGGGTGACGCGGTCGGACCTGAGCGAGGAAGAACTCGACCTCAGTGCGCTGGCGCGAACGGTCGCGGACACCCTCCGCACGGCGCATCCGGTAGATGAGGCGGAAATCGGGATCGCCGACGGGCTGTCCGCGGTCGGCGATCCGCGCCTGCTCAGGATCGCGCTTGAGAATCTGTTCGGCAATGCGTGGAAGTTCACCGCCGGCCGGGCGCCCCGGAAGATCGAATTCGGCCGCGCCGAACATGCCGGTGAGCCGGTCTATTTCATCCGCGACAACGGCGTCGGCTTCGACATGACCTACGCCGACCAGCTCTTTCGTGCTTTCCAGCGGCTGCATGACGCCCGCAGCTTTGCCGGTACGGGGATCGGGCTGGCGACCGTCCAGCGCATCATCCACAAGCATGGCGGGCGTATCTGGGCGGAAGCGGAAGTCGACAAGGGTGCCACTTTTTATTTCACGCTGCAGGCGTAAGGAGAACCAATGTCCGAAAATGTCATTCTTCTGGTCGAGGACAATCCCGACGACGAGGCTCTCACCCTGCGCGCGCTGTCAAAGAGCAACATCAGCAACGAAGTCGTCGTGGCCCGCGACGGGGCCGAAGCCCTGGCTTATCTGTTCGGCACGGGCGCCTATGAAGGCCGGGATGTCATGGACCAGCCGCAGGTGGTGCTGCTCGATCTCAAGCTGCCGAAGATCGACGGCCTCGAGGTCCTGCGGCGCATTCGCGCGGACGATCGCACCGTGTCGCTTCCGGTCGTCATTCTGACCTCGTCGAAGGAGGAACAGGACCTGATCGACGGATACCGGCTCGGCGCCAACAGCTATGTCGGCAAACCGGTCAACTTCGACGAATTCGTCGAAGCCGCCCGACAACTCGGGCTTTACTGGCTGCTGCTCAACGAGAAAGCACCGAGGCGACGAACATGACGAAGGAAAAGAACGCCCGGGGCGTGCCGCTCCGCGTTCTGATCGTCGAGGATTCGGAGGTCGACACGGAACTGCTCGTGCGCGAACTCCGCCGCGGCGGCTACGAGCCCGGCTACCGGCGGGTCGCCCAGTCCGAGACCTTCAATGAAGCGCTCGACAACCAGGACTGGGACATCATCCTCTGCGACTACACGATGCCGGGATTCAGCGGTACGGAGGCGCTGTCGCTTCTGCGCGATCGCGGCCTGGACATTCCGTTCATCTTCGTGTCCGGCACGATCGGCGAGGAAACCGCCGTTGCCGCCATGCGGGCGGGAGCGCAGGACTATGTCGTCAAGGATAACCTCAAGCGACTTTTCCCGGCGATCGAGCGCGAACTCCGTGAAGCCGAGATGCGTCGACAGCGCATGCAAGCGGAGAGCGAGCGCCGGGCTGTCGAACTGAAGTTCCGCGAGGTCCTGGCGATGGCGCCGGACGCGATCGTGGCGGCCGACGAAAACCAGAGAATCACGATCTTCAACCGGGCCGCCGAGGCGTTGTTCGGCTACGACGCGGCGGAAGTGTCCGGACAGCCGATCGCCATTCTCAGGCCCCGCCATTCCGCCGGGACCGATCAGACCGACCCAGTGGCCTTTGACGGGCAACCGGACACCAGGGGTCTGTCCGGGGGACCCGTCGAGACGATCTGGCAACGCAAGAACGGCGAGGAATTTCCCGCCGAAGCCTCGCTTTCCCGCCTGGTCGACAACGGCAACACGACCTTCATGGCGGTGATCCGCGACATCAGCGGGCGCAAGCGCGACGAGGCAACCTTGCGGAAGCTGTCGCGCGCCGTCCACCACAGCGCGAGCCTGATCGTGATCACCGACCATGCCGGTGTCATCGAGTATGCCAACCCGAGCCTGCTCAGGACGATGGGCTTTGCCGCGGACGAGGTCATCGGCCGGAAGCCGTCGCTCTGGAAATCAGGGGCGGCAGCCGAATCCCACTATGCCGCGCTCTGGGAAACCGTGCTGGCCGGCCGGGACTGGCATGGCGAGTTCCAGAACCGGTGCAAGGACGGCAGCCTGATCTCGGTTTTCGCGACGATCTCCCCGATCAAGGACCCGGGCGGCCAGATCACCCATTTCATCAGCATCCAGGAAGATATCACGCAGCGCAAGGCGCTGGAGAGCCAGCTTCAGCAGGCCCAGAAGATGGAGGCCGTCGGACAGCTCACGGGCGGTATGGCACATGATTTCAACAACCTGCTGACCGTTGTCATCGGCAACCTCGACCTGCTGCGGGACGAATTCGAGACACGGCCGACGGCCCAGAGGATGGCGCAGCTGGCGTTGGACGCGAGCCTCCGCGGCGCCGACCTGACGCGGAAGCTGCTGGCCTTCTCGCGGCGCCAGCCGCTCGAGACGAAAGCGTTCGACCTCAACGCACTGGTTGCCGCCACGACCGAACTTCTGCGCCGGACGATCGGGGAGCAGATCAGCATCGAGCTCGATCTGGCCGCGGATCTCTGGCCCGCCCTCGCCGACCCGGCGCAACTCGAGGCGGCACTCACCAATCTTGCGATCAACGCCCGCGATGCGATGCCGGACGGCGGCACGCTCACGATCGCGACCGCGAATGCCGAGATCAACCAGCAGTTCGCCGACAGGAATGTCGAGGTCACGGTCGGCAACTACGTCACCCTCGCCGTTTCCGACACCGGCACCGGCATGCCGCAGGCGATCCTCGACAAGGTTTTCGAGCCCTTCTTCACGACCAAGGAGGAGGGCAAGGGAACCGGGTTGGGACTGAGCATGATCTACGGCTTCGTGAAGCAGTCCGGCGGCCATGTGTGGATCGACAGCGAGGTCGGGCGGGGGACAAAGGTGCTGCTCTATCTGCCGAAGGCAGGCGGCGATCCGGAAACCGTGGCGGGCGCCAACGGAGACGAGCCGGAGAAAGCCCGCCACGATGCCACGGTCCTGGTCGTCGAGGACAATGCCGAGGTCCGGGATGTCGCGGTCAGCCAGCTGCGGACATTCGGCTATCAGGTTGTCGAGGCCGAGGACGGCCCCGCCGCCATGGCTCTCCTCGAGCAGGGCCTGCCGGTCGACCTGCTGTTCACCGACGTGGTGATGCCGGGCGGGATGTCGGGCCTTGATCTGGCACGCAACGCGCGCCGGTTGCGGCCGGAACTGAAGGTGCTGTTCACGACCGGATTCGCGGCGATGGCACCGACCGGCGACGCCATGAACGGCGACAACGGCAACGTCCTGCGCAAGCCCTATCGGAAAGAGGAACTGGCGCGAAAGATCGGCGAGGCCCTCGGCGGCCGGGAACCAGGGACGTGAAATGCCGGTGATCGCCTAACGGCTGGACCGGGGCCGGACACTCTTCGGTCAGAGCGTGACGACATTGACCTTTGCGCCCAGCGTCGCGCGCGCGATGTCGACCAGGTGCCGGTGATGGGTGAAGAACAGGACTTGCGTGTCCGAGGCGAGTTCGTGCAGCATCCGGAAACCGGCGACCGCGCGGGCATCATCGAAATTGATGAACAGGTCGTCGGCGATAAAGGGCAGCGCCTGCGTGCGTGACAGGTAATCGCTGATCGCCGCGATACGGAGCGCCAGGTAAAGCTGGTCCGCCGTTCCGGTGCTCATGCCCGAGATCGGCACCACCGAGCCGTCTTCCCGCACGCCTGAAAGCTGCGCGTTGTCCCTGTCGTCGTAATCGACACGGAGACTCGCGAAGCTGCCGCCTGTCACGATCCCGAACAGGCGGCCGGCATTGTTCAGCAGCGGCGACGTCTGTTCCCGCATGTAGCGGTCGGTCGCCCATTTCAGCAGCACCGCCGATGAGCGCACCCGCACGTAGCGTTCGGCCACGTCGCGGAGATCGGCAATGGCCGCCTCCCGATCGGCCGCGGCGCGCGCGGCGGCATCGCCGCCACCGATCGCCTCGAACGCGGTGCGCGCGGCGAAGCGTGCCTCGGTCGCCTGTTGGAGCCGCCGCTTGAGGTCGTCGCTCTCCTGTTCCAGAGAGGCTTCACGGGCGATGACGTCGTCGATATCGACATCGGCGCATTCCGCCGCGAGCGCCGCCGGATCCATGCCGTCGCCCTCGCGTTCGAGGGTCGCGACGATCTCGGCCAGTGCGTCGTCCTGCGCGCGCAGCCGGTCGGAACGCGCGATTGCGTCGGCCAGTTCGTCGCGGCTTTCGACGCCGGCCAGCGCCTTCAGGCGATCCAGCCGCTGCTCCGCCGCCCGCATTTCTTCGCCGAGCGCGGCGATCCTTTCGTCCAGTTCCGCGAGCTGGTCCCGCTTGGAGGCCTGCCGTTCGCGCTGCTTCTCCGCCGCGTCAAGGCGACCGGTAAGCTCCAGCATGGCGGCGTCGGCGGGTTTCCCGACAAGATCCCCGGCAATCCCGGCGACAAGCTCCGCGACGTCGCGTTCGAAATCGGCGATATCGGCCCTGATCTTGTCGATCCGGTCGTGCCGCAGGTTTCGCATCGCCTCGGCCTTGCCGCGGATTTGTTCGATGATCTCGATCCGTGTGCCGAGTTCCGCCGGCGCGGTATCGGCCGGCAGGCCGAGATGGTCGAGCGCCACCGCCCACTGTCGTTGCCATTCGGCGAGATCGTCGCGTGCGCTCGCCAGGTCCCGTTGCAAGCGCTCGATCTCGGCCGTGACATCGCGCATGGCCTCGGTGAGACGAACCTTGTCGGTGGCGACCGCCCGATGGGCTTCCAGCGCGTCCATGGCCCTGCGCAGGACCATGCCGATCCCGTCACTGCCGCCGATTGCCGCAACATCTGCCAGGCCGGCGAGTTCTGCCACCAGCAGATCCTTCGCCGCGCTCGCCGCCTGTGCGGCGGCGTCGCGTTGCGCCATTGTCTCGTCGCGACGGGCCAGCGCCTGGCCCAAACGCTCCCGCCGCACCAGCCAGTCGAGCATTTCCGAATGGCCGCGCGGTTCCAGCCCGCTGTCCCGCCAGCAAGCCGCCCAGGCCCGGGCCAGCTCATCGCCCTCCGTCGCCAGGGCCTCGAGCCGCCGTCGGGACCAGGCCATTTCCTCTTGCTGCCGTTCCGCGCTGCCGACAAGGGCTGCAAGCGCCGCCGCGGCTTCCGCGTTGTCGAAGCGGCGGTCGGCAAGTCTGTCCGCCGCCGTCCGGGCCTCGTCGAACGCCGCGAGCGGATCGCCGGAAAGATCGCCGGCCGCGGCGCGCTCCGCCTCGCTCGGCTCCCGTTTCTCGACATGCAGCGCCCTCACCAGCGCCCAAACCGCCTCGCGATGCGCCCGCGCCGATGCGACATCGCCAGCCGCCACGACATCTTCGCGACGCGCCAATCGCTCGATATCGCGCTCGATCCGGTCGACTTCGTCCTCGATCGTCGCGAGACGCTGCTGCTCCTCCCGCAGGCGGGTTTCCCACGCCGTGGTCCGGTCGCGATGCTCCTGGATCGCGTCCCGGCTCGGCACCGTGAGCGTGACCGCCGCGCGCGCGTCGGCGACCTCAGGACGCAGCCCCGCCCGCAGCCGCTCAACTTCCGCATCGGCCGCCGCATGCGCCTGCCCGGCTTCCCTCAACCGACCGGCCAGATCGCCCTGGTCCCGCACCGCGCTGATCGCCGATGCCAGTCGCGAGACGTCAGCTGCCTCGCCGCAGGACACCATCCGCTCACGCAGGCGCGCCTGTTTCGCCTCGGCCTCTTCCAGCGCCCGCGTCCGGCCGGCGACGTCCGCCGCCAGTGCCCCGTGCCCGTTCATCAGGTGACGTACCGTGCTGATCCGGGGACGCGGCGGCAGGCGATCCGCGATCGTGGCCGCATCGCCTTCTTTCCAGCCGAGTTCGCCAGCCAGCTTCACGACATCGATCGCGGTCGCGGTCAGCTCGGCCTCCCGCTTGGGCAGGTCCCGGCGCTCCTGCCCGATCTCGATACGCCGTTCGTCCAGGCGCCGCACATCATCGGCACGCCTGACCAGTTTCTCGTCGAACGCGAGCGATTCCAAAGCACCCGCCGCCTCGTCGCGCTGCGCGGCAAGGGTTTCGATCCGCGTCGCGGCCTCGCCGATATCCCGGATCGCGCGCTCCAGGTCCGCGGCAGCATCAGCGGGCAGGCGCACCGTTTCACTTTCGGCTGCAATCGCCGTCTCGATCGCCGCCTTGCGCCGGACATGCCCGTGAACCCGCCGAATCCGGCTCAGGCGATTGCGTTCGGCCATGGCCGCGCGCTGCTCTGCGTCGATGGTCTCGCAGGCCTCCTCCGCGGCCTCGCGGGCCTTCTGCAGATCCTCCCACCTCTTCGCCGACAGAGTATGCTCGCGAAGTGCCCGCTCCGCCTCCTCCAGCCGCTCCCTGACCCGGTAGAACTCCCGCTTCTCCGCCTTCCGCGGGCCCCACAGACCGTCCGCCTCCTGGTCGAGGGTTTGCTGGATCCGCCGCAGGCCGGAAATTCCTGAGCCCGCCGAGAACATCACCTGGCCGACCTCGTCGTCCTTCGCCTCCAGAATCGCCCGGCCGCCCTCTTCCAGCCGGCCGTGATCGAGGCTGAACATGCGCTCGAAGAATGCCCGGTCGGTGCCGAGCAGGAAGGCCGCGAGCGCCGTTTCGCCCGCCGGCCAGGCAAGGCCGTCATCGCCCAGCAGCGTGTCCTTGTTGCCCTTGCGTCGGGCGAACGACAGGATGTCGCCATTCTGCTCGAGCGTGGCGGCGATCCGCATGTCCTTATTGGCATGCAGGAAATTGAACGGGGAGTTCTTCGGGATGCCGAACAGGAGATCCCCGATCGCCGCGAGCGAGGTCGATTTGCCCGCCTCGTTCGGCCCGAAGACGACATGCAGATCGACTTCGCCACGGGGAAATTCCAGCAGGCGGTCGGTGAAATGGCCGTAGCGGAGGAGATCGAGCCGGGCGATCCGCATTCAGCCCTCGCCTTCGGCAAGGCGCGCCGCCAGGTAGGGACCGATCTCGCGGATCAGGGCGCCGGGATCGTCATCGAGGATCGCCCTAAGGACGGGATCCTCGGTCCCGGCCCGAAGGTCGTGCGGCAAGGCGCGCATGAAATCGCGCAGATCGTCGCCGAGAAGGGTCGGCAACTCGCCGCTCGCGACACCGGCCTCCAGCATCGAGCGGAGCTCGCCGATGGCGTCGGCGCGCTCGACGGGCGCCTGCACGGTCGCCGTTTCGATCATCACTTTCTCGACCCAGGCGACCTCGTTGCCGAGGCCGAGCGCCAGCGCCTGTGCCTCGGTCAGCAGCTTCTCGCCGGCAACGATCAGTTCCGGATGCGCCTCCGTCCGGCCGCCGAGCACCACGCGGCAGGCGAGGAGCCGGCCGTCAGCCGCCGCGCGCACCGCCTCGTCGAGCGCCCGGCCGATCCGGTCGAGAACCGCGCCGAAGCTGCTCGCGCCGTCGACGGCGACCGGCACGAGGGCCCAGCGAACCGTGTCGCACGGCACCGTTTCGAGACTGCTGACCTCGCCATCCTCGACGCTGACCAGCATCGCGCCCTTGGGCCCGGTCTCGCGGATATGGCGGCCCTGCAGGTTGCCCGGAAAAACCACATGCGGCTTCTCGCGCAGCACCGCGGCCTGATGCACATGGCCGAGCGCCCAGTAGTCGTAGCCCCTGTTCTCGAGGTCCTGAATCGCGCAGGGCGCGTAATTCGCATGGCCGCCCATCCCGCCAAGACCGGTATGGAGAACGCCGATATTGAACAGCCCGGCGTCGGGGGCGGGATAGTCGAGCGCCAGGTTGTCGGTGACGTCGCGGGTCGCGAAGCTCTGGCCGTGCAGCGCAACGTCAAGCCCGCCATGGCGAAAGCTCTGCGGCCGGCGGGTGTCGAAGACATGGACGTTGGCCGGCAGCGTGAGCTGTCGGGTGATCTGGCTTTCCGCATCGTGGTTGCCGTGCAGCAGATAGACGGCGATACCCGCCTCGTTCAGCCGGCCCATTTCGGCCGCGAAGAAAAGCCCCGTCCTGAAGTCCCGCCAGTCGCCGTCATAGAGATCGCCGGCAATCACCACGAAGGCGACCGCTTCCTCGATCGCGATCGACACCATTCGCGACAGGGCCGCCCGGGTCGCCGTGCGGATGCGCTCGACCGCGATACCCTCGAGCCGGGACAGCCCGCGCAACGGGCTGTCCAGATGCACATCGGCGGCATGGAGAAAGCGGAACGACCCACCCATGAGGCTAGTACCCCCTCCCGGTCACGACGACAGAAGCCGGACCGGACGAGATCATGCGGCCACGCGACCCCGACCAACGGAAAAGGCGGCTACGAGGTTCCGGCAAGAAGGATAAAGCGGCGCGTTCGAACATAGGACCAGATCATACAGCGGACCGGCGACAAGTTTCAGCCGCCGAAAACTCCGCCCAGCCGCAAGCGTGCGCCGGGACCGGCAGAGACATGCGTGCATATGGACAGCCGGTCACAACTTTATCGACATGGCGTCGCCGAAGGGAAGGATCGAATTGCAGTTTGGCCGCCCGACTGCTTTGCAAATCCGACGGCTTGCGTCATGGAGACACGAACGCCGGGCAGCGTGACAGAGCAGCAGGGGAAGACCCTCCTGCTCCGTCATGCTGTTGCGGGTCGGTGTACCGGCGGCGCAGCGGGCCGCCCCGGGGAACCGTCAGTGCCAGGTGCCGTCCTGCCGGTCCCAGGCGCCGGCGCGCAGGTCGTCGGACGCCGCGATCAGGTGCCGTTTCTGGATTTTGCGGCTTGGAGTGCGCGGGAAGTCCGTCACATAGGTCACGAAGCGCGGGATCTTGAAGGCCGCGAGCCGCTTCTCGCAGTGGGCAATGACCTTTTCCGGCGGCACGTCATCCTTCGTCACGCCCTCGCGCAGCAGGAGGTAGGCCTTGACCTCCTCCTTCCGCATCGGGTCGGGAACCGGGATGACGGCCGCTTCCTCGATCTCGTCCATCGCCCGCAAGGCCGCCTCGACCTCGGCGGCGGCGATATTCTCGCCGGCCCGCTTGATCATGTCCTTGATACGGCCGACGATGTAGTAGTAGCCGTCCTCGTCGCGGCGGAAGACATCGCCGGTGCGGAACCAGCGTCCGCGGAAGGAATCCTTGTTGGCTTCCGGGCGCTTGTAGTAGCCGAGCAGGATCGATCGGCCGGCAACCCAGAGTTCGCCGGTTTCCCCGTCGGGGACGTCGTTGCCTTCCTCGTCGACGATGCGAAGCTCCCGGAACGGCCCGGGAAGGCCACAGGTCGGGATCAGCGCCTTCTCCGTCGCCGCGGTCGGGACGATGGTCGCGCCGCCGATCTCGGTCATGCCGTAGCCTTCGCGCGCGACCACGCTGAAGCGCCGCTGGACCTCCTCGCGGGCCTCGCGCCGCCAGCCGTAGATGCTGACATATTTCAGGAACAGCTCGCCGTCGGCCGGCGACGGCTCACGCGCCTTGAGCGCCGGCTCCGGGAAGATGCAATAGTTGATCCGGTAGTCCTTCAGCCAGTCGTAGAAGCGGGTCAGGCTGATCCGCCGCGCGACATGGGCCGTCGCCCCGAGCTTCATGGTCATCAGGAACTGCCACATGGGATCCATGTAGAAGAACGGCGCCCAGATCAGCGTGTGCTTGATGTCACCCCGGTTGTTGTCCCTGAAACGCGCTGCGTAATGACCGATCAGCATCCAGTAGTCATGGGTCAGCATGCAGCCCTTCGGGAACCCGGTCGTGCCCGAGGTGTACTGGATATTGAGCAGGTCGCTGCGCATCACCGGGGTCGGCGGCGTGAACGGTGCCGCCCCCGCATCACGCAGCGCCTGCCAATGGGTGTGGCCCTCGACCGGCTTGCCATGCACGATCACGCGCGGATCCTCGACCAGCGGCGGGCGCTCGTCCATGCCGAGGAAGGTTTCCAGATATTCCTCGCCTATCACCAGGAACTGGCTGTCGGAGTCGGACAGCACGAAATGCAGTTCCTCGCCGGTATAGGCCGTGTTGACCGGGATCATGATCGCCCCGATCCGGCCGAGCGCGACCCAGGTAATCGGAAATGCCGGCACGTTCGGCAGCATCACCGCGACATGGGTGCCCTTGCGGACACCCTGCAGAAGCAGGCTGGAGGCGAGCCGGTCGGCCGCCTCGTCGAGCTGGCGATAGGTAAACGTTTCGCCCTCGTCGAACCAGATGCCGAGAGTGGCATGGCCCATTGCATCGGCGCGTTCGCGAACGAAGGCGCCGAGGCTTTCGGGCAGGGTCAGGGCTTCCATCTCCTCCCGCATGGGAATTATTTCCGTAACGCCGGGATCGTTGGCCATGATGTCGGAATCCTGTGATCGGATGGCTGACGGGTTTACTCGAAGGTCGGCTTGCCGCCGAGCGGGGTCGCCGAGGTGCCGGGCTTGGCCAGGTAGGCGGCCCGCTGCAGCCGGTACATGTGGCTGGTGAAGGCGACCGCATCCCGCCGCGGCAGCTCCATCGAGCGCTTGAACACTTCCATCTCGACACGGATGGCGAGCGGCGGATGGGCGGCGATCTTCTCGGCCACCTCCATGGCGCGTTCCATCAGATTCTCCGGCTCCACGATCTCGTTGATCATGTCATGACGGAGCGCGTCCTGGGCCGACAGCGGGTCGCCGGTCAGCAGCATCCAGTAGGCGACCGCCTGCGGCAGATGCCGGGCGAGCTGGGTGGAACCGCCGGCGCCGCCCATGCCGTAGGCGATCTCCGGAAAGCCGAGACGGGCATTCGGCACGGCGATGCGGATGTCGGTGTGGCAGAGCAGGTAGATCAGGCCCATGCCCATCGCCGGGCCGTTGATGGCGCCGATGATCGGCTTGAAACGCTCGATCTCCTTCAGCTCGCGCTCCCAGCCCGGACGGAGTTCCGGATGCTCCGGATCCGACGGCCAGAAATGCGCGTTCAGGTTCTCTTCCATCGACGGGTAGCCCCAGTCGTTCTTGATGTCGTCGCCGCCGCAGAAGGCCCGATCGCCGGCGCCGGTCAGGATGCCGACATGAACCGACTGGTCGGCCATGAAGGCCTTCATCTGGTCATGGAATTGCTGGTGCATCGCCGGGGTCAGCTGGTTCACCGGCGCGTTCTCGATGGTGAAGACGGCGATCTTGCCGTTGCGCTCGTAGCGGATGGTCATCGGGGTTCACTCCTTGATACGGGTTCGTTTGATGGGTTCAGTCGCCGCGCACGCCCGCCGCACGGCGGCGGAGAAGCTCGGCGCCGACCATGGCAATGGTGGTGACGACAATGAGAAGGCTGGATACCGCCGCGACCGTCGGGCTGACCTCCAGCTTGAGATCGGCCCAGATGCGCATGGGCAGCGTCTCCTTCCCGCTCAGCATGAACTGGGCGATGATCAGTTCGTCGAAGGAGACGAAGAAAGCGAACACCCCGGCCGCGACGATCGCCGGCAGCAGGCTCGGGAAGGTCGCCGAGAAGAAGGCCCGCACCGGCCCGGCGCCGAGGACGCGGGCCGCGCGTTCGATGGTCGGATCCATCTGCCGCATCGCGGCGCCGACGATCAGCACGACGAAGGGCATGGCGATCGTCGCATGCGCGCCGGCAAGCGCGATCTCGCTGTCCGCGAAACCGAAACGGATCGCCAGGATGAACACGCCGAGGGCGATGAAGATGTGCGGAATGATGATCGGCGCGGTGATCAGGTAGGTCAGCATCTGCCGGGTTCGCGCCGCGCCGCGGTCGAGGGAAATCACGGCCATCGTGCCGACGATCGTCGCGACCAGGCTGGCCAGCAGGGCGACCTTGAAGGACAGGATCGTCGCCGAGACCCAGACGGCATCGTTGAAGTAGGTCTCGTACCAGCGGATGCCGAGATCCTGCGGCGGAAAGCGCAGGAACTGGCTGTTGCTGAACGAGATCGGGATGATCACGAAGATCGGGAAGGCGAGGAAGGCGATCACGCCCCAGAAATAGGCGCTGAGAGCGAAGCGGGAGAAACCTGTGCGTTGCATGTCCATCAGAGGCCTCACGCGATCCGGCGGGTGATGAGATTGCCGAGCCGGCGGATGACGATCACCGTCAGCACCGTGCCGAGCAGCAGAAGGATCGCGAGCGCCGAGGCGAAACTCCAGTTCAGGCGCTCGACCTGGAACTCGATCAGGTTGGCGAGCATCATGTCCTGCCGTCCGCCGACCAGCGCGGGGGTGATGAAGAAGCCCATCGACAGCATGAAGACGATGATCGCGCCGGTGATGGTGCCGTCGAGGCTGAGCGGGATAAAGACCCGGCGCAGCGCCTGCCAGGGCCTGGCGCCGAGCACCCGGGCGGCGCGCATCAGGTCCATGTCGATCTCGGTCATCGCGCTGTAGGCGGTGACGATCTGTACCGGCAGCAGGATCTGCAGCATGGCAAAATAGACCGCGCCGCTGGTGAAGAGCAGCCGCACCGGCTCCTCGGTCAGGCCGAGTCCGAGCAGCGCCGTGTTGATGATGCCGTCGCGCCCGAGCACGATCATCCACGCATAGGAGCGGATCAGCACGCTCATCCAGAGCGGGATGAAGATCAGGAAGATCAGCAGGAACTGGGTCTTGCGCGGCTGCAGATTGATGAAATAGGCGATCGGGTAGCCGACCAGGGCGGCCAGGAAAGCGACAATCAGAGAGACCTGCAGGGTTCGCCAGAACACCGCCAAGTAGACCTTGCGATCGGCGATCCGCTCGAAATGCTCCAGCGTGAAATCGGGGTTCATCACGCTCGCCTGGATGAGGTCCAGGCTGGGCACGAGAAAGAACACGAGCAGCAGACCGATGGCGGGCCAGAGAAGCCAGGTACGGCGGATGAACGCGAGCATCGGGAAGCCTTGTGCTGTCTTGGGCGAGGTCGGCACGGGCCGGGGCAGGCGGAACCGGGGCGCGCCTCGAACGGCGCGCCCCGCCGCGTCTTGCTAGTGGACTATTCGAGCAGCCATTCGTTCCAGCGCTCGTTGATCCAGTCGATGTTGTCAGCCCAGAACTCCTCGTTCGCACTGAACTGCATCTCGGCATTCGCCGGATAGGTCGGCATCTGTTTCGCCTGCGCCTCGTCGAGTTGGTCGAACAGACCGGGCGCGAAGTTCGGATAGGGCAGGACCTTCAGATACTCGAGCTCGAGATCCGGGCGCGTGGTGCGGATGCGGATATAGTCGTGCGCCTTCTCGATATGCTTACTGCCCTTGACGATGCTGACGTGGGACACGTGCAGCGCGCCGCCGTTCCAGATGATCTCGGCCGGGATGCCGCTTTCCTGCAGCTTGCCGACCCGGCCGTTGTAGGTGGTCGAGTAGAACACCTCGCCGTCCGAGAGAAGCTGCACCGACTGGGCGCCCGAGGTCCACCAGACCGGGATATGCTCCTTGATCTCGTCGAGCTTGGCGAAGGCGCGCTCGACGCCTTCCTTGGTCGAGAGGATCTTGTAGAGATCTTCCTTGGCCACCCCTTCAGCGAGGAGGGCGAACTCCAGATTGTATTCCGGACGGCCGCGCAGTGAACGCGGACCCGGGAAGGTTTCGACGTCCCAGAAATCCGCCCAGGATTCCATCTTCTTGCCGTCGGGATTCTTGTCGAGGCGCTGGACCAGCACGGTCGAATAGCTCGCCGCCACGACGCCGAACTCCTTGCGGGCCATTTCCGGCAGCTTGTTGTCCGGATCGACCAGCGCGTAGTCGATCGGCTCCAGAAGCCCCTTCTTCACCGCAAGCGGGTAATCGGACGCGGAAATTTCCGAAACGTCCCATACCGTGTTGCCGGCCCGCACCATGGCTTCGATTTCGGCCATCCGCTTGGCTTCGGCACCGACCTGCTTGATCGTCCAGCCGGTGTCTTCGGTAAAGGCCGGGAAGAAGTATTTCTCGTTCACCTCGGCGACCACGCCGCCCGAACCGCTGACCGCGATTTCGTCGGCAACGGCGGTACCGAGCGTGGCAAGGCCGAGGACCGCGCCGGTGAGCACGGCACTGAAGATGTGTCTGCGTCTCGTCATGTAGACCTCCCGTTAGTATCCCTGTCTCAGGCGCCGACCGCAGTCGCCGCCGCTTCCCTGCCGGAGACCGGCAAGGCGTCGCTCAGCAGAAAGCCGAGTTCGATGGTGTCGCCGCGGGCAAGCACGGTTGCCCCCGGCCCGCGATGTTCCTGGAAGAGAAGCGCCCCCCCGCCAGGCAGCACGGCGCTGTAGTGAACGAGGTCGCCGAGAAACAGCACCTCGTCGATGCGGGCGGTGAAGTCGATCAGCCCCTCGCGGCGACCGGCCGCGCGCTCGATCTTCTCCGGCCGCACGCTGATCATCCGCGCCTCGGCCAACGCACCCTGGGCGGGCACGTCGCAGCCGAGTTCGACGATGCGGACGGCACCGGCATTGCCCGGTTCCAGCGTCAGGATGTTGGTCTTGCCGATGAACTCGGCCACGTAGCGGCTCTTCGGATAGTCATAGATCCGGTCGGGCGTATCGACCTGGGCGATCCGCCCCTCGCCCATCACGGCAATCCGGTCGGAGAGCGCCAGCGCCTCTCCCTGGTCGTGCGTGACGAAAACGATCGTGCACCCCAGTTGCGCGTGATAGCGCTTGATCTCGAGTTGCATGGCCTGCCGGAGCTTCAGGTCGAGCGCGCCCAGCGGCTCGTCCATCAGCAGGACCGGCGGCTCGAACACCACGGCGCGGGCAAAGGCCACGCGCTGACGCTGGCCGCCCGACAGCTCCTTCGGCATCCGCCCGCCAAGATCGGCCAGCCGTACCATGTCCAGCGATTCGCCGACGCGGCGCGCCACCTCCGCCTTCGCCACACCGCGCAGGCGCAGCGGGAAAGCGACATTCTCGAAAACGTTCATGTGCGGGAAGAGCGAGTAGCTCTGGAAGACCATGCCGACGTTGCGCTGTTCCGGCGGCAGCCCGCCGACCGAGCGTCCGTCGATCATGACCTCGCCGGCGGTCGCATGGGTGAAGCCGGCGAGAACATTGAGCGCGGTTGTCTTGCCCGAGCCACTCGGCCCGAGGAAAGTCATGAACTCGCCCGGCTTGACCTCGAGATCGAAGTCGGCGAGCGCGTCCACCGGGCCGTAGCGCTTGCTCACACCGCGAAAACTGACGGCTGCTCCAGACATCCTTCCCCCATTCCTACTGACCTCGTCGCGATCGAGACACCCGGCGCCGTTCTTTACGGTTGCACTTTTATTATTTATGACGCTGATGTCAGTTATGATGTTGACGTCATTTTTGACGCATGTCAACATCCTGTGGTGACGAAGATCCAGCGTTCCGACATTCCGGTTTTCTATCTGCCTGACCTGTTGCGGGAGCGGGCCGACAATGCGCGTTCGCTACCCAAGCGTGCGCGCACGCGGCTCGGGCTGATCGCCGCGACCGCGGCGGAGATGGACCGGGTCGGCTACGAAAAGCTGACAATCGAGAAAATCGTCGAGCATGCCCGGGTGGCCCGTGGCACCTTCTATCTGTATTTTCCGAACCGGTCGGACGCGGCAATCGCGGTGAGCCGTGCCTTCACCGCGCTGATGCGGCGATACCGCCCGCGCGCGCGGCCCGGAGACAGCGCCTTTCAGACGATCTACCGCATGAATCGATTCTACGTGGCCTGCTACGCGCGCAACGCCCGCATCCGGGTCGGGCACGAGGCGCTGATGCACGAGCGGCCGGAACTCTCCCGCTCGATGGATTTTCTCAACCATCGCTGGGCAAAGGTCGTCCTGCGGGATCTGTCGCGCCGGATCGATGCGCCGCCGGCTCTCCTCGACAAGCCGCAGTCGATCCTCGCGGTGCGCGCAATCATCGGCATGGCCGACGAACTGCTGCGCGAGATATTCGTCAGGGCGAGTCCGCGCCTGGTGAATGTGGCGCGGGACGAGGAAAATGTCGCGGAAGTGCTGACCACCCTCTGGTTCCGCGCGCTTTACGGCGCGCAACCGCCGGAGGCCAAGGAGATCCTCCCCTCGGCGTTGCCGGGCAACCGAGTTCGCCGCTCGAAGCCCTAGGCGCTTCGCCGCGGATGCCGCGGGATCAATCGCCGGCTGGCAGCCACTCCTCCAGCGTCACCTCGAGCGTCATGCAGATCGCGTTCGAGCCGGCGACGAACAGCCCGCCATAGATCTCGCCCTGGGGATCGGCGACCACCCCGGACAGGGCGGCCTTGATCGCGCCATCCTCGTCCGACCGCACCTCGCCCGCGAGGCTGACGATCTCTACCGCGGGACCCTTGACCTCGATGAACTTGTCGTCGTTCGCACCCAGGCAGGCATCGACCAGGCTGCCGAGCGCGCCGCGCACGAAGGCGTTCCTGAAACCGTGCGCCAGGCAAAGTTTCTCGACGCCGATCACCAGGTCCTCGTTGGGCGCGATCCGCGCATAGGCAACGCGACCCATCGTGCCGTTGGTCACCGACGTCATCTCAGTCATGGTCCCGCTCCTCGAATGGCTGCAGAAGAAGGATGTTCGTCTCCGGATCGAAGGCGAGCCGAAGCTCGAAATTGTCGAGCGAGGTGACAAGCACGCAGACCGGTTCGGGCCCGACGATGCATCTTTCGGTCAGGATATGCCCGCCCTTGACCCGCCCGTCCTCGCGCCGGAAGGCGGCATGGCAATGGACGAGCGGTTTTCTGTCGGCGTCCCGGCCCAGCGTCGCGTTGCCGAAGATCATGTAACTGCGGCCGGCGTCGATCGGATCGCCATAGGCGATCACCGCCTGTCTCGTCGGGTCGGGCGGCGCCACGCAATAGTGAATACTGTCGAAAGCGCCGCCCAGTATCGTCGTCGAGGCATTGTGGATGCCGATCTCGGCAAGCGGCCCGACTAGTCCGTCGAACAGGCTCAAGCCCGGCATCAGCGCCAGCCGGACATGCCGCGCGGTATCGGAATAGAGGCTCTGGATACGGACCGGATTGAACTTTCCCGGATGAACGAGTGTCCTCCGGCGGGAGTGGCTGGTCGAGCGGGTGATCGTCATGACCCTGCCCGTCTCGCATCGAGCGCCTCTTTCACCAGTTTCTTGGTGATCTTTCCGTAGCCCGACTTCGGAAGCTCGTCGAAGATCTCGACATGGGAAGGCATCTTGTAGGCGGCGATCTGCCCCTTGAGCCAGTCCTTCAATTCGTCGCCGGTCAAGGCGCATCCGTCGTTGAGCACGATCGCGGCGGCGCCCGCCTCGCCCCATTTCTCATGCGGAACGCCGACGACCGCGACCTCACGGATCGCGGGATGCATGAGAATCTTTTCCTCGATCTCACGCGGATAGATGTTCGAGCCGCCCGAGATGTACATGTCGCTGTTGCGGCCAGTGATGTAGAGAAATCCTTCGGCATCCATCCGACCGAGATCCCCGGTGCGGAACCAGCCGTTGCGGAAGGCCTGCGCGTTCGCTTCGGGATTATCGTAATACCCAGCGAAGACCGCCGGCCCGATCACGCAGATCTCGCCGGTTTCGCCAGGCGCGACTTCGCGACCGTCGGCATCCTGAATGGAGACCGACATGCCGACCCGCTCCAGGCCGCAGGTTCCGGGCCTCAGGTCCCGGCTGTCGTCTGCCGCATGCATCGACGCCGGAAAGACCGTGATGTTCCCGGTCACTTCGCCGAGCCCGTAATACTGCACGATGACCGGTCCCAGAACCTCGAGAATGCGCTTCTGGTCGGCGCGATACATCGGCGCCCCGGCATAGATCACGTAACGCAGCGACGACCTATCGGCGTGCGAGACGGAGGGATCCTCGACCAGCATCTTCAGGATGGTGGGGACGGTGAACATGTTGGAGACCCGCCACCGCTCGACCAGCGCCCAGGCGGCCGGGACGTCGAGCTTCTCGGTCGGCAGGAGAACGGTCTTGGCTCCTTTCGCCACCTGCACGAGCTGGTGGATGCCCGCGCCGTGCGAGAGCGGCGCGACGACCAGCGACGCATCACGGTTCGTCGTGCCGGGCATCAGGTCGCAGAGATGGTTGGTGACGACGAAGGCCATTTGCCCGTGCGTCAGGACCGCCGCCTTGGGCCGGCCGGTGGTCCCCGAGGTGTAGAAGAACCAGCACGGATCGTCCCGGTCGACGGGTGCGGCCGCGACCGGCTGGCCGCGATGGCTATCGACGAGCGCGTCGTAGCTCTCGCCGAACGCCGAAGGCTCGATCGAGACCAGGAAGCGGAGCGCGTTCGACTGCCGGCGCGCGGCCGCCGCATGATCCGGAAAGGCCGCGTTGCAGATCATCCCGACCGCGCCGCTCGACTGGGCCAGATAGGCGACCTCGTCCGGCGTCTGGCGGAAATTGGCCGGGACCCAGACGGCGCCCAGGCGGAAGCAGGCGAACATGGATTCGAAGAGCTGGTTGCAATTCTGGGACTGCACCAGGATCCGGTCGCCCTTGACGACACCGAACCTCTCCCTGAGCGCCGCAGCCATCGCCTCGACGCGGGCCTCGAGGTCCGCCCATGACCATGTCCGGTCGCGCCAGACGAGAGCGATCTCATCGCCATGGCGGCGCGACGCCTGCGTGAGGAAGCTGGCGAGATTCATCACGCGCGTCGAGCGGAGCGCAATACCGCCCGCGGGGTTCCGGCCGGTCATTTTACGCGCTCGAGGATCGATACGAAGTTCGCGACCGCCGCCCCGCCCATGTTGAAGATCCCGGCCAGCCGGGCGTCGGGCACCTGCATGTCACCCGCCTCCCCGGCGAGTTGCATCGCCGCCATCACATGCTGCGACACGCCGGTGGCTCCGACCGGGTGACCCTTGGACTTGAGCCCGCCGGACGGATTGACCGGCAGCCGGCCGTCCTTCTCGGTCCAGCCCTCATCGATGGCGCGGAATCCCTGGCCCGATTCCGTCAGTCCCATCGCCTCGTATTCCATGAGTTCGGCGATGGTGAAGCAGTCGTGGGTCTCGACGAGCGAAAGATCGTCCAGGCCGATCCGGGCATCGGCCAGCGCCCGCGTCCAGGCCATCTCCGCGCCCGCGAAATGGGTCTTGCTGCGCCGGCTGAGCGGCAGCCAGTCGTTGACCTGCACGGCCGAACGGAACGCGACGGCACGCGGAAAAGCCAACGCATGCGCCGCTTCCGACAGCACGGCCGCCGCCGCCCCGTCGGAAATCAGCGAACAGTCGGTCCGCCGGAGCGGCCCCGCCACGGTCGGATTCTTCTCCGAAACCGTGTTGCAGAAATCGAAGTCGAAATCCTTTCGCATATGCGCGAAGGGATTGGCGAGCCCGTTCCGGTGATTCTTGGCGGCGATACGCGCCATGCTTTCACGCTTGTCGCCGAATGCCTGGAAGTAGGATTCCGCAATGGAGGCGAACACCCCGGCGAAGCCGCCTTCGATGTCGGCCTCCTCCTTCCGGTAGCTCGCACCGAGAAGCAGGTCGCCCGCCGTCTCGGTCGAGACCGCCGTCATCTTCTCGACGCCGACGACCAGCACGTTCCGCGCCTTGCGCGCTTCGATCGCGTTGATTCCGGCGTGAATGGCGGCCGAACCGGTGGCGCAGGCATTCTCCACCCGCGTGGCCGGCACGTAACGCAACGCGCTCGACGTCAGGCCCGGGAGCGATGCCTGGAAATCCTGCTTCTGGAACCCGTTGTTCATCGTTCCCAGGTAGATCGCGTCGATATCGGCCGGGTCGATTGCGGCGTGGGCCAGGGCGGCCTCCACCACTTCGGCGATCAGGATTTCCGAATCCTTCTTCGGCCATTTTCCGAATTTCCCGTGAGCCCATCCCGTTATACAAACCGACATTCAGCGACACTCCCTTGTCTGGCGGTAATCGGTACCGGATCGTTCGGTCTATCCTCTCGCGGGCCGGACTGTCCGGGCGGTGATGCAGGGTACTGGTTCAGTCCGACAGGCCACGGCCCTCGATCGGCCAGATCGCTTCCAGCACATCGTCGCGCACCAGGTGAATGACATCGTGGAGGTTGGCCGTCGGGTCACAATGGGGGACCGTGCATTCCAGGCGGCTCCCGGCCGGCGGCGGCGTGTGACCGGGATGGGTCTTCAGGCGACCGAACTCGTCGCCGGCCCAGACGATCTGGCCGATCTCGATACCGTTCAGGAAGGCGCGCGGCGGCGGGCCATCGACCGCGAAACTCTTGGTTCCGCCGTCGGTGATCGCCTCGCCGTTGGCACTGTGCGCGATGACGGTGACAGCGACGAACAGCGAGAAGTGGAAGACCTCCTGCCCGGCGCCGTGCATGTCGACGGGCCGGTAGCCCTCGTCCATGAACACGTAAGACCCGGCCTGGACCTCGGTCAGCAGATCTGCCTCGAAATCGAGCCGATGGCTGCCCGAGCCGCCACCGCTGATGATTTCCGCGGGCAAGCCGGCGGCCTTCAGCGCCTCGAGCGCCGACCGCAGGCGGTCATTCGCCGCCTGGTTCGCCGCACGCCGCTCGCCGTGCCCGAAGACATGCTGGACGTTGCCCGCATAGGCCTGGACGCCGGCATAGGCGAGGCCCTGCTCGGCATCGATCGCCCGGGCGAGGGCGACCGCGTCCTCGGGCGTGACGACGCCGGTGCGTCCGAGCCCGGTATCGATGTCGACGAGGACCGCCACCGTCGTCCCGGCCGCCCGTGCCGCGGTGGCATACGCGGCGACAAGATCGGCGCGGTCGACCACGACGGTCAGCTCGGCACCCCTGGCCGCGGCTTCGACCAGCCGATCGATCTTGCGCCGGCTCGCGACCGGGGCGGTCAGCATCAGCGGCGTGACGCCGGCCTCGAACAGGGCCAGCAGTTCCCCCGGCTTCGCACAGGCGATGCCGAGTGCGCCGGCGGCCAGTTGGGCCTTCGCGATGGCCGCGCATTTGTGGGTCTTGGCATGTGGGCGCAATCCCATGCCGCTCGCCCGGGCCATCTCGGCGAGGGCGGCGACATTCGCCTCGAACGCGGTCGCATCGAGCAGCAGGGCCGGTGTCTCAAGCCGCGCCCGCCCCCCTTGCACGGCAACGAGCGGTTCGTTCAGTTCGGCTACTCCGCCGGTCATATCACGGCCTCCTTCGCACTGGACTCGCGCAGCATACGCGTCGCGTCATGATCGACGCACAGGGTCTCGGCATCGATCACGACGCCATAATCGCGCGCCGCGCCCTCGACCGTCACCTTCTCTTCCATGACGTCGGCCAGCACCCGCGCCGGCTCGCGTTCCAGCGCGTTCCCGAAGCCGCCGCCGCCGGCGCCGACCAGGCGGAAGATCTCGCCCGCCCTGGCGGTGAAATTGTGCATCGGCATGGCGGGCAACAGCCGTTCCGAGCCGTCGCGCGCTATCAGGACATGCCCTGACGGCGCGCCGGCGCCGCCGCCCTCGATGCCGTAGGGCGGATGATCACGCCGGTCGCCGCGCAGCGTGAAAGTGGCGTCCTGGTGGAACAGGAACTCGCGAACGAAGGCGAGGCCGCCGCGATTGCGCCCGGCCCCGCCTGAATCCGGCACGAAACCGTAGCGCACCACCTCGATCGGCATTTCCGCCTCGATCATCTCGATCGGCTGGTTGGAGATGTTGGCGGCCGGGTTCGATATGCCCTCGATGCCGTCGCGATCGGCCCGCGCGCCCCAGGTCCCGACGAGCATCTCGTTGAGCACGAACTGCCGGCCCTGGTAGGTACCGCCGGCGGCCAGCAGGAACGGCCCGCCTTCCGAGCCGCCGATGGCACGGGCCGGAATGACCTTGGCGAGCGCCTGCATGATGGTGTCGAAGACGCGATAGCCGACGACCCCGCGCGCGCCGCAGGCGGCCGGGAACAGGGGATTGAGCAGGCAGCCTTCCGGCGCCCGCACGGTAATCGGCTTGAGATAGCCATCACAGTTCGGGATATCGCGATGCGACAGGCAGCGAATGGCGGTGAAGGCGGCCGATTCCGGCAACGAGATAGGACAGTTGATACTGGCCGCGACCTGTCCGGACGTGCCGGAGAAGTCGATGTCGATCGTGTCGTCCGCGATGGTGACGGTGGCGCGTATCTTGATCGCCTCCGGATGGTCGCCGAGGCCGTCGAGATAGTCCTCGCCAACGAAAACGCCGTTCGGCAGTTCGCGGATGGTTTCGCGCATCATCGCCTCGGCATAGTCGTGCAGGGCGTCGATATAGGTTCCGAAGTCCTCGGCGCCGTAGCGTTCGACCAGCGACAACAAGCCCTTCTCCGCCGTCCGGCAGGCCGCGATCTGGGCCCGGAGATCGCCCAGCACCTCGACGGGCTGGCGGGTGTTGGCCTCGATCAGTTCGAACAGCGCCCGGTTGGGCTTACCCGCCTCGTACATCTTCATCAGCGGGATGCGCAGCCCCTCCTGCTGGATCTCGGTCGCGTAGATCGCCACGCTGCCCGGCACGATGCCGCCCAGATCGGTGTGATGCGCGACCGTCGCGGCGTAGCCGGCCAGGCGGGCCCCCTGGAAAATCGGCTTGAGCACGTAGATGTCGGGAAGATGCTGGCCGCCCGACCCGTAGGGGTCGTTGGTGATGAAGACATCGCCCGGCGCCATGTCGTTGCCGAAGCGTTTCCGGATGAAACGCATGACGCGCGGGAATGAGCAGAGCTGGATCGGCAGGGTCAGGCCCTGGGCAATGATCCGGCCCTCGGTGTCGCAGAGCCCGGTCGAGTAGTCCATGATGTCGCGGACAACCGGCGAATAGGCGCTGCGCATGAGGATGAGCGCCATTTCGTCGGCGATCGACGAAAGCCCGTTTCGAATGACTTCAAGCGTAATCGGATCGACGCGGTTCATGCCGGGGTTACCTCAATCTCGATGTTGCCAAGGGCATCCAGCCGCGCCGAGGCATTGGGTGGCACCACGCAGGTGCAGTCATAATCCTCGATGATGAACGGGCCGGGGCGGTAGCTGGACTTGAGCGCCTCACGGCCGACAACCGCCGTCATGACCGGGCCCTCGCCGAAATTGACCGGCCGGTCGGTCCGTTCGAAGCGCGGGGCCGGGGCGAAGCGCGCGATCTTCGAGGCCATCGGGACCGTCACGGAAAGCCGCGCGTTGACCAGTTGCACGGGATCGGTGGTCGAGCGATGGCCGTTCGTCCGCTCGTGCTCGCAATGGAAACCCTCTTCCAGCGCACCGATATCGCCGCCGTTCATGTCACCGGGGATGTTGAGTTCGTAGGCCTGGCCGAAATACCGCAGGTCGGCACTGAAATGATAATCCGCGAGCCCGGTGTCGTATCCGTCGGCCCTGAGCGCATCCATCGCGCGGTCGCGCAACCTGGCCTTGATGCCCGGCAGCATGTCCGCCGGCATCTGCTTGGTATCGACCAGGAGCGGCTGCACGAATTCCTGCTCGACGTCGGAGCGCAGCAGGCCGAAGCCCGAAAACACGCCTGCCGCCAGCGGCACGATGATGTGCTGGATCCCGAGCGCCGAGGCGATATCGGCCGCGACCACCGGGCCGTTGCCGCCGAAGGCGATGAGCGAGAAATCGCGCGGATCGCGGCCGCGATAGGTGGAGACCGCCTTGACCGCCCGGGTCATGGTCGAGACCGCGAGCATGAGGATGCCGCGGGCGGCGACCGCGAGATCCTGTCCCAGCGGGTCGGATATCTGTTGCCGCAGGGCGGCGCGGCCGGCTTCGGCATCGACCTCGATCGAGCCGCCGGCCAGCGTCACGTCGTTGATGTAGCCGAGCGTGACGAACACGTCGGTCAGCGTCGCCTGCGTACCGCCGCGGCCGTAGCAGACCGGCCCAGGCATCGAGCCCGCGCTTTCCGGCCCGACCGCGACCCGCCCGAGGCTGTCCAGCGACACGATGCTGCCGCCGCCGGCACCGATCTCGGAAACGTCGATGAACGGCATCTTGATCGGGTAGCCGCCGCCCTTGACCAGCTTGCTCGACAGGTTGATGCCGGCGCCGACCTCGTACTCGTCGGTCCGGGCCGCCGCGCCATTCTCGATCAGCGCCGCCTTGGCGGTCGTGCCACCCATGTCGAAGGAAATGATGTTGGCGCCCCGGCCCTCACCGCGCACGAGGCGGGCGCAGGCGATGACGCCGGCGGCGGGCCCGGATTCGACCAGCGCGGCGGCGCGCCTGACCGATGCCGCGAGGCGCATGATGCCGCCGCCGGAATGCATCATCTCGATCGGCGCGTCGATGCCGATTTCCGCCAGCCGCCCGGCCAGCGCGTCGGCGTAATTCCGGATCACCGGGCCGACATAGGCATTCACGACCGCCGTCGAGGTCCGTTCGTATTCCCGGATCTCGGGCAGGATCTCCGCGCCACGGCAGATATAGACCCCGTCTCCAAGCGCATCGCGGAGAATCTCCTCGGTCCGTATCTCGTGCGCCTGGTTGGCGTAGGCGTGCAGATAGCTGATCGCGACCGCCTCGACCTTCTCCCGGCGGAAAACCTCCGCCGCGCGCGCGACATCGTCTTCGTTGAGCGGGGTCTTGACGCTGCCGTCGGGACGGAGCCGTTCGCGGGCCTCGAGCCGCAGGCGCCGCGGCACCAGCGGTTGCGGCTTGTCGTACTGCAGGTCGTAGAGAACGGGGATCCGCAGCCGGCGGATCTCGAGAACATCGCGGAAGCCCGCGGTCGTAATCAGGCCGGTCACCGCGCCCTTGAATTCCAGGATGGTATTCGTGGCCACCGTCGTCGCATGGACGATGCCGGCGACGCGCCCCGGATCGATCCCGAAATCATCGATGATCGCCTTCAGGCCGAGTGCAATGCCTCGGCTGTAGTCGTCCGGCGTCGAGGCAACTTTCCGGATCTCCACGGTACCCTCGTCGTCGACGAGCGCAATGTCGGTGAAGGTCCCGCCGATATCGATGCCGATGCGATAGGTCTTACTCATTTCATGGTCTCTCAACGTCACGAAGCCGGGGCAAGCAGCGTCGGCTGCTACCGAAGACGAAATACGACCCGTCCGAAGCGCTTCACCTCAGAAGCGACGGCAGGAACAGTGCTATTTCAGGAAAGGCCATGAGCAGGCCAAGCAGGGCGAAAATCGCGAGCAGGAACGGCAGGGTGCCGTACGCCACGTCGCTTATTCCGCCCCTGGCACGCATGCCTTGAATGACAAACAGGTTGATGCCGACCGGCGGGGTAATCATCGCCGCCTCCATGAGCACCACGACGACGACACCGAACCAGACGCTGTCGAAACCGGCGGCGAACACGACCGGCGCGACGATCGGGATCGTCGCGATCATCATCGCCATGGTCTCCATGAAACAACCGAGGACGAGATAGAAAACGATCACCGCGAGCATCAGCCCGGCGGACGACAGTTCCAGCGTCGTGACCAGGTTGACGACCTTCGTGGTCAGGCCCTGCGCGGTCATGACGAAATTCAGGAAGAACGCCGCCACCACGATCAGCATGATCATGCCGGTCGTCCGCATGGTGTTCTCGACGGCGGAGCGGAACATCGCGATGGTGAACCGCCCCTTGAGAACGGTCAGCAGGGTTGCCGCCCCGACCCCGAGCGCCGCCGATTCCGTCGCCGTCGCCCAGCCGAGATAAATCGAGCCGATGACCACGACGAAGATGAAGGTCGGCGGGATGAATTCGCCGAGCAGCGCCAGCCGTTCGTTCCAGCCGACATCGACCTTCCGGCCACCGAGGCTCGGCCAGATCGTGCAGGCGATCGCGACGATCGTCATGAACAGCAGCATCAGGAGCAGCCCCGGCACGATGCCGGCCAGGTACAGCTGCGGGATTGAGGCGTTGGTGATCAGACCGTAGACGATCAGGTTGATCGAGGGCGGGATGAGGATGCCGAGCGTGCCGCCGGCAGCGAGCGTGCCGAGGAACAGTTTCGGGCTGTAGCCGTATTTCTCCATCTGCGGCATGGCGGTGGTGCCGATGGTCGCCGCGGTCGCTACGCTCGACCCGGACATCGCCGCGAACAGTCCGCTCGATCCGACATTGGCATGCATCAGGCCGCCGGGCATCCAGGACAGCCACGCCGCGACGGCCGAGTACATCCGGTCCGCGATCCCGGCGCGCAACAGGATCTCGCCGAGAAGAACGAAGAGCGGCACGCTGACCATGAGGAACCCGGTCGACGAGGACCAGGCCACTTCGCCGATCGCCCGCACCAGCGGCAGCGTGCTGAAGAATTCCGAAAGGCCGATACCGAGCAGCCCCAGAGCCACCGCGACCGGCACACCGAGTGCCAGAAGCAGGGCCATCGCGGAGACAGCAAAGCCGATCATTTCCCTGTCTCCCGCTGCAGGTCGCCGAGGCGACTTCCCGAATCTTCCAGTTCCGCCCGGATCTCGTCGTTCAGACCACGGGTCCCGGCAATCTGGCCGACCTCGCGCCAGTTCCGCTTGCGTACCGCGTTGAGGCTCGCGACCAGCAACGCCAGGGTCACAACGAGGAACCAGGCCAGGCCGCCAAGCCAGAGCGCCTGGGGCAGGGCGACCGGTATGGCCAGCGAACTCTGCGATGTCGCTCCGAAGCGCATGCTGGACTGCACGACCTCGACGGCAAAGATCAGGAGCGTGCCGGCAAAGATCGCCGTGCCGACGAGACCGACGATGTCGAAGAGGGCGCGGTTACGCTCGCCCATCCGGCGATAGAGCGTATCGATGCGGACATGCGCCTTGTCGAACAGGACGGAACCGAAGCTCCAGGACGTCCCGACCGCAAGGGCGAAGCCGGCCAGCTCGTCGACACCGCCCAGCGACGCGTTGAACATCTGACGCATCGCGATCTCGACGATGATCGCCACTGTCGCCACGACCATCAGCAGGCCGCCGGCGAGCAGCAGAGCCGACGAAACGGCGCGCAGCACATCAAGTACCGGACGTGCTGCCTGTGTGCTGCGCTCCGTCATCGTCAGTTGGCCTTGGCTTCGAAGCCGAGCGTCTTGCCGACCGTCGCATTCCAGTCGGCAGCACAGGCCTCGCCGCAGCGTTCGGCCCAGCGCGGCAGGATGGTCTCGGTTACCATGCCGGCCAGCAGGGCGCGGTCCGCCTCCGATACCTCTACGAGCTTCATGTTCGCCTTGATGCCGGTCTTGCACTCGCCGACGCCGATGTTGCAGTTGACGGCCTCCGTCGCAATGTCGTCGACCAGGGCCCAGAGATCGTCCTCGAGCTTGGCGAAGGCGTCGGTCAGGAATGCCTTCGTGGGCTCGTCGAGGCTGTTCCAGGTGTCGTTGTTCATGGCGCTGAACCAGGGCGCCCAGCCGAGCACGAGGGGATACAGATGGTCGGTCACTTCCCACCATTTGGCGGTGTTGCCCGAGCCCGTGCCGGTGATGCCGCAATCGGCCGTGCCGCGCTGCAGCGCCGGAACCACTTCGGCGAACGAGATGTTGACCGGCGTCCCGCCGACCGCCTCAACGAAGTCCGACAGCGTCTGGTTGAAGGTGCGGATCTTCTTGCCGGCGAGGTCGGCAACGCCCTTGATCTCGCCCTTGCAGAACAGGACCTGCGGCGGCGACGGCCACATCATGAGGAGATGCGCCTTGAAGTTCTCCTGCATGTTCTTCTCGATCACCGGGCGATAGGCGTTCGCAGCCTTTCGCATCGTGCCGATGTCGAGGATCGCGCCCGACAGGTCGAGGCCGTCATAGAGCTTGAAATCACCGGCGACGAAGCTCACCGGCCCCGTCACCACGTCGGCGATCTTGAGGCTGAGCAGCCGCAGCGTCTCGTTACCCTTGAGCCCCAGCGTGTCGAGGCTGTTGAAATCCGCTGTGATCTTGCCCCCTGACATTTCAGGCAGTCGCTTTTCCCAGAACGGCTGTTCCAGGGCAGTCGTCATCGCGACATTGGTCCAGCCGCCGATGACCTTCAATTGAAGCCTCTGAAGCTCTTCGGCGCCCACCGGATTCGCGGCAGCCGCCACGAACGCTAGTGACATCAGTGCCGGAACGATTTTTTTCATGGTTCTGCTTCCCCTGTTGATTCCACTGCCGACGACAGCGGCACTGAAACGCTACACGGCGGCTCATGATCGTATCTAATTGATTTTTTCGCCTCGCCTGATAGGTTTTTCCTATCATGAGACTGACGCTGGCCCAGATAGAGACCTTCTACTGGATCGCACGGCTGGGCTCGTTCCACGCCGCCGCGCGGCAACTTTGCGTCACCCAGCCCTCTGTCTCGGGCCGCATACGCGAGATGGAACGCGACCTCGGCTATCCCCTGTTCGACCGCTCGGGCGCGAAGGTCCGCCTGACCGAATCCGGCAAGGCGATCCAGGCCCAGGCGGAACAGATGCTGACGCTCGCCCGGGAGATCCAGAACGAGGGCAGCAGCGACAAGCTGCGCGGGCTGCTCCGTCTCGGCGTGGTCGAAACCGTCGCTCACCTCGCGCTCCCCGGCCTGATCCGGGAACTCAATCGGAACCGGCCCCGGTTGCGGGTCGAACTGGCGGTCGACGTCGGCGCGGAACTGCTGCGACAGCTTGACGACCGGCAGCTCGACGTCGCGATCACCACGGGCGCCGTCGCCTCGGCCGGTATCGTCATCCGGCCGCTTGGCGACGTCGATCTCGCCTGGATGGGTCCGGTCTCCCACCCGCTTGCCGGGCAGACCCTGACCCCGGCCAAGCTGGTCGACCAGGCGATCTTCGCCCAATCGGATCGATCGACCATCGGCAGCGCGATCCGGGAATGGTTCGATACCGGCGGACTGGTGCCGAATTCCCTGAACTGCTGCAATTCGCTTCTGGTCACCAGCGAACTGGTCGCCGCCGGCCTGGGATTCGCCGTCATCACTCCGTCGATCATTCGCCCGGACATGGTGAATCTTATCCGTCGCTTCGACGCGGACCCGCCGATACAATCGCGCCTGATGGCGATCGCCGCGCTGAAGGAAACATGGTCCGAGGAAGTCGAGTTCATCGGAAACTTCGTGGCCGGCAAGTTCCGCGAGCTCCGTGCCCTGCAATAGCAGCAGATCGGTTATCCCCTCGCCCCCCGCCCCAGAACGGCATCGTTCGGCTTCGGACAAACTCCTGGATACCGAAGAAAATGGCCCGCCAGGAGGCGACAACTTTTAGTCGCATACGGCATTTTGACGTTGACCAAGTCATTTCTATGCTGACCTTTGCAAGACAGGGTCAAATAACAGGATAAAAGATGGCTAATATGTCGACGCGCACGACCAAGTCGATCAGCGCCATTCGCCCGGCGATATCCGGCAGCGAGGCGCTGTCACTCTCCGAACAGATCGCTGCGCAACTCGCCGAGTCCATTGTCCATGGGGAGTACGAACCGGGGGATCGCATCCACGAGATCGCCGTCTCCGAACGGTTTCAGGTCAGCCGCGGCCCGGTACGCGAGGCCTTGCGCATCCTCGAGAAGGAGGGGCTGGTCCGCATCCAGCCGCGTCGGGGCGCCATCGTCACGAAACTGACCGTGCAGGAGGTCGAGGATGTCTTCGAGATCCGGTCCATGCTGCTCGGCCTCGCCGGGCGCCGCGCCGCGCTGAAGGGCGACAAGGCACTCGTCGAAGAGTTGTGGGCCGGGCTGCGACATCTGAGCAGCCTGCTGGAGAAGGACGAAACCGAGGACGTCACCGACAGCTACCTGGCGGAAGTGCAGGAACTCAACCTTCTGCTCTGCGCGCGCACAGGGAGCGAGCGGCTGACCTCCATCATCCTGTCCCTGCTGCACCAGACCTTGCGCTATTCCCGTCTCGGCCTCTCGACCAACGAACGCAGGCGGCAATCGGTCCAGAACTGGACCCGACTTCTCAAGCTGATCGAGAAGGGCGACGGCGACGGCGCCGAAGCGGCCGTTCACACGCTGGTCGAGCGATCCAAGAACATGGCCATCAAGCTTCTGAAGGAAGAGAACCGCAGGAACGGGACGCCCGACTGACCCCGCCCCTCAGCGTCAGCCGATCCGCCAGTGCACCGGGGGCGGGCCGGCGACCGGTGCGCGGAAATGCGCCAGCCGGTCCATCTTCAACGAACCCACGTAGGCATCGCGCAGTTCGGGCCCACCGAAGGTGATCGATGTGGGGAAATGCATCGGACCGCTCGTCGGATCCTCGACCGCGATGACCGGATCGCCTTCGGGCGGCGCGACGATCAGCGCGTTCCGGCTGATCTCGGTGATCCAGAGCGCGCCGTCCGCATCGACGGTCACGCCGTCCACCAGCGCCCCGGAAAAGAAACCGTCCGGCCCGTGAATGCGGCGGTTCGACAGGTTGCCCGCGCCGTCGATGTCGAAGGCGGTCACGCGCCCGCGCGTGGTCTCGGCAACGTAGAGAATCTTCTCGTCCAGGCTCAGGCGCACCTCGTTGGTGAAATAGAAGCCGTCGGCGACGATCCTGGCGACACCCCGGTCGATCAGCATCACGTAGCCGTCCGGCCGCGGATCGGTGATCGCCTCCCGGCGCGGAACGGTGCGGGTCGAAACCGAAACCCAGAGGCGCCAGGCGCTGTCGAAGATCGCGAAATTGACCGCGCCGAGCGGCGTGCCGTCGAGTTCCAACAGCATGATCTCGCTTGACCCGTCACGGTTCAGCCGCTGCAGGGTCCCGTGTTCGATGTTCGCGACGACGAAAGACCCGTCGCGGTCCATGGCGATGCCGTTCGGCGCCCCGCCGAGCTCGCCGATCCGCTCCTGCGTTCCGTCGGGCGACAGCTTCACGACGCCGCTCTTGTCGTCGGAAATCCAGAGTACGCCGTTCTGCTGCGCGAGAATGCATTCGGGCCGGCTGAGGCCCTGCCCCACATGGTCAAGCCGCCCGAGCGGAACCTTGTAATCGATCGTCGCCATCGCCTGGATTTCCCCTTCTCCGCAGTTCACGGCACTGGACACCGTATCCCTGCCAATCCATAATTAAGATTGTCGGCAATCAGTATGTCAACGTCGGGCGACAGAAATTCCGGCGACATAATATAGGCCCCTGCCCGTGGCGGGGGCCGGGTGACACAACGGGAGGATTCCTATGCAGATAACCGCGCGCGCCTTGGTGCGAAAAATGGCCACGCTCACGCTGGCCGGCCTGTCACTGATCGCGGTGACAGGGGGCAGCGCCGCCCAGACGACGGTCGATCACCTGACCGCGCCGGCGGGAATCGGCGAATACGAATGGGCTCTCGGCATCGGGCGCATTCTTGAGAAGAATTCCGAGATCCTGCGCAGCAAGCCACAGCCCACCCAGGGCTATGTCTACAACCTGCGTTTCGCGATCGGCGCCGATCAGCGTCAGAACCTGGTCTTCAACACCGATCCGATCAGCCCGTGGCTCGCCTCCACGAAGCAGTCGCCGTTCAAGGACGGGCTTGGTACGCTGGAAATCAGGGCGCTGATGAACGCCACCTGGCCGATCTGGATGCTCGCCACCGCCGATCCGGACATCAACACGCCGGAAGACCTCGTCGGTCACACCGTGGCGCTCGGCCCGAAGGCCGGTACCGCGACCGTCATGGCCGAGGAAACCTTGAAGGCGCTCGGCATCTTCGACAAGGTGAACCTGCAGTATCTCTCGTTCGGCGATATTTTCTCGGGCCTGCAGGACGGCACCATCGACGTCGGACTGGTGCTGAGCTGGTACAATGCCGCCGACAAGAAGGTCGGCGTCGTGCCGGGCATCCTCAATCTCGAACAGACCGGCCGCAACTTCCACATCGTCCCCTGGACCGAGGAAGCGCTGCGCAAGACTCATGACGAACGCGGCGTGCCCTATCACATCCTCAAGATTCCGGCCGGAACGCTGCCGATTCAGGACGGCGACGTGACGCTTTACGCGAACCCGGACTTCGTCGCGGTCGACGCCACGTTCCCCGAAGACCTGGCCTACGAGTTCGTTCGCCAGACCCTGGCGCATCTCAAGGAGATCAACGCAGCCGGCGGGCTCGGCGTGCTGTTCACGCCGGCCTTCCTGCCGTACGGGCTGACGGAGAAGCTGCATCCGGGCGCGGCGCGCGCCTATCGGGAAGCAGGCCTGATTCAGTAAGTCAGTAGGACGCGGAGACCCCGTCGCCAACCGGCGGCGGGGTTCTCGCGTGTCCCCAGGAGACACCATGCGCAGCTTTGCGGCCCGCCTGCTCTCGGTTCTCGCGCTTGCCATGACGCTGTATCAGCTCACGGCGACGCAGACGCCGCTCCAGCCATCCGTCCTCGTTCAGAATACCCATCTCGGACTGGCCATGCTGCTTGTCCTGCTCGGCGCCGCGATCGAGACGCCGAGCGCGCTGCGCCGGACATGGCTTGTGCTGCTCGCCGCGCTGTCGCTCTTCTGCTCGCTCTACGTCCAGTTCTATTACGACGACCTGATCGTCAGCCAGGGTTTCCCCGAACAGTTCGACGTCTGGGTCGGCGTGGCGATGATGCTGCTGGTGCTGGAGGCGACCCGCCAGCATTGGGGGCCGGCGCTGCCGATCATCGCGCTTATCGCGGTGATCTACAATTTCTGGGGCTACATGCTGCCCACCGAGGCGGCCGCCAGCCGCATCCCGTTCGATACCGTCGTTTCGAACCTGTCGATCGGCCTCTACAGCGGGCTGTACGGACAGTTCATGGCGATCTCCGCCAACTTCATATTCCTGTTCATGGTGTTCGGCGCGCTGTTGCAGTCGATGGACGGCAACCGCGCCTTCATCGAGATCGGCAAGGCGATCAGTCGGGCTTTCCCGGGCGGCGCCGGGCTGAGCGCGGTCGTCAGCTCCAGCCTCATGGGCACGGTGACCGGAGCCGCGGTCGCCAATGTCGCGATCACCGGCAGCTACACCATCCCGATCATGAAGCGCGAGGGCTATCCCCCCGCCATCGCCGGCGCCATCGAGGCCGCCGCCTCGACAGGCGGACAGCTCGTCCCGCCGATCATGGGTTCGGTCGCCTTCATCATGGCGGCGGTCCTCTCGGTCGGCTATCTCGAGGTCGCGGCAGCGGCCGTGATCCCGGCCGCGCTGTTCTATATCGCGCTGCTCGCGAGCGTCTATTTCAAGTCGCGCCGGCTCAACATCCAGCGCCAGGAAATCGCGCCGGACCTGCGCATCCTGATCCGTTTCCTGCCCGTCTTCGTGATCCCGACCGGCGCGCTCGTCTATTTCCTGATCAACCTCTACTCGGTTTCCTTCGCCGGTTTCTGGGCGATCGTCACGCTGGTCGCGACCCGCCTGGCAATGATCCCGATCGACCTGATGCTGGCCCGGCCGGACCGGCCGCTCGCCACGCTGGCGACCGAGCTGCGTGACTTCGTGGTGAAGCTTTTCCAGGGCCTCGTCGCCGGTGCCAAGATGGGGGCGACGATCGCCGTCGTCATCGGCACCATCGGCCTGCTCGCGGAATCGGTTACCGCGACCGGGGCGGCGGTGCCGCTCGGCTCCGCCATCGACTTCCTGTCCGGCGGATCGATGGTCCTGGTCCTCGTCATGACGGCCGTGATGTGCGTCATCCTCGGCGCCGGGATCCCGACTGTCGGCGCCTATATCCTGGTCAGCGCGATCGCCGGCCCCATCCTCGTCGAGAGCGGGGTCGACCTGTTCGCGGCGAATTTCTTCATCCTCTATTTCGCCGTCATGTCCGCCGTCACGCCGCCGGTTGCGGCGGCCGCACTTGCGGCGAGCGCGATCGCCGGATGCGGCTATTTCCGCACTGCGTGGGAGGCGACGCGACTGTCGATCATGCTCTATATCCTGCCCTTCCTTTTCGTCTATCAGGGTGCCTTGCTGCTGCGCGGCGGATCGGCATCGGATTCGGCCATGGCCGCGGTCCTGAGCACCGGCGCGGCGGTCCTGGCGGCCTCGGCGACGCAAGGTTTCTGGCTCGTCCAGACCCGCACGACGGAACGCCTGCTGCTCGGCGGCGCCGGCATCGCGCTGCTCGCTACGGTGATCGGCTTCGGACCAATCTGGACAGCCGCCGGCGTCGCCGTGACGGCGCTGGTCACGGCGATCCAGATTCCGCGGAAGCGGCGCGAAGCCGTTCTGCAGGCCCAGAGCTGACGGCGACCGCCGACAGCAGACGGCGTCAGATGCGGTAAATGCGCTCGGCCGTTCCCCGGAACATCTCGCGACGTTCGTCGTCGGAGAAGTCCTCGGTGAGGGAGTCGAACGCCTCCCAGAGCCGCCGATACCCGCTCATCAGCTTGTCGACCGGGAAGTTGGAGGCGAACATCGAGCGTGACGGCCCGAAGCAGTCGATGCAGTGGAGGACGAAGGGCCGGATGCTGTCAGGCGTCCAGGTGAGATCGACCATGCCGAAGCCACTCAGCTTGACGACCACGTTCGGCGCCTCGGCGAGGCGCGCCATCGCCTGCCGCCAGCCCTCCAGGTTCTCCGGGTCTCGCTCCGCCGGCATGCCGGCGTGGTCGAGGACGATGGCGAGGTCAGGGTAACGCCGGGCAAGTTCCGCGAGATCCTTCATCTGATGATGATAGACCTGCGCATCGAAGGACAGGCCGCGCCCGGCCAGCAGGCCGAGATTGTCGCGCCAGCGCGGATCACCCAGGAAGTCCCGCGGTGCACGGTTCAGCTTCGGATCGGGATGGCGGTTCAGCACCTGTCTGATGCCGCGCACCCGTGGCCATTCCAGATGGGCGTCGAGCGTCCGGGCCGCGTCGGGCGCGGACAGGTCGGCGAAGGCGACGATGCCATGGGGGATACCGCGAGCGGCCGGGTCGGCGGCGATTTCGTGCAGCCAGCGCGTTTCCCCGACCGGGTCGGACGGATCGTAGTTGGCCTGGACGTGGACGGATTTGACCAGTTCGAGACCGTCCGCGTCGGCCATGAAGTCGGCGGCGAGATAGTTGCGCCTGAGCGCCGACCAGTCGCCCCAGCCGCGGTCGTGATCGACGTCCTGCAGCCAGGGATAACGGTTGCGCTCCACGTCCCACAGATGGTGGTGGGGGTCGACGAACGGGATCATGCTGCTCACCTTCGGTGGTTGACGCGATGCCGGGCCGAAGGACGCGCCTCCGGCCCGGCCCGGCGACGTCAGAGCGCGCCGGCAGCTTCCAGGTCGGCGATCAGCTTGTCCTGTCCCTGTTCGGCCAGGATGCGCCGAGCCAGCGCGGGGTCATAGGCTCCCTTGACGGCAACCCAGGCATCGCGAGCCCCGGCCCGCCAGAGATCCATCTCCGCCTCGGTCGGATCATAGACGGCGACCTTGCCCTCCATGGCTTTCACCACCGTGTCCTGCCAGTCGATATCGTAACGGAAAGCCTCGCGCTGGACATCCGCCCCGGCCTTGTCGATCGCCTCCCGCGCCCAGTCGGGCAACGCCTCGTAGCGTTTCTGGCTCATCAGGATCGGGTGTGCGCTCCAGGCCGCGCTGACCGTGGTGATATTGCTCACCACCTCGTAGAACTTGCCGGCGGCGGTGAAGGTATTCTGCAGGTACATCCCCTGCACGACGCCGGATTGCAGGCCCTCGTAGAGCGACGACCAGTCATAGGGCACCGGCGCCGCCCCCCAGGCCTTCACCAGGTTGAACTCGGTCGGGCTCTTGGTGACGCGGATCTTCAGGCCGGCCAGGTCGGCGGGTACGCGAACCTCGCGCTGGGTATTGACGATCTGGCGGAAGCCGCCAACCGGGACGAGGGCGATGAGATGCATCTTCATCTCCTTCACCGTCCGCTTCCCGAGTTCCTCGGCGAGCCAGCCGTTGAGAATGTCGCTCGCCGCGTCCTGGTCCTTGAACACGAAGGGCAGGTTGATGAGGTCGAAAGTGGTTCCGAAGGCCCCGACATTGCCGCTGGAAACGGTCGCGATGTCGATCTGGCCGAGACCGAGCTGCTCGACGCAGGCATGTTCGCTGCAGAGCGAGCCGCCGTTATGGACCACGATGTCGATCCGGCCGTCCGAATATTCCGCGACCTTGGGTTTCAGCACCTGGTCGATCACCTGCCCGAGCGACCACGCCGGGGCCGACGCGGTGCCGAGCTGCAAGGTGATCTTTTCCTGCGCGGACGCCGGCGCGGAGCCGAGGTTGATCGCCGCCGCGAGCGCCAGCAGGCCTGTCAGCATACGTAAGTTCATCGCACTACCTCCCCGTTTTCAGTTTTGCTTTTGTGGATCGTCGCCTTGGCCGCGTCTTTCGAGCACGCCGACATGTTCGGCGATGGTGAGGCTCGCGGCCAGAAAGATAAGCAAGCCGGCTATCGGCAGGATCATCATCGGGTAGGACTTCGGCATGTTGCCGAGTTCCCAGAAAGCGCCAAGAATGCGATCCGCGGCCTGGTAGCCGAAAATCGCCATGATCGCGCCGACCGCGGCGAACAGCACCAGCCAGAGCAGGCGCAGCACCCTCGTGAAACGAGCCGGCAGGATCCCGTAGACCGACTCGATCGCGATGTTCGTCTCGGTACGCACCGCCATCGCGAAGGCCAGCATCACCAGCCAGACATTGGCGAAGAGGGTCAGCGTATCGCCCCAGAACGGCGGATCGAGGAAGACCGTCCGCATCACGACCGTGTAGACGGTGAAGCCGACCATGACCGCGAGCAGCAGACCGCAGACGGTGGAAATTCCCCGCGTCAGGATCCAGTCGAACAGTCGGAGCAGCCGCACGACAGCCCTCTTAGATGAAGCCGAGCACCCTGGGCAGTGCCAGGGTGAACGGCGCGATCGCCAGCATGAGAATCAGGACCAGCAGTTCGATCGCGAGAAACGGAACAAGCTGGATCGCCACCCGTTCCAGCGGAGCGCCGGCGATGGCACTGGCGGTAAAATAGCAGACGCCGACCGGCGGCGTGACGATTCCGAGCAGGAACCCGACGACGACCACCATCGCCGCTTGCACTGGCTCGAAACCGGCGGCCTCGCTCGTCGCCACCAGCATGGGCCCGAGAACGATGATGTTGGCGGTGGCGTCCATCAACATGCCGGCAACGAGGATCAGGCCGAGCAGCGCCATGGCGAAGATCAGCGGGCTGCCGGCCAGCGAGGTGAGCCAGCTTTCGAGCTGCGCCAGCGTGCCGATCCGCGTCAGCAGCCAGGTGAAGGGGCCGGCGGCGGCGATGATGACGAAGACAGAGGCGCTCATCCGGAGCGTCCTGTCGAACGCGCCGAACAGGCCACGCAGCGAGATCGAACGATAGACCAGGCAGCCGACGGCGAGCGCCACGGCGGCGGTAATCGCGCCGGCCTCGACCGAGCTGAACCAGCCGCCCAGGATGCCGGCCACCAATACCAGCGGAACGATCAGGGCGAAGACGGCATCCTTCAATGCCTTGAGGAGGCCCGCGATCGAGAAGGCCTCCTCGCCCCGCTCGTAGCCGCGGATCCGGGCGATGAACCAGCAGGCGAGCATGAGCAGCCCGCCGATCGCCAGGCCGGGCAGGACACCGCCGGCAAACAGCGCGCCGACCGACAGATTGGCGCCGCTCGCCAGGATGATCATTGCGATGCTGGGCGGGATGATGCCGCCGATCGTCGAGCCGATCGCGGTGATCGCCGCGGCGAAGTCGGCACCGTAGCCGCGGCGCTTCATCTGCGGGATCATGATCGTGCCGATGGTCGCGGTATCGGCGACAGCCGAGCCGTTCATGCCGGCAAAGAACATGCTCGCCACGACATTGACCTGTGCCAGCCCGCCGCGCATGCGGCCGACGATGGCGCTGCTGAGGCGAAGGATGCGCTCGGTCACGGTGGAACTGTTCATCAGTTCCCCGGTCAGCATGAAGAAGGGAATGGCGACCAGCGGAAACTTGGCCAGCGCCTCGTACATCTGGTGCGGTACCGTCAGCAACGGCGCGGCGTCGGTGATGAGAATGTAGATCGTTGGCAGGATGATCATGGCGAGCGCGATCGGCGCACCGGCAAGGATCAGCCCGATCAACCCCGCTAGGAGAAGAATGCTGTCCATGGCCCCGTTCGATTCAGAAACCCGGGCCGGGACGCGAGAAGTGCCCGGCGGCTACTGTCGGCAAACTGCGCCATGCGAAGACCGAACCTCCTGGTCGTTATCCGCCTGCGTTGCGGCGGGTCGCCGGGACAGCATGGTTGCTCCATGCGCCGGTCTGTGCCAATTCCCTGTTTCAGGCCGAGGCGTGAACCTGTCGCGAAAAGGAATGCTGCCATCATCCTTTTAGGAATGTCAACAGTACGAACTTGACCGGCATGGATGCCGGCGCCCACCCCCGGAATCCGGCAGCTGCAGGCGAACGCCCGAGGCTCTTGCCGATGCGTCCCTCTTCTGCTTTGCTGCCACGCCTGCCATCGCCTTGTTGCATCGCAACATGACTAACCGGAACATCGTTCGGGCGGCGATCGGCGAGCCCGGGCGGATACCACGAGGCGGGCTCCGGTCCGTGCGACGCCGGACCCCGGCGAACCGAGAAGGTCAGAGCATGAGTTATCTGGGCATCAAGTTCCGACGCGTAGTTCTGGCGGGCGCAATGCTGCTCATGGCGATGCCGGTCGCCTTCGCCCAATCGGCAGCGCCGGGCGAAAGGCCGCCGCAGGCGGTGACCGTCGTGACCCTCGCCGAGCAGGACATCACGCTGACCGCGACCTTGCCGGGCAGGATCGTCGCCTCGGCGCTCGCCGAGGTCCGGCCGCAGGTGAACGGTATCATCATCCGGCGCACGTTCGAGGAAGGAGCGAACGTCGCCCTGGGCGACCCGATGTATCGCATCGATCCCGACAGCTATGAGGCACGCGTCGCGGCGGCCAGGGCGCAGGTCGCGCAGGCCGAGGCGAAGTACACCGCCTCGAGGAAGGAGGCCGAGCGGGCCGCCGAGCTGATCGGTCGCGGTGTCTCGACCGAACAGCGTCTCGAGAACGCCGCGGCTGTCCGCGATGCCGACGCGGCGGCGCTGAAGGTCGCCAAGGCGGATCTGCAGTCTGCCGAGATCGACCTGAAACGGACCACCATCCGGGCGCCCCTTGCCGGCGTGGTCGGACGCTCGCTGACGACCCAGGGCGCGCTGGTGACGGCCGGTCAGGCAACGCCGCTCGCGGTCATCCGGACGCTCGACCCGGTACATGTCGATGTCACCCAGTCGGCTGCCGAGCTTCTGGAATGGCGCCGTGGCCGCACCCGGGAGAAGCTCGGCGACGGCAGCACGGAAGTCACGCTGATCCTCGCCGACGGCGAAGTCTTCCCCCACACGGGCGAAATGACGGCGGCCGAGCCGCATGTCGATGAGCTGACCGGTGTGGTGACGCTGCGCATGGAATTCGCCAATCCTGAACATCTCCTGCTGCCGGGCATGTACGTCCAGGTGAAGATGCCCCAGCGGGTTCTGAAGAACGTGGTCCTGGCCCCGCAGCAGGGCGTGTCGCGCGACCGCCGCGGCCGGCCGATCGCCTTCGTCGCCAACGCCGACGACGTGGTCGAGCAACGCGAGCTGACCATCGCGCAGGCGCAGGGATCGCACTGGGTCATCACGGACGGATTGAAGGCGGGCGACCGGCTGATCATCGAGGGACTGCAGAAAATCGGCCCGCAGATGAAGGTCGCGCCCGAGGAACGCAAACCGCCGGAAACGACCGCGACGACCGCGCCGTCCAGCAACTGAGCCTAGCCGCGGCCGCGGCCGGAGTAGCACCATGCCACGCTTCTTCATCGACAGACCCGTCTTCGCATGGGTGATCTCGATCGTGATCATGGGGATCGGCATCCTCGCGATCCTTATCCTGCCGGTCGCGCAATACCCGCAGATCGCACCGCCCGCGGTCGTGGTGACGGCGACCTATCCCGGCGCCTCGGCCGAGACCATCGCCAACACCGTGACACAGGTGATCGAACAGCAGCTGACCGGCCTCGACGGGATGCGCTACATCGCCTCCAACTCGACCTCGGCCGGGCGGGCCGAAATCAACATCACCTTCGAGACCGGCACGGACCCGGACATCGCCCAGGTCCAGGTGCAGAACAAGCTGGCCCAGGCGACGCCGCTGTTGCCGGAACCGGTGCAGCGCCAGGGCGTGACGGTCCGCAAGACCTCGGCCGGATTCCTGATGGTGGTCGGGCTGATTTCCGAGGACGGCTCGCTCAACCAGGTCGACCTGGCCGACTATCTGACCTCGAACATGGTCGACGAGCTCAGCCGTATCGAAGGCGTCGGCGAGGTCCAGGTCTTCGGTTCGCAATATGCGATGCGGATCTGGCTCGACCCGTCGAAACTCGCCGCCTTCGAGATTTCACCGCGCGAGGTCGTCGCCGCCGTATCGTCGGAGAACGCGCAGATCTCGGCCGGCGCCTTCGGCGATCTGCCGGCGGTCGCGAACCAGCAGCTCAACGCGACCATCACCGCCCAGTCGCTGCTGCAGACGCCGGAGGATTTCGAGCAGATCGTGCTCCGGGCCGAAACCGACGGCGGGCTGGTCCTGCTGAAGGATGTCGCCCGGATCGAGATAGGCGCCCAGGCCTACCAGACCATCGGCCGCTACAACCGGCAGCCGGCGGCCGGCATGGCGATCCGCCTCGCGACCGGGGCGAACGCGCTCGACACCGCCGATATGGTCCGCGCCCGCGTCGACGAGCTCTCCGCCTTCTTCCCGGAAGGCGTCGCCTATGTCATTCCCTACGACACGACGCCGTTCGTGCGGATCTCGATCGAGGAGGTCGTCCAGACACTGATCGAGGCGATCGTCCTCGTCTTCCTAGTGATGCTGCTGTTCCTGCAGAATATCCGCGCGACGCTGATCCCGACGCTCGCCGTGCCGATCGTCCTCCTCGGCACCTTCGGCGTGCTCGCAGCCGCGGGGTTCACGATCAACACCCTCACCATGCTGGCGATGGTGCTGGCGATCGGCCTGCTTGTCGACGATGCCATCGTCGTGGTCGAGAATGTCGAGCGGATCATGGCCGAGGAAGGCCTGTCTCCGGCAGAGGCGACGCGGAAATCGATGGGGCAGATCACCGGGGCCCTGATCGGCATCGCCCTCGTGCTCTCCGCCGTGTTCGTGCCGATGGCCTTCTTCGGCGGCTCGACCGGCGTGATCTACCGCCAGTTCGCCGTCGCCATCGTCTCGGCCATGACGCTCTCGGTCGTGGTCGCCCTCACCCTCACCCCGGCGCTCTGCGCGACCCTTCTCAAGAAGCAGGACGCGCACGGCGCCCGGCGCGGCCCGTTCGGCTGGTTCAACCGGCTCTTCGAATCGAGCCTGCGCGGCTATTCCGGCGGCGTTGGCGGGATGGTCCGCCGGCCGGTCCGGGTCGGCCTCGTCTTCCTGCTCCTGACCGCCGGCATGGGCTGGCTCTTCGTCCAGACGCCGACCGGTTTCCTGCCGAACGAGGACCAGGGGATCCTGTTCACCTTCGCGCAGGCGCCGACCGGCGCCACCGCCGGTCGGACACTCGAATCCATGAAGAAGGTCGAGGATTATTTCCTCGACACCGAGAAAGACAACGTCGCCTCGATGTTCTCCGTCGTCGGTTTTTCCTTCGCCGGATCCGGGCAGAACATGGGTCTTGCCTTCGTCCGCCTGAAGGACTGGAGCGAGCGCGAGGACCCCGGTCAAAGCGTCCAGGCGCTGGCAGGAAGGGCTTTCGGCGCGCTCAGCCGGATCCGCGATGCCATGGTCTTCCCGATCGTGCCGCCGGCGGTGATCGAGCTCGGCAATGTCAGCGGTTTCGATTTCTTTCTGCAGGCGCGTGGCGGCCAGACTCACGAGCAGCTGCTCGAGGCGCGTAACCAGCTTCTCGGCATGGCAGCGCAAAGCCCGCTGATCGGCTCCGCCCGGCCGAACGGGCTGGAGGACGCCGCCCAGTACAATCTCGATATCGACTGGCGCGCGGCCGGCGCCATGGGGGTCAGCGCCGCCGATGTCGACAGCCTGCTCTCGGTCGCCTGGGCCGGCTCCTACGTGAACGACTTCATCAATCGCGGCCGGATCAAGCGGGTCTATGTCCAGGGTGAACCGTCGGCGCGATCGACGCCGGAGGATATCGAGCGCTGGCGGGTCAAGAACGCGAGCGGCGGCCTGGTCCCCTTCTCCAATTTCGCCAAGGGCGAATGGCGCTTCGGTCCCCAGGGCCTGCGGCGTTACAACGGCGTGCCGGCGATGCAGATCCAGGGCACGCCCGCCGCCGGCGTGACGACCGGCGAGGCGATGGCCGAGATCGAGCGGCTGGCGGCCCAGCTCCCCGTCGGCTTCGACGTCGCCTGGACCGGGCTGTCGCTGGAGGAGCGCCAGTCGGGCGACCAGGCGCCGCTGCTCTACGCGCTCTCACTTGCCGCGGTCTTCCTCAGTCTCGCCGCGCTCTACGAAAGCTGGGCCATACCATTTGCCGTCATGCTGGCGATGCCGATCGGCGCACTGGGCGCGCTGCTCGGGGCGATGCTCGGCGGCTTCGACAACGGGGTTTTCTTCCAGGTCGCCCTGCTCACGGTCATCGGCCTGACCGGCAAGAACGCCATCCTGATCGTCGAGTTCGCGCGTGACCGGGAAGAGGGCGGCGAGCCGCTGCTGACCGCCGCCCGCGAGGCGGCACGGCTCCGTTTCCGGCCGATCATCATGACCTCCATGGCTTTCTCGCTCGGCGTCCTGCCGCTCGCGCTCAGTTCCGGCGCGGGCTCGGCCGGGCGCAACGCGATCGGCTACGGCGTGCTCGGAGGCACGCTCTCGGCGACGATTCTCGGCATCTTCTTCGTGCCGGCCTTCTACGTCATCGTCCGCCGGCTCTCGCCGAAGCGCAAGCCAAGGGAAAAGACGGCCTAGGCGGTGGCGATACGCCGGCGACATCCTGCGAATAATCCCGCTGACGCACAACCATCGCGGTGCTAGAAATTGGGGATGAGGAAAACGTCAGAGACCCATCCCCTGGAGATCGCCGCGGTTTCGGCTGGCCTCACCTGCGGGCGGGTCGGTATCACCTTCTGCCCGGGAAAATGCGACCCGCGAGCGATGAGCGGCCACTGGGATCGCGATATCGCCCTCGACCTAGACGCCGTCCGCGCCTGGGGTGCCGCCGCCGTCGTGACTCTGCTCGAGCAGAAGGAACTGAGCCTGCTACGGGTCGAGCGGATGGGCGATGAAGTGCGCCGCCGGCACATGCTGTGGTTTCATCTGCCGATCGTCGATGTATCCACACCGGACAAGGACTTCGAGCGGCACTGGCAGGGCGCTGGCGAACAGCTGCGCGGGCTGCTCCGGGACGGGCGCGATGTCCTCGTCCACTGTCGCGGCGGGTTGGGGCGGGCCGGCACGATCGCTGCCCGCCTGCTGATCGAAATGGGCACGGAGCCGGCGACAGCAATCCGGCAAGTCCGCCAGGTACGCCCGGGCGCGATCGAGACCCGCAGGCAGGAACAGTATGTCCTCGGGCTTGCCGGCCCGATCGGAGTCTGAATCGAGGAGACGGCCATGGACTGGTTCGAGAAGCTCACCGGGTTCAGGGAAACCGGCTACGAGGAGACCCGCTCCCGGCTCGAGGTCGAGGGCGGTTGGCTTCGCTCGCGGGTCAACGGCGCGCGTTACTGGATCGGCGACCTCGAACTGGCATCGCTGCAGACGCTGCGCGAGCGGACAGGATCGCCCGCCCTGCTGCCCGGCCGGCTTCGGGCCAGCGTCGTGAGCGGCGATGTCCGCTCCTTGCATCGCCTGCCCGAGAATGCCGGCGCGCTCTTCCAGGTCGCCTCACAATTCAACCTGCTCGAAATGACGGGCCCCGGCGTGACCCCGGAGCAGGGCGTCACGATTTACAAGGACGACCATACGCAAGGCCCGGCCTGTGCCATCGCCGCCGGCGCGGCGACCATCTACCGGAACTATTTCGCGCCCGTCGGCGACAGCTCGGGCCAGACCGCGACGCGACAGCTCGATGGCCTTGCCGAGCTCGGCGACGCCCTGGCAAAGGGCACGGGTCGGCCGGTCGCCGATCTCTGGACGATGCGTAACGGCTACGCATTGGCGACCCTGCCGGGACTGCGGGCGATCGCCGGATATCTGGAGACCTTGACGCCGGCCCGGATCGACGAGTTACGGGGACAGCTCCGCATCGGGCTCCACCGCGATGTCGAGGTCACCGATGCGATTGGACCGGATCGGCCACGGGTTTCGCAGGCATTCTGCTCGGCGCTGCCGGTCGCCTATGGCAAGCACCCGGTCGCCGAGTGGGCGCCGTTCGCGAAACTGGTCCTCGAAGCCGCCTACGAGGCGACGCTGCGCGCGGCACTGCTGAACGCGCAAGGCGGCGGATCCAATGTCGTGTTCCTGACTCTGCTTGGCGGCGGCGCCTTCGGCAACGAGATCGACTGGATTCACGGGGCGATGCGGCGCGCGCTCGGGATTATGGCGGACCGCGATCTCGACGTGTGCCTCGTGAGCCGCGGCATGCCGGGCGCGGAAACGCAGGCCGTCATCGACGCGTTCCGCTGACCTTTTCGCCGTCGCCAGGCTCCCGATACGTCACGCGTCTACCCATGAAACCGGCCCCGTCATTGTGGCGGCGGCAGGCAGCGACGGCAGGCTCAAAACGCCGCGGCGAAAATTAGTCACTTCTCCATCAAAATTGACTGATTTTACCCCTTCCAGCGTTTGAAACGGCCTCAACAATCGCTCCAGGGGGCCTATAGTGGTGCCGTGCGATCAACAACAACGAGGCCGACACAGGGAGGCCTCGGCGCCGGACGCCGGTGCCCCAACTGTGTATCTCGGGGAGGAGATGAAGATGTTGAAGTTGCCCCTATCCAGGCGAGCTTTTCTGGCCAGCACCACGGCGCTCGTGGCCGCGAACATGGTCGGGTTCTCACCCGACCTCATGGCGGCCACGCCGAAATCCGGGGGCACGCTGCGCCTTGCGGTCAACGAGACGATCGACACCTTCGATCCATTCACGACGAACGCGACCATCGTTCGCACGATGCACAGCCACATCTTCGAATCGCTCTATACCTATGACGGCAAGTACGGCCTGATCCCCGAACTGGCGGCCGGTCATTCGGTCAGCGACGACGGCAAGGTCTGGACCTTCACCATCATCGAGGGCGCCCGTTTCCACGACGGCAGCGTGCTCGAGGCCGAGGACGTCGCCGCAACCTGGGCGCGCTTCATGAAGATCTCGCCACGCGCGGCGACGCTGGGCGGCAACGTGACGTCGGTAAAGGCGGCCGGCAAGGATTCGGTGGTCTTCGAATTCTCGTCCGATCCGGGCCCCTTCCTCGAGAAGATCAGCACGCCTCATTCGGCCTTCAAGATCCTGCCGCGGGCAATCGCCCAGGCGGCGATGGACCGGCCGCTCGAGGACGGCGAAATAATCGGTACCGGCCCCTTCCTGCTGAAGGCATGGAAACGCGGCGAGAGCCTGACCATGGGCCGCTTCGACGACTATCGCGTCGATGAGCGCTACACCGGCGCCGACGGTCTCGGCGGGCGGCGCACGGCCCATGTCGACGAGGTCGTCTGGACCTTCATCTCGGAAGCCGGCGCACAGGAGGCGGGTCTGAAGACCGATCGCTTCGACTTCGCCGACAATGTGCCGATCGAGATGCGCGGCAGCCTGGAATCGACGGCGGGCTACTCCGGCACGGTGGTCAAGCCACTCAACTGGCTGAACATGATGGTGAACCATCACAATCCGCCGCTCGACGACGTCCGGATCCGGCGCGCCATCCAGATCGGCATCGACCAGGCACTGGTGATGGTCGGCACCATCGGCGATCCCGACCTGATCCGCCTGTCACCCGGCCTCGCCTTCGAGGAGCAGGTCTGGTTCTCCCGGGCCGGCGATCAGTACTACAACAAGAACGCCAAGGACGAGGCGCGCAAGCTCATCAGCGACGCGGGTTACGCCAATCAGGAGATCGTCCTGATGACGACGCGGACGATCAGCAATCTCTACAAGAGCGCGGTGATCATCCAGCAGGAACTGCAGGGCCTCGGCCTCAATGTCCGGCTCGAGGTTCTCGACTGGGGCGCGCTGCTCGCCCATGTCAGCAAGGACGAACTGCGGCCAAAATGGCACCTGTCCAGCATGGAGCACAGCATCCGGCATGACCCTTACGGCTGGGACCTGAACTTCCGTACCGACAAGTGGACGCCCTATGCCAATCCGGCCATGGACGCCGCCCTCGACAAGATCGCCAGGCTGCGCGATTTCGGGCAACGGAAAGAGGCCTTCGAAACCGTCCAGACGATCTTCCACGAGGATGTCGTCAACATCAAATGCGGCGACTATTTCGCCTGGCATGCCCATCGCAGCCACGTGAAGGGATACAAGAACTTCAACGGCTACGTCTTCTGGGACGTCTGGCTGGACGCATAGTCGACAGCGGCGGACAGTGAAGCGAATCCACCGAGGGTGACCGGTCGATGCTGAAGTTCATCTTCTATCGGGTCGTTTCGCTGACGCCACTCTGCGTGCTGATCGTCCTGATCGCGTTCGCGCTCCTGCAACTGATCCCCGGCGATCCCGCCGTGGTCATGCTGGGCGTGGACGCGACGCCGGAGCGGCTGGTGGCGATGCGCGAGCGGCTCGGCCTCGACCGTCCGCTGATCGAGCAGTTTCTCGCCTATCTGGCCGGGGTCGCGACCGGCGACCTCGGCCGCTCCACTTTCCTCAACCAGGATGTGCTGTCGGCGATCGGCGCGAGACTGCCGGTCAGCCTGCTGCTCGCGGCCATGAGCCTGTTCTGGGCGGTCCTGCTCGGGATCCCGGCCGGCGTCTGGGCAGCCGCCCGTCGGGGCAGCCTGATCGACCGTACGGTCATGCTGAGCTCACTGATCGGGATGTCCATCCCGAGCTTCTGGCTCGGCCTGATCATGATCATGATGATCGGGGTCTGGCTGGGGCTGCTGCCGACCGGCGGCTATGTCTCGCCATTCGACAACCCCTGGGAAGCCTTCACCCACCTGCTGCTTCCCTCGCTCAGCCTCGGCTTCATCCAGATGGCCCAGGTCGCGCGAATGACGCGCTCGGCCATGCTCGAGGTGCTGCGCCAGGACTATATCCTCGTTGCCCACGCCAAGGGTGTCTCCGAATTCACGATCCTGTTCAGCCATGCGCTGCGCAACGGCATGACCGGCATCCTCACGGTCATCGCGCTGATCTTCGCCGAGATCCTGGGCGGCGCGCTGGTGACGGAGCAGATCTTCAGCCTGCCCGGCCTCGGGCAACTCATCATCACCGCCGTCGGCTACCGGGACTACCCGGTGATCCAGGGCTCCCTGGTCGTGCTCGGCATTTCCTACGTGATCATCAACGCCCTCACCGATGTCGGCTATGGCGTGATCGACCCGCGGGTGAGAGAGAAATGAGCGGCGGGCGCACGACCGGGCGCAAGGGACGGCTGCATGCGTTCGGCCGCCTGGTCGCCGGGAATCCCCAGATCCTGTTCGGCGTCGTGGTCCTCGTCATGCTGGTCGCCGCCGCCCTTTTCGCGCCGCTCATCGCCCCCTACGGTCCGGCCGAGACGAACATTATGAACCGGCTAAAGCCGCCGAGCTGGGCCCACCTGTTCGGCACCGACGCGTTCGGCCGCGACGTCTTCAGCCGGGTCGTGCATGGTGCCCGCTACTCGGTCATCATCGGCGCGCTGACGATGCTGACCACGACCTTCTTCGGCACCGCGCTCGGCATCGTCTCGGGCTACCTGGGCGGCCTCCTCGACATGATCCTGATGCGGCTGACGGAAGCCTTCATGGCGATCCCGGCGATCCTGCTCGCCATCGCCCTGATCGCGATCCTCGGCAACAATCTCGGTAACCTGGTCATCGCCCTGACGGTCGCCTACGTGCCGCGGCTGGCCCGCATCGTTCGCAGCCTGATGCTGAGCCTGCGCGAGGAGCTCTACGTGGAATCGGGCCGCTCGATCGGCGCCCGGCCGCTCCGTATCGTCATTCACTACATGCTGCCGCAGCTTCTGCCGGCAATCCTGGTGCAGTCGAGCTTCATCATCGCCTATGCGGTGATCGCCGAGGCCGGCCTCAGCTTCCTCGGGGTCGGCGTGCAGCCGCCCGCGCCGTCCTGGGGCGGCATGCTCAGCGACGGCCGGACCTACATGGCGATCGCGCCGTGGATAACGATCTTCCCCGGGCTCGGCATCATGCTGATCGTGCTCAGCCTCAACCAACTGGGCGACGGCCTGCGCGACGCGCTCGACCCGCGCCTCAGAAACGTCACCTGACCCTGCAGCCTGGAGTTCTCGCCGACATGACCCTGATCCTTCGCGGTGGAAAAATCATCGACGGAACCGGCGCCGCGCCCTTTCTCGGCGACCTCGTGATCACCGAAGACCGCATTTCGGCCGTCGGCCCGTCCGCCGAGACCCCGCCGGGGGCCACCGTCGTCGATGCCACCGGCCACACCGTCCTGCCGGGACTGATCGATCCCCATGTCCATATCACCTGGGGCGAGACCATCACCAACCCACGCTCCTGGACCGCTTTCTCGACGTTGACGACCGAGCAGGAGGCGGGCTTTCTCGACGTCACCTCGAAGGCCGCCCGGCAATTCGCCGAGGGCGCCTATATCGGGCGCGAAACGCTGCGCGCCGGGTTCACCACGGTGCGAGACGTGGGCGTCGCCGCAGGCTACAGCGACGTGGTCCTGCGCGAGGCGGTGAAGAACGGTTTCCTGGGCGGGCCGCGCATTCTTGCCTCGGGTGGCGGCATCGCGATGACCGGCGGCCATGGCTGGGATCTCGGCGTCGTCGAGGCCGACGGTGTCGAGGCCGTGCGCCTGGCCGCCCGCACGCAGCTCAAGGCCGGCGCCGACGTGATCAAGATCTTCGCGACCCGCGCCGGGCTTGCCGGCGAGGTCCCGGGCGGACCGGAATTCTCCATCGAGGAGATGAAGGTGATCTGCGACGAGGTCCGCCAGCGCGGAAAGCACACGGCCGCCCACGCGGTCGGCGCCGAGGGGATCAAGCGCGCCGTATTGGCCGGCGTCGATACCATCGAGCATGGCTGCTACATCGACGAGGAAGCCGCCGAGCTGATGGCCGAGCGCGGCACCTGGCTGATCTCCACGCTGCATCCCTACGACCGGCAGGCGACACGGGCGACAGCGCTCGGCTATCCGCCCTATGCGGCGGCCCGTTCGGCCGAGATCATGGAGGTCTATCCGCGCAACCTGCGCATGGCGATCGACCGCGGCGTGAAGACCGCGCTCGGCTCCGACAGCGGCATCCCGGGCCTGACACCCCATGGCGAGAACGCCCGCGAGATCGTCCTGTTCTCCCGGCTTCTCGGCGTATCGCCCGTGGAGGCGATCCATCGGGCGACCGGCGCGGCCGCTGAATCGATCCGGATCGGCGGAACGGTCGGCACCCTCGTACCCGGGAAACTGGCCGACGTGCTGATGGTCCGGGCCGACCTGGAGACGGATATCGAGGCCGTGCTGGACCTGGACAACATCCGCTACGTGATCAAGGAGGGCGCCACCGTCATCGCCAACGGCGAGTGGAAGATTTGACCGGCCGGAACGCGCGGTCAGCTGTCGACGAAGCGGCGGATCGGGAAGCGGGTCGAGTTCTTGACCCGCCGGATCGCGACCAGGGTCTTGAACTGCTTGATGTTGCCGTTGTCGTGGAACAGCCGCGAGATGATCTCGTCATATTCCTCCATGTCCGCGACATGGACGAAGAGGACGAAGTCGGCGTCCCCGGTGACGTAGTAGCAATGGGAGATCTGGTCGCATTTCAGGACCGATTTCTTGAAGAGCTCGATCAGGTCCGCCCGCTCGCGTTCGATATTGACCTCGACGATAACGGTCATCGTGCGGCCGAGCGCGGCCGGATCGATGATCGAGACGTCGGCGATGATGACCTTCTCCTCCCGCAGCCGCCTGACCCGGCGAATGCAGGTTGCAGGCGAAGAGTTCACGCGTTCCGCCAGTTCGGCCATCGAGAGCTGGTTGTTCTGCTGCAACTCGCCGAGAAGGCGCAGGTCAAGCTCGTCCAGTTTCGCCGCCATGCCGCCTTCGCTCCTCCGGTTGCGCAATTCTGTCCGTGATCAGAATCGCAGAATATTTCACGATCTTGAATTGCGCGATCAAACTCTCCGCCCAATCAGATCCATGAACACCAGAATCACAAGAAAAATGATGGATATCGCATTATGACGAACGAGCATGGATCAGCGGGCGCGATCGGAACCGGCGAAAAGTTGGCTTCGCCGCCGGCGCCGACTTACGCGGGCGTCCTCGCCGCGCGCGATCGGATCAGCCGGCATCTCAACACGACGCCCCTGGTCCGCTCTGCCGCGCTCTCGGCCCTGCTCGGTGCGGATGTCTGGATCAAGGCGGAATCGGTTTCGCCGATCGCGAGTTTCAAGGCGCGCGGCGCGCTCAATCACATTCTGCAGGCCCGCGAATCCGGTGACTGCGAGACCGCCGTCACCTCGTCGACCGGCAACCACGGCCAGGGGGTCGCCTATGCCTCGGCGCTGGTCGGATTGCGCGCCGACATCTTCCTGCCGCTCGGCAGCGTCGCGATCAAGCAGCACATGATCAAGCTCTTCGGCGGTACGGTGCACGAGATCGGCCATGACATCGACGCCGCCAAGGACCATGCCCGACGCTTTGCCGGCGAACACAAGGCGACCTTCGTCGATGACGGCGAATCCATTGCCGTCGTCGAGGGCGCGGGAACCGTCGGGTTGGAGATCGCCGAGGCCCTGCCGGACATCGATCGCGTCTACACACCGATGGGAAGCGGCACGCTGGCGACCGGCATCGGCCTCTCGGTGCGAACGGTACAGCCGTCGGCGGAGGTGATCGCCGTGCAGTCGGAAGGTTCGCCCGCGATGGTCGAAAGCTACCGGGCCCGTGCCGCGATCGAGCGGCCGATCGACACCTTCGCCGACTGCATCGTCTGCCGCGTGCCCGCAGACCTGGCATTGCGCGGGATCATCGAATGGATCAACGATTGCCGGCTGGTGACCGACGACCAGTTGCTTTCCGCCATGCACACGATGCTGATCTGGGGGCATCTGCTGGTCGAGCCCGGCGCCGCCTCGCCGCTCGCCCGGGCCTACGTGGACCGGGACGAGATCCGCGGCAAGCGGGTCGTCCTCGTCGCCTCCGGCGCGAATGTCGGCAGCGAGATGATCGGGCGCGCGCTTGCCGCGCCAGCCTTCGGCATGGCCTGACCGGACGACGAACCGGGATTGGGAGCGTGACAATGGACAGCATCGGCATTCTCGAGCGACTGGTCGGTTTCAACACCGTGTCGAGCGAGAGCAACATGGCCCTGATCGACTGGTCGGCGGACTTCCTGTCCGGGGCCGGGGCCCGGGTCTCGGTATTGCGGGCCCCGGACCAGCCGAAGGCGAACCTGTTCGCCACGCTCGGGCCGGACGAGACGGGCGGGATCATGCTGTCCGGCCATACCGACGTCGTGCCGGCGGATACCGGCGAATGGACGAGCGATCCGTTCCGCCTCGTCCGCCGCGACGACCGGCTCTACGGCCGGGGTTCAGCCGACATGAAGGGTTTCATCGCCTGCGTTCTCGACTGGATGAGCAGGCTCGACGCCCGGACCCTGCCGGTTCCGGTGCATGTCGCGCTCTCTTATGACGAGGAACTGGGTTGCCTCGGCATCCCCGGCATGATCGCCGAGTTCGGCCGCACCTTGCCGACACCGCGGCTCGCCATCGTCGGCGAACCGACCGGGATGCAGCCGATCGTCGGGCACAAGGGCTACCGAACCTTCGTGACAACCTTCGAGGGCGAGCCGGCCCATTCAAGCCGGCCGGCACAGGGCGTGAGCGCGATCCGGCTGGCCGGTGCCTTCATCCAGGCGCTCGAGCGGCTGGCCGGCGAGCTATCGGTCCGGCGCATCGACAGCGACGGCATCGATCCGCCTTACACGACGCTGAATATCGGACGCATCGCCGGCGGCGAGGCCGTCAATGTCGTGCCGGCGCGTGGCCGCATCGAGTGGGAAGCGCGCCCCGCGGCCGGTACCGACGTGGCGGCCCTGCTCGTCCGCCTCGATGAACTGCTCGCCGAGGTCATGCCGCCCGATCTGGCCGACAAGGCAGGGCACGGGCGGATCACCACGAAAGCGGTCGCGGCGGAGCCTGTCTTCTCGGCCCCGGCAAGCGCCGCCGCCCGACTGGTCGCGGAACTGACCGGCATCAACCACGGCGGCCATTGCCCGTTCGGAACGGAAGCCGGCTTCTTCCAGGAAACCGGGATCCCGACCGTGGTCTTCGGACCCGGCAGCGCCGAACAGGCGCATATTGTCGACGAGTTCATCGAGGTCAGCCAGATGACCGCCCAACTCGCCTTTCTCGACGCGCTGGAGGGTCGGCTCCGGCGGCGTGGGCTCGACGACCTGTGACAGCTGAAGGACCGGGACTATGACGGGGCACGACGGCCGGCCGGTCATCTCTGACGGCGCGAAGGATTCCGGGGCGCAGCCGCTACTGCGCGTCGACGACCTCGCGGTCGCCTTCGGCCGCGGCAAGTCCGCCGTCGAGGTCGTGAACGGACTCTCCTTCTCGATCAACGAGGGGGAGACGCTCGCCCTCGTCGGCGAATCCGGATCCGGCAAATCGGTCTCGGCGCTCGCCGCCGTCGGTCTCATCGAGGCGCGCGGCGGCCGGGTCGCGACCGGCAGCGCGCATTACAGCGCGACGTCAGGCGAGAGCGTCGATTTCGCGCGCGGCACGGACAGCAGGCTGCGCCGCCTGCGCGGCCTGGAGATCGGCATGATCTTCCAGGATCCGATGACGTCGCTGAACCCGCTGTTCCGGATCGGCGACCAGATATCGGAAGCGGCCCGCCTTCATCAGGGGCTTACCCGGCGGCAGGGCCGGGCGCTCGCGATCGAGATGCTGAAACGGGTCCGCATTCCCGACGCCGAACGCCGGCTCGACCAGTATCCGCACGAACTGTCCGGCGGCATGCGCCAGCGGGTGATGATCGCGACGGCCCTGTCCTGCAATCCGCGTCTCCTGATCGCCGACGAGCCGACGACCGCGCTCGACGTCACCGTCCAGGCGGAGATACTCCTTCTGATCAAGCAGTTGCAGCAGGAGACCGGGACCGCCGTCCTGTTCATTTCCCACGACCTGAGCGTGGTCAGCGAGATCAGCGACAAGATCATCATCATGCGGAACGGCCGCAAGGTCGAGGAAGGGACGACCGAAGAGGTCCTTCTGCGGCCGCACGAGCCCTATACGCAGATGCTTTTGAGCGCCGTGCCGCGGCTTGGCGAGACCGCCGGAAAGACCGGCCCCGTCCGTATCGCGGTGACCGGGGGGGTACCGACGGCGTCACGTCCCGCCAATGATGCGACCGACCGCTCCGACGTGCCGGGGTCGGCCGCGCCGGGGCAGCCCCTGCTGCGCGTCGAGAACCTGACCAAGCGCTTCGAGATCCGGCGCGGGCCGTTCCGGCAGCTCGCAGCCGTCACCCACGCGGTCGAATCCGTCAGCTTCGAGATCGCCGCCGGCGAGACACTCAGCCTCGTCGGCGAGAGCGGCAGCGGGAAATCGACGACCGGGCGCTGCATCCTCCGCCTGATCGAACCGGATTCAGGTCGGGTCACGATGGGCGGAACCGACATCCTGGCGCTCTCCGGCAGGGAGATGACGGCCCGGCGCCGGGACATGCAGATCGTCTTCCAGGATCCCTATGCGTCGCTCAACCCGCGCAAGACGGCAGCTGACCTGGTCGGCGAGCCTTTGCTGATCCACCAGGGCGCGAGCGGCAGCCTGCTCGACGACCAGGTCGAAAGCCTGTTCCGCCGGGTCGGCCTGCTGCCCGAACACCGGGACCGCTACCCGCATGAATTCTCCGGCGGCCAGCGCCAGCGCATCGGCATTGCGCGCGCCATCGCGCTCAAGCCGAAACTGATCGTCGGCGACGAGCCGGTTTCGGCCCTTGACGTGTCGATACGGGCGCAGATCGTCAACCTGATGATCGACCTGCAGGAGGAGTTCGGCATCTCCTATCTCTTCATCTCGCACGACATGGCCGTGGTCGAACGGATGAGCCACCGGATCGCGGTCATGCGGGCCGGGCAGATCGTCGAGATCGGTGCGCGCGGGAATGTCCTTGCCGACCCGAAGCATGCCTACACGCGAAGCCTGATGGCCGCGGTCCCGACGATCGACCCGGGGCGGCGCAACCATCATGCCGCGCTTTCGGTCGAGGTACCCCGGTCGGCGATGCGGCCACCGGGCTGGAACCCGCCGCCCCTGCATTTCGAGAGCGCCGGCGACGACCATGCCTACGCCGTCGAAGAACCCGAGCGGAACGCGTGAGCATACCCGACACCGACCCCCGCATTCCCGTCCTCGTCCTGACCGGCTTTCTCGGCAGCGGCAAGTCGACGCTGCTCAGGCCGCTCCTCCAGGCGCCGCAGTTTGCCGGCGCCGCGGTCATCGTCAACGAGATGGGCGAGATCCCGATCGATCACCTGCTGATCGATTATCCGGGCGAGGACATCGTGCTGCTCGACAACGGCTGCCTTTGCTGCGCGTTGCGGAGCGACCTGTCGGAAGCGCTGGAGCGGCTCTACCGGACCGCCGCGCGGGACAACCGGACGATCCCCTCGGTACTGGTCGAAACCACAGGGCTCGCCTCACCGGCACCGATCGTCAGGACCTTCGCGACCGAGCGCAATGTCAAGGCGCGCTTCCGCCTGGCGAGCCTCGCCGCCGCCGTCGATGCCGAGTTCGGCGAGGCAACCCTGAAAGCGCATCAGGAAGCGGTACACCAGGTTGTCTTCGCCGACGAACTCGTGATCACCAAGGCCGACAAGGCCGAGCCGTCACGATTACAGGCGCTTTCCGACGAGATCCGCCGCCTGAACCCGCATGCCCCGATCCGGACTTCGGGCAAGGACCCCGAGCGTCCCGCCGACCTGCTGTGGGAGCGCATTCCGAGCGCGCTGCCGGCGGAGCGCTGGGCGCGCCTGCTGACCGGACCCCAGGCAGCCCATCACCACGCGCACGGCGTCGAAACCTGCGCGTTCGAGGTGACGGAACCGTTCGACTGGCCGCGCCTCGCCGATTTCCTCGGACGGATCGTCGACGAGCTGGCGCCGGCCCTGCTCCGCTGCAAGGGCGTGATCAACATCGCAGGAGTGGAGAAGCCAGTGGTCATCCACGGCGTTCACCACATCTTCTACCCGCCGGAAACGCTCGAGGAATGGCCGGATGCGAGCCGCCGTTCCAGGCTCGTCTTCATCCTCGACGGCGCGAACCGGAGGAGCCTGCTCGACATCTTCGCCGCCGCCGGGATCGCCATCATGGAGTCCCGCGCCGCGTGACCTCGGACCAGGTAGGCGGCTAGCAGAAATACCGGGCGGGTGTTTCGCCGAAGGTCTTCTTGAACGCCTCGATGAAGGCACTCGTGCTTTCGTACCCGACGTCCAGCGCCACATTCGTGACCGACTCTCCCTGGCCCAGCAAGGCGAGGGATTCGATCAGCCGCAACTGGCGGCGCCACATGGCGAACGACATCCCCGTCTCGCGCATGAACATCCGGGCCAACGTCCGGGAGCTGACTGCGGCGACCGAGGCCCAATATTCCAGTGGCCGAACGTCCGCCGGATTTTCCATCAACGCCTCACAGACCCGCTGCATGCGCTCGGACGTCGGCTGGGGCAAAAAAACCGGACCGTCGGAGAAATCGCGCAGCTCTTCGAACAGCAATGTGTTGATCGCCTGACGCTGTGTGTCGGTGGCAATCTGCTCTGGTTCTTCCGCAAGACGGATGATCAATTCGCGCAACAGGCCGCTAACTCGGAGCGCGCTGCATGTCGTCGGCAAGCTCCCTGAAATCGAGTCCGAAATCAGCAGGTTGCGAAGCGAAACCGATGTCAGAGTGACCAGGCGATGTTCGATCGGAGCCGGGATCCACATCGCGCGCTGCGGCGGTAACACCCATTTTCCGTGGCCAACATCGACGGCCATCACGCCACTGCTGGAGAATACCAGCTGCCCGTTATCGTGCCGGTGCAATTCGACCGAAGTGCGCGCCGGCAGGTCCATCGCCACGCCCGAGACGGGCACCGGGACCTTTCTGCGTTCGAGATCGGCGATAGCTTCCGCGGAAATTGTCCTGTTCGACATATCAGTTGGCAATCCCAACGCAGATTCACGGGGCACAAGTTTAGCACAATTGAGTATATCAGGAAGGCGTCGATTGACGACCTGATGCGCAAATAACATCGGCAAAGGAATGTCGAGAATGCGGCACCGCAACATTCACGGTGCCTACAAATGTGGGAGGAAACGATGCTTAATAGTATTCCAAAATGCATTACTATCTTCATCTTGCCGCTGGTTCTGATTTTTTCGGCAATCACTCTCAGTTCAACGCGCGCTGCCGAGTTCGATTGGCGTTTCCAGAACAACTGGGTGGAGACCCGCTGGGAATCCAAAATGCTCAACGAGTTCGCGGAGAGAGTTCACGAGAAATCCAATGGTCGACTGAAGATCGCCGTGTTCAGCGGCGGCTCGCTTGGCATCAAGCCGGCCGACCATTTGCAGGCGCTGCGGAGCGGCGCCGTCCAGATGGCCGTGCTCTATCCGGGATACCTGGCCCGCGACGTGCCCGAGGTCGCCAACGCCTTGCCAAACGGTGCGGTCTACAGCGACAGCGAGGCCGTCGCCCTCAATCCGGTCCTGATGGACATTTATCGCAAGGGTTATGAGCGCTGGAACGCCGTCACGGTCGGCTGGCTCAACACCCCGCCCTACAGGCTTTCGATCTTCTGTAACGAACCGATCCGGAGCCTCGCCGGGCTGTCCGGCAAGAAGCTACGGGTCTGGGTCAAGGACGTCATCGAACCGTTCAACGCATTGGGCATTCGCGCACAGCTCATGCCCCAGGACGAGCTGTACGTGGCGATCCAGACGGGTGTCGTTGATTGCGCGATTCACAGCCTGGCGATCGCGTCGACGTTGTCGCTTCAGGAAGTTACCAACTACGCGGCGCCCATGTTCACCCTGTCCGGCCTCTCCGCGGTTGCCGTGAGCAAGCGTCACTGGGAGTCCTTGCCCGCCGACCTGCAGGCAGTCGTCAATGAGGCTGGCGAGTGGCTCTACGCCAAGACCGAAACCGCCGGACTGGAAGTCTCCCGGGATCTCGAAACGAAGGCCGTCGAGACGTTCAATGAAACCGGAGAAATTAAGGTCCTCGACGACTTCTCCACCGAGGACAAGAACGCCTTCTACAACGAAGTCGTGAAAACCTGGCTCGAGAATACGAGCAAGGCCGGCGATGAACAGGTCGCGAACCGCAACAACATCATGACCTCGCTGAAGGAAATACGTGCGAGGATCAACTGAGATCGGACGCGATCCTGCGGTCGGGATGCGGCAAGGCGTGGGAGCCCCACGCCTTGCCCGCCGCCGTACAGCGAAGGACCCGCGAGATGACGCCCGGTCTTCAGGCCGGCCACAGCAACAATCGGGACGCGGAGTTATCCAATGTCTGACGACGGAACCGGCCGGGGGGCAACATTGCGCGAAGCCCCGAGCCAAATCTTTCTGATTCTGGCAACGGTAGCCTTCTCGGCCATGGCGATCTTTGTTGTGGCAAGCGCGGCGGCCAGATACATCGCTGGCGCCCCCTTTCATTTCACCGAGGAGCTTGTCGGCCTGTTGTTCCTGATCGGAACATTTCTGACATTCCCCCATGCGGCGACCAGCCGCGACCAGATCCGCATGACGCTGTTCGTGGAGATGCTGCCTCGACGGGCGGGAATGTTCTCCGGGCTATTCAGTTCGCTGATCGTCAGCATTTTCTCCGGCTGGTTCTGCTACGCACTGGGCAAATATGCCTACACGGCCTTCCAGTTCAACACACGGACCGAGCAGGCCGAAATCCTCATCTGGCCCTGGATGTTGCTCCTCGTCGTCCTGATCGCCAGCGGCGGACTGATCGCGCTCGTCAATTTCGTGCATCTGGCATCCGGTCGACGCGCCGATGATCCGGACAACCGGAACAACGAGGCGCCGACGCCATGATCTGGTGGATCCTTTCGGTCGGCGTCTTCGGATCGATCGGCGCCGGAGCGGCCGTCGGCGCGGCACTCGGTATCGTCGGCATGATCATCCTGCAGGTCTATGTTGGCGGGGCCACCGACCTTGCCGTTCTCGCCGTTCAGAACACGCTCGGGAATTTTACTCTGAGTGCCCTGCCGATGTTCATCATTATGGGTGAAATTCTCGTCGCCAGCGGCCTCAGCCAGCGTATCTACACGGCGCTTGCACCGCTCTTCTCCCGGGTCCCGGGCAGGCTGCTGCACACGAATATCGCCGTTTGCACCGCCTTTGGCTCGGTCAGCGGGTCCAGCGTCGCGACGGCGGCTGCAGTTTGCGCGGTCTCCTACCCGGAACTCTCGAAGCGCGGCTACGACAAGTCTGCCATCTTGGGCAGCATCGCCGGCGCAAGCACACTCGGGCTGCTCATTCCGCCGAGCCTGTCACTCCTGCTCTACGGCGCCTGGCAGGAGGTTTCGATCGGCCAGCTCTTCCTCGCCGGCATCGTTCCCGGGTTGGTGCTGAGCCTTCTATTCATGATCTATGTGGTGGTCGCCTCGCATCGCAAGGCCATCGTCCCTCTCACCGAAGTGGCGCGGGAGAGCGACGGCAATCCCCTCAGGCACCTGGTCAAGCTCTGGCCACTGGTCATCCTTGCGATCGGCGTGCTCGGGACGATCTATCTCGGCGTGGCGACCCCAACCGAGGCGGCAGGCCTTGGTGTAATCCTGTCGATCCTGCTCGGCGTATCGATCGGCGATCTCACCGTTTCCAAGCTTGCGCAGGCGCTGCACCGGGCGACCGTCAGCATCAGCGCGATCGCCTTCGTCCTGATCGGCGCGGTCATCCTCGGCCAGTCGATCAGCATTCTCGGCCTACCGCGACAGGTCATCGAACTCGCCACCGGCCTGGGTCTGGGCCCCTACCAGATGATCACCTTTGTCGCCCTGTTCTACCTGATACTGGGTTGCTTCTTCGACGGTATCACCCTGATGCTGCTGAGCCTGCCGTTCCTGTTTCCACTCGTCGTATCGCTCGGCTTCGACCCGGTGTGGTTCGGGGTCTTCGTGACCATCATGATCGAGATCGGCCTCATCACGCCGCCAATCGGCATGAATCTGTACGTGATCGCGGCCCTCACGAAGCGGGAAGTATCGGTCGAGGCGATCGCCCTGGCGGCGCTCCCCTACTGGCTAATCCTGCTGTTCGGTGCCGGCCTTCTGGTCGCATTCCCGAGCATCGCCCTGTTCCTCCCGCGCCTGGTCTACTGACCGGCGAGTGGTGGTCGAGACACGCTCGTCGCATCCGAAATCCGGGCCGAAAGCCGGCCCAGTCAGGTCGCGACAGACCCGGCCTTTCGCTCAGTGCGGACATCGATGATCATGGATCGAGTTCAGGCGGATCTAGTCGGATGGAAAATTCTTAGGCGCTACTCAGGGCGGGCAACAGCACGCTGGCCCAGCAGGATCTTCTTCGCCTCTTCCGTCATGGTTGGCTTGCCGCCCTTCAATTCGGTGCCGAGACGAAACCCCCGGTTCAGCGCCGGCCGGGCGGCCAGAGCGTCCAGCCATCGCTGGACATTCGGAAATTCGGCGATCCGGATGCCTTCCTGACGGTGCAGCCGGAACCATGGCCAGCAGGCCATGTCCGCAATCGAATAGTCGCCGGCGATATGGCTTTCCCCCGCGAGGGCATGATCGAGAACGCCGTAGAGGCGGTGCAGTTCATTGGTGAAACGCTCGGTAGCATAGGCGATGCGCTCGGGTGCGTAGTCGGTGAAATGATGGACCTGGCCCGCGGTCGGACCGACAGCGCCGACCTGCCAGAATACCCACTGGAGCACCCGGAATTTCCCCTCGACATCCGCCGGGAGGAACCGACCGTGCTTCTCCGCCAGGTAGGTCAGGATCGCGCCCGACTCGAAGATCGCGAGAGGCGCGCCGGAGCCGGCCGGGTCGTGATCAACGATCGCCGGTATCTTGTTGTTCGGACTGATCTTGAGAAACTCGGGCGCGAACTGTTTGCCCTCGCCGATACTAACCGGCTTCAAACGATAGGGGACGCCGAGTTCCTCAAGCAGGATCGATACCTTCCAGGCATTGGGTGTCGGCCAGTAATAGAGATCGATCATGAGCCCTGCCCCTACACCAGGTAGTTCAGGCAGCCCGTATCCTTGAGCACCTCCTCGATACTAGCCCGATCATCCGCCGAGAGCCCGGCGAACTCGCTGCGCAGCCACTCCAGGCATTTCCGCTGATAGCGGAATACGCCCTGCGTGTAGGGCCGGCCATAGGCACTGAAGGTGAAGGTCTTCCGCCCTTCGTCGAGCGCCGCCGCATTGGCGGCCAGGAACGGTAGATAGACGTCGCCGACCATACCCAGGAGTTCGACCACGCTCTCCGGGAGCGGATCCTCCGGGTCATACCAGTCGCCGGAGACGCCAGACGCCTCGTCCAGCCGCTGCAACCAGTAGATCGTCCCCGGCGCCCGTTCGGTCATGATCCGTCCCGGCGACGGGTCGTTCCAGCAGGTGAACAGGGCTCCGTACCATCCGAAGTCGGCAAGCGACGGTCTGCTTCCGAACAGGAACGACTGGCGCTCGTTCATCCGGTTGGTGATATCCAGAACCCGGTCGTAGGTCTCGATAACCAGCGGCCCGTTTTCCGGCGTCACGCCGACCAGATCCATACGATGCACCTGCCGCTCACGGAACTGCTTCGCCGCCTCGCCGAGAAGTTGATCGGGGACGCCGCCGCCCATGATCTCGGCCATGATGAAGCGGCTTCTGAATTCGCCGTCGGCCTCGTTGCTCCAGCGATACCAGAAGGCCATCTTCATGCCCCACTCGTCCGCCATGTCTTCGAGCAAATGAGACAGGAACGCTCTCGCCGCGCCGTCGGGGATGACGGACCGGTGGCCGGGATGCAGGTCTTCCAGCTGATAGGCCAGGACCGTTGAGTCGGTCCGATAGCTGCCGTCGTGCGGAAACCGCAGGACCGGGATAACCGGCGGCTTCACGTCGCGCAGTTCGTCGCGGACCTCGACATAATCGGGTGCCCAGTCATAGCCCGCCCCGATCCAGTCGAACGGCAGATGCCGATAACGCAGCAGGGCGCGAACCTTGGCGGCATAGGGGGACCCCAGAACACCGTATAGGCGATATCGATCAGCGTGCATGTCTGCTCCTGATTAAAATTGTTTCAAGGAACGGTCGAAAGCAGCGCCAGTTCAACCGACGCGGCGGGACTGGCCCTGCCAGTAACGTTCCCTCAGCACCTTCTTGTCGGGTTTTCCGAGCGGCGTGAGCGGCAATTCGTCCACGAAATCCACCGATTTCGGCGCCGCGACCGAACCTTTCTTCTGCTTGACGAGGTCGGTGAGAGCCTGCCCGGTCACAATGCCACCGGGCCTGCGCACGACGATTGCCTTCACCGCTTCGCCCCATTTCGGGTCGGGAATGCCAATCACGGCTGCCGCCAGGACTGCCTCGTGCGCTGTCAGGACATCCTCGATCTCGCGCGGATAGACATTGAATCCGCCGGAAACGATCATGTCCTTGCGCCGGTCGACGATATAGATGAAGCCGGCTTCGTCCTGATGCGCGAGGTCTCCGGTGTGAAGCCATCCATCCTTGAGCGCTTCCGACGATTCCCCGGGCCTCTTCCAGTAATGCTGCATGATCGACGGGCCGCGGAAACAGATCTCGCCGATCTCGCCCTGCCGGACCGGAACACCGTCCTCGTCAAGAAGCCGGACGGTGATCCCGGCCAGCGGACGGCCGCACGAGGCAAGGCGGGCGAGGTCGCCGGCAACATGTTCGCCTCGGCGCATCGCGCAGGCGAAATTCGGCGCCTCCGACTGCGAATAGATCTGCATGAAGATCGGCCCGAAGCGCCGAAGCGCCTCGTCGAGCCGGCTGGGTGAGATCGCCGAGCCGCCGTAGATCACGAGTTCCAGGTCGGGCAGCGTCCGGTCGCTGGCCTGATCGAGCAACAGGTAGATCATTGTCGGCACGAGGAACGTCGCGGTAATCCGATGCCGCCGCGCATCTTCGTAAAATTTCTCCGCGTCGAAACCAGCGTGCAGATAAACCGTGCCGCCGCGCAGGAGGATCGGCACGATCATGCATCCGGAGGCGTGCGTAATCGGCGTCGCGCACAGGAAGCGGATGTCCGCCGGCCATTCCCATTCCGACAGGCAAAGCATGGCGTTGAGAACCATGCACCGGTTCGTCAGGACCACGCCCTTGGGTTTTCCGGTGGTCCCGCCGGTATAGAGCATCGTGACTACATGTTCGGGTTCCGGGATGTTGGGGGGCACCACCTCTGACTCTTCGTCGGCGTCGTTCGCCAGTTCGAAGATGTCGGAAAGGCTCAGTACCTTGGAGAGACCCTCGACATGGCTCCGCAGATAGTCCGCATTGGCGGAATAGCGCCCCGCCTGGAAGACGAGAATCCTCGCCTCGGAATCCTGCAGGATATAGGCATGGTCGTCTTCCGCCCCCAGCGGGTGGAGTGGAATGAAGCGGAAACCTCGAGCATAGGCCGCCAACTGGAGAACGACTGCGTCGATCGAGTTCTGCGAGAGCTGCGCGACTGCCTCACCCCTGCGTAGTCCCAGACGCTCAAGTGCCGACCCGGCTGCCAAAATCCGTTGGCCAAGCTCGCGATAGGATAATTGACGGTCGCCTTCGACCAACGCCACGCGTTCGGGAAAGCGGGCCAGCGCGGTCCGGACAAGATCGCCGTAGCCGGGCCAGTCGTGCAGGGTCGGAAATTCCATGAGATGCCAGTCCATTGCCAGTACGGGAACCAGCCTACCTCCCGACCTCGGGACGCATCTCGCGGGGCAGCGCCAATCGATATCGCCCGTCGGCCAAACTGGTTTCAGCCCTAAATCGCGAGCACGCGACACCAGCGATCAACCCGCACTTCCTTCAAACAAAGGAAAGGCCGCCCCTTGAGGCGGCCTTTGTGTCGACAAGTCGGGCGGTAGTCCGGGCCCGGACCGCTAGTCGCCAGTCTCGAGCCCGCACTCGCGCAGCACCTCGGCGGTATGTTCGCCGAGTGTCGGCGGCGCCACGGTCGGCTGGTCGGCGCGCGATCCGTCGAACGTGACGGGACGGCGCAGGGCGGTGAGGTCGCCCTTCTCCCGGTGCGACAGCGTCATGAAACTCGACAGATGCTGCACCTGCGGATCCTCGAAAACCTCGGGGATCGAGTTCACCGGCGTGAAGGGAATGTCGAACTGCTCGAGCCGCTGTATCCAGTGGAGACGGGGATGCTCGGCGAAGATTCCGCCGGCGATATCGAGCAACGCCTCGTAGTTTTCGACCCGTCCGACAAGGGTCGCGAATCTCGGGTCGTCAACGAGGTCGGGCCGGCCGATCGCCTCGGAGAACTGCATCCAGAACTTCTGCTGCGACGCCATGTGCGTGGCGAGCATCTTGCCGTCAGCGCATCGGAAGGCATAGGCCTGCGAATTCTTGATCCGCAGATAGGCGTCAGCGACCTCGCCGTTCTGGGTGTAATAGGCGAACGGCTCGGGCATGAAGGCCATCGTCGCGTCGAGCATGTTGACGTCGACGCTGCGCGCGACGCCGGTCCGCTCGCGCTCCAGCAACGCGGCCATGATGCCGTAGCAGGCATATTGCCCGGTCACGTTGTCGGAGATCGTCGTGCCCGCCAGGCGCGGCTTGTCGGGATCGAGGAACTGGCTCGACATGCCGCTCAGGCCCTGCGCGATGGCGTCGTAACAGGGCCGGGACGAGTAGGGTCCGCCCCGACCGAAGCCGGTGATCGAGCAGCGGATCAGGCGCGGGTTGAGCGCCCGCAGGCGCTCGTCCCCGAATCCCAGCCGCTCCATCACCCCGGGGCGGAAATTCTCGATCAGGACATCGCTGCCGGTCACGAGTTTCTCCAGAAGCCGGCGCCCCGTTTCCGATTTCAGCGAGATGGCAACGCTCCGCTTGTTCCGGTTGTAGGAACAGAACTGCGCGCTGTACTCGCCGCCCCCGTAACTGCGGAACGGATCGCCGCCTTCCGGATTCTCGATCTTGATGACGTCCGCGCCCATGTCGGCCAGAAGCATGCCGGTCAACGGACCCGTTATCATCGTCGACAACTCAACCACACGAAATCCCGCCAATGGCCCCGGCATCGCGCTTCTCCCCCGCATCAGGCTCGATTCAGGACGGTCTGTCTCAGCCCTTCTCGCGCTCGTCGCGCTTCTTGAACGGGGCGTAGACCGGCTTGTAGCTCTTCTCGTCGATGAACTGTTGCAGCCCCGTGTTGTAAGAGTTCTCGGGGTCGGAAACGCGAATGGCGTCCTTCTTGACCTGCATGTAATCGGCCGCCTGACCGAAATCCATCTGCCGGACCTGGCGGATGACCTGCTTCGTCGCACGCAGCGCGGCAGGGCTCTTCGACATCAGCTTGTGCGCCAGCTTGGTCACTTCCTCGCGGATCAGTTCCTTCGGAACGGCGTAGGTGATGAGGCCGATGCGGGCCGCTTCCTTGCCGTCGAAGGGATCGCCGAGGCAGGCATAGTAGAGCGCCTGGCGCAGCGGCACCGCGTCGGCCAGCGCCTTGCTGACCATGCCACCCGGCAGAATGCCCCAGTTCACCTCGGACAACGAGAAGGTGGTGTCCTCGCAGGCAATGGCGAAGTCGGTCGCCAGCATGTGCGTGAAGGCGCCGCCGACGCAGAAGCCCTCGACCATCGCGATCGTCGGCTTGTCGAACATGTAAAGCCGATCCCACTGCCAGCGGTTGGAAATACCCCGGATGCGCTTGGCCTCGGCAGGGTTCTCGTCGAGATCGCGGAAATATTCCTTGAGATCCTGGCCGGCGGAGAACACGCCGTCCGCGCCGGCAATGACGACGACCTTGGTTTCCGGATCCGCTTCCAGCTCGTCGAGCGTCGCGTGCATCTCCAGATGCAAGCCGGGGCTCATGGCGTTCTTCTTGTGCGGCCGGTTCAGATAGGTCCAGGCAATGCCGTCCTGCTTCTCGACCTTCACAAATTCACGCTTCGGTGCACTCATCGGATTTAGCTCCCAGACTGAAAAAGGTTGGCCGTTGCGGCCGGTTTCGGTACGCGGTCTATTTCCACCAGACCAGACGGCGATCGATGACGACGAGTATGCCGTAGGCGATCATGCTCGCCGTGGAGGCCACGATGATCGCGGCCCACAGGGTCAGGAACTCGATCTGCTGGGTGGATTCGTAGATGATTCGGCCGAGGCCTTCGTAAGCGCCCAGCATCTCGGCCACGATGGCGATGATCATGCTGCGCACGACGGCGACCCGGAGGCCGGTGATGATCGCCGGCAGTGCCGCCGGCAAGCGGAGCATCCAGGCGATCCGGAACGGCCCGGCGCCGAAGCTTCGCAGCAGATTGACGCCCGCCGCATCGACGGACTGCAGCCCCTGAAGGGCGTTGACGAACACGGTGAAGCCGGCCGCGAGGATGACCATCGCGATCTTCGAGGCCGGGCCCATGCCGAACCAAACAAGGCAGAGCGGTGCGTAGGCGACGACGGGAACCGAGTTGATCGCCACGATGACGGGCTTCACGACGCGCTCGATCGTCGGGACCAGGACCATCGAAAGGGCGAGCAGGATGGCGGCGACGGCGCCCACGGCGTAGCCGGCACCGGCGACCGTGAGCGTCGCCCGAAGCCCGCGCATCAGGAACGGGAACTCGCTCCAGATCGCGCCACCGATGCTGGCCAGCGGCGGCAGGATGAACGGCGGCAGTGCGAATATCGCGATCGCCGCTTCCCAGAGGCAGCCGATGATGAAAATCCCGAGAGCGAGGTAGCCGGCCCGTGCCACGATCAGTACTCCGTTCCCCACCAGACATACCGCCGGGCGAACCAGGCGACGATGCCGTAGAGCCCGGTTCCGAGAAGCCCGCAGAAGACGATAATCGACCAGAGCCGCACCATGTCCTCGGCATACATCGCCTGCACGAGCAGGATCCCGAGGCCGACGGTATCACCGAACCACTCGCCGACGATGGCGCCGATCAGGCTGAGGCTGACGCCCAGCAGCAGCGATGCCATGATGCTCGGCAGCGCCGCGGGCAGCCGCAGGCTCCAGAAGATCTTCCAGGACGAGGCACCGAAGGCTCGCAGGAGATCGACCCGCTGCTGATCGACGGACAGCAGGCCGCGATGGGTGTTCACCGTCACCGGGAAGAAGGTGAGGTAGAAGGCGATCACCACTTTCGACATGATGCCGTTTCCGAACCACATGACGACGAGCGCGCCGAAGGCGATCACCGGCACGGTCTGCGACACCACGAACAGCGGAAAGAACATCTTCTCGAATATCCGAACCTGCGCGAAGACAGCCCCGGCCACGAAACCGAAGGCAGCGCCGAACACGAGGCCAAGCAGGGTCTCGGTCAGCGTTCTTCGGACGCCCCTGAGAAGGATTTCGAGATTCGCCCAGATGTCCGCCAGAACCGCGGTAATCGGCGGCAGCAGCATGTTCGGCGAGGCATTGGCCCGGGCCAGCAGCTCCCACGCGATCAGAACGATGACAATCGCGGCGACCGGCGTCGCCTGATTCCGCCAGGACGTCATCCCCGCTCGTCCTGGGACATGAACGACTTCATGCTCTCTTCCTCGATCGCTTCCATGAGGTCGGCCTTGATCGCGAGGAACTCCGGCGTCGTCGTCACATGCGGATCGCGCGGACGCGGCAGGTCGATTTCCCGGCTGAGCTTTATCCGGCCCGGACGGGCAGTCATGACGACAACTCGGTCGCCGAGGAAGATCGCCTCGTCCACGTCATGGGTGATGAACAGGATCGATCGCCGGTGCCGTTGCCAGATCCCGAGCAGCCAGCGCTGCATCATGACACGGGTCAGCGCGTCCAGCGCGCCGAACGGCTCGTCCAGCAGCATCAGGTCGCGTTCGAACAGGAAGGTACGCATCAGGGCGACGCGCTGGCGCATGCCGCCGGACAGCTGGTGTGGATAATGCCGCTCGAATCCGGCGAGGCCGAATTCCTGGAACATCACCTGCGCCTTCTCGCGCGCCTCCTTCCGGCGCATGCCTTCGACCTCGAGCGCGATCACGGCATTGTCGATGACCCGGCGCCAGGGCAGCAGCAGGTCGCGCTGCGGCATGAACGACACCGTTCCGAGCAACTCCTTTCCCTGGCGTTCCTCGCCCTTGAAATGGATCTTGCCGCCGGTGTCCGCGTCGAGCAGCCCTGAAACGATATTGAACAGCGTGCTCTTGCCGCAGCCGCTCGGCCCGACGAGGGTGACGAACTCACCCGGCCGGACCGCGAGATCGACCCCCTCGATAGCGACGACCTTCTGGCCGCTGCTATCGAAGGTTTTCGTGAGCTGCGCCAGCTCGATGATGGGCGAACCGGCCGATGCTTCGGCTTTGCCCGTCACGGCAAGGGCCTCGTAAGGCTTGTCGGTCTCAACACGGTCCAGCGCGCTCCCAGCCATTTTGATATTCGGTCCAGATGCTTACGGCTTCTTGTAGGCATCCGGGACGGCAGCCCAGAAGCTCGTATTCATCGCATCGTCGAGCTTCACCGTTTCGGGCAGTTCACCCTTTTCGATCAGGTAGGCGCGCACACCTTCCAGTTTCTCCCGGTCGAGGACAGCGATCCCCTCGGACGTACCCTTGTCGGCAACCATCAGCTTGCTGACCCCCTCGAGCATGGCGGCCTGATGCGCCCGATCGAGGCTCGGCGCCGCTTCCATGAGAATGTCGATCGTCTCCTCGGGATTCTCATGGGCGTATTTCCAACCGCGGATCGAGGCATTGAGGAAGCCCTGAACGACCTTCGGCTTGTCCTTGATCATCGTTTCGTTGGTGATGATCGTGTCGCTCGGGAAGCTGACGCCATACTCTTCCGCCTCGAACACCGTGATGTCGACGCCGCGATTCTTCAGGACGATCAGTTCGTTGAACATCATCACCGTTGCGACATCGACCTGCCGGTCGACGAACGGGGCAAGCGAGACCGCCTGCGGGACGACCTTGACGTCATCCGCTGCGACGCCCTCCTTCGAGAGCACCGCGTAAAGCGTGTTGTGGGCGCCGGTAAAGAAGGTGGAAACGGTCTTGCCCTTGAAATCCTGCGGCGACTTGATGCCCGAATCCGCATGCGCGATATAGGCGGACGGGGTCCGCTGCAGCATCATGCCAATGCCCACGTTCGGCAATCCCTTGGCGCGGCTCTTCAGCATGTTCTCGGCGCCGCCAGCGACCGCGAAGTTCTCCGCGCCCGACGCGACGAGCGACTCGCCGTTCAGGTTCGGTCCGCCGGGATTGATCGTGAGGTCGAGACCTTCTTCCTCGTAGAATCCCTTCGCCTTGGCCACATAGAAGCCGACGAACTGGGCCTGCGTCAGCCATTTCAGCCGCATCGAGACTTTCTCGAGCGCCATCGCGCTGCTGATTCCCGACACCATGACCGCCGCCGTGGCAACTCCCCCCAGAACGGTCATCATGAACCGCCTGGATATCTTCCGCTCCGATACTCGCATCACCCTGTCTCCCTGGTTAGGACAGCCCCGGATCTGCCTTCTCCGACCGCCAGTTTCCTGTCGGCCAGGATCGACCGATGCGTCCGGATCCTGTCGCATCGCTTGCCTGTTCGGCCCCCTGCAGGCCGCTTCTGTCTTTTGCCGTGTCGGGCCGGGAATATTTTTCGTTTCCGGCTTTTCCGAGACAGGCTTGCCTGCTTAAACAAAAGCTTACGCGGTCATCGTGTTCAGAACAATTCTTTTGATGCACAATTTTGAAAGAATTGCATACAAACTGAGGTCGAACAGATACCCGCAATAGATCCTCCCCGGTCAGCCATAGCGCGCGCCACCGGCGAACCAGTCGTCGAACCGGGACGCGGTGCGGATGACCACGCTCCGCTTCCGCATCCGGCTCCTGAGGGCGTCCCAGCCGTTTTCCTTGCCATAGCCGCTTTCGCCGAAGCCGCCCCAGATCGACCGCGGGTCGTTCTTGTGATGATCGTTGATCCAGATCACGCCGGCGCGGACCGTTGCCGCGAGGCGATGGGCCCGGCCGATATCACGGGTCCAGATGCTGGCGCCGAGTCCGAACGGGCTGTCGTTCGCGAGCCGGATCGCGTCATCCTCATCGTCGAAGGGCGTCACCGCGATCACCGGCCCGAAGATTTCCTCGCGGAACAGCCTGTGCGCCGGATCGACATCCGCGAACACCGTGGGCGGGACGAAATGACCCGCGTCGAACGGCGCCGGCAGTGACGGCTTCGCGCCACCGGCGACGAGCCGGGCGCCGTCTGCCTTCGCGCTTTCGATATAGGCGAAGCATCGTTCCGCCGAGGCCGCCGAGATGACCGGCCCCATGTCGGTTGCCGGATCGGCGGGATCGCCGACGCGGAGTGCGTCGGCCCGGGCCTTCAGAGCCGCGACGAAAGCGTCGTGGATGCTCCGCTTGACGAGAAAGCGGGAGCCCGAGACGCAGGTCTGACCGGAGGCGACGAAGGCCGAAAAGACCGCGCCGGCAGCCGCTTCCTCGACCGGGACGTCGTCCCAGACGATCACCGGCGCCTTGCCGCCGAGTTCCAGCGTGCAGGGGATCAGGCGTTCCGCCGCGACCGCCGCGACCTTGCGACCGGTCGCCGTCCCGCCGGTCAGGTCGACCATGCCGACTTCCCTGGCAGCGCAGACGGCCGCGCCGGCTCGGCCGTCGCCGGTCACCACGTTGACGACGCCGTCCGGAAGGCCCGCCTCGACGCACCATTCGGCGATGAGGAGCGGCGACAGCGGCGCGAGCTCGGACGGCTTGACCAGGCAGGCATTGCCCGCGGCAAGTGCAACCGAGAGCTTCTTGACGAGGATCAGGGCCGGGTGGTTCCAGGATGTGAGCAGGCCGACCACGCCCAGCGGCTCGTACTGCGTCAGCGTCACGAGACCGCCCTTGACGCGGTTGGCTTCACCCTCCAGGCCCTGGGCAATGGCCGCGAAATACTCCAGCCATTCGGGGATCCGGGACATTTGTGCCCGCATCTCCCGGATTGCCCGCCCGGTCACCAGCGATTCGAGCTCGGCGAGATCCTGCATCCGCTCCCGCATGATCGCCGCGAGCGCGTTCATGTGCCGCGCGCGCTCGGCCGTATCGAGCGCCGACCAGGCCTCGAAGCCTGTCTGCGCCGCGGCCGCGGCCCGGGCGACATCCTCGTCGTCGGCCAGCGCGATGGTGGCGATCGGCTCGCCCGTCGCCGGGCTGCGCACCGCGAGCCGTCCGCTCCCCGAGGGTGCCTGCCAGCGGCCGCCATAATGCAGCCGGTTCTCCGGGATCTGGTTCAGTATCGATGCCGACATGGGCCGCAAAGCCTCCCTTTCCCGATGACTTTCATCGGGTACACGCTGTTCAGAAATCTTCGGCAGCGAGCGCCATGAGGTCCGCCGCCCCCATCGTTGCTCGCCGTTTGAGCATGTCCGTCTCGGGAAGCATGCGGAGAATGTAGAAACGCCCGGTCATCTGCTTGGCCCGCATGGTGCGGTCGCCCTCCGGGCGCCGGGCCGAACGCCGCTCGGTGATCACGAGAACCCGCAACCAGGTCCAGCCCATCGCCAGCAGACCGAAGAGGCGAAGGAAATCGGTCGCGCCGCCGGCCGGATCAAGGAGGCCTTCGGGCAACCTTCCACGCATCCAGTCGGCCGCTTCTTGCGCGTCGGAAAGCGCGCGGGCAACCGCGGCCGCCTCGCTTTCCAGTGCCGGGATCGCGCGGGCCGCAGCGATATCGTCGGCCACCAGCGCGAGGAATTCCGCGAGCGCCGCGCCGTCATCGAGGGTCAGCTTGCGGCGCACGAGATCGAGCGCCTGGATGCCGTTGGTGCCTTCGTAGATGCGCGTGATCCGGACGTCGCGCAGGAACTGCTCGATCCCCGTCTCGCGAATATAGCCGTAGCCGCCGAAACACTGGATCGCGAGATCGGCGACCTCGAATCCGCCGTCGGTGAAATGCGCCTTGATGACCGGCGTGAGCAGCGCGACCAGGCGGTCGGCCCGGGCGCGCTCCGCCGGGTCGGCAGCCCGCTTCGACAGATCGATCTGCAACGCCACCCAGAGGCCCAGCGCCCGTGCGCCCTCGGTAAAGGACCGCATGACGAGCAGCATGCGGCGCACGTCCGGGTGATCGACGATCGGAACGGCGTCACGATTGCCGCCGGGCACGCCCGCGACCGGACGGCCCTGAAGGCGCTCCTTCGCGTAGGCGGCGGCGTTCTGGTAGGCCGCTTCGGCGATGCTCAGGCCCTGCAGGGCGACACCGAGCCGGGCGTCGTTGACCATCACGAACATCGCGGCGAGACCCCGGTTCGGCTCGCCAACAAGGAAGCCCGTCGCACCGTCGTAGGCGATGACCCCGGTGGGCGCCGCCCGCAGTCCCATCTTGTGTTCGATCGAGAGGCAGCGGACGGCGTTACGTTCGCCGGGCTCGTCGTTCTCGTCCGGCAGATACTTGGGAACGATGAAGAGGCTGAGCCCGCCGCCGCCATCCGGCGCGCCCGAAATGCGCGCGAGGACCAGATTGACGATGTTGGGCGCCAGGTCATGCTCCGCGTTGGTGATGAACGTCTTGCTGCCGGTGATCCGGTAGGTGCCGTCGGCCTGCGGCTCGGCCCGGGTCCGCACGAGACGGAGGTCGGAACCCGCCTGCGGTTCGGTCAGGTGCATGGCCCCCGTCCACTCGCCGCCTGACAGCTTACCGAGATAGAGGCGCTTCTGCTCCTCGCTGCCGGCGGCGTGGATGGCGGTAAAGACCGCCTCGCTCAACTCGATGTAGCCGCTGAAGGCCATGTTGGCGCCTGACAGCACCTCGTAGACGGCTTCCGAGAGAACGCCGGGGAGCCCTTTTCCACCGTAGCGGGAGTCGAGGGCGAGGCCGATCCAGCCGCCCTCGGCGAAGGCGCGATAGGCCTCGCGGAAACCCGGCGGCGTCGTGACCTCGCCATCGCGGAAACGGCAGCCTACCTCGTCCCCGACCCGGTTGAGGGGTTGCGCGACGCCTTCGCAGATCCGCGCCGCGCCTTCGAGCAGCGCGGCGATGTCATCCGCGTCGAGACCGTCGAAGCCTTGCAGAGCCGCGTAGCGGCTGACCTCGAGATACTCCTCGAGAACAAAGCGGATGTCTGCGATCGGCGCCTTATACTCGGGCATGACGAACTCGCCTCTGGAAACAGGGGGCCTTGGGGAACCGGTCGCGGCGCTCAGGACGCATCCGAACCCCCGTCGGGCTCCGCATCGCGGCGGCTGTAATTGGCGTCCAGACGCTCAGCGAAATAATCGACGAAACGGATCGGCTGGTAACGCGCCTCACCACCCTGAAATGCCGGCAGGCATTCAATGAACGTGTCGAGATTGGGGTCGAAGAAATAGGCGATCGAGTAACGGTCCCTGCCACCCGCCGGCGTGACGACCCGATGCCGGGTCGAATTGAAGACATCGTTGGTCCAGCGCGCGAAGATGTCGCCGATGTTGACCACGAACGCCCCCTCGCGACAGGGCACCGGATGCCACGAGCCGTCCGTCGTCTCGATCTCGAGGCCACCGATTGCGTCCTGCGCCAGCAGCGTCAGGAAGCCGTAGTCGGTATGCGGATGGCTGCCGAATACGTCATCCTCCGGCGTCGGCTCGGCCGGCGGATAATGGTTGAGGCGCAGCGCGGTCGACGGCGGAGCGAAATGCCGAGCGAGAAACCCCGCCTCTTCTCCGATGGCCAGCGAGAGGACCGGCAACAGCCGCATGCCAAGCCGGCGGAGCGCCTTATCGTAAGCCGACACCGCTTCCTTGAAGAATGCATCGTCGGGCCACTGATTGGGTCCCTGCAGGGGCTTGCCGGAGCGGAAATCAGGATCGTCCTCCTCGACCTCGTGGCGGACAAAGAAGGATTCCAGCCGATTGGCCTGGCGGGCAGGCGCGTACCGCGCCGAGGATTTCAGCTTGGCGTCGCCGAACCCGAGATAGCCGCGATGCCACCGGTTCGAAGCCACGGCCTGCTTGCGCGCCATCGGCAGGGCATGGAACCGGCGGTTTGCCTCGAACGCGTCGGCGATGATCCGCGCGTCCACGCCATGACCGTCTAGATAGAAGAAACCTGCCGTCTCGCAGGCGGACCGGATCGCGCGCGCGATGTCGGACGTGCTGCCTCCGCCACCGTCCAACCGGCCGAGATCGACAACGGGCAGGCCAAGGTGTCGTGTCATTGCCCCCTCTCCCGGTCTCGCACTGCGTCGATCGCCGGCGGAAAGCCCGAAAGGCTTCTATTCACCGGTCTCCGTGCTATAGGCTGGAACAACATGCTGGCGCCCGGGATTGCCTCGTCATATTTTATATACAAAAATTCGTATTTTGTATACTTGATAGAACTCATCCTTGCGGAACCAAAGCGCGGTAGGAAACGATGAAGGGACGGGCAACGGCCACTAGGGCAGACGACCTCCGGCGGGCGCTGGAGCGGGAGATCCTGTCGGGCGAACTTGCGCCCGGCATGCGCCTGGACGAACAGACGCTGGCGATACGCCACAAAGTGTCTCGCACGCCGGTCCGCGAAGCGCTGCGGCAGCTTGCTTCTTCCGGCCTGGTCGAGATGCGTTCGCGTCAGACGCCGATCGTGGCGACGCTCACCATCCCCAAGCTGATCCAGATGTTCGAGGTCATGGCCGAGCTCGAAGGCCTGTGCACGCGCCTTGCGACGCGGCGCATGACCGTTCCGCAGCGCAAGGCGCTGCTGGATATTCACAAGCGGCTGATCGCCGCGCTCGAGAAGAACGAGCCGGCGAAGTTCTACGAGATCAATCGGGAATTCCACCACCTGATTTACGAGGCCGCCGAGAGCGAATTTCTCGCCGAACAGACCAACCAGATCCGGAACCGCGTCGGCCCCTATCGTCGTCACGTGACCTATCGGCCGGGCCGGATGGCCGCGACCATTCACGAGCACCAGCTTGTGATCGACGCCATTCTGGCAGGGGACGCCGAGGCCGCTGGCAAGGCGATGCGCGACCATGTCAACCTGCTGGGCGAGAACCTGACCGACTTCATCGCGTCCCTGCCGATCGAGGTCACGGCTCCGCAAAAGGTCGGCTGACCGGTCGCTGAGGGATCGCGCTGTTCCGGGCCCGTCCGTCACGGCGCGCAATCCGCCAGTCCGGCAAGCGTCTCGGTCAGCACGCGCGCGCCGTCGGCGAGTGCCGCGGGCTCGGCCCACTCGTCCTCGCGGTGACTCACGCCGTCACGACAGGGAACGAAGATCATGCCGGTCTCGCAGGCCAGGTGGAGATAGCCGGCGTCATGTCCCGCGGCGGACGGCAGATCCCGGTGCGGTATGCCGAGCGCCCCGGCGGCGGCGCGGATGCGGTCCCGCATCGAGACCGGGAAGCTTTTCGGGTCCGCTCGGCTCAGTTCCTCGACGGCGACATGACAAACACCGGCATTGGTCTCGCAAACCGTCTCGACCCGGTCGCCGAGCGACGCCAGGATACCGGCATCGTAATGTCGCAGGTCGATCGAGAACACGACCGAGCTCGGCACCACGGAGGGCGCGTTCGGTCGCACCGTGAAGGCGCCGACCGTGAATCGCACCAGACCCTCGGGATCGTCGGTCAGGCGCCGCAGGGCTGAAACAATATCCATTGCCGCGAACAGCGCGTCCCGGCGCTCGCCCCGGGGCGCGGTACCCGCGTGGGCTTCCTCCCCTGTCACCGTGACACGATAGGTGCGCTTGCCCTGGATGCCGGTGACAATCCCGACCGGGAATCCTTCGCGTTCGAGGACCGGGCCCTGTTCGATATGGGCCTCGACATAGGCATGGACCGGCCTGGGCAGATCGACCGGCGGGAACGACGGCATGCAGGCGAGCGCCGCCTCGACGGACACCCCGTCGGCGTCCCGCACGGCCAGGATATCGGCCAGGCTGCGCGCGCCCGCAAAGGCGGCGGAGCCCATCATGCCGGGCGCATAGCGCGAGCCTTCCTCGTTCATCCAGGCGACCACCTCGATGGAGCGCCTTGGGCGGAGGCCGGCCGCAAGGAGCGCCTCGACCGCCTCGAGTGCTGCGAGCACGCCGTAGGCCCCGTCGAAACGGCCGCCAGTCGGCTGGCTGTCGATATGGGAGCCTGACAGCACCGGCGAGAGGGCAGCATCCCTGCCCTTGAGCACGAGAAAGAGGTTGCCGACGGCATCCGATTTCGCGGTCAGTCCGAGCGGTCGCGCCCAGTCGACAAGCTGCAGACGTGCCGCCGCATCCTCGGGCGAAAGCGCCTGCCGGTTGACCCCGCCGCGCGCGGTCGCGCCGAAACGCGCCAGTTCCTCGTGGCGCCGCCACAGCCGGTCCTGGTCGACGAAGCGGGACGGCCGCGCCAGGCTCATGACGTCTTCATGATCTGGTCGGGTGTCGCCCGGGGGTCGCGCCTCGACCAGCGACCCGCCTCGACCTGGGCGATGAATTCCGCCAGCGCGCGATTGAAGGAATCGGGCTCCTCCAGGTTGAGCGTGTGACCCGTTTTCGGCATCACCAGCAGGCCGCAGGCAGGCAGCGTCTTCTTCAGGAACACACCCGGCTGGATGCAATGATCGTCCTCGTCGCCAACAACGACGAGCGTCGGAAGCGTCATCCGGGCGAGACCGTCGGCAAGGTCGTAGATGGACGGACGCCGGGCCTGCACGCCACGCATCGTGTTGGCGGCCCCGAGCGCGGAATGCTCGCCCAGCTGCTCCGCGAACTCGCGCCAGCCGCGCGGGTCCTTGTTCTGGAACTGCACGCGCGACGCCCCGAGCGCGTAGGTCCGGGCAAAGACTTCGCTGCCCTGAGCCTCGAAGTTGCGGGCGACTTCGAGCGACACGTCGCGGAAGTAATCCTCGAATTCCTTCTCCGCCCCGTATCCGGCCCCGGCGACGACCAGCGAGAGCGCCCGGTCCGGCTGCTCGAGCCCGAGATGGAGTGTCGCGAAACCGCCCATGGAAAGCCCGACGACATGGGCCTTGTCGACCTTCGCCGCGTCCATGACGGCGACGATGTCCTGCACCGCGCGCTTCTGGGAATAGGCCTCGACGTCCTCGGGCACATCCGACGGCGGATAGCCGCGGGCGCCGAAGGTGATACAGCGGTGCCGGCGCGAGAAATAGCGCATCTGGGGCTCCCAGCTGCGGTGATCGCCACCGAATTCGTGCACGAAGACGATCGGCGAACCGTCTCCCGCTTCCTCGAAGTAAAGGCGAACCCCGTCGTCCGTCGTCGCAAAGCTCATCGACACCTCCCGAAAGCTGGCCGGGCCGCTAGAACAGTGGCCTGGTCATGTTCATGCCGCGCGCCGTCTCGATCATCTCCGGCAGCAGGCCGCAAAACTCCTCGACCCACGACGCGGGCACGGATGTGCTGACCTTGATGAAGCGGTCACCGAAGCGCGGCGTGTGATAGCGCCCCTGGCGGATCATGATGCCGCGTTCCTGGTACGCCGCAACCAGCGCCTCTGGCGCGATGCCGAGCTCGGCGCATTCGACGACCAGGAAGTTGCCGTTCGACGGGAATACCGGCAGGGACAGGCCCGGAACGGAATCCACCACCTCGCGAATGCGATCCTGGTTGCCGCGCTGGACGCGCAACACCTCCTCCATCCAGGCACCCTTGACGGCGAGGCCGGCCAGCGCGCCGCGCTGCGCGATGACACTGCTTCCGAGGGTCGAGGGCGATATGCCGGCCAGCGTCTCGACGACATCGGGATTCGAGATCACGGCGCCGATCCGGAGACCGGCAAGGCCAAGCCATTTCGAGAAGCTGTAACTGGTCACCGTGCCTTCCGGATAGAAGGTCGCGGCGAGGGTGTGGTCGAAGGCAAAATCCCGATAGGTGCAGTCATGCAGCAGGATCGCATCGACCCCACGGGCGATCTCGCAGAAGGCCGAAATCTCGTCCCGAGTGTAACAGATTCCCAGCGGGTTGTTCGGATCGACGATATAGATGATGGCCGTATCCTGATCGACCGTCGCGCGCAGCTGCTCCGGCGACAGCCGGTAGTTCAGCGCCGGATCGTAAATCGCGATCTCGCGAACCTCGGCGCCGGCCTGCCGGGCGAACTGCATCGGCCATTTCCAGCCCGGATCGGTGGTGACGAAATTGGTGCCCGGCCGGCAGAACGCGTGGCAGACGAGGAACAGTCCGCCGACCGCGCCGTCGGTCACCAGCGCCGACGCGCCCGGGAGGTCGAGATCCGCGACGATTCCCTGGCGCAGGGCCTCGAAACCCGCGGGCGGCGCGTAGGCGTGGAAGCCCTCGTCCTCGACAGCCTGCAGGAGCGCCTGGCGGACCGAGGGATGCATCGGCATATGGTTTGTATTCTGACCGAGCCACTTGAGCCCCGGGGTCGAGAACAGCTGGTCGAAATAGGCGTTCTTCTCTTCGAACTGCCGCATGGCGCTACTCTTTTCCCTAGATGATGGAGCCGCGGGCAGCGATGCCGCCGTCGATCGTGACGATCGTTCCGCTGATATAGCCGGCCTTCGGCGAGGCGAGAAAAACCATCAGGTCCGCCACTTCCTCCGGCGTTGCCGGCCGCCCACCCGGATATTTCTCGAAGAGCTCTTCCCAGCGGCCTTCGTCGCCGTACCAGTCGACGGCGCGCCGTTTCATGAGCTTGGTCATGCGATCGGTGGCGACCGGCCCCGGGTTGACGCCGACGACCCGGATGCCGTCGTTCAGGCTGGCCCCGCCCAGTGCCTTGGTGAACGACATCAGCGCCGCGTTTCCGGTACTGCCGGCGATGTAGTTGGCGTCCCAGTTCTCGCCCGAATTCCCGATATCGTTGACGATAACCCCCGATTTCCGGGCCTTCATGTGCCTGTATAGCTCCCGCGTCAGGGTGATGTATCCGAAGACCTTGAGGTCGAACCCGCGCCGCCAGTCGTCGTCCGTGAGCGAATCGAGCGGCCCGGAGGAAATATCGCCGGCATTGTTGACGAGGATGTCCGCCGTCTCGCACTCGGCCGCCAGTTCGATCATGTTGCTGGGCGCCGACAGATCCATTGGGAAGATCGTCACCTTGACGCCCTGTTCCCGGGCAATGCCGTCACGCAGGCATTCGAGTTGCTCCCGCGAGCGCGCCGCAAGGCAGAGATCGCACCCTTCACGGGCAAACGCTTCGGCGGCAGCCCGGCCGATGCCTTTCGAAGCGCCGGTAATCATTACGGTCTTGCCCGCAAGGTCTAGATCCATCTCGTACGACTCCTCCAGTCAGTCACCCGCCGCGGTGATCGAGCCGCGATCATAATAGCTATTTCTCAAAAGTGTATTTTTTTCTTCTGTTTTTGTATACACATCGAACGAAGACGCGGAACCGGGCTCCGGACAAGCATGGTCGGCCAATCGGTGAGTTTTTCGCGCGGCCGGCGGCGGCCCGAGCGGCCGCAAAGAACGCCTCAGGTCACGGCCTTCATGCGCCGAGGGCGAGCTTTATGGCCAGGCCCACGATCGATAGCGCCAGGACACCGCCGGCCCAGAGGCCGATGAACCACAGCAGGCGCCGCGCGCCGGGTTTCAATGATAGCCCTTCGAGGGATCGACCTTGCCCCGGAAGACCCAGTAGGCATAGCCGGTGTAGGCGAGGATGACGGGGATGAGGACCGCCGCGCCGACCAACAGGAAGCGAAGGCTGGAATCCGGCGCCGCGGCCTGCCAGATCGTGACGCTCGGCGGCACCATGTAGGGGTAGAAGCTGATCCCGATACCGGCATAGCACAGCACGAACAGTCCGAGCGACGCCAGGAAGGGCTGCGCCGTGCGTTGCTCCGAGAGACCGCGAAACAGGCCCCAGGCGCAGACCGCGACAAGCGCCGGGACCACGAGGCTGAATATCATCGTCGGCCACGCGAACCAGCGTTCGAGGAACTTCGGGTTGAGGAACGGCGTGGCCAGGCTGACGGCGGCGACAAAGGCCAGGGTCGCGATGCCGCTTGCCCAGGCGAACCTGCGGGCCCGATGCTGCAGGTCGCCTTCGGATTTCATCACCAGCCAAGTCGCGCCGAGCAGCGCGTAGCCGCAAACCAGCCCGAGGCCGGTGAGCAGGCTGAAGGGCGTCAGCCAATCCCACCAGCCGCCGGCATATTGCCGGTCGACGACCTCGATCCCCTGTACCAGCGCGCCCAGCGCAATTCCCTGGGCAAAGGTGGCAAGGAACGAACCCGAGGCGAAGCCCCAGTCCCAGAGGAATCTCCCGCGCGTCGTCCGCCAACGGAACTCGAAAGAGACGCCACGGAAGATGAGCCCGATCAGCATCGCGATAATCGGCGCGTAGAGCGCCGGCAGAATGGTGGCGTAGGCCAACGGAAATACGGCGAAGAGCCCGCCGCCGCCAAGCACCAGCCAGGTCTCGTTGCCATCCCAGACCGGAGCCACCGAGTTCATCGCGACATCGCGGTCGTGTTTGCCCGGCAGGAGCGGAAACAGCACACCAATGCCGAGATCGAAGCCGTCGAGAACCACGTAGGCAAGGACGGCGAAAGCAATCAGCGCGGCCCAGATGAAGGGAAAATCGAGTTCCATGCTCTTGGGCTCCTCACTTCATGTGGCGAATGACGCGGTCCGGATCGATCGCCGGCGCAGGGGTGATACCCGCCGCTCGCGTCGGCCCGATCTCGTCGTGAATGCCGGCTTCCGGGCGCTTCGACATCAGCCTCAGGATGTAGAAGGTGCCGGAACCGAAGACGGCGAAATAGACAACGACGAAGGCAACGAGCGAGGCGCCCACGGCGGCGGCGTCGAGCGGCGACGCCGAATCGGCCGTTCTGAGCAATCCGCTGACGGTCCAGGGCTGTCGTCCGACTTCCGTCGTCACCCAGCCGGCCAACACGGCCAGGAAGCCCGACGGGGCCATTGCCACGGCGGCCCGTTGCAGCCAAACGGAGTCGTGGAGTCTGCCGCGAAACCGCACCCACGCGCTCCACAAGCCGATACCGACCATGGCCAGTCCAATGGCGACCATGACGCGGAAGCTCCAGAACAGGATCGCCGCCGGCGGGCGGTCCTCCTTCGACCAGGCCTTCAATCCCTGGACCTCGCCGTCCCAGTCATGGGTGAGGATCAGCGAGCCGAGCTTCGGAATCTCGACCGAATGGCGCGTCTCCTCCGCCTCGTCGTCGGGAAGGCCGAAAAGGATCAGGGGCGCGCCCTTGCGGGTCTCGTAATGGCCCTCCATCGCGGCAACCTTTGCCGGCTGGTGTTCGAGCGTGTTCAGCCCGTGAAAATCGCCCGCGATCACCTGCAACGGCGCCACGATCAGCGCCATCCACATCGCCATCGAGAACATGATCCGCGCGCCCCGGTCCCGCCGGTCGCGCAACAGATGCCAGGCGCCGACACCGCCGACCACGAACGCGGTGGTGAGATAGGCCGCCAGCACCATATGCACGAGGCGGTAGGGGAAGGACGGGTTGAAGACGATCGCCCACCAGTCGACCGGGACGAATTGCCCGACCTCGTTGATCGCGAAGCCTGCGGGCGTCTGCATCCAGGAATTGACAGAGAGAATCCAGAACGCGGAAATCAGTGTTCCGACGGCCACCATCAATGTGGCGAGAAAATGCAGTTTCGGGCCAACCCGGTTCAGACCGAACAGCATCACCCCGAGAAAGCCGGCCTCGAGAAAAAACGCCGAGAGCACCTCGTAGCCCATCAACGGCCCCAGGATCGGCCCGGTCCTGTCGGAGAAAACGCTCCAGTTGGTGCCGAACTGGTAGCTCATGACGATGCCCGAGACGACACCCATGCCGAAGACGACGGCGAAGATCACCTTCCAGTACTGAAAGATTTTCAAGTAGCTTTCGTCGCGGGTCCAGAGCCACAGCCCCTCCAGCACCGCGAGATAGCTCGCCAGCCCGATCGAGAATGCCGGGAAGATAATGTGCGCCGAGATGGTGAAAGCGAACTGGACTCGGGCCAGAACAACGGCGTCCGGGAATTCAGGCATCATCGCTTCCGTCCACTACTGAAACGGTGTCAGCGGCGGCGGCCCCTCTCGAGATGTCGCCTGTCGCTCTGCCTCCGATAATCGCGATTCTATTCCCGCGGGAGAATGCGTGTTTTTGACGCAACCCGAGACTGCCCGCACGTGCCGCGCACTGGCCAGGTGCCGGCCTTGCTTGGGCTGCCGCGAGAACAGCGACTCTCGGGTCGCTTTCGCTGCCCTGTAGGTGAAAGCGCCGCCGCGGTCGGTGTCGAACGGCCCGTTTGCCTTCGATCCTGCTTCCCGATAGTGATAATGTGCAACCGCGCGAGACGGTCGGCCTGACAACATTGCCGATTGGTCAGGCGGAACCTGGCGCGGCGCCGGAGCGGGACGATGCGGTTTGATCGATGGAGCCACGCTTCAGTCTGGCCTTTGCCAAAGCGGCCGATGGCGAATGCGCGGCCTGCTTCCGGAGCCTCTCGTTGAGCGAGGCCCCCGAAACCGACCCGGCAGAGTTGTGGCGCTTCGTGCCGCTTGGCGACTATGCGCGTCCCGAGCGCCCGACGGCCAGTGCCACGGCGCATGCCTGGTCCTCGCTCAAATCGACCTTCAGGATGAGCGACGGGGACGAGAACGCCCCGACCGAGCGGGAAAAATCCCTTCGTGCCCTGGCGGAAGTGAGGCTGGAGCATCTGGTCCGCCCGTTCGACTGGACCGAGGTCTCGACGGGCCTCGACACGGCGCTGACGGAAAGAGCCGCCCCGGCGCGCACGTCGTCTGCAAGCTTCGTCATCGGACAGCCACACTGCGGTCACGCGGGTATCGTCGAGGCCTGGGCATCCCGGCATGGAGCCCAGGTGATCGACCCGCCATCGCACGAGGAGATCCTGGCAGGCGACCCGGGTTGGCGACCATCCTGGCCGGAAGCCGGGCAGCTTTGGGCCATCCCCCGCCTCGAACATTGCTTCCTGCGCCATGCGAACGGCTTGGTTCTGGTGCGCCGCCTGCTCGAGGACGTGGCCTGTGGCCGGGCCGGCCGCGGACTGATCGGCTGCGACAGCTGGGCCTGGGCCTTCCTGCGCCATGTATGGCCCATACCCCAGCCCGAGGCGCTCACGCTGGAGGCTTTCGACGGCACCAGACTGGCGCGCCTCTTCTCCCTGCTGGCGGCACCTGAGGGCGGAAGGCAACTGAGTTTCAGACACGCCCGAACCGGCCGCGAAACGCTGGCCGTGCCGGCCGCCGACAACCACACGAGCGACGAGCTCATCCGCCTGGCTGCCCACTGTCGCGGCAACCCCGGCACCGCGCGCAGCTACTGGCGGGCACGTCTGAGAGCGGAACCCGAAACCGAGGCCCGTTCCGAAGACAGCGAAACCTCGCGGCCGGACGGGACCGACGATTCGGCCACCGTCGTCGTCTGGGTCTCGGCCGATCTTCCGGAACCGTCGCTCAAGCTGGACGAGGATACGATCCTCTTCCTTCACGCGTTGTTGCTGCACAACGGCCTGACGGTGGAGGCGTTGAACGAAGTCTTGCCGATGCCGCTGTTCCGAAGCAACGCCATCGCCGAACGCCTCAGGTCACTCGACCTGCTGGAACGGCGACAGGGGCGCTGGATCGTATCGGCCCTCGGTTACACGCTGACCCGCGAATGGCTGCGCACCCGCGACTTCCTGATCGACGATTTCTGACCCGAAAACCAACCTGTCCCAGAACCAGCAGGACCCATGTCCGAAGACACCCCGATAGCCGGCATTTTCAAGGCGCCCGACCTGGCCATGGCGATCGAGATTCTCGCGGTCATCGCGATTGCCGGACTGCTGATCGCCGCCGTGCAGCGGGCCCTGCCCTGGGTCGGCAACCGGCTGCAGGGCAAGCGGCGCCTGTTCGTGCTCGCCCTCGTGCCGGTCCTTCGCCTGCTCCTGATCATCGGTGCCTTCATCATCATCGTGCCGCTGCTGATCAAACCGTCACTGCAGAACATGGTGGCGCTGTTCGGCACCATCGGGCTGGCGATCGGGTTCGCGCTCAAGGATCTGGCGAGCAGCCTGATCGCCGGCATCGTTGCGGTCGGCGAGATGCCCTACCGCAACGGGGACTGGATCCGGATCGACGGTATTTATGGTGAAGTGCGCCATGTCGGCATGCGGGCGGTGCAGATCGTGACACCCAGCGACGACGTGGTGTCAATTCCCCACGCCCGCCTGTGGGATACCGCGATCGTCAATTCGAACGACGGCTCACCAAGGCTCCAATGCATCGCCGATTTCTACCTGCATCCCATGCACGACGCGGCGAAGGTCAGGGAAGCGCTCACTGACGTCGCGCTGACCAGCCCCTATCTCTATTTCGACGAGCCTATCGCGGTGATCATCCACGAGAAGCCCTGGGGGACGTGGTACCAGTTGAAGGCCTATCCGGTCGATGCACGCCAGCAGTTCCGCTTCATGACCGACCTGACCGTGCGCGGAAAGGCGGCGATCGGACGCCTCGGCGCCGCCTTCGCGACAGTCCCGATGGCGGAGATCGACCGGCCGCGATAGGGCCTCCGACCGGCAGCAGCACCGCTCTCACGCGAAAGCCCAAATATCTCGAACACAGAAGTGTCCATCGTGATAATTGATGTCACGAAGACGGATTTGGTTCCCCCGATCAACAAAAACATTTTCCTTCACTAATCAAAATCGTTCGTATCTAATTTTCAATCTGTTGGCGACGGAGTGTTCGATTTTTGACAGTGCAATTTCCCGGTCGTCCTGTTGCTGTGTTTGATTCTGAACCTGAATGCCAATCGCCCGCGTGCTTCGGCGGCATGGAACTCCTGCGAACTGATGTGTTGCTGCGCCGAATATTGCGGACTGGCAGAAGGAGCGCGACATGCCTCAACCGTCCGCGGACGCCGACAGCGGCCGTCTCAATCCGATCGTCTTCTACGGATCCACGACAGGAATCGTCGCATTTGCGCTCTGGGTGATGGTTTTCACCGAGCCGGCCAACGCCGTGATCGGCGCGGTGCTGAGCTGGGTGTCGGACAGCTTCGGATGGTTCTATTTCGTCGCCATCCTGCTGTACCTGGTTTTCGTCATCGCCATCGGGCTGTCGCGCTTTGGCAAGATAAGGCTGGGGCCGGAACATTCGAGGCCGGAATTCCCGTTGCTGACATGGGCCGCGATGCTGTTCGCGGCCGGCATCGGCATCGACCTCCTGTTCTTCTGCGTCGCCGAGCCGTTGACGCAGTATCTCGCCCCGCCGGTCGGCGAAGGCAGCACCGAGGCGGCAGCCCGGCATGCCCTTGAACTGACCCTCTTCCACTGGGGCATCTCCGGCTGGGGCGTCTATACCCTGGTCGGCATGTCGCTCGCCTATTTCAGCTATCGCCACGGCCTGCCCTTGACGATCCGCTCTGCCCTGTTCCCGATCTTCGGCCGGCGCATCGACGGATGGATCGGCCACAGCGTCGACATCGCCGCCGTGCTCGGCACGGTCTTCGGCATCGCCACCAGCCTTGGCATTGGCATCATTCAGCTGAACTTCGGTCTCGCCTACATGTTCGACGTTCCCCAGGGCGCCCTCACGCAGGCGTCACTGGCGGTCGCCATCGTCGTGGGCGCCGCGATCTCGGCGGCAACCGGCGTCGAGAAGGGAATCCGTCGGCTTTCCGAGTTCAACATGATTCTCGCCGTCGCGCTTATGCTGTTCATCCTTTTCGCAGGCGAGACCGTGTTCCTTCTCAGCGCCCTGGTGATGAATCTCGGCGACTATCTCTCCAGTTTCATCGCGCTCTCGCTCAACACATATGCTTTCGATCCGCCGACCGACTGGCTCAATGCCTGGACCGTTTTCTTCTGGGCATGGTGGATCGCCTGGGGCCCGTTCGTCGGCCTGTTCCTGGCCCGCATCTCGCGCGGGCGCACGATCGCGCAGTTTGTCGCGGGAACGCTGATCCTGCCTTTTGCCTTCATGGTGGCGTGGATGGCAATCATGGGAAACAGCGCCATCGACCTCGTGATGGGCGGCGCGATCGATTTCGGCGAGCAGGCCATGAACAGCCCGGGTTCGGCGATCTACCTGTTCCTCGAACAGATGCCCTGGACCGGAATCACCACCATCGTCGTCACCATCCTGGCGATCGTCTTCTTCATCACGTCAGGCGATTCCGGCGCGCTCGTGCTGTCGAACTTCACCTCCATCCTCGACCATCCGGACCAGGATGCCCCGGTGTGGATGCGGATCCTCTGGGCCGCCATCATCGGCGTCGTGACCGTGGCGCTGCTTTTCGCCGACGGCCTGACCGCCCTGCAGAGCACGACGGTGATCATGGGCCTGCCATTCTCGATCGTACTCATCTTCATGATGGCAGGGCTGTTCAAGGCATTGAAGGTCGAGGCCATGAAGGACGAAAGTCACAGCCGCAGCCTGTCGATTTATCTCTCAAGCCGCACCGGCGGCGGCCGGCAGGAATCATGGAGCCGCCGTCTCGCGCGAACCTTCGTCTACCCGACGCACGAAGAGGCGCTCGCTTTCCTGGCCAGGGTCGGCAGGCCGGCAATGGAAGCCATCCGCGAACACCTGGAGAAAGAGGGGCTGCCGGTCGCGATCAACGAGGGACCGGCTGAGAAACCGCACCTCTCTCTCGACATAGAATTGTCGGGCGCCCAGGATTTCACCTACCAGATGTGGCCGATGCGTTCGGTCGTGCCGAGCTTCGCCATTCGTCCGCAGCGCGCGACGCCGACCTACTACCGCGTCGAGGCGCATCTGTTCGAAGGCGGACTGGGCTACGATCTGATGGGCTATACCCGGGAGCAGCTGATCGCGGACATTCTCGACCAGTACGAACGGCATCTGCATTTCCTGCACATGCAGCAGCAGACGCCGGGAGCGACGGTCATGCCCGACGAAAGCACATCCGTCGCGGGCTCTCGCTCCGGCTCGGGCGAATGAGCAGACAATGGCCGCGACACACGGGAGGAATTGGCAGTGAACGAGACGACCTTCGATGATACCTTCGATTACATCGTGGTCGGCGCCGGTTCGGCGGGCTGCGTCCTGGCCGACCGGCTGACGGCCGATGGCAGCAACAGCGTGCTGCTGCTCGAATTCGGCGGCAAGGACAGTTCCATCTTCATCCAGATGCCGACGGCATTCTCGATCCCGCTCAACATGGAGAAGTTCGACTGGGCGCTTCACACCGAACCGGAGCCGGGTCTGGGCGGCCGTACGATCCACCAGGCGCGGGGCAAGGTCATCGGCGGCTCGTCCTCGATAAACGGGCTTGCCTATGTGCGCGGGAATGCCGGCGACTTCGCGGAGTGGGTCGACGAGGGCGCGACAGGATGGGGCTATGCCGACGTGCTGCCCTATTTCATGCGCGCGGAGGACTGCGTCTACGGCGCCGACAATTACCGTGGCGTCGACGGCCCCCTGGCGACCTGCAACGGCAACAACATGCGCAATCCGCTTTACCGGACATTCATCGAGGCCGGGCGCCAGGCCGGTTACGGCACGACGGAGGACTATAACGGCGAGCGGCAGGAAGGATTCTGCCGCATGGACATGACCGTGCGGGACGGCGTCCGCTGCTCGACGGCGAACGCCTATCTCAAGCCCGCCCTCGACCGGCCGAACCTGTCGCTGAAGATGCACGCCCTGACGACCCGGATCCTGCTCGAGGGGCGCCGCGCGATCGGGGTCGAATACCGCCTTGGCGATCGCGTGGTCCGGGCCGGGGCACGACGCGAGGTCATCCTGTCGGCAAGCAGCTTCAATTCCCCCAAGCTGCTGATGCTGTCCGGCATCGGCCCGGCGGCGCATCTGAAGGAACATGGCATCGCGGTCGCGCATGACCTGCCCGGCGTCGGCGGCAACCTCCAGGATCATCTCGAAGTATGGGTGCAGCAGGAATGCACCCGGAAGATCACGCTCAACGGATCACTGAACCCTTTCGCGCGGGCCTGGATCGGGGTCCGCTGGCTGCTGTTCAAGAATGGTCTCGGCGCCAGCAACCAGTTCGAGTCCAACGGCTATATCCGCAGCAGGGCCGGCCTTCGCTTTCCGGACATCCAGTATCATTTCCTGGCAGGCGCGATCGCCTACGACGGATCCAGCGCCGCCAAGGGGCACGGTTTCCAGGTCCACCTCGGGGCCAACAAGCCGAAAAGCCGCGGTCACGTCCGGCTGAAATCGGCAGACCCGGCCGAACCGCCCAGCCTCTTGTTCAACTACCTGAGCGAGGAAGCCGACCGGGCGGCGTACCGGGCCGGCCTGCGGCTGACCCGCGAGATATTCGCGCAGGCCGCCTTCGATCGATACCGTGGCAAGGAAATCGCCCCCGGTTCGCATGTGAAAAGCGACGACGAGATCGACGCCTGGGTCGCCGAGACGGCAGAGACCGCCTACCACCCCGCCGGCAGTTGCCGGATGGGAACCGATCCCCAGGCGGTGGTCGATCCCGAATGCCGCGTCCACGGCATCGAGGGGCTTCGCGTGGTCGATTCCTCGATCATGCCGACCTTGACCAACGGCAACATCAATGCGCCAACGATCATGATCGGCGAGAAGGCGGCCGATCACATCCTCGGGCGCGACCCGCTCCCACCGGCAAATGTGGAGACTTTCTTCGCGCCCGACTGGGAAGCCCGCCAGAGGATCGGCGAGCCGGAGCGCCGCCTCGACGGCTGACGGACCGCCCGGGCACCGGCAGCGACCGCTACCGCCCTGTCGAGTCCGGTCGCCTCGCCGACCATCCTCCATCGTGACAACCGCGACCCCGGGCTGTCAGGGGAGGAACCACCCCGACAGCCCGGGCCGCGCGATATCGGACTCAGAAGCCCTCGAGCACGATCTTGCCCCTGGCCTTACCGCTTTCGATGACCGCATGAGCCTTCCTGAGTGTCGCGGCATTGATCGGCGAAATCACCTCGGTCACCGTGGTGCGGATGACCCCCCGGTCGATCAGGCCGGCCACCTCGTTGAGCAGTTTGCCCTGCTCTTCCATGTCGGCGGTTTCGAACATGGAGCGGGTGAACATGAACTCCCAGTGAATCGAGACCGCCTTGTTCTTGAAACCCTTGATATCGAGACCGACAGGGTCGTCGATCAGGCCGAATCGGCCCTGCGGCGCAACAAGCTCGAAAATTTCCTTGATGTGCCGCTCGGTCTCGGTCGTCGAGAAGACGAAGGCCGGCGCCCCGATCCCGAGTGCCGCCACCTGCGCGGCCAGCGGCCGGCTGTGATCGACCACGTGGTGGGCGCCGAGCGTCCTGACCCAGGCCTGGGTTTCCGGCCGCGACGCGGTCGCGATCACCGTCAGGTCGGTGAGCGCGCGGACGAGCTGGATGGCGATCGAACCGACGCCGCCGGCGCCGCCGACGATCAGGACCGCATTGGCCGCTCCCGCGACCGGCTTGCGGATATCCAGGCGGTCGAACAACATTTCCCAGGCGGTGATCGCGGTCAGCGGCAAGGCCGCGGCCTCGGCATCGGACAGGGTCGAAGGCTTGCGGCCGACGATCCGCTCATCGACAAGATGGTACTCGCTGTTGGCGCCCGGCCGGGTGATCGAGCCAGCGTAGAAAACCGCGTCGCCCGGCTGAAACAGCCGGACCTCGTCCCCGACCGCTAGCACCGTGCCGACCGCGTCCCAGCCCAGCACCTTGTACTCGCCGGGTTCCGGCGCGACATTCATCCGGACCTTGGTGTCGACCGGGTTGACGGATACGGCCTTCACTTCGACCAGCAGGTCGCGGCCGGCGGGGGACGGCCTCTCGGCCTCGAAATCGATCAGGGAATCCGCCTGGTCGATGGAACGGGGATGGGTATAGCCGATGGCTTTCATGGTCGTTCTCCTGGCTGGCAGTTGCTAGGCGCCAGAAATGACCCTATAGTCGAACCTACGCAATACGCACAACGAACGCATATAGTGTCGAAAAGGATACTGTTATGGCCAAGGCGCGGCACTCCCGGTTCGACTGCAGCCCCGGCTGTTCGGTCGAAGCGGCGATCGGGCTGATCGACGGCAAGTGGAAGTCGGTCATCCTCTACCACCTCTTGTCCGGCACGCTGCGCTTCAACGAGATCCGCCGCCACATCGTGAACGTCACGCCACGCATGCTGACCAACCAGTTGCGCGAGCTGGAAGCCGACGGCCTGATCAACCGCAAGGTCTATGCGCAGGTGCCGCCGAAGGTGGAGTACAGCCTGTCCCCGCTCGGCCGCAGCATGGAATCGATCCTGCTGGCGCTGAAGGTCTGGGGTGACGAGAATATCGGTCTCTACGGAAAGCCCACGGAGACCACGCAGCGCGATCACGAGGCGGCCTGACGCACCTGACGCGTCCCCGATCCCATCGCCGGTACGCGACCCGTCTCGCCTCGCGTGATCGTTTCCGCCCCCCCGGAACGGAAATGTGATCCCGCTGCACTGTTATGGTCGGAACGCAGCGGGCTGCTCCGGGTTCATGTCGGTATCAGGAGACGCGAACCGATTGCAAACCGGGAGGAACTCCATGGTTCAGAGCTTCGACACCATCATCATCGGCGGTGGCAATGCCGGCTTCGGCGCATCCGCCATTCTGCACGAGGCCGGCAGGAACATCGCCTTCGTCGAGGAACGCGACTTCGGCGGGACCTGCCCGAACCGCGGTTGCACGCCGAAGAAGGTGCTGGTTGCCGCGGCCCAGGCGATGCACGGGATCGAGCGGGCGCCGGTGCACGGAATCGAGGTTGGCAAGGCACGGCTGGACTGGGCCCGGCTGATCGATCGAAAGCACGACCTGATCAGCGACATTCCCGGCGCCATGCTGGAAACGGCCGAGAAGCGCGGGACGGTCTTCCGTGGCAAGGCGACCTTCGCCGGCCCCGACAGGATCCGCGTCGACGGCCGGACCATCGCGGCGGACAACATCGTCATTGCCACGGGCTCTAAGCCGCGGCCGCTGCCGATTCCAGGCGCGGAGCACATGATCACGTCCGACGAGGTGCTCACGGAACGTGACCTGCCGGGCGAAGTGATCTTCATCGGCGGCGGCGTCATCGCCATGGAATTCGCCCATGTCTATGCCCGCGCCGGGGCGAAGGTCACGATCCTCGAAGCGACACCACGGTTGCTGCCGGCGATGGATGCTGACGCCGTGGCGATACTGCATCGCGAAACCGAGCGGCTCGGCGTGACGGTCGAGACCGGCGTCGAGGTGAAGGAAATCACCCGAGCGGGCGACGGACTCAGCGTCGCCTACGAGCGGGACGGCAATGAGCACGCGCTTCGGGCCGACCGGGTGGTGAACGGCGCCGGCCGCATCGCGAATGTCGGCGAGCTCGATCTGGACGCGGCCGATATCGCGCATGACGAGATCCGGATAGACGTCGACGATTTCCTTCGTTCGACCTCGAATCCGTCCGTCTGGGTCGCGGGCGACTCGCTCGTCGGCTCGGCGCAGCTGTCGCCGCTGGCGACCTATGAAGGCCGCATCGTCGGCCAGAATATCGTGCATGGGCCGGTCAGGAAGCCCGACTACACGGTCATACCGAGCGCCGTGTACACGGTGCCGGCCTTGAGCGCGGTCGGCCTGACCGAGGCGGAGGCCGGCGCCGCTGGCATCAAGGTGAAGGCCAAGACCGTCGACATGACGGACTGGCTTGCCGCCCGGACCCATGCGGAGACGGTCGCCTGGTCGAAGGTTCTGGTCGAGGAGAAGAGCGACAGGATCGTCGGCGCGCACATGATCGGCCATCACGGGGAGGACCTGATCCACCTGTTTGCACTGGCCATGCGCCACGGCATCACCGCGACGGAACTGCAGGAGACGCTGTTCGCCTTCCCGACATTCTCCGCCGATCTCAAGAGCGTGTTCTGATTCCGGGCAGCCTCGGCTATTGCAGGCCTTCCCGGTCGACGTAGAAGCCGTCGTCAGGCGGATAGCTGTGTTCGAGCCATCCGGGCCCGTCATGCGCCATCCAGAGCGCGGCGGCGAGACCGGATATCGCGACGAGCACGGCAAGATCCTCGTCCCGCATTGTGTGACGGGCCTGCGCGGCCATGATCACCTGGCCGAAGAACCGGCCCTTCCAGTTCATCGGCGCGAAGATCGCCGAGCCCATGCGCGCGGTCTTGAGATACTGCCGGAATTCCCCGTGGTCGTCGGTATTCTTCAGGATCAGCCGGCTCTTGTTGGCATAGACCCATCCCGGATGCCCGGCATCGATCGGCACGAGCAGGCGCTTCTGCTCCGGCGGAAATCCGACATTGCCGACCAGCATGTGATATTTCGCGTCCGGCGTGACCAGGAACGCGCCGGCGACGAAGAATTGCCGCTCCCCCGCCTTCAGCGCCCCCGGGCGATCAGCCGCCTCGCGGTCGCCGAGCAGGTCGAAATAGCGCGAGACGAGCGCGTGAATGGCCTCTTCCGGACCGTCCGCTGCGAGGGCAGCCTGACCGCCCTCGTCCAGCAATTTCAGGACCGCATCGCTCTGGAGCATATCTGCCTGTTCCCCCGGCAAGAAAAGCGACGCGAGGCCAACAGGCCCCGCGTCCACACCCACCACTGATTACTGCGCCTTGAGTGCCCGGATCTTTTCCACGAGGGCCCGGCCATCCGTGCCGGACTGCTCGTTCAGGCGATACCAGTTGTCATAAACCGGCTTCACGTTCTTTTCGGCGAAAACCTCGTCGAGAACCTCCTGCGGCGGCTCGTAGAGCGTCATGCCGGCCTTGACCAGCATGTCGATCTTGCCGCGGCTGAAGGATTCGTGCTGGGCGAAGTGCTCGTCCTCGATAGCGCGGAACTCGGCCTCCACGATCGGCTTCAGATCGTCGGGCAGCGCGTCCCATTTCTCCTTGTTCACGACGAATGACCACGGCACCACGGTGCCGATGCGCCACAGACCGATATGATTGGCGACTTCCGGGAAACCCATGCCGCTGGCGGTGCCGACAGAGGTCATCACCAGGTCGACCACGCCACGCTGCAACGCCGGGACGATCTCGGAGAAGTTCAGCGGCGTCGGGACAGCGCCGAGCTGGCTCATCAGGCTGGCCGCCTCGGTGTTGTGAACGCGTACCTTCTTGCCGCGAAAATCCTCGACGGTCCGCAGCGGATCACGTGAAATGATGCCCTGGGTCTCGAAGACACCGGTGGCGAGCTGGACCGAATTGTACTTGTCCGCCCAGACCGACGCCATCTCGCCACGCAACAGCGGATCGAGCATCTCATGATACTCGCCCACATCCGGGAGCAGGCCCGGGAGATGGCCGAAATTCATGTAGGGCGCCTCCGCGCTCAGCCACGGGCTGACGGCGAAGGATGCGTCGAGGCGGCCGTCGCGGACCGCGCCGGGCTGGTCGGGGCCGGGAACGAGCGTATCGTACAGCGTGATCTTCAACCGCCCGTTGGTCGCCGCGGCGATCCGGTCCGGAACGGTATCGATCGTCGCGAGGTAGCTGCTGCCGGTGGCCCTGACAAAGCCGACAGACCAATTGGCGTCTTCCGCTGCCGCCGGAAGCGCCACACTGGCCGAAAGTGCCAGCGTGGCGAGTAGTGTTTTCCAGTGTCCCATTCTCTCTCCCCTTGAATTTGTCCGGACAATTCTTCAGTGTACCGGCCACCCCGAGTCAAGGGAAAACTGATACAGGGCGGATCTCGGCATGACTGCAGCAAGCTCGTACGATGGCGAAAATGCCGGCCCGAAAAGTCTTCCGGCCCGCATGATTACTGGGGTTTCCGGGGGATTCGCGATCCTCGCCGGGCTCGGGATCACCTTCATGGCACTGGCGACCACCTATGATGTGATCGCCCGATACGGTTTCAACAGCCCGACGATCTGGGCGACCGAGTTATCAACCTACGCGCTCGCGGCGGCGGTCTTCTTCGGCGCCGCCCATACCCATCTTGCCGGCGGGCATGTCCGGGTCGACGTGGTCCTGGCCCGCCTGTCGGCCGATCATCGCCGGGTGCTGAGCCTCGTGGGCGAGTGGATCGCGCTTCTGGTGGTGGCAATCGCCGCCTGGCAGGCCTGTCTGCTGGTGATCTCCGACTTCCGGACCGGGAGCCGCCTGTTCAGCCTCCTCCTGACCCCGGCCTGGATTCCGAAACTGTCGGTCGCAACGGGGCTGCTGGCGCTGGCCGCGGCAATGCTGGTCACGATCGAACAGGCCGGCCCGCGCCGGCGCATGGCCGTGGTCTATCTGCTCTTCGCCGCGACGGCGGGATTGCTGATCGCCATGGGCCAGCGCCCGCCGCTGATTCCCGGAACCCGGTTCGATTATGGCAGCCTGGCACTGGCGGCAAGCGTCCTGACCGGCGCCGCCGTCGCCAGCGGGTTCCGCGTCTTCATCGGCGTGGCGCTGCTGGTCGCCCTCGGCTCGATCGGCCTGGTGCTGGCGCGGATGAGCGGCTTCGACTGGATGATCGCGGCCCTCGCCATTCTCATCATCGGCGCGCTGGCGCTCGGTATCCGGATCGCCTTCGCGCTCAGCTTCTGCGGCATCTGCGCGATCTATTTCGTGACCCCCGTGCCGTTCCCCGCCACGATCGCTGAGCGCGCCTGGAACTCGGTGAACAGCTTCGCGCTGACGGCCGTGCCGATGTATGTGCTCATGGGCGCCCTGCTCGTCCGCAGCGGTCTCAGTCGTGAACTCTTCGCGGTGGCGGCGCGCCTGCTCGCGCGCCTGCCGGGCGGCCTCGCCCACGCCGGCATTGCCGGATGCGCGATCTTCTCCGCCGTCTCCGGATCGAGCGTCGCAACGGCAGCGACCATGGGCAAGGTGGCCTGCCCGGAAATGACCGAGCGGGGCTACGACCCGCGGCTCGCCTACGGCACCATCGCCGCCGGCGGCACGCTCGGGATCCTCATTCCGCCGAGCGTCCCGCTGATCATCTACGGCATTACCGTCGGGGTCCCGATCACCGGGCTGTTCATGGCCGGGATCATGCCCGGGATCCTGATGGTCGGCGCCTTCTCGCTCCTGATCGCCCTGTGGGCGACGCTCGACCGCAAGGCCGCGCCGATGCTGCCGAAGAGCCGGCATTTGCCGCTGAACCGCGACAGCCTGATCGATACCGGGATCGTCATCGGGCTCGTCTTCATGATCATTTTCTCGCTCTATGGCGGTGTCGCGACGCCCAGCGAGATCGGCGCCCTGGGCGCGATCCTGGCGCTGATCGCCTGCCTGCTGCGCGGCCGCATGACGGTGACGGCGCTGCGCGAGGCAATCGCCGAGACGGTGCTCGTGACCTCGTTCATCCTGCTGATCGTGGTCGGCGCCAATATCCTGACCTTCGGCTTCGACTTCCTGAGGGTCTCGGAGCGGCTGATGTCGACCGTGCTGGATGCAGACCTCAACCGCTGGGTCGTGCTTGCGATCATCCTGGCGATCTTCCTCGTCCTCGGGATGTTTCTCGATTCGATTTCGATGCTCGTACTGACCCTGCCGGTGATCTTCCCCCTGTCGCAGCAGTTCGGCTTCGACCCGATCTGGTTCGGCATCATCCTCGTCATCATGGCCGAGATCGGGCTGATCACGCCGCCGGTCGGCATGAACCTGTTCATCCTGCAGGGGCTGGGCGGGAACGTGACCTTGCGCCAGATCGCGGTCGGCACGCTGCCCTTCATCGGCGCCATGCTGGTGACGGTGCTGTTGCTGTGCCTGCTGCCGGGAATCGCGCTCTGGCTACCCAACAGTTGAGCGCGCTGTCCGGTCAGGCGGCCCGGATCGCTAGCCGAAGACCGGGCGGCGCTTCGCCAGGAACGCCGCGTAGCCTTCCCTGAAATCGGGCCCCGAGAAGCTGTCCGAGAAAAGCGCATCCATGTCCGCAGAGGATTCGGCCTGGCGATCCGCCAGCCGGTTGATGATCGCCTTGGCCGCGCGGATCGAGGTCTGCGACAGGGCGGCCAGTCCCTCGGCATAGTCCGCAACCGTCCCGGTCAGCGCCTCCGGCGCCGCGAGCCTGTCGACAAGGCCGATGGCAAGCGCCTCCCCGGCCTCGAGAAGGCGCCCGGAGAAAAGAATGTCCTTGGCGCGTGCGGGGCCGACCTTCTCGACGAGCTGCGCGGTGTCGGCATAGCTGTAGGCCAGCCCCAGGCGGGCCGGGGTGATGCCGAAACGGGCATCGGTCGCGGCGAACCGCAGATCGCAGGCGAGTGCCAGACCGCATCCGCCGCCGACGCAGACGCCATCGACGACGGCGATCGTCGGTCGCGGCAGGTCGCGGAGCCGCGCCTGTGCGCGACGGACCCGGGCATTGTAGTCCGCCGTGCTTTCGGGCGTCGCATAGACGTCGGCGAATTCGCCGATATCGGCGCCGGCGGAAAAGGCCTTTCCGCCCGCTCCCCGGACCAGCAGGACGCGGATGGATTCGTCTGCCTCCACCCGCTCGGCCACGGCCTCGATCGCCGTCCACATTGCCAGCGAGAGCGCATTGCGCCTTTCCGGCGCGTTGATCTCGAGCAGGGCGACGCGAGAGGGCATCAGGCGCAACGCGCCATCAGCAAATGTCACCCATCCGTCCGTCGGTTCCACCGTGCGCTCCCGTGTTCGAATGCCGTCAATTTGTCCGGACAAGATCGGCGCGGGCCTCTCGAAGTCAAGCGACTTTTGTCGGCGCGGGAGTAAACTCGGGCTTGACAAACCCTCCCCGCTCCGATGAATTTGTCCGGACAAATCATATGCGGCTCGCATGATGGCGCCGGTTCCGGATGGATGTCCTTACCACGGGGCGGGCGCTCTCGATCTTGCATAAGCGGAGTGCTCACGAATGAACCGATCGTTCACCTGGCCGAATGATGCGCGCCTGGCCATGTCCTTCGTCATCAACATCGAGGAAGGCTCGGAAATGTCGACCGCGCGGGGCGACAAGGGGCCGGAACCGGTGGACGAACTCGGCGTCGCGCTCAAGGCGCCGATCCGGAACTATGTGAACGAAAGCAACTACCAGTACGGCGTGCGGGCCGGCGCCGCCCGAATTTTCGGCGCCTTCGCGAAGCATCGGATCGCGACCACGGTGACCGCGGCTGCCATGTCGCTCGAGAACGCGCCCGAACTGGCGACGATGATCACCTCGGGCGGGCACGAGACCTGCAGCCACGGCTGGCGCTGGATCCACCAGTTCTCCTACGACGAGGCACGCGAACGCGAGTTCATCGACAAGGCGGTCAAGAGCATCGAGGCAACGACCGGGACCCGGCCCTATGGCTGGCTGTCGCGCTATCTCCATACCGACCGCACCCATCGCCTGCTGGTCGAGGCCGGCTTCGAGTACCACATGGACGACCTGTCGGACGACACCCCGCGCTGGCAGCTGGTCGAGACGTCCGACGGGTTGAAGCCGCTGGTCATCGTCCCCTATGCCCTCGATACCAACGACATGAAGTTCTGGCTGGCGCCGGGCTACACGCCGGCGCAGTGGCTGGAATACGCGGTCGCCACCTTCGACCGGCTCTACGAGGAAGGCGCCGACGGTCCGAAGATGATGTCGCTCGGCCTGCATCTGCGCATCATCGGCCGGCCTGGCCGTATCGCCGCGCTCGAGCAGTTCATCCAGCATGTCGTGAGCCATCAGGACGTCTGGTGCGCGCCGCGCCTCGACATCGCCCGGCATTTCGCCGCCCAGGTCCCTGCCCCGACCTCGGAGGCCGTTCATGGCTGACGCCAATCCGCTGGACAGGGTTGCCGACCATGTCGTCTCGACCGGCTACGAAGCCCTGCCGCCGGCGGTCACGGCCCGGGTCAAGACATTCCTGCTCGATACGATCGGCGTCGGAATCGCCGGCTCGTCTGGCGCCGGTATCGCCGAACTGAAACAGGTCGCCGCCGGCTGGGGGAACAGCGACGAAGCACGCGTCTGGCTGACCGGCGAACGGCTGCCGGCCCAGGCGGCGGCAATCGTCAACGCCTACCAGACCCATTGCCTGGAATTCGACTGCGTGCACGAGGCCGCCGTCCTGCATCCGATGGCGACCATTCTGTCCGCCGTCATGGCCTGGAGCGAACGGGCCCGCGCCCGTGGCGGGAAGGTCGACGGAAAGAGCCTGATCACGGCCCTCGCACTTGGCGTCGACGTCTCGACCATGCTCGGCGTCGTCACCGATGCGCCGCTCGAATTCTTCCGCCCCGCGACGGCCGGCGGGTTTGGCGCGGTCACTGCCATCGGCAAGATCGCCGGCTTCGACCGACTCACGCTCAAAAACGCGCTCGGCGCGCAATATTCGCAGACCAGCGGCACCTTGCAGCCGCATGTCGAAGGATCGCCGCTGCTCGGCATGCAGGTTGGCTTCAATGCCCGCGCGGCCATCGTTTCGGCCGACATCGCGCAAGCCGGGTTCCGCGGCCCGCACGATATCCTGACCGGCCAGTACGGCTATTTCCGGCTCTTCGAACAGAACCGCTACGATCTCGAGCCGTTCCTGGCGCGCCTCGGCGAAGACTGGCAGATGCTGGAAATGTCGCACAAGCCGTTCCCCAGCGGACGGCTGACGCATGGGACGATCGATGCCCTGCGCCAGTTGATCGCCCGGCACGGCTTCTCCGCCGACGACGTCGCCGGGGTCACCTGCCATGTTCCGCCGCTGGTTCACAGGCTGGTCGGGCGTCCGCTGACCGACGCCCCGGAAGCGAACTATGCCAAGCTCTGCCTGCGCTTCGTCGCCGGGGTCTTTCTCGCCAGGGGCCGCGTCGACGTCCCCGATTTCATGGGACGCGCCGCACTGACCGATGCGGATGTCCACCGCTACGCCCGACTCGTCGACGTGAAGCTCGACGCCAATCCCGACGCCAACGCCATGAACCCGCAGACCGTCGAGGTGACGCTCCGGGACGGCCGGAATCTGCAGATCACGCTGCCGTTCGCCTACGGCCATCCGGCCGCGCCGCTGAGCCCGGCGGAAAATGTCGACAAGTTCCGTCGCTGCGCCGGCTACGGCAGCCGACCTCTTCCCGCGCCGAAAGTCGATGCGCTGATCGATGCCGTCGACCGGCTCGAGACCCTCGACGACGTCGCCACACTCGTCGATCTCACGCAGGCGGACGAACGGTCGTGAACAGTCACAGCCCCGCGCCCCGGTCGATCACGCACGACAACGGCAAATCCGCTTCCGGCCGCCCCGTGAGGGCACGCAGGTCCCTGCTCTTCGCGCCCGGCGACCGCGAGGAAGTCCATGCCAAGGCATTGGCGGCGGGACCCGATATCGTCTGCATCGACCTCGAGGACGCCGTCGCGCCGACCCGCAAGGCGATCGCCCGCGACATCGCCGTGCCGTTCCTCCGCGCCGACCCGCGTGTCGAGCGGGCATTGCGCATCAACTCGCCGCGCTCGGCGGAAGGTCTGCGCGATCTGCTCGCCGTGATCGCGGCCCGGCCCGACGCCGGCGTGATCTTCCTGCCCAAGGTGGCGACCGCCGACGAGGTCCGCTGGGTCGACGATCTGTTGTCGGAGTCCGGACTGTCGCTCGGCCTTGGCGTGCTGATCGAGAGCGTCGAGGGCCTCGAGAATGTCGTTCCCATCCTCTCGGCAAGCCCGCGCATCGTGTTCGCCATGTTCGGCGGCGCCGACCTCTCGGCGGAACTCGGCGTCGAGATCAGCGAGACACCGCTGCTCTATGCACGTTCGCGCGTTGTCCACGCCGCCAAGCTCGCGGGAATCGACGTCCTCGACGTTCCGAGCCTGGCCTTCCGCGACGAGGCGGTGGTCCGCGCCGACGCCCGGCATGCCAAGGCGCTGGGCTTTACCGGCAAGGGCGTGATTCACCCGTCCAACGTCGCTGTCGTGAACGCGACCTTCAGTCCGACCCCGGACGAGGTCGCCGCCGCAGAGCGGGTCATGGAAGCCTATCGCGCGAGCGAGACGGGTCTCGCGGTGGTCGACGGGAAGCTCGTTGAACGCCCGGTCATTCGCGCCATGGAGCGAATTCTCGCGCTCCACGGCATCGGTCAAACAGATGAAAAGAAGTGAAGAATCAAATGGTGAAGACCAGCAAGGAAGTTGCGCCCAACCGTTACCGTGAAAGCTTCGGACGCTTTTTCGAGGATTTCACCGTCGGGGACGTCTACGAGCACCGGCCCGGCCGGACGATCACCGAAACCGACAATACCTGGTTCACGCTTCTGACGATGAACACCCACCCCATGCATTTCGACGCCGAGTACGCCAAGCACAGCGAGTTCGGCCGCTGCATCATCTGCTCGCCCCTCACCGTGGGAATCATGGTCGGGATGAGCGTGACCGATGTCAGCCAGAAGGCGATTGCCAATCTCGGGTGGAAGGAAATCAGGATGACCTTCCCGCTGTTCGCCGGCGACACCCTGACATCCGAGTCGGAAGTTCTCGACAAGCGCGAAAGCAAGTCGCGCCCGAATGCCGGTATCGTCAGCATCAAGACGACGGGCTTCAACCAGGACGGCAAGGTCGTGTGCGAGTTCGAGCGCTCGATGCTGATCGCCAAGCGTGGCTATGACGTCGAGGAAAAGGCGGGATACTGACCCCGCCGCGGAAGGATGAATGCCATGACAGATGACAACAGCGCGACGTCCGGGCTCTCCCCGGAAGACCAGATGATCCTCGATTCGATCGACAAGTGGCTCGAACGCGAGGTGCGCCCCCATGTCCGCGCCCTCGACCACGCCGACGAATATCCCATCAAGATGGTCGAGCAGATGAAGGAACTCGGCCTGTTCGGCGCGACGATCCCGGTCGACTACGGCGGGCTCGGCCTGTCGGCGACCACTTACGCGATGATCATCGAGCGGATCGCCGCGGTCTGGATGTCGCTGTCGGGGGTCCTGAACAGCCATCTGATCATGGCCGCCTGCGTCAACCGCTCCGGCACCGAGGAGCAGCGCAGCCGCTTCCTGCCGCGCTTCGCCACCGGCGAGATCCGCGGCGGCCTCGCCCTGACCGAGCCGGACGCCGGTACCGATCTTCAGGCGATCCGGACGCGGGCGGTGCGCGACGGCGACGACTACGTGATCAATGGCACCAAGACCTGGATCACGAACGGCATCTACGGCAGCTGCTTCGCGCTGCTCGTCAAGACCGACCCCGATGCCGAGCCGCGCCACAAGGGCATGTCGATGTTCATCGCCGAGAAGCACGAGGGCTTCCGCGTTTCCCGCAAGATCGAGAAGCTCGGCTACAAGGGCGTCGACAGTGCCGAACTGATTTTCGACAATTACCGCATATCCGCCGAGAACCTGATCGGCGGCGAAGAGGGGCGCGGCATGCAGGCCGCGCTGTCCGGCCTGGAACTCGGGCGGATCAACATCGCTGCGCGCGGCTGCGGCCTCGCCTCGGCGGCCCTGATGGAAAGCCTGAAATACGCCCAGGAGCGCAAGACCTTCGGCAAGCCGATCGCGCAGCACCAGGCGATCCAGCTCAAGCTCGGCGAGATGTCGACGCGGCTGCGCGCGGCCAAGCTCCTCACCTATGACGCGGCACGTGCCTACGACCGTGGTGAGCGCTGCGACATGGAAGCGGGCATGGCGAAGTATTTCGCGTCGGAAGCGGCGGTCGCCAACTCGCTCGAGGCGATGCGTATCCACGGCGGTTACAGCTATTCGAAGGAATACAACGTCGAACGCTATTTCCGCGACGCGCCACTGATGTGTATCGGCGAAGGGACCAACGAGATCCAGCTGATGATCATCGCCAAGCAGATGCTGGAAAGGTACCCGGCGTAATGACGGGGACGTCCGCGAACGAGCCGGCCAGGGGCGCACTGCCGCTGGCCGGCATTCGTGTCATTGCCGTCGAGCAGTATGGGGCGGGCCCGTTCGGGACGCTTTACCTCGGGGACATGGGCGCCGAGATCATCAAGATCGAACCGCCGGCCACCGAGCGATCGCCCGGCGGCGACAGCGCGCGCCAGGCCGGCGCCCATTTCCTGGGCGACAACGAGAGCCAGTTCTTCCAGGCCTTCAATCTCGGCAAGAAGAGCATGCAGCTCGACATCAAGTCGGCCGAGGGACGGGCGATCTTTCACCGCCTCGTCGGCACCGCCGACGCGGTGGTCAATAACCTGCGGGGCGATCTGCCCGACAAGCTCGGCCTGACCCACGCGACGCTCGGCGACATCAAGCCCGGAATCATCTGCGCCCATCTGTCCGGTTACGGCCGCACCGGTGAACGCGCCAACTGGCCGGCGTACGACTATCTGCTCCAGGCGGAAGCCGGCTTCATGGCGCTCACCGGCGAGCCGGGCCAGGTTCCGACTCGCATGGGCCTGTCCGTCGTCGATTACCTGACCGGCATCACGACCGCCTTCGCGATGACCGCCGCGCTGCTCGGCGCCGCGCGCACGGGCAAGGGCCGCGATATCGACGTCACGCTCTACGACGTGGCCATGCATCAGCTTACCTATCCGGCGACCTGGTATCTGAACGCCGGCGAGGCAACCGGACGCCGGCCGCGCTCGGGCCACCCGTCGGCGGTCCCCTGCGAGCTGTTCCCGACCCGGGACGGCCATATCTTCATCATGTGCGTCCAGCAGAAGTTCTGGGAGCGGCTCTGCGCCATCATCGAGCGTCCTGCCTGGCTCGACGATCCGCGGTTCACCACACCGCGTGACCGCTTCGACAATCGCGATCTGCTGGTCGATCACCTGGACGCGCGTCTGGGCGAGAAGACGACGGCGGAATGGATGGCGCTGATGCAGGGTCATCTCCCTGTCGCACCGGTGCTGGACCTGGCCGGCGCGCTGGACAATCCCTATTTCCAGCAGCAAGGCGGCATCCAGACGATCGCCCATCCTCTCAAGGCGGATTTCCGCGCGGTATCGAACCCGATCCGCGTCGACGGCGAGCGGCTCGCCGCCCGGCCGGCGCCGATGCTTGGCGCCGACACGAAGGGCATCCTGAATGAACTCGGTTATGGCGACGCGGAGATCGCGGATCTCCGCGCCCGGAAGATCATCTGAGATGGAACGACCATGAAGCTGGAAGGTATCCGCGTACTCGACCTGTCGCAGTTCCTGCCGGGTCCGATGCTGACCCAGATGATGGGCGATCAGGGCGCCGAGATCATCAAGCTCGAACCGCCGGGAGAGGGCGAACCGGTCCGCCGCGTCGGCTACCGTGCCAACGGCGAGAGCGTCTGGTTCCGCAATACCCATCGCGGGAAGAAGAGCATCGTTCTCAATTTGAAGGACAAGACGGATCGCGAGGCCTTTCTGGCGCTCGCGAAGACCGCCGACGTCCTGGTCGAGGCCTTCAGGCCCGGCGTCATGGACCGGCTCGGCATCGGCTACGATGACCTTCGCGCGATCAATCCCGGCATTGTCTATGTCTCGATATCGGCCTTCGGGCAGGACGGGCCGGACGCGCAACGCCCGGCCCACGACATCGCCATCGAGGCGCTCTCGGGCGTGGTCTCGCTCAACCTGGGGGCCGACGGCAAACCGACCAACCCGCACATGCCCGTGGCGGACATGGCCGGTTCCTACACCGCGCTGGCCGGCGTCCTGATGGCCCTTATCGGGCGCCAGCGGACAGGCCAGGGCGATTATATCGACATCTCCATGCAGGATTCGACGATGGCGTGGCTGCCCAACGTGGTCGGTCCGGTCTTTGCCGAGAACCGGCCGCCGCGGGTCAAGGAGGAACGCTCCTTCGGCGGTTACGCGCTTTACAACACCTACGAAACCGCTGACGACCGATACATCGTACTGGGTGGCGTCGAGAAGAAGTTCGCGGTCAATCTCCTGACCGCCCTTGAGCGGCAGGACCTGATCGAGACTGCCTGCGGCGCGCCCGGCCCCGGCCAGGACCCGGTCAAGGAATTCCTGCGGGCGACCTTCCGTTCACGGACCCGGGATGACTGGGAAGCATGGTTCGCCGGCAAGGATATCTGCTTCGCGCCGGTCCTCGACCTGCACGAGGCGTTTCACCGCGACCATGTCCGACACCGCGAGATGCTGCTCCGTGACGAAGATGGAAATCTCCATATCGGCTGCCCGGTGAAATTCCGCAACGAACCCGCGAAGCTCGATTTCTCATTGCCGCGACTGGGCGCTGATACCGACCATTACGCGCCACGTAAGATCCCGGGAAAGTAGGGACTTCGGGCGGCTAGCTCGACCCTTTCATGCCTTCGCGGCGCAGATGCATCGTGTAGGAGAAGCGCGAGCTCGGGTGATCGCTGATCGAGACGAGGATCAGTTTTCCTTCGCTGCTGACATAGCGCCGCACCATCTGGACCGCGTATTCCCGCTGTGGCACGTCGAGTTTCTTGGCCGCCGCCTTGGTGATCGGCAAGGCCCGGATCTCCTGCTCGACATCGTCGACATTGATCTTGTAGCGGTCCTCGATCAGCGCGTAGATCGCGCTGCCGTGGGATTGCAGTTCGCCGACGATACCGTTGAAGCGGGTGTCGATGAAGACGCGCGTGAAACAGATCGGCCGCTTGCCTTCCCGGTCGGTACGGACGCCTTCCATGTACAGCCAGCTTTCCTCCGCCCGGTCGCCGAAATGGCGGGCGAGCTCGGGCGCGGGCAGGCGTTCCTCGATCAGGTCGAAACTGATCACCGTATCGGACGCATACTCGAACAGTTCGCTCAATGAGCGCATCGTGTGGGCGTAGTTGGTGTATTTCTGGGTCGCGATGATCTGCGTCCCGGAACCCTGCCGACGGGTCACCAGGCCGGCCTCGATCAGCCGGCGCAGCGCCTCCCGCACGGTATAGCGGCTGATCTCGAACTCCTCGCACAGTTCGACCTCGGTCGGCAGCAGTTCACCGAGCTTGTAGACCCCCTCCTCGATGCGCTGCATGAGGATGTTACTCACCTGATAATAGCGCCGCGACTCGCCCCGTGTGGCGGCCTGAGCAGGTGTCGTCTTACCCATCGTTGGTTTCCTTGCGCATCGAACTGTCTCTTCCGTCGGTGGTTATCGTTTTGACTGCCATTCCGCGCGAAGCCAATCTCTAAATGAGGGATTGGCGATGGAGATGAGCGCTTCCGCCCGTTCGTCTATCGATGCATGCCGGAGCCTGGCCACGCCGAATTCCGTGACCACCAGGTCGGCGTCGGCACGCGCCACCGTCACCGGCGCGCCGGCGGCGAGTGTCGGCTGGATCCGGCTGACGGTTCCGCCGCTCGCGGTCGATGGCAGCGCCAGGATCGATTTGCCGCCTTCCGACTGACGGGCGCCGCGGACGAAGTCGACGAGCCCGCCCTGGCCGCTCACCTGGCGCCGCCCCATCATCTCCGCGTTCGCCTGGCCGTACAAGTCCACCTGGAGCACGGAATTGACGGCGGTGAAGCGCGGGATGGCCGCGATCGCGGCCTGGCCATGGGTCACGCCGACCGGCCGAAAGGCGATCCGGGGATAGTCGGTGATCATGCGGTAGAAGTCCGGCGTCCCGAGGGCGACACCGGTGGTGATACCGGCGGAGAAGACACCGTTCCGCAGCGCCGCGGCGATCGGCGTCGAGATCATCCCGCCATGGAAGCCGAGTCCCCGATGGCCGTCGATCCGCTGCAGGATCGCTGCCTGCATCTTGCCCAGGCCGAGCTGCAGCGTATCCCCGGGTTCGATCAACCCGGCGACATGGGCGGCGACGGCCAGCACCGTCTCGTCGAGCGGGCCCGCATCGTAACTGGGCAGATCGGTGTTGACCGCGACGAAACCCTCGAAGCGGTCGACCGGAAGCGTCGGGCCGTCGACCGGATCGGGCATCGCGGGATTGATCAGGGCGACGAGCCGGGCGCCCGCCCGGGCGACAGAGGGAAGGAAATCGACGGTCAGTCCGAACGACACCCTCCCGTCCGGGCGCGGCGGCGGCACCTGCACGAAACCGATATCGACGAAACCCGGCTGCGCGAGAAGACGGTCCAGATCGCTGTAGTGAACGGGCAGATGTCCGACCCGCCCGCCATTCTCCGGCGCCGAGAGCGCCGGCGTCGCGAAGGTCGTCGAGACCCGCGTGCCGCGCCCCAGCGCCGCGTAGTTGCGGACGTTTACTCCCGGGATGAAGGCCCCGATAATATGCACGTCGTGCCAGAGTTCCGGATCGGCCTCGACGGCCTCGAGCACCGCGGCCGGCTCGCCGCAGCACCCGGCTAGGAAGACCGTGTCGCCCGGCTTGACCAGCCTCGCCGCTTCGATAGCCGTCATCATCCGCATAAATGCTTACTCCCCGAATTCCGGTCTTGCGGCTCGCCGCCCTTTCGGTAAATATGTCCGGACAAATTTTCGGGTCAAGTCAATTTCCTGATACAGGAGCGCCATCGCTGTGAACGTGGACGGGCAATCGGCCGGAGTGGTCGAACGGTTGGTGCAGCAGATCGGCCGCCCCGTCGCACCCGACACCCGCGCGCGCGCGGCGCTTCACCTCGTCGACTGGCTGGGCTGCGCCCTCGCCGGCCACGGGAGCGAAGCAGGGGCAATCCTGGCGGATGGGCTCGCCCCCTCGCTGTTCGCCGGGCACGGCCGCCCGCGGCTGGCCGACATGAACGCCCTGGCCTTCGGGCTCGGCGGCCTCGGCAGCATCCTCGAAATGGATGACGTGCACCGCACCGCCCTGCTTCATCCCGGCCCCGTCATCCTGCCGGCCACGCTCGCGGCATCGAACGGTAGGAATGGCATGGCCTTTCTCGACGCCGTGGTGCGGGGCTACGAGGCGATGATCCGGCTCGGCCGCGCGGTCGGACCGGACCATTACGCTTACTTCCACAACACATCAAGCTGCGGCGGGTTCGGCGCGGCGATTGCCGCCGGCAGCCTTCTCGGGCTTTCGCATGAACGACTTGTCTCGGCGGCAGGCAATGCCGTCAGCGTCAGCGGCGGGCTCTGGCAGTGCCGGCACGAACCGGTCATGACCAAGCCCTTTCATTGCGCCGAAGCCTCGCGGAACGGAGCCGCCGCAGCGGCGCTCGCGGACGCCGGCCTGACCGGCCCGCGCTTCATTCTCGAGGGACCGCAGGGCTTCTTCCGGGCGCTGTGCGGTGAAGGCGGCGATCCCGCCGCCGTGCTTGCCGAGCCTGATGCGCCCTGGCAGATCCACGACACCAGTTTCAAACCCTGGCCGGCCTGCCGTCATGCACATCCCGCCATTGACGCCGCCCTCGCACTGCGCGGGAGCACCCCGCTCGACGCCATTGCCGCCATCGAGATCGCGACCTACGGCGACGCGGTGACCTTCTGTGATCGCGCCGAACCGCATACCGAAACGGAAGCCAAGTTCAGTCTCCAGCATTCGGTCGCGGTCGCCCTTGTCGACGGCCCCCCCGCGATGGAGGCCTTCGCCCCGGACGCCCTGGGCCGTGAGCCGGTCGCGGCCCTCCGCCGCCTTGCGACCGTGCAGCGGTCGGCAGCGTTCACCGCCGCGTATCCCCGTCATTTCGGAAGCGCCGTCACCGTGGTGCTCAAGAACGGCCAACGCCTGGAACGGACCATCGACGACGCCTGGGGCGATTCCGAGAATCCGATGTCGCGCGACGCGGTGCTGCGAAAATCCCGCCAGCTGATGGCCCATTCCGGCCTCGACGCCGCGATGGGCGACCGGCTGATCGAAGCGGCGCTCGACCTCGCCGACGATGCCCCGGTTGCGCGCCTCAAGACCCTTCTCGGCGAAGCACTCCGCGCCGCCAGTTAGCCGAACAGGACCGCCCCGTACTGCAGGAAAGTTGTTCAATGTCTCGACCCAACTATTTCGACGCGATGGATTATCCGGGCATCATCCGTGACTACGGGCGACCCGAGAGCTTCGCGGAAGCCTTCCGCGCCTTGTCCCGCGATGCCTTGCGGGCCCGCCAGGAGACCCGTTTCAAGTCGGTCATGGCACGCGCCTGGAAGGTTCCCTTCTATCGCCGCCTCTGGGGCGCGGCGGGAATCGAGCCGGGCGATATCCGGTCCCTCGACGATATCGTCCGCCTGCCGACCTATTCGAAGTCCGACCTGATGCAGTCGGTCGAGGCCCATCCGCCGATCGGCGATTTCGACGGACGCGCGTCCTATGACGAGCAGCATCGCCCGCCGCTCGTTTTCCAGACCACGAGCGGGACCACCGGGAAACCGCAGCCGCTGCTCTACGGGCCGAAGAGCCGCGAGATCCAGAACCTCCTTCTGGCGCGCTTTTACGCCCTGCAGGGCATTACCGGCGATGACGTCATCCACTCGGTCTACGGGCACGGCATGGTCAATGGCGGCCACTATGTCCGCGAAGCCATCCTGCACTGGATCGGCGCTCCCCTGCTCAGTGCCGGCACCGGGGTCGAAACGCGTTCGACGAACCAGGTGACACTGATGAAGGAGTTCCGCGCCACCGCGATCATCGGCTTCGGCGATTACATCAAGCGCCTGTCGGACGTCGCCCGCGAGATGGGGCTGGAGCCGGGCAAGGATCTGCCGATCCGGACGATCTCCGGCCATCTTGGCGCGGAGAGCGCCGAGAGCATGTCGGCGGCCTGGGGCGGGGCCAAGGTGTATGACTGGTATGGCGTTGGCGATACCGGCGCGATCGCCGGCGAAGGCCCCGACCGGTCCGGTCTCTATGTGCAGGAGGACGCGCAGTTCCTCGAGATTCTCGACATCGCCACGGGCGACCCTGTTGCGGACGGCGAGACCGGCGACATGGTCTGCACCTGCCTGTTCAAGGACGATATCTTCCCCATCATCCGCTTCAATACCCATGACGTGTCGCGGTTCCAGACCGACTCGTCGCCGCTCGGGCTCAACCTGCGGCGGATCGCCGGCTTCCTCGGACGCAGCGACAACATGGTCAAGCTGCGCGGCATCAACATCTACCCGACCGGGATCGGCGCGGTCCTGACCGAAGCGCACCCGGAACTGATGAGCGAATATATCTGCGAGGTCGTGCGCCGGGACGGCCGCGACGAGATGGTCGTTCACATCGAAACCCGCGGCGATCTGAATTCCTCCACGACGGCGTTCGAGCAGCTGCTGCGGACCCGCTTCGGGGTCGATATCGGGGTTTCGCTGGCGGCGCCGGGTGCGCTCGCCCCGCTCACCCAGATCGAGATGCGGCAGAAGCCGATCCGCCTGCTCGACAAGCGGGACGCGGAGGCGTGAACGGCGGGCCGATTTCCGCCGGCGCCATGCGCCGGGCGCTGGAACAGGGCGAAACGACCTCGCTGGCGCTGACCCGGACCGCCCTCGAGAGGATCGCCGCCGAGAATCCGCGGACGGCGATCTTCATTTCGGTCCAGGGGGAAGAGGCGCTCGCCGAGGCGGCCCGCAGCGATGCCCGGCGCGAGGCCGGCACGACGCTCGGCCCCGCCGACGGCATTCCGGTCGCGATCAAGGACAACATCGACGTCGCCGGCGTTACCACCACCATGGGCGCGCGCGGCGATGCAACCGCCCCGGCCGGACAGGACGCGACCGTCGTCGCCCGGCTGCGCGCCGCCGGCGCGGTCATCCTCGGCAAGCTCAACCTGCACGAGGGCGCGCTCGGCGCGACCACCGACAACCCGTTCTGGGGCCGTTGCGAGAACCCGGCCGCCCCGGGACATACGCCCGGCGGATCGAGTGGCGGCTCGGGCGCGGCGGTTGCCGGTGGCATCGTCGCTGCGACACTCGGCACGGATACGATGGGTTCGGTGCGCATTCCCGCCGCCTATTGCGGCGTCTGGGGCTTGAAGCCAACACGTGGCCTGATCGGTACCGGCGGGCTCGCCTATCTGTCCTGGACGCTGGACAGCATCGGCCCCCTTGCCGGCAACGCCAACGACCTCGCGCTCTATACTGGTATCCTCGCCGGACCCGACCCGCGTGATGCGGCGAGCGGCACTGCGCCCGCCGGTTGGTCGATGACGCCGGACAACCGCCCGGTCCCGTCCGATATCCGCATCGGCTACCCGGATATCGCGGCGCTCGCCACCTGCGAGGATGCCGTGCTCGAGGCGTTCGAGAGCGTGCTGGAGCGGGCAAGGGAGGCCGGCTACCGGCTGCATAAGGTCTCCGTCGAGGGCTGGGAGCCGGGACGGGCCCGCCGCTACGGCCTGCTGATCAGCGAGGCCGAATGCGGCAGCCTGATACGAAGCAGGATCGAGGCCACGCCCGCCGCCTTCTCCGGGGCCTTCCTCGGCATGCTCGAATATGGTTGCAAGGCGCCAGCGGAGAAGCTTGCGCGCGCCTACTGGGAACTGGATCGACTGCGTCTCGCGGCCCTGGAAACGATGCGCGGCATCGATGTCATGGTCCTGCCGACGGCACCCCAGCGGGCCTTCCCGCACGGCACTCCGGCCCCCGCCAACCAGGCGGATTTCACGGCACTCGCCAATATCGCCGGTCTTCCCGCGGTGGCCTTTCCACTGCCGGCGCCGGACGGCGACAGGCCCTGTTCGGCCCAGCTCGTTGGCCGCCCCTACGGGGAAGCCCGCATTCTCGGCATCGCCGCCGACCTGCATCGCGGACTGCGCTGACGCCCTTCATCTTTCGCGCCGAAACGACAAGGGCTCCGGTCTCTCTCGAGCGCCGGAGCCCTGGCCGCAACAAGTCTTGCGTGCCTTACTGGATGGTCAATCCGGTGACCTCGGCAAGGTGATCGTTGAAGGCGGTCTTGCAGACATCGCCGCAGCGCGCCACCCAACCGGGCAGGACGGCGTTGACCAGCGCTTCCCGCCGCAGTTCGAAATCGGCCTCGCTCGGCTCGACGCGGGTCATGCCGGCCGGCTCACCGAGCGGGCACGGACCCTGCGTGTTGCAGTTGATGCCGATCTCGTTCTCCTTGCGATTGAGGGCCCACATCTCTTCGGAGAGCGCTTCGATCTGCTCGGTCAGGAAGCTGCGAACTGCCGGATCGAGACCGTCCCACCAGGCGGCATTGGCGACGGTCGCGCCGGAGCCGAAATTGATCGGCAAGGTGTACAGATGGCGCGCCGATTCATGCCAGCGCGCGGTATAGCCGCCGAGCGTACCGGTGATGGCGCAGTCGATCACGCCCTGCTCCAGCGCCTGCTGGACCTCGCCGAACGCGACATCGACACCGGACCCGCCGAAGTGATTGATGAAGTCGGCCTGGGAAGCGCCGGAAGAGCGGATGCGCTTGCCCTTGAGATCGGAAAGGCCGGAAATCGGATCGCGGCAATACATGATCTGGCTCTGGTAGGACTGCAGCGCGATCAGGTGCAGTCCGAGTTCCTTCCGGTAGTAATCCGAGAGCGCCGGGAAGAAGGCCACCGAAGCCGCCTTGAACTCGTCGAAGGTCTTCGACAGGCCGGCGAGATCGTTGCCGTCATTGATCGGCGCCGCGCCGGAATGATGGCCGAGCTGGGCAGTGGCGATATTCATCACCCCCTTGCCGAGGAAGCCGAATACTTCCGGCCCCTTCAGCCCCATCTCGTTCCACGGGCGGAAGTTCGCGGTCACGGCACCGTTCGACGCCTTGACGACCCCCTCCTGCCAGAACGGCGCCTCAAGGTTCCGGCTCTGGGTGGTGATGCTCAGGTTGCCGACCACGTTGACGGCCGTCTTCGGCAGATCGGCCGCCAGTAGAGGCGACGCCCCGGTAACGCTGGCGAGTATCGCGGCAGCAAGCAGTCGTTTCATGTACCCAGATCTCCTGTTCTAACTCTGTTCGGTTTTGGAGTATTCAGCCACGCACCGCGGCGGGCAGCCACGAGGCGAGTTCGGGAAAGGCGAGCAGCAATCCGATGAGGCAGAGCATCATCAGAAGGAACGGCAGTGAGCCGATGGTGACGTCGCGGAACGGGCCTTCGCTGCGAACCGACTGGACGACGAAGAGGTTGACACCGATCGGGGGCGTGATCAGGGCCGCCTCGATCAGCACCATGAACAGGACACCGAACCACAGCGGGTCGTAACCGAGCGCCACGATGATCGGCACCACGATCGGCGTCGTCGCGATCATCAGCGACAGGGTCTCCATGAAGCATCCGAGCACCAGGTATGTGGCGATCAGGATCAGCATCACGACGATCGGCTGAAGCGCGAGACTGCCCACGAAGTCGCGGATCTGGCCGGACAGGCCGATGCTCACCATGACGAAATTCACCAGCAGCGCGGCAATCACGATGAGCATCACCATGCAGGTGGTCTTCATGGTCCGCTCGAAAGCGTGCATCAGCAGCGCCACGGTCAGGCGGCGACGCATGGCGGTCAGGATGACTGCGCCGAGAAAGCCGAGCCCTGCCGCCTCGGTCGGGGTCGCGATCCCCAGGTAGATCGAGCCGACCATCAGGATGAACAGCATCAGTGGCGGCAGCAGCGCCGGCAGGCCGGCAATCCGCTCGCGCCAGCTTGTCGGGATTTCCCGGTTACCGCCGAGCCCGGGCCGGAGCGCACAGAGGACCAGCACCATCAGCGAGAACAGCGCGGCAAGCAGCAGCCCCGGAATGAGACCCGCGAGATAGAGACGGCCGATCGAGACTTCGGCTAGGACGCCGTAGATGATCATGTTGATCGACGGTGGAATCAGGATGCCGAGCGTCCCCCCGGCGGCGATCGAGCCCAGGAACAGCGGCGGATGATAGCCGCCCGCCTTCATCTGCGGGATTGCTACCGTTCCGATCGTCGCGGCAGACGCAACCGAAGAGCCCGATGTCGCGGAGAACAGCGCACTCGACGCGATATTGGTGTGCAGCAGCCCGCCCGGAACCCGCCGGACCCAACGGTCTATGGCGTCATACATGTCGTGCGCGATGCCGGACCCGAGCAGCAGTTCGCCGGTCAGGATGAAGAGCGGCACCGCGATCAGGGCAAAGTTCGTCGATCCGCCCCACAGCATCTCGCCGAGCGCCGGCAGCAACGGAAAGAAGGAATAGAAATGATCGAGCGTGAGCGCCAGCGCGGTCAACGCCACGGCGACAGGCAGCCCGAGCGCCAGCAGGCCGAACAGGACGACAATCAGTACGACAACCATCAGCCCCGCCCTTGGCCCGAGGCCTCGGCAACCTCGCTGCCCGCCTCTTCCGCCGCACTGCTGAGACCGGCGATGCGGTCGGCCTCGTCGAAGGCACGCCGCGACAAAAGCATCCCGTGCTGGACCGTCAGCAGGATGGCGCTGAGGGTAAAGGCCGTCAGCCCGAGCGCCCAGGCCATCTGCGGGATGTAGAGAGGAACGGCGAGGGCGGAATTCGACATCACCCCGCGCCCGAGATTGTCCAGCGCGAGGCTCCAGGCATGGAAGGCGAAGAACATCGCCAGCGCGGCGAGGTTCAACAGGGCGAGCGAGTCGAGAACACGACGAACGGCCACCGGAAACAGCCTGTAGATGACATCGATACGGATGTGCGCGCCGGTCAGTGCCGTATGGGCGAAGCCGAAAGTGACCGCCGCACCGAACAGATAGATGCTGATCTCGAAGGAGTTGAAGACCGTCTGATTGATCAGGTTGCGCGCCACGACGTCGCCGGACACGAGCACGGCAATCAGCACGATCAACGCGCCCCCGACGCGGGCGAACCATATCGAACAGGTCCAGGCGAGCGTCTCTATCATGGTTTTCGGTGGCATTTGGTACGTGCCTTCATCCCTGACGGTTCACGCGAGAACGATAGGGACGCGACCCGACACCGTCAATGTATTTGTCCGGACAAATTGCATCCGCACGAGGCGAATTGCGCGAGGTGCTGACAGGCGGATCACCGCTCGCCCGCACCCGGCGCGGTCCAGCCCATGAACATGTTTCGAAAGTTGTCAGCCTCGAGCAGGCCAAGCGCCTTGAGTGCGTGTCGGTACAGCACGGTGTTCGCCACCAGAACCGGAAGGCCCAGCCAGTCGCAGGCTTCACGCGCCAGACCTGCCATCGGCAGATTCGTACCCACCTGGACGATCGCCTCCGGTTTCGCATCGGCCAGCTCGTGCAGGGCCGCGATAAGTTGCCGGCGCGGCACCATCGCGGTTTCCACCGGGCTCCCGCAGCGCAGTCCGACCGTCCTGACGACGTCGAAGCCGGACTGGGTGAAGAACCCGGTTGTCCGATCGTCGCCGACCGGTTGGTAAGGCGTGAGAATGGCGATCCGTCGCAGGCCGGACTCGTGCAACAGATCGACCAGCGCGTCAGCCGCCGCACTGACGCCGACCCCGAGCGCCGCGCGCAGGCTATCGGTCGCCCGGCGGCCGGCGTCCGCCCCGTCCCAGAAGGTTTCCGTCGACAGCCCGAGAACCAGGTGGTCGGGAGCGCACGACATGACACTCTCGATGGCCGCGTCCTGCGACTTGAGCAGCGCGGCAACGAGCGCCTCGAAATCCGCGTTCGAACGCAACGGGGTATTCGCGATCGCCATCCGGGCGACGTGATTGGTCACGCCGACCGGGCGCATGTCGTCCAGTTCCGGCTGCACGACAGTATTGGTCGACGGAACGATGATGCCGATCTTGGCACGATGTCCGAGCGTATCGGATAGGTTCAACGGCTGATCTCCTGCAGCGGGAATTCGTGTATTCGGCGGGAACTCGCCCGTAGCGCGCGATCGGGGGAAAGCCGCCTCACGACAGCATGCCCGGCAGCCAGAGCGCGAGCGGCGGCAGGAACAGGCAGGCCAGCATGACGCCGTACTGGATGCCGATGAACGGCAGCAGCTCGCGCACCAGTTCCCCGATCCGCACCTCAGTCATGGCGGAAACCACGAACAGAAGCGTTCCGACCGGCGGGGTGAGCAGACCGACGACCATGTTGAGGACGAAGAGAATGGCGAAGTGAAGCGGATCGACACCGAACTCGCTGGCCAGCGGTGCCAGTACCGGGACGAGCATCACGTAGGCGGCATTGGGCTCCAGGAACATGCCGACGATCATCAGCGCGCCCATCATGAAGACCAGGAAGATCACCCGGCTGTCGGTGAAGGCGAGCGCGAAGTCGGCCAGCCGCTGGGGCAGCAGGTCGATCGTGAAAAGGTAGGTAATCGTCGCCGCGAAGGCGATGATGACACCGATGATCGCGGTGGTGATGGCCGACCGCAGCAGGCAGCCGGGCAGATCGGCGAGCTTCAACGTACGGGTCACGAACAGCCCGACGACGAGCGAGTAGACGACCGCGATCGCGCCGCCCTCCGTCGCCGTGAACATCCCGCCGACGATTCCGCCGATCACGATCACCGGGAGCAGCAGGACCGGCAGGGCCGTCCAGAAACCCCGGACGAGGCGTACCAGGGTCAGTCGGTCGCCGGTCAGAGGCAGCCCCCGGCGATGGGCGATGATCGCGATCGTGAGCATCATCAGCACGCCGATCATCAGCCCCGGTATGACGCCGGCCATGAAGAGCGAACGGACCGAGACCCCCGGCGCCAGCGTCGCATAGATGATCATCGCGGTGGACGGCGGCAGGATCGGCCCGAGATTGGCCGACGCGGCGATGACCGCCGCCGCGAAGGGACCGTTGTATTGCTTGGCGACGGGGCGATAGAGGACCGAGGTCAGCGCCGTCGCGTCGGCGATCGCCGCGCCCGAGACCGAGGCCATGCCCATACCGGCGCCAACGGTCACCTGGGCGAGGCCGCCGCGAACCCGCCCGATCAGGATGTTCGCGAAGTCGATCAGCCGGCCGATGATCCCGCCCGACACCATCAGTTCCCCGGCCAGCATGAAAAAGGGAATGGCCATGAGCGGGAAGGAATTGACCGAGAACATCGCCCGCTGGGCGAGGATGCGCAGCGGCAGGTCGGCGATGACCAGGCCGGCGAACCCGGCGATCCCGAGCGCGAAGGCGAGCGGTACGCCGAAGATGGCAATGACGAGAAAGAGCCCGATGATGATGCCGCTCATGGCGCGGGGCTTTCGACGGCGCGGGAGAGCATCGCCTCAACAGCGCCCACGGCGAGGTGGAACGCAGTCAGGACCGCGCCGATCGTGAGCGGCAGGTGGAACAGACCGGCATTGCCGGGCATGCTGTTCAAGGGCCGATGCCAGTTCGCCACCACGAACTCCCAGTTCACGACCGCCAGCAGGAGCATGAGGCTGATGCCGGCGGACCGCGTGACCAGCGCGAGGATCAGACCGGACCGGAAATGCGCTTTCAACAGATCAGGAAGCAGCCGGATGGCGACTTCCTTGCCACTCGCCGCGGCCAGCGCCAGGCCGAGAAAAACGACCCAGACGAACAGCAGCCGCGACAGCTCGCTGGCGAAAATCAGCGACGAGGCGAAGACGTATCGCATCACCACTTCGAGCGACACGACGAAGACCATGACCGCCATCATGGCGATCACGGCCCACTCGTTCGCCTGCCTCAGCCGGCGGCTCAGGACGTTGAGCCAGGCCGGCAGGGCTTGGGGCCTGGCTGTCAATTTCCCGAGGCCCGATCGATCGCGGCGAGGAACTCGTCGACATACGCTTCGCCGATCTGGGTGCGCATCTTCTGATAGACCGGGGCAACGGCCTCGCGGAACAGCGCCCGCTGCGCGTCGGTCAGTTCGGTGATCTGCATGCCGAGTTCGGCGAGATGCCGCTTGTGCTCGCCATCCTCGCTGGCGGCGATTTCCCGCTGGCGAAGCGTCGTCGCCCTGGCGGCGGCGGCAATGGCGTCCTGCACCTCCTGCGGGAAACCGGCCATGACATTCTCCGACGCGACGAAAAGAATGACGTCGAAGAAATGCGCCGTGTCGGTCACGTACTGCTGACTTTCATAGATCTTGTACAGATCGATGACGGCGTAGGGATTCTCCTGACCATCGACGACCTTCTGCTCCAGCGCGGCGAACAGTTCGCTGGCATCGAGCGCCACCGCATTGGCGCCGAGCGTCCGGAAGGTCTCCATATGGATCGGATTCGGCTGCAACCGGATCGACATCCCCTTGAGATCATCCGGCGTGGTGACCGGCTTGGCCGAATTGGTGACATGCCGGAAGCCGAGTTCCATGACCCCGAGCAAACGGAAGCCTTCCGCCTTCAGCTTCTCGGCCAGGAGATCGCGCACGCTCCCGTCGAGGACCTCGAAGGCGACTTCCCGGGAGGGAAAGGCGAAGGGAAGATTGAGCGCGCCCAGCTCGGCGACATAGGAATTGAAATAGGCCGACGAGATATAGGCGCCGAAGATGGTGCCATCGCGGGTCTGCTGGATGATCTCCTCGGCGGAGCCGAGCTGCAGGCCGGGAAAATTCTGGACCTTGAAGTCCATGCCGTCGATTTTCCCGAGGGCCGGCGTAAAGATCTCCTCGACGGCCTTGGCGCTGGAATGACCGGCCTGGAAACCCGATCCGAGACGCAGCGTTTCGGCGGACGCGGGCAGCGCCACGAGCATCGCCGCGGCAACGACCCCACTAAGACGAAAATGTCCCATCTATCGACACCCTCTGTATTTCCATGATTGTCGGATGCCGGCGGCGACCTCGTTTCTTCGGTATCAACCGCCGACAGCATTATTTGTCCGGACAAATTGTCAGCCGAAATACAACCTGTCAAGGGTGATCGCAACGCACATATTATCGGAGTGCGACGCGGGACGATGCGCGGCCACCGTAACTGCCGCATAGTCACGCTTGAGTGATCGCGCAGTTTTTCCCATGCCGCTGTCGGACGGAATACCCACCTCGGGAGGATGCCCGACGTCGACGTCCGTCGCCGTCGACGTCACCGCCAGGAGTGGATGCCAATGCCCCTTGCAAAGCCGGTTTCGATGATCGTCTTCGATGTGAACGAAACACTGCTCGACATCACCACGCTCGAGCCCCTCTTCCAGCGCGTCTTCGGCAGTGGGACAGTGCTCAGGGAATGGTTCGCGCAACTGATCCTCTATTCCCAGACCATGACCCTGTCGGGCCTCTATACGCCGTTCGGCGCACTGGCGGTCGGAACCCTTCGCATGGTCGCGGATACCCGCGGCGTATCGGTCGGCGACGACGACGTCGAGGAACTGAAGGCGCGCATGGCGGCGATGCCGGCACATGCGGACGCCGCACCCGCCCTGGACCGGTTGCGCGAGGCAGGCTTCCGGCTGGTGACGCTGACGAACTCGGCAGGCGGCGAATCGCCGACGCCGCTCGAGCGCGCCGGGCTGGGGGAGTTCTTCGAACGCTCCTTCAGCGTCGAGGCGGTCCGGAAATTCAAGCCCGCGCCCGAGACCTACCGTCTTGTCGCCGGGGAAATGGGCGTCGCGACATCGGAACTATGCCTCGTCGCCTGTCACCTTTGGGATACGATCGGCGCACAGGCCGCCGGTTGCCGCGGCGCACTCGTCACGCGGCCGCTCAATGCCGTTCTCCCCGCGGCCGACGTCCCGATGCCGGACCTTGTGGCGCCGGATCTGGGTGCGCTCGCCGGGAAGATCGCCGGCCACTGGCGACCCTCGTAAGCCGGGGCCGGCCGACACGGCGCCTGGCCCGATCGCTGCGACGCCGCAGTCTCAGGCGTTGATGATCGCCTTCAGGAATTGCTGGGTCCGGGGCGATTTCGGCGCGGTGAAGAACGATTGCGCCCGGTCGTGCTCGACGATGCGGCCCTCCTCGAGCAGCATCGCCCAATCGGCGACGTTCTTTCCGAAGCCGATCTCGTGGGTGACGACGATCATCGTCACGTTGCCCTGCTGCTTCAGATCGCCGATCACCCCCAGAACTTCTTCCTTCTTCTCGGGGTCGAGCGCGGATGTCGGCTCGTCGAACATCAGCAGGTCGGGCTTCATCGCCAGCGCCCGCGCGATCGCAACGCGCTGGCGCTGTCCGCCGGACAACTCGAACGGATAGGCGGCGCGCCGTTCGGTCAGCCCGACCAGTTCAAGCAGTTCGTCGGCCTGCCGGGTGGCCTCGGCATTGCTCATCTTCCGCACGCGCTTGGGCGCCAGGGTCAGGTTCTGCAGCACCGTCATGTGCGGGAACAGGTTGAAGTTCTGGAAGACCAGCCCGGTGCCATCCCGCGCGGTTTCCCGGACACGGGCGTTCGAAAGATCGATTTCCCTTTCGCCGATCCGCAGCGTGCCCGTCTCGACCGGCTCGAGCCCGTTCAGGCAGCGCAGCAGCGTGCTCTTGCCGCAACCACTCGGCCCGCAGATGACCATGGTCTCGCCGCGCTCGACCTCGAACGAGACGTCGCGAAGGATCCGGTCCTCGCCGTACGACTTGGACAGGTTGCGGACAGTCAGAAATGCCTCGGCCGCCATTATACGCTTTCCCATTTTCGCAGTCGTTCCAGCCGCCTCATCGCCAGCGTGAAGCTCAGGATGAGCGCCACGTAGATCACCGCCGCCCCGGTATAGAGTTCGAGGGGACGGAAGAACTGGACCGTGAGCTCCTGCGCCCGGAACATCACTTCCGGCACGGCGATGAGCACCGTGACCGTCACGTTCTTGATGATGGTGATGTGAACATTGGTGAGCGCCGGCAATGTCGAGAAGAAGCCCTGCGGGATGATCACGTAGCGCAGGATATCGAACTTCGACAGGCCAAGCGACCAGGCCGCCTGACGCTGGGTACCCGGAATCGCCTGCAGGCCGCCGCGGAACGCCTCGCAGGCGAGCGCGCTGCCATTCATCGACAACGCGAGAATGCTGCTCTCCGTCGACGATAGGGAGAGGCCGGTCAGGATCGGCAGCACATAGTGGATCCAGATCAGCAGCACGACCACAGGCAGCGTGCGGAAGACATCCACATAGGCCGCGCCGACAACCCGCAAAATCCTGACCGGCGACAGGTGCATGGCCGCGAGGATCATGCCGACGACGGTCGCAATCAGGATGCTCGGGAAGGCGATGACGATGGCGTACCAGACACCGCCCGCCAGGTAGTCCCCGTAATTGAACAGGATTCCAAAGTCGAACTTGTAGTTCATGCGCGCCCGCTCTCTCCCACGCCGCCTGTGCCAGTCAAGTCGCGGACGCAGCCAAGAAGGACGGCTGCGCCCGCGCTCGCGTCAGCGATTCAGTTGGGGCCGGTCGCCAGGGACGCCGGCATGCTCCACTTGTCGGCCAGCTGACCGTACCAGCCGCGCAGGCGCATCGCGCGGATATAGGTGTTCAGGAACAGAAGAAGATCCTGGTCCTCGTAGCGGACCGCGTGGTTCAGGCTGTTCCATTCGGTCTGATCGGCGGCAAACTCGACCAGGCGCAATTCCTCACGCTCCGCCGCCCGCTTCGTGTTCGAGATGGAATCGCCCAGATAGGCGGCCGCCGAACCGTTCATTACCTCCAGAACGGCCGCTCCGGTATCGCTGAACGAGGCCACTTCCGCCTTGTCGAACACGCGCTCCGCGAAGCGGTGGGCGCTGGTTCCGGAAACGACGGCGATCCGGTTACCCTTCTGGTTCAGGTCGTCACGGCTGTTCGCCTTGCTGTCCGCACGGACCACGGCGACATGGGACAGGAAGCCCCAGCCTTCCGTGAAGGCGACGGCCTTGGCGCGCTCCGGCGTTGCCCCCATGCCGGTCATGATGACGTCCCACTTCCCGGCTTGCAGGCCGGCGATCAGGCCGCTCCAGGTCGTGTTGACCAGTTCGACCTGGATCCCGGTCAGTTCGGACAGCATCTTGATGTCGTCGACGATCAGACCTTCGAACTCGTCCGTCGACGGATTCTTGGCGACGAAGCCGTTCCACGGCGCCACGCCCACGACCATCTTGTTCTCCGACATGATCCTGTCGAAGGTCTCGCCCGCCACTGCGGCGGTTGCGGTCGAGGCGACGCAGATCGCCATCGCCATTCCGGCCAGTTTCTTGAACATGTTGCTCCCCTTTTTCTCGTTTCGGTTGGAATCAGGAACTCAGTGCGTCTCTCCCACGACGCCGACATCGTCGAGTCCGACGATCGGTGCCATCGCCTCCGGGTCGATGACCGCGTCGATGACGTAAGGCTTTCCGGAGGCGAAGCCGCGCTCGATGGCGGCGGCGAAGTCGGCCGGGTCGCTGACCCGCTCGCCCTCGCATTTCAACGCCCTGGCCAGGGCGGCATGATCGATGTCGGACAGGTCGCATTCGCCGTACGAGCCGAACAGCTTGTTCTCGAAATGCCGCTGGAAGCCGAGCGTGGCATTGTTGAACACGATCATGACGACCGGAATGGCGTAGCGGGAGGCGGTCTCGAGCTCGTTCATGACGTAGCCGAAGGCGCCGTCACCGGCGATGCAAACGACCCGGGCATCCGGCCGCGCCAGCTTGGCGCCGAGGGCCGCTGGCAGTGACCAGCCGATGCCGCCGGTGCCGCGGGGTGACAGGATCTCGGCGCCCGCGACGACATTGTCGACATGGCTGAAGCTCCAGCCGGTGACGAAACTGGCGTCGTTGACGAGAATGGTATTCTCGTCCATCCGGTCAGAGATTTCCGCCAGCACGCGTTCGGGCCGCGCCGGCGTCGCGTTGTTGAAGGCTACCGCGCGGAACTCGGTGCGCCAGTCGGCCTTCGCCCCCGCGTAGGCCTTCGCGACACTTGCGGCGACGCCCGGCCGGTCCGTCGCCGGATGCTCGGCCAGTTCCGCCAGCGTCTCGCGCACATCGCCGATCAGCGACAGCGCCGTCGGGAAATTTCGGCCGGGCTCTTCCGGGTCGATGTCGAGATGGATGACCTTTGTCGCGGGACCCGGCTGCTGCCAGTTCATGTAGCAGATCTGGCCCGTGCGCGAGCCGCAGATCAGTACCACGTCCGCGCCCGCGACCGCCTCGTTCGCGATCCGGCCCCGGCCAAGTGTTCCGGCGGTCGATGACCCGAGCGCGCCCAGCGCCAGCGGATGGGCGTCGGGAATGGTCCCGCGCCCGGTCATCGTCGTGGCGACCGGGGCGCCCAGACGTTCGGCGAGCGCGATCACCTGCCCGGATGCGCCTGAAAGGATGCTGCCGCCGCCCGCGATAATGACCGGCCGCTCGGCGCTTGCAAGCAGCTCGGCCGCTGCGTTCAGCTCAGCACGCCCGGGCCGCTGACGGTAGGGCGGGAAGGTCGCGAACGCCGCCTCTGCGTATACCGCGGCCTCGGTCTGTTGCGTCATCACGTCAGCCGGGCACAGGACCGCGACCGGCCCGGGACGGCCACTGGTCGCCATGCGAAAGGCGCGGCGCACGATCTCGCAACAGCGCTCGGCCGTGTCGATGCGATAGACCTTCTTGGTGAAGGGCGACAGCGCGGCCACATGGTCGATCTCGCTGCTGGCGTGCCGGTCGCGCTGGCTGGCCGGGATCTCCTGGATGAAGGCGATCACAGGCACCGACGACTTCTGTGCTTCGAGAAGCCCGGTAATGAGATTGGTCGCACCGGGCCCGAACGTCGCGGCGCAGATGCCCGGACGCTTCGCCGTCTTGGCATAGCCGTGCGCCATGATCGCGCCGTGCTTCTCGTCGCGAATGGTGATCGGACGGATCCGCTCGCGGTTCAGGTGGTGATAGAGCTGGACCGGATCCTCCATGCCGAAAATGAACTCGACGCCGTAGGCTTCGAGCGTCTCGACCATAAGCGCCGCGACCTTGCCGGACTTCAGCCCGCCCTGCGCATTCCCCTCACTCACGTACACGCTCCATAATGTGAGACATCTGTTGCAAGTAGCAGGCAACGATTCTCCATTCATGTCAATAATTGTTTGAATTGCTCAGTTCGACGGGTTAGCTAATGTCCTAATGTGTTTCATATTGTGGGACATCACATGAAAACCTTCCGTAACGCGATGGTTGCTCTCGAGATGATCGCCGCCTCCGACCAGCCGGTATCGGTGGCCGAGGTGGGCAAGCGGCTCGACCTGCCGCGGAGCAGCGCGTCGCGGCTGATGGCCTCGCTTCGGTCCGGCGACCTCATCGAACAGGACCCTGCGACGCGGCGCTACACGGCCGGGCCGCTGGCCTGGCGCCTCGGTATCCGCTATCGGCCCATTGGCTACGATGCCGATCTGCTCGCCGACGCCCTGGTGGCGCTCAGCCACGCGACCGGGCTGACCTCATGGATGGCCGTTCTGAATGGCACGGAGATCGTGCTGCTGCGTCAGCATCAGGGGCAGACGCCGGTGCTGTTCTCGGTTCGCCTCGGCCAGACCCTTCCGGCGCATGCCACGGCGATCGGCAAGGCGCTGCTGAGCCGCCTGCCCGACGAGGAGATCGAGCGGCTCTACGGCGACACCCTGGCCCGGGAGACCGAGCATACGATCGCCAGCCGGGCGGAACTGATCGAGGAAGTACACGCGGTCCGCGACCGCGGCTACGCTCTGTCGCGGCAGGAAGCGTTTCCCGGCATCATCTCGATCGGCGGCGCCGTTTTCGGCTCGGTTTCGAGCTGCCCGATCGGTCTTAGCCTGTCCTTTCCGGAGAAGATGGGCGATCCGGAGCGAATCGCGGCCATACTGACGGCCACGCTCCAGCGCATCGGGACCGAGATCGGCGATCCCTTCTGGCAAGGCCGGGAAGCCATGCCCCGACCGGTATGATTGCGTGCATCAAGACTGCCACGCGAAGTCACGGGCCGGCAGTTTCTGTTCCGCCGGAACCTGTTTCCTGCCCGGATTCCGACTGGACATTAGGTAAATCTCAGATGCAGATAGAGGCAGCAAGACAATAGGCTGATCGTTATCCGCCAAGAAAATGCATAGGAGACGGACGTGCCCCTTGATGTCATCGGCGCCGGTGTCGGTCGAACCGGCACTTATTCGCTGAAGCTCGCCATCAACCAGCTTGGTCTCGGCCCGTCCCACCACATGGAGGAAGTCATCCTCAACATGCCCCGACAACTGCCGCTCTGGCAGGCGGCGGTGGCGGGCAATGCGGACTGGCAGGCGATTTATGACGGTTATCCCGCTGCCGTGGACTGGCCGACCGCGGGCTTCCACCGGGAGCTTTACGCGGCCAATCCGACGGCGCGCTTCATCCTGACCCACCGCAGCGCGGAAAGTTGGTACGAGAGTTTTTCGTCCACCATCTACAAGCTGATCTCGAACGTCGACGCCGCCCCCGAACCGATGCGGCCCTGGCTTGAGATGACGATTGCCGTGATAGCGAAAACCGGCTTTCCACTCGGCCTCGACCGTGACGGCCTGTGCGCTGCGTTCGAAGCCCATATCGCGACAGTCAAGGCAACCATTCCCGCCTCGCAGCTCCTCGTCTACCAGGTGAAGGAAGGTTGGGAACCGCTCTGTGCCTTCCTCGGCGTGCCGGTGCCGGAGGGCCCGTTCCCGCGCACCAATGACCGCAGCGAGTTCTGGGACAAGGTCTCCGCCGCCGCCTGACCGCCGGCCGGGACCTCTGCCCTGCAATCAGGGGAATCGCGAAGTACGCTTGCACGCGCGTCGGCTCTCGCGATAACTGGAAGAGGCAATCCCCGGGGTAACATGGCCGAACAGCGCAAACTCGCCGCAATTCTCGTTGCCGATGTCGTCGGCTTCAGCCGGCTGGCGGGGGCCGACGAGGACCGCACGCTGGCACGGTTGCGGGCGCTGCGCAGCGACCTGATCGATCCGACGATGTCGGTCCATAACGGCCGCATCGTGAAGCGCACGGGCGATGGCGTCCTGGTCGAGTTCCGCAGCGTCGTCGATGCCGTCCGCTGCGCCATCGAACTGCAGAATTCGATGCAGGATCGCAATGCCGGTGTCCCCCCCGATCGCCGTATCGAGTTCCGCATCGGCGTTCACCTGGGCGACGTCGTCGAGGAGGGAGACGGCGATCTGATGGGCGACGGCGTCAACATCGCGGCGCGCCTGGAAGGCATTGCAACGCCCGGCGCGATCTGCCTGTCCGAGGATGCCTATCGCCAGGTGAAGACGCGGCTCGACCTGTCGGTCAGGGACCTCGGTCCGGTGCGGTTGAAGAACATCGCGGACGCGATCAACGTCTACTCCCTGCAAGTCGCGACATCCGTCCCTTCCGAAGCGCGGACGGAACCCGTGGCCGCTGCCGCCGGGACATCCGGAAAATCCGCCATCGCGGTGCTTCCCTTCGCCAACATGACCGGCGATCCCGAGCAGGATTACTTCATCGACGGGATGGTCGAGGACATCATCACGGCGCTCGCCCGATTTCCGGATGTCGCCGTCGTCGCGCGCAACTCGACCTTCGTCTACAAGGGCCAGGCGGTCGATATCCGCAAGGTTGCGACCGTCCTAGGCGTACGCTACGTGCTGGAGGGCAGCGCCCGGAAATCCGGCAACCGGATCAGGATTACCGGCCAGCTCATCGAGGCGACGAGCGGCACCCACCTTTGGGCGGACCGTTATGACGGCGATCTCGACGACGCGTTCGACCTGCAGGACCGGATCGTTGCCAGCATCGTCGGCGCCGTCCAGCCGACCCTTCTCAATGCCGAGATCAAGCGGGTCCAGCAAAAGCCCGACGGAAGTCTCAACGCCCATGACCTCTATCTGCTGGCCCAGCCCCATGCGCTGTCACTTCACCCGGACGAGAACCTGAAAGCGATCAGCTATCTCGACCGGGCGATCGAATTGCAACCTGACTACGCGCCGGCACTGGCATTCGCGGCCTGGTGCCGGGTGCAACGGGTCAGACGCCCTACCTGGGTACCGGCCGGGCCGGACGATATCGGTGCGGCGACGGCCCTCGCCCGCCGCGCGCTTTCCGCCGGGCCGGACGACGCGGTGTCGATGGCGGTGGCGGGCTTTTCACTGGTGACCCTCAAGGTGGATTACACGACCGGGCTCGATGCCGTGCGGCATGCGGTCGACCTCAACCCGGCATCGAGCTTCGTGGTTTTCATGGCCGGCTCGGCGATGATCTGGTGCGAGGATTTCGAGCGCGGGCTGCCACTGCTGAAGCAGTCCGTGGCCTTCGGCCCGAAGGAACCAGGCTATTACCTGTGCCTGAACCTGATCGCCGCGGCGGAATTGTTGCGCGGCCGCCCCGAAGAGGCCCTGGAGGCCGCGCAACGGGCCGCGACCCTCAACCCGGGATCTGAATCGTCGTACTGGGTCCTGGCCGCCGCGCTCGCCCAGGTCGGCCGCCTGCCCGACGCGCGCGCGGCGCTGGCCAAGTTCCTGGAAGTCGCGCCGGGCGCCACGGCCGCCGGTCTTCGCGAGGCCCTGCCGATCCGCTCGCCCGATTCCCTCGAGAAGGTAATCGACAGCCTCCGCGAGGCCGGCCTGCCCGACTGAGCGTCGCGCGTGACCCACCGTCAGGCCTCGCCCAGACAGGACGCGAAGACCCGGCTGTCCGCGTGCAAGTCCGTCTTCGCTCGCCGTGCGTCATGAACGAAGCGGGCCGGAGACATCATGGTATCGTGGCCCCAGGTCGAGGCACATCGGCACCATCCACATTCTTCTCATCGGCAATCTCGTCCGCCATGGCCTGGTCGTCTGCCTCGGCTTCCAGTCCCTCTTGATCGGCACCCCGAGCCGGTGAAAACGTGAGCCGCGTCAACAATGCGAAGTGGTCGGATCCGATGTGCGGAAGGCGCGAGATCGAATGCACGGTGAAATGCTTGCTGTGGAAAAGATGGTCAAGCGGCCAGCGCATGAACGGATAGTCCGCGTGATAGGTATTGAACATGCCCCGGCCAACGCGCGGATCGAGCAACCCGCTCAGTTTGCGGAACAGTCGCGTGGTTGCCGACCAGGCGACGTCGTTCAGATCGCCAGCGACGACAACCGGGCCCGGCTCGCGCCCGGCGATGCTCCGGGCCACGATGACCAGTTCCGCGTCACGCTCGGCAGATTCCTGATTCTCCGACGGACTGGGCGGGGCGGGATGCAGGAAATGAACACGCACGCTGTCCCCGCTCCGCAAGGTCACTGACGCATGCATGGACGGAACGTCGTCCTGCACGAGGAAATCAATCGACTCCTCCGGGATCGGCAAGCGCGAATAGACATGCATGCCGTACAGGTTATCCAGTGGACATTTGATCGTGTGCGGCATGAACTTCTCGACGGCAGAGAGTTGGTCCTCCCACCATTGATCGGACTCCAGGGTGACAAGCACATCCGGCTGGTGCTCTCGGACGAGGGCGATCAATTTCCCGGCCGCTCGATTCGGCATGAGCACATTGGCGGTCAGGATGCTCAGCTGGCGGCTATCGTCGGCGTCCGCCGCCGTCTTCACCTCCGCGGGCCAGATCCGCGTGTAGGGCAGGATCCACCAGAACTGCCAGGCAAGGCAAAGAAGCGTGACGCCGATCAAGCCGATACGGAACTCGATCGCGTGGACCAGAAAGTACTGCGCACCGAGCAACAAGACCGCCGAGAATCCGAATTGCAGGCGTGGAAAATCCATGCCGCGCACCAGCCAGTGGGGATTTCGCCACAACGGCAATAGCGTGCAGATCAGAAGCAGGAGGGTTGCGGTCGTGATAGCGAGAAACATCCGACCTCACGGTGCAGCCTGGTGCGGTTCGCGGCGACACCCATACTGAACTGCCCCCCGGGTTTCATCCAGTGGAGATCAGGCGGGCCGAGGCCAATCCGACCTCGGGACTGAGCCGTTCTGCAAAATGACGAACGCCCCGCGGGTTTCCCTGCGGGGCGTTCACTGTCGATGGTTGCGGGGGCCCGCAACCAGCGAGAGTTGATACTGTGCACTCGCTTATAAAAGTCGAGGCGCGTGGAAGAGACGGGGCAACGTCCGAGCGCCGCACACGGATCATCCGCGCGCGCTCGAACAGAAGTCAGCCTGTGGCTTCCTTGGCCCGCTCCTGATAACGGTACAGGCCCAATCGTTCGGAACCTCGGCGGAGATAGCGGGAAAGGGTGTGTGCAGCCACACCGGCATCTCTACGTATGCGACATGCCACTAGGGATACGACGTATGCGGGGTCACTATCAGCGCCACCGAAAATGTTGCTGGTCGTCAATGGCACGATCGAACCAGTCCCTGACCGTATCAGCCTCCCCTGAAACATTGCAGCGATTGCCGAATTTCATCGATTGAAGCCTCCGTCGCGAGGAGCGTGACCAGTAGCAGGTGAAGCTTGCCCGTCGTAAGCCAGCCGCCCAACAATATTCCACGCCGACGGAGGTCAATCTCGGAGCCCACAAATCCATAGGTGCTTTCCAAGACATGGCTACCAACGACGCGCGTGGAAATGATCACGGGCAGTTTCCGGGACGCTGCCTGAAGCTGCTCGGCCATATCTGGATGGACATGTCCGCCGCCCATGCCTTCGACGACTGCTCCGGCAAATCCGAGCTCGGGCAGCCTCGCGGCCAACCGGCCATCGTCTCCGAGCCATGATTTCAGGACCGCCACGTCCGGCAGTGCCTTGTCGACAGATGGAGGCGCGAGTGCGGGAAGTTCGGGCCGCAGCCCGTTTACCAGGACGTCGACCGCTCCTTCTTTGACCCATCCGAGCATGCCTATGGGGGAAGAGGTGAAAGCCCGTACCGTTGCCGTGTGCTTCTTGGTTACGAACCGCGCGGCATGGACTTCACCGTCCATGACCACGACGGTGCCAAGCCCGATCAACTCCTTGCAGGACGCCGCAACGATTGCATCCCGAAAATTGGCAGCACCATCCGAGCCCGGTGCATCCGGGTGCCTCATGGCACCGGTTACCACAACCGGAATGTCCCGCGGGCCCCACAGGTCGAGAGCGAACGCGGTTTCCTCGATTGTATCCGTGCCTTGTGTGATGACTATACCCGAAACCTCGGGGGCGATTTCCCGTGCTTTGGCAGCCACTTCGACCAAGTCTGCCGGGGAAAGCTGCGCGCTAGCCAAGCTTCGAACAGAATGCACCGACGCTTCAATCTGCGTATCGGCCACGCCGAATTGCTTCAACAGATCTTCCCCGGAAAGCGTCGGCACCACGCCACCGGATTTCGACTCGGTCATGGAAATCGTCCCGCCAAGGGACAACACTGCAATCTTCGAACCCATGAAATGGCCATTTCTGAGTTTGCGGGAATGGCGGAGCGGCGCTCGCTGCCCCGTGGGTATTCAAGTATCCTGGACGGGCGGATTCGTGGACAGCCAGTGGCGAGCGATATCGATCCGCCGCGCCACCCACACGTCGTCGCCAAGTGACTTCAGGTATTCCAGAAGTTGCTGGATGGCCCAGAGCCGCCCGGGGCGTCCAACGATTCTCAAATGGAGCCCGATGTTCAACAACTTGGGGCCGCCGCGTTCGCCTTCCTCGATAAGAACTTCAACTGAACGCTTGAGATACTCAAGAAAAGCGCTGGGAGCCCCGAACGGGTCTCCGACAATGAACTTGAAATCGTTCGTGTCCAGCGAGTATGGGACGACCAGCATGGGACCGCCTCTAACGGCCCGGTAGTAGGGCAGATCGTCGTTGTATTCGTTCGAGTCGTAAACGAAGTCCATCTCTTGCAGAATGGTGCGCGTGTTCAAGCTCGGCGCCCACATGCTGTAGAAACCGCGAGGTCGTTCGCCGGTCACATTCTCGATGATCTCAGTCGCTTTTTCGATTTCTCGTTTCTCGGTCTCGTAGTCCTCGAAGCGGGCGTGGCAATACCAGCGATAGCCGTGAAGTGCCGGCTCATGGCCGCGCGCGACAATTTCCGCGGCCACCTGCGGCGTGCGCTCGACGGCACGGCCACACATATAGAACGTCACTTTTCGCTCATAGCGATCGAACAGATCCAGTATGCGCCAGACACCGGCTCGCAGCCCGTACTCGTGGAACTGCTCGATAGCCAGGTCACGTTGACCGTCCGGAAGAATCGATTGGAATTCACCCAGTTTATCATTGACTGGCTGCCCATCCTCGAACGAATCCTCAGCGCCCTCCTCGAGATTCACGACGAAGGATAGCGCGAGCTTTGCGTCGTTCGGCCATTTCGGATCCGGCCTGTTCATGCCGTATCCCAGAAAGTCACGTTCGCGTTTGTCGCCCACTTCGCCCGTCATCGGATTACCTCGTTTCCTCTCAGGATTCACTCTCGTTGAGAAACAGTATTGCGGCCAGGACAACAGCGCCCAGAACGATCTGACGAACAGCGTGGGACAAGTCTGCCCCCGTCACCAGCATACCGATAGCAGTCAACAGAAAGGCTCCACCGAATATACCGAGGTAGTGGCCTCTCCCGCCTGTCGCCAGCGTACCTCCCATAAAGACGGCAGCCAGTGCCGGCAGGAGATACGCCTCGCCCATGTTAAGGACCGCTGACCCGGTGTAGCCGATCAGAAGCAGTCCCGCTGAAGCAGAGCACAGGCCACTGACAACAAACGCCAGCGTTATGGTGCGGGCAACCGGAACCCCCGACAGTCCGGCCACTACCGGATTGCTGCCGACCGACAGGACGCGCCAGCCAAAACGGGTGCGCGAAACTAGAAACCAGCCGATGGCCAGAAGCGCGAACAAAATCATGATCGCCGGTGCGAAACCGTACCATCCACGACCGAACAGCCAACGCAGCGACTCGGGCACGGTTCCTGAGGGCACGCCGTTCGTGTAAAGGAGAGTGAAGCCGGACAGGACGCCATTTGCACCGATGGTCATGATAACGGCGGGGATGCCGAGAAACACGACACCGATGGCGTTAAGCACCCCTATCAGCGCCCCGACAGCAAGTACCACGACAAATATCAGCGGAACCATGCCCTCGATGTGCCCGAACTGGCCATAAAAGCCCGCGGCCAACACGCCGCAAAGGGTCACTGCCTGACCCACCGAAAGATCCATCCCACCCGATATCACGACGATGCCCTGCCCAAGCGCCAGCAGCGCGGTGATGAGCGTCAACAACATCAGGGAGTTGAAATAATTGACAGTCAGCACGGTCGAACCAAGAAGCAGCGCACTGGCAATAATCACGCACGCCAGAAGGACATAGACCGGCACAATCATCTTCATCTTGTCGCCGTACTGAAGCAGAAATCGCCGTATCGGCCCCCCCGCCAGTTCGTCATTGTCGGGCAGTTTCAGCGCTTCCTGGACTCTGATCTTACGCTCCATGCGAAACGACCGACGTGCTCCAAACGCTCCAGCGAGAGTCGCACGCACACCACTTAAAGTGGCCATCGCCGGACTGCCTGATAGCAGCGAGGCGATCGCGATCGCCACTAGCACGATGACACCCTGAAACAACGGGGCAATATTTGTCGACACACTCAGAACAAGCATGAGACTACTGATCTGCATTAGGATGAAGGCCGCCAGAACGGTTCCCAGGCATCCGCCTCGCCCCCCGCCAAGTCGCGTACCGCCGATAACAACAGCAGCGAATATGCTCAACAGCAACGCGTTTCCGCCCAGGGGGTCGCCGGAACCCGTGTTCGCCGACAACAGAAGCCCACCATAACCGTAGAACAGACCCGCCAAGACATATGAAAAGAATTTGGTCCGAGCTGCTCGAATTCCTCTTGCCGTGGCAGCTTCCTCGTTTCCACCCACCGAGTACAGCGCGGTGCCAAAGCGCGTCTTCTTTACTACCGCCCAGATAAGAAGGGCGACGACGACATGAACTGCGGCAGCCGGAACCACGCCCTCCACCAGATCGCCGGCAAAGAAGTTCGACGTTCCTATCGGGACGTTCCCTCCCGGGAACGGGAGTATCATGAGGTTGATTCCCGATACCATGAACATGGTCGCCAATGTGACGACGATCGGTTGAAGACGGCGATAGGCAATCAGATAGCCGTTCACAGCGCCGACGCCACCAGCCGCCAGAACCGCCAGACACGACCAAAGCATCTGATTGCCCGGTGAGTCGCCTGCTTGGCTCGCCACAATCACGTTACTCAGAGAGACTATGGCTCCGGCTGAGAGATCGAACCCACGAACGATGATAACTACGGTCTCACCCATCGCAGCGAGCGCCAGCGGCGCCATGCCCGAAGCCGCGGAACTGACTTGAAAATAGCTCAGCGAGATCCCGCCGAGTAGAACGACAGCGACGAACATCAAGATCGCCACCAGCAACACTGGCAGCACAGGCTTCACCGCGAACCAAGCAGCACGAACGGCTAGCAGCTCCGATTCCCGGCCCATTCCGGGATTGCTAATATTACGCACGGGATTCATTAGCATTTTCGCCCAGCATGCTGCGCATCAAATATTCTTCGGAGAGTTCTTCATCGAATATTGTTTCAACCGACCTTCCTTTGTACATGACAACAACTTCGCCACACATATTAATTAGTTCATTTAACTCGGTGGAATGAAAGAGAATCGCCCCACCCGAGTCAGCGAATTCGCGCATTATTGTGAAGATCTCGAGCTTCGTGCCCACATCCACGCCTCGCGTCGGGTCATTCATCAGCAGTATTGGTGGGCCTGCCAGAAGCCACTTCGCGATCACGATCTTCTGCTGATTGCCACCGCTGAATGATCCCGCGTCGCGGTAAAGCGCCCGCGGATGAATCTTGAGTTTCTCAAGATAAAGAGCGATTGCCTCGCGCAGGCGAGGCCAGTCGATGACGCCGAACTGCGCATAGTCGTCGAGAACCGGAAGCGACATATTGAGCGCGCCAGACTGCCGGACGAGCACACCCTCACGGCGCCGGTCGGAGGGAACATAGCCAATGCCTGCCCGAATGGCATCAAGAGGCGAAGTCGGCCTGAATTCCCTCTCACCGACCCTGATTTCCCCTCGAAACGCGACAGCCATGCCAAAGAGCGCTGAATAGAGTTCTCTTTGCCCCATGCCATCCAAAGCCGCGAGCCCCAGGATCTGGCCACGCCGCAGTTCCAGGCTCGTGCCATTTACAGCTGTGCCGACATGCAGGTCCCGAACAGACAGAACTGGCTGAGAGACGCCGCGCTCGGTCGCCGCTTTGAGTTTCTCCGGGAATGCACTGTCAAGCGAGCGGCCGATGACAAGCCTCACGATCTGAGCATCGCTGACGTCCTCATTGGATTCCGTCGCGACATGCCGCCCGTTCCGCAGAATGGAGATCGAGTCGCAAAAATCGCGAATCTCGGAAATTCGATGGGAAATAAAGACGACGACGACACCGTTTTCCTTCAAGCGACTGACAAGATTGTACAACCACTCGACGTCGCTCGCAGAAAGCGCAGACGTGGGCTCGTCTAGCAGTAGCAGACGTGGTGAACGTGCCGCAGCGCGCACGATTTCGATCTTCTGCCGGTCCGATAACGAAAGATCACGTATCTCTGAGTGAGGGGAGATCGAGGTCACGTCAAACGAAGCGAGAATACGCTCAGCTGCGCGGAAGGACGCGCGGCGCGAGACCAACCCTAAGCGACTGCTTGGCTCATATGGAAAAAGCAGGTTTCGGACGACCGACAGGTCCTCCACTAGCGTCAATTCCTGGAAGGCCGTCTGGATGCCCGCCGCATGGGCATCCAGCGATGAGCGGGCTGCGTACGGCCGCCCGAAGACGGTAATGGAGCCTTTGTCTGGAGTTCCCCCGGTTTCGTGGACAGTTAAGGGCTTGGGGATTCCAGTCTCGTTTGGGCGCTCCTTTCGTAGTTGATGGGTGACTGATAGCCGAGGGCGGAATGGCGCCTGGCGGGATTATACCAGC
>NZ_FWFR01000005.1 GCF_900172325.1 Oceanibacterium hippocampi | reverse complement strand
CAGTCAAAAGCCCGCCAGACGGCGCCGGAAGGCCGCCGGAAGCGCCCAAAAAACACGTTTGAAATCAAGAGGATAAGTGGTCGGGGCGACTGGATTCGAACCAGCGACCTGCTGCTCCCAAAGCAGCCGCGCTACCAGCCTGCGCTACGCCCCGACGGCCTTCCCATACACCAGCGGCGGCGGCGCCTGCAACCGCGCTGGTGCGGCCGGCGCCGGCCGGGTGCTAGCCGCCGTCGGCGAAGGCGTGATGGCGGACCCTGTCGCCGGGCCGGATGCCGAGCCGTTCGGTCAGCCCGCCATTGACCTCGAGGACCGCCAGCGCCGGCCTCCGGCTCGCGATCGTCGCGGTCGAGTGCGGCACCGCGCGACGGTGGATGTCGACGATGATGCCGCCGGCGTCGATGAAGATCATGTCGAGCGGGATCAGCGTGTTCTTCATCCACATCGCGATCTCGCCCTCGCGGGCATAGAGGAAGAGCATGCCCGCGTCCGGTTCGAGGCGTTCCCGAAACATCAGCCCGCGCGACTTCTCGTTCGTGCTGCGCGCGACCTCGACGGTGAACGGGTGATAGGCACCGTCGCTCTCGATGACGAGCTTCTCGCGCGGCAGTTCGGCGGCGCCGGCGGCCGGGCCGGGCACCGACACGGTGACGGCGAGCAGCAGGACCAGGCGGCAGAGGAAGGCGGCGGGATTTCGGCGGCGTGCAGGCATGGCCGGCAGGATGCTCCGGTCCCCCGCAGGCGTCAATCGTCGGCGTCCGTCGCCCGGCGCGCCCGAGACCGGAAATAGCCCATTGGCAGGCACCGGTCCGCTCCCTATAGTCTGCCGCACCACTTGGGGGGAGCCGCCGCGCGGCTGAGAGGTTCCGATACGGGAACGACCCCTCGAACCTGATCCGGGTTGTGCCGGCGTAGGAACGAGTGATTCCATGACAGCATCCGATGCACCTGCGTGCGTCATCGACGGGGACATCGCGGGCAAGGCCCCGGCGCCGCCCGGAATCCGCCTGTCCGGCGGCCGCCTGACCTTCGACGGCAGGCCGCTGTTCGACGATCTCGACGTGACACTGGCCGCCGGCCGTGTGACCTGCCTGCTCGGCCCGAGCGGGGTCGGCAAGTCGAGCCTGCTCAGGCTGCTCGCCGGGCTGGTCGAGGATGCCGCGGCACCGCCCGCCATCCTCTGCGACGACGGCCTGCCGCTGACCGGCCGGGTCGCCTACATGGATCAGCGCGACCTCCTGCTGCCCTGGGCCTCGATCCGCCGGAACGTCCAGCTTGGCGCCCGGCTGCGCGGCGAGCCGCCGGACCGGGCGCGGGCCGACGCGCTGCTCGCCGCGGTCGGGCTCGACCATCGCGCCGACGACCTGCCGGCAACGCTCTCGGGCGGCATGCGCCAGCGCGTGGCGCTCGCCCGCACGCTGATGGAGAACCGCCCGGTCGTGCTGATGGACGAACCCTTCTCGGCGCTCGACGCGGTGACGCGCTACCGGCTGCAGGGGCTGGCCAGCCGGCTGCTTGCCGGCCGGACGGTCCTGCTGGTTACACACGACCCGCTAGAGGCGCTCCGTCTCGGCCACCGGATCCATGTCATGCAGGGCGCCCCCGCCCGGCTCGACACGGCCCTGGAACCACCGGGACCGCCGCCGCGCGAACCCTACGAGGCCGAACTGACGGCAGCCGCGAAGCTCCTGATGGCGCGCCTGCAGGATGCCGCCGGGGCGGAGGCATCATGAGCGCTCTTCGCCTCGCCGTCGTCGCCGCCGGGCTGCTGCTGGTATGGGCGCTGATCGTCCGGCTGAGCGGCGTCCCGCCCTACATCCTGCCCGGCCCGGAACTGGTGCTCGATGCCTGGACGTCGCATGTCCCGGCGCTGGCCCGGCACGGCGCCGTGACCTTCACGGAAATCCTCCTCGGGCTGCTTGCCGGGACCGCGCTCGGTGTCGTCTCGGCGCTTTCGGTGGCCGGCTTTCGCGGCGCCCGGCGCTGGGTCCTGCCGGTTCTCGTGGCGAGCCAGGCGATCCCGGTCTTCGCGCTGGCGCCGCTGCTGGTGCTGTGGCTCGGCTACGGCATGCCGTCCAAGGTCGCGATGGCGACGCTGATCATCTATTTCCCGGTGACCGTGGCCTTCCTCGACGGGCTCAACCGCACCGATCCGGCCTGGCTCGACCTCGCGCGGACCATGACCGCCGGACGTGGCCGGGCCGGGCGGCGCGCCATCCTCTGGCATGTCCGGGTGCCGGCCGCGCTGCCGGCGCTCGCCTCGGGGCTCCGGGTCGCGACCGCCGTCGCCCCGATCGGCGCGGTGGTCGGCGAATGGGTCGGTTCCAGCGCCGGGCTCGGCTACCTGATGCTGCATGCCAACGGGCGCATGCAGATCGACCTGATGTTCGCCGCCCTACTCACTCTCGCGGCACTTTCCGTGCTGCTCTATTTCACCGTCGACCGCCTGCTCCGTCGCCTGTTGCCCTGGCAGCCGGAGCGCGCGTTCGACCGCGCGGCGTGATGTACCCGCCCGCAACCTCCCTCCACCGCCGCAAACGCGAGGACAATTCCTTCATGTCGCTGTACCTTCGCCGCCTGTTCCGCCGGCCGTCATTCGTGGCCGTCCTGCTCGCCCTGGCGCTCATCGCCGCTCCCCTGACGGCGGCACAGGCCGCCGACCGCCTGTCCGTCATGCTCGACTGGTTCGTCAATCCGGACCATGCACCGCTGATCGTCGGCAAGGAGAAGGGCTTCTTCGCCGCGCAAGGCCTGGACGTCACCTTCATCGAACCGGCCGATCCGAACGATCCGCCGAAGCTGGTCGCCGCCGGCCAGGCCGATCTCGCCGTGTCCTATCAGCCGCAGCTACATATCCAGGTCGCCCAGGGCCTGCCGCTGCGACGCATCGGCACGCTGGTCGCGACGCCGCTGAACGCGCTCGTCGTGCTGGCCGACGGGCCGATCACAACCATCGCCGACCTGCAGGGACGCCGGGTCGGCTATTCGGTCGGCGGCTTCGAGGACGCGCTGCTGCAGGCGATGCTGGTGAAGCACGGCCTCGAGCTTTCCGACATCGAACTGGTGAACGTCAATTTCTCGCTCTCGCCCGCCCTGATCGCGGGCCAGGTCGACGCGGTGATCGGCGCCTTCCGGAACTTCGAGTTGAACCAGATGGATATCGTCGGCAGGCCCGGCAGGGCCTTCTTCGTGGAGGAGGAAGGCGTGCCCGCCTATGACGAGCTGATCCTGGTCGCCAACGCGGCCCGGCTCGAGGATCCGCGGCTGTCCCGCTTTCTCCGCGGCCTCGAGGAGGCGGTGCAGTATCTGGTGAACCATCCGGACGACAGCTGGAAGGCATTCATCGCCGCCTATCCGGACCGGGATGACGAACTCAACCGGCGTGCCTGGGCCGATACCCTGCCCCGCTTCGCGCTCCGCCCGGCCGCGCTCGACCGTCGTCGCTACGACCGCTTCGCCGCCTTCCTGGTGGAACAGGGGCTGATCGAAAGCGCCTTGCCGGTCAACGCCTACGCCGTCGAGCTTCCCTGATCGGTCGAGGTCGACGCGGGCGCTCCGGCGCCCGTGTCGCACGGGGTCGGTGGCAGCGTGAAACGTCGGGCGGCGACTTCAGCCGCCGCTGCCCTGCAGGCGCTGCGGCAGCGGGATGGGCTCCGCGGTCGACTGCTCGATCTCCGCGGCCTGCGGGCCTTTCGGGCCGATACCGATGCGCACCCGCAGGCGCTGGCCCGGCTGCAGCGGCACGATGCCTTCGCGGCGCAGCGTTTCCATGTGCACGAAGATGTCCTGGGTGCCCTCGCCCCGGGTCAGGAAGCCGTAGCCCTTGACCGGGTCGAACCACTTGACCGTGGTTTCGACGAACTCGCCGGTCGCGTCGACCGTCAGTTGCGTGGTCGGCGGGCGGGTCGGCCGCAGTTCCGGGCCGGTCGCGGTGGAATTGTCGACGGCGATCACGCGGACCGCCTGCAGGCCCTTGGGCCGGCGTATCGCCTCGCAGCGGACCGTGGCGCCTTCGATCAGCCCTTCATGACCGGCTTCCCGCAGGCAGGTCAGATGGACGAACACGTCGCCCTCTTCCTCGGGCGGGGTGATGAAGCCGAAACCCTTGACCGTATTGAACCATTTCACCCTGCCCTCGACGACAACACGCTCCTCGTCGGCAGGGCCCGCATTCGCTGGCGTTTCGGTCATGATTTTGCCTACTCGATCTATGGCCTTAGTCTAACATAGATATTCCGTATACAGCAACTGTAAGGGGATCGACCGGACTACATCTACGAGCGAAAGGCGATGTTTCGCGGAGCAAGATTCCGCTCTCGGCAAACTTGAAGAGCGCGGCAGGAAGTGCAATATAACGACCACAATAAGCGCGCCGCGGGCGGTGCTATTTCAGGGAATCATGAAGTCGGCCGGGGCACGAGGGGGGCTGGTTGTTGAATGCGCTAAGTCTCTTCGTCGTCTGTGCCATATTCTGGCTCCTGCTCTCCGGCCATTATACCCCACTCATCCTCACCTTCGGCGTCCTGTCCTGTGCGCTCGTCGCCTGGATTGGCCATCGCATGCATATCGATGACGAGGAAGGCCATCCGGTCCGACTGTTCACGCATGGCCTGGTCCGCTACTGGCCGTGGCTCGCCTGGGAGATCGCCAAGTCTTCCGTGGGCGTGGCCTTGCTGGTCTGGCGCGGCGCCGGTGCCATCCATCCCAATCTCGTTCGCGTGACACCGAGCCAGCGCTCGGCACTCGGCCGGGTGATCTTCGCCAATTCGATCACCCTCACGCCGGGAACCTGCTCGCTCGACGTGACGGCCGACGGCATTCTCGTGCATGCGCTCACTGCCGGGACCGCGGCGGATCTCGAGAGCGGCGAAATGGATCGTCGCGTGACCCGCATGGAAGGGCAGGACGGCTGATGTTCTTCGCCGCCGCGATCGCGATACTCGTTGCCCTCGGGCTGGCTCTCGTCCGCGCCGTGCTTGGCCCGACCGTCTATGACCGTATCCTGGCTGTGAATGCCGTCGGCACCAAGATCGTGCTGCTGATCGCGGTCATCGGCTTCCTGACCGGGCGTCCGGAGTTCCTCGATCTCTCGCTGGTCTACGCGCTGATCAACTTCATCAGCACGCTGGCGGTGCTGAAGTTCTTCAAGTTCGGCCATCTCGGCCATCCGGGCGCCGAGAACGAGGAGACCGGCAAGTGATCGGGGCAATTCTGGACGGGCTGAGCTGGGCGCTCATTCTCGGCGGCGGCTTCCTGCTGATTACCGCTGGCCTCGGGCTGGTGCGCTTTCCCGACCTCTATTCCCGCATGCATGCCGGCGGCCTCGTCGACACGCTGGCGCTTTCGCTGATCCTGGTGGGGTTGATGCTGCAGGTCGAACCGGGCCTGGTGACCGTGAAGCTTGCCTTCATCATGATCTTCCTGTTTTTCACCAGCCCGACATCGACCTATGCGCTCGGCCACGCGGCGCTGATTTCCGGGCTGCGGCCCGAACTGTCGGCGGAACCGAGCGAGGCGGCCGCGCCGGAACGGCATGTCGCGCCCTCCTTCGCCGGACGCGATGCGCTCGACGATCCGGCGACCGTGATCGCCCCGGAAGAGCTCTGGGCCTACGGCGTCGACGTCGAGAGCGTGGACGCGGACGCGCCGCAGGCCGCACCCGACAGCCTGCCCGAACCCGGCCGCGATTCGGGTGACGATTCAGGCAGGAAGCGCTGACATGTCGGCACTCATCGGCCCGATCCTGCTCGCCTTCCTGATCGCCGTCGCACTGGCGATCCTCAATCTGCGCAACCTTTTTGCCGTGGTCATGCTGTCCGGCATCTTCTCCTTCCTGATGGCCGGGGTATTCGTCATCCTCGACGCGGTCGACGTCGCCTTCACCGAGGCGGCGGTTGGCGCCGGGATCTCGACGGTCCTGATGCTCGGCACCCTCGCCCTGACCGCCGCGCGCGAGAAGCTGCCGCGCAAGCGTCTGCCGATCCTGCCGCTGCTGGTCGTGCTCGCGGTCGGCGGCGTGCTGATCTACGGCACCTTCGACATGCCGGCGATCGGCGATCCGAACGCGCCGGTCCACCAGCACATGGCGCCGCGCTTCATCGAGCAGGGGCCGATCGAGACCGGTGTCCCGAACATGGTCACCTCGGTGCTGGCGAGTTATCGGGGCTATGACACGATGGGGGAAACGGCGGTGATCTTCACCGCGGCGATCGGCGTGCTGCTGATGATCGGACGGCGCCGGAAGCGCAAGCCGGAAACCGCGACGGGGAAACGAGAGGGACGCGACGATGCGGTATGATGGCGTCCCAAGAATCGTCAGCAAGCTACTGATTCCGTTGATTCTCCTGTTTGGACTTTACGTCCAGTTCCACGGCGATTACGGACCGGGCGGCGGCTTCCAGGCGGGCGTGATCTTCGCCGCCGGGTTCATCCTCTACGCGCTGATCTTCGGCCTCCGCCGCTGTCGCGAGGTGCTCTCCGACGGCTTCGTGCGGATCATGCTGGCGGCCGGCCTGCTGCTCTATATCGGCACCGGCCTGGCGAGCCTCTGGCTCGGCGCCAACTTCCTCGACTATGACGTGCTCGGCCACGATCCGGTCTCGGGCCAGCATCACGGGATACTGCTGGTCGAGCTCGGCGTCGGCATCACCGTCGCCGGCGCGATGCTGGCGATATTCTTCTCCTTCGCCGGCCGCGACGAGACCGGGTTCTCCGGCGCCGACGACGCCGAGGCAGAGGCAGAGGCAGAGGCAGAGGCAGAGGAACGCGAACGGGCGGAGACCGGCGCATGACCTGGCTCGGCCATTTCAACTACTGGATCTTCGTCGTCCTGATGATGATCGGCCTCTATATCGTGATCAGCCGGGGCAACCTGGTGAAGAAGATCGTCGGCCTGAACGTCTTCCAGACCTCGGTCTTCCTGCTCTACATATCGATGGGCAAGATCTGGGACGGCACGGCGCCGATCGTGACCGATGCGCTGATGGACGGCAGGCCGGTGGCCTACAGCAATCCGGTGCCCCATGTGCTCATCCTGACCGCCATTGTCGTCGGCGTCGCGACGACCGCGCTCGGCCTCGCCTTCGTGGTCCGCATCAAGGAAAGCTACGGCACCATCGAGGAGGACGAGATCCAGCATATGGATGAGGAAGCCTTCCTCGCCCGCTCCGAGCATCTGGGCGGGCAGCCGTGACGCTGGCGATTCACTATCCCGCGCTCCAGGTCGTCCTGCCGCTGCTCGCGGCACCGCTCTGCTCGCTCATGCGCGGCCGGGATTTCGCCTGGGCCTTCGCGACCCTGGTCAGCTGGCTGGCCTTCGGGATCGCTGTGGCGCTGCTCTTCGCGGTCCGCGCCGACGGCGCGATTTCCTACCATCTCGGCGGCTGGGAGCCGCCCTGGGGGATCGAGTACCGGGTCGACGCGCTCGGCAGCTACCTGCTGGCGATCGTCACGCTCATTTCCGCGGTCAGCCTCAGTTTCGCGCGCCTGAGCGTCGCCCGGGAAGTGCGCCAGGATCAGCACGCGCTGTTCTACACGATGTGGCTGCTCTGCCTGGCCGGCATGCTCGGCATCGCGATCACCGGCGACGCCTTCAACATCTTCGTGTTCCTGGAAGTCTCCTCGCTGTCGACCTACGCGCTGGTCGCCATGGGCGGCGGCGGCGACCGGCGGGCCTTGACCGCGGCCTACCAGTACCTGGTGCTCGGCACGATCGGCGCGACCTTCATCCTGATCGGCATCGGGCTGATCTACATGATGACCGGCACGCTCAACATCCTCGACATGAGCGAGCGGCTTCCGGCGGTGGCGGATACCCGGACGATCCGGGTCGCGGCCGGCTTCCTGACCATCGGGATCGCGCTCAAGCTCGCCCTCTTCCCGCTCCACGTCTGGCTGCCGAACGCCTATACCTACGCGCCCAACGCGGTCTCGGCCTTCATCGCGGGGACCTCGACCAAGGTCTCGCTCTACCTGTTGCTGCGCTTCTCGCTGACCGTGTTCGGGCCGACCTTCTCGTTCGGCAAGCTGCCGCTCAACGAGATCCTCGCCGTGCTCGCGGTCGCCGCCTTCCTGATCTTCTCGGCGCTCGCGATCCTGCAGGAGAACGTCAAGCGCCTGCTCGCCTATTCCTCGATCGCGCAGGTCGGCTACATGGTGCTCGGCATCTCGTTCGCCAGCGTCACCGGTCTCACCGCCGGCATCGTGCACCTGTTCAACCACGCGCTGATCAAGACCGGCCTGTTCCTCTGCGTGGCCTGTGTCGCCTATCGCATCGGCAGCGTGCGGATCACCGCGATGGCCGGGCTCGGCCGGCAGATGCCGTTCACGATGTTCGCCTTCGTGCTCGGCGGCTTCGGCCTGATCGGCGTGCCGCTGACCGCCGGTTTCGTGACCAAGTGGTACCTGATCATGGCCGCCCTCGAGGCCGGGACCAGCCTCGGGCTGGTTGCCGCCGGCCTGGTGCTGGTGAGTTCGCTGCTTGCCGTCATCTATGTCTGGAAGGTGGTGGAATCAGCCTACTTCCGGCCGGCGCCGGCCGGTTCCCCGCCGGTCCGCGAGGCGCCGCTGGCGCTGCTCGTGCCGACCTGGGCGCTGATTCTCGCGAGCATCTATTTCGGCATCGACACGCGGATCAGCGTCGGCGTGGCGCGCGATGCGGCGGTCGCCCTGCTCGGAGGCATCTCATGACGGCCGAGGCGATCATGCTGCTGGCGATTGCCCTGCCGCTCGCCGCGATGCTGCCGATCGCGCTCACCGGCGCGATGCCGAACCTGCGCGAGGCGGTGACGCTGGCAACGGCGGTCGGGCTGTTCCTCGTCGTGCTGCAACTGCTCCCGGTGGCGATGGCCGGCGGCCAGCCCGAGATCGCGCTGTTCGACATCCTGCCCGGCGTGCCCTTCGCCTTCCGGCTCGAGCCGCTCGGGATGATCTTCGCCTTCGTCGCCTCGCTGCTCTGGATCGTCAATTCGATCTATTCGATCGGCTACATGCGCGGCAACGACGAGAGCCACCAGACCCGTTTCTACGTCTGCTTCGCCTTCGCCATCGGCAGCACGATGGGCATCGCGCTGGCCGGCAACATGCTGACCCTGTTCATCTTCTACGAGATGCTGACGCTCTCGACCTATCCGCTGGTCACGCACAAGGGCAGCGACGCGGCGAAGCGGGCCGGGCGGACCTATCTCGGGATCCTGATCTCGACCTCGATCTGCTTCCTGCTGCTCGGCATCATCTGGACCTGGACGCTGACCGGCACGCTGGACTTCACCGCCGGCGGGATCCTCGCGGGCAAGGCCGACGGGCCGCTCGTCGGGCTGCTGTTCCTGCTCTACATGTACGGCATCGGCAAGGCAGCGCTGATGCCGATGCATCGCTGGCTGCCGGCGGCGATGGTCGCGCCGACCCCGGTCAGCGCGCTCCTGCATGCGGTGGCGGTCGTCAAGGCGGGCGTGTTCACGGTCGTCAAGGTCGTCGTCTATGTCTTCGGGGTCGAGTATCTGACCGCGCTGCCGGCGAGCCAGTGGGTGATGTGGATCGCCTGCTTCACGATCCTCGCCGCGAGCCTGATCGCGCTCCGGCAGGACAACCTGAAACGCCGCCTCGCCTATTCGACGATCAGCCAGCTCTCCTACGTGGTCCTGGCGGCGCTGATCCTGAGCCCGCTCTCGGTGATGGGCGCGGCGCTGCATATCGCCGCCCATGCCTTCGGCAAGATCACGCTCTTCTTTGCCGCCGGCTCGATTTATACAGCGGCCCACAAGACCGAGATCAGCCAGCTCGACGGCATCGGCTGGCGGATGCCGGTGACGATGGGCGCCTTCGCGATCGGTTCGCTGTCGATGATCGGCCTGCCGCCGACGGCCGGCTTCATCTCGAAATGGTTCATGCTGCAGGGCGCCTGGCAGACCGAGAACCTGCTGGCGCTGGCGGTGATCGCCGGCTCGACACTGCTGAACGCGGCCTATTTCCTGCCGATCGTCTACGCCGCCTTCTTCCGCAAGGAGAAGCACGACGGCGACCATCACGAGCACGGCGAGGCGCCGCTGCCGATCGTGCTGGCGCTCGGCGCGACGGCGGGCCTGTCGGTCCTGATGTTCCTGTTCCCGGGCGACGCGATCGCGCTCGCCGAGGCGCTGGTCGGGAGGAGCGGATGAACGACGACGCCGAACGCCGGAAACACTGGCTGGTCCGCAGGGACACGATCCGCAAGATCTGGATCGGTGGCTACGCCCTGCTGGCGCTGACGGTGCTGGCCCAGTTCCTGTTCCCCGTGCATGGCCATTTCGGCATCGACGACAGCTTCGGGTTCGCTGCCTGGTACGGCTTCGGGACCTGCGTCGCGATGATCATCGGCGCCAAGCTGCTCGGCTTCATCCTCAAGCGGCCGGACGATTACTATGATCGGTAACGTGATTCCCCCGGCGCTGCCGCTGCTGGCGGCGGTCCTGATCCTGCCGATCACCTCGGGCCCGATCCGCAAGCTGTTCACGCTGCTGCTGCCGCTGCTGGCGCTGTTCCTGGTCTGGCAGGTCCCGGACGGCCCGGGCCTCACCTTCCCCTTCATCGGCCTCGACATCGTGCCGGTCATGGGCAGCAATGTCGCCCGGCTGTTCGCCACCGTGTTCACGCTGATGGCGCTTGTCGGCGGCCTGTTCGCCCTCAATCAGGCGCGCGTCGTCGAACTCGCCGCCGCCTTCGGCTATGCGGGCAGCGCGGTCGGCGTCTGTTTCGCCGGCGACCTGGTGACCGTCTTCGTCTTCTGGGAACTGATGGCGATCGGCTCGACGCTGGTCATCTGGTCAGCCGGCACGCCGGAGGCCTGGCGGGCCAGCATGCGCTACGCGACGGTCCATCTGTTCGGCGGCGTGGTGCTGATGATCGGCATCGTCGGCGAGATCCTCGGTACCGGCTCGAACGCCTTCACCCAGCTCACCCTCGACAGCCCGGCGCGCTGGTTCATGATCGCCGGCTTCCTGATAAACGCCGGGGCGCCGCCGCTGCAGGCCTGGCTGCCGGACGCCTATCCGGAAGGCAGCCCGTTCGGCACCGTGTTCCTCTCGGCCTACACGACCAAGACCGCCGTGTTCGTCCTGCTGGTCACCTTCCCGGGCGCGCAGATCCTGATTTACGTCGGCCTTTTCATGGTCTTCTACGGGATCATTTACGCGCTGCTCGAGAACGACATGCGGCGCATCCTGGCCTATTCCATCGTCAACCAGGTCGGTTTCATGGTGACCGGCATCGGGATCGGCACGGAGATGGCGCTGAACGGCGCCGCCGCGCATGCCTTCACCCACATCATCTACAAGGCGCTGCTGCTGATGAGCGCCGGCTCGGTGCTCTACATGACCGGCAAGCGGAAATGCACCGACCTGGGCGGGCTGTTCCAGTCGATGCCGGTGACCGCGATCTGCGGCATCATCGGCGCGCTGGCGATCTCCTCCTTCCCCTTCACCTCGGGCTTCATCTCCAAGAGCATGATCGCGCAGAGTGCCGCGGACCAGCACCTGGCCATCGTCTGGATGATGCTCGCGGCGGCCTCGGCCGGCGTCTTCCTGCATGCCGGCATCAAGTTCCCGTGGTTCGTCTTCTTCCAGAAGGATTCCGGGCTGCGCCCGCCGGACCCGCCGTGGAACATGCGGCTGGCGATGTATATCTTCGCCTTCCTCTGCATCGGCCTCGGCGTCTGGCCGGACGGGCTCTACGCGCTCCTGCCCTATCCGACCGGCTACGAGCCCTATACCGGCAGCCACCTGGTCTTCCAGTTCCAGCTCCTGCTGTTTTCCGGCCTCGCCTTCTTCGTCGGCCTGCCGCTGATGAAGCGGACGCTGACGATCAGCCTCGACGTCGACTGGTTCTTCCGGGTACCGATCCGCCGGGCCGGCCTCGCGATCCTCGACGGGGCCTCGGCCCTGCGCGCCGGGCTTGCCGACGCGGCCCGCGACCGGGCGACCGACAGCTGGCATTTCCTGCAGGCCTCCTCCGGCCGGCGCCGGTTGCGCATGCTCGGCCAGTCGACCGGCGTGGCCGTGCTGATCGTCGCCTTCCTCCTTGGTCTCTACGTCGTTCTTTACTACGTCTGAGCGGCCGGGCCGCCCGGGCCCGGCACCGGCGAACCGATCGAAGACGGGGCAGCGATGAGCGGCATCCTCACCCTGCATGTGCTGGCGAGCCTGCTTTGCGCCCTGCTGCTGGGCGGCATGGTCTTCTTCACCTTCGTCGTCACGCCGACGGTCTTCCGGCGCCTCGAACAGCCGGCGCGCGGCGCCTTCCTCGAAGCGATCCTCCCGGTCTATTACCGGGTCATGGGGCTGCTCGCGCTGGCCGCCGCCCTGCCGGTCTGGTACCGGTCCGAGGCGTGGATCCTGTTCGCCGTCGGCATCGGCTTCGTCGTCGCGGATCGCCTGCTCCGGCCGCGCATCGCGCGCCACCGCCCGGGACGGGAACGCGGCGAGCCTGCCGCGACGGCGGCCTTTCGTCGCCTGCACGGCGCCAGCATGGTGCTCAACCTCGCCCAGCTCGTTCTCGTGCTCGGCGTCTTCCTGAGGCTCGCCCGATGACCCGGTCCCGCTTCCGCGCCCTGCTCGCCGCCACCGTCCTTGCCCTTGCCGCGAGCCTCGCCGCTCCGGTCGCTGCGGTCGAGTGGCAGGAGACGGTCGAGGCGGACCATCCGCTCACCGGCCGGATTCTCGATGTCGCGAGCGGCGCGGAAATCCCGCTCGAGGCGCTTTATCGTCGGCTCGACCGCACCGACATCCTGCTGCTCGGCGAGAAGCACGACAACCGGGATCACCACAGATTGCAGGCGCTGCTGATCGGCGCCTTCGCCGCGACCGGACCGGCCCCGGCGATCGCCTTCGAAATGATCCCCGGCGACCGGGCCACGGCATTGAGCCCCCTGCCCGCCGCCGGCGACGTCGATGCACTGGCCCGCCGTCTCGACTGGGCGAAAAGCGGCTGGCCGGACTGGGCGATCTATCGCCCGGTGTTCGAGGCCGCCTTGCGGGCGAGCTCCGACATCCGCCCGGCCAACCTGGAACGGCCGCGGATCCGGGCGCTCTACAAGGAGGGCTGGTCGGCGCTCGATCCGGCCTTCGTCGAACGCTTCGCGCTGGACGCGCCGTTGCCGGCGGCCTCGGCCGAGGCACTGGCGGCAACCATCGTCGGCGCCCATTGCGGCATGATCACGGCTGACCGGGCGGCGCCCCTCGTCCGGGTCCAGCGGGCCCGCGACGCGGTCATGGCCGCGGCGCTCGTCGACGGCGGTGCGCGCCGTGCCGTGCTGATCGCCGGCGCCGGGCATGTGCGGAAGGACTGGGCGGTGCCCCAATACCTGCGACGGGTCGCGCCGGACGCGCGGGTTCTTGCGATCGCCTTCCGGGAAGTCCCGGCGCCGGGCGAGAGCGCGCAGCCGGAAAGGGCGCCCTACGACATCGTCTGGTACACGCCCCGGGTCGACACGAACGATCCCTGCGAGGCCCATCGCGAGGCGCTCGGGCGGATGAAGGCGAAACAGAAGGGACAGGCCGAATGAACTACGCCGGCGCGAACGCCGACCTCAGTGCAGGCGGCGGACCGTCTTGGTCGGGCGCCAGCGGGTCACGACCCGGCCGTCGCCGGTAAAGCGGATGCTCTGGCCGGCGTCGGGCGCCGCCTCGATCGCCGCGGGCTTCACCGGCGCGCGGGGGCCGGTCTTCGGCGTCGCGCCGTCGGCGCGCAGCGGCGCGACCTTGTCGGAAATCTGGATGGCCCGGCACTGGACCATGTCGTCGAGCGCGATCTCGGCGCTGCGCTCAGTATTCCAGGCCTTCAGGTAAGCCGGATCCTGGCGGTAATGGGCGGCAAGCTGCTCCGCCGAACGCTCGCCGAGATCGTGCCAGACCGCCTCGAGCACGCTGGCGACCTGCTCCGACGGCCGCATCGCGGCAATCGGCGCCTCGCCACCGTCATAGATCAGGTAGAGATTGGGTTCGATCGGGCCGAGCTCGGTCGCGAGGAAGGTCGCCGGCATCATCCGCGCGCCCTTGTGGATGATCGCATAGCGAAGCTGGCTCTCGTAAATCAGGCAATGCAGCTTTGCGGCCGGCAGCGAGCGGCCGGTGGACCGGTTCCGTTCGATGAACCATTGGGCAACATCGAATACCGAGCGTATGCCGGGCCTCATGGGCGCTGCTCCTGGCTGTTGTCGTTCGCGTCTGGCGGACCATCTTGCGGCCACCATCGTTAATCGCGGGTTAATGGGGATGGTTCCGCACCATGGCCGGGCCTTGCCGACGCACGGCCGGCCCGCTACGGTCATCACCCACGAGCAAGAATAGGGGACGGCAGTCATGAAAATGACCGGCGAGCAGATGGTTCCTGCTCCCAGGCAGGCGGTCTGGGAGGCGCTCAACGATCCGGCAGTGCTCAAGGAATGCATTTCGGGCTGTGAGGAAATCGAGAAGACCTCGGACACCGAAATGACGGCGAGCGTGACGGCCAAGGTCGGGCCGGTGAAGGCCCGCTTCAAGGGCTCGGTCGTGCTCGAGGATCTCGACCCGCCGAACGGCTACACGATTCGCGGCGAGGGCAAGGGCGGAGCCGCCGGATTCGGCAAGGGCGCGGCCAGGGTCGCGCTCGCCGAGGTCGATGGCGGGACGCAAATGTCCTATGACGTCGAAGCATCGGTCGGCGGCAAGCTGGCGCAGATCGGCTCGCGGCTGATCGACGGCACGGCGCAGAAGATGGCCGACGACTTTTTCAACCGTTTCAATGCAATCATGAGTGCCCGACACGCCGGCGAGGCCTCTGCCCCGCCGCCCGAGGCGGCGAGCGCGGCGGCCGAGACGCCCGAGGTCGAAACTGTCACGCCGACCCCGCCACCGCCAGCACCGCCGAAGCCGGCCGCCGCACCCTCGGCGGGTGGACTGAGCACCGGGACCTGGCTGCTGATCGGGGTCGTCGTCGTGGCGCTCCTGATCCTCGTTTTCGCCTGACATACCGACGCGTAATCGCGCGCGTTCGCCGTCGCGACTTCGTCACTTGACCTGACCGGGGACGGCGTTCGACTATCGCTTGCAAGAGGTCCGGGGAATGGTCCGTTCTTCCATCGCGGGGAATCGAGACCGGAAGAAATCTGCACCCAAGGGAGGACAGTTTGATGGCCACCGTATCGATGACGGTCAACGGAAAATCGGTTTCAGCCGATGTTGAGCCGCGCACACTTCTGGTTGAGTTCATCCGCCAGAACCTGCATCTGACGGGGACGCATGTGGGATGCGATACCAGCCAGTGCGGCGCCTGCGTCGTCCATGTCGACGGACGCAGCGTGAAGTCCTGCACCATGCTGGCGATGCAGGCCGACGGCGCCGCCGTCACGACCGTCGAGGGACTGGCGACGAACGGCAAGATGCATCCGATCCAGAAGGCCTTCAACGAGCATCACGGGCTGCAATGCGGCTTCTGCACGCCCGGCATGCTGATGAGCGCCATCGATCTCATTAAGCGTCATCCCAACCCCTCCGAAGAGACCATCCGGCACGAACTGGAAGGCAACATCTGCCGCTGCACCGGCTACCAGAATATCGTCAAGGCGGTGAAGGCGGCGGCACAGGAAATGGGAGGTTGACGTCATGACCGACACTGGCATCGGCGCCTCTGTCCGGCGCAAGGAAGATCGCCGCTTCACCACCGGCAAGGGCCGCTACACCGACGACATCCATCGCCCGGGCCAGGCGATCGGCTATTTCCTCCGCTCGCCGCACGCGCATGCGAACATCAAGGGGATCGACACCACCGCCGCCAAGGCGGCGCCGGGTGTGGTCGCCGTGCTGACCGGCGCCGACTACGCGGCCGACGGGTTCGGCAATCCGATCTGCGGCTGGACGGTCACCGGCAAGAACGGCGAAGGCCATATAGCCCCGCCGCATCCGACGATCGCGGTCGACAAGGTCCGCCAGGTCGGCGATGCGGTGGCACTGATCGTCGCCGAGACGCTGGACAAGGCGAAGGACGCGGCCGAACTGGTCGAGGTCGACTATGAAGAACTGCCGGCGGTCGTGAATATCGCCGACGCGCTCGCTTCCGGTGCGCCGCAGATCCACGCGGAGGCGCCGGGCAATCTCTGTTTCGACTGGGACATCGGCGACAAGGCGGCGACCGAGAAGGCCTTCTCCGCCGCCGCGCACGTGACCACGCTCGAACTCGTCAACAACCGGCTCGTACCGAACGCGATGGAGCCCCGCGCGGCGATTGGCGAGTATGACAGCGGCAGCGAGGAAATCACGCTCTACACGACGAGCCAGAACCCGCATGTCGCGCGTCTCGTGATCTCCGCCTTCGTCGGCCTCGCGCCGGAGAACAAGCTCCGTGTCATCGCCCCCGATGTCGGCGGCGGCTTCGGATCCAAGATCTTCATCTACCCGGACGAGATCGCGGTCGCCTGGGCGGCGCGGAAACTCGACCGCCCGGTCAAGTGGACGGCGGAACGGTCGGAATCCTTCCTCACCGACGCGCATGGCCGGGATCACATCACGAAGGCCGAACTGGCGACCGACAAGGACGGTCGGATCCTCGGCCTCCGGGTCGCGACACTGGCGAATTTCGGCGCCTACCTGTCGACCTTCGCGACCGCCGTGCCGACCTATCTCTACGCCACCCTGCTGAGCGGCCAGTACGCGATCCCGACGATCTATGCGGAGGTCAAGGGCGGCTTCACCAACACCTCGCCGGTCGACGCCTACCGCGGCGCCGGACGGCCCGAGGCGACCTACGTGGTCGAACGGCTGATGGAGCGCGCGGCCCGCGACCTGGGCATCGATCCGGCCGAGTTCCGGCGCCGGAACTTCATCGGGACCGACCAGTTCCCCTACCAGACGCCGGTCATCCTGAACTACGACATCGGCGATTACGGGGCGAGCCTCGACAAGGCGCTCGAGATGATCGACTACGGCAACTTCGCCGGGCGCCGCGCCGCCTCGGAGCGGAACGGCAAGCATCGCGGGATCGGTTTCGCGGCCTATATCGAGGCCTGCGGCATCGCGCCCTCGGCCGCGGTCGGCTCGCTCGGGGCCGGCGTCGGTCTCTGGGAATCGGCCCAGGTTCGCTTCAACCCGACCGGCAGCGTCACCGTCTTCACCGGTTCGCACAGCCACGGCCAGGGTCACGAGACGACCTTCGCCCAGCTGATCTGCGACCGGCTCGGCGTGCCCTTCGAGAGCATCGAGATCGTCCATGGCGACACCAAGGAAGTACCGTTCGGCATGGGCACCTACGGCTCGCGCTCGCTTGCCGTCGGCGGCACCGCGATCGCCAAGGCCTGCACCAAGATCGTCGACAAGGGCAAGAAGATCGCCGCCCATCTGATGGAGGCGGCAGTCGACGACATCGAGTATAAGAGCGGCGTCTTCAAGGTTGCCGGCACCGATCGCCAGACGACGATGGCCGAGGTCGCCTTCGCCGCCTACGTGCCGCACAACTTCCCCGAAGGGGTCGAGCCGGGGCTGAACGAGAGCGCCTTCTACGATCCGCTCAACTTCACCTTCCCCGCCGGCACCCACATCGCCGAGGTCGAGGTCGACCCGGCGACCGGCACGGTCGACATCGTCGACTGGGTGGCGGTCGACGATTTCGGCAATGTCATCAACCCGATGATCGTCGAAGGCCAGGTCCATGGCGGGATCGCCCAGGGCATCGGACAGGCCCTGCTCGAAGGCTGCGTCTACGACCGGGAAACCGGCCAGCTGCTTTCGGGCTCCTACATGGACTACGCGATGCCGCGAGCCGACGACCTGCCCAACTTCCGGGTCGGCCTGACCAACACGCCCTGCACCCACAACGAACTCGGCGTGAAGGGCTGCGGCGAGGCCGGCGCGATTGCCGCGCCGGCGGCGCTCATGAATGCGATCACCGACGCGATCGGCAGCGAGATCGACATGCCGGCGACGCAGGAAAAGGTCTGGCGTGCGGTGCAGTCCCGCCGCATGGCCGCCGAATAGGGGGAACGAACATGTACAGCTTCGACTATCACCGTCCGCGTTCGGTCGACGATGCCGTCCGCCAGCTGGGTGGAGAAGCCAAGCTCCTCGCCGGCGGCCAGACCTTCATCCCGACTCTCAAGCAACGGCTCGCCCAGCCCGACAAGATCGTCGACCTGGGCGGCATCGCCGAGCTGTCCGGGATCAAGGTCGAGGGCGACGCGGTCGTCATCGGCGCCATGACGCGGCACGGCGCGGTCGCCGCCTCGGCCGAGGTGGCGAAAGCGATCCCGGCGCTGGCCAAACTCGCCGGCGGGATCGGCGATCCCCAGGTCCGCAACATGGGCACGCTTGGCGGCTCGGTCGCCAACAACGACCCGGCGGCGGACTATCCGGCCGCCCTGCTCGGCCTCGGCGCCAGCGTCGAGACCAACAAGCGGACCGTCGCCGCCGACGACTTCTTCACCGGGATGTTCGAGACCGCGCTCGGCGAGGACGAGATCATCACCCGGGTGCGCTTCCCGGTGCCGCAGGCGGCGGGCTATGCCAAGTTCGCCAACCCGGCGTCCCGCTATGCCCTGGTCGGCGTGTTCGTGGCGCGGACCCCAGGCGGCGTCCGCGTCGCCGTCACCGGGGCCGGTCCGGGGGTATTCCGGATCGGTGCGATGGAGACGGCGCTGGCCGGCAATTTCTCCGCCGGCGCGATCGACGGGGTCAGCGTGTCGGCCGACGGCCTCAATTCCGACATGCACGGATCGGCCGAGTACCGCGCCCATCTGGTAACGGTCATGGCGAAACGGGCTATTGCCGCCGCCGGCGGCTGAGCGCTGAGCCTGACCACCGACATCGACGGGGGGAGGCGACGCGACGCCTCCCCCTTTGTCTTTTCGTTCCCGTAACGCCCGAGCGTCCCTCCATGACCCGTGCCCTGCCCGACAGCATCGATGAAATGGCCAGCCTTCTCGGCGAGGCCGACTATGTCGCCGACCGCAGTCTCGCGACCATCCTCTTTCTCAGCCTGCGGATGGGACGGCCGATCTTTCTCGAGGGCGAGGCCGGGGTCGGCAAGACCGAGATCGCCAAGGTGCTGGCCGCCGCCCTCGGACGCCGGCTGGTGCGTCTGCAGTGCTACGAGGGGCTCGACGTCAGTTCCGCCGTCTACGAATGGAACTATGCCCGCCAGATGCTCGAGATCCGGCTCGCCGAGGCCCGCGATTCGAGCTCGGCCGAGACCGACATCTTTTCCGAGCGCTTCCTGATCAAGCGGCCGCTGCTGCAGGCGCTCGAGCCCAGCGCCGAGGGCCCCGCCGTGCTGCTGATCGACGAACTCGACCGCACCGACGAGCCGTTCGAGGCCTTCCTGCTGGAAGTGCTTGCGGACTATCAGGTGACGATCCCGGAAATCGGCACCGTGACGGCCGAGCATCCACCGATCGTCGTCATCACCTCGAACCGGACCCGGGAAATCCATGACGCGCTGAAGCGGCGCTGCCTCTATCACTGGGTCGACTATCCGGACACCCAGCGCGAACTCGAGATCCTGCGCATCAAGGCGCCGGAGGCGGGCGAGCGGCTCAGCCGCCAGATCGTCGCCTTCGTGCAGGCGCTGCGCGAGGACCGCAATCTCTTCAAGCTGCCGGGCGTCGCGGAAACCATCGACTGGACCAAGGCGCTGACCCAGCTCGACGTGCTGTCGCTCGATCCGGCAGCGGTCGACGACACCCTTGGCGTGCTGCTGAAATACCAGGACGACATCGCCAAGGTGCAGGGCACGGAGGCGGCGGAGATCCTCGCCCGCGTCGAACGCGAGCTCGCGGCGGTCGGCTGATGGCCGGCGACAGCGAGGGGGAGCTTCCCGGCGGCCGGCTGGCCGAGAACATCATGCATTTCGCCCGCGTGCTGCGCCGCGCCGGCCTGCCGGTCGGACCGGCCTCGGTGATCGACGCGGTCCGCGCGGCCGAGCTGTCCGGGCTTCGCCGCCGCGACGATTTCTACTGGGCGCTGCATTCGGTCTTCGTCCGCCGGCGCGACCAGCGCTACCTGTTCGACCAGGTGTTCCACATCTTCTGGCGCAACCCGGAAATCCTCGAACGGATGATGCAGATGATGCTGCCGACCGTGTTCGAGGATGCCGCCAAGGAACAGCAGAAGCCGCAATCGAAGCGGGTCGCCGAGGCGCTCGCGACGCTCGCCGGCGGCCAGCAGCGGCGCGAGGAGCGCGAGCAGGAGATCGAGATCGATGCCCAGCTCACCTGGTCCGACCGCGAGGTCCTGCAGAAGAAGGATTTCGAGGAGATGTCGGCCGCCGAGGTCGAGGCGGCGCGGCAACTGATCGCCAGGATGCGGCTGCCGGTACCACCGATCCGCTCGCGGCGGATGGTGGCGGATCCGCGCGGCGCCTCGATCGACATGCGCCGCACGCTCCGGATGTCGATGCGGGGCGGCAGCGGGATCATCGCCCTGCAGCGCCGCCGACGCCGGCTCAGGACCTCGCCGCTGGTCGTGCTGTGCGACATTTCCGGCTCGATGTCGAGTTACAGCCGGATGCTGCTGCATTTCGTCCATACCCTGACCAGCGACCGGGACCGGGTCCATTCCTTCGTCTTCGGGACCCGGCTCACCAACATCACCCGGCAGATGCGGGCCCGCGATGTCGACGAGGCGCTGGACCTGGTCGGCGAGGAGGTCGAGGACTGGTCGGGCGGCACGCGGATCGGCACGACGCTCCGCGAATTCAACCTGGTCTGGAGCCGGCGCGTGCTCGGCCAGGGCGCCGTGGTGCTGCTGATCAGCGACGGTCTCGACCGCGACGCCGGCAAGGGGCTGGAGGAGGAAGTCGAACGGCTGCAGAAGTCCTGTCGCCGGCTGATCTGGCTCAACCCCCTGCTCCGCTACGAGGCATTCGAGCCGAAATCGAAGGGCATCCGGGCGATCCTGCCGCATGTTGACGAGTTTCGGCCAGTGCACAATCTCGAGAGTCTGGGCGATCTCGTCCAGGCCCTGTCGCGGCCGGAGACAGGGTGGAACCAGCGTGGAGGATTGGCGGCATGAGCGGCGACAACGACATGACGATGCGTGGCACGGAGGACGTGCTGACCCAGGCCGAGGCCTGGAAGGCGGCCGGACGACAGGTCGCGCTGGCGACCGTCATCTCGACCTGGGGCTCGGCGCCCCGCCCGGCCGGCAGCCAGCTCGCCGTCGACGACGCGATGAACATGGCCGGATCGGTCAGCGGCGGCTGCGTCGAGGGCGCGGTGATCGAGGCCGCCAACGCGGTGATGAAGAGCGGCAAGCCGGCCATGCTGGAATTCGGCGTCAGCAACGAGGAGGCCTGGGAAGTCGGGCTCGCCTGCGGCGGCAGGATCCAGGTTTTCGTCGAAGCGCTGGGCTGACCGGCGATGCAACTCTCGACACTCGCGCAACTGCGCAGGGACCAGGCTGAAAAACGTTCCGTCGTCAGATCGGTCGACCTGAAGAACGGTGACGAAACGTTGCTCTATCCCTTTGAAGACACGGGCAACAGCGAACTTCTGGAGGCGGCCAGAATCGCAGCCCGGAACGATCGGAGCGGCACGGTCGAGCTGCCCGGCGGGGCCCGCTTCCTGCAGGTCTTCAACCCGCCGCTCCGGATGCTGATCGTCGGGGCGGTGCATATTGCCCAGGCCCTCGTGCCGATGGCGACGCTGGCCGGCTACGCGGTGACGGTGATCGATCCGCGGCGCGCCTTCGGCACGCTGGAACGCTTTCCGGGCGTCACCCTGCTCGACGACTGGCCGGACGACGCCATGGCGACGCTTGCCCCCGATCACCGGACGGCGGTGGTGACCCTCACCCACGATCCGAAGCTCGACGATCCGGCCCTGCAGGTGGCGCTGCGTTCGGACGCCTTCTATGTCGGCTCGCTCGGCAGCACGCGGACCCATGCGAAGCGGCTCGAACGGCTCGCGAAGGCGGGCCTCGGCGAGGCCGAGCTCGCGCGCATCCACGCCCCGCTCGGGCTCGACATCGGCGCCCGCTCGCCGGCCGAGATCGCGGTCTCGGCGATGGCCCAGATCACCGCCGCGCTGCGCAAGGGAGAGCGGTCATGAAGTTCGGACGGATCGGCACCGACAGCGCGGCGACAGGGGCGATCCTCGCCCACGCGCTCTCGGTCGAGGGACGACGTTTCCGCAAGGGGCATGTCCTGACCGCCGACGATGTCGCCGCGCTCCGCCGGGCCGGCCACGAGACGATCGTCGCCGCCCGGCTCGATCCCGACGACGTGCCGGAGGATTCCGCAGCCGAGGAAATCGCCACCCTGATCGCCGGGCCGATGACGCTCCAGCGCGAACCCTTCACCGGGCGCGTCAATCTCTATGCCGACGCCGACGGCATTCTGGTCGTCGATGCCGACCTGCTGGCCCGGCTCAACCAGATCGACGAGGCAGTGACGGTGGCGACGCTTGCCCCCTACGCACGGGTCGAGGCCGGGCGGATGATCGCCACCATCAAGATCATCCCGTTCGCCGCCGCCCGGCGCACGCTGGACGCCTGGCGGACCATGGCCGGTGTCGCCGGCATGGTGCGGGTCGCCGCCTTCGCGCCCCGCCGCGTGGCCCTCGTCATGACCCGTTTCGAGGCGACCAAGGATGCCATGCTGGACAAGACCGAGCAGGTCGTTCGGACCCGGCTGGAAAGCTTCGGCGCGCGCCTCGACGTCGTCCGGACGGTGCCTCATCACGAGGACTCGGTGGCCGGCGCGGTCGCCGAGGCACTGGCCGCTGGCTGCGATCTCGTGCTGCTGTTCGGCGCCTCGGCGATCACTGACCGGGGCGACGTGCTGCCGGCCGGGATCGTTGCCGCGGGCGGGCGGATCGAGCATTTCGGGATGCCGGTCGACCCGGGCAACCTCCTGCTGCTCGGACGCCACGACGAGACCCCGGTCGTGGCACTGCCGGGCTGCGCCCGTTCACCGAAGCTGAACGGCTTCGACTGGGTGCTGGAGCGGCTGATCGCCGGCGTTGCCGTCGGCAGCACGGACCTCGCCCGGCTCGGCGCCGGCGGCCTGCTGCAGGAGATCCACAGCCGGCCGCAACCGCGCGATCGCCGGCCCGGCGAGCGGCCGAAGATCGGCCCCTCCGTCGCCGCGATCGTGCTCGCCGCCGGCCAGTCGCGTCGCATGGGGGCCGCCAACAAGCTGCTCGAACCGGTCGGCGGCAAGCCGATGGTCGCCCATGCGGTCGACGCGGCGCTCGCCGCCGCCTGCGATCCGGTGCTGGTCGTGACCGGGCACCAGGCGGACCAGGTCCGTGCCGCGCTCGGCGACCGCGCCGTGCAATTCGTCGACAGCAGCGACTATGCCGCGGGGCTCAGCGCCTCGCTGCGCGCCGGCTACGCGGCCCTTCCCGAGGCGGCCGACGGCGCGATCGTCATGCTGGGCGACATGCCGCGCGTCGGGGCGGCGCTGCTCGACAGCATGATCGCCGCCTTCGACCCGCGGGAGGGGCGCGCCATCGTCGTGCCGACCTATCGCGGCAAGCGCGGCAATCCAGTGCTGATCGGGCGCGAGTTCGCCGGCGACATCGCCGCGCTGAAGGGCGACCTGGGGGCGCGCCACCTGATCGCCGAGAACGACGAGGTCACGGTCGAGGTCCCGATCGACGGCGACGCGATCTTCTTCGACATCGATACCCCGGAGATGCTGGCCGCGGCGAGCGAGGGCAGCGATTGAGGCCGCGCGCGGCCGGCACGCGCCCGGGTATCAGACGCCGTTCTGGCCGTCGGGCTGCATGACCCGTTCGAGGAAATCGAGAACCGCCTCGGTCGCGCCTCGGTCGAACAGTTCGGCGTCGCCCGCATCGTCGACGAAAAAGGCTTCCTTCTTGGCCGGCGCCGCCTCGAAGACCGCCCGTCCCTGGGCGATCGGCACATGCGGGTCGCGGCCGCCATGCAGGATCAGGATCGGTGCCTTGACGCGGCCGATCTTCTCGATCGTCGCGAATCGGTCCTTGAGCAGGAATCCGAAGGGAAGCCAGGGAAAGCGCGCGGTCCAGTAGTCGGCGAAGCTGGTGAAGGGCGTTTCGAGGACGAGCGCCCCGACCTCCGTCTTGAGCGCCGTCGAGACCGCGACGTCGGCGCCCATGGCCCGGCCGAACAGGACGATCCGGGACGGATTGATCCCGCTTGCCAGCACGTAATTCAGCGCGGCGCGCGCGTCGAGGAGAATCCCGGACTCCGACGGATCGCCAGGATTGCCGCCATAGCCGCGGAACTCGACCAGGAGCGCGCCATATCCCTGCGTCAGCAGCGGCTGCGCCCGAAGCCACTGGTCGGCGACCGACTGCTGCGCGCCGTGAAAGAAGACCACGATCTCCTTCGCCTCGCCGGGCGGCTTGAACCAGCCGTAGAGGGTCAAGCCGTCCTCGGTGATGAAGCGGACCGCGTTCAGGCCCGGCGGCGCGATATTCTCGGCCACCGGGTCACCGCTGCCATAGAGCAGTTCACGCTGGAAATGCCAGACCAGCCCTGCCGCGACCGCGTAAACCGCGAGCACGATCAGCAGCAGATTGGTCGCCCGCCTTCGTCTCATGGCCGGCGTGCGCGTTCAGCACCGCGAGCGGCGCGTCGACAACAGGCATGCTTCGTCGCGACATGCCCCATCGCCGTCGCAACGCCGTCCGGCCGCCAGCCAAAAGCCCGTTGGCCCGCTGCCTCGCCTATCTCGGACATCGGTTCAATTCACACTCCACCCCGCACATCATGCATAGCCGACGGCCGGGTCATGTGGCAATGCGGATGGTTGACTCGGGGCCCCGCCGCGACGAATGATGCGCGGACCCGCCGGCCGGCGACCGGCCGCCAGAACGGCGCCACCGGAACCTCCATGAGCCAGATCGACATCCCCTCGCCCTGCGTCGGCATCTGCATTCTCGAAAGCGATACCGGCCTGTGCCGGGGCTGCTGGCGGAGCGGTGCCGAGATCGCCGACTGGCCGGGCATGCCCAACGAGGCGCGGATGGCGCTGCTGGCCGTCCTGCGGGCGCGCCGCGGTGGCCGAGCGCGTCCCCGCAAGCGTCCGGCGCGGGCCCGCTTCGCCGGAACGCCCGAGGCGAACGAGGGCGGCTGAGACGCCATAGTTCCGCCTCAATATTCCCCTAATGCGATATTGAACGAATGACGATGTGAGGCGTCGCACAAGGGGAGCGAGATGCGACTCACGGTATTGACGACCCTGACGGTGATTTACCTGGCCGGCCTCCTGGCCGCCTTGCCGCTGATCTGCCCGAGCGACGCCGACCGCGCGGCGCTCGCCGCCAAGGAACGGGATTGCCTGGCCAAGGCGGTCTATTTCGAGGCCCGTGGCGAGCCCTACATGGGGCAGCTCGCGGTTGCCCTCGTCATTGCCAACCGGATGCAGGATCGCCGCTATCCGGACAGCGCCTGCGGCGTTGTCTACCAGAATGCCACGCGCCGGAACGCCTGCCAGTTCTCCTTTGCCTGCGACGGCCGCTCCGACACGCCGCGTGACCCGGCATCCTGGGCGCGGGCCCAGGGCGTCGCCGACATGGTGCTGAGCCGGACGCTGCGCGACCTGACCGACGCGGCGACGCACTACCATGCCGATTATGTCGCGCCGCGCTGGGCCTCGCATCTGCAGCGCACCCAGACCATCGGCCGGCATGTCTTCTACCGGACGAACCAGAAGACCTAGGGGCGCCATCCGCCGGCCGGGCCGCCCGGCCCGATCATCGCCCGCCGACCGATCGTCCCAGGCCCCGCCTCGCCGGGGCTTTTCCTTTTCCTGAACAGGACACGCCGTTCGATCCGGACGGGTGCATCGCATCCGGGAACGCCGGACGCCCGTCCGGGCTGCCCGGCTTCGAAGCCGGTAGCCACACACCGGCAACCGGCAGGCCCTTGCAATTCACAAGAAGGTGATTTACATTACTGCATAATATATCAACTCGATATATGACGATTTTTTGTATGCGTACCGGAGCGTGACATGGACATTCGGATGCTGTGCCTCGGCCTGCTGACCCTGAAAGAGGCCACCGGGTACGAGATCAAGAAGACCTTCGAGGGGCCGCTCAGCCATTTCTACGAGGCGAGCTACGGTTCGATTTATCCCGCCCTGAACAAGCTGACCGAGGAAGGCCTGCTCACCTGCGACCAGCAGGCCCAGGACAAGCGCCCGGACAAGAAGGTCTATTCGGTCACGTCCGCAGGCAAGCTCGCCTTCATGGACGCGCTGCAGAAGCATCCGGGACGCGATCGCATCCGTTCCGAGTTTCTTGCGGTCATGATGTTCGCCCGGCTCCTGCCGGCGGGGCATCTGAGCCGTCTGATCGACGACCGGATCGACGAGTACCGCGACCGTATCGCGCACATCGATCGCGAGTGCGCCGGCGTCATGGCGGGTGAGGTAGAGACCTTCATCTGCGGCTACGGCAAGGCCGTGTACAGCGCCGCGGTTCAATATCTCGAGGACAATCGCCACCTGCTGGAAAGCGAGGCGCTGATGGGCAGCACCCGCGCCGCTGAATAGGCGGGCGCGCCGCCCCGAACTGGAAAGGCCGGAGCCGTGAACCGTTCCGTTATCATTGCATTGCTGCTTGCCGTCGTTGTCGCCGGCTGGATCCTGTCCGGCCAGATCGACCGCTTTACCGGCGACGAGAGGCCGGCCGCCCAGGCCAATGTCGCAATCGGCGCGGACGAGGAAGCCTCGTCGGCCGACGAGGCGGCGACGGAGAAGCCCCTCACCCTCGTGCGCGTCGCCGAACTGGCGGCGGAAACCCGTTCCATCGACGTCACCGTGCGCGGCCGCACCGAGGCCCTGCGGTCGGTCGATGTGAAGGCGGAAGGTGCCGGACGTGTCGTCGCGGTCAAGGTCGAGCGCGGCCAGCGGGTCAAGAAAGGCGACATCCTGGTGCGCCTCGCGGTCGAGGATCATGAGGCGCGGCTGGCCAAGGCGCGCGCCGGACTGGCCGAAATGGAAATCAAGCTCAAGGCCGCCTCGTCGCTCAGCAAGAAGGGATTCGCCGCCGAAACGACGGTCGCCCAGGCGCAGGCCGCCTACGACTCGGCCAAGGCCGATATCGCGCTCTGGGAAGTCAACCTCGACCACCTGACCATCCGCGCGCCCTTCGACGGCTTCGTCGAGGAACGCAGCGCCGATATCGGGGATTTCCTCGATGTCGGCAACAAGGTCGCCACGGTCATCGACGAGGACCCGTTCCTGGTCGTCGGCTACGTCAACGAAACCGATGTCCGCGCGCTCACGCAGGGCACGCCCGGTGTCGCCCGGCTGGTGAGCGGCGAGACGGCCGAAGGCACGGTCCGCTTCATCTCCAAGCGCGCCGAGGAGACGACACGGACGTTCCGGGTCGAACTCGAGGTCGCGAACCCCGAACGGACGCTCAGATCCGGCGTCACCGCGACGATCAGCTTCCCGGTCGGCGAGGTGAAGGCGCATTTCGTCAGCCCCGCGGTCCTCACCCTCAACGACGACGGCGTGATCGGCGTGCGCATCGTCGATGACGAGGACATCGTCCACTTCCTCCCGACCCGGATCATTTCCGACACCACCAAGGGTGTCTGGATAACCGGGCTGCCCGACCGGGTCCGGGTCATCACGGTCGGCCAGGAATTCGTCGGCGAGGGTCAGAAGGTCAAGCCGGTCGATGCGGCCGAGCTGACGCAGGAGCCGAAGGGCGAGACGTCATGAATGCACTGATCGACGCGGCAATCGAACGCTCGCGAACGATCATCGCGACGCTTGTGCTGATCCTGATCGCGGGCACCATCGCCTATATCTCGATTCCGAAGGAATCCGACCCGGACATCAACATCCCGATCATCTACGTCTCGATGACGCATGACGGGATCTCGCCGGAAGACGCGGTGCGCCTTCTGGTCCGGCCGATGGAACAGGAGCTCCGCTCCATCGAGGGCGTCAAGGAGATGCGCTCGACCGCGCGCCAGGGCTCGGCCTCGGTGGTGCTGGAGTTCGAGGCCGGCTTCGATTCCGACGCCGCGCTCGACGACGTGCGCGAGAAGGTCGATATCGCCAAGACCGAGTTGCCCGACGAAACCGACGACCCGACCGTCAACGAGGTCAATGTCGGCCTCTTCCCGGTGCTCGTGGTGACGCTCTCCGGCGACCTGCCCTACCGCACGTTGTCGCGCCTGTCGCGCGAACTTCGCGATTCGATCGAGGGACTGCCGCCGGTACTCGAGGCGGACATCGTCGGCGACCGCGAGGAAGTGGTCGAGGTCATCATCGACCCGCAGAAGCTCGAAAGCTACAACATCAGCGCCGGCGAACTTTACCAAGCGGTCGACCTGAACAACCGGCTGGTTTCGGCCGGCGAACTCGATGCCGGCGCCGGACGCTTCCCGATCAAGGTTCCGGGACTGATCAAGACGGCCCGCGACGTTCTCGAACTGCCGGTCAAGGTGAGCGGCGACAGCGTCGTCACTCTCGCCGATGTCTCGACCGTGCGCCGCACCTTCAAGGACGCGACGACCTTCGCCCGGCTCGACGGCGAGCAGGCGATCGCCATCGAGGTCAAGAAACGGCTCGGCCAGAACATCATCGAGACAATCGCCCAGGTCCGGGCGCTGGTCGCCGAGGAACAGGCGAACTGGCCGGCGAATGTCCGCGTCAGCTTCAGCCAGGACAAATCGGACGACATCGCCAACATGCTGCGCGACCTGCAGAACAACGTGCTGAGCGCGATCCTGCTGGTCATGATCGTCGTCGTCGCGGCGCTCGGCCTGCGGTCGGCCGCGCTGGTCGGCATCGCCATCCCGGGCTCGTTCCTGATCGGGATTCTCTACCTCTACATCTTCGGCATGACGATCAATATCGTCGTGCTGTTCGCGCTGATCCTGGCGGTCGGCATGCTGGTCGACGGGGCCATCGTGGTCACCGAGTTCGCCGACCGCAAGATGACAGAGGGGCTGGACCGGCGCGAGGCCTACTCGATCGCCGCCAAGCGGATGGCCTGGCCGATCATCGCCTCGACGGCAACCACGCTGGCCGCCTTCATGCCGCTGCTGTTCTGGCCCGACGTGGTCGGCGAGTTCATGAAGTTCCTGCCGATCACGCTGATCCTGACGCTGTCGGGATCGCTGCTGATGGCGCTGATCTTCGTGCCGACGCTCGGCTCGCTGATCGGCAAGGCCGGCGCCGGCAACCAGGAGACGATGAAGGCGCTGGCCGCCGCCGAGCATGGCGACGTGACACAGATCAGGGGCTTCACCGGCGCCTATGCCCGGTTGCTCAGCGTCCTCGTCCGCCATCCGCTCAAGGTCGTCGCGGTCGCCTTCGCCACGCTGATCGGGGTGCAGGCCTACTACGCGATGCATGGCAACGGGGTCGAGTTCTTCCCCGACGTCGAGCCGGAGCAGGCGATCATCCATGTCCATGCGCGCGGCAATCTCTCGACCGTCGAAAAGGATCGTCTGGTCCAGGAGGTCGAGGCCCGGGTGCTGGAACTCGACGATTTCGACCATGTCTATGCGCGGACCGGAAGCGCCGGCCAGGGACAGGACGTATCCGAGGACGTGATCGGCACCATCCAGGTCGAGTTCAAGGACTGGACCGAGCGACGTCCGGCCGATGTGGTGCTGAGCGATATCCGCGAGCGCACGGCCGGAATCGCCGGTATCGAGGTCGAGGCACGCAAGCCCGACAATGGCCCGCCGACCGGCAAGGACATCCAGATCCAGCTCACCTCGCGGGATCGCGCCGCCCTCGCCCCGGTCGCCGAGATGATCCGCCAGCACTTGGAGCGGAATGTCTCCGGGCTGCTCGATATCGAGGACAGCCGCCCGGTCCCCGGCGTCGAATGGCAGATGTCGGTCGACCGGGCCAACGCCGGCCGTTTCGGCACCGACATCGCCTCGATCGGCGTCATGATCCAGCTTGTCACCAACGGCTACAAGCTGGACGAGATCAGGCCCGACGACACCGACGACGAGGTCGAGATCCGGGCCCGGTTCCCGGAGGCCGACCGCTCCGTCAACCAGCTCGACATGCTGCGCGTGCCGACCTCGGCCGGACCGGTGCCGCTGTCCAATTTCGTCGTTCGCACCGCGCAGCCGAAGGTCGGCACGATCAACCGCGTGGATTTGCGCGAAATGCTGACGGTCCAGGCCAACGTCGCGCCCGGCATCCTCATCGACGACAAGGTCCGGGAGATCTCCGACTGGCTTTCCGGCGTCCCGATCGATCCGAATGTCAGCTACAGCTTCAAGGGCGAGGACGAGGAGCAGAAGAAGGCCGGCGCCTTCCTGATGAAGGCTTTCGGGGTCGCGCTGTTCGTGATGGCGATCATCCTGGTCACCCAGTTCAACAGCTTCTACCGCGCCTTCCTGATCCTGACCGCCGTCATCATGTCGACGATCGGCGTCTTCGTCGGCCTGATCATCACCGGCCAGCCCTTCGGTATCGTCATGACCGGGGTCGGGGTGATCGCGCTCGCCGGCATCGTGGTCAACAACAACATCGTGCTGATCGATACCTTCGCCTACATGGTCAAGGGCGGCATGCCGGGTATCGAGGCGGTCATCCGGACCGGTGCCCAGCGCCTGCGCCCGGTGATGCTGACCACGGTGACGACGATCTTCGGCCTGGTGCCGATGGTCTTCCAGACCAACATCGACTTCATCACCCGCGAGGTCACGGTCGGCGCGCCGTCCTCGCAATGGTGGGTGCAGCTCTCGACCGCGGTCGCCTTCGGCCTCACCTTCGCGACCGTGCTGACGCTGATCCTGACGCCCTGCCTGCTGGCGCTCGGTGTCCGGATTCAGGACGCCTCGAACCGGCGCCGGGCGCGGCGCGCGGCCCGTCGAGCAGAGCGTGCCGGAAATGCGGGCGAGGCTTCGAGCGCGCCGGCGGAATAGCCGGGCAGATCCTCAGGTCGGCCGGTCCGCCTCGCCTTCCTCGGCGGCATCGTCGTCACAGTCCGCATCACCCGCCTCATCCGGCGGATGGGTGCGCGACAGGCGCCGGTGCTGCCGCATGCTGAGCGGCAGCGAGAACAGGTAGACGATCACGACGAACGAGATCAGGATCCACGGATAGCTGACCAGCAGCGCCGTCAGCAGGCCGACCAGCAGCAGCACCGGCATGATGTACTGGCGCCGGACCCTGACCCGCTTGAACGAGAAGGTCGGGATCTGGCTGACCATCAGGAAGGCCACGCCGAGTGCCCAGAAGGCCACGAATACGGGATTCCGCAGGAACTCCAGGCCGGAATAGAAGCTCAGCATCATTGGCAGCGTCGCCATCGCCGCGCCGGCCGGCGAGGCCACCCCGGTGAAGAAATTGACCGTCCAGTGCGGCTGGACCGTGCCCTCCAGGGCGGTGTTGAAGCGGGCGAGCCGGAGACCGCAGCAGACGGTAAGGGCCAGCGTCACCGTCCAGCCGATCCCGGCCAGGTCGGACAGCGTCCAGAGATAGAGGGTAAAGGCCGGCGCGACGCCGAAACAGACGAAGTCAGAAAGTGAATCGAGCTCGGCGCCGAACTTGCTGGTGCCCTTCAGCAGCCGCGCGACACGACCGTCGAGGCCGTCGAGCAGGCCGGCGATCAGGATCGCCGCCACCGCTTCCTGCCAGCGGTCCTGCAGCGCCAGTCGCATCGCCGTCAGGCCGGCGCAGAGCGCCATCACCGTCAGGATGTTCGGGATCAGCGAATTGACCGGCAGGTCGCGCAGGCGCCGCCGGTTGGCCCGGACCATCTAGCGGACCTCCGCGCCGCGGGCCGCGACATCTCCCGTCTGGCTGTCGACGAGCACGGTCTCGCCGCCGATCGTGGTCTGCCCCACGGCGACCAGCGGCACCATGCCGTCGTCGAGATAGATGTCGGTCCGGCTGCCGAAACGGATCAGGCCGAAGCGCTCGCCGGCGCGCACCGACTGGCCCTCGTCGAGGTCGCAGACGATCCGTCGCGCCACCAGCCCGGCGATCTGCACGAAGGCGATGTCATGGCCATCGGCGGTCGTCATCCGCACCGACTGCCGCTCGTTGTCCTCAGACGCCTTCTCCTTCATGGCGTTCAGGAAGCGGCCGGGGCGATAGACCGTGCGCGTGATGCGGCCATCGGCGGGCACCCGGTTCACATGCACGTTGAAGACATTCAGGAAAATGCTGATCCGCATGCGTGGGTCGCTGCCCATGTCGAGCTCGGGCGGCGGCACGGCGCGCTCGATCAGCTGCACGACGCCGTCCGCCGGGCTGACGATCAACCCCTCCCGGGTCGGGACGTGGCGATCGGGATTGCGGAAGAAATAGACGCACCAGAGCGTCAGCAGGACACCGAGCCAGCCGAGCGGGGCCGCGATCAGGAACAGAACGACCGTGACGGCGGCAAATATCGCGATGAAGCGATGGCCTTCGCGGTGGATCGGGGTCATTACGGACTGCAAGGTTTCCATCAGGTTTTCCGATTACTGAAATGCGCCAATCTAGTCGCCATCGGCCGGATTGTTAACGCCCTGTTCCAGCGGCGGCGCGACGCCGAAGGTTTCTCGATATTCGCGAAGCTGCTTCTGGATGTCGGCCGCCTGCTGCTGGCGCCGCCACATCGCCGCATACTGGCCGTCGAGGGCGAGCAGCGCGTCATGGCGGCCGCGCTCGACGATCCGGCCGGCGTCGAGCACGAGGATCTCGTCGGCGTCGACCACGGTCGAGAGCCGGTGGGCGATCACCAGCGTCGTCCGGTTCCGTGAAACCTCCAGAAGATTGGCCTGGATCTCCCTCTCGGTGGCGCTGTCGAGCGCCGAGGTCGCCTCGTCGAGCAACAGGATGCGCGGATCCTTCAGGATCGTCCGGGCGATCGCCACCCGTTGTTTCTCGCCCCCGGAAAGCTTCAGCCCGCGTTCGCCGACCATGGTCTCGAAGCCGTCCGGCAGCGACTCGATGAAGCCCTCGATATGGGCCATGCGGGCGGCCTCCGCAACGGCCGCGTCGTCGGCGGCCGGCCGGCCATAGCGGATGTTGTAGCGGATCGTGTCGTTGAAGAGCACGGTATCCTGCGGAACGATGCCGACCGCGGCCCGCACGCTCTGCTGCGTGACGTCACGGATATCCTGCCCGTCGATGGTGACCCGGCCGTCCTGCACGTCATAGAAGCGGAACAGGATCCGCGAGATCGTCGACTTGCCGGCACCGGACGGGCCGACGATCGCCACCTTGGCGCCGGCCGGGACGACGAAGGAGATGTCCTTCAGGATCGGCCGGCGGCTTTCATAGCCGAAGGAGACATGCTCGAAACGGACCTCGCCCGGTCCGGCGGCGAGCGGGCCGGCTTCCGGCGGGTCCGAGATCTCCTCGCCGATCGCCAGCAGGTCGAACATCTTCTCCATGTCGACCAGGCTCTGCTTGATCTCCCGATAGACGAAGCCGAGGAAGTTGAGCGGCATGTAGAGCTGCATCAGGAAGGCGTTGACTAGGAAGAAGTCGCCGATGGTGAGACTGCCGTCGACGATGCCGCGCGCCGCGAGGTAGAGCACGCTGACCTGGCCGAAGGCGATGATCACGCCCTGGCCGATATTCAGCGCGGCGAGTGAGGTCTGGCTGTTGACGGCGGCCTTCTCGTAAGCCGCGATCGCCTTGTCGAAGCGGCGCGCTTCGTGGGCCTCGTTGCCGAAATACTTCACTGTCTCGTAGTTCAGCAGGCTGTCGATCGCCTTCGTGTTGGCGTCGCTGTCGGCCCGGTTCATCGAGCGGCGATACTTGATCCGCCAGTCGGTGATCAGCAGGGTGAAGGCGATATAGGCAACCACCGTGACCAGCGTGATCGCCGCGAAGGCGACGTCGTAGCGCACCAGCAGGATGATGCAGACGAAGCCGATCTCGAGCACGGTCGGCAGGACGTTGAACAGCGAGAAGCGGAGCAGGAACTCGATGCCCTTGGTGCCGCGCTCGATCGCCCGGCTGAGCCCGCCGGTCTGCCGTTCCAGGTGAAAGCGCAGCGACAAAGCATGGAGATGGCGGAAGGTTTCGAGCGCGACCGTGCGGATCGCATGCTGGCCGACCTTGGCGAAAACCGCATCGCGAAGCTCGCCGAAGGCCTGCATCGCGACCCGGCCGACACCGTAGGCGAGCAGCAGCGCCACCGGGACGACGATCGCCACCGCCCGTTCGCCGGCCAGGATGTCGACCGCGTCCTTGAGCAGGAACGGGACATAGACGGTGACGACCTTGGCGGCGACCAGGAAAGCCATCGCGATGACGACACGTGCCTTCAGGTCCGTCCGCCCGGGCGGCCAGAGATAGGTGATCAACGTCCGGAGGGTGCGGCCGTGCGCCTTGCCCTTCTCGTCGTCGGTTATCTCGCCGCTGCTTGCTGACACCTGCCCTAGCCTGTCTGTTCCGGTATCCCGGCATCACCTGCCCGGGCCCTCGGCGCCCGACCCCGGGATGATGCGCGTTGTCAAGTTACACGGCTATCGCAATGATTTACAACGATATCGCCGACAACGTGACCGGCATGCTTCCAGTTCCGGAAACGCCCGTCCGCCTAGCCGTTGCCGGCCGCCTTGTCCTTCGGCACGGTGAAGATCTGGCCGGGATAGATCAGGTCGGGATCGCTGATCTGGCGGTCGTTGGCCTGGTAGATGACGGTGTAGCGGACGCCGCTGCCGTAGAACCGCCGGGCGAGCCGCCACAGGCTGTTGCCGGGCTGGACGACGACCCGGAGATTGGTCTCGCCGACCGCGAGCCTGATCTCGCCGGGCTCGGCCCGCTTGAACGGCAGGTTGATGCGCGAGACCACGGTGTCGGCCTCTTCGCCGGACTTGCCGATCTGGTCGAGCCTGAGGTCATGGACGCCCGGTTCGACCATGCCGTCCGGCCGCAGCCGCCAGCGCCCCTCGGCATCGACAAGGGCCTCGCCGACCAGCCTGTTGTCGATGTAGACGCGCACCAGGTTGCCGGGTTCGGCGGTACCGGAAAGCGCGACCTGCCCTTCCTCGTCGTAATCGACCGCACCGAGCGCCAGCGCCCGGGCCTTCGACCGATCGCCGGACGGTGGCGGCCCCTGCAGCAGTTTCGACGGCGCGTCGCCTGCGTTGGGGGTCAGCACCGCGATCGCCGTTTCCGGCGCCTCGACCCCGCCCTTGCCGGCGCAATCGGGCACCAGGATGGTCACGGTTTCCGCCGACGCGCCTGTCGCAGCGCCGTCGACCGTCGACCGGAGCGAGAAGACATGGGTTCCGGCGGGCAGCGGCTCGGGCGGCAGGAAGACCCATTCGCCGCGACCGTCAGCGACAATCGTGCCGATCACCGTGCCGTCGCTTTCGATGGTGACCGTCGCGCCCGGCGCGGCGCGGCCGGCGAACAGGGCCTCGCAATTCTGCTCGACACGGACGATATCGAAGCTCGGGCCGGGCACCGCGGAATCATCACCGGGAGCCGCACCTTCTTCCGAGGGAGCCGCGGCCTTGCCGGCGGCCTTATCGGCGGCATCCGCCCCGCCCTGCGGCAGGGCGGCGACGGCCTGCCCGCCGGTTTCGGCCTGTCCACCCTGTTTGGTCTGCCCTCCGGCCACCGGCTCGGGCGCGGATGGCCCCGCCGCCTTCGCGGCATCCGTCGCCTGGTCGGCCGCCGAGGCGATGGCCTGCCCGGGAACGGCTGGCGTCGCCGGGGCGGAATCCGTCTCGCCGGCCGGTTTCGCAGGCGTTCCCAACCCGCCGGCAACCGTCCCGGTGGTGCCGCGCGCCTCGTCGGCCAACTTCTCGATGGTCTCGACCGCTTCCCTGGTCGCCTCCTCGACCGCTTCGCTGGCGTTCCTGGCCGCCTTGCCGACCAGCGCGCCCGCCTTGCTGGCGGCCTCGCTGACGGTTTCAGCCAGCGCTTCGACCTTCGTTTCCGTTCCTGTTTTGGCGGGCGTGCCGGCGGATTCGACGATCGGGGCGCTGGCACTGGCCCCGGCGGCCGGCTTGTCCGCGCCGGCACCCTCGTTGGCGGTCGTTTCGCCGTCAGTGCCGCCGGAGGATGCCTCTCCGGCCGGTTTGCCGGTCGTTGCCGTTCCGCCGGGGGCCTCGCCGGCGGCAGTCTCCGTGGCATTGTCGGCCAGGGAGGGGCTGTCCTCGCGCCCGAACCAGTAATAGAACGCCGCGCCGGCGAGGATGGCGACCAGCAACACGACGAGAAGGGCGGGAATGACTTTGCGCACGGCGGCCGATCCGGTTGAGAACTGTTCCGCTAGACTATGACGGGCCGCGCCAATCTGGCAAGGAAGCCCGGCGGCTCATTGCGTCTTGCGCGGGACCCTGTTCTCGACCGGTGGCAACGACTTCAGATAGACGGCGATCGCCGTCCGGTCGGCCTTGTTCAGTTCCTTGAGCCCGTCGCGGATCGCCTCCTTCATGCTGCCCTGGACGTCGTCGTAATTCGGCTTCAGTCCGCTTTCCAGGAACGAGGCGATATCGGCCTCCGACCAGTCGCCGATGCCGGTCGCCGGATCCGGGGTGATGTTGGGCACCCGCTCGCCGTCCGGCCCGTCGGGCGTGCCGATCAGCCCCTTGTCCCATTGCGGCGCGCCGAAGGCATTGCGCGGCGTGTGGCATTCCCCGCAATGGGCGAGCGCCTGGACCAGGTAGGCGCCCCGGTTCCATTCGGCCGAGCGCGCCGGATCGTCCACGAACGTCTCGGCATCGAGGAACAGCCACTGCCAGACCCGCTGCAGCGCGCGGATCGAGAACGGGAAGCCGACGTCATGGTCGGGCACGCTGTTCTCGACCGGCTCGAGGCTCTGGAAATAGGCGAAGATGTCGTGCGCGTCCCCGGGCCGCATCCGGGCGTAGCTGGTGAACGGAAAGACCGGGAAATAGGCGGCGCCGTCGGCCCGCCGGCCATGGGTCAGCGCACGCACGAATCGATCCGCCGTCCAGCCGCCGAGGCCGGTCGCGGGATCGGGCGTCAGGTTGGGGCTGTAGAAGGTACCGAACGGCGTCGCGAGCGCCCTTCCCCCGGCGTAGGGCGCGCCGTTCCCGGCGTAGTTCGTGTGGCAGCCGAGACAGCCGCCGGCGTTTGCCAGGTAGCGGCCGCGGGCAACCGCATCCTCGTCGGCCGCCGTCGCGGCTCCGGCCCAGGCGAAGAACGCGAACCCGGCCAGCAGGCCCAGCCCGGCCGCGACACCGTGCCGCGAGCGCCGCCCGCCGCCGCTCACGGCGCGTCCAGTTCGACGGTGACCTCGGCGCCGCCGTAACCGTCCTTCAGGTCGTGAGCGCGGACGCGCACCCGCTTGACGTCCATCGGCACGCTGATCATGCCGCTCCGGGTAAAGGGTTGCTCGTCGACATGGGGATGCATCAGGACCCGCTGCCCGAGCAGATTTCCTTGCATGTCGAGCACCTCCCACCTATTGGCATAATGATCCCAGCCGCTGTCGTCATGTCGCACGGTGACCCGAAACCGGTATACTTCCGGCCCGGTCTTCTCGACAGTGACCGCGACGACGTCAGCCGGACCGGCCACCGCCGATCCGGCCGCGGCAATCGTGATCGCAACCAGTGCCGCGACCGGGATCGCGAGAAACCGGCGCCGGATTTGTGGAACCAGGAAACGAAGCATAGCAATCATGGCGACGCTAACCTCACTTTGTGTCTATTGCGGTTCCCGACAACCGAGGAACCAGTCTCTCCGCCGCGCGGCCCAGCGGCTCGGGCGTCTGGTCGGCGAACGCGGCATCCGCCTCGTCTACGGCGGCGGCCATGTCGGGCTGATGGGCGTCGCCGCTGACGCCGCGCTCGCCGCCGGCGGTGAAGTGTTCGGCATCATACCGGGACATCTCGCCGCAAGCGAAGTCGGTCACGCTAATTTGACGAAACTCGAGGTCGTCGACAGCATGCATGAGCGCAAGCACCGGATGTTCGAGAGCGCCGACGCCTTCGTGATCCTGCCCGGCGGGCTGGGCACGCTCGACGAGGCGTTCGAGATGATCACCTGGCGACAGCTGTCCCTTCATGACAAGCCGATCGTGCTGGTCAACCAGGACGGATACTGGCGCCCCCTGCTCAATCTGATCGACGCCATCGTAGCGGAGGACTTCGCCAGTGTCGCCGTCCGCCGGCTGTTCACCGTGGTCGACGACGTGGACGAGGTGATCCCGGCGATCGAGAAAGCCATGCCGCCAACCGTCGCCGACCGGCCGGCGCGCCTGTAACCGGGCGTTCCGCCGTCCGGAAACTTGCGCGGCGCGGAATCCTGCGCCCTTGCGCCCGCCCCCGTCTTTGCTATTTTGCGGCAACCCTTTGTCACGCCGCCATTCCCGCGAGGAACCTCTGAATGAGCAAGATCAAAGTCCGGAACCCCGTCGTCGAACTCGACGGGGACGAAATGACCCGCATCATCTGGGCCTTCATCAAGGACAAGCTGATCCTTCCCTACCTGGACGTCGATCTCGAATATTACGACCTCGGGGTCGAGGCGCGTGACGCGACCAACGACCAGATCACGGTCGACGCGGCCGAGGCGATCAAGAAATACGGCGTCGGCGTCAAGTGCGCGACGATCACGCCCGACGAGGACCGGGTCAAGGAATTCAAGCTCAAGGAAATGTGGAAGTCCCCGAACGGCACGATCCGCAACATCCTGGGCGGCACCATCTTCCGCGAGCCGATCATCTGCCAGAACGTGCCGCGGCTGGTGCCCGGCTGGACGCAGCCGATCATCATCGGCCGCCACGCCTTCGGCGACCAGTATCGCTGCGTGAACTTCCGCGTGCCCGGCAAGGGCAAGCTGACCATGACCTACACGCCCGAGGACGGCGGCGAGCCGGTCAATTACGACGTCTACGACTTCCCGGGCTCGGGCGTCGCGATGGGCATGTACAACCTCGACGATTCCATCCGGGATTTCGCCCGCGCGTCGATGAATTACGGCCTGCTGCGCAACTACCCGGTCTACCTGTCGACCAAGAACACCATCCTGAAGGCCTATGACGGACAGTTCCGCGACCTGTTCCAGAAGATCTTCGACGAGGAGTTCGCCGACAAGTACGCCAAGGCCGGGATCACCTACGAGCATCGCCTGATCGACGACATGGTCGCCTGCGCGATGAAATGGTCGGGCGGTTTCGTCTGGGCCTGCAAGAACTACGACGGCGACGTGCAGTCCGACACCGTGGCCCAGGGCTTCGGCTCGCTCGGCCTGATGACCTCGGTGCTCATGACGCCGGACGGCCAGACGGTCGAGGCCGAGGCGGCGCACGGCACCGTCACCCGCCATTACCGCCTGCACCAGGAAGGCAAGGAAACCTCGACCAACCCGATCGCCTCGATCTTCGCCTGGACGCGCGGCCTGATGCATCGCGGCAAGCTTGACGACAACGAGGAGCTCACGAACTTCGCGAAGACGCTCGAGGCGACCTGCATCGCCACCGTCGAGGGCGGGCAGATGACCAAGGACCTGGCGATCCTGATCGGCCCGGACCAGCCCTGGCTGACCACCAACAAGTTCCTCGACGCGATCGACACGAACTTCCGGAAGGCGATGGGCTACAACTGAGCCCGCCGCCGCCCGTCACCGGGCAGGAATGGATCGGGCCCGCCGGCTGCAGCCGGCGGGCCCGTTTCGTTTCCGGTCGGCGGGAAGGTGACGGCCGTCAGGCGGCCTGGGGGGCGACGATCGCCTCGGCGATAGCGGCGAGCGCCGCCTCGGCCGCCGCGCCGTCCGGGCCGCCGGCCTGGGCGAACTCCGGCCGGCCGCCGCCGCCCTTGCCGCCGAGCGCGGCGGAACCGGCGCGCACCAGGATGCGGGCGTCGCAGCGCGACAGGAGATCGTCGGTCACGCCGACGACCAGGGCCGCCTTGCCGTCGCTGACCGAGACCAGGGCAACGACGCCGCTGCCGATATCCTTCTTGCTCTGATCGACGATGCCGCGCAGGTCCTTCGGCGGCACGTTGTCGAGCTTGCGGCTGGCATAGCGCACGCCCTCGATCTCGCGGACCTCGATGCCGCCCTTGCCGCCTCCGGTGGCCAGCGCCTTGCGCGCCTCCATCAGCTCGCGCTCCAGCCGCTTGCGTTCCTCGATGAGTTGCACCACCCGTCCCGGCACGTCGGCCGGCGCCGCGCGGAGGGCCGAGGCGGCCTCGCGCAGGCGGATTTCCTGCGACAGCATGTATTGCCGCGCCGCCTCGCCGGTCACCGCCTCGATACGGCGGACACCGGCCGCGACCGCGCCTTCCGAGATGATCTTGAAGAGCGCGATATCGCCGGTCCGGCGAACATGGATGCCGCCGCAAAGCTCGACCGAATAGGGCCGGTCGGTCCCGCGCCCCATGGCGACGACGCGCACTTCCTCGCCGTACTTCTCGCCGAACAGGGCGAGCGCGCCGGCCTCGACCGCCTCGTCCGGCCGCATCAGCGTGGTCGCGACCGCGCCGTTGCTGCGGATCACGCCGTTGACGGCCGCCTCGACGGCGGCGATCTCGTCCTCGGTGAGCGCCTTCGGGTGGCTGAAATCGAAGCGCAGGCGGTCGTCGGCGACCAGCGAGCCCTTCTGCGTCACATGCTCGCCAAGGGTCTCGCGGAGCGCCTTGTGTAGCAGGTGGGTGACCGAGTGATTGGCCCGGATCCGGTTGCGGCGCTCGCCATCGACGGTGAGCGTGAGCGCGTCGCCGACGGCGATCGCGCCCTTCTCCATCCGGCCGGTATGGACATGCAGGTCGGCGGCCCGCTTCTGGGTGTCCTCGACGATGAAGCGGACGCCGCCCGGGCCGGCAATGCGCCCGGTATCGCCGACCTGACCGCCACTTTCGCCGTAGAACGGCGTCTGGTTGAGGATCAGCGCGCCGCTCTCGCCCGCTTCCAGCCGCTCGACCGGGGCCCCGTCACGGACAATGGCGACGACCTCGCCCTCGGCGCGTTCCGTCGCGTAGCCGAGAAACTCGCTGGCCCCGACCTGGTCGCGCAAGTCGAACCAGACCGCCTCGGTCGCCTGCTCGCCGGAGCCGGCCCAGGACTTCCGCGCCTCCGCCTTCTGGCGCGCCATCGCCGCGTTGAAGCCGTCGACATCGACGCCGCGGCCACGGGCACGCAGCGCGTCCTGGGTCAGGTCGAGCGGGAAGCCGTAGGTGTCGTAGAGCTTGAAAGCGACCTCGCCAGGCAGCGCCGCGCTGTCGCCGAGGCGCTCCAGTTCGTCCTCAAGCAGCCGGAGGCCGCGCGCCAGCGTGCGCTTGAAGTTGTTCTCCTCGAGCTTCAGGGTCTCGCGGATCAGCGGCTCGGCGCGGCCGAGTTCGGGGAAGGCCTGGCCCATCATGCCGACCAGCGTCGGCACGAGGCGATGGAGCAGCGGTTCCTCCGCGCCCAGCATCTCGGCATGCCGCATGGCGCGCCGCATGATCCGGCGCAGCACGTAGCCGCGGCCCTCGTTCGACGGCAGCACGCCGTCGGCGATCAGGAAGGACGAGGCGCGCAGGTGATCGGCGATGACCCGGTGCGAAATCCGGCCCTCGCCGTCCGGATCGACGCCGATCGCCTCGGCCGAGGCCTCGATCAGCTTGCGCAGCAGGTCGGTGTCGTAATTGTCGTGCTTGCCCTGGAGGATCGCCGCGATCCGCTCGAGCCCCATGCCGGTGTCGATCGACGGCCGCGGCAGGTCGACGCGCCTGTCGGCGCTCTGCTGCTCGTACTGCATGAAGACGAGGTTCCAGATCTCGACGAAGCGGTCGCCGTCCTCGTCCGGGCTGCCCGGCGGGCCGCCCGGGATATGGTCGCCATGGTCGTAGAAGATCTCGGAGCACGGGCCGCAGGGACCGGTATCGCCCATCGCCCAGAAATTGTCGGAGGTCGCGATCCGGATGATCCGTTCCTCCGGCAGGCCGGCGATCCGGCGCCAGAGGTCGTGGGCCTCGTCATCCTCGTGATAGACGGTGACGCAGAGCCGGTCCTTCGAAAGCCCGAACTCGTCGGTGATCAGGTTCCAGGCGAGCTCGATCGCCCGCTCCTTGAAATAGTCGCCGAACGAGAAGTTGCCGAGCATCTCGAAGAAGGTGTGGTGGCGCGCGGTATAGCCGACATTGTCGAGATCGTTGTGCTTGCCGCCGGCGCGCACGCATTTCTGCGAGGTCGCGGCCCGCTTGTAGGGGCGCTGCTCGACGCCGGTGAAGACGTTCTTGAACTGCACCATGCCGGCATTGGTGAACATCAGGGTCGGATCGTTGTGCGGCACCAGCGGCGACGAGGCCACGGGCTCGTGCCCGTTGGCGGCAAAATAGTCGAGGAACGTCCGGCGTATCTCGTTTCCGCTGATCATCTCGAACCCTTCGATCTTCCCACTTCCGCGTCCAGAGCCGACGCCCGGCCCGGCTCACTAGCATAGCGTCCCGGCGAAAGCCAAGCCCGCACGAACGCGGCGGCCGTCCGGACAACGGCAAACGCCGCGCGGAAACCCGCGCGGCGCCTCCCGGTCCGGGATGGCCTGTCCGGCGCCGTCAGCCCTCGGCGGCGTCGGCCTCGTCCGAATCCGCGTCCGGTCCCTCGTCGATCAGTTCGGCGATCAGGCCGGCATTGCGGCGGATCTTCTCCTCGATCTCGTCGGCGACCGCCGGGTTCTCCTTGAGAAAGGCGCGCGCCTGCTCCCGCCCCTGGCCGATCCGCAGATCGCCGTAGGAGAACCAGGAGCCGGATTTCTCGACCACCTCGGCCTTGACGCCCAGATCGAGCAGTTCGCCCGACTTGGAGATGCCTTCGCCGTACATGATGTCGAACTCGACCACCTTGAAGGGCGGCGCCACCTTGTTCTTGACGACCTTGACCCGGGTCTGGTTGCCGACCACGTCGTCGCGATTCTTGATCGCCCCGATACGCCGGATGTCGAGCCGCACGGAGGCGTAGAACTTCAGCGCGTTGCCGCCGGTCGTGGTCTCCGGGCTGCCGAACATGACGCCGATCTTCATGCGGATCTGGTTGATGAAGATGACCATGCATTTCGAGCGCGAGATCGAGGCGGTGAGCTTGCGCAGCGCCTGGCTCATCAGGCGCGCCTGGAGACCGACATGGGTGTCGCCCATCTCGCCCTCGAGCTCGGCCTGCGGCACCAGGGCGGCGACCGAATCGACGACCACCATGTCGACGGCGCCGGAACGGACCAGGGTGTCGGCGATCTCGAGCGCCTGCTCGCCGGTATCGGGCTGCGAGATCAGCAGTTCGCTGACATCGACGCCGAGCTTGCGGGCATAGCCGGGATCGAGCGCGTGTTCCGCGTCGATGAAGGCACAGGTCCCGCCGCCCTTCTGGCATTCCGCGACCGCGTGCAGGGTCAGCGTCGTCTTGCCCGAGCTTTCCGGGCCGTAAACCTCGATGATCCGGCCGGTCGGCAGGCCACCGATGCCGAGCGCGATGTCGAGCCCGATCGAGCCCGTCGAGATCGACGGAAGCTTGACCGTCTCGCGCTGTCCGAGCTTCATGACCGAGCCCTTGCCAAAGGCACGCTCGATCTGGCTCAGCGCCGCATCCAGTGCTTTCTTCTTGTCCATGCTGCCTGCTTCAACGAGACGGAGTGGGGTGGAGGACATGCCTCTCTCCTTCTTATTCCACAGCACCCGGCGGGATGCAAACACGGACAATGTACATGATTTGTTCTTGTTGGCAATAGCCCTCTTCTGGGACGGCCGGAACGGGGAGAACAAACCATGTTCGATATTTGTTCATGTCCGGGGAACCGAGGCATATATCCCCTTGACCTATGTAGTGTGAATTCCCATATCCAAGGTGTCGAAAGGAACAGGATATGGCCAAGCAATTCACCATTCAGGACTTCTTCAATCGCTTCCCTACCGATGAGGCGTGCCTGGAGCACCTGATGCTGGTCCGCTACGGCACCGAGGGTGATTGCCCAAAGTGTTCGCGCCACACCAAGTTTCATCGCATCCGCAAGGAACCGGCTTGGGAATGCCAATGGTGTGGGCATCATATCCACCCGATGGCAGGCACCCCATTCGCTCGGACACGCACCCCGCTCCAGAAGTGGTTCTATGCCATGTACCTCTTCACCACGACCCGCAACGGCGTCTCCGCCAAGGAGCTGGAGCGCCAGTTGGGCGTGACCTACAAGACCGCGTGGCGCATAGGCCACGAGATCCGCAAGTACATGGGCTGGGTCGATGGCGACGCCATGCTGGGCGGCCAGAAGATCGTTGAAGTCGATAAGGTCTTCATCGGAGGTAGGGACGAACAGGGTCAGGACGACAAGTACATCGTACTCGGCATGGTCGAACGCGGCGGTGATATCATCACCCGCGTCATCCCCAACCGCAGCCGGAATACGGTCACGCCGCATATCACCGAATGGGTCAAGCAGGGCACGCGCGTCGCCACCGATCAGGCTGGCTCTTTCGTCCTGCTCTCCTCAAGGGGTTATCGCCACGGCGTCGTCAATCATGCCGCTAAGGAATACGTGCGAGGTCCGGTCCATACGAACACCATCGAGTCGTTCTGGGCGGCGCTCAAGCGCGGTGTCGAGGGAACCTACATCTGGGTGTCAGACAAGCATCTGTCGAGCTATCTCGCGGAGTTCGAATTCCGCTTCAATCTTCGGAAGCAGCCTCATCTGATGTTTGATCTACTGGTGCAGGCTTTCCCGAAGCCATAGCACCGAGCAGGGCATCGAACACATCCTCATCGCCAATCGAAGGGTGATCCCGGACGAACTCCCCCATTTGACCCAGTTTGCGAGCTTCTTCTAGGCTTAATTCCTTGTCCTGCAACATCACCTTTCTCCTTCACCGTAAGCGAGTCTGTATCACCGGCCCAGGTTACGACAATAGTCGCCTTCGCAGATGCGTTGTTACCTGTCACATGTAGGCCCAACTCATACTCTGCGCTCTCATTGAAGAATCCGCTGAGTACCAACGGATAATCTCCAGCAATCTCCGGAATGTTGGTGTGCGACGGAATCCGCAAGACGGCTGCATACTTGATCAGGTCAGGGTGAATGTTCTCGGCACAATGGTTCGATGGATACCACGGCAGCTGAATAGGATCAGTAAGGGCCGAAGGTTCCACACTACCATTAGAAGATATCTTACATAGTGCCACTAAATATACTCGACAGTCGCTTACAGTCTCCGTTCCGCAAGCCGACACAATGGCCCGGATAAAAACTACCTCGTGATCTGTCTTACTAGCACCAATGTTCTCTACCTTGTTCACGGTGGCGGGAAACGCAGATCCCGTCGTTGTAACAAGGGGCCTTCCAGCGCCCCCCATTTTCTCGCGCGTCGCGATGATCGTACCGTAGCCGTTTGCGCCAATTGTCAGCCTCGGCTTCAGGCGATTCATAAGAGTTCGGTTCTTAAGTAATAAGACCACGAAATACCCCACAAAGAGCACCACGGCGGCTGGCCACAGCCCAGGAACAGAAATCAAATCAACGGCCCATTCAATTTCGCAATTCGATTTGATCCATCTAACAATTGTTGCCCACCGCTCGCACACAATTGCCGCAGCAGCCGGTGGGGCGCCGACCGGTGGAACGATGCGCCAATTTCGAGTAAGCGCGATAATCCTGCGTAGTATCTTCAAGCCGCCCGCCAAACCCAGTGTTCGCAAGCTGATCTTTATAGAGCATCTTCAACCGCCGCTCCACTACATAGGTAAAGGGGATATATGCCGGAACCGAGGCGATTGCGAGATTTGCTCCCGCCATACGAGGTGGCACCGCATCCGCAAGGTACCGGCTTCGGAATGCCCGCGATACCACCAGCAAGAAATCTGGTGCCGAACAGACGGGTGCAATCACACCGTGTATTTCAATTATCTTTAAAGCGACTGTCGTGTATTTTTTCGGACACATTCTTAGTGCGGCATCGATCCGGGGGAGGATGAAACAGTGGTAAACACTAGCACCGTACTCTTGGCGCTCACGGCAATCGGCGTTCTAATGTTGCCAATGTCAGCATGGCCTCAAGTCGCCGCGCCAGACTTACAACTTCAGCAAGAATCATCCCCAAAGGAAGACCATCGCCACTCCCCCGATCAATCGGCTGCTGAAACCCAAGGAACTCTCCGGCTCATCGAGCCAACTCCGAATGCTGAAGCTCGCGACGCCCCGCATGATTACGAAACCCGCGTTGACGAATCCGATCAGTTGGAAGAGGAACTAGATTGGTCGAGCAGCATTCCCTGGGGCGATACGATTCCACAATGGATCATGGCGGTATCCGGCGTGGTTGCTCTCATCGTAAGCATTTGGGCTGTTTGGCTCCTTAAACAGACGTTGCGTGCCACAAGAGACGCTACCAAGGAAGCCGAACGCGGCGCTACGGCAGCCTTCGCTGCAATTGATCTGTCACGCGAGAACATGCAACTGCAACTGAGACCGTACTTGTCGACAACGCCAAATCTCACTCTATCGTTCGGCGGTAACCGGGTGCCGATGGTCGAAGTAACTGTCAAAAACTCCGGCAACACGCCGGCAAAAGAAATTAGCTACTCGATCAAAGGGGCATTCAGCCGTCCCGGTGATCAGCCCGTCCTGAGTGGCGAGCCACAACGAGGCCGGGACATCAATCCTGGTCAAGACGCGCATGTTTACTGGCTTGGAAAGAAGTCTCTCACACATGCCGAAGTAAGCGACTTTCAGAACGGGAAACTAGTTGCCTATGTAAGCGGTGAAATTTATTTCCGGGATGTGTTCGGTGCACCGCACTTCTAGCGGTTCAATTGGTGGCACGGCGGGGCGAACTCCTCCGTTGGCAAGTTCCAATTGCTCGAGGACGGAAATGAGGCCAATTAGCGCTGGCTTCCTTGGGTGGCACCGATAATTCCAAACCACCCGCATGCCGGCGACCGGCCGGGCGCTCAGGGGCGACGGCTTTCCATGACTTCCTTCACCTTGCCGGCCAGCTCCTCGAGACTGAAGGGCTTGGGCAGGAAGTCGATATCCTCGAGCTCGACGTCGAAGGAGCGGCGGAAGGTATCCTCGGCATAGCCGGAGATGAAGATCACCTTGATCGCCGGATACTCGTGCAGGACGTGGCTGACCAGGGTCGGGCCGTCCATCTGCGGCATGACCACGTCGGACACCAGCAGGTCGATGTGGCCCTGATGGCTGCGCACGACCTCGAGCGCGCTTTCGCCCGAATCCGCGGTCAGCACCTCGTAGCCCTTGTTCTTGAGCGCGCGGGCGGCGAACAGCCGGACCGGGTCCTCGTCCTCGACCAGCAGCACCGTGCCCTTGCCGGTCAGATCGCGGGCGATCCGCTGGTCGCCCGCCTCCTCGCCGGCGACCTCGGCCGCCTCGGGCTGATGGCGCGGCAGGTAGATGGTGAAGGTCGTGCCGGCGCCGACGGTGCTCTCCGGCACGATGAAGCCGCCGGTCTGCTTGATGATGCCGTATACGGTCGAGAGCCCGAGCCCGGTGCCGGCGCCGACTTCCTTGGTGGTGAAAAAGGGCTCGAAGATCTTCTCGAAGTGATCCTTGGCGATGCCGTGCCCGGTATCCCTGACCGTGATGACCACGTAATCGCCGGGCGGAATCGTGTCGCCGCCGGCGCTGAGCGGCCGTTCGAGCGAGAGATTCTCGGTCGCGATCGTCAGGTCGCCGCCGTCGCGCATGGCGTCGCGGGCATTGACGGCGAGATTGATCACCACCTGTTCGAACTGCCCCTGGTCGACCCGGACCAGCCCGAGATCGCGGCCGTGTACGACCTTGAGGGCGATCCGCTCGCCCATCAGGCGGCGCAGCAGGTTGGAGAGTTCGGCCAGCACGTCGGTCAGCACCAGGACCTTGGGCCGCAGCGTCTGCTGGCGCGAGAAGGCGAGCAGCTGGCGCACCAGGTTGGCCGCGCGGTTGGCGTTCTGCTTGATCTGCATGATGTCCGAGAAGGACTGGTCGCCCGGCTCGTGGCGGAGCAGCAGCAGGTCGCAGAAGCCGATCATCGCCGTCAGCAGGTTGTTGAAGTCATGGGCGACGCCGCCGGCGAGCTGGCCGACCGCCTGCATCTTCTGGCCCTGGACCATGCGGAGTTCGAGCATCTTCTGCTCGCTGGTGTCGATCAGGTGGAGCAGCAGCCCGCCGCTCTCGTTCGTGCCGGCAAGCCGGCGGGCATAGACCTGGGCGGTCCGCTGCCGGGCGGCGTCGCCGATCTGCACCTCGATCGGCGGCAGTTCGCCGGCCGCCTCCCGGACCGCCTTGAGATGCTCGCCGAGCTGCTGGCGGCTCTCGCCGGACAGGTAGTCGCCGATCGGGCGGCGATTGAATTTCTCGGCCGTGGTGTCGAGCAGGGCAAGCAGCGCCGGGTTGCCCTCGACCACCCGGTCGTCCCGGTCGAGGGTGACGATGCCGACCGGCGCGGCGTCGAAGAAGCGACGGAAATGCAGCTCGGCCCGGCGCAGCAGGTCCTGCCATTCCTGTTCGGTGGTGAGCTCGCGGACGACCGCGCGGCTGCCGAGCTTGGCGCCGGCGGCGTCGCGAATCACGGTCTGGGTGATATGCACCGGCAGCACCTGGCCGCCGCGGGCGCGCAGACCCCGCTCGCCGTCGGTCAGCGGGCGCTCGTCGGGAAAGGCGTCGACATACTGGCCGCCGCCGGCCTCGCGGACCAGGACGTCGCGAAGCTGGACGTCGCCGCCGACCAGATCCTCCCGTTCCCAGCCGAGCCAGCGGGCAAGCGTGGCGTTGACGAACTGGAAGCGGCCCTGCGGGTCGATCGAGTAGAATCCGACCGGCGCGTTGTCGAGATAATCGGCGATGCTGCCGCGCTCGTCGCCGAGTTCGAGCGCCAGCGGCGAATGGCTCAGGTCGTCGACGAACCAGAGCACCAGGTCGCCGGCGCCCGGATGGCGGCAGACCGTGACCGAGAGGCTGCGGCCGTCGCCCGGCTCGATCACCAGCGGCGCCGGATGCCCGGCCGGGTCCCGCTCCCCCTCGCCGTCCCCGGTCCGTCCGTCGGCCCGTTCGGCACCCTCGTCGCGGCCGGGTTCGAGCGCGGCGCGGGCATGCGCCAGCAGCCGCTCGAGGGCCGGCTGGCTGTCGTTCAGCAATTGCACGAGCGTCGGCGGAATGTCGCCGCCACCGGCGCCCACGAGGTTCCGGTAGGCGGCGTTGGCATATTCGAAGCTGCCGTTCCGGCGGGTTATCAGGCAGGCCGTCGGGGCGTAGTCGAGCAATGTCGTGTCGAACGCGAGCGGTGCCTCGCCGGCAATCGCGGCAACCGCGCCGGAACGTCCGGCGGACAGCCGCAAGGCCGCGACGGCACCGAGCAGGGCGAGACCGAGCAGGCCGATCGCGAGCCCGAGGCGTCCGCCGGCGATTGCCCCGGCGCCGCAGACCGCGAGCGCCGCGAGCCCGAGGGCGACAGCGAAGGCAGACCCCGCGGCGCGCGACGGAATCCTGTCACCGGCCGTCTTCCGGTCGCCGTCCCCTGCTCTCATCCGGCCATCCCCTGACGCCTGCGCCCCGCGCGATATCGGCTCATCGGCTATTGCACCGGCCGCCGGGTGCCCTGCTTCTTGCGCAAGCCGTAGATGTAGCTGATGACCTCGGCGACCGCCTTGTAATGTTCGACCGGAATTTCCCTGTCAAGATCGGCGGTCGCGTGCAGCGCCCGGGCGAGCGGCGGGTTCTCGACGATCGGCACGTCGTTTTCCTCGGCGAGCTTGCGGATGCGGAGCGCGACCAGGTCCTGGCCCTTGGCGACGACCTTCGGCGCGTTCATCTTGCCGCCGTCATATTTCAGGGCGACGGCGAAATGGGTCGGGTTGGTGATCACCACGTCGGCCGTCGGCACCGCCGCCATCATGCGCCGGCGCGAGCGCTCCATGCGCAGCTGGCGGAGCTTGGCCTTGATCAGTGGATCGCCCTCGGCGTCCTTGTACTCGTCCTTGATCTCCTGCCGCGACATCTTGAGGCCCTTGATGTGGCTGTACCTCTGGTACAGGAAATCGAGGCCGGCGATCACCGCCATGACCGCGGCGACCCCGGACAGCATGAGCAGCGACAGCCGCTGGACGAGTTCGAGGATGTCGCTCGGATCGTAGCTGACGATGAGCGGCAGACGGTCCATCTGGGGCCAGATGAGCGTCACCGCGACGGCGCCGACGAGGGTGAGCTTGCCCAGGCCCTTGAGGAACTCGACAAGCGCCTTCAGGGAGAATTGTCGTTTGATTCCCTCGATCAGGGAGATCTTGCTGAACTTCGGCTTGATCCGCTCCAGCGAGACGAAGGGGCGATGCTGGATCACGTTGCCGATCAGCGCGGCGAGGATCAGGATGCCGAGCACCGGGGCCATCGTCAGCGCCAGGTTGAGCCCGAGATCGGCGAAGGCGGCCTGCAGGATGCCGCTGTCGGTGTCGAAGAGATGCGGCGATTCGACGAAGATCGAGAGCGAACGGGCGAGATCGCCGCCGGCGCCGGCGGCGACCGTCAGGACGGCGAGCGCGATCCCCGCGGTCATGAAGAAATGGCCGACCTCCTGGCTCTTCGCGACCTGCCCCTTCTTGAAGGCATCCTCGAGCTTCTTGGCTGTCGGCTCTTCTGTTTTCTGTGACTGGTCTTCGTCGGCCATCGCCTTACAACCCCGTCAGAAGGCCGAGCGCGTCCCGGTAGTAGTCGATGAACCACATCCCGATCGCGCCGAGGGTAACCGAGAGCACGAGGAAGGCGAGCGCGATCTGCAGCGGCATCATGACGAAGAATACCTGAACCTGCGGCATCAGGCGATTGATCAGGCCGGCGCCGATATAGAGCGTCAACCCGTAGACGATGAAGGGCGCGGAGATCTGCACGCCGAGCCGGAAGGACCCGGCCACGAGGTCGCTCGCCAGCCCGGCGAAGTCGCCCATCGCCGGCAGGGCCGCCGGCGGGAAGGTCCGGTAGCTTTCGGCGGCGCCCATGATGAACAGGTGGTGCATGTCGGTGACGAAGATCAGGACGAGGCCGATCAGGGTCAGGAAGCTGCCGACCAGCGCCCCCTGGGTCTGCTGCGCCGGGTCGAAGAACTGCGCCGCGGCGAGGCTCGACAGGTGGGCGATGATCATGCCGGCGGTGTGCAGGCCGCTGATCGCCAGCCGGGCGACGCCGCCGATCAGCAGGCCGATCAGGATCTCTCCGCCGATCACCAGCGCCAGTTCGGCCGGTGACGACGGCAGCGCCGGCAGGGTGGTGACCACGAGCGGCAGGACGAGCAGGCTGACGCCGATGGCGATGACCAGCCGGACGCGCGGCGGCACGAAACCCTCGCTGAAGCCCGGCACGACCATGAAGGCCGAGCCGATGCGGGCGAAGACGATGAAGAAGGCGAAGACCCCGGCCGGCAGCAGCTGTTGCAGCATGCGCGTTCAGCCCCGGCCGCTCAAAGCGCGGCGATGCGTTGGGCGATCTGCTCCATGAACGCGGTCAGGGTGGCGATCATGAACGGCATCAGGACGATGATCGAGACGAAGATCGCGAGGATCTTCGGCACGAAGGCGAGCGTCATTTCCTGGACCTGGGTCAGCGCCTGGATCAGCGAGATGGCGAGACCGACCAGCAGCGCGATGACCATCACCGGGCCCGCCACCTTCAGCAGCACCCAGATCGCCTCGCGCGAAATGTCGATGACGTCCGCCTCGTTCATGGTCCCGCTCGACCGCCGATCCCGTCAGATCGGCATCTTGATGATGTCCTGGTAGGCCTGGATGATGCGGTCGCGGACGGTGACCACGGTTTCCAGGGTGACCTCGGCATTGCTGACCGCGGCCACCACGTCGGCGACGTTGGCATCGCGGGCGACGGCGCGCAAGCTCAACTCTTCCGACGTCTGCCCGCCGGCCACCATGTCCTTGCCGGCGTCCTGCAGCAGCGAGGCGAAGCTCCCGCCGGCGCCGGCCGCGTCGGTGGCCAGGTCGTCGCCGGGAATGTTGCCGGCGTTCTCGGCATTCGAAATCGCCCGGGCATAAGCCAGGGCGGCATTGACGGCACTGCTTTCCATGACGCTGTTTCCTTGCTCGGGCCTATCTCAGGATCTCGATCGTCTTCATGAGCATCGCCTTGGCGGCGTCGATCAGGTTGAGATTGGCCTCGTAGGACCGCTGGGCTTCCTTCATGTCGATCATCTCGATCAGGCCGTGGACGTTCGGCGTGCGGACATAGCCGTTCTCGTCGGCGGCCGGGTGACCGGGGCGGTATTCGAGGCCGAAATCGCTGCGGTCGCGGGTGACCTTCGCGACCTCGACGCGCGAGACGCCGAGTTCGCGGTCGAGCGCGTTCTTGAACACCACGACCTTGCGACGATAGGGATTCTCGCCCGGCGTCTTGGCCAGCGAATCCTTGTTGGCGACGTTCTCGGCGATGACGCGCATGCGCTCGCTCTGGGCTTTCATGCCCGAGGCCGAGATCATCAGGGTCTTGGAGAAGTCCATGACTGGTCCCCGTTACTGCTAGCCGCGCCGGCCGAGAGCGATGCGGATCATCTCGACATGCTTGCGATAGAGGTTTGCCGAAAGCTGATGCTCGGCCTGGGTCTCGGCGACCTTGATGAGCTGCTCCTCGAGCACGACCGAATTGCCCGACGGCGCGGTCTCGTAGCCGGACGAGACCGCGCCGGTCCCGAAATCGTGCCCGGCCCCGCCGCCCGGGATATGCCCGGCCTGGGTCGCGCGCAGCGTGACCTTGCCGGTCTCCGGGCCCTTCACCAGCTCGGCGAAGGACGGCTCCACCAGATCCTTCGGGCGGTAGTTCGGGGTGTCCGCATTGGCGACATTCTGCGCGAGCACGTCATGTCTGGCGGACAGCCAGGCCATGCGTTTCTGCAGGGCGGCGAATATCGGTATGTCGTTCAGGTTCATCGGGCGGCCTTCCCGCGCGCTTGATACGCTTTCTTAATGATCGGCCGTTCGGGTTAACAATCGGTAAAATTTTCGCTATCCGCCGCATCGCCCGGCCGGCAACCGCGGAAACGAAAAAGGGGCATCCGACCGGATGCCCCCGTAACCCGCCAGGCGGTGCCTGTCAGGTATCTTCTCAGGCGGCCTCGCCGAGCTTCGCCGCTTCGCCCTCGAGAAGGCTGAGAAGCTCGCTCACGAACTGCCCCATCGTCTCCTCGCCGAACGCCGAAAGCAGCCGGCCGTCGACATGCACGGGCTCGTCCGCGACCTTCGCGCCTTCGCGGATCAGGGCACCCGAGACATCCTCGGTCGCCGCCACGGTGCGGCCGTCGGCCAGCCCGCCGTTGGCGACCAGCGCCGCGGCGTCATGCAGCGCGACCGGCTTGTCGTCCAGCATGAAGCCGTTCAGGAAACGGGTGGTCTGCGGGTTGTTGCTCAGTCGCTCGACATGGCGGCTGCCACCGGGAACGACGACGCCGTCGAAATGATGCGACATCGCTTCGGGCAGGAAGGCGTTGACCGGGAAGAAATGGCCCCAGGTCCCATCGTGCCAGCTGTTGACGATGCCCTTCTCGGGCGAAACGATCGCGACTTTCGCGCCGGCAACGATCAGCGCCTTCTGCAGCGACGTCATCTCGGCCTCTTCGAAGCCGTTGGCCACGAGTAAAGCGATGTTCTTACCGGTGAGCGCTTTGACCTGCTCCTCCATATTGGTCTCCTTTCAATTCATTACGCAAAATAGCGTGGACGCGGGCGTCGCTGCGTGGACGGTGCCGCACAACTCCTGCCAGCCAGAACAGTCGGCCTGATTGGGGCCGGTCGGACGGTGGCGAAACGGTCGCCAGTGCGTGTGTTGCCTGGATATCGCCGACAGGGCGAGGGAACCACGCGCGCCGAGGATGATGGGAAGCGCCGATAACCGGCGCCGAGCCGTGGCCAGAACCTAGAGTCTGGACAGCGCCCTGACAAGGATGATTTGGGGGCTGCCCTCGCAATTGCAATATTCTTGCTTTGCAATAGCGAATACGGCCAGAAAGGGCCGCTGAAATCCCCTCCCCGGCCAATCTGCCGCGCCAATATCGCCCGCTAACGCTTTGTTAAGCATAAGGACAGGAGAATCGCCGCAGACGCCGGGCAAGCCGTCCGGCAACCGGTGGAACAAGCCTTGGCCGATCCTTCGAACAGTCGCGACCGCCTGCGCGCCGCCGCCATCGCCTTCGATCCGCGGCAAAGTGACACGCCGAGCGTGGTCGCGGCGGGCCGGGGCAGCGTCGCCGAGCAGATCTTGGAGATCGCCTTCGCCAACGGCGTGAAGGTTCGCGAGGATGCCGACCTGGTCACCCTGCTCTCGGCGCTCGACGTCGACAGCCCGATCCCGCTGGAAGCCTTCGCCGTCGTTGCCGAGATCCTTGCCTATGTCTACCGCTTCGAGAACCGCGAACCCGGGGAGCCCCGTCCGTGATAAGTGAATCGCCAGAACGCCTGATCCAGGAATTCCAGCACCGGCTCGACAGCGCGGGCGCATCCCTCGAACTCGAGCAGAGCGTCGATCTCTCCGATCTCGACGGGCTTGCCGCCGCGCTCCACGATTCGATCGCGACGCTCCCGGAAGACGAGCGCCGCCCCTACCGGCAGCGGATCGGCAGCCTCTATACGGCGCTCGACTCGCTGGCGAGCGCGCTGGAAACACGCGCCCACTCGCTCGCCGAACGGCTCGAGGCCATCAATCCCCCCACTCGCTGAGCTGTTCGGTAATGGAAGCGATCTCGCTGATTCAGTATTTCGTCGCCCTGGTCGTCGTGCTCGGGCTGATCGGGCTACTTGCCTGGGCCGGGAAACGGTTCGGCATGGCGCCCCGGATCAGCCGCCCGGGCGGCGTCAGGCGGCTCTCGGTCGTCGATGTCACGACGATCGACGCCAAGCGGCGGCTGATCCTCGTGCAGCGCGACGATGTCCAGCATCTCCTGCTGATCGGCGGCGAGAACGACCTGGTCGTGGAAAGCGGGATCGCACGCGCCGAGCCCGCCAGGATTCGCGAGATCGCCTCGTGACCGGGGTCGCGTTGCGGGCGATCGGTCGCGGCGCGGGCGGCCTGCTTCCCCTTCTCGCCCTGCTGGTCGCGGCAACGCCCGCGGCGGCGCAGAGCCTCAGTCTCGATCTCGGCGATGCCGGCGGGGTCTTTACCGGTCGCATCATCCAGATCGTCGCGCTGGTCACGGTTCTCAGCCTGGCCCCGGCGATACTCGTCATGGTGACCTCGTTCACCCGGATCGTCGTCGTCCTGTCGCTGCTGCGGAGCGCGATCGGCGTGCAGACGACACCGCCCAACGTGGTGATCATCTCGCTTTCGCTGTTCCTCACCGGCTTCATCATGGCGCCGACGCTGCAGCAGGCCTACGACAGCGGCATTGCGCCGCTGATCGACGAACAGATCGACGAACAGGAGGCGTTCAACCGCGTCGTCGTTCCGGTCCGCGCCTTCATGCTGACCCATGTCCGGGACAAGGATCTCCAGCTCTTCCTCGACCTGGCTGGCACCGGCCCGCTCGAGGATCCGAACGCCACGCCGCTGCAGGCGCTGATCCCGGCCTTCGTCATCAGCGAGCTGCGCCGCGCCTTCGAGATCGGCTTCCTGCTGTTCGTGCCGTTCATCGTGATCGACATGGTGGTCGCCTCGGTGCTGATGTCGATGGGCATGATGATGCTGCCGCCGGTGATGATCGCGCTGCCCTTCAAGCTGATCTTCTTCGTCCTCGTGGACGGCTGGAACCTGGTCGCGGCAAGCCTCGTGCAGAGCTACAGCGGCGGTTAGCGCCGAACCCTTGCCAGCTGACGGCCGAACTCCTAACACTCTCGGGTAGTGAACCGGGCGCGACGGAGGGCGGCATGACGGGGACGAACACGGACGACATCGTGCGGCGGGGCCGGGTCGAACTCGCGGCGGCGCTCCGCTGGGCCGATCGGCTCGGCCTCTCGGAGGGTGTCTGCAACCATTTCAGCCTCGTCGTGCCGGACGAGGACGGGGCGCTGAACGGGCGCCGCTTCCTGATCAACCCGCATGGCTGGCACTGGTCGGAAGTGACCGCCTCCTCGCTCGTCCTGTGCGACGCCGACGGCACCGTGCTGGAAGGTGACAACGAGGTCGAGCGCACCGCCTTCTGCATTCACAGCCGCGTTCATCTGGGTGTGCCCGGCGCCGCCTGCGTGCTGCACACCCACATGCCTTACGCGACGGCGCTCACCCTGCTCGAGGACGGACGCCTCGAGATGGTCGAGCAAAACGCCCTGAGCTTCGCCGGGCGGATCGCCTATGACGACGAGTATGGCGGCCTCGCGCTGGCCGAGGCCGAAGGCGAACGGCTGGCCCGGAAGATGGGCAATCGCGGCGTCCTCTTCATGGCCAACCACGGCGTCATGGTCGCCGGGCCAAGCGTCGCGGAGGCCTTCAACGATCTCTACTACCTGGAACGGGCGGCGATGTTCCAGGTCCTCGCGCGCTCGACCGGAGGCAAGCTGCGCCGGCTGTCCGACGAGGTGATCGCCACGACGCGGCAGCAGTTCGCGGAGGAAATGCCGAAGGTGGCGGCCCGCCACTTCGCCGCGATCCTGCGCATGCTCGATCGCGACATGCCCGACTTCCGCGACTGACGACGCGGCGCCGGGCAGCCGCCCGGCGCCGCGTCGTTCAGAGCTTGAGCACCATGTGCGGCTTGCCGTTCGAGGTCCGCTCCTGCGTCCGTCCGGTCTCGTCGATGGTGCAGGAAACCCGGCGCCGGAAGTTGCTGAAGCTCTCGAAGGTCACGACGTCGACCGGCTCGTCGAAGTGGACGGCGATCCGGTAGCGCGACGCGCCGGCGAGAATCTGCACGCCGACGACCTCGCCCTTGAAGTCTTGGCCGAGATACTGCCCGGCGACGCGGTCGCCCGGCTTCACCGGGCAAACCGGCGGGCCGTTCCCGACCCGCGCGTGCAGGGTGTTCCAGTCGCGAAAGCCGTGCTGGCTGGCGATCAGTTCGAGCGCCCGGCCATGGCTGATGTCCTGGCCCGAGCGCGCGAGCTCGGCACGCAGCCGCCTGGCCTGGTCCTTGAGATCCTCGAGCGAGGGGAGATTGGTCGATCCGTTCATCGCGATGCCTCTTGCTGTCCGGCATGCGGCTGTCGAATGGATGCCCGCGTTGCCAAGCGCCGCATGGGAATGCAGATGCTGAACGGTCGTGTATCGCGAGGCTTCACCGTGGCGTCATGCCTGCGGGCGGCAGGGGCCTCGACCCGGATCGGTCATGTATCGGGTGTGCGGCCGGCTGTCAATCGCAAGCGCGTCGCGGCATCAGGCGCCATCACGGCCCTCGCCGAGACGGCAGGACGTCGAATCGGTCGTATCTGGAACAATATGTATCTTCGATGCGACTTCTTGGGATTGACCCAGTAATTGCGGGGGCGTTATTGAAGAAGCGTTCACGATTACATGCGAAAAACACATGGCTGAAATGAAGAAACGGCTATGGCTTCCGGCATCATTCGGGATTACGTGGCGGAGTAAGGAGCGGATACGGAAGCGCTAATGTTTCGCATCGTCAGTCCCTGCCAACCCTGGTCGACGGAGTCAGTCATGTCCCTCTTCTCCCGCTGGTTTTCCCGCAGCCTCACCGCCGGCCATGTGCGCCGCGAAATCAGCGCGTTGAGCGATCGTGAATTGCGCGACCTCGGCATCGAGCGCGGCCAGATCGACGAGGTCGGTTACGCGATGGCCGACGGCGCCCTGGTCCGGGCGCGCCGCGCCCGTCCGGTCGGCCGCGGCATGAGCATGTCGCCGCTGTTCGCTGCCTATGTCGCGGGCCGTCCTGCCAAGATCGTCTGATCCCGGGCGGTCGCCGCCACCGGCAACCCTATCTTCGAACGCCGCATTCTGACAGCATCGTCGCATGACGCGATTGCTGGCATGTGCGGCGTTTCTCGTTTTCCTGCTGCTCGCCTGGGCCGCGCGGGATCACCCGACGCTGGCAGGCGCGCGCTGGGACGCGGGCGATCCGCCGGTCGCCGTCGGCCATATCTTCGAGGGCGAGATCAACCGGGCCGGCCGACCGGGCGGCTTCCATCATCGGCCGGATGGCCGCGACCTTGCCAATGCCCGGCTCGCCCGGCGACTTGCCGGTCCGAACGACGCCGGAATCTACACCGGACGGGTCGAGATCCGGCGCGACGATAGCGCGCCGTGGCAGGAGAAGTTCTCCAGTTTCTTTCCCGACCGCCTCGCCCGCGACGAGGTGCTGGCGCTGATCCGGCGTGCCTTTCGCGCGGCCGGCACGCGTGACGGCAGGAAATGGCGCGGCCCGTCCGGCCATGGCTTCGAGATCGAGGGCTGGATCGACCGCCAGGGCCGGATCGTCACCGCCTACCCGCTCTACCGGGCCGGGCCATGACCGCCGTTCTCGAGATCGTGCGCGATCCCGTCGACGGCCATCTGAGGGCCCGAGCGCCGGCGCTCTTCCGCGCCCTCGCCGACTGGCTCGAAAGCGACGTGCAGGAGGATCCGGCGCACGCCCGGCTGCTCCTCGAGCAGGTCCGGGGCGAGGCCGACGGGGAGCATGTCGGCAACGCCTACGTGCTCGTCCTGAACGGGACCGAGGCGCGGATCGAAGCGTTGCACGACCCTGACGAGCGGCTCGCCCTGCCGCGCCGCGACCTTGCTGGGGCGCTGCAGGGCTGGCTCGCCGCCCTCGACCGCCGCGCCTAGTCCGGGGTCGCCGCTTCCGCCGGGGCCGACGACGTCCGGCGGCGGGCGAACAGTCCGCGCACCACGACATAGAAGATCGGCGTGAAGATCAGCCCGAACAGGGTCACCCCGAGCATCCCGAAGAACACCGCCGTGCCGAGCACCTGACGCATCTCGGCCCCCGCCCCGGTCGCGATCGCCAGCGGAACGACGCCGAGGATGAAGGCGATCGAGGTCATCAGGATCGGCCGCAGCCGGGTCCGCGCGGCAGAGACCGCGGCCTCGAAGCGGTCGGCCCCGAGGGCCTCGGCCTGCCGGGCGAACTCGACGATCAGGATCGCGTTCTTGGCGGCAAGACCGACGAGAACGACGAAGCCGACCTGGGCCAGGATGTCGATGCTCATCCCGCGCGCCAGCAGCCCGCTGACAGCAGCGAGCAGGCACATCGGCACGATCAGGATGACCGCGAGCGGCAGCAGCCAGCTTTCGTACTGGGCGGCGAGCAGGAGGAAGACGAAGAGCGCGGCAGCGGCGAATACCAGCAGGCCGGAGTTGCCGGCAAGCTTCTCCTGCAGCGCGAGTTCCGTCCATTCGTAGCCGAACCCTTCCGGCAACAGGTTGTCGGCGAGTTCCTCCATCGCGGCGATCGCGGCGCTGCTCGAATAGCCGGGCGCCGTCGTGCCCTGGAGCTCCGCCGCGGGCGCCAGGTTGTAGCGCGGCACCCGGTAGGGTCCGGTGCGATCCTCGAAGCTCACGACCGCGCCGAGCGGAACCATTTCGCCCAGCGTGTTGCGGGTCTTGAGGTTGGCGACGGAGGACAGGTCCTGGCGAAATGCCCCGTCCGCCTGCAGGGTCACCCGGAAGGTGCGGTTCAGATAGTTGAACTCGTTGACGAAGGCCGAGCCGAGATAGACCTCGAGCGCCTCGAAGATCCGTTCCGGCGGCACGTTCAGCATCTCCGCCTTCACCCGGTCGATATCGGCATAGACCTTCGGCGTGCGCGTGTTGAACAGCGAATAGGGATTACGGATTTCCGGCCGCGCGGCGGCGGCGCGCAGCAATTCCTGGGTCGCCGCCTCGAGCGCCTGCGGACCGCGCCCGCGCAGATCCTGCACCATCATCTTGAAGCCGCCGCCGGTGCCGATGCCGCGCACCGGCGGTGGCGGGATGGTGATGATGAAGGCCTCCTTGATGGCGCCGAGGCGCTGGTAGTGCATGCCGATGATGTCTTCCAGCGTGACGCCCAGCGCCTGGCGCTCCTCGAAGCTCTTCAGCGACGAGAAGATGGCGCCGGAATTGGAGGCGTTGGTGAAGGTCGCGCCGTCGAGACCGGCGAACGGCACCACGTTGGCGACGCCCGGTATCTGCAGGATCTCCTTCGCCGCCCGGCGGACGATGGCGTCGGTGCGGGCGATCGAGGCGCCCGGCGGCGCCTGCACCACGGTGATCAGGTAGCCCTGGTCCTGCTGCGGGATGAACCCGGTCGGCGCCCGGTCGAATTGCCAGGCGGTGAGCCCGATCAGCCCGCCATAGACGACAAGCGCGAAGGCCGCCTTGCGGATCAGCCGTCCCGTCAGCCACGCATAGCCGTTCGACAGGCGACCGAACAGGTTGTTGAAGCCCCGGAAGAAGGCATGCGCGGGCCGGGCATAGAACGGCACCGGGCGTTCGCCCTGGTGCTCCTTGAACAGGAGCGCGCAGAGCGCCGGGCTCAGGGTCAGCGAGACGAAGGCGGAGAGCACCGTGGCGGTCGCGATGGTCACCGCGAACTGGCGGAAGAACTGCCCGGAAATTCCCGGAATGAGCGCCGCCGGCACGAACACGGCCGACAGCACCAGCGCGATCGCGATCAGCGCCCCGCCGACCTCGTCCATGCTCTCGTGCGCCGCGTCGCGCGGCTTCATCCCCTCGCGCAGCTTCCGCTCGACATTCTCGACCACGACGATCGCGTCGTCGACGACGATGCCGATCGCGAGCACGAGGCCGAACAGCGAGAGATTGTTGAGCGAGAACCCGAGCAGGTAGAGCACCGTGAAGGTGCCGATCAGCGAGATCGGGATCGCCACGATCGGGATGATCGAGGCGCGCCATGACTGCAGGAACAAGATGACGACGAAGACGACCAGCGCGATCGCCTCTAGCATCGTCGTCATGACCGCGTCGATGGACTGGCTGATGAACTCGGTCGGATTGTAGATGATGCTGTACTTGACGCCATCGGGGAAGCTCTCAGACAGCGTCGCCATCGTCTCCTTGATGCGGTCGGCGGTCTCGAGCGCGTTCGAGCCGGGCCGCTGGAAGACCAGCAGCGGCAGCGCCCCGCTCTCGTTCAGATAGGCGTTCGTGGTGTAGTCGAGCGCACCGAGCTCGACCCGCGCGATATCGCCGAGCCGGGTCAGGCGGCCCTCGTCGTCGCGGCGGACGACGATCCGTTCGAACTGCTTCGGGTCGTCGAGCCGGCCCAGCGTTTCCACGTTGATCTGGAAGGCGCCCTGCGACGGCACGGGCGGCTGGTTGAGGACGCCGGCGGCGACCTGGACATTCTGGGCGCGCAGCGCCGCGACGACCTCGCCCGCGGTCAGTCCGCGCGCCTGGGCCTTGTCCGGGTCGAGCCAGATCCGCATCGAATAGTCACGGGCGGAGAAGATCCGCACGCTGCCGACACCGTCGAGGCGGGCAAGCACGTCGCGGACCCGGAGCGTCGCGAAGTTCGAGAGATAGAGCTGGTCACGGCTGCCGTCGGGTGAACTCAGGTGGATCACCATGAGCATGTCCGGCGAACTCTTGTTCACCGTCACGCCGATGCGGCGGACTTCCTCGGGCAGGCGCGGTTCGGCGATCGCCACCCGATTCTGGACCAGCACCTGCGCCGTGTCGAGATCGGTGCCGAGCTTGAAGGCGATCTGCACGACGAGCTGCCCGTCGCCGGTCGCCTGGCTGCTCATGTAGAGCATGTTCTCGACGCCGTTGATCTCCTGTTCGAGCGGCGTGGCGACGGTGTCGCTGACGACCTCCGACGAGGCACCGGGATAGCTTGCGCGGACCTCGATGGTCGGCGGCGCGATCTCCGGGTATTGCGCGACCGGCAGGACGAAATAGGCGACCGCGCCGACGATGACGATCAGAAACGACAGCACCGTCGCAAAGACCGGCCTGTCGATGAAGAAGTGGGAAATGCGCATGTCCGTCAGCCCGGCCGCTTCTCGCCGATGCCCTCGATGACGCCTTCCTCGGGCGTCACCGTGGCCCCGGCGCGTATCCGCATCAGCCCGGCGATGACGATCCTGTCATCCGGCTCCAGGCCGGCGCGGACGATGCGGAGACCGTCGTAGGTCGGGCCGAGGCGCACGATGCGGGCCTGCACGACGTTGTTCTCGCCCAGCACCATGACGATCTTCTGGGACTGGTCCGACAGCACGGCGCTTTCCGGGATCAGCAGCGCCGTATAGGGCTCGGAGCCCGGGATCCGGATGCGGCCGAACTGGCCCGGGGTGAGGAACCCGTCCGGGTTCGGGAAGACGGCCCGGACACGGATCGTGCCCGAGGTCCGGTCGACCCGGTTGTCGATGTAGTCGAGCGTGCCGACGCGCGGCCAGTCGGGCTCGTCGGCGAGCCGCGCATAGACCTCGACCGCGTCGCGCTGGGACTTGAGAAGGCCCTTCGCCACCGCGCGCTGATAGGCCAGGAAATCCGTCTCGCTCATGTCGAAGACGAAATGGATCGGATCAATCGAGACGATCGTGGTGAGCAGCGTCGGCGTGCCGGCGGCACCGCCGGTCACCAGGTTGCCGACGCTGACCTCGTGCCGACTGATCCGCCCGTCGATCGGCGACAGGATGCGGGCGAACTCGACGTCGAGCGCGACCGAGCGGATCTCCGCGCGGGCGATCTCGGCCGCGCCGGAGGCGACCCGCAGTTCTGCCATCCGCTCGTCATAGGCGCTGCGCGAGACGAAGTCGTTCTTGCGAAGCTGCTCGGCGCGCTTGAGCTGCTGGTTGGCGAGTTCGACCTGCGCCTCGGCCTGGGCGAGCCGGGCCTTGGCGGACGCCAGCTCGGCCTCGAACGGCCGCGGGTCGATCTGGAACAGCAGGTCGCCCTTCCTGACGATCTGGCCGTCCTGGAAATTGATCGATTGCAGGTAACCGCTGACCCGGGAACGGATCTCGACGGATTCGACGGCGGCGAACTGGCCGGTGAAGTCGTCGTACTCGACGAGTTCGCGGGCCAGTGGCGTCGCGACCGTGACCGCCGGCGCCTGTTGCTGCGCGCCGGCTGGTTGAATGCCGATCAGCATGGCGAACAGCGCCACGCCGAGCGGCGTGACACGGGAGTTCCGTTCGCGCCGGCCGGACGCCGGCGTCGTGATGAGAGTCTGCATTGTGTTTCAGATCCGCTGTTCTCGCCCCTGGAAGAGGGACTTAATTCGCGGATGCTGCAATGCAATCAAAGGATTCGTGAACGCGGCCCGAAGTGTGAACCTGTTCACGCGGCGGCGGCCTTCGGTTCGTACCCGAGGATCGGCGACAGCCAGCGCTCGGCCTCGTCGAGGCCGATCCCCTTGCGGGCCGCATAATCCTCGGCCTGGTCGCGGCCGATCCGTCCGATGCCGAAATAGCGGCAATCCGGATGGGCGAAGTAGAAGCCGCTGACCGCCGCGGTCGGCGTCATCGCGAAACTCTCGGTCAGCACAATCCCGGTCCTCGCCGTCGCGTCGAGGGCGCGGAACAGGGCCGCCTTCTCGGTATGATCCGGGCAGGCCGGATAGCCGGGCGCCGGGCGAATGCCGCGATATTCCTCGCGTATCAGGGCCTCGTTGTCGAGCGTCTCGTCCGGCGCGTAGGCCCAGAATTCCCGCCGCACCCGCTCGTGCATCCGCTCCGCGAGCGCCTCCGCCAGGCGGTCGGCCAGGGCCTTCAGCAGGATCGCGTCGTAGTCGTCGTTCCGCTTCTGGAAATCGGCGACGATCTCGTCGATGCCCTCGCCGGCGGTCACCGCGAAGCCGCCGATCCAGTCGCCCACACCGCTGTCCCTCGGCGCCACGAAGTCGGCCAGCGAATGGTTGTAGCGCCCGGCGCCGCGCGGCATCTGCTGGCGCAGCATGTGGAAGCGTTCCATGGCGATCCCGCGCGCGTCTGGGTCTGCATAGATCTCGATATCGTCGCCGACCGCGTTCGCCGGCCAGAACGAGATCGTCGCGCGCGCCTTCAGCCAGCGTTCGTCGACGATCCGCTTCAGCATCGCCTCGGCATCGGCGAACAGTCCCCGTGCCGCCTCGCCGACCACCGGATCGTCGAGGATCCTGGGGAAGTTTCCGGCCAGTTCCCAGCTCTTGAAGAACGGCGTCCAGTCGATCCGCTCGACCAGTTCGGCGAGCGGATAATCGGTGAAGTCGCGGGCGCCCTGGAAGGTCGGCACCGGCGGCACATAGGTCGACCAGTCGGGCCGGAAGGCACTCTCGCGCGCCTTTTCCAGCGGCACTAGGTCGCGCCCGCCGCTGCCCGCCCGGGCCTCGCGAATGCGCGCGTAGTCCGCCGCGATGCCGCTGGTGAAGGCCGGCTTGAACGCCGGGTTCAGAAGCTGGCCGCAGACCCCGACCGCGCGCGAGGCGTCGAGGACATGGACGACCGGCTGGCTGTAGGCGGGCTCGATCCGCACCGCGGTATGAACCTTGGAGGTGGTCGCCCCGCCGATCAGCAGCGGCACGGAGAAATCCAGCCGCTCCATCTCGCGGGCGACATTGACCATCTCGTCGAGCGACGGCGTGATCAGCCCCGACAGGCCGATCAGGTCGGCGCCCTCGGCCTTGGCGGTCTCCAGGATCGTCGCCGCCGGCACCATGACGCCGAGATCGATGACCTCGTAGTCGTTGCACTGCAGGACCACGCCGACGATGTTCTTGCCGATGTCGTGGACGTCGCCCTTGACGGTGGCGAGCACGATCTTGCCGGCGCGCTTGCGGGCCTCGCCCGCGTCGGGACCGCGCTCGGCCTCGATATAGGGAATCAGGTGGGCGACCGCCTTCTTCATGACGCGGGCGCTCTTGACGACCTGCGGCAGGAACATCTTCCCCTCGCCGAACAGGTCGCCGACGACGTTCATGCCGTCCATCAGCGGTCCCTCGATGACCTCGATCGGACGATCGGCGGCAAGCCGCGCCTCCTCGGTATCCTCGACGACGAAGGTATCGATGCCCTTGACGAGGGCGTGCTTGAGACGCGCCCGCACATCGGCGTCGCGCCAGCCGAGATCGTTGGCGTCGCGCACGCCGCCGCCGGTCCCGCGATAGCGCTCGGCCATCGTCAGCAGACGCTCGGTCGCGTCGGCCCGGCGGTTCAGGATCACATCCTCGACGCAATCCCGGAGATCGGCCGGGATCTCCTCGTAGATCGCAAGCTGCCCGGCATTCACGATGCCCATGTCGAGGCCGGCCCGGATCGCGTGATAGAGGAAGACCGAATGCATCGCCTCGCGGACCGGATTGTTGCCGCGGAACGAGAAGGAGATGTTCGAGACGCCGCCGGAGACCCGGGCGTGCGGGAGTTCCGCCTTGATCCGCCGGGTCGCCTCGATGAAGGCAACGGCGTAATCGTTATGCTCCTCGATGCCGGTCGCGACGGCGAAAATGTTGGGATCGAAGATGATGTCCTCGGCCGGGAAGCCGACTTTGTCGACCAGCAGCCGGTAGGCGCGCGTGCAGATGGCGACCTTGCGCTCGGCGGTCTCCGCCTGCCCGTCCTCGTCGAAGGCCATGACGACGACGCCGGCGCCGTAGCGGCGGACGGCGCGGGCCTGCGCCAGGAACGGCGCCTCGCCTTCCTTCAGGCTGATCGAATTGACGATCGACTTGCCCTGGACGCATTTCAGGCCGGCCTCGATGATCGCCCATTTCGACGAGTCGATCATCACCGGGACGCGGCTGATTTCCGGTTCCGAGGCGATCAGGTTCAGGAAGCGGACCATTGCCGACTGGGAATCGAGCAGCCCCTCGTCCATGTTGACGTCGATGATCTGGGCGCCGTTCTGGACCTGCTGGCGGGCGACGTCGAGGGCCGCCTCGTAGTCGCCGTCGAGGATCAGCTTCTTGAACCTGGCGGAGCCGGTGACGTTGGTCCGCTCTCCGATATTGACGAATGTCGGGGTCATGACGCGAACCGGAAGCCTTCGAGGCCGCTGAGCCGCATGGCCGGTGGAATCTCGGGTATCGGGCGCGGCGGCAGGCCGGCGACCGCGGTCGCGATCTCGCGGATATGCTCTGGCGTCGTGCCGCAGCAGCCGCCGACGATGTTGACCAGGCCGGATTCCGCCCATTCGCGGATATGGCTCGCAGTCTCGCAGGGGGTTTCGTCGTAGCTGCCCATCTCGTTCGGCAGGCCGGCATTCGGGTAGGCGATCACGAGCGTGTCCGCGTAGCGGCCGAGTTCGGCGATATGGGCGCGCAACTGGTCGGCGCCGAGCGCGCAGTTGAGCCCGGCGGCAAGCGGCTCGGCATGGCGGATCGAATACCAGAAGGCCTCGACCGTCTGGCCCGAAAGCGTCCGCCCCGAGCGGTCGGTGATGGTGCCGGAGATGACGACCGGGATCTCGACGCCGCGTTCATCGGCCAGTTCGGAACAGGCGAAGATCGCCGCCTTGGCATTCAGGGTGTCGAAGACCGTCTCGATCAGCAGGAAATCGACGCCGCCGTCGACCAGCGCCTCGGCGGCCTGGCGGTAGGCGGCGACCAGATCGTCGAAGGTGACGTTGCGGAAACCCGGATCGGCGACGTCCGGCGACAGCGAGGCGGTCCGGTTGGTCGGGCCGAGCGCGCCGGCGACGAAACGCGGCCGGCTCGGCCTGAGCTTGTTCGCCTCGTCGACCACCAGGCGGGCGATTTCCGCCCCGGCCCGGTTGATCTCGGCGACCAGGTTCTCGGTGCCGTAATCGGCCTGGGCGATGGCCGTCGCATTGAAGGTGTTGGTCTCGATGATATCGGCGCCGGCCTGCAGGAAACCGCGATGAATGTCGGCGACGATGTCCGGCCGGGTCAGGTTCAGGATGTCGTTGTTGCCCTGGAGCGGCCGGTCATGGCCGGCCAGCCGGCGCCCGCAATAGCCCGCTTCGTCGAGCTTCCAGGTTTGCAGGCTGGTTCCCATGGCGCCGTCGAGGACCAGGATTCGTTCAGCCGCCTCGGCCCGCAGGATATCGCTTGCTTGCGTCCCGGTTCCCATTCTGCATCTTCCCGTTGTTCGCTGTCGACGCGTTTTATGATGGCGGCATAATCACATAAAGATATCTTTATGTCAACAAGTCGAGACGAGGACCGGCCCCATGAAACGCATCGATCCGGCGACCTGGCCGCGGCGGTCGCACTACGAGTTCTTCCGCAATCTCGCCCATCCCCATGTCGGCCTGACGGCGGAGATCGACGTCAGCGCGCTGATCGGCCTGTTGAAGCCGGCGGGGATATCGCCCTTCGCGGCCAGCCTCTACGCGATCACCCTGGCCGCCAACCGGGTGCCGGAATTCCGTGTCCGCTTCCGCGGCGAGGAGATCGTCGAGCATGAGGTCGTCCATCCCTCGGTCACCGTGCCGATCGAGGGCGAGCGTTTCGTCTTCTGCGAACTCGAACATGCCGACGACTGGCCGACCTTCGAGGGCCGCTGCCGCGACGCGCTGGAACGCGGCCGCCGGCAGGAAGCGCTGACCGACAACGTCGGCGCCCGGGACGACTGGATCTTTCTCACCTGCCTGCCCTGGCTCCGCTTCACGGCGATGACGCATCCCACGAAGGGCACGGACGACTGCATTCCCCGCCTCGCCTGGGGCCGTTTCGTCGAGGAACACGGACGCTGGACCATGCCGGTCTGCGTGCAGGCCCACCATGCGCTGATCGACGGCCTGCATCTCGGCCGCTTCTACGAGGAACTTCAGGAAATCGTGAGCGCGCTTCCTTCCCGCATCGGCGCGTGAGACCATCGCCCGACCGTTTGCCATAGCGAGAGGACGCGATGCGCCGGCTCCTGTTGCTTCGCCACGCCAAGTCGAGCTGGTCATCGACCGCGTCGGACGATTTCGCCCGCCCGCTGGCCTCTCGCGGCCGCGAGGCGGCCCCGCGCATAGGATGCTACCTGCGCGAACAGGGCCTGGTCCCGGACCATGTGTTGTGCTCGACCGCGACACGGGCGCGGGAAACCTGGGCGCTGGTCGAGGCGGAACTCGGCCGGACGCCCGAGGCGACCTATCACGACGACCTCTATCTGGCCGAGCCGGCCGCCATGCTGGCGCTCCTGCGCAAGGTCCCGGACGCCGCCTCGACCGTCATGATCATCGGCCACAATCCGGGCATGCAGGTCCTGGCGCTTCAACTCGCCGGCAAGGATGGCGGCGAGCGGGCAGCCGAGATCGCCCGGAAGTTCCCGACCGCCGGCCTCGCCGTCTTCCGGTGCGCCGCGACCCGCTGGGCGACCGCCGGGAAGGCCGATTTCGCGCTGGTCGAATTCGCCCGCCCGCGCGAGCTTTCCTGACGTTTTCGCCGCCTCACCGGCGTACCGGCCGGCGCCGCGTCGGATTCTCAATCGGCGAGGTCGCTGGCTGAGCAGCATCGCCCCCTGCCCGGCCGCAGTCTCGATCCTGACAGGGTCCAGCGACGGGCGAGGCAGGCGGATGACGGTCTGGCAGGACGAAGCGACGACGGCAGCCTTCGCCAGGGCGCTGGCCCCGATCGAACAGGCGCGCGGCCTCCCGAACGCCTGCTATACCGAGCCCGGGGTCTTCGCGGCCGAACGCCGCTCGCTGTTCGAGACGGGCTGGGTTGCGGCGGGCTTCGGCGCCGACATCTCGCGCCCCGGCGACATCCGCCCGGTCGAGCTCTGGGGCCTGCCGATGCTGCTGGTGCGCGGCCGCGACGGCGAGATCCGCGTCTTTCACAATGTCTGCAGCCATCGCGGCATGCGGCTGGTCGATGCGCCCGGCCACGCGAACGGCCTGATCCGCTGCCGCTACCACGCCTGGTCCTACGGGCTCGACGGCAGGCTCCGGGCGACCCCCCATGTCGGCGGGCCGGGCCGGAACGAGCTGGCGGGTTTCGACCGCGATTGCCACGGCCTGACCGAGATCCGTTCGGCCTGCTGGATGGACGTCGTCTTCGTCAATCCGGACGGGCTGGCGGCCGGGTTCGAGACCCGGATCGAGCCGCTGGCGGAGCGCTGGCGCGACTTCGCCGGGCGGACCCTCTATCCGGGCGCGGCCGATTCCCGTTTCGAGCTTGCCGTCGCCTGCAACTGGAAGCTCGCGGTCGAGAATTACTGCGAGAGCTATCACCTGCCCTGGGTGCATCCGGGGCTGAACAGCTATTCCCGGCTCGAGGATCACTACCCGATCCGCAACCGGGACGGCGACGGCTTCTCGGGCCAGGGCTCGACCGCCTATCGCCCGACCCTCGCCGGGGACGGCCGGGCCTTCGCCGGACTGGCCGATATCGGCCGGCAATGGCGCGAGGGCGCCGAATACGTGGCGTTCTATCCGAACCTGCTGCTCGGCGTGCATCGCGATCACTATTTCGCGGTGCTCCTGGAGCCGAAGCAGCCCGACCGCACCATCGAGCGGGTCGCGATCGGCTATTTCGACGAATCCGCGCTCGGCAACGATTTCGCGGCGCTCCGCCAGGCCAACGCGATGCTCTGGCGCCAGGTCTTCCGCGAGGACGTCTTCGCCGTCGAGGCCCTGCAGCAGGGTCGCCATTCCCCGGCTTTCGAGGGCGGCGTGTTCTCAGCGGCGATGGACGGGCCGACCTACGACTTTCACCGCTGGGTCGCCGGCCGGATGCTTGCGCCCTGAAAGGAACCAGTGTCCGGCAAAAGAACGGACCAGAGGCGCCTTGACCATTGCCCGACCGGCTCGCGAACGGTCACCATGACAGTGGGTTCGCATCGGGGGCATCAACCATGAGTAAGACGACCATATTCCGCGCGCGCCGGATCATAACGATGAATCCGCGGCGCCCCTTCGCCGATCATGTCGCGGTCCGCGACGGCCGCATCCTCGGCGCCGGCTCGCTGGAGGAACTTGCCGGCTGGGGCGAGTGGGAGCTGGACGAGCGCCTCGCCGACAAGGTCGTGATGCCCGGCATGATCGAGGGCCATGCCCACGCGATGGAGGGCAGCGTCTGGCAGGACGTCTATGTCGGCCCCTACGATCGTCGCGCGCCGGACGGCAGCATCCACGGCGGCTGCGACAGCATCGAGGCGGCGGTTGCCCGGCTCCGCGCGGCGGCCGAGGCGCCGGACGCGCCCGAGACCATCATGGCTTGGGGCTTCGATCCGATCTATTTCGACGGCCCGCGCATGACGCGGCACGATCTCGACCGGGTCTCGACGACGAAGCCGGTGATCGTCGTCCATGCGAGCTTCCACATCGTCAATGTGAACAGCCTGGTGCTGGAGCGCGCCGGGATCACCGGCGCCACCAATGTGCAGGGCATCGTCAGGGACGGCAACGGCGAAGCGAACGGGGAATTGCAGGGCATGCCCGCGCGCTTCCTGGTGATGGATGCCATCGGCCGCGATCATTTCGCCGAGATGACGCGGGAAACGGCGCTCTGGAACTTCGCCCGCTCGGCCCGGAACGCGGGCGTCACGACGTCCACCGACCTCGCCAACCAGTGCCCCGACCACGCCGTCGAGAACCTGCTGAAGGTGACCGGCGAGGACGATTACCCGTTGCGCATCGTGCCGGCCTTCCTCGGCTCGGCCGTGCCCGCCGAGCAGGGCGTCGCGCGGGTCCGGGAACTGGTCGCGAAGAGCACCGACAAGCTCCGCTTCGGGCTCGTGAAGCTGATCTCCGACGGCTCGATCCAGGGCTTCACCGCCCGCCTCAAGTGGCCGGGATACTACAACGGCCAGCCGAACGGCCTCTGGTACATGGACCCGGACGAGATCCCGAAGATCATCGCCACCTATCACGCGGCCGGCCTGCAGGTGCATATCCATACCAACGGCGACCAGGCGACAGAGACGGTCATCGACGCCATCGAGATGGCGCTCCGCGCCCGGCCCGACGCCGATGCCCGCTTCACGCTGCAACATTGCCAGATGGCGCACGAGGCGCATTTCCGGCGCATGGCCAGGCTCGGCATCTCGGCCAACCTGTTCGCCAACCACATCTATTACTGGGGCGACCAGCATTACGCCCTGACGATGGGGCCGGAACGGGCCGAGCGGATGAACGCGACCGGCACCGCGCTCCGGCTCGGAGTGCCCTTCGCGATCCATTCCGACGCGCCGATCACGCCGCTGGCCCCGCTCTTCACCGCCTGGTGCGCCGTCAACCGCCAGACCATGTCGGGCCGCGTGCTGGGCGCGAGCGAATGCCTCTCGGTCGCGGACGCGCTCCGCGCCGTGACACTCGGCGCCGCGCACACGCTCAAGCTGGATACGGAGCTGGGCTCCATCGAGACCGGCAAGCGGGCCGACTTCGCGATCTTCGACGACGATCCCTTCGACCTCGGCGGCGCCGGGCTCAAGGATGTCCGGGTCTGGGGCACCGCGCTCGGCGGCAGGCTGTTCCCCTGCGACGGAGCCGCATGAGCGCCGAACGCGGAGAACGCCCGGCGACAGGGGCGGCGCCGCGCCTGCCGATCCCGCTGACCGTGATCGGCGGTTTTCTCGGGGCCGGCAAGACGACCCTGCTCAACCATCTCCTCGGCAATGCCGGCGGTGTGCGCTTCGCCGTCCTGGTCAACGATTTCGGCGCGCTCGCCATCGACGAGGCGCTCGTCACCCGTCATGACGGCGACACCATCGCCTTCGCCAACGGCTGCCTCTGCTGCACCATGGGCGACGACTACCTGGCGACCCTGCTCGACCTGACCGACCGCGACGAGCCGCCGGACCATATCCTGGTCGAGGCGAGCGGCGTCGCCGATCCGCGCGAGATCGCCGGCCCCGCGGCCCTGTTGCCCGGCCTCACGGGCGATGCCATCACGATCGTCGTCGATGCGGAGACGATCCGCGCCCGGGCCGCCGACGAGCGGTTGACCGAGACAGTCGCCGGCCAGCTGGCGGCAGCCGACCTGCTGGTGCTCAACAAATGCGATCTTGTCGGGCCGGAAGCGCTTCCATCGCTCCGCGAATGGCTGGCCGGGCGCGCACCGGGCGTGCCGGTAGTCGAGACCCGGGAGGCCCGCCTGCCGCCGGAGCTGCTGTTCGCCACGCCATTGCCGCAGGACACCGGGCCGGCCCCGGCGCACAGCCATGACGCACATCGTCATGGCGCGGATTTTCGCGCCGAGAGCTTCGCGTTCCGGGGTCCGGTCGAGGCAGGCACCCTCGAGGCCGCGCTCGCCGCCCTGCCGGCCGCCGTGCTGCGCGCGAAGGGCTTTGCGCGGCTGGCCGGCGAAGCGGCCCGGACCATCGCCATCCAGCGGGCCGGCAGCCGTTTGCGGCTCGAACGGCGAACGGGCGAACCGGCGGCGCGGCTCGTCCTGATCGGCACGACGGCGATGCCGGCGCGCGCCGAAATCGTCGCCCTGTTCGCCACCCACGGCGTCGACCTGGGTGGCTGCTGAACTCAGCGCACAGGTCTTTTCCGGGCGAATGACCGCGAGATCACTCTCGCATCACGTTCGATTCACGCCATTTATGGGAAGGTGCTCCTGATCGGTGGTTCACCGGGACGCCACAGGCCTCCCTACGATCCGTGCCTGGAACGTTCCGGCTCTGCCGGCGTCAGTCGGACTCCCCCGCCAACGGCGATCGCACCTCGCCCGAGGCAAGCCGGCGTCTCCAGTGCCGGAACGGCTGGCGCCCTCCCTGCCGATCGTCGCCCACCTTGGCCGGCCGTGGCCCCCCGCCGTGGCCGGCCATTTTTTTCGGGCGACGCGGCCCGGAATAGCCGGAAACGCTGCTCACTCGATCGGCAGGCCATGGCCGGGGACCGGCCTAGAACTCCGCTTGAAGATACCGTTCGTGCGAACCACCGGTTCCCCGTCGGCGGTGATCACCCCCTGCGTGAAGATCAGGTTCCGGGTCACCCGCATGACCTCGGTCCGACCCTCGACCCACGAGCCGAGCGGCGCCGGCGCCAGGTAGTCGGTGGTCAGGCTGACGGTCGGCAGGAACTGGATTTCCAGCTTCGCCTGGTGGCGGGCGCCGAGGGGGAGTTGCAGGTCGGCGAGGAACATCAGCATGGCGCCGTGGCAGCTGTTCGCCGGGTTGGTGTGGCGGTCGAGCACGCGGAAGCCAAGCGCCAGGTGCTCGCCGTCGTCGCGGATATAGAGCGGGCCGTTGTGACGGTTGTAGCCGCCGGCGAGGTCTAGCGGCCGGAAGCCCGGCGGAATCATCGCGGCATCGTCGTTCGGTCCGGGGCGCTGCTCGTTCATCGCGTGGTCCTTCGGATCGGGGAGAGCCTGCGGGCAAGGCGACTGGTCATGGACAAGCCGGCGCCGACAGGACTAGGTTTTTGACCAAACGGATGTTCGAAATCAAGTGCGGGATGTCGAGGGAGCGAGGAGACACCATGAGCCACGAGGATATCCTGGTCGAGACAGGCGACCGCATCGCCACGATAACGCTCAACCGGCCGGACAAGCTGAATGCCTGGACCCCGGCGATGGAACGCGAGGTGCGCGAGGCGATGGAGGCCGCCGACTGCGACGACGCGGTCCGGGTCATCGTTCTGACCGGGGCGGGTCGGGGTTTCTGCGCCGGGGCCGACATGGCGGTGCTGAACACGATCCGGACCGAGGCCGGCGACAGGGCGCCGCGGCCGCTCGGCACCCGCCCCTTCGACGTCTCGGTGCCGCCCGACTACCAGACCCGCTATTCCTATTTCCCGGCCGTTTCGAAGCCGGTGATCGGCGCGATCAACGGCCCGGCGGCCGGGCTCGGCATGGTCATGGCGCTCTATTGCGATATCCGTATCGCCGGCGCCGACGCGGTCTTCTCGACCGCCTTCTCCAAGCGCGGGCTGATCGCCGAGCACGGGATCTCCTGGATGCTGCCGCGCCTGATCGGTCTCGCGGCGGCGCTCGACCTGCTGCTCTCGTCGCGCAAGGTCGGGGCCGAGGAGGCGCTCCGTCTCGGGCTCGTCAACCGGGTCGTGCCCCAGGCCGAGCTGATGACCGAAGTCCGCGCCTACGCCGCCGATCTGGCCCAAAACGTCTCGCCGCGTTCGATGGCGGTCATGAAACGGCAGGTCTACGCGGCCCAGTTCGAGACGCTCGCCGAGGCGGTCGCCGTCGGCAACCGGGAAATGGCGGAGAGCTTCCGGAGCGAGGACTTCCGCGAGGGCGTCGCCCATTTCGTCGAGAAGCGCCAGGCGAACTTCACCGGACGCTGAGCGGCGTTCCACCGATCGCGCAAAAAGATGGCGGCGGCTCAGGGGAGCCGCCGCCACGCTTTTTTCGCGTTACGCCACGCGTCGTAAAAGGTCGGTCAGGCGACCTTGCGACGGCGGGACGCGAGACCCAGGCCCAGCAGGCCGAGGCCGAACAGGCCGAGCGTCGCCGGTTCCGGCACCGCGGTCGCGTCGAAGCTCCCGACACGCCAGGAATCGCTGTTGCTGTCGGCCTTCACGACGAAGCGGTCGACGAGGACGCCGAGGCCCGAGGTGAAGGGATTCTGGGTCGAGCCGTTGCCGACCTTCGTGACCGCACCGGCCAGGGAAATCCAGACGTCCCAGTTGCCGCTAAGGTTGTCGTCGCTGAACGAGATGCTGTTCAGGGTGACGGCGGAGGCAAAGTCGAAGACCAGCCACTCGATGGTGTTCCGCCCGTCAACGTCCGGGTCATCATTGCTATTCAGCTTGATGCCGAGACCGAACGCGTCCTGATTGATCACGTTGCTGTTGAGCGCATTGTTGCCCGGATAGGAATTGCCGCCGCTGCGCGCGGAAATCGTGCCGGAAATACCCGCCTTGGAGAACGACGTCGTGGTCGCATCGCCGCCCGTGGCGAGATTGATGACCGTCGCCTGCGCAGCCCCCGCGAACATGACGCAGGCCGCGATCGCGCCGGCTAAGAACATGCCCTTCTTCATGGCATTACCCCTTTTCACTTCTTCTATGGCCTTGGCATCGGATCTGGTCCGAATCAAGAGGTTGTGCAGGGCCATATCGCAAGTTTAATGCCATATCAGTAATGTTTGATTCCGTTGAGTTTTTCGACCTATCCCGACACCGGCCCGGGAGGAATGAAAAGAATTTTTACAGAATCGGGGTCGATTTTCGCCTTAATGGTTTGCTCCAAACCATACCCGTTTCAACGATTTCGGGTTTCCGGAGCGGCTTGGAGCAGACCTTTCTCGCGCGGTAATTGGATGCTCCCGAGGCGCTCCGGAAACGTCGGAACCAGCGGTTGCAGAATGCCGATAACCAGGCGGTGAATCGAGGATTGACCGGCGTTTTGTTCCATAATAGCCTCTTCGAAATTCCGCTGTACGGAACGAATTGTTGTCAACTCGTTCGGCCATCGGATGCACAGAAGAAACTGTCCACACGAAGAAAGTGCAGCGTGCTTTCGGAGGGGGAAACTGGTATCGGCACGAGCGATCGTCAGGGTTCGCCTGCCCGACGCGCGCCCGCCACGACACACGTGTGCGCCTCGTGCCCGGACCATCGGCAAATGCCGGCTCCCCGCTTCCACGTTCGGAACCTAGATAGGGAAGAGTCGGAGTGCCAGGACGTAGCTCATCGATCGCCTCCAATCTGAATGTCGATCGCCACCTCGCCCAGTTCCGCGAGATGTGCCGGATCCGCGAGTTCGAGAAGGCCGCGATCGCGGCGGCCGAGGAAAAGCTCGTGCTTGGCGCGATTCACCCCTCGATCGGCCAGGAGGCCGTCGCGGTCGGCGTGTGCAGCAACCTGCGCCGCGACGACATCATCCTGTCGACCCACCGTGGCCATGGCCACACCATGGCCAAGGGTGCCGACGCGCTGGCCATGATGCGCGAGCTGTTCGGACGCGCCGGCGGCACCAGCCAGGGCAAGGGCGGCTCGATGCATATCGCCGATTTCGAAGTCGGCATGCTCGGGGCCAACGGGGTCGTCGCGGCGAACATCAACATCGCCGCCGGCGCCGCGCACGCGATCAAGCTCAAGCGCGAGGACCGGGTCGTCGTCTGTTTCTTCGGCGATGGCGCGATCAATCGCGGCCCGTTTCTCGAGGGCCTCAACTGGGCCGGTGTCTTCAAGCTGCCGATCCTGTTCGTCTGCGAGGACAACGGCTTCGCCTCGACGACGCGGACCCAGTCGATGACCAGCGGCGACGGCCCGGCGGCGCGTGCCGAGGCCATCGGCATAAAGGCCGAGACCGTCGATGGCAACGACCTGCTTGCGGTCGACGAGGCGGCGCGCGAACTGATCGAGGTGGCGCGCCGCGGCACGCCGCGTTTCCTGCTCGCTCGCACCTACCGGCTGACCGGGCACACCAGCGCCGACACCGCGCCCTATCGCCCGCAGGCGGAGGTCGAGGAACGCTGGCGGAACGACCCGATCGCGAATACCCGCAAGGTGCTGGCCGGCGCAGGGGTGGCGGACGCCGATCTCGCAGCCGTCGCGGCGGCGGCGGAACGGGAAATGAAGCAGGCCAGCGAAACCGCGAGGAATACCGACTGGCCGGCACGGGAACTTGCCTTCACCGATGTCCAGGATATCGGCGACCCGCGTGAGAGGGCCTACTGATGCGACGCCTGAGTTATCTCGAAGCCTCCCGCGTCGCCGTCGCCGAGGAGATGGAGCGCGATCCGCTGGTCTGGGCGGTCGGCGAGGATCTCGGCCGGGGCGGCGTCTTCGGCCAGTACAAGGGACTGGCCGAGCAGTTCGGGCCCGATCGTATCTCCGACGCGCCGATTTCCGAATCCTGCATCGTCGGCGCCGCCGTCGGTGCGGCGATGATGGGCACCCGTCCGATCGTCGAGATGCGCTTCTCGGACTTCGCGCTCTGCGCCGTCGACGAACTGGTCAACCAGGCGGCCAAGGCCCGCTACATGTTCGGCGGGCAGACCCGGGTGCCGATCGTCGTCCGCGAACCGATCGGCATGTGGCGCTCGTCGGCCGCCCAGCATTCGCAGTCGCTGGAAGCCTGGTACGCGCATATCCCGGGGCTCGTGGTCGCCGTGCCGTCGACGCCGGCGGACAACCGGGCGCTGCTCAAGGCGGCGATCCGCTGCGACGATCCGGTGGTCTTCATGGAGCACAAGGGGCTCTGGCCGCTCGAGGGCGAGGTGCCCGAGGGCGACGACGTCGCGCCGTTCGGCAAGGCGCGCCTGGTGCGCGAAGGCGGCGACCTGACGATCGTCTCCTGGTCGGCCGCGGTGCATACCGCCGAACAGGCGGCGGGCGAACTGGCCGGCCTCGGGATCGAGACCGACCTGCTCGACCTGCGGACGCTGTGGCCGTGGGATCGCGACGCGGTACTGGCGAGCGTCGAGAAGACCGGCCGTCTGCTGGTCGTCCATGAAGCGGTCGCCGTCGCCGGTTTCGGCGCCGAGATCGCGGCGACCGTGGCCGAGTCCTGCCACGCCGCGCTGAAGGCCCCGGTCCGCCGGCTCGGCGCGCCCCGGGTGCCGATCAGCTATGCCCCGCCGCTCGAGAACGAGGTCCGGGTGACGGCCGAGGCGGTTGTCGCCGCGGCCCGCGATATGACCGGTCAGTGATTGTGTCGAAAAGAATCAACAAGGGAGAAGGAACCATGTCCAAGCGTTTATTGAGTCTGGCCCTGCTTGCAGGCCTGGCGGCGATGACCGGCATGCCGGCCGGCGCCGCCGACTACAAGGAAGAGTACAAGATTTCCACCGTCGTCCCGGCGCCGTTCCCGTGGGGCATCGCGGCCGAGAAATGGGCCGCGCTGGTCGGCGAGCGGACCGATGGGCGGATCAAGATGAAGGTCTATCCGGGCACCCAGCTGGTCTCCGGCGACCAGACCAAGGAATTCACGGCGATGCGCCGCGGCATCATCGACATGTCGGTCGGCTCGACCATCAACTGGTCGCCCCAGGTCAAGGAACTGAACCTCTTCTCCCTGCCCTTCCTGATGCCGGACTACGCGGCGATCGACGCCCTGACGCAGGGTCCGGTCGGCGAGAAACTGTTCGCCATCCTGCGCGAGAAGGGCGTCGAGCCGCTTGCCTGGGCCGAGAACGGCTTCCGTGAGGTCTCGAACTCGAAGCATCCGATCCGCACGCCGGCCGACCTGAAGGGCCTCAAGATGCGCGTGGTCGGCTCGCCGCTGTTCAACGACACCTTCACCGCGCTTGGCGCCAACCCGACCCAGATGAGCTGGGCCGACGCCAAGCCGGCGCTGACCACCGGGGCCGTCGACGGCCAGGAGAACCCGCTCAGCGTCTTCGCCATCGCCAAGATCCATGAAGTCGGCCAATCGAACCTCACGCTCTGGGGCTACGTGGCCGATCCGCTGATCTTCGCGGTCAACCAGGACGTCTGGAACAACTTCACGCCGGAAGACCAAGCCATCGTCCGCCAGGCGGCGGTCGATGCCGGCGCGGAAGGCGTCGAGATCGCCCGCAAGGGCCTGACCGGCGGCGACGATTCCGCGGTGACCTCGCTCGAGGCGCTCGGCGTCAAGGTCGTCCGGCTGAGCGACGCGGAACGGCAGGCCTTCGTCGACGCCACCCGTGGCGTCTATGCCGAGTGGAAGGAAAAGATCGGCGCCGATCTCGTCACCATGGCGGAAGAATCGATCGCCAAGCGCTGAACGGCATCCTGACGGGGGGTGGGCGCCGGGCGCCCACCCCTTCCAGAACACGGTGAACAACGTGTCAGATTCCCGCACTGAACCGCCTGCCGCGGAATCGATTCGCGGCGAAGCGCCCCATGCCCGCGTCCCGATCTCGATCGAGCGATCGCTGGGCGCGCTCGCCATGGGCCTGATCTGCCTGATCAGCTTCGCCAACGTGGTGGTCCGCTACGCGACCGACGTGTCGTTCGCCTTCACGGAAGAATTCTCGGTCTTCCTGATGGTCATCATGACCTTCGTCGGCGCCTCGCTGGCATTCGCCACCAACGAGAATATCCGCATCGTCTTCCTGCTGGACCGGCTGCCGCCGCGCGCGCGGCTGACCTGCGAGGTCCTCGCGGCGCTGGCCTCCTTCTTCATGTTCGCGCTGATCGTCTGGTATGGCGGCGAACTGACGTGGGACGAGTATCGCTTCGAGCAGACCTCGCCCGGCCTCGGCTATCCGACCTGGATCTACACGATCTGGCTGCCCATCCTCGGCTTCGTCATCCTGCTCAGGATCCTCGGCCGGCTGATCGCCACAATCCGGGGGCGGGCGTGATTACCGCCAATTTCCTGCTGCTGGGCGTCTTCATCGTCCTGCTCGCCCTCGGCACGCCGATTGCCGTGGCGCTCGGACTTGCCGGCGCCGCGGCGGTGGCCGTCGGCCTCGACCTGAACACCGTCGCCATGGTCGGCAGCAACACCTATGCCTCGGTCGCCAAGTATCCGCTGATCGCCATCCCGCTCTTCGTGCTGACCGGCATGGTGTTCGAGCGTTCCGGCGTGGCCGCCCGGCTGGTCACCTTCGCCCAGTCGATCGTCGGCCCCCGGCGCGGCGGGCTCGCCGTCGTCGCGACCATGGTCTGCCTGATCATGGGCGGGATGTCCGGCTCCGGCCCGGCGGACGCCGCCGCGGTCGCCACGATCATGATTCCGACCATGCTGAAGGCCGGTTATCCCCGCGAATTCTCCGCCAGCGTGATCGCCGCCTCGGCCTCGACCGCGATCCTGATCCCGCCCTCGATCGCGCTCATCGTCTACTCGATCCTGGTTCCGGGCGTCGACCTCAGGGCGCTGTTCGCCGCCGGCCTGTTTCCCGGCCTGCTGGCCGGGCTCGCGGTCATCCTGCCGACGATCTTCCTCAGCCGCCGCCATGATTTCGGCGCCGCCGAAGGCTCCGAGCGGCCGCCCTTCTGGCCCAGCCTGCGCGGCGCGGTGCCCGGCCTGATGGCGCCGGTCATCATCCTGGGCGGCCTGCGCTCCGGCCTGTTCACGCCGACCGAGGCGGCCGCCGTCGCGGTCGCCTACGGCTTCTTCGTCGGTGTCTTCATCTATCGCAGCATGCGCTGGTCCGACGCCTGGCGGGTCCTGGCCGACAGCGCCGAGACCTCGGCCGTCATCCTGGTGATCATCTCGCTCGCCGGGCTGTTCGCCTGGGCCGGATCGACGCTCGGCGCCTTCGACCACGCGGCTCGCGAGATTCTCGCCTTCAGCGGCAACGGCACCGTCGTGCTGGGGCTCATCATGGTGCTGCTGCTGGTCTGCGGGATGATCCTCGACGGGGTATCGATCTACCTGATCACCCTGCCGCTGCTGGTCCCGATCGCGACCGCCTTCGGCTGGAACCTCACCTGGTTCGGCGTCGTGATGGCGATGAACATCGCGATCGGACAGTTCACCCCGCCGGTCGCCGTCAACCTGATCGTCACCGCGAAGATCGCGCGCGTGACGATGGAGGCGACGGTGCCGTGGATTCTCTGGCTGGTTCTGTGCATGGGCATCGCGATGCTGCTCGTGATCATGTTCCCGCAAATCGCCCTGTGGCTGCCGCATGTGCTCGGCTTCCGGATCTGACATGGCTCCAATTCCAGGAGATAGTGAGTGAGTTTGAATGAAATGACGGGCGGCGAGGCGATCGCCCGGATCCTCAAGGGCTGCGAGGTCGGCCCGATGTTCGGCATGGGCGGGTTCCAGCTGCTGCCCTTCTACGACGCCGCCCGGCGGCTCGGCCTCGATCACAACCTGATCAACGACGAACGCTGCGCGGTCTTCATCGCCGACGCCTATGCCAAGGTTTCCGGCCGGGTCGCGGTCTGCGACGCGACGCTTGGCCCGGGCGCGACCAACCTGGTGACCGGGCTGGTCGAGGCGCTCAATGCCGGCTCGCCGCTGGTCGTCTTCGTCGGTGATACCCATCGCGCGCATTCCTGGAAGAACATGACCCAGGAGACCCGGCAGACGGAAATCCTCGCGCCGGCCTGCAAGGAACTGATCCGCATCGAGATGATCGAGCGGATTCCGGAACTGGTGCGGCGCGCCTTCCGGGTCGCCACCTCCGGCCGTCCCGGCCCGGTCGTGGTCGCGGTGCCCGAGGATATCTGCCACGGCACCCATCCGTTCGAGGAAAGCGACTTCGCGGTCGAACCGGGTCTCGCGGATACCCCGGCGTTGCGCTGCCGCCCGGCGCGCGACGACCTGGCGCGGGCCGCCCGGCTGCTCGGCGGCGCACGGCGCCCGATCATGCTGTGCGGCGGCGGTATCCATATCAGCGACGCGACCGCGGCGGCGGAGGCATTCGCCCACGCGATCAACCTGCCGGTCGCCCATACCATGACCGGCAAGGGCGCGATCGCCTGCACCGATCCGCTGAACGCCGGCCTGTTCGGACGCTACGACCGGATCGCCAACAAGCTGATCGATGAATCCGACTGCATCCTCGTGGTCGGCTGCAAGCTCGGCGAGATCGCGACCAAGCGCTACACGGTGCCGGCCGCCGACAAGACGGTGATCCATCTCGACAATGTGGCGGAAGAGTTCGACCGAACCTTCACACCGAACCTCCGCCTCTGGGGTGACGCCCGCGAGGGCCTGCAGGACCTGCAGGTCGCGCTCGAGGCCGAGAGCGGCGCCATCCGCGCGCGCCAGCAGGGCTATGCCGACGAAGTCGCCGGCCGCATGGCGGCCTGGCGGAAATCGGTCGAGGGACGCCTCACCTCGGACGAGCGGCCGGTCAACATGGCGCGCCTGCTCGCCGAGATCAGCCGGGCCATGCCGGCCGACGGCATCCTCGTCGCCGACGGCGGCTTCGCGGCGCACTGGAGCGGCCTGCTATACGACACCAAGCGGGCCGGCCGGGGCTTCGTTCCGGACCGGGGTTTCGCCTCGATCGGCTACGGCCTGCCGGGCGCGATGGGGGCCGCGCTCGCCGCGCCGGGGCGGCCGGTGGTCTCGCTGACCGGCGACGGCGGCTTCAACATGACCATGGGCGAACTGGAGACGGCGCGGCGGCTGAAGCTGCCGCTCACCCTGATCATCGTCAACAACGCCGCCTCCGGTTACGTCAAGGCGCTGCAGCACCTGATGTATGGCGAGGGCAACTACCAGTCGAGCGACCTGCAGGAAATCAACTACGCCAGGGTCGCCGAGGCGCTCGGCTGCACCGGGATCCGGGTCGAGGACCCGGCCGACATCGCCGCGGCGCTGAAGCAGGGCATGAGCGGCCGCGAGGGCCCGACGGTCATCGACGTGGTCGTCACCCGCGATCCGGCGCACATGCTGCCCGGCGTCGACAACAGGACCGTGCAGGTCCGGAAGGGAGACCGCGTTGCCTGACGCCGGCCGAACCGCGGAGCACGAGCCGGCCCTGGCCGGATCCGGAGACATCGTTTTTGCCGACACGATCACCGTGCTGCCGGACGACGCCCCCGGAGCCGTCGTCATCTGCGGTTCGCATAGCGGTCGCTATCCCGGCTACCTCGCGGCCCGTTCAGGCGTTCGCGCGGTCATACTGTGCGACGCCGGGATCGGCCGGGACGAGGCCGGAATCGGCGCCCTGCCCTATCTGGACGGGCTCGGGATCGCTGCCGCCGCGGTTGCCTCGACGAGCTGCCGGATCGGCGATACCGCCGACATGGTCGCGCGCGGACGGATCAGCGCCGCCAACGCGGTCGCCCAGCGCCACGGCGTCGAGATCAACATGCCGACCATGGCGGCGGCGGAACTGCTCCGCGCGGCGCCATTGCGCTCGGTCATGCCGCCGGCGCTCGGCGAAGCCCGCTCGCTGGCCCGCGATGGCGGCGGCCGGCGCATCTGGCTGGTCGATTCGGCGGCCCTGGTCGAACCGGGAGACGCCGGCCATATCGTCGTAACCGGATCGCACGGCGGCCTGGTCGGCGGCCGGCCGGAAAAGGCGCTGAAGGTCGACGCCTATGCCGCGGTCTTCAACGATGCCGGCGTCGGCGTCGATCAGGCCGGGATCGCGCGGCTCGAGGTGCTCGACCGGCGCGGCATCGCCGCCTTCACCGTATCGGCGGCGAGCGCCCGCATCGGCGAGGCGCGCTCCAGTTTCGAGGATGGCGAGATCTCGGTGGTCAACAGGATCGCGGAACGGCTCGGCGCGCGGCCCCTGACGCCGGCGCGCGACATATTGCTGGCCTGGGCCGACACGCCGGACCGGCCGTGACCGGCAGCGAATGAAGGGTCGATCGGTGGAAGGCGACAGCACGGTGAAATCGGTCACGCGCGCGGCGGCGATCATCAAGCTGCTGGCCGGCGAGGCGATGGACGGCTGGCGGTTGTCGGACGTGGCGCGCGCGACCGGGTTCGGCAAGACCACCACCCATCGGCTGCTGACCGCGCTCGCCGAGGCCGGCTTCGCCTACCAGTCGCCGGATACACGGCGCTATCACATCGGCTACGAGATCGTCCGGCTCGGCTACCTGGCGACCCGCTACGACATCGTCGACGTGGCCCGTCCGTCGCTTCTGCATCTCGCCCGCGAGACCGGCGATACCGTCTTCATCTCGGTTCGCGAAGGCCTCGACGCGCTCTGCCTCGACCGCCAGATCGGCGATTATCCGATCAAGACCTTGACCCTCGATACCGGCGACCGACGGCCGCTTGGCGTCGGCGCCGGCAGCCTCGCCCTGCTCTCCTTCCTGCCGCAGGACGAGATCGCCGAAGCCATTGCCGGCGTGGCGCCGCGCCTTGCGGACTACAAGCGCTTCGGCCCGGACGAGCTCCGCGCCCTCGTCGACGAGACGCGAAACCGGGGCTACAGCTTCAACGACGGCCGGATCGTGACCGCGATGTGCGCGGTCGGGATCCCGGTCTTCGATCCGCGCGACCGGGTCGTCGCCTCGATCAGCATCGCCGCCATCCGCGAGCGCATGGAGCCCGACCGGGTCCGCTGGATGGTCTCGCTCCTCAAGGCCGAGGCGGAAAAGCTGCAGGCGCGGCTGAGCGACATGACGACCCGCACCCGGCCCGAAAAAGCGACCGTCTAGCACCCCCCGGCACGCGCGGCATTGACCGGCGCACGGCGACAGTGCAGCATGCGCTTAGTGACGGTTCCCCTTCGGGGGAAGCAATAGGGAACAGGGAACGCACGGAACGGTCATCCGGATCCGGACGAAGCCCTGGCTGCCCCCGCAACTGTAAGCGGAGAGCACACGCCTGATAAATGGCCACTGGGAAACTGGGAAGGCCGGGCATGTGTTTTGACCCGTGAGCCAGGAGACCTGCCGCCGCCAGTATCGCCCGACCGTTGCCCGGGGTGAGGCAGCGGAACGAACACCGTTTGCGGCGATGCGCAATGTTGTGCAATCGCGAAAGGGTGTGGGCTCAGATGTCTATCCGCAATATTCGAATCCTTGAATCGACCTCGGCCTCGATCGTGCCGGGCCGGGTTTTTCTCGTCCTCGCCACGCTCGGCGGAATGGCCGTGCCGGCCACTGCCGAGACGTCGGTCGAGCAGGGTCCCGAGGTCGTCGTCTCGGCCAGCCGCGTGCCCCTGCCCGCGTCGGAAAGCGGCAGCGCGGTCACCGTCATCACCGCCGACGAGATCGCCCGCAAGCAGGTCAGGCTGGTCTCCGACGTGCTCCGCGACGTGCCGGGCATTGCCGTCAGTCGCTCCGGCGGCGCCGGCAACTTCACCCAGATCCGCATCCGCGGCGCCGAATCGAACCACACGCTGGTCCGGATCAACGGCGTGGAACTCAACGATCCGAGCGGCGCGTCGGAGTTCGATTTCGGCAACTTCCTCGCCAGCGACATCGAACGGATCGAGGTTCTGCGCGGACCGCAGAGCGCGCTCTATGGCAGTGACGCCATCGGCGGCGTCATCAACATCATCACTCGCAAGGGCCGCGGCCAGACGACCGCCTATCTCGACCTCGAGGCGGGCGCGCGGCGGACCGGCCAGATTTCCGCCGGGATCCGGGGTGGTGGCGATCGCTACCATTACTCGCTCGGCGGTACCGGCCTGACGACGGACGGTGTCTCGGTCGCGCCCGAATCGGAAGGCAATTCCGAAACCGACGGCTATCGAAACCAGACCTACGACATGCGTCTCGGCGCGACGCCGCTTCCCAATCTCGACCTGGAACTCTTCGTCCGCCACGTGAACTCGACGGTGGAGACCGACGATCAGCCGGCGGTCGCCGGGATCATCCGCACTGTCGATGACGACAGCGAGACCCGGACGCGACAGTGGACCGGCAGGGCGCAGGCGAAATACACCCTGTTCGACGGCGCCTGGGAGCATATTCTCGGCGCCGACTACAACGAGGACAGCGCCGACAGCCTTGCCGCCGGTGCCGTGACCTTCGAATCCGAGGGCGAGAAGAAGAAGTTCGACTACCAGACCAACGTCTTCTTCGAGACCCCGTCCGTCGCCGGTGCCCGCCACACCGTGACCCTGCTGGCCGAGCGGGAGCACGAGTCCCAGGTCACGAAGAGCCCCTTCGGCGGTTCCGATCTCGATCTCACCAGCAACGGCTATGTCGGCGAATATCGCGTCGGCCTGTGGGAACGCGTCTTCCTGTCGGGCAGCATGCGTTACGACGACAACGAGATCTTCGACGACGCCACCACCTACCGGGTGACGGCGGCCTACCTGCACGAGGAGACCGCGACCCGGCTTCACGGCAGCTACGGCACCGGCGTCAAGAACCCGACGCTGTTCGAACTGTTCGGTTTCGGCCCGACCTTCGTGCCCAATCCCGGCCTCAGCCAGGAGAAGAGCAAGGGCTGGGACATCGGCGTCGAGCAGGAAATCCTCGACGGGCGCGCGACCATCGACGTGACCTATTTCGACAACCGCATCACCGACCTGATCCAGGGGGCCGGCAACACCGCGATCAATATCAGCGGAACCTCGCGGATCCGGGGCATCGAGGTGGCGGCCCGCGCGACGCTTCTCGAAGGGCTGACGCTTGGCGCGAGCTACACCTACACCGACGGCCAGGACGCCAACGGCGATCGCCTCATCCGCCTTGCCCGGCATATCGCCAGCGGCGATCTGAACTACGCCTTCGCCGACGGCCGCGCCAACGTCAACCTCGGCGTCCGCTACAACGGCGAGCAGCAGGATTTCCAGTTCTCCAACTTCTTCATCAACCGCGACCGGGTGACGCTCGACGACTATGTGCTCGTCAATGTCGCCGCCTCCTATCGCCTTCAGGAACATGTCGAGCTTTACGCCCGGGTCGAGAACCTGCTCGACGAGGACTACCAGGAGGTGCTGGGCTTCAGCAATCCGGGGATCGGCGGCTTTGTCGGTGTCCGGTTCACCGCCGGGTTCTGAATGTTGCTCGCGGCAGACATCGCGACCGTCTCCCGCGCCCAACTCCGCCCCCGTCGCGGCCGGAAGAGCGGTATCGGCACGGTTTCCGCCCGTTTCCGCCGCTTCAGCCGCGACGGCATGGCGGCATTCGCGATCTCGGCCGGCGTACACGGGGCCGCGCTGGCGGCGATCCTGCTGACGCAAGCCACACCGGAAACCCCGCCCCGGCCGGCCATTGCCGTCGAACTGGTCAGTGCGGCCGCCCTCGATCGCCGTTCCGTCGGGCCCAGCCCGGCCGGGCCGGCGATCGGGAAACCGGCACCGGAGGAAGCGGCCGCGGCCGTGGCGGCACCGCCTGCAGCGGCCGAGGCAACAGTTCCGGCGGCGACTGGGACTGTTACCCTCGCCGACGCCGAACCGGCATTGCCGCCGACAGCCGTCGCCTCGGCCATGCCACCTCCCGTCGAATCGCTCGATCCCGCGCCGACCCCGGCCCCCGTCCCGGCGTCGGCGATCGCGCCTGAACAGCCCGCCGCACCATCGCCGCTGCCGGCGCCGCTACCGGCGCCGGCTGAAACGGTCGCGGGGATGCCGCCTCCCGCGGTTCCACTGCCTGACGAGAAGCCGGTTGCTACCGCGCCGCGCCCGCCTGGGACGGCGGTCGCGACCACCGTACCGGACACCGAAACAGTGACGGCACGGACGGACGCTATCGGCAACGCTCAGCAATCCGCGTCGGCGGCGGTCGCCCTGGCGCCGACGGCAATTGCCGCGCCGGCCCGGGCCGGCGGGAAGGGCGAGCAGGCGGCGGGTGCCGATGGCGCGGGCGCGCCGCCCACCCTGCTCGGCGGGCGGGCCGGCAATGCGCGGCCGCGCTATCCCTTCATCGCCCGGCGGAACGGCCAGGAAGGGCGCGTCCTACTGCGTCTCCGGGTCTCCGCGTCAGGCGATGTCAGCGGCATCGAGATCGCCGCGACGAGCGGTTTCCCGCTGCTCGACAAGGCGGCCGTCGAGGCCGTCCGGACATGGCGTTATACGCCGGCGAGCCGGGCCGGCCGGCCGGTCGAGGCCCGCCTGGAGGTCCCCGTCGTCTTCCGGCTGACCGACCGCTAGAGCGGTCCGCTCAGTAACTCCGCGGCAGGCCCAGGACATGCTGGCCGACATAGGCGAGGATCATGTTCTTGGAGATCGGCGCGGTCTGGTAGAGCCGGGTTTCGCGCCATTTCCGCTCGATCCCGTACTCGCGGGCAAAGGCAAAGCCGCCGTGAACCTGCATGCAGGCCTCGGCCGCCTGCCAGGAGGCGTCGGCGGCCAGCATCTTCGCCATGTTGGCCTCGGCCCCCGCCTTCAGCCCGGCGTCGTACATCGCCGCCGCCTTGTTGACCATCAGTTCGGCCGCCATCAGGTCGGCATGCGCCCTGGCGACCGGAAACTGGACGCCCTGGTTGACGCCGATGGGGCGACCGAAGACGACCCGTTCGTTGGCATATTCGACCGACTTCCGGGTGAAATACTTGCCGTCACCGATGCATTCGTACGCGATCAGGATGCGTTCCGCGTTCATGCTGTCGACGATGTAGCGGAAGCCCTTGCCCTCCTCGCCGATCAGGCTGTCGGCCGGGATCTCGAGGTTGTCGATGAAGACCTCGCAGGTGTTGTGATTGATCATCGCGTCGATCTTGCGCAGCTCGAGGCCGTGGCCCAGGGCCTCGCGCATGTCGATCAGGAAGACCGACATGCCGTCCGAGCGCTTGCGGACCTCGGCGGCCGGCGTGGTCCGGGCGAGCAGCAGCATCAGGTCGGATTCGAAGGCCCGGCTGGTCCAGACCTTCTGGCCGTTGACGCGATAGCCGCCGCCGGGCAACGGTTCCGCCCGGGTCTTGAGCTGGGTGGTGTCGCTGCCGGTCGTCGGCTCGGTCACGCCGAACGCCTGCAGGCGCAATTCACCGCTCGCGATCTTCGGCAGGTAACGCGCCTTCTGCTCGGCCGAGCCGTGCCGCAGCACGGTGCCCATGGTGTACATCTGGGCATGGCAGGCGGCGGCGTTGCAGCCCTGCGCGTGGATCGTCTCAAGGACCGCGCCGGCAGCCGTGATCGGCAGTCCGGAGCCGCCATATTCCTCGGGAATCAGGGCGCCGAGGAATCCCGAGCGGGTGAGCGTCTGCACGAATTCCGTCGGGTAGGCGTCCTCGTGGTCGAGCTTGCGCCAGTATTCGTTCGGGAAGTCGGCGCAGAGCCGTTCGACGCCGTCGCGGATGTCGGGCCATTGCGGACCGAGCGGCATGGCCAAGTTGCTGGGATCGGTATCGGTCACGTCGGTCGTCCGCCTCCAGATGGTGTTCTAGATGATGGCCCGGGCACGCAGATCGGCGATCCGCGCCTCGTCGAGGCCGTGTTCCTTGAGAATCTCGTCGGTCTCCTGGCCGACGTCAGGCGCCGCCCGGCGCATTTCCGCCGGCGTCCGCGTCAGCGTGACCGGCTGGCCGACCAGCCTGGTATCACCCCGCACCGGGTGCGGCACGCTCTGGGCGATGCCGAGATGGCGGACCTGTGGATCGGCGAAGACCTCATCCATGCGGTAGATCGGACCGGCCGGCACGTCATGCTCGTTCAGGATCGTCATCCAGTCCGCCGACGTGCGGCCTGCGAAGATCGGCCTGAGCAGGCCCCAGATTTCCGCCCGATGCGCGAATCGTTCAGGCCCGGTCGCGTAGTCCGGATGGCTGCCCCAGTCGGGCTGATCGATCGCCCGGCAGAGCGCCCGCCACTGGCCGTCGCCACCGACGCCGAGGTTGAGGTGGCCGTCGCTGGTCGCGACCACGCCCATCGGCGTCGCGAAGGGATGGTCGTTGCCGGCCTGGCCCGGAACCTCGCCGTCGACCAGGTAGCGCGCCGCCTGGAAATCCATCATCGCGATCTGCGCCTGCAGCAGCGAGGTGTGCAGCCACTGGCCGCGGCCCGATTTCTCCCGTTCCGCCAGGGCGATCAGGATCCCGGTCGCGGCGTAGATCCCGGCCGAGGAATCGGCGACCGCCGCGCCTGCCCGCATCGGCCCCTCGCCCGGCCGCCCGGTGACCGCCATCAGCCCGCCCATGCCCTGCGCGATCTGGTCGAAGCCGGCCCGGTCGCTGTAGGGACCGTCCTGTCCGAAGCCCGAGATCGAGGCCAGGATGATGCGCGGATTGACCGCCGAAAGCGCCTCGTAGTCGAGCCCGAGCCGCGTCTTCACGTCGGGGCGGAAATTCTCGACCACGATGTCGGCGTTGCGGGCCATCTCGAGAAACAGCGCGCGCCCCTCCGGTGCCTTCAGGTTGAGCGTCAGCGAGCGCTTGTTGCGATGCAGATTCAGCATGTCGTAGCCGTGCCGGTGGCCGATCACGCCGGCATTCGGGTCGAGGCCCTCCGGGGCATCGATCTTGATCACGTCGGCGCCGAAATCGGCGAGCACCCGGCAGCAGGTCGGCCCGGCCCGGACCCGCGTCAGGTCGAGCACCCGGAGATGGTCGAGCGCCCCGCTCATGCGCAAGCCCCGGACGGGAGGGAGCGGGAAGCGGCACGCCGAGGGTCGGGCGGCAAGGTCGTCAGGTCGGGGAACACGTCGTGAAGCAAGTCCTGCATGGAGCCGTCGGAGGGGGAAAGATATCGCCCCACGCGCCGGGAGGATAGTCGCGGCGTGATCGCCGGCCGCCCGGTCGCCCCAGACGGCCGGATGGACAGCGGTTTCAAACTTTTGTATCCAGAATGCCCTGCCGGCCACGATGTGCCGCGGCCGGTAAAGCCGACAGGATCGCGCGTTTCCGGGCTCCCGCATGTCTTGCCGGAGCAACCGGAACGCCGTCCCCTGCCCTTGTCGTCGCCGGCCGGCCAGCGACGGTCCATGACGATCGAGAGAGTCCCAGCATGAGCAGCAATCGCCAAGACGCAACCGGTTCCGGACAGGTGCATGTGACCCGGGACGGGCCGTATGGCCGGATCACGTTCGACAACCCGGGCAAGATGAACGCGATGAGCCTGGCGATGTGGACGGAACTCGGGCAGGCCATGGACAGTTTCGCGAAGGACGACGGGGTGCGGGTCGTGATCCTGCGCGGCGCCGGCGATCGCGCCTTCGTCTCGGGCGCCGATATTTCCGAGTTCGAGGCGGTGCGCGCCTCGCCGGAGAAGGTCCGGCATTACAACGAGGTCTCCGAGGGTGCCGACCGGGCGCTCTACCGGCTGCCGAAGCCGACCATCGCGCGCATTCACGGCTATTGCGTCGGCGGCGGCATGGGGCTCGCGCTCGCCTGCGACATCCGCATCTGCACGCCGGAAAGCCGCTTCGGCATCACCGCGGCCAAGCTCGGGCTCGGCTACGGCTTCGCCGGGATCAAGAAGCTTTACGATATCGCCGGCCCGTCGGTCGCCGCCGAGGTGCTGTTCTCGGGCCGCCTGATGAGCGCCGAGGAGGCGCTCCGCATGGGACTGGTCAGCCGCGTCGTGCCGGCCGCGGAACTCGACGCCGCGGTCGACGAGCTGAGCGGCCGGATCGCCGGCAACGCGCCGATGACGATTGCCGCCGCCAAGGCCGCGATCCGCGCCTGCGCCCGACCGGCGGCGGAGCGTGACCATGCCGCGCTCGAGGCGATGGTCGCCGCCTGCTTTGCCAGCGAGGATTACGCCGAGGGCCGCCGGGCCTTCGCCGAGAAGCGTCCCGCGGTCTTCCGGGGACGCTGAGCGATGGCGAACGTGCTCTTCGACGCACTGCTCCGTCCCCATCTGGACAGCGAGGCGGTCTTCCTGCATCTGCCGGACGGCTCGCGGACCAGCTATCGCGCCTTCCTTGCTTCGGTCGGGCGCTACGCCAACGCGCTCCGTGCCGCCGGCCTGCAGGCCGGCGACCGTCTGGCGATGCAGGTCGAGAAGTCGCCCGAGGCGCTCTCGCTCTACGGCGCCTGCATGGCGAGCGGAATCGTCTTCCTGCCGCTCAACACCGCCTACACGACACACGAGATCGGCTATTTCGTGGGCGACGCGACGCCTGGGCTCGTGGTCTGCGATCCCGCCGCCGAGGCCGAACTTAGTGCCGTCGCGGCCGCGAACGGGGCCAACCTGCTCACCCTCGACGGCAATGGCGGCGGCAGCCTGCCTGGGCTCGCCGCCGAACAGCCGGAAGACTTCGAGGCGGTATCGCGGGGTCCCGACGACCTCGCGGTGCTGCTCTATACCTCGGGCACGACCGGGCGCTCGAAAGGGGCGATGCTGACCCACGACAACCTGCTGTCGAACGCCCGGGCGCTGACCGGGCTGTGGCGGATCACCGCCGCCGACACGCTGCTGCATGCGCTGCCGATCTTCCACGCGCACGGCCTGTTCGTGGCGATCAACACCAGCCTGCTGGCCGGCGCGGCGATGATCTTCCTGCCCAGGTTCGAGATCGGCGCCGTGCTCGACGCCCTGCCCGGCGCGACCACCATGATGGGTGTACCGACCTACTATACCCGCCTGCTCGACGAGCCGCGCTTCACCCGGGAGACGGCCGGCCACATGCGGCTCTTCGTCTCTGGCAGCGCACCGCTGCTCGCCGAAACGCACCAGCGCTTCGAACAGCGCACCGGGCACCGGATCCTCGAGCGCTACGGTATGACCGAGACCGGCATGAACAGCTCCAACCCCTATGACGCCGAGCGTCGTGCCGGGACGGTCGGGTTCCCGCTGCCCGGAATCGAGATCCGCATCGCCGACCAGGAGAACGGCGCGGAGCTCGCCGCCGGCGAGATCGGCCGGATCGAGGTCCGCGGCCCGAACGTCTTCAAGGGCTACTGGCAGATGCCGGATAAGACCGCCGAGGAGTTCCGCGAGGACGGCTTCTTCATCACCGGCGATCTCGGCCTGCGCGACGCCGACGGCTACATCCAGATCGTCGGGCGCGGCAAGGACCTGATCATCTCGGGCGGCTTCAACGTCTACCCGAAGGAGGTCGAACTGGTCCTCGACGAGCAGGAAGCAGTACGCGAGAGCGCGGTGATCGGCGTACCGCATCCGGATTTCGGCGAAGGCGTCGTCGGCGTTCTCGTACCCGAGTCCGGCGCCACGCCCGATGTCGCGCGGATCGCCGAGGCGCTCGGCCGACAGCTGGCCCGCTACAAGCAGCCGAAGCGGCTGATCGTGGTCGACGAACTGCCCCGGAACACCATGGGCAAGGTGCAGAAGAACATCCTGCGCGAGACCTATCGCGACCTGTTCGCCGGGACGGCCGGCGCCTGACGCCGGCCGCCTGCCCGGGCGCGTCTCATTCCCCCGGGGCCGCCTTTCCCTGGCGCTCCGGCAGCGTCGCGGACGCCGTGTCGTCCGCCGCTCCGGCCTTGCGGCGCTTCTCCCAGAAAGCCAGCGCCTCGCCGACGATCCCGCGCCGGAACAGGAGCACCACGGCAACGAAGATGATGCCCTGCAGGATCGTCACCATGGCGCCGAACTGGGCCAGGTAGTTCTGCATGGCGACGATGACCACGGCGCCGAGCGCCGGTCCCCAAACCGTGCCCATGCCGCCGATCAGCGCCATCAGCACGACCTCGCCCGACATCATCCATTCGACGTCGCTCAGGGATGCGAGCTGGAAGACCAGGATCTTGGTCGACCCGGCGACGCCGGCGAGCGCGGCCGACAGCACGAAAGCGAGCAGCTTGTAGCGGTCGACCCGGAAGCCGAGCGAGCGGGCCCGCTGCTCGTTCTCGCGGATCGCCCGCAGGACCTCGCCGAAGGGGCTGTGGATGGCCCGCCGGACGAGCAGCATGCCGGCGACCGCGACCACCGCGACGAAGAAATAGAGGCTGAGATTGTCCGAGATGTCGACGATCCCGAACAGCGGCCGCCGGGGCACCGCCTGGATGCCGTCCTCGCCATGGGTGAAGCTCGCCTGCAGGCTGACGAAATAAACCATCTGGGCGAGCGCCAGGGTGACCATCGCGAAATAGATGCCCTGCCGGCGGATCGCCAGCCAGCCGAAGACCAGGCCGAGCGCCGCGGCGACCGCGGTGCCGGCGACGATGCCGCCTTCCGGTCCCCATTCCCAGACCTTGACCACGTGGGCCGAGACATAGGCGGCGAATCCGAAGAATGCGGCATGGCCGAAGGACAGCAGGCCGACATAGCCGAGCAGCAGGTTGAAGGCCGAGGCGAAGAGCGCGAACAGGAGCGCCTTCATCAGGAACACCGGATAGACGACGAAGGGCGCGGCGGCCAGCAGAGCGACCACGAGCAGGAAAACGATGACGGAGCGCGTGGACATCACGAAGCCTTTCCGAACAGGCCGGCCGGCTTGACCAGGAGAACGATCGCCATGATGACGAAGACGACCATGGCCGAGCCTTCCGGGTAATAGACCTTGGTGAGCCCCTCGATGAGGCCGAGCATGAAACCGGTGGTGATGGCGCCGAGGATCGAGCCCATGCCGCCGATCACCACGACGGCGAAGACGACGATGATCAGGTTGGCGCCCATCGTCGGGTTGACCGCGTAGATCGGCGCCGCCAGGACACCGGCGAAGGCGGCCAGCGCGGCGCCGAAGCCGAAGGTGAGCGTGATCATCAGCGGTACGTTGATGCCGAAGGCGCGAACCAGCGTCGGGTTCTCGGTCGCCGCCCTGAGCCGCGCGCCGAGCGGTGTCTTCTCGACCAGCAGCCAGGTCCCGAGGCAGACCGCGAGCGAGGCGACGATCACCCAGGCGCGGTAGGTCGGCATGAACATGAAGCCGAGGTTGAAGCCGCCCTTCAGCCCGTCCGGGATGGCGTAGGGCATGCCGGTGCTGCCGTAGCCGTCGCGCAGCACGCCCTCGAGGATCAGCGCCAGCCCGAAGGTCAGCAGCAGGCCGTAGAGATGGTCGAGCCCGGCGATCGGCTTGAGCAGTACACGCTCCAGCAGAACCCCGAAAACGCCGACCGCGAGCGGTGCAAGGAGCAGTGCCCCCCAGTAGGGGATGCCGAGCAGGTTGAGCAGCCAGTAGGCGACGAAGGCGCCGAGCATGTAGAGCGCGCCATGGGCGAAGTTGATGATGTTCAGGAGGCCGAAGATCAGTGCCAGCCCGAGACTGAGCACCGCGTAGAACGACCCGTTGATCAGCCCGATCAGGATCTGGCCGAGCAGTACCGGCATGGGCACGCCGAAGATTTCCGTCATGGCGGTCACACTCCCAGATAGGTTTCGAGGCGGCCCCGGCCGGCGGCAAGGTCGGCGCGCTCGACACAGTCGACGACCTGGCCGTGCTCGACCACGTAGTGGCGGTCGGCCAGGCGGCTGGCGAACTTGAAGTTCTGCTCGACCAGCAGGATGGTGAAGCCGCGCTCCCGCAGGACCGAGATGATCTGGCCGATCTGCTGGACGATGACCGGGGCCAGGCCCTCGGTCGGTTCGTCGAGCAGCAGCAGGCGCGCGCCTGTCCGCAGGATGCGCCCGATGGCGAGCATCTGCTGTTCGCCGCCGGACAGCTTGGTGCCCTGCCCGCCGGCCTTCTCGCGGAGCCGGGGGAACAGGTCCAGCACCTCCTCGGTCGACATGCCACCCGCCAGCAGGACCGGCGGCAGGGCGAGGTTCTCCGCCACCGACAGGCTGGCGAAGATGCCGCGCTCCTCGGGGCACCAGGCGACGCCGAGGCGCGGGATGCGGTGCGGGGCGAGGCTCGACAGTTCGCTGTCGCCGAGTTGCACGCTGCCCTTGCGGGTGATGCCGGCGCCCATGATGGCGCGCAGGGTCGAGGTCTTGCCGGCGCCGTTGCGGCCGAGAAGCGTGACCACCTGCCCTTCCGGTACGGACAGCGTCACACCGTGCAGGACATGGCTTTCGCCGTACCAGGCATGGAGATCGCGGATCGTCAGCAGGTCAGGCATCGGTCACCTCCTCGCCCATGTAGGCCTCGATGACCCGCCGGTCCGAGGAGACCTCGGCATAGCTGCCCTCGGCCAGGATCTGGCCGCGCTGCAGCACGGTGATGCGGTCCGACAGGTCGGCGACGACCGAGAGATTGTGCTCGACCATCAGGATCGTCCGGTTGCGCCCGACCTCGCGGATCAGGTTGGCGACCATGGCGACATCCTCCGCCCCCATTCCGGCCATCGGCTCGTCGAGCAGCAGGACCGAGGGATCGAGCGCCAGTGTCGTCGCGATTTCCAGCACCCGCTTGCGGCCGTAGGAAAGGTCCGCCGCCCGCTCGCCGGCGACGGCGGCCATGCCGACCCGGTCGAGCAGCGCCATCGCCTGGTCGTCGAGACGCCTGAGAATGCGGTTCGAGCGCCAGAACTGGAAGGTCACGCCGAGCGTCGGCTGCAGCGCGACACGAACGTTCTCGAGCACGCTGAGGCCGGGAAAGACCGCGGAAATCTGGAACGACCGGACCATGCCGAGACGGGCCACGGCATCGGGTTCGAGCGCGGTGATGTCCTGTTCGCCCAGCCAGATCCGTCCCGAGGAGGGGCGGATGAACTTGGTGATCAGGTTGAAACAGGTCGTCTTGCCCGCGCCGTTGGGGCCTATGAGCGCATGAATCGTTCCCGCCTCGACGGACAGATCGACGCCGTCGACGGCGCGAAAGCCGGCGAAGCTGACACTCAGGTTCTCGGTGCGGATGGCGACTTCGGCCATCGGTTATCCTCCCGGGGCGATCTGGATTCAAGGAATGCCGGGCGGGCCTCGGCCCGCCGGGGCACGGATCGTCAGGTTCTCGTCAGGTGAACTTCATCGAGATGCCGCCGTCGACGGCGAGCGTCGTGCCGGTGACGTACTTGGCGCGGTCCGAGGCCAGGTAGAGGACCGCCTCGGCGACGTCCCAGGCGTCGCCCATTGCGCCGGTCGGGCATTGCTGTTCGCGCACCGCGATCATCCGGTCGGCGTCGCCGTCGGCGTAGGCGTCGGGCAGCCCCTGGAAGATCATCGGCGTATGCATCAGTCCGGGCAGCACGGTGTTCGCGCGAATGCCCTTCGCGGCATACTCCAGCGCCACAGAGGTCATCAGATGCTGGAGCGCCGCCTTGCTGGCGTAATAGGTGACGTAGGGCACGCCGGTATAGCGGATGCCGGCAACCGAACCCGTGGCGACGATGGCCCCCTTGCCCTGCCGTTCCATCACCGGCAGGACATGCTTGCAGGCCAGGAAGGCACTGGTCAGGTTGACGTCCATGATGTGGCGCCAGTCGTCTTCCGGCAGGTCGACGCAGCCGCCGACCCGGGCGATGCCGACATTGTGATGCAGGACATCGACGCCGCCCCAGGTCTCGACGCAGCGGGCGACCAGCGCCTCGATGTCGTCCGAACGGGTGACGTCGGCCTTGTGGGCGAGCGCCTTGCCGCCTTCACGGGCGATGATGGCGGCGGTTTCCTCGGCCGCCGCGGCGTTGATGTCGACGCAGAGCACCCGGGCGCCCTCGCGGGCGAAGCGGACGGCGCAGGCCTTGCCGTTGCCCCAGCCCGGACCGACCGAACCCGCGCCGAGGACGATCACCGAACGGCCGTCGAAATCCTTGCTCATGACATGAATTCCCGAAAGAGAGACGGCCGGGGAGAGCCTTGGCCCCGCCCCGGCCACGCACTTACTTGACCAGCGGGCAACCGCCTTCGTTGAGCGGGCGGAAGGCTTCCTCGCCCGGCACGGCGCGAACCAGCTTCATCAGGTCCCACTCGTTGTCGGAGGCTTCCGACGGCTTCTTCACCTCCATCAGATACATCTCGTGGACCATGCGGCCGTCGGCGCGGATCTTGCCGTTCTTGGCGAACATGTCGTTCACCGGGGTCTTCCGCATCATGTCGGCGACGGCGTCGGCATCGTCGGTGCCGGCCGCCTCGATGGCCTTCAGATAGTGCAGGACGGCCGAGTAGACGCCGGCCTGGATGAAGGACGGCATGGCGCCGTGGCGGTCGTAGAATTTCTGCGACCAGGCCCGGGTCTCGTCATTCAGGTCCCAGTAGAAGGCGGCGGTGAACTGCAGGCCCTGCGCGGTATCGAGGCCAAGCGCCTTGATCGTGTTCACGAACACGAGCAGGCCGGCAAGCTTCTGGCCCGCCTGGGTGATGCCGAACTCGGCCGCCTGCTTGACCGCCGTGGTGGTGTCGCCGCCGGCATTCAGCAGGCCGATCACGTCGGCGCCGGAACCCTGCGCCTGCAGCAGGTAGGACGAGAAGTCGGCATTGCTGATCGGGTGCTTGACCTCGCCGATGACCTCGCCGCCGGACTCGACCACGGCCTTCGTCAGGTCGCGGTTCAGCGCCTCGCCGAAGGCATAGTCGACGACCACGTTGAACCACTTCTTGCTGCCTTCCTTGGTGATGGCGCTGCCGGTCACCTTGGCGAGGCTGTAGGTGTCATAGGTCCAGTGGAAGCCGTAGGGCGAGCAATGGGTGCCGGTGAAGTCGCTCGACCCGCCGCCGCTTTCCAGCAGGATGCGCTTCTTGTTGCGCATGATTTCCTGCACCGCCAGCATGGCCGACGAGTTCGGCAGGTCGGTGATGGCGTCGACGCCCTCGTCGTCGATCCAGCGGTTGGCGATGCCGGCGGCGATGTCGGCCTTGTTCTGGTGGTCGGCGACGACGATCTCGATCGGCGCGCCCAGCACCTTGCCGCCGAATTCCTCGACCGCCATCTGCGCGGCCAGCGTGGAGCCCGGGCCGGTCGCGTCAGAATAGACGCCGGACTGGTCGTTCAGGACGCCGATCTTCACGACATCGCCGGAAATGCCCGCCGCCTGGGCAACGCCGCCCAGTCCGGCAAATGCCAGTGCGCAACAGGCACCGGTCAGTAACGCTTTCATCTCTTGGTCTCCCTTCAGGTTGGCGGAGGCGCGGGCTCTGTTTCCTTGTCGAGCCATTCGCGCAGGGTGATCTTGGCGACCTTGCCGTAGTGGTTCTTCGGCAGGGCCTCCAAGAAGCGGTAGTGCCTGGGGCGCTTGAAGCGGGCGATGTGGTCGCGGACATGGCCGTCCAGGTCGGCCGCGCCGACCGTCGCGCCGGGGCGCGGGACGACGAAGGCGACGACCTCCTCGCCCCAGTCGGCGACCGGCCGGCCGATCACCGAGACTTCCCGGACCGCGGGATGAAGCAGCAGCGCCTCCTCCACCTCGCGCGGATAGATGTTGGTGCCGCCGGAAATGATGACGTCCTTCGAGCGATCCTTGAGGGTTAGACAGCCGTCAGCCGCCATTGCGCCCATGTCGCCGGTATGGAGCCAGCCGTCGCGGATGGTGGCGGCGGTGGCGTCCGGCTGGCGCCAGTAGCCCGGCATCACCTGCGGGCCGCGCACGACCACCTCGCCGGTCTCCCCGGCAGGCAGCGGCGTTCCGCCTTCATCGGTCACCCGCACGTCGGCCAGCATCTGCGCCACGCCGACCGAGCCCAGCAGCGCGTCGTCGCCGCGCGCGATCGCCTCGGCGTGGCGGGCCCGAGACAGCGCGGTGATGGTCATCGGGCTCTCGCCCTGACCATAGATCTGGATCAGCTTCGGCCCGAACAGCGCGAAGGCGCGCTTGCAGTCGGCGAGATACATCGGCCCGCCGCCGTAGATGATGCTCTTCAGGTTGCCGGTGTCCGGGTCGGCCTGCTCGGCCGTGACGTTCAGCCGGTGCACCATGGTCGGCGCCGCGAACATCGAAAGGCCCCGGTGCGCCCGCATCAGGGCGAAGATCTCGGCCGGGTCGAAGCCGCCGCTTTCCGGAATGACCTGGGCCGCCGCCTGGGCAACGTGGGGCAGGATGTAGAGACCCGAACCGTGGCTCATCGGGGCGGCATGAACGATGCAGTCGCCCGCCCCGATCGCGTCGACATCGGCGAAGTAGCAGGCCGTCATGCTGAACAGGTTGCGATGGCTGAGCATCGCTCCCTTCGGGCGGCCCGTCGTCCCGGAGGTGTAGAACAGCCAGGCCATCGCATCGGCCTCGACGGTGAGCGGTTCGTCGAGCGGTTCGGTCTCGAGCAGCACGCGCCAGTCCGCCGAACCGGCCTCGATCACGCGCACCTGGCCGTCCGCGACCGCGCTCGTCCCCTCGACGGACGGCGCGAGATCCGGGGTCACGAAGCAGACCCGGGCGCCGCTGTCCCGCAGGATGTAGTCGATTTCCTTCGGATGCAGCTTGGCGTTTGCCGGCACCACGCTCAGGCCGCCCCACCAGGCGCCGAACAGCACCGTCACATAGTCCGGCACGTTCCGCATGACGATCGCGACACGGTCACCGGCGCCGAGGCCGAGGGTCTCGCGCAGCGCCCGGCCGAGCACCGCCGCGTCGCGTGCCAGCGCGCCGTAGGTCGCGGTAACGTCAGTGCCGAGGACGAGGGCCGGACGGTTGAAATCCGCCCGGCCCGCACGCTGCAGCAGCGCGGCCAGATTCATGGTGCGTTTCGCTCCTGAGGAAGGATTCCGGCCATCTCCCGGGCCGGTTGTCGTTTTCCGGGAGACTAGTTTGGCGACCTCGGACCTTCACCCCCCGAACGGGTGGTGAATGGTGGGGTGTGAAACAATCCTGCGGGATTCAGGCGAGCAGGTTGTACTCCCGAGCCTTCTGCACGGCCTCGGTCCGGGAGCGCACCTCGAGCTTCTCGTAGAGCTGCTTGAGATACCATTTCACGGTTTCCTCGGAGATCCGCAGGCGCTCGCCGATCTCCCGGTTGCGCAGGCCGTGGGTGAGCAGCCCGATGATCTGCGTCTCGCGGTATCGCAATACCGGGATCGGGATGTCTGTCGCCTCCGAATGGCGGCCGAGGGCGGCGAGAACCGGCACCACCGAAGCGGCCAGCGCGCGATCACCGGCCAGCTCCGCGAGATCGTCGAGCAGCGTCGTGCCGGCGGCAAGGAACGGCCGCACGCAGCCCTCGCCGCGAACCAGCTCGAGCGCACGCACGAGCTTGTCGCGAACCTTGCCGGGAACGCCAAGCCCCTTCCAGGCCGCCGCCTGGAGGACCAGGAAGGCGACCGCGTTCCGGTGCCGGCCGGCGGCCAGCGCACTGCCGACGCCGAGTCCGGCGACCCGGACCACTTCCGCCATGCGCAGCTGGCCATGCAGCAGCCGGCACCATTGCACGAGGAAGATCTCGTATTTCTCGTTGAGCACGCCGCCGTCGTCCGACGGCGGGACCAGCCCGCTCCGCAACTGTTCCAGGCAGGCCAGCGCCTCGTCCAGCCGTCCGCCGCCGAGCGCGGTCCGCGCGTCCAGCAGATCGACCCGGAAACGGACCCGCGTGATCCCGCGTTCGTCGGCAAGGCGGCGCGCCGCGTCGCGATCCTGGGCGGCGGCGTTGCCGTTGCCGGCGGCGCGATGGCTGCGGGCGCGCTCGGCCAGCCCGACGCCGAGATAGCCATAGCCCTCGCCCGCCTCGAGCAGTTCGATGCCCCGGCCGAGCGCGGCGATGCTGTCGCGCAGCCGGTTCTGCTCGCGGAGCGCGATGCCGAGCTGCACGTTGAGAAAGCCGGCCCCGATGCTCTCGTCCCAGCCGCGTGCCCGGGCCACCTCGAGCGATTGGCGCAGCCGCTCCTCGGCCGAGGCCGGACGTCCCATGAACACCAGCAGCGCGCCGATATTGAAGCGGGCCAGCAGGTTGACCAGGGCGGTTTCCGGGCGCTCGGTGATGGCGATGCCGCGCTCGAACGCCGCCAGCGCATCGTCGAGCCGGCCTTCCGCGCGAAGCGTGTAACCGACGGCGACATGGCCGAAGCCGAGCAGCGCCGGCTTGTCGGACGGCAGATGGTCGACGACATTCGACGGCAGGTCGTGCGACTCCGGCTCGTCCGCCTGGATCACGCCGAATGTCGTGCGCATGACCGCCAGTTCCGCCCGCGTCGCGCGGTCCTCGGGCGCAAGGCTACTCGCCGCCATCGCCGCGCAGGTCCGCGCCGCCGCGATCTCGCCCAGATAGGCATGGGCCCAGCCGGCGAGAACGCACAGCTCGCGCCGGTTTTGCAGGGTTCCCGGCGGCAGGACGGCAAGCCAGTCGCGCAGCGACTTGAAGTCGCCATGGCGGAACATCTGCCGACCCGCCCGCTCCAGCAGGTCGGCCAGGTGCTCCATGTGCCGGCCCCGCCGGGCATAGGTCATCGCCTCCCGCAGCAGGTCGGCGGCCTCGCACCAGTGCGCGGCACGGCGATAGAGGTCATCCCGCCGGCCCGGATGGGCGACGTCGAGCCGGCTCTGCAGGAACTCCTGGAACAGGTGATGGTAGCGGAACCACTCCCGCCGGTCGTCGAGCCGCAACAGGAACAGGTTGCCGTGCTCCAGCCGCTCGATGATCGCCCGCGCGTCGTCCCGGCCGGACACCGCCTCGGCCAGCCCGGCGCTGAAGCGGTCGAGAACCGAGGTATTCATCAGGAAATCACGGTCGGACGGGGCCAGCGCGCTGAACACGTCCTCGAGCAGGTAATTCGCGACATCGACGCTGCGGCCGGACAGCGAGCGCAGGTCGGCGCCGTCGGGCCGCTGGCGGAGTGTCATCGCGGCGAGCTGGAGCCCGGTCGCCCACCCCTCGGTGCGGCGCGTCACGACGTCCACGATATCGGCGCCGAGACCGTCACCGGCCGCCTCGTTGAGCAGGATTCCCGCCTCCCCGGCCGTGAAGCGAAGCTCGTCCCAGCCGATCTCAAGCGCGCTGCCGCTCAGCAGCAGCCGCGAAATCGGCAGCGAAAGCCGGTCGCGCGAACCGACGACGACGGTGAGCGACGGCGGCGCCTGGGCGATCAGCCGGGCCAGCGCCTCTTCCGCCCCGCTGCCGATCAGGTGATGGGCATCGTCCAGCATCAGCACGAAACGCCGGTCGTGCATCGCCAGTTCGACCAGGACATGATCGACGGTACGGCGGAGCAACACGGGCTCGGGCGAGGACAGGATCGCCTGCAAGGCGGCGCCCAGCGACGGAACCCTGCCCTTCAGGGCCGCCGCGAGCGCGGCCGCGAAGTTGGCCGGTTCCCGGTCGGCGCGTTCCAGCGACAGCCAGGCGGCCTCCCCCTCGGCCAGCATCCCGTGCCACTGGGTCATCAGCGTGCTCTTGCCGCTGCCGGCCGGGGCGGTCACGCAGACCAGGCGCAGGCGGTCGAGCCGCCCGGCCACCGAGGACAGCCGGTCGCGGGCGACCAGTCGCATATGGCAGGCCGGCGGCCAGCACTTGGTCGGCGGAACGACCCGAAGATCGTCTTCTCTTGTCGGCATTCGCGTCACCGGGACCCCTGTCGATTATCGACCAGTCTTATCCCGTTCCGGCCACCCGTCAAAGTCACGGTGCGATGCCTCGGAGGACACAAATGGTTGAGCGGCGCGTGCGGCGATACCGGCACCGGTCGTCACCGACATCCGGCTCCATGATTTTCCCATTACATGGACCTACGCTTATACAAGAGGCCTGCGATGCTTGAGGCTCGTTCGAACAGCCGGATCGGACTGCCGTCATGCTACGCCACTGCTTGCACCTGTTTTTCGGAATGTTCTTCCTGCCGCTCCTGCTCGCCGCTTCGCCGCCGGCGGGCGCCGACATCCCGGACGAGACCTACGAGGCACTCGGTCTGACCCGGGACGCCCCACCGAAGGATCTCTACGGCGCGCTGATCAAGCGCTACTACGATCCCGGCAAGGGGCACGGAAAGGGCGCGTTCGGCGAGCTCTGGCAGCCGACGCCGTTCACCCGCTATCTCGATCCGAAGACGCTCTATGTGGCGCCCGACATGGATTTCGAGGCGACCCGCGAGGAATGCGTCGAATGCCATTCGACCGTGACGCCCGGCTGGGTCCATTCGTGGCAGAAGAGCGTGCACGGCGACCTGGACGAGATCCGCGGCCTGCCGGCCGGGGATTCACGCGCCTACAAGAAGGAGCTCATCGACCAGGTCGAGGCGAACCTGCATTCGATGGGCGTGCTGCCCGAGGGTCAGAACCTCGATGACGTCGGCTGCATCGACTGCCACATGAGGGTCGGTGCGCTGAAGGGCAATCACAAGGCCGACCTCAAGATGCCCGACGCGGCCGATTGCGGGCAGTGCCACGTGCAGCAGTTCGCCGAGCGCGAGTCCGAGCGCGACACGCTCACCTGGCCGCAGGAGCAATGGCCGGCCGGCCGGCCGTCGCATGCCCTGTCATGGCAGGCCAACGTCGAGACCGCGATCTGGGCCGGCATGGAACAGCGCGAGGTCGCCGATGGCTGCTCGCTCTGCCACACCATGCAGAACACCTGCAATTCCTGCCATACCCGCCACGAGTTCTCGGCCGCCGAGGCGCGCAAGCCGGAGACCTGCTCGACCTGTCACAACGGCGTCGATCACAACGAGTTCGAAGCCTTCAGCATGTCCAAGCACGGCGTTGTCTATGCCACGCAGGGCCATGACTGGGATTGGCAGCAGCCGCTTTCGACGGCCTTCGGCGCGGGCGGGCAGACCGGCCCGACCTGCCAGACCTGTCACATGGAATATGAGGGCGAATACGGTCACAACCTGGTCCGCAAGGTGCGCTGGGGCTTCGAACCGAAGCCGGAAATCGCCGAGAACCTGGGCCACGAATGGTTCCAGGACCGCAAGGAATCGTGGGTCACGACCTGTTCCAACTGCCATTCGCCGTCCTTCGCCCGCGCCTACCTCGACATGATGGACGAGGGCACGAAGCAGGGCATCGAGCTCGTCAAGGAAGCCCGCGGCGTGATGAACCGGCTCTACGAGGACAAGCTGCTGGTTGGCCAGACGACCAACCGCCCGGCGCCGCCGAAGCCCGATGCCGACAGCCCGGGCGCCTTTGCCGGCCTGTTCTTCTCGTCCGGGAACTTCCCGACCGCCATCGACTACGAGTTCGCCGAGATGTGGGAACAGCATGTCATGAAGCACTTCAAGGGCCTGGCCCACGTGCATCCGGGCGGCTTCACCTACTCGGAGGGCTGGTCGCGCCTGATCCGCAGCCTGGCGCGGATCAAGGATGCCGACACGCAGCTGCGCGAGAAGGCGGCATTGCTGCAGCGCGTCGAGATGCTGGAGTCCGGTGGCGACAAGCGCGGGCTGCTCGATCTCGACACACCCGTGAAACGGGCCGCCGCGGGCGGCGCCGGCGTCGCGCTGGCGGGATTCGGCCTCGCGCTCCTGCTGCTGCCGGCGATCCGCCGCCGCCGGCGGGACTGAGCAATGGATCTCGCCGGCATCCCGGAATCCCGCACCGCGCCCGGTCTCGCGACCGGGATCGGTGTGGCGATGCTGATCGCCGGCGGGATTCTCACCGTCTATGCCCTGCAGGCGGAGGATCCGCCGCCGCCCTACGTCTACGAGATGGCCGAAGCGGCCCAGCCGTCCGGTGACGCGCAGGCGCTCGCCGGGGCGGTCCCCGGGGCGACGCCGATGACGGTCAGCGTGAAGACCGCCTTCGGCGGCAAGGTCGTCGCCAGGGGCGAGGTCCTGAGCCGGGACGGCGGGCCGGACCTGATCGTCGGCTGGACCAGCGAGATCGGCGAGCCGGTGCTGCGATCCGACATTTCCGTCGATGAGGAGCGTCGGCTGGTCGAGGCGCTCCGGACGCACCTGCCGGCGGACAGTCTCGTCTACGCCATGCCGGCGCTGTCGGGCAGGCTGGCCGCGATGCTGCCGGCGCGTTTCCCGCTCGCCGGCGCCGACGACCGCGCGACCGTGCGGCTGCCCGACCCGTGGACCGGCGCCCGGCCGGCGATCCTCGGGATAGAGGATCGCTGGCGCCCCGGACCGGACCGCCAGGCGGATGCGCTGTTCAGCGCGTTCGTCGAGGCGCTCGGCGCCGCTGCGACGGATGGCGTCGCCCGTCTCCGCGACCTGGCCGAGGGCCGGGACAGCTACCTCGTCCTCCATGTTCGCGACGCCTTCGATCTCGGCGTCGCCGCGCCGGAACGCTTTTCCGTCGGCCTCCGCGATTTCCCCGGCTCCGGCAATGTCCACGACGCGAGCAAGCTGGTGAAGACCTGGGTTCGCGACGAAGGCTATGCCGCCTATGCGGTGATCCGGCGCGACGCCAACGCGCTCAGGGCCTACTATTTCGCCGACACGATCGGCAACGCCACCCTGCTCGGCCAGTTGCTGCCCTTCAGTTCGGCCCGCCTCGGCCAGGTGCCCGACGCCTCGCTGGTTTTCCAGGAAGGCGGATACTGGGTCTACCGGCTTGCCACCGGCACCATCGGATAGGTCCGGACCCAGATCTTCCCGGCCCTGTGGTACCATTCCGCCGGCGATACTCGGCTAGTATCCGCCTTGAGGGAGGGGCTCGAGATGCAGGTCGTGCTGGCGATCAGTTCGAGTGATCCGCGCACGCTGCAACGCCAGTTGTTCGAGCAGATCAGGCGGCTGATCCTCGACAACAAGCTGCGCAGCGGGGATCCGGTACCGGCCTCGCGCGCGCTGAGCGAACAGCTCGGCGTGTCGCGCAACACCGTCGTGCTCGCCTACGAGCAGCTGCGGAGCGAGGGCTATATCGAGAGCCGGCCCAATGTCGGCACCTTCGTCAGCGCCACCCTGCCCGAAACGGCGATGGCAATCGCGACCGCCGCCGCCGATGACGGCGACGCCCTCGCCAATGACAACAATGACGGCCTTCATCCCGTCACGGGCGGGATCAGGGCGCAGACCGTGATCAGCCCGAACCGCGGCCGGCTTGAGCACGATTTCTGGATCGGCCGGGTCGACGCCGCGACCTTCCCCGCCAACGAGTGGCGGCGGATCCTCGATGCCAAGGTACGCTACGGCGGCGCCCGGCTGGCCGAGTACCAGGACCCGCAGGGCCTGCGTGAATTGCGGCAGGGCATTGCCGAACATATCGGCCCGGCGCGCGGTGTCTCGGCCCGGGCCGACGACATCGTCATCGTCAACGGTTCGCAGGACGGCCTCGACCTGGTCGCGCGCGCACTGGCCGGTTTCTCGAGAACCTTCGTGCACGAGGATCCCTGCTACCAGGGCTCGCGCTTCCTGTTCGAAAGTTGCGGATTCACGCCCCATCCCGTCCCGGTCGACCATGACGGCATCGACGTCTCGCGCCTGCCGGCGGGTCGGCGGAACATCCTGTATGTCACGCCATCGCATCAGTATCCGCTCGGCGTCACGCTGTCGCCGGAACGGCGCCTGAACCTGCTGGACTGGGCCGAGCGGACCGACAGCTACGTAATCGAGGACGACTACGACGGCGACTTTCGCTACGAGGGGGCGCCGCTGACCGCCCTGCGCGGCCTCGATGGCCGCGGCCGCGTGCTTTACCTCGGGACCTTCTCGAAATCGCTCGCCGCCGGCCTCCGCCTGGGCTTCATCGTCGCGCCGCCGACGCTGTCCGGCGCGCTCCGGGAATGGAAGTCGCTGACCAGCAACGGCAACGCATGGCTGGAACAGGCGGCGATGGCGGAGTTCATGACGTCGGGCGGCTTCCTGCGCCACCTGCGCCGGATCCGGGCGATCTACAAGCGCCGCCGGGACCTGCTGGTCGAGGCGCTGACCGGGATCTTTCCCGGCGCGGAGATCCGGGGCATGCGCGGCGGCATGCATCTATCGCTTCGCCTGCCGGCCGGCTTCGGCGACGCCCGCGAGATCGAACGGCGGTCGGCCGCCCGCGGCGTCGGCATCTATGTGCCGGGCTCCGGCGGGGCCTTCATCACCGCCGACAACCCGCGGGTCCGCGACACGCTGCTGTTCGGTTACGCCGCGCTCTCCGAGAAGAGCATCGCGAGCGCCATGCGCCGCCTCGCCGACGCGGTCGCGGAATGCGACAGGAACCGCGCCTTCGGTTAGGCCACGTCCGGCCATCGCGCAGAACTATTCCCGCACCGGTCTTGCAAGCCCCTTGCCGCATGCACAACTTCCGGGGGCGATCCGGAGCCTCTGACGACATCGTGTCGTGAGGACGGATCGCGTCGAGTGCGATCGCTTGCCCTTCGGCTCCCGCCGGCGGCGCGCGCGCTCGCCCTCACCGGACGTCCCTTGATGCCTGCAGATCTGGAAGTTTCCCGACAGTCGAGCGAGCCGCGCGCAGGGGCGGCGGCACGGATCCCCGCCGGGTGCTAGCATGGCCGATCGGCAACTGCGGCGGCTTGACCGCCAGTTCCGCGCCCTGTCCCGCCTGGCGCCGGGTCTCGCGGCGGCGATCGGCGCACTACGCGGCAGATCCGGCTTCCTGCTGCGTTTCCCGCTCGCGGTGCTTCTTGTCATCGGCGGCCTGCTGTCGTTCCTGCCGATCCTCGGCCTGTGGATGGTCCCGCTCGGCCTTCTGCTGCTGGCCATCGACCTGCCGGTACTCCGGCCCGCCGTGTCGGCCGCGATCATCAGGCTGCGCCGCAGGTGGACCAGATGGCGGCGGCGACGGCGCAGTTCCTGAAGTCTTCACCGGTTCGATCGTGAACGGATAGCCGAGGCGAGTGGCGTGGATTACCTTCTTCTGACGGGTGGACTGCTCGGCCTTTTCTTCGGTGGGGAGGCTCTCGTGCGGGGCGCTGTCGGCATTGCGCGGATCTTCGCGATACCGCCGCTGCTGATCGGCCTGACGGTCGTCGGCTTCGGCACCTCGACCCCCGAACTGCTGGTCTCGGTGGACGCGGCGCTGCAGGGCGTGCCGGACATCGCGATCGGCAACATCGTCGGCTCGAACATCGGCAATATCCTGCTGATCATCGGGCTGTCCGCGCTGATCTGGCCGATCCGCGTCGTCGGCGGCACGCTGGTCCGCGATACCGCTGTCATGATGGCTGCCGCGCTGGCCCTCGTCCCGCTCTTCTGGCTCGGCGAAATGGGCCGCCTGTCCGGCACCCTGCTGCTCGGCGGCCTGGCGATCAGCCTGGTCTGGGCCTTCCTGACGGCGGCGGCGGACGGCGCCGACGACGGCGTCCGGCGCATGCCGATCTGGCAGGCACTGCTCTGGGTCTCGGTCGGCCTTGCCGCCCTGATGATCGGCGCCCGCCTGCTGGTCGACGGCGCCGTGAGCCTCGCGCGCCTTCATGGCATCTCGGAGGCCTTCATCGGCCTCACGGTCGTTGCCGTCGGCACCTCCCTGCCGGAACTCGCCACCTCCCTCGTCGCCGCGTTCCGGCGGCAATCGGAGATCGCCATCGGCAACATCGTCGGATCGAACATCTTCAACGTGCTGGGAATCCTCGGCCTGACCGCGGTGATCACGCCGATCCCGGTGGCCGGCCGTTTCCTTGTGTTCGACCTGCCGGTGATGATCGCGACGTCGGGCCTGTTGACCGCGATCCTGCTCACGCGGCCGTCCATCGGGCGTGTTGCCGGGGCGGCGCTGCTGGTCGCCTACGCGGCATACGTCTGGGCGGCGCGATGACGGGGATATCCGCCGGCACGCGCCTGTTCGCGACACGCTGCCTGATGCTGGGTCTGGCGCTGGGCCTGGTACTGGGCCTGGTGCTGGGCCAGGCCCCAGGCCTGTCGTCGGCCGGGAATAATCCCGCGCCGGGTCAGACGGCGCCCCGGTCCGATGACGGGGCCGTCGCGGCGCAATGGCAGACGACCGCCATCATGCCATCGGTCCAGCGGCTGGCCGCGACACAGGCGGATGCCCCCGACGCCGACCCGTCCGATCCCGCACCGGATCGGGAACCCGATCCACGCATCGCCGAGACCGTCGGGCCGTTCCGGTCCAGCCTCCGGCCGTGTCGCCCGGTCGACTGTCCGCCTGCAAGGGGGCCGCCCTCGAACGCGTCCTGACGCGAACTCGAGTACGACTTTCCTAGCAAGGAAATTGCCATGCGCAGACCGATCTGGGTCCTCGCGACCTATGCCATCATCCTGATCCTCGGGATCCTGATGGCGCTCCCGAATTTCCTCACCGACAGGACGCGCGCGTCGCTGCCGGCCTTCCTCTCGGCCAATAGTGTTTCGCTCGGCCTCGACCTGCAGGGCGGCGCGCATCTTCTGCTCGCCGTCGACCGCGCGGACCTCGCCCGGACCGCGACCCGCGAGTTGTCGGACAGCCTGCGCGACCTGCTGCGCGCCGGTGGTGCGGATCCGCGCACCCTGCAGAGGGACGGCTCGGATTTCATCCTTCCCGACACGCCCGGAACGGCCGCCGCGCTGGAAAGCCTGGCAGCGGCATACCGCCGGCCGGGCGAACCGCCGCGCCTCACCGTCGATCGAAGCGGCGGGCAGATCCGCATCGGACTGGGCAGCGCAGCGCTCGACCGCATGGCCTCCGACGCGGCGACGAAAAGCCTTGAAGTCATCCGCCACCGGATCGACGAGATCGGCGTGTCCGAACCGCGGGTCAGCCGGGTCGGCGAGGACCGCATCCTCGTGCAGCTGCCCGGCGTGGACGACCCGGGCCACCTGCGCCAGTTGCTCGGCTCGACGGCGCAGATGAGCTTCCATCTCGTCGACGAAGGCGCAACGACGGCGCGGCCGGGTTACAGCCTGCTGCCCCTGCGCGGCGGCGGAAGGCTGGCGGTCGCGGACAGGGTGGCGCTGCGTGGCGACCACCTGAAGAGCGCGGCGGCCGGGTTCGACCAGCAGACCGGCCAGCCGGCCGTGACCTTCAGCCTCGATGCCGCCGGGGCCCGGACCTTCGGCGAGATCACGGCGGCCAATGTCGGCCGGCAGTTCGCCATCATCCTCGACGGCCAAGTGCTGACCGCGCCCGTGATCCGGCAGGCGATCATGGGCGGCAAGGGTCAGATCACCGGCGATTTCACGACCGGGGAAACGCAGACGCTGGCGGTCATCCTGAACTCGGGCGCACTCCCGGCATCGTTCGAGGTGATCGAGGAACGCACCGTCGGCGCCTCGCTGGGGGCGGATTCGATCCGCTCCGGGCTGGTCACGGGACTGGTCGGGCTCGCCCTGGTGGTCGCCACCATGGTCGGCCTCTACGGGCCATGGGGGCTGCTCGCATCCGCCGTTCTCGGCCTGAACGTGGCCCTGACGCTGGCCTTACTCGGCCTGCTCGGGGCGACGCTGACCCTGCCCGGGATCGCCGGCATCATTCTCTGCCTCGGTATCGCCGTCGACGCCAATATCCTGATCTTCAGCCGGATCCGGGAGGAAACCGCCGGCGGCGCCCGCGCCGCGCTGGCGCTGACGCGGGGCTACGACAAGGCCTGGTCGACCATCCTCGACGCCAACGTCACCACCCTTCTGGCGATGTTGCTGCTCTTCCTGCTGGGCGCCGGGGCGATCCGGGGCTTCGCCGTGACCATGAGCATCGGCATCCTTGTCTCGATGTTCACCGCGATCACCCTGATGCGGATCGTGATGGAGGGATGGGTGCGTCGGCGCCGCCTGGCACGGCTGGAAATCCCGCCGCTCGTCGGGCGGGTCCCCGCGCCGGGAAGCCGGTCGTTCCTGCGCCACGGGCGGGCCGCGCTGACGCTGTCGGCGCTCCTGACCGCGCTCTCCCTTGCCGCCATCGTGTGGCCGGGGCCGCGCTGGGGCGTCGATTTCACCGGCGGCGTGCAGATGGCGGTCACCGCGACGAAGGCGATCCCCCTGGCCGGGTTGCGCGCGGCCCTCGGCGACTTCGGCGACGTCACGCTGCAGACCTTCGGGGCGCCGACCGAGGTCCTGTTGCGCCTGCAGGGCGAGGCAACGCAGGCGACCGTCGGGGCACTCGAGGCCGCCGTTCGGACCGTCGTGAGCGATGCCGCCTTCGCCCGGATCGACCTGGTCGGCCCGACGGTCAGCGGCGAACTTGCCTGGATCGGCGCGATGGCCCTCGCCGCGGCGGTGCTCGCGATGCTCGCCTACATCTGGCTGCGCTTCGAATGGCGCTTCGCGGCCTCGGCAATCGTCGTGCTGGCGCTCGACGTGACCAAGACGCTCGGCGTGATCATGCTGACGGGCTGGGAGTTCAACCTGACCACCGTCGTCGCGCTGCTCACCCTGATCGGATATTCGGTGAACGACAAGGTCGTGGTCTATGACCGGGTCCGCGAGGCCATGCGGGCCGACGCGTCCGGCGACCTGCGAAGCCTGATCGACCGGAGCCTGAACCAGGTACTGGCGCGCTGCGTCTTCACCTCCGGCACGACGCTCGCGGCGCTGATCCCCATGGCGATCTGGGGCGGCCCGGCGGTCTCCGATTTCGCCCGGCCGATGATCGCCGGCGTCATCATCGCGACCACCTCGTCGCTCTTCGTCGCCGGTCCGCTGCTGGCCTGGCTCGAACGCCGAAATGCGGGAGTGCCGGTCATGACATGACGGTCGCGTGCCGGGCTGACGGGGCCGACGCGACGAACCCAGTGAGCTGATCCGCCTTGTGCTTTCCGGCTCCTGGCCCGGTTTGACGCCGGAACGCACATCGGCCGTTAACCTGTTGAAAAAGCAGACGGGATCTTTATATGACCGAAGGCGATGCGGCGACTCCGCCAGTCTCGAGGAAACTCATTCCGATACGCTCCGGCAACGCTCCGCCAACCGGCATCCGTTCCAGGACCGCCGGCGCGGCCCCGGTTCCGGTTGCGTGATTGCCGGATCCGGAGATTCCTCCGAGAGAACCGGCCGAGTCGATCCGAGAGACCGGGCTCTCGGTCAACTGACCGGGTATCCCGGATTGGAGTTCCCGCATTGCCTTTTGGGATGAACCGACCGGGAGATGACTGATGACGGCGCGGCTGCGGGAAGCTATCGACGATTTCCGGCGACGGGAATCCTTGGTCGGTATCGCCCTGATGGCCGCTGCCGCCCAGGTGAAGATCAACGCCGTGCGGCTCAGGGTGCTGAGGGACTTCTCTCTGTCCGGCATCTTCGGTTTCGCCGCGTCCCGCGCGGCCCTGCGACAGGGTCCGCAAGCTTCATTGGCAAGCGCTGGTTAGGCCGCGCCCATGCAGCAACTCCGACGCTTCATCGAATCGAACCGCGTACAGAACGGATTGATCGTCGTTATCCTGGTCAATGCGTTGGTGCTGGGCCTGGAAACCTGGCCCGCGGCCATGGCCGGCTTCGGCGACTGGTTACGGCTGCTGGACCGGGCCGCTCTGGCCATTTTCGTCGTCGAACTGATGATCAAGCTGATCGTCTACCGCCACCGTTTCTTCCTCAGCGGCTGGAACGTGTTCGACTTCGCGGTCGTCGGCATCGCACTGGTGCCGGCAGGCGAAGCGGTCTCGGTGCTCCGCGCACTGCGCGTCTTGCGCGTGCTTCGACTGTTGTCGGTGATGCCGCGCCTGCGCCAGGTGATCCAGGGGCTGTTGTCGGCAATTCCGGCGATGGGCTCGGTGATCGTGTTGCTATTCCTGGTGTTCTATGTCTCGGCGGTGATGGCGACGAAGCTGTTCGGTGCCGGTTTCCCCGACTGGTTCGGCTCGATCGGCGCCTCGCTCTACTCGCTTTTCCAGATCATGACGCTGGAATCCTGGTCCATGGGGATCGTGCGTCCGGTGATGACCGAGCACCCCTACGCCTGGATCTTCTTCGTCCCGTTCATTCTGGTTACCTCCTTCATCGTGCTGAACCTCTTCATCGCCATCATCGTTAACGCCATGCATGGCGCGGCCGACGAAAAGGCGGCCGAGGAACGCGCCGATCTGGCCAAGGAAGTCGCTGAACTGCGCGTCGCCATCGCCGAGCTGCGCACCGACCTGCGCAAACGTTGACGGCACACTGGCCCGGCGGGCCTTGCGTGACTGCCCTTCCACTGGGGTTCGTCCGCCGTCAAGCGGCGTTCGACGGGCGAGATCCGTCCAACCGGGCCCGTCGGAGCCGCCCTTTCGCGCGACCGGCAGGATGCGGCGCAAGAGACGGGAGGCCGGCAAGAACTGGCGACTTCAGAGATCCGAAGCGCGACCGCGACGGCCCGCAAACCGGCTGCCGCAAGGTGCGGTTCTCCGGGGTTTCCGGTGCGCGGCGATGAACGGAAAGGGCGCTCACGGTAGGCGCTGGCGGTGCTTGCAGTCGTCTGCGAACCCGTCTCTCCCGTCGTCAGTGCATTTACAGGGAAAATACAGGGAATTCGCCGCTGCTTGAGAGGAGATCGCGCCAAACCGTCCGGAATATACGCGCATTTTCAATTACTTGAAGGCATTTCCCTGCGGGATGGAACAGGGAAACCCGATTGTGTAATCAGGGAGTTCCTGGGGAAGAACAGGGAGTTAAGCGGTGGTCTCAGGGAATGTTGTGGCTGATCCAGCATTTGAAGAGCGCTATTGCCCATCGGCAGCAGTTCGGGTGCCGTCCGTTGCGGAAGTTTCTCGCTGGGCGAGGGAATCCGCGCAGCCGCCAGCAACACCATCTCGAAGGTGCAGACGATCTGCATCGACCTGCCCTACGGGATCAAATACGACTCGAACTTCTAGCCCTTCACCGACAAGCGCGATGTCAAGGACCGCTCGGATGCCGAACTGATCCAGGAACCTGAAATGATCACGGCGTTCAGGGATTTCCGGGAACTCGGTGCAGTGGTCCCCGACCGGGGCCTCTACTTGGTCACTTTGCACCTTGAGGGGCTTGATCGGGTCACGGAGGAGGCCGCCAGACGTATCATTGGCCAAATTTCTCAGGTCGTCGACCTGTCCCTACGGATGGGCATTCCGGATTGACTCAACGGCACAGTCGAGGGCCGACAAGACCGCCACATCATCACGCTGATTTCGAGGTGCGGTAGTCACAGCCATGCCTGTCAATTGGCTGCCCCCACGACCCGAAAGTCAGTATTTTCCCGAGAGCAAATTTCCGCAACCTGGCACTCGTGCTTCGAGACCAAGGGCGGTGAGCATCTGATGTGTGGTGGCGACTGCGGCCGAGAGCACCGGGATGCCGCATTCGTCCTCGACCATCTGGATCGCCGCAAGCGAAGGCATCTGAACGCAGGCCGACAACACCAGCGCATCGATGTTTTTCAGGTTCACCTGCTTGTATATGTCCATCAGGTTCATTGGATCCTGTGCAGCCACCTCCAGATTGTCCGGGATTTCAAGCGCGATGGAATCGCTGACCTCGACCCCTTCCGCCTCAATGTATTCTGCTACCATATCAGTCAGCGGCCGCACGTAGGGCGTGACGATAGAGATCCGCTTTGCCCCCATTAGATGCAGCCCAGCGACCAGCGCGCCGGCGGAGCTGACGACAGGCGCAGGATGGCCGTTGTCTACGGTCACCTTGTGCAGTCGTTCCTGACTTTCGCGGTGATAGCCCTTGCCCATCGACATGATCGCCACCAGGCAGGCATAACCCAACACGTCGACATCCGCGTCTGACAACTCCAGCGCGCAGCGATCGCTGTCACGGTCCATTGTCTTCAGTTCCGCCGCGGTTACTTTCCGCATCCGCATCCGACTGGAGTGGAAGGAAAATCGCTCCGGCAATACCGCCTCGCGGGCGCGCAACATGGCCGGGATCTCGCGCTCCATCGTCAGGTTGGAGGAAGGCACGATCTGGCCGATCTTGTAGCTGGAGACCATCGATCAGTCTCCGATCTTCACGACGGGATTGCGAAGCACACCGATCCCGTCGACCCCGCATTCGATGACATCGCCCGGCCACATCCATTCCTGTGGGTCGCGGCCCGCACCGACGCCTGCCGGGGTGCCGGTTGCAATGATGTCGCCTGGTTCGAGCGTGATGCCAGAAGAGATATCCGCGATGAGCGTCGGGATATCGAAAAGCATGTGCTTCGTACTGGAGCGCTGCTTCTCCTCGCCGTTCTTCTTCAGCCAGAGAACGAGATCATGCGGGTTTCCGATTTCCTCGGCGGTAATGATGGCCGGGCCGAATGGGCAGTAGCTGTCCTGGCCCTTGGAAAAAATCCACTGTCCTGCGCGCCGGTTGTCCCGTGCAGAGACATCGTTGATCACCGAATACCCGAAGACGTGGCTCATCGCCTTGTCTTTCGAGATCCGTGTGGCGCGTTTGCCTATGATCACGGCCAGTTCGACCTCCCAATCGAGCTGTCGCGTCATCGCCGCATTGTGCAGAATCGGCTCGCCATCCGCGATCACCGAAGTTGGCGGTTTCGAGAACACAATCGGTTTCTCCGGCAAGCTCTTGGACGTGTCGAGCGCTTTGGCGCTTTCCGCTACATGTTCGACGTAGTTCAGCCCGATACCGAAGATGTTCTTGCGCGGACGCGGAATTGGCGCCAGCAAGCGCACGTTCTCGAGTGGAACGGCAATCCCCACCGGACGCTTGCTTTCCGTCACCTCGAGTGCTCGATCGAGGGCAGCCAGCGCATCGGGCCCCTCGTCGATCAATCCGAGCATTGTCGAGGCGAAGGCTGACCCCGCTGCTCGTCCAAGCCGCTCGACATCGATGACCATCCCGTCATGGATAACACCAAGACGACCTTCCGCCTCGGCCGAGGCACGATACGTAACCAGTTTCATGTGTCGAATCCGTTCCTGGTGCGATGGGGAGCGACCTGATGACCACCATTTTCGTTCAGGGCCTGCTCGGCATAGAAGCCGAGCTTCTTCATCACCGGCATGTCGTTGAAGGAGAACAGGCAGGCGTCATCGCCGTCCTGCAGATTACAATGTTCATGCCAGGTCCAAGGCGGCACACAGAAGATGTCCTTCTCCCGCCAATCGAAGCGCTGGCCGCCGATGACCGAATAGCCTTCGCCCTTGGCAACCTGGTATATTACGTTGCCCGTGTGGCGGTGTGCCTTGGTATGCTCAGCCGGTCGCAACAACTGCATCGAGGCGCCCATGGTCAGCATTGGGTCGCCACCGGTCGTCGGGTTGACGTAATCCATCTTCACGCCGTCGTAAGGCGAGCCGTCGGTGACCATCGAATAGTTTTGCAGCGCCTCGTAGGTTGGCTCCCAGCGGTAGCAGAGCAACGGCGAATAGGGCTTGTCCCACCTGTCCAGGGCCGGTCGCAGACCCGGGGCGCCATAACTCAGCGGACTGTCATTTACAGGCAGAGTGGTGACCTGGTAATCGTCCCGGTGCACGGCGTAGAAATTTGCTTCAAGAGCGTTTGTCAGAGGGATGTCCAGCCCGTCCTGCCAAATGCATGTGCTCCCGTTGCCGGCGACGCCGTGCTCGTGCCAGGATCCGTTCGGGGTCAGCACAAAGTCGCGTGCACCAAGCGTGACCTTATGACCATCGACAATGGTATAGGCTCCCTGGCCCTCCATGATAAAGCGGAGCGCTGAGGCGGCATGCTTGTGTGCTCCCGCGCGTTCCCCGGCCTTCATCACCTGGATGCCGGAGAACAGCCAGCCACAGGCGGCGCTGACCTCGCGCCGCTTCGGATTGCGCAGATAGACCACCCGGCGCCCTGCATCCTCCGGACGGACCAGATCGATCGCACGCACGACATGCGGCCGCAAATCGGCGAAACGCCAGAGGACCGGGGTCGATTTCGGCGTCGGCTCCCAAGGCTCGATGTCATTGGCCACGGTCCATAGTGCACCGGTCTCGAATCCCGCGAGATCCGCGTAGTAGTCCTCCAACTCGGCTGTATCCCGCACCCGGGCACGGCCCAGGCGGTCGTCTCTCTTGTCAACGTCGCTCATGGTTCGCTCCCCTGTCACGCTTGCGGTTCGGAGAGCTCGAACGACCCGGCCTCGGGCTCTGCTTCCACGCCACCATCGGTGTCCGGATTGCGGCCCAGGAAAATCGGTAACTGCGCCTTCCGGTTGAGTTTCAACTGGAACACGTCGAAACGATTGTAGTGCCCTGTGATGTCATGCATCTGCTTGGGCTGGATACATTTTCCGAGATCGATATCGGCGTAGACGATCCCCTCCTCATCCACCAGCCCCTCGCCGACAACCCGTCCATCCGGACCAATGATGCCGGAGAAGGCACTCGACTTGCGCTCGAGCATGGCGCGTGCATCAGGGCGTACCGTTTCCATCGCAGCAATGATCTCTTCGGAAACTGTCGACGTGGACACCACCGTATAGACCTTGCCCTCGAAGCTATGTGACTGTGCCCGCAGTCGGATCGCTTCGGCCATGTCGTAGTCGGGCGGCGCCACCGGAAGCGAAATATAGCTTGCGGTGTGGACCAGCTCACCCTGCGCCAGCAACGCGAAGCGAGCCAAGGTATTGGTGTTTTCGCCACAAGCCAGCCCACCGAGCGGGCCGATCTGCGTGTCATAGACTTTCAGTGATGAACCGTCGCCGCCGGTCCATGTCAGCTTTTCCGCCCAGGTCGGCACGAGCTTGCGATGCTTGCCGAGGATCCGGCCATCGGGCCCGATGAAGACCAGCGTGTTGTAAAGCGCGCCCAGCGACACCGAGCTACGCTCATTCACGCCGATCACAACATACGTGTCATGTGCCGCCGCCGCCCGGCAGACTAACTCGATCTCGGGTCCAGGTACGAATACAGAGGCCTTCACCAGCCTCTCGAACCAGACACTGCCGCTGACCGGATCCGTGATCCAGTTCCAGTACGGATAGCCTGGCACGAAGACCTCCGGGAACACGACCAGCCGAGCGCCCTCGCTGCCGGCCTCGGCGATCAGGCGAGACGCCTTCTCTGCCGTCGCCATTGCGTCCAGATAAACCGGGGCTGCCTGCACAGCCGCTGCCTTGAACTGGCCCAGGAAAGTGTCGGGTGTCATGTCGCATCCGTCCTTTTCGATTACGCCAGCCCAGCATTCCGGTAATCAGCTATTATTTCTAGGAACTATTTGTTGGGTTGGTATAACCTAAAGAATATGATGAATTATGCCTCCTGGACCCGACGCCTAAAGATCCGACACCTTGAGATCTTCTCGACCCTGGTCAGTTCCGGCAGCCAGTCGGCCGCCGCGGACATGCTGAACATGACGCAGCCCGCGCTTTCGAAATGGTTGCGCGAGCTAGAGCAGGACATCGGCGCGCCGCTTTTCCTTCGCGGCAAGACATTGCGCCTGACGACGCTCGGCGTGCAGTTTCTGGGTTTTGCGGAGAAGGTGCTGGGAGAAGCGGAGAGCATCTCTGACCGGATGGAGGCGATGCGCCAGGGCCGTGCCGGGCGCTTGCGGATCGGGGTGCTGCATGCCGTGGTCTCGGAGTTGCTGCCGACCGCAATCCTCAGATTCCGCGCCACCGCCCCAAAGGTCAGCATCGCCGTCACTGAGGACACGTTGGTCCCCCTGCTCGACGCGCTTCTAAGGCGCGAATTGGATGTCGTGATTGGCCGGATACAGGGTGCTGTGCTTCAGGGCATCCGATCAGAAGAACTGTACGAGGAACAAGTCGTTGCCGTTGTTCGGGCCAGTCACCCCCTGCGTCTCGCAGCTCGGCCAAACTGGGCGGCGGCGAGAGAATATCCATGGCTGGTGACGCCACAAGGCACCCCGATGCGGACCCGTTTTGAATCAGAATTTGTCAACGCCGGAGTGCGCTTTCCGGAGGATTTAATTGAATCCCGTTCTGTCGTGGTCAACGAGACGCTGCTGCGCCACACCGACATGATCACGTTATTCTCACGCCATGTTGCGCCGTACTACACGAAGAATGGCGTGCTGACCGAACTGGCCCTGCCGATGACCGGCAAGCTTGGCCCGGTTGGATTGTACTTTTCAGACGACGAGCCAACGCCCACCCTATCGCGTTTCGCGGCGCTGGTGCGTGAACTAGCGACAAACCAGGCCGGACCCGCCCCCTTAGATATATCAAAGATGACATAGTCACCTAATTATTTGTTCCTTTCTCTCATATCGACGTCGGCGCATATTTTTCCCGGTGAGGAACGCCGTACAGTTCACATCCTTCAGGGAGAAACGGAAAATGACACGATCTCTAGTTGGCACGGCACTCGCGGCCGTCATTGCAACGAGTTTCACTGCCGTTAGCGCAAACGCGGGAACAGAACTGCTGTTCAGCACCTTCTTTCCGCCGCAGCACGTGCTTGTGAAGGATGTTCTGAAACCCTGGGCCGACAAGGTTGCCGAGGCTACCCACGGTGACGTTACCGTCAGCTTTGCCGCTTCCAGCCTTGCCCCGCCCCCCAAGCAACTGGACATGGTGCAGGACGGAATTGCTGATGTGACCGTGCAGTTCGCCGGCGTGGTTCCAAACCGACTCACAACGCTCCTGATCGGGGCGGTTCCCGGCCCGACCACCAACACGAAGGCCATGTCAGTAGCCCTTTGGCGTACGCATGAGGCGTACTTCGAGAAGGCGAATGAATTCGACCGCCTCCGTCTCCTGTCGCTGTTTGCCTTGCCGCCGCAAATGATGTTCGGCACCAACGGGGAGGCAATTTCCTCGCTCGAAGAGATGAAATCCGCACGGATCGCAACTACACCCGGCATCGCCGCACAGGCATTTGGGGCGGTCAGTTCGGGTGTCGTCGCCGGTCCAGCGTTTCGTTATTTCGAACTGGTCAGTAAAGGCATGGTTGATGCCTTTGTAGCGGTCACGCCGATTGACGTGGTCGGCTTCAATCTTGCCCCCTATACCAAAACAGCTACCGATATGGGGGATCTGGGCACCGCCGGTACATTTGCGCTCGTCATGAACGAAAAAAAATGGCGGCGCCTATCCGAAGAGAACCGCAAAGCAATCATGTCGGTTTCGGGCGAGCAGTTCGCCCGCATGCTGGAGACGGTGGATACCCGCAACCAGGCGATAATCAAACAACTTGAAGCCGACGGCGTGAAATTCGTCACCCTCCCGGACGATCTGCGAAAGGACCTCGCACACGCCTTCGCCCCCATTGCGACCGATTGGATCGCGAGCGTTGAGGCGAAGGGGGTCGCAGATGGCGCGGCGGCCCTGAAATTCTACCGTCAAGCCCAGGCCGACGTGGCCGCGGAGTAGGCCGATGAGCATTGCACCGTCATTGCGCCAGAAAAGTGCGTTCTTGGCGACCGTTTTGGTCGCAGTGGCGGGGTTTGCATTGCTCGTAATGATGACGCTCACCGTCATAGACGTCACGGGCCGGTTTCTTGCCGGCCGGCCGCTGACTGGCGCAAACGAGATAATTCGCATTGCGCTGGCTGTCGCGGTCTCTTGTGCATTGCCAGCCGTCACGTATCGGGGCGGCCATATCACTCTCGGGCTCCTGACCGGACCCGCCACTCACGTGCTGGAGCGGCTGCGTGGCTTCCTGGTGCTGTGCTTCAGTGCCGTGGTCTTCACGATCTTGGCCTGGCTGCTCTGGGGCGCGGCGATGGAAGCGATAGAGTACAAGGACGTGATTGGCTACCTCGAACTACCCCAAGCGCCGATGATCTTGGTTATGGCGGCCATGGCCCTGGCCAGCGCGATCATCGTTCTGATCCAGGCGTGGGATGCCCTGAACGGAAGGAAACTCGAGCCCAGCGACGAGGAGAGCGTATCGTGATCACCGCGCTCATCGGCTTCGTGATTCTGTTCGCATTGTGTTTCGCCGGTGTACCGCTGGCTATCGGCCTGCTTTCGGTTGGCGTCGTGGGCTTCGCGAGCGTCCGCGGCTTCGAAGCCGCTGGATCGGTCGTCGGACAACAGATTACCGACGCATTCTCGTCCTACGGATTTTCGGTCATTCCACTCTTCGTGCTGATGGGGGCGTTTATCCACCGCGCCGGACTGGCCGACGACCTATTTGACAGCGCGCGCGCCTGGCTAGGACATATCCGCGGCGGAATGGCCCATGCCACGATTGGAGCGAGCGCGGCGTTCTCCGCAGTTTGCGGCAGTTCGATCGCGACCGCCGCCACGATGTCGCGTGTTTCTCTGCCTCAGATGAAGCGCCATGACTACGACGACGGGTTCGCTTGCGGGGCTGTCGCGGCTGGCGGGACGCTCGGCATCCTGATACCGCCCTCGGTGCCGCTTGTGATCTTCGGCATCCTCACCGAAACCGATATCACCGGGCTTTTCATGGCCGCCTTGATCCCCGGCCTGCTCCTGGCTTTCCTCTACATGTGCGCGGCCTGGCTGGTCGTGCTGTGGCGTCCCTCCCTTGGTCAGCCCGCCCGCCGGGCGAACTGGCGGGAGCGCCTGGCCACGATGCGGCGTACCGCCACTGTCGGACTTCTCTTCCTGATTGTACTCGGCGGCATGTACCTGGGTGTGTTCACGCCGACCGAAGCCGCCGGCATCGGCGCGGCCGGGGCGCTGATAATCATGATTTTGCGCAAGGCGGCATCCTGGAGTGCGCTGCGGGGGGCATTGACCGAAGCGGTTTTGACCACCGCATCTCTGCTGCTGGTGGTCGGCTCAGCGCTGGTTTTCAACACCTTCCTGACCATCTCCGGGTTAACCGCGGAACTGGTGACCCTGATCGAAACACTTTCAATTCCTCCCCTAGCGGTGATCGCGGTGATCTGCGGTGTCTACCTGCTGCTGGGCTGTGTCTTCGACAGTCTCGCAGCAATGATCCTCACGGCGCCCGTATTCACTCCGATCGCTATCGGCCTAGGTTACGATCCGCTCTGGTTCGGGGTCGTGGTGGTAATCGTTGTTGAATTGGGCCTGATCACACCGCCACTTGGCATGAACGTATTCATCGTCAAGAACCTGGCGCCGCATGTCTCGGTATGGCGAATTTTCGCAGGCGTTTCGCCCTTTGTCGCCGCCAATATCGCCGGCCTGATCCTGGTGATCGTGGCCCCTGTGATGGCGTTGTGGCTGCCTCGCCTGCTCAACTGAATGGATCGTTGGAGAACAAGTGCATGTCCGGAAACTGGATCGATATCCGATCTGCACACGGCGGAACTTTCGGCGCTTATCTTGCGCGCCCGGCAAAGGGCAGCGGCCCTGGGTTGGTTCTTCTGCAGGAGATCTTCGGCGTCACCGAGGACATACAGGGGATAGCCGACTCGCTCGCCGAAGAGGGCTATGTGGTCGCCGCCCCCGACATATTCTGGCGCAGCGAACCGAGGCTCGCCTTGCGAGATGAAGGCGGGGATCTGAAACGCGCGATGGCTCTTGGTCAGGGGCTCGACGACGCCCAGGCGATCGCCGATATCGCCGACGTGGTCGCTACCCTGAAGAAACTGGACTTCTGCAAGGGTCGGGTCGCCGCGCTGGGCCATTGCATGGGCGCCCGACTTGCGATTGGCGCTGCGGCGGCCGGACATGTGGACTGCGCTGTGGCCTATTATCCGGTTGGACTTAAACGCGTGCTGCAAGTCGGCGACGACATCCCGGTTCCGACCGTCATCCATGTGGGAACCGAAGACCCCTTCATGGGGCCCGACGATGTCACTTCCTTGCGCAAATGTTTCGCCGACAACCACGAGATAGAGATCTACTCCTACCCCGAGGCCGGACATGCTTTCGCCAACCCGGGCCGCAAAACCTATTTCAAGACAGCCGCCGACATGGCCTACAGCCGTTCCCTGTCGGTTCTGCGCAGGGTGATTGGACCCTGGTACGATCTCAATGCCTTGTGGGAAGCGCATCGTGCCTGCGAATTCGAGGCCCGCGACGCTGATGAGACCATGATGACCATGGTCGACGAACCGTATGTGAACCACATTCCGACCCTGACCGGCGGCTATGGCAAGAAGCGGCTGAGACGCTTCTATGCCAATCACTTCATCCCCAAGAACCCGGTCGATATCAAGGGCATCCCGGTCTCCCGCACGATTGGCGCCGACCGGGTGGTGAACGAGGTCATCCTCTGTTTCACCCATGACAGCGAAATGGACTGGATGCTGCCCGGCGTGCCCCCGACCGGGAAGTATGTCGAGATTCCCTTCGTCAGCGTAATTCGCTTCCGGGGCAATAAACTCTACAACGAACACATCTACTGGGATCAGGCCAGCGTCCTGGTGCAGATCGGACTACTCGATCCACGAGGGCTTCCGGTCAGTGGTGTTTCTGCCGCGAAAAAATTGCTTGATCCGAGTCTGCCCTCCAACGAACTGATGCCGAATTGGACGGAATGCGAAGATGGCTGACTTTGCCGGGATACAGGTTCGGGGCGCCACGGCGTTGGTCACCGGCGCGAGCGGTGGCATCGGCGGTGCCCTTGTCGAAGTGTTGCTGGAGAACGGCGCCACTAAAGTGATCGCCGCAGACCGCACGGCACCGGAAATCGTTCATCCCCGTGTCATGCCGCTGGCGCTCGACATTACCGATCCCGGGGGAGTGACGACTGCCGCCGACCGGTGGGCCGATCATGTCACCATTCTGATCAACAACGCGGGAATAAACGCCAACGCGCGGCTGTTCACCGATGACCTGCTCCAGAAGGCCAAGGCTGAAATCGAGGTCAACTACCTTGGTACACTGGCGATGATGCTAGCCTTTGCCCCTGCCATGGCGCGCCACGGCAGGGGTCATATCACCAATCTGCTCAGTTTCGTCGGCGTGGTCAGCAATCCGGCGATGGCCGGTTATTCCGCCAGCAAGGCGGCGGCGCATATTGCCACCATCGCGGCTCGCGCGGAACTGGCACCAATGGGAGTAGGCGTGCTCGGCGTCTATCCGCAAGTTGTCGATACCGAGATGAGCCGTCACCTCGACTTGCCGAAAATCGACAGGAACGAACTCGCCGCAATGATCATTGCCGCCATCGAGGAGGGAAAGAATGAGCTCTTCCCCGGACCGGCGGCCGAAGCGGTCGAATTGCTGCGTCGCGACCCGGCGGCGTTTCAGACGATGCTTGTCGAGCGCCTCGGCCCCGCGCGCCCGCAGTTTCAATAATTGGAGGAACAATGCATGCCGTTCGAGAACAGGATCGCGCGGGCCAATGGAAATGACTTTTCCTGCTGGTTCGAAGGCGCGGGTGACAAGGATATCGTCTTTATCCACGGCGAGATTCACGGCAAGGCCTACTGGGAACCGCAAATCCTCGAGTTCATGAGGGATCACCGTTGCCTAGCCTATGACCGACGTGGTCATCACGGCAGCGACAACTCGACTTTCGGTTACTCGGTGGAGAACCAGACCCGCGATTTGCGGGCATTGCTCGACCATTTCGGTATGCAGCGCCCGCGCTTCGTGGCACTGGCCTTCGGCACGACCATCGCCGCCAACTTCGCAAACCAGAATCCCGAACGCGTGGAATCCATGCTTATCGGCGCCTGGAGCGAGTTACACGATGCGCTATCCTACCTTGAGCGCTGGGAAGTGGCCGGCCGCCGTTCCGCAGCGACCCTGGAAGCCGGCGGCAAGAAAGCGCTTGTCGAGTTGCTACGCCGCGAGGGCGGCAAGACCATGTATATGGTCATCCCCCCCGAGGGCGACCCGATGCGTGAACCAGCAATAGAACTGATGGCCAGCCATTCTGCCGCGCACTATCGCAGCGGCATGCTTGAAGTGGCGTCTTCGGTGCCCGACCTGATACCGCGTTTCGAGAAGCTCGACATTCCGGTTCTCGGCATCTGCGGCGCGGACGATCCGTTCAAGGACAACCCCGAGGTTCTTGCCGGCATGAGGAACTTCCGGGAGGCCGGACTGATCGAGGGCGGCGGGCGGTTCGTCCATTGGCAGCAACCGGAGACCTTCAACAGCATTGCCCGTGAATTCCTTGATCATGGTCGGGTTCGCTGAAATCTGTCGCGCCGCACTTAATTGAATTCGGATCATTCCATGCCCCGTACTGTTCGCAATATCCTTTTCATAATGTTCGATCAGCTTCGCTGGGACTATCTCAGCTGCACCGGGCATCCGCATCTGCAGACTCCGCATCTTGACCGGCTGGCGTCGAAGGGTCTGCGATTCACCAATGCCTACGTGCAGTCGCCGATCTGCGGATCGTCGCGGATGAGCTTCTACACCGGGCGCTATGTCCAGAGCCACGGCGCGCAGCGCAACAACTTTCCGCTCAAGGTGGGTGAACTGACATTGGGCGACCACTTGCGCGAGGTGGGTATGGACGCCTTCCTGGTCGGGAAGACCCATATGGAAGCGGATGCAAAGGGCCTGGAACGCCTCGGAATCGCGCCGGATTCGTTGATCGGCGCGAGGGTCTCGGAGTGCGGGTTCGACGTAGTGGTGCGCGATGACGGGCTCTGGACCGAGGGCCCGGACGGCGCCTATGACCCGCGCCCCTCGCCCTACAACGAGTATCTGGCGGCCAAGGGATACAATAGCCGCAACGGCTGGACCGAACACGCCAATGCGGTAACCCTTGAAGACGGCGAGATTACCTCGGGCTGGTTCATGAAATACATCGACCGACCGGCCAATGTCGCCGAAGAGGACAGCGAAACACCCTGGCTCACCAGCCGAGCAATCGACTTTCTCACCGAACCGGGCCGGGACGATCATCGTTGGCTCTGTCACCTTAGCTACATCAAGCCTCACTGGCCCTATGTGGTTCCGGCCCCCTATAACACCATGTACGGTCCCGGCCAGGTGTTGCCGCCGGTGCGTAGCGACGATGAAAAACGGGACCCGCACCCGGTCTTCGATGCCTATATGCAGACACTGGTTGCGCGATCGTTCTCAAGGCAGGAAGTGCGGGAGAAGGCGATCCCTTCCTACATGGGGCTGATCAAGCAGGCTGACGACCAGATGGGCCGGCTGTTCGCGGAACTCGAACGAGCCGGGCGCATGGAGGACACGATGATCGTCGTGACGTCAGACCACGGTGACTACCTCGGTGATCACTGGCTAGGTGAGAAGAATTTCTTCCACGACTGTTCGGTCAAGATTCCCTTGATCATTTACGACCCCCGACCGGAAGCCGATTTCACGCGCGGACAGACCTGCGACGCGCTTGTCGAGGCAATCGATCTTGCCGCTACCTTCATCGAAGCCGCCGGCGGGGAAATCCCCTCCCATATCGTCGAGGGCCGTACGCTGAATGGGCTATTGCACGGGAAGTCCTCGGAGAATTGGCGGAACGTAGTGATCAGCGAGATGGATTATTCGACGACGCCGATTGCCGAGAGGGTCGGCGTCACGCACCGCGACGCGCGTCTCTTCATGGCCTTCGATGGCCGTTGGAAGCTGGTTCATGCCGAAGGGGGGATGCCTCCCATGTTCTTCGATCTGCAGAGCGATCCGGAAGAATTGATCGACCTGGGGCGAGACCCGGCCTACGAGTCAGAGCGCGCTCGCCTCTACGAGCACTTGCATGCCTGGGCCCGACGCCTGTCACAACGCACTGCGATCTCCGATAGGGAACTCGACGCAATGAGCGGAAAGTTTCTCAGGCGCGGCATCCTTCTCGGTCTCTTTGACGGCTCAGAAGTGCCCCAGGAGAATCTCAGTACGATTCCGGCGCGCCCGGGAAATAACGTGTAACCGGACGCCTGTTCTCACTCACGTGAATAGCCCCGAGTTCTCCAGACGCCCTCGGCGCTCATCTCCGGCTGTCATTCGAACTCGACAGGCGCCAGCAGCACTTTCTGAAATATAAGCCTCTCTATGGATGGCCGCGGACGCTTCCTCAACAACATTTTTATCGAACTTCTCAGACGGATCCGCCTGGATGAGCTTCTACACCACCGGCGGCCGCACGCCCCCTTTGGCGGAGCGACCCCTGACGTGAGCCCCGCAAGCTCCTCCAGGCTAAAGTAGAGTCTGTCACGATTGACGTGAGCCCCGCAAACTTCCCCATCTGAAGGTAGAGTCTGTCGATAGGAGGAGACGGACGGATGAAGCGTTCACGGTTTAAGGAAGAGCAGATCATCGCGGTGCTGAAGGAGCAGGAGGCGAGGATGGCGACTGCCGATGTGTGCCGCAAGCACGGGATCAGCAGCACCACCCATTACAAGTGGAAGGCCAAGTATGGCGGGCTGGAGGTTCCCGACGCCCGTAAACTTCGGGCGCTGGAAGATGAGAAGGCCGAGCCGAAGACACTGTTGGCGGAGGCGATGCTCGGCAACGCCGCCGCCAACGGTTCGTCTGTTTGGTCACTCTTGACGATGTCATGACCGGCATGCGCGAAAACGAACGCCATCTCCCGCTCCATCAGCCCGGCGCCCACAACGCCGATCCGTTCGTCAGTCAATTGTCTTCTCCTACTGCTCGAATATGCATGCCCCGCGCCGCTCGTTACTCGGCCGCCGAAGCCGGCGGCCGATTGTAGTATTTGCGAAGTTCGAGCCTTGCGATCTGGTTGCGGTGGACCTCGTCCGGCCCGTCCGCGATCCGGAGCAGACGCGCCGTCGCATAGGCTGCGGTGAGACCGAAATCGTTGCTGGTCCCGCCGCCGCCATGAACCTGGATCGCCCAGTCGACGACGCGGCACGCCATGTTCGGCACGGCGACCTTGATCATCGCGATCTCGGCCCTGGCCTGCTTGTTCCCGACCGTGTCCATCAGATGCGCTGCGTTCAGGGTGAGCAAGCGCGACTGTTCGATCATGATCCTGGATTCGGCGATCCGCTCCTGCGTGACGGTTTGCTCTGATACCGCTTTGCCGAAGGCAACGCGACTGGCAGCCCGGATGCACATCTTCTCCAGCGTCCGTTCGGCGAGGCCGATCAGTCGCATGCAGTGATGGATGCGTCCCGGACCGAGGCGGCCCTGGGCGATCTCGAAGCCACGCCCTTCGCCGAGCAGCATGTTGGAAGCCGGCACCCGCACATTCTCGAAGATCACCTCCGAGGCGCGATCCGGAACACCGTAGAAGCCAAAGACCGGCAACGGGCGGAGCACCTTCACACCGGGTGTATCCATCGGCACGAGGATCATCGACTGCTGGAGATGGCGATTCGGATTATCCGGATCGGTCTTGCCCATGAAGATTGCAACCTTGCAGCGCGGATCGGTTGCGTTGGTGGTGTACCACTTGCGGCCATTGATGACGTAGTCATCGCCATCCCTGACGATCCTGCTTTCGATATTGGTCGCGTCCGACGACGCGACCGCAGGCTCGGTCATCGCGAAACAGGAACGGATTTCGCCGGCGAGCAACGGCTTCAGCCAGCGTTCCTCGTGCTCCGCCGTGCCGTAGCGCGCGAGCACCTCCATGTTGCCGGTATCCGGCGCCGAGCAGTTGAAGACCTCGGGCGCCAGGTGCGAGCGCCCCATGACCTCGCAAAGCGGTGCATACTCGAGGTTGGAAAGGCCGGCGCCATGCTCGCTCTCGGGCAGAAAGAGATTCCAGAGACCCGCCTCTTTCGCGAGGGGTTTCAGTTCCTCGATCACCGGGTAGACTTTCCACGGGCCAAGCTCCTCGGCCTCGCGATAGAAACGCTCTTCGTTGGGATAGACATGACGATCCATGAAGTCCTCCAATCTGGACTTCAACACACTGACCTTGCCCGACATCTGGTAAATCATCGCCTTGACTGCCTCCTGCCTGCGGATTCGGGCCGCCCCCCGCGATCAGTGAATTGCGGCATACATGATCTTCTCTTCGGTCGCGTCCGCCGCCGGCATCTCCTCGACGATCCGGCCGGCGCGGGCGACCAGGATCCGGTCCGAAACAGCGAGAACCTCGGGCAGATAGGACGAGATGACGATCACCGCCTTGCCGTCCGCCGCCAGGCCGCGGATCGCCGCATGGATCTGCGGGATCGCCCCGACATCGACGCCTCGGGTCGGCTCGTCGAAGATGACAACCGACGGCTCCTGCGCGAGTGACTTGGCCACCACCACCTTCTGCTGGTTGCCGCCGGAGTATTCGATGATCTTCAGGCTACGTTTCAGCGCCGAGATCCCCAGGTTGGATACCCAGCGTTCGGCGACCGCCTTTCGTTCGGCAAGCGAATAGAGAAAGCGCCGTCCCTTGGGCGCTGCAAGATAGCCGAGATAGATATTGTCGTCGGCGGTCATGGTCTCGAAGAAGCCGTCGAGCTTCCGATCCTCAGTGATGTAGACGATGCCGTCGCGGACGGCCTGGCGCGGGACCCGGTAACGCACCGGGCGGCCGTTGAGATAGACCATGCCGCCGCGCAGGAAATTTCTTTTCCGGGCTCCGCAGATGACATGCGCAACCTCGGTCCGGCCAGCCCCGACAAGTCCGGCCATGCCGACGACCTCGCCGGCATAAACCGAGAACGACATGTTCTTCACGACATTGCCCATCGTCACATTCTCGACCGCAAGCACCTTGCGCCTGCGTTCTGGCCGGACGCCTCCGGACGCCAGCGCATCGTCGTTCGGCTGCGCGGAATAATGCGTCACCGCGACATCGCGGCCAACCATCATCCGGACGATCCGAGCCCGATCCAGCCCGACCGCCGGTTGCGTCGAGACAAGCTTGCCATCGCGCAACACGGTGATCCGATCGGCGATCTTCAGGGCTTCCTCAAGTGCGTGCGAGATGAAGATGATCCCGACACCCTCCGACCTCAGCCGTCTGAGAAGGTGGAAAAGATGCTGGATTTCCTCCGGCGTCAGGCTCGCCGTGGGTTCGTCGAAAATGATCACCCGGGCGTTATGACGCACCGCACGGGCGATCTCGACCATCTGTCGCTTCGCGGTCCCGAGCGTTTCAACCAGAGCCAGCGGATCGACGTTGAAGTTCAGCGCCTGCTGCGACTGCTGGGCCGCAATATTGATCCGGCGATAGTTGGTGAACTGCTTTTCCATGCCCAGTTCGAGATTTTGCGCGACGGTCATCGAAGGGACGAGGCTGGTCTCCTGATAGACCATGACAACGCCGGCCCGGAGCGCCTCGCCGGGCGAGCCAAAGGAAACCTTCTCGCCGCCCAGAAAACAATCGCCCGAGGTCAGTTTGATCGCACCGGCGGCGGCCTTGCAAAGCGTCGACTTGCCCGCCCCGTTCTCGCCGAGCAGGGCGTGGATCTCGCCGGGCCGCAAATCAAAGTCAACGCCGTCGATGGCGTGCACGCCGCCATAAACCTTGCTGCCCTTCACGACGCGGAAAATCGGCTCCTGCTCGGACGCGCTCATGCCACTCCTCCTTCCTCGACCGCCGAAAGCGGAATGACGGCAAGCTGACCATGGCCGCGCGACAAGACGTAGAGTCGACCGGCTATTTCCGCGGCGGCGGTGATGCCGTGCAGATGCCCCGAGACCCGACTGTGCAGGCTCTCGTGCGCCTCGCCGTCGCCATCGATTCGGGCGATCAGGCCGTAAGACCGCGCCGGTGCCCACGGCTTCTGAATGCCGAGCTTTTTGATACGGCCGACCTGGGTCGGTTCCCGATAATCGACATGGTCGCCAAGCGACGGCCCGATCCACAGTTCCGGCGGCACACGATCCATCATCTTCACGCGAAAACTCGTCTCGCGGAGGACGAACTCGGTCAGTTGCGTGCGGAGCGCGAAGAATGCGACCCAGTAATCGCCGGCACTGCCACGGACAATCCGGCCAGGATAGCCCGCGAAATTCCGCTTCAGCACGCGAACCGCGCCGTTCGGGCGCGACACCGCGGAAAGCCGGTGACTCCACGCTTCGGTCACCAGTATCTCCGCCTCGTCATGGGCGACAGCGACGCCGGCCGGCCAGGAAAGGCCGCCCTGCACCGTCCGGCCTTCGGACAGATCCTCGTCACAAACGACCAGCCGTCCGCGGCCCTTGCGGTTCTGCATCAGATCGACCAGCCAGTCGCCGGTGACGTTCCGGTCTGATCCCTCGGTCGCATAGACCATGCCGTCGGCCGCGACCGCGAGCCCGGTCACACATCGAAGCGGCTTGCGCTCGACCGTCTCCAGGATGCCGGTGGATTTGCCATCCACCTCGAACGCGTGAACCCCGCGGCCTTCGACGGCAACAAGCAGGCGGTTGTTCGGTGTCCAGGCGAGCGCGCCAGCCGGACCGTCCGTCCCGGCGAAGCGCTCGACCGTGCCGAAGCCGTCGCCGGAGCAGGCAAAGACGGTCGAACCGGCCGATACATAGAGCCGGCCGTCCGGTCCGGCGGCGAGCCCGTCGGGTTTCTCGAACTGGACGAGTGTCCGGGCCGCGTCGAGCCGCTTGTTGGGCGAGAAGCCGCCATCGAGAACCGGGATCGCGTGAACATCGCGGTTGGGAAAGAAAATGCGGTCAACGATGTCACGAGCGAGCGACATGGGTGCCTCCTTCGCCTGCCGCCGCGGTCTGGTCTTTCCGCCCGTCTCGACGTTTCTTGCCCCAGTAAGACTCCCAGCCGGTCCATTCCTTGTCGGCAGCGGGCAACTTCAACCGGCCGATCCGGTTATTTTCCAGCCCGCCGATATAGAGGTAGCCCTTGTGCTCCCGCATGGACGTGATCGTCGGATGGGATTCCGCCCCCGGATCCCAGAGCGATTCCAAGACGGAGCCGGCGTCGTCGAACTTGATCACGCAACCATAATTGAGGCCCGGGCAAAGCCATTCGTCCGGCGGAATCTGCTTCACCATGCGGCTTCGGAAGGCCGGGTCGGCCATCGCCAGATCGTAGACCGGCGCGCGCAGACCAACGAAGGCGAGCCAGTAATTGCCATCCGAGGCGCGGTTGATGTTGTCGGGATAGCCCGGCAGGTTGTCGACGAGGATCTCGAGTTCACCCGTCCGCTCGCCGGCGATCCAGTAGCGATAGATCCGGCACAACCAGGTGCTGGCCCATAGCACCGCCATGCCGTCGTGCGAAATGCAGACGCCGTTCGGAAATGCCAGGTTTTTCAGGATCGTCCGGGACTTTCCCGTCGCCGGATCGTGACATACAAGGCGGCCGTTGCCGCGCCCCTCGAATCCGTCGAGTGCCCAGTCGGAAAGATCGTAGCGTGTCGTCGCATCGCTGAAATAGATCTTGCCGTCCGGCGCGACATCGAGATCATCCGCCAGCCAGAGGCGGGAATCATCCTTGAGGCGGTTCCAGGTGCGGTTCGTCTGCTCCGCTACCTTGAAAACGGTTCGGTCCGGGCGGACACCGTAGACCCCCATCCCTGCGACGCAGGCAAGGATATTCTTGTCGCGATCGAGGGCGAGACCGAGCGGCCGTCCGCCGATCCGGGCGAACTCCTCACGCTCCTGGTAGTCCGGCGCCAGGAAGCGGATGATCGAGCCGTTGCGATTGACCGTGTAGAGATGATCGTCCTGATCAAGGATGACATCCTCGGGTCCCTCGATGCGATCGAGCGCAACCGCCTCGACGTCCTTCAAGCGATCGTTCTCGGCAAAGACGCTGCCACTGTCCCGCGCAATCGAAGCTGGCGGGGTGAACTCGACGTAGCTCGGGCTAACGTAGATCTTCTGGAGGATCTTGCCCTTGTTCTTGACGAACTTGATGTTGAAGCCGACGGCGGCAAGCAGAATGAAGCCGATCGTCGCGGTTGTCAGACTGCCATGCGTGCCGAGTTGAACCAGTCCGTTGATCAGCAAGAAGATGATCGCCGCGCCCATCAGTGCCCGGCTGATCGTGCCGCGGCCCCCGTCCAGACTGATCCCGCCGACAACGGCGGCGGCGAGTGCATTGATCTCCCACCCGACCCCGGTATCCGTACCGGCGCTGTTCAAACGCGCGGCATAAAGAAGCCCGGCGAACGACGCCAGCATCCCGGCCAGGACATAGGTGGTGAACAGCGAGCGCTTGACATTGATACCAGCGTGGCGGGCTGCCTTGCGGCTCGAGCCGACCGCCATGATGTGCACGCCGGAGCGTATCCGGGTGAGATAGAGATGGGCCACGATGCCGATGACAACCAGGCAGGCCATGTTGACCGGGATGCCCCAGATCAGGCCGACCCCGACGAAGTCCCAGACCGGGCTGTCGGCATAGCCGCTGGCGAGTTCGAGAGCGAATGCGGCGGTCAGCTTGTTATAGGCGGCGCGGACAATGATCAGCACCACAATCGTGGTCAGGAACGGACGTGTCTTGCCATAGGCGATCAGGCCACCGTTCACCGCGCCGATGCAGGCGCCCCACAGCAGCGTGCCGAGGACCGCGACCGGAAAGGGCAGTCCGAGAACCTGGAGAAGATAGAGAGCGATGAAATTCGCCATCGCGAAGACCGCCGCGACCGAGAGGTCGATGCCGCCGGACAGGATCGAGAGCGCCATCGCCATCGCCACGAACGCCTGCTCGGGGAAACTCCGCATCAACTGCTGCAACTGGATGAGCGAGGTATATCCCGGGATGCTCACGATGAAGATCAGGAACACGACGCACATCAGGATGAACGGGACGATGGGTTCCATCCATCGTTTCTCAAGCAGCTCGCTGATGAACAGCTGCGGAGAATGACGGTACCAGAGACGCAGGAGAGGCTTCATCAGGCGAGTCCGTTTGTACGTGGCGCCGTCGCCCGATCGCGGGAATCGGGCGACGGTTCGGTCATCGGATAGCGAAAACGGTCGCGATTACTCCGGCACGACGAAGCAATACTGGCGGTCCTGGGGACCGCTGACCCAGTAATTGGTGGTATAGAACGCGTACTGGGTTGAGCCCGCGGGACGGTCGTCTTGCAACAGCGCCAGCGCCGCATTGACGATTGCCTCGCCCTGCAGATCGGCAGTGTAGGAGAGGTTCTTCGTGTAGAGGCCCTGCTCGACCATGTCGCAGTCGGCCGGCTGGCCGTCACTCGCCACGAAGATCTTGATCTTGCCCAGCTTGCCGGCGTTCTTCACGGCTTGGGCGGCGCCTGCCGTTTGCGGCCCCCAGACACTGATGATGGCGCAGAGATCCGGATGTTGCTGCAGGACGTTGGTGGTGATTTCCGACGCCTTGTTGGCGTCCCAGTTGACCGGTTGCGACGAGACGATGTCGATCGAGGGATCGGTCTTGAGCACCGCGGTCGCCGCATTGGTCATGTCGAGCGAATAGGCCGCCGTTGCCTCGCCCTGGAGAATAGCGACCTTGCCGGAACTCTTGCCGCCTCCGCACGCATCAAGGGCCTCCTTCGCCAGCAGTCGTCCCATCTTCGGAACGTCCGCACCGACATAGGCATCGGTCGTGGTGTTCGATGACATGTTGACCTGGATCACCTTGATGCCGAGGCTCATCGCACGCTTGAGTTCCCGGGCGAGCAAGGTCGTGGTCGGGTTCTGGACGACCAGAATGTCGGGCTTCTCGTTGATCAGCGTGCTAACCGCCTGAAGCTGTACGTCCGACTTGAAGTTCGGATCACGAACTGTGAGTTCGATGCCGTAATTGTCGAAATTCTGCTGCATGACGCGCGTCCATTCCGACTCCAAGACGCCGAGCCAAACCGGCACCCAGGCCACTTTCTTCCCTTTGACCGCGGATTCGAACTTCTCGAAGAGCTGCTGGCGCGGATCGGCCGCATCGGCGCTGCTGGCAATCGCCGCGCCCGCGACGCCTATCGCCAGCGTGGCGAGCGCCACCCGGGTTCCGGTCGATAGAAATGATCTCGAAGACATTATTCCCTCCCATTCGTTCGGATTTCGGTTGGTCGAACGGCGCTGAGGACGCCGCCGTCTCTTGCAGTCGCTAGTCTCCCTGCTTCGCAGTCTCTTCGTCGCGAGGATGGAAATAACTGTCAGCCATGATGGCGACGAGCAGCACCGTCCCCTTGATCATGTCCTGGGTCTGGAGATCGAGATTCAAGATGGTCATGGCGTTCAGCAGAACGCCGATCAACAACGTGCCGGCGACCACGCTGAGGACATTTCCGCGGCCGCCGACGAGGCTGACCCCGCCCAGAACCACCACCAGTATGACGTCGAAGATCATGGTCGATTCCGCGATCTGCAAGTGGATCAGCGACGTCGAGGCAACCATGATCGCTCCACCCAGATAGCCAAAGGCGGAACAGATCCCATATTCGAGCATCGTGAGCGGCCGCGTGGCGATCCCCGACAGCCGCGCCGCCTGCGCATTATCGCCATGGGCATAGATGAATCGGCCGAGAACCGTTCGCGAGAGAAAGAGATGCAGCGCGACGGCGGCCAAAACGAAGGCGACTACCGGCATCGGCAGGCCGTTGTCGAGAGCGCCGCCCAAGGTCAGGAACGTTTCATGTCCCGGCTCGAGAAAGACCTGGTAGTGCGGCACGACGAACGCGCGGGTAACGCCGAGGATAAAGAGGGTGGAAGCCAGAGTGGTGAAAAGCGCCGGGATCTCGATCACCGATATCAGGAAGCCGTTGGCGATTCCGATCACCACAGCGATGACGAGGCCGATCGCGAGGCCGACGCTTACCGGCATGCCGGAATTGACTAACGTCACGGCGATCGCGGCGGATACCGCGAGCGTCGCGATCTGCGAGAGATCTATGCCGCGCCCGATCACTACGACAGCCATCCCGAGGCCGAGAATACCGAGGATCGAAACACCTCGGATCAGCGTGAAGAGATTGCCGAGAGCGAGAAAACCGGGGAGCGAGGCACCGAGGAGAACGAAGAGTGTCGCCGTCAGCCCGAGTACGATAACCGCCTGATTGGGCCTGTAGCCACCCGCACGCGCACTGGGTACCGCGGTATCGGACATGGACACTCCCTTCGTCACAGCCGATGCCCCATCGGTCACCCGGCCTTATTCTCGGTTACCGTCGACGGTCGCATCACCCGGTTCCCGAAACTCTGTTGTGAATTATTTGTTATTTGTTATAACAAGCTAAGCCTACCGGCCGGACACTGTCAACGAGGTTTCTATGCCATATGGCCTAATCACCACGCCGACGGAGAAATTGGCCCGTCCCTTCGGGGATCGGATCAGCAAGGAGAGCATCAGCCAGCAAGCATATGCAGCAATCCGCGCGTCCTTGATGCGAAGCCGGCTACGGCCGGGCCAGAAGCTTGTCGCACGCCAAGTGGCGGCCGAACTGGGGATAAGCGTGACGCCGGTGCGTGAGTCTCTGCTCCGGCTCGTTTCCGAAAACGCGCTCGCGCTCGACGAGCGCGGAACGGTCATGGTCCCGGAACTCGACTTCGCCCGTAGTATCGAGATCCGTGACCTCCGAATCCTGCTTGAAGGTGACGGAGCAGCCCGCGCAGCGAGTCTGGTGACGGAGGCGGACATTGCAGCGCTCGCAGCGACCCACGAGCGTTATCTGAAGACAGAGGGCAGCAAGGATTTTGCGGCGGCTCTGGAGGAGAACGAGAATTTCCATTTCGGTCTTTGCCGGCTCGCCCGCTCACCTGTTCTCTTCAGCATCGTTCAAAATCTCTGGATCCAGTTCGGTCCGGTCCTTTCCTACCTCTATGACGGCAGGAGCAAGCCATTCCACGGTCAGACCCACGGCCATGTCCTGGTGCTCGACGCACTTCGCCGACGAGACCCGGAAATGGCACGTAAAGCCATTGGCGACGACATCCTGATCGGCGGCTCCGCCCTTCTCGACAAGTTGCCGAAAACGGGCGTGTAGGACGCGCTGTTTCATCGTCCGGGAGGAAATCGTGACAAAGTTGCAGGATCGCTACTGGCCGGCCCGTGGTCTCGGCGGCACCCTGCGCAGTGAACGGCATTACAACGGCCGCGAGATGCGCTGCTATTCCGATCGTCCCGAGACAATCGGCGCGATGTTCGATTCCCTTGTTGCGCGGTACCCGGACAGGCCCGCGATCGTTGAAGGCGAATCCATCAGCTACCGCGAGTTGGCGGACCGTGTCGCGCGGCTCGCGGCCGGACTCTCGGGCGCGGGTGTCACCGCCGGCGACCGGGTCGTCCTCTTTCTCGGCAATCGCTGGCAGTTCCTGGCGACCTTGCTTGCCTGCTGCCGCCTTGGCGCGTTGACGGTGCCGATCGGGACCCGCCAGCAAGCGGCGGAACTCGAATTCCTGATCAACGACTGCGCCGCGACACTGCTCATATTCGAGGCAGAGCTTGCCACCTCCCTGCCGGATCGTTCGGCCGTGCCGACGGTAATCGGCCTGTACGCCACGGGCGGCATGGTCGAGGGTGCATTATCCTTTGACGACCTGATGAATGGCAACACGGCACCCGCCCCTGCTCAACTCGGCGAGGAAGATATCGCGGTCATCCTCTATACCTCCGGGACCACGGGGCAACCCAAAGGGGCCACCTTGACCCATCTCGGGATCATCCATTCGAGCATCACCTTTGCCCGCTGTTTCGGGTTGTCAGAAACGGACCGCGCACTTGTCGCCGTGCCGCTCTCCCACGTCACCGGACTGGTCGGTGTTGCCCTTACGACAATGGCCGCCGGGGGTTGCGTCGTACTGATGCGAGCAGCCTACAAGACCCCTGCTTTCCTCGCACTCATGAGCCAGGAGCGGATCAGCTACACGATCGTGGTGCCGACCATCTACACCCTTTGCGCCATGAACCCGGAAATCGATCGCTACGATCTTTCAGCCTGGCGGATCGGTTGTTTCGGCGGCGCGCCGATGCCCGTCGCGACGATCGAGGCGCTGATACGCAAGCTCCCGCACCTGGAACTCACCAATGCCTACGGTGCGACCGAAACCACGTCGCCGACGACCATCATGCCCATCGAGACATGGCGCGATCATCGCGACAGCGTGGGCCAGGTTGTGCCGTGCGGCAACGTCAAGGTGATGGACGAGAACAATCGGGAGGTGTCGCCCGGGACCGCGGGCGAGCTCTGGATCGCCGGGCCGATGGTGGTGCCCGGCTACTGGAGACGCCCCGACGCCAACAACAGGGAATTCGTCGACGGATACTGGAGATCCGGCGACATTGGGTCGATCGACGCCCAAGGCTTCGTCCGCGTCTACGATCGCCGCAAGGACATGATCAATCGCGGAGGTTTCAAGATTTTCAGCGCCGAGGTCGAAAACGTCCTGAATGGCCTGGACGGCGTCGTCGAATGCGCCATTATCGGCCGCCCGGACCCGGTACTCGGTGAACGGGTCCATGCAGTGGTCGTTATTACCGACCAATCGACGCTCACTGTGGCAAATATTCAGCGATACTGCGCCGAACAGTTGGCCGATTACAAGCAGCCGGAATCAGTGACAATTACCCGCGAGGCCTTGCCTAAGAACGCCAACGGCAAGATCCAGAAAGCTCTCCTGCGAGCCGCGTTGACGACATGACAACATGGTGACGCCTCGCCCACCGTGGCGCAAGTCACCCCGATGACGGATCGAGAGCTCAGGGCGAGAACTACAAGGCAGTGTCATCTGGACATAAGGGTGCCGCCACCTACTGCGCTGCCACCAGCAGGACCATCCCGAAGCCGCCCTGCTGGCGCAGGGCTGGAGTTGGAGTTGGAGTTGGAGTTCCCCCGGTTTCGTGGACAGTTAAGGGCTTGGGGATTCCAGTCTCGTTTGGGCGCTCCTTTCGTAGTTGATGGGTGACTGATAGCCGAGGGCGGAATGGCGCCTGGCGGGATTATACCAGC
>NZ_FWFR01000016.1 GCF_900172325.1 Oceanibacterium hippocampi | reverse complement strand
TGGAGTTCCCCCGGTTTCGTGGACACAATCCGAGTTGTGAGAGGAGAGTGTCATCATGCCGAGAACGAGGAACCCTTACCCGCCTGAGTTCAGGGAACAGCTTGTTGCCCTGGCGCGAGTCGGGCGCAGTGTGGAGGATCTGGCGCGCGAGTTCGAACCATGCGCCGCGACGATCCATGGCTGGATCAAGCAGGCCGATCGGGATGGCGGCCGTCGCGATGACGGCGCGACCAGCCAGGAGCGCGAGGAGCTTCGCCGCCTTCGCAGGGAGAACCGCCAGCTTCGACAGGAGAGAGATATCCTGGCAAAGGCCGCGGCCTGGTTTGCTCAGAGCGACGCGATGTCGTCTCGGTCTTCAAGTTCATGACGGCGAACCAGGCCATGTTCCCCATTTATGCCATGTGCAATGCGTTCGGCGTTTCCCGTTCCGGCTACTACGCCTGGACAGGCCGCCGGCCGGGCGCCCGGGCCAATGCCGACGCGGTGCTGGTCGAGCGCATCACGGCGATCCACAAGGCCTCGAAAGAGACCTATGGTGCGCCACGCATCCACGCTGAACTCGCCGATGAAGGCGTGTATGTCGCTCGCAAGCGTGTCGAGCGGCTGATGAAAGCGGCGGGCATAGCCGGCGTCAGTCGTCGCAGGGGTGCCCGCACCACCTTCCGCGACAACCGCGTTCGCCCGGCCTGTGATCTGGTCGATCGCAACTTCTACGCCGATGCCCCGGACACGCTATGGGTGGCCGATATCACCTACGTTCCGACCTGGGCCGGGTTCCTGTATCTGGCCGTCGTGCTGGATGCCTTCTCGCGGCGCATCGTGGGCTGGGCGATGGGACACGACCTGAAGGCCCAACTGGTGCTCGACGCCCTCAACATGGCATTGACCCAGCGACGACCGGTCAGCGTGATCCATCACAGCGATCAGGGATCGCAATATACGTCGGTGGCCTTCGGCCTGAGATGCAAGGAAGCCGGCGTGCGGCCGTCGATGGGGTCGGTCGGCGATGCCTATGACAACGCCATGTGCGAGAGCTTCTTCGCCACGCTGGAATGCGAGCTGCTCGACCGACGCAAGTTCCAGACCAAGGCCGAGGCCCGCATGGCCGTCTTCCAGTTCATCGAGGGCTGGTATAATCCCGCCAGGCGCCATTCCGCCCTCGGCTATCAGTCACCCATCAACTACGAAAGGAGCGCCCAAACGAGACTGGAATCCCCAAGCCCTTAACTGTCCACGAAACCGGGGGAACTCCA
>NZ_FWFR01000006.1 GCF_900172325.1 Oceanibacterium hippocampi | reverse complement strand
TCACCCGCATGGTCCTGCCGCCGTCGAGCCCGTAGCGGCCATAGGTGACGCGCACGGTGTCGTTCAGCCGGAGCCGGTAGCCGAGCGCCTTGACGCGGACCTCGTAGATGAAGCGCGGCACGCCGAAGAGGGCCAGCAGGCGGGCCGCCTCGGCCGCCGCGTCGGCCGCCCCGTCGTAGAGCGCTGGCACCAGCGGCGGTTCCGCCGCCAGCGGGCTTGCGGTGCGCACGCTCGCATCCTCCGCCGTCTGCACGCGGGTCTCTTCCGCCAGGAAGGCGCGGCGTTCGTCGGTCACCGCGCCGGCAAGGCCGGAGGTCTGCACCGTCCAGTTCCGCCGGTAGCCGACCCGCCAGCGCCAGACGATCGGCGCGAGATCGTCCGGCAGGTCGCGGCGCGAGAGCGTCACGATCTCGGTCTCGCCGAAGGCCGCCACGTAGGAGCCGACATTCGGCCCCTTGAGCACGCCGAGCGAGAAGCGCCGCTGCCGGTCGAAGGTGTAGAAGCCGCCGATGGTCCGGATGATGTCGTCGAGGATCGCCGGGATGGTCCGCGAATCCGGGATATAGAGGCCGATGGCCGCGTCGTTGTCCGCCTCCAGTGCCGCGAAGTCCGCCGGCACCAGGTCGTCCGGATCGGTGAGCCCGCCATATTCGACCAGCAGGGCCCGGATGATCGCGCCGGCCGTCACCGGCGCCGAGCCGCCGCCGAAGGTCTGGCCGGTGACGTCGCAGGTGATCTCCTGCGCCGGCGAGGCGGCGAGCGTGAACTCCCCGTTCGCGAGATCGAGCGTCGGGGCCGATCCGCCGGTGAGCGCGACACCGCCGTCATAGACCGCCGGGATCGCCTCGACCGCGCCGTCGGCGACCTTGTAGACCAGCCCGGCGGCGTCGATCAGGCGCGGCGTCACGTTCCGGCAGATGCCGAGCGCCACCGGCAGCGGCTGGCCCTCGAGATCGCCGGCAGTATCGTCGAACAGCGTCTCCTGCAGCGGCCTGTCGAGCGCGATCACCTGGTCCTGGATCGCCAGCTCGACCTCGGTCTCGGTGAAGCGCCAGCCCTCGGCCGTGGCCGACAGGATGGTCAGGAAGTCGTCGTAGCCGAAGCCGATGCCGCCGGCCCGCACGGTAACTTCCCGGCCGTCGATCGCCATGTCGGCGAGGCCGTCGAGGCCGCCGTCGAGGTTGATCAGCCGGATCGTGCCGAAGGAGGGCTCCGAGCGCCCGCCGAGCGCGCCCGCCTGGAACATCGACTGCGAGAAGCGGAACGGCGAGGCGAGCCGGCCCTCGTAATGGGTGTTCGCGACCGAGTCCGAAGGCCCGGAGGTGAAGCCCCGCATGGAATAGCGGAGTGTCGTCGTCGCCCCGGCCGCGCGGTCCCAGGCGACGATCTCGACGAGGAATTCGAGCGCCGGGGCCGGGTCGGCGATCAGCTGCTCGAACAGCCCCGGCACGTAGAGATAGGCGAAGTCCGCGTAGCCGCCCGAGGCGAGCGGCTGGGAGCCGGTCGGATGAAGGCCCAGCATCGGCTCAGGCCCCGAGCGCCCGGCCGGCCGCCGCGAGCTTCGCCTCGAGCGCCGCGACGCGGTTCTCGATATCGCCCGTGATCGCCGCCGGCGGCGGGGGCAGGGTCTCGCCGCCGCTCGCCGCCTCCAGCGCCGCGACGCGGGCCTCGAGCGCCGCGAGGTCGGTCGCGGGCGGCGCGGAGGGCTCGACCCGGCGCGAGCGCGTCACCCTGATGTCGCTGCTGTCCGGGTCGATCTTCAGCGTCTCGCCGGTCTGCGCGACGCTGGAGACGGCGCGAAGCGCCAGCACGATCCGCTTGTACGTGCCGCCTGCCGGGTAGACGAAGGAGCCGATCTCGGTCAGCACCTCGTGATGGCGGTTGCCGAGGAACAGCGGGTCGGTCGCGGCGTTGGCCGAGCCGCTGACATTCGGCCCGCCGCCTTCCGAGATATCGACGAAGGCGCCGTCGCCGATGTCGCGGTTCCGCGCCAGCACGAACTTCGCCGAGACGTTGACCGGGTGGCCGAGCTCGTTGGTCACGCCGATCTGGCCCTCGATGTCGTAATGGTCGCCGGGCTGCGCCCCGGTGATCTTGACCGAGACGACGCCGACCCATTGCCCGGGGCCGACCGTTACCGGGATCGCCCCGACCAGCTCCGGCCGCTTCGTCGTCCGGAACTTGAAGGTCTCGTTGAACGGGCCGAAGCTCGCCTGCAGGTCCTCGTCCTTCGGGAAGTCCATCTATGCCTCCCAGGTGATGCTGACGCGGCCGCCGGTGAAGGTGATGCCGGAGCCGCGCAAGGTGATGCGTTCGAGGATCCCCGAGGCGATCGCCTTCCGCCCGCCGGCCGAGAACGCATGCGCCGTGCCCGCCATGCCGTGCGCCGCGCAGATCCAGCGCGCCTCGCCGGCGACCGGGGCGAGCAGGGTGACGACGCCGTTCAGGGTCTCCGCCGTGCCGCCGATCAGGAAGCCGTCGGTCGCGGTGTTGGAGAAGATCTCCGGGCCCGAGCCGTCGTGGCGCATCTTCGCCGCCGCCGAGACATAGCCGGTCGTGTCGACGCCGGCGGACGGGCCGATCTGCACGATCAGCCCGCCCCCGGTATAGGAGACGTCATGGAGGCCGATGGTGATCCGCCGGGCCCAGGAGGGGATACTGGTGAACTGGATCGTGGAGGGGCTGCCCGAGATCACGTTGGTCGTGCCGCCCGCCATCGGGGTGCGAGGCACGTGGTAGTCGAGCGCCTGCTTCGTGCCGAGCGGCGTCACCCAGCGCGACGAACTGGCGCCCGCCTCCATCGTCGCCTGGTCGGCGATCGCCGCGCTGGTCTGGACGATCTTCGAGAAGCCGATGGTGCCGTCGGCGATCTTGGCGTTGGTGACCGCGCCCGCGGCAAGGTTGCCGGTGCCGATCTCGCCGGTCAGCGTGCCGCCGGAGATATCGAGGCTGCCGGTCAGCGCGTTGGCGCCGCCCAGGTCGAACAGGAGCTGCCCGGGCGCGGTCGCGATCACGTCGCGGGTGCCGGCCGGCCAGTCGACCTTCGAGCCGCCGTTGGAACTTTCCAGCACGGTGTCGCGGCCGAGCTGGTCCGGCGCGGTGAAGGTGCCGACGCCGATCTCGTAGTCCGGCCAGGCGATGATCATGTAGGCGACCGCCGCGCCGTCGGGCACCGCGGCCGCGAAGGTCAGGTAGTCGGTCGGCGCGCCGCCCAAGGTCAGCGCCCCGGTCCCGGTCGTCGTCGAGGTCTCCCGGACCCGGTTGTAGAAGCGGGTAGCCATCAGCCGGCACTCCTCTGCCTCGGGGCCTTGCGTTCGGCGGAATCGGCGATCCGGCCGAGGCCGTCATCGACCACCGCCGTGCCGCGCCGCATTTCGTCGATCTGGCTCGCGCCGACCCGGGCGACGGTCTCGGTGAGCCGGACATTGTCGGCGCGGAGGGCCGCGATCTCCGCCCGCATGGCGCGCAACTCGGCCGCCAGCCCGTCGAAGGCGCCGCCCCGGTTCATCGCGGTGAGCGCCGGCAGGCCGATGTCGTTGACCGCGCCCGGCGTCATCACGAACTCGCCCGGCGTGACCCGCGCGATCACGCTGTCGGTCCCGCCGAAGCCCGGCACGAGCCCACCCGTGGCGAAGCCGCGCAGGCTGTTCGGATCGTCGGTGCCGGAATTCGAGAAGGCCCCGCCATTCCTGTTGAACAGGGTCGTGCCGCCGAAGCTGCCGTCGCGGATGATCGCCTGAAGGTCGCGGTGGCTCTGCACCAGTTCGTCGGTCGTCGGGATGTCGTCGGGGATGATGTCCTCGCGGGCCTTGGCGTCCCGCTTGGCGGCTGCCTCCGCCGCCTTCTCGGTCGCCGTCTGGTTCCGTGCGTTGATCTGGCCGAGCAGCGCCGCGACCTGCTCCTGCACCTTCAGCGTCGCCTCGATCCCGGCGGAGAGCCCGTCGATGCCGACACCCATGCCGGCAAGTTCGGCCAGCTGGTCGCGGAGCAGGCCGGCGTTCGGCCCCTCCGGTTCGCTGAGCGCCGCCGCCATGTCGACGAGCAACTGGTTCTGCGCGGCGATCTCGTCGAGGAACGCCTGCTGGCTGTCCTTCGAGGTGACCGACGAGGTCTGCAATTCCTCCAGCACCGCCTGCACGAGGTCGAAGTCCGACTGGAACGGGGCCGAGGAAGCATTGAAGGCCCGGCTGGCTTCAAGGAAGCCCTGGGCGATATCGGTGAAGCCCGCCAGCGCGTCCACGTCGCCGCCGCGTGCGAGCGCCAGTTGCGTGTCGAACTGGCTGCGCGCCTCCGCCAGCTTCTCGGCAGGGGTGAACGGCGAGAGATCGGAGAGCTTGAGCGAGTCGGCGAATTCCGCCAGCCCCTCGCGGATCCCGTCGAGCGAGTTCCGGGCGCGCTCCGCCTCCTGCGCCAGTGCCTGGTTGGCGAGGATTTCCTCGTTGATCAGGTCGATGGCCTCGCGGCGGGCCAGCTCGACCTCCGCCTCCAGCGGGGCCAGACGATCACGGGCCGGGGCATCGGCGACGAAGCGGATCGGCGAGGCGGCCAGTTCCTCCAGCTGCTCCTTCGTGGCCTGGCGGAGAATGTTCAGGCGGTCGCGGGTCAGCGCCGCCTCGACCTTGACGAGGTCGATCCCGGCCTTCTTGGCGTCCGCGACAAGCTGCTCGAAGGCGGGCTCCAGCGCCTCGATCATGTCCATCAGGGTCGTCTCGACCGGATCCGTCACCTCGTCCCGGAACAGCGACTTGATCTGGAGAAGCCGCAGGCCCTCCTCGATCCCCTCGCGCAGCAGGACTGCGATGTCCGCGTCATCGACGCCGGAGATCAGCCCGTTCTCGACCGAGTCCACGATGATCCGCTTCAGCGCGTCGTCCAGTTCCCGGAACATCGGGGTCTTCTGGATCGCGTCGCCGTTCTCGGAAACGAGGAAGCCGTCGGCCGGATCGACGCCCCTGATCTGGGTGTCGAACGCCTTCTTGACCGCGTTGAAGCCGATCCGCGCGTCGAAGTCCGGGGCGAACGTCCCGCCGGTCGCGTCGGCGAAGCCTTGCAGCACCGCGATCAGCTGCTGGCCGAACTGGTCGGCGACCTCCTGCGGGGCCTTGTCGCGGGTCTGCGCGTCGGTGACCAGTAGCCGTCCGTCCGGGCCGACACCGACCGAGGCGGCGGCGCGGGGAATGGGCTTGTTGCCGGCAACCGAGGAATAGCCGAGGAAGGCGAGCGAGGCGATACCGGCCAAGGCTCCGGCACCGGCCAGGAAGGGGGCGGCACCGGCCAGAGGACCGGCCGCTCCGGTCACATAGCCAACATTGGACACGCCACCGGGCACAGCCGCCACGCCCAGCCCGCCGGCCGCAGACGAGGCAAAGCCGCCACCGAGCGAAGTCGCGGTCGCGGGCGCGAACAACCCGCCTGCACCGATTGCGCCGCTGATGTCGAAGGGCTTCGGCAGTATCCCGCCGATGGTTTTGGCGATGTCGAGCGCCCCCGCGTTGCCCGTGGTCCCGCCGCCGAACAGGCTGCCGAGCAAGCCGCCACCGCCGGCGATCTGGCCACCGATCCCGAGTGCGCTCCCGATCCCGCCGAGTACCGGCTGAATGACCATCGCCGCCGCGATCTGGGCAGCGGCCTTCTTCGCGAGATCGACCAGATTGTCGAAGAATTCGTCGAAGCCCTCATCGGCGTCGTCGAGCACGTTGTAAAAGGCGTCGGCCAGCGAGTCCTGGATGTTCCGCGCAAGCTGGTCGTAGGCACGGGCGAGATCTTGCGCCGCCCGTTCCTGCTCCGCCACGGCGTCGGTCAATTCGCCCTGCACGCGCTTCTGGGCCAGTAATGCCTGGATCTGCTCTTCCGACGCGGCCGGGAAACGCTCGCGGATCTCGCGTTCGAGTTCGAGCGCGGCATTCAACTCGCCGTGCCCTTCGATCCGGTTGCGCAGCAGCTGGTTCTGGAATTCCAGTTCGGCACGCGCGCCGCGAAACGCCGCTTGGTCACCCTGCATCTTGAGAATCGCCGTGCCGGCGACTTCGGCCTCCGCCGCCATTCGGGCCAGTTCGTCGTTCGCATCCTCGACGATGCCGTCCAGGTCCGCGCTCGATTTCTTGGCGGCATCGATGCTCTTGACGAGTGCCACGATCGATTTTCCGGCCTCGCTGTCGCGCTCGACACCGGCCTTCAGCAGGGCATGCCGGATCCGGATCTCCTGGGCGCTCAGGGTCAGTTCCTCGCGCTCGGTCTTCAGGCCGTCGATCACCTCGTTCTGCTTGACCAGCCGGCGGTTCTCCAGGTCGAGCGCGGCCTCGAAGGCGTCGGTCCAGACCAGGATCTCGTCAGCGCCTTCCTTGATCGCGGCATTCAGTTCCTTCTCCGCGTCCGTCATGTTGCGAACGCCGTCGGCGGCTCGGGCCGCACCCTCGCCGAGCAGGCTGCCGCCGGCGGTCAGCTCCCGCCAGAACTGCTCTTCCTCGCTGATCTGGCCGGTGATCCGGTTGAGCGCGTTTTGCAAGTCAGTCCGCTGGCGGATCAAATCGCTGAAGACGAAGGTGCCCGGATCCTCGCCGCCGGCGAGGTGCCGCAACTGGGCGATTTTCGCCTCGACGCTCACCAGGTGCCCGCGCAGGACATCGGCCTGTTTCTTCTCTTCCCGCTCCAGCGCCGCGATCTTCCTGTCGATCGCCTCCGCCTCATCGCCGGTTGCCTTGGCGGCCTGCTCGCGCAGCGCGATCATCTGCTTTTGGACGGCGTCAGCCCGCTCGATCTCTTCCGCCGCCGTGCGGTGCGCATCGGCGAGTTCGAGCAGCGCGAACGTCACGCCGCCGATCGCCAGGCCGGCCAGCACAATCGGGTTTGCGAGCAGCGCGGCGGTGAAGGCCGCCGCCGCGCCGGCGCCGGAGAGCAGGGCCGGCACCGCGCTCGCCGTGAGCGCGGTGGAGAGCGCGATCACGCCGTTCGTCAGTTCGTCCGTATGGGCGGCCGCGAAGCCGACGACATCGGTCAGCGCCTCGACGCTGCCGATATAGGCGTCGATGAAGCCGGAGGCGGCGATATTGGTGCCGAGGTCGAAGAGCGCGTTGTTCAGCGCGGCCGTCGAGGCCTGGGCGGCCTCCATCGCCTGCGGCAGCGCGCCGGCGAATTCCTGTTTCAGGCGCGCCGCGAATTTCGGCAGGAAGTCCTCGGACAGCAGCTCGCCGGACTCGATCATCTTGATGAGCTGGGCCGTCGAGACGCCCATCGCCTCGGAGGCGATTCGCATCGCGCCCGGGATCCGGTCGCCGAGCTGCAGTTTCAGCTCTTCCATGGAGACCACGCCCTTAGAGGCGATCTGCTCCAGCGCGCGGAGCGCGCCGTCGGTCTGCTGGGTGTCGAGCTTCAACACCCGCGCGGCGATTGCCACGCTCTCGAAGATGTCGCGCGTTGCCTGGCCTGCGAGCGCCGTGCCGCGCGTCGCCGAGGTCAGTTTCGTGAAGCCGGGCGCCGCCGACTGGATCTCGAGGCCGAGACGGGCGACGGTCTCGCGCAGGTAGTTGTATTCCTCGTTCGCGGCCTCGGCGCTGCCGGTACCGGCTGTCAGCGTCGCGATGAAGCCCGAATAGGTGTCGGAGGCATCGCGGATCTCGCGACCGATCCGGACCAGCGAGAAGCCGCCGAACGCGGCGCCGAGCGAGGTGACCGCGGTGCGCAGCCCGACCGTCTGGCCGATCGTCCGCTTCATCGACTGCTCGAGCCGGCCGACGCCGGCGTCGATCGATTTCAGGTGCGCCTGGCCCTGGCGGCCGATCTCGGCGAGCTCGCTGAGTGCTTCGCGGCCCTTGATGACGCCGACCCGGATCGGCGCTTCAGGTGTTACCGCCATCCTGCATGCCCTCCGAGATCCCCGCGCCGGCCGAGGCGATCAGCGCCGCGACCGCGCGGCCGCGATAGCCGAGCGCGGCCGCGAGATCGATCAGCCCGGTCACGTCCAGCCCGGCGAAGCCGCCGGCCATGCCGAAGCGCAGGAAGTTGCCCGCCCGGTAGACGATATCGAGGGCCTGGGCGCCCTCGACGGTCTCCGGCCGGTTCGCTACGTACGGGCATTTTTCGCCGGTCGCGCCGGCGCGGCCTTGCGAGCACGGGGTTTCCGCTTCGTGGCACCGCCGGCAATAGTCGCGCCCGCCGCTCCAGTGCCACTGGGCGAGGGCGCGGAGCCGTTTCCCTCCGCACTCACCAGGTTGAGCGGCGCCAGGTACTCGCGGACGAACGCGGTATGCATCGACGGGATCCGCATGAAGTTCTCGACATTCTCGACCGTGACCGGCAGCGCCGAATCGCCGTCCGGGCCGAGCACCCCTTCCCAGGCGACGATCCCGGCCCGCGCCAGCGCCTGGCCGAACAGGAACGCGCCGATGCCGACGGCGTCGACCCGGTCGGCGCTGTCGACCAGCCCGGTCACCTTGCCGCCGGCCGCCTCGATATCGCGGCGCTGTTCGCCCAGTTCGCGCGCCTTGACGACGCTCCGCTGCTGCGCGACCTGGTACTCGGCCGCGGTCAGCGGTCGGACCTGGACGCGGACGCCCTGGCCGAGGTCGAGCCAGTAATCCTCGGTCGGCAGGTTCAGTCTGATGGCCATGTCGATCTTCCGGTTGTGGTCGGGACGCTGACCGGCGCAAATGCGCCGGTCAGTAGGCGGCGATGCTGTTGGTCAGGACCGCCGTCAGCATCTGGCCGGCGACGCCGTCCAGGCGGGCGATGTAATCGAAGTTCGCCTCGATCCCGCCGGGGCCCTGGACGGCGAGTTTCGGCTTCGGCAGCCGGACCTCGTGCAGGGTGATGACCAGTTTCGCGCTTGCCGAACGGGTGTAAGCCAGTTCGAGCTCGATCGGCGTCTCGGCGGCCGCGGCGTCGAAGAAGTCGGTGTCCGAGAAGCGCGTCACGATCGTGCCCGTGCAGGCCGCCTGGCCTTCGTCGACGCCGGCGATGGCCCCGTCGCCGCGGATCACCCCGACCGGGTCCAGGCCGTTCGAATAGTTCATCGTCGCGGAGACGACGTCCGCGATCGCCGTACCATCGGCCTTGATCGTGCCCTGGAACTGGGAGGCGCGCAGGAAGGCAGGCTCGGTCGGGGCGCCGTCCACCGAGGTGCTGTCGATCGTCTCGGTCTGGCCGATCAGGCCGATCGTCGCCTGCGCCTCGCCCGAACGCTGCAGGTTGAGGCCGAGCGTGTTGGCCTTGACGCCCGCGTTCAGGGCGAAGGCCGGGACATCCGGCATGCCGACCTCGATCGCCGCGCTCGGCAGCGCCGCGGCGCCGGAGACGAATTCATGATCGAAGGCACCGGCCCCGCTTGTCGTCGGGGCACCGAACAGCAGCTTCAGCCAGTAGCCGATCGAGACCATGTCCATCGGCACGACGATATCGCCGTCGAGCGCGATCGGGCCGAGGAACGGGTCGATCGGGTCGCGGCCCTGGCCGAGCACGGCCGAGGCCTCGAGCGGCTGCTGCGAGCCGAGGGTCGAGGAGATGAACGGCAGCTTCAGGTAGCCGCCGGAGGCCTCCGGCGTGCCGTAGACCGATTCGTAGTCGAGGAGCAGTTGCGCGTTCGCGCCACGGGCTCGGGCCATTCGGGTATCCTCCTGTTCAGAACGGGTTGTCGGCGGTGAATTCGAGCAGGATCGGGATCGATCCCGCCTTGATGCCGTTGCCGCCATCCGGCGTTTCTGTGTCGATCACGCCGGGCTGGACCTCGACCCAGTCCACCGTGCCGGAAAGCGTGCGGTCGGCGACCAGCGCGGCGCCGATCGCCGCGCGGAGCGCGTCGAAGGCCGCATCGCGCGCCGCCGGCGAGGCGCGCTCGACCGCGATCACCAGGTCGGCCGTGTGGCTGTAGATCCAGCGTGCCGGCGACAGCAGCGCCTCCGGCTCGCCGGACTCGCCGTCATGCAGCGAGGCGAAGCCGCCGGCGGCGATCTTCACCGGCAGGTCCCGGTTGCGATGGATGTCCAGCCCCTCGATCGAGGCGAGCGCGGTCTTGACCGCGTCGAGGGCGAGCTCGAGCGCGCTCACGTCCGCCGCCGCCGGACCGCGAACTCGGCGGCGATGAGATCCGGGAGCGCCTTCCGCGCGGCCCGCTCGATCGCGCGCGGATCGATCCGCTTGCGGGTCCTCACGTTCGGGACCAGCACGAACATGATCACCGTCGCGGTCGGCGTCCGGCCGCTGGCCCGCTGGCGGGCGGTCAGGGGACGGAAGCCCCGGACCCGGCCGTCGGCGCGGCTGTAGCTCGCCTTCAGGTCCTTCACGACCAGCAGCGGCGGCTTGCCGGGGCGCGGCACGAATTCCAGCTTGCCGAAGCGACCCTCCGGCCAGTTCGTCGGCGTTACCTTCTTGCCGGCGAAGACCTTCGGCGCGGCGGCCGTCGGCAGGGCGAGATAGCGACCGCCGGCCGCGCGGATGACGGTCGAGGCGGCGAGCCCCTTGATGATGTCCGGCGCCCGCGTGAAGACGAAGCCGCGGGCATTGACCCTGTCGTTCTTGTAGAACTTGTCGCGCCAGGTGTTGCCGAGCCGGCGCGACAGGCCGGCACCGGCTATCTGCGCCCGGATGAGCTGCTTTGCCCGGGTCGTCGCCGTCCGCGTCCCGCGTTCGGTCGCGAAGGCATAGGTCTCGCCGACCTGCTTCATGTAGCGTGGCAGGTCGCCTTCGAATTTTGCGCCGATCATGACGTCTCCGCGAGGTTCAGCCACCAGAGGAAGCCGCGTGCGGCGGCCCGCGGCGGCGACTGGATCCGGTAGACCGTCGCGCCGATCGTCACGGCATCGCCTTCGGCCGGGCTCGGCATTTCCGAAACGCGCGCCAGGTAGAGATCCTGCGCCTGGACGAATTCCTGGCCGAATGCCCCGGCCGACGCCTGCTCCCCGGATGGGATCAGCGTCACCGCGGCCGGATCACCGCCGGCCGGCGTGTAGAGGGCGGCGACGCCGGCATCCCGGAAGATGCCGGCGAAATCCGCCGCGCGAGCGAGGGCCATCGGATCGGGCCGGTCAGGCGGCGGGGTTGCCGGCCGCCGCCTTGTCGGCCGCCGCCTTGTCCGTCTTCCTCGCGGGGATGCGGGCAAGGATCGCCTTTGCCGCGTCGCTGTCGGCGCGGACGGCCTTGCCGATGCCGCAGAGATAGCTGCCGTCGGCGTGCGAGGCCTTCACCGTCTGGCCGACCATGACGGCCTGGCCGTTGATCTTGGTGGCGCGGGCGATGACGACGTCGAACGGGGGTTTCGGCTGTTGGGCCATGGTCTGGTCTCCTGTTGAAAGGGAACGGCCCGGCACCAGCGCCGGGCCGTCCTCGGTCGAGATCACCGCGCTCAGGCGACGGTGATGATGTCCTCGCGGGTCGCGAAGCTCTCCGGGTGACGGGCGACGAGGTCGGCCGACTGGAAGGCGCGCAGCACCAGCCCGCCGGAATCGCCGAGCGTGGTCTCGTCGGGCTTGAGGTCGAGCACGCCCCATTCGCCGATCAGCAGCTGCGACCAGTCGCCGAAGATCATCGCCGAGAGGTTGCTGCCGCCGCCCTTCGTCAGGTTCGACGGCACCTGATTCGAGACGGCGGCGGCGTAGCCGTTCAGCGGGTTGGCGCTGTTTTCCCAGATGAAGCCGGCCGCCGCGTCCGATGCGACCTTCGTCGTCACCTTGGCGTCACCGCGCACGCGGACGTTCGTCAGGTACGCGAGCGAGCCCATGTCCGCGTTGTCGATCGCGACCTCGGTTTCGAGCTGCACGACGTCGGCCCAGGTGAGCGCCGCGCCGTCGGTATCGCCCGGCACCAGGCCGGGGCCCGTCATGTTCAGGATGCCGCGCGGCTGCCCGTCGGCGCCCGAGCCCGAGATCGCCGCCGCGTCCATCGCGATCGCGAGCGAGAGCGCGAGGTCGTCGCGGGTCAGGCCCTCGACCGACGGGTCGGACTGGAGCAGCATCTGGCGGGTGATGTCGACCCGGGCGCTGACCGTCTTCGGGGTCAGCGCCGCCGTGCCGAAGGTCGGCGTGCTCTCGGTCGTGTTGCCGCCCTCGGTCGCGATCCAGTAGGCCGTGGCACCGGACGCCCGCTTCGGGATCGCCACGTCGCCGACCAGCCCGGACAGCACCCGCGCGCCGAGCTGGCGGATCACCATGCGGTTGCGCAGCAACTCGATGAACGAGTCCGCCCGGTGATCGGTACCGACCAGGTAACCGCCCTGCGCCGCCGTGCCCTTGTTGATGTCGCGCTGCTGCATGTCGGCGCGGATCGGCGCCTTCAGGATGTCGTACGGCACGTAGAAGCCGCGCGGATCCTGGCCGACGCGCTCGGCGACCGCCCGGTTGCATTCGGCCTCGAAGCCGGCCTGCGCCCAGTTGCCGGCGCGGTGCGCGCGGATCGCCCGGTAGAGCGAGAACTGGCGCACCTCGCCGTCCTCCATGCCGAGCTCGCCGCGCGGCGTCTCCAGCGGCTTCGATTCGCCGATCTTGTCGAGCACGATGCCGCGGAACTCCGCGAGGCTCCGGCCCTCGGTGACCGCCTTCTCGGCGAGGTCGCTGCAGTTGTGGCGCTGGCCGAGCGTGACGATCTCGCGGATCCGCGCGCGCTCGCTGTCCTGCGCCTCGCGCCGGGCGCGGGCGATTTCGTCGGCGCTGGGCTGCGGCGGCGACGCCGGGGTTGCGGCCGGGGCAGGGGTCGCCGGCGTGGGGGTGGGGGTGGGTTCCATCTGGGACCTCGTCTGTTGAAGGGGGATGGTGAAGGAGCCCGCGTCCGCAGCCGCCGAACGACCGATGCCGGTCGCCTCGTCCGCCGGTGTGGATACCGAGCTGATCTCGAAGGGTCGCCAGCGCGTGACCATGACGATCGGGATGTCGTTTTCCTCGCCGACGACGATCGCGTCGCGGATCTCGTATCCGACGCTGACATTGGGGCGGGTGCCCCCGCGGATGTCGTCCTCAGCCTCTTTCGCGCGCGCGCTCTTGCCGAAGCGCACCGACGCACGGCCCACGCCGTCGTCGTCGATACGGGCATTGACGACAATGCCGATCTGGTTGCGGGAATCGTGATCCATCAGGAAGCTGGCGCGGCCGGAGCCGAGCCATTCCAGGTCGACGGCGCCCGCCGAATGATCCAGCACCTCGATGTAGTAGCCCCGGTCGACCCGGGTATCGGACGAGAAGGCGACCTCGACATCGTCGGGCTTGCCGTCGCCGGCCTCGCGCAGGTGGATCTGGCCGAGGCGGAAGCCGTGGCGTTGCAGTTCGAGCGCGGCGGGTTCAGGCATTGTCCGTTTCCTTCTCATCGTTTCCGGCGGTCGCGGCCGGGTCCTCGAGGCTGAAGCGCGAGACGTCCACGCCCTTGCGTGCCGCGTAGGCCTGTTCGGCGGCGAGTTGATCGACGATCGTCTCGAAGCTGCGGCCCCGGCGGGCGCAGATCTCCGTGCGGCTTGAGAGGCCGAGCCGCAGCTCCGTCTTGTCGGCGTTCGCCGCCTTCGCGCGGTCGACCTCCTCCCAGCCGCGCGGCTGCCAGGCGGCCTCGCGGAACTTGCCGATCTTCGAGGGCGGCAGGTCGAGCGCGCCGGTCAGCAGAGCCGCTTCCAGCCAGGCGTCCTTCAGGCGCTCGTAGAAGATGTCGATCCAGATCGATTGCAGCAGGCGCCAGGAGGCGCGTTCCTGCAGGTCGCCGTAGCGGGTCGAGGAGAAATTGACCTGGGACAGGTCGCCGGTCAGCGAGGCATAGGAGAGATCGACGCCGCCGGAGACGCCGTGCAGCATCGCGCGGCGGAACGGCTCGAATTCGCCGGAGGGATAGTCCGGGTTCCAGTCCTTGAACTGGACGCCGGCCGGCAGGCGCTCGAAATGGCCCGGTTCCGCGTCCTGGATGATGTCGCCGCGGTCGTCGAATTCGAGATCGCTCTCGCCGTCCTCGCCGGGATTGGTGTAGGCGTCGGGCTCGGCCTCCTCGAAGAAACCCATCTTCGACGCGCCGATCCGCGCCGCCACCAGCGCGGCCTCCTCGTAGGCCCCGAGCTTTTCCAGCCGGTCGCCGGCGGCATGCACCCAGGGGATGCCCCGGCCCTGGGAATCCCAGTCACCGACGAACAGGTGAATGATCTCCGATGCCGGGATCCGCCGGTGTCGCTTGCCGGTCAGCGCGATCGTCTCGACGGTCGGGTCCTCGGTGGTGATCCAGTAGGCCGCCGGCGCCTGCCAGGCGTCGTACTCGATGCCGAGCCGGACCCGGTTGCCGTTCGGCCGGTCGAAGTTCAGGCGATGGTCGAGGTGCCGCGCGCCGATGAGCTGCAGCGCGAAGCCAAATTCGTTGCGCCGCCAGCCCGTCACCATGCGGATCAGGATTTCGCCGTCACGCGGCACGCTGGCCGCGATCGTCAGCTCGGCCGTGCGGAAGGTCTGGCCGGTCACCATCGCGACCCGCTGCCATTTCTTCCAGGCGGCCGCGATCGTCCGGTTGTCCGCTTCGTCCAGGTCGCCATTCGGGCGGCGGGCTTGCGGCAGGAGCTGCACGCCGTCCGGGCCGACGATGTTGGATTTGCACAGCGACAGGAATCGCCGCATGTAGGGGTCGTTCTGCGCCAGGTCGTTGCTCCGCGCGCGCATCGCCGACAGGTCCGCCTTCAGGATCTGCGCCATCGGCCGCGACTGGGTCGACCAGCCGGCATTGAGGCGGCCGGTCTTCGCCATCTTGAAGCTCCGGCGCTTGACGAGGGTCGGCTCGACGCGCTCGGTCGACGGCGCGGTGGCCGGGTTCGGCGCGGCCGCGCGCGGGCGGAAGATGTCGAGCAGGGCCATCAGCGGAACCTTGTCTTGATCAGCCGGCCGCGCGGCGGGCGCACGCTCGTGGCGGCGTTCTCGCGGGCGACCTCCCGGCGATAGCGGTCGCGCATCATCAGCAGCTGCGCCATGTCGAGCCGCTCGATCCTCGTGCCGTCCGGCATGGTGATGGCCTGCTGGTTGTCGGCCGCCGCGTTCTCGATCGCCGTCTGGATCGCCGCCAGCGCCGCCGCGGCATGCGATACCGTCGAATGCGCGGCATTCGCCAGGTCCGGGTCGATCCTGACCGATCCCGTATCGACGCTGGTTCGCTCGCCGCCGAGGGTGACATGGGCCGACCAGCGATAGGTCCCCGGCGTATAGCCTTCCGTAGTGGCCGACGGCACGTCGATCGCGAAGGCGTCACCGTCGGCGCTCGCATCGATCTCCACCGGCACGCCGTCTTCCGGCGGGCGCAGCACGTAGGCCAGCGCCCAGCCGGCCCCGGCGGGATAGTCGCTGACCAGGTCCTCGCGCCGCCACTGCCAGCGGTCGCCGGCGACCAGTCGGCTCGGCATCGTCGTCGGAATGGTGACCATCAGAACCTCTTGACGAACGGGGCGGGACGGGGCCGCCGCGGGCGCGGCGCCGGTGCCTGGCCGGACAGGTCGAGGATCTCGACGTCGTCGGCGGCCGGTTCCTCGAATGTGTCGTCGGTGGCGGGCGGACCCGCTGGCGCCGGCGAGCCGTCGGCGTCGGCGATCGGCACCGGCATCGCGAACCGGGGCGGCAGGCGCCAGTCGATCCGCTCCGGCCGGATCCTGAGCGCGGCCGCGAGGTTGTAGACCTCGAGATCGAGGCTGTCGTTCACCCCGACCTTTTCCCAGGCACCCTTGTCGCCGAGTCGCTCGCCCGCGACCTCCTCGAAATAGTAGGCCGGCATGTCCTCCGGCTGGTGGATGTAGCCGGGGCCGGGCGCCTTGCGGCGCAGCCGGTCGACGACCGTTTTCTTCAACGCATGGACGCCGACCAGGTAGATCTTCGATCCGCCCTGGATCCGGCGGCCGCGGTCGTTCGCCTCGACGGTCGGCCGCGCCAGGAGCGGCGCCGACCGGGTATTCGCGCCCTTGACCAGCGTAAGCGCCCCGTCGGCCACGCCCGCGCGGCGACACCGGATCCAGAACCGCCGCGCGTTCACCGTCACCCCGTCGAGGCCGCCGGTGTCGAGCGCTGTGTTGGCGATCGCCAGTCCGCGAGCATTGTCGGCCGCGAACGGGTATCGCCGCCGGATCACCCGGCCGAGCAGCTCGTCCCAATGCTCAGGATGCGCCGCCGGATCGCAGTCGGTACGGCCGTCGGCGAGCTGGCGCACCTGGAAGCGATCGATATTCCAGCTTTCACCATCGCGACCCCAGCCCTTCACCAGCACCGGCCAGCCCCACGCCTGGCAATCGATCGCGGCCGTCAGGTAGAGCACGCCTTCCGGCAGCTCGCCCATCCGGTAGCCTTCGACGCGCGAGCGCACCGCGTGGGAATCGACCTGGCGGGATCCGGCCTTCGGCACGTAGGGGATCCCGAAGCCGGTATTCAGCACCGTCTTCAGCTTCGAATCGTCGCCGGTCTGCCGATGATACCGCCGCGCCGTGATCAGGTCGGCGGCCAGGTCGCCCAGCCGGTTGAAATTCGACGCCAGGCCGGAAAACCAGTAGCTCGCGATCCGCCCGCCCGGCGCGGTTCCGGTCAGCGCGCCGTCTGGTGTCACCGCCATGCCGTCCGGGATCCAGACCCCGCGCAGGTTCATCGCCCGCTTCTCGTGCTCCAGCACGATGCCGCCGCAATGCGGGCAGACCAGCCAGGCATTCTCGCGCGCTTCCTCCGGGTCTGCGCCTTCCGGCCAGCGGAGCTGGTCGGTCGTCGGCTGGCGATCGAGGTCGAAGCCCGGCGACCAGAATTCGCCGCAATGCGCGCAGGGCCAGAACCAGAGATTGCGGTCACCGTCCTCGAACAACGGCATGATGCCCGAATGGTCGGTCCTGGACGGCGACGACGTCGCCAGGATCAGCCCGTCGCGGTCGAAGCTCCGGATCCGGTTGCGCGCCAGCGCGATCGGGTCGCCCTCGCCGCCGATGTCGTCCTTGATGCGATCGCGTTCGTCGAGCATCACGATCGGCACCGGCCGGTCGGCGAGCTCGCCGGCGGTCGGCCAGCCGATCGTCAGCATCGCACCGTTGCGGAACACCTTCGTCAGCGCCTTGTCGCTCTCGCCGAGCTCGGCCGCGAAGTCCGGCGAGTGGCGGAACAGGTCCTGCTCCAGGCGCCGCTCGGCGAAGTCGTCGGCGAGTTTCTTCGATGGCCGTATCAGCAGCATGTCGCGGCGGCGATACTTGATCGCGTGGCCGACCAAGTTGATGTGGATCTCCGTCTTGCCGAACTGGGAGGGTCCGACCACCACCAGGATCGTGATCCGCCGGCTCTCCGTGCGGTCCATGATCTCGGCGAGGTAGGGTGACATTTCGTTCCGCCAGGGCCCGACGTAGGATCCCGGCTTGTTCAGGTGCCGGTGACGCTCGGCGCATTCGCTCACCGTGACGCGCCGGGGCGGCCGCGCCGCCTCGAGCGCCCGCCGGATGACCTGCCGATGATCGACGAAGGCCGGCAGCTGGTCGCGGGTCAGGTGCCGGCTCGCCATCACGCCGCCTGGTCGTCCGCCGTCACCGCGGTCTCGCCGGCGGTCAGCACGTCGCGGGCGGCGTCGATCGCATCGTTCACCAGGTCGCCCATCTTCTCCCGCACCGCTTCGACTTCCTCGTCGCTCCAGCCGCGGATCCGGCCGAGTTCGTCCGGCACCAGGAGCAACCGCTCGGACAGCTGCGCCATCACCCGCGCCAGGTCGCGCTCCAGCGCGGCCGCCTCGACCAGCTTGCGGCGGAGCGCCGCGATCTGGATCCGTTCGCGTTCGCCGCGCAGCCAGTCCGCCTCCTGCTTTGGCGTCAGCCGGTCGGCGGTCTCGGACGGCATGGCGTCGGGGCCGAGCAGTTCCAGCCGCAGCTGCTCCTCGACCTCGGCGCGGCGGGCGTCGGCCTCTGCCTCCGCTTCCGCCTGGTCGCGGCGCCAGGCCGCCACCTTGCGCAGGTCGAGCGCGTAGGAAACCCCGTGGCCGCCCTTTCGCTCGACCGGGCAGCCGCGGTCGATCCAGGCGCGAACGGTCGGGGCTGTGACCTCGAAGAAGGCCGCGGTCTCGGCCAGGCCGCGGACGAATTGCTGTGCATCCTCGGCCGGCGCCTGTGTCGTCAGGTCATCGGTCATGGCTGTGTGACGTCAAAAACAAGAATGAAAACAGAGGGTTAGTCAGAGAGGCCGGGCAGAAAAACTTTTGCGCTCGCCGCCCGCATGGCTTTGAGGTCGGCGGGAAGGACCCGCGATCCCCAGATGTTGGGTTTCGATCGGCGCTCGACCCCCAGATTTCGTGGGTCGGGCAGGACGGCACCAGATATCGGGGTCGGCTGGACCGGCAGGCGGATCCGCCCCGCCGGCCGCCTCGAGGGGGGAGGCAGACGGCGGGGCGGGCACGCGACGCACAGACCACCAGGTCGCGGGACAGTGACGGGGGGGCACAAAAAAGGCCCGCCGGGCTTTCACCCTCGGGCCTTTCTGTCGCACCGCTCGCGACTGTCGCGAAAACTACCTGTTGCCGCGTCCCGCTGTCAAGCCTCCAGATCTGCCAAGACTGTCGACCAGCTCGTCCGAAGCCCCGAACGCAGGTCCTGCCAATGGTCGAGGGACTCCCGGATAGCAGCCCGGAAACGAGCGCGGGCATCCTTGCGCCGGCCGTGGACATGGTGACGCTCGATAATCTCCTCGATACCGAGCCCGTCCACCGCGACCGCCAGCGTCACGGCGAAGCGGTCGGCGCAGCCGGTCCCGCGCGGCCCGTCCCAGACGTGGAAGGGGGCGCGCGCCCAGTTGGCCCACGGGCACCAGACGTCCTTCCAGCGCCGGCAGAGCCGGGGCGACAGCCCGTCGACCGGGTGGCGCGGCGACCGGCCGCCGCCATCGACCCGCATCGCGTAGTCGGTGGCCCGCGCGTCGAGCCCGCAGGCGATCGCCTCGAACAGGTCGCGGATCTCGTAGGCCGCGACCACCTGGTCGGCGGTCAGCACCCGGCGCCGCAGCATCACGGCGAGATTGTCCGGGCGCAGCCGCCGCCAGGTCTCGGTCGTCGCCGCCATGCGGGGCGGCAGCGTCAGGTGCGGCACCGGCGCGGCGGCCGCCGCCTCCGGTCGGGCGGGCCGCGCGGCGAGGGCGAACATCGCCACCGACACCGTCGCCCGGCCCGGCCGGGCGCGCCGGAACCGGGTCCGCACGTTCCCCGGCTCGCACGGTTCGAGGTCCATCGCGACCAGCAGTTCCCGCCCGTCCGGCGTCGTGACGTGGCGCAGTGTGCCGAGCCGTTCCTCCGGCCAGGTCAGCGGCGAGACCGGCTTGCCACGGTGGCGCAGCAGCGCCGCCGCCGGCAGCGGTTCGGCGCGCAGATCGCCGGCATCCGGCCAGCGCTGCATCAACCCGGAATAGTCGATCACCTGCCCGCTCTCCGCCGCTGCCACTGCCGTCATTGCCCGATCTCCTCCGCCTCGCCGCTGGCCACGTTCACCGCCGGCACCGGCTCGCTCGCCGGCATCGCCGCTTCACCTTCCGTCCCGGGCCCACCGTCGTCCCGACCGGGTCCCAGGATCTCCTCGATGAGCTGCGGCGGTGCGCGGCAACCGCTTTCCGCCGGCGATGGTCCGATCCGCTCGCGCTCCGGCCAGACGCCGTCGTCCCGGAAGTCCTCGAGCTTGTCGCGCCACCAGTCCTGCATGATCTGGTCGGCTGACCGCCGCTCGCCGCCTCGCGCGCGTTTTTTTGTTTTTAGGTTCTTTGAAGGTTTGTCTGCCACTACTGGCAGGGGTGGGGTGCCACTACTGGCAGGGGTCGCGTCCTCACCCCTGCCACTTGTGGCAGGGGTCGCGGCGGTTTCACCCCTGCCACTACTGGCAGGGGTCCGGGCGCGGCGCAGGCGCTCGCGATAGGACGGCGGCGCGTCCTCTTCCTCGGTCCCGTCGCGCTTGATGATGCGATAGCGGACGACGCCGCGGCGGCCGACGCCGGCCTTTTCCAGCTCGCCGGCCTTCTGCAGATCGCCCAGGAACCGGAAGATCCCGCGCTCCGAGATCCGCGTCTTCGCCGCCAGCCGCTTCACCGAGGGATAGGCGATCCAGTTCTCGTCCGCATAGTCGGCCAGCGCCAGCAGCACCAGGCGCGCCTTTCCCTCGGCCAGCGAGTGGTCGAAGACGTAGGAGATCGCGCGCAGGCTCATGCCGCGGCCTCGATCGAGAGTGCGCCGGGCACGTTCGCGGCGGCGAGCGCGCGGGCGAGGCCCGGCGGGACCGAATTGCCGCAAAGCTCGATCTGGGCGACCTTCGAGAGCGGCTTGCCCCGATATTCAAAGTCGATCCGGTAGTCGGACGGGAAGCCCTGGGCGGAGAAGAGCTCGCGCGGCGTCAGCATTCGCATGCCGATGTCGGCGATCGCGTAATCCTCGCCGGCGACGGTCACGAGGCCGAAGCGGTCCTGCGTCGTGATCGTGTGCAGCGGATCGGCGGCCGCCTGGCCGATTCCGGCGCCGTAATACTTGATCAGGAAGGCCCGGACCTCGGCCAGATGCTCGCTGCCCGAGGTGACCGTCGGCACCGGCCGGGCGAGCGGCTGGCCGTCCCGGCAGGTGCCGCGGAACTTCATCAGGTGCGAGGCGACGAGCTGCTGCTGGGTCCCGCGCGTCGTGATCGTCGAGAGCGGGTCGGTCAGCGGATGGCCGACCATGCCGAGGTTGTGCTGCGCCATGAAGGCGGCGACGAGCGAGGCGCCGTTGGCGGTCGGCACGATTGTCGGCATCGGCTCGGCCGGGCCGCTAGATCGGGGCGCCTGGCCGGCCCTTTCGCCGTAGCGCGGCACGAAGAAGGGCGAGACCAGCGAGAACTCGCCGCCATGCGCCGTCGTGATGGTGCGGAGCGGATCATGGATCCCATGCACCGACTTGTTGGCCGTATGGGTGATCGGCACGATGAAGGGCTCCGCCGCGTCGAGGACATAGCGCTGCACGCCGCGGGCGATCCGCGCCATGGTGTTGTCGGCGAGCGGCCGGCGGCAGGGCAGCCGCCGGGCCTTGACCTCTTCCCGCGTCAGGAAGATCGAGTAGATCGGCTGAGACCAGTCGAGCACGCTTGCCGCCGTCGCCCAGGGCCTGAGCGCGCCGGCGGCGACCGCCTCGCTGGCCGGATCGCCATGGGTCGGATCGGGCCAGACGATCGGCAGGCCGTCGCACCGGGCGACGACGAACAGGCGCTTCCGGCTGGTCGGCACGCCATAATCGCAGGCGCGGAGCTCGCGATGCTCGACCCGGTAGCCGAGGCGCTGCAGCTGGCGCTTCCAGCGCCGGAAGGTCATGCCCTTCGAGACCGGGCAGGGCCGGCCGTTTTCCAGCAGCGGCCCCCAGTCCCGGAACTCCTCGACATTCTCGAGCAGGATCACCGCCGGGCGGACCCGCTCGGCCCAGAGCACGACGACCCAGGCGAGGTCGCGGCGGTGCCGCTGGCCGTCGCGGATCGGCGCCGCGCCCTTCGCCTTCGAGAAATAGGTGCAATCCGGCGAGAACCAGGCGCAGCGCACCGGACGGCCGCCCGTCACGTCGAGCGGGTCGGCGCGCCAGACCGACTGGCAATGGTGCCGCGTCTCGGGATGGTTCGCCTCGTGCATGGCGACCGCGCGCGGGTCGTGGTTGATCGCCACGTCGACCCGGCCGAGCGCCTGCTCGAGGCCGGTCGAGGCGCCGCCGCCGCCGGCGAAATTGTCGATGACGAGGCCGTCGCTCACGGCCGCGCACCGACAGCCGAGCGCCACCGGAAGCAATTCCTTTCAGACATGGTCGCGCCCCTCGCTCGACATCACGGCGTCACCGCCGGATCCGCGTCGACAGTGCCGCGCGCCTGGTGGCGTGTCAGGGTCAGCGCGCGGCCGTAGACGCTGTTGCGCTGGCGGCCGAGCCGCCGGGCGATCTCCTGGTAGCTGTGCCCCTCGGCCTCGAGCGCCAGCAATTGGTCGTCCTCGTCGCGCGTGAAGCGGCGGATGACATGGTCACCCCGACGCTGGACGATCGGCTCGACAGGCACGGCGGGCAGGGGCCGGTCGCGATAGGCGACCGGGTCGACGCCCTCGCGCAGCAAGTTCCAATAGACGGCGCTTTCCGACTTGCCCAATCGTCGGGCGATGAACGCGCACGATCGGCCGGCCTCGCGCCAGGCGACCGCCCGGTCGATCTCTTCCGCTGTGAATCTCGGTTTTCGTCCAGCCAATGCAGCCTCCCCTCATGCGCCCGGATCGTCCGGGAATTCCCTGTGCGCAACGCCGTCCAGCAGCGCGCCGCCGGCCTTCTTCCCGATTCTCGTGATGGCAATCTCGCCGCTCTCGTCGTCCGGCCATCTGTCGTCGGGAACGTCGATCCCGCCGTCGGAGTGCAAGAGGAAGAAGTCACCTTCAGCCGCTTTCTCGTCCGCCGCCGTCGATTGACCTGTCGGCGCCCACTCGCCCCACTGCTTGAAGAAGAACGGCACTCCCGCCGCCCTGCACTGGTCGCGAACGGAACGCGCCCAATCAGGATGCATCGGCCGCGCGCCCGGGCCGCTCTCGCCGCCACATATGATCCAGTCGATGCCGGCCCCACGCTGCGACGGCGCAATCGGCCCGTCTGGATAACCTCGCCCGTTGAAGGCGTGAGACCCGCACCAGCCGCCAACCGCGCCGCAACCAGGGCAGGTCGGCCGATGGGGGCCACTGAAATAGCTGCGACATGTCGTGCACTGCCAGTCGATGGCGATGGCCCGGGACAGATCCACCGGCCCGATTGCCGGCTCGTAGCTGACAAAGCGCACCGCCGCCGGCGTCGCCAGCAGGTCCGGAATGCGCGCGTCGGCCGTCGCCTGGTCCTCGATCGAGACACCGAGCCAGACGTTCCGGAGCGGCCAGCTGCAGCCCTCCATCAGATGGCCGGGCGCGAGCTTGGCGAATATCTCGCCGCGACTGGTCGCCCTGGCCGTCGATCTGTCGGCCAGATAGGCTCGCATCCGGGCCGGTCGTTTGGTCAGGATCTGGAACCGGTGCTGCGCCGCCAGGCGCATGACGGCAAAAACGTGATCGACGACCTCGACCGGCACCGCCTCGTGGAACAGGTCCGACATGGAGTTCACGAAGATCCGGCGTGGCTTCTTCCACCGCAGCGGTTCGTCGAGCTTGTGCTCGACCAGCCGGATCCGGCCGTTCCAGCGGCCGTGGCGATCGATCACCCCCGCATAGGCTTGCCCGGGCTTGGAGAACCGCGCCGCGACCCGTTCCGCGTAGCAGTTGACGCAACCCTGGCTGACGCGGCTGCAGCCCCGGATCGGGTTCCAGGTCGCGTCGGTCCACTCGATCTTGCTATGGTCGCCCATGGCCCGGCCCCTCAGTTGACGGTCGCGCCGGGCGGCACGGCGGCCGGTCGCGGACGGGCATCGGCCGCCGCGAACAGCGGCAGGTCGTGCACCGCCTCCCAGTAGATCTGCAGCTCGGCGATCTGCGCCTCGCGGTCGTGCCGGTCGAGCTTGCGCAGCCGGATCACCTGGCGCAGGATCTTCGCCGAGTAGCCGCGACCCTTGGCCTCCGCGAACACCTCCTTGATGTCCCCGGCGAGCTCCTTCTTCTCCTCCTCCAGCCGCTCGACCCGCTCGACATAGCTCCGGATGTCGTCGGCCGCGGCGTTGTGCCCGGCCGCCGGCGCGTCACTCGCCGGCATGGCCGGCGCTACCTTCTTTCTCGGCATCGCTAGTCCCCCGTTGTGAAACGGCCTCAGTCGCAACCCCGGCCGACAGTCTCGCCGCCGATGATGAAATCGGGCCGACGCATCATTCTTCGTCCTCCTCCGGTGGCCGGTGGCAGCGCGCGTGATGGTCCGGGCACCAGGACGAGCCCGGCTTGACCGGCGCGCCGCACCGTGTCGGGTCGTGGCGCGGGTCGCCGGCGATGAACTGGCAGGTCGCGGCCGGTGCCGGCCGTCCGGCCGCCAGCCGCCGCGGCGGGACGCTGACGCCCCGGCCGAGCCCGCCCCGGTGCGGCGTCACGCGCATCCGTCGACCTCCGCGACCGTCCGGTTCATCAGCCCGGCCGCGGTGGTGCTGTACCAGTGGCTCGCCGCCCATTGTCCGGCCCGCGTGATGATGAAGACGACGCGCCCGGGCGCCTTGCCGGCGTGGCGTTCGACCAGCCCGTGCTGGACCAGCGCCGACAGCGCCGCGTCCGCCAGCCCGCGCTCGGCCATCGACCCGGCGCCGCCGAGATCGCGCCAGAGCCGCATCAGCTCGAACATCTGCCCGTTCGTGATCGCGTTCATGGCGCTTCCGGCAGGCGCTTCGCGGCGCCGAGATTGCGGTTGTAGGCATGGCGGAGCGCCGCGACGATCGCCGCCGAGGCGGATCCGCCGAACATCTTCTTGGAGGTCCGGCCGGTCTCGACCAGGTCGAGCGGCGACTGTTCGCCGACGACGCGGATCAGCCGTTCCCGGTCGAAGCCGTCGGCGCGGCGGTAGCTCGCGTGGAAAACGGCCAGCGCCTTGATCAGCGGCGCGCGCAGCGCGTCGCGGGTCTCCGGGTGCGCCGCGCGGATGGTTTCCAGCGCCTCGCGCACCGGCGCCTCGCCGTAATTGAAGATCAGCTTGCGGATCGAACCGACGGCGACCGTCTCGGCCGGCTCGCAGCCGTGCGCCGGGCGATAGCGGGCGATCCGCACCCCGGCGGCGTGGCAGACCTTCTCCAGCTGCAGCGCGTCGCCGTCGCCGGCCCGCGCGCGCGCCTGGTGCAGCACCGTGCCCGGCACCTGCCGGCGGTCGGCATTGATGCGCACGAAGCCGTCGGCCTGGTCGGCGAGGTCGTCCGCCTCGACGACGTAGCAGGGCACCCGGTCGATCAGCGGATGCTTGCGCGCCGCCTCGACCCGGTGCTGGCCGTCGATGATGGCGAAGGTCCCGTCGCCGAGCGGCGCCACGGTCGGCGGCTGGAAGGCCCGCCAGCGGAACTCCCGGCAGATCTTGTTGATGATCCCGCGGCTTCCCGTCCGGCTCGCGTCGCGCTGGTAACGGTCGTCGACCACCAGCCGGTCGAGCGGCAGCCAGTCCAGCACCGGCTCGGGCCCCGGATCGGCCGAACTGGCGACCGGCGCGGTCATGGGTGATCCTCCGCCCAGGCGGCGCGCGCCGCGTCGGCCGAGGAGAGCCCGCGGGCGATCAGTTCGGCGATCCGCGGGTGGTACTTCGATTCGATGTCGAACCGGGCATGCGGCGGCCAGGGATCGGCCGCGACCGTTCTCGGCGCCGGCACCGGCGCCGGCGGGACCGGCGCGGCGGTGGCCGGCACGGATCGCGCCGGCAGGCGCAGCGCGAGCAGACGGCAGCGCCGCACGATCACCGATTCCGGCCGGCCGAGCGCCCGCGAGAGCGCGGCGAGTGAGGATCCGCGGGACAGCCCGTCGCGGAGTGTCGCGATGTCCTCGCGGGTCCAGCGGGCATGGCTTTCGGCGAGGCCGATCGCGATGCGTCGCTGGTTGACCGCCCGCGCGGTGCGATCGAGCCGCCGCGCGATGAAATCGGAGCGGTGCCCCGCTTCGGACAGCGCGCGGAGTTGCGCGTCCTCCTCCGCCGTCCAGGTCCGGCGGGCCCTCATCGAACGGCCTCGGAGCCGGGCAGGGCCCCCCTGCACGAAGAAGCCGCGGGCGGAGTTGCGTCGTCATCAGCCGTGGAAAGGCCGAGACCTCCGCCCGCGCAGTGATACAGGGAGGCTTGACCGGCTGGCGCAAGGGGAGGGCCGATCGCCGGCCGGTCAGCGGCGATCGGGTTGTCGTATGCGGCGCCGGGAAGCGGTGCGGCGGCGATCCGGTCGAGCACGTACCAGGCGAGCCCGATCGCCGCCACCCATGCGAGAAGCAGGCCGAGGGCGATCCGGGCGACCTGCGCGCCGATCCGCAGGATGTCGTCCGGCGGCGCCGCGAATTCCGGCGGGTCGAGATCAGGCATCGGCGCCTCCCGCGACGGCGAAGGCGCGCCAGGTGTTGGCGGCGTCGCGGTCCCGCGTGACCACCCCGGCCAGTTCCCCGTCGGCAAGGAGTTCCGGGTGCCGGGCCAATCCCTTGGCAATCGACTCGAGTGCCAGGGCCATTATCTCCCCGGCATCCGACCGTTCGCGCTCGGCGATCACCCGGTTTTGTGCCACCCCCGGCCTGTTCCAGTCGCCCGCCTCGATCTGGGCGAGGTATCGCTTCGCCAGCGCCTCGAAGGCGACCCGGTCGGTGATGTGATGGACGATGTAGTCGTCGAGCTCGCCCTCGATCGGCCAGCAATCCTCGTCGTCGACGAGCTCCGTCGCGGCGCGGCGACGGGCGCAGCAGGATCCGCAGACCCGGACCGTCTCGATCTCGCCGGGCAGGTGATAATCCGGGCAGCGGTAGACGGTCTTCTCGTATACCGCGCCCGGCAGGACACCCGTCGCGCACTCGCGACAGTCGTAGGCTTTCCGCGCGCGCGGATAGGTGATCCGGACGAAGTCGTAGGAGACGTCGTCACCGAGCGCGGCGCAGTGGGCCCCGGCGCTCATTGCCCCGCCTCCGCGCCGTCGCCCGGCCGGTGCCGGCGGTGCGGCTTCACCGGCGGGTTGACCAGCACGTCGGCCGGCAGGCTTTCGCCGGCGTTGCGCGCCATACCGATGACGCGATCCAGCTCGCCTGCGATCAGCGCCGCCGCGACCTGCAGCGTCCGGAGCCGTGAGCGGCCCTCCCAGGCGCTGTCGTCCAGAGCGATCGAAATGACGCCGTGATGTCGTTCGACCGTACCGTTGGCGACCGCTCCGCCCTCGACCTGTCGCCGGCGCTCCTGACCGATCAGGAACAGGCCGTCGAGCCATTCGGGGATCAGCGTCTTTGTCGTGGTCATTCGGTCCTCCCGTCTTCTGCGTCTGCGGCGGCCGTCTCGACGGCGGTCAGCGCCGCGTCGAGCGCGGCCAGCGCCTCGTGCGCCTCGGCGATCTCCCGGTGCAGCTCCATGTCCCGGATCCGCGCCGCCGTGATCGTCCCGCATTCGCCGATCGCTTCGGCAGTGCGCGAGATCGCTTCCCCGCATTCCTTGGCGGTGGCGCCCAGGTGGGCCACGAAGGTCGGGTCGGAATCGGCCGGCGGCAGCTGGAAGACGCAGAGCCCGGCCATTCGCGCCAGCGCCCGTGTCACCGGCGCCTCGCCGGCATCGGCCTCCAGGTCGGCGATCACGTCCGCCGGCGCGAACAGCGCCTCGTTCGGGTTCTGGTAGCGGCCCAGCTCGGTCTTTCCGACCCGCGTGACCATAGCCGCCGATTCAAGCCCGCCGCAGAGGCGGACCAGCCGGCGCATCGCCGCCTTGAGGCCAAGATAGGACGCTCGCCCGAACGGCCGCCCGATCTCGGCGCTCATGGCCGGCACCCGCATGACGGGAAAAACGGCACAACCGTTCCGGTGACCGGGCGCGGCGCGCGGGCGATAAGGGCAGGGCGGGTCATGCTGACGGCCCCTTTTCGGCGCAGCCGTCCGGATGCTGCCGGATGAAGGCCTCGGCCCGCTCGATCGTGGTGAGCGTTACGCCGTAATCGCCGCGCAGGCGTCGGACGAACTTGGGGTCGCGGACAGCGGCCATCGAGAATTGCCGCTCGGACATTCCCGTTTGTCGGAGATAGCCGTCCACGGCCTGAAGGATGAATTTCCGGGTGCTCATGGGTCAATCACCGCAAAAAAAATTGCCCAACGCAAGTAGATTTTTCAATCAGGCAATTATTCTGCTGTTGTGGGATTTTTCGACCCCATGACAGACGAAACCCCTTTGAAGCGAAATCTTCAGCGAGTCATGCGGCAGCGAAAGCTCTCGCAGCGCGGCCTGGCGCGTTTGGCTGGCCTCAATGAGGGCGCCGTCAAGAGCATCCTCGCCGGGCGGTCCCAGCACCCCCGGCACGACACCTTGCAGGCCCTGGCAAAGGCGGTCGGTTGGGATATGCAGGAGCTCATCAGCGACCTCCCGCCAACGCCCCGAGGCGGCGACGGCATCCCGAGCGCTTCGATCCCCGAAGTGGATGTTCGGGGCGGCATGGAAGGCGGTGGCGGTTTACTCCCGTATGAAATAACCGATCAGGACGATGACATGATCGCCGATTCGGTTACCGGGCGCTGGTCTATGCCCGATGACTTCCTGCGGTCCGAACTCCGCATGGCGCAGCGGGCCGGACGCATCATCCAGATCGTCGGCGATTCGATGGCGCCGACGCTCAGCCCCGGCGACCGGGTCATACTGAACCTGGCCGATCGCTGGCCCGCGCCGCCCGGCATTTTCGCCTTGTGGGACGGTTTCGGCGTCGTCTGCAAGCGCCTCGAATTCGTGCCGCACTCCGATCCGCCGACGATGCGCGTTCTGTCGGACAACCGGAACCACCCGCCATACGACCGGGTCGCCGGCGACGTTCGCGTGATCGGGCGCGTCGTCGGGATGATCCGCCGTTTTTGAGGCCGCTCAGAGCCCGGCCGAACGGCGCATCGCCTCCAGGAAGAAGGTCCGCTTGTCGGGTCCGTCCGCGCCGCTTGCCCGGATGACCCGTTCCGCCGCCCGCAGCAGGGCGGCGAGCCGCCGGACAGGCCAGTCGCCGAGCCCGCTGACCAGCGCCTGCACGCCCGCACCATCCGGTTCGAGCCCCTTGATGTGACGCTCGACCCGGCCCCGGTCGAGCTCGAGTTCCCCGACCCACTCCGCCAGGCAGTCGCCGATCACCGTCAGGGTCGGCGCGTCCGGCGGGCTTTCGCACCGGGCCAGGGCCGCGAGCAGCGTCAGCATGTCGCCGTGGTCACGCAGCGCGTCGCCGGTCAGGTCGCCGGTGAACAATGCCTGGATCAGCGCCGGGTTGTCGGTGACCTCGCCGGTTTTCAGGTCGGTCAATTCGACGATTCCCGAAACCAGGAACGTCCGGGTCGCGTGGCGCATGTGGCATATCGCCTTGAGCTCGATGTCGCCCTTCTTGCCCTCGAACCGCTGCACGGTGATGCCGCGCCTCGACATCGCGCCCTTGGAGCCGCGATAGACGATTTCGTACTCGTCGCCGACGGTCGCCCGCCGCGCGATCAATCCGCCATCAGCACTGCCTTTATCAGCCATCGTTGTGCCCCCTTCGCGCATAGCGTTCCACATAGCCTAGTGAGCACATCCTCTGACGTCGATCATGTTGACGGAGGCTGGTTTTGCGTGTTCTCCCTTAGTGGATGAAAAAAAGTACAAATCCTATTGACTGAGTAAAAAATCTACCAGTACATTCCCAATTGATGGCAAAACCCGGCAACCTGCACGGAGACATCGACATGACGGGCGAAAGGCGGGTCGCCACCTCGACGGCGGCCGGATGGGCTGACACGGCGGTCTGGTCATGACCGCCCGGCGCGAGATCCCGGCCCTGTCGCTCGTTCCGCGCGGCCTGTCGCGCGAGCTCGCCGCCGCCTATGTCGGGGTCTCGCCCAACACCTACTCGAAATGGGTCGAGAGCGGCTTGATGCCGAAGCCGAAGCGCGTCGGCGGCCGCGTCGTGTGGGACCGCCAGGCGGTCGACCTTGCCTTCTCCGCGCTGCCAGGCGACGATGAGCGCAATCCCTGGGACGATCCGGAATGAGCGACGTGGTCCGCCTTCATCTTCCCTTCGTCGTCCGTGACGTCAGCAGGACCGGCCAGGTCCGCTATTACTTCCGGCGGCGGCCATGGCCGAAGGTTCGATTGCCCGATGTCTTCGGTTCCGACGCCTTCATGGCCGCCTATCATGCGGCCCGCGACGGCGCGCCCAGCGCATCGGCTGAGGCGATCGATCACCGGCGCGGCGCCACGGGCTCGCTCCGCTGGTTCGTCGTCGGCTACCAGTCCTCGCCGGAATTCCGGGCGCTGGCGCCGTCGACCCAGGCCGCCCGACGGCGGATCCTCGATCGGCTTTGCGAGAAGCACGGTCACAAGCCCCTGGCGGCCATGGCGCCGCGTCACGTCCGCAAGCTCCGCGACGAACGCGCGGACAAGGTCGAGGCGGCCAATGCCATCGTCAAGGCGCTGCGCGTCGTCTTCGCCTGGGCGGTCGAGGCCGAGCCGGACAGGATCGAACGGAACCCCGCTGCCGACGTGCCGCTGCTGCGAAGCGGCAGCCAGGGTTACCATTCATGGTCGATCGAGGAGGTCGAGCGCTTCGAACGGGCGCACCCGGTCGGGACGAAGGCGCGGCTGGCCCTCGCGCTGTTCCTCTACACCGCGCAGCGCAAGAGCGACGTGGTCCGCATGGGCCGTCAGCATGTTCGTGCCGGCTGGCTGACGTTGACCCAGTTCAAGGGCCGGAACCGCGCCCCGGTGACCCTCTCGTTGCCGGTCCTGCCGGAGCTGCAGGCCGTCATTGACGCCTCGCCGACCGGCGATCTTGCCTTCCTCGTGACCGGGTTCGGCAAGCCCTTCACCGCCAACGGCTTCGGCAATTGGTTTCGCCGGCGCTGCGACGAGGCCGGCCTGCCGCACTGCTCGGCTCACGGGCTCCGCAAGGCGGCCGCCGCGAGGCTGGCCGAGGCCGGCTGCTCGGAGGAGGAAATCAAGGCCTGGACCGGCCACCGGACCTCGAAGGAGGTCACGCGATACACCCGCGGCGCCCGTCAGAAGAAGCTCGCCTCCGCCGCCGTCGTCCGCCTCGAGGACGAACGGAATCGGAACAGCAAAGGTCCCACTTCCGGCGACGAGTGGGACCATTTCTGAATTCGCGCAATAAAATCAATAAGTTGCGAAGGTGGTGGAGGCCTGGACCGGAATCGAACCGGTGTACACGGATTTGCAGTCCGCTGCGTCACCACTCCGCCACCAGGCCACCGGACCGTCTGCGGTGAGCAGGTAGGCTGTATATGGCCCTTGCCGGCGGGCGTCAATAGAGCAGCCGGCGGCCGCCCGGGCACGCCGCAAGCCGGCCCGCGTCGCACGTCACCGCCCAGAGCCGGATTGCAAGCGCGGGGGGCGCGGGCTATAACCCGGCGAACGTTAGCCAACCGGATGAGAGAGCATTCGCATGAGCGACGAATTCGCCGCCGCGCGCCGCGCCATGATCGTGAGCCAGGTGCAGCCCAACAAGGTGACCGACGAGCGCATTCTGGACGTTCTCGGGCGGATGCCGCGCGAGCGCTTCGTGCCGAAGGCGCGGCAGAGCGTCGCCTATGTCGACGAGGATCTGGAGATCGCGCCCGGCCGCATCCTGATGGAGCCGATGGTGTTCGCCCGCCTGCTGCAGGAGGCCGGCGTCACCGACGACGATCTCGTCCTCGCGCTCGGTGTCGGCACCGGCTATCCGGCCGCCGTACTCGGCGCGCTGGCCGGCGCCGTGGTTGCGATCGAAAGCGACGCGGGGCTGGCCGAGAAGGCGACCGAGCGGCTTTCCGAACTCGAGGTCAGCAACGCCACCGTCGTCGTTGCGCCGCTCGCCGAGGGCTATGCCGCCGACGCGCCCTACAACGTGATCTTCATCAACGGCTCGGTCGAGACCCTTCCCGACGCGCTGTTCGACCAGCTCGCCGATGGCGGTCGCCTGGTCACGGTGGAGGGCGCCCATGCCGGCGCTGCGGTGGTCTATCTCCGTCACGGCGATCAGATCGACCGCCGGGTGCTGTTCGACGCCTCGGTGCCGGTCCTGCCGGAATTCCGCCGCGAGCCGGCCTTCACCTTCTGACCGGGCCCGGCATCGCGGACCGGCCCGTCATGCGGGAGCGCGTCGGCGAAAGCGGTTCGCGTCCGTGCCGGTGTTCATGCGTCGAGCGATTTCACAATACTAAACCTTGAGTCCGACAGCGTTTTCGTCCAAGAATGTCGCGTCTTACTTGGGGTTTCCCATAGCGGCAAGGAACTCGGCATGCGGAATGCGATACGGTCAGTCGCGCTGCCCGGACTGGCGATTGCGGCAATGACGGTATTCGGGGCCTCGGCACAGTCCGAGACGCTTACCGATGCCCTCGTGTTGACCTACCAGAACAATCCCACGCTCGCCGCCGAACGGGCGAATCTGCGCGCCACGGACGAGACCGTCCCGCAGGCGCTGTCCGGCTGGCGGCCGACCGTGGTGGTCTCGGCCGACGCCGGCGTTCGTACCGAAGGCGTCGAATCCAGCTCCACATTCAGCGGTCGCTACAGCGAGGATACCCGGTTTCCCCGCTCCGCCGACCTGACCGTCTCCCAGCCGCTCTACCGCGGCGGGCGGACCGTCTCCGCGACCAGCGCGGCCGAGGCGCAGGTGGAAGCCGGGCGCGCCCGGCTGACCAGCACCGAACAGGACGTGCTGCTGTTCGGCGTGACCGCCTACATGAACGTGCTGCGCGACCAGGCCGTGCTGCAGCTGACCCGCAACAACGAGTCGGTGATCAGCAAGCAGCTCGATGCCTCGCGCGACCGCTTCGATGTCGGCGAGATCACCCGCACCGACGTGGTCCAGGCCGAGGCGCGGCTTTCGCGCGCGGTGTCCGATCGCGTCCAGGCCGAGGGCAACCTGATCGCCAGCCGGGCCAATTACCAGCGTATCGTCGGCCAGCTGCCGGGCGAGCTGCAGCCGCCGCCGCCCTTGCCGCCGCTGCCGGCGAGCGAGGCCGAGGCGATCGAGGCCGCTCGGGTCGAGAATCCGACTGTCGTCTTCGCGCGCTTCAGCGAGGAAGCCTCGCGCCACGATATCCGGACGGTCTCGGGCGAATTGCTGCCGACGCTGTCGCTGCAGGCCCAGGCCAGTCATCTGTTGGATGCCTCCTCGTCGACCGAGCAGAGCGATTCCGCGCAGCTTCTGGCCCGCCTCTCGGTGCCGCTCTATCAGTCCGGCTCGGTGTACAGCCGGGTTCGCCAGCGCCGCCAGGTCAACAGCCAGCGCAAGGTGCAAATCAGCGAGGCCGAACGCCAGGTGACCGAGGGCGTCATCCAGGCCTGGCAGCGCCTGCAGACCGCGCTTGCCCAGATCGAGGCCAACAGCGAGCAGGTGAAGGCCAACGAGATCGCCCGCGAAGGCGTCCAGCAGGAAGCCCAGGTCGGCTCGCGGACCACCCTCGACGTGCTCGACGCCGAGCAGGAACTGCTCGATTCCCAGGTTGCCCTGGTGCGCGCCGAACGGGACCGCTACGTCGCCGCCTTCGAGGTCCTGTCCTCGATCGGCCGGCTGACCGCGACCCGTCTCGGGCTGCCGGTCGAAGGCTACGATCCCACGGCGAATTACCAGCGAGTCCGTGACAAGTGGGTCGGCACCGACGGCGGGCTGGAATAGTCTTCGCCGTTCCGACACGCGGTCGCTCGCCGATTTTGCCGGCGGGTTACGTTCTGGTAATTGGTTATTGGCTGCATTAGGGTGACGATGCCAAGGCGCATCCGGCCCTGATAACGGCAGGATATCGAATATGAGCGACGCGAAATCCCAGCAAGAACCGACCATGGAAGAGATCCTCGCTTCCATCCGCCGGATCATTTCCGAAGACGGCGAGGGCGAAGGCGAGGGCGAGACGCCGAAGAAGGCCGAGGCGGAAGCTGCCGAGCCCGAGGCGCCGGCCGAGGAAGCCGAACCCGAGGCGGCCGATGAGGTGCTCGAGCTGACCGACATGGTCACCGACGAGGGTGAGGTCGTGTCGCTGGCCGAAACACCGGAGCCGGAACCCGAGGCGGAGGCCGAACCCGACCTCCCCGAAACCGATCTGGCGTTCGAGAGCGAACCGGAACCCGAGCCGGAACCCGAACCCGAACCCGAGCCGGAACCCGAGCCCGAGCCGGAGCCGGAACCGTTCGCGGCGGCGCCCGAGCCGGAACCGGAACCGGAACCCGAGCCGCTGCAACGGCCGCAGACGGCCATCGACGAAGGATTGCTGTCGCAGATGACCCAGCAGACGACGGCACGCGCGTTTTCCGAGCTTTCCGGCGTGGTATCGGCTTCCCGCGGGGTCGGGATCGGTGCCGGGCACCGGACGCTCGAGGATCTGGTCAAGGGCCTGCTGCGCCCGATGCTGAAGGAATGGCTCGACGAGAATTTGCCGGGCATCGTCAATCGCATCGTCGAGCGCGAGGTCGCGAAGCTCGTAGGCCGCGCCGAGGACAACGATCAGTCCCTCGGCGACTAAGTCCCGCCAGCGCGGGCGAGCCCAGACGCGGACCGGCAGCGATGCCCGGGCCGCTCCTTGAAAAGTGATAATCAGGAAGGTTCAGCAATGCTGGACAAGACTTATCGACCGTCCGAGGTCGAGCGCGACATCTATCAGCGTTGGGAAGACGCCAACGCCTTCGCCTGCGGCCGGCGGCCGGACGCGAAACCCTACGCGATCGTCATTCCGCCGCCGAATGTCACCGGCAGCCTGCATATGGGGCACGCGCTCAACAACACGCTCCAGGATGTGATCGTCCGCTACCGGCGCATGCAGGGCTACGACGTGCTCTGGCAGCCCGGCACCGACCATGCCGGCATCGCGACCCAGATGGTGGTCGAGCGCCAGCTCGAGGCGGCCGGCCAGAAGCGCCGGGATCTCGGCCGCGATGCCTTCGTCGAGAAGGTCTGGGACTGGAAGGCCGAATCCGGCGGCACGATCATCGGCCAGCTGCGCCGGCTCGGCGCCTCCTGCGACTGGTCGCGCGAACGCTTCACCATGGACGAGGGGCTGTCGCGCGCCGTCCGCAAGGTCTTCGTCCAGCTCTACAAGGACGGCCTGGTCTATCGCGACAAGCGGCTGGTCAACTGGGACCCGAAGCTGCACACGGCGATATCCGATCTCGAGGTCGAATCGCGCGAGACGGCCGGGAACATGTGGTATTTCCGCTACCCGGTCGAGGGCGAGGCGGGCCGCTTCATCACCGTGGCGACGACCCGGCCGGAAACCATGCTGGGCGATTCCGGCGTCGCCGTGCATCCGGACGACGAACGCTATGCCGGGCTGATCGGCAAGCACTGCATCCTGCCGCTGGTCGGTCGCCGGATTCCGATCGTCGCCGACGACTATGCCGATCCGGAGCAGGGGTCGGGCGCGGTCAAGATCACCCCGGCGCATGACTTCAACGATTTCGAGGTCGGCCGCCGGCAGGATCTCGAGGTCATCAACATCTTCGACGAGAACGCGGCGCTGAACGAGAACGTGCCCGAGGCCTATCGCGGCCTCGACCGTTTCGAGGCCCGCAAGCGTGTGGTCGCGGCGATGGAGGCCGAAGGCTTCCTCGACCGGATCGAGCCGCATACCCACATGGTGCCGTTCGGCGACCGTTCCGGCGTCGTCATCGAACCCTGGCTGACCGACCAGTGGTTCGTCGATGCCAAGACGCTCGCCAGGCCGGCGATCGAGGCGGTCGAGAGCGGCAGGACCCGTTTCGTGCCGAAGCAGTGGGAAAACACCTATTACGAGTGGATGCGCAACATCCAGCCCTGGTGCGTGTCGCGCCAGCTCTGGTGGGGCCACCAGATCCCGGCCTGGTTCGGCCCGGACGGCACGATCTTCGTCGAGGAGAGCGAGGAGGAGGCCACGGCCGCCGCGGAGGCCCATTACGGCAAGACGGTTGAACTGACGCGCGAGGAGGACGTTCTCGACACCTGGTTCTCTTCCGCCCTCTGGCCGTTCTCGACCCTCGGCTGGCCGGACGAGACGCCGGAAGTCGCGCGCTATTACCCGACCGGCCTGCTGGTCACCGGCTTCGACATCATCTTCTTCTGGGTCGCCCGGATGATGATGATGGGTCTCCATTTCATGAAGGAGATCCCGTTCGACACGGTCTATATCCACGCTCTGGTTCGCGACGAGCAGGGCCAGAAGATGTCGAAGTCGAAGGGCAACGTCATCGATCCGCTGGAACTGATCGAGAAATACGGCGCCGACGCGCTCCGTTTCACCCTGATCGCCATGGAGGCCCAGGGCCGCGACATCAAGCTCGCCGAGCAGCGCGTCGAAGGCTACCGGAATTTCGGCACCAAGCTCTGGAACGCCGCGCGCTTCTGCGAGATGAACGAATGCGCCGCGCCGGCCGGCTTCGTGCCCACGGGCCTGAACGAAACCCTGAACCGCTGGATCGTCGGCCAGCTCGCCGCCGCCTGCAAGTCGGTCGAGGAGGCGCTTGCCGCCTATCGCTACAACGATGCCGCGGCGGCGATCTACGGCTTCACCTGGGGTACCTTCTGCGACTGGTACCTGGAACTCGCCAAGCCGCTGCTGCAGGGCGACGGCGGCCCGGGCCAGGCCGAGACGCGGGCGACCGCGGGCTGGGTGCTGGACCAGCTGCTGAAGCTGATGCATCCCTTCATGCCGTTCATCACCGAGACCCTCTGGGCGCGCCCGGGGCAGTCGCGTGACGGCCTGCTGATGCTCGCCGACTGGCCGGTGCTGGGCGACGACCTGGTCGATGCCGAGGCCGATGCCGAGATCGACTGGCTGATCCGCATGATCACCGGGATCCGCGCCGTGCGTACCGAGATGAACGTGCCGCCGGGGGCCCGCGTGCCGCTGATCCTGAACGGCGCCGAGGCGGCGACGAAGGCCAGGCTCGAGCGGACTGGCGAGTTGCTGGCCCGGCTCGCGCGGGTCGCCGGCGTGAGCTTCGACGAGGCCCTGCCGAAGGGTGCGATCCAGACCGTGGTCGACGAGGCGACGCTGGTTCTGCCGCTCGCCGACGTCATCGATATCGGGCAGGAGCGGGACCGACTTGCCCGCGAGATCGACAAGTGCGACGGGCTGATCGCCGGTCTGGAGAAGAAGCTCGGCAACGAGAAGTTCGTGTCCCGGGCGCCGGCCGAGATCGTCGAGGCGGAACGGGCGCGCAAGAGCGATGCCGAGCAGACCCGCGCGAAGCTCGCCGAGGCACTGGGCCGGCTCACCGGCAGCGGCTGACAGGCCGGCCGCGAAGACCGAGGGAATGGGAATGGAAGCCGGCGCCCGGGGCGCCGCTGGAGGAGAGGGAACGATGGACGCCAAGACTTTCGACAAATCCAAGCTGCCGAGCCGGCACACGACCGTGGGCGCATCGCGCGCGCCGCATCGTTCCTACTATTACGCGATGGGGCTGACCGAGGAAGAGATCGCCCAGCCCTTCGTCGGCGTCGTCACCACCTGGAACGAGGCCGCGCCCTGCAACATCTCGCTTGCCCGCCAGGCCCAGTCGGTCAAGGTCGGGGTGCAGGAGGCGAGCGGCACGCCGCGCGAATTCACCACGATCACCGTGACCGACGGCATCGCCATGGGCCACGAGGGGATGAAGTCGAGCCTCGTCAGCCGTGACGTGATCGCCGATTCGGTCGAACTGACGATGCGCGGCCACTGCTACGACGCCATGGTCGGCCTCGCCGGCTGCGACAAGTCGCTGCCCGGGCTGATGATGGCCATGGTCCGCCTGAACGTGCCGTCGATCTTCATGTATGGCGGCTCGATCCTGCCCGGCCGCTTCCACGGCAAGGACGTGACCGTCGTCGATGTCTTCGAGGGCGTCGGCCAGCATGCCGCCGGCAACATGTCGGACGAGGACCTGCACGAACTGGAATGCGTCGCCTGCCCGTCGGCCGGGTCCTGCGGCGGCCAGTTCACCGCCAACACGATGGCCTGCGTCTCCGAGGCGATCGGCCTCGCGCTGCCGGGTTCCGCCGGCGCGCCGGCGCCCTACGAGAGCCGCGACGAATATGCCCGCGCCTCCGGCCAGCAGGTGATGAACCTGATCGCCAGCAACCTGCGGCCGCGCGATATCGTGACCCGCAAGGCGCTGGAGAATGCCGCCGTCATCATCGCCGCCTCGGGCGGTTCGACCAACGGCGGGCTGCATCTGCCGGCGATCGCCCACGAGGCCGGCATCGATTTCGATCTCGACGACGTGGTCGAGATCTTCCGCCGCACCCCCTATATCGCCGACCTGAAGCCCGGTGGCCGCTACGTCGCCAAGGACATGTTCGAGATCGGCGGCGTGCAGGTGCTGATGAAGACGCTGCTCGACGGCGGCTACCTGCACGGCGACTGCATCACCGTGACCGGCAAGACGATCGCGGAGAATCTCGCCGACGTCGTCTTCCCGACCAACCAGGACGTCATCCGCCCGATCACCGATCCGATCACGCCGACCGGCGGCGTCGTCGGCCTGAAGGGCAACCTTGCCCCGGACGGCGCGATCGTGAAGGTAGCCGGCATGGCGCGCCAGCAGCATTCCGGCCCGGCCCGGGTCTTCGATTGCGAGGAAGACGCCTTCGACGCGGTGCAGCGCCGTGACTACAAGGAAGGCGACGTCATCGTCATCCGCTACGAGGGTCCGAAGGGCGGCCCGGGCATGCGCGAGATGCTGTCGACCACGGCGGCCATCTACGGCCAGGGCATGGGCGAGAAGGTGGCGCTGATCACCGATGGCCGGTTCTCCGGCGGCACCCGCGGTTTCTGCATCGGCCATGTCGGCCCGGAAGCCGCCGAGGGCGGCCCGATCGGCCTGCTCAAGGATGGCGACATGATCCATATCGACGCCGTCAAGGGGACGCTCGAGGTCGAGTTGTCCGACGCGGAACTGGCCGATCGCCGCAAGGCCTGGACGCCGCGCAAGAACGACTTCCAGTCCGGCGTGCTGTGGAAATATGCCCAGACCGTCGGCCCGGCCCACAAGGGCGCGGTCACCCATCCGGGCGGCAAGGCGGAGGTCCGCTGCTACGCGGACATCTGAGCCGACAGGACTGACGCGCCGGCGCGGAGGCTAGTCTTCCTCGCCGGTTCGCGGTCCCTTGTAGCCGGTCATGCCGGGCAACGGCTCCATCCAGCCGAGCTTGTTGGCGAGATAGATCTGGTGATCCGGCGGAAAGGCCTCCGGATCGTCGAGCGCCAGGGCGGCGACATCGATCCAGCCGGGATTGCGCGCGAGTTCGAAGGTGAGCTGCTGTCCGCAATCGCCGCAGAAACGCCGCACCGCCCCGGGCGTCGAGCGGTAGCTCTTCGCTTCGCCCTGGGTGAATCGGAAGCCTTCCCGCCGCACGGTCACCCATGGCACTGCCGGCGCCGAATGGGCCCGGCGACATAGACTGCAGTGGCAGACATTCGAGCCGAGCGCGTCTGCCGACGCCTCGAGGCGGATCGCTCCGCAAAGGCAGCCGCCCTCGATTTTCCCGGCTTTGTTCATTCGGTTCCGCTCATTCCGAAAGTTCGCACCAGATCGGCGTGTGGTCGGACGGCCGGGGCTTGGCCCGGGGCCGCTTGTCGATCTCGCAGGCAAGCAGCCGGTCGGTCGCTTGCGGCGACAGCAGCAGATGGTCGATGCGGAGCCCGTTGTCGCGTTCCCAGGCGCCCCGCTGGTAGTCCCAGAAGGTATAGTCGTGCCGCTTGTGCAGCGTCCGGAAGGCTTCCGTCAGGCCGAGATTGAGGATGCGCCGGAAGGCGGCGCGGGTCTCCGGCCGGCCGAGCGCGTCCTTGGCCCAGAGCTCGGGATCGTAGCAATCGATATCCTGCGGGATGACATTGTAGTCACCGGCCAGGACGAACGGCTCCTCGTAGGCGAGAAGCGTTTGGACATGGGCCTCCAGACGACCCAGCCAGGCAAGCTTGTAGGGAAATTTCGGGCTGTCCACCGGGTTGCCGTTCGGCAGGTAGATCGAGGCGACACGGACTCCGTCGATGACCGCCTCGATGTAGCGGGCCTGTTCGTCGTTGTCGTCGCCGGGCAGGCCGCGCGTGACATCCTCGATCGGCCTCTTGGACAGGATCGCGACGCCGTTGTAGCTCTTCTGGCCATGCACGGCGATGTTGTAGCCCTGATCCTCGATCTCCAGCGCCGGGAAACCCGCGTCCTGGCACTTGAGTTCCTGCAGGCAGACGACGTCGGGGGCTTCCTCGCGGAGATAGTCGAGCAGCAACTCCAGCCGCGCCTTGACCGAATTGACGTTCCAGGTGGCGATTTTCATGGCTGAGGCTGTATCTGCTGGAGAACGGACGATCGGTGCCGGCGCACCGTCCATCCTGATAGCACAGGCGGCCCGTCGATTACACGGCGTAGCGCCGTCGGAAGCGGCGGATCAGATAGAGAAGGAGGAGCCGCAGCCGCAGGACGCGGTCGCGTTCGGATTGTGGATACGGAAGGCGGCGCCGATCAGGTCCTCGGTGAAATCGATCTCCGATCCGGCCAGGTACATCAGCGAGATCGGGTCGACCAGGACGGTCACGCCGTCGCGCTCGATCGCCAGGTCGTCGGCGTTCTGGGTAGCCTCGATGCTGAAGTCATACTGGAAGCCGGAACAGCCGCCGCCCTGCACGGCGACCCGCAGTTTCGCGTCCGTCGTCTCGTCGGCGGCGAGAATGGCCGCGATACGCCGGGCGGCGCGCGCCGAGACGCTGACCGGGATGTCGATCCCCGTTGGCCCGTTGTCACTCATCTGGCTAGACTTTCCCAAAAGGTATTTCTTCAACCATCCCTGATGTATGGAGCAAGGTCGCCGTTGTCAATTCGAGCGAGTGGCGCGGGCGTGGTCGCGGGCGACTATCTGGACGCGCTGAACGACCGCCTGGGCGCGGCGACGGCCGCCGTGCTGCCCGGACTCGGCGAGGCGGTTTCGGTCGAGGCGCGCTTCCGCCCGTCGCGTCCAGGCCGGGCCGGCGACCTGAGCAGCCGGGTGGCGCTCCGCCTCGCGGGAGAGGCCGGAATGGCGGCGATGGATCTCGCCGACGCGATCGCCGATCGGTTCACCGCCGACGGCGGCCCGGGCCGGCCGGAGGCCGTGGCGCCCGGCTATCTCAACTTGCATCTTCCTGCCGCCTGCTGGTTGCGCGAGACCATGCGGCTGCTCGACGGCATGCCGCGTGCCCGGATCACCGCGCCGGTTACGATGCCGCCTGAGACCGACGGACCGGCGCACCCCCTGGCGCTTCTGCGCCGCGATGTGCGGCGCCGGGTGCTCGACAATCTCGCCCGTCTGCACGGCGGGGCAGGCCGCCCGGTCGCGGTCCCGGTCCTGCCGCCGGGCCTGACGCCGCTCGACCTGCTCGGCCAGCCGCCGGAGGCGGGCGTCGATGAGTTGCGTGCCGCCGTCGCGGATCGCGGCCGCCATAATCCGGCCTTTCTCGTGCCCTATGCCGATGCCCGCGCGGCAAGCCTGCTCGGCGGCGCGGCGATGCCGTCCGGCGACGGAGCGGCAGTCTTCTCGGCCAACGAGCTTGCCCTGATGAAGCAACTTGCGGGCTGGCCCCGGGTGCTCGCCGGGGCGCTCGTTGCCGGCGAGCCGGAGCGCCTGCCGGTGGCGCTCCTGGCGCTCGCCCGGACGCTTCTCGCGATGATCGGCGAGGGCGGTCCGGTGCGCGACCCGGCGGCGCTGACGACGACGCGACATGGCCTTTTGCGCGCATTTCGATATGTTGTCGCGGATGCCATGATGATGCTGGATATGACGGCCACGGAAAGTGCGTTCTGATGCATGACGAGAGCGATTATGACGACGGCAGGCACGTCGAGGACCCGGGCCTCAAGGGCCGGCTCAAGCTCGCGGCTGCCCTCTCGCTCGTTTCCGCGGCGCTGATCATCGGCGGCGGCGCGTGGCTCAGCCTCAGGCAGGCGCCGGACGAGGGCGTGCGGATCACGCCGCCGCTGGTCAAGGCCGAGCCCGGCCCGATCAAGGTTCCGCCGGAGGACCCGGGCGGCATGGACGTGCCGAACCGGGACAAGCTGGTCTTCGAGAGCCTCGAGGGCGGGGCGCAGCCGCCGCGGATCGAGCGGCTGTTGCCGCCGCCCGAGGAGCCGCTGCCCGAGGCGCCGGTCGAGCCGGAGGCCCGCACCGCCGAAGCCGGGGCAGAGGTCGGGGCGGACGACGCGACGACGGACGGGCAGGTCGCGCCGCCGTCCGAGGGTACCGAGGCCGCCAGTGAGGCGGCAGAAAGCGCCGAGGGCGGGCTGCCGTCGAAAGTCGTGGTCGAGGAAGTGACGCCGGAGAATGCCGACAAGGTCGCCGAACTGATCGCCAAGAGCGTGCCCGATCACGGGACGACGGCGGACGAGGCCAGCCAGCCCGAGGCGCCGCAAGCGGCTGCGGCGCCTGTTGCCCCGCCCGCACCCGTGGTCAAGGCGCCGGTGGCGGAAACCGCGCCGGCGGCGGACGGCGCGCCGCTTTACCGGGTCCAGGTCGCCTCCCTGCAGAGCGAGGCCGCTGCGAAGGATGGCTGGGACCGGCTTCTCGCCCGCCATGGCGCATTGCTGAAGGGCGAAAGCCACCGCATCCGCCGGGCCGATGTCGGCGGCAGCGGCGTGCGCTACCGCATCCAGATCGGCGGCTTTGCCGACAAGGATGGCGCCGACGCGCTGTGCGCCCGCTTCAAGGCCGGCAAGCTGGACTGTTTCGTTGTCCGCGATTGAGGCGGGCCGGCAGCTCGCCGCGATCTTCGGTGTTGCCGGTCCGGAGCTCGGCGCGGCTCAACGCGCGTTCTTCGCCGAGGCCGACCCGGTCGGCTTCATCCTGTTCCAGCGCAACTGCCAGTCGCCGGACCAGGTGCGCCGGCTGGTCGACGATCTGCGCGATTGCGTCGGCCGTGACGACGCCCCGGTCCTGATCGACCAGGAAGGCGGCCGGGTCGCCCGGTTGCACCCGCCGCACTGGCGGAGCGCCCCGCCGCAGGCGGTGTTCGGGCGGCTCTGGCAACGCGACCGGATCGATGCGGTGCGCGCCGCCGGCCTGAATGCCCGGCTGATCGGCGACGAGTTGGCGCGGCTCGGCATCACCGTCGATTGCCTGCCGGCGCTCGACCTGTCGCGCCCGGAAACCACGGCGGCGATCGGCGACCGGGCGCTGTCCGACGATCCGGAGGCGGTCGCGGCGCTTGGCCGGGCGGTTGCCGGCGGGCTGGCCGCGGCGGGCGTGTTGCCGGTGATCAAGCACATGCCGGGCCATGGCCGGGCCCGGGTCGACAGCCATCATGCCCTGCCGGCAGTCGACGCCGGCCTCGCGGAACTGGCGGACAGCGACTTCCTGCCTTTCGCGCGGCTGGCCCACCTGCCGATCGGGATGACCGGCCACATCCTGTTCGAGGCGCTCGACCCCGACCGGCCGGCAACGCTGTCGCCGACCGTGATCGCCGACGTGATCCGCGGGCGGATCGGCTTTTCCGGGTTGCTTCTGACCGACGACCTGTCGATGAAGGCGCTCGAGGGGACGGTTGCCGAACGCGCCGCCCGGGCGCTCGATGCCGGCTGCGACTTGGCGCTCCACTGCAATGGCGAGCTTGGCGAGATGAAGGGCATCGCGGCCGCGATCCGGCCGCTCGACGCGGCCGCGGCGGCGCGGGTGCGGGCGGCCGAGGATTATCGCCTGACCCGGCGCTCGACCGAATTCGACATCGCGGCGGTGCAGACCGAACTCGCCGCCCTACTGGAAGGAATTTCATGGACGGCGACCTGACGCGGATCCTTTACACCGTCTCCGTCTGGGTGGCGCCCCTGCTGATCGCGATCACGTTGCACGAAGCGGCGCATGGCTGGGTCGCCTGGCGGCTCGGCGACGACACCGCGAAACGGCTCGGCCGGGTCACCTTCAACCCGTTCGCCCATATCGACCGCTTCGGGACGATCCTGCTGCCGGCGCTTCTGCTGTTGCTGAAGTCGCCCTTCCTGTTCGGCTACGCGAAGCCCGTGCCAGTCAATTTCGCGCGCCTGCATGAACCGCGACGCGACATGGTCTGGGTGGCGCTGGCCGGGCCGGGGATCAATCTCGCGATCGCCTTCGTCTCGGCGCTGGCGCTCCATCTGCTGCCGCTGTTCCCGGGCGAGGCCCAGGAGTGGGTGTTCTACAACCTGCGGAACTCGATCCTGATCAACGTCCTGCTCGCGGTCTTCAACATGATCCCGCTGCCGCCGCTCGATGGCGGCCGGGTCGCGGTCGGGCTGCTGCCGGACCGGCTGGCCTTTCCGCTCGCCCGGCTCGAGCGTTACGGCATCCTGATCCTGCTCGGGCTGCTGATCCTGCTGCCGCTGCTCGGCGGCGCGGTCGGCCTCGACCTGGATATCTTCCGCCAGGTCCTGCATCCACTGGTCGACGGCGTTACCGGCCTCCTGATGCGGGGAGCGGGATTTGGCTGACGCGCGGGGCATAGTAGACTGATGACGAGGCGCACCGGCAGGGGCCGCGCCACCACAACCCGTCACGGCGAGCGATGACGACGACCGAGAGCGAATTCGAGAGCGCGACCCGCGACGGCCTTCCGGCCGGCGGCGAGAGCCTGATCCTCGACCTTGAAGGCTACGAGGGGCCGCTCGATCTGCTGCTGGCGCTGGCCCGCGACCAGAAGGTCGATCTCCGGCGGATCTCGATCCTGGCCCTGGCCGAGCAGTATCTGGCCTTCATCGAACAGGCCCACCGGATTCGTATCGAGGTCGCGGCCGATTACCTGGTCATGGCCGCCTGGCTCGCCTTCCTGAAGTCGCGCCTGCTGCTGCCCGAGCCGCAGGAGGAGGGGCCGAGCGGCGAGGAGATGGCGGCCCGGCTGGCCTTCCAGCTGCAGCGCCTGGAGGCGATGCGGGCGGTCGCCGCGCGGCTGATGGCGCAACCGCGTTTCGGCGAGGATCGCTTCGCCCGTGGCCGCCCCGAGGGCATCACGGTGATCCGGGAAAGCGCCTACGAATGTTCGCTCTACGAACTGCTGCACGCCTATGCCCAGAACAAGGCGATGAAGGGTATCGACGATCCGGTGCGGCTGCGCCGTCAGCGCGTCTACTCGATCGAGGATGCGCTGGCCCGGCTCGAACGGCTGCTCGGCTCGCTGCCCGACTGGGCGACGCTGCAGGCCTACCTGCCGGCCGGTCTTGCCGACGATCCGTTCAGCCGCCGCTCGGCGATCGCCTCGACGCTGCTGGCCGGCCTGCAGATGGTCAAGGACGGCCGCCTGGAGCTGCGCCAGGGGACGGCTTTCGGTCCGATTCACGTGAAGAAGGCGGAACCCCGGCAATGAGCGTCGATGCCGAACATCTCCGGATCCTCGAAGCCCTGCTGTTCGCTGCCGTCGTGCCGCTCGACTCCGCCTCGCTGGCCCGTCGCCTGCCGGAGGAGGCCGACCTCCCGGCCCTGATCGAAGCGCTGACCGCACAATATGCCGGGCGCGGCGTCAACCTGGTGCGGGTCGGCGAGCGCTGGACCTTCCTGACCGCCCCGGACCTGCGGCACCTCCTGCAGGAACATCGGCAGGAGACCCGGCGGCTCTCCCGCGCGGCGGTCGAGACGCTCGCCATCATTGCCTATCACCAGCCGGTGACACGCTCGGAAATCGAGGATATCCGCGGCGTCGGGCTGAGCAAGGGCACGATGGACGTGCTGTTCGAGGCCGGCTGGATCAAGCCGCGCGGCCGCCGCAAGACCCCCGGCCGGCCGCTGACCTACGGCACGACCGAGGATTTCCTGCTGCATTTCGGCCTCGAAAGCCTGCAGGACCTGCCGGGCGTCGAGGAGCTGAAACAGGCGGGCTTCCTCAACCTCGATCCGCCGCCGGCCTATGCCCCGCCGTCGCCCGACCGGGACGAGGTGGCCGACGGTGACGACGACGAGCGCGACGATGATGACGGCTTCGCCCCGCCGCTCGGCGAGGCGGACGATCCCGATGAAATGCGCTGAAGGGAGCCTGAGCGGGATTGCAGGATTGCCGTTTTGCCGGTAGCACCCTAGTGTGAAGTTCATGCGAACGATTATCAATAACAGGTCGGTGCCGGCCACGGTGAGCGTGCGGCGCCCGGGGGCCCGGCGATGCTGAACGGCGGCCCCGGGGCAGTGCCGGCCGGCGGGCTCGTCGCGGCCCGGCCGAAGCCGGTCAGGGGCCGGACGGGCATGCTTGCCGTGGGCGCCTTCCTGGTCGCCGCGCTGGCCGCGGTGCCGGTCGTCGTCGTGCTCGGCGCGCTGTTCGTGCCGGCCGGCGAGATCTGGGCCCATCTCGCCTCGACCGTGCTGCCGCGCTATGTCGCCAACACGGCGATGCTGGCGCTGATCGTCGCGCTGCTCACCTTCACGATGGGCGTGACCACCGCCTGGCTGGTGACCATGTGCGCCTTCCCGGGGCGGCGGGTCTTCGAGTGGGCGATGCTGCTGCCGCTCGCCATGCCGGCCTATATCATCGCCTATACCTACACCGGCCTGCTGGATTTCGCCGGCCCGGTGCAGTCGGGGCTGCGCGAGGCATTCGGCTGGGACCGCAACGACTACTGGTTCCCGGTGGTCCGCAGCCTGCCGGGCGCCGCCGTCATGCTCGGGCTCGTGCTCTATCCCTATGTCTACATCCTGAGCCGCGCCGCCTTCATGGAACAGTCGGTTTGCGCCCTGGAAACCAGCCGCACGCTGGGTCTCGGCCCGGTGGCCAGCTTCTGGCGGGTGGCGCTGCCGCTCGCCCGCCCGGCGATCGTCACCGGGCTGGCGCTGGCGCTCATGGAAACGGTCGGCGATTTCGGCACCGTGCAGTATTTCGCCGTCGATACCTTCACCACCGGGATCTACCGGACCTGGATCGGGCTCGGCGAGACCGCCGCCGCGACCCAGCTCGCGGCCGTGCTCACGCTCGCTGTCATGGCGCTGCTGCTGGTCGAGCGCTGGAGCAGGGGACGGGCCCGTTTCCACCATACGTCCGGCCGCTACCGGGCGCTTCGCCGGGCCCGCCTGCGGCCGGGTCTGGCCGCGCTTGCCTTCGTCGCCTGCCTCATGCCGGTGCTGCTCGGCTTCGTCGTTCCGGCGGGTCAGCTTCTTTACTGGGCGCTGGGTACACCGCTGGTCGGCGATTATTTCCGGTTGGTCGGCTCGACCCTCTCGGTCGCCGTCGCCGCCGCCCTGATCGCCGTCGCGGTCGGCGTCCTGCTGGCCTATGCCCAGCGGCTCAGCCCGGGGCGGGCGACCGGCGTCGCGATCCGCGTCGCCTCGATCGGCTACGCGGTCCCCGGCGCGGTCATGGCGGTCGGCGTGATGCTGCCCTTCGCCTGGTTCGACAACCGGCTCGACGAACTGATGCGCTCGACCTTCGGGGTCTCGACCGGGCTGATCCTGAGCGGCACCGTGATCGCCCTGCTGTTTGCCTATGTCGCGCGTTTCCTCGCGATTTCCTTCAACACCGTCGAATCGAGCCTCGGCAAGGTCACGCCGAACATGGACCGGGCGGCGCGCAGCCTCGGTGAACGGCCGCGCGGCATGCTGTTCCGCATCCATCTGCCGATGATCTCGGGCGGCCTCCTGACCGCGGCCATGCTGGTCTTCGTCGACGTGATGAAGGAACTTCCGGCAACCCTGATCCTGCGCCCGTTCGGCTTCAACACGCTCGCCGTGAAGGCCTTCGAGATGGCCTCCGACGAGCGTCTCGCGGAAGCCGCCGCACCGGCGCTTGCCATTGTCGTCGCCGGCATCGTCCCGGTCATCATCCTGAGCCGGGCGATCGCACGATCCCGACCCGGCCACCACGAGGCCCGTTGAACATGGATGCGTTACGTTTCGAGGGGGTCTCGCACGCTTACGATACCGGCCCGTCGCTGCTCGGCATCGACCTCGCGGTTCGCGACGGCGAGATCCTCTGCCTGCTCGGGCCCTCGGGGAGCGGCAAGTCGACGTTGCTCCGGGTCGCCGCGGGCCTCGAGGTGCCGAGCGAGGGGCGGGTCCTGATCGACGGCCGCACCGTCGCCGAGGACGGCCGTTCGCTGCCGCCGGAGGAGCGCAACGTCGGGCTGGTCTTCCAGGATTACGCGCTCTTCCCCCATCTCACGGTGCTCGACAACATCGCCTTCGGGCTGAAGGACATGGGGCGGCAGGAACGCCGGGCGCGGGCCCGCGACATCCTCGGCCGGGTCGGGCTCGCCGATTACGCCGACCGCTATCCGCATGCGCTTTCGGGCGGCGAGCAGCAGCGCGTGGCGCTTGCCCGGGCGCTGGCGCCGAAGCCGCACCTGATGCTCATGGACGAGCCCTTCTCGGGCCTCGACGCCGGCTTGCGCGACACCGTCCGCGACGCGACGCTGGAATTGCTTCGGGCCGAGCATGCGACCACCCTGATCGTGACCCACGATCCCGAGGAGGCGATGCTGACCGCCGACCGGATCGCCCTGATGCGGGCCGGGCGGGTCGTCCAAGTCGGCACGCCCGACGAGCTTTACCGCCATCCGAACTCGGATTTCGTCGCCCGCTTCTTCAGCCAGGTGAACGAGATTCGGGGCGCCGTCGTGGCCGGCCACGTGGAAACGCGGATCGGCCGCTTCTGTGTCAGCGACGACAGCCTGGCCGATGGCGAGCAGGCGCAGATCCTGCTGCGTCCCGAGGCGATCGGCTGGCAACCTCCGGACGGCGGGGTCGAGGCGACGGTATTGTCGTCCCGTTCGATGGGGGCGGAAACCGTGACCCGGCTCTCGCTCGCCGACGGGACGGTGCTGACCGCCCGCATGCGCGAGCGTCCGCTGGCCCGCGGCAGCCGTGTGCAGCTGACGGTCGCCAGCGACGAGGCCTTTGTTTTTCCCGCCCCCTGACCCCATATCCGGGGGTACGAGACAGCCCGGTTTCATTGCGCCGCTACAGGCTTTCTGCCATGATGCGGCAACTTTTGCGGCTCCATCCGAATAGACGGAGGTCCGCTACATTTCGGGAGTGCAGGGAATGAGCATTGGTATTTGGCAGATCGTTCTGGTCCTGGTGATCATCCTGATCATCTTCGGGGCCGGCAAGCTGCCGCGCGTGGCCGGTGACCTGGCCAAGGGCATCAAGAATTTCAAGAGCGGGATGGCGGACGACTCGTCCGACAAGCCGGCAGCTCCGGCCGCCGACCAGAACGGCAAGACGATCAGCGCCAGCGAGAGCGCCGATGCCAGCCTGTCCGAGAAGGACAAGGCCGCGCAGAGCTGAAGGCAGCGGGCCGGGGAACCGGCCTGCGCAACCATTTCGTCGTGATCGGGAAAAGGCGCCATGCTTGATATCGGCTGGGCGGAAATGATGGTGGTCGCGGTCGTGGCCATCATCGTCATCGGCCCCAAAGACCTGCCGAAGGCGTTGAGTACGGTGGGCAAGCTGGTCGGCAAGGCGCGTGCCATGGCGCGCGAGTTCCAGTCCGGGCTTGAGGATATCGCGCGCGAGGCCGAGCTCGACGAGATCAAGAAAACCGTCGACAAGGCCGGCGCCTTCAATCCGAAGAAGCAGATCGAGAACATGATCGATCCGTCGGGCACCGCCGACAAGCTGTTCGAGACACCGGCGTCGACGTCGCCGGCGACCCAGGAAAAGGACGCGGAAAGCGTGGCGAAACCGACGGAACCAAGGAAAGAAGGAACGGCGGGCATCGCCGCGCCGTCGTCGCCGGCCGAGACGAAGGAAACGGCCGCGGCCGAACCGACGCCGGTCGCCAGCGATCCGGAGAAGAAGACCGCGTCGGGAGTCTGATGGCGTGCACGAACAGGATGTAGACGCCTCCAAGGCGCCGTTGCTCGACCATATCATCGAACTGCGCAACCGACTGATGTGGGCCTCGGCGGCGCTGTTCATCGCCTTCATCGCCTGCTACCTGGTTTCCGAGCAGATCTACGCGATCCTGATGCGGCCGCTGGTGCTTGCCTTCGACGGCGACCTGACCGGCCGGCGGATGATCTTCACCGCGCCGCAGGAGGCGTTCTTCACCTATCTGAAGGTCTCCTTCTGGGCGGCCGCCTTCATCTCCTTCCCGATCATCGCCGCGCAGATCTGGATGTTTGTCGCGCCCGGCCTCTACAAGAACGAGCGGCGGGCCTTCATGCCGTTCCTGGTTGTGACCCCGATCCTGTTCTTCCTCGGCGGCGCGATGGTCTATTTCCTTGTCATGCCGCTGGCGCTGCATTTCTTCACCCTGTTCGAGAGCAGGGGCACGGCGACCACGCTGCCGATCGAGCTGGAAACCAAGGTCAGCGAATACCTGAGCCTCATCATGAAGCTCATCTTCGCCTTCGGCCTGTGTTTCGAGCTGCCGGTCTTTCTCACCCTGCTCGGGCGCGCCGGGATCGTCACCTCGACCGGGCTCGCGCAGAAACGCAAATACGCCATCGTCTGCGTCTTCGTTGTCGCGGCGGTGCTGACGCCGCCGGACCCGATCAGCCAGATCAGCCTGGCCCTGCCGATCCTGCTCCTCTACGAAATCTCGATCTGGTGCGTCCGCGCGGTCGAGAAGAAGCGGGCGGAACGCGAAGCCGCCGAAGAGGCCGAACTGTCGGGCGAGAAGACCGACGGGGATGGCACATCCGGGGGCGGCTGAGCCGCCTTCCGGGCACTGGACCTGATTTCGGCGGCGGCGTATACATCCGGCCCGGCCCCCTACGCCTACCCGACGGAGCGCACCGATGCTTGACCTGAAGTGGATACGGGAACATCCCGACGCGCTGGATTCAGCGCTCGCGAAACGGGGTGCGCCGCCGCTGTCCGCGGAAATCCTCGACCTCGATCGCCGGCACCGGGAACTGACGCAGGCGCTCCAGACCGACCAGGCGGCGCGCAACGAGACCGCCAAGGCGATCGGCCAGGCCAAGGCGCGCGGCGAGAATGCCGACGACCGGATCGCCGCGATGGGCGACCTGAAGCAGCGCATCCAGGCGGCGGAGGAGGGCGAGCGCGCCCTTGCCGCCGAACTGCAGGAACTGCTCGCCGGGATCCCCAACCTGCCGGCGGACGACGTGCCGGTCGGCCCCGACGAAAGCGCCAATGTCGAACTCCGGACGGTCGGCGAGAAGCCGGCCTTCGATTTCGCGCCGAAGGAGCATTACGAGCTTGGCGAGGCGCTCGGCCTGATGGACTTCGAGGCGGCGTCGCGGATGTCGGGCGCCCGTTTCGTGGTGCTGCGCGGCGCCCTGGCCCGGCTCGAGCGCGCGCTCGCCAATTTCATGCTCGACCTGCATACGGGGGAATTCGGCTACCAGGAGACGCAGCCGCCGACCCTGGTCCGCGACCACGCGCTGTTCGGCACCGGGCAACTGCCGAAATTCGCCGACCAGCAGTTCGTGACCGGCGACGGCCTGACCCTGATCCCGACCGCCGAGGTACCGCTGACCAACATGGTGCGCGAGCAGATCCTGGCCGAGGACGACCTGCCGCGCCGCTATACCGCGCTCACCCCCTGCTACCGCTCCGAGGCGGGTGCTGCCGGCCGCGATACCCGCGGCATGCTGCGCCAGCACCAGTTCTACAAGGTCGAACTGGTCTCGATCACCGCGCCGGAGCAGTCGGCCGCCGAGCATGAGCGCATGCTGGGCTGCGCCGAGGCGGTGCTGAAGCGCCTCGGCATCCCCTATCGGGTGGTCGTGCTGTCGACCGGCGACATGGGTTTCGGCGCCACGAAGACCTATGATATCGAGGCTTGGTTGCCGGGTCAGAACGCCTACCGGGAAATCTCCTCCTGCTCGAACTGCGGCGATTTCCAGGCCCGGCGCATGAACGCGCGCTACCGCCCGGCGACGGGCAAGGGGACGCGCTACCTGCACAGCCTGAACGGCTCGGGGCTCGCCGTCGGGCGAACGCTGATCGCCGTGCTCGAGAATTACCAGCAGGCCGACGGGAGCATCAGGATCCCCGAGGCGCTGCATTCCTATACCGGCGGCATGACCCACATTCCCGCCCCCTGACGGAGACCCTTCGCGTGCGTATTCTTCTCTCCAACGACGATGGCATCGACGCGCCGGGCTTGCAGGTGCTGCAGAAGATCGCCCGCGAACTGAGCGACGACATCTGGATCGTCGCGCCGCAGAACGAACAGAGCGGCGCCGGCCATTCGCTGACCCTACACGACCCGCTGCGCATTCACGAATATTCCGACCGCAAGTTCGCGGTGCGCGGCACGCCCACCGACTGCGTGATGATGGCGCTGAACTACATCATCACCGACAAGCAGCCCGATCTCATCCTGTCCGGGGTCAACCGGGGCGGCAACCTGGGCGAGGACGTGACCTATTCGGGCACCGTCTCGGCGGCGCTCGAGGGGACCATGCTCGGCGTGCCCTCGATCGCGCTCAGCCAGTGCATGCTGCGCGGCTCGCCGGTCAAGTGGTCGACCGCCGAGCATCATGCGCCGGGCATCATCCGGTCGCTGATCGAGACCGGCTGGGACCACCGCAACGTGCTGGTCAACATCAACTTCCCGGATGTCCTGCACGACCGGGTGACCGGCGTCGAGGTGGTGCCGCAGGGCCGGCGCGAGGCGACGGCGCTGATCATCGACCGCCGCATCGATGCCCGCGAGCTGCCGTATTTCTGGCTCGGCTACCGGCCCGAGGCGGCGCCGCCGGCGCGCGACTGCGATCTCGGCGCGATCCGCGCGGGCGCGATCGCGGTGACGCCGCTGCAGATCGACATGACACATCGGGAAACCATGAAGCGTCTCGAGAAGGCGCTGTCGTGAGCGAGAATGCCCAGAAGATCCGCCTGATCATGGATCTCCGGCGCCAGGGCATCAACGATACCGATGTCCTCTCGGCGATCGAGCGGGTGCCGCGCGAACAGTTCGTCGCCCCGGCCTTCCGCGATCAGGCCTACGAGAATATCGCGCTGCCGATTTCCCAGGGACAGACCATCAGCCAGCCCTACGTGGTCGCCTTCATGACCCAGGCGCTGAAACTCGACAAGCGGATGAAGGTGCTGGAGATCGGCACCGGTTCCGGCTACCAGGCGGCGATCCTGGCCCGCCTGTGCCGCCGCGTCTACACGATCGAGCGCTATCGCTCGCTGCATCGCGAGGCGGTCGAGCGCTTCCAGGCGCTCCGCATCACCAATATCGTCGCCAAGGTCGGCGACGGCTCGAAGGGCTGGCCGGAACAGGCGCCGCTCGACCGCATCATCCTGACCGCGGCGACGGAAACCATTCCGGATGCGCTGCTCGACCAGCTCGGCGAGGGCGGAATCCTGCTCGCCCCGGTCGGCCAGAGCCAGAAACAGCAGGAAATCGTCCGGATTTCCCGCGATGACGACGGCCGTTTCTCGGAGGAATTCCTGCTGCCGGTCCGCTTTGTTCCGCTCGTAGGCGGAGTAGCACAATAAGATCGCCTCAGAAGCTGTTGAATCGTATGTGAGAATCGCCTATCGTTCTGGCATGATTCAGGCGATCCGACCTTTCCGGCTGACGATAATCGCGGGGCTCGCTCTCCTCGTCAGCGGCTGTGCGTCGAATTTTGCCGCGCCGGTCATCTTCCGGGATGCGCCGGCACCGGTCGCCCGTGGCGGCACCACGCTCGCCGTCCGCACCGCCAGCGTGAATGCCGAGAGCGGCGCCTACAGTGCCCCGGAGCCGGCCCGTCGCAACCTGCCGCCTGCCGTTGAAGTGCGCGAACTCGACGCCGGCTCGGGCACGAGCGGCGTATTCCAGACCGCTTCGGCCCTGCCGAGCGGGACCGCCGGGGCGATGATGACGGCACCGGCCGCCGCCCCGAACAGCCGCGTGGTGCGCGTGCGCGCCGGCGACACGCTGGGCGCGATCGCCGCCGATGCGGGCGTTCCGGTCGCCGTGATCGCGAGCGGCAACAATCTCCGGCCGCCCTATATTCTGAGGGTCGGACAGGAACTGACGATTCCGGTTCTCCGTCGGCATGTCGTCCGTCCCGGCGAGACGCTCTATGCGATCAGCCGGGTCTACGGGGTCGAGCTTCGCGAACTCGCGGCGCTGAACGGCCTCGCCGAACCCTATCGGCTGGCCGCCGGAAACCGGCTCTCCGTGCCGGCGCCGGCGGGGCAGATCCAGCCGATCGCACCGGCCGCGCCGGCCCGTGAAGTCCAGGTCGCCTCGCTGTCCGGCATGCCGGGCGGGACCGACGTTGCCGAACTGCCGGCCCCGGATGGCGGCGCCGTCAGCCGTGAACCGGTGCCGGGTCCGGCGCTCGCGGCCTTGCCGACGGCCGCCGGGATGTCGTCGACCACCGATCCGGTGCCCTTGCCGGTCGTGAAGCCGGTCGCCCAGGCACCGGCGAAGGCTCTCCGCGCGCCCGCCGATCCCGCCGTGATCGAAGCGGCGCTCCGCTCGCCGCCGCCGCTCTCGGCGCGGCGTTTCGCCTGGCCGGTCCAGGGCAAGGTGATCTCGCGCTACGGCGCCAAGAAGAACGGCCTCCATAACGACGGGATCAATATCTCGGCCGATGCCGGCACCCCCATTCTGGCCGCCGAGAACGGCGTCGTCGCCTACAGCGGCAACGAGATCCGTGGGTTCGGCAACATGCTGCTGATCCGCCATGCGGACGGTTACACGACCGCCTATGCCCATGCCGGCGAATTGCTGGTCAATCGCGGCGACCGGGTGACCCGGGGCCAGGTGATCGGCCGCGTCGGCGCGACCGGCTCGGTTTCCCGCCCGCAACTGCATTTCGAGGTCCGCAAGGGCGTCACCGCCGTCGATCCGGCCGCGATCCTCGACCGGTCGAGCTGAAGCCACTTCCCAACAACCGGAATTGTCCGCCCGTTAGCCCCGGGTGATCGTTCCCGTGCGAGCGCGGCGGTCCTAGCGGCAGTCGGGCAGGCGAAGTCCCGGCGGCAGCCGGGTCGCCTCGTCGCCACAGGCGCCGGCGAGAACGGCGTCTTCCAGGCCGGTCACCTCGCTCAGGTCGGCGCCGGCGAGGCGGGCACCGGCGAGATTGGTGCCGGTCAGGGTCGCCCCCCTCAGCGTCGCGCCGTCAAGCCGCGTCCGCGCCAGGTTGGCGAAATCGAGCCGGGCGCCCGACAGATCGGCATCGCGGAGATCGGCGCCGGCGAGCCGCGCGAAGATCAGGCGACGGCCGGCGAGGTGCGATCCGCCGAGCGACTGGCCGGCCCCGTGCAGCGCCTGCAGGGCATCGACCAGGCGGCTGCCATCCGCCGCCGTATCGGCTTCCGCGACGATCGTCCGCCAGGCGGCAAGCTGGCGGTTCTCCAGATCGGCCCGGCCGAACAGGGCGAGCGCGGTGGTGAGCACCATCGCGCCCGCGAAGAGCAGGATGATCCGCCGCGTTTTCCCGGGACTCCGGGTCGGCATGTCGGCACTCATGGCTCAGGGGCGATAGCCGAAGCGGACCGGTCCGGTCAGGGTCTTCAGGCGCGGCTGGATCCATTCGACCCAGTCGGCCAGCGCCGGGCGCGTCTCGCGCGGATCGATCAGGTCGTGAAAGGCGAAGCTCTCGGCCCTCGGGAAGGCGCTCTGGCGGGCGGCGAGGGCGTCCTCCAGTTCCTTGCGCCGGGCGTCCGGATCCTCGGCCGCGGCGATCTCCCGGTGGAAGGCGACGGCGACACCGCCCTCGACCGGCAGGGCGCCGACGGCGGCGGAGGGCCAGGCGAGAACATGACCGTCCGGGCCATAGTGGGCGGCAGCGGCGACGCCGAACGACTTGTGCACGATCACCGTTGCCCAGGGCACCACCGACTGGGCGACCGCGGCGACCGCGGCGGTGCCGGCGCGGATCGTTGCCGCGGCCTCCGCGTCGGGGCCGATCATGAAGCCCGGCTCATCGACGAAGCTGACGATCGGCAGGTGGAAGAGGTCGGCGATCTCGACCATCTTGCGCAGTTTCCGCGCACCATCCGCGGTCATCGCCCCGGCATAGAAGCGGCAGTCGTTGCCGAGCACGGCGAGCGGCTGGCCGGCGATCCGGCCGAGGCCGGTGATGATGCCGCGGCCGTATCCCGGGCCGATCTCGAAGAAATTGTCGCGGTCGAGCACGGCGCGCAGGATGATCCGCATGTCAAAGGCCTTGCGGCGCTCGCGCGGCACGGCGTTCAGCAGCTTCTCCTCGCGCCGGCCGGACGGGTCGTCGGTGGCGATGCGCGGCGCCCGCTCGTCGATATTGGATGGCAGGTAGCCGAGGAAGCGGCGGATCTGGTCGAAGGCCGCCGCCTCGTCGTCGACGACATTGTCGACCACGCCGTTCCGGCCATGCACGGCCGCGCCGCCGAGCGCCTCCTTGTCGAGATCGTGGCCGAGCGCGCGCTTGACCACGGCCGGGCCGGCGATCAGCACCTGCGCCGTCTTCCGCGTCATCACCGAGAAATGCGAGGCGACAAGCCGGGCCGCCGGAAAGCCCGCGACCGGGCCGAGCGCGGCCGAGACCACCGGCACCTCCGACAGCACGTCGGCGATCGAGCGGAAACGGGGGGCGTTGAAGACCGGGTCGCCGACCGGCCCGGCCGGGCCCTTGCCGGCCCCGGCGACGCTGCCGCCGCCGCCCTCGAGAAAGCGCACCAGCGGAACCCGGTACTGCATCGCCAGATGCTCGGCATAGATGCTTTTGCGCAGGCCGGCGGCGTTCGGCGAGCCGCCCTTGAGGGTGAAATCCTCGCCGGCGACGGCGATCCGGCGGCCGTCGATCTCGGCCAGCCCGGTGACATAGTTGGCCGGGGTGAAGCGGACCGTCCCGTCCGGGGCGGTCTCGGCCGATCCGGCGCCGGGGCCATGCTCGCGAAAGCTTTCCGCGTCGGCGAGCCCGGCGATCCGTTCGCGGATCGTCAGCCGGCCCTTTTCGTGCTGGCGGCGGACCGCGTCCTCGCCGCCCTGGGCCTTCGCGGCAAGGCGCCGCGCCGCGATTCGTCCGGCTTCCTCGTCCCAGCTCATGCCGCCTCCGCTTCCGCGATCAGTGGCCCCGCAGTCTCGCGGATCAGCGCCCAGGCCTCCTCCACATGACGGTCCTCGGTCGCTGTCTGGCCGACCGAGAAGCGGATGCCGTAGCGCCCCTTTGCCCGGGCCTGGGTGAAATAGGCCTGGCCGCTGTCGTTGAGCGCTTCCAGCAGCTGCTCGTTCAGCCGGTCGAGCCTTGCCTCGTCATCGAGCCCGGGCGGGTGCAGCCGGAAGACGAACAGCGCCAGCCGGGCCGGCGCCAGGATCTCGAAACCGGGTTCGCGCGCGATCTCTCCGGCAATCTTCCCGGCCAGCGCGACATGGCGGCGGATGATCGCCTGCAGGCCCTCGAGCCCGTAGGAGCGCAGCACGAACCACAGCTTGAGCGCGCGGAAGCGGCGCCCCAGCTGGATTCCCCAGTCCCGGTAGTTCGTCACCCGGTCGCCCTCGCGGGTCCGGAGATATGCGGCGTCGATGGCGAAGCAATCGACGAACTGGTCGGTATCGCGGACGTAGAGCGCGGTGCAGTCGAAATTGGTCAGCAGCCACTTGTGCGGATTGAAGACGAAGCTGTCGACGAACTCGATGCCGTCCAGCATCCAGCGCTGCTCCGGCAGGATCAGCGCGCTGCCGGCCCAGGCGGCGTCGACATGCAGCCAGATCCCGTGGCGGGCGCAGAGCTCGCCGACGGCACGGAGCGAATCGAAGCCGCCGGCCGCGGTCGTGCCGAGCGTTGCGACCACGATCGCCGGCCGGGCGCCCGCCGCGATATCCGCCTCGATCGCGCTGGCGAGCAGGTCGGGCCGCATCGCGAAGGCGTCGTCGCTGTCGATCAGGCGAAGGTTGCTGCGGCCGAAGCCGGCGATACGGACATCCTTCTCGACCGACGAATGGGCCTCGGCCGAGCAATAGACCGTGAGCCGGGGGGCGGCCCGGAAGCCGAGATCGTTGACCAGGGAATCGCTCGCCCGTTCGCGCGCCGCGATCATCGCCGCCAGCGTCGCTGTCGAGGCGGTGTCCTGGATCACCCCGGTGAAGCCATCCGGCAGGCCGATCATCTGGCGCAGCCAGTCGAGCACCACCTGTTCGAGCTCGGTCGCCGCCGGCGAGGTCTGCCAGATCATCGCGACCTGGGCGACGGTGGCGGTCAGCATCTCGGCCAGCACCGACGGTGGCGAGGAGTTGGCCGGGAAATAGGCGAAGAAGGAGGGATGCTGCCAATGGGTCAGGCCGGGCACGATCTGTTGCTCGAAGTCGCGGAAGATCGCCGCGAAATCCTCGGGTTTCCCGGGCGCCGCTGGCGGCAGCGCACCGGCGATCTCGCCCGGCGCGACGCGGGAGCGGACCGGCCGCTCCTCGATCGTTTCCAGGTAATCCGCCATCCAGTCGACCAGTTGATGGGCGTGCGCGCGGAATGCTTCGTTGTCCAAGGAATTTCCCCCTTGCCGATACGGGGCCATGCGGCGCCTCCCGCCGGGCCGGCGGCGTGGCGGGACGCTCGCCGGCGGCGAATGTCTCGGTGACGATTGTCGCGCGCATTGTGCCGGGGCGACCCCGCCGGCCGCAACATCTTTGCGCCCTGCGATCGCCCGCGGCAGGCCGGACCCGCCGATAGCGGTCGCCCCGTCGCGATCTGTCGTATTCGACATAAAACGAGTCGCCGGCGGATCAGCCCGGATTCCCCCCCGTTCTTAACTGGAGGAACAGTCGACATCGCCGCCGGTTGGCGCCAGGTTGGGAGTTGTCTCGTGGCCGATCAAGAGGACGAACTCGATCTCAATGAACTGAGCGACGAGGATCTCGTCGAACAGATGCATGACGATCTCTATGACGGCCTTGCCGAGGAGATCAAGGCGGGCACGAACATCCTGCTAGAACGGGGTTGGGAGCCTTACCGGGTTCTCACCGAGGCGCTGGTCGAGGGTATGCGGATCGTCGGCATCGACTTCCGCGACGGCATCCTCTTCGTGCCCGAGGTCCTGCTCGCCGCCAACTCGATGAAGGCCGGCATGGCGATCCTGCGTCCGCTGCTGGCCGAGAGCGGCGCGCCACAGGTCGGTAAGATGGTGATCGGGACGGTCAAGGGCGACATCCACGACATCGGCAAGAACCTCGTCTCGATGATGATGGAGGGCGCCGGCTTCGAGGTCATCGACATCGGCATCAACAATCCGGTCGAGGATTACCTGGCGGCGCTCGAGGAACACAAGCCCGACATCCTCGGGATGTCGGCGCTGCTGACGACGACCATGCCCTACATGAAGGTCGTGATCGAGACGCTGAAGGAGAAGGGCCTCCGCGACGACTATATCGTGCTCGTCGGCGGCGCCCCTCTGAACGAGGAATTCGCCCGCGCGATCGGCGCCGACGCCTATTGCCGGGACGCCGCCGTCGCGGTCGAGACGGCGAAGGACATGGTGGCCCGGCGGCACAATCAGCGAAGGTCCGCCTGACGGCCCCCGGAAGCCTGGGAAGGGTTCCGCCGTGCAGGGAAACGACAAGACGCTCCTGATCGCCTGCGGCGCGCTGGCGCGCGAGATCCTGGCGATCGACGCCGCCGGCGGCTGGGACCGCTTCGAGCTGCAATGCCTGCCGGCCAAGCTGCACAACCGCCCGGCCCTGATCCCCGAGGCCGTGCGCGGCGTGATCCGCGCCAATCGCGACCGTTTCGCGCGCATCCTGGTCGTCTACGGCGACTGCGGCACCGGCGGCCTTCTCGACCGGGTGCTCGAGGAAGAGGGCGTGAGCCGCATCGGCGGCGACCATTGCTATGAATTCTATACCGGCAGCACCGATTTCGCGGCCCTGATGGAGGCCGAGCCGGGCACCTTCTTCCTGACCGACTACCTGACCCGGCAGTTCGACAGCCTGGTCTGGACCGGGCTCGGGCTCGACCGCCACCCGGAACTGCTGCCGGATTATTTCGGCAATTACAGCCGGCTCGTCTACCTGGCGCAGCGCGACGATCCGACCCTGGTGCGCAAGGCGGAGGAGGCGGCGGCGCGGCTCGGCCTCGCCTTCGAGCTCCGTCGCACGGGCTATGGCGAGCTTGCCGACTTCATGGCCGCAGCCAGCGTCGACAGGGTCTCCTGATGGGCACGCTCACCGTCCTCTACTGGCGCGACATCCCGGCCCAGGTGATCGCGAGGGCTGGCCGGAACAAGGTCGGCCGGCAACTGGACGAACGATTCGAGAAGGCGATCGACCGGGCCGCCATGCGCTCGAAGACGCGCGACAGCGACGCCTATCTGGCCGAATGGCGGCGCAGCGACGGCGAGCCCTGCGGCGACGACCTCGAGCAGGCGGTGGCCGCGCGGGTCGCCGAGATCGAGGCCGCGTTCGACGATGCCCGCCTGGACGAACTGGTCGCCGCCGGCGGTCATGCCGGGGTCGACGACGGAACGGGGTGAGACCATGTATCGGGTGCGTCTCTGGTCGATCCGCCATGCCCGCCTGATGGAGCGGCTTTACGATACCTTCGAGGGGACGCTGCTCCGGCTCGATCCGCTGCTTCGCCGGATCGGCTACGCCCGCCTGGAAAGGCCGGTCGCGACGGTGGAGCGCGGCGTGAAGGGTTTCCTGTTCGATTGCCGGATGTGCGGCCAGTGCGTGTTGTCATCGACCGGCATGTCCTGCCCGATGAACTGCCCGAAGACGCTTCGCAACGGGCCCTGCGGCGGGGTCCGGCCGAACGGCCATTGCGAGGTGCGGCCCGAGATGCGCTGCGTCTGGGTCGAGGCCTGGCGCGGCGCGGCACTGATGAATAAGGGCGAGGCGATTATGACCGTGCAGGGCCCGGTCGATCATTCCCTGCAGGGGAGTTCGGCCTGGCTGCGCCGTATCCGTGAGCTTGCCGACGCGCGCGCGGCCGGCCGGGCCGGCGATGATGCCGCCGCCGTTCCCGGCCGGTCGCCCGCATCGTGACCCCGCAGGGCCTCTACGATCCCGGTGACCCGCTCGCGCCGTTGCCGGGCTACAGTTCCACGGGCCGGCTGGAACGGGTGCTGCGCTCGGGCCGCTTCGCGGTCACGGCGGAACTCAACCCGCCCGACTCCGCCGACCCGGAGGATGTCTTCGAGCGTGCCCGGCCGCTCGCCGAGGTTTGCGACGCGATCAACGCGACCGATGCCTCCGGCGCCAACTGCCACATGTCCTCGATCGGCATCTGCTCGCTGCTGAGCCGGGCCGGCTACGCGGCGGTGCTGCAGGTCTCCTGCCGCGACCGCAACCGGATCGCGATCCAGGGCGACCTGCTCGGCGCCGCGGCGATGGGGGTGAGCAACGTGCTCTGCCTGACCGGCGACGGCGTTGGTGTCGGCGACCAGCCCGGCGCCCGCCCGGTCTTCGATTTCGACTGCATGTCGCTGCTGGAAGCGGCGCGGGGGATGCGCGACGACGGCCGCTTCCTGTCCGGCCGGCAGATCACCAAGCCGCCGCGCTTCCTGCTCGGCGCCGCCGCCAACCCGTTCGTCCCACCCTACGACGCCCGGGCCGACCGGCTCGCCAAGAAGATCGCCGCCGGGGCCGAGTTCGTGCAGACCCAGTACTGCTACGACCTGCCGCTTCTGGAGCGTTACATGGCGCGGGTGAGGGATATGGGCCTGCACGAGCGCTGTTTCATTCTGGTCGGGGTCGGGCCGCTGGCCTCGGCCCGGGCGGCGAAATGGATCCGTGGCAACGTCCCCGGAATCCACATACCCGACGCGGTGATCCGGCGCCTCGAGGGGGCGGAGAACCAGAAGCGGGAAGGGCGGCGGATCTGTGTCGAACTGATACAGCAGATCCGCCAGATTGCAGGGGTATCGGGCGTCCACGTGATGGCCTACCGGCAGGAGGAACTGGTCTCCGAGATCATCCTCGAATCCGGGGTCCTGTCAGGGCGGCAGCCGGTCGCGCGACGTCGTGGCAGGCGCAGCGAGGCGATGAGGGAGAAACCATGACGGATACCGTACTGAGCTCGGCCTCGCGCGAGGTTGTCATCGGCTTCGACCGGCCGTTCGTGATCATCGGCGAGCGGATCAACCCGACCGGGCGCAAGCTGCTCGCCGCCGAGATGGCGGCCGGCGACTACAGCCGGGTCGAGTCGGACGCGCTCGCCCAGGTTGCCGCCGGCGCGCAGATGCTCGACGTCAATGCCGGCGTGCCGATGACCGACGAGCCGAAGCTGCTCGCCGATTGCGTGAAACTCGTGCAGAGCGTTACCGACGTGCCGCTCTGCATCGATTCCTCGATCGTCGCGGCGCTTGAGGCAGGCCTTGCCGTCTACCAGGGCAAGGCGCTGGTCAACTCGGTCACCGGCGAGGAGGAACGCCTTGAATCGGTGCTGCCGCTGGTCGCCCGGCACGGCGCGGCGGTGATCGCGATTTCCAACGACGAGACCGGGATTTCCGAGGATCCGGACGAGCGTTTCGCGGTTGCAAAGCGGATCGTCGAGCGGGCTCAGGATTACGGCATCAAGCCGGCCGACGTGATCGTCGATCCGCTGGTCATGCCGATCGGCGCCATCGGCGTCGCCGGGCGGACCGCCTTCACGATCATCCGCCGGCTGCGCGAGGAGCTGAAGGTGAATACCTCCTGCGGCGCCTCCAACATCAGTTTCGGCCTGCCGAACCGGCGCGGCCTCGACGGTGCCTTCCTGCCGATGGCGATGGCCGCCGGGATGACCTCGGCGATCACCAATCCGCTGCACCCCGAGATCACCACGGCGGTTCGCGCCGGCAACGTGCTGCTCGGCCACGACAAGGACTGCCGGGCCTGGATCCGGGCCTTTCGCGAACCCGGGGCGGAACCGGAGGCGGATACGGGCGGGCGGCGACGGGAACGGCGCCGGCGTCGCGAGGGGTAAGGCGTAACGGTCAGGCAGAGCGATGAACGAGACGGTACGAGTCGTTTTCACGCCCTCGGGCAGGCGTGGCAGTTTTCCGGTCGGGACGGCCGTTCTCGACGCCGCCCGGGCGCTCGGCGTTGATATCGATTCCGTCTGTGGCGGGCGCGCCATCTGCGGCCGCTGCCAGGTCGCGCAGCCGGCCGGCGAATTCTCCAAGTTCCAGATCAGCGCGACCGCGACCAGCCTGACGCCGGCGGAGGAGGGGGAGGCGCGCTGCGCCGCCCGCGGCAAGCTGGCCGAGGGCAACCGGCTGAGCTGCCAGGCCCGGCTGCTCGGCGACGCGGTCATCGACGTCCCGCCGGAAAGCCAGGTGCATCGCCAGATCGTGCGCAAGCGCGTCGAGATGCGGGCGATCGAGAACGACCCGGTCACCCGGCTCTATTACGTCGAGGTCCGCGAGCCCGACATGCACGACCCGTCCGGCGATCTCCGCCGCCTGTTCGAGGCGCTGGAGCGGGAATGGGGCCTGGTCGAGCTCGAGGCCGACATCGCCGTGATCCGCAGCCTTCAGACGACCCTCCGCACCGGCAAATGGGCGGTGACGGCGGCCGTTCGCAACAGCCGCGAACTGATCGCCCTCTGGCCGGGCTTCGAGGACCGGCTCTACGGGATCGCCGTCGATGTCGGCTCGACAACGATCTCGCTGCAGCTTTGCGAACTCCTGAACGGCAAGGTGCTGGCGGCGGAAGGGGCGATGAACCCGCAGATCCGTTTCGGCGAGGACCTGATGAGCCGGGTTTCCTACGTCATGATGCATCCCGAAGGGGCGGCGGAGATGACGGCGGTCGTGCGCCGGGCGATCCGCGACCTCGCGACCCGGGCGGCCGAGGCGGCCGGGGTGGAGAGCGATCACATCGTCGAACTGGTGATCGTCGGGAACCCGATCATGCATCACCTGGTGCTCGGCATCGATCCGCAGGAGCTCGGCGGCGCGCCCTTCGCGCTGGCCGTGGACAATGCGGTGACGGTGATGGCCGGCGAACTGGATCTTGCCTTCCATCCCGGCGCGCGGGCCTATTTCCTGCCCTGCATCGCGGGCCATGTGGGCGCCGATTGCGCCGCCGCGATGCTCTCGGAGTCGCCCCACCTCGCCGACGCGCTGACGCTCATGGTCGATGTCGGGACGAACGCGGAAATCGTCCTCGGTACCCGCGAACGCATCCTCGCCTGTTCCTCGCCGACCGGCCCGGCCTTCGAGGGGGCGCAGATTTCCTCCGGCCAGCGCGCGGCGCCCGGCGCGATCGAGCGGGTCCGGATCGACCGGGAGACGCTGGAGCCGCGCTACCGGGTGATCGGCGACGAACGCTGGTCCGACGAGGCGGGCTTCGCCGGCAACGCGACCGGGATCTGCGGGTCGGGCATCATCGAGGTGATCGCCGAGCTGTTCCTGTCCGGCGTCATCACCCGCGACGGAGTGATCGACGGCGCCTCGGCGGCCCGCAACCCGGACCGGGTGATCGCCGACGGCCGCACCTTCTCCTACCGGCTGGTCACCGGCAGCCGGGAGATCCTGGTGACCCAGAACGATGTCCGCGCCATTCAGCTCGGCAAGGCCGCGCTCTATGCCGGCGTCAAGCTGCTGATGGACCGGCTCGGTGTCACGGCGGTCGAGCGCATCAACCTCGCCGGCGCCTTCGGCTCCTACATCGATCCGACTTACGCGATGGTCCTCGGGCTCATCCCGGACTGCGAGATCCCGCATGTCTCCTCGGCCGGCAATGCCGCCGGCACCGGCGCGCGGATCGCCCTGCTCAACAATGCGTCGCGAACCGAGATCGAGCAGGTCGTGCGGCGCGTCGAGAAGATCGAGACGGCCGTCGAGCCGCGCTTCCAGGAACATTTCGTGGATGCGATCGCGCTGCCCCATCGCCGCGACCCGTTTCCGAAGCTTCGCGCCGCGATCGTCGTGCCGGAGGCGGTCGACCCGGACGATTCGACGGCCGAGGGCGGCCGGCGCAATCGCCGGCGGAACCGGGGCCGCGACTGAGCGGGCGATTGCTCCCGGTCGCTTGACAGGGAACGCCCGGAAACGTTGGGCTGTTGTCTCCCGTGTCGTGACAAGGATATGAAAATGGCCGTGAAGCGTATCGTCGCCAATCTTGCCGTCGCCGACCCGGCGCGCGCGAATGCCTTCTATGGCGACCTGTTCGGCCTGAAGGTCGTCATGGACCATGGCTGGATCGTCACGCTCTCCAGCGGGGAGCGCATGGCGCCGCAACTGAGCGTGGCCAGCGAAGGCGGCTCGGGCACGGCGGTCCCGGTACTCTCGATCGAGGTCGACGATGTCGACGAGGTCCATGCCCGCGCCCGGTCGGGCGGCTGGGAGATCGTCTACGATCTGGTCGACGAACCCTGGGGCGTCCGGCGCTTCTACGTCCGTGATCCGTTCGGCAACGTCGTCAACGTGCTGAGCCACCTGCCCGCGTGACGGTGCTACCGGGTCAGGGCGTGAACTGCTCGTTCAGGATACGCTCTTCCAGATTGTGCTCGGCATCGAAGAGCAGGCGGAGGGTGATGTCGCGGGCCTCCGTGATCGTGACCCGCTCGACCTCGCGAACCTCGGTCGCGTCGGCGGTGGCGCTGACCGGCCGCTTGTAGGCCTCGAGGATCTCCATCTCGATGTTGACGGAGCGGGGCACCAGCGCGCCGCGCCAGCGTCGCGGCCGGAAGGCGCTGATCGGTGTCAGTGCGAGGACGCCTGCCGACAGCGGCAGGATCGGACCATGGGCCGACAGGTTGTAGGCGGTCGAGCCGGCCGGCGTGGAGACCAGCGCGCCGTCGCAGATCAATTCCGGGATCCGGATCTTGTCGTCGATGGAGATCTTGATCTTCGCCGCCTGGCGGGTCTGGCGGAGGAGGGCGACCTCGTTGATCGCGAGCGAGACCTGCTTGCTGCCGGAAATGTTGATCGCCTCCATGCGCAGCGGGTGGATCTCGCCCACTTCCGCGCTGTTGAGGCGCAATTCCAGGTTGTCGGCGTCGAAGGTATTCATCAGGAAGCCGACCGTGCCACGGTTCATGCCGTAGATCGGCAGTCCGGATTCCATGTTCCGGTGCAGCGTTTCCAGCATGAAGCCGTCCCCGCCGAGGGCCACGATCACGTCGGCATCCTTCACCTCCGCCTGTCCGTAACGTTCGATCAGGAGTTCCTTGGAGGCCTGAGCCGTCTCGCTTCGGCTTGCGGCGAAATGCAACTTGCTGAACGCCATCGAGACGTCTCCTTTGGACATAGAACCAGGTCGCGCCGCAGTATAGCGGAATGCAACGGCCGCGCTACCCGGGCCGGGATTACCCGCCGCTTATTGTGCGATCGCACCGGGCGCGTCATGATCGGCCGGCACGCCATGCCGCATCTCGTACCGAAGTGAGGATGTCCGATGAAAGTCATTGCCGTTGCCTGCATCGTCGTCGCCGCGCTCGGCATCGGAGCGAGCGAGGTCCGGGCGGCCGACGACGAACATGCCGGCTACTACTATCCGGGTCCGGCAACCGCCGAGCGATACGAGGCCCGCGCCCAGGTCATGCCGGATGCGAGCCGGACGATACGGCTCGGCTTTGTCACCGGGATGACCCAGGCCCAGTTCTCGCGACCCTATCCCCCGGATTACGCGATTTTCGCCAAGGGCGCCGAGGCCGAGAAACTGATCATCGTCGCCCTGAGCGACAGCAGTTACGCGACGATCTACCAGATGCGGGGCCTGCTCGCGCAGCTCACCGCGGTGGCACGGACGACCGATCTGTTCCGGGAATACGAGGTCGAGGACCTGTTCACCTTCTTCGACTTGGCGAAGCTTCTCGGGTTCACCCAGATCACCGTCTCGAACGGCCTGACCTACTCGCACCAAGTCTCGCTGGACTAGCGCCCGACCCCGTTGGCACGGGACGACGCGTCCCGGTCAGCCGCCGGTGACGCTCATGTGACGGGCGACGGCCGGCTTCCGGCCGGCGCGGTCGATGACGAAATCATGGCCCTTCGGCTTGCGCCCGATCGCCCGGTCGATTGCCGCCTCGATCAGGTCGTCTTCGGCGCTTTCACGGAGCGGCGCCCGCAGGTCGGCCGCGTCCTCCTGCCCGAGGCACATGTAGAGCGTGCCGGTGCAGGTGAGCCGCACACGATTGCAGGATTCGCAGAAATTGTGGCTCATCGGGGTGATGAAGCCGATCCGTCCGCCGGTCTCGGCCACGTCGGCATAGCGCGCGGGTCCGCCGGTCCGATAGCCGCTTTCGGTGAGCGTCCAGCGTTCGCCCAGCCGCTCGCGCACACCGTCGAGCGGGAGATACTGGTCGGTCCGGTCCCCGTCGATATCGCCGAGCGGCATGGTCTCGATCAGGGTCCAGTCGAATCCCTCGGCGCCGCACCAGTTGACGAAGCGATCGAACTCGCCCTCGTTGACGCCCTTGAGCGCCACCGTGTTGATCTTGACGCGGATGCCGGCCTGCTTGGCGGCCTCGATCCCGCCGAGCACCTGTTCGAGCCGCCCCCAGCGGGTGATCGCCTTGAACCGGTCCGCATCTAGGGTGTCGAGGGATACGTTGATGCGACGGACCCCGGATGCATAAAGCTGATCGGCGAAGCGGGCGAGCTGGCTGCCATTCGTGGTCAGCGTCAGCTCGTCAAGATTGCCGTCGGCGATATGGCGGCCGAGAGCGCCGATCAGGTTCATCACGTTGCGGCGGACGAGCGGTTCGCCGCCGGTCAGGCGCAGACGCCGCACGCCCTTGCGGATGAAGGCGCCGCACAGGCGCTCCAGTTCCTCAAGCGAGAGGATGTCCCGCTTCGGCAGGAAGGTCATGTCCTCGGACATGCAGTAGACGCAGCGGAAATCGCAGCGATCGGTCACCGAAACGCGGAGATAGGTGATTTCACGTCCGTACGGGTCGATCATGGAATGTGGCTCCGATTTTCCCCTCTGCCATCATAACATGGCGAAGCGGAGCCCGCGGGTAAAGAGCGGTGGCGCGATCGGAACGGGAAGGTGATGACCGCCAGCCGGAAAGGCGTCCGGCGCCGGCGCGCTAATTGAGCCGTTGCTGGAATTCCTGCCCGGCGTCGGTCAGGATCCGGTCGGCGTCCTCGGCCGACATCTGTCCGTAGGCGGCGAGCACGGCCTCGCGGCCGTTCGCTGCGGCAAGCGCGTTGCTGGCGCGGGCTCCGGCAAGGGCGTCGAAGATCGAGCCGAAGACGAGCCGGTCGATCGAGATCGCCCGGCAGGCCGCGATGAGCTCGTCCAGCGAGCCGTTCCGGACGATATGGCGTGCCAGTGCCGGCGCCATGTTGAGGCGACGGGCGAGGCCGAGCTCGAACAGTTCGACATTGTCGTCACGAAGACACTTGACGAGGAACCCGGCCGTGAGTTGGCCGGCGGCGTGAAGCTTTCCGATCAGCAGGTCGGGCCGCGCGGCGCGGTCCGGGTTGAGGGCGGTACCGAGCACCGCGTCGAGCGGTTCGGCGACCAGCCCCTGCAGGTCGAAGTTCCGGTAGATGTCGCGCTTCAGGTCCAGCGACACCGTGAGATAGAGCTTCTTCGCATTGTCGCTGTCGATGTCGCGGCGACGGGAAAGCGGGCCGTGCAACGCCGCGTTATCGGCGGCGAGGTCGATCAGCTGGCACATGACCGAGGTGGAGATCCGGGCCGTGAGATTGTCGACCAGGGCCTCGATGAGCTTCGGGTCGCCGATCTCGACCAGCGCTTCGGTGACGGCCTCGCCGATATTCTCGCGAACCGCGACAGCGAGCTGGTGGGGCAGGTCGCGCGCGCGGATCAGATCCAGCAGGTCGTTGTCGGTGAGCGCCGTGCAGCGCAGGATGACCGGCGTTGCGACCTCGATCGCGTCGTTGGCCAGGGCAATGGCGAGATCCCGGGGCGGCTCCGGCATGTCGGCGATCTGTTCCGCCAGTCCCAGGCGTACCGATACCTCGACGCTCGAGAGCAGCTGGCAGAGGATTTCCTCGGTCAGCCGGCGTTCGGCAGGTGTCAGGTTCGCGCTGCCGCGAACGAGCGTGCCGCTCAGTTCTCCAAACAGATGGCGACGACCTTCCGCGGAGCGGAGACGAGCCGGCGAGACCAGGTCTGGAGAGACATTGAATTGAGCTTCTGGCACTTCGGACACACTGGTTGATGGGATCTACTACTGAACTACGCACAGATTGCACCAGCAGGTTTAACAAAACCTGAAAGCGATTTCGGCGTTACGATCAATTTCAGAATCCGGTAACCAGAAATTGGGTCGGAGCAGGGAGTGCCGTTGCGGTCAGTCCTCGCCGGTGCCGACAGGCAGGCTGACGACAAACCGGCAGCTCTCGCCCCCCGCGCTCTCGAGGGTAACGTCACCGCCCATCAGGCGCGCAAGCTTGCGCGACAAGGTCAGGCCGAGGCCGACGCCCTCCTGCGGGCTGGTCATGACGCCTTCCTGGCCCTGCCGGAACGCATCGAAGATCGTCTCCCGCATTTCATCGGAGATGCCGGGGCCGTTGTCCCAGACCACGATATCGGCAAGCTGGCGCGTGGCATCCAGGCGCACGTCGATGCCGACCTTGCCGCCCGGCTGGGTGAACTTGACCGCGTTGCCGAGCAGGTTGACGAAGATCTGCAGGGTCCGCATCCCGTCGACCCGCAGGGTCATCGGGCCGTCGTAGGCGACCTCGCCGATATCGATGCCCCGGTCGCCGGCGCGCAGTTCGATCAGTGCCCGGGCGTCGCGGATGATGTCGGAGAGCGGGATCGGCGTCACGTTGATGGTGACGATGTCGTTCTCGATGCGGGCGATATCGAGGATATCCTCGATCAGGCTGAGCAGGTGCCGCCCGGCATTCAGGATGTTGTCGACGTAGCCCCGGTAGTGGTCGCTGAGCGCGCCGAAGGTCTCCAGCTTCATGACCTCGGCGAAGCCGATCACCGCGTTCAGCGGGGTGCGCAGCTCGTGGCTCATGTTGGCGAGGAACTCGCTTTTCGAGCGGATCGCGGAATTGGCTTCCTTGACCGCGAGTTCGAGCTGCAGATTCTTGTTGGTGAGTGCCTCGAGCGCCTTTTCCAGCTCGTTCTTGGAAGTGTTGGCCTCGTTCTCGGCGCTGAGGCGGGCGGTCACGTCGGTGCTGGTGCCGCGATAGCCGTCGAAATCGCCCTCTTCGTCGAAGACCGGAACGCCGTTCAGCAGGTAGTTCCGCGTCGTCCCGTCCGGGGTGTCGATCTCGAAGGGCGCATCGCGGAACGGGCTGTGGGCGCGGAAGGCGGAAGTGGCGATGTTCTCCAGGTCGTGTCCCGTCTCGGGTAGACGGCCGAGCTCGTGCAGGCGGCGCCCCTTGAGGAGCAGTGGCGGCAGGCCAAGGGCCTGGGTCACCGGATCGGAAACGAAGGTGAGGCGCAGCTTGGCGTCGGTTTCCCAGATCCAGTCGGACGCGGCGCGGGCGACATCGGAAAAGCGCTTCCGTTCGCGGCGGAGCCGTTCCTCGACCTCCGCCTCGCGGGTCGCGTCGATGAAGGTGGCGCCGACCGCGAGAAGTTGTTCGCCCTGGTCGCGGATCGGGAAATGGCGGCCGAGGAAGTGAAGCCGCTGGTTGCCGCAGTCATGGGTGATCCGCCGGGCGCTGATCCGGCCGTTGTCGGCGACTTCGCGGATGATCGCGAGATGCTGGTCGGGCAGCGAGGGCAGGGTGCCGCCGGCACTGCCGCCCGGCAGCCGGAAGGCGCGCCGGAAGGCGCTGTTGGCATAGATCAGGGTGCCGTCCTGTCGCGCCACGTAGGTCGGCGGCGCCTGCTCGAACAGCGCGTCGAAGAAGACGTTTCCGACGACCCCCTTCATCACCGTATCGGTACCCCGTCCGCGACCGGCCAATCGTTCGTCGACCGACGCGAGCCGCTCATTCTGTTGCCGGCTCATCAATAGCCCCCTGTCACCCACCAGATCGAATTCTTCGTTCTGCAGGACGGTCGCATGTCGGTTGTGCACCGATCAGACCGCTAATGCCCCTCACACCACTACGCTCTTGAGACTATTCATACACCATCGGCGACCGCTGTTCGATCACGCCATCGCCTCGAGCCGCTCGATCGCGGCAAGATACCCTTCGTCGCGCATCCAGTAGCGCAGCGCCGAATGGGCGCGCTGCACCGTCAACTTGTCGAAGAACTGCAGGATTGCCTGCAGCGTCGCCGGATCGGCGCCGCGGCCGCCCGGCTGCGCGCCGGCGCGCGTCAGCATGAAGATCGCGCCGAAGCTGGTCCGGTCGAAGCCGGCCGCGCGGCAGGCGACGGCGAGGCTCTCGCCACCCATGTCGAAGACGATGCGGCGCGCGATGAAGCGGTCGATACCGGCAATCCGCGCCAGGCCGGCGATGAAGACCGATACCTGGTTGTTGCGGAGCGACTGGACGAGAAAACGCTCGTTGAGTTCGCGGCGGGCCTCGAGCTCGGCAACGAGCTGCTCGGCCTCGGTCATGCGCGGCGACGTCGCCTCGTCGACGATCGACTGCGTGGCCGCCTCGAGCTCGTCGTCGAGCATGCCCTCGTCGACATCGAATTCACTCAGGATATGCTTGCGGAGCGCCGCCGAGACCCACCAGAACATGCGCTGGGCGAGGCGGGTCGGCAGGTCCTCGCGCTGCAGGAGCGGTTCCTGGAAGCGGTCGATGCGGCGCGATTCACTCACCAGGTAATCGAGCGCGCGCGCCGAGATCTCCGCCTCGTGATTCTCGATGAGGGCGCTGATCACGTCCTCGTCGCCGAAATCGATGAGCACGTCGGCGACGGCGGCACTCAGGCCCTCGCGCTGGGCGACGACAATCTGGTGTTCCTGTCCGCGATGCTTGATGACCTCGATGAGGTCGAGTTCCTCCAGCACCTTGCTGCGCAGAAGGATCGGCCGGGCAACCTCGATCTCGTCGTTGGCGAGCTGGTTGACGAGATCGCGCGGCGCCGCGTCGTTCGCAGCCAGCCGGTCGGAAAGGTCCCGTCGGACGGCCATTTCCATGCTGATGACGAGTTTGCGCAGGATGTCCGACATCATGGCCCGCTCACGGTCGTTCAGACGGCCGTTCGCACTCACGAACAGGTCGGACATATTCTCCATGAGCCGTTTCCGGCTCTCGGATCGCTTGTCCCGGGCCAGCGCAATCAGGCCCGATATGTACGCGTCGCCTGCTTCTACCATTACCGTACTGATAGGCCCCCTCCAATGCCTTCGCGCCGCCAATAGCCGATCATTATAGTCCCCCTGATCGGCTTTTCCGGCCTAACTTTCGGCGCCGGCTATTGCGTTGCTCAGAACCAAGCTGAAAATACGAACCTATCCCGTTACAATCCTTGATAGATTCATCTACCACACCCGATTCGCAGTTTACCAGTTCTTTCTTAAGCCCGTATTAAGTGCGGGCGCCCGGCCGGAGATTGTCGTCCAGGCGGCGTCGCCGGGCCGTTCGCCGCGGCGGAACCGGGCGCGGCGGCGGACAACCTGCGCATGTCATGACGGGCGTTACAATCGGGCGCGCCTCAACCGGTGTCGACCCGGGCCGGGCGGTGTTATCCTGCCGGCCGGCGACCGATCCCCCGGCCAGGGGGCGGGCCATGAACGGATAAGGGGCGGCATGGCGGCTGGAACTCGGCGCAAGCGGGAATCAAAGGAATGGCTGGCGCTCCTGCTGATCGGCGCCGGTTGCGCCGTTGCCGCCACGGTCGGCCCGAACCTGTTCGGGTTCGTCGAGCGAACCGAGAATTACGTCGCGGACCGCATGCAGGGAACGCTCGGCCGCAGCGAGCCGCTGGACGAGCGCATCGTGGTCGTGACGATCACCGAGGACACGCTGGCCGCGTTTCCCTACCGCTCGCCCGTGAACCGCGACTTTCTCGCCGATCTCGTCGAGGCGCTCGAGGCCCGCGAGGTCGCCGGGATCGCCATCGACATCCTGTTCGACCAGCGCACGCTCAGCGGCGTCGACGAGCGGCTGCGATCGGTTCTCACCGGCGCCAGCGTGCCGATCGTGGTGGCCACGGGCGACAGCAAGGCCGGCCTGACCGACGCGCAGCTCGCGTTCCAGCGGGATTACCTGGACGGGATCCTGACCGGCTACGCGGAATTGTCCCAGGCCGGTGATGGCAAGGTCCGCGACCTGCCGCTGCGCTTCGTCGTCGACGGAACCGAGGTTGACGGGCTCGCCCTGGCACTCGCCCGCAGCCTCGGCTTCGAGCCGTCGGAGGAGCCGCGCCGGCTGGCCTATCGCCAGGGGCCGGGGCCGGATGCTGCCGCCTTCGCCGCCTACGATGCCGCCTGGGTTGTCAGGCGGAACGACGACGGGAGCTGGGTCCTGCCGGCCGACTGGTTCGCCGGCCGGGCCGTCTTCATCGGCGCCGACCAGCCGCAGAGCGACCGCCACGGAACGCCGTTCGGTGCCGATTTCCAGAGTCACACGCGGGAGATGCCGGGCGTGCTGATCCATGCCCACGCCTTTGCCCAGATGATCGATGGCCGGCGCCTGCCGCTGGCCTCGACCTTCCTGCGGGCGGTCGTCTGTACCCTCGCGGTGCTGTTCGGGATGATCCTCGTTCACTGGCGCATCAACATCGCGGGGCGCCTGGCGCTGGTCGTGATCGGCGGGCCGACGCTGGTGACCGGCGTCGCGATCCTGGTCTTCTATTATGGCGGCCTGCTGCTGCCGGTGGTGGCGCCGTCGGCGGGCCTGCTGCTCGGGAGCTTCCTGAAGGAAGCCTACGAACGCGGGCGCCAGTGGAAGCAGCGCCAGACCATCCGCCGCGCCTTCACCGCCTTCGTGCCGCCGGAGATCGTGCAGGAACTGGAGGAGGATCCCGACCGTCTCGCCGTGCATGGCGAGAAGCGCGAGATGACCTTCATCTTCACCGATGTCGCGGGCTTCACGACGCTTTCCGAATCGACCCGGCCGCGCTTCCTCGTGCCGCTTCTGAACAGCTATCTCGACGGCATGAGCCAGATCGTGCTGAAGCACGGCGGGACGATCGACAAGTTCGTCGGCGACGCGGTGGTCGCCTTCTTCGGCGCCCCGAAGCCGATGGAGAACCATCAGCAGCGGGCACTCGCCTGCGCGCTCGAAATGGACGAATTCGCCGAACGCTTCCGCGAGGAACAGCGCCAGAAGGGCATCACCTTCGGCCACACCCGCATCGGCCTCCATGCCGGCGAGGCCACGGTCGGCAATTTCGGCGGCGAGAAGCGCTTCGACTACACGGCGATCGGCGACGTGGTGAACACCGCCGCCCGGCTGGAGGGCATGAACAAGTATTTCGGCACCCGCATCCTGGTCAGCAGCGCGGTCGCGGACTGTGCCTCCGGTTACGTGTTCCGTCCCGTGGGCGACGTGGTCGCGATGGGCAAGGAAACCGGCATCACGGTCTGCGAACCGTTGTCCGGCGAGCGCGCCGGGGATCCGTCGGTCGAGCGTTACGCCCGTGCATTCGCCTTGCTGATCGACAATGATGTGACGGCCGCCAAGGCGGCGTTCACCGAATTGCATCATATATATGGGCAAGACGGCTTGATCGCGTTCCACCACAGGCGTCTGCAGAAGGGCGAAGGCGGAGCGCGCGTCGTAATGGAAGGAAAATAGTGATGAAGCGCATTCCCGGGCTGCCCCTGATCGTCGCGTTGACGCTGTCCCTGCCTCTGGCAAGCGCGTTCGCGGCCGAACTCGTGGTCATCAAATCGACCGCCCAGGCCTATCAGCCGGGCCAGCAGGTGGCGGCCGGCGCAAAGATCGCGCTCGGCAAGGGGGAAACGCTGACGCTGCTGTCGCAAAGCGGCAAGCCGATTTCCTTCAAGGGCCCGTTCGACGGGGTCGCGGCGGATTCGGGCGGCGGCGATGCCAACCTGCTGAAGCGGATCAGCGTGTTCATGAGGGAACAGAAGGCGGGCGGCGCCAAGCTCGGCGCGACGCGCGACGGCGGCGGCCCGACCTCGGGCGAGATCTGGGCGATCAACGCGGAGAAGTCGGGCACCTATTGCGTGGCTGACGGCAAGACCGCGAATTTCTGGCGCGAGGGCAAGTCCGGCAAGGGCTCGGCCTCGGTCAAGGAAGTCGCCCGCAACAAGCGCGGCGACCTGCGCTGGAAGGCCGGCGAACCGCTGACGGCCTGGCCGGACGGCGTGCCGCTCAAGGATGGCGGCGAGTATCTCGTCCAGATGCAGGGCGCGTTCACCGCGTCCCGGCTGACCGTCCACCTCGTGCCCGGCGGGCTGGATGGCCCGGTTCGGGAGGCCGCCTACATGATCGACAAGGGGTGCCGCGAGCAGGCGCAACTGCTGCTGGAAAGCCTCGGCTGAGCGTCGCCGGTTCGACGGCGGACGGCGGCCCTTCACCAACTTTTAACTCCTGGCGCGGTATGCCGGAATCATGTTGGACAACGCCGCCTTCGCAAACCGCACCACCGAGGCCAGCCCCGTGACCTCCGGCCTGGAGAATTATCATGAGCTCACCCGGCTCATCGAGCGTTTGCACCGTCGCTTTCTCGACGTGCTGCGCGGCGAACTGAACCGGCGCGAGATCGAGGACATCAATGCGGTCCAGGCCCTGCTGCTGGTCAATATCGGCGACGAAGAGATCAATGTCCGCGAGTTGATGAACCGCGGCTACTATCTCGGCTCGAACGCCTCCTACAATCTCAAGAAGCTGGTCGAGACCGGCTATATCGTGCAGCAGAAATCGCCGCATGATCGCCGGGCGACGCTGATCAGCGTGACCGAGAAGGGCCGCGAGCTCTGCCGCGCGATCGACCTGTTCGAGAAGAAGCAGGAAGAAGCCCTGGGGAAACAGAACCCGCCCTTCGACCTCAACGAGACGCACCAGACGCTGCGCCGTCTCGAACGGTTCTGGTCCGATCTGATGAACTACGGGCTCTGACGGCCCGCGAGTTGCCGCCGGCGCCGCGGCGGACCCGGGCGGGATCGCCGGGGCCGCGGAAGAGCCGGCCAAGGGGGCGCAGAAGTGCCGCCTTAGTAAAGCATTAACCGCTTTCCTTCTAACTTTGGACTTCGATGGACGCGGGCGGGCAGGGGCTGAATCCTCGCCCCCCGAGACCGCGGCCGATGCTTGCCGGAAGGAACGAGGCGGACATGGCACTGAAACTGTCGCTGAAGCCGAACGAACAACTGGTCGTGAACGGTGCCGTGATCGCCAATGGCGACCGGCGCTCCAATCTCGTGATCAAGAACCGCGCCGCGATCCTGCGCGAGCGCGACATCCTCCAGGAAAGCGACGTCAACTCGCCCGCCCGGCGGATCTATTTCTCGGTCATGATGATGTATATCGACGAGGCGAACCGGGCCACCTACTACGAGGAATTCGTGGTCCGGATGACCGAACTGATGGCCGCGCTTGTCAGCGGCGAGGGCAAGACGCTTTGCGTCGCCGTCAGCAAGGAGGTCATGGACGCGCGCTACTACAAGGCGCTCGCCCTGGCCAAGCGTTTGATCGCGTATGAGAAGGAAAGGCTTGGCGATGCTTCAGGCGTATCAGCAGATACAGAAGAACACCGGCAGTCCGCGTAGCGTCGAGTATCGCCTCTTCGCGCAGGTTACCCGGGCCCTCATCGAGGCCCGCGAGATGAAGCCCTACGAACGCAAGTTCGTCGATGCCGTGCATTGGAACCGTCAGGTCTGGAATGCGCTGAGCAACGACCTGTCCCAGGAGGCGAACGGCCTGCCGGCCGCGCTTCGCGCCAACCTGATCTCGATCGCGCTCTGGGTCGGCAAGTACAGCTCCCAGACGATGCGTGGCGATGCCGACATTTCCGCCCTCATCGACGTCAACCGGAACATCATGGAAGGCCTTGCCGCGCGCCAGGCCGCCGAGCCCGCCGGCTGAACCCGGATCGGCAATTTCTGCCGGTCGCGGCAGATTTTGCCGGGCAAGAACTGCCGCCGAGCCAGATCTGCCGCCCGGCAATTCCGACACCCGGCAATAATTATCCAGGCAAAACAATCCACTAGGGGAAACTCGCCAAACTGGTACGCGACTTGCTGTGTAAGGGACGTGGGCAAAATGCCCCGGAGCAGAACGCTCAGACCCTAGAACAGGAGTACCGGTAATGGCTGGCTTTTCAGTGAATACCAATGTCGGCGCGATGATTGCGCTGCAGAACCTGAACAAGACCAACAATTCCCTCGAGATGACTCAGAACCGTATCAACACGGGCCTGAAAGTCTCCAGCGCCAAGGATAACGGCGCCATCTTCGCGATCGCCCAGACGATGCGGGCCGAAGTCGCCGGCATCAACGGCGTCAAGACCGCCCTCGACAACGCCGTCTCGGCGGTGGACGTGGCCCTCTCGGCCGGTTCGGGCATCGGCGACCTGCTCATCGAGATGAAGGAAAAAGCGGTTCTCGCCGCCGATTCCGGCCTCACGACGGCGCAGCGCACGGCCCTGGACAACGACTTCCAGGCCCTCAAGACCCAGGTCACCACGATCGTGTCGAACGCCGAGTTCAACGGCATCAACATGATCAAGGCTTCGGGCGACGACGTCGTCTCGATCGCCAACTCCTCGGGCACCAACACGATCACGGTCGCCGCGCAGGATCTGTCTCTGGCCGGCCTCAGCATCTCGGCCAACGACCTGACGACCGGGACCAACGCCTCGACCGCCATCACCGCGGTCGATGCAGCGCTCACCACACTGAACAGCTCGCTCGGCCAGCTCGGCACCGGCGCCAAGGCGCTCTCGGTCCATTCGAGCTTCGTCGGCGAACTGAAGGACTCGCTGGAACGCGGTGTGGGCAACCTGGTCGACGCCGACCTCGCCGTGGAAAGCGCCCGACTTCAGTCCTTGCAGGTCAAGCAGCAGCTCGGCCTCCAGGCGCTGTCGATCGCCAACTCGGCCCCGCAGACGCTTCTCGGCCTCTTCCGTTAATGGCCGTCGGGGAATGGCGCCCACCAGCGCCATTCCCCGGTCAGCGTTCGCACGATGAATCAACCCCGGTAACTGGAGAGTGAGCGGTCGAGTGAGCAAGTGACCGTTCGAATGGTCGATATGTTTATGGACGAAACGTCATGAATATATCCGCATTACCAGGACTGGCGCAGACCCGCGGCGTCGGCGAGGTGAAAGCCACCGCCGAGACGCGTCCCGCAAAGAAGGAAAGCGAGACCGTCGAGCCGATTGTCAAGCGCGAGGAAGAAGCGGACGTCAAGGACGAACGCAAGAGCCTCCGCGAGATTCTGGAAACGACACTGAACAGCGCGGTGCAGTTACCCGATTATCCCAATGCCCGCTTTGCTGTCGATTTCCACAAGGAGTCCAACAACTTCGTCTACCTCCTCGTGAACAACGAGGACGGCGAGGTGATCAAGCAGTTCCCGAGCGAAGAGGCGCTGAAACGTATCGCCTACTTCCGGGGATTGTCCGGGCTCTCTGTTGACAAGCAGGTCTGAAGGCCAGGAACGGAAACGCCGCTGAAGCCTGCCTCGCCTCGGGAACGAGGGACGCGGGATGGCCAATCCGCCGGACCGAAAGTTCAAATTTTAGCCGAATTCATGACGAATGCAGTCGCCACCGGTTCAACCGGCGACAGCGCGGGGAGAAGGATCGAGATGCGCAGGATCAGCAGGATTGTCGGTGGTATCGCCCTCGCCGTCGGGATCGCCACCGGGGCCCAGGCGGGCGTCATCTTCTCCGACAATTTCGATGGCGTGGCCGACGGCAACGAAGGCAGGTCGCGGATGTCCGACCTGAACTGGCTGGGCGACGACAACTGGTCCATTTTCGACGGCACGGTCGATATCGTCTACAACAGCGATTACTCGATCAACTGCCTCGGCGACGACGGCAATTGCGTCGACCTCGACGGCTCGACCGGCAAGGCCGGCGGCCTCCAGACCGCGGCCCTGGCGCTCGCGCCGGGCAGTTACACGCTCGAGTTCTGGCTCTCGGGAAACCAGCGGACGCGAAGCGGCGACAAGGTCATCGTCGCGCTCGGCGATCTCTTCAGCAAGGAGATCGAGGTCGAGGGCAACCAGAGCTGGACCCGGTACAGTTTCGAGATCACCGTCACCGACGCGACCTCGGCATCGCTCCGCATCTCCGGCGTCGGCGGCGACAATATCGGCGCCCTGCTCGATCAGGTCAGCCTGTCGACGGAAGTGCCGGAACCGCCGTTCCTCATCCTCTTCATGCTCGGTATCGGGCTTCTCGTGTTCGCCGTGCGGCGGCGCCGGATCGTGTAGTTCAGTGGTTCCTCTCTCAAGGTCTTGACGGACCGACTTGTTACCCACTTCAAGGCCCGCCATTCCGGCGGGTCTTTTTTTGTGTCGAGGCCGTCCGCGCGGTGTGAGGGGGTCATTTCGCCCCGGCCAGCCAGGCAGGGATTGCCGGGCAGGTCATGTTCCGTTGCTGCCGGCGGGCTCGGGAATTTGATTTACATAAATAATATCAATGAGTTATGGGAAAGTCCCGATTGGCACGGTGATTGCTTTCTGTGGGGCAGGGCAAAACGCCCGATAGCAGAACGCTAATCAAGCCTAGGAGAACCCTGACCATGATGTCCGTCAACACCAACGTCGGCGCGATGATCGCGCTCCAGAACCTGAACAAGACCAACAACGCGCTTGAGATGACCCAGAACCGCATCAACACGGGTTTCAAGGTGTCGACCGCCAAGGATAACGGCGCGGTCTTCGCTATTGCCCAGACGATGCGGTCGGAAGTGGCCGGTATTCGCTCGGTGAAGACTGCCCTCGAGAATGGCGTCTCCTCCGTCGATGTCGCGCTTTCCGCTGGCTCGGGCATCGCCGGTCTGTTGATCGAGATGAAGGAAAAGGCGGTTCTCGCCGCCGATTCCGGTCTCACGACGGATCAGCGTACCGCCCTGGACAACGACTTCCAGGCCCTGAAGACGCAGATCACCACGATCGTGAACAATGCCGAGTTCAACGGCATCAACATGATCAAGGCGAGTGGTGACGATGTGGTGACGATTGCCAACTCCGACGGCACCAACACCATCACCGTCGCCGCGCAGGATCTGTCTCTGGCCGGTCTGAGCATCACGTCGAACGACCTGACGACGGGGACCAATGCGTCGACCGCCATCACCGCGGTCGATGCGGCGATCACGAGCCTGAATACCAGCCTCGGATCGCTGGGCACCGGCGCGAAGGCGCTCGAGGTCCATTCCTCCTTCGTCACGGAGCTGCAGGACTCGCTCGATCGCGGTATCGGCAACCTGGTCGATGCCGATCTTGCGGTCGAAAGTGCGAAACTGCAGTCACTGCAGGTCAAGCAGCAGCTCGGCCTCCAGGCGCTGTCGATTGCGAACCAGGCCCCGCAGTCGATCCTCAGCCTGTTCAGGTAAGCACTTCCCGTGGGGCCGGCTGCGGCCGGCCCCACCGCTTTTCCTCGATCCGGGAATCTGATCGCCACCCGTGCCACGCGCGGGTGCATCCGTCTGTGCCCGACCGCAGGGTGCCGCGCGAGGCGCGCACGCCCGGGCAATTCCTGCAGGGCACACCGGGCCGGATCCGGCAATTGCCGCCGACCCGGCACGGCTCGGTCCGGAAGAAGATAAAAAAGAAAAATAAAATCAGATAGTTATGGACAATTTCGAACTGGCACGACGATTGCTAAGTAGTTGAGGAGAATATCCGGCCGAATGCCGGCAACGTGAGTTCGAGGAGAAGATCGATGGCCGTTTCGATGTCCGTGAACACCAATATCGGTGCGATGACCGCGCTGCAGAATCTCAACAAGACAGCGCAGGACCTTGCCCAGAACCAGAACCGGATCAACACCGGTCTGAAGATCTCGGGTCCCCAGGACAATGCCTCCATTTTCGCGATCGCGCAGAACATGCGCGGATCCGTCGGAGGTCTGCATTCCGTTTCGACGGCGCTCTCGAACGCGGTCAGCGCGGTCGATGTAGCGATCGCCGGCGGGCGGGCGATCTCGGACATCCTGATCGAGATGAAGGAAAAGGCCGTGCTCGCCGCCGACAACGGCATGGACACGGTCTCCAAGACCCTGCTGGATGCCGATTTCCAGGCGCTGATGCAGCAGATCACCACGATCGTCACCAATGCCGAGTTCAACGGCCTGAACATCATCAAGGCGAACGGCGACGATGTCGTCTCGATCGCCAACGAGGACGGCACCAATACCATCACGGTGGCCGCGCAGGACCTGTCGGTGGGCGCGACCGGTCTCAATATCTCGGGTGAGGGGCTGACGACGACGACAGACGCCCAGGCCGCGGTCACCGCGATCGAGAACGCGATCCTGACGGTCAACCAGCGCCTCGGCGTGCTCGGCACCGGTTCGAAGAGCCTCGAGATCCACAACAATTTCGTCAGCAAGCTGATCGACAGCCTGGATGCAGGCATCGGCAACCTGGTCGATGCGGACATGGCGGTCGAAAGCGCCAAGCTGCAGTCGCTGCAGGTCAAGCAGCAGCTCGGCGTGCAGGCGCTCTCTATCGCCAACTCGGCGCCGCAGTCGATCCTCAGCCTGTTCCGGAGCTGAGCTCCGCCTGACAGACCATCACGAACTCACGAACTGGGGGCCGCCCGCGGGCGGCCCCTTTTTCGTGCCCGGAATCCGCGACCATCTCTCCGGGCCATGGTCGATCGCTTGGCCGGGGCGACGGAGAGCCGTCCTGGCCGATGCGCCGGCAGGCGGTCGGGCCACGGGGATATGCGCCGCGGTGTCCGCCGGAACGCAGGCGAGAGGGGTGCCGCCGACCGCGTGTCCGCCGGCTTCCCGGGGCGCCCGTCGGCATCAATGCGGCAGACAGGACCGGCGCGGCTCGGGCAGGCCCGGGAGAGCGCAGGCAGGGCCGGTCGACGCCGGGATGGAATGGCCTGCGTGCCGGCTCGGTTGGTACCGTCCCGCACGAAAAAGGCCCGCGACGGGCGCGGGCCTTTCCGGTCTTCGAAGGTCCGCCGGCGGATGCCGCCAGCGGGTCGGGGTCGTCAGATGACCCGGTTCAGGGCGATCGAGGTGGCGGCACTGGTCTGCCGCGCCGCGACGCCGGCCGGCCGAAGATGGGCATTGGCGCCATAGCCCGGCGCCGGACGGGACTGCTTCTCGACTTCCGCCGAGATCGACTTGACGATCCCCTCGGTTACCGACTTTACCGTCGAGAGTTTGCGGAAATGCTCGTCCAGGCTCTCGTGGAAGCTCCGGCTCGCGGTTTTCAGGGCCTCGACGGCGCGCGCGTCGCTCGCCTTCCGGAAGGCGTCGGGAGAGGCGGCGATCAGGCGCATCTGCTGATTGTAGATCGCGACCAGCCGGTTCTTCTCCTGCGCCGTTTCCTGCAGGGCCCGAGGCTTGCGGGCATCGAGCTGCCGGTTCTCCTGCTCGAGGATGTCGGTCAGCTTGGCGAGCAGGGACTGCAGTTCGCCCGGACTGAGAAGGCCCGCATTATGGCCGCCGTTCTGTTCGTTCATCGATGGATCTCCTGTAGCGCAAGAATCTCGCGGTGGACGGCGTCGCTGATCCCGAGGCCGCCGGCCCGGCTCAATGTCTTGGAATATTCCTCGGTCAGCAGCGAGCGGAACATCTCCTCGCCGTGGCCGCCGCCGAAGGGACCGTCGGTCTCGATCCCGGCCCACATCGACTTCAGCATCTCGGTGAGGAAGACCGCCTCGAAGTCCTTCGCCGCGTCGAGGGCGCGATCCGGCAGCTCGGTCTGGCCGGGGCGCGGGTGGGCGAGCGCCTTCCGCAGCGTGGCCGCGGTCGGCATCGTCGATGAGTCCAGCATGTCGCTCTGCATCGGATCGGATCCTACATCAGTTCGATTTCGGCCTGCAGCGCGCCTGCGGCCTTGATCGCCTGCAGGATCGCGATCATGTCGCGCGGACCGATGCCGAGGGCGTTCAGGCCGTCGACCAGGTCCTGCAGGCTGACACCCTGCTGCAGCACGGCGAGCCGCTTGTCCTTGTCCTCGTCGATCGTGACGTCGGTGCGCGGCACGACGACGGTCTCGCCATTCTCGGAGAACGGCGCCGGCTGCGAGACTTGCGGCGTTTCGGTGACGCGGACGGTGAGATTGCCCTGGGCGATCGCGACGGTATCGACGCGCACATTCTGGCCGATGACGATGACGCCGGACTGTTCGTCGATGATGACGCGGGCGATCTGGTCAGGCTCGACGCGCAGCTGCTCGATGTCGGTGATCAGCGAGACCCGGTCGACTCCGGCGCCGGACGGCATGGCGACGGCGATAGTGGACGGATCGAGCGCGCGCGCCGCGTTGTTGCCGAAATAGGCATTGACCGCGCCGGCGACCCGTCGCGATGTGGTCAGGTCGGGATTGCGCAGCATGATGTGAATGGTGTCGAGCGAGGCGAGCTCGAAGGCGACCTCGCGCTCGACGATGGCGCCGTTCGCGATCCGGCCCGACGTCGGCACGCCCTTGGTGACCGTTTCCGCGGCACCGCCGGCGGAGAAGCCGGCGACCGTCACCGACCCCTGGGCGACCGCGTAGACCTCGCCGTCGGCACCGAGCAGCGGGGTCACCAGCAGCGTCCCGCCGAGCAGGTTCGAGGCATCGCCGAGGGCGCTTACCGTGATGTCGATGCGGCCGCCCTGGCGCGCGAAGGCGGGCAGGGTGGCGGTCACCATGACGGCGGCGGAATTCTCGGTCTTCAGGTTCTGGTCGCGGGTGTTGACGCCGAGCCGTTCCAGCATCGCTTCCAGGCTCTGGCGGGTGAAGGGCGAATTGTTGAGCGTGTCGCCAGTGCCGTTCAGGCCGACGACGAGGCCGTAGCCGACCAGCATGTTGTCCCGGATACCCTCGAATTCGGCGATATCCTTGATCCGCGACGTGGCGCCCGCGCCGGTCGCCGGCACCAGAAGGGCGACGAAGACGCAGAGCGATGCGACGAGGCGGAGAAAACGGCCGCCGTCGTGCATCAGGGTCGGGGTTTTCCGGGAGAAGGTCATTCTGGCCATCCAACACAAGAATAGAACTCGCCGTGTCCGTAGCGAATATCGTGCCAGATCGGCGATACCCGGAAACCCCGCGATCCTGCGGTTTCTCCGCCGTCCCGGTGGGCGCCCCGGAGGCGCCGGGCGGAAATTGCCGGGTCGGGGGCATTCTTTGCCCTGTTGCCCGATATACTTAACCGGCCATTAAGCTGTTGCCTGCAGACTGCACCCTGTCGAAGTGGAGGAATGAGGCGTCATGCGTATTACCGGACCGCGGAGCACGCGATCCAGCCCGGCGGGCTCGAAAGAGCGCGCCGGGGGTGTGTCCGGCGCAAAATTCTCGATCCCGGAAGGGCCAAAGGAGACGGCGGCCACATGGAGTTCCGCACCGGTCGGGCAGATCGCGACCCTGAGCGGCATCCTGGCCGCGCAGGAAGTCGACGAGGACGGCCGCCGCGGTCAGCGGGAACAGGTCGAGCGCGCCGAGGATCTGCTCGGTGAGCTGGAGCAGCTTCGACACGACATGCTGCTCGGCAGGGTGCCCGAACGCCGGCTGCTGGCGCTGCAGGAGCGTCTGAAGAACAGGGCGGGGGCCGCGGCCGATCCTCGCCTCGCAGTGATCGTCAGCGAGATTGAAATTAGGGTAGCAGTCGAATTGGCGAAGCTAGGATATTGATTTTACGCGCCAAAATGCAGTTGTAAAAATATATCGGCATGCTCGACCAGAATTCTTGCGGCTGACGCACAGCCTCTATATATTCCGCGCTCACTCTTTCGCGAAACACGGTGGAGTTGCGTTATGGGAACTCACATCACTGCAGACTATCGTCCGTCAGATGATGAACCGTTTATGAATCCGCAGCAGCTCGCCTATTTCCGTCGGAAACTGGAGCGCTGGCGCAAGGAGATCCTCGACGAGGCGAACGAGACGCTTCGGAGCCTTCAGCAGGATACCGCGCAAGTGCCAGATATCGCGGACAGGGCCTCCACGGAGACGGAACGGGCGTTGGAACTGCGTACCCGCGATCGCCAGCGCAAGCTGATCAGCAAGATCGACGCGGCGCTCAGGCGGATCGAGGACGGAACCTACGGCTATTGCGAGGAAACCGGCGAGCCGATTTCCCTGAAGCGGCTGGAGGCCAGGCCGGTCGCCACGCTGAGCATTGAGGCCCAGGAGCGGCACGAGCGCCGCGAGCGGCTCTATCGGGACGACTAGCGGGCGGCGGATGATCGCCGTCGCAGGTGCTTTCCGGACGACATGATCCTGAAAAGGCTGAGGGCCGGTGCATTTTGCACCGGCCCTTTCGCTGTGTGCCTTGGCGTGGCACACGACGCGGTTATTCGGGGTGCCCCGGCGACCCGCCGGCGGCGGACGCCATCAGAACGGGAAGATGATGTCGTAGAGCTGCTGGCCGTAGCGGGCCTGCTGGACGTCCGAGATGTGGCCGCGGCCACCGTAGGCGATGCGGGCCTCGGCGATCTGGGCGCTGTTGACCGTGTTGAGCGAGGAGATGTCCTCCGGGCGCACCACGCCGGTGACCTGGAGTTCGCGGACCTCGTAGTTGACGCGCATTTCCTGCCGGCCGGTGATCACGAAGTTGCCGTTCGGCAGGACCTGGGTGATGATCGCGGCAAGCTTCAGGTTGATCTTCTCCGCCCGGTCGACGGTACCGCTGCCGGTCGCCGACGAATTCGCCCCGAGATTGACCAGGTTGGTCGGATCGACGGCGTTCGGCAGCAGGCGGGCAAGCTGCGTCTCGAGACCCAGCAGGTTGGTCAGGTTCGCGTCCTCGCCGCTGGCACGGGTGCGGCTGGTCGTGTTGTCGAGCGAGGCGGAATCCTCGATCGTCACGTTGATGGTCAGGATATCGCCGACCCGGGATGCCCGCTGGTCCTTGAAGAAGGCGCGCGAGCCCGGCCGCCAGAGCGAGTTGGCCTGGTGCACCATCGGCTCCGGCTTCGGCATCGGCAACGCCACCGGCTTGTAGTTGCGCTGCTGGACCGGGTTCTCGATCGGGGAAAGCGGCGGCTCCTCGCCGATCGAAGCGATCCGGCTGTAGGCGTTGCAGCCTGCGAGCGCGGTCAGGAGAATTGCCGAGAGGGCGAGGCGGGCAAGGCCCGAGCGGGCTTTCGCGGTCTGGTACATGTTACTGCTCCTGCTCAGCGGGCGTCAGCGAGGACGCGGCGCTGAAGGTCGACGGTCACGATACGCGGACCCTCGACGGTGGCCTGAATGGTCTTGCGGCTCTGCTGGTTGACGACCCGGATGATGTCGCCGGCAGCGCCCGACTCCTGGGCAATGCCGCTCGCGGTCAGCGAGAGGGAACCCGAGCGCAGGCGGATCGACACGAGTTCGCCCTTGGTCACCAGCTTGGGGGTCGTCAGGTCGCCGACGCGGACCGGCTGGCCGGCCCGGATCGGGCGCTTGACGGCCATCCCGACCAGGGTGTCGGACTCGAGCACGGTATTGCGGCGAACCGTCGACTCGCGCACCGCGACCAGGCGCACGTCATCGGCCGCGATCACCTCGCCCGGCGACAGCTGCCGGGCCAGGACGGGCACCTCGACGCTCTTGAAGACCCGGCCGGAAACGCGCAGGCGCTGGCCGCCCTCGCCGGTCGCCGGGGCGACGATCAGGGCCTGGAACTGGCCGCGATGGGCATCGTAGACGAGGTCGCGGACGGCAACCGTCGGCATCTCGTCGCTGGCGACATAGAGCGAGAAGTTGCGCAGCGAAAGCTGGATGTCGAACGACCCGTCGTGCCCCTGCTGCTCGATCGCGTAGCGGATCTCGTCGACGATCGCCTCGCTCGACACCAGGTTGCCGGCCCGTCGCACGACGACGCGCCGCAGGTCGGGCGACGGTCGCCAGGCGAGATTGTTGCGGTGCAGGTAGCTGACCAGGCTGGACGGCCGGAAGACGACCGTCTCGCCGGGCCGGGGGGCGCCGGACAGGATCAGCTTTTCCGCCGCGCCCGCGCCGTCGAAGACATCGCCGACGCGGATCTGGTTGCCGTCCACGACCGCGTCGTGGCGAAGCGTGACCACGGTCTCCGCGGTCGCCTCGGCGGTGAAGACGCCGAGTGCCAGGCCGAGCGCCAGAACGAATGTTGCGATACGCATGATCAATCCTTTCGGCCGCTTAGCGGAGACGGCTGACTTCGGCCATCATCTCGTCGGCGGTGGTGATGACCTTGGAGTTCATCTCGTAGGCGCGCTGCGCGGCGATCAGGGTGGTGATCTCCTGGACCGCGTTCACGTTCGAGGTCTCGAGGTAGCCCTGGACCACCGTGCCGTAGCCCGGCGCGCCTGGCACGCCGGTCGTCGCGGTGCCCGAGGCGGGGGTCTCGAGATAGAGGTTGTCGCCGATCGACTCGAGGCCGGAATCGTTGAAGAAGATCGCCAGGTCGAGCTGGCCGACGGTCTGCGGCGACACCTGGCCGGCGAGCTTCACCTGGACCTCGCCAGTCGGGTTGATGGTGACGTCGATGGCATCCTGCGGGATCGTGATGCCCGGCTGCACGGTATAGCCGTCGAGAGTCACGAGCTCGCCCGTGGCGCTGACCTGGAAGGCCCCGTCGCGGGTGTAGGCCTCGCTGCCGTCCGGCATCTGGACCCGGAAATAGCCCGAACCCTGGATCGCCAGGTCGTACTTGTTCTCGGTCAGCTGCAGGTTGCCCTGCTCGTCGATGCGATAGACCGAGCCCGGCTTGACGCCGACGCCGATCTGGATGCCGGAGGGGACGATCGTCCCGGCGTCGGACGAGGACGAGCCGACCCTCTTCAGGTTCTGGTAGAGCAGATCCTGGAAGGCGACGCGCTGGCGCTTGAAGCCGGTCGTCGACATGTTGGCGATGTTGTTCGAGATCACCTCGACATTCAGCTGCTGGGCTTCCATGCCGCTGGCGGCGGTACCGAGTGCAGTCATGACGGGTTCCTTGCGTTAGGGGTCAGCCGAACCGCGCCAGCCGTTCGACGGCGCGGGTCTGCAATTCGTTGTTGGCGTCGAGAAGCCGCTGCAGCGACTGGTAGCTGCGCAGCACATCCATCATCCGGGTCATTTCTTGCAGGCCCTGGACGTTCGAGCTTTCCAGCCAGCCCTGCAGGACCTCGGTCCCTTCGGCTGGCTCCGGCACCTGGTCGCCGGCGGCATAGAGGCCGGTACCGACCGGCTTCAGCGCCTGTTCGTTGGCGAAGGTGACCAGGTCGATACGGCCGAGCGGCCCGAAACCGTTGGAAACCGAACCGTCCGTCGCGATCACCGGCCGTCCGCCCTGCGGATCGAGGAAGATCGGGCTGCCGCCGCTGTCCAGGATCGGGTGGTTGTCGCCGGTCACCAGGTTGCCGGCATCGTCCACATGAAGCTGGCCGACCCGGGTATAGCGGTCGCCGCCCGGGGTCTGCACGACCATGTAGCCGTTGCCACGGAGGGCGACGTCGAGCGTATTGCCGGTTTCGCGCAGCGCGCCTTCGCCGACATTGCGCAGCACGCCGTAGTCCTGCACGAACGATGCCTTCTCACCGACGGCGGTGTCGACGAGATATTCCTCGAACAGGACCGTCTCGCTCTTGAACGCCGTGGTGTTCATGTTCGCGATATTGTTGGCGATGATGTCCAGCTCGCGCCGCATCGCCATTTGCTTCGATAGTCCGATATAAACCGCGTTTTCCATCTGCCTGCCTTTCTGGCCGCTGCTGGCCCCGACGTATCTGCATGCGCCGTGCCAATCGCCGTTCCCAGAAAACCGTGAATGAAATCAATCAATTAATGGATCTCGCCCAGTCGGCGGATCAGGATCTCGCCGGCTTCGGCCCGGCAGAAGCTGCCGCCGGGGACAATCTTTCCGGGCCGGCGTCCAAGTGGGCCCCGGGCAACGAGTTGTTAACCACGGCCCCATAGAGTGTTTCGAGGAACCGAGCCCTGACCGTCCGGTATTGAGTGACAGAGAACATGGCAGATTCAGAGAACGAAGACGCCGAAGTCGACGGCGAGGAGGCCAAGAAGAAAAAGAAGGGAATGAGCGGCAAGAAGCTCATCCTCTTTGTCGTGCTGCCGGTGCTGCTGCTGGTCGGCGGCGGGGCCGGGGCCTATTTCGCCGGCGCCCTCGACGGCCTGCTCGGTGCCGAGGATACGGCCGACGCGGGCGAGGGGGAGCAGCATGCAAGCGCCGAGGCGGAAGGCGGCCACGGCGCCGCCCCGGCAAACGAGAATGTCAGCCATGGCGGCGGTGTCGTCTTCTATGACCTGCCGGAAATGCTGGTGAACCTGAATACCGGCGGCAAGCGGACGAGCTACCTGAAGATCCGTGTCTCGCTGGAACTCGCCGACGAGGCGGCGGTACCGCAGATCGAGCACCTGCTGCCGCGCGTCCTCGACAACTTCCAGACCTATCTGCGGGAACTGCGCAACGAGGACCTGAAGGGATCCGGCGGCCTCTATCGCCTGAAGGAAGAATTGCTGATCCGCGTCAACACGGCCCTGAAGCCGGTCCGGATCAACGACGTGTTGTTCAAGGAAATGCTTGTTCAGTAGGTGAGTATGACCAACGAGACGGCGAGTGCCGACCAGAGTAAGGCGGGCGAGTGAGCGAACATGGCTGAAGAAGAGAGTGCACCCGCCGCTGACGGTGACGAGTCCGCGCGCGTCCTGAACCAGGACGAGATCGACAGCCTGCTGGGCTTCGACATGGACGGCGAGGGCGACAAGGATCGCTCCGGCATCAAGGCGATCATCAACTCGGCGCTGGTCAACTACGAGCGGCTGCCGATGCTCGAGGTGGTCTTCGACCGCCTCGTCCGGATGATGACGACCAGTCTCCGGAACTTCACCTCCGACAATGTCGAGGTGAGCCTCGACAACATCACCTCGATCCGCTTCGGCGACTATCTGAACTCGATCCCGCTGCCGGCGATCCTGAGCGTCTTCCGGGCCGTCGAATGGGACAATTACGGCCTGATGATGGTCGACAGCTCGCTGATCTACTCGATCGTCGACGTCCTGCTCGGCGGGCGCCGCGGGACCGCGCCGCTCCGCATCGAGGGGCGGCCCTACACGACGATCGAGCGCAATCTCGTCGAGCGCATGGTCGATGTCGTCCTCGACGACATGACGGCCGCCTTCGAGCCGCTGAGCCCGGTCCGCTTCGCCCACGAGCGGGTCGAGACCAATCCGCGCTTCGCCTCGATCGCCCGGCCGGCCAATGCCGCCATCCTGATCAAGCTCCGCATCGACATGGAGGATCGCGGCGGCCGGCTCGAGCTGCTGCTGCCCTATGCGACGCTGGAGCCGGTCCGCGAACTCCTGCTGCAGATGTTCATGGGCGAGAAGTTCGGCCGCGACTCGATCTGGGAAAACCATCTGGCGACCGAGTTGTGGAATACCAAGCTCGACCTGCATGCCGTGCTCGACGAGCAGGTCATGTCGCTCAGCGACGTGATGGCCTTTCAGATCGGCGACACGGTGATGCTCAATGCCAGCCCCGAAAGCCCGATCATGCTGCGATGCGGCAACATCGACATGGTCGAGGGGCGGATGGGCCGGATCGGTCAGAAGATCGCGATCCGGGTCGAGAAATCGATGCACGCGGCCAACGGCGGAGGCCGGTCATGATCGCTGATCCCACCTTCATCCTGGAAGTTCTTCTCGCCGCACTTCTCGCGACGACAATTGTTTACTGCGTCATCCTCAATCGACGTCTCAACAAGCTCAGGAATGCCCAGGACGAGATGCGCGAACTCGGGAAGGAACTCGAGAAATCGCTCCAGAGCGCCCGCCACGGGGTTGACGACCTGGTCGCGGCGAGCGCCGGGGCCGGCACCGAGCTGGATGAGCGGATCGCGACGGCGCGCAGCCTGGTCGACGAACTCGCCCTGATGACCCGCTCCGGCGAGAATCTTGCCGAACGTCTCGAGGCCGCGGTCGACCGACATCGCGACGCCGGTTCCCGCAAGTCGCCGGCCGCCAAGTCCCGGCCGCAAGCGGGCACGGACGGTCGCGCCGGCGATGACGACAACGATTCAGCCGACGGCAATTCTGTCGCCGAACGGGAACTGGTCGAGGCGCTGCGGCGCTCGGCCCGGAAATAGGGGACGGCGCCATGCTCACGCGCATCAGGCTTCTGCCGCTGGTGATCTTCGCTTCGGCCTTCCTGTTCGTCCTCAAGCTCGGGGTGGTCTGGGACGACACGATCGCCCTGACCGTCGCCGTGCCGGAAGCGGCCGCGTCTTCGGCCGCGCCGGAAGAGGAGAAGAAGAACGAGGCGGCGCAGGGGGACAGCCCGGCGGGCGAGGGCAAGGCAGCCGAGAAAGAGATGCCGGCGCCGGCCATCCGGCCCGCACCGGCCGGCTATACCGAGAGCGAGATCGATGTCCTCGGGCGCCTGTCGGCGCGCCGGGCGGAACTCGACGAGCGCGCGGGCGACCTCGACATGCGCGAGCAGCTCCTCAACGTCACGGAAGCCCGGATCGACGACAAGATCGCCGAGCTGAAGAAGATCGAGGAAACCATCCGCGGCCTTCTGAAGCAGCACGACGCCGAGAAGGACGCCCAGATGGCGGCGCTGGTCAAGGTCTACGAGAAGATGAAGCCGAAGGACGCGGCGCGGATCTTCAACTCCCTGGAAATGCCGATCCTGATCGAGATGGCCGAGCGGATGAGCGGCATCCGCTTCGCGCCGGTCCTGGCGGCCATGGACCAGGAGAAGGCGAAGGAGCTTACCGTCGAACTGGCGACGCGGCGGCAATTGCCGGGCGAAAGCAACAGCGGCTGATCTCGGCGCGCTTTTCTGAAGGTTATCAATGATGTGCATGGCAGCGTTCAGTGACGATCTGAGCAGGCGGGGCGAGACCGCCGCGCCGCGCATGACGCGCGGCTAGACCGCGATGACCGGCGACGATCTCGACACCTTCGAGCCAGGACCGCGCAGCGATCCCAGCATCGTCGTCTTCCTGTCGCTCTACCTGCTGCTGCTCGCCTTCTTCATCCTGATGAACTCGATCTCCGAACAGCAGGCCGAACGGGCCAAGGCGGCAATGGCCAGCGTCAACGCGGAATTCAATGCGCCGCGCCCGGCCGACGCCGTGCAGGTCGCGCAGAGCCTTGCCCAGGGCGTGACGCTCGGCGCCGACCAGATCCAGACGCGCATACGCCGGGTCTTCGAGACGGCAATCTCTGTCGCGCGCTACGAATTCAACGAAGACACCAACCAGATGTCGATCACGGTTCCCGCCGACCGCCTGTTCGAGCCTGGAAGGGCGACATTGCTGCGCACCCGGACGGGGCTGTTCCGGGCGGTCGCCAAGGCCATGACCGATCGCCAGCGCGGCAAGCGCTATGGCATGGAAGTCCTCTTCGGCAGCGGCGCGACGCTGCCCGATGCGGCCAATCCCGGGCGCATCCTGCAGATACAGCGGGCGGGAATGGTCGCCCGCGACTTCCGCGAGCGCGGCGTTGCCGCGGAATCGATCGCCATTGGCCTGCATCGGGGCGATCCGCGCGAGGTGACCTTCGTCTTCGTGCCGGAGCGCGAGTTCGAGAGCCGCCCCGGCCTGTTCCGAAGCCTCGGGGGCTGAGCGATGGACGAGCGCGCGCCCAACCAGAAATTGCCCGGCCCGATGGATGCGCCGTGGCTGATCACCTTCGCCGACCTCCTGTCGCTGATGCTGACCTTCTTCGTCCTGCTCTATTCGATGAGCGAGGTGAAGGCCGATGCCTGGCGGCAGGTCGTTCAGGCGCTGTCGTCACGCGACGCGGAGATCGATTCCGAAGTCCATGTCGGGCCGACCTCCCGCGACAATGTCTCGACGACGGCGGTCGAGTACGCCACCGACCTCAGCTATCTGGAATCGCTGCTCGCGGAGAAGATCACGGGCGAGCCGCTGCTTGCCGGTGCTCGGGTCGAGCGCGGCGAGGACAGGGTGGTCGTCTCGCTGCCCGGCGCGATCCTGTTCGGCGCCGGCGAGGCCTCGGTCAACGACAAGGTGATGTCGGTTGCCGCCGTGCTCAGCTATGTCCTGCGGCTGGTGCCGAACCGGATCGAGATCCAGGGCCATACCGATCCCGACCCGGTCAGCGGCGCCGGCGCCTTCGCGAGCAACTGGGAGCTTTCGCTGGCCCGGGCGCTGGCGGTCGAGAATGCCTTTCGCCGAACCGGCTACCGCCGGCCGATCGGGGTCCTGGGCCTCGCCGATTCACAATTCTTCCGCCTTCCCGGCAACCTGCCGCTGGAAGAGCGTTACGAGCGGGCACGACGGGTCGATGTCGTCGTGCGCGCCGACAAGTAAAGGACGGCAGAATGGCTATCCGCACCCTGTTCACGCGCCTCTCGCTTGCCTTGCTGGCATTGACGCTTCTCGCCGGCGCGACCCTGGCCGAACCTGCCCGGATCGCGGTGCGGGCCTGGGCCCATGACGGCCATGGCCGGATCGCCTTCCAGTGGGCGAGCGCCGAGCCCTACCGCGCGGCCATCGAGGAGGGCGGGCTGGTGGTCCGTTTCGACCACCCGTTCACGGCCGACTACGGCTCGGTGACCGACCAGCTCGGCAGCTACGTGACCGGCGTGGTGCCCGGCGAGGACGGCAGGAGCGTGCGGTTCGAACTGACCGGTGACTTCCGGGTCCGGAGCGAGTCCTACGACAATGTCGTCGCGATCGATCTGCTGCCGGCGACCGAGGTGAAGGCGGCGGCGACACCGCCGGTCCGCACCGTCGCGACCGGCGCGCCTGCCGCCGAAGCGGCGTCGCCGCCCCGTGTCGCGGTCCGCCGGGGCGAGCACGACGCCTACAGCCGGCTGGTCTTCGACTGGCCGCGCAAGGTCGAGTACGAGACGATGCAGGAGGGCGACCGGGTCACGATCCGCTTCGCTGCCCCGGCAAGCCTCGACCTGTCCGAGGTCAATCGCGACCTGCCGGCCTTCGTTGGCCGGCTCTCGGCGCAAAGCGGCGCGGATGGATCGGAGACCCGCTTCGCGGTCCCGGAAGGTTCGGACCTTCGCCATTTCAGGCTCGGCAACAAGATCGTCGTCGACGTCATGCGGCCGAAGCCCGGCGCCGGCAACGGAAAGAGCGGCACCGGGGTCGAGGAACGCCGCGCGGCCGCCCCGCAACCTTCCACCGCAGCCGCGTCCAAGCCGTCCGCCGCGCCGAAGCCTGATGTCGCCGCCGACACCGGTGCCGGGAAACCGGCGGCCATGCCGGCGGCGCCGCCGGCCGCGAAGCCCGCGGCCAGGCCGTCGACGCTCCCGGTGGTCGAGAGCCCGCGCGCGCCGGCCCATGCGGCGCCCGCGCCGGCACCCCGGAACCTTCTCGCCGACACCGACGTGCAGGGCGCCAGTGCCGCCGCGCCCTCGTCACTGCCCAGCGATCTGCCGACCGTCGTGATCGAGCCGGAGCGGCGCGGCGATGCGACCCGGCTGGTCTTCGCCTGGCACGAGGCGACCGGTCTCGCCGCCTTCGAGCGCGGCGGCAACTGGTACTTCGTGTTCGACAGGAAGGCCATCGTCGACGACGGCGAGGTCCGGGCCGGCTATGGCAGCGATATCGTCGAGGCCGAGCAGGTCGCCCATGGCGGCGCGACCGTGGTTCGAATCCGCGCCACCGACAAGGTCTACCCGGAGGTGAGCCGCCGCGATTTCCGGTGGATCGCCGACTTCCTGCCGACACCGGCGCCGCCGCTCGGCAAGGTCATCGACGTCAAGCCGCAGCCGCGCGCCGAAGGCGGCCCCGAGATCTTCTTCCCGGTCACCGATGCGGCGCCGCGGGTCAGTTTCACTGACCCCGAGGTCGGCGACACGATCATTGCCGTGCCCTTGCTCTCCGAGGGGCCTGGTGTTGCCACCGGCCGCGCCTTCACGCAGTTCGAGGTGCTGCCGAGCCGGCTCGGCGTGGCGATGGCCGTGCGCGCCGACGATCTGGCGGTCGAGGTCGCGGCCACCGGCGTCCGGGTCACTGCCCGGGACGGCCTGCTGCTTTCGCGAACCGCGGCGGCCTCCGCCTTCGAGATGCAGGCCGAGAGCGGCGGCGGCACGATCGCGATGAAACCGAGCCTGCTCAAGCTGGCCGAATGGCGGCGCGACGGGGCAGGGCCGTTCAACCTGGTGCGCCAGGATCTTCAGCGGGCACTGGCGCTGGCACCGGAGGGTGGCCGCGCGGCCGCGCGGATGGATCTCGCCAAGTTCTACCTCGGCCACCGCTTCTATGCCGACGCGCTGGGCGTTCTCGAGCGCCTGGTGGCGAAGAGCCGCGACGTTGCCCTGGACCCGGTCTATCTCGCCATGCGCGGGCTCGCCGAATACGGTCTCGGTCGTTACGAGGAGGCGCGCCAGATCTTCGACCGGCCGGCTTTCGACGACATCCCGGAAATCGGCCTGTGGCGGGCCGCCGTGTCGGCCCGCCTGAAGGACTGGACCGCCGCGCGGCTGGAATTCGCGACCGGGGCCGACGCCATGCCGGTCATGGATCCGGAATCCCGCATCGCCTTCACGCTGCAGCAGGTCGAGGCGATGATGCAGCTCGACGAGCCGGATCGCGCGGAAGCGACGCTCGACATCCTCGAACGCGACGAGAAGCCCTTCATCGAACCGCGCCAGCGGTCGTGGATCAATCTTGCCCGTGGCAGGCTCGCCTTTCTCGACGGCGCCTTCGACGAGGCCCGCGAACGGCTCGACGCGACGATCGCCGGCGTCGACCGCAAGGCGGCGGTCGAGGCGCGCCTGGAGAAGGTCAAGCTGCGCGAGGCGATGAACGAGATCACGCCGGAGGAGAAGGCCGCCGAGCTGGAAGGCCTGCGCTTCACATGGCGCGGCGACGATTTCGAACGGCATCTTCTGGTCGATCTCGGCGAACATTACATCGCCGAGCACAAGTATGCGGAGGGCCTGAACACGCTTCGCCAGGCGGTCGGCTATTTCCCGAAGTCGAGCGAGACCCAGTCGATCGCGCGGCGCATGAGCGAGGTCTTCACCGGCCTCTATGTCAGCGGCGAGGCCGACAGCCTGCCGCCGATCCAGGCGCTCGGTCTCTATTACGACTTCCAGGAACTGACCCCGGTCGGCAGGGCCGGCGACGAGATGGTGCGGCGTCTTGCCGAGCGCCTGGTCTCGGTCGACCTGCTCGGCAACGCGGCCGACCTGCTGCAGCACCAGGTGAAATACCGCCTGAAAGGTGCCGAGCAGTCGGAGGTCGCGGCCCGGCTCGCCGTCATCTACCTGCTCGACCGGCAGGCCTCCAGCGCGCTCGAGGTGCTGCGAACCACCAACAATCTCGGCCTGGAAGCGCCGATCCGGGAAACCCGGGCGCACCTGGAGGCGCGCGCCCTGGTCGATCTCGAACGTTACGGGGAGGCGCTTTCCCTGCTGCGCAACGACGCGAGCCACGAGGCGCAGATGCTGCGCGCCGACGTTCACTGGCGCTCGCGTGACTGGGCGGCGGCGGAGAAGGCCTACCAGGCGCTGCTCGGCGAGCGCTGGAATGACGAATCGCCGCTCGACCGGTCGGATCTGGAGCATGTGATGAAGCGGGCGGTGGCGCTCAGCATGGCGAATGACTGGGAGGCGCTCGCCGAGTTGCGGGGTCGGTACGGGCCGTTGCTGCACGATACGCCGGAGAGCGATGCTTTCGAGGTCATCACCGCCCAGGTCAATCGGGATGAAACCGATTTCCGCCAGTTGGCCAGCAGTATCGCGCAAGTCAATCGGCTGGAAGCATTCATGACCAACTATCGCCAGCAACTCGAGCGCGGCGGCCTGTTCACGCCGAGTGAACCAAATACATAAACCCGCGTTAGTGTGTTATGGTGAGGGTAATAGGCGCTTGCACTACCGGGGTCTGCACTATATGCAATATGCATGAATGAAAATGGCTCCTTGAGCGTGCGAACCGCCTTCTCAAGTGATGCGTTGCGACAGAAATCACACATCCCACCAAAAATCAGTGCCCGGCTGGCGTCCGCGTACCGGGTCATGGCTTCTAAGTAGTTTCCCACGACCAGCGTTGTATGGAATATGAGCAAACGCGTGGGGTCACTGCACCACCAGGAGGTATCGAATGATAAGATCCGCAAAATTCGTCATCGTGGCGACGTTTGCCGCGTTGCTCACAGGCTGCGCCGGGTTCCAGCTCGACCATGCCCGCGATGTGACGGCTGAAGGCACGTCCTTCGACAAGGCCCTCTACAAGGTCTATCTGGACCTTTCGGCGGCCGAGTACGAGGAAGGCGATTACGCCGACTCGGACACCTTCGCGATGCGCGCGATTGCCGCGGCCAAGGGCGAGCTCGTCCTTCCCGAGGAAATCGAGAGCCGCGAGCTTCCGGCCGACCGCGTGTCCGTCCTTCGTGGCGCGCGCGAACGCCTGATGAGTGCCTTCTCGAAGGGCGCCCGTGACAATTCGCCGGCCGAGGCCGCGATGGCCCAGGGCATGTTCGATTGCTGGATGCAGGAGCAGGAAGAGAATTTCCAGCCCCGCGACATCGCGGCCTGCCGTGACGGCTTCATCCAGGCGATCGAGAAGGTCGAGGCGATGATGCCGAAGCCGGTCGCCCAGCCTGCCCCGGCCCCTGCGCCGGCGCCGAAGGCCCCGGAAGTGCCGCGCTCCTACCTGGTCTTCTTCGACTGGGACAGCAGCAAGGTTCTCGGCGAGGCCGACTCCATCCTCGCGGATGTCGCCGGCAACATGAAGCTCAGCGGCGCCAAGGGCGTTGCCCTGGTCGGCCATGCTGACCGTTCGGGCCCGAACAGCTACAACATGGGCCTGTCGCTGCGCCGCGCCGAAGCGGTCCAGGCGGCTCTCCAGGCCATGGGCATTCCGGCCTCGGTCATGGAAGTGAACGCCCGCGGTGAAGAGGATCCGCTCGTCCTGACTGACGACGGTGTCCGCGAGCCGCAGAACCGGCGCGTCGAGATCATGCTGAAGTAACCAGCAGCGATCGCACCAAAAGGAAGGGGCGCCCCTCGCGGGGCGCCCCTTTTCTTTTGGCCGATGCGGCCGGCGGCGGGAAGCGCGGGCGGTTCCGGGCCGAGGCCCGGCCCCGGTCCTACTTCTCGGCGACGGCGGATTCCATGGAGGCGATGTCGCCGGCGCAGGCGATCGACGAGTAGCCCGTCTCGCGGGCACGTTCGACCGAGAAGCGATGCAGGTCTTTCGGCGGGAGCGTCAGCACGGCCTCGAAGCGCTCGGCCGCGACCTCGCAGAAATCCGGCCCGCCGTGATTACGCTGGATCGACGCCTGGTTGGCGAGGAAGGTGATGAAGCGGTTCAGCTTCTTGGTCCCGTTCGCGCCGTAGCGCTGGGAGAAATGGCGGCGGAGGACCGCGCCGTTCCCGGCCAGGAGATCCTTGTTCTGGACGACGAACCGGTTGTAGGCGTCGCGCGAGCCGCAGCCGAGCGCCACGACCATCAGGTCGCTTTGCAGGACCCGCAGCGAGACCGCGCTCATCACGTCGGCGTTGACGCAGCTGGTCGCCGCCTCGGCGAGCGAGGTGATGCCGGTCGACAATGCCAGCGTCGCCGCAACCGCGGCCGCGATCCTGGTGCGGGAGTGGCCGCGCTTCGCATTGAAGCGTCTGGCCGGTTCGGGCCTCTTCATTCTCGGATTCCTCCTCACATCCCGTGCATCAGCGTCTTATCCTATTTAAACAAGGCTTAACAAGCCGTGTCAGGATAACCTTAACGTGTAAGCCGGGCCGGACGCCCGGTCCGGGCCGGCTTTCAAGGCGTGGCCGGCGCAAGCTCCGCGGCGAACGCGGCAAGATCGACGTTGCCGCCGGAGGCCACGACGACGACCGTCCTGCCGCGGCAGTCGAGGTGGCCCGACAGGACCGCGGCAACGGCGACGGCGCCGCCCGGCTCTATCGTCAGCTTGAAGTTCTCGACCGCCGCCCGCATCGCCCCCCGGACATCGTCATCGCTCACCGCGATGCCGCCGGCCAGCTCGCGGGCGTTGATCGCGAAGGTCAGTTCCCCCGGCATCGGCGACAGCAGCGCGTCGCAAATGCTGCCGGTCATGGCGGCGTTGCGGACCCGGATGCCCTCGATCAGCGACCGCCGGGTATCGTCGAAACCGTCCGGCTCGACCGCGTGGATAGGCAGGTCCGGCCATTCGCCGTGGAGCGCGAGTGCCGTGCCGGAGACCAGCCCGCCGCCGCCGCAGGGCACCAGCACCGCGTCGGGCCGGATGCCCGCTTCGCGGCACTGCTGGGCGATCTCGAGGCCGACCGTGCCTTGTCCGGCAATGATGTTCGGATCGTCGTAGGGCCGGATCAGGGTAGCGCCGGTTTCGCGTCGGAGCGCTTCGGCAATCGCTTCGCGGTCCTCGTTTGCCCGGTCATACAGCACGACGCGCGCCCCGTAGGCGGCGGTGTTCGCCCGTTTCAGGGCCGGCGCGTCCGACGGCATGACGATGGTCGCGGCAACGCCGGCCAGCCCGGCGGCGGCGGCGACGCCCTGGGCGTGGTTGCCGGACGAATAGGCGATCACTGCCTTCGGCGGATCGGTTTCGAGCATCGCCTGTAGGCAATTGTAGGCGCCGCGAAACTTGAATGACCCGGTGCGCTGCAGGGGTTCGGCCTTGACCAGCAGGCGGCCGCCCAGGCGCTCGTTCAGGAGCGGGGATTCGAGCAGCGGCGTGCGGACCGCGAGACCGTCCAGGCGGTCGGCGGCGCGCCTGATGTCGGCGAATTCGGGTTCAGAACCGTTCAAGGAAGGCATCCAGTCGGGGCAGCAGTTCGGCTTCGTCGAGGTTAGGGGTATGGCCGCGATTGGCAAGCGTGACGATCTCGAGGTCGGGCTTGACCGCCCGCATGGCCTGCACGGTCTCGAGGGAGAGCACGTCCGAGCGCGCGCCATGGATGAGCAGGGTCGGGATGCTGCGGAGCGCCCCGAACAGCGGCCAGAGATCCGGGGTGGCGCCGTTGGCGAGCTGTTCCCGCAGTGCCTTGCCGATCGCCAGGTCGTAGTCGAGACGCACGTTGCCCGCCTCGTCGTCAGCGACGAAGGTGGCGGCCGCCATGCGCTTCCAGCCCGGCGCGTCGAGGTCGGGATAGGCGCCGGTGAACTGGCCGCGAAGATGCTCGGCCGCCTCGTCGAGATCCGCGAAACGCTTGTCCTCGCCCACGTAACCGGCGATCCGGGCGCTCCCGTCGGCGCTCACGGCCGGTCCGACATCGTTGAGCACCACGCCGGCGAGCACGCTCGGCCGGAAGGCGGCAAGCCCCATGGTCAGCAGCCCGCCGAGCGAGGTGCCGACGAAAACCGCGCGATGCAGGTTGGCCGCGGCCAGCAGGGCGACGATGTCGAGCAGGTAGGTTTCCGGCCGGTAGTTGCGGAAATTCGTGTCGTAACCGGACCGGCCCCGGCCACGCAGGTCGAGCGCGACGACCCGGCGCTCGTCCGCGTAGCGCTGGGCGAAGTCGTGGAAATCCTTCGAGTTCCGGGTCAGGCCGCCGAGGCAGACCAGCGGCGTACGGGGCGCGTCATGATCGCCGTAATCGCGATAGTAGAGCGGCAGGTCGTCCTGGGCGTGAAAGACGATGTCACGGAAGGCCAGGGCCATGATCAGGCGATGCCGAGGATTGCGGGCAGCGCGGCGAGGCTGGTCACCTCGGCATCCGGGCTCTCGGGGATCCGCTCGGCCGGCTGGCCGAAGCGGTTGCACCAGACCACCCGCATGCCGAATGCCTTCGCGTTGTAGGCGTCCCAGCCGTTCGACGACTGGAACGAGATCCGCCCGGCCCCGACGCCGAGGCGGTCGACGGCAAGCTGGTAGACGCGGGGATGGGGCTTGAAGATGCCGACCTCCTCGACCGAGAGAACGGCATCGAGACTGTCGCCGATGCCGGCATTGGCGACCGCCGAGGCCAGCATGTCGGGCGAGCCGTTCGAGAGGATCGCGGTCCGTATTCCCGCCGCCTTGATCCTGGCCAGCGTTGCCGGCACGTCCGGGTAGCAGTCTAGGCGCAGATAGAGCGCCATCAGGCGTTCGCGAAGGGCGCTGTCCGACTTTCCGATCTCGGCAAGGGCGAAATCCAGCGCATCGCCGGTGACCTGCCAGAAATCGGCGTGGCGGCCGGCCAGGCTGCGCAGCCAAGTGTACTGCAGCTGGCGGCTCCGCCAGGTCTCGGCGAGCCGCTGCCAGTCATCGCCCAGCGCCGCCGCTTCCTCGCGGGCCGCCGCGTTGACGTCGAACAACGTGCCATAGGCGTCGAATACGCAGGCGCCGATATCGTCGAACCGGATATCGCTCATCAACCGCTTCCTCTGCCACTACTCGCTTCGGGCGGTACGGTAGCCGAACGGCTGCCTTTGTCCAGTGACCGATTGCCGCCCCGATTCAGGAATCGGCGCGGCCCCGCATGGCGCGTTCGAGATCGGTGCGGAGGCTGTCCGGCAATGCCCCGCTGCCATGCATGCGTGAGCGGTAGACCTGGAGATTTTCCAGCACCCGCTGCACGTAGTTGCGGGTCTCGGTGAACGGGATGAGCTCGATCCAGTCGATCGGGTCGATGGCGCCCGAGCGCGGGTCGCCCCAGTCGCGGATCCAGCGCCGGGCCCGCCCTTCGCCGGCATTGTAGGCGACCAGCGCCAGCACGTAGGAGCCGTCGAAACGGGCGATCAGGTCGGCGAGGTAACGGCTGCCAATCTGGCTGTTGTAGAAGGGATCGCCGAGCAGCCGTTCGTGCGAATAGCGGATCTTGAGCTCGCCGGCGACCTGCCGGGCGGTGGCCGGCATGATCTGCATCAGGCCGCGCGCCCCGGCATGCGAGACCGCGCCGTCGTCGAAACCGCTTTCCTGCCGGATCACCGCCATCACCAGCGGCAGTTCGATGTCGGGGGCGGGGGCCACGCCGAGTTCGACCGGCCAGCCCTGGTCGAGCAGGACGATGCCGTCCTTCAGGGCGTCCTTCGCGGCGCGGTGCGCCAGCGCGGTGCTCCCCATGCGCTCGCCCAGGCCGACCACCAGCAGGTGATCCTCGCGCGTCTTCGCCGTCCTTGAAAGGTTGCGGACGATCCGTCGGACCAGAGAATCCTCGCCGACCTCGGCCAGCATCAGTGCCGCCCGGACCAGCTCGCGCCGGTCGAAGTCGCGCCGCGCCGCGGCCCGTATCGTGATCGGCGGCGCCTCGTCCAGGCCGGGACGCAGGCCGGCCTTCCCGGCGGCAAGCTGGCCGTAGAAGGTGGTGCGATGGGTGGCGGCGAGCCCGTACCAGCGGGCCGCGCCGTTGCGTTCGCCCATGGCCTCGGCGGCGCGGGCGGCCCAGTAGGCTCCGCGGGCCCGGCTGACCGGGTAGCTGACATTCTCGTAGAGCGTGCGGAAATGGGTGAGCGCGACCTGGCTGTCGCGAAGGAAGCGCAGCGCCACCCATCCGGCCAGCCATTCGGCCTCGGCGAACTCGCTGCCGCCGCTCTCGAGGCGATGTCCGGCGGCGAGGCGGTAGGCGTCGGTGATGAAACCCTTGCGCAGCAGCTCGCGCACCTGGATCCGGCTTTCCCCCCACCAGGCGTCGGCGCGGCCGAGCGCGGCCGGCGGGTCGAGAAGGATCTCCTGGGCGCCGTCGTCGAGTCCGGCGCGGCGGCGCCAGCGGGCCCGTTCGAAGGCGAGGCCCGGATCGTCGCGGTAGCGGGCGGCGACCCGGCGCACCGCGCCGTCGACGCCCGGCAACTGGCCCATCAGGGCAAGGCGGGCCTCGGCGAGACTGCGATAGTCCTGGTCGACCCGGCGCAGCATGCGGCCGGCGGCGCTCCGGCGCTGGTCCCAGAGCAGGCGGTCGAGACGTTCGATGTTGTGCGAGGCGGTGAACAGCGCGCGATGGCGGCGCCAGATCCGGGCCTCGTCGGCAGCGTCGAAATCGCCCGCGACCCAGCCCCGGCGGATCCAGTCCTCGCCCTTCGCGGTCTCGCCGGTCGCGAGCAGGGCCTCGCCGTAGCGGACCATGGCGAGCGGCCGGCCGGGCGGGCTGGCCGCGAAGCGGGCGAGCAGGGCGGCATTGGAGCCCTGCCGGGCCAGCGCCTCCTCGGCCCGGCCGTCGAGGTCGCCGAGCGCGTCCCATTCGGGGTGGCGAAGGCGGAAGGCCTCGATCTCGGCATAGGACGCGTCGTCATCGCTTCTGAGCCGCATCCAGGTCACCGCGACGCCGGGCAATCGTTCGGAGGCCTTGCCGGCGATCCGTTCGGCCTCGGCCCAGCGCCGTGCGTGTGCTTCCTTGAAGGCGGCGCGGTAGAGCTGAAGGTCCGTTGGCGTGAGGTAACGCGGCGCGACCAGATGCAGCGGCTTGTCGAGCGGGAGCGGGGTGCCGTCGGCGGCAGCGGTCGGCACGACCGGCTTTGCCGCCGGAAGCGGCGCGGCATCGTCGGCGGCGACGGGCGTTTCCGGGTCTGCGGCCGGCGCGGCCGATGCCCTGGCGGGCACGTCGGGCTTGGCGACCGGCAACGGCACGCTCCGGGCCAGGGCCGTGGTGCCGTCCGGCAGAACGGCCAGGGCAAGCGCCAGACCGCAGACGGTCCGGCAGGCGATCCCAGAGAGACTGGCGACCAGGCGCAACTCACTCTCCCGTCAGCAAGGTCGACTGCGTCGACGATATCATCCGTTCGCCGCGAATCCCACGACGCGTCCCTTTAGTTCAGGCTCTTGGAAGCGACTTCGCGGACGTCTTTCGAGAGCCCCGGCTGGCTCACGATACGTTTCAGCTGGTTAAGCATTCGTTCCTGACGCGCCTTGTCATAGCGCCGCCACTGGCCGAACGGCGCGATTAGCCGGGCCGCCACCTGCGGGTTGCTGGCGTCGAGCGCGAGGATCCGCTCGGCGACGAAATCATAGCCGGCGCCGTCGGCGCGATGGAACGCGGTCGGGTTGGCGCTGGCGAAGGCGCCGATCAGGGCACGCACCCGGTTCGGATTGCGAAGCGTGAAATCCTCGTGTCCGGCGAGCGCCAGGACATGCTCCAGGGTATCGGCCCGGGCCGCCGTCGCCTGCACCGTGAACCACTTGTCGATGACCAGCGGATCGTTCCGCCAGGCGGCGTGGAAATCGGCCAGGGCCTCGTCACGTTCCGGCCAGTCGCTGGCGGCGATGCGGGCGAGTGCGGCCATCGTCTCGGTCATCGTCCGGCGCTCCCGATACTGGGCGAGCGCGGTCTCCCGGCCGATATCGTCGAGCTGGCTGAGATAGGCGAGGCAGGCGTTCTGCAGATGGCGGGCGGCCATCGATGCCCCGTCGAAGCCCGGGCGGGCGGCTGCGTGGCAGGCACGGTAGCGCGCCAGCAGGCGGTCGCGAAGCCGTTCGGCCAGGGCCTTCACGGCGAATTCGCGGACGTCGTGGATCGCCTCGACGTCGATCACCTCCATATGCTGGGCGAGCATGACCTCGCCCGGCAGGGTCAGCATCAGGGCAAGCAGGGAGGGATCCGCGCCGTCATCGTCGAGGGCCGTGCCGAGCGCCTCGGCAAGCATATCCGGCAGGACCAGCGGCCGGCCGGCGCGGCGGTCGGCGACGAGGCCGAGCAGGACCTTGTTCTGCAGTTCCTGCGCCGCTTCCCAGCGATTGAAGTCGTCGCTGTCATGCGCCATCCGGAAGGCGAGGTCCTCGGCCGGCTGGGCGAATTCGAGCCGGACCGGGGCGGAGAAGCCGCGCAGCAGCGAGGCCACCGGGCGCTCGGGAATGTCGACGAAGCGGAAACGGCTTTCGGCCTCGCGAAGTTGCAGGACCCGCGTTCCTGCCTCGGCCGAGTTCTCGCCCGCGAGGCGGAGCGGCAGGTCCGCTCCGTCGCGGCCGATCAGGCCGACGGCGAACGGCATGTGCAGCGGCGCCTTCTCGGGCTGCCCGGGGGTCGCCGGGGTTTCCTGGCGGACCGTCAGGAGATAGCTCCCGTCCGCCGCGTCATAGTCGCCCGAGCAGATCAGCCGCGGCGTTCCGGCCTGCACGTACCAGCGGCGGAACTGGCCGAGATCGGCGTCGTTGGCATCCTCCATCGCCGCGACGAAATCCTCGGTCGTCACGGCCTGGCCGTCATGGCGCTCGAAGTAGAGATCGCTGCCCTTGCGGAAACCGTCGGTGCCGAGCAGGCGGTGGATCATGCGAATGACCTCGGCGCCCTTCTCGTACACCGTCGCGGTGTAGAAGTTGTTGATCTCGATATAGGACTGCGGCTGGATCGGATGGGCGAGGGGGCCGCCGTCCTCGGGGAACTGGGCAGCGCGGAGCCGCTGCACGTCGGCGATCCGCTTGACCGCGGCCGAGTTCATGTCGGCCGAGAACTGCTGGTCGCGGAACACCGTGAGGCCTTCCTTCAGGGTAAGCTGGAACCAGTCGCGGCAGGTCACCCGGTTGCCGGTCCAGTTATGGAAATACTCGTGCGCGACCACGCTCTCGATGCCGTCGAAATCGACATCGGTCGCGGTCTCCGGCTTGGCCAGTATGTATTTCGCGTTGAAGACGTTGAGGCCCTTGTTCTCCATCGCCCCCATGTTGAAGTCGCTGACCGCGACGATCATGAAGATGTCGAGATCGTATTCCCGGCCATAGACCCGTTCGTCCCAGGCCATGGCATGCTTCAGTGCCGTCATCGCGTGCCCGCACCGGTCCTCGTTGCCATGTTCGACATAGATCCTGAGCGCCACCTCCCGGCCCGAGCGGGTGGTGAAGCTGTCCTCGACCACGGCAAGGTCGCCGGCGACGAGCGCGAACAGGTAGGACGGTTTCGGGAACGGGTCCTCCCAGGTCACCCAGTGCCGGTTGTCGCCGGTCGTCCCGCTGGCCACCGGATTGCCGTTCGACAGCATGACCGGCTGGGTCGTCCGGTCGCCGACGATGGTCGTGCGGAAGCGCGCCATGACGTCGGGGCGGTCGAGATACCAGGTGATCTTGCGGAAGCCCTCGGCCTCGCACTGCGTGCAGAAGGTTCCGTTCGAACGGTAGAGCCCTTCGAGCGCGGTGTTGCCGTCCGGATCGATCCGGCATTCGGTTTCGAGCACCGCCTCCGCGCCCAGGCCCTCGACGGTCAGCGTCTCGTCGTCGAGCCGGTAGCGCCCGGCAGCGAGCGACTTGCCGTCGAGCGCGATCGACAGAAGCTCGAGCCCCTCGCCGTGCAGCACGAGGGGCCGGCCGTGCTCGCCGTTCCGCCGCAAGGTCAGGCGGGAGCCGACGCGGGTGCCGCCGTCGCCCAGGTCGACATGCAGTTCGACGTGCTCGATCAGGAAGTCGGGGACCCTGTAATCCTCGAGATGAATGACGTCCGGGTTGTTCTGCGGCATGTCGGGCTCTGGTTGCTTGCGGGGCGTGCGCCGGCGGCGTTCGGTGCGGCGACGGAAGACGATATCCGTGCAACATAGTGATGCCGGGCGGCACGGGGAAGGGCGGGCCGCGTCTTCTTGGATCTTGCCTTCGGGCCGGGCATCCGTTAGTTCACCGGGGACGCACGGGCACGGGCCCGGCGATTTCGCGTGCCTGTGGCACCACATCCAGCAAAGGGGAGGCTACGCCATGTTTTCCGGTTCCTTCGTTGCCCTCATTACACCCTTTGCGGACGGCAAAGTGGACGAGGACGCGTTCCGCAGGCTTGTCGAGTGGCATGTCGCGGAAGGCACGCACGGCCTCGTGCCGGTCGGCACGACCGGCGAGTCGCCGACCCTCGACCATGACGAGCACAAGCGGGTCGTCGAACTCTGCATCGAGACGGCTGGCGGCAAGCTGCCGGTCATCGCCGGCGCCGGCTCGAACTCGACCGCCGAGGCGATCGACCTGACCCGGCATGCCAAGGAAGCCGGGGCCGATGCCGCGCTCATCGTGACGCCTTATTACAACAAGCCGACCCAGGAAGGCCTGTACGCCCATTTCAAGGCGATACATGACGCCGTCGAGCTGCCGATCTTCATATACAACATTCCCGGCCGCTCGGTGATCGACATGAGCGTCGAGACGATGGCCCGGCTTGCCGAACTGCCCAACATCGTCGGCGTCAAGGACGCGACGGCGAAGATCGAGCGGGTGAGCGAGCAGCGCCTCGCCTGCGGCACCGACTTCATCCAGCTTTCCGGCGAGGACGCGACCGCGCTCGGGTTCGACGCGCTCGGCGGGCATGGCTGCATCTCGGTGACCGCCAACGTGGCGCCCCGGCTCTGCGCGGCCTTCCAGGAGGCGGCGCTCGCCGGCGAGCGCGACCGCGCGATCGAGCTGAACGATCAACTGATGCCGCTGCACAAGGCGCTATTCATCGAGTCCAATCCGGCGCCGGCGAAATACGCGCTGTCGCTGCTCGGCAAGTGCCGCGACGAGATCCGCCTGCCGCTGGTCGGCATCACCGACCCGACCAAGCGGGCGGTCGAGGCGGCCATGCGGGGCGCCGGCCTGATCAACTGACGGGACGACAGACTGTCCTTCGGAGCATCGAGATGAAATCCCGGACCGTTGCGGAAAACCGCAAGGCGCGACACGACTATTTCATCGACGAGACGTTCGAGGCCGGCATCCAGCTTGTCGGCACGGAGGTCAAGGCGCTGCGCGCCGCGCGCGCCAACATCGCCGATTCCTATGCCGCGCCGCAGGGTGAGGAAATCTACCTGCTCAACCTGCATATCTCGGAATACGGCCACGGCAACCGCTTCAACCACGAACTGCGGCGGCCGCGCAAGCTGCTACTCCATCGCCGCGAGATCGACAAACTGCTCGGCCTGCTGAAACGCGGCGGCGCGACCCTCGTGCCGCTGTCGATCTATTTCAACGAGCGCGGTATCGCCAAAGTCTCGCTCGGCCTGGCGCGCGGCAAGAAGCAGTACGACAAGCGCGCCGACATGCGCGACCGCGACTGGCAGCGCGCGAAACAGCGGATGCTCAAACGCTCGGTCTGAGGTCGCTTCGGCCGTTTCAGGCGCGCCCGAAAAAGGCGTTGATGCCGCGGAAGACGTCGTAGAAGCCGTCCTCGGTGAGGACCCGGGTATTCACGTTGTAGCGCGAGCAGTGATAGCTGTCGAAAAGGGTCAGGCCGTTCGGCAGGGCATGGCGCGCGCCATGGCCGAACGGATAGGACGCCCGGCGGACGCCGAGCGTGCCCAGGATCGCGTTGTGTGACAGCCCGCCGAGCGCCAGCAGGCCCTTCAGCCCCGTCATGCCGGCGATGTCGGTCTCGAGAAAGCCCCGGCAGGCCTTGACCTCGGCGCCGACCGGCTTGTTCTCGGGCGGCACGCAGCGCACCGCGTTCGTGATGCGGCAGTCGATCAGCCGCAGGCCGTCGTCGGGGCGGCGGTCGTAACGGCCCTCGGCCCAGCCGAAGCGGAGCAATGTCGCGTAGAGGAGGTCGCCGGCATAGTCGCCGGTGAACGGCCTGCCGGTGGCATTCGCTCCCTTCAGCCCCGGCGCCAGCCCGACGATCAGCAGCCGTCCCGCCCTGTCGCCGAAGGCGGGGACGGGGGCGTTCCGGAAATCCGGGTGGCGAACCCGGTTCGCGGCCCTGAATTCGGCGAGCCGGGGACACAGGCGGCAGTCGACCGGCGGCTCAGCGGCCGCCGGCTGGTCTTTCGGAAGTGCCGTCATGCGTTGCCGTCGAGGCTCTCGGGCTCGTCATATTCCTCGTCGTCCTCGTAGTCGTCGTAATCGTCGCCGGCCGCCGCCTGTTCGCGCTGCGGCAGGTTGCGTGCGATGCGCGGCATGAGCGACTGCAGTTCGAGGAAGGTGTCGGCCTGGCGGCGCAGCTCGTCGGCGACCATCGGCGGTTGCGAGCGGATCGTGCTGACCACCGTCACCCGCTTGCCGCGGCGCTGCACCGCCTCGACCAGGCGACGGAAGTCGCCGTCGCCGGAAAACAGCACCACGTGATCCAGATGCTCGGCCATCTCCATCACGTCGATGGCGAGCTCGATGTCCATGTTGCCCTTGATCTTCCGCCGGCCGAGGGAATCGGTGAATTCCTTGGTCGGCTTGGTGACCATCGTGTAGCCGTTGTAGTCGAGCCAGTCGACCAGCGGCCGGATCGGCGAATATTCCTGATCCTCGACAAGGGCGGTGTAATAGAAAGCGCGGACGAGTTGCCCCTTCGAGGCAAATTCCTCCAACAGTTTCTTGTAGTCGATGTCGAACGAGAGCGATCGGGCGGCGGCATAGAGGTTCGCGCCGTCGATAAACAAGGCAATTCGTTCCTGTGGATAAAATGGCATTGATCGTTACCTGAATACGAGAATGGATTACGTGTCGCAAAAATGCGCTTCCGATTGTATAGCGGCGGGCGACGCCAAAAAATACAGGAATTGACGGGCCGGAGCCTCCCGGATCTGCTTTTTGCCGCGTCTCGTAACTTTCAGGGGATCACTATGGTAGTACTGATTGGTCTTGGCGCTAACCTCGATCATCCCGTTCACGGCGGTCCGAGAGAAACGCTGCTCGCCGCCCTTGATGCCCTCGCCCTCGGCGGCGTCTCCGTCGTCCGTCTGTCCCCCTGGTACCTGACCCGCCCCGTGCCGGACGAAGGGCAGCCCTGGTATGTGAACGGCGTCGCCCAGGTCGATACCGTGCTCGCGGCCAACAGCCTGCTGGCCATGCTGCACGAGATCGAGGCCGCACTCGGCCGCGTCCGCAAGGCGCGCTGGGAATCGCGCACCGTCGACCTTGACCTGCTCGACTACCGGGGGCATGTGGTCGCGCCAGCCGTGCCGCACCGCCACGGGGTCGCGACGCTGCCGCATCCGCGCCTCGAGAACCGCCCCTTCGTGCTGCGTCCGCTGGTCGATATCCTGCCCGACTGGCGGCATCCGATGAGCGGGCTCACGGCAACCGAGTTGTTGTCCCGGCTCGGCGACATCAGCGACAGTCTCCGGCCCCTTGGCGGGGCGCCGGCGGCGGCGCGGGAGAATTGAGGCAAACCGCGCATCAGCCTTGATTTCCGACCGCCAAATGAAATATCAATGACGGCCCCGTTGCCGCGCTGGCGCGGCCCCTGCCGCATGTGGAGAATTCGTCGAATGGCTCGCGTTACCGTCGAAGATTGCGTAGAGAAGGTTCCGAACCGGTTCGAACTGGTGTTGCTAGCGGCCCGGCGGTCGCGCGCGATCTCGGCCGGCGCCTCGATCACGGTGGATCGCGACAACGACAAGAACCCGGTCGTCGCGCTGCGTGAGATCGGCGACAGCATGGTCGAGGTCGACGAACTGCGGCAGGATCTGATCCATGGCCTGCAGCGCCGGGTCGAGGTCGACGAGCCGGAAGAGGACAACATGGCGCTGCTCATGGCCGAAAGCGAATGGGCCGGCGTCACCCAGGAACAGCAGCCCCGTGGCGACAGCATCATCGAGGTGTCGAGCGATGCCGAGCCGGTTGTCGTGCCTGACGAGGAAGAAGGCCAGACCGAGGTCGAGTGAAGGCGCCGGCCGCGGGCAGCGGACGCGCCGTTGCCGGTTGGCTCACGCTGAGAACGTCGGCAGCGACAGTCGACGGAGTTTAGTGGGTGCGCAGGGTAGACCGATGACTTGCGAGGGCTGTTGATGCTGCGACAGGTCGAGCTAGTCGATCGTGTTCTCGCATACGATCCGGACGCCGACGAGGATCTGCTCCACCGCGCCTACGTGTTCACTGTCAGGGCCCATGGAAGCCAGCTGCGCGATTCCGGGGACCCGTATTTCTCCCATCCCATCGAAGTCGCCGGCATCCTGACCGGCCTCAAGCTCGATACCGCGACCATCGTCACCGCGCTGCTCCACGATACGATCGAGGACACGGTCGCGACGCGCGAGGAAGTCGCCGCGAAATTCGGCGAGGAAGTCGCGACCCTGGTCGACGGCGTCACCAAGCTGTCGCAGCTCGAACTGCAATCCGACCGGACCAAGCAGGCGGAGAATTTCCGCAAGCTGCTGATCGCGATGTCGAACGACATTCGCGTCCTGCTGGTCAAGCTGGCCGACCGGCTGCACAACATGCGCACGCTGCATTTCATCGAGCGCCCGGAGAAGCGGCACCGGATCGCGCTCGAGACGATGGAGATCTATGCGCCGCTGGCCGAGCGGATCGGCATGCAGAGCATGAAGGACGAGCTCGAGGACCTGGCCTTCGCGGAGCTCAATCCGGACGCCCGCGCGTCGGTGCAGAAGCGTCTGAGCTATCTGCGCGAGGAAGGCGCCGACGTCGTCAGCCGGATCAGCCAGCAGCTTACCGAGACCCTCGCCCGATACGGCGTCAAGGCGATCGTCAACGGGCGCGAGAAGCGGCCGTTCTCGATCTGGCGCAAGATGGAGCGGAAGAACGTCTCCTTCGAGCAGCTCTCCGACATCATCGCCTTCCGGGTGATCGTCGCCAATATCGCGGAATGCTACCAGGCGCTCGGCGTCTTCCATTCCCACTTCAAGATGGTCCCGGATCGCTTCAAGGACTACATCTCGACGCCGAAGCGGAACGGCTACCAGTCGCTGCATACCTCGGTCATCGGGCCGGAGAAGCAGCGCATCGAGATCCAGATCCGCAGCCAGGCAATGCACGAGATCGCCGAACTCGGCGTCGCCGCCCACTGGCAGTACAAGCAGGGGGTCGAGACCGGCGAGGGCAGGGATTATCGCTGGCTGCGCGAACTGCTGGAGATCCTCGAGCATGCCTCGGACCCGGAGGAATTCCTCGAGCACACCAAGCTCTCCATGTTCCAGGACCAGGTCTTCTGCTTCACCCCGAAGGGCGACCTGATCGCCCTTCCGGCCGGGGCGACGCCGGTCGATTTCGCCTATGCCGTTCATACCGGGGTCGGCGACACCTGCGTGGGTGCCAAGGTCAACCAGCGCATGACGCCGCTCCGCACCATCCTGCGCAACGGCGACCAGGTCGAGATCCTGCGCTCCAAGAACCAGACGCCATCGCCGACCTGGGAGAACTTCGTCGTCAGCGGCAAGGCGCGGTCGGCGATCCGGCGCTTCACCCGCAACCGCCAGCGGGTCGAATATCACGAGCTCGGCAAGGCGATCGCCGAGAAGATCCTCCGCGAGGCCGGCCAGACCCTGACCGAGCGCGCGATCCAGGAGGCGGTCCGCTTCTTCAAGTGCGACAAGTCCGACGACCTCTATGTCGCGCTGGGCGAGGGCACGCTGACGCCGCGCCAGGTCAAGGACGTGCTGTTTCCGGAGGCGGCGAAACCGGACGACAACGTGGTCCCGCTCGCCCGCGCGCGGACCGACCGCAAGAGCAAGCACCGCCACTCGGTGCCCATTCGCGGCCTCATTCCCGGCATGGCCGTGCATTTCGCCGGTTGCTGCCACCCATTGCCGGGCGACCGCATCGTCGGCATCGTCAGCACCGGGCGCGGCGTCACCGTCCATACCATCGAATGCGAGACGCTGGAGCAATATGCCGAGACCCCGGAACGCTGGCTCGACGTCTCGTGGAGCCCCGACAGCAGCCCCGAGGACTACCACATCGGGCGGATCACGACGGTCATCGCGAACGAGCCCGGCGCGCTCTCCAGCCTGACCACGGTGATTGCCAAGAACGGCGGCAATATCAACAATCTCAAGATCACCAGCCGGTCGCTGGAATTCTTCGAGATGATCATCGATATACAGGTCCGCGACGTGCGGCATCTGACCAACATCATCGCCGCGCTACGTGCCGACCCGGTCGTCAGCTCCGTCGACCGGGCCAGCGGCTAGGACATTCAGCAGACATTCGGATCCGCCATGACGCATGAAGAGGTACTTTCGGAATTCCGCGACGCCGGGGCGCTTCTGGAGGGGCACTTCCTGCTCACTTCGGGCCGTCACAGTCCGCTTTACCTGCAATGCGCCCGCGTCATGATGTCGCCGGATCGCGGCGGGCGGCTGTGTCGGGCGCTGGCCGCGATGGTGCGGGCGGAACTGGGTGACGATGCGGTCGATATCGTCGTCGCGCCGGCCATGGGCGGCGTCATCGTCGGTTACGAGCTGGCCCGCCATCTGGGCCTGGATTCGATCTTTGCCGAACGGGTGGAGGGACGTTTCGCGCTCCGCCGCGGCTTCACGCTGGCGCCGGGCGCCCGGGTCTTGGTCGTCGAGGACGTGGTCACCACCGGCAAGTCGAGCCTCGAATGCTTCGACTGCATCCGCGCCGCCGGCGGCGAGGTGGTCGCCGAGGCGTCCCTGATCGACCGCTCCGGGGGCAGCGCGGCGCTCGGCGTGCCGCTGATTTCGCTGGCCCGGGTCGAGGTGCCGAGTTATGCGCCGGACGAGGTTCCGGCCGCGCTCGCGGCAACACCGGCGGTGAAACCAGGCAGCCGCGGGCTCGCCTGAACCGACATGTTCCGCCGCCGCCAGAATCGCCCCACCCATCACCGTCTCAGGGATTTTCTCTGGCCGACGATGGGATTCCGGCGCTTCGCGACATATGTCGCGCATCGCGTCGCGCGGATGCCGGGCACGCCGTACTCGCTGGCGGCCGGCTTCGCCTGGGGATCGGCGGTCTCCTTCACCCCCTTCGTGGGCCTGCACTTCTTTCTCGCCGCGCTCGGCGCCTGGGCGACCCGGGCCAATATCCTGGCCTCGGCGATCGGTACCGTGGTCGGCAATCCGTGGACCTTTCCCTTCATCTGGACCTTTCTCTACGAGGTCGGAAGCTGGCTGATCGGGCGCGACGATCCGGCGACCGCGATCGGCATCGGCGCCGCCCTGCAGCGGTTCTGGGAAGCGGCGCTCAACGGCGAGTGGGCGGTGCTGACCCATATTGCCTGGAGCATCCTGCTGCCGATGATGGTTGCCGCGGTGCCGATCGCCGTGATCGCCTGGGTCGCGACTTTTTACCCCTTGCGCTTCCTGATAGAATCGTACCAGAACGAGCGCAGGCGGCGGCGCGGCCAGGGCGCGAAGCGGCGCGGCCGTCGACGCGTGAATGCCGACGAAGCGCCAAGGCAATAGGCTGACAAGATGGCAGACAAGCTACGGTTGGGCGTCAATATCGATCATGTCGCGACGATCCGGAACGCACGCGGCGGCCGGCATCCCGATCCCGTGCGCGCCGCCGTTCAGGCCGCCTCGGCGGGAGCCGACGGCATTACCGCCCATCTGCGCGAGGATCGCCGCCATATCGGCGACGGCGATATCAGCCGCCTGATGGACGCCATCGCCCTGCCGCTCAACCTCGAGATCGCGGCGACGCCGGAGATGCTGGCGATCGCGCTTCGCCATCGCCCGCACGCCTGCTGCCTCGTGCCCGAGAAACGCGAGGAACGGACGACGGAGGGCGGCCTCGACATTGCCGGTCAGCGCGAGACGCTCGCCCCCTATATCGACCGCCTGAACGAGGCCGGGATCCGCGTTTCGCTGTTCATCGAGGCCGATCCCGTGCAGATCGAGACCGCCCGGGCGCTCGGTGCCCCGGTGATCGAGCTTCATACCGGCGCCTATTGCGATGCCGAGGGCGAGGAGCGGGCGGCGCAGCTCGACCGGCTCGTCCGCGCCGCGGCGCTGGCCGACGAGCTCGGTCTCGAATGCCATGCCGGGCATGGTCTGACCTACGAGACTGTCGCGCCCGTCGCGGCGATCCGCACCGTCGTCGAACTCAATATCGGTCATTTCCTGATCGGCGAGGCGATCTTCTCCGGTCTCGACAGCGCGATCCGCCGGATGCGCGGCCTAATGGACAAGGCGCGCGCGGACGCCGCCGGCGCGCGCAGCGCCTGAACGGGGACAGTTTCTTGATTATCGGCATCGGCAACGACATCATCGACATCCGGCGGATCGAACGGACGATCGAGCGCTTCGGCCAGCGTTTCATCGACCGCATCTTCACCGATGTCGAGATCGCCAAGTCGGAGCGCCGCCGCAACCGCATCGCTTCCTACGCCAAGCGCTTCGCTGCCAAGGAGGCCTGCTCGAAGGCGCTCGGCACCGGTTTCCGGAAAGGCGTGTTCTGGCGCGACATGGGGGTCGTCAACATGCGGTCCGGCAAGCCGACCATGCGGCTCACCAACGGCGCGCTGCGCCGGCTGGAGGAGATCACGCCGGAGGGGATGGTCGCGCAGATCGACCTGACCATCACCGACGAGCCGCCGCAGGCGCAGGCGATCGTCCTGATTTCCGCGATCCCGTCCGGCCAGGCGGCGTCCGAATGACCGGCGCCGCGCGCCCGCGCGCCTGCGCCGGGTGGCGGCCGATACCCAGAACAGACACACATAATCGGAATGAGACGGGAAGGTTGGCGTAATGCGAGCGAATACGACCGCCAAAGGCGGTTTCGGCGAAGCGGTCCGGACGATTGTCTACGCGGTCCTGATCGCGGTCGGCATCCGGACATTCCTGTTCGAACCGTTCAATATCCCCTCTGAATCGATGCTGCCGAACCTGATGGTCGGCGACTATCTGTTCGTCTCGAAATTTTCCTACGGCTACAGCCGTCATTCCCTGCCGTTCAGCCTGCCGCTCGTTCCCGGCCGGGTCTTCTTCGACCAGCCCGAGCGCGGCGACATCGCCGTCTTCAAGCTGCCGGCCGACAACAAGACCGACTATATCAAGCGCATCGTCGGCCTGCCGGGCGATCATATCCAGGTCAGGGAAGGCGTCCTCTACATCAACGACATGGCGGTCGAGAAGACCAAGATCGAGGATTTCGTCTATACCGATCCCTACGGCAACTTCCGGCGCATCCCGCAATATCGCGAGACGCTGCCGAACGGGGTCAGCTACAATGTCCTAGACATGACGCCGCGCGGCGATCTCGACAACACCGATGTCTACACGGTTCCCGAGGGCCATTTCTTCGCGATGGGCGACAACCGCGACAACAGCCAGGACAGCCGCGTGCAGCGCGCGGTCGGCTACGTGCCGGCGGTCAACCTGGTCGGCCGGGCGGAGATCATCTTCTTCTCCCATGACGGCAGCGCGGCCTTCTTCGAATTCTGGAAATGGCCCTGGGCCTGGCGTTGGAGCCGCTTCCTCGAATGGCTCCATTGACCGAAACGCCAGGGGATTTCGCCGCGCTGCAGGAAACGCTCGGGCATCGCTTCGCCGACCAGGGGCTGCTCCGCGAGGCGGTGTCGCATTCCTCGCTCCAGGGCTCGGAGAGCGGCGGCGACTACGAGCGGCTGGAGTTTCTCGGCGACCGGGTCCTCGGCCTGGTCATCACGACGCTGCTGTTCGAACGCCATCCGAGCGATCCGGCCGGCGACCTGGCGCCGCGCCTGAATGCCCTGGTCCGGCGCGAGAGCCTGGCGGCGATCGCCCTGGAAATCGGCCTCGGCCAGCATATCCGCATGGCCACCTCCGAAGCGGCGAGCGGCGGCCGGGAGAAGCCGGCCATCCTCGCCGACTGCCTGGAGGCGGTTATCGGCGCACTGTTTCTCGACGGCGGCATGGATGTCGCCCGACGCTTCATCATCGACCACTGGCAAAGCCGTCTCGAACAATCCGAGAGCACGAAGGACCCCAAGACATTGTTGCAGGAACTTGCCCATCGCCGCGGCCTCGGGCTCCCGGAATACCGGATTGTCAGTACCGAGGGACCGCCGCACGAACCGGTCTTCACCGTCGAGGTGAAGCTCGGCGAGCGCCGGCCGGCACGGGCGACCGGGCTCTCCAAGCGCAAGGCGGAACAGGCGGCGGCACAGGACCTGCTGGGGCGTATCGATCATGACTGAACCGACCGGACCCGAAGCGGAAGGCACGGCCGAAACCACGCGGGCCGGCTTCATCGCCCTGATCGGCGCGACCAATGCCGGCAAGTCGACCCTGCTCAACACCCTTGTCGGCTCGAAGATCGCGATCGTCTCGCCCAAGGTGCAGACGACCCGGACGCGCATCACCGGCATCGCGATGGCCGGGCCGGCACAACTCGTGTTCGTCGACACGCCGGGCATCTTCCAGCCCCGTCGCCGGCTCGATCGGGCAATGGTCGAGGCCGCCTGGAGCGGCGCCGCCGACGCCGACATGGTCGTCCTGCTGGTCGATTCCAAGCGCGGACTGACCGGCGACGTCCGGGAAATCGTGCGCCGTCTCGAAGGTGACAAGCGGCCGCTCGTTCTCGCCCTCAACAAGGTCGACTCGGTCAAGCGGGTGACCCTGCTCGATCTCGCGCAGCAGCTCAGCGAGATGCTTCCCTTCGAGGCCGTGTTCATGATCTCGGCGCTGACCGGCGACGGGGTCGAGGACCTGAAGGCCCATCTCGCCGCGCGCCTGCCGGCCGGCCCCTGGCTGTTCCCGGAGGACCAGCTCGCGACGGCGTCGCTCCGCCAGCTTGCCGCCGAGATCACCCGCGAACAGCTCTATACCCAGCTGCACGAGGAGCTGCCCTACGCGACGACGGTCGAGACCGAAAGCTGGAAGGACGCCGCCAAGGGCGCCGTCCGGATCGAGCAGGTCATCTATGTCGCGCGCGAGACCCAGAAGGCCATCGTCCTCGGCAAGGGCGGCTCGATGATCAAGAAGATCGGCGCCGCCGCCCGCGCCGAACTCGAAACCATACTCGACGGCCGGGTCCACCTCTTCCTGTTCGTCAAGGTCCGGCCGCGCTGGGAGGACGATCCGGAACGCTATCGCGAGATGGGCCTCGACTATTCCGACTGAACGGCTGTCGCGTTCTCAGTTGCGCGGGTCGATCGGGGTCAGGGGGCCGAGCCGGTCCTCGATCGCCTCGGCCGCGCGCAGGCAGGATTCCTCGGCAAAGCGGGCGCCGATGAGCTGGACCGCCTGCGGCAGGCCGCCGTCGGCGCCGACCGGGACAACGGCGGCGGGCAGGCCGAGCAGGTTGACGGTGATGACCAGCCGCATGCTGTCGGCGATCCCGGTGAAATCGGAACCGGCGCCGATATCGGCGCCGACGGCGAACGGTACCCGCGTCGAGATCGGCCCGAGAACGATCGGGTAGCGGACCAGGAATTGCTGCCATTCGCGGAGCAGGGTGGCCCGTTTCGCCACGCCCTGCATGTAGCCGGGGAGGTCGAGCGGGCGGCGCATGACAAGCATCTGGTCGAGCACTTCCCGCGCGCCCGGTCCGACGATGTCGCGCAGCCGCGGGTAGGTGACCTCGGCGATCTCCGCGAACAGCAGGTCCTGCCAGAGATTGGACGCCTCGGCGATCGCCGGCGGCTCCATTTCCTCGACCTCGTAGCCGGCATCGCGCAGCGCCGCGGCGGCGCGATCCAGCCCGGCCTCGACCTGTGGGTCGGCGGCGTTGCCGCCCGGCGCCCGGGTCAGGGCGACGCGGCCCGGTTCGGCCGCCGGCATGTCGTCGAGCGGGGCCGGGACCGACCACGGATCGTCGGCGCTGGCGCCGGCGGCGACCCGGTAGGCGAGGCGGACATCGGCGACCGAGCGGGCCATCGGGCCGTTGACCGCCATCAGTTGCGACATCGGCAGCGGCTCGGCGGTCTGGGTCGCGGTATAGCGCGGGTTGCGGCCGAAGGTCGGGCGGAGCGAGGCGATCCCGCAGCATTGCGCCGGGTAGCGGACCGAGCCGCCGAGATCGTTGCCGATCGCGATCGGCCCCATGCCGGTGGCGAGCGCGGCGGCGGCGCCGCCGCTCGATCCGCCGGGCGTGACGCCTGCGTTCCAGGGATTGACCGTGGCGCCCCGCAGCGCGTTGTCGGTATGCCAGCGCAGGCCGAAGTCGGGGGTGTTGGTGCGCCCGACGAAGATCGCTCCGGCGGCCCTGAGGCGCGCGATGTCCGGGCCGTCGTCCCGGGCCACCAGGTCCTTCATGGCGACGACGCCCATGGTCGTTGCCTGGCCCGCCTGGTCGATATTCTCCTTCACGGTGACCGGCACGCCATGCAGCAGGCCGAGCGGCTTGCCGGCGGCCTGCCGTTCGTCGGCGGCGTCCGCGGCGGCGAGCGCGCCGTCGCGGTCGATCACCGTGACCGCGTTCAGCGCCGGGTTGACCGCATCGATCCGCGCCAGCACCGATTCCGCCGCCTGGCGCGCCGATAGCTCGCGGTTGGCGATCCGGCCCGCCAGTTCGATCGCGCCGAGGCGCCATGCATCGTCAGACATCTCGTCCTTCCCCCTGTGGTTCGGGAAAAGCCTAGTGCCTCGGGCGGTTCGCGCAAGCGCCAGAAGGCCGCGTCCTACGACGCCGGCGGCAGATGGCCCTGCTTGACGTAGATCACGGCGCCGTGCTCGCTCCGCACGCTGTGCGCGCTGCCGTCGGGGAACCGCAGCCAGCTGCCCTTGCCGTAGGTCCCGTCCTCGTCGGCGATCGCCCCTTCGAGGACCAGCACTTCCTCGCCCCGGTCATGGACATGGCGCGGGACCTGCGCGCCCGGATCGAGGCGCACGAGGCGCATCTGCTCGATCCCGTCGGGGGCGGCATAGAGCGGCTTCACCGACCGCCCCGGCATGTTGCCCGGCTGCCAGTCGAGCGCCGCCGTGTCGATCGCGTGATGCGCCCGCCCCGGGCCGCCGAACTGGCGCAGCTTGACGAACAGCAGGCAGCCGTCGACGGAGAAGGGGGCATGCCGGAATCCTTCCGGGTTCAGCAGGTAGCTGCCGGCCGGATAGTCGCCATGTTCGTCCGAGAAGGTCCCTTCGAGGACAAGGATTTCCTCCCCGTCCGGATGTTCATGGGCGGGGAAGCGACTGCCCGGTTCGTAGCGGACCAGGGCGGTCACCCGGCCGGCCTCGGCCGGCCCCGAGAGATCGAGGCGTTTTCGCCAGACACTCGGGCTCGGGCTTGCTTGCCAGGCCATCGCCGCTGTATCCATAGCGACGCGCGCGTGGAAATCGGCGTTCAGTTCATGCGACATGGGTGTCCTTCCTGCCAGGGCGTGACCGGTGCCATTCTAGCTGCGCGATCCGGCCGGACACTCAATGTCGCACCGCGCGGCGTTCTCGCAAAGCTCCTGTGCGGCGCGCCGGGTTTTGACGATGACTGTCGAGAGGCACTGTTGGGGCGCGGAACGGGAGTTGCCGAATGATCGATCTATATTACTGGCCCACGCCGAACGGGTGGAAAATCTCCATCATGCTCGAGGAACTGGCGGCGCCCTACACGCTCAAGCCGGTCAACATCATGAAGGGCGAGCAGTTCGAGCCGGCCTTCCTCGCCATCGCGCCGAACAACCGCATGCCGGCGGTCGTCGATCATGCCCCGGCGGATGGCGGCGGCCCGCTCAGTATCTTCGAATCCGGCGCCATCCTGACCTATCTGGCGGAGAAGCACGACCGCTTCATGCCGCGTGATCTGCGCGGCAGGTACGACGTCCAGCAATGGCTGTTCTGGCAGATCGGCGGCCTCGGACCGATGTGCGGCCAGGCGCATCACTTCCGGCACTATGCCGCTGAGCAGGCGCCCTACGCGGTCAAGCGCTATACCGACGAGGTCAACCGCCTCTACGGCGTCATGGACCGTCGGCTTGCCGACCGCGAATTCCTGGCCCGCGACTACTCGATCGCCGACATGGCGTCATGGCCCTGGGTCGTGTCTTACGAGCGGCAGGGCCAGGACCTGGACGAATTCCCGAACCTGAAACGCTGGTTCGAGACCATCGCGGCGCGTCCGGCCGTCGTGAAAGGCAAGGCGCTCGCCGCCGAACTGCGTGAGCAGGGCAAGGTAACGGATCCGGAAGCGCAGAAAATCCTGTTCGGCCAGCGCGCCCGCTGACAACCCCGGCAAAGGCAATCCATGAGCGGCAAGACCAACGGGCTCACGCCCGAGACCCAGGCGGTGCAGGCGTCCTTCGGGGAGGCGGCGCCGTTCGGCGCCGTCGTGCCGCCGATCCATGTCGCGACCACCTTCGTCCGCGAGCACGACGAGAGCGGCGCCGGACCGGTCCGCTACACCCGTGACCGCAATCCCGGCTATGCGACGCCCGAGGCGGTCCTTGCCGCCCTCGAGGGGGGCGCCGAGGCGCTGCTCTTCGCCTCCGGCATGGCGGCGGCGGCGGTGATCCGCGCGGTTCCGTCCGGCAGCCGGATCGCCGTGCCGCACCGGATGTACTGGGGCTTCCGCGCCTTTCTCGAGCGCGAGGCGGCGGACCGTGGCCTGACCCTCGATTACTACGAGAATGACGACATCGCCTCGCTCGAGGCGGCGCTGCATCCGGGCGCGACCCGGCTGCTCTGGATCGAGACGCCGGCCAACCCGACCTGGGAGGTGACCGACATCGCCCGCGCCGCCGAGCTTGGCCACCAGGCCGGTGCGCAGGTCGCCGTCGATTCCACGGTCGCGACCCCGGTCATCACGCGGCCGCTGGAACTCGGCGCCGATATCGTCATGCACTCGGCGACAAAGTACCTGAACGGCCATTCCGACGTGCTGGCGGGTGCGCTGGTCTGCCGGGCGGCCGACGATTTCTGGCGGACCATCCGGGAACGCCGGGGCGGCGACGGCGCGGTGCTCGGCCCGTTCGAAAGCTGGCTGCTGCTCCGTGGCATGCGCACGCTGTTTCTCCGGGTCCGGCAGGCAAGCGCCAATGCCGCCGAGATCGCCGGCCATTTCCGCAACCACCCGGCGGTCGCGGCGGTGCTGTACCCGGGCCTGCCCGATCACCCCGGGCATGCGGTCGCCAGCCGGCAGATGCGCGACGGGCTCTATGGCGGCATGCTCAGTATCCGGCTCGCCGGCGGCGAGGCGGCGGCGCGGTCCTTCGCGGCCAGGCTCGGGCTGTTCGCCGAGGCCACCTCGCTCGGCGGCGTCGAGAGCCTCGCCGAACATCGGCGGAGCGTCGAGGGGCCGAATTCGCCGGTGCCGGCCGACCTGGTCCGGCTCTCCATCGGTGTCGAGGATGTCCGCGACCTGATCGCCGATATCGACCGCACCCTTGCCAGTCTCTGAGAGTCACGGCCGATGAACGAGAAGCTGCTTGAACGTGAACCGGTTCGCCGGGTCGCCGCAGTGCTTGCCGCCGCCGGGGCGGGTGAGGTGCTGACGCTCGCCGAAACCGCGCGGACCGCCGCCGACGCGGCCCGCAGTCTGGATTGCCCGCAGGGCGCCATCGTCAAGTCGCTGGTCTTCGCCGCCGGCGAGCAGGCCCTGATGGCGCTCGTTTCCGGCGACCGGCAATGCGACACGAAGGCGCTGAGGCGCGGCCTCGGGCTCGAGGCCAGGGTCGGACGGGCCGATGCCGATTTCGTCCGCCAGGCAACCGGCTACACGATCGGCGGGGTGTCGCCGGTCGGGCTTGCGACCGCGATGCCGCTCGCCATCGATGCCGGGCTGGCGCGCTTCGAGACGATCTACGCCGCCGCCGGCCATCCCCATTGCGTGTTCGCCATCGACTTCGCCGGTCTCTGCCGGCTCACCGGCGGCATCGTGCTCGACGACATCGGTAGCGACGCCGGCAAATAGGCATGTCCGGCGCGCTCGATACAGTTTGAAGCAAAATTGCCTAATATCCGGAAAGAAAATGTTTACCAAATTCGCTCCACCATACGTCATAGATAGGGAGCAGGCGTAACGGCTGCATGACCGCAGCGTCGGACGACCCTCCCGCCGAAGACGATGGAGGTTGATATGACGCCTGTTGCACGCAGCGATATCAGGAACCGGGAGAAGGCGGCCCTGCGGGGCGAGCCGACCGCCCAGTTCGACCTGGGCCTGATGTATTCAACCGGCCAGGGAGTGCCGGTCGATATGATCACCGCCCACAAATGGTTCAACATCGCGGCCATGGCCGGTTTCCGGGAGGCTCGCGAACTGCGTTCCGAGCTCGCCCGCGACATGACGCCGCGCGAGATCGCCGAGGCCCAGCGCCTGGCGCGGGAATGGTATCTGTCGCACTGACGGCCATGCCGTCGAGTCGCCCTGGCGGCCTCGCCGCCGGATCGCACTGACGGCCGCGCTCTCCGGAGGACGTCCGGACGCCGGGACAAGGGCGGACGGGCAGGCGGCGCGTCCTCCGCGCAGGCGCAATGCGGAACAACCCGGCGCATGGCCGGGCAGGCGCCCCGTAATCAGATCTTACATGGTGGTTCGCGGCCTCGTGCGAGGCGGGTTTCCGGTTCGTTCGCCGTGTCGGGACGGGATTTCCCGTGTCGGGCGATCGGCCTCGACGCCCGGCTGTGCCGGGGCCTCGTTGCCGCGCAGACGGGTGCGACCCGCCGCTCGCCGGGCACCGCCGTCCCGGCGCCTGGATGGCGCCCGGACGGAATACGGTCTCAGACCTTGGGTTCGCCGAGCGCGACGGTGATGTTTTCCCAACTGTCGCCGGTCGCGATCACGCAGGCCTGGCCGGTCGGGTTGGTGATGATGATCGTCCAGCTTCCGGTCTTCTCCGAGGCGAGCACCTCGAGAACCGTTCCGTTCGAGGCGAGCCCCATCGAGACCGGCGCTTCCTCGTACTTGGCCGACAGATGATCGAGGAACTTCGTCCGATCGTTGCACATCGGGTTGGCCGCAGCGGCGCCGCACACGAGAACGCCGGCCAGGACACCGACTGCGATACTCTTACTGAACATGGCAACCTCCATCGCCGAGAGTGGGGTGGCTTGTGCCTCACTACGCCGGGTGATCACTTATGGGCCGCCGGTTACGATCAACGACGAACCTGAGCGAGCGACTGTGACCGGGCAAGCGTCCCGCACTGACAGCACGATACGGCCAACGCGCTTAATTTAGTATTAAGCGCCGAACGTTAGCGAAACCGGCCCGGCCCGCGATTTCTCCGCGAAAGGCGCATCGCGGACGGCTTTCGGGTCTTGCGTCCCCCGGTGGGCTGGGTTATTTGCAGGGGGCGCGAGGTGAGGTGGCCGAGTGGTCGAAGGCGGCTCCCTGCTAAGGAGTTGTACGGTCAAAAGCTGTACCGTGGGTTCGAATCCCACCCTCACCGCCACCCATTTTTCTTTTTTATATCAATGTCTTAGAAGCATTTTCTGTCGACTGAGAACCGCGCGGCTCCGCGGGGTTTCCGGGGTCCTGCTGTTTGCGGGTGTGACCGGGAGACGGTCTGCAGCGGGCCCAACCGCCGAATCCGGGATGCTGTCTCTGTCGGGCCTATCCGGTGGTACCACTCAGCCGGGGTTGAAACCCAGCTGCCGGCGCTGCTCGTCCCAGCTCAGGGGGAGGTCCTGGTGGACGAGCAGGCGCTCGGCGGTCAGGTCGACAGGATGCCGCCCGTCGAGGATAGCTTCGACGATGTCGGGCGCCAGGAATGCGAGTTTCAGGAACCGGCTGACGTAGGAGCCTGTCACCTGCTCTTCGCGCGCGATCGCACGGGCCGAGGTCGCCTCGCCGCTCTTCAGGCGGTCGAACCAGAGATGGGCCCGGGCCACCGCTTTGATCAGCGCGGCGTCCTTGTCGCGACGGGCGTGGTCTCCCTGCGGCCCGACGATGAGCTTGATCTGGCCGCCGCGCGTGCGCACCCGGGCCTGGACCAGGATGTCGTGCAGCCCCCGGTCAGCCCGGTCACCATCCTCGACGAGGAGCTCGTTCGCCATGGCGGGCAGGGATAGCGCGGCGCGCAAGCCGTCGCGCAAGATCCTCAGCCGTACGAAGTCTTCGCCGATTGCCACCTGCCGAAGGATCGGCCGCACGCGGTCAGCCCAGGCGGCCGGCGTGGCCTCCGCCAAAGCCTGGTGGAGGTTCCCGGCCTCGCGGAGTGCCTGATCGGTCTCAGCCGCGTCCAGGGAGTCGCCCAGGGCGGCCAGGAGGCGGCCGGGCTCGGAGAGCAGCTGCGTGAGCTCTTGTCGGACGATGCCCTCGATCTCCAGGGCCGGGAGGCGCCGCAAGCGCCTGCCGTTCGGCTTCTCACCGGTGATCAGGGCCTGATCGACGTAGTAGCGATAGCGCCGCCCGACTTTGGTTGTATGGGATGGGGTGAACCGGTTGCCGTCAGCATCGACAATCATGCCGGCAAGTGGGCTCGGCTCCCTGGCATTGGGTCGGGAGCGGTGACCGTTGCGGTTGCCGAGAAGCTGCTGCTGGGCGGCATCCCAGGTCTCCAGGTCGAGGATGGGCTCGTGCATGCCAGGGTAGCTCAGCTCCCGATGACGGATCCGGCCGATGTAGAGGGGATTCTTCAGGATCTGGTAGATGTTCCCGGCGAGCAGGCGGAAGCCGCCGATCGACTGGCCGCGGGGGCCGATGCGGGACTTGGAGCGCAGCCCGAGGCGCTCGGCCTCCTCGACGACCGCCCGCACCCTGCCGTGCTCCAGATAGAGCCGAAAGATCTTCCGCACCGTCTCCGCTTCCGCCTGGTTGATCACCAGCTTGCGGTCCACGGCGTCGTAGCCGAGGGGCAGCGTGCCGCCCATCCAGAGGCCCTTCTTCTTGGAGGCGGCGATCTTGTCGCGGATACGCTCGCCGGTGATCTCCCGCTCGAACTGGGCAAAGGAGAGCAGGACGTTGAGCATCAGGCGGCCCATCGAGGTCGTGGTGTTGAATTGCTGGGTGACCGAGACAAAGGAGACGCCGCAAGCGTCGAACAGCTCGGCAAGCCGGGCGAAGTCGGCCAGGGAGCGGGTCAGGCGATCGATCTTGTAGATGACGATGACGTCGATGCGCCGCTGCCGCACCTTCTCGAGAAGACGCTGCAGGGCGGGCCGCTCCGTGGTGCCCCCTGAAAAGCCGCCGTCATCGAAGCGCTCGTCGACCAGCCGCCAGCCCTCGTGGGCCTGGCTCCTGATGTAGGCGGCGCTGGCCTCGCGCTGGGCGTCCAGGGAACTGAAGTCCTGGTCCAGACCTTCCTCGGAGGACTTGCGGGTATAGATGGCGCAGCGGAGGCGCTCTCTCATGCCCCCTTCCTTCCGCCACTTGGCCGCTTGACCAGCAGGCCAAAGAAGCGCGGCCCGGACCAACGCGCACCGGTGATCGCCCGCGCGATGGCGGAGAGGGAGGCATAGGTCGCGCCGCGCCAGGCGAAACCTCCGGCCAGGACCTCGACGACATGGGTCTCGCCGTTCCACTCGCGGACCAGCCGCGTGCCCGGTCGTAGCTGCGGCGGCGGGGCCGTGGCCTGCTTGCCGTCCTGGAGGTCCTGGGCGGCCCGGGCCAGCTTGCGGCGTGCGACCGGCCGGAGCCCGCCCGCCGCCTGCGCCTGGACATGATGGGCGAGGGCGCGCAAGAGCAGGTCACGGCGAGCGTGCTTCGGGGGAGGCCTCTTGAAGGCCTTCCCCCAGCGCGTCCGCAGTGCTGGCGTGTCGAGCGCCTGCAGGGCCTCCAGCGCCTCGTCAATCGGCTTTGGCATGGGCGGCGCCGACCTCAGGCTTGCGCGGCGATGCGATAGACGCGGCCGCGGCCTTCGACCTTCTCGGACGAGACGCTCAGGCCGAGCTTCTTGTGGAGGGTGCCGCTGATCGCGCCGCGGACCGAGTGCGGCTGCCAGCCGGTGGCCTCGACGGCCTCGTCGAGGGTCACTCCGCTCTTGCGCTTGAGGAGGTCGACCAGCAGGGCCTGCTTGGTGCCAGGGCGCGGGGCGTCGTTGGCTGGCGGCTTGGCGGCCTGCGTGCGAGGCGCCTTCGCCGTGGCCTTGACCTTCGTCTTGGGGGCGTCGGCCGGCTTGGCAGCGTCGACGCCGATGGCCGCGAGACCGGCCTCGGCGATGACGAGCGTCAGGCGACTGCCATCCTTTTCCTCACGCCAGACCCCGGCGCCGGCGGCCGCGGGTCGCTCCTCGGCCAGGCCTTTCCTGATCAGGCTCTTGAGTACCGATGTCACGGCGCCCTTGTTGAGCCGAAGTGACTTGGGCGGCGGCAGGATGGCCCGATCCGCGCGCTGGGCGGCGGTCGAGAGGATGACGAGCTGGGTATCGGTGAGCCTGGGCATGGTGGCCTCCTTTGGTGTTCAGCGCCGCGGTGATCGCGGCGCTTCCACCACCCAAAGCCCCGCCGGGAGGCCGGTCAGGGGCGGGGCTACCGGTTCATCGGGCCCGGGCAGCTCTCATCCACCATGCATGCTTGCCAGACGGGCGAAGTCCAGTGCTATTCCTATGAACTGGTCTAAGAGCGAAATTGCCGCATGCCTAGAATTCGCGTTTGGACAACGTAGCCGGCGTACAGGAGCGCCCTTGGCAGCCAGGATACATTATACCCGTCAGGCTCATAACCTGAAGGTCGTAGGTTCAAATCCTACCCCCGCAACCAAATCAAAGCCCTTGCAAGTCATTGACATGCAAGGGCTTTTGCTATTTCTGAAGCCTTCCGATTCTTTCCAGAATCGCCCTGTGATATAATAAAAATGGGTCGCACAGGACTCACACAAAATCACACAGAATCACACAAATGGGCGCACCATGGAGATACACCGAACCCTAGGCGACAAAGTCCGCATTTACCGCCGTGTTGACGGCGGGACATGGCACTGCTCCACCTACATGAAAGGCAAGGAGTGGCGTAAGAGCACGAAGGAGAAGAGCCTCGCCCGTGCGAAGGACGTGGCCGAGGATTGGTATCTCGAACTGTGCGCCAAGGACCGCTTCGGCGAGCTGCACACCGGCAAGACCTTTGCCGAGGCAGCGAAGAAGTTCGAGGAGGAATATGAGGCCATCACCCGAGGCCGACGCTCCCCGAAATGGGTGCAAGGCCACAAGGACCGCATCCGTCTCCATCTCCTGCCCTTCTTCGGCAAGAAGACCGTCACCCAGATCACGTCGGGCATGGTGCAGGAATATCGCGTGCATCGCATGACGGAGCCGGAGCCCGTCGATCCGCCCGAGGACAAAACCAAGAAAGACGCGGGCGGCAAGGGCAAGGCGAAAAAGAAGGCAGAGCCGAAGCCGAGGCCCTGGAAGCCGCCTGCCCGCAATACCATCCATAACGAAGTCGTCACCCTGAGCATGGTGCTCAAGACGGCCCAGCGTCATGGCTGGCTGGAGAACCTGCCCGATCTATCGGACCCCTACCGGCGGCAGAGCAAGATCGAACGCCGGCCTTGGTTCACACCCAACGAATACAAGCAGCTCTATACAGCTACGCGTGACAACGCGGCCAAACCGAAAACCAAGCGCTACAAATGGCATGCCGAGCAACTGCATGACTTTGTGCTCCTTGGAGTTCCCCCGGTTTCGTGGACAGTTAAGGGCTTGGGGATTCCAGTCTCGTTTGGGCGCTCCTTTCGTAGTTGATGGGTGACTGATAGCCGAGGGCGGAATGGCGCCTGGCGGGATTATACCAGC
>NZ_FWFR01000014.1:2500-5898 GCF_900172325.1 Oceanibacterium hippocampi | reverse complement strand
TGGTTGCGGGGGCAGGATTTGAACCTGCGACCTTCAGGTTATGAGCCTGACGAGCTACCGGGCTGCTCCACCCCGCGTTGATATCGTTGGGTATCGGGTGACGCTTGTGAGGAGGCAGACAGGGTTGGGTCCGGCTTTTGCAGGCCTGGCAGCGACCTACTCTTCCGTGCCTTGAGACAAAGTACCATCGGCGCTGGGAGGTTTCACGACCGAGTTCGGGATGGGATCGGGTGCAGGCCTCCCGCCATAGCCACCAGGCCGGCAAAAGCCGGACCGCAACCTGTCGGGGACATCCTGTGTCGCGCCGGCCCTCGGGCCCGCGCGGGTCTTCATGGTGTCGAATGATCGTTCCGTGCCGGTGATCGCGTCGTCGAATGGACGCCATTGTCACTGGGCATGAAGGAAGGAGGAGATCAAGCCGATCGAGCGATTAGTACCGGTAAGCTTCATGCGTTGCCGCACTTCCACACCCGGCCTATCAACGTGGTGGTCTTCCACGGCTCTCAAGGGATACCTGGTTTTGAGGAGGGTTTCCCGCTTAGATGCTTTCAGCGGTTATCCCGTCCGAACTTAGCTACCCGGCTGTGCCACTGGCGTGACAACCGGTCCACCAGAGGTTCGTCCACTCCGGTCCTCTCGTACTAGGAGCAGCGCCTCTCAAGTATCCGACACCCACGGCAGATAGGGACCGAACTGTCTCACGACGTTCTAAACCCAGCTCACGTACCACTTTAATCGGCGAACAGCCGAACCCTTGGGACCTGCTCCAGCCCCAGGATGTGATGAGCCGACATCGAGGTGCCAAACAACCCCGTCGATATGGACTCTTGGGGGTTATCAGCCTGTTATCCCCGGCGTACCTTTTATCCGTTGAGCGATGGCCCTTCCACTCGGGACCACCGGATCACTATGACCGACTTTCGTCTCTGCTCGAGATGTCTCTCTCGCAGTCAGGCAGGCTTATGCCATTGCACTCTAAAGCTGATGTCCGACCAGCCTGAGCCTACCATCGCGCGCCTCCGTTACTCTTTGGGAGGCGACCGCCCCAGTCAAACTACCCACCATGCAGGGTCCCGGACCCGGATAACGGGCCGCGGTTAGACGCCAAAAGCCAAAAGGGTGGTATTTCAAGGTTGCCTCCACGCATACTGGCGCATGCGCTTCAAAGGCTCCCACCTATCCTACACAGTCAATTCCTGGCGCCACTGCAAAGCTATAGTAAAGGTGCACGGGGTCTTTCCGTCTAACCGCGGGTACTCCGCATCTTCACGGAGAATTCAATTTCGCTGAGTCTATGCTGGAGACAGCGGGGAAGTCGTTACGCCATTCGTGCAGGTCGGAACTTACCCGACAAGGAATTTCGCTACCTTAGGACCGTTATAGTTACGGCCGCCGTTTACCGGGGCTTCGATTCAGAGCGTGAACCCCTCCTCTTAACCTTCCGGCACCGGGCAGGCGTCAGACCCTATACGTCGTCTTGCGACTTCGCAGAGCCCTGTGTTTTTAGTAAACAGTCGCCACCCCCTGGTCTGTGCCACCCCCCGGAAGTTGCCTTCCGAAGGGTACCCCTTCTCCCGAAGTTACGGGGTCATTTTGCCGAGTTCCTTCAGCATAGTTCTCTCAAGCGCCTCGGTATGCTCTACCAGTCCACCTGTGTCGGTTTAGGGTACGGTCTATACGCTGGGGCTATTTCCTGGAACGCCTTCGCGGCCCGTGCAATCCGATAAGCACGAACAACTTACGGCATTCGTCACCACCAGCAGGCCCAGGAATATTAACCTGGTTCCCATCGACTACGGCTTTCGCCCTCGCCTTAGGGGCCGGCTCACCCTGCGCAGATTAGCTTTACGCAGGAACCCTTGGACTTTCGGCGTGAGTGTTTCTCACACTCATCTCGCTACTCATGTCAGCATTCTCACTTCCGATACCTCCAGGCACCCTCGCGGATACCCTTCACAGGCTTACGGAACGCTCCGCTACCACGTGTCAGAGACACGTCCGCAGCTTCGGTGCATGGCTTTAGCCCCGTTACATCTTCGGCGCAGGATTGCTTGTTTAGACCAGTGAGCTATTACGCTTTCTTTAAAAGATGGCTGCTTCTAAGCCAACTTCCTGGTTGTTTTGGCCTTCCCACATCCTTTCCCACTTAGCCATGACTTGGGGACCTTAGCTGGCGGTCTGGGCTGTTTCCCTCTCGACGACGGACCTTAGCACCCGCCGTCTGTCTGCCGCGCTGTAACTCGCCGGTATTCGGAGTTTGGTTAGGTTTGGTAAGACTTTGGGTCCCCCTAGCCCATCCAGTGCTCTACCCCCGGCGGTAAACACGCGACGCTCTACCTAAATAGATTTCGCGGAGAACCAGCTATATCCGAGTTTGATTGGCCTTTCACCCCTAGCCACAAGTCATCCCCGTCTTTTTCAACAGACGTGGGTTCGGCCCTCCGTCGGGTGTTACCCCGCCTTCAGCCTGCTCATGGCTAGATCACCCGGTTTCGGGTCTAATCCTGCGTACTGAACGCCCTGTTCAGACTCGCTTTCGCTGCGCCTACACCTATCGGCTTAAGCTCGCACGCAAGACTAACTCGCTGACCCATTATACAAAAGGTACGCGGTCACCCCACAAGGAGGCTCCCACTGATTGTAGGCATTCGGTTTCAAGGTCTGTTTCACTCCCCTCACCGGGGTGCTTTTCACCTTTCCCTCACGGTACTTGTTCACTATCGGTCATGCAGGAGTACTTAGGCTTGGAGGGTGGTCCCCCCATGTTCGAACAGGATTTCACGTGTCCCGCCCTACTCGAGGACGTCAAGAAGCACTACCCGTACGGGGCTATCACCCGCTATGGCGCACCTTTCCAGATGCTTCCGGTTCTCTTCTCGACGCCACTGGCCTGGTCCGCGTTCGCTCGCCACTACTAGCGGAGTCTCGGTTGATGTCCTTTCCTCCGGTTACTGAGATGTTTCAGTTCACCGGGTTCGCCTCGACGTCCTATGTATTCAGACGCCGATACCACTTGCGTGGTGGGTTTCCCCATTCGGATATCTTCGGATCAAAGTTTGCTCGCAACTCCCCGAAGCTTTTCGCAGCGTGCCACGTCCTTCATCGCCTCTGCATGCCAAGGTATCCACCAAATGCCCTTAAAGCGCTTGATCTCTCTCAGCTTCCCGTCATGCACAGAGACAACAGCGCCCTCAAGCAGGCCGAAGGCCGATAGGGCAACAAAAAATTCCTTGTCGCACTACCGCTTCGCTACTCGAGTGCCTGTCACTCCACACAAAACGATCATTCTTAAAGACCCTTAAAAAACCGCATGTCCGTCGTCTCACCCGAAGGATATTACCCCCTCGGGATCCACACACAGACATCCGGTTCAGGATGTCTACCTCTTCACAATGTCA
>NZ_FWFR01000003.1 GCF_900172325.1 Oceanibacterium hippocampi | reverse complement strand
GCGACCGACACCGCCGCCGAGAAGCCCGACGCACCGGCGACCGACACCGCCGCCGAGAAGTCCGACGTGCCGGCGACCGACACCGCCGCCGAGAAGCCCGACGCACCGGCGACCGACACCGCCGCCGCGACGCCCGCGCCGGCGAAGATCGACCTGGAACAGCTCGAGGATCGTCTGCGCAATACCGACGCCATCGGTTTCTTCACCAAGCTGTCGCTGAAGAACGAGGTCGATGACCTGCTGACCGAGTTCGGTGCCTACCACAAGAACAAGGGGCCGGAACTCGCCTCCCTGAAGGATCGCTTCGACCTGCTGCTTCTCAAGGTACTCACCCTTCTGCAGGACAATGACAAGAAGCTGTCGGAGGATATCGTCGCCTCGCGCGACCAGATCTTCGGGCTGCTGTCCGACCCCAAGCAATTCGCCAAGCTTTAAGTAACGGAGATATCCATGCTGAAACGCACCCTTGCCGCCCTCGCGGTGGCCCTGTTCGTCGCGCCGCTGACCTTCGGGTCGGCCTCTGCCCAGGACGCCAAGACCAAAAAGGACCTGCAATCGGTTATTCTGCTGCAGGGCCTGCCATGTGGTAGCGTCAAGTCGTACGAAAAGAAGGGCGAGAACGATTACATTGCGACCTGCGAGAACGGCAAGCGCTACCACGTCTTCGTTGACCAGGGCAGGGTTCAGGTCGTCGCCCAGTGAAGCGCCACGGCGCGTCCGCCGTCGGCCTCCGGCCGGATGTCCCTGCCTGACTGATCCGCCGACGCCAAATCCGCGTATCTCCCGGTATGAACCCTGGGGAACTCGTCGAATACATGCGTGCAGCGCGGCCGGGCTTCGGAACCGGAGAGCCGTCGCTGACGGCCGTCATGATGAACGTCGCCGCCGGCGCGCCTGAGAACCCGGTCGAGGACCGGCTGTGCGACTGTGTCGAGGCAATCGCCGCGGCCGGCGACCGGGCAGCTTTCGCCGAGTTGTTCGAGCATTTCGCGCCGCGCCTGAAAGCCTTCGTCATGCGCGCCGGGGCCGATCCCGAGACCGCCGAGGAACTGATGCAGGAGGCGATGATCGCGGTCTGGCGCAAGGCGGCGAGCTTCGACCGCAGCCGCGCCAGCGCCTCGACATGGATCTTCACGATCGTCCGGAACAAGCGGATCGACCGTTTCCGTCGCGCCTCGCGCCCGCAGATCGACCCGGCCGAAGTCGAGTTGATGACCGAGGCGGTCGAAACCCCGGACATGATCGTCGCCCGCGGCCAGGCCGAGGCGCGCCTGCGCGATTCCCTGACCAGCCTGTCCGAAGAGCAGATCTCGGTCATCCGCAAGGCATTCTTCGAAGACAAGTCCCACAGTGTTATCTCCGACGAACTCGGCCTGCCGCTCGGCACCGTGAAATCGCGGATCCGCCTGGCGCTCGCACGCCTGCGGCTGATTCTGGAGCCTGAGTCATGATTGCCCACCACCCGCCGCTTGAACTGCTTTTCGACTATGCCGCCGGCGTATCGGCCGAATCGGCTTCCCTGCTGGCCGCGTCCCATCTCGTCTTCTGTCGGGAATGCCGGGACAGGGTCGCTCGCATCGAGGCCCTCGGCGGCGCGATGATCGACCGCCTGCCGGGCGAGGCGCCTGCCGCCGGCGCCTTCGAGGCCGTGCTCGGCCGTCTCGATGAGCCCGAGGAAATTCTGCCCCAGCCTGAATTCGATGCCGTGACCCGGACGATCCTGCCGTCACCGCTCCGCGATTACCTGAACGCCGACCTGAAGGATCTGAAGTGGCGCCGCCGCAGCCTGGTGCATGAGGAAGTGCCGCTCGGCCGGACCGAGGACGGCGCCAAGCTGACGCTGTTGAAGATCCACGCCGGGAAAGGCGTCCTCAACCATACCCACAAGGGCGAGGAATTCACCCTGGTGCTGCAGGGCGGCTATTCCGACGCGGACGGCCACTACGGCCGTGGCGATGTCGCGGTCGGCGATCCCTCGGTCACCCATCGTCCGGTCGCCGACCCGGGCGAGGATTGCATCTGCCTCACCGTCGTGCAGGGACCGTTGCATTTCACCGGCCTCGTGGGCCGGATCATCAACCCGTTCGTGCACTGAGGAAGCGGCGCGCGGCCGCCCCGCTCAGGCGGCGCCCCGATGCCTGTCGAACCGCTCCCGCTGCCGGCGCGGCGCCACGGTCACTTCGGTTGCCGGGGCCGGCGGGCTGCGGCGGAAGCGGGCGCCCTTGCGCCATAATCTCCACGCCTCCCAGTGAATGCCGGCGATGATCTTCCAACTGCTCAGCGGGTGACGGATCAGGAGCCTGAGGATCGCGCGATCCCCGAGCGGTTGGGCGAGCGCACCATGGCTCGCGACGAGCAGCGGTCCGTCCCCGTCGTCGGTATGGATTAGCATCCGGAAACGGCCATCGCGCATGACGACATGGAAGCGATAGCGCATCGCCATGTCGATGAAGGGCGAGACGTGCAGGGCCTTGTCGCAGGCCTGCCGGAATCCGTTGGCGAGGCTGTCCCCGGGTTCGGCCGGCAACAGGTAGACGTGGCGCAGGCCGAAGGTATTGCTGACCTCGCACAGCATGGCGATCAGCCCTCCCTCGGCGTCGAGGCAGAAATAGACACTGATCGGGTTGAAGACATGGCCGAGGAGGCGGGGGAAACAGAGGATGCGGATTCGCGCTGGCTTTTCCGCGATGCCGGCGTCGCTCAGGACCCGCTCGATCCAACCCCGTAACGGCCGGCCGTCGCCCGGGCCGTGATCCCGGTCGTGGAAGGCGAACAGGCCGCGGCGATTGTAGGCGAACAATCTCAGCCGATCGTCGAGGACCGGCAGCTCGTCGAGATCGAGCAGGAGCGAGAAAACCCGGTATCGCAGGTCGTGAACGAAGGGTCGCAGCCGCCGGTGGCGGACGATGCCCGCGAGGATCGCCGATGCGGGATCGCCGCTCAAGCGACGGCCTCCGCGCCTGCAACAACGTCCGGCGATGCGGCGGGCCGATCCCACGGCAAGGCGATTCCGTGCCGGCGGACCACGTCGAGGCCGGATCGCAGGGCGTCCTCGTGGAAGCCGAAGCCGTGATAGCTGCCGCAGAACCAGGTGTGGTTGCGGCCCTGCAGGCCAGCCAGCGCGCCCTGCGCGTCCAGCGCCGCCTGGTCGAACAACGGATGGTCGTAGGCGAACTCGCACTCGTAGTGCGTCTCGCGCGGTTCGGTGAACGGATTGAGCGACAGCAAGACCGGCTGCGCGGTCCTGATGCCCTGCAACCGGTTCATCCAGTAGGTGATCGAGAGTGCCGGACCGTCCTTCGCCCTGGTGCTGAGATAGTTCCAGCTCGACCAGGCGGCCTCGCGGCGCGGCATCAGGCGGGGGTCGCGATGCAGGACGGCCCGGTTCCGCTGGTACCGGAAGGCGCCGAGCACGCGGCGCTCCGCTGGCCCCGGATCGGCCAGCAGGCCGAGCGCCTGGTCGCCGTGTGTGGCGATCACCACCTCGTCGAAGCTTTCCGTGCCACAGTCGGTGGCGACCTCCGCGCCGTCCGCCGTGCGGACGATCTGGCGAACCGGGCAACCGAGCCGGATGTCGCCGATCGCGCGCGCCAGCTGGTCGACATATTGCCGGCTGCCGCCGGTGACGGTGCGCCAGTTGGCGCGCGCCCCGAAATGGAACAGCTGGTGGTTCATGAAGAAGCGGATGAAGCTCGACGCCGGGTAGAACAGCATCTCCTCGGCCGGGGCCGACCAGATCGCGGCCGCCATCGGCAGCAGGTGCAGGTCGCGGACCGAGGGCAGGCAGTGTGGCGGGGCGAGGAGGTCGCCGAGCGACCAGCGTTGCCGCTCGGCCTTCTCCAGCAGACCGGGCGCGCGGGCGTAGAATTCGGCGATACCCGCGAGCAGGCGCCAGTGGCGCGGATTGGCGATATTGCGCTTCTGCGCGAACAGGCCGGCAAGGCCGCTGCCGCCGTATTCCAGGCGGCCGTCGTCCATCGAGACCGAGAACGACATGTCGCTTTCTTCCGTCACGATGCCCTGATCGGCGAACAGGGCGCAGAGTTCGGGATAGGTGCGCGGATTGTAGACGATGAAACCGGTGTCCACCGGAACGGTGCCACCGCGATCGGCGACCTCGACCGTATTGCTGTGGCCGCCCAGCCGCTCGCCCGCTTCGAAGAGCGTGACCCGGTGGCCCCGCGAGAGTCCCCAGGCCGCGCCCAGACCGGCCACACCCGAGCCGACGACGGCGATACGGCGCGGCGGTCCCGGATTCCGTTCCAGCATGTGAAAGTCGTGACGGGCATTCATGCTGATCAGACCTTTTCCGATTCGGTGAGCGATTGGAAGGCCGAAAGCGCCCGCTTGCGGGCAAACGCGTGATCGACCATCGGCGCGGGATAGTCCCGGTCCAGCACGATCCCGGCGGCTTCCAGCGTCGTCGCCGGGGCGTCCCACGGGTGGTGCAGGTAACGGTCTGGCAGGTCGGCGATTTCAGCCAACCAGCGCCGCACATAGGCGCCGTCGCGATCGAACCGTGTGCCCTGGAGGACCGGGTTGAAGATCCGGAAATAGGGCGCGGCGTCGGCGCCCGAGCCCGCGACCCACTGCCAGTTGACGATATTGCTGGCCGGGTCGAAGTCGACCAGGCAATCGCGGAACCAGCGCTCGCCGGCCCGCCAGTCGATCAGCAGGTGCTTCACCAGGAAGGAGGCCGCGACCATCCGCACCCGGTTGTGCATCCAGCCCGTCCGCCGCAACTGGCGCATCCCGGCATCGACCAGCGGATAGCCGGTCAGGCCGTCCTGCCAGCGCTGCAACGCCGCCGCGTCGTCCCGCCAGGGAAAGGTGTCGAATTTCTTCTGGAGCGGCTCATCGACGATCCGTGGAAAGTGATGGAGCAGGTGGGCGCCGAAATCGCGCCAGCCGAGTTCGCGCAGGAAGGCCTCGCCACCTCGTTCGGCACCGCCGACGGCGGCCTGCGCGGCGACATGCCAGGCGGTGCGGATGCTGACCTCGCCGAAATGGAGATGCGGCGAAAGACGCGAGGTGCCGACCCGGCCCGGCAGGTCGCGGCCTTCCGGGTAATCGGCCATCGGGCCGTCGACGAAATCGGCCAGCGCCTCCCGCGCGCCCGCTTCGCCGGGCTGCCAGTCGCCCTCCCACCCGGCGATCTGTTCTTTGCTTTCGGTCACGAGGCCCAGTTCCTCCAGGGCGAGACCGTCGGGCAGGTTCGTCGGCGTCGTCAGCCGTTCGGGCGCGGGGCGTGGCGTCCCGCTCTCGAAGCCGTGCCGGAGCGCCTTCCAGAACGGTGTGAAGACCCGGTACGGCCCACCCGCGCCGGTGCGGAACCGGTCGGGATCGGCGAGCAGGCGGCCGGCGAAGCGCCGGGTCGCGATGCCATGTTCCGACAATCGCGTGGAAATATCCTGTTCCCGGGCCGCCACGCCGGGCTCGTGGCCCCGCTCGAGATGCAGCGCGCCGGCGCCGATCTCGGTCGCCAGCCGGGGAAGAACGGTTTCGGTCGGGCCTTGCAGGATGAGAAGGGACGAGCCGCGCGTTGCCAGATCGGCGTCCAGCGAAGCGAGGCTCCGGTGCAGCCACCAGTCGGAGGCCTGCCCGGACGGGTCCGGCGGATCGCGGACGAAGACCGGAACGACCGGGGCACCGTCGCGCTCCGCCGCGCCCAGTGCCGCATTGTCGTGAAGCCGCAGATTGCGGCGAAACCAGACGATGACCGGTTTTTCGGTCGCTGCCACGGGCAAACTCCATCGGGGACCGGCGGCGCGCGCAACGCGCCTTCCGTATCTATTAGACGTTGCCTGCGCGCTTTCGGATCATCTAGCTTGCCGAAGCAACCGCATGATTGGGGATTCCATGGCCAAGGGCACGCACGAGCACGCGCTCGACCCCCGCAACGAGACGATCCTGATATCGGTGAACGGCGCGTTGAAGCCGCGGGCCGAGGCGGTCGTCTCGGTTTTCGACAGCGGCTTCATTCTCGGCGACGGCGTCTGGGAGGGATTGCGGGTCCACAATGGTGGCATCGCCTTTCTCGACCAGCATCTCGACCGCCTGTTCGAGGGTGCCAAGGCGATCGACATGGATATCGGGCTCAGCCGCGAGGCGCTGACCGAGCGGCTGTTCGAGACACTGGCCGCGAACGGCATGTCGTCGGGCGTGCATATCCGCCTGATGGTGACGCGCGGCGTCAAGTCGACGCCCTACCAGGATCCGCGCATGACGATCACCCCCGCGACGATCGTCATCATCCCGGAATACAAGGAACCGACGCCGGAGGTAATCACCCGGGGCGTGCGCCTGTTCACCGTGCATGTACGGCGCGGGGCGCCCGATGTGCAGGACCCGATGCTGAACAGTCACAGCAAGCTCAACTGCATCACCGCCTGCATCCAGGCCGCCAAGGCCGGCGCCGACGAGGCCCTGATGCTGGATCCGCACGGGTTCGTCGCGACCTGCAACTCGACCCATTTCTTCATCGTCCGCAAGGGCGAACTGTGGACCTCGAGCGGCCGTTACTGCCTGCACGGCATCACCCGTGGCAACGTGCTGTCGCTCGCCCGGGAAGCCGGGATCCCGGCACACGAGAAGGATTTCAGCCTGACCGAGGTCTATTCCGCCGACGAGGCCTTCGTGACCGGCACCTTCGCCGGCCTGGTGCCGGTTTTCGAGGTCGACGGCCGGACGATCGGCGGCGGCCGGGAAGGTGGGCCCGGGCCGATGACGCGGCGCCTTCGCGAGTTCTACGCGACGCTCATCGAGCGCGAATGTTCGCCCCGGGAACTCGCGGTGTGAGCGAGCCCGTGCGGATCGCCATGTGGTCGGGGCCGCGCAACATCTCCACGGCGATGATGCGCGCCTTCGGAAACCGTGCCGATTGCGCCGTCGTCGACGAACCGCTCTACGGTTTCTATCTGGCCCGCACCGGGCTTGACCATCCGGGCGCCGAGGCGGTGATCGCCAGCCAGCCGAACGACTGGCGGGAGGTGGCGGCGACGCTGACCGGGCCGGTGCCGGGCGGGGCGGCGGTCTTCTACCAGAAGCACATGGCCCATCACCTGTTGGCCGGAGTCGGGCGCGGCTGGCTCGCCCGGCTCAGCAACTGCTTCCTGATCCGCGATCCGCGCGAAGTCATCGCCTCCTACGTCAAGGCGCGCGAGCAGGTATCCGCCGCCGACCTGGGATACGAGGTCCAGTTCGCGATCTTCGAGGCGGAGAAGCGCCGTACCGGGCGGACGCCGCCGGTGCTCGATGCCGGCGACGTGCTGCGCGACCCCGCGGGGATGCTTTCGGCGCTCTGCAAGGCGGTCGGCATCGCCTTCGACCGGGCGATGCTGTCCTGGCCGGCCGGGCGGCGCGAGAGCGACGGCGTCTGGGCGCCCTACTGGTACGCCAATGTCGAGCGTTCGACCGGGTTCCTGCCCTTTACCCCATCAAGCCGGGAACTGCCGCCCGACCTGGAACCGTTGGCGGCTGAATGCCGGCCGTGGTTCGAAGCCTTGTTCGCGGAACGGCTGCGGCCGGTCGAACGTTGACATTGGCCGGACCTCACCGCATCCATTGCACCATACCATGATCAGGGGAATCGCGATTTACCGCGCGATCGGTTCAATATGACACTGGCTCCGGGCGTTGGCCCCTTCGACCTCGTGGTGTTCGGCGGCACCGGCGACCTCGCCATGCGCAAGCTCATGCCGGCCTTGCTGTACAGCGAGGGCGACGGCCGGCTTCCGGCGGAGAGCAACGTCATCGGCGTCGGCCGGACCGACCTCACGCGGGAGGCCTACGTCGAGCGCGTGGCTGCCGCCTGCCAGGCCAATGCCGAGGCGGACTCGCCGGGCGACGAGGTCTGGGACCGGTTCGCCGGGCGGATCGAATATGCCTGTATCGACGAGATGGCGGCCGAGCCCTACGCGGCGCTGAGGCGCCTTCTGGAGCCGCGCGGCGATCGCATCCGTGTCTTCTATCTGGCCACCCATTCGGACGTGTTCGGTGACATCTGCCATCGCCTGAACGCCGCCGGACTGGTCACCGAGACGTCCCGCGTGGTTCTGGAAAAGCCGCTCGGCAACGACCTCCGCTCGGCCTGCGCCGTCAACGATGCGGTTCGCGAGGTCTTCGACGAGGGCCGGATCTACCGGATCGACCATTATCTGGGAAAGGAGACGGTGCAGAACCTGCTGGTGCTGCGCTTCGCCAACACGCTGTTCGAACCGCTCTGGCGGCGCGAGTTCATCGATCACGTGCAGATCACGGTGGCCGAGACGGTCGGCGTCGAGGGTCGTGGCGGTTTCTACGACAAGGCCGGCGCGCTCCGCGACATGATGCAGAACCATCTTCTGCAACTCCTTTGCATGGTGGCGATGGAGCCGCCCGCCAATCTCGATCCGGATGCGGTCCGCGACGAGAAGGTCAAGGTGCTGCGGGCGCTCAAGCCGCTGACCGAGGCCGAGGCGGCGAAGAAGACCGTGCGTGGCCAGTACACGCGCGGCATTGCCAACGGGGCCGCGGTGCCGGGCTACCTGGACGAGCTCGACAGCAAGGACAGCCGGACCGAGACCTTCGTCGCCATCAAGGCGGAGCTCGAGAACTGGCGATGGGCCGGCGTCCCCTTCTATCTGCGGACCGGCAAGCGGCTGCCCGAACGCTGGTCGGAGATCGTCGTGCAGTTCCGCCCGGTGCCGCATCACATCTTCCCGTCCGAGGCTGGCGCGCCGATCGCGAACCGGCTGGTCATCCGGCTGCAGCCGGACGAGGGCATCAAATTTCACATGATGAACAAGGTTCCCGGCCCGGGCGGCCTGAAGTTCCGCGAGGCGCCGCTCAACCTGAGCTTCGCCGAGACGTTCCGAACCCGCAGCCCCGGCGCCTACGAGCGCCTGCTGCTCGACACGGTGCGCGGCAACCCGACGTTGTTTATGCGGGCTGACGAGGTCGAGGCGGCCTGGATCTGGACCGATTCCGTGCTCGCCGCCTGGGAAACTATCGACGAGAAGCCGAAGAACTACTCGGCCGGCACCTGGGGGCCGTCCGCGGCGATCGCACTGATCGAACGCGATGCGCGAACCTGGCATGAAGATGAAGGCTGAGAGCGCGGCAGGACCGGTGCCGATCGAGCATCGTTTCGAGGACCGGATGAGCCTCGACTGGGGGTTGGCCGCCGATCTGGCCGGGGCGATCCGTGCCCGCCTTGCCGAGGCCGAACGGGCGACGCTGGTGGTCTCCGGCGGCTCGACGCCGCGCGAGATGCTTGGCCTGCTCGCCAGCGCCGACCTCGACTGGAGCCGCGTCGACGTGACCCTTGCCGATGAACGGCGCGTGCCTGCTTCCGACCCCGCGAGCAATGCCGCCATGGTGCGCCGGACCCTGCTGGTCGAGCGTGCCGCCGCCGCGCGCCTGGTGCCGCTGGAACGGAACGACGCCGATCCGGAGGCCGGCCTCGCGGCCGCCGAGGCGGCGCTCGGCGACTTGTCGTGGCCGGCCGCGGCGGTCGTCCTCGGCATGGGCACGGACGGCCATTTCGCCTCGTTGTTCCCGGCGATGGAGGGACTGGAGGCGGCGCTTGCACTGGATGCCCCGAACCGCCTCGTTGCCGTGCCGGGGCTGGCCGGCCGCGAGCCCCGGATCAGCCAGACCCTGCGATCGCTCCTCGACTGCCGGCGGTTCGTTCTCCATATCCAGGGTGAGGAGAAGTGGCGCATCATGGAAGCGGCGCGGACCTCGGGCGCGGTCGACGGGCTGCCTGCACGGGCGCTTTTCCGACAGCGGACCCGACCGCTTGACGTCTATTGGGCGCCGTGACCGACCGGAACGACAAGAGGCTCCGCAATGCATGACGTAGTTCGCGACGTGACCGACCGCATCATCGCCCGCAGCGCCGACCGGCGCGGCGCCTATCTGGAACGGCTGGAGCGCAGCCACCGTGACGGGCCGCAGCGCGAGCGGTTGTCCTGCGGCAATCTCGCCCATGGCTGCGCCGCCTCCGACCAGACCGGCAAGAACCGGCTGGCGAAGGAACCGGCGGCGAATATCGGTATCGTCTCGGCCTATAACGAGATGCTCTCGGCACACCAGCCCTATCTCGCCTTTCCGCCGCTGATCCGCGCCGCCGTGCGCGAGGTCGGGGCCGAGATGCAGTTTGCCGGCGGCGTGCCGGCAATGTGCGACGGCGTGACCCAGGGCCAGGTCGGCATGGAGCTCTCGCTGTTCAGCCGTGACGTGATCGCCCAGGCGACCGCGGTGGCGCTCTCGCACAACATGTTCGACGGCGCCCTCTGCCTCGGGATCTGCGACAAGATCGTGCCGGGCCTGCTGATCGGCGCGCTCACCTTCGGCCATCTGCCGACCCTGTTCGTGCCGGCCGGACCGATGCCGTCCGGCCTCTCCAACAAGGAGAAGGCGCGGGCGCGCGAGCAGCATGCGACCGGCGAGATCGGCCGCGACGGCCTGCTCGCCGCCGAGATGGCATCCTATCACAGCCCGGGCACCTGCACCTTCTACGGGACCGCCAACAGCAACCAGATGCTGATGGAGCTGATGGGCCTGCAGCTTCCCGGTTCGTCCTTCGTCAATCCGGGCACGCCGCTGCGCGATGCCCTGACGCGCGCCGCTGCCCGCCAGGTCATCTCGCTGACCGCGCATTCCGGCGACTATCGTCCGATCGGTCGCATCGTCGACGAGCGCGCGGTGGTGAACGGCGTCGCCGGCCTGCTGGCGACCGGCGGGTCGACCAATCACACCATGCACCTCGTGGCGATCGCCCGGGCCGCTGGCATCGTGCTGACCTGGGAGGATATCGACGCGCTGTCGGCGGTCGTGCCGCTGCTCGCCCGGGTCTATCCGAACGGCAGCGCCGACGTGAACCAGTTCCATGCGGCCGGCGGGCTCGCTTGGCTGACCGCCGAGCTGCGGCGCGGCGGCTTCGTCCATGACGACGTGATGACCGTCGCCGGTCCGGGCCTCGCGCCCTATACCTGCGAGGCGGTGCTCGAGGATGGCCTGCTGACCTGGCGCCAGGGTCCGGCAACGAGTCGTGACCCGTCCATTCTCCGCACCTTCGAGGATCCCTTCGCGCCGGACGGCGGGATCAAGCTCATGCAGGGCAATCTCGGCCGTGCCGTTACCAAGACCTCGGCCGTCGCGCCGGAGCACAGGCTGGTCGAGGCGCCGGCGGTGATCTTCGACGATCAGGACGCGATGGTCGCGGCCTTCAAGCGCGGCGAACTGCATCGCGATCACGTCGCCGTCGTCCGCTTCCAGGGGCCGCGCGTCAACGGCATGCCGGAACTGCACAAGCTGACGCCGCCGCTCGGCGTGCTGCAGGATCTGGGCTACCGCGTCGCGCTGATCACCGACGGGCGGATGTCGGGCGCTTCCGGCAAGGTACCCTCGGCGATTCATGTGACGCCCGAGGCCGGTGCCGGCGGCGGCCTCGCCCGTCTCCGCGACGGCGATATCGTCCGCTACGACGCCGACAACGGGCGCCTGGAAGCGCTGGTCCCGGCCGAAGAATGGCAGGCCCGGCCGCTGGTCGGCCATGACCCGTCCCGCTCGGCGAGCGGCTACGGGCGTGAACTCTTCGCTGGAATGCGCAGCATCGTCTCGCCGGCCGACGAGGGCGCGGCGAGCTTCGGCTGGGCGGCATGACGGCTGCGGGCGGTGCGACCGCTGACAACTGGGCGCTGCTCGGCGATCTGGGCGGCACGAACGCGCGCTTCGCGCGGCGCGAGGCGGACGGCAGCATAAGGGACCCGCGCAACCTCGCCTGCGCCGACTATGCGGATCCGGCGGCGGCGGCGGAGGCCTATCTTGCGACGCAATCGGGCCGGCCGCGGGTCGCCAGCCTGTCGATCGCGAGCCCGGATCGCGGCGACCGGGTGACGATGACCAACAGCGGCTGGGAATTCTCGGCCGCGGAAACGCGCGAGCGGCTCGGGCTCGACGCGCTTCACCTGTTGAACGACTTCTCCGCCCAGGCACTCGCGGTCACCGGTCTCGATACCGGCGAGCGAATCCCGATCGGCGGCGGGGCACCGGAGGACGGCGCACCGATCGGCGTCATCGGCGCCGGCACCGGACTCGGCGTCTCCGGTCTGGTACCCTGTCACGGCGAATGGATCGCGCTCAGGAGCGAAGGCGGCCATGTCGGCTTTAGCCCGGAGAGCCCGCGCGAGGCCGCCGTCCACCAGTTGCTGATCGACGAGTTCGGGAGGGTCTCGGCGGAGCTTCTTGTGTCGGGGCCCGGAATCGAGCGGCTTTATGCCTGTCTGGCGCGGCTCGACGGGATCGACGGGCCCTGTCCGGACGCGGCGACCATCACCTCACCGGCGCGCCGCGAGAGCGATCCGCTGGCGGGCGAGGCGACGGCACTGTTCTGTGCCTTCCTGGGATCGGTGGCGGGTGACCTGGCGCTGACGCTCGGCGCCTTCGGCGGAGTCTATGTTTCAGGCGGCATCGCCCCGCAGCTCGGGTCGACATTCGTCGCCAGCGACTTTCGTCGCCGTTTCGAAGGCAAGGGGCGGCTGAGCACGATGATGGCGGCGGTGCCCACCTATCTGGTGACGGCAGACCACATGGGGCTGCGCGGCGCGGCGGTCCATCTGGCACGACAGGAGCGGGAGCGGCAGGCGGCATGAACGGGATTGGTGACGACACGGAACGGCTGGCCGGGATCCTGGCGCTGGCGCCGGTGATCCCGGTGCTGAAGGTCGCGCGGGAGGCGGACGCGGCGCCGCTCGCCCGTGCCCTTGTCGACGGCGGTCTCCCGGTGATCGAGGTCACCCTGCGCAGTGACGCGGCCCTTGGCGCGATCGAACGGATGGCGTCTGTCGAGGGCGCGGTCGTCGGTGTCGGCACGGTGACCCGGCCATCGGATTTCCGGGCCGCCCGCGATGCCGGTGCGCGCTTCGCGGTCAGCCCCGGATTCGCCGCCGACCTGGCGGATGCTGCGGAAGGCGCCGGCTTGCCCTTTCTGCCCGGCATCGCGACGGCGGGCGAGGCGATGGCGGCGCTTCGCCACGGTCTGCGGTACCTGAAATTCTATCCGGCCACGGCGGCCGGCGGCATTCCGATGCTGAAGGCGCTGGCCGGGCCGTTCCCTGACCTGCGCTTCTGTCCGACCGGCGGGCTCAACGGCGAGAATTTCCGGGATTACCTGGCGCTTGCCAACGTTGTCTGTGTCGGCGGCTCCTGGATTGCCCCCGACGCTCTGGTCGATGCCGGCGACTGGGCCGGTATTGCCGGAAAAGCGCGGGCCGCGGCGGGTTGATCGATGTCAATGCCGCCGGCCGACCGGCACGCTTGGCTGTCGGGATGATGTCGTGACCGGCAGGCGCGGCATGTCTGAACCGAAGGAGTAGGATCGATGGCCCTGAAGCATATCCGTCTGGAGCTCGCCCGCTGCAAGGAGTACCCGGAAGGCAGCGCGGAGCATGGCTACGAGCTCTATGCGCCGCTCACGTCGGAAGGCCATCTCGACGCCGGTCGCTGGCGCGACCACCGCGAGACCTGCACGGTCCGGCGCTTCTGGGGCCATGAGGGCGACGAGATCGGCCACCTGGTGCACAAGTCGGGCGGGCCGACCGGGGTCTGGGCCTTCCACTACGACGGTACCGAACCGGAGGATGACGAGCCGCTGTTCAAGCTCGACAGTCATCGTTTTGCGGTCGGCGAGTATCTTTCAATCCGGGAATCGGACGGCGAGTCGCGAACCTTCGTCGTTGCCGTCGTGCGTTGAAATGAAAAAGGGATTATCCATTCGGCCGGGCGGGTTTTCGATTGCCGACGACGGCAGGATTGCCCATCTAGGAGTCATTCGCAGTAACCGATCGATCCCCCGGAGCTAGACATGGATGCCATCACGGCCCTGATGACCCGCGCCTCGCATTCGCGCCTGACCGAACCAGGTCCGGACGACGACGCGCTTTCGACCATCCTCGGCGCGGCCATGACCGCGCCGGACCATGGCCGGCTTCGTCCCTGGCGGTTCCTGGTGTTTCGCGGCGAGGGACTGGTGCGCCTGGGCGATATCTTTGCCGAGGCCCACGCAGCGCGGGATCCGGACGCGCTGCCGGCCGCGGTGGAGAAGGCGCGCGGCAAGCCGCTTCGTGCCCCGGTCGTGATCGCGGTAATCGCGAAGGTTCAGGAGAACGGGAAGATCCCTGCCGTCGAACAGGTGCTCTCGGCCGGCGCGGCCGCGCAGAACATGCTTCTCGCTGCCCATGCACTCGGCTGGGGCGCGATGTGGCGGACCGGCGCGCCCGCCTACGACGAGACGGTACGGCGCGCGCTCTCGGTCAACGGCGCCGAGGCGATCGTCGGCTATCTCTATCTCGGCACGCCGAAGGGCGAGGCCGCGCCCGAACGGCCGGATCCGGCTGAATTCGTGGAATACTGGACCGGCGCCTGACGCGGCGGGTCGCGACAATAACGATAACAGGGGAGCAGAGCGCCATGAGCGACATCATTCTTCACCACTACCCGGCTTCACCCTTCGCCGAGAAAATCCGCCTGATCTTCGGCCTGAAAGGCCTCGCCTGGAAGTCGGTCAAGATCCCGATGGTGATGCCGAAGCCGGACCTGATGCCGCTCACCGGCGGTTACCGTAAAACCCCGGTGATGCAGATCGGCGCCGACATCTATTGCGACACGGTGCTGATCGCCCGCGAACTGGAGCGGCGTCATCCGGCACCGACGCTGTATCCGCATGGCAGCGAGGCGGTCTCTCTCGGGCTCAGTTTCTGGACCGACAAGACCCTGTTCCGCGATGTCGGCGCGCTGGTGTTCGGCTCGATCGGCGAGCAGATGCCGGAAGCCTTCCTGAAGGACCGGGCCGAGTTCCGCGGCGCGCCGTTCGATATCGAACGGATGAAGGCGGCCGTGCCGAACGCCCAGGACCAGGTGCGTGCCGCCCTCGAATGGGTCGAGACGGGTCTTGCCGACGGCCGAAAGTTCCTGCTCGGTGATACGCCGGGCCTTGCGGACCTGAATGTCTATTTCAACGTATGGTTCCTGCAGCGCGCCGCCGAGGACGTCCGGGGTTTCCTCGACGACTTCAAGCGGATCGCCGACTGGTCGGGGCGGGTCGCTGCGATCGGTCACGGTGACATGTCCGTGATCTCCAGCGGGGATGCGCTGGAGATCGCGCGCGATTCCGAACCGGTGGCGAGCGAGTCGACCGATGCGGGCGATCCGCGCTGCCTGAAGCCCGGTGCCCGGGTATCGGTGTCGCCGGACGATACCGGGCGGGTCCCGGTCGAGGGCGTTCTGGCCGCCTCCGGCAGTGACCGCATCGTCATCCGCCGTTCCGATCCGCGTATCGGCGACGTCGCGGTCCATTTCCCGCGCGCCGGCTATCGTGTATTAGTCCTGTGACCAGCCTGATCATCAACTGAGCAGTACCCAGACCGACAGGTATGTGGGGAGATTCATGTCACACCATCTAGCCGAACGAATCCTTGCGGCCGCGCGCCGCGTCGCCGGCGCCGCGATGCTGGCGACCGTCATGCTGATCGCCGCGACGGCGACCGCGCCGGCGAAGAACCTGCCGAAGGCGACGGTCGCGATCGTCGATACCGAGCGCGTGCTGCGCGAATCGGAGGCCGGCAAGAGCGCGCGTGAGCAGATTCGCGCCCAGCAGGAGGTCTTCCAAAAGGAGTTCGACGCCCAGCGTGAAGCGCTCAAGACCGAGAAGGAACAGCTCGATCGCCAGAAGGCGATCCTGGCCCCCGATGTCTGGCAGCAGCGGGTTCGGGAGTTCCGCACCAAGGCCGAGACGCTCCAGAAGGAGGCGCAGGGGCGGACAATGACGCTGAACCAGGCGGATATTCAGGTCCGTCAGAAGATGATGCCGGTCATCACCAAGGTCGTCGCCGACGTGAGCCACAAGCAGGGTGCTAACATCGCCATCGACCGGGCGGCGCTGATGCTGTTCGTCGAGGAACTGAACCTCACCGATCTCGTCATCGAGAAGCTGAACGAGGTGCTGCCGAAGGTCGATATCAACTTCGACGCGGTGCCCGAAAAGACCAACTGACGGGCCGGAGCGGCCGCGCCGTGCTTCAGAGCGTCGGCCAGCCGTCGATCCGGCGATGCAGCGCCGCCCGGGTATCCTCGTCGCAGAAGGCGGCATCGATCGCGGTCCGGGTGATCGCGACCAGGGCCCGGTCGTCCAGTCCGAAGGCCTCTGCGGCCGTCGCGTATTCGTGGCCGATCGAGGTTCCGAAATAGGGCGGATCGTCGGAATTCAGGGTCACCCGGCAGCCGGCCTGCCTGAGCGCCGGCAGGGGATGCGCGGCAAGACTCGGGTAGACCCGGGTCGCGATGTTGCTGTTCGGGCAGACCTCGAGCGGCAGGCCGCGCGAGGCCAGTTCGGCCAGAAGGGTGGCATCCTCGACCGCGCGGACACCGTGGCCGACCCGCTCGATCGGCAGGTGGTCGAGTGCTGCGCGCACGCTTTCCGCCCCCGCCGCCTCGCCAGCATGGGCCGACAGCCGCAGGCCGGCCTCCGCCGCGATCCGGTAGGCCGGGGCAAAATCGCGCGGGTGGTAGAGATTCTCGTTGCCGCCCATGTGGAAGCCGGTCACCAGCGGATGCGGATGGGCGGCTGCCTCGCGGGCCGAGCGGATCGCCGCCTCCGGCCCCTCGTGTCGCACGCAGGTCGCGAGGATTCGCGCCTCGATGCCGAATTGCGCACGTGCCGACTCGATCCCCTCGACGATGCCGTCGAGCTGCTCCGGATAGGGCAGCCCGGCCATCGCCGCGTGGTGCGAGGATACGATCATCTCGACATAGATCGCCCCTTCGGTGGCGGAGCGCGCCAGGTAGTCGTAGGCGATCCGGCGATAATCGTCGCGGGTCCGGACGACGACGCTGGTGGCGTCGTATACCCTGAGGAAATCGACAAAATCGGTCCAGGCAAAGTCGCCATCGGCGGTGAACAGGGCCGGGTCCAGCGTGATGCCGTGACCGGCCGCGAGTTCCCGGATCAGGTCCGGGCGAACGCTGCCCTCCAGATGCAGGTGCAGTTCCGCCTTGGGCAGCGACGCGGTCACAGGAAGCTCTCCCCGTGTGCCAGCGGCGCGATCCCCAGATGGCCGGCGAGGCTCTGGCCGATATCGGCGAAACTGTCCCGCCGGCCGACCGACCGGCCTGCCGTCACCGCCGGGCCGAAACCCAGGATCGGTACGAACTCCCGGGTGTGGTCGCTGCCTGACGTGGTCGGGTCGCAGCCATGGTCGGCGCTGATCACGACGAGGTCACCGGGGCGGAGGCGGGCCTCCAGTTCGGGCAGCCGCCGGTCGAAGGCCTCGAGCGCCGCGGCGTAGCCCGCGACGTTGCGGCGGTGGCCGTAAAGCATGTCGAAATCGACGAAATTCGTGAACAGCAGGCCGCCGTCGTCGAGCTTGTCGAGGGCCGCCAGCGTCGCCTCGAAGAGCGCCATGTTGCCGTCCGCCTTGACGATCCGTCCGGTCCCCTTGTGGGCGAAGATATCGCCGATCTTGCCGATCGAGACGACTTCGCGCCCGGCTGCCTCCAGCCGGTCGAGGAGGGTCGGTTCGGGCGGCGGCACGGCCAGGTCGCGGCGGTTCGCGGTTCGCACGTAATGTCCGCTCTCGCCCGTGAAGGGCCGCGCGATGACCCGGCCGATGTCGTAGTCGTCGACCAGCCGGCGGGCGATCGCGCAGACGTCGTATAGCCGTTCGAGGCCGAAATGGCTCTCGTGCGCGGCGATCTGGAAGACGCTGTCGGCGGAGGTGTAGACGATCGGCTTGCCGGTCGCGACATGCAGGTCGCCCAGTTCCTCGATGATCGTCGTGCCCGAGGCATGGCGATTGCCGAGCAGCCCGGGCAGCTTCGCCCGATCGATCAGCGCGTCGGTCAGCACTTTCGGGAAGGACGGGGCCTCGGGCGGGAAATAGCCCCATTCGAAGGTGACCGGTACGCCCGCCATCTCCCAATGGCCGGACGGTGTGTCCTTGCCGCGGCTCCGCTCGGCGGCGGCGCCGTAAAGCCCTTCAATGGTAACCGGTGGCAGGTGCTCGCTGCCGTTTCCGGCAGCCAGAGCATGCGCCCCGTCAAGGCCGAGCCGATGCAGGTTCGGAAGCCGAAGCGGTCCCTTGCGGCCCTCGCCGTCAGCCTTGCCGCTGGCTGTCGCCGCCGCGATATGGCCGTAGGTATCGGCGCCCGCGTCGCCGAACTCGGCGGCGTCCGGGGCGGCGCCGATGCCGAAGGAGTCCATGACGAGGAGGATCGCGCGAGTCATCGTCAGTTCCCGACCCGGGCGCGGATCACCGGACGATCCGCCGGCGCCGCGTCGTCGATCCGGGTCGCCGCGCGGATCGCACGGGCAACAGCCTCCGCCGACGCCTGGTCGCGGGCATGGATGCGGGCGAGCGGCACTCGCGGGCCGACCTTGCTGCCGATGGCGCTGATCCGGCTCAGACCCACCGCGTGGTCGATGGCGTCCTCGGCCCGCCTGCGGCCGCCGCCGAGGGCCATCACGGCGAGGCCATAGGCACGGGTGTCCTGTGCCGCGACATAGCCGCGCCGATCCGGGATAACGTCGAGCGTGACGGCGGCGCGGGGCAGGTAGCTGTCGGGATTTTCGAGCAGGTCCGCCGGTCCGCCGAGCAGGGCCGTCATCTGGCCGAAGCGTTCCGCCGCTGTACCCGAGGTCAGCGCGCCCGCCACCATGTGGGGTGCCGTCGTCGCGTCGGTGATCCCGGCCAGCACCAGCATTTCCGCGGCCAGCGCGCCGACGACGGCGGCAAGGCGCGGCTCGCGCGCCCGCCCGGTCAGGAAATCGATCGTCTCGCGGACCTCGAGCGCATTGCCGGCGGTGTATCCCAGCACCTCGTTCATGTCGGTGAGCAGCGCCCGGGTCGGCATGCCGGCGCCGTTGCCGACCGCGACGATGCTCTCGGCAAGCGCCTGGGCATCGTCGAACCCGGTCATGAACGCGCCCGAGCCGAACTTCACGTCCATCACCAGCGCGTCGAGCCCGGCGGCGAGTTTCTTCGACAGGATCGACGCGGTGATGAGCGCGATCGATTCGACGGTCGCGGTGATATCACGGATCGCGTAGAGACGCCGGTCGGCGGGCGCGAGTTCCGCCGTCTGGCCGATGATTGCGCATCCGGCCTCGCGCACCACGCGGCGAAACAGCGGCAGGTCAGGCGCGGTGTTGTAGCCCGGAATGCTGTCCAGCTTGTCGAGTGTGCCGCCGGTATGGCCGAGCCCGCGGCCGGAGATCATCGGCACCGAGCCGCCGGCCGCGGCGACGATCGGCGCCAGCATCAGGCTGACCTTGTCGCCGACGCCGCCGGTCGAATGCTTGTCGACGACCGGTCCGGGCAGGTTTTCGCCCGACCAGTCGAGCACCGTTCCGGATCGGGTCATGGCACGCGTCAGGGCGATGCGCTCGTCCATCGTCATGTCGCGGAAGAAGACCGACATCGCGAAGGCCGCAGCCTGCCCCTCGCTCAGGCTGCCGTCGGACAATCCGCGCACCATGAAGCCGATCTCGGCCTCGCTCAGACCGCCGCCGTCACGCTTCTTGCGGATGATTTCCTGCGGGAAGAAGACTTCATTCGCCATAAGGAACCCAGATGTTCTTGACCTGCGTCGCCTGGCGGAGGAATTCGTGCCCCTCTGCCTGTTCCGGATTGTACCAGTCGCGGGCCCGCCCGTTATTGACCCAGGTCCGCTTCAGGTTGCCGGTCGAGGCCCGTTCGACGGCGGCGGAGCCCTCCGCATCGCCGAAGTACCAGACCGCCTCGACATCGTCATGCTCGGCCAGCACGGTCGCGAGACCGTTCCGGTCGCCGGTGACGATGTTCAGCACGCCGCCCGGCAGGTCGGAGGTATCGAGCACCTGGTAGAAATCGGTGGCGGCGAGCGGCGCCGACGGCGAGGGGATCGCGACCACCCGGTTGCCCATGGCGATCGCCGGCGCGGCCAGCGACAGGAAGCCGAGCAACGGCGCCTCGTCCGGGCAGGCGATGCCGATCACCCCGAGCGGCTCGTTCATCGCGAGCGTGACGTCGCGGACCGGTGCGCTGTGCACCGCCCCGTCGTACTTGTCGGCCCAGGCGGCATAGGTGAACAGCCGGGTCGTCGCGGCCGTGACCTCGCGCCGTGCGCGGGCCAGGCTGGCGCCGGTCTGGGCCATGATCCGCCGGGCGAACTCGTTCGTCCGGGCGTCCAGGTTCTCGGCCATGTAGTAGAGGACCTGGGCGCGGTTATGGGCCGTGGCGCTGCTCCAGCCGCCGGCCTTCCGGGCCACCTCGACCGCGTTCCGGATGTCCTTCCGGTTGCCCTCGCCGACCTCGCCCACCGGGCGGCCATCCGGAGCGAAGACGCGCCGGCTGTAGCCCGAATCCGGGCGTGCCTGCTTGCCGCCGACATAGAGCTTGGCGGTGCGGTCGATGGTCTCGACAGCGGAAACGGACGCCTCGCCGGTCGCCGGCGCAATGGCCGGCGCGGCGACCGGCGGCAGCTTGTGCGCCCAGACTGGCGCGAGATACTCGTACATCCCCTCGCGTCCGCCCTCGCGGCCATAGCCGGATTCGCGGTAACCGCCAAAGCCCGCCGCGGCGTCGAACTGGTTGGTCGAATTGATCCAGACCACCCCGCATTTCAGTTTCGGCGCGACGTCGAGGGTGAGATTGACATTCTCGCTCCAGACGCTGGCGGCGAGCCCGTAGGCGGTGTTGTTGGCGAGCGCCACCGCCTCGTCGGGGGTGCGGAAGGTCATGGTCACGAGCACCGGGCCGAAGATCTCCTCGCGCGCGATGGTCGAGGCCGGATGCACGTTGGTGAACAGTGTCGGCGGATAGAAGCAGCCTTCCCGCGGCGCGGCGCCCTCGGGCTGATACATCTCGGCTCCTTCGGCTCGGCCGATCTCGACCAGCTTGCGGATGCGCGCCAGCTGGACCGGGGCGACGATGGCCCCGATGTCGATCGACTTGTCGAGCGGCGCGCCGACCCGGAGCGTGTCCATGCGGGCGCGGAGGCGGGCGATCAGTCGCTCGGCGATCCCTTCCTGGACGAGGAGCCGCGACCCGGCGCAGCAGACCTGCCCCTGGTTGAACCAGATCGCGTCGACGATGCCTTCGACCGCGCCGTCGAGATCGGCGTCGTCGAAGACGATGAAGGGCGACTTGCCGCCGAGTTCGAGCGTCAGGTGCTTGCCGCTGCCGGCGGTGAGCGCGCGGATCCGGCGGCCGATCTCGGTCGAGCCGGTGAAGGCGATCTTGTCGACGTCGCCGTGGCGGACGATCGCCTCGCCGGTCTCGCCGCCGCCGGTAACGACGTTGAGCACGCCGGCGGGCAATCCCGCCGCATGCGCGAACTCGGCGAAGGCAAGCGCTGTCAGCGAGGTGAACTCCGCCGGTTTGAGAACCACCGTGTTGCCGGCGGCCAGCGCCGGCGCGACCTTCCAGGCAAGCATCAGCAGCGGGAAGTTCCAGGGGATGATCTGGCCGACCACGCCGAGCGGGCCGTGGCCCGGGAACTCGCTCGCGGCGAGCTGGGCCCAGCCGGCGTGATGGTAGAAATGGCGGGCGACGAGCGGCACGTCGATATCGCGGGTCTCCCGGATCGGCTTGCCATTGTCGATGCTTTCAAGGACCGCGAGCAGCCGTGAATGTCGCTGCACCATGCGGGCCAGGGCGTAGAGATGGCGGGCACGCCGATGCCCCGACAGCTTCGCCCAGGCGCCCTGCGCGGCGCGTGCGGCGGCAACCGCCGCGTCGACATCCTTCTGGCCGCCGTCGGCGATCTCGCAAAGCGTCTTGCCGTCGGCCGGGTTGACGCTCTCGAACCATTTCCGGCTCTTCGGCGCCTGCCAGCCGCCGTCGATGAAGTGGCGGAGCTTCGGGCCGTGCCGGGCGATCCATTCGCGCGCCGGGCCGTCGCTCTCGGGCGCCGGGCCGTAGTCCATCCGGTCGAAGGCTTCCTGGATGTTCACCTTGTCCTCCTCAGGCCAGCGGCTGGCGGTGAGCGGCCGCGTAGCGACCGGTCGCGAAGTGCGAAAGCTGGCGTTCCAGATCGCCGAGCAGGCTGGAGGCGCCGATCCGGAACAGGTCCGGTTGCAGCCAGCGATTGCCGAGTTCCTCCTTCATCAGGATCTGGAACCCGGTGACGACCTTGGCAGTGCTGATGCCGCCGGCCGGCTTGAAGCCGATCTCGATCCCGGTCCTCTCCCGGTAATCGCGGATCATCCGGGCCATGACCAGGGCCACCGGAAGGGTCGCGTTGACGCCTTCCTTGCCTGTCGATGTCTTGATGAAATCGGCGCCGGCCATCATCGCCACGAGGCTCGCGCGGGCGACATTGCGCAGGGTCTGAAGATCGCCGGTGCCGAGGATCGCCTTCATGTGGGCCGGCCCGCAGGCGGCGCGGAAGGCCCTGACCTCGTCGTAGAGCGCCTGCCAGTTCCGGGTCAGGACATGGCCGCGGTTGATCACGATGTCGATCTCGGCGGCACCGGCGGCGACCGAGGCCTCGATCTCGGCGAGCCGGGTCGCGAGCGGCGACAGGCCGGCGGGGAAGCCGGTCGAGACGGCGGCGACCGGTATGCCGGTGCCCGTCAGCGCCTCGACCGCGACCGGGACCATCTCGTGGTAGACGCAGACCGCCCCGCAATGGAGCGTGCGACCGGAGAAGCCGATCGCCTCGAGGATCTCCGGGCTGACCGGGTTGCGCGCCTTGGCGCAGAGCCGCCGGACCCGGCCGGCGGTATCGTCGCCGGACAGCGTCGTCAGGTCGATGCAGCTGATCGCCTTGAGATGCCAGGCGGCCTGCCATTCCTTCTTCACCGTGCGCCGGGTCAGCAGGGTCGCCGTCCGACGCTCGACGGCGCTCAGGTTGACGCGGACGTCATCCAGCCAGTCGAGATGGAGCGCGGTCCCGGGGTTGCGCTTGTGCTTGCGGTCCAGGTTGACCAGCGTTGCCTCTGCCATGGTCGGTCCCTCCAGGATCAGGCGCGGGCCGATTCCGCGAAGCGCCGCAGGAAGGCGATGATCAGCGCCTCCATGCGCCCCGCCGCGGCACCGGCCGCGGCCAGCGTCTGTTCGTGACTCAAATGGTCCTGGCTCATCCCGGCGGCCAGGTTGGTGATCAGCGAGACGGCGGCGACCCGGAGCCCGCAATGACGGGCAACGATGGCTTCCGGCACGGTCGACATGCCGACCGCGTCGGCACCGAGCACGGCGGCGGCCCGGATCTCCGCCGGAGTCTCGAAGGTCGGCCCGAGCATGGCCATGTAGACGCCGCGATGCAAGGTCACACCGCTGGCGGCTGCGGCATGGTCGAGCATGCTGCAGAGCGCCGGATCATACGCGTCGACCATGTCGGGAAAACGTGGCCCGACATCGTCGTCGTTGATGCCGACGAGCGGATTGGCGCCGGTCATGTTGATATGGTCGGTGATCATCATCAGGCTGCCCGGCCCGGCTTCCGGGCGGAGCGAGCCGGCGGCGTTGGTCAGCAGCAGCGCCTCGCAGCCGATAGCCCTGAGAAGGCGCACGGGGACCCGCAGCACCGAAGGATCGTGGCCCTCGTAGAGATGGGCGCGGCCCTGCAGGCAGGCGACATCGACGCCGCCGAGCCGGCCCAGCACCAGCATCCCGGCGTGACCGGCAACCCGCGACGGGGGGAAACCGGCAAGCTCGGCATAGGGTATGCGCGCGACCGTCTCGATCGCCTCGGCGATCGCGTTCAGGCCGGAGCCGAGGACCAGCCCGAGCCGGGGGCGGAACGCGCCGGCCCGCGCCGATACCAGCGCCGCCGCTTCGTCGTGTGCGGCCATCTCAGCGTTCCTTCACATAGGGCTGGCCGATTGCTTTCGGCGGAATGGCACGGCCGACGAAGCCGGCGAGCAGCAGGACGGTCAGGATATAGGGGAGCGCCTGGATGAACTGGACCGGGATGACGCCGATGCCTGGGATGTCGGCGCCCTGGAGCCGGGCCTGCAGCGCGTCGGTGAAGGCGAAGAGCAGGCAGGCGAAGAGCGTCGGCACCGGCTTCCACTTGCCGAAGACCAGCGCCGCCAGTGCCAGGTAGCCCTTGCCGGCCGTCATGTCGCGGGCGAAGCCGGCGCCGTGCGCGATCGACAGGTAGGAACCGGCGATGCCACAGAGGATGCCGGTGACGATCAGGGCCCGGTAACGGATCGCGACGACCGAGATGCCGGCCGTATCGACCGCGTGCGGGTTTTCCCCGACCGCCCGGATGCGCAGCCCGAAGCGTGTCCGGAACAGGATCCAGGCGGCGATCGGCACCGCAGCCGCGGCCATGTAGACGATGATGTTGTGGCCCGAGATCAGTTCCGAATAGAGCGGCCCGATGATCGGCCAGTCGGCGGTCGCGTCGGCGAAGGGCAGGGTCAGCGAGGCGAAGCGTGCATCGCCACTGAGCGGCGGGGTCTGTCCACCCTGGTGGAACCAGGCGAAACCGAGGGTCGGCGCGAGTCCGGCGACGACGATGTTGATTGCCATCCCGGACACCACCTGGTTGCCGCGATGGGTGATGCAGGCGAAGCCGTGCAGCATGGAGAGCGCGATGGCCGCGGCAACGCCGACCAGCAGGCCGGCCCAGGCCGAGCCGGTGACCGAGGCGCAGGCCGCGGCGGCGAAAGCCGAGCCCAGCATCTTGCCCTCGAGGCCGATATCGATGACGCCCGAGCGTTCCGAGAACATCCCGGCCAGGGCGGCGAGCACCAGCGGCGTCGCCACGCGGAAGGTCGCGTCGAGGATCAGGAGCACGTAAAGGAAGGCGTCGGCCATCGGCTATTCCCCCGCCGGCGCGGCGGCGTTCGAGCGGCGCGTGAACAGGCTCTCGAGCTGCGGCCTGAACATGTGCTCCAGCGCGCCGGCAAAAAGGATGACGAAGCCCTGGATGACGACGACCATCTCGCGGGTGATCTTGTCCATCTCGAACGCAAGCTCGGTGCCGCCCTGGTAGAGCGCGCCGAACAGCAGTGCCGAGAGCGCGATCCCGACCGGATGATTGCGACCCATCAGGGCCACGGCGATGCCGACGAAACCGTAACCGCCGGAGAAGTCGAGGATCAGCCGATGCTGGACGCCCATGATCTCGTTCAGGCCGACGAAACCGGCCAGCGCCCCGGATATGGCCATCGCGAGAATGATGTTCTTCGACGGAGAGATGCCGGCATAGACGGCAGCGGTCTCGTTTTGCCCGACGGTGCGGATCTCGTAGCCCCAGCGGGTCCGCCAGACGAAGTAATAGACGAACACGCTGGCCGCTAGCGCCACGACGAAGGCGAGGTTGAGCGGCGTTTCCGGCATCGAGATGCCGATCGCGCGCAGCATGTCGTGCATATAGGGCAGCCAGGCGCCGGGCGCGAACTCCCGGCTTTCCGGCGATTGCTGGCCGGGTGCGATCAGGACCTCGACCAGCAGATAGGTCATTAGCGCCGAGGCCAGGAAATTGAACATGATCGTGGTGATGACCACGTGGCTGCCGCGCTTGGCCTGCAGGTAGCCCGGGACGAACGCCCAGGCGGCGCCGAACAGGGCGCAGGCGACGATGGCGAGCGGGAACACGACGACGAACGGCCAGTCGTCGAAGCCGAGACAGACCAGGCCGACGCCGAGACCGCCAAGCATGGCCTGTCCCTCGCCGCCGATATTGAACAGCCCGCAATGGAAGGCGATTGCGACGGCGAGGCCGGTGAACACGAAGTTGGTCGCGTAATAGAGCGTGAAGCCCCAGGATTCGGCCGATCCGAAGGCGCCGTAGAGCATCACCTCCAGGGCCTGAAGCGGGTCGTCGCCGACGATGACGACGACGAGGCCGGATATGATGAAGGCGGCCGCCAGGTTGGCGAGCGGAATAAGTCCGAGGGTGACGAAGCGCGGGACGTTCTGCGGCGCGCTGCCGACGACGCTCACGCCGCCACCCGTTCGCCCGCCATCATCAGGCCGATGGTCGCTTCCTCGGCGCCGACCTGGTCAACTTCCCCGACGATGCCGCCATCGAACATGACGATGATCCTGTCCGACAGCGACATGATCTCGTCGAGCTCGACCGAGACCAGCAGTACCGCCTTGCCGGCATCGCGCATCTCGATCAGCCGCCGGTGAATGAACTCGATGGCACCGATATCGACGCCGCGCGTCGGCTGCCCGACCAGCAGCAGATCGGGATCGCGTTCCATCTCGCGGGCCAGCACCAGTTTCTGCTGGTTGCCGCCGGAGAAGCCGGACGCCGACAGCATCGGATTCTGCGGCCGGACGTCGTAGGCTTCTTCCTGCCGGGCGCATTCCCTGACCATCGCCTTGTTGTCGAGGAACAGCCCGCCGTTATAGGCCACGTCGTCGTGATAGCCGAGGATCGTGCATTCGTTGGCGGAGAAACTCAGCACCAGCCCGGCCCGGTGCCGATCCTCCGGCACGTGCGCCATGCCGATCCGGCGCAGGTCCCTGGGCGAGCCGATCTTGCCGGAGGCGGCGATGCTTTTCCCCTTGTAGACGATCTCGCCGCCGCTGATCGGCCGCATCCCGGCAAGCGCCTCGAGGAGTTCCGACTGCCCGTTGCCGGACACGCCGGCGATGCCGACGATCTCGCCGGCCCGGACATCGAAGGAGACGTCCTTGACCCGGTGAACGCCGGCTCCGTCGGTGACCTTGAGCCCGCGCACCGAGAGGACCACCTCGCCCGGCGTGACGGGTTTCTTCTCGACGCGCAGCAGGACGCTGCGCCCGACCATCAGTTCGGCCAGCTTCTCGCGCGTCGTGTCCGCCGTCGGCACGTTGGCGACGACCGCGCCCTGGCGCATCACCGTGACATTGTCGGTGATGGCCATGATCTCGCGCAGCTTGTGGGTGATCAGGATGACCGTCTTGCCCTGTTCCTTCAGGTTGGCGAGGATGCGGAACAGGTGGTCGGCCTCCTGCGGTGTCAGCACGCCGGTCGGCTCGTCAAGGATCAGGATCTCGGCGCCGCGATAGAGCGCCTTCAGGATCTCGACCCGCTGGCGAAGCCCGACAGGCAGGTCGCCGACCATGGAATCGATGTCGACCTGCAGCGCGTAATCCCGCTCGAGGCGGTCGAGTTCCTTGCGCGCCGCCGCCATGCCCGATCTGAGGACCGGTCCGCCCTCGACGCCGAGGATGACATTCTCCAGGACGGTGAAGGTATCGACGAGCATGAAATGCTGGTGGACCATGCCGATCCCGGCGTCGATCGCATCTTCCGGCGTTTCGATGGGGCAGGGCTTGTCGTTCACCAGGATGGTCCCGCCGTCGGCCTGGTAATAGCCGTAGACGATGCTCATCAAGGTCGACTTGCCGGCCCCGTTCTCGCCGATGATGCCGTGGATCGTGCCACGGTCCACGCGAAAGGAAACATCCCTGTTTGCGTGGACCGGGCCGAACCACTTGTTGATCTGACGCAGTTCCAGCGCCGGTAGAGACATCAATCGTCTCCCGTTGCGGGTACCCGAACCGGCTAGTTCTGCATCATGTAGTCGGTCACCTTGATCTTGCCGGCGATGATGTCGGCCTTCGCCGCCTCGACCTTCGCCTTCATGTCGTCGGTGACGAGCTTCTCGTTGTACTCGTCGAGCGCCCAGCCGACGCCACCCTCGGCAAGGCCGAGAACCTGGATGCCGGGCTTCCAGGTGCCGTTCTTGGCCGACGTGAAGGCTTCCTCCACGGCGACGTCGACGCGCTTGATCATCGAGGTCAGCATGGTGCCCGGATGCAGGTAGTTCTGGTTGCTGTCGACGCCGATGGCGAGCTTGCCGGCATCCTTGGCCGCCTGGTAGACGCCGATGCCGGTGCCGCCGGCGGCCGCGTAGACCACGTCGGCGCCGCGGTCGAACTGGCTGCGCGCGAGCTCGCCGCCCTTGGTCGGGTCGTTCCATGCGGCCGGCGTGGTGCCGGTCATGTTCTGGAACACCTCGACATCCGGGTTGGCGTATTTGGCGCCCTCGACATAGCCCTGCGCGAACTTGCGGATCAGCGGAATGTCCATGCCGCCAACGAAGCCGACCTTGCCGGTCTTCGAGGCCAGGGCCGCCGCCATGCCGACCAGGAAGGAGCCCTCATGCTCCTTGAAGACGATCGACTGCACGTTCGGCAGGTCGACCACCATGTCGATGATGGTGAATTTGGTGTCCGGATATTCCTTGGCCGCCTTCTCGACCGCGCCGGCCTGGGCGAAGCCCATCGCCACGATGATGTTGGCGCCCTTCTTGGCCATCCGCATCATCGCCTGCTCGCGCTGCGACGCCTGCGTCACCTCGAACTCGAGATAATCGACGCCGCTGTCCTTCTTGAAGGCCTCGGCGCCGTGATAGGCGGCTTCGTTGAACGACTTGTCGAACTTCCCGCCCATGTCGAAGACGATCGCAGGCGTGAAGTCGGCGGCAAATGCCGAGGCGCCCATCGTCATTCCCGCCGCCGCGAGAGCGGCAAGCACAATTCGTTTCATCCCATTGCTCCCTGCAATTTATATCGCTTATCAGGCTATCATATCCGCCATGAAATCGGCGCGAAAGGGATTCTTGTCCAATTGGTCAGGACACGCAACGGGAGATGTTCCGATGTTCCTTCACCGCATCTGGTTGTTCCTTGCGCTGACGTTGGCAATCGCGGTTCCGGGCCTCCCGGCGCAGGCGGCGGACAGCGCGCGCTTCACCATTGTCCATGTTGCCGACGTCGACCAGTTCGCCGATCCGGACGGGCGGGGTGGCCTGGCCGCGATCATGACCGTGCTGGAACGGGAACGCCGCGCCGGGCCGCCGGTCTTCTTCACCCATGGCGGCGACCTGGTCTCGCCGTCGCTGCTCGCCTCGATCGACAAGGGCGCGCACATGGTGGCGCTGATGAACGCGATGGGCCTCGATCTGATGACCCTCGGCAACCACGAGTTCGATTTCGGGCCGGCGATCCTGAAGGCGCGCATGGCCGAGGCTGAGTTCCAGTGGCTTTCGGCCAACGTGACGGAGGAGGGCGCACCGATCGGCGGGGCGGTTCCGACCGCGACCCGAATGGTCGGTGACCATACGATCGGTTTCCTCGGGCTCACCACGACGACCACGCCGGATGTCTCCAGCCCCGGCGCGACGGTCGCCTTCGCCGACCCGGTCGCCGCGGCACAACAGGCAGTCGCGGCGCTGAAGGCGGCAGGTGCCGTGGTGATCGTCGCGCTGACCCACCAGGACCTGGCCGACGACCGGCGACTGGCTCGCGAGGTGCCGGAGATCGACGTCATCCTGGGCGGTCACGATCACGAACCGATCACCTTCTATGACGGAGACGCCTTCATCCTGAAGCCGGGCTCGCAAGGCCGCTACGCGGCCGTCGTCGACGTTGTCCTCGATTCCGTGGATGGACGGGACGGCCCGCGGCTTGTCATCACGCCGAGCTGGCGGATGACGGCGACCGACGGGATCGAGCCCTCGCCCGCGATCGCTGCCCTGACCGGGGCGATGGAGGCACGGCTCGACACGGAACTCGGCCATGCGGTCGGGGTGACCCGGGTCGAGCTCGACAGTCGCCGCTCGACCGTGCGCGAGCGAGAGGCGGCGATCGGCAACCTGATCGCCGACGCCATGCGCGACACGATGCGCGCCGATATCGCCCTGACCAACGGCGGCGGCATCCGGGGCGACCGCCTCTATGCGTCCGGCAGCACGCTCAGCCGCCGCGACGTGCTGGGCGAACTGCCATTCGGCAATCGGCTCGTGTTGCTGCGGATTTCCGGTGCGGCCTTGCGTGCGGCGCTGGAGAACGGCTTCTCCGCCATCGCCGACCGGGCCGGGCGCTTCCCGCAGGTCTCCGGCATGCGCGTCGTCTATGACCCGGCAAGGCCCGCGGGCGACCGCGTGGTCTCGGTGACGGTCGGCAATGCGCCGCTCGATCCGGCCGCGCGCTACAGGCTCGCCACCAACGATTTCCTCGCCCGTGGCGGCGACGGCTATGTGGCCTTTCTCGAGGGCGAGGTGCTGGTCGACGGCAATGCCGGCCCGCTGATGGCCGGCGCGGTCGCCGACCGGATCGCCGGCCAGGGCACGGTTGCGCCCGTGGTGGAGGGGCGTATCACCGCCCGCTGAATGCTGCCCCGCGCGGCTCATCCGTTCAGCGGACAGGCGACATGGTCGGCAATGTCCCGACGGCCCGCCGGCAATAGGCGTGCCGCGAGGACTTCCGCCGGCCGGATGCGGTCGCTACATTGGCGATCTCCGCCCACGATCAGGTAACCCGCCCATGGCCTTCGATCCGCGCTTCCCCAAGCTGCACATCCTCGATCACCCGCTGATCCTGCACAAGCTCAGCCACATGCGAAACGCTGAGACGTCGACCAAGACCTTCCGCCATCTGCTGCGCGAGATCGCGCTGCTGATGGGCTACGAGATCACCCGCGAGCTGCCGCTGACGACCGAGACGATCGAGACGCCGATCTGCGCGATGGAGGCGCCCGTGCTGGAAGGCAAGAAGGTCGCGATCGTGCCGATCCTGCGCGCCGGCCTCGGCATGGCGGACGGCCTGCTCGACCTCATGCCGTCTGCCCGGGTCGGCCATCTCGGCATGTACCGGGATCCTGTCACCAAGCGGCCGGTGCATTACCTGAACAAGCTGCCGGACCCGACCGGGCGGATCTTCATCGCCGTCGATCCGATGCTGGCGACCGGCTATTCGGCGGCCGCCGCGGTCGACCTGCTGAACGAGCATGGCGTGCCGGACGAGAGCATCCGCTTCATGGCGCTGGTCGCGGCGCCGGAGGGGGTGCAGGTCGTGCAGGACGCCCATCCGGGGCTGCAGATCTTCGTCGCCTCGCTCGACGAGAAGCTCAACGAGAAGGCCTATATCGTACCCGGTCTCGGCGATGCCGGGGACCGTCTGTTCGGAACCCGCTGAGTGCAACGCTAAGGAGTTCAGATGACCCGCGACGCGACCCATCAGGCCTGGCTCGACCAGGTGATCGAGCCGGTGATCGACCCGTCACGGGCGATCGTCGATCCGCACCATCATCTCTGGAGGGTGCCCGGATCGCCAAGGTGGGGAACGTACGATCTCGACGATCTCTTCGCCGACACGGGCAGCGGCCACCGTATCGAACAGACCGTGTTCATCGATTGCACGTCCGACTACCGGACCGACGGCCCGGAGGAGATGCGGCCGCTCGGCGAAACGGAGTATGTCGCGGCGATGGCCGAGGAATCGGCCCGTCGCCCGGACGCGACGACCCGGATCGGCGGGATCGTCGGTCACGCGGATCTGCTGCTCGGCGCCAGGGTCGCCGATGTCCTTGCCGCGCATCTGGAGGTGGGCAAGGGATACTTCCGCGGTATCCGTCATGCCGCCTCGTGGGATCCGAGCGAGGAGATCCACAACGGCCATCACAATCCGCCGCGCGAGATGCTGCTTTCCGAGCAGTTTCGCGCCGGCTTCGCGGAACTTGCGCCGATGGGCCTGACCTTCGAGGCCTGGCTCTATCATCCGCAGATCCCGGAACTGACCGACCTGGCGCGCGCCTTCCCCGATACCGGGATCATCCTCAACCATGTCGGCGGCCATGTCGGCATCGGCCCCTACGCGGGCAAGCGCGACGAGCTGCTGGCCGGCTGGCGCCGGGACATGGCGGAACTCGCGACCTGCACCAATGTCTCGGTGAAGCTAGGCGGGCTGGCCATGCCGATCAACGGCTACGACTGGCACAAGCGCGAGCGGCCGGCGAGCTCGGACGAGGTCGTCGCCGCGCATCGCGACATCTACCTGCATTGCATCGATCTGTTCGGACCGGACCGCTGCATGTTCGAGAGCAATTTCCCGGTCGACCGGCTCTCGGTTTCCTACGCGGTGCTCTGGAATGCCTTCAAGAAGATTGCCGCCGGTTTCTCCGAGGACGAGCAGGAGCGCCTGTTCCGCGGCACTGCGATGCGGGTCTACGACCTGGACGAGATTGACTGAATGTCCGAACGAAAGCCGATCCGCCCGAACCGGGGTTCGGGCGGATCGGACGCGGTTCCGGCCGTCGACGCTCAACAGGCTGGCTTCAGAGAGGCTAGTTCACCCCTTGCCGTTGCTTGAATTTCGGCGCGTAACGCGCCAGTAGCCCCACGAGCTCGGCCTGGTTGCGCACATTCAGTTTCGTTCTGACGCTGCGCAACTGATGATCGATGGTCGAAAACGATCGATCCAGTGCAAAAGCGATTTCCTTGTATCTCAATCCGCAGGCGGCGAGTTGCGCTACCCTGAGTTCCGCGTCCGAGAGATGCTTCAACAGGCAGGTAATGTCCGCGTCGTGGACCGATCCGTCTGCCGACCTGAGGCCGGAATCAGAAGCATCTCCGCAACCGTATGCTGCGTTCAGGGCGAAACTGGATCCGATGATCGGGTTCAGTATTCCGTCGCAGACATCCTGGAAACGATCGACGAGGGCGCTGCTCCAGGGTAACGGTTGCTCGATCCAGTCGATGCAGATCAAGCCGAGCGGCGCGCCTCGATTGGAAATCGACCAGGCGAGCTTCGATCGCACGCCGTTCTTCAGGAACCAGCGCCGCAATTCCGTTCCGAAACGGGACTCCTGGGAAAGATCCGCATAGACGAGCGGTCGTTCCGAGAACCACAGCGCGCGTACACCCTTGTCCCGATTGTTGACGGACAATCCGGCGATCGAGACGATTTCATCGTCGGGCGACCGTGATTCCGCGAAGCCCGGCGCGTAAAACTGATCGGAAGGGCTGCCCAGGCCGATATCCGCGCGATCGCAGCGGAACGCCTCCCTGATCCATCGACTGGCAATTCGTGAGCAGTCGAGAGGAGAATCGAGATGCAGCAGCATGTGGGCGGCCAGGTCGCGAGCCTGCGCCCATTGCGGCCCGGAAGCGTCGTCGAGGATGTTCCGACGCAATTCACGCTGAACCGACAGCTGCGCTTCCGCGGCACTCGGCGCATTGTCGCTTCGTTTCCCTGTGGAACCGCCATTCCCCATAGCAGCCTCCATTGGAACGCCCTGCGCAAAGTCCCTATCGGGACATTGTCAGAAGATCAGACGCTCGTTCACGGGCAGGCCGTTCGCATCGCAATGCGACACGTAGAGATCCAGGAAGGAGAAGACGTCCATGGTGTCCTGCAACACGTCATGCTCATCGTAGAATTCCAGCGAGCCATTGACGAAAAACAAGGTCTTCATGCCCTTCTCGGCGATCAGGGTATGGATCGCGCCAGGATTCTCCTGAACCAGATCGCCAGGCTTGGCCACCCAATCATACTCAGCGTAGCGCCATCCGCCTTCGAGAGTAAATCCCGTGACGGGGCTGCGATGACGATGACGACCCAGGACGCCGGGCTGCTTTGCCCACAATATGCAGACATACAAGGAATTCCTAAGGTCGAAGCGCAGGGGTTTGAGCATCAGCTCGTCACCCACGAAGGGATGCCACAGGGATTCGTCAGTATCGATGTACTGATCCGTTATTCCATAGTGCGCAATCCGGCTCAGGATACGCTGCTCGTCGTCACTGAGAACGCTCGTCGATTGGATGTTCATCGGTCGCCTCCATTTGTCCCGGGTTTTTCTTGTTTTTCGTTCTCCGGATACCCTGGCCACCTTCGAACCGTTGGTCTATCGCGAAGAATCGCGACCGGCGAGGATGCGCGGCGAGGCGGCGCGGCGGCGCGCGGCGCGCAGAAACAGGTCGACTCGAAAGGGATGCTCGATGGCCGACGGGAGCCGGTGCAGGGGAGCAGGCCTACTCGACGGGACAGACGCGCTCGCGTCCTCGCGAACGGCCGGGCGGACTAGTCCGCGACCTTGATCAGGCGGCCCCTGGCGGTTCGCGCCGTCTCGCCGTCGATGATGCGGCGGAATTCCAGTTCCATGCCAAGGCCGCTCAGGGTCCGGTCGTAGACCTGCATCTCGTAGGCGCCGCTGTCGGAAACCGCCAGCGAGTAGATGCGGAGGCTGTTGCCGGCGATCCGCGCCCAGATGTACGGCGGATCGAGAAGCGCGTCGCCGCCGCCAGACCAGACGCCCGGCCTCGCACTCGGCAGGAAGCTTCGTGTGGTCTGCTTCAGGACCTCGGCCGGCTTGCCCGGGTCGCCCTTCTGGCGCAGCACGGTCGACCAGGTGATGGTGAAGCCGCCGTCGTCATCGGTACGAAGGACGACATCGAGATCGCGCGCGGTGATCTGGAAGTTGACGCTGATCTCGCTTTCCGAAATCGCGCTGCCCTGCCAGCTGCCGACGAAGGCGCCGATCTTCAGGTCGGCGGCCGAGGCGCGGCCGGCGCCCGAAAGGGCGGCGAGGGAGATCAGCATGAAGGTGGCGACAAGGCGTGCCGCAAGCCGGCTCGGTTGCAAGGGAGGTTCCTCCTCGTTGTCAGGCAGGCGGCACTTTAGCGAAGCCTTTAGCCCGCCGCCAGCGGCACGGTCAGGGCCGTTCCCGGCTCACGGCCATTTCGCGGTCGGCGGCATCGACATCAGGATCGCGTCGATGTTGCCGCCGGTCTTCAGTCCGAACAGCGTCCCGCGATCGTAGATCAGGTTGAATTCGACGTAGCGGCCGCGCTTGACCAGCTGGGTTTCCCGTTCCGCCTCGGTCCAGCCTTCATTCATGTGGGCGCGGACGATCTTCGGATAGACGTCCAGGAAAGCCAGTCCGACATCGCGGGTGAAGGCGAAATCCGCCTCCCAGTCGTTCTCCAGATAGTCATAGAAGATGCCGCCGACGCCGCGCGGCTCCTGCCGGTGCGGCAGGTAGAAATACTCGTCGCACCACTTCTTGAAGCGCGGGTAATACTCCGGATCGTGCTTGTCGCAGGCCGCCTTGAAGGCGGCATGGAAGATCTCGCGGTCGGCATCGTTCGGCAGCATCGGGGTCAGGTCGCCACCGCCGCCGAACCAGGCCTTGCTCGTGACAATATGTCGCGTGTTCATATGTACCGCCGGGACGCGCGGCGACTGCATGTGCGCGACCAGCGAGACGCCGGACGCCCAGAACCGGCCGTCGTCGGCGGCGCCGGGGATCGACTTGCGGAACTCCTCGGAGAAGCGGCCATGGACGGTCGAGATGTTGACCCCGACCTTCTCGAAGACGCGGCCGCGCATGACCGACATCTCGCCGCCGCCGCCTTCCGGCCGCTCCCACGGCTTCCGCTCGAAACGGCCGGCCGGCGCCTCGGCAAGCGGTCCGTCGGAGGCCTCCTCGATCGCCTCGAAAGCCGCGCAGATCCGGTCCCGGAGCTCGCGAAACCAGTCGGATGCCTGTTTCTTCCGCGCCTCGACCGTTGCCGTGGTTACATCCGTCATCGTTTGCCGCTCCGCTTGTCTCGCCGATCCGATCGGGGCTGGCTAGCACAGGCGGCGGGCTTTCGGAAGCCGCGTGCGCCACTCAGCCGTTCCGGGCGCGATCCTGGCGGAGCGCCTCGCCAAGCACCATCGCGGCCGCGACCACGACATTCAGGGAGCGCGCGCCCGGCGCCATCGGGATCGTGAGGCGCGCGTCGGCGCCGGCCTGGACCGGCGCGGGCAGGCCCGCGCTTTCTCGGCCCATAAGCAGTATGTCGGAGGCGGCGAACCGGAATTCCGTGTAGGCGGTCTCGGCGCCGGTCGACAGCACGACCAGCCGGCCCTCGGCGCGGGTCGCCGTGAAACTCGCCCAGGAAACGTGCCGCGTGACGTCCGCCAGTGCGCCGTAATCCATGGCCACGCGCCTGAGGTCGCGGTCGCCGAGCGGAAAGCCGCAGGGTCCGACGATATCGAGGGCAACGCCGAGACAGGCGGCGAGCCGGATCGCGGCGCCCACGTTCTGTGGAATGTCCGGTTCGAAAAGGGCCAGCCGCATCAGGCACCTGCTAGCGTTTGCCAGTGAAAAAGTATTGTGCTAGACGAAGCCGCCGGTGGTAGCTGACTCCCCATGGTGTCGCGGACCATTGACAAGGCTCTGTTGAGGGGGCCGGAATCGTTGTCGTGGCACGGACAGGGTGCCGCATTCACGAGGTAAATTGAGGGACCCGAATGACGACCGCAAGCCCGGAAGTGAGCGCCGGTGACGACGGCGTAAAACGCCGCGACTTCCTCTATATCGCTGCGGGCGCCTTTGGCGTCGTTGGTGCGGGTGCAGCGGTCTGGCCGTTTGTCGCGCAGATGAACCCGGCCGCCGACACGCTGGCGCTGGCCTCGATCGAGGTCGATATCTCCGGTGTCGCGGAAGGCTCGGCGATTACCGTGGAATGGCGCGGCAAGCCGGTCTTCATCCGCCATCGCACGGCGGCCGAGATCGAGGAGGCCGAGGCGGTTCCGCTCGATGACCTGCCCGATCCGCAGGCCGATTCCGCGCGCGTCAAGGAAGGCGAGGCGCAGTGGCTCGTCCTCGTCGGCGTCTGCACCCATCTGGGCTGCATCCCGCTCGGCTATGCGGGCGACTACCACGGCTGGTTCTGCCCGTGCCATGGCTCGCACTACGACACCTCGGGCCGGATCCGCCGGGGCCCGGCGCCGGCCAATCTGGTCGTGCCGGAGTACGAGTTCATCAGCGATGACCGCATCAAGATCGGGTAAGGGGACAGCAGCATGTCGTCGATGACGCCTTTTGAGCCCAAGAACCCGATCGTCAAGTGGGTCGAGTACAGGCTTCCAATCTTCTCTCTCGTGCATGGCACGCTGGTCGCCTATCCGGCGCCGCGCAATCTGAACTACTGGTGGAATTTCGGCAGCCTCGCCGGGATGATGCTGGTTCTGCAGATCGTGACCGGCATCGTGCTGGCCATGCATTACACGCCGCACGCGGATCTGGCCTTCCTGAGCGTCGAGCGCATCATGCGCGACGTGAATTACGGCTGGCTGATCCGCTACCTGCATTCCAACGGCGCGTCCTTCTTCTTCATCGCGGTCTATATCCATATCTTCCGCGGTCTCTATTACGGTTCCTACAAGGCTCCGCGCGAGATCCTCTGGTGGCTCGGCCTGGTGATCCTGCTGCTGATGATGGCGACCGCCTTCATGGGCTACGTGCTTCCCTGGGGCCAAATGAGCTTCTGGGGCGCGACGGTCATCACCAACCTGTTCTCGGCCATACCGGGGGTCGGCGAAAGCATCGTGACCTGGCTCTGGGGCGGTTTCTCGGTCGGCAATCCGACGCTGAACCGGTTCTTCAGCCTGCATTACCTGCTGCCGTTCGTGCTCGTCGGCGTGGTCATCCTGCATATCTGGGCGCTTCACGAGCACGGCTCGAACAACCCGACCGGCCTCGACATGAAAAGTCGGGCGGACCAGATCCCGTTCCATCCCTACTACACGGTGAAGGATCTGTTCGGGATCGGCGTGTTCCTGATCATCTTCTGCCTGTTCGTGTTCTACAGCCCGGACATGCTCGGACATCCGGACAACTACACGCCGGCCGATCCGCTGGTGACGCCGCCGCATATCGTGCCGGAATGGTACTTCCTGCCGTTCTACGCGATCCTGCGGGCCATTCCGGACAAGCTCGGCGGGGTGATCGCGATGTTCGCGGCGATCCTGATCCTGTTTGTCCTGCCCTGGCTCGACACCTCGCGGGTGCGCTCGGCACGGTTCCGGCCGATCTACAAGCAGCTGTTCTGGCTGCTGGTGATCGACGTGGTCGCGCTGACCTACATCGGCGGCAAGCCGCCGGAAGGCTGGTTCATCGTCTTCGGCCGCGTCGCGACCGCGTACTACTTCCTGCACTTCCTGGTCATCATGCCGCTGGTCGGCTGGTTCGAGCAGCCGAAGCCGTTGCCCAAGAGCATCGCGGAATCGGTTCTCGGCAATGGCCAGGCATCCACTCCGGCCAAGGAGAAAGCATGATGCTCAAGGCACTTCGTCTGGCCGGAGCCGGAATCGCCCTCACCCTCGGCTTCAGCGTCGCGGCACTGGCCGCGTCCGAAGGGACCCCCGAGCCGCCCGAGTTGGAATGGCACCACAGCGGTCCGTTCGGCACCTACGACCGGGCGGCGGCGCAACGGGGCATGCAGGTCTACAAGGAAGTCTGCTCGTCCTGCCATTCGCTCCGGCTGGTGTCCTTCCGGAACCTGACCGATCTCGGCTATTCGGCGGACCAGGTGAAGTCCTTCGCCGCCGAATACGAGGTGACCGACGGTCCCGACGACGCCGGCGACATGTTCGAGCGTCCGGGCATCCCGGCCGATCGTTTCCCGAGCCCGTTCGACAACGACAAGGCGGCGCGGGCGGCGAACGGCGGCGCCCTGCCGCCGGATCTTTCGCTGATCGTCAAGGCGCGGGAAGGGCACGAGGATTACATCCACGCCATCCTGGCGGGCTACAGCGAGCCGCCGGCCGATGTCGAGCTGCGCGAAGGCATGCACTACAACAAGTACTTCCCGGGTGGCGGGATCGGCATGCCGCCGCCGCTGTTCGACGATCAGGTCGAATATTCCGACGGCACGCCGGCGACCGTCGACCAGATGGCGAAGGACGTCACCGTCTTTCTCGCCTGGGCGGCCGAGCCGAAGATGGAAGCGCGCAAGCAGACCGGCATCGGCGTGATCATCTTCCTCATCGTGCTGACCGGGCTTCTCTATGCCGTGAAGCGCAAGGTCTGGTCCGACTTGCACTGAGCCCGCGCTCGGACAGGCACGGGACTGACGAACTGAATCGGCCAAAGGGCCGCGGCCCCTGTCGCGGCCCTTTTCCTTGCAATCGCGGCGGCGACCGGCCCGCTTGATCGGGCCCGGGGGGCGGGGCAGACTGCGATGGCTTCGTAACAGGGAGTGACAGGCAATGGGCGACGGCGAGACGACGCCGGTCATCGGCATCATCGGCGGCAGCGGCGTCTACGATATCGAGGGCCTCGAGGACACCCGCTGGGAGCGGGTGGAATCGCCGTTCGGCGAGCCCTCCGACGCGCTCTTCTTCGGTCGCCTTGGCGACGTCCAACTGGTTTTCCTGCCACGTCACGGGCGCGGCCATCCGCTCGGTCCGAGCGACATCAACTTCCGCGCCAACATCGACTGCATGAAACGGGCCGGCGTCACCGAGATTCTCTCGCTCAGCGCCGTGGGCTCGTTCCGCGATGACCTGCCGCCCGGTACCTTCGTGCTGGTCGACCAGTTCATCGACCGCACCTTCGCGCGCCAGAAGAGCTTCTTCGGCAGGGGCCTCGTTGCCCACGTGTCGATGGCCCACCCGACCTGCGGGCGGCTCGGCGATGCGCTCGAGACGGCGGCGCGGGCCGGCGATATCCCGGTTGTTCGCGGCGGCACCTACCTGGCGATGGAGGGGCCGCAATTCTCCTCGCGCGCTGAATCTGAGCTTTACCGGAGCTGGAACTGCGACGTCATCGGTATGACCAACATGCCGGAGGCCAAGCTCGCCCGGGAAGCCGAACTCTGCTACGCCACCGTTGCGATGGTGACCGATTTCGATTGCTGGCATCCCGACCACGATCATGTCGAGGTCTCGGCGATCATCGAGGTCCTGCTGTCGAACGCCGACAAGGCACGCGATCTGGTGCGTCGCACGGCGCCGGTGCTCGCCGGACGCCGCGGGCCCTGCGGGCAGGGTTGTCATCATGCCCTCGACAATGCCCTGATCACCGCGCCGGATGCGCGCGACCCGGATTTGCTCCGGCGCCTCGATGCGGTCGCCGGCCGCCTTCTCAAAGCCTGACGGGAGCCATCGCCGAATGGACGTCAAATCGCTGATTCGCTCGATTCCGAATTATCCGAAGCCGGGGATCATTTTTCGCGACATCACCACGCTCTGGCAGGACGCGCGCGGCTTTCGCCGGGCGGTCGACGAACTGGTCTGGCCCTATGCCGGCGACCGGATCGACAAGGTGGTCGGGATCGAGGCGCGTGGCTTCATTCTCGGCGGCGCGGTCGCGCACCAGCTCAGTGTCGGGTTCGTGCCCGTTCGCAAGAAGGGCAAGCTGCCCTGGCAGACGGAGCAGCAGGAATACGAGCTGGAATACGGCACGGACGTGATGGAGATCCACCAGGATGCGATCGTGGCCGGCGAGAACGTGCTGATTGTCGATGACCTGCTGGCGACCGGCGGCACGGCGGAAGCGGCGGTCAAGCTGATCCGCCGGATGGCCGGCGAGATCGTCGGCGCCGCGTTCATCGTCGAACTGCCGGCGCTGGGCGGCCGCGAGCGGCTCGACACCCTCGGGATCCGGGTCCGCTCGCTCTGCCAGTTCGAGGGCGACTGACCGTGTCCCGGCCGACGCCCGCCGCGCCGTCGCGGCTCGCCCACGGGATCACCGGCCTTGACCATGTTCTGATCGGTGTCGCGGGCCTTGAGGCGGCGCGCGCCGTTTACGAGCGCCTGGGCTTCACCATGACGCCCCGCGGCCGGCACACCGGCTGGGCAACGGCGAACTACTGCATCATGTTCGAGAACGACTATCTCGAGCTGCTCGGGATCGTCGAGGCAGGCGGGGAATCGAACGGTCTCGACAGATTCCTCGAGGCCCGGGGCGAAGGACTCCTGGGACTGGCGCTGGCCAGTGGCGACGCGCCCGCGACTCGGCAGCAGCTCTCGGCAGGCGGACTTGCGCCGTCGCCGTTGCGCGACCTGTCGCGAAAGCTCGAGCTGCGGGAAGGCGACGTCGAGCCCCGCTTCGCTCTCGTCCACCTGCCGGCCGAGGAGGTTCCGGGACTCCGGCTGTTCATCGTCCAGCATCTCACGCCGGAACTGATGCGGCGACGGGAATGGCTCGTCCATGCGAACGGGGCGCGTCGGGTCAGTGCCATCGTCGCCCGCCATGTGGCGCCCGCCTCGCTGGCCGTCGCCTATGTCCGGCTGCTTGGGCCGGACGCGGTCCGGCACGACGACGCGGACGAATTGCGTCTCGATCTCGGCGGCACGACGATCCGCTTCCTCTCACCGGCGCGTGCCGCCGCGGACTATCCGGATGCCGGTGGGTCGGACGAGGCGCTGGTCGGACTCGAGATCGATTGCGGCGGCCCGGCGGCCGCGCGTGACGTCCTGGCCCGGAACGGGGTGCCCCATCGGGACACGGCGACCGGAATCCGCGTCGCGCCGGCGGATGCCTGCGGCGTGACGCTCGACTTCGTCTGAGGCCGCTCAGCCCCTCAGATGCTGGAGGAAATGGGAGAGCGTGCGCTCCCGCGCAACCGCCGCCGATGTCTTGTCGTAGGAGCCCCGCTGGTCGCAGTTGAAGCCGTGGCCGGCATCGTAGAGGTGGCATTCCACGCCCGGCTGCGCGGCCCGGACCTTCTCCACGGCCGCCATCGGGATCGAGGCGTCGCTGCGCCCGAAATGCAGCATGGTCGGGACCTTCGGTGTCTCGGCCGCGAAGTCCGCTATCTGTCCGCCGTAATAGCCGACCGCCGCGGACAGGCCGTCCAGGCGGCAGGCGGCGAGATAGGCGACCGAGCCGCCCCAGCAGTAACCGACGATGCCGACCCGGTGCCGGTCGCCCAGCGCGGCGATGGCGGCGGCGGTGTCGAGCAGGGCCTCGTCGTATCCGACTTCGCCCTTCAGGGCACGCCCGCGAGCGATGTCGTCGGCCGCGTAGCCGAGTTCGATGTCGCGCTCGGTGCGGTCGAAGAGGGCCGGTGCGATCGCGAGGTAGCCGTCGCCGGCGAAACCGTCGCAGACGCTCCGGATATGGCTGTTGACGCCGAAAATCTCCTGAATGACGACGATCGCGCCTTCAACCGTGCCGCCTGGCACCGCCTTGTATGCCTGCAGGCGATGCCCGTCCGCCGCCGTCAGTTGCACGAATTCGCCCATGCCGATCTCCCCGGTTTGTCCTGAGCGGCAGTCTAGGCATGCGCCTGCGCCTTGCAAGGGGGCCGTGGCCCGGGCTTGTCAGGCGGCGGGGCTGCTCGCAGGTTTTTCGCCGTCGAGGGGGGCGACCTCGAGAATGGTCCCCTGCGCCGCCTTGACGACGACGACCGTTCCGGCCGGCAGATCGGGACCTTCCACGGTCCAGGTCGAATCGTCGACCTGTGCGCGGCCGCGTCCGGCGCTGATCGCGGTCACGAGGGTCAGCTTCTTGCCAATCAGCGCCGTGCCCCGCTGGTTGAGATTGTTGTCGTCGCTCTCGATCGGATGTCGCCGCAGGTAGTAACGCGACAACGCGATGCTGACGACCGACAGCACCGCGAAGGTGAGCCACTGCGTTTCCCAGTTCGCGTCCGGCCAGAACAGCGCGAGGAAGCCGGTGATTCCCGCCGACACACCGAGCCAGAGGAAGATCGTGCCGGGGGCGAAGATCTCGAGGATCAGCAGCAGGCCGCCCAGGATGAACCAGCCCCAGTAACCGAGTTCGACGAAATACTGAAGGATCGGATCCATCGTCAGGCGCCCTGCCGGCCTCCGACGCTAGGCACGCTGGCGGTGACCGCCGATACCCCTGGAATGCCATGCACGGCGGCGCTGGTCGGGGCAGTCACGGTGCTGGTCGGCGCGGTTGCGGTGGTGGTCGCGCGGGTCCGCGGACGCGACGGCGGCGTACGGCTCGGGGCCGGGCCGCTGCTGCCGCCACCCTTGCCGAAGATCTCCCGCGTCAGCTCGCCGATTCCGCCGAGCGAGCCGATCAGGCCGGTCGCCTCCATCGGCATGAGGACCAGCTTCGAGTTCGGGGCCGCGCCGATTTCCTTCATCGCCTCGACGTAGCGCTGGGCGACGAAATAGTTGATCGCCTGCACGTCGCCCTCGGCGATCGCGGCCGAAACCATGGCGGTCGCGCGGGCTTCCGCCTCGGCCAGTCGCTCGCGCGCCTTGGCGTCGCGGTTCGCGGCCTCGAGCCGGCCCTCGGCCTCGAGGATCGCGGCCTGCTTCTCGCCCTCGGCGCGCAGGATCTCGCCTTGCCGGGCGCCCTCGGCCTGCAGGATGGTTGCCCGCTTCTCGCGTTCCGCCTTCATCTGCCGGCCCATTGCCTGGACGAGATCTGCGGGCGGCTCGATATCCTTGATCTCGACGCGCGTCACCTTGATGCCCCAGGGATTGGTGGCGAGGTCGATGACGGTCAGCAGGCGGGCGTTGATCTGGTCACGCTGGGCGAGCGCCTCGTCGAGGTCGAGCGAGCCCAGGACGGTGCGCAGGTTGGTCATCGTGAGGTTGAGGATCGCCAGCGTGAGGTCACGGACCTCGTAGGCCGCCTTTGCGGCATCGAGGACCTGGTAGAAGACGACCCCGTCGACCGTCACCATCGCGTTGTCGCGGGAGATGACTTCCTGCTGCGGAACGTCGAGGACCTGTTCCATCATGTTCAGCTTGGCGCCGATCCGGTCGACGAAGGGAACGATCAGATTGAGGCCGGGGAACAGGGTTCGCGTGTAACGGCCGAACCGTTCGACGGTATAGGCATGCCCCTGCGGCACGGTGGTGACGCCCATGAAGACGATGATGAGGGCCAGCACCACGACGACGATGACGAAGACGCCGAATCCGTTTACGACTTCCATGTTCCTGAACGAGCCCCCTGTGCCTGTATGTTCTGACGCCCGCAGCGTCTGTTACATGATGCCGCCACCGGTTCCGGCGCGCTTGTCGCGCGGTCGCGGTCGGCCCTGCCCCCATTCCCGGTGGGGAAGTTTAGCGTCAGTGCAATCCGGAGGGGAGAACTTAATCTCGGCGGAATATTCAGTCGGCGGTCCGGTCGCGATCCGGCCGGCGCAGCATCAGTCCGGTCGAATAGAAGTCGAGCACGACCTCGTCGTTCTGGTTCAGGACCTCTGTCTTGAAGCGCGCCGATCCCATGTGCGGTTTGGACCGCGAGGGCTTGATCTCGATGCAGGTCGAACGGACGCGAAGCGCGTCGCCGGGGCGAACCGGCTTCAACCAGCGCAGGTCGTCGAAACCCGGCGATCCGAGGCCGGCGTTGTTCTTGACCGAACCGTCGACCAGCAGCCGCATGGCGATGGACGCGGTATGCCACCCGGATGCGACGAGGCCGCCGAAGATGCTGTCCTTCGCCGCCTCCTCGTCGACATGGAAGGGTTGCGGGTCGAACTTGGTGGCGAAGGCGATGATCTCGTCGCGGGTGACGGTCTTCGGGCCGTAGATTCGCGCGACGCCGACCGGCACATCTTCCAGGTAGGTCTTCGTGTCCTTGTCGCTCATCGTCTCAGGACTCCGTGGCGGCATCGTCCGGGCGGCGCCCGAAGAAGCCGGTCGAGCGCATCCGCAGCACCGGCTCGTCATGCTGGTTGAGCACGGTGAACTCGTTCTCCACGGCGCCGATGCCGGGCCGGCTCTTCAGCGGGCGGGTGCCCAGGATTTCCTGGCGGACGCGGAGGGTGTCTCCCGGGCGCACCGGCTTCAGCCAGCGCAGCTCGGAGACGCCGGGCGAGCCCTGCGATTTCATCCCGCTCAGCCTGTTGTCGACCATCATCCGCATCAGCAGCGCGGCGGTGTGCCAGCCGCTGGCGATGATGCCGCCGTAGAAATGCGATTTCGCGGCGTCCCGGTCGATATGGAAGGACTGCGGATCGAACTCGGTCGCGAAAGCGATGATCTCCTCCTCGCTGACCGTATAGCCGCCATACTCGGTGACGGTGCCAGGTACCACGTCTTCCCAATAGGCGAGAGTCATCGCGCTGTCCTCCCCCTCTCAGACCGCGAAGCGGAACAGTAGCACGTCGCCATCGCGGACGACGTAGTCCTTGCCTTCCAGGCGCATCAGGCCGGCTTCCTTGGCGCCGGTCTCGCCACCCTTGCCGACATAGTCGTCGTAGGCGGTGGTTTCGGCGCGGATGAAGCCCTTCTCGAAATCGGTATGGATGACACCCGCGGCCTGCGGCGCCCGCGTCCCGGAGGTGATCGTCCAGGCGCGCGCTTCCTTCGGGCCGACGGTGAAATAGGTAACGAGGTTCAGCAGGCGGTAGCCGGCCTGGATGACCCGCGTCAGGCCGGTTTCCTCGAGACCGAGCTCGGCGAGGAAGAGCTCGCGCTCCTCCGGCGGCAGTTGCACGATCTCCGCCTCGATCGCGGCCGAGATGACGACGGCGGCGGCGCCGCTTCGTTCCGCCATCGCCTCGGCGGCGGCGGAATAGGCGTTCCCGGTTGCGGCGGCCGATTCCTCGACGTTGCAGAGATAGAGGATCGGCTTGGAGGTCAGCAGCTGAAGCTCGCGGAACATCGCCCGCTCGCTCTCGTCGATAGCGAGCGTGCGCGCCGGCCGCCCCTCACGCAGCTCGGCGGCAATGCGATCGACCAGGGCGACCCGCTTCTTCGCTTCCTCGCCTTCCTTGCCGGCGGCGCGGGTCCGTTTCAGCAGGCCCTCGCGGCGCTTTTCCAGGCTTTCCATGTCGGCCAGCATGAGCTCGGTCTCGACGATCTCGGCGTCCGACACCGGGTCGACCGGGCCTTCGTCACGACTGATGTCGTCGTCGTCGAAACAGCGCAGCACATGGACGATGGCGTCCACTTCGCGGATATGGCCGAGGAACTTGTTTCCCAGCCCCTCGCCCTTCGAGGCGCCCCGGACCAGGCCGGCGATATCGACGAAGGTAAGCTGGGTCGGCACGACCGAGCGCGATTTCGCGAGCGACGCCAGCCGGTCGAGCCTGGGGTCGGGAACCGGAACCCGGCCGACATTCGGTTCGATCGTGCAGAAGCGGTAGTTTTCCGCCTGCGCCTGCGCGCTTTCGGTCAGCGCGTTGAACAGGGTCGATTTGCCGACGTTCGGCAGGCCGACGATGCCGCATCTGAAGCCCATTTCAGGTCCTCTCGGGACTGGCTGCGCGGCGCTCGTGCATGAGGCGCGCGGCAAGTGTCATGAATCCGGGATCGTCGCCGTCGCCGAGTTTCGGGGCGGCCTCGGCGACGCAATCCAGCATGTCGTCGATGATCGGCCGCTCCTCGCCCGAGAACGGCTTCAGCACGTGGGCGATGACCCGGGCGCGGTCGCCGGGATGGCCGATACCCAGCCGCAGCCGGCGATAGTCGCCGTTGACATGGGCGGTGATGGAACGGATGCCGTTGTGGCCGGCGCTGCCGCCGCCGGTCTTCATCCGGATCTTGCCAAGTGCCAGGTCAAGCTCGTCATAGATCACGACAAGCTGTTCGGGGGCGAGCTTGTAGAACCGCATCGCCTCGCCGACCGATTCGCCGCTGTTGTTCATGTAGGTCAACGGGCACAGCGCCAGCACCCGCTCGTTGCCGAGCCGGCCCTCTGCGACGAGGCCCCGGAAGCGGCTGCGGGCCGGTCCGAAGTCATGGCGGTCGATGATCGTCTCGACCGCCATGAACCCCAGATTGTGCCGGTCACGCGCATGCTCGGGGCCGGGATTTCCCAGCCCGACGAGTAACAGCATGAACTCGAAACTACGCCGTCAGGCGTCGTCCTCGTCTTTGTCGCCCTTGCCGCGGATGACCTCGGTCTCGGGCATTTCTTCCTCTTCATCCTCCGCCGGCGTCAGGTCGACGGTCGGCGCGGCGATCGTGGCGATCGTGAAGTCACGGTCGGTGATCGTCGGCGAGACGCCGTCGGGAAGCGCGACGTTGGAGATATGGATCGAATCGCCGATCTCGTAGCCGGTGAGATCGATCTCGATCTGCTCGACCATTGCGTCGATGCGGCAATGCATCTCGATCTCGTGGCGGACGACGTTGAGCACGCCGCCGCGGGCGAGACCCGGGCTCTCTTCCTCGTTCGTGAAGTGAACGGGGATGTCGATCGTCACCACGGCATTGGCGTCGACGCGCAGGAAGTCGATATGGACGACCGCATCGCTGACCGGGTGGAGTTGCAGGTCACGCGGCAGCACGCGCTGCTTGTTGCCGTCGCATTCCAGCTCGTAGACCGTGTTCAGGAAGTGGCCGGTCGACACGACCTTGTCGATCACACGGCGCTCCAGGGAAACCGCTTCCGGCTCCTTCTTCGAGCCGTAAACCACCGCCGGTACCCGCCCGTCACGACGCAATGCACGGGAGGACCCCTTACCAACCCGGTCACGCGGCAGTGCGAGCAGCGTTTCTGTCTCGCTCATTTCTCTCTCCTTACGAACGATGGCCCCGGTTGTTGCCGGGGCCGGCTATGGCCCGCCTCCAGGGGTGCGGGCCGAAACTCAAAAAAGCCGTGCGGCGGTTCAGTTGAAGAGACTGGAAACCGAGGTCTCTTCCGAAATGCGCCGCATCGCTTCACCGATCAGCGGGGCGATCGAGATCTGCCGGATATTGCTGCAGACCCGTACCGCCTCGGTCGCGCAGATGCTGTCCGTCGTGACCAGCGTATCGATCGACGATGCGGCGACACGGGCCACCGCGCCGCCCGACAACACACCATGCGTCACATAGGCGGACACCGACTTGGCGCCCTGCTCGATCAGCGCCGCCGCCGCATTGCAGAGCGTTCCCGCCGAATCGACGATGTCGTCGACGAGGATGCAATCCTGTCCGTCGACGTCGCCGATGATGTTCATCACTTCGGAGACGCCGGCACGTTCGCGGCGCTTATCCACAATTGCCAAATCGGCGTCAAGCCTCTTGGCGACCGCGCGGGCGCGCACCACGCCGCCGACATCCGGCGAGACGATCGTCAGGTTGCCGTTGTCGAAGATCTTGCGGATGTCCGGCACCATGACCGGCGCGGAGAAAAGGTTGTCCGTCGGAATGTCGAAGAAGCCCTGGATCTGTCCCGCGTGAAGGTCAAGGGTCAGAACCCGGTTGGCGCCGGCCGTGGTGATCAGGTTGGCAACCAGCTTCGCCGAGATCGGGGTCCGGGGCCCGGGCTTCCGGTCCTGCCGGGCATATCCGAAATAGGGCAGCACCGCCGTGATCCGCCGGGCCGATGCGCGCTTGAGCGCGTCGATGCAGACCAGCAGCTCCATCAGGTTGTCGTTCGCCGGATAGGACGTCGACTGAATCACGAAGACATCCTCGCCGCGAACATTCTCATGCACTTCGACGAAGCATTCCATGTCCGAGAAGCGGCGGACGGATGCCTTGGTGAGCGGAACGTTGAGATAGGCGGCGATCGCGTCGGCGAGGGGCCGATTGCTATTGCCGGCGAGCACTTTCATTGAGGGGCGCCCTCTGACTGGTGACGGGTGAGCACGTATTCTTCCGGGTCACAGAACGCCGACGCGAGGATCAGCCAATCGACATGGCGTGGGCCGAAATCGCGGCGGAATGTATCAAGCCCGTTGGGGTTATGGCAACGGTATTACGGCCCGAATCTTCGCGGTTGCGGTAACTTTATGTACCGGCGAGGTGCTGTCGACCGCGGTTGCCGGGTAACTGGGCCCGATTCCGGTCGCGGTCCGACAGCTCGGCCACCGCCGGCCGCGGCGTCTATTGCCCGCTGTTGCCGGCCGCCGCGGTGCGGATCAGGTCGGCGATTCCCTCCGCGCCGCCCTCCGCCGCGGCGAAGGCGATATCGCCCCATGCGCCGTCCAGCGTTCCCGCCGGCAGGACATTGTCCTGCCGGACGACGCCAAGCTCGCGCCCGTTCTCGTCGTTCAGGCGCCAGACGATCTGGACCCGTTCGTAGCCCTTGCGGAACGGCGCCACGGTGACGTCGGCGGCGACCTTCATCGACTCGGCCGCCGCGCTGTCGACAACCGTCAGACCGAGACGGCGCAGGTGCAGCGTCATGGCATGGGCGAGCGCGCGGTCGCCGTCGCCGGGGGCACCCGCGACATCGGTCACGACGATCTCGTAATCCTCCGCCCGGGCCGGTGCCTCACCGCCGCCGATCAGGCTGTCGATCTCGTAGGCGGCGCGTCGCGCGACCTTTTCCAGTTCGTTTCCCTCGGCGGTCACCCAGCCCACGCCGTCGACAAGGTAGCGGCTGTCGCGCGTGACGACCTCCTGCCCCTGGCCGTCGAACAGTGTCCAGACGATGACGAGTTCGCTGTCGGGCCGCGTCGGCGGTGCGGCGACGATCCGGCCGCGGACGTGATAGCGGTTCGCCACCTCGCCCGAACTGACCGCAGGGATCTCCCGCTTCTGCAGGGCCTCCGCCAGCCGGGCATGGAAGCCGGACGGCGAATCGACGATCGGATCGACGACCAGCAGGGTGCGCGGCCCGGGCGTCGCCCGGTACACCGGCTTGCCGTCGGGCCGGAACGGCTGCGGGATCGGCTGGCAGGCCAGGAGAATGGCGGCGAGCGCGACGAACAGCGGGATCAGGAAGGTTCTAGATGGCACAGGTTGCCAGCAGTCCGAGGAGCATGAAGACGAGGAACATTATCAGGTAGGGCATCGTGCCGCCCTCAGGCAACGACCAGTTCGAGTGAGGACCGCGACAGGCGCTCGGTTCCGCTTTCCGTCACCAGCACCGAATGGCCCAGGGTCATTGCCTCGCCATGGTCGCTGTCCATCAGGATCATGTGCAGGAAGAACGCCATGCCGGGAGCCGCCGGTTCCGGGTTGCCGGTATAGAACATCGGCCAGTCCATCCAGTTCGGCGCGAAGGTCGTGCCCATCGCGTAGCCGCAGGCATTCAGGCGATGGGCACGGTATCCACGGCCGTCGAGCACCCGGGCATGGGCGTCGAAGACCTCGCCGATCGGGCGGCCGGGGCGAAGCGCCGCTTCGCAGGCCTCCAGCGCCTCGGCGCAGGCGGCGTGCATGTCGCGCTGCCGCTGGCTTGCCTTGCCGACCAGGACCGTTCGCATCATGGCGGCGTGATAGCGACGGTAGACGCCGGCCCATTCGAGGGTGAGCTGGTCCTTGGGATCGAGCTTCCGGCGGCCGGTGAAATAGCGGCAGAGCAGCGCCCCCTCTCCGGAGCCGATGATGAACTCGTTGCCCGGATAATCGCCGCCGCCTTCGAAGACCGCGCCCTGCATGGCGGCGAGGATCGTGCCCTCGTCGGCGCCCGGCGCGGCCAGTTCGACCGCCCGGTCGTAGGCCCGGTCGGCCAGTTCCGCGGCGCGCCGGACGTAGGCGATCTCGGCGGGGCTCTTGACGAGCCGCAGGCGGCTTACCAGGTCGGACGCATCCTCGAGACGGCAGAAGCCGTCGAGCCGGGTGCGAACCGCTTCCCAGTTCCGCCCCGTCAGGCCATAGGCCTCGAGCTCGATTCCGACGCGCGCTCCCTTCAGGCCCTTCTCGGCGAGGATCGCTTGAAGCGCGCCGGCCGGGTCGCTGCCCGCCCGGTCTTCCCAGATGCGGATATCCTCGATCACCGAGGTATGGCGCGCCTGGCGCAGGTCGGGCGCGCGCGTCAGCAGGGTCATCGACCCGTCGGCGGTCAGCACAATGCACTGGAAATAGACGTAGCCGAAGGTGTCGAAGCCGGTCAGGTAGAAGAGGCTTTCCTGGCGGAACAGCAGCAGGGCGTCGAGGCCCTGCGCGCGCATCGCCCGGCAGGTGGCGTCCTGGCGGGCGGCAAGCTCGGTCCGCTCGAAATGCAGCACCGGAATCATCATTGGCTTCCTTGCTTGAGGGCGATCAGCGAGATCTGCCGTCCATAGTCCGGCTCGCCCGCATGGGTGGTCCGGCGATAACTGAAGAAGCGGTCGGCCTCGCCATAGGTGTCATGTCGCAGGAGCGACGGCGCGGCGATCCCGGCGCGGCGCAGCATCAGCCCGACGAAACCGGTCAGGTCGAAATGCAGACGGTCGCTGCCGGGCTTCCGGCTGGGCCGGAAATAGCTCATGAAGCCGGGGTCGGCGTCGCGGAAACGGGCGGCGAACTCCGGCCCGACCTCGTAGGAGGACTGGGCAATGGCCGGCCCGACGGCGGCGCGGATGGCATGGCGACGGGCGCCGAGCTTCTCCATCGCCGCGACGGTCGCCTGGGCCACGCCGGCAAGCGCGCCCTGCCAGCCGGCATGGGCGGCGCCGACGACACCTGCCTCCGGATCGGCGAACAGGAGCGGCGCGCAATCGGCGGTCAGGATGCCGAGCGCAAGTCCCGGCCGGTCGGTCACCATGGCGTCGGCCTTCGGGCGGGCGTCATGGGCAAACGCTTCCTCGACCGTGACCGCGACGGCGCCATGGACCTGGTAGAGCGTCGCGAGACCTGCCGACGCGAGGCCGATCCGGGCGACCGCGCGACGGCGATTCTCGGCGACCGCCTCCGCCGTGTCGGCCGAGCCGGGTCCGCAGTTGAGCGAGCCGTAGATCCCGTCCGACACCCCGCCCCGGCGCGTCAGGAAGCCGTGCGCGATTCCGTCGAGGGCGAGATTCGGGCTGGTCAGCATCGGGGCGGCTCGAAGGCGGCAGGGGGGCCAAGATCGGGGCTGGCGATGGCCAGCGCCTTGAACAGACTGCCCATCTGGTCGCCGGCGGTCAATCGCCTCAGCGCGCGTGCCAGCACGGCGCGGCCGGCCTCGTCCATCGCCGCCGCAAGCCGCCTTGCCCGGGCCTCGATTCCGAGCCGGGCAAGCAGGTCGCCCTGGGCGATCGGGCCATGCGCCGCGGCGCCGGCCTCGACGGCAACCCTGGCCAGAGTTTCGAAATCGACATGGGCGGTCAGGTCGGCACTGCCCGGCTTGGCCAGCACCGGATGCGGCTGATGGTTCCTCACCGCCTGCAGGCTGTCGCCGGGGGCTGACCGCATCGGCCCGTAATCGACGATCAGCGCCGCGCCGGCGCGCTCGGCGAAACGGCCGGCGAGATGGCGGGCAATGGCCCGGGCCGGTTCACAGATTTCCGCGATCGCGCCTTCCGGCGCCGCCAGCATGGCGGCGGGAAGGAGAGAGGCCAGGGCGGGATCGGTCGCGCCGTCGACGAAACAGAGCTGCGCGTCTGCGTCGAGGCCGATGCGTCGCTCGGCCCAACCGTTGGCGGTTCTGCGGAACTGCCGGATCGGCAGGGCATCGAAGAATTCGTTGGCGAGGACGAGGGAGGGAAGCGCCGGCAGGTCCTCGACGCGGTCGCACCATTCCGGCGCGATGCCGGCGCCGGCGAGGGCCTCCGCCTGTGCCGCGCGCAACCTCGGACTGGTCTCGACCAGGCGGAGCCGGGCGGCGGCGAGGAAGTCGGGCATGACCCGCGCCGCGCGCAGCGCGTCGGCGATCAGCAATCCGCGGCCGGGGCCGAGTTCGGCCAGCAGGAAGGGAGCGGGCCTGCCCATGCGCTGCCACAGATCGACGCACCAGAGTCCGAGCAGTTCGCCAAACATCTGGCTCGTTTCCGGCGCGGTGATGAAGTCGCCCTCGGCCCCGAACGGGTCCCGGCGCATGTAATAGCCCTCATCAGGGTCGCCGAGGCAACGCGCCATGAAGGCGTCCACCGTGATCGGGCCGTCCTGCCTGATCTCCGCTGCCAGCGCGGCGAGCAGCGATGTCACCGCCGGTAGGCTCGCAGGAAGAACCAGAGGCCGATCAGCAGCATCGGCAGCGACAGCAACTGGCCCATGGTGATGCCCGACCAGAGGAAGCCGATCTGCGGATCCGGTTCGCGGAACAGCTCGATGAACATGCGCGCGGCGGCGTAACCGGCGAGCAGGATGCCGAGCATCGCGCCCGGCGTCTGGCGGATCCTCGGGGTCCGGGAGGCGAGGAGCAGCAGGAGGAAGAGCAGCGCGCCTTCCAGAAGCGCCTCGTAGAGCTGGCTCGGGTGACGCGGTAACGGGCCGCCGCCGGGGAACACCATCGCCCAGGGTGCGTCCGAGACCCGGCCATAGAGCTCTGCGTTGATGAAATTGGCGATTCGGCCGAAAAACAGGCCGATCGGGGCGACGCAGGCGACGTAATCGCCGAAGGAGAGCGTCGGTATGCCGCGCAGGCGGGTGAACAGCACGACTGCCAGCACGACACCGATCAGGCCGCCGTGGAACGACATCCCGCCTTGCCAGACCATCAGGATGTCGCCGGGATTCTGCAGGTAGTACCCGAAGTTGTAGAACAGCACGTAGCCCGTGCGCCCGCCGAGCACGACGCCGAGCGTTGCCCAGACCAGGAAGTCGTCGACGTCCTTGTCCTGGAACGGGGTCCAGTCACGCCGGGCGAACCACAGCAGGTAGCGCCAGCCGAGGACGAGCCCGGCGATATAGGCGAGCGCGTACCAGCGAATCGCGAACGGCCCGATCTGCAGGAGGATCGGGTCGATGACGGGGAAGGGGATCGCCGGCAAGGTAAGCATGCGCGGGTGATAGCAGTCGGCCCCGTCCCACCGCAAGCGCCGCGACACGGTTGCACCGGCCGCCGAAGCCGCCCATATTCCCGGCAACCGAGAAAGGCGAGCCGATGCAGACCGACAACCGATTCTTCGACGATCTGGCCCGCGTGGCAGGGGGCGCGCTTGGCTCGTTCCAGGCGGCGCGCCAGGAGATCGAGGGGATGTTCCGCCAGCAGCTCCAGCGCATCCTGAACGACATGGACCTCGTGCCGCGCGAGGAATTCGAGGTCGTGAAGGAAATGGCGCAGGCCGCCCGGCTGGAGAACGAACAGCTCGCCAGGCGGCTCGAGGCGCTCGAGGCCGCGGCCGCCGCCACGCCGAAGGCACGGAAAGCCGCGACCGCGAAGGGCAAGGCGTCCGGGGGCGCCGCCGCAAAGGCGCCGGACAAGCCCTGATCCGGGTCTCGGTGCCCGTCGGCGGGGCTTCATTCCGGCCCGTCAGGTCGCCGCCGGTTTCCGGAATCTTCCCTTGATCGCGCTACATTTATGGTGTGATATCGCTCGATGCACCAAGATGTATGGTGTTTGTTGTCTGGCGCAGCCTTTGCGCCTGTCATGCCGGGAACTCCCGGATTGATGTTTCGAAGGCAGGGGGAGCCTCATTAGATGTCCCTATACCTCTCACAGGAAGAAACCCGGAGCTATCACCCGCTCGATCTCGTCGAGCAGGTGGTGGCGAGCCACGAATGGCCGTTCGACCGGCAGGGCGACGAGGAACTGACGGTCGGGGTCAGTGGTTCCTGGTGCGAGTATCACCTGTGGTTCTCGTGGCGGGAGGAGCTCTGCGCGCTGCATCTCTCCTGCGCCTTCGACATGAAGGTCGCGAAGAACAAGCGCGGCGAGCTCTGCAAGCTCCTGGTCAATTGCAACGAGCGCATGTGGGTCGGCCATTTCGACCTCTGGGGCGAGGAGGGGCTGCTGATGTTCCGCCATTCGCTGCCCCTGCGCGGTGCGAACGGGCCGACGACCGAGCAGGTCGTCGATATCGTCGAGACCGCGATCACCGAATGCGAGCGATTCTACCCGGCGATCCAGTTCTGTCTGTGGGGCGGTCATTCGCCCGAGGACGCGCTGGCCGCCGCCATGCTGGAGACGGTGGGCGAGGCGTGACGACGAACGGTCGCCTGCTTCTGGTGGGCTGCGGAAAGATGGGCGGGGCGATGCTGGAGGGCTGGCTCGCTTCCGGAACCGCCCCGGACGACGTGGTGGTCATCGAACCCGGTGCCGGGCAGGCGGCGGCGATCGCCCGGCTCGGCGTCCGGACGGTGGCCGCGACCGACGAGGTGCCGGCCGATTTCCGGCCCGACATCGTCATCCTGGCGGTCAAGCCGCAGGTCATGGACGGGGTTGTCGCCGGGCTCGTTGCCCATGCCGGCCATGCCTGTTTTCTCTCGATCGCGGCCGGCAAGCGGATCGATGGATTCGAGACGGTTCTCGGGTCCGGCACGGCGATCGTCCGCGCCATGCCGAATACCCCGGCGGCGATCAAGCGCGGCATGATCGTGCTCACCGCCAATGCCCATGCCGATGCCGGACAGCGCGCCGCTGCCGAGCGTCTCTGCGCTGCCGTGGGCGACATCGTCTGGATCGAGGACGAGGAGTTGATGGACGCGGTCACCGCGCTTTCCGGCTCGGGCCCGGCCTATGTCTTCCATCTCGTCGAATGCATGGCAAAGGCGGGCGAGGCCGCCGGTCTGCCGGCAGAGGTCGCGATGCAACTGGCCCGGACCACGGTGTCCGGCGCAGGCGAGTTGCTCCGCCAGTCGCCGGAAGAAGCGTCCGCGCTCCGGCGCAACGTCACCAGCCCCGGCGGCACCACCGCCGCGGCGCTCGACGTCCTGATGGCCGAGGACGGCCTGGAGCGGCTGATGACAGCGGCAATCGCGGCGGCCGCGAAACGCTCGCGCGAACTCGCCTGACGGGCACCTTTCACCAGGGGCTTTGGTTTCCCTGTCTTCGTTCCCATGTCTAGTGCAGGAATCCGGAACAGGGAGCGGCTCAGATGGCCCGAAAGGCACAGAGGGGCGCTGGCGCCGGTGACGGCGGGCAGCCCGATATCGAACGCAAGGTCGTCGAAGCGACGATGGCGCTGGTTGGCGAGGAGGGGTGGTCGGCGACGACGCTCAATCGCATTGCCGATCGCTCCGGCGTCGGGCTTGCCGAGATCCGGCGGCATTTCCGCAGCCGTCCGGCCATCCTCGAGGCCTTCGCCCGGCATGTCGACGAGGCGGTGCTGGCCGGCGGGCATTTCGACGCGGACGAGCCGGCGCGGGATCGGCTTTTCGACGTCCTGATGCGGCGGTTCGATGCCCTGGCTCCCCACAAGGAGGCGATTCGGCGCTTGGCCGCCGAGGCCCGCCGTCACCCGTTGACCGCCTTGTCCGGCGGGCCGTCCTTCCTGCGCTCGATGACCTGGATGCTGGCCGCGGCCGGGATCGGCACCGGCGGACTGGCCGGGATGGTCCGCGCTCGCGGCCTTGGCGTGGTCTATCTCAGGACCCTGACGGTCTGGCTCGACGACGAGAGCGAGGATCTCGGCCGCACGATGTCGACCCTCGACAAGGCGTTGAAGCGTGCCGAGGCGATGCTGGGCGCGATGCCCGGTTGCCGACGGACGCGGCGGAACGACAGCACGGCGTCGGAGCCTCAGCCTGCTTGAAAATTGTCCCGTAGTATGCAACTATAAGATGCAGAACGGTTGCCGCGAGCGGCAACGCACGAAGGTCGAGGGCATGAGCGGCGACAAACCGGACGGCAGCGATGGGACCAGCGGCGGGAGCACGCCGTCGTCTCGCGCCGCCGCCGCCGCGGAGTCATCGACCGCGGCGATCGCCGCGCTCATGAAGGAACAGCAGGCCGCCTACCAGAAGATCATCGCGTCGACCAGGGACGCCGCCGGTACCGTCGAGAAGTCCGCGGTCGAGCAGAGCCAGGAACTTGCCAAGGCGATGGCGGCCCTGCAGGCGAGCATGACGGCGGCGATGGCGACGAGCGGCCCACCCCAGGCGATGCTGGCCGAGATGACCGCGGCCGCGACAGCCGGCCGGGCGGCCTTCGAGGCGTCGCTCAAGGCCCTGCAGCAGATGACCGAGCAGGCGTCGGCGGCGCAGAACCAGGCGTTCCAGGATATCGGCAAGACGGCCGCCGCCGAGATGCAGCAGGTCACCGAGGCCGCGCAGCAGATCGTCAAGGATATCAGTGGCGGCCCGGACGGTGGCGGTTCCGGCGGCAGCGGAAAGGCGACAGACGACGGTTGAGCGTTGCCGCCGGGCGGTGCTAGCGTTGCCGGCCGAATGCCCGAGCATCCACCGCAACGAGTAACCCGGTCCGTCATGAGCACCATCACGTTCGACGATTTCATGAAAGTCGACATCCGCGTCGGGCGGATCGTCGAGGTCGAGGACTTCCCGGAGGCCCGCAAGCCGGCCTATCGCCTGCGCGTCGACTTCGGTCCCGAGATCGGCATTCGCAAGAGTTCGGCGCAGATCACCGTGCTTTACGAGAAGGCGGATCTCATCGGCCGGGAGGTGCTTGCGGTCGTCAATTTTCCGCCGCGCCAGATCGGCAAGTTCATGTCCGAGGTCCTGGTGCTCGGCGTGCCGGATGGCGCCGGCAATGTCTGCCTGATCGGCCCCGGACAGGACGTACCGCTCGGCGGACGGCTCTACTGATCTCGCCCCGAGTTTGCTAAATGCAACTATTGCGAGTATCATCCGGCGATGATCTCGCCCGACGAATTCACGGCCAGCATTGCCGACATGGTGGCCCGGCATCGGGACGGATTGTCCGCGATGACCGACGCCATCAAGCCGCCGCTTGAGAGCGATCAAGCCGTCATGAATGGCGTCGGCGCACTCGCGACACCGCTCGGCGCCGACGTGCAGGGCGCCATCGCCGCGGCGATGACCGTCAAGTCCCCGGAACAGGCGCTTGCCGTCATCCCGGTGGTGTTGGGTTTCGGACAAGCCGCACTGACACTCGGCCAGAGCACGGAAGCGAGCCTGACGCCGCTTCCCGAGACCAGCGCCGAGGCTTCCGACAAGGCGGTTGTCGCGGCGGCGGAGCAGACGGTCTCGGCGGTTACCGCGAGCGCCAGATCGATCGGCGAGAAGCTCAAGCCCTGATCCGCGCCGGCCGCCGGGCGCTCAGATCGGCAGCCTGATCTGGACCCGAAGGCCGCCGGCGGGCGACTCGTCGAGCGTGATGTCGCCGCCGTGGCTGCGGACGATGTCGCGGGCGATGGTCAGGCCGAGGCCGCTGCCGCCGGTCTCCAGGTTGCGCGACACGTCCAGTCGGTGGAACGGGCGGAAGACCTCCTCCCGGCGCTCGGGCGGTATGCCCGGACCGTTGTCGTCGACCTGGATGCGGATCATGCGCGGCTCGCGCGAAGCGGTGACGTCGATCCGCGAGCTGTAGCGGCGGGCATTCTCGACCAGATTGGTGATGCAGCGCTTGACCGCGTTCGGCCGCACATGGGCGGCCAGATCGCCGTAAAGCTCAACGCCGATATCAGCCCCGTGCCGCCGCGCGAGCATCGCGACGGATTCGACGATCTCGCCGATATTTGCTTCGGCGGCAACCTCGCTGCCCAGTCCGCGGGCGAAGGTGAGATAGCCGTTCACCATGTTCTCCATTTCGACCACGTCGGCCCGAAGATCGGCGATTTCGGGACTTTCGCCGAGCATGGCGAGTTGCAGCTTCATCCGGGTCAGCGGCGTGCGCAAATCGTGACTGACCCCGGCGAGCATTTCCGTCCGCTGGCCGATCTGGCGCTGGATCCGGTCCTTCATCTCGAGGAAGGCGGACGCCGCCTGCCGCACCTCGGCCGCACCGGCCGGGCGGAAATCGGCGACGTCATGGCCCTTGCCGAACATTTCCGAGGCGATGGCGAGCTGGCGAACGGGGCGCACCTGGTTACGCAGGAAGATGATCGCGATTGTGAGCAGGACGAGCGAGAGCCCGACCATCCAGAGGATGAACAGATAGCTGGTGCTGGCGAAGAGCCGCTTGTCGCGGGTCAGCACCCGGAGGACGCCGCCGTCGAGCTGGACCTGGATCTCGACATAGTCGGGCTGGGTCTGCATGTCGATCTGGAATGGCTTGTCGGCGAAGCTTTGCCGGAGCGCGGATTTCAGGTTCCCGTCGAGGATCGAGAAGCGGCTGAGCGGCGGGGCGGTTCCGGACAGGGTCTGGCCCGGAAGGTAGGAGATCTTCAGTCCCATCTGCTTTTGCGCCATCGCGATCAGGCGGACCTTGTCGTCATCGCTGTCGAACCCTTCGAGGCCGCCGATCACGGTCGCGATCTCGCCGGCGACGCTGTTCGCGAGGCGGCGGGTCACGTTGTCCCAGTGTCGCTCGTAGAAGACATAGGTCGCGATCACCTGCAGAAGCACGACCGGGGCCGCGACGATGATCAGCGAGCGGCCGAACAGCGAGCGCGGCATCAGGTGCTTGAGCCCGATGGCGAGGCTGTCCCACAGATAGGCGAGGGCCCGGGCGAATCGGCGGTTCACGCCCGGCCGGGCGCGATCCGGCCGTTGCCCGTCGCTAATCTGTCCAGAGGACATAGCCTTCGCCCCTTACCGTCTGCAGGAAGCGGGGCGTTCGCGGGTCGTCCTCGATCTTCTTGCGGAGCCGGGTGATCTGCACGTCGACGGCCCGGCCCTGGCCTTCGCCGGATGTCGACAGCTTCTCGCGACTGACCGCGACGCCGGGATTGCGGGTAAGCGCCCTGAGCAGCGCGATCTCGCCCGAGGTCAGGTAGATTTCCTCGTCATTCTCGAACAGCTTGCCCTTTTCCAGATCGAAACTGAAGCGGCCGAACTGGACCAGTCCCTGGGGGCGCGGCCGGGTGCGGCGCAGGATCGCCTCGATCCGGAGCAGCAGTTCGCGCGGCTCGAACGGCTTGGTCAGGTAGTCGTCGACGCCGGCCTCGAGGCCGGCGATGCGATCCTCGGATTCGCCGAGCGCGGTCAGCATCATGATCGGCGTCGCCGGGTCGTCCCCTTCCGTCTCGCGGACACTGCGCACGAAATCGGTGCCGCTTTCGCCCGGCATCATGCGGTCGACGACCAGCAGGTCGAAGATCAGCCCGGCGCGCTTCTGGCGGGCGTCCTCGGCCCCGGTCGCGACGGTCACCCGATAGCCGTGCTCGCTCAGGAAACGGCGCAGGAGCGCGGCCAGCCGCACGTCGTCATCGACGACAAGGATGTGGCCCGGGGAATCCGTCATCGGCGACCTTCAGGGTTTGATGATCCGGGACAGGATTTCCTCCCTGTCCTCGGCATCGATCAGACCGAGCAGTACCTTGCGATAGCCCTCGACCGCCTCGGCGCCGGCTTCGCGATAGGCGCGGGCGACGCGGCCCTTCTGCGGCGACGCCAGTTCGTCCTCCAGCGCCTGGCCCTTCTCGGTCAGCGACAAGAGCCGCTGGCGGCGGTCCTTCGTGCCCGGTCGCTGTTCGATGAAGCCCTGTTCGACGAGCGTCGAGAGCACCCGGCTCAGGCTCTGCTTGGTGATGCTCAGGATGGAGAGCAGTTCGGCCACCGTGATACCCGGGTTCCGCCCGACGAAATGCACCACCCGGTGATGGGCCCGGCCGAACTGGTAGCGCTTCAGGATCGCGTCCGGGTCGGAGGTGAAATAGCGATAGGCGAAGAACATCAGCTCGATGCCCTGCCGCAGTTCCTCCTCACGCAGAAAGAGCGGGCTCGGTGCGGATTTTAAGTCAGTCATGTTGACATATCTGATTGCGAATGTTACCTGTTGGGCAGCAACTACGAAACATTTGAACGTTTATGCCGGGGTTTCGGCATATTTCTGACTCGAGGGACGATTCGATGGCACAGGGCTCCTTTGATGATCGCGACGGCCTTATCTGGTACGACGGCAAGCTGATTCCGTGGCGTGACGCGCGCGTGCATGTTCTGACGCACGCCCTGCATTATGCCAGCAGTGTGTTCGAGGGCGAACGGGTCTATGACGGCGAGGTTTTCCGCCTGACCGAACACAGCGAACGGCTGGTCAAGTCGGCCGAGACGATGGGCTTCAAGATCCCCTATAGCGTGGCCGAGATCGACCAGGCAACGCGCGATGTGGTCGCCGCCAACCGGATCGTCGATGGCTATGTTCGCCCGGTCGCCTGGCGCGGCAGCGAGATGATGGGCGTGTCGGCGCAGCAGAACACCATTCACCTGGCTTTCGCGAGCTGGGTCTGGCCGAGCTATTTCGATCCGGCCGCGCGTCTCAAGGGTATCCGCCTGGCACTTTCCGACTGGCGTCGCCCGGCGCCGAACACCGCGCCGGTTCACGCCAAGGCGGCCGGCCTCTACATGATCTGCACGCTGTCGAAGCACAAGGCGGAAGCGGCGGGCTATCATGACGCCCTGATGCTCGACTATCGCGGCCAGGTGGCCGAGGCGACCGGCGCGAATGTCTTCTTCGCCAAGGGCAAGACGCTGCATACCCCGACGCCGGACTGCTTCCTGGACGGCATCACGCGGCGCGAGGTGATCAAGCTCGCCCGGGCCCGCGGCTACGAGGTCGTCGAGCGGGCAATCATGCCTGAGGAGATGGCCGGGTTCGACGAGTGCTTCCTGACGGGCACGGCGGCGGAGATCACGCCGGTGGCAGAGATCGGCGACTATCGCTTCACGCCGGGTACGGTCTGCAAGCAGCTGATCCAGGACTTCGACGGGCTGGTGCGGCCGCGCGCCGCCGCCTGACGATCGGCCGCGCGCCGCGGCAGACGATATCGGAACCGAAAAAGCGGGTCCCTCGGGGCCCGTTTTTTTTCGGGCGATTGCCGTCACCCGGGCTGCCGCCAGCGATCGGCGGCCGCCTCGTCGCTCGAGCGCGCATCGACCCATTGCTCCGCCTCGCCGTCGGTTTCCAGCTTCCAGAACGGTGCCTGGGTCTTCAGCCAGTCCATCAGGAACTCCGCGGCCTGGAAAGCGTCGCCGCGATGGGCGGCGGCGGTCGCGACCCCGACGATCGGTTCGCCCGGCAGCATCCGGCCGAAGCGATGAATGACAAGCGAGGCCTGCAACGGCCAGCGCGACAGTGCCTCCTGCTCGATCCGGGCGAGCGCGCGTTCGGTCATTGCCGGATAATGCTCCAGCGTCAGGGCGGTCACGCCGCGCCCGAGATTGTCGTCGCGGACCAGGCCCGTGAAGGTGACGAGCGCACCGATACCGGGCTTGCCGGCGGTCAGGGCCGCCGCCTCCCGGCCGATATCGAATGTCTCTCGCTGCACGCGGATCATCGGCTTTTCCTCACCCGCCGGTCACCGGCGGGAAGAAAGCGACCTCGTCGCTCTCGCTCAACGGATGCTCGCCACGAACATATTCCATGTTCACGGCGGTCCGCACAATGTCGCGATCGGCGAAGGCGGCGGCATAGCCCGGCGCGCGCGCGGTCAGCCAGTCGATCAGGCCCGACACCGTGGTCACCCCGGCCGGCAGAACGATCTCTTCCTCGGCCTTGCCGATCTTCTCCCGGATCCAGGCGAAATAGAGCAGCTTCATCGCAAGACCTCGCTGAATGGCAGAAAGGGTACGGTATCGCCCTCGTGGATGTCGGTGGTCTCCTCGAGCAGTTCCACCAGCCCGTCGGAAGCGACCATCGATGTCAGGATGCCGGAACCCTGCCGGGGAAAGCTCCGCGCGACCGCCCTGCCGGCCCCGTCGCGTTCGATCCGGGCGCGGATCCATTCGCGCCGTCCGGCCTTCTTCTGCATGGCGAAGCCGGCGGCGACCGGCAGCAGCAGGGGCGGCGGCAGCGTCGCGCCGCCAAGCCCGGCAATGATCGGGCGCGCGAAGCGCATGAAGCAGATCATCGCCGCGACCGGGTTGCCCGGCAGGCCGACGAAGGCCGTGCCGGCGACATGTCCGAGCGCGATCGGCCGTCCGGGCTTGATCGCGACACGCCAGGAATCGATCCGGCCGAGCGCCTCGACGGCAGCCCGCACATGGTCCGTTTCGCCGGTCGAGACGCCGCCCGAGGTGATCAGCAGATCGTGGCTTTCGGCGGCAGCGGCGAGGGCGGCACGGACCGCGTCGGCGCGGTCGGCCAGGATGCCGAGATCGGTCACCGCCGCCCCGGCCCGCGCGAGCAGGCCCTTCAGGATATGGCGATTGCTGTCGTAGATCGCCCCCGGGGCAAGCGCCGCGCCGGGCTCGCGCAGTTCGTCGCCGGTCGAGAACAGGGCGACGCGGAGCGCGCGATAGACGGTGAGGCGGGCCTGACCGATGCTCGCGGCGAGACCGAGATCCTGGGGCCGGAGAATCTGCCCGCGGGCGAGAATGACGGCGTCACGCTGGATGTCCTCGCCGGCCCGGCGCCGGTTCGACCCTTCGCGCAGGCCCGGCGGCACGATGACGACATCGCCGTCGCGCCGCACGTCTTCCTGCATGACGACACTGTCAGAGCCCGCCGGCAGCCAGGCGCCGGTGAAGATCCGGATCGCCTCGCCCGGCCCGCAGGCGCCGTCGAACGGCTGGCCGGCGGCAGCCCGGCCGGCGACCCTTAGCCTGCTGTCGCCGTCGGCGGCGAGATCGGCGAAGCGCAGCGCGTAGCCGTCGACCGCGGCATTGGCGTGCGGCGGCACGTCGATCCCGGATACCAGGTCGACGGCGAGGGCCCGTCCGAGCGCATCGTCGAGGGCTACCTCCTCGCTGTCGACGACCACCCTCAGCTTCTCGGTCATCCGCGCGAGCGCGGTGTCGGCCGGCAGAAGGGCGCCGCCGAAGGCGAAGCAGTCGTCGGTGAGCTGCGTCATCCGCGCGCCTCCGCGACCGCCGCGGGCGTGCCGATGAAGTCGAGAATGAAGCGGGCAACCGCGTCGACATCGTTGAGGTCGATCCTCGGGGCCGTCACGCCGGCGGGAACATCCGCCGGTGCGGCATCCGTGGCGAAGGCGATGAAGCTCGCGTCCGCGACGGCGAGCGGACTCTGCCCGGTTTCCGCGCGCCAGATCTCGATCTTCGGATGGTTCTCGTGCTTGAAGCCTTCGACGAGCACCAGGTCGACCGGGCTCATGTGGCGCAGCAGTTCGGCGAGGTCGGCTTCCGTCTCCTCGCGATGCTCGTGCATCAGCGCCCAGCGTTTCGCGGAACTGACCATGACCTCGGTCGCGCCGGCTTCCCGGTGGCGCCAGGAATCCTTGCCGGGCCTGTCGACGTCGAAGCCGTGATGGGCGTGCTTGATGGTGGAGACCCTGAGGCCGGTAGCCGTGAGGACGGGTATCAGCCGGCTGACGAGGGTCGTCTTGCCGCTGCCGCTCCAGCCGGAAATGCCGAGAACGCGCACGGCATTCAGCCCGCGCGCTCGCGCGTCTTCGCGGCGTCGCTCTTGGCTGGCGGCAGCATGTGGCCGAGACCGGCGCGCAGGTAGTCGATCCCGGTCCAGAGCGTGAGTGCCCCGGCGAGCCAGAGCAGGGCGATGCCAAGCAGTTGGCCGGGAATCGGCTGCGGTGCGGCATCGCCCACCAGCAACATGCAGATGGCGATGATCTGCACCGTCGTCTTCCATTTCGCAAGCCGGCTCACCGGCATGCCGACATTCAGCTCGGCGAGAAACTCGCGCAGGCCCGAGACGAGGATTTCCCGGCACAGGATGACCAGCGCGGGCAGCATCGCCCAGTCCTCGATCCGGTCCTCGGCGACCAGCATGACGATCGTCGCGGCGACCAGCAGCTTGTCCGCGATCGGGTCGAGAAAGCGGCCGAAGGGCGATTGCTGGCCGCGCAGGCGGGCGACATAGCCGTCGAAGAAATCGGTCACGCCGGCGGCGACGAACAGGCCGAATCCGACCCAGTTCGCGAGCGGGAAGGGCAGGTAGAACGCCGCCACGAGCGCCGGGATAATGACGATACGCGACAGGGTCAGCACATTGGGCAGGTCGGTCAGCATGTCGGTCGGGTGCTCGGGCTGAGGGATTCGGCGGACTATAGCATCGGCTCTCGGGGCACGCACCCCGTGCGACCATGTCACCGAGTCATTAGTCCGGTGCGCGAATCCGAGCGCAGCAAGGGCATCTCTCGCCATTCCGCGGGAGGGCTTTGACATCCAGTGACTTCAAATTTAGAAGTTACCGGATCCGGAGTTCTGGGGAAGCCGCCATGAGCCGCGCCGATCTCGCCACGAAGACCTGCACCATCGCCCGCGCGATCGCGCTGGTCGGCGACGAATGGACCATGATGATCCTGCGCGAGATGTTCCTGGGGACCCGCCGCTTCGACGACTTCCTTCATCAGACGGGGATGTCTTCGCATCTTCTCTCCCGGCGCCTGAAGAAGCTCGAGGCGGAAGGCGTGATCCGTCGCGAGGCTTATTCCGAGCGTCCGCCCCGCCACGACTATCGCCTGACCGCGAAGGGGCGCGGGCTCTGGCCCGTCGTCATCGCCATGAAACAGTGGGGCGACCGCTGGCTGGGCGACGGCGTTGACCCGGTCGAGATCGTGCACAAGGCCTGCGGCCACGTCACGCGGCCCCACATGACCTGCCCGGAATGCGGCGTCCCCATGGATGCCCGCGACGCCGAGCCCCGCCTATCCCGGACCTTTCACAACGAGCGCCAGGCCGCGAGGAGCCATTCATGAAAACGCGCATCACCGAACTTTTCGGCATCGAATACCCGATCATCCAGGGCGGCATGCACTATGTCGGCTTCGCCGAGCTTGCCGCCGCGGTCTCGAACGCGGGCGGGCTCGGCACGATCACCGGACTGACGCAGAAAACCCCGGCCGATCTCGCCAACGAGATCGCCAGGTGCAGGGACATGACGGACAAGCCGTTCGCGGTGAACCTGACCTTTCTCCCGACCGTGAGCGCGCCTGACTATCCCGGTTACGTGAAGGCAATCATCGCTGGCGGCGTGAAGGTGGTGGAGACAGCCGGACGCAACCCCGAGCAGGTGATGCCCTATCTGAAGGATGCGGGCATCAAGGTGATCCACAAATGCACCTCGGTCCGGCACAGCCTGAAGGCCCAGAAAATCGGCTGCGACGCGGTCAGCGTCGACGGCTTCGAATGCGGCGGCCATCCCGGCGAGGACGACATCCCCAACATGATCCTTCTGCCGCGTTGCGCGGACGAACTGGAAATCCCCTTCGTCGCATCGGGCGGCATGGCGGATGCGCGCAGTCTCGTCGCGGCCCTGGCGATGGGCGCCGAGGGCATGAACATGGGCACCCGCTTCATGGCGGTGCGGGAAGCTCCGATCCATGAGAAGGTCAAGCAGGCCATCGTCGCCGCGACCGAACTCGACACCCGCCTGGTCATGCGCCCCTTGCGCAATACCGAACGCGTGCTGACCAACCCGGCTGTCGAACGGCTGCTGGAGAAGGAGCGCACGCTCGGCGCCGCGCTGAAATTCGAGGATATCATCGAGGAGGTCGCGGGCATCTATCCGAGAGTGATGATCGAGGGCGACATGGATGCCGGCGCCTGGTCCTGTGGCATGGTTGCGGGCCTGATCCACGACGTGCCGACCTGCAAGGAACTGATCGACCGGATCATGGCCGAGGCCGAGACGATGATCCGGACGCGGCTGGCGGGGATGCTCCCCGACGCCGCCGCGGCAGCGGCCTGAGGGCGCGGGTGATGGAATACCGGACACTTCGACTCGAGATCGCCGACGGGCTGGCCACGGTCACCCTCGAGCGGAAGGACAACCCGGCCAACGCGCTGAATGCACGGATGGCCGAGGAACTGTTCGATGTCAGCGTGCGCTGCGGCGCGACTGACGTGCGGGCGGTGATCGTCACCGCCGTGGGCAAGATGTTCTGCGGCGGCGGCGATCTGGCGGAGATGGACGCCGCGGAAGACAAGCACGCCCACCTGACCCGCATGGCGACACTGCTGCATGCCGGTCTCACCGGGTTCGCCCGTATCGACGCCCCGGTGGTGATGGCGGTGAACGGCACGGCCGGCGGCGGCGGCTTTTCGCTGGCCTTGTCGGCCGATTACGTCATCGCCTCCGACAAGGCGAAGTTCGTCTCGGCCTATACCGCGTCCGGCCTGACACCGGACGGCTCGTCGACCTACCATCTTGCCAAGCATGTCGGCCTGATGCGCGCGAAGGAACTGCTGCTGACCAACCGGGTGCTGACGGCCGCCGAGGCGCTCGACTGGGGCATCGTCAACAAGGTCGTCGCGCCGGAGGCAGTGATGGACGAGGCCCGGGCCATGGCGGAACGTTTCGCGGCCGGACCCACGCGGGCGTTCGGCGGGGTGAAACGGCTGCTGGATACGGCCTATTCGGACGGCATGGAGACGCAGCTCGACCGCGAGACACGCTCGATTGCCGGCATGATGCGGACCCACGACGGGCCCGCTGGCATCGCGGCCTTCCTCGCCAAGCAGAAGCCGGTCTTCAAGGGGAACTGAGGGGCTGGCGGTCCTGCGTCAGTCGCCGCGAAAATGATCGTGGATCGTCCGCGCCATCGTCGTCGAGACCCCTTCGACCTTTTCCAGATCGGCGAGCGAGGCGCCGGCGATGTCGCGGGCCGAGCCGAAATGGGTGAGCAGCGCCTTCTTGCGCCGCGGACCGATGCCGGGGATCTCGTCGAGCGGTGAGCGCTGGATCGCCTTCGAGCGCCGGGTGCGGTGGGCGCCGATGGCGAACCGGTGCGCCTCGTCGCGAAGCCGCTGCAGGAAATAGAGTGCCGGATCGCGGTCGCGCAGGCTGAACGGCTCGCGGCCGGGAATGAAGAACCGCTCGCGGCCGGCGTCACGGTCGGGGCCCTTGGCGATCGAGGCCAGCGGTATGTCCTCGACGCCGAGTTCGCGCAGGGTTTCGAGTGCGGCGCTGAGCTGGCCCTTTCCGCCGTCGATCAGCAGCAGGTCGGGACGGATCGCGCTGGTGTCGCTGCTTTCCGCCGGGTCCTTCGCGATCCGCGCGAGCCGCCGGGCCAACACTTCACGCATCATGCCGTAGTCATCGCCGGGCGTCAGCGTCGTGCTCTTGATGTTGAACTTGCGATAGGCCGCCTTCTGGAGCCCGTCGGGGCCGGCGACGATCATCGCCCCGACCGCGTTCTCCCCGGAAATGTGGCTGTTGTCGTAAACCTCGATCCGCGACGGCGGTGCATCGAGGCCGAAAATCTCGCCGACTCGTGCGAGCAGCCGGGTTTGCGTCGCCTGGTCGGAAAGCTTCCGGGCCAGCGCTTCGCGGGCATTGACGAGTGCATGCTCGACCGCTTCCCGCTTCACGCCCCGTTGCGGGGCCGTCACCGTCACCTTGCGCCCGGTACGCGTCGACAGCGCTTCGCCGATCAGTTCGGCCTCGGCCAGGGCCTCGCTGGTCAGGATGAGCTTCGGCGCCGGCCGGTCGTCGTAGAACTGGCCGACGAAGGCGCCGAGCACGGCGGCCGCGTCATGCTCGGAATCGTGGCTCGGATAATAGGCCCGGTTGCCGAAATTCTGTCCGGCCCGGAAGAAGAAGACCTGGATGCAGGTCGCGCCCCCCTCCTGGAAAGCGGCGAACACGTCGGCCTCGCCGACGCCCGCGAGATTGATGCCCTGGCGGCTGAGAATATGGGAAAGCGCCCGGAGCCGGTCGCGATAGACGGTCGCGGTTTCGAAGTCGAGCGCCTCGGCCGCCTTCTCCATCTTGGCGGAAAGCGACTTCTGCAAGTCAGAGCTGCGTCCGGAAAGGAAGTCCCGGACGTCGTCGACGATCGCGAGATAGCCGGCGCGATCGATCCGGTCGACGCAGGGTGCCGTGCAGCGCTTGATCTGGTACTGCAGGCAGGGCCGGGTGCGGCTTTCGAAATCGCTGTCCGAGCAGGAGCGGAGCGGGAAGGCCCGCTGCAGCGCGCCGATGGTCTGGTTGACCGCGCCGGCCGAGGCGAACGGCCCGAAATACTCCCCTTCACGGGACCGCGCTCCGCGGTGCTTGGCAATCTGCGGCCAGTCGTGATCGCCGCGCAGCAGGATGTAGGGGAACGACTTGTCGTCCCGGAGAACGATGTTGTAGCGCGGCTTGAGCTTCTTGATCAGGTTGGCTTCGAGCAGAAGCGCCTCGACCTCGGTCCCGGTCGAGATGATCTCCAGCGCGTGCGTCATCGCCACCATGCGGAGGATGCGCGTGCTCTGTCCGGTCGGCTTGACGTAGCTGGCAACCCGCTTCTTCAGGTTCTTCGCCTTGCCCACGTAAAGCGGGCTGCCCTGGCGATCCAGCATGCGATAGACCCCCGGGCCCGACGGCAGGGTCCGGAGCGCCTTCCGGATGACCTCCGCGCCGATCGGCGCGGGCGCTTCCGGCGCGCCCGTTCCGGTCGCCCGTTCACTCACTTCTTCGGATTTCGCCATGGCGTCATTCTGCTTTCCCGGAACGGGTCGTCAAGGAGATCTCAGCGTCCCGGCGGCGGGAATCGGGGGCTGACATATTTCGGTCATTCGCCCGTCACAGTATCCACCGTTCCTGTGGAAAAAGTTGTGCATAATAGAGTGGGAAGGGCGCGAATGGCAGAGAAGTCCTAGAGTCGGACATCATTGCACAAAAAATAGGCATAAATGATAAACCATTGAAAAATAGAGATTTTTCAGAAGTCAATAAAGCGAATTGCGGTTATTGCTTTGTTCTTTTCGGCGCAGGGGTAGATCGGCCAGTCTTTGTTCGCGCTGTGCAAAACTGGGGCCCGGAATCCCGCCGGAGTTCAGGCCAGAGGCCCGATTCCCCGTCTAAGGCGTTCGATTTCAACGCCAACGCTGGCCGCGTCGGGAACCGCGCGGAGCTTTTCGACCCGCACCCGGGCGCTCTGCACGCGGGGGTCGCCGAGGCAGCTTTCGGCGATATGTTCGGCCAGGGTTTCGACAAGCTGAAGATGACCGCGCGCGACGATCTCGCGGATCCGGTCGGTGATCCGCTCGTAGCAGACCACGTTGGCAAGGTCGTCGCCGAGTGGCGCTCCGGATTCGGCCACCGTCAGATCGACGTTGATGCGGATCGGTTGCGTGCCCTGTTTCTCGTGCGCATAGACCCCGATGGAGGCGTCAAGCAGCAGATCGTGGACGAAGACATGCCGGAGATTGGCCTCGGCGCTCGCCAGATGCAGCGGATGCACCGAGGCTTCCTTCGGGGTCGGCTTATTCATCATGCGCCTCCTGTCCGTTCGGTGGCGGCCAGGGCAGGTGCTGGCCACCGTCGAGGGCGATCGTCTGGCCGGTCATGCTGCCAGCGGCAAGGATGTAGCGTATGCCTGCGGCGATGTCCTCCGGGTCTGCTCCCCGTCTTAGCGGTGTGGATCGGCGCTGCTTCTCGAATTGCGCCGCGCTCTGTCGCGTGCTGGCCAATGTCGGTCCCGGCGCGATCGCATTGACGCGAATGTCCGGGGCAAGGGCCATGGCGAGGGTCTGCGTCAGCGCATGAAGACCGACCTTGCTGACGGTATAGGAAACGAAATGCGGGGTCAGGCGGAAGACCCGCTGATCGGTGAGGTTGATGATATTGCCGGGCCGGCCGGCCGGGCGCTGGGCCGCGAAGGCCTGGGCGAGAAACAGCGGCGCCTTCAGGTTGACGTCGATATGCCGCTGCCAGGATTCCTCGGTCAGGTCGTCGATCTCGTCGCGTTCGAAGACCGACGCATTGTTGACCAGCGCCGTCAGCGGGCCGATCGCCCGGGCGGCGGCGGGAACCAGCCCGGCGAGGGCGCCCGGATCGGCCAGGTCGGCGAGCACCACCGCGGCCCGCCCGCCCGACTTCTCGATCTCGGCCACGGTTGCCTCGGCGGCGGCGCGCGAGCGATTGCAATGCAGGGCGACCGACCAGCCGTCGGCGGCCAGCGCGATCGCGATGGCGCGACCGATCCGCGCGGCACCGCCGGTCACCAGAACGTTTCCCGCGTCGGGGCGCGGCGACCTGTCAGCCTGCGGCATTGGCGATCCCCGAGAATCCCTGGAACTGGGCGAAGACGTAGAGCACGTAACCGCCGCACAGCACGATGCCCAGGCCGCGTCCGATCGGCCAGTTGCGGAACAGCATCGGCAGCAGCAGCAGCGTGACGCCGATCATCACCCAGATGTCGAAACTCATGATGCTCCGCGGGATCGGAACCGGCTGGACGATCGTCGTCGCGCCCATGATGCCGAGCGTGTTGAACAGGTTGCTGCCGATCACGTTGCCCATCGCGACGTCGGCATGGCGTCGGAGCGCGGCGACGACCGAGGTCGCAAGCTCCGGCAGCGACGTGCCAAGCGCGACGAGGGTGAGGCCGATTACCTCCTCCGATACCCCGGCGATATGCGCGAGGTCGATAGCCCCGTCGACAAGCAGCTTCGATCCGAGAACGAGGCCGACCACGCCGGTGCCGACCGAGGCGAGGCTGCTGAGCAGGCTGCGTGGCATCACCGCCTCGAATTCCTCGGTCGCCTGGGCCAGGGAATTGTCGTTGCTTTTCACCGCGCGGCGATAACTGAGGATCAGGATCCCGGCAAGGATGGCGAGGAAGCCGAACCCGGCCCAGCGATCGATCTGGCCGGTCGCGCAGACGATCGCGAACAGCAGGGTCGCGCCGAACAGGTAAAGCCCGTCCCGTTGGGCCGCGCGATGGTCGCAGACAAGCGGCATGATCAGGGCCGGCGCGCCCAGAACGAGCAGGACGTTGGCGATGTTGCTGCCGACGACATTGCCGACGGCAATGCCCGGCGCGTCGTCGAGCGCCGCGAGAACACAGACCACAAGCTCCGGCAGGGAGGTGCCGATCGCGACAACAGTCAGGCCGATCATCATCTTCGAAACGCCGAACCGCTCCGAGATCGCGACCGCTCCGCGAACCAGGAACTCGCCGCCAATCAGAAGGATGATCAGACCGCCTGCCAGATGCAGGAATATCAACATGTATACTTGGCCATTTCCGCGCCGTTTGTGTATGTCAGCCTTCTAGGCATTCGTGGCCGCCGTACCTCGACGCGGCGAAGCCGGGCGTAGGCGGAAACTTCGTGTGTATATAGATGTCGTCATTGCCCGTTGAAACCCCCGGGCGCGGGCTCCGGGGCAAGGCTTCGAGCCCGGTCCGCTCGGAGCGGATCTTTTCCACCATGCGGTTGGCCATCCTGTGCCTGCTGGCCGGCATCGCCGTTCTGCCGTCGCGGGCGATGGGTGCGGAGCCGATCGTGCTCTTCGCCGCATCCAGCACCACCGAGGCGATGGAGCGTGCGATCGCGGCGTTCGAGGCCGCGAGCGGGCAGAAGGTCGTGATGTCCTTTGCCGCCAGTTCGGCGCTTGCCCGGCAGGTCCTCCAGGGCGCCCCGGCGGACCTGTTCCTGTCGGCCAACCGGCGCTGGATCGACAATGTCGCCGGAAGCGGCCATGGTGCCGCCCCGCCGGTCCGGCTGTTCGGCAATCGCCTCGTCTTCATCGCTCCCTCTGACAACCCGCCGACCGGTCTCGAACCCTCGGCGGCCTCGATTCTCAGGGCGCTCGGCGACGGCCGGCTTGCGGTCGGCGATCCCGCCCATGTCCCGGCCGGGCTCTATGCGCGGGCCATGCTTGGCCGGCTCGGTGCCTGGGATGTACTCGCGCCCCGGCTCGCCCGGGCCGCCAACGTCCGCGCCGCGCTGGCGCTCGTCTCCAGCGGCGAGGCGCCGCTGGGCATCGTCTACTACAGCGATCTCAGGTTGTCGGACGACGTCGTTCTGGCGCTCGATCCGCCGCAGTCGGCGCAGCCGGATATCGGCTACTGGCTGCTACCGCTCGGCGACGGCAACCGGCGCGAAGCGGCCGAGCGTCTCGCCACCTTCCTGCAGGGTGCGGCAGCGCGGGCGATATATCGCGAACTCGGTTTCACGCTCGCCGACTGACCGCTGGCCGGTTCAGCGGCCGCCGGACTTCTTCGAACGGAAAATCTTCGAGCGGCCGGCGCGGCCCGCCTTCGAGCGGGCGCCGGCGGCGCCGATGTTCGCCGAGGTCGTCCGGCTCATGGGATCGGCGGCGATCTCGAGTTCGACCGCCTCGAGCTTGCGGATCTCGTCGCGGAGCCGCGCCGCCTCCTCGAATTCCAGGTCGCCGGCGGCGGTCCGCATCTTCTGTTCCAGTTCGACGATATGCTGGCGCAGATTGTGGCCCACCAGGTGCTGGGCATCGTCACCCGCATCGACGGTGACATGGTCGCTTTCGAAGACGCTCTTCATGATATCGCCGATATTCTTGCGCACGCTCTCCGGCGTGATGCCGTGCTCGGCGTTGTAGGCGAGTTGCCGGTTTCGCCGTCGCTCTGTCTCCCCGAGCGCGCGTTCCAGGCTGTTGGTCATGCGGTCGGCGTAAAGTATGACCCGGCCGTCGAGATTTCGCGCTGCCCGGCCGATCGTCTGCACCAGAGAGGTCTCCGAACGCAGGAAGCCCTCCTTGTCGGCGTCGAGGATCGCGACCAGGGCGCATTCCGGGATGTCGAGCCCCTCGCGCAGCAGGTTGATGCCGATCAGCACGTCATAGGCGCCCAGCCGGAGGTCGCGAATGATCTCGATTCGCTCCAGGGTATCGATATCGGAATGCAGGTAGCGGACACGGATGCCGGCCTCGTGCATGTATTCCGTCAGGTCTTCCGACATGCGCTTGGTCAGCGTCGTGACCAGCACCCGGTGGCCCTGTTCGGCGACCTTGCGACATTCGGCCATCAGGTCGTCGACCTGGTTCTCGACCGGGCGGATCTGGCAGACCGGATCGACGAGGCCGGTCGGGCGGATCAGCTGTTCGACGAAGGCGCCGCCGGTCTGTTCCAGTTCCCACGAACCGGGTGTGGCCGACACGAAGACCGACTGCGGCCGCATCACGTCCCACTCCTGGAAGCGAAGCGGCCGGTTGTCGATACAGGAAGGCAGCCGGAAGCCGAACTCGGCGAGCGTCGACTTTCGGCGGAAGTCGCCCCGGAACATGCCGCCGATCTGCGGAACCGTGACGTGACTCTCGTCGACGATCAGTATGGCGTTGTCGGGCAGATACTCGAACAGCGTCGGCGGCGGTGCGCCGGGCGGACGGCCGGTCAGGTAGCGCGAGTAATTCTCGATGCCGGCGCAGGAACCGGTCGCCTCCATCATCTCCAGGTCGAACATCGTGCGCTGCTCGAGCCGCTGCGCCTCGAGCAGCTTGCCGGCCCGGTTGAGTTCGTCGAGCCGCAGGCCGAGTTCGCGCCTGATATGCTGCGCCGCCTGGCGAAGCGTCGGCTTCGGCGTGACATAGTGGCTGTTGGCGTAAAGCTTGATCTCCGGCAGGCTCTCGCCCTTCTCGCCGGTCAGCGGGTCGAATTCATGGATCGTCTCGACCTCGTCGCCGAACAGCGAGATCCGCCAGGCCCGATCCTCGTAGTGCGACGGATAGATCTCGATCACGTCGCCGCGGGCGCGGAAGGCGCCGCGCGTGAAGTTGCTGTCGTTGCGGCGATACTGGATCTCGACCAGGCGGCGCAGCAGGTCGTCGCGGCTGACCCGGGCGCCGACCTTGATGATCTCGGTCATCTCCGAATAGGTCTCGACCGAGCCGATACCGTAGATGCACGACACCGAGGCGACGATGATCACGTCGTCCCGCTCCAGCAGAGACCGCGTGGCCGAGTGCCGCATGCGGTCGATCTGCTCGTTGATCGCCGCGTCCTTCTCGATATAGGTGTCGGTGCGCGGGACGTAGGCCTCCGGCTGGTAATAGTCGTAGTAGGAGACGAAATACTCGACCGCGTTGTTCGGAAAGAACGACTTCATCTCGCCGTAAAGCTGGGCGGCAAGGGTCTTGTTCTGGGCCAGGATGAGCGCGGGTCGCTGCAATTCCTGGATGACATGGGCCATGGTGAAGGTCTTGCCCGAGCCGGTGACGCCCATCAGCACTTGATTGCGTTCCTCGGCTCGCAAGCCCTGGACGAGTTCGCGGATCGCCTGCGGCTGGTCGCCGGCCGGGGCATAGTCCGATTCGATGCGTAGGGTGCGGCCGCCCTCGCTTTTTGGCGGGCGATCCGGCTTCGGCGGGATCAGCAGTTCGCCGCTGTCGAAGTTCGGGAAGAGTGTCATGGGTTATTCATTAGGGGCGAAGACGGGGCCGGACAAGAGAGCGCCGGTCGCTTTTCCGCTTTCGCCGCAATTTGCCGCCATCGAGCGGACGATGGGGCGGAAGACTGCCGGTGCCGTTTCGGGGCATACGACACCGGCAGCCTTGCCAGGCGGGCCGAACAGGATCAGGCCTGCCAGAAACGCTTCTCGATCTCGTGCTCGACCTCGCCGCGGGTGAGGCCGATGTCATGGAGCTGGTGGGCATCCAGCCGGGCGAGCTGGCGGCGCTGCTCATGGCGTTCCTGCCAGCGGGCAATCAGCGACAGCAGGTCGCGACCTGCGTTGTAGATCGTGTTGCCGGCGGCCCGGATCCTGAATTCCGGCCGGCCGCCTTGATAGGTCTCACGGATCATCGTCATGGTAACCTCCTTGGGCCGGTGAAACGGGGTCGTTCCCGTTGCTCTGTGACCTCATATGGCGTCGCCAGCCGGTTACTTGCAAACGATCCTTTTTCAGGTATTTTGTTAGAAAATCTAATCTGACAGCGGCGCGGCCTGGAGGCTGATGAATGGTGCGTTTACCTCCGCTCAACGCTTTGCGGTCGTTCGAGGCGGCCGCCAGAAACTTGAGTTTTTCGAAAGCGGCATCAGAGCTGAACGTGACCCCGGCGGCGATCAGCCACCAGATCAAGGGGCTCGAGGATTTTCTCGGCGTCAAGCTGTTCAGGCGGCTCAACCGCGTGGTCATGCTGACCGACGCGGGACAGGCCTATCTGCCCGGCATTCGCGAGGGTTTCCAGAAGCTCTATGACGCGACCGTGCGCCTTCAGACGGTCGAAAGTTCGGGGGTGCTCACGATCTCGACGCTCTCCTCGATCGCCTCGCGCTGGCTTGTGCCGAGGCTCCGCCGTTTCCAGGAACGCTATCCCGACATCGACGTCCGCCTGACGACCTCCGATCACCTGGTCGATTTCGCGCGCGAAGACGTCGATATCGCCATTCGCTACGGCACCGGCCACTATCCCGGATTGCACTCGGTCCGCTTCCTGGAGGAGGAATATCTTTATCCGGTCTGCAGTCCGGCCCTGCTTGCCGGCGCCCGGCCGCTGCAACGGCCCGAGGATCTCGCCTTCCATACCCTGCTGCACGACGACATGAAGGTGGACTGGGCAATGTGGCTGACCGCGGCGGGCGTGCAGGGCGTCGATCCGAAGCGCGGCCCGGCCTATACCGATTCCTCCATGGTGCTACAGGCCGCCGTCGAGGGCCATGGCGTGGCCCTCGGCCGCAGTGCCCTGGCCGCCGACGACCTGGAGGCGGGGCGGCTGGTCAAGCCCTTCGAGATCGAGATCGCCTCGACGTTCGCCTACTACGTCGTATCGCCAGAGACGACCGCCGAGCAGCCCAAGATCGCGGCCTTCCGGGAATGGATCCTGTCGGAGGCGCAGCGCGATCGCGACAACGACGCGACCGTGCCGATCGCCGTTCGCTGACCGGCCGGCTCAGTTGGCCGGCGGGACGTCGTCCATCCTGACATGGCCGGGTCGAGCGGCGACACGGTCGATCCAGGCGGTAACCGCAGGCCAGGACGCGAGGTCGAAACCGCCGTCGGCGGCGGCATGGGTATAGCCGTAAAGCGCGATATCGGCGATCCCGTAGGTTTCGCCGACCAGCCAGTCGTGATCGCGCAGCCGCTGTTCGAGGACGGCGAGCGCCGCCGCGCCGCCTGCGTGCTTCTCGGGCAGGCGGTCGCGCTTCGCTTCCGCCAGACCGTGCCGCATCCAGTAACGCGCGACGGCGATATTCGGTTCGAGTTGATACTGCTCGAAGAACAGCCATTGCAGGACCTGGGCCTGCCGGTACGGGTCGTCCGGGATGAACCGGCTTCCGCGTGCGAGGTACCAGAGGATGGCGTTGGATTCGGCGAGGTGTCGGCCGTCGTCGAGTTCGAGAACCGGAACCCGCCCGGTCGGATTGCGGGCGAGGAATTGCGGTGTCCGGCTCTCCCCTTTCAGGATGTCGATCTCGACATATTCATATGGCTGGCCGAGGCCGGCGAGCAGCAACCTGATCTTGTAGCCGTTCCCGGAATCGTAAAAGTCATAGAGCCGCATCGTCGTGTGTCCCCTGCAATTCCCAGCAGGGATGATCCGCGAGCGCGCTGCCGGCGCAAGGCAAAAAATCACCAGCGTCCGCGATATGTCGCGGCAGTATGCAACAGGCTGTCGGCGGCGGCTAACCGGGTCCGTCCGCTTATTCCGGCACGAGTTCTCCCGAACCGCCGAACTCGGCCGGGAAGTCCCTCTGTTTCGGCAATCCGTCCTTCATGGGCAGCACGGTCTCGGCATAGTTCACGTGCACGCCCGGCTTGAAGGCAACGTCGGGCAGAATGGCCGCGAAAATGTCGACGAGCTTGAGCCCCGGATGTCCGGTCATGACGTGACCGCCGCACTTCCTGCACCATTTTCGGTCGCTGTTCGGGGTCTTGTTGTACTGGCCCAGATGGTCGGCACCCCTGGTCACCCGAACCTTTTCCGGCTCCCACAGGGTGAAGGTATTTACCGGGCCCGCCGACCAATGGCGGCAACTCTCGCAATGACAGTAACCCATGCCGACCGGCTCGCCGGTCGCCTCAATCTCCACGGCACCACAGAAGCAAGTTCCCTTGTGAATCTCGGCCATGACATCCTCCTCATGCCACAAGGACCCAAACCCGGAAAGGACGCGGCTTACAATGTCGCGATCGGCTGCGATCAACGGAGGCGAGTATAACCCGGCGGACGTTCGCGCAGGGCCGCGGCTCGTCTGCTTATATTCCTAAAATGGATTATGAGCATCCGCAAAATGAGGCGGCGCTCCGGACGACGCGGGCGCGTCGCCGAAGTCGCGTGGCGTCAGCGACGGTTGGCGCGGATCAGGCCGATCGTTTCGCGGATACGGGCATGCGCGGCCGCCTTCTCGGCGGCGAGTTCCTTCAGCCGGGCGGCAGCCGCCGGCAGATGGCGCGGCATGGCGAGCGCGACTTCGGGGCAGGCTTCGAGAGCCTGGAGCGCCACATAGGTCCGCTCCTGGGTCTCGGCTTCGACCGCGTAGGCGAGCGCCTCGAGACGCTGGAATGCCTGGTCGACGTCGCCGTCGGCCAGGTGGTCGACTGCTTGCCGCGCCGAATCGGACGGTGTCGTGATCATCTTGCGCCCTTTGTCGCCATGCCTGTGGCGGGCCTCCGCGCCCGACACGACGCGATTCTAGAAATGCGCTGGTAAAGACTTTGTAAATCGACCGGGGCAAATGACGGGGCGGGCGGTAATTGCCCGGACAATCGCCGTTGACGGTTGAAAGCGCCCATGACGCGGCGTAGCTTCTGCGGCGCAGAACCCGCGAGGGGCGGGTGAGAAGAGGAGTGAGGGAATGAGTTTCCTTGCCGAATCGCTGAGCCGCGTAAAGCCCTCGGCGACGATCGCAGTGACGACGAAGGCCGCCGAATTGCGGGCGCTGGGACGTGACGTCATCGGCCTCGGGGCCGGCGAGCCCGACTTCGACACTCCCGACAATATCAAGGCGGCGGCCAAGAAGGCGATCGACGACGGCAAGACCAAATACACCGCGGTCGACGGCACGCCGGAACTGAAGGCGGCGATCGCCGCCAAGTTCAAGCGCGAGAACGGCCTCGTCTACGGTCTCGACCAGATCACCGTCGGCACCGGCGGCAAGCAGGTCATCTTCAACGCCCTGCTGGCGACGCTCAATCCGGGTGACGAGGTGCTCATTCCGGCGCCCTACTGGGTTTCCTACCCGGACATGGTATTGATCGGCGGCGGCAAGCCGGTGGTCCTCGGCACGGCCGCGAACAACAGCTTCAAGGTCATGCCGGAGGATCTGGAGCGCGCGATCACGCCGAAGACCAAGTGGCTGATCTTCAACTCGCCCTCGAACCCGACCGGCGCCGCCTACAGCCGCGAGGAGCTGAAGGCGCTGACCGACGTGCTGCTGCGCCATCCGCATGTCTGGATCATGACCGACGACATGTACGAGCACCTGGTCTATGACGACTTCGAGTTCGTCACCCCGGCTCAGGTCGAACCCGGCCTGTACGAGCGCACGCTGACGATCAACGGCGTGTCGAAGGCCTATGCGATGACCGGCTGGCGGATCGGCTACGCGGGCGGCCCGCAGCAGCTGATCAAGGCGATGGCCAAGGTGCAGTCGCAAAGCACCTCCAACCCGAGCTCGATCAGCCAGGCCGCCGCGGTCGAGGCCCTGAACGGGCCGCAGGACTTCCTGCCGACCCGGGCGGAGGCGTTCCGCGAGCGTCGCGACCTCGTGGTCGACATGCTGAACCGGGCGCCGGGGCTGCATTGCGCGAAGCCTGAGGGCGCCTTTTACGTCTATCCGTCCTGCGCCGGCACGATCGGCAAGAAGACGCCGGACGGCAAGGTGATCGAGAACGATTTCGACTTCGTGAGCTACGTTCTCGAGGCCGAGGGCGTGGCAGCCGTGCACGGCGAGGCGTTCGGCCTGTCCCCGCATTTCCGCGTTTCCTACGCGACCTCGCTCGACGTCCTGCGGGAGGCCTGCACCCGGATCATCAGGGCCTGCGAAGCCCTGAAATAGCGCGTCGGCAGAGCGATATGCGAGAAGGGCGGCCCGGTGGGCCGCCCTTTTTCGTTTCCGGCCGATCCGCATGACGCCCGCATTGCGGAGCCACCGTTTTTTGTTGCGCCCCCTCGCCGGCCTTGTTGAACATGGTTGGCGCAGAATACTCTGAAAATCAGGGAGGAACGTCAGCATGGGGAATCAGAAGCCGGGCGGCCCACGAAACGTGGCCATCATTGGGCCTTACACCAGCGGCAAGACTACCCTCCTCGAAAGCATCCTTTTCGCGACCGGCAAGATTGACCGAAAGGGCTCGGTCACCGGTGGGAACAGCGTCGGCGACAGCGCGGTCGAAGCGCGCGCCCGCCAGATGGGTGTCGAGGTCAATGTCGCAACGACGGAATATCTCGGTGACAGCCTGACCTTTCTCGATTGTCCGGGCTCGGTCGAATTCCTGCAGGAATCGCTCAACGTGCTGGTCGGCGTCGACGCCGCGATTCTGGTTTGCGAGCCGGAACCGGACAAGACGATCGCGATGATGCCGCTGTTCAAGTATCTCGAGGACGCCGGTGTTCCGGCCTTCATCTTCGTCAACAAGATCGACAAGGCGAGCGGGCTCGTCCGCGAGCTGCACAGCGCGCTGCAGGAAGCCTGCGGCCGCCCTCTGGTGCTTCGCCAGGTGCCGATTCTCCGGAACGGCATCGTCACCGGTTATGTCGATCTCGCCTCCGAACGCTCCTATGTCTACAAGGAGGGCAATGCCTCCCAGATCGTCGACCTGCCGCCGGAAATGGCGGAAGAGAAGGGCGAACACCGCTTCGCGATGCTGGAACAGCTCGCCGACTTCGACGACCACCTGATGGAGGAACTTCTCGAGGATATCGAACCGAGCCGCGACGAGGTCTACGAACAGCTGGCGAGCGATCTCGAGCGGGCGGTCATCTATCCGGTGTTCCTCGGCTCGGCCGAACATGACAACGGCATCCACCGGCTTCTGAAGGCGCTCCGGCACGAGGTTCCGGAAGCCTCGGTCGCGGCGCGGCGGATGGGCGCGCCGGAAGATCCGGCATGCGCGCAGGTTCTCAAGAATTACATGACCCAGCACGGCGGCAAGCTCTCGCTCGTGCGGGTCTGGTCGGGCTCGCTGAAGGACGGCGTGACGCTTAACGGCGAACGGGTCGGTGGCATGTTCCGGCTGTTCGGCAACCAGCAGGAGAAGGTTCCATCGGCCGGCGCCGGCGAGATTGTCGCGCTCGGCCGGCTCGACGGGGCCAGGACCGGCGACACGCTGAGCGAGGCCGGGGATATCCGCCTGCCGCGCGCACCTTCGCTCGAGCCTGTCTACGGGCTCGCCATCAACGCCAGCAACCGGAACGACGAGGTCAAGCTGTCCGGGGCGCTCGGCAAGCTTCTCGACGAGGACCCGTCCCTGCGGCTCCACCACGATCCGGACGTCCACCAGATGATCCTCTGGGGGCAGGGCGAGATGCATCTCAAGGTCTCCTTCGACCGGCTCGCCAGCAAGCACGGCATCTCGGTCGATTCGGAACGACCGCGCGTTGCCTACAAGGAGGCGATCCGCAAGCCGGTGAAGCAGCACGGTCGCTACAAGCGCCAGACCGGCGGACATGGCCAATTCGGCGACGTTCACCTGGAAATCCGCCCGCTGCCGCGCGGCTCAGGTTTCGTCTTCGAGGACAAGATCGTCGGCGGCGCGGTTCCGCGGCAGTTCATTCCGGCGGTCGAGGCCGGGGTCCGCGACTACCTGTCGCGCGGCCCGCTCGGCTTCCCCGTGGTCGATCTGGCGGTAACCCTGGTCGATGGCCAGTTCCATACCGTCGATTCCTCGGAAATGTCCTTCAAGACCGCGGGCCGGCTGGCGATGAGCGAAGGCATGCCGAAATGCTCGCCGGTGCTGCTGGAGCCAATCTACAAGGTCGAGGTTGCCTCGCCCCAGGCCGCGACCTCGAAGGTCAACGGGATCCTGTCTTCCCGGCGCGGCCAGATCCTCGGCTTCGACGCGCGCCCCGGCTGGGACGGCTGGGACGTGGTCTCGGCGATGCTTCCGCAAGCGGAACTTCAGGACCTGATCGTCGAGCTTCGCTCGGTCACGCTTGGCGCCGGCAGCTTCACGATGGAATTCGATCACCTTCAGGAACTGAGCGGCCGGCTGGCCGATCAGGCGATAGAGCAACAGGGAGTACAGGCGGCAACATGACCTCGAATCCGGAAGTGATGGCGGCAAGCCTTCTTGCCGTGCGGAACGGCGCGCCGCCGGTCGAGCGTGCGCCGACAGACGACATGGCGCTGGCCTACCGCGTACAGGCGTTCCACTCGGCGGCGCTGGAAGGCCCGGCGATCGGCTACAAGATCGGCTGCACCAACCCGGCGGTCCAGAAGACCCTCGGCATCGACGAGCCGTTCTTCGGCCGGATGCATGCGCGGACGACCTTCGAATCGCCGCTGGAACTGCCGGCCTCCGCCTTCCGCATGCGGGTGGTGGAGCCGGAATATGCCTTCCGGATGGCCGAGGATCTGCCGGCCGCGGCGGCGCCGTACGATCCGGCCGCCGTGTCGGCGGCGATTGCCGCGGTGATTCCCGGGATCGAGATCGTCGATTCACGCTATCGCGACTGGAAATCGCCGTCGGTCGGCGCCGTGGGGCTGGTCGCCGACAACGGCGTTCATGGTGCCTGGGTGCGGGGTCGCGAATTCGCCTGGCCGACCGACCATGACCTTCTCGACACCCCCGTCGTTCTCTATCGTGGCGACGAAGTGATGGCCGAGGGCGACGGCCGCGCGGTCCTTGGCGATCCGATCAACGCGCTGACCTGGCTGGCCAACGTCCTCACGCAACAGGGTCTGTCGCTCAAGGCCGGCGATTTCGTCACCACCGGAACCTGCACGACCGTCTACATGGCGGAGGCCGGAGACGTCGTCCGGGCCGATTTCGGCGGGCTGGGCGAGATCCGCTTCAGCTTCACATGAGCCTGGGTCATCACGGGGACGTCACGGGGACGTGACTTGCCTCACCGTTCCCGGACGGTGTGTATTTCCGTGTTTGGTCAAGTAGGAGGTGACGATGCTCATCAGGATTCGCAAGGGTTGGGAGTTGCCCGAGGCCACGGCAACGCCCGAGGCGATCTTCCGTGATCGCCGCTCGGTGCTCCGGGGGCTTGCCGCCGGTGGATTGCTGGCCGGGGCCGGTCCGTTACTCGGAGCTGCCGCCGCGGCCGAAACGCCCGACCCGTCGGCCGGGCTTTACCCGGTACAGCGCAATCTCCGTTACAAGTTCAGCCGTCCGCTCACGCCTTTCGAGACCGCCTCGACCTACAACAACTTCTACGAGTTCGGCTCGCACAAGGGGATCTGGAAGCTTGCCCAGAAACTTCCGATCCGGCCCTGGGAGATCGCCATCGACGGCCTCGTCGCCGAGCCGAAGCGGATTGCCATCGACGACTTGCTGAAACAGATGCCGCTGGAAGAGCGGGTCTACCGTCACCGCTGCGTGGAACGCTGGTCGATGGTCGTGCCGTGGAGCGGGTTCCCGCTTGCCGCGCTGGTCAAGCTCGCCGATCCGAAGCCGGAAGCGAAGTACATCGTTTTCGAGACCTTCCAGAACAAGGACGTCGCGCCGGGCCAGAAGGAGTTCTGGTATCCCTGGCCCTATATCGAGGGGCTGACCATGGCCGAGGCGACGAACGAACTCGCCTTCATGGTGACCGGCCTCTACGGCAAGCCGCTGCCGAAGCAGAACGGCGCGCCGCTTCGCCTCGCGACGCCGTGGAAATACGGTTTCAAGCAGATCAAATCGATCGTCCGCATATCCTTCACGACCGAGCGGCCGAAGAGCTACTGGGAGACCATCCTGGGCAACGAATACGGCTTCTGGGCCAACGTCAATCCGGAGGTTCCCCATCGGCGCTGGTCACAGGCGACGGAGCGTGACATCGGCACCAACGAAAGCCTGCCGACGCAGATCTACAACGGTTACGGCGAATATGTCGCCGGCCTTTACGAGGGCATGTCGGGCGAACGTCTGTTCATGTAGCGCGTCCCGCGCCGTCCCCGAAACGCGCGCTGACCGCTTGCCATCCGCGCCGGCGGCGCTAAAAGCCTGTCCATGGCAGACAGGGACAGGCTCATCATCTTCGACATGGACGGCACGCTGGTCGATTCCGAACCGATCGCGAACGCCGTCCTGCATCGCGCGCTCCGCGGAGTGGGAGTCCCGATCTCCTACGAGGATACGGTCGAGCGCTTCGTCGGGCGGCCGATCCGCGATTGCCTGCGCATGGTTCACGAACTCTACGGCGTCCCGCTGGGCGACGAGTTCCTGCACGACCTGCAGCGGGAGACCTATGCGGCCTACGAAACCGGGCTCCGCCCCATCCCGCACGCGGCGGAACTCCTCGCCGGTCTCGCCGAGCCCTTTTGCCTCGCTTCCTCGTCGAGCATCGAGAAGATCCGACTGTCGCTTCGCCTGACCGGGCTGGACGGTTTCTTCGAGGCACGGACATTCAGTGCCGAAGAGGTCGCTCGCGGCAAGCCGGCGCCGGACCTGTTCCTGCATGCCGCCGCCCGGCTCGGCTTCGCGACCGATGCCTGCATTGTCGTCGAGGACAGCCTGCCGGGGATCGAGGCCGGGCGCGCCGCCGGGATGCGGGTTCTTGCCTTCACCGGTGGTGGCCATGTCGCGCCGGCACGGCTGCGGGCCGCCGGTGGCGAACCCTTCGATGACCTGCGCCAGTTGCCGGTATTGCTCGGCCGGTGATCCGGCTCCCTCCGCACGACACGCCTTCTGTGGCCGGTCAGGGGATGCGTTAGTTCGACTTTGCGCTGCAACATAAAGACGGATCGATCCTGCTGCAGACGACCATCGCGGCGGTGGATGGACGCGGAACCATGCAACGGTTGCATGCCGGCGTTCGGGTTTCCGTGCCGGTTCATGCCATTGCTGCGAGGCAAAAAAAGGCCGGCCCCCGAAGGGGCCGGCAAGTCAATACAGGGAGGCTTCACGTCAGGGAGACGTGAAAGGTCTACCGCAGGGAGGAGGGCGGTAGACCCCGGCGCCAGGCCGAAGCCCGGCGCTGAAGGGATGCTGCGTCGCAACATCCGATGCCCTCTATGTAGTCACCGGAGGGGCTGCCGTCGACCAAGAAGTGAGCAGACCCCGTATGCAGAAAACGCATGCCTACCGATGGGTATAGATCGTGGGCGAATTGCTGCGGCGCAAAAAAAACCGGCCTATAAGGCCGGCAAGTCTAACAGGGAGGCTTCACGTCATCGACGTGAACGGCTCTCGGAGAATGGGAGGATCCGAAAGCCATCGTCCGGGGAGACCGGACGATCTGGTTGCCGGCAGATGCCGTAACCATGCCGTTATACTTAGGGATGGGCGCTGTATTCGGCCAGACTCATGTGAGCAACGCAGCTATGCGATTTGCGCATATACCATCGAAATTGCTGTGCAAAAAACATGGGCAGGCTGCCCGACTGAGGGCAATTTCCGTTGAGTTTCAGCGTTTTTCGGAGATGCAGGAGGCACCCGTCCGGCGCATCAGAAACGCCATTCCGAGACCTTGCGGATGAGGAAATCGCGAAAGATCGTGACCCGCTTCGAGTTCCGCAGCTCTTCCGGATAGACGAAGAAGGCGTCGAAACTGGGTGCCGGCACATCGGGCAGCACCTGCACGAGATTGCTGTTGCCGTGGACGATATAGTCCGGCAGCGCGCCGATGCCGAGTCCGCTCTCGACGGCCAGCAGCAGGCCGTAAATGTTGTTGACCTTGAGGACCGGGCGCCGGGCGCCGGGCCGGTCGGTGCCGACATCGAGCAGCCAGTTGACGTCGGAGATCACGGAAGGGGCTTCCTCGCCATAGACGATCAGCCTGTGGCCGCCGATCTCGTCCGGGGTCATCGGCATGCCGTAGCGCTTGAGATAATCGGGCGAGCCGTAGATCCGGTAATGCACGGTCAGCAGGCGGCGCTGGATCAGGTCGGCCTGGACCGGCTGGCGCAGCCGGATCGCCACGTCGGCTTCGCGCATCGACAGGTCGAGCTCGCGGTCGGCAAGGATCAGGTTGACGGTGATATCGGGATAGAGTTCGAGGAACTCCCGGATCCGGGGCGTCAGCCAGCTCGAGCCGAGCCCGACCGTCGTTGTCACCTTGAGTTCGCCGGAGGGCTTCTCCTTGGCGTCCTTGAGCTGGCCTTCGACGGTCGCGAGCTTGGCAAAGACGTCATGGGCGGTGCGGAACAGGAGCTCGCCCTGCTCCGTGAGAATCAGGCCGCGGGCATGACGATGGAACAGCTTCGTCGCCAGGCTCTCCTCGAGCGACGAGATCTGCCGGCTCACAGCCGACTGGCTGAGATGCAGGATGTCGCCGGCCCGGGTAAAGCTGCCGGCCTCGGCGACCGCGTGAAAGATGCGCAGCTTGTCCCAATCCATGACGTTCCGGCGGTCCCCGCCTAGATCGCTTCGCTGAGCGAGGCTTCGCGTTCGTCGCTGAGCTCGAGGGCGGCAAGATACTTCTCCGCTTCCAGGGCGGCCATGCAGCCGGTCCCGGCGGCGGTCACGGCCTGGCGGAAGATCTTGTCCTGGACATCGCCGCAGGCGAATACGCCGGGAACGCTCGTTGCCGTCGAGTCGGGGGCGGTGACGATGTAGCCCTCCCTGTCCATGGTGAGCTTGCCCTTGAAGATCTCGGTCGTCGGCGCGTGACCGATGGCGATGAACACCCCGTCGAGCTTGCGCTCCTGCATCGTGCCGTCCTGCACGTTGCGGAGCCGGACGCCGGTCACGCCGAGCGGGTCCTCGTCGCCAAGGATCTTTTCCAGAACATGGTTCCAGACGACCTCGATCTTGTCGTTCGCGAACAGGCGCTGCTGCAGGATCTTCTCGGCGCGGAAGCTGTCACGGCGATGGACGATCGTCACCTTCGACGCGTGGTGGGTCAGGTAGAGCGCCTCCTCGACCGCGGTATTGCCGCCGCCGACCACCAGAACCTCCTTGCCGCGGAAGAAGAAGCCGTCACAGGTGGCGCAGGCGGAAACGCCGAAGCCCTGGAACTTCTGCTCGTCGTCGAGCCCGAGCCAGCGGGCCTGCGCGCCGGTCGCGATGGCGAGCGCGTCGGCCGTGTAACGGTCGCCGGAATCGCCGGTCAGCACGAAGGGGCGCTTCGTCAGATCGACATCGACGATCACGTCGTTGAAGATCCGCGTTCCGACATTGCGGGCCTGGGCCTCCATCTGCTCCATCAGCCACGGGCCCTGGATCGGGTCGGCGAAGCCGGGGTAGTTCTCGACATCGGTCGTGATGGTGAGCTGGCCGCCGGGCTGCAGACCATGCACCATGATCGGCTCCAGGGCCGCGCGCGCGGCGTAAATCGCGGCCGTCGCACCGGCCGGGCCGGATCCGAGAACCAGGAACTTGCTGTGATGGGTCGCGGCCATGATCGGGCTCCACAGGGGCTGGCTGATTGATCGCGGCCAACGGCCGCCGGCGGCTGGGCGCGCCATCGTTATGTATTACGTGCAGGGCTTGGCCGCAAGCTCCGGGAATGCCGCAGGGGTCCAGCGCCTGTTCACGAAACCGTTGCCGGCTGTCCCGGTTGCCGCAGCCAGATCGCCCGGGCGATCGCCGTCGCGTCGTCGAGCGGTTCGCAGCGCCAGTGTTCGAGGCGCCCGGCAAAGCGGCGTGCCCGGTTCTCGGCATAAAGACGGTCGAGGAAGGCACGCAGCTTGCCGCCCCGACCCGGCAATTCGTGCACATACACGGGTTTCCCGGTCGCGCAGGCTTCGGACAGCATCGAGACGGAATCGCAGGTCGTCACGATGGTCTCGGCCAGGCCGAGAAAGCCGTAATAGGGATTGGCCCCGGAGCCGTCCCAGAGATAATGGGGCAGGCCGCCGATCGCCTCGCGGAACGCAGCCATGGCGGCGGGCGGGGTACGCCGGGATCCGGTTATCAGGAGTCCGCCGCCGTTCGCCTCGCAGGCGGCCCGCAGGCCAGCGGCAAGGTCGCGCAGGCTCTCCGGCGTCATCCGGTAGGCCTTGCTGTCGCCACCGATCAGGACCGCGGTCAGGGGCGTGGGCAGCGATTCCGCAAGTGCCGCGAATTCGCGCGCGGCAGCGCTCAGCAGGTCCGGGCGGACGCGGTTCAGCGCGCCGCTGCTGTGCAGCACGTTGGAACCCTCGTAGCGGTCGTGCGCCGGCGTCACCACGAGATCGAAGGCCGCTCCGCTGCCATAGGGCCGTTCGAGCCGGATCGCCTGACAGAGCCCGCCCGAGGCCGCCTTCACGGCAAGGCTCGGCGCGACGCTGACCCGGCCGGCGCAGATCAGGAGATCCGGCCAGGGCGGGGCAAGCCGATCACCTTGCGGTCCGAGGCATCGCAGCGGTTCGGGCCAGAACCGGTGCGGCAGCCAGCGCCAGGGCGGCGCGATCCGGATCCGCTTGGTGACGATCTCCAGCCCGGTTCCGGCGGGCGCCGTGCGGGCCAGTGCCTCGGCCAGTCCGAGACACTGGTTCTCGATGCCCGGCCGGCCTTCCGATATCACCCAGCAGACCAGTCTAGGCATCCGAGCGGCCCGTCGCCCGGCGTGCTGCCGAAGGCCCCGCGGGCTGATCGGCGACATTGTGCCGGCCGACGCCGAAGCGGCTTTGCGTTCGGCGTTCCGTGTAATATTGTTGCGCAAACGCCCGCCGCGGGAGACATATATGCAGCGCGTACGCCTCGATCAGATCGATCGAAGAATTCTCAACGATTTGCAGGACAACGGACGAATCACCAACGTGGAACTGGCCAGTCGGGTCGGAATTTCCGCGCCGCCCTGCCTGCGCCGGGTGCGGGCGCTCGAGGAAAGCGGCCATATTCTGGGGTACCACGCCCGTCTGAACTCGGAACTGCTCGGTTTCGGCGTCACGGTCTTCGCCCTCGTCGGCCTGCAGAGCCAGGCCGAGGCGGACCTCGTGGCCTTCGAGGAACTTGTCCATACCTGGCCGCTGGTCCGGGAATGCTACATGCTGGCCGGCGAGAGCGATTTCCTGCTCAAGGTGGTCGCCCGTGACTGGGATATCTATCAGCAATTCCTGACCCATACGCTGACCGCGGCGCCGAATGTCGGCCATGTGAAAACCTCGCTCGGAATTCGCAATTCCAAGTATCTGCCGGGCGTTCCGATCGAGCTTGCGTCCGACGGAAACAAGGATTAGCAGAGCCGGGGAAGTGCCGAAAGCCGAGGATGGAGCGACAATGACCGCCAGCGCCTATGAAACCGATCTTGGCCAGAATCCGGCCAACTACGAGCCGCTTTCACCGCTGACCTTCCTGAAACGTTCGGCCGCCGTCTTTCCCGACCGGGTTGCCGTCATTCACGGCCCCGAACGCTATACCTACCGCGAAACCTACGCCCGCGCGCGTCGTCTGGCGAGCGCGCTTGCGGCGCATGGTATCGGCCGTGACGACACGGTCGCGATCATGCTGCCGAACGTGCCGCAGATGGTCGAGGTGCATTTCGGCGTTCCGATGTGCGGCGCGGTGCTGAACACGCTGAACACCCGGCTCGATGCGAAGATACTCGGGTTCATCCTCAATCACGCCGATGCGAAGGTATTGATCACCGATACCGAGTTCTCGCCGGTGATCCGGGAGGCCCTTGAGATCGCCGAGCGCGATATCCTCGTCATCGATGTCGTCGACCCGCAGGGGCCGGGCGGCGATCAGCTCGGCGCGACCGATTACGAGAGCTTCATCGCCGGTGGCGACCCCGACTACGACTGGCGGCCGACCGACGACGAGTGGCGGGCGATCTCGCTCAACTATACCTCGGGCACGACCGGCAATCCGAAGGGCGTCGTCTATCACCATCGCGGCGCCTATCTGAATGCGCTCGGCAACGCCGTCACCTGGGGAATCGGCCGCCATGCGACCTATCTCTGGACGCTGCCGATGTTCCACTGCAACGGCTGGTGTTTCCCCTGGACCATCGTGGCGCTCGCCGGCACCCATGTCTGCCTGCGCCGGGTCGAGGCGAAACCGATCTTCGAGGCGATCGAGGCCCATGGCGTGACCCATTTCTCGGGCGCGCCGGTGGTGCTGAGCCTGTTGATCAATGCATCGGACGAGTTGAAGGCCAAGGCCCGGCCCGGCGTCAAGATCATGACCGCCGCCGCCGCGCCGCCGCCCCCGGTGCTCGCCGCGATGGAGGAGATGGGCTTCGACGTCACCCATGTCTACGGCCTGACCGAGACTTACGGCCCCGCCGTGGTCTGCGAATGGAAGGGCGAATGGGACGACCGGCCGCTGGACGAGCGGGCCCGGCTGAAATCGCGCCAGGGCGTCCGCTACCAGGTCCTCGAGGGGATCACGGTCAAGGACCCCGCGACCATGGAGGATGTGCCGGCCGACGGCGCAACCATGGGCGAGATCATGATGCGCGGCAATATCGTCATGAAGGGCTACCTGAAGAACCCGAAGGCGACCGCCGAGGCCTTCGAGGGCGGCTGGTTCCATTCCGGCGACCTCGCGGTCATGCACCCGGACGGCTACGTCGAGATCCGCGACCGTTCGAAGGACATCATCATCTCCGGCGGCGAGAATATCTCGACGATCGAGGTCGAGGGCGTGCTCTACAAGCATCCGGCGGTCCTCGAGGCCGCCGTGGTCGCCCGGCCCGACCAGAAATGGGGCGAGACGCCCTGCGCCTTCGTCACCCTGAAGCCGAACGGCACGGCCACGGCGGAAGAGATCATCGCCTTCTGCCGCGATAACCTGGCGCATTACAAATGCCCGCGCACCGTGGTCTTCGGCGATCTGCCCAAAACCTCGACCGGCAAGGTCCAGAAGTTCGTCCTGCGCGACAAGGCCCGCGCCCTCTGAGACGCGGGGCCGGGCCGCGAAACCGGCCGGCGGCTCAGGCCGCCCGCCGGGCCGCGCCGTCGACGAGGGAAAGCAGGGCGCGCTGCACCGCGCGCGGCGCCTCGGCCATCATCATGTGGCCGCAATCCGGGATGACCAGCTGGCGGGCGCCGGGGATCGCATCGAGCAGCGGCGCGGCTGCCCGCACCGGGGCCATGCGGTCGGCGGCGCCGAGGATCAGCAGGGTCGGACAGGTGATCCGGGCGACCGCCGCGTCGCCACCAGCGTAGTCGTTACAGGCCAGCAGGTCGGTGTGCAGCGTCCCGGGGCTCGCCCGCTCGACAAGCCGGCGGTTGCCGCCGACGATCCAGCTTCCCGGGCTCGCCGCGCCGCCGATCTGGGCCGGCGCCGCGTGCGACCAGCTCATCATCATGTCGATCGCCGTCCGGGAATCGTCCCTGGCCGCGTCGAGGAACGGCTTGCCGACGGCCATCGGCAGGGCGACGCCCAGCAGCCCGAGGGCCGAGACCCGGTCCGGGGCCTGCCCGGCAAGCGCGATGGCGATCAGCGCGCCGAGGCTGTGGCCGGCCACGATCGCCCGCTCGACACCGGCCGCGTCGAGCAGTTCGGCCATGATCGCCGCATGCTCGTCGACGCCGGTCGGCACGGGACCCTCGCTCAGGCCGTGGCCCGGCAGATCGACGGCCAGCACGTTGCAGCCGTGATGGGCGATGAAGCGGCTCTGCAGCGCCCAGGCCGAATGATCCATGGCGGCGCCGTGGATGAACAGCATCGTCGGGCGCGACGGCTCGAAGGCCTGGCCGCCGGTTGCCGCGAACAGTCGCCGTCCGCCTGCCTTGAACTCCATCACGTTGCTCCCGGTATCATTCGTGTCGATGTCTATTCGGCGGCGCGGGCCGGCAGGGCTTTCTCCGCCTGGCGCAGGCCGCGGGCCAGGTCCTCGATCAGGTCGGCCGGATCCTCCAGCCCGACCGAGAGCCGGATCATGCCCTCGCCGATGCCCGCGGCGCCGAGCGCCTCGGCGCTCATCTGCTGGTGCGTGGTCGAGGCCGGGTGGATCACCAGGCTCTTGGCGTCGCCGACATTGGCCAGGTGCGAGAAAAGCTGCAGCGCGTCGATGAAGGCACGCCCGGCCTCCCTGCCGCCGCCGATGTCGAAGCAGAAGATCGCGCCGCAGCCGCGCGGCAGCAGCGTCCCGGCCAGTGCATGGTCGGGATGGCCGGGGCATTCGGGATAGATCACCCGCTCGACCATCTTCTGGGTTTCGAGGAAGGCGATGACCGCCCGGGTGTTCTCGACATGGCGCTGCATGCGGACCGGCAGTGTCTCGACGCCCTGCAGGATCTGGAAGGCGTTGGTCGGGCTCATGCAGGCGCCGAAATCGCGCAGACCCTCCGCACGGGCCCGCATGATGAAGGCGGCGGGGCCGTACTCCTCGGCGAAATTGAGCCCGTGATAACCGGCGTAGGGTTCGGTCAGGGTCGGGAAGCGGCCGCTCGCCCGCCAGTCGAAGACGCCGCCGTCGACCAGCAGCCCGCCGATGGCGATGCCGTGGCCGCCGAGGAACTTGGTCGCCGAATGCATGACGATATCGGCACCAAGCTCGAAGGGCCGCATCAGCCACGGGGTGGTGAACGTGGAATCGACCATCAGCGGCAGGCCGGCCTCGTGGGCGACCGCCGAGACCGCCGGGATGTCGAGCACCTCAAGCCCCGGATTGCCAAGCGTCTCGCCGAAGACGAGGCGGGTTTCCGGGCGGATCGCGGCGCGAAACGCGGCCGGGTCGCGCGGATCGACGAAGGTCGTCTCGATCCCGAAGCGGGGCAGCGTGTGGGTGAGCATGTTGTGGGTGCCGCCGTAAATCGAGGCCGATGCCACGATATGGCCGCCGGCCCCCATCAGCGTCGCGACCGCGAGATGGAAGGCGGCCTGGCCCGAGGCGGTGGCGACCGCGCCAACGCCGCCCTCGAGGCCGGCGATCCGTTCCTCCAGCACCGCGTTGGTCGGGTTGGAAATGCGCGAGTAGATATGGCCCGGCGTTTCCATGTTGAAGAGTTCGGCGGCATGCGCCGAGCTCTCGAAGACGTAGGACGTCGTCTGGTAGATCGGCACCGCCCGCGCGCCGGTCGTCGGGTCCGGGCGCTGGCCGCCATGGAGCGACAAGGTGTCGAAGCGGGGGAAACTCTTGTTGCTCATGGCCGATCTCTCGCGTTGGGCGCAATGCCGCGCACGCTAGCGGACCGGGCAGGCGACGTAAAGCGCCGGCCGGACAAGCCCGAAAAACATGGGGGCGAACCACTGGTTCGCCCCCATATCGGACAGATGCCTCAACCTGTTTGACTTGCTTTTTTGCCCGGGGGATTACGACTCGAATCGGTCGATGAGTCAAGCGTGTGTCAAAGGGATGTCGTACGCCGCTCGGTCGATAGCGTCAAAAAAAGAGCCGCCGGATCACGGCGGCTCAAGTCAACAGGGAGGCATCAAACTGGCTGGATCGGGATCCAGCCCGCGACCCCGGGAGGGGCCGCACTCAACCGTAATTACAGTAGAGATCTTAAATTAACATTAATCAAAGTACAAAGTTCCGCATCAATGCGGTCCTGCCCCATCGGCCTGCATGGCCGGCATGGCGGCCCTTCCGCCGTCCCGGTGCCATGCGGCTAGCGCTTGAAGACGGCGTCGGCGGCGCTGGCCGCGCCGGATTTCTGGCGTATCGTGGCGCGCGTCCGCTCGATTTCCGCCTGCAGTTCGATGATCCGCTCCTCGAGTTCGGCGATCGACCAGGTGTCGAGAACAGGCCGTTCCGGCAGCGTCCGCTTCACATTCTCGTCATCAAACATTTGCCATGCCCCTCTTGCGCTCCTTGCCACGGATGACCGCTCATAATAGACCCTTGGCGCTTGAGAAATAAAACGGGCCGGAGGCGTTTGAGATGGTGGACCTGCCGCAGGAGATGACGGCGATCGAGATTTCGGGTTTCGGCGGACCGGAAGTTCTGCGCCCGGGACGGCGCCCGGTGCCGTCGCCGGACAGGGGCGAGGTGCTGATCAGGGTCGCTGCCGCCGGTGTCAACCGGCCGGACGTGCTGCAGCGCATGGGCAATTATGCGCCGCCGCCGGGCGCAAGCGATCTGCCGGGCCTCGAGGTCGCGGGCGAGATCGTTGCCGTGGGCGAGGATGTGACCGACTGGGCGGTCGGCCAGCAGGTCTGCGCGCTCGTCGCCGGCGGTGGCTACGCGGAATATTGCATCGCGCCGGCGCCGCAATGCCTGCCGGTACCGAGCGGCCTCGAGATGGCGGAAGCGGCGGTGCTGCCGGAAACCTTCTTCACGGTCTGGACCAATGTCTTCGATCGCGGGCGGCTCCGGAAAGGCGAGACCTTTCTCGTTCACGGCGGGGCGAGCGGCATCGGCACGACCGCGATCCAGCTTGCCCGGGCGCTCGGCGCGCGGGTTTTCGCGACCGCCGGCGATGACGAGAAATGCCGGGCCTGCGAAGGGCTCGGCGCCGAGCGCGCGATCAACTACCGCAGCGAGGATTATGTCGAGATCATCCGCGAGGCGTCCGGCGGACGCGGTGTCGACGTCATTCTCGACATGGTCGGCGGCGACTATATACCGCGCAACATCGCGCTCGCCGCGCCGGAAGGGCGAATCGTCTTCATCGCCTTCCTGCGCGGTGCGTCGCAGGAGGTGAATTTCGCTCCCGTCATGATGAAGCGGCTGACCATCACCGGTTCGACGTTGCGGCCGCGCAGCATCGCCGAGAAGGGCGCCATCGCGATATCGCTCAAGGCCTCGGTCTGGCCGCTTATCGAGGCGGGCAGCATACGACCGGTAATGGATTCGACATTTCCGCTCGCCGAGGCTGCGGCGGCGCACCGGCGCATCGACGATTCCGCGCATGTTGGCAAGATCGTTCTCGTGACGTGACCGCGGGCTTTGACGGACAATCGAATTCGCCCTTATATACAAGTCAATCGACGATGGTTGGTTTCTGAAACGGCGTCGTCCGGCATGTTCGCCGGCGTCGCAAAGGAGGACATATGGCTCTGCCCCTCATGCCCAAGGCTACGGCGGTTTGGCTGATCGACAATACTTCGCTGACATTCGAGCAGATCGCCGACTTCTGCGGTCTGCATGAACTCGAGGTGAAAGGCATCGCCGATGACGAGGTGCAGATCGGGATCGTCGGACAGGATCCGATCGCCAACGGCCAGTTGACGCGCGAGGAGATCGACCGGTGCCAGGCCGACAGGAGTTTCCGGCTGAAGCTTGCCGACCCGAAGGTCCAGGTCGACATGCCGAAGCGCCGCGGCGGCCGCTATACCCCGGTCTCGAAGCGTGGCGACCGGCCGGACGCGATCGCCTGGATCCTCAAGTTTCACCCGGAAATCACCGACGCTCAGATCCAGAAGCTTCTCGGCACGACCAAGCACACGATCAACGCGGTCCGCGACCGGACGCACTGGAACATGAGCAATATCCGGCCGCATGACCCGGTCGGGCTCGGCATCTGCACCCAGGGTGAACTGGACGAGGCGGTGACGAAGGCCCAGAGGCGGCTCGGCGAGAAAGAGGCGCGTGAAGCCCGCGAACGGGCCGAACGGGTGCTCTCGGAAGCCACCGGGGGCGAGAAGGAAGCGGTAGAGCGCGAACCTTCGCTGCCGGAAGGCTGGGGCCAGTAGCCACCTGTAGACGAAGCCGCGCCGGAGACGGAGCGGGGAACGCGGCAACCGGCCGCAGCGAGGTATTGTCTGATCTGCGACGGGTCGAGGAGCCGCTAGAGCGCCAGAACCCGGGGGTTTCAAGGGAAGGAACGTGGTTGTCATGAACAGTCGCTATGACGAGGCCTTCGCGCGCTCAATGGCCGATCCGGAAGGTTTCTGGGCGGAAGCGGCCGAGGATATCGTCTGGACCCGACGATGGGACCGCGTTCGTGACGACAGCAACCCGCCGTTCACCCGCTGGTTCGCCGGCGGTGAACTGAACACCTGCTACAACGCGGTGGACCGTCATGTCGATGAGGGCCGCGGCGACCAGGCGGCGCTGATCTACGACAGCCCGGTCACCGGCCAGGTCAGGCAATTCACCTATGCCGAGCTGCGCGACACCGTCGCGACCTTCGCCGGCGCGCTCGGCGACCAGGGCGTGACGAAGGGCGACCGGGTTCTCATCTACATGCCGATGATCCCCGAGGCGGCGGTGGCGATGCTCGCCTGCGCCCGCATCGGCGCCATTCATTCGGTGGTCTTCGGCGGCTTCGCCCCGCAGGAACTGGCAACCCGGATCAACGACGCCAAGCCGGTCTGCATCGTCTCGGCGAGTTGCGGTATCGAACCCAGCCGGGTGATCGAGTACAAGCCGCTGGTCGACAAGGCGCTGGAGCTTTCCGAGCACAAGCCCGCGTCGTCGATCGTGCTGCAGCGGCCGATGGCGAAGGCCCCGATGGTCGAAGGTCGCGATGTCGACTGGGCCGAGGCGGTCGCGGCCGCCCGCCCCGCCGATTGCGTGCCGGTCAAGGCGACCGATCCGCTTTATGTCCTCTACACCTCCGGCACGACCGGGATCCCGAAGGGCGTCGTCCGCGACAACGGCGGCCATGCCGTGGCGTTGAAATGGTCGATGCGCTACGTCTATGGCATCGAGCCCGGCGAGGTCTACTGGGCGGCCTCCGATGTCGGCTGGGTGGTCGGTCATTCCTACATCGTCTATGCGCCGCTGCTGCATGGCTGCACGACCATCCTGTTCGAAGGCAAGCCGGTCGGCACACCCGATGCGGGGGTTTTCTGGCGCGTGATCGAGCAGCACAAGGTGGTCGCGCTGTTCACCGCGCCGACCGCGTTCCGGGCGATCCGCCAGCAGGACCCGGCCGGCGAGTTCCTGCGCAAGTACGACCTGAGCAATTTCCGCATGCTGTTTCTGGCCGGCGAGCGGGCCGACCCCGACACCATCCAGTGGGCCGAGCGCCAGCTCGAGGTGCCGGTTCTCGATCACTGGTGGCAAACCGAAACCGGCTGGGCGATCGGCGCCAACTGTGTTGGCCTCGGCCTCGAGCCGATCAAGTATGGCAGCCCGACAAAGGCGGTACCGGGCTACGATATCCAGGTGCTCGATGCAGAGGGCAGGGAACTGCCGCGCGGCGATATTGGCGCGATCGCGATCCGTCTGCCGCTGCCGCCGGGCAGCCTGCCGACGCTGTGGAACAACGATGAGGGCTTCCTGAAGGCCTATCTCAACGCCTATCCCGGTTACTACAACACCGGTGACGCGGGCTATATCGACGAGGACGGCTATCTCTTCATCATGGCCCGCACCGACGACATCATCAATGTCGCGGGCCATCGCCTTTCGACCGGCGGGATGGAAGAGGTCCTGGCCAGCCATCCGGACGTCGCCGAATGCGCCGTGATCGGCGTCGGCGACAGCCTGAAGGGCCAGGTTCCTGTCGGCTTCGTGGTCCTGAGCGCCGGGGTCGACCGTCCGGAGGCCGAGGTGACACGCGAACTCGTCGGTCTTGTTCGCGAGAAGATCGGCCCGGTCGCGGCCTTCAAGACGGTGACCGTGGTCAAGCGCCTGCCGAAGACCCGTTCCGGCAAGATTCTGCGTGCGACGATGCGCAAGATCGCCGATTCCGAGGAATGGCGGATGCCGGCAACGATCGACGACCCGGCGGTTCTGGGCGAGATCGAAACGGTTCTGAAGACAGTCGGCTATGCCGGCGGCAAGGCCTGAGCCGCGGCCGGCAATGACATGCCGGCCGCGTGGCCGCGTGCTTCAGTTGAAGCTGACCTTCAGGATTTCATAGGCGGACTGGCCGCCAGGCGTGATGACTTCGACGGAGTCCCCCGCCTCCTTGCCGATCAGCGCGCGCGCGAGCGGCGCCGTGACGGACAGCAGGCCGTTGCGGATATCGGCCTCGTCGGCACCGACGATCTGGTAGGTGATCTCCTCGTCGGTATCCTCGTCGACAAGCAGGACGGTCGCGCCGAACTTGACGCGCGAACCGGACAGTTCGCTGACGTCGATGATCTCGGCGCGCCCAAGCTTGTCCTCGAGCTCCATCACCCGGGCCTCGATCATGCCCTGGCGTTCCTTCGCGGCGTGGTATTCCGCGTTCTCGGAAAGGTCGCCATGCTCGCGAGCTTCCGAGATCGCACGGATCACCTGTTGTCGCTCAACCGTCTTGAGCTGACGGAGTTCGGCCTCGAGGCGCTTGTAGCCATGCGGCGTAATCGGTATTCGCTCCATACGTCCCATCCATACTAAGTCTCCCGGAGCAGCAACGGCGATCGTCACTACGGGGACTATCCGACGTTCTCGGGGAATTGGTTATTTAGAGTAGGATTGAAGGGACGAGACATCAAGGGTGCCGCGCGACAGACGGGCCAAAGCCTCGACGGCCGCAAGCGATCCCGCCACCGTCGTGTAGTAGGGAATGCGGCTGGTCAGCGCGGTGCGGCGGAGCGTGAAACTGTCCTGAAGCGCCTGCGAGCCCTCGGTGGTGTTGAAAACCAGCGCGATCTCGCCGTTCTTCATCGCGTCGACGATATGCGGACGGCCCTCGAGCACCTTGTTGACCTGTTCGACGGCGATCCCGTGTTCGCGCAGGTAGCCGGCGGTGCCCGCGGTGCTGACGATCCGGAAGCCGAGCTCGACCAGGCGGCGGGCCGCATCGGCCATCGCCGGCTTGTCGTCGTCGCGCACCGAGATGAAGACCCGGCCGTCCTGCGGCAGCACGACGCCCGCGGCAAGCTGCGACTTCAGGAAGGCGCTGCCGAAATCGGTATCGATGCCCATGACCTCGCCGGTCGAACGCATCTCCGGTCCGAGAATGGTGTCGACGCCGGGGAAGCGGGCGAATGGGAAGACGGCCTCCTTCACGGCGATATGGCGCTGTGGCCGCTTCTCGAGGCCGAAACTTGCGAGCTTCTCGCCCGCCATCAGGCGCGCGGCGATCTTGGCGATCGGGATCGCGATCGCCTTGGCGACGAAGGGCACGGTCCGGCTGGCGCGCGGATTGACCTCGAGGATGAAGACCTCGCCCTTCTGGATGGCATATTGCACGTTCATCAGGCCGACGACGTTCAGCGAACGGGCGAGCGTCTCCGTCTGCTTGGTGATCTCGGCGAGCGTTTCCGGCGACAGCGTGTGCGGCGGCAGGACGCAGGCGGAATCGCCCGAATGGATGCCGGCCTCTTCGATATGCTCCATGATCCCGGCGACGAACGCCGTCTCGCCGTCGGACAGGCAATCTACGTCGACTTCGATCGCGTTCTGCAGATAGCCGTCGACCAGTACCGGGTTCTTGCCAGAGACCTGCACGGCCTCGCGCATGTAGCGATCGAGGCTCTGGGCGTCGCGGACGATCTCCATGGCCCGACCGCCCAGCACGTAGGACGGCCGGACGACCACCGGGAAGCCGATCTTCCGGGCCGTTTCATGGGCGTCCTCGAGCGCGCGCGCGATGCCGTTCGGCGGCTGGCGAAGGCCGATTCGTTCCAGCAGTTGCTGGAAGCGTTCGCGATCCTCGGCGAGGTCGATCGCATCGGGCGCGGTGCCGAGGATCGGCACGTTCGCGGCCTCGAGGCCGGCCGCCAGCCTGAGCGGCGTCTGACCGCCGAACTGGACGACCACGCCCAGCAGCTCGCCCCGGGATTGCTCGAGGCGGATGATATCGAGCACCGTCTCGACGGTCAGCGGCTCGAAATAGAGCCGGTCGGAGGTGTCATAGTCGGTCGAGACCGTTTCCGGGTTGCAGTTGACCATGATGGTCTCGTAGCCGGCCTCGCTGAGCGCGTAGGCGGCATGGACGCAGCAATAGTCGAACTCGATACCCTGGCCGATCCGGTTCGGGCCGCCGCCGAGGATGACGATCTTCTGGCGGTCGGTGGGCTCGGCCTCGCATTCGCCGTTGTCGGTATCCGTCGCCTCGTAGGTCGAATACATGTAGGGCGTGCGCGACGGGAATTCGCCGGCGCAGGTGTCGATCCGCTTGAAGACCGGTCGCAGGTCCAGGTCGAGCCGCCGCGCCGTCACCTCGGGTTCCTCGAGGCCGGCAAGCTGGGCCAGGCGGGCATCGCCGAAGCCGAGCCGCTTCAGGCGCGCGAAGCCTTCGCGATCGGCCGGCAGGCCGTTTGCGGTAACGCCGCGTTCGGCATCGACGATCTTCTCGATCTCGCGCAGGAACCACGGGTCGTAGCGGCAGGCGTCGTGGATCTCGGCGACCGTCAGGCCCTCGCGGAAGGCTTGCGCGATGGTCCGGATCCGGTAGTCGGTCGGGCGGCTGAGCGCGGCGACGATCTCCGGCTTCTCCAGTTTCTCGCCGGTCTTCGGGATCTCGACCGGGTCGAGGCCGGTCAGCCCGGTTTCCAGCGAGCGCAGCGCCTTCTGCAGCGACTCGGCGAAATTCCGGCCGACCGCCATCGCCTCGCCGACCGATTTCATCGCCGTCGTCAGCAGCGCGTCGGTGCCCTGGAATTTCTCGAAGGTGAACCGCGGCACCTTGGTCACGACGTAATCGATGGTCGGCTCGAACGATGCGGGCGTGACCCCGGTGATGTCGTTGTCGAGCTCGTCGAGGGTGTAGCCCACCGCAAGCTTCGCGGCGACCTTGGCGATCGGGAAGCCGGTCGCCTTCGAGGCCAGCGCGCTCGACCGCGAGACCCGCGGGTTCATCTCGATCACGACCAGCCGTCCGTCGACCGGGTTGACGGCGAACTGGACGTTCGAGCCGCCGGTCTCGACGCCGATCTCGCGCAACACCGCCATCGAGGCGTTGCGCATGAGCTGGTATTCCTTGTCGGTCAGTGTCAGGGCCGGGGCGACGGTGATCGAATCGCCCGTATGCACGCCCATCGGGTCGATGTTCTCGATCGAGCAGATGATGATGCAGTTGTCCGCCTTGTCGCGGACGACCTCCATTTCGAACTCTTTCCAGCCGAGGACGGATTCCTCGACCAGCACCTCGTTGACCGGCGAGGCGTCGAGGCCGGAGGCGATGATCTGCTCGTATTCCTCGCGGTTGTAGGCAATGCCGCCGCCGGTGCCGCCCAGCGTGTAGGACGGCCGGATGATCGCAGGAAGCCCGACATCCGCCAGCGCCTCGCGTGCCTCGTTCTGGTCGTGCACGACCCGGCTCCGCGGGCTTTCGAGGCCGATCCGGTCCATCGCGGCACGGAACAGGCCACGATCCTCGGCCATCTCGATCGCCTCGCGCCGGGCGCCGATCAGCTCGACGCCGTATTTCGCCAGCGTGCCGCGCTCGGCCAGCTTCAGGGCGACGTTGAGGGCCGTCTGGCCGCCCATGGTCGGCAGGATCGCGTCCGGCCGTTCCTTGGCGATGATGCTCTCGATGACATCCGGCACGATCGGCTCGACATAGGTCGCGTCGGCGATCTCCGGATCGGTCATGATCGTCGCCGGGTTCGAGTTCACCAGGATGATCCGGTAACCCTCGGCGCGCAGCGCCTGGCAGGCCTGGGTGCCCGAATAGTCGAACTCGCAGGCCTGGCCGATCACGATCGGCCCGGCGCCGATGATCATGATCGACTTGATGTCGTCGCGCTTAGGCATCGCTGTCGATCAACTCCATGAACCGCTGGAAGAGATAATGGCTGTCCTCGGGCCCGGGGCTGGCCTCCGGGTGATACTGAACCGAGAAGATCGGCTTGCCTTCGAAGCGCAGGCCCTCCAGCGAGCCGTCGAACAGCGAGACATGGCTCACCGTGACGCCGGCCGGCAGGCCTTCGCTCTCGACGACAAAGCCGTGATTCTGGCTGGTGATCTCGACCTTGCCTGTCGCGAGATCCTTGACCGGCTGGTTGGCGCCGCGATGGCCGAGATGCATCTTCCGGGTCTTCGCGCCGGCCGCCAGGGCCAGCATCTGGTGGCCGAGGCAGATACCGAACGTCGGCACGCCGCGGTCCATGATCCGGCGGATCACCGGCACCGCGTATTCGCCTGTCGCGACCGGGTCGCCCGGGCCGTTGGACAGAAAGACGCCGTCCGGTTCGTGCCGCATGATGTCATCGAACGTCGCCGTCGCGGGCACCACGGTGACCCGGCAGCCGGCGGCGGCGAGGCAGCGCAGGATATTCCGCTTCACGCCGTAATCGACGGCCACGACATGGCGGGTCGGCGCCTCCTGGCGGCCATAGCCCCGGCCCAGGGTCCAGGTCGTCTCGTCCCAGCTGTAGGTTTGCGTCGCGCTTACGGTACGCGCCAGGTCCATGCCTTCCAGTCCGGGCCAGTCGCGCGCCTTGGCCGTCAGCGCGTCCAGGTCGAAGCGACCGTCGGGGGCGTGCGCGACGACGCCTTTCGGGGCACCGCGGTCGCGAATTCGCCGGGTCAGGGCGCGCGTGTCGAGGCCGCTGATGCCGATCAGGTCGCGCGCTTTCAGCCAGTCGTCGAGGTCGCGGCTGGCGCGCCAGTTCGACGGCTCGGTGATGTCGCAACGCAGGACCAGGCCGCGTGCCGCCGACGTCGTCGTTTCGACGTCCTCCGGATTGGCGCCGACATTGCCGATATGGGGGAAGGTGAAGGTGATGATCTGCCCGGCATAGGACGGATCGGTGAGGATCTCCTGGTAGCCGGTCATCGAGGTGTTGAAGCAGACCTCGCCGACGGCATCGCCGACGGCGCCGATCCCGGCACCGTGATAGACCGTCCCGTCGTCAAGGACGAGGACAGCCGACTTCCGCGGCGCGGTCCCCCCCGTTTCAGGGGTGGCGCTTGTCAGCGACATCTTACAGGGTCTCCTGGGTGCGGCGCGGGCCCCGCGCGAATACAGACCGCCGGAGCGGTTTTCCGGGCCCGGCGCTTGAGTTCCAACCGGTTCGACGGGCCGGACGATAAGCAAATAGCATGCCGTCGTCAACCCTTCTCCTGTCTGAATTAATCCTGTTATTTCAAAGACTTAGTTCTGTATCGGCGTTTGCCAAGCCGGCCCGGTTGCAGTATGATGTCGGCTTGTTCAAGGTCTACAAGTGGTGCTCGATGCTGCGAGAACGACTGAGCGAAAGCCTGAAAGACGCGATGCGGGCAAAGAATGCGCGCCGCGTATCGACGCTTCGGCTGATCATCGCGACCCTCAAGGATCGCGATATCGCCAAGCGGTCGGAGGGCGATTCGAACGGCATTTCCGACGACGAGGTCCTGCGCATGCTGGCGACGATGATCCGCCAGCGCCGCGAATCGATCGCCGCCTACGAACAGGGCGGGCGAATCGACCTGGCCGAAGCCGAGCAGGAGGAAATCTCGATCATCGAGGATTTCCTGCCCACGCAGCTCACGGAGGAGGAGGTCGTCGCCGCGATCCGCGAGGCGATTGCCGAGATTGGCGCCGCCGGCCTCAAGGACATGGGGCGCACGATGGCGGTCCTGAAATCCCGCTATCCGGGCCGCATGGACTTCGGGACGGCCAGCGCCCGGGTGAAGTCGGAGCTTGCCGCCCAGGCCGAGTAGGGCACATCGGCCGGTCGACCCCGGCGGGCCGGGGAAGCATGAACGGCGCGCGCCACGGCGGGAGAGATCGACGCACTGATGTCTGTACCGGCCTCATTCCTCGACGAACTCAGGGAACGGACCTCGATCACCGCGATCGTCGGCCGGCGGGTGAAGCTGATCCGCCAGGGCCGCCGGATGGTCGGACTCTGTCCATTCCATAACGAGAAATCGCCATCGTTCGGCGTCAACGAGGAACGCGGCTTCTACCACTGCTTCGGCTGCGGCGTGCATGGCGATGCGCTCGACTTCCTGCGCGAGCAGGACGGCCTGAGCTTTATCGAGGCGGTTCGACAGCTGGCCGCCGATGCCGGCATGACGGTCCCGGAAGAGAGCCCGGAAGCCCATGCGCGTCGCGAGAAAGCGGCGGGCCTGCACGAGGTTCTGGAGGCCGCGGCCGCCTGGTTCGAAAGCCAGTTGAAGGGCGAGGCCGGCGGCCGTGCGCGCGATTATCTGTCCGGGCGCGGCGTCGGGCAGGCCAGTATCGCGCGGTTCCGTCTCGGTCTCGCGCCGGGCCGGCGGCGGGCGCTGGCCGAGGCGCTGGCGGCCCGGAACATCACCGAGGAGCAGATGGTCGAGGCCGGCCTGATCGCCCGCCCCGAGGGCGGCGGGGAAGCCTTCGATCGCTTTCGCGACCGCCTGATCTTTCCGATCACCGACCGCCAGGGACGGGTCATCGCCTTCGGCGGCCGGGCGCTCGGCGAGGCCCGGGCGAAATACCTGAACTCGCCCGAGACGCCGCTCTTCCACAAGGGCCGCGCGCTCTACAATCTCGCCGGCGCGCGCGAGGCGGTGCGGGCAGCCGGCACGGTCCTGGTCGCCGAGGGCTACATGGACGTGATCGCCCTGTCGCAGGCCGGCTTCGCACATGCAGTCGCGCCGCTCGGCACGGCGGTCACCGAGGAGCAGATCGAACTGCTCTGGCGCATGGCGCCGGAGCCGATCATCTGCCTCGACGGCGATCAGGCGGGCCTGAATGCGGCGGTGCGGACGGCGGAGCGCGCGCTGCCGCTGCTGAAGCCGGGCCATTCGCTGCGCTTCGCGATCCTGCCGGAGGGCCAGGACCCGGATGACCTGATCCGCGCCGGCGGCCCGCCGGCAATGCAGGCGGTGCTCGACGCGGCGCTGCCCTTTGCCGAGCTGCTCTGGCGGAAGGCGACCGGCGACCGCGATCTCGATACCCCGGAGCGACGGGCGGCGTTGCGCCAGGAGCTGTTCCAGCTCGCCGGGTCGATCCGCGATGCCACCGTCCAGGGCTATTATCAGGAGGAGTTCCGCCGCCGTCTGTCCGAGGCTTTCGACTGGCGCCGCCAGTCCGACCGGCGTGACCGGGGCGGTCAGGGCGACTATCGTCGCGGCGCGGAACGGCCGCGGCCGCGGCCGGGGCTCGGCCCGACCCGCATGCCGGAAACCGGCGCCCGTCGCGAGGTGCAGCTTCTGGCAACCCTGCTGACCCATCCGGAACTGATCGAGCGCTACCTGGAGGAACTGGCCGAGATCGAGTTCGAGCGACCTGAACTTGACAGGCTGCGTGTGGGGATAATAGATATCGCCTCTTTCTGTCCAGGGCTTGACAGCCAAAAGCTAAAGAGCCAACTAGCTGTTGGCGGTCACGATACGATCGCGAAGAGACTGCTCGGGGGAGAATTGGGGGCGGTCGAATGGTTCGCCATGGCAGAGGCCCATCTGGATGACGCGGAACGCGGCTGGAAACATGTTCTGGCCAGGCACCGGCGTGATGGGTTGCTCGCGGAGTTGCGGGTGGCCGAGGCGGAACTCGCCGAAAACATGACCGACGAGACCCTGGGGCGTTTTCTGGCGGTCAAGCGTCGCCTCGAAGCCGCCGAGGGAAGCGAGGCGGAACTGGAAGGATTTGGGCGCGCCTCCGGGCGCGAGGAACGACCTTAGAACGTTTGGGAGCCTGAGGTCGCGGCGTTGGTCGGCGTCGCGTGGCCGGCTCCTATCGTCTATCGCAGGAGTAACGGTTGCATGGCAAGTAAGTCCGCTGAATCCGCAGAGCAGAGCGAAGGCCGCGAAGAGGGCAGCGACAGCCCGTTGCTGGATTCCGCTGCCGCCGGCGCAGTCAAGAAGATGCTCGCGAAGGCGAAGGAGCGTGGCTACGTCACGTTCGACGAACTGAACGAGGTCCTGCCCCAGGACCAGATGTCCTCGGAGCAGATCGAGGACACGATGTCGCTGCTGTCCGAGATGGGCATCACGGTCGTCGACAACGAGGAAAACGTCGAGGACGCGAGCGGCGACGGCAAGGCCAAGGGAGAGGCCGCGAGCAAGGACGACGAGGCCCCGGCCGCACCGGCAGCCACCGAGCTTGAGCGCACCGACGACCCGGTGCGCATGTATCTCCGCGAGATGGGCTCGGTCGAACTGCTGTCGCGCGAGGGCGAGATCGCCATCGCGAAGCGCATCGAGGCCGGGCGCGAGAAGATGATCGGGGCGATCTGCGAGAGCCCCTTCACCATCCGCGCGATCATCGACTGGCGGGAGCGACTGCTGGACGGCTCGGCGCTGCTGCGTGATATCATCGATCTCGACGCGACCTATGGCGGCGGACCCGAAGCGGCGGCCGCGGCCGGCAATTCGGCCGCGAACGGCAATGGCGCCGCGGCGGGCGAGAATGCGGAAGGCGACGATGCCACCGCGGACGACAGCGCCGACACGGCTCCGGCCGCCGGCGCCAATGGCGCGGGCGGGGCCAAGCAGGCTGCGCCGGAAGCGTCCGACGACGACGATTCCGGCGAGGAAACCGCCACTCGCGAGGATGACGAGGAGGAGGAAGAGGAAGCCTCCCTCTCGCTCGCCGCGCTGGAGGAGGCGTTGAAGCCGCGGGTGCTCGAGACCTTCGACAATATCGCCAAGACCTACATGAAGCTCCACAAGCTGCAGGAACAGCGCCTGCAGCTCGCACTCGAGCATCAGCCGGTTCCGGCCGCGCAGGAAAAGAAATACGAGAAACTGCGCGCCGAGCTCGTCGACCTCATGGAAGACGTGCATCTCAACAACAACCGGATCGAGGCGCTGGTCGAGGACCTCTACGGCCTCAACCGGGCGCTGATGGCCTATGAGGGCAAGCTTCTCCGGCTCGCCCAGAACTACAAGGTCAGTCGCGAGGTCTTCCTCGAGAACTATTACGGCAGCGAGCTCGACCCGAACTGGCTGCGCCGCGTCTGCCAGCTCAAGTCGAAGGGCTGGAAGGACTTCACCAAGAACGAGGCGAAGGACATCAAGATGCTGCGCGCCGGCATCGCCGAGGTCTCGACGGCCTTCGGCCTGCCGATCGGCGAATTCCGCCGCATCGTCTCCACGGTGCAGGAGGGCGAGCGCGAGGCGAGCCGCGCCAAGAAGGAGATGGTCGAGGCCAATCTCCGGCTGGTGATCTCGATCGCCAAGAAATACACCAACCGCGGCCTGCAGTTCCTCGACCTGATCCAGGAAGGCAACATCGGCCTGATGAAGGCGGTCGACAAGTTCGAGTATCGCCGTGGCTACAAGTTCTCGACTTACGCCACATGGTGGATCCGCCAGGCGATCACCCGCTCGATCGCCGACCAGGCGCGGACCATCCGCATCCCGGTCCACATGATCGAGACGATCAACAAGCTGGTCCGCACCTCGCGCCAGATGTTGCACGAGATCGGCCGCGAGCCGACGCCGGAGGAACTGGCCGAGAAGCTCGGCATGCCGGCCGAGAAGGTCCGCAAGGTCCTGAAGATCGCCAAGGAGCCGATCAGCCTCGAGACGCCGATCGGCGACGAGGAGGACAGCCATCTCGGCGATTTCATCGAGGACAAGAACGCGGTCCTGCCGCTCGACGCGGCGATCCAGTCGAACCTGCGGGAGACCACGACGCGCGTGCTCGCCTCGCTGACCGCACGCGAGGAACGGGTGCTGCGGATGCGTTTCGGCATCGGCATGAACACCGACCACACCCTGGAAGAGGTCGGCCAGCAGTTCTCGGTCACGCGCGAACGCATCCGGCAGATCGAGGCGAAGGCGCTCCGCAAGCTGAAGCATCCGAGCCGGAGCCGGAAGCTGCGCAGCTTCCTCGATACCTGAACGCCATTCGAGGCGTTGCGGGCCGGCGGCTGCCGTCGGCCCTTTACCGATCCCCCGTCATTGGCTATAGCGAACGACGGTCGCGCCCCGAGCGGGCCCGGCCCCGGTGGGCCTGTAGCTCAATTGGTTAGAGCCGGCCGCTCATAACGGTCTGGTTGCAGGTTCGAGTCCTGCCGGGCCCACCACTTTCTTTAAGGAAACCAAGGGCTCCTGTGGGTCTCTGAATAGTGCCGTGATTTCAGGGGGATATCCGCTCGTCTCGGTGCCAGGCGACGCTTTTGCTGCTCAGTCTGCTCAAATTCTGTGGACGCCAGCTATCTGTCTCTGTTCGCCCGTTTCGGCGTCCAGGTGTTTGGCTTGGCGATGGTAACGTATCGTCGCGATAGTGGCCGATTTGGCCGCTCAGAAGCCGAGTATCTTTGCCTGCTGGCTCCAGTCGCAGGGCAGATCGATGCGCGACAAGCGTTGCGCGCCTAGCCCGGCCGGCTGCGTGCCCGCGAGAATTCCCTCGACCAGGTGTGGCGAGAGGAAGGCGAAAGGTAGGAGCCGGCTGACCTCGGAGGCGTTCGCGCCATGCTCTTCTGCAACCTCGGAAATGCTCTTCGCAGATCCGTCTGTCAGCGTGCCGAGGTAGCGATTGGCTCGAACGACCAGGTCGATCAGCGCCGCATCGGGCTGGCAGGTCGGGGCGGTTCCATTCGCGAGGATCATCCGGCTTTCGACGCCGTGTCGCCGGATGGACATGGGCTGTTCGATCGTGACGATTGATGGCTCCTGTTCCGCGTCCGGCGGCTCATCCATCAGCCAGGCCAGGAGCGAGTTCCGGTCCAGCTCGAACCGGATCCAGCCGGGACGAAGGGTGATCCTTCGAAGCAGACGCCGCAGGTGCGCTTGCTTCCGGTCCGGCAACGCGACGGGCCACGCCTTGCATCGTGCTGCCGCAGAGGCGGCGAGTTGACGGACCTTCTCTCCGCTCAGACGACCTCTGAACCATTCATGGAGCCGGCTCGGGTTCCGGAGGATTTCGAGCAGCGTGTTTTCGACGATGGTTTCGATATCTTGCGCGCGGACGCGCCAGCCGTTATGGAGCCGGGCCCCGACTCTGCCCCGGTGGATGATCCGCTTCGACACATAGTAGCGATACCGTTTGCCATGATTGCGGCACTGCGTCGGTGTCAGCCGGTCACCGGTTTCGTCGAAGAGCATCCCGGTCAACAGATGGAGATCCTTCGTGTTCGTCGCATGCTGCCGTCTGGGGGCCTGTTCCTTCAGCTGTGCCTGAACCCGTTCGAAGAGTTCGGGATCGATAATGCCCGCATGTTCACCCTCATAGCTCTTGTCACGATGACGAATCCGGCCGGCATAGATCGGATTGGCAAGCAGGTGCCGCAAGCTGCCGGCCTGGAAGGGGTCTGTGATGTGGCTGATACCGTTCCTCGGGCGCCCTCGTCGGATAACTCTATCTGAGCCATTGATCTCTTCTGCCAGCCTGCGGAGCGACTTCACTTCGAGATAGCGCCGGAACAGGAAGCGGACGGTCCCGGCTTCCGATTCCTCGATCAGGAGCTTCCTCTTTTCCACCCGGTAGCCCAACGGAACATTGCCGCCCATCCACATGCCCTTCTTCTTGGACGCCGCGATCTTGTCACGGATGCGCTCTGCCGTGACCTCACGCTCGAACTGGGCAAAGGATAGAAGCACGTTGAGAGTGAGCCGGCCCATCGAGGTCGTGGTGTTGAAGGCCTGTGTTACCGAGACGAAGGAGACATCTTGGGCATCGAATATCTCGACGATCCGGGCGAAATCCGTCAGCGATCTTGTCAGGCGATCGATCTTGTAGACCACGACAATGTCGATCCGGTTCTCCTGTACCTGATCCAGCAGCCGCTTGAGGGCCGGGCGGTCCATCGTCCCGCCGGAGAAGCCGCCGTCATCGTAACCGTCCGAAAGCAAGTGCCAGCCTTCGCTGGCCTGTGAGCGAATGAAGGCCTCGCAGGCCTCCCGCTGGGCGTGGAGGGAGTTGAATGCCTGGTCAAGGTTCTCGTCCGAGGATGTGCGCGTATAGATCGCGCAACACAGACGCTTGCCCTTGCTCATTGGCCGAAGAACCTCGGGCCGGACCATTGCGCGCCGGTGATCCGCCGGGCTACTGCGGACAGCGATCGGTAGGTCTTCCCGTCATGCAGGAAACCGTCCTCCACCACTTCGACCACATGCAGGCGCCCCTGCCACTCGCGGACCAGTCGCGTGCCCGGCACGAGCCGGCGCCGCAACCGCGCCGGGGATTCCCCGATTCGCGTGACGTCAGGAGAGGAACCCGCGGCGCGACTCTTGTCGCGCGTGGGCACCTCCGCCTTTATCAGTTTCCGAAGCGCGCGTTTGACGTCCCCCTTGAGGCCACCCAGATGCCTCGCCTGGAGATGCCAGGCGGCCGAGCGAAGGAGCAGGCCGCGCTTGATTCCCTTCGGTGGCAGGCAGCCATGCGCCTTCTGCCACCGCTGAACAAGCTCCGGGCGGGAGAGATCGTCCAGTTCAGCGATCTTCCGCCGGAGCTTGTCGGTCGCGACCGGACCGGTCATTTGATCGCCGCACTCCCCTCGATGCGATAGCGCTTGCGACCGTCCTTGCCGGCCTCTTTCACAAGCGTGTGCCCGAGTTTCTTCCTGACGGTTCCGGAGAGGAAGCCGCGCACGGAATGGGCCTGCCAGCCGCTCGCCTTCTGCAGTTGCTCGAGAGATGCGCCGCGTTTCGACCGGAGGAGCTTGAGAAGCGCAGTCGTCTTCGTCGACTTCGCCGTGCTCGTGGCGGAGTCCTGCGTTGAAGTGCTTACCGATTCAGGTTTCGTGCTGATTTGGGTCATGTCGATCTCCTTGTGTTCAAGACAGCCGGCACAAGCCGCTGTCACCACCTGAAGCCCGCACCTGGCGGGCCGGAGACGTCCACAGCAATGCTTCCTTTGCACGCGAAGTCCAGAGCTTTCGCGGAGCGGCTACGTGAACTGGCCACCGAGCGCCGTCGCTTCGGCTACCGCCGGCTGCGTATCCTGCTGACGCGCGAGGGCGTGTGGGTGAACCGCATGAAGCTCTAAGGAGGAGCGGCTCACCGTGCTCAAGCACGGCGGCCGCAAGCGGGCACTGGGCACGCGGGCACCGATGGCGATCCCGCAGGATGCCAACCAGCGCTGGTCGCTCGACTTCGTGTTGGACGCACTTGGTCGACGGTCGGCGCTTCCGCATCCTGTGCGTGATCGAAGACTTCAGCCGCGAGTGCCTGGCGACGGTGGTCGACAACTCGATCCCGGGCGAGCGTGTTGCGCGCGAACTCGACGCGATCGCCGGACAGCGCGGCTATCCCTGCATGATCGTCAGTGACAACGGCACCGAACTGACGGCCAACGTGATGCTCCGGTGGTAGCAGGAGCGCGCCGTCGAATGGCACTACATCGCACCGGGCAAGCCGATGCAGAACGGCTTCGTCGAGTCATTCAACGGTCGTCTGCGGACCGAGTGTCTGAACGCCCACTGGTTCCTGAGCCTTGCGGACGCAACGGAAAAGCTGGAGGCTTGGCGTAGAGACTACAATGAGGAACGGCCACACAGCGCGATCGGCAACAAGGTCCCGGCAGCGCTTATGAAATCAGCACGCGCAGCCAGCCCGTGGCGCTGAAACAAGGCGGAAAACTCTAACGCCCGCCGAGGGTACGTTGGGGAGCGCACCACAAGGCGGAAAACTCTAACGCCCGCCGAGGGTACGTTGGGGAGCGCACCAAGTTCGGTCGGACTCTAATCGGCGGTGGAGGAAAAATCCCGTGGCAGGTCACAGGCACTCCTGGCTGAAGTCGTCGATCACGCAGAGGATGCGGAACCGGCGGCTGTCCATTAGAGCGTCCAACACGAAGTCGAGGCTCCACCCATCCTGCGGGAACGCAATCGGCGCCCGACTACCAGCGACCGTTTGCGACCGCCGCGTTTCCTGACCGTCAGCCGCTCTTCCCTGTGCAGCCGGTACAGCTTCTTGTGGTTTACCTCGAAGCCTTCGCGCCGCGGCAGAATGTGCAGCCGGCGATAGCCGACCCGCCGACGCTCCGATGCAAGCTCGCGAAGTACCGTCAGGTCACCGGCCTTGACCAAGCTGTCATCATCAAGACCCTCGGCCGCCACGGCAAGTTCTATGTCGACCGCCCCCTGTTCAATGCGTGGCTGACGGGGCAGAACCGGTGGGTTGCTGTTTCAGGAGCCAAGCAGACAGGGCATGCGCAAAGTGTGGCGGGTAGCGACTAGCGTTTTCGTGCCTTGCGGCGTTGCCAGGGCACCTCTTCAACCTGCCCCACCCATCGGGCCCGCAAACGGTTGGAGTAGACGCCGTTGTAGCCGCACAGCCGAAGGATGCTCAGCTCAACATACCATTGGGCGATATCCCATACGTCCGCCACCACATCACCAAGCTTGACCTTCAGGCGGGCCTGTGGGTGCGTCAGCTCGTTGCGGACCTTGGTCAGGGCTTGGGGCAAGTCCTTCCAGTCCTTGTTGCGTTTCCCCTTGGCAATAGCTCGCATCTCGTTTGGGATGGCCACCGGAAGCTTCATGTGCTTGAACGCCCGGCGCAATCGCTCATGAACCGAGCCCACGGTCGGAAGCCTGCTAAAGGGCAGGTAGGCCGAAGCCAGTCGCTCCAGAGCCGCTTGACTGAGAATCACGCCGCTGTCCACTCCGGCGCCCTCGCCGGCACGGTTGCTGCGAAGGTACCAGTACAAGGCCGTTCTCACGGAATCTCCGAGGTCGGCATCGCGCAGGAGGTCCATAAAGCCGGGATAGAGGTCGGCAAGACATTGGCCGTGCATCGTGTCGAACCAGCTTCGGCGAGGCTCCCATGCCGTGACCAGACGCATGCCCCACTCCTCGAAGATGCGACTGCCAGCGGCATCAAAGCCGACAGGCAGGACGGGCGTCGTCGATAATCCGCGCGCAAAGGACAGGAAGTAGTGAAGGTCCGCCAGAACCCGATCGCCGTGCGATATCCGGAAGCTGCGGCCGTCCTGCCTTGTGAGTCGACCGACATGGGTGATGGCGTATCCGCCCTCGGCATCAAGTTGCTTGGTCAGGTCTTTGGCGTGGGGAAGGGTTTGCAGTTCGACCTGCCACTGCTCGTACTTCAGGATGGTCCTGCCCAGCCTTTGCATTCCGCCTGAAGCATTCTCCTGACGTAGATCAGCGGAAGCACTGCAAGATGAGAAAAACATTGGGAAATTCAGAACGTGGAAAGTCACCGAGCTGAGGCGCTTCCGTCTATCGGGGCAGATGACCAAACGCTCGGGGTTCGGCATAAAGGTGGCGGTACTAGTTGTCACCACACCTTTCCCACCACTCATATTGCAGCCCAGCAGAACTGCGTTTGTTGGCGCTGAGTACGGTCCATACTGAATTTGTATTTCGCGCTGTCCGGTGGCCAGTTGCATGGCGACTACCGGCTGGCTGGATAGGTCAGCTTCCAGGACAAGGCGAATGGAGGGCTGGAATCTGAGGCTTGCCTCAACGGGTGCGGTGAAGCCTTGCCCCTGTGCGCTCATGCCAAGCGACGACCGACCAAGAAGAATTGCCCCGTTGGCAACGATGGTCTTGTAAACGGGCTGTATCAATTCATCGTCGTTCATCGGCTGCCAATTTTATCACACTCCGCACTTGCCTTGATCCGCTACCGCTCCGGACGGTCGTCCCGATCCAGTGATCCGGCGTACCGCCAGGCAGCAAGGATGTCCTGCTTTTGGCTGTCGGACAGTTGGCTGCAACTAATTTCGTTGCGAGTGACGGCGCGGAGGGCGGCCTCCGGCTCTGCATCGACCAGCCGACCACACGGCGGGAGTAGAGATCGATCACGATGGCCAGATAGGCAAAGCCTTCCAGCGTCCTGATATAGGTGATGTCGGTGACCCAGACCCTGTCAGCCGCGTCCACATCGAACTGCCGATCCAGCGTGTTGTCGACCACCACTGACGGCTTGCCGCTATAGGTGCCGGGACGGCGCCTGTAGCCGATCTGGGCCTCGATGCCGGCGAGCAGCGCCAGGCGTGCGACACGGTTCGGGCAGCACGTCTCGCCCTGGTCCAGCAGGTCATCGTGAAGCTTGCGATAGCCGTAGATCCTGCCGCTCTCCTTCCACGCCTTCCGTATCAGTTCGGTCTGGCAGGCATCTTCGCGTGCCCGCTTGCTCAGCGGGTTCTTGAGCCACGCATAGAAGCCGCTCGGATGAAGGCGCAGGCAGCGGCACATCGCCCGTACCGAGAACAGCGGGCGATGCTCGGCGATGAACGCGTATCTCACTTTGCATCCCTGGCGAAATACGCGGTGGCTTTTTTTAAGATGTCGCGCTCCTCGGTGACCCTCACCAGCTCGCCCTTCAGACGCCTGATCTCGGCGTCTCTGTCATCGCCACCAAGTGGCTGCACGCACTTCCGCTTCCAGGCGTAAACCGAATGCTGGCTCACGCCCAGCCGCTGCGAAACCTCCGCCACCGGATAGCCCCGCTCGGTGATCTGCGCCACCGCGTCCCGTTTGAAATCCTCGGTGAAATTGACTTTGCCCATCATGGCCTCCTTGCCTCAAAATTGGGGAAGGAGGCGTCTACGAATCTAGGGGCTATTCACCTTGTCCAGCGACAGGTCCGCAACGATCTTCTTCAGCCGCGCATTCTCCTGCTCGAGCTCGCGCAAGCGCCTCATCTCCGACGGCATCAGGCCGGCGTACTTCTTCTTCCAGTTGAAGTACGTTGCCTGGCTGATCCCCGCCTTGCGGCAGACCTCCGCGACAGGCGTTCCATCGTCGCTCTGCTTGATGATGAACGCCTTCTGGGCGTCCGTGAACTGTGATGCTTTCATCGTTCTCCGCTCCTTCTCCCAGCCGGCAAAAACGCGGAAAACTCTAACTCAGATCGGGGGCATTTCCGGGAAGCACATCATACTGAAAAATGGAATAGTCGTGCCCGGCGAGGCAGTGAGCCGGGCGCTCGCCCATCGCTGCGGCAACGTCGAGAGCGCCTGCGCCCATTGCGCAGATACATTCCCTCGACACAGGGCAGGCCGGAAATGCATCAGGAAATCGAGATCTCAAGATCGCTAAGTCCGTCCACATGGCCGACCATGTGGTCGCCCGGGCCGATACTGGATACCCCTTCGGGGGTGCCGGTATAGATGAAGTCGCCAGGCGCCAGTCCGACCATCCGTGACAGATGAGCTATCGTCTCGGCAACATTCCAGATCAGTTGCGAAACGTCCGCGACCTGGCGCTTCTCGCCGTTGACTTCGACCCAGATCGCTCCCTTCCCGATGTGGCCGACATCGGATATTCGGTGGATGGCGCCGCACGGCGCAGACTGGTCGAAACCCTTGCCCATGTCCCACGGACGGCCCTTCTCGCGGGCCTGCATCTGCAAGTCGCGGCGCGTCATGTCTAGGCCCACGGCATAGCCAAAGACGTGATCGAGTGCCGCGGCGGCGGAAATATCGTGCCCTGCCTTTCCGATCGCTGCGACCAGTTCGATCTCATGCTGGTAGTTCTCGGTTGCCTGCGGATAGGGCACGGTCGTCCCACTCGCGACCACGGCATCGGCCGGCTTGAGGAAGAAGAAGGGTGGTTCGCGGTCGGGGTCCGCCCCCATCTCGCGGGCGTGGGCTGCGTAGTTGCGGCCAACGCAATAGATCCTGCGTACTGGAAACACTTGCTCGCTGCGGGCGATGGCCACGTGCGGCCTCACCGCCGCGGGAACGGCATATTTCATGTTCATGATTCTCTTTCGGGTCAAATAGCGAATGTCCGGAAATCACCGTGGCGCGCGTCTCAGGTACCAGTCGAGGAACACCATTGTGCGGGACCAGGCATCCATCGCTGCCACCGGCCGGTAGTGCGGCCGATGATGTTCGTGAAAACCATGCCCCGCACCGTCATAGACACGGATTTCGTGAGCTTTCCCGCTCTCTCTCAGGCGCGCCTTGAAGGCGGAGCGGAGATGATCGGGTACCCAGACATCCTGATCGCCGACATGGTAGAGGAACGGCGTGTCGAGATCGGCGACATAGTCGATGGGCGATTTCGGTTTCGTATCGGTGAGCTCACTGTAGGCAACGAGGCCATAGAAACCTACGCACGCGTCCAGTTTCGGTATTGTCGCGGCGGCAATGAGGGCGTGGGCGCCACCAATACAGAATCCGAGAACACCGAGACGCCTGTCTGTGCCGGGCTTCTCATCGCGGATAGCAGTTGCGACAGCGCCGATGTCATTCACAATTTCGGGGTCTGAGAGACCGGCGACTGCGTCCTTGATGGCGTCAGGCGTGGTGAGATCCGGCTTGCCTCCGGCGCGCGAATAAATGTCGATGACCCATGCGTCGTATCCTTGGTCGGAAAGGAGCGCCGCGGTATCAAGAATGTAGTCGTTTATTCCGTGTACCGTGGGCATGACGATGATTGACGCGCCGGTATCCTGCGTTCGCGACGGCAGGAAATGGCAAGCGATATCGACTTTGCCGCTTGCGACGTGCCTGGTCGTCTTGGTGGCGGTTTTCTGGTCCATGATGGTCCTCGTATTGGGCAAGCGTGGAAAGTCCGTCAGCGCGTGCCTTGGCGCTCGTAGACTGTCTTTGGCCAGCGGCGAACCCAGATATTCCTACCCTCGATTTTCACCGGGAATGTCGTGAAGGGCTTGCCGGGTTTCGGGTGCTCAAGTGCCGCGGTTCGAAGGCAGTAGCGCCATTTGTGCAAGGTGCAGACCACGACGTCGTTCTCGAGAGCGCCGTCGGAAAGGGCGACACCCATGTGTTCACACTTGTCGGCGAAGGCATAGAAAGCTGCATTTACATTGGCGACGGCGACCACTCCGCCGTCCATGAGGTATGAGCGCATCTCGCCGATGGGAATATCGTCGACGGTCGCCAACAAGGCCCAGTGATCATCCAAGACAGCGTCCAATAATTAGGAGGGGGTCCGGGGCTTGCTCGTGGCGCCGGACCCCCTCTGGCAGTCAATACGTTACTTTGCAGGCACGCCCTGATCGCGCATCTGTTTGGCGGCTTCCGTTTTGGATTGTTCGAGGGGTTTCGTGGCAGTCCAGGTATGCGAAGCGCCCTTGACGACGTGCCGAATGTTTTCCTGGCCTTTTGGCTCCTCCCAGAAAAGGCTCCGCGTGTAGGCGTGTAGCGCCATGTCGTGAATAACGTACATCAACGTGTCCGCGTCCCCGTCTGCACGCCATTCGTGGTAGTGCCAGGCGGGGCAGGTCATGATCGAGAACGGTTCGTACCGCTCGGTGACGCCCTCGACCTCTAGTTCCCCGGTGCCCTGAACGATGAAGTAGAGCGCCACTGAATTATGTCGGTGGGAAGTCACGCGCTCGCCCGGATGAATGAGCTGGCAACCGCAAAACAGGGTCGGGGTGATACCGATGCCCGGGGTTTCTCCCAAGCCGGCGTCGTCATTCACGATGGCGACGTAGCGACGCTCCGAGTCCATTCGCGGATCCTCGTCGAGCTTATGAAGCCCTGCGACCACATCTTTCCATCTCCAGTTACCCGGACGGGTGTCGTGCTGGACGACGTGATCGAAGAAACTTTCGGCGGGGGTAATTCGGCACCAGGGGTAGCCGCTTTCATTGGTCCACTTCATCGCGCTTCTCCTCTTGCTTGTGAGTACCAGGCCCTGCTTTGAGAGGGCCGGTCGTGATGCTCGTGGTCCTGTCGATGGACCGGAGCGGGGTGGCGTCGAGTCTCTTTCATTCGGCAAAACGTTTTATAGAAAGAACATCGATCAACAGAGAGTACATATTGATCGAGTCTTCATCGTTCTGTCAACCGGGACCCTGTCACCGGCCACTGAGAAGTTCATTCCATATCTTTTGATATAGATCCGCCATATTGCGCCGAAAATGGCGAGCTCATGTCATTCGGTGTTCCGAATTGACATCGCTTGAGAATGTGATCTAGGCTTTACAAAGTTCATTCAAGAGAACCGAATTTCGACAAGAGAACGAGGAAGCGTCCGATGACCACAATGAACGATACCGACGTTGCACGTGTGCTGGGCCGGATCGATAAGATGGAGGCCGAGCTAACCCAGTTCGCCCTCGATATCGGGAATATCGAGTCACCGACTGGCAGAGAGGGGCCGGCGGGAGATTTCGTCTACGACTGGATGAAGTCAGAAGGGTTTGCGCCGCAACGGGTCGGTGTGTTCGAAGATCGATTCAATGTTGTCGGCTGGCTGCGAGGGACCGGCGGCGGCAAGGATCTCGCCTTCAACAGCCACCTTGATACGATCATGGCTCGCGACGACATCGCACGCTTCTCGGATGCAGAGAACCCGATCTATCACGAGGCCTGGCTCCGTGACGGAAAGATCTTCGGATACAATGTCGTCAACTGCAAAGGGCCCATGACGTGTTGGCTGATGGCAGCCAAGGCGCTCAAGGAGTCGGAGGCCAAACTCAAGGGAGATCTGGTCCTGACCGCAGTTTGTGGCGAGATCGATTGTGATCCGGTCGACGAATTCCAGGGCCACGATTATCTCGCCGAGGATATCGGTGCCCGGTATGCGATAACTCACGGCGCGCTCGCCGACTACGCAGTCGTCGCAGAAGCGACGAATTTCAAGATGGCCTGGGTCGAGGCGGGCAAGGTCTTCCTGAAAGTTACAGCGATCGCTGGTCCGTCGCGCTATACGCCTTATGTCGAGCATCCTGATCGCATCGGCGACAACGCCAACGCTATTGTCCGGATGGCCAGGCTGGTGGAAGGAATCGAGGCCTGGGCGGCGGACTATGAGAGCCGCTACACCCGTCAGTACAAGGGCGGCACGGTCGTTCCCAAGGCTTCGATCGGTGCAATTCGCGGTGGGGTCCCCTACAAGATTTATCGGTATCCCGAGCACTGTTCGATCTATATCGACGTGCGCCTGAATCCCGATACACGGCCCAAGCAGGTGATCGATGAGATTCGGCGGGTCGCCCGTGATATGGGCGTTGAAGCCAAGATCGAACCATTCGTCTATCGCCGCGGTTTCGAGGCGGAAGGCATCGAGCCTCTTTCAGAAGTGATCGAGTCTTCCCACCGGCGCATTCTTGGGTCTCCGTCCGAGGCGGTGGGCTCCCCCGAATGCAGCATGTGGCGGGATACGAACCCCTACAACGAATTGGGAATTCCCGCACTCACATACGGTTGCGGCGCAGGCGCTGGCGGTGGCAACGAGTTCTTCCTGATTTCGGACATGGTGAAAGCAGCAAAGATATATGCGCTGACTGCACTTCAGATATGTAATGCCTGAATTACACTGCCAGAAGTAACAAAAAATGGGAGGGATAAATGATTAAAAAGCGATGGATGCATATGTTTAATCGGGTGTCATCCGCTGTTGCTTTAGTGACTGCCGCCCTGTCGTTTGCAGTCATTCTTCCTGCAACTGCAGAAGAAGACGCGATCCCGATTGGCTTCATTGGGACATTGACAGGATTCAATGCAGTACTCGGCGAGGACACTTTGCGGGGCGTTGAAATCGCGATTGACGAAGTCAATGCCGCTGGTGGCGTTCATGGTCGGAAGCTGAAGCTGATCAAGGAGGACGATGAGAACGATGCCCAAAAGGCCGTCACTGCGGCTCGTAAATTGATCGATCTGGATGACGTATGGGCGATTATCGGTCCTCCCCATTCGGCTTACGCGCTTGCGACGTCAGCAATCACCCGTCGGGCTCAGGTCGTCCAGATTTCACCGATCTCGACCATGGATCGGCTGACAGATCCAGTGAATCCATACTTCTTCCGGACCTGGGTGCGAGATAGGGATGTCGCAACGGTAATCGCCAGCCTTGCTGCGGAATACGGTCGAATCGGCATCTTGTACGAAACGACCCCTTGGGGCGACGGAGGCAAGGACAGGATCGTTTCTGCCTTGAGGAAAATCAACAAGGAGCCTGTCGATACTGAAGCGTTCGACATCAGCACGCAGGATCTCACTCCGCAGATCCTCAATTTCAAGAAGGCGGATGTCGACGCCGTCATCGTGCAAGCGCAAGGCGCGGACGCAGCGCAGGCGTTGAGGGCAATGAAACAACTAGCCTACAAGCCGGCCGTCATTGGCCATCCTGGCCTCACGATGGAGAGCTTTCCAAAACTCGCTCGTGACGACGCCGACGGGACGATCGTCCTCGATGGAATCGATTCGACGAAGAGTTCGGTGGTCAAATTCAATGCCGCTTACCAAGCTCGGCAAGGTGAGCAACCCTTCAACTTCTTCCCCGCGGCCGGCTACGACTCGGTCATGATTATTGTCCAGGCGCTCAACAGGTCAGGTGCAGATCGCATGAAACTGCGGGATGCCGTCGAGTCGACGACTGGCTACGAGGGCGTAAACGGCAAGTCCGGTGCGACGATTTCCTACGGACCCGACGATCATGATGGCCTCGGAGCTGGCGACATGGTCTTGAAAGTGTTTCTCGGTGGGAAAATGGTCCCGGCGAAAAACTGAAGAATGGGCTGTGCCGGACGGGCGAACACAACGCCCTCCGGCCAGACCATCGCCGAAAGCCCGCAGAACTCACTTGCGTGGAAGGGAAAGCAAGGATGGACGACCTTCAGCTAATCGCGGCCGCCCTGAGCATGGGGAGCATTTACGCACTTATCGGCCTCGCCTTCACGATCATCTATGCAGCTAGCCGCATCATGAATTTTGCCCAGGGCGAACTGGTGATGTTGGGGGGCTTGCTTGGCGTAACTCTCGTTGACACAAACCTTCCTTATCCGATTGCCTTCCTGGTTACCATCGCCACTGTTGGAGCGGGCGCCGGCTTTTTCGGGCGATTCATGGTGCAGCCTCTGCTCGAACGGCGTGCTTCCATGAGCGTCATCGTCGTATTGACGATCGCCACAGCGCTGTTTCTTCAGCATGGCGCTGCGCTCGTTTGGGGGAAAAGCGAAAGGTTTTTCGCGTCGCCTTTCGGGGGAGATCTCGTTGCCATAGGCGCGATCAATTTCGATCCTCAACATTTCGTCATCTTGGGGACAACGCTCCTCGCCCTGGCCGCAACCTGGTATTTCTATCAGCGGACGCGCATCGGACGGAGCTTCCAGGCTGTCGCGATCAATCGCGAAGCGGCAAGCCTGATCGGCGTCGATCCGAACCGCGCAACAATCGTCGCTTTTGCCGTCAGCGGTTCCTTGAGCGCCGCCGCCGGAGTGTTGTTCAGCCCGTTAAGCTACGCCACGCCGTACATGGGCATGAGCCTTGGCCTTAAAGGCATTGCAGCAGCGATTGTTGGCGGGCTCGGGAATCCGACCGGGGCAGTGGTGGGTGGGTTTCTGATTGCCATCCTTGAGTTGCTCGGAGCCACCTACCTCTCGGCGGAGTATCGCGACGCGATCGCGTTTTTGATCATGATGCTTGTCTTGGTCATTCGCCCCGCCGGGATTGCAGGCTCTGCGCAGTCATTCCGTGAACGCTACGCCTGACGGCCGGCTCACAAGCGAGGCACAAATTCATGAATAGATTCACGTACCTTGCGCTCGGCGTCGGCGCACTCGCCATACCCGGGTTCGTCGATAGCACATATTATATGCGGCTGATCAACTGGGCCCTGATTGTTGCGGTTCTCGCTTTCGCTTTGAACATCATCTTCGGTTATGCGGGGCAAATTTCGCTTGGCCATCTGTCGTTCTATGGGATAGGGGCCTATGCGGCCGGCATCCTCATGGTCGACTATGGAATGTCGTTCTGGTTGGCCCTACTCATCGCGATGTTGGTGACGGCAGCTATCGGCGTACTTGTGGGACTTCCCGCTCTCCGATTGCGGGATTTCTATCTTGCAGTTGCGACACTCGGATTCGCCGTGATTGTCCACGTATTGCTCGGGCGCTGGATAGCATTGACGGGTGGCCAGACGGGACTTATCAGCATCCCGCGGCCCTACGTGCTGGGGTTCGAGCTGTTTGAGGATCACCACTTTTACTATTTCTCACTCGTATTATTCCTGGCTGCGTTCTGGTTCACCGACTTGATCAGCCGATCGGCCTATGGGCGGAACCTGAGGGCTATTCGAGAGAACGAGAACGCGGCACGATCGCTCGGCGTGAACATATCAGGGCACAAGCTTTTGGCCTTTGCGTTCTCGACGGCACTGGCCGGTGCCGCGGGTGCCGGATACGCCACCCTCAACGGTTACATCCACCCCAACTCATTTACAGCGGGCCACTCGATCCTGTTTCTGGCCGTTCTTGTCATCGCGGGGCTAGGCAGTCACCTCGGTGCTATTCTGGCTGGAGTGTTGACCGTCATCGTACCGGAAATGCTCCGCTCCCTCGGCGACTATCAGCTTTGGGGGTATAGTGTCGTGCTGATCCTCGTCCTGTATTTTTTGCCGCGCGGGATCGCGGGACTGATTTCCGACATTGTTTTGAGGGTGTTTCACCTTCGCGGCTCCACGGCGACAGATGCGATCGAAGTTGGGCCAGATGAATTGGAACCGATTGCCCGGTCTGGGTTCGGGGCACCCTCCCGCTTTGTTCAGGGGGGGGCGAATACGAGCGCTCCATTCTTGAATGTCGTCCAGGTCTCCAAGTCTTTTGGCGGTCTGATGGCCGTTAGCGACCTCTCGATGCGTGTATCGTCGGGTGAGGTTGTTGGTCTGATTGGACCGAACGGTGCGGGAAAAAGCACAGCTATCAATCTGATCACCGGCGTTTTGGCGCCGACTAGCGGAAAAGTGGATCTTGGCCACGAACGGATTTCCGGGCTGCGACCGGACAAGGTAGTGCGAAAGGGGGTCGCAAGAACGTTCCAGACTCCACAGCTCTTCGAAGATTTGACCGTTCTCGAGAATGTTCTTGTCGGCATGAACGGAAGACGCGGATTGGCGCGTCTCGTAGCCCGCCTTCTCCCTTTTCCTGCCTATCGCCGGGAGGAGGCTGACGCTAAACGTGAGGCAATAGCGCTCCTGCAGTCTCTTGATCTTGCTCGTCTGAAGTATGAGAAGGCGGCGAACGTGCCATTCGGCCAGCGTCGGTTGGTCGAGATCGCTCGAGCTCTGGCCACGCGGCCAAAAATCCTGCTCCTTGACGAGCCCGCAGCCGGACTGAATGACAACGAAGCCCGGCAACTCAAAACAATCCTAAGGGATCTCGCGGCTGCTGGCATAGGGGTGCTCTTGGTAGAGCACAAGATGAGCTTGGTTATGGAAGTCTGTGATCGAATAGTCGTACTCAACTTCGGCCAAAACCTGTCGGAAGGAACTCCTGCAGAAGTGTCCCGTGATGAGGCTGTCAGAGAAGCGTATCTGGGGAGGGTGGGTTGACGATGTTGATGGAGGTATCGGGCTTGAATGCCTATTACGGGGAGATCCAAGCCCTCCTGGACATATCATTCGATCTCGCTGAGGGCGAGGTTATCGTCTTCCTCGGCCCGAATGGTGCTGGGAAGTCCACACTCATGCGATCGCTGGCTGGCCTGCATCGCCCGAGCTCGGGGCAAGTCAACTTTGACGGCAAGAGGTTGGATGGTTTGCCGGCGTGGCAAATAGCGCGGATGGGGATCGCCCTTGTGCCCGAAGGCAGGCAGCTTTTCCCGCCATTCACGGTCATGGAAAATTTGGAGCTTGGCTCCCTTTCCGCCGCTGACCAGAGCCGGACCGCGCAACGACAGCAACTTGAGTTTGTTCTCGATCTCTTTCCAAGGCTCGCGGAACGCCGAACCCAACGCGCTGGAAGTATGAGTGGTGGAGAACAACAGATGCTGGCGATCGGTCGTGCTCTCATGTCGGATCCGCGTTTGTTGTTTCTGGACGAGCCATCAGCCGGGCTCGCGCCGCTCATCATCGAGCAAATCTACCAAGTCGTGGCACGGCTGAGTGACGAGGGAAAGACCATGATCATTGTCGAGCAGAATGCCGAAATTGCGCTCGGTGTAGCGCAACGCGGTTACGTCCTCGAACTCGGTCAGATCCGACTCAGCGGCGAGGCTGGAGAATTGAGCCAAAGCGAAGAAGTGCGGCGAATTTACATGGGCGGCTGAATCCAACTGGGCTTGAAAGTCCGAACGACGTACATGAATTATTCCGAATATTTGTTGAGAAAAACGGTCTGATAGGGAATATGTCTAAAATCGCTCCAGCAGATGTGAAGCTCGTGCCCGCCGTTGGTCGAGCGGTCGATATCCTGCGTTACCTCGAAACGGATCTTGATCGGTCCGATGCTTCTCTATCAGCAATCGCGAAGGCCGTAGCGATCAACAAGAGCACATGCAGCGGCATACTCAAGACGCTTGTCGCCACGGGTTTCGCCGATTACGACGACGATCGTCGGACCTACCGACTTGGCCCGTCCCTGATTGGACTCGGCGCACGCGCAGCACTTAATCGCGACCTCGTCGAAATCAGCAAGAAGCATATTGGCTCATTCGTCCGTGAAACCGGACTCACTTGTGTTGTCTTCGAGTGGATGCCGAACGACGAATACCTCGTCACGGCGGCCCTCGAAAGTCCGAGGGCCATCAAGGTTACGATCGATGTCGGCCAGCGTTTCCCGCCACAGGCTCCTGTCATGATGCGTGCTATTCTGGCTTGGCAGACGCAAAAGGTCGTTAATCAGTTCTTCACGCGATACGGTACGCCTCATTTTACGACCGCAACGCTCACGCGGCGCGAAGATATCGAGGCTGCGATGGAGGACGTTCGTCGCTTAGGTTACGCAATCAGCCGTGAAGAGTACTATGCGGCGAATACGGCCATTGCGGCCCCGATCTTGGCGGCAGATAGGCAGGTCCGCGCAGGGCTATGCGCAGTTGGGTTTAGTTCCCAGATGCTGCACGACGAAGCTCCTTCGCTCGGGCGCCGCCTTCGCGCGGTCGCCGATGACATCTCGGTTGATTTGGGCGGACAATCTCTAGTTGTGGATAAAAATTGAATGAATTGATAACTTATTATCGTGATCGCGTTTCTATTGAAAATCGGTAATTGTCAATGGGACATCATCTGCGACATTGATGAAGCGTTGACCCTCACCCCGGGATGACTTTCCGGAACCTGGCCAGCATGCTCTCGAGCCGCCGGATTTCCTCCCTGGCGACCTTCCTGATCTTCGGATCCTTCGTCTTCGCCAGTTCCTCCTGCATGTCGGCCAGGTCGTCCTCGAGTGTCAATCGGCACGCAATCTTGACCCCCTATCGGCATCCAAAAATGACCCCCATGGAGCGCACGGGCAGCTGGCCCGATGCGGCGTAGCCCCCATACAGCGCAGCCGTATCGGGCCAGCGGGGTCCTGGTCATTCACGGGTCTTGAAGCGCCAGCTCTCGTTGCCGGTTTCGACGATGTCGCAGTGATGGGTCAGCCGGTCGAGCAGTGCAGTGGTCATCTTCGCGTCGCCGAAGACCGAAGGCCATTCCCCGAAGTCGAGATTGGTCGTCGCGATGATCGAGGTGCGCTCGTAGAGGCGGCTGATGAGATGGAACAGCAGCTGCCCGCCGGTTTGCGCGAAGGGGAGATAGCCGAGCTCATCGAGGATCAGGAAGTCGAGACGGCAAAGTAGGTCTGCCGTGCGCCCCTGTCGGTCGGCACGGGCTTCGGCATCGAGCTTGTTCACCAGGTCCACGACATTGAAGAAGCGCCCCCGTTTGCCGCGCCGGATGCAGGCCCGGGCGATGCTCACGGCAAGGTGGGATTTGCCGGTCCCGGTGCCACCGATGAGCACGACATTGCGCTGCTGTTCGAGGAACTCCCCGGTGGCCAGATCGCGCACCAGCGTCTCGTTGACGGGCGTTTCCTCAAAGCTGAACTCGTCGACCTCTTTCGCCAAGGGCAGTTTGGCGATCGTCATCTGGTATTTGATCGAGCGCGCCTGCTTCTCGCTGATCTCGGCATTCAGCAGGTCGCCAACGATCTGTTGCGGCTCGTGCTGACGCTTCACCGCCGTGGTGATGATCTCATCGTAGGCGGCCTTCATGCCGTAGAGCTTCAGCAGGCTCATCGCGTCCAGCACCTGTGATCTTTCCATGGTTGGGTCTCCTGAGGCTGTCGTAGCGTTTGCAATCGGCCACCGGCTCGCAGGTCAGTCGCAGTGCGGCCGGCGTATCGATGGTCAGTGGCGGGGTCGGCTCCCGATGTCGGGCCAGGATGTTGATGACGACTGAGGCCGCGGGAACGCCTTCGTTCAGAGCCTCGGCACAGGCAGCGTCCACCGCATCCAGCCCGTCGATCGGGATCATGCTGAGGATCTGGACCATCTGCCGGTCGCCGTTCGGGGCCTTGCCAAGCTTGCGCTGCACGCGCCTGATCGCTGGCGGCAGGTCCCAGTCCTTGAAGGGTGCGCCATTCCGGAGGGCACCGGGCTTGCGAGCCAGAACCGGAATGTAGTGCAACGGGTCGTAGATGGCCTTGTCGCGCCCGAAGGCTCGGGCGTGCTGCCCCACGATCTTGCCGTCCTGCCAGAACTCGACCCGCTCGGCATAGGCACGGATCTCGACAGGGCGGCCAACGGCGCGGCCATCCACGGAGTAGCGGTTCTTGTCGAACCGGACGAGACAGGTCTTCGAGACCGACGCCGGCACGGCATGGAAGCCGTCGAACGGACCGACATAGGGCACAAGACTCGCGCGCTCGTCCTGGAACACATCCCAGATCGTTCGATCCCGAAGCTCCTGATGCGGATTGGCCTTAGCCCAGGCAACACAGCGATCCTCGAGCCAAGCGTTGAGCTCGGCGTAGCTCTTGAACTTCGGCCTGGGCACGAAGAACCGCCGTCGGACAACACCGACCTGGTTCTCGACCTGTCCCTTCTCCCAGCCGGATGCCGGGGTGCAGGCAACGGGATCGACGAGGTAATGCCCGCACATCTGCTGGAACCGGCGGTTGTAGGCGCGGTCTCGGCCGACGAAGATCGTATCCACCGCCGTCTTCATGTTGTCGTAGATGCCCCGCGCGCAGGCCCCACCGAAGAAGGCAAAGGCCTTGTCGTGAGCGTCGAAGACCATCTCCTGCGACTCACGCGGATAGGCCCGCACGAAGAGCATCCGGCTGTGGCAAAGCCGGACGTGCGCCACCTTCACCGTGGTCGTCGCGCCATCGATCACCACAATCTCGTGGCTCCAGTCGAACTGGTAGGCCTCGCCCGGATCGAAGCTTAGCGGCACGTAGGCGGCGGCAGATGCCACCTCTTCCTCCTTGGACCACGTCGCCGCGTATCGCCGGACCGCATCATAACCACCATCATACCCTCGAGCCCGGAGTTCCTCGAAAATGCGGATGCGGGTCAGTCGCTCGCGCTTGGGCTTCCGCGCGTTCACCGTCAGCATCTCGTCGAGCATGTCTCTCCAGGGCCCGATCTTCGGCAGCGGCTGAATGGTCCGCTCGTAGGTGAGCTCCGTCGCGCCAGAGCGGATCACCTTGCGCACCGTGTTCCGCGACACCCGCAACTCCCGGCAGATTTGCTTGATCGACTTCTTGTCCTGAAAATATGCCCGCCGGATCTTCGCTATCGTCTCCACGACCAACATCCCACACTGTGCTCCCCGATGACCTCGGGGGCATCATCCACATCAGTGTAAGGGGGTCATTTTTGGACGCCGATCACCCCTCTACGGGGCCAAAATTGCACGCCTGTTCACAGAGAAGAGCTACTTACAGCGGTGCGCCTGTGCGCTGGCCGGGATCGATCCACGGGTCTATCGGCGCAGGTCGAAGCGACCGAAAGGCACCGGGCTGCGTGCCAGGATGAAGGAGCTGGCCTCGGAACGGAGGCGGTTCGGCTATCGGCGTCTGCACATCCTGCTGAAGCGGGAGGGCTGGGAGGTGAACTGGAAGAAGCTCTACCGGCTCTACCGCGAGGAAGGGTTGACCGTTCGCAAGCGGGGCGGACGCAAGCGCGCAATCGGCACGAGAGCCCCAATGGCGATCCCCCAAGGCCCGAACCAGCGATGGTCGCTCGACTTCGTGTCGGACGCGCTCGCTGATGGCCGTCGGTTCCGCATCCTCTGCGTGATCGACGACTTCAGCCGGGAATGCCCGGCGACCGTGGTCGACACTTCGCTGTCGGGACACCGCGTCGCCCGCGAACTGGACCGGATCGCCGATATGCGGGGCTTCCCATGCATGGTGGTCAGCGACAACGGCACCGAGCTGACATCGAACGCCATGCTCACATGGCAGGAGGACCGTCAGGTCGAGTGGCACTACATCGCGCCAGGCAAACCGATGCAGAACGGCCTGGTGGAAAGTTTCAATGGCCGCCTGCGGGACGAATGCCTCAACGAGCACCTCTTCCCGAACCTGCGCCATGCCCGCCATTTGATTGCGGCATGGCGCGACGACTACAACAATCATCGCCCCCACACGAGCCTCGACGGGCTCACCCCGCGGGAGTATCACCAAAGGTCAAGAGAGGACCAAAACCTGAACAGCGCTAACCTATAAACGCGGACTCTCTGGGGAGCAGGTCACCAGATACAGGAACCCCTTCGCCAATGGGATGTACGTGAAGTCGGCGTGCCACACCTAGTTGGGTCGTTCGATACTGACGCCCCGCAGCAGATACAGGTAAACCTTGTGCACCTTGACCGGTGTGCCGGTCCGCGGCTGCCGGTTAATCGGCATCAGACCCACAAGCGTCATCAGTCGGCGCACCCGTTGTATTTTCACCGGATGCCCTTCGGCCCGCAGGTACCACGTCATCTGCTGCGCGCTGTAAAACGGCGTCTCCAGGAACTGCGGGTCGATCTTGGCCATCAGGGCGAGGTTCTAGGCGCTCTCACGTCTTGGCACGTGATAGAAAGTCGAATGGCCAATCGATGCTAGCCGGCACTGTCGGACAATCGACAGGGTGGGATGGTCGGGCTGAATCATCGCCATGCGCTCCCGCCGGGGAGTAGACGCAGCCCATGTTCCAAAAAATCCTGTCCCACCGTCAGCTCGGCAATCTTAGCATGTAGTTGCTTGATCCGAACAGGATTCACCTCCGACTCCACAGAAGCGCGGCTACGCCGGAAGATCGCCGACGCCTCTTCGAGCAAGGCCTTCTCGCACTGATGGGTCATCGTCGCGTGAACGCCGAACCGACTCACCAGATCGGCAACTGTCTGTTCGCCCATCACGGCTTCTAATGCCACATGCGCCATGAAATCCGACTTGTGCTGCTTCCGTTTCGTCACCGCTGCTCTCCTTGCGTTGAAGATCAGGAGACATCAACTCAGGAGCTTAAGTCACTGTCCGATTGCCGGGGAGGAACTCAATTATCGACACTGTATCAACGAGATTCGTCGGTATAGTGAGAAAATCTGTTTAGTAATAACGAGTTATTCGGATCGTGTGTCTCTGATGTTGTCTGAAAATTCAATGATATGAAGTATCGAAATTTAATATGTTATTAACCGATTTAGGGGAGGTTATGATTGGCTTATTGAATTTGTTACCTTGGAAGTCCGCATGTTGCGCGGCGTTTTATCATGATATCAGCGTCCATTCCATCGGATGAGCCGGCCCGGTTAGCTGTATTACGCGGCTACAATATCCTTGATACCGGGACCGAAAGGGCATTCGATGACGTGACACTGCATGTGGCAACGGTCTGTGAGGTTCCCGTATCGTTGATCACACTGGTCGACGCAGAGCGGCAATGGTTCAAGAGCAGGTTCGGTCTGGGCGTAAGCGAATTGCCGCGCGACACATCTTTCTGCGGCCACACAATTCTAGGCCGGGAAATACTCGAGATCCCCGACGCCCTTGAGGACAAACGCTTCCACGACAATCCCCTGGTGGTCGGCGAGCCTAATTTTCGTTTCTATGCCGGAGTGCCACTGACGACGCCAGATGGCCACAACATCGGCACTCTCGCAGTTATTGACCGCGTGCCGCGCCTGTTGACGGCAGAACAAAGGGACGCGCTCGTCCGGTCGGCGAGGCAAGTTGTCGAGAAACTCGAACTAAGAAAGAAAAACCACCTATTAGATGCGAATGAAAGTCTTCAGAAGGCTCTTCTGAACAATGCAGGCTCGTCCATTATCGTGACGACACCGGATGGCGCGATCACCCATTTCAATCCCGGCGCCGAGCAGATGTTCGGCTACTCCTCGGATGAGGTAATCGGCGAACAGTATTCCAACCTCGGTTTCCACGACGAAGCCGAAATCGCCGTTCGCGCGAAGGAATTGACGCGGGAGTTCGGGCGTTCGATTAGGCCAGGGCGCGATGTTTTCATCGTCAACGCGCAACGGGGTAAGAGTGAGAGGCGCGAATGGACCTGCGTCCGCAAGAACGGCACGTGTTTTCGCGCGTTGCTCAGCGTCACGGCCATTCGCGACGATCATGCCAACGTCATCGGCTATCTTGGTATCTCGATTGAATTGCCGAGCCTCGGGCGCGCCGCCGCACAAGATGGCGTGGAGAATACGGAGACGATCTCCGCGGCGCCTGCAGCAATCGGAGTCGCCGGCGTCTTGACGCGCACGTTGTGGCTGGCTGTGGCCTATCTGGCGTTATCGGGTATCGGTTGGTTAGTGGCGAGTTCCGGCGGTTACGGATCGCCCTTTTGGCCGGCGGCGGGATTGGCGGTCGGTGTCTTGTTGGTATGGGGCTGGCGCTACTGGCCGGGCGTCTGGCTCGGCTCTTTTGTGTTCAGTTTCCTGTTGGAGCTTCACCAGTCGGGATTGCCTGGTTTGGGCACTGCGGCGTACATGGCACCGATCATCGCCACCGGGGCGGCTTTGCAGGCGGCAATTGGGGCCCAACTGGCGCGACGCGTCTGGCGATCGCCGAATGTACTGGTGCGCGAGGGCGACGTGTTCTGGTTTCTGGTGCTCGTCGGCCCACTGGTTTGCACGATATCACCAACACTGGGCGTCGTCGCGCCGTGGCTGGCTGGGCGCGTTGTTTCGGGGCATGATTTTTTTATCTATTGGTTCAACTGGTGGGGCGGTGACAGTATCGGCGTGATGTTATTCGCGCCATTGGTACTTCTGGGACTGCCGGAATCGCGGGGCATCTGGCGCGATCGTTTGGCGCATATAGTCACGCCGCTACTCACGACGGCATTGCTGTTCTCCGTAGTCATTATCTGGCTGGAGCGCAATGCAGAGCTCACGGCGAAGTATTATGCAGATGAGAAGGGCGAGGAAGTCCGTCGCATAGTGACCTCTCATTTGCCGGTCTACGCCGAGGAAGTCCGCATGCTTGAGCGGTTGTTCGCCTCGTCCGTATCGGTCACTCGTGATGAATTTTCCACGTTCGCAAGCCGAACTGCCCGACAACCAGAGTTTCAGGCTATGCAGTGGGTACCACGTGTGCCGCAAGCGCAACGTGCAGCAGTTGAGAGGGCAGCCCGACGCGAGGGATTCGGGGAATTTCAGATCAATGAGTGGGACTCGCAAGGGCGTCTTGTTCGCGCCGGAACGCGCGCCGAGTATTTCCCGATCTTTTTCGTCGAACCGCTGGCATCCAACCGACCGGCTCTCGGATTTGATATGAGCAGTCAGAAATATCGCCTGAATGCCATGAAACGCGCGCGCGATACCGGCGACACGGTAGCCAGTGAACCGATAGAGCTCGTCCAGTCCGGCGAGATGGGCGTGATCCTAATCCGGGCTGTTTATCACGCTCGGTTCGATACGATATCCGCCACGTCGGCGGCGAGACGTGAGAACCTTCGCGGCTTTGTTGTTGCGGTGTTGAACATGCGATCGCTGGCGTCCAGCCTCTTGGAAATCGCGCAAAGCAAGAAACTCCACATCCGCGTTCTCGACATTCCGGCAGGCGCGCCTGCGCAGACATTGATCGAAGCCGGCCATGATGGCGACCATCCGGTTTCGGTTGACTGGTCTGAGCCCCTCGAGTTTGGCGGGCGTCAGTGGCGTCTGGAAGTGGGTTTGGTTGACGAGCATTGGCTGCACGGACTCAGCGGGCAATCGCCCCTGTTCCTGCCGATTTCGGTCGGTGTCGTTCTGTTGATTGTCGTGTTCACGCTGGCCAATGCTGGGCGCGCGATTGCCATTACCCGCGAGGTCAGTGATCGCACTTCCCAACTGTCCGGGGAGATCGAAGTCCGTCAGGCTATCGAGTGTGAATTGCGCGCCGCCAAGGACGACGCCGAAACCGCCAACAAGGCCAAGTCCCAGTTCCTCGCCAGTATGAGCCATGAGATCCGGACACCATTGAACGCGATCGTCGGAAACCTCGAGTTGTTGCAGATGGGCGAAGTTGACGACGAGCAAGTGGAAATGATTGACGCTGCTACTTCTGCCAGTAAGTCGCTGCTGGCCTTAATCGGAAACATTCTGGATTTTTCTAAAATCGAGGCGGGGAATTGGATACATGAAACGACCGACGTCGATATCGTCGCTATCCTGAAAGACGCGGTGATAGTTCTGCGCAGCAGGGCCGTACAGAAAGGAATTTCATTAACCTTGACGGCGGAATGCGATGTTCCGAAAATAGTACATTGTGATGGTCCTCGTATTCGCCAAATATTGCTCAATCTTATCGGGAACGCGGTCAAGTTCACCGAAAAGGGGGGTGTGCACGTAAACCTTAGCGTGACCGACAGGGGTAAAGACTTGTGCGAGTTGCGGTTCGTGATCAACGATTCCGGAAAGGGATTTGACAATTCAATGGCGTCGGGACTGTTTGATCCATTCGTCCAAGATGATACCGACAATTGGCACAACGAGGGCACTGGCCTCGGATTGTCGATATCCCGCACTTTGCTGGAGAACTTTGGAGGAACCATAGGCTGCAACAGCATCCCGGGCGAAGGGGCCACTTTCTGGTTCACCCTGCCCGCGGCTGTGGTGACCTCGGCCACGCCCCCGGCCACCCTCGATCTATCGGACCGAACGATACTGATTGAAGGGGACCCTACTGGCGCCGCAAGGTGGCTAAAAGACTATTTCAGGACGCGTGGTGCAAACGTCACGTCGATGCAAGACCTGCCTGATAGTATTCTAACCATCACATGCAAAGGGGAGCGAGAACAGGATAGTTTCCGAAACGCCACTGTCATTTCAGACATTACACAAGGCCATGGTCCGGAGACCGTGCGGCAACAGGAAACGCAACATCGGCTCCCCGTGATCTACGGCCCCGAGCCATCACCCCAAAATCAGCGCCTCGCAATGCGAGCGGGTTTCGTTGCAGTAATTCCGAAGGGCCAGAATGCCGAGTATCTGGACCTCAACATCATGCAGCTTATGGGCGGCACACCGATTGACCGTTGGAGGCAGGCGGATCGGATCGTATCTCGCCCGCCATTCGATCCGGCGCTGCAACGGAAGCGTGTTCTGGTCCTTGAGGATCGCCTGGTCAACCAGGCCATCATTCGGAAACAATTGCGGGCGCTCGGCGTTACCTGCAGGCTTGTCTCAAACGGGATCGAGGGCCTGGAAGTATTGGAGAACGATGACTTCGACCTGATACTTTGCGATTGCTCGATGCCCGAGATGAACGGCTTCGACTTCACGCGCGCCTTGCGTCGCAAGGAGAACGCGGCAGGGGGCGGCCGTCGCATTCCGGTCATAGCCTTGACGGCGAACGCTTTCCGTGAGGACGCGGAGGAGTGTTTGGAGGCCGGTATGGACGACTTCATCAGCAAGCCGGAGACTTTGGGCCGCATTGCCGCGGTTCTGGGCAAATGGATTGGCGACGGACGATCGGCGCCGAAAGCCCCAGCCGAGGGTTCCACGGATGCCCCTGTGAAATTGTCTTCGATTGACGTGAATCTATTGGCCGAAATCATGGCGACCAGCGAAGTGACGGAACTCCACGAGATCTTGTCTGAATTTCTGCCGGCCGCCAGAGCTTCTCTCGCGGATGTAAAAGCGGCCATCTCGACAAGCGATGCAAATAACATAGCCGCCGCCGCCCACGGCGCCAAAGGCGAAGCACAAGGTGTCGCCGCTGGATCGCTCGCAAAGTTGTACGAGGAAATGGAACGCCTGGCTAGAGGCGGTGACATCAGTGAACTGAATGAGCTTGAGGAACGCGCCGTCATGGAAGTCCACCGGGTCGAGGATTTTATTCGGCGACAGGTGAAGGTCTCGACAGCATGAGGGAGAAAACAACCGATTACTCGGATCATGGATTTCTAATCGTCGACGACAAGGCGTTCCTGCGCGGAATCGTCCAGAGCATGCTCATGCTTTGCCAAGCAGGGCGGATCGAGCGTGCGTCGAACGGCACCGAGGCAGTGAAGGCCCTGGCGCGAAATTCCGAGAGCATCGACTGCGTTCTATGCGACTGGAATATGCGGCCAGTAGACGGACTAGAGGTGCTCCGCTCCATCCGCTCGGGGAGGATATACAATACGCCGCGGGACCTGTGCGTCATCATGCTTACGGGCCATGCCGACGAGCATTTAGTGAAGACCGCTCTTGCCTTGGACGCCAACGGATACATGGTAAAGCCCGTTTCGATGGCTAAGCTGGTTGAGGCTATCGACAGGGCTTTTGCCAGACCGGTGATCCTGAAACCCAAGGTCGTTTATGACTCGATTGGATGCGTGGACCTTCCGGAAGGTACCTCCGACAAGTCCGCGAAGCGAACCCTGCCGTGGGTTCTCTGGTCCGAGATGGGTGGGGAGGTGCCGGCGAATCGGGGCGATCGGCTCGAGAAAATTCGAGCAATCGCTACTGAAAAAGCGGGCTATCGCGCGGACAATGAGCGCGAGGTAGTGAATTTGATATGCATGGACATCACTTCTATTCCGGATGGCAAGGTACTTGCTGAGGATATATTCACCGAGAAGGGATTTTTGCTTTTGGCTTCCGGAACGGTGTTAAGCGAGGCTCTGCTCGGTCGTTTGTGCGAGATTACAAAAGAAAGCGCCTTGAAAGCGCAGTTGATTGTTGGTGATTTCGAAGACTGAAGCATGACGCGGTGGCGGGATAGCCATAAGTCTCATACATGGACCTAGACAGATGACCAAGAACGCAAACGGCAAGTTTCGTGCTTTGCTGGTGGATGACAAAGCCTTCGCTCGCAGCGTCGGCATGCGGATTCTCAAGACAGCCGGCCTGACTGCAATCCAGGAAGCATCGAACGGTCAAGAGGCGCTCGATCTGCTTCGCCAGAAGGACCAATCCATCGATATCGTCTTCTGCGATCTGATGATGCCGGACATGGACGGTGTCGAATTCGTTCGGCATGTGTCAACCCTACCAATAAAGCCGGCGTTTGTGTTTGTCAGCGGCGCCGGCGCCTCGCTATTAAACACCGTCGAGAATACCGCGAGGGCTCGAGGCCTGCGCGTCCTGGGCACGATCGAGAAGCCCCTAACAGTTGCCGCGACCGTTGATCTTCTGGCGCGATTCGAGGGTGCCGTACCAATGGCTTATGGCGGCGACAGGGTGGTGCCCGACATTACTCCCATGGATTTATCGATCGCACTGGAAGCAGACCAGTTCCTGATGCATTTCCAACCCAAGGTCGCGCTCGCCGACGGCGCCTTGGATGGGTTCGAGGCACTTGCACGTTGGCAACACCCCGACCGTGGCATGATCCCACCAATCGAGTTCGTGGCGGCAGCCGAGAAACATGGACTGATCGGCGCATTGACGGAACGGACCGTGAGGCTGGCCCTGAGGCAATGCGCCGAGTGGGCCAAGGCGGGCCTGGTCACGAAAGTCTGTGTCAACCTGTCTGCCTATATGTTGGTAAATACCGATTTTCCGGATCGCTTAGCCAAAGAAGCCACACAGTTCGGAATAGAACCACGGCAGATAGTCTTGGAAATCACGGAATCGGGATTATTCCAGGATACCGCGAATGCCCTGGATATCCTCGCCCGCCTGCACATGAAAGGGTTCCCGTTGTCTATCGACGATTTTGGCACGGGCTATTCCTCCATGGAACAATTATCCCAAGTCCCCTTTTCTGAGATGAAGGTCGACCGAGCTTTTGTGCGTGGCGCTGCCAAAAACGTGAAGGCCAAGGCCATCTTGGAAGCAAGCGTGGAACTGGCGCGGCGGTTGGGACTGAGCATAGTTGCCGAGGGCGTCGAAACTCAGGAAGACTGGGACATGCTGCACAACGTAGGCGTGGATCTCGTTCAGGGTTACTTCATTTCCAAGCCTATGGCCGCGGAAAACGTCCAACCGTGGATTGCGGCATGGGGAGAGATAGGGCGGCAATAAGATAAAAATGGACGAAAGGGGTTGCTCCCGGCGAGGCTGATCGTGGGTCGACACCGGAAGGTTGATCCTGCAATGGAATGTTTCGTTCCGGCGTTCGGTGGAGACGACGAGGATCAATCCAAAGGTGTTTCGGCTCATCGAGACAGGAGGTGCCAATCATTCAAGATAAACTGCCGACCTCGCTTGCTTCCGGCCGACAGTTCGCTAAATGTGGCATCCTGCCTAGGCCTTGCGTCAGTGGGGGCTGCAAGGCGCGGCAGCTGTCCTCTGCCGCGCCCACAATAATACGGCGGTTGGCCGAAGGCTGAGACGTGTCAGGCAGCCTTCGGCGCTCAGCGATCTGATCGTTCGTTTTCTTATTCTCGTCCAAGATAATGCACTGCGGGCGAGCCACGTAGCCGTCCCGGCAGAACAACCGCCACGCCGATGGCCCGGACCTTTCACCACCGTGACGCAAGGTGGGAGTGTCCCGATGCTTGGTTGATCTTGCGCCCTGGGAAAGATAGCCCGTCCATCGCAGAAGTTATTATTTCGGGCGGCATGATCCTGATGCCGCCAACGAGATCGGCGCATGGCGTCTCCAGTCCAAGCCCGCGCCAACCTCGCGGAGCCCCTCAATCCCGACGGAGCGTTTACTCGCCATGACCTGAGATCCGTTTTCCCTCCGGTTTAAGGGAGAGTCCTTGGGTTGATTGCAGTGCTCCCCAACGCACCCTCGGCAGCGCGTTGAGTTTTTCGGACCGATGGTGCGCTCCCCAACCTACCCTCGGCGGGCGTTAGAGTTTTCCGCCTTGTTTCAGCGCCACGGGCTGGCTGCGCGTGCTGATTTCATAAGCGCTGCCGGGACCTTGTTGCCGATCGCGCTGTGTGGCCGTTCCTCATTGTAGTCTCTACGCCAAGCCTCCAGCTTTTCCGTTGCGTCCGCAAGGCTCAGGAACCAGTGGGCGTTCAGACACTCGGCCCGCAGACGACCGTTGAAGGACTCGACGAAGCCGTTCTGCATCGGCTTGCCCCGCGCGATGTAATGCCAGCCGACACCACGCTCTTCCTGCCATTGCAGCATGGCGTTCGACGTCAACTCGGTGCCGTTGTCGCTGACCACCTGGTCGGGATAGCCGCGCAGGGAGGCGATACGGTCAAGTTCCCGCGCAACACGGACGCCCGAGATCGAGTTGTCCGCCACCATTGCCAGGCATTCGCGTAAGAAGTCGTCGATCACGCATTGAATATGGAACCGCCGGCCGTCGACTAGGGAATCCGAGTCGAGGTCGAGAGACCAGCGCTGGTTCGAACCCTGCGGGGTCGCCATCGGCGCCCGCGTGCCCAGCGCCCGTTTGCGCCCGCCGCGCTTCCTCACAGTCAGGCGCTCCTCTTTGTAGAGCCGCTACAGCTTCTTGTGGTTCACCTTTATCCCCTCGCGCCGGAGCAGGATATGCAGCCGGCGATAGCCGAACCGGCGGCGCTCTGACGCCAGCTCCCGCAGTCGCGGGCGGATCGCCTCATCCGCAGGCCGTCTCGATGCATAGCGGCAGGTCTTCCGGTCCAGCCCCACCAGGGAACAGGCCCGCCGCTGCGAGTAGCCCTTGTCGTCGATCGCCCAGTACACGGCGCTTCTCGTCGAACCCGGCGGCAGAAGTTTTTTTCCGAGTATCTCTTTCAGCGTAGACACATCCATTACCGATTCAGCGAGAAGCTTCTTCAGCTTCGCGTTCTCTGCCTCCAGCGCCTTCAGCTTCTTCGCATCCGACACGTCCATACCGCCATACTTTGAACGCCAGTTGTAAAACGTCGCATCGCTGATGCCATGCTTCCGGCAAAGATCAGTCGCAGACAGACCTACCTGATGCTCCTTCAATATCCCGATGATCTGTTTTTCCGTGAACCTGCTGCGCTTCATCGTCTAATTCCTTCAATCGGAAGCAGACCCTAACTTCAAATCGGTGGGGGTTCAGGGGGGCAAGGTCACCTCCACCCCAGCGTCGGCCAGTTGCAACTGCTGCAGCCGTTCTTCGGTCTCGCGCTCGCCGGCCTGCTGCTGGGCGAACCGGTCGCCTGGACGATGGTCGCGGCAACGGCGCTGATCGTGGTCTGCGTCGCCTTCGCCCGGCGCTATGCGTGACCGGGCACTCCGCTCCCATTCTTGATCCGGCCGGCCGGTGCGATTAGGTGCCGGGTTGGGCGAGGCTCCCGCGGCGGGTTGCATCGCCGCCACGACAAGGGACGGACGGCAAGAGAGAACCATCATGGAGAATAGCGAGGCGCAGCCCGACGTGTCGCCATCCCGGATGATCGACGCGAAGATCGAGGCGCTCGGCGACTGGCGGGGCGAAATGCTCGCGCGGATCCGCACCCTGATCCGGGAGGCCGACCCCGAGGCCGTCGAGGAATGGAAATGGCGCGGCGTGCCGGTCTGGTACCACGATGGCATGATCTGCACAGGCGAGACCTACAAGGCGGTCGTGAAAATGACCTTCGCCAGGGGCGCCTCACTCGACGACCCTTCGGGCCTCTTCAACGCGAGCCTCGACGGCAACACCAGGCGCGCCATCGACTTCCGCGAGGGCGATGCGATCGACGAGGCGGCCCTGAAGGCTCTCATACAGGCAGCCGTCGCGCTGAATGCCACCCGCGCCGGCGCACGATCGCGCTGATCGCGATCAGCGCGCGCTTTCGAGGAACGTCCGCAGGGTCATCGGCGGGCGGCCGGCGAAGCGCTCGACGGTGTCGCTCAGCATCTCGAATTCGCCGGTGGCGATGGCGCCGTAGCTGGTGACCCGGCCGTCCAGCTCGAATTTCGAGGCGCCGAAGCCGGTGCGCGAGACATAGGCCTCTTCGAGTGTCTGGTTCCCGTAGACGACTCCGCGACCGGTAATCTCCGAGAGCCGCGCCTCCGAACGCAATCACGAGCCTATCTTGCCGGCCATTGTCCTATGCCGTGACGTGATTATCCGATCCCACCAAGAAACACCGGTCATAGCAATTTGTAACGGATCTCCGCGCCGCAGGAACTTAGGATTGCGAACGCAGGAGACACCGCTCGTCCCGTCGAGGGACGGGCGGCGTCCCCGAACTCAAACTCTGATCCTGCCCTGGTGTTCCCTGTTATTCGCCACCGAACTCCCTGATCCCTTGAGTCGAATTCCCTGTTCCATCCTGCAGGGAAATTCCTCCATGTCGTTGAAAATGTGCGTGTATTTCGGGCGATTGAGTGCGATCACGCTTAAAATGGCGGTGAATTCCCTGTATTTTCCCTGTTAACGCGCTGGTAGCGGCAGAGACGGGTTCGCTCGTGACTGCAAGCACCACCACTCCGCCCCGTTGCCTTGGCCGCAGCCCTGGCCCGGACGGGGCTCTGGCGCGGCCCCTCCGACAATGCCCCTATTCCCCGTGACCGGTCCGTGCTTCTCCGATGGGCGGCAGCCTGCCGAGCCTGCACGCCGGGTCATCTCGCCGTCGATTCCGCATGGCTGTTATGAAATACAACGATTATCCTGCATTTGCTTTTCGGACAGCATTTCACCACATTGTCGTCGAGTTGAATTTTCTGTTTCACACTATTAAATGGGGTAATAAATGCGCACTCCTCTTCTCGCGGCCGTGCTTGCCGCCGGCCTCGCCATTGCCGGCGCCGCCCAGGCCGAACGACTGACCGACCAGCCGCTCGTCGACGCTGCCTGGCTCAAGTCCCATCTCGGCAACGAGAGCCTCGTCGTGCTCGACGTCCGCGACGCGGCCAATGACGGCAACCCTTATGACAAGGGCCATGTCCCGGGTGCGATCAGCGCGCCCTATTCGACCACCGGCTGGCGCGCCAATGTGAACGGCGTCCCCGGCATGCTGCCGCCGGTTGAGCAGATCGAGAAGGTCATCGGTTCCCTCGGCGTAAGCAACGACAGCCATGTCGTCATCGTGCCGAACGGGACCAATTCGTCCGAGTTCGGTATCGCGACCCGCATCTACTGGACCTTCAAGGTGCTCGGACATGATGCCGTGTCGATCCTGAACGGCGGCGAGCGCGCCTGGGTCGCCGCCGGCGGCGAGGTCTCGACCGACGCGGTCAAGCCCGTGGCCGCCAGCTTCACCGGGACCCTCCGCAGTGAACTCCTGGCCACCGCCGCCGATGTCGAGAAGGCCCGTGCCGACGGCACCCGGCTGATCGACGGTCGTCCGGCCGCGCAGTACAAGGGCGAGAGCAAGAGCCCGGTGGCCCGCGTCGCCGGTACCATCCCGAGCGCGGTCAATATCGAGAATGCCAAGCTCTACGACGCCGAGAACGCGAGCTTCGTCTCGAAGGAGACGGTTGCCAGCCTCGCCAAGGGCGTGGATGTCGACGCCGACAAGGAGAATATCGCGTTCTGCAATACCGGCCACTGGGCTTCGGTGATCTGGTTCGGCCTGAGCGAGGTCCAGGGCAACAAGCGGACCAAGATGTATGATGGTTCGATGGCCGAATGGACCGCCGATCCGGCCCGCCCGGTCGAGCCCGGTTCCTGATCGCCGATCCGAACGTGAGCGGAGGGTGCCCGGCCGGGTGTCGGGCATCCTCCCTCGAACTGACCCGGCCGCCTGCGGCCCCGTTTCTGCGACCATGATGAAATGACCTTGAGCAACGCCACCGCGGCAACCCCGGTTGCCCCTGTCTATCCCGACAAGGCCCCGGTCATTGTCGCCGGTCTGACTCTTCTCCTCGGGGCGCTCGCGATCGGCGAGGCGATCGACGCCCGCCAGGCCGGGCTGTTCCTCATCGGCAGCCTGCTGGGACTGGCGCTCTACCACGGCTCGTTCGGCTTCACCGGCGGCTGGCGGCGCTTCGTCGTCGAGCGGCGGGGCCGCGCGATCCGCGCCCAGATGCTGATGATCGCGGCCGCGACCGTCGCCTTCATCCCGCTGCTCGCGCTGGGCAGCGTCAACGGCCAGCCGCTGGCCGGCGCGCTGGCGCCGGTTGGCGTCTCGGTGCTGGTCGGGGCCGCGATGTTCGGGATCGGCATGCAGCTCGGCGGCGGTTGCGGCTCGGGCACCCTGTTCACCGTCGGCGGCGGCAGCGCCCGCATGCTGGTCACGCTGATCTTCTTCATCGCCGGCGCGGTGCTGGGCTCGGCGCATCTTCCCTGGTGGCTCACTCAGCCCTCGTTGCCGGAAATCAGTCTTGGCCGGACGTTCGGCGCGACCTTCGGCGTCATCGTCACGCTTGCCGGCCTGGCAGCGGTAAGCGTCGTGACCATCCTGATCGAGCGTCGCGCCCATGGCGGGCTCGAGACGCTCAAGCCGGCGCCGCGTCGCGGTCTTGCCCGGATGCTGCACGGTCCATGGCCGCTGGTCGGCGCGGGGCTGGCGCTCGCCGCCCTCAACGTCGCGACCCTGCTCATTGCCGGCCATCCCTGGTCTGTGACCTTCGGCTTCGGCCTTTGGGGCGCCAAGGCGATCCAGGCCATGGGCGTGCCGGTCGAGACCTGGGCATTCTGGACCTGGCCGGGCCCGGCCAGGGCACTCGGATCGAGCGTGCTCGCCGACGTCACCTCGGTGATGAACTTCGGCATCATCCTCGGCGCGGCCCTCGCGGCGGCGCTCGCCGGCAAGTTCGCGCCGAAGGTGAAGGTGCCGTTCGCCTCGTTCCTCGCGGCCGCCCTCGGCGGCGTCCTGATGGGCTATGGCGCCAGGCTCGCCTTCGGCTGCAATATCGGCGCGCTGTTCAGCGGCATCGCCTCGGGCAGCCTGCATGGCTGGCTCTGGTTCGCGGCGGCCTTCGCCGGCAGCATCGGCGGCGTGGCGATACGCCCCCTGTTCGGCCTCGACGGGTTCAGGAAGAAATGAGCGAGCGCAACACGTTCCTGTTCGGGACAGCCCTGGCCCTGGTGGGCGCGGCGGTCGCGGTGGATCATTACAGCTTCACCCGGCCGAAGCCGGTGCCGGCGGTCTTTTCGTCGGCTGCGCCTTGTGCGGCGGGCTCCCCCTGTGGCGCTGCGTCACCCTGCGCCGCCGCATCGCCCTGTGCTGCGGCATCACCCTGCGCCGCCGCATCGCCCTGTGCTGCGGCATCACCCTGCGCCGCCGCATCGCCCTGTGCTGCGGCATCACCCTGCGCGGCTGCGTCGCCATGCGCGGCCGCCTCGCCTTGTGCGGCTGCGTCGCCATGCGCGGCAGCATCTCCTTGTGCGGCTGCGTCACCTTGTGCGGCAGCATCACCCTGCGCCGCCGTGTCGCCCTGCGCTGCCGCGGCCCCATGCGCGGCCGCCTCGCCCTGTGCGGCGGCGGCGCGCTAGAGCCGTCTACGGTCGATCGGGTATCGCATCAGCCGTTTCCGTTCCCGCTGCCGCGCAGCCAGATCCGCGCGAGATCGATCTCGTTCGCGTCGAAATAGCGAATCTCGGCACTGACGAACGGAACGGCGATCATGGCCATCCATTTCTGCCAGGCCTGGTCCCCGACCATGGCAATTCGTCGCAGGTCGTCGTGATGCGCCATGTCCAGCTTGATGTCCTCGACGACGGCGCCGAGGCTGTCCCAGCCTCTGAAATCCTCCATGACGATGAGCATGGCCGGACGCGGCTGTTCATGCAGGCGCTGGTCCAGCCAGGGATGCAGGCGGTCGTAGTCCGACTTGTCGAGCTTGCCGCTGATGCGGATCGCGAGAATGTCCGGCGTCGATTCCGCCAGGATTTCAAACATCGGTCGTCTCCTTCCGCTGGTTGGTCCGGTTTGCGCGTGCCGGAGTTCATCGTTCTGCGCGCTTGACGTGTCCCGAGGCGCGCCCATCATGACGTCTCGGGAAGGACGGCATCAGAGGGGGATGGGGGATGGCGGAGAAGCTGAACGGCATCGAGGAACGGCTGGGTCGGGCACATAGCCTGGCCGACAAGGTCGGGACGGTGCTGGTGAACGGGTTCCACGTGCTGGCGCTCTTCGCGATCGGCGCGACCATCGTCTGGGCCGCCGGGTTCGAGTTCCTGAAGATGTTTGGCAAGGGTCATGCGACGGTCGAGGACATCCTGCTGCTGTTCATCTTTCTCGAACTCGGCGCCATGGTCGGGATCTACTTCTCGACCAACCACATGCCGGTCCGCTTCCTGATATACGTGGCACTGACGGCGATGACCCGGCTGCTGATCGGCATGGTCAACCTTGAGCATGTCGACCTGATGGAAGCGATTCAGCACCCCCATCTCGGGCTCCTCGTGGTGACCGGCGGCATCATGATGCTGGCGATCTCGGTGCTCGTCCTGCGCTACGCCTCGTTCAAGTATCCCTCCGCACGGCCGGTTGTGCGCGGTGGCGTGGTTGGGCGCGGTACAGAGGATATGGCCTGATCCTGGCATCCTCGCGCGCCGTCACGAACGGTTCTGCCGGAAGCGCCGCGCGGCGCGGATCGCCATGGCGATCTCGCGTCTGTCGTCGCGACTGCCGTTCGTCCGTTCCGTGTCGGTTGCGATCAGCCGGAGATGCTTCCGGATCAGGCTGGAGTGTTCGTCCGGCACGACTTCCCAGATCCGGCCAAGTGCCCGGATCAGGTGCAGGGTAACGAAGACGTTCTCCCGGGCGGCCTGACGGAGCGGATGGAGCGCGGTGCCGACGATATCGCTGACGCCGATCAGCTGCAGCCAGAGGCGGGGCGTCTCGTCCGTATCGACACGAAGCGGCGAGGGCGCTCCCCGCTGCAGGATCCTGGCGAACGAGCCGGAAAGATGGTCTATGGCGCTGATCGCGGTATAGGAATCGTTGACGCCCGGTGACAGGGCGCGAAGCGCGATCTCGACGTTCAGATGCACGTTGAACTGGATATCCCCTTCCGGGGCGCGCGCGTCGGCGATCAACACCCCGGCGGTGACATCGGCGTCTTCGCAGTTCCGGGCATCGCCGTAGAGCCTGGCGACGAGCGCCCCTTCGACGACGAAGCTTCCCGGCACGGCGATCATCTCGATGAACCCGTTGTTGGCGCGGGCAAGAGCGACAAGACCGTCGGCATCGACCGAGGTCACGTATCCGGCGCGGGGCGCCCGGACGGGTCGCCACTCGCTGTCGGGCAGGACCTCCGCGCGATCCAGCCGTTCCGGCGGGTCATCCGCGAGCAGGCGGTCGACTGCTCTTCGCAGGGCGCGCTGCGTGCGGCCGATCTCGTTGTCGACCATGATCCGGCGGGCGACATCGTGAACGAAATAGATCAGCCAGAAGAAACTCGTCGCCGAAAGGAATATTGCAAGCACGACGGAGATGTTCGGTACCTCGTCGTCGCCGACGAGATAGAGCACGATCAGCGCATAGAGGAAGGTGGCGCCGAGCAGGCCGATGGTCGTCTGGTTGACCCGGTTGCTGGTGAAGGTCTCGAGAATGCGGGGGCCGATATTGCTGGCCGCGAGCGTGAAGACCACCAGTGTCAGCGAATAGACAAGGCTGATCACCGTGATCATCGCGCCGGCGATGGTCGACAGCACCGAGCGGGCGCCGCTTACCTGGATGCTGAGAAAGGGAATCAGCGATTCGACGGTGGCATTCCGGTCGATCCACACGGCAACGATGGCGAGGATGACGCCGAGAACCGCGAGCAGGGTCGGAATGAAGAAGAAGCCGCGCGTGATCTGCTGCAGAAGCACCAGCAGGTGGCTGCGCGTCAGCGTCGTCCGGAAACTGGTCTTGCGCGATGCGTTCGACATGTCCCTTCCGCAGGCTGGGACGCGAGGCCCGGCGCATGGGACCGTTTCGCATCGTGCGGCAGCCCTGTCCGCCCGGCCGGCGGTCGCCCGCCGGCCACGATATCACAGTAAGTGAAACCGCTGGCGGCTCAAGGGTGGAGAGGGGGCGCCGTGGCGCCGCCCTAGTCTGACAGCTCGGCCTCGGCATCGCGGGCGGTGTCGCTGATCGAGTCGCCGGCGGCCTCGATGTCCTGTCCCGCGCCCTCGACCGTGTTGCAGGCGGGCAGCGCGACGCTGGTCATGCCGAGCAGCAGGAAGGCAAGGCAGAGCTTGGCGGTATCGCGGCTGAGCAGGGACGTCATGGTGGTTCTCCCTCGTTGAACGGGCACCGTCACGGTGCGTGTGACAGGACAAACGCCCGCCGGGTCCATTGGTTCCAACCGCGGCCCCGTCTCGCCCGGCCGGGAACCGGCCCCGCCGCGCGGCGTTGACGGAAGACACAGCCAAGGAGCCAGCCATGCAATTCGATATCGAAGGCCGCTACGACTTCACCGAGGGCCAGCTTCAGGTCCGGGCCAAGCATGATCAGGACGATTATGTCGTCGTGATCGAGCGCGAGGTCTTCGAGGAGAGCTTCGGCACCACCGCCAGCGGCGACTTCCACGAATACTGGTCGGCGCTGCTGCAGCATCGGGCTGCGCTCGAAGCCGCCGCGGCCGGAAAGCTGGAAGCCGGGGAGAGCACGGGCGAGGAAACGATCGTGCTGACCCCCGCCGACCTGGATCACGCGTCATAGGCGGCGAGACTGACGAGACCCGACCGGTCGGGTTGATCGACGTCGCCGACCGGGTTTCCGAGGCGTCCGAGGGCGAGCATGTCTCGGTTGACGCGATGATCGGGGCGGTCGGCAAGCGCGCGTTCGGCCCGCTTCTGCTGGTCTTCTCGCTGATCGCGCTGTCGCCGGTCGGCGCCATTCCCGGCGCCACGATACTGCTCGGCGCGCTGATCATCCTCGTGGCCGGGCAGGTTCTGCTTGGCCGGCAGACGCCCTGGATACCCGGGCGGCTTCTCAGGATCGAGGTCGCCAGCGAACGGGCGCGGCGGGCGATCGGGCGGATCAAGCCCTGGCTCGCGCGGGTCGACCGGATCATCCGGCCGCGCTGGCCGGCTTTGCTGGAAGGCCCGTCGCGCCGGGTCGTGGCGCTGATATGCGTGGTGCTGGCGATGCTGATGTATCCGCTGGCGTTAGTGCCCGGCGGTGCGGCCGTGCCGGCGCTCGCGATTGCCATTCTCAGCCTCGGCATCTCGGCCTTCGACGGCCTGCTGCTTGCGGTCGGCCTTGCCATATCCGGGGCCTCGTTCGCCCTCGCCGGCTACTTCCTTCTCTAGTCCGGCCCCGCACCAGGCGGAACTTCACGGCGGCGGAGGGTGTTGGTTGCGGCAGGAGGTCATGACAACTGCCCCGGAAACGGAGGACGCATGCCACGCAAGAAATTCGATCCGGTCAATGCCCGCCAGGGCAACCTGGATCGCCCGATCCTTTACGTACTCGTCGGCGGGCTGGTGCTCGTCGTGGTGTTCCTCGCCGTCTACATGGTCGCGGTCACGACGACCGACGAACCCGGTACCGCGGGCGAGGGCACCGGCACTGCCCAGCAATCCGGCGTCACGACGCCGATCCTGCCGCCCGAACCGGGCGAGGCGGGCCAGTCCGGCCTAGCTGACTGACGCCAACCGACCGATCCCCAAGCGCAAAGGAACCGAGATGAAGGACGACGACGATCGTACCCGTCACAACGCGACGGCGCCCGCGTCCGGCGCGGCAGGCACGCCGGGGCGCAGCCGAGCCGCCGCGAAACGGGCGGCGCTGGTCGCCGCCGCCGGCCGCGACGAGGATGAGAAGGTTCGTGCGAAACGCCGGGCCGAACGCATTCGACGCAACGATGTCGCGCGCCGGCCGGGCGGCGCGGGCGCCGTTCCCGACGGGAGCGGCCGGCCGCACGAGACGACCGATCCAGCATTCACCGAAACCAGGAAAGGAAAGAGCGATGGTTGAATTTGGAGGCATATTCGGACTGATCATTCTGGCGCTCGACATCTACGCGATCGTCAAGATTCTGGGCTCCGGTGCGTCCGTCCTGGGCAAGGTCATCTGGACCCTGGTGATCCTGTTCCTGCCGGTGCTCGGTTTCATCCTGTGGCTGATCTTCGGTCCCTCCGGCCGTGATCTCGCCCACTCCCGGGCCTAGGGAGCCGGGAAGTTCCGGACGGGCTTCGGCCCGTCATCGGCAACAGGCGTGGGGCCTGCCGGGAGACCGGCGGGCCCCTTTGCTGTGTGCGGTCAACTGTCCTACGTACGTTCCCCGTACCCGCGGGTCGGCCTCCGCGGTCGCCCAGAAAAATGGCCGCTGACGGGACCGCCAGCGGCTCGATTATTTCGCGCAGGATTGTCAAGCGAGCCCCCCGGCGCCGTGGGGCGCCGGGGGAACACCAACCGCTGATCAGTCAGCGTTGGCGCCGGACTTCATCGATCCGTAGTAACTATCGTTCTTCTTCCGCCAGTTCTCATCCTGGATCCAGTCGAACTTGCCGCGCTCGAAACGCGGTGCCTGTTCAAGCTGTTCCTCCGTCATGGCAAGGTAGAACACGCTGCCCTGCTTCGAGACCTTCATGCGGTCGAAGGGCACTGCGGAAACTTCTTCGCCAAGGCCAAGGAAGCCGCCGTAGGAGATGACCGCGTAGCCGGGCTTCCCCGTCGGATCGAGGATGATATCGGTGACCTCGCCGATCGTCTCGTTGTTGACGCCCCGCACATCCGCGCCAAGCAACTTGTCAGCGCGGAGCTGGCCACTCATCTGCGCGACCGGGACCGCGTTCTTGTAGTCAGCCTTCTCCCGCTCGGCCAACGGGGCCATCTTGTCACCGCCCCCGTTGCTCGCACGCCTGTCCTCGTAGGCCTTGTCGGGATCCTCCGAGATCTCGCGGATGGCCGTCGCGACTTCCTCGCAGGCATCTTCCTTGCCATAGGCCGCAAGCGTCATGGCGGCGTCGCGGAGGGCGCGCAGGTCCCGGACTGTCGTGCCGGCGTAGCCGGCGCGCTTCTCGGGTTGCTCCATCAGGGTCTTCTCGAAGTCCGCATCGACGATCTCGCAGTCGGCAAGGGCGACTGACGACGTGCCGGCGACGATTGCGACAACGGCGACTGAAGCGAAGAGATGTTTCATGTCGTTCTCCTGGTGATGAAATGAAGAGGGGTTTCGGGAACGTGCGGCCCTAGTGACGGGCCGACCACTCGTCGACCTCTTTTTCAGCCTCGCTTTTCGCGACGCCGTAGCGTTCCTGGATCTTGCCGACGAGTTTCTCGCGGTTGCCCTCGACGACATCGATGTCGTCATTGGTAAGCTTGCCCCAGCGCGCCTGGACGTCGCCGGTGAGCTGCTTCCATTTGCCTTCGATCTGGTCCCAGTTCATGTCTGTCTCCTGTGAGGGGAATGTGTGGCGTATTCATCGAAAGGGTTAACGACGCGCTGCGGGGACGGTTCCAAACAATCAGGCGGCGCGACGATGGCGACCTTCCTCGATCTCCTCGATGATCTTGTCGACGAAGGCATCGAGGTCGCCGGGATTGCGCGAGGTGATGATGCCGTCCGAAACGACGACTTCCTCGTCCTTCCAGATTGCCCCGGCATTCTCCATGTCGGTCCGGATCGAGGGATAGGAGGTCGCCTCCCGGCCCTTCACGGCGCCGGCCTCGATCAGCAGCCAGGGCGCATGGCAAACGGCCGCGACCGGCTTGCCGCTGTCGAGAAAGGCCCGGATCAGGCTCATGGCCCGGTTGTCGATCCGCAAAAGGTCGGGATTGATCTGGCCGCCGGGCAGGACGAGCGCTTCGTAGTCGTCGACCTTGGCGTCGGCGATCGACAGGTCGACGGTCGCCGGCCTGCCCCAGTCGTCCTTGTCCCAGCCGGTGATCGTGGATCCTCCGGGGCTCGCCACTTGCACCGTGGCGCCGGCGCCACGCAGCTTGTCGCGGGGGATTTCGAGCTCGGATTGCTCGAAGCCGTTGGCGGAGACGATCAGAACGCGTGCTTCGCTGATATTGGCCATCGAAGGGCTCCTTTGAGTCGGAAATTGACGGGATGGGTCGAGATTCATGCGTGCCCGGCGCCGCGGTCTGCTTGCGGTTCAGTCGGGCAGGCAATGGCGGCCGCTGACGGCCCTTGCCGGTAGAACGCGGCTCGCGGGCCAGGGTTCCCGTGCATCGGTTGGCGCGACGGGCGGAAAAGAAAGCGCCCCGCCCGGGGGGGAGCGGGGCGCCACAACCGCGCCGGTTGAGGGGGAGGGGCTGCGCGTGCGACTTGAGGGTTCGGGGGGGTCGACGCGCGACCGGCGCGATATGGGGTTCGGAGTTGTTAGTCGTTGTTTTCCTGCGTCACCACGTAGGCGGCGGCGCCACCGGCGGCCGCGCCGACAAGGGCGGCGCAACCCGACGCCATGTTGGCGCCGACGAAGAGAAAGATCATGGTTGCGGCAAGTCGGGTCTTCTTGTTCCTGAGCATTTCGTTGATCCCTTCATGTCTGTAGCGCCTTGGCGCCGGTGAACTCTCTGGCGCGTCGCCGCGCCTTACGAAGATCAACGTCGAGTTCTTCGATGAGTTCCGCGTATGCGCATGCGGCAGGAACAGAAATCTCCTGACGACTTGTGGACGCGAACGCGGGCAGGCAAAGAAATGGCGGGATGCCTGGCATCCCGCCCAAGTTGGCGGCTCGTGCCTTTCGAGGGGAGGCTCAGCCCGAGCTGCCGGCGGTCTTCCGACGCGCTTCCTCGAGGCTCTTGCCTTCGCTGCCGTCGAGCGCCTGCTGCGCCGCCCGGCCGGCGTCGTCAGCCTTGCCGCTCCGGGCATAGTCGGCCTGCGCATCCTGGTAGCGGCGCGCGGCGGTCCGGCTGCCCTCGCCCTGGTTGGCGAACTCCTCGGCCGCGAAGGCCCAGTTGGCGAGATTGTCGAGGAAACTCTCCAGATAGTCCGGCCGACGGTTCTGGTAGTCGAGATAGTAGGCATGCTCCCAGACGTCGCAGGTCAGCAAAGGCTGGCTGTCATGGGCGATCGGCGTGTCGGCGTTGCCGGTGGACACGACCTCCAGCTTGCCGTTCGCCAGCACCAGCCAGACCCAGCCGCTGCCGAACTGACCCTTGCCCTTCTCCAGGAACTCGCTCCGGAACTTGTCGAAGCCGCCGAAGTCCCGGTCGATCTGCCGGGCCAGGGCGCCATCGGGCGCGCCGCCTCCTTTCGGGCTCATCGAATGCCAGAAGAAGGTGTGGTTCCAGGTCTGCGCGGCGTTGTTGAAGATACCGCTTTCCCCGGACTTTCCCGCGGTCGCGCGAATGATCTCTTCCAGCGACTTGCCGGCGAATTCGGTGCCGTTCACCGCGCTGTTGAGTTTCTCGACGTAACTCTTCTGATGCTTGTCGTGATGGAAGGACAGTGTCTCGGCCGACATGTGCGGTGCCAGCGCGTCCTTCGAATAGGGGAGATCGGGAAGTTCGAATGTCATAATGCCCTCTGTATCCGGTTTGACGCCGCGCCATGCGGCGCGGCTCGTGTCGATGGTGAAGCCATTGCCCGATAAACGCGGCGCCGCACATCGAGTTCCGTCGCACGGGACCGGAGCATCGGCACCAGAGCCCCTGTCGGGAACGGATTTCCGTCCCAGATCGTTGGCAGGAAGACCTGGATCGCGGGCCGAGGCGGCCCGACGGCTTCCCCGGCAGCCGGTGCGGGGGGCGGACCGGAGGATTGGATGACCCATAAGCGATTTGCCGCCTGGAGCACCGGCGTCCTTCTCGCCCTTGTCGCCACGCTCGGGGCGCTCGTCCTCGTGTGGGACTGGAACTGGTTTCGCGGGCCGCTGGAAACGATGGCGAGCGAACGGCTGGGGCGGGAGGCCCGAATCGCGGGCGCGATCTCGGTCGATCTGTCTCTCCAGCCCCGCATTCGCATCGACGACATCGCCGTCGCCGATGCCGATTGGGGGGGCGAGAAGGCGATGCTGAAAATCGATCGCCTGGAGCTTGTTATCGTCCTCAAGGACCTCCTGACCTTCGACCTCGTGTTCCCGGAAGTCCGGCTCGAGCGCCCCCGTCTGGCGCTCGCCGTTTCCGAAGACGGCCAGGGCAACTGGCACATTGCAGAGCCGGATGTCGCCTCTTCAGAGGAGCGCGCCGACATTCCGCGTGTCGAGCGGCTGACGATCCGCGACGGGAGGGTGTCGTACCGCGACCCGGCCCAGGACCTGGCAATCGACGCCAACTTCGACATGACCGCGCGCGAGGTGGAGGGCGGAGCGGAAGGTGTTGCGGTGAGGGGCGGCGGCACGCTCCGCGGCGAGGATTTCACCGTCGAAGGTGACGGCGGTTCGTTCGAGGCGTTGCGCGACGGCGATCCGTGGCCCCTGCGGCTGAAACTGGCTTTCGGCGAGACCCGCGCCGCCTTCGATGGCGCGATCACCGATCCCCGCACGATCGACGGGGTTCGCGGCAGGTTCAATATCTCGGGTCCGAATGTCGCGCTGGTCCTCCAGCTCTTCGGGATCGATGCCCTCGCGACCCGCGACTACGAACTGGCGGCAGATTTCGCCGAGGATCGCGGGGTCTGGTCGTTCGAGGGTATCACCGGCCGGATCGGCGACAGCGATATGGGCGGAACGCTTCGCATCGACGGCAACAGGGATCCGGTTTTCGTCGAGGGAAAGCTCGATTCCGAACGGCTGGACATCGCCGATCTCGGCCCCCTGATCGGCCTGCCACGCACCATCGGCGACCGGAGCGGAGCCGCCCGACCGGCCGAAGGCGCGACCGATTCAGACGACGCGCCTGTGCGTGTCTTTCCCGACGCGACCCTGAATGTCGCGGCGCTCAAGCGCCTCGATGCGGAAATCGAGGTGACGGGCAAGAAAGTCATCGCGCCGAACCTGCCGCTGGACGACATGAAGGCCCGGGTCACGATCAAGGGTCAGCGTCTTTCCCTGAAGCCGATACGCTTTGGCGTCGGGAACGGCGACCTGGACGCCGATGTCGAGGTCAACGGGGCGGTGGAGCCGGTCCAGACCAGCGTCGACGCGCGACTGGAGGCCGTCGATCTGGCCCGGATCGTCGCCGACTACGGTCAGCCCGAAGCGGCCCGGGGCAATATCCGGGGGCGCGTGAAACTCTCGATGAGCGGAAACAGCATCCGCAAGGCGCTCGGCACGGCGAACGGTGATGTCGCGCTGATCCTGCAGTCCGGCGAGATCAGCGCTCTCGCCGTCGAACTGGTCGGCCTCGATCTGATGGAAAGCCTGGCGCTCGTGGTTGAGGGCGACGAGCGGCTGCCGGTTTCCTGCGGCGTTGCCGGCTTCGAGGCGGCGGACGGGATCCTGACCGCCCGCCTGATCCTTCTGGAGACCCGTGATTCGACGATCCGGGGCGAGGGCACCATCAACCTCGGAAGCGAGAAGCTCGACCTGGAGTTCCGGGGCAAACCGAAGGATCTGAGCATCGGCGTGCTGCACGCTCCCGTCCGGGTTCGCGGTTATCTGGCCCGGCCGACGGTCTCGGTTCTCACGGCGCAAGCGGCGGCACAGGGCGCCGCGGCGGTGGCGCTCGGCGCCTTGCTGACGCCCCTGGCGGCGCTCTTGCCGTTCATCGAGGCCGGCAGCGATTCGGAGAACGCCGACTGCCGGAAGCTTACCAAGGAAGCGGAAGGAAAGGGGGCCGGCGGCGCTGCCGAAGGATCCTCGGCCGATCCGGCGCCGTCGAAGGTGATTGCACCGAAGCCGACCGTCCGGTCGCAGGATTCGGCCGACTAGCGAAGCTGCGACCGGTTTTGAAGGATCGGGAGGGCGCAACAGGGGCGCGGCGTTCAGGCGTCGCGCAGTAGCCAGCGCCAGACCCCGTACAGATTGATCGCGGTAAGCACGACGTTCTGGAAGGCGAGCGCGTGTTCGCCCTCGAGCGCCCCGATCGTCACCCAGAGCAGCGACGATACGGTGAAGATCACGAACCCCCATCCGGTGATTCGCGGGGCCAGGCGGGCGGCTACCACGCTCGCCGCGACGACGGCGCTGATCGAGGCGATCCAGCGGGCGATCTCGTAATCCATGGGGGCGTTCTTTCACGGAGGCGGGTCCGGCAGCCTTCTGGCAGGCAGCCGGAGAGGCTTCAACGCGAGCCGCCTGGCGCGGCCGGTTGCTGCTCTAGCCGTTCTGCTGGCGATAAATCGCGAGCGCCTTCGGCATGATCGATTGCAGATGCTCGATCCGGTTGCCCGGCGCCGGATGGGTCGAGAGGAATTCCGGGGCCCGCTGGCCGGCCTGTGCGTCAATATTCCGCCACAGCTCGACCGCCTCCCGCGGGTCGTAGCCGGCCCGGGCCATGTAGATGAGGCCGATCTCGTCGGCTTCCGCCTCCTGCTTGCGGCTAAACGGAAGGACAAGGCCGAGGGTCGCGGCCTGAGCCAGCAGGCCGCTGAACTGCGCCGCAGTCTGCGAGGTCATCCCGGCAGCGCCGAGCCCTGTCTCGATGACCATTTGCCGGGAAAGTCGCTCGGCCGAATGGCGGGCCACCGCATGCCCCACTTCATGGGCCATCACGGCGGCGAGTTGCCCCTCGGTCCGGGCTACGTCGAACAGGCCGGTGTTGACCGCGACCTTGCCGCCCGGCAATGCGAAGGCGTTGGCGGTCGGGTCGACCAGCACGTTGAATTCCCAGTCATAACCGGGATCATCCGAGACGGCCGCGATCCTGCGACCGATACGGTTGACCATCTCGTTCTTCCCGGGATCGTCGGAGATCTGCTTCTCGGCCAGGATCTGACGATAGGCATCGGCGCCGAGCGCCGTCGCCTGATCCTCGGAAATGAGCACGAGCTGGGACCGGTCGGTGACCGGCGTGGTTTCGCAGGCGGTGACCATGCCGGCGAGCGCCAGGGCCACCGCGCCGCTGCTTGCGAGGCGTTTCATGGGGACAGTCCGACTCAGTTGGTCGCGTCCTTGACCGCATCGGCGCCGTCCTCGACAGCGTCGTCGATATTCTCGCCGATCTCCTCGGCCGGCCCGTCGTCGCAGGCGGCGAGCGAGAAGGAAAGGACCGAAAGCCCGGCAAGGGCGGCGATGGTGGCGATCTTGATGGGCGACTTGCGCGGCTGGCGGGACATGGTTTCTCTCCTGACATTGATGTCGAATACGATCACCAACGCCGGTTCGTCACCGTTGGTTCCGCGACGGTCGGCAGTTCAGACGTGATGGAAGCCGCAGAGGCTGCTCAGTTGTCGTCGACGACCCTGAGACGCCCCTGTCGCGCGGCGGGCTTTTCCCGCCAGGCTTCGAGGGCCATTGCACAGGCCTCATGCACGGCATCGGTCGGTTTCGATCCTCGAAGTTCTGCCAGTTCCTTGGCCAATGCCGCGGTTTTCGCATCCAGCGGCAGGGCATTGATCCCGTCGGCGAACGAGGACTGGCCCGAGACATCGTCAACGACGCCGATCCGGCTCGACGAAACCGTCCGCGGATCCATGTTCAGGTCCTCGCGCTCGAGGTCCAGCTTGAGGCCGAGGCGCATCAGGGCCCGCATCGCGGCGGCCCGGCTCGGCATCCTCATTTCGAACCGCCATTCGTCCAACGCGTCAAGCTCTTCGGCGTTGAGCATCAACTGTATACGGTCGGTCCGCTTCATGAATATCTTCTTCACTGCTGGGGGAGACACGCTCCCGAGAGTACCGAAGTAAGAATAATTTACAGGTAATCCAAGCCTGCGCCACAGAAATTGCATGTAGGGAGAGGGGGCCCTGCCGTCAGGGGCGGTGGCGGCGGGCGCGCTCGGAACCCTTGTTCAATCGCGGCGTTTACGAGCAGCGAGGGCGCCCGCTACCGGAGTCGCGGCACGCAGGCGCCTGTCGGCCCGGAGGTCGCGGAGTGAGTCCCGGCGGGTCTATGGACAGAAAGGAGATTTCACATGCTTTACTGGGCATTGGTGTTTTTTGTCGTCGCGATCGTCGCCGGCGTCCTCGGGTTTGGCGGCGTGGCTGCGGCGACGGCCGAAATCGCGAAGATCCTGTTCTTCGTGTTTCTCGTTCTGTTGGTGGTGTCCTTGATCATGCACGTGGTGCGGGGGCGCCGTCCGCCGGCTGCCTGACAGCGGTCGCGCATCCTGATCGCTGCATACCGAGACGGCGTCGAGCGTCGGGGGGGAATGGATCCACCACGGTCGGCGCCGTCATCGTTTCGGCTCTCGGTATCGCCAGTAAGTTGTGATCCGATTCCCTGAGAAATTTATTTGCGGCGATCACAATATGCAGTTCGCGACATTTCTCCCCTGACGTTCGTGCACAAAAAAGAGCGGGCATTGCTGCCCGCTCTCTTCGTCATGTTTTCTTGCGGCGACCGCTGTGTGGTCCCGCGACCGCCGGTCAGGACCTCGCGTTGTCCCAGGACCGCTTCAGATCCTCCATCGCCTCCTCGAAGGAGGCTCGGGCATCGTCCCAGGCCTCGCCGGTCGCGTTCTTCATCTCCGCGAACTTCTGCTTGGTGGCGATCCAGGTCTCCTTCAGGTCGCCCTTCGCCTCGGCCGTGGTGTCCTTGGCGCTGTCCTTGGCCTGATCGTAATAACGGTCCACCCGTTCGTTCCACTCGTCCATCTGCCGGTCGACGGAACGGAGATAACGATCGCGGGCAGCAGTCGCGTCTTCCTCGTAGCTGAAGCTGGCGGCCTTCTCGAGCTGGTCCTTGGAGACGTCATACATGATGAAGCCGTCCTTGGTCGGGCGCAGTTCGTCGTAGCGTACCGCGACCAGCTTGTCGCCGATGCCGAGGAAGCCGCCGACAGACAGGATCGCCATGGCGACGCGGTCGTCGCGGGTGACGATCAGGTCCTCGACGGAACCGAGCGTCTCGCCCTGGGCATTGCGGACATCCTCTCCGATGATCCGGTCCGCGCTCAGGACATAGTCGATCGTGACCGCGCCAACGACGGCGCTGTCATCGTTGGCTTTCGTCGTCGGGGTTGCCGAATCGGCGAACGCCGGCGTGGCGATCGCAGCGGTCAGGGCGGTGGTCATCAGAATGTGCTTCAGCATGGCTTTTCCTTACTTTCGTTGAAGTGCGAACAGGAAACGCTGTCGTCACTGAACAGTTCCGCGAAATGACCCGCGCCATGAAAGAGAAATGGAAAGAACTGTCGTGTTACGAGGAAAACCTGTTCGCGGTTCTGTCGTGAATAGTGAAAGACGGAATCCGATCAGGGTCAGCGGTTATTGACGTTGTCCCGCCGCTGGTTCGAATTCGCCGGCGCGTGTCGCCGATCATCGGCGATTTGCGCCCGTGTTTCCGGATGGTCGAGAAGATAGGCCTCGACCCCCTCGCATTCAGCCTCCGTGAGTTCCCCGGCGTCATAGGCGCGGAGAATGTCGCGGGACATGAGCCTGGCAACGATGCGCATGATGCACCTCCCGTTCAGGCGAAACTGGTCGCGGTGGCAGGGGCCCGCCGCCGCTTCTCTTTCCTGGCGGAGGGGGCGGCGGAAGTCTGCTCCTGCAACTTGCGCAGGCTCTCGCGAGCCCGGGACAGTCGCGAACGGACGGTCCCGATCGGCAGGTCGAGGATTTCCGATGCCTCCTCGTAAGTCGCGCCCTGGGCGCCGACCAGGATGAGGATGACCTGGCTGTCACGCGGCAATTGCTTCAGTGCGCGCTGGAAGTCGCGGATCTCGAGGCGAAGTTCCTGCACGGGGGCGCACTGGTCGCCGTCCCGCCATTCCTCCAGCTCGACCTCGGTGCCGCGCCGGGCGCGGCGACGGCAGCCGTTGATGTGGATGCTGTGCATGATCTTGAACAGCCATGCCCGGAGATTGGTGCCGTCCTGAAATTGCTCGATCCGCGCAACGGCCCGTTCCAGGCAATCCTGCACGAGGTCGTCGGCTTCCGTTGCGCTGCGCGTCAGCGCGCGAGCGAAGCGCCGGAGGTGCGGGATGTACTGAATGAGCTCATCGGTATTAATTGTCACGGTAACCCCCCAAAGGTTGTCGGTTACGATGACAAGAGAATGAGAATTGATTACGACGATTTCAAACGAAATTTCATGAATGGCTTACGTGTCATACAAAGGACACAGATAATGTGGGTGTTGATGATTGGGTGGCTATTGCCGAACTGCGTCAAATAGGTCAATGTGTACATGAAACGTCTATTCTGTTTGTTGTTCATTTGACGTTTGTTGAGACTGGTGCGCAAACTTAGTAACTTACTCATAGGGCTTGTCCGGTGGCTCGGGCTTGGCCACTCGACTGGCCGAATAAGCGTTACCGGATGGGAACTTACCTTCTGTTCAGGCGTTCCAGTGCAGGACCCGGGAGAATGGTGAGCAGACGCGAGATCCATCGAGACAACGTCCACGGATGGGCACGGGTTGCGTCCGCGATGGATGTTTTGTCCGGATTGCGGCCGGGGGCCGCCGGGGATGATCGATGAAAAGGCGTTGTCATCCGGCTGGCCGGGCGGCAGCCGATACGCGGGGAACTGGCCAAGGGAGCGACATCCCGATGGCGGGTCTGCCTCGTTTCTGTCACAGCCCGATCTCCGGGATCCGCGATCAGACAGGAAAGAAGCCTGAACCGAAGCCGTACCGTGAGTGGTTGTTATGAAGTTCAACTGGCGTTCGAACTACGATCTGAAGACCCTGCAGGATTATGTCGATGGCAGGCTTGATACGCGAGCGCGTCTGGAGGTCGAGCGTCACTTGCTGACCGACGCCAATGACGCCGCGATCGTGGCGTCCTATCGGCGGCAGAACGCGGCCCTGTCGGAACTGGACGACGATGTACTGAACGAGGCCGTTCCCGAGCGTTTCTTGGAGGCGCTCAGGCGCGCCGGCGAGGCGAAGTCAGCCGGGAACAATGGCGACGGGGCGAGCGAAGACGATCCGGCCGCGTCCCGGCGCTCCGGGCTTCTGCCGATTTCCCGCTACTGGCCGTATTCGACGCTGCATTCCATTGCGCTCCTCGCGGCGGCATTCGCCATTGCCGCGGTGAGCGCGCTCGCTGCCTGGCTGGTGCGCGGTGAGATCGAGGCGGCGAACTGGGAACGGTTGGCCCAGCGTCAGTTCGTGGGGCAGGCGATCGCGTCCTTTTCGGACGGCGTTACCGCCCGCCTGCCGGGTTCGATCCGGGGTCTCGGCGGCAGGGACGGCTCGATCGCGATCGTGCCGCCCCGGCTCGACTCGGCGGGCTTCGCCTTCAGGGGCGGGCGCCGCATGAGCGGTATCGCCGGCGACGCTTTCGAGGCGGATTACGCCGATACGGCCGGGCGGCGGCTGATGCTTTTCGCCCGCCGCGCGGACAGGCCTGCGCAACCGCCGGATGTTCCGGGTTTTCCGATGGCCAGGGCCGAGGATTTCGACGGCTATTCGATCGTGCGTGGCAACACCAGGGCCGTCCTGTGGCAGACGGGGACGCATTTCTTCGTGCTCGTCTCGACGCTGCCCGAGAACGAGGCGTCGCGCATCGCCAGGCTGATCGCCGAGCAGGCGGGCGGCTGACGACTGCCGGCTCGCAGGCTCTGCCGGCGAAGGGGAACCAAAAGGCGTACCACTCCGTTTACCTCGCATCGGGCGCCCTTGGCGTCGCAAGAGAGGGAGAGAACAATGGGCGTCGAAGTGGGGGGCATTTTTGGCCTCATAATCCTGATCGCGGACATCTGGGCGATCGTCAAGGTCCTTGGAAGTTCCGCCTCGACCGGTGCGAAAGTCATCTGGATCCTCGTCATCCTGCTCCTGCCGGTGATCGGTCTGATCGCTTGGCTGGTCGCCGGTCCGAAGTGATACCGGTCGCCTCGATCTGATTGATGCGACTGCCTTCGGGAGAACGGGCGCTGCGATGCAGCGCCCGTTCTGCTGTCCGCCATCATCCGCCGGTCAGTCGTCGGATTTCGACTTCCCGAGACGGTGCTCGGCGATGCCGAGCAGAAGCAGCGTCGGCAGGGTGAGGGCGACAATCAGCACAGCGATCGCGTAATAGCCGCCGCCGCAGGCCATGCCGGTGGCGCCGGCCAGCCACATGCTGGCCCCGGTCGTCAGGCCGCGCACGTTGCCGCGCGACTGGACGATCGTTCCGGCGGCGAGAAAGGCGACACCCGCGGTGACCGCCTCGATGACGCGGATCGGGTCGGCATTGACCGACCCGGTCATCTCGCTGACCTCGTGGAACAGCTCGAAGGTGATGACGGTGAAGACCGAGGCGGCGAGGGCGACCAGCATGTGCGTCCGGAGCCCGGCTGGCCGCTTCCGGAATTCGCGATCGAGGCCGATGATCATGCCGAAAAGAAGGGCAAGGGTGAGTCTGAACGCGACCTCATGCAGCGGAATGACCATCTCGCGCAGGTTCAGCATTTCAGAGAGGGAAAAATCCATCATGCGCTCCTTTGCTTGTTCCGCGGATTGTCTTCGACCGGACCTCGGCCAGGCCCGCCCCGGTCGCCTAGCGGCCTGAGCAGCTCTGACAGCGGGTGCAGGGGCGCCACATTGTCGGCGAGCGCCCGGACGATCACCAGGATCGGCACCGCCATCAGCGCGCCGGGAATGCCCCACAGCCAGCCCCAGAAAACCACGGCGAGGAAGACATTGATCGGGCTCATCGTCAGCCGCCGGCCGAGGATCGACGGCGTGATGAACTGGCCCTCCAGAATGGTCAGCGCCGCGTAGACAGCCGGCGCCAGCATTGCTGCGCCGATCGTCTCCTGGGTGATCAGGGCAACGATGGCGACCAGCCCGATTCCGATCGCCGCGCCGAGATAGGGCATGTAGTTCAGCACCGTCGCGAGCGCGCCCCAGAGGATCGCGTTCGGCAGGCCGACGAGATAGAGCGCGGCGCCGACCGCCACGCCGAGGCCGAGATTGATCGCCGAGATGGTCAGGAAATAGGTGGAGGCATCGCGCTGGATTGTCCGCAACGCGTTGAGATACCGGGCCCGTCGCTCGTTATCCGATGTCATCGCGACGACGCGCTCCGCCATCGCGTCGCCCGAGGAGAGCAGGAAGAAGAGCAGCACGAGGGCGATCGCGAGTTCGACGCCGATATCCTGTAGCGACGCGATCAGCCGCTCCAGCGGGCCGGCCGACTTGACGACGACCTTCTCGGGGCTCTTGCCGGGGGTCGTGTCGGCGAGCTTCTCGACCTCCTCCGACGCTTCCTTCACGTTCCGGACCGGGCGCAGCAGGGCGCCGGCCTTCTGCTTGATCTCGCGACTGATCGACGGCGCCTCGTCGATCCACTGGGCCGCCGGTTCCGACAGCAAGGCGATCGTTCCCGCTGCGCCGCCGAGCAGCATGAAGACGATCAGCGCGGCCGAGACGCCACTTGGCACGCGCCATCGCCCAAGGCCACGGACCAGCGGCGACAACAGCACGTTCAGCATCAACGCCATCGCCAGCGGGCGGAACAGGTCGGCGGCGAAATAGAGCGCGGCGAAGCAGGCCAGCGTCGCCAGCACGAGGAGCGACAGGGCGATCGCTCGACTGTCGTTCCGCAACAGGCCGGCCCGCACCGGCGGTCGGGCGGCGGCTGCCGATGGGCGTTCCGGGTCGGCCATTCGCCTTCCTCGTGGTTCAGGGAATCAGCGCGGCGGCTGCCTGGTCGTGCTCACCTCGTGCAGCAGGTCGCTCGCTGCCCGGCGCGACGTCCGGCTGATGCCGAGCATGACCCCGACAGCCAGGGCGCCGAAGGTCGCCATACCCGGATTCTCCCGGGTGAAGCGGCTCGCCGCGTCGGCCAGTTGCATCGGGTCGGGCGTGGGGCGTGCTCCCGGCGGCGGGGCGGTACCCCCGCTTTCCGACGGGGCAAGCGCCGGGTCCGGGCCGGCCGCGAGGCGCCAGCCGATCGTCGCGGTCACGAAGGAAATGACCAACGTCGCGATGCCGATCGACAGGGCAGCAAGGGCCGGTTCCATCAACGTGCAGAGGAACATGTAGCCGGCGGCGAGCAGAAAACAGACGCCGACAACCGCCGTGACCGCGGCAACGATGACCGTGCCGAGCGCCAGCGAGGCGCGCATGGCGAGCAGGCGAAAGATCCTGTCCATCGCGCTGCGCCCCCTCGGCCGGCCCTAGCGCCGCTCCAGCAGCTTGCCGATGGTGAAACCGACGGCGAGCGCCACGAGCACGCTGGCCAGCGGCCGCTCGCGGACATAATCCTGCGCGGTGGCGGCGGCATCCTCGGCGCGCGCCTGGCCGGCCCGGGCGGCGTTCCTGACCGCGTCGGCGCCTTCATGCGCGGCGTTCCTGACCGCCTCGGCGCCGTCATGGGCGCGGTTGCCGGTGACCCGCACGAGGCTCTCGGTCAGCGCGCTGACATCGGCGCGAAGCGCTTCCATCTGCTCCCTCAGTTCCTCGGTATCCTTGCGCGCGGCTGCGTCGGCCATGTCGGTCTCTCCTTGTGCGGCGCCGGGTGTCGGCGGATATGCCGTCAGGCCTGGGGGCCGTGTTCCCGGCGGGTGAAGTGATCAGTGAAATGGGCCGGGCAGCGGCTACTACCAGCGGCCGAACGTCGGCGCGGCGGGAATTCTTTTCGGGAACGGTTTCGCGCGCCGGTTTGAGAGAAAACGCAGTCCAGCGGCGAATGGTTCCACCCGGGGTGTTGCTAACGCCTGTTCGGGCGCCGGGCGGAGCGCGCGTTAACCACGCTTGCTCAGGCAATCTTCATCATTGCGCGCGCAGGATCGGCCGATGATCCGGGAGGCATGCCCCGCGTCGGGGCGTGACATCAGCTTCCGGAGCAAATGGAAGCAGTGGTTGTGATGTCCCGATCCGTCGTCCTGATTGCCATCCTGGCCGGATTCGCCGCCGGCCTGCTGGTCGCCGCGCCGCCCGCCGAGGCGACGGTGATGACCGATTTCCGGAACGACCGGAACCAGAAGGTCCAGTCGTTGTCGCTGGCGGATCTGACGATCACCGCGACACGGTTCGGCTCGGCCGAGGAAGTCAACCAGTCGAAGTCATATGGCCTGGGCGTCAAGGACAACGTGCTTGACGACAAGACCGGCAAGAACGGCAGCGAGCGGTCGGAGTTCCTGCTCTTTTCATTTTCGGTACCGGTGACGCTCGGTTCCTGGGTCTTCAGCGATATCAAGAAGGACGAAGAGTCCTTTTCTGTCTTCGTTGACGGGGTCGAGAAGGACCTGTTCGCGCTGTTCGGTTCGGATCGTTTCCGGTCGATCGGCGATTGCGGCAAGAAGGAATGCGAGGTCGACCTGTCGGCGCTCGGCACCGGATCGGTGTTCACCTTCTCCGACGGGACCGGGAGTACCAAGAAGGACAGCTTTGCCATCGCGGCGATCAGTTACCAGATGAATGCGGCGGTTCCGGAACCGGCCCTCGGCGGGCTGTTCGGCTTCGCCGCACTCATTCTCGTGCTCGCCCTGCGGCAACGCCGGCCGGATCCCGGACGGGTCTGAGCGGCCTTTCGCGCCAGGCTACTCCGCGGCGACCGCCGGATGCGTCGCATCGCGGGCCTTGTCCGCCTTGCGCTTCTTCGCCACCGCCGCCTCGCCGCCACGGGTCTCGTGGAACAGCCCCAATTCGTCCAGTTCGGCGTCGGTTGCAGGCGTGATCGCCATGTCGCTGTAAGCCCTGCGGTTCGGGTCGCGCTTCAGCCGCCGGTAGATCAGCCCCATGCGGGCAATCATGGCGACCAGCCGGACATGTTTCGAGAGGGTTTCCCAGGCGTACTTCGGGTAGAAGGCGAGCATGCTCTCGCGCGGCATGTCCGGGCGCCGTTCGGTCCGGTACTTGAGGCGGAGATAGCCGCTTTCCACCGGGTGGACGTCCTCGATCAGGGCCGAGGTGTAGAACCACATCAGCAGCAGCAGCGTCTTGCCGAGACTGATCCCGTAGGCGGCGTTCCGCCGCATGATCGTCTCCATCTGCTCCTGGGTGTGGAACGCCTTCCAGGCCTCCCAGTAGACCGCCTCGTAGTCGGCGCGCGACATCAGCGGATGTTCGACCGTCCAGTGATAGAGGTCGTAGCGATTCATGTCGGGATGCATCCAGACGCCCTTCTCGTGCAGGACCTTGTGGTCCTCCGAGCCGGGCAGGGGCGTCAGCATCATGATCTCCATGAGATCGACCGGCAGCTCGCGCTTCACGATCTCGATGTCGTGCAGGATCCGTTCCGGCGTGTCGTTCGGGAAGCCGATGATGTAGCCGACATAGATCAGCGCCCCGATCTTCTTCCATTCCTGCAGCATCGTCCGGTATTCGACGATCCGGTTCTGGCGCTTCTTCACTACCGCGAGATTGTCGGGATTGATGTTTTCCAGACCGATATAGACGCGGCGGATGCCAGCGCGGCCGCATTTCTCGATGAAGCCCGGGATGCGGTGGCAGAGTGTGTCGACCTGGATGAAGAATTTCAGGTCGTATTTCTCGACCTCGCGCAGATGGATGATCCGGTCGAGGATCGGTTCCCAGTCCTTGTTGCGGGCGAAATTGTCGTCGGTCAGGATGAAGCGGTCGACGCCCTGGGCGTAATTCTCGCGGATCAGGCGTTCGATATCCTCCGGTGTGCGCGAACGGGATTTTCGCCCCTGCACGTTGATGATCGTGCAGAACGAGCATTGATAGGGGCAGCCGCGCCCGCAATCGAACGACGAATGGGTGCCGGCCGTTCGTTTCAGGTGCTCGGCCGGCAGATAGGGCACCGGTGCACCGTCAAGGCCCGGCAGGTCGTTCATGTAGTTGTAGACGGACTCCAGCCGGCCATCCCAGGCATCGCGGATGACGCGGCCGAGACGGCCGTCCTCGGCCTCGCCGGCAAACAGGCTGCAGCCCAGGTCGATCGCTTCCTGGATGTCGGGCGGGATGTCTTTCAGCATGGCGAGACAGCCGGAGACATGGAAGCCGCCGATCGCCACGTCGATGGCGGCGGCGCGGAAGCGGCGGGCGAGATCCATGCTGCGCGGGAACTGGTTCGACTGCACGCCGAGAAGCGCGATCAGGCCCTTGCCGCCGTCGCGTTCGATCATCCGGACGAGTTTCCTGACCGGGATCCGCTGGTTGGTCTCGTCGAAGGTATGGAGCCGGATATCGACATCCGGGCCGAGGATCTTCTGGTCCCGGGCCTCGAGCGCCAGCGCGTTGATCACCGCCAGCGTGTTGGACGGGATCGCCGAGCGGTACCACATGATGGGATAACCGTCGGAATGGTAATGCGTCGGCTTGATCATCACGAAATGGAAGATCCCGCCGCCGGTCGCGCCAGCCGCCCCCACTCCCGCCATGGCAGTCCCCTCCATAGATTAGGAAAGACTACAATAGCGAATTATCGTATGGGACGAAAGCCGGGCGTCAGCCGCCGCCGACCCGGCGGTCGCGGCCTTCCCAGTAGGGTTCGCGGAGATCCTTGCGCTTGATCTTGCCGACCGGACTCTTGGGCAGCGGCTCCTGCCGGACGACGATGGCGGAGGGTTTCTTGTAGGAGCCGAGGCGGTCGCCGCAGAGCCGGATCAGCTCGTCCTCGCTCACCGCCCCCGGTTCCGCGGTCACGACGACCGCCATCGGAGTCTCGCCCCAGCGGTCGTGGGGGATGCCGAAAACCGCCGCCTCGATCACCGCCGGGTGGTCGTTGAGCACGTTCTCGAGCTCGGCCGGGTAGATGTTATAGCCGCCCGAGATGATCATGTCGCCGGCCCGGTCGAGCAGGTAGAGATAGCCGTTCTCGTCCATCATCCCGACATCGCCGGTCTTGACCCAGCCGTCGACGATCCGCTCGGCGGTGCCGACCGGGTCGTTCCAGAAACCGGTCATCTGGCCGTCTGTCCGGGCGACGATCTCGCCGGCCTCGCCGGTCGGCAGCGGACGGTTCTCGGCATCCCAGATCTGCAGTTCGGCAAAGGGCAGGGGGATGCCGCAGGCACGCAGAGGCTTCGAGCCCTCGATTTCCGCGAACCACTGGCGCGGCCCCATCATCGCGACCGGCAGGACCTCGGTCTGGCCGTAGCCCTGGTAGAGCACGTCGCCGAGCAACTCGTGCGCGCGGCGGGCGGTGTCGTCGGCGATCGGCGCGGCCGAGATCAGCAGGCATTTCAGCCGTGACCAGTCGCGCCCGGCGGCGGACGGCTCGTGCAGGATCGCGTTCAGCATCGTCGGCACCATGAAGGTGTAGCCGATGCCCTCGCGTTCGATCAGCTCGACCGTACCCTTCGGATCGAACTGGTCGAGCAGCACGTTGCAGCCGCCGCCGAGCCAGGTCGGCACGAACAGGTAACCGGCGCCGTGGCTGATCGGCCCGCAATGCAGGCATTTGTCGCCCGGTTCCAGCGGCGGGTAGAGATAGAACCAGTCCCGTCCGGCGGCGAGCCAGGCGCGGTGCGTGTAGGCGACGCCCTTCGGCAGGCCGGTCGTGCCGCCGGTATGGCGGATGATGAAATAGTCGTCCGGCGCGATCGCGACGTCGGGATCGTCGGCCGGCCAGGATGCGAGCCAGTCCTCGTAGCCGTCATCGCGGATCAGCACATGTTCGAGCGCCGGAAGCTCGTCCCGCAGGCCCTCGATCTCGTGCACGTAGCGGGCGGCGACGACGATCGCCCGGCAGCCGGTATTGCCGATCATGTGGAGATGGGAGGCGCGTGCATTGCGCGGATAAAGCGGTACCCGGACGAGGTTGGCGGCGGCCGCGCCGAGCAGCAGGTCGGCGGCTTCGACCGTGTTGTCCTCCAGCGAGGCGATGCGGTCGCCGGGTTGCAGGCCGAGCGATCGCAGGGCATTGGCAAGGCGGAGACCGCGCGCCCAGGCGTCACGGAAGGTCAGGCGCCGGTCGCGCCAGACGATCGCCTCGCGGTCGGCATTGTAGAGCGCGGCGCGGCGCATCAGGGTGCGAACGTCCATGATCGGGCTCTCTCGGTCGCGTTGGCCTTGGTCGGGGTAAAAGGAACGGCCGCCGGTCGGAACCGGCGGCCGCCTGTATCAGGAGACGCGAAGGGTCAGCTGCTCTCGGCCTTCACCACGTCGCCGAAGAGCTCCCACGTCGTGCCGTTGAAACGCACCATCTGCATCGACTCGATCGGGAAGAAGTCCGTCGGGCTGGTGGTGATCTCGACGCCTGGCAGAAGCAGCTTGGCGTGGAACTGGCGGAGGTTGGCGGCTTCCTTCATGACGTTCTCGCGCGTCAGGTTGTCGCCGGCCTGCTTCAGGACCTGCTCCATGGTCTGCGCGACCGCGTAGCCATAGGCGTTGAAGCTGCTCGCCTTGTCTCCGTCCGGCTGGTACTTGTCCATCCAGGCGTTCCATTCCTTCATCTCGGCATTGTCCTTCCACGTCGGATCGGTCGGATCCATGTGGTACTGCGTGGTGATGACACCGACGCTGTTTTCAAGACCGGCCGGCTTCAGAACGGCGGAAACCGAGGCCGAGACGTTGTTCAGGAGATGGATCGGCTTCCAGCCGATTTCCGCGACCTTCTTGATCGCCTGGGCTGCGAACTTCGGGGTCGTGACGTTGAAGAAGGTGTCGGCGCCGCTCGCCTTCAGGGCCACGACCTGTGAATCGATCGTCGGATCGGTGACCTCGTAGCTCTCCTTGGCGACGATCATCGTCTTCGCCTTGTCGCCGAGCGCGGCCTCGAAGCCGTGCAGGTAATCCTTACCGTAATCGTCGTTCTGGAAAAGGATCGCGACCTTGGAGTCCGGGTGGTTCTTCAGCAGCCAGTTGGCGTAGATCGCGCCTTCGGTCTGGTAGTTCGGCTGCCAGCCCATGGTCCAGGGGAAGTTCTGCGGATCGCCCCATTTCGCGGCGCCGGTGGCGACGAAGAGCTGCGGCACTTCCTTCTTGTTCATGTAGGTGTGGATGGCCGAATTGGTCGGCGTGCCGAGCGACTGGAAGATCAGCAGGACGCCGTCGCTCTCGATGAGCTTGCGGGCCTGCTCCTTGGTCTTCGGCGGGCTGTAGCCGTCGTCGACCGAGACCAGGTCGATCATGCGGCCGTTCACGCCGCCCTCGTCGTTGACCTTCTTGAAGTAGGCGGCAATCGCCTTGCCGATCGTGCCGTAGGCCGATGCCGGGCCGCTGTATGGATTGATGTGGCCGATCTTGATCGAGGTGTCGGTCACGCCCGGGCCGTACATCTTGTCGGCGGCGATGGCCTGACTGGCCACCATGCCACCCAGCGCCGCAGCCGCGGCGAGGGCCAGATATTTCGAGTAGGTACTCATGACGCTTTCCTCCTTGCGTTGTGGAGTTCGATCTCCAGTTTTATCCCTTACTTGTTCCCTGTCGTCCGCCCGTGCCGCTTCAACCGGATGGCTTCTTGGCGAGCCGCATCGTCACCAGTCGGACGAGACCTGCCGCCCCGGCAGGCATCACGTAGACTGCCCCGATCAGGAACAGTCCGTAAATCGCCCAGGACAGGCCCTGGGAAATCTGGTCGGCCCAGTTCGGTATCAAGAGGATGAACAGGCCGCCGAAGATCGCGCCCGGGATCGAGCCGATGCCGCCGACCACGAGGCCGACGAGGAAGCTCACCGCGAGCAGGAAGGTGAAGCTGTCCGGTGCAACGAACTGGATCACGATCGCCTCCAGCGCGCCGGCGACGCCGGTGAAGGCGGCGCTGACGCCGAAAGTGAGCGACTTGTAGAGCGCGGTGTTGATGCCCATCGTTTTCGAGGCAATGGGATTGTCGCGGATCGCGATCATCGCCCGGCCGGTACGGCCCCGCACCAGGTTCCAGGCGACCAGGAAGGCGATCAGCGCGACGACGAGTGTGAAATAGTACCACCACTGATCGTTCGAGAGGAACGAAACCGGTGAATCGTCGGGAAACACGTCAAGACCCTGCACGCCGCCGGTGAACTTGGCGACCGGCTCGTATTTCAGGATCTGCGGGGTCGCCGTGGCGAGCGCGAAGGTGGCCAGGGCCAGATAGAGCCCTTCCAGGCGGAGCGCCGGCAGGCCGAACAGGAAGCCCGCCACGAAACAGACCGCCGCGGCCGGCAGGATGGTCCAGTAATAGGCGACCTCCCAGCGGTCCATCATGATCGCGGTCGTATAGGCGCCGATCGCGAAGAAGGCGCTGTGGCCGAGCGAGAACTGGCCGTTGAAGCCGGTCAGCAGGTTGAGGCCGAGGATCGCGATCGCGTAGATCAGCGCCCGGGTCAGCTGGAAGACGGTGAAGCCTTCGAACAGGAAGGGCAGGGCGATTGCGATCACGAGGCCGGCGACAAGCCAGATCCGTCGCCAGGAGACCATCTCGATCCCGGCGATCTGGAGCATGTCGGCCGGGTTCCGGGTCGGCATGGCGCGCGGCGCGCCGGCGTATCGGTCTGTATCGGTTGCCATTGCGCTATACCCGGTTCACGACGACGCGGCCGAACAGGCCGAACGGACGTACCAACAGCACGCCGACGATCAGCACCAGGGCGACCGTCAGCTTGAGCTCGCTGCCGATGAACGGCACCAGGCTCGCGAGATTCTCGATCACGCCCACCAGGAAGCCGCCGACGACCGCACCGCCGGGGCTGGTCAGGCCGCCGACCACGGCGCCGGCGAAACCGTAGAGCAGGATGCCGAGCATCATGTTGGGCTCGAGGAAGACGATCGGCGCGATCAGCATGCCCGCGACGGCGCCGATGGCGGCCGCGAGACCCCAGCCGAGCGCCAGCATCCAGTCGACGCTGACCCCGACGAGCCGTGCCGACACCGGGTTGGCGGCCGCCGCCCGCATGGCCAGTCCGACCGATGTGAAGCGGAAGAAGACGTAAATTGCCCCCAGCATGGCCAGGACGATCGCGATCATGCCGAGCTGGTGCATGCCGATCAGCGTCGTCTCGAACGGCGTCTCGGACGGGAAGGGGCTCGGGTAGGCCTTGATCGTGTAGTCCCAGATGAACCCGGCGACGCTGTTGAAGATCGAGAACAGCGCGATGAAGACGATGATATGGCTGAGCACCGGCGCGTTGTGGATCGGCTTGAAGACGATCCGCTCGATCGCCACGCCGCCGAGGAAGGAGATCACGATGCAGGCGAAGAAGGCGGCCCAGTAGGGAAAACCCCAGTCGAGGAGCTGCCAGGCGATGAAGGTCGAGAACATCGCCATCTCGCCCTGGGCGAAATTGAAGTGGTCGATGGCCTGGTAGATCATGACCACGGCGAGCGCGATGCTGGCGTAGATCGCGCCGGTCGCCAGTCCGCCGAATAGTTGCTGCAGGAAGAGATCCATGCCGGCTGCTCCCTAGTAACCGAGATACGCCTGGCGGACGCTCTCGTCCGAGGCAATTTCCTCCGAGGTGCCCGACATGACGACCCGGCCGGTCTCCAGAAGATATGCGTGATCGGCGAGACTGAGCGCCAGCGAGGCATTCTGTTCGACCAGCAACATGCTGACATTCTGCTCGCGGTTGATCGTGCGCAGGATCTCGAACAGTTCCTGCACGATCAGCGGGGCGAGACCGAAGGAGGGCTCGTCCAGCAGCATCAGGCGCGGCCGCAGCATCAGGGCGCGCCCGACCGCGAGCATCTGCTGCTCGCCGCCGGACATCGTGCCCGCCTGCTGGTTGCGCCGTTCCCGCAGGCGCGGGAAATAGCTGAAGACCGTCTCCATATCCTCGGCCACCGCCGCCGAGTCCCGCCGGGTATAGGCGCCGAGGCGGAGGTTTTCCTCGGTCGTGATGCGATCGAAGGTGCCGCGCCCCTCCGGGACATGCGCGATGCCCTGGCGGACGATGTCCTCGGTCTTGCGGCCCATGACGGGGGTGCCGGCGAAATTGACTTCCCCGCTGGTCGTGATCATGCCGCAGATGGCCCGGAGGGTCGTCGTCTTGCCGGCGCCGTTGGCCCCGAGAAGCGTTGTGATGCCGCCGTCCTCGAGCGAGAAGTCGATGCCGTGCAGGGCCTGCGTCTGGCCGTAGAAGGCTTCGAGATTGCGGACTTCGAGAAGTGTCGCCATCAGTCGTTGGTCCCGAGATAGGCGCGAATGACTTCAGGGTCCTTCTGGACCTCCGCCGGCGTGCCCTCGGCAAGCTTGCGCCCGAAATCGAGGGCGACGACCTTGTCGGATATCGCCATCACGAGGCTCATGTGATGTTCCACGATCAGCACCGTTATGTCGCGTTCGTCTCGGATCTGGCGGATCAGGTCGCCCAGGCCGCCGATTTCCTCATGGTTGAGGCCCCCGGCCGGTTCGTCCATCAGCAGCAGGGTCGGCTTGCTGGCCAGTGCGCGGCCGATCTCGACCCGCTTCTGGGTGCCGAAAGGGAGGTCGGAGACCCGTGCGTGGGCAACGCTTTCCAGACCGAGATAGCTGATCAGGCTCCACGCCCGGCCGACCAGTTCGTCTTCCTCCCGGCGGACCGACGGCAGCCTCAGGGCATTGCCGATGAAGCCGCTGGCGGTCGTGCAATGTCCGCCGACCATGACGTTCTGCAGAACGGTCATGGTCTTGAACAGCGCCAGGTTCTGGAAGGTGCGACCGATGCCGATATCGGCGATCCGGTGCGTCGGTTCCTTGAGGATCGGCTGGCCCTTGAAGCGGATCTGGCCCTCGTTCGGCACATAGACCCGGCTCAGGCAGTTGAACATCGTGGTCTTGCCGGCGCCGTTCGGCCCGATGAGGCCGACGATCTGCCCGCTGTCGACGGTAAAACTGACATCGTCCAGCGCCTTGATGCCGCCGAAACTCAACTTGATGCCACTGACGTCGAGAAGCGGTCCCGACGCCGTGCGCGGATCCGGTTCGCTTCGTTCGGCCAAACTACCGGACATGCACGCACCCGCCCGCTGCCAACGCCGCTATCCGGCCTGGCAACTGCGGGGCGGAATAACACCTGCGCCCCGACATATCTCTCCCTGCGGTCTCGGTCGCCGTGACAGGCACGGTCGCCGTTGCCCTTGTTTCTTGTCCGATAATAATGGGACGGAATCGTGGGGCTGACAATTCCTTTTGTTTCGCGACTCTGCGCGCGAGTGCTTCCCAAATATGCAAAAATAGGATTAGAGGGAGTAAATAATTCAATAAAAACAACGTGTTGAAAAATAGGATAACGTCATTACCGTCGAAATAACGTGATGACAGCCGCGAAAACCAGCGCCATTCCGAACAATTCACGTTTTGTCGGCGGTTCGCGAAAAATATAGTGAGATATTGCCAACGTGGCGACGATCTCTATTTGTCCGAGCGTCTTGACGAGCGCGGCGTGCTGCAGGGTCATCGCGGTGAACCAGCCGGCCGAGCCGAGCACGGAGGTCAGGCCGACCAGTCCGGCCGGCCGCCAGGCGCGGATCAGGGCCGCCAGCGCGGCGCGTTCCCGGACGGCCATGTAGGCGGCGAGCATGATCGTCTGCAGCGATACGACATAGGCAAGCGTCGCGGCGGCGCGAATGATGTCGTCGCCGCCGTCGAGGGCATGGGCTGCCGAGCGGATATAGACCGAGGCGACGGCGAAACCGAGGCCGGAGGCCAGGCCCATGAGGGCCGGACGGGCAGTCAGCGCCTTGGCCAGCGCGCCGACGCCGTACTGCTGGCCGGTGGTCGAGATCACCATGATGCCGACGGCGCCGATCGCGACCGAGAAGGAGGCGACCGCGTCGAGGGATTCACCCAGCAGCAGGCTCGACAGGACCGCCGTCTGGATTGCCTCGGTCTTGGAATAGGTGATGCCGACGGCGAAATTCCGGTACCGGAACAGGGCGACCATCAGGGCGCTCGCGATGACCTGGGCGGCACCGGCCACGGCGCCGTCGACGAGGAAGGCCGGCGTCAGCCGCGGGCCGCCGTCGCTGCTCCATACGGCGAGCAGCGCGAGATAGGCGAGCGCGAAGGGCAGTCCGTAGAGATAGCGCGCGAGGCTGACCGCCGCCGTCGACAGCGATGCCGTCATGTGCTTCTGCAACGCCGTGCGGACCGCCTGCATCAGCGCGGCGAACAGGGTTATCGGGATCCAGAGATCGGCCATGATCGTCCGATTGATGAAAAGAACTCTTTCCGTCGGCTGGTGTTGTTCAATATTCTCGGAACCCGGCTGCGACAACCAGTGAATCTTTCTCAATAATGCAATGAGTGGACCTCATCACCCGGCTGGCGCCGGCCGGTTGCCGCCACTGGATTTCCTGAGGGTTTTCGAGGCGGCTGCCCGGCACCGCCACTTCGCCGCCGCGGCGGCCGAACTGGGCGTCACCCCGTCTGCGGTCAGCCACCGGATCCGCGCGCTGGAGGAAGCGCTCGGCATCGCGCTGTTCCGCCGCGAAGGCAAGGGCGTCGGGCTGACCGAGGCGGGACGACGGCTGGCGCCCGCGGTGGCCGATGGGCTGGCAAGCTTTCATGCCGGCCTCGATGCGCTCCGGCCGACGCCGCTTCCGGGCGATCCATTCGTCGTTTCCGCGTCACCGTCGGTCGTGGTCAAGTGGCTGGTGCCCCATCTCGACGAGTTCCGCGCCGCCTATCCCGCGATTCCGATCGCGATAAGGACCGACCGCGAGGTGCCGGATCTCGGCGCCGGCGCGGCGGCCTGCGCGATTCACTATGGCCTCGGCATGGTGCCGGGATGCCTCTCTGTCCGCCTCGCGGGCAACCAGGTGGCGCCGATGGCAAGCCCGGACTTCATCGCCCGTCACGGCAGGATCGACAGTATCCGCGATCTAGCGGGTCTCACCCTGCTGCATGATTCCGGCGCGCTTGAAGCCGAAAGCGGCCTCTATGACTGGGCGCGCTACCTTGGCGCGGCGGGCGGCGGGGATACCATCGATCTGCGATCCGGGCTGCATTTCGACAGTTCGGCCGACGTCCTGAACGCAGCGGTCGCAGGCGCCGGCGTGGCGCTCGGCAAGACGGCGCTGGCACGCGATGACTTGGCGACCGGCCGTCTTCGCATCCTGTTTCAGCCGGCGCTCGACGAGCCGCTGGCCTATTTCTTCGTCACCTCCGCTGGGGCAGGGGACGATCCGCGTGTTGCGCCGTTTCGGGACTGGCTCGCCGAACGCTTCGGCGACGCGGCGTCATCCGATCCGGTCTAACCCTGGGGGCCGGCCGGGTCCCCGCCGCCGGTGTCGGCGCTCGCCGTATCCTCGTCGGGCCCTTCCGCCGTGTCGTCCGGGGTCGCCGGTTGCGCCGGGTCCATCGTCACCTGGGTCGACGGCGCGCCGACGCCCCCGGGCGCGTCGTCGCCGGCTTCGTTCGGCCGGCCGACGTCGCCCTCCGCCGGCCCGGCGACTGCCTCGGCGGGCGCCGCCGGCTCTCCCGGGGCCGTGTCCGCTTTCCCGCCATCCTCCTCGTCAAGCTCGACGATCGGCGGCCTGGCCTGCGGCGGGACCGACGGGGTGGCGGATACCGGTCGCGGCTCCGGCCGCGCGGCCGGGCGCGGCGGCGCGGCGGGCCGGTCCTCGCCGGTGAGCGCCTCGCGCGGCGCCATGTCGGATTGCAGCAGCTTGACCAGGGCAACGATGTCGTCGGCGCGGGCCTCGACCAGCTCGGTGGCTTTCCGTTGCAGCTTCAGCAGGTTGTCGGGCGAGGCGTCGTCGAAGTCGTCGTTCGGCCCCTGCAGCCCGTCGGCGAACGGCAGCAGGTCGGTCTGGAAGCGGAAAAAGGAGCGCCCCGGCGTCAGCAACTGGCCGAGCTGATAGTCGACGCTTTCGGACCCGCCGCCGAAAATCACGCTCAGCAACGGCCGCGCCCAGCCGGAGATTCCCCAGTGCCGGGCCGCGTCGAACTCGATCGGGCGGCCGAGGTCGCCGGTTCCGAGCGAGACGAGCAGAAAGGAATCCGCGGCCGGATAGAGACGGCGCGCCGAGGCGAGCGCGCAGAGCGCCGGGTTGTTCGCCACGACGCCGCCGTCGATCAGGTAGCGCTCGTCGCCAGCCCGGTCGAGGATGTCGGCCGCCTCGAAATAGGTCGGCGCCGCGGTCGAGGCGCGCACCACGTCGCGGACATAGAAGTCGTGCGAGTCTGGCTTTTCATTGCGGTGTCCGCGGGCGTGCCAGCTCTTGAAGAAATGCGGACCCTTCTCGCGCCGGCCGCCGCTGCTGCGTTCGATCTCGTAGGCCGGAACCAGCAGGTCGGTCGCGGCCTCCGACATCAGCGTGTTGCCGAAGGTCATATCGAGTATCCGCTCGAGCGGCGCGGCGTCGTAGCGCTGGTCGGTCAGGCCGCCGAGCGAGGAAACCCCGTGCCAGAGCGAGCGCTGAAAGATCTTCGGACCGTCCTCCACGTAGAGCCGGGCGAGTTCGTTCGCGCTCAGCGGCTCCGGCCGCGGGCGTGACAATCCGGCGGCGATCAGGGCGCCGGTCGAGGTGCCGGCGATCATGTGGAAGGATTCCGCGATGCCATGGCCGAGTTGGCCTTCCAGTTTCTTCAGGACGAGTGCCGGGATGATCCCCCGGATGCCCCCGCCGTCGATGGACAGGATCCGTGCTGTTTTCGCCATTGGCTCGAGGTCCGTCAGTTCGGTTTCGCCTGCTATCCCGACTGAGGACGCGTGGCGGGCGGCGGTTGTGACGGGGCGGCCCAGCGAAGGAGGGGACAATGTCCGGGCGCGCCGCTAGACTGGTTTCCGCCTGTCGCCGTGGCGCTCCTGAGTCGTGCCGGGACAGGCGGAAAGGACTTGCATGACCCGGGGAATACTGTTCGCCATCATCCTGTCGGTCGCGGCAAGCGCCGGTGCGTCGGCCGTGCGCGCCGAACAAGCCGCGGTGGTCAACTGCTACGACAAGGCGCGCGAGATGGTCAGCCGTACCTTCGCCGCCAAATGCGCGGGCGAGATCGTCAGCGACGAGATGGCGGAGACGGTGCGCCAGCGGCGGATCGAGCGCATGCAGCAGGGATTTTCCGGCCCGAAGCCGGTCGAACCCGGTCGACGGCTGACCGGGATCGGCACCGGCTTCTTCGTCGCCGACGGCGGACAGGTGCTCACCAACGTCCATGTCGTGCGCAACTGCTCCGCGCTGTCGGTGGAGACGACCGGCGGCGAACGCCGTACGGCTCACCTTGTCGCCAGCCACATGACCCTCGACCTCGCCCTGCTGACGACCGACGCAGCGGCGCCGGCTGTAGCTGTCTTCGATCCGGGTGCGGTCCTGCAGGCGAGCGGCAGGGCCGACCTCATCGGCTATCCGACCCAGGGGGTCGCGCCGATCCTGCCGAGCATGACGAATGCGGTGGTGCTCCGGCCGGTCATGCCGGGCGACGTACTGCCGGCCTTCTTCCTGGTGCGCGGCGATGTCCGTCCGGGCAACAGCGGGGGCCCGGTACTCGACGCCCGGGGGGCAGTCGTCGGGGTCGTCTTCGCGAAAGCGAACACGCCCGAGATCTATCGAAAGTCCGGCAATCTGGTGACCGATGTCGGGATCGCGATCGCCGCCCGGCCGGTCCTCGAGTTCCTCGCCGAGAACGGCGTCTCGGCGCATCGTCTGCAGGCCGGGACGGAGCGGGCGGAACGGACCCGGGACAGTGTATTCGGCGAGTCGCGGCCCTTTATCGTGCGGGTCGGCTGCTGGCGCTGAGCATGTCCCGCCGGTTGCTTGGCGCTCCCCATAAAATATGGACAGTTGACCGAGCCTCCGCCATCATGCGCCTACAGGGAAAAACCAACAATCAATAGGTGCATTGCATTGCATGCGCCACGAGGCACAAGGGAGTGATGATGCAAACATCCAGATTTGCCGGGCTCGTCGTTGCGTTGGCAATGACCGCCGGGATCGCTGTCGGCCAGGCGCAGGCCGCCGACACCATCAAGATCGGTTTCATCGACCCGCTGTCGGGACCCTTTGCTGCGGTCGGCCAGAGCGGCCTCAAGCAGTTCACCTTCGCAGCCGACGAACTCGTCAACAAGAAAGGCGGGGTGCTCGGCGGCACGATGCTGGAGGTCACCGGGTACGACAACCAGGTCAGCGCCAAGGAAGCCCTCATCCAGCTCAAGAAGGCGATCGGCGACGGCGTCAAGGTGATCGTCCAGGGCAACAGTTCGGGCGTGGCCAACGCGCTTACCGATGCGGTCGAGAAGCACAACACCCGCAACCCGGACCAGCGGATTCTCTATCTCAACTACTCGGCCGTCGACCCGGCGCTGACCAACGAGAAATGCAATTTCTGGCATTTCCGCTTCGACGCCAACGCCGACATGAAGATGGAGGCGCTGACGGACGACATCAAAGCCCGCGCCGACATCGACAAGGTCTACGTCATCGGCCAGGACTACTCGTTCGGCAAGGCGGTCGCGGCCGCCGCGGTCGACATGCTCGGGAAGAAGCGCCCCGATCTCGAGATCGTCGGCAACGAGCTGCACCCGATCGGCAAGGTCAAGGACTTCACCCCCTACGTCACCAAGATCAAGGCTTCCGGCGCGAAGGCCGTGATCACCGGCAACTGGGGCGCGGACATGGTGAACCTCGCCAAGGCGGCGAACGACATCGGCCTCGATGTTCCGTTCTACACCTATTACGCGGCAGGTAACGGTATCACCGCGACGCTCGGCGCCGCCGGCAAGGGCCGGATCATGCTGGTCACCGAGGGCGCGGCCAACCCGGCCCACACGGATGCTTTCCGGGCCTACACGACGGCCTACGAGGCGAAGTACGAGAACGAGAACATCACCCAGTTCCGGATCATCAATACCGTCCAGATGCTCGCCAGGGCGATCGACAAGGCCGGCAACACCAACGTCGACGATATCGCCCGGGCCCTGGAAGGCATGGAATTCACCACCATCGCCGGCGACCGCGTGATCATGCGGGCCTCCGACCACCAGCTCGCGATGCCGATCCGGATCTTCGTCCATACCGACGAGAATGTTGAGTTCGACATGGACAATTCCGGCTTCGGTCTCGTCGAGGAACGTGCAGTGCCAGTGTCGGCCGTCGAGCTTCCGACGACCTGCAAGATGAAAAGGCCGTCCTGACGACAGGGCGCTGACAGACGGACGTCCCGCCGGTGACCGTGTCGCCGGCGGGGCCATCCGCGACAACCGGATTGCCCGCGTTGATGTCCGTTTCTGCTGCGGCGTCGCCCGAATGAGGCGTGGCGAACGGTTGTCGCCGTCCTTTCCCTGCCCGGTCAACGGTCCCGGCCGGCGGCAATGTCAGGCGGATCATGTTTGAACTCATTCTGTTTTCGATCCTGAACGGGCTGGTTTACGGACTGCTCCTGTTCATGCTCTCGAGCGGGCTCACGCTGATCTTCAGCATGATGGGCGTGCTCAATTTCGCCCATGCGAGCTTCTACATGCTCGGGGCCTATTTCGCCTTCACGATGAGCGGCTACATCGGCTTCTTCCCGGCCCTGATCATCGCGCCGATCATCGCCGGCCTGCTCGGCGCCCTCGTCGAACGCTACGGCCTCCGCCACGTGCATCGCTACGGCCACGTGGCGGAACTGATCTTCACCTTCGGCCTTGCTTTCCTGATCGAGGAGGTCGTCCAGTTCTTCTGGGGCAAACAGCTCCAGGACTACCGCGTGCCGGAGGTGCTCGACTTCACTTTCTTCGAGATGTTCGGCAACGCCTTCCCGGCCTACAAGGCGTTCATGCTGCTGGTCTCGATCGCGATCTTCGTGCTCCTCTTCGCGGTCCTCACCCGGTCCCGTGTCGGCATGATCATCCAGGCGGCGATCACCCACCCGAACATCGTCGCCATGCTCGGCCACAACGTGCCGTTCATCTTCATGGCGACCTTCGGGGTCGGCTCGGCGCTTGCCGCGATCGCCGGCGTGATCGCCGGGCCGGTTCTCGGCACGGGTCCGGCGATGGCCTTCGAACTGGGCACGATCGTCTTCGTTGTCGTCGTTTTCGGCGGGCTCGGATCGCTGTCCGGCGCCTTCGTCGCCTCGATCATGATCGGACTGATCCAGACCGTCGCCGTCGCCCTCGACGTTTCGGTATCGGATTTCTTCGGGCTCTTCGGAATGAGCTTCAGTCCGGACGATTTCCTGGTCGACGTGTGGACCATCACCCTGCCGCAGATCGCGCCGATCATTCCGTACCTGATGCTGGTGCTGATGCTGATTTTCCGCCCGCAGGGCCTCATGGGGAAACGTGAGTCATGAGCGTGATCGCGACAACAGGGGCCGCGACGACGAGGCGCGCGACCTTTCGCCGGCTCGCCGTCTGGCTCGTCTCGGCGGCGGTCCTGCTGATCCTGCCGCAGATCTTCACCTCGGGGCTGGCCGTCACCGTGATGAACCAGATGGGGATCGCGATCGTCTTCGCGCTCTCCTACAACATGATGCTCGGGCAGGGCGGCATGCTGTCCTTCGGCCACGCGGTCTATTTCGGTCTCGGCGGTTTCTTCGCCATGCACATGATCGACTGGGTCGACCAGCAGCTCTTCGTCTTTCCGATTTACCTGACGCCGTTCATGGGCGGCCTGTTCGGCCTGTTCATGGCGCTGGTGATCGGCAGTTTCTCGACCCGCCGCGCCGGCACCGTCTTCGCCATGATCTCGCTCGGCATCGGCGAACTGGTCGCGGCACTGTCGCTGATCCTTGTCGTCTTCTTCGGCGGCGAGGAAGGGGTGAGCGGCGACCGGACCACCGGGCCCGGCATCTTCGGCTTCAATTTCCTGCAGGACATCGAGGTCTATTACCTGATCGCCGTCTGGGTCCTGGTGGCGGTGCTGTTCATGTACCTGTTCTCGCGCACCCCGGCCGGGCGGATGGCGAACGCCGTGCGCGACAATCCGGAGCGGGCCGAGTTCGTCGGCTACAGCCAGCGCACGGTGCGGCTGATCTCGTTCTGCGCGGCCGGCTTCTTCGCCGGCATCGCCGGCGGGCTGTTCGCCATCAACTACGAGATCCTGACCGAGCAGAACCTGAACGCGACGACCTCGGGCGGCGTGCTCCTGATGGCCTATATCGGCGGCATCGGCTACTTCATCGGGCCGATCGTGGGGGCCGTGATCTTCACCCTGCTGCAGACCGTGCTGAGCGGCTACACGGATCTCTGGGTGCTCTATGTCGGCCTCGTCTTCCTGGCCACGGTGCTTTACGTCCCGACCGGCCTGACCGGCATCATGATGATGCATGTGCCGGCCTGGCGCCTCGGCCGGCTGCGAAGCCTCGTGGTGCCCTACCTGACGATGGTGATCCCGGTCGCGATGCTGTTCTGCGGCCTGGTCGGCCTGCTCGAGATGTTCCATTACCGGAACGGCGCGCCGACCGGCGAGGTCGAGATGACGGTCTTCTACGTCACCGTCGACTTCACCTCGCCGCTGCCATGGGCGGTGTTCACGGCCCTGACACTCGCCGGCGGGTACCTGACGCGGCGCCTGGCGCCGGCCGTCGCCGCCAGCTTCCAGGCGGCGACCAGTTATGACGCGAAGGGGAGTTCAGCATGACCGAGCCGGCCATCCGCCTTCGCGATCTGCGGAAGAATTTCGGTCGCACCGAGATCATCCGGGGTGTCGACCTGGAGATCGGCAAGGGCACCCGCCATGCCATCATCGGCCCGAACGGCGCCGGGAAATCGACCCTGTTCCACCTGATCAGCGGCAAGTACGAGCCGTCCGGCGGGCAGATCTTCCTGCATGGCGAGGATATTTCCGGGAAGCTGCCTTTCGAGATCAACCGCCAGGGGCTGAGCCGCAGCTTCCAGGTCACCAACATCTTCCCGCGCATGAGCGTGTTCGAGAATGTCCGCTGCGGCATGCTGTGGTCGGCGGGCTACCGCTACGCCTTCTGGCGTCTTGTCGACCAGCTCCGGGACCTGACCGAGGAAAGCGAGCGGATCCTCGAGGAGATCGGCCTCGCCGACCGGCGGGACATCCCGGCCGGCGTGCTGACCTATGCCGAGCAGCGGGCGCTGGAAATCGGCATCACGATCGCCGGCGGCGCCGACGTGATCATGCTCGACGAGCCGACTGCGGGCATGAGCAGGAGCGAAACCGACCAGGCGGTCGAACTCATCCGCCGCATTTCGGAGGGCAAGACGCTGGTCATGGTCGAACATGACATGGGCGTCGTCTTCGACCTTGCCGACAAGATCTCGGTGCTGGTCTACGGCGAACTGATCGCCACCGACACGCCGGAGCGGATCCGCGGCAACAAGGCCGTGCAGGAGGCCTATCTCGGCACCGCCGAGGAAGCGGAGGAAATGGCGGATGCTTGAGGTACGCGACCTGCACGCCTATTACGGCAAGAGTCATATTCTCCAGGGCGTCAATTTCGAGATCGGCGACGGCGAGATCGTCAGCCTGCTCGGGCGCAACGGCGTCGGCCGGTCGACGACGGCGAAGGCGATCATGGGCGATGTCCCGCCGAACGGGTCGATCGTCTTCAAGGGCGAGGAGATAGCCGGTCTCAAGCCGCACCAGATCGCCCAGCGCGGGCTCGGTTACGTGCCCGAGAACCGCGACATCTTCCCGGCGCTCACGGCCCGGCAGAACCTGCTGCTCGGCCAGAAGAAGGCCGGCAAGAGCGGACGCTGGAGCATGGAGGACATGTTCGACCTGTTCCCGAACCTGCGCGAGCGGGCCGACGTGCCGGGCGGGGTCCTGTCGGGCGGGGAGCAGCAGATGCTGACCATGTGCCGGACGCTGATGGGCGATCCCGACCTGGTGATCGTCGACGAGCCCACCGAAGGGCTGGCGCCGCGCGTCGTGACCCAGGTCGGCACGCTGCTCGAGGCGATCGCGGCCAGGGGCATATCTATTTTGCTGGTGGAGCAAAAACTGGCCATCGCCCTCAGTATCTCTCATCGCGTATACGTTATGGGGCACGGGCGCATCGTCTACGAGGGAACGCCGGACGAATTGCGCGCGAACGAGCAGATCCGCCGGGAATGGCTCGAGGTCTGACGCCGTAACGTTGAGGAGTGGTAGCCATGGCCGTGGCCAGGATTTCGCTGGAGGACAAGTATGTCCTCGAAAGTGGGCGCATCTATGTGACCGGAACGCAGGCACTGGTCCGCCTGCCGATCATGCAGCGCCAGCGCGACGCGGCGGCGGGCCTCCGCACCGGCGGCTTCATCTCCGGCTATCGCGGCTCGCCGCTCGGCGGCTACGACCAGGCGCTCTGGCAGGCGGCACCTTTCCTCGGCAACAACGACATCCACTTCCAGCCCGGTGTGAACGAGGACCTCGCGGCGACCTCCGTCTGGGGCACCCAGCAGCTCAACCTGTTCGGCGGCAGCGACTATGACGGCGTCTTCGGCATCTGGTACGGCAAGGGCCCGGGCGTCGATCGGTCCGGCGACGCGCTGAAGCACGGCAACCTGGCCGGCACCGCGCCGAACGGCGGCGTGCTGGTGCTCGCCGGCGACGATCACACGGCGAAATCCTCGACCACGGCGCACCAGTCGGAGCAGGCGCTGATCGCCGCCATGATCCCGGTTCTGAACCCCTCGACGGTGCAGGAATATCTCGATTTCGGCCTGATCGGCTTCGCCATGAGCCGCTATTCCGGCTGCTGGGTCGCGATGAAGTGCCTCACCGACACGATCGAGAGCACGGCCTCGGTCGCGGTCGATCCGATGCGCCCCGAGATCGTCATTCCGACCGATGCGCCGATGCCGGACGACGGCGTGCATATCCGCTGGCCGGATTCCGCCCGCCCGCAGGAAGAGCGCCTGCTGCGCTACAAGCTGCCGGCGGTGCGCGCCTTCGCGAAGGCCAATCGCATCGACCGGGTCAGCCACGCGGCGCCGAAGCCGCGCTTCGGCATCGTCTCGACCGGCAAGGCCTGGCTCGACGTCTGCCAGGCGCTGCATGAACTCGGCCTCGACGAGGCGACCTGCGCGTCGCTCGGCATCACGGTCTACAAGGTCGGCATGCCCTGGCCGATGGAGCCCGAGGGCCTGCGCGCCTTTGCCGAGGGGCTCGAGGAAATCATCGTGGTCGAGGAGAAGCGCGCGGTCATGGAGGACCAGATCGCCCGGATCCTGTTCGACATGGAGCGCCGGCCGCGACTGGTCGGCAAGACCGCGCCGGACGGCAGCCCGCTGCTGTCCGAGGACGGCGACCTGTCGGCGCGCTCGGTCGGCCATGCGCTTGCCGCCCGCCTCGCCGCGCTCGACATCCCGACCGACATCCGGGACCAGCTGGCGCTCGCCGACCGGCGCGAGGACGGCAACCGGATGCCTGCCTCGACGCTCAACCGGGCGCCGTGGTTCTGCGCCGGCTGCCCGCACAACAGCTCGACCAAGGTGCCGGAGGGAAGCCGCGCCATGGCCGGCATCGGCTGCCACACCATGGCGGTCTACATGCCGAACCGGCGCACCGCGACCTATACCCACATGGGCGGCGAGGGCGCCAACTGGATCGGCCAGGCGCCGTTCGCGAAGGAAAAGCACGTCTTCCAGAATCTCGGCGACGGGACCTATTTCCATTCCGGCAAGATGGCGATCCGGGCAGCCGCCGCGTCCGGCGTGAACATCACCTACAAGATCCTCTTCAACGATGCCGTCGCCATGACCGGCGGACAGCGCCACGACGGCCAGCTCACCCCCTGGCAAATCTCGCGCCAGGTCCATGCCGAGGGCGTCAAGCGCATCGTCGTCGTCACCGACGAGCCGGAGAAATACGTCGCCGGCACCGACTGGGCGCCGGGCACAACGATCCGGCACCGCGATGAACTGGAGCAGGTTCAGCGCGAGTTGCGCGAGGTCGAGGGCGTCACCATCCTGATTTACGACCAGACCTGCGCCGCCGAGAAGCGCCGCCGGCGGAAGCGCGGCACCTTCCCGGACCCGGCCAAGCGGGCCTTCATCAACGAGGCGGTCTGCGAGGGCTGCGGCGATTGCGGCGTCGTCTCGAACTGCGTCGCGGTGCTGCCGCTGGAGACCGAGTTCGGCCGCAAGCGGCAGATCGACCAGTCGAACTGCAACAAGGACTTCTCCTGCGTGAAGGGCTTCTGCCCGAGCTTCGTGACGGTCGAGGGCGGCGCGCTGAAGAAGCCGGCCAGGCCCGAGCCCGCCGCCGCCACGGCGCAGACCGAGCCGGCCGCCGGCCTGCCGGAGCCGACGCCCGCGCCGATCGGCCAGAGCTTCAACATCCTGGTCACCGGCATCGGCGGGACCGGCGTTGTTACCGTCGGCGCGCTGCTCGGCATGGCGGCCCATATCGAGGGCAAGGGCGTCACCGTGCTCGACCAGACCGGTCTCGCCCAGAAGAACGGCGCCGTGACCAGTCATGTGCGGATCATGAGCGAGGGCGGCGCCGCCGGCTCGACGCGGATTCCGAGCCGCCAGGCCGACCTGGTGCTCGGCTGCGACATGGTGGTCGCCGCCGGGGCCGAGGCGCTGGCAACCTACGCGCCCGGACGGACGCGCGCGGTGATCAACCGCCACCTGGTGCCGGTCGCCTCGTTCGCGCTGCAGCCGGACATGAAGCTGGACGCGGCCGAGGTCGAGGCCCTGATCGCCGAGGCGGTCGGTGGCGAGCAGGCCGATTTCGTCAACGCGACACGGCTTGCGACAGCGCTGCTCGGCAATTCCATCGCCGCCAACCTTTTCCTTGTCGGCTTCGCCTTCCAGAGGGGCCTGATCCCGCTATCCGTCGCCGCCTTCGAGGAGGCGATCGCGCTCAACGGCGTCGCCGTCGAGGCCAACCGCAAGACCTTCGACTGGGGCCGGCGGGCGGCCGCCGACCTGGAGGCCGTCGAGAGCGCCGCGCGTCCGGCCCTGAAAGCGGTCGAGGCGCCGGCCTTCGCCGAGACGCTCGACGACATCGTCGCCCGCCGGCGGGACTTCCTCACCGGCTACCAGAATGCCCGGCTCGGCCGCCGCTACGCGGCACTGGTCGAGAAGGTGCGCGCCGCCGAGGCGGAGCGCACGCCCGGCAGGAACGGTCTCGCCGAGGCGGTTGCCAGGGGCTATCACAAGCTTCTCGCCTACAAGGACGAGTACGAGGTCGCCCGGCTCTATGCCTCGGGCGAGTTCGAGAAGCGCCTCGGCGCCACCTTCGAGGGCGACTACAAGCTGAAATTCCACCTTGCCCCGCCGCTGTTCGCCAAGCGCGATCCGCTGACCGGGCACCTGGTGAAGCAGGAATTCGGCCCCTCGATGATGCGTGCCTTCCGACTGCTCGCCCGCCTGCGCGGGTTGCGCGGAACCTTCCTCGACCCGTTCGGCCGGACCGACGAGCGCCGGGCCGAGCGCCGGGCGATCCGCGACTACGAGGCCCTCGTTGGCGAACTGGTCGGCGGCCTCGATGCCGGCAACCACGGCGCGGCGGTGGCGCTCGCCTCGTTGCCGCTGGAGATCCGCGGCTTCGGCCATGTCAAGGAAGCGGCGATCGCCAAAGCGGCGGAGAAGGAAGCGGCGCTGCGCGCCGCCTTCCGCGGCGAGACCGGTGAAGCCCGTGCGGCGGCGGAATAGCGCGCCCTAGGCAAGCCGCCTTGCCTGCCGCCGGCGCTGCTCGGACAGCAGCGGCAGGAAGACTGCGGTGACGATCACGGCAAGGCCGACGAACTCGAACCATTGCAGCTCCTCGCCGAGCAGCGCCCAGGCGATGGCGGCGCCGATCGGCGCGGTCAGCGGGATGAACAGGCTGATCCGTCCGACCGTCATGTGCCGGAGCGCGTAGTTGTAGAGCAGGAACGGCCCGGCGCTGCCGGCCAGCCCGGCATAGGCGAGCAGCATGTAGGCGGTATCGCCCTGCTGGTCGAGGGTGATGTCCGGGCGCTCGATGAAGACCATCACGCCGAGAATGAAGATCAGTGCCAGCGTGAGCTGGAAGGCGGTGATGACGAACGGATTGGACGTGCCGCCGGTCGCGACCCGCCGGGCGGCAAGCTGGTTCAGGCAGGCGCACAGCACGCCGGCGAGGCAGAGCAGGTCGCCCTCGATGCTGGCGGCCGGGCTTGACAGGCTGCCGCTCACCAGGATCAGGCTGCCGGCCAGCGCGATCAGCGAGGCGATGACCACGACCCGGCTCATCGGCTCGCCGAGGACCAGCCTGCCGAGCACCGGCTGGATGATCGGCATCATGCTCCAGAGGATGATGGCGTGCGTCGCCGTGGTCAGCGTCACGCCCCAGATCACCAGCACCGAGACCAGGCCGGGCTCGAGAAAGCCCATCAGCAGGATCCGTTTGTCGAGGCTGCGGATGTTGACCCGCTGCCGGGTGATCAGCACCAGCGACCAAATGACCAGGGCGCCGAGCGCGAAGCGGGTGCCGGCGACCTCGGTGACCGAGAGGGTGGCGACCAGCGCCTTGTTGGCGTTGAGCGACGAGGCCCAGAAGAAGACCGCCAGTATCATCGCCGCTGTCGGCATTCCGGACCCCGAATTCCCCGTTCGATCAGGCCGGCAGTCTAGGGGCGGCTGGGCGGTTGCGCCAGTCCGCGACCGGCATCGCTGCTATGCGCGCCCGGCCCCGCCGGAGCGCCATTGCGGCGCCGCTGTGCATTGGCTACAAAGGCCCCGCTCGTGTGTGTGTCTCCATCAACAATGAAGCAGGTCATGGCCGAATACATCTATTCGATGATCGGGTTGAACAAGGTTTATCCCGGTGGCAAGCAGGTCCTGAAGGACATCACGCTGCATTTCCTGCCCGGCGCCAAGATCGGCGTGCTCGGCCTGAATGGGGCCGGCAAGTCGACGCTGCTCCGGGTCATGGCGGGCGAGGTGACGGAATACAACGGCGAGGCCTTCGCCGCGCCGGGCGTCCGCGTCGGCTACCTGTCGCAGGAGCCGGAACTCGATCCCTCGCTCGACGTGTTCGGCAACGTCGTGCTCGGCGTGGGCAAGAAGAAGGCGATCCTCGACCGGTTCAACGAGGTCTCGGCCCGTTTCGGCGAGGAACTGACCGACGACGAGATGAACGAGCTGATCGCCGAGCAAGGCGAGTTGCAGGAGCAGATCGACAACCAGGATCTCTGGGATCTCGACCGCAAAGTGGAAATCGCCATGGACGCGCTCCGCTGCCCGCCCGGCGATGCCGAGGTCGCCAAGCTGTCGGGCGGCGAGAAGCGTCGGGTGGCGCTCTGCCGCCTGCTCCTCGAACAGCCGGACATGCTGCTGCTCGACGAACCGACCAACCATCTCGACGCGGAAAGCGTCGCCTGGCTCGAACGCTTCCTGCGCGACTACAAGGGCACGGTCGTGGCGGTCACCCATGACCGCTACTTCCTCGACAATGTTGCCGGCTGGATTCTCGAACTCGACCGCGGCCACGGCATTCCGTGGAAGGGCAATTACTCGTCCTGGCTGGACCAGAAGGAGAAGCGGCTCGAGGCGGAGGGACGCCAGGAAGACGCGCGGCGCCGGACCCTCAAGCGCGAGCTTGAATGGATCCAGCAGTCGCCGCGAGCCCGCCAGGCCAAGTCGAAGGCGCGCATCTCGGCTTACGAGGACCTGCTCTCCCAGGATGCGGAGAAGCGAGACGAACGGGCCCAGATCGTCATTCCGGCCGGGCAGCGGCTCGGCGACCTGGTGATCGAGGCCGAGCATCTGAGCAAGGGGTTCGGCGAGCGGCTGCTGATCGACGATCTCAACTTCCGCCTGCCGCCCGGCGGCATCGTCGGCGTGATCGGCCCGAACGGCGCCGGCAAGACGACGCTGTTCCGCATGCTGACCGGTGACGAGACGCCCGACGCCGGCAGCCTCAAGATCGGCCCGACGGTGCAGATCGGCCATGTCGACCAGTCGCGCGAGACGCTCGATCCGAAGAAGACCGTCTGGGAGGAGATCTCCGAGGGCAACGAGGTCATCCTGCTGGGCAAGCGCGAAGTGCCGAGCCGGGCCTATGTCTCGGACTTCAACTTCAAGGGCGCGGACCAGCAGAAGCGCGTCGGCCAGCTTTCCGGTGGCGAGCGGAACCGGGTCAACCTGGCCAAGCTGCTGAAATCCGGCGCCAACGTGCTGCTGCTCGACGAACCGACCAACGATCTGGACGTCGATACCCTGCGCGCGCTCGAGGAGGCCCTGCTCGACTTTGCCGGCTGCGCCGTGGTGATCAGCCATGACCGCTGGTTCCTCGACCGGATCGCGACCCATATCCTGTCCTTCGAGGGCGACAGCCACGTCGAATGGTTCGAGGGCAACTTCCAGGACTACGAGGAAGACAAGCGTCGCCGGCTGGGCGCCGAGGCGACCGAGCCTCATCGCATCCGCTACAAGCCGATCAGCCGCTGAGGACGCGCATGGCCGAGGCCTCCAGCGACCGGCACGGCGACGACGGCGAGGCGTTGTTCCGCTATCGCCGCGGCCGGATGCTGTTCGTCACGGCGGGCGCCCTTGTCTTCGCCGGGGTCGGGGTGGTGCTGCTGGTCGGCCAGCCGGTCGAGGCCAGCCAGCCGATCGCGGCGCGCCTGATCGGTGCCGCGCTCGCGGCGCTGTTCGGCGCCGTGGCGCTGAAGGGGATCGGCGAGCTTCGCGATCAACGTCCGGTCGTCCGGATCGGTCCGGAGGGGATCTCCGACCGCCGCCTCGGGCCGGCGACGATTCCCTGGGCGGCGATCGACGGCATCGATCTGCATCACGTCAAGCGGGACGCCTTCATCGGTCTCGATGTCGAGCAGCCGGAGCGCTTCCTCGTCGAGCCGGGCTTCATCGACCGGATGTTCTATCGCGCGAACGCCCGGCGCGGGCAGTCACGGATCAACATCGCGCTCAACCCGCTCGACGCCCGCGCGGACGAGTTCGCGGCCGCCATTCAGCGGTTCAGCCCGCCGAGTCCGGACGACGCCTGAGCATATGCATGCAGTCGACGGTCATGATGACCGCCTGATGCTGGTTCCAGGTCTCGTGCAGCATGCGGACGATGCCGCGGTCCGGCTTCGAGACGCTGGGTTTCAGTTCGGTCACCGTTGCCGTCACACGGATGGTGTCGCCGGGTCGCAGCGGGCGCAGCCAGCGTGTCGCGTCGAGGCCGGGCGAACCGAGATTGGCCTCCTCGACCCAGCCCTGGCGCAGGAACAGGCTGAAGGAAAGCGACAGCGTCTGGAAGCCGGAGGCGATCAGCCCGCCGAACGGGCCATCGGCGGCGCGCGCGGCGTCGAGATGGAAGTATTGCGGATCGTATTTCAGGGCGAAGCCGAGGATCTCCGCCTCCGTCACCGTCATGGCGACCGTCTCGAAGCGGTCGCCGAGGGTGAAATCCTCGAAATAGCGGCTTTTCGTCATCCGCGCCTCGCCAATGCGACGCCGACCAGCGTGATCGCCGCACCGCCGAGTTGCACCAGGGTCAGGTGCTCGTCGAGCAGATAGATCCCGCCGAGCACGCCGAAAACCGGAACCAGGTACATGTAGGGGATTGCCCGGGCAACGCCGAGCCGGCCGATGCCGGCGAGCCACCAGACGAAGCCGAAGGTGCCTCCGATGACGGCGGTGATGAAATAGGCCCCGTAAATCTCCGCGTCGAGATCCGCGTAGGGAACGGCGACGATCTCGCCAAATCCCGGTATGAGCAGCAGCGTCGATCCGATGATCATCGCAACCGCGGTCGGTTTGAGCGGGCCGTGGCGGGCGATCAGCGGCACCGAAATCATGTTGTAGAGCGCCCAGCAAAGCGCCGCGACGAGGAATATCAGGTCGCCGATCAGCGAGCCGCCGGAAAGCCCTTCCGCCGCAGCCGCGCCGGTGATCAGCAGGTAGGTGCCGAGAAACGAGATGCCGACGCCGAGCCAGGCAAGCGGCTTGGGGCTCTTTCCGATGATCGCCGACATCAGCAGCGCGAAGACGGGCGAGGTCGAGATCAGGATCGAGGCCTTCGCCGAGGTCGTCATCGTCAGGCCGACCGCCCAGATCCCGGTGAAGAAGAAATAGCCCATGATTCCGAGGCCGATGGTCGTCAGGAGATCCTTGCGGGGCAGGCGGATCGGTCCCTCCCGGAGTCGAGACCAGAGCGCCAGGAGCAGCCCGGCGATCAGGAAACGGCTCGAGCTGTAGCCGAGCGGCCCCATCTCGGCGAGCACGATCTTGCCGAGAGGGAAGCTCACGCCCCAGACGACAGTGGTCACGAACAGCAGGAAATCGCCGGGGTCGACCTTGAGTTTCTTCATTGTGCCCCGCCCGTGAGGCGATGGCGCTCGACCCAGCGGATGCCGAAGGCGATGGCGATGCCGGCGATGGCGGCGGCGAGCAGGATCGGCGTCGCATCCTGCCAGTCGCCGTGAACCGCGATGGAGGCGGCGACCAGCGGCGGGCCGACCAGGACGCCGAGGTTCGAACCCTGCACGATAATGCCGTTGACGATGCCGATCTCGCCCGGGCTCGGGCTGTGTGCCGGGGCGCCGGCCAGCGCCGATGAGGGCAGCAACCCGGCGACCAGCGAGAAGCAGATCGCGAGTGCTATCTTGGCGAGATCGGGCACGCCGGCGGCGAAGATCCCGAGGCCGAAGATCGCCATCGAGGCCTGCGCGGTCGCCATCAACAGCCAGCGCGGCGCACCCCGATGGAGTAGCCAGCCGCCGAACATGTTGCCCGGCGCATTGGCGAAGACGACGAGCCCGGCGATGGTGACCGCGGCCGCGGCGCTGTAGCCGAGCGCCTCGGTCAGGAAGGTCGGGAGCCACGCCATCACCGCGAACCACTGCACGGTATAGGTGGCGAAGCAGGCTGCGAGCAGCCACGGGCCGGGCAGGGCGAGCGCCCGGCGCATGCCGGCCCAGGAGCGTTGGCCGGCGATCGCATGGACGTCGAGCCGTTGACGGAAGGCAACGAAGAAGGCGGCCAGTACAAGCGTCAACAGGCCGTTGGCGATCCAGATTCCGCGCCAGCCGATCAGCGAGAGCAGCGGCGCGCTCGCCACCAGCATGATCGCGAAGCCGGTCGGCATGTAGGTGCTCCAGAGACCGAGCGCGAGGCGGAGGTCGCCGGTCGCCGTCGCGCCGGCGATGATCGAGGGCGCGGCGATCACCGTGGCGACGAAACCGAGCCCCTCGACGAAACGGCACGCCAGCAGCACGGCGCCATCGGCGGCAAACGCCCCGGCCAGACCGCCGGCCGCCATCAGGATCAGACCGGCGGTGATCATGCGGACATGGCCCGCGCGATCGGTGACGATCCCCGTCGCGACGCCGAGCGCGGCGCTGTTGGCGTTGAAGATCGAGGCGATCAGGCCTGCGACGACCAGCGAAACGCCGAGTTCCGGGCGAATCTGGGGGAGTGCCGCGGCAACCTTGCCGACCTGCATCGAGGCGACGATGCCGGCGCCGACGGCGAGGACGACGGTGGGCCAGTGAGTCTGGGTTCGGAAAGTCACGGAGCAACCGGATAAGCGACGCGGGCCAGCGGCCCCGGGAACGTGGCCACTATAGGCGGGCCGTCCGGTCGCCGCCAGTGTCGCGACTTGTTGGTGATCGGTAGTCTGGATATGCTCGCGGGCGATGCGTATCGCCGACACCGCCATTCCCGGGATCAAGATCCTGACGCCCCAGCGGCACGAGGACGAGCGCGGCTATTTCGCCGAGGTCTGGCGCCAGGACCGGTTCGCCGAGGCCGGCATTCCCGGACCCTTCGTGCAGGACAATCATGCGCTCAGCCGACGCGCCGGCACGGTGCGCGGCCTGCATTACCAGTTGCCGCCGCGCGCCCAGGGAAAACTGGTCCGGGTCGTGCGCGGCCGGGTCTACGATGTTGCCGTCGATGTCCGACGGGGCTCGCCCGATTTCGGCCGCCACGTGGCCGCGACGCTCGACGCCGCGGAGGGAAACCAGCTCTGGATCCCGCCCGGTTTCGCGCATGGCTATTGCACGCTCGAGGATGATTGCGAGTTGCTCTACAAGGTGACCGACTTCTACAGCCCCGACGACGAGGCCGGGATTCTCTGGAACGACGCGGCGCTCGCCATCGACTGGCCGGTCGGCGCGGCCTGGGCCGAGATCTCCGGCCGTGACCGGGCATTGCCGCCACTGGCCGAACAGACGCGACTATTCGAACCGGGCCCGACCTGATGACGGCATTCGTTACCGGCGGGGCCGGCTTCATCGGCTCGGCGCTGGTCCGTTCCTTGATCGACGATGGGGCCGGACGGGTGGTCACCATCGACAGCCTGACCTATGCGGGCAACCCGGCCAACCTGGCAGCGGTCGAGGGCAACCCGCGCCATCGGCTGGCGGTCGCCGACATCACCGACAGCGCAGCGATGGCCGCGCTGTTCGCCGAGGAACGGCCATCCGTGGTCTATCACCTGGCGGCGGAGAGCCATGTGGACCGCTCGATCGACGGCCCGGCGGTCTTCGTCCGGACGAATGTCGTCGGCACGGAGGTGCTTCTGGAGGCGGCCCTCGAATACTGGCGGGCGCTCGACTTTGCCGCGGCGGCACGGTTCCGCTTCCTGCAGGTCTCGACCGACGAGGTGTTCGGCTCGCTCGGTCCCGACGGGACCTTCACGGAGGACAGCCCGAGCGATCCCTCGTCGCCCTATGCCGCCAGCAAGGCGGCGGGCGATCATCTGGCCCGCGCCTTCCACCGGACCTACGGGCTGCCGGTGCTGGTCAGCAACGGCTCGAACACCTACGGCCCCTACCAGTTTCCCGAGAAGCTCATTCCCCTGATGATCCTGCGCGGCGCCGCCGGAAGGCCCCTGCCGGTCTATGGCGACGGCGCCAACGTGCGGGACTGGATCCATGTCGACGATCATGCGGCCGCCCTGCGGCGGATCGCCGAAGCGGGGGAGCCGGGCCGGCGCTACCTGGTCGGCAGCCGGACCGAACGAAGCAACCGCGACATTGTCGGGGCGATCTGCCGGCTGCTCGACGCGCGTCTGCCGGCCGGGGCGCCGCACGAGAAGCTGATCGAGTTCGTCGCCGACCGGCCGGGCCACGACCGCCGCTATGCGCTGGCGCCCGACGCGCTGGAACGCGAGCTCGGCTGGCGGCCCCGCCACGATCTCGCGACGGGGCTCGCCGCCACCGTCGATTGGTACCTCGATCGGGACGAATGGATTGCCGGCGCCCAGCGGCGCTACCGGCAGGAGCGGCTCGGTCTCGCGCAGCGGGCCTCCTCGTGACGCTGATGGTGCTGGGGGCGGGCGGACAGGTCGGCCGGGCGACGGTCCGTGCCGCCGCTGCAGCCGGCGTGCCCTGCCGGGCCTTCGACCGGCGGACGCTCGACATCACCGATGCCGACCGGCTGACGGCCGCGGTCGCCCGGCTGAAGCCCGCGGCGATCGTCAACGCTGCCGCCGATGCGGACGTCGACGGGGCCGAGGCGGATCCCGGACGCGCCTTCGCGGTGAATCGGGACGGAGCGGCGAATGTCGCCCGCGCGGCCGCCGCCGGGAATGCACTCCTGCTGCACCTCTCGACCGATTACGTGTTCGACGGCGTCGAGGCCGGGCCCTATGTCGAGGGCGACCCGGTCGCCCCGGTCAATCGCTACGGCGAAAGCAAGGCGGCCGGAGAGGCGGCAGTCGCGACAATCGCGCGGCGTCACCTGATCGTGCGCAGTTCCTGGCTTTTCGGTCCCGGCGAGGGCAATTTCCTGTCCGCGATGCTGAGCCTGCGCTGGCGCGGGGAGATCGGCGTCGTCGATGATCAGACCGGCGGGCCGACGCCGGCCGCCGCGCTCGGCGAGGTGCTGGTCGCGATGGCCCGGCAGGCGGCGGCGGCTGACTTCGCCGATTTCGGCATCTATCATTTCTCCGGCGCGCCGGACGTTACCTGGTGCGGTTTCGCGCGCGAGATCTTCCGCCATGTCGCCGGCCCCCGGATCCGTCCGATCGGCAGCGCGGAATGGCCCTCGGCGGCGGCCCGGCCGGCCAATTCGCGGCTCGACTGCTCGCATATCCGGGAGGTCTTTGGTATCGTCCGTCCCGACTGGCGGGTGGCCCTTGCGGCGCTCCTCGCGCAGCAGGCGATCGGCGGCGGGGCAGGGGCGGACAACGGCGCATGAAGGGCATCATTCTGGCCGGCGGGACCGGCACCCGGATGCATCCGATGACCCGCGTGGTCAGCAAGCAGCTCCTGCCGGTCTACGACAAGCCGCTGATCTATTACCCGCTGGCGACGCTCATGGCGGCCGGGATCCGCGAGATCCTGGTGATCTCGACGCCGGGCGACCGGCCGCTTTTCGAGGCGCTGCTCGGCGATGGCGGGCAATGGGGGCTCACGCTCCGCTACGACGTCCAGCCGGCGCCGGAAGGGATCGCGCAGGCCTTCCTGATTGCCGAGGACTTCATCGCTGACGAGCCGGTCGCCCTCGTGCTCGGCGACAATGTCTTTCATGGTCCGGATTTTTCCGTCGCCGATTTTACCGGCAAGGGCGCCCGCATCTTCGCCTACTGGGTCGCCGACCCGGAGCGATACGGCGTCGTCGATTTCGCCGCCGACGGCAGCGTGCGGGGGATCGTCGAGAAGGCGAAGAAACCGCCGTCGAACTATGCGGTCACCGGGCTCTATTTCTACGATTCATCGGTCGTCGGGATCGCCCGCGGCCTGAAGCCTTCGGCCCGCGGGGAACTCGAGATCACCGACGTCAACAACGCCTACCTGGCGGAGCGCGGGCTGACGGTCGAGATCCTCGGGCGCGGCGTCGCCTGGCTCGATACGGGAACGCCGGAAAGCCTGCTGCGGGCGGCCGAGTTCATCGAGACCGTCGAGGTTCGCCAGGGTCTCAAGATCGCCTGCCCGGAAGAAATCGCCTGGCGCCTCGGCTATGTCGATGACGCGGCGCTTGCCACACTGGCACGCGCGATGGCGAACTCCGCCTATGGCCGCTATCTGGAAGGTCTGCTGCACCGCCCGTGATTGTCCCAGGGGGAAAAATGTCGAGGTCCGACTACCGCTTCTCGTTTCCGCTTCGCGTCCGCTATTCCGAGATCGACGGCCAGGGCGTGGTCTTCAATGCCCACTACCTGACCTATTACGATACCGCGATCACCGAGTATCTCCGGGCGCTCGGCTTTTCCTACCAGACGATGCCGGAGGAGACGGGAACGGATTTCCACCTCGTCCGCTCGCTTGTCGAGTACAAGGCACCGATCCGCTTCGATGACGAAATCGACTGCTGCTGCCGGACCGGGCGGATCGGCCGCTCGTCGATCCAGTTCCTGCTCGGCGTCTATCCGAAGGGCGGCGAGACGCTGCTGGCCACGGGAGAGATCGTCTGGGTGAACACCGACCAGACGACCCGCAAGACGGTGCCGGTGCCGGCCGGACTGGTGCGCCGGATCGAGGCGTTCGAGCAACGGGCGTTGCAGGATGGCTGAGCGATAACGAAACATGCGCCGACAGTTCGCCCTCACCAATTCTTAGCATCTTGGATCTAGGGTCGGTCATCCCGATTTGTAGCGGGAGGGATCGATCATCCCGCCCGGCGGGGCGGACAGAGGTGTGTGGTGCAAGGCTCAGTATTTTTCACGAAGACCTATGACGAAGCGGTCAGCCTGGTCGAGGATGCGCGCGAGTATTTCGAAGGCCCCGGCGCTGGCTTCACGGCTACGCTAGAACCGGTCGACAGCCTGGCCTACAGCGCCGAGACGTTGAAGCTGACCACGCTTCTGACCGAGGCGATGGCCTGGCTGACGATACTTCGGGCCCGGCACGAGGGCACGCTCGACGCGGAATTCCTGTTCACCGAGGAATACCGGCTGGGCAACGACGAGACGTGTCTTGCCGAGCCCCTGATCGACCATGAGAAGCTGCCGCGCCAGATGCGCGAGCTGCTGCGTCGGAGCGAGTTGCTCTATCGCCGGCTTGCCCGTCTCGACGCGATGATCCGTGAAGAGGCCGATCTCTATACGATGCCCGGCTAGTCCGCGCGCGGCACAGCATCCGGCCAACAAAAAAGGCGCCCGTACGGGCGCCTTTTTCCGATCCGCCGAAGCGGACGGGTGCAGCGATTACTTGAGGCCGAAACTGGCGAAACGCTTGTTGAACTTCGCGACCTGACCAGCGTCGCGGACGCGCTGCGACCCGCCGGTCCATGCCGGGTGGCTCTTGCTGTCGATATCCAGCTTCAGAACGTCGCCCTCCTTGCCCCACGTCGACCGCGTCTTGTAGGTCGTGCCGTCGGTCATCTCGACGACGATCTCGTGATAGTCGGGGTGAATGTCCTTCTTCATCTCGCATCTCCTAGTCGGCGAGCCGGTCTTATAGTCATTTGCCGGTCGCGGCGCAAGTCGGGAATCGCCAGCGCGGGCCTGACCTTCCGGCGGCGCCCCTCGGCCTTGTTGTGGATCGGGCCGCCTGTTATACCCGGCTCTCGCGCAAACGCGTCGAGCAGGGTGTCATTGTAGGCGAGACGGGTCGATCGGGGTGAGCGAGAAAAACAGCAACGCCGGGGCGGGCGCGACGGACGAACGGCCGAAAAGCCGCGACCTGGCGAAGCTGCGCCGACTCATGATTTTCGCCTTGCCCTATCGCGGGGTGATCGCCGGCGCCGGCGTGGCGCTGGTAGTCGCGGCAGGGGCGACGCTCGCCATTCCGCAGGCGCTTCGCCGGGTGATCGACCACGGGTTTTCCGGCGACGACGGCGGATTCGTCGACCTCTATTTCCTCGCCTTGCTCGGTGTCGCGCTGATTCTGGCCGCGGCGACGGTCGCCCGCTTCTACCTTGTCACCTGGCTTGGCGAACGGGTCATCGCCGATATCCGCAAGGCGGTGTTCGACCATATCGTCACGCTGAACCCGGCATTTTTCGAGACGACCCGGACCGGCGAGGTGCTTTCCCGCCTGACCACCGACACGACGGTGATCCAGACGGTGGTCGGCTCGTCGATCTCGATCGCGCTCCGCAACATCCTGCTGCTGATCGGCGGGCTGGCAATGATGGTGGTGACGAGCCCGAAGCTTGCCGGCACTGTCTGCCTGGTGGTCCCTTTCGTCGTCGTCCCGATCGTCTTTTTCGGCCGCCGGGTCCGTCGCCTGAGCCGCGACAGCCAGGACCGGGTCGCCGACCTGAGCGCGCGAGCCGGCGAGGTACTGGGCGCCATCCAGACGGTCCAGGCATTCACCCACGAGCGATTCGAACAAAGCCGTTTCGGCGGAACCGTCGAGGCGGCCTTCGAGGCGGCGCTGCTGCGGATCCGTGCCCGCTCTTGGCTGACCGGGATCGTCATCAGCCTGATCTTCGGATCCGTCGTGCTGGTTCTCTGGATCGGCGCGCGTGCGGTGGTCGCGGGCGAGATGTCGGGAGGCGTGCTGAGTGCCTTCGTGCTCTACGCGGTCTTCGTCGCCGGCGCGGTCGGCGCGCTGAGCGAGGTCTGGGGCGAGTTGCAACGCGCGGCGGGCGCCGCAGAACGGCTGCTCGAACTGCTCGCGGCCGAGCCGGACATTCGCGCGCCGGAGGTGCCGGCCGCGCTGCCCAGTCCGACCGCCGGCCGGATCGTCTTCGACAACGTCACCTTTCACTATCCGACACGCCCGGACGTCGCCGCGCTGAACGGCTTCTCTCTGACCGTCGAGCCCGGCGAGACGGTTGCCCTGGTCGGCCCGTCGGGCGCCGGCAAGACGACGGTGTTCCAGACCCTGCTCCGCTTCTACGATCCGCAGTCGGGGCGGATCACGCTCGACGACGTGCCGATCGACGAGACGGAACCGGAAGCGCTGCGGCAGGTCTTCGGACTGGTGCCGCAGGAGCCGGTGATGTTCGCCGCGACGGCGCTGGAGAACATTCGCTACGGGCGGCCCGAGGCCGACGACCGGGCCGTGCGCGCGGCCGCCGATGCGGCTGCCGCGGCGGATTTCATCGACGCCATGCCGGAGGGGTTCCAGAGCGAGCTCGGCGAGCGCGGCGTGCGCCTGTCCGGCGGCCAGAAGCAGCGCGTGGCGATCGCCAGGGCGGTTCTGCGGAATCCCTCGGTCCTGCTGCTCGACGAGGCGACCTCGGCGCTCGACGCGGAAAGCGAGAGGCTGGTGCAGGGCGCCCTCGACCGGCTCCGCGAGGGCCGCACGACGCTCGTCATCGCCCACCGGCTGGCGACCGTGCTCAAGGCCGACCGGATCGCGGTGATTGAGAATGGTCGCGTTGTCGCGCTCGGCAGGCATGACGAGCTGATGCGCGGCGGCGGCCTCTATGCCCGGCTGGCCAAGCTGCAGTTCGAGAACGGCATGGCGGGACTGTCCGGGGAGGCCGCGCAATGATCCGGCCCCGTCGCTGAAGGAGGCGGGGCTTGATCCGCTCGCTGTTCGTCATTTGCGTCACCCTGATCGCTCTGGCGGTCGGCTTCGTGATCTACACCTTCTGGTCGGCCGGCCAGTTCCGCACCATCGAACCGCATTTCGCCGGTGTCTGCCGGGCGGTCCAGGGCATAACCGGGGCCGAGGATATCGTCATCGCGCCGGGCGGCGAGGTCGCGATCATTTCCGGTGACGATCGCCGCGCGCAGATGCGCGGCGAGGCGATCAAGGGCGGTCTCTATCTCTATGCCCTCGACCAGCCGAATGCCGAGCCGATACGGCTGGACGACGGGCTCGGCGACGACTTCCATCCGCATGGCATCGACCTCTGGGTCGGACCCGACGGCAAGGCCCGGCTGTTCGTGGTCAACCATCCCGAGGCCGGCGCCGAAGGCACCGGTTATCGCCATACGGTCGAGCTGTTTGCCTTCGAGGACCGGAAGCTTCGCCATCTGAAGACGATCACCGGGCCGTCCCTGATCAGCCCCAACGACATTGCCGCAACCGGGCCGGAGAGCTTCTACGCGACCAACGACCATGGCAACCCAATGGGGCTGCTGCGGCTGGCGGAGGAGTATCTGCAGCTGCCCCTGTCGAACGTCGTGCGTTATGACCACGGCACCTTCCGGATCGTCGCAGACGACCTTGCCTACGCGAACGGCATCGCGCTGTCGAAGGACGGGGCAGAGGTTTACGTGGCGGCCACCGTCGGGCGCAAGATCAACGTCTACCGGCGCCTTGCCGATGGCGGCCTGCGGCCCGCCCGCGAATATGACGCTGGCACCGGCGTCGACAATATCAGCGTCGATTCGGACGGTGCGCTCTGGGTCGCCGGTCATCCGCAGTTGCTGAGCTTCGTCGGCCATTCCTTCAACGGCAACAAGCTGTCGCCGAGCGAGATCCTGGAACTGAAGAAGGGGGCAAGCGGCGCCTTCGTCAGGGACCAGGTCTTCCTCGATGCCGGCGACCGGCTTTCCGGCGCCTCGGTCGCGGTCCGCGACGGGACGCGGCTGCTGGTCGGCGCGGTCTTCGAAACGCGGTTCCTCGACTGTCGTCTGCCCTGAGCGGGCGGTTCGGCCCGGTCGGATGTCGCCCTAGCGTTCGGTAAGCTTGAGCTCGATCCGCCGGTTGCGGCGGAAGGCGATCTCGTCCGATCCGGAATCGAGCGGCTGGAACTGGCCGAATCCGGTGGCCGCGAGGCGGCGCGCCGGCACGCCCTGTGCGACCAGGAACTTGACTACCGAGACGGCGCGCGCGGTCGACAGTTCCCAGTTGGAGGGGAATTGCGCCGTCGAGATCGGCAAGGCGTCGGTATGGCCATCGACACGCAGGATCCAGTCGATATCCGGCGGAATGTCGGCGGCGATCTCGAGCAGGGTTTCGGCGAAGCGCTGCATCTGGTCCTGGCCCAGTTCGCCGAGCACCGCGCTGCCCTGGGCGAACAGGATCTCGGACTGGAAGACGAAACGGTCGCCGACCACGGTAATGCCGGGGCGATTCTGCAGAACGGCGCGCAGGCGGCCGAAGAATTCGGAACGGTAGCGCTGCAGTTCCTGGACCTTCTGGGCGAGCGCCTGGTTGAGCCGCTTGCCGAGGTCGGCAATCTGGACCTTCTGGTCCTTGTCGCGCGCCTCGGCCGCGTCGAGGGCCTCCTGCAGGCTGGCGAGTTGCCCGCGCAAGGCCGCGATCTGGACGTTCAGTGCGGTCACCTGCGCGTTCGCCGCGGCGCTCGCCTTCTCCTCGCGGTTCAGCGATTCCTCGGTCTGGAAATAAAGCGCCTGCAGTTCCGAAAGCTCGACCTTCCGGTCGGCGATCTCCTTCTGCGCGAGCTGTGTCCGCTCCTGCTCGTCCGCGAGCTTCGCCTCGAGCTCCTTCGAGCGGTCGCGAAGCGCCCCGAGATCGTTCTCCCTGTCGGCGAGGCTGGCCCGCAGCTCGGCCAGCAGCGCCTTGCGCTTCTCCGCGTCGTCGAGGAGTTCGGCGATGTCCGCTTCCTGCTTGCCGGCCTTCTCCTGCTCTGCCAGCAGGGCGGCGGCGAGATCCTCGATCCGGGCCTCGCGCCTCGCCAGGGTTTCGCTGAGCGCGGCGCGGGCCTTCTCGCTCTCGCTGTATTGCCGATCGAGATCCGCGACCTTCTCCTGCGCCGCCTTGAGCGTGGCGAGCAGGTCGGCGAGATCGCTTTCGAGCCTGGCCCGGGTTTCCTTGAGCGTCGCGATGTCGCGGCGCAGGCTCTCCGCCTCGGAGAGGTAGACGCGGATCGTCTCCTTGTCGGCCTCGGCGGCATTCTCCGCGGCGGCGATCTTCTCTTCCAGTTCCTTCCGGTCGGCGTCGGCCCGCTGCAATTGCAGGACAAGCCTGTCGCGTTCGCTCTCCGCCACCTCGACGCGCTGGCTCAGCTCGTCGAGCCGGATGATCAGCGAATCGCGTTCCCGGTTGGATGTCTGGAGCGAGGCCGACAGTTCGGCGACATTGCCGCGCAGTTCCGAATTGGCGCGTCGTTCGAGCGCCAGCAGATCGGCAAGCTCGTCAACCTGCTGGCTGAGCCGGGCGAGCGCCTCGTCACGGCCGGACAGCGCCTGCGACAGGAAGAACTGCGCCAGGACGAAGACGACGAGCAGGAAGATGATGACGAGCAGGAGCGAGGACAGCGCATCGACGAAGCCCGGCCAGATCTCGCTCGAACTGTGCGAATTGCGGGCGCGCTTCCGAGCCATCGGCGGGCCCCTCAGCCGCGCCGGTCGTCCTCGGCGATCGCGGCGATGGTGCGGGCGAGGAGCTTGATCTCGCTCCGCACTTCCTGCACCAACTGCTCACGGCCGGCCGCGGATTCTTCCAGGATGCGCATCACGTAGACGTCGAGATTGCGGATATGGTTGCGCGAGGCCTGATCGAGGCCCATCTCGTCCAGGCTGCTGTTCAGCCGTTGCAGGACCGGCCGGAGCTCCATCTGGTTCTCCGCCAGTTTCACCATCAGCTCCTGCTCGCTCCGCATCTGGTCGGTCAGGGTCGTCAGCCGCTCGATCAGCCGGTACATGCCGGCCTGGGCGGAGCCGCGCCCCTCCTCGGAACGCGACAGCGTGCGCTGCAGGTTGTCGAGACTGTCGGCAGTCTGTTCCAGCAGGGCCTGGACGTAAGCGGGGACCGACTGGTCGCCGTCGCCCATGGCCGAGCCGGACGAGAACTTGGTGACCGAGGTCAGCCATTCCTCGAGGTCGCGATAGAAGCGGTTCTGCGCCTGGTTGGCCTGCAGGTCGAGGAAGCCGAGGACGAGTGAGCCGGCGAGGCCGAACAATGACGAGGAAAAGGCCGTGCCCATGCCGTCGAGCGGCCCCTCGAGACCGGTCTTCAGGTCGTCGAAGATAGTCGTGAAATCGCCGCTCGCGACGCTGAGCGCGTTGATCGCGGCGCCGACCGAGCCGATCGTGATGAGCAGGCCGTAAAAGGTTCCGAGCAGCCCGAGAAAGATCAGCAGGTTGATCATGTAACGGGAGATCTCGTGCCCCTCGTCGAGCCGCAGGCTGATCGAATCGAGCAGCGAACTGAGCGACAGGGTCGATAGCCGGAGTGGCTTGCTGCGGTCACCGAGGATCTTGGCGATCGGGGCAAGCAGGATCGGCGGCCGCTGTACCGAGAGCGACGGATCGTTCCGCCGCATGCTTTCCATCCAGCGCACTTCCGGGCCGAGGATGAGGACCTGGCGGAAGGTGTAGAGGCAGCCGATCAGGGCGACGCCGATGATGATCCCGTTGAGCCAGGGATTGCTCATGAACGCCATCTGGATCGGCCCGGCAAGAACCCCGGCGACGATCAGCACCGCGGCGACGAACAGCGACATCCGGACGATATAGCGCCTCGGCCGCGTCATCTCGGACGCGGCGCTGCGGCGGCCTTCTCCCTGCGCTTCCGCCCTCATTGCTGCAACATCACGATATCGACGCGGTCGGCATCGCCGCCGTCGTCGGCATCGCCGAGGGCGCGGACGTCGATCCGGGTCGAGCGGACGCCGCCGTCGATCATGTAGGCGCGGACCGCGAGCGCGCGGCTGAGCGAGACCCGGCGGGCGGAATTCGCGCCCTCGCCGGTGTCGGCGGCGAAGGCCTTGAGCTGGACACGCTGGTCGTTGTCCTTGAGCGCGCCGACGACACCATCCAGTGCGGCACGGGCGTCAGAGCCGAGTTCGACCGCGTCGCCCGCGAAGGCAATCGTGACCGCCTCGCCGATCGGCGCCGCTGGCCGCGCGCTGGCGATTGCGGCGGAGCCGGGATCGGCTTTCGCCAAGGTGGCCGGGGCGGTCTCGGGCCTGGCCGGTGCCGGGGCCGGTTCGGGGGCGGACGGCGCCGTAACGACGGGGGCCGGTGTCGGCGCCGGCGGGGCAGTGGGCGTGGGCGCCGTTCCGGTGCCGGTCGCGGGAGCGGACATCCCGGTGGCGGGCTTCGGGGCCGGCGGCTTCGGCGCGACGGTCGCATTCTCGCTGGGCTTGGCGGGTATCTTCGGCGCCGGGGGAACCGGAACCGCCGGACGGGCGGTTGCTACCGTGCCGGTGGGTGTTGCCGTCGGGGTCGTCTTCGCCGTTGCGACAGGTGCCGGGGCGGGCGCCGGTGTCGTCGCGACCATCGGGCGTTGCGCCGGTACGGGCGGCCTCAGCGTGCCAACGGCGGCCGGTGACGGCGCCGTACCCGGGATCGCGACCGGGTTGCCGGCGACGCCGGCGGGCGGACGCAGCGTGATCCCGCCGGCGGGATCGTTGATCGGTCCGACACCCGAGCCGCCGGGCAGGCCCGGGCCACGGCCCAGCGATCCTGAGTGTTCGACGGCGTCGAGATTCACCTCGACGGACGGCTGTCCGCTGCCGCCGATGACCACGGTGTCCTGGGCCGATGCCCGCTCGACCGCCACGGCGGACAAAACCCCGAGCGAAAGAACCGAATATCCGGCGATTCGGAGTATGCCGATTGCGTTGCCAAGCCGTGTCGCCACGCCGGCGAACCTCGCTGTATCAGGGTTTACGAACCAGATGGTTTTTCGGCGCTCACAATAACCAACGGGTGGAACGCGAACAAGCCCGCGGGCGCGCGCCCCAGGCCCGCGGGTCACGACTTCCGTGCTTCCCGGAGCAGGCGGGCGACGGAATCGTAGAGTTCGGAATTGGCGGCGAGGATGTCGCCCTTTTCCATCATCTTCTCGCCGCCGTCGAGCTGGCTCACCATGCCGCCCGCCTCGCGTACCAGGATGATGCCGGCGGCGATGTCCCAAGGGGACAGGCCGCGCTCCCAGAATGCCTCGTAGCGTCCGGCCGCGACATAGGCGAGGTCGAGCGCGGCGGAGCCGAAGCGGCGAATGCCGGCGACCTTGTCCATGACGTGGTTCAGTTCGGCGGAAAAGCGGTCATGACCGTCGCGGCCGAGAAAGGGGATGCCTGTGGCGAGCAGGGCCTCCGGCAGCTTGGCGCGGGCCGAAACCCGCAGCCGGCGGCCGTTCATGAAGGCGCCTTGGCCCTTTTCGGCGAAGAACAGTTCGTCCCGCGTCGGCTCGAGGATCAGGCCGGCGACGATCTCGCCCCGGACCTCGACACCGATCGAGATCGCGAAATGGGGGATGCCGTGCAGGAAGTTGGTCGTGCCGTCGAGGGGATCGACGATCCAGTAGCTCTGGCCGTCCGGCGCCGCGACGTCCTCGCCTTCCTCGCCGCGGAAGCCGAACGACGGGCGCGCCTTACCGAGCTCGCGGCGCAGCGTCTCCTCGGCCCGGAGATCGGCGGCGCTCACGAAATCGGCCGGCCCCTTCCGGGAGACCTGGAGATGTTCGACCTCGTTAAAGTCGCGAAGCAGGGCGCGCGACGCACGGCGCGCCGCCGCTTCCATGACATTGATGAGGGCGGACTTTCTGTTCATGACCTGGCTCCGTCCGTTTGCACGGGCGGCCTTGCGGGTTACGGCTGCGCTGATCGATCCGGTCGGGCCGGGTCAGTCGGTACGCTTCACATAGGTTGATTCGGCCGTCGAGACGACGACCTTCTCGCCGGACGAAATGAACGGCGGGACCATCAGCCGCATGCCGTTGCTCATGGTTGCCGGTTTGTAGGACGACGAGGCGGTCTGGCCCTTCACGGTCGGCTCGGTCTCGACGACCTCGAGGGTCACGTGCTCCGGCAGGACCACGGCGAGCGGCGACTCCTCGTGGAACTCGATCGTTACTTCCATGCCGTCCTGCAGGAAGATCGCCTGGTCGCCAACAAGCTCGCGGTTGATCTCGACCTGCTCGTAATTCTCGTTGTTCATGAAGGTGAGCAGGCCGTCATTGTCGAACAGGAACTGGTACGGCTTCTGTTCCAGGCGAACGCGTTCGACGGTTTCCGCCGACCGGAAGCGTTCGTTGAGTTTCGAGCCGTCGCGCAGATTCTTCAGTTCGACCTGAAGATAGGCGCCGCCCTTGCCGGGCTGGGTATGCTGGATTCGCACCGCGACCCAAAGGCCGCCCTTGTGCTCCACCACGTTCCCCGGGCGGATGGCGTTACCGCTGATTTTCATGATCTGAACTGCATTGTTGGGATGGTTCGCAAACGCGCGCGGAACCTAGCAGCTTGATCCGGCGCGATCAATCGCCTCGTTCAATGCCGCGACCGCCGCCGCCGGCCCTTCCGGGGCGGACCAGATGCCGGCCGAAACGCAGATGAAATCGGCGCCCGCGGCGACCAGCGGGGCGGCATTCGCGGCGTTGATGCCGCCGATCGCGACACAGGGAATCTCCATCAGGCCGGACCACCATTCCAGTATCTCCGGTTCGGCGCGGTCCTTCGGCGTCTTGGTCGCGGTGTCGTAGAAGGCACCGAAAGCGACATAGTCCGCGCCGGCATCCGCCGCCGTCATGGCGAGATGGCGGGAGGCATGGCAGGTCACGCCGACGATCGCCTCCGGTCCCATCAGGGCCCGGGCCTGGCGATAGGGCATATCGTCCTGCCCCACGTGGCAGCCGTCGGCGCCCATTTCATGCGCCAGGTCGGGCCGGTCGTTGACCAGGAAAGCGACGTCGCGCGCGATGGCGATGGGCATCAGGGTCTCGCAGGCGCGACGGACGTCGTCGTCCGGCGCGTCCTTCAGGCGGAGCTGCATGCAGGCGACATCGCCGCCGTCGAGCGCGCGGGCAAGATCGTCGCCGAACCGGTCGAGCGAGATTGCCGGCGGCGTCAACAGATAGACGCGGCAGCGCGGCTGCGTGTCGTTCTTGCCCTTGTCGTTGCTCATGCTGGGGTCGTCATCCTCGAAAGTGGCCGCGCGCCGGGGCGGGCGGTCCGGATTGTTCCATGATCTCAGGCCGGCGTCGCGGCAAAGCGGCGGACCAGTCTTTCCTCGTCGAGCGCGCCGGCCGCCGCCGACCAGGCCGCGGGCCGGCAGGTCGCGATCGACGTGGCGTCGCCGCGCGCGGCGGCAAGGTTCCGCAGCCGCCGCAACTGGCCGTCCGGTCCGCTGAATACGATGTCCGTGGCGTCGTTGGCAATGAGCGCGTGCGCCAATGCGGCATCGTCGCCGCAATCGATCAGCAGGCGCGCCCGGGCCCCGGGATGCGTCCTGCTGGCCTCGGCGAAGATCTCCTGGAACGGCAGCGCGCCGACCATAGCGGTGGCGTTCTTCGGCGTCACCAGGAGGACCGGGCGGTCGGCCCGGAGGCCGGCAGCGAGGATCGTCCGGGCCTCGTCTAGATCGTGGAAGACGACGGCGCACCCCGGTGGGGCAGGCGCCGTCGTCATCGCCTTCGGCTTCAGGCGGCCTCGCTTTCCATCTTCGCGCTGTAACGGCCGTCGCGGGCGGCGGAAACAAGCCGCGCACGATGGGCGAAGGCACGCTGGCCGGCGCCGACATTCCCCGGCTTGCCGCCCCAGGCCATCAGGGCGCCATGCTGCAGCGCCCGGCCGTAGGAATAGCTCACTTCCCATGGCAGGTTGCCGATCCGGTTGATGGCGTCGAGATTGGCCGTCGCGTCCTCGTCCGACTGCCCGCCCGACAGGAAGACGATGCCGGGCACCGCCGCTGGAACGGTATTGCGGAAGCAGCGGACGGTCTTCTCGGCGATCTCGGCGGCGCTCGCCTGGGTCGGGCACTTCTTCCCGGAAATCACCATGTTCGGCTTCAGCAGCATCTCTTCCAGAACGACGCGCTGGGTATCGAGGGCCGCGAAGACGGTCCTGAGCGCGGCACTCGTGACCTCGTAGCAGCGGTCGATGTCGTGGTCGCCGTCCATCAGCACTTCCGGCTCGACGATCGGCACGATGTCCGCTTCCTGGCAGAGCGCCGCGTAGCGGGCCAGCGCATGGGCGTTGACGTCGAGGCAATAGTTACTCGGCTGGTCGGCGGCGATGTCGATGACCGCCCGCCATTTCGCGAAGCGGGCGCCGATCTTGCGGTACTCGGCCAGCCTTTCGCGCAACCCGTCCAGGCCTTCGGTGACCTTCTCGTCCGGGGAACCGGCAAGCGGCTTCGCGCCCATGTCGACCTTGATGCCCGGGATGACGCCGGCCTTGTTCAGGAGGTCGACGAACGGCGTGCCGTCCTTCGCTTTCTGGCGGATCGTCTCGTCGTAGAGGATCACGCCGCTGATATAGTCGGCGAAGCCGTCGGCGGTGAACAGAAGCTCCCGCCAGTCGCGGCGATTCTCCTCGGTCGAGGGCATGCCGATCAGTGTCAGGCGCTTGGCGATCGTGCCCGTGCTTTCGTCGGCGGCCAGGATGCCCTTGCTCTTCGCGACCAACGCCTGCGCGATGCTAGCCATGTCGTGCGACGCCATATTTCTCATCTCCAGTTCGTGAAAACCTCTCCAGGGTCGAGGCTCTCTAACAGACAGTTGTTGACAATGCCTTGACCCCGGGCAGTTCGCGTCCCTCGATCCATTCGAGAAAGGCACCGCCGGCGGTCGATACATAGGTGAAGCGGTCGGCCGCGTTGGCCATCGCCAGCGCCGCGACCGTATCGCCTCCGCCGCCAACGGCGAGCAGACGGCCGTCCGCGCAGAGATTTGCCGCATGATCGGCGACGGCAACGGTCCCGGCCTCGAAGGGCGGCGTCTCGAAGGCGCCGAGCGGGCCGTTCCAGACCAGGGTCTTGCTGACCTCGAGCAGCGTGTTCACCGCCATGACGCTCTCCGGTCCGACATCGAGAATCATGTCGTCGTCGGCAACGGCGTCGATCGAGACCGCGCGGTGGGCCGCGTTGGCGGCGAACTCCCGGGCGACGATGGCGTCCGTCGGCAGCACGATCCGGCACCCCGCCTTGTCGGCCTTGGCGAGGATTTCGCGTGCCGTGTCGGCCAGGTCGGGTTCGCAGAGCGAGGCGCCGACCTTGATGCCCTGCGCGTGCAGGAAGGTATTGGCCATTCCGCCGCCGATGATCAGGTTGTCGACCCTGGTCACGAGATTACCGAGCAGCGCCAGCTTGGTCGAGACTTTGGCGCCGCCGACGATTGCCGTGAGCGGCCGTTCAGGCCGTTCGAGCGCGTTGCCGAGCGCCTTCAGTTCGGCTTCCATGTTCCGACCCGCGTAGGCCGGCAACCGGTGGGCCAGCCCCTCGGACGAGGCGTGCGCGCGGTGGGCGCAGGAAAAGGCGTCGTTGACGTAGATCTCGCCGAGTTTCGCCAGTCGGGCGACGAAATCCGGGTCGTTCCTCTCCTCTCCCTTGTGGAAGCGGGTATTCTCGAGAAGCACTGCCTGGCCGTCGCCGAGCGCCGCCATCGCGGCCTCGGCCTCGTCGCCGATGCAATCGTCGGCGAAGGCGACCGGCACGCCGAGCCGTTCGGCGAGCGGTCCGACCACCGGCCGAAGCGACATCTCCGGCACGGGCTCGCCCTTCGGGCGGCCGAAATGGGCAAGAATGCCGATCCGCGCGCCAGAGGCGGCAAGTTCCCGCAGGGTCGGCAGGATGCGGTCGATCCGGGTCGCGTCGGTGACGCGGCCGTCCTTCATGGGAACGTTCAGATCGACGCGGACGAGAACGCGGCGGCCCTTGACCGCCGCGTCGTCGAGAGTCCGGAAGTCAGCCATTGTGACGGGAACCCCGGCCGCTCAGCCGAGCTTGCCCATCGCCACCGCCGTATCCGACATCCTGTTCGAGAAGCCCCATTCGTTATCGTACCACGAGAGCACGCGGACGAAGGTGCCGTCGATCACCTGGGTCTGGGTGAGGTCGAAGGTCGAGCTGGCGGCATTGTGGTTAAAGTCGGTGGAAACCAGCGGCTGGTCGTTGGTCATCAAGATGCCGGCCAGCGGGCTGTTGCCCTGGCTGGCCTTCCTGATCGCCTCGTTCACTTCCTCGACCGTGGTCGCGCGCTTGGCCGAGAAGGTGAGGTCGATCAGCGAGACGTTCGGGGTCGGGACCCGGATCGACGTGCCGTCGAGCTTGCCGTCGAGTTCCGGCAGGACGAGGGCGACGGCGCGGGCGGCGCCCGTCGAGGTCGGGATCATCGAGGTCGCCGCGGCGCGGGCTCGGCGCAGGTCCTTGTGCAGCGTGTCCAGCACCGGCTGGTCGCCGGTATAGGAATGCACCGTGGTCATGAAACCGCGATCGATGCCGATCGCGTCGTTCAGCACCTTGGCGACCGGCGCCAGGCAGTTGGTCGTGCAGGAGGCGTTCGAGACCACCCTGTGATCGGCCGTCAGCTTGTCGTGGTTGACGCCAAAGACGACGGTCATGTCGGCGCCGCTCGCCGGGGCCGAGACCAGGACGCGTTTGGCGCCCGCTTCGAGATGCTTCGACGCGGCTTCCTTGCTGGCGAAGAAGCCGGTGCATTCGAGCGCGACATCGACGTTCAGTTCGCGCCAGGGCAGTTTCGCAGGATCGCGCTCGGCGGTGACCCGCATCGGGCCGCGGCCGATATCCATGCTGTTGTCTCCGACGGTGACGGTGCCGTTGAAGCGACCATGGACCGAATCGTAGCGCAGCAGGTGGGCGTTGGTTTCGACCGAGCCGAGGTCGTTGATAGCCACGACCTCGATGTCGTCGCGCCCCTGCTCGTGAATGGCGCGCAGCACCAACCGCCCGATCCGACCAAAACCGTTGATGGCAACGCGAACCGTCATCTCGTCAAACTCCTATCCTGCGGCCGCCCGTGCGGCCCTGTTGCTTGTTTTCCGACTCAGCCGAGGCGCGATTTCGCCGCTTCGACGATCGCCTCCACAGTCAGGCCGAAATGGTTATAGAGTTCCTTATAGGGTGCCGAGGCACCGAAAGCGGTCATGCCGATGGTCACGCCCGTGTCACCCACATAACGCTCCCAGCCCAGCATGGTTGCAGCCTCGACCGCGATCCGCAGGGTGTCGGGACGGAGCGTGTCGCGACGATAGGCGTCGCTCTGCCGCTCGAACGCCTCCCAGGACGGCATCGAGACGACGCGCGTCGGGATCCCGGCCTGCTGCAGGCGATCACGGGCTTCGCAGACCAGTTCGACTTCCGAGCCGCTGGCGATCAGCGTCACCTTCGCGTCGCCGTCGGCGGCGCGCAGTTCATAGGCGCCGCGGGCGCAGAGATTCTCGGTCGGGACCTCGGTACGGTAGGCGGTCAGGTCCTGGCGGCTGAGCGCGATCACCGACGGCATGGAATCGCTCTGCAATGCCGCTTCCCAGCATTCCGCGGTCTCCATCGCGTCGGCCGGACGGTAGACCGCGAGGTTGGGGATGGCGCGGAGCGCGGCAAGATGCTCGACCGGCTGGTGGGTCGGGCCGTCCTCGCCGAGACCGATCGAATCGTGCGTCATCACGTAGATCACGCGCAGGCCCATCAGCGCCGACAGCCGGATCGCCGGCCGGGCATAGTCGGTAAAGACCAGGAAGGTGCCGCCGTAGGGAATGACGCCGCCGTGCAGCGCCAGCCCGTTCATGACCGCCGCCATGCCATGCTCGCGCACGCCGTAGTAAATGTAGCGGCCGCTGAAGTCGTCGGCCGTGACGGGCAGGGTCTGCGAGGTCTTGGTGTTGTTCGAGCCGGTCAGGTCGGCCGAGCCGCCGACGGTTTCGACGATTGCGCCGTTGATTACCTCGAGCGCCATCTGCGAGGCCTTGCGGGTCGCCACTCGCGGCGCCTTGGCCGCGAGTTCGGCCTTGTAGGCGGCCATCTGTTCGGCGAAGGCTGCCGGAAGCTTGCCGGAGAGCGCGGCCTCGAAGGCGGTGCGGGTCGCCGCCGGCGCCTCGCCGAGGGCCTTCTCCCAGGCCGCCCGTGCCCTGGCACCCTTGCGGCCGGCTTTCAGCCAGAGCTTGCGGATCGGCTGCGGAATCTCGAACGGCGGGTAGGGCCAGCCGAGCGTCTCGCGGGCGGCGGCGATCTCGGCATCGCCGAGCGGCGCGCCGTGGGTCGCCGAGGTGCCCTGCTTGTTGGGGGCGCCGTAGCCGATCACCGTGCGGCAGGCGATCAGCGACGGCTCCTCGCTCGCCTGGGCCAGTTCGATCGCGACCGCGATCGCTTCCGGATCATGGCCGTCGACGCGCTGGACATGCCAGCCCTGGGCCGCGAAGCGGTCGCCCTGGTTGTCGGAGACCGAGAGGTCGGTGCCGCCGTCGATGGTAATCTCGTTGTCGTCCCAGAGGACGATCAGCTTGCCGAGCCTGAGATGCCCGGCGAGCGAGATCGCCTCGTGGCTGATCCCTTCCATCAGGCAGCCGTCGCCGGCAATCACATAGGTGCGGTGATCGACGAGGTCGCCGAAGCGGGCGTTGAGCAGCCGCTCGCCGAGCGCCATGCCGACCGCGGTCGTGAGACCCTGGCCGAGCGGGCCGGTCGTGGTCTCGACGCCCGGCGTATGGCCGTATTCCGGATGGCCGGGGGTGAGGCTGCCGAGTTGGCGGAAATTCCGGAGCTGGTCGAGCGTCACCGCCTCGTAGCCGGTCAGGTGCAGCAGGCTGTAGAGCAGCATCGAGCCGTGCCCGGCGGAGAGCACGAAACGGTCGCGGTCGGCCCAGCCGGGCTCCGCCGGGTCGAATTTCAGGAACCGGTTGAACAGGACCGTGGCCACGTCCGCCATGCCCATCGGCATGCCGGGATGGCCGGAGTTGGCCTTCTGGACCGCGTCCATGGCCAGGGCCCGGATGGCGTTGGCCATATCCTGCTCGGTGATCTCGTCGGCCACGGCCGCGACGCCAGTGTCGTTCATGACTTCAACTCACTTAGAATGCTGGCCGCGCCCTCCGGTGCCGACATCGTCTTGTCGGTCCCGCGCGCCGTAACCGGACATGCGCGCTGGCGCCCCTTGGCCGTCGCCCGACGGGGCCGGCCCCTGGATCAGGGTTGCTGGCGCAATGCTGCTTGGATATCGAACCCGAGGACGCTGGCCGATCCGGGGCGGAAAATGCCGGTCAATCCCCTGAACGTCAACCGCTTCTTTACGCCGAAATGGTCTATTGAGGGCGTTGGGCGGGCGATCAGGTTGCGGTTGACGGATTTTTACCGCCCGCCATACTGTCCCGGTTTGGCGAACAGAGAACCGGCGTGTAGCGTCGAGGAACAGTGAACGCATGACGGATGGGGAATCGGCCCGCGAAAGGTTGACCGCTGCATTGCGGCGCCTGGAGCGTGCGGTGGAAAGCCGGGCATCGGCCGGTGTCGAAGACGATGACATCGCCGAGCTCGAGGAGTTGCGACGCGAGCGCGACGAGCTGACCGAGGAAGTCGAGATGCAGCGCCTGGCGCGGCGGGAACTCGAACGTCGGGTCAGGGAGCGCGACGAGGAAATCGCCCGTCTGCGTGCCGCCACCGAGGTCGTGTCCGACCGGCTGGACGGGACGATCGACAGAATCAAGCTCGCGATGGGGCAATAAATGGCGCGCGTCACCGTTTCCATCAATAACCGGAGCTACACGCTTGGCTGTGACGATGGCGAGGAGGAGCATGTCTCCTATCTCGCGCGTTATCTCGACGAGCGTGTGACGAGTCTGGCCCGCGGGGTCGGCAACGTGGGCGAGGCGCAACTCCTGCTGATGGCGGCGTTGCTGGTCTCGGACGATCTGGCCGACGCCTACGAAGAACTCGAGAAGAGCCGGGCGAACGATCCCGACCCGATCACGGCCGAACCGTTCGACGCGGCGCTCATCGACGATGTCGCCCGGCGCATCGACGCTATTGCGGCCCGGCTCGAGCGCGCCTAACTATAGGGCTGGCGGGTACTGCCGATCGCGTGAGAAATCATGACCCTGGGGCCAATAAAGAGAACCTAGGGAGCTGTCCCTGGCCGGAACCCTGGTTCCGGACACACGGTGCCCACCTGACTTTGTCAGGCCACAGAGGTTCATTTCATTTCCACGGCTCTGGTGGTCCCGCCAACTTCCCCCTCAAGACCCCGACAGACCGGACCGCGAACGCCGTCCGACCTGCGTCATGACAGCCGCGCCGAACAAGGCGATGCTCCGCGCCGAAGCGCGGGCGCGACGGGATGCGATTGCCGGCGGCGACCCGGCGGCCGCACGGGCTGCCGCGGAAGCGGCGGCGCGGAATTTCATGGCGGCGATCGCCATTCCGCCCGGGACGGTGGTCTCGGTCTTTTCCAGTTTCCGGGGTGAACTCGATACCGGCCCGCTTCGCGACGCGTTGCTGGCTGCGGGGGCGGTGGTCGCCCTGCCGGTTGTCGTCGCCCCGCAGGCGCCCCTGGTGTTCCGTCGCTGGTCGCCGGAAACCGGGATGATGCCGGGACGCTGGGGGATTCTCGAACCGCCGCCATCCGCCCCCGAAGTGATACCCGCGATCGTTGTGTTGCCGCTGCTGGCATTCGATCCGGCGGGACATCGTCTCGGCTATGGCGGCGGCTTCTACGATCGCACGCTCGAACACCTACGGGCGACCGCCCCTGTCATGGCGGTCGGTCTCGCCTACAGCGCCCAGATGTTCCCCGCGCTGCCGGCGGAATCCCACGATATCGCGCTGGATTGCATCGTTACCGAAGAGTTCGCGCAATTCTTGTAATGGCGCGCGTCTGCGGCGCGGCGCGCCCGGGTGCATACATTTTTAACCGTTTTCGCCCTAGTTTCGGACCAGCAGCCCGAATGTCGACGCACGAAAACGGTGGTAGCATTGTCGAGTCAGAAATTCAGCTTCGAGGTGTTGGCGCAGAGCGGTACGAACTGGACGCTCGTCAATACGCTACGAGACAAGGAAGCGGCGATCGCCGACGCGAAGGCGCGCCGTACCCAGGGCCGTTTCAAGGCCGTCCGGGTCGTCAAGACGAGTTTCGACGAGACCGAGAACATCTTCAAGGAGACCGAGGTCTTCTTCGAGGGCGACAAGCGCAAGGCCTCCAAGCACGACGATGAGGATGCCGGCGTCGCCTGCTGGAAGCCCGACGACTTCTATTCCATCACCGGCCGCGATTCGATCCGCCGCTACCTGAAGGAGTCGCTCGACCGCTGGGGCATCATCCCGCTCGAGCTGCTGCATCATATCGAGCATTTCGAACGTCTCGAGGATACCGGCACCATCATGCAGGGCGCCGTACAGCGGGCGGCGATCGCTCAGGCCCGCGAGTCGGGCCAGGATCTGCGCAAGCGCATGCTCGAGATCTACAATCTCATCAACGCGGCCGCCGACATCCTGCGCAAGGATTTCAAGAAGGGCGACCTGAAGAAGCTCCAGGGCGACGACATCAACGGCCTCGTCGATGCCCTGGCGGGCGACAGCCGGCGCGGCTACCTGTTCCAGTGCGCGATGGCGATCGAGCTGTTCGAGATCAAGGGCGTCAGGACGAAGCTGAACCGGGTGCTCTCCCTCTTCGCCCGGTGTGACCGGAAGGAAGCCTATCCGTTCTTCGACATGTTGCTGGCCGAGTTCTTCGACGGCATGTCGAACCTGTCGGAACTGTTCGGCCAGGAAGGGGAACTCGGTACCGCGGTCCTTGGCCTGGCGGATATCGCGATCGGCAAGGGGCGGACCGACGAGGGTGGCGGTGAGATGCTTCCCGGCATCACCCAGCTCGCCGAGCGGATCGCCGATGGCGGCATGAACCATACCCGTGATGCCCTGCTCGGGCGCGTCTATGCGGCTCTCCGGGGCAAAAAGGAAATGCGCGCCGGCGTCGTCGACGACATCCTGTTCAATTCCGAGATGCTCGACCGCCTCCGCCTCGACGACGGCGAGTATGCCGGCGGCGAGAAGCTCATGGAGGTGCTCAAGGAGCGCTCCGAACGGCTGATCACCGCTTTCGCCATCGAACGGCTGCTCGGCGAATGCGAGAATCCGGCGCAGCGGGCCGAGCGCCTGCTGCAGATCGAGCCCGGGATCGTCGGCGGCACGAACAAGCGGACGCTGGCGGGCTATATCAAGCCGCTGATCGGTTCGGCCGACAACGAGATCTTCTTCGTCAAGGAGAACGGCAACGTTTTCGACCGGCTGCGTTGGCTGTGCCGGGCCGAGGCCGCGGTGGTCGATTCCGGTTTCGACGAACTGAACCGTCGCCATCTGTGCGATCGGCTCGACGAGATCGCCGTCAAGATCCTCGCAAGCGAGAAGCTGCTCGCGCGGCTCGAGGGCAAGGGCGACAATTTCGTCGAGACCGGGCTCGCGCTGCTCCGGTTCTGCGCCTCCGGCCTGTTGACCGACGGCAATGCCAAGCGGATGGCCAAGCAGCGCACGCTCGTCTATCTGAAGAAACCGGGCTTCCTGTCTGGCCTGATGGGCAGCTACGACGGCGAGGCGGCAATGGCCCAGGGCCTGAAGGAATTCCAGGGCCTGCTGGCCGCCGCCAAGATCGACGCCTCCTGACGCCCGATCGGGCCGGATTCCGCCGCCTGATTGCATCCCCCGCCCGACGGGGGTTTCCCCCTGCCTGCCTCTGGCGTTATAAAGCCGCGCGAGCGACCGGCCGCGCCAAAATATCGCCGTAATTGCAGGTTAGCGATATAGGCTGCGGCCTACCACAAGATGTGGTACCTACTTCTAATTGCAGTCACTAGGGAAGACAAGAGACGCGTCTATGGCGGGCCATTCACAATTCAAGAACATCATGTACCGCAAGGGCGCACAGGACGCCAAGCGGGCCAAGGTCTTCACGAAGCTGATCAAGGAACTGATGGTCGCGGCACGCAGCGGCTTGCCCGACCCGGCCATGAATCCGCGCCTGCGCAGCGCCATCGCGGCGGCACGCCAGGCGAACATGCCGAAGGACAATATCGACCGGGCGATCAAGCGGGCGACCGGTGCCGACGGCGCGGCCAACTTCGAGGAGATCCGTTACGAGGGCTACGGGCCGAGCGGCATTGCGGTGATCGTGGAGACACTGACCGACAATCGCAACCGGACCGCGGGCGACATCCGTTCGGCCTTCACCAAGCACGGCGGATCGCTCGGCGAAACCGGCTCGGTCGCCTTCATGTTCGATCGCGTCGGCCAGATCATCTACGAAGCCTCCGTTGCGGACGAGGGCGACATGTTCGAGGCGGCGCTGGAGGCCGGTGCGGAGAATGTCGAATCCGGCGACGAGACGCACGAGATCACCTGTGCGGTCGAATCGTTCCACGAGGTCCGCGAGGCGCTCGAGGAGCGTTTCGGCGAGCCGCGTTCCTCCGGCCTCGTCTGGAAACCGCAGAACACCGTCGCGGTCGACGACGCCGACAAGGCGGGTTCGCTTCTCAAGCTGCTCGACGCCCTCGACGACAATGACGATGTGCAGCGGGTGTCGGCGAATTTCGACATCGCCGACGACATCATGCAGCAGCTCGACCTCTAGCACCGGCGGGAGCCAAGGCCGAATGGCAGGAGTGCAGCGTGTACTGGGCCTCGACCCGGGCCTTCGCCATACCGGCTGGGGCGTGATCGAGACGGACGGTTATCGTCTGCGGCATCTCGGGCACGGGGTCGTCGGTTCGGACGGCAACGATGAACTCGCCCAGCGCCTCCTGCAGCTTTACCGGGGCCTGGTCGAGGTTGTGGAGGCTTGGTCCCCCGACCAGGCGGCGGTGGAAGAGACGTTCGTGAACAAGAACCCGGTATCGACGCTGAAACTCGGCCAGGCGCGCGGCATCGCCCTCCTGGTGCCGGCGGCTGCCGGCCTGCCGGTCGCCGAGTATGCGCCGAACCTCATCAAGAAGACCGTGGTCGGCAGCGGTCACGCCGGCAAGGAGCAGATCCGCGCGATGATGGCGGTCCTCCTGCCCGGCGCGCGGATCGACAACGAACACGCGGCCGACGCGCTCGCGGTCGCGATCTGCCATGCCCATCATCGCGGCCCGCGCCAGGTGGCTGCGGCCGGTCTCGCGGCGGCGCTCCGATGATCGCCAAGCTTCGCGGCATCGTCGACGGGATCGGGGACGACCACGTGGTGCTGGATGTCGGCGGCGTCGGGTACCTGGTTTTCTGTTCGAGCCGGACGCTGCGCTCGCTCCCCGAGCGGGGCGGCGATGCGTCGCTGCTCGTCGATACCCATGTCCGCGAGGATCATATCCATCTCTACGGCTTCGGCGACGGGTCGGAACGCGAATGGTTCCGCATCCTTCAGGGCGTGCAGGGGGTCGGCGCGCGGGTCGCTCTGGCCATCCTCTCGATCCTCGCGCCCGACGAACTGATCGCGGTGCTGGCTGCCGGCGACAAGGCGGCGCTCGGTCGTGCCAACGGCGTCGGCCCGCGTCTCGCCACGCGGATCGCGAGCGAACTGAAGGACAAGGCCGGCGCGCTGGCTCTCGGCCGGGTCGGGGCGGCCGGCGCCGAGGCGCCACTTTCCGCCGACTGGCAAACCGGCGGCGCGGTTCAGGATGCGCTGTCGGCGCTCGGCAATCTCGGCTATCGCCCGACTGACGCGCATGGTGCGGTTGCCGCCGCCGCCCGCGCTCTCGGCAGCAACGCCACGGTTGAGGCGCTGATCACCCGCAGCCTGAAGGAGCTTGCCCGATGAGCGGCACCGGGCACGAGCGGGTGGTCGCAGCCGACCTCGCCGTCGGCGACATGATCGAGAACCAGCTCCGGCCGCAACGCCTCGCCGATTTCATCGGCCAGCGCCAGGTCTGCGAGAACCTCGAGGTTTTCGTGAAGGCGGCAAGCCGGCGCGGCGAGGCGCTCGATCACGTGCTGCTGTTCGGTCCCCCGGGGCTCGGCAAGACGACGCTGGCGCAGATCGTTTCCCGCGAACTCGGCGTCGGCTTTCGGGCCACGTCGGGACCGGTGGTCGCGAAGGCCGGCGATCTGGCCGCGTTGCTGACCAACCTGGAACCCCGCGACGTCCTGTTTATCGACGAGATCCATCGCCTGAACCCGGCGGTCGAGGAAATCCTCTATCCGGCGATGGAGGATTTCCAGCTCGACCTGATCATCGGCGAGGGACCGGCCGCCCGTTCGGTCCGTATCGACCTTCCGCCCTTCACACTGATCGGGGCGACAACCCGTTCCGGACTGATCACGACGCCGCTTCGCGATCGCTTCGGCATTCCGCTGCGGCTCAATTTCTACGCGGCCGAGGAACTGGTCGAGGTGGTCCGCCGCGGCGCCCGGCTGTTCGACTTCGCGCTGACCGCCGACGGCGCCTTCGAAATCGCCCGTCGCAGCCGGGGGACGCCGCGCGTCGCGGGCCGTCTGCTCCGCCGCGTACGCGACTTCGCGGCGGTCGCGGGCGCGACGACCGTGGACCGTATCCAGGCCGACGCGGCCTTGCAGCGGCTGGAAGTCGACGGCCTGGGTCTCGATGCCATGGACCGGCGCTATCTCGATTGCATCGCCCGGAATTACGGTGGCGGCCCGGTCGGCGTCGAGACCATGGCGGCCGCCCTGTCGGAGCCGCGTGACGCGATCGAGGACATCATCGAGCCGTTCCTGATACAGCAGGGACTGCTTCAGCGGACCCCGCGCGGCCGCATGCTGACCGGCGCCGCGTTCGATCATATCGGTCTCGTTCGCCCGGCAACTTCGGGCGAGGTGCCGCTGTTCGACGAGGGCGACGACGCATGAGCGGGATTGCCGGCATGCAGGGCGAAATATGCGGCGACGTCCATGTCTTGCCTCTCGTTGTCTACTGGGAAGACACCGATGGCGGTGGCATCGTCTATTTCGCCAACTATCTAAAGTTCTGCGAGCGTGGCCGGAGCGACCTGCTGCGCGGGCTGGGGATCGACCAGCGGGAAATGCTGGAACGAACCGGGCTCGCGCTCGTTGTCCGTGACTGCGCGATCGAATATCTGAAGCCGGCCCGGCTCGACGACGGGATTGCGGTGCATTCCCGCGTTCTCGAGGTCGGCGGCGCCACGGTCCGGGCGGAGCAGATCGTCCGGCGCGGGGCCGAGGAACTCGTTCGCAGCCAGGTACGGATCGCCTGCGTCGATCGTGGGGGACGACCGCGCCGGCTACCAGATGCCATCCGCGACGGTCTGAGCGGACTGATGCAACCGAAGAGGGTCGGGACTGCCTGAAATGGAACAGCAAAGCCAAGTGATTGCCGAAACGCTCGGGACAGGCGTGCACGATCTGTCGATGTTGAGCCTTTTCCTGCGCGCCGACATCGTCGTGCAGCTCGTCATGATCGCGCTTCTGGTGGCATCGTTGTGGTGCTGGGCGATCATCATCGAGAAGCTGCGGCGATTCCGCCGGCTCACCGCCCAGGCGGACGATTTCGAGAACGAGTTCTGGTCGGGCGGCAATCTCGACGATCTCTATGAATCGGTTTCGCTGGAACCGACCCATCCGATGGCGCTGCTGTTCTCCTCGGCGATGCGCGAATGGCGCCGGTCGACTGACAAGGGTGTCCGCCGCGGCGGGTTCGCCGGCCTGCAGACCCGGATCAACCAGGTCATGCGGGTTACCATCGACCGCGAGCTCGAGCGTCTCGAGCGTTACATGGGGTTCCTCGCGACGGTCGGCTCGACCGCGCCGTTCGTCGGCCTGTTCGGCACGGTCTGGGGCATCATGAACAGCTTCCAGTCGATTGCCGCGACCAAGAGCACCAGCCTTGCCGTGGTCGCGCCCGGCATCGCCGAGGCGCTGTTCGCGACCGCGCTCGGCCTTGTCGCGGCGATCCCGGCGGTCGTCGCCTACAACAAGTTCTCCAACGATCTGGGACGCTACGCGACCCGGCTGGAAGGCTTCGCCAACGAGTTCTCGGCGATCATGTCCCGCCAGCTCGAGGATGACTGATCATGGCCATCAAGGCAGGCGGCAACTATCGGAGCGGGGTCAAGGCCCGCTACGCCCGTATGGCTGAAATCAACGTGACGCCGTTCGTCGACGTCATGCTGGTGCTGCTCATCGTGTTCATGGTCACGGCACCGCTCCTGACGGTCGGCGTGCAGGTCGACTTGCCGAAGAGCAAGGCGCCGGCGCTGCCCGGCACCGACGAGCCGCTTGCGATCACCATCGACAAGGCAGGCGGGCTGTATATCCAGGACACGCCGGTGACGCGCGAGGAACTGGTTCCGCGACTGCAGGCGATCACCCAGGCCTCGACGACGGCGCGGATCTTCGTTCGCGGCGATTCCCAGATCAATTATGGCCGGGTTCTCGACGTGATGGGCCTGATCACCGCCGCCGGCTATACGCGCGTCGCGCTGGTTGCCCGCGACCCGGACGCCAAGTCGCCCGCCGCGGCGGCTCGCTAAGGGGAAGTGGCGTGCACGGAATGCGGCTGCCATTGCTGTTGTCCGGGGTGCTGCACGCCGCTGTCGTGGTGCTGCTCTATTCGGGGCTGCCGATCTTTTCCGACCCCGAGCTTCTCGAATCTCCGCCGGTGATCCAGCTCGACATCGTCGTGCCGATCGAGGACGTCACCAACCTGCCGCCGCCCGAGCAGTCCGAGGAGGAAGTCGCGCCGGCGGAAACCGCCTCCGCGCCCGAGGCCGCGACCCAGCCCGAGCCGACCCAGGTCGAGCCCGCGCCGAGCGAGCCGGCACCGGCCGAGCCGGACCCGGCACCGACGACTGTCGCCGCCCTGCCGCCCGAGCCGCCGTCCGAACCGGTCCCTGCCGCGAAGCCCGCCGTTCAGCCGGAAACGCCGCCCGAGCCCGTGCCGGCCGCCGAAGCTCCGCCGCCCGTCCCGGTTCCGGCGCCCGCGCTGAAGCCCGAGACCGTCGAATCGAAGCCGGCCGAGCCGGAGAAGCCCGAGGTTGCCGCGGTGCCGCCGAAGCCCGCGCCGCTGCCCGCGCCGAAGCCGAAGCCGGCAGCAAAGCCGCAGCCCGCGCCGAAGCCGGTGCCGGACAAGAAGAAATTCGATCCCGGCCAGCTTGCCGCGCTGCTCGACAAGAAGCTCAAGGAGCAGCCGAAGAAGCGCTCGGTCGAGGACACCGTGCAAAAGCATCTGGAGGCGAGTTCCTCTCAGTCGAACCAGATGCCGCAGCGCATGACGATCAGCGAGATCGATGCCCTGCGCCAGCAGGTGCAGCGCTGCTGGATCGTCCCCGCCGGGGCCCGCGATGCGGAGAATCTGATCGTGAAGATCCGCTTCTCGCTCAACCCGGACGGCAGCGTGCGCGGTTCGCCGTCCATCGCGAACCTGGGCGATCTGCAGGACGAGTTCCACCGCATCGCGGCCGAGAGCGCGCTGCGCGCGGTATTGAAATGCCAGCCATTCAAACTGCCGGCGGAAAAATACGACCGCTGGCGGGACATCGAGATGACGTTCAACCCAAAGGAGATGCTTGGCGGATGACCGAGAAGCGATTCAGTGGCGTTACGCGCGCGCTGGGCGGGCTCATCGCCTTCCTGGCCGTCGCCGTTTCCGCGATTCCGGCCCATGCGGTGCTGGAAATCGATATCACCCAGGGTAATGTGGACCCGTTGCCGATCGCCGTTTCCGATTTTCACGGCGACAGCGACACAATGCGCCAGACCGGGCAGGAGATCGCCGGCGTGATCCGGGCGGATCTGGAGCGCTCCGGCCTGTTCCGGCCGATCGATCCGCGCGCCTTCATCCAGAAGCCGGCCGATTTGGTCAACATTCCCCGTTTCGGCGACTGGCGGATTCTCGATGCCCAGGCGCTGGTCAGCGGCCAGACCTCGCTGCTGCCGGATGGCCGCCTGCAGGCCAACTTCCGGCTCTGGGACGTCTTCGCCGAACAGCACATGGTCGGTCTGCGGATCACCACGACGCCCGACAACTGGCGCCGGATCGCGCACAAGATTGCCGACGCGATCTACAAGCGGATGACCGGCGAGGAGGGTTATTTCGATACCCGGATCGTCTATATCGCCGAATCCGGACCGGGTGACCGGCGCGTCAAGCGGCTGGCGATCATGGACCAGGACGGCGCCAATCACCGGTTCCTGACGAACGGGTCCAGTCTCGTGCTGACGCCGCGCTTCTCGCCGACGCAGCAGGAAATCACCTATCTCTCCTACTTCAACGACAAGCCCAGGGTCTATCTCTACAACATCGATACCGGACAGCAGGAAGTGCTCGGCGAATTCCCCGGCATGACTTTCGCGCCGCGCTTCTCGCCAACCGGGAACCGGGTCGCGATGAGCCTGGCCACGAACGGGAACAGCGATGTCTACGTGCTCGATCTGCGGACCCGGGTCAGCAAGCGGCTCACCGATCACCCGGCGATCGACACCTCGCCCTGCTTTTCTCCCGACGGCCGTTCCATCGTTTTCAACTCGGACAGGGGCGGCACCCAGCAGCTCTATGTGATGGACGCCGATGGCGGAAACGTGCGCCGTATCAGCTTCGGCGAGGGACGTTACGCGACCCCGGTCTGGTCGCCGCGCGGCGACCTGATCGCTTTCACGAAGATCTGGAAAGGCAAGTTCTACATCGGCGTGGTGCGACCCGACGGGTCGGGTGAAAGACTGCTCACCGAGAGCTACCTGGACGAGGGGCCGACCTGGGCGCCGAACGGCCGGGTGCTGATGTTCTTCCGCCAGACACCCTTCACCGCGGGGGGCAAGGGCGGCGACGCGCGCCTGTGGTCAGTCGACCTCACCGGGCACAACGAACGGATGATGGTGACGCCGATGGACGCGTCGGACCCCGCGTGGTCTCCGCGAAGCCCTTGAATTGCAATAGTAAGGCCAGTATATTCCCACGCGTTAAAAAACGGGTGATCCGGGCGAGTTTCGGCAATACTTTGCCGGACACTATGGCAAGTCAAAGAGCGGCGTCTAGTTACGCCTCAAGATGAAAGTTCTCCGCAAATGGGAGTCAAGTTTATGCGCCTCGACTTAGGCATCAAAATCATTGGGGCGGTCGCAGCGCTGCTACTTGTGGCTGCCTGCGAAACCGCTCCGACGGACTCCGCCGGTGCATCGGGCGAGGGGGCCTCGACGCAAGGTTCGGGTACCGCGACGCAGTCCACCACTACCACGGCGACCGAGCCGGCTGGCCCGCGGCCGGGCACCCAGGAAGATCTGGTTCTGAACGTCGGCGATCGTGTTTTCTTCGATCTCGACCGTTACGACCTGACGCCGGAAGCACGCGACACGCTTCAGCGGCAGGCTGCCTGGCTTGCTGCCAACCCGCAGGTCACGCTGACTGTCGAAGGCCATGCCGACGAGCGCGGCACGCGCGAGTACAACCTCGCGCTGGGTGATCGCCGGGCCACGTCTGTCAAGAACTACCTCGTGAACCTGGGCGTCGACCCGGCCCGTCTCTCGACGATCTCCTACGGTAAGGAGCGTCCGGTGGCGCTGGGCTCGAACGAAGCCGCCTGGGCCCAGAACCGTCGTGGCGTGGCGGTCGTCAACTAAACACGATTACGTTACCCGAGGCCGGAAGCCGCCCGTTCAGCCGCCGGATATTCTCCGGCGTAACTGCGGGCGGCTTTTCCTTTTCCGCCGGGCGGGGTGGTCGCCATCATATTTCCGCCACCTTCCCGGCCAAGGATGCCGAGCCACCGCCAACACGTCCCTGACGCCGTGAAGGAGCCTGCCGATGCCTTGTCGCACCTTGTCGGCACGAAATCGCCCGATCCGGATTCTTGCACTTCTACTGGCCTTCGCGCTGGCCGTCGTCGTCGACGGCCAGATCAGTCCGGCCGCTGCGCAGTCGAGCGAGTTGCGGGCGCTGACCGATCGACTGAACCGGCTTGACCGCGATCTGGCCGACGTGCAGCGGCAGCTGTATGGCGGCAATCCGCCGCCGGCCTCGTCGCAGGTAACGGCCCCGGCGCCCAGCGGTCTGACCGCGAGCGGCGGCGGGCAATTGCCGGCGGGGGCGATGCTTTCCCAGCGGCTCGACGTGCTCGAGCAACTGATCCGCGACCTGACCGGGCGCGTCGAGGAGAACAGCTTCCGGCTGTCACAGGTGACGACGCGGGTCGACAAGCTGGTCGAGGACGTCGATTTCCGGCTGACGGCGATCGAACGGAACATGGCGGCCGGTGGCGGTGGCGGCATGGGCGCTGTGGGCGGTACCGCCAGCGGCCAGCAAGGCTCGGCGCCGGGAACGCTCGGCACGATTTCGCCGGGACAGCTCGAAAACCCGGATGCCGGCCGGGCCGCGCCGCGTGAATCTGCCGAGAGCACGCCGTTGTCGGGCGCCCAGTCGACGGTCGCCAATCTTTCCGGTGGCACGCCCGAAGAGCAGTATCAGCAGGCGCTTTCGCTGCTCAAGCGCGGCGATTACGACCGGGCGGAGGTCGCGCTCAACGATTTCCTGGCGAACAACCGGGAGGGCGAACTGGCCGGCAACGCGCAATACTGGCTCGGCGAAACCTATTATGTGCGGCAGGACTATCCGAACGCCGCCGCCGCGTTCCTGGCCGGGCACCAGAACTATCCGGACAGCCCGAAGGCGTCTGCAAGCCTGCTGAAGCTGGCGATGACGCTCAATCTGATGGGCGAGCGCGAACAGTCCTGCGTCGTCTTTGACCAGTTCCGCGCCGAGTTCCCCGATGCCCCCGGCGGGCTGAAGCAACTGGCGACCCGCGAGCGCGGCAAGGCTGGCTGCTCCTGAGGACACCCCGTTGCAGGCGGGGGAATTCGCGGACCTGATGTCGCCGCTCGGGCCGTTCGAGCCCGAGCCGCTGCTGGCCGTGGCGGTTTCCGGCGGGCCGGACAGCATGGCGCTGCTGATACTCGCCGATCGCTGGGCCCGGCAACGTGGCGGCGCGGCGTTCGCGCTCACGGTCGATCACGGCCTGCGCGCAGAAGCGGCCGACGAGGCCCGCACGGTCGCTCGCTGGTGCGCCGCGCAGGGCATCGCGCATCGCACACTCCGTTGGACGGCAGGCCCGGGCCGCGGCAATCTCCAGGCCCAGGCGCGCCGAGCCCGTTACCGGCTGCTGGCCCGGGCGGCCCGCGCCGAGGGGGCGTTGCATCTGCTGGTCGCCCATCATCGGGGCGATGTCGCGGCGACAGCCGTCATGCGCCATGCCCGCCGGAGCGGAGTGGAGGGACTGGCGGCACTCGCCCCGGTCGCGAGCGTTCACGGCCTGCGTCTGCTCCGCCCCCTTCTCGATGTCGACCCGGCCCGGCTCCGCGACTTCCTGCGGGCTCGCGGGCAGGCGTGGATCGAGGATCCGAGCAACCGTTCGGAGGCATTCAGCCGGACCTGGGCGGAGGCTGCCCTGCTCGGGCCGGCCGGGGCTCCGCTTGACGAACCGCTGACGGCGCTGGCGGGCCGGGCCGTTGTCGCGCGCGCCGCGCTCTACCGGGCGGCGGCCCTGCTGATCGCCAGTTCGGTCACGGCCCGGCCGGAGGGCTGGCTGATCGTCCGCCCCGGGGCCCTGCTTTCCGCGCCGCCGCCGGCGACGCTGCTGACGCTTCGCCGCCTTCTGCAGATCGTTTCCGGGGCCACCTATCCGTCGGCGGCCGGGCAGGTCGAGGCCTTGCTGGGCGGACTCGCGGACTGGCCCGCGTTCCGTGGCGCGACCATCGGGGGCGCCCGGCTCGTGCCGTGGCGCGGCCGTCTCATGCTCTGCCGGGAAGCGGGCCGGATTACCGACGAGATCGATTGTACGGCCGCGGCCGGCGATCCGGTCGGCGGCGAGAAGGATGACCGGGAACGGGCGCTCCGCTGGGACGGCCGTTTCCGGATCGCGATTCCGCCTGGCTTCGCTACGGCGCCGGGCGAACGGGACCAATGGACCGTTCGACGCCTGGGGCGCGCAGGCTGGGCAGAGGCCCGTCGGGGGACGGACGACCGGGCGGCGCGCGGCCTCCCGGCGGTCGTCGGCCAGGGCCTTCCCGGGATCTGGCGGGCCGGGCGGCTTGTCGAGGTTCCCGTGCTCCCCGGTTTTCGCGCGACGAGCGGAATTCGCGCAATCTACATGCCCGAATTCGGATACGCCGCGGAAAACGCCGCTTTTTGCGCGTTGCTTCACCGCAAGTTGACACTATCTTAAAGAGCAAGGCGAACGATGGTCGGACGGTGCGCGCTCCGCCTGTTGCTGCTGCGCCCGGACCGGAAGCTCGAGAGAGGCTGATCAGTGAACTTGTTTGGCAGAAATATTGCCCTGTGGGTCATCATCGCATTGCTGGTGGTGGCGCTCTTCAATCTGTTCCAGACCCCGTCGCAGCGGGGAGGGGGCACCACGCTCGCCTATTCGGAGTTCCTGTCGGAGGTCGATTCCGGGCAGATTTCGAGCGTCACGATCAAGGGCAAGGACATTGCCGGCAGCAAGATCGACGGATCGAGCTTCTCGACCTATGCGCCTGACGATGTGAATCTGGTCGAGTTGCTGCGCCAGCGCGGCGTGCGCATCATCGCCGCGCCCGAGGACGAGGGCAATCCGCTGTTCAGCATCTTCGTCTCGTGGTTCCCGATGCTGCTGCTGATCGGCGTCTGGATCTTCTTCATGCGCCAGATGCAGTCCGGTGGCGGCAAGGCGATGGGGTTCGGCAAGTCGAAGGCAAAGCTGCTGACCGAGCGTCAGGGCCGCGTCACGTTCGAGGACGTCGCCGGCGTCGACGAGGCGAAGGAAGAGCTGCAGGAAGTCGTCGAATTCCTGCGCGACCCGCAGAAATACCAGCGCCTTGGCGGCAAGATTCCGAAGGGCGTTCTGCTCGTCGGCCCCCCGGGTACCGGCAAGACCTTGCTGGCGCGGGCGATCGCCGGCGAGGCGAACGTTCCCTTCTTCACGATTTCCGGCTCGGACTTCGTCGAGATGTTCGTCGGCGTGGGCGCCAGCCGGGTGCGTGACATGTTCGAGCAGGGCAAGAAGAATGCGCCCTGCATCATCTTCATCGATGAAATCGACGCGGTTGGCCGTCACCGTGGCGCCGGCCTCGGCGGCGGCAACGATGAGCGCGAGCAGACTCTGAACCAGTTGCTGGTCGAGATGGACGGCTTCGAGGCGAACGAAGGCGTGATCCTGATCGCCGCGACGAACCGTCCCGACGTGCTTGATCCGGCGCTGCTCCGGCCCGGCCGCTTCGACCGCCAGGTCGTGGTGCCGAATCCCGATATCGTCGGCCGCGAGCGGATCCTGAAGGTCCATATGCGGAAGATCCCGCTCGGTCCCGACGTCGACGTCCGGGTGCTGGCCCGCGGGACTCCCGGCTTCTCCGGCGCGGATCTCGCCAACCTGGTGAACGAAGCTGCCCTGCTCGCCGCGCGCATGTCGCGCCGGGTCGTGAGCATGACCGAGTTCGAGGCCGCCAAGGACAAGGTCATGATGGGCGCCGAGCGGCGATCCATGGTGATGAGCGAGGACGAGAAGCGTCTGACCGCCTATCACGAGGGCGGGCACGCGCTTGTCGCCTTGCACATGGCTGCCTCGGATCCGATCCACAAGGCGACGATCATACCGCGCGGTCGCGCGCTCGGCATGGTGATGCGCCTGCCGGAGCGGGACCAGCTGTCGCTCCGTCGTGACCAGATCGACGCCCATCTGGCGGTTGCCATGGGCGGCCGGGTCGCGGAAGAGGAGGTCTTCGGCCATGACGCCGTGACGACCGGCGCGTCCAACGATATCCAGCAGGCGACCCAGCTTGCGCGCCGCATGGTCACGCAATGGGGTCTGAGCGAGAAACTCGGTCCGCTCGCCTACGAATCCAATCAGGAGGAAGTCTTCCTCGGGCATTCAGTCTCGCAGCAGAAGAACATGTCCGAATCGACGGCGCAGATGATCGACCAGGAGATCCGCCGCATCGTCGAGGGCGCCGAGGCCGAGGCACGGCGGATCATCACCGAGAATATCGACGGCCTGCACAAGCTTGCCGCCGCGCTGCTCGAATACGAGACGCTCTCCGGCGAGGAGATCAAGGCGATCCTGCGTGGCGAGGCGATCCATCGTCCGACGGAAGAGCCGCCGACCAACAGCGGCCCGACCTCGGCCGTGCCGACGACCGACGGGCGCAAGCCCAAGGGTGGGCCGTCCGCCGGCGGTATCGAACCGGAACCGCAGCCGGGCGCCTGATCCGGGTGCCCGAACGGCCGGCCGCAGGGCCCGGACGATGATGGTGACGCCAGAATCCGACATGGACACAGGGGCGGCTCTCGGGCCGCCCCTTGGCCTGCCGGCGGATCGCCCGGCGATCATGGGAATCCTCAACACCACCCCCGACAGCTTTTCCGACGGCGGCCGGCATTTCCGGCTCGCGGATGCGCTTGCCCACGGCCGGCGTCTGGTCGATGCCGGGGCGGACATCCTCGATATCGGTGGGGAATCGACCCGGCCGGGGGCCGAGCCGGTGTCGGTCGCGGAAGAACTGGATCGCGTCCTGCCGGTCATCGAGGCGCTGGCGGATTCCGGCGCGACGATCTCGATCGACACCCGCAACCCGGAGGTGATGCGGGCGGCCGTCGCCGCCGGGGCGGCCTGGATCAACGATATCAGCGCGCTTTCCCATTCCCCGGACAGCCTCGCGACCGCCGCCGGTCTCGGCGTGCCCGTGGTGCTGATGCATGCCCTTGGCGATCCGCGGACGATGCAGGATGCCCCGGCCTATGACGATGTCGTTGCCGAGGTGCGCGATTATCTCGCCGCCCGGATCGATGTGGCGGTGGCTGCCGGCATCGCGCGTGACCGCCTGATCGCCGATCCGGGAATCGGCTTCGGCAAGACCGTCGCCCACAACCTGGAACTGCTGGCACGGCTCGACGCTTTCGCCGGGCTGGGCGTCCCGATACTCGTCGGGCTCTCGCGAAAGTCGTTCATCGGCCGGCTCTCCGGCGCGACCGACGCCGGCGAGCGCCTCGGGGGCTCGCTCGCCGGGGCCTTGTGGTGTGCCGCTCACGGCGCCCGCGTCATTCGTGTGCATGACGTTTCGGAAACCCGCCAGGCATTGCAGGTCTGGCGGGCGGTCGACGCCGCCCGCCCGGCCGATGCGTGAGAGCAGCGGACAGGCGGGCGCATATGTTAGGATCACGGAAAGGGAGCCGGGTTTAGAATTCCGGCACGCTACATGGCAGTCATTGAGGGAACGGGATGACCCGCAAGTATTTCGGGACAGATGGCATACGGGGCGCCGCGAATTCCGAGCCGATGACGGCCGGCACGGCGCTCAAGGTCGGCAAGGCCGCCGGTCATATCTTCACGCGCGGCAACCATCGGCACCGTGTCGTCATCGGCAAGGATACGCGCCTGTCCGGCTACATGATCGAGAACGCGCTCACCGCCGGGTTCCTCTCGGTCGGCATGGACGTGATGCTGGTCGGGCCGATGCCGACGCCGGCGGTGGCCATGCTGACGCGCTCGCTGCGCGCCGACCTCGGCGTGATGATCTCGGCGTCGCACAATCATTTCGAGGACAACGGCATCAAGCTGTTCGGCCCGGATGGCTTCAAGCTGTCCGACAGCGTCGAGCATGACATAGAGGCCCTGCTGGAGCATGACGACGTCCCGCTCGCCGGGCCGGCGAAGCTCGGCCGCGCGAAACGCTTCGAGGATGCCCGGGGCCGCTATATCGAAGCGGCCAAGAGTACCTTCCCGAAGCATCTGCGTCTCGGCGGGCTCAAGATCGTCATCGATTGCGCCAATGGTGCCGCCTACCAGGTGGCGCCGACGGTCCTGTGGGAACTCGAAGCCGAAGTGATCCCGATCGGGGTCACGCCGGATGGCTTCAACATCAATAAGGATTGCGGCTCGACCGCGACGGACACGCTCCGCCGGGAAGTCGTGAAGCAGGGCGCCGATCTCGGCATTGCGCTGGATGGCGACGCCGACCGGGTGCTGATCTGCGACGAGAAGGGGCAGATCGTCGACGGTGACCAGCTGATGGCCCTGATCGGGCAGAGCTGGAAACGCCAGGGTCGGTTGCGCGGCGACGGGATCGTCGCGACGGTGATGTCCAACCTCGGCCTGGAGCGCTATCTCGAGGGCCAGGGGCTGTCGCTGGCGCGGACCAGTGTCGGCGACCGCTACGTGCTTGAGCACATGCGCCAGCACGGCTTCAATGTCGGCGGCGAGCAGTCCGGTCACGTGATCCTGAGCGACTATGTCACGACCGGTGACGGGCTGATCGCGGCGCTGCAGGTCCTCGCCGTCATCGTCGAGACGGGAAAGCCGGTCAGCGAGGTCTGCCGCTGCTTCGAGCCCTACCCGCAGGTCCTGCAGAATGTCCGCTACAGCAACGGTTCGCCGCTCGAACAGCCGACCGTCCGCCAGATCATCGAGGACGGCCGCATTCGTCTTGGCAAGGAGGGGCGGCTGGTCATACGCCCGTCCGGAACCGAGCCGCTGATCCGGGTGATGGGCGAGGGCCTGGATTCGGGACTGGTCAACCAGGTGGTGGGCGATATTGCCGGCGAGATCGCGCGGGTCGCGGCGATCTGAGACCCCAGCGACGGAGTTCGACGTGGCAGGAAGAGTACTGATCGTCGCCGGTTCGGATTCCGGCGGCGGCGCCGGCATTCAGGCGGACATCAAGACGGTTACCGCCCTGGGCGGCTATGCGATGACGGCGATCACCGCGCTGACCGCGCAGGATACCGTCCGGGTACATGCCATCCACGAGGTACCCCTCGACTTCATCCAGCAGCAGATGCGGGTTTGCATCGACGATATCGGTGTCGATTGCGTGAAGACCGGGATGCTCAGCAACGGCCGTGTCATCGAGGCGGTCGTCGAGGTGCTCGAGGAGGCGCACCCGCGGGCGCCGCTGGTCGTCGACCCGGTGATGGTCTCGAAGGGTGGCTCGGCGCTGCTCTCGCCCGAGGCCAACGAGGCGCTCAAGACCCGCCTGCTGCCCGGCCTCGCGACCGTGCTGACGCCGAACATCCCGGAGGCCGAGATGCTGACGGGGATGCGGATCACCGATCTCGACAGCATGAAGGTCGCGGCAGGTATCCTGCTCGATCTCGGGCCGGAGGCGGTGCTGCTCAAGGGCGGCCACATGGCGGACGAACATGTCGTCGACATGCTGTTCGACCATGATGGCATGGAATTGATCGAGCATGAGCGCTTCAGCCACGGCAACACGCACGGCACCGGCTGCACGCTTGCCTCGGCGATCGCCACCGGGATCGCCCAGGGCCTGACGCTGCGCGACGCGGTGCTGCGCGGCATCGAGTATGTGACCGAGGGCATCCGCCAGGCGCCGGCGCTCGGCAAGGGGCACGGGCCGCTTGCCCACGGCCACGCGATACCGCCCTATCCCCGGACCGATCGGCTGGCCGTCCGCAGGGCCTGACCGAGGGGACGGCTCAGATCACCGTGCCGCGGGACGGCGGTATCTCGCGGGCAAGGCCGGCGACGATGCCGATCCCACGCCGGGCCAGCATGTCGTCGCGGGCGCCGCTGACCGAGATCCGGACCGCTTCCGGGGGGCGATAGCCTCCGACGACGAATTCCTCCGCCGCCAGGATGGAAACGCCGCGCGACCGCGCGGCGCGAACGAAGTCCTCGGCCCGCCAGGCCTGCGGCAGCGACAGCAGTATGTTGAAGCTTTGCGGATGGGCGAGATAGTCGAGCCCGTCGAGGAGTTCGCGGGCGATCCGCTGGCGTCGTTCGGCGGCGCGTCGCTGGTCGGCGCAGAGCCGGTCGGCCGTGCCGTCGTCGATCCACTGGCGGGCGACCTGGAAGGTCAGCGGGGGTGGCTGGATGTAGAGCGAATGGACGGCGTCGGTCAGGGCGCCGCGCAGTTGCTCCGGCGCCTTGACCCAGGCCACCCGCAGACCGCCGCTGATCGATTTGGAAAGCGATGACAGGTAGACCGTCCGCTCCGGGGCCAGGGAGGCCAGGGCGACCACCGGCTCGGCGATCTGGTGGGCATAGACCGCGTCCTCGATCAGCATCAGGTCATGACGGCGGGCAACCTCGACGATGGCGCGGCGACGCTCTTCCGGCATCACGGCCGAGGTGGGGTTATGCAGGGCCGGGACGACGACGACGACACGGGCGCCGGTCCGCGATACGGCACGTTCCAGCGCATCCGGGCGCATGCCATGTTCGTCGAAATCGACGCCGCCAAGGCGGACACCGAACATCCGTGCCGCACCGGCGAAGCCCGGCCAGGTCATGCCTTCACTGAGAATCGTGTCGCCGGGACGCGCCAGCATGCCGATCGCAACGGAGAAGCCCTGCTGGTTGCCGTTGGCGAGCGCCATCAGATCGGGCTCGGCATCGACGCCGACCCGTTTCATCCAGGCAGCACCGGCCTCGCGGAAGGGCCGATGCCCGTCGCCGGGCGGATAGGCAAGCATGGCGGCCAGGTCGGGCTGGTCGGCAATCCGCCGAAGGGTCTTGGCCAACAGCGGGCCTTGCTGTTCGAGAATGGGCACGGCGCGGGTAAGGTCGATCAGGCCGTCCTCGGCTGGCGCCAGGCGGGCGCTCTCGGCTCGTGCGGCTTCGTCGCGGATGAAACTGCCGCGGCCGACCTCGCCGCTCAGCATGCCGAGTTCCTGCAGCAGTGAATAGGCCCGGCTGATCGTGCCGACCGTTACCCCGAGTTTCCACGCAAGCTGGCGTTGCGGCGGCAACTGGCTGCCGCCCGGCAGTTCGCCGCGTGCGACGGCATCGATGACCGCCTCGGCGATTGCGCGATAGCGGGGCGAGATGTCGGGGATGTGCGTGGGCTGCCAAATTGTCATTGTGACAATATACCGATTGAAACTTATGAGTTCCAATCTTATTCCCATAGTGGAGGGTCAATTGTCAATGTCATCGTTCAATTGGCCGCGACACTATCCAAAAGGGGTTCAATCATGTTCGATGCATGGCGTTTGAGGGGGTCAATGTCCCCGCTGGGTCGTCCGGTCTTCCATCCCGGGAGTGTTCGCCGTGTTGTGGCCGGCCTCTTCTCGCTGTTCTATCTCTGGCAGACCCGGGCCTCGGAACGGGTTCATCTGAGCAGCCTCGATGCGCGTGCCTTGCGCGATATCGGGCTGTCCGCCGCCGACGTGGAGCGCGAGGCGAGAAAGCCCTTCTGGCAAGCCTGATGGAGTGTTCGCGATGACCATCCCGATCTATCAGGTCGATGCCTTCACCGATCGGCTGTTCAGCGGCAACCCGGCCGCCGTCTGCCCGCTCGACGCGTGGCCGGCGGACTCGGTTCTGCAGGCGATCGCGGCCGAGAACAATCTATCGGAAACCGCCTATTTCGCGCCCGAAGGCGCGGGCTTCCGGCTGCGCTGGTTCACCCCGGCCTGCGAGATCGATCTTTGCGGACATGCGACGCTTGCCTCGGCCTTCATCCTGTTCACCGAACTCGGCCATGCGGCGCAGGAAATCCGCTTCGAGACGCAGAGCGGGCGACTGGTCGTGAGTCGCGATGGCGACTGGCTGCGAATGGACTTCCCGGCCTGGCCGGGGCGCGCGATTGAAGCGCCCGAAGGCCTTGCCGCGGCGCTCGGCATCGCGCCGCGCGAGGTCCGCGACTGCGGCCGCGACCTCATGGCCGTCTATGACAATGCCACGGCAGTCCGCGCCCTCCGGCCCGATTTCCGGGCCTTGCTGGCGGCGACGAAGCAGGCGGTGATCGCGACCGCGCCAGGCGAGCCGGAATTCGATTTTGTCTCCCGCTTCTTCGCCCCCGGCGACGGCATCGACGAAGACCCGGTGACCGGCTCCGCCCATTGTGCGCTCACGCCCTACTGGGCGGAACGTCTCGGCAAGACCGAACTCGTGGCTTTCCAGGCCTCGGGCCGGGGCGGACAACTGCGCTGCGGTCTGGCCGGCGACCGCGTGCAATTGCGGGGACGTGCCGTGCTTTATCTGACCGGGGCCATCACGCTTCCCTGAACATCCACCGGGCGATGGATCAGCCGCGCCCCCGGGCGAACAGGCGGTCGAGCGAAATCGCCCCGGCGCCTCGCAGGACGAGGATGAGCAGCAGGAAGACCCAGAGTGCCCGCTGGTCGAGAATGGCCGAATCCGGTGCCGCGTCGAACCAGTGCCCGATGGTTGCCGCGTCGACGCCATGGGCGGTGATGTCGACATAGCTCTGGATGATCACGAATCCGATCATGCCGAGTGCTGCCAGCCGGGTGAACAGCCCGGCGACGATCAGCAGCGGCAGCGCGAACTCGGCATAGGTCCCGGCCGCGACGATGATGTCGTAGGGAAAGAACGGTACCTGCGAGGCGTCGTAGCCATGCGCCTCGACGACCTTCGGCAGGATCTGGAAATAGGCGTTGTCGGCAATGCTGAAGAAACCGGCGATACCGTCGCCGACCTTCGTGCCCGCCGATTTCAGGTAGTAGACGAGCAGCACGCCGGCAAAGACCAGGCGGGCGAGCAGGCCCGGCAGCCAAGGGCCGAGCATTGCGTCGAGGCGATCGAAGAACCGGCCATGCAGGTCGGTCAGTGTCAAAATCGTTCGCGATATCATTTTTCTGCCTGTGGCTGGTTGTCGACCGGGAGGCCGGTCTCGAGGGCGATGACTGCGCCGAGTCCGAAGAGACCCGAAAGGTGGCTGGAGAGATCGAAATCGGCATGCGCCTCGGCGGCGGCACGGGCGGCGGCACCGAGGCTGCGGCCGGCGGCAAGCCCTTCGATGAAGGTCCGCCCGGCCGCCGGCAGGATGCGAAGCTCGACGGTCGGGCCGGGGCGCAGCACGGCGACATCCTCGCCGCGTGCCATGTCCACCGCCGTTGCCGGATCGGCGCCGCTCGTCGCGGCCCAGATCGAGCCCACCGGAAAGCGGGAGCCGAGAAGATGCAGCGACGGGTGCAGGGTAAGGCGCAGGCCGTCGAGATCCGGGGCCGCGACCGCCGCCAGCCGATCGATCGCGAGCGGGTCCGCGTCGGCGGCGTGATAGGCGTCGAGCCGGGCCCATTCGAGGCGGGCCACGTCCCCGAGATAGGGTACCGAGCGCGCCGCCTCGAATTGGTCGAGGAAGTCGCCGAAACCGCGCCCGTAGAGCAGCAGGACCGGCGAGCGGGGCGGGTTGTGCCGGGCGTAAGTCCGGGCGGCATGGCGGAAGAAAGCGTCTCCGACGAGCCGGCGCACCACCGGAAAATTGCGCTCCAGGCCCTCGATCAGGCCGACCATGATGTTGTTGCGGTAGATGTCGAAGCGGGTGCTGTCGGCTGTCTCGGCACCGGCGCGCAAGGCGGGTGGCGCCGGCCGTTCGGGATCGGCCAGCGCGGCGGCGAAGCTTGCCTGGATGTCAGCGAGCCCGCGCATGAGACTGCCTCCCGGAAGGCGCGGCCGCGCCGGACAGGCCATGCGCGGCGCGGAGCCGCCGTTCGGCCGCGCCGGCTTCCGCCAGGAGCGTCGTCCAGTCCGGCAGGTCATTGTCCCATTCGATCAGCGTCGGCAGCGGTCCTGACCGCCCGAGGGTGCGCTCATAGAGCGTCCAGACCGTGTCCGGAACCGCCCGGTCATGAGCATCGATCAGGATCTCGGCACCGCGCCCGTCGCGTTCGCGGGCATGGCCGGCAAGATGGAGTTCGCCGACGGCTTCCAGCGGAAAGCTGTCGAGATAGTCCTCCGCGCTGAAAGCGCCGTTGGTCGCGGAGACCAGCACGTTGTTGACGTCGAGCAGCAGGCCGCAACCGGTCCGCGCCACGAGCGCCCGCAGGAAATCGAGCTCGCTCATGTCGCTCGCCTCGAAAGCGACGTAAGTCGCGGGATTCTCGATCAGGACCGGCCGGGCTAGCGTCTCCTGCAGCAGGTCGACATGGTCGGCCACGCGGTCCAGCGTCTCGGCGGAATAGGGAAGCGGCAGCAGATCATTGTAATGGATGCCGGCATGGCTCGACCAGGCGAGATGCTCGCTGACCAGGCCGGGCTCGTAACGGCGGACGAGCGCTCGCAATCGCGCCAGGTGCGCCTTGTCGAGCGACCCTGCACTGCCGATCGAGAGGCCGACCCCGTGAACGGAAAGGGGGTAGACCCGGCATATCGCGGTCAGCCAGCGATGGGGCGGGCCGCCGGCGCCCATGTAGTTCTCGGCATGGACCTCGAACCAGCCCACATCGGGCCGAGTGTCGAGGATGGCGTCGACATGGTCCGCCTTCAGGCCGACGCCGGCGCGCGAGGGCACCGGCATGCGTGTACTCCGGGTCGGGGTTGGGGCGGTCATGGCAGGCGTTCCCGGGCACCGTCCCGCCGAAAGCCTGCTGGCTTCCGGCGGGATCGGGCCCAACGGGGTCAGGCGCTCGGAAGATCGCGCGTGAGTGCCTCGAGCGATCCCTTGCGGTCGCCCGGAAGCTCGAACTGGGCCTGCGTTTCCTCGACGCCGAACTTCATGCAGTCACCGGCGGGGACGAGCTTCCAGGCATTGCCCTGGTAGTCGACCTTGGACGTGCCGGCGCAGGTCGTTCCGGCGCCCGCGGCGCAATCGTTCTGGCCGGCGAGGGCAATGCCGAAACACTTCTCCTTGGCCGCGGCCGAAGCCGGGCTCACGATTGCTGTCGCCGAGACCGCGAGGGCCACCGCCCCGGCAATCGCTGCCGCGCCGAGGATCTTTCCGTTGTCTGCCATGTCTTTCTCCTTCTGCTGATGAATATGACTGACCTTGCACCGCTCCGGCCGGTGGCAACCGGCCGCCAGGCCTCAGTCGGTGATCGGCGCCTCGCCGCTGTAGGTACCCTTGTTGTCGTCGAGCGCCTTCCAGCTGCTTTCCGAGGCGGGCTTCGATTCGAGCTCGGCCCAGTTGGCCCGGGATTTCGAGAGGTTGTCCGGGATGTCCGCTTCCCAGAACCCGACCACCGTCGGCGTGATGTTGAGGTAGAGCGTGCCGTCGACGATTCGCCAGAGGTTCGGGTTGCCCGGGACCTTGCCGCCCTGGGCGATGCCATAGGCGCAATGTCCGTCATAGGCCGGCGCGTATTTCGCCGGATCGGCGAGGAAACGGTCACGATGCGCTTCCGAGGCGAAGGCCCAGGTGGCGCCGTTGTATTCGGCCGTGATGCTGGCCTTGCCGGGAACGGCGGGCGCCTGCCGCTGGCCCACCGGGGACTGCGCGAGATCGAAATAGGCGACCGGGTCGTAGCCGCCGATGGCGAATCCGGACTTGTCGACATATTGCGCACCGGCCTGCGCACTGGCCATGGCGATCAGCGAGAACGCCGATGCCAGGAGGAGCGATCTGATCATGGAGGAGCTCTCCTTCAGTCTCGTTGCCTGAACGGACATCGTCCGATAGGCGTAGAAATGGCGACAGATCCCCCTTCGCTTCAAATCACGTCGCTACACCAAAACGTTACCGGGGCCGGGCCGGGCTATTGATGGCCGACCACCGCGCGCGGCCGGTAGGGGGCCTCGAGCGCCGCGATCTCGTCCGCCTCGAGCACGATGTCGAAGGCCGCGACCGCGTCCTCCAGATGGCCGGGCTTGCTCGCCCCGATGATCGTCGAGGTAACGACCGGCTTGCCATAAAGCCAGGCGCAGGCGATCCGGGCCGGGCTGACGCCGCGCTTCTTCGCAACCCCCTGGACGGCCGCCAGGATATCATAGTCGGTATCGCTGCCGACCATCGCGGCGGCGAGCTTGTCGGTCGTCCGCGCCCGTGTCGTCGCCCCGTCCGCGCCCTTCGGCATGGTGCCCGCGAGGAAGCCCCGCGCAAGCGGGCTCCATGGCGTCACAGCGATATTCTCATGCGCGCAATAGGGCAGCATTTCGCGCTCCTCCTCGCGATACAGCAGGTTGTAGAGATTCTGCATCGAGACGAATTCGGCCCAGCCGTTACGGCGGGAAATGCCGATCGCTTCGGCCATCTGCCAGGCATAGCCGGAAGAGGCGCCGATATAGCGTGCCTTGCCGCTCCGGACGACGTCGTTCAAGGCTTCGAGGGTTTCCTCGATCGGTGTGCCGTAATCCCAGCGATGGATGATGTAGAGGTCGACATGATCGGTGCCGAGCCGGGCGAGGGATTTGTCGATCGAATGCAGGATATGTTTCCGCGACAGGCCCGACTGGTTCGGTCCCTTGCCCATCGGCAGCCCGACCTTGGTCGCGAGTACCACGTCCTCGCGTCGCGAGAAGTCGCGGATCGCCCGACCGACGATCTCTTCCGAGCGGCCGAGGGAATAGATGTTCGAGCTGTCGATGAAATTGATCCCCAGCTCGAAGGCCTGCTTCAGGAAGGGCCGGCTTCGTTCCTCGTCGAGCACCCAGTCGCGCCATTCCGGGGTGCCGTAGGTCATCGCGCCGAGGCAGAGGCGGGAAACCTTCATGCCGGTCCGGCCGAAGCGTACATAGTCCATGGTTCGCACTCCCGAGTGGTTCAGAGCCGGCCGATCGCCGCGAGCAGGCGGTCGATGTCGCGCTGATTGTTGTAAAGATGCGGCGTCACCCGCATCGCGTCGCCCCGCTGGCTGACGAAGATCTTCTCCGCCGCGAGCCGTGCTAGCAGGCCGTCCGGCGGCCCGTCCGGGAACCGCAGCCCGAGGAAATGCCCCGCCCGATTCGACCCGTCGGCGGCGATCAGGCCGTGCGATCGGGCCCCTTCCGCGATGCTGTCTGTCATCGCTCGCAAGGTCGCCTGGATCTCGGCCGTGCCCCAGTCGAGGATCTGCCGGAGCGCCGCGATCGCCATCGGCATCAGCGCGAAATTGGCACGCTCCCCGACATCGAAAGACCGGGCGCCCGGCTGCCTGTCCTCCCGATAGGCGACCAGGCCGGCGAAGTCCTCGGACCCGGCCCGCCCGATCCAGGTCTGTTCAAGGGGCCGGCCGCCCTGGTGTTCCGGCGCGACATAGGCGAACCCGAGGCTGTAGGGGCCGAGCAGCCACTTGTAGCTGGCGGCAACCAGGTAATCCGGACGAATCTCCCCGACATCGAGCGGCAATGCGCCGAGCGACTGCGTGACGTCGAGGACGAGGCGGCCGCCCCGGTCGCGGACGGCGGGGGCGATAAGGGCGAGATCGACCAGGCCGCCATCGGTCCAGTGACAATGGGGCAGCGCGGCGACGGCAAGCCCGCCGGCCGGGACGCTCTCCAGGGCGGCGAGGATCGCCGCCGTCCAGTCGCCGTCGGCAGGCCGCGCCACGGAATGGATCGCCGCCCCGGTTTCCCGCGCCCGCGCCTGCCAGGGATAGACGTTGGAGGGAAACTGGTCGGCCAGCATCAGGATCGTCGTGCCGCGTGCCAGCGGCAGGTTGCGGGCGGCGATCTCGATCCCGTAGGAGGCGGATGGGATAATGGCGACGTCGTCGGCGGTGGCGCCGATCAGGGTCGCGAACAGGCCCCGGGCGGTTTCCGACTGGCTGAAGAAATCGCCCGGCGTCAACTCCCAAGGCGATGACTTGAGCGCGACCCCGCGTTCGCCGGCGGTCCGGACCGAGCGCATCAGCGGCGCCATGTAGGCGCAGTTCAGGTAGGCGACATCCTCGGGGATCTCGAAGAGATGCCGTTGATTCGGGATCATGGTGCGGACTCCGGAGAGGGATACTGCGAACGGCCATCTTTCCCCGCCAGCGCCCGCCCGGCAAGAGGCCGGCCGGGTCCGCGCCCCGCCATGATTGGTCCGCAGCGCAGCGCGTCGCCGTGAGCCGGAGGGGCGCATGCAGGAAATTTCGCTTATGAAATAACTACTTGGTGCACCGGTCGAAAATTCCGCAGCGCAGCGAATTGCCGTTGACACGGGTTTGAACAGGCATAATATCCGGCGCGGGCCACACCCCCCCACCGGGGTGCTACTAGTCTGGAAGGATTAGACTATGACCGCACTGGCGCGCCCAGAGGCGCCCCATTTCTCGTCCGGTCCCTGTGCCAAGCGGCCGGGCTGGACCCTCCAAAATCTCAATGACGCCTGCCTCGGCCGTTCGCATCGCGCGAAGATCGGCAAGGCCAAGCTGAAAGAGGTCATCGACCGCCACCGGTCGATCCTCGGCATTCCGGCCGACTATCGCGTCGGCATCGTGCCGGCCTCCGATACCGGCGCCGTGGAAATGGCGCTCTGGTCGCTGCTCGGGCCCCGGCCCGTCGACCTGCTGGCCTGGGAAAGCTTCGGCGAGGGCTGGGTCACCGATGTCGTGAAGCAGCTCAAGCTCGACGACGCCCGGGTGCTCAAGGCCGACTACGGCGACCTCCCCGACCTCGGTGCCGTCGACTGGACGCATGACGTCGTGTTCACCTGGAACGGCACCACCTCCGGCGTGCGCGTCCCGGACGGCGACTGGATCGCTGCCGACCGCGAGGGCCTCGCGATCTGCGACGCGACCTCGGCGGTGTTCGCGCAGGATCTGCCGTGGGACAAGCTCGACGTCGTCACCTGGTCCTGGCAGAAAGTCCTGGGCGGCGAGGCGGCGCATGGCATGCTCGTGCTCAGCCCGCGCGCCGTCGCGCGGCTGGAAAGTCACGTGCCGGCCTGGCCGATGCCGAAGCTGTTCCGCATGACCAAGGGCGGCAAGCTCAACGAAGGCATCTTCAAGGGCGAGACGATCAACACGCCGTCGATGCTGGCTGTCGAGGATGTCCTCGATGCGCTCAAATGGGTCGAGGAGATCGGCGGCCTGAAGGCCACCAGGGCCCGCGCCGATGCCAATGCGAAGGTGCTGTCCGACTGGGTCGCGGCGACTCTCTGGATCGATTACCTGGCCGTGCGGCCGGCTGTTCGTTCGAACACCTCGGTCTGCCTGAAGATCGTCGATCCGTGGTTCACCGCGCTCGACGCCGACAAGCAGGCGGCGGTGCCGAAGGAAATCGCGGCACTGCTCGAGGCCGAGACTGTCGCCTATGACATCGGCGCCTATCGTGACGCCCCTCCGGGGCTTCGGATCTGGGCCGGCTCGACGGTCGAGGCATCGGATCTGAAGGCGCTCACCGGCTGGCTCGACTGGGCTTTCGAAGACATCAAGGCGCGCTTCGGCGCCCCCGCCGCGTAAGGATACTGGACATGGTCAAGGTACTGATTTCCGACAAGATGAGCCCCAACGCGGCGCGTATCTTCCGGGCTCGCGGCATCGAGGTCGACGAGAAGCCGGGGATGAGCAAGGAAGAGCTGCTTGCCTGTATCGGCGAGTATGACGGGCTCGCGATCCGTTCCGCCACCAAGGTCAGCGACAAGGTGCTGAAGGCGGCCAAGAACCTGAAGGTGGTCGGCCGGGCCGGGATCGGCGTCGACAATGTCGATGTCACCGCGGCGACCGAGGCCGGCGTCTGCGTGATGAACACGCCGTTCGGCAACGCCATCACGACGGCGGAGCACGCCATCGCGCTGCTCTTCTCGCTGGCCCGGCAGATCCCGACGGCGAACGCCTCGACGCACGCCGGCAAGTGGGAGAAGTCCCGTTTCATGGGTGTCGAACTGTACGGCAAGACGCTCGGCATCGTCGGCTGCGGCAACATCGGCTCGATCGTCGCCGAACGGGCCCTCGGCCTCTCGATGAAGGTGGTCGCCTACGATCCGTTCCTCTCCGCCGAGCGGGCCGCGGATCTCGGCGTCGAGCGGGTCGAACTCGACGACCTCCTGGCCCGCGCCGACTTCATCTCGTTCCACACGCCGCTGACCGACCAGACCCGAGGCATGCTGAACAAGGAGTCGATCGCCAAGACGAAGAAGGGCGTCCGGATCGTCAATTGCGCGCGTGGCGGCCTTATCGTCGAGGCCGATCTCAAGGCGGCGCTGGAGAGCGGCCATGTCGCCGGCGCGGCGATGGACGTATTCGCCGAGGAGCCGGCCGAGAACAACATCCTGTTCGGCATGGAGAATGTCGTCGCGACCCCGCATCTCGGCGCCTCGACGCTTGAGGCGCAGGAGAATGTCGCGATCCAGGTGGCCGAGCAGATGTCCGACTTCCTGTTGCTCGGCGCGGTCACCAACGCGCTCAACATGGCCTCGGTCACGGCCGAGGAGGCGCCGCGCCTCAAGCCCTACATGGCGCTTGCCCAGCAGCTCGGAAGTTTCGCCGGCCAGGTCACCGAGCATGTCCTGAAGAAGGTCCTGATCGAATACCAGGGCCATGTCGCGATGCTCAACACCAAGCCGCTGACGGCGGTCATGTTGCAGGGACTGCTCAAGCCGCTGCTCGATTCGGTCAACATGGTCAACGCGGTCGTGGTCGCGCAGCAGCGCAACATCGACCTCACCATCGCGACGAACGAGCGCGCCGATCCCTACCAGACGGCGATCCGCCTGACGGTCACGACGGAGAAGCGGCAGCGCAGCGTCACCGGCACGCTGTTCGCCGACCATCATCCGCGCGTCGTCGAGATCAACGGCATCGGCATCGAGGCGGTTCTCCGCCCGCACATGCTGCTGATCACCAACGACGACAAGCCGGGCCTGATCGGCGCCCTCGGTACCACGCTGGCGAAGGGCGGGGTCAATATCGCGACCTTCAACCTCGGCCGCGCGGCGCCGGGCGGCGATGCGCTGGCGCTGCTCGAGATCGACGAGACCTTGTCTGACGAGGTCATGAAGACGGTTTCCGGGCTCGACCATGTCAAGCAGGTGAAGCCGCTCGCCTTTCCGGGTTGAGGGTTGCCGGCGCCGGCTTTCGGGCCGGCGCCGGGACCGCTTCAAGGAAGCATTGGCGACGTCGGCTATCTGTGCTTTAACTCCGCACGCCATGAATGATACGACGCGCAAGGGACTGCTTCCCGCCGGTCTCGCCGATGGTCTGCCGCCGCAGGCCAAGGGCGAGGCGATCCTGGTCGAACGGCTGGTCGCCGCCTTCGATGCCAACGGCTATGACCGGGTCAAGCCGCCCCTCATCGAGTTCGAGGACAGCCTTCTGGACGGGCCGGGCGTCGCCCTGGCGCCGCAGATGTTCCGTGTGATGGACCCGGTCTCGCAGCGAATGATGGGGCTGCGCGCCGACATCACGCCCCAGGTGGCGCGAATCGCGACGACGCGGTTGGCCCGCGCCGCCCGGCCGCTCCGGCTTTCCTATGCCGGCCAGGTGCTGCGCGTGCGCGGCAGCCAGCTACGGCCGGAACGGCAGTTCGCCCAGGCCGGGGTCGAGTTGATCGGCGCCGAGGGCATTCCCGCCGACGCCGAAGTCGTTCTGCTCGCCGTCGAGGCACTGCAGGGGGTCGAGGTCGCCCGGCTGTCGGTCGATCTGACACTGCCAACCCTGGTCCCCGCGGTCTGTCGCGGCCTCGGCCTCGACGCCGAAGCCTCCGCCCGGGCGCGCGATGCGCTGGACCGCAAGGATGCCGGCGCTCTCGTCGGCTTCGAGAATGGCGCCGGCGAGGTGTTTCGCGCGCTGCTTGCCGCCGGCGGCCCGGCGGCCGAGGCGATCGCGAGGCTGGAACGCCTGTCGCTGCCGGACGAGGCGGCGGCGATGCGCAGCGAACTCGCCGAACTTGTCGCGACGCTGGCGGCGGCCGTGCCGGATGTGCTGCTGACCGTCGATCCGACCGAGTATCGGGGCTTCGAGTACCAGACCGGCGTCAGCTTCACGCTGTTCGCCCGCGGCGTGCGCGGCGAACTGGGCCGCGGCGGCCGTTATCATCTGAGCAGCGGCGAGCCGGCGATCGGCTTCACGCTCTATCTCGATTCGCTGGCCCGCGCGGTGCCCGCGGCTGCGGTGCCGGAGCGCATCTACCTGCCCTACGGGACAGGTTTCGCGGCGGCCCGCGAATTGCGCCGCCAGGGCTGGCGGACGCGGGCCGGACTGGTGCCCGAGCAGGAGCCGAAGGCGGAAGCGGAACGCCACGGCTGCAGCCATATCCTCCAGGGCGGAGCGCCCACGCCGCTTTAGGCGGCACGGGCATTCGCGCGTCGATTCCGTAGAAGGACAGTCGTTGAAATGACTAATGTCGTCGTGGTCGGTTCCCAATGGGGGGACGAGGGCAAGGGCAAGATCGTCGATTGGCTGTCGGAGCGCGCCGACGTCGTGGTGCGCTTCCAGGGCGGGCATAACGCCGGTCACACGCTGGTCATCGACGGGGTGACCTACAAGCTTCGGTTGCTGCCGTCCGGTGTCGTCCGGGGGGGCAAGCTGTCGGTCATCGGCAATGGCGTCGTGATCGATCCCTGGGCCCTGCTCGAGGAAATCGCCGAACAGCGCGGCAAGGGCGTCGAGATCTCGCCCGACAATCTCAAGATCGCCGAGAACGCCACCCTGATCCTGCCGCTGCACCGGGAACTCGACGCCCTGCGCGAGGACGCCAGCGCCGGCCAGAAGATCGGCACGACGCGTCGCGGCATCGGCCCGGCCTACGAGGACAAGGTCGCGCGCCGGGCCATCCGGATCTGTGACCTGTCCGACCGGGACGCGCTGGAAATGAAGGTCGGGCGACTGCTTGCCCACCACGACGCCCTGCTGAAGGGGCTCGGCCAGGCCCCGGTCGACGGCGCCGCGCTGGTCGATCAGCTGCTGGCGGTCGCGCCGGAGATCCTGCCCTTTGCCGCGCCCGTCTGGCGGGTTCTTGACGAGGCCTGCCGGAGCGGCCGCCGGATCCTCTTCGAGGGCGCGCAGGGCGCGATGCTCGACGTCGATCACGGCACCTATCCGTTCGTGACCTCTTCGAACACCCTGGCCGGACAGGCGGCGGTCGGCAGCGGTGTCGGCCCCGGCCAGGTCGGTTTCGTGCTCGGCATCACCAAGGCCTACACGACGCGCGTCGGATCGGGACCGTTCCCGACCGAGCTCAGCGACGATATCGGCCGCCGGCTTGGCGAGCGCGGGCGCGAGTTCGGAACCGTCACCGGGCGGGCCCGGCGCTGCGGCTGGTTCGACGCGGTGATGGTGCGCCAGGCGATCAAGACGTCCGGCATCAACGGCATCGCGCTGACCAAGCTCGATGTTCTCGACGGGCTCGAGACGCTCAAGGTCTGCGTCGGCTATCGGCTGGGTGAGACGATCACAGATTACCTGCCGGCGAACATGCCGGGGCAGGCGGCGGTCGAGCCCGTCTACGAAGAGATGGAAGGCTGGCAGGAGAGCACCCAAGGCGCGCGCAGCTGGGCCGACCTGCCGGCGACCGCGGTGAAGTATATCCGCCGCCTGGAGGAACTGATCGAGGCGCCGGTCTCGCTGCTGTCCACCTCGCCGGAGCGCGACGACACGATCCTGGTGCGCGACCCCTTCGCCGGCTGACGGCGGCTCGCTACCGGACGGGGCTTTACCGCGTATTAACGCTCCATATGGTGTTATTTCCGGACGGGATTTCTCCACTGGGTCCGGTGAGCACCTGCGTCGATGGCGGCAATTGCCGAATTCGAGGACGAGATAGCGGAAGACGACGCGGATACCGGCTTGCCCGCCGGTACCATCGGCGATCGCTATCGTGTCGATTTCAACGCACCGCTGCCGGCCTATGACCGCGGCCGCGCCCGCGCCTTTCGCGCCCATGACAGGGACAATGCGGGCCGCCCGCTCTTCGCGCTTTCGCTCGACCGGGCGACACCCTGCCGCAAGACGCTGATCGCGAAGCTTATCCGGCAGCCCGTTCCCAGCCTGTTGTGCCCGGTTGCCGACGGCCCGGTCGGCAGCGGCGTCAAGGGTATCTCACGGCGTGTCCTGATCTTCGATCGGCCGGGCCCGCCGCTTCGCGAGCATCTCTCGGCGCTGAAGCCCGATCATCTCGAGAAGTTCCTGGCGAACGTGCTCCTTCCGCGTATCGCGGAGGCGCTGTCGGGCCTCGCCGAGCGCGGCTTCGCCCATCGGGCGATCTCGCTCGACAATGTCTTCTTCGGCAACGACAAGGCCGAGGGAATCGTGCTCGGCGAATGTGTCAGCGCGCCACCCGGAGCGCTCAGTCACAGCGTCTACGAACAGGTGGAATCGGCAATCGCCGAACCGTTTGCCCGCGGCTGGACGAACCGTGAAGCCGATCTCTACGCGCTCGGCGTGCTGGTCGTCGCGATTCTGGGCGGCGAGACACCCTTCGCGGACGAGGCGGCGACGATCACGACCCGGCGCCGGCTGAGCGAGGGTTCCTGCAAGGCCCTGACACGGAATCTGCGTTGTTCGAGCCGGAAGCGGGTGCTGATTGCCGGCCTGCTGTCCGACAGTATCGAGCGTCGCTGGACAGCCGAGCGCGTCAAGCGCTGGACCGAGGGCTTTCTCGAGGAGGCCGTGGTCCATGCCGGTGACCGTCATGCCCCCAGTCCCTGCCAGTTCGCCGGCGAGGATCATGTCCACCCGCGCGCGCTGGCCGTCGCCCTGACCGAGAGTCCGGCGAAGGCGGCGCGCTTCATCGCCAGCGGCAAGCTGGAGAGCTGGATTAGGAACTCGCTCGGCGACCAGCGCATGGCCGTAGAGATTGCCGAAGCGGTCGCGCGGGGCGGCGCGTCGAGCGGCCGCCCGGCGGCGCTGGAGGCGATGCTGGTGTCACGGACAGCGCTCGCGCTCGATCCGGACGGGCCGATCTGGTATCGCGGCCTGCGACTGGCCCGCGGCGGACTTCCGGCCGCGATCGTCGATGCGGTGGGTTCCGGCGACGGCGCCCGGGTTGCGACCATCGCCGAGTTTCTGGCGGGGCCGCTGCTGAGGGAATGGATCACCCACGAGGCGAAGCGGATCAAGTCCGAGCGGACCTCGATCACCGAGCCGATCGCAGTGCGGATCGCTCATTTCGTGAACGACGCAACGCAATACGGAAAGGGCATGGAGCGCGTTCTCTACGAGCTCAATCCGGACCTGCCCTGCCTCAGTCCGACTCTGGACAACGCCTATGTGGGCACGATCGGGGAACTGCTCGCGGCACTCGATGTCCGGGCGAGCCAGATCTCCCAGAAATCGCGAATCTTCGATCGCCATGTCGCGGCCTTCATCGCCAGCCGGGTCGAGAATGTCGATGGCGTGCTGAAGGAGATCGGCAGCCGGCAACCGACCGATATCCAATGGGCGGTCGCCGTGCTGTCCTTGCTCGCGACCCTGCAGCACCATTTCCACGCGAAGTCGCTGCCGGGGCTGAGCCGCGCCGTTGCCGCGATGCTGCGTTCCCAGATGAGCGAAATCTTCTCCACGGCGCGGCGCGAGGTGCTGGTCGCCAAGATCGACGCGCTGGCCGAGAAGGGGGACCTTTCGCGCATGCACGACAGCCTCGACCTGGCGGCGCAGCTGCGGATCGACCGGGCGGAGTTCGAGGACGCCGTGGCGTATTACGGACAGATCGACCGGCGTTGCCGGGTGCTCGCCGCGCGTCCGGCCCGGGAAAGCATCGCGACCCAGGATCTCTCTGACTGGCTGGCCTCGTCCGCCGCCTTCATCGCGATGATGGCGAGCGCCGCGGGCACGCTCTTCGTCTTTCTGACATAGGAGAGGTCGATGGCTAAGAAGGCGGCGGCGAAAGCAGCGGGCGGCGGGGGCTCACCGGTCCTGCTGGCGTGCCTGATCGGCATCATGCTGATCATGCTGTCGTTCGTCGCGCTGCCGAGCGTGATGATACTGATCTGCGGCATGTTGCCGACGATCATCCTGTTCTTCACCGCGCCGCGCCGTGCCTCCGGCGCGCTGGCGACGATGTTCTCGCTTAATCTGGCGGGCGTCCTGCCGGTTCTCGGGATTCTCTGGGCGCGCGGCCATTCGGTGCCGACCGCGTCGATCATGCTCGCAGACCCCTTCATGTGGGCGCTGATGCTCGGCGGCGCGGGGCTGGCGATGTTCCTGATGTGGTTCATGCCGCATGTCGCGGCCACCGTTCTGGGTGTCCGCTATCGTCACGAACTGGCCGTCCTGGAAAAGCGCAAGGCCGCCCTGGTCGCGGAATGGGGAAACCGCGTTATCGAGGAACCGCGGCGCCAATAGGCGCCGCTCTTCCCTTATCCGGGCGCTTCGGTTCCGGTCAGGCCGGACCGCCGCCCAGCCGCTCGTCGAGCGCCTTGGTCTTCATCGACTTCTGCAGCTTCTCGAAGGCGCGCACCTCGATCTGGCGCACGCGTTCGCGACTGATGTCGTATTCCTGGCTCAGTTCCTCGAGCGTTTTCGGTTCGTCACGGAGCCGGCGCTCGACCAGGATGTGCTTTTCACGGTCGTTGAGCCCTTCCATCGCCTGATGCAGCAGGCGCCGGCGGTTGTCGAGCTCCTCGCGTTCGGCATAAACCGTCTCCTGGCTCGGGGTGTCGTCCTCCAGCCAGTCCTGCCATTCGCCGTCGCCATCGATGCGCATCGGGGCGTTCAGGCTGTGGTCGGGAGCCGCCATGCGGCGGTTCATGCTGATGACGTCGTCTTCGCTCACGGAAAGCCGGGTCGCGATGGTCTCCACCTGCTGCGGTGAAAGATCACCCTCCTCGATGGCCTGGATCTGGCCCTTGACCTTGCGAAGGTTGAAGAACAGCTTCTTCTGCGCCGCCGTCGTGCCGATCTTCACCAGCGACCACGAGCGCAGGATATATTCCTGGATGGCGGCGCGAATCCACCACATCGCGTAGGTGGCGAGGCGGAAGCCGCGTTCCGGATCGAAGCGCTTGACCGCCTGCATCATGCCGACGTTGCCTTCGGCGATCAGTTCGCCGACCGGAAGGCCGTAGCCGCGGTAGCCCATGGCGATCTTCGCGACCAGCCGCAGGTGACTGGTCACGAGCTGGTGCGCGGCGTCGGTGTCGCCATGCTCGACCCAGCTCTTGGCGAGCATGTATTCCTGATCCGGTTCCAGCATCGGGAACTTGCGGATTTCCTGGAGATAGCGGGAAAGACTTCCCTCCGGCGTCAGGGACGGCAAATTGGGTGTGCTCATCTCAAATTCCCCTCGAATGGCCGGTAGCGGCGAGAGTCTCGCAGTTGACGGGTCTTTCGGCGTGTCTGCCTTGCGGATAACCGCTTTTCGCCCCCGATGGTTCCATGTTGACGATTGAGCGAAAGGATTGTGACGAATTTACGGTCGCATCGTCTCGTTCCGCAGCACTACCAGGAGCGTCTTCATGTCATTTGGTATTTCTGCGAGGTATTTCAAGGTCTTGCCGGTTCTGGGATGGATGATTCCAAGGCTCGCGGCGTGCAGCGCCTGGCGCGGAAACGCGTTCAGTGCCTCGCGCATTGATGCATCGGACGCGGATTGCCTGCCGCGTCGATTGCGCCCGTAGAGACTATCGCCGACCAGCGGATGGCCGATATGCGTCATGTGGACGCGGATCTGGTGCGTCCGCCCTGTCTCCAGCCGGCATTCGACGAGGCTGGCGAGCTCGCCGAAGCGCTCGAGCACCCGGTAATGGGTGATCGCCGCCTTGCCGCCGTCGGCGACCACGGCCATGCGTTTTCGGTGGCGCGGATCGCGGCCGATATTGCCCCGGATCTCGCCGCTGGATGATCTCGGCACGCCCCAGACGATGGCGCGGTAATGCCGTTCGAGGCTGTGCGCGGCGAATTGCTTCGCCAGGGCCGCATGGGCCATGTCGTTCTTGGCGACGATGAGCAGGCCGGAAGTGTCCTTGTCGATGCGGTGCACGATGCCCGGCCGGCGCACCCCGCCGATGCCGCTGAGGCTGCTGCCGCAATGATGGATCAGGGCATTCACAAGGGTCCGGTCGGCGTTGCCCGGCGCCGGATGAACGACCAGCCCGGGCGGCTTGTCGACGATGACCAGATCGTCGTCCTCGTGGACGATGTCGAGCGGGATTTCCTGCGCCGCAGGCTCGGCATCGACCGCCACCGGAACCGCGAGTATGAAGATCTGCTGCGGTTTGACCCGGTAGGAGGGCTCGGCTATCGTCTGCGCGCCTGAGCGGACCTTCTCCGCCTCGATCAGTGCCTTCACCCGGGTGCGCGAGAGATCGGGGAGATGCGCCGCAAGGACACGGTCGAGCCTGTCGCCGGCCTCGCTTTCGGCGACGGCGATACGGTATTCGGTTTCCAGCACTTCCATGGGCGCTTCGGGATGAGGCAATGACACAACCATTGACCGGGAACATACGCCTGCTCAAGACGATCGTCATCGTTCTCGGCGCGCTGATCGTGGTTTCCCTCGGCGTGGTGATCGTCACCGTCTACAAGCGGATGTCGCAGATGACCGCCGGAGACGCCGCGCCGACCGTCGCCGCCGAGCCCGCGCCGGTCGCGCCGGGGACGCCGTTCACCGCGCCACTGCTCGATCTACCGGCGGGCGCCCGGCTGGTCGATAGCGCGGTCGGTGGCGGCAGGCTGGTGCTGACGATCGCGCTGGCGGACGGCCGGAGCGAGCTCTGGCTGCTCGATCTGGCAAACGGGCGGCGGCTCGGCATCGTCACGCTCGTACCATCGGCCGGAGACTGAACCGATGCTGGTGATTCCGCCGGAACTGATGAAGCGGATCGCCGACAACTGCGAGGCGGCGTGGCCCGAGGAGTCCTGCGGCCTGCTGGTCGGACGGAAGGGGCCGGGCGGCGCCCGCTGGGTTACCGCGGTCGAGCCGAGCGCCAACCTGGCGGACGACCCGGTGCGCGGCTTCGAGGTGGATCCGGGCCTGCGCATCGGTCTCGAACGCCAGCATCGCCAGGGCGGACCGGCGGTGGTCGGCGCCTGGCATAGCCATCCGGACGGGTGGGCCTTTCCCTCGGCGACCGACGCAGCCAACATCTTCGAACCGGACCTGGTCTGGCTGATTGCCGGCATTCTCGATGGCCAGATGATCGCCGCAAACGCCTTCCGGCCCGACCGGCGCGGCGGCTTCGCGCCGATGCCGCTGATCATTGCCGAGGGCGCCGCCGCCTGATAATGCCGAACAGGAACCAGCAGAGAGCACGTGCCGTGAATTTCGCCAGCGACAATACCGCCCCCGTCTGCCCGGAAATCATGGAGGCGCTGGCCCGCGCCAATCACGGCAACGCGATGGGCTACGGCGACGACGAGGAGACGCAGGCCTTTTCCCGCCTCTGTTCGGAGCTGTTCGAGCGCGAGGTCCTGGCCTTCCCGGTCGGGACCGGCGGGGTCGCCAACGCGCTGGCACTCTCGGTGCTGGTGCCGCCCTATGGCGCGATCTATTGCCAGGAGGACGCCCACATCGACGTCGATGAATGCGGCGGACCGGAATTCTTCACCGGCGGCGCCAAGATCGTGCCGTTGCCGAGCCCGCGCGGCAAGCTCGACCCGGCGGCCCTCGCAGCGCGGATCGCCAATGCCGGGGCCGGTGTCGTCCACCACGTCCAGCCGGCGGCGGTCAGCATCACCCAGGCGACCGAACTCGGCACGGTCTACAGTGCCGACGAGATTGCCGCCATTGCCGGCGTCGCGAAGGCAGCCGGGTTGCCGTTGCACATGGATGGCGCGCGCTTCGCGAATGCCGTCGCGGCGCAGAATTGCAGCGCCGCGGACCTCACCTGGAAAGCCGGCGTGGACGTGCTGTCGTTCGGCGCGACGAAGAACGGCGCCATGGCCGCCGAGGCGGTGATCTTCTTCGATCCTGGGAAGGCCGGCGATTTCGCCTTCCGGCGCAAGCGGGCCGGCCAGCTCTATTCAAAGATGCGCTATATCTCGGCGCAGCTCCGCGCCTATGTGACCGACGATCTCTGGCTCCGCAACGCCCGGCACGCGAACGCCATGGCGGCGCGGCTGGCCGACGGCCTCGGCGCGATACCGGGTGTCGAACTGCTCCAGCCGGTCGAGGCCAACGAGCTGTTCCTCGCGATGCCCGGGCCGGTGATCGCGGGCCTGCAGGCGGACGGCTTCCGTTTCTACGTGATGGGGACCGCCGAGGCGCCGGTGGTCCGTCTTGTCACCGCCTGGAACAGCGAGGCGGAGAGCGTCGCCGCGCTCATTGCCTCGGCCCGCGCCCACGCCGGCGTTCAGGCGTAGAGGTCGGCCCGGGTGGGCGGCAGTTCCGACGGTCCCTTGCGCGCCTGGCTGCTGGCGACGACCTGGAAGATGCGGAGCGGCCCCGCCTCGAAACCGACCGAGACGCCCGCGAGGTAGGCGAGCCACATCCGGTAGCGTTCCGCCCCGATCTCGTCGATCGCCGCGTCGGCATTGTCGGTGAGCCGTTCATACCAGTGCTGGCAGGTGAGCGCGTAATGTTCCCGCCAGCCTTCCACGTCGTGGATCTCGAAGCCGGCGGTCTCCATGACGTCCAGCGTATTGCCGATATGGTCGAGGTCCGAGCCGGGGAAGATGTAGCGGAGAATGATCCGCCGGCCCTGGCTGATCCGCCGGAAGGTCTTCGGCTTGCGCTTGGCGCGCCGGGTGATGCCGTGGTTGAGCAGGATGCCACGGTCGCGCAGCAGGTGCTGGAGCTTCTTGAAATAGGCCGGGTAGTTGGCGATCCCGACATGCTCGTACATGCCGATCGAGGCGATCTTGTCCCATTCGCCGTCAAGGGTCGCGTAATCGCGGAGCTCGACCGTTACCCGGTCGGCGAGGCCGAGCCGATCGATCTTCGCCCGGGCATGCTCGAACTGCGCCTCGCTCAGCGTGACGCCGTGGGCGGTGACCCCGTAATGGGTCGCGGCGTGGCAGATCAGCGCGCCCCAGCCGCAGCCGATGTCGAGGAAACGCTCGCCCGGCCGCAGGCGGAGCTTGCGGCAGATCATGTCGAGCTTGTTCTTCTGCGCCTGCTCGAGCGGCTCGGACCAGTCGTGGAAATAGGCGCAGGAATAGAGCATCTCCGGATCGAGGAAGAGCCGGTAGAAATCGTTGCTTACATCGTAATGGAACTGGATGAAGCGGCTGTTGTCGCGTCGGGCCGCGTCGCGCCCGGTTTCCTCGCCTTCATAGACATGGCCGGCGGCGGGTCCCGCGTCGCTCCGGCCGCCGAGGGCGAGGCGGAGGGTTGCCCCGAGCGGCAGGCCGCGGATCAGGCTCCCGGGCGAGGGCCGGCCGCGTTTCCAGGACTGGCCGGCGCGGAACAGGCCGATCAGGTCGCGGCCCTCGATGTCGATCCGGCCCGTCGCATAGAGCCGGAACAGGGTCTCCAGTCCCGGCCGGCGAATAAGCGCGCGGAAGACGTCCGGCCCGGCGATCCGGACGACATGGCGAGGCTCTCCTGCGGCGCCCGTATCGGCGCCGGATGCCGTTCCGTCGAACGGGATCACGCTTTCGTCCCAGAGCCGGAACGCCACGGGAAAGTCGATTCGCGCCGCCAGGTGGCGGAGCAGGCGGCGCCCATCGGCGAGCGCGCGGTCGTTCGCGGCAGACGGCATAAGGGATCCCCCAGGTCGGCGACAACGGCCGATTGTCGGGTCGCCCGGCGAAAGGCGCAAGCGGCTCCGGACAATCCGGCCGGTCGCAGCGGGTGAAGGCCCGCGAGGCTGTCGGAAACCCCTTGATCCGATCGCCGATTGTCGCTATCTACAGCGCCTCGACCGCGTCCCCTTCGTCTAGCGGTCAGGACATCGCCCTCTCACGGCGGAAACAGGGGTTCGATTCCCCTAGGGGACGCCATCGATCTTTCGGGTCATGCCGGGGCCGAGGCCCGCTGCCCGATCCTTCAATAGACGCAATCACGACCGCCGACTGCTGGACAGGCGGGCCGAGCCGGTCATTGGCGATGGCCCGGCCTGGCCATCGACTAGTGATCGATCAGGTCGCTTTCCGGTGGCCGCGATCCGGCTATCGCCGGCGTGCTCAGCCCGATACGCACCAGGTCGGTCTGCCGCGAAACCCCGGTCTTCGCGAAGATGCTCCGAAGATGGCTGCGGGCCGTCTCGAAGGCGATGTCCAGCAGTTCCGCGGTCGCGGCAATGCGCTGACCCGACAGGAGATGCCGGGCGACCGCCCGTTCGCGGCAGGTCAGGTCGTAAAGCGCGGCAAGGTTCTCCGCCTGGCGCTCGGCATCCGGCGCCGGCGTGGCGAGCACCACCATGACCAGGGGTTCCGCGTTTCCTGTCCAGGTCGAATTCTCCGGGATCACCTCGATCAGGACATGCAGCCGCGCGGTCTCGTCCTGATCGTTTCTTCCGTCGACGCGCAGAACCGAAACCTGGCGCTGCCGGCCCGATACCCGCCACTCGGACAGTGCCTCGCCGGCGAGGCGGCGGACCTTCGTCGCCAGCGGCCGCTCCGCATTGAAGAGCAGTTCCTTCGCGATGCCGTTATGGGCGGCAAGGGCACCGTCCTCGTCGACCAGGCAGATGCCCCAGGGCAGGACATCCAGAACGTGTTGCAACCGCGAGGCAAGGTCACGCTCGCGCTGGTGAAGGCTGCGGATCCGGAAGACCCGCGCCAGGTGCGGGAGAAGCCCCTGGTAGCGCTCGATCTCGGCGCTGCCGAACGCGCCTTCATTCTCGGAGCGGAAAACCCGCAGGCCATAGGATCGACGGCCGTCGCTGAAAATGAAGGCACCGAGGGCATGCTCCGTGCCCAGCTTCTTGTACAGTTCGCGATAGGCCCGGCTCTGCCGGTAGGCGGCATAGCGGGGAATCATCGTGTCGGTTCGCACGGTTCCGAGCGGCTGCTGGACGAGGTCGTCGAGACGCAGGTCGTCCTGCCGGAGGTCCTGGAGATAGGCGCGGCGATACTCGGTTCCGACGCCGAACTCGTCGGCGAAGGACAATTCTCCCGTAACCCTGTCATTGACCAGGATGACGGCGCTGCGTGCGCCACAGAGGTCCGCTATCGCGGGCACAACGTCCGACCAAGCGGCGTCCAAGACGCTGGCATCGTAGATGCGCTCCACCAGGCGGTCGGGCAACTGCACGATGGCGGTCTCCTCATGAACACTGAGAACAGCCGAGCATGGGGCAATCAGGAGGTCCGCACAAGGCCGCGCGCTCGTGGGTAACCCGTTCGGGTGATGCCGGCCTTTCAGGGAGCCGCTAGAGTCCCTCGGCTCCGGCGCGGGTCCGAGACCCGCCAGCCAGAAACAAAAAAACTCCAGGGAGGGATGACATTGACTGAGAAATCTGTTTCCAAGGGTCGCCGCCGCTTCATGATCGCCAGTGGCGCAGCGCCGATCGCGCTCGGCCTCGGGGCCGGCTCGGCGAAGGCGGAGGCCCAGTTCAGCTGGCGTTTCCAGACCCTCTGGGCCGCCGGCTCCATCAACATGGAGATCTTCAAGGCATTCTGCACGAACGTCGGCGAGATGAGTGGCGGACGCCTGACGATCGAGCCGCTGGCGGGCGGCTCCGTCGTCGGCGCCCTGGAACTCTACGACGCGGTTCAGAACGGCATCCTCGACGGCCAGAACGGTGGCGGCGGATATGTCGCCCAGAAGGACATCGCCTTCGTGATGCTCGGCGATCTGGCGGGTGCCTACGAGCGCCCGGACCAGATGCAGGCCTGGTACGAGTATGGCGGCGGCAAGGAACTGGCCCGGGAGCTCTACGCGGCGCATGGCACCTATCATGCGGGCCTCGTCTGGCACGGCATGGAATCGATCCCGAGCAAGGTCCCGATCCGCGGCGTCAGCGATCTGAAGGGCGTCAAGATGCGGGCCCCGACCGGTGCCGTGAGCAAGATCCTGCAGCATTTCGGCGGCGCCCCGGTCAACCTGCCGGGCGGCGAGGTCTATACCTCGCTCGAACGCGGCGTCCTCGACGCGACGGACTGGGGCACTCTCTCGATGAACGTCGACCTGGGCTTCGAAAAGGTCGCGCCTTACGCGCTCTATCCGGGCTTCCACTCGATGCCGGCGACCGACATCGTGGTCAACATGGATCGCTGGAACGCTCTGCCGGACGATCTCAAGTCGATCCTTGTCGTCGCGACGCGCGATTTCGGCCGTGACATGTATCAGCGACTGATGATCGAGGATCAGAAGATCGCGCAGACCGCGAAGGATCGCGGGCTGGAACTGATCGACTGGCCGATGGAAGAGCGCCGGAAGTTCCGCGAGGCCGCGTCGGATATCTGGCAGGAACTCGCGGCGGATTCGCCGATGGCGAGAAAGATCGTCGACAGCCAGACCACGTTCCTGAAACAGATCGGCCTGCTGTCGTAACCGGGCGGCACCAGAGTTACCGCCTTGGATGCGAATCGAAAAAGCGACCCGTTGACGCGCTTCGCGGAAATGCTTGGCGAATGGATGTCGCCGCTGTTCCTCGTCGCCGTGATCATTTCGGTTTACGAGGTCGCGCTTCGCTACGGTTTCGATGCGCCGACATCCTGGGTGCATGAACTCACGGTGCTGCTCAGCGCCTGCTGTTTCGTCGTGAGCGGCCTCTATGCCTTGGCGCGAAACGAGCATATCCAGGTCACCGTTCTGAGAGACCGCCTGCCGCCCTCGGCGCGGCGGGCGGTTGATCTTCTCAGCCTGTTGCTCGGACTGGTCTTCCTGCTGGCGATCGTCTGGGGCGGCTGGTCGCACGCCTGGGAGGCGCTCTCCAACTGGCACAGCACGCGGACCGCCTTCAATTCGCCGACCCCGGCGATCCTGAAGCCGCTGATCGTTGTCATCGCGGCCCTCATGGCGGTGCTGCTCCTGGTGCAGCAACGCAACAAACCCCGTTAGACAGGGCAGTTCCGGCAGATGGATCTCGGCACGATAACAGCCCTCATGGGCGGGGCGATCGTCATCTTCATGATGCTGGGCGTGCCGCTGGTATTCGTGACCGGCTCGGTTGCCGTGGTCACGGCCCTCCTGACCTTCGGTCCGAACGCGCTGCCGCTCATTGCCAGCCGGATCTACACGACGGTCGACAGCTACGCGCTGGTCGCGGTGCCGATGTTCGTGCTGATGGCGGCGATCCTGGAAAAGGCCGGGGTGGCGCAGGAATTGTACGACGCCATGCATGTCTGGTCCGGGCGGCTCAAAGGCGGCGTGGCATTGCAGACCATGATCGCCGCCGTCGTCATGGCGGCCATGACCGGCATCGTCGGCGGCGAGATCATGCTGCTCGGGATGGTCGCGCTGCCCCAGATGCTGCGCCTCAAGTACGACCGGAAACTCGCCATTGGCACGATCTGCGCCGGCGGATCGCTCGGCACGATGATCCCGCCATCGCTCGTGCTGATCATCTACGGTCTGACTGCGAGCGTTTCCATCGGGGATCTTTTCCTCGCGGCGATCGGACCGGGTCTGCTGCTCGCGTTTCTCTATCTCGGCTACATTTGGGTGCGCTGTACGCTGAACCCCTCGCTCGGCCCGCCATCCGACATCGGCTCCACGCTCAGCTTCCGCGAGAAGATCGTCCACCTGAAGGGGCTGGTCCTGCCGCTCGGCGTGGTCGGCGTCGTGCTGGGCAGCATCTACATGGGGATCGCCTCGGTCAGCGAAGCGGCCGCCGTCGGCGTCGCGGGCGCGATGGTCTGCGCCGCGGTGCGTCGGGCACTGACTTCCGGTCTGCTGATCGACAGCCTGAAGCAGACGATGCGCGTCTGCGGCACGATCCTCTGGCTGACCTTCGGCGCCAGCGCCCTGATCGGCGTCTACGGCCTGATCGGTGGAACCCGCTTCGTCGGCGACCTCATGACGAACCTGCCCATCGGCCCGCTCGGCATCATCGCGGTGATGATGTTGATCGTCTTTGCGCTCGGCATGGTGATGGACTGGATCGGCATCTGCCTGCTGACGATGCCGATCTTCGTGCCGCTGGTCAGCCAGCTGGGGTTCGACCCCGTGTGGTTCGGCGTCCTGTTCTGCGTCAACGTCCAGATGGCTTACCTGAGTCCGCCGTTCGGCCCGGCGGCATTCTTTCTGAAGAGTGTCGCGCCACCGGACATCACGCTGCAGGAGATCTTCGCCGGTCTCGCCCCTTTCATCGCCTTGCAGGCAGTCGCGCTCGGGGTGCTGCTGTTCTGGCCGCCCCTGGCACTCTGGTTCGTGGGTCGCTGACACCGAACGAGCGCCTCCGGAAATCCCAACAGGAGCTGATACGCATGCATCTCACAGAGGAACAGATCGCGGAGTACCGGGACAAGGGCTACGTCCTCGTTCCCGGGGTCCTGAGCGCGCCGGAGCTCGAGGTTCTCGATGCCGCGGTGAAAGACCTGGGCCGGCACGATGGCCCCGAAGTCATGCGGGAGAAGGACGGCAAGCCGCATGTCGTTTACGGGATGCATCTGCTGGATGAGCGTTTCGGCACGCTTTCCCGGCACCCCGGACTGGTGGGGCCTGCGGAGCAGCTTCTCGGCAAGCAGATCTACGTCCACCAGTCACGGGTCAACGTGAAGCAGATGGGCGGCGCCATCGTCGACTGGCACCAGGACTTCGGCACCTACAATCGTGTCGACGGCGTGCCGGAACCCGACGGGCTGATGATCTCGATCCTTCTGGACGAGGTCACCGCCTGCAACGCGCCGCTGATGCTGGTGCCGCGGACGCAGAAGATCGGTATCGTCCAGGAGGCACGGGTAAACCGCGATGCCGAGGACCATTCGGCGGCGGCGAAGTATCGCTACGACATTCCGCTGGAGACACTGGAACGGCTGGTCCGGGAGCAGGGCCTGGAAGCGATCACCGGGCCGGCCGGATCGGTGTTGTTCATGAACATGAACGTGGTGCATGGCTCGACCGTCAACATCACGCCGCTGCGCCGGGTGATCCTCTATCTCAACGTCTGTTCCGTCGATAATTGCGGGCGTAGCTTCAAGAGGCCGGAATACCTGGCGGCGCGCGACTTTTCCCCGATTCTGCCGCTCGGCGAGGACTGCCTGCTTCGCTATCGGGACAACGCGGCCAAATAGAGGAAGAAATGAGAGACAATCCCGTCAAGCAGAAGCTGCAGCGCGGCGAAACCGCCTTCGGAACGATGGTTTTCGAACTGGTATCGCCCGGCCTGCCGGCAATCCTGAGCGCCGCCGGCGCCGAGTTCGCGCTCTACGACATGGAACACAGCGGCATCTCGATGGAAGAGATGAAGCGCCAGTTCGCCTATGGCCGGGGTCTCGGGCTGGTCCCGATCGTCAGGCCGCCGGGCAAGCAGTACCAGTTCGTCTCGCGCCTGCTCGATCTCGGCGCGATGGGACTGATGCTGCCGATGGTCGAATCCCGCGCCGAGGCCGAAGAAATCGTCTCCTGGACGCGCTATGCGCCGCGCGGCGTGCGCGGTGCCATGTTCGGCGGCGCGCATGACGACTACGCGCCGGGTGACGTCGCGGAGAAAATGCGGATCGCCGAGGACCGAACCATCGTGCTCGCGATGATCGAAACGGAAAAGGGGGTCGCCAACGTTGACGAGATCATGTCGGTCGACGGCATACACGGCGCCCATCTCGGCCAGTTCGACCTTTCGCTCTCGCTCGGGATCCCCGGGCAGGTCGATCATCCGAGGATCGACGCGGCGGTCCAGTCGCTGCTCGCTGCCTGCAAGGCGCACGGGAAGTTCGCGGCCTGCATGGCGCCCACGGTCGAGATCGCGCGGGACTGGATGCGACAGGGCTTCAACATGGTGTCCTATTCCTACGACATCGGCCTGCTCGCGAACGGCCTCAGCGACGGAATAGGGCAGCTGCGGGGAAAGGCTGGCAGCTGACCCGGCTGTTGTCATCAAGCCCGGCGGGGCGGGCCCGGAGGCTGCCGTCCGCCGCCCGGGCCTGCACGCTTACCAGCTGTTCCGGAGTTCGCGCAGCTTGACGAAAACGGTGCGCGGGTCGGGGGCGTCCGGCAGGTCGGGAAAGGATTCCCGGATCCTGGCGATGACGCCCGGGTTTCGCAGCCGCAGGAAGGTATTGATTTCCTTTTCCAGCGCCAGAGTGGTCACCAGCGCCTTTTCCGGGTCCTGGGTCTCGGCCTCGGCCAGCAGCGTCTTCGCGCGGGCATTGTCCGGTTCCCGGTCGAGCGTGAACTGGAGATTGTTGGCCAGGTATTCGTGCCCCGGGTAGACCAGCGTGTTGTCGGCGAGCTTGCTGATCTGGTTGGCGAAGGTGTCGTACAGCTCGTTCGGATGGCCGCCGTTGTGACAGTTTCCGGCGCCGGCATTGAACAGCGTGTCGCCGCAGATCAGGGCCGGCTGGTCGGTATGGCTGAGCAGGCAGACATGGCTCATCGTGTGGCCCGGCGTGTCCAGGGCCTCGATCTCGACGGTCTTGCCGACCTTGATGATGTCGCCGGCCGAGAGGCCGCGATCGATCCCGGGGATCTTGTCCCGGGCATTCCTGTGGGCGAGAAGCTTGGCGTCCGTCGCGGCGATAACCGGCTTGTTGCCGCCGATATGATCGCCATGCTCGTGGGTGTTCAGAACCTGGCGGATCGTCCAGCCCTTCTCCTTCGCCACGGCCAGGCACTTCTTGTGGTCGAGCGGGTCGATGGCCAGTGCCTCGCCGGTTTCCGGGCAGACGATCAGATAGTTGAAATTGCGGTAGGCGTTGCCGGTCCAGATCTGCTCGACGATCACGCGCGGGCTCCTCGGAAATTGCGGATTGCTTGGCGACAGTCTAGGCGTTCGCGTTCCGACCGTACAGTCCGCCGGCCAGGCCGGGACGATAGTCCGGCGCCCCGCGCCCGGCCTCAGTCGCCGACGCGGGCGCCGGAAGCGAGGCGCGGTCCGCTGTTGCCGGCAAAGTCGACGATGGCGGCGAAGGTCCGGTCGTTACGGAACGGTTCGGCGATGTCCATGAGGATGCGCGCATGGCCGATATCGGCGATCGGGCGGTATACGACGGGCACGCCGAGCGCCCGGAGTGCCTTCGCCAGTTCCTCGGAATTCTGCGGATAGACCGTGTCGTCGCCGGTGCCGTGCAGCAGCAGCGTCGGCGGCGCCTCGGCGTTGACGAAATCGTAGGGGCGGCTGCCGTCCTTCGGGATGCCGGCGAAGACCGCTTTCACCGAATCGTAGTCCTGCATGTAGGAGGCATACGGGCCAGCCAGCCCGACAAGGCCGGCGATCGCGGTCCGCGGCACTGCCTCGGCCGCGAGGTAGCGCGGGTTGAGGGCCAGGAGGGCGGCGATGTGCGCCCCGGCGGAATGTCCGGCGAGCACGATCCGATCCGGATCCCGGCCCGTCGCGACAAGGTGGCGCCGGGTCCAGGCGACCGCCCTGGCCGCGTCATCCATGAAGGCCGGGAAGCGCACCTCGGGATAGAGCCGGTAGTCGGGAATGACCACGGTAAATCCGGCAGCGGCGAGGGCCTGGCCGACGAAACGGTAGTCGGCGCGTTCGCCCCGCTTCCAGCTGCCGCCGTAGAAGAAAATGATCACCGTGTCCGAATCACCGGCGACCGGATGGTAGAGGTCGAGTTTCCGCCTCGGTCCGTCGCCATAGGCGATGCCGGTTTCCAGCCGGTAGCCCTCGTTCGGCACGATCGCGTCGAGCATCCCGAGCGGCGAGCAGGCCGACAGGAGGAGGGCGAAGGCGAGGACTGCCGGGATCAGCGGACGCAGGCGAAGGATCGTCATGCTACGGCTTACGCTCCATCCGGAAAAGCGGATCAGCGCGGCGGTGGCAGCGCGCTGTATCGGTATTGCCTGGTGCCGGCGTGATCGCCGGTCGGCTGGCGATCCATTCTTCTGCAATCAGCGTAGTCTGACTAGTCGATGCGGTGCGTTGCCGCTAGATTTTCGAGCGCGGACCGGCGCCGCCCTGCCGCCGGGCAACAGGGAGCCGACGCGCGCCATGACAGCATCCAGCTATCTTCTGGATCGGCTCGGCAGCCGAATTCGGTGCGGCAGCCTCCGCGTTCGTCTGCCGGATGGCAGCTGGCGACGGTTCGAGGGGGCTGAGCCGGGACCGGGAGCAACACTGCATATCGACAGCCCGCGCTTCTATCGCCGGCTCATGAGCGGTGGCAGTGTCGGCTTTGCCGAAGCCTATATCGCCCGGGAATGCGACACTCCCGATCTCCGCGCGCTGCTCGATCTGCTGGCCCGGAACATGGGCGGCTGGCGTGACGAAATGGAGGGCTCGCGCCTCTACCGTGTCGGCAGATGGATCTATCACGCCCTGCATGCGAACACCCCGCGTGGCGCCCGGCGCAACATCCGGGCGCACTACGATCTCGGCAACGAGTTCTACCGCCGCTGGCTTGACGACAGCATGACCTATTCGTCGGCCGTGTTCGAGGCGCCCGACATGGCGCTCGGCGACGCCCAGGCGGCAAAGTATCGGCGCATCGCCGAGGCCGCCGATATCCGCGACGGCCATCACGTGCTCGAGATCGGCTGCGGCTGGGGCGGCTTCGCGGAATTCGCCGCGTCGCGGATCGGCGCCCGCATCACGGCGATCACGATTTCCGACGCACAGTACGAATATGCCGCCGAACGGATTTTCCGGGCCGGCCTGAACGAGCGCGTCGCCGTCGAGAAGCGCGATTACCGCGATGTCGAGGGAGCCTACGACCGGATTGCCTCGATCGAGATGTTCGAGGCGGTGGGCGAGGCCTACTGGCCGCAATTCTTCGACAAGATGCGCATGTCGCTGCGTCCCGGCGGGCGGGCCGCGATGCAGGTGATCACCATCGCCGACCACCTCTATGACGGCTACCGGAAGGGCACCGACTTCGTCCAGCGCCACATTTTCCCGGGCGGCATGCTGCCCTCGCCGGCGGCGATCCGCGCGGAGGTCGCCCGCGCCGGGCTGAGCTATGTGGGTGACAGCGGCTTTGCCCACGATTACGCGGCGACCCTCGCGCAATGGAGCGGGCGCTTCGAACGCGCCTGGCCGGAACTGCTGGCCATGGGGTTCGACGAGCGTTTCCGGCGCCTGTGGCGCTACTATCTTGCCTATTGCGAGGCAGGCTTCCGGAACGGCCGGATCGATGTCCGGCAGATTGCTCTCGGCCGTCCCTGAGGCGTCGCTAGTCCCGCTTGCCCGGCTTGCGCAGCATGCGACGGGTTGCAGCGAAGAAAAGCGGGTAGGGGAGGATGCCGAGCAACTTCATCAGGAATGCAAACCGGCGCGGAAAGACGATCTCGAAGCGATCGCTCGCGAGACCGCGGACAAATGCCTCGGCCGCGTCCTCTACCTCCATCAGCATGGGCATGGGGAAGTCGTTGCGGTCGGTCAGCGGCGTACGGACGAAGCCCGGATTGACGATCTGGAGGATGATGCCGGCGCGTTCGAGTTCGGGACGAAGCGCCTGGCACATGTTGATCAGGCCGGCCTTCGTCATTCCGTAGGCGGCGGCTCCGGGAAGCCCGCCATAGCCGACGACGGAGGCGACAACGGCGATCCGGCCACGACCGCGTTCGCGCATCGCGGGCAACAGCGCGTCGACGCAGTGAACCGTGCCGAGCAGGTTGAGGCGGATCAGCCGTTCGAAGATCTCTGTCTCGAACGGATCGATGCCCGTGGGCTCGTGGCTGCCCGCGTTCAGGATCGCCTGGTCGATCGGGCCGAGGTCCGAGCGAATCCGCGCGACCGTCGCGGCGATCGCCGGCCCGTCGGTGAGATCAAGCGGATAGGCGGCGATGCTGCCCGGAAGCCTTCCGGCCTCGTCGCCAAGCGTCTTCAGGGCATCGGCGCTGCGAGCCGATGCGGCGACGCGCCAGCCGTCGGCCGCGAGCCTGAGGGCGACCGCCCGGCCTATTCCGTAACTCGCACCGGTGATCCAGGCAATTCCGGGGTCGGTGCGGGTCATGGCGCTAGTCCTTCGAATCGATGAGAGACCTGATCGCGTCACCGAGCTGGTTCTTGCGGAACGGCTTCTCGAGAAGCTGCATCCGCGCCGGCAGGGTCGCGCCGTCCTCGTAATGGGCGGCGGCATGGCCGGAAATCAACAGGATCGGCAGTGTCGGGCGCAGCTTCCGGGCGGCTTCCGCCAGTTCCCGGCCGTCCATGCCACCGGGCAGGCCGATATCGGAAATCAGGATATCGACATCCTGCCGACCCGACAGAACCTCGATCGCCTGGGCGCCGGATTCAGCCTCGATCGAGCGGTAGCCGAGAATACGCAGGAGCGCGACGGTCGTCGCGCGGACGTCGGGTTCGTCCTCGACCACAAGGATCATTTCATTCTCACCCTGTTCAGCGGTGGATGCCGGCGTTCTCTCTATCATGGAATCCTTTTCGCTTCGCGGCAGTCGGATACAGACAGTGGTTCCGGCTTCCCGGCGGCTGGCAATCGAGATCGTTCCTTTCGATTGCTGGACGAAACCGTAGACCCTGGAAAGTCCGACTCCCGAACCCTTGCCGATGTCCTTTGTGGTAAAGAAGGGTTCGAACACATGCTCCAGCGCGTCATCCGGAATGCCGACCCCGGAATCGCTGAGCGCAAGCTCAACATAATCAACTGGGTGATCGATTCCCAACTCCGCCGCTTCCGCGACCGGGAACGCGCGGTTGCGCGTCCGGAACCGCAGACTGCCGTGCCAGATCGCCAGGCCCTGAGCCATGCCCGAGATGGCTTTGGCGAGGACAGGTTCGAGGGAATCGTCGAGCGTTTCAGGCACGGCGGTGTCTGAGCCCGGTGCGCGGCCGTCCTGGTCGGGCCGTGTGGAGTTTGTCGTCGTCAAGCAAACGCGGCCCCGATTGACGTCGTTCCTTGCCGTGACGGCGTGGGCAGGGAAACCTCATGCACATACTATCCCCCGAGATTGAATGAATGTCATCCATCTCGCGCCAAGGGGGTGGTGCAATGCGCCGGTTCAGAGGCGGTCGCGCAGCGAGTAGTAGAGCATGCCGAGGATCAGCAGCGGTTGCCGCAACAGCCTGCCGCCCGGGAATCGCGACAGCGGAACGCGGGCGAAGACATCGAAGCTTTCCGCGGTGCCGGCAACCGCATCGGCGATCACCTTGCCGGCGAGCGTGGCCATTGCCACGCCGTGTCCGGAAAAGCCCTGCGCGGAATAGACATCGTGGGCGAGCCGCGTGAAGTGCGGCATCCGCTCCATGGTGACCGCGAGGGTGCCGCCCCAGGCATAGTCGATCGCCGCCCCGGAAAGCCCGGGAAAGACCCTGAGCATGTATTTCCGGACGAACCCGGCGATATCGTCGGGAAAGCGGGACGTGTAGGTCTCGCCGCCACCGAACAGCAGCCGCTTGTCGGCGGACAGCCGGAAATAGTCGATCACGAACTTGGTGTCGGCGACCGCCATGTCGGCGCCGAGGATCCGGCCGCCTTTGGCCTCGGCGAGCGGTTCGGTCGCGATGATGAAATTGTTGATCGGCATGATGTGGCCGGCCAGTCCCGGCTCCAGGTTTCCCAGGTAGCCGTTGCAGGCCAAGATCAGGTGGCGCGCGGCAACGCTGCCGGTCGCCGTCTCGACCCGGATCGGCCCGTCGGCGGTCCGGCGAATCACCCGGCTTCCCTCGTGCAGGCGGGCGCCGGCGGCGCTGGCCGCGTCCGCGAGGCCGAGGGCGTAGTTCAACGGATGCAGGTGGGCAGCGTCGAGATCGACTGAGCCGCCGAAATAGACGTCGCTGCCGACCGCCTCGGCGACCTCCCGGCGGTCGAGCGCGCGGACATGCGGATAGTCGTAATGCCGTTGCAGGAACTCGGCATAGTGTTTCAGCTCTTCCGCGAGCCTGGCGTTGTGCGCGGCGTGGATCACGCCCGGCTTCAGGTCGCAGGCGATGTCGTGGCGGCGGATCAGGTCCTTGACCAGTGCCTTGGCGTCTTCGGCGAGCTGCCAGAGCCGCCGCGCATCGTCGCGCCCGACCATCTTCTCCAGCGCATCCTGTTCCTTGCGCTGGCCGCTGCCGACCTGGCCGCCGTTCCGTCCCGAGGCGCCCCAGCCGATCCGCTCCGCTTCCAGAAGGACGACGTCATAGCCCCGTTCGGCCAGATGGAGCGCCGCCGACAGGCCGGTATAGCCGCCGCCGACGATGCAGACATCGGCCTCGGCCGTGCCGTCGAGCGACGCGTGGCGGGTCGTTCGATTGGCGGTCGCCGCGTAGTAGGAAGGCGGATGCTCGGCAATCATCGCTCAGGTTCCATTGGTCAGGATGCGAGGCCAGGTTCGCACATATCATGGCGGTGAGGGGCTGGAACAGCGCCTTTGCATCATTTCCGGTGGTCCGCGCCGCTTCCTCGTGCTGCACTCTGCGGACCGGATGCGGGAACTCCGGACGTCGGGGAGGAAGCGGTGAGCTGGGAAGCGGATATCGAGGAACTGCGCCGTCGCGAGGCGCTGGCCCGCCGGATGGGCGGGGCCGACAAGGTCAAGCGCCAGTACGATGCCGGGCGGTTGACCGTGCGGGAACGGATCGATCGGCTCCTCGATCCCGGCAGCTTTCATGAGGTCGGCGCCCTGGCCGGACGCGCCACCTATGACCCGGCGGGCGAGATTGCAGACTTCATGCCGGCCAATTTCGTGTTCGGCCGTGGTCTTGTCGATGGTCGGCCGATCGTCGTCGCCGGCGACGACTTCACCGTTCGCGGCGGCGCCTCCGACGCCTCGATCCGCGGCAAGCAGGGCGCGGCCGAGCAGATGGCCAACGAATATCGCCTGCCGATCGTCCGTCTGATCGAAGGCACGGGTGGCGGTGGCTCCGTGAAGAGCATCGAGATCGAAGGCTACACCTACCTTCCCGCCAACCCGGCCTGGGAATGGGTGGTCGCCAACATGGCGACCGTGCCCGTGGTTTCGCTGGCCCTGGGTCCGGTCGCCGGGCTCGGCGCCGCGCGGGCGGTCAGCAGCCACTATTCGGTCATGGTGAAGGGATTGTCGCAGCTTTTCGTCGCCGGTCCGCCGGTCGTTGCCGGTGCCGGCGAGACCGTCGACAAGGAAGGCCTCGGCGGCAGTGCCATCCATACCCGCAACGGTGCCATCGATGACGAGGTCGCGACCGAGGACGAGGCGATCCAGGCGGCGCGACGCTTTCTCTCCTACATGCCGCGATCGGTCGACGAACTGCCGCCGCGCCGGCCGGTGAGCGACGATGCCGGCCGCCGCGATGCCAGCCTGATCGACGCGATCCCGCGCAACCGGCGGAAGATCTACAGGATGCGGCCGATCCTGGACGCCGTCTTCGACCGCGACAGCTTCTTCGAGATCGGGCGGCGCTGGGGTCGTTCGATCATTACCGGCCTTGCCCGTCTCGACGGCTGGCCGGTCGCGGTCATGGCCGGCGAGCCGTCCCACTACGGCGGCGCGTGGACGGCTGCGGCCTCGCACAAGATCACCCGCTTCGTCGACATGGCGGAGACCTTCCACCTGCCGGTCGTCCACCTGGTCGATTGTCCTGGGTTCCTGATCGGCACCGCGTCGGAGCAGGCGGCGACGATCCGCCACGGCGCCCGGGCCCTGTCCGCGATCTACCAGGCGACCGTCCCCTGGTGCTCGGTCGTGGTGAGAAAGGCCTTCGGGGTCGCCGGTGCCGCCCATACGAATGCCGCACGGTGCCGATTCCGCTATGCCTGGCCGAGCGGCGACTGGGGTTCATTGCCGGTCGAAGGCGGGCTCGAGGCGGCCTACAAGGCCGATCTGGCCGCGGCCGACGATCCGGTCGCGCTCCGGTCGGAAATAGAGGATCGTCTCAACAAGGTCCGCTCACCCTTCCGCTCGGCCGAGCATTTCTCGGTCGAGGAGATCATCGATCCTCGCGATACCCGGCCGCTTCTGTGCGAGTTCGCCAACCTGGCGGCGCCACTCCGCCGTCCGGGGCCGAGCCGCTTCGGCATGCGGCCCTGAAAGCAGGAAGGCGGCAGCGGATCAGTTGACCTGGCGCTCCCGGTTCTCCCAGTAGGGCCTGCGCAGTTCCCGCTTGAGAATCTTGCCGGACGGGTTGCGCGGCAGGGCGTCGACGAAATCGACCGATTTCGGCAGCTTGAAGCCGGCGATCCGGCCGCGCGCGAAATCGATGATATCGGCCTCGCTCGGCGAGGTGCCCGGAGCCGGCACGACGATCGCCTTGACCGTCTCCCCCCAGCGTTCGTCCGGAACGCCGATGACGGCGACGTCGGCGATGTCCGGATGGCCAAAGAGCGCGCTTTCGACTTCCGCCGGATAGACGTTCTCGCCACCCGAGACGATCATGTCCTTGACCCGGTCATGGATGTAGACATAGCCGTCCGGGTCGACGTAGCCGGCATCGCCGGAATGGAACCAGCCGTCGCGGATCGCCGCGGCATCGGCCTGGGGCAGGTTCCAGTAGCCCTTCATCAGCCGTGTGCCGCGATAGATCACTTCGCCGACTTCGCCCGGCGCGACATCGTTGCCCTCGGCATCGACCACGCGAACCGTGCCGGGTTCCATCTCGCGGCCGCAGGAGCGCATCCGGGCCGTCCCTTCCGGGTCGTGATCCCCGGGTGCCAGATAGGTAATCGCCCCGGTTGTCTCGGTCAGGCCGTAAAGCTGGATGAACTGGCAGCCGATCACCTGCATGGCCCGGCGCAGCAAGTCGAGCGGGATCGGCGAGGCACCGTAGAACAGGCTGCGCAGGCTAGAAAAGTCCGTACGCCGGCTTTCCGGATCCTGCAGGACCATCAGGATCACCGCCGGCACGAGGATCGTCGTGGTGACCCGGTGTCGGGCGATGGCGTCGAGGATTGCCTTCGGCTCGACATCGGGCAGCACGACACAGGTCCCGCCGATGGCGAGAAGGTGAAGCGCCCAGCCGATGCCGGCGATGTGGAACAGCGGCATGACGACAACCGTCACATCCTCGCCGGGCCGGGTGTCCCAGTTCCGGATGCAGACGTCGAGATCGCCCAGGACGTTGCCGTTGGTGAGTTGCGCGCCTTTCGGATGACCGGTCGTACCGCTGGTATAGAGCTGCATGACGACGTCGTCCGCAGCCGGAACTAGGCCCGGATCGGCGGGGGATTGCCGGTCGCGCCAAGGCCGGTAGCGGCTCTCGCCGCTCTCCGCCAGACGAACGACGTGGGCGGGCAGGCGGCCTGCCTCCTCGAGAACCGCCAGGATGGATTCGAACTCCGGTCCGACGAACAGGAACTCGGTATCGGCGTCCTGGATGATGAAGGCGATTTCGGGAGGGGCGAGGCGCCAGTTGACCGGCACCAGGACGCAGTTCGCCTTGGCGCATCCGAACATGATCTCGAGATAGCTGTCGCTGTTCCTGGCGAGCACGGCAACCCGCGCCTGGGCCTGGAGCCTGGCGGCGATCAGGCCGTTGGCGATCTGGCTGGCGAGGCGATCGAGGGTCGCGAAGTCGGTCGCCCGATCGCCGAAAACGAGCGCCGTCTGCCCGCCCCGGTCGGCGGCGTGTCGCCGCGTCACTTCCGCCACCGTCAATGCCGCCGTCATCGCATTATCCCCCGTTTCGCCCTTCTTTGCGTCGAGACTGGCCGCAGCCGCCCCGGCATGGCAAGTCCCGAATGCGCGCAGCGCGGTCGCCCTGAGGGCTTGACGGGGCCGGATCTTGCCCGCGAGATTCGAACAGGCTGCATCCTTGAAGGGGCCGCTCGCGCGATGACCGATACTGAGCAATTCGAGTTCCGGGATGCCGTGCCCTCCGAAGCCGGCCTCCTGGGTGATATCGCCTTTCGGTCCAAGGCATACTGGGGCTACGACCCGTCCTTCATGGAGGCCTGCCGGACGGTGCTGAGCTTCACCCCGGACGAGGTTGCAGCCGGTGATTTCCGTCTGGCCGTTGCCGGCGATCTGCGGGCCGGCTTCTATCAGCTTGGCGGCGAGCCGTCCGACGGCGTGATCGAGAACTTCTTCGTCGCGCCCGAATGGATCGGCCGCGGCCTCGGCGGCCTGCTGTGGCGCGACCTGATCGCGCGGGCCCGTCGGGCGGGGATGCGGAGGCTTGTGGTCGACGCCGATCCGCATGCGGCGGGATTCTATGAACGTGGTGGCATGACGCGCTGCGGGGTGGCGGTCTCGACCGCGATTCCGGGCCGGTTCCTGCCGCGCCTGTCCCGGACGCTCTGAGCGGTCGGTGGGCCGATCCTAGATCCCGCGCTCGCCGAGTGCCTTGCGGACGGCGCGCGCCACGGTTTCGGCGCGAAGCGGCCGCTTCAGGAAGACCGTTGCGTGGCTGTCGATCCCGCCATCAAGATCGGGCCGGCCGGATATGAAGATGACCGCGATACCGGGCTGGTGCGCGGCGATTTCGCGGGCGAGTGCCGGGCCGTCCGGGGTTCCCCGGATATGCAGGTCGGCGATGAGCAGGTCGATGGTCTCGCTGTCGCCGGCGATGTGGAGCGCGTTCGCAGCGCTGTCGGCGGCGGTGACGTGATAGCCTAGGCCGTCGAGGATGTCCGCCATGCTGCGTCCGAATTCCCGATCGTCCGACGCGACGAGAACATGCTTCCGCCGCGCGGTCGGCTGGCCCGACATGCGGTCCTCGCCGGAACCCGGGAAGACGCGGTCCCAGGCGCGCGGCAGATAAAGGCGGAAGCTTGTCCCTTCGCCGGGCGTGCTGTCGATCTGCACATCGCCACCCGACTGCTTCACGAATCCATAGACCATGGACAGGCCGAGCCCGGTGCCCTGGCCGACTTCCTTGGTCGTGAAGAAGGGGTCGAAGGCGCGGTCGCGAACGGCGTGCGACATGCCGCGGCCGGTGTCGCTGAAGGTAAGGCAGACGTAGTCGCCGGGCCGTGTATCGGCGTGCGATTCGGCGAATTCCTGATCGAGGCGCGTGTTCTCGGCCTGGATCCGGAAGCGGCCGGTGCCGTTCATCGCATCGCGGGCGTTCAGCGCGATGTTGATGACGGCCTGTTCGAGTTGATCGACATCGACGCGAAGCGGCCAGATCCCCGGAACGCAGTCGACGGAGACCTCGACACCCGGGCCGACCGCGCGACGGATCCATTCGGCCATGTCGGCCAGCAGCATCCCGGTATCCGCATTGCGCGGCGTCAGGGTCTGGCGCCGCGAGAAGGCAAGCAGGCGCTGAGTCAGTTCGGCGCCGCGTTCGATTGCGCCGAACACTTTGGCCATGCGGCTCGCGCGATTGTCGGACGTGGTGAGATCGTGTTCGATCAGTTCCAGGTTGCCGACGATGACGGCGAGCAGATTGTTGAACTCGTGGGCGATTCCACCGGTCAGATGACCGACCGCCTCCATTTTCTGGAGCTGGCGCACCTGCTCCTGCAAGGCCCGTCGTCCGGTTATGTCCGTGATGGTGATGACACTGCCGCCATCGGCGCCCTGATTGACGCCGACTTCGACGATGGTGCCGCCGGGCAGGACGCTCGTCGTATGCCCCGGGGTGACGTCGCCTTCGCCGCCGGCATCCGGCAGTTCCGAGGAGGCTTCACGGATCAGGTGGAGATTGGTGCCGATTTCGCTGGCCAGGCCGTCCAGCAGCGGCTTGCCGGGCAAAGCGGCCCCCTCGGGCAGGGCGAACAATACCCGCGCCCGCTGATTGATCAGCAGGATGCGTTGCCGGGCATCCAGTACCAGCAGCCCCTGATCGATGTTTTCGAGCGTGTTCTCGAGCATCGCGGCCTGCTTCCGTAGGGCCTTCTCGCTGAGTTCGAGCTCGGCCAGGGCCGTCTTCCAGTCGGAGATGTCGATGGCGATGGTCAGGATCCCGGTGGTCTCGCCAGCCTCGTTGCGCAGCGGGATCTTGTTGGAAAGCGTCTGGATGACCTTGTCCTCGAGCACGAGCTCGGCTTCGAAGAATTTCCGGCTATCGCCGCTGTCGATCACCTCCCGGTCATGCGCGACGACGGCGCGGGCGAAATCCTCAGGGAACAGATCGAAGGGCGTCTTGCCGATGACGTCCCGACCGGTAAGGCCATAATGATCGACCGCGTAGCGATTATGGTAGACCACGCGGTTGCCGGTATCCTTCAGCGTGATGATCATCGGCACCGCGTCGAGGACCGTCTGAAGGAGCAGGCGCTGGTCGTCTCGTTTCTCCTCGGCCAGGACCCGAAGCGTGATATCCCGGCCGGCACCCCGATAGCCGATGAACCGCCCGGCCTCGTCGAAACAGGGTTTGCCGCTCACCTCGCCATGGCGCCATCGGTCCTTGGCATCGCGGTAGGCGAAGCGGAAATTCCGGAACTGCCGTCTCGCCTTAATGTCGCTCTGGTGGCGCTGCCACGCGGGATCGTCGACATTGGCGCCGGGCAGTTCCCAGGGATTGAGGCCGAGAAGCCGGGCCAGGCCGGAATCCTTGCCCTTCCTCTTCAGCGAGACAAAGCGCAACCGCAGGTCCGCATCGGTCTCCCACAACCAGTCGGAAGCGGCTTCGGCGAAGTCGCCAAGCCGGGCCTCGGTCGCGGCCATGGCGCGCTCGGCCGCGCGCCGCCGGGAGACATCGCGCAACAGCAACAGCGTGGCCGGTCCGCCGGGCCAATCGACCTCGTGACGGGCGCATTCCAGCAGAACCGGATCGCCGTCGCTGCCCAGTATCTCGACGTCGAACATGGTCTCGCCTGTCGACATCGCGGCACGAGCATCGGCCGGAAACAGTTCGGCGACGGAGGCCATGGCGAGGATATCGTCGGGCGTGCCCAGGCCCAGATAGCGCGCCGCCGCGGCATTCGCATGCAACGGCTTCAAGTCGCGATGCACGAGAACGCCTTCCCGGCCGTGGCGGTCGAGTACGCCGGTCAACGTCTCTGGCGGCCGGGCGCCGGATGCTCCGATGACCTGCACGATCCCGCTGATCGGGAAGCCGGTTTCGGACGGTCCGGCCCGGGAAGCCGGACGTACGACCAGCCGCAAGGGGGCGCCCGTCCGTTCTCGCCAGGAGAATACGCGCTCTTCCGGGATCTCGCCCCGCCGCAGGGCGCGAAGCAGCGTGATCGCGGCGGCGCGGTCGCTGCTGTCGAGGCGCTTCAGAAGCTGGCGGAGAGCGGGAGGCGCGGGGGCCGGCGTGAACCCGAGGAGCTCGAAAAGCTCGACCGACCAGATCGGACGGCCGCTCGACGGCTCGAACGCAAACATACCATGTTTGCCAAGATGACCGGGAGCGAACATGATACGTGAGACGCCTCGAGCTGGAACGGCAGCGACGTGATTAAAGTGCTCAGTCGATACTCATTTTCGCGATATTGCCAGCTTAAGGAATATTCGGCTACCGCATTCGTCAGGGCGCGCGGCGGCCAGGTGTCTCGATCTTCCCGGACGTTCAGTCGGCGCTGCCATAGCCGGCGGCTAATTTCTCCGCGACCGCCGCGATCTCGGTGTCGGACAGGATGACCGGTTCGCCGATCTGCAGGGCCCGCCAATAGATCTCGGCGAGCGTTTCGACCTCGACCGCCAGCGCCAGGGCCTTGGCGAGGCTGGTGCCGCCCGCGATCAGGCCGTGATTGGCCAGCAGGCAGGCCTTCCGGTCTCGCATCGCGGCGAGCGCGTGGTCGGACAGTTCCTGGGTCCCGAATGTCGCATAGGGAGCGCAGCGGATGTCGTTGCCGCCGGCCAGCGCGATCATGTAATGCACCGCCGGAATGCCGCGGCCGAGACAGGCCAGCGTGGTCACCGAGACGCCGTGGGTATGGACGATGGCGTTCAGGTCCGGCCGTTCGCGCAGCAGGTCGAGGTGAAAACGCCACTCGCTCGACGGCTTCCGTCCTTGCCGCGGTACGCTGAAACTGCCGTCAAAGCGCATATGCACGATATCGGCCGGATCAAGCTGGTCATAGGCAAGCCCGGAGGGGGTGATCAGGATGCCGTCGCCGCTGCGGACGCTGGCATTGCCGGAGGTGCCCTGATTGATCCCCAGCGGGTTGAAGCATCGTACCGTTGCGATCAACTCGTCGCGCAATTCCCGTTCGTTCATGTCCGCTCGATTTCTCCGTGTCTACCCGTTGTTTCCGCAGCTTTTCCGCCTGTGCCCGTCGATCTATTTCTAACGACGGTTGCGTCAACTTTCCCCGTACAATAGTATGAATCCGCTCCGATTGGGGGATCGGGGCGAACATAAGTCGTGTAATGACATCAGGGAGTTTTAGTGTGGCACTCGATCCGATCGATATCCATGTGGGCAGTCGGGTCCGGTTGCGGCGAAACCTCAAGGGCATGAGCCAGGAGAAGCTCGGCCTCGCAATCGGCCTCACCTTTCAGCAAATACAAAAATACGAACGCGGCGCCAATCGGATCGGCTCGTCGCGGCTTTTCCAGCTCGCTCAGGTGCTCGACGTTCCGCCATCATTCTTCTTCGACGACATGCCGGCCGAAGTGGCCGCGACCGCGCCATCTCCGGTCGCCGTCTCGCACGAGCAGGCCGAAGACCAGGCGAGCGATGACGAGGAGACGCGCTCGCTCGTCGAGACCTACTACCGGATCAAGTCGCCGCTTGTCCGGAAGCGGGTGTTCGAGCTCGTCAAGGCATTCGATACCGAGGTCCTTGCCGGGCGCAAGGCGCCGCGCAGGCGGCGCCGCAAGGCGGCCTGAACGGCGCACCCGATCCTGGTGCGATCCGGCCCCGCAGCCGCGGGGCACGGGAGTTTTGCGACCGTCGCTCTGGCGCCGGGTGGGCTGCGCCGCTAACCTGCCGTGATAGTCGATGATTGTGCGGGAGTGGGAAGATGGCCGGTCATGACGATCACGGGCATGATCACGACACCCATGACGACGGACACGATCACATACCGTCCGAGGTCGTTCTGCGGGTCAAGGCGCTGGAATCGCTTCTGATCGAGAAGGGACTCGTCGATCCGGCCGCGCTCGACGCGCTGATCGACACGTATGAGAACCGCATCGGACCGCGAAACGGGGCCGCTGTGGTCGCCAGGGCCTGGACCGATCCGGCCTACAGGGAACGCCTGCTGGCCGACGGTTCGGCCGCGATTGCCGAGTTCGGCTATACCGGTCGCCAGGGTGAGGACATGGTCGTGGTCGAGAACTCGGCGACCGTCCACAATCTCGTCGTCTGCACGCTATGCTCCTGTTATCCGTGGCCGGTGCTCGGGTTGCCGCCGGCCTGGTACAAGTCGCAGGCTTACCGCTCGCGGGCGGTCATCGATCCGCGCGGCGTTCTGGCCGACTTTGGCCTCGTTCTCGACGACGATGTCGAGATCCGCGTCTGGGACAGCACCGCCGAGCTCCGCTACCTGGTCCTGCCCGAACGGCCCGCCGGCAGCGAGCATCTGGACGAGGCCGCGCTTGCCGCGCTCGTCGGGCGCGACGCCATGATCGGCGTCGCGAAGGTCAGCCTGCCGGGAGCAGGCGCATGAACGGTCTGCATGACATGGGGGGCATGGACGGTTTCGGCCCGGTCGTCCCGGAGCGCGATGAGCCGATCTTTCATGCCGAGTGGGAGCGGCGGGCCTTCGCCCTGGTTCTCGCCATGGCGCCGCACGGGAAATGGACGCTGGACGGCGCCCGTTTCGCCCGCGAGAAGCTCAGCCCGGCGGATCAGCTCAACAAGACCTACTACGAACGCTGGCTCGAGGCTTGTGTGGACCTGATGCTCGAGACCGGCCTGCTCAGCCGTCACGAGATCGAGACCGGCAAGCCCGACCCGGCTTTGCCCAGGGCGACCCCGGCGCTGACCGGGGAAGCGGTGCTGCCGGCGCTGATGCGCGGCAGCTCGGCGCGTGTCGATGCCGACATCGCGCCGCGATTCGCCGTCGGCCAGCGGGTTCGGGCCAGGAACACGCATCCGACCGGACACACCCGTCTGCCGCGTTATGCACGCGGACGGGAGGGGGTTGTCTCGATCGACCACGGTGTCTTCATCCTCCCCGATACGAACGCCGTCATGGCCGGCCAGTCGCCGCAACATGTCTATGCGGTGCGGTTTTCCGCCAACGAGCTCTGGGGCGGCAGGGGCAATGCCCGGGATTGTGTCCTGGTCGATCTCTGGGACGAGTATCTGGAGCCGGTCGGTGACTGATCCGAACTTCCGGGCGGCCGCCGAGGCTGTCCTGCCCGGTGACGAGGCGGGCCCCGTATTCCGGGAACCCTGGCAGGCGCAGGCCTTCGCGATGGCGGTCGCCTTGTCCGCCGCGGGTCATTTCAGCTGGGCCGACTGGGCAGCGACGCTCAGCCGGAAACTCGCCGGGCAGACGGCCGAAGCAGACGCGGACGGCGGCGGATACTACCGGGCCTGGCTGGCAGCGCTCGAGGAACTGACCGATGGCCGGGGCCTTACCAGTCCGGATGAACGGTCGTCGCGACAGGAAAGCTGGGCCGAGGCGTACCGCACGACACCGCACGGTTCCCCGGTCAACCTGCCGTCCGATTGACCTGGCGCCGGCCTCCGGCCGCGCCTCGGAGCGACCGATTCCGCAAATCGTGGTTGACGCCTGCGTCGCGTCGGCAGACCATATGCGAGATCTCTAATAGGAGAGGTGTCCCATGCGGAAACTGCTGACGATCTCACTCACGGGCCTGGCGCTGGCCGGGATGTCGCTGCTCGCGGCGCCGGCAATGGCGGGATGCGCGGGCAAGTCCCATGTCACGGCCTCGACAGCAGAGACCCCGGTCGTCGTCCTTCCCGATCTGAAGACGGCGTCCGCAGACCGGACGGGCAGCGGGACGAAGACGCCGAACTGAGGCTCACCGCTTGCCGGCCGTGGCCTCTCCGCGACGTATCACGTAGGTGAAGATACCCGCCGATTCCGTCTGCGAGACGAGTTCGTTGCCGGACACGTCGCAAAAGTGGCGGAAATCGATGACCGAGGCGGGATCGGTCGCGATGATCGTGAGGATGTTTCCCGGGGCGACGTCGCGAAGCGCTTTTCTCGCCTTCAGGACCGGCAGCGGGCAGGCGAGCCCGGAAGTGTCGAGGACGGCCCCTTCGGCCGCGAGCCGGTTCGTCTCAGGCATTGCCGTGCGCCTCGCGATTCCTGTCCAAGGCGACGTCGACGGGACCGCGACAGCGAATGGTCCTGTGTTCGACGATCATGGCCAGCCTCCTCCAAGATGCAACGACGGCACTATAGATCACGCACCGCCGGTTCGGATCAATGGTCTGCGGGAGATTGCTTTGCGCCTGGAAGGGGCGGACGCCGATGACGGTTCAATCGTCGTTGGCGACGTCGGTTCGCCGACGCCGTTCGCTGACTGCCTCGTCATGCTGCCTGTTGTCGTGCACGACCGGGACCAGTCCCCGGGCGACGTCGAAGCGTCCTTGTGACACGGCCTGCTCGATCGCCAGCATCAACTTGTCGCTGAGTCGCCTTGTATGGCGTTCCGTCTGGCAGCGAAGACGCAGATACCGTCGGACCCGAAGCCAGAAAATGGCCTCTTCGGTGCGTCCGCGCGCCAGCATGTCGACAAGGATATCGGCGGCGGCGCGCTCGGCCCCGTCGCCATGGGCAGCAAGAAGTTTCTCAGCCTGAGCTGTTTCCGCTTCACTGTAGGGTTTGTCCATATCGGCAACCGGAACGTGCGAGTACGAAGAGACGAGCCTTTCTATCTGTGAAAACTAGGTGATATCAATTGATTTCAGAATCAAGTCATCTGTTTCATAAATCGAAATCACTGTTGGATTGAATTTGTTCAAAATTGGATCGTTTTTATATTATGAATATTAGCTGACGATTGGCGAAAAGACAGTCCACCTGTCGTTCGAGGATCTGACAAATTTCTGCCGATCCGCACGCTTCCGAGCGTTATTGTCGGCGCCATGGACGGTTCGCTTCTGGCGCTCTCGCTTGTATCGGCATTTGCTTTCGCGCTTGCCCTCGTGCTGACCCAGTTCGGGCTGCGCGGCGTCGGCCCGGCGACCGGGGCGTCGATCAGCATCCCGACCACTGCCGGATTGTTCCTGGTGCTTGCGCCCGTCCTCGTCGATCCGGCCGGGTGGAACCGCCACAGCGCGCTTCTCTTCGCCTTCGCCGGGCTCGTCTTCCCGGTCTCGGTGACATTGCTGACCTTCGCCGCGAACCGGCTTATCGGCCCGGATCTTACCGGTTCGCTCGGGAACCTGACGCCGCTCTTCGCGGTTGCCTTCGCGATCATCCTGGTCGGCGAGGCCCCGAGCGCCGGGCAGTTCGCCGGCATCGCGACGATCTGCCTCGGCATCGCGTTGCTCTTCCGCGGGCGCGGGCGGGACGGATCGACCGTCCCGCGCTGGGCCTATCTCCTGCCGCTCGCGGCCGCTCTCGTTCGCGGGCTTGTGCAGCCGGTGGTGAAGTTCGGCCTGATCGCATGGCCGGATCCGATCGCGGCGGCGACGATCGGCTACCTCGTCTCGGCCCTTGTGGTGCTGTCCATTGCCGCGATGCGCCGGCGTGAACCGCCCGCTGCCGGGAACTCGGCCGGTCGCCGGGGGCGGTTCTGGTTCGCCGCGGTCGGGATCTGCAACGGTGCGGCGGTCCTGGCGCTTTATGCCGCGCTCGCCCGCGGCCCGGTCACGCTGGTCGCGCCGATCGTCGCATGCTATCCGCTGGCGACCCTTGCCCTCAACCGGATCCTGCGCGGCGATCGCTCGCTCGCGCCATCGGCGGCACTCGGGGTCGGACTGTCCGTTGCCGGTGTCGCGCTGCTGCTTGTCGCCTGACCGGCCTTGCCGGGCCGGAAAGCAACAATTTAAGCCTTCCTTTACGCGGTTCGGCGCAGAATTCCTCCGTTCGGCGCCCTGTTCCGTCGCCGACCCGACCGACCGATGGCAAGGACAAATCGCTGCGATGGCGATGGCACCCTATACAAGCACCGCGACGCTTTTCCGCCGGGATGCCGGCGGCGGCGTATCCCTGGGTACGCGCACGGCCCGCAAGGTCCGGCACCACGAAATCGGGGAGCTTGCCGGTCTCCTCAAGCACATGGGCGAAACCCAGGCCCGGGCGGTCGACGCCCTGCTGGCCGGCAGTATCCAGGTGCTCGGGCTCGACGAGGTGCGCGAACGCTATGCTGCCGACTGGGCGCGGCTGGAGGCCCGCATCGGCGAGATCGTCGAGACCTTCATCGCCAGTCGCCTTGGCAAGCAGGATCTTCTGATTCCGCTCGGCACGCAGCAATTCGCCATCGTCTTCGCCGAACTGAGCCGTGACGAGGCGCGCGCCCAGGCCCGCAAGATCGCCGGGCAACTGGCCAACCATCTGTTCGGGCAGGTTCCGCACGGCGAGCTGATCTCGGTCGAGGGGCTTGCCATGACCCTGGACGAGTTGGAGGGGCTCGACGAGGTAACGAGCGTCGAAGACCTCGTGCGCTGCTTCAAGGCGGCACAGGACCGCCAGCGCGGTCGCGAGGTCGAGGCCATCGAGGCCGCGCAGTCACAACTGGGGTTCCGCTTCTGGCCGACGGTCAACGTCTCGAAGCGGATGATCTCGATATACGAATGCGCCGCAACCCGCGACGGACCCGACGGTGCCTCTATGCTGGCGCCGGATGACCCGGTGATCCCGGCCTCGGGCGACGGCCGGAGCGAATTCGACCTGCTGGTCCTGCAGGAGGCCGGAACGCATCTCGGCTCACTCGGCGGTCTGATGCACAAGGCGCTCCTGATGGTGCCGGTGCATTTCGAGACGCTGGCCGCGCGCTATCATCGCACAGCCTATGTCGAGGCGCTGAAGGAACTGCCGGGCGCCGGCGAGCGTCGCCTGATCCTGAAAATCGAGGGCTTGCCGGACGGCACGCCGAATACCCGGTTGCGGCAGATCGTGACCAGCATCAAGCCGCTGGTCATGGGCACGGTCTGGCAGGTCGAACCCGACTTCGCGCATTTCCAGGCCCTGGAAGGGCTGCATGCGCTGGGCATCGCCCTAGACGGCCGCCGTGTGGCCAGGCTGGAGCGTCTCGAGAAGCTTGTGGCAACGGCCTCCCGGGCCGGGCTGCGTCCCTTCCTCGGCGCGATCGGCACGACGGATGCCGCGACCACCGCATGCCGCCTCGGCTTCCGCTATCTGAATGGCAGGGCCTTGGCGCCGATGCTCCACAGGCCCGGCCCGGCTTGCCGGCTGGCCTGAACCTCAGCCGCGCCTGAGAAGGGCTGCCGCCTCCAGGTGCGGCGACCAGAGGAACTGGTCGACCAGCAGCAGCCGCTCGATCCTGTAGCCGCCATCGGCGAGCAGACGCAGATCGCGGGCGAAGGTGCCCGGATTGCAGGACACCGCGACAACCCGGTCGACGCTGGATTCGGCCAGCATGCGTGCCTGTGCCTCGGCCCCGGCGCGAGGCGGGTCGAACAGCACGCCGTCGAAACGCTTCAACTCCGCCGGCATCAGCGGGCGGCGGAACAGGTCGCGCGCTTCCGTCGTGACCGGCCGGCTTGCCCCGCCTGCCGCCTGGGCGAGGGCGCGAAGCGCCGCCTGGTCGGTCTCGACCGCGTGGACGCGGGCCTCGCGCGCCAGCGGCAGCGAGAAAGTGCCGAGACCACTGAACAGGTCGGCAATCATGCGCGAGCCCGCCAGCGATTCGACGGCAAAGCGGCTCAGCACCGCCTCGCTCGCCCCGGTGGCCTGCAGGAAGGTACCGGGCGGCACGATGACGGGGATGCCGTCGAAGCGGATCTCAGGCGGTCGCCGGAGCAGCGCGATTTCGGCCGGGCCTCCCTCGCGATCGGCCAGCGCGACGCGGGCGATGTCCTGGGCTTCGGCGAAGCCGGCCAGCTTTTCGCGGGCGGCGAGATCCGGGGCATAGGGCAATGCCAGTACCATCTCCGTGCCGTTGTCGAGCCGGCTGACCTCGATGCGCGCCGTTCCGCCGGGGCGGAGCAGGGTCTCCAGCAGGGCCCGGAGCGGTTGGGCCAGTGCCACCAGGGCCGGGTCGAGGACCGGGCATTCGTCGATGTCGACGACATGGTGGCCGCGCCGGCGGTGATAGCCGAGCGCCACTCCGCGGGCATGCCGGAAGGCGCTGAACGCGGTCCGCCGCCGGGTGCCCGGTTCACTCGCCGCCGCTTCCTCCAGCGCCGGCGCGTCGAGCCCGCGATGGCCGAGCGCGTCGGTAAGCCACTGCCGCTTGAGCGCGCGATAGGTCTCGCCATCGACATGCTGCAGGGCACAGCCGCCGCAATTGCCGAAATGGCGGCAGGCGGGTTCCACCCGGTGCGGCCCGGGCGTGACGAGGCGCTCGACCAGCCCCTCGTGGCCACCGCCCCTGCGGGCGCCGGGGCGGACGATGACGCGGTCGCCGGGCGCGGCGAAGGGCACGAACCAGCGCCCCCCGTCCTGTTCGGCAAGGCCGTCGCCGCCCTGTCCGATCCCGGATATGACGAGTTCCGTCATGGCTTGTCGCTCGCTTTCAGTTCGGCGGCGATGAGAAATTCCCGGTTCCCGTCGCCGCCGGCGATCGGGCTGTCGGTGATGCCGAGCACATGCCAGCCCGCCTGGCCGCCAAGCCAGTCGCGGACCGCCTCGCAGACCGCGTCGTGGCGGGCCGGATCGCGCACCACGCCGTGACGGTCGCGGGCGTCGGGGCCGGCCTCGAACTGCGGCTTGATGAGTGCCACCAGGAACGCCGCCGGAACGGCGAGCGCGAGCGCCGGCGGCAGCACCTTGGCGAGGCCGATGAAGCTCGCGTCGCAGGTAACCACGTCGACCGCCTCGGGCACCTGTGCCGGCCCGAGGTCGCGGGCATTGACGCCTTCCAGTGTGACGATGCGCGGATCGGCACGCAGGGCCGGGACGAGCTGGCCGTGACCGACATCGACGGCGTAGACGCGGCGCGCGCCGCCTTCCAGCAGGACCTGGCAGAAACCGCCGGTCGAGGCGCCGATGTCGAGGGCCACGCGGCCGGCCGGGTCGAGCCGGAAATGGGCCAGGCCGTGCCTGAGCTTGAGCGCCGCCCGGCTGACCCAGCGGTCATCGTCGCTGGGCCGGATATCGAGCGCGCAGTCGGGCGAGGGGCGAAGATTGGCTTTCTCCGCCGTTCGTCCGTCGACCCGCACGCGGCCTGCCGCGATCATCGCCTGGGCGCGGACACGGCTGGGGGCGAGGCCGCGGGCGACCAGCAGCAGGTCGAGGCGTTCGCGTTCGCTCACCGCGCTTCCTCCCGGTTATCGCGCAGCGGCTCCCCGGTCAGGCGCTGGCCGGACGGCGGTCGGCGGCGATATCGAGCGCGGCGAGCGCCGCATCGACGATCTGCGGCGCGTTCAGTCCGGCGATGTCATACATCGTCTGCGGCTTGTCCTGGTCGATGAAGCGATCGGGCAGGCAGAGCGGACGGATCTTCAGGCCGTGATCGAGCAGCCCGTTGACGGCAAGGAACTGAAGCACGTGGCTCGCGAAGCCGCCGACGGCGCCTTCCTCGATGGTGATCAGGACCTCGTGGTTGGCGGCGAGTCGGCGGACGAGATCCTCGTCCAGCGGCTTGCAGAAGCGGGCATCCGCGACGGTGGTGCTGAAGCCACGCGAGGCCAGTTCGTCGGCCGCCTTCAGGCTCTCGCCTAGACGCGCGCCGAAGGACAGGATGGCGACCTTGCTGCCTTCACGAAGGACGCGACCCTTGCCGAGTTCGAGGACCTCGCCACGTTCCGGCATGGTCACGCCGAGGCCCTCGCCGCGCGGATAGCGGAAGGCGGATGGCCGGTCATCGATGGCAATCGCGGTCGCCGTCATATGCTTCAGTTCCGCCTCGTCCGCCGCCGCCATGACGACGAAGCCGGGCAGGGTCGCCAGGTAGGCGATGTCGAACGATCCCGCGTGCGTCGGGCCGTCGGCGCCGACCAGTCCGGCGCGGTCAATGGCGAAGCGGACCGGCAGGCTCTGGATCGCGACGTCGTGGACGACCTGGTCGTAGGCCCGCTGCAGGAAGGTCGAGTAGATCGCCGCGACCGGCTTGAACCCCTCGGACGCGAGGCCGGCGGCGAAGGTCACCGCATGCTGCTCGGCGATTCCGACATCGAAGCAGCGCTCCGGAAAACGCTTCTGGAACTTGTTGAGTCCGGTCCCCGACGGCATGGCGGCAGTGACCGCGACGACCTTGTCGTCGGCTTCCGCCTCCTGGATCAGGGCCTCGGCGAAGACATTGGTGTAGCTCGGCCGGTTGCTGGTCGATTTTGCCTGGGCGCCGGTGATCACGTCGAAGCGGGAAACGCCGTGATACTTGTCGGCGGCTTCCTCGGCCGGCGGATAGCCCTTGCCCTTCTGGGTCACGCAATGGACGAGGATCGGCCCGTCGTCGGCGTCGCGGACGTTCCGCAGTACCGGCAGGAGGTGGTCCAGGTTGTGGCCGTCGATCGGTCCGACATAGTAGAAGCCGAATTCCTCGAACAGCGTCCCGCCGGTGACCAGGCCGCGGGCATATTCCTCGGCCCGTTTGGCGGTCCGCTCGAGCGTGTCGGGGAAACGGCCGGCGAGGGCCTTGGCGATCTGGCGGAGGCTCATGTAGGAGCGTCCCGAGAGCAGCCGTGACAGATAGGCGCTCATCGCGCCGACCGGTGGCGCGATCGACATGTCGTTGTCGTTGAGGACGACGATCAGCCTCGAGCCGAGGGCGCCAGCGTTGTTCATCGCCTCGTAGGCCATGCCGGCGCTCATCGCGCCGTCGCCGATCACGCAGATCACGTTGTTGTCGCCGCCGGCCAGGTCGCGGGCGACCGCCATGCCGAGCCCGGCGGAAATTGAGGTCGAGGAATGCGCCGCGCCGAACGGATCGTAGGCGCTTTCCGCCCGCTTGGTGAAGCCGGACAGGCCGCCGCCCTGGCGCAACGTGCGGATGCGGTCGCGCCGCCCGGTCAGGATCTTGTGCGGGTAGCACTGATGGCCGACATCCCAGATCACCCGGTCCGCCGGCGTGTTGAAGACATGGTGTATCGCCACGGTCAGCTCGACGACGCCAAGCCCCGCGCCGAGATGGCCACCGGTCGTCGAGACCGCGTCGATGGTCTCCTGGCGCAATTCGTCGGCAAGCCGACGCAGTTCCTCCTGCGACATGCCGCGCATGTCGGCAGGGAGGTGAACACGGTCCAGTGTCGGTGTCTTGCTCGTCATCGATCTATCCACGCAACCTTCAAACGCGCCGCCTGACGGCGAACTCGGCGACTTCCTTCAGAAGCGCCGCACGCGGACCCCAGTGGTCGACCTCGGAGGCGGCCCGCTCGGCCAGGGCGCGGGCACGCCGGCGCGCCTCGTCAGGGCCCAGCAACGCCACGTAGGTCGCCTTGCCGAGTGCCGCATCCTTGCCGACGGCCTTGCCGAGTTCGGCGGCATCGCCCTCGGTATCGAGTAGATCATCGGCGATCTGGAAGGCCAATCCGAGGGCCTCCGCATAAGACCCGAGCCGTTCGAGCTGATCGTTGACACCGGCGAGCACGGCGCCCGCCTCGCAGGCAAAACGGATCAACGCACCAGTCTTCAGGCTTTGTAACCGATTAATGGCGGCGATGTCGAGGCGCGCCTCGGCGGCCGCGAGGTCAAGCGCCTGGCCCCCCACCATGCCGCGCGGCCCGGCCGCGAGCGCCAGCCGGCGAACCAGGTCGGCCCGGACCGCGCCATCCGGATGGGTTGCCGGATCGGCGAGGATGTCGAATGCCCGGGTCAGCAGTCCGTCGCCGGCGAGCACCGCGGTCGCCTCGTCGAACTGCCGGTGCACGGTCGGCTGGCCGCGCCTGAGATCATCGTCGTCCATGCAGGGCAGGTCGTCGTGGACCAGCGAATAGGTGTGCACGAACTCGAGCGCCGCGGCGACCCGAAGCGCGCGCGGGCGCGGCACCTCGAACAGGTCGGCCACGGTGACCACGAGGAAAGGCCGCAGCCGCTTGCCGCCGGCGAGCACCGCGTAGCGCATCGCCTCGGTGACCCGCGACGGGGCCTCGGAATCGTCGCCGAGCAAGGCCGTCATTTCCGCCTCGACCGCCGCCGCGACCGCGCCGAGGGCGGCCGGGAAATCCAGACCGTCGGTTACCATGCTCACCGGCTTGCCGTCAGGCGGGATCGAAGGGTTCGGTGCGGGCCGGGGTATTCTCGCCGGTGCCAGCAACGATCTTCTCGACCCGTTCCTCGGCCGCGTTCAGCCGTTCCTGGCAATGCTTGCGCAGCGCCGTGCCGCGGGCATAGGCCTCGATGGAATCCTCGAGCGGAATGTCGCCGCGTTCGAGATCGCGCACGATCGTCTCGAGTTCGGCGAGCGCTGCCTCGAAGCTCATCGAGGCAATCGGGTTCTGCGCGTTCTCGGTCATCATCTTCTCCGATTGGCGGACGCGGTGGGTGTCACGCGGCCATCAGGGCGCGGACATGGGCGGCGCCGGCCGACGCGAGGGCGCCGAGATCGTAGCCGCCTTCGAGGGTCGAGACGATCCGGCCGTCCGATATCGTCATCAGCTGTTCGGTGATCCAGCGGTAGTCATCGTCTTCATAGTTCAGGTTGGCAAGCGGATCGTTCACATGCGCATCGAAACCCGCCGAAATCATGACCAGATCCGGGCGAAACAGGTCGAGTTCGGGCAATACCCGCTCCTCCATCCGGGCGCGGAAGGCGGCCCCGTCGGCGAAGGGCGGCAGGCAGACGTTGACGAGCGGACCCTTGCCGAGGTCCTGCTCGCGACCGGTCCCCGGATAGAGCGGCCACTGGTGGCAGGACGCGAAGAAGGTCTGCGGGTCGTCGAGAAAGGCGGCCTGCGTGCCGTTGCCGTGATGGACGTCGAAATCGACGATGGCGATCTTGGCGATGCCATGCTGCGCACGCGCGTGGGCCGCGCCGACCGCAACGTTGTTGAACAGGCAGAAGCCCATCGCCTGGTGCGGCTCGGCATGATGGCCGGGCGGGCGAACGGCGCAGAATGCATTCGTGACCTCGCCGGCGAGCACCGCGTCGACCGCTGCGCAGACCGCGCCGGCGGCGCGCAGCGCGGCGCTCAGGCTGCCGGGCGACATGACGGTATCGGGGTCCAGGTAGATCGTGCCCCGTTCCGGCGCCCTTGCGATCAGGGTGTCGAGATAGGCGTCGTCATGGACGCGGGCGAGCTGTTCCCGGGTCGCCAGCGGCGCCTCCCGGCGCAGCAGATCGGGAAAGGCCTCCTCGTCGAGCGCATGCAGGATCGCCCGCAGGCGATCGGGTCGCTCGGGGTGGCCGTCCCCGGTATCGTGGTAGAGACAGTCGGTATGGGAAATCAGCAGCGTGGTCATGACAGGCCCGTGAATACGACCCCCAACGTCTATCGCAATTTCACGAAAGCGTCACCAGTCGCGGCCCCGAATGGCAACGTGCCGGGTTTGCTGAGGGCCAAACAGTGCTAGTTTGTCGCGCGAAAGGGTTGGCGCGACCATGTCCGATCATGGGCCCCTGTTCCGCGTCATGAACGACACGCGATGAAAGTCGGTTACCAGATCGGGATTCTTGCCGTGCTCGCGGGCGCCGCCTGGGCGGGTTGGGAGTATCGGGAATCGCTGCCGTTCTTCCAGACCGAAACGGTGCCCGACCGTCGTGGCGCGCCGCGTGCCGTGCAGGTTGACGCGGCGACGGCCCGGGCCGGCACGATCGCGCTGGTCGCCGAGGCGATCGGTACGGCGCGGGCCAATGAATCGATCGTGCTGACGTCGAAGGTCACCGGCAAGGTGGTCGGCTTCGGTTTCCAGGAGGGCCAGTTCGTCAAGAAGGGGACGCTGCTGCTCGAACTCGACGCCACCGAACTGGAGGCTGAGGTCGAGGAGTCGCGCGCCAACCTGCGCTATATCGAGCAGGGCCTGAAACGGGCGCAGCAACTGCTGAAGACCCGGAACGTGCCGCAGGCCCGCGTCGACGAACTGCTGGCCGAGCAGCGGGCCGGGGAGGCCGGCGTCGCAGCCGACGCCGCCCGCCTTGCCGATTACCGCATCCTGGCACCGTTCTCCGGCACCATCGGGCTTCGCGAGGTCTCGATCGGCGCGCTGGTGCGACCGGGCGACACGGTCACCACGCTGGACGACCTGTCGCGGATCAAGATCGACTTCCAGGTTCCGGAACGGCTGCTCGCCCATCTCCGGCCCGGCCTCGGCGTCGCGGCATTGTCGGACGCCTACGAGGGGCGCAGTTTCGATGGTGTCGTCGACATCGTCGACAACCGGGTCGACCCGGTGACGCGGACCGTGCGCGTCCGTGCGACACTCGACAACAAGGAGGGGTTGCTCAGGCCCGGCATGTTCATGAGCATCCGCATGACCTTGGGCGCGAAAGAGAACGGCGTCCTTGTCCCCGAGCAGGCGATCGTCGTCAGTGCGACCGGCCAGCGCGTCTTCGTCATCCGCGAGGGCAAGGCCTACCGGGTACCGGTCGAGCTCGGCCAGCGCAGCGAGGGCACGGTGGAGATCCTGAGCGGCGTCGCGGCCGGCGACGTGGTCGTCACCGGCGGCGTCCAGAAGCTGCGCGACGGCGCCCCGGTCGAGATACGGGATGCTGCCGGCAGCTCGGACCGGAAAGGCGGGTCTCCGCCCGCCGCGGAAGGCTGAGCGATGTTCCTCCCCGACCTCTCGATCCGGCGCCCCGTCCTCGCCTTCGTGATGTCGGCGATCCTGGTGATTTTCGGGATCTTTTCCTATCGCGATCTCTCGGTCCGGGAATATCCGGATATCGACGCGCCGATCGTCTCGGTGACGACGCAGTACCGTGGCGCCTCGGCGACGATCATCGAGAGCCAGGTAACCCAGGTGATCGAGGATTCGGTCTCGGGCATCAACGGTGTCCGGCGGATCACCTCGCAGAGCCGCGAGGAGTCCTCCTCCGTCTCGATCGAGTTCACGCTCGAGCGTGATATCGAGGACGCCGCCAACGACGTGCGCGCGGCGGTCTCGCGGGTCACCGGCAATCTGCCCGATGAGGCCGATCCGCCGCAGATCAGCAAGACCGACTCCGACGCCCGGCCGATCCTCTGGCTCGGTCTCAGCAGTGCCCGCCTGAACGGGCTGGAACTGACCGATTATGCCGAACGCTTCCTGGTCGATCGCTTCACCACGGTGCCCGGCGTCGCCAACGTCCGGATCGGCGGCGAACGGCGCTACTCGATGCGGGTCTGGCTGAACCGGCTGGCGATGGCGGCGCGCGAGATCACGGTTCAGGACGTGGAAAGAGCCGTTCGTGCCCAGAATGTGCAGATCCCGGCCGGCCGGGTCGAGATGCAGCAGCGCGAGCTTTCGGTCAAGACCCGTTCCGACCTGACCTCCGCCCAGGATTTTGCCGCTATCGTGGTCGCGCAGGGGCCGGACTACCTGGTCCGCCTGGGTGACATCGCCCATGTCGAGGTCGGCCCGGAACAGGACCGCGTCAGCCTCAAGGCGGACGGCGAACCGACCATCGGCCTCGGCATCGTCCGCCAGTCCAAGGGCAACACGCTGGCCGTCGCGAACGCGGTCAAGGAACTGGTCGAGGAAATCCGCCCGTCGCTGCCGGACGGGGTCTCGCTCGCGGTTTCCTACGACCAGTCGATCTTCATCGAGCGTTCGATCCAGGAAGTCTTCATCGCGCTCGGCATCGCCATGACGCTGGTCGTCAGCGTGATCTTCCTGTTCCTCCGCTCGGCCCGGGCGACGATCATCCCTGCGGTGGCCATACCGGTCTCGATCATCGCCACGGTCACCGTTCTCGCGGCGCTCGACTATTCGGTCAACGTGCTGACCCTGCTGGCGCTGGTGCTGGCGATCGGCCTCGTCGTCGACGATGCGATCGTGGTGCTGGAGAATGTCCATCGGCGGATCGAGCTTGGCGAGCCGCCGCTGCTCGCCGCGAGCCGCGGCACCCGGCAGGTCGGCTTCGCGGTGATCGCGACGACCATCGTGCTGATCTCGGTGTTCCTGCCGCTTTCCTTCCTCGAGGGCAATACCGGCCGGCTGTTCCGCGAATTCGGCGTCGCGGTCGCCACGGCGGTCCTGTTCTCGAGCTTCGTCGCGCTTTCGCTGACGCCGATGCTCTGTTCGAAGCTGCTCAGGCCGGCGAAATCGGAAGGAATCTTCTATCGCACCACGGAAAGCCTGTTCCAGGGGCTGGCCCGCGGCTATCGCTGGCTGCTGCGCGGGGCGCTTGCGGCGCCGCTGGTGATCGTGGCGCTGGCAGTGATCGTCTCCGGCGTCGCCTATTTCATTTTCGAGAAGCTGCCGAAGGAGCATGCGCCGCTGGAGGATCGGGGCGTCTTCTTCATCTCGGTCTCGGCGCCGAACGGCAGTTCGTTCGAATTCACCCGGCGCTATGCGGACGAGATCGCGGCGCTGCTGCAGCCCTACCAGGACGAGGGGCTGATGCCCCGGATCTTCTATATCCTCGGCAGTGCGAGCCGGCCCGGACCGGTCGATTCGGCCTTCTTCTTCGTCCGTCTCTCCGACTGGGCGGAACGGCCCCGTTCGCAGCAGTCGGTGGTCAGCGAGCTGTTTCCGAAGCTGCTCGCCATTCCGGGCGTGCGGGCCTTCGCGATCAACCCGCCGAGCCTCGGCCTGAGAAGCTGGGGGGCACCACTCGAGATCGTTGTCGGCGGGCCGTCATACGAAGCGCTCAAGGAATGGACCGACCGGATCGTGCAGCGCGCGGAGGACGAGAACCCGCGCCTGCTCAATGTCGACACCGACTTCTCGGAAAGCCAGCCGCAGCTCCATGTCAATGTCGACCGCAACCGGGCCGCCGATCTCGGGATCTCGATCGAGGCCATCGGCCGGACCCTCGAGACGATGCTCGGCGGCCGCCTGGTCACGACCTTCGAGGAGGGCGGCAAGCTTTACAACGTGGTGTTGCGGGCGCGGCCGGAGGACCGCGTGACCCCGGACGATCTCTCGAACATCTACGTGCGTTCGGAGCGGACCGGGATGAACGTCCCGCTCGGCAACCTGCTGCGCTTCGAGGAGGCGGCCGGCGCCTCGGTCCTGAACCGAGTCGACCGGCTCCGCTCGATCACCGTTTCGGCGTCGCTTGCCGATGGCTACACGCTCGACGAGGCGCTCCGCTACATGGAGGGGCTGGCGGCCGAGGAACTGCCGGCCGAGGCTCGCGTTTCCTACGGCGGCGTCAGCCGGGAATTCAAGGAATCGAGCTCGGCGCTGCTGTTCACCTTCGCGATCGCGCTGCTGATCGTTTTCCTGGCGCTGGCAGCACAGTTCGAAAGCTTCATCCATCCGCTCATCATCATGGTCTCGGTCCCGCTCGCGGTAACCGGGGCGCTCGGTTCGCTGGCCATCGGGGGGCTCTCGCTCAACGTCTACAGCCAGATCGGCATCGTCATGCTGATCGGGCTGACCGCGAAGAACGCGATCCTCATCGTCGAATTCGCGAACCAGCTTCGCGACGAGGGGCTGAGCGTTTACGAGGCCGTGCTCGAGGCCTCGGTGATCCGGCTCCGACCCATCCTGATGACGACGATCTCGACCGCGCTGGGCGCCCTGCCGCTCGCCATCGCGACCGGGGCGGGCGCCGAAAGCCGCGAGGCGATCGGCGTCGTCATCGTCGGCGGCGTCAGCTTCTCGACCGTGCTGTCGCTGTTCGTGGTGCCGGTGTTCTACCTGATCTTTGCCCATTTCACGAAGCCGGCGGGCATCATCCAGCGGCGCCTGCATGAGCTCGAAGCCCGGCATCGGCTGCGTCCCGAGGACGAGACGCCGCCCGCGACGGAAGCCGCGAAGCCGGCAACGAGGCCCGGGCCGGCGGAATAGGGAAGGCTCAGGCGGGCGGTTCGGCGCGCCGGATCAGCCGCTTCAGGATACGCTTCAACTGCGCTTTCTCGACCTCGGTATAATCGCCGAGCAGGCCATCTTCATGTCGGCGCGCGGCGGCGACGAAGCGGGTCGCCGTCGTGCGGCCCCGCTCGGTCACCGCGACCCGGACCTTGCGGCCGTCCGCGTCGTCGCCGATCCGCTTGACCAGGCCGTCGCGCTCCATGCGGTTGATGAGCTTGGTCAGGGTCGGTTGCTGCGACAGGGTGAAGGCGGCAAGCTCGCCGATCGACAGGCCGTTCCGGTCGTGCAACGTGGCGAGCACGCGCCATTCCGCGACGGACAGCCCGGCCGCCTTGATCTCGGCGTGAAATTCCGCGCTCGTGTCGTGACTGGCGCTGGCCAGCAGGTAGAGCAGATAGTCGTCGACGAAGCTGCCCATTCAGTTCTTCCGTTCCGTTTCATGATTACATGACTTTTCATGTAAATTGGCCGGTGCTAGGCTGCCTGTCAAAGCAAGATTGACGCCCGCGGCACGAACGCGGCGCGGCGCGGAGGAAAGGCGGGGCGGATGGCGGAAGACGGCAGCTATATCGAAGCGGGCAGGGGGCAGACGACCCTCGTCTTCCTGCACGGCATCGGTGGAAACGCGGACGCCTGGACGCGGCAACTGGACTGGCTTGCCCGAACCGGGCGCGCCCGTGGCCTCGCATGGAACCTGCCGGGCTATGGCGGCACGCCCCTGGTCGATCCATACAACTGGGCCGGACTCGCGGCCGCCCTCAACGCCTTCATCAACCGGCACGGCGTCGAGAGGCCGGTGCTGGTCGGCCATTCAATGGGCGGGATGCTGGCCCAGGAATATGCCTGCCGTTACCCTGCCGGGCCCGGCGCACTCGTTCTCTCGGCGACGACCAGTTCGTTCGGCCGCCCGGACGGCGACTGGCAGCAGGCCTTTGTCGCCGATCGGCTGAAGCCGTTGGAAGCAGGGCAGGGCATGGCCGCGCTGGCGAAGGCTCTGGTGCCCGCGATGCTCGGCCGGGATCCCAATCCGGACGGCGTTGCCAGCGCGCTCTCGGCGATGGGGCGGGTGCCGGAAGAGACATACCGTCACGCGCTCCGCAATCTTGTCACCTTCAACCGCCGTGACGAACTGCATGCGATCTCGGTCCCGACGCTGCTGATCGCCGGCGAAGAGGACCGGACCGCGCCGGCCGAGGTCATGCGCCGGATGGCCGAGCGGATCGCCGGCGCCGATTTCGTCCTGCTGCCGAAAGCGGGACATCTCGCCAACATGGAACAACCGGGCGCGTTCAACGACGCGCTCGACGGCTTTCTCGGAAACCTGGAGGCATGCCGGTGAACCACGATCTCACGTCGCGACAGCAGGAGCTGCTGGACCTTGTCGATCGGCTCGGGCGCGAGAAATTCGCGCCGCGCCGCGCCGAATACGATCGCACGGCGAGCTTCCCGTTCGAGAATTACGACGATCTCCGCGAGAACGGTCTGCTCGGGCTCTGTATCCCGGAAGCCTACGGTGGCCTCGGCGCCGATTTCGAGACCTACTGCCTGGTCTCGCAGCAGATCGCGCGTTATTGCGGACCAACCGCGCTGACCTTCAACATGCATAGCTGCGCGATGATGTGGTCGGGCCGGCTGGCCGACGATCTGCCGATGGATACCGAGCAGCTCGACCGGCACGAACGCCGGCGGAGCGAGCATTTCGCCCGCGTGATCGAGCAGGGCGCGATTTACGCCCAACCCTTTTCCGAGGGCTCGGCGGCCGCCGCGGGCCATGCCCCGTTCGGCACCACCGCTCGGAAGGTCGACGGCGGCTGGCTGATGAACGGTCGCAAGATCTTCGCTTCCCTCTCGGGCGCCGCGGATTACTACGGCATTCTCTGTACCGAGGACGTGCCGGGCCAGAAGCCGGATATGCGCGACACGCTCTATCTGGCCGTTCCGAAGGAGGCCGATGGTCTCGAGATCAACGGCGACTGGGATCCGCTCGGCATGCGGGCGACGGTCTCGCGCAACCTGATCATGAAGGATGTCTTCGTCGCCGACAACATGCAGCTCATGCCGCGCGGGATCTATTTCCAGGCGGCGTCGGCCTGGCCGCACATGTTTTTCACGCTGGCACCGACCTACATGGGCATCGCCGAGGCGGCCTATGCCTTCACCGTCTCCTACCTGCGCGGCGAGGCCCCGGGGACGCCGCCGGTCAAGCGACGGATGTTCCCGACGAAACAGATCACGACGGCGGAGATGTATATCAAGCTGGAGCAGATGCGGGCGCTCTTCCGCCGGGTCATCGGTGAGGCGAAATACAAGCCCTCGAAGGAGGAACGGCTGCGCACCTACGCCGCCCAGTTCACCATCATGGAGGGCGCCAACGACATGTGCCGGCTCGGCATCCGGACCTGCGGCGGGCAGTCGATGCTGAAGTCCCTGCCGCTGGAACAGCTTTACCGGGACAGCCGCTGCGGCAGCCTGATGCTGCCCTGGACGGCGGAACTCTGCCTCGACCGGCTCGGGCGGGAGACCCTCTACGAGGCCGGCGAACGTGACGACTGAGCGATGAGCCTGCATCTCTGGATCGAGCGCTGGGCCGAGCATCGGCCCGGGGCGACGGCAATCGCCTTCGAGGACACCGACCTCAGCTACGCCATGCTGGCGGCCCGCATCCGCCGGCTTGCCGCCGCTCTCGACGCCGCCGGCATTGAAGCCGGCGATCGGGTCGCCCATCTCGGCAACAACAGGCCGGAAGCGATCGAACTGGTCTTCGCCTGTGCCCACCGGGGGGCGCTGCTGGTGCCACTGAACTGGCGGCTGACGCCGCACGAGCATGCCGCGATCCTCGCCGACAGCGCGCCGAAGCTCCTGTTCGCCGACGCCGCCTTCGCCGAACATGTCGCCGGGATCGGGACGCCGGCCGAGGCCGCAATCCGGGTCTGTCTCGACGGCCGCTCGTCGGGCATGACCGCCTACCAGGCGTTTCTGGAGGCTGCCCTCGATAACACCCCGCCCGCCCGGGGCGAACCGGCCGATCCGCTGCTGCTCGTCTACACCTCGGGCACGACAGGGCAGGCCAAGGGCGCGGTGCTGACCCAGGAGGCGGTCTTCTACAATGCCGTGAACGCGACCCATGCCCATGACCTGACGGCGGCCGATCACGTGCTGACCAACCTGCCGCTGTTCCATGTCGGCGGGCTCAACATCCAGACCCTGCCGGCGCTCCATGCCGGCGCGCGGGTGACCTTGCACCGGCGCTTCGATCCGGGGCTGGCGCTGCGGGACATCGCCCGGCTCCGGCCGACGCTGGTGCTGATGGTACCGGCGACGATGGCGGCGATGATCGGCCACGACGACTGGGCCACGACCGATCTCGGCTCGCTCCGACTGGCGATGGCCGGGTCATCGACCGTGCCGCTGGCGCTGATCGAGGCCTTTCACGCGCGCCGGGTCCCGGTCGGACAGGTCTACGGCTCGACCGAGACGGCGCCGGTGGCGATCTGTCTCCGGGCCGAGGATGCGATGGCCCATGCCGGGAGCTGCGGCAAGGCCGCGCTGCATTGCGAGATCCGCCTGGTCGACGACCGGGATCGCGACGTCGGCGTCGGCGAACGCGGTGAGATCCTCGTGCGCGGGCGGAACATCATGCGCAATTACTGGAACAATCCGGCGGCGACCGCCGAGGCCTTCCTGGACGGCTGGTACCGGACCGGGGATATCGGCCATCGCGATGCGGCGGGCTTCTGCTACATCGACGACCGGAAGAAGAACGTCATCATTTCCGGCGGCGAGAATATCTATCCGGCCGAACTCGAGCAGGTACTGGCGCGGATGGACGAGCTTGCCGAATACGCCGTGGTCGCCCGGCCGGATGCACGCTGGGGCGAGGTGCCCGTGGTCTATGCGGTCGCGAAGCCCGGCAGCACTATCGATGCGGCGACGATCCTCGGCCGGTTCGAGGGTGTGCTGGCCCGCTACAAGCATCCGCGCGCGGTCGAGTTCCGCGACAGCCTGCCGCGAAACGCGCTCGGCAAGGTCCAGCATTTCCGCCTGCGCGCCGCGGAGACCGCGGCCGCGGGCTGACGCGGTCGGGGGTCAGTTGCCGCTGAGTTCCAGCAAGGCGGAGAAGCAGCGCCCGTGGATATCGACGAAGCGCATGGCGACGCCGCCCTCGGCCGGAAAGCGGACCACCTGGGCGGTGAAATCGCCCGGGACGCCGAAGCCGATGCCCCGGATGATGCCGTCGACATTGTCGCTGATCGACAGGCCTTCCGGCCGATCGTCCAGGCGAAAGCCGCCGGCCGACCAGTCGGCGGTCCGGTAGGCGCGACCCTCTATGATGATCTTGAGGACCCGGTTCGAAACCCTGACATACTGCCGCCGGTCGTGACCCGGCATGTTGGCACGCTTCGGTCCGAACAGGCCCATTGCACCCGATCCCGTTGATGTAACCACTACGCGATGCCATCTCATGGCAGAGACGGCCTATCATCATCATTGGCAGGTCGTGAACTTTCCCTTAAGTCACAGGATGGTGCCGCGGACGCGGCACGAGATGGTGCCGCAGGGGCGGCACGAGCGCAGTGCGAGGGCACCATGACCGACAGCGGCAAGATTCTGATTCTGACCGGGGCCAGCCGGGGGATCGGCCATGCGACCGTCAAGCGTTTCAGCGCCGCGGGCTGGCGGGTCATCACGATCTCGCGCCAGGCGTTTTCCGAGGATTGTCCGTGGGTCGGCGGCGAGGACAACCACGTCAAGCTCGACCTCTCCGATATCGGCTCGATCCGGGAAGGCATCGCCGACATCAAGCGTCGGCTCGGCGGCGCGCCGGTCGACGCGCTGGTCAACAATGCCGGGATCTCGCCGAAAGGGCCGGATGGCGCCCGTCTCGACGCGATCCATACCGATATCGACACCTTCTATAAGGTCTACAACGTCAATCTGTTCGCGCCGGTCCTGCTCGCCCAGGGGCTGCTCGAGGAACTCAAGGCCGCCCGCGGTTCGATCGTCAACGTGACCTCGATCGCCGGCAGCCGCGTCCATCCCTTCGCCGGTACCGCCTACGCGACGTCGAAGGCGGCGCTTGCCGCGCTGACCCGGGAAATGGCGGCCGATCTCGGGCCGCACGGGATCCGCGTGAACGCCATCGCGCCGGGCGAGATCGACACCTCGATCCTGTCGCCAGGCACGGAGAAGCTGGTCGAGGACATCCCGCTTCGTCGCCTCGGCAAGCCGGAAGAGGTGGCCAGCGCGATCTATTTCCTCTGCTCGCCGACCGCGTCCTACGTCACCGGCACGGAAATTCACGCGAACGGCGGACAGCATGTCTGAACGCCGTCCGCGCTGAGCGGCCGGAGCGCCCGAAGCGGGCGATATCAGAAGACGGCGACGAATTCCTCGTTCGGATCGAAGGCGACGGTTTCGCCGTCGACGCCGATTTCCGGCAGGGCCGGGAATGCGATGCCGTAAGGCTCGATGACGCCCTTCATCTTGAGCACCGCCTCGCGCCAGTTCTCTTCCCGCTTCTCGACGCTGAGCACGCCGAGACCGGCTTCACGGGCCTTTTCCTCCAGGAGCCGGTGCGCCGGCCGGAAGATCGCCGGCAGTTCCCAGAACTCGCCTTCCGGCGGCTCGTAGAGGATGCCCGACAGGAAGACGAAGCCGGCGCGAAGCTGGCGCGTGATGGTCGACTTTTCCTCGTCCGTCAGCGCCGGCAGAAGCTTCTTCAGCACGAACATGCAGATCGCGCGATGACGGGCCTCGTCCTGGGCAATACGGCGGAAAGCCTCCTTGAAGACCGGGATCGTGGTCGCCTCGTGCATCGAGCTGAACAGCGTCGATGAGGCGACTTCGCCGAACAGGAAGGAGGTGAACAGGATCGGCAGCGGATAGCGGGAGACGGCCTTGTTGTAGCCGGTCCAGTAGCGCGCGCCGTTGTGGTAGTACCACTTGATGTTGTGGCGGGCGAGCTTGCCGAGCACGGTCCTGGGCTCGAAGTCGAGTGGCCCGTTCGGCACCATCGTCTGGATCGCCCGCTGGCAGACTTCCTCGTGATTATGCTCGTCGCGGGTGATCGCGAAGAAGCATTTCCGGATCGGCGCTTCCTCGTGCGTCTCGTAGGTGTGGATCATGGCGCGGGCGAAGACCGCCGGGCCCGAGGCGTCGAACACCGAAAGCAGGGCGAACCAGTAGGCGACCGCGTAGCGTTCGTCCCAGCTCATGCTGTCGACGTCGAGCGTGTCCCAGGGCAGGCGCTCGGGCGACCAGCCCGGATCGCGGGACTTCTCGTAAAGCTCTTCCAGTTTCGGCGTCTCGACCCGCCATTCCAGCGGGAAGATGTTGCCTTCGGGGAAGGCCGGCGGCTCCTCGCCGTTGAACAGCAGCTTCTCGGGATCGGGGGCCTCGTCGGTCAGGCCGGGCGGCAACGTGAAATCGGCCGCGAGGCTCTCCGCGAGACGGTCGCTCTTTGAACTTGCCATCGGTGCGCTCTCCCAAGCTGGACGGAACGCTGCGGCCATCGACTCCGCCTGGATCGATGTGACACAACATTCGACGTCAAATGCGAGGAAAGTGTATCACGTTCGCGGGAAAAAACAACGCCGGACGGAGCCCCGCCCGGCGTCGTTCCCAGTTGGCCCTACCGCAGGCGGGTCAGCGCAGGCCTTCCGCCTTGACCCAGGCCTCGGTCTTGTCGAGGGCCGCTTCCATGCGATCGAAGATCGCGTCGATCTGTTCTTCGGTGACGATCAGCGGCGGGCAGAGGGCGAGCGTATCGCCGCCCACGGCACGGCTGATCAGGCCTTCGCCCTGGGCCAGCTTGACCGCCGTCGGTCCGACCGCCTTCTTGCCGTCGAAGGAGGCATGGCTCGCCTTGTCGGCGACCAGCTCGATGCCGGCGATCAGGCCGACGCCGCGGGTTTCGCCGACCAGCGGGTGGTCGCCGAGCGCCTTGAGGCGCTGCTGGAAACGCGGCGCGACGGCCCGGACATGGCCCATGATGTCGCGCTCTTCCATCAGCTGCAGGGTGCGCAGGCCGACCGCCGCCGGGACCGGGTGGCCGGAATAGGTGAAGCCGTGCGCGAAGGCGCCCTGCTTGCGGCTTTCGTCGAGCATCGCCTGGTAGATGTCTTCGGAGACAAGCACCGCCGAGATCGGCAGATAGGCGGACGAGAGCTGCTTGGCGCAGGTCAGGATGTCCGGCTTGATGCCGAAGGTCTGGCTGCCCCAGAAGTTGCCGGTGCGCCCGAAGCCGCAGATCACCTCGTCGGCGATCATGAGGATGTCGTGACGCTTCAGGACGGCCTGGATCTTCTCGAAGTAGCCTTTCGGCGGGACGATCACGCCGCCGGCGCCCATCACCGGCTCGGCGATGAAGGCGGCGACCGTCTCCGGGCCTTCCTTCTGGATCATCGCCTCCAGTTCCTCGGCGCAGCGCGTCGCGAAGTCTTCCTCGCTCTCGCCGTCCTTGCCGAAGCGGTAGTGATGCGGGCAGGAGGTGTGCAGGATGCGGGCGATGGGCAGATCGAAGTCGGCGTGCAGCGGCGCCAGGCCGGTCAGGCTCGCCGCGGCGACGGTGACGCCGTGGTAGCCCTTGATGCGGCTGATGATCTTCTTCTTCTCCGGCCGGCCACGCGAGTTGTTGAAGTACCAGACCAGCTTGATCACGGTGTCGTTGGCTTCCGACCCGGAATTGGCGAAGAAGACATGCGAGAAGGGTACCGGCGCGACCGCCTTCAGTTTCTCGGCGAGATCGATCGCCGGATTGACCGACTTGTGGCCGAAGCCATGATAGGTCGGCAGCTTCCGCATCTGCGCGATCGCCGCCTCGATCAGTTCGTTCTCGTTGAAGCCGAAGGACGTGCACCAGAGACCGGCCAGCCCCTCGATATATTGCCGACCCTCGGAATCGAAGACATGGACGCCCTCGCCGCGCTCGATGATCAGCGGCCCGATTTCTTCGTGCAGCGCGAGATTGGTGTAGGGATGGATCAGGTTGTCGATGTCCCGCCGCGCCGGCGAGTTGGCAATGCTTGCTGCAACGTTGCTCATGCTTAATGTCCTGTGTGGAGGTTTGCCAGCACCTTAGACGGGCGACGATGGCTTGCCAACTGTGCGCCGTACACGGCAATGTTGCAGGCGCCGGGCATCGGGGCAGCGCCGGCCCTGGCGGCGGGAGCAGGGATGTGAGCGAAAGCCGGAGCTTCAGTTTCGCGGGCGAGGACGGGCTCGATATCCAGACCGTCGAATGGCCGCTCGACGCCCCGCGCGCGGTGGTCATCGTCGCCCACGGCATGGCCGAGCATGCCAGCCGCTACGAAGGGTTTGCCCGCGCGCTCAACGGTGCCGGTTACGCGGTCTACGCCCCGGACCATCGGGGGCACGGCCGTTCGGTCCCGAGCCGCGCCGATCTGGGCCATATGGCGGACGAGGACGGTTGGGCCAAGGCGGTGCGTGATCTCCGGACCCTGACCGGCATCGTCCGCGAACGCCTGCCCGCGCTGCCGGTCATGCTGTTCGGGCATTCCATGGGTTCGTTCATGGCGCAACGGCTGGCCATCGACGATGGCGAGGCCTATTCGGCGATCATGCTGTCGTCGACGAACGGGCCGCCGGGCGCAGTCGCACGCCTTGGCCGCCTCGTCGCCCGTGCCGAGCAGTTCCGCCTGGGCCGCCGGGCGCCCAGCCCGCTGATCCAGTCGCTCACCTTCGGCGCCTTCAACAAGCCTTTCGCGCCGGCGCGAACCGATTTCGACTGGCTGTCGCGGGACGAGGCCGAGGTCGATCTCTATGTCGCCGATCCGCTTTGCGGGTTCGACTGCTCGACCGCGACCTGGGTTTCGCTGCTCGATGCCCTGCCGGGCCTTGGCGAGCCCGAGGCGATCGCCCGGATGCCGAAGGACCTGCCGCTTTATGTCTTCGCCGGCACCGAGGACCCGGTCGGTGAACGCGGTCGCGGCGTGGCGCGCCTGCTCGCCGCCTACGAACGTGCCGGGCTGCGCCGGGTGACCTCCAAACTCTATCCGGACGCCCGGCACGAGTTGCTGCACGAGATCAACCGCGACGCGGTGATTGCCGACTTGATCGCCTGGCTGGACGGTCTCGGCGAAGGCTGACCGAGGCGCGCGATCCGTCAGCCGTTCGGGCCGACGACCGGGGGTCTCGGGCCGAGAAGGCCGTCGGGGCGGATCACGAGCGCCAGCGCGAGCAGCGCGAAGACCGCGACTTCCCTGTAGGCAATATCGAAATAGGCGGCCCAGCCGGTTTCCAGGAGGGCGACGAACAGTGCCCCGGCAATGGCCCCGGCCGGCGAGCCGAGGCCGCCCACGATCGCCGCGACCAGCGCCTTGAAGCCCAGCATCGTGCCACTGGCGAAACCGATCCCGCCGTAATGGACCAGGTGGATGAAGCCGGCGATCCCGGCCAGCGCAGAGGCGAGCGCGAAGCTCTGGCGGATCGTGGCGGCGGTATCGATTCCGCAGAGCGCCGCCATTCCCGGATCGTCCGATACGGCGCGATGGGCACGGCCGAAGGCGCTGCCGCGGAGACCGAGGAGAACCGCCGCGATCAGCCCGATGGCGACGCCGACGAGCAGAAGCTGGCGCGCCGTCACCGTGACATCGAAACTGCCGAGGCTGGCAATGCGCAAGCTGTCGCCATAGACCGATTGCACCCAATGCTCGTCCGCGCCGGTGACGATCCGCACCGCTTCCGGGATGGCGATGGCCAGGCCGATGGTGGCGATCAGGGGCGCCTGGCTCCGGCTTCGCGCCAGCGGGGCGAACACGGTGGCGTTGACGGCGATGCCGACATGGCCGCCGAACAGCCCCGCGGCGACGGCGGAAAGCAGCAGAACGACCGGAAGCACCAGCCCGGCGCCGTTGGCGAGCGTGATCGCGACGAAGGCGGTGAAGGCGCCCATCATGGCGAATTCGCCGAAGGCGAGGTTGAAGCGGCCGATGACCTGATGGATGAGCGCGTAGGCGAGTGCCAGCAGGGCGTAGACGGCCGCGAGCGACGAGGCATTGATGAGCTGCTGCGCGGCATAGGCGAGCTGCGCGCCGATGTCCATGCTGTCGCTTGCGACCGCGTCACCGCCCCGGAATGCGCCGAGCCAGAAGCGCTTCAGGAAATGCAGCGATATGTCGTCGAGCGCGCCATGCCGTTCGCTTTCGACCGCGGCCAGCACCAGCCGGTCGCGGTCGAACCCGGTGCCTTCGAAGCGGCAGCGCAGCCAGAAGAGCTGATCGCCGCCGGCAAGACGGTAGCGGATCTCGATGCTGCCCGCCGGACGCTCCAGGCTCGCCCGGGCGACGACCTGCGGCAATGCGCCGCTGTCCTCGATCGCCGGCAGCACGGCCTCGCAGAGATCGGCCTGCTGACTGTCGAAGCGCGGGCCGCAGCCGCCCAGGAGCGCGGCGATCGCGACGAATGCGGCGAGCGCGACGGGCCCGACGGTCAAGGCCGGTTCAGGACGGCGCCGAGGCCCTGTCCGCGATTGCCCGGGCGCGGATGGCCTCGGAAGTGAGGCGGGAGCCGTCGGGACTCCAGCCCGGCGGCCCGAACAGGTACCCGATCGCTTCCCGGAGTGACCGGCTGCCCTTCAGGTCGCGCGCGATTTCCCACCATTCGTGGAAGGCAATCCTGAGCGGATTGAAGCTGCCGATCTGCTTCACGATACCGTAGCGGCAGGGCAGAGCGTCATCCTCCTGCACGAAGGTGCCGAAGATCCGGTCCCAGATGATCAGGATCCCGGCATAGTTCCGGTCGAGATAGCGCGGGTTGGTCGCGTGATGGACGCGGTGATGGCTCGGCGTATTGAACAGCCATTCGATGGGCGCCGGCAGGCGCCGGACCGCCTCGGTATGGATCCAGAACTGATAGACGAGGCTGACACCCTTCTGGAAGACGATCAGCGCGGTCGGAAAGCCGAGCAGCGACAGCGGCAGCCAGACCACCCAGGAGAAACAGAGATTGCCGGTCCAGGTCTGCCGGAGCGCGGTCGAGAGATTGTAATGCTGGGAGGAATGGTGGTTCACATGGGCCGCCCACCAGAAGCGGTGCTCGTGACTGAACCGGTGGAACCAGTAATAGCAGAGATCCTCCAGGAAGAAGACCAGCACGAAGGCCCACCAGGCATAGCCGATGTCGAACAGCCGGTACTGGTAGAGCCACTCGGCCGCGACGATGTAGAGCACCCCGGTCAGCAGACCGGAGGAGAAGTTGCCGAGCCCCATCAGCAGGCTCGCCGCGGTGTCCCGAACCTCGTAATCGGCGCGGCGCCTGTCGAAATAGCCGAGCGCCGCCTCGATCAGGATCAGGACGACGAAGGCCGGAATGGCGAGCTCGACAACCTTGGGCAGGTCCATGGCAGCTAGTCGTGAAGCTCCGCTTCCTGGCCGGCGATGTCGCCGTCGGTGAAGAGGTAGTCCTTCATCTCCTTCTCGAAGTCCTTGTTGTTGCGGCGGATCCATTCCAGCACCATCGCGGCGTGCTCCATCTCCTCGCGCATGTTGTGCAGCAGGATGGCCTTCAGCGAGGCGTCATCGCAGTCGTCGGCCCGCTGGCGGTACCAGTCGACCGCCTCCAGCTCCTCCATCAGCGACACGATCGCGTGATGCATGGCAAGGGTTTCCTTGGAGAGGCGCTCGCGGGGGGCATGGAGATTTTCGCTCGACATGATGATTCCTGGTTCCGTTACGGTCCGAACAGCGGGCCGGTCATGGTGGCGGCCCGTTTCCAGAATGGCAACCGGCGTGCCGGGCCGCAATGCTTTCGATCAGCGACGGGCAACGAGACGCTCGCGCCAGCATTCGGCGGTTGCCCGGTCGGTGCAGGCCAGGACCTGCCAGGGTCGGGCGACATCGCGGAGGCGCAGTTCCAGCAGGGCGCTGCCCGATCGCTCGCGGACCACCGCGGCGCGAATGTCCTGCGCGGCCAGCGGGCGCAGGTTCGTCCGGTCGCCATGGGCATAGGCCAGCCACACCTGTCCTGCGCCGTCCTGCGCCAGCGCGGCGCGCTCGTCCTGTCCGATCAGAAGGTGAACGATGTCCGGCGGCGGGTCTTCCGCGGCGAGCAAGGCACGAACCGCGGCCTCATCGAGGCGTGCCGTGCGGCGCCCGCCAAGCATCCAGATGATCGCGATGACAAGGGCAACCGACGCGGCCGCGACCGGCAGCAGAATCTCGATCGGCAGCATGACGCGACGTCAACCCCCCCAGCGCCCCACAATGTCGTGCAAAGCGATTGCCTTTCGCGGCCCGAATCTGAATATATGCTCATACCACATACAACAAGTTTTCGGCTCCCGGGGGGATGCAATGCTCGGATTGATACAAGACCGGCCGCTACTCATTCATTCGTTGATCGACTTCGCGGCTGAGTTCCACGGCGACGTCGAGATCGTCTCGCGGACGGTCGAGGGCCCGATACACCGCTGCACCTATCGGGACCTGGCGAGCCGCTCCAAGCGGGTTGCCAGGATGCTCGATCGGCTCGGCGTCGCGCTCGGCGACCGGATCGGCACACTGGCCTGGAACGGCTATCGCCACATGGAGCTCTATTTCGGAGTCTCCGGCATGGGTGCGGTGCTGCACACCCTCAATCCGCGGCTGTTTCCCGAGCAGATCACCTACATCGCGAATCATGCCGAGGACAAATACATCTTCTTCGATCTGACCTTCGCGCCGCTGATCGAGGCGCTCGCCGACCATCTGCCGAACGTGAAGGGCTTCGTCGCGATGACCGACGCCGCCCACATGCCGGACATCAAGGTCGACCGCCTGCATTGCTACGAGACCCTGCTCGAAGCGGAGACCGACGATTACGAATGGCCGAGCTTCGACGAGCGGACGGCCTCATCGCTCTGCTACACCTCCGGCACGACCGGCAATCCGAAGGGCGTGCTCTATTCCCATCGCTCGACGGTCCTGCACAGCTGGGCGGTCTGCACCATGGACGGGCTTGCCCTGTCGAGCCACGACGTCGTGCTGCCAGTGGTGCCGATGTTCCACGCCAATGCCTGGGGCCTGCCCTACGCGGCGGCGATGTGCGGCGCCAAGATGGTGATGCCGGGCGCCCGGCTCGACGGTGAATCGGTTTACGAGCTGCTCGAGACCGAGAATGTCACGCTCTCGGCCGGTGTGCCGACGGTCTGGCTGATGCTGCTTGGCCACGTGAAGGCGAAGGGCCTGAAATTCTCGACCATGAACCGCACCGTCATCGGCGGCTCGGCGGCGCCGCGCTCGATGATCGAGACCTTCCAGCGCGACTACGGCGTCGACGTTATCCATGCCTGGGGCATGACCGAGATGAGCCCGCTCGGCACGACCGGCAATCTGCGCGCCAAGCATGCCGCGCTGCCCTTCGACAAGCAGATCGACGTTCGCGTCAAGCAGGGCCGGGCGATCTTCGGCGTCGATCTCAAGATCGTCGACGACGACGGCAAGGAACTGCCGCACGACGGCAAGGCGTTCGGCCATCTGCTGGTCCGCGGCCCGTGGATCACCAACGGCTACTTCAAGGGCGAGGGCGGGAAGATCCTCGACGATGAGGACTTCTTCGACACCGGCGACGTCGCGACCCTCGATCCCGATGGCTACATGCAGATCACCGACCGTTCCAAGGACGTGATCAAGTCGGGCGGCGAATGGATCTCGTCGATCGATGTCGAGAACGAGGCGGTCGGCTGCCCCGGCATCGCCGAGGCCGCGGTGATCGCCGTTCCCCATCCGAAATGGGCCGAGCGGCCGCTGATGATCGCGGTCCGCAAGCCCGACGCCGATGTGACCAAGGAGGCCGTGCTCGACCATCTGACGCGGCATATCGCCAAGTGGCAGCTGCCGGACGACATCGTCTTCGTCGACGAGTTGCCGCATACGGCGACCGGCAAGCTGCTCAAGACCAAGCTGCGGGAGCAGTTCAAGGACTACAAGCTGCCGACCGCCTGACGCCTGCGTGAATGCCATCGGCCGGCGGCGGTCTTCCTGTCCGTCGCCGGCGCCGGTGCCGACCCGCGAAAAGGGGAATCCATGACCGCCCACGCCAATCGCCAGCTCAAGCTCGCGGCGCGCCCGTTCGGGCTGCCGAAGGACAGCGATTTCGAGATCGTTGCCGGTGAGGTCGGGGAACCCGGCGAGGGAGAGGTGCTTGTCCGGGTGATTTATCTGTCGCTCGACCCGGCGATGCGCGGCTGGATGAACGAGGGCAAGTCCTATGTCCGGCCGGTCCGGATCGGCGAGGTGATGCGCGCCCTCGGACTGGGCCAGGTAGTCGCTTCCGGCGATGCCAGGTTCGCCGTCGGCGATTATGTGGTCGGCCTGACGGGGGTACAGGAGATGGCGCTCCTGCAGGCCAAGGATCTGACGCCGGCGATACCCAAGGCAGCGCCGCTGCCGAGTTTCCTCGGCGGTCTCGGAATGCCGGGACTGACGGCCTATTTCGGGCTTCTCGATATCTGCGCGCCGAAGCCCGGCGAGACGGTGGTGATCTCCGGCGCCGCCGGCGCGGTCGGCGGGGTGGTCGGCCAGATCGCCAAGCTGAAGGGCTGCCGGGCAGTCGGGATCGCCGGCGGCGCCGAGAAATGCGCGTATGTCCGTGACGAACTCGGCTTCGATGCCTGCATCGACTACAAGGCGGGCGATCTCAACGCCGGACTGAAGGAACATTGCCCGGACGGCATCGACTGCTATTTCGACAATGTCGGCGGCGAGACGCTGGACACCGTTCTCCGGCGTATCAACGTCTTCGCGCGGATCGCCTTCTGTGGTGCGATCTCGATCTACAATGCGACGGAGCCGCCGGCGGGACCGAAGAACTATCTCTCGCTGCTCGCCAACCGGGCCAAGGTCCAGGGTTTCATCGTCTTCGATTTCCAGGACCGTTATCCGCAGGCGATACAGGACCTCGCCGGCTGGTACGCCGAAGGCAAGCTGAAATTCCGCGAACATGTCGTCGAGGGTCGCCTCGACGATTTCCGCGATACGCTGGTGATGCTCTTCGAGGGCCGCAATTTCGGCAAGCTCGTCCTGCAGATCGGCCAGCCCTGATTTCCCGGCCCTGAAAGACCCGCTTCGCCCCGGGCGTCAGGGCAGGCGATAGGTCGCGGTTTCGCTCGCCCTTCCGCTTTCCGGGCGCTCGGCCAGGACCAGCCCGCGCTCCGTCATGTCGATGAGATGGGCCAGCATCGAGCGCGCCGCCGCCGGGTGCAGGATTGCCGGCGTGTCGCGGTAATTGACACGGACCATGTCCATGATCGTCTGCGGGCCCTCCTTCAGGCGCGCGAGAATCTGCGCTTCCCGGCCCTTGCGATGCCGGATAAGGCCGGCGACATGGTGGCGGGGATCGTCGATCGGCGCGCCGTGGGTCGGGTAATAGCGATGCTCCTCCCGCGGCAACAGCTTTTCCAGGCTGGCCATGTAGTCGGCCATGTCGCCATCGGGCGGTGAGACGATCGAGGTCGACCAGCCCATGACGTGATCGCCGGAAAAGAGCGCCGCCTCCTCGCGCAGCGCGAAACAGAGGTGGTTCGACAGATGGCCCGGCGTGTGGACCGCCTCGACCGTCCAGCCGGCGCCCGCGATCACGTCGCCGTCGCCGGTCGTGTGAACCGGGCGGAAGTCGGTATCGCCGCCTTCCTCGATCTTGACGTCCGAGCGGCCGGCCGCATGGGGGCCGAAGCCGTAGGTCGGCGCCCCGGTCGCGGCGGCGACCGCCGCGGCGGCCGGCGAATGGTCGCGGTGGGTATGGGTGACGAGGATATGGCTGATGTCCTCGCCACGGAGCGCGTGGAGGAGCGCGTCGACATGCTCCGCGATGTCCGGGCCCGGGTCGACGATGGCAACCTTGCCGTGGCCGATGATGTAGGTGCCGGTGCCGTGAAAGGTGAAGGGGCCGGGATTGCGGGCGATCACGCGCCGGATCAGCGGGCTGACGGTTTCCGCCGTGGCATAGTCGAACTCGAGCTCGCGGTTGAACACCAGATCCTGCGTCATGATGGTTTGCGTCGCTCCCGTTGCGGCTGAAAAAGCGGTCGACATCTTAGGGGGAAGCGGGCGCTCTGGACAGGTCCGGATAATCCGCGCCGGTTGCCGTTGCGGCAACGTTGACCAAGCTCGAGAGGCCACCCTAGAGTTTAGGGACGCCGACGATGTTCCCGGATACGGGGACGGGGCAAGCGGGCCGGAGAATCCGCGATCGGGGCAGTACAGGTGCCGGGGAGGTTGATCTGTTTGATCTTGTTCAGTTCGCCATCAACGGGATGTCGATCGGCTGCATCTACGGCTTGGTGGCCCTCGGTTTCGTCCTGATCTACAAGGCGACCGAAGTCGTCAATTTCGCCCAGGGCGACCTGATGATGGTCGGCGCCTTCCTGGCCTTCACCATCATCTCGCTCTGGGGCCTGCCTTACTGGGTCGCCTTCCTGCTGGCCCCTGCCGGGATGTTCCTGATCGGCGGCACGCTCGACCGTTTCGTGCTTCGCCCGGTCCTCGGCCAGCCGCAGTTCGCGATCGTGATGGTGACCATCGGCCTCGGATTCGTGCTGCGGAGCGTTGCCGGCATGGTGCCGGGATGGGGCACCGAGACCTATGCGATCGAGACGCCGTTTTCCAAGGAAGGACTGGCCCTGATTCCCGAATCGGTGGGCAAGCTGGTGATTTCGGAACAGGATCTCTCGGTCATCGTCGCGACCGCCGCGCTCTGCCTGCTGCTCTATCTCTTCTTCCGTCATACCCGGATCGGCGTCGCCATGCAGGCGGCCTCGCAGAACCAGCTCGCCGCCTATTACATGGGCGTCCCGGTGAAGCTCGTCTTCTCGATGATCTGGGGGATCAGCGCCGCCGTCGCCGGGATCGCCGGGATCTTGCTGGCGCCCACAACGCTGATCGACACCAACATGGGCTTTCTCGCGCTCAAGGCCTTCCCGGCCGCGGTACTTGGCGGCTTTGGCTCGATCCCCGGGGCGGTGGTCGGCGGCCTGATCATCGGCATCATCGAATCCTTCGCGGGTTTCTACGCGCCGCCGGGGGTCAAGGACGTCGCCGCCTATGTCGTGCTGCTGCTGGTGCTGATGCTGCGGCCGCAGGGCCTGTTCGGCGAAAAAACCCGGAAGAAGGTCTGACGATGCGTTTCATTTTCAAGACCGACTATCATCAGGATATCCGGCTGGCGCCGCATTCGGGCCATGTCTTCTGGTACGGCCTGTTGCTGGCGCTGGTGATCGCCGCGCCGTTCGCCCTCGATGAGTATTATGTCGGGCAGCTTACCCAGGTCGGCATCATGGCGATCGCGGGCGTCGGCCTGATGGTACTGACCGGTTACACCGGCCTGGTGAGCCTTGGCCATGCCGCCTTCTTCGGCGTCGGCGCCTACGCGGAGGCGGTGCTGCTCGGGCTCGGCGTGCCCTTCTTCGTCACCATGCCGGCGGCGGCGGTGAGCGCCGCGGCGGTGGGCATCATCGTCGGGATCCCGGCACTGAGGCTCGCCGGCATCTACCTGGCGATCGCCACCTTCGCCTTCGCCCTGATCGTGGAAGAGATCATGGGGCGCTGGGAATCGGTGACCAACGGCTATACCGGGCTCCTGGTCCCCTCCATCGACATCGGCGATTTCAGCCTTTCCAGCGGATTGCCCTTCTATTTCCTGACGATGGCCATCCTGGTCCTGGTGATCCTGCTGGTTCTCAACCTGCTGCGCGCACCGACCGGGCGCGCCATGGTGGCGATTCGCGACAGCGAGATCTCGGCCCAAAGCATGGGCGTGAACCTGGCGGTGGTGAAGACGACGGCCTTCGCGGTCAGCGCCGGGATCACCGGCCTGGCAGGCGCGCTGTTCGCCCACAAGCTCGGTTTCCTGTCGCCGGAAAGCTTCACGATCCTGCAGTCGATCGAGCTTTTGGTGCTGGTCATCGTGGGGGGCATCGGCTCGCTGCACGGGGCGGTTTTCGGCGCGATCTTCGTGCTCGCCCTGCCGCAGGCGCTCGCCATCATGAAGGATCACCTGCCGCCGGCGATCGGTGAGCAGCCGGGGTTCGAGCCGCTGATCTTCGGCCTGATCCTGATCTTCTTCATCCTGTTCGAACCGTTCGGGATCTACGGCCGCTGGCTCAAGGTCAAACTCTATTTCCAGCTTTTCCCGCTCTACAAGAAGGCGACCTTCAAGCGGCAGAAGTCCTACATGAAGTCGGAGCGACTGCGGTGACGTTCTTTCGCGTGGAGAACCTGGCGATCCATTTCGGCGGCGTGAAGGCGGTCGACGGCGTTACCTTCGAGATCGCCAGGGGCGAGGTCTTCACGATCATCGGTCCGAACGGCGCCGGCAAGACGACGATCTTCAACCTGATCAGCCGGATCTACGATTCGACCGAGGGCACGATCACCTTCCGCGACCAGGACATCACGCGCGCCGCACCGCACCGGATCGCCGGCCTGGGTATCGCCCGGACCTTCCAGAATATCGAGCTCTTCGAAACCGCGACGGTTCTCCAGAACCTGCTGATCGGCCGGCATGCGCACAGCCGATCGAATGTCTTCAGCGAGGCGCTGTTCCTGCCGTCGGTACGGCGCGCCGAGTTCGCGCACCGGGAGAAGGTCGAGGAGGTCATCGATTTCCTGAACCTGGCCCATTATCGCGACCAGATGATCATGAACCTCCCCTACGGGGTCCGTAAGGTGGTCGAGCTTGCCCGCGCGCTCTGTACCGAGCCCGAGCTGCTGCTGCTCGATGAACCGTCGTCCGGCCTCAATGTCGAGGAGACCCAGGACGTCTCGTTCTGGATCGAGGACATCAAGAAGGATCTCGGCATCACCGTGCTCATGGTCGAGCACGACATGGGCCTGGTGAACGAGGTCTCCGACCGAGTGCTGGTGCTCAACTACGGCCGCGTCCTTGCCGAGGGCAGCCCGCAGGACGTGCAGCGCGATCCGGAAGTGATCCGCGCCTATCTGGGAGGCTGACGATGGCGGAGCCGCTGCTCAAGGTCAGCAACATCGAAACCTACTACGGGCCGATCATGGCGATCCGCGGGATCAGCCTGGAGGTCCGCGAGGGCTCGATCGTCACCGTGCTCGGCGGCAACGGGGCCGGCAAAACGACCATCCTGAAGACGATCTGTGGCGTCATGGATCCGCAGAAGGGCAGCGTCAGCTTTCTCGGCGGCGATATCACGAGGCACGATCCGGACTGGGTCGTCCGCCAGGGAATCAGCCATGTTCCGGAAGGGCGCGAGGTCTTCCCGTTCCTGAGCGTCTACGAGAACCTGATGATGGGTGCCTATACCCGCACGGACCGGGACGCCGTCGCCGCCGATATCGAGCTCTGCTACGACTATTTCCCGGTGCTCAAGGAACGGAAGGAGCAGCCGGCCGGCCAGCTTTCCGGCGGCGAGCAGCAGATGCTGGCGATCAGCCGGGCGCTTATGGCGCGGCCGAAACTGATGCTGCTGGACGAACCGAGCCTGGGCCTGAGCCCGCGCCTGGTGAAGGAAATCTTCGAGATCATCACCCGGCTCAACCGCGAACAGGGCACGACCATGCTGCTGGTCGAGCAGAATGCAAGCATCGCCCTCAATACCGGCGATTTCGGCTATGTGCTCGAGGTCGGGCGAATCGTCATGGAAGACACCTGCGCACGGCTGCGCGAGAAGGAGGATATCCGCGAATTCTATCTCGGCATCAAGGACGAGGGGATTCGCGGAAAGCGGCGCTGGAAGAAGCGCAAGACATGGCGTTGATGCGCGGCATCGCGTTCTGAAGCTGGGCCGGCGTGCGCGCCGGGAAGGGAAACGCCCGCGAGGGCAGGAGGCGTCGACGATGAGTCGTCTTGAGGGTGCCGGGACAGGTGCAGTCACCTATCCGCCGACCGTGATCGACGGTTGCGATACGGTCCCGAAGCTTTTCCATCAGCGTGTCGTCCGGCTCGGTGACAAGATCGCCATGCGCGAGAAGAAATTCGGCATCTGGCGCAGCATCACCTGGCGCGAGTATGGCGAACACGTGAAGCATGTCAGCCTCGGCCTGGTCTCGCTCGGCTTCGCGCCCGGCGACGTCACCTCTGTGATGAGCGAGAACAACCCGGAATGGCTCTATTGCGATCTCGGCACCCTGTGTGCGGGCGGGGTGACCAACGGCGTCTACACCACCGATTCGGCGAAACAGGTCGCCTATCTCTGTCGGGATTCCGGCACCCGCTATTTCTTCGCCGAGAACGAGGAGTTCCTCGACAAGATCCTCGAAGCCCGCGACCAGATCCCGAGCCTCGAGAAGATCATCGTCTTCGACATGGAAGGGCTGCGCGACCTCGATGACCCGATGGTTATCAGTTTCGACGACCTGCTCGAGCGCGGCCGGGCCTACGCGGCGGACCATCCCGAGGTCTGGGAGCAGCGGCGCGACGTCGCCCGGCCGGACGATCTCGCGATCCTGATCTACACATCCGGTACCACCGGCCCGCCGAAGGGGGCGATGATCAGCCATCGCAACCTGCTGTTCCAGATGGCCGCGCTCACCGAGATCATCGAATTCGGCGAGACCGACCAGCAGCTTTCCTTCCTGCCGCTCTGCCATATCGCGGAACGGAACTTCACGATCTTCGGGCCGATTTACGCCTGTTCGACGGTGAATTTCGCCGAGGATCTCGACACCGTGCCGGAGAATGTCAGGGAGGTACAGCCGACGGTGTTCTTCGCCGTGCCGCGGATCTGGGAGAAATTCTACTCCTCGATCACGCTGCGCATGCATGACGCGACCGCGTTCGGCCGCTGGGCCTACCGCGTGGCGATCGGTATCGGGCAGGAAATGGCCGCGCACCGGATCGACGGGACCCGCCCGCCGGCGTTGCTGCGGGCGAGGTTCTGGCTCGCCGACCAGCTCGTGCTGCGCAACGTGAAGCGCATGCTGGGCCTCGACCGGACCCATTATCTCGGCACCGGCGCCGCGCCGATCTCGCCGGACCTGATCCGCTGGTACCTGTCGCTCGGCCTCGACATGTACGAGGTCTATGGCCAGACCGAGAATACCGGGCTCGCGACGACCAACTTCGCCGGCAACATGAAGCTCGGCACCGTAGGCAAGGCGGCGCCCGGCACCGAGGTCCGGCTGTCGCCCGAAGGCGAGATCCTGCTGAGGGGGCCGCATGTCTTTCTCGGCTACCTGAACCAGCCGGAAAAGACCGCCGAGACGGTCGTCGACGGCTGGCTCCATACCGGGGATGTCGGCGCGATCGACAACGAGGGCTACGTGAAGATCACCGACCGGATGAAGGACATCATCATCACGGCGGGCGGAAAGAACATCACGCCCTCGGAAATCGAGAACCAGCTGAAGTTCAGCCCCTACGTGTCCGACGCGGTGGTCATCGGCGACAAGCGGAAATTCCTGAGCTGCCTGGTGATGATCGACCAGGAGAATGTCGAGAAATACGCCCAGGACAACGATATCCCGTTCACGAATTTCGCCAGCCTCTGCAATGCGCCTGCAGTCATCGAACTGATCGGGCAGGAAATTGAACGGGTGAACGGGAACTTCGCGCAAGTCGAGAAAATCAAGAAGTTCCGCTTGATCGAACAACAACTTACGGCGGAAGATGATGAACTGACGCCGACAATGAAGCTCAAGCGCAAGTTCGTGAACGAGAAGTACAGGGAATTGATCGAATCGATGTATCGGGAAGCGGCCTGATGGCTGTTTCGACAGGTCCGCGCGGTCGCGGCAATACGGAAAGCGACTTGGATTGATCCAGGGGAGGAACAGGAAATGACGTTCAGGAAACTACTCGGCGCCGGCCTCGCAGCAGGCTCGCTGCTTGCCTTCGCCGCCGGCGCGGCGAATGCCGACCAGGGCATTTCCGACGACGAGATCGTCGTCGGTAGCCACCAGCCGCTTTCCGGCCCGGTCGCGATCTGGGGCGTTTCGGTTGCCAACGGCCTGCGCATGCGGGCGGACGAGGCGAACGAGGCGGGCGGGGTCAATGGCCGCAAGATCAATCTCATCGTCGAGGATACGGCTTATCAGCAAAGCAAGGCGGCGCAGGCCACCGACAAGCTGCTGAAACGTGACAAGGTGTTCGCCCTGATCGGCGCGCTCGGCACCCCAATGAACATGGTCTCGATGCCGCAGGCCCTCGACCGGGGCGTGCCGAACCTCTTCCCGCTGACCGCGGCGAAGGAGATGTACGAGCCGTTCCACCCGCTCAAGTTCTCGCTGTTCACGCCCTATTACGACCAGATGCGGGCGGCGGTGAAATGGTTCGTCGAGGACAAGGGCAAGAAACGCATCGGCGTGCTGTCGCAGGACGACGATTTCGGCAAGAACGTGCTCGACGGCTGCAAGGACCAGGCCGAGGAGATGGGCCTGAAACTTGTCGCCGAGACCACTTTCAAGCGGGGCGCGAAGGACTTCTCCTCGCAGATCGCGCTGCTCAAGGAGGCTGATGCCGATCTCGTCTGCCTCGGCACGATCATTTCCGAGACCATCGGCGCCAAGGTCGCGGCGCTCAAGAGCGGCTGGAACGTCGACATGCTGGTTTCCTCGGCCGGCTTCACGCCGCAAACCGCGGAACTCGCCAAGGGCGCGACCGACGGCCTCTACGGCACCAGTCAGACGCCGATCCCCTATTACGATACGGCGTCGCCGGAAACCAAGGCGTGGATGGATTCCTACAAGGCGCGGTTCGGCAAGGATGCCGACCTCCAGGCCATCGCCGGCTATTCCGGCATGGATGTCTTCGTCGAGGCGGCGACCAAGGCCGGCCGTGACCTGACGGCGGAGAAGCTTGCCAAGGAGATCGAGAAGATCGAGCGCGGGGTCGACATGTTCGGCAGCTCGCCGATCAAGTTCGGCGCCGACGACCATCTCGGCCCGGAGGCGCGGTCATCGGCGACGATGTACCAGATCAAGGACAGCCGCTGGGTTGCGGTGGGACCGGTCGCTTACTGATCCGGGACTTGGCCTGACGACAAAAGCCCGGCGGATCCACCGCCGGGCTTTTTCTTGCTTGGTATCCCCGGCCCTTTGGGAAGGGAGCCGTCAGCGCAGGTGGCAGGCGGCCCAGTGATTCGGCCGAACCTCGCGCAGTGCCGGCACCTCGCTCTTGCAGGCGGCGACGGCGACCGGACAGCGGGTATGAAACGGGCATCCGCTCGGCAGCGACACGGGACTTGGCACGTCGCCTTTCAGGATGATGCGGTCGGCGCGCTTGCGTTTCGGATCCGCGACCGGGACCGCCGAGAGCAGGGCCTCGGTATAGGGATGTTGCGGTGTCCGGAACAGCGCGCGGCGCTCGGCAAGCTCTACGATATGGCCGAGATACATCACCGCGACCCGATGGCTGATATGCTCGACCACCGAGAGGTCGTGCGCGATGAACAGGTAGGAGAGGCCGAACTCCTCCTGCAGATCCATCAGCAGGTTGATGACCTGGGCCTGAATGGAGACGTCGAGAGCGGAGACCGGTTCGTCGGCGATGATCAGCTTGGGGTCGAGCGCAAGCGCCCGCGCGATGCCGATGCGCTGCCGCTGGCCGCCTGAGAACTCGTGCGGAAAGCGGCGTATCTGGTCGCTGCGCAGGCCGACTTTCTGGAACAGGGCCGCGATACGATCTTCCTTCTCCTGTCCGGACGCGATGCCGTGAACGGTCAGCGGTTCGCCGACCATGTCACCGGCCGTCATGCGCGGGTTCAGCGAGGAATACGGGTCCTGGAAGATGATCTGCATGCGGCGGCGGTAAGGGCGCATCTCGCGCCGCGACAGGTCGGCGATCTCGGTCCCGTCGATCTGGATGGAACCGGCCGTCGGATTGATCAGTTTCAGGATCGTCCGGCCGACTGTCGACTTGCCGCAGCCGGATTCCCCGACCAGGCCGAGTGTCTCGCCATGATCGACATGGAATGAGACATCGTTGACGGCGTGAACGACCTGTTGCGAGCGGGACAGCAGACCGCTTTGCAGCGGGAAATGCTTTCGAAGTGCCTTCACGGCGAGAACCGGCGTGGCCTTGTCCGTCTGGCCGGCCGGGACGCTTGCGTCGACCTTGTTCATGTTGTTCTCCCGGATCTTCAGGCGACGTCGACGGGCGGTGCGTTCCAGCACGCCGCGATGTGATGATTGTGCTTGGTCTCGAGTTCCGGCTGCCGTCCGTGGCAGATCTCGGTCGCTTCCTGGCAGCGCGGCGCGAAGGCGCATCCGGGCGGCAGGTCATAGAGCGCCGGGACGGTCCCGGGAATCGTTTCCAGCCGCGCCCGGTGATCGTCCGGGGCATCGAGGTCGAGCTTCGGGATCGCCCGCAGCAGGCCGCGCGTATAGGGATGACGCGGCGTTTCGAAGAGTTCCTCGACGCTCGCTTCCTCGACCTTGCGGCCGGCATACATGACGACGACCCGCTGGGCCATCTCGGCGATGACGCCGAGATCGTGGGTGATCATGATCACCGCGGTGCCCAGCACCTCGCGCAGTTCCTGCATCAGTTCCAGGATCTGTGCCTGGATCGTGACATCGAGCGCGGTGGTCGGCTCGTCGGCGATCAGCACCTTGGGATTGCACGAAACCGCCATCGCGATCATCGCGCGCTGACGCATGCCGCCGGAAAGTTCATGCGGATAGGAATCGACCCGCTTCTCGGGCACCGGGATATGCACCAGCTTCAGCATCTCGATCGCGCGATTGCGCGCCTCTTGCCGGGACATGTCCTGGTGCAGCATCAGCGGTTCGATGATCTGCTCACCCACGGTCATCACCGGGTTGAGGGCCGTCATCGGCTCCTGGAAGATCATCGAAATGTCGTTGCCACGAATGTGACGCATCTCGGCATCGCTGATCTTCAGCAGATCCCGGCCGCCGTAATGCACCGTGCCGCCGACGACGCTGCCCGATCGCGGCGGGATCAGGCGCAGGATCGATAGCGACGTGACGCTTTTCCCGCATCCGGATTCGCCGACGATGCCGAGAACCTCGCCGCGATGCAGTTTGAAGGACACTCCGTCGACTGCGGGGACAATTCCCTGGCGCGTGAAAAATTGCGTCTTGAGGTCCTTGACCTCGAGCACGACCTCCGGACCCGCCACAGGTTCGGTGTCATGCCGCTCGATTGTCTCGGTTTCCACGAGTCAAATTCCTCCCAACCGTTCCGGAGCTGCGTTGTTATATGGTGCGCTCCAACTCTGGCAGTGGCAGCCTATTCCGGAAAAACAATGAATACAATCGTTGACATATTAAAACATTTTGCCGCATTCTGAGCTACACAATAGGTGCAAAAATGCATCATGAGATTGGTATTGTACCAAATCTGGGCAAAGGGGAGGACGAGCATGCGGAAACTCAAAACGATAGTGGGAGGCGCCCTGATCGGGAGCGCGCTCCTGACCGGCGCCGCGGCGCCGACATTTTCGGCCGAAGATGGCAAGATTGTCATCGTTCAGCCGGTTCTGCGCCAGCAATTCGATCCGACCGGGGTTATCGCGACGACCGATTTCCTGGTCCATGACAATCTGTTCGACGGCCTGATCAATCTGACGGAAGAGGGCCTCAAGCCGGCGCTCGCCCTGAGCTGGAAGGTATCCGCCGACGGCCTGCAGATCGACTTCAAGCTTCGCGAGGGCGTGAAGTTCCACAACGGTGATCCGTTCACCGCCGAGGACGTCAAGTTCTCCTTCGAGCGGGTTATCTCGCCGGACAGCATCCACGCCTACCGCAAGCCGTTCCAGAAGGCGATGGAGAGTGTCGAGGTGCTGGGGTCGCACGACGTCCGGTTCCACCTGAAAGCACCCTGGCCGGGCTTCTTCACCGGCGCCCGTAACGCGCTCGTCGGCATTGTCCCGGCGGCCTACTACCAGAAGGTCGGCACCGAAGGCTTCCAGAAAGCGCCGATCGGCACCGGTCCGTTCAAGCTCTCCGAAATCAAAGCGGGCGAGTGGACGGAATTCACCGCGAACGAAGATTACTGGAACGGCGCGCCCGAGATTAAGGCCGTCCGCAAGATCCTCGTGAAAGAGCCCTTCACCCGCTACGCGATGCTGACGAAGGGCGAGGCCGATATCCTGATGGACATCACCGGGCCACTGCTCGAAAAGATCCGGGAAAACAAGGAAATCCGCATGGTGTCCGCGAAATACAGCGGCACGTCCGGGTTCTACTTCAACAAGACCTCATTCCCCGAATCGCAGGACAAGAATGTCCGCATGGCGTTTGCCCATGCGATCAATCTCAAGGACATTGCTGACAATGTCCTCGGTGGCGTCTGCGAGCCGGCGGCGAGCATTGCAACACCGGCGACGTTCGGCTTCCTGCCGGGCCTGAAGCCGATCGAATACGATCCGGCGAAGGCGAAGCAGCTTCTGAAGGAAGCCGGTATCGAACCGGGCAAGGAAATCACCTTCCTGCTGCACACGGAATCGTTCGGTTCCCTGCCGAACGCGCCGCAGACCCTGGAATCGATTGCCGGTTACCTGGAAGCCGTTGGCTTCAAGGTCACCCGGGTGCCGGTCGACAGCGGTGCGTATCTCCAGATGTACCGTGGCGGCAAGCAGCCGGACGTCTTCTACGGTCCGTCGTCCATCCCCGACGACGCCTCGCTGACGATGGATGGGTGGTTCCTGCCGGGTTCGGTCTGGTCATCGGGCAATATCAACGAGCCGGCCTATGTCGATATCTACAATCGTCAGTTGGTCGAGACCGATCTCGACAAGCGGATTGCCATCATCCAGGAGTTCCTGAAGCTCGAGGACGAGAAGCGTACCGGGTTGCCGCTGTTCTGGTGCAGCACGCCCTTCGCGATCGGTCCGCGGGTCAAGGATTGGACGCTGGGTCTCGGCAGTGGTTACCACATGAACCTCGACACCGTGAAACTCACCAACTGAACGTTCGTTAGCGTCAAACAGAAAGTACAAAGATGCGTCGACTGAAGACATTGATGGGTGCGGCACTGGTCGGGAGCGTGCTCCTGACCGGCGCCGCGGCGCCGGTATTCGCCGCGGAGGATGGAAAGGTTGTCATCGCGCAACCGCTCCTGAGGCAGCAGTTCGATCCGACCGGGGTTGTCGCGACCACCGATTTCCTGGTGCATGACAATCTTTTCGACGGCCTGATCAACCTGACGGAGGAGGGGCTCAGGCCGGCGCTCGCGGTGAGCTGGACGGTCTCCGCCGACGGCAAGCAGATCGACTTCAAACTCCGCGAGGGCGTCAAGTTCCACAACGGTGATCCGTTCACGGCCGAGGACGTCAAGTTCTCCTTCGACAGGGTCATGGCGCCGGACAGCGTTCACGCCTATCGCACGCCCTTCCAGAAGGCGATGGAGAGCGTCGAGGTGCTGGGCACGTACGACGTCCGGTTCAATCTGAAGGCACCGTGGCCGGGCTTCTTCACCGGCGCGCGCAATGCGCTCGTCGGCATCGTTCCGGCAGCCTATTACCAGAAGGTCGGCACCGAGGGGTTCCAGAAGGCGCCCGTCGGTACCGGTCCGTTCAAGCTTTCCGGCCTGAAGCCGGGCGAGTGGACGGAATTCACCGCGAACGAAGACTACTGGAATGGCGCGCCGGAAATTAAGGTTGTCCGGAAAGTCCTCGTGAAGGAGGCTTTTACGCGGTATGCCATGCTCGCGAAGGGCGAGGCAGACGTCCTGATGGACCTTACCGGGCCGCTGCTCGAGAAGATCCGCGAGAACAAGGACATCCGCATCGTTTCCGCGAAATACAGCGGCACGAGCGCCATTTACTTCAACAAGACCTCCTTCCCCGAGTCCCAAGACAAGAGGGTTCGGTTGGCGGTCGCGCACGCGATGAACCTGAAGGATATCGCCGACAACATCCTCGGCGGCGTTTGCGAGCCGGCGACGAGCATCGCAACCCCGGCGACGTTCGGCTTCCTGCCGGGCCTGAAACGGAACGAGTACGATCCGGCGAAGGCGAAGCAGCTTCTGAAGGAAGCCGGTATCGAACCGGGCAAGGAGATCACCTTCCTGCTGCACACGGAATCGTTCGGGTCCCTGCCGAACGCCCCGCAGACACTGGAATCGATCGCCGGTTATCTTGAGGCCGTTGGTTTCAAGGTCACCCGCGTGCCCGTCGACACCGGCGCCTGGCTGCAGGCATTGCGCGGCGGCAAGCAGTCGGACGTCTTTTACGGACCGTCGTCCATTCCCGACGACGCCTCGCTGACCATGGACGGCTGGTACCTGCCGACGTCGGTCTGGTCATCGGGCAACATCGACGAAAAGGCCTATGTCGATATCTTCAGTCGCCAACTCGTCGAGACCAATGTCGAGAAGCGCGTCGCCATCATTCAGGAGTTCCTGAAGCTGGAGGACGAGAAGCGTACCGCGGTTCCGCTATTCTGGTGCAACACGCCTTTCGCGGTCGGCCCGCGGGTCAAGGGGTGGGAGCTGGGCCTCGGCAGCGGCTACCACATGAACCTGGATACACTGAAGCTCGCTAACTAATAGCCCTTGGGCGAATAACCGGGAGGAAGCGGGGGCATGTCCAGCCGTTTCGTTATCCAGCGGCTGGTTCAGACGCTGCTTACCATCCTGTTACTCAGTGTCATCGTGTTTGCGTTGGCGCGGCTTTCCGGGGATCCGGTGGCGATCATGGCGCCACCGGAGGCCTCCGAGGCCGATCTTGAGCAACTTCGCGCCAAGCTCGGCCTCGACCAGCCACTCCCGGTGCAGTACTGGCGCTTCATCAGTGATGCGGTTCAGGGCGACTTCGGGATGTCGATCAAGTGGAACACCCCGGCCGTCGACATCATGATTGACCGGTTCCCGGCGACCATCCTGCTGGCAACGACATCCATGATCTTCGGTTTGCTGCTCGCACTGCCGGTCGGCATCCTGTCGGCGGTCAAGCGCGACACCTGGTTCGACAATGTCGGCAAGGTCGTCGCACTGACCGGCCAGAGTATGCCGACCTTCTGGTTCGGCATCCTGCTGATCCTGTTCTTCTCGCTGTACATTCCGATTTTCCCGACGTCGGGCTACGGCACGATCTGGCATTTGATATTGCCAAGCATCACGCTCGGCGGCTTCGTGGCCGCGTCCATCATGCGTGTCACCCGATCGGCCATGCTGGATGCGCTCGAGGCCGACTATGTCCGGACCGCCCGAAGCAAGGGGCTGTCCGAGTGGCGCGTGATTCTGGTCCATGCACTGAGGAACGGGGCCATCCCGATCCTGACGATCATCGCCTTGCAGGCCGCGACAATCCTCCGTGGCGCGGTGGTCACCGAATCGGTTTTCGCCTGGCCCGGGGTGGGAAAGATCGCCGTCGATGCCGTCTATTCCCGCGATTTCCCGCTGGTGCAGGCGGCCGTCCTGTTCATGGGCGTCGTGTTCCTGTTCATCAACCTGCTCGTCGACTTCATGTATGTGCTGCTCGACCCGCGCATCAGTTACCTGAAGAAATGACCATGAAAACAAATGTCATTGAACCGGGGGCAACGGTGGTGAAGCAGCCGCGAAACCGTATTTCCTGGCGCACGATCATTCCGGCGACGTTCCTGTTGATCGTCGTGTTTACCTCTGTATTCGCCGACGTTCTTGCGCCTTACGATGCGAATACGCAGAATCTCAAGGCGTTCCTGACCGAACCGGGGTCAGAGTTTGTCATGGGATCCGACGCGCTCGGTCGCGATATCTTCAGCCGACTGATGCACGGCGGCCGGGTCTCCCTGCTGGTCGGCGTCAGTTCTGTCGGCGTCGCCATCATCATCGGTGTCCTGATGGGGATCATGTCGGCGATGATCGGGGGATGGATCGGCGAGGCAATCATGCGCCTGACCGACCTCTTTCTCTCGCTTCCGTCGGTGCTGATCGCACTGGCCGTTGCGGCAACGCTCGGGCCCAGTCTGCTCAACGTGATCCTGATCATCGGCTTCATCTACTGGGCACCTTTCGCCCGAATGGTTCGCGGTGAGGCCCTGTCGATCCGTGAACTGGATTATGTGCAGGCGGCCTACGCGGTCGGCTGCGGCCCGCTCAGACTGCTCTGGCTGCATATCCTGCCGAATCTGGTCAATACGATCATCGTCATGGCGACGTTGCAGATCGCAGCGGCAATCCTGCTGGAATCGACCCTGTCGTTCCTCGGCGTCGGCGTGCCGCCGCCAATGCCGACCTGGGGCATGATGGTTGCCGAGGGCCGGCCTTACGTCGAACTCGGCTGGTGGACCGTGTTGTTCCCGGGCCTGGCGATCATGATCACCGTGCTTTCGACCAACCTGCTCGGCGACGTCCTGCGCGATCGGCTCGATCCGAAATTCAACCGCGCGCGTTGATCCGGATGCCCTGCCGCTTCGTGCGGCAGGGCTTTCCCGGTTGCCGCCATACCAACACAGCCTTGTCCGGGACCTTCGCCGGACGGAATCAGGCGGGAGCGCGCAGGCGCTTCCGCCTGTTTCCGTTTTCCCCCGGACTTCCCGTCGAGCCATTGCGGTTCCGGTGAATGCGGCCGGAGCCGGGCGAGGCACCGGAAATTGGTAACAATGCGGGCGTGTCGCGCGGATTCAGGTTTGCAATGTCAGGCAAATAGAGCTTAATGTACCCATATTAGGGGCAAAAAATTGCATCAATATTGATACATTGCCTCTTGTGATGGGGAGGACGTGCCATGACGCGCAGACGGCTGGAGCCCACCGAGACATATGCCCACCTGCTGGCGGAGCATATGGCGTCCACCACGCTTTCGGATATCCCGCCGAATGCGGTGGCGGCGGCGAAGCGGATCGCCCTCGACAGCATAGGCGTTGCCTGGGCGGCCACGGATTCCCCCGGTTCGGCAGAGCTCCGCGATTTCGCGGTTCGCGAAGGCGGCGCGGCCGATGCGACGCTGTTCGCCTTCGGCGACCGCGTACCGGCGGCGATGGCCGCGCTGGTGAACGGCACGCTCGCCGGCGCGCTCGATTACGATTGCCTGCACGAGCCGTCCGTCATGCATTGCGACATTGCCATCCTGCCCGCGGTGCTGGCGGTGGCGGAACGCCAGAAATCCAGCGGCAAGGCGTTTCTCGAGGCCCTTGTCCTCGGAAACGATCTCGCCTGCCGAATGGGCCTTACAACCTCCGAGAACGGCGGCTGGTTCTATTCCTCACTCTACGGATGCCTCGCCGCGGCGGCGGCGTCGGCCAAACTTCTCGGCCTCGACGCGCCGGGCATCCGGAATGCGATGGGAATCGCGCTGGGCAGCGCCGGCGGCAGTCGCCAGTCCAACATCGAGCGTAGTTACACCAAGCGCATGCAGACCGCGTTCGCGGCGCAGACCGGCGTACAGGCGGCCTTGCTGGCCGCGACCGGCATCATTGGCCCGGCCGCGATCCTCGAGGGCAATGCCGGTATCTGGGAGCTCTACGAGGCGGGTGATCCGACGCCGATGCTGGACGGACTCGGCAGTCGCTACCTGAACCCGGAGATCAGCCTGAAGAAGTTCCCGAGCTGCGCCTGCAATCATGCGGCGGCGGAGGCGGCGCTCCGCATTGTCCATGGGGAGGGCCTGGGCGCCGGCGACATCGCGCGGGCCAGGGTGACGATCACGCCGTACATGCAGCAGATCACCGGCGGCCCGTTCCGGCCCGGCGACACGCCGCAGGTGAACGCGCAGTTCAATATCTTCTACTCGGTCGCCTCTGTGCTTCTGCGCGGCCATCTGGGGGTCGAGGACATCATGCCGCCGGCCATGTTCGACCCGGCCATCGGTCCGATGATCGAGCGCATCGAGGTCGTCGTCGACGAGCGTCTCTCGACATTGCTGGCCCCGGCGACGGTGGAGATCGAAACGGTCGATGGACGCCATTTCAGCGAACAGGTCACCGGCATGCCGGGGACGCCGGAGGCGCCGCTTTCCGACAGCGAGATCGATGCAAAGTTCCGTTCCTGCACCGGTCGTGGCGTCGACCCGCTTGAACCGGCACGGGCAGGGGTGCTTGCCGCGCGGATGCTCGCGGTCGAGGAGGTCGCCGACATGGCGCATTTCTTTGAAGACATCGCGCGCGACGACGCCGCCCGGCAGGCCGCATGATCGACAAGCCTGCCAGCATGACATCCGACCGCACCATCGATCATCCTGACATGGAGGCGGGCACCGCGATGCCCCCGACCCCCGGCGACTCCGTCGATTGGAGGAATTCGGTCTTCGCGGACGCGATCGACTGGGCCGCAACGGTGCATGGCGATCGCGAGGCGGTCGTTTGCGACGGCGAACGGATCACTTATCGCGAACTTGCCGAACGGGTGCGGGCCTTTGCGCGCGGACTGATCGAATTCGGTATCGAGCCGGGCGAGCATGTCTGCCTGTGGATGTCCGATCGCATCGAGTGGATGGTGGCGCGCTGGGCGGTACCCTACGCGGGCGCTGTCCTGGTGCCACTCAATACGCGCTTCCGCGACGCCGACACCGGCTACATTCTGAAACAGTCCGACAGCGTGATGCTGATCGTCGAGGACGGCTTCGAGAATATCAGTTACTTCGACATCCTCGCGCGCCTGGTCGCCGACTGGCAGGAGCAGGATCCCGCCGGCTGGCAGGTCGGGTCGTTGCCGCGGCTGCGCCGGGTCATCGGGCTGGGTGCGGAATTGCCCGGAAGCATGTTGCGCTTTGCCGATATCGAAGCGAGCGGCCGCGCCCTCGCCGGTCAGGACGATGAACTGGATCGCCGCCGCGCCGCCGTGCGGCCGTCCGATATCGCCCAACTGCTTTACACCTCCGGCACGACGTCGCTGCCCAAGGGCGCGATGGTCCGCCATGGCGCGCTTTTGCAGAGCAATTTCGGCACCGTCGCCCGGCTTCGGCTTGGACCCGACGACCGCTTTCTGGCGCCCGTGCCGCTGTTTACCGCGACCGGCACCGGTTACACGCTGTCGACCCTGTTCGCCGGCGGCGCCTTCGTCATCGGCAGACGCTTCTCACCGGCAAGTTTCTGCCGCCTGCTGCAGGACGAGCGGATCACCTTCACATTTTTCGTCGACACCATGGTGCGCGATCTGGAGGACTTCGAGGGCCTCCGGGACTTCGACTACAGCCATCTCAGGACCGGTGCGGGCGGGCCCTTGTCGCCGGCCGGTCTGTGCTGGGTGGTCGAGGCCTTCGGCGCGACCGAGATGTGCAACGTCTACGGTATGTCGGAGACGTCGAACGCGATCGCGCGGTCCTGGTGGCACGAGCCGCTGGCGCTTCGGGCGGAGACCAACGGTCTGCCGGTGGACGGCGTCACCGTCCGTATCGTCGACAACGATACCGGCGCTGACCTGCCGCCCGGCAAGATCGGCGAAATCCGGGTTTCCGGCTACACGCTGATGGCCGGCTACTACAACCGGCCTGAGGACACCGCCGAGACCTTCGACGACAAGGGCTGGCTGCGCACCGGGGATCTCGGCGAACTGACCCCGAGTGGCCACCTGGTCTATCGCGGACGGTTGAAGGAAATGATCAAGCCGTCCGGCTTCAACGTCGCGACTTCCGAGATCGAGGACTTCGTCAACCGGTTCCCGGGTGTCGGCGAGGCGGTTGTCGTGGGCGTTCCCGACCGCCGTCTCGGCGAAGCCGCGTTCGTGTTCGTCAAGGCGCGACCCGGCCAGACCGTCGAGCCTGCCGCGCTGATCGAGTACTGCCGCAAGCACACCGCCAGCTTCAAGGTGCCGCGTCATGTTCGCCTCGTCGAGGCGTTTCCCATGACGAGCAGCGGCAAGGTTCGCCGCCTCGAACTCAAGGAACTGGCCCGTCGCCTCGTGGAAGGCGAAATAGCCGAAACGTGAATGTCGTTCGTCGTGCCGGCGGACAATCCCATGGGAGGAACTGACATGAATTACTCGATGACCGCGGAAAACCGCGGGGGAAGCTTCATCGACCCGGTCGATGCGCTTAATGCTCCGGAGATCCAGGAACTGGGCGAACTGGCGGTGACCAAGTTCCGCGAACGCAGCATCCTCTACGATCCGGAATGCAAGATGCCGGAGGCCAATATCCAGGATCTCTTCGAGCGCGGCTGGCTCACCGCGACGATCTCGAAGAAGTGGGGCGGCAAGGGGAGCAATCTCGATACCGACGATCCGGCAAGCTATCTCCAGGCCATTCGCATGACCGCGCGCGGTTGCGGATCGACGGCGCATTGCCTGCAGGCCAACATTCACAACAACTGGATACTCGACGTCCTCGGGACCGACGACCAGCACGAGCGCTACATCAAGCCGCAGATGGAGAAACCGGTGATGGTCACCGGGATCGGCAGCGAGCCCAACCGTCGTCACATGTACATCATGACGACCAAGGCGAAGCCGCTCGACGACGGCGGCTATATCGTCAATGGCGTGAAGAACTACGCGACCAACGCGCCGATGATCATCGTGGCGATCGCCTTTGCCTCGGTCGAGGGGATCGAGCACTGGGCGGACAACCACCTGATGACCCTTATCGAGCCGGGGCAGGAAGGCGTCGAGATCGACCATGACTGGTACCGGCCGATGGGCATGCGCTCCGCCGTGAGCTCGCTGGTCACGCTGACCAATGCGCATGTGCCGAAGGAAAACATCCTGGGCGTCCCCGGCATCTATCCCCGCCAGCGCTGGCAGGGCAAGTATCACCTCGGTTTCGCGGCCAACTATCTCGGCGTCGCCGAAGGTGTCTACCAGTGGTTCCGCGACTATATCGTCAAGAAGGGCAAGGCGAAGGACCCGATCGTCCTGCTGCGCGCCGGCGAAATGAAGATCCAGCTTCAGAACGCGGAATCGACATTCCATGACGCAATCCGGTCCTGGAAGACGAAGTCCGTCGTCGAGTCCGAACTGCTTTCGATGGCCGCGAAATTCACCACCGCACGAGCAGCGCTCGACGTCTGCGAGAAGGTGACCATGGCGTCCGGTTCGACGGCCCTGTTCGACGAATTCCCGCTCGGCCGCGCCATCGCCAACGTGCAGACCCATATCCAGCATGCCGGCCATGACCGCACGGCCCAGATCATCGGGCAGTCGGAACTGGGCGAGGAGTTCGATTCCACGATGCAGCGCTGAGGCGGCAGTCACGCCACGACGAAAACGGGCCGGCCGATAGGATCGGCCGGCCCGGACTGTCGGAGCCCCTCGGAGCCCCTCGGGGCCTCAGGGGTCGATGCGGTGCTTGAACCCGGTTTTGCGGGTTGCCGCGGTACGCGTGATCATGTCGGCGATCACCGTGCGGGTCTCGGCGGGATGAATGATGTCGTCGATCAGCGCCAGTTCGGCCGCACGATAACAATCCGCATCCTTCTTCGCCTTCTCGATCAGCTCGGCCCGGAGCGCGTCGGGGTCGTCTGAATTGGCGATCGCCCGGGCATGCACGAGTTCGACCCCGGCCAGCGGGCCCATCGGGTCGAAGTGCGACGTTGGCCAGCCGACGATGACGTCCGGATCCATCGGTCTGCCGCCGAGCGCCAGGTAGGCGAGGCCGATTGCCTTGCGGATCACGATGGTCGCCTTCGGGACCGTGCAGCCCGCCATGGTGTTCAGCAGGCGCGCGGCCAGGCTGACCATGCGCTTGTTCTCGATCTCCGGACCGACCATGAAGCCGGGGCAATCGATGAAGAAGGCCAGCGGGATGTGGAAGGCGTCGCAGATATCGACGAATTTCCGGGCCTTGATCGCCGCCTTGTCGTCCAGGGCGCCACCGAGGACCATCGGGTTGCTGGCAACGAAGCCGACCACCTCGCCGTTGATCCGGCCCCAGCCGGTGAAGAGGCTGCGCCCGTAGCTCGCCCGGTAGGGGAACAGCTTGCCGCCGTCGACCAGGAGGCTGACCAGTTCATCGCCCTTGTAGGGCTTCCGGCCGTTCTCGCTGACCAGCGCGGCGATGCGTTCGCGGCCCTCCTCCGAATCCACGGGTGCCGGCTCCGGCGCGGCCGAGGGCGGCGCTTCGTCCGCGTTGGACGGAAAATAGGAGAGGAAATCGCGAACCGACTGCAGCGCGCTCCGCTCGTCATCCGCCAGATAGTCGGCCTGGCCGGTTTCCCTGGCGCTCTTCACGGCGCCGCCGATCTCCTCCATCGTGACCTCGCGGCCGAGCCCGACGCGTACGAGCGGCGGTCCGGACATGCCGATATAGCCGTTGTCCCGGACGATGCTGACGAAATCCGACTGCATCGCCGTGAAGGACGGACCGCCGAAACATGCGCCAAGGAAAACGGCGCATTGCGGGACCTTGCCGGACATCTGGAAATGCTCGAGGAAGCGATATCCGACGTCGGCGGCAATCGCGCCGCTGATTTCCTGGAAGCGACCGGCGCCGGCCTCCATGAGCGTGATGTACGGGGCGCCGTGTTTCAGTGCCAGGGTGCGGATGCGGTTGGTTTTCTTCTCGGCGACCCGGCCGCGGGTGCCGGCCTGTACCGTCCGGTCCTCGGACGTGACATAGACGATTCGCCCGTTGATTGTGCCATAGCCGCAGACCAGCCCGTCAGCCGGCGTTCGGGCATGCAATTCGGGCAATTGGCTGCGCGCGAGAACACTGATCTCGACAAACGAACCCGGATCCAGCAGCACGTCGAGGCGCTCCCTGGCGTTCAGCCTGCCGGCGGCGGCGTGTGCCTGAAGCTTCTCCGGACCGCCCATCGCCTTGCCCAGGCGTCGTTTTTCTTCGAGATCGTCCAGTAACGATTTATCCATCGCGCTTTGCCGCTTCCATCATTTTTATCTCGCTGCCCGAAAGCCCGTGAAGGACCTGACGCCGATCCGGCAAGCCGGCATCGTCGGTCAATTCGATTGCGCGTCGTGGCAAGTTTGGCTTGATTGAGGCTGACAATGCAAGCAATAATGAGACAAATTGTACCCCAATGATCGGTTCAAATTAGCGTATCCGGCAACCCGGATTCGCCGTCACCGGAGTGACGGGGCCGACCAGGAGAAGCCCGAGGAGGCCACGTCGATGAATGCCTATTCCGTCGCGCAACTGCACAAAATGCGATCGGCCAGCGAAACGCGCGACTGGGCGCTTCTCGACGTGCGCGAGCGCGGCGAGGCCGATGCGTGCCATATCTTCGGCGCAAGCTCGGTGCCGCGGCGGCAACTCGAATACCGGATCGCCGATCTCGTCCCCGCCCAGTCGACACGGATCGTCGTCTATGATGACGGGGACGGCCGCGCGGAACTCGCGGCGGCGACGCTTCGGCAGATCGGCTATGCCGAGGCGGGGCACCTGGACGGCGGCCTGCCGGCCTGGCGTGCTGCCGGGCATCCGGTCATCTCCGGCTCGAACGTTCCGTCAAAGGCCTTCGGCGAACGGGTTCATACGGAGGAGCATCCACAGGCACTGACCGCGCTCGAGGTGAAGCAGCGGATGGATGCCGGCGAGAACATGGTCATCTGCGATGTGCGCACGCCCGGCGAATACCAGGAGGGGCATATCCCTGGCGGTTACGAGGCGCCGTCTTTCGACCTGGTCCTGAACGCCTACGACCTCGCCCGGAAGCACGACACGGTGATCGTCAATTGCGCCGGCAGGACGCGCAGTATCATCGCCGCCCGCACGCTGCATCTTCTCGGTATCGAGAATGCCTATGCGATGGAGAACGGCACTTCCGGGTGGCTGCTGGAAGATCTCGCGCTCGAGCGCGACGTCATGCGACAGCTCGATGCGCCGAGCGCCGCTTCTGCCGAACAGGCGAAGGTGACGGCGGCCCGGCTCGCCGACCAGGTCGGTGTCGGGATCGTGTCGAATGACGAACTGGCAACGCGGATCGCCGAACGGGGCGCGCGAAACGTCTATGCCTACGACGTACGCAGCCTCGATACCTATCGCGACGGTCACATCCCGGGGACGGCGGCGTTGCCCGGCGGGCAGGCGATCCAGCGCGCCGACGACTTCTTCGCCGTGCCGGATGGCGAGATCCTGCTGGTCGATGACGACGACGCCCGGGCGGCGCTTACCGGCTACTGGCTGCGCCGGATCGGCTACCCGCATGTGTCCCGGCTGGCGGGTGGCTTGCCGGGGTGGCGAAAGGAGGGGCGGCCGGTGGAAACGGGCCGGCCTCGGTCCGAACCGCGCGGCCTTGCGGCGGCCGCTAAGTCGACGAGTTTCGTCGATGCAGCATCCGCGCGCGAGATGATCGGCGGGCCGACGGCGGCGACGGTGATCGATGTCGGGCCGAGCCGTCAGTTCGCCCAGGGTCATCTGCCCGGCGCGCGCTGGCTGCCGCGCGGCTGGCTGGAACTGCGCATCGGCGACATCGCCGACAAGGGCACGGCGCTGCTCGTGACCGCCCGGGAAGAAAGCCAGGCGGTCTTCGCCGCGGCAACGCTGGCCGAACTGGGCTACCGGAACGTCACCGTGCTTCGTGGCGGCACGCCCGCCTGGCGGGCGGCGGGGGAAACGCTCGGCAAGGGCGAACCCGCCGAAGAATATGGCGGTGCCGACTATGTCCTGCCGCCTTACCAGCAGGGGAAGGAAGGCATGCTTCGCTACCTGAAATGGGAGATCGAACTCGTGGAAGGGTCCGGGCCGGCCGTCGAAGGCCGCCTCTGAGATGTCCGGAGCCCTGGATCTCGATCTTCCGGAGCGCCTGGCCCGGTCGTCGCAGCGGGTCGCGACGCCATGCGGCGATGGCGAGATGGCCTGGCGGGTCTGGGGCGAGGGGCCGCCGATCGTGCTGCTCCACGGCGGTCACGGCTCCTGGGAACACTGGATCCGCAATATCGAGCCGCTCGCCCGACACGCCCGGGTCATCGCCTGCGATCTGCCCGGGCTCTCGGATTCCGACCCGTTGCCGCCGCCGGTCGATGCGGGCCGGCTGGCGGAGGTCGTCGTCGCAGGCATCCGGCGGCTGGTGCCGGAAGGGGCGCTGCGGATGGCCGGTTTCTCCCTCGGATCGGTGATTGCCGCGACCGCCGCCGTCCAGCTGGGCGACCGGGTCCGGGAACTCTTCGTGCTTGGTCCGGCCGGTCTGGGCGAGGGCTGGCGGGACAATGGCGAAGGTATGCTGCGCCGCCCCTACAAGGAATCGGAAGAGGCCCAGCGGGCCGTTGTTCGCCACAATCTCGAAGTCAGCATGATCGGCGATCCCGCCCGGGTCGACGATCTCGCGATCGACGTTCATTACCGGGTGACATCGCGTCGGCGCCGGCTGATCGGGATGCCGATCTCGTCTTCGACGGCGCTGCTGGACGCACTGGAAAGCATGGCATCGCGCTCGCACGTGATTGCCGGGGAACATGACCGCTACCTGATGCCGGATGTCGCAACCTGCCTCGACAATCTACGTGGCAGGTACCCGGCGCTCAGGACAACACTGGTGCCGGGCGCCGGCCACTGGGTTGCCTATGACGCGGCAGATACCGTCAACGAATTGCTGGACGGTCGGGCGACCGACAGCTGAACCGGCGGCGGCTCAGACGACGGCCACCCAGGCCTCCGGCTCGTCCTCCATCAGGCGAGCCAGCACCGAAACACCGCGACGCAGTGTCTCGTGAGTGGGAGCGCCCTCGACGGAAATGCGCACTGCGCTGAGATGCTGGCGACGATCGGCCAGGAAGTTGTCTCCGTCGGTGACGTTGACGCCTTCGCGGAGCGCCGCGGCAACGAATTCATGCGCCCGCCAGGGCGAGGGCAGTGGCAGCCAGGAGAAGAATGCGCCGGGATGACTGTGCAGCCGGTTCGATTTCAGCGTTTCCGTGAGAATGGCCTGGCGCTGCATAGTCTCCTTCAGGTTCATCGCGACGATCTTCTCGGCCGCACCGGTTGCAAGCAGCACCGACATGATGTCGGAGACCAGCGGCGATGCGCCCAGCGAAAGCGTGTGGAGAATGCGTTCCAGCCGGTCGATATGCCGCTTCGGCGCGACCATGTAGCCAAGCCGCAGCGCCGGGCTCAGGCATTTCGACAGGCTCGTGATGTAAATCGTGTGGTCCGGCGCCATGCTGGCGATTGGCGGTGGCCGGTCGGTCAGCATGCCGCCCGCCGTGTCATCCTCGATCACCAGCAGATCATGCTTGATCGCCAGGCGCGCGATTTCCTGCCGTCGTTCCAGCGGCATCGAGGCGGTCGTCGGGTTGTGAAGCGTCGGCTGTACGACCAGGGTGCCGCTTATCCCGGCGGCGCAGGCGCGGTCGAGCGCCTCCGGCACCAGGCCGTATTCGTCGATCTGCAAACCGTGCAGCTCGATCTCGTGAATGGCGCACATCGCGCGCAGGCCGGCATAGGTGATGCTTTCGCCGAGCACCCGCTTGCGCCGAAGGAAGGCATTCAGCGCGACATTCAGGGCGATCTGTGCGCCGGCGCAGATCAGCACCCGGTCGCCGGTCACCTCGAGACCGTAACGGGTCAGCCACTGGGCGCCGTCGCTGCGATGCGACGGGAACCCGACGGCCGGCGGGTATTTGTGCAGCGGGTGCAGCCCGGTCTGCCCGATCGCCTGGATCGCGGCGTCGGAGATGATGGCGTTCGCGCTGCTGACCGGAGCCCTGAAGCAGGCGAGATCGAGGGCACGGGTCGGCGAGCCGTCGCTCGTGAAGTCGACCTTCGGCGCATTCTGCCACGTGCCACGCACGAAGGTTCCGCGGCCGACCTCGCCGCTGACCAGTTCGCGCTTGTTCATCAGCGCGTAGGCGCGGCTGATCGTGCCGACGGTCACGCCCAGCTGACGTGCCAGGTCGCGCTGCGGCGGGAGCCGCGTGCCGGCGGGCAGGTCGCCGCGTTCGATCGCGTCGGCATATGCGTCGGCCACAGCCAGATAGGTCGGGCCTTCTCGATCGGATATGTCAAGCGTCCACATGATTTACCCTGGCTATTGTATCTATTGACGCCTGTAAATTGACTCTATTAGTGTCCCAAATTATCCTAACACCATTCGGACATATTGTTCGAGTGAATCCGGCAATCGAATTCGATATCACCTGTCGGCGTTTTCGCGGGATTGGGGCGTCACGGCCCTGAAACACGGGAGATTCAATCAATTCGATGGTTCGGCCGCGGCTGTCGCGCTGCGCGAAAATCAAATAGACCTGCCCATCTAATCATCTTTCGGTTGAGGTTGTCCATAATGACGTTCCTGACAGAGCGATTGTTGCCGTGCATTGAAGTGAAATCAATCCCGGAAAGGGGGCGCAAATGAACCCCTATATCGGTTTGAGCTACGGCCTTGCCCTCGACAGGGTCGTGGCGACCTTCGGCGACCGCGAAGCCCTGGTCTTCGAGGACCGGCGACTGAGCTTCACCGAGGCCCGCGAGGAAATCGACCGGGCCTCGGCGCGCCTCGGCTCGCTCGGCCTCGCGCGCGGCGACAAGGTGTCGATCTGGATGCCGAATCGCCCGGAATTCATCTGGTACTGGCTGGGTGCCGCGCAGATCGGCCTGGTGCCGGTCGTGCTGAATACCCGTCTGAAGCTCGAGGAGGCTGCTTACCAGTTCGAGCAATCGGACAGCCGGGCCATCATTGTCCCGGGCGACGGGGCGTTCCACGATTTCCTCGGCGACGTGCTGACGCTCTGTCCCGAACTCCAGGACGGGCCGCTCGGCAGCGACGGCGCGTCCCGCCTGCCCAAGCTCCGCCACGTCATCGCGATCGATCCGAGCGAGAAAGGCGCTTCCGGCGTGACGCACTGGCCCGGCCCGAACGATTCCGCCTTGCCGGTTCCGCCGCTCGAGACCAATCCGGATGCGCCGGGCATGATCGCCTATAGTTCGGGAACCACGGCGCTTCCGAAAGGCGCGATGCTGAACCACACCGGCTTCCGCAAGGCCTGGGATCACGGCGAACGGTTCGATCAGCAGGCCGACGACAGGCTGTTCCTCGCGGTGCCGCTGTTCGGCATCCTGGCGAATGTGAACGGCGTGCTCACCTGCTGGAGTCGCGGCTCGTGCGTGGTACTGGAACGTCGCTTCGATCCGCGACGGGCGATCGAGGTCATCGAGCGCGAGCGCTGCACGTTCACCTACCTGTTCCCGATCATGATCGAGCAAATTCTCAATCATCCGGATTACCGGCCGGAGCGCACCCGGTCGCTGCGTACCGGCATCATCTCCGGTACCGATGGCGAGGTGATGCGGCGGGTCGCCGAGGATCTCAGGATGCCGGGCTACCTGACCAGTTACGGCATGACGGAGACGTCCTCGGCCGTTACCCGCACCTACTGGACCGATCCGGACGATATTCGTCGGACGACGCACGGCACGCCGCTGCCGGACATCGAGGTGGAGATCCGGGATATCGCGAACGATGCGCCGTTGCCGGCCGGCCAGGAAGGCCAGATCTGCATCCGTGGCTACAACATCATGATCGGCTACTACAACAATCCGGAGGCGAACGCTGCGGCGTTCTCCGACGACGGATTCTTCCGGACCGGCGATCTCGGGTACATGACGCCGGAAGGCCGCATGGTCTTCCTCCGGCGAATCAAGGATGGCTACAAGCACAAGGGCTTCAACGTCTCGACGTCCGAGGTCGAGAAGGCGCTCGCCGAGCATCCGGATGTCAGTGAGGCGGCAGTCGTCGGGCTGCCGAACCGGCTGGCCGGCGAAGTCGGCGCAGCGTTCGTCATCGCGGAGCCGGGACGGACGATCGACCCGACCGACATCCGGAGCTTTCTGAAGAGCCGGCTGGCGACCTACAAGCTTCCGGCCCATGTCTTCCAGGTGGACGAATTCCCGCTGACCGCGGGCACGGGAAAGATCCGCAAGTTCCAGCTTCGGGACATGGCGATCGCCTCCCTGAAAGCCAAGGCAGACAGCCGGCAGTGACACCCGTCGCCGGATCGGCCGGACCGGACGCTCGCGGGTTGTTCGCGGTCCGATCCGGCCGGCGGCGGCTGTGCCGGGCGTGGCGCTAGCCCGAGATGCCGCGCGGCTCGTCGCCGTCAATCTGCACCCGGCGCATCCGCCGCTTCTCTCGGTAATCGTTCGACGCGAAATGCTGCGTGCAGCGATTGTCCCAGATGGCGACGCTGCCGGGCCGCCACTGGAAGCGGACCTGGAACTCCGGCATCATCACCTGTTCCATCAGCAGGGCCAGCAGATGGCGGCTCTCGACGTCGGAGACCGACGGGATCCGTCGCGTGTAGCTCGAATTGACGAACAGCGCGCGGCGGCCGGTGACCGGGTGGACGCGGACCACCGGATGCAGGACCGGCGGGGGCACATCAAGCCCGGTTGCCGGGAGATCGGCCCGGTCGATGAAGCGCAGCCTGATGAGGTTGTTGTCGTGCTGGGCGACCAGCCCGTCGATATGCGCCCGCAGGCCCGGGGAGAGCGCCTCGTAGGCCGCGTACATGCTGCTGAACAAGGTATCGCCGCCGACGCTCGGTGTCTCTTCCGCATAGAGCACGGATCCCATGGGCGGGGCGACAAAGTCGGTGTTGTCGGTGTGCCAGCGGCCGCCGACATTGGCCTGGGTGCCGTCGCTCTCGATCAGCGAGACATAGTCGTGGCCTTCGTATTTGGGGAGCTTCTTCGAGTAGGTCGGATTGCCGAACCGCCTGGCCAGTTCCAGCTGACGCTCGACCGGCAGGTCCTGGTCGCGGAAGAAGATCACCTGGTGTTCCATAAGCGCGGCATGAATGACCGCGAAGGTGGCGTCGTCGACGCCGGCCCCCAGGTCGATGCCGCTGAGTTCGGCGCCCAGTGCGGGCGCCAGCCGGCGTATCTCGATTCCGGTCGTCGTGTCACGATTCACGGCGGTATTGATCGCGTGCAGGGTCATCGGTCGCTCCTTCCGCTTCCGGCAAGTTTTCTTGCATCTGGATTGATTGTCAGGGCCTTCATTCGATTTGACTGGGCATGGTTCGACAGGTTGCCTACCAGCCGTGATTGCGCTCTGCCGGCGGCTCCCAGATGCCGCGCGCAGCAAGCCGGGGCATCAGCAGCGCGCCCAACTGGCGGATCTCGTCGGGTGACCAGATCGGCAGGGTGATGACGATGCCATCGGCGTTGAACTCGCGATGCAGCATCTCGATCTCATCGGCGACCGCATCGGCCGAACCGTGCATCTTGCGTGCGCCGCTGACCGAGCCGATCTCGCGCATCTGCAGTTCGCCCATCTGGGTATAGATGTCGTCGTAGGTGCTGATCTGGGCACGCACCGCGTTGAGATACTCGACGACCAGATCGAGATCGACATTCTCGGCGACCCAGTCGGAGTATTTCTGCGCCTCTTCGGCGGTTTCGCGGACGCAGATGCTGGCATGCATCTGGACCCTGATGTCACTCGCCTGGCGCCCGCTTTCGACGGCGATATTGCGCATGTCCCCGATACGGCGGAGCAGTTCGTCCTTTGCCATTCGGCCGGGAAGAAAGGTGTAGTCGGCATAGCGGCCGGCAAAGGCGCGGCCCGCGTCCGAGGCGCCGGCACTGACGACCAGCGGGCGGGGCTTCTGGACCGGTACCGGGGCGACGATCTGCCCCTTGACCGTGAAATAGTCGCCGGCGAAGTCGAGCGGCTCGCCGGACCAGGCCTGCATCATGACCTCCATCGCCTCGGCGGCCCTCTGGTAGCGCTGGTCGTGATCGAACTGGCCGACGGCCTCCGGGTCGAGCGGCGGGCCGAACGATCCGGCCCCGGTTACCACGTTGATGCCCCAGCGCCCGTTGCTCATGGAATCCAGCGTCGCGCCCATGCGCGCGATGGTCAGCGGGTGATGCCAGGAGGTGTGCAGGGTCGTGATGCAGCGCAGATGGGTCGTCTCGCCGAGCACCGTCATGGCGAGCAGCGGCGCCATCAGCAGCGGATCCCGGATCCGCGCCTCGTGGGTCTTCGGGCCGTAGGGCGCCATGCCATCGGCCATGAAGACATAATCGAACTGGGCGTCTTCGCAGGCCCGGGCCACGGCCCGGTGCGTCTCGAAACTCTCGAGCGGCATGTTGGCGTCGGCGACGGTTCCCGACAACGCGTGGTCGGCATAGAAATTCGGGTAGAAAAGTCCGATTCGAATGCTCAAGGCGCTCCCTCCTGCCGCACGGATCCCGGCCAGGGACTGCTGCCCTGTTGCGAACGCACGATTTAGACGGCCGATAATCGAATTGTTACAAGAATTGTACCATTGTCAACGGCATAATGTAGCACAATATCGCCGACAATGTGCGGGCAATCGCCGATCGGAAGGTCGTGCGACCGGTATGATGGCGGGATCGGGTTGGATTGTTCCATGCGCCGATCGGCAGGATAGCCGGCTGGCCGTCCTGGAAACGAAAAGGCCCCGCCGGATGACCGGCGGGGCCTTTCGCTTGTCAGCTGGTCGGGGAGAGAGGATTCGAACCTCCGGCCCCTACGTCCCGAACGTAGTGCTCTACCAGGCTGAGCTACTCCCCGATGCGGACTGTGACGGGCTTATAGCCGGATCGGCGGGCTATCGCAAGATGACCTGACGACAAAAAATCGACGCTTGTCGCGGGCCGTCAGTGCGCCCGGCCGATGGAGAAATCGATCGCCTCGATCAGCGCCTGCTTGACCTCCGAATCCGGGAAAATGCCGAGCGCGTCCCGAGCCATGGCGCCGTAATGGCGGGCCCGTTCGATCGTCCCGTCGAGCGCGCCGTGCTTGCGCATCAGCTGCTGCGCCGTGGCCAGGTCCTTCTCGTCCTGTTCGCCGTCCTCCATCACCCGACGCCAGAACCGGCGTTCCTCCTCGTCGCCCCGGCGGAACGACAGCAGCACCGGCAGGGTGATCTTGCCTTCCCGGAAGTCGTCGCCGACGGTCTTGCCGAGCGTTGCCTGGCGGGCGGAGTAGTCGAGCGCATCGTCGACCAGCTGGAAGGCGATGCCGAGATTGCGACCATAGCTTTCCAGCGCGTCCGCCTCGACCCGGGGGCGTTCGGCGACGGCGGCGCCGACGCGGCAGGCGGCCGAGAAGAGCGCCGCGGTCTTCGCCGCGATCACCTCGAGATAGGCGTCCTCGGTCGTTTCGGTGTCGCCGGTCGTGACAAGCTGCATGACCTCGCCCTCTGCGATCACGGCCGAGGCATTCGAGAGAATGCGAAGCACCTCGAGCGAGCCGTCGGCGGTCATCAGCTGGAAGGCCCGGGCAAACAGGAAGTCGCCGACGAGGACGCTCGCCTGGTTGCCCCATACCGCGTTCGCGGTCGCGTTGCCGCGCCGCAGGTTGCTCTCGTCGACCACGTCGTCATGCAGGAGCGTCGCGGTATGGATGAACTCGACGCAGGCCGCGAGACTGATATGGCGGTCGCCCCGGTAATTGCAGAGCCGGGCGGAGGCCAGGGTCAGGATCGGGCGGAGCCGCTTGCCGCCCGCGGCGACAAGATGGCTGGCCAGCGTCGGGATCAGAGCCACCCGGCTGTCCATGCGCTTGACGATCAGTTCGTTGACCGCTTTCAGGTCGTCCTTGACGAGACCCATCAGGCGGTCAAGCGATACCGGCCCCGCGGCGTTCTTGTCACCGCTCAAGGGAACAACTATGGCCACTCTATTCCTCACACCCTTTAACTTGACGGCGGAATTCTTGGCACTGAGCATAGATCGCCGCATTGTGCGGTCAAGCCCGCGCGGCGGACTGCGGCGGCAAACACGGGATAGGGTATGGTTGAACTCCTTCGCACCACGGACCCGGTACTTTTGTCCTTCGTGGAGAGCCTGCTGCGGGGTGCCGGCCTGGGTGTCCTGGTGTTCGATACGCACACCTCGATTCTCGAGGGCAGCATCGGCGCGATCCCCCGTCGCCTGATGGTGGCCGACGACGAACTGGCCGATGCGCGCATCCTCCTTGACGATGCCGGGATAGACTATGACCGTCGCATCCGAAGCTGACGCGATACCTCCCGCCTTCGATGGCGATGACTGGAGCCGGGATGCCTTCCTCGGCGGACGGCTCTGGCTCTGGCAGCCGCGGCGCGGCTTCCGGTCCGGTTCGGATGCGGTGCTGCTGGCGGCCTCTGTCCCGGCCGCGGCCGGCGAGCGGGTGCTCGATATCGGCTGCGGCACCGGCGCCGCCCTGCTTTGTCTCGCCTCCCGGATCTCCGGTCTCACTCTCGTCGGCATCGAGATCCAGGACGTCCTGGTCGAGGCGGCCCGCCGCAACCTGGCCGACAACGGCCTGGACGGGAACGCCGCGATCGTCGCCGGCGACATCGTCGGGTCGACGGCAATGGCGGGCGACGCGCGGGGCTTCGACCATGTCTTCACCAACCCGCCGTTCTTCGCCGCGGGTCGGGGCCGCGCCTCGCAACTGGCCGGCCGCCGCCTTGCCCGCCATGAGGGCGAGGTCGATCTCGGCCGCTGGATCGGTTTCGGCCTGCGCCGGCTTCGTCCGGGCGGAACGATCACCGTGATCCACCGGACGGAGCGGCTGGCGGAACTGCTCGCCGCGCTCGGCGCGGGGACCGGGGCGATCCGCATCCTGCCACTCTGGCCCAGCCGCGACCGTCCGGCGAAACGGCTGATCGTGCAGGCGGTGAAGGGGGCGCGGGCCGCGCCGGTGCTGCTGCCGGGCCTTATCCTGCATACGGCCGGTGAAGAACATTACTCGGTCGAGGCCGATGCGGTGCTGCGCGGCGGGGCAGGGCTCGACCTGCCGCGCTGAGCGGCGCTTGTACCCGCATGCGCGACGTCTTATCTAACCGGCCATGTCCATGACCGATCGCCTGAGATCCCTGCTGCCGGCGCGCTTCCGCGAGCGCCCGCCCGTTGTCGCCGTCATCCGCCTGGCCGGCGTGATCGCGCCCGGCGGCAGCCCGCTGCGCGGCCCCAATCTCAATCTCGCCGGACTGGCCGGCCCGATCGAGCGGGCCTTCTCGATCAAGGGCGTCAAGGCGGTCGCGCTGGTCATCAATTCGCCCGGCGGATCGCCCGTCCAGTCGGCCCTGATCTCCGCCCGGATTCGCCAGTTCGCGGCGGAGAAGAAGGTGCCGGTCATCGCCTTCACCGAGGATGTCGCGGCGTCCGGCGGCTACTGGCTGGCGCTTGCCGCCGACGAGATCTATGCCGACGAGAATTCGATCGTTGGCTCGATCGGCGTCGTCTCGGCCGGCTTCGGGTTTCCCGGCCTGCTCGACAAGCTCGGGATCGAGCGCCGGGTCCATACCGCCGGCGAGGAGAAGGCGCTGCTCGACCCGTTCCGCCCGGAGCGCGAGGAAGACATCGCGCGCCTCAAGGAACTGCAGGGCGACATCTATGACAGCTTCAAGGCGCATGTGCAGGACCGCCGCGGCGACCGGCTGAAGACGCGCCGGGGCAAGGAGATTTTTTCCGGCCGTGTCTGGACCGGCCGCAAGGCCCTCGCGCTCGGCCTGATCGACGGGATCGGCGAGTTGCGGGGCGAGATGCGCCGGCGCTATGGGGAGAAGGTGAAGCTGCGCTTGATCGGCGGCGAGAAATCGTGGCTCCGCCGTCGCATGGGGCTGGCCGGAAGCGGCGGCGCCGAGGCCCTTGTCGACGCCGTCATGGCGCGCCTCGAGGCCCGATTGCACTGGGCGCGCTTCGGGCTCTGAAGGACGCCGCTTGACCTTCGCGGCAAACGCCACCTAGAAGAAAGCCATGTTCGGCTTTTCCTTCCTGAAGCTGCTGGTCCTCGCCGCCGTCGTCGCGGGCGTCTGGTACGGCTTCAAATATCTCTCGCGCGATACCGCCAAGGTCGGCCGCAAGGCCGAGGAAGCGCCCGCCAAGGCGCCCAAGGGACGCCGCGCGCCGGCCGACCCGTCGGTCGAGGAAATGCAGAAATGCGCGCGCTGCGGTACTTACGTGACCGGCGACGCGCGCGATTGCGGGCGAGCCGGCTGCCCGTATCCACCGGCCTGAACGCAACGGTCCGGGCCTATTGCGGGGCGGCGAAAGTCGGTACCGCCGGCTTGCTTGACCGGGCCAGATGCTGTGGCTAAGTTGCGCCGCACACAAAATTCAGTTCCTTTTCGGATTCCGGCACATGTCGTCACGGCCAAGAGGGTCGTCCTTTCAGGATCTTATCCTGACGCTTCAGCATTTCTGGGCCGACCAGGGCTGCGTGATCCTGCAGCCCTACGACATGGAAGTGGGCGCCGGGACCTTTCACCCTGCGACGACGCTCCGGGCGCTCGGCCCCGAACCCTGGAACGCAGCCTACGCGCAGCCTTCCCGGCGGCCGACGGACGGCCGCTACGGCGAGAATCCGAACCGGCTTCAACGCTATTACCAGTTCCAGGTCATCCTGAAGCCGTCGCCAGACAATATTCAGGCGCTATACCTGCAAAGCCTCGACGCCCTCGGGATCGACCCGAAGCGTCATGACATCCGTTTCGTCGAGGACGACTGGGAAAGCCCGACGCTCGGCGCTTGGGGGCTTGGCTGGGAAGTCTGGTGTGACGGCATGGAAGTCAGCCAGTTCACCTATTTCCAGCAGGTCGGCGGCTTCGATTGCCACCCGGTATCCGGCGAACTGACCTACGGGCTCGAGCGCCTGGCGATGTATATCCAGGGTGTCGACAGCATCTTCGATCTGGACTGGAACGGCGCGGGGGCTCGCTACGGCGATGTCTACCTGCAATCCGAGCAGGAATTCTCGGCCTTCAATTTCGAGCATTCGGACCCGGCGATCCTGTTTCGCCACTTCGAGGACGCGGAAAGCCAGTGCGCGCTTCTGCTGGAGAAGGGACTGGCCCTGCCGGCCTATGACCAGTGCCTGAAGGCCAGCCATACCTTCAATCTGCTCGATGCGCGCGGCGTCATCAGCGTCACCGAACGGGCCGCCTATATCGGCCGGGTCCGGGCGCTCGCCAAGGGTTGCTGCGAGGCCTGGCTTCGCGGCCGCGGCCACCTGCCGGCGGAGTCCTGAGATGGCCGAACTGCTGCTGGAGCTGTTCTCCGAGGAAATTCCCGCGCGCATGCAGGCGCGCGCTGCCGACGATCTGGCGCGCCTGGTCCGCGAGCGGCTGACCCGCGCCTCGCTCGACTGTGCTGATATCCGCGCCTTCGCGACGCCGCGCCGGCTGACCATCGTCGCCGATGGTATACCGGCGGCCCAGCCCGACCTCCGGGAAGAGCGCCGGGGGCCGCGTGTCGGTGCGCCGGACAAGGCCATCGACGGCTTTCTGCGCGGGGCAGGGCTCTCCCGTGACCAGCTGACCCAGGTGGAGACGCCAAAGGGCGCCTTCCATGTGGCGATCATCGAAAGCAAGGGGCGGCCGACGCGCGAGGTGCTTGCGGACCTGCTGCCCGAGGCGATCGCCGCCCTGCCATGGCCGAAATCGATGCGCTGGGGCGCCGGCGAGATCCGCTGGGTGCGACCGCTGCATTCGATCCTCTGCCTCTTCGACGGCGCCGTCGTGCCGTTCTCGTTCGGTCATCTGGCAAGTGGCGCGGAGACCCGCGGGCATCGTTTCATGGCGCCCGAACCGTTTGCCGTCCGCGACTTCGATGACTATCGGGCGAAGCTCGAAGCCGGCCATGTGGTCCTCGACCCGGCCGAACGTCGGCGGCGAATCGCCACCGGCGTCGCCGCACTGGCCGCCGCCGAAGGCCTGAAGCCGATCGTCGACGACGGGTTGCTGGATGAGGTTGTCGGGCTTGCCGAATGGCCGGTGCCGCTGCTCGGCCGGATCGACGGGGCCTTCCTGGAGCTGCCGCCCGAGGTGCTGACCACTTCGATGCGGAGCCATCAGAAATATTTCGCGCTCGAAAGCGCCGACGGCACGCTGGCGCCGCGCTTCGCGGTGATCGCGAACCTGGTCGCCGACGACGGCGGCAAGGCGATCACCGGCGGGAACGAGAGGGTGCTCCGGGCGCGGCTATCGGATGCGGATTTCTTCTGGCAGAAGGATCGCCGCCAGCCGCTCGTCCACCGCGTGCCGCAGCTGGCACAGGTCGTCTTCCATGCCCGCCTCGGCACGGTCGAGGACAAGATCACCCGCCTGCAGGCGCTGGCCGGCGAGATCGCGCCCGCGATCGGCGCCGATGCCGACCTCGCGGCCCGGGCTGCCTACCTGGCCAAGGCGGATCTCGTGACCGGCATGGTCGGCGAGTTCCCCGAACTGCAGGGTGTCATGGGCCGTTATTACGCCCGTCACGATGGCGAGGACGATGCGGTCGCCGAGGCGATCGCGGAACATTACGCGCCGCAGGGGCCGTCCGATCGCTGCCCGTCCGCGCCGGTCTCCGTCGCCGTCGCCCTGGCCGACAAGATCGACACGCTGGTCGGGTTCTACGCGATCGGCGAGACGCCGACCGGTTCCAAGGATCCTTTCGCCCTGCGCCGCGCGGCACTCGGCGTGATCCGCCTGATCATCGAGAACGACGTGCGCCTGCCGCTCGGCCGGCTGTTCGATTCGGCGGCGCAACTGCACGGCAAGGCCGACGCGTTCTCGGCCGGGACGCTGCTGGATTTCTTCGCCGACCGCCTGAAGGTGCATCTGCGCGACGAGGGCATTCGCCACGACGTGATCGCTGCCGCCTTCGCGCTCGCCGACGACGACCTGACGCGGTTCCTGCGCCGTGTCCGGGCATTGCAGGGTTTTCTCGACAGCGACAGCGGCGCCAACCTGTTGATCGCCTTCCGGCGCGCCGCGCGCATCGTCGAGATCGAGACGAAGAAGGACGGTCTCGTCTACTCGGCCGAAGCGCTTGACGAATCGCTGTTCGCGCTCGACCAGGAACGCGAACTGCTGGCCCGGATCGGGACCGTTCGCGAGGCGACAGAGGCGGCGATGCGGGCGGAGGACTTCGAGACGGCCTTTGCCGCCTTCTCGGAATTGCGCATTCCGGTCGATGCCTTTTTCGAAAAGGTAACGGTCAATGCTGAAGATGCGTCGATCCGGGCCAACCGCCTCCGGCTCCTGGCGCGGATTGTCGACAGTTTTGCCCAGTTCGGTGATTTCTCGATGATCGAGGGATAGCCCGATTCTCTACGCGGAGACAGGAAGACGATGAGCAAGTGGGTGTACGGCTTCGGTGACGGCGCCGCCGACGGGTCGGCTGAACTGCGCGATCTGCTCGGCGGCAAGGGCGCGAATCTGGCCGAGATGTGCAATCTCGGCCTTCCGGTCCCGCCCGGCTTCACGCTCACGACCGAAGTCTGCACGGCCTACTACGACAACGACCGGCGTTACCCGGAGGGCCTGGAGGCCGAGGTCGACGCCGCACTCGCCCGCGTGGAATCGATCGTCGGCATGCGCTTCGGCGATGCGGAATCACCGCTCCTGGTCTCGGTCCGCTCCGGCGCCCGCGCCTCGATGCCCGGCATGATGGATACCGTGCTCAATCTCGGCCTGAACGACGTGACGGTCGAAGGGCTGGCCAAGCGCTCCGGCGATCGCCGCTTCGCCTACGACAGCTATCGCCGCTTCATCCAGATGTATTCGGATGTCGTGCTGGGTGTCGGCCACCACCATTTCGAGGACCTGCTGGAACAGCACAAGGAAACCCAGGGGATCGTTCTCGATACCGACATGACCGCGGACGACTGGGTCGAACTGGTCGCCGCCTTCAAGGCACGTGTCGCCGAGGCGCTCGGCGAGCCCTTCCCGCAGGACCCCCGGGCCCAGCTCTGGGGTGCGATCGGCGCGGTCTTCGGCTCCTGGATGAACCAGCGCGCGGTGACCTATCGCCGGCTGCACGACATCCCGGCCGCCTGGGGCACGGCGGTCAATGTCCAGGCCATGGTGTTCGGCAACATGGGCGACGATTCGGCGACCGGCGTTGCCTTCACGCGCGACCCCTCGACCGGCGAGAAGCTCTTCTTCGGCGAGTTCCTGATCAATGCCCAGGGCGAGGACGTCGTTGCCGGCATCCGCACGCCGCAGCATCTGACGAAGCGTTCGCGGGAGGCGGGCGGCGACGACCAGCCGTCGATGGAAGAGGCGATGCCCGCGGCATTCGCCGAGCTGGTCGCGGTCTACAAGCGTCTCGAGGCGCACTACCGCGACATGCAGGACATCGAATTCACCGTCCAGCAGGGCAAGCTCTGGATGCTGCAGACGCGGAACGGCAAGCGGACCGCGAAGGCGGCGCTCCGGATCGCCGTCGACATGGTCGGCGAAGGGCTGATCGACGAGGCCGACGCGGTCCGCAGGATCGATCCGGCATCGCTCGACCAGCTGCTCCATCCGACCCTCGATCCGACATTCGAGCGCGATGTGCTGACCCGCGGCCTGCCGGCCAGCCCGGGCGCCGCTTCGGGGATCGTGGTGTTCGATTCCGACGAGGCCGAGCGGCGCGCCGCGGCCGGCGACGACGTCATCCTGGTCCGTATCGAGACGAGCCCGGAAGATATCCACGGCATGCACGCGGCGCGTGGCATCCTGACCAGCCGGGGCGGCATGACCAGCCACGCGGCGGTGGTTGCGCGCGGCATGGGCCGGCCCTGCGTTTCGGGCGCCGGCTCGATCCGTATCGACTATTCGAAGCAGGTCATGCTCATCCTCGGCGAGGAGATCGCCGCCGGCGACGTGATCACCATCGACGGTTCCAAGGGCGAAGTGATGCGCGGCCGGGTTCCGACCGTGCAGCCGGAGCTGTCCGGCGATTTCGGCAACCTGATGGGCTGGGCCGACAAGTTCCGCCGGCTCAAGGTCCGGGCGAACGCGGAAACGCCCCTTGATGCCGAGACCGCCCGCAAATTCGGGGCCGAGGGCATCGGGCTTTGCCGGACCGAGCACATGTTCTTCGATCCGGAGCGGATCATGGCCGTGCGCCAGATGATCCTCGCCCACGACAGTGCCGAACGGAAGCCGGCGCTCGACAAGCTGCTCCCGGTCCAGCGCGGCGACTTCGTGAGCCTGTTCGAGGTCATGGCCGGTCTGCCGGTGACGATCCGCCTGCTCGATCCGCCGCTGCACGAATTCCTGCCCCGGGAAGCCGAGGAGATCGCCGAGATCGCGGCCTCGCTTGGCGTGTCCGAGGACGCGGTGCGCCAGCGCGCCGCGGAGCTTGCCGAGTTCAACCCGATGCTCGGTCATCGCGGCTGCCGGCTCGGGATCTCGTTCCCCGATATCTACGAGATGCAGGCACGGGCGATCTTCGAGGCGGCGATCGAGGTCGGCCGCAAGCTCGGCCATACGGTCGAACCGGAAGTGATGATCCCGCTGATCGCGACCAAGCGCGAGCTCGATATCCTGAAGGGCAAGATCGTCGCCGTTGCCGATGCGGTCGAACGCGAGATGGGCGAGCGCCCGCACTTCCTGGTTGGTACGATGATCGAGTTGCCGCGGGCCGCGCTTCGCGCCGGCGAGATCGCCGAGACGGCGGAGTTCTTCTCCTTCGGCACGAACGACCTGACGCAGACGACATACGGCATCAGCCGTGACGACGCGGCGAGTTTCCTGAATGCCTACGTGGAGCAGGGGATCTTCGCGAACGACCCGTTCGTCAGCCTGGACCAGGACGGCGTCGGGGAACTTGTCGCGATCGGTGTCGAGCGCGGGCGCAAGACCCGGCCGGGGCTCAAGGTCGGGATCTGCGGCGAGCATGGCGGCGATCCGGCCAGCGTCGCCTTCTGCGAGAAGAATGGCCTCGATTACGTCTCGTGTTCGCCCTACCGGGTGCCGATCGCCCGTCTCGCCGCCGCGCAGGCGGCGCTGAGCGGCAAGACGGCGGCCCGCGACTGATCGGGCCGGCGCGGTCCTTACCGGGACCGCGCCTGACCATCGACGCTCCTGGACCCTACTGGATGACGATGCGCGGTCCGGCCGCTTCTGCGCTGCCGAGCCGCTCGTCGATCTTGGTCGCGACCTTCGCCGCGATTGCCAGGTAGCATTGCGCGTGCGCGCTGTCCGGCTGGCTGGCGACAATCGGTGTGCCGTCGTCGGAGGTCTCGCGGATCGCCATGTGCAGCGGCACCTCGCCGAGAAAGTCGGTGCCGAGTTGGGCCGCCGTCTGCCGGGCGCCGCCATGGCCGAAGATGTCGGACCGCTCGCCGCAACTGGGGCAGAGGAAATAACTCATGTTCTCGATGATGCCGAAGACCGGCACGTCGACCTTGCGGAACATGTTGAGGCCCTTGCGGGCGTCGAGGAGGGCAATGTCCTGCGGCGTCGAGACGATCACCGCGCCGGTCAGCGGAACCCGCTGGGCGAGCGTGAGCTGAGCGTCCCCGGTGCCCGGCGGCAGATCGATGACGAGGACGTCGAGGGTGCCCCAGTTGACGTCGTTGAGCATCTGCTGGATGGCGCTCATCACCATCGGTCCGCGCCAGATCATCGGCGTGTCCTCGGCGACCAGGAAACCCATCGACATGCAGACGATGCCCCAGTTCCGCATCGGTTCCAGCGTCTTGCCGTCGTCGGTGCTCGGCCGCCCGGTGATCCCCAGCATGCGTGGCACGGACGGACCGTAGATATCGGCGTCGAGCAGGCCGACACGGCGGCCCTGCGCCTTCAGGGCCATCGCCAGGTTGACCGCCGTCGTGGACTTGCCGACGCCACCCTTGCCGGAGGCGACGGCGATGATCGAGGTGATGCCTGGAATGCCGGCCTTGGCCTGCTGGCGCTGCTGCCCGGCCGGGGCGTGGCCGTGATCGTGACCGTGGCGATGCCCGTTGTCGTGATTGTGATCATGCGCGGCGGCGGCGCCGGCGCGCTCCGCCGTCAGCACTGCCGTCACCGAGGTGACGCCCGGCAGCTTGTAGACGATATCGGCGCAGGCCTTGCGCAGGCTTTCCTTGCGTTCGCCGTCCGCCGGATCGATCTCGACCGCGAAACCGACGTTGCCATCCTTGATGACGAGCCCGGAAATCATCCCGGCGCTGACGACGTCGGTACCCTTGTCGGGGTCGGTGATGGTCTTGAGCGCTCCGAGGACGTCAGCCTGACTTAAAGCCGTCATGCTTGAAAACTCCGTCTAATACCCAATTTCAGAAGGGCGCCGGGCCGCCCGCGTTGCGCGTCGGCGTGGCTTGTCATATAACGCGCCACAATTGGAAGGGCAAACCGTGCCGCATAAACGTGACGGGGTAAGACATGCCGTGGAGTAATAACAACGGCGGTGGCTGGCAAGGCGGTGGCGGTGGACGCTCCCCTTGGGGGCAGGGTTCATCGGGTGGCGGACAGCAGCCGCCTGACCTGGAGGAACTCCTGCGACGCAGCCAGGACCGCTTCAAGGGCATGTTGCCAGGCGGTGCCTGGGGCGGCCGAGGTATATTCCTGCTGATTCTCGTCGTTGTCCTGGTCTGGCTCGGTAGCGGTTTCTACCGCGTGCAGCCGGACGAGCAGGGGGTCGTTCTTCGCTTCGGGAAATGGACCAACACCACCCAGCCGGGCCTGAATTATCATTTGCCCTATCCGGTTGAATCGGTCGAGACCCCGAAGGTTACCCGGCTGAACCGGATCGCCATCGGCTTCACCGGCAGCGATTTCGACCGCGGTCAGAATGTCCGCGATGTGCCCGCCGAGAGCCTGATGATCACCGGCGACGAGAATATCGTCGACATCGATTTCAACGTTCTCTGGGTCATCAAGGACGCGGGCGAGTTCCTGTTCAACATCGATCGTCCCGAGCATACCGTGAAGGCGGTCGCCGAGAGCGTGATGCGCGAAGTGATCGGGCGTACGCCGATCCAGGCCGCGCTGACCGAAGGCCGCGCCTCGATCGAGGCGGAAGTCCAGACGCTGATGCAGCAGGCTCTAGACGAGTACAAGTCCGGTGTCCTGATCACCCAGGTGAAGTTGCAGAAGGTCGATCCGCCGGGTGCAGTCATCGAATCGTTCCGTGACGTCCAGCGTGCCCGCGCCGACCGCGAGCGCATGCAGAACGAGGCCGAGGCCTATCGCAACGACCAGATCCCGCGCGCCCGAGGCGAGGCGGAAAAGATCGAGCAGGGCGCCGAGGCCTATCGCCAGCAAGTGGTTTCGCTGGCCACGGGTGAGGCGGCGCGCTTCACCTCGATCTACAACGAGTACAAGAAGGCGCCGGGTGTCACCGCGCGGCGCATCTACCTGGAGACCATGGAAGAAGTGCTGGCTGGCACCAACAAGATCATCATCGACAGCAAGAGCGGCGGCCAGGGTGTTCTGCCCTATCTCCCCCTGCCTGAATTGAAGAGCAAGGGAGGATCCAACTGATGCAACGCACCCTGTTGGTCATTGTTGCCGGTCTCGTCGTACTCTTCGGCGTCATCCTGTCCAGCACCGTGTTCACGGTGCATCAGGCGGAGCAGGCACTCGTCCTGCAATTCGGCGAACCGATCCGCGTGATCAAGGAACCGGGTATCCAGCTAAAGATCCCGCTGATCCAGGACATCCAGAGGATGGAGAAGCGCATCCTCGCCTATGATGCGCCGCAGCAGGAGATCATCGCCTCCGACCAGAAACGGCTCGTCGTCGATGCCTTCGCACGATACCGCATCGTCGACCCGCTGGAATTCTACAAGAGCGTCGGCAATCTCTCGGTCGCGGTCCAGCGGCTCGACAACTTCATGGACTCGAGTGTTCGGGAAGTGCTCGGTCGGCAGGATCTCCAGACCATCGTGTCCGGCCACCGCGCCGAGCTGATGAAGGAAATCCAGACCCGCGTGAACGATTCCGCGAAGTCGCTTGGTCTCGATATCGTCGACGTGCGGATCAAGCACGCCGATCTGCCGCAGGCCAACAGCGAGGCGATCTTCCGTCGCATGCAGACCGAGCGTGATAGGGAAGCGAAGGAAATCCGGGCCCGCGGTGACGAGCTGGCCCAGCGCATCCGCGCCGACGCCGACCGCCAGGTCACGGTGCTGCTTGCCGAGGCCAACCGGAAGTCGGAAATCCTGCGTGGTGAGGGCGACGCCGAGAAGAACCGCATCTTCGCCGAGGCTTTCGGCGCCGATCCGGACTTCTTCGCCTTCTATCGCGCCATGCTGGCCTACCGGAAGGCGATCAACAACGACGACACCACGCTGGTGATGTCGCCGGATTCGGAGTTCTTCCGCTATTTCGAAAGCATCGGGGTCCGCGACATCGGCAACCCGGCGCGGCTCACCGACACCGTGAAGCCGGCGGAATGAGGACGATGGTCATGCCGGGGGAAACTCCGGCATGACTGATTTTGCGGTTGCCCTGGCCCTGGTGCTGGTGATCGAAGGCGCGCTTTACGCATTGTTCCCGGTGCAGATGAAGCGGATGATGCAGACCGTGCTCGCCTTGTCGGAACAGACGCTGAGGCGGGCCGGCCTCGTTTCCGCCGTGGTCGGCGTGGCCGTTGTCTGGTTGTTGCGCCGCTGAGACGGGTCGGCCGCCGGCCGGCTACGCGGCAGAAAGTGCGGGTGGCACATTTGTGCCATATTTGGGAGTAATTACCGGGGTCAGTATTGACGTCGTTGCCGAACAGGCAGTGTCGTCCGCAGTGAATTCATCGTCTCGACGACGAGAAGCAACGGGAGACTTGAGGTGCGACAAACCCTATTGAAGCCGGCATCCACCCAGACCCGGGCAAGGCACATAGGTCGCGATGGCGTCATCCATCTTCTCGGCGCCGTGGCCCTCGTCGCCGCCCTGTTGTTCTCGATGGGGGCGCAGGCCCGGTCGGCGCCGGACAGCTTCGCCGATCTGGCGGAAAAACTGTTGCCGGCGGTGGTCAACATCTCGACCACCCAGCAGATCGCCGGTCAGACCCAGGGGGAAGCGCCCCGGCTGCCGCCCGGCACGCCGTTCGAGGACCTGTTCCGGGATTTCTTCGATCGCCAGCAACGCAACGGCAATCGTCCGCACAAGGTCACTTCGCTCGGCTCCGGCTTCATCATCGACAAGAGCGGCGTGGTCATTACCAACAACCATGTCATCGAGGAGGCGGACGAGATCACCGTCTTCATGGGGAATGGTGACAAGTATCCGGCCGTCCTCGTCGGCCGCGACCCGAAGACCGACATCGCGGTGCTGCGGATCGAACCGGGCACCGACCTGCCGACCGTCAGCTTCGGCGATTCCGATGCCTCCCGCGTCGGCGACTGGGTGATGGCGATCGGCAATCCCTTCGGTCTCGGCGGGACCGTGACGGCCGGCATCATATCCGCGCAGGGCCGCGATATCCGCCAGGGCCCCTACGACAATTTCATCCAGACCGATGCCTCGATCAACCGTGGCAACTCGGGCGGTCCGCTGTTCAACATGGACGGCGAGGTCATCGGCATCAACACGGCGATCTTTTCGCAGACCGGCGGCAGCGTGGGCATCGGCTTCGCCGTACCCTCCAGCATCGCGCGGACGGTCATCGACCAGATCCTGACTTTCGGCCGCACCAAGCGCGGTTGGCTCGGCGTACGCATCCAGCGCATGACCGAGGAGCTCGCCGACGGGTTCGGCCTCGGTCATGCCGAGGGTGCGCTGGTCTCCGGCGTCACCGACGGCGGCCCGGCGGCCGACGCCGATATCCGGGCCGGCGACGTCATTCTCTCGTTTGACGGCAAGCCGGTGCGCGAGATGCGGGAGCTTCCGTTGCTCGTCGCCGAAACCCCGGTCGGCAAGGTCGTCGATGTCGAGATCTGGCGCCAGGGCAAGAAGCTGACCGTCGGGGTCAAGCTCGGTGAACTGGAAGAGGCCGAGCAATCGGCGGCACTCAGTCCGGGTGGCCCGGCCGCCGATAACGGCGAGCGGAAGATCGACAAGCTCGGCTTCAGGATCGCGCCGCTCGACGACGAGATGCGGCAGCGCTTCAACGTGGCGGAAGACGCGAACGGCGTTGTCATCGTCGATGTCGATCCGAATTCGGAAGCGGCCGAGAAGGGCGTGCGTCCCGGCGACATCATCGTCGAGGTGCAGCAGGAACCCGTCTCGACGACCAAGGGCGTGACCGACCGGCTGAGCGAGATCGAGAAGGAGAAGCGGAAGAACGTCCTGCTGCTCCTGCAGAATGGCGGCGAGCTTCGCTTCATTGCGATCGGCATCGGCGAGGGGTGATGCGGCGGCGCGACCGGCATCCGGTGCCGGCGCGCCGTTCCTATCCGTTGACGATCTCGGTGTGACGATAGCCCTGGAAGAAAAGCGGGGTCGCAAGATCGCCATGGTCGACGCGTGCCTCCGCCGCCGCGGCCGTTTTCGGCTTGGCGTGGAAGGCGATGCCGAGGCCGGCGGCCTGCAGCATCGGGATATCGTTCGCGCCATCGCCGATCGCGAGGCTCTCGGTCGCGGCAATCCCGCGGGTCGCCTCGATGCGACGGAGCGCCACGAGCTTGCCGTCGGCACCCAGAATGGGCTCCTCGACCTCGCCGCTCAGCCGCCCGTCGGTGATGCCGAGCCGGTTTGCCTGGTCCCAGTCGAAACCGACCATTTCGCGCACCCGGCTGGTGAAGAAGGTGAAGCCGCCGGAAACCAGCGCCGTGTAGGCGCCGTTCGCGCGCATCGTCGCCACCAGCGATCGGGCGCCCGGCGTCAGCCTGATCCGATCCTCGAAGCATTTCAGGAGGACGTCGGTCGTCAGCCCGCCGAGCATGGCGACCCGCGCACGAAGCGCGCCGGCGAAATCCAGCTCGCCCCGCATCGCGCGTTCGGTGATTTCCGCCACCTCGGCCTTCCGGCCGGCGAAGTCGGCCAGTTCGTCGATGCATTCGACGGTAATGATGGTGGAATCCATGTCGGCCACGAGTAGCCGTTTGCGGCGCCCGGCGGCTGCCTGGAGAAGCCAGTCGATCGGCCGCGCGGCAAGCGCCTGCGCCAACGCGTTCCGGGCCGCGGCGGTATTCTCTGGTTCGAGTTCCAGCGGAATGTCCACGGCCTTTCGCGGGGCGAGCACGATCGCCGGTCCGGTATCGCCACCGGCCCCGCGAAGGGTTTCGCCAGCGTGCTCGATATCGGTCTCGGACAGGGTTTCGCCGGTGCCGGCGACGAGGGTCAGGACGTAACGCATGGCGCGACTTTTAGGAGCAGACGAGGCGCACGGCAAGTGCGTCGGGCATGCCGTTCTCATTGCCGGTCCGACCGCCAGCGGGAAGTCCGCGCTGGCACTCGACATTGCCCGCGAATTCGACGGTGTGGTGATCAACGCCGATTCCATGCAGGTCTATCGCGAGCTTCGCGTCGTGACGGCGCGGCCAAGCGCGGCGGAGGAGGCGGCGGCCCCGCACCGCCTCTACGGCGTCGCCGCCGCCGCCGAGGCGCTTTCTGCTCCGCGCTGGCGGGACATGGCCGCGGCGGAAATTGCCGCCGCCTGGGCGGCCGGCCGGTTGCCGGTCGTGGTCGGCGGTACCGGGCTCTATCTCCGCACCCTGACCGAGGGGATCGCACCGATTCCCGATGTACCGTTGGCGTTGCGCGACCGGATCGCGGCGCGTCGGGAGGCGATCGGCGCGGCCGCCTTTCATGCCGAACTGGCGCGGATCGATCCGGCCGTGGCCGGCCGCGTCGAGCCCGGCGACAGCCAGCGCGCGATCCGCGCCATGGCGGTCCATGCCGCCACCGGGACGCCGCTCAGCGAATGGCATCGCCTGCCGGCAACCGGGCCGATCCTGCGGGACGTCGAGGCCAAGCTGGTCCTCGCGCCACCCCGGGACGCACTCTATGCGCGGATCGACAGGCGTTTCGAGACGATGCTGGACAGGGGCGCCCTGGCCGAGGTCGAGGCCCTGATGGCCCTGGATCTCGATCCGGCCCTGCCGGCATGCAAGGCGCTCGGGGTCCCCGAACTGACCCGGTATCTGCGCGGCGAATGGGATCTCGAGACCGCGGTCGGGGCGGCACAGCAGGCGAGCCGGCGCTATGCCAAGCGCCAGTCGACCTGGTTCAGAAACCAGATGGCCGGCGCGCATCGGCTCGATGCGCAATATTCGGAAAGCTTGAGTGGCGAAATCTTTTCATTTATTCGTCGGATCTTGTTGACCGTGCCCACTTGACGGTCTACCGTGCGCGCTCCGAAAATTGAGTTGTCAATCGATCTCTGGCGGTACGGCGCCCCTCGGTTTCCACCGAGGATCCAACCGGACCGATGCGGAGGTTTTGTGTCGGAGAGGAACGATGTCGTCGAAGATGATGACCGGAGCGGAGATTATCCTGCAGGCCCTGGCTGATCAGGGGGTCGAGGTGGTATTCGGCTATCCGGGCGGCGCCGTACTCCCGATCTATGACGAGCTGTTCCGGCAGAGCAACCGGATTCGCCATGTGCTGTCGCGCCAGGAAGGCGGTTCGGTGCATGCGGCCGAAGGCTATGCGCGCTCGACCGGCAAGCCGGGCGTCGTTCTGGTGACCTCGGGTCCCGGCGCGACGAACGCCGTTACCGGCCTCACCGATGCCCTGATGGATTCCGTGCCGCTGGTCTGCCTGACCGGACAGGTCGCGACCCACATGATCGGCAACGATGCCTTCCAGGAGGCGGACACAGTCGGCATCACGCGCCCCTGCACCAAGCACAATTACCTGGTGAAGGACATCAACGATCTCGGGCGCGTCATGCACGAGGCCTTCTATGTCGCGACACACGGCCGTCCCGGCCCGGTCGTCGTCGACCTGCCGAAGGACATCCAGCTCGCCTCGGCGCCTTACAAATCGCCGGTCAAGTTCGCCCATCCGTCCTACAAGCCGCAGGTGAAGGGCGACCAGCAGGCGATCCGCAAGGCGGTCGAGATGATCGCCAAGGCGGAGCGGCCGATCTTCTATTGCGGCGGCGGCGTCATCAACTCGGGCGAGAACGCGGTCAAGCTGGTGACCGAGTTCGTCCGCATGACCGGCTTCCCGATCACCAATACGCTGATGGGTCTCGGCGGCTTTCCGGGGACCGACCCGCAATGCCTCGGCATGCTCGGCATGCACGGTACCTTCGAAGCCAACAATGCGATGCACGATTGCGATGTCATGATCGCGATCGGCGCCCGCTTCGATGACCGGGTGACGGGGCGCCTCGACGCCTTTTCGCCCAAGTCGAAGAAGATCCAGATCGATATCGATCCGTCTTCCATAAACAAGAATGTGGCCGTCGACCTGCCGATCATCGGCGACGTCGGGCACATCATGGAGGACATGATGAAGATCTGGCGGACCAGCGCGCGCCAGCCGAACAAGGAGGCGCTCGCCAAGTGGTGGACCAGGATCGGGAAATGGCGGGACCGCAATTGTCTCGCCTATCGCCAGGACGACAAGGTGATCAAGCCGCAATACGCGCTTGAGCGGCTCTACGAACTCACCAAGTCGCGCAATCCCTATATCACCACCGAGGTCGGCCAGCACCAGATGTGGGCGGCCCAGTTCTTCAAGTTCAACGACCCGAAGCACTGGATGACGTCGGGCGGCCTCGGCACCATGGGTTATGGCCTGCCGGCGGCGCTCGGCGTGCAGATCGCGCACCCCGACGCGCTGGTGATCGATGTCGCGGGCGAAGCCTCGATCCTGATGAATATCCAGGAGATGGCGACGCTCGCCCAGTACCGGCTGCCGGTGAAGATCTTCATCCTCAACAACCAGTATATGGGGATGGTGCGGCAGTGGCAGGAACTGCTGCATGGCGGGCGCTATTCGGAAAGTTACAGCGAGAGCCTGCCGGACTTCGTGAAGCTCGCGGAATCCTTCGGTGCCGCGGGTCTCCGTTGCACCAACCCCGGCGACGTCGACGACTGCATCAAGGAGATGATCGCGATCGACAAGGCGGTGATCGTCGACATGGTGGTCGACCAGACGGAGAACTGCTTCCCGATGGTGCCGAGCGGGGCCGCGCATAACGAGATGATTCTCGGCGACGACAAGGAGGCCGACAAGCCGCGGGTAAGCGACCAGGGCTTCGCCCTTGTATGACCCGGCTTCGCCGCGTCATATGACGACCCGCCCTGATTGACCCCGGGTCCGGCCCGGCCGGACCGTCCAGAGACAAGTCGAGATCATGAAAAACACTGGTGAGATACGGCGCCATACGATCGCCGTTCTGGTCGACAACGAGGCCGGCGTCCTGGCCCGCGTCATCGGCCTGTTCTCCGGCCGCGGCTACAACATCGAGAGCCTGACCGTCGCCGAAGTCGATTCCGCGAAGAGCCTGTCCCGGATCACGATTGTCACCTCCGGCACGGCGATGGTCATCGTGCAGATCAAGGCCCAGCTTGGCCGCCTTGTCCCGGTACACAAGGTTGCCGACCTGACGATCGACGGTCCCTCGATCGAGCGCGAGATGGCCCTGATCAAGGTTGAGGGCGTGGGCGAGAAGCGGGTGGAAAGCCTGCGTATCGCCGATATCTTCCGGGCCCGGGTGGTCGACAGCACGACCCATTCCTTCGTTTTCGAACTGACGGGTTCGATGGAGAAACTGAATGCCTTCGTCGATCTGATGAAGCCGCTCGGGCTGGTCGACGTCGGGCGAACCGGGGTGGTCGCGATCAGCCGCGGGCCGGATCCGATCTGATAACGCTGCCGGTTCCGGGGCGGGGCCGGCGCTGACTGACAACGAGAAAGGGAATTCCATGCGCGTTTATTATGATCGCGATGCCGACGTGAACCTGATCAAGGGGCTCAAAGTCGCCATCGTCGGCTATGGCAGCCAGGGTCACGCCCATGCCAACAACCTGAAGGATTCGGGCGTGAAGGACGTCGCCGTCGCGCTTCGCGAGGGTTCGTCCTCGCGGGCCAAGGCGGAAGGCGCCGGCATCAAGGTGATGACCCCGGCCGAATGCGCCGCCTGGGCCGATGTCGTGATGGTGCTGGCCCCGGACGAGCTGCAGGGCGACATCTACAATGACGAACTGGCGCCGAACATGCGCGAGGGCACGGCGATCGCCTTCGCCCACGGCCTGAACATCCACTTCAACCTGATCGAGCCGCGTGCCGACCTGGACGTCTTCATGATCGCGCCGAAGGGGCCGGGCCACACGGTGCGTTCGGAATACCAGCGCGGCGGCGGCGTGCCCTGCCTTGTCGCGGTGCACCAGAACCCGTCCGGCAACGCGCTCGAGATCGCGCTGAGCTATGCCTCGGCGATCGGCGGCGGCCGGGCCGGCGTGATCGAGACGACCTTCAAGGAAGAGTGCGAAACCGACCTGTTCGGCGAGCAGGCCGTGCTGTGCGGCGGTCTCGTGGAGCTCATCCGGGCCGGCTACGACACCCTGGTCGAAGCCGGTTACGCGCCGGAAATGGCCTATTTCGAGTGCCTGCACGAGGTCAAGCTGATCGTCGACCTGATTTACGAGGGCGGCATCGCGAACATGAACTACTCGGTCTCGAACACGGCCGAATACGGCGAGTATGTCAGCGGACCGCGGATCATCACGTCCGAGACCCGGGCCGAGATGAAGCGCGTGCTCGAGGACATCCAGAGCGGCGTCTTCACGCGCAACTGGATGCTCGAGAACAAGGTCAACCAGACCAGCTTCAAGGCGACGCGGGCCCGCAACGCGGCCCATCCGATCGAGGAAGTCGGCGCCAAGCTGCGCGGCATGATGCCGTGGATCGCCGCCAACCGGCTGGTCGATAAGGCGAAGAACTGATCCGGCCGGCATCGAGCGCCGGATGAACAAGGGCCCGTGGCGGCGCCGAGGCGCGGTCGCGGGCCTTTTTCGTTCCGGGCGGGGCAGGTGGTGCGCACGTCCGTGAAAGCGGTTGCGCCAAGGCCGCCCGGCAGCGTAAGAACGGCCCCTTGGGACAGTGAAAAAAAATCCGGAACGGAAATCTGTGGCTCAACGGCTGCCGCGGGGCTGCCAAGGTAAAATTTTAACTATTTATCGACCATATTCTTTGTGAATATGTGTCGGGGATGTCGTGGGATCGGGACTACGGGGATGGAATATTTCGGGCGCCACGCCTTGTGTGCGCGGCCTGTTCCGTCGCCTTTATGACCACATCGAGCGTCATGCCCTCCGGGCGCCGGAAGCGCGCCCGTTCCGATCGACCATGGTCGCGTCACGCGCGCCCTGTTCGACCGGTTGATGCGAGGCGGCGGCCGAAGTCCGGGACGGATGCCCGGGCGCCGGTCGGCGAATTGATGAACGGCGATCGGTCGGAACTTCCCGTTCGGTCAGGCTTTTTGAATAAAGTGAGGCGATTGCTCGATGTTCAATCGTTTACTGGGCATGCTGTCGGCCGACATGGCCATCGACCTGGGAACAGCGAATACGCTGGTCTACGTCAAGGGACGGGGCATCGTCCTCAACGAACCGTCGGTCGTGGCGATCGTCAACAACCGCGGCAAGAAACAGGTCCTCGCGGTCGGCGACGAGGCAAAGCTCATGCTCGGGCGAACGCCGGGCAATATCGAGGCGATCCGGCCGCTCCGCGACGGTGTGATCGCGGACTTCGAGATCGCCGAGGAGATGATCAAGCACTTCATCCGCAAAGTGCATAACCGGGGCAGTTTCGCCTCTCCGCAGGTCATCATCTGCGTGCCGTCCGGATCGACCGCGGTCGAGCGCCGGGCAATCCAGGAATCGGCTGAAAGCGCCGGTTCGCGCCGCGTCTACCTGATCGAGGAACCGATGGCCGCGGCGATCGGCGCCGGCCTGCCGGTGACCGAACCGACCGGTTCGATGGTTGTCGACATCGGCGGGGGCACGACCGAGGTCGCGGTGCTCTCGCTCGGCGGCATCGTCTATTCGCGGAGTGTCCGCGTCGGCGGCGACAAGATGGACGAGGCGATCATCGCCTATATCCGTCGCAACCATAATCTTCTGGTCGGCGAGAGCTCGGCCGAGCGAATCAAGAAGCTGATCGGCTCCGCCTGCCCGCCGGAAGACGGCAACGGCCAGACGATGGAGATCAAGGGGCGCGACCTGATGAATGGCGTGCCGAAGGAGCTGGTGATCAGCCAGCGCCAGATTGCCGAAAGCCTGGCCGAGCCGGTCGGCGCGATCATCGAGGCGGTCAAGGTGGCGCTCGAGCATACCGCGCCGGAACTGGCCGCTGACATCGTCGACAAGGGCATTGTGCTGACCGGCGGCGGGGCGCTGCTCGGCAATCTCGACTACGTGCTGCGCCACGCGACCGGGCTTCCCGTCACCATCGCCGATGAGCCGCTTTCCTGCGTCGCCATCGGCACGGGCCGGGCGCTCGAGGAGATGAAGACGCTGAAGCACGTGCTGACGTCGGCCTACTGAAGAGGTACAGAGGCAAAGAGGGCCCGCCATGATGCGGCCAACGGCGAATACAGGGAAAGCCGCCACCGTCGCGGGGCCGATCCGGGTCTTCGCGCAGCGCCTGACCTATATTCTGCTGATGATCACCGCCGTTTCGCTCCTCGTGCTGGGCAAGGCGGATCTGGTGCTGATGGAGCGGGTTCGTACCATCGGCGTCGACCAGGCAGCACCCTTTCTCAGCTATTTCTCCCAGCCGATCGCCTCCATCAACCGCGGCATCGACCGGCTGCGCGCACTCGGCGATCTCGCGGCCGAGAACGAATTGCTCCGCGCCGAGAATGCCCGCCTCAAGCAGTGGCAGGCCGTCTCCCGCCGGCTCGACCAGGAGAACACCCGGCTCCGCAACCTGATGAACGCGAAGCGCGACCCGCTCGTCCTGCCGATCACCGCGCGGGTGATCAGCGACAGCGGTGGACCGTTCGTGAAGACCCTCATCATCAACGCCGGTCGCCGCGACGGCGTCCGGAAGGGCCAGGCGGTACTTGGCGAGGACGGGCTGATCGGTCGCGTCGCCCAGGTCGGCGAGCGGGCCGCCAGGATCCTGCTGCTGACCGACCTGAACTCCCGCGTCCCGGTCCTGCTCGAGAATTCGCGGCAGCGTGCGATCCTGACCGGCGACAATACGGACCGGCCGAAGATCGAGTTCCTGCCGGCCAATGCCCAGGTCTCGCCCGGCGACCGGGTCGTCACCTCCGGCGATGGCGGGCTGCTGCCGCCGGGCCGGCCGATCGGTGTCGTCTCCTCGGTCACCGAGGGGGGCGTGCGGCTGCAGACCTACGCCGACTGGGACCGGATCGAGTTCGTGAGTGTGCTGCGCTATGACCTCCCGCGGTTGACCCGGCCCGACCAGAACCCGGGCGACATCGGCGAGAGCGGGCTCGGACAGCAATGAATCCGGGCCTTGCCTACCGCCTGAACCTGATGCTGCGCGGTACCGTGCCGGCGCTTCTCACGCTGCTGCTGATCCTGCTCGTCAATCTTCGCATCGGGCTCGCCGGGCTTGCCGAAGTGGCGCCGCAGGTCGCCATGATGTCGGTCTTCTACTGGACCGTGCACCGGCCCTACCTGATGGCGGCGCCGGTCGTCTTCGTGCTCGGCCTTGTCGAGGATATCCTGCTCGGCACGCCGCTCGGGCTCAACGCGCTCGCCCTGCTGGTCATCAGCGGGATCGCGGAAAGCCAGCGCGCGGTCTTCGTCGGTCAGGCGTTCATCGTCAACTGGGTCGGCTTCACGATCATCTGCGGCTTCGCCGTCCTGCTCACCTGGCTCATGGTCTGCCTCTACTACCTAACGCTGATCGACCCGACCGTGTCGCTCATTCAACTGGCGATCACGATCCTGCTTTTCCCGCTCTTTGCCGCCTTCTTCACGCAGGTCCGGCAAGCCGTGCTCCGGCTGATCTGAGATGATCGAACGCCAGGACAACAGCCGCATGAAGACCTTTACCCGGCGCTCGCTGATGCTCGCCGGCGGCAAGGTCGCGCTGATGTCGGCGCTGGTCGGGCGGCTCTATTACCTGCAGGTCCTGCAGTCCAACGAATTCACGATGATGGCGGAGGAGAACCGGATCTCTCTGCGCCTGCTGGCGCCGCCCCGGGGCCGCATCCTCGATCGCTTCGGCGCCGAGCTCGCGACCAACCGGCAGAATTTCCGTGTCGTTCTGATCCCCGAACAGACCCGCGATGTCGGCGATACCCTGCAGCGGCTCGGGCAATTCGTCCGGATCGACGAGCACGATGTCGAACGCGTGCTCCGGGAGGTCAAGCGCAAGCGCGGTTTCGTGCCGATTCCGGTGGTCGAGAACCTGAGCTGGGAGGAATTCGCCAGCGTCAATGTCAGGAGCCCGGATCTGCCGGGGATCCAGCTCGAGGTCGGCTGGACGCGTGACTATCCCTTTGGCGAGATGCTCGCGCATACGGTCGGCTATGTCGCCTCGGTGTCGGAGCGGGATCTCCAGGAAGACAACGATTCCCTGCTCGAACTGCCTGGCTACCGGATCGGCAAGAGCGGGATCGAGAAGACCTACGACAAGCTGCTGCGGGGCAAGGCCGGCAACAGCCGGGTCGAGGTCAACGCCTTCGGCCGGGTGATCCGGGAAATCAGCCGCGTCGACGGCCAGCCGGGCCGCGATGTCGTGCTGTCGCTCGACGTCGCGCTGCAGGAATACGCCATGCACCGGCTGGACGGCGAGAGCGCCGCGGTCGTCGTCGTCGACGTGCATACGGGCGAAGTGCTGTCGCTGGCCTCCAATCCGGGCTTCGACCCGAGTGCCTTCAACATCGGGCTCAGCAACAAGTACTGGCAGAGCCTGATCGGCAACAAGCTGAAGCCGCTGACCAACAAGGCGGTCGCCGGCGTCTATCCGCCGGGTTCGACCTTCAAGATGGTGGTGGCGCTGGCCGCGCTCGAATCCGGCGCGGTCGGTCCCGGTCACACGGTCTATTGCCCGGGCCACATGCAGCTTGGAAACCATCGCTTCCATTGCTGGAAGCGGGGCGGCCACGGCACGCTCGACATGGCGTCGTCCCTCGAACAGTCCTGCGACGTCTATTTCTACGACATCGCCAAGCGAATCGGGATCGAGCGGATTGCCGAGATGGCGTCGCGTTTCGGCATGGGCCATGAGCTCGGGATCGACCTCGCCGGTGAACGGAGCGGGCTGGTCCCGACCAAGGAGTGGAAGCAGGCAGTGCAGGGCGTCGCCTGGCAGAAGGGCGAAACGCTGATTGCCGGCATCGGCCAGGGCTTCATGCTCGCGACCCCGCTGCAGCTTGCCATCATGACCGCGCGCATCGCCAGCGGTCTCGCGGTGACGCCGACCCTGGCACGCCGCCATGACGCCCCGGTCGCGCCCTCCCTCGGCATCAGTCATGCCTCGCTGAGCGTCGTCCGCGAAGGCATGAACCGGGTGATCAACGGCAAGCGCGGCACCGCCCGCGGGGCGCGGATCAAGGAAGAGGGCTGGGAAATGGCCGGCAAGACCGGCACCGCCCAGGTGCGGCGGATTTCCAAGGCGGAACGCGCGCGCGGCGTGCGCAAGAACGAGGACAAGCCGTGGGAGGAACGGGACCACGCCCTGTTCGTGGCCTTCGCCCCGGTCAACGAGCCGCGCTATGCGATCTCGGTGATCGTCGAGCATGGCGGCGGTGGTTCCGCGGTGGCGGCGCCGATCGCCCGCGACATCCTGATCGAGGCGCAACGTCTCGACCCGCTCGGGCGGCCCGGCCGCGAGCGCTTCGCCGACCTCGCGGCGGACGGGGGTGGCAGCGGTGGCTAGGACCCTCGGCGAACGGGAGCCGGCACCGACGCTGCCGCAGAAGATGTTGGATCTGAACTGGGGCCTTGTGCTGCTGCTGGTCTGTACCGCCTCGGTCGGCTTCGCGATGCTCTATTCCGCGGCAGGCGGCTCGCTGGAACCCTGGGCCTCGCGGCAGATGATGCGCTTCGCGATCGGCCTATGCGTGACCTTCGCGATCGCCATGGTCGATATCCGCTTCTGGCGGCGCTACGCCTATCTGGCCTATGCGGTCGCGCTCGTCCTGCTGATCGCGGTCGAGGTGATGGGCGTGGTCGGCATGGGCGCCAGGCGCTGGGTCGATCTCGGGCTTTTCCAGCTGCAGCCGTCGGAGGTCATGAAGATCGCGCTGATGCTGGCGCTCGCGCGCTACTTCCACGGCCTGTCGATGGAGGATATCGGGCGGATCCGCTGGCTCGCGGTGCCGGCGGCGCTGATGTTCGCGCCGGCGGTCCTCGTGCTCCGCCAGCCCGATCTCGGGACGGCGCTCATGCTGATTGCCTCCGGCGTCATCATCCTGTTCGTTGCCGGGGTGCGCTGGTGGATGTTCGCGATTGCCGGCGGGCTCGCGGCCGCGGTGATCCCGATCGGCTACCAGTTCCTGCACGATTACCAGCGCGACCGGATCCTGACTTTCCTGAATCCGGAAAGCGATCCGCTCGGCGCCGGCTACCACATCATGCAATCGAAGATCGCGCTCGGTTCCGGCGGGATCTTCGGCAAGGGCTTCATCCAGGGCACCCAGAGTCATCTGAACTTCCTGCCGGAAATGAACACCGACTTCATCTTCACGATGCTGGCCGAGGAATTCGGCATGGTCGGCGGGCTCGCGCTCTTCGCGCTCTATTTCCTGATCTTCGCCTATGGCTACGCGATCTCGCTGCGCTCGCGCAATCACTTCGGGCGGCTCCTCGGCATGGGCATCACCGGCATCTTCTTTCTCTACGTGTTCATCAACGCGGCCATGGTGATGGGGCTGGTACCGGTCGTCGGCGTGCCGTTGCCGCTGATTTCTTATGGCGGGACCTCGATGATGACCCTGCTGGTCGGCTTCGGCCTGCTGATGAGCGTGTGGATCCACCGCGACGTGGAGATCCCCCGGAAATCGCAGGACGATCTCTGACGCCCCTGTGCCGGGGCGACGTCGGCGAGCATGTCGGCGGGGGTGAAAATTTGCCCGAAAACGCCCTCGACAAGCGCCGGATGAGCCGGTATAAACCGGCTCTCCGTCGGGGTTTGACACCCCGGCCGACCCGGTGGGTGCATAGCTCAGTTGGTAGAGCAGCTGACTCTTAATCAGCGGGTCCAAGGTTCGAGTCCTTGTGCACCCACCACTAATTTCCCAGAAGTGTCAGTCCTCTGACCACAAGCCGGGAACCCGCAGAAGTCCGCGGGATTTCGGCGCGGAGTTTCCCGTTGCCGGGACAGAGACAGTGATTTCCCCTGGGTCTCGGGGCAAGAACGGCAATAGTCTCTGGCGGGCCCTCGCGTGGCCCCGATAACGGCAATTCCCGATGGTCGGTTGATGCTCAGGCGGGGAGCGGGAAGCCCAGCAGGTCGCGCTGCTTCGCCCAGTCTGCCGGTATCGGCTTGAGCGCGCGGAGCGATCGGGCGGTGAGCTCCGGCGGCTGGCGCCCGTCGAGGATCGCCTCGACGATGTCCGGGGCGAGGAAGGCGAGCGGCAATAGCCGGCTGACGTCGGACCCGTCCTGCTGCTCCCGCTCGGCAATTGCGTCGACCGACGAAACGACTCCGCTCGCGAGTTCCGCCATCCAGCGATGGGCGCGGGCGATGGTCCGGCAGAGAACGGGATCGGGATGCGCACCTGCCGTCGGACCGGTCAGGACGATCTTGCGCTCGACGCCTCGGCGCCGCTTCTCCATCGGCCGGATCATCCGGTAGCTGGCGTCCTCGCCGCTGGTGGGGCCAGGCGCACCGATCAACGCTGCCAGCTGCCCGCGGTCGATCGAGACCGAGATCTCTGTCTCGGACAGGTCGATGCGCCGGACGATGCGCTCGAACGTCGTGCGCCGGACGGCGAATTCGCCCTGGGTCAGCTTCGCGATCAAGCCGGCGACGGCGCCTGATTCCGAATGGTCCCGGTTCGGTGCTGCACCAACGGCGTCCCAAAGTGCACGAGGGTTGCCGAGGAAGTCGGTGAGCAAGGTCACGATGGTGGCCTCGATCCCGGGTGCCGGGACACGCCAGCCGCTGCCGCTCCTGGTCATGTCTCCCGTGAGCGGCCTGGAAACATAGTAGCGATAGCGCTTCCCGTTCCTGACCGCGTGGGTTGGCGAGAGCCGCGCGCCGGTCTCGTCGTGGAGGAGCCCGGCGAGCAGGGCAGGGGATGCGACGTTGGTGCCGGAATGGCGGGGCGCGCTGTTGGCCTTGAGGCGCTCCTGGACGGCGTTCCAGAGACCCACGTCGACGATGCCCTGGTGCTGGCCCGGGTAGGTCTTGCCCCGATGGGAGACCCGTCCGGCATGGATCGGGTTGGCGAGCAACTGGTAGAGCCCGCCACGGGTGAAGGGGAGACCCCCGACCTGCTGTCCTGACCGCCTTGTCCGCCGCTTCGTCCGGATGCCGCGGCGGTCTGCCTCCATCTTGAGTAGCCGGACACTGCCAAGCTCGAGATAGAGCGCGTAGAGACAGCGGACGATCCCGGCCTCGTCCTCGTTCACCTGGAGCTTGCGATCGCGGACGTCGTAGCCGAGCGGGACTGGCCCGCCCATCCACATGCCTTTCTGCTTGGAGGCGGCGATCTTGTCGCGGATCCGCTCCGCGGTGACCTCGCGCTCGAACTGGGCGAAGGAGAGCAGGACGTTCAGGGTCAGTCGCCCCATCGAGGTGGTGGTGTTGAACTGCTGGGTGACAGAGACGAAGGACACGCCGCTGGCATCGAAGTGCTCGACGATCTTGGCGAAGTCGGCGAGCGACCGGGTCAGCCGGTCGACCTTGTAGACCACGACGATATCGATCTCGCGCCGTGAGACCGCCTCCAGCAGGTGCTGGAGCGCCGGACGCGCGATGCTGCCGCCGGAATAGCCGCCGTCATCGAAGCGCGTCCTGACGAGCCGCCAGCCCTCCTGGCGCTGGCTCCTGACATAGGCCTCGCAGGCCTCGCGCTGGGCCTGGAGCGAGTTGAAGTCCTGCTCCAGGCCCTCCTCCGAGGATTTGCGGGTATAGATCGCGCAGCGCGGCATTGCCGGTCAGAGGCCGAAGAAGCGTGGACCCGACCAGCGGGCGCCGGTGATGGCGCGGGCAACCGCGGAGAGCGAGGGAAAGGTCCGGCCCTTGTAGAGAACGCCGTTCTCCAGGATATCGACGACATGGCTCTCACCCCGCCATTCACGGACCAGGCGCGTTCCCGGCCGTGCCCCGGTGTCCCGGGAAGCCTTGCCCGCATCGGTCTCCTTGTCGGCGCCATCAGCCCAGGCGGTCAGTTGGCGCCGGGTCTTTCGGCTGAGCCCGCCGGTTTCCCCGACCTGTCGATGATACGCTGCCGAGAGTGCCAGCAGGCGTTCGCTGGTCCGCTTCGGTGGCGGGGTGCCGTAGGCCTGCTCCCACGCAGCGACGAGGTCGGCCCGAGAGACAGGCGAGTCTATCGTTGCGCATGGATCACTGGCTTTCCGTGGCACCGCTGCCGGCCTTAATGAGGCCATCGTTCAGGCACCCCGGGAGCGGTAAACGGTCTCGCCCCGGCCGTTCTTCTCCCGCTCGATGGTGACACCCTTCTTGCGGAAGCCGGAGAGGGCGGCGCGGACCGTATGGGGCTGCCAACCCGTTACCTCCTGCAGCGCGCAGACCGTCGCACCCCGCTTGCGGCGCAGGAGTTTGAGCACGGATTCCGACTTGGACGACTTTGGCGAAACTGTCGCCGAACCGGCCTGAGGCGTCGTCGTCGGGACGCTGGTCTCGCCGGCGCCCTCTGCGCCAAGCCCGATCGCGTCGAGGCCGGCGTCGGTGATGACGAGCGTCAGGCGCTCGCCGGTCTCGCCCTCACGCCAGGGCTGCGACCCGGCCGGAGCCGGCGCCTCCGCGATCAGTCCCCGCTTCAGGAGGCCGCGGAGCGCCGGGGCGAGCGTGCCCTTGCCGGCAGTCAGCGTGTCAGCCAGCGGATGGACGGCGCGGTCGTCCCTTGCGCCGGCGGTCGAGAGCATGACGAGTTGGGTATCGGTGAGCCTGGCCATATTGGAGGTCCTTTTTCAGGCGCCCCGGCAATCGCGGCGCTTTCACCAGCCTGAGCCCCGCCGGCAAGCCGGTCGGGGCGGCTTCCTGGTCTCCGGGCCTGGGAAGCTCTCAACCACCATGCATGCTTACGCTGCCGCTGAAGTCCAGTGCAATTCCGCGGCGCTGGTCTAGGAGCGGAATTGCTGCAGGCCTAACATTCGCGTTAGGGCAACGAGGCCAGCGTACAGGAGCGCCCCGGTAGCCAAATTGCATTGTACGTGCCACACACATAATCAGAAGGTCGCAGGTTCATATCCTGCCCTTTCCATACAAAAAACACCGCCAACTCAATGACTTGGTAGCCTTTCGATACTTGGGCTCAAGAGCGTGAAATTCCTTCCGGAATCGTATCGGCACCTGAGCTGCTCCCCATCCGTTGGACAGGCTTGATGGCGATTTAAGCGACACCGGTGCCTGCTGACCGGTTTTTCCATTACGTGCATCACGCCACCCTGGCTGTCTATTGGGGGGCCGGACGGGAGACCGCCCCGGAAGCCGAGAGCTCGTCCCGATATACCCTGACCGGCGTGTCGTCGCGACACGCAGCGGCGTCATCTTCAACATCCAGTGCAAAAACAACTGGATCGATCTCTCGAGGATCGAGGCTGATCGCACGCTGTATGTTCGATATAACCGGTCCCTGACGAACTACTATGCGCGCGCACTAAAGAAAGAACGTAATCACGAACATTGGCTGAAGCAGGAACTGGGTATGGATGAGGTGGTGCATTATGTGGTCAGCCGCTTTCCGGTGATCGGCGCCGACCCCGCGGTGATCAACTACAATCAGATCGATCGGCTTCGTTTCGCTGATCAGGCGGGCGCATGACGAATCCAGTGGATATTCGCGACTTGCTCGTGCAGTTCACAGGTCCCGATCTGACGCAGACCCTTGCACGGATCGAGAGGGCGGTGCGCGGCGTGGCGGCGAACGATTGCGCAAGCTTTCTCGAGGGCGCTGGCGTAGGTCGGGAGGCGTTGGCCGCGGCCGCCGAAATGAAGCGCCTGGCCGGGCAGATCAATGTGACCATCCATGCGCTCGGCATCTTGCTCTGCCTTCCGCACATCCTCGAACCCGATGAGCGGGTCGAATATGTTTCCCTAGGTGCTGGAAACACCGGACGCGAGTTTGATCTGGAGACCAACTTGCGGGTCGCCGAGTTCAAATTCATACGATGGCGGGGCGGCGCGGAATCGATCCGCCAAAATTCGGTGTTCAAGGATTATCTGTTGCTCGCCGAGCATCCGACGGTGAAGCGAAAATATCTCTATCTGCTCGGTACTGAGCATGCGTTCAAGTTCCTGCGGGGCGGCCGCGCCCTGTCGAGCGTGCTGAGCCGGAACGACAAGCTACAAAAGATGTTCGTGGAGCGCTTTGGCGAGGCATTCCGGACGGTCGGGGACTATTACGCGGTCCACGCCGGCGCGGTGGAGATCGTTGATGTCTCTCCGTGGCTTTCGGAACTGGCGGAAGAATTGATCGAGGAGCCGGATGCTGGCGCCGACGGCTAGGGAGCGGGGCGGGTGATGCGGGCGCGGCGTGCGGCGCGGCCTGTGGGTGGACGCGTCGCGGTCAGCAGTGCCGCTTCGGCAGATTTCTGTGGTCTCATGAAGTCCATGTGATCAATGATATCGGCACCGAGTGCGCGTGCATCTTCGGCCGATGGCCTCGGAACGTTGTATGTGAGTGGAAGAAACGCAGTCAGTGCGATGCGGTAGAGCGGTGCGGCATATTCGAAAATCGTCCGCTGCGGCGTGGGAAGAACGAGATTGCCGCGCTCAACGGGATTGCCGTGAAGGAAGTCGTTCCGGCATTCGTAGAGCATCTGGTAGAGCCAGGACGCCAGCGTGCGCTTCACCTTGGTTTTGCCGCCCGTGTCATGCGCGAGCTGGCCGCTCCCCGCCTTTGCCCAGCATGTCCGCTCAATCATCTCGAACACCTTGTCGCGGTTGGCCTGGCCGTTTCCGCCTGGATGTACGAGAATCTCGAAAGCACTGACCCAGAGGGAAACGACCCGCCCGACGTCGTAGAAGGTCGTCTCCGTCCCGGCCGGCAGAAGCGAGGCGTGATACGCCATGTTGAGCGAGCGCATCAGCGCGACGTTCTCCCGGGCGGGCTCACCCACTTCGTAGCGCCGACGCCAGCGCGCCATGAGCGAGGCAAGGAGCGGCTGGTCAATGTCGTTCTCGCCGAGCGACGTGCGGAACAGTGCTGGTGACGATTGGCCTTTGAAGCGGGAGAGCTCATGCGTGCCGAGGATGGCCGGCGTGCTGCCGATCACATCCTCATAGTGCCGGTCGAGCATCCAGGGATAAATCGCGAAGGCCTCGCCGAAGAGTACGCGATGCCCGCGCGGATGTTGGAGTTCCAACGCCCGGCCACGGGTGATCGCGGAGAGCGCGATGAGATCACGGAAGCTCGCGAGCGCCGCGACGTCGCAAAAGGTCGGCGGCGCGACCGTGTTCAGGAGCAAGACCGAGGGCTCGAACTTCTCTCCGAAATTATCCGCGAAGCGGCTGAGGAAGCGTCTGAACGAGGGATGCGCCCGCTTGAGGGTCCTAACGCGGGGGTCATGCGCGGGCGCGAGCGCTGCGATCTCACAGCCGATGGCAGCTTCCAGTGGAATATTCGGCAGGACGAAGACCGGCGTCCAATCTGTAGCAGTCATGTGCTATTCCTGTTTCGACGACGATTGTCTGCGGTCGCTGATGTATTCCTGCTTACAACACGCCGGAACAACAATGAACGATACTAAGCGAGAAGACGGAGGAGAGGAGGCCGCAAAGCGCGACCAGGCGACTTTGGACGTCCTCGTCCGCGGCGCCGAGAAGACATTTGATAATGCCGAGCGCCTCTTTCTCGAGGCCGAGCTTCTGGCGAAAGCTGGCGCGGTGGCGCGTGCCCTTTGCCTCCACCAGATCTCGCTTGAGGAATGCTCGAAGGTCAACAACTTCGGCGCTTGGGCGGTCAGCCTGGTTCTTGGGCTCGAAGTCGATCAGAAGAAGGTGCTCGCCGCCTTCGGGCGTCACGCGGCCAAGAACAGATCCAATGCATACATGCTGAAGGGTTCTGAAGCCGAAACCGATGCGAAGGCTCGTGGCGACTGGGAGGCTGCCATGGCGGCGTTCAGGCAGACTCAGGACGAATTTCACGAGACGTCGAATCGCGCCAAGAACGCCGCGCTTTACGTGGACTGGGTCGACGGCGAATTCGCCGCGCCGAGCGAGCGCATCACCAACGAAATGCTGGTTGAGATCACGGAGCGAAACGCCGAGTTTCTCGGTTATGCCCACAACGCGCTGAAGATGCTTAAACGACTGGAAAAGGCTCCCGATGAAATGAAGGGCCTACTTTCGGAATTCGTCGAACAGGCAGAAAAGCTCCGGGAACAGAATCCAGAGGACTTTATGGGAGCGATGGAAACATTGTCGCTGGGCTTTCTCGAGAAATTGAAGAATTAAGCTCTGCTTCGGGCGCCCATCGTCTTCGATCGGGGGGACTCTCAATGGGGGAACAGGCGCAGATGGTGGGGTGCCCTTTGACCGTGTCAGTCTTCCCAGTCGATGTGTTTTCCTCGTTCCTGTTTAGTTGACATTTGATGTCATACACTGATTAAGTTAGTGCGCTTGCTACTGCGCTAATAGAATAATCACGATTGCGATCCCGATTAACCACAATAGCCAAATATAGCCAAAATTTGACGAAGCAGTTATGGAGCCAGCATCTCCCAACGGATCCTCCAACTTCACACCAGAGATATTTTTGTCTATCAATATTTCCAATTCGTGGTTGCCGACCTTGAGAATTTGGGCCAGTCTGTGGGTATTCCGGCCATCAACGCTAATTAGGTGCTCCAACATCACCGGCAACTGAGTTTTCGCCCCGTCGACAACAAACGTTCTTTCCATCTGCCGGAGGTGGTTCAATAGTTCTTGCTTCACGTCTACGTCGCCAGCCGACAACCAGTTAAACCGCCGTTCTAGGTCTGCCGGAATCTTGTAGTGGATTACGACTTTTTCTATGTGATCGCGAACGGCCTCAATTGCATCTTCAATGTTAGCGTCCAGACCAATACGGAGCGTCTTTCGCGAATTCGGGCCAACGTGACGCCACAGATTCTCTGTCAGCTTGTATTTTTCTTCCAACGGCATTCTCGGTGGGATTAGCTCGAAAAGACGGCTCGCATTCTGGCCGCTCATAGTCACTTGCCCGGAACGCCACTTCGGCAAGGTGCGCTCCGCATACTCACGTGCCTTGCGGCCGTACTTCGCCTCGTATTCGTCCAGGATGGTTTTTAGCTGATGGAGCGGGATCGAAAAGAAATACGCCTTTACATCCTTATCTGTTCCGCCCAACTCGCGAGAAAGCTCTTTCGCCTCCTCAATATGCTGAAGGGCGCGCTCCCATCCGATATCGTGAGAGCGATATCCGTAATTGGATTGGTATGAGCCGCGAGACTTGCGGCGATAGCGAGCCATCTATCACCCCCGGAATGCATTGACTAGCCGCTCAAAGAAGGAACGACGGATGTTCGCTCGAAAGACGAGCGTCACGGCTACGCCATCCGCTTCAACCTTTCTCGTGACTGCCAATTGGCTACCTTGGGCGGCCAACTGGCGCCCGTGCTCAACCAACTCCACGAGCACGTTCCGCGCCTGTGTGACGATCAGGTCGGACGCTATCGGAGAGACGCTGGCTCGCGAACATTGATTACGGAGATCGGAAACTACTGCCTCGACATTGGTGGTTTCATCAGCGCGTACGGTTGTGCGGAACACGGCATTACTTGCTGAAAATGATTGCCGCTATAATTACCGCGGCAATCATACCGCAAATAATGTAAATCGGCGTCATGTCGCGGCGGCCCGTTTGACTGCTAGTGAGCTTGCCGCCCTGCGCCTCCGACGTGTTGCCCATGATGACTTCGGTTCGCCCTATCGAAGTTGTTTGAGTATGCGTAACAGTGACGGAGTTTCCGCCTTCCGATACCTCTTTCGTGGTCGAGGCCAATTGATCCAGGGTGGTCTTGAGCGTTCCCACGTCAACGTGAAGCTCTTGAGACTTCTTGCTGATGTCCAACATGCCTTTGGTGTACTCGACCAACAGCGCCTCTCGTTTGTCATCCGGTAACCACGAAAGGTCCATCGTCGTACTCGGGCTCAAAGGTATCGAGGTAGGAACCTGAGCCTTTGGCGCGGGGACTGCGCTTCTCGGTTTTTGGTCTTCCGGCATACAGCCCTCCTCTCTGAACCTCGGGTCCCGGTTGCTGCCCCAGCCGAAACGGCCCACAATTCTATCAGTTGAGGGCCTGCAAGTCGTGCCAAAACGACCTGTAGACGTTCTAGACTGTGACCATGACTATTCGCCCGCTCCCGGTTCTACTCGTCTCCTTCGTAGTTGCGGGGGGGGGCATGCCATCGAACGTGCTAGCGCATGGTGGCGGCCTAGACTGAGCTGCTCCCCGGCAATCGGGCAGTGACGCAAGGTACGGGATGGGTGTCTGCTGGTTTTCGAAGAAATGAAATCAGCAATGACGAAGCGCAGGCAGTACAAGTCCGAATTCTGGGAACGTGTGGCGCTTGAGGCGGTGAATAGCCAGAAAACGGTCGCCGAGCTGGTGAGCCGGTTCGACTTGTATCCGACAATGATCCACCAATGGAATAAGGCGCTGCTAGACGGCGCCTCGGATAGTTTCAAGCGTGTTCGCGTCGTGGCGGAAGTTGACGCCGCGGAGGTCAAGGAATCGTACGTGAAGATCGGTGAGCTGACGGTGGAATAAGATTTTTTGGAACACAGGCTGCGTAGGCTCCCCGACAGGAGCGCAAGGCGATGATCCGGCCCAACCATCCCTCAATGTCGATCGTCCGGCAATGCCGCCTTGTACCGATCAGCCGGTCGAGCTTCTATAACGCGGCGAGCGGCGAGAACCCGGAGAACCTGGCACTGATGGCGGAGATCGACCGGCAGTTCCTGGACGCGCCTTTCTACGGCGCCCGGCAGATGACGAGGCGCCTGCGCGCGGCTGGTCGGCGGGTGAGCGTCGAGCGGGTGCGTCGCCTGATGCGGCTCATGCGCCTGATGTCGATCTACAGCAAGCGGCGGATCAGCGTTCCGGCCCGGGGTACCGGCACTACCCGTATCTGCTGCGCGGACTTAGGGTCGATCGGCCCTACCAGTTGTTGTGCGCGACTATCGTCTATGTCTCGCTGGCCTAGGGCTTCCAGAGGTGGACCCGCCTGGTGAGACCGTTTGGCGGCTTGGCTAAGGTGGATCGGGTTGGTTTCTACGCCGCCAATTGCTCCGTCATTTCCCCAGTAGCATAGACCTCGTCGGGCGTCCTGCCGTCGAAGGTCGAGTGTGGCCGTCGCCGATTGTAATAGTCGATCCAGGAACCGATGCCGTTGCGGGCCTCGCTTCCCGTCTCGAAAGCGCTGAGGAAGACGCATTCGTATTTGAGGCTGCGCCACAGCCGCTTGATGAAGACGTTGTCGATCCATCGGCCGCGCCCGTCCATGGAGATGCGGATGCCGGCGTCCTTCAGCGTCGCCGTGAAGGCGGAGCTGGTGAACTGGCTTCCCTGATCCGTATTGAAGATGTCGGGCTTGCCGTGCCGGGCGATCGCCTCTCCAAGAGCGGCGACGCAGAAGTCGGCTTCCATCGTGTTCGACAGCCGCCAGGCCAGCACCTTGCGGCTGAACCAGTCCATGATCGCGACAAGATAGAGGAAGCCGCGCCGCATCGGGATGTAGGTCACGTCCGCACACCAGACCTGATCGGGCCGCTCGATAGCCAGATGTTGCAGCAGGTGGGGATAGATGCGGTGCTGGGGATGCGGCTCGCTGGTCTTCGGAGCCTGATAGATCGGCGACAGCCCGATCTTGCGCATAAGCCGTCGGACCCGCTTGCGGCCGACGCACCAGCCCTGGCGGCGCAGGGGCCGCGCCATCTGCCGCGAGCCATACCAGGGCGTCTCCATGAACGCCTCGTCGATGAGGCGCATCAGTTCGAGGTTCTCAGGGCTCTCGCCGGCGGGCTGTCGGTAGAACGAGGTCCGCGAGATCCAGACCAGTTCGCATTGGCGGTGGATCGAGTGCCACTTGTGATCGGGGTCGATCATCATTCTCCTCCGGTCCAGGCTCAGCGATCGAAGGCTTTGGCCAAAAAATCCCGCTCGACGACGAGCTGGCCGATCTTGGCGTGCAGCTTCGTCACCTCGGCTTCCCGGCCAACCTGCGCAGCCGCGGCTTTGTCGTCGAATGCCTTGGCCAGGTTCTCAATGGCCTGCCGCTTCCATTGCGTGATCTGGTTCGGGTGAAGCTGGTGCTTCGTCGCCAGTTCCGAAATCGTCCGCTCGCCACGGATCCCTTCAAGCGCAACCTTGGCCTTGAACTCGGCCGTGAACCGTCTGCGTGTCTTCATTGAGGATCGTCCTTTCCATCGGGCGATCCACCTTATGCCCCCGCCTCAGAAACCGGGTCCACCTCTGAACGCCAAAAATATCGCAAGAAGACCCTACGGTGTATCGGAAAAAATAATATTACTAGGGCGCCTAAATTCGTGAGGAGTAGCGATCATATGCGGTGATTTTGGTGGCGCGGAATTTGGTCGGTCTCTTATATATTTCGCGACAAAGGTATTCGATCTCCGCTTCCTTCTGTGCGTCCAAGACGTCGATGTGCCAAGCCTTGGGGTGTCTCGCGTCGCCGCCGCTCCAACGATATCCACGAGCCTTCAATGTATCCTTGAGCTCAAACGGAGAGTTTTCCGCCCAAATGCGCCAGGTTGTTTGTCGTGCCTGCGCCAGCAAGCGGGCAAGTCCGCTAACGCCGGATCGCGGCATTGTCCGTGACAAGAGTTCAACAGCCGCCAGACAGTCATTTGCCGCACGGTGACGCTCATAGAAGAACCCATGATCTGCCGCCAGGTACGCGAGCTTCGTGCCCTCGAAGCCTTCGGCGGCCCAATCGATCTCCGCCATGGAACAGGCCCATGGCTTCGTACTGAAGGTTTGGGAAAACCGCTCCAGAAAGCGACGATCGAACGCCGCGTTGTGCGCGACCACCAAGTCCGCTGGCCCCGCGAACTCCGATATCTCGCTGAGTTCGATCTTTTGGCCGGCCACCATGTCATCCGTGATCCCAGTTAGTGCCGTCACAGCCTGCGGAATTGGCGTCGAGGGCTCCCTCAGGCGATCGAACGGCTCCAAGATCTCGATCACTACTCCGTCGAGCGAGTAGCGGAAGGGAAGCATTGCAATTTCGATGATTTCGTCCCTTTCCGGATCGAGACCCGTCGTTTCGACATCCACGAAAAGCCCGATCCGACTCTCGCCGTCAGCCAGAGCACCAGCCGCGGTCCGCGGCTTGAGCCGGCGGAGAATTCTGTAATCCCCGCTGTCTTCGAGGATCGCCGCCAGCTTCTCGAGCTCAACTTGGTCGGTCATTGCCGCTGGCCATTGCCGCCCCCGTCGTCACCGACACCCGCCCCAATTTTCACCTGCGCGACCCGTCCCTCCTCGTGAAACCAGAGATCGCGGATCTTTGCGTCATCGCTCTTCGGTAGAGGGCGTGCCTCGCGCACACAGAACGTTGTGGGTAAGTTAACCGAAGTTCCGAACACGAGCGCATGCTGCTTCGGCAGAGACGGCAACCGCTTCAACACCGCCTCAGAAATGAAAGGCGTCATCTGGCGGATCTGCGAAAGATCGTCCGGATTCTGGATCCGATGAATGACAAAGTTTGAACACTGCGACAGCACCGTTTTCGAAAGCTCGCTCGGTCGTTGGGACGCGACGAGCAAGAAGAGCCCATACTTGCGGCCCTCCTTCGCAATTCGTTCGTAGATGCGACTGGCGTCGATGGCATGGCGAGACGGAGTCGCGGCAATATACCGGTGCGCTTCCTCCAGGAGCAGGTGTACAGGAAAGCGGTTTCTCGGTTCGGCCTGTCGAAGCAGCCGGAATGTCATCCGCGCGAGCACAGAGGCTACCAACTCGACCACTTCGTCTTCGACAGCGTTCATGTCGACGATAATGATTTGGTGGCGTTTGATCGGATGGCCGTCGCCTGATGTCAGGCCAAGAAGTCCTTCCAGAAAGTCTTTCAATGATGGCCCTTCATCGCCTGGCTGCAGATCATACCGCAGGAACGCGTATTCCGCCCGTTCCTTCAGCGACTTGAATCGCGTCATCATCTGCGAACTGTAGTCGCGAATCTGCCGATTACCGTGTGCCTCCTCATAGAGGATCGCGAAATCGAGACATTCATCAAGATCGTCGAATGTGAACGGCGTGCGATTATACGAAGGAAGCTCGACATCCTCGCAAAGCTTACCACGAACCTCATCCAGAAACGGGCGAAGGTTATCGCCATCGAAATTGCCGTACTGGTAGTTGGCGCCATACTTCTGGAGCAGCCCCATGTTCAGGTCGTCCGTCGGGTATTTCTGCAACAGCGACACGACGCGTTGGAACTTGGCGACAGGAGAATCCCCGTCAGCGCCGCGAAAGCACTCGATGATGCATGTCGCGATGAAGTGCTCCTTGATCTCCAGTGCTTCGGGTGAATTCCGACGAAACAGATCTGTGAGTCCCAATGCCGTTCGCAGCACCGGGATCTGTGTTCGCTCGCTCGCCTGAAGCAGCAGCTCCCATTCGGATTGCTCCAGAAACCAATGAGGCAGCCGGAACCGTCCTTCAGCGGTCGTCCCGTCGAGCACGACGCGGTCCACCCCGATCCCGTTGCCATTAGCCAGGCGCGAAAGGGCCTGCTCATACTCGCCGTTGACGTCGAACACGACGAACGTAGCGCCGCGCGCATGGTGTTCATCCGCCTTCTCGAACAACGACTGAAGCACGGAGGCGACGGTGCAGGACTTCCCGCTACCGGTGTTGCCCAGGACCGCCGTGTGGCCACCGAAGAAATCATCTATCCGGACCTTGACGTCATAGCCTTCGAAAACAACCGATTTGCCGATTGTCAAGGCACGGAAGCGCGTCGCGTCCGCCGGTATCGGCAGTACATCGTTCATCGCAGGCGCCGGTTCGACGGGAACATCCGTCTCGAATACCCGATCGAGTTCGGCATCAAGCGCGAAGAGGGCATCCGCGTAGAGTGACGGGAAGACGGAGACGCCGAATCGAAACTTCTCGCTCCGATCCTGCGGCAGCATCCCGATAGGCACGACGTCGAGATATTTCGCAGACGCTGCCTTGTCTAGCGCGCCATCACCGTGACTAGGGCCGGCGATGTCGCGTTCGTGCAAGCCGACGACTTCCACCACGACATACTCGGCTTGGATGGGTACCATGAGAAAGGATCCGAGCCGGGCCACATAATGCACATCGTCGAACCCGACGACCGTGAAGTTGTCGGTGCCTGCGTGCATTTCCACGACGAACCTGTCGGCCGCAACAGATACGACCTTGCCGATAGCGCGCATTCGATCATCACGGCTCATTCTTCTCCCGCCTTCTTTGAAGATATCGCATCCAGCACCTTCTTCACTGCGTCGTCGATTCGCTCGCTTGGGCGCTGCGGCATGAACTCTTCGATGACCGTATCGAAATAATGTGCTTTGCGGCCCACATCCGGACCGTCCCCTCCAATAATCCATATCCGTGGATCGTTGAGCTCGCGAAGTTTTGCGATTTCACCCGGCAACGTCGGGTCGGCGAAGATGACGAGCCTGAACGTCGGGATAGTCAGTGCCTGATAGATGATGTTGTTGATATGCTCGTCGCCGAAGGCGTAGCCTATCGTAAATAGCACGCTCTGCTCGCGCACGACGCGCGACTGAAACTCGCGGAATAGATCAGCATAAGGCGATCCCAGAGCGGAGTTCTGCTTCGCGGGCGTCGGAAAGATCATCACCTTACCGGGGGGCTGAGAAATCGCTATCTCCCGGATCGGAAACAGCCCGTGATCGTCTTCAGTCCAACTGATCGATCCGTGAAGCTTGCCGAGATATACGAACCCATCGACCGCGGACCATTTGCGGCTCGCCACGTCGAGCTGCTCGGCCAGTGCGTACCGGAACGTTGCCGGATTGAAACGGCGCTCAACGACGCCGGAAAAACCGTTCGCATACGGCAGGCCGAGCCGGTCCATGGCCGTCTCGTTGAACAGGTCGTAATTCGTCGTGAAGACCCAGGGCCTCGGCAATGACCGATCGCGGAGCACCAGCTTGCGGTAAAATGACTCGTAAAGTGCCATAACGGTGTTGTCGCCTTTGGCGAATGCACCGCCTGTACACTTGTTCCATAGGAAGTGTTTGACCTTGTTGATCACCGAGTTGATGGTCGAGAGTTCGGCTTTGGCCTCCTTTAAGGAACTTCGAGCAAGGCTGAAGCGAAAACTGAACAGGAGTTCCATAAGCCGTTCGAGATTGCGCGAATAGTCCTTGGCGCTGATGTCGATCCCAAATTTCTGCAAGAGCAAGCTGCGCTCTATCGCTGTTGGAAAGGACTGATCTTCGTCCTTCCGCTTCCTCGTGAATTCCTCTGCAAGTGGTGCCATGGTCGGGACGCCGACTTCCTGGCCGTTTTGCCATGATGAAGAACAGCCAGCGCCTAAGAGGAAGGCTACATTCCGCGCATTCAGCGATTCGCCAATCGCTTGTCTCGCCTTGTCGGCGCCGTCCGGCCATTTGTAATTTTCTACGCCTATCTCGGCGCCACGAAAGAAACTAAAAGTGCGCTTCGCTGCGCCTTCCTCAACGATTTCTGGCATTTCGTTTCATCTTTATGTTGGTAAATCATCGAATTTCCGAAAAAAATAGATGAATTAACTGCCAAAATAGGGAAAAATAAAGTCATATACTTTCCACTATTGTGTCAACAACTTGTGACGTCTATGGCGAGATCTTCTTGCATAGTGAAGATTCTATTTTGAAGAATACAACCACTCTTCGATCGCGAGAGAAATCTCGATGGGCCAGAAGCCGCAATGTTCTGTCTATCACGTCATGGTATCATGTAGAATCTATTCATAACGCAGAGGTTGCAGACATGCAAGAGTCTTGACGGAATAATTCGGTGTATGCGTGCCTATTCAGACGGGAGAAGTACGGCATCTCGAATGCGAACTTTTACAAGCACAAGGCACAGTTCGGCGGCATGACGGTGTGGGACGCGCAGCGCCTGCTCACGCTGGAGGGGAAAACGCCAAGCTGAAGCGCCGCATGGCAGAGAGCCTGCTGGACAACGCGCCGCTTACGGAGCTCCTGCAAAGCTCTCCCAGAACGCCTTTGAGGGTTCTTTCAATGGACGGTTCTAAGACGAGCGCAACAACGAGCACCTTTTCCCCCTTCTCGACGAGACCCGGTGCCTCGTCGAAGTGTGGCGTATCGATTACAATGTCGAGCATCCCCATTCGGCGCCTCGGCGGCCTGACTCTAGTGCCCCATGCCGAGCAGGTCGGCAACCAGCGGCCCGGCTGGCCTTAGCTGCGTGAGGGCTCCGCATATCGGACTATCAGCCCCTATGCCCAACCGGAAAGAAAGGCGAACAGCCTCTACTAACCATTGGCCCGGATCAGGGAGCGGGGTCAGACACACAGTGTCGCGTGATCTGGGAGATAGTATCTCCACTACGCCGAGCACGCCGTTGCAGATCGCCCCATTATCGCAAAGATTCATTGTAGTACGCGTTTTTCGGGTCTCGTTGGCGGGGCTTTGTTACCTCCGCGACCTCCGCCAACCTCCGGCCTTTGCTTCGTCCTCGGTACAGAACCACCGCTCGCCCTTCGAAGGGCTGATTCTGGTCCGGGCGTAATCTTTACCGCCGGGAACGTGGTAGATCCGCTCGCCCTTGGAGCTTACGTTTCCCTTGATAGTGCATTCCCGGTCAACGGTCGGTTCGGTTGATCTCACGCCCCGGCGCCACTCCCAAGGCTTGTCGAACCGGCCGCGCCAGATACCGACACCCTTGCTCGCTGCCTGGGCCTCTTCATCGATATAGTCCGTCGAGTAGCGGCGATAGGCGAGCGCCCACCCTTGCAAAACCATCCAGCTTCCGAGATCGGTTCCTCCGGATGAGCATGACGCGACAATCCTGCCGTAGCGGTCAATGTCGCGGGCCATGCAGTTGACTACGGACTGGCCAAGAAAGTCGGAGAGCGCCAGGGCTGCCTGCTGGCCGCAACGGTAAGGCTTGTCGTCAAGGGTGCAGGTCTGACCGCTTTCCGGGGCATCGATCCCGTGCATCCGAATTCGCTGGCCGTGGATGTCGATCGTGTCACCGTCGATGACCGAGGCCCTGCCCTCGATGACCTGCTGGCCCTGCACCGGCATTGCCCAGATACACAAAAGCGCGCCCAGAATAACGGTTCGTGAATGAGTGAGAATGTTCAACGAATGATTCCCGAGGAATGAGCGGTCCGCGGTGCGACCTACCGACGTCCTACGACACCAGAAGACGCTTTGCTGGCCGTCACTATGCCAGCGCATGATGGTGTGGGAGCGAGGGTGCCGCGATGAAGTCGACCGGCGTCTATTGGCACCTGACGACACTACGCAAGCCGATACTCTGCCTCCTCGTAACGGCCTGGGAGCGCGGCGGATCGCATATTACTTTGTCCAGCGGACTGCATCAATTCTACGACAACCAAACTGAGTGCCCGCGGTGCGGTCTTCCGGCGTCTTTCGGCACCAGGTGACGCTATTCAGGCCGCCACCATGCCAGCTCATGTTGATATCAGTGCGAGAAGAACTTTCTTTCCAATGATTCAGAGAATTGAACAATGAATGGCTGGGGCAGACCTGATGGTCTGTGTCTAGGCTGCTCCGTGCATTAGGGGCCTTCGGGCCCTGATCGCCGATGCAATTCGCCGGAGCGCCAACTATCTGTCCGACGATCAGGCCAAGGCGACTGTCGATACGATCCTCAGGAGCTTTTGGGTCGCGGGGATTCGGACGCTTAAGGGCTGACATTGCCCGCGCACCTTGGCTGGATGATCCCTTCGCTCGCGTGCTTATCGTCAGGGGAGCAGGTCAGCGGCTCTTCACCGCCGGTGAATCGGACCGGTCTTCGAGTACTCTCGAGCACCCTTTGATGTGTTTCGGCATACGAATTGAAATCGCATGCCGAAACACGGGTAAGGTCTCTCTATTGACCTAGCTTTCAATCTTGGCGAAAGCCAATATTGCTATATCCGCTGTCGACGGGAATGACGGTACCGGTGATCCACCCGGCTTTGTCGGAGGCGAGGAACGCCACGAGTTCGACGACATCCTGTGGCTCGCCAGTGCGGCCAAGGACGTATTTCGATGCAAACTCACCCAGTGCGACTTCGTATTGCTCCCTTGTCATACCGTCTGCGAAGTAGATTTCGCTTCGGACCAGGCCGGGAGCGACTGCATTTACCCGAATGCCCTTGGTCCCGAGCTCGATAGCCATTGCCCTCGTGAAACTCTCGATGGCACCTTTCGTCGCCGAGTAAACCGAGCTGGCGAGAAGTGGGCGCTTCGCCAGCGCCGAACTCAGATTGATGATAGAGCCGCGCGATTTCGAGAGTGCGTCGGCGAACGCTTGGGTACAGTTGATCGTTCCAATGACGTTTACGTCGAACTGATAACGGATCGCCTCTTCCGTCATCTCGGCGAGATAGCCGCTTCGAATCACGCCAGCATTGTTTACGAGCACATCGACCCGGCCAAAACGCTCGAGAATATTGCTCGCAGTTGCACGCACCTCGGCCTGCCGGGAGACGTCACAGACCATGGTCTCGATGCCGTCATCCTGGATCCTCCGGAGCCTTTCCGGGCGACGGGCGACTGCCACAACCATGAATCCATCCCGTCGTAGGGCCTTTACCATCGCTTCGCCGAGGCCGGCGCTGCCGCCGGTCACGACAGCGATCTTCTTTGGGTCTCCAATCATGCAACCCTCCGGTCGTATGCGGCATGAGACGCCGAAGTTTGGCGCGGCCGGTGTCTTGATGTCGCGGTGTCCGTGCCGGTCCTCAGTGGGTCTTCAAATAGCCCCGTCCCGCCCGGGAGTCGTACTTGAACCAGCCGGGTAGAAAAGTGCGGTGCTTCTCGAACGACCAGACGCGGCGATCGGGGATCGGCGTCTCGATATCGACAAGCGAGCCGCCCTTCATTACGGATACGATGTTCTGCGGACGTTGAAGCAAGGTGACATCCGCCGTCGGGTCGCCGTCGACGACAAGAATGTCGGCGAGCTTCCCTTCGGCGAGCGTTCCGATCCGGTCCCGCCATTGCGGCAGTAGTCTGGCGGCAGCACCGGTCGCGGCGTGGAGCGCCTGGAGTGGGGTCAGGCCGATGTCATTGACGAAGATTTCGAGTTCTCGCGCGTGCCAGTCGCCATAAGGCACAAGAGACCAACCGGACTCGGATCCACAGATCAGGGGGACACCGGCATCGTACGCCTTGCGGAGATTGATGCAGGCCGATTCGTATTCGTGCCGGAACTCGTCGATGATCGAGGCTCCGGCTTCACCTTGTGCGGATTCCAGAATGTTGGCCAGCAAGGTCAATGTCGGAACGATCGCTATGTTGTTTTTCAGACATAGCTCGATGCCTTCCTCGTCGATGAACGAGGCATGCATGATCCAGTCGAACCCTGCCGCGGCGGCAAGACGCGTGGCTTCCCCTGATCGCGCGTGAACGGTGCATGTACGCTCCAGACGATGAGCCTCGGCCGCAATCAGATTGAATTCGTCGGCAGTGAAGGCGGCCCCCCCGACTGGTGCATTGGCGATCGCGAGATCCGATGACCCTGACACCTTTATGCAATCGACCCCGTTCTTCACTTGAAGGCGGATCAGTTCGATGATCTCGTCGCGCCCCTTCGCCAATACGCCGGCCTGACCAGGCGGGAACTGCATCGAACTCGGGAAAGAATCCTCGAGGCCTTGATGTGAGGTGATCTGCGGTCCGCAGACGGCGAGACGAGGTCCTTCGTACATGCCGGCTTCGATCGCATCGCGAACCGAAGCGGCGATATTGTACGTCGTCGCGGCATCGAAGGCGCTGGTCACGCCGGCACGCAGGACTTTGCGGGCGTTCCAGATGGCCTTGATTGAACGGTACTCGACCGGCGTATAGAGCGCGAGCTCTTCCTCCGATCTTGCCTCTCCGAAGGAAACATGGATGTGGCCATCGATCATGCCCGGCATGACGGTGCGACCGTCACCGCCGAGAACCCGTGCATCGGGATCTCGATAGCGCTCGGGGAGCTGTGCCTCAGGTCCGATCCAGGCGATCGTGTCCTTATCAACGGCGACCACGCCGTGTTCCAAGGGGGCGCTTCCGGTGCCGTCGAAGACGCGTCCCTTAATCAGATGGACCATACCGTTCACAGCATTCTCCCCATGTTGGAAAATTGGATACAAACATCCAACACGCAGTCGAGGTGTGTCAAGCGTCTCTGGCGGGACGTTCGCTAGAGATGGGCATAGAAAATAAAAAAATAACGAAAAAACAACAAGGTACCATGGATCCGCGATCAGTCTTGGTTGAGTTGATCGCAAAATTTCTTGACAGCTCATGAGTCGAAAATGAGGATATGTGTATCCAGTTAAACCCGTTGGCCGCAGTTGCGCCACGTAGATGTGAGGATGAAAACAGATGCCGATTGCCGGTGCCCGCCAGGAAATCCGACTTGATGACCTTAATCCGCCCATCAGCCATTACACCGACGCGGTGCGGTTTGGGAATTTGCTGTTCATCTCTGGCATCGCGCCTCTCGACGCCGATCTCAACGTGGTTGGCGAGGACGATGTGGTCGCGCAAGCGCGCCACGTGTTCGAGGTGATTGGAAAGATTCTCGAGCGGGCAGGGGCGAGCTACGAGAACGTTCTGAAAGTCACCGTATACCTGACCGATGTTGACGATCGGACGAAGATCAACCCGATCAGAAAAGAGTTTTTCGGGAAGACCCTACCGGCAAGCACGTTGATCGGCGTGAAGGAGTTGGCGATCCCCGGCATGAAGGTCGAAGTGGAAGCGGTCGTTGGCATCGCGTAAGCCATTCCGGCCCCGATCGCGCTCGACCCCCAAGGACTTCTTGCAGAAATTGCGGACGTCATGGGGCCCGCTACAAGCGAAGCGGAGCAATGCCGTGCGTTCAATGACAGAACTCGTATGCGTCGCATGGCTGGAGCGTACGCGATGAACCCGCTAGCGGCTGATCATTCGGCGGCGCCTCGGCCTCAGCCTGAGGTCGTCCTCTGTGCGTCAAACGTGAGCAAGAAGTTCGGTGCCACGCAGGCACTGGACGAGGCGTCGATCCAGATCTGTAGTGGCGGCGTCCACATCCTGCTTGGCGAGAACGGGGCCGGAAAGTCGACGCTCGCCAAAATATTTGCCGGCGTCCACCGTCCCGATGCGGGGCAGATCGAAGTCCGCGGACAAGCGGTGGAGATCGGTGACGCCCGGACAGCGCGAGAACTCGGAATCGGCATCGTGTTCCAGGAGTTGTCGCTGGCGCCGCATCTTTCAGTGCTTGACAATATATTTCTCGGCGCGGAGGCGAAGCGGCGGCCTTTTTCCTTCTTGTCTCGCGGCGAAGAGGCCCGGCGATGCCGCAATGTGCTGGAAATGCTCGACCTGGATGTCCCTCTGCAAGCGCCCGTTTCGAGCCTACCGATCGCGCAGAAGCAGCTCGTCGAGATCGCCAAGGTTTTGGCGCGCGATGCCAAGATCATCATCATGGACGAGCCGACGTCCACCCTGACCGACCGTGAGAAGCAGGCGCTGTTCCGGGTCATTGGGGTCCTGAAACAGCGTGGCGTCGCGATCCTCTACGTAACCCATCACCTGCAAGAAGTTGAGTTGATCGGCGACTTCGTCAGCGCCATGGTGAATGGTCGGGTCACGCAGTCCTGCCCGGTTACCCCGGCGCTGACGGAACTCAAGCTGGTTTCCATGCTGACCGGGCGCGAAGTTCGGGAGTTCACGCGTGCCAAGCCGCGCACTCCCAGTTCACCGCTACTGACCATTGCTGCGTTGAAGTCGAAATCGGGCTGCAAGGATGTGGCCCTAACCGTGGGCCGCGGCGAGATCGTCGGCGTCTACGGTGTCGTAGGCTGCGGACGGGAGAGCTTAGGCCGTGTGCTCGTCGGTTTGGAGGCCCACTCGTCCGGCGAAATACACATGGATGGTAGGCCCTATCGACCACGTCACCCGGCCCATGCACGCGGGCTCGGCATGAGCTACCTGCCGATGGACCGGAAGCAGAAGGGCATTCTTCCGAACCGCTCGATTCGGGAAAACCTCAACCTCATGAATTTGAGGGACTTTAGCACGATTGGCGGAATGCTCTCCAGGAGCCGGGAACGGGAACGTTCCACGCGAGTCCTCGATGAGCTTCTCGTTCGCTTCGACTCCCAGGAGAAGCCAATCACGACCCTAAGCGGGGGCAATCAGCAGAAGGTATTATTTGGGCGCGCCATAGCCGGTGCGCCGAAGGTGATCGTGATGGAGGATCCTACGGTTGGCATCGACATCGGCGCCAAGGCCGATCTTTACCGATTGATGCACGAACTTCGAAATCGTGGGATCAGCTTCCTGATTTTCTCCAGCGACCTGCTCGAGACGTTGAAGATCTGCGACCGTATCTACTCGATGTACGCCGGCAGGATCGTCAGAGAGTACGCGGATCCAACGATGAACGACGAGGCGCAGATCCTGTCCGACATTCTCGGGCAGGAATTGCATCGTGCCGCCATTCATTAGGAACTGATTATGTTTCAAGGCGCAAAATCCGGTGGAACTCTTATTCGCTTGGCTTCTTTCGATATGCAGAAGCTTGTCTTGCCGGGCATCATTGTCCTGATCGCCGTTGTCAGCGGCATGATCGAACCGCGCTACTGGACTGCCCAGAACCTCGTCAATCTTGGGCGTCAGATCTCACCTCTGCTGATCCTCGCGGCAGGCCAGAGCCTTACCGTGATCTCGGGTGGCCTCGACTTGTCTGTTGCCGCCGTCCTCGCCCTCAGCGGCATTTGCGGCGTCGTTGTCATGAACGATTTCGGCATGACGGCCGGCATTATTACGATGTTGCTGACGGGCATTGCCTTCGGAACATTCAATGGGGCCATCATCGCCCGCTTCAAGGTGTCGCCGTTCATAGCCACCCTCGGCACGCTGTCGATCGCGCGGGGCCTGGCGTTGATGATCGCTGGCGGTCTGCCGATCTACAAAATGCCAGAAGCCTTCATCGACATCTTCGGATCGGGTGCGGTGTTTGGCTTACCGGCCGGCGTCATCTTCGCACTTGGGACGGTGATCGTGTTCAGCGTCATCCTGCGTTACACAATTCTTGGCCGCTACGTCTATGCCATCGGATCGAATACGGATGCTGCGTTCAATTCCGGCGTAAACGTTCGGGCCTACACAGTTCTGGTCTATGCGCTGTCGGGCCTTACCGCAGGGGTCGCAGCGGTCGTCTTGACCTCATATGTCGCTGCGGCGCAGCCGCTTGCAGCGCAGGGCCTCGAACTGCAGGCGCTAGCCGCCGTAGTGGTCGGCGGTGTCGCTCTCACTGGCGGCCAAGGTTCCATGCTGAATGTCTTCTATGGGGTCGTCATCCTCGGGATGCTGTCGAATTCCCTCACTATGATTGGCGTGTCGTCCTTCATGCAGACGCTGGCAATCGGCGTAGTGATCGTCGCGGCCGTCATTCTCGATCAGCTCCGCCGTTCCGCGAACTGATTGTGTTTCGCAATTACCGCAATCGACTGGCTCAACAATAATCAAACAGGAGGCACGAATGAGAATCTCGAAACTGATTGCCGCGTCTTTCGTGGCGTTGATCGCCACGGCGGGCGTGGGCAGTACGTCGGTGTCTGCGGCCGACGATTTTGATCGGCTTCGTGGCTTGATCGACCCGGCAAAACCGAAGGAGCAGTATCGAATTGCGTTCGCGGCGGTCCATTTCGTCGACGCCTATTGGAAGGGGGTTGCCTACGGCATCCTGGATGAGGCCAAGAAGGCCGGCGTGGATGTGGTGCGGGTTACATCGGCCGGCGGCTACGGAAATCTCCAGCAACAGATCGCGCAGCTGGAGGCGCTTGCTGCGCTCGATTTGGACGCGCTCATCATCGGCGCAGCGACTTTCGACGGGCTGCGGCGGCCGCTCAAGACGCTGGCCGAAAACGGCGTCAAGATCATCGCCATGGACCTGTCGGTCAATAGCCCTGATGTCGTACTGCGGGTCGGGCAGAACCAAGTCGATATTGGTTTCGCCATGGCTGAGTACATCTGTCAAAAAGATCCCGACGCTCTCGTTATCACAATTCCCGGCCCGGCGGGCGTGGAGTGGACCGCGGACAGGTTGCGCGGCGTCAAACAGGCCGCCGAGAAATGCCCGGACATGAAGCTCGTGGGCAACGAGTTCAAGGCAAGTACCCTGCTTGAGGACGGTCAGTCCCAGGCGGCGGATTTGCTTACTGTCTATCCTGATGCCGACTATATTTATGCGGCCGCGGTCAGTCTGGGGACAGGCGCGGCGCGTGCAATCGAGCGCGCGGGAAGCCATGCAAAGGTGGTTACCGGTGGCTTCACCGACAACACCGTCGAGCTGATGGAAAAGGGGCTGATCGACATGGTGGTGTCAGAGCCGGGCATCCTGATCGGTCGGGTAAACCTGCAATACGCCATTCGCGCCTTGAATGGTGACGATCTTCCCCATCTCGCTCAGGACGGCGATCTTCCATACCTGTCCTATAATCTTCCGCCGAGGACTGTTAGCCGGGACAACCTGAGTTCCTACAATCTCGACTGGTACGATATGCCGCCCTCTGACTGGGATGTGCCGGCCTCCCAATAAAAAGCGAGCCAGGTCGGTCCCGAGTCCGCAGAGATATCTGCACTCGGGACCGATTGGCGGATTGCAATAGATTATTGGGAATACAGACCCTCGAAGACATCAGGAGTCACAAGAACTATGGCAAAGCGTATTGCTGAGATTGCCGGTGCGGGACTATCAGGTCTGATGTTGGCCGCGCGGCTTGCGCAGCTTGGGTGGACCGTCAACCTCCACGAGCGCAGCAAGGATCTGCGTATGTTCGGCGCCGGCATCTGGCTGTGGGAGAACGGTCTTAAATCCCTGAAGGTGGTTGGCGCTTACGACGACGCCGTCGCCAATGCGAAGAAGATCAATCAATGGCGTATCGTCGATCATCGGGGAAAGACGCTGATGACCCGGTCGTTCACCGCCGACGACAAGATGTTGGTGCCCCCGCGGGCCGACCTATATCAGGCGCTTATCGATCGTGTCCAGGAATTGGGGGTGAACATCTTTACTTCCTCCGTAGTCGTCGGCGCGAGATCGGAGGGCAGCCTGCTGATGGAGAACGGCGACGAACGGCTGGCCGATCTTGTGGTGGGCGCCGACGGCAACGGGTCGAGAATTCGTGAGTCGATCAATGGCTCGCGATGGGTCGATTATGGCGTCGAATCCGGAATCCGTATGTTGATCGAGCATCGTGAAGGGGACCCGGAGGACACCATTACCGAGTACTGGAACGGGCCCTGGCGGCTTATGTACAATCCGTGCACGGGCGGGCAGGACTACATTTTTCTGGGGGCGCCGATCGGCGATCCTCGCACCCAGATGCCGGTTGACCGGGAGATCTGGAAGGACACGTTTCCGCAGCTTTCGACGCTTATTCCCAGACTGCAGGAGGATGGCCGCTGGGACCGGATCATTAACATCAAGTGCCGGACATGGTCGGAAGGCAGGGTGGCGATTGTTGGCGACGCTGCCCATGCTATGCCGCCAAATCTCGGCCAAGCGGCAAATACCGCATTTGCTAATGTGCTGGCACTTGCCGCAGCCGTTGATGAGGCATCCGACATTCCGCAGGCGCTTGTTCGCTGGGAGCAGCGACAGCGGCCGATGACCGACCATGTTCAGTGGTTCTCGTACATCTACGGTTACGTCGTCGCCAAGTGGCCGCTCCGCTTCCAGACCATGCGTTCGGACCTTATTCGCAGTATGGCAACGATGGACTGGTTCACCGAGAGCCTCAACAGAGGCGCGTGGCATGTCCCAGCTGGTTATGAGGCCATCCCCCGATGAAATTAATGGCTTTCTCGTGGTGTGATTATTCTGCGCGCCAGCCACGGTCGTGGTGTGCCGGGATGGGCGTTGAAGGCTCCCAACCGGGCTGGTCAATACACTTCTAGGCGAATCGGTCAGCAATGATGTTATGGAGTGGTGAATCGGGAATGTCGGCGCAGCAACGCGCATATGCGTTCATCAAAGATCGGATCATGAGCGGGTCCATTCAGGGGGGTGCAAAGTTGAATCCCGTGTCGATCGCGGATCAGCTCGGCATCAGCCGGATGCCTGTTCGAGAAGCGCTGCTTCAGTTGGACGCTGAAGGATTGGTCACTAACCGCCCCAATCGTGGCGCAATCGTGACGTCGTTGACCGCAGACGATGTCGAAGAGCTTTTCGAGATACGGGCCGCGCTCGAGGGGGTCGCCGCGCGACATGCGGCCACACGGTTTACGCCATCGGACATGGAAGAGCTTCAGGCGCTTTCGATGCGAATGAATCGGCCTATGGCTGACGTTCGCGCCTGGCTGAAGATTCATGATCAATTCCATGACGTCCTGTGCTCGATTGGCGCTCGTCCGCGACTTTTGAACGACATCCGCAAGACGCGGACCTCCGTGCATCCGTACCTGCTGCTGTACATCAGCGTCTACAATGAGACCGAGATGGAAGGCGCAGAGCATGATTCACTACTGTCTGCCCTGCAGACACGTAACGCGCTCCTGGTCGAGCGGATTGTTACCGATCACATACTCCAGGCCAGCACTGGCGTCATTAGATTCCTTCGGCAACGAAACGGCGCGTCTCCTCTCGCTGCATCCGCAACGGACGAAACCTAACTCTGGATAGGAATAGGATGAATGAAATGGAAATGGGCGCGGAACTCCAGTGTCGGTTCGCTCGTTGTGGGATATCCCACGTTCGGGTGGAGACCGCGCTCCGTCTTGGCCGGCATTCTGGCAGGCGCACTCGATTTCTCCTCGAAACCTGAAGAGCGGCGATATGATCACCTATCCTATTGAAGCGGACGGATTGACGACACGCGTTCACGAAGCAGGAACTGGCGACCGGAACGTGCTGTTCATGCATGGGCTTGGCGCCCGCGCCGATCGCTGGCGCCAGACGGTTGAGCGCTATGCGCTGCATGGATACCGCTGCTTTGCATTTGACCTGCCTGGTCACGGCTTTGCGACCAAGGGGAACGAACCTGACTATTCCGTACCCGGATTTGCCCGGGTTGCACGGGCTCTGATGGATAAGCTGTCCTTGCCGACAACGGCAATCGTCGGGACCTCTCTCGGTGCTCATGTCGCCGGTCATGTCGCACTTTCCGAGCCGAGCCGGATTCGCGGTCTGGTCCTAGTCGGCGCGGTCGGCCTGGCACCCATCGACGAGGAAACCAGAAAGGCAATCCGCGACAGCATCACGCGTACCGAGCGATCGGACATCGAGATGAAGCTCAAGTTCGTCCTGGCCGACCCCGGGTTAGTCACCGACGCTTGGGTGGAGGAGGAGTGGCGGATTAACACGTCGCCGGGGGCTTCTGAATCGTTCGAGGCTCTCGGCCGATACTTCGTGGACGGCATCGGCAAAGACGAGATCGGTGACCGCTTGGCCGCGATCACGCAGCGGGTTCCCACGTGCCTGGTTTGGGGCGAAGACGACCGAGCGGTGCCGGTGGCGGTCGGTGAGGCCGTCGCGGATATATTGGGTGACCTTGCTCTCAATCTTATTCCGGGGGCCGGCCACGCCCCCTATTTCGAGCAGCCCGCGGCGTTCGACGCCATTGCACTGCCATTTCTCGACACGCTCGACTGGGCTTAGGATAAGCGAGGCAGCAATGAAACTCTTGCGCTTTGGTCCCGCGGGCAGAGAGCGGCCGGGCCTCGTGGACGGCTCGGGGCGGGTTCGCGACATTTCTCGAGTTACGCCCGACCTTTCCGGCGAGATCCTTGATTCCGAACTACTGGCCCGGCTTTACCATCAGGATCCCGCGGCGTTTCCCATTGTCGACAATCCCGGTCGCATTGGGCCCTGTGTCGGTGGAATCGGAAAGATCGTCGCTGTCGGCCTGAACTACGCCGACCATGCCGCCGAATCCGGCATGGCGGCTCCTACCGAACCCATACTTTTCATGAAGTCAACTAGCTCGTTGATTGGGCCGAACGATCCCGTACCGATGCCGACGGGTTCATCGAAGCTCGATTGGGAGATCGAACTCGGAGTCGTTATTGGCCGCCGAGCGAGGAACGTCGGCGAAGCCGATGCACTCGACCACGTCTCTGGCTACTGCATCGTCAACGATGTTTCCGAGCGTGCCTGGCAGCTCGATCGCCTGGGGCAGTGGGTGAAGGGGAAGAGCGCCGACGGCTTCTGCCCCATAGGCCCGTGGCTTGTGACCAAAGACGAAATCCCGGATCCGCAGAATCTTGCCATGACCCTCGATGTCGACGGGCGTCGGCGCCAGAGCGGCAATACACGCACGATGGTCTTCGGGGTCGCCTTCCTCGTGAGCTACATCAGTCGGTTCATGACGCTCGAACCGGGAGATCTCATCGCGACTGGAACGCCGCCGGGTGTTGGCATGGGGCAGAAACCGCCAGTCTATCTCGCTCCGGGCAACATCATGCGACTGGAGATCGCGGGCTTGGGTAGCCAATCACAGCAAGTCGTGAGCTGAATGACCACGGCGTAGTATGGGATGAGGCGTGATCAATATTCCCGCCGGTAGCCGTCTATTGGATGGTGCAGGAATGACCTGACCCCGGGGATACCATGATGCTATCGGCCTCGCCGAGATGGTCTCTGTCAGTGTGGAAAATCAACCAAATGCCGGCCCGTCGTTCGACAGGGTAGGGTGTGGACTGCGGAGCCAGAGCGTGAGCCGTATCGAATTGGCGGTGCCTTTTTTGGAAGGTCCGATCGCCCCGGATGGGCGTTGTATTTGGCCGAGGTTGTTCAGAAGTCGGTCGATGATTTCTGTGATGGTTTCTTCGAAATTGTCAGTGCGCGCCATGATCTGGCGCGGGCCGCCGAGAACTTGCGTGTCTGCGTGTCGGCGAGGCCTGCGACGCCGAAGCGCTGCTGCCCGTTAGCGGTCAAACACTCCTTGATAACGTTCCGCGCTAGCCTTTTGTTCGAACAAGGTGGCACCCCGCCCCCCGCAACCAGCCCGAATCGGTTCAGCCATCGGGAATTCGCCGCCCACCCTCACCCGGGGATGACTTTCCGGAACCTGGCCAGCATGCTCTCGAGCCGCCGGATTTCCTCCCTGGCGACCTTCCTGATCTTCGGATCCTTCGTCTTCGCCAGTTCCTCCCGAATGTCGGCCAGGTCGTCCTCGAGGCCGGCCTTCATGGCCGCGAGCTTGTCGTAGTGGGCCTTGTCCTCCCTGGTGATCGGGCCGGTGAAGTGGACCGTGCCGGTGGCGAAGTCGATCTGCACGTGGTCGGGGTGGGGCAGGGGCTCGGGCGGCTTGATGCCGAGCGCCTTGCAGCGGTCGATCTCGATTTCCCAGCCGGTCTTGTACTCGATCGCCGTCTGCAGCAACTCGTCGCTCAGGCGCTTGCGGTCGGCCTCGGTCGCCGAGAGTATCTCGGTGAACAGCCGCTGGGAGCGGTGGTCGCCCTTCGCGGCCTTGACGGCGATGGCGCGCATCACCGCCTGCGCCATCGGCACGGTGACCTCCCGGCCGCCGTCGCGGACGGTGATCGGCCGGTAGGATTCCGCGAGGATGATCTCCTTCAGCTTCTCCTCCTGTGGCGCCGGGAGCCTGTTCCTTGCGCCCTTCGGCCGGCCGCGCGGATTGCCGGACTGGCCCTTCCGGAAGCGGCTGTGCGCCGGCGGCTTGCCGTAGCCGACCTCGTAATCCGCCGCCGGGGGCGGACGGAGTGCCGGCAGGTTCCGGTTTCCCTGTCCGGTCCCGTCCGCCGTCATGCCGCGACAGGCGGCCGCTCGACCGTTCCGATGCCGCAGAGGACCTTCTCCGCCTCATCGTGGGCCCAGGCCTCCCAGCGGCGGATGATGCGGTCGCAATAGACCGGGTCGAACTCGGCAACCCGGGCCCGGCGCCCGGTCTTCTCCGCGGCGATCAGCGTCGAGCCGGAACCGCCGAAGAGGTCGAGGACGATCTCGCCACGATGGGAGACATCCTTGATCGCGTCGGCGATCATCTGCACCGGCTTGACCGTCGGATGCAGGGCAAGCTCCGCCATGCGGCCGGCCTTCATGGTGTTGACCCCGCGATATTCCCAGACATTGGTCCGGTAGCGGCCATGCTGGCCGAGCTCGAAGGCGTTGACGTGGGAAGCGGTGCCCTTCTTGAAGACGAAGACCAGCTCGTGGCGGGAACGATAGAAGGCTCCCATGCCGCCATTGTCCTTGGCCCAGACGATGAGGTTCTTGAGCTCCGTGTAGACCGACTGTCCGGCCGCGAGGATCTCGCCCATGTGGCGCCAGTCCATGCAGACATAGTGAATGGACCCATCCATGCTGTGGCGCTCCAGGTTGGCGAAGGCCGTCCGGAGAAACCCGGTGAACTCGGCCGGGCTCATCTCGCCGGAGGCCATCGCGAACTCCCGGTGCCGGGTCTTGCCGAGACCGCTCACGTGACCGTCGATCGGCACGTTGTAGGGCGGGTCGGTGAACACCATCCGGGCCTCCTCGCCGGCCATCAGCAGGTCGACGACCGCCGGCTCGAGCGCGTCGCCGCAGACCAGCCGATGCGGTCCGAGCTGCCAGAGGTCGCCGGGCCGGACCCGGCAGGCGGCCTCGTCGAGGGCGGGAAGGGCGTCATCGGCCGGATCGCCGTCCTCCTCCGGCGCGAGCCCCTCGACCAGGCCGTCGATCTCCGGGATCGAGAAGCCGGTCACGCCGATGTCGAAGCCGAGATCCATCTCCAGCAGGGCCGAGAGCTCGCCGGCCAGGATCTCCTCGTCCCAACCGGCGTTGAGCGCGAGCTTGTTGTCGGCGATGACGTAGGCGCGCTTCTGGGCCGCCGTCATGTGCTCGAGGCGCACGCAAGGCACGCACTCCATGCCGAGCAGGGCCGCGGCCGCGACCCGGCCATGGCCGGCGAGGATGGTCTGCGCCCCGTCGATCAGCACCGGGTTGGTGAAGCCGAAGGCCTCGATGCTCTCGGCGATCTGCCGGACCTGCTTCCTCGAATGCGTCCGGGCATTGCGCGACCAGGGCTTGAGCGCCGCGAGCGGCAGGGTCTCGATCGTCACGTGGTTCATTCTGAACTCCGCTGCGCCCCATGGCGCTATCCATAATCGTATGATATCATGAACGGCGATGTGAGGAAAGTACGATAGTATTATTTCGTTCACTCACCAGAACACGAAAACACCGAAACGGAGGTAATGGCTCATGAGCTTGCAGGGACGGTTGACCCGGCTGAGGGCCGGGAAGCGTGAATCGCTGCAACAGGTGGCGGACGCGGTCGGCGTCTCGAAGGCGCATATCTGGCAACTGGAGAAGGGCGAGACGGACAACCCGTCGATGGCGCTTGTGACCCGGCTCGCCGATCACTACGGGGTGTCGGTGAGCTATCTCGCCGGGGAGGCGATCGAGGCGGACGATGCCGACCAGGAACTGGCGCGGATGTTCCGCCAGGCGAAGGGCCTGCATCCGGACGACCTGGCGTTTATCGACGACATGATGAAGGCGCTGCTCAAGCGGCGACAGAGAGGAGAAGCGGCTGCAAGCTGATTACGAGAGAGCGGCAAGGGGGCTTGCCCTCGACCGGATCGCGCTCGACGACGCCGGCCTCGAGCCGGGGAACCTGGCCGCCGGCATCCACGCCCAGCTCGACGGGCTCGAGGGCCCGGTGCCGGTCCGCGCGATCGCCCGGGCCCTCGGCATCGGGGAAATCCGGACGCGGCGCCTCAGGAGCCTCGAAGGCGCGCTTCTGACCCAGCCGGAACGGCGCGACGGGATGATCCTCGTCAATGGCGCCGGCTCGGCCCGCCGGCAACGCTTCACGATCGGGCATGAGCTTGGCCATTACCTCAACCCGCTGCATCGCTCGGACGAGGACGGCCGATTCGCTTGCACCGGGGCCGACCTGCGCTTTCAAGGCGAGGAGAGTGCTCCTGCCGATCCGCGGGTCCTGCAGGAGATCGAGGCGAACCGCTTCGCGATCGAGCTGCTCACGCCACGCCACCGGCTCGGGCGCCATCTCGCCGGCGAGCCGCGGCTCGAACAGGTCATCGCGCTGGCGAGCGCCTTCGACATCAGCCGGGAGGCCGCGGCGCGGCGATATCTCGAGCGCCACGCGGGCCGGCTTGCGGTCATCTTCTCGGAACAGGGCCGGTTGCGGTATTTTAGGAGGGGGCGGGGCTTCCCGTACATCGCCCTCGAGGCCGGCCAGTCGCTGCCGCACCTCCCAGGGGCGACCAGGGGAGAGCGATCCTCCGAACTCGAGGAGGTCGATCCCGCTGACTGGCTGGCCCGGCCAGGCGTCACCCGGCTGCGCGCCCAGGCCCTGCGCCAGCAGGGCGGCTTCGGAATGGTCCTGCTGGTGGCAGCGCGGTAGCTGATCGATTTCTGCTCGTGCTCCCTACAGTCGGCCAGTATTGCCTGAAAGGAGCCCCATCATCGATCGGGACTGCTTGCAGCTGAGCCTTTACTTCGTTGATATCAGGGGAATTGGCCTGCTGCCGTTTCCAAGAATACAAGGATAGGCGTTTTTATGGAACTGTAGGCAATGGATGCGACGAAGAAAGCTCGACCGGGAGCTCAAGTTCGGGGCGGTGGGGCTGGTGAGCGAATATGGCGTCGGTGCGGCGCAGACGTCGCGACCTCGACCTGCATGGAATCGTGCTGCGCAAATGGGTTTGCGAGTTAACGGCGCACCCGCAAAAGGAACTTTCCGGCGACGGGTAGGTGATACCGGCGCCGCTGGATTTCGATCGCATGCGCCGGGTCGTCGCGAAGCTGAAGGCAGAACGCGATACCCCAAATAATTCCGCAGCCTACTTCGCGAAGAGCCATGTCTCATTTTCGAGTTCATCGCGAAGCACCGGCGGATCTGGCCGGTATCGTAGATGTGCGAGGCGCTGGGTGTCTCGCCGTTGATCGGCGCAATCAGCTCATGCAGGATCCAGCGCTACGAGCCACCCCAGTTCCTCTCACGCCGAGTTGCTAAGACACCGCTCGCCGAAGTTGGGGGGGGCGCTAGCGCATCCTGCCGGTGCCTTCCGCTCCGGTCGTCGTCTAGAATCCGGTCACGGTGTCATCCGATGCCTTGCCGGCCCAGAGCGCCGAGCGCTGCAGGATGCGCCGATGGACGGCGTTCTCCAGTGACTCACGGTCATGGCCCAAGGCGTCGTAGACGATCCTCGCATCACCCTCCTGGCGGGCCCAGAGTACCGGCTGACCGGAGACATCGGCGTTGGTTGCCCTGGCATTCAACAGAGGTGTCACGTCCCGGGCGAGCGAAAGCGCGCTGAAGACCTCGTCCTCGAGCTGGAACTCCGGCAACCCTCTGGTCAGGGGATGAGTGCGGGCTTGCCGCAGCGGCGACACGGTTATCGGCCCGCGCGGCGGGTGAAAGGACTGTCCCCAGGTCCACCGGCCTCCGAGCACTTCGCGCCAGTCATCCCAGTCATCGAAGCAGAGACAGGCGGTGTGCAGGCCGAGAAGGCCGCCGCCGTGCGCGACGTGTCTTTGCAAGCCCTGCCGTGATGGCTCCGGCATGTGATAGGCCCATGCGGCCCGGTAAGGCGCGTATTTCGGATCGCCTTCCATGCGCCAGCGAAGCGCCATCACGGTGACCAGATCATAATGCTCTTCGCTCAGGGACGCGATGCCGGCATCGATGTCCTCGGTCGCCTCGGATTCGATCCCGGCCTCGGCCAGCAGGGCGATCACGGCCCGGGTATTGTCGGCGAAATCGTGGCGGATACCGCCGGTCAGGATGAGGTTCCGCAAGATCTACTTCTCCGCCCGAGTCGGCGCCTTGCGTGGCATCTGTTTCTTCAGGCTGATGCCGACGCCGCCATCGATCAGCAGATGCTGACCATGGATATATGCTGCCTGCTCGGAAGCGAGGAAAGCAACGGCATTGGCGACGTCCACGGCTTCACCGATCCGTCCGGCCGGTACACTCGCGCCGCGAAACGCGCGGACCTCCGGGTCCTCGTAAATCGGGCTCGACATTCCGGAATCGATGAAGCCGGGTGCCACCGCGTTGACCCGCACGCCGAGCGGCGCCAGGGTCAGGGCGAACTGTTCGGTCAGCTTTGCGACGGCGGCCTTGCTGGCCGGATAGGCGCCTGCATCGGGACTGGTCGCGAAGGCGTTGAGCGACGTGATATTGACGATCGCGCCGCTGCCGCGCCCGGCCATGCGCCTCCCGACCTGTTGCGCCATGATGAACGTGCCGACCAGATTGACGTCGAGAACCTTGCGGAAGTCTTTGGCGCTATGTTCCAGCAAGTCTCCGAATCGCACGATTCCGGCATTGTTGACCAGCACGTCGGGGCAGGAGCCGAAATCGCTTTCGAAACGGTCCAGAAGTTCGACGACAGCGCCCTCGTCGGTAACGTCGCAGCCATATCCACGCGCACCTTCGATCCTGTCGGCGGCCGCTTCGGCGCCCGCGGAATCGATATCGATCAAAGCGACATCCAGGCTGTCCTTGGCCAACCGCTCGGCGATGGCGAGGCCGAGGCCTCCGGCCGCGCCCGTCACGATGGCAGTTCTCCGGGTTGCGGTCATGCTGCGGCGTACTCCGTTTCTATCGTGGGTTATTCGGTGTCTTTACGACGTAGGTCTTGGCCTCGGGCTGATAGTAGAGACGCTCGGGCTTGTAGACGCCGTTGACGACGGTAATCCCCAGCGAGCCTTCCTCCAGCGCCTGGAAGCCGTGAATGTCCGCCGGCGGGGTGACGATGCTGAGATCGCCCGGGCCCATGTCGCTTTCCTCCACCGTCTCGAGTTCGGCAAAGCCGTCGACCGTGCCGTCGTCGGCGCGCCGGTAGACGCTATGCCTTACCTTGCCGCGGTAGACACAGAATCCTTCCCAGACGCCATGATCGTGCGGCGGGACGGCGCGATCGTGGGGAATCTCGAACAGCAGGATCGAAAGCTCGCCGTCGAAATAGAGATAGCTGGAAAAGGCGACGTTGTTCCCTTGCCGGGGCACGCCCAGATCGCGCAAATCGTCGCGCCGCGCCAGGGCACCCAGCGGTACCCTGAGCGCTGCGGTCAGGCCGTTCCTGTCGTCGCCGAATCGCTCCACCGCATCGACGATTGCCTGGGCACAGGCTCGTACCGTGATATCGGTCATGGCTGGAAATGCTCCTCGTTGATGCACGCATGCTTGACAGGGAGGCGTCCGCTGGACAGTGATGCTGCCCTGGTTTGCGGCATGAAACCGGTTCGATCGGGCCTTCCTCCCCAGGGCCGGGAACCACCGCACGGCCCCCGAACTCGTCTGAAGAAAGGCTGAAAATGGTGATGAGTGGAATAGCGTCGGCGACGGTCATAGACGTCCATGCACATGTGCGCCTGAACGCCACGAACGGCGCCGCGGGTCGTCATGGCCCCGAGTTCGGCGAGGACGCGGACGGTTCGCCCTGGTACCGGGTCGGCAACTACAAGCTGGTCGGCGTGCGTCACAAGGCGAGCCCTTTCACCGATCCGGCGCTGCGTCTGGCGCGCATGGACAAGGATGGCATCGGCTTCCAGGTGCTCTCGCCCAGCCCGCTGACCTATTTCCATCATATTGACCCTGCCGAGGCGATTGCCTTCTGCCGCAAGCACAACGATGCCTGCGCGGAGCTGGTGCGCGCCTACCCCGATCGCCTGGGTGGTCTCGCGGCGCTGCCCATGCAGGACCCGATCGCGGCGCGCGATGAATTGCAGCGCGCGGTCGTCGAACTGGGCCTTTGGGGGGCGGCGACCGGGACGGAGTTTTCCAATCCATTGCACAGTGAAGCCCTCGACCCCCTTTACCGGGCCTTCGCCGAACTGGACGTGCCGCTGTTCCTGCATCCCGCGCCGTCGGGCATCGACGGCCCTCCCGGCGACCCGAACCTCAAACGCTTCGATCTCGATGTCATCATCGGTTTCGCGGCACAGGAATCCATCGCCGTCGCCACGCTGATCTTCGGCGGCGTGTTCGATCGCCATCCCGATCTCGACATCTGGATCAGCCACGGCGGCGGCGGTACGCCGATGCTGGCGGGTCGCCTGGCACAGGCCGCGCGGAAGCGCCCCTGGGCAAGCGAGGCGATCAGGAAGGACGGCGCGTTCGAGGAAGCGCTGACCAAACTCTGGTACGACGCGCATGTCACCGATCCGTCCGCGCTGGCCCTGTTGCGCAAATGGGTCGGCGACGACCGGATCGTCTATGGCACCAACTTCGCCGGCTGGGACCAGCCGGAGGAAGGCGCGCATGGGGAAATCGCGCCCGCTTGGGCGGGCAATGCGCGGCGCCTGTTGCGCAAGGGTTGAACTGATCATTCCGGTTCCCGGGCGGGCCTTACACCGCCGAACTGCGACCAGGTCGAGGCGACCTGCCAGCCGGCGTCGACGACGAGATTGACGCCGGTGATTGCCGAGGCGCGCTCCGAAGCCAAAAATTCGATGGCCTCGGCGACCTCGTTCGGCTGGACGATTCTGCCAAGCGCGGTGAAATCGCCGGGATCTGAGGCATAGCGGCCGGTCTGCAGGCGTCTGGCAACGCGCGACACCAGGGTCGAGCCTGGCGAGACGGCGTTCACCCTGATGCCACTCCGCCCCCATTCGCCCGCGAAATTCTGTGTCATGTGGACGACGGCGGCCTTGCTGGTGCCGTAGGCCTCGGCCGGCATGGAGCCGAGGGCGGCGATCGAGGCGATGTTGACGATGCTGCCGCGCCGCCGTGCCAGCATGGCCTTGCCGAAGATGCGGTTGGCGAGAAAGCTGCCGGTCAGGTTGGTGTGCAGGATGCGTTCCCAGACTTCGGTTTCCAGGTCCTCGGTCGGCACGATGTCCTGGAACACGGCGGCGGCAACAACGAGCGCCGAGACGGGACCGAGCGTTGTCTCGACCTGTGAGGCGAGGGCAGCGACGGAGGCCTCACTTGATATGTCGACTTCGAAACCGGTCGCACCGAGATCGGTTGCGACCCTATCGGCGGCTTCGGCGTCCTTGTCAGCTATCGCCGTCTGCCAGCCTCGGGCCTGCATCAGGCGCGCCGTGGCTTCGCCGATTCCGTTGCCGCCGCCGAGGATGACCGCCAGGCCATTGTTCGTCGCGATATTCATGCAGCTTGCCCTTGTTTGATCGTCCGGCTTTTCGGGTTCCGTATTTCGGTGATACCGTGCCGGCCCGCCGCCAAAATGCTGCCACAGAAAACACGGAGTGATCCTGGATTTGCATAGTCAGCCAGAAATGGTGAGCCGCATGGAGCAGTCCTGGCCATTATCGCTTTCCTACTACACGGTGCCGGAACTCGACGCGCTGGAGGTCGTTGCCGTTGCGGCGGAGAGCGGTTGCAGCCACGTCGGATTGCGCCTGCTTTCCGGCCAGCCGGGCGATAGCGAAATGCCGCTGATGCTTGAACCGGCGCTGCGCCGGCAACTGTTGACCGAGATGGCTGCGCGCGGAGTGAGTGCGCTCGACGCCAATACCGCGCGGATGATTCCGCAGAGCCGGGTCGTGAATTTTCTGCCATTTCTCGATGTCGCCGCGGCCCTCGGTGCCAAGCATGTCCTGACCACTGTGGACGATCCCGAGGAAGCGCGTGCGCTGGATAACGTCACGGCCCTTTGTGACGCGGCCGCGGAGAGGGGTCTGACCATCGATCTCGAGTTCGTTCCCTGGCTGAGCATCCGCGATGTCAGAAGCGCGGCCGCATTCCTGCGCCGCTGCAACCACCCGGCCGCAGGTATCGCTCTGGATGCACTGCATTTTTACCGATCCGGCAGCAGCCTCGAGGACCTCGCCGATTGTCCTGCCGATTGGTTTCGCTATCTGCAACTCTGCGATGCTCCCCTGCGCGAACGGTCACCGGAACGTGACGCCCGGATCCATGAGGCCGTGAAGGAGCGATTGCTGCCGGGGGACGGGGATATCGACCTCGCCGGTTTGCTGCGCGCTTTCACCGATCGGCTCCCCTTGGCGCTCGAGATCCCCCAGAGCGAAGTGTCGAAAACCCTGCCGGCCAGAATCCGCGTCTCCCGGGCGGTGCAGGCGACACGGACGCTGCTGGACAGCATCAGCTAAACCGCCGACCTGCGAATCAAGGCTGTCGCGTCACGTCCTGGACGCAGACCCGTTTCATGACCCGTCGCTCATGCGCCATTCCGTAGTTGGCGACGCCGCGATGCATCAGGCAGCGATTGTCCCAGATCATCACATCGCCCGGTCGCCAGACATGCGTGTAGACGAAAGGCGGTTGCGTCGACTGCTCCTGTAGGCGCGCCAGGCGCCATCGGCCTTCCTCGACGGGCAAGTCCGCGATGTGCGAGGCGTACATGCCGATGTAAAGGCAAGGCTGCCCGGTTTCGGCATGCGGCCGCACGATCGGGTGCGTGACCGGGGGCGCCGCGCGCTTCTGGGCTTCGCTGGGCGGTGGGTTGTCTAGGCTCTCGCGCATGAATTCCAGACTGTGCACGACGTGCCGCCCTTCGATCCGCTGCTTGATGATTTCGGGCAGCGCCGAATAGGCGAGCCCCATATGCGCCAGCTCCGTGTCGCCGCCAGAGGCCGGCAACTCGACCGGATGCAGCATGGTCGCCAGCGACGGAGTCGCGAGATAGGACTTGTCGCTATGCCAGAAGTAGTTGGTGTTGATGTACGGTCTGGCCGAGGGCTTACCGTCGGCATCGAAGTTGGTGATGGTATGAACCGGGCTCATCACCTTGCCGTCGCTATTCTCGATCAGATGTTCTTCGAGCGGCCCGAAGATCGCGCACAAGGCAGCGAGGTGTTCGTCCGCGACCTCCTGATTGCGAAACACCAGCGCGCCGTACTTCAGGAAAGCGACCCGGATCGCGGCACCCAGATCGGCGCTCATAGGCTGTGAAAGGTCGATGGCGCTGGTCTCGCCGCCAAACGGGGCGTCGAGGGCGCTGAAAAGCCTGCCTTCTCCGATCATGCCGTCGGCGGCCTGCTGCTCCGTCATCCGGTCTCGTGCTCCTGGCATCCCGTGAATCCGCCGTACAGCTGCCGCGGAACGCATTTCCATCATGATTTCTGCGTCGGCGTCCGGCGATGAATAATTGACATTATGATAATCTGCAGCATAAATATGATGCAATGACATTCTGGGAACTGCTCCTGGATGTCGTTCGAAGGGAGAGATCATTGGGTTCAGAAGCAGCATGAGCGCCGACCGTCGTGCCCGAGGCAGGTGCACTTTGGCCGGGCATGGGCGGAACCTCGGTGTGGCTCGGCGGAACTCGACGTGCCCCTGTCATCGCAATGGAACGACGGCTTTTCCGGCAGCGCTGGCCGGCAAGAGGGAGCCAGTCGGGACCTTCTCGCAGATCATTCCGGGATCCCCGGTCGCATGGGGAACGCGATTGGAATCCTGGAATGCCGGGCGTGTTTTCTGTCTCGCGAACGTGGGGCGGGTCGACGGCCGTTTAGAGGCGACTTGAGCCAAGAATGAAACGCCGGCCGCGTTGAAGCAGCCGGGCATCAAGGGAGGAATGGGAGCAAATGTTCAAGATTTCCAAGCTACGGTCACTTACATGTGCGTCGGCCATGTTTGTGGCGGCGGTGTCGGCGACTGCCGCCTATGCCGACAGCATCGTTGCGTCGCATTACGGATTCCTGCTGAACACGGCGCCGATCGCGGTCGCGATAGAACGGGGGGAATTCGAGAAGCGCGGCATCAATATCGACGAGGTTATTTCCTCATCGGGTGGCGGCACCTCGATGCGCAACCAGATCGCCTCCGGGGCGGGTTATGGCGTGGTCGGTACCGCAGCGGCCCTGGCGGCCTACGCCGAAGGGCACGATATCAAGATCGTCAGTGCCAACGTGATGACACTGGCCGATCTGTTCTGGGTTTCAATGCCCGACAGCGGCATCAAGTCGATCCAGGATCTGCGTGGCAAGAAGGTCTCCTACACCAAGCCGCGTTCGACGAGCGAGACAGTCCTGAAGGCGGCAATTGCCGCCGCAGGAATTCCCGAGGGTGAAATCGAACTGGTGTCGCTTGGCAAGATCGGCGCCGGCCTGGCTGCGCTGGAGCGCGGCGATGTGCAGGCAGCCCTGATTCTCGAGCCTCTGTATAGTGGCCGGCTCGGCAAGTACCAGATCGCTTTCGATCTTTCGAACCTGCCGCGCATGACCCAGACCGTCGGTGTGACCACGGCGGAGTTCGCGAAGCAAAATCCCGACAAGCTGCGGGCGATCCTCGAGGCGCGCCGCGCGGCAGTGGATTATCTCTACGAACATCCGGTCGAAGCCGCCAAGCTCGTCGCCAAGGCCTATGGCGAGAAACTGACGGAAGAGGTTGCGATCAGCGCCGTCCAGCGGATGGTCGAGATTGACTACTGGGGCCGCGGCGGTTTCGACATGGCCGGCATGGACGCCATGCTGGAGAGCCTCCGCGCCCAGGGCTCCTGGGACGGCCCGATCGACTGGAATGACGTCATCGACGATTCCTTTCTTCCCAAAGACCTTCAGGCGAAATAGCGCTGCATCCCTTCAAGCCTGAGCGGCGAGCAGGCGGCATTCTTCGGTGCCGTCTGCCCGTTCGCATTCATGGTTTCTGATCCGTCCTGCGATGCGGTCGAGACAAGGCTCCCTCTAGCTTCGGAACAATCATGAAGACGAACCCTGCCAGCATGGCGCAGGCCATCGAGACACCGGTCGCAGTCGCGGTAAAGGATGTCAAGCACGTCTACGGAGGCGTGGTACACGCCCTGGGGCCAATCAATCTCGAACTTCACCAGGGAGAGTTTTTCACGACCATCGGTCCGTCTGGCTGTGGAAAGACTACGCTCATGGACATCGTCGCCGGCCTGACGGTACCGACCGACGGGGAGGTGACGTTCGAAGGCAATCCGGTGCGTGGGGCCGTGCCCGAAGGAGTCGGGATCGTTTTTCAGGACGATGCGTCGTTCCCCTGGCTGACGGTATGGGACAACATCGCGTTCGGGTTGCGGCGCCAGGGCGTCGATGCCGCGGAAATCAAGAGACGGGTCGATTACGCGATCGATTTCATGGGTCTGAAGGGCTTTGGGAATGCGCGTCCTTCACAGCTTTCTGGCGGCATGCGCCAGCGCGTCTGCATTGCACGCACCTTCGTCATGGAACCGCGCCTGATCCTGCTCGACGAACCCTTCGGCGCGCTTGACCAGCAAACTCGTTTCCTGATGGGCGACGAGCTTCTCCGTCTTTGGCGTGAGACCGGCGCCACCGTACTCTTGATCACGCACTCATTGGACGAAGCGGCGTTGTTGTCCGATCGCATCGGCATCATGTCCGCCCGCCCCGGAAATTTCATCGATATCGTCGAGACGAACTGGCCTTCGGATCGCGACAGCCGCCTGGCCTCGGGCGAGGCGTTCGGCAAGGTCACGTCACGTCTATGGGATAGCTTGCGCGGAGAGTCGATGAAAGCGATGGGCGAGTCGGGCAAATGAGGGCGAGCTCGACGACGATCCGGACAGCGCTCCTGGTCTCGGCTGTCCTGCTACTGGAAGCGCTCTGCCGGGCCGGAGTGATCAGCCCGCTGCAACTGACGGCGCCTTCGAAGATGGTGACCACGCTGATCGGCCTGATGGGGGAGGCCCAGTTCTGGGGTCACGCCATCAAGACGGTTCGCAATATCTTCGTCGCCATTGTCCTCGCCGCAGTGCTGGGCTTCCTGATCGGCTTGTTGCTGTACCGCCTGCCGCGGCTTCGGCGTGCCACCGAACCGATTATCGCCAGCTACTATGCCCTGCCGTTCTTCGTGCTCTACCCGCTGGCGATCGTGATCGTCGGCATGAATGACATTTCGATCGTCATCATGGGATTTGCCTATGCCTTGGTGGCAATGATCACCAACACACTGAGCGGTCTCGACCGGATCCCGCCGGTGCTCTCCAAGACCGGCCGCAGCTTCCGCATGGGGCGGCTGCAAACGGCGGTGCTGATCCAGCTCCCGGCGGCCGCTCCCTACCTCTTTACTGGGCTCAAGCTGGTCCTCGGGTATGGCATGGCCGGTGTGATCGGTTCGGAGTTCATCCTCTCTACGTCCGGTATCGGCTATTCGATCGCATTTGCCTACGAGGGCTTCGAGAGCGAGCGCATGTACGGCCTGCTGCTCTTCGTCATCCTGATGGTGACCATTCTTCTCACCGGCGTGCAGATCTTCGAAAAGCGCTCGCAATTCACCGCTGGCGCATCCTGGAACGTCAGCACGGCGCGCAAGATCACCGGCGATGAAAGCCTGGTGACCCGTGTGGGTGAAGTCGCCTTGGTAGTGGTCTGCTTTTTCGCAATCTGGCAGGGCTTGCATTACGTTGTCGGCAGCGAAGCCCTCACGTCACCGATGGAAACCTGGGATCGCGCCCGTACCCTGTTTGCGACCGAGAGTTTCTGGGGGCACGTGTCGGAGACCCTGCGCGCGCTCGGTATCGCCCTGATCATCGCGATCTTCGGCGGCGCGGCCATCGGCATGTTCCTTGGCTTCAACAGGCGGGCGGGGGAGATCTTCGCGCCGATGTTCGTCGCGTTGCAGTCGACGCCGAAGGTGACCCTCTACCCGGTGATGCTGCTGTTCTTCGGCCTGGGTTTCGCCGCCAAGGTTGCCTTCGGGGCAATCCACGGCATTATCCCGATGACGCTGATCACCTACAACGCGACCCGCTCGATCAATCCGACGCTGATACGGACCGCCAAGGGAATGCGGCTGAGTCTGCCGCAGACTTTCCTGACGATCTTCGTCCCGGCAACCATACCCGAACTTGTGACGGCGACGCGACTGAGCTTCTCCATCACCTTTCTGGGCGTGATGATCGGCGAGATGTTCGCGTCTGTTCGAGGGCTGGGGCACCTGATCATGGGCGGTATCGAGGTCAACGACGTGTCGATGATGATCTCGATTACCGTGCTGATCGGTGTCTTCGCCATCAGCATCAACGGCCTGCTGCTCTCGCTCGACAATCGGCTGCACAGGCGGTGAAACCGGAGCTCTCCGGCCATCCCAAGCTGATCTATTTTGCCGAGCGCCCACCCGGTCTCGACAGGGCCGGCTTCCGGGAACGATGGCGACAGCATGCCAGGCTGGGAATGTCGATGCCGCGCTGGAGAAATGTTCACCGCTACGTCCATTGCGACAGCGTGGCCGTGCCGGGAGCGACCCTGCCGGTATCCTGGTGCGATGGCGTGGCCATGGTCTGGTATCGCAGCGAGCAGACGCGGCTGCGGCACGTTTCCGACCGCTCGGCTGGGCCACAGATGAAGAAGGACGAAGCGGAAACCTTCGCCCGGCCGGTCCGGGATGTCGCGATCCTCGCCGAGGAACTAGTGTTCAGACCTTGCGAGCCGGCCGCCTTCAAACTCTTCCTGCGTGTCTGGAGGCGACCCGGACAGTCTCTTCAGACGTACCGGGAATGGTGGCAGGAAAGCTTCGGACCAAAGTTGCTGCAGCGCCTTGATGATGAGGGAATTTGCCGAGGCTACGTCCAGAACCACGCACGTCCGGAGACGTCCCGAGGCACGGTGCCCGCGCCGATCTGCGACTGCGTTGATGAGCTGGCCTGCGACGACGCCGTGGCCTGCGGCGTGGCAATACGTGAGGTCCTGGCCGCGAACGAGGCCGCGGCAGCCGGCGTCCTGGACGTCAAGGCTATCTGGACGGCGGAGACACTGCTCTACACTCTATGATCAGGACTTTCCTATTTGTACGTCTCGAGATCGCCGCGTTCGAAGGCGCGGATGTCCGCCATGCGGCCGTTGCGCACCTTATTGGCCCACTGCGGATCGGCGAGGACCGCGCGCCCGACCGACGCCAAGTCGAACTCGTCGCGAGTCATCGCCTCCAGAAGCTGGTCGAGATCGGCCACCTGGGCGTCGATCTGCGCCTTGTCGCGGAAGTACTTGGAATGATGTGGCTGATCGAGACCGATGCTGCCGACGGCAATTGTCGGCTTGCCGGAGAGGGCCCGGGTCCAGGCGGCGAGACTCCGCGGGCTTTCGTCGAAGGCGGCTTCCCAGAACCGGCGTGTGCTGACGTCGAAGGCATCGACACCTGCTTCCACGAGGCCCGACAACAGGACCTCGAGTTCGGCGGGAGTTTCCGCAATACGCGCTGCGTAATCGGTCATTTTCCATTGCGAGAAACGGAAGACGATCGGGAAGTCCGGCCCCACGGCATCCCGGATCGCCGCGACAACCGTCCGGGCAGGGCGGGAGCGTGCAGCCATCCCGCCGCCGAAGTCGTCGGTGCGGGGGTTGCTTTCCGGCCAAAGGAACTGATCCATCAGGTAGCCGTGGGCGCCATGCAGGGCGACACCGTCGCAGCCCAGCTCGCGGGCGGTGCGGGCTCCACGCGCATAGGACAGCGCGATGTGTTCGACGTCACACGCATCCATCGCCTTGACCGTCACACGGCCATCCTCGGTAATCTCGCGCGGCCCGTAGCCAGGCACCGAAGGGTCGCCGGGCATGCCCAGTCTGCGCACCTCGCCGACATGCCAAAGCTGCGGCATGAATCTGGCTCCCGTTTCCTGAACCGCCGTCACCACTTTTTCCCACCCCTTCAGCGCCTCCGCGCCGAAGAAGTGCGGGATGTTCTGATAGGCCCTGCCGTCGTTGGCCTGGGCAGAAGGATGGTCGATGAAGGTTCCTTCACTGAAGATCAGACCGATTCCCCCTTCGCCGCGTCGCCGATAGTAGTTCACCACTTCGTCCGTCGGAGTGCCGCCAGGCGATCGTTTGCGCGTCATCGGCGCCATCGCGATGCGATTCCGCAGGGTCGTGTTGCCAAGCGAGAAGGGGGTGAAAAGACGGGCTACCGACGACTGGGACATGGTGTGTCTCGCTTGCCTAAAGGGATTGCACAGGGAGGAATTCATGAAGATCGGGTTTGTCGGCGTGGGCCTGATGGGCCTGCCCATGGCGCATCGGTTGATCGATGCCGGCCATGAACTGCACGTTTTCAGCACGAATGCCGGAGCGCTCGCCGAACTGGCCGCGAAGGGCGCGCTGCCGGCTGAATCTCTCATCGATGTCGCAAGGCGCGTCGAGGTCTTCTGCGCCTGCCGGGTAACTCCGGAGCAGTCGCGCGAGGTTTTCATCGGCGCCGAAGGCGTGATCGCTCTCGAAAACCCGCCGCCGCTCTGCATCGACTTCGCGACAATCGAGCCGCTGGTATCGCGGGAGATCGGCGCGCGCCTGGCGGATGCGGGTATCGCCTATCTCGACGCGCCGATAAGCGGCGGCCCGACGGCCGCCCGGGAAGGCACGCTTAGCGTCATCGTCGGTGGGGAGGCCGGCGCCGTCGAGTGCGCCCGGCCGATTTTCGATGCCTTCGGCAAGCGGACCTTCCACATGGGTGGTCCCGGCACCGGCGTGACCGCCAAGCTTTGCAACAACATGATCTCGATCACCACCCATGCACTTGTCGCCGAGGCCATGGTGCTGGGCGTCAAGGCGGGAATCGATGCCGAAGCGCTCTACGACGTGATGCGCAACAGCTCGGCGTCCAGTCAGACACTCAACCGCGTGGTGCCGAACCACTTTCTTCCCCGCGACTTCAAGGCCGCCGCGACGCTCGAAATGATCATGAAGGATCTGCAAGGCGCGATCTCGCTGGCCCGCGCGGAGGGCGTGCGACTGCTGCTTCCAAATGTCGCGATGCAATGTTTCGTCGATGCGGCCGGTCGCGGTCACCTTCATGACGACATCGCCTCGGTGATCCTGCCGATGGAGGAAATCGCCGGGGTGACCGTGGGGTCGGCGTGACGTGCGGGGGGCGTGAAACTTCGTCATTCGGTCTGTCTGGGCGCCGGTTTAGCGGTTGCGAAGATTGATACTGTGATGAATTATTTCACAATCATGATGTGATTGAATACCATGCTGATGAGAAAATTCGAAGCTAAAGCGGCCGAAAGTGGATGGTCGGCTGTGATTGGAGTACGAGATGTCTGAAGATGACGGATGCCCCTTCTCGAAGATCGGAGCGCCCTTGTTCCCCTTCAATCGCGACAAGCAGTTCGAGTTACCGCAGGAGTATGCGCTGGCGCGGGAACAATGCCCGGTCGCCCCGGTCAAGCTATGGAATGGACAGCAGGCCTGGCTGCTGACCCGCTACAAGCACTATTGCGAGGTGCTGCTTGACGATCGTTTCAGCGGTGAATTCGCGCGTGAGGATTTCCCGACCGTGACCGAGGCGCGGAAGGCTATCGACAAGCTGGAGCGCGCCTTCGTTGGCATGGACAACCCACGCCACGACCACTTTCGTCGAATGTTCACCAAGGAATTCACCACCAAGCGAATGATGGCCCTGAAGCCGAAGGTCGAAGCGTTGACCGACGGACTGCTCGACAGGATGGAGGACCAGGGGCCACCCGCCGATCTGGTGGCGGCGATCGGCATCGAGCTACCGGCGCTGGTGATGTGCGACCTTTTCGGCTCGCCCTACGAAGACCACACCTATATCGCCAAGTGCGCCGCCGGGCGCCATGGTCTGGGACAGTCGCCGGAGCAAGCGGCACAAAGCGCCAGGGATCTGGTCGAATATTGCCGTCAGCTCATCGCTGAAAAGGAGAAGAACCCGGCGGACGATATGCTGAGCCGGGTGATCGAGGATCAGATCCGGCCCGGTCATCTGACCCGGGAGGAGCTTGCCGACACTTGTTCGATGATCCTCCGCGCCGGCCACGACACCACGACCAACATGATCGGGCTGGGCACTTTGCTGTTGCTGGAGCACCCGGAAGAACTCGAGAAACTGAAGGCGGATCCGGCCCTGGTGCATTCGGCGGTTGAGGAATTGCTGCGCTTCCTCACTCCGGTTCAATTCGCGCCGCGCCGGGTCGCGCTGGAGGACGTCGAAGTCGACGGTTCGAAGATCGAGGCCGGCGATGGCATCTTCGCGATCTCGGCTTCCGCCAACCGCGACCCGGAGGAGTTTCCCGACCCGGACAGGTTCGATATTACGCGGGACGCAAGCCACCACGTCACCTTCGGTTATGGAATCCATCGCTGCCTGGGGCAGCAGTTGGCCCGTATCGAGTTGCATGTCGTCTTCGAGAAGCTGTTCAAGAGATTCCCCAATCTGCGGCTTGCGGTCCCGCTGGATGAGGTGCCCTTCAAATATGATTCCCAGATTTATGGACTTTACCGGCTGCCTGTTGCCTGGTGAGTGGCACGCGCGAAGTAGCGTAGAATGAACGGAAAACTGAAGGTCAGCACGATCAACCGCAGGGTGTGATGTATTCCGACGAACCCGGGGTCTACGTCGAAGACCGCGGACAGGAGGATCATCGCCTCTGCGCCGCCCGGTGCGTAGGCCAACGCCAGCGCGGCGGCCGGATAGTCTAGAACGCCGGCAAGAGCGAACGCGCCGGCCAGGGTGATGGCTGTTGCCATGACCGCGCCGAGCAACGAGGGGATGAGGGCAGCGAAGAATGTCTCGCGTTTGCAGAGCGCGAGTCCCAAGCCGATATAGTTCCCGACGAGAACCTGCAGCCCGGCCAGCGCCGGGGAAGGGATCTCGAAATTCAGGATACCACCGGCGGAAAGCGCGCCGACGGCGATCGCGGCAAAGAACATCTCTCCGCCAAGCAGGTTGATGCGCCGCGCCAGCAGGACACAGGCGATTGTCACAGCGCTGGCGATCGCCAGATCCACACTTGTCGTGATGTTATGGACAGGGGGCGCCGCGTGGAAGGTGCCAATTGTCAGGGGCAGTAGCCCCATCAGCATCAGAACCCGGACGAGTTGTACGACCGTTACCCGGCTCATGTCGGCCTGCATGGCCTGGGCGCCGACCAGGGCAAGCAGGATATTACCCGGCCAGGCACAGGAGATGGCGGTGGCGCGGCTTGCATTCCAGGAAATGCGATGCAGCAGGTAGGTCAGCCAGGCCAGCAGCGCGAGCAACAGAAACATCGCCAGAAGGCTCAACGGCAGCACGGCGGCCGAAACCAGCAGCTCCAGCTTGATCGCCGCGCCAACGATCATGCCTGCGAAGCCCATGGCGAGGCTGCGCACAAAGGCAGGAATCGGCGCCTGGGGCTTCAGAACGCTGGCGGTGAAGGTGGCGGCGATGGAACCGATGATCCATCCACCCGGAACGCCAAGCGAACTGACCAGATACCCGCCGAGGCCGCCAAAGAAGAAGGTTAGCGTGAGTGACGCGGTGGCAGAATGCATGGCGGGTTTCCGGAGCGAAGTCCCTCGTCTAGAAGCCCCGCCGAACAATTGACAATATGATATTCAACATCATAATGTCGATTGAGCAACAAGGCAAATGCACGCGCAGGCGCGGTTCGGGAGGGATCTTCAAGGATGGGCATTCAAGGCGCTACCGGAGTTCGGGAAGCGGATCTTCCGTGGGTCGATATCGGTGTCCGGCCGGGCTACAACCAACGGTATCAGGGCTTTTTCGACAAGCAGCGCGGCATCAGCGCGCGCGTTGGCAGTCTGTATGCCGAGCCGATCTATCATTCCCCGCGGCACCGCCACACGTTTCAGCAAGTGCGCTACGTGCTTTCCGGCCAGATGAAATACGGTACCGAAATTTACGGCGTGGGGGACTGCCTCTACATCCCTGAGGGCGCCTACTACGGACCGATAAAGCCGGTCGATAGCGGCGAGCAGTTGCACTTTGCCGATATCCAGTTCGAAGGCCCGTCGGGTATTCCCTATCCCGAACCGGAAGAGGTCGTCGACGCGCAGCGCAAGATGGCGCAGGAAGGTGTGTTCGAGGACGGGGTCTATACCTTCCCGAACGGCCGCAAACGCGACGCCTACGAAGCGATTCTGGAAGTCATTACCGGTCGGAAGATCGAGTATCCCACACCCCGTATGAACAGTTACACGGTGCTCCGCAGCTCGGGCATTCCGTGGCATCCCCATTCCGGTCTCGAGGGCGTTCAGTCGAAGGATCTCGCCTACTTTTTCGACACCGGGCCGAACCTCAAGATGGCGCGGATCGAGAAGGGCAGGGCGTTGCCGGGCGCAACGCCTGTCGGCCATCGTGCAGTCTTCCTGATCGAGGGCGATCTCTCTTTCAACGGTGCGGCCTACGACTCGTTGTCCTACTTCATGCTGCCGAGCGGTGAAGCCCATGGCCCCCTGGAAGCCAGCTCCGATGCAACGCTGCTGATGGTCGGCTGGAGCTCGCAAGGCGAGCGTCTGCCGCTTGACCTGTTTTAGGTCTGGCCGCCAGACATGCAGCTAGCCACACTGCGCCGGGTCGCGGACGGCAGGTTCGTGCTCGCCTTCGCCGATGACGAGGCCAGTCTCTATCCGGTGATCGAGGTCGCAGAGTTGATTGGTCAGAAAATTGACCCGGCGATCGTCGACCCGTTCGGTAGTTTCTGGTTGCAGCCTGAGGGTCTTGCCGAACTGGCAGCACTGGACGCGCGGCGCGCGGCGCTCGATCTGCGGCCAGTGGATCGGCCGGCCTGGCACTGGATGGCCCCGGTGCCGCGACCCGGCAAGATCATCGCCGTCGGCCGCAATTACATGGACCATGTGCGGGAAGGCCAGGAGATCTGGAAGAAACGCGGCAAGGTGGTGGAAATTCCGAAGTTCCCCTCCGCCTTCGCGAAATTTCCCTCAAGCCTATCGGGCCCGCGCGACGAGATCCGCATTCCCGCCGGGCTGGACGACATCGACTACGAGATCGAGCTGGCGGTCGTGATCGGGACCGCCGCGCTCAACGTGTCCGCCGACGAGGCGCTGCGCCATGTCGCCGGCTATGCGGTCTGCAACGATGTCGCGACGCGGGGTATCCAGCGGCGGGAGATGGAAACCCAGGTCGGGATCACCCTGGCCAAGAACTATCCTAGCTTCGCGCCCATGGGGCCGTGGCTGACGACCAGCGATGTCGTTGGCGATCCGCAATCTCTCCGGCTTGTCCTGGACGTGGACGGCGATGTGCGGCAGGACGCCAGCACGTCGGACATGATCTTCCCGGTGGCCGAGCTGATTTCATACTGGTCGTCGATGGGGCTGGAGCCCGGCGACATCCTCATCACCGGTACGCCATCGGGGGTCGCATTGGCACGGGAGGAGCCGGAAAAATATTATCTTCGTCCCGGGCAGACGGTTACGGCACGGATCGAAGGGCTGGGCGAGTTGCGGAATCCGGTTCGCTAGCCTTGCCGTTCCGCGAGAGCAGTGGCTCGATATGCCGCTTGACGGCATCGCGCAGGATCCGGATGTAACGCTCTTCGTTCGAGGCAATCACGTTGGCGACGCCGCCGATGCCGATGGCCAGGGGCGCCCCGCCATAAAGGCCCGGCAGGCGCAGCGCGACCAATCCACCGCCGGGCGTACCCGTGCTGGTCGCCATGACATAGCCATTTCGGCGAATCTTGCGGATCTCCTTCATCAGCTCCTGGGTGCCGATTGCCGGTTCGCTCAGCAGGTTCATCAGCCGCTCTATCTCGACGTCAAGCTCGGCATTTGGCAGCGCGGCGAGGAACAGGTGCCCCATTCCGGAGCCGATCATCGGCCGCACCGCGCCGGTATGCATATGCAGGCGCACCGGATTGGTCGCAGGAATGACGTGAATATACTGGATCATGATGCCGGCCGGGGTCGCCAGGTTCACCAGTTCCCCGGTGCGCTGCCCCACGTCTTCCATGGCGGCCATCACGCTGCCTTCGCCGAAAAGATAGGGCGCGACACTCCGGCCAAGAAGTGCCACTCGGGGGCTCGGCCGGTAGGTGCGGCTCTTCTTGTCATAGTGGAGGTAGCCGAGTTCCCCGAGGCTCTTGAGCAGGATCGAGGTGCTTGACTGCGGATAGCCCAAAGCGAGCGAAATCTCCTTCACCGAAACGCTCGGATGCTCGGCATCGAAATACTCCAGGACCTCGAGCGTACGTTTGATGGATCTGGAGAGGTCCCGCTTTTCGGTGGTCATGCTTGCTAGGTCCGCGCGAACTGAGTGATGACTGCCGACCGGTCTTGTCCGACCAGAGCGCGGGCCTTACGAAGGGCGCGCGCCATGTTCCAGCCAAGTACCCCGTCAACCGTTCCGTTTCTGCTGTAGGCGATCACGAATCCGCCGTTTTGCGAGTTTGTTTCGAGCAAATCCTCGTCACAGCTCCCGTCGATCACGCCATGAACTTGAATTTTGGCATCATACTGATCGCTCCAGAAGAAAGGAATAGGATCGAAGACGCGCCGGGCGCCGAGGATGTTGGCAGCGACCGCCATGCCCTGCTCCGTCGCGTTCATGCGGTGCTCGATCCGCATCTGCCGACCGAAGCGCGGGTTGTGCCAGTTGGCGACATCGCCGGCCGCGTAAATCCCGGGCGCTGCCTCGCAGAAGGCATTGCAGAACACCCCGTTGTCGAGAGTCAGGCCACTGTCGGCCAGCCAACCCACGGTCGGGCGGCATCCGATCGCAACGAGCACACGGTCCGTTTCCAAACGCGTTCCGTCAGAGGTGGCAACGGTGTAGCCATGCGCATCGTTGCCCTGGATCGTCTCGACGCCATTGCCGAAATGAAACGCAACGCCGTGGCCTTGATGCAGGGCCTTCAGGCGTTTCGACACCTGCCGTCCTACACGGTCGAGCATGGGGCCCGCCTGAGGGTCGAGTACAGTGACCGCTACGCCGGCCTGACGCGCCAGCGCGGCGAGTTCGCATCCCAGAACTCCGGCGCCGATGATCGTGACATGCCGCGCTGCCCGGAGCGCGGCACCGATACGGGCGGCGTCGTCAAGCGTGCGCAGCGTCATCCCGTTACCGGGCAAGGTGACCGGCGCGGCCCCCGTGGCGATGACACAGGCGTCCCAGGCAATTGCCGTGCCGCTATCAAGAATGACTTGGCGACCCTCAACATCGAGCCGGCTGGCGGCGGTGCCCAGTCGAAGATCGAGATCAAGACGTCCGAGTTCCGCCTCGTCGGCCAGGGCGACATCAGTGAGACAGGCGACGGTATCGGAGCGTGTCTTCGATAGGGGTGGGCGATCGTAGGGGGGCTCGGGCTCGGCCCCGATCAGCGCGATCTCGCCCGCGTAACCGTTGTCGCGCAACGCCTGGCAAGTTGACAGCCCCGCGGCGGACGCGCCAACGATGGCGATCCGATGGGGCGGCGGGGTCATGCCTCTTCGACTCTGATCGCCTTGGCCGGGCAAAGCCGGACGGCCTGCATCACTGCGCCGTGCTGGGACTCTTCCGGTTCTTCCGCGAGGAGTTCGACGATTCCGTCGTCCTCGCGCTGGTCGAAAACTTCGGGCGCGGCAAAGACGCATTGTCCCGCGCCGACACACTTGTCCTGATCAATGAATATCTTGAGTTTTGCCATCGGTCTTCTTTTCAAAGTTGGAGATCGCGCCTGCCATCCGCGCTTTACCAGGCACCATTGGCGAGTGCACCGCCATCGACGACCAGCGTTTGCCCGGTAATGTAGCTTGCCCGGCGTGATAACAGGAAAGCGACGGCTTCCGCGACCTCGGAGGCCTCGCCGAAACGGCGGAGCGGAATGCCACGTTGCAGACTGTCCTGATCGACGAGACCCTTCGCAATGTTCTCCTGCACCATCCGGGTATTGATGATTCCCGGCACCACGGCGTTCACGCGAATGCCGTCTACCGCCCATTCAACGGCAAGCGTGCGCGTCAGCGACTCGATCCCCCCCTTGGCGGCGGCATAGGCGGCCCTGCGCGGTCGTCCGACCCGGGCGCCGATCGAGGAGAAATTGACCACTGCGCCCTGCTTGGCCTTCAGATCCGGGTGGAACGCCCGGCATACTCTGAGCACCCCGCCCAGATGCACGTCAAAGAGACCGGCCCAGGTCTCGTCTTCCATCTCCGATACTGACTGGTGACGATTGTAGCCGGCCGCGTTGACCACGCCGTCAATGCCGCCATAGGCCGAACGAAGTTCGCCGGCAAGGCGGTCCACCGCCGCGCTGTCGGCAATATCGACGCTGCGGCAGTCGTACCGCTTCGCGATGTCGGCGTCAGGCGCATCCCGGTCGGCCAGAACTACCCGCCAGGACTGTTCTTCGAGTATGATGCCAACCGCCAAGCCAATTCCCCGGCCGCCTCCGACGATCAACGCAACAGGGGTATGGGTGCGAGTCGCGTCAGTCACGAGGGTCTCCGCTCATCCAAGTCATATCGGTATTTTGATTTTCTTCATTGCAATGTCAATTTGTTGTTTTCGTGGCGGCTTGCCCGCCTTTCCTGAGTGAAGCGCTAGAGCTGCTGGATTGCGAACCGGGCCGGTAATCTGGGACCACCCGGGTAGTCGAAGTGCGAGGTGGGTGATTTCGCGGCGGCCTGTCTTACGCCTTTGCGCGGAAACGCGGACCCCGATGTCGCACATTTGGTGACAGCAAAGCGCCTCATCCGATCGGCGCGCAGAGTGATGTCATTCGAATGCTGCCCGGCACCCGAATTGGCAGGATGCATCTGGCTCACGCAGTGATCCCCCGCAACTCTGTAATCGCCGCGTCGCGGTACTTCGTGAAGGTGACGAGGGCGGTGAAATGTCGGTCGAAGTCTGAATAATCCCGCACAGCATGCGCAACAGCGCCGGGCGCGCGACGCTAGTCCGACTCGCAAGACCAACTATATGGCCGCGAAACGTCAGAATCACTCTAATGCCAGTGGAGGCTGATCCCCGACGAGGCGGGTCAACGCATTCGAAAAGTTGGTCCTGCTCCCTGTATTGCTTTCCCAGTTCCCTGTTTGTTGCCGCCTATCTCCCTGATCATACAATCAGGTTTCCCTGTTCCATCTCGCAGGGAAATCGCCTCCATGTCATTGAAAATGCGTATGGATTCAGGCCTATCTCGCTTAATCGTGCCTTAAAGAGCGCTGAATTCCCTGTATTTTCCCTGTTAACGCGCTGGTGGCGGGTGAGACGGGTTCGCTCGTGACTGCAAGCACCACCACTAATTCCCCAGAAGTGTCAGTCCTCTGACCGCAAGCCGGGAACCCGCAGAAGTCCGCGGGATTTCGGCGCGGAGTATCCCGTTGCCGGGAGAGAGACGGCGCCTTTCGCCGGGTCTCCGGGCAAGAACGGCAGAAGTCTCTGGCGGGCCCTGGCGTGGCCCCGATAACGGCATATCCCGATGGTGATCTGATGCACAGGCGGCCGGCGGGAAGCCCGGCAGGGCGCGCCGCTTCGTCCAGTCTGCCGGTATCGGCCGGAGCGCGCGGAGCGATCGGGCGGTGAACTCCGGCGGCAGGCGCCCGTCGAGGATCGCCTCGACGATGTCCGGGGCGAGGAAGGCGAGCGGCAACAACCGGCTGACATCGGACCCGTCCCGTTGCTCCCGCTTGGCAATCACATCGCCCGAGGCCATCGTTCCATCGGCAAGCTCGGCGACCCAGCGATGGGCGATGGCGATGGTCCTGCAGAGAACCGGGTCGGGATGCGCGTCTGCTGCCGGACCGGCCAGGACGATCTTGCGCTCGACGCCGCGGCGGCGTTTCTCCATCGGCCGGATGATCCGGTAGCCGGCGTCCTCGCCGCTGGTGGGGCCAGGCGCACCGATCAACGCTGCCAGCTGCCCGCGGTCGATCGAGACCGAGATCTCTGTCTCGGACAGGTCAATCCGCCGGACAATGCGCTCGAATGTCGTGCGCCGGACGGCGAGTTCGCCCTGGGTCAGCCTCGCGATCAAGCCGGCGACGGCATCGGATGCTGAATGGTCCCGGTCCGGCGCTGCGCCGACGGCGTCCCAGAGTTCGCGGGGATTGCCGAGGAAGTCGGTGAGCAACGTCACGATGGTGGCCTCGATCCCGGGTGCCGGGAGACGCCAGCCGCTGCCGCTCCTGATCATGTCCCCGTGAGCGGCCGGGAGACATAGTAGCGATAGCGCCGGCCGTTCCTGACCGCGTGGGTCGGCGAGAGACGCTCGCCGGTCTCGTCGTGGAGCAGGCCGGCGAGCAGGGCAGGGGATGCGACGTTGGTGCCGGAACGGCGGGGCGCGCTGTTCGCCTTGAGGCGTTCCTGGACGGCGTTCCAGAGACCCTCGTCGACGATGCCCTGGTGCTGGCCCGGGTAGGTCGTGCCGCGATGGGAGACCCGCCCGGCATGGATCGGGTTGGCGAGCAACTGGTAGAGCCCGCCACGGGTGAAGGGGAGACCCCCGACCTGCGGTCCTGACCGCCTTGGTCGCCGCTTCGTCCGGATGCCGCGGCGGTCTGCCTCCGCTATAAGTAGCCGGACGCTGCCAAGCTCGAGATAGAGCGCGTAGAGACAGCGGACGATCCCGGCCTTGTCCTCGTTCACCTGGAGCCTGCGATCGCGGACGTCGTAGCTGAGCGGGACTGGCCCGCCCATCCACATGCCTTTCTGCTTGGAGGCGGCGATCTTGTCGCGGATCCGTTCCGCGGTGACCTCGCGCTCGAACTGGGCGAAGGAGAGCAGGACATTCAGGGTCAGCCGCCCCATCGAGGTGGTGGTGTTGAACTGCTGGGTGACGGAGACGAACGACACGCCGCTGGCATCGAAGTGCTCGACGGGCTCGAGGGCCCGGTACCGATCCGGGCGATTGCCCGGGCCCTCGGCATCGGGAAATCCGGGCGCGGCGCCTCAGGAGGCTCGAAAACGGCGCGACGGGAGGATTCTCGTCAATGGCGCTGGCTTGGCCCGCCGGCAACGCTTCACCGTCGGGCACGAGCTCGGTCACTATCTCAACCCGCTGCATCGCTCGGACGAGGACGGCCATTTCGCTTGCACCAGTGCCGAACTGCGCTTTCAAGGCGAGGACAGCGCGCCCGCCGATCCGCACGTCACGCCGGAACGTAGTCTGCAGGTCATCCGGCTCCAGTCGAAGAACATTCGACACCCGGCACGATGCAGGCGAACTCGCCTGAGAAGACCTTGGGACTCCTGGTCAGCCTGCAGGGATTGACGCTCATCAGCAGTGATCCGCGGAAGCTGCTCCGAGAGACTGGGAACACGATTGCCTGTTGTCACCGGGGCGCTATGCGGTCCAGGGCATCGCCAGTTGTTGCGCGCATTGACAGGAAAAAATCGCGATGATAGGTTTGCGATATGCAATAGAAATTATTGAAATACGATAAATTGAAGGAGCGCACATTGAGCGACTTGGAGCAGCTGCGGGCCGATTGTCTTCTTGCGGAAAAATTCTGGGGCCGGTCTATGGCCGGGCTGACAGCCATCACCTATCGCGAGAAAGGCGAGGCGGCGTTTCTCGATACCTGGTTCCAGACACTTCGGTCGCATCAGAACGTGCATTACCTCAACGGCTTGAAGAAGCTGGGCATCGGCGAGAATGAGTCACCGGCGGTCAAGGCCTGCAAATATCACTATCTGACCAATCAGATGGGCGGCCTCAAGATGGAGTATATTGAGGAATCGCCGAAGAAGTGCTGGATCCGTTATCTGGCGCCGATGTGGACCTATTCGGGCATCGCGATGCTGGCCATGCCCGCGCATACCCGGCGTACCATGAGCCGCGCCTGGCATCCCCGCAACGGCGAGCTGATGGGATGCGACAGGCTGCAGTATGTGCGCACCAAGACCATCATGGAAGGCGATCCGTATGACGAGGGCTACTGGATAGAGCACGATCGGCCACTGGCGCCCGAAGAGACCCTGCTGTTCAAGACCGAGATCCGAACACCCGAATTCGATCCGGCGAAGGCACCCAAACTGGACCCGGAAATCTGGCCGGAAGAACGCCTGTACAAGGCCCGTCCGAAATTCGGCGGCGGATACCTTAGCCGAATGACAACAGTTCTCCTCGCCAAATTCGGGCTCGATTCAACGAGCTACATCATGGGGCAGACGATGCGCTGTCTGGCCATCCAGTACATCCACGAACTCAAGGACGATCAGGGGATCGAGGGCAGCGACGTTCAGTCGGTCGCGGACATTTTTGCGGGCATCCTGCGTGCCTGCCGGCAGGATTTCACCGTCGAACGGATCTCGCCGACCCGTACGCGCATCGTTCTCAGGAACTACAAGCCGTTCGACTGGGAACTGCCGGAAAAGATCCGCGACTCCCTGTTTGAATTTCAGCGCATGGGCGCGCGCGTGCTCAACGGACGCCTTCGGGTAACGCGCAGCGTGGAACCTGAGTTCGGACCTGTCGCGTCCGAGGCCTGGGATTTCGAAGATACCGGCCGCTGGCTCTGGTAGTGAATGGCAGATAAAGGCGGGTCCCTCTACATGAACGCCGGAGAAGACGTATCTCGTTATGAGACCGAACGGCTCATGCGCGGGATCGAAAAGGCTGCGCTTCCGCGTAACCTCGATGCGTTGTTGCGGGGCGCGGCAGGGCGGCATGGTAGCCGTGAGGTCGCCGTGTTTTTCGATGACGACATCTCCCTGACCTATCGCGCACTGGCGGACGACGTGAGCAGGATGGCCGATGCATTGCAGCAGCTTGGCCTGAGATTTGGCGGTCACGTCGGTATCATGCTCGAGACCAACGCCTTCTATCCGGTCGCCTGGCTCGCCGTAACGAAACTGGGTGCGGTCGCGGTCCCGATCAATCCGAATTACACGGCCCGCGAAGTCGCCTTCGTTGTCGCCGACGGTGATGTTGAATTGATAATCGTCGACGCCGAGTACCTCCCGGTGATCGAGGAGGCCGAGTTGCCTCATCATTTCGACGACGGGGTTGTCGTTGCCGGCGGGGCCGCCGGGCGCTATCGCGCCTGGGCTGATCTGATCGCCTTGGGTTCCCATGATTTTGAACCGGTAAGAAGCCCGTCTCTCGATGATCCGGCCAATATACAGTACACGTCGGGCACGACCGGGCTGCCCAAGGGGGCGATAATTCCCCACGGATTCTGGGTTTTGCGCGGATTGGTCTGGTGCACCCAGATCCATTATCCGGTGACACGCAATCTCATCTCGCAGCCGCTTCACTATATTGATGGCCAGGCGCAGTTTCTGTTGGCCCTGTCCGGCGGGGGAACCGCCTATATCGCGGCCAGGCAGAGTGCATCGCGATTCCTGGATTGGCTCGAAAGCTACGCGATCGAGTTTTGCAGCCTGCCGGAGGTGGTGACCTTTCAGCTGGATGAAGGACGAAAGCCCGAACTGTCGCTGAAGGTCGCCTATGCCTACAGCCACCGCCGGGAGCGTTATCGTCTCAATGAGAAACGTTTCGGGTGCGTGCTGCGTCAAGGCTACGGCATGACCGAGTTGGGTTCCGCGCTTTATGTGCCCGTCGAGGCGGATCACATGACCGGAACCGGGACGGTTGGCATCCCGACCGCGTGCCGTGAGGTCATTATCGCCGATCCAGAAGGCAGGGAACAACCGCCGGATGTCGTGGGCGAGATCCTTGTCAGAGGCCGCCACATGTTCCTCGGGTATCATAATCGACCCGATGCCATGGCCGCGTCCTTCACGCCCGACGGCTGGTTTCGAACCGGAGACATCGGTCGGCGGGACCGAGACGGGTGGTTCTACTTTCTGGGGCGCCGCAAGGACATGGTCAGGCGCAGTAGCGAGAATATCTCCGCGCTCGAGGTGGAGGAAGTGCTACGTGGCGTCACAGGCGTGGTCGAAGCTGCCGTTCTGCCGGTTCCGGACGAGTTGCGCGGAGAGGAAGTGAAGGCCTATTTGCGCCTCAGGGAGAAACTGAGCGTCAACGATGTCCCGCCGCAGCTGGTTCTCGACCATTGTGTCCGAAATCTTGCCCGGTTCAAGGTACCGCGCTACCTGGAGTACATTTCAGAGTTCCCGCGGACGCCCGGTTACAAGATCAAGAAATCGGACCTGATCGCCGCCAAGGAAGACCTCAGAATAGGCTCTTTCGATGCAGTTGAGGGGAGGTGGCGGTAATTTCGAAAGGCCCCATCAGCGCCCGGCTTCTGCCGCTAGGGCTTCACAGACAGCGCCTGAGTGGTGTCGATAAGCAACCGAAGCAGCATTTCGCGGCGGGCGGTTTCGTTCCAGCGTTCCGATGGAACCGTGAATTCGACCGATGCGATGGCCAGGTGTTCTGCACCGGAAACCGGGGCTGCGACCGTGACGTATGATGCGCCGGGGGTATTGTTCACGATGCAATAACCGTCACGACGTGCCGCGGCAAGACTCTCCTCGATATCGGCCCGATCCGGTGGATTGCGGCCTTGTTCCACCTCCGTCCCGTCGATGATCGCGGCCGCCTCCTCGTCGGGGCGATTTGCAATGATCACGCGTCCGCCCGCCGATCCGACCGCCGGCATTCTTGTGCCCAGAAGGATCCGGGTGTTTACCGAAGAGGGCGCGCCGTACCGAATGATGTGTATGACATCGCTGCCATCCAGCTCCAAAAGACTGATCGTCTCGCTGGATCGATCGCTGGCCTGCCTTATGTAAGGCGTGGCCCTGCGCGCCAATTCCTCGCAACGGAGATAGCTGGTCCCGAGGTTAAGCAACTTGGGGCTCGGGCTGTAGTGGCGGGTTTGCGGATCCTTGCGCAGATATCCCAGGGTCTGGAGCGTGTAGACAAAGCGCTGGACCATGCTGAGATTATAGCCGCATGCGGCAGAAATCTGGGTAAGCGACAGGGAGGTGGCATCCGTATCGAAAGCCCGCAGGACGTTGAAGGCCTTGTCCACGGAGCTCACGAAGAGGGATGAACGCCCGGCCGGCGTTTCGTTCATGTGGCCTCCCGTTTCGCCATTGTCCGTTCCCGTTCGGTTGGGCATTTCCGGTCCTTCCGCAACGCTTGAATATGCACGAAAGGTTGCGACGGTCCATCGAACGGTTGCGGCATGCGAAAATTGCTCGCCTGGCCTGTCGGGTTCGCTGCCAGCATGCTACCGGGTGCCGTCCCCATTGCGCAGCCTGCCACGCGAAATCCGGTTCTCGAGCGGCCTATCGGTCAGCAGATTGCGAAGATTGCGCGCTATCCCTTCCCAACGGCGTTCTAGAACCCCGTCCGTCCAGGCCGCTACATGCGGCGTCATGATGACATTGTCAAGCTCGTGGAAGGGGAACGGGGAAGGGCGCGGTTCGGGGTCGTCGACTGCCGGGTAACGGTGCCATACGTCGAGTACTGCCCCGGCGATGCGGCCAACCTGCAGCGCGTCGAACAGATCCTTTTCCTGAACGACCTCGGCGCGTGCCAGGTTCAGCAGGACGGCTGTCGGTTTCATCGTGCCGAGAAACGATCTGTCGACAATGCCTCGTGTCTCCTCTGTAAGCGGGCAGGCAAGTACAAGGAAATCGGCGTTTCGAGTAAACGGGCCCAGCGCTTCCGGGCCGTGCCAGAGATCGACCGCCGATGCACTTGACGGGCGCCTGCGGGTCAGGGTTTCTACCCGCATGCCGAAGGCCTTGGCCCGGGCGGCGATCGCCGCGCCAACGGTGCCGAAGCCGAGAATGGAGATGGTGCGGCCGAACAACTCGCGATGGGGTGGGGCGCCGACCGCAGATCCATGTTGCCACTTACCGGATCGAAATGATCTGGCGATGCCGGAGAAGCCGATCGACCATTCGAGGATCGCCGCCATGACGAACTCGGCCATGGCTGGCCCGTGACCGGTCAGATTGCAGAGCGCGGCGCCCGGCGGCAGCAATTCGGCCTTTATCAGGTCATAGCCCGCTGCGGGTACCTGGAGCAGCCGTAACGCCTCGGATACCGGTGTTGCTTCTGCAAGTTTCCTCGTGATCAGCACCTCGGAAGCCGCATAACGCGTCTCTGTTTCCCGCTTTGTCGCTCCGGCAGCAATGACGAAAACCCTGATCTGACCATCGAACGACGCTTCGAGTTGCTCGGCGCGGCGGAAATGGTCGGCCTCGTCGGCCCGCGCCATGTGGTGAATGGTAACGATCATTCGCGGTGTCCTTTTCTGCCGGTGGTATGGCGCATTGTTCCGTACCTGCTTGACACATTTCAAAACCAAGCTATCGTAATTTGCGCAATTAGATAATAATTATTGTAATACAATAATGGGAGAGCGACAAATGGGTGCGTCCAAGAATGACCTCTCGCGCCGCCAGTTCGTCAAGGCAGGTGGCGGAGCACTGGCAGCGCTGGCTTCTGCGTCAGCGTTTCCGCGCCGCGTGTCGGCCGCGGAAACGTTGACCGTAGCGGATGCCGGGGGCTCGATCACGACAGCCAATGACAAGGTGCTGTACGAGCCGTTCCGCCAGGAAACCGGAATTGACCTGCGGGCTGTCGCTCGCGAGCACGAGCCAATCAGCCAGGTGAAGGCGATGGTGGAATCCAATTCCTACGTCTGGGATGTCTGTGCGCTGACCAAGCAGCAGGCGCTCACGCTTGACCGCGAGGGATTGCTGGAGCCGCTCGATTGGTCCGATCCGCATATGCAGGAGCTCATCCCGGCAGCAAAGCATCCCACCTGGATGGCGCATTCCGTCTATGCCTCGATTCTGGGGTATCGCAAGGAGACGTTCGGCGAAAATGCGCCGCAATCATGGGCGGACTTCTGGAATGTCGACAAGTTTCCGGGGCGCCGCGCATTGCGCAAGCATCCTGTCGAGACTCTCGAGATCGCCCTGATGGCGGATGGCGTTCCGTTGGACAAGATCTATCCGATGGACCTGGACCGTGCCTTCGCCAGCCTGGATCGGATAAAGCCTCACATTCACGTCTGGTGGACTGGCGGCGCGCAGTCCGTGCAACTTCTCCAGAGCGGCGAAATCGAGTTGCAGCCGATGTGGAGTTCGCGGCTGCAGAGCATGATCGATTCCGGGGCGCCAGTTGCATCGAGCTGGAACCAGGGCGTTTACGCGGTCGACGGGTGGGGCGTCCTCAAGGGTACGCCGCGCGCGAAGAATGCGGTCAAGCTGGTCAGTTTCTTCGCCCGGACTGACAGGCAGACCGCGCGGGCCACTTTGCTTACTGCCGGGCCGACGAACCCGAACGCGATCGCCGGCGTGCCCGAGGACAGGCGGATATTTCTCCCGACCTATCCGAGCAATCTGGAACGTATGCTGGCCTCCGACGACGGTTGGTGGATCGACAATCGGGATGCGGCGATCGAGCGCTTCAATACCTGGATTCTCGGCTGAATACCTTACTAGTCGCCGTCCGTCCGCCGCAATACGGGGGAGGCGGGCGTCTTTCGTGGTTGGTATAGCGAATGGGATTGGCCTTCATGGGGCTCGACGAGCGAGCGGCTGACGTTGCCGCGGTACAAAAGGTCCGAAAACTCGACATTCGGGCTGTGGGCAAACGATATCGCTCGGTCATCGCGGTCGACGATGTTTCGCTGGAGGTGGCCGACGGAGAGTTCCTGACGTTGCTCGGACCTTCCGGGTCCGGCAAGACGACGCTGCTGTCCATCGTGGCAGGGCTCGTCTTGCCGGATTCCGGTGAAGTGCACATCGACGGAAGGCTGGCGACCTATATGCCGGCCCACAAGCGCGATATCGGGATGGTGTTCCAGAACTACGCGTTGTTTCCGCATCTGTCGGTCTTCGAGAACATCGCGTTCCCCCTCAGGATGCGCAAGCATCGGGAAGCGCATATTCGCGATGAAGTGGCGCGGGTCCTGGGCATCGTCGAACTTCCGCACGTCGCCGACCGCTTGCCGCGGCAACTGTCGGGCGGCCAGCAACAACGGATCGCGCTGGCCAGGTGCATGGTCTATCAACCATCGATCACCATCATGGACGAGCCGCTCGGTGCACTGGACAAGGGTTTGCGCGACACCATGCAGCTCGAGATCAAGCGGCTGCATCAGCAGTACGGCATAACCGTTCTCTACGTGACGCATGACCAGGAGGAAGCACTTGCCCTGTCCGATCGTATTTGCCTGATGCGGGACGGTCGTGCGGAGCAGATCGCACCGCCCTCGGAACTCTACTTCGCGCCGAGATCGGTTTTTGCAGCCAGCTTTATCGGCGATTCCAATCTTCTGGATGGCCGTGTGGTCTCTGCGGCAGAGGGAAAGCTGGTCGTCGACGGTTCCTACGGTCGCATCGTTGCCGAGGTAGAGGAGACCGGCGCGTTCGATATCGGTGACGAGGTTGTCGCGCTGGTACGACCGGAAAGCATCAGACTGTGCGGGAGCGCGGAGAATCGGGAAAACATGGTGTCCGGCGTTGTTGACAGCGTTCTCTTCGCAGGGGGTGTCATGAATTTGTTCGTGAGGACGAACGACGGTACCGGCTTTCAGGCGAAACTGCTGACCTCGCGGACAACCGGGGCAGTGGAACGCGGCGCCCGGGTATCGCTTTCCTGGGATATCCGTGATGTCAGGCTTCTCGCGCCAGAGGCTTCCGATGACAAGTGAGAGCCTTCCGGATATCGCCCCGCTGCACAGGCGCCTGTCCGGCGCCTGGAGGGCGCTTTTCGCGCCCGACTGGAAGCGGTCTTGGCCGATCCTCGTCCCGCTGCTGTTTCTGGGAATCTTTTTTGTTTACCCGGTCGCGGATCTGTTGCTCCTCAGTTTCAGAGCACCCGACGGTGCGCTATCGCTGGATCAATATGCCAAGGTCGCGACGACCCCCGTCTACAGTCAGGTGTTCTTCATTACTTTCAAGATCGCGATCATGGTCACGGTCCTGTGCGTCGCTTTCGGTTATCCGGTGGCTTATTTCCTTGCCAATACCACGCCGAAAATTCGCGGACGCCTGATACTTCTCGTGCTGGTACCGTTCTGGACCAGCTTTCTGGTTCGCACCTTCAGCTGGATGATCATCCTGTCCTACAACGGACCCGCGCACTCCGCCGTCCGCTTCCTGTTGGGTGACGAGGCCAAGGTCAAGCTCATCTACAACATGACAGGTGTCATGATCGGCACCACGCAGGCGCTGATGCCTCTGGCGATACTCGTGATGACCGGGGCCATGCAGAACATCGATCGCAACCTGGTCGACGCCGCGGCGACGATGGGTGCCCGCCGGGGGCAGGCGTTCTGGCGGATCTACTTCCCGCTTTCCATGCCTGGTGTCGCTGCGGCAGCACTGTTGACCTTCGTGACATCCCTCGGCTTTTTCATCACGCCCGCGTTGCTCGGCAGTCCAGGGGAAACGATGATCGCCCAGATCATTCTCACCCAAATCCAGGAACTTCTGAACTGGCGGCTGGCCGGAGCGCTCTCGCTGATCCTGCTGATCATCGCGCTGGTCGTCTTTGCGGTGCAGGACCGGCTCATCGGCTCAACGGGCAGCACGCAATCGGCGACCGCTACAGAAGATATCACGGCACTGTCGCGCTTTCTCGGCCGGATCGGCCAGGCGACCCTGGCCGTCCCGGGGTGGCTGACAGACAAGGTTGCTGACCTGATTGAACAGATCCGGCCACCCAGGGCCGATCGGCCGGTACGGCCGGTGATGCAGTGGGTTCTCCGCGGTTTCGTCACACTGGTTGTCCTGTTTCTTGCCAGCCCCGCCCTGGTCGTTATTCCGGTCTCCTTCACGGCCGGGAACTTCATCGCCCTGCCGCCCGAAGGCTTCTCACTGCGCTGGTACGAAACCTATCTTGGGTCGACCTTGTGGACGCAGGCGACGGTTCTGTCACTGGTCATCGCAATGCTGGCGGGCATCCTGACCACGGTACTCGGAACGGCGGCCGCTTTCGTGCTGGTGCGCCGACAACTGTTCGCGAAACGCCTGGTCCTGGCGCTCTTCCTGTCGCCCCTGATCGTGCCGCGGATGGTCACGGCCGTCGCATTGTTCTACCTGTTTGCGAAGATCGGACTGATCGGTACGATCACCGGCCTGGTCATCGGGCATACCATTCTCGCGCTTCCCTATGTGGTCGTGACGGTGATGTCCGTGCTCAAGAGCTACGATGTGAGACTGGACCAGGCGGCGGCAACGCTGGGTGCGTCGCCGCTTCGCGTCCTGTCGCAGGTCACGTTGCCATTGCTGAAGGTGGGGATCATCTCCGCTTTCCTGTTCGCATTCGTTACGTCGTTCGACGAGCTGACGATCGCATTGTTCACCAGCGCCGGAACGGTCACGACCCTGCCCAAGGCGATGTGGAGCGATCTCATCCTGCAAGCGAATCCGACGCTCGCGGCGGTTTCAACCGTGATCCTGATCATCGCGACAGTCGCGGTGCTGTGCTCGGAAGCCGTGCAGCGTCGTGCCCGCCGATACTCGAAATGAGACATCCCGCATCGCCCGATTGCTCCGGGTCACCAGCGTGGCAGGGATCGGGATGCCACAGCCGGGAGATTTAGGCTTCGCGCCAACCTGTTCGACAACAGTCGGGCCTGTCTGTCACTGCAGTGACGACTCTCTCGCGCACGCCCTCCCGATGCGGCGATTCCGACGCGATCGAAACCGCCATCTCGGTGGCCAAGGCGGCTACTGGCAGATTACGACGCTTATCACGGACGCAGTGCCGGCGCCGTCAGTATCGGTGGCCGAGACAATGACCGTGCCGCGCAGGCCAATGTTGCCCGGTGCGCTGCATGTGCCGCCCTATCATCGGCCGGCGACGAAGCGCTCAGCTTCGTGCATGAAGCCTATGCCCGGCACTCGCTCGAGGCGATGCGAACCATGTTCGCCTATGAGCGCGATATCGCGGCGGTGATCGGCGAAACCATCCGGAACGGCGCCTACGCGCCGCCCGACTGGTACTGGCCGGAGGTGCGCAAGTTCTGTGATGCCTATGGAGCTTTGCTGGTCCGGGACGAATTGCCGACCGGCTTCGGCAAAATGGGCTGGCTGTTCATCCATGAGCGGTTCGATGTCCGTCCCGATATCACCGTGATCGGCAAGGCGCTCGGTGCCTCGGTCATGCCGGTTGCCGGCATTGTCGTTGCCGCCGGACTGGCATTGCCGGCGGGATCCAACCTCGGTTACTTCACGCACGAGAAGAATCCCTTGTCGGCGCTGGTCGGGCGGACGACCCTTGAAATCATTCAGGACGAGAATCTGGTCCTCCAGGCCCGTCGGCTGGGAAACACGGGGGCGGTCAGGCTTCAGGAACTTTGCGAGCAGTATCCATTCGTCCGTGAGGTGCGCTGCGAGGGGTTGATGTTCGGAATAGAGTTCGGCGGCGATGACATGGATCCGGTGCAGGTGGCGACGATTGCCGAGCAGGTGTTTCGTGCGAGTGTGGAGGAAGGTGTGATCCCGATTTTTCCGTCGCGCTCTTCGCTAACGCTGTCAGCTCCTCTCGTCATTCAAGAAAGCGAGCTGGAAGAGGCCCTTGGCGGCTTTCAGGCGGCGGTTCGGCGAGTGCATCAATGCTGGGGCGGGTGAGGACACAACCGGCTTGTTGTTCTCGCAGGCGTATGCCCAGCAGCAGTTGACCTGATCCGAAACGAACGGTTTCTGGTTGTGAGACTTTACTTTTCAGTGGCTACAGAACCGGGTGCTGCATAAGGCGTCAGGACAGAAGGTCGAGCAATTTATTCTCTGGTCCTGCTCCCTGTATTGCTTACCAAGTTCCCTGTTTATTGCGGCCGATCTCCCTGATCACACAATCAGGTTTCCCTGTTCCATCTCGCAGGGAAATGCCTCCATGTCATTGAAAATACGCATGTATTTCGGTCGATTTGGCGGAGCTTCCTCCGAAAGAGCGGTGGATTCCCTGTATTTCCCTGTAAACACACTGACGACGGGTGAGACGGGTTCGCTCGTGACTGCAAGCACCACCACTAATTCCCCAGAAGTGTCAGTCCTCTGACCGCGAGCCGGGAACCCGCCGAAGTCCGCGGGATTTCGGCGGGGCGTTTCCCGTTGTCGGGACAGAGACAGTGATTTCCCCTAGGTCTCGGGGCAAGAACGGCAGAAGTCTCTGGCGGGCCCTGGCGTGGCCCCGATAACGGCATTTCCCGATGGTGGTTTGATGCTCAGGCGGCCGGCGGGAATTCGAGCGATGAGCCATCGGGGAGAAGGAAGGCACGAGTCCAACCGTCCGGGGGGCCGTGTCTTGCCCTGTGAATTACAGGAACTGATTCCGAATCGGAACGCGTTCATCACGTCCGGGCATCGCTTCGTGCGGGACCGCGACCCGATCTGTTGGCCGCGGTCGCATCGTCATGAAGCGGTGTCGGCTGAATCCCCGGATTCCGCCCAAGTCGGATAGTCGACATATCCTCGCGGGCCTTCGCTGTAGAATGTCTTTCGATCGTAAGGATTGAGGCGCAAGCCGCGATTGAACCGCTCGGGCAGGTCAGGGTTGGCGAGAAAGCTGCGTCCGAAGGCCACGAGGTCGGCGTGCCCGGCGGCGATCAGCTCCTCGGCACTGTTGCGCCCGAAGCCGCCGGCCGCGATATAGGGGCCGTCGAAGAGCGGTCGCAGGCGCGGCGCCGCGTTGGCGGCCTCGTCCTCTCGGATGTAGCCGCCCGGCAGGGTACGCGGCTCGGTGACGTGCAGATAGGCGAGGCCGCGCCCCGAGAGCCGGCGCGCGAGATACTCGTGCAGGGCCCAGGGATCGGAATCCGAGATTTCGCCATGCTTGTTGTGCGGCGAGAGCCGAAGGCCGACCCGGCCTGCGCCCCATGTCTCGATCAGCGCGGCGAGCACCTCGAACAGGAAGCGGGACCGGTTCTCCAGCGATCCTCCGTAGCGGTCGGTGCGCCGGTTCGCGCCGTCCTGGAGAAACTGGTCGACGAGGTAGCCGTTCGCGCCATGCAACTCGACACCGTCGAAGCCCGCCTCGAGCGCGTTGCAGGCTGCGCGGCGGTAGTCCGACACGATGCGCGCGATCTCATCGATTGTAAGGGCGCGCGGTTCGGAGAAGTCCTTCAGCCCGCCGCGGGTGCGGCATTTTCCGATCGCGGGCACCACCGAAGGGGCGACAGGCGCCCCGCCATCCGGTTGCAGGTCGCGATGTGACTGGCGTCCGACATGCCAGAGCTGGGCGAAGATCCGTCCGCCGGCGTCATGGACCGCTTCGGTTACCTTCCGCCAACCCTCGACCTGGGCCCCGGTGAACAGGCCGGGCGTATCGGTAAAGCCGCGACCCTCGGGCGAGATGATTGTCCCTTCCGAGACGATCAGCCCGGCCGAAGCCCGCTGGCGATAATAGAGCGCGTTCATCTCCGTCGGCACCTCGCCCTCCGCGGCGCGGGACCGCGTCAGCGGGGCCATGACCATCCGGTTGCGAAGCCTGTACGGGCCGATATCGACCGGCGAAAGAAGGCGAAGCGACATGAATTTTCCTCGGTTCTGCTCGTCGGCGGGCGCTCTTGATCCGCCCGGCTATGCCTGCCTGTTGACCGGTGCGAGAAGCACCGAGAGATTCCGTTCGACATAGTCGTCGACAGTCAGCGATTTCGGCAACCGCCAGGCGTTGAGCGCCCAGGAATGCACCAGGACGATGATCTGGTAGGTCAGGATCTCCGCGTCGACCTCCCGGAAAACCTTCGCCGCGATGCAGGCGTCGACGCAGCGGCGGATCATGCCGGCCGTTTCCTGCTCCTTCCGGAAAACGACAGCAAGGCGGTCCTTGCGAAGCGCCCATGACGTCCGGTAGCCGATCGCGGCCGAGTCGCGGTTGCGGTCGATGACCCGCGCATAGGCGAGGATGGCGGCGTGAAAGCGCTTCTCGGGGCTTGTCTCGCCGTCGATCGCCTTCGGGATCTCGCGGATATAGGAATCGAGGATCTCCATGATCGCGGACGAGAGGAGATCCTCCTTGTCCTCGAAATACTGGTAGATCATGCCGACGCTGACCTCGGCGGCGTCGGCGATGTCCCGTATCGTCGTCACGTGATAGCCCTTCGCGCCGAACAGCTTGATCGCCGCCTTGAGAAGTTGCCGACGCCGGAAGTCGGCCAGTTCTGCCTGCTGCATGCGACGGGAGGGACGGGCCATGGCAAGCCGCCATTTCTTTGTTTCAATTGAATGAGCGTTCAGTATTTTATCAGGAACGTTCGGGTCAGGCGAACGGAAATTCGAAGGCAACAGGCGGAGGCGTGGACATGCGGCTGGCGGGTAGAGTGGCCCTGGTGACAGGGGCGGGGGGGCCGATGGGCGAGGCCGTGGCGACGCGGTTTGCCGAGGAAGGCGCGAGCCTCGTTCTCACCGATATTTCCGGCCGCCGCCTGGAGGCCGCGGCGGAGCGAATTCGGGCAGCATTGCAATCCGGCGCTGACATTGTCTCCCGCCGGGCCGACGTTCGCGACGCGGTCGAGGCGCGGGCGCTGGTCGACGCGGGGCACGAGCGCTTCCCGACGATCGATGTGCTGATCAATGTCGTCGGCGGCATCCGATCGCAGACGCTCTACATGCCGATCCTCGAGATGCCGGAGGAGCGGCTGGATGAAACGCTCGCTCTCAATCTCAAGGGCGCCTTTCACCTGGTACGCTTGGTCGCGCCCGACATGTTGCGGAGCGGGTACGGACGCATCGTCAACTTCAGCTCGATCAACATGGCGGGCGAGGCGGGCCAGGCCGATTATGGCGCCGCCAAGGCCGCCGTCGCCTCGCTCACGCGCAGCCTGGCGATGGAGCTGGCTCCGCAAGTCAACGTCAACTGTGTCGCGCCGGCGACGATCCGCACCAGCGTGATGGCCAACATGCCGCCCGAGGAGACGGAGAAGTATCGCAGCCGCACGGTTCTGAAGCGGCTCGGGGAGCCACGTGAGGTGGCCAATACCGTGCTGTTCCTGGCCAGCGAGGAGGCGTCCTACGTGACCGGCGAGATGATCGCGGTTTCAGGGGGAATCTGGCCGGCGCTTTAGCCGGGCCGCGATCAGAGGTCCTCCGAGAAGCGAAAGAAACCGAAGGACTGCGCCGTCGACATCACTTCCAGGCTGTTGATGTTCACCCGTCGCGGCAGCGACGTGACGAAGTGGATGATCTCGGCGATGTCCTCGGCCTCGAGCAGATCCTTGTGGTCATAGAAGCGTTTCGCCGATTCCGCGTCGCCGGTCCGCACATAGGCGAACTCGGTGTGAACCGTGCCCGGTTCGATGCACATCGCGCGAATCTGGTGGCCGAGAAGATCGGCGCGGAGGTTGAGCGTGAACTGGCGAACGAAGGCTTTCGAGGCGCCGTAGACATGCCCCTTCGGATAGGGGTAGGTGCCGGCGACCGACCCGATGTTGATGATGTCGCCGCGGTCGCGCTCGATCATTCCCGGCAGCAGGCTGTGGGTGACGTTGACGAGGCCCATCGTGTTGACCTCGATCGTTCGCTGCATGTGCTCGAGACTGGCAGAGGAGACCGGGGCGTCGCCGAGCGAAACGCCGGCATTGTTGATCAGGATCCCGACCTCCCGATGGGTTGCCGGCAGACTGCCGAACGCTTCGGCCACCGCCTCCGCGTCGGTGACATCCAGCGCCACTGGCAGGCAATCCGGACCCAGTTCCCCGGCCAGTCTTTCCAGGCGGTCCTTGCGCCTGCCCACGGCGACGACGCGGGCCCCTTCCCGGGCGAACCGCCGCGCGGCAGCCGCCCCGATGCCCGCCGTCGCGCCCGTCACGACCACGATTGTCCCGCTCTTCATCGACGCCTCCATCCGCTTGACAGGTTGCCAGAAAATGAACGATCATTCATTCAATTACTAAGGCATAGAACAAGCCGGGTCCAGACTGGCGATGCCAGGCAGGGAAGAAACGAGATCCACCATGCAGCGATCGGGCTCGCACAGGGTGGCCGGGTCATGAGCGGATCGTCCTCGCGACTGCTGCACGTCCCGTCCGCCGCGCAAATGGAGCGCTACGTCGAATCCGGCCTGTGGCCGGACGCGACGATCTTCGACCTGCTCGTGCGGGCGGCGGATCGCCACCCCGAGAGGACACTCATCGTCGATCGGGACATGCGGCTGAGTTACCGCGACGTTCTGGATCTGACCGAAGCCGCGGCGGCTGGCCTGCACGCGTTCGGGATCGGACCCGGCGACGTCGTGTCTGTGCAATTGCCGAACTGGTGGCAGTTCCCGATCCTTGAATATGCCGCTGCAAGGCTCGGTGCGGTTTGCAACCCGCTGCCGCCGATTTACCGGGAACGCGAACTGCGTTTCATGCTCGGGCTGGTCGAGCCGAAAATCGTCGTCGTGCCCGCGAGTTTCCGGGGATTCGATCACATCGCCATGATCGAGAGGCTGATACCCGACCTGCCCTCGGTCGCGGCGGTCTTCGCCGTCGGCGATGGTGCCCGCGCGCCCGCCCGTCCCTTCGATGAACTGACAGACAGCAGCCATCGGTCGGCGCCGCGCTACCGGGTCGATCCGCGGGAACTGTCGGAGATCGCCTTCACCTCCGGGACCACGGGTGAGCCGAAGGGGGCGATGCACACCCACAACACCAATCTCTGCCCGCTAGTCGGCCTGCTCCAGCGCCAGAAGCTCGGGGAGGGCGACGTCATCCTCATGCCGTCGACCTTCGGGCACCAGACCGGCTTCGCCTACGGCGGGCAATTGCCGATCCTCATGGGCGGACGGCTGGTCCTGATGGATAGCTGGAACGGCGAAAGGGGGCTGGAACTCATCGAGCGGGAAGGCGTGACCTGGATGATCGGGGCGACACCCTTCCTGCAGGATCTTTGCGAGGCGGCGGAGAGGCGCGGCGTGCGCTCGGCCGCGACCCTGGGAACTTTCCTGTGTTCCGGGGCCGCCGTTCCCCGCGTCCTGCTGACAAAGGCCCATGAGGGGCTTGGCTGCGCGGTCGTCACCGGCTGGGGCATGACCGAACTCGGCCTGGTCACCCTGAGCAATACCGATGATACCCCCGAGCGGATTCTCGGCAGCGACGGCTGCGCCATCGGCCAGTGCCGGGTGCGGGTCCTGCGGGAAGACGGAACGCCGGCAGATCCGGGCGAAGAGGGCGACCTCGTCGCGGCCGGGCCATCCGTTTTCGCCGGCTATTTCAAGCGTCCGGGCCTGACCGTCGAGGCGGTCACGGCGGATGGCTGGGTGTGGACCGGCGATCGCGCGCGGATGACCGCGGACGGCTATATCCGGATCACCGGGCGCAGCAAGGACATCATCATTCGCGGCGGCGAGAACATCCCCGTGGTCGAGGTCGAGGAACTGCTGCAACGGCATCCCGATATCCAGCGCGCCGTTGTCGTCGGCATTCCGGATCCCCGGCTCCAGGAGCGTGCCTGTGCTGTCGTCATCTGTCGCGAGGGGCGGGCGCTCGGTTTCGAGGCCATGCGTCGCTATCTCGAGGATCAGGGCCTCGCGCGCCAGTACCTGCCGGAATACCTGGAGATCGTGGAGACCTTTCCCATGACGCCAAGCGGAAAGGTGCAGAAGTTCCGCCTGCGCGAGGAAATCGCCGCGCGGACCGGCCAAGCCGCAAGGCAGGGAGCCGGCTGATGCGGAAGTGGTTCGAGGGCACGATCGTGCGCGGCTCCGGCACACTGGGCGCCTTGGCCCTGATCCTGCTCGGCCTCGTGGTCACCTTCGAGGTCGTGCTCCGCGCCTTCGGGTTCGCGATTGTCGGCGGCGTCGAGATCTCCGCGATCCTGCTCGCCGTCCTCGTCTTTGCCGGGCTGTCGTTCACCCAGGCGACGGACGGCCATGTGACGATGGAGGCGGTCGTCAACCTGACGCCGCCAGCCTATCGCCGGGCCTCGCAGGTCCTTTCGCTGCTGATCTGCACGGGCACCTCCGGGCTGATGACCTGGGGGACGGCAACGCAGGCGATCCGCAGCTACACGACCAAGGAATTCCAGTTCGGCACGACCCACTTCCCGTTGTGGCCGACCAAGGCCGTGGTCGCGATCGGCCTCGGGCTCCTGACGATCATGTTCCTGTTGCAGGCGCTGTCCGCCGTCCGGGCGTGGCGCAGCCGCACCGACGTGGAGGGCGGTTGAGGCCATGGAATCAACCATCGTCGTCATGGTCGTCTTCGCCGGGGCGCTTTTCCTCGGGCTGCCGATCGCCTTCGGGCTGATCGTCGCCTCGATCGTCGGGCTGATGATGCTCCGGGGCTTCCCGGTTTCGTTGAGCGCGCTGTCGACCATGCCCTACGCCAACGTCTCGGATATCGGGCTCGCGGTCATTCCGCTCTTCATCCTGATGGGCTTTCTCGCCAGCAAGGCGGGGGTAAGCGCCAAGGCTTATGACGTGGCTTACCGGCTGGTCGGGCGGCTGCCCGGCGGGCTGGCGATCTCCACGGTGTTCGCCTGCGCGGCCTTCGCGGCGACTTCCGGCTCCAGTGTCGCGACCTCGGCGGCGGTCGGCCGCATCGCGCTTTCGGAGATGCGCCGCTTCCGTTACGCGGATGCGATCAGTGTCGGAACGGTGGCGTCGGCCGGGCTGCTCGGGATCATGATCCCGCCCAGCATCATGCTCGTGGTTTACGGCATCATCACCCAGGAGGACATCGGCTCGCTGCTGCTCGCCGGAATTCTTCCCGGGATCCTGACGGCGTTCATCTTCTGCCTCGGGCTGTTTGTCATCGCGCTCTGGAAGCCGCATCTGATGCCGGTTTCCCACGAGCGGTTCAGCTGGCGCGAGAAGCTCTCCAGCATCCGCCACGCCTGGGGAATCGTGCTGCTCTTCACGATCATCATCGGCGGCATCTACACGGGTATCTTCACGGTCACCGAGGCGGCCGGGGTCGGGGCCGTCACGGCGCTCATCCTGGCGTTCTGCAAGCGCGACGTGCCGTTCGCCGAGATCCTGGGCGGCGGCCGCCAGGCGGTCTCCGCGACGGCCATGATCTTTCTCATCCTGATCGGGGCCGGCCTGTTCAGCCAGTATATCGCGCTTTCCGGGCTGGCCACGGATTTCGCCCGGATGCTCACCGCGACCGACCTGAACCGCTACGTCATCCTGCTGCTCATCCTGCTGGCCTACATCCCGCTCGGGATGTTCCTCGAGCCGATCTCGATGTGCCTGATCACCCTGCCGATCGTCTATCCGGCAGTGACGGCGCTCGGCTTCGACCCGATCTGGTTCGGGATCATCGTCGTCAAGATGAGCGAGCTTGCGAACATCACCCCGCCCATCGGGGTCAATGTCTTCGTCATTCGCGGGATCGCGCCGGACGTGCCGCTGGGCAAGGTCTTCCAGGGGGCCTCGATCTTCCTGGTCTTCGAGATCATCACGCTGGCGATCCTGATCGCCTTTCCCGCAATCGCCACGTTCCTGCCGGAACTGGCGCGCCAGTCATGACCGGGCTCCTCGCGGCCCGGGTCACGCCTGCGGTCCCCGGAAGAACGGGGCTGCAGGGCCACCATAACAGAGGAGGAACGTCCAAAATGGTGAAACGAACCACAGTAACGGCTGCGGCCGCGGCATTGCTGCTGTCCGCTGCGATGTCGGCCCCGGCGGTCGCCGACGTCAAACTGGTCTTCTCGACCCATGTCGGCCAGAACTCGGCATCCCAGCAGCAATACGAGGACTATTTTCGGGAGCTGAAGGAACGGACCAACGGCTATGTCGGGCTCAAGGACCGCTTCTACTCCCAGGCCCTGATCAAGGCGACCGAGCAGCTGAAGGGCGTCGGTAGCGGCCTCGCCGATGTCGGCTATTTCTGCACCGGCTATGCGCCGGCGCTGCTGCCGCTGACCTCGATGGCCGAACTGCCCTATGTCACCGAGAAGGGCGACGCGCTCTCGTCGGCAATCGCCGAGCTCTATGACAGCTATCCGCCGCTGCGCGAGGAATTCCATCGCCAGAATGTCGAATTGCTGGCGATGGACGCCTCGTCCGCGACGATCATCGGCGTCAACAAGGTGGTGAATTCCTCCGCCGAGCTGGAAGGCATGAAGGTCCGGGCCTACGGCGATCTGGGCGCCATCGCGAAGGCCAACGGCCTCGTGCCGGTGCCGATGTCGACCGCCGACATCTACACCAGCCTGCAGACCGGCGCGATCGACGGCTATTTCGGCATCCCGCTCTGGATGCCGGCGCCTGAGAACTGGCTGGAATTCACCAAGACCCTGATCGCTCCGGGCGTGGGCACCTACTACACCTGCGGGCTGGCGATGAATCTCGATGTCTACAAGGCGCTGCCCGACAATGCGAAGAACGCGATCGCCGAGTTGCGGCGCGAATTCCCGGCCAAGTCGATCGAGGTCGTGAAGAAAGGCGATGCCGCTTCCGTGGCCAAGGCCGAGGAAATGGGCGTCAAGTTCTATCGCTTCACGCCGGCGGAAGTGGAGCAGTGGAAGGAGAAGGTCGACTATCCGGCACTCGTCCAGGAATGGATCAAGACCCGTTCCGAGCGGACCGACGCGGATGTCGCGGCGTTCGTGAAGCTGTTCCAGTCGACGCTCGCGAAGATCGAGCCGGCATCGACCTACAAGCAGGAGTTCCCCGAGTAAGCGATCGGGATCGATCGACTATCGGGTCAGACAAACGACAGTAGAAAGGCGCGGTCATGCGGAAGAACATCGCGATTGTAGGCGTTGGAGAAACGGCGCCGACACGGAGTGCCGGCAAGGATGTGAGGGCACTTGCGGTGGATGCTGCATTGGCCGCGCTCGAGGATGCGGGGCTCGATCCCTCGGATGTCGACGGGATCATGTCGGACGGCGGCATCATGCCGTCGTCCGTCCCGCATGAATGGCTGGCGGCGCAACTGGGCGTCAACAGCTACTTCGACGCGTCGATTTCCTACGGTGGGACCGGGGTCTGCGCGGCGCCGATGATCGCGGAAATGGCGATCCGGGAGGGGCTCGCGAATGTCGTGCTCTTCTATTTCGGCGTCGACTGGGGCACCCGGCCAGGTGGTCCTTACGGTTTCCACGACATTTACCCGGCCAAGATGGCCTTCGAGAAACCGTACGGTTTCAACGGCCAGCCAAGCTATTTCGCGCTCTGGGCCAGGCGCTACATGCATGAATACGGGCTCGACGAGCGCGATCTGGCGACCATCGCCGTCACCCAGCGCGACAATGCGATGCGCCATGGCGGCGGACAGGCGAAACGGCCGCTCAGCTATGACGATTATTTTGCCAGCCGGATGATTTCCGATCCGCTGCGGATTTCCGATTGCTGCCTGATCTCGGACGGCGTGGGCGCTTACGTCATGACGAGCGCGGATCGGGCGCGCGATTGCCGGAAGCGGCCGGTCGAGGTCCTGGGTGTCGGCTACGCCGCCGAACCCATTACCGGCGACGATGTCTTCACGCAGAAGCCGGCGATGCTGCATCTTCCCTCGGTCGCCGAGGCGTCGCGCCGTGCCCAGCAGCGAGCGGGTGTGACCCTCGATGATGTCGACTTCGCCGAGATCTATGACTGCTTCACGATCTCATGCCTCATGCAGATCGAGGATATCGGCTTCTGCGGCAAGGGCGAGGCGGCAGCCTTCATCCGCGAGAAGGGAATCGGGATCGACGACGGGCTGCCGGTCAACACCCATGGCGGCATGTTGTCCTACAGCTACCGGCTCGGCATCGAACATGTCGTGGAAGCGGTCCGGCAATTGCGAGGCGAGTGCGGCGATGCACAGGTCAAGGACGCCAGCATCGGCCTGGTGAGCGGGCTCTCGGTTCCCGAATACGGCGTGCTGATGCTGGGACGAGGGTGACGATCATGAAGGAACAACAGAGTTTCGCGCCCGAGTTCGAGCATTTCTACGATTACGCCCGGCAGGGCGAACTGCGCTTCCCGAAATGCGAATCCTGCGGCCGCTTTCACTGGTATCCGATGAAGCGCTGTCCGCATTGCCGCAGCGAGAAGATCGGCTGGGGCCAGGTGCGGCGCAACGGCACCCTGTTCAGCTGGACGGTGGTCCGCCATGCCTTCGATCCCGCCTTCGCGGATCGCCTTCCCTACATGGTCGGGCTGGTTGAATTCGATGATGCGCCGGGCGTCAGGTTCGTGACCAACCTGACGGGCGCGGACGCGGAGGCGGTTCATATCGGGATGGAACTGGAACCGGTGTTCGCGGCCAGCAACGATCCGCATCCGCTGGTGACCTTCCGTCCGGCCAGGGCGGTGGATCGGGCCTGATGAACGCCGAGATCTGGGCGCGGACAGACCTATCCACAGCCTGTGACGCCTTCATGGCCGCCACGGCGGCCAACCCCGAAGGTGCCTGCATCGCCGTCCCGGCCCGGGCCGATCGCGACTATCTGCCGGGCGGCGCGGAATGGTCTTACCGCGAGGTGGCGGCCTCGGTGAAGCGGCTCCAGGCGCTTTATGCGGCCGCCGGTTTCACGACGGGTCACCGGATCGCCCTTCTGCTCGACAACCGGCCCGACATCCTGGTGCATATGCTGGCGCTCAACGGGCTCGGCGTCTGCGTCCTGCCGCTCAACCCGGATTACCGGCAGGACGACCTGCGTTTCGTTCTCGGCCATGCCGAGGTCGATCTCGTGGTCGCGCTCCCCTCGCGCCTGCGTACGTTGACTGGGGCCGTGGCGACCCTGGACGTGCAACCGGCCATCGCCGTCTGCGAGGGCGATGATCCGGAGATTCCGGCCGCTCGTCGGCCCGGCACCGGCGAGGCGCCCGGGCGCGAGACCACGGCGGCCATCCTCTACACCTCGGGAACGACCGGGATGCCGAAAGGCTGCGTCATTCCGAACGAGTATTTCTACTTTGCCGCCGAACGCTATCTGACGGCGGGCGGCCTGATGACTGTCCGGTTCGGGCAGGAACGCCTGTTCAACCCGTTGCCGATGTTCTACGCCAACAGCTTCGCCATCTCGAACATGGCGATGATCATGTCGGCGAACTGCATGATCTTCCCGGATCGCTTCCGTCCGAAAAGCTGGTGGCGGGATCTCCGCGAAACCGGCGCGACCATCCTGCACTATCTCGGCCTGATCCCGCCGGTGACGCTGGCCGCCCCGTTCGATCCGGATGAACGCCGGCATCACGTCCGCTTCGGCGTCGGCGCCGGGATCGACCCCGATCAGCAACGGACGTTCGAGTCCCGTTTCGGCATGCCGCTCGTCGAGGTCTGGGGAATGTCCGAGGTCGCGATCTCGACCGCCGCCAATGTCGAACCGCGATCCGAGGGGCGGCGCAGCATTGGCCGGCCGCTGCGCGGAATGGAGATCGCGCTCATCGATGACCGGGGCGACGAAGTGGATCCGTCAATGCCCGGGGAATTGTGTGTCAGGCGCGCCGGTCCCGACCCCAGGCGCGGCCTGTTCCGGGAATACTTCCGCGACCCGGAAGCAACCGCCGAGGCCTGGCGCGACGGCTGGTTCCATACCGGCGACATCGTCCGGCGCGAAGTCGACGGCAGTTACACCTTCGTCGACCGGAAGAAACACATGATCCGCCGCAGCGGCCAGAACATTGCCGCCGCGGAGGTGGAATCCTGCCTGGCGCAGCATGAGCATGTCCGGCAGGTGGCCTGTATCCCGGTGCCTGACGACCTGCGGCAGGAAGAGGTGATGGCCTGTGTCGTCACCGTGCCGGAGCGTTCCGGTGACGCGGCGCTGGCGATGGAGATCGTCGACCTGGCGCTGGCCCGGCTCGCCTATTTCAAGGCGCCGGGATGGGTGCTGTTCCTGGATTCGCTGCCCACGACGTCGACGCAGAAGCTCCAGAAATCGGCGATCGTCGGGCCGGGCGAGGACCCGACTATGCGGCCGGGCTGTTTCGACATGCGACAGCGCAAGCAGGGGGCCGCGAAAGCCGATGGCGGACAATAGCAGTACGAACCGAACGGCGCTGGTGGTCGGCGCGACGGGTGTCGTCGGCTGGACCCTGCTTCATCGCCTGACGGCGAGCGCCGGTTGGCGCACGATCGGACTGTCCCGCAACGAGCCGGCAAATGTGCCGGCCGACGGTTTCGTCGCGGTCGATCTCCTCGACCGGGCGAAACTGGATGCGCAGCGACAGCAGTTCGCGTCCGTGAGCCATGTCTTCCTCACCACCCGGCTACCCGGCGGGACGCCTGCCGAGGAGGCAGACGCGAACCTCGCCGCATTGACGAATCTTCTCGATGTCCTCGAGCCAGTGGCGGCGGACTTGCGGCATGTCTGCCTGGTTCACGGCACGAAATGGTACGGCAGCCACCTCGGACCCTATCGATTGCCGGCGCGGGAAACCGACCCGCGACACATGTCGCCGAATTTCTATCATTCCCAGTATGACGTCATCGCCAGCCGTCAGCGTGGCAAGACCTGGACCTTCTCGACCCTGCGGCCGCACACGGTCTGGGGTCACAACGGCGGAACCGGCAACAGCCTCGTCACGGCAATTGGGGTTTATGCGGCGATATCGAGAGCACTCGACCTGCCGCTGCGCTTTCCCGGCCCGCCGGCGAGTTACGCCAAGATCTCGCAAGGGGTCACGGCGACCCTGCTCGCCGAGGCGATGGAATGGGTTGCCACGACGCCGACTTGTACCGGAGAAAGCTTCAACATCACCAACGGCGACGTCTTTCGCTGGCAGGATCTGTGGCCCCGGATCGCCGATTTTTTCGGGATGGAAGTTGGGCCGGTGCAGCAGATTCCGCTCGCCGAGATGATGGCCGACAAGGCGGCGGTCTGGGACGGTGTGGTGCGGAAGCATGGCTTGCGGCCGGCGGCCATGGCGCAACTCGTCTCGTGGTCCTATCTCGACGGACTGCTCGCCGCCACCTGGGACGACATCTCCTCGACGATCAAGGCCCGTCGGTTCGGTTTTTCCGCTGCGGTGGACAGCGAACAGGCCTTTTTGCAGGTCCTGGGCGAGTTGCGGCGGATGCGTATTCTGCCCTGACAGGCTGTGGCTCGCGCGGTTCGTCCGTCGCCCGCGATACCGCCCTGTGATCGCGCCTGGTGACCGGACAGGATCCCCGTCGGCCTCGGGTGCCCCTTCACCGTAACCGTCAATGACGGTCCCGGCGCCCATCGGCATGTCATTTTTCCTCTTCCAGAAATGACTCGCGAGGCTCCAATTGACATGTAAATATATCATTATATCAATTGGGCGTGACGCGGTCGCCGTCGCCAAAATGGGGAACCATGAGTCCAGCGCTCGCGCAGGCTATGCGTGGTGAGACGGGTCGGGAGATCCGGATCGACGCTGGCCTGCCGCCCCCCCTCCCTCATCAGATCCGCGCGGTTCTGCGCAATGCGATCGCCGTCGGCGGGAAACGGAATGCCCCGTTTCCGCCGGGCGAAAGGCGATTACCGGTGACCTATGCGGCATGTCCCGCGGCGGGAGCTCGGTGAGCCGGCCGCCAACAGGCTGGCCCTGCGTGAGCGCGGCCGCGGCGCTCGCTGGCGCCATGACATCCCGACCCCGCCAGTCCATACGTCCGTTGAAGGGTTGCGCGGGATGGCTGCGACCGGGCCGGCCGGTCGGGCGCGCACATCACCGGCCGCCATCGGCCGGGCAATTGCTGGCGCCTGACGACACAAAGTCTGGTTGGAGGTCGCGAGCATAGAATCCGATCGACGAGGACTCACTGCAGACAAGCAGAATAAAATGGTTCTATCGTGCAAGATGGGAGGCGGAGATGACTGAGAAGCGAAAGACGTACCAGATTACGCGACGGGGGTTCGTGGCCGGCTCGGCAGCGGCGGCGGGTATCGTCGGTTTCCCCGGCGTTCTGCGGGCACAGGCCGCGCCGGTAAAGATCGGCCTGGTACATCCGGTGACAGGATTCTTGCAGTTCAACGGTACGCAGTGCCGGTTCGGTGCCGTGGAGGCGATCAAGGAGATCAACGCCTCCGGCGGCATCAAGTCGCTCGGTGGGGCACAGCTCGAAGCGGTGCTCGGCGACGCACAGTCGAAACCGGAAATCGGCGCGTCCGAGGTCGAGAAGTTCAATGAAGCCGGCGTGTCGTGCATCGTCGGCGCCTATGCCAGCGGCATCAGCATGTCGACGACGCAGGTCGCGGCGAAATACGGCATCCCGCACGTCGTCGACGTCGGCGTCACCGACAAGATCGTGGAACGCGGGCTCGACAACGTGTTCCGCTTCGGGCCGGGCTACGGCGTCATCACCAAGGTCGGCGTCGAGCGCTTCATCGCCATGAACGATGCTGCGGGCAAGCCGGTCAAATCGATCATGATCGTGCATGAGGATTCGACGCCGTTCGGCGGCGGCACGGCTGCCTTGCTCGAGGAGGGCCTGACCGCGGCCGGCTTCTCGGTAACGAAGGTGGGGCATCCGACACCGCATCGCGACTTCAGCAACATCGTGCTGCAGATCAAGTCGGCCAATCCGGATGTCGTGATCCCGTCCAGCTATCCGAACGAGTACGAGCTTCTGGTGCGCACCATGCAGCAGCAGCGCGTACAACCGAAGGGCATCTACTCGGTGCTCGGCGGCAGCGGCTCGTCCTACAAGTTCCTCGCGGAGTACCCGGAGGCCTGCCAGTACATCATGGACTGCAATCACTGGTATAATCCGAAGAGCGCGGGGGCCATGGCGCTTCGCAAGATCAGCGAGGCCGCCGGCGTGCACTTCACCTACGAGGTCTTCCTTGCCTACAGCGCGGTCAAGCTGGTGGCCGACGCGATGGAGCAGGCCGCATCCGCCGACCGCAAGAAGATCATCGATGCGCTGGCCGCCAGCAACTGGAGCGATCACATCATGCCCTATGGCCCGACAAAGTTCGTCAATGGCCAGAATCAGGGCGCGCAGCCCCTGAACCTGCAGTATCAGGGCCAGGAGATCGAGGTCATCGCGCCAGCCGATTACGCGACGTCCAAGGCGGTCTTCCCGCGCCCGGCGTGAGACGCGCAACGACGCATGGCGGCGGAGGCGGCGCGGTGCCGCTTCCGCCGCGCCCCGGCCGCCAGCACATGAACTGACCATGGATGCCTGCGCCAATCTGACCGGGCACGGCTGCGGGATCATTCTCGCGTCGATCATCAACGGCACCATGACGGGGGCCGTCTATGCGCTCGTTGCGCTCGGTCTCACGCTCATCTACGGCGTCCTGCATATCATCAATTTCGCCCATGGCACGCTGCTCATGCTGGCCATGTACGGCGTCTTCTTCCTGAACCAGATTGTCGGCGTCGACCCCTACATGGCAATGCCGGTCATCCTGGTGGCGGCTTTCCTGTTCGGTTACGGGCTGCAGCGCTATGTCATCGGCAAGACCAGTCACGGCCGCGACGAGATCACCCTGCTGGTCACGCTCGGCGTCTCGATCGTCATCGAGAATCTGGCGCTGTTCTTCTTTACCGCGAATGAACGCAATATCCGCGTTCCCTACGAACTGGCCGGTATCGACCTGGGCGTGACGTACCTTCTCGTCACGCAGATGGCCGCGTTCGGCGCGGCGCTGTTGATCACCGCGACGCTGTGGATGTTCATGTCGGCCAGCGACACCGGCCGGGCGATCCGCGCGGTCGCGAAAGAGCGCCAGGGCGCGCGCCTCGTGGGCATCAATGTCGAGCACATCTTCGCGCTGAGCTTCGGCATCGGCACGGCCTGCGTCGGCGCCGCGGCGGCCCTGTTGGCGCCGCGTTTCGCGATCTCGCCGCGGATCGGCTACACCTTCGTGCTGATCGCCTTTACCGTCGTTGTCCTGGGCGGCATGGGCAGTTTCGTCGGCGCGCTGGTCGGCGGTTTCATCATCGGAATCGCCGAGTCGGTCGGCGGATTGTTCCTCGGCGAGAGCCTGGGGCAGATCACCATCTCGTTGATCTTCATCCTGATCCTGCTACTGCGGCCGAGCGGCCTGTTCGGGGAAAAGCTGCGATGAGGGCCGGCCAACGCACCGCCGTCGCGCTCGGCGCGCTCGCCGCGATGCTGGCGATGCCGCTGGTCGTGACCTCCGGCTTCTGGATGGACTTCCTGATCCTGACCCTGTTCGTCGGGGTCCTCGGTCAGGGATGGAACATCCTCGGCGGCTATGGCGGGCAATTGTCGTTTGGCCACGCGGTGTTCTTCGGCACCGGCGCCTACGTGCAGGCGATCCTGCAGACCCAGTACGGCTGGAACCCGTGGCTGGCGATCACGCCAGCCGTTCTCGCGGGCGTCCTGGTCGGCGCCTTCATCGGCTATCTGAGCTTTCGCTACGGCCTGCGCGGCTCCTATTTCGCGCTGATCACGCTTGCCTTCGCCGAGGCCTTCCGGGTGCTGGCGACCTCGATAGAGATCACCGAAGGCGGCCAGGGCATCTACCTCAGGCTCAATCGCGATCCCGATCAGGCGATCACGATGCTGCAGTTCGCGAGCGGCGTCGGCTACTACTACATGATTCTCGCGCTAACCGTCGTCGCGCTGCTCGTTGCCTGGTGGATCGAACATTCGCGCTTCGGAGCCCAACTGATGGCGGTGCGCGAGAACGAGGACGCGGCCGAGGCGCTGGGTATCGATGCCTTCGCCGTCAAGATGCGGGCGATCTGCATCTCCGCCGCGCTGACCGCCAGCGCCGGCGTGTTCTATGTCCAGAAGTTCCTGCTCATGGACCCCTTCATTGCCTTCGGGCCCGGCAAGTCGGTCGAGGCGCTGGTCGCGCCGATCATCGGCGGCATGGGCACGATATTCGGCCCGTTGCTCGGCTCGATCGTGCTGCACGGCGTCGGCGAATTGACCAAGGCCCTGACGGCGGCAGCCGGGATCGACCATCCCGGGCTCGACCTCGTGATCTACGGCATCCTGCTGGTCTTGATGCTGGCGTTTCTGCCGAGCGGCCTGATGGGCCTGCTGCGCCGGCGCGCCAGGCCCGCGCGGAGCGCCGAACATGCTTGAGGTGCGCGGCATCACCAAGCGCTTTGGCGGTCTTACCGCCGTGAACGGGGCCGGCTTGACGGTGCCCGAGGGGCGCATCGTCTCGCTGATCGGCCCGAACGGCGCCGGCAAGACGACGCTGTTTGCCACGATCGCCGGCTTTCTCAAGCCCGATGGCGGCAGCGTCATGTTCAAGGGCAGCGATATCACCGCGCTGGCGCCGCATGCGATCTGCCGGCGCGGTCTGGTCCGCACCTTCCAGGTCGTTCAGCCGTTCGCCAACCTGACCGTCCGCGAGAACATCGCGGTGGGCGCCCACGCCCGGCTTGCCAGCCGCCGCCAGGCGCTTGATCGTGCAGCCGAGGTTGCCGAGCGTGTCGGCATGATGCGTCAGATCGACCAGCCGGCAGCGGACCTGACGGTCGCCGGGCGCAAGCGGCTCGAGCTGGCCCGGGCGCTCGCGACCGGACCGAGCCTGCTTCTGCTCGACGAGGTCATGGCCGGCCTCAACGCCACCGAAGTTGAGGACATCGTTCGCGTCGTGCGGGGCATCCGGGAATCGGGCGTCACCATCTTGCTGATTGAGCACGTCATGCAGGCGGTGATGAGCCTGTCCGATCACACCTATGTCCTCAACAACGGTGCAATCATTGCCGACGGCCCGCCGCGGGCGATGGCCGAGGATCCGCGCGTTATCGAAGCCTACCTCGGGCACGGCGCCAGCGAGCGGCTCGCTGCGGGAGGAAAGCGTGCTTGAGGTGCGCGATCTGCGAGCCGGATATGGTGCCGTCGAGGTGTTGCACGGGGTTGACCTCGACGTCGGTGACGACGAGATCGTCGCGATCCTCGGCTCCAACGGTGCCGGCAAGTCGACACTCAACAACACTATCTCGGGCCTGTTTCCGCCTTTCGGCGGCGCCATCCGTTTCGACGGCGAGGACATCTGCGGCGCGCCGAGCGAACGCATTGTCGAACGGGGCGTGATCCAGGTGCCTGAAGGGCGGCGGGTCTTTCCCAACATGACCGTGCGGGACAACCTGTTGCTCGGCGGCTACCGCCGCGGGCGCGCCAACCGGAAGCGTAACCTCGATGGCGTGGTCGCGGTCTTCCCCCGCCTCGGCGAGCGCTTCACCCAGCACGCCGGCACCCTGTCCGGCGGCGAGCAGCAGATGCTGGCCATTGGCCGCGCGATGATGGCAGAGCCGCGGCTGTTGATCCTCGACGAGCCGTCACTTGGCCTATCCCCGTTGCTGGTCGAGGAGATGTTCGGGCTGATCCGCCGGTTGCACGAGGAAGGCCTTTCGATCCTGCTCGTCGAGCAGAACGTTATGGAGTCGCTGGCGCTGGCCAATCGCGCCTACGTCATCGAGAATGGGCTTATTACGCTGAGCGGACCAGCCGACGAACTGCTCGACAATCCTGACCTCAAGCGGTCCTACCTGGGGCTTTGAACCTGCTGCCGCTACTCGCGGCCGAAGGGGTCGGCCAGGCATGGAGAACGAGGCCCGGTCACGCGGACGATCCATCGAGCCCGGTGGCCAGTGACGATTGACAGGAAAGCGCGCGGCTTTCGGTGCTTAAACTGCTCCGCCGACCGTTGTAACTTGTGCGTGACATATGACGAGGTGTGCCCGGAGTGCGCCTGATCTGGAGAGGGAATTTTCAGTGCCGAGACGAACGAAGCTGGATCAGGATGAAATCACGCCTCTTCACCACCAGGTTTATCTGATTCTCCGGCAGCACATCGAGGATGGCGAGTATCCGGTAAATCAACCCATGCCGTCCGAGCCCGACTTCACGGAGATGTTCGGGGTCTCGCGCATTACCGTTCGCCGGGCACTCGACCGCCTGCAAAGCGAAGGACTGATTACCCGCTCCCGCGGGCGCGGTACGTTTCCGCTCAACAAACCCAAGTCCACCAAGGCGCTGCATTCCGGTCTCAATGGCATTTTCGACAATCTCGTCGCGATGGGCCTGCGCACGAAAGCGCGATTGATCGAGTTCTCCTACATCCTGCCGCCTGACGACATCCGGCAGCTGCTGGAACTACCCGAGGGCGAGAAGGTTCAGAGAGCGCTGCGGGTTCGCTCTTACAAGAACGTTCCTTTCTCGCACCTCACGACCTTCGTGCCGAAGGAGATCGGCAGCAATTTCAGTTCCGCCGAGTTGGAGGAGAAACCCCTCCTGATGCTGCTGGAAGAGCAGGGGCGGAAGATCGACCGGGCATCACAGGCGATTTCCGCGCGGCTTGCCGATCATCGAACGGCGCAACTTCTCGATGTCAATCTGGGCTCGGCGCTGCTTTGCGTGAAACGGCTTGTGCGGGACGTTTCAGGGGCCCCCGTCGAATATCTGGAGGCGCTCTACAGACCCGACATGTATGAGTATTCCCAGGAGCTCACCCGCGGCGATCGAACGAAGAACGTCATCTGGCAGCCGGTCGTGGAAGAGCGGAGCTAGAAGACCGTCAGGGGTCGATCCGCGGGCTCTCAGGCATGATCGTCGCGCAGCATCACGTAAGGCGTCTTTTCCTCGCGGCGCGCGCGAAACGCGGCAATCGCGTCGCGATGCCGGGACGTCAGATCGATGTCATCCCAGCCGTTCATGAGTTTCAGGCGCCACACCGGATCGAGTTCGAAGGAAATCCGCGAGTCGGGCGTCCGGATGTCACAGTTTTCCAGATCGATCGACAGCGTCGCCGTATCGGCGCCGATCCGCGAAATCAGTGCGTCGATGATCTGTTCCGGTACGCGCGCCGGCAGGAGGCCGTTGTTGACGGCATTCGAGGCGAAGATGTCTCCGAAACTTGGCGCCAGCACGGCGCGGATGCCGAAGTCGACCAGGGCGTAGACCGCGGCCTCGCGCGACGAGCCCGTGCCGAAGTTCCGCCGCGTGACCAGGATTTCGGCCTTCGGATGCCGGTTGAGCGGCATGTCGGCCCGTGGCGTACCGTCGGCATCGAAGCGCTGGTCATGCAGCAGATAGTCCCCGTAGCCATCCTTGCGAGGGACCGACATGAAACGCGCGGGGATCAGTTGATCGGTGTCGATATTGTCCTGCGCCAGCGCCACGGCCAGCCCGTCAAGTCTGCTCCAGCCCGCCATCTCAGGTCCGCCCTTCCAGCATCGGCCGTACGTCCGTCAGTTCGCCGGCCACGGCCGCCGCGGCGACCATCGCCGGACTCATCAGGTGGGTCCGGGCGCCGCGCCCCTGTCGCCCCTTGAAGTTCCGGTTCGTCGATGAGGCGCAGCGCTTCCCCGGGGCGACGAGATCGCCATTCATCCCGACGCACATCGAACAGCCGGACTCGACCCATTCGAGGCCCGCGTCGGTGAAAATCCGGTCCAGCCCCTCTTGCTCGGCCTGAAGCCTGATCAGGGTGGAACCGGGGGAAACGATGCCCGGTACCTTCGCCTTCCGCCCTGCGAGAACGGCGGCCGCAAGGCGTAGATCCTCGATTCTTCCGTTGGTGCAGGAGCCGATGAACACCTGGTCGATCGGCGTGCCGGCGAGGGGGCGCCCCGGCGTCAGCCCCATGTAATCCAGGGCGGCTCTGACCTGATCGGCGCGGAGACCTTGCAGGCGCGACGGATCCGGTACGGCCTCGGTGATCGGCAATGCCTCTTCCGGGCTGGTGCCCCAGGTCAGGGTCGGCGCGATCTGGCTGCCATCGAGACTCTCGGTGCGATCGAACTCCGCGTCCCCATCACTGGCAAACGCTCTCCAGTCTTCCACGGCGCGATCCCAATCCGCGCCTTCGGGCGCATAGGGGCGGCCCTTGAGGTAGTCGAAGGTGACCGCATCCGGAGCCACCATGCCGCAGCGCGCACCACCCTCGATGGAGAGATTGCAGAGCGTCATCCGCCCTTCCATCGAGAGCGCCTCGACCACCGGTCCGGCATATTCGATGGCATGGCCACGTGCGCCGTCGGCGCCGAGTTTGCTGATCCACGACAGCGCAACGTCCTTCGCCGACACACCGGGGCCAAGCCGGCCCGTGACTTCAATCCGCATCGTCCGCGGGCGCTTCTGCCAGATCGTCTGTGTGGCCAGTACGTGCGCCACTTCGGTCGCGCCAATGCCGAAGGCCAGTGCGCCGAAGGCGCCGTGCGTCGACGTGTGGCTGTCCCCGCAATTGATAAGCAGGCCCGGGAGTGTCAGGCCCTGTTCCGGCCCGCAAACATGGACGATCCCCTGCCGCGGATCGCGCAAGTTGAAACAGCGGATGCCATGCCTTGCCGTGTTCGCCTCCAGCGTGCGGATCATGCGGGCGATATCGGGGTTCGTGATATCGCTTCGGCGGCGCGTCGGCGCATAGTGATCCACAACACCGGTGGTCAGTGCGGGCTCGGCGACAGGCAGGCCACGCTCCGCCAGCTTGGCGAAGGCATGGTGCGACCCCTCGTGGACCAGATGCCGGTCGACCCATAGCAGGGACGCGCCGTCATCGCGTTGCAGGATTTCATGCGCATCCCAGAGCTTCGCGAAGAGCGTGCGCGGCGTTGTCGGGACAGAGGTCATTGGATCGTCGTCTCCCCGTTCGCGCGGCCGCCGATCACCGGAGCCCAATGCCGCTCGCTTCCCTGTGCGACCCGGCTCAGGTTCATTTCCAGGCGAAACACGTCGGCGAGGTAAAGCGCCCACAGATACTCGACGCCGCGGCCATCCTTGTCGCGCACGACGCGGCGCAGCGACAGCAGGGGAGAGCCGGCCGATACGTCCAGTGCCTCCGCCACGTCGGGCGAGGCGAGGGTGGCCGTAACGGATTGATGCGCGGTGTCCACCTTGACACCGGACCGCTCCAGGAGCCGATAAAGCGGCGTGGTCGCAAGATCTGCCTCGGTGTAGTTCCGGGCGATACTTTCCGGCACGTAGGTCGTCAGATATGAGAGCGGCTTGCCGTCGAAGAGGCGGACACGGACCGCGGTTTGAACCCGTTCGCCCCCGGGCAGTCCCATCGCGGAGGCCACCCCTTCCGGGGCCGGTCCATACGCAAAGGACAGGAGGCGCGCGGTCGTCGATTGGCCCATCAGCGTCAGTTGCGGAATCAGGGTGGAAAAATCCGCCGAGACCGTGGAAGCGGCGTTTGCCGGAGCGCGGACCGTGCTGCCGCTGCCGGTGCGCTTGTCGACCATCCCGTCAGCAGCGAGCGCGTCGAGCGCACGGCGCACCGTCGCTCGCGAGACGCTATAGGTCTCCGCCAGGCGTTGCTCTCCGGGCAGACTTGCTCCGGCAACATAGGCGCCGTTCTGCAATGCATCACGCAGCAGCAGGTAGACCCTTCGGGCTTTGCCTCCTTCCGGAAGGTTGGCGCCACCGCTCATTCTATCGCACTCCTCTTCTCGCATCGGAACGCAAACGGCGCATCCAGTTGGCGCAGGATAGCAAGGCATCGCTCATGCACAAGTTTCGAACGTTTCCAGAGACGCAGGATTGCCCTTTTCATAGTCCTTTATTTGTATTAATGACAATACAACGTTGGCAAGGCCCTGCGATTCGTCCGATGAAATATCCGGACGCCGCGCTGCGTTCCGATGGGCGGGAAATCTGCTGAAGCAAAGGCTGCGACATGAAAAAGAGTGCGGACATCGACCCGATCACCCTTGCCGTCCTGTCCGGCCGGATGGAGCAGATCGCGGACGAGATGGATGCGACGCTGTTCCGGGCCGCCTTCAACCCGATCATCGCCGAAGCACATGACGCCTCGCATGGGCTCTACCACGCGCAAAGCGGCAATACGCTGGTGCAGGGAAAATCCGGACTGCCGATCTTCGTAGGCGTCATGTCATTCGCCGTGAAGGCCGTGATCGACAAGGCGGCGGAACTCGGCGAACTGAACGATGGCGACATCTTCATCTTCAACGACGCCCATATCGGAGGCACCCACCTGTCCGATATGCGGCTCGTCCGCCCCTATTTCTACGAGGGTGAACTGTTCTGTTTCCTCGCCTCCGTCGGCCACTGGCACGATCTGGGCGGCGCGGTACCCGGAAACTACAATCCGTCCGCGACGGACGCGTTCCAGGAGGCCTTCATACTGCCGCCTGTCCGTCTTGCGCGGGCCGGTGAGGTCAATACCGACATCATCGACATCCTGATGCGCAATACCCGGCTTCCGCAATCTGCGGAAGGGGATCTGAACGGGCAACTCGGCGCGCTCGACCTCGGTGTTCGCCGGATGGATGAATTGCTGGGGGAATACGGCGCGGGAACCGTGAGCGCCGCGCTGGAGGCGCTTGGCGACAGGGCGGAAACCTTGATGCGCGCCGAGCTTTCCGCGTTGCCCGATGGGCGATGGGAAGCCGTCGACTACCTCGACAACGACGGGGTGAGCGACAGCGCCCTGCCGATCAAGGTCGCGCTCGAGATCAGCGGCGACACGATGGTGCTCGATTTCGAGGGCACCGCGCCGCGTTGTGCGGGGCCGGTCAATATCGCGTTTCCGACCGCCGTCGCCACGGCCTATGTGGCGATCAAGCATATCTTTCCGAACCTGCCCGCCAACGCGGGCGTGATGCGTCCGATCGACGTTCGCATTCCCGAAGGCTCACTCCTCGCGGCTGACTTTCCGGCGCCTGTCGGGGGCTATACGGAAACCATCCTCCGGATGATCGACGTCATTTTCTCCGCCGCTTCAGGGGTTGCTCCGGACCGGATCGTTGCCAACGCCTATGGCACGATCAATGCGCTCTCGATCGCCGGGCGGCGCAGCAACGGGAAGCCCTGGGTCATGTTCAGTTTCTATGGCGGCGGCCATGGCGGCTCGCCGGAAGGGGATGGGTTGAGCCACGGCAATGCGCCGATCTCGACCGCCACGATCCCGCCCATGGAAATCCTCGAGGCCGCCTATCCGGTGCTTTTCCGCCAATGGGCCCTGCGGCCCGGCAGCGCGGGAGCCGGCAAGAACCGTGGCGGCATGGGGGCGATCTACGAGATCGAGATACTGGAGGAGAATGGCGCGGAGGTCTTTCTCTTCGGTGAACGCGGTCGCTTTGCGCCCAAGGGCGTGACGGGCGGCGGCGAGGCTGCGCTCAACGTCTTCACTTACGAGCAGGATGACGGTTGGCACACGCCGCCGCTCACTTCCAAGATGCACGGCATCAGGCTGCGACAGGGACAGGTCGTCCGGCTCGAGACACCGGGCGGCGGCGGCTATGGTCGGGCCGGGGAACGCGCGGCGGAGGCCGTGGCGCAAGATGTCGCGTTCGGGCTTCTGAGCGCCGAGGAAGCCGACACGCAGTACGGCAGTGCATGGAGAGGGCCGCGAGGATGAGTAACCACGAAACACAGGCCGGCCGGATGATCGGCGTCGACGTGGGCGGTACCTTCACGGACATTTTCGTGCTCGACGAAATGACCGGCACGGCCACTGTCGCCAAGGTTCCCACCACGCGGCCGGATCAATCGGCGGGCTTCCTCGAGGGCATCGGCCGACAGGTATCCGCCCTTTCCACGGTTTCCGTGGTCGTTCATGGCACGACGGCGGGGACCAACGCGTTGCTCGAGCGCAAGGGCGCGCGGATAGGCCTGATCACGACCGAGGGCCTGCGCGATGTCCTGGAAATGCGCCGCAGGGATCGCCCCGCCACCTGGGGGCTGCGTGGCGATTTCAAGCCCGTCGTGCCCCGCAACCTGCGACTGGAGGTGCCGGAGCGCACGCTTGCGGACGGAACGATCCGGACCCCTGTCGATCTGCAGGCGGTACGGGATGCCGCGCGCAAACTGGTTGCCGAGGGCTGCTTGGCAGTGGCCGTGACCTTTGCCAACAGTTATGCGAACCCGGAGAACGAGCGGGCCGCCGCGGCGGCCGTTCGCGAGATCTGGCCGAACCCGCACGTTTCGGCCTCGCACGAGATCCTGCCCGAGATTCGCGAGTTCGAACGCTTCTCGACAACGGCTCTGAACGCCTATTTGCAACCCGAGGTATCGGGCTACCTCGACCGGCTTGAATCGGCGCTGGAAGGGGGCGGCTTCGACGGCGAGTTCCTGATCGTTCAATCGAACGGCGGGGTCATGACGGTCGAGAATGCCTGTCGCCTGCCCGTGCGGACGGCGCTTTCCGGTCCCGCGGCAGGGGTGATCGCGGCTGCCTATATCGCGCAGACCGCGGGCTTTCCCGATGTGATTACCGGCGACATGGGCGGCACGAGTTTCGACGTCTCGCTCATTGCGAACGGCGAGTCGATGCTCACGCCGGAGACGTCGGTCGACTTCGGCATGGTCGTGCGCTTGCCAATGATCGAGATCACCACGATCGGCGCGGGGGGCGGCTCGATCGCGTGGGTCGACAAGGGCGGGATGCTGATGATCGGGCCCGAAAGTGCCGGATCGGACCCTGGTCCGGTCGCCTACGGAATGGGCAACACCCGGCCCACTGTCACGGATGCGAATGTCGTTCTCGGCAGAATAGATCCGGATAACCCTATCGGCGGCAAGCTCGAGCGCCTCGATGTGGATGCCGCGGCCCGGGCGATCGACGAGCATGTCGGCCGGCCTCTGGGCCTTTCCACCCTGCAGGCGGCGGCGGCGATCCTGAAGGTTGCCAACAGCCGCATGGCCGGCGCCATTCGACTCGTCAGCATCGAGCGCGGGTTCGACCCGAAACGGTTCGCTTTCATGCCGTTCGGCGGCGGTGGCGCGCTGCATTCCGGTGCGTTGCTTGACGAGGTCGGTCTTGGGCGCGCCATCGTGCCGCGCTACCCGGGCGTGACTTCTGCCATGGGCTGCGTCATCGCCGACATGCGGCAGGACTTCGTGCAAACGATAAACGCGTTCGTCGCCGATCTCGACGAGGCGGCGCTGGCGGGTTTCATGCAACGCCACATGGAGGACGGTCACGAGATGCTGGACGCCGCCCATACGCGGTTCCTGTCTCGCGGCACCACCTTCGAGCTCGACATGTCCTATGTCGGCCAGACGCATACCGTTGCGGTCCCTCTCGACGTGTCTGTCGAGAACGGCAAGGTGGTTCCGCCGACCCGCGCGGAAGTCGCGGATGCGTTCGACAAGGCCTATCGCGCCGCATACGGGCGGGTGCTGCCGAACGGCGTGCGCCGGGTCATGAACCTGCGCAGCGCGGTCACCGGGCGCAGGCCGAAATTCGACCTGAGCACGCTCGCGCCGGAAACGACAGGAACGGTCGAAGGCGCTCGCAAGGCCACGCGAAAGGTGTATTTCGGCGACAACTGGCACGAGACGGCGATCTACAACCGTCTCGATCTGCCGGTTGGCGCGGCGATTCACGGCCCCGCCATACTCGAGCAACCTGACACCACCGTGTTGATCGATCCGGGCCTGACCGGCACCGTTGACCGCTTCGGCAACACGATCATCACGCGACAGGGGGCTTGAACATGGGGCACCGCATCTCGATCGACCCCAGGCGCGCCGCGCTTCTGACCATCGATCTTCAGAACGATTTCCTTCACCCTGAGGGCGCCTATGGACGCGCCGGACAATCCGCCCCGGCCATCGGGGCGCTTCCCGAGCGGATCGCCCCGGTGCGTGACGCGCTCCGCGCCAAAGGGGGGATCTATATCTCGGCCCAGTTCACCCTCGTGCCGGGGCCGGGCGGGGTGCCGCTCATCGCGCCGCATCTCAGGGAGCTCCGTCCCTTTCTGACGACCGGCGATTTCGCACCCGGCAGCTTCGGGCACTCGCTGGTGGCGACGTTGGCGCCGGCGGATTACACGGTCGAGAAAGTGGCCTATTCCGCCTTTTACCAGACAAGACTGGAATACATCCTGCGCGCACTGGGTATCGATATGCTGATCGTGGGCGGAATTGTGACCAACGGCGGTGTTGCCAGCACGATGCGCGACGCCCACCTGCGCAACATCGAGACGATCCTGCTTTCGGACGGTTGCGCGGCCTTCAAGCAGGAAACGCACGAGGCCACGCTGGTCTCGCTCGATTCGGTCACGAATGTCATGACATGCGCGGAAACAATCGCGCTGCTGGGGGGCTCGGCATGAACCTGCGCACCCGCCTCAAGTCTTCCGAGATCCTCATCGCGCCCGGCGTTTATGACGGCCTTACGGCAACCTTGGCGGAGCAGGCCGGGTTCGAGGCGCTCTATCTCTCCGGTGCGGCGGTCGCCTACACGCGGCTCGGTCGCCCGGATATCGGGCTCACCTCGGTCACCGAGATGGCCGAAACGATGGCCCTGGTAAGGGATCGGGTGAAACTGCCGGTCATAATCGATGCGGACACCGGCTTCGGCAACGCCCTGAACGCCCAGCGTACCATCCGGCTCTACGAACGTGCCGGGGCTTCCGCCGTGCAGCTCGAAGACCAGTCCTATCCCAAGCGCTGCGGGCATCTGGCGGACAAGTCCCTGATCCCCGCGTCGGAGATGGCGGGCAAGATCGCCGCCATGGCCGACGCGCGGAATAGCGATGACACCCTGATAATCGCACGCACGGACGCCATTCAGGTGGAAGGTTTCGCCGCCGCCCTCGAGCGGGCCGAAGCCTATGTCAGTGCGGGCGCGGACATCCTGTTCATCGAAGCGCCGCGCTCCAGCGACGAACTCACGCGCGTTGCCGCCACGTTCAAGGGCCGCATTCCGCTGCTTGCGAATATGGTCGAAGGCGGCGCCACGCCGATCCGGACGGCGAGCGACCTGCAGGATCTCGGCTTCAGCATCGTGATCTTTCCGGGCGGGATCGTCCGGGCGTTGGCCCGCACGGCGGAAGACTATTACGCCAGCCTGCGCGCCAACGGCTCAAACACCCCGTTCAAGGCGCGAATGTTTGATTTCGATGGCCTCAACCAACGGATCGGCACCCCTGGCATGCTCGCTCTCGGGCAGCGCTACGACGGGCAGAACTCGGAATGACAGGTTGCGCGGGCTGTCCGGCAACCGGCTCCCAGTCGGCGCGATTCCGTCACCCGGCCAGCAAGTCGCGATCGGCATCCTGCTGACGGTAATTGGACACGTGCTTCATGCCGCCATGGCGCCGCACGAGAAGGTACCGGTCTCGTGGTCTGACGACAGCGACGCGGGATCCTGATTTCCGGGCGAGATCAGGCAGATCGATGAATGGGACGAACCATCATGCAGCAGTTCGACACGGACGAAAGGCAGACGCTGATCCTCGATACCGTGGACAAGTTCATGGCCCGGCACATGCCGCCCGAGGAGGCGCGCCGTCGCGACGAAGGTCATGTTCCCCCTTACGACCTGCTGCCATTGATGGGCGAGGCAGGATTTTTCGGTCTGCCCATCCCGGAGGCCTACGGCGGTACCGCGCTCGACTGGTACACGGTCTCGCTCGTTCAGGAACGCCTCGCCTACCACGCCTATGCCGTGGGCTCGATCTTCAACCGGGTTGTCGGCTTTGGCGCGATGTCGCTGTTGCGCTACGGCTCGGACGCGCAGAAGGCCGATCTGCTTCCCCGTATCGTCGAAGGCAGATGTCTCATTGCCCTGGCATTGACGGAAAGCCAGGCCGGTAGCGATGCGGGGGCTATCCGCACCCGTGCCGTCCGCACCGATGGCGGCTGGGTGATCGACGGCTCGAAAACCTGGATCAGCGACGCGGACGGAGCCGACTACCTGCTGATCGCCGCGCGCACCGATCCGGGAAGCGAAGGGCCCAAGGGTATCTCGATGCTGCTGGTGCCGCGCGGCCAGGACGGCATCGCGATGACGCCGATACCCAAGGTCGGCAATAACTGCATGCCAAGCTGGGAAATCGCCCTGGATGGCGTATTCGTGCCCGACAGCGCGCTGATGGGCGAGGAGGGCCGCGGGTTCGGGCATCTCATGTCCACCCTGCATTATTCCCGCGCCAGCATGGCGGCCACGGTAACGGGCTGCGCGCAGGCGGCCGTCGACCTGGCCATTTCCCATGCCCGCGAGCGCCAGCAGTTCGGACGGCCGATCGGCAAGTTCCAGGTCATCCGTCACCGGATCGCGGATATGCAGATGCGGGTCGATGCGACCAGACTCGTGGTCCGCAATCTCGCGTGGCTGATCTCGCAGGATCGCGATACCAGGCGCCTTGCCTCCCAGGCGAAGGTCCAGGCGACCGAAAGCCTGCAGTTCGTCACGGAGCATGGCATGCAGATTCTCGCCAGCGCCGGGTACGCCGCCGAAAGCGCGATGCAGCGCTACTGGCGCGATGCCCGCCTGTATTCCTTCGGCGAGGGATCGAACGAAATTCAACGAGATATCATCGCAAAAGAGCTGGGGCTCTGACAGTTCAGGAGAATCGTCATGAATGACGTCAAGGCAATCGATACCGTGGTGAACCTGTTCACCGACGAGGTGGAGGCGCTGCGCCCGGCCAGCCGCAAGCAGTTCTATCAGGGCAAGATGAAGGTCAGCGATGACACCATGGCGGGCGTATCGCTGGAAGAAATGCTGCGCCGGATGGACGCGGCGGGTATCGAGAAGTCCTTCCTGATCGCCGCCAAGAACGGCCCTGTCGGCCCGGCCGCCTGCTATCGGATCCCGCTGGAAATGGTCGCCCGCGCGGTCGAGGCCCATCCCGACCGCTTCTACGGACTTGCGGGCGTTGACCCGACCGAGGGCATGGCCGGCGTGCGCGAGCTGGAATATGCGGTGAAGGAACTCGGCTTCATCGGCGCGCATTCCTATCCGCACTGGTTCGAGCTGGCGCCGAACCACGCCCGCTACTATCCATTCTATGCCAAGTGCGTCGAGCTGGATGTTCCGATCCAGCTCCAGGTCGGGCAGTCGATGATCTACGATCCGACCTACCCGCGCCGGAGCGTCGGCCGCCCGATCACGCTGGACGACGTGGCCTGCGATTTCCCGGAACTGAAGCTGATCGGCATTCATGTGGGCATTCCGTGGACCGACGAGATGATCGCGATGGCCTGGAAGCACAAGAATGTCTTTATCGGGCTGGATGCCCATTCGCCGAAATACTGGCCCGACTCGATGGTCCATTACATCAAGTCATTCGGACAGGACAAGGTTCTCTTCGGGACGGATTTTCCCGTGCTCGATTTCGAGCGCACCCGGAGAGAGGTCGAAGACCTGGGCATTCCCGACGGCGCGAAGCGGAAATTCCTCCGCGACAACGCGATCAGGCTGTATGGCCTGGACGACTGACATCGTCCTTGTCACCCGAAAGGCCCCGGTTTCACCCGGGGCCTTTTTCAGTTGCGCCTCATGACCGGAAGAATGCCAGCAACGCCTCCGCCGCGGCTCCGGGGCTCGCGTAGACCGAGGGGATCGTCGCCTTGACCGAGCCGGGAATGAGGGCGGCATATTCGTCGTGCCATTGGGCGAGCATGTCGCCTTCCGCACAGGCCGCGAGAGTGGGCACGGCAATCCGGGCGAACTCCCGACGCTTGTCGAAGCGAAAGGCCGCGCGATAGGAGAGGTGGTAGGTGCGGTAGGCCTTGGCCACGTCGACCACCTTGTCATGCAATGTTTCCGGTGCGGGCAGACCCACCTTGCGGGCATGGGCCGCGTCGGTCGCGTACCACGGCCAGAACATGTAGGTATCGCGCACGAAATGCCAGATCCAGTTCAGGTGCGAACCATGCAGATCGGCCTGCAGCTCCGGCGCATAGCGTTCGAGGATTTCCGCCTGGAGCGATTCCGGATAGAGGCCGATTCCGTCGAGCGCCAGCTTCCGCACGAAATGCGGAGCATCGATGGCTAGCTGTGCCGCGATTGAACCGCCGGTGTGGGCGCCGTAAAGATCGCAATTCTCTATCGAAAGGCCGTCGAGTGCCTCACGCAGGCGCCCCGCGAAGAACGGGATCTCGGGCTGCTCGGGCATCGCGCCGGCGGAATCGCCGTTTCCCATCGTGTCGGGCGCGATCACCCAGCGTTCCTTCGCCAGCGCAGCCATCAGGGGTTCGAACCCCCTGGCGGACCCGGGCGAGGCGTGGACGAGCACAAGGGCGGGTGCCGCTCGCGATCCTGCCTCGCGGTAATGGATCTGGCCGTCCGTCACGTCCACGAACCCGCGCCGGATCACCGCTTGTCGCGACACATCCTCCCGTGTCATCGCCGGTCCTTTCTACGCTGGCTCGCCATCGCGTTCGCCCGCAGCAAGGGTGGTGAGCGCCGACCGCCAGAAGGTGACAGCGAGGCCGGCCGTCAGAAAGAGGCTGAGCGCCGCCATCTGCCAGACCCATGTCTGCGGGTCGCGGGCCTGGATGAGCGAGGTGCCCATGACATGCATCCCGACGGCCAGCAGCGCGAAGACGGCCCAGCCGAACCAGAGGGCAAACCTGGTATGCGCCGCGATGCCGCCGTACGCTTCCTGCGCGCGCGTCAGATCGGCCAGCTTGCGAGGCCCCTCGAGGCCGCTCGCCTCGCCGTCTCCTTCGCCCAACGCCGCCTTGGCAACCCGTTTGGCGATCAGTCGTTCCACAGCCATGCGGATCGCGCTTTTCCGCGAGCCGCTCGCGCGTTCCTCGCTCTTGCCCTGTCGTGCCTTGACGAAGCGGCTGGCAAGCAGCGTGAGCAACACGATCGCGGTTCCGCCCAGATCGGTCCGCCATTCGGGAATGATCATCATCCCCGCGCCGAAGATCATGACAAGGCGCAGCGGCAGAATGATCGGGGCCGAGAAATAGCCGACAAAGGCAATCGACAGGGCGCTGAGGCCGAAGGCTGCCGTGACCGAGGCCTGTAGGATCACGCTCCAGCTTCCGATCATCAGCAGGGCGGGTTGATAGACGAACATGACCGGGATGATGAAGGCGGCGATCCCGAGCCTTGCCGCCGCCACCGAGGTTGCCATGGGGTTCGCGTTGGCAAGCGGCGCGGCAGCGAACGCGGCAAGCGCAACGGGGGGCGTGATGTTGGAAACGATTCCGAAGTAGAACGCGAACATGTGCGCGGCGAGCTCATCCACGTTCATCGCCCGCAGAATCGGGACGACGGTGGCGACCATGGTGATATAGACCGCCGAGGCCGTCATCCCCATGCCGAGGACAATGGCAACGATGCCGCTCATGATCAGCAACAGCCAGAGCCGCTCGCCGGCGATCTGCAGGGCACCCTGGGTGATCTGGAAGCTCAGGCCGGTGGAGAAAATCGCGCCGATGATGACACCTGCCGCGGCCGCGGTCACCGAAAGCGCGACCGTCGAACGCGAGGTCTGTTCGATCGCCTCCGCGAGCCGCAAGGGCGTCGGCCAGGTGCTTCGGTTCACGAAGCCGATGAGGATCGTCCCGAACACGGCGATAACCGCGACGAGGACGATCGAGTAACCCGCCATCAGGCCGCCGATGATCAGCCCTATCGGGAGAAGCAGGTAGCTCTGCTTCCGCAGGACTTCCCATGTGCGCGGCAGCGCATCTTTCGGCAGGGTTCGGAGGCCCGTGCGGAGTGCCTCGAAGTGAACGGCAACGAAGATCACCAGGAAATAGAGCAGCGCCGGGATCAGGGCGGCCAGGATGATCTCGGAATAGGGCCTTCCGAGAAACTCGGCCATGATGAAAGCGATCGCCCCCATCACTGGCGGCATGATCATCCCGCCAGTCGAGGCCGCGGCCTCCGCTCCGCCGGCGAATGCGGGCCGATAGCCGAGCTGGCGCATCAGCGGGATGGTGAAGGCGCCCGTGGTCAGGACGTTGCCGATGGCACTGCCTGAAAGCGTGCCCATCATCGCCGATGAAACGACGGCGGCTTTCGCCGGTCCGCCCGTCCGATGGCCGAAGAGCGAGAATGACAGGCGCAGAAAGAAGTTTCCCACACCGACAACCGCGAGGAGATTGCCGAAGAGAATGAACATCACGACATACTGGGCCATGACGCCGAGCGGCGTACCGAAGATACCGGAATCGCCCAGAACCAGCGCCCGGAGCAGCGTCAGCGGCTTTACCGGCGGGCCGTACAGGATGCCCGGCGCGTAATTGGCGAAAAGCGCATGAACGACGAACGACCCGGCGACGATCAGCAGGATCGGCCCCAGCGTGCGCCGCACGCCCTCGGCGATCAGGAACAGTGTCAGCAGCGCGGCGAAGACATCGACGTTCGACATGATGACCTGTCGCAGTGCCCAGCCCTGCGACGTCGATACGTAGTACCAGATCAGCCACACCGCCCCGACAAACAGCGCCCCGTCAATGATCGACCAGCGGTTGAACGGGTCGGACCAGCGCCGTCCGAGCGGGTGGATGAGGAGCAGAAGGACCAGTGCCAGCGAAAGATGCAGCGGCCGAAACAGCATCGTCGGCGGCGCGCCGTAGATTGCCGCGTAGAGATGCATCAGCGTGAAGAACACCGCCATGAACAGGATGAGAAAGCCGTTGATCCTAGCGGCGGCGTTCCCCCTGAGCAGGCTCGTCAGGGCGTTTTTCGGCTGGGAGGAAGACATGTCGTACTTTCGAAAAACGAAAGGGAGCGGCACCGCCGCTCCCTTCTGTCGGCCAGGATCAATCGTCGGCCTTGATGCCCGCTTCTTCGTAATACTTGACGGCACCCGGGTGCGTTTCCACCGAGGCCAGCGAGCGCATCGTCGCCGGCTGGATTTCCTCCGCGCCCTTGAAGAGCTCATGGAACTTGTCGACGTTCTCGACGAGCGCCTTGGTGATCTTGTAGGCGATGTCTTCGGGCACGTCGGCCGAGATAACCGCCTCGTTCATCAGGTAGGGCAGCATGACAGCTTCGGTCTGCCCCTCGTAGGTGCCGGCCGGAAGCTCACGCATCCGCGTGCCGGCAAGAGCGGCCCTGTAGGCCTTGCCGGCCGCCTCGTCGAAGCCAAGCAGGGTGAAACCGGGCTTGTTCTCGATCTGCATCAGAAGGCTGTAGGGCGCCGGGCCGGCGAAGAACGCCACGTCGAGGCGCCCGTCCTGCATCGCGCCCGCGGTGTCGGAGTATCCGATCTCGTCCACGGTGCCGCCGGCGGCCTTGACCTTGTCGAAGCTCGTGCCGTTGGCTTCCAGCGCCGAAGCGATCATCGGGTAGAAGATCGACGTCGCATTGGCGCCCCAGATGCGGTAGCTGCCCTTTTCCAGATCGGCCAGGGCCGTCAGGCCGCTGTCCTTGGAGGCGGCGGGCTGAAAATACGCCCCGTAAAGCGTCATCAGGTGACGCGCCTGCGGCGTGGCGACGCCAAGCGACCCCTTGCCTGCCTGGACGCGCGGCGTCAGGAAGCCATAGGTCAGAACGATCTCGATCTCGCCCTGCGACATCAGGGCAAAGTTGGCCTCGGTGCCGCCGGCGACGGTGGTCGCGGTGACCCCTTCAACATTCTCGTTGATGATCTCGGCCATCTTCGCGCCGACGATCGGGTAGGTACCGGCAAGCCCCGATCCGATGCGGATGAATGTCTCTGCGCTTGCCACGCCACTGGTGCACAGCACCGCCGCGATGGCCGCAATCATGAAGCGTGTCTTTCCCATGTCCTGGTCCCTCTGGTTACAGCCCCCATGCGAAGTCATTCGGAGGACAGATAAGTCCAATTTTGTGTTTGAATAATCGGACAGATGAAGATTATGTCAATAAGACAATTGGGAAAACCCGGATTTTCGCGGCGTGCCGCTGCGATCGATGGCAGAGGATGAGCAGATGAGCTCCGGATTCAATTACGCCGAGACCCTGGACCAGGCCGCCGTCTCCCGCGGCAACCATCCGGCGCTGATTCACGGCGGTGAAAGCCTTACCCACGCTGACTTTGCCGCGCTGGTCCGGCGCGCGTCGAATATCCTGATCGAGGACGGCGTTCAGAAAGGGGATCTCGTCGGCCTCGGCATGAGGGATTCGGTCGAGTATGTCGCGCTCATGTTCGCGCTGGCGCGAATCGGCGCGATCACGCTGCCCGTCGATGCCCGCTGGCAGGCTGACGAGAAGCGCCGCATGGTCGCTTTCTTCAAGCCCCGTATTCTACTCAGCGACGAACCGGTAGCGGAGATCGTCGAGTGCCCCGTCGTCGTCGTCGACAGCGACTGGAAAAGGCGTCTGCAGACCGCGGCGAACGATGCGCCGATTGTACGGGGCACCGATACCGACATGATCGTTTCGCTGTCGTCGGGTACCACCGGCCGGCCGACCGGACCGCTCCTGACACACGAGCAGATGTTCGCCCGCACGGTCAGCCAGATGGCGTCGCTGGGGTTTTCCAGCTACGACCGGTTCATGACGGCGACGCCGCTTTATTTCGGCGGCGGCCGGGCCTTCACCCTGTCGCAGATCGCCATCGGTGCGACACTGATCCTCAACACGCCGCCATTCAAGATCGAGGAGCTCGCCCGGGCGGTGAGAGAAACCCGGACAACGGCGCTGTTCCTGGTGCCCACCCTGCTGCGTCGCCTGCTGGAACTGCCGGATGAAGAGCTGACCGGGTTCAGGCACCTTCGCCAACTCATCTCCTCGGGTTCGCCCTTGCATGCTCACGAGCGGGTGGCGGTGCGGGAACGACTGACCCGGAACTACTACGAGTATTATGCGTCGACCGAGGGCGGCGGCGTTTCCGTGCTGGCCCCGGAAGACCAGGTGGATCACCCCGACACGGTGGGGCGTCCGGCCTTTCGTGTCGATCTGCAGGTCGTGGGTGACGATCACCAGCCGCTTCCGGCGGGTGAAACCGGATCCGTGCGTTATCGCGGCCCCGGTGTGGCGCAATGGTTCTTCCGTGACGACGAGGCCGCCGCGAAATCCTTCCGCGATGGCTTCTTCTATCCCGGCGACCTGGGCGTCCTCGATGAAGAAGGTTTTCTCAGCCTGAAGGGCCGGTCCAAGGATGTCATCATTCGCGGGGGCGTGAACATCTACCCCGCGGAAATAGAGCGCGTGGTCTCGGCAGTGGCCGGCGTCTCCGAATGCTGCGTGTTCCCGGTGCCGCACGCCACGTTCGGGGAAGAGGTCGGCGTCGCGCTGGTTCTTGCCTCCGGGATGTCGGAGGACGCCACGCGCGAGGCAATCAGGGTGGAATGCGCCGTGAAGCTGGCGAGCTACAAGCATCCGAAGCATGTATTCTTCATGGACTCGTTTCCGAAGAACAGCGGCGGGAAGGTGGTGAAGGCGGAAGTCCTCAAGGCCGTACTGGACTAGCCCCGCGCGTGAATGTCGCTAGCTGTTGGACGGTGACAGGATCACGGGCCACCCGTCCGGGTCCTCGAACGTCACGGCGCCGTGGTTGCCCCACCATGGATTCCGGGCCGATACCGGCGAATAGCCCATCGCCCTGATTCGGGCCACGACCTCGGCCAGGGCGTCGGGATCGTCGATATAGAAGACCAGCCCGTTATCCTTGTTCGGGCAGGGATTGGCGTCGGCGTCCGGGGTCCGGATGATCTCGAGGTGATAAGTCTCGGCGGGGAGCCCGAGCATGGTGCCGTCATATCCGTCGTGATCGACGAATTCACCGAGCCTATCGAGCCCGACACCCTGCTCGTAGAAGGCGAGGACAGCCTCGTAATTCGCGGTCGGCCGCATGACCCGGAATCGCGAAGCCGGCATTCGGCCGGGCCAGGGCGTCGGAATGACGGTCTTGTCCATGTCACTTGGCTCCTTTTCCTGGACTTGCTGTCCTGTCGTGCCGGGCGACCTCGACCCGGCGGTCGGCGCTACCCCGCGAACCTGACTTCGGGCAGCCCTTTCGCGCCGAGCCCGGTTATCGCGAACAGTCCGCCATCCTGCGGGCCGTCGGCCTGGCGAATGCCGGTATCGCTGATCGAGGTGAGGTAGAGCACGTCGAGATCGCGCCCGCCGAACATCACGCTCGAGGGCATCCTGCAGGGCGTCCTGATCCGTTCGATGAGCTTCCCGTCCGGTGCGAAGCAGGCGATCTCGCCGGAGAAGACCAGCGCGATCCAGAGATTGCCCTCCTGGTCGACCGTCGCCCCGTCGCCGGCCCCGTCATGCTCCCGGAGGTCGACAAAGAGCCGCTTGTTGCCGAGGCTCCCGGTCTCGATATCGTAATCGTAGGCGTGCACCAGGCGCGTTTCCGTGTCGTTGAAGTAGAAGACCTTGTTGTCGGGGCTCCAGCAAGGTCCGTTCGAGACGCCGATATCGCTCTCGACCGGATGCACCGACATGTCGGGGTCCAGCCGGTAGAGCGTGCCGAGCAGCGGGTCCCGGATCCTGATGCCCATCGAGCCGGCGAAGAACCTGCCGCGCCGATCGACCTTGCCGTCATTGAACCGTGTGCGCGGGTCATCCGCCTCGGGTTCGGCGATCGGGACGGCCGAGCCGTCGGAGAAGTCGAAGCGCCAGAAGCCGCCGTCGAGCGCGATCACGGCGCCGCCGTTCCGGCGAAGCGCCATGCTGCCGATCTGCCCGGGTACCGACCAGTCGCGATATGCGCCGGTTTCCGGGTCGAGCCGGTGAATCTTCCTGCCACGGGTGTCGATCCAGTAGAAGGCGGCCGTTTCGACATCCCACAACGGGCTTTCGCCGAGCAGATCGACGGTCGCGCCCACTCTTTCGAACCTTGCACTCATGTTTCTCCCTCACGCGTTCCGGCAAACCTGTCGCGTTATCGAGATAACCCATTATCGCGGCATGGGCATTCCCGAAACGCAGTCAGGGCGCGGAGGAGGGCAAAAGATCGATCCCGGCGGCCGATCATTGCCGGCATTCCGGGAACGGGCACATGCTGTCCGGGCATCGGCCGGTCGGCCCCTTCACGCGTTGCCGAGAAACCTGCCCCAGAGCTTCTCGGTCAGGCACCAGAGGCCGCCGCCGCCGACGCCAACGGCAATGCCGAGCCATTTCCACCCGTCGGTGCCGAGCCAGAAGACGTGATAGCCATGCAGGAGAACGGGGATCGTCATCAACAGGAAGAACGGACCGGTGAAGTAGCAATGCGTGCGCCCGCAGCGCCTGGCATTGACCAGGCAGGCAGCCCCCATCCAGACCAGCGCCGTCGCCCAGACGATCGTCTTGAGCGGATGGACCGCGACGATGGCGGCAAGCATCGCGGCTATCGGCAGGCCCCAGAAGAGCATGAGGGGAGCGAAACTGCCGACGAGATCCGCCGGCCTATGCGGCGCACCATTCATCCCGCACAGCAGGAGAGCTTGGTCACATCCTTGCCAAAGCTCTGTGCCGCCAGCTTCAACCCCTCAACCGTGGTCAGGTAGGGGAAGATTGTCGCCCCGAGTGCCGTCGCCGTCATCTCGTGCTTGAGCGCGAGGACCAGGGTCTGGATACTGTCGGCGCCTTCCGGCGCTAGGATCTGACCGCCGAGAAGGCGGTCGGTCTTTGCATCCGCGACCAGCTTGATGAGCCCCCGCGTGTCGCGGGCAGCCAGCGCCCGCGGGACCTGATCGAGGGGAACGATGGAGATCTTGGTCTCATAGCCTGCTTCCCGGGCTGCTGCCTCGGTAAGGCCTGCGCCGGCAATCTGCGGGTCGGTGAAGACGACCCAGGGCATCGCGGAATTGTCGTAGACGAGGCTGTCGCCGTTCAGCGCGTTGAGCGCCGCCAGCTTGGCGCCGTAAGCCGCCATGTAGACGAACTGATCGCGTCCCGTCACGTCGCCTGCCGCATAGGCGCCCGCTCTCGTCGTCCGCATCCGGTCATCGACCGAAACACCGCCTTCCGGAGTCAGCTCGATGCCCGCCCCGGTCAGTCCCAGATCCCTGGTATTGGGCGTACGGCCCGTCGTCAGTAGGACATGCTGGGCTCGAATTGTTTCCTTTTCTCCCTTCGTCTCGACAGTCAAGACGACCCCGTCGTCCGTGCCCGCGATCCGTCGATAGGTGAGACCCGTTCGCACGACGACGCCTTCATCGCGGAGAAATCCGGTTAGCGCCCCCGATATCTCCGGCTCCGCCCCGGGCACCAGGCGCGAGCGCGTGACGAGCGTCACCTCGGTTCCGGCGCGGGCGAACATCTGCGCCAGCTCACAGCCGATATAGCCGCCGCCGATGACCAGCAGCGAGCGCGGCAGATCGGTCAGTTCGAGCGCCGTCGTGCTGGTCAGATACGGGACGTCGCCAATGCCCGGAATGTCGGGTAGCGCCGGAGAGGACCCGGTGGCGATGACGATCTTGTCCGCGCCAACGGCCCCACCGTTCACAAGAAGGCCGCCGCCATTGAACCGAACGCTTCCCTCAAGATAGGCGACGCCGCTGTATTCCGGCAGAAGGTCGATATATTTCCTCTGTCGAAGTGTCCCGACCAGGTCGTCCTTCGCGGCAACCAGTTGCTTCCAATCGGCGACATGGGCCTCGCCGACGAGGCCCGGAAAGCGGCGTGCGGCGTTCGCCCCATGCAGCGCTTCGGCCGCGCGGATCATGGTCTTCGACGGTACGCAACCGACATTGACGCAGGTGCCGCCAATCGTGCCGTGGCCGATAAGCGCGACCCGGGCTCCTTGCTCCGCCGCCGTGATCGCCGCGGAGAAACCGGCTGATCCGGCGCCGACGACGGCAAGATCGTAACCGCTTGCCAGGTTCTCGCGGGGTATGCAGCAGTCGGACATGTCAGAGACCCTCGTTGCCCGTTCGTGATTCAGGCGAGCAACAGGCCCTGGCGCGTTGCCGCCGCCACAAGCCGTAGGCCGTCATGCCGAGGAATAGTGCGAGGGCGGGCAACAGCACGTAATCCAGCCAGCCTAGCCAGGCGGAGAAGCCCAGGGCACCGAGGGCAATAACCAGCACCGGTGTGACGCAGCAGACGGCCGCGATGGCCGCGCCGACGATGCCCGTTCTGACGATAGTGGCGTCCTTCATCGACCGACCCTAACCCTTGACCGACGCGGGATAGCCGGCATTGCTCGAGGCAGCGGCGATCGCCTCGGCCTGGGTGATCGACGGGTCGTAGACGACGGTTGCCGTCTTGGCGTCGAAGTCGACCTCGACCGAGCGGACGCCGTCAACACGCTCTATGGCTTTCCGGACCGTGATCGGACACATCGCGCAGGTCATCTTTTCGATAGCGAACGTTTTCGTTTCGACCCTCGCTGCTTGCTCGGCGGCCGATTGGGCGGCGAGCGGCGAGAAGACACCAACGCCCGTGACGCTCGCGGATCCCAGCACGAGGGCGCATAGCGCAAGACGGAATGGTCGTTTCATGGGTATCTCCTTCAAAGCGGCTAATAAAATAGCGGGGCCCACCAATCGATCGTGAGTGAGAGGATGACCAGAACCGTTGCGATCCAGAGGGCGGATCTGGTGATCAGCCCCGATTGCGGACGTGCGCAATAGGAGCCATCGACACAAGCCGGCTTGGCTTTCAAATAGACATGCCAGAATCCGAGGCCGATGAAGACCAGCGTGACCACCGCGAAAACGGGTTTGTACGGCTCCAGCGCGGTGAGGTTCCCTATCCAGGCGCCGGAGATGCCGAGGGTGACCAGTACGAGCGGCACAATGCAGCAGGACGACGCAAGGATCGCGCCGATGACGCCGCCGGCCGCCAGCCAACCCTTGCGCTGACCGGATTCGATCGATCCGGAGCCACTCCCTTCGATATCCACCACAGACTTGGCCATGTCGGCTCGCTCACCATTTCGCTCTCGATCTCGACCTAGGGAGACGATAGGGTCTGTAGGAACTACAGGTTCAAGGGGATTCCACGCTGATGACGTTCACGAGGGCGAGAGGGGCGATCAAGCGCGGCGAACTGGCAAGGCGTTCGGGCTGCAATATCGAGACGATCCGATATTACGAGAAGATCGGGCTGTTGGCCGAACCTGAGCGGTCGGACAGCGGGCACAGGCTCTACGCGCCGGACAATCAGGCGCGCCTCGGCTTCATCCTGCGAGGTCGCGAACTCGGCTTCTCCATCGAGGAGTTGCGCGGTCTTCTTGTCCTTGTCGACGGAGGGACCCAGACCTGCGCCGAGGTAAAGGAACGAACCGAGCTGCATCTGGCGGACATTCGGGCAAAGATCGCCGATCTCAGACGCATCGAGAGCGTGTTGGCGCGAACCGCGTCGCAGTGTTCAGGCGAGGAAGTTCCGGACTGTCCTGTCCTGGACGCGCTGGCATCCTGATCCTGACCATCGCCTCGCCGCCCGTGACGACTTCGAGGAGCGCCTCCACCTGGCAACGGCGGAATGGCGGATGCGTGACGCGCGAGCCCGGCACGCCCGGGCAATCAACCTGCCGGTTCGCCCCGGGGTGCGGCCGTCTTCTCCGGTGTGCCCGTAGTATTCATGCGCGGCGCAGTGATAAAACGAATCGTTGTTCCGAAGTTCTCGTCGCCGTAAATTGTGTCGGCTGGTGGGCCGGTGCTTCGCGGTTCTTTTCCGTATCGGTTCCATCGTTCTGGTTGATCTTTACTTAGCGCACTATGTTAATGTGCTGCGAAGGTCGAACCAGGAAACGGACGGGCCATCGTGAACGTCGGAAACTGGTTGGCGGGACTCGGGCTTGAGCAATACGCCGAGGCGTTCGCGGCGAACGGCGTCGACCTTGACCTGCTGCCCGAGTTGACCAATGAAGACCTGAAGGATCTGGGCGTTGTCCGCCTGATGGACCGCAAGACGATCCTCAAGGCCATCGCGTCCCTTTCAGAAAGCGACGACAAATTCGCGGACGGGCCGACGGCCCCAGCGATTGGCGCCGGCGAACGCCGCCAGGTCACCGTGCTGTTTGCCGATATCGCCGGTTACACCCGGCTATCGAGTGAACTCGGCGCGGAGAAGACCCACGCGCTGCTCAACCGTTACTTTGAAGTGGTTGACGGTATCGTCGCCGACTACGGCGGCTCGATCGACAAGCACATGGGCGACAATGTGATGGCGGTCTTCGGCGCGCCGACCGCCCACGACGACGACCCGCTGCGCGCGGTTCGCGTCGCGCTCGACATTCACGAGCGGATGGCGACGCTCTCGAACGAGGTTGGTCGCCCCCTGCAGGCTCACATCGGCCTCGCCAGCGGCCAGGTTGTCGCCAGCGGCACCGGCAGCGATGCCTATCGCGAGTACACGGTGACCGGCGATTCCGTAAACCTCGCTTCCCGCCTGCAGGAAAGGGCCGAGGCCGGCGAGACGCTGATTTCCGATGCCCTGCGCCAGGCTGTCGCCGGCCACGTCGAATGCGACTCGCTGGGCGACGTCGCGGTGAGGGGCATCGAAAAGCCGGTCCGCGTGTGGCGGGTGGTCTTGCTGCGCGGGATAGGGGATACATCGGCGCGCATCGCGTTCGTCGGGCGGGGCGCCGAACTGGCGCAATTCACCGCTATCGTTGAAAACTGCCGGGCGAGCGGCAACGGGCAGGCGATCGTCGTGCGCGGCGAGGCCGGGATCGGCAAATCGCGGCTGGTCGAGGAATTCACGCGGGTCGCTGCGGAGCAAGGCTTCGCCACCCATAGAGGCCTCGTGCTCGATTTCGGTGTCGGCAAGGGCCAGGACGCGATCCGTTCGATAGTCCGCAGCATTCTCCGCATCCCGCCCGGTGGCAGCGAGGCAGCGCTCCGGGAGGCCGCCGAGGCAGCGGTCGCCGACAGACTGCTGGCGTCGGGCCAGCGCGTCTTCCTCAACGATCTCTTGTACCTGCCGCAGCCGGTCGACGTTCGTGCGACCTATGACGCCATGGATAATGCGACGCGTATTGAGGGCAAGCGAAAGCTGGTCGCCGACCTGTTGCGGCGCGCGAGCGCGGACGCACCCGTGACGGTGATCGTCGAGGATGTACACTGGGCGGCGCCATTGATGCTCACGTATCTGGCGCGTATGGCCGCGACCGTCACCGAATGTCCGGCGGTGCTGGTCATGACGTCTCGCATAGAGGGCGATCCACTGGACGAGGAGTGGCGCGGCCAGACCGGCGGATGCCCCCTGGTGACCATCGACCTGGGTCCCTTGCGCAGGAACGATGCGCTTATATTTGCGAACTCGTTTTTCGATACCAGCACGCAACTCGCCCTCAGTTGCGTCGAGCGCGCCGAGGGCAACCCGTTGTTCCTCGAACAGCTGCTGCGCAACGCCGAGGAGGAAAGCGGCGGTGACGACGTCCCCGCATCGATCCAGAGCCTCGTCCTGGCGCGGATGGACCGCTTGTCACCGGCCGACAAGGAAGCGCTGCAGGCCGCCTCGGTCCTCGGCCAGCGATTCTCTCTCGACGCCTTGCGCCACCTGACGGAAAGCCCGAGCTACCGTTGCGACCAATTGCTCGCGCGCCATCTGTTCAAGCCGGAGAGGGAGGGCTATCTCTTCGCTCACGCGCTGGTGCAGGAGGGCGTTTACGCTTCGCTGCTCACGAGCCGACGCGTTGCGTTGCACCGCGCGGCTGCCGCCTGGTACGGCCAGCAGGATCCCGCGCTCCGCGCGGAACATCTGGATCGCGCCGGTGACAAGGCCGCTGCGGCCGCTTACCTGGAGGCGGCAAGGACGCGGATCGCGGCGCTCCACTTCGAGACCGCGCTCAGTCTGACCGGCCGTGGCATCGAACTTGTCGATGACGCGGCAACCAGGTTCGAGCTGATGTGCCTCCGCGGCGATTCCCTGAGAAATGTCGGGAGCACAGAAGAATCGATCGCCGCGTTCGAGTCGGCACGCGACTCCGCCGAGGACGACGTGCAGCGGTGCCGGGCCTGGGTCGGAATGGCCAAGGGACTGCGTGTCGCCGACCGCCAGGAAGCAGCCCTGGAAGCCCTCGACAAGGCGGAAGCCGCGGCAACCGAACACGGATTGTTGTCCGAGCGCGGCCTGATCCACTATCTGCGCGGCAATGTCTACTTCCCGCTCGGCAATATCGATGGCTGTCTGGAGGAGCACGAGAAGGCCGTGGGATTCGCGCGCGAGGTCGGTTCGACCAAGGGCGAGGCTCTGGCGCTGGGCGGGCTCGGCGATGCCTACTACCTGCGCGGCTACATGCGGACCGCCTTCGAGCAGTTCGGCGCCTGTGTGAAGCTCTGTCGAGAGCACGGATACCGCCGGATCGAGGTCGCGAACCGGCACATGGTGGGATGGACCCGGATCTATCTCATGGAGTTCCCGGAGGCGCTCGAGGATGCGCTGGAATCCGTGGAGATGGCGGCCGAGGTCCGGCACCGTCGGGCAGAGTTGCTCGGGCTTATGCTGGCGGGGCGCGTCGAACTGGAGCTGGGGCGTTTCGGGGAGGCCCGGGAATACCTGCGGCGGGCCCTTGATCTGGCCCGCACGCTGAGTGCGGGCAACTTCGAGGCCCAGTCCCTTGTCTTGCTGGCGCGCCTCGGTGCCGCGGAAGGACAAATGTCCGAAGCGCGCGACTTCGCGCGGCGGGCCGTTGCCGTCGTGCGCAAGGTAGGCATGACGTTCATCGGCCCCACCGTGCTCGCGGTCGGGGCCGCGCTGACCGATGATCCTGCCGAGCGCAGGCAAGCGATGGCGGAAGCCGAAAGCATTCTCGATGCGGGCTGTGTCGCGCACAATCACTTCTGGTTCGGTCAATCCGCTGTCGAGCAAGCCCTGGTGCTCGGCGAATGGGACGAGGCCGAGCGCTACGCGACCCGGCTCGAGGCCTATACGCGCGCGCAGCCGTTGCCCTGGCCCGATTTCACGGTCGCCCGTGGCCGGGCGTTGGCGGCGTGGGGGCGGGGCGGGCGCGGCCCGGAACTGGTGGCGACGATTGAACGCCTGCGTGACGAGGCGATGAAGGGCCGTCTCATGCCCGCGGTGACGGCACTCGACGAGGTTCTGAAGGCGGCTTGACGAAGGCGTCGGCCCATCCGTCGCCTCGTCGAAACGATACGGCCTTCCCGCGCCGACCATGACCGGCCGGCTTGGGTCCGCAAACGCGTCAGCCTTGGCCTCCGGAAGTCGCTTGTTTCAGATATCGAAGAAACTGCCGTGCCGGCCGTGACCGGCGGCGAACCGCGCGGCACCGGGCAGGGCCTCGTCCGCGATCACCGCCTCGCCACAGCGGCCTTCGTTGATCAACGCCTCGGCAAGTGGCAAGTCCCACTGCCGGTAGGCCGACATCCGGTCGGCCCGCATGCACGCCTGCGGGAAGCGGGCGAGCTCGACGGCGAGCGCCTCGGCCGCCGCGCGGGCCTCGCCCTTGCCCACGACCCTGTTGACCAGGCCCATGGCGAGCGCCTCGTCGGCCTTCACCGGCCGCCCGGTCAGGATCAGGTCCATGGCATGGCCCGAGCCGATCAGCCGCGGCAGCCGCACCGTGCCGCCGTCGATCAGCGGCACTCCCCAGCGCCGGCAGTAGACGCCAAGCACCGCGTCCTCCTCGGCGACCCGCATGTCGCACCACAGGGCGAGTTCGAGGCCGCCGGCGACGGCATGGCCGGAGATCGCCGCGATCACCGGCTTGCCGAGCAGGAGGCGGCTCGGTCCCATCGGACCGTCGCCGCGAGGATCGAGGTGGGTGCCGCGCGCGGGATCGCCGAGCGCCTTCAGGTCGGCGCCGGCGCAGAAACCTTCCCCGGCTCCCCAGAAGACCGCGACGCTGGCCTCGGGATCGGCGTCGAAGGCGCGGAAGGCGTCGGCCAGCGCCTGCGCGGTCGGCCGGTCGACGGCGTTCCGGACTTCGGGCCGGTTCAGGATGACGGTTGTGACGGGCCCCGATTTCTCGACGGTAACGGACATTGCTGGGTTCCCTGGCTGGTTTCGCGCGAACGAGTTGTGGATTCCGGATGCCCGGTAATGCAGCCGGCATCGCCGGGCGGTACGGGCCATCACCTTGCCACGACCGCGCGATAGTAGTGAAGCTGGCGGCGCCGCAATAACGAAAGATAGAGCGGTACTGGCTTCGACCATGACCGATGCAACGGATCGTGGCGCCAGGGGGCGCTCGACTACAGCATGAAGAAGGCGGCGGCCATGACGAAGCCGACCGTGGTGATGAAGACGCGAAGCGCGGTGACGTTGGTGATACGCCGCGCCAGTTTCGCCCCGAGATAACCGCCGACAGCCGAAGCCACGCCGAGGATGAGGGCGGAGGGCCAGTCGATCAGGCCGGCGGCAATATAGGTCGCGACGGAGACCAGCGACAGGACGGCCGAAATCGCGTTCTTCAGGCCGTTCATCTCGTGCAGGTTCGTGAAGCCGATGATCCCGAAGGTCGCGAGCAGCATGATCCCGAGGCCACCGTTGAAATATCCCCCGTAGATCGTCACGGCGAGCAGCAGGCCGAGCGCTGGCCAGAGCGGGACGCTTGTGCCTTTCCGGGTCATGCGGCGGAGAACGGCGGGGCCGAAGAGAAAGGCGAGGGTCGCGAGCAGGAGGAGCCACGGGACGATGCCAGAGAAGATCGCCTGCGGGGTCACCAGCAGCAGCAGCGCGCCGAGGAAGCCGCCGACGATTGCCGTGATGACGATCGCGCGCAGGCTCGGGACGCTGTTCTTCCGCAGATCGCGGCGGTACGCCCAGGCGCTGCCGATATAGCCCGGCAGCGCGGAAAGCGTCGCCGTCGCGTTCGCCATGATCGGCGGTACGCCGACCCAGACCAGGGCCGGGAACGAGAGGAACGTGCCGCCGCCTGCCACGGCATTGAGCGCCCCGGCGGAGAGCCCCGCGATCGCGAGAACGATGACAGACAGCATGGAACCCTCCGAGCCCTGAAAACCGGCGCGAGGGATTGCACATCCGGCTATTGGTCTGCAAATTGGTCCGTATCCTTGAGCAGGGACGTGGCAAATGACGCGAAGTAATGCGGGGGCGGTACTGGCCGGGCTCCGGCGCCTTCTGGACGAGGATGCCCCGCTGCCGGGCGCGCGGTTGCCGGCGGAACGGGAGCTGGCGGCACGGTTCGGTTGCAGCCGCCAGACCTTGCGGACGGCACTGTCGGTGCTGGAGGAGGCGGGGGAGATCTGGCGCCACGTCGGCCAGGGCACGTTCCGCGGGCCGCGTCCGCGCGGCCACCCCGTTCGCGAGAATATTCTGGTTCAGGCGACGTCGCCGCAGCAGCTCATGCGCGCGCGCCTGATGATGGAGCCGCCGGTCGCGGCCGAAGCGGCCCGGGCCGCCTCATCCGCCGATATCGGATACCTGCGCGGCCTCGTGCAAGCGGGACAACTCGCCCGATCGCGCGGGGAATGCGAACAGGCGGACGCGCGGTTTCATCGCGGTATCGCGGAAACCGCGGGCAATCCGGTCCTGCTCGGTTTGCTGGACTATCTCGCGGGCGCGCGGAGGCGCGCGGCGTGGCAGCAGGAGTGGGAGCGCACCTACCGCCGTGTCGGCGCCTCGGAATTCACCGGTCTGCACTGCGAACAGCACGGAATCATCGTCGATGCCATTGTCCGGCGCGACCCGGCCGGCGCGAGCGAGGCCATGCGCATCCACCTCGAAACCATCGAGCGTGTCATGCTGGCCCGTCCATGACCGCCAGCCGCGCTATCGGCAGTTCAGTGTATTGCGATGATGCCGTCCACCGCCTGCCATTCTGACGGCTGGATCAGTCGATGGTGGGCAACGCGGACCGAATGCAGGGGGCCCTCAAGAGCCTCGGTCCAGTAATCGAGGAACCCGCGCAGTTCGGGAAAGTCCGGGGCGAGATCGTATTCCTGCCAGATATAAAGCTGCAGCAGGCTCGGGTGGTCCGGCAGGTGATAGTGGATCTCGGCTGTCGTCAGGCCGTAGCCCTCCATCTGCATGCGGAACTCGCGGCTTGCCATCGCGATCATTCGCGGCCTCCTTTCACAAGCGTCAGCCAATCGATCCGGCCCGGAAGCGGGCACGACAACGGACCGATCTTGCGTGACAGGCGAAAAAATTCAAGCCATTCGCTGCGGAAGAACCGGAAATAATGCCGCAATTTCATGGCACTAGCAGTCTCCCCCTGCGAGTGACAAAAATTTGCCCTCACCCTCTTGAAACGCGGATTTCGCGTCATTAGTTCCCAATGCGCGCGATGCCGCATGGGTCGCGCGGCCCCGTACCGGCCCACCCGGGCCGGTGCGGAGGAACCTCTCGAAAATCTGTTTGTCCTTGAGGAGAACGATATGACGTTCCGCCCATTGCACGACCGAATCCTGGTCCGCCGCATCGAAGCCGAAGAGAAGACGGCCGGCGGCATCATCATCCCCGACAGCGCCAAGGAAAAGCCGAGCGAAGGCGAGGTCGTCGCCGTTGGTCCCGGTGCACGGGACGAAACCGGCAAGCTGGTCGAACTCGACGTGAAGGTCGGGGACCGCATCCTGTTCGGCAAGTGGTCGGGCACCGAGATCAAGCTCGACGGTGAAGACCTGCTGATCATGAAGGAAAGCGACGTGATGGGCGTGATCGAGACGCCGTCCGCCGCCAAGAAGGCCGCCTGACGGCTTCTTGTCCTGAATATCCAGTCAACGAAAACTGCCTCTTGAGGAGTGATCCAATGGCTGCCAAGGAAGTCAAATTCAATTCCGACGCCCGCGAGCGGATGCTGCGGGGCGTCGATATCCTCGCCAACGCGGTCAAGGTGACGCTGGGTCCGAAAGGCCGGAACGTCGTCATCGACAAGTCGTTCGGCGCGCCGCGCATCACCAAGGACGGCGTGACCGTGGCGAAGGAAATCGAGCTCGAGGACAAGTTCGAGAACATGGGCGCGCAGATGGTGCGCGAGGTCGCCTCGAAGACCAACGATCTTGCCGGTGACGGCACCACGACCGCGACCGTGCTGGCCCAGGCAATCGTCAAGGAAGGCGCGAAGGCCGTTGCGTCGGGCATGAACCCGATGGACCTGAAGCGTGGCATCGACAAGGCTGTCGACGCGGTCGTCGCCGAATTGAAGGCCAACGCCCGCAAGATCAGCAACAACGACGAGATTGCCCAGGTCGGGACCATTTCCGCCAATGGCGATGTCGAGATCGGCCGCTTCCTCGCCGAGGCCATGCAGAAGGTCGGCAACGAGGGCGTGATCACGGTCGAGGAGGCCAAGACCGCCGAGACCGAGCTCGAGGTGGTCGAGGGCATGCAGTTCGACCGCGGCTATCTGTCCCCCTATTTCATCACCAACCAGGACAAGATGCGCGTCGAGTTCGACGAGCCCTACGTGCTGATCCACGAGAAGAAGCTCGGCAATCTGCAGGCCATGCTGCCGGTGCTCGAGGCCGTCGTCCAGTCCGGCAAGCCGCTGCTGGTCATCGCCGAGGATGTCGAGGGCGAGGCGCTTGCCACCCTCGTCGTCAACCGGCTCCGTGGCGGCCTGAAGGTCGCGGCCGTCAAGGCGCCGGGCTTCGGCGATCGGCGCAAGGCGATGCTCGAGGATATCGCGGTCCTCACCGGCGGCACCGCGATCAGCGAGGATCTCGGCATCAAGCTCGAGAATGTCACGCTCGACATGCTCGGCCGCGCCAAGAAGGTCGTCATCGAGAAGGAGAACACCACGATCGTCGACGGCGCCGGCTCGAAGTCCGACATCGAGGGACGCGTCAAGCAGATCAAGGCGCAGATCGAAGAGACCACCTCCGACTACGATCGCGAGAAGCTGCAGGAGCGGCTGGCGAAGCTCGCCGGCGGCGTGGCGGTCATCCGCGTGGGCGGTGCGACCGAGGTCGAGGTCAAGGAGAAGAAGGACCGCGTCGACGACGCGCTGCACGCGACCCGTGCCGCCGTCGAGGAGGGAATCCTGCCGGGTGGCGGCGTCGCCCTGCTCCGTGCCGCAAGGGCGCTCGACAAGGTCGAGACGGACAATCCGGACCAGAAGCATGGCGTCCAGATCGTCCGCCATGCGATCGAGGCGCCGGTACGCCAGATCGCCGAGAACGCCGGTGCCGAGGGCGCCATCATTGTCGGCAAGCTGCGTGAGAATGCCGACTTCTCCTACGGCTGGAACGCCCAGACGAGCGAGTACGGCGATCTCTTCAAGCAGGGCGTGATCGACCCCGCCAAGGTGGTCCGCACCGCCCTGGAGGACGCCGCGTCGGTCGCCGGCCTGCTGGTCACGACCGAGGCGATGGTCGCCGAGAAGCCGAAGAAGGAAACCGCCCCGGCGATGCCTGCCGGCGGCATGGACTTCTGATCCGGCAACAGGTGGTCCCGCTCCCCTTTGGGGGAGCGGGCCGACCGGCCCCGGTGCGGCCGGGCCGCGAGTCCGGGACAGGCGGAGATCAATCCCCGGACGGGTCTTCGCCGCCGGTCTCCGTCAGGACGGTCTCGATCGCCGATCCGCGCACGAGGGTCAGATCGACCGGACAGCGGTCGGCGATGGCCAGTATCCTTTCCCGCTGCTCGTCATCGAGCGGACCTTCCAGGGTGATCGTCCGGGTGAAGAGATCCGCCGGCGTCTCATCCTTGCGTTTGGAGTGAACGACCTCGGTGCGTGCCTGCTCCAGCGGAAATCCCTTGCGCCGGGCATACATCCGCATCGTCATCGTGGTGCACGCGGCGAGGCCGGCGGCGACGAACTCGAAAGGCGACAGCCCGCTTCCCATGCCGCCGACGCTTTCCGGCTCATCGGCAAGGAAGCGATGCGCGCCGCTCCGCATCGCTAGCTGGAACTGGCCCTTGCCGGTTTCTTCCGCCACCACCCCCGCCGCTTTCTCGACCTGGGGGAGATCGTCCCGCAGGTGCGGCAGGTAACGGGTCGCCCAGGCGGTGATCATCGCGGCCGCATAGTCGGCATCGGCCCGCCGGGTCAGCAGATGGTCCGCTCCGTCGAGGGAGACGAAGCTTTTCGGATGCTTCGCCGCCAGGAATATCCGCGAGGCGTTGTCGACCCCGACCGTCTCGTCACGCGGCGCATGGAGAATCAACAGCGGGCGGTGGAGGCGCGAGATCAGCGTCAGCAGGTCGTGCTCGCGGACATCGTCGACGAAGCTCTGCCGAACCACGAAAGGACGCCCGGCGAGCTGTATCTCGGCCTCGCCGTCCGTCTCGATTTTCGCGAGGCTCTCGGGATCGAAGTGGTTCAGGACATGGCCGACATCGGCCGGCGCGGCGATCGTGGCCACGGCGGTGATGCTTTTCATCCTGCCGGCGGCCGCCAGTGCCGCGGCGCCGCCGAGGCTGTGCCCGACCAGCAGGGCCGGCGTCATCCCCGCCGCGTGCATGGCGTCTCCGGCGGCGACGAGATCGTCGACATCCGCCGCGAAGGTCGCCTCGGCAAAGGCGCCGTCGCTCGACCCGAGCCCGGCGAAATCGAACCGCAGGACGCCGATGCCGTTCTGCGCGAGGGCGCGGGCCAGCCGGACCGCCGCATGGCTCTCTTTCCCGCAAGTGAAGCAATGGGCGAATACGGCCCAGCCACGGGGCGTCGTTTCCGGCTGCTCGATCCGGCCGGACAGCCGGTAGCCGCGCGGGCTGTGAAAATCGAACGTTCGGCTTGCCACGGATGTGGTCTCCTCTCTGTTTTGCCGATCGGGGCATGGCGGAATAACCAACGTCAGGCATCGGTGACCGGTTCACCGGGAGCGGCCGATCTCGGATGCGGATGGCCCCGGGCCGGCAGGCCTGACGATCCCGCGCAGACCTCCCGGATGCAAGCGCGCAGCCAGCGATGCGCCGGATCGGCGTCCTGCCGGGGATGCCAGAGCAGCGAGACGGTGATGTCCGGCGTGGCAACGGGGAGAGGGAACGAGTGCATGCCTGCCCGCAGGTTGCCGGTATGGCGCTCGGGAACGCTGGCGATGAGGTCCGAGGCGCGTGCGAGCGCCAACGCGGCCGAGAAGCCGCCGACGATGGTGACGATCTTCCGTTCCAGCCCGAGCGCCGCGAGGGCCTCGTCGACCGGGCCCCGGTCGCGTCCCAATCGCGAGACGAGGATATGCTCGCTTGCCGCGTAGCGCGCCGGCGTCATCTCACCGGCGATCAGTGGATGGCCGGCTCGCATAACGCCGATGACACGGTCGCGAAACAGTGCCTGAACGCGGATCTCCGGGCTGATCGCGTCCCCCACGACGCCGGTTTCAAGGTCGACGAGGCCGTCGCGCAACAGCCGGCTGTCCTTGTCGGGCTTCTGCACGAAGCGGAGCCGCACCCCGGCCGCCTCGTTGCGGACGCGGGCGATGAGGTCGGGCCCGAAATTCTCGACGAAACCCTCGCGAGTCCGCAGCGTGAAAGTTCGCGCAAGCCGCCCGAGGTCAAGCGTTTCGGCCGGTCGCAGGACTGCCTCCGCGTCCTGGACGAGGCGGCCGACCCGCCCCCGGAGTTCAAGGGCTCTCGGGGTGGGAACAAGACCGCGGCCCGCGCGGACGAGCAGCGGGTCGCCGGTCGTCTCTCGCAGGCGCGCGAGCGCACGGCTCATCGCCGAGGGGCTCAGCCGCAACCGCGCCGCCGCCCGGGCGACGCTGCCCTCGGCGAGCAGAACGTCGAGCGTGGCGAGCAGGTTGAGATCGGGCTTCGACATGGATCGATCCTATCACATCGCACGGGTTTGATATGGCGTGAAATGCATCTATTGACTGCAAATGATGCGCGTTCCGCCATGCCATGGCGCGCACTAGCTTCGCGATGACTCCAGTGCCGGAGTCGTCGAAGAACGGAGTGCCAGATGAAAGCAGTCATGGCGGAATCCGATCGCGCCGGATCGGGCGGGGCGGCGGACGGTATCGCGAAGAACGGTCGGTCGGAGCGCTGGGCGCTTGCCGGCCTGTCGCTCTCGATGTTGCTGACATCGCTCGGCATCTCGATCGCGAATGTCGGCCTGCCGACTTTCGCGGAGGCCTTCGGTGCCGCGTTCCAGCATGTCCAGTGGGTCGTTCTCGCCTATCTCCTTGCCATCACCACACTGGTGGTCAGCGTCGGCCGTCTCGGCGATATCGTCGGCCGTCGGCGGTTGCTGCTGGCCGGGATCTTCCTGTTCACGGCGGCATCGGGGCTTTGCGGCGTCGCGCCTTCCCTCTGGCTGCTGATCGCCGCCCGCGCGGCCCAGGGCGCCGGGGCCGCGGTCATGCTGGCGCTGACCATGGCGCTCGTCGGCGACACGGTTCCGAAGGCGCGGACCGGCCGGGCGATGGGGTTGCTCGGAGCCATGTCGGCCGTGGGCACCGCGCTTGGCCCATCGCTCGGTGGCATCCTGATCGCGGAGCTCGACTGGCCTGCCATCTTCCTCTTCAACCTGCCGCTGGGCGCACTGGCGTTCCTGGTGGTATGGCGCCACCTGCCCGTTGATCGATTGGACGCGGCGGCCGTGCGGCCGGCCTTCGACAACCGGGGAACGCTGCTGCTTGCGTTCGCTCTCGCCGCCTACGCGCTCGCCATGACGATGGGGCGCGGCGACCTCGGCCCGCTCAACGCCGCCCTGCTGCTGGCCGCGATCGCCGGTGCCGGGCTTTTCGTGCGGGCAGAGATGAAAGCGCCGTCGCCGCTGGTGCGCCCGGCCCTGTTCCGCGATCCGGTCCTGCGCGCGGGCCTCGTCATGAGCGCGATGGTCTCCACGGTGATGATGGCCACACTCGTGGTCGGGCCGTTCCATCTTTCACTGGCGCTCGGCCTGGATACGGCGCTCGTCGGCCTCGCGATGTCGGTCGGGCCGCTTGCCGCAGCCTTGACCAGTATCCCCGCCGGCCGCCTGACCGATCGCCTCGGCGCGCAGCGCATGACCGTTGTCGGGCTCGTCGGCATTGTGACCGGGTGTCTTCTCTTGTCGGCGATGCCGGCGACGGCAGGGGTCGCCGGCTACGTTGCGCCGCTTGTCGTCATCACGTCGGGCTATGCGCTGTTCCAGACAGCCAACAACACGCTCGTCATGAAGGATCTCCCGGCCGATCGGCGCGGCGTTGTTTCCGGAATGCTCAACCTGGCGCGCAATCTCGGGCTGATCACCGGCGCGTCGGCGATGGGGGCCCTGTTCTCCCTTGCGACCGCGGCGGTCGACCTGGCCAGCGCGGATCCCGGTGCCGTCGCCACCGGCACGCGGATCACCTTCGCGGTCGCGGCATTGCTGGTCGCGGTGGCACTGATCGTCTCCGTCGGAAACCGGGCATTCGCGCACCGCGAATCGGGGGGCTGAAACGCCCCCCGCGACGTGCCGGGAATCCGTTCGGCGGTCTACCGGCTGCCGGAGCCAAGGCGGCTGTCGACCAGCCCGGCAAGGGCCGCGATCCAGGCCGCGACGGCAAAGACCAGGAAGACGGTCGATAGCGACATCAGGAAGGAGACGTGCAGTATGTCCGCCAGGTGGTGGGAGCAGACGGAATACATTCCCAACGGAAAGACGGCCCCCCAGTACAGCGGGTCATAACTGAACGGTACGCCACGGAGCAGGTAACGCCACAGCCCGAGGATGACGAGCAGTGGGATCCACCAGCTTCCCACGGCCCAGAAGCAGAGGGTCAGGCCCTTCACGAAGGGCAGTAGGTCGGTGACGACCGGTGACAGGGCCGCATGTTCCACGAGCGTGGCGCCGGCCAGCGTCGAAATCGCCGCCGCGCCCATGTTGATCCAGTATGACGGCGTGAGGTCCTCGGCCCGCATCCGGAAGAACGTGTAGCGGAGGAAAATCATGGTCGTCAGCCACAGATAGAGCACCCCGCCGCCGAGCCAGAAGGCGAGCGCCACGACCATCAGCGGATCTTGCAGCGCCGCAGGAACCGAGGCGGGCAGCACCAGAACGGTCAGTATCGAGACCGACTGTGTGGCAACGACGCTGACCAGCCAGCCGCCGTTGAGACCCTCGTCCAGTCCCGGCTTGTCGCGATGGACGGTGAGCATCGCGAATATGCCGTAAGTCATCACGAGCCAGAGCAGGGCAGTGGTCAGCCAGACGACGACCGCCAGCCCGTCGGCCGCCATCTGCAGTTCGAGTTGACTGCCGAACACGCCAAGCGCCGCGACGATCGTGAAGAAACCGACCCCGCGGCTGTAGCTTCGCAGATCCGCCGTGAATGCCTGCGTGTGGCGCAGGATGCGGACGCCTGTCGCGGCCACTAGGACGACCAGGAAGACCGCATTCAGCCAGAACAGCAAAGTCGGCAGGAAGGCGATGTGCTGCAGTTGCAGCGCCAGCGCGACGATACCGGTGGCCATGACGAGCGCGAAATAGGCCGGATGCAGGGTTTCGATCTGGTCGGGGATGCCGCGCTTGAAACTGATAGCCATCGAAGGGATTCCGGATCGCGATTGCAGGAGGTCGCGCCCTTCGGGCGACCGAGCCGGGCCTTGTCGGCGGACGTGTTCGCCAGATGTCGTCCGACTCCAGCCTTTTGCCGTTGCTCGCTCGCGCCGGGGCGTCGGGCGACGCAACCGTTCACCGTCTAAACCCCGGCGCGACAGGCGGCAAGAGTGCGTGTAGCCGATCCGCGCCTCGACCTCTTTCGGAAAGGCCCTGCACGCCGTCCGTCAATCGGGCAACCGGCGCGGGGGCTGTCGACGCCGGGGCGGAATCTTCATGTCCCGGAGTAGGCCGGCGGACGCCGCTCGATCCAGGCCGCCAATCCCTCCCGGGTGTCGTTGGTGGGCACCATTTTTGCGAACTGTTCGCTTTCGGTCAGAAGTCCTTCGGCGATCGTCATGTTGAGCCCGCGTGTAACGGCGGTGATGATACTCGCCGTGGCCAAGGGCGAATGCCGCATGATCCGCTTGGCGAGCGCTCGGGCGGTGCTCATGACGTCGCTTGACGGCACCACCGCATTGATCAACCCCATCTCGAGGGCCTGCTCCGGGCCGAAGGGGTCGCCGGTGAGTAGCAGTTCCAGCGCCCGTTTCCGGCCGGCGAGACGGGGCAGGCGCTGGGTTCCCCCGAACGTCGGCGGGATCCCGATGCAGATCTCCGGCTTGGCGAACCGGCTTGTCTCGCTTGCGACAGCCAGGTGAGCCGCCTCCGTGATCTCGCATCCGCCGCCGTATGCGAGGCCGTTCACCGCGACGATAACCGGCTTCGGAAACGCTTCCAGACGGGCTGTCATGGCCTGTCCGCGACGGACGAAATCCTTCACGGCCCTGACCGGTCCCTGCTTGACACTCTCGTAGAACTCGTGAATGTCGCCGCCGGCCGAGAAAGCCGTGTCTCCGGCGCCCGTCAGGATGATCGCCCGGACGAGCGGGTCGATCTCCAGATCGTCGAGATGCCCGAGCAGCGTGTCGGCGAGTTCGTAGCTTATCGCGTTGAGCTTTCCGGGCCGGTTGAGCGTGAGTGTGGCGATGCCGTCGTCGATATTGCACAGCACTGTATTCGACATGAGTCACGTCTCCTGTGAGGAATGGTCCCGACAGGGTCATGTGCGGCACGACTTCCGGCAAGCGAGTAAGAGTCCGTTTGAGTGACAAGAATTCACTCAAACGGCCGAGCCGGCCTCCTTGCGCAACCATCGCAGGAAGGCGTCGACTTCGCGGCGCGGCTCGCGGCCTTCCGGCATCGTGATCCAGTAGCCGGTCGGAATCGGTAGCGGTGCGAAGGGAAGGGGGGCGATATCGGGTCGGTCGAGGACATCCCGGCAGAGAGGCAGCCGGCAGAGCGCGACCCCGAGGCCAAGCGCGGCGCCGTCAAGGGCAAGGTCTATGTTGTCGAAATGGAGCTGCCGCGCATCGGGCATCGCCATCCCGTGCGCCTCGAGCCAGGTCGGCCAGTCGTTCTCGACGGACGACACGCCGATCAGGTCGACCCTGGCCCAATCGATGGAATCGTCACCGGCCAGGATTCCATGCAGATAGTCGGCGCTTGCCACAGGTATCACGGCTTCCCGAAACAGCAGCTCCGATCTCGCCATGGGCCAGGGCCCGGCGCCCATCCGGATCGCCACGTCGACGCCGTCGAGCGGGAAAACCGCCTGCCGGTGGCTGGTGTCGATCTGCAAATGGATGTCCGGGTACATGGCGCGAAAACGTCCAAGCCGCGGGATGAGCCAGCGGCGGGCGAACGTCGGGGCGACACTGACATTGATTCGCCGCTCCCCGACGATCGGTGAAATGCGCCGCGCGCCGGTCGCGATCATCGACAGGCCCTCGGTCACGTGCGGGAGAAAGTCACGACCGGCCTGAGTCAGCGCGAGGTTGCGTCCGTTTCGCTCGAACAGCCGGATTGCCAGCCAGTTCTCCAGCCTGTCGATGCCATGGCTGACGGCACTCGGCGTCAGGGCGAGTTCGTCGGCCGCCTGCTTGAAGCTGTTGTGGCGCGCTGCGGCTTCGAACAGCCGCAACGTGGCAAGGGGCGGCAACCGGTAGCCCATTGTTATGTCCGCTACGATGAATCCCGTTCATTGTAGTGGATCGGAGCGCCCCCACCAACCCGCGAAGGAGGCTCGATGGTTACGCCGCCGATGGCCTTGCCACGGCCGCTCGCCGGGGCCTGTTCCTGCATGCGGCCGCGCGATCGGGGGCGCTGCCGTTTCTGGTTGCTCCGGCGACCCGCTGTCCCCCGGTTTCGACTATCCGATCATCAGTTCCGGCAGCCAGAGCGACAGTTCCGGCACCAGGAAGAGGATCGCAAGCACGACCATCTCGATGATCAGGAAGGGCAGGACGCCGGCGAACAGCTGTGCGGCGCTCACACGTTTCTCGGCGGAGCCAAGGACCGCGTAAAGGTTGAGGCCTACCGGCGGGGTGATCGCCGATATCTCGATCAGCTTGATGACGATCACGCCGAACCAGATCGGGTTCATGTCCAGCGAAATGACGATCGGGTAGAGGAAGGGGACCGTCATCACCATCATCGACACCGTGTCGACGAAACAGCCGAGCACCAGATAGATGAGCGTCACTGCGATGATGAACACGACCGGGTGGATGCCGGCATCGGTGACCAGTTCGGTGAGGCTGTCGACGAAACCCATCATCAGCAGCAGGCGGGTGAAGAGCATGCCGCCGATGATGATCAGGAACAGCACCGAGGTAACCGAAACCGACTGGCGCAGGGCGTCCCAGAAGGAAGCGGTCGTCAGACGCCGGCGGAAGATTCCGATGGCGAGCGCGCCTGCCGCGCCGATGGTGCCGGCCGCTGACGGTGGCATGACACCACTGTAGATTCCGCCGAGCACGATCATCACGAGGATCATGGCTGGCCAGAGGCCGCGAAAGCTCGTCAGGATCTCGGGGGCGGTGAAGCGCTTCACCGATTGCGGTGCCCATTCGGGGCGGATCCGGAGCATGACCCAGATGCCGATGCCGTAGGCAATGGCGGTCACGATTCCCGGCAGCAGTCCGGCCATCAGCAGCGAGCCGATGGATTCACCGGTCAGGATTCCGTAGATCACCATGCTGATCGAGGGCGGAATCAGCGCCGCGAAGGTTCCGGCAGCGGCAATGCAGCCGGCCGCGATCGAGCCGCGGTAGCCGAACCGGAGCATTTCCGGCAGGGCCATCCTGGTGAAGACCGCGCTGGCGACGACCGTCGAGCCCGAAACCGCGCCGAAGGCGGCCGAGGCCAGCACCGTCGCGTAGTACAGGCTGCCCCGAACCGCGCTGAACAGGCGATAGGCGGCCGTGTAGAGTTCAGCCGTGATGCCGGCCTTCGCCGCCAGCGATCCCATGAGGATGAACATCGGGACCACGATGAAGGCATACTGGCTGCCGATGCTGTACGGCAGCGTCATCAGCGTTCCCATGGCGAACGGCATGCCGGAGAAAATGATCATGCCGCCGAAGCCGACCGCCGCCATGCTGATGCCGACGGGAACCCCGATGGCCGTGAAGAGAAGCATCACCGCGATGGTGAGAACGCCGCCGAGAATAGGGTCCAACTGAGATTACTCCGCTTCCGGCTGGTCTGGTGCCTGGATGCTCTTCGAGGCAAACCAGCGGCCGATTTGCCGCATGCATTCCAGCGCTGCGACACTTGCGCCGGCGGCAACCAGGAACTTGCTCGGGTAGATCGGGAAGGAGAAGACCGCGTTGGCGGTTTCGCCGACCTTCCAGCTTGCCAGCGCCAGATCCCAGGCGCGCCAGCCGATCAGGCCGAAGGCGAGGGCGCCGGCGAACAGCGCGAACAACTCGAACCAGCGCCTTATCCCGACTCCCATCATGGATGTGATGATATCAACCTCGATATGTTCCCGCCGGGACTGGGCGTGACCCAGGCCGAGAAAGATGACGAGGACGAGCAGGACTTCCTGGAGTTCAAGCCCGGCTGGCACCGGGCTGTGGAGCAGATAGGTGCCGATCACGTCGATCGTGCCGATGGCCATGATGGCCAGCATGGCGATTGATGCCAGCGTGAAGGCCGCCCGTACCAGAAGACCGATCGCTCTGTCGATCCAGGCCAACGCGTAGCGCATAACCGGGTTCCTTCCTTGCGAGACCGGCAGGGAGAGCCGAAACCCTCCCTGCCGGATCGCGAGCGGGATAATTGCCGCGGTTGCGGGGGTTCAGTCTTTGAACGGGGCTTCCTTGCGCCAGTAGGCGACCATCTTTTTCGCGACGTCGCCGAGATTGCGCTCTTCCATTTTCTTGATCCAGAGTTCGGCGGGGTCGGTGGTGCGCTCATGCACCTTGTCCATGTCCTTGAAATCGACGATCTGGACGCCCTGCTCCTTTACCATCCATTCGAGCGCGTCTGCCTCGGCCGCGGTGGTAAGCTCGACGTCGCGCGCCATGGCTTCCTTGCCGACGGTCGTGAACAGCTCACGGACGTTTGCCGGCCATTCGTTGTTCCAGGTGTTCCAGTTCACCCAGATCGGCCAGGTCGGAATGGCGCCAAGGGCGTTGTCGCCGTCCCAGGCGAATTTCGCCACCTCGTAGAGCTTCGTCGCCTTGATCAGATCGTGCGCGTAGAAGGCGCAGTCGAGAGTGCCGCGCTGCAGCGCCTCGTACAGTTCGTTGGTGAGGACATTCACGCCGGTTGCGCCGAGTTCCTGCCACATCACCGGGATGTATTCGCCGTAGGAGCGCATCTTCTTGCCCTGGAAATCCTCGATGCTCTCGATCGGCGAGGTGCAGAAGGGCCGGTAGGTGTTCAGCGTGTGGAAATAGATGGGATAGACGTTGGCCCGTTTCAGTTCTTCCTGGATTTCCTCGGTCTCGTCGACGAGGCTCTGGGTGACGCGCAGCGCGTCACGCCCGTCCTTGAACTGCATCATCAGCGAGTTCGTGGCACCCGTCAGCGGCAGTTCGTTCGGGAAATAGGCCGGCGAAACCGCGGCCATGTCGATGGCTCCCGAACGCACGAGTTCAAGGAGTTCGCCGGACTTGCCCAGGGACTCGGACCAGAAGATCTTGATCTTGATGTTGCCGCCGCTTCGTTTCTCGACCTCGTCGGCAAACCACTGATCGACTTGCGAGCCGATGATATTGGCCGGCACGAAATGAGCCAGCTTCAGATTCAGCTTCGGATAGTCCTCGGCCTGGGCGCCGGTGGCGACCAGGGCGGCCAACGCCGCTGTCGTGAGCAGTTTCAGGATACGCATCTCGATACCTCCCCCAAGAGTCTTCAGCTTTAAAAACGCGCCAATGTGCACCGGGCGCCGGTTCCGTTGAACTTGCCAATGTCGAGCAAGCTTGGATATTGTATCCAAATTATTGAGAAGACCCACCTATGTCAATGGGAGTGGCGTTGATGAAGGCCATCGTATGCGATCGCTGGGGAGGGCCGGAAGTGCTCAGGCTCGCCGAGCTTCCGTCCCCGCAAGCGGGCCCGGACGAGATCGTCGTGGCGCCCAGGGCATGGGGGGTGAATTTCGCGGACCTCGTGCTGATCGGCGGCACCTATCATGCCCGTCCGCCGTTCCCGTTCGCGCCGGGAATGGAGGTGGCCGGCGAGGTGATCCGGGTCGGGTCGGGCGGGGCCAGCGCCTTCCGGATCGGTGATCGCGTCGCCGCCTACGCCGAATGGGGCGGCTTCGCGCAGGAGGTCGTCGTCAAGGCCGGGGCGGCAATGAAGCTGCCCGAGGAAATGAGCGACACGGAAGGCGCGGTCTTCCCGACCACCTTCGGGACGGCCTATATCGCTCTGGTCTATCGGGCGGGCTTGCGGGCCGGCGAAACTCTGCTGGTGACCGGCGCCGGCGGCGGTGTCGGACTGGCAGCGGTCCAGATTGGCCGCAAGCTCGGCGCGACGGTGATCGCGGCCGCCGGCAGCAGCGAGAAGCTGGCCCTGGCGAAGGCCAACGGCGCGGAATATCTGATTGATTACAATGAGGAAAATCTTTCCGATCGGGTGAAGGACATGACCGGCGGCCGTGGCGTCGACGTGGTTTTCGACCCGGTCGGGGCCGATGCCTTCGATGCCTGCCTGCGCTGTGTCGCGTTCGAGGGGCGGGTGGTCATCATCGGTTTCGCGGGCGGCCGCATTCCCTCCGCCAGTGCCGGCCGGATACTGATCAAATCCTGTTCAGTCATGGGCAGCAGCTGGACCTTCAGCCTGCTCAACCGGCCCGAGCGAATCGCCGAAACCCTGGACATGCTGACGCGATGGTATCGCGACGGCGCGGTCAGGCCGCATGTCTCCGCTGTCATGCTGTTCGAGCAGGCCGGCGAGGCGCTGAGCCTGGTCGCGAACCGCTCGGTGAAAGGCAAGATCGTTCTGACTGAACAGGACTGACCCTGCCTCGACAGTTCCAGCCGATTTTCCCGGGCCGGCTGCAAGCGCGCGTCTCCCCACATGTTTTGATTGTCCGGGGCTCTTGTTGCGTCGATCCTGTCAACCTGAAGCGGGCAGCGGGGTCCATCGGGACAACGTAAAGCCGATTGTCAATTCGCGGTTTCACGCGAGCGCCGGCAGAGGTCGTAACCTGCAAGCGCGTTGACGTCGCCGAAAGATAGGATACAATATCCAAAATGAACGCCAAGGAACCGATCACGCCCCTTGCCGAGGGCCGAACCGTTGTCGATCTGGTCGCGGACGCGCTCCGTCGCCGGATCATTCGCGGGGAAATGGCGCCGGGCAGCAAGCTGTCGCAGGACAAGCTGGCCGAGAGTTTTGGTGTCAGCCGGATTCCGGTCAGGGAGGCGCTTCGCCAGCTTTCCGCGGAAGGTCTTGTCGAACTGCACTCCCATCGCAGCGCCATGGTCTGCGAACTCGATCCGGAAGGCATGCTCGAACTGGTCGCGGTCGCGGGAAGCCTCGAGGCGCTGGCGGCGGAGCGCGGTGTTCCGCTGCTCTCCCGGGCGGATCTCGATGAAATGGCCGCGTTGCTGGCCCGCATGAAGGAAAATGTCTCCGATCCGGCCGAATGGTACCAGGACAACATGTGCTTCCACCTGATCGTCACGCGGGCATCGGGCTGGAAGCGGGCCTTCGGGATCATCCGCGAGGCGCGGCTCAATCTCATGCGCTACATGAACCAGTCGGCGCTGCACCCGACGCTCGTAGCGGGGTGGGATGCCGATCACCGGCAGATTTTTGAAGCCTGCCGCCAGGGCGACCAGGTCCAGGTGCGGCTTCTGCTGGATCTCCATTGGCGCAAATCGGCGCGTGAAATCCATAACCGGCTTACCTCCGACCAGAACGTCGAGCCGGGTGAGGCCGGGTTTCTCAATCGACCTTTCGTAAGCGGGGGAACTTCGTAATGACCAGTATGGCGTCGTCGAGCCGGCATGCCTGCCCGGGCGACAAGCTCATTCCGATCCGACCGGATCTGTTCACCGAACCCGACGCGTGCGGCCGGGTGCGGATGCTGGCGTCGCGCTGCCGGGACTGTGGCGAGCACATGTTCCCGGTGCGGATGCGCTGCGTCAGCTGCTACGGCGCCGATCTCGAGAAAGTACCCCTCGACCGGTTCGGAAAGGTCGAGAGTTTCACCGTCGTTCGCCAGGCGCCTCCGGGTTATGCGGGTGGCGTTCCCTATGTTCTGGGAACGGTGGTGCTGGGCAACCATGTGCGGATCCTGACCCACCTGATCGGCAAGCCCGACGCGGACTGGAAGGCCGGCGACCGTGTCGCCTCCTGTGCGACCGTGCTGCCGGTGAACGCCGGCGTCCACGGCGAGGTGCTTTCCTACGCGTTCCGCGATCCCGCGACAGACGACGATTCGACCTCAAAGGGGAGCGTATAATGACGACCGCGCATGTCATTGGTGTCGGCATCACCAAGTTCGGACGATTTCCCGGAAAGCCCGTCGAGGAACTGGCCAGCGAGGCGCTCGTCCGGGCGCTTGAAGACGCCAATATCGGCTGGGGCGACGTGCAGCAGCTCTACGCGGCGCATGTCAATCAGGGCGTCGCCGCCGGACAGCGCGTCGCCAAGGAGGTCGGCCCGTCCGGCATTCCCATCCTCAATGTCGAAAACTGTTCGGCGGCCGCCTCGACCGCCTTGCGGGAGGCAAGCCTGGCGGTCAGGGCCGGCGAGTACGACGTGGTCGCGGTCGTCGGTTTCGAGAAGATGCAGCATGGCGTTCTTCTGAACGTGCATCCCGAGGACAGCCCGGACGTGGCGATGGGCACGACGGTGCTGCCGATGCGCTTCTCGCTGATGGCGATGGAGCATATGGCGAAATACGGCACGACCGCCGAGCAGTTCGCGAACGTCGTCGTCAAGAACCGGGCGCATGCGGTTCACAATCCGAACGCCCAGTATCCGAAGCCTGTGACCCTGGAGGAGGTGCTGGGATCGCGGATGATCACCGACCCGATCACCCTGTTCCAGTGCAGCCCCACGACCGACGGGGCGGCCGCGGTCATTGTCTGTTCCGACAACTACCTGGCCAAACACGGCTCTGCGCGTGCCGTTCGATTACTGGCTTCGGGCCTGGTCTCCGACGTCGATGAGCAGGCGCACAACCATTTCAGCCTGGAAATGGTCGGCCGCAACGTTCGCGGCGTCTATGAACGCGCCGGTCTCGGGCCGGACGATCTCGACGTGATCGAGCTTCACGACTGTTTCTCGGTTGCCGAAGTGCTGGCCTACGAGGAACTCGGCATCTGCGCAGAGGGCGAGGGTGGCCGCCTGGTTGACGACGGATCGACCCGGGTCGGCGGCCGCATTCCGGTGAACCCGAGCGGCGGGTTGCTGGCGAAGGGGCATCCGCTCGGCGCAACCGGGCTCGGACAGATCGGCGAAATCGTGACCCAGCTGCGCGGCGAAGCCGGTGCCCGGCAGGTCGAGGGGGCGCGGATCGGCCTGACCTCGAACATGGGCATGTGGTCAAGCTGCATTCACATTCTGAGCGTGTGAGGGCGATCGTGAATCTCGATCTGCTGATACAGAACTCGGTCGCCCGCTTTGCCGACCGCCCGGCCATGGAAGACGGCCGGACCGTCCGCAGCTACGCCCAGCTCGACGAACGCGTCAACCGGCTGGGAACCGGGCTGCTCGGTCTCGGCCTTGCGCTCGGCACCCGCATCGCCTCGCTCCAGTTCAACTCGATCGAGACCCTCGAGATCGAGCTTCTGGCATCGCGCTTCGGTTTCGTCCGGACCTTGCTCAACGCCCGCAACGAAGCGTCCGATTTCGAGTATGCGCTCAATCATTGCGGGGCCCGGGCGCTGTTCTTTTCCGACCGGTTCACCCCGGTTGTCGAGCAGCTCCGCGAACGGCTGACCTCGGTTCAGGTATATGTCTGCATCGGCGATGCGCCGTCATGGGCCGTGTCCTACGAGGACCTGATCGCCAGTGCGAAGAACGCCCCTCCGGCCTACGAGGTCGGAGAGGACGACTGGCACAGCATCTACTACACGTCGGGGACGACCGGCCGGCCGAAGGGCGTGGTTCTGAGCCAGCGGAACTGGCTGGTCCTGATCCGCAACCATCTGGTCGGCCCGTTTCACTCGGCCTCGCAGGACGATGTCGTGTTGCACGCGGCGCCGATGTCGCACGCCTCCGGCGCGCTCGCCCTCAGTCACTTCCTGCGCGGCGCCCGGCAGATCGCGCTTCCGAAATTCTCGGCGCCCGAGGTGCTGGAGACGATCGAGCGGCAACGGGTCACGACGACCTTTCTCGCGCCGACCATGATCCATCTTCTGCTCCAGCACGAGGATCACGGGAAGACCGACAAGTCCTCGCTGAAGACCGTGGTTTACGGCGGCGCGCCGATGATCGTCGAACATCTCCGCCAGGTGCTTGCCGAATGGGGACCGGTGCTGCTGCAGGGCTACGGCCAGTGGGAAGCGCCTCAGTTGTTCACCTATCTCGACCAGCAGCAGCATGCAGAGGCGCTCGACAGCGGGCAGATCCATCGACTGGGCTCGGCCGGCATGCCGATCTCGTTCTGCGGCGTCGGGATCATGGATGACGAGGGCAGGCTGCTGCCGCCCGGCAGCGACGGCGAAGTGGTCACATGCGGCGACCATCTGATGGTCGGCTACCTGGACAACGAGGCGGCGACCAGCGAGATCCGGCACGGCAAGTGGCAGCGGACCGGCGACATCGGTCATATGGATGCCGACGGATTCCTCTATCTCACCGACCGCAAGAAGGACGTCATCATCACCGGGGGCAGCAATGTCTATCCCCGCGAGATCGAGGAGGTCATTCACACCCATCCGGAAGTCCTCGAGGCGATCGCAATCGGGATCCCCGACGACAAGTGGGGCGAACGCGTTCACGCCCTGGTCGTCTCCCGGTCCGGTGACGATTTCGATGTCGACTCCTTCATTTCCTGGTGTGGCGAGAAGTTGAGCCCCGATCGCCGTCCGCGCTCGGTGGAGCGTCTTCCGGAACTCCCGAAGACCGCCTACGGCAAGATCATGCGGCGCGAGTTGCGTGAAAAGTACTGGGAAAACAGAGACCGCAAGATCTAGGGGATATTCACTATGGGCAAGGCATACATCGCCGCCGCGTCGATGATCCCGTTCGGGAAATATCCTGACCGGACAGCGTCTGATCTCGGCCGCGAGGCAATCGGGAGCCTGCTGGAGGAAACCGGTATCGAGACGTCCGCGATCGAAGCGGTCTATGCGGGACGGGCATTCTCCAGCCACATCGACGGGCAGGTCGCTGTTCCCGGGCAGGTTGCCCTTGCGGCGAGCGGTATCTGCGACGTTCCCGTTTTCAATATCGACAATGCCTGCGCGGCCTGTCCCTCGGCGCTGCATCTCGCCACCCAGGCGATCAGGGCCGGCCAGTACGAGGCGGTGATGGTCATCGGCATGGACAAGCTCTACGCGACCGATCGTCGCCGGAGCATGCGTGCCCTGTTCGGCGCGATGGACGTCGAGAAAATGGCCTGGATGTCCGAAGCCCTCGACGGTGACGGCAAGGCCGGCTCGATCTTCATGGAGCATTACTACGCCCGCATCGCACGCGAGTACTTGAAGAATACCGGCGCGACCGAGCGCGACCTGGCCCGTATCGCGGTCAAGAACCGGAAGCACGCGTCCCTGAACGCCGTCGCCCAGTATCGCAAGCCGATGACCGAGGAAGAGGTACTTGCCTCCCCGGTTGTTGCCGAGCCGCTCAGAACCCTGATGTGTTCGCCGCTGACCGACGGTGCGGCGGCCTTCCTGGTCTGCTCGGAGAATGCCGGCAAGACCTTCGGATTGCCGCTGGTCGAAGTCGCCGCCTCGGTCGTCAGAAGCGGCATGCCGCAGCGCGGCACCGCCGACCCGGTTCTCGCGCGCGCCTCCGCCCGGGCTTTCGAGGAGGCGTCGATCGGCCCCGAAGACGTCGACCTGGCGGAAGTTCACGATGCATCCGCGGTCGCGGAGATGATCGCGATCGAGGAGATCGGCCTGGCGCCGGCCGGCGAGGCGAAGCGCCTTCTCCGGGACGGCGATACAGCCCTTGGCGGGCGGATCCCGGTGAACAGTTCCGGGGGCCTGCTGTCACGCGGCCATCCGGGGGCTGCCACGGGCGCCGCACAGCTTGTCGAACTGGTCTGGCAGTTGCAGGAACGCGGTGGCGACCGGCAGGTCGAGAAGGCCCGGGTCGGCCTGGCGCAAAGCTCGGGCGGGCTGGTCGCGGACGAGGCGGCGGCGACCGCCATCACGATCCTTCGCCGGTAGTCGCGGTTCCTTCCATTCGGTGAATGTCGCTGTTGTCGGCATCGAGACCCCGGACAGGCCCCGGCAGCGTGGCGCCCCCTGGCCCGGTCGACATGCCCGTTACCTGAATCCCTCTTGCATCTGGATTGTCCCCTGATGAACAACCTGAGCTATTTTCTGACGCGGACCGCGGCTGCGAATGGCAGCCGGCCGGCGATCTTTCACGGCGAGACGACCCACAGTTACGCGTGGATGGACCGGCAGGTCAGCCGGCTCGCCAATGGACTGGTCTCGCTGGGCCTGAAACCCGGCGATCACGTCGGCCTGATCCTGGCGAACAACCCGTCCGGACTGGTGTCGCTCTTCGCCCCCTTGCGGGCCGGCATGACCATCGTGCCGATGAATCCGAAGCTGCACCCGCAGGAGCATGGCTACATGCTCGAGAACTCCGAGTCCCGGGCGCTCATCGTCAGCGCCAGCCTGCTCGACGGTCTGCTGGCGGCCGATCCGGATCTTCCCGACCGGCTTGTCGTCATCGCCATCGATCGTCCGGCCGGCGACGATCCGCGGATCGTCGATTTCGCGGATCTGCTGGCGCGCAGCGCCGACCGTTTCGAGGACGCGGATGTCGACGCCGACGATATCGCCTGGATCTTCTATACCTCCGGAACGACGGGCAAGCCCAAGGGGGCGATGCTCAGTCACCGGAATCTGACCACCATGGTCAATACGCAGCTGATCGAATTCAATCCGGTCAAGGCGTCCGACCGACTGGCCTATATTGCGCCGCTGTCCCATTCGAACGGCCTGATGGCGTTCCAGCATGTGGCGCGGGCGGCCGGACATGTCTTCCCGACCTTCTCCCGCTTCACCGCGGGCGACTTCTACCGGATGGTCGAGCGCTACCGCGTGACCACGGCCTTCATGGTGCCGACCATCATCCAGATCATGCTCGACGATCCGAGCCACAAGGAACACGATCTGTCCTCGCTGCATACGGTGATGTATGGCGGCGCGCCGATGTATGTGGATCGCTTGAAGGAGGCCGTGGACACCTTCGGCCCGATTTTCGTCCAGGGCTTCGCCCAGGGTGAGGCGCCGATGGGCTGTACCTGCCTGCCGCGGGAAGAGCATCTCGCCAGGGACGAGGTGGGCGAGCGCCGGCTCGGATCGGCGGGGCGCGAATGCCTGTTCGTGAAGGTCCGGATATTCGACAATGATGGCAACCAGTTGCCGCCGGGCGAGGCGGGCGAAATCGTCGTGCGCGGCGATCTCGTCATGCGCGGATACTGGAAGAACCCAGAGGCCAATCGTGCTGCGCTGCAAGATGGCTGGCTGCGAACCGGCGATATCGGCTATCTCGACGAGGGCGGCTACCTGTTCCTGACCGACCGCAAGAAGGACATGATCATCAGCGGCGGGCACAATATCTATCCGCGCGAGATCGAGGAGGTCCTCTATCGCCACCCCGCCATCCAGGAGGCGACGGTGTTCGGCCTGCCCGACCGGAAATGGGGCGAGCGGGTGGTCGCGGCGATCGTCCGCAAGGGGGCGGCCGAACTGGACGAGGCCGGCGTGGTCGAATGGTGCCGCGGCAACCTGGCGAGCTACAAGAAGCCCACCGAGGTTCATTTCTTCGATGAATTGCCCAAGAGCGGCTACGGCAAGATCCTGAAACGCGAGGTCCGGATCCTCGTCGGCGGCTAGGCTGTCGGGGCCGGCGCGCTAAGGTGCGTTGCGCCGGCTCTTGCGGAACTGCTGCGGCGACAGCCCGACATGCCCCTCGAACATCCGGGTAAAGGCGCTGCGACTGCGGAATCCGACGCGTTCGGCGACGCGCTTTACCGGCAGGTTCGTTTCCTCGAGCAGGCTCCCGGCTTTCATGACCCGCAGGCTGCGCAACAATTCCATCGGGCCGCTGCCACAGGCGTTGGCGAAACGCAGCGCGAAGGTCGAACGGCTCATGCCGACTTCCCGGGCGAGGGATTCGACCGTATGGGCATCCCCCGGGGCATCGAGCATTCGGCCGAGCGCCTTCCAGATATCCTGATCCGCGAGCGCTGCCATCCAGGCGAGCGCAGGGTCGCCGGCGGAGAGCCGCTTTCGCAGGATCTCGATCATGCACTGCAGCAGCAGCGCCCGGATCATCGCCCGACTGCCCAGGCCGGGCTGTGAAAGTTCGCCGATGATGGCCTGCAGCGACGCCTGAAGCGCGCTGTCGGCGGCGGTTCTCTCGGTGATCGGTTCGCGCACCAGGTCGATCAGGTTGCCGGTGCCGCCGAGGCCGACCGAGACATGGGTGCAGAGGGCGACAAGCTGACTGTTGCGGTTCTGCTCCCTGCTGTCCCGGGCATGAAGCGCCAGGTTGAGCCCGGCTGGATTGCAGACGGGAAAGACGTCTCCGCCTTCTCCGAAGCTGCGCAGGGTGTGCGAGTGCATCGCGGGTACAAGGACAAGCGATCCCCTGCCAACCGGAACCTGTTGCTGGCCGGGCAGGCGAATCTCGCCTTGTCCGGCAAGAATGTAATGCAACGTGGCCGATGGGCGCCGCCCGAGGCCCAGATCGCAATTTCCGCGCAATTCGCAAAGCGCGAACGGCTCGGTATCGACGTCCATTTTGTCGAGAACATATTCGTAGGTCATGCTTGACGATACGCCCGGCCGGATGAACGGGCATAATCAATTTGGCGGAAAGGCACCAGATCCGGACCAAAAGGCACAATCGATTGCGCACATTCGGATCATCGGAATCCGAAACGGGAGATCAGAATGTGCGATGACCATCACCACGTGAGCCGCCGGGACGCCCTGCGCGGCGGCGCTGTTGCTGCCGTCGCGACGGCAGCGACCATTGCCGGCGCAAGCGCCGCGAAGGCCCAGGACAATCCGTATGCGGAGCCTACGGAACCGGCCTTGCCGGCGAGCGACATGACTATCGAACTGTCCCACACGGCCCTGGTCGTCACCGATCCGCAAGTCGACTTCCTGAGCCCTGACGGCGTTACCTGGGGGGTCGTCGGCGCGTCCGTCACCCGGAATGACACGGTGCGTAACATCGAGCGGCTCTTCAAGGCTGCCAAGGCCCGGAACATGACCGTCGCGGTCTCACCGCATTACTATTTCCCGACCGACCATGGCTGGAAGTTCGAGGGCGCGCTGGAAAAGCTGATGCACAAGATCGGCATGTTCGACCGTCCCGGCGCGCTCAGTCTGGACGGTTTCGAAGGCTCCGGGGCCGACTGGATGCCGCAGTACAAGCCCTACATCAACGACGGCAAGACGATCGTCACCTCGCCGCACAAGGTCTACGGCAACGACACCAACGACCTGACGCTGCAGTTGCGGAAGCAGCGTGTCGACAAGGTCATCCTGGCCGGCATGTCGGCCAACCTCTGCACCGAGTCGCACATGCGCGAGCTCATCGAGCAGGGCTTCGAGGTTGGCGTCGTGAAGGATGCGACCGCGGCGGCGATGCTGCCGGAGGGCGACGGCTATCTCGCCGCGCTGACGAACTTCCGCTATATCGCCAACGCCGTCTGGACCACCGACGAGGTGGTCCGGCTGATCGGGGCGGCATAGGGGAGCGGACGGCGACTGCACGCGAGTTGCCCCGCTCGCGTGCGGTCGCCGCGTCCCGGGCCTACAGATCAAGCAGGACCGGCAGGAACAAGGTTATCGCCGGAAAGGCGATCAGCACCCCCATGCGCAGGATGTCGGCCGCGATGAACGGCAGCACCCCGCGCCAGATCATCGGCGTCGGGACGTCGGGCACCTCGTTCGAAAGTACGAAGATGTTGAGCCCGATTGGCGGCGTGATGAGGCTGATCTCGATCACGCAGACGACGATGACGCCGAACCAGATCGGATCGAGCCCGAGCTGGACGATCAGCGGGTAGAAGATCGGCACCGTCAGCAGCATCATCGAGAGCGATTCCATCGCCATTCCGAGGATCACGTAGACCAGGCAGATGGCGACCACGACGATCAGCGGCGCCACGTCGAAATAGGTCACCAGATCGCGCAGATCGGACGGCAGCGACGTGAAGTTCAGAAAGTTGGAGAACATCATGGCGCCGATCAGGATGGTGAACAGCATCGCCGTCGTCCTCGCGGATTCCATCAGGATGTCCCGGATCACCGCGACGCTGAGGGTGCGGCGGGCGAGCGCGAAGAGGAAGCCGCCCATGGCCCCGACGCCGGCCGCCTCGGTCGGCGTGAAGAGGCCGCCATACATGCCGCCCATGACGATCCCGAACAGGAGCAGCACGCCCCAGATATGGCGCAGCGCCCGCATGCGGCCGGGCCAGTCGATGCGCTCGCCCGCCGGGCCGGCGCCGGGCTGGCGCCGGGTGACGAAGACACAGGCGCCGAGATAGAACAGCGTCGCGATGATCCCGGGGATCAGGCCGGCCGCGAACAGCGCGCCGATGCTCTGTTCGGTCATGATGCCGTAGATCACGAGGATCACCGATGGCGGGATCAGGATGCCGAGCGTGCTGCCGGCGCAGATCGACCCGGCGGCGAAGGCCGGGTCGTAGTTGAACCGCTTCATTTCGGGCATCGCGACACGGGCCATGGTCGCGACCGTCGCGATCGAGGAGCCGCATATGGCGCCGAAGCCGGCGCAGGCAACGACCGTCGACATGCTGAGGCCACCACGGCGATGGCCGATGAGCGAATAGGCCGCCTGGTAAAGATCGCGGGACATGCCGGCGCGGGTGATGAAATTGCCCATCAGCACGAACAGCGGGATCACCGAGAGCGAGTAGGAGGAGATCCCGATGATCTCGGTCGCCGTTGTCGAGATCGCGGCGGGCCACGAGCGCAGCAGGCCGACCCCGACGAAGCCGACGACCGCCATGCTGATCGCGATGGGCAGCCGAAGCATCATCAGGATGCCCATGGCGGCGAAGCCGATCAGCCCCTCGATCATGCGATTACCTCGGCGCCAGGGTTATGCGCCGGCCGGTCACGGCGAGATAACCGTGGGCGAGCGCGGTGAGCAACAGTGCGATGGCGATCATGTAGTGGAACGGCCAGAGGGTGATGCCGTACTGCGATGTCATGTCGCCGTATTCGAGGGTGCGTTCCGCGCGCAGCGAGACCGCCCAGGCGGCTGCCGCGAAAACCAGGCCGGTTGCCCCGTTGGAGAGCCGGTAGACGATCCGCTGCAAGCGTTCCAACAGCACACGGTCGAGCAGGTCGAAGACGACATGGCCGCCCAGCAGCGAGGTCGCCGGCAGGATCGCGAAGACCATGATCACCTGCAGGAGTTCGGTCAGTTCGACGCTGCCGGTGATGGAGTGGCCGAACAGCTTCCGTCCGACGACGTCGGAGAATGTCAGGAGCATGATCGCGAAGAGCGCGACCGCAGGGACGAGGCCGAGCGCGTCTGTCGTCCTGTTCATGGCGTTTCCCGGAAAGCTGTCGCACGAAGGTCCGGAGACCCCCGTGCGACGGGATCACGTTGCGTGGAAGGGCAGGCGTCGCCGGTGGGGGCGGCGCCTGCGCCGTTCAGTCCGACAGTTTCGCGATATCGGCGCGGAACTCCGCCAGCACGGCGGCCGGGTTCTCGAGGCCGGCCTTGCCGGCCCGCTCGATCCAGTCGGTCTCGATGTCCTTCGTCAGGTCCTTGACCTCGGCGACGAAGGCCTCGTCGGCGCGGGTGAGTTCGATCCCGACTTCGTGCTGCAGCTCGGCGCTTTCGCTGTCGCCCTTGTCCCAGTATCCGCCGAACAGGCGGGCCGCCGCTTCACCGGACAGGCCGTCGATAATCTTCTGGTCCTGTTCGGGAATGCCCTTCCATGTGTCGGCATTCATCACGAAGGCGAAGCTGGTGTTGTAGAGGCCGCCGGGGAAGGTCGTCGCGTATTTGATGAGTTTCTCCAATTTGAACGTCCGCACCGACTCGTTCGGGAAGAACACTCCGTCCATCACGCCGCTCGACAGCAGTTCGTAGGATTCCGTCGCCGGCTTCAGGGTGACGTTCGCGCCTAGCGCGTTGGAGATCCGGTTGATGGTCCCGCCGCCGGTGCGGAATTTCAGGCCCTGCATGTCGGCGACCGTGGCGATCGGCTTCTGGGTGTTGAAGATCACCCCCGGGCCATGGGTGAAGACGGTGATGACCTTGAGGCCGCGATGCTCGTCGAACTTCGCGAGATGTTTCTCGTAGATGCGCTGGTAGGCGACGCTGGTCGCGGTCGCCGTCTCGCCCAGGAACGGCAGCTCCGCGAGCCCGGTCAGGGTGTAGCGGCCGGGTGTGTAGCCATGCACGCCGAACGACATGTCGGCCAGGCCGTCGCGCACCGCGTCGAAGGTCTGGGCCGGCGGTGCCACGCCCTTGGGCAGCATCTCGCAGGACACGCGGCCGCTCGTCGCGTCCTTGACCTTGCCGCACCAGTCCAGCATCGCGTGCGACATCAGGTGCCCGGCGGGTACCCAGCGGGATACCGTCAGAACCGTCTCGGCCGAGGCGGCGCCGCTCAGCCCGAGCAGGCCGATCGCCGACAGAACGGGCAGCAGATACTTTTTCATCGCCATAGATCCCTCCCTTGGGGTTGTCTTATCGGTTTATCGATTCCGTATTTGGTTCGTTGCGGGGCGCCAGTCGCCAATCGCCGTGTCGCGTCGGTCAGGTCTTGAGCAGTTCGCCCGGATCGAACGCCGCCCGGCGCAGGACGCCGAGGAACAGCATGCGTTCCAGGAGCCCTTTCGGTTCGAAGGCGCGGGCGTCGCGGGCACAGGCCGCCCGTATCTCGTCAGATAAACTGCGATCGGGGCCGGGCAGGGCGCCGGCCGCGCACTGGACATTGCAGGCGCGTTCCAGGGTCCAGGCCCAGCGGAAGGTCGAGAAGACGTCGCCGCCCACGACCAGCATGCCGTGGTTGCGCAGGATCATGATGTGCTTGTCGGAAAGGCTGCGGACCAGCCGCGGGCCCTCATCCTCATGCACGGTGATGCCCTCGAAGTCGTGATAGGCAACGTCGCCCCACAATTCCGCGCCGTAGAAATCGTCGTATCGCAGGCCCTCTTCCTTGCAGGCGACCGCCATGCCGTCGGTGGTGTGGGTATGGGCGATACAGTGGGCGTCCGCGCGGGCCGCATGGATGGCGCTGTGGATGACGAAGCCGGCACGGTTGACGTGATGTTCGGTCTTCTCGAGCGGCGTGCCGTCGAGGCCGATCCGGATCAGGTTGCGCGCCGTGACCTCGTTGTAGTTCAGCCCGAACGGGTTGATCAGGTAGGCCGGCGTCTCGCCCGGAACGCGGAGCGTGATGTGATTGAACAGAAGCTCGGTCCAGCCGAGGATGTCGAAGACCCGGTAACAGGCCGCGAGTTCGACGCGCAGCTTCCATTCTTCCGCCGTGTAGTCGTCCGGGCGTTCCGCTGCCAGATCCGCAAGAATGTCGGTCGTCATCGGTACGGTCTTTCCAATCCTTCGCATCCCCGGCGGCGCATCGTGCGGATGGCGCCGCCGCGTCAGAGATCCAGTACGAGGCTGTCCGATTTGGCCCGTGATACGCAGAGCATCATGGTATCGCCGGCCTGCTGTTCCTCGTCCGACAGCACATAGTCGCGGTGCTCGATATCGCCGGCGCAGACCTTCGTCTCGCAGGTCCGGCACAGCCCCTCCCGGCAGGAGAAGGGGATCGAGAAACCGTTTTCCTCGAGAACTTCGAGAATGCTCTTGTCCGCCGGCACGGTAAGGGTCCGGCCGCTCTTCTGCAGATGGACGCTGAACCCCGTGGCCTCGCCGCTGGCTGCCGGGTCGCTCGCCGGCGCCGTGAAATACTCGAACCGGACACTGCCTTCCGGGCGGTCGACGGTTGCCGCCTCGACCGCCTGCATCAGCGGTTGCGGACCGCAGCAATAGACCGTCTCGTCCGCTTCCGGCGTGGCCAGCGCCGCCTTCGCGTCCAGCACGTGACCGGTCTCGTCATCGAAATGAAAGCTGACCCGGTCGCCGCCGAGGACCCGGAGTTCCTCGTAGAAGGCCGCGCGCTGCCGGCTCCGGCTCGCGTAATGCAGGTGCCAGTCGCGCCCGTTGGCGGCGCACCAGCGGATCATCGCCATGATCGGCGTGATGCCGATGCCGCCGGCAACGAAGACGTAGCGGCCGCCGTGGGGCGCGAGCGGGAAGTTGTTGCGTGGCCCAGTCACCGTGAGGTCCTGGCCACAGCGGATTTCGCGATGGACATGGTCCGATCCGCCGCGGCTGTTCTCCGCGCGGCCGACGCCGATCAGGTAGCGGTCACGCTCGCGACTGTCATTGGCCAGCGAGTAATGCCGGATGAGGCCGTTCGGCAGGACGATCTCGAGATGCGCCCCCGGTTCGAACGGCGGCAGGGCGCCGCCGTCCGGGGATCGGAGTTCGACAAGCAGGACGTCGCGCGCCTCCGCGCGGATGTCCGACACCCGCAGTCGCTGTTGCTGTTCGTTCATAATCTGCTGGAGTCCGGCTTCGGTCGTTCTCGGGAGTGACGCGTTCACGCCGGGACGCGCTCGCCGCTGCGGGTGGGCTGGACGGGGGCCGTGCCGCCGGCACGTTCCGCGTCCTTCATCTTGTTGAGCAGCCAGCGGAAGTGCGACAGCGCCGCATCGGCGCCGATGGCGAGCAGGTTGAATTCCGGATCCGCCTCGAGGATGACCTGCTGCGCCTCGATGATCGCCTTGTCCTCGTTGAAGCCCTCGATCAGGCTGTCGCGAAGCGACAGGGCGATGTTCGGGTTGTCGAGATCGAAGTCGTGCAGGTAGTTCCAGAAAAAGTGCGTCGAGCGGCGGGTTTCCGGCGTCATGTACTGGCAGTTCCGATACTGCCGCGCATTGACGATCTTGCCGGTCTCGGCGCCGGAGCCGGCGGGCGTGAACATCGTTTCAAGGAAGAAGATCCCCGGCGTGACCATGCGCCCGATGTTGCGGCGGTCGACCTTGGCGGTCTTGTCGGCAATGACCTTCTTGTGGAACGGCGGGGCGTCGGCGTTCATGTGCCAGCGCTCGACCCGGAAGCCGTCCTCCAGCCGCTCGATCGCGACCGGCTTGGTGGTGTAGGCATATTCCTCGGAACCGCCGAGGGTATTGGTATGGACGAAGGCCAGGTGCGCGAAATCGCTGAGGTTGTCGACGATCAGCACCCAGTTCGCGTCGTAATGCATGTAGCAGGGGATGCCGCGCCAGTTCGGATCGCCGAGCGGTTCGTAGTCGACGATCAGGTCAGGGTCGGCAAGCGCCGGATCGCCCATCCAGATCCAGACCAGGTGATTGCGCTCGACCACCGGATAGCTGCGCACGCCGAGCTTCGGCGGGATGCGGTCCTGGCCCGGGATCTGGATGCATTTCCCCGAGGGATCGAACTTCATGCCGTGATACATGCAGCGGACGTCGTCGCCCTCGATCCGGCCCATCGAGAGCGGCGCGGCGCGGTGGCAGCAGCGGTCGTCGAGGGCGACATACTGGCCGCTCGCGCCCTTGTAGATCAGGACCGGTTTCTCGAGGATCGTTCGTGCCAGTTTTCTGCCGTCGATCAGTTCGTGATCCCAGGCGGCGACATACCAGCAGTTGGTGACGAACTCGCCGTTCATCGGAAATTGCATGCTGGTTCGGGTCATGAGCCTCTCCCTATGATCTCGGGCCGCGGCCATCGCCAGCGGCGATCCGTCGACCGTTGTTCGTATTTTCCCGAGTATGCTGACGTGGAACCTTGCGTAAAATCGTCTTTTCGTGGTTTCACTGTTCAGGAAACAGGACAATTGATTCCGGACGGGAGTTGGGGTCATGACGAAGTGGGACGATTTCGAGGCCTTCTGCCACGTCGCCGAACAGAGCGGTTTCACCAAGGCGGCCAAGGTCGCGGGGGTCTCGAAATCGAGCCTGAGCGCGGCGATTTCGCGGCTCGAGGAAACCCTGAACGTCCGTCTGCTCGAACGCAGCACACGGGCGGTCCGCCTGACCGAGGCGGGCCGCTTCCTCTACAGCAGCATCGATCCGCTGTTCGACCGGCTGCGCGACGCGCGCGACGAGACCATGTCCTACAGCAAGCTGGTCAGCGGGACGCTGCGCATCGCCGCGCCATACGAATACAGCGCCCACCACCTAGCGGGCATCGCCTGCCACATCATGCATCAGCATCCGCAGCTGAACATCCAGATCGACATGCGTTACGCGCAGATCGGCCTGTTCGACGAGAATTACGACCTTGTCTTCTCGATGCTCGACGGCGATCTGCCGTCCTCCAGCATCATCGCCCGGCGGGTTCTCTCGCTGGACCAGGCGCTCTATGCCTCGCCTGACCTGATCGATGCCATCGGTCGCCCGGTACAGCCGGGCGATCTCGCCCGGATGCCGGTCATCGCGTCGTCGAAGGATGCGGAATGGGTCTTCCTGGGCCGCGACGGCGGGCGCGAGACCGTGACCCTGCCGGTGCCGCGGCTTCGCAGCTCAAACGCCGATGTGCGGCTGCAGGCGGCGATGTCGGGGCTCGGCGTGACCAAGATCACCGCGACCTATTGCGAGGCGGCGGTCAAGGCGGGGAAGCTTGTGCAGGTCCTGCCGAGCTTTACCTGCGCGCCGCTGATGGTCTTCGCCCTGTTCCCGAGCCGCCAGCTCATGCCGTCGAAGGTCCGGGTCTTCCTCGACGAGGTCAGCCACATGTACGCCCGGCCCTGATTCCGGGCGCATCTCGGGTTCCGCCTCAGGTGGTGGCGCCAGGGTCGTCGCGCTCCGCCGGGCGTACTTCCAGCCGCTCGGTCAGATCCTCGAGCATCCGATAGAGCGTCTCCAGTGCCTCGGGTCCGTAGGCGTCGGTGATCTCGCCGTAATGCGCCTCGGACAACGGCGCGATCCGGGCGATCAGCGCAGCCCCGTCGTCGGCCAGCGAGATCAGTGAAGCCCGGAGGTCTGTCGCCTCGTTGCGCCGCAGGATGAGGCCGCGATCGTCGAGGATGCGCAGGATGCGCGAAAGGCTCGGCATGCTGATAAAGCTGACCGAGGCGAGCTGGCCGGCGCGCATTTCCGGCGCCGTTGTCAGTGCCCGGAGGACGCGCCATTGCTGCTCGGTCAGATCATGGTCGCGCAGCATCGGGCGGAACCGCCCCATCACCGCCTCGCGGGCCCGCAGCAAGGCCATGGGCAACGAGCGGGAGAATTCGCGGATCGTGCGGTCCGCGGCGCTGTCGTCCGCCGGCGCGGACGGTCGGGACTGGTTTCCGGCCCGGCTCGATTTCGGTTTTCCGCGATCCAAAGGGTATCTCCATAAGGCGATGCTGGAAGCCGGGGTACGGCTTCCTCGGTCATTGTGGCGGGGTTCGCAGGCCGGAACAACCGGGCGAGAGCCCCTTGACAGGGTGGCGTCACGCCAATTAGATAACATGTTAAATAAATACGCCACCGTCGAATGAGGAAGAGCCGCCATGACTGACGCCCTGGACAGGAACCTGCAGAAGGCCGAAGGCTATCTGGCGCGCTTCAGGGATGGCGTTCTCGGCCATTTCATCGGCGGACGTCATGTCGCGGGCAGCTCCGGCGAGGTCTTCGACAACCTGAGCCCGATCGACGGCTCCGTGATCAACCGGGTCGCGGCCGGCAACGAGGCGGATGTCGCCGCCGCCGCCGAGGCGGCCGAGGCGGCCTTTCCCGCCTGGCGCGCGCTGTCGGGCGACAAGCGGCGCGCGATCCTGCATCGCGTGGCCGACCTGATCGAGGCGCGGGCCGAGGAAATCGCCTTCGTCGAATCGATGGATACCGGCCAGGCAATCCGCTTCATGAGCAAGGCGGCGACGCGCGGCGCCGACAACTACCGCTTCTTCGCCGATCGCGCGCCGGCGGCGCGCAACGGCCTGTCGCTGCCGGCCGACGATCATGTCAACTACACGGTGCGTCAGCCGATCGGCCCGGTCGGCGTGATCACGCCCTGGAACACGCCCTTCATGCTGTCGACCTGGAAGATCGCGCCGGCGCTCGCCGCCGGCTGCACGGTCGTCCACAAGCCGGCCGAGTGGAGCCCGCTCACGGCGATGCTTCTGGCCGAGATCATGAACGAGGCCGGGGTGCCGGAAGGCGTCGTCAACCTGGTCAACGGGCTGGGCGAACGGGCGGGACGGAGCCTGACCGAGCATCCGGCGATCAAGGCGGTCGCCTTCGTCGGCGAATCGAGCACCGGCAGCGCGATCATGGTGCAGGGCGCGCCCACGCTGAAGCGCGTCCACTTCGAGCTCGGGGGCAAGAACCCGGTGATCGTCTTCGACGACGCCAGTCTCGACCGGGCGCTCGATGCCGTGATCTTCATGATCTACAGCCTGAACGGCGAACGCTGCACCTCGTCCTCGCGGCTGCTCGTCCAGCGTTCGATCTACGACAGCTTCGTGTCGCGGGTCGCGGAGCGGGCGGCCCGGATCAAGGTCGGCCATCCGCTCGACCCGACGACCGAGATCGGCCCGCTGGTCCATCGCCGCCATCTCGACAAGGTGATGAGCTACTGCGAGATCGCCCGCGCCGACGGCGCGGAGATCCGCGTCGGCGGTTCCCGCGACGGCCTGCCTGCCGAAGGCAACTACTTCCCGGCGACATTGTTTGCCAACGCCGGCAATGATATGCGCATTGCCCAGCAGGAGATCTTCGGGCCGGTGCTGACCGCGGTCCCGTTCGACGACGAGGCCGAGGCCGTCAAGCTCGCCAACGACGTTCCATACGGTCTCGCGGGCTATCTCTGGACCGCCGATGTCGGCCGCGCCAACCGGATCGCGCTCGCCCTCGATGCCGGCATGGTCTGGGTGAATTCCGAGAACAACCGGCATCTGCCAACGCCCTTCGGCGGGATGAAGGCGAGCGGCATCGGGCGCGACGGCGGCGATTACAGCTTCGATTTCTACATGGAAACGAAGAACATCTGCCTGGCGCTCGACCGTCACCGCGTTCCGGGTCTCGGCGTCTGAGCGGCGGGGAGGCAAAGGTGTACAGCAGGATATGGCTCCGGCCGGACGGCACGCCGCAACTGGTCGAGGCGGCACTGGACCGTGCCGCCGGCACCGTCGATTTCGCCGGCCGCAATCGGACAGTCGAGCAGCTTGATGCCGGCATCCCGGTCGACGGCACGGTCTACGGGACGCTGCTGAATTTCCGGGGCACCCTGGCCGCGCTCGGCGAGGCGATGCGCCAGCCGCCCTACAAGGAACCGCCGAAGGCGCCGGTTCTCTACCTCAAGCCCTGGAACACCTGGCGGCGCTGCGGCGACACGATCCCGGTGCCCGAGGGAGTCGAGGCGCTCGAGATGGGCGGCACGCTCGGCGTCGTGATCGGCCGGGACGCGCGCCGCGTCCGCGAAGCCGACGCGCTGGACCATGTCGCCGGCTATGTCGTCGTCAATGACGTCACCATTCCCCATGCGAGCCTGCATCGTCCCTCGATCCGCCAGCGTTGCCAGGACGGCTTCTGCCCGATCGGCCCCTGGGTCGCGGCGCGTGCGGATGTCGGCGATCCCGGCGATCTGGAGATCCGCATCCATGTCGACGGCGAATTGCGCGCACGGAACACGACCGCCAACCTGGTGCGTCCGCTCGCCTGCCTGCTTGCCGAGGTGACCGCCTTCATGACCCTGAGCGCCGGCGACGTCCTGCTGGTCGGGCTGCCCGACAACGCGCCGGAGGCGCGCGCCGGCCAGACCGTCCGGGTCGAGATCGACGGCGTGGGCTGGACGGAGAACAGGCTTGTCCCGGCGCGCGAGCCGGAAGGAGAGCGGCCATGAAGCGGGCCCGTGTCGCGTTTGACGGCGCCGTTCATCGCGCGGTCGAGGAGGAAGGTGCGCTCCGGCTTGAGGATGGCCGGCTGGTGCAGGAGGACGAGGTGGTCTGGCTGCCACCGGTCACGCCGCGCACGATCGTGGCGCTCGGCCTGAACTATGCCGACCATGCAAGGGAACTGGCCTTCAAGGCGCCGGAAGAGCCGCTGGTCTTCCTGAAAGGGCCGAACGCCCTGGTCGGGCATCGCGCCCATACCCGCCGCCCGGCCGACGTGACCTACATGCATTACGAATGCGAACTCGGCGTGGTGATCGGGCGGCCGGCCCGCAACGTCGCGCGCGCCGACGCCTATGCCTACGTGGCGGGCTATACGGTCGCAAACGACTATGCGCTGCGCGACTATCTCGAGAATTACTACCGCCCGAACCTGCGCGTGAAGAACCGCGATGGCGGCACACCGATCGGTCCCTGGCTGGTCGATGCGGCGGATGTCCCGGACCCGATGGACCTTGCGCTCCGTTCCATGGTCAACGGCAAGGTGACCCAGGAGGGATCGACGCGCGACATGATTTTCGATGTGCCGCATCTGGTCGCGTATCTCTCCGGCTTCATGACGCTGATGCCGGGCGACGTGATCCTGACGGGGACACCGGACGGGGTCGTCGATACCGCGCCCGGCGATGTCGTCGTCACCGAGATCGAGGGCATCGGCCGGCTGGAGAACACCATCATCGCCGACGACGGCCGCTGAGCCGGGAGCAGGGGAGAGGAAGCATGGGAAAACTGGCGCTCGCGGCGAAGATCACCCACGTGCCGTCGATGTATCTGTCGGAGCTACCGGGGCCGCATCAGGGCTGCCGGGAGGCGGCGATCCGGGGCCATCACATCATTGCCGAACGGGCCCGGGCGCTCGGCGTCGATACCGTCGTGGTGTTCGACGTCCACTGGCTGGTCAACAGCGGCTACCACATCAATTGCAGCGGACGTTTCGAGGGCGTCTATACCAGCAACGAGCTGCCGCATTTCATCAAGGACATGCAGTATGCCTATGACGGCAACCCGGTACTGGGCCGGCTGATCGCCGAAGCGGCCAATGCGCAGGGCGTCCGGACCCGCGCCCACGAGATCGAGAGCCTGACGCTGGAATATGGCTCGCTCGTTCCGATGCGCTACATGAACACGGACAAGACCTTCAGGGTGGTCTCGGTCGCCGCCTGGTGCGCCTGGCATGAGCTCGCGGATAGCCGGACCTTCGGCGAGGCGGTGCGCGAGGCGATCGAGAAAAGCGACAGCACCGTCATGGTGCTCGCCTCGGGCTCGCTTTCCCATCGTTTCCAGGACAACCGGGACGCGGAGGCCGGCATCCACGACATCAGCCGGGAATTCTATCGCCAGGTCGATCTCCGTGTCGTCGATCTCTGGAAACAGGGCGACTTCAGGACCTTCTGCGCGATGCTGCCGGAATATGCCGACCTCTGCGAGGGCGAGGGCGGCATGCACGACACGGCGATGCTGCTCGGCCTGCTCGGCTGGGATGCCTACGACCGCCCGGTCGAGGTAGTCACCGATTATTTCGCCAGTTCCGGTACCGGGCAGATCAACGCGATCTTCCCGGTCGTCTGAACCCGTTCGGGAGGGGCCGATGCCTCATTTCATCCTCGAGTACACCGACAATCTGCAGCCGGACGCGCGGATCCCCGAGCTTCTGGCCAAGGTCACCGCGGTGCTGATCGCCCAGGGCGGAGCCTTCCCGGTTGGCGGCATCCGGGCGCGGGCGATCGAACTGCGCGACTACGTCATTGCCGACGGGGCCGAGGACGATGCCTTCGTGCATGCCCAGCTGAAGATCGGCGCCGGCCGCTCGGAGGCGGTCAAGAAGCAGGCCTGCGACGCGCTCTTTGAGGTCATGAAGGCGCATTTCGCCGATCTGTTCGCGAAGCGCTATCTTGCGCTTTCGCTGGAACTGAGCGAGTTCAGCGAAGGCGGCACCTACAAGCAGAACAACATCCATCGCCGCTTTCCCAGAAAATAGGCGGCGCGACAGGAATTCCGGGAGGGGGAACGGACATGCTCGACAAGGCGACCATCCAGGAGGCGGCGAGGCGACTCGACGAGGCCGAGAAGACGGGCCGGCAGATCCGCCAGTTCTCGCTGGAATATCCCGGTATCACCATCGAGGACGGCTATGCGATCCAGCGCGCCTGGGTCGACATGAAGCTCGCCGCCGGCCGCACGCTGAAGGGCCACAAGATCGGCCTCACCTCGAAGGCGATGCAATATTCCTCGAACATCGACGAGCCGGACTACGGCTCGCTGCTGGACGACATGTTCTTCCGCGACGGTGCGGAGATCCCCTTCGCGCGCTTTATCGAGCCGCGCGTCGAGGTCGAGCTGGCATTCGTGCTCGGCAAGCGGTTGAGCGGCCCCGACTGCACGATCTTCGACGTCCTGAACGCCACCGATTACGTCGTTCCGGCGATCGAGATCATCGATGCCCGGATCCAGCGGGTCGATCCCGACAGTGGCGTCACGCGGAAGGTCTTCGACACCATCTCCGACAATGCCGCGAATGCCGCGCTGGTGATCGGCGGCCGCCCGTTCCGCCCGGACGACGGCGACATGCGCTGGATCTCGGCGATCTGCTATCGCAATGCACAGATCGAGGAATCGGGCGTTGCCGCGGCGGTTCTCAACCATCCCGCCAACGGTGTAGCCTGGCTCGCGAACAAGTTCGCCGCGCATGACGTGGTCCTGGAGCCGGGCCAGATCATTCTCGGCGGCTCGTTCACCCGACCGGTCTTTGCCCGGAAGGGTGATACGTTTCATGTCGATTACGGGCCGTATGGCTCGATTTCCTGCTGTTTTGTGTGATGGGGACTCGAATGGATCTGCTGGAGAACGGTTTCAAGGCGGCGCTTGCCGAGGGCAAGGCCTGCATCGGCCTGTGGCTGGCGCTCGCCGACCCCTATGCGACGGAGGTCAGCGCCGGCGCCGGCTTCGATTGGGTCGTCGTTGACGGCGAGCATGCGCCGAACGATCTGCGCAGCCTGCTGTCGCAGTTGCAGACGCTCGCGGCCTATCCGGTCCATCCGGTGGTGCGCCCGCCGGTCGGCGAGACCAGCCTGATCAAGCAGTATCTCGACATCGGCGTGCAGAACCTGCTGGTGCCGATGGTGGAGACGGCCGAACAGGCAGCAGCGCTGGTGCAGGCGACGCGCTATCCGCCAGAGGGCATCCGCGGTGTCGGCAGCGCGCTCGCCCGCGGCTCGCGCTGGAACCTCATCCCCTCCTACCTGCAGCGCGCCAACGACCAGATCTGCCTGCTGGTGCAGGTCGAAACGCAGCGCGGGCTGGACAATCTGGATGCCATTGCCGCGGTCGAGGGCGTCGACGGCGTGTTCGTCGGCCCGTCGGATCTGGCCGCCGGGCTCGGCCATCTCGGCAATTCCGGGCATCCGGACGTCCAGGCGGCGCTCGCCGACGCGGTTCGACGCATCCGCGCCGCAGGAAAGGCTGCCGGTATCCTCGCGATGGAGGAAGCGGTCGCGCGCCGCTATCTCGACCAGGGTTACCGCTTCGTCGCCGTTGGTGCCGATATCGCCCTGCTCGCCGGCGCGACGCGGGCGCTGGCGGCGAGCCTGAAGCGGAGCGAATAAGGGCGTCGCCCGGCATCCGCCGGGTCGAGCATGCACGTCACGGTTGCGCAAGGGGGTGACATTCCCAATTGAGTCTTGGCATCGTCCCGACCTGACCTTATGGTTATGTCAGGAATAGCTGATAAACCGGACGTGTGCCGACGACAGCGATTGGGCTAGAAGAACTGTATGGATCGATCCGTACCCTTGTGGTTCTTTTTTCTTTGTCTTCTCCTGGGAGCGCTGTTTGTCGTCGCGTTCGGTTGGGCCGTGAAGTCCACGGTATCGGGCAGCGACCGAAGCGGTTTGTTAGGCGAGGTCGCCGTCGCCGTGGCTTCCTTTCCGACCACCGTCAAGGATGTTCTCCTGGAGCTTTCCAGCTACGCGTCCGGGGACTTCAAGGATGAATCGATCCGCGTTCCGCGGCCTGCGGATGCGGATTATTCCGGCTTCGAGCCGCTCCCGGCGACGCCTGGCATAGAGGTGCCGGGCCTTCTGATCCGGGCCGACCGGTCCGCCATGGCCGATGGATGGCGCATGGTAACGGGTGCGTTCGCGCTCAATGGCGACATGGAAAACGCCGCGCTCCTGATCTCGCCGGATCTTAAGATTGTCAGGGCGTGGACGCTCGACGAGATCCCGGTGGACGAACTGGAGCCGCGCCCGAAATTCCGCAAGCTGGTGCATGGCCTGGATATTCTCCGGGATGGCTCGGTGATCTTCGCCTTCGAGGGCGGGATGTCCCTGCAGCGGTTCAATTCATGCGGCGAACGGGACTGGACGACCGGCGGCGGGTTCCATCACTCCGTGACGCTGGACGACGCCGGGGAGACCGTCTGGACCTTCAACGGCACGGGCACGATCGCCCAGGTCGCCGTCGGGGATGGTGCGATCCTGCGCGAGATCTCGATGGATGCGGTCATCGCGGCCAATCCGACGATCGATATTCTCGAACTGCGCCGCCTGCATCCGAACGACTGGGGCAAGAACACCCGCAATACCGAAGGCGAGTGGATGCCGGAGAAATATCATTTCAACGATGTCGACCCGCTGCCGGCGACGATGGCCGCCAGCTTCGACGGTTTCCGCGCCGGCGACCTGTTGCTCAGTGCCCGCTCGCTGAACATGGTCTTCGTCCTCGACCCGGAGTCTCTCGAGATCAAATGGTGGCGGATCGGGGAAACGCAGCGCCAGCATGACCCGGACTGGCTGTCGAGCGGTGAAATCGCCGTCCTGAACAACCGGATGAGCCGCGATTTCAGCGAGATCGTCGCGATCGATCCGGTCAGTTTCAGGAAATCCGTCCTGTTCGACGGGCGGGATAACGACTTCTACACCCGGATCCGGGGCAAGGGTCAGATCCTCGACAACGGTGACCTGATCGTCACCAGCCCGCAGCAGGCCCGCGCCTTCGAGGTCGACCGCCAGGGCGAGGTGGTCTTCGAGGTGGTCAACCTGAAACCGGATAGCGAGACCGTCAATTATGTCATTTCGGAACTGAAGTGGCTGCCCCGTGACTATTTCGAGATGGAGGCGTGGAAATGTCCGCTGGCAAATTGAGCACCCTGGTCCTGACGCCACTCCTCATGGCGCTGCTTGGTGCCGCTCCGGCGCAGGCCTATATCGGCCCCGGCGCGGGCGCGGGCGCGATTGCCGTGGTCGTGGGCATCCTCGCCGCGATCGTCATGGCCTTCTTCGCGGTGCTCTGGTACCCGGTCAAGCGCGTGCTCAGGAAGCGGAGACAGGCCCGGCAGGGTGACCGGGACGGCAGCCCGGAGGCGCCGGAACGTCCGGGTAATTCGTGAACTGGCTCCTGACCGCCGTTCTCTGTGTCATCCTCGTGGAGCTTGTGATCCGTCTCCCCTTCGTTGCCGCGACCGCCGGGATTAGGCGCTCCGGCGGCCGGGCGCTGCATGTCGTGCGGGCGGCGGGCATATCCGATCACTGGAAGGAAAAGGCGATGGCCGCCTATGCGCGGGCGACATTCCTGTCCTCGATGAAGCTTGCCGGGTTGCTGATCGCCGTGTTGGCCGTGGCTTACCTTATGGTGCTGGCGTTCGAGCAGGGTCTGCCCGGCTTCCAGGATTTCATTCTCGGTTGGCTCGGGCTGGTCTTCAGCGCTCTCTTCGCGAGCGCCTATGCCGCCCTGCGCTGGCGGGTGCTCCGTGGCCGGGTATAGCGTCCTCGACCGGATCCTCCACCGCGCCGCGCTGCAGGCGCTGCCGATCGCCGAACTGAGTTTCGAACTCGACCAGAAAATGGTCCGCTCCGACCCGAAGGACATCGTCGGCGATCGTCATGTCTTCGTGGCCGGACTGGCGCGCGCCGGGACGACGATCCTGATGCGGCGGTTCCATGCGACCGGCGAATATTGCTCGCTGACCTATCGCGACATGCCGTTCGTGCTCGCGCCGAACCTGTGGCGGAAGCTCGCGAACCTGTCCCGGCGGACGATCGCGGCGGCGGAACGGGCGCACGGGGATCGCATACTCGTCGATATCGACAGCCCGGAGAGTCTCGACGAGGTGTTCTGGCGGATCCTCGACGGCGACGCCTATATCGGGAAATCCCATCTCGCACCGCATGAGCCGGACGAGGAGACGGCCCGGAAATATGTCGGCTACGTCAACGCGATCCTCAATGCGCGGGGACGGGAGGGCGCCCGCTACCTGTCCAAGAACAACAACAATATCCTGCGTCTGGCGACGATCCGCCGGCTGTTTCCCAATGCGCTGATCCTGGTCCCGTTCCGCGACCCGCTGACCCATGCAGGGTCGCTGCTCCGGCAGCAGCGGAATTTCGTTGCGACGCAGCAGGATGACCGCTTCGCCATGGCCTACATGACCTGGCTCGTGCATCACGAATTCGGCCTCGATCACCGGCCGTTCCGGTTCGACGCGGACGGCGCCGCACGGCTGGCGGCCCATGACCCGGACCGGATCGACTACTGGCTCGAACTGTGGTGCCAGACCCATGCCTGGCTCGAGCGCAACGCGCCGGAGGGGGCCATCTTTGTCTGCTACGAGGATCTATGCCGGAGCGGCGAGGTATGGGATCGCCTCGCAGCACTTGCCGGCATCGGGGATCCGGGCGGCGCGGAGGAGAGCTTCAGCCTGAGCCAGGCGGCGCATGACACGACCGCGAACGCGGCTCTTGTCGGGCAGGCGAACGCGCTTTACGGCCGCCTGGTCGAGCGGGCGCGGGATTCGTTGCGATAGGTCGGCGCTTCTGACGGCAATAACGGTTCGACAACGCCTAGCGGCCGGCCTTCTGCAGTATCTCGCTCGCCCGCGCCCGGGCGAATTCGCAGAACAGGTCGAGGGTCTTGCTCTTGACGCGTCGGCGGAAGACCAGCCCGAACTCCTGCCGGGTCGGCTGCCCCTCGATCCGCAGGGTATGAAGACGCGGATCCTTGGCGGCGGAAATCGTGAAGGACGGTACGATGGCCAGGCCGAGCCCCATTCGGACCACACGCTTGATGAATTCGGTATCGTTCGATTCCAGGATGATCGGCGGATAACCGTGCCCGGACAGGAAGATCCGGTCGGTGGCATGGCGGCTGCCGGCGCCGGGTGCGTAGCGGACGAATGGATGCTGGCGCAGGATATCGACGGTGACGCTGTCGAATTCCGCAAGCCTGTGCTCGGCTGGCACGATCGCGACATGCTCTGATACGCCAAGCGTAATGGATTGCAGTTGCGCGCCGTCGATCGGAAAGGCGACGAATGCCACGTCGGTCTGGCGGGCGATGACCTGGCGCGCGCCTTCCTGGCCGGATTCCGTGGTCGTCATTTTGACCTCGATCCGGGGGTGCGCATATATGAACTCTCCGATCAGGTCGCCATAGAGATAGACGATCCCGAGAATGCTCGAGGCAACCCGGAGTTCACCCGAGACTTCCGCCTCGTCGCGGCTGCCGAAGCTGATCCTGAGCTGATCGATCTCTCCCAGGATCCGCTCGTACGAGCGCAGAGCCGTCAGACCCGCCGGCGAGAGGGTGACGTTCGGTCGCGAGCGAAATATCAGTGTCTGGCCAAGTTCTTCCTCGAGGTTCCTGATCTGGTAGCTGACGGCCGACTGGGTAAGGCGCAGCCGCTTCGCGGCCTGACCGAAACTTCCGGCCTCGGAAATCGCGCGCAGAGCCGCGAGTTGCTTGAGATCCATGGGCATCTCCGGCCGGATCGATAGATTCGATCACGACTCCGAAGAGTATGAATTCGAATGAAGATGAAGACAACGGATCTCGGGCCCGGGCGACATGGCCACGCATGTCCAGGGTAGGGCGGGCGCAGCCGTTCTCCGGGTGTATGACGAACCGCGTCACGATCAGAAAATTATATCATGCAAATAAAAATTATGAATTGGACTCATTATCAGAAGACGCCGATCCTTTGTGCCGACAGACGATCCTGAAGCGAAAAGATTCGGAAAGGAACTGGCATGCAATGGACGAACAAGAACGGCTACGATTGGTGTGAACTGGTCGATATCGACACACTCGTCGGTCGACTTCTTCAGCCGGATCTTCGCCCCGGAAAGTGGGCCGGTGAGGATATTCGCAAGGCGATGGGCGGATTCACCAAGGAGAACCGCCGGCACGATGACCAGCGGCGCGGCGTGACGCTGGTGCATAACGATCTGGTTGGGTCAGCCGGTCTGTCGCCCAGTATCAGCGTCTCGTTCCAGCCGATCCTGCCTGGCGAGAAGCTCGCGTTCCATCGTCATAACTATGTCGCGATCTACTATTGGGTCGAAGGTGAAGGCTACACCTGCAACGACGACGACGGCATTGACCGCGAGGAAACCCGCATCTACTGGAAGGCGGGCGACGTTTCGATTTCCCCGGCCTGGGTGAATCACGCCCATGTCTGCACGTCGAAAGAGCCGGCGCTTCAACTCGCGATCCATGATTTCCCGGACCTCTGCTATCGCCGGGCGATGTTGAACGAGGACCCGGACGGGCACGAAAATCTCCGCCACATGGTCAAGGGCGTGGTGCCGAGCTTCAACAATCTCGACACGGTGGAGGATCTCGAAAAGCGCAGTCAGAAGATCTCAATCAAGACACGCTCGTGATGCGTAAGGGTCGGGGCGGGCGAGTGCGCTGGCGACAGTGATGGCCGCCCCGGCCAAACAACCGGCGAACGGGGATCACGCGACGGGGTCAATGATCGTGCGCACGGATGATGAGAATCTGACGATGCCGTTGACGATCCAAGAATAACGATAAATGGGCACGCATCCTGGGAGGGATAATCGATGAGGCATTTCCTATCGTGTTTGCAGGCTACCGCGGCCGCCGCGACGCTGCTGGCCTTCACCAGCGCGCAGGCGGAAACGATCAAGATCGGACTGCTGCTCTCGCAAAGCGGCCCGCTGGCGTCCTATGGCGTTTCCATGAAGGCGGCGGCGGAATATGCCGTGAAGGCCATCAATGACGCCGGTGGCGTCAACGGGAACGAACTGGCGGTCATCACCGAGGATGACGGCAGCAACCCGACCAATTTCCTGAATGGCCTGAACCGGCTGATCGAGACGGAAAAGGTCCATGCACTGGTCGGGCCGATCACCAGCGGATTCTATCAGGCAGGCGCGCCGATCACTGTGGAGAAGGGTGTCCTGATGATCTCGCCGACGGCGACCGCGCCCAATCTCACGACCGGGATCGAAACGGCATTCCGCAACAATCCGTCGGAAGCCGACAACATCCCGAAACTGCTCGAACTGGTCAAGAGCACCCATCCGGACGCCAAGACGATCTCGATCCTCTATGACAAGAAGCAGGCGGCCGACAGGATCATCGGCGAGCTGTATGAGCAACTCGCCCCCAAGGCCGGTTGGGAAGTCCAGGAAGTCGTCTCGTTCCTGTCCGGTCAGATGAGCTATGGCGATATCGTGGCCAAGGCCCTGAGGAACGGCCCGGATCTGGTTGCTGTCGCCGCCCACGCGGAAAACGCCGCCAATGTCGCACGCGAGCTTCGCCGCCGCGGCTACGAAGGACCGATACTCGGCGGCACGCCCACCGTTTCTGCGGACTATATCAAGATCGGTGGCGCGGCGGTCGAGAACACGCTTGTCGTCGTGCCCTATTATTACGGCGCCACGCAAGCGGTGAACGAGGCATTCACGAGCGGCTACGCGCAGATGACCGGTAACGCCAAGCCGGATCCGTGGGAGGCGAGCACGTTCGAATGTATCGGGCTGATCGCCCACGCGATCAAGCAGGCGGGCATTGCCGGCGATCCGGCCAATCTCGCGGCCGAGCGCGCACTGCTCCACAAGACTCTCGCCGCCGTGAGGGACTATCCCGGACTGATCGGACCGATCTCGTTCGACAAGGAGAGGGTGGCGCAGAAGGCGACCGTGATCATCAAGGTGAAGGACGGCGACTGGCACGCTCTCTGACGCGTGCCGCGATGCCAGCTAACTGGCCCAACAGGATCCCGCACATCGATGATGTGCGGGATCGGGTCGAACAAACCGCCGGGGCGCCGTCATGACCGAAATCCAGTTCCTTGTTCAGCAGCTCACCAATGGCCTGATACTCGGCAGCACCTACAGCCTCGTGGCCATCGGCCTGACGATGGTCTTCGGCGTTCTCGGCGTCATCAATCTGGCCCAGGGCGAGATCTTCATGGTTGGAGCCTTCGGCGGGCTGCTCGCCCTGCAAGCGGGCTTCGGCCTGCCTGGTGCGCTTCTGGCCGGGATCATCGCGGCGGGCCTGTGCGGTTACCTCATCGAGCGTTTCGCGCTCCGCCCGCTGCCATCCGGCGTGGACCCGCATATTCCGATGGTCAGTACGATCGGCGCGGGAATTCTGCTGCAGGAGATTGCCGCCGGCTATTTCTCGGCCCGTGAGCAGCCCTATATCACGCCGGACTTTCTCGCGACGACCTTCGATATCGGCCCGATCAAGCTCGATGCCCTGAACATCTTCATCATCTCGCTGACACTGATTCTGACCGTCGGACTGAGCCTCTTCCTGAGCAAGGCGAGGCTTGGGCTGGCGATCCGCGCGGTCGCCGAGAATCCCGGAATCGCCCAGTTGATGGGAGTCAATCGCGTTGCCGTCGTCGCCCTGGTGTTCGTCCTGTCATCGGTGCTTGCAGGCATCGCGGGCGTACTGGTTGGCATGTATTTCCACAATATCAGCCCGTTCGTCGGTATCGGAATCAGCCTCAAGGGCCTGGCCGCTGTCATCCTGGGCGGGCTCGGCAGCGTCAATGGCGCGGTCGTCGCGGGCTTCGTCATTGGCGTGAGCGAGGTCATGGCGGTGAGCTACTTCGATGCCTCCTGGCGTGACGCGGTGGCGTTCGGCGTCATGATTCTCGTCTTGCTGCTGCGCCCGTCCGGCCTGTTCGGCAGAGCGGTCGCGGAGAAGGTCTAGGAGACCGCCACCGGCCGGCTTTGCAGCGTTCCAGCATGCCCTTGAGGAAGTCCTTGCCAATGCCCCCTGTTTCCACCCGCGTTTTCGTACTGCTCGGCGTTGTCTGGCTTCTGCCCTACGCGATCCTGTTCGGACTGCAGCATGCGCTGACGGATGTGGAGTTCGGCGAACCGCTCTCCTGGCTGCTGGGCTTCTTCGGCCTGCAACTTTTTGCCAGCGCCGGCATCACAAGCCGGATCGGTATCGCCCGCGCTCTGCTCACGGCAGCCGGCCTCTACTACGCGATCTATCTGGGCGGCCTCGTGCCCGGCTTCGCGCCTGCCAGCTCGGCCATGCCGCAGCTTTGCATCGCGGCCCTGATGGCGATATCGGTCTGGCTGCCGTTCGCCAGCGGCCAGCTTTCTCTGGCGCAGGCAGGTTTCATGGCCATTGGCGCCTACAGTTCGGCCTGGCTCACGGTCGAGTTGCAATGGCCCTTCACCTCGGCGCTTGTCGCCGGAACGTTGCTCACCGCCTTCGTCGCCCTGCTCGCGAGTTATCCGGCGCTTCGGTTGCAGCGGATCTACCTGGCGCTGGCGACCCTCGGGTTCGGCGAAGTCATCCGCATCTTCTTCGTGAACTTCGAGCCCACCGGTGGCGCATTCGGTTTTGCCGGCATCCCGAAATATACCGAGGTATGGCACCTTCAGCTCACCCTGGCTGTGGTTGTCACGCTTCTTTTCTTCCTGATGCGGAGCCGCATCGGCCGGGCGATAGCCGCGGTGCGGTTCGATCCCACGGCGGCGGCCACGCTTGGAATTCGAACGAAGCATGTGCGCGTCCTGACCTTCACGCTGGGCGCCTTGTTGGCCGGGCTCGCCGGCGGGTTCCAGGCGCATTATGTCCGCTTCATCAGTCCGGAGAACTACGGACTGTCGGCCCTGATCGAGTGGCTCGCGGCCGTGATGCTCGGTGGGTTCGGGACGTTCGTGGGGCCGGTCGCCGGCAGCCTCGTTCTCAGCACGACGCCGGAGTTGCTGCGCTTTCTCTTCGAATGGCGTCTGGCGGTTTATGGCGCCGTGCTGGTCGCGCTGTTGCTGATGCGTCCGGAAGGGATCGTGACGCGGCAGATCATCGGCTGGCGATTCACGCGTCGGCGGTCGGCGGGCCCACAACGGCGGGGTGCGTCGGGCCTGCCGCCGCCTGCGGCCTCCCACGAACCCATGCTGGTGCTCCGGAACGTCACCAAGCGGTTCGGCGCCCATATCGCCGTCAACAGTGTCAGCGTCACGATCGCGCGCGGCATGATCCACGCGGTCATCGGTCCGAACGGGGCCGGGAAAACGACGTTGTTCAACATCGTCAGCGGACTCACCGCGGCGGATGATGGACAGATCATCCTGAACGGCCGCGAGATCCAGGACCTGCTGCCGCACCAGTTGGCGCGCCTTGGCATCGCGCGCACGTTTCAGAACATTCGTCTTTTCCGCGACCTGACGGTTCTCGAGAATGTCATGATCGGTCGCCATGTCCGCATGCGGAACGGTGTTCTCAGATGTGCCCTGCGGCTCGATTCGCGGGAGGAAGAGGAAACTCGCCAGCGCGCCGAGAGCCTGCTGGAAGCACTCGGCCTTGATGCCCATGCGGGTCGGCTTGCCGGGACACTGTCCTATGGCGATCAGCGCCGCGTCGAGATTGCCCGGGCGCTGGCGAGCGAGCCCGACATTCTCCTGCTCGACGAACCGGTCGCGGGCATGAACGAGAAGGAGACCAACGCGTTCGGCGCCTTCATCCGCCACATCGTCCGGGAGTTTGGCAAGACCGTCGTGCTGATCGAGCATGATATGCACCTGGTGATGAACCTGTGCGATCACGTCACGGTGCTGAATTTCGGCACCTTGATCGCCGACGGCTTGCCGGCCGTGGTACAGCGGGATCCTGGCGTTATCGAATCGTATTTGGGGACGACCCGGAAGGAGACCCGGCCATCAGCGACGGCGGTAACGCGGATTCCCCGGGAGGAACGCCCCGTCATTCTATCCGTGCAGGGCGTCGTCGCGCGCTATGGGCCGGTCGAGGCGATCCGGCAGATAGACCTGGCCGTTCACGAGGGTGAAGTCGTTGCCCTGATCGGTGCCAACGGCGCCGGCAAGTCGACCACCCTTTCGAGCATATCCGGTCTCGTGCGGCCGGCGGCAGGTACCATATTGCTGCGCGGTGAGCCGATCGCGGGATTGCCACCGCAAACGATCATGCGGAAGGGAATCAGTCATGTGGTGGAGGGAAGAGGGATCTTCACCCAGTTGAGCGTCCTGGAAAATCTCCAGCTTGGTGCCTATGCCCGCGACGACAGGGCTGCGGTCCGCGAAACGCTGGCGACGCTCCTCGATCGCTTTCCGCGGCTGGCCGAGCGAAAGGACCAGAATGCCGGCACACTGTCGGGCGGAGAACAGCAGATGCTCGCCATCGCCCGGGCGCTGATCAGCCGGCCGAAGCTGCTGCTGCTGGACGAGCCGAGCATGGGCCTCGCGCCGACGATTGTGGAGACGGTTTTCGATCTGATCCGAGACATCAATCGCAACGGAACGGCGATACTGCTGGTCGAGCAGAATGCAACGTTGGCGCTGCAGATGGCCGACCATGCCTATGTCATGGCGAACGGCCGAATTGTCGCCGCCGGCGATCCGGAAACGCTTGGCGCCTCGGACGAGACCTTGCGGGCCTATCTCGGCGGTTAGCGGCCCGACAGCCTCGAAATCCTCAATCGTCGCCGAGCGTGTCGAGGGCGATCAGGGAATGGGCGACGGCGGCGCCGGCGCGCATCTCGGCGGTGACCCAGATCGCCTCCATGATCTCCTCCGCGCTCGCCCCTGCCCTGGCGGCGGCCTTGACATGCCCCTTGATGCAATAGGGGCACTGGGTCGCATGGGCGACCGCGACGGCGATCAGCTGCTTGGTCTTCTGCGTCAGGACGCCTTCGCGGAAGGCCGCCTCGCTGAAGGCGCGGAAGGCCGCCTCGGCGTCGGGCGCCAGTGTCCGGCGCTTGTCTGCGAGGGCGCGGGTCGCCTTCGGATAGAGATCGTCACTCATGATGTCGCGGGCTCCTCATAGCGGGGAAAGAGAACGAAATTCTCGAGGTGGACATGATCCATCATGTCGCCGGTGAATTTTGCAAGGCCCGCATAAAGCGCCTGCCATGACCGGCAGGCCCCGTCGGGGGTGGTGAAGCTTTCGGTCATCGTCGCTAGTTGGTCGAGAAAGTCGCCATGGTCGCCATGCTCATGGCGCATCCGGGAGATCGGCTCGTCCAGACCGCCGCCGGCCCGCCTGCGCATCGCGGGAAAAAGGATGAGTTCCTCCTTCTTCATATGCACCTCGATCTCGCCCTGCAGTTGCCGCAGCAGGCGCGCCAGGCCGCGCGGCACCCGCGGGTGCTCGGCATGGACGGCCTCGACCTTGCGCGAGAGTTCGATCAGCTCGACAAGCTCGCGTCGATGGGTTTCGTGGAAGCGCGTCTGGATATGATCGATCAGCGCGTCGCTGCTCCAGTTCGCCGGGCTCCCGGTCACCGTTTCCATCTCTTCCAGCGCATCGAGCGCCGCCGCCAGCTCGGCGGTTTCGATACCGCGCTGGCGCGCCGCCTCGTCAAGGGCGAGATGCCCGCGACAGCAGAAGTTGACGTTGTACTTGCGGAACACGTCGACGGCGCCGGGCATTGCCGCGGCGATCTCGCCGACGGCGCGGTACTGCAGGGGCGTGTGCCGGATCTGGACGGTCATTGCGTGCTCTCCTCTTCCCGGGAGGCGCGACCGCCGCGCCGTCCCCCTTCGCCATTACATCGAACCGTAATGAGCATTGTAAATACCTATTAAGGAGAGCGTCAAAACGTCTCAGGGCTCGCGGTGCAAGGGGATACGAGGCCCGCGCGATATTCCGACAGCGCCACTTGACAGGAAGCGGCGGGTCCTAAATCATATGACTTAATAAAGCACATGATTTAGATGCTGGATGCCGCCGGGGAGGGGGCCGATGACCGCGACCGCGGCCGTGACACGGGACTTGCTGATCGAAACCGCCGAGCAGTTGTTCGCCGAAAGCGGGATTCATGGCGTATCGATGCGCCGGATCAACCAGGCGGCGGGTCAGAAGAATACGTCCGCCCTGCATTACCACTTCGGATCCAAGGGCGCGCTGATCGAGGCGATCATCGAGCAGCGGATGCGCGGCATCAATGCCCGCCGGCTGCAGATGCTCGACGAGATCGAACAGGCCGGAAAGGCGACCGATCTGACCGCGATCGTCTCCGCGATCGTCTTCCCGCTTGCGGAGTGCCTCTCGGCGGGCAGCAGGACGAGCTATTACATCCAGTTCCTCGCGCAGGTATATGGCGACCCGGCAATCCGGGGCGCCCATCTCGTCAGCGGCAAGTTCGACGAGGGTTACCAGCGCTGCTTCGCCCTGATCCGGCAGAACCTGCCCGAAATTCCCGACCGTGTTCTTCGCCAGCGCCTTCTCGTGGTGACCGGCATCGTCGTCTACATCCTGTCGAACTTCGAGCGCGAAAGCCGGTCGCAACAGGCGAAGAACCGGGCCCTCGACATCGCCTTCTTTTCCTCGAACCTGGTCGATTTCCTGGTCGGCGCGATTTCCGGCAAGGCGTCCGATGGGACGCTCGAACTGCTCTCGAACCAGGGCCAGAGGCGGGCGTGATCGTGCTTCCCTCTGCTCCGAGATCGGCCGTGGCGATATCGAACGGCGCCAGCCAGGAGGGCTGCCTCGCCGCGCCGGGAGGATCGTCGTGCCGGTGACCGACAGCCTCGCGAAGGCCTGCGGCCTGCTTGCCGCGGCGCTCGGCCTCGGGCTCGCCCTGCAGGCGATCTACAGCGCCTATTTCGGGGTCTGGGAGCCGTGGTTCCATCGCAGCCTCGTGGTCGGCATCTCGGTCGCCGTCGTTACCCTGACCACCTCGCTCGTTTCCCGGCACAAGCCGAAGCGACGGCTCGTCGCGGCATGCCTGATCGCCATCGACGTGGCGATCATCGCGGTCGTCACGCTCGCGCTCGAACGGCTGTTCAATGCCTACGAGCATGTCGACGACATCATGCTGGCCTACAGCGCCTACGACCTGACGGTCTCGCTGCTCGCCGTGCTTGCGATCTTCGAGCTGTCTCGGCGGTTGTTCGGCTGGCCGCTCTTCCTGTTCTCGCTCCTGATCCTGGTCTATTGCCTGTATGGCGATCATTTTCCGTGGATCTTCCGGCACTCGGGCTTCTCGCTCGAGCAGACGATGCAGATCCTCTGGTTCGGGCTTCAGGGCGTCTTCGGGATGCCCACCGGCGTGGTCCTGCAGATCATCTTCATCTTCATCGTGTTCGGTGTCCTGCTCGAGCAATCGGGGGCCGGCGCGGCGCTGATCCGGATCGCCTTCTTCCTGACCGGCCGATCGCGCGGCGGGCCGGCCCAGGCGGCTGTCGTGGCAAGCGCGCTGTTCGGCACGATGTCCGGCAGCGTGGTCGCGAATGTCGTGGGCACCGGGTCCTTCACCATCCCGATGGTGAAGAAGCGCGGATTCTCCGGGCCTTTCGCCGGCGGCGTGGAATCGGCTGCGTCCGCCGGCGGCCAGTTCGTCCCGCCCGTCATGGGCGCGGCGGCCTTCGTCATGGCCGATCTGACCGGTTATTCGTACCTGTCGATCTGCATCGCGGCACTGGTGCCGGCGCTCCTGTTCTACCTGAGCCTCGCGCTTTCCGTCGGGCTCGAGGCACGTCGGCTCGGCATCCGGCCGACGCCGGCCGAGGATCTCGTCACGCCCAATCGCCGCGACTGGCTGAACGGCCTCATGGTGGCCGGCCCGATCGCGGCGATAATCATCGTGCTGACGATGGGCAGAACGGCTGCCATGGCCGGTTTCTGGGCGACCGTGACGGTGCTGGTCCTGGCGTTCCTGATCAATCCGGATTTCCGCAGGAAGCCGGGGCGGGTCCTCGGCATGCTTGCCGCCGGCGGCCGGACGGGCGCCACCATCGTGATCGCCGTCGCCGGCATCGGGGTCGTACTGGGCGTGCTCAACCTGACCGGTTTCGGTCTCAAGTTCGCGAGCCTGATTTCGGTGATCGGCGAGGGCAACCTGTTCCTCAGCCTGCTGCTCACGATGCTGGCCTGCCTGGCGCTCGGCATGGGGATGCCGACGTTACCGGCCTATCTGATCATCGTGCTCGTGATGGGGCCGGCGATCCGCAATCTCGGTGTGCCGGTGCTCGCACTGCACATGTTCGTGCTCTACTTCGGGGTGCTTTCGGCGATCACCCCGCCGGTCGCGCTGGCCGCCTTCGCGGCCGCGCCGATCGCCGGGGCGAATCCGTTCACGACCGCGCTCGTGGCGGCGCAGCTCTCGGTCGCCGGCTTCATCATCCCGTTCGTGTTCGTCTACGAGCCGGACCTGCTGCTCATTCTCGATTTCGACCTGGCGAACTTCGTCTGGGTGATGGTCCGGTTCGGCGCCGCGCTATGGCTGACAGCGACCGCCTTCGCCGGGTTCGAGCGGCTGTCGCTCGCGCCCTGGTCACGGATCGGCCGGCTGCTTTGCGCCGCCCTCATCCTGCCGGGCTTCATCCCCGTGTCGCTGGCGGCCTGCGGGCTCGGCGCCCTCATCGTCGCCTACGACATGCTGCTGCGGCAGAAATTCGCCCCGCGCGAGACCCTGGCGTCCGGCAGCGCGGCGCACGGAAAACGAAACTGAAACCAGAAAAAACTGGAGGGAACGGAATGACCAGATTGAAACAGGCAATGCTCGCCGGGTTCGGCGCGGCGGCGTTCGCGATCGGCGGCGCGGAGGCGGCCGACAAGACCTATCTGAAGATGGACACGCTGGCGCCAGGATCGTCGGCCTATGTCTTCTCGGTGGCCTTCAGCGGGGTCGTGCAGAAGCATCTTCCCTACGAGATTCAGGTTTCCTCCGGCAAGACCGCCGTGCGCATGGCGATCGACGCGGCGAAGGGCGACGTCGATCTCTACCTGGCCTCGATGACCATCAACCATTTCATGGCCAACGGCCAGGCGATGTTCAAGAACGCGCCCGAGGCGCCGGAACTGTTCAAGAAGCTCCGCGGCATCATCAACTATCCGATCGGTGCCTATCACATGGTCACCTACTCGGATTCGGGCATCAACAGCCTCGAGGACATCAAGGGCAAGCGGGTCTTCATCGGGCCGCCGAAAGGCGCTGCGCGTGTCGTCACCAGCCAGATCATCAAGGGTGTCACCGGCTATGAACCGGGTGTCGACTTCGAGGAAGCCAAGCTCGACTGGAACTCGGCCGCGCAGGCCTTCCAGGACCGCCAGCTCGACGTCTATGTGGGGCTGACATCGGTTCCGAGCCCGCAGATCGAGCAGTTCGCGGTGTCCGACAAGATCCGGCTGCTCGGCATCCCGGCCGACAAGATGGACAGCGAAGGGGTCAAGAAGGCGCTCGGCACGCCGGGACGGACGGTCGAGACCATCGCCGCCGGTACCTATGGCGACCGTCAGATCAACCAGGAGGACGTGACGACGGTCGGCACGCAAGCGGGCCTCGCGACCCATGTCGGGGTCAGTGAGGAGATCGTCTACAACATGACGAAGGCGATCTTCGAGAATCTCGCGGAATTCCACGGCAACGCCGCCTGGCTCAAGAACGTGAACCGGGATTCCGTGTTCGATTACATGAACTTCCCGCTGCATGCCGGGGCCTATCGCTACTACAGGGAAGCTGGCTTCGATATTCCCGAGGACCTCATCCCGCCGGAAGCGAAATAGCCGGCAACGGTTGCGGACGCCGTCATCGAACGGCGTCCGCGCAACCCTGGGACCTGTAACGAGATCGTGCCCGCTTCATGAACGAAACGATATCCCTGCCGCGTACGCCCAAGGCGATCGACCTTGCCTCGCTGGACGCATTGTTCCGGCCGCGCTCGGTTGCCGTGATCGGTGCCTCCGCCAATGCCGGCAAAATCGGCGGACTGCCGATCCACTATCTGAAACGGGCGGGTTACGACGGTGACATCTATCCGATCAATCCGCGAAGGACCGAGATACAGGGCCTCAAATCCTGGCCGAGCCTCGCGGCGGTTCCGGCGGCGGTCGATCTCGCCGTGATCGCCGTTCCGGCCGCCCAGGTCCGCGAGGCGCTGCTCGTCGTCGCGGCGAAAGGGACGAAAAGCGCCATCATCTTCAGCGCCGGGTTCGCCGAGCTGGGGGCGGACGGGGTGCGGCTCCAGGACGAACTGGCGGCGATCGGGCGCAAGGCCGGTATCCGGCTGCTCGGCCCCAACTGCTCGGGCTACGCGAATTTCGCCAACGGCGCCTGGGTCACCTTTGCCCCGCTGCTGGAAGAAGGGCAGGACAGCGTCGGCAATGTCGGGCTGGTCAGCCAGAGCGGGGCCTTCGCCAACTTCGGCTACCGGGTCGGTCGCAATCGCGGCATTCGGTTCAGCCAGTGGCTGACCACCGGTAACACCATCGATGTCGACATCGCCGACGGTCTGGCGTTTCTCGCTGCCGATGAGAATACGAAGGTTATCCTCGTCTACATGGAAGGCTGCGCCGACGGCGCCCGGTTCATCGAGGCGCTGGCGCTGGCGCGCGCCCGGCGGAAACCGGTCGTCGTGGTCAAGGTCGGCACGACCGAGGCCGGCGCGGCGGCGGTCTCATCCCATACGGCGGCGCTGGCCGGCGAAGACAGTGTCTTCGACGCAGTGTTGCGCCAGTACGGCGCCTACCGGGCGCGCAGCGTCGAGGAATTGTTCGACATCGGCTATGCCGCGGCCAACGGCACGCTGCCTAACAGCGCGAAGATCGCCATAACCTCGATCTCGGGCGGGGTCGGCGTGCTGCTGGCCGACGAGGCGGCCACGCGCGGTCTCGACATCGCGCCGATGCCGGAACCGGCACAGGCGGCGCTCAGGGAACTCGTCCCCTTTGCCGGGACACGCAACCCGGTCGATGTGACCGCGCAGGTCATCAACGATTTCGATCTCTTCGACCGCAGCCTGGAAGTCGTCCTGCAACAGGGCGACTACGACATGCTCGTCTGTTTCATGGGGTATCTCGGGCTGTCGAAGGAATACGGGCCGCGCATCCTGCCGCTCTGGGAAAGCGTGCGGCGGCGCCATCCCGAACGGACGCTCGCGGTGGCCACGCTGTTCGACCCGGCGATCCGCCAGGCGCTGGAAGAGGCCGGGCACCTCGTTTTCGAGGAACCGACCCATGCGGTCCGGGCGCTTGCGGCGCTCCGGCATTTCGCGGAGAGCTTCGGGCGAGCCGATGGCGCGGCGGTCAGTCGCCCGCCGGGTTTGCTTTCCCTGCCGGCAGAAGCCGGGCCGCTGAACGAACTCGACTCGCTGGCGATCGTGCAGGCGGCCGGTATCCCGACGATCGGGGCGATTGCCGTCGGATCGGCCGAAGAGGCGACGCAGGCCTTTCGCAGGATTGATGCCGAGGGTGGCCGGCGCGCCGTTCTCAAGGTCGTGTCGCGCGAACTGCCGCACAAGTCCGAGGCCGGCGGCGTCCGTCTCGGCATCTGTTCGGAAGAGGAAGCCGGCGCAGCCTATTCGGAGGTCATGGCGCGTGTCGCCCAGCGGGCGCCCGGAATCGCCGTCGACGGTGCGCTGGTCGCGCCGATGGCCGAGCCGGGTATCGAGACGATCATCGGCGTGCATCGCGACCCCGTCTTCGGTCCCGTCGTCATGTTCGGACTTGGCGGTGTATTCGCCGAGGTCCTGCGGGACGTGGCCTTCCGCGTTGCGCCGTTCGATGTCGCGGAGGCTCGCCGGATGATCGCCGAAACGAAGGCGAGCGCGATTCTCGCCGGCGCGCGGGGCGGCCCGGCCGTCGATGTCGGGATCCTCGCACAGGCGCTTGCCGATCTGTCGCGGTTCGCGAGCGCGCATGCCGAGCGAGTCGAAAGTATCGATATCAATCCGTTCTCGGTCGGCCCGACGGCGGCCTGTGCGCTCGATGCCGTGGTTGTGCTTCGGGGCGAGTAGGCCGTGGCCGGTGGCAGGCGGCTATCACTGTTTCACCTTGTTGATTGCGAAAGACAAAGGACTGTTTGAATGGCTCTGGATGTTCTGAATGCGGCCGAAAGGATCATCCGCGGAGAGGAAGGCGTGTCCGACTGGTTTCGCGGTGTTCCGGACAGCATCCGGCTGGATGTCGCGCCCGCTACCGCGATGATCGTCTGCCGCGGCCTTTCGGGCAATGTGACGGCCCTGAAGACCGACGAGGGTCTCATTCTCTGCGACACCGGCGCGGTCGATACCTGCGAGCGGGTGCTGGCGGAAGTGCGCCGCTGGGAGCCCGATGCGCCGATCCATTCGGTGCTCTACACCCATGGTCATTTCGATCATGTCGCCGGCATCGGGCTGATCGAGGCGGACGCCGCCGAACGCGGCTTCGATCGCCCGATCGTCATCGCGCATGAGAACGTGCTGGGCCGGTTCGAGCGCTATCGCATGACGGCCGCGCTCAACCGGAAGATCAACATCCGCCAGTACAGCCGGCCGGACTTTCGCTGGCCCGAGGGCTTCCGCCATCCCGATATCGTCGTTCGCGATTCCCACGACCACGACATGGGCGGCGAGACATTCACGATCATTCACGGCAAGGGCGAAACCGACGATCACGCCTGGCTCTGGGCGCCCGACAGGAAGCTGATCGTCGCCGGGGATTTCTATACCTGGGCCGCGCCCAACGCCGGGAACCCGCAGAAGGTCCAGCGCTATGCCCCGGATTGGGCGATCACGCTGCGCCGGATGATCGAACGAAATGCCGAGATCCTTGTGCCCGGTCACGGTCCGCCGGTTTTCGGGCGGGAGTCGATCAACCGCATTCTCGACGACGCCGCCTGCTGGCTGGAATCGCTGCACAACCAGACAGTCGAGCTGATGAACGAGGGGCTCAGGGTCGGCGACATCATCCATCGCTTCGAGGTGCCGGAACGGTTGCGGAATCTCTCCTGGCTGGAGCCCAACTACGACGATCCGGAATTCGTCGTGCGCGGCATCTGCCGGCTCTATGGCGGCTGGTGGGACGGCAATCCGGCGAACCTGAAACCGGCGCCGGAGGCTGACCTGGCGCGCGAACTTGCGGCGGTCGCCGGCGGCGCCGACCGTCTCGCCGAGCGGGCGCGGGCCTTGCTGGAAAATGGCGACCTGCGACTGGCCGGTCATTTCGCCGAGTTCGCGGCCCTGGCGGCGCCGTGCGATCCGGCGGTCCATGCCACTCGCGCCAGCGTCTACCGGGCACGGGTAAGCGCGGAGCGGGCACAGATGGCGAAGGGTGTCTTCCGCGACGCGGCGGCGGCGTCCGAGAAGCTCGTCTAGGGGGAACGACGCATCGGCGCGGGCAACCGTGCCGGTGCGTCCTCGTCTTGCCGGGTCGCGCCCGAAGGGTCGGCTCAGTCCGTGGCGTGACCGAGGGCGACCGCGTCGAGCGGCATGTCGATCGCAAGGCCCGTGCGATCGTAGCCGCGCTTGAAGTCCTCCATGTGCCGGCGCATCCAGTCGCGGACACGGGTGGCGTCGCCGGCGGCCAGTGCGTCGCGGATGAGCATGTGGGCATCGAGCACGCGCCGGTGCGTGCGCAGGCGGGGCAGGATGATCCGCCCGGCCGGGATGAACAGGCGGCTGACCGGTTCACGGGCCAGCGCAAGAACCCGGTTGTTGGCCCCTTCCGAGATGATGTCGTGGAACTCGGCGTCGATCGCGACGAAGTCGTCGACATTGATGGGCTCGTCGGCCTCGACCCGGGCGACCATGGCCGCCATTCGGTCGATATTCTCCTGCAGTCGTTCCAGGTGTTCTGGCGTAATACGCGACGCGGCATACTCGGCCGTCGCCTGTTCGATGATGACGGCTGCTTCCCAGAGTTCCCGGAACGTCACCGAATGCAGGATAAGCGCCCGGCTCGCCCGTGAGGCGAGATCGAGATAGTGCGGCAGCGCCACACGCGGGCGGCCGCCGCCTTTCCGCGTCACCAGCCCGCTTTCCTCGAGCAGACGGATGCCTTCCCGTACCGTGGAGCGGTTGACGCCGAACTGGTCGGCGAGCGCCGTTTCCGATGGCAGCCGTTCGCCGATACCGAGCCGGCCGCTCAGGATCTCGTTCTGGACCGCATTGAAGACCAGCCGATAGGTCGGCATCCGTTCGATGACGGAAAACTGGGCGTCGGTCACTGCGCTCCCTTCTTTTTCATGGCTCTGCCGAGATTGGCTTCGGATCCGGCGCGACCTGCCTCTGGCGATACGCGGGATCGGAGATGCCGCCGGCCGGGCGGTCTGGCGCTTATTTTTGCCTTGATCTCCATAAACGCCATCGCTACAAGATTGTCAACTTGTCGGACAATTCAACAATCGGACTTTGCGTAGCAAGCCGGTTGTAGTGCCGACGACAGAAGAGCGAACCGGGGCGACGCAAGTGGGCAGCGAGAACGACGCAACGAACGACACCGAGGAGCGGCCGGGCCATCTGCTCGCGCGCCGGGGTGCCGTCGCGTCGATTACCCTGAACCGCCCCGACAAGATGAATCCCCTGGATCGGGCGACGATCGCCGGCCTGATCGAGACCGTCGCCGAGATCGAGGCGGAGCCGGCAGTCCGCGTGGTCAGCATCACCGGCGCCGGCAAGGCCTTCTCGGCAGGTGGCGACCTGGAAGGGTATCGGTCGCTTTACCGCGATCCGCCGGCCTTCGAGCGTTTCCTCGAGGATTTCTACAGCCTCAACCGCCGGATCGAGGAATCGACGAAGATCTACGTCGCCATCGTGAACGGAGCCTGTGTCGCCGGCGGCCTCGAACTGATGCTGGCCTGCGACATCGTGATTGCCGCCGAGGGCGCGAAGATCGGTGACGGGCACGTGAATTTCGGCCAGTTGCCCGGCGCCGGCAGCTCGCAGCGCCTGGCCCGGATCGTCGGCCCACTGAAGGCCCGCTACCTGATCATGACGGGGCGCATCATAACCGGCCGGGAGGCCGAGGCGCTCGGGCTCGTCACCCTCGCCGCGCCGGCGGCGAAACTTGCCGAAACGGCGGAGGCGCTGATCGCCGAGCTCGTGACGAAGAGCCCGGCCGGTCTGCGCGGCGCCAAGTATCTCATCAGCGAAGGCCTGAAGCACTCCCTCGACGAGGGGCTGCGGCTCGAACTCGCCTTCGTCCACAATTATGCCACCACGGAGCCCGATGCGATGGAAGGCCTCGACGCCTTCCGTGACAAGCGCGCGCCGGCCTACCGGGCCTGACGGCGGCACGAGAAGGAGAGTTACCCAATGTTCAATGCCCGAGACAAATGTGCGATTGCCGGAGTGGGCTTCACCGACTACAGCCGGGACTCGGGTCGCCCCGTGCGCAGCCTGGCCAGTGAAGCCTGCCTGAAAGCGATTCAGGATGCCGGGCTTTCGGTCGAGGATGTCGACGGCTTCGTCAGCTACAACTTCAACGACTCGGTACCCGCGATCGCCGTCGCAACCGAACTCGGTGTGCCGGCTGCCGGGTTCGCGGTCGATTTCCTGGCCGGCGGCAATGCCGCCAACCTGATCGTGCTCAACGCGATCGCCGCGATCGAGGCGGGACTCGCCAAAACCGTCGTCTGCTATCGCGCGATGAACGGCCGCTCCGGCTTCCGGCTGGGCGGCGGGCGCGAGATGGCGGCGCACGGAATCACCCAGTTCACCGCGCCGTTCGGATGGATCACCTATCCGCAGGCCATGGCGATGTGGTGCCGGCGGCACATGATCGAATACGGGACCTCGGCCGAGCAGCTCGGCGGGATCGCCGTCACGCTGCGCGAGAACGCGGTGCTCAACGAGCGGGCGATGCAGCGCGCGCCACTGACCCTCGATGACTACATGAATTCCCGGATGATCGTCGATCCGTTCCGGCTGCTCGATATCTGCCTGGAAAGCGACGGGGCCTGCGCGGTCGTCGTCACCTCGGCCGAGCGCGCCCGCGACATGAAGCAGAAGCCGGTCTATGTCTCGGGCGGCGCCTATGGCGGCGGCCCCCAGCAGGGCGAGGATCTTTTCGACGCCATACGCTGGCCCGATCACGCGCACAACTACTCGAAGTATATCGCCGCGGACCTGTGGGCGAGCGCCGGCATCGGGCCGGAAGACGTCGATATCGCGCAGATATACGACTGCTTCACCTACAGCATCGTGATGCAGCTCGAAGGCTTCGGATTCTGCAAGGAAGGCGAGGGCGGTGCCTTCACCGAGGGCAGGCGGATCGCCCGCGACGGCGCGCTGCCGGTCAACACGCACGGCGGGTTGCTGTCGGAGGCCTATATCCACGGCTTCAATCACGTGATCGAGGCGGTCGAGCAGCTTCGCGGCCAGTCCGGCCCGCGCCAGGTCGAGGGCGCCGAGGTGGCGCTGACCACGGCCGGCGCGATGACCTGCGGCAGCGCCATGGTCCTGCACAACTAGGAGAGACGTACCGGTCATGGGTTACAACAAGCCGCTTCCCTACCCGAACAGCGAAACCAAGCCCTTCTGGGACGCCTGCAGGGACGGCATTCTCCGCATCCAGCGCTGCTCCGATTGCGGGACCAACCGCTTTCCGCCGACCGGCGTCTGCCCGGCCTGCCAGTCCGACAGGTCCGAGTGGATCGAGGCCAGCGGCCGTGGCCGCGTGTTCAGCTGGATCGTCGTGCGCCACCCGGTGCCGAAGGACGTCTATGCCGACAAGGTGCCCTATGTCGTCGCCATCATCGCCCTCGACGAGGGCGTCCGGATGGTCAGCAACCTGGTCGATATCGACGTCGACAGCGTGCAGGCGGACATGCCGGTGACGGTGCGTTTCGACAAGGTGACCGACGAGTTGACCCTGCCGGTCTTCGTGCCGGCGGATGGCGCCGACCGGGGATCGTGACGGCTGCCATGTCGACGATGCTGTCCGCATACGAGGCATTGAGCCGGCCGGACCTGGAGGCGATCCAGTCGCGCCGGGTGCGGGCCCTGCTCACCCGTGCCTACCGGGACAGCAGTTTCTACCGGACCAAGATCGACGAAGCCGGCGTATCCCCCGAGCGGATCGCCGACCTGGCGGCGTTCCGCGAGCGCGTGCCCTTCTCGACCAAGGCGGAGCTTCTCGCCGACCAGGATCGCCATCCGCCGTTCGGTTCCCGCCTCTGCGTCGACCGGCGTGACGTGGCGCTGATCAACCTGACCGGCGGCACCTCGGGCCAGGGGCAGGAGACCTATGGGCGCACCCAGGCGGACGTGCAGACTCTGGGCTACCTCCATGCGCTCGCATGGTACCGGGCCGGGCTCCGGCCGGACCACACGGTGCTGAACTGCGTGCCGACCGGCGGCATGACGACCGGCGGCTGGGGGCCATCGGAAGGGATCCGGATCATCGGCGCGACCGGCCTGACGCCGCCCGCCGCGCTCAGCACGGAGGCGAAGATCGACCTCATGCTGCGTTTCCGCCCGCTCCACTTCATCTATGCCTCGACCAACTATCTCCATCGCATGACCGAGGTGATGGGCCAGCTCGGCATCGTGCCGCGCGAGGCTTTCCCCGATCTGGTCGGCGTCTTCATCGCGGCCGAGGGCTATCCGCTCGAATGGGCCCGGCGGATCCAGGACCTCTGGGGCTGCACGCTGCATGAAGGCTACGGCAGCACGCAATGCGTGGGCTTCGCCGCCGGAACGGGGCCTCAGGGCGCGATCGGCCCGGACGGGGGACGCGGCGTGATGGAACTCTTCGAATGGATGACGCTCTGCGAGGTGATCGACCCGGAGAGCGGCCAGGCAGTCGCGCCGGGCGAGGAGGGCGAACTCGTCGTTACCAACCTGACCATCGAGGCCTCGCCGGTAATCCGCTTCCGGACCGGCGACCGGGTCCGCTTCGTTCCGGCGGCCGACCGGGCGAGTGCGCTCAATGCGATCGAATGCGGTGGTATCGGCCGCTACGACGACATGATGAAGATCCGCGGTAACAACGTCTGGCCGGACGCGGTCGATGCGGCCGTGCTCGCGTTCGCGGAAGTCGACGAGTATGTCGGCCGCGTCTTCACCGCCGATGACGGCAAGACCGATGTCGAGATCCGCGTCGCCCTGAAAGCTGCCGCGGCGGCATGCTCGGAGGCGGAAAGGGGCCGCATCGCGGGCGCCCTGCGCGACGCCGTCAAGGAACGGACCAATGTCGCGATGCGGGTCGTCTTCGCCGATCGCGCGGAGCTTCCGGAATATACCTACAAGGCCCGGCGCTGGTCCGACGAGCGCCAGAAGGGATACCGGCTGTGACCGAGAAGCACGAGATGGTCCACGATCCGATCGCCACGCTGCGCCAGATGCAGGCGCTCGCCGACACCCTGTGCCTGAGCGACGATCCGCTGATCGCCGGGCAGGGCCGGCACCTGCACGGACGGATCACAGGCTTCCTCTCGCTGCTCGGCGACGATGTCGCCGACCTGCTTGGCGTAACCGGGAATGGGGAGACGAGATGATGTCCGACAGGCTTGACGGCAAGGTTGCCCTGATCACCGGTGCCGCCTCCGGGCTCGGCCGCGCCGTCGCCGAACGCTTCGTCGCCGAGGGCGCGCGCGTGGTCATCGCCGACATCGACGAGGCCGGCGGCAACTGGCTGGCCTCGGCGCTCGGGCCGAATGCGGCCTTCGTTCACTGCGACCATACCGAGAGCGCCGCCTGCGACGCGGCGGTGGCCTTCGCGGTGGCCGAGTTCGGCAAGCTCGACATCCTGCACAGCAACGCCGGCGCGCCGTTCACCGGGCCGTTTCGCGAAATCGAGGACGAGACGCTGGAGCGGGTCATCAACATCAACCTGTTCGGCGCGCTCAAGATGACCCGGGCCGCCCTGCCGGCCCTCGAACGGCAGGCCGCGGCCACGCCGGCCGGCGCCTCGCTGATCTATACCTCGTCGCTGCAGGGACTGAAGGCGAAGCCGAATTTCAGCCTCTACACGGTCTGCAAGCACGCCCTTGTCGGGCTGGTGCGGAGCCTGTCCCTCGAACTCGCGCCGAAGAATATCCGGGTCAACGCGGTCTGCCCGACGATCACCGAGACGCCGATGCTGGCGCATTTCCTGCCGGGCATGGCGGATGATCCGGCCGAGGCCATGAAACGGCTGCGGGCGACCGTTCCGCTCGGCCGGTTGCCGGAGCCGTCCGACACCGCCAGCGCCGTTCTCTACCTTGCCTCCGACGAGGCCAGGATGATGACCGGCGTCTCCCTGCCGGTCGATGGCGGGCAAATGGCGATGTAGGCGTTCCGACCAATATCAAGCGCCCGACAGGACGCAACGAACCGGCCAGGAACAGAAGAGCCGGCCGCAAACGAAGTGAGGAAACGACGTTGATACTCGACAGGTTCCGCCTGGATAACCGGGTTGCCGTCATCACCGGCGGTGGCGGCGGCCTCGGCACGCTCGCCGCGCTGACCTTCGCGGGCGCCGGGGCAGATATCGTCCTGCTCGGCCGGAACGAGGTGAATCTCGAAGCGACCGCGAACGAGGTGCGCGCGCTCGGCCGGACGGCGCTGCCGATCACGGTCGACGTCACCGACGGGGCGGCACTCGCCGCCGCTGCCGAGCGGATCGAGGCGGAACTCGGCGGCATCGACATCCTGTTCAACAATGCCGGCATCACCTCGACGAAGACTCTCCGCGACATTCCTCCCGAGGAATGGCAGGCGCTGCTCGACGTCAACGTCACCGGCAGCTACCTGGCCATCCGCGCGGTGACGCCGGCGCTGATCCGGCGCGGTGGTGGGCGGATCATCAACATGGGCTCGATCCTCTCGGCGCGCGGCATGGCGAACCGGGTCGCCTACAGCACCACCAAGGCGGCGGTCGCCAACATGGCGGCGGCGCTGGCCTTCGAACTCGGGCCGCACGGCATCACGGTCAACACGCTGGCGCCGACGGTGATCGTCACCGACCTCAATCGCGAGGCGGTTCGGACCCAGCCCGAACTCTACGAGGCGATCGTCAAGAGAACGCCGCTCGGACGGCTCGGCGAGCCCGACGACCTGTCGGGCGCACTCCTGCTGCTGGCCTCCGACGCTGGCCGCTACATGACCGGGCAGACGCTGTTCGTCGACGGCGGCTACACGGCGGGATGAGGAACGTGACGATGCTCAACAGGTGGTACGGGCGATGCTGATCCAGGTGCTCAACGGCGTTGTCTATGGCGGCCTGCTCTATTTGCTGGCGGTCGGCCTCGTGCTGATTTTCGGGCTCCGCGAGATCGTGAATTTCGCCCATGGGGCGCTGTTCATGCTGGGCTCCTACATCGGCTTCTCGATTGCCGCGATCTTCGATTTCTGGCTCGGCCTGGCCGGCGCGATCGTCGCCATGACACTGGTCGGGCTCTGCCTCGATGCCGGCGTCCTGCGGCCGTTGCGCAAGCATGACCACATGGTCACGGTGCTGGTCACCTTCGGCATCCTTTTGGTGCTGGAAACCTTCGCCACCGCGGTCTGGGGCAAGGCCTTCCGCAGCATGCAGCCGCCGGAACTGCTGTCCGGCACGGTCGAACTGTTCGGCGAACCGTTCCCGGTGTACCGGCTCTTCGTGATCGCCGTCAGCCTCTGCGTCGCCGGCGGCCTGACCGTCTGGCTCCGGCACAGCCGGATCGGGCTCTATGTCCGCGCCTCCAGCGTGGATCCGACCACCACCGGCATTCTGGGCGTCGATACCGACCGCCTCAGCCTGCTCGTCGTCGGCCTCGGCACCGGCCTTGCCGGCATGTCGGGCGTCATCGCCGCGCCGCTGATGGCGCTGTCACCGACCATGGGGAATTTCATCCTGATCGAGAGCTTCATCGTCGTCGTCGTGGGCGGGCTCGGCAGTTTCTCGGGCGCCTTCATCGCCGCCCTGCTGATCGGACAGATCCACAACATGGGCGCCGTCTATCTGCCCTGGGCCTCCACGCTGCTGCCCTTCCTGCTGATGGTCTGCGTGCTGATCTGGCGCCCGACCGGCATCGCGGGAGGCAAGGGATGAGCGGCAACCCGACCAGCCTGACCGCACCTGCCGGCGGGCGCGACAGCGGACCGCTGTCCCGCAACTGGCGGCTGCTCACGGCCGCCGCGGTCGCGGTCGCGGCCGGGATCGCCGCACCGCATGTCATTTCATCGGTGCTCTGGATCTCGCTGCTGACCCAGGCGGTTGTCGACATGATCTTCGCCACCAGCGTCGGCCTGCTGGTGCGCCAGAACGGCCGTATCAGCTTCGGCCAGGCGGCCTTCTTCGGGCTCGGCGGCTATATCTTCGCGGTGTCCATCGCCCGCGAGATCGCGACCCCGGAACTGGCCATCATCCTGGCCGTGGTACTGCCGACCCTGATCGCCTTCCTCCTCGGCCTGATCATCGCCCGGATACCGGGCGTTGCCCACGCCATGCTGACGCTTGCCGTCGGCCAGGCCTTCTACGAGGTCGTCTTCAAGTGGCGGGAACTCGCCAACGGCGACGACGGGATGAGTGTGGCCCTGCCGCGCACCCTGTTCGGTTTCGACAGCGGGATGTTGCAAACACCGGGATCGATGCTGCCGATCGTCTGGACGATCCTGGTCATGATCCTGGTGGGCTTCACACTGATGGCACGCAGTCCGTTCGGCCAGCTGACCGAGGCTATCCGTGAGAACGACGAGCGGGCCCAGTTCATCGGTTACACGACGACCCTGCCGCGCGCCGTGATATACGGCGCCTCGGCCTTTGTCGCCGCCGTCGCCGGGCTGCTGCAGACCCTCTACAACGGCTACATCTCGCCCGACATGTTCCACTGGAGCCTGTCCGGGATGGCGCTGATCATGGCCATCGTCGGCGGCCCGAAGATCATCTGGGGGCCGGCGCTCGGCGCCTTCATCCTGTTCTTCTTCAAGGATGTCGCGGGCGACGCGACGGAATACTGGCCTGCGCTCGTCGGCATCATGCTGATCGTCGTCACGCTGCTGCTGCCGGAAGGCTTTGCCGGGCTGGCGGAACGGACCGACGTGCCGCTCCGCCGGCTCCGGAAAGGGAGGGCGTCATGAGCATCTCCCTCGAAGGTCGCGGCCTGCATCGTTCCTTCGGCGGCTTCAAGGCGCTCGACGGGGTCGACATCGCGGTCGAGGCCGGGCAGATCCGCGGCCTGATCGGGCCGAACGGGGCCGGCAAGTCAACCTTGATCGACGTGTTGTCCGGGCGGGCCGACAACTGGGGCGGGCAGATCTATCTGCGCGGCGAGGAAGTGACCGGGCTCAAGGTTCACGAGCGTCGTCGTCGCGGCCTCGCGCGCTCGTTCCAGCGCACCAACATCTTCCCTGCACTTGCCGTCGGCACCCAGCTCACCGTGGCCGCCCGGGCGCTTGGAAACGAAGGTCTCGACGATGTCGTCGAAGCCCTGTCGCTTGGTCATCTTCTCGACCGGCCGGCACAGCAGATCAGCTATGGCGACCAGCGTCGGCTCGACCTGGCGCTGGCCCTGGTCGGCCGGCCCGAGGTGCTGCTGCTCGACGAACCGGCGGCCGGGCTGACCGTCGAGGAATCGCTGCAACTCGCGGCGATCCTTCGCGACCTGGTGAAGAAGTGGGGCGTGACCGTGCTCATCGTCGAGCACGACATGGAGGTGATCTTCTCGATCTGCGACCGGATCACCGTCCTCCATCTCGGCAAGGTCCTGGTCGACGACCTGCCCGATGCCATCAAGACCAATCCGGAGGTCATCTCCGCCTATCTGGGGTCCCAGGCGCCATGAGCTTGCTTGCGTTCGACCATGTGGATGCCTGTTACGGCGCCGCGCGTATCCTGAATGACGTGTCGTTCAATGTTGACGCCGGCGAGCGCGTCGCCGTGCTCGGGCGGAACGGCGTCGGCAAGACGACCGTGGTCAACACGCTTTGCGGCGGCACCACGATCCGCGCCGGCGAGGTCCGCATCAACGATCGCGGCCATACCGACCTGCCGCATTATCTCGCGGCCCGCTCCGGCATCGCCACCGTGCTGCAGGGCCGCGGCATCCTGCCGAATCTGACGATCGAGGAGAATTTGCTGCTCGGCGCGTCCGTCGGGCGCAAGGGGCCGTGGTCGCTGGAGGCGGTCTACGGGCTGTTCCCGATCCTGAGGGAGCGATCGACCAACATGGGCCTGGGCTTGAGCGGCGGGCAGCAGCAGATGCTGGCGATCGGCCGGGCGCTGATGGCCAACCCGGACCTGCTGGTCCTCGACGAGCCGAGCGAGGGACTGGCGCCGGTGATCGTCGACGAGCTGGCCGAGCTGTTCAACCGGCTCGGCCGGGACGGCACGGCGATCATGCTGATCGAACAGAATGTCGGGCTGATCCAGCGCGTCGCCGAACGCTACTACGTGCTTTCGAAGGGGCAGGTGATCGAGAGCGGCAGCCTCGAGGGAATGAGTACCGAGCAACTGCAGAGGCATATCGCGATCTGAGGTTGCCCATGCGTGAGGGGTTTTCGACCGAATGTGCCGGTTCTTCCGGCCGGCGACTTCGACGGCGCCGTGACTACGACCGTCGGGAACCGATCAATGTGTATCAAGGGAAGGAAACGATAAATGTCGAAGATGCGTAAAGCGGGCCGTGTCGGGCTCGGTATCGCGGCGGCGACCGCGCTCCTGATCGGCGCCGGCGCCGCGCAGGCGAAGGATGCGCTCAAGATCGGCGTGCCGACGGATCTCTCGGGCACCTATGCCGATCTCGGCAACCAGGTGATCCGGGCGGTCGAGTTTGCCGTCTGGGAGGCCAACGAGGCGGGCGGCGTCGATGGCCGCAAGGTCGAGTATCGTTCACTCGACACCGAGGCCAAGCCGGACAATGCCCGTCGTCAGACGGAAAAGCTCGTCCGTGAGGGGTATCCGGTCATTCTCGGCCTGATCGCCTCCGGCGAAGGCCTGGCGATCGCCCCGATGATGGCGCGCTGGGACGGACTCTACATCTCGACCATCAACAAGAGCGACAAGCTGACCGGCGACTCCTGCGAGGACCGGGTGTTCCGCGTGAATACCCAGAGCGCCATGGATGCCATGACCATCGAGCCGTGGCTGAAGCAGCGCGAAGAGAAGAAGTGGGCGGTCGTTGCCGTCGACATCGCCTGGGGCCGCGGCTCCAGCGAGGCCTTCGCGGCCACCGCCGAGGGCGCCGGCAAGACCATGGTCGGGCAGTTCTTCATCCCCTCCAACACCAACGACTTCGCGCCCTACATCCAGCAGGTCAAGGATTCCGGCGCCGACGGCATCTGGGTCGTGCTGGCCGGTCGTGACGCGATCAACTTCGCCCAGCAGGCCAAGCAGTTCGGCCTGATCGATTCCATCACCGTGGCCGGCCAGAGCTTCACGACGGACAACACGGTCAAGGCGCTCGGCGATGTCGCCAAGGGCATCTTCGGGATCATCAACTACAGCTCGACCCTCGACACGGCCGAGAACAAGGCCTTCGTCGCGGCATGGCGGACCAAGTACGACGCCGATCCGACCAACTTCGAAGGCGAGACTTATCTCGGCATGCAGGTCCTCTTCCAGGCCGTGCAAAAGAGCGGCAGCATCGCCCCCGCCGATCTCGGCAAGGCGCTGTCGGGTGGCGAGTTCGACACCATTCTCGGCAAGCTGAAGATGCGGGCCGAGGATCACCAGCTGCTGTCGCCGAACTATTTCGGCAAGGTCGACGAGTTCGACGGCGCGCTTCGGCCAGTGATCACGATGACGGCGACGCCTGACCAGGTGACGCCGCCGGTTTCCTGCTCGATGTAACGCGTTTCGCGCCCATCGGGCGCGGGGCAGGAAGACGAAGGGCGGTCCCTCGCGGGGCCGCCCTTTTTCGTTCCGGGAATGGCGACGTGGGAACCGGCCTTGGGGTCAGGCCCGTGCCGCGACCTGCGCCCAGCCGATCTCGCCGAGCGGGCGGGCGAGGCGGCCTACCGAGAGCGCGTTCGGCGCGCTCGCATTGCCGCTAATCGCGCGGCTGTAGACGCCCTGGGCGATGGAGGCGAAGCGGAACAGGGCGAAGGCCTTGTAGAAATCGAAATGCTCGATCCCGGCGCGGCCGGTACGGCGGCAATAGGCGGCCACGTAATCGGCTTCCGACGGAATGCCGAGGCGGGCGAGGTCGAGATCGGCAAGGCCGCCGAGATTGGGCGTGCTGCTCGGCAGGTTGTAGATCATGCAATTATAGGCGACGTCGCAGAGCGGATGGCCGAGCGTCGCCAGTTCCCAGTCGAGAACCGCAAGGACGACCGGCTTCTCCGGGTGGAAGACGAGATTCTCCAGGCGGAAATCGCCGTGGGCGATACCGTGTTCCTCACCGGCCGGAATATTCTCCGGCAGCCAGGCGATCAGCTTCTCGATCGGCTCCATCGTCTCCGATTCCGCCTGCCGGTACTGCTTGGTCCAGAGCCGGATCTGGCGGGCGACGTAATTCTCCGGCCGGCCGAAGCTGTCCAGCCCGGCCGCCGCATAGTCGACCGCGTGGAGACGCGCCATCGCCTCGTTCATGGCGTCGTAGATCGTGGCCCGTTCCGCCGGATCGGCGCCGGGCAGCGCCGGATCGCGGAAGACCCGGCCCTCGAGATAATCCATCACGTAGAACGGCGTGCCGATGACCGTCTCGTCTTCACAGAGCAGGTGAACCGGCGGAACCGCGACATCGGTACCGGCGAGCGCGCTGAAGACGCGATACTCGCGCTCGATCATATGGGCCGATTGCAACAGTTCGCCCGGTGGCTTCTTGCGCAATACGTACCGCCGGCCGCCGGCCCGGACCAGGAAGGTCGGGTTCGACTGGCCGCCGCGGAACTGCGAGATGTCGAGCGGGCCATCCGCGGCCACGCCGGGCAGCTTCCCGGCCAGGTAACGGGCCAGTGCAGCGCTGTCGAAGGCGTGCCCGTCCCGAATGGCTGTCGTCTCCATGCCTTCCGGCACGGCCTTCTCGTCGATCGTCTCGCTCATGTATTCCAGACCCGTGGCTAGTCGCGGCTTCCGCTTTGAATGTCGGATTGTCGGACAAATATAGCGAGACGCATCCGTGCCGGGCAAGCGGCCGATCGACCGAATCGCAGGTTTTCTCCCCAGCAGATCAGGCCGGCCGTCCGATCAGTACCCGGGCAGGTCGGCCTGACTGGCGCCGGGTCGCGCCAGTTCCTGGGCAAGCCGCTTCTCGACATGGCCGCGGGGCTTGGTGTAGCGGGCGAGCAGGTCGTAGAGCACCGGCGTCAGGAAGAGCGTCAGCAGGCCCGCGAACAGCAGGCCGCCGATGATCACCGTGCCGATTGCCTGCCGGCTCTCCGCCCCGGCGCCGAAGGCCAGGACCAGCGGGACCGCGCCCAGTACCGTGGACACGGTCGTCATGAGGATCGGCCGGAACCGGATGACGGAGGCCTCAATCACCGCCTCCCGGACATCGTAGCCCTCGTCGCGAAGCTGGTTCGCGAACTCGACGATCAGGATGCCGTTCTTGGCCATCAGGCCGATCAGCAGGATGATGCCGATCTGGCTGTAGATGTTCAGCGACAGGCCGCCGAACCAGAGGGAATAGACCGCGCCGGCGACGGCAAGCGGCACGCTCAGCATGATGATGAGCGGATGGATGAAGCTTTCGAACTGGCCGGCCAGGACGAGGAAGACGATCAGGATGGCGAGCGCGAAGGTGATCGCGACGCCGCTCGAGGTCTCGAGATACTGCTGGGACTGCCCGGCGAAATTGAGCGAGGCTTCCGCCGGCAGGGTCTCGGCCGCGATCTCGCGGATATAGCCGATCGCCGTGCCAAGGGCGTAGCCGTCGTTGAGCGCCGCCTCCAGGGTAATCGACGGGAGCCTGTTGTAGCGGCGGAGCGCCGGGGCCTCGGCGGTTTCGCCGATCGTGACAAGCGCCGACAGCGGCACCAGCGTGACCCCGTCGCCGGCACGGATGAAGATGCTGGAGATATCGTTCGGGGTCTGGCGGTCCTCGGCGTCGGCCTGCAGCATGACCGGGTATTCCCGGCCACGGTCGATGTAGGTCGTGGCCTCGAGCGAGGCGAACATGGCCTGAAGCGTCGAGGCGATCGTCTCGATGCTGATGCCGAGATCGTCGGCCTTGGCACGGTCGACGATGAGGTTGAATTGCGGCTGGTTCTGCTCGAAATCGATCTCGACGTTGCGCAGGCCCTCGTTGGTTTCCGCCTTTTCGAGGAGCGCCTGGGCCCAGCCCTTCACGCTCTCGAAATCGGGTCCGCCGATGACCGCCCGCAATGGCGTGCTGTTGCCCCGCAGGCCGAGGCCGGAGGGGCTCACGGGGAAGCCGCGGGCGCCGGTCAGCTGGCCGGCGAAGGGCGCCAGTTCCCGCATGATCTCGCGGTGGCCGAGTTCGCGCTCGCTCCAGGGTTCGAGGCGGAGCACCACGAACGACCGGTAGGCCCGGCCGCGGCTGCCGGTGAAGGTGAAGATCGTATTGATGCCGAGTTCGTCCTTCACCGGCACGATGTCAGCTTCGAGTTTCTTCGCCTCGCTGTCGGTGAACGCGAGGTTGCTGCCCTGCGGGGCTGTCAGCGGAATGAACAGCACGCCCCGGTCCTCGCTCGGCGAGAGTTCGCTCGGCAACGACTGGAAGACGAACCAGCTCGCCCCGGAAAAGACCAGTGAGAGGAAGATCACCAGCAGCGGCACCTTGAGCGATGTCGACAATGCTGCCCGGTACCAGCGGGAGAGGCGATTCTCGGCAGGCTTCTCAGGGGCCGTGATACCGTCGCCTGCCGGCCGCTTGGCGCGTGCCTTCAGGATGATCGAGGCCAGCGCCGGACAGGCGCTGAGCGCGACGAAGGTCGAGATCAGGACGGCGCTCGCCATGACCAGGCCGAACTCGGTGAACAGGCGGCCGGCGGCGCCCTTCAGGAAGGAGATCGGCACGAACACCGCGATCAGCGTGACCGAGGTCGCGAGGATCGCGAAGGTCACCTGGCGGGCGCCATAGACAGCCGCCTGGAGCTTCGATTCGCCGAGTGCCAGGCGGCGCTCGATATTCTCCAGCATGACGATGGCGTCGTCGACGACGAGGCCGATGGCGAGCAACAGCGCGAGCAGTGTCAACACGTTCAGCGAGAAGCCGAGCACATAGATCAGGAAGAAGCAGCCGATCAGCGAGACCGGGATGGTGATTGCCGGAATGAGCGTCGTGCGGATCGAGCGCAGGAAAACCAGGATCACCAGCACGACGAGAACCAGTGACAGCGAGAGTGCGATCAGCACCTCGCGGATCGAGGCGGCGACGAATATCGCGTCGTCGGAACCGACGCTGATCGCCATGCCGTCCGGCAGCACGTCCTTTAGGCGGTCGAGTTCGGCCCGGACCGCGTTCGAGATGGCGATGGTGTTGGCCTGCGACTGGCGGATGACGGCGATGCCGATCGCCGGGTCGCCGTTGTTGCGGACGATCGTGCTGTCGTCCTCGACGCCCAGATCGACGCGGGCGACCGCGGACAGGCGGATCGGATAGCCGGCCTCCTGCCGCAGGACGATATCGCGGAACTGCTGGACGTTGTTGAGCCGGCTGTTGAGCCGGACGGTGAAGAGACGGGTCTGGGATTCGATCTCGCCGCCCGGCAGTTCGATGTTGTTGCGCGTCAGCGCAGTCGAGACGTCGGCGACGGTGAGGTTGCGTGCCGCCATTGCCCGGCGGTCGAGCCAGACGCGAATGGCACCGCGTCGTTCGCCATAGATATCGACGGTGGCGACGCCTTCGATTGTGGTGATCCGGTCCTTGATGAAGCGGTCGATATAGTCGGTCACCTCGGCCGGATCCATGCGCGAGGAAGTGACCGCGAGGCGCATGACCGGGTCGGAATCGCTGTCGTTCTTGATGACCTGCGGCTCGTCCACTTCGTCCGGCAGGCGGCCGCGCACCCGGCCCACCGCGTCGCGCACGTCATTGGCCGCCTCGTCGATGTCGCGGCCGAGTTCGAACTCGATGGTCGTCACGCTGCGGCCGCGACTGGACTGCGAGGTGATGGTCTTCACGCCGCTGATCCCGGCGACCGCCCCGTCGATCAGCTCGGTGATGTCGGAATCGACGATCTCCGGCGCCGCGCCCGTATAGGTCGTGGTCACGGCGACGACCGCGGCATCGATGTCGGGCAACTCGCGGATCGGGATCTGCGCCAGGCCGGCGATCCCGAAGACGATGATCAGGAGGCTGAAAACGGCGGCCAGAACCGGCCGGCGGATGGACAGTTCCGAAAGCGTCATTGCAAAGCGTCCGTCTTGTTCGCCGCGACCCTCACGGCCGAGCCTTCGCGCAGCTTTCCGGTGCCGCGCGTGACGACGACAGCGCCCGGTTGCAGCCCTTCGACGATCTCGGCGATCCCGAAATCGCGCCGCCCGACGGTCACCTTCCGGCGTCGGGCCTTGCCGTCCTCCAGCAAGAAGACGAAGTTCGTGCCGCTCTCTGCGACCACCGCCTCCTCGGGAATGACCAGGGCCTCGCTGGAGGCGAGGATCATGCGCAGGTGCATGAACATGCCGGCGGGCAGTTCGCGGTCCGGATTGGGCACCCGAGCGCGCACCTTGAACGAGCGGCTGATCGCGTCGATGCGGCTATCGATTTCGGTCACCTTGCCGACGAACTTCCGGCCCGGGAAAGCGGCAGCGGTGGCCTCGACCGGCTGGCCGATCCGGGTCGCGTTGAACAACGTCTCCGAAACCGCGAATTCGATATCGACGCTCGACAGGTCGTCCAGCGTGGTGATCACCGTCGAATCTGTGACCCGGGCGCCGCTGTCCACACGGCTGATGCCGAGCGTGCCGGCGAACGGGGCGCGGATCGTGCGGTCCGCGAGTTTGCGCCTGGCCCGCGCCACGTCCGCCTCGGCCGCGGCCTTGGTGGCGGTCAAGTCCTCGACGGTGGCCCTGGTCGAAATGCTCTTCTCGCGCAACAGTTTCGCCCGCTCCAGTTCCAGGCTTGCCTTGCGCAGGCCCGCTTCCGACTGCGCCTGGTTGGCGCGCTCGATGTCGTCGTCCAGTTCGGCGATGACACCGCCGGCCTTGATCGTCTCTCCCGCCTGGAAAGCGATCCTGTCGACGCGGCCGCCGGCCAGCGGGACGATCGCGATCGACTGGCGGGCAAGCGTCGAACCGACGGCTTCGACGGCGGTCGACATGGTCTCCATCCGGGCGGTTGCCGTTTCGACGGGAACCGGTCGCACGCCCGACTTGTTCGTGGCCGTCGCATCGGGGGCGAAATAGCGGTTCCAGCCGACAAAGCCGCCATAAAGGAAGGCGCTGACCAGCAGGACGAGCAGAATCTGGTTACGGATCGACATTCAATTGCGAGGTCCGAGTTTGAACAAGTTCGAAGAGCATGGCGCAGGCGACGGGCGGCGAGGTATTGCCGGCCCTCTAACCGCCTGCCGATATTGCCCGGGGAGCATGACACCGGCATGGATCAGTTTCATCTGCTTTTCGCGCTCCCTGCGCGTTTCTGCCCGATTCTGGCCAAGATTACTTGAACGCAAGGCGGCGGTGGATTCCGTCGAAAATTTTCTGACATGACGACTCGCGTAATGGACGTGAGGCCGCCCGACGTTTTCCCTTTCTGGTTTAACGCTCCTTTAAGCCGATTCCGTCACCGTCTGGCCAGTGGGGGAAAGAGCAAAAATGTCTTACGCAATGACGGATCTATTGCCCGGCGAAACCGACATGCCGGATTTGCCAACGCTTATCGAAGAGGCCGTGAACGCCTTGTCTGAAGGCTTCGCGATCTTCGACGCCGAGGAAAAACTCATCTATTCCAATGCGCCGTCACGGCGCGATCACGGGATCGCATTCGACGCCTTCGAACGCGGTCTCGGCATTCGCGCCGGGATGTACGACAGCGTGCGGCAGGCACTGCCCGACGGCGACGAAACGGTCTGGCGGGAAACCAGCGAGCGTCTGCTCGAACGGCTCTATTCCGGACAGCCGACCGACCTTCGCGCCGATGACGGGCGCGTGGTCAGGACCGTCTACCGGACGATGGGGGGCGGCCGGAAGGTCGCCATCTCGAGCGATATCACCGAGTTGCGGCGCAAGGAAGGCGAACTCAAGCTCGCGCGTATCCAGTCCGAGGCGGCGAACCGCGCCAAGTCCGAATTCCTCGCCAACATGAGCCATGAGATCCGTACGCCGATGAACGGCATCATCGGCATGAACGCACTGCTGCTCCGCAGCGAGCTCACGCCCGAGCAGCGGAAATTCGCGGAAGCGGTCTCCAGCTCGGCCGATGCGCTGCTCGCCATCATCAATGACATCCTCGACATCTCCAAGCTCGAGGCGGGGCGAATGGAACTCGAGGAGATCGATTTCAACATCGCCGATATCGTCGAGGATGTTGTCGAGCTTCTGGCCCCGCGCGCGGCCGAGAAGGGCGTCGAGATGAATTCCTTCATCGACGAGGGCGCGCGGCGACAGTTGCGCGGCGACCCGGTCCGTTTCCGGCAGATCATCCTCAACCTGGTCTCGAACGCCGAGAAATTCACCGAGACCGGCATCGTTTCCGTCTCGGTCACCTCGACCGCGGCCGCGCCGGACCGCACCCGCGTCCGGGTCGAGGTCAACGATACCGGTATCGGCCTCAGCGACGAGGCCATGGGCAAGCTGTTCCAGAAGTTCCAGCAGGCCGACGGCTCGGTCACCCGACGCTATGGCGGCACCGGGCTCGGCCTGTCGATCTGCCGGCAACTGGTCGACCTGATGGGCGGGACGATCGGCGCCGGGAACCGCGACGGCGGCGGCAGCACCTTCTGGTTCGAGGCCGAGTTCGGCGCTGCCCACGAGGCGGCGGCCCCGGCCGTCAGTCCGGATCGCGGAATCGACGGCGCTCGCATCCTTGTGGTCGACGATATCGAGCTCAACAGGACGATCTTCAAATGTCAGCTCGAGGCCGAAGGCGCCGAGGTCGAGGTCGCCGCCGGCGCGACCGGCTGCATGGCGGCTCTGTACAATGCCGAGGCGCAGGGCCGTCCCTTCGACCTGGTCCTGATGGATCACATGATGCCGGATTACTCCGGCCAGGAGGTTGCCGCGCAGATCCGCCGGAATGTCGCCCTGCGCCAACCGAGGGTGGTGATGGCCTCCTCGATCGACATGTCGATGCGGCCCGATCCGGCGCTTGACGCCAGGATCGATGCCTATCTGACCAAGCCGGTCCGTCATCGGGAGTTGATCGGCTGCCTTGCCCGGACGATCGCCGGTGCCGCCGCGGAACCGGTCGCGGTCGAGACGGCATCGCCGCCGACAACCGAGCCGCCGACAACCGTGCCGCCGGCGCCTGCCGTCAGCAGTGTTCCGGCCAGGCCGGCTGCGGCAAGCATGGCACGGGGGCGCATTCTGCTTGCCGAGGACAACGAGACCAACCGCCTGCTTGCCACCACGCTGCTTCAAGCGGATGGCCATGACGTGGTGACCGTCGCCGACGGTGCGGCGGCCGTGGCGGCGGCGCGGTCGGAGAGTTTCGACCTGATCCTGATGGACGTCCAGATGCCGATCATGGACGGTCTCCGGGCGACCCGCGAGATCCGCGCGCTCGGCACGCCGTCGGCGACGGTTCCGATCGTCGCCATGACCGCCAATGCGATGGCGAGTGACCGAGCCGCCTGCCTCAAGGCGGGCATGAACGACCATGTCTCGAAGCCGATCGACCCGGACGGTTTTCTCCGGCTGGTCGCCGGATTCCTCTCCGACGGACAACGCGGTCGGGCTCCCTCCCGGGACGGATCGACGGCCGCGCCCGGACAGATGCCGGAGGCGCCGCTCGAACCGCGCCATCTCGACGCCCTGGCCCGAACCCTGCCGAGGGAGCGACTGACCGAGCTGCTCAACGCCTACAACAGCTCGGCCCGCGACATCGTCGACCGGCTTGGGCGGGCGGCAAGGGACCGGGATATCGACCGGATCGCCCGTGACGCCCATGACCTGAAGGGCCTCGCCGGCAACTTCGGGGTGCTGCAGGTGCAGTGGCTGGCCGCGGAACTGGAACGGGCCTGCCAGGCCGGGTGGAACGGCGAGGCTGCCGAACTGGTCGAGGCGATCGCCAGTGCCTCGGTGACGGCGCGAAAGCTGCTTGGCCAGCATTTCGGCCTGGGCGGGTTCTCCCGGCGGGGCGAGGCGGGCGGAAGCGCCTGACGTGGCGTCGGGCCGGCGCCGGGGCTAGCCGGACGGCTGCCGGTCCGCCTCCAGGATCCGGCTCGCCGCGTCGGCGACCGCCTTCAGGTTCCCGACCACGATATCCTTCCGGTAATGGCCGACCGCCTTGGCCAGCGCGGCCTGCGCCGTGGACCAGGCGGGCAGGGCGGCCTCCAGCGATTCTTCGCCGCCGGAGGTCAGCCTGATCGCGCGCAGGCGCCGATCACCTGCCCGGCCGACGCTGATCAGTCCGGCCTTCTCGAGAGGACGGAGATTGCGGGTCATGGTGGTCCGGTCCATCACCATGTATTCGGCCAGCCGGGTGATCCCGACCGGCTGGTTCAGCCGGATGCCGAGCAGCAGCGTGAATTGCGTCGCGCGCAGGCCGCTCGGGTCCAGGACATGGTCGAAATAGCGTGTAACGGCACGCGCCGCCCGACGGGTGTTGGCGCAGAGACATTCCGCGTCGGTCTTGCCGAGGCGTTTCTCGAGATCCTCGCGAGCCATGGTCCGAGGTTATCGGCCCGTCGGACAATTTCAAGCAAAAGATGTAATGCGTAGCGGATTATGCAGTCTATGGTTTCAATTCGATCAGAAACCGGCTTCCGGCATCCCGAGGGTGGTGTCGTCCAGTTTCCCCAGCAGTGTCGCCCAGGCTGCCGTCCTCGGTAGTTCGAAACGGAAGAAGTAGCGGCAGGTCCGGAGCTTGCCCAGGTAGAAGTCCCTTTCCGTGCCTTGTGCGGCTTCCAGTCCGCGCAGCGCGGCGATTGCCTGATCGAGCCAGATCCAGGCGATCACGATATGTCCCAGCAGGTCGAGATAGTGGGTCGCGTTGGCCAGCGACAGGGCGACCTTTCCCTCCGCCGCCGCAGAGGTCAGCACGCGGGTCGTCTCGACCAGCCGGCGTCCGGCGGCGGCCAGTCCCTCGGCATACTCGGCGAGTTCGGTGTGTTCCGCCGCCGCGTCGACGGTTGCGTTGATCCGCTCGAGCAGCAGGTGATAGGCTGCGCCGCCCTGCATCGTCACCTTGCGGCCCAGGAGGTCGATCGCCTGGATACCGTTGGTCCCCTCGTGGATCGGGTTCAGGCGATTGTCGCGGTAATACTGCTCGACCGGGTAGTCGCGGGTATAGCCGTAGCCGCCGAGGATCTGGATCGCGTGGCCGTTGGCCTCGAGGCAATACTGGCTGGGCCACGCCTTGGCGATCGGGGTCAGGATCTCCAGCAATGTCGCCGCCGCCTCGCGCTCGGCCGGATCCTCTGCCGTCGCCTTGTCGTCGACAAGGCGGGCCGACAGCAGGCAGAGCCCCAGGCCGCCCTCGACGGCCGCCTTCTGGGCGAGCAGCATGCGCCGGATGTCGGCATGCTCGATCAGGCGGACTTGAGGCGTGGACGGATCCTTGTCGCCCGGATGCCGTCCCTGGGGCCGCGTCCGCGCGTATTCGAGGCTGTAGAGGTAACCGGCATAGCCCAGCATCACCGCGCCCAGGCCAACACCGATGCGGGCCTCGTTCATCATGTGGAACATGCAGCGCAGGCCCTGGTGCGGTTCGCCGACCAGGTAGCCCAGGGCGCCGTCCTCCTCGCCGAAATTGAGCAGCGTATTGGTCGTTCCGCGGTAGCCCATCTTGTGGTTCAGGCCGGCCAGGCGGACATCGTTTCGCGGCCCCCTGGTGCCGTCGTCGTTGACCAGGTACTTCGGCACGATGAACAGCGAGATCCCCTTCACGCCGGCCGGCCCGCCGGGGATCTTCGCCAGTACCAGATGGACGATGTTCTCCGAGAGATCGTGCTCGCCGCCAGAGATCCACATCTTGTTGCCGAACAGCCGGTAGGTTCCGTCGTCCTGCGGTTCGGCCCGGGTCCGGATATCGGAAAGCGACGAGCCGGCCTGCGGTTCCGACAGCGCCATCGTTCCGAAATAGCGGCCCTCCAGCATCGGCGTCATGTAGCGCTCCTTCTGCTGTGGGCTGCCGAACGCGTCCAGCAGGTTGGCCGCCGCGCCGGTGAGGAACGGATAGGCGGCGGTGGAGATGTTGGCCGCCTGGAAGAAGGCCGCGCAGGCCTGGGTGACCACGTAGGGAAGCTGCATCCCGCCGGCCGCCTCGTCATGGCCCGCCGCCATGAAGCCGGCCTCGATGTAATGGCGCAAGGCCTCGCCGACCTCCGGGATGATATGCACCCGTTCGCCGTCGAAGGTCGGCTCGTTCCGGTCGAGTTCGGCATTGTGCGGGGCGAAATGACGTTCGGCGATCGCCTCCGCGGTGTCGATCACCGCCTCGAAGGTGTCCCGCCCGTGCTCGGCGTAGCGGGGGCGACGGGTGAGCGCTTCAATGCCGAGAACCTCGTAAAGTTGGAACGCGAGGTCGCGGCGATTGATCAGCGTCGACGGCATGGTAACTCCCCGGATTCGTCACGCGCCCCGGTCAGGAAGGCGCTTCTCATACAAGCCTCAGGTGGCGGATACCCGGTCCGGATCGAAGGAATTGAAATGATCCTCCAGCAACTCCTCGGCATCCTCGCGGGCCACGTTCGGCTCGAGCCTCGCGATGTGATAAAGCGCATCGCCCTGATTGACCACCGGCAGATTGCTGCGCCCGACCAGGATACCTTCATTGCGGGCAATGATCGTGGTTTCCTGCTCGCCGAACGGGTCGCTGACGATGCCGAGCTGCTCGCCGTCGTGGACCACCGCTCCCATGCGGACGAAGGTCCGTACGATGCCGCTGGCGGGCGCCCGGACCCAGTAGCTCGACTTGGCGACGACCGGTTTCGGGGCGGCATGCCGGCGCAGCCGCGCGATCATGCCGATCTTGCTCATCACGCGCAGCACGCCGGTAACGCCGACGCGGATCGAATGCTCGTCGAAGCGGAGGGCCTCGCCTGCCTCGTAAACGAGTACCGGCACCTTCTTTTCCATTGCCGCGGCCCGCAGCGATCCCTCGCGGAAGGGCGAGCGCAGGATGACCGGCGCGCCGAATGCCTTCGCCAGCTGCTTGAGGTCCTGGTCCTCGGGCGACAGGCGGATCTGCGGCAGGTTCGTACGATGGATCGCCCCGGTATGCAGATCGATCCCGAGACTGGCGGGGCTGACGATCTCGGTCATGAACAGGTTGGCGAGCTGCCCCGCGAGCGAGCCGCCGGCGGCGCCGGGGAACGAGCGGTTGAGATCGCGACGGTCGGGCAGGTAGCGGATATGGCTGATGAAGCCATAGACATTGATGATCGGCGCCGCGATCAGGGTGCCCTTGAGATGCGCCATCTGCGGCGCCTTCAGCAGGCGGCGGATGATCTCGACGCCATTGATCTCGTCGCCGTGCAGCGCCGCCGAGACGAACAGCACCGGCCCCTCTCGCCGGCCATGCACGACATGGACCGGGAGTGTCATCGGCGTATGGGTGGACAACATGGTGAGTGGCAGATCGATGGTCTCGCGGGTGCCGGCGGCGATCGTTGCGCCGCCAATCGTGAATGGCTCTCTCATCCCTGACCTCTTGTTCTTGTGTTGCCGCTTTTCGCGTTACTTTCGAGGAACTCGATGATCTGTCCGGCGATATCCTTGCCGGTCGCGTTCTCTATCCCTTCCAGACCCGGTGTTGAATTCACCTCCATGATGACGGGACCGTGGTTCGAGCGCAGCAGGTCGACGCCGGCGACGTTGAGGCCAAGCGCCTTGACCGCGCGGACCGCGGTCGAACGCTCCTCCGGCGTGATGCGCACCGCCGACGAGGTGCCGCCCCGGTGCAGGTTGGAGCGGAACTCGCCCTCGGCGCCCTGGCGCTTCATCGAGGCGACGACCTTGTCGCCGATGACGAAGATGCGGATGTCGGTGCCGCCCGCTTCCTTGATGTATTCCTGCACGAGGATATTGGCTTTCACGCCGCGAAACGCCTCGATCACGCTCTTGGCGGAATTGTGCGTCTCGCCCAGCACCACGCCGATTCCCTGCGTGCCTTCCAGAAGCTTGATGACGACGGGCGCGCCGCCGACCATCTCGATCAGCTCGTCGGTATATTTCGTCGAATGGGCGAAGCCGGTGACCGGAAGGCCGAGGCCCTTGCGGGCGAGCAGTTGCAGCGAGCGGAGCTTGTCGCGCGAGCGCACGATCGAGACCGATTCATTGAGGGGATAGACGCCCATCATCTCGAACTGGCGCAGCACGGCGGCGCCGTAGAAGGTGATCGAGGCGCCGATCCGCGGGATCACCGCGTCGAAATCGTCGAGCTTCTCGCCACCATAATGGACCGCCGGACGATGCGACGTGATGTTCACGTAGCACATCAGGGTATTGAGGATGCGGATCTCGTGCCCGCGGGCCTCGGCCGCCTCGACCAGACGCCGATGCGAATAGAGCTCCGGGTTGCGGGCCAGCATGACGATCTTCATCGGGCTTCTCCTCCGTCGCCGCGGGATAAGGCCGCGGCCGCCCTGGTTTTCTTCTTTTTCTTCCGTCGCCGGCCGTGCACGTAGGAACGGTCGGGATCCACGACGAGACGGCCGTGCATGGCGGTGCGCCCGACGAGCAGGCGAAAGCCCATCTCGTCCCGGTTGGTCAGCGTCACCTCGATCGGCCATGCCGCGTCGCCGAGACGAAGCGTCGTGAGGATCACGTAGCGCAGTTCCCGACCGCCGCCCGAATTGACGACTTCCCGGCGGTCGTGCAACGGCGCCTGGCAGTCGATACGCTCGGCGTCGTTACGCTGGAGAGGATGCAGCTGAAAGGCGATCCACGGTTCGCCCGCCTTCTCGAAAGGGGTGATGTCCCAGGCATGTAGGGCCGAGGTGCGCGCCCCGGTGTCGAATTTCGCCTTGATCATCACGTCCGACAGTTCCGGGAACCGGACCCATTCGCGCCATCCGACGATCCGCTTCGCGGGCGCGTCAGCGACCGGCCTGCCGGGCGTGCAGAGGGGCCGGTCGAGCCGGTCGGATCTGGCAGGCATGACGGACCTAATGTTCCTGGCGATGATGCCGTGATCCTGTTCGGGGGATGGTCCCCTGGATGCGTGTTGCTTCGAGATGCGCGTCGTCGAGTTCGAATCCGAGGCCCGGGCGCTCGGACAGTACGGTTCAGCCCTGTTCCGCGACGACCGGCCCGGCAAGGATGAGGTCCCGGCGCTCGACCGTCCATTCGGGCGGATCGAAAGGATACTCGATAAATGGCGCCGGCGCGACGGCGGCCGCGAGATGGATGTTGGCGAGCAGGCCGATGCCGTTGCCCCGTTCATGCCGGGCGAAGGTGATGCCGGTGTTGCGCTTCTTCTCGGCGATCCGTTCCAGGCCCAGCATGCCGGTGATCCTCATGAGGCCCGCGCCTTGTGCTGAATCGCTGCCGGGGGTTCAGCCCCAGAGCGCCGGCTGCGGTGGATGAACGACGCTGCCTTCGAAGCGCAGGCCCGGCTCGCGGTCGCGGTCGAGCAACAGCGGCCCGTCAAGGTCGATATAGCGGGCGGAACTGCCGAGCAGCAGCGCCGGCGCCATGGCGAGACTGGTGCCGAGCATGCAGCCGACCATCACGCCGAGGCCGAGATCGCGCGCCGCGCCGACGAGGCGGAGCGCCTCGGTCAGGCCGCCGGTCTTGTCGAGCTTCACGTTGATGTAGTCGTATAGGGGCGCGACCTCGTCGAGCGTCGACAGGTCATGGCAGCTCTCGTCGGCGCACAGCGGCACCGAATGCTCGATATCGGCCAGCACCTCGTCCTTGTCGGCGGGCAGGGGCTGCTCGATCAGCTCGACGCCGAGGCGCGCCATGTCGGCGTCGAAATCGGCGATCATGGCAGGCGTCCAGGCCTCGTTCGCATCGACGATGATGCGCGATCGCGGCGCGTTCTCGCGGACCGCGGCAACCCGCTCGACATCGCCGGCGCCACCCAGCTTCAGCTTGAGCAGGGGCCGGTCTGCCTGGAGCTTCGCCGCCGCGCCCATCGCCTCGGCGCTGTCGAGGCTCAACGTGTAGGCGCTGATCTGCGGGCCCGGGGCCGGCACGCCCAGCAGGTCCGCGACGGTGCGTCCGCTCGCCTTGGCGGCAAGGTCCCAGAGGGCGCAATCGACGGCGTTCCGCGCCGCGCCGGACGGCAGCAGGGAGAGCAGCCGTTCCGCGCTGACGCCGCCCTCGATGGTCTTGCGGACGCGCTCGATCTCGCCGGTCACGCTGTCCAGGCTTTCGCCGTAGCGGGCGTAGGGCACGCATTCGCCGCGCCCGGTGAAGGGGCCGCGGGTGACCTCGACGACGACGACCTCGGCCGCGGTCTTGGCGCCGCGGCTGATCCGGAAGGCGCCCCGGATCGGCCAGGACTCCTGCCTGACCGTGAGGCTGATGTCGTTCACGACAGGCGGTCCACCAGGCGGGCGACGCCATCGCGTGCCGGATCGACGCAGGGCAGGCCATGCGTCTCCTCGGTGGCGGCGAGATAGTCCCTGGCGGCCGCCGGGTCGAGGCCGGAGGTGTTGACGGCGATGCCGATACACTGGACCGCGCTGTTGGTCAGGCGGGCTGCCTGCAGATTGGCATCGATGCAGGTCTGGATCGACGGCAGGGCGCGCCCCGGGATGCCGCGCATGTGCGGCCGGGTCGGCTCGTGGCACATGATCAGCACGTCGGCCTGGGCGCCGTGCAGGAGGCCGAGGCTGACACCGGCGAACGAGGGGTGAAAGAGCGACCCCTGGCCTTCGATCAGATCCCAGTGATCCGGATCGTTGTCAGGCGACAGCCATTCGACGGCGCCCGAGATGAAGTCGGCGACCACGGCGTCGATCGACACGCCCTCGCCGGTGATCAGGATCCCGGTCTGGCCGGTGGCGCGGAAATCGGCCTTGAAATCGCGCTTCCGCATTTCCTTCTCGAGCGCGAGCGTGGTGAACATCTTGCCGACCGAACAGTCGGTGCCGACGGTCAGCAGGCGCTTGCCGGTCCGCCTGGTGCCCTTGCCGGTGGGGAACTGCCGCGTCGGATGACGGACGTCGTAAAGCTTCCGGCCGGTCCTGGCTGCCGCCTCGGCGATCTCGGGCTGGTCGGCGAGGCGCATGTGAAGGCCGCTCGCCACGTCCATGCCGAGTTCCATCGCCTCGACGATCGAGCGGCTCCAGTGTCCTGGCAGGACGCCGCCGGAATTGGCGACGCCGACGATCATCGTCTTCGCCCCCTTGGCGGCGGCATGGGGGATCGAGATGTCGGCGACCCCGAGATCGGCCCCGCAGCCCTCCATCCGGTTCTGGCCCAGCACCCGTTCGGGCCGCCAGCGGACGACGCCTTCCGCCGTCTTGGCCGAAAGCTGATCCGGCACGTCGCCGAGGAAGAGAAGGTAGGGAGAGTCCATGTTGACCTCTTCCGGGCCGCGTCGAGGGCCCCTGGTTTCAATCGTTCAGGTTGCGTTCTGCTCGGCCATGGCGGATTCCGCCTCGGCCATCTCGCGTTCGAATTCGGCCCGTGCCGCCATCATCGCCGCGACGAATTCGGGCTGGTCCCACTCGCGGTACCGACCGGCCGCATATGCCTTGGCATTACGGACATAGGCAAGCGCATTCATGCGCGTCTGCATGAAACTGTTGCGCGTCTTCACCACCCGGCCGGGTGTGCCCATGACGATGGAATTGTCGGGGATGACGGTGTTCTCCGTGATCAGCGAATGGCCGCCGATGACGCAGTTCTTGCCGATCACGGCGCCGTCCATGATCGTGACATTGATGCCAACCAGGCAGTTGTCACCCAGCGTGCAGCCATGGACGGTCGAATGGTGCGCGATCGAGCAATGGCGGCCAATCCGGGTTCCGGTCGAGGCGCCGACGTGGATCATGACGAAATCCTGGACGTTGCTGCCTTCGCCGATCTCGACCGACTGGTTCTCGGCCCGGATCACGACGTTCAGCCAGACAGAGGCATCCCGTCCGATATGGACCTTGCCGAAGATCTCGGCACTCGGATGGATGAAGGCCGGGTGATCGAGCGTGACATCGGGGCCGTTGATCGCCATTCGTGGAAATGTCCGTTACGGGAGAGACGAAAAGGACGTTTGATGCGTCCAATTCACCTCTACATCATCCGTCCGGTCCGGGCAAACGGCTGCGCCGGCGTCGCGTCTTGGAGCGAAGGAGGAACGCTGGCCCCGGACGGCGGACATCGGAGCCGCGAATCGTACGTGGTGAGCCGAACAGGCGCTTTCGCGACTGGCTCGTCTGGATCCGCGTTCAGGTGATGGGGATCGCTACTCGGCGAGGCTGGCTTGCGCGACGGCGCGGCCGGCGAGGCCCCAGGCCGAGGATTGCAGCCATTTCTCGAAGTTCGGGACGTCCAGCGGACGGGCCATGTAATAGCCCTGCGCGCAGTTGCAGCCGAGCGCGGCGAGCATGTACCAGGTCTCGCGATCCTCGACGCCCTCGGCGACGACATTGAGGCCGAGGCTGCGGCCGAGCTGGACCAGGACCCGCACGATCACGGAATCGTCGGGTTCCGACTGCATGTGCATGACGAAGCTCTTGTCGACCTTGAGCTCGTCGATCGGCAGGCGGCGGATATAGGCCAGCGAGGAATAGCCCGTTCCGAAATCGTCGATCGAGATCCGCACGCCCAGTTCATGCAGCCGCGTCAGCGTATCGGTGGCGCGCAGCACGTCGGAAATGAAGGCGCTCTCGGTGATTTCGAGCGTCAGCCGGTTGGCCGGGAACGACCAGTTGGCGAGCATCGTCCGGACCGTGTTGGGGAAGTCGCGGTTGTGCAGCGTCAGGGCCGAGACGTTGACGGAAATCTCGAGGTCGATGCCGAGCGCGCTCCAGGCACTGGCCTGCTTGAGCGCGGCGTCGAGCACCCAGCGCGTCAGCGGCTCGATGGCGCCGGAGCGCTCGGCGAGCGGAATGAAATTGTCGGGGAAGACGAGGCCATGTTCCGGATGCTGCCAGCGGACGAGAGCCTCGACACCGGTCACATTGCCGTCGATCATGCTGATTTTCGGCTGGAAGTAGAGCCGCATCTGGCCGCTTTCGATGGCGCTCGGCAGATCCCGGCCGAGGCCGAACTGGAGCCGCCGTTCGCCTTCGTTCTCCTCGTCGAAGACGAGGAAACGCACCCCGCGCCGCTGGGCGCCGTCGAGCGCGTTCATCGCCTTGTGCAGCAGCTCGGTGGCGTTGTCGCCGGGGGCCTGCATGGCGATGCCGAAGGTCGCGCTGATCTCGACCTGGTGGCCGGCGCAGTCGAACGGCACGCGGAGTGCCTTGGAGAACTTGGTGGCAACCTGTGACGCGAAATTCGGTGCAAGGTCGAGCAGGATGCCGAACTCGTCGTTGCCCAGTCGGCCGACCAGTTTGGCGTCGGGCGCGGTCTGGTTCAGCCGCTCGGCGACGGCCTGCAGAAGCTGGTCGCCGATCGCGTAGCCGAGGCTGTAGTTGAATGCCTTGAAGCCGTCCAGATCGAGAACGAGGAGCGCGAGATGGTTGTCGCTGCCCTCGACATTGCGGACTTCCATTTCCAGCCGGTCATGGAAGCGAACGCGGGACGGCAGCGCGGTGACGCTGTCCTGCGAGCCCTCGACCTCGAGCTTGCGCTCGAGTTCGTGCAGACGGCGGAACTTCCGGCCGTTGGTGATCGCCTTCCGGACGGAACTGCCGAGGCGGGGAGTCGAGATTTCGGTCGAGCTGACATATTCGGCGGCGCCGAGGTCGAGATTCTCGACGTCTCCGCCGACGACCACGATCGGGGTCGCCGGACGCGCACAAGCCGTCAGCGACAGGAATTCGCCGATCTTGAGGCCGGGCAGGGAAGCATCGACGACGGCGCAATCATAGTCGCCCTTCAGGATCTCGTTCCGCGCAACCTCGATGTCGCGGGTCTTGTCGATCGCGATCTGTTGCGACAACTGTTCAACGACGAGGGAAGCGATGTCGCCGTCTTCGACGACCAGAAGGCGCCACCGGCTACCGGATGCCGCCCCTCCTGTCTGTGCTTGTTCGGTACCACTGATCTTGCTGCTCACGCCGTCCCGCCTTCCGCTTCTCTGTGCTGCGAAACACGGCGGCTCGACTGGAGACGCCTCTCGCTTCGCAGGATCGACGGTCCGACTATCGAGGCCGGGGCGTTAATTTGTAGTTAAATCGCGAACATCAGCCCGGTTGTACGCGCGGCCTCGCTCTCATGCCGCGGACGGGGCGTCGCTGGCCAGGCGGAACACCGGCTCGACCGCCTTCAGCTCGTCGAGCGGAATGTGGCAGGCGATCTTGTGCTGGTCGCTGACATCGTGCACCGGCGGCCGCTCGTTCTCGCAGATCGCGCCGATCTTGCGCGGGCAACGGGTATGGAAGGGGCAGCCTTTCGGCGGATTGAGCACGCTCGGCAACTGGCCCTCGAGCACGATCCGCTTCTTCTCGACCCGGGTGTCGGCGATCGGCACCGCCGAGAGCAGCGCCTCGGTGTAGGGATGATAGGGCGGGCTGAAGACTTCGTCGGTCGAGCCCCGCTCCATGATCTGGCCGAGATACATGACGACGATCCGGTCGGCAAGGTAGCGGACCACCGACAGGTCGTGGCTGATGAACAGCAGGGTGGTGCCGAATTCCTCCTGGATGTCCATCAGCAGGTCGGTGACCGCGGCCTGGACCGACACGTCGAGGGCGGAGACCGGCTCGTCGGCGATCACCATCGAGGGATTGCCGGCGAAGGCGCGGGCAATGCCGATCCGCTGCTTCTGGCCGCCGGACAGCTGGCGCGGTCGCCGCAGGGCGAAGTCGCGCGGCAGCTTGACCAGGTCGAGCAGCCGCATGACCCGGTCGTGGATCTTGTCCGGATCGCTCTCGACGCCGAATTTCCGGATCACGCGCGCGATCTGGGAGCCGACCGTCTGGCTCGGATTGAGCGTGTCGTTCGGATTCTGGAACACCATCTGGAGCGAACTCAGCTGTCCCTCTGTACGGTCGCCGACGGCGATCTGGCCGATATCGGTGTTGCCGAAGATGATCTTGCCGTCGGTCGCCGTCTCGAGCCCAGTCAGGACCTTGGCGAAGGTCGATTTGCCGCAGCCGGATTCGCCGACGATCGCAACCGTTTCTTGCTTGCGCGCCGAGAAGCTGAGCGATTCATTGGCCTTCACCTGGCGGGTCGTGTCGCCGCGGAAAATGGCGAGCAGCGAGTCGTCGTGAACCGGATAGTATTTCCGCATCGCCTCGACCTGGAGGACGATCTCGCCCGGCGGATGGGGCTCTCTCTCCTTGCGGTCGGGGGCGTAATTGTCCCAGTCGATCTCCTCCCAGCGGATGCAGCGCACGCGGTGCGTCGGCGACGTCATCCCCGTCATCGGGATGGGCTGGGCATCGCAGCGCCCCTCGACGAAGAAATCGCAGCGCGGTCCGAAGAAACAGCCGGGCGGGCGCTGGTGCGGCAGCGGCAGTTGCCCGCGGATCGCCACAAGCGGCCGGGAATTCTTGTCCGCCGTCGGCAGCGGGATGGCGTTGAACAGGCCGTGCGTGTAGGGATGCCGCATCCGGTCGAACACCTCGTTGACGGTGCCTTCCTCGACCACTTCGCCCGAATACATCACGCAGACCCGGTCGCATGTCTCGAGGATCAGCCCGAGATTGTGCGAGATGTAGAGCATGCTGGTGCCGAATTTCTTCGAGATGTCGGCGATCAGTTCGACAATGCCGGCCTCGACGGTGACATCGAGCGCGGTCGTCGGCTCGTCGAGCAGCAGCAGCTTCGGATTGGACAGCAGCGCCATCGCGATCACCACGCGTTGCTGCTGGCCGCCGGATATCTGGTGCGGATAGGCCTCCATCACCCGTTCCGCGTCGGGCAGGTTGACGTCCTCCAGCATGGCAATGGCGCGCTTCTCGGCTTCCGCCTCCGAGACATTCTCGTGAAAGAGCGGCACTTCCATGAGCTGCCGGCCGATCCGCATCGACGGATTGAGCGCCGCCATCGGCTCCTGGTAGATCATGGCGATCTCGGAGCCCCGGATCCGCCGGAGGTCTTCCTCCGCCATCGTTGTCAGGTCGCGGCCGTCGAATTCGATGCTGCCCCCGACGATGCCGCCGTTGGTCCCGAGGTAGCGCATGATCGCCATCGCCACCGTCGATTTCCCGCAGCCGGATTCGCCCACCAGGCCGACGCTTTCGCCGGGCGCCAGCTTGAGCGAGAAGTCGACCACGGCGGGGATCTCGCCGGCCCGCGTGAAGTAGGAAATGCAAAGGTCGCGGATGTCGAGAATCGGCCTCGTACCGGTTCCCGTCGAAGCACTCGCGTCGTTCATCGGGTCAGCTCCTAGTCACGCAGGCTGATTTCACGCAGGCCGTCCGCCAGCAGGTTCAGTCCGAGCACGAGCGAGGAAATCGCGATGCTGGGGAACAGGCTCATATGCGGGAAGACGAGGGCGAATTGCCGGGTATCGGCGATCATGCTGCCCCAGTCCGGATCTGGCGGCGGCAGGCCGAGACCGAGGAAGCCGAGCACGCCGATGGTGATCGTGACATAGCCGAGACGAAGGCAGGCATCGACGATCAGCGGGCCGCGCGCGTTCGGCAGGATCTCGACGAGCAGGATCCGCCACGTCGGCTCGCCCCGGGTCTGGGCGGCGGCGACATAGTCGCGGTTTCGCAGGTCGAGCGTGAGGCCGCGCACGATGCGCATGATCCCGGGCGCGCTCGCGAAGGTGATGGCGATGATGATGTTGGTCCCCGACGCGCCGATCGTGGCGATGATGATGACGTAGAGAACCAGCACCGGGAAGGAGAGGATGATGTCGCTGGTCCGGCTCAGCACCTCGTCCCAGACGCCTCCCTTGTAGCCTGCGGTCAGGCCCATCAGGATGCCGACCGTGTAGGCGCAGAGGGTCGCCAGCGGGGCATAGATCAGCACCGTGCGACAGCCATAGATGATCCGCGACAGGATATCGCGGCCGATCTGATCGGTACCGAGCCAGAAGATGGCGCCGTCGGGGCCTACCGCACCCGGCTTCTGCAGCGGCGCCAGCGTTGCCAGCGGGTCGAAAGGCGCGAGCAGCGGCGCCAGGATCGCGACGAGTACCCAGAAGATGACGATGGCGGCGCCGATCATGCCGACCCAGCTTTCGCGGAGCAGCAGGAAGGACTTCAGCGCCGTGACGATGAACGGGACACGGCGGTTGGCGACGGGGTCGAGGGTTTCATCAACCATTGCGGACGCCCCTTAGCTGAACCGGATGCGCGGATTGAGGTAGGTGTACCCGATATCCGCCAGGGTCTGCGTCACCACCGCGACGAACACGGCGATCATCGCGCAGGCTTCGATCATGAAGATATCCTGGTTGAGCGAGGCCTCCAGGAGCAGGGCGCCGAAGCCCTTGTAGGCGAAGAAATACTCGACGACGATGACGCCCGAGAGCAGCCAGTTGATCTGCAGCATGATCACCGTGAAGGGGGCGATCATCGCATTGCGCAGCGCGTGCTTCATGATCACGGTCTTGTAGGGCAGGCCCTTGAGGATCGCGGTCCGGATGTAATGGGTCGTCATCACCTCGGCCATCGAGGCCCGTGTCATGCGCGCGACATAGCCGAAATCGTAAAGCACGAGGACCATCGTCGGCAGGATCATCTCCTGGATGTTCCAGCCGCGTGACATGCCGCTGGTGCCGGGCAGCAGCCCAAGCCCGAAGACGAAGATCGCCGACAGCAGCACGGCCGAGGCGAATTCCGGGAGCGACGTGGTGACGATCGAGGTCACCGAGATGGTGCGGTCCAGTTTCGAGCCTTCCCGCATGCCGGCCAGCACGCCCAGCGTCAGGGACAGCGGGATCATGATGGCGAAGACGAAGCCGCCGAGGATCGCGGTATTGGCGAGCCGCGACCAAAGGACGTCGGCGACCGGAACCTTGAAGCGAACGGATTCACCGAAATCGCCGGTCGCGAAATTGAACAGCCAGTCGAAATAGCGGACGTAGATCGGCTGCATGTAGCCGTGCGCCTCGAGCCAGAGCTGGCGCTGTTCCTCGCTCGAATAGGGGCCGAGTACCTTGGTCGCGACGCTGCCCGGCGAATATTCAAGCAGCAGGAACAAGAGAAGCGAGACGATGATCATCGTCAGGATCATGAATCCGAATCTCTTGGCGATGAATACCGTCATCGACAGCAGCCTCCCAGATCAGCACGAGCGGCAAACTTTATGCCTTGGTACGCGGAACTCCCGGTCGGGAAATCCGGTTCGACCCCAATTCGGCGTCCGTCGGCCTGGCTCGCGCTCCATTCCGATCCTCCACAGGTATCTGCCCCCGGATCCCCGGCGACACGGTGTCGGGCATCGCGAACGATCAGGAGCCGTGTCCGTCACCGATCCGCCTTGTGCGACGGGGGGACAGACCACACCACGTGAAGGATCAATAGTGGCGCAGTAGACGCATGAAACCGAAATACACTTTCACAGCATATCACGACAATGCCATGCAGCGTTCCAATATTCAGTTGCCTGCGTTACGGAACCGAAACCCCTCTCCCTGCATTCACCCCGGTCATTACAGCAATCGCCGAAACGCCATAAGGGCTTGATTTTCTTGTCTTCATGATAGATTCGGGCTGATTCCCGAGTCAACGGCTATAATCTTCCGATGTTGTCGGGAATGGGTCGGGATCGGTCGGATCGGGGCAGGAGAGCGGAGCGCGATCGACTTAAGGAAGCTTGGCCATCATTTGCTGGTGGCGACATAGACGCCGTCCCAGTCGGCCGGCGGCGGGTTCTTCTCGTAATCGTCGATCCGGGCCTCGTACATGTCGTACAGCGCGGCAAGCTTCCCGGTGCAGGCGGCATCGAGCTTGCGGCATTCGTCCAGCAGGCGCCGGGCATCGGCCCACTGCTGCGAGCGGTAGGTCGGGAGCAACACCTCGTGCCGCTCGGCATGGGCCCGGAAGGCGTCGCTTTCCGCGAGCCCGGAATCGCCGAGCAGACAGTGAATGGTTTCCGCCTCGCTCTTTCCCTTGACCGCGATACGGTCCAGTTCCAGCACCGCGAAATCCGACGCCTGTTGCCGGGTGCTGTCGCCGACGACGATATCGACGCCGTAGTTCTTGCTCTGCCCCTCGAGGCGGGAGGCCAGGTTGACCGCGTCGCCGAGCACCGAATAGTCGAAACGCTGGTCGGACCCCATGTTGCCGACCACGCAGGCACCGGTATTGAGGCCGATACCCACATTGAGAGGAAGGAAGGGCACCTGCTCGGCCTTTGCCTCCTCCTCGCGCTCTGCGTTCAGGACGCGCATCGCCTCCATCATGGCCAGCGCCGAGACGCAGGCGTGCCGGGCATGTTCCGCATCGTCCAGCGGCGCGTTCCAGAACGCCATGATGCAGTCGCCCATGTATTTGTCGATCGTTCCCTCGCGCTGCAGGATCTGCGCGGTCAGGGGCGTCAGCAGACGGTTGATCAGGAAGGTCAGGCCCTGCGGATTGCCCTTGAACCGCTCGGAGATGGCGGTGAAGCCACGCACGTCGCAGAACAGGAAGGTCATTTCCTTGGTTTCTCCGCCGAGGCGCAGCCGTTCCGGCTGGCGGGCGAGCTGCTCGACCAGGGCCGGCGAAAGATATTGCGAGAAGGCGCCACGAACCTGCCGCTTCTCGCGCTCGGAGCGGAGGAAATTGAGCAGCGAACTGGCCAGGTAGACGAGCAGGACCGAGAGCGCCGGGACCACCGGATCGACCAGCAGCCGGGCGAGATCGTACATTTGCCAGGAGAAGAAGATTCCGCCTGCCGCGCCGGCTGCGCCGATCACCGCGCACCAGGCGGCGCCGAGATAGGGCAGGGCGACGATCAGCGCGATTCCGAGCAGCAGGATGAACAGGAGCTCGGCGCCGTCGGCCCAGTCGGGGCGTTCGAGAAAGTCGTCGAGCAGGATCTGCTCGGTCGCCTGGGCATGAACCTCGGTGCCGGGCAGCGCCGCGGCCAGCGGCGTCGCGCGCAGATCCTTGAGGCCCGCCGCGCTGGTGCCGATGAAGATGATGTTGCCCTCGATCAGGGCCGGGTCGAATGTCTCGTCAGGGCGGCCGAGTTCCTCGGCGTAGAATTTCCAGACCGGCACGCTGCGCTCGGGCACCGGTCGGGTGTAGTGGACCCACATCTGTCCGTTCGCGTCGGTCGGGATCTCGAGCCGGCCCACCTTGACGTGGTTGAGGCCCGTGTGCTCGCCGAAGGATTCCTCCAGATTGGCCCCGGAACCCTTCAGGATATAGGTCGAGGCGCCCTGCGCGACCCGCAGCGCCTCGAGCACGAGGGACGGATAGAGCCTGTCCTCGATGCGGACGAAAGTCGGCACCCGGCGCACCAGGTTGTCCCGGTCGGGCACCATGTTGAAGCTGCCGTTGCCGCTTGCCGCCTTTTCCAGCACCTCCAGCGACGGCTGGGCGCCGCGATAGGACGGCAGGAACGCCTTCGGATCGTCGCCCGCGATCGCCACGCCCCATTTTTCCGGCGTGCCGAGGGGGTAGCGGTTGACGTTGCCGTCGACCAGCGCGAAGCCGGTCACGACCGGCGCCTGGGCGATGATCTCGGCCAGCAGCTCGTCGTTGTCGGGCAAGCCCGAAAGGTCGTCCTTCAGCGCCTGGAAGGCCGGAAGCTCGGGCCAGAGCTTGACGATCTCGCGCGGCGAGGTGCGATCCGGCTCGGCGAAGACGATATCGAAGACGACCGTCGCCGCGCCGGCATTGAACAGCCGAACGACGAGATCGGCGACCTGCTTGCGCGGCCAAGGCCATTGCCCGAGAGCGTTGAGGCTCTCGTCGTCGATATCGACGATCCGCACCGGCACCGGTTCGTAGGAGCGCGGCTTGATCTGCTGGTAGGTATCGAAAATGCGGTTCTGCAGCGTCACCAGAAGCTGCGGCTGGTCCAGCCGCACGCCCAGCGCCAACGCCAGCATGATTGCAGGGACCAGGTAATGCTGCCAACGCCGCCAGATCATCATCGCGGCCAGATGGTAGCGGATAAGAGGCTGATTACCAGAGCAAATTCGACCTCTTGCATTGTCTGGTCAAAGCGCGCCACGCTGGTGCGGCAGATCATTGGCGGCAGGAGATCGATCGATGGACAGGGCCGGCGCGGAGGTTGAACCGCTCTACATTGCCGTCGCACCGAACGGCGCGCGCAAGACCAAGTCCGACCATCCGGCGCTGCCGATGAGCGCGGCCGAAATCGCCGAGACCGCCGCGGCCGCGGCGGCGGCCGGCGCGGCTATGCTGCATCTCCACGTCCGCGACGACGACGGTGCGCACAGCCTCGATGTCGGGCGCTACCGGGAGGCGACCGAGGCGGTGCGCGCGCGGGTCGGCGACGGCCTCGTCATTCAGGCGACGACCGAAGCGGTGGGCCGCTACAGCGCGGCGGAGCAGATGGCGCTCGTTCGCGAGCTCCGGCCCGAAGCGGTTTCGCTGGCGTTACGGGAACTCGCGCCGGCTGGCGAGGAGCGGGCGGCGGCGCAGTTCTTCGACTGGCTCGCGGGGCAGCCGATCATGCCGCAGTTCATCCTCTATGATGCGGCTGACGTGATCCGCTTCCGGGCCTTGCGCAAGGCGGGTGTCGTACCGCCGGGGCGGCATTTCCTGCTGTTCGTACTCGGCCGATATGTCGCCGCGGGCGCCTCGTCGCCGCGCGTCCTGCTGCCCTTCCTGGAGGCGAACGAAGAGGACGACCCGTGGGCGGTCTGCGCCTTCGGCCCACAGGAGCAGGCCTGCATGGCGGCGGCGATGGCACTGGGCGGCCATGTCCGGGTCGGTTTCGAGAACAACGTCACGCTGCCGGACGGCGGCACCGCCGCCGACAACAGCGTGCCGGTCGCGCACAGCGCGGCGCTGGCGCGCGCGATCGGCCGCCCGATCGGGACGGCCGCCGCGATGCGCGAGGCTTTCGGCGGCGCCTGAGCGCCGGGCGGTTACTTCGAGAAGGACTTCAGATAGGCGATCACGTTGTCCCGGTCGCTTTCCTTCTTGAGGCCCGGGAAGGACATCTTCGTGCCCTTCACAAGGTCCTTCGGCTTCTCGAGATAAGTATGGAGCGTCGGGTCGTCCCAGGTCAGCCCGGATTCCTTCATCGCGTCGGAATACTTGTAATCCTCGAGCGCGCCGGCATGCCGTCCGACGACGTTGAACAGGTTCGGACCGACCTTGTTCTTGCCGCCTTCCTCGATCGTGTGGCAGGCCTTGCACTTCTTGAAAACCTTCTCGCCCTTCTCGGCATCGCCTTCGGCATGCGCGGCGGAGGCGACAAACACCATGGCGGCGAGGGCGCCGACGAAAACGCTGGGACGGAACATCGCGTAGGGACTCCTTGGGCTGGTAGCGAGAACGGGTTTTCCGAACAGCTTCAATATCACAGGAGCCGTTGCCCGAACACGCGGCAGCATGACGCATGAGGGGCAACAACTATGGCGGGTCAATCGCGGGAACGGCGTCATCCCCGAATCCATGCCATGGCGGCGGGCGCGGCGTCCGGTCAAATCGTCTCACGAGCGCGTGAGAGCGGGGCGCGGCGGCGACGGGCGAGGCGTATATTGCCGGCCATGAGGTACCCTTCGAAAGCAATGTCGGTGCGGACGGGACTTGTCGTCGCGGCATTGTGGCTCGCGGTCGCGCCCCTTCGTGCGGCGGTCCCGGAACCGCCGCTTCGCGACATTCCCGGCGGCACGTTCATTGTCGGATCGGATCGGGCCGAACGGGAAATTGCCTATGCGCTGGACGAACGGGGCTACGGTCACGACGTGACGAGGCAGCAACGGTGGTACGAATCGGAGGGTGAACGGCGCACCGTGCGGCTCCCGGCATTCCGCATCACCGCGACGCCGATCAGCAACGCGGACTATGGCCGGTACATCGCCGCGACCGGGCACCCCGCGCCGGACGTCGATCGGGCGACCTGGCAGGATTACGGCCTTGTCCATCCCTATGCGCGAACACGCCGCTTCGCCTGGCGGGACGGCCGGCCCCCGATGGGGCGGGAGGACCACCCGGTCGTTCTGGTCAGTCATGCCGACGCGACCGACTACGCGAACTGGCTGAGCCGGGAAACCGGCCAGCGCTGGCGATTGCCGACGGCGGATGAGTGGGAAAAGGCGGCGCGAGGCGACGACGGGCGCTATTTTCCCTGGGGGAACGACTTCGATCCGGCGCGGCTGAACAGTCACGATGCCGGGCCGTTCGATACAATGCCGGTCGGCAGCTTCCCGGCCGGTGCAAGCCCCTACGGCGTGCTTGACGTCGCCGGGCAGGTGTTCGAATGGACGGCGACCCCTGCCGGCGCGCACCGGCATGTCGTCAAGGGCGGTTCCTGGGACGACAAGGGTTGCGGTGTCTGCCGCGCGGCGGCCGGGCATGGCCGTCCGGACCAGATCAAGCATATTCTGATCGGCTTCCGGCTGGTCCGTGAACCTTAGGAGAGCGATTGTCATGACGAATGCCGCCGGTTTGCCAGACAGCGGAAAGACCGATTACCTTGCCAAGACCATGGCAAGCGACGAAGCAATCATCAGCCAGCTTCTGTCGGAGCTCGACAGCGACCGGCTCAAGCACATGCATGGCGCGGCCGCCGAGATCATCGAGTGCTACCGCGTGCTGCGGAAGGGTGGCCTCAACGTCGTCGGCGAGTTGCTCAAGGGGCAGGGCACCTTCTACGAGTGGAATCACTTTCCCGAAGGCGACATCTACGACAGCGACTCGCATGCCCAGTATTATTACCATGCCCATCGCGGCAGCGAGGTGGAGCACGGCCATTTCCACACCTTCGTCCGCGTCAAGGGTATGCCGAAGGGACTGTCGCCGGTGCCGCACGAGGGCACTGAACCCTGGCCCGAAGGGGACGAACGGCTGTCTCACCTGATCGCCGTGTCGATGGACAAGTTCGGGTTCCCGATCGGGCTGTTCACGACAAACCGCTGGGTGACCGGCGAGAACTGGTATCGCGCGGAGGATGTCATCGCGATGCTCGACCGCTTCGTGATCGATCACGCCAACCCGTCCTGGCCGGTCAACCGCTGGCTGACCGCCATGCTTCGCCTGTTCCGGCCGCAGATCGAGATCCTGCTGGTGGCACGTGATCGCGCGGTCGAGGCGCACAAGGTCCGGATCGGCGATGCCGATGTCTTCGAGGACCGCGCGCTCGAGATCACCTCCGACCTGCCGATATCCGTCGAGACCCAGACCAAGGCGCTGGACAGCGAGCTTCGGGCGCGCGGCCTGATCGGCTGACTGCCGGGTACTATCCCTTGAATCTCGCGGGCAGGGTGCACAACCGGCGGTCGGGTGGCGGGGGATCTTAAAGGCCTCTTAACCTCCATCGGCGAGGATCGACGCCTAGATCGCGGGAAAAAGCGCTTCAAGGGCGAGATATCATAATGCTGGGCCTGATCTGGCCGCGTCTCGCCGATTCATGGGCGGGCGGTCGCACACAGGAAAAATGGCAGGAAGCCGAGGTTCGCGTACGCCAGGTCGTCCAGATGACCAAGTACGCGCCCGTGATGACCGCGTTCAACGTCCCCACCGCGATGCTGACTGCCGCGGTTCTCTGGGACATCGTGCCCAATCTGGCGCTCCTGGCCTGGGTCCTGATCATGGCCGTGCCGTCGGCCTTCGTGTTCTACGCATCCTATCGCAAGCGGAACTGGCCGGTGCCGCGTTCGGTCAGCCGCCGGGTCGTCGACGCGTCCGCGGCCTACGCGTTGTTCCTGGGCAGCCTCTGGGGGGCGGCGGGCTTCTTCTTCTTTTCCACCGACTCGATCGTTCACGAGGTCTTCCTGGCCTTCGTGATCGGCGGTCTCGTCGCCGGCGTGGTCCCGGCGCTCAGCATCGTTCCGGCCGCCTATCTGTTCTTCTCGGTGCCGGCGCTGACCCCGCTGATCATCCGTTTCATCGGCAATTTCGACCAGCTGTCGCTGATCATGGCGCTGATGGCAGCGATGTACCTGGTCGCGATGATCAGCTTTGCCCGGGTGGGGTTCACCTCCTTCCTCGACCATGCCCGGACCAAGCGGGACAACGCCACCCTCGCCGATCGACTGGCGGAGGCGAGGGCCAACCTGGTCGACGCCATCGAATCCAGTTCCGATGCCTTTGCGCTGTTCGACGAGGAAGGGCGCTCGATCATCAAGAATACCAAGTATCGCGGCTATTTCCCGGAGGGACGGCAGTTGCGCACGCTTTCCGTCGGGACCTTCGAGCAGCAGCTCGTGAGCGGCGAGTGGCTCAAGTCGAGCAACCGGCGCACCCGCAGTGGTGGCATCGTCAGCGTGCATACCAGCATCAGCGAACTGAAGGCCCGCGAGGCCGAGGCGATCGAGGCCAGGCGTGTCGCCGAGCGCGCCAACCGGATGAAGTCCGAGTTCCTTGCGCTGATGAGCCACGAGCTGCGCACGCCCCTGAACGCGATCATCGGCTTCTCCGATATACTCAAGGACGAGCTCTTCGGCAGCCACAGCGACCCGCGCTACAAGGAATATTCCCTCGACATCGCCGACAGCGGCCGCCACCTCCTGCAGGTCATCAACGACATTCTCGACCTGTCGAAGATCGAGGCCGGCCGGTTCGAACTGAGCCTGGAAACCATCGACCTGCGCCGCATCGCCCAGTCCGCGGTACGTCTGCTCGCGCAGAATGCAGAATCCGGCGGCATAGAGCTGCGCCTGGAAATGCCGACGGCGATGCCGCAGATCACCGCCGATTCACGGGCGGTGAAGCAGATGCTGGTCAACCTGATCAGCAATGCGGTGAAATTCACCCAGCCGGGCGGCGAGGTCGTGGTCACCTCGGAAACGGTTGGCGAGGAATACGCGGTTTGCGTCCGCGATACCGGGATCGGTATCGCCGCAGATCAGATGGAACGTGTCTTCGAGCCCTTCGGGCAGGTCGACAGCGGCTTCAGCCGCAAGGAAGAGGGCACCGGGCTCGGCGTCCCGCTGGTCCGTTCGCTGATCGAACTGCATGGCGGCCGATTGACGATCGAGAGCGAGGTCGGCACGGGCACGGAGGCGACGCTGTTCTTCCGCGTGAAACCGCCGAAGACGGACTCGAGCCACGACGCGGCGGCTGCCGGCCCAGGTGACCCCGTGATCGCTCACGATCCCGAAGACATGCCTCTGGATACCGTCGCGCCCCGCGCCGAACAGAGGGTCGCGAACTATCGCGCCTAGGCGGGACCCGGCGCCTTGGTGCGTTTCAACCTGCACTGCCCGATCGATCCTTCGTCGCAGACCGTCTTGCCGTCGATCCAGGTCGCGCCGGACAGGTCGGCGTTGAGCAGGTCGGCATTGTCGAGGCGCGCGCCGGTCAGGTCGGCGTTGCGGAATACCGTGCCGTAGAAGCGGCCGCGCCGCATGTCGGCCTTTGCCAGGCTGGCGCCACTCAGATCGGCGCTGGTGAAGTCCGCATCCCGAAGGTCGGCGCCGGCGAGGCTCGCCCCGCTCATCTTCGCGGCGACGAAATGCACCCGGCGGCCGTCAAGCCCGTCCAGCTGCGCATTCTCGAAATTGGTATTCGAAAGACTGGCGCTCTGGAAATTGGCCCCGGTGAAATCTCGGTCCGAGAAATCGTTGCCGAAGAACTGGCAGCGGCGCCAGTCGACGCCGGGCGCCGGAACGTCCGCGCAGTCGGCGCTGGCGGGCAGCGACAGGACCGGCAGCAAGGCAAGCCCGAGCGCCAGTCCGGCAAGGAGATTGCGTCCGCGCGACGATCGAGAGTTCCGCGGGCGGGCTGTCGCGACGATTTCACCCATGAGAGGCCGCCATGCGTCGCCGGATGCCGATCACCGTCCCGGCGCGCTCGGGCCAGGGCAAAGTGCGGTGCATTTCATGGAGGGCGGCGACCCGCTCGTAGGCATGGGGCGGGAACGGCGCGGCGCGCGGACCGGACTGATCGACATGCAGTAGCAACTGTTCCGACGTCGCGGCAATGTAATCCGCGTCCGCATGGCGCATTTCCAGCATGTAATGGAGCCGTCTGGCGTCGAAATCGAGGAGCTGCAAGCGGAACGCCAGAGGCGCTCCCTCATGCACTTCACGGACATAGTGCACGTGGGTTTCCAGTATGTAGGTCGAATGGCCGGTGCGGCGGCGATAGTCATCGCCGATGTCGAGCTGATCGAGAAACTGGTCGAGTGCGTGATCGAAGGCAAGGACGAAGTAGGCCACGTTCATGTGACCGTTGTAGTCAATCCATTCGGGGCGCACGGATTCACCGGCAATCGGCAAGGTGGCTGAAGCGGTCATGAGGGGGAGTGTAGAGCAAAGCCGCGCGCCCCAAAAGCCCGCCGGCGCCGGCCTTGTTGCCGCACCCCGCGGGCTGCCCTAGTATCGGCGCCCACGTTCGATGGCCGGCTGATGGAGAAATCCGATGAGTGTTGCGACGGCATTGCGGAATGACTGGCTCGAGGAACTGAAGGCGTTGCTCGGCGAACGGGTGAGCACCGCCGCGGCAGTGCGCGAACAGCATGGCCACGACGAGAGCTGGCACGAGACCGCGGCGCCCGAGGCGGTGTGTTTCGCCCGGAGCACCGAGGAAGTGGCGGCGATCGTGAAGATCTGTGCCGCTCATCGCGTCCCGGTCGTCCCGTTCGGCACCGGGACTTCCCTTGAAGGGCATGTGAACGCGCTGCATGGCGGTGTGACGATCGATCTCGGCGAGATGAACGCCATTCTGCGGGTCAGCGCCGAGGATCTGGATTGCACGGTCCAGCCCGGCGTCACCCGCAAGCAACTCAACGAGCATCTGCGCGATACCGGCCTGTTCTTCCCGATCGATCCCGGCGCCAATGCCTCGCTGGGCGGCATGGCGGCGACCCGCGCGTCGGGCACCAACGCGGTCCGCTACGGCACCATGCGCGAGAATGTGCTGGCGCTCACTGTGGTGCTGGCCGACGGCCGCGTCATCCGCACCGCGCAGCGTGCCCGGAAATCGTCGGCGGGATACGACCTGACCCGGCTGTTCGTCGGTTCCGAGGGGACGCTCGGCGTCATTACCGAGGTCACCCTCCGGCTCTACGGCATTCCGGAATCGATTTCCGCCGCGGTCGTCTCCTTTCCCGATATCGAAGGCGCGGTGCAGGCGGTCATCACCACCATCCAGGCCGGCGTGCCGGTCGCCCGGATCGAGCTGCTCGACGAGGTCCAGATGGAGGCGATCCGGAATTACTCCGGCCTCGACTACCCGGCCCAGCCGACGCTGTTCCTGGAGTTTCACGGTTCGGAAGCCGGTGTCGCGGAACAGGCCGAGACGGTAGGCGCGATCTGCGGCGATCATGGCGGCGGCGATTTCCGCTGGAGCAGCCGGACCGAGGACCGCAGCCGGCTCTGGGAAGCGCGGCATAATGCCTATTACGCGGCGCTGGCCATGCGGCCGGGTTCCAAGGGCTGGCCGACCGATGTCTGCGTGCCGATCTCGGCGCTTGCCGAATGTATCGTCGAGACCAAGAAGGATCTTGCCGGATCGTTCCTGCTGGCGCCGCTGGTCGGCCATGTCGGCGACGGCAATTTCCACCTTTCCTTCCTGCTCGACCCGGACAAGCCCGAGGAACTGGCCGAGGCGCACCGTCTGAACGACCGGCTCGTCATGCGGGCCCTGGCGCTCGGCGGCACCTGCACCGGCGAGCACGGCGTCGGCTACGGCAAGATGAAGTTCCTGCAGGCCGAGCATGGTGAGGCGCTCAGCGTGATGCGGACCCTCAAGCAGGCGCTCGACCCGGACAACATCATGAATCCCGGAAAGATCGTCGCCGTCTGAACCGTCGGTCCGGCCGCCGGGGCCGGCCGTCAGCGCACGTTGAGCTGGCCGCCGCTCGCCTCCGCCGGCTGCGCGGCGAGGATGAAGTCGCGGACGTCGTCCTGCAGCTCCTCGTTGTCGAGCCTGAACTTGACGCGAATGTCCTGGATGCGCTGCTCCCAGGCCTTTTCCTTGGTGCCATCCGGATCGTCGGCCTCGCGGTAGATGTCGCGGAGCAGGGTCTCGACGCTCCGGAACATCGCCGCGTAGACCGCCATCGTGGCGTCGAACCAGGGCTTGTTCCCGCTGTCCATCTTCTTGATGGTTTCGCGGTTCTCGTTGACATTGGCCTGCAGGATCGCCTCGACCGCCTTGACCTGGTTCGGCATCAGGCTGACGATCTTCGTCAGGTCGATGAGCACGCCGGCGAGGACGTCGAGGCTGTAGCTCGGCGGCACGCCGCCCTCGACGCCAAGCGTCAGGGTGGTGGTCTTCTGAATGGCTTCCAATGCCTGCTGCATGCCGGTCAGGATGGTTCTCAGCATCGCGATCGATCCTCTCATCGGCCCTGTCCGCGTCGCCCGCCGCGCCAATCCTGGCCGTCACGGGGCAGTCGCCGTTCAAGAGACGATGGGAGGCATCGTTTTGTGCCGAGAAAACCGCGGACGGACGATCAGTCGCGGCCGAGTGTCGCCATGAGTTCACGCCATTCCCGGGCGCTGAGGCCGCTGCCTGCCTGCTCGACCGTTTCGCCTGCCAGCATGCGGCGGACCACGTCGAGGCCGGCGGCCGAGAGCTGGGCACCGTTCGCCCGGTAGTTCATGAAGGCGTCGAAGGTGATCGGCACCCAGCGCTTCAGGGTGTCCAGCATGACATCGGCATAGGCGCGGATCTCGAACTGGGCATGGGCGTCCGCGCGCAGGTTCAGGAAGTGCATCAGGTTGTGCAGGTCGGTCTTCCAGTACCATTGCGTATAGAAGTTGAGGGTCAGGTCCATGCGAGCAAGTTCCCGGGCCAGCCCGTCCCTTTCCGGATCGATGACGCTGCCGTCCTCGCGCTCGTTGAGCATGTCCTCGTAATGGCCGTAGACCTGCTCGGCATCGGCCCGCAGCAGGTCCTGGACGCGGCGCGCCTCGTCCGGGGCCAGTACATTGCCGCGTCCCTGGCGGTTCTGTGCCGATTGCACGGCAAGCTGCTCGGGCTCCGGGATGTAGAACTCGCGATCGAGGATCGAGTAGCGCGCCGAATATTCGTTCACGTTGGCGGTCCGGTGGCGGATCCACTGGCGGGCAACGAAAATCGGCAGCTTCACGTGATACTTGATCTCGCACATCTCGAACGGCGTCGTGTGCCAGTGCCGGATGAGATAGTTGATCAGCCCGCGGTCCTCGGAAACCCGCTTGGTTCCCTTGCCGTAGGAGACCCGGGCCGCCTGCACGACGGCGGCGTCGTCGCCCATGTAGTCGATGACGCGAACGAAGCCGTGATCGAGCACCGGGAGCGGCTGGTAGAGGATTTCCTCAAGCGCGGCGACCGACGGCCGCAGACTCGGCCTGGGCTCGGCCCGCAGGCTGTCGATTTCGGCTTGCTGCTCGGGATTGATCCGCATCTGGCCTCTCTTCGGTTCCGGGCCGCTATATATAGCGCAGGGTGCTTCCGCTGAGCCACCCCGGAATCGTGCTCCGCCGCACTTTGCAATCCCGCTTTTACCGCCTATATTAGGGGTGTCGGGCAACCGACTATGGCGATAAACGCTCTATGGAATAGGCGTAGCGGACCCGGGGGCGGTACCCGGCGCCTCCACCACAACGACATCGACGGGGTCATCCCGGTGTCGTTCTGCTGGGGGCGAAACAGGCTCGACGCGCGCAGTAAAGATACAGTTTTCGCCCGGCATGATACCACCGTTATCGGGTCTTTTTCACAAATGCCAACGACAATGAGGCATTTGCTGTTGCTGCCTAATTAGGCAGCAATAACGGGGTTCGGAGGGCACCTGGCAACAGAAGCCCTCCACTCCTCTCCTCTCTTGCAGTTCACCCGTTCGTGCCCGTCCGGGGCCGCGTGCCGTTGGCCGGGCCATATGTGCGTGCATTTTTTGGGCTCGAATTGCGCCTCCGTCCACGTCTATACTCGGGGCCGACACGGACGGGACATCGATGAATCAGGAATCGCTGGATTATAACGAGATGGTTGAGAGCGCGCTTCGCAGTGTGCTCCGCCGGGCGTTGCTGGTTGCCGCGACCGAAGGCATGCCGGGCGAACACCATTTCTACGTGACCTTCCGCACGCATTTCCCGGGTGTGCGAATTCCGCCCTACCTGCGCGCGCGCTATCCGGAAGAAATGACGATCGTCCTGCAGCACCAGTTCTGGGAACTGACGGTGGAGGAGGAGGGCTTCAGCGTCGGGCTCTCGTTCAACAAGGTGCAGGAGCAGCTGGTCATCCCGTATGCGGCGGTGACCGCGTTTGCCGATCCGAGCGTCCAGTTCGGCCTGCAGTTCAATGTCCCATCCGGTGCGGCGCCTCCAGCCCCGGAGCCGGCCGGCGACGATGCGCCGAGCCCGCAGGAGAACGAGAAGCCCCGCCCCGCGGAAGGGGCCGAGGTCGTGACCCTGGACGCGTTCCGCAAGAAGTAGCAGCCGGCGCGCCTGCGCGCGGGTCCGGCGGATCACCAAGGCAAAAGAGGCGACTGGCACAATGGCTGATTTCCATTACCAGGAAATGTTTCCGCTCGCGTCCGACGACACGCCCTACCGGCGCATCGACGGCGATTTCGTCACGGTCCGGGATGTCGGCGGCCGCGAAGTGCTGGAAGTGAAGGCCGACGCGCTGACCCAGCTTGCCGCCGAGGCGATGCGCGATGTCGCTCATCTGCTGCGGCCCGGGCATCTCCAGCAGCTCCGGAACATTCTCGAGGACGACGAGGCTTCGGCGAATGACCGCTTCGTCGCCCTGGAACTGATGAAGAATGCCAACATCGCCGCCGGCATGGTCCTGCCCGGCTGCCAGGATACCGGCACTGCGATCATCATGGGCAAGAAGGGCCAGTTCGTCTGGACCGACGGCGAGGACGAGGCGGCGCTTTCGCGCGGGGTCTTCAAGACCTATACGGAGACGAATCTCCGATATTCCCAGCTCGCGCCGCTGTCGATGTTCCTGGAGAAGAACACCGCGACCAACCTGCCGGCCCAGATCGACCTCTACGCGACGCCCGGCAGCGAGTACAAGTTCCTCTTCGTGGCCAAGGGCGGCGGCTCGGCCAACAAGACCTTCCTCTATCAGGAGACGCCGAGCGTCCTGACGCCCGAGCGGCTGATGCCGTTCATCGAGGAAAAGATCCGGGCTCTCGGCACCGCGGCCTGCCCGCCCTATCACCTGGCGATCGTCATCGGCGGCACCTCGGCGGAACTCAACCTGAAGACCGTCAAGCTCGCCTCCTGCCACTATCTCGACGAACTGCCGACCGAGGGCAACGAGCATGGCCGGGCCTTCCGCGATCCCGAAATGGAGCAGAAGGTTCTGGAACTGAGCCGCAAGATCGGCATCGGCGCGCAGTTCGGCGGCAAGTATTTCTGCCATGACGTTCGCGTCATCCGGCTGCCGCGCCACGGCGCCAGCGTGCCGATCGGGGTCGGCGTTTCCTGCTCGGCCGATCGCCAGGTCAAGGCCAAGATCAACCGCGACGGCGTTTTCCTGGAGAAGTTGGAAACCGATCCCGCCAAGTATCTGCCGGAGATCACCGAGGACGCACTGAGCGGCGACGTCGTCAAGATCGACCTCAACATGCCGATGAAGGATATCCTGGCGAAGCTTTCGCAATATCCGATCCGCACGCGATTGAGCCTGACCGGGACCCTGATCGTCGCCCGCGACCAGGCTCACAAGCTGATCCGGGAACGGATCGAGGGCGGCGGCGAGATGCCGGACTATTTCAAGAATCACATGATCTATTACGCCGGGCCCGCGAAAACCCCGGCCGGTTACGCCTCCGGTTCGTTCGGGCCGACCACCGCGGGACGCATGGATGCCTATGTCGACCAGTTCCAGGCGCTTGGCGGCAGCATGATCACGCTCGCCAAGGGCAACCGCAGCAAGCAGGTCACGGTCGCCTGCAAGAAGCATGGCGGCTTCTATCTCGGTTCGATCGGCGGGCCGGCCGCGATCCTGGCACTCAACTGCATCAAGAAGGTCGAGGTGCAGGAATTTCCCGAACTCGGGATGGAGGCGGTCTGGCGCATCGAGGTCGAGGATTTCCCCGCCTTCATCGTCGTCGACGACAAGGGCAACGACTTCTTCGCGGAGATCTGAGGGGCCGGCACGCCCGGTCGGGGCAGCATCATGCAGGGCGACGAGGAGATGCGGGTCGAGCGCGACAGCCTGGGCGAAGTCCGCGTCCCGGCTGATCGCTACTGGGGCGCGCAGACCCAGCGCTCGCTCGCGAATTTCCCGATCGGCGGCGACCGCATGCCGCTTGCCTTCATCCACGCGCATGCGTTGCTGAAGCGCGTCGCAGCCGAAACCAACATGGCCCTTGGCAACCTGCCGGCCGAGCCCGGCCAGGCGATCGTCCGGGCCGCCGGCGAGGTCGTCGCCGGCCGCTTTGACGGACATTTCCCGCTAGTCGTCTGGCAGACCGGCTCGGGCACGCAAAGCAACATGAACGTGAACGAGGTGATCGCCAGCCGGGCCAACGAACTGCTCGGCGTGCCGCTCGATGCGCCGCTCGACCGGACGCGGCCGGTGCATCCGAACGACCATGTGAACCGGGGCCAGTCCTCGAACGATTCCGTGCCGACGACGATGCATGTCGCGACCGTGATCGCGTTCCGCGACCGCCTGCGGCCGGCCCTCGACGGGCTCGGCGACGCGCTGGAGCAGAAGGCCGACGCCTTCGCCGATATCGTCAAGACCGGTCGAACCCATCTGCAGGACGCGGTGCCGATTACCCTCGGCCAGGTTTTTTCCGGCTACACGGCACAGGTCCGCCAGGCGATCGGGCAGCTCGACGCGGCAGCCGGGCCGCTCCATGAACTGGCGATCGGTGGCACCGCGGTGGGAACCGGGCTGAACGCGCCGGCCGGCTTCGCGGCAGGCGTCGCCGAACGGCTGTCGGCCGCGACCGGCGCGCCGTTCCGCGTCGCGGACAACCGCTTTTCCGGGATCGCCGCGCATGATGCCATGGTCGGCTTCTCCGGCGCGCTCAACACGACCGCCGTGGCGCTTCGCAAGATCGCCAACGATATCCGCCTGCTCAGTTCCGGGCCGCGCACGGGGATCGGTGAGATCCGCCTGCCGGCGAACGAACCCGGCTCCTCGATCATGCCGGGCAAGGTCAATCCCACGCAGGCCGAGGCGCTGGCGATGGTTGCCGCCCAGGTGATGGGGCTCCATGTCGCGGTCACGATCGCGGCGAGCGGCGGCGAACTCGAACTCAATATCGCCAAGCCGCTGATCGTCTTCGATGTGTTGCAGTCGATCGTCCTGCTTGGCGACGCGGCCGCTTCCTTCCACCAGCGCTGTGTCGAGGGCATCGAGCCGGATCGCGAGCGGATCGCGCTCCATCTCGGTCGTTCGCTGATGCTGGTGACCGCGCTGGCGCCGGAAATCGGTTACGACGCCGCCGCCGCGATCGCCAAGCATGCCCATGCCGAGGGCCTCACGCTTCGCGAGGCGGCGCTCGCCTCGGGCAGGATCGACGCCGAAAGCTTCGACCGGCTGGTCGACCCGGCGACAATGACCGGCGAATGACAGTCGCGCCGGATCCGGCGGCATCGGCCATGGAAAAGCACAGCCTGGTCATCTCCGGGCACCGCACCTCGGTCTCGCTGGAGGCGGCCTTCTGGCGCCATTTCGTGGCGATCGCCGAGGCGCGGGGGGTCAGCGTGAACAGGCTGGCGAGCGATATAGACGCCCGCCGGAGTGGCAATCTGTCGAGCGCCATCCGGGTCTTCGTCCTCGACGCGGTCGCGAGGGATTCGTGGGACATTCCGGAGGGGGACGGAACGGGTTCCGCCTAGTTCCGGGCGAAACCGCCGTCGGCTATGAAGGTCGCGAGCGGACGCAGGATCGGATCCCGATCCGGCCGGAGCAGGGGGCCGGACAGGCCGACGCCGAACGGCGGCGCGCCCGGCGGCCCATCGAGCTCGATCATCAGCCTGCTGCGGGTTTCCCAGCGATCCAGGTCGACACGGCCGGTCAGGATCGCCCGGGCGCCATCAAGGCTGAAGACGGTCGGTTCGGTGGTTGCCACACCGCGCTCGATCCGCCAGGCCCCGCCGCCGTGCGCGAAGGGGGTTTCGCCGCCGTCGAGCGCCGCGGCGACAAGCGCGCGGGCCTCGGCGATGCCCGGCCGCTCGCCGCGCCGGTCCAGCAGTCCGGCCAGGTCCAGCCCGCGCAGCACGCCGTCGCGGCCGCTGATGCGGGCCTCGCCGTCCAGGCTGCGGACGAGCTGGAAGATGCTCCGTCCCGCGCTCTCGCCCCTGAGATGGAGATCGCCGCGCGCCTTGCCGATCATCATGCCGTCGTAGGGCGGCGGCAAGGCGTCGACGGCGCCGTTGTCGAGCCGGAAATCGAAGGCGACCCGGGCCGGCGAGGTCGCGACGTCGAGGCTGCCGGATGCCGTCATGGCACCGTCGAACAGGCCGGCGCGCCAGTCCCGGACCTCCAGCCGACCGGCTTTCAGCGCGCCATCGAAGGCCATGTCGCCGAGTGCCGTCGCGCCGAGATCGACGATCGCAGCATGCAGCGTCAGCGTGCCGTCAAAGCCAAGGAGGCTGGAGAAATCGATGACCGAACGCGGCCAGCCGCCACCGGCCGCCGGGCCGCCCTCCTGCCCGGCCTCGCGCTCGAGCGTCTCCACCAGGGGCGCGAGGTCGAGCCGACGGGCATCGAGCGTGGCCGCGACCGTCGTTCGCGGACCTTGCCAGTCGATTGCGAGCCCGCCCTCGGCGTCGCTGTTGCCCAGGGTCATGACGAGTTCGTCGAGCCGGAAGCCGTCGGAGCCCGCGTCGACCGCCGCGACGAGTTTCGCGGCGCCGAAGGGCCCGGGCAGCATGCGGCCGTCGGGAAGCGGGATCGTGTCGAGCGACGGATGGCGCAGCGCGAGCGTGCCGCGGAGCCCGCTGTCGGCCGCCGGCGAGACCAGAAGGTCTCCATCGAACGACGCTTCGAGACGGTTCACGGTCGCGCTGGCCCGGAGGCGCGCGGCCTTCTCGTCGCCGTGACCGTCGATCTTGAGCTCCGCGTTGTCGCCGTCGCCGGCGAAGCCCCGCGCGTAGGGGCCGAGCAGGAGAGCGAGGTCGCGGGTATGCACGGCGACGCTTCCGTCATAGGTGACGTGGCCGAAGGGGTCGCCGAGAAACCCCTGGAGAGTGAAGTCGGCGGCGTTGATCTCCCCGTCCGCGTCGATGGAGAGCCGGTCGGCGCGCCCGCTCACCTTGCCGTTCACCCGCGCCTCGCGCAGCGCCTTGAAATGGGCCGGCAGTTCGAGGTCGAGACCGCGCGCGGTCCGGGCGAGGCTGTCTGTCCGGCCATCGAAGACGATGTCGAACTGCGGATTCCCCGCAAGGTTCTCGACCCGGCCGCCGGCTGAGGCCCGGAGCCCTGACAGGTCGCCGACTGAAAGCTGGTTGAGGGCGAGCGCACCATTATAGAGATAGGCGTCGAGCGCGAAGTTCTGCAGGTTGACCCCGTGCCAGGTCAGGGCGCCGATCTGCAGCGCGGCCGAGCTGTCGAAGCCGGCCAGGCGGGCGAGGAAGGCATCACGGGGCATGTTCGCCGTCGCCGGAGCGTCCGACGCGGGCGCGAGATAGGCGTCGAGATTGAGCCGGTCGATGGCGATGTCCAGGCCGAAGGACGGCCGGCTGCGCAGCGCGATCGTCGCCGCGCCGCCGAGGCGGCTGTTGTCGACGATGCCGTCGATCTTGCTCAGCGCGACCGCCCGGTGATCGATATGCAGCCGGGCCGCGAGCTGTGTCTGGCGAAGCCTGTCCTCCGGGATCGCCGCGCTGTCGGCGCCGAGCCATTCGGCCAGGCCGCGGATGTTGCTGGAGCGGAGCCGGACCTTGCCGTCGAAGGCGAGGCCTGCCGCGCTGTTCTCGACAGTGCCATCGGCGCGCAGCTCCGTGTCGCCGGGAAGAAATGCCGAGGCCTCGCCGATCGCGATCCGGCCGTGGATTGCCTCGGCCGTGAACCGGGCCTGCCGGACTATCTGCCCGCGCCAGTTGATCGCACCGACGGCGACGCTCAGGCTGCCATGCATGGCCTCGGGAACCGAGGCCTGGCGCAGCCGCCCGGCGAACGATCCGGCGCGATCGGAGTCCGGCCAGCGGGCCAGTTCGCGGTCGATATCCAGGCGGTTCAGTTCGAGTGACGCGGTTACCGTCGGTGTCTGGCCGAAGCGAACCCCGACCAGGCCTTTGGCGAGCATGTCGCCCAGTCTGAGGGAAAGCCCGGTAAGTGTCAGCCGCCCCCCTTCGAGGCCAAGGTCGGCGGTCAGGTCGAGCGCGAGCGGTGCGTTCGGGCTATCGGCCGCCAGGGCGCCGAGCGGCGGCAACGCGGCGAGCAGCGCCCAGCCGTCGGGCCCCTCGGCTTTCAGCCGGCCGGTCAGGGCAATGCCGTCGGCCGACCTGCCGCCGCCGGAACCTGTGCCGGGGCGCCCGCCGAGGCGCCCGTTGAAACGGATCGAACCGGTCGCCGGGCGTTCGATCAGCAACTGCGCGCCGAGCGCGGCGCTGCCGTCGTCGCCGATCCGTCCGATCGAGACCTGGAAGGCGGCCGGCTCGTCTGCCAGCATCAGCCGGCCCTTGAGATCGAACGGGCCGCGCGAATCGCGGGCATCGAAACGCCCGTCGATTTCCGGGATGGCGATGTCGATCCCGCGGTCCTCGTCGATCAGGCGAAGACTGGCATTCTCGAGTTGCAGCCGGCGGAGCGCGGCGGTCCCGGCCAGCGGATCGTTGGCCCGACCGGAGGCGAGCGCACCGAGATCGACGGTCATCGCCGGGCGAACGAGGACGATATCCTCGGCCTCGATCGCGCCGGTCAGCAGCGGAAGGAGCGCGAGACGGATATCGAGCCGCTCGGCCGTCAGGGCCCGCAGCGGCGAGTCGCCGCGATCACCGGACAGCGTGACATCCCCGAGCGAAAGTGCCGGCCGAGGCAGCAGCGTCAGCGAGACGTTGCCGGCCAGATCGGGGTTGAGACCGGTCTCACGCGCCACGACGCCGGCGATCCGCGGCTTGTGGGCGTTCCAGTCGATGAAGCTCGGCGCGACGAGGGCGGCGAGACCCAGGAATACGAGTGGAATCAGGAGTGCGATCGTCAGGCGCGTCACGGGTGGCTCACCGGAGGATCAAGTGATGAAGATCAAGTGATGGAGTCTCAATGGTTTTCGCCGCTCCCGCTTTCGTCTAAATTACATGTTGCTGGATGGCGAAACAAAATATCGGCGCACGGTGAGGGGGAAGCGTCATGGGAGATATCGTCAACCTGAACAAATACCGAAAGGCGAGGGTCCGCGCTGAAGCGCAGAGCCGCGCCGAGGAAAACCGCCGACGAACCGGCCTGACCAAGGCCGAGAAGGATCGCGAGCGGCAGGCTCGAACAAAAGCGGAAAGGACGCTTGAAGGCAAGAAACTAGACGGCGAACAGGACGATCCGCCGAAAAAGGGTGCCTGAATCAGGGCCTCCCTATCGAGGTGGATTCACCTGGCGCCGAGTATGCGACTCTATTAGGTCGATATTCACCTCCTGACCAGATCATAACGCGCGGCCCCGACCGGTCGGCTCAAAACCTAGGGAGAACAAGAACCATGAAAGCATCCGATCTGTTTGTCCGCTGTCTGGAAAATGAGGGGGTGACGCACATCTTCGGCATTCCGGGCGAGGAGAATGCCGATGTCATGATTTCGCTCAACAAGAGCAAGATCAAATTCGTGCTGTGCCGTCACGAGCAGGCCGCGGCGTTCATGGCGGATGCCTATGGCCGGTTGACCGGCAAGACCGGTGTCTGCCTGGCGACGCTCGGGCCGGGAGCGACCAACCTGGTGACCGGCGTGGCGGACGCCAACATGGATCGCGCGCCGCTGGTCGCGATCATCGGCCAGGCCGATACCGAGCGGCTGCACAAGGAAAGCCACCAGAACATGGATTCGGTGGCGATGTTCCGCCCGATCACCAAGTGGGCGCAGTCGATCCATCACCCGGACAACATCCCCGAGGTGGTCCGCAAGGCCTTCAAGGTCGCCGAGTCGGAGAAGCCCGGCGCCTGCCTGATCGAACTGCCAGAGAATCTCGCGGAGGAAATGACCAAGGCCGGGCCGATGCGGCCGACGACGACGCGCCGCGCCGCCGCCGACCACAAGGCGGTCAAGCAGGCGGTCGATGTCATCGCCGCAGCCAAGAACCCGCTGGTGCTCGCCGGCAACGGCGCGGTCCGCAAACGCACCGCCAAGCAGCTCCGCCGGTTCTCCCGGAAGACCGGTATCCCGGTCATCAATACCTTCATGGGCAAGGGCGCGGTGCCGCGCAGCGACGAGCATTGCCTGTTCACGATCGGCCTCCAGGGGCGCGATCACACGAATGTCGCGGTCGACAATGCCGACGTCATCATCACCGTCGGCTATGACCTCGTCGAGTATTCGCCGGAGCGCTGGAACAAGGACGGCGACAAGACCATCGTGCATATCGATTTCTGGCCGGCGGAGGTCGACGATGCCTATCCGGTCGCGGCCGAGGTCGTGGCGGACATCGCCGACGCCCTCTGGCAGATCAACGAGGAACTGAACGCCCGGTTCGGCGATTTCGGCAAGCTGCCGCTGTTCGACCCGAAGCGCTGGGCCAAGCTGCGCCAGCGCATCCTCGACGATTTCGCGATGGAGAAGGACGACAAGTCCTTCCCGATGAAGCCGCAGAAGATGCTGTGGGACGTCCGCGAAGTCATGGGCCCGGCCGACATCCTGCTGTCTGACGTCGGGGCCCACAAGATGTGGGTTTCCCGCTACTACCAATGCGACGAAGCCAATACCTGCCTGATCTCCAACGGCTTCTGCTCGATGGGCTTCGCGCTGCCCGGCGCGATGGGGGCGACCGTCGCCTGTCCGGAATCGCGCGTGCTGGCCATTTGCGGCGATGCCGGCTTCCTGATGAACGTCCAGGATCTGGAAACCGCGGTCCGCGAGAAGATGCGCTTCGTCGTCCTGGTCTGGTGCGACAACGAGTACGGCCTGATCAAGTGGAAGCAGCAGAACTCCTTCAACGGCGAGCATTCCGAACTCGCCTTCAACAATCCCGATTTCGAACTGCTGGCAAAGTCGTTCGGGATGTGGGGCAAGACCCTGACGTCGGCTGACCAGTTCAAGCCGGCTCTCGAAGAGGCGTTCCGCCAGGACGGCCCCGCGCTGATCGCGGTACCCGTCGATTACGCGGAAAACCTGAAGCTCACCGCCCGTCTCGGCAATATCGAGCAGACGATCTGAGCCTGTCGTCCGGCTTCGGCCGGAGCGGATGCCGGGGCCGTCGTCCCTATCGGGACGGCGGCCTTTGCATTCCCGGCGCCACGGCGTCGGCCGATTTCACGATTCGTTTCGCATCTCGTAGCGGAAGTCACAGAAATTTCACGACCCCGTTCCTATGTTGGAATAGGGCACGGAGATGCTCAGGGTCGGTCTCCCCGATTGGGGGGCGCTTTAGAGGCAGTGATGGGAAACGTAATGCTCGATTCCGAATTCATGGCCGGTGAGCCCGACTTGCGGGACGTGCTGGCCGATCCGCTGGTTCGCGCCGTGATGCGGCGTGATGGCGTGACCGAGGCGACCCTCAAGGAGGTCGTCAGGCATTATCGGCAGTCGGTACTCCGGCGGACCGCACGCCTAGCGAAGCGGGATACCGAGCAGCGTCTCGAGCTCCGCTAGGGCGGGCCCGGCCGCACTGACCTTGATCGTCCGCATTCCCATTGCCCTGGCAGGCTTCAGATTGATGCCGAGATCGTCCAGATAGACGGTCTCCTTCGGGTCGATGGCGAGTTCCCGGCAGGCATGGGCGTAGATTTCCGGGTCCGGTTTCCTCAGGCCGAGGCGGCTCGATTCGACGACCAGATGAAAGAGGGACATCACCTCGGCGACTTCGTCGGCGCGCTCAGGGTCCGTCGCCATGCCCGGGCCACTGCCGGCGGCGACGTTGTTGGTGATGCAGCCGCAGACGAATTGCTCGCGGCAACGACGGAGCGCGATCACCATTTCCGGGCGGACCTGGCCCGCCAGCAGCGCGATGATCTGGCGGCCCGGAACCGGACGACCGGCCGCCCGGCTCTCGGTCTCGAAAAGCCGGTCGAACGCATCCAGGTCGATCTCGCTCCGCTCGAACCGCGCCCAGGCGTTGCTGTCCGGATTGGTCGCGTTGATACCGCGCAGGAAATTCGCCGGGAGGCCGTTCTCCCGCTCGTATCGGCTGAAATTGTCGAACGGGCTCGTCGTGAAAACGCCCCCGAAATCCCAAAGCACGGCCTTGATCATCAGAATACCGGATCCCTGTAACGGTTCGTACGCGACCGTCGGTCTAGCCGACAATGGCGCAGCGGTAAATGCCCGGCTGGCCTGAACGCAGGTTGGCACGCAAACCCGTGTTCCGCGCCTGGCCGGCAAGTTGCCTCACAGAAGTCACACAAAATGAAAATTTATCTAATAATGCGATCTTTATGGATATCGATTTAAGTAATGATTCCGTACAATTGAGGTAACATATAATGAAAAGATAAAAATTGTAGAAAATTCTACCGTTAAACTGTCGTTATCCTCAATCATTCACAATTTTTCAACAGGGCGGGGGTCTCTGAACGGAGGGTGCGACTATGCGAGCCCTGGCGATAATCGGGATGGCGTCCTTTCTGCTGGGCGGTTGCGCCCTTCCTCCTGCGATCACGGCGGCGAGCTGGGCGCTCGACGGTATCAGCCTGGCGATGTCCGGGAAAAGCATGACCGATCATGCGCTGTCGGCGGTTGTCGACGAGGATTGCGCGATTCTTCGCCTGCTCGATGGCGAGCCGGTTTGCTCGGAGTTTGAAGAAGGTGACGGATCGGTCCTGCTCGCGGCCGATGACGATCCGGTCTATCCGACCGGCCGGGACGGCGGCTATTCCGCGATTCCTGCCGATCGGACCGTCGATGCCGCGACGATCGCCGAGGCGGCACCGGCATCTGCCGCCGCCAGCGCCTCCGGCCCGGGTTCGCAGCCTGTCGCGGCCCGAGTTCCCGTGGGCTTGCCGGGCGGCGTGGCAGGATTGTCCGAACCCCGCTATCTGGTGCTCGGCAGTTATCGCAGCCGCGACCACGCGCACGCGATGATGGTGCGGGCCGTCGACCTCCGGCCCATGATGGTCGATGTCGAGGTCGACGGGTCGCGTTATCACAGGGTCACCGTCGGGCCGTTCGCGGCTGAACGGATCGATGCTGCCCGCGCCACGCTCGAGGCCCGCGGTTTTAAGGAAACCTGGCCTGTCGCGCTCGCCGACGGAAGCCCGTCCCGGGGCGGCGTCACGGCGCTGGCGATGAACACGGCCGGCCGACGCTGAACGCCGGGCAGGCCCCGCGAATTGCCGTGCGACGCGCAATCGGCCCGTGCCGCTTGCGCCAATATTGCCACATCGTGGCGCAAAGGTGTTGCCCAGAAAGCGCTAGACGCGGCACGGAGGGGCGATCATAATGCCGGTCGCTCAGGAATTCGCGGCCCAAGTCAGGGGAGGAAAACAAGCAGGGGGGTCGGATCCGCAAATGGATCCGCGGGGCGGTTATCCGGAAACGAATGATCGTGGAAACAGAACAAACCTTGCATAAAAAAGACTGGGAGGGTGGACATTGTTCCACCCTTTTATTTTGTCCGGACAACTTGGGCGGTTCCGAAGAATTCCTGTCTAGCTTTCGCGATATCCTGACGTATTAGCGGTTATGCTGGCGACCGACTGCGCCGTTGCTGCAGCGACCGGCAACAGCTTTATGCCCTTGCCGGCCAGGGCCGCGTGCACGGCGGCGTTGATGCGGAAGCGCTCGATGTAATATTGCTGGCTCGGCACCCAGTATCGCAGGCCGATGACAAAGCCCCAGGGGGCGAAATCCTCGATCCCGACCTGAGCTTCCGGACGCGCAAGCGATGCCAAGTCCGGCTTGCCCACGTTCATCGTCTCGGCGATCGCTTCGCGTATCGCGGCCACGGCGCTTTTGGGATTCTCGCCAAAGGCTAGGTGCAGGCGGCTTTCGACGATCCGGACCGCGTCGGAATTGATCAGTATCTCGCCGACGATCTGGCGGTTCGGGATGGTGATCCGCTCGCCGTCCTCGCCGATCAGGATCGTTTGTCCGAGGGTGATCTCCTCGACCACGCCGCTCACATGCTTGACCGTCAGCGTGTTGCCGACGACGAAGGGGCGGGTGAGGATGATGCTGATGCCGGCCCCGTAGTTCGACAGCGGACCCTGTATCGCGACCGTCGCGCCGAAGGCCGCGGCCCCGGCGGCGGCGATCAGCGGCGCGATCGTGATCCCAAAGTTTCCGAGCGTGATGATCACCACCATCACTACGAGCACGAGTTTCACCACGTTGCCGAGGAAGCGGCTGAGCGTCGTGTCGACGGCGCGCGCTTCCATCCGGCGGGCGACATAGCGGCCGAACCAGGAGGCGACCTTCAGGCCGATCACCAGGACGACAAGCGCGCCCAGGATCTGGAAGCCGTAGGCGACGACGAACGCGATCAGCGTTTCCAGCAGGCTGTTGATGGTCTCGATCTGGTTTTCCATGCTGTCACTCGCACCGGATGGGAATTACGCAGCGCGTCCAGCATCCGGATTCGGACATGACTTGGCAATGGGTCGCGTGGGGTCAGGCTGCCCGGGGCGCGGGCGGGCGGCTAGGCGCCGGCGGGTCGATCAGGTCTCCGTCTCGTCGACCGCTTCCTTGACTGCCTTGCGCAGGCGGTCGTAGGTACTGCTGAAGCCCTCCTTCATCTTCTCCCAGGTCTCCCCGCTTTCCTCGTTCAGGGCGTCGAGTTTGCGTTCGGTTTCGGCGCGGAGCCTGGCGAGATTTTCCTGCCGGTTCTCCCAGGCTTCCTTGGCCGCGCCGGTGCTCTCGCCGATCTTGCGGTTCGCCGCCTCGAGTTGCCGGTCGACGGAATCGAGGAGATTCTGGCCGGCCTCCTTGGCCTCGTCGCGCTGTGCCGCCGAATAGTTCTTGAAGGCGTTCCACGCCTCTTCCGTTTCCGCTGCCAGCTTCGATGCCTCGTCGGCATGGGCCGGCGGGACCGCCGCGAAGAGCAACGATGCCGCGACGATGACGGAGGCCAGTAGCGGTATGCGGGTCATGGGATCCTCGACAGATGACGGTCGCGGCGGCCGCCGCTACAACATCATGAGATAAGCCGGCGCCCGCATTCATCAAGGTATAACGCTGGCGCCACCGCGCTGACCGATTATCTGTTGAGGGGCGGCAGGATCAGGCGAGACCCGGAACATGAGCATGGATGAGGAGCGGGCGCAGACGCTTCCGGCGCTTCCGGAGGCCGAGATCCGCGATGCCTATGAGCGGGCGGTCGGCCGCTACATGGCGGCCCGGCGGGCGCGCCTGCCAGAGTTCATTGACCGGAACTTTACCTTCCGCGGCAGCCTGCGACTGCACCGCTCGGCGCTCGGCTGGGACGTCGTCCGGGCCCCGGTCAATATCGCGCTCGCTGTCCCGCGCCTGGTGGCGATGATGGGGGCCGGCGCGCTCGACGCGGCGGGCGGGAAGGGCCTTGCGGCGAGGCTCAGGAACGGGCGCTGGTACGTGCCGACCGACCTGATGCGCGAACTCGACTGGCGGGTGCATACCGAGTTTCTCGAACTGCCGCTCGAGCAGCCCGGGCGGCGCAGCGAACGGGACGCGCTTCTCGAGGCCCTGCTTGACGACCGGGCGGTGCAGTCGGCGCTGCTGCCGGCGCTTGCCGCGCTTGGGGAACGGGCAGGGAGCGAGGATTTCCGTGCCCGCCTGCGCGAGGAGATCGATCGGCTGGGCGGCAGCCGCTGGGCCTCGGCCGAGATCACCACGAACCTGATCGTGCTCGCCTCGGGGGCCGCCGCGCTCAAGTCCTTCACCCCCGGTGCGGTCTCGCTCGGCGCGGCGCTTGCCGGCTCGATCGCCCAGGCCGGCGCGATCGGCAGCTTCCCGCTCGGCGCGACGCTCGGCGGTCTTTATTACGGCGTCTTCCCGGCGACGGCGGGTGTGGCCGCGACCGCCGGGGTCACCGCCGGCCTGATCCTGGCCCTGGCACCGCTCACCGCCTTCGCCGGCGTCGCCGCCGACCCGGTCCAGCGCCGTCTCGGCCTGCACCGGCGGCGCTTCGCGACCATGCTCGATCGCGTCGAGCAGCGCCTGCTCGGGCGGGAGGCGGCCCGCGGGATCGTCGCCGATCACTATGTCGCGCGGGTTCTCGATATCGTCGACATCCTGCAGGCGGCGCTTCGCGCGGCGACCTGACCGTTCGGCCTTGCCGGCGCGCCCGTCGGGCGCGTCGCGCTTGGCGAGGGGCATAGGGTGCTGCTAGGAATCCTGTGCTGTTCAGAGAAGAGGACCCGATGACGCGCAAGGACGTATCCGATGCCGCCGCCGCCCTTCACGGGGATGCGCTGTTCTGGGACATGACCATGCCCTGGCGGATGCCCGGCGATCCGGCGCTTCGCGCGGCGTTGCCCGGACAGCTTGTCGAGGGCGGCTATGACGCGGTCTCGATCACGGTGGCAACCGATGACGACGATTCCGCCTCGGCGCTCGCCGGGATCGCCGAGGCCCGGCACGCCTTCGGACGCGACCCCGAACGCTTTCGCCTGATCGACGGCGTCGACGATATCCTCGCCGCGAAGGCCGGCGGACAGATCGCCGTCGGCCTGCATTTCCAGGGTAGCCGGCCGGTGGGACGCGACCTGCGCCTGGTCGAGGCCTTCTACAAGCTCGGCATCCGGCACATGCTGATGGCCTACAACCAGAAGAACTTCGTGGGCGACGGTTGCCATGAATTGACCGACGGCGGGTTGAGCGGCTTCGGCCGGGAACTGATCGCGGAGATGAACCGGGTCGGGATGATGGTCGATATCGCCCATACCGGGCTCGCCTCCTCGCTGGAGGCGGTGGAACGCTCGACCGCGCCGGTGATCATCAGCCACAGCAACGCCTGGGCGCTGCGCCAGCACCCGCGCTGCGTGCGCGACGAGCAGATCAGGGCGGTGGCGGCGACCGGCGGCGTGGTCGGGATCACCGGCCTCGGCATCTTCCTGGCCGAGAACGACGCCTCGCCGACGCGCTTCGTCGACCATGTCGACCACGCGGTGAATCTCGTCGGCGTCGAGCATGTGGGAATCGGCTTCGACTACATGTACGACCTGCCGTACTTGACCGAACTGGTGGTCAACTCCGGCGGCAAATGGCCGAAGGAATGGGGCTACACGACGCCCGACATCGAACAGATCCGGCCCTGGCGGGCGGTCGAGGTCACCCAGGCGCTGCTCGACCGCGGCTACGCGGAGGCGGATGTCCGGGCCATCCTGGGTGGCAACTGGCTGCGGGTCGCGAAGGCCGTCTGGCGCTGACCGAGGTCCCGCCGGTTCCCCTCTAACCTGCCGGCAGTTGGTCCCCGGCGGGGCCTCCCGGATTCCAGCAGACGACCAGTATGCGGGCCTCCTCGTCGCCTGCGGTCAGGTAGATATGGCCGCGCGAGCTGTCGAAATAGAGGGAGTCCTCTTCTTCCAGATGCATCGGCGCCATGCCCTCGAACTCGACCGTGACGCGCCCGGCGAGAATGTACAGGAACTCCTCGCCCGGGTGACGCACGTAGTCGGCGAAGGTCTTCCGGTCGCGCGCCTTCAGGACGCCATACATCGGCACCATGCGCTTGTTGCGAAGCTCGGCGCCCAGCATGCGGTAGACGTAGTTCTCCGTTTCATGCAGGCCGCTCTCGCCGCGCCGGGTGAGGCAGACGGTGCCGGGGGCGAAGCTTTGACCGCCGTCGCCGAACAGTTCGCCGACGTCGAGCCCGAGGCCGCTGGCAAGCTGCATGAAACGATCGTAGGCGAGCGCCATCCTGCCGCGCTCGACCTTCGAGATGGTCGAGATCGCCAGGCCGGTCCGCGCCGCGACATCGGAAAGCGTGAGTCCCTGTTTCTTCCGCACGGCGCGCAGTCTTTCGCCCATGGAGATCCGGTCGGTCGATGCCGACAGGCCGTCCTGCTTGCGGAGTCCGGTCAGGGGAGGGGCCTGGACGGTCAAGAAATTTTCCAATCCGAAAAATGGGCTTTTACGATCGGAAAAAAATATGCTCCAATCGTCCGTACGACAAGTCTCGCGATCGACGGGGCGAAAAAACGGACCGACGGGAGTTTCGGGTGGGGGAATTCGACTACATCGTGGTCGGCGGCGGCATGGCGGGGGCCTCGGCGGCCTTTTTCCTGTCATTCGGCGCCCGGGTCCTGGTCCTCGAGCGTGAAACGCAGCCGGGCTATCACTCGACCGGGCGCTCGGCGGCCCTGTATTCCGAGGCCTACGGCAACGCGGCGATCCGGGCGCTCACGACCGGCGGCAAGCCGTTCTTCAATGCGCCGCCTGACGGCTTCACCGCCAATCCGATCCTGACCCCGCGTGGCGCGATGTTCGTCGGGCGCGAGGATCAGGCGACCAGGCTCGACGTGATCGCGGCCGAGGCCGGCACGCTGGTGCCGACGGTCCGTCGCATCGACCGGGCCGAGACCCGCGACCTGGTCCCGGTCCTGCGCGAGGATTATGTCGGCGGTGGCGTGTTCGAGCCGGATGCGATGGACATCGACGTCCATGCCCTGCACCAGGGTTTCTTGCGTGGATTCCGTGGCCGTGACGGGCAACTGGCGACCGATGCGGAGGTGATGGGTCTCGATCGCCAGGACGGCGCCTGGACCGTGACGCTGGCCGACGGACGACGCTTCAGGGCCCCGGTCGTGGTCAACGCGGCGGGCGCCTGGTGCGACCGGATCGCGGCACTGGCCGGCATCGCGCCGGTCGGTCTCGTGCCGAAGCGGCGGACGGCAGTGCTGTTCGGGGCGCCGGGTGGCGCGGACAGCGATCGCTGGCCGCTCTGCGTCGACGCCGACGAGGAATTCTACTTCAAACCCGACGCCGGCAAGCTGATCGGCTCGCCCGCCGACGAGACGCCGATGGAGCCGTGCGACGTGCAGCCGGAGGAACTCGACATCGCCATCGCCGTCGACCGGATCGAGCGGGCGACGACGATGTCCATTCGCCGGATCGAGCACCGCTGGGCGGGACTCCGGTCCTTCGTGGCCGACAAGACCCCGGTGGTCGGTTTCGAAGCCGGTGTGGACGGTTTCTTTTGGCTCGCCGGCCAGGGCGGTTACGGCATCCAGACCGCGCCCTCGATGGGGCGGGTCTCCGCCGCGCTGGCCCGGGGCGAGGCGGTGCCGGACGATCTCGCGGCGCTCGGGGTCAGCGCCGCGGCGCTGTCGCCGGCGCGCTTTCGCGGTGTCGGCAAGGGCGGGTCCTGAACGATGGGATGGGCGGTCGTCGTCTCGATGGTGATCTTCCTGGTCTCGGGAACGGCCATCGCCTATGTCGCCGGCGCCTCGACCGTTCTCGCCTACCTGGCTTCCGACAAGTCGCGCTACCTGGCGATCCTGCCGCAGCGGATCTTCGCCCAGCTCGACGTCTTCGCCTTGATGGCGATGCCGCTCTTCATCCTGACCGGCGAGATCATGAACCGGGCGGGTATCACGAAGGCGCTGATCGATTTCTCGATGAGCGTGGTCGGCCGCCTCAAGGGCGGGCTCGGCCATGTCAACATAATGACGTCGGTCTTCTTCGCCGGGATCTCGGGCTCGGCGGTCGCCGATGCGGCGGCGCTCTCCAACACCCTCGTCCCGGCGATGGAGGAGCAGGGCTACAAGCGGATCTATGCCGCCGCTGTGACGGCGGCCTCGTCGGTGATCGGCCCGATCATCCCGCCGAGCATCATCCTGATCATCTACGGCGCGCTGATGGAAACCTCGGTCGCCGCGTTGTTCGTCGCCGGCATCATCCCGGGCCTGCTGCTCGCCTTCGTGCTCTTCGCCGTCAATGCCTTCTACGCCTATCGCGACAATCATCCGGGCGGCCGGAACGCCGATCTGCCGCCGTTCTGGCCGTCCTTCGTCAAGGCGGCGCCGGCGCTGGCGCTGCCGATCATCATCGTCGGCGGCATCATCTTCGGCGTCGTGACGCCGACCGAGGCGGCGACCCTGTCGGTGGTGACGGCGACACTGGTCGGCATGCTCTATGGCGGCATCGACCGCTCGGTGATCTGGGAGGCGCTCACGCGGACGGCGATCCTCTCGGGCGCGATCTTCATCATCCTGTCCGCGGTCGCCTGCCTGGGCTACCTGGCGGGGCTTCTGCAATGGCCGCAGCAGCTCGGCAACCTGGTCGCCGCCGGCGGCTTCAGCGGCCTCGAATATCTCCTGGTGATGAACCTGATCTTCCTCATCGCCGGGATGATCATGGACGTTCCCGTGGCGCTCACCCTGCTGGTGCCGATCCTGGCCCCGGTCGCGCTGCAGCAGGGCATCGATCCGGTCCATCTCGGCATCGTGCTCTGCTTCAATCTGTGCATCGGCCTGATCACGCCGCCGCTCGGCGGCTGCCTGATCGTCACCTCGACGGTGGCCAAGGTGAATTACTGGGAACTGGCGCGCGCGGTGTTGCCCTTCGCGCTCGCCGAACTGGTGGTATTGGGCTGTCTCGTCCTGATTCCCGAACTGTCCCTGTTCCTGCCGCGACTGGCAGGTTTCGTCTCCCGTTGAGGCGCAAACAAAAGAGGAGGAGCGCGACATGCGCAATCTGTGGAGTCTCTGCATTGCTGCCGGCCTGACTCTGGGCCTGTCGACGACGGCCCTGGCCGAAGTCAAGATCGCCCACGATTCGCCCGCCGATCCGGAAGGATCGGGTACCTATGTCTGGGGTCACGCCTTCGCCGAGCATCTCAAGGCGAACGGGATGGACGCCAAGGAATACGAGCGCGGTTCGCTCGGCGAGGAGGCAGAACGGCTCGACCAGGTCAGCCAGGGCCTGCTCGAGGTGTCCATGTCGGACGTCAAGTCCGCCGGCAAGGTCGACAAGCTGATCTTCGGCGCCTACCTGCCGTACCTGTTCGACGACATCGACCATCTCGACCGGGCGATGAACGACGCCGGCCTGATGGCAGAGATCAACAAGCGCGTGAAGCAGGGCGGCATCCGCGTCCTGGCGCTGACCGCGCTCGGCCCGCCGTCGGGCATCTTCAATACCAAGAAGCCGGTCGAGACGGTCGCCGACATGGCCGACCTCCGCATGCGGGCGCTCGATGAATCGCAGATCGCGCTGTTCAAGACCTGGGGCACGACGGGCACGATCGTGAGCTGGGCGGAAGTCCCGAACGCGCTGCAGACCGGTGTCGCCGACGGTTACATCAACCCGGTCTTCGTCCCGGTGATGTTCGGGCATACCGATTTCATCAAGTATTTCACCGACGCCAAGCTGACCAACGCGGTCCGGCTCGCGATCGCGTCGTCCGACTGGTACGACGGCCTGTCCGACAAGGAACGCGGGATCGTCGATGCCGCCACCGTGGCCGCGACCAAGGCCAATCGCGAATGGCTGGCTGCCCGCGAATCGAAGATGATCGAGGAGGTCAAGGCCGCCGGCGTCGCCGTCACCTATCTCACGCCCGAGGCGCGGGCCGAGTTCGTCGAACGCTCGAAGCAGACATATTCCGACGGCGTGCTGTCGCCCGAGGATGCCAAGCTCTGGATCGACGCGTCGGCCTCGACGAAGTGACCTGAGACCATGCGGGCGATCATCAGGGTGAGCGACGGTCTCGACTGGCTGCTGCGCCGCCTCGCGGCGGGCTGCTTCGTCGGGATGCTGGTCTTCGTCTCGATCCAGGTGGTCGCCCGCTACATTCTTCGCGAGCCGCCGACCTGGACCGAGGAACTGGCCCGCTTCGCCATGGTCTGGGGCGGGCTGCTCGGGGCGACGGTGGCCTACAAGTCGCAATACGATCCGGTGCTGATCCGGCTCTCGGACCGCAATTCGGCGTTCCTCCGCTGGGCGATGCGTCTCATCCGCCTGGCGGCGCCGCCGATCTTTCTCGGGCCGGTACTGTATTTCTCGATCTTCGGTCCGAACATGGACATGGCGCGCGGCTTCCTCGGCCGGAGCGCGCTCCGGACCGCCGACACGCTCGGCTTTCCGATGATCTATATCGCGCTCGCCGTGCCGATCGCGGCCTGCGCCATTCTCATCCACTGGCTGGCCCGCTTCGGCGAGGAGGCCACCGGCGACGATCCGTCAATCGATTGAGTTGCGCCCTTCTGCCGGGCGCCGAAGGAGGACACATGAAGGTTTTCATCGCCTGTCTCGGCACCGAGACCAATACCTTCTCGCCGATTCCGACGGGGATGGAGGCGTACACCGAATCGATGCTGTATCACGGCGACGCGACGCAGCACACGCCGGACCTGTTCTCCGAGCCGATGCATATCTGGCGCCGCGATGCGGAAGCCCAGCAGGCCGATGTCGTGGAAAGCGTTGCCGCCTTCGCGCAACCGGCGGGGATTACCACGCGCCCGGTATACGAGGCGCTCCGCGACGAGCTGCTCGACGACCTGAAGGAGGCGATGCCGGTCGACATGGTGCTGATCGCCATGCACGGGGCAATGGTCGCCGACGGCTACGACGACTGCGAGGGCGACATCCTGGAGCGCGCGCGGGCGATCGTCGGACCGAACGCGGCGGTCGGTGCCGAGCTCGACCTGCATTGCTCGATCACGAAGAAGATGACGGGCGCGGCCGACGCGCTGATCACCTTCAAGGAATATCCCCATATCGACGGCAAGGAACGGGCGGAGGAGCTGTTCAGGCTGCTGCTCGCCAAGCAGCAGGGCACCGTCAAGCCGGTGATCAGCACCTACGATTGCCGCATGATCAACATGTGGCGGACGACGATGGAGCCGATGGCCACCTTCGTGAAGGAGATGCAGGCCGCCGAAGGCAAGGATGGCGTGCTGTCCGTCTCCTTCGCGCACGGCTTCCCCTGGGGCGACGTGCCGGACGCCAGCGCCAAGATGGTGGTCGTCACCGACGGCGACCTGGCCAAGGGTGCGGCGCTCGCCGAGCGCTTCGGCAAGCGCATATGGGATCTGCGCCACGAGACCCAGACCCGGGTCCTGACCATCGACGAGGCGCTCGACGCGGTCGAGGCCGCGGCCAGCGGCCCGGTCGTGGTCGCCGATGTCGCCGACAATGCCGGTGGCGGCGCGGCCAGCGATTCGACCTTCCTGCTGCGCGCCGCGCTCGATCGCGGCATGACCGGGATCGTCAGCGGGCTGTACTGGGATCCGGTCGCCGTGCGCTTCTGCAAGGAAGCCGGCGAGGGGGCGACCTTCGATCTGCGGATCGGCGGCAAGTGCGGCGTGACCTCGGGCGATCCGCTCGACCTGACCGTCACCGTTCGCAGGATCGTCGAGCATGCCGAGCAGACCTTCGGCACCACGCGGGGCGCGATGGGCGATTCCGTCTGGGTCAGCGCCAACGGCATCGACCTGGTCCTGAACTCGGTACGCACCCAGTGCTTCCACCCGGATTCGATGACCCAGTTCGGCATCGATCTCGCGAAGGCGAAGGCAATCTTCGTCAAGTCGACCCAGCATTTCCATGCCGGCTTCGCGCCGATCGCGAGCGAGGTGCACTATGCCGCGACGCCGAGCGCCATTCCGCCCGACTTCGCGACCATCCCCTACCGAAAGTTCGACGCGCCCTACTGGCCGAAGGTCGAGAATCCCTTCGCCTGAAACGGGACCGTCGACGGGTGAACGGGGCGGGGCCGCGAGGTCCCGCCCTCAGGCTTTCCGGGCGAGCGCCCTGACCGCGCCGTGGCGGTGGCAGGTGACGACATGGTCGTTGACCATGCCGACCGCCTGCATGAAGGCATAGACGATCGTCGGCCCGACGAAGCGGAAGCCGCGCGCCTTCAGGTCCTTGGACATGGCGACGCTGAGCGGCGTCTCGGCGGGCACCTGGCGGTCGCTTTCCCACTCGTTCTGAACCGGTCTGCCGCCGTCCAGGTGCGACCAGAGGAGGGCGGCGAAGCCCGCCTCCTTTTCCTGGATGTCGAGCCAGAGGCGGGCGCTCTTCACCGTGTTCACGATCTTGGCGCGATTACGGATGATGCCGGCATCCTGCATCAGGCGCTCGACGTCGTCGTCGCCGAAGCGGGCGATCGCCGCGGGCTCGAAGCCGGCGAAGGCGCGGCGGAAATTCTCCCGCTTGCGCAGGATGGTGATCCAGGACAACCCGGCCTGAAAGCCGTCGAGGATGAGCTTCTCGAAGAGTGCCCGGTCGTCATACTCGGGCACCCCCCATTCCTCGTCGTGATAGGCGACATATTCGGGCAGGCTGCCGCACCAGGTGCACCGGTCGACCGACGGCGGCGCCTCAGACATCGGCCGGCTCGGCGAGGCTGATCCAGTCGGGGACGCGGACCTGCACCGGCCGGTTGCCGGCCATGATCGCGACATTCTTCGCACGCGCCTCGGCGAGCCGCTCCAGGCGGATCATGGCGAGGCCCTGGCCATCCATGCCGGAGCGCATTTCGCCGACCTCGGCGCCGTCGGCCTCGAGCGGCGTATCCGGCGGCGGCGGCGCGCCGTCGAACTCGACCCGCAGGAGGCGTTTGCGGATCTTGCCGCGATGCTTGGTCCGCGTCGTCAGTTCCTGGCCGACATAGCAGCCCTTGGCGAAATCGACGCCGTGCAGCTCCTCGAAATTGTTCTCCAGCAGGAAGCCTTTCTCAGGCGTGATGTCGCGGCTGCCGTCGGGAATGCCGAGGGTGAGCCGGGCGGTCTCGTAGTCCGCGACGGGCGCGGGCTCGAAGCCGGCCTTGGCGATGGTGGCTGCGCCGGCATCGGCGGGCAGGATCGCCCGGAGCCCCAGCCCCGGATGGCGTGGATCGACGAACAGCGCGCCGCCGAATGCCGGCCGGGCGGCGCCTGCCGGCTCGCCGATCTCGAAGGTCGCGGCCGCGCCGTCGCCCCGGACCGCGAAGACCGCATAGGCCGCTGTCGCGTCTTCCAGGGTTACCCGGGAGCGCAGCCGGTACATGGTCAGGCGGCGCATGAGGTCGTCGCGCCGGTCGGCTTCGCAATCGAGAAGCAGCGTCTCGCCCAGGTCGACGAGGAAAAAGTCATGCAGGAACTTGCCCTGTGGGGTCAGCAACGCGCTGTAGATGGCCTGTCCGGTCGTCAGGCGATCGACATCGTTGGAAACGATGCGCTGGAGCAGGCTGCGCGCCTCCGGCCCGCCGACGGCGATGACGCCGCGCTGATCCAGCCGGGTATAGGTTCGTCCGTGGCTCACGCGTGTGGTCTCCCGTTGCCGAAGTTCGTTTCGACGCCTGCGCGAGAGGTAGGCGAGGGGCGACGGCTTGGCAAGTGTCCGACCGCACCGTATAACGGCGCCAACGACCGCCAGCCCCCGTGTTCGAGGTCCGCGCCCCTTGTCGGGACATCTTCGCAGCATCCTTTTCATCACGCCCGCCGGCATCGGCGACACGGTGCTTTCGACCGGTTTGCTCGGCGATCTGGCTGCGCGTCACCCGAAATCCGCGATCACCGTTGTCACGACACCGGCCGCAATGCCGCTGTTCGAGAGCGCGCCGAACGTGATCCGCGTCCTCACCGAGCGTGGCGGGGCCGCGCTCTGGCGACAGCTCGGCGGCTTGCGGCGCTGGGGCCTGGTCGTCGACCTGGCCCGGCTCGGCGTCGCGCGGCTGCTGCTGGCGCGTCGCCGCCGGGTGCTGGGCGCCGCATCGACCGGCGAGCATCGGCTCACATCGCTGGCCCGGGTTCTCGATCTCGATCCGCCGCCCGCTCCGCGGCTCTGGCTGAGCGGGCCCGTGCTGTCGCGCGGCGCGGAACTGGTCGGCCCGGCAACGCCGGTCCTGGCACTCGGGCCGGCGGCAAGCTGGGGCGGACGGCAATGGCCCGCGGAACGGTTCGTGGCCGCGGCGCGCCGGCTGATCGGCTATGGCGGCGCGCTCGCCGGCGGCCGCGTCATGCTGCTCTCGGCCCCCGACGAGCGCGCGGCGGTCGAGCCCCTTGTCGCGGCGCTGCCGAAGGGCTGGGTCGTCGACCTGGCCGGCCGGCTCGACGTCGCGACGGCGGCGGCCTGCCTCGCGCGCGCCGATCTCTTCATCGGCAATGACAGCGGTCTGATGCATCTGGCTGCCGCCAGCGGGGTGCCGACGCTCGGCCTGTTCGGGCCGACCGACGAGACCGTGAACGGCCCCTGCGGCGAACACTGCCGGGCCGTCAGGACACGGGAAAGCGTTGCCGAGATTGTCGGCGCGCCGGGGTTCGATGCGCGTTCCGCCCGCAGCCGGATGCAGGGCCTGCAGATCGAGACGGTCGTCGCCGCGGCGGCCCGGCTCGTCGACCGCATGGCGGGAGCGGCGGCATGAGCGACGGGACGGGTGGCGGCGACGGGGCGCCGAAGCTTTCCGGCCTCGTGGTCGCCCGCAACGAGGAGGCGCGGATCGCCGACTGCCTCGCGAGCCTCGCCTTCTGCGACGAGATCGTCGTCGTGCTGGATCGCTGTACCGACCGGACGCGGGAGATTGCCGAGGCGGCCGGCGCCCGAATCGTGGCCGGGGAATGGCCGCTCGAGGGGGATCGGCGCAATGCCGGGATCGCCGCCTGCGAGGGCGACTGGATTCTCGAACTCGATGCCGACGAGCGGCCGACACCGGCCCTGGCGGCGGAAATCCGCGCCGCGATCGCCAATGCGCCGCCAGGGTTCTTCAACATCCCGTTCGACCATTACATCGGGACGACGCTGGTCCGGCATGGCTGGGGCGGCTACTGGGGCGTGCGCACCCGACGGGTCCTGTTCGCGCGTGGCTGCAAGAGTTGGGGCGCGGGACGGGTCCATCCGGCGACCCGGGTCAGCGGCGTCGAGGGGCATCTGCAGAACCCGATCGCGCATTATGTCGACCGCGACATCTCCGACATGCTGCGCCGGCTCGACAGCTACACCACGGCACATGCCAGGGATCTGAGAGAGAGCGGCGATATCGGGACCTTCGGGCATAATGTCCGGCGGATCTTTTCCCGTTTCTTCAAGTGTTACGTGTCCCGTAAAGGATACCGGGAAGGACCCTACGGATTTCTGATCGCGCTGATGGCGGGGCTCTATCCGATCCTCTCCTATCTGAAGGCGCGCCTCGAGACGGACTGAAAGGAAGGCAGGAAGCCATGGCCGAAACATTCGACCTGATCGTGCAGGGCGGCGTTCTCGTGACGCCCAACGGGATCGGCGCGGGCGATGTCGGGGTGCGGGACGGGCGGATTGCCCGGATCGGTTCGCTCGGCGGCGCCTCCGCGGCCGAAACCATCGACGCGGCGGGTCTGCATGTCCTGCCTGGCCTGATCGACAGCCAGGTGCATTTCCGCGAGCCGGGGCTGGAGCACAAGGAGGACCTGGCGACGGGCACCGCGGCGGCGGCGCTTGGCGGCATCGCCACGGTCTTCGAAATGCCGAACACCAAGCCGCCGACCGCGACCGTCGCGGACATCGAGGGCAAGTTCGCGCGCGCGGCCGGCCGGGCCTGGACCGACCACGCCTTCTTTGCCGGCGCGACCGAGGCGAATGCGGCCGAACTCGGCGAACTGGAACGGTTGCCGGGCGTTGCCGGGGTCAAGCTGTTCATGGGCTCCTCGACCGGCAACCTGCTGGTTGCCGACGACGACGTGATCCGCGAGGTGCTGCGGAACGGCAGTCGCCGGGTCGCCATCCATGCCGAGGACGAGGCGCGGCTGATTGAGCGGAAGGGACTTGCCGTCGATCATCCCCGCAATCATCCGGTCTGGCGCGATGCGGAAAGTGCCATCCGCGCGACACAGCGGATCCTCGCGCTGGCCCGGGAGACCGGGCGGCGGGTCCATGTGCTGCATATCTCGACGGCCGAGGAAATGGAGATCCTGGCCGGTGCCCGCGATGTCGCGACCGTCGAGGTGACGCCGCAGCATCTGACGCTGGAAGCGCCCGATGCCTACGACCGCCTGGGCGCATACGCGCAGATGAATCCGCCGATCCGCGACGGTCGTCACCGGCTCGCGCTATGGCGCGCCGTACGCGCCGGAATTGCCGACGTGATGGGCTCCGACCACGCGCCGCACACGGCGGAGGAAAAGGCGAGGCCCTATCCGGAGAGCCCGTCCGGCATGCCCGGCGTGCAGACCATGCTGCCGCTGATGCTCGACCGGGTGAATGCCGGCGAGCTCAGTCTGGAACGGCTCGTCGACCTGCTGGCGGGCGGACCGGCACGGGTTTACGGGGTTGCCGGGAAGGGTCGCCTCGCCGAGGGCTATGACGGCGACCTGACGCTCGTTGACCTGCGGCGGAGCGAGACCATCGGCTCCGACTGGCTGGCCAGCAAGTGCGGCTGGTCTCCGTTCGAGGGCCGGACCGTGACCGGGTGGCCGGTTGCGACGGTCGTGCGCGGCAATGTCGTGATGCGCGACGGTACGCTGGACGGCAATCCGCCGGGCGTGCCGGTTCGCTTCCAGGAATCCCTGCTGCGCGGCTGAGCCGTTCGGTGCTCAGAAGGAATAGAGCAGGCTCAGCAGGATATCGATCGAGGCATAGTCGGACGTCACCTTGTCGCCGTTGACATAGGGACCGTTCTCGGGCGAGCCGAGGTCGATGTAACGGACATTCAGGCCGACGCCCCAGTTCTCCGACCAGTTGTAGTTGATGCCGGCGCCGACGGTCCAGATGAAGTCGGTCTTGTAGGTGTCCTCGGAAACCAGCGTGGTGCCCGGGGTCACCCGCCGGGTCGAGTCCGACCAGTGGCGGGCAAAGCCCATGCCCGCACCGAGGAACGGTCGCCAGCCGTCGCCGAGGTCGAAGTCGTAATAGACGTTCGCCAGCGCGTAGACGGTGGCCAGGTTGTCCTTGTACTCGACCGTGCCGACGCCCGGCAGGTCGGCCCGGAGATCGCGGTCGTAGCGATAGCGGATGCCGCCTTCCAGCTCGGCCCGGATCGGCGTGCCCGAGGCGGCCCAGGAATAGCCGACCGAGATGGTGTTGCCGGCGACCTCGTCCTGGTCGTGGACGCGATTGACGTCGGTCGAGCCGCTGACCTCGACATTGTCGACCCAGGCGTAGGAGCCGAAGATCCCGAAACCGACGTAGAATCCGTCGAAGAAGGAATCGTCGCCGGCGCTCGCGTGCGGGCGGGCGGAAGACGCCGCGGCGGAATTCTCGGCGACATCGAGCGGCGCGGTCGAGGCGGCGGTCCGGTAGATGGCCGAATCCGGCGTCACCGTGGTCCGCAACACCGGTTGCCGGTTCGGCACCTGCGAGGCGCCGTAGTCGGTGCCTGTCGCGGCGAGACCGAGCCGGGCGGGCGGCTGCGCGCCGCCGGCCTGGTAACCGTTGCCTGCGAAGGGATGGGGCTCGTTGAAGAAACGCTCGAAGCCGTAGCTCCGGTTGTCGGTGATCGGCGCGATCGCCATTGGCGCGGCAGGCTGGTAGGCCGACGGCGCGGCAATCTCGGCAGCCTGAAGGCGGGAGGTCTCGCCGCCCCGGTAGTTCGGGTCCAGAAAGTAGCCGAAATCATAGCTGCGATCGCTTGCTTCGACCCCGGCGCCGAAAAATGTGACAGCCAAGGCAAGCGCCCCGCCGAACGCGATCCTGTTCCCCATCGCTCCAACCCACCCCGTTTCGATGCCTCCGTTTAGCACTCTTTGCCGCCGCCACCAACCGGGGCGGCGCCGGCGACGGGGGAGGGGGCTTCAGTGCAAGGTGAACATCGCCGTCGCGTTGCGGACGTCGGTCGGCGTGATCAGGCGCTGCGAGGCGACCTGCACGGAATGCAGACGACCATCGAGCCGGGCTTCCCAGAAATCGAGAAAGCGCTTCAGCACCGGATATTTCGGGGCGAGGTCATAGTCCTGCCAGATATAGGTCTGCAACAAGGAGGGGTGATCGGGCATGTGATAGAGAATCTCTGCCGTTGTCAGCCGGTAGTCCTGCAGCATCTTCGCGAAATCGGTCATCACAACAGTCCTCCGTTACGGTTGACGTATTCCCGATGCCTCGGCCTTTCCTTCCCGCGCGGCGCTTCTGGCCGCTTTTCTCCTGTCTACAGGATAGCCGCTCCCGGTTAAGAATATCAAAGCCCGGCGCGTCCTGCCTGAATCAACCTGTCGTGAGAGGTGGGTCGCGTGACCACACGATCTGGTTACTTGCAACCGCCGAGCCGGCGAACCATCTAGTCTCTATGGCGAGTGGTTGTCCTGCGCCCCCTCGCAGGGCGGCCACGAAATCCGGCACCGTCTGCAGCCCCCCTCGATCGCGGACGGCGCCGGTCACTCTCCGGCGGACGGGATCAGCCCCCTTTCATTCCGTCCGCCGGAATTTTGCGCCGCTGTTCCCACGCCGGCCTGTTGCGCTATAACCCTTGCAAGTGGATTTTTGACGCTGGGGAGTAGCATGAGCGAGACGTTCAAGGCCGTCATTCGGGAAGAAGTCGACGGTCAGCCGGTGACCCGTATCCGTGAGTTGGGGCTGGCAGACTTGCCTGCCCATGACGTGCTGGTCGACGTCGCCTACTCCACTCTCAACTACAAGGACGGCCTCGCGGTCTCCGGCAAGGCGCCGATCGCCCGCTCGCTGCCGATGGTCTGCGGTGTCGATCTGGCCGGCACGATCGTCGAATCCGCCAATTCGGATTACAAGCCCGGGGACAAGGTCCTGGTCAATGGCTGGGGCCTGTCGGAGCGGCACTGGGGCGGCTATACCCAGCGTCAGCGGGTCAAGTCCGACTGGCTGGTGCGCGTGCCCGATGCCTTCACCCTGGAACAGACGATGGCGATCGGCACTGCCGGTTACACGTCGATGCTGTGCGTGCTGGCGCTCGAGGATCACGGGATCACGCCCGACCAGGGTGAGATCCTGGTCACCGGGGCCGGCGGCGGTGTCGGATCGGTAGCGATCGCCCTGCTGTCCAGGCTCGGCTATCGCGTTGCCGCGTCGACCGGGCGGGCCGAAACCCATGATTACCTGAAGCGCCTGGGCGCCAGCGAAATCGTCGACCGGGCGACGCTTTCCGAACGCGGCCGTCCGCTCGACAAGGAGCGCTGGGCCGGTGCGGTCGACAGCGTCGGCAGCCAGACCCTCGCGACCCTTCTGGCGCAGATCAAGTATGGCGGCGCGGTCGCGGCCTGCGGCCTGGCCGGCGGCAATGACCTGCCGGCGACGGTGCTGCCTTTCATCCTGCGCGGCGTCAGTCTTCTTGGCGTCGATTCGGTGATGGCGCCGAAGGCGAAGCGGGAACGCGCCTGGCAGCGGCTTGCCAGCGATCTCGATCAGGGATTGCTCGCGGAAATGACCGAGGTCGAACCGATGAGCAATATCTTCGCGCTCGCCGACAAGATCCTCGCCGGCCAGACGAGAGGTCGGGTCGTCATCGACGTCAATGCGTGAGGTGACGGGATGTCGTCACCGTTCGCCAGCCTCGCCTTCGCCAAACCCGTCGTAGACGTCGAACCGCTCGGCGGCGGCGGCATGATCCTGCGATCGCCGGAACCCCTGCTGCCGTACGAACGGCATCTCGGCGAGATGTTGCGGGCCGCCGCGGCGGAGGCGCCGGAGCGGGATTTCCTCTGCGAGCGGGCCGGCGACGACGGCTGGCGTCGGCTGACCTACGGGCAGGCGCGGCGCGACATCGACGCGGTTGCCGCGAGCCTGCTGGCCCGCGGCCTCGGCCATGGCGGGGCGGAGGATGCCCGGGTCATGATCCTGTCGGGCAACAGCATCGATTCGGCGCTGCTGACGCTCGGCGCGATGCAGGCCGGCGTCACGGTGGTCCCGGTATCGCCCGCCTATTCGCTGATGAGCGAGGATCACGTCAAGCTCAGGACGATCTTCCGGCAGATCCGGCCGGCGCTCGTCTATGTCGAGCATGCGCCGCCTTTCGCGAAGGCGCTCGCGGCCCTGCCGATGGACGGCATCGAACTGTTCTATGGCAAGACGCCGCCTGCCGACGGCAGCGATGCGGCGCCGTTCTCCGAGTTGCTGGCGACGACGCCGGGGCCGGAGGTCGAGGCCGCCTTCGCGGCGATCGGCCCCGACCATGTCGGCAAGATTCTCTTCACATCGGGCTCGACCGGGCAGCCGAAAGGGGTTCTCAACACCCAGCGCATGATGTGCGCGAACCAGCAGCAGATCCTGCAGGCGAGCCCGCATCTGGCCGAGGTGCCGCCGGTGATCGTCGACTGGTTGCCGTGGAACCATACCTTTGGCGGCAACCACAATTTCAATCTCGTGCTGAAGCACAAGGGGACGCTCTATATCGACGAGGGCAAGCCGGCGCCGGGCCTGATCGAGAAATCGGTTGCCGCCTACAGGGAAATCGCGCCGACCCATTATTTCAACGTGCCCGGCGGCTTCGCGCTGTTCCTGCCCTACCTGGAGAGCGATCCCGCGTTCCGCGATCACTTCTTCAGCCGCCTCCGGCTGATCTTCTACGCAGCCTCGGCGCTGCCGCAGGATCTGTGGAAGCGCGTGGAGGCGCTCTCCGTCGCCGCGCGGAAGGAGCGGGTGGTGATGGTCTCCTCATGGGGCGCGACCGAAACCGCGCCGGCGGTAACCGCGGTACACTGGGAGATCGACCGGGCCGGGATCATCGGCCTGCCGCTGCCGGGGGCCGAATTGAAGTTCGTGCCGTCGGGCGAGAAGCTGGAAATGCGGGTTCGGGGGCCGAACGTCACGCCCGGCTACCTGGATCGCGCCGATCTGACCGCGGAAGCCTTCGACGCCGACGGCTTCTACCGTATCGGCGATGCCGGCCGGCTTGCCGATCCGTCGGCGCCCGAGAAGGGCGTCGTTTTCGACGGCCGCGTGTCGGAGGATTTCAAGCTGACCTCCGGCACCTGGGTCCATGTCGGGGCACTGCGGATCGCCGCGCTCGAGGCGGCCGCGCCCTACCTGCAGGATGTGGTCGTGGCCGGCCAGGACCGTGACGAGATCGGGCTGATCGCCTGGCCGAACCTGGCCGCCTGCAAGACCCTGACCGGGGAAGGGGAGGCCGCTGCGATCGTCGCCTCGCCGGCACTGCGGGAGACGATCACTGCCGCCTTCGCCGGTTACAACCGGCGCAATCCGGGCGCATCGGTGCGGATCCCGCGCCTGGTCCTGCAGACCGTACCGCCGTCGATCGATGCCAACGAGATTACCGACAAGGGTTATATCAACCAGCGCGCCGTGCTCGAGCAACGCGCCGGCGAGGTGGCGCGCCTGTTCGCCGAGACGCCCGACGATGCGGTCATCGTGATCGCCGACTAGATCCGGCCGGCAGGCGGGGCGGGAAGCAGCCGTCCTGCCACGGTCCGGTCCCTACAGGAGTGCCAGCAACCTGCGGGCCGCTTCCTCGGACGACGCCGGGTTCTGACCGGTCACGAGCTTCCCGTCGGTGATCGCGAACGGCGCCCAGTCGTCGCCTTTCTCGTATCTGCCGCCGTTGGCGGCGAGCATGTCCTCGACCAGGAACGGGACGACGTCGGTCAGGCCCGCCGCGGCCTCTTCGCTGTTGGTGAAGCCTGTGACACGCTTGCCCGCGACCAGCGGTTTGCCGTCGGCGCCTTTCGGGTGGCGGAAAACGGCGGGGGCGTGGCATACGGCGGCTACCGGGCGGTCGCTACGGGCGAAGCGCTCGATCAGGCGGGTGCTGTCGGCGTCCTCGGCCAGGTCCCAGAGCGGACCGTGACCGCCGGGATAGAACACGGCATCGAAGCCTTCGTCGCCGATCTCGGACAGGACCCGGGTTTCGGCCAGCGCCTTCTGCGAGGCCGGATCGCCCTTGAAGCGTCTCGTCGCCTCGGTCTGGGCGTCCTCGGCATCGCTCTTGGGGTCGACCGGCGGCTGGCCGCCCTTCGGCGAGGCCAGCACGATCCCGGCGCCGGCATCCTTGAAGACGTAGTAGGGGGCCGCGAACTCCTCCAGCCAGAATCCGGTCTTCTCGCCGGTATCGCCGAGTCTGTCGTGCGACGTCAGGACCATGAGAACTCTCATCGGATCGCTTTCCTTGGGTTGTCGATGTCACGATGCCGGCTGAACCGCACCTGGCGCGGTCCCTGTCCACACATGGATGCCGAGACAGCGGCAACCGCCGTCCCCGTCCCACGCCGCATTCCCATGCATTGATGGATCCCGTCGTTCCTGCCGCCAGGCGGTCCGGAACATCGTCAACGGGTGGTCGTTTGCAGGAAGTTCAGGCGTAGGCGCCGGCCGAGTAGGTGAGTTCATAACTGTGACTGTAGAGCTCGAAAACAACCCCGAACGGGTCCTCGACATAGACCATGCGGTACGGCTTCTCGCCGGGGTAGTACTCGCGGACCGGCATTCTCTGCTTGCCGCCGGCCGCGACGATCTTCTCCAGAAGATCTTCGGGATTCGGGTCCTGAATCGCGAAATGGAAGGTGCCGTGGCGTCGGAAGGACAGATTGTCGTCCGGCGCATGGTTGCCATCGAACTCGAACAGCTCGATGCCGATACGGTCGGCGGTCGCGAGATGCGCGATGCGAAGCGATTTCCAGCCGGGCCCGAACACGTCCGTGCACATCCGGCCGATGTTGCTGTCATCCTCGACGATGTCGGTCGGTTGCATGATGAAGCCGCGCTGGTCCATTCGGTCGCCGCCCGGCTGGAACGCGCATGAGCTGACGCGCCCTTCGGCGAATCCCGATTCCCTGTTGCGAATGCGTCGCAATCCTGTTGCGTTCGTCACGTTCCGGTTGTATTAAAATGACAATGCAACGCATTCGCAACAAGAGGACATCATGCATCACGGCAAACCGGGTCGCGTACTCGCGGCCCTGACGCTCGCCGCCGCCCTGTGGGCTCCGGCAGCGCTCGCGGAAGAACCGGTCTTCGAACTGACCATCCGCGACCACCGGTTCCAGCCCGCGACCCTGGAGGTACCGGCCAACACGCGTGTCAGGCTCGTCGTCGTGAACGCCGATGCGACGCCCGAGGAATTCGAGAGCCACGAACTGAACCGCGAGAAGGTGATCGCCGGCAACAGCAGGGCGACGATCCTGATCGGCCCGCTCGACGCCGGGACCTATCCGTTCGTCGGCGAGTTCCACGAGGATACGGCGAAGGGCACGATCGTCGTCAGGTAACCCGGAACCGGGAAGGTATCGAAACATGTCTGCCACGGCGATCATCGTCTTCCGCGAGGTTCTCGAAGCAGCCCTGATCATCGGGATCGTCATGGCCGCGACCAGCGGCCTTGACCGGCGCGGCCTCTGGATCGGCCTCGGCGTCCTGTTGGGGATCGCGGGCGCGGTACTGGTGGCGTTCTTCGCGGAAGCGGTCGCCTCCGCCGCGGCCGGCATGGGGCAGGAGCTGCTGAACGCGATCATCCTGTTCATCGCGGTCGTCATGCTGGGCTGGCACAACATCTGGATGAGCCGCCACGGCCGCGAGATGAGCCGCCAGCTTTCCGCGGTCGGCAAGGCGGTGCGCGCGGCCAGCCGGCCGATTTCGGTGCTGGCGGTCGTCGTCGGGGTCGCGGTGCTCCGGGAGGGGGCCGAGGTGGTGCTGTTTCTCTACGGCATCGCCGCCGCCGAGGGCGGGGAGGCGGGCAGCATGCTGGCCGGCGGGCTGCTCGGGCTCGCGCTCGGCGGCGCGGCCGGGGCGCTGATCTATTTCGGGCTTGCCCGGTTCGCCGGGCGCTATCTGTTCGCGATCACCGGCGGGCTGATCCTGTTCCTCGCCGCCGGCATGGCGGCGCAGGCGGCCCGTTTCCTCGCCCAGGCGGCCTACCTGCCGAGCCTCGGCCACCGGATCTGGGACAGCTCGGACCTGCTCTCGGAAAACGGCACCGTCGGCACCCTGCTTCACGTGCTGATCGGCTATACCGCCCGCCCGGACGGGATCCAGGTCCTGTTCTATTGCGTCACGCTGATCGCCATCGGCGGGCTGATGTACCTGTTCAGGGCGCCGAGACGCCCGGCCGCCTGAGCGGCGGCGTCAGTCGCGGAAATTCACGTACTGCAGGGGCTGTTCCATCGGCAGCGCCTTGCAGACGGCGATCGCGTCCTGCAGGTCGTCGCGCTTCTTGCCGGTCACGCGCAGCTCGTCGCCCTGGATCTGCACCTGGACCTTCAGCTTGGCGTCTTTGATTGCCTTGGTGATGGTCTTGGCGGCGTCCCGGTCGATACCCTGGCGCAGCAGTATCTTCTGGCGCACGCTCTGGCCGGCCGCCGGCTCCGCCTTCTGGAAGTCGAGCGAGCCGGCCTCGATCTTGCGCTTGGCGAAATGGCCGCGCACGAGCTCCTGCATCTGGCGGAGCTTCATGTCGTCGTCGGCCAGGATCGTCAGCGTCTCCTTGTCCCATTCGAGGGTCGCCTTCGAGCCCTTGAAGTCGTAGCGGACCTCGATCTCGCGCAACACGCCGTTGACGGCGTTGTCGACTTCGGGAAGCTCGATCTTGCTGACGATGTCGAAGGTGGGCATGGCAGGGCTCCCATCAGGCGGGGGTGACGTTACCCCAGGCGACGAAATGCGGATTGTCGAAGCCCGGCTTGCCGAATGCAAGGGCCGAGCCGTCGGTTTTCGTGACCCGGCCACCGGCTGCCTCGAGGATGGCGACGCCGGCGCCGATGTCCCATTCCATGGTCCGGCCAAGCCGGGGATAGATGTCGGCGCTGCCCTCGGCGACGAGGCAGAATTTCAGCGACGAGCCGGCCGAGGCGATCGAGGCGACCTTGTAATCTTCGAGGAACGCGTCGGTCTCCGGGCTGCGGTGCGAGCGGCTGGCGACGGCGATCAGGCCGGCGTCGTCAGGGTTCCGGACGGTGATCGGCTCCGCCGCGCCACCGAGCGGTCGCCGCCAGGCGGTGCCGGCCCCGGCGCCGCCGTAGCTCATCGCCTTGGCCGGGACATGGATCACGCCGAGCACCGGGCGGCCCCTGCGGACGAGCGCGATATTGACGGTGAACTCGCCGTTCTTGCTGATGAATTCCTTGGTCCCGTCGAGCGGGTCGACAAGCCAGAAATCGCGGCCATCGACCTCCGGGATGCGGCCGGCGGCGACGCTTTCCTCGGCGATCACCGGGATCTCGGGAGTGAGCCGGGCAAGCCCCGCCAGGATGATCTTCTCGCCCGCTACATCCGCCTCGGTGACCGGTGACTTGTCGTCCTTGCGGTCGACGGCGATCGGCTTCCGGTAGATCTCGAGGATCTTCTCGCCGGCCTCCAGCGCAATCTCGTAGATCGCCGCCAGCAGTTGGCTGTCCCTGTCGTCGCTCACACGCCCCTCCGTCCCGCTCTGGATCCGCTGTTCAGTTCCGGTCAGCCGGTCCGGCCCGGCCGTTCCACATCGACGATCTGTCCGGAATCCGCGCCGCCCTCGTCCTCGATCAGGCGCATGATGGCCTCGGCGATTGCCTCGCAGGTCGCCCGGTCGAGCGGCGGCAGGCTGTCACTCTCGTCGTCGTCATCGCTTGCCTTTGCGCTCTCGGCGCGCGGCCGCACCGCGTTCACCCGGATGCCCTCGCCGGACAGTTCCTCGGCGAGCGCCCGGGTGACATGCTCGATGGCGCCCTTGCTCGCGATATGGTCGAGGCCGAGCCGGCTGCCGTCGCTCGCCAGCGGCGCGCAGGAAACGTTGATGATCGTCCCGCCGGCATTGCCGTCGTCGAAGCCTTCGCCCTGCGTCGACATGCGGCGAACCGCCTCACGCGTGCAGAGCAGGGTTGCGACGACGTTGACGCCGAAGAGATTCGACAGGCTCTCGACCTCCATGTCGTCGAGGCGGCGGCGCGGGCCCTCGCCGGCACTGGCGTTGTTCACCAGCGCGGTGGCCGGCCCGAGCTCCTGGTCGACCTCGCGGAACATGCGTTTGATGTCCGCCTCCGAGGTCAGGTCGGCATGCATGGCGAGGGCCTTCCGGCCCAGCCCGGTGATCGAATCGGCCACGGCCTCGGCGGCCGCGTGGTCGGCGCGATAGTTGAAGGCCACGTCGTAACCGGCGCGTGCTGCCGCGACGGCTGTGGCGGCGCCGATCCCCCGGCTACCGCCCGTGACGATAATTACTTTTCTCATCAGTACCCGAATGCAACGAAGAGGCGCGGAGAGAACCATTGGACGCGTCAAAGGTCAAGCCGCGCGTAACCATGTGTTTACCGTATATTCGGTCTTTCCGGCTGATGCCCGGCGCACCATAGTGACGGCATGAAGGAATTCGAAATCGCCCCGGACCCGGACGATCCGCGCCTGACCGAGCGGGTTCGCGGCCTGGACCAGGACGGCCGGTCGGTGGAAACCTCGGTGACCGTCGAGCGGCCGCTGACGCTCTACCTGAATTCGCAGGAAGTCGTGACGATGATGACCATCGGCGACTATCCGGATCTGCTCGCGCTCGGCTACCTGCTCAACCAGAACATGCTCCGCCCGGACGACGAGGTCATCGGCGTCGATTATGACGACGACCTCGATGTCGTCGTCGTCCGTACCCGCGAGGAGACCGACTTCGAGGAGAAGCTGGCGCGGCGAACGGTCACCTCGGGCTGCGCGCAAGGGACGGTGTTCGGCGACATGATGGAGAAGTTCGAGAGCGTCGTCCTCGACCCGGCCGCGCGGCTCCGGACATCCTGGATCTATGCGCTGAGCCGGAAGGTCAACCAGCGCCCGTCGCTTTACCTGACCGCGGGGGCGATTCACGGCTGCGTGCTGGCCGAGGGCGACAGGCCACTGATCTATGTCGAGGACGTCGGCCGCCACAACGCGATCGACAAGATCGCGGGCTTCATGTACCGGCACGGCCTCGGCGCGCGCGACAAGATCTTCTACACGACCGGCCGGCTGACCTCGGAAATGGTCATCAAGTGCGTCCAGATGGAGGTGCCGATCGTGATTTCCCGGTCCGGCTTCACCTCGTCCGGCGTGGCGCTCGCCCGACAGGCGGGGCTGACCCTGATCGGCCGCGCCAAGGGCAAGCGCTTTCTCTGCCTCTCGGGCGAGGACCGGCTGATCTACGACGCGGCGAGCGCCGACCAGGAGGACGAGGATCCCCGTTACGAGCGAAAGGGCGCGCGATCGTGAGCGACCGTCCCCGCATTCTCGGCCTGCTGCTGGCCGGCGGCCAGGCCCGGCGCATGGGAGGCGGCGACAAGTGCCTGCGTCCGCTCGGCGGCCGGACCCTGTTGGACCATGTGATCGCCCGTGCACGGCCCCAGGTCGACGACCTGATCATCAACGCGAACGGCGATCCGGCGCGTTTCGCCCGCTGGCGGATGCCGGTCGCGGCCGACGTGGTGGAGGGCTTCGCGGGCCCGCTCGCCGGTATCCTCACCGGCCTCGACTGGGCCGCCCGCGCGACATCATCCTTCGACTATGTGCTGAGCCTGCCGACCGACGCGCCGCTGATCCCGGCGGATCTCGCCGACGGTCTGCTCGCCGGATTGCGGTCGGAGGCGGCCGAGCTTGCCTGTGCCGCCTCGGACGGACGCAGCCATCCGGTAATCGGGCTATGGCCGGTTGCCCTCCGCGAAGCGCTGCGCCGGGCCATGACGGAAGAGGACATCCGTAAGATCGACCGCTGGACCGCCCGCTACCGGCTGGCGACCGTCGACTGGCCGAGCGAGCCGTTCGATCCGTTCTTCAACGCCAACCGGCCCGCCGACCTGGAAGAGGCGGGCCGCCTGCTCGCCGAAGCGGAGCACTGAGCCAGCAGGGAAGGCTGTTGCCCGGCGGGCTCAGAACAGGCCGACGATCCGCCCGTCGCTGTCGACGCTGATGCGGTTCGCCGCCGGCACCCTCGGCAGTCCCGGCATGGTCATGATGTCGCCGCAGACGACGACCAGGAACTCGGCGCCGCTGGCGAGCCTGAGCTCGCGGATCGGGACCACGTGATTGGACGGCGCGCCCTTCAGGTTCGGATCTGTCGAGAAGCTGTACTGGGTCTTGGCAATGCAGACCGGGTAGTGGCCGAAGCCGCCGGACTGCAGCTCGGCGAAGCGCGCGCGGATCACCTTGTCGGCGATGATCCCCTGCGCCCCGTAGAGCGATTGCGCGATCGTCCGGACCTTGTCCCAGAGCGGCATCTCGTCCGGGTAAAGCGGGTGGAAGGCGGCCTCGTCCTTTTCGACGGTCGCGACCACGGCCTCGGCCAGTTCCGCCGCGCCGGCTCCGCCGCTCGCCCAGTGATCGCTCTCGATCACCTCGACGCCGAGCTCGGCGCCGATCTGGCGAACGAGGTCGCGCTCGGCTTCGGTGTCGGCCGAGAAACGGTTGATGGCGACGATCGCGGGCACGCCGAACTGGCGCACGTTCTCGACATGGCGGGCGAGATTCTCCGAGCCCTGCTTCAGCGCCTCGAGATTTTCCTGGCCCAGGTCTTCCTTGGCGACGCCGCCATGCATCTTGAGCGCGCGGATCGTGCAGACGACGACCGCGCAGGCGGGCTTCAGCCCGGCCTTGCGGCATTTGATGTCGAAGAATTTCTCAGCCCCGAGATCGGCGCCGAAGCCGGCCTCGGTGACCACGTAATCGGCGAGCTTGAGCGCCGTCCGGGTCGCCAGGACCGAGTTGCAGCCATGCGCGATGTTGGCGAACGGCCCGCCGTGGACGAAGGCCGGGTTGCCTTCCAGCGTCTGCACCAGGTTGGGCGCCAGCGCATCCTTCAGCAGCGCCGCCATGGCGCCGTGGGCTTCGAGCTGCCGGGCATAGACCGGCGTCTTTTCACGGGTGTAGCCGACGATGATGTTGCCGAGCCGCTCCTTCAGGTCGTCCAGGCTCCGCGCCAGGCAGAAGATCGCCATGACCTCGGAGGCGACGGTGATGTCGAAACCGTCCTCGCGCGGGAAGCCGTTGGCGACGCCGCCAAGCGACGAGGTGATCTGGCGAAGCGCCCGGTCGTTCATGTCGACGACGCGCCGGAAGGCAATCCGGCGCTGGTCGAGCTTGAGCTCGTTGCCCCAGTAGATGTGGTTGTCGATCATCGCTGCCAGCAGGTTGTGGGCGATGCCGATGGCGTGGAAGTCGCCGGTGAAATGGAGGTTGATGTCCTCCATCGGGACGACTTGTGCGTAACCGCCGCCGGCGGCGCCGCCCTTCATCCCGAAGCAGGGACCGAGCGAGGGCTCGCGCAGGCAGATCATCGCCTTCTTGCCGATATGGTTGAGCGCGTCGCCGAGGCCGACGGTCGTCGTCGTCTTGCCTTCGCCCGCCGGCGTTGGCGTCATCGCCGTGACCAGGATGAGCTTGCCGTCCGGCCGATCCTCCAGGCCGCGAACGCAATCGAAGGTGAGCTTCGCCTTGTGGTGGCCATAGGGATGCAGGTCGGTCTCGGCGAGGCCGAGCCGGTCGCGTGCCAGTTCGACGATCGGCCGCATGCGGGCCGCCTGGGCGATGTCGATGTCGGATTGCGGCGCCTTGTGCTGTTGAGCGTCGGCCATTGATTACCCCCCGAAAACGGCTCTTGCGCCTGTCACTCTGCGGAAATCGAGGCCACCCGCGATTCGTCGCAAGCGACATCGACTAACCCCTCCGCGCCTGTTTCGCCTCCCTCGCGGCCGGAACCGGCGCGCATTGTCGCGGCGCGGTCATTCCGCGGCGTCGCGGCCGGCCGTCGCGGGCTCCAGGCGAACGGCGCAATATTTCACCTCGGCGATCTTGCCGAAGGGGTCGAGCGCGTCATTGGTAAGGATGTTGGCGGCTGCCTCGGCGTAGCAGAAGGGAATGAAGATCATTCCTTCCGGCAGCGAGGAATCGAAGCGCGCCCGGAGCTCGATCGCGCCACGCCGGGTGACCACGCGGACCCGGTCGCCCGGGTCGATCCCGAACCGTTCGAGATCGCTTGGCGAGATCTCGACGGCGGCCTCCGGTTCGACCGCGTCGAGCACCCGGGTCCGCCGCGTCATCGCCCCGGTATGCCAGTGTTCGAGGACGCGGCCGGTGGTCAGCACGAGCGGGAAGTCGCGGTCCGGGCGTTCGTCCGGCGGCACCATCGCTGTCGGCACGAAGCGTCCGCGGCCGCTCTTGGTCGGGAAGCCCTCGGTGAAGATCACCGCCTCGCCGGGTTCGTCCTCGGCATGGCAGGGATAGGTGACGCAGCTTTCCCGCTCCAGGCGTTCCCAGCTGATGCCGGCGATCGACGGCATCGCCCGGCGCATCTCGGCGAAGGCTTCGGCCGGGCCGTCATAATGCCAGTCGAGGCCGAGGCGGCGGGCCATCTCCTGGATGATCCAGAGATCCTGGCGCGCCTCGCCCGGAAGCGGCAGGGCCTTGCGGCCGCGCTGCACCTGGCGATTGGTGTTGGTGACCGTGCCGTCCTTCTCGGGCCAGGCCGAGGCCGGCAGCACGACGTCGGCGAAGGCGGCGGTCTCGGTCAGGAACAGGTCCTGCACCACCAGGTGATCGAGCTTGGCGAGCGCCGCCCGGGCGTGGCTGACGTTCGGGTCCGACATCGCCGGGTTCTCGCCCATGATATACATCCCGCGGATCACCCCGCGATGCACTGCGTCGGTGATCTCGACCACGGTCAGGCCCGGTTCCGGATCGAGTTCCGTGCCCCACATCGCCTCGAAGCGGGCGCGCACCGCCGGATCGGAGACCGGCTGGTAATCGGGGAAGACCATCGGGATCAACCCGGCGTCCGAGGCGCCCTGCACGTTGTTCTGGCCGCGCAGGGGATGTAGCCCGGTGCCCGGACGGCCGACCTGTCCGGTCATCAGGGCGAGGCTGATCAGTGCCCGCGCATTGTCGGTGCCGTGGATATGCTGGCTCAGGCCCATGCCCCAGAAGATGATCGCCGACTTGGCGGTGGCGAAGGCGCGGGCAACCTCGCGGACGGTCTCCGGCTCGACCCCGGAGATCGCCGCCATCGCCTCGGGCGTGAAATCGCCGAGGCTCTCGGCCAGCGCCGCATAGCCCTCAGTATAGCCCTCGACATACTGCCGGTCGACCAGCCCTTCGGCGACGATCACCTGCAGCATCGAGTTGATCAGCGCGACATCGCTGCCGGGCCGGTGCTGCACCATCCAGGTGGCGTAGCGGCGCATCGCGGTGCCGCGCGGATCGATGATGATCAGCTTGGCGCCGCGCTTGGCGGCATTCTTGAAGAAGCTCGCCGCGACCGGGTGATTGACGGTCGGGTTGGCGCCGATCACCAGGATGACGTCGGCCTTCTCGGCATCGTTGAACGGCGCCGACACGGCGCCCGAGCCGACCGTTTCCATCAGCGCGGCGACCGAGGAGGCATGGCAGAGCCGCGTGCAGTGATCGACATTGTTGCTGCCGAAACCGGTCCGGACGAGTTTCTGGAACAGGTAGGCTTCCTCGTTCGAGCCCTTGGCCGAGCCGAAACCGGCCAGCGCCTTTCCGCCGTCCGCGTCACGGATGGCGCGCAGGCCAGCGGCGGCGCGATCGAGCGCCTCTTCCCAGGTTGCCTCGCGGAAATGGGTCAGCGGGTTCGCCGGATCGAGGTCGGCGATCGCGTCCTTGGCGATGCCGTCGCGGCGGATCAGCGGCTTCGTCAGCCGTTGCGGGCTGGACACGTAATCGAAGCCGAAGCGGCCCTTGACGCAGAGCCGGCCCAGATTGGCCGGCCCCTCGCGGCCGTCGACATAGAGAATCCGGTCGTCCTTGATCTTGTAGGTGATCTGGCAGCCGACCCCGCAATAGGGACAGACCGAATGCACTTCCCGGTCAACCTCCTGCTTGCCGACGCCGCCGGCCTCCATCAGCGCTCCGGTCGGGCAGGCCTGCACGCATTCGCCGCAGCCGACACAGGTCGAGGCGCCCATCGGGTCGTCGAAATCGAAGACGATCTTCGAATGCGCGCCGCGCCCGGCCATGCCGATCACGTCGTTGACCTGGATTTCCCGGCAGGCCCGGATACAGAGATTGCAGTTGATGCAGGCGTCGAGATTGACCGCCATCGCCGGATGGCTGAGATCGGCCTCCGGGCGCGGGCTTGCCGGCAGGCGGCTTTCGGAGACAGCCTGCAGGTCGGCCATCGCCCAGAAATGCGAGTTCGGGTCATGCGATGCCGCGCGCGCCGGCTGGTCGGCGAGCAGCATCTCGGTGACCATCTGGCGCGCCGTCTGGGCGCGCTCGCTGGCGCTCTTGACCACCATGCCCGGGGCCGGCTTGCGGATGCAGCTCGCCGCCAGCACGCGCTCGCCCTCGATCTCCACCATGCAGGCGCGGCAGTTGCCGTCCGCCGGATAACGCGCCTTGGTGCTGTAGCAGAGATGGGGAATCGTCGTGCCATGTCGCTCGGCGACCTGCCAGATCGTCTCCCCGGGGCCCGCCCCGACCTCCCGGCCGTCGAGCGTGAAGCGGATCGGATCGCTCATCGGACGTCCTCCGGGAAATAGCGGAACAGCGACAGCAGGCCGTTCGGCGCGGCCTGGCCGAGCCCGCAGATCGACGCGTCGGTCATGCAGCGGGCGACCTCGCCGAGCAACGGCCGGTCCCAGCGCTCCGCCGCCATCAGCGCCAGTGTCTTCTCGGCGCCGACCCGGCAGGGCGTGCACTGGCCGCAGGATTCGTCCTCGAAGAATTCCATCAGGTTGCGCGCCACGTCGGCGATGTCGTCGCCCTCCGCCAGCACGATCACCGCGGCCGAGCCGATGAAGCAGCCATGTGCCTCCAGCGTGCCGAAATCGAGCGGCAGGTCGGCCATCGAGGCCGGCAGGATGCCGCCCGAGGCGCCGCCCGGCAGGTAGCCCTTCAGGACCTTGCCATCGGCCATGCCGCCGCAGAATTCGTCGATCAGCTCGCGCGCCGTGATTCCGGCGGGGGCGATCTTGACGCCCGGCTCCCTGACGCGGCCGGAAACCGAGAAGCTGCGGAAGCCCTTGCTGCCGTTGCGCCCGCCCTCGGCGAACCAGTCCGGCCCCTTCTCGACGATGTCGCGGACCCAGAACAGGGTTTCGACATTGTTGATCAGGGTCGGGCGGCCGAACAGGCCGACCTGGCTCGGGAACGGGGGCTTGTGGCGTGGCAGGGCGCGCTTGCCCTCGAGGCTTTCGAGCATCGCCGATTCCTCGCCGCAGATATAGGCGCCGGCGCCGCGCCGGAGAATGATCCGGGTGCCGCCGGCGAGGCCGGCCTGTTCGAGCGCCGCGATCTCGCGGGTGAGGATGGCGCGTGCGTCCGCATATTCGTCGCGCAGGAATATGTATGCCTCATCCGCCTCCATTGCCCAGGCGGCAATCAGGATGCCTTCCAGCATGCGGTGCGGGTCGGACAGCAGGAAATGCCGGTCCTTGAAGGTGCCCGGCTCGCTCTCGTCGGCATTGACCGCGACCAGCCGCGGGCCGGGCTCCTGGCGGACGAAGCGCCATTTGCGGCCGGTCGGGAAGCCGGCGCCGCCGAGGCCCCGCAGGCCGCTCTTCTCCAGCCGCTCGACCAGGGTCTCGAACGACAGTGTGCCGCTCCGACAGGATTCCAGCAGCCGGTAGCCGCCGTCGGCGCGGTAGCGGACGAGATCGGGATAGTCGGGCAGGGCCGGCGGCGCCTCCCCCTTCAGCGCGACCTCGGTCGCTGCAGCGGCGGAATCCGCGGTCGCGCGCTCGACGTAGGTCTCGCCGCCGACGCGCACCACCGGTGCCATGTCGCAGCGTCCCATGCAGGCTGCGTGGGTGACGCGCAGGCTCCCGCCGTAGCGCCGGACCAGCGCCTCCTGCAGGCCGGCAGCCCCGGCGAGGGCGCAACTCAGGCTGTCGCAGACCCGGATGGTGAGCGCCACCGGCTTCGCGGTCTCGTCGGTGACGACGTCGAAATTGTGATAGAAGGTCGCAACCTCGTAAACCTCGGAGAGCGACAGCCGCATCTCCTCGGCAAGTGCGGCGAGATGGCCGGCCGCGAGCCGGCCGTAGCGGTCCTGTATCCGGTGCAGGTACTCGATCAGCAGGTCGGGGCGGCGGGGATCGTCTACGAGCAGCGCGCGCACATCGTTCCGGTCCTCCGGCCGGGCCTGCCGGCCTCGCTCCTGCATCCGGCCTTTCCGCTTGTGGCGGCCGGGAGGAACTGGTGTGCCGATCGATGTTACCGCGTCCGTCATGCTAACCCCCGCTACGCGTTTCGTGCGTCCCCGAGAGGTGTTCTACTCGATTTCCTCCGGCCGGACAGGGACAAGTTCGACATTGTCGGCGCGTATGAGTCGCTTTCCGGCATGTTCGAAATTGACGGTGACGCGAAGCCCGATGACGGATTGGACCTGTCCGATGCCCCAATCGGGCTGGTCCGGATGACGGACAAGCGCCCCGGGGCAGGTGAACAGACTCATGCGCATGGAACTTCTCCTTCCACTCATACTTCGGGCGCCAAGCAAGGCATTGCAATACGCGGCGCCATTGCCATGATGGCCGCTCACAACAGACTGGTCGACCTGATGCCCGATACGAAACTTGCCGCGTTGCTGTGTTCCCGCCTTTGCCACGATGTGATCAGCCCGGTCGGGGCGGTCAATAACGGGATCGAGATTCTCGAGGACGAGGAGGAGCCCGCGATCCGCGAAGAGGCGGTGAAGCTGCTGTCGGTAAGCGCCCGGGAAGCGGTCGCCAAGCTGCAGTTCTACCGCCTTGCCTTCGGCTTCTCGGGCGGGCCGGACACGCGCATCCCGGTGCGCGACGTGCACCGGCTGGTCGCCGGGCTGTTCGAATTCTCGAAAGCCGAGCTTGTCTGGCCGGACGGCCCGGGTTCGCCGCACGACCTGCCCAAGGATGCCGCCAAGGTGCTGGCGCTGCTGCTGTCGATCGCGCTGGCGGCGATGCCACGCGGCGGCACCATCGCGGTCAGGGGCGCCGGCGGCGACGACTGGGAGTATCGGGTCAGCGGCCGGGGGAGGGTGGTTTTCGACGAGGCCGCGACGAATGCGCTGGCGGGTCGAATCGCGCTCGACGACGTGACCCCCCGCGACGTGCCCTATTACATGGCTCGCCTGCTTGCCGACGAACTCGGCGCCGCGCTTGCGCTCGAGCGCGCGTCGGAAGACCAGGTCGAGCTTGCCTTCAGCGCGGCTTGAAACGCACGGGTTGCGAATATCCCGTTTCATTCAATTTTAGGACTTCGCGGTCACGCTGCGGAACGTGACGGGCGCCTCTCCCTGACGCCATGTTGCTTTCCCGGAGATGGCCGCTCGATGCATCCCGACATAGAACAGCCTGCGGATGCGTCGCCGATCCGCCTGCGCCCGGTTTCGCGCCTGCGGCCGCAGGCGATCGCGGTCGGCTGCTCGACCGGCGGGCCGCAGGCCCTGCAGGCCTTTCTCGAGGCACTTCGACCGCCGCTCGACCTGCCGGTCTTCGTCGTGCAGCACATGCCGGCGACATTCACCGCGATCCTTGCCGCGCAGCTCGCCCGCGAATGCGGCGCCGACTGCCACGAAGGGCAGGACGGCGAGCCGGTCGGCGCCGGACGAATATACATCGCGCCGGGCGGCCATCACATGTCGGTGGAGCGGCGAGGCGACGCGGAACCGGTCATCCGGATCCACCGACAGGCACCGGTGAACTTCTGCCGCCCGTCCGTCGACGTCCTGCTGGACGGCCTGGCCAAGGTCTATGACTGCAGGGTCCTGACGGTAATGCTGAGCGGCACGGGCGAGGACGGTCTGGCCGGTGTCCGCGCCGTCGTTGCCGGTGGCGGCATGGCGGTTGCCCAGGACGCGGGGACGAGCGTCGCCTGGGGCATGCCTGGCGCCGTCGCCAGAGCCGGCCTCTGCACGGCTGTGCTGCCGCCGGGCGAGATCGGCGCACGGGTGCGGGGGCTTGTCGCCGGCAGCGCGGCCTGAATCCGAATCCTTCGGACTACCTTGTCTGCAACGAAAAACGGCCCGGCATGATGCCGGACCGCTTTCGGTCGTCTTCGGAGATCGGGAGATCAGCCCGCCGCGGCGCGCCTCTTCCCGGCAGTGTCGGGGGTTTCTTCCGGGTCGCGCAGCACGTAGCCGCGGCCCCAGACGGTCTCGATGTAATTGTCGCCTTCGGTCGCCTGGGCGAGCTTCTTGCGAAGCTTGCAGACGAAGACGTCGATGATCTTGAGTTCCGGCTCGTCCATGCCGCCGTAGAGATGGTTCAGGAACATCTCCTTGGTGAGCGTCGTGCCCTTGCGCAGGCTCAACAGCTCCAGCATCCCGTATTCCTTGCCGGTCAGGTGCAGCCTCTGGCCGTCGACCTCGACTGACTTCGAATCGAGATTCACGGCCAGACGCCCGGTCTTGATGATGGATTGTGCGTGCCCTTTCGAGCGGCGCACGATGGCGCGAATGCGCGCCACCAGTTCATCCTTGTTGAACGGCTTTGTCAGGTAGTCGTCGGCGCCGAAGCCGAGACCCATGACCTTCTTGTCCGGCTCCGACATGCCTGAAAGGATCAGAATCGGTGTCGCAACCTTCGACGTGCGGAGCTTCTTCAGTACGTCGTAACCCGACATGTCCGGAAGGTTGAGATCCAGAATGATGATGTCGTAGTCATACAACTTGCCGAGATCCAGACCTTCCTCGCCGAGATCCGTGGCGTAGATGCTGAAGCCCTCCGCCGACAGCATCAGTTCGATGCTGCGGGTCATGGCACTGTCGTCTTCGATCAATAAAACGCGCATAGCGACCTCCCTCAATCGAGATCCGTTATCGGCAATTTACCTTAATAAACAATTAAAACCAGACAGCTTCGTTAATAATTATTGATGCGGAATGTGCGCGGCTTCGGATGGCGGTTTTACCGAACATTAAGCGTGACGGGCGACACTCCGGCTTGTTGCCCGTCAGCAATATCCGCGCGGTCCCGCCACCGTACCATTTCCGGATCTCACGAGGGTTATTCTTGCGAAGCGTAAAGGCCGATCTGGCGCGTATTCCCACCCACAGGCTTTATGGCCGGGTCGCCGCCGTACAGGGACTGCTGATCGAGATCGCCGGCATCGAGCGCGAGGTCAGCATCGGCAGCCGGCTGCGCGTTCTCGGCCGCGAGGGCCGTTCTGTGAAAGTCGAGGCGGTGGGATTCCGCGGCGGCCGCGTTCTGGCGATGCCGTTCGACTCGCTCGAAGGGGTCGGGATCGGCTGCAAGGCGATCGTCGAAGGCCAGGACGGCTTCATCTATCCGGACGAATCCTGGCTCGGCCGAGTGGTCAACGCGATGGGCGAGCCGATCGACGGGGGGCCGCCGCTGGCCCGCGGCTCGGTCGCCTGCGCGCTTCGCCAGGCCCCGCCGCCGCCGCAGTCGCGCCAGCGAGTCGCCGGCAAGATCGACCTGGGCGTCAAGGCGCTCAACACCTTCATCACCTGTTGCCGCGGCCAGCGCATGGGCATCTTCGCCGGTTCCGGTGTCGGCAAGTCGGTGCTGATGTCGATGCTGGCGCGCTACACGGAAGCCGATGTGAGCATCATCGGGCTGGTCGGCGAGCGCGGCCGGGAAGTCCAGGAGTTCATCGAGGACGACCTCGGGCCCGAAGGTCTCGCGCGCAGTGTCGTCGTCGTTTCGACATCGGACGAGCCGCCGCTGATGCGCCGCCAGGCGGCTTACCTGACACTCACGCTGGCGGAATATTTCCGCGATCGCCAGAAGGACGTGCTCTGCCTAATGGATTCGGTGACGCGCTTTGCCATGGCTCAGCGCGAGATCGGGCTCTCGAGCGGCGAACCGCCGACCACCAAGGGGTATACGCCGACCGTTTTCGCCGAATTGCCGAAGCTGCTGGAGCGCGCCGGGCCGGGCACCGGCGCCGGTTCGATCACCGGACTGTTCGCGGTTCTGGTCGAGGGCGATGACCACAACGAGCCGATCGCCGACGCCGTGCGCGGCATTCTCGACGGCCATATCGTCCTGCAGCGGGCGATCGCCGAGCGTGGCCGTTATCCGGCCATCAATATCCTGCAGTCGATCTCGCGGACCATGCCGGGCTGCAACGACGAGCAGGAGAACGATCTCGTGCGCGCCGCGCGCGGATTGCTTTCGACTTACGAGGACATGGCCGAGCTGATCCGCCTCGGCGCCTACCGGGCCGGCACCGACCCGAAGGTCGATGAGGCGATCCGGTATTACCCGGCACTCGAGGCGTTCCTCAGCCAGAAGAAGGAAGAACGTGTAACGCTTGCTGCGGGCTATGCGGCGCTGGCCGATCTGCTGGCCGACGGCAGCCAGGCGCAATAGTACAAGAAACGGGGGTAAGACATGTCAACCAAGGGACTGAACACGTTGATCCGCGCCCAGCGCTGGCGGCTCGATGAGCAGCGCCGGCAACTGGCCGAACTGGGTCGCATGAAGAGCGAGATGGAGACCCAGGTCGCCGCGATCGACGACCAGTTCGCGGCCGAGCAGCGGGCCGCCGGTGAAGACCGTGACGTGGTGTTTGCCTTCCCCGCTTATGCCCGCGAGATGCGGACCCGGCGCAACGCGATCCTGCAATCGGTCGAGGAACTCGAACGCCAGATCGAACGGGCCCATGAGGACGTTTCCGCGGCGTTCCAGGAACTCAAGCGTTACGAACTTGCTGTCGAGGCCGACGAACGGAAGCGGGAGCTTGCCGAACGGCGGCGCGAACAGCGCGACATGGACGAGCGCGCCGCCCGCATGCTGATGCGGCGGGCCGGCTATTAGGATTACTGATTCGCGTCGCTGATCCGGCCGCGCCGGCCGGGCGGCGCGGACCGGCCCCGTTCAGGCGAGAAAGGCCTCGTGCGCGGCCCGGGATTCGATGTCGCCGCGCGGATCGACGGGGAAGGGGCGGACGACCTGGAAGCTCAGTCCGCCGGTGATCCCGGTGATGGCGAGCGATTCCTCGAAAATCGCAGCGACTCCCCGCCTGAGCGATATCGGCAGCACGCGCTGGCTGCGCACATAGAGATCGAGCCGCCGCCTGCGCAGCCAGCCGTCGATCTGCAGCGGTCCCATGCTTTGCAGTTCCAGATCGAGCACGAACCGGGTTTCCTCGCCGCTCTTCTCGCCGTCGGTGTCGTCCCGGCGGGGATGGCGCAGGAAGACGCTCAGCTGTTGCAGATCGCGGCCGTCGTAGAATGGTACCAGCAGGGTTCGCCATTCGCTGTCTTGCCGGTCGCGTGCGAGGCGGGACAGGGTCGCGAAATCGTCGTCAAGCCGGGCGAGAAGGTCGCGACGGCCGGCCCGTTCGAGCGCCGCCGTGGCGTCGTGACCCAGCCAGGACCCGACGCCGTTGTTTCCGAGCGCCGCCAGGAAGAACAGGATATCGGCGGCCAGTCGCGGCCCGGCGGTCGGAATGCGGCTTGCCGCGAGCTGTCCCGCATAGCCGGGATCGATCGCCGCGAGCACACCGATCGCCTGTTCCAGCGCAGGCCAATGGCTTGCGAATTCGCTGGCCGGGTGGCCGGTGGCGGGCAGCAGCAGCGGCGCCAGCGGCGCCGGGGGCGTACGGCCGGTAATCGCGAAGGTGACTTCCTGTCCGGCCGGCAGCGCCGCCCGGCTGTCGATCTGCAGCAACGACGTGCCGATCCTGACCTGGAGATTGCCGGCCAGCCCGGGGCTGGTGGCGATCCCGGTGAACCGGTTCGCGGCATCGCCGTTCGATGCCGGGACGATGCGAATGTTCAGGACTTCGCCGGTCGCGAAGGCGGATTGTGTCGGGGGGGCGCCGGCGCCGGAACTGACGACGAACGCTCGCAACGCACGACCTTGCGTGATCGGCGCCTCACCGGCCGCGAAGGACAGGGCGGTCGCCGGCAGCGAGGCGGGATGCGGCGTCGCGATTGCCGTCGGCGACGGAGCCGGGACGGAGCCGGACGCCGGTATGTTCGGGACGGCGGCCTGCTGCATGTTCGGGCCGCTGGTCATCGGACCGGGCGCCGCGGTCGCGATATTGCTGGAGCCGCCGACACCAGCCGGGATGTTCGGGGCGGCGGCGATGGCCGTCGACGGCAGCGTCGGCGCGGTCGGCGGGCCGTAGGACGGCGGGCCATGCGCCGGCGGTTGTGAAGGCGGCGGCGGAGCCGCAGTCGTCGGTCCCGGTGGCAGGAGCGGCGCGGGCGGAACCGCTCCGGCGGGAGCGGCGCGGCCGGCATTCTGGATCAGGGCCGAGTAGCCGCCCTGCGTCGGTGCGTTGCCGGTCGGATGCAGGGCGATCTCTGCCGGCTGGGCGATCACGCGGCCATCGATGGAGACGAGGATCGCGCGGATTGCCTGGCCAAGACCGAGGATCTCGAGCGAGAGCCGGGTTGCCGGCGGCAGGGCCCGGGGCAGCACCACCGTGAAGCGGCCGGCATCGCTCTGGATCACGGTCTCGCCTGCCGGGGTCTGCTGCTGGACGATGGCTTCCAGGCGGGCGCCGATCCGCAGCCGGGCAATGGCGCCCGAGAGGTCATAGGCCGGATCCGCATGGCCCCCGGTGGCGGCGGCCGGCTGGGGGGCCGCGACCGGCGTCGGCGCCTGTCCCCGCGATGCCGGGCCGGGCGCGCTGACGCCCGATGCCGGTACCGAGGAGGTGCCGCGCAGGTCGCTCATTGTTCAGCCTCCGGGACTTCCGCCGGATTCCAGTTCGCGGCAAAGCGATTGCGCCAGCGCCTCGATATCGCTGGCGACCCGGGAATTCGGGTGGCGGATGAAGATCGCGGTCTGGTGGCGGATCGCGTCGCGGACCTTGTCGTCGCGATGCACGATGCCGGCCAGCGGCGGCGACAGCTTGAGGAAATTCTCGCAGGCCCGGCGAAGCTTCTCGTAGGTTCGCTGGGCCTCCGCCTTCGACGTCGCCATGTTGACGACGATGCGGATGTCGGCCCCGGGAATCTGCGCCGCCGTGACCTTGATGAAGGCATAGGCGTCGGTTAGCGAGGTCGGCTCCTCCGTGGCGATGACCAGCTTCGGCCCGCTCGGCACGGTCAGGGCGCGGACCGGCTGATCGATGCCGGCGCCGAGATCGAGGACGATGGCGTCGTAACCGGCGGCGAGCGCGAAGAGATCCTCGCGGAGGGCCTGCAGTTCGGCACGCCCGAGCGCCGCCAGACTGCCCGAGCCGGAGCGCCCGGCCAGGATATCGAAGCCGCCTTCCGGGAAACGGGTCACCGCGTCCGCCAGCCGCAGCCGGCCGGCGACCACGGCGCCAAGATCGTGTTCCGGCACCAGGCCGAGCTGCACGTCGACATTGGCCAATCCGAGATCGCCGTCGAAGAGCAGGCTCCTACGCCCCTCGCGGGCGATCGCATGGGTCAGGCTGATGGCCAGCACGGTCTTGCCGACGCCGCCCTTGCCCGAGGCGATGGTCACGATGTTTCGGCCGGCGGTCCGCGATGCCGGGTGGTGGAGCGGACGGGCGGGCCTGCTGCTTTCGGGGAGGGTCATCGGGCGGCCTCGCTGAGGTCGGTAAACTGGAGCGGCTGCAACGGGTCACGTATCAGGAGCCGCGCCAGTTTCACCGGATTGAGGGTGGAAAGGCCGTGCGCCGCCGATGGCGCATGGCAGATATGGGAGAGCGCGAGACCGCTGCCGGCCGCCGCGCAGACGATGCCGCCGAGCCGCCGGCTGGCATCGGCCCGGGTGACGATCAGCCGCGACGCGCCGATCTTGGCGAAGGCCTGGGCCTGATCGGCCATTTCCTCCGGATCGAATCCGGCAGCCAGGACCAGCACGATCTCGGCATCGGCGGCGACGGCCAGGCGGGCCGTCGCGGTCATCTGATCGGGCGAGTAGGGGTCGACACCGGCGCTGTCGATGAGGAGCGGCGCGCTTGCCCCGGCGATCCGCTCGGCGAGCGCCTCCGGCCCGTCCGCCTTGGACAACGGCAGGTCGAGGATGCGCGTGAAGCCGGCAAGCTGGGCCATCGCGCCCGGCCGGCTGACATCCGTGGTGACGATCTCGGGCGCGGTGCCTGCCAGCGCCATCTGGGTCGCGATCTTGGCCAGGGTGAGGGTCTTGCCGCTGCCGGACGGCCCGACGAACAGGATCGGCCGGCGCGCCGGCAGTTGCAGCGGCTTGAAGCGGAAACGCTCGTCGAAGGCGGCGGCCAGTGCGATCGTCGCCTCGTCCGCGCCGGCGGCCAGCGCGAGGCGGCCGAGTCGCTCGCCGAGCCGGGACGGGATGCCATGAAAGGCGAGCACGGCGACGAGGTCGTCGATCAGCTTGCGCGTCGCGGGATCGGTTTTCTCGGCGGCGGGTTCGGCCGCGCCGTTCACGAGCGGGGCGGTCACGCCGGCCGGTTCCGCCCAGTCGTTGCTCCAGTTCGTTTCCCAGTCGGGCAGGCCCGGTCCGGAGGTGTCGCCGACGCCCACCTCGGCGATCTCGTCGATTGCCGCGGTGACCTCGACCTTGCCGTTCTTCTGCTGGCTGGAAAGGATGATCGCGTCGTCGCCGAGCCGCTCGCGCACGGCGCGCATGGCCTGGTTCATCGACGGCGCGGTGAAGGAATGGATGCGCATTGCCGGGCCCGCCTAGATCTGGCCGATGGTGCGCAGCTTCGCCTTCGGATGCACCTCGTTCTGGGACATCACGACGGTGGCCGGGCGGAAGCGTTCTACGATCGAGCGGACGTAGGGACGAATGCCGGGCGACGTCAGCAGCACCGGCGTTTCCCCGTTCGCGGCGAAGTTCTCGTAACTCTTGCGGACCTGGGCAATGAATTCCTGCAGCTTGGTCGGCGCCATCGAGAGCTGGCGTTCGTCGCCTTGGCCGATCAGCGCCTCGGCGAATTCCTGCTCCCAGCGCGGCGACATGACGACCAGCGGAATATGTCCTTCCGGCGCGGTGTTGGCCGACGAGATCTGGCGTGCCAGGCGGGCGCGGACATGCTCGGTGATCTGGGTCGAATTGTGGGTGTAGCCGGTCGCCTCGGCGATCCCCTCGAGGATCGTCGGCAGGTCGCGGATCGAGATCCGCTCGCCGAGCAGGTTCTGCAGGACCCTTTGCAGGCCGCTCAGGGTGATCTGCTGCGGCACCAGGTCGCCGATCAGCTTCTGGTGGCGTTGAGGCAGGTCGTCCAGCAGCTTCTGCGTCTCCGCGTAGGAAAGCAGTTCCGGCATGTAGTCCTTGAGAATTTCGGTCAGGTGCGTGGTGACCACCGTGGAGGGATCGACGACCGTGTAGCCGCGGAACGAGGCCTCCTCGCGCTGGCTCTCGTCGACCCAGAGGGCGGGCAGGCCGAAGGCCGGCTCGCGGGTTTCCTCGCCGGCGAGGTCGATCGGCTGGCCGCTCGGATCCATGACCAGGAGATGACCGGGGCGCAGTTCGCCGGCGCCGGCCTCGACCTCCTTGATGCGGATGACATAGGCGTTGGCCGGCAGCTGCATGTTGTCGAGGATCCGGACGCTCGGCATCACGAAGCCCATGTCGCTGGCGATCTGGCGGCGCAGCGCCTTGATCTGGTCGGTCAGGCGGTAGTTGTTGTTGTCGTTGATCAGCGGCAGCAGGCCATAGCCGAGCTCGATGCGGAGCTCGTCGATGGCGAGCGCGGCGGTGATCGGCTCCTCGACCGGCTGGGCCTGCTTCTCCTCGTCGATCTGCCGCTTCTGTTCGAACTCCACGGCCTGCTCGCGCCGCCGGGTGATGGCGAAGGCTGCACCGCCGGCGATGCCGGCAAGCGCCAGGAAGGGCACCATCGGAATGCCCGGCAGCAGGGCCAGGCAGGTCATCAGGAAGGCGGAGACGCCGAGTGCCCGGGGATAGCCGCCGAGCTGGCCGAACAGCGCCTTGTCGGTAGTCCCGCTGACCCCGCCCTTGGAGACCAGCAGGCCGGCCGCGGTCGAGACGATCAGCGCCGGGATCTGGCTGACGAGGCCGTCGCCGACGGTCAGCATGGTGTAGAAACGCGCCGCGTCGGAGAAACTCAGGTCCATCTGCGCGACGCCGACGATCATGCCGCCGATCACGTTGATGAAGGTGATCAGCAGGCCGGCGATGGCGTCGCCGCGGACGAATTTCGCGGCGCCGTCCATGGCACCGAAGAAGCCGCTCTCGTCCTCCAGCTCCTTGCGCCGGAGGCGGGCCTGCTTCTCGTCGATCAGGCCGGCGGAGAGGTCGGCGTCAATCGCCATCTGCTTGCCCGGCATGGCGTCGAGGGAGAAGCGCGCGGCCACTTCCGCGATTCGGCCCGAACCCTTGGTGATGACGACGAAATTCACGATCACCAGGATCGCGAAGACGATGATCCCGATGACGAAATTGCCACCCATGACGAAACTGCCGAAGGCCTCGATGACGGCGCCGGCAGCGGCCGGCCCCTCATGCCCGTCGGCGAGGATCAGCCGGGTCGAGGCAAGGTTCAGCGACAGCCTGAGCATAGTCGCGATCAGCAGCACGGTCGGGAAGGAGTTGAAGTCGAGCGGCTTCGAGATGAACAGGCAGGTCATCAGGATCAGGATCGAGAGCGTGATCGAGATCGCCAGGCTGAAATCGAGCAGCCATGCCGGCATCGGCATGATGAGCACGACGAGAATTGCGACGACGCCAAGCGCCAGCGCCACGTCGCCGCGGCGAACCGCGCGCCACATCTTGCCGAGCACGTCGTCGTCCGCCGGCGCGGCGCTGTCGCTATCGCTCATTTCGGTGTCCGCTTCGAGAAAGGATCGTCACGCAATCAATACGCCGAACGCATGCCGTCGCCGGGCATCGGCACTGGCAGGCCTTCCTCGGTATAGAGCTTCAGCTTGTTGCGCAGCGTGCGGATCGAGATCCCGAGAATGTTCGCGGCATGGGTCCGGTTGCCGAGGCAATGGCTGAGCGTGTCGATGATGAGGTCGCGCTCGACCTCGGCTACGGTGCGGCCGACCATCGAGGCGGCGTCGCCGCCGGCCTGGGCGCTCTCGCCCGCCACAGCGTTCGCGACGGCCGGGCTGGCGCTGGCGCGCGAACCGTCCGGCAGCATGATTGCCTCGGGCCCGATTTCCGGACCGTTGGCCAGCAGGACAGCGCGATGCATGGTGTTCTCGAGCTCGCGGACATTGCCGGTCCAGGCATGCTGCTGAAGTTCACGCATTGCGGCGGCGCTGATCGGACGCTTCTCGACGGCATTCAGGTCGGCGTATTTCCGTGCGAAGTGCCGGCTCAGCACCTCGACGTCGGCGGGGCGCTCGCGGAGCGGCGGAATGCGCAGGTTGACGACGTTCAGGCGGAACAGGAGATCCTCGCGGAAGGTTCCCTTCTTCACCTCCTGGGCGAGATCGCGGTTCGAGGTCGCGAGCACGCGGATGTCAACCTTGACCGGCTTGGATCCCCCGACGCGGTCGATCTCGCGTTCCTGGATCGCGCGCAGCAGCTTGGCCTGCAGGCGGATGTCCATTTCGCTGATTTCGTCAAGCAGGAGCGTGCCGCCGTTCGCCTCCTCGAACTTGCCGACGCGGCGGGCGACAGCGCCGGTGAAGGCGCCCTTCTCATGGCCGAACAGCTCCGATTCCAGCAGATTCTCCGGGATCGCGGCGCAGTTGACCGAGATGAAGACTTCGTCGGCGCGGTTGCTCTTGCTGTGCAGGTAGCGGGCCAGGACCTCCTTGCCGGTGCCGGTCTCGCCGGTGATCAGGATGGAGGCCATCGACGACGCGACCTGGTCGGCGAGCTTGATGACGTGCTCCATCGCCGGATCGGCATGGATCAGCGGCCGGCTGTCATCGGCAACCGCCTCGAGAACCGCGGCGATCAGGTCCGGGTCCGGCGGCAGCGGCAGATATTCCTTGGCACCGGCACGGATCGCGGCGGCGGCGGCGGCGGCGTCATGGCCGATCCCGCAGGCCACGACCGGAAGGCTGAAGCGTTCGTTGTCGAGCCGTTCGACCAGCCCTTTCACGTCCAGCCCGATATCGATCATCACCATGTCGGCGCCGCGCCCGGCGCGCAGCGTCGTCAATGCCCCGTCGATATCGCCGACCTGGCTCACCTTGGCGCCGCGCGACATGGCGATCTGGCTCGCGATACCGATCTGGCCGTTCAAAGAGCCGATAATGAGCAAACGCATGGATGTTCTCCTTGGAACGGGCTTACGCGAAATATTCGAGGCGCTGTGCGGGCGGGAGCATCGTGTTCAGGATCATCTCCAGCCGACGCGGATTCTCCTGGCGGCCGATAGAGACGGCAGCCTGGGTGTAGATCTTGCAGAGCACGGTTTCCGCTTCGGAATTGCGCTCCAGCTTCGCGGCGAGCGGCGAGAACACCATGTTCGCCAGCAGGGCGCCGTAGAAGGTGGTGAGCAGGGCCACCGCCATCGCCGGCCCGATCGAGGCGGGATCGTTCAGGTTGCTCAGCATCTGCACGAGGCCGACCAGGGTGCCGATCAGGCCCATCGCCGGTGCGATTTCCGCCGCCTTGCGAAGGATCCCGGCGCCGCGCTGGTGGCGCTGTGTCATGGCCGCGAGATCGCGTTGCAGGACGCGTTCCACGTCGTCGCCCGGCAGCCCGTCGACGACGAGCAGCAGCGCCTTGTGGAGGAACGGTTCGTCGAGGTAGTTGTCGACCGTCTTCTGCAGGACGAGGACACCCTCCTTGCGGGCCTTCTCGGCCAGCTCGAGCATGTCATGGGCGGCATCCTCGGGGTCGGTGATGCGGAAGAACAGCGTCTTCAGGATCAGCCCCTGGGCGCGAATGACCTCGTTCAGCGAGAAGCACATCATCGTCACCAGGAACGTGCCGGCGACCACGATGAGCATCGATGGCACGTTGATGAAGGCCAGCACCGAGCCGCCGACGGCGATGGCCGCGCCGACCAGTCCGAAGGCCCCGAAGAGACCGATTATCGTTGCGATATCCATGGTCTGGTGACGCTCCGCGGCCTCAGGTACGTTCGGCCTTGACGATTTCCGTCATGGTCACGCCCAGTCGATCCTCGACGACCACGACCTCGCCGCGCGCGACGAGCCGGTTGTTGACATAGATGTCGATCGCCTCGCCGACCTTGCGGTCGAGTTCGACGACCGCGCCGCGCCCGAGTTTCATGAGCTGGCTGACCTGCATGCGCGACTTGCCGAGCACGGCCGAAACCTGGACCGGGATGTCGAAAACCGCTTCCAGGTCGGCGGCGGTGCGGGCACCGTCGTCATCGGATTCGCCGTCATCGTCGTCGGGCGCCGCGGCGGCCGCTGCCGCCGCGGCCGCGGCCTCGGACTCGTCCAGTTCTTCCAGGTTCAGATCGTCATTCTCGGACACGAGACGCTCCTTTCGAGCCTACGCGGACTGTTTCGATGCGACGTAGCGGCTGACCGCCTCGCCGATGCTTTGTTCCAGTGCCTCACGATCGCGTTCGGCGCCGCCGTCGGCCCACTCGACCCGACAGTCGCCGGGCGCCATGTCGTCGGCAGGAATAATCACCATCTGGCCGGCAAAGGCCTTGTCGCGGGCAATGGCGTCGATGCGCGGGCCGAGGGCCTCGCAGATCGGCTCGGCGGCGCGCACGACCACGCGGGGTTCGTGCTGCAGTTTCTCCAGGCAATCCGCGATCAGGCGCTCGATCTCGGCGAGCGGTTCGCGTTCGGTAAGCGATTGCGCGAGCTTGCTGGCAATCTCGAACGCGAGGCCCGCGGCTTCGGCGCGGATTTCGCGCAGAGACTCTTCGTGGCGGGCGGCAAGCGTCTGGAACTGCGCGCTCACCGTCTCGAGCGTCTGGACCAGCACGGTCTCGATCCCGGCCCGGGCCTGTTCAGCGCCGGCCCTGACACCCTCGGCGTGGGCGGCCTCGCGTGCTGCCGCAAGGTCGTCGTCGGTGTGGACCGGCTTCGGCTTGGGCTTGGCCTTGACGACCTCGCCGGCACCGAATTCGCGATCGAAGAGAAATTTGCCCGCTTGCATGTCCGCCGCCTCAGTACACGAGCTCGTCGTCGCCCTTGTTGTCGCTCAGCATGATTTCGCCCTTGGCGGCGAGATCCTTGGCCTGATTGACAATGTCCATCTGCGTCTCGTCGACGTCGCGCAGGCGAACCGGACCCATGGCTTCCATGTCCTCGCGCAGGATCTTCGCGGCGCGTTCCGACATGTTGGAGAAGAAGAGATCGCGGAGCGTGTCCGAAGCACCCTTCAGAGCGAGCGCCAGCTTGTCCTTCTCGACCACACGCAGCAGCGTCTGCACGCCGGCCGGGTCGAGCTTGGCCAGGTCCTCGAAGGTGAACATCAGCGCCTTGATGCGCTCGGCGGCGTCGCGGTTCCGTTCCTCCAGAGAGGACAGGAAGCGGCTTTCCGTGTTGCGGTCGAGATTGTTGAAGATCTCGGCCATGACCTCGTGGCTGTCGCGCCGGTTGGTGCGCGCCAGGTTGCTCATGAACTCGATGCGCAGGGTTTCCTCGATCTTGTCGAGCACCTCCTTCTGCACCGATTCCATGCGCAGCATGCGGGAGACGACCTCGAGCGCGAAATCCTCGGGCAGACAGGCGAGCACGCGGGCGGCGTGCTCCGGGCGGACCCGGCTCATCACGACGGCGACGGTCTGCGGATACTCGTTCTTCAGATAGGCGGCGAGCACCGTCTCGTTGACGTTGCCGAGCTTGTCCCACATCGTCCGGCCGGCCGGGCCGCGGATCTCCTCCATAATGTTCTCGACGCGGTCACCCGGCAGCGCCTTGAGCAGCAGCCGCTGGGTGCTCTCGAACGTGCCGACAAGGTTGCCGGTCGTCGACATCTGGTTGGCGAAATCGAGGAAGAGACGCTCGATCGCCTCGGAGCCGAGGCTGCCGAGATTGGCCATCGTCTGGGAGATTTCCTTGATCTCCTCGTCGTCGAACTTGGCCCAGATGGGCGCCGAGTGCTCCTCGCCGAGGGCGAGCATGATCGCCGCCACGCGTTGGGCCCCGGTCAGCTTCTGGGGATCTGTGATTGCCATCGGTAATACTCCCGATTACGCGTCTTCGTAGAGCCAGCTGCGGAGGATGCCGACCGCCTCGTCCGGATGCTTGTCGACGATCTCACCCATCTTCTTCAGCGAGGACGCCTTCACCTGGCCGTCGATGCGGGCGATGTCGAGCATGTGCTCGGTCTCACTGCGCGGGGCCGGCCGCTGGCCGCCGCCGGAATGGGGGCCCTCGAGCGCCGGATGCGCTCCGCCGCCGTCGGCGATCTGCGCCGGGTCGCCGTCATAGCCGCCGCCGGGCCCGGCCAGTGCCGCCTGCCGGTTGCCACCAGCCAGCGCCGGCTGGCCGCCGATCGCCATCGCCCGGGTGAGCAGGGGGCGGACGACCAGCAGCAGGGCGAGGATCGCGACGATCGCGAGCACCGCCATCTCGGCGATCTTGAAAAGGTCGGCCTTGTTGAGGCCAAGCAGGTTGAATTCTTCCTCGATCGCCTCGTCGGAGACCGCGTCGCCTTCGGCAAAGGGCAGGTTGACGACCTCGATCACGTCGCCCCGCTCGGCGTCATAGCCGATCGCGGAACGGGCCAGGCTGGCGAGCTTCTCGAGCTCTTCCTCGTTGCGCGGCTGATAGCTGCGCGTGCCGTCGGCCTCGGTCGTGTAGACACCGTTCACCAGGACCGCGACGGCCAGGCGCTTGACGACGCCGCTCTGCTGGATCTTCGTGGTGACGGTCTTGGAGATCTCGTAGTTGACGGTCTCCTCGCTCCGGGTGCCGTTGTTCTGGGTGTTGGCGCCGCTGCCGACCCCGGCGTCGGCTTCCGGCAGGTTGTTCTGGACGGTGACGGCCTCGTTGCCGCTGACCTCGGAAGACTGGTTCGTCTCCTCGACGAGCTGCGTCGAGCGTACGACCTGGCCTTCCGGATCGTAGGTCTCGGACTTGACCGTCTTCTCGTCGAAATCCATTTCGGCGGTCACTTCGGCGCGCACATTGCCGACCCCGACGGAGCGTTCGAGCAGGGTCTCGATCTGCCGCTTGATGTGATCCTCGTGGGCGACGCGAATGGCGTCCTGCTGGCCGGCGATCTTGCCGGCCTCGCCCTCGCCGCCGCCGCGGGCGAGCAGGTTGCCGCGTTCGTCGGCGATCGAGATCCGCTCGGGCGAAAGGCCGGGGACGGCGGCCGCGACGATATGCTGGACCGCGGCGACCTGGGTCGGGTTGAGCAGCCCGGCGCCGCGCAGCTTCAGGATGATCGACGCGGTGGCCGGCTGCTGGTCGCGGCTGAACACCTCGCGCTTCGGCAGGACAAGATGGACGCGCGCCTGGGAAACCCGGTCGAGGGCGCGGATAGTGCGCGACAGTTCGCCTTCCAGCGCGCGCAGCCGGTTGATGTTCTGCACGAAACTGGTAGTGCCGAAATTCTCGGAGCGGTCGAAGATCTCGTAGCCGACCGAGCCGCCGTTCGGCAGCCCCTCCTGAGCCATGCTCATGCGCAGGCGCAGCACCTGGTCGGAAGGCACCATGATGTCGGCGCCCTGGTTGCGCAGCTCGAACGGCACGTTCATCGATTCAAGCTTGCCGGCGATGGCGCCGGCGTCGTTGCCGTCAAGACCGCTGTAAAGCAGGCCCATTGCCGGCGTCGAGATCCGGTTGGCCATGAACAGCAGGAAGCCCACTGTTGCCAGTGCCACGATGCCCATGACGGCCATCCGGACCGGTCCCAAATTTCGTGCGAGTTGCAGAAGCCCGTTCAAGGTCGTCGCCCTTTGTTACGCAACGGTCTGTGGCGGTTGAATGCCTGATTGCGAAAGTAGGGGCGGCTGCTGAACAACTCGTTAACAGCGGAAATTTTTGCCTAGTGGGCGGCAGGTTTTGCCCGGTGGCAGGGGCCGGCCATCACAGGCGCCGTCGAACCGGGGCGGAAATGAAGGAACCCGGTGCTCGGTCAGAGCCCGGGTTCTGTCTTCGGACGGGTTTCGAACCCGCTATTCTCCGGCGCGACGCTGGTCAGTCGTCGCCGGTACCGAGATTGTCGTAGCGATACTGTTGCAAGCGCGTGGCGCGAAGCCCGGCCAGACCGTGTTTTTCGATGGCGCGCTGCCAGGACAGAAACTCCTCGACCGAGAGAGTATAGCGTCGGCACGCGTCCTCGAGGCTGAGAAGTCCGCCGCGAACGGCGGCCACGACCTCGGCCTTCCGCCTGATAACCCAACGCTTGGTGTCCGGGGGCGGCAAATCGGCGATCGTCAGCGGCCTCCCATCGGGACCGATAACTCTCGTCACCGCGCCTGAGGACGTGGAAAACATCGTGACGCTACCTCACTCAATTCCATAACTGCTGCGGTTCGAATGCTATGGCGGCGCTTCTAAACATTCCGCTAAGGGAATTGGTTAAAGCCCGGACATGGCGCGAAAGCCGGGGCCGGCCGGTTTCAGACCGGCCCCGGACGGCTCGTTAGCGCTTGAGCCTCAGGAGTTCGTCGAGCATCTCGTCGGCGGTGGTGACGACCTTGCCGGCGGCCGAGAAGGCGCGCTGGGTAATGATCATCTGCGAGAATTCATCGGCCAGGTCGACGTTCGAGCCTTCCAGCGCCGATGAGGCGAGCAGGCCGGCCTGTCCGACACCCGCCTCCAGCAGCACGAAGTCGCCGGAGTTGGGGGTTTCGTCGAAGGCATTGCCGTTCCTGTTCGAAAGCCCGTTCGGGTTCGAGAAGATGGCGACCGGGATCTTGAAGATATCCGTGCGCGTGCCGTTGTCGAAGAGCGCGGTCAGAACCCCTTCCTCGTCGATGAAGACGCCGTTGAAGGCGCCGAACAGCGCGCCGTTCACTTCTGGCGGATCGGAGGCGAAGGAGCCGCTCGACTGGGTGAAGCCGTCCGAGACCCCGTCGGTGCCGAAGTTGAAGTCGATGGTCTGCGCGGCGACGCCGAACAGCGGATCCCAGTCGGCCGTGAAGCTGTTGGTCAGCGGATCGGCGAGCGCATTGGTGGCGGTCATGTCGAGATTGCCGCTGGTATCGAAGACGACCTGGCCCGAATGGATCAGATTGGCCGGCGGCGATGCCATCTGGGCGTCGTCGCTGTAGAGTTCGACGGCCCACTGCGTCGCGCCGGTGCGGATGAAGCCGACGCTGATCGAGCGCGCCGTGCCCTGGCTGTCGAAGACGTTGAACGAGGTCTCGAAGTCGGGCTCCGTCGTGCCGGTCGCCATGTCGCCGGTGGTGTAGGTGCCGTTGATCGCGGTGCTGTTGCTGAGGTTGGTCTTCAGGTTGACGCGAGACGTCGCCTCGGCGTTACCGGTCAGGCCCTTCACGTTGATCGATTCCAGGATCGTCAGGTCCGAGCGGTTGCTCGGGATGTTGCCATCGCTGTCGATGCGCCAGCCCTTCAGGTAGAGATTGGCTGAGTTGCGGAGAAAGCCGTCGTCGTCGGGGGTGAAGGCGCCCGCCCGGGTGAACATGTAACTGGTATCAAGCGGGTCGGACACCGAGTCCGGCGTCACCACGAAGAAGCCCTGGCCGGAGATCGCCAGATTGGTGATCCGGTTTGACGCCTGGACGAGGCCCTGCTTGTCGATATTCAGGAACGGGCTGGAAACGACGCCGCCCGGCGAATAGGTCGTGCGGCTGGCCGGATTGGTGACGAGCGTCGAGAAATGCGATTCCGCGCGCTTGTAACCGATCGTGTTCACGTTGGCGATGTTGTCGGCAATCATGCCGAGCGACTGGCTTTGCGCTGACAGTCCGGTCACGCCGGAGAAGAGGGCGGAGTAAATACTCATGATCTGGGTCTCCTTGACGCCTGAATTCCGGCCGCTGCACAGGGGCCGAGATTAAACTGCTACCTAGATGTCTTCTGCGAGATGGACCGAGCGGATGCCGCCGGGATCGACCTTCGCCTTGCCGATCAGAAGGGTGAGCGTGCCCTCGTCGTTCTCGACGCCGGTCACTACACCGCGCACGAACACGCCGATGTCATCGACTGCCGCGCCGTCGGCGTCGGTGGCGGTGACGTCGATCCTGTAGGCACCGTCCGGGTGGGTGACCCCGGTCGGCTGCAGGTTCTCGTTCACGCCGGTCCCGTCCCAGGTGAAGCTGTGTGTGCCACCGGAGGCCACCGCTGCGCCCCGGTAGACGAGATTGTTGAACTCGTCATAGATGCGGATCTGGGCATCGTGGGCGGACGGCGGCATCTCGTAGTTCCAGGTTGCCGTGCCACCGGACAGGTTGGCTTCGTTGCCATTGGCCTCGATCGCCTTGCCGACATAGCTGACCAGGGTGGTCGCCTGGCTGAGCGCCTGGTTGGCGCCGCTCAACTCGATCAGCGCTTCCAGATTCTTGTTTTGCTGGATGGCCTGCTCGACATTGGTGAACTGCACGAGCTGCTGGGTGAATTCGTTCGAATCGAGCGGTTCGAGCGGGTCCTGGTTCTGCAGCTGCGTGGTCAGCAGAATGAGGAAGTCGTCGAAGTTCTCGGCCAGATTGGCGGCGGAGGTGTCCGCCTTGCTCGTGTAGGCCGTCGGCGACAATGCTGATACTTCCATGTTCTTTCGTCCTTGCCTTAGACCTGAATATCGAGGGCGCTCATTGGGTTGCCGCGATGGGCACGGGCCGCGGCCAGTGACTGGACCTCGTCCGCCGCATCGATGTCGTCGCCGTCCACCAAGCCCTTGTCGTCACCGGCCAGTTCGGCGAAGCGTCGGGCGTTATCGCCGTTCGAGGCGAAGCTGAGGCTGTTGCTGTCAGCCTTGAGCCCGGCATCGGAAAGGGCACGTTCGAGGGCGCGGGCGTCCCGTTGCAGGAGGTCGAGCGTTTCCGGCCGGTCGGCGGCGATGACCGCCGAAACCCGCCCGTCATGCGAAAGCTCGAGCTTGATATCGACCCGTCCGAGCTCGGCCGGGTGCAACTGGATGCGGATCCGGTCCTTGCCGTCGTGCACGGCCTGGCTGATCGAAACCGCGAGCTGCTGGGCCGCTGGCGGCGGGGGCATGTGGCGAGGCGCGCTCGCCATGGCCGCCTGGCTCTGATCGGGGCCGGCGGCACCGGCCTGGTGCAGGCCATGGATCGCGACTTCCGCGCCCTGTGGTGTAGTCGCGGCGAGTTGCGCGGCCGCCGGCACGGCGGCCTGGGCCGCCGCCACGGCATTCGCGGCGTTGCCGTTCCCATTCTGCTCGGCCGAGGGCTGCGTCGCCTTCTGCCCGGCATTGCTGGCGGGCGAGCCGGCGACCCGGGCGAGAGCAGTCTCCATGCCCTGGGGCGCGACGGACATCGGTGTTGCAGCGTTGCTGTTCTCGCCGCGGAGCGACTGCCCTTCACCGCCGCGACGCGAACCGGTCGCCTGGCGAACGGCGAACTCCGTCGCGGCCTCGTTGGCTGGCAGGGCGCTCTGCATCGGAAGCAGGGCGGTCGAGGCGCCGGTGCCGGTCTTCGACGCGGCCGCCTTCGCGCCCGGTCCGGTGGCCGTCGTTGACGCGGTGGCGGCTGCGGCCGTTGCGGCCGCTGCGGCCGAGGGCGCGCCTTCGACCTGCGTTGCCGTGCCCTGGGCGGATGCCGACGCGCTCGCGGCGGGGGCGGGGTCGGTCTTTCCGCTCGTCGCCGTGGCGCCGCCGGTCGCGTTCGCCGCCGTCTGGCTTCCGCCATCGTTGGTCGTCTGTGTCGCGGCAGGTGTGCTGGCAACCTTGCCGTCGGAGGCCGCGGCGGCCATGCCAGGCTCTGTTCGGCCGCTGGCGTCGGTGCTGGCCGGGGCGGTCGCGGCCGGGTTGGCGGCGATACCCTGTTTCGCGCCGGTCTTCTCGAGCGCTGCCGCCGCGGAAACGGCGGACTGCGCGTTGGAGGCGCCCGCTTCGGCGGTCGCCTGGGCAAAATGGGCGGCGCCCACAGTGATGCTCACCGCGATCGCCGCCGCCCGGCCGTCCGCCGCGGCGCCGTTGCCGTCCGGGGACGCCGACTCTGCGGCCTGTGCGTCGTTGTCCTGCTGTTCGCGACCGGAAGCCTCGGAATCCGATCCGCTCTCGGCGTCCGACTGTCCGTCGACCGTGCTTTCATCGACGGACGCCGTCTCCGTCCGTGCCTGGCCGGTCGTCTCGCTGGTCTCCGCCGCCTGGGCCCGCCCGCTGTCCCGACTTGCGGAATCCTCGGCCCGTCGCGTCGACCGTTCCGGAGCCGGCCGCTCGAGCTTCTCGCGGCGCTCGACCAGTTCCCTGGCGAACGCCGGGTCGTCCCTGCGAAAGGCGTCTCCGGCTGCCTGTGTCGGCTTCGGAGCGGGTTTGAAGATGGCATCCACGTTCATGGTCGCACTCGCAAAATTTCGTCGCAGCCCTTTCCGCAAGTTGCGTGCCATCCGCATTCCCTCCGAAAGTTTCAATGAAAACAGTCATTTGTGCGTTCCGAACCTGGGCCGGTGCTCGGCACGGTTTGTCCGGTCCGGCAACTTTGGCCCGGTGCCGGGGCTCATTCTGCCGGGTCGACCGGGTGCCGCCGCCCGGCCGGCTCGCCGCCCTTGATCCGGTTTCAACAAAAGCTTCGCGCGCGAGAACGCCTGCGCCACGGCCCGGGACGGGGAGGGCGCTCGAGTGGGGGGCGGTCGACTTGGCATCCGACTTGCTTGGTAGAGGGCGAGCGATTCCGGTCGAAATTCGATCCGGCCGTGCCGACAACAGAAAGAGCATCGAAAAATCAGATGGTTAGGCGTGATGAACAGGATCCGAACAAGCCGGCAGCTCCTGCCGGTCTGTTCGTGTTGCGCGCCCTGGGCTGGCAATTCGTGCCGAGTGTGAAGGAATTTCGGAGATGAGCCTCAATTCGATCATCGCTTCCGGCGTGAGCGGGCTTTCGACGTCGCAGGAAGCGCTCCGGATCACCTCGAACAACATCTCCAACGTCAACACACCGGGTTATGTCCGGAAGGTGACCAACCTCGAGTCCGTCGTGCTGGGCGGCGAGGGCGCCGGCGTCAAGGTCGGCAGCATCGAACGGGTGACGGACGAATTCCTGCTGCGCGAACTGCGCAACATGACCGCCGAAGCGAACCGTTTCGGGGCGATGGCCAGCATTTACGACCGGATCCAGAGCCAGCTCGGCGATCCAGCGTCTAATTCCACGCTCAGCGGCAAGATCGACAATGTCTTCAACGCGTTTGCCGCGCTCACGGCCGACTCGTCGTCCAGCGTGCTGCGCCGCGAGGTGCTGACCCAGATCGAGAATCTCGGTTCCGACCTGCGTCGGCTGGCGGCCCAGACGCAGACCTATCGGTCGGAACTGGATTCGGAGATCTCCGCCGACGTCACCAGTCTCAACGAGGCGCTTCGCCAGATCTTCGACATCAACGCCCAGATCATCGACTTCCGCAACAATGGCCAGGAGACCTACGCGCTCGAGGACCAGCGCGACGCGGCCCTGAACAGGTTGTCCGAGGTGGTCGATATCCGCGTCATCCCGCGCAGCAACGGCGGTGTCTCGATAACCACCGGGAACGGGCTCGCGCTGCTCGACGATTTCCAGTACGAGCTGCAGTACGATCCGGCCAACGGCGTTTCGTCGACCACGGATTTCTCGCAGATCACCGTTCACAGGCTGGATCCGGTCTCCGGCGTCGCCGATGCCAACGGCCGGGTTCTCGACACCAAGCTGCAGTCCGGATCGCTCCGCGGTCTTCTCGACATGCGGAATGTCGAACTGCCGGCCTTCGCCGCGCAGATCGGGGCCTTCGCCTCCTCGACCGCGGAGGCGCTCAATGCGGTTCACAATGCCAACATGGCGGTCCCGCCGCCGTCGGTGATGAGCGGCCGCAACACGACCCTGACCACGACCGAGCCGCACGGCTTCACCGGCGAGGCGACCTTCTACAGCTTCGACGCCGACAACGAGATCGTCGCCTCGGTCACCGTCGACTTCGACAGCGGCGCCATCAGCACGATGGCTGACGTGATCGCGGCGGTCGACGGGGCGCTCGGTGCCGGGACGCTCGCGCTTTCCGGCGGCGTGCTGACGATGACCGCGACCGGAGGCGCCGCCGGCATCGGGATCCAGCAGGACGCTGCCGATCCGGCGCTGCGCGCAGGCAAGGGTTTCTCCCATTTCTTCGGTCTCAACGACCTTGTCGAGACCGGCATTCCGTCGAGCTTCGCGACCGGCTTCGCCGCCACCGACAGCCACAACATGACGGGCGTCGTGAACCTCGATCTTGTCGGCCCGAACGGCAACAGCCTGCGGACGGTCAGCGTCGATTTCGGCGCGATCGGGGGGACGTTCGGGGATGCGGTCACGGCGATCAACACCGGTCTCTCGCCATATGGCTCGGTTTCACTCGACGCGAGCGGCGCGCTTGTCGTGACCCCGGCGGTCGGCTACGAGGGGTATTCCCTCATTACCGATACCGACACCTCGGACCGGAACGGCACCTCGATCGGCTTTTCCGCGCTGTTCGGTGTCGGGCAGCCCTATCCGGCCGACGCGGCCCTCAGTTTTGCGGTGCGGGACTATGTCGCCGCCAACCCGCAAAGCAGGCTCGCGCTCGGCAAGGTCGACCCGACCGGCTCGCCGGCCCTGACCCTGGCCGATTCCCGCGGCGCCGTGGCCTTCCAGAATCTCGCCCTGACGAAACTCGACCTGCCTGCCGTCGGCGGCCTCAACGCCGCGACCGGCACCCTGCAGGATTTTGCCGGCGCCATTCTCGCCGAAGCCGGTACCGATGCGGCCCGCGCCGACAGTCTGCGCAGCGACCGGACCGCGCTGCGCGACGAGATCGACTTCCGGTATCAGGCGATCGCGTCGGTCAACATGGACGAGGAACTGTCCGATCTCATCATCTACCAGAACGCGTACAACGCGGCGGCGCGGCTCATCACCACCGCCAGCGAGATGTACGACACGCTGCTCAATCTGTGACCTGCGAGTAAGGGAATAGCGCCATGACACGAATAGGCTCGTTCGCCCATACCCAGCTTCTGTTGCGCAATCTCGTGCAGAACCAGGAACGGTCGCAGATCGCCGAGCGCCAGATCTCCACCGGCTACAAGGCCGAGTACTACAAGGATATGCCGCGCGACGTAACGACGCTCGCCGGCGCCAAGTCGGTGCTTGCCCGGACCGAACAGCATATTCAGAACAACGACCGCCTGAAGTTGCAGCTCGATAGCTACGACGTCACCCTCGAAGGTCTCGAGGGGCTGGCCGGCGATCTTCGCCAGACGGTGCTCGACGCCGTTGCCGTCCGCTCCGGCGTCGGCCTGATGGACGGGGTCGAGGCGGTTTTCGACCGGGTCGCCAATCTGCTGAACCAGCAGGTCGCGGGGCGGCAGATATTCGCCGGATCGAAGATCGATACGGCGCCATTCACCGGCCAGGATATTGCCGATCTTCTGGCCGCGCCCGAACCGCCGACGACGCTGTTCTCCAACAACAATATCGCCGCAAGCGTCAAGGTCGACGATGCCCGCGAGATGGTCTACGGCCTGCTGGCCAACGAGGTCGGCGGCGACCTGATGGGCGCGATCCAGCGGATTGCCATGTACAATGCCGGAACACTGCCGGCCGCGCCGGTCGCCGGCGGGCCGGCGAGCCCGTTCGGAACCAATCTCAGCGATGCGCAGATCACCTTCCTGACCGGCGAACTGCCGAAGCTCGAGCAGTATCAGCGCGACGTCACCCAGATCCGCTCCGAGAACGGCTTCCGCGCTGCCGATCTCGAGGCAACCCAGCAGCGGCTCGGCTCGGAGAAGATCTTCCTTACCGAGTTCGTCTCCAACATCGAGGACGTCGATATCACCGAGGCGATCAACCGGCTCAACCAGGACCAGTTCGCGCTCGAGGCCTCCTACCAGGTGCTCGGCAGCCTCAATCAGATGTCGCTGCTGAACTTCCTGCGCTAGCGGCCGGTATCGCCGGGACGATCAGCGCCGCGGTGCGCTTCGCCTCGATATCGCGAAGTGCGCTTTCGCGGCTCTCTTCCGCTTCCTTCAATTCGTCTTCGCATACCGCCGGATTGTTCGGATCGCAGGTATCCCTGATTGCCGTGGCCCGCGTGTCGCTCGCCGAGACGATGTCGGCGCGCGCGGTATCGAAGAATGCATCGCGTTCCTCGATCGACACGAAGCTTGCGGGAATCAGCCGGATGGTCAGGGAGTCGGGATATTCGTGCATGGCACCCGAGCCGGCGTCGATGGCGACACCGATCAGGCCGCCGAACAGGATGTTGCCGAACGTCATGCCCTGGAACTTCGACGAGAGCACCCCGCCGCTTTCCTGGAATCCGTCCTTCTGGCAGAGAATGGTGATCTGATCCTTGTCCTTGTCGACCTTGACGCTGCCCGGTGTCGGATTGACCACCGCGATGGCCGTGCCGTCCCGCTCCAGGCGACAGGTGGCGCCGGACGGATCGGTGATGACCGTCAGGGTCTGATCGGTGCCTTCGACCAGCGTGGCACAGGCCGATAGGCCGACAGATGCAATGGCCAGAATTGTCCCGCGAGCGAGCGTCGGAAAGGGGTTTGTCGTCATGTCGTTTCGGGCCTCCGGGTCCCGCGGGCCAATGCCGGCTCTTGTTCTATTTCGCGAACATCATTCAACGGTATAATTTGAATGACTTAAATAAACTTGGGGTTGCCGTCCTAGTTAGCACTGCGAGCCGGCGCCGTGCAACAGCGGTTCTTGCACCCGGCTTGCCTTGCCCGCCGGGTCTCCTATATTCGCCGCCATGCAGCCGCTCGTACCCGGAAAGCCGCCGTCGGAGACCCGCATCGTTGTCGCGATGTCGGGTGGCGTGGATTCATCAGTCACGGCGGCCCTGCTGAAGGAGGCGGGGTACGATGTCGTTGGCATCACGCTTCAACTCTACGATCACGGCGAGGCGGTCGGGCGGAAGGGCGCCTGCTGCGCCGGGCAGGATATCCGCGACGCCCGGCGGGTCGCCGAGAGCCTCGGCTTTCCTCATTACGTGCTCGACTACGAAAGCCGGTTCCGCGATGCGGTGATCGACGATTTCGCCGATTCCTACCTGCGCGGCGAGACGCCGGTGCCCTGCATCCGCTGCAACCAGACGGTCAAGTTCCGCGATCTCCTGGACACGGCGCGAAGCCTCGGGGCGGAAGCCCTGGCGACCGGCCATTACCTGCGGCGCGCCGAAGCCGCGGGCGGCCGGGCGACACTGCACCGGGCCCGGGACGAAAGCCGCGACCAGAGCTATTTCCTGTTCGCGACCACCGCCGAACAGGCCGATTATCTGCGCTTTCCCCTTGGCGACATGAACAAGGATACGGTCCGGGCCCATGCCGAGCGGCTGGCGCTGCCGGTCGCGACGAAGCCGGACAGCCAGGACATCTGCTTCGTGCCCCAGGGCAAGTATCACGAACTGGTGGCGAAGCTGCGGCCCGGCGCCGCGGCCGCGGGTGATATCGTCGATCTGTCCGGCGCCGTGCTCGGCCGTCACGAGGGCATCCTGCGCTACACGATCGGCCAGCGGCGCGGCATCGGGATCGGCACCGGCGAGCCGCTCTACGTCGTCCGGCTGGATCCGGAGCGGAACCGCGTCGTCGTTGGCCCGCGCGAGGCGTTGCTGGTCGCGCGGGTCACCCTGAAGGAGGTCAACTGGCTCGGCGATGGGCCGCTCGGTGAGGCCGGGGCCGAGATCTCGGTCAAGCTCCGCTCGACCCAGGGACCGCTGCCGGCGCGCGTTTTTGGCGCCGCCGACGGCTGGGCGGAAATCGAGCTGGCCCGGCCGGAGGGGGGCGTTTCGCCCGGACAGGCCTGTGTCTTCTACGATGGCGACCGGCTGCTCGGCGGCGGCTGGATCGTCGCGACGGAAAGCGCGGCCAGGGCAGCCTGAGCGCGCCGGGTGCGAAGGCCGGGTCAGTTCAGGCGCGGCTGGGGTGACCGGAGCGGGGCCCGACCTGTTGCGGCGGGCGCGAGCGCTGGTGCGCGCGTGTCGGAACCGCGCGCCTCAGGCGCACTTTCCCGAACGAAGTCCACCAACTTGTCGACCGGCATCGGGCGGGCAATGAAATAGCCCTGCCCGGCATCGCAACCGAGCACGGAAACCGCGTCATAGTCCGACTTGGTTTCGACCCCTTCGGCGATGATTTCGAGGCCGAGCAGGCGGGCGATATCGACGGAGATCCGGACGAGATCGCGATTGCGCCTGTTCTCGGCCAGGTTCTGCGTGAAGCCGCGGTCGATCTTGAGACCGGTCGCGGGCAGTTGCTGCAACCGGACGAGGGTCGACGAGCCGGTTCCGAAATCGTCCAGCCAGACCTTGATGCCGGCATTCGTGAGCTCGCGGAGTGTTTCGGTGATCGGCCCGAGCGAGTCCTGCGCCATGAGCTGGGTCTCGGTCAGTTCCACGCCGAGGGCGTCGGTCGGCAGGTTGTGACGGGCGAGCGCTTCCCTGACGGTACCGACGAAATCCCGGCCCACGAGATTCTGCGGCGACACATTGATGCACACGCCGATACGTTCGCTTCTCCATAGGGGTCCGATCTCGTCCAGGGCCCGGTCCAGTACCCAGTCGGTGAGCGGCTGGATCAGGCTGGACTGTTCCAGGATCGGCACGAAATCGCCCGGCGGGATCGGCCCCAGGTGCGGGTGCTGCCAGCGCAGCAGGGCCTCGACATGGGTGACCCGGCGATCCTCGCAACCGAGCACGGGCTGGTAGACAAGGTTCAGTTCGCCTTCGGCCGAGAGCGCACGGCGCAGGTCGCCCAGCAGGGCGAGATTGTGTTGCACCCGGCGCTCCATGTCGCGCTCGAAGACGGCGAACGGCTGGCGGTTCTGCCGCGCATGATCCTGGGCCAGCCCGGCATGGCGGATCAGCATCCGCGGCGCATCGCCGTGCTGCGGAAACCGGGAGGCGCCCATGACCGGCTCGACGTGAAGCAGAGCTTCGCCGACGGAGAATGGCGGAGCGAGGGCCATGATGCAGGAATGCGCGAGCGCGCGCGCCTTGTTCAGGCAACGATCCGGCAGGATGACCGCGAACTGATCGGTATGCAGCCGCGCGACGGTTGCATCGCGGCCGATCGCCTCGCGCAGGCGGCGCGCCGCCTCCAGCAGGACCAGATCGGCGATCGATTTTCCGAAGTTCAGGGAGACTTCGCTGTAGCAGTCGAGGCTGAGCGAGAAGACAGTGAACGGGACCGCGTCGTTCGCGCGCTCATTCAGCATCGTGCGCAGGATCTGTTCGAAGCCCCCGGCATTGTAAAGCCCGCTAAGCCGGTCCTGGTTGGTGATGCCGAGGGCGATGTCGTTATGCCCCGCATCGATCCAGTCGCATGAGCCGATGATGCGGACGACTTCTCGTGACTCCGGGTTCAGTTCGGGCTTGGCCTGCAGGCGCGCGAGACGCACGGCGCCGTCGGCAAGGCGAAATCGCAGGACATCCTCGACCGTCTTTCCGGCGAGCAGATGGCAGAGCCGGGCGTCGACAAGGCTGGCCCCGTCGGCCGTGACGAGACGGCGCCACGGTCCCTCGGCCTTCGGGCATTCCTCCGGAAGGTCGATCTGGGGTGAAAGGTCGCCCGCTGTCCACTCAAGGCGCCACGACCCCCGGGTACTATCGACATATGAGAACAGCATTGCGACAAAATCCCCCGGCACGCGAACTTCCCCGGAATTTAGTGCTTCACTGCTAATTTATTGTTGACGTGAGGCGACTCTGTTCGAATTTCCGGTCGCCTCCGGCAATTTCTTGCGTATTCCTTCTCGGAATTGGAATTGAGCGATCAGTATCAATGCAGTCCTGTGAAAATGGCACCCGGGTTGATCGTCCCGTTCGCTCGACTTCGAGATCCCTGGCCGCCGCACGCGCCCGGTTCAGGAGCCGGGCGTTTCTCCAGCCCTGAGAAAGTCGGCGAGCTTGTCGATCGGCAGCGGATGTCCGACGAAATAGCCCTGGCTGGCATCGCAGCCGAGCACCGAGACGGCGTCGTAGTCGGACTTTTCCTCGATGCCCTCGGCGATGACCTCGAGGCCGAGCAGGCGCGCGATATCGACGGATATCCGCACGAGGTCCCGATTGCGCCGGTTCTCCGCCAGATCCTGCGTGAAGCTGCGATCGATCTTGAGGCCGGTTGCCGGCAACTGCTGGAGCCGGATGAGGGTCGACGCACCGGTGCCGAAGTCGTCCAGCCAGACCTTCACTCCGGCATTCGTCAGGGCGCGAAGCGTCTCCGTGATCGGGCCGAGCGATTCCTGCGCCATGAGCTGGGTCTCGGTCAGTTCGACGCCGAGGGCTTCGGGCGGCAGGTCGTGCCGGGCGAGGGCTTTCCTGACGGCGCCGACAAAATCCCGTCCAACCAGATTCTGCGGGGAGACATTGATGCAGACGCCAACGCGGGCGCTACTTTTCCAGAGCGGTGCGATCTCCTCGAGCGCCCGTTGCAGGACCCAGTCGGTGATCGGCTGGATCAGGCTCGACTGTTCCAGGATTGGCACGAAATCGCCCGGCGGAATGCGTCCCTGCTGCGGGTGATCCCAGCGCAGCAGGGCCTCGACATGGGTGACCCGCCGCTGCTCGAAACTGCGTACCGGCTGGTAGGCCAGTTTCAGCTCGCCTTCCGTCGCAAGCGCGCGGCGCAAATCGCCCAGCAGGGCGAGATTGTGCTGGACCCGCAGCTCCATCTCGTTTTCGAAGACCGCGAACTGCTGAAACATGTGCCGGGCGTGATCCTGCGCCAGTCCGGCATGGCGGATCAGCAGGCGCGGAGAATCACCGTCAAGCGGGAAGCGGGAGGCCCCGACAACCGGTTCGACATGAAACAGGGCCTCGCCGACGGAGAATGGCGAAGTCAGGGCGGCAACGCAGGACTGTGCCACCTGACTACATTCATCCGGGCCGCAATCCTGCATCAGGAGAATGAACTGGTCGGTATGCAGCCTGGCGAGAATGCCCGACAGGCCGACGGCGTTGGCAAGCCTGCGCGCCGCGTCGATCAGAACGCGATCGGCGAGCGACTTGCCGAAGGCGAGCGATATGTCGCTGTAGCAATCAAGGCTGATGGACATGACGACGAACGGGTCGATGTTCCCAAGTCTCCGGTTGAGCAGGCTGTCGAGAAGTTCCTCGAACCCGACCGAATTGTAGAGGCCGGTAAGCTTGTCCTGACTGGCTGTTCCGGTCGATTTGCTTTTGCTGCCGTTATCGACCCAGTCGCAGTAGCCGACGATCCGGAAAACCTCGCGGGTTTCGGGATGGTATTCGGTCTTCGCCAGCAGTCGCGCCTGTCGTATCGATCCATCGTGAAGCTGCAATCGCAACATATCCTCGATCGCTTCACCGGCGAGCAGGGCCGCGATCCGGCTATCGGCAGCGTCGATACCGGTCATCAAATGCTCGCGCCAAGGGATTTCAGTTCTTGGGCATTCCTCCGGCAGATCGACCTGCGGCGATATGCCGCCCGCAGTCCAGTCTAGGCGCCACGCGCCGCGACGATCGTCAACGTACGAAAACAGCATTCTCGAATATCCCCCCCAGGACGCAATCTCCCGCAATTGTACCGCGCTATTTCAGCAAATCATGATTAAATTTGAAACAAATTGAATCGCGGTAGAGAACAGCGTTAAGAAAATCGTTAACGCTAAACGAAAATGCGCCGCGATCATCCTCAAGTTCGTGCGTCAGTTAGTATAGAGTGCGAAATGACTGCGGGTAATATACCGTTGCGAAGGCAATGTTACTCGCAAGTGTTCCGTTTTGGTTGCATAGGGTTATTGTAATTTCAATTCTTCTGACTCTGGCGGCCGTGACGTGCTCGCCCTAGCCGTCGCCTTCGTCGGTCGCGATGGCGCATATCGTTCCGCTGAAACATGGCAGGAGCGGCCCTGCCTGCGAGCCCTTCGGCCCCGCGGCGGATCCTGCAGAGCCGGGGCGCTGGATGCTTGACAGGGCAGGGGCGGCTCCATTAATGGAAGCGGTCTCGACCCTGTGGCGGGGTAGCTCAGCTGGTTAGAGCAGCGGAATCATAATCCGCGTGTCGGGGGTTCAAGTCCCTCTCCCGCTACCATTCGAAAGGCCCGCGGCGCAGCAGCATCGCGGGCCTTTTTCGTTTGGCCCCGGGTTCCGGGAGGTTGCCCCGACGCGCCACGCGACAGGGCGGGGCCGTCAGGCCGGGCCGGCGCCGTCGAGCATGAGGAAGACCGCGGCATAATGGCAGGCAGCCGCGCCGAGCACGAAGGCGTGCCAGATCGCGTTGTGATGGGGCAGTCGTTCCCAGAGATGGAAGGCGACCCCGGCGGTATAGAGCAGCCCGCCGAGCCCGAGCAGCACCAGCGTGGTCACCGGCAGCACCGACACCAGCATGAATGCCGCCGGCAGGCCGATCCAGCCGAGCGCCAGGTAGATTGTCACCGAGGCGCGGTCGAGCGAACCCGGGCCGGCCAGCTTGAAGAGCGCGCCGGCGAGCGCGACCGCCCAGACGAGCGCGAGCAGCGCCCAGCCGACCCAGCCGCCAAGGGCGACGAGACTGAACGGGGTATAGGTGCCGGCAATCATCAGGTAGATCGCCGCGTGGTCGCAGCGTCGCAAGACCCCCTTCCAGAGCGGGTCGCTGACGAGATTGTAGGCGGCGGAGAAGCCGAGCATCGCGAGCAGGCCGGCGCCGTAGATTGCCGCCGTGACGAAGTCCCGCGTGGCCCCGTCGGCGGCGACCGCCAGCAGGACCGGCACGGCAACGACGGCCAGCAGGACGCCCAGGCCGTGGATCAGGCCATCGATCAGTCGTTCGCTGCGGGAATAGTCCGGAAACATGCTTCGACCGAGATGGGGTGGTCCCTCCGGCGGATCAACATGGCTGTGTCAGGCTGCCACAGAGGCGCACGCCGGCTCAGGGCGCGCGCGGATCCTCCGCCATCGAGTGGTCGGTCGGCGTCGGCGTCATAGTCAGCACGGTGACGCCGGCGGGCGACTGAAACTTGTGCCAGCAGCCCCTGGGCACCATCGTCACCATGCCGGCGCCAAGGCGGAGTTCGGCCCGGCCCGCGTCGGTCAGGATCGTCAGCAGGGTTTCCCCGGCAATCACCTGCACGAACTCGTCGCCGTTCGAATGACGTTCCCAGGCGCTTTCTCCCTCGAAGCTGCCGGCATAGATGCCGCATCGTTCCGATCGGGCGAGCGTGGCGAAAACCGGGTCGGTGTCGCTTGCCGGGCTGTCCGGGCGGCGTCCCTTGAGGACGGGAAGCGGCGCAATCGCCGCCTGTATATCGACTACGGCGGGCAGGGCACTCGTCTCGGTCATCGTTTCATCTCCAGCAACATCTGTGCGTTCGTGACTGTCCGGCCCGGTCCGGCGGACAGTCCTTTCTGCCGTGTACCGGCCCTGATTGTCCACGTCGACACTCCGGATCGTTTCCGGACGCCGTCTCGTATCGGCGGCGATCCCGGTTTATCCTGCTTCACCGTGCCCGGCCCCTTGTCGCGACCGATCGCGACGCAACCTTATGGTTGAAGGGGCGGGGGACCGTTTGACAACGCTCGCCGGCCGCCTGCAATGGCAACAGGGGTGGAGACCATGAAGCTTCATGTCATCAAGCCGAGCGTCAACAATCTCGCGGTCAGGGTCTTCGTTCGCGCGGCCGGGATCGCGGTCGAAGAGGTCGATGCCTACGGGCAGACCCGGAGCGACGGATATCTCGCGCTCTGTCCGGCGCACATGACGCCGATGCTGGAGGAACCCGGCCTTGCCGGCGGCGCGCTCTGGGAAGGCTGCGCGATCATGCAATATCTCTGCAACAGGGACGGCCTGACCCGGTTCTATCCGGCGGACCCGGCAGAGCGGGCGCGCCAGGACAGTGCGATGTTCTACGTGGTCGGCACGCTCTATCCGCTGCTCGCCCGGGCGACCTACCCGGCGCTCGGTTTCCCGCTCTATCCGGGCGAGGTCGGCGCGAGCGACGCGGACGACGCCGCGAAGAAGGCGGCCCAGGCGGCGGCCACCGCTGCGCTCGCCGATCCGCTCGCGGTGTTCGGGAAATTCTATCTGGCAGGCCGTCCGTTCATTGGCGGCGACGCGCCGTCGATCGCCGATATCCGTTTCGCCGCCAGCCTGGAATTCCTTGCGGCCATCGACTATCCGCAGCCCGACTGGCTGACGGCATACCGTCACAGGATTGAGGCGGCATTGGCCAGCGCCTGGTCGGAACCCGCGGCCGACGTTCGTGGCTATCTCGACTATCTGCGCTCGAAAGTCGCCTGACGCGCAATGACAGGAGGAGAATCATCGTGATACGCGGACTGCACCACAATGCCTATCGCTGCCGGGACTCGGAGGAGACGCGGAAATTCTACGAAGACTTTCTCGGCCTCGAGTTCGCCCACAGCCTGGAAGTCGGCGAAACCAAGACGGGCCGGGAGACATCGTTCCTGCACACCTTCTACCGCATGGGAGACGGCTCGTTCCTCGCATTCTTCGAGGTTCCCGGGAGCCCGTTCGAGTTCAAGCCCCAGCATGACTACGACCTGCATATCGCGCTCGAGGTCGATCGCGCGACCCTGCTGGCGATGTTCGAGAAGGGCAAGGCCGCCGGCATCGAGACCCGCGGAATCTCGGATCACGGCTTCATCGATTCGATCTATTTCCGCGATCCGAACGGCTATGTGATCGAACTGACCGCGAAGCGCGACAATCACGACGCGGCGGTCGAACCGGCGTTGAACGACGCCCGGGCCAAGCTCGATTCCTGGCAGCGTCGCAAGAAGGCGATGGCTGCCGAATAGGGAATCGCCGCGCGCCGTCGCGGAAGCGACGACCACGATGGGCAAGGCTGTCCCAGGCGGGTCGCTCCGCTCGGGACAGCCCTTGATGCTCCGATTCGATGCACAGGTTCACAGGATATTGAACCTCCTCCCCGGGCGTGTCGTTCGCCCCGGGTTGGAAGGAGCAGCAAATTCTGATAATTATACCTTTCGTATATGAATCCTGTCATGGCGAAACGATGTGGGCGCGTTGCGCGCGTTCCGGAGTTTTGCCGGCGGAACTGAATGCCGGGGACTGTGTTCAGCGATTGATCGGGGCACTTGAGGCCCGAGAAACAAATGAAAGGCGCTGCCCCATGAAAACCCGACAGATCATTGCACGAACTTTGCAACAGGCCGGCCTGAACCGGTTCGCCCACCGGCTCTATTACAACCATCTGCACGGATTCCGCCCGGCGGTGCCGGAGACGGTCGACGCGGTGCGGCTGGCGATCGGAGAGGCGGCTACGGCCGGTACGCTGAACGGACGGGACTATTACGAGTTCGGCCTGTTCAAGGGCTACAGCTTCTGGCAGGCCCAGGTTGCCGGGAATCGCCATGACGGCCATGACGTCCGCTATATCGGCTTCGATTCCTTCAAGGGACTGCCCGAGGTCGATGGCATCGACAGGACCGAGAACGACGAATTCTACGAGGGGCAGTACCAGTGCGCGAAGGAGATGGTCGTCGAGCAGCTCGACGAGCGCGGATTCGACTGGTCCAAGGCGCTCCTGATCGAGGGCTATTTCGATGAATCGCTGGTCCCGGACCTGTATCGGAAACATGATCTCAGGCCGGTATCCGTGGCGCTCATCGACTGCGACCTCTATTCCTCGACCCGCGATGTGCTGGAATTTCTCGAACCGCTGATTGCCGACCGCAGCATCCTGATCTTCGACGACTGGAATTGCTTCGGTGGTGACGACAAGCGCGGACAGCGGCGGGCCTTCGCGGAGTTCCGGGAGCGGAACCCTCAGTTCATCGCCGAGCCGATGATGCGCTACGGTGCCTATGGACAGGTGTTCAGGATCGGCCGCCACGGGAACTGAGGCGGCCGATGGCCGGATTACGACGACCGCGGCCTGAATTCGGTTAGTTGGGCGGGGTCAGATGTTGAAGAGACTGCCGGGTTTCGAGCCGCGCACGATCGCTTCGATCCGGGCGACCGTTTCCGGTTCCAGTTCGTTCCGCCACTTTCCCACTTCCGCCGCCGGCGAGCGGCTGATCTGGAAATAGCCGGGATTGTTTTCGCCCGTCGCGTCGAGGGACTGGATGAATTCCGCCGTCTGTTCATTCCAGGACAGGTCGCAGAAGTCGAAGATCTCGCGGGTCCTGGTCTCGGTATCGGCGCAGAGTTCGTCATGGGAAACGACGTGATAGTTCTCCCGCCCGTCCATCTCGTTCATGACCTTCTCGTTCATGATCATCCACTGGCAGGCGATCTGCTCCTCGATCGAGAGGGCATTCAGCGTCTCGGCCGTGAAACCGCGTTCCCGGGCTTCGTCGAGCGCCGCGATATCGTCCATGAACAGGTTCTTCTGCAGCAGCTGCGCCTTCAGTCCGCGTAACCGCGAGGCAACGTGACCGCAGGGATGGCGCACGATGTGCAGGACGCGGGCCGACGGCCGTGCGCGGGCGAAAAGCGTCGTCCGGCCAAGCGAATTGACCGATTTCACGACGGGCACGATCTGCTCGCGGTCGGCCTCGCGGATGAGGTCAGGCACGGTTGCTCCCGCGATGACCGGAACCGGGCCGGCGACCCGTTGCGCCGCCTTCACGCCGTATACCCATAACCTGTGCAGGCTCTGGCGCGTGCGGCATCGATAGGATTTGCTGAACAACGGCAACGAGCCGGCCGTCTTCGCGGCGCGGACCTCGGTCAGCCGTTCGAGGTAATCGCGCGCCAGGGGAACGTGGTCGTCAACCTCGTCGGCCGCTGGCAGGAACGGCAGGCGATCCTCCATGTGGATCGAGTCTGGTTCGTGCCGGTAAAGCGTTGCCGGGTGGCTATCAAGAAGCTTGGCGAGCCAAGTTGTCCCGGAGCGTCCGCTGCCGATTACAAGTATCATCCGATGTCCATCCAGTGTTGCTGCCAAAAGTCTCCCAACGCCAAGGAAGCCTGCAGATACATTACGTTACATATCCATAAATAATGCGTGAATCAGGGGATACCAGCCTCTCCGCGTTCGCGGATTCCGCTTTGTCGACCGGTGTAACACCCTGGGTTGATCGGGGTTCCCGTGGGCCGCCGTACCGGTTCGGCGGGTCGGGCTTTCGCCGGCCTGCCGGGTGACCGGATCGGATGGCGCCGGAGGATGGCGCGTCCGGTCGCCCCGGTCGTCAGGGTGGGCAGGCGCCCGGGCCGAGCGTGACGCGCACGACCGCCGTGCTGCCGCCATGGCCGGTGAAGACGGTTTCCCGGGCGGTCTGTCTCGCCCCGAACGCGGCCTCGAGCAGTTGCCGGGCCTTCGCCGTGTCCGGCTCGATCAGCAGCCAGATCTCGCCGGCCGCGCCGGCATAGCGGCACAATGCGCCGGGTTCGCTAAGCAGCGGCCGGTTGGCCCACAGGTCGACGGTGCCGCCGCGCCGGCTGTTGTTGTAGAATTCCTCGTCTTCACGGAACAGATAGACCGCGTGCTCGCGCCGCAGGTAATGGGACGCGGGCAGCAGGTCGACGACCACGACCGGTGCGTCGGCCGGAACGGTTTCAAGGGCGTAGCGTGCCGCGCCGGCGGCATCCCGCCGCGGATACCAGGTCGCGGCATAGGGCGCGAACGGGCCGCTCCGGTATGTGACGTCGGCGCTGGCGGTGGCCATCAGGTGGCGCGGGTGGAAATCGCCCGCGATCGCGAAGAGGCCGAGGAAGACGGCCACCGAAAGCGCGGCGCGCAGCTGTCGCGGCGCCAGCCGCCCCGCCACATCGTCGATCGTCAGGACGATGGCCGTGAGCAGGAACGGATAGATGAAATAGGCGTAGCGGGTCGTGGGATAGAGCGTGTTGAAAACGCCGAAACACATCAGCGTATAGAGCGCGACCATCGCCGGATGAAGGGCGATCTCGCCGAGCGGGCGCCGGGCCAGGGTGGCGAGAATGTAGAAGATCGAGAAGAACGCCAGAAGGCCGAGCCAGGGCAGTTCGAGCGACCAGGGCAGCAGAACCGAGCGATAGAGATTGGGCCAGCCGAAGAAGGCGAGGCGGAAGCCCCGAACCGGTCCGGCGTCGGCACCGAAGGCGCTGAGCCACCCCTGATCGAGGGTCGCATAGATCAGCCAGCCGATGGCGATCAGTATCGCGAGCGCGATCCCGGCAAGGCGGCGCGTCGGCTGGTCCGCGACCCGATGCACCTGGTACCGGAAGAACAGGATCATGGCGATCAGCGCGGCGGGGAGGAAGAGATGTGCGGCCGTGAACAGGATCAGGGCGACGACATAGAAATCGGCGATCCCGATCCCGCGCAGGCGGCGCGCCAGCAGCGCCAGCACCAGGCCCACCACGCCGACCGCGCCGAGCACGACCGCGAGATGCATCAGTGGACTGGTCGCAAGATGGAAGAAGGGCAGTTCGGGCAGCCAGAGCGGCCCGTCGTTCACCAGCGGTGATACGAAACCTTCCGGAAACCTCGCCTCGGCCACACCGATCGCACGCGAATCGGTGCGCGAGAGGGCGAGGCTGAAGATCAGGACCGCGGTGCCGGCCAGGCCGTAGCGGACCCGCGCGGCGAGACCGCCGAGACGTGGGCGGTAGTCCGGCAACAGCAGCCCGAGGAACAGGAACGGCACCAGGAAAAGCGCGAGCGAATGCGTCAGCACCGCCAGCACCGCGGCAAGGTGGGGCAGGTAGCGTGCCGGGCCGCCCTGTGTTGCCGCCGGCCCGGTCAGTGACCGGTGCAGGGTGATGAAGAAGACAAGGGTGACGAACTGCAGCGCCGAATACATCCTGAGGAAGCGGTCGAATTCGACCTGCCAGGAAGAAACCAGCAGGGCGATCGTGACCGCGGCGATCAGGTGCCAGCGCGCGAAGCGGCGCAGGTAAAAGACATTGAGGATGATGGCGCCGAGGCCGAACAGCAGCACCGGCAGGCGATAGGCGGCACTGTCGCCGACGCCACCGCCGCCGAACAGCAGGGCCGAGGCTGCGGTGACATATTGCAGCGTGATCCCGCGCAGGTAATAGCCGCCGGTGGCGAACTCGGGCAGGCCACGGGCGAGCAGATTGTCGACGCTGGATACGAAATAATATTCGTCGACCGCGAGGCTGCGCCCGCCGAAACCGGCGAGCCGGGCATAAAGGCCGACCGCGAGGGCGATCGCCAGCAGCACGAAGATGAGGATGGTCAGCCAGCGCGGCACCATGCTGTCGGCCATGTGACCTGTCGATGAGCGGTCGAGGCTCACGCGTGCATCCCTGCGGAAGTCGGGTTCCGGCACTCGAGAACGTGGTGGGGCGCGGACGCACCGCGCAGACCGGTTGTCGGCATGGCTGTTACGAGCGGCCCCCCTTGCAACTGCCGGATCGCGGGCAGTGCCAGCGCGTAGTACGCGTCATGATGATCCTAATGGCGTCATGGACGTTACGAAATCGCATTCTAATAGACCACCAGCGTGTAAAGGGAGTCTTACGGGCAGGGTCTCAGTTTTCTTTGGCGCCGATGTCGGCACGGACCCGGCTCGGCCGCGAGAGGATGACGGTGGCGCCGACCGCCATCAGCGCAGCGGCCGAGGCGATCGCCCAGGGCGGCGCGGCGGAGAAGACGACAAGCCCGACGAGGCTTGCGGCCATCGTGGCGATCGCGGTCAGCTTGGCGCGCAGCGGAATCACGCCGTGGTCGCGCCAGCGCCGCAGCGGCGGCCCGAAGCGCGGATGGTGATAGAGCCAGTCGTGCAGTCGTTCCGAGCTTCGCGCGAAGGCCCAGAGCGCCAGCAGCATGAAGGGTGTCGTCGGCAGCACGGGCAGGACCACGCCGGCGATGCCGAGCGCGACGCAGACGAATCCGAGCAGCAGGTAGAGGCGGCGGTGCATCAGGCGAACCCGGAAGGCGAAAGGGCCGGAAGAGCATAAGCCCGTGTCCGGCCGCTGTCGCGCTCTCCGGCTCAGCAGTAGGGCGGGGCGATACCCTCCGCCTCGAAGGCGCGGATGACCGACGGCCGCGCCGACAGTCGCTCGACGAAGGCGCCGAGACGGGGGCGGGTGATCGCCGGTCGGGCGATCTTCCGGCTCCAGCGCGAGACCATCAGCAGGTAGGGATCGAGGGCGGAGAAGCGGTCGCCCAGAAAATAGTCGCCGCCATGCTCGGCGAACGCGTTCTCCAGCAGATCGAACATCTGGCCGAGCCGCTCACCGGCGTGGGCGTTGATTTCAGCGCGTCCGGCCTCGCTCTCCGACCAGCGCTCCGGATAGTAGAAGGTAAGCACCTCGGTCTGGATGGTGTTCGTCAGATACATCAGCCATTTGTAGAAATGCGCGCGTTCGGCGGACCCGAGTTCGGGCGCGAGCTTTGCCTCCGGATGCCGGTCCGCCAGGTGGAGCGAGATCGCCGCCGTCTCGAAAAGCACGAGGTCGCCATCGATCAGCACCGGAATGCGTCCGCTCGGATTGAGCTTCAGATACTCCGCGCTCTTCTGGGCATTCTTCTGGCGATCGACGAGTGCCAGTTCATACGGCGCGCCGATTTCCTCGAGCAGGATATGCGGCGTCAGGCTGGCGTTTCCGGGATAGTAATGCAGCGTATACATCGGCTCTCTGGCTCGCTTCTGGGTTGCAGGCGGCCCGAGAGTGGCGCGAAGCCGGACATTTGTCACGCGGTCCGGTGTCCGGCCGGGGCGCCTGCCGGCGATGGCGCGTGGCCCCGGCCCCAGCCGGCGAAGCGGATCGCGATCGCGGTGGCGACGCCATAGGCCGCCATCGCCGCGGCGACCAGCGCGAACAGCCATTCGAGCTGCGGTGCGGCGTCGGCGAAGAGATAGAGCCCGCCGGCGAAGACGACGCCGAGGCGGAGCACGGAGGCGACAACCGGCCAGAACACCCTGCGCGCGCCCTGGGAGGCGAAATAGAGCGCCAGCCCGAGCCCGAAGAAGGCGTAGAAGGGGCCGACCATCCGGAGATAGGTGGCGCAGGCGGCCCGGACCGCTTCGGACTGGCTGAAGAGATTGGCCCAGAGCCCTGGGTGGAGGGCGAGAATGATGCCGATCGCGCCGGTGATCGCGGCCGCGCCGAACGCACCGGTCCAGGCGATGCGCTTGCCGCGCGCGATCGCGCCGGCGCCGAAATGGCCGCCGACCATCATGATCAGGGCCGCGCCGATGCCGAAGATCAGCGGGATCATGAGGAATTCCAGCCGGGCCCCGATGCCGTAGCCGGCGAGTGCTTCCTCGCCGAGGCGCGAGACCAGGCCCGTGGTTACCACCACGGTCGCGATCGACGACAGCGGAGAGATTGAAGCCAGCAGGCCGACGCGGAGCAGACTTGCGAAATGACGGAAGGCAATAGTCTGGCCGTGGGCGCGCAGGGTGATTTCCGGACAGGCCTTCGCCAGATAGACGATCTGGAACAGCGCTGCGATGCCGTAGCCGACGACCGCTCCGATCGCCGCGCCGGCGATACCGAGCACGGGCAGCGGACCGATGCCGAAAACCAGGAGACCCGAGACGACGACCTGGATCGAGGCGGCCGTCATCATCGCCGTGGCGGCGATCCGCATGCGGCCGGTCGCGCGAATGATGCTCGAAAGCGAGTTGCTCAGCCAGACCGCGACGCATCCGGCGAAAAACATGTCCGAATAGGCGAGCGCCTGCTCCAGCGCCGCCCCGGTGCCGCCGAGAACGACGTAGATGGGACGGCCGGCGCCGATGAACAGCGCGGCAGAGGCCGCGGCCAGAAACACAGCCACCAGGATGGCATGAAATGCCAGCGTCTCCGCGCCCTCCCGGTCACCGCCGCCGAGCCTTTGCGCGACCGCGCCGGCGATGGCGCCGCCGACGGCGCCGGCCGACAGCATCGTCGTCAGCATGAACATCGGGAAGGCGAGCGCGAGGCCGGCGAGGGCGGGGGTGCCGAGATGCCCGACATACCAGGCCTCGGCCATCGATGTCGCGAACATGAAGACCATGGCGACCACGTTCGGTGCCGCCAATCGCGCAAGGGTCGCACCGATCGGTGCCGTCAGGATCCAGTCGGTGCTCTGCTTCACCAGCCTCGTCTCCATGAGTTCAAAAAATGAACTATATATTTTGACAGATGCCGGTTTCGGTTCAAAAAGTCAACCAAATCGAATAGCATGGGCCCATGACCGCACGGAATTATGCCCAGCACCGCTGTCCCATCGCCCAGAGTCTCTCCATCGTCGGCGACCAGTGGACATTGCTGATCATCCGCGACGCCCTGAACGGAAAACGTCGCTTCGGCGAGTTCCTGGACAGTCTCGGGCTCTCGCGGAACCTGCTGACAAACCGTCTGGCCGAGATGGTGGAGATGGGGCTGCTGGAGCGTGTCGCGCTACCCGGCACCCAGCGGGAAGGCTATGCGCCCACGGCAAAATGCCGGGACCTGCAGCGCACCCTGCTGTCGCTCGCCGCATGGGGCGACCGCTGGCTTCCGGCGCCGGAGGGCAGGCGCGTGGTGACCCGAGAACGGGGCAGCGGCCGTCCGGTTTCGCTGCGTTTCTGCCGGGACGACGACGGGATCGCGATCGACGACCGCGCCCTCGAGGTCATTCGTCATTCTCGTTAACCGGGAATAATTTCCGGGCATCTGCGTCTTCCCGTTACCCCTTCTTCCCGAACTTGTTACCGCGCCGCGATGATCGGACCGTCTCGACCTGTTATGGTAGGCGGCCCGGAGAATGCGGGTGGAGCAGGCCGGCCGACGGAGAAAAGATCGTGCCCGGCTGCAATGGGAGGATACGGAAGCATGCGCAAACTGATCATGGCCGGGGCGATCCTGCTCGCCGCCGGGGTCGCCGGGACCGCCGGTCCCGGTTTCGCGGCAGCGGCCGAACCAATGCCGATTGTCTTTGTTCACGGTGACAGCGACACCGCCGGCCGCTGGATCGTCCAGGTCTGGCGATTCGAATCGAACGGCTATCCGCGCGATCGGATCTATGCCGTGGACCTCGACCATCCGGGCTCGGGGAACGACGACACCAAGCCCGAGGAGAACCGCTCGACCACTGTCGATGTCGCCGCCCAGCTCGCCGGCGCGGTGGCCCGGGCGAAACTCGAGACCGGCGCCGACAAGGTCGTTCTGATCGGCAATTCGCGCGGCTGCAACACGATCCGGAACTATGTCCGCAACGGCGGCGGCGCGGCCAATGCGGGGCTGCTGATCCTGACCGGCTGTCTCAACCACGGCGTCTTCTCCTTCCCCGGCGTCAGCATGGGCAGCGAGTGGAACGGGGCCGGGAATTTCCTCTCCGGACTGAATGCGGGATCCGAGGTCACTCCCGGAATCGAGACGGTGACGATCCGCTCCGACAAGTTCGACCTCTATGCCCAGCCGACCGGCGAGGCGATCGGCATGGCCGGCAAGCCGACCGGCATCGATCACGATACCGCCGTCCTGCGCGGCGCCACCAACCTGGTGATCGAGGGGGCGGACCATCGCGAGACCGGCTATTCGGCCAAGGCCTTCGCGATCATGTACAAGACGATCACCGGCCGGGCGCCGATGACCAACGACGTGGTCGCGGAAGAACAGATCGTGCTGAATGGCGAGGTCAGCGGCTGGGTCAACGATCGTCCGACCAACCAGCCGGTCGCCGGTGCCCATGTGATGGTCTTCGAGACCAATCCCGACACCGGCGAGCGCGTCGGTGAAGCCGTTCATGACAGGACGGTCGGCGACGATGGCCGTTGGGGTCCGTTCGAGGCGAAGGCGGATACCACTTACGAGTTCGTCATCGAGGCAGGCGATTACGGCACACATCACATCTACCGCTCGCCGTTCCCCCGCTCGTCGGAAATCCTCAATCTCCGCCTCGTCTCGGCCCCGAAAGGTGCCGAAGGGGCCGTGGCGGCGGTCAACATGATGCGGCCGCGCGGCTATTTCGGCCGTCAGCGGGACCAGATCGCGCTCGGCGGCGAGATGCCCGCGGACATTCCCGACACCGCCGTCCCGATGGTCTGGAAGACGACAAGAACTCTCGACTCGGCCGAGCCTGCAACGGTCGTCGGCAGCTATAACGGCGAGACCATCGCGGCCAGGAGCTGGCCGGCCGCGGACGGCCATACGGTCTGGATACAGCTCACCTACTGACAGGGTGCCGGCGGTCGCCTTCGCTCAGGCGAGCGCGGCCGCCGCGTCCCGGTAGGCGACCCGTCCGGGCACGTCGACGAAGCCCGCGCCGGCGATATCGGCCAGCGCGATCGAGAGAATGTCGCGGCGGTCGAGCTTCGACGCCGAATCGACCAGCAGGATGAAAAACAGGTCGCGCTGGGCATGCGACCCGCCCATCCGCCAGAGCGCCCGCCGGGCCGGCAGGAGATGCCGAATAACGGCCTCATGGTCGCCCTTGCGATGGGCCAGCGCCGCCTTGGCGGCGGGGATACCGGCGGCCAGGTAGACCGGGCCGAGCGTGCCGTCGTCGGCATGGGCGAAGGTCGTCATCGAAGCGATCGCCGTTTCGGCCTCGGCGAAGTGCCCGGCGGCGGCGAGGATCGCTACATAATGCGCGCTGGTGAACGGGCTAGAATGATCGTCCAGCCGTTTCAGGGTGAGTTCGGCAAGTTCGTCCCAGCGGTCGCCGACATCGATGCCGCGCAGTTCGAGCCGGATCAGCATCGAGGCGCCGTTCTGCATGTCGATATAGAGATCGGGCATGCCTTTCAGTACCGGCAGGTCCCGGTTCCGCACCCAGGCGTCGTAGATCGCCAGCGCGGCGTCGGTTTCGCCGCGCTCGAGGTGGAACAGACAGCGATGCCACCAGAGATGCAGCGACATCTGGTTGGCCATGGCCCAGTTGTCCTTCAGGCCATCAAGCCAGGCGATGCCGTCCGCATGCCTGCCCTGCATGATGAGAACATGGGCGACGGCATGCGTGCCCCAGACCTCGGCCGGGTCGCGCGCGACGGACTCCCGACCGATCCGCTCGGCCTCGCCGAACTGGTGTGTTTCCTCCAGATCGAAGGCGCGGCAGCCCAGATGCGCGCTGTAACCGGGAATGTTCTCGTTCCAGGCCGGCGCGACGCGACCGGAAATGTCGGCCGACCAGGCCATCTCGCCCAGCCAGAAAAGCTCGAACTGCGCCAGCCGCTGGGCCAGGAGATCGGTCGGGTCGGCCGCCAGGATCTGCTCGTAAACCGATACCGCCTCGGTGATCCGCCCGGCCGACGCGGCGGCCAGGGCATCGACGTAGCGCCCTTCGCGGGCGCTCATCGCGCCGCGCGCGGCGTTGGCGGCCTTCAGCGAGTCCACGACCATCGGGCGGAAGGCGGCATTCCGCGTGCCGTAGAGCAGCAGGCCGTGCAGGGCCTGGGCGAAGCCGCAGGCGGGATCTGCGGCCAGCGCCGCCTTGACATGGGGCATCAGGTCCGCGCGCCAGTGCAGGAAGTTCTCGAGCGCGGTGAAGATCTCCGCCGCCGCCAGCGCGTTGTCCGTGCTGATCCGGTAGCCGCGCGCATCGTGGAAGACCGCCATCGCCGCCTCCTCCGTTGTCCGGGTATTGTCGGACGGTAGCGGATCGGTGCGTCATCGGCCATAGGCGCAGGCATCGGCTGCCAGCTCAGCAGGGCGGCTCGCGGAAATGTGCGACGACCGGCAGATGGTCGGAAGCCGGACGCGCCGACGTGACCGTCGCCGAATGCTCCCAGGCCTCGACTGCGTCCGACCAGATCCGGTCGAGCGGGAAAAGCGGGAAGCGGGACGGGAAGGTCGCGTGATACGACCGGCAGGGCATGTGTCCGGAGAGCCGCTTGAGCGCGCGCGAGCGCGGATACCAGACATTGAAGTCGCCGAGCAGGATCGTCGGCAGGCCGCGCTCCTTGGCCAGCACGTCGCGGATATGGTCGAGTTGACGCCCGCGTTCGCCGAGCCGCAGGCCGAGATGGGTGGCGAGGATCCGCCAGTGGCGCGCGCCGGTATCGATGACGGCGTCGATCAGCCGCCTCGGCTCGCGGCCGGCCACGGAAATGTCGTGGATCCGCGATTCCACGAAGGGCCAGCGGCTGGCCAGCATCTGGCCGTAATGCCCGTCGGCGGCGATGATCGCCCGGGCATGCACAGCGTGATCGCCGATCTGGGTGCGCAGGAATTCGAACATGTCGAGACCAGGGGGGCCGCGCCAGCCGTCGTCGACCTCCTGCAGGGCGACGATCGAGGCATCCAGTGACTTGATGACGCCCGCGGTCCGTTCGCGATCGAACACTCCGTCGGTGCCGACGCAGCCGTGGATGTTCCAGGTTGCAACGCGAAATCCGGAGGTCATGCGGACGCTCAGTTCCTCGGCCCGAAGCGATGCACCAGCCGTTGCAGGCCGAGCGTGACCGCGAGCCAGGCAAGCACGCAGAGCGCCAGCAGCGACAGCCCGGAAATCGTCGGCGCCTCGACCAGCCGCGCGAGCTGGTGGCCGAACGCGGTGATCACCAGGATCCCCGGCACAAGCCCGAGAATCGAGCCGATCAGGTAGTCGGTGAAGCGGATATGGCTGGCGCCCGCCACCAGATTGACCACCGTGAAGGGCGCGATCGGCATGAGCCGCAAGGCGGTCACCGACATCACGCCGCGGCTCGCCAGCGCCCGGCTCACCTGGTTGACCCGGCGCCCCACTACGCCGCGAAGGAATCCGCGCCCGGTTGCCCAGCCGACCAGGTAGGTGACGGTTGCCGTCAGCAGGCTGCCCGTCAGGGCAAGCACGAAGCTGGTGAGGGGATCGTAGAGCATCGCCGTGACGGCGATCAGGACGGTGATGGGGAAGGCGAGCAGACCGCCGACCAGATAGATTCCAAGCAGCGCCAGCGCCGACATGTCGCCGCCCGCGTTCGCCGCGAGCCAGTCCTTGAGTGCTGCCGGCCTGGCGAATTCCGAGAGCGGCGTCAGCGCCCAGGCCAGGCCGACCGCGAGCAGCAGCAGTCCGGCCAGCGCGGGGCGGATCCACGGTTTCAGCGGCCGCTTCACCTGGCCGTTGAAGCTGTCGCCGAGATGCAGGCCGGGATCGACCGGGTTTTCCGGGTCGGCGAGTTCGGAGACGGCAATGCCAAGTCCCGATGTCGTGCCGATATCGAGATCGATCGGCCGCAATGCGCGGTCGCTTTCCGCGCCGTCGTCCAGCCAGGCGAGCAGCGAGCCGGCCTCATCGATTCCCGCCTCGACCTCGTCAGGCGTGCGCCCGCAATGTTCGCCGATCAGGCCGTTCCGCAACCGCCGAATGGCGGCCCGGTCTTCCTCGTTCCGCGCCTCGACCAGGAGGTCGCACTCGGTATCGGTTCCCATGGAACGGTTCGCGAGATTGGCGGAGCCGACCCGGAGGAAGCGGTCGTCCGCGATCATGCACTTGGCATGTACCATGACGCCTTCGCCGATTTCGTCGTCCGGTATCGCCGGATAGAGAAGGCGGACCCGGTCGGCGACGCCGGCCTCGGCCAGCCGTCGCAGGAATCGCTGGCGGCCACCATTCATGGAATTCTCCTCGAGCCAGCCGTGATGGAGCTTGGGGGCGACCATGACGAGTTCGAGTTCCGGCCTCTCCTCCATCCGGCGGGCCAGCGCCTCGGCGACCCGCCGGGCGGTGATGAACTGGTTCTCGATGTAGATCGTCCGCTCGGCGGCCATGACCGTGTCGATGAAGAGCTGTTCGACTTCGCGGACCTCGGGGTGATCTTCGAACTCGGCTTCGGTGCGGGCAATGCCCAGCAGCGCGCCCCTGAAGTCCGGCTCCAGCCCCTCCGGCCAGGCAATGGTCTGCTTCGCCAGGGCCGCGGCCGGCCTGCCCGTGGCGCGCCGCCAGCGTCCGCGGGACAATTCACCGAGCGCCCGGGCCGCTTCGCCGTTCACGATCATCTGCATGTCGTGGAAGGCGCGATAGGGGGCGCCGGACGGATCGATGCGATCGGAATCGTCCGCCTTGTGCGCTCGCCGGTCCCAGCGGCGGATCGTCAGGTCGAGGCCGCCGCAGAAAGCGATCGCATCGTCGACGACGACGATCTTCTGGTGGTGGCTGGTGCCGACCGGACAGGAATCGTCCAGGCAGACGCGGACATTGGCAGGCGTCGCCCAGTCCAGACTGACGGTCGGCAGGGTTTCCCGCTCGGCGGCATAGACGATGGAATAATCCCAGAGCAGCACATGAACCCGCAATTCCGGTTTCTTCACCGCGATCCAGTTCAGCAACGGCCCAAGCGTCGTCGGCGCGTCGTCATCGGCGACCTCGCCGATGCACAGGCGACAGCGACTGTCGACATCCCAGCCGATGATGAAGATCGACTTCTCCGCGGTCATCAGCGTCCGCCGCAGGACCGGAAAATAGTTGTCGCCGTCGACGAGCAGGGCCGCGCGTTCCGCCTCGACGCGGCGCCAGCAATTGCTGCCTTCCTGCAGGAGCCCGTTCTCTTCTTCCGCCATTCTCGGTTTCTTGATCGATTTTCCCCCGGGACAGACGCACGCCCCTTTTCATAACGTTCCTGCGGCGGCGACGGTTCCCCGCCAGGGATCGGCATGGCCGGTTTCATGACCCGGCAGGTAATTGCCAGCGTACGGGCCCGGCCTTATCGATGGCGGACGCCACCGCTCGCCGCGACGATGCGCCCGGCGTTCGAACAGATATGGGAGCGAAAATGTCGAAGCTGAAGGAGTGGATCGATTCCATGGTCGCCGGGGCGCCGTTTGGCCGCCATCTCGGCATGAAATGCGTGACGCTGGAGGAAGGGCGCGCGGTCTTCGAAATGCCCTTCGCCGACCACAATGTCACCGTCGGCGAGATGGTCCATGGCGGCGCCATTGCCGCGCTGGTCGATGCGACGGCGACCGCGGCCTTCTGGCACACCGAGAAGCTGCCGGAGAACCCGCGTGGCTCGACGATCGGCTTCACCATCAACTACCTGAACGCGGCGATGGCGGCGGCGCTGGTCTGCGAGGCGGAGGTGATCCGCCGCGGCGGCTCGATCCATGTCGCCGATGTCTGGGTGCGTGACGACAAGGGCGAACCGATCGCCCGCGCGACCGTCACCTACAAGCTCTCCGCCGGCCGGAAGTAATCGGAACGGCCGGTCCCCCGCCGCGCCGGACGGCTCGCCCGGAACGGTTCATTCCGGCGCCGGCCATTGACCGGCGGTCCCGCCGTCGTGGATGCTTGCCGCCTGGAAATGCCCGGCCGGCGGTCAGGTCGGCGCAAAGAAACATCCCGGGGGAGAGCGATCGTGCCGGATATCCTGAACATGCCGCTGGACCTGCCCTGCGGCGCGGTCCTGCCCAACCGGCTGTGCAAGGCGGCGCTCACGGAGGGGCTTGCCGATCCGCGGAACCGGGCGACGGCGGCGCATGAAAGGCTTTACCGGCGCTGGTCTGAGGGCGGCGCCGGGCTGATCCTGACCGGCAACGTGCTGGTCGACCGCCGCTATCTCGAGCGTCCGGGCAACGTGGTGATCGATGGCCCGCAGGACGGTGAGGCGATGGCCGCGCTCCGCGCCTATGGTGCAGCCGGCACGGTCGCTGGCAACCAGCTCTGGATGCAGCTCAACCATGCCGGGCGGCAGACGCCGAAGAGCATCGCGACCGAGCCTGTCGCGCCCTCCGCGGTCGCTCTCGATCTGCCGGGCGACGGCTACGGCGTGCCGCGTGCGCTGACGCATGAGGAGATCCTCGACATCGTCGCCCGCTTTGCCCATGCCGCCGGCGTGGCGGAAGAGGCGGGCTTCACAGGCGTTCAGATCCATGCCGCGCACGGTTATCTGATTTCCGAGTTCCTGTCGCCGGCGGTCAACAGGCGCGAGGATGACTGGGGCGGGACGACAGGGAAACGCGCCCGGCTGCTGATCGAGGTGATCCGCGCCGTGCGTGCCCGCGTCGGCACGGACTTCGCGGTCTCGGTCAAGCTCAACTCGGCCGATTTCCAGAAGGGCGGTTTCTCCTTCGAGGATTGCAAGACGGTCGTCGGCCTGCTCAACGCGGAAGCGGTCGACCTGCTGGAGATTTCCGGTGGCACCTACGAGCAGCCGCGCATGATGGGCGGCAAGGAAAGCGCCTATCGCGAGGGGCTGCCCGAATCGACCCGGCTGCGCGAGGCCTATTTCCTCGCCTACGCCGCCGAGATCGCCAGGGTCGCGACCATGCCGCTGATGGTCACCGGCGGCTTCCGCAACCGCGCAGCGATGGTCGAGGCGATCGAGCAGGACGGCATCTCCGTGATCGGCCTTGGTCGGCCACTCTGCGTCGAGCCCGATTTCCCGCGTCTCCTGCTGTCCGGCGAAAGCGACGGCACGATCGCCTGGGAACGCCGGCTCCGCGAGCATCCGGGACCGGTCGATTCGGCGATCCCCGCCGACAGGGCGCGCGCCATGCTGGCCTGGGGCATCCAGGGCTGGTTCTGCCTCCAGCTCCTGCGGATGGGGGCCGGCGACGATCCCGACGAGGGGCTGGGCGTCATCCAGGCCTTCCGCGACTATGCCGCCAACGAACGCGCCGCCGCCGCGGCGCTGATCCGCACCGGGCAGGGTGCTTCCTGAGATCGGAGTGAGCGAGATGACCACCGCCAACTGCTGGGACGACGCGAACGAGTACGACTACGCGGCGCTCGTCGACGATTTCAACCGCTACCTGAAGCTGAAAACCCTGCCGATCGGCATGAAGCGCTTCCGGACCGTCGCCGAGATGGAGGCGGTGCCGCGCATCCGGCGGCCCGACCCGGCGGAGAAGATGGCGACCGACCAGATCGTCGGGCAGTCGCGCTGGATCGGCTGGACCATCGGCATCACCATGGAAAACCTGATGGGGCCGCAGTGCGGCGCGGTTGTCGGCCTGCATCCGCGCGACGAGAAGTTCCTGAGCGGCGATCATTTCGAAGGGGTCTGGTATGGCACGCTGGCCGACAGCGCCGGCCACCAGGCGGCGATGAGCTGCGCCTCCTACGGCGATTACGAGGGGCTGGCCTGTTCGCCACTGACCTCGGGCCGGCTCGACAACCCGGATATCTGCCTGATCTACGGCACGCCCGGGCAGATGATCACCTTCGTCAACGGCTTGCAGTACATCGGCTACAAGAAGCTCGAATTCTCCTGCGTCGGCGAAAGCGCCTGCGCCGATTCCTGGGGCAGGGCGCTCGCGACCGGCGAGCCTTCGCTGTCGATCCCCTGTTACGCGGAACGGAAGTTCGGCGGCGTGCAGGACGACGAACTGCTGATCGCGCTGCCGCCGAGCTACCTGCCGGCGGTGGTCGAGGGGCTGAAGTCGCTGAGCCGGAACGGTCTCCGCTACCCGATCCCCAATCACGGGATCGAGAAATCGCCGATGACCAGCATCACCCGGAGCTACGGCGAACGCTGATCCGGGTCAGGCGGCGCGCTTGCGGATCAGGTAACGGTGCTCGCCGTCGAGGACGCGCTCGCCCTTCTGGTTGTGGATGGTCGCGGCGAGCGTCAGCACACCGGTCGTGTTCTGGGGCGTGAGTTCCTGCACGAACAGTTCCGGGTAGAGCGTGTCGCCGACATAGACCGGTTTCAGGGTGCGGAAGCTGCAGCCGAGCATGGCGACCAGCGAATCGGCGACAAGCGCCGGAAAGACGCCGGCCCCGGCGGCGCTCTGGATGAAGACCTGCATGCCGTGTGCCAGCATTTCCGGATGGCCCTTGCGGCGGCAATAGTCGCGGTCGTAGTGGATCGGATCGTTGTCGCCGGAGGCCAGCTGGAAGGCGGCGAACAGGGCCTCGGTCATGGTCCTGGACGGGATATGGAAGCGCTCCCCGATCGCGAAATCCTCGAACCAGCGGCTCTCGGCGAAGCGGTGGCGGGCGGGATCGAAGGGAGGTTCCATGGACGGCCATCCGTGCGGCGGGGGTCTTTCCCTCTAGCAGAGAATGGCGGCCGGCGCCAAGTCGGGGCGCCGGTTCGATGCATACCGGTCGCGATTTCGCGATATGTATCCGATCGGCGATACTGAGCCGGCGACCGTCCGGGCGGCGTCGATCATCGCCGTCTGATCCATATAAGGGATTCTGTAAGCATTCCCGTGTTTTCTCTTGGCACAGCCGGAGTCGCGAGGCTATCCGGGTGCCGTCTTTTCAACTGACTGAACATTCGAGGCCATGGCAGAACGACGTATCGCGCTGATCGGCGCCGGATTCATCAGTGACCTCCACGCCGAGGCCCTGAAGACCCTCCCCGGCGCGCGGGTGGTCGCGATCGTCGACCCGGCGGTCGAGCGGGCCCGCCAGGTCGCCGCGAAATGGGGCATCGCCGGCAGCTTCGCCTCGATCGCGGAGATGATGGAGCGTGTCGAGGTCGACGTCGCCCATGTGCTGGTGCCGCCAAACCTGCACCGGCCGGTCGCCGAGGAACTGATCGAGGCGGGGCTTCACGTCTACCTCGAGAAGCCGATGGCGGAAAGCGAGGCCGATTGCGAGGCCTTGCAGAAGCTGGCGAAGGCCAGGGGCGTCGCGCTCTCGGTCAACCAGAATTTCCGCCGCCATCCGGCGCAGCTTCGGGCCCGGCAGATTCTCGACGAGGGACGGCTCGGCCGGCTCCGCTACCTGCATTGCAACTATTTCATGCCGGTCGGCCAGATGGAGGGACGCCAGTTCGGACACTGGATGTTCAACGAGCCGAAGAACCTGCTGCTGGAACAGGTCGTCCATCCGCTGTCGCAGATCGACGACTTCATCGGCGCGATCCGCGACTTCAAGGCGACGCCGGAGCCGATGCGCGATTTCGGCGGCGTGAGCCTGCAGACCGACTGGCGCTTCACCCTCAATGGCGAAAGCGTCAACGCGGATCTGGCCGTCTCGCTTGGCGCCCGTTACCCGAACTGGACGATCACTGCGCTCTGCGACGATGGCGAGTTGCGCGTCGACTACCTGCAGAACCGGGTCATCGCCAAGCGCCCGAGCCGCTATCTGGAGGCGCTCGACCATTATGTGACCGGCGTCGATCTCGCCTGGCAGACAGCCCGGCAGGCCCACGCCAACCTCGCGAACTACTCGCTCGCGCTGCTGAAGCTGAAACGGCGTTCCGACCCCTTCTTCCTCAGCATGAAGGGCAGCATCGAGGCCTTCTACGGTGCGCTCGAGCGCTCGCCGGAGACGCTTGACGGCGCGCTCGGGCGGCGCCTCGTCGGCTTTTGCGACAAGGCGATCCGCAAGGCGCGGATCAAGACGCCGGAGGGGACCGAGGTTCGCGAGGCCGGCAAGGGGCCGTACGACGCGCTCGTGATCGGCGGGACCGGGTTCATCGGCCGCGCCGTCGTCGGCCAGCTTGTCGCCGCCGGCCGCAAGGTCGCCGTCATGGCCCGCAACACGCGCAACCTCCCGCCGCTGTTCGGGCACGAGAATGTCGCCATCGTACGCGCCAGCGTGACCGATCGCGCGGCGCTGGAGAAGGCCGTCGCGCTGGCGCCCGTGGTCATCAACCTGGCCCATGGTGGCGGCGCCGCCGATTGGGACGGCATGCGGAAGGCGATCGTCGGCGGGGCGGAAACCCTGGGGGCCTGCTGTCTCGCCGCCGGCACGAAGCGGTTGATACATCTCGGCACCATCGCCTCGCTTTATCTCGGCACGCCGGGTGAGCGGATCACCGGCGACCGGGCGATCGATTCGCGGCTCGACAAGCGGAACGACTATTCGCGCGCGAAGGCGCTCGCCGACGAGGCGCTGCTCGCCATGTACCGGACCGAGAAGCTGCCGGTCGTGATCCTGCGGCCGGGTGTCGTGATCGGCGAGGGAACGAGCCCGTTCCACAGCGGCGTCGGCTTCTACAACAGCGAACCGCATTGCCTGGGCTGGAACGACGGCCGCAATCCCCTGCCGCTGGTCCTGGCCGAGGAAGTCGCGGATGCCGTGGTCCGGGCCATGGACGCCGAGGCGGTCGAGGGCAAGACCTACAACGTGGTCAGCGACGTCCGGATGAGCGCGCGGGAATATACCCACGAACTCGCCCGGGTGCTGAAGCGGCCGCTCGAATACCATTCGCAATCGATCGCCAAGCAGGGCGTGGTCGAGAGCTTCAAATGGGGCGTGAAATACCTGACCGGGCGCCGGGGACCCTATCCGGGCGTGCATGAGACCCGCTCCAACGGGCTGCCGGCGACTTTCGACACGTCGGACATCAAGAAGGACCTTGGCTGGACGCCGATCGCCGCCCGCGAGGAATTCGTGAGGAAGGCCTTCGACGTGCACGGCGAGGGATGAGGCAGATGGCGGCGCGCGAATATCGGCTGCTGCACGCCTTCTCGACCTTTGCCTTCGGTGGCCCCGAAGTCCGCTTCACGGTCATTGCCAACGCGCTCGCCGGCCGCTACCGGCACGACATCGTCTCGATGGATAGCCGCTTCGACTGCGCCGAACTGCTGGCGCCCCGGGTCTCGTTCGAAAAGCTGACGCCTGACGTCCGGAAGGGCGGCGGTCTCAGCCTCGGCAACCTGCGCCGATTCCGGCAGTTGCTGAAGGAACGGAAGCCGGACCTTCTCGTCACCTACAACTGGGGGGCGATGGAATGGGCGCTCGCCAACCGGCTCGGGCCGCGGCTGCCCCATCTCCATTTCGAGGACGGATTCGGGCCGGAAGAGGCGAACGGCAGGCAGATTCCCCGGCGCGTGCATTTCCGCCGTCACGTGCTGCCGCGCGCGACCGTCGTCGTGCCTTCGACCGGCCTCGAACGGATCGCGACGGAGACCTGGCGCCTGCCGGCGCGGAATGTGCTGCGCATCGTCAATGGCGTCGACATCAACCGGTTCGCCACCGCGAATCCCGTTGCCATTCCCGGCCTGCCCGACGGTGTGCCGGTGATCGGCAGCGTCGGCGCGCTGCGCGGCGAGAAGAATTTCGCGCGCCTGATCGAGGCTTTCGCCGATATCGAGGGCAAGCCCGATGTCCACCTGGTGCTGGTCGGCGAGGGTGGCGAGCGGGCGGCGCTCGAGAATCTTGCGTCGGTCCGGGGCGTTGCCGAGCGGGTGATCTTCACGGGCCGTATGAACGCGCCGGAAGGGGCGCTGAGGCGCTTCGACGTGTTCGCCCTGTCCTCCGACACCGAGCAGATGCCGATCAGCCTGCTGGAAGCGATGGCGGCTGGCCTGCCGGCGGTCTCGACCGATGTCGGCGACGTGAAGGCGATGCTGGCCGAGCGCAACCGGCGCTTCGTCGTCGCCCGCGAGGATCGCGGCGCGCTTACCGCGGCGCTTTCGATGCTGCTGGAGCGCGGCGATCTCCGTCATGCGCTGGGCGCGGCTAACCGCGCTCGGGTCGATGCGGAATTCTCCGAATCCGCCATGACGAACCGCTATGACACCCTCTTTCGCGAGCTGATCGGGGTCTAGGCTATTCCGGCGGCCGCCGATCCGGCTGAAGACCCGCTGACCCCCGACCGCCGGGGCAATCTCGTCGCACAAACCGATTGTGGCCCGGAAGAACCGGTCCGGGACGCGTCGGTCATCCGCCGAGCAATCGCAATAGTTTCCAGCGACTAGGATCGAATATTCCCGATTACTGATAGGTTTCCCTGAGTTTTTTGGTAAGTTCGATTTCAGGGAGTTCGGAAATTGGACGATGGTTTGAGAGCATGGCTGCAGGATTTGGGACTCGCAAAATATGCAGATATTTTTGCTGATAATGACGTCGGTCTGGACGTTCTTGGCTATCTGACGGAGGACCATCTAAGGGAGTTAGGTGTTTCCCTCGGCAACCGGCTGCGACTGTTGAAGGCGATCGCTGCCGAAACCGGCCTGCAGGTTCCGGCAACCCCGATCAACGTTCCGGAACCAACCGATCCGTGGGCGTCCGCACAGACGCCAACGGTTTTTGCCCCGACCGGGACCGCGCCCGAGCGTCCCGCACCGGCAACGACGACGGATGCGGAACGGCGTCCGCTGACTGTCATGTTCTGCGATCTGGCGGATTCGACCGCTCTCTCGACCAAGCTCGATCCGGAGGACCTGCAAGACGTCATCCGTGCCTATCAGGAAACCAGCACCAGGCTCGTCCGGAAATATGATGGCTATGTCGCGAAATATATGGGCGACGGCATCCTGGTCTATTTCGGTTACCCGAAATCCCTTGAGCGGGATGCCGAGAGAGCGGTGCGAAGTGCGCTGGCCATCGTCGAGGCGATGGCCGGGCTGAACCAGACGCTCGGTCGAGACAAGGATATCGCGATTGCCGTACGGATCGGGATTGCCACCGGCGTCGTGATGGTCGGCGAGGTCGTCGGCGACGGAATGGCACAGGAACGAACAGTGATTGGCGAGGCGCCAAACATGGCAGCCCGTTTGCAGGGTGTCGCCGGCCGCAACGGGATCGTCATCGGCTCGCTAACCAAGGAACTTTCGGGCGACGCGTTCATTTATGACGACACCGGTGCCCGCGAGTTGAAGGGCATCCCGGGTTTGGTCAAGACCTGGGGCGTGCTCGGGCTCCGCGACGACGCGGCGCGTGATGCGGAGCACGAAGATCCTGACGGCGCGGCGGACCTCCCGCCCCTCGTCGGGCGCGAGGAAGAGTCTGGGTTGCTGCGCCGTGCCTGGCAAAGCGTTCAGGAAGAGGGACGCGGGCAGGCTGTGACGATCAGCGGTGAAGCCGGCATCGGCAAGAGCGTCCTGGTCGACGGGCTGCGGGCTGAAATTCGGGCAGAGGGCTTGCCGCAGATCGTCTTGCGTTGCTCGCCCTACCACGTGAACAGCGCATTTTTCCCGGTCATCGAATATTTCAAGCGGCTGGCCGGCTGGCAGCCTGAAGACGACACCGGCGCGCGCCTGGGCAAGCTGGAGGTGGCACTTCAGGACTTCGAACAACCGACCAGCGAGACAGTACCCCTCTTGGCGGCGCTGTTGAGCCTGCCTTTGCCGGAGGACCGCTATCCGCCGCTCGCATTGACGCCACAACAGCAGAAACAGCGGATCCAGGACCTTGTAATTGCCATGATCCTGGAAGAGGCGGAACGTCGGCCGATAATGCAGATTTGGGAAGACCTGCACTGGGCGGACCCGTCGACGCTGGAACTGATCGGCGTGCAGATCGATCAGGTGCCGACCGCTTCGCTGCTCATGCTTCTCACCGCCCGTCCGGATTTCATCCCGCCCTGGCCGGCGCGCTCGCACATCACGCCGATCACGTTGAATCGTCTGGAAGCCCAGCATGCCGCGGCGCTCATCACCAATACCGCGGGCCGGAATACCTTGCCCGAGGATGTGATCGATCACATCGTTACCAAGGCGGACGGCGTGCCGTTGTATGTGGAGGAACTGACCAAGACCATCCTCGCGTCCGACATCCTCCGGGATATCGGGGACCGTCTGGTGCTGACCGGGCCGCTCTCCTCGTTGAGCATTCCCGACACGTTGCAGGAATCCCTGATGGCGCGCCTGGATCGGCTTCCCCAGGTTCGCGAGTTGGCCCAGCTAGGTTCGGTCCTGGGGCGGGAATTCGCCTACGAAATGATCTCTGGCTTGTCGGCCACCAGCGACAGCGTGTTGCAGGATGGGCTTCAACAATTGGTCGATGCCGAACTGCTGTATCGGCGGGGGCGGCCCCCGCGCGCCAGGTATATCTTCAAGCACGCCCTTGTTCAGGATGCGGCCTACGGCTCGCTGCTGCGCCGGACCCGCGAGCAATGTCACCTGCAGGTAGCGCAGCTCATGGAAGCGAGCTTCCCGGAGATTGTCGAGATGAGCCCGCAACTGGTTGCCCATCACTATCTGGAGGCGGGCAAGGGCGAGAACGCTGTCGATTATTTCCAGAGGGCCAGCGCGCGCGCCATACGCATGTCGGCGCACAGCGAAGCCATCGCCCATCTGTCCAAAGGGCTGGAACTGGTCGAAACTCTACCGGAAGGGAGTGCGCGCGACCGACTCGAGCTGTCGATGCAGATGTCGATGGGCCAGGTCCTGATCGCCGCGGAAGGATACGCGGCTGTGCGGGCGGAAACCGCTTACCTTCGGGCGCTTGCATTGTGTCGGGAGATGGCAGACGTGGAGAAGGAATTCTCCATCGTGCAAGGGCTGTCCGTCATTTATTTCGTTCGCGCGGACCTGAAGAGATCGCGCGAACTTGCCGAGTATCTTGTCAAATTGGCGGGATCGCGCAAAGTGCCCGGCCCCGATCTGGCCGCCGACCGGTCGCTTGGCTATGCCCTGACATTCCTTGGTGAACTTGAAGCCGGTCACGCGTGCCTGGACCGCGCAAGTTCGTCCTATGACAGCGCCATTCACAGAGCATTTGCCGCGGGCCTCGGCGGGGCGGATATGGGCGTCGGCAGTTATTGCTTCAACGCCTGGTGCCTTTTTGCGCTTGGCTTTCCTGATCGGGCACGGGAATCGACGACGCGAGGCTTGAAGCTGGCGCAGGAACTGAACCACCCGCTCAGCGAAGCCTTTGTGCATTGTGCTTCGGCAGTAATCTGTCTGATGCGCGGCGAGCATGAAATGGCGCGGAGACATGCCACATCCGGAGTGGATATGGCCACTGAGAAAGGTTTCCCGCAATATATCCATTTCAACAGAATTCCCCTTCATCGGGTGCTGCTCGATCTTGAAGAAGGAGAGGCCGTCGAGAACATCACCCGCATACGCGTGACCATCGATGCCTGTCGTGCGGTTGGCTCGAATCTGGTGAACCCTCTCTGGCTGTCCATGTTGGCGCCTGCCTACGGCCAGGATGGGCAGACGGCAGACGGTCTGGCCATCGTCGCCGACGCTCTGGGTGAGATAACCCGGACGAGTGAACGAATCTGGGAGGCCGAACTCCTCCGGATCAAGGGTCAGCTTCTCCTCAATGGTGGCAACGCGAATGTTTCCGAATCCGAGACCTGTTTCCGGAAAGCCATCGCGGTTGCCCAAGCCCAGAATGCCAGGGGGTGGGAACTGAGGGCCGCGACCAATCTGGCGCGCCTGTGGCTCGATCAGGGCAAGCCTGACGATGCCCGCGATCTCTTGAGGCCCATCTACGACTGGTTCACCGAAGGGTTCGAGACGGCGGACCTCAAGTGCGCGCAGTCGCTGCTGGATGAACTCGGATGACTTCTAAGCCGGTATTTCCGCGCCGCCGCGTGTCCCCGGCTGTTCAGCAGTGAGCCTCGATGATCACGCGCGCTCACGCGGGCAACCTCGCGCGGCGCGGCGCACCGCGTCGTCGGGGCGAGACGAATTCGTCGGAGGCTTCAATGCGGTGTGAGGCGCTCATGCTAAGCCCCGGAAAAGCCTTGAGGAAATCCCGGCACAACATGTGGTGAGCGTCTATTCTACATACGCAATGTATTGAAACCCGCCGGGAAACGCGATAAACCCAACGTGCCCGGCATCGCGGGCGATTTGTCGATCTTGATTAGTTGGAACGGCGTTCCAAATCGTGCGCTGAATAGTGGATCAATCGCTGTAGTTCAGATGTTGTGACTTTGGTCGCGAACGAGGTCTGAGGGCACTGGATGAATATTCTCGAACAGTTGCGTACACAGCTGCCGCACGATCACATCCTCGGCGATGGTATCCCGGAAGTTGGAAAAGGCCCGAAGAAGAAGTCGGTCCGCCGCGCCTACATCATCGTGCTCGGCAATATCAAGGGCGGGTCGGGCAAGTCGACGACCGCCATGCACCTGTCGGTCGCCCTTGTCGATCGCGGTTATCGCGTCGGCGCCATCGACCTCGACGGGCGGCAGCAGACGCTTGCCCGCTATCTCGAGAACCGCGCCGCCTTCGCGCGGAACCGGGGCATCGAATTGCCGATGCCGGATATCCGCGCGATCCCGCCGAGCAATCTGACCCAGGCGCTGAGCGAACGGAACAGCAAGATCCAGCGTTTCGGCCGGGCGCTAGAGGAACTGATCTTCCAGAACGATTTCGTTGTCATCGACTGCCCGGGCAGCGACGACCTGATCGCGCGGATCTGCCATTCCTTCGCCGATACCCTGGTCTCGCCGATGAACGACAGCTTCATCGATCTCGACCTGATCGCCCGCCTCGACCCGGAAAGCGGCGAGTTCCTGCGTCCGACCTGGTACAGCGAGATGGTCTGGTCGCAGCGCAAGCGCCGTTCGACGATCGACGGCCACCGGATCGACTGGGTCATCATGCGCAACCGCCTGACCCATATCGACGCCCACAACAAGCGCCGCATGGCGACGGTCCTGCAGGATCTGGCGCCGCGGCTCGGTTATCGCGTCGCGCCCGGTTTCTGCGAACGGGTGATCTATCGCGAATTGTTCCACAAGGGGCTGACCCTGCTCGACCTGACCCGTCCCGGAGTCGACATGCCGCTGTCGATGAGTCACCTCGCGGCGCGCCAGGAAGTCCGCAACCTCGTCTCGTCGCTGCGTCTTCGCCGGCTCGACGAACCGTCCGCCTTCCTCGGTACCGAGGGCGCCGGGACAGGGGCGAGCACCGCGGCGGCCTGAGAGGCGGACGCGTCGCGCCGCCCGACGTGATCGCGCCGCCCGCTGGCGCCGGTGCCCGTTCGACCATACGTCAGCCGGCCCGTGCCGGCTTCCGCCAGTCCGATCTCCGTCATGTTCAGTAATCGTTATTGCTTGGCCGGTAGGGTCCCGGACAGACAGGGGCGGCCGGCATTCCCGATAGCGGCCGAGTAGAGTGACGTGATGAAAGCGCTTTCGCCGAAGGCGATAGGAAAACCTGACATGGCGGCCGGGGGAGCGGACAACGCCACCGCCGGCGTGAGGCCGCGACTGGTTGTCTTCAGCGACGACTGGGGGCGTCACCCGTCATCGAGCCAGCATCTCTTGGGGCATCTCCTGCCGAGCTACCAGGTCGACTGGGTCAACACGATCGGAACCCGGCGACCGTCACTCAGCATGCGGGATCTGGCGCGCGCGGCGGAGAAACTGCGTGAATGGATTTCAGGCGGCCGGCCGCGCCCGGCTGCCGACGAGAGGAATGCGACGGATACGTCGCTTGCACCCGACATCCACGCGCCGGTGCATTGGCCCGGCTTTGCCAGCCGGACCGAGCGCGCGTTGAACCGCCGGCTTTTCCTGCGCGCCCTGCACGACGTTCTCTATCGCGCGCCGCGCCCGCTCGCTGTGATCACCACGGTGCCGATCGTCGCCGATCTGGCGGAGCGGACGGCCGATCTCAACTGGGTCTACTATTGCGTCGACGACCTGAGCGAATGGCCCGGGCTGGACAAGCAGACCCTGGTGACGATGGAACGCGACCTGGTTGCCCACATGCGAGGCGTGATCGCGGTCTCCGGTCATCTCGCCGGGCGGATGCGGACGCTCGGGCATTCACCGGCCATGCTGACGCACGGCGTCGATCTCGATTTCTGGCGGCAGGTGACACGGCGACGTCCGCGTCGGCCGGAGGAAAAGCCGGTGCTGCTTTTCTGGGGCCTCGCGGACGGCCGTCTCGACAGCGCGATCTGCCTGAAGCTTGCCGAGGTCGCGACCCTGCGCATGGTCGGCCCGCGCTCCGACGTGGACCCGGCGCTGCTCGCCCATCCGGGAATCGAATGGGTCGGCCAGGTCGGCCTTTCCGAACTGCCGGCCGAGGCGGCCCGGGCCGACGTCCTGGTGATGCCCTATGGCGACCTGCCTGTAACGCGGGCCATGCAGCCGCTCAAGCTGAAGGAATATCTGGCAACCGGCCTGCCTGTCGTGGCGGCGGAGCTGCCGGCCAACCGCGACTGGGCGGCGGCAATGGACCTGACGTCCGATCCGGCGCGCTTTGCCGACTTGTGCCTGGAACGTGCCGGTGCGCCGTTGCCGGCGGGGCAGGCGCGGGCACGGGAGGCGCTGGAGGCGGAAAGCTGGGCCGCCAAGGCAACGCAATTCGAAGCCCTGCTGCAGGGGTTTTCAAGTGAGGGTGAGCATGGGCCGCTTTGACGCTCCGGTCGGCATCCTGCATACCCGGATCGTCAGCGGTGCGGGCGGCGGGCCTGAAAAGACGATTCTGAACTCGCCGCGCCATCTCGATCCGGCGCGCTATCGGGCGATCGCCTGCTACCTGCACGCGCCGGGCGATTCCGAGTTCTCGGTTATCGAGGCGCGGGCCAGGGAACGCGACTGTCCGCTGATCGGCATCGGCGACGCCGGGGCGCTCAGTCCGCGGACCCTGTGGCGGCTGGCCCGGATCTGCCGCGAAGAGAAGATCGGCATCTGGCACGGGCACGACTACAAGACCAATCTCATCGGTGTCCTGCTCAGGCCGTTGCTGGGCTTTCGCCTTGTCACCACGATGCATGGCTGGGTCACGCACACCAGCCGCACCGGCCTTTATTACGCGATCGACCGCTGGACGCTGCCGCGCCATCACGCCGTCGTCGCGGTGTCCGACGACCTGTTCGCCGCCGGTCGTTCGGCCGGGGTCGCCGAGGACCGGATGCACCTGATCGAGAACGCGATCGACACGGAGGAGTTCCGTCGCCGGGTTCCGGCCGAGGACGCCCCGGGACGGCAGACGCCGCCCGGTCGCCTGGTCATCGGCGCGGTTGGCCGCCTGTCCGGCGAGAAGGGCTTCGACCTGCTGATCGAGGCGGTCGGCGGGCTGATCCGGGACGGCCACGATCTCGAGCTCCGGATTGCCGGCGAGGGCCCGGAGCGGCTTTCGCTGGAGGCGCAGATCGCCGCCCTCGGGCTGGCCGACCGGGTACGCCTGCTCGGCTTCGCGCAGGATACCCGCAGCCTGTTCGAGGGCTTCGACATATTCTGTCTTTCGAGCCACCGGGAAGGACTGCCGAACGTCATCCTGGAAGCGATGGCGATGGAGGTCCCGATTCTCTCGACCCGGGTCGGCGGGATGCCGGCCTTCGGGCGCGATGACGGGGACATGCGGCTCGTCGATCCGGGTTCCGCCGAGGGCCTCCGAGAGGGGCTCGCGCCGCTCTGCAGCGATGCCGCCCTGCGCCGGCGGCTTGCAGTGGCGGCGCGCGAGCGCGTCGAGCGTGAGCACAGCTTCACGCGACGGATGGCCCTGATGCAGGCCGTCTACGACAAGGTCCTGGCCGGACGCTGAGCCGCCCCGCGCGGCCGCGCTTACGCGGCCCGCACACTTCCCCCCGATCCATTCAACCGATCGTCATGCCACCCGACGGGCATGCAGGCCCGGGCGTGTGCGCCATTCTTGACACACACAAGCCACACTGCCGCCCCGGCGACGGCGGTATAACGGCGTCATGACAGCATTCGCCATGCGCCCTGGGGCGCGGTTCGGGCGGGTGCTGTCGGATCGGCGGCAAGGCCGTCGAAGGCGACCAGTAATAATGCTCAGTGAGTAGAAAATAGGTAAGTTTGCGTAGCACCATGATTAGTGAACCGCTAGATGACCGATTTCATCTGTACTTGTGTTTAGAAGATCAGTTTCTATTTTTGTCTGTTGAAGTCATTCAATAAGACAATAATCAACTAGATCACCCCAAAATAACATGGAATGTAGGTTCGGAAAAATTTCCGAAGAGGGAATTGTATTGTCTGAAACAACCTGTTCTGTCTCTCGATATGGGAATTTGTCTAAAATGTTATCGATTTTTATTTGCTTCGCTTAATACCTTTTTAGGAATTTCGGCCTAAAACCTCAATCAACTCTGAAGCTCTCTGACCCGGCCGGATGTGAGGCCGGCCTCGGGTCCGGGATATCGTCAAGGCGATCAGGGGACGTGTTTTAGGAGGGGGCTGGAACGCGGGGACGGATCTGAACGATCAGACCGGACCGCTCACCAGTAGATCAGAACCGGCGCCGAGAATTGGTGCCTACGCAAGACCGCGATTGCGCAGTACGCCCGCGAACTGGAGTTGTAACCGATGCCTTCTCGCTACGACGATTTCATGAATTCCCTGTACAGCCTGTTTAACCAGTCCAGCGGGACGACTGCGAATAACAGCCTTTGGCCGATCGATCTGTTCGGCCTCGAAAGCGCCTGGGACATGTATGCCAGGTACGGCACCTCTGGCGACGACAAGATGACCGGCAGCAGCCAGGACGAGACCTTCTATGGTGGCGCCGGCGAGGACACGATACGCGGCGGGTCGGGCGACGACGAGATCCATGGCGAAGACGGGGCGGACCGCCTCGAGGGTCAGAATGGCGACGACCAGATGGATGGCGGCGCCGGTAACGACTATCTGAACGGCGGCAACGGCGACGACATCGTTTATGGCGGCGACGGCAATGACGACGTCCGTGGCGGCGCCGGCAACGACGAGGTTCACGGCGGCGACAACAACGATACCGTTCGCGGCAATGACGGCGACGACCAGCTCTTCGGCGACGGCGGCGACGACAAGCTTTATGGCGGTGACGGCGACGACGAACTGAACGGCGGCGAGGGCAGCGACCTGCTCAAGGGCCAGGACGGCGACGACGAACTTTACGGTGATGCCGGCAACGACAAGCTCTACGGCGGTACCGGCGACGATGTCCTCAACGGTGGCGACGGCGACGACCGGCTCTATGGCGAAGCCGGCGACGACATGCTGTATGGCGACGATGGCGACGACGTCCTGAAGGGCCAGAACGGCGAGGACACGCTCTATGGCGGCGCCGGTGACGACTTGCTGCACGGGGGCGCCGACGCGGACGCGCTGTTCGGCGGCGACGGTGACGACTCGCTTTATGGCGCCGACGGCGACGATATCCTGAACGGCGGCACCGGGATCAACTACCTGAGCGGCGGCAACGGCAACGACACGGCCGCCTATTTCGCGCAGAGCGCGGATTTCGATGTCTTCCGGCTGGAGGACGGCAAGATCGTCGTTATCTCCAAGGACCAGCAGACCATCGATACCCTTTACAAGGTCGAGTACATCCAGTTCGCCGACAAGATCCTGGCGACCGACGATCCCTCGATCCCGTTGTTCGGCAGCAGTGCCGACATTCACGTCGAGGGCACTGACCTTGACGACGTTCTCGAGGGTGGCGACGGCAACGACACGATCTCGGGCGCGGATGGCGACGACGTCCTGATCGGCGGCAGCGGCCGTGGCAACGACACCCTGATCGGCGGCAGCGGCAAGGACTGGGTGGTCTACACCAGCGCCGACGAGTCGATCCGCGTCGACCTGGCCGAAGGCGTCGCCTCCGGCGACCCGGACATCGGCGTCGACACGTTGATCGGCATCGAGAACGTGGTGGCCGGTCGCGGCGACGACATGATCATCGGCGATGCCGGTGACAACGTGCTGGTCGGCCATGACGGCGACGACGTCATCAGTGGCGGCGGCGGCGAGGATGTCCTTCTTGGCGGTGCCGGTTATGACGTCGTGACGATCGACGGCAATATCGGCGACTACCAGAAGCAGGCCGAAACCGAGATCATTCGCGTGCCCGGCCATCGCGGCGAGCAGCCGACTTTCCAGGCGGTCGAGGTTTCCTTCTCGAACGGTACCGACACGATCAAGGTGGGCGGTGTCGAGGAGGTTCGCTTCGCCGACCGCACCGTCTTCCTCGATGGCCGCAACAACGGTCCTGATGCCGCGAACGACAGCTATTCGGTCGCCGGCAACACCTTCGGCGTCGCGGCCGCGGGCGGTCTTCTGGCCAACGACGGCGACTTCGACGGCGACCAACTCCAGGTCGTGGCCTTCACCGGCGAGACCGCCGAGGGCGGCCAGATCACCGTCAATGCCGACGGCAGTTTCTCCTATGTGCCGCCCGCCGGCTTCAACGGCGCGGACAGCTTCACCTACGAGATCAGCGACGGCCGCGGCGGCAGTTCCACGGCCACGGTCGAGCTGAACGTCACGGCGGTCAACCAGGCCCCGGAGGCGGCCGCGGATGCGGTCGCGGCCAAGGCCGGCCAGCCTGTCACCTTCGATGTGCTGGCCAACGACAGCGACGCCGACGGTGACGTGCTGACCGTTTCCGGCATCGCCTCCCAGCCGTCGCACGGCGTCGTGACCGTGAACGGAAACGGCACCATCACCTATGTTCCGGCGGATGGTTATACCGGCGAGGACAGCTTCAGCTATCGCGTCAGCGACGGCAACGGCGGCTCCTCGGTGGCGACCGTGCGGATCGACGTGGCGGCGGTCAATGTCGGTCCCACCGCATCGGACGATGTCGCGACGACCGACCAGGGCAGCTCGATCGTCATCGACGTGCTGGCCAACGACAGTGACGGCGACGGCGATGCGCTGAGCATCCAGGCGATCACCGAGCAGCCGGCGCACGGTTCCGTCTTCATCAACAACGACGGCACCATCACCTATACGCCCGCGGAAGGCTTCCACGGCGAGGACAGCTTCAAGTACCGGGTCGGCGACGGTAACGGCGGCTTCTCGATCGCGACGGCGAGCGTCCTGGTCAACAAGATCAACGCGGTGCCGGAAGCGACCGACGATTTCATCGGCGTTGATGCCGGCCAGTCGATCGTCATCGACGTGCTGGCCAACGATGTCGACGCGGACGGCGATGCGCTGGCCATCGACGGCATCGTCCAGCAGCCGGCCCATGGTCTTGTCACGGTCAATGCCGACGGCACGCTGACCTATGTCCCCGCGGACGGCTTCAGCGGCGAGGACACCTTCGTCTACCGGGCCACGGACGCCCAGGGCGCGACGGCGACGGCGACGGTGATCATCACGGTCGACCCGGTTTCCGGCAATCTCGACTGGGGCGTCACCCCGACGATCCTCGGCACCGACGCCAATGACCGGATCTACGGCGTCGACGGCGTCAACGACGTCATCTCGGGCGGCGCCGGGGCCGACTGGATGGACGGTGGCTCGGGCGACGACAGCTATCTCGTCGACAACGTCAACGATGTCATCGGCGAGCGCTATGCCCGCGGCTTCGATACGGCGGTGAGTTCGGTCGACTATTCGATCGAGTACAACTACGAGATCGAGAGCATCCGTCTCGTCGGCAGCGCCAACATCAACGCGACCGGCAACGCCAACCGCAACCTGCTGATCGGCAACGACGGCGACAACCGGCTGGACGGCCTTTCCTACTGGGACACGCTCCGCGGCGGCAAGGGCAACGATACCTACTACGCCCACTACGGTGACTCGGTTGAGGAAAAGGCGAACGAAGGTATCGATACCGTCTATCTCGACACCTACAAGACCGGCAAGCTCTGGGACAATGTTGAGAACCTGATCCTGACCGGTTCCGAGGCCTGGCCGGTTCACGGCAACGATCTGGACAACCGGATCGTCGGCAATCTCGGCGCCAACAAGATGTATGGCTATGCCGGCAACGACACGCTGGAGGGCGGCGCCGGCAACGACACGCTCGACGGCGGCGATGGCCTGGACGTCGCGGTCTACAGCGGCAACGCCTCCGACTACACGGTGAGCAAGAACGCCTATGGCGACTATGTCGTCAAGTCGAACGGTACCGGCGAAGGCACCGACACGCTTTCGAACATCGAGGTGCTGCGCTTCGCCGACGGTGACAAGACGATCGGCGAGTGGAACGGCGGTCAGACGCCCACCGACCCGACACCGACGGACCCGACGCCGACCGATCCGACGCCGACCGATCCGACGCCGACCGATCCGACGCCGACCGACCCGACTCCGACGGACCCGACGCCGACCGACCCGACGCCGACCGACCCGACGCCAACGGACCCGACGCCGACTGATCCGACGCCGACCGACCCGGTCCCGGCCGATCCGATCCCGGTCGACAGCAGTGGCTCGATCTCGACGCCGGGCCTGACCGGTGCCAACGTACTGAAGGCGCCGCATATCACCCAGGCGGCGGAAGCCGAGGACGTGGTCGCGGTTCGCCTCTACAACTACGGCAGCAGCGCCGAGGACTCCGGCTACAAGACGTTTGGCCAGGTATTCGCCAAGGGCGACGTGCCGTCCGGCACCGGTCTGACGGCGATGATCGATGGCGTCGAAGTGCCGCTCCAGATGGATGTCAAGGCGACCCATGACGACGGTTCCGTGCGCCACGCGGTACTGACGGTTGCCAGCCCGGCCCTCGATGCGGGCGAGGCGATCGACGTCATGCTCAAGACGTCATCGGATCCGGCGCCGACGGGGTCCGTCAGCATCGCCTCGATCCTCGACGGCGGTTACGACGTCGATGTCGACATGAAATTCGGCTCCAAGTCGTACCACATCGAGGCTGCCGACGTGCTCGCCGACGCCCTGCAGAGCGGCGACTACACGACCTGGCTGAACGGTCCGCTGACCAGCGAATATTCGGTCCAGGTCGACGTCACCGACATGATCCAGGTGCGCTTCGACATCCGCGCCAACGCGGACGGAACGGTCACGACCGATGTGGTGTTCAGCAACAGCCACACCTTCTCGATCGATACCCAGAACGTCACCTACGACGTGTCGATCAAGCAGAACGGGCAGGTCGTCGAGAGCCACAACAACCTGCAGCACCACCAGAACGGCACCTGGCATGCCCAGGTCGAATCCGATGGCGGCAACAGCGTGCAGGTCATCTACGACGTCGACTACCTGATCGAGACCGGCGCGATCCCGGCCATCGATACCTCCATGGGTGCCCGCGAAGGCGAGGTCGTCAGTGCCTACGACGGCCTGGTCAACGACAACGATCCGATGTCGAACGCGGGTGTCAGGGAAAGCATGCCGGCGCCGGGCGGCCGTGACGATATCGGCCTGATGCCGGCCTGGACCGTCGATTACCTGTTGTCGCAGGATGCGCGCGCCGAAGCGGTCATGCTCCGCAACGCCGATGCTTCAGGTTCGGTCCCGTGGCACTATATCGACGAGGCGACCGGCGACGTGGTCAGCGTCGAGGATCATCCGCGCCTTTACCTGGGGAGTGCCAACGTCGGCAACGCGACCACCCCGGTGGGCGGCGCGTCCGCGGCCGGCACCGGGTGGGAGCCCGACTCGGCGCATCAGCCGGCCCTCAACTACGTGCCCTACCTGATCACCGGCTCGCAGTACTACCGCGACGAGCTCAAGGCCCAGGTCTCCTGGACGATCGGAGCGGTCGATCCGAACTACCGCGAGGACGGCGAAGGCCTGATGGAGCGCGGTAACCAGGTGCGCGGCCAGGCATGGACGATGCGGAACCTTGGTGACGCGGCCTACATCCTGCCGGACGACGACCAGATGAAGGGCTACTTCGAATCGATCCTCGACAAAAATCTCGAGGCCTACGTGCAGAAGTACGTCATCGACGGCGCCTACGACTCCGCCGGCGAACTCGAAGGCTTCATCTGGCGCGACCGCTACGTGGCACCCGGTGCCGTGGCGCCGTGGGAGGACGATTTCTTCACCATGGCAATGGGCACGCTGGCGTCCCGCGGCTACGACCTCGCGCAGACGATGCTCGAATGGAAGGCGAACTGGACCGTTGGCCGCTTCCTGGCCGAGGAACAGGGTTTCAATCCATATGTTGCGACCTCGTATCGTATCTTCGTCCGTGATGAACAGACGGGAACCCACTTTAGTTCCTGGGATCAGCTCTACACCGACTCGAACGACGGTTCGACCAGCCTGGTCGGCACGCCGAACGCGGCGGACGGCTATCCGGCGATCGCCGCCGGGGCGCTGGCGACGATGATCGATGCCGGTGTCGATGGTGCGGTCGAGGCCTTCGGGTTCGTCGTCGGCGAGACGGTGAGCATGCACGCCAACTACGAGAAGAACGGCGTCTTCCATCTCGCGCCGCTGATCGGGTCGGACGGCGATCGTCTCGGTGAAGAGGACTACATCATCGGCAACGACTCGGCCAACACGCTCACCGGCACCAATGCCAACGAGTTCCTGCATGGCCTGAAGGGCAATGACGTGATCTCGGGCGGCGGCGGCGCCGACTGGGTGTTCGGCGGCGACGGCAACGACAAGCTCTATGGCAATGCCGGCGATGACCAGTTGTTCGGTGGCAAGGGCAACGATCAGCTGACCGGCGGCTCCGGCAACGATCTTCTGAACGGCGGTGCCGGTGCGGACCAATTCATCTTCGATAGCAACGGAACCGGAAAGGATGTTATTGAAGACTTCGAGACCGGTCTCGATGACATCGTTCTGAAGGCGAACATGAACGGCAACGGTATCGATAGTGGAGCGGATGCCCTGGCGGCGATTTCGGCCAATAGCGACGGCGACGCGGTAATCGATCTCGGCAACGGGAACCATATTACCCTGCTCGGTGTCGACCCCGACGATCTCTCGGCCTCCGACTTCATCTTCAACTGAGCCTTACTGGCACCACGACACGGGGCCGGCTGCAAGCCGGCCCCGTTGTCATGTCCGATCAGTGCCAATCCGCTCCTGGAATCACCCCGTCGTCGAGGCGACCGACCGGTCGCCGGCGATCTCCGGTGCGGCTTGACTGATCGCATGTCCGGTCTTTTCGCTGGTCCGCGATTTCTTCACTTTCCCCGCCTGTGACAAAGTTGTGATGATTGTCGGAAATATTTCGGCAAGTGATTCGCAGCTAGCACTGTATTTGCCTTATTGTTTCACTGTTGCAAAAATGCACTTGCAAGCCTAAGTGCTTGATATTGCGCATATATTCTCTACGCCAATTGTCGAGATCGGGCAGGGTCCGCAAGACGTTGCGGGCTCTACTTCAGACATTGCCTTAACTGTCGGAAGGCCGGTCCGATCCGACGGTGCCCCAGCGTTAACGAATTTGTTAACTACGTTTGGCAGGGTTCGCTAGAAACCGAGGGCGACCAGCCGGTTGGGGGAGATCAATTCGGCGGGTCGCTCTGGACGATGATTGGGGTCGGTCAGGGGACCATGCAGCAGAACGAGAATCTGGTCAGCGCCAAGTGTGGCGAAGGGAAAGCGTGTGTGAAATTGCCGAGCGGTAATACCACATACGTAATCGCCGCTGCCGGCACTGACGATGGGCGGAACGGTTGCAGGGATCCTTTTCAATTCATTCGGTCGACGACATGCGTTGACCCGGTAATCAGGAGCAGGCGCACCGCTGATTAGCAGGCGCGCATGCAGTAGGACGACGAACTGGAGCATTTTACATGCCTTCCCACTATAGCGATTTCATGGCTACTTTCGATCTGCTCGCCTCGTATATGAACGAGGCAGGCAATTCGACATCGTCGCAGAGCGCGGGGCTATTCGGCTCGCAGTTCAGCGCCAGCGGCATGGAAGCCTTTCTCAGGATCGCGACGGAGGGTCACACCGGGGCCGGAGCGGCGACCGCCGGCGGATCCGGGTCCGGAAGTCCGCTGCATGCAACGGCGACCACGGGCGCGGCGGACGGTTCCTCCAACGGCGCAATCAACAACTGGTACGCCAACATCAGCAACGGCGGCGGCGAGGCCGGCCATCCGGGTCTCAGCATCCCGAGCTGGCAGCAGGGCGCTTTCAACCCGATGAATGGCGGCGACATACTGCATGGCCAGCCGGGCGGTGGCGGCAATTACTCGGCGGTCGGCGGCGGCATGTCGCACGAGCAGACGATCCACTCTTCGGGCGGCGGCAGCACGCCGGTCTACAGCAGCGGCGCCGCCGGCGGAAACAGCCACACGGGCGGCAGCTACACAGGCGGCAACTCCGGCTACGTCCCGGGCACGCTGAACGAAGGCAACTACGGCGGCGGCAGCTACATGAACGGCGGGGACGTCCGCCACGAGACGAACGTCTACAACAACAACGGCTCGGCCGGATCCGGCGGCAATTCCTCCGGCGGCAGCAGTTCCTCCGGCGGCAGTTCCAGTTCGTCCGGCGGCAGTTCCGGTTCGTCCGGCAGCGGCAAATCGGGTTCCTCGGGCAGCAGCTCGTCGGGCAACAGCTCTTCCGGAAACAGTTCGTCGGGCAATGTCGACAAGCTGCCGGACATTCCGGGTGATTTCTACGAGTCGGTCGGCAAGCTGAATCAGAAGGGCCTGCTCTACGCACCCGAACTCGACCAGGCGAAGGGTTCGAACGAAGTCGTTTCCATCCGTCTTGCCAACAACGGCAACAAGCAGGAAGCGGCCGATCACTATACCTTCGGCCATGTCTTCGCCGAAGGCGACGTCCCTGCCGGGAAGGCCCTCGTCGCCCACATCAACGGCATCCAGGTGCCGCTGCAGATGGATGCGAAGGCGTTTCACGACGACGGTTCGGTCAAGCATGCGGTGCTCACGCTGAACGGACCCAGCGTGTCGTCGGGCAAGGCGATCGACGTCATGCTCTCGACGGCGAACTCGCCGTCGGGGAGCGGCTCGATCAGCGCCTCCAAGATTCTATCCAACGGCTACGATCTCACCGTCGACTTCAAGATCGAGAGCGGCAAGGACGCCGGCAAGACCATTCACATCGACGCGGCCGACGTCCTCCGCGATGCGATGAAAGACGGCAGTCTGACGACCTGGCTCAAGGGCCCGCTGGCGAGCGAGTATTCAGCCGAAGTCGAGGTCAACGACTTGCTGACGGCGCGCTTCAACGTGCGCGCCTATGCCGACGGTTCGGTCATGACCGACGTCGTCGTCTCGAACTCGAAGACCTTCTCGACCAACGTCACGAACGTCACCTACGACGTGACGATCCGCGAGGACGGAAAGGTCGTCGAGAAGTACAACAACCTGGACCATCACCGTCATGGCACGTGGCACAGCGAGGTCTGGTCGGACGACGCGCCGGGCCTGCAGGTCGTCTATGACGTGCCCTACCTGTTCGAGACCGGGGCGGTGCCGGGCTACGACCTGAGCACGGGCGTTTCCGCCTCCGACATCAGCGGCGCCTACAACAAGCTTGCCTCTCTCAACACCGGGCCGATGGGCGAGGCCGGGGTCTTCATGGGCATGCCGGCGCCGGGCGGCCGCGACGACATCGGCATTCTCCCGGAATGGGCGGTCAACTATCTCGTCACCCAGGACGCCCGCGCACTCAAAGTGATGCTGGCCAACGCCGACGCGTCCGGTTCGGTTCCCTGGCACTATATCGACGAGGCGACCGGCAAGGTCGTCAGCATCAAGGACCATCCGCGCCTTTACCTGGGCGAATCCAACATCGGCGGCGTGACGCGGCCGGAAGGGGGCGTCTCCAACGAAGGCACTGGCTGGCAGATCGACAACGCGCATCAGCCGTCGCTCAACTATCTGCCGTACCTGGTGACCGGGTCGCAATATTACCTGGAAGAACTGAAGGCGCAGACCTCCTGGACCGTCGCCTCGCTCAATCCGGACAGCCGCGGTAACGGCGCCGGCGTGATCGAATCCGACAACCAGGTGCGCGGCCAGGCCTGGAGCCTGCGGAATCTCGGCGACGCCGCCTACATCATTCCCGACAAGGACCCGACCAAGGCCTATTTCGAGAAGCTGCTCGACAGCAATCTCGACCATTACGTGAAGAAATACGTGATCGACGGTGCCATGGATTCGGCCGGCGAACTCGAGGGCTATATCTGGCGCGACCGTTATGTCGCGCCGGGTGCGGTGGCCCCCTGGGAGGACGATTTCTTCACGCTGGCCGTGGGCACGCTCGCCCGCCGCGGCTTCGATGGCGCGGATACGCTGCTCGACTGGAAGACGAACTGGACTGTGGGCCGCTTCCTCGCCGAGGACGAGGGCTTCAATCCCTATGTCGCGACGTCCTACCGGATCTTCGTCCAGGACCAGCAGTCCGGTGCGCGCTACTCGTCGTGGGATCAGCTTCGCACCGATTCGAACGACGGATCGCAGAGCTTCGTTGGCAGCCCGAACGCTGCCGACGGCTATCCGGCGATCGCCCGGGCGTCGCTCGCGACCATGGTCGAGCACGGGGCGGAGGGCGCACTCGAAGCCTACGGCTTCGTGGTCAGTGAAACCCAGCATCTGTCGGCCAAGTTCGAGAACGCCCCGACCTTCAACTTCGCCCCGACGCTGGGGCCGGACGGTGCCCGGATCGAGGCAGCCAACCATATCGTCGCCGGCAAGGGCAACGACACCGTCACCGGCAGCAGCGACAACGAACTGCTGCATGGCGGGGCTGGCAACGACAAGATCGTCGGCAACGGCGGCGATGACGCGATCTTCGGCGGCGACGGCAATGACAAGCTGTACGGCAACAACGGCGACGACTTCCTGTTCGGAAACGACGGCAACGACTGGCTGAACGGCGGTCGCGGCGACGATTTCATGAAGGGCGGAAAAGGGGCCGACGATTTCGTCTTCGACGTCAGCAACAGCGGCCGTGACGTGATCGACGATTTCACCCCCGGGGTCGACGACATCGTCATCAAGGCGAACCTGAACGGCAACGGCATCGACAGTGCCGCGGATGCCCTCAAGGCCCTGTCGTCGGACGGGCACGGGAACACCATCCTCGATCTCGGCGGCAACAACGAGGTCATGCTGCTCGGTATCGATCCGAAGGACCTGTCGGGAGCCGATTTCATCATCAATTGACGAAACGGCGACCCGTTGAACGCGCCGCCCGGCTGGCATTTGCCGCCCGGGCGGCGTTCTTCATTCGGGGCCATGTCGCTTGCCGATTGCGCAGGCTACCCCATTAGTGGCATTTTCACCGGACAGCAGTGTCGCAGAGCAACAGTTTCAACTTGCCGGAACGTTCCATGAGTTTCCCGCCCAAGGCGTATCTGATTGGCGCGCAGAAATCCGGCACGACGACGCTCGCGTTTCTCCTCGACCAGCACCCGAAGATCACGGTTTCCCGGCCGAAGGAGCCGAATTTCTTCAACGCCCACTGGGAAAAGGGGCTCGGCTGGTACCGCAATTGCTTCGAGGGCGCGCCGGACGACGCGCTGCTGCTTGATGCCTCGCCCTCCTACACCCATTCGCCGATCTATCCGGGGGCACCCGTCGCGTTGAGCGAGGTCGACCGCCGCGATGTCGCGGAGCGGATCCACAGCGTCGCGCCCGATGCCAGGCTGATCTATATCCTCCGCGATCCGATCGACCGGACCTATTCGTCCTATTGGCACACCGTGCGCGCCGGCCGCGAGACGCGGCCCTGGGCGGAAGCGATCACACCGCGTTCGAACTATGTCGCGACGTCGTCCTACCATGCCCAGCTCGCGGTCTATCTCGAGCATTTCTCGCTCGACCAGTTCCTGATCCTGAAATTCGACGACCTGGCCCGCGACCCGGTCGCGGTGGCGCGGCAGGTTACCGCCTTCCTCGGCGTCGCCCCGGCCGATTTCCCGTACCAGTTCGACAGTCCGAAGAACCAGTCCTACCAGTACAACCACGTTGGGCGTATCCTGACCCGGATCGCCGGAACGGAAGAACGCTTCTTCGCGTTGTCGAATTTCGCCAAGCGCTTTACGCCGCCGGTGCTGCGCGACATGATCCGCCGGACGATCACCGACGACATCCCGAAACTGGATGCCGAGGAGAGGCGGAAAGCCCGGGCCCTGTTCGCAGACGACATGGCCAAGCTGAAGGAACTCACCGGCATCTCGTTCGACTGAGGCTGGATGCCGTGGTGTTCGCCGTCGCCGCTGGCGGCGGGCGGTAGCCCGATCTGGAGCGAAACGATGCTGATGACCTGTAATTCGCCGCGCACCCGGCGCCGGCTGTTGTCCGTGGCGCTGGCGGTTCTCGCACTGAATCTGGCGCCGACCGCCGCGGGCCTGGCGGCGACCGCTGGCAAGGCCCCCGGACTGCCCCCGGCGAGCAGCCTGACCGGCGACATCGTGCGCGCGTCCGATGGCCGCCTCGTCATAGCCGGCCAGTCCGGCGACACGGTCCGGGCCCCGGCACTGCCGCAGCCGTCGGCGCCGGACGAGATCGTCGCCGTTCGCTTCCTCAATCACCAGGCAACCCCGCAGGCAGCCCGCACGATCAGCTTCGGGCAGGCGTTCGTCCCCGGCGACCTCGCCAAGGGATTCCACCTGGAAGCCCATGCCGGATCCGATGCCCTGCCGACCCAGGTCGACGTGAAGGCGCGCCACGACGACGGCTCGGTGCGCCACGCGATCGTCACGGTCGCGCTGCCGCTGATCGCCGGCGGCACAGGCCTTGACGTCATGCTGCATCGGCGCGTCGGCGCCGCCGCGAAGGGCCATGTCGCGCTTTCGGCGCTCGCTGCCGCGGGTTACGGCAAGTCGGTCGAGATCGTTCCCATCAAGGCACTCGAGCCGAGCCCGGCGGCGGCCAGCTTTGACGTTGCCGAGGCCCTTGCGGCGGCGGAGAAGGCGGGCGGCCTCGAAACCTGGCTGGACGGCCCGCTGGTCACCGAATATGTCGCCAACCGGCCGGTCGACGAGCGTTTCTCGGTCGGCCTGCATGTCCGGGTCTTCGCCGACGGCCCGGTGCGAACCGCGCTGGTCTTTCACAACGATGCGGCGACGGTACCGAACCGCAACCTGCAGTACGGCCTTGTCGTCCGCGACCGCGGCGCGGCCCCCTACCGGATCGCGGACGTGTTCCAGCATCGCAACGCGACGTGGCGTCACGTGGTCTGGCAGGGCGTCGCGCCGGCGGTGCAGATCGTCCCCGATGTCCGCTACCTGATGCGGAGCGGGGCATTGCCGAGCTACGACCTGTCATGGGGCGTCAGCGATTGGGAGATGCAGAAGATCGAGGCCTTCCTCGACGACTACAAGTGGGAGCCGATGGGGAGCGGCAGCGTGCATCGCAAGATGCCGGCGCCGGGCGGGCGTGCCGATCTCGGCCTGCTGCCGCGCTGGTCCGCCGAATGGGTGGTCAGCATGGATCCCCGCGCCGAGGCGCTGGCGAAGCTGAATGCCGAGGTCGCGGGCACGATCCCCTGGCACTTCCGTGATCCGAAGACCGATCGGCCGCTGCGCATCGACAACCGGCCGCGGCTCTATCTCGGTGGGGCTCAGATCGCCAACAGCGATCTCCCGCCGGGCGGCATCCAGCGCGAAGGGACCGGCTGGACCCCCGATGCGGCGCATGTGCCGTCACTCACCTACCTGCCTTATCTGCTGACCGGCGACCGCTACTATCTCGAGGAACTGATGGCCCAGGCGGCCTGGCACGTGGCGGCCCTCGATCCGAATTACCGGCAGAACGACAAGGGGCTGATCGAACAGGCAAACCAGGTGCGCGGCCAGGCCTGGACCATGCGGACGCTGAGCAACGCCGCCTTCGTAACCCCCGACGACGACCCGATGAAGGGTTATTTCGTCGGCCTGCTGGAGCGCAACCTGGACGCCTATCTCGGTCGCTACGTGGAGCGGCGGGAACTCAGGGAGGCGGGCGACCTGGAAGGTTATATCTGGCGGCGGCGCTACGTCGATCCGGGTGCGGTCGCTCCCTGGGAGGATGATTTCTTCACCTCCGCGATCGGGCTGATCGCCTCGCGCGGCTCGGACAAGGCGGTACGCCTGCTGCGCTGGAAGGCGAACTGGACGGTCGGCCGCTTCCTGTCCGAGGACAAGGGCTTCAATCCCTTCGCCGCGACCGCCTACCGGCTTTTCGTCGTCGACCGCGAAACCGACAGGCGCCACACGAAGTGGTCCGAGGTGGTGCCCGACGACGGCTGGTATGCCAAGAAATTCGGCGATCCCCGCTACGCCTCGAGCTTCGTCGGCTACGCCAACGCCACCGACGGCTATGTCGCCCATGCCCGGGCGGCGCTGGCCGCGATGGTCACCTTCGGCATTCCGGGGGCGATCGACGCCTTTCGCTTCGTGGTCGAGAACAGCGAGACGCTTCAGAGCGGCTATGACGGCGACCCGACATTCCTGCTCGCGCCGAGCGCGGGGCCCGGCGGCGGCTTGCTGGAGCAGCCGGGCTTCCGTTTTGCCGACGAGGACGGGGAGCGCCTTGAGGGCGACGGGGCGGCCAACCTGCTCGCCGGCGGTAACGGCGACGATGTGCTTGCCGGTGGTGGCGGGTCCGACCTGATGGCGGGCGGCGCCGGCGCCGATCGCTTCGTCGTCGATCCGGCGGCACCGGGGCGGACCGTCATCACCGATTTCGAGCCGGGCCGCGACCGACTCGTCGTTCCGGCGACGCTTTCGCCCGTGCTGCTGCTGAGTACGGCCCGGGAGCGGCCGGGCAGCGGGCTGGAAATCGCGTTGTCGGACGGCGCGACGATCGTGCTGAGCGGGATTTCACGCGGCAAGCTCTCGGCCGCGGATTTCGAGGTCGCGCGCTAGGAAGGCGTCCGTCGGCGGTTCAGTTCTGGCCGTAGCGGTCGTGCCGCGGCTTTTCCGGCTCCGGATCGATGCCGCCCCGCATGCCGAGCAACCCCGTGGTGCGTTCGCGAGGCTTGGCGCGGTCGTTGCGGATCGACCAGATGAGGACGACGAACACGCCGATAACCGCGAAGAGTGTGAGAAAACGAAGCATTTAAGGTTCTCTAAGGCCTTTCCGGCTATCCCGGACGAAACGTCGCCAGCGGGAATCCTAGCGGTCGCGAGGGCCACTGTCCAACGCGGGGCGGAGTTACCGCCTGAATTGCCGGCCGCGCTTTGCTATGCTGGCGGCCGAGCCATGAATTAGGGGTTAAAAGGGCGGACGATGCTCAATCTGATGCTCATCGGCGGCGTGTTCGGGATGCTGGTGCTCGCCTTCTTCGGAGCCCATGTCGGCATCCTGACCTGGGCGTGGATCTCCTTCATGCATCCGCATCGCCTGGTCTGGGGCGGCGACCAGTTCCAGCTGACCATGATTTCCTCGCTCGCCGCGATGTTCATCTGGCTGGTCTCGCGCGAACCGAAGCGCCTGCCGATGAACTCGACGATGGTGATCTTCATCATTTTCCTGCTTCACGCGACCCTGACCACCGTCACCGCCTACCGGCCCGGCTACTCGGTGGAGTTCCTGATCACCCTGTACAAGACCTTCCTCATGCTCTTCATGATCATGGCGACGATGCACACCAAGGCGCGTCTCCATGCGATGATCTGGCTGATGGCGATCTCGATCGGCTATTACGCGATCCAGGGCAGCATAGGGTTCCTGACCGGTAGCGGTTCGCATCATTTCTCGGGTCCGCCGAAGACCTACATCTACGACCGGAACCATCTGGCGATCGCCTTCATCATGGCGATCCCGCTGTTCAATTACCTGCGCATGAACACGGCCAAGCGGTTCATTCAACTCGGCTGCATGGGGGTCATGTTCTGCGCCGGCACCGGCGTGATCGCGACACAGTCACGGGGTGGTTTCGTGGCGATGGCCGTCATGCTGGTGCTGTTCTGGCTGCGCTCCGGGCGCAACCTGCTGATGCCGGTCATGGTCGTGTTGCTGATGGTACCGGCGCTCATGCTCGCGCCCCAGGAATGGACCGAACGCATGCAGACGATCGAGCATGCGACCGAGGACGGTTCGTTCAGCGGGCGGCTCGACGCCTGGTACGTGGCGTGGCGAATCGCCAAGGAACGTCCGCTCACCGGCGGAGGCATCAACGCGACCCAGCTACGAGACGTCTTCTTCCGCTTCGTCCCCGACAGCCCGCTCGCCCGTGCGGCACACAGCGTCTATTTCCAGACCCTCGGCGACCACGGCTTCGTGGGCCTGATCATCTGGACTTCCTTCGGCTTCATAGCCTGGCGCAATCTCGGGTACGTCCGACGACGATGCAAGGACGAGAAGGGGCTCGAATGGGCCCGCGACCTGGCCTCGATGATGCAGGTCTCGCTGGGCAGCTTCTATGTCGGCGCGGCGGCCCTGTCGCTGGCCTACTACGACTATTTCCTCACCTTCATCGCGCTCGCGGCGGTCCTGCGCCAGGTGATCGAACGGGAATTCGCCGGCGAGGCGGCGGTGCCATACGGGCGCCGTACAGCGGCCGGGATCGCCCAGCCTACGCCACCCGCGGGCTCGATACCGGCCGAACGGCAGATCGGCGAGCATCCGGTCGGCGAGCGCCGCGGCTGAACCTGGCCCGGCCGCCGGCCTACTGTTCGGTGCGGGTGCGGAAGACGACGAACCGGCCGAAGGTGAAGTTGAAGATCGTCGTCACGGCGGTGACGAGGAACCAGCCGAGATGCGCGTTCAGGCCGGCGAGATCGACCAGCAGATGGATGCCGACCGTGCTGATGACCAGCGACGCACCGTTCATCACCAGGAACCAGAACATCTCGCCACCGACATGGCCGCGCGAGCCGAAGGTCCAGCGGCGATGCCAGTAGAAGCTCCAGCCCATGCCGGCGATGTAGGATATCGGCTGTGCCGTCGCGGCCTTCTCGATATTGTCCGGGAGTACCGAATTGTAGAGCAGGATGAAGACGATATAGGAGATCAGCGCGGCCGCGGCGCCAACCACGACGAAGCGGAAGGCCTGCTGATGAAGGTCCCGGTCTTTCAGTATCCGCATGCTCTCTCCCGAGGTCGCCCGTCGCGCAATCCTGTCGGCCGGATCATGCCGAGGCGGTCGTTAAGATCGTCTCAAGCGTCGCTCAATGGCGCAGTCGGTACCACAGCATCCCGAGCATTTCATGCATCGCAAGACCGCTGTCGTAAAAGGCCCCGCCGGATGGCAGGTAGCTTCCCGGATCGTCGGCCGGGGCGGGCCGGGTAAATCCGGTCGGTGCCGACAGGGCGTGCAGCGCCGTCTGCCGGAACGACCAGAGCGCGCGCCGCATGTGCCAGGCGTGGCTGACGACAAGGACGTCGGTGATCCCGTCGGGGCGCAACAGCGCCTCCGCCCGTGTCGCATTGTCGAAGGTCGTGCGCGCCTCGACTTCGGCCCAGCGGACCGGGAAACGGAATTCCCGCGCCGCGGTCTCCGCCATCAGGGTGCCGACTGCCACCGGGACGCGCGGCCCCGGACCGCCGGTGACAAGCAGCGGCAGGCCCCGGGTCCGTGCCAGCAACACCCCGTAACGCAACCGCTCGAGGCTCATCGCGTCGAGCGTCGGGCCGCCGTATTCGGGTGCCCGGAGACTGACGCCGGCGCCGAGCACCACGACCGCTCGCGCCGCGGGGTCGCCGGTCGCCGTATGGGCGAGCGCCTCGTCCGGTTCCAGAATGCCGAGGAGCCGGGTCGCGACGAACGGTGTGGCGGCAAGATAGAGGGCGACCAGGCAGAGGATCGAAAGGGCTCGTCCGACGCGCCGCCATTTCGGGAAAATTAACCCGGCGAGGGCTATCCAGAGCAGGCTGGCTGGCGGCAGAAGCAATTGCTTCACAAGGAGATAGATCAATCGTACTCCTTTCGCCGCGGGGCATTCGGGGTCGCCGGCCCGACTATGCAGGGTAGGGACCGGGGCGTAAAGTGCCGCTGGCCGGCGGCGATGCCGCCGGCAGGAATGAAGACAACGGGATCTGATGGAAGTCGAGCAATCCGGGAACGAAAGATCGATCGGCGGTCACATGGCGCGTGGCGCCTTCTGGATGATCGCGATGAACTGGTCGATGCGCCTGATCGGTCTCGTCAACACGATGATTCTGGCCCGGCTGCTGGTGCCGGAGGACTTCGGCATCATCGCGATGTCGATGGTCGTCGTCGGGTTCCTGCACGTGTTTTCCGAGGCGAACGTCGACCTGCTGCTGCTGCGCAAGGCGGACGTGAGCGAGGCGGACTACAACAGCGCCTGGACACTCCGGATCATGACCGGAATCGTCGTCATGGTGCTGCTAATGGCGGTGGCGCCGCTGTTCGCCGACTATGCCAACGACCCGCGCGTGACGGTCGTCATCCAGATCCTGGCGCTGCGTTCCGGCCTGCTCGGATTCGAGAATATCGGCGTCGTCCGGTTCCGCAAGGAACTGAATTTCCGGCGCGAGTTCCTCTACCAGTTCTACAGGCGAATCATCTATTTCGTCGTCGGCCTGATCTTCGTGCTGGCGCTCCGGAACTACTATGCGCTCGCGGTCGCGCCGCCGCTGGCGGCGGTCATTGCCGTGATCATCAGCTACCGGATGTCGCCGTTTCGGCCGAAGCTCGATTTCAGCCGGGTCGGGCAGGCCTGGAACTTCTCGCGATGGCTGATCCTGCTGGAAGTCGCCCGCTTCGTCGCCAACCGTACCGATAACGCGGTCCTGAGCCGGACCCAGGACGCGACCGCCCTCGGCAACTATTTCGTTGCCGTCGAGATCGCGACCATGCCGACCCGCGAACTGGTGATGCCGCTGACCCGGGCGCTCTTCCCGACCTTCTCGAAGGTCGCCCACGATCCCGAACAGCTCCGTACCGCCTTCCTGCAGGTGATGAGCTTCGTCTCGACCTTCTGCATCGCCGCCGGGCTCGGGATGGCGCTGGTTGCCGATCATCTGGTCCCGGTCATGCTGGGTTCGAAATGGTCGGCGGCGATCCCGTTCTTCTTCTGGTTCGCGATATACGGCGTCGCCACCGGGATCATCCAGTCGATCACGCCGTTCTTTGTCGTGATCGGGCGCGAGCGCACCGTGGCCTTGCTCGACGTCGCCTATATCGCGGTCCTGGTGCCGACCCTCATCTATCTCGGCAATACCCAGGCGATCGTCGCGGTCGCGATCGGCCGGGTGGTCTGTCGCTATCTCTATCTGATCTTCGTGCTCGCCATGATGCGCCGTTTCGGCGGTGTCCCGGTGGCGGCGATTGTCGGGACGATCTGGCGACCCGCACTCGCCGGGCTTGCGATGGCGGCAACGCTCAACTGGCTGCCGCCGATCGTCGCCCCCGATCTCGCTGCCCAGACCGGCATGTCGATCGCCTTCACCGGCCATCTGTTGTCACTGGTCGAACAATTCCTGGTCGGCGCGTTCGTCTATCTCGGCACGGTCTGCCTTCTCTGGGTTCTCGCCGGCCGGCCGGCAGGGGCGGAGAGCGTCGTGCTCGGCCTTGTCGGCAGGCGCCTGGCCGCCCGCCGGAGCAGTTAGATCGCGGTCCGCCGACAGCTGCCGGGCGCGCGCCCGGCCGGGGCATCAGCGTCCCGACAGGCGGCGCACCAGCGCCTTGGCCCTGGCGCGAAGGGCGAGCGCCAGGCCGGCCGGACGATGCCGGTTGCAGGCGGCGATGCCCCAGCGTTCCCGGCGTTGTCCCAGCCAGTCGCTCTTGTAGGAATCGTCGCCGCAGCCGAAGTCGATTTCCGAGACCCGATCGACCTCGATGGCGTGCCGCGCCATATGCGCGGTCAGCACGGTACCGAGCGAGTGATCGCGGAAGGTTTCGTCATAGGCGAGCTTGAAGATCGTCGCCCGGCCGGACCACACCAGCCAGAGCTGGACGGCCGCCGGGGTCTCGCCGACCCAGGCCGTTCCCAGGCGGAGCGCGCCGGCGGCGGCGGCCTTGCGAATCAGGCCGGCGGTGAAGTCCGGATAGGGTTCGGGATCCTTCCAGCTCTGCCGGTAGACCGCCTCGTAGCCGGCGATCGCGGCCTCGAGATCGCCGCTGCCGTCCTCGATCCGGAGTGCCGCGCCGTCGTGCGCTGCGAAACGCCGGGACTTGCGTTTCAGGGTGTTGCGGAGCCGCGACGGGCGGCGCGCCATGTAACCCTCGAAATCGGTGTCGCCGACCGATTCGTACCAGTTGCCGAAATGGAAGAAGCGCTCGGTGACGAAGCCCGCCTGACGGAGCGCCTGTTCGAGCTCGGCGAAGACGGGGGCCTCGACCGGCATCGCGCGGAGCGTGAGAAGATCGCGGTCGCTGAGTGTCTCGGCGAGGCCCTGGACAAGTGTGCCGAGCGCCGCCGCCCGATCGTCGGTATCGGCGAGCACCGGGGCGAAGGCGCAGCTGTAGAAATTGGACATGCCTTCGGCCCGCTGAACCCGGCGGCGCCAGCCTGTCTCGTCGCCTGTTCCGTCGACGAGGCGGACGGCAAGCAGCGCGAGCGGCGTGCCGTCCGATCGGGCCACGGTGGCGAAAAGCGGCCGGTCACCCGCGTCAAGGCAGGTCGCGACGAAATTCCGGTACCAGGGCAGACTCGAATAGACGCCGCCGGCGTCGTCCGCGGCCATGAGCGCGCCGAACTCCGGCGGCAGCCCGTCTGCGCCTTCGAAGGCGCGGAAAATCATCGTCATGCAGCGGTCCCGGTACGGCGTCCAAATCGAACGCAACCTAGCAGGGCGAGGTAACGGTGCAAGGGTCGAGACTTGCAGGTGAACTCGCGACCTGTCCCGAGCCGGCGGCGCTCGAGGCGGAATGGCGGGCGCTCGAGGCGCGCGCCGACGGGCGTTTCTTCCTGAGCTGGCCGTGGATCGGCACGCTGATCGCCCTTGCCGGGCCGCCATCGCACTGTCTGCGGATCCGCGATGGGGCGGAAACGGTGGGGCTGGCGCTCGTGTATGCGGCACCGGGCAACCCGCGCGCGCTGCATCTGAACGAGACCGGCGATCCGGCGAAGGACACGATCTATATCGAGTACAACGGCCTGCTCGCCGACCGGCGGATCGGGGCGGCGGCGGTCGAGGTGGCGATGCAGGTCCTGCGCGCGGCAAGTCTGGAAAAAGGCGGACCTCGCCGGATTCGCATGAGTTGCGTGACGGAAACCTGGCACGAGGCGGCGGGCCGTCAACCATGGCTGCTTGCCCGGGCGCATGCGCAGGGCTGCTTCGGCGTCGACCTGGTCGCCTTGCGGGCGGCCGGAGGCGACTATGTCGGCACTCTGGGCCGCAACAGCCGACAGCAGCTTCGGCGCTCGCTGCGGGCCTATGCCGACGATGGCGAACTCCGCGTCGAGCGCGCGGCCGACGTCGCCGAAGCGCAGGCCTGGCTCCGCGCTCTCGCCGAACTGCATCAGCGCCGCTGGGAAGGGCGCGGCAAGCGGGGCGCCTTCGCCGAGCCGTTCTTCCTGCGGTTCCACGATCGGCTGATCGCCACAAACCATGCGGCGGGCGCGGTCGACCTGCTGCGGGTAAGCGCGGGAAGCGAGAATCTCGGCTATCTCTACAACTTCATCCATAAGGATAAAGTTTATTTCTACCAGTCCGGATTCGTGTATGGTGAAGGGCGGGACCGCCGACCCGGCATGGTTTCGCATGCCAAGTCTATCGAATTCTATTGCCGTGAAGGGCGCGATTACTACGATTTCATGGCGGGCGGCGAGCGATACAAGGCCAGTCTCGGCGTTCATGTCGAGGATCTGTGGAGTTTTACACTCGAGTACCCGAGCCTTTTCAATCGCGTGACAAACAAAGTCCGACGCTTTAAGAATCGCGCCAAGTCGTGATAATATTTGCGCAATCATCTCGTGGCATATTGCCCGGTACCGTGCGCCACAAAAACGCGTCATGCCGGACGCAAGGTGAATAGGGGATAGATGGAATGAGGCCGATGCGACCTGGATTTTTCCTCGGGATTCTGCTGGCAGCCATGCTGGGGTTCTTGACCGCCTGTACCGGTGGCCCCGAACTTGCGCCTTCGGATACACCGGCGGTCGGCGCGGACACGCCCGACTATCTCATCGGGCCTGGCGACACGCTGCAGGTTTTCGTGTGGCGGAACGAGGACCTGAGCGTTTCGGTCCCGGTCCGGCCGGATGGCAAGATTTCCGTTCCGCTGATCGAGGATCTGGTCGCCGCCGGCAAGACGCCGACCCAGCTTGCCCGCGACATCGAGGATCGCCTCAAGCAGTTCATCCAGACGCCGATCGCGACGGTAATTGTCACCGGTTTCCTCGGCCCGCTGAACCAGCAGGTCCGGGTCGTCGGCGAGGCCGCCGAACCGCAGGCGATTCCCTATCGGGAACGAATGACGATCCTCGACGTTATGATCGAGGTTGGTGGGCTGACGGAATTCGCTGCCGGCAACAAGGCGATCGTGGTTCGCAGCTACACCGGGGAGAAACAGAATTTCCGGGTGCGACTTGATGACCTGCTGCGCGATGGCGATGTCACTGCCAATGTGCCGGTACTGCCGGGCGACATCCTGATCATTCCGCAAAGCTGGTTCTGATTGCCAGGCGGAGGCCGGTCGCCTGGTTAGGTCGGCCGCGTCGCAGGAAGGCACAGGCTATGTTTGCAACGGGCGCGGCGGACAGCGTGGAACTCTCGGGTTCCGCGCTGTTTGTCCGCTCGGGGTGACGATCGTCACCGCCGTGCGTTAAGGCGACATTTATGATTGTCGCCTATAGATGCAGGGCTCCCGCTGACCTTGGGGGATGACACACGGCAACATGATGAATCTGCAAGCACAAATATTCGAGATCATACAGGGAATATGGCGCCGCCGCTGGTACGCCATCGGCATCGCCTGGCTGGTCTGCCTGGTCGGCTGGTTCGTCGTCATGCGCTTGCCGGATGTCTACAGCTCGCAGGCGCGGGTCTATGTGGACATGGATTCCATGCTCCGGCCGCTGCTCAAGGACATCACCGTCGACACCGACCTGATCGAACAGGTCGCGACGGTGCGCAAGACGATGCTGAGCCGCGCCAATCTCCAGGAAGTGGCCCGGACCGCGGATCTCGATCTCGCGGTCAGGAACGAGAAGGAGATGGAAGCGCTTCTCAACGCTCTGGCCGAGGACATCAAGCTGGTCGCCGAGGGCAAGGACCTGGTGACGATCAGCTACCATCATGAGGACGCCAGGAAGGCTCAGGCGGTCGTGCAGGCCCTGCTGACGATCTTCGTCGAGCAGAATCTGGGCGAGAGCCGCGACGAGATGGAAACGGCGCGCGCCTTCCTCGACCAGCAGATCGCGGCGAACGAGCAGCGACTGCGCGACGCCGAGCGGAAGCTGGCGGAATTCAAGGCCGCCAACATCGAGGTCCTGCAGAGCCCGGGCGGCTTCTCGACCGCCGCCGCGAACGCCAAGCGGCAGATCGAGGACATGAACCTCAATTACCAGGACGCGCTCGCGGTTCGCGACCGGTTGCGTTCGACGCTGGCCGAGACGCCGGAATATCTCGAGGTCAACAGCCCCGCCGGCATGATCATTCGCGGCGGCAACGTATCGACGCCGCTCGAAAGCCTCGAACAGCGCATTCACGAGCAGGCGAGAACGCTCGACGACATGCTGACGCGCTATACCGAGCAGCATCCGGACGTCATCTCGCTCCGCAACACGATCAAGAACCTGCAGGAGCAGTACGAGCGCGAGAAGACGCGCGAGGAACTCGAGCGTGCCAGCTCCGGCGGGACGCCGGCCGGCAAGCAGCAGGTCCCGAACCCGCTCTTCGAACAGCTCAAGCTTCGGATGATCGAGGCGGATGCCGAACTGGCCTCGAAGCGCCGCCATCTGGCGGCCGCCGAACGCCAGGCGGCGCGCCTCGAGGAACTGGCTTTCTCGGCGCTCGATGTCGAGGCCAAGATGGCCGACTATTCGCGCGACTACGAGGTCGTGAAGAGGAATTACGAGGACCTCCTGCGCCGCCGCGAGGCCGCGGCGATGACCGAGGCGGTCGACCGCTCGACAAGCATCAAGTTCCGCATCATCGATCCGCCCGAGGTGGCGATGCTGCCCGATGGTCCGCCGCGCAAGATCCTGCTCGGCGCCGTGCTGGTCGTGAGCCTCGGAGCGGGCCTGGGCTTCGTTTTCCTGCTGACCCAGGTGGACGAGACCTTCAACAATGCGAGCCGGCTGCGCGAGGCGTTCGGCTTCAACGTTGTCGGTTCGGTTTCCGGTGTTATTTCCAAGGCGCGGCGAGGCCGGATGCGATTCGAACTGATGGGGTTCGTCTCGGTAGTCCTGGTTCTCGTGATCGTCTGTGCCGGCCTTGTCGTGGGCTCTGCCGGGATTTCGCAGCGACTTGCCAAACTCGACCTCCAAGAGGTCCAAAGCAGGTTAGAGCAGCTGATATGAACGAAGAAAAGCGTCAGCCGGATCTGATTGGCCGCGCCGCCGCCCGCTTGTCCGGAACCGGCGATCGCAAGGTCGGATTAATGGAGAAGGCGGCGCAGCGTCTTGCCGAGCAGGGCAAGGCGGCAACGCCGTCGGCCCCGCCCCCGGCCGGCGGCAACGGGCACGCGGCTGCCAGCGCCCCCGAGCGCGCGCCGGCGCCCGAGCAGCGGCTGTCCCAGAGCGGTGCCCGCCCATCGGCGGAGGCCCGCAAGTTCCGTCCGCGCGAAGGCGACGCCGGCACGGGCAAGCCGTCGATAGGCGCCGAGGCCGTTCGGCCGACGAAGCAGGACGTGCCGCCCGTCGAGGCGGCGACGCCCGCACCGGCGGCAAAGGCGGCCGCGGATGCGAAACCGGCGGATGGCGCCGGAAATGCCCGCAAGACGATGAAGTTCGCCACCCTCGATCTGGTGAACATGCAGCTCAAGGGCATGGTAACGCCGACCGGCGACCGCATGCGGATCATCGAGGAATACCGGATCATCAAGCGGCCGCTATTGAAGGATTTCGTTTCGGGCGAGCGGCGGATCCGGAACGGCAACCTGATCATGGTGACCAGTGTCCGCCCGAAAGAGGGCAAGACCTTCACCGCGGTCAATCTGGCGATGAGCATCGCGTCCGAACGCGACCTCAACGTGCTGCTCGTCGATGCCGACATTCACCGGCGGAACGACAACGGCTCGGCCATGGCGCTACTCGATGTGCAGGACGAACTCGGCCTGTGCGACGTGCTGGCCGATCCGCAGATCGACCTGGCCGACGTGCTGATACGCACCAACATTCCGAACCTCAGCCTTCTGCCGGCCGGCAGTTCCACGCACACCAATCCGACCGAGCTGTTCTCCTCGAACCGCATGGGGGCGCTGATCGCCGACATGTCGAAACGCTATTCGGACCGGATCATCATATTCGACGCGCCGCCCGTGCTTGCGAGTTCCGAGCCGAGCGTGCTGGCCGAGCATGTCGGTCAGGTGCTTTTTGTTGTAGAGGCGGAAAAGACCAATCAGTCTGCGATTTCTCAAGCACTGATGTTGATAAAGGCGTGTCCAAACATCAGCCTTATGCTAAACAAGGCGCGTTACGACATGGGTGGAGAGTCCTTCGGCTCCTACGCCGGATACTACCAGAGCACGTAACCGACGTCGTTTCGCATCGCTGGTTGGGGGAATATGGCTTCTCGAAAGCCCGTTCATTTCCGGCAGTCTGTCCTTGGTAGGTGCATAGCGCTCGCGCTCGCTTCGAGTGCCATCGCCTTGCCGGCGAGGGCTGACTGGCTTGTGGAGCCGCGCGTCGAGACCGCCATCAGTGCGACGGACAACGCGCAGGGCGCGACCAAGGCGGAAAAGCAGGATGCCGATCTGTTCGGCACTGTCGGGCCGGGGATCAACATCCTGGGCGAGGGCGCGCGCGTGCGCCTCAATTTCAACGGCAGCGTCCAGTACAACAAGTACCTTCAGGAATCCGATCTCGACGACGCCTCCGGCAATGCCTTCGGCATCGGCCGGGTCGAGCTGTTCGAGGATCGCTTCTTCGTCGACGGCAACGTCAATTACCGTCAGCAGCTGATCGACCGCACGGCGAGCGGCAGCACCGACAATGCCCGCATCGACAGCGAGAATACCACCGACCGCTTCGACTATTCGATCAGCCCCTACTATCTGGAGCGTTTCGGCGGCTGGGTCGAGACGCAGACCCGAGGAGTCTTCGGCCAGACCCTGTTCGATCCGCTCGGCCGCGGCGATACCCGGGCCTCGTCGAACGCGACGACCGTGGGGCTCAGCCAGTCGGTCGCCAGCGGTGCCCGGTTCACCAGCTTCTTCTGGAACGTCACCGGCGAAGTCAATCGCAGCATCCGCGACGACGACGACAACACCTACTTCCAGGTCCAGCGCGTGACCGGCGATACCGAGTATGTGATCAACCGGACCTGGGCGCTGCTGGGCACTGTCGGCATCGAGGAATACAAGGATACCGGCTCGACCGTTCCGGACGGCTACAACGGCGTCTTCTGGCTTGTCGGCGCGCGCTGGACCCCGGGGCCGCGCACGAGCCTCTCGGCCAGGGTCGGCCGGCGCTTCGGTGGCATGAGTTATGCCGCCGAGGGCAGCTACATCCTCGGCCCGACGACGACGATCTCGCTCAGCGTGGACGACACCGCGACCGTCGGCCAGGCCCGCAACGGCGTCAACTTCTTCAATATGCTCGTCGAGAACGAGGACGGCGTGATCATCGACGAGACCACCGGCCTGCCGGCGGACCCGAATGATCCCAACGATGATCTGACGAACGGCGACGCGATCACGCGCAACCGGACCATCAATCTCTCGCTCACAGGCTCGACCGAACGGAACGATTTCTCCTTCTTCACGTTCTTTACCCAGCGAGACACCGAGGCAACCGGACGCGAAGCCCGCATTTCCGGCCTCGGCGGGCGCTTCAAGCGCCGGCTGACGCCGCTCCTGGACTGGAATGTCGCGGCGCGCACCTCATATACGGATGATGATGCGATCGCCAATACCTACCTCACCACCAACCTTGGCACGTCGTTCGATTACAGGTTTAGCGATAGCTTAACAGGTAGCGTCGAATATTCGTTGTTCGACAGGCGATCCGACGACGAAACCAACGAACGACAAGAGAATCTGGTCTCGGTCCGCCTCGTAAAGTTCTTCTAATGCGCCGATCGAGGTTATGTACCAAGAGTTCTACAAACTGGAAGCGCTGCCGTTCCAGCTGACGCCGGACCATCGCTTCTTCTTCGGCAGCGCCGCCCATAACCGGGCGATGGCGCATTTGACCTATGGCCTCGCCCAGGGCGAGGGTTTCATCATCATCACCGGGGACGTGGGCGCGGGCAAGACGACGCTCGTCGGCTATCTGCTGTCGACTCTCGATCCGGATCGCTTTGTCGCCGCCAAGATCGTCACCACCCAGCTTGAAGCGGACGACATGCTGCGCATGGTGAGCTCGACCTTCGGGCTGCCGACCGAGGGGCTCGACAAGGCGTCGCTTCTCAATCGTCTCGAGGCATTTCTCGAGGATGTCCATGAAAGCGGCAGGCGGGCGTTGCTCGTCGTCGACGAAGCGCAAAACCTGTCGGTCCGAGCGCTGGAAGAGCTTCGCATGCTCTCCAATTTCCAGATCGGCGAGGTGACGCCGCTGCAATGCTTCCTGCTCGGCCAGCCACAGTTCCGGCAGATCCTCGCCAATCCGGCGCTCGAGCAGCTTCGCCAGCGGGTCATCGCCTCCTACCATCTCGGGCCACTCGCCTCGGCCGAGACGCGGGCCTATGTCGAGCACCGGATGAAGCTCGCCGGCTGGGACGGCGATCCGGAGATCACCGGCAGCGCCTACGAGCAGGTCCACAAGATCACCGCCGGCGTGCCGCGCAAGGTGAACACGCTTTTTTCACGAATCCTTCTTTACGGTTACCTTGAGGAGCTGCACCGGATCGACGGCCCGGACGTGATCCAGGTCGCCGAGGAGCAGGAGCAGGAGATCGGCCAGATCATCGATTCGACGCCGATGGGGGAGATTTCGCTCGAAGAGCCGATGGTGCATGCCTCGGGCAAGGGAACCAACGGTTCCGGCAGCCGCCACGAGGACAGCCCGACCAACGGCGCTGCGGCGATCGACACCCGTCGGATCGAGAATCTGGAAAGCCACGTCGAGTTGCACGATCGCATCATCAAGCGGACCCTTAGGGCGATCGCATCCTATCTGGAAGGACGGCCGGATGACCGGTGAGAGCGGGAATTCGACATTTCGCGTGGCGGACGGGCCGGTTGCCGTGACGCCGACGCGGGAAAGCGGCCGCGCGCGTGTCGCCGCGCGGACCCAGAATGCCCTGACGATCGATGTCGAGGACTATTTCCAGGTCCAGGCCTTTGCCGACATCATCGACCGCAGCCAGTGGGACGCCATTGCGCCGCGCGTCGAGGCCAATACCGAGCGCGCGCTCGAACTGTTCGACGCCGGTGGCGCCAAAGCGACCTTCTTCACGCTGGGCTGGGTGGCAGAGCGCTATCCGGCACTGATCCGCCGGATCGTTGCCGAAGGGCATGAACTGGCCAGCCACGGCATGGCGCATATCCGGGCCGACAGCCAGGACCGCGCCGAGTTCGACGCCGATATCCGCCGGGCAAAGGAACTCCTGGAGGATGCCGGCGGGGTCGAGGTTCGCGGCTACCGTGCCGCGACCTTCTCGATCGGCCGGAGCAACATGTGGGCGTATGAAAGTCTCGCCGAGGCCGGCTACCACTACAGCTCCAGCATCTACCCGGTCAGCCACGACCTGTACGGCTTGCCCGACGCCTCGCGGGACCCGTTTCACCCGGCCGGCGACAACGGTGTCGTCGAGATCCCGATGAGCACCCTGCGCATGGCGGGCCGCAACTTCCCGGCCAGCGGCGGCGGCTATTTCCGGCTGCTGCCCTATCCGGTCTATCGCTGGATGGTCGCGCAGCTCAACGGCCGGGAAGGGCGTCCCTGCATCTTCTATTTTCACCCGTGGGAGATCGACCCCGACCAGCCGCGGCAGGACAACGCGACCTTCCGGTCGCGCTTCCGCCATTACACCGGGCTGGAGCGGATGGCGGGAAAGCTCGGGCGCCTGCTCGAGGATTTCTCGTGGAGCCGGATGGACGCGGTTTACCACGACGTCATCGCGAACCGGCAGCGGAGCTGACATGAGCCTTACTCTTCGGCCTTTCGGCGAAGCGGACGCCGAATGCTGGGACGCGTTCGTGCGCGCCTTTCCCGAGGGCACGTTCTTTCACCTCGCCGGCTGGCGGCAGGTCATTGCCGAGGCCTTCGGGCATCGAGAGCACTACACGATCGCCGAGCGTTCCGGCCAGATCGTCGGCGTCATGCCGCTGTTCCATCTGAAAAGCCATCTCTTCGCAAACGGCCTGATCTCTGTGCCCTTCTGCGTCTATGGCGGGCCGCTCGCGCTGGACGAGGAGACCCGCAAGGCGCTCGATGACCACGCCGTCGCGCTGATGGGGCAGGTCGGCGCCGATTTCGTCGAGTTCCGTTCCCGGGTGCCCTCGCGGGCCGACTGGGTCTGCCGCGACGATCTCTATTTCGATTTCAGGAAGCCGATCGCCGAGGACGCCGATGCGATCCTCAAGTCGATCCCGCGCAAGCAGCGGGCCGTGGTCCGCAAGGTCATCGACGCCGGCGAGGTGAGCGATGCGGTCGAGGACAACATCGACAATTTCTACCGCGCCTATGCGGAGGGCGTGCGCGACCATGGCACGCCGATCTTCGGCAAGCGCTATTTCCAGAAGATCGTCGACGTGTTCGGCGACGCGGTCGAGATCCGCACCGTCAAGGATGCCGACGGCAGGGTGCTGAACTCGGTCATGTCGTTCTACTACGGTGACGAGATCCACCTCTACTATGCCGGCGGCGCGCCCGACGCGAAACGCCGGGGGACCGTGCATTACCTCTACTGGCGGGCCATGTGCGGCGCCCGGGAGAAGGGCTACTCGGTCTGCAACTTCGGCCGCAGCAAGGCCGGCAGCGGCGGCTACGACATGAAAAGCCACTGGAAATGCGACGTCGCGCCACTGACATACGAATTCCGCCTGAAAGAAGGAAAGACCCTGCCGGACTTCAACCCGCTCAATCCGAAATACCGGTTGCAGATTGCGATCTGGCGGCGCCTGCCGCTGCCGGTCGCCAATCTCGTCGGCCCGTTCGTCGCCCGGAACCTCGGCTGAGCGAATGGCCGATCTTCTGTTCATTTCCCATCGGGTCCCGTATCCGCCGGACAAGGGCGACAAGATCCGGTCCTGGCATTTCCTGAAGCGGCTCGCGACGCGATATCGCGTACATCTCGCGGCCTTCGTCGACGACCCGGCCGATTTCCAGCACGAGGCGACGCTGAGGGAGGTCTGCCATTCGGTCGGGCTGGTGCCGCTCCATCCGACCTGGGCGAAGGTTCGCTCGCTGCAGGCCTTTCCGGCCGGCGAGCCGCTCACCGTGCCCTATTTCCGCGATGCCCGGCTGGCCCGCTTCGTCGACCGCATCGGTGCCGAGTTCTCGCCCGGGCATGTCTTCGCCTTTTCCTCCGGCGTCGCTGCCTATGCCATGAACGGCCGCTTCGCCGGGGCGCGAAAGGTGCTCGACATGGTCGACGTCGATTCCGACAAGTGGCGGCAATATGCGGACCGCCATTCGGGGCTGATGCGCTGGGTCTATCGGCGGGAGGCGCGGCAACTGCTGGCCTTCGAGAAGCGCGCGTCGGCCGCCTTCGACGCGACGATCCTGGTGTCGGAGGCGGAAGCCGAGCTTTACCGCGGGCTCGCGCCCGAAGCGGCATCGGACACCTTCGCGATCGAGAACGGCGTCGATGCGGAATTCTTCGATCCGGCCATCGCCCAGGACGATCCCTATGGCGGCAATGGCGCCGGGACGATGGTCTTCACCGGGGCGATGGACTACTGGCCGAATGTCGACGCCGTGGTCTGGTTCGCCGAGGAAGTCTTTCCGGGGATCCGCGCCGCGCGGCCCGATGCCGCCTTCTGCATCGTCGGCGGCAAGCCGGCGAAGGAGGTCCAGGCGCTGGCCGAACGGCCGGGCATCAGCGTGACGGGCAGGGTGCCCGACGTCCGCCCCTATATCGCCCATGCCGGGCTGGTCGTCGCGCCGCTTCGCGTTGCCCGCGGGGTCCAGAACAAGGTCCTGGAAGGGATGGCCATGGCGAAGACCGTGCTGGCGAGCCCCATGGCGCTGGAAGGAATCGACGCCGAGGCGGGACGTGAACTGCGGGTCGCCGATGCGGCCCCGGATTTCGCTGCCGCCGCGCTCGATGCGATGGAGAACCCCGATCCGGCCATGGGCGAGAAAGCCCGTCGCCGGGTCGTCGAATGCTATAGTTGGGAAGCGGGATTCGGCCGCCTTCAGTCGCTGATCGCATCCTGAAGGCTTTCTTAAAGGCTGACGGCCCATAACTGGGATAGTTGGACGCCATGCGGGAGCAGGAAGTGGACTTGGCCCATCAGGACGGACAGGCCGGTGCCGCGTCGGACGGCAACGATGCCGATCACCGGCTGTGGCTGATCGCCGGCGCTGCGCTCGCCGGGCTGCTCGCCTATCTGGGATTCCTCTACCGCGATTCGGTCGCCTCGCTGGTGAACGTCTGGTACGGCAACGAGACATACAACCACGGCTTCCTGATCATCCCGATCTCGCTCTACCTGGTCTGGGATCGGCGGCATCTGTTCCGCCAGTACCTGCCGCAGCCGCAACCGTGGCTGGCGATCCTGTTCCCGATCCTCGGGTTTGGCTGGCTGATCGCCGAGGTCGCGAGCGCGGCAATCGGTCAGCATCTGATGCTGATCCTGATGATCCAGCTTGCCCTGTTCGGCGTGTTCGGGCCGAAGGTCTACCGGGCCTTCCTGTTTCCCTTCGCCTATCTGCTCTTCATGCTGCCGGTGGGCGAATTCCTGGTGCCCCACCTGCAGGATTTCACCGCGCGATTCTCGGTCGTCTTCCTGCAGATGCTGAACATCCCCGTCTATATCGACGGGGTCTTCATCACGATCCCGAACGGCCGTTTCGAGGTCGCGGAAGCCTGCGCCGGCATCCGCTTCCTGATCGCCAGCATCGCCTTCGGCTTTCTCTACGCAAACCTGGTCTATCGCAGCTTCGGGCGGCGCCTGATCTTCGTCGGACTGTCCTTCGTGGTCCCGGTCATCGCCAACGGCTTCCGCGCCTTCGGCATCATCATCATCGCCCATCTGAGCGACAACGAGCTCGCCGTCGGCGTCGACCACCTGGTCTATGGCTGGTTCTTCTTCGCCTTCGTGCTGATTCTGCTGATCTGGATCGGCATGGCCTTCCGCGAGGACAATCTGCCGGCGCCGATCGGTGAACGCCCGGCCGCGGTGAAGCCCACAATGCGCGATCGCCGGGCCGGCGGCTCGATTGTCATAACCGTGATGCTGGCGGGCGTCCTCGCGACGGCGGCACCTGCCTATGCGCTCTATATCGCCGGTCTCGGCGGCTCTCTGGCGACCGAGGCCGTGCCGGCGCCGCAATCCCGGTCGCCCTGGTCGGTGGTTGCCCGCCAGAGCGTCTGGTCGCCGAGCTTTCCCGGCGCCGACGCGATGCTGCACCGGGTTTACAGCAACGGCGAGCGAGACGTCGACCTGGTGATCGCCTACTTCGCCCGGCAACGGCCCGGCGCAGAGGTCATCAGTCATCACAACCGTCTCTATGACGGGGAAACCTGGCAGCGGACCCGCAGCTACACGGTCAACATCAAGTTCGACGGCCACAAGGTACCGGTGACGGTCAAGGACCTGGTCGGCCCGGGCCGGCGCCGCATCGTTCTCGATTTCTGGTGGATCGACGGCGGTTACGGCAGCGGTGGCGTGAAGGCGAAGATCGCCCAGGCCAAGGGTGAACTCATCAGCGGTCGCCGGGATGCCGCCGCGATCGTGCTTTCCGCGCTTTACGAAGACGATCCCGGCGCGGCCCTGAAGCGGATCGAAGACCTGCTGGAGCATATGGCACCGATCGGACCGTTGCTGTCCGGAATTCGCCCCGACGCCTGAAACGGAGAGAGCGACAATGTGCGGCATAACCGGCATTTTCGACAGCAGGGGCGGGCGCGAGATCGATCGCCGGCTGCTCGTCGCCATGACCGATCGCATCGCCCATCGCGGTCCCGACGGCAGCGGCTATCACCTCGATGACGGCATCGGCCTCGGCCATCGCCGACTGGCGATCATCGACCTGCATTCCGGTGACCAGCCGCTCTACAGCGAGGACCGCAAGATCGCCGTGGTCTTCAACGGCGAGATCTATACCTACCGGGCCCTGCGGGCCGAGCTCGAAGGACTCGGCTACCGATTCCGCACGGACAGCGATACCGAGACCATCGTTTATGCCTGGCGCGAATGGGGAGCATCCTGCGTCGAGCGCCTGCGGGGCATGTTCGCGATCGCGCTCTGGGACGCGGATCGGGAAACGCTCTTCCTGGCCCGGGACCGGCTCGGCAAGAAGCCGATCTACTACACCCTGACCGAAGACGGGCGCCTGCTGTTCGCCTCCGAGCTCAAGTCGCTGCTGCTCGATCCGGCGGTCCGGCGCGAGATCGACCGCGAGGCGGTCGAGAATTATCTCGCCTACGGTTACATCCCGGACCCGCAGACGATCTATCGCGGCATCCGCAAGCTGCCGCCGGCGACGACACTCTGCTGGCGCCGGGGCGAGCCGATGCCGAAGCCGGTGCGCTACTGGAAGCCGAGTTTCGTCGAGCAGCCGTACCGCGACAGCGGCGAGGCCGAAGCGGAACTGGTCTCGCGCTTCCGCGAGGCGGTCGACATCCGCCGGGTGTCGGACGTGCCGATCGGGGCCTTCCTGTCCGGCGGTGTGGATTCGAGCGCGGTCGTGGCGATGATGGCGGGACTGCAGGAGGAACCGGTCAACACCTTCTCGATCGGCTTCAGCCAGCGCGAATTCGACGAGAGCGAGTATGCCGCGGCACACGCGGCCCGTTATCACACCAACCATGTCGCCGAGGTCGTCGAGGCCGAACGCTTCGACCTCGTCGACCGTCTCGCCGGTATCTACGACGAGCCGTTCGCGGATGCCTCGGCGCTGCCGACCTTCGTGGTCAGCGAACTGGCGCGCCGCCACGTCAAGGTGGTGCTGTCCGGCGATGGCGGCGACGAGGTCTTCGCCGGCTACGATCGCTATCTCTGGCACCGGCGCGAGGAGGCGTTGCGGCGTTGTCTGCCCGACGCGGTCCGCCGGCCGCTGTTCGGCCTTGCCGGGCGGATGTATCCGAAGATCGACTGGGCGCCGCGCTGGATGCGGGCCAAGACGACCTTGCAGGAACTCGGGATGGACGCGGTCGGCGGCTATTTCCAGGCCGTGTCGGTCCTGAACGACGAGATGCGGGCCGGCGTGCAAAGCGTCGCCTTCCGCCGTGACCTGGGCGGATACGGGGCGGCGGAACTGCTGCGCGGGCACATGGGCGAGGCCGGGACCGATGATCCGCTTGCCCAGGTACAGTACGCCGATCTGATGACCTGGCTGCCGGGCGACATCCTGGTCAAGGTCGATCGCGCGAGCATGGCCAATTCACTCGAGACCCGCGCGCCGCTGCTCGACCACGAACTGATCGACTGGGCGTGCGGATTGCCGGGCGATCTCAAGCTTGCCGGCGGCGAGGGCAAGCACGTGCTGAAGCATGCGATGGAACCCTATGTCAGCGATGACATTCTCTATCGGCCAAAAATGGGGTTCTCGATGCCACTGGCGCGCTGGTTCCGCGGTCCGCTTCGCGAACGGCTGCGCGCGGCGGTGACCAGCGAGGCGCTTTCGGACAGCGGCCTGTTCGACATGGCCCGCCTGCGGCGCCTGGTCGACCAGCACCAGTCCGGCCAGCGCGATCACCATGCGGCGCTCTGGTCGATCCTGATGTTCGAATCCTTCATCCGCTCGGTGCATGAAAGCTCGCCGCTCGAGGGCCGGGCCGGCATGCAGGAAAAGTTGAGTGCCTGAACGGTCTATTCAGCCAGTCCGGGAAGTCGGACAGGCCTGCCATCGCGTTCGATAATGTCGGAATATCTTACAGAATTCCGGAAAATCTGATAAGACCATCCCATAAGTATCTGAAAAACAACAAGAACAATTTGGCACACCTTTTGCGAATAGAATGCCGAGGGTTCATTAAACAGTTGTGGGTGAATGTCATGAAATTTAGTAGCTTTGGTTCGGCTCTGGCTGCCGCTGGTATCGCGACGATCGCAATGGCAGCCTCCGCGTCCGCAACGGTCATTCCGTACCTGGACATCGATTTCCGCCAGGGCGCATGGCATGCGGCGGACAACTCCAGCAGCCCGTTCACGCTCGGCAACGTCACTGTCTCGGCGCAGCCAAGCGGCAAGCGCTTCTGGCACGACAGTGTCGACGGTTTCGGCATCCGTGGCGGTGGCGAGATCGACGAGATCAACTCCAGCGAACGATTCCTGGTTTCGTTCCTGCTGCCCGAGAAGCTCGCCGGCCTCTGGCTGACCGATCTGTTCGGCACGCCCGATGGCGAGGATGGCGAGCAGGGCACCGTGACGCTGACCCTCGAGGACAGCAGCCAGGTCGTCTATGCCTTCGACGGCAACGACGCGGACCAGGGAAACGGCGAGCTCTTCGTCGATTTCGGCAAGGACCTGATGGTCCTGGAAGCCCTCTTCGAGGCTTCCGGAACGACCCAGGGTGACGACTATTCGGTCGCCGGCTTCGATATTCCGGAGCCCTCGGCGATCGGCCTTCTGGGTCTCGGCCTGCTCGGTGCTGGCCTCGCGCGGCGTCGCCGCCGGGCCTGATAACAACCGGGCCGAGCCTGCCGGGTCCCACAACGGCGCGGGCCGGCCACGGTAGACGCATCGGATAAAGAAAAGCCTCCCGCGCGGCTGCGCGGGAGGCTTTGTCTTTTGCGCCGCCTGTCAGGCCGCGCGCATCGTTACGGCTGGAGTCTCTTCAGCAATGCCTCCGCATCGCCACGGCCGGAGAACTCTTCCGTTCCCGCAAGCGCCTTCTTCAGCAGGGCCAGCGCCTCATCGGGCTTCCCGGTGGCATTCAGCGCAACCGCGAGATGGTACTGGACCTCGGGCAGACCGGGCAGAAGCTGGTTTGCCTTGCGCAACAGCGTCAGGCCACGCTCGTAGGTTCCGCGCTTGACCAGAAGCCAGCCCGCGGTGTCCTGGATCTGCGGGGAGTCGGGGGCCCGGTCGAGCGCCCGCTCCGCCGCTTCCAGGGCACGCTCGTCGCCGAGTTCGTCGTAGAGCCAGGCAAGATTGTTGAGCACGGCGGCATTCTGCGGCGCGATCGACGAGAGCTTCTCGAACTCTGTCGCCGCCCGCTTGTAATCCTTGGTAGCCAGGAAATGGCTGGCATAGGCGAAACGGGCCCCGGCGTCGTTCGGATTGGTGGAGATCCATCCCTCCATCTCACCGAGGGCGCCATCGACGTTGCCACTGCGCAGCATGGCCTGGAAAATCCGCGTCACGGTCCGGGTTTCCGGTTTTTTCTCAAGCGCCCTTCGATAGGCGCTGAGTGCCTTGTCGGTCTCGCCGATGCGGAGCGAAACGTCACCGATCAGCAGATCGCTTTCGACGTTCTCGGGCTCCAGCTTGGCGATTTCCTGGGCTTGCTCGAGGGCCTTTTCGCTGTTCCCCTGGTTCATTTCCAGGATCGCGAGGTCGCGCCGCGCGGTGACGTCCCCGGGCACTTTCTCGACCGCGCTTTCCAGCGCGTTGCGCGCGCCGGCGATATCCGGGTTGTCGCCGGTGAGAAGCGCCTGGGCGAGGCCGCGATAGGGCAGCGGCCATTCCGGCGCCAGGGTGGTCGCCTTGAGGAAGGTCGCCGCGGCGACGCCGGCCTGGCCGGTGCCGAGCTGCGCGCGGCCGAGCAATGCGAGCGCCCGGGGGTCATTCGGCGCAAGCTTGACGAGGGTGCGCGCGGTCGCCAACGCCTCCTGCAGCTCGCCGGTATCGAGGAGGAAGTCGGCCAGGCGGATCCGGGCAGCGGCGGAATTCGGGTTGGCTTCCGCGGCCTTCCGGAAATAGCCGAGCGCGGCCTCGCCCTCGCCGTCCTGGATGGCATAACGGCCGAGCGACAACAGGGCCGACAGGTTGCCTTCGTCCAGTTCCGTCACCTTGCTGAAGGTCGCCTTGGCCGTCTCGTGGTCGCCTTCGCGGGCGGCGAGCTGGGCCAGGTTCAGATAGGCGGATGCGAAATTCGGATCGATCGCGAGGGCTGCCTCGAAATCGGCCCGCGCCGCCGCGACGTCGCCCCGCCGGAAATTGATGCCACCCATCAGGTTGTTCGGCACCGGGCTGTCGGGAAGCTGCAGCCTGAAGGCTTCGGCCACCTTGGCTGCCTCGTCGAACTTCCCTTCGCGCAGATTGCTCAGGATCAATAGCGTGTTGGCCTGGACCGAACCGGGATCCTTGGCGATCAGGTCGCGCAACTGTTCCTCGGCGAGCTCCGATTCACCCTTCGAGAGCTGGGTGACCGCGAGCTGGGTGCGGGCCGTGGGATTGTCCGGATCCTCGGCGATGATGCCCTGGAGCAGCGCCGCCGCCTCGTCGGGGCGGCCCGCCATCAGATAGGCGTTGGCGAGCAGGCTGAGGCCCTGGGGCTTGCGATATCCCGCCTCGTACAGGGGCTCGATCAGCTCGATCGACTGCTCCGGCTGGTTCTTCTGGTTGTAAAGCTCGGCGAGCAGCAGGCGGGGAGCCTCGAGGTCGGGCGCGACGCCGATCAGCGAGCGCAGATGGGATTCGGCCTGTTCCAGTTCGCCGCGCTTCATCTTGAGCGAGGACATCAGGAAGAGGGCTGGCGGGTAGTTCTGGAGCGTCAGCCCCATCTTCTCCAGCGTGATGATGGCGCCGTTCTCGTCACCCTCCCGGGACTGGATGAGGGCGGAGAGATAGATGCCGATCACGTTCGTCTTGTGGCGTGCCAGGACGACCTTGATGTCTTCCCTGGCCGGTTCGTAGGACTCCTGGGCGACGAGGATCGCCGCGCGACCGAGACGCGCCTCATACTGGTTGGGGTCGATCACGATCGCCTTGTTGAAGGACGACAGCGCGTCATCGACATGGCCGTCGACCTGCTGGACCCGGCCAGCCAGCGTCAACGCCACTGCGCTCTCGGGATCGATCGCGAGCGCCGCATCCACAGCTTGGCGCGCCTTGTCATATTCCTTGCGCTGCAGGTAGAGGCGGGCGAGGCCGACCTGGGCGCGGTCGTTCTTGGGATCGGCCGCGATCGCCGCGTCGAAGCGTTCCTGCGCCTCGTCGAGTTTCTTCTGCGCGAGCAGCGCGAACCCCTTGATGGCGGTAAGCCGGCTGTCTTCCTCGGGTGAGCCGATCGGGGCCAGCTCGTTGAGGAGTTCGTCATACTTGCCGACCGCGAGATAGGCGTCGGCCAGCGGCAGATTGACCCGCGACGCCGGGACGCCGAGGCGCAGGGCGCCCCTGAGTTCCTTCTCGGCCGCGCCATAGTCGCCGACATCCAGCGACGTCACGCCCAGCTGGTAGCGCGCCTCGCCGTCCTCGGGATTGGCCTGCACGGCGTTCCGGAGTTCGATAAGCCCGGCGGCGTAGTCACCTTTCGCAAGGTGGTCCTTGGCGCGCGCCAGGTAATCGCCGCTGCCACCGCCCATGACGATATATCCCGCCACGCCGATGACGGCGAGCAAGGCAAGAACGCCAACGCCGATAAGCAGTTTCTTGATCATCTACCTTCTCCAGAATCGCAAGTCCGGGATCAGTCGAGCCCGGTATATCAGGTTTTTTCGATGCCGAGCGTCTTGAGAAGCTCGTACAGGGTCGGTCGCGAGACGCCCAGCAGGTCGGCCGCCTTGGAAATGTTGCCGCGAGTGGCGTTCAGCGCCTTGCTGATGTGAATCCGCTCGACCGCCTGCCGAACTTCCTTCAGCGGCGCGATCTGCTCCGAGGCGAGTTGCGACGGCAGATTGAGGTCGCGCGCGCTGATGACCTTTCCGTCGGCCATGACGACAGCTTTCTTCATCCGGTTCTCGAGCTCCCGGACGTTGCCCGGCCAGGGATACTGGCGGATCGCTTTCTCGGCGCTGTCGGAAAAGCCGCGCACGGCGCGTTTGTAGAGGCCGTTGAACTCGCCCAGGAAATATTTCGCGAGCAGGAACGAGTCGTCGCGGCGCTCACGCAGGGGCGGCACGTCGATCGGCAGTTCGTTCAGGCGATAGAAAAGGTCCTCGCGGAAGCTGCCTTCCAGCATCATCGCTTCCAGGTCCTTGTTCGTCGCGCAGACGATGCGGACATCGACCGGGATTTCCCGGCGGCCGCCGATCCGCTCGATCACGCGATCCTGCAGGAAACGCAGCAGTTTCGCCTGCAGGCTCAACGGCAGGTCGCCGATCTCGTCGAGGAAGAGGGTCCCGCCGTTGGCCATCTCGACCTTGCCGACGGTTTGCTTCACGGCGCCGGTAAAGGCGCCCTTCTCGTAGCCGAAAAGCTCCGCTTCGAGCAGGTTTTCCGGAATCGCGGCCGAGTTGATGGCGATGAACGCCTTGTCCGCGCGCAGGCTGTTCTCGTGCACCGCGCGGGCGAGCAGTTCCTTGCCGGTGCCGCTCTCGCCGGTGATCATCACGGTGATATCGGTGGTCGCCACCCGGCGCACGGTGCGGCAGATCTCGAGCATCGCCGGATCGCCGGTCACCAGGCTGTCGAAGACATTCTTCTCGACGCGCGCGGCAAGCTTGCGGTTCTCGATTTCGAGCCGGTGCACGTGCCGGGCGCGGCCGATGATGATGCTGAGAAGCTCGATATCGACCGGCTTCGCGCAGAAATCGTAGGCGCCGAGGTTGATCGCCTTGACGGCGTTTTCCCGTTCCTCGTTGCCGCTGGCGATGATGACCTTCACCTCCGGACGAAGCTCGAGAATCGTCTCCAGCGTCGTCAGGCCCTCGCTTGCCCCGTTCGGGTCCGGCGGGAGCCCGAGATCGAGGACGACGACTTCCGGATTGTGATCCTCCAGCGCCTGGAGCGCTTCCTGCCTGTTGCCCGCGATCGCCGTATCGAACTCGGACATGGCCCAGCGAAGCTGGCTCTGCAGTCCCGGATCGTCCTCTACAATCAGAAGTCTAGGCGTGTCGTTCACGTCTCGTCCTTATCCCTCGTTTCCATCGTCGTGTCGCGGCAGCGAAACCCGCATCGTCGTGCCGGCACCCGGCGCCGTCTGGACTTCCAGCCGACCGCCATGGTCCCGCGCTATCTCGCGCGCCTGGTACGCGCCTATGCCAAAGCCTTCTCCTTTGGTCGTCTGCAATGGGCGGAAGAGTTCGTCGCGGACGAAGTCTGCGTCCATGCCGGGGCCATCGTCGCAGACTTCGGTGACGATACTTTGGCCGTCGTTAAATAATCGTAGCGTGACCTGCCCCGCCCCATTTGTCGCATCGACAGCATTCTGCAAGAGATGCGCAAACATTGCCGAAAGTCTCTCCTCCGATCCGGCAACACGAAAGTTGCCCTCGGCAAGGGCCAGTTCAAACGAAGTGCTTCCCTTGCCATAGGGGCCGGAGAGGCGCAACAGCAATGGTCGCAGGTCGACGGTCGGCTGGCTTGTCTCTTCCGGCGGCCCGGCCTCGCGGGCCTTCTTCAACTGGGCGAGCAAGGTTCCCATTTTCTCGACCGAGTTCCGCACGGTGTTGATCACGTCGCGCTGGAATTCCGGGTTGCCGCCATGCTTGGCGGCATTGGAAAGCAGCAGCGACAGCTGGCTGTTCAGATTCTTGATGTCATGAACCACGAAGGCGAAGCGGCGGTTGAATTCCTCGAACTGCCGGGCGTCCAGGAGCGCCTGCAGGGCATCCTCTTCCGCCAGGTAGCTTGCGACCTGAAGGCCGACGGTACGCAGCAGGTTATACTCCTCCCAGTCGAGGCGCTGTGTCACCCGTGGCGTGCCGAGAACGATGAAACCCTGCAACTCGCCGCGATGCAGGCAGGGAATGACCAGCCAGGCACGCCGCAGCGAGGCGAGCCAGGAGGAGAGGTCCAGGCCCTCGTGGCTTGCCGGATCGGCAGCGAACTGGGGCAGGTTGATGATCCGCTGGCTGTCCCGGAGATAGCCGACCACGCTGTCGTCGTCGGGTATGAAGGCGGCGTCGACCGGCAGGTTCCAGTGCCCGGCGGGCACATAGCTGGCCTCCGATTCCCGGCGGACCCAGAGCGCGCCGGCCGGGCTGTCCACGATCCGGGCGACCGCCTTGATCGCCCGGTCGGAGAGGCGGCCCTCGCTCGCCGACATCGTGCTGATGAACTTCAGCCACTCGTCCCGATAATCGTAGCGGTAGGAGAAGAAATTCTGGGCAATGAGGATGCGAAGCCGGGCGCGAACGCTGCCCGAGAACAGGGTCAGCAGGAGCACCAGCACGGCCGCGCACAGGAAGGCGACCTGGAGAAGCGGCCCCCAGACGCCGCCGACGATCCGGAGATAGTATCCTGTCGCCGCCATCGCCAGCAGGTAACCGCCGCTGCCGACCAGGGTCGCGGTATGGAACACGGCGCTCCGGGAGACGTGGATATTGACCGCCCAGGAGCGATTCCGGGCGCTCGCCACCGCGAGCAGGGGCGCGGTCAGGGCGACGACCACGCCGCGCGCCTCGAACAGGTCGACGTCGACGTCGCGGAGCAGGAGCGTGCTGGAATAGAGAACGAAGTCGTAAGTCAGGATCGCGCTGATCGCGACGATCGCGAACTTGAGCGACCAGAGACTGTCCGAATCGGCGTTGCGGATCAGGTTCTCGATCAGCAGGAAGCCGATGATCGTCAGCGCGATCCGCGACAGGCTGACCAGCAGGGCAGCGTTGCTGCTGAGTTCGAAGGGCGCGGCCGTCACGAAGATGGTTTCCACGATCGCCGCCGCGGCGACGATCGCGACAAGCGCGCGCAGGAAGATCCGGCGCCACTGTTGCGCCCGTTCCTTCTCGACCGTGCGGCTCGCGAGTTCGCCGAGAAAGAGCAGCCAGCCGACCAGCTTGGCGAGTTCCATCAGTCGCGACAGCCGGTGCGGCCATTCCGCGACCAGGGATTCGGCGCAGACGCCCAGGGCCCAGAGCAGGGTCAGTCCGCTGGCCAGCAGGAGCAGGAAGGCCGGACGACTGCGCGAGCGGATATAGGACGCCGCGATCAGTGCCGCCAGGCACAGGAAGGCGATCGCGGCCAGTCCATGGCTTGCGAGCGAGATGCTCATGCTCCAGTCCCCCGGGTCCTACCCTCGTTTGCCCCGCGAGAGCTCCTTCATGGTCTCGCCGAGCAGGCGAATGTCGCCGGACAGGCGACAGCTTCGAACATACCCGATGTCGAGCGTCAGGCGATCCTGGATTGAGGGCAGGGGGGTGCCGCGAAGCGTCAGCAACTGAACAGGGCCGACGAGACCGGGGCGAACGCGGAGCTTTTCCGCGTAGTGCGGTTCCGTGAGCTTGAGATGCCGGCCGAGATGGACCGGATCGGCGACCGGCCCGACAAGCGCCATGTCGCCCCGAACGATATTGACCAGCACGAACAGCTCGTCGATTCGGGCGCGGCGGAGCGTTCCCAGCACCGCCGGCGGATGCTCGTCGGCGCCGCAATCGAGATGCAGCAGATCGAACACCTGGCCGTTCCGCCCGGTCGTCGGGATCCGCCTGAACAGTTGACCCTGGCCGAACAGCGCGACCAGCAGGACCGCCCCGCCCATGACCGGCAGATGAAATGCCAGCAGCAGCGTCGAGACCACGAGGTCCATTACGCGCGCCGTAATGCGGCGGCGAACCGGCGTATCGCTGCCGCTTGCCTGATGCGCGTCGTCACGTTGTGGCGCGGCGAGCCCCCTGGAGCCCCACATCGACCTCTCCTCGACCCTTCGTTCGAAGGCCATGATCGCGCCAAGTGCTTTACGTTTCATTGCCAGGCCGGGAGGAGAAGCCGGGGCCGCAGGCCATGTGCCCGGTCTCGGGCGGCTGCGAAGGGCTTTGGCGGGCAGTTTCGGGGGGATCCTTCACGCGTCGCATAGTTCGTTCGTCATAATAGTGTCAGAATTTCCGACAAATCGTCCTCCGTGTTGTCGGGGTATCTCTAACCATCTGATATGTAATGGTAAAATCTGGCATGATATTTGATGGTTAACAGGTTGGGAGACTTACGGTTCCGGGGGGAACGGGCATGGTTTCGGGTTCGGGCGGCGCGAGGTATGAGTGATCAGTGGTCTGTCGATGCCCGAGGGCGTCGGACGGTATCGGGGAGGAAAGAAGATATGAGTGTCCATCAAGAAAATGCCGAGACAGGCAGGATGGATGCCCGCGTGGCGGTCGTGATCTGGCTTCTGGCCAGTGCCCTAGGCTGGCTCGTGATAGCCCAGGCGGTGATCGAACTGGCCCGTTGAAGCGGTCGGCCACCGGCTGTCCTCCATCGATGGCCGCACGGCGATTTTCCGGCGCCTTGCAGCGCGGCAACCCTTTGCCCCGGCGCTCGTCCGCCGGGTCGTTCCGCGCCCTGGCCGAATGACAAGGCCTCTCGCTTCCCCGTCAGCTCGAGGCGGTCAAATCAGCTTTCCTTAACACTCCGGCCAGCATTTCCGGCTATCGTCGCCGACGACAGCGGAGGCCTGTGCAGCAGCGCGGGCCGGGCTGACGAGTCGTCGTACAGGAATGCAGGGGTGTGCCCGGATGAAGAACAGGACAGTGCTGATCACCGGCGGTGCCGGCTATATCGGTAGCCATGCGGTATTGGCGTTCCGCGATGCCGGCTACCGGGTCGCGGTCTTGGACAACCTGACAACGGGTATCCGGGCGATGGTGCCCGACGGGGTGCCGCTGATAGTCGGCGATGTTGCCGATTTCCCGCTCGTTACCCGGACCATCAGGGACCATGACGTCGCCGCCGTGGTGCATTTCGCCGGCAGCGTCGTGGTGCCCGAATCGGTCTCCGACCCGCTCAAGTACTACCGCAACAACACCGCCGCCACGGCACGGCTGCTGGAGGCCTGCGTCGCTTCCGAAGTCGGTTATTTCGTGTTCTCGTCGACCGCCGCTGTCTATGGCATCGCCGATGCGGTGCCGGTGAACGAGGAATCGCCGACCGGCCCGATCAATCCCTACGGGACGTCGAAGCTGATGACGGAACTGATGCTGAAGGACGTCTCCGCGGCGCACGGGCTGACTTACGCTGCGCTCCGCTATTTCAATGTCGCCGGCGGCGATCCGCTGGGACGGACCGGGCAGTCCACGCCGAACGCGACCCATCTGATCAAGGTCGCCGCCGAGGTCGCGGTCGGTATCCGTGACCATATCTCGGTGTTCGGCGACGATTACGACACGCCGGACGGGACCTGCATTCGCGATTATATCCATGTCAGCGACCTTGCGGCGCTGCACGTTACGGCGCTCGAGGATCTGTATTCGCGGGGCGAGAACCTGCTGTGTTGCTGCGGCTATGGCCACGGCTTCTCGGTTCGCCAGGTGCTGGAAGCGGTCGAGCGCGTCTCGGGCCGGAAGCTCGACGTTCGCATGGCACCCCGCCGCGCCGGCGATTCGGACAAGCTCTACAGCGATCCGCAGCGGTTGCGCGATCGGTTCGGCTGGCAGCCGCGCCACGACGATCTCGATTTCATCGTCAAGACGGCGATCGACTGGGAGCGGCGCCGGGTCGAGGGCGCGTAGAACCGGGACCGGGACACCGGTCCAGGCGCTGACCCGGCGGTTTCGCGATCAGCGGGTTTCGTCGGGGGTCCGGTTGTAGACGTCTTCCAGGCGGACGATGTCATCCTCGCCCAGGTAGCTGCCCGACTGCACCTCGATCAGTTCGAGCGGCAGGCGCCCCGGATTCTCAAGGCGATGGGTCATGCCGATGGAGATGTAGGTCGACTGGTTCTCGCTCAGCAGCATCTCCTCCTCGCCCCGGGTCACCCGCGCGGTGCCCTTGACGACGATCCAGTGCTCGGCCCGGTGGTGATGCATCTGCAGGCTGAGCCGGCCGCCCGGCTTGACCATCAGATGCTTGACCTGGAAGCGGTCGCCGGCGTCGATCGTTTCGTAGAACCCCCACGGACGATAATGCCGGACATGCGAGGCATGTTCCTCGCGGCCGCTCGCCTTCAACCGGTCGACGATCTCCTTGACCGCCTGGGACTGGCGCCGGTCGGCGACCAGCAACGCGTCCGGCGTCTCGACGATGACGATGTTGTCGAGCCCGATGGCCGCGACCATCGACTTCTCCGAACGGATATAGGAATTCCGCACGTCCTGGATGATGACGTCGCCCTCCAGGTGATTGCCGGCGTCGTCCTTGTCGCCCAGCGCCCACAGCGCATCCCATGAGCCGACGTCGCTCCAGCCGAAATCGACCGGGACGACGGCCGCGCGGGCGGTATGTTCCATCACCGCATAGTCGATCGAATCCGAGGGCGAGCGCTTGAAGGCTTCGGGCTCGAGGCGGGTGAAGTCGAGGTCCTTCTCGGCCGCTGCCACGGCCTCCCGGCAGGCGGCCAGCATGTCCGGCTGCAGTCGCTCGATCTCGGCCAGGAACGTGCCGGCCCGGTAGGCGAAGATGCCGCTGTTCCAGAGATAGCGTCCGTCCGCGAGGTAGCCTTCCGCGGTGGCGCGATCGGGCTTCTCGACGAAGCGGGCGACCCGGAAGGCACCGTCCCGTCCCTCGAGCGCGTCACCCCGGCAGATATAGCCATAGCCCGTATGGGCCTCGTGAGGACGGACGCCGAAGGTCACCAGCAGATCGTCGGCGGCGACCTCGGCGGCGATGTCGACGGCGGCGCGGAAGGCTTCGACATCCCGGATCGCGCCGTCCGCCGGCAGCAGCACGACGATGCCGTCAGGATCGCGCGCCTGGGTCATCAGCGCCGCGACCGTGGCCGCCGGCGCGGTGTTGCGGCCGACCGGCTCGAGCACGATGGCGGCAGGCTCGGTGCCGAGCGCGCGCATCTGTTCGGCGATGGTGAAGCGGTGCTCCTGGTTGCAGATGACTAGTGGCGGCGCATAGCCGGCACCGCCCGGCATGCGGAGCGCGGTCTCCTGCAGCATGCTGCGGTCGCTCGTCAGGTTCAGCAACTGTTTCGGGAACAGCGAGCGCGACATGGGCCAGAGTCGCGTTCCGGACCCGCCCGAAAGCAGGGCGGGATGGATGTGCCGCCGGTCGATTGGCATGATTAGGTATCTTCCCCCGAATGACTGAATCCGGACGCGGCGGAGCTCGGCTTGCTGCCCGATGCCGCGGCGGCGCTAGGTCTCGATAGTCGTCCGGCCCTTGGCGAGCCGGCTGGTCTCGTTCTCGAAATCGCCGAGCAGCTTGGCGATCTCGCGCGATGCCTTGGCCATGCCGTCGCGGACATGATCGGCCTCGACCGGTGTCGCGCGCGGCGCCGGTATCCGGCTCGCCCGGTCGACCGCGCCGCGCAGGTCGGCGGTGGCGGCGGCGAGTGCGCCGGCCGCTTCCTCGATGATGCGGGCGCCGGCGCGGACTTCGTCGTTGCCGTCTTCCCGCAGCCGCTGGACCAGTTCGCCGGTTTCGCTTGCGATGATCTCGCTGACCCGCGCGGACAGGCTCTCGATCGAGGCGGACACGTCGGTGGCGATTTCGCCTTCGAGCCGCACGGTGAGGGTATCGACCGATTCACGGAGCTTCTCGACGACCTTGAGGGTGCCGCTCATGAGCCGGGCCACATCCTCCATGCGCTTTTCCTCGATCGCCGGAAGCTCGGCGGAGAACAGGCGGAGAACCTCCTGCGTCATGTCGCGGACGCTGTCGCTCTGTTCGCGGCCGAGCTCGGCGGCGGACTGGGCCAGTCGTTCGGACGGAACCCGCAACGATGCGGTCACGGCTTCGGCGATCACCTTGCCGATCGCGCTCTCGCGTTCGGTGAGAAGCTTGGAAACCGCCTTGCGGCCACTCGCGATGGCCCGCTGGATGTCGACCTTCGTCGCGTCGAGCGCCTCCTGCTGCGCGCGGCTGGCATTCTCGATGGTGGCGATCATCTCGTTGGAGAACAGCACGTTCGCCGGCACGAGGAAGAGTTCGTCGAGCAGGGCGCACATGCGGGCGAGGGCCCTGCTCTGCGCGGTGTAGAGCGCCTGGGCGGGAAGGAAGACGAGCAGGGCGGCAAGGGCCGGCGCGGCGATCGAGACCGCGTGAATCCGGTAACCTGAATCGGTGCCGCCGAGATAGGTCCCGGCAAGCACCGAGAGGAGGCTGAGCCCGAGCAGCCCGAGTGCCAGCGAGAAGGCAAGTTCGCGGGCGAACGAGATCACGATCCGGACGGGCAGGAAATGGGTCTCGGCCCGGTCGGCCGTGGCCAGGGGCGTCGGGGCCCGCTCGTCGATGCCGGGCAGGGACTGGACGGTGCGAAGATAGGTCACGGCCTCGTGCTGGTTTCCGGCGCCGAAGCAGTGACGGAGCGCGGTCGTCGCCGCGCCGCCGTCCTCCTGCATCTTCGAGGCGAAGCGATGGAGCCGCTCGATCGTTTCGCGGCGGGTCGCCAGTTGGCGGGCGCTGCCAGGCAGGACGCTGATGAAATAGAAAACCAGACCGACGAACGCGAGCGCCAGAATGACGAAATCGTAAATCGAGAAGCCGAGGGCGGAAATGCTGTCGAGAGCAGGCTGGAACCAGTCTTCGGCTGTCATGCTGTCAGTCACCCTGTTGTCGACGCGGAGAATCGGCTTTCGACCATGCGCCTCGAATATCTCAAATTGTCGCCGGCCGGTGAATATTCCATTAAATGCGGGTAATCGATCGGTTTGACCACGCCGACAGGGGGAATATAAGCGCGCGCGTTGTCATTTCGACGTGACGCCGGCTACTCGACCGCGTCTTATTCTAGTGCGCGCGCGCCTAGAAGACGAGCCAAAGACCGCCGAGCAGGAGAGACCAGCCGAGCGTCGAGGCGAAAAACCAGATCGCCACGGCGCTGGTACGGTCGAGTTGTTCGGGATCGGTTTGGCCATCGATCATTGTCGATCGCGGGGCATCGCGCTGGGGCCCGCCGGCCATGTCAGCTTCTGCTGCCGGTCCGGATCACCGGACCCTGATGTCGATGCGCTGGGAATGCCACGTGTCTTATCAACATTTTGTGGTTGGCCGTTGAAGCTATACTACAAAATGACATTCCCCTTGTCGATAGAGACATGCGTGGGGGGCCGTCTGATTCCCCGGGCGCGGGGGTAGAACGCGAAGAAGCCGCGTCACCCGTGACGCGGCTTCCCCGTGTGCAGCAGTTCAGGAAGTTGCAGTCCGCAGATCGTCAGAACGCCAGTAGGATAAGGGAACCCCATCCCACGATCGACGTTATCAGCCAGATCGCCAGCGCGCTCCGCAGCGGGAGCGGCTTCGCGCTGCGAATCTTCAGCCCATGCTTCTCGATGCTGTCGGTCGTCAGGAAGGAATCCATGTCATATCCCTGATTTCTCGCGAATGCGGTGCAATTGTTGACCGTTCTTGGTTAATGTTTGGTAAACAGCCCGGCGGGAGCGCACCGTCGCTTCCCTGGACCACGCGTGACGGCACCGGGAAAGTGTCTTTCGATATCGACCCTTGGATCGTTAATTCGCATTTAACGTGAAATTAACGCGGGCGATGGTTGAGTAGGCGCGGGTCGCCGGTCATGGCGGATGTAAGCGCGCATGAGCCGACGCCGGTAATTCTGCGGGTTGGTAGCCGTGCCATGAAATCGGCCGCTTTGGTGACCCGCGTTACAGAGTGCCGACTGCAATCGGGGCAGACTGCCCGGTATGTGGCACGGCGGGACGGGGCCGCGGGGCGAACAATCTGCGCGCGTCGTCCGTGCTCGCAACACGAAGCGTTGCCGGGGTATCCCCGGGGGCAAATGAGGCAACGGTGAGAATATTCGGTCACTACGTTTCCCGCTCGCTGTTCTATCTCGGGCTGGTGGAAGGGCTGATCCTCTATGTCAGCCTGTTCCTGTCGATCAGCCTGATTTGGCTCGGCTTCAAGCAGATCCACATCACGTTCTTCGCCTATCTGTCGGAAGCGACGGTGTTTACCGCGATCTTCATGTCGATGATGATCGCGGTCGGCCTCTATCATCGCGAACTGTCGCGGAACATGCGGACGACCTTCATGCGTCTGCTGACCGCCTTCGCGCTCGCCTTCGTGCTCCTGTCGATGGCGCTCTATCTCTGGCCGGCGCTGACCTTCGGTCGCGGTGTCGTGGCGCTCGCGCTGCTCGTGTCGTTCGGCGGCATCATGCTGGCCCGTTTCATCTATCTGCGGGTCACCGGTCTGTTGACCTTCAAGAGCCGCATCCTGGTGCTCGGGGCCGGCCCGCAGGCCGCGCGCATCGCCGAGCTCGAAGCCGGCGCCAAGAGCCCGGCCTTCTCCGTCGTTGCCTATGTCGCCGAATCGGGCAAGGCGGTGAAGGTGCCCGAGGACCGCGTGGTGCGCGGCATCAATTCGCTGTCGGACTATTGCCGGCAACACGGCATCGAGGAGATCGTCGTCGCCGTCGAGGAACGGCGCGGCGGCCTGCCGATGACCGACCTTCTTGCCTGCAAGGCCGACCATATCCGCATTTCGGAATGCTCCGGTTTCTGGGAGCGCGAGACCGGCAAGGTCGATCTCGGGACGCTCAACCCGAGCTGGATCATCTTCTCGGAGGGCTTCACCGGCGGCCGGGCGCAGGGCATTTCCAAGCGTGTGTTCGACGTCGTGGTCAGCCTGTTGCTGCTGGTCTTCAGTCTGCCGGTACTGATCCTCACCGCGATCCTGATCAAGCTGGAGAGCCCGGGCGGTGTCATCTACAGGCAGGAGCGGGTAGGCCTCCGCGGCCAGACCTTCGACCTGTACAAGTTCCGCTCGATGCGGAGCGATGCCGAGAAGGACGGGCCGCGCTGGGCGGCCGAGGGCGACCCCCGGGTCACCCGCATCGGCCGCTTCATCCGCAAGACCCGGATCGACGAGATTCCGCAGATCTTCAACGTCCTGCTCGGTCACATGAGCTTCATCGGGCCGCGCCCGGAACGGCCCTTCTTCGTGCAGGAGCTCTGCCAGACCATCCCCTATTACAACGAGCGCCATCAGGTGAAGCCGGGCATCAGCGGCTGGGCCCAGCTGAATTATCCCTACGGCGCCTCCACGGAAGACGCCCGGCAGAAGCTTCAGTACGACCTCTACTACATCAAGAATTACAGCCTGTTTCTCGACATCCTGGTCCTGATGCAGACGATTCGCGTCATTCTCTGGCCCGACGGCGCGCGCTGACGGACGCCCGTTCCGGCGGCTTGCAGCGGCCGGAATGCTGCACTTGCGTTGGTATCTCGCATTTGCATATCCTTTAATTGACACACCGCTGACCGGACCATTCCCGTCATGCTGTCTCTCTGGCTCGTTGAGGTTACGGGGAGTTGGAGTCGTAATGCGGACTATGGTCAATTCGGCGATCAATGCGACGCACGCCGCGCCGGACGCGCGTGACGCGTCGGAGACAACCTGGAGCACCCGGCAGACGCTAATCTTCTGGATCTATTCCAGCACGGCCATGTGGATGCTGATCGTCGGTGCCCTGTTCATGTTGTCCGGGGACTGACGGACCCGAACAGGGGCGCTGACGCGATCGGACGCGCAAGAAGCCGCTGCCGGAAGGGATCGTTTGTGATATGTCCGCGGGAAGGGGCCTGACGCGGTGACGCCGGCCCCGCGAACGACCCGACCGCTTTCCAGCCCCGAGCAAGCCCCATGACCGTGAAGAACGCCCCCGCCGAGGACGGCAAGCCGCTTTCCATTGCCGATTGCATCCTCGATGCCCTGGCCGATGGCGGGTCGCTGGCCCCCCGTGACATCGCGATCGTCATCGCAACCCGCAAGAAGGCGCGTGAGCACGAGGCCTGGCGGCGCTACCTCGGGCCGGTCAAGCAGGAGGCGCTTCACCTGGCGCGTTCCGGGCGCATCGAGTTTCTCAGAAAGGGCAAGGTCGTCGATCCGGAAACGGCGAAGGGCATCATCCGCCTGCGCCGTTGCGACGCCGGCGCGGCCGAGCCGGAGAGCGACCCGGCCGACGGCTGATTGCCGGCCGGGATCAGTTCTCCCGAAGCGAGCGGTCGAAGCTGCGCTTGAGCGGCCCGATCAGGTAATCGAACAGGGTCTGCTCGCCCGTCACGATCATCGTTTCCGCGGGCATGCCGGGATAGAGCCGCGCATCCTTCAGCAGTTCGAGCTGCCCCGGATCGATTTCCACCCGCGCCTTGTAATAGATCTGCCCGGTCCGCTCCTTCTGCAGCGAGTCCGCCGAGACGAAAGTGACCGTGCCCTTGAGTGTCGGCGTCGTGCGCTGGTCGAACGAGGTGAGACGGACTTTCGCCGGCAGTCCGACCGAGACGACATCGATATCGACCGGATTGACCTCCGCTTCGATGATGAGATTCTCCTCCTGCGGCACGAGATCGAGGACTGCCTCGCCGGGACGGATCACACCGCCCGTGGTGTAGAAGCGCAGGTTGGCGACAACGCCGGATTCCGGCGCCAGGATGACCTGGCGCTTCAGGATGTCCTCGGCGGAAGCGAGCCGCTCTTCCTCGCTCGATATGTCGGTCTGCAAGGCACGGAGAGTTTCGGCGATCTCGCTGTCGCGCTGGTTCCTCAGGTCGAGAATCTGCAGGTCGGTCTCGCCGATCGCCTCCTTCGCCTGGGCGATACGGCCGCGATACTCGCCGAGGCGACCACCGAACTCCGCCGCCTGGCGCTGCAGCGCGAGAAGCCGCGGCTTCGGCGCGAGGCCCTTCTTGACGAGCCCGCTGACCGCCTGGATCTCTTCCTTGATCAGGTTGGTCTGCTCGATCATCGACTTTTCCTGGGCGCGCAGCCCGTCGATTTGCGCGTCGAGCTGGCCGACCCGTTCATTGAGGATTTCAAGCTGGCCTTCGAAGGCACGCTGCCGGGTCGCGAAGATCGCGTCCTGGCCGGACAGGATCTCGGCCACTTCCGGACTGTCGGCGCGCTGGCTGCTCAGCCAGTCCGGATAGACCGGCTTCTCCAGCCGGTCGCGCTCGGCGATCACGCGGGCCTCCTGGGCGCGGAGCGCGTTCAGCTTGCTGCGCGCGGAACTCCACGAGGCGCGGGCCTGGGTGGTGTCGAGGCGGATCAGCGGGTCGTTCCGCGAGACCACGTCGCCCTCGCGCACCAGAATCTCTTCGATGATGCCGCCTTCCAGATGCTGCACCGTCTTGCTGTTGTCGGCGACCCGGACCGAGCCCGGCGCGACCGCGGCGCTGGAGAGCGGCAGGAAGTATGACCAGGCGGCGAATCCGCCGAAGAATATGAGCAGTATCACCAGCCCGGCGAGGATCGGGCCGCGGGCATTCGGCGCCTTCTCCGGTTCCGGCCGTGTCGTTGCCGGCCCGGGGGTTGCGCCGTCGCTGATCGCCGGGCGGGTTTCGCCGTCTGTCATCGTTGTCAGGCTCATTTCCCGGTACTCCGGGTTGCGGGAACACTACGGCCGCTCTTCAGCGCCGGGCGGCCGCCCGGCTGGCGGCGGACCATGCGCGGATCACCCTTCTCGGGTTTCGGCGCTTCCTTCGGCTGGCGGATCTGCGCCAGCACTTCTTCCTTGGTGCCGATCAGGTCGACGGTGCCGTTGCGGAGCACGAGGATCCGGTCGACATGGGTCAGGACGCTCTGCCGGTGGGCAATGATGATGACATTGGCGCCCTGGTTCTTGAGCGAGCGGATCGCTGTCGCGAGCGCCTGTTCGCCCTCGCTGTCGAGATTGCTGTTCGGCTCGTCGAGAACGACGAGGCGCGGCTCGCCGAGCAGGGCACGGGCCAGCGCGATACGCTGCCGCTGGCCAGCCGAGAGCACGGTGCCGCTTTCACCGATTTCGGTTTCGTAACCCTTCGGCAGGCGCAGGATCATCTCGTGCACGCCGGCCATCTGGGCCGCCTTCACGATGTCTTCCGGCGGCACGTCGCGCATGCGCGCGATATTGTCGCGGACGGTGCCGCCGAACAGTTCGACGTCCTGCGGCAGATAGCCGATGAAGCGGCCGACATTTTCCCGGCTCCAGCGGAAGATATCGGCGAAATCGAGACGGACGACCCCCGAGGTCGGCTGCCAACTGCCGACGATCAGCCGGGCCAGCGTGGATTTTCCTGCCGCGGACGGTCCGACGATCGCCAGCGCCTCGCCCGGCGAGGCGGCGAAGGAGATGTTGCGCAGGATCGGCTTCTCGCCACCCGGCGGAACGAACGAGACCTTCTCGACCGTGAGATAGCCTTCCGGCTCCGGCAGCGGCATCGATTTCTGCCGCAGGCCGCCCTCATCGAAGAAGCCTTTCAGCCGGCGCAGCGAGGCGCGGGCACCGATCACCTGGCGCCAGGTGCCGATCGCCTGTTCGACCGGCTGCAGGGCGCGGCCGAGAATGATCGAGGCGGCGATCATGCCGCCGGGGGTCAGGACCTGCTCCATCGCCAGGTAGGCGCCGAGGCCGAGGATGCCGACCTGGATCGCGAGTCGGAAGAACTTGGTCATCGAGACGATGATGCCGGCGCGGTCGGAGGCCTCGCGCTGCAGCGACAGCACGGCCTTGTTCTCGATCGCCCAGCGGTCGATCAGGCTCTGCGCCATGCCCATCGCGTCGACAGCTTCGGCGTTGCGCGTGGTCATTTCCGCCCGGCGGTTCGCCGTCAGCGCCATCATGCTGGCGTCGCGCAGCGGCCGGTTGGTGATCTTCTCGTTGACGATCGCGAGCGCGAACAGCAGCACCGCGCCGCCCAGGGCGACCACCCCGAGCCAAGGATGGAGCAGGAAGATCACCAGCAGATACACCGGCACCCAGGGGGCGTCGAACAGCGAGAAGATCGCCGCGCCGCCCAGGAGGTTGCGGATGTTGGCGATGTCCTGCAGCGATTCGGTGCGGTAGAAGCGGCCGCGAAGCGTCGAGCCGATGGAGCGTTCGAGCGCTTCCGGGCCGAGCACATCCTCGAGCCAGGAACTGACCCGCACCATGATCTTGGAGCGTACCAGCTCCATCAGCGCGAGCGTCAGGACCGCGGCGATCGCCATGATCGTGAGCACGATCAGGGTTTCCTTGCTGCCGCTGGTCAGGGCGCGGTCGAAAATCTGCATCATGTAGATCGGCACGCTCAGCATCAGGATATTGATGGCCATGCTGAAGAGGCCGACGAACACGAATGTGCGTCGGCAAACCGCGAGGGTTTGCGTCAGAAGATTGGTTCCGGGTCGCGTCATGCTGTCAGATCACACGAAAAAATGGTCACATAAATACGGGACTGGCGGCCCGACTATCTGCTCTGCGTTTTCCCCCGGATCGGCAGAGTGGTTGCGATGAACCTAATCCCGTATGGTTGACGAGAGTTTAACGCGACGGGGGTCGCTGGCTATCGTCGTGCGCCTTAGCGGCTGACATCGGAAATTGCGGTTCATCGGGCCGCGGGATTTTGTGTATCACGCAAGTGCGAAATATGACAGCGCCAAGCGCCGTCAACGCACGGTGCGAGAGAATGCGCGGGAAAGTGGCGGTTTCGTGACGCCACGCCAAAAAAATAAATTTGGATGCGGGCCCGGAACGCAGAAATGCCGCGGCGCACGGCCGCGGCATCTCGCGTTCGGTTATCCTAGAGGGGAGGGGCGATCAGGCGGCTGCCTTCTTGCCCTTCAGGTAACCGAGCATGGTCTCGACATCGCTGACCTTGAAGGGGTCGCCTGCCGCGTTGCGGTCCTCGGCGAAGATCTTCTCGATCACGCCGTCGCGGACCAGCATCGAGTAGCGCCAGGAACGCTTGCCGAAGCCGAGGTCCTGCTTGTCGACGAGCATGCCCATTCCTTCGCTGAACTCGCCGTTGCCGTCCGGCACCATGACGATCTCGTCGTCGATGCCCTGGTCCTTGGCCCAGGCGTTCATCACGAAGCTGTCGTTGACCGACAGGCACAGGATCTCGTCGACGCCGGCCTCGCGCAACGCGTCGCCCCGGGTCAGGTAGCCCGGCAGATGGGTCGACGAGCAGGTCGGCGTGAAGGCGCCCGGCAGGGCGAACAGCACGACGGTCTTGCCGGCGAACAGGTCGGCGGTCGTGACATTCTTCCACTCGCCGTTGGCACGGGTACGGAAGGTGACGTCAGGGACGCGATCTCCGATGGTCTTCATGGCGTAACAAATCTCCGGTTGGACAGGGGCGTAAATTCTATAATGCCAATAATCAGCGTTATAACCCGTTGATTAATTGATGTTGTGCAGTGCATATAATGCCTGGATCGACGCTGTCAACCGGGCTCGAAAAAGTTTGCGAACGATTCGCATATGCCGAATTCGACGTTTCCTCGCGGACCCTGCCGTCGTAGTCTCCGCCCTTCCATGAGGGGGAAGGGGAGACCGCGATGCCGTCATCAAACGGAACACCGTTTCGCAAGCTGCTGGCGGCGAATCGCAGCGAGATCGCGATCCGCATCTTTCGCGCCGCGTCCGAGCTCGGCATGGAGACGGTGGCGATCTACAGCCGCGAGGACCGCTTCGCGCTGCATCGCTTCAAGGCCGACCAGAGCTTCGAGGTCGGCCAGGGCGGCGATCCGGTAAAGGCCTATCTCGACATCGACGAGATTATCCGGGTCGCCCGCCAGGCGGGCGTCGACGTGATCCACCCGGGCTACGGTTTCCTGTCCGAGAATCCGGATTTCGCCCGCGCCTGCGCGGCAGCCGGGATCGCCTTTGTCGGCCCGCCCCCCGAGGTGATGGAGGAACTGGGCTCGAAGGTGGCGGCCCGTGCCCTGGCCGAACGGGCCGGCGTGCCGGTGGTGCCGGCCAGCGGGGCCCTGCCCGGGGACGAGGATGAAGTGCGCCGCATCGCCCGCGACATCGGCTACCCGCTGATGCTCAAGGCAAGCTGGGGCGGCGGCGGCCGCGGCATGCGCGTGATCGAGAGCGAGGACGAACTGCTCCACGCCGCAGAGGCCGGCCGGCGCGAATCGCGCGCGGCTTTCGGCCGGGACGAGGTGTTCCTTGAGAAACTGGTCCGTCGCGCCCGTCACGTCGAAGTGCAGGTCATTGCCGACGCCGCCGGACAGGTCGTCCATCTGTATGAGCGCGACTGCTCGATGCAGCGCCGTTACCAGAAGGTCGTGGAACGGGCGCCGGCGCCCTACCTCGACGACGAGACCCGGAACGCGCTCTGCGCCTCCGCTGTCCGGCTCGCCGAAGCCGCCGGTTATCGCAATGCCGGCACGGTCGAGTACCTGATGGATGCCGACAGCGGCGCCTTTTATTTCATCGAGGTCAATCCGCGCGTCCAGGTCGAGCATACGGTGACCGAGGAGGTTACCGGCATCGACATCGTGAAGGCACAGATCCGCATCGCTGGCGGCGCCCGGATCGGCGAGCCCGGCAGCGGCGTGCCCGAGCAGGCGGGCATCCGGCTCAACGGTCATGCCCTGCAATGCCGCATTACGACAGAGGATCCGCAGAACAAGTTCGTGCCCGACTATGGCCGGATCAGCGCCTATCGCGGCGCCACCGGCTTCGGCATCCGCCTCGACGGCGGGACCGCCTATTCCGGCGCGCTGATCACGCCCTTTTACGATTCACTGCTGGAGAAGGTGACCGCCTGGGCGCCCTCGCCGGACGAGGCAATCGCCCGCATGGGCCGGGCGCTCCGCGAATTCCGCATCCGCGGCGTGGCGACCAACCTGCTGTTCCTGGAAACCCTGATCGGTCATCCGAAATTCCGGAACTTCGATTACACGACGCGCTTCATCGACGAGACGCCGGAACTGTTCGAACCGCCGGCCCGGCGCGACCGGGCGACCCGCCTGCTGACCTTCGTTGGCGAGACCGCGGTCAACGGCAACCCCGAGGTCGAGGGCCGGAACCTGCCGGGATCGCTGCCGGAACCGCGCCTGCCGCGCCTCCCGGACGGCGCGCCGGCCGCGCCCGACGGCACGAAACAGCGCTTCGACGCGCTCGGCCAGAAGGGCTTCGCAGATTGGATGCTGGCCGAGAAGCGGCTGCTGCTCACCGACACGACGATGCGCGACGCCCACCAGTCGCTGCTGGCGACGCGGATGCGGAGCTACGACATGCTCCGTGTCGCGCCCCATTACGCGGCGCTGATGCCGGAACTCTTCTCGCTGGAATGCTGGGGCGGGGCGACCTTCGACGTCGCCATGCGGTTCCTGAAGGAAGACCCCTGGGAGCGCCTGGCCGGACTGCGCGAGGCGGTGCCGAATGTTCTGCTGCAGATGCTGCTCCGCGGCGCCAACGGCGTCGGCTACAAGAACTATCCGGACAATGTCGTGCGCTTCTTCGTGGCCCAGGCGGCCGCGGCCGGGATCGACGTCTTTCGGGTGTTCGATTCGCTCAACTGGGTCGAGAACATGCGGGTCGCCATGGATGCGGTGGCCGAGAGCGGCAAGCTTTGCGAGGCGGCGATCTGCTATACCGGCGATCTCCTCGAGCCGGGAAGCAAGTACGACCTCGCTTATTACGTCAGCATGGCCAAGGAGCTTGAGGCGGCCGGCGCCCATATCCTCGGTATCAAGGACATGGCCGGCGTCTGCAAGCCGGCAGCGGCCGGGCGCCTGGTCCGGGCCCTGAAGGACGAGGTCGGGATCCCGATCCATTTCCACACCCATGATACCAGCGCGGTCGCGGTCGCCAGCGTCCTCGCCGCGGCGGAAGCCGGTGTCGATGCCGCCGACGCGGCGGTCGATTCGATGAGCGGGCTGACCAGCCAGGGCAATCTCGGCTCGATCTCGGAGGCGCTGCGTGGCGATCCCCGCGATCCGGGACTGTCGCGACCGGCGCTCCGCCAGATGGCGCATTACTGGGAAGACGTGCGGCGCTATTACCTGCCCTTCGAAAGCGACATGCGGTCCGGCGCCGCGAGCGTGTTCGAGCATGGCATGCCGGGCGGGCAGTATACCAACCTGCGGGAGCAGGCCCGTTCCCTTGGCCTGGAGAAGCACTGGCCCGAGGTCGAGGCCGCCTATGCCGAGGTGAACCGGCTGTTCGGCGACATCGTGAAGGTGACGCCGAGCTCCAAGGTGGTGGGCGACATGGCGCTCTTCATGGTCTCGAACGGGATCACGGCCGACGATGTCGAGGATCCGGAACGGGACATCGCCTTTCCCGAATCGGTCATCGAACTGTTCCGGGGCGACCTGGGGCAGCCCTACGGCGGGTTCCCCGAGGCTCTGCAGCGGAAGATCCTGAAGGGCGAGACGCCGCTCGAGACCCGACCTGGCGCGACCCTGAAGGCGGCCGACCTGGAGGCCGAGCGGAAGGCGCTCCAGAAGGAACTCGGTCGCGAGATCGCCGATAACGATCTCGCCAGCTACCTGATGTATCCGGCTGTCTACCTTGAATATGCCCGGCACCGCCGCGATTACGGCGATGTGTCGGTGCTGCCGACGCCGCTCTTCTTCTACGGCCCGGAGGACGGCGAGCCGGTCAATCTCGAACTCGAGCGCGGCGTCACCATGATCATCAATTACCTAGCCGCGAGCGAGCCGGACGAGGAGGGGATGCGGACGGTCTTCTTCGAGCTCAACGGGCAGCCGCGCGCGGTGAAGGTCGCCGACCGGCATGCCGCATCAAGTGTCGAGCGCCATCGCAAGGCGGACGAGACCGATCCGGGCCAGATCGGTGCGCCGATGCCGGGCATGGTCGTCACCATGGCTGTCCGCGAAGGTGACAAGGTGGCCCGTGGCGACCGGCTGTTCACCATCGAGGCGATGAAGATGGAAACCGCGATCTATGCCGAGGCCGACGGCGAAGTGACCGAAGTAGTCCGGGGACCGGGCAGCCGCGTCGACGCCCACGATCTCGTGGTGGTCCTCGACGTGGGCTGAGGCGGGGCTCAGCCCGCTGCCTGGTGGCGATCGTAGATCAGCTTGGCGGCGGCGATGTCCTCGATCGACAGGCCGACCGATTCGAAGATCGTGGTCGACGCCCGGTCAATCCTGACGGTGCCGGCGATGACCTCGCCGAGTTCCGCGTCGACCGTCGCGCCCGAAAGCCGCACGTCGCCGCAGCCGTCCTGCGCGGCCTCGCGGGAATCGACGATGACGATATTCTCCATCGCCCGGTCGTCGAGCTCCCGCGAATCCTGGCCGTGCCAGCCGACCGCGTTGACATGGGCGCCTGGCTTCAGCCACTCGCCCATCAGGATCGGTTCGTCCGACGCCGTCGCGGTGACGACCACGTCCGCATCCCGGACCGCCTGCTCGGCCGACATTGCCCGGCCGCCAACTTTCTCGGCAAGACGCTCGGCCTTGGCCTGGTTCCGGCTCCAGAGGCGGATCTCGCGATAGTTGCCGACATGGCGGAGGGCATGGACATGGGCTTCCGCCTGCACGCCGCTACCGAGAACGGCCAGCACCTCGGCGTCCGGCCGGGCGAGCGCCCGGGTCGCGGCGGCGGACACCGCGGCGGTCCGCATCTCGGTGATCAGGCCGCCGGAGAAGGTCGCCAGATGCTCGCCGGTCTCGGGCCGGTAAAGCAGCACCGTCGCCAGATGGGTCGGCAGGTCGCGGGCCGCGTTCTCCGGATAGACATTGACGATCTTGATGCCCATGGCGTCCTCAGCCAGCGCCGGCATCGAAAGAAAGAAGCCGGCATGGCGCTCCACCGGGATCACCATGCGTGGCGGCTGCGTGACCTGGCCGGCCGAGAAGGCGGCAAGCGCCCGCTCCATCGCCGGGATCAGCGCCGCGTAGTCGAGCAGCCGGGCGACATCGTCTTCGTCGAAATTCAGCGTCATCATGGTTCCTCGGTGTTTGTGTCGGCCGCTTCGGGCGCCCCATCGCCCAGCCATTCCAGCCATTCGCCATGGGCGCCGGCGCGGGCGAGTTCCCTGTCGTCCAGACAGCGTCCCGCATCATGGATACGGAGGCTGAGCCGGGCCGCTTCCCGGCCGTCCCATTCGAAGCCGACCTCGGCGACCGGGCGGTCGCGGGACAGTGCCCCCAGGATTTCCCGGAACCGTTGCCGGGCCGTCTCGGGCAACTGGTAGAGCACGAAGGAGTGATAGAGACAGAGCGGCACGCTGGCCGGCAGCTCGTCGGCGAGCCGGGGCAGCAGCTCGAGCCCGTCGCCGACGCGAATCTCGGGCGGATTGCGACGGGCATGGTCGAGTGCCGCGTCGAGCAAAGCGAACCGCTCCCGCTGTTCCGGCCAGACCAGGGCGCGCAGCCAGGCCCGGTCCTCCGGGTCGCGGATGTCGAGCGGATTGAGTTCGAGCCCGAGCCGGTTCGCGAAGCGCGGCATGGGCAGCGCGAGTGCCGCGGGCAGCGACCCTCGCAAGGCGGAGCGCAAGGTCACCGTCGCATCCGCGGGGCCGTACCGGGCGCCGTCGCCGTAGTCGTAGCCATAGGCGTCGAAGCCGAGCAGGAGGCCGGCACTGGCCCCGAACTCGACCAGTGTCGGCGCCCGATCCGGCGCGGCCTGCGCGAGGACGTGCCCTGCCATCTGCAGGGCCGGGCGCAGCGGTGCTGCGCGGCGGACTTCGTTGGTCCCGACGATGCGCCGGGTGACGATGGCCGAGATCCGGGCCTGGTGCCGGTGCAGGAAGTCGTCCAGTGCGGGCCCGACATCGCCTGTGCCGGGCGGGTCGTCATCGAGATCCGGGTAGAAACGGCGGAGCGGGTGGTCGATCCCTTCCTGCAGCAGGAAATGCACCGCGCCGAGCAGGATATTGGCCGGCGGCTGGCCGGGCTGGCGCTGTCCGGCCAAGTCGAGGGCCAGGTGATTGTCGGCCGCGGCCATCGCCAGGCGGGCGTAGAGCGGCGATATGCCGGGGCACTCGATCGTCGCGAAGCGCCGGAAGCGGTCGGCGAGCGCGTCGCGCCCGCTTTCCGCCCCGGTCACCGGTCCGTTCATGGCTTGAAGTTGCCGGGCCGCTTCTCGAAGAAGGCGGTGATCGCCTCGTGATGGTTGTCGGTGTGATGCGCCAACGCCTGGTAACCGGCCGACATCTCCAGCAACGTCGAAAGCCGCATGTGCTGGCCTTCGCGCAGCAGCCGCTTGGTGAGGCGAAGTGCCTCGGGCGGATTCGCGGCAATCCTGTTGGCCAGCGCCGTCGCATCCTGGAGCAGTTCGTCCGGCGCTACGACGCGGGAGACGAGGCCGTACTCCAGTGCCGTCCGGGCGTCGATCATGTCGCCGGTGAAGGCCATCTCCGCCGCCCGGCTCATGCCGATGGCGCGCGGCAGCAGCCAGGCGCCGCCGTCGCCGGGAATGATGCCGAGCTTGACGAAACTCTCCGCGAAGACCGCGCTGTCTGCGGCGATGCGGATGTCGCACATGCAGGCGAGGTCGCAGCCGGCGCCGATTGCCGCGCCGTTCACGGCCGCGATCGTCGGCACGTCGAGCTCGTAGATCGCCAGAGGCACGCGCTGGATGCCGCGACGATAGGATTCCCGGATCTCCGCCGGGTTGCCGCCGAACAGCCCCTCGCGGTCGCGCATATGCTTGACGTTGCCGCCGGCGCAGAAGGACTTGCCCGCGCCGGTCAGCACGACCGCGCGAACGGTATTGTCGCGATTGATGCGGCGGCAGGCATCCTCGATGGCGTCGAACATCGCATCGTCGGAAAGCGCGTTCCGCTCTTCCGGCCGGTTGAGCGTCAGCGTCACGACATGGCCGGACTGGGTGTAGAGCAGCGGATCGGTCATCGGTTTCATTCCCTGAGTTTCGTTGGCCATAGACTAGCCACCGTGGGGCAGAGGTGAAGGGGCAATCGGTGGCCTTCGCGTTCATACTCTCTTAACGGCTCCTTAACCGGGCGGCCGCGATACTGCCCGATGCGGCAATCCAGCCGCGAGATGGAGCGGTTTCGATGATCCTCCCCGGTCTCAGCGCGATGGGCTCGATGCCGGCCTTGGTCGCCTACGACTATGTCCAGAAGCAGGGTGACCAGCAGGTCGAGGCGCTGCGGAACAGCCCTACGTTGAAATCCGAGATCTCCTATTTCACCCAGCGGCTGCCGGTCGCGACGGAGACGCCGGCGATCGATCTCAGCGACGATTTCCGGGTCAAGCGCGAGATCAGCTATTTCCGCTCGAAGCTGCCGCTGATCCAGAATGTCGATGATTTCCTGGCGGACGAGCGCCTCGTTTCCTTCGCGATGACCGCCTATGGCCTCGCGGACAAGACCGACAAGACACAATATGTCGAGGATGGCGAACTCAAGACCAAGTTCGACAAGCAGTTCCTGATCGACATGGTGTTCAAGGATTCGCAGCTCGACGGCACGTCGCCCGTGAAGGCCCTCGGGCCGAACTGGCAGGCGCTCAACAAGGACATGAACTTCTCCGACTACGGGACGAACCGGATTCGCGACCGGGATTTCGTCGTCGGCCTGATCGACAAGTATGTCGGCGCCAAGAACGATGCCGCGACCGAGGCAGCGAATGCCGACAAGAGGCAGAGCTACATCACGCTCGAGCGCTTCTCCTCCGATTCCCGGCTCATGCGATTCGCGATGGTCGCCGCGGGCCTCGGCAGCGAAACTGACAAGATCGGCCTTGCACAGCGCATCCTGCGGGAAGATCCCGAGAATCCGAAGTCGGCGGTGAAGCAGCTCGACGATGCCCGCTGGACGGCCTTTCGCGAGATGTTCGACTTCGGCAGCAAGGGCCGGATCGCGCTGCCGATCAATGCCTCCGTCATCGATCAGTATGTCGAAGGCGTCCGCAACGCCGAGATCGAGGAACAGAATCCCGCGCTGAGTGCCGCGATGTTCCTCAAGGAACAGGGCACGACGGTCAAGAACACCTTCCAGATCCTTGCCAGCCCGACCCTGCGCGAGGTCTTTACCGTTACCTTCAATCTGCCGCGCGAAATGGCCCTGCAGAGCGTCGAGACCCAGGCCGGCTATATCGACCGCGCCTTCGATATCGCGAAACTCCAGGACCCGAAGGAACTGGACAAGCTGATCCAGCGATTCCTCCTGGCCAGCGATTCCGGCACGCAGACGGTCGATTCATCGGGCGGCCTGCTCAACCTGTTCGCCTGATCGCCGGCGCGCGGTGACGCCGGCCCTTGCCTTGGGCCGCCCTATCGCGCTCTAACGTCGGGAATGAGCAAGAAATCCCGCAAGCGCGAAACCCCGGAGGAGCCCGAAGGGCCGACCTTCTACGTGGTCGCCACCCCGATCGGCAACCTGGAAGACCTGTCCGCACGTGCGCTCCGCGTCCTGAAGGAGGTCGCGGGCCTCGCCTGCGAGGATGTCCGCGTCACGCGCAAGCTGCTGTCGGCCTACGAGGTGCCGGCGCCCGACCATCTCTTTTCCTGCCATGCCCATAACGAGGACCGGGCGGTTCACCGCATTCTCGGCATCCTCGCCGAAGGCGGCTCGGTCGCACTGGTCACCGACGCCGGCTCGCCGGGGGTCAGCGACCCGGGTCAGCGTGCGGTCACCGCGGTGCGCGAGGCCGGGCACCGGATCGAGGTCGTCCCGGGGGCGAGCGCGGTGACGACGGCGCTGGTCGCGTCCGGCTTCCCGATCGCCTCCTATGCCTTCTTCGGGTTCCCGCCGCGACGCCCGGGGCGGATCCGCAAGCTGTTCGCCGCCGCCGGCGAGTTTCCGGGCGCCATCGTCTTCTTCGAATCGCCCTATCGCGTCGGCCGCTTCCTGGCCCTCGCGCACGAGGTGCTGGGCGACCGGGAGGCGGCGCTCTGCTTCGAACTGACGAAGAAGTTCGAGCGGGTCGAAGCCGGGCGGCTGGGCGCGCTCGCCGAGGCTTATGCCGAGAAGCAGGGCCGGGGCGAGGTCACCATCGTGATAGCCCGCGCCGGCGCTGACGATGACGACGGCGCCGATGACGACGACAGCGAGACCGGTGACGGCGACGACAGCGAAGGGCCGGCCCGACGGGCGCGCCGCCGGCCGCGCGACTGACCCTCAGACTGGTCGGCCGGCCTTGCGCCAGAGGTCCCGGTGGACCGCGATATAGCCGCTCGTCCTGTTCTGGAGATTATCCTCCACTTCGTGCCGGAGCGCGGGCAGGCTGTGCCAGGGAACGCCGGGCCAGCCGTGATGTTCGGCATGGTAGGACATGTTCCAGCCGAGCGCGCGGATCGCCGCGTTGCTGTCGATGCTGCGCGAATTGACCAGCATCTCCGGGACGAGCGGCAGGCCGCCATGCTCCGCCATCAGGAAGAGTCTCAGCATCGGCTGGCCGAGCAGGACCGGCGCGAGCCAGTAGAGCCAGGCTGTCCCGGCCACGCCCGGGACGAGGAGGACGGCCGCATAGAGCACGAGGTAGATCCGCGCCTCGCTGACGATTCCGGGGCGTGCGCGGTCGGTGACGAAGGCTTCCGGAACCCGTCCGATCGCATGCCCCGCGAGCACGGAAACCGCCGAGATCCAGTAGGGCACGCCGGTCAGGCGCCAGAGATAGGCGGCCCGCGACGGCAGGACCGGGCCGGGCGCCTCGGGGTCGCGCGCGGCGTCCTGGGTGAAGCGGTGGTGGGCGAAATGGAAGGCGCGGAAATAGCGCGGCGGCAGGATCAGCACGAAACCGGCGGCGTGGGCGACCGCCTCGTTCAGCCAGCGACTGCGGAAGGCGGTCCGGTGGATCGTCTCGTGCAGTGGCGCGAACAGGAACACCAGCAGGGTGCCGTGAACGAACAGCGCCGGCAGCAGCCAGAGGCTGTCCCGCGCCAGAGTGACGGCAAGGCCGCTCGCCGCGATAAACCCGATATGGCCGGCCAGGTGACGCAGCCCCGGGCCGTCGCGGCGGCGGTGCAGGGGGCGGATCCTTGCCTGCCGCGGGCTCTCCTGGCGCACGGTCCTGTTCATCGGCAGTTTCCCGCGCGTAACGGGGCGGCCGCGATCGCCTTGCTTCGGGCCGGCAAATTAGGGACACTTGAAGCAAGCGGAGGCAACGCACAGACAGGTTGGGAGTAGACCATGAAGGTTCTCGACATTCTCAATCGCAAGGGCGGCGACGTCCTTTCCATCGGGCCGGACGAGTCCCTCGCCGCGGCCGCGGCCATTCTCGCCGAACGGAAGATCGGTGCCCTGCTCGTGATGAAGGCAGAGCGGATCGCCGGGGTCCTGTCCGAGCGCGACATCGTTCGCGCGGTCGCGGGCGCCGGCGCGCCCTGTCTCGAACACAAGGTTTCCGAGCACATGACGGTCGACGTCATCACCTGCGCCCCGGAAGACAGCATCGACGCGGTGATGTCGCAGATGACGGCCTCTCGGATCCGCCATCTGCCGGTCCTCGATGGCGCCCGGCTGGCCGGCATGATCTCGATCGGCGACGTGGTCAAGAATCGCATCGACGAGATCGAGAACGAGGCCAGAGCGCTTCGCGAATATATCACCGCCTGAACTCTCCCGGTCAGGCCAGCACGGCGAGTGCCTGATTGAGCGCCGGCAGCGCCCGGTCGACGGATTCGCGCCCACGAAGCATCATGGCTTCCGCGTGCTCGAAGTCGAGCAGGCCGAAATCACCGAGACGTGGCGCCACCACCACGTCCGGGGGATCGCCGGCGAGGCGGGAGCGGCTCAGCCGGTCCTGCACGATGTCGAGGGCATTCACCATCACCCCGAACAGGCTGGGCGTATCGCCGGTGCCCTTGAACAGGCGTTTGCGGATCGCGTTGACCGGATCGCCGGTGAAGACCGGCATGCTTGCCGACTGCCAGTCGGTCAGCGTGCTTTCACGGGCTGCGTGGCTTGAACGGCCGAAGAAGTCGGCGTTGAGATTGACCGCGATGACGAGCCGGGCGCCGAGCGCCCGACAGACCGAAACCGGGACCGGGTTGGTCAAGGCGCCGTCGACCAGCCAGCGCCCGTCGACCTGGACCGGCGGGAAGAAACCGGGCAACGCGTAGGAGGCGGTGATCGCCTGCACCAGGTCGCCGCGGCGAATCCAGATCTCGTGCCCGGTGGCAAGTTCGGTGGCGATCGCGATGAAGGGCTTGCCGAGTTTCTCGAAAGGCTTGTCGCCGAGCGATTCGTTCAGCAGTTTCGCAAGCCGCCGGCCGCCGATCAGGCCGCCGCCTGAAAACTGCAGGTCGAAATAGCGAAGCATGCCGGATCGGCTCAGGCTGAGCGCCCATTTCTTCAGGGTATCCAGCTCGCCTGCCAGGTAGACGCCGCCGACGAGTGCGCCGATCGAGGTCCCGGCGACAACGTCCGGCTTGATGCCCAGTTCCTCGAGCCGCTCGAGAACGCCGATATGCGCCCAGCCGTGGGCGACGCCACTGCCGAGTGCCAGTCCAATGGTGGGTATTGCCATGCCTTCGCCCCCTACGCTGCCTGCGGGGCCCAAGAATACGCCAGTCGGACCCCGTTGCCGATCCTGACCGACCGCCCGCGTTTCGACAAATCGCGAATTATCCTGACGAATTTGCTTGCAATGGAATCGGCGCGGGGGCATATCAGCGCTCCGGCCGCGACGCGAAGTCGTGTTTCCAAACTTGATCAACGGACCTTCGGGCAGTACAATCGCTGCCTTCCGCAGATCGCGGGTGAAAGCCTGTTGACAGGGTTTGGCAGGGTTCGTATAAGCCGGGCCTCGCAGCGACGCGGTGGTCTTTCGGGGCTGGCGGGTTGCGGCGAGGCGGGGCCGCTGAGGCGGTTCTGGAGAGGCGCTCTTT
>NZ_FWFR01000002.1 GCF_900172325.1 Oceanibacterium hippocampi | reverse complement strand
GCTGGTATAATCCCGCCAGGCGCCATTCCGCCCTCGGCTATCAGTCACCCATCAACTACGAAAGGAGCGCCCAAACGAGACTGGAATCCCCAAGCCCTTAACTGTCCACGAAACCGGGGGAACTCCACTTCCGCCGGGTTCGTATACAGGTGGAGTTGGAAACTCTCGTGCAATGAGAAAGCCGACGACCAGTTCGTCCTCTGTTGCCACAAGAGACACATTCCGTTCATCGCTGAACAGCTTCTCAAACCATGGAAGGGTTGACGCTGCCGAATTGGAGGACTTTTTCCAGAAGCGGGGTTCGTAGTTCTCGTATTCCTTGCGCTTCGCTTCAACCAGCTTAACGCAACTGGGCGCATCCGAATTTGCTGCATTCCTAATTTTCATTTGCTCGAACCTTTGGCTGCGTTGATCAGCGAGAGCAGTCAATAAGCGATCCTCTACGCTATATTGAGAGATGATGCTGTCAATGACGCTCCGGACTCAGACGGGCCTTTGCTGGTTGATTGTCAAGAATGGCGTGTTGATTGTCAGGATATGAGGCCGCGCTGGGTGCAGCCTTCTGACCTGCTCCCCTTAAAAGTCCTCGATTTGAGGTTAGCCTGTTCTCCGAAAAAGGAGACAGACGATGAAGAGAAGCCGTTTCAGCGAAGCGCAGATCATTGGCATCCTGAAGGAGCATCGGGCGGGCATGAGCGCGCCGGATCTGTGCCGGAAGCACGGGATCAGCGACGTTCTACAACTGGCGCCGCAAGTACGGTGGCATGGAAGTCGCTGACGCCAAGCGATTGAAGGCGCTCGAGGCCGAGAACGCGAAGCTCAAGAAGATGCTGGCCGAACAGATGATGGACGTGGCGACGCTGAAGGAGATGCTCGGAAAAAACTTCTGAGGCCCGGTTCGAGGAGGAAAGCGGTGGACTGGGCCATGAAAGAGAAGAGCTACTCACAGCGGCGCGCCTGTGCGCTGGCCGGGATCGATCCGCGGGTCTATCGGCGCAGGTCGAAGCGACCGAAAGACACCGGGCTGCGTGCCAGGATGAAGGAGCTGGCCTCGGAACGGAGGCGGTTCGGCTATCGGCGTCTGCACATCCTGCTGAAGCGGGAGGGCTGGGAGGTGAACTGGAAGAAGCTCTACCGGCTCTACCGCGAGGAAGGGTTGACCGTTCGCAAGCGGGGCGGACGCAAGCGCGCAATCGGCACGAGAGCCCCAATGGCGATCCCCCAAGGCCCGAACCAGCGATGGTCGCTCGACTTCGTGTCGGACGCGCTCGCTGATGGCCGTCGGTTCCGCATCCTCTGCGTGATCGACGACTTCAGCCGGGAATGCCCGGCGACCGTGGTCGACACTTCGCTGTCGGGACACCGCGTCGCCCGCGAACTGGACCGGATCGCCGATATGCGGGGCTTCCCATGCATGGTGGTCAGCGACAACGGCACCGAGCTGACATCGAACGCCATGCTCACATGGCAGGAGGACCGTCAGGTCGAGTGGCACTACATCGCGCCAGGCAAACCGATGCAGAACGGCCTGGTGGAAAGTTTCAATGGCCGCCTGCGGGACGAATGCCTCAACGAGCACCTCTTCCCGAACCTGCGCCATGCCCGCCATTTGATTGCGGCATGGCGCGACGACTATAACAATCATCGCCCCCACACGAGCCTCGACGGGCTCACCCCGCGGGAGTATCACCAAAGGTCAAGAGAGGACCAAAACCTGAACAGCGCTAACCTATAAACGCGGACTCTCTGGGGAGCAGGTCACGCTCATGACCGCATCGATCTTCGCTTTTGTCTGTTCGAGGGTCCGCCCACTGGCGGTCCAGTCGGCATCGGCTTCGGCCTGCAGCCGGTTCCATTCCGACTGGAACTCGGCCACGAAGGTCCGCACGAGGTCCGGCGTGAACAGGGCGGACTTCAGACCCTCCAGCACGCGGGCCTCTAGTGCCTGGCGAGCGATCGTCCGGTCGTTGTCGCAGGTGCCGCGGTTGCGATGCCCGGCACAGCCGTAGCGGGCCTTGCCGACGATCGTGTAGGTGGCTCCGCAGGCGCCGCACTGGAGCAGGCCGGAGAGCAGGTGACGGGGGCGGTGCTGACAGATCGATCGTGCCGTGGCCCGCTGGTTCTGCCGAGACCCGGCCGGGATCATGGATGGACCAGATGCTCTTCAATGATGCTGGCTCGGACGTTTGGCATGAGATTCGCTATCGCTCGTTCCGCTCAGGCCTGCCGCGTGACTCCGGAGGCGAGGAGTGTCTCGATCTCTTCCGCGGAATAGCCCGCTTCACCGAGGATTTCCGCACTGTGTTCGCCCAGATGCGGTGGCAGTGTGCGTACTGATGACGGTGTTCTCGAGAAGCGCACGGGGGGATTGGTCATCCGCAGCCGGCCTTCGGTCGGATGTTCTTCGAAGCGCCAGAACCCGGTCGCATCGAGTTGTTCATTTTCAAGCAGCATTTCCTTGCTGTTCACGACCATCACGGGAATGTTGGCCGTACCCAGCGCCTCCTGCCACTCGCCGGTCGTGCGTGTCGCGACCATGTCTGCCAGCAAGCCGTAAATCTCCTGCGAATGCCGTACCCGCGTTGCCAGATCGGCAAATCGGGGGTCGTCGATCAACTCGCCTCGGCCGGCAATCGTGAGAAAATCACGCCAGTTCTGATCCGTGTAGGGCAGAACCGCCAGATAACCGTCTTTCGTCCTGTAAGGCTTTCGCGCCGTATTGAGCAGGCGGGCGTAGCCCATCTGGTCGATCGGCGGATCGAATGCGGCGCCGTACAGGTGCTCGACCATCACGTAATCGACCAGCGATTCGAACATGGGAACCTCGATCGCCTGTCCCCCTCCGTGTCGCTCGCGATGCAGCAAGGCAGCCAGGATCGCCGAAACGACGTAGTGTGCGGTTGTCTTGTCGGCAACGATCGTCGGTACGTATCGAGGCTCGCCGGCGGTGATTGTCTGCAGTTCGGCTATGCCGCTCGCTGCCTGGATGATGTCGTCGTAAGCCGGCGTGTTGGCCAGGGGACCGCCGGATCCGAAGCCGTAGGTCGCGCAAAAGATCAGTTCCGGGTTGGCCTCCGCGAACGCCTCGTAGTCCAGACCGAGCTTCTTGGCGGCCTTAGGGCGGAAGTTATGGAGTAGGACATCCGCAGACCCGGCGATCCTGAAAAGCGCCTCCCGACCGGCATCTTTCGTGAGATCAAGGACAATGCTGCGCTTGTTGCGGTTGGTGGCCAGGAAAAGAGACGCCATGCCGCTATTCCGTCGTGGGCCGGAGTAACGGGTTGTGTCTCCTGCGGGAGATTCGACCTTGATGACATCGGCGCCCATGTCTCCCAGCATCTGAGAGGCCCAGGGCCCGAGAATGACCGTCGACAGATCGACGACACGCAAACCTTCCAACGTTCCCGCCATCAGGGAATTCTCCTAAACGTCCGCGACTCTACGAAAATGCGCCGGGATCAGCTGATTGCCGATGTCATGCCGCACCGGTCACCCAGGCAACGATACAGGAACTTGGACCCTCGGTGCCCCCTACGAGGCACGAACAATCAAGATCTGGTCGGCAGCAGGCGCACATCAAACCATATGTCCAATTCTGGCCGGTCAGGCAGTGCCGCTTTCCCCCTTTGGTCATTGCGCAGCAGATCGATGCTGTCATGCCTTCAGCGACGTTCTGAGCCGGCTATCGGCGAGGGTCGATCATCGCGACGATATTTGTCCAATGCATTCGAACGACCTTCGCATTCGAACAGTGAATGTCGTCCCGTGGCCGCCCAAGATCTCGCGGTTTTGATGCGGGCCCTGGCACGTCGAGTTGATCAGCGCATGCCGCCCGAGTTCAGGGTGAAAGGTTGCCGATACCCGGATCGTGCGACGGGAAATCCATTCTCCAAATGAATGATAAAGCTCCAACTTCGCATTGGACAAATGGCGGTTCGGTTCCGATTAGATTGGTCGCAGCAACACGAAGTGGCGAGGATCGGCAAAAAGGCCGCGTCGGAGAAATCGGCCGCAGTGTGCGTAACGAAGCTTTGGCGGTCTCGCGGACAGGTCGTCACTACGCTCCGCATCCTGTCGGAAAGAATGGACAAGGAAAAGGCAGACAAGATGGCGACGTCAAGGCCGAGAGGCATGTACTATGAAGAGTTTGAGATCGGCATGGAACTGCGCACGCCCCGGCGCACGGTGACGCTCACGGATATCGTCAACTTTGCGGGCATAACCGGTGATTTCAACGCGCCGCACAGCGATCACGAATTCTGCAAGACCCAATCCTACGGGGAGCCGATCGCGCACGGTCCCTTGGTGTGGTCGATGGCCGGCGGGCTTGGCTATGCGAGCGGCATCACCGATGGAACGGTTGTGGCGATGCTCGGTGTCGACAAGTGGCGGGTTCACCTGCCGGTGAAGCACGGAGACACGATCCATGTCGTGCAACGCGTGATCGCCATGCGAGAGACGAGCAAGCCCGACAAGGGCATAGTGACGTTCGACCGCGAGATCCGTAACCAGCGTGACGAAGTCGTGCAGTCGGCCATCGCGACGAACATGTACCTGAGGCGACCGCCGGCCGAAACCGCACAGGGATGACCGGCGTGACCCAGAGAAGGAACGGGATCAGGGGCGCGGTCGCCGTCGCGGGGATCGGGGAGACGACTTACTACAAGCATGGTCATGCCGCCGAGTCGGAATACGTCCTGGCATTGAAGGCAATTCTCCGTGCCGCAGAAGATGCCGGCATCGATCCGAGAGACATCGACGGCTTCGCCTCCTATTCCAACGATCGCAACGACCCTTCCCGCATCGCCGCAGCACTTGGGATTCGCGAATTGCGGCTCGCAAACATGCACTGGGGCGGGGGCGGTGGTGGCGTGGCAGCGGCGATCGCCAACGGCGCGGCCGCCATCGTGGCGGGATTCGCCGAATGCGTCGTTGTCTTCCGGGCTCTTGCGCAGGGGCAGTTCAGGCGTTTCGGCGAAGCGCTGCCAGACCGCGCGGTGACAGGGGACGCAGCCTACCTGTCGCCATACGGGGTGCTGTCGCCGGCGCAGAAATATGCAATGCGGGCGACCCGTTTCATGCACGATTACGGCATCGGAAATGACGCACTGCGCGCGATCGCAATGGCGTCCTATAACCATGCGCAACGGAATCCGCGGGCCATCAGGTACGGGCGGCCGCTGGACCGACAAACCTACGACGAGAGCCGCTGGATCGTCGAGCCGGTGAACCGGCTTTATGACTGCTGTCAGGAGAATGACGGTGCCGCCGCCCTGATCCTCGTGTCAGCCGAACGCGCGAAGGATCTGCCGAAGAAGCCGGCCTATATCCTCGCGGCCGCGCAGGGCTCGGAATATCGGAGCGCGGCGCCGGCTCTGAATTCCGCGCTAATGCCCACGGCGTCCTTCTCGACGGTGGCGCCGCGCCTCTACGAGGCTGCCGGCCTGACGCCCGCCGACATCGATGTCGTCCAGAGTTACGAGAATTTCACGACCGGTGTGCTGATGGCCATCGTGGAACACGGTTTCTGCAGCCCAGGGGAAGCAGACGAGTTCTTCACGCTGGAGAACCTGAGCGCGCCATCCGGACGAATGCCATTGAATACCTCGGGCGGCAACCTTGCCGAAGGTTACGTGCATGGCCTCGGCCTGCAGCTTGAGGCGGTGCGCCAGATTCGGGGCGATTCAAGCAACCAGGTGCCGAACGCCAAGCTGGCGCTGACGATTGGCGGCCCCATGGTCAGCCCGGTCAGCAGCCTGATCATGGGATCCGAGGAGACCTTGTTGTGAGCGGAGCATTCTATCTTCCCGAAGGCATGCCGGCCCCGGAGCCGGCGGCGGACGGCCTCGATGCGGCGTTCTGGAAAGGCACGCGCAACGGGGAGCTTCGAGTCCAGCGATGTGGCCAGTGCGGAACATGGCAGTGGGGACCCGAATGGCTCTGCCATCAATGCCAGTCGTTCGATATGCGCTGGGAGAAGGTCGAGGGCAGGGGGATCATCTACAGCTGGGAGCGCCCCTGGCACCCGGTGCATCCCGTGCTTCGCGAGTTCGGGCCGTATCTGGTGGTGATGGTCGAGCTGCCGCATGCCGGCGGAGTTCGCATGATCGGCAACCTGCTGGGACCCGTTGGGCAGGAGGTCGAGATCGGGGCCGAAGTGGAGGCGGTGTTCGAACCGCACGACGAGGCCCCCGTCCCCTATACGCTGGTGCAGTGGCAGCATGTCTCGTGAGCAAGAAAGGCCGTCTCCGGCAAGGCCGTGACGAGCATCGGGGTGTCAGCTGGATGATACATTCTGAAGACTGGATCGCGTATCACGCCGCCGCTTCCCCGGATCGCGAAGCGCTGCACGACCTGAGTTCGGGGCGGCACTTCAGCTATAGCGAAATGGACGGGAGAGTCCGCCGCGCCGCGCTTTATCTCCGCGGCGACCTCGGCGTCGAAGAGGGCGATCGGGTTGCCGTCCTGAGCCAGAACGACAGCGACGTGTTCGAGATACAGTTCGCCTGTCGCCGTCTCGGCGCGATCTTCGTTCCGCTGAACTGGCGGTTGGCGGTTCCGGAACTCGAGTATATATGGGCAGATTCATCGCCGAAGGTTCTGCTGTACGGCGAGGAATTCTCGGACGTCGTTGAGCAACTTCGCGAGCGCGGTGGTATCCGGACGACGGCGAGCCTGAACAACGGTAAAGAGAGCGAGTACGAGAGCGGCCTTTCTCGGGCGGACGGATGTCTCGAGTCAGTACAGCCCGGGCTCGACGACATCTGGACCATCCTCTACACCTCCGGCACCTCCGGCCGGCCGAAGGGCGCGCTGATCACTTACAGCATGGCGCTGTTCAATGCGGTCGATTGTGCGATTGCCGGCGACCTCACTTCACGGGCGAAGAATCTCGTCCTGCTCCCGACCTTTCACACCGGCGGGCTCAATGTCTGGGCCAACCCGCTGTTTCAGGCCGGCGGCTGCAATGTCGTGATGCGGGTCTTCGAGCCCGCCCTCCTGCTGCAGTGTCTGAGCGACAAGCAACTGAACATCACGCACACGCTGGGCGTGCCGACAAATTTTCTGATGATGGCGCAGGAACATGGCTTCGCGGACGCCGATCTTTCACACGTGAATTGCCTTTGCGTCGGCGGCGCGGCCGCGTCGGAAGCTCTCATAAGGGATTACGACGCGGTCGGCGTCAAACTTCGGGCAATGTACGGCATGACCGAGATCGGCCCCCTCGGCCTGTCGCTGCCCGGCGACAAAGGCCTCGCGAAAATCGGGTCCTCAGGTCTGCCAACAATGCATACGGAGATGAAGATCTGCGAGCCAGGCGGTGGTGCGGTAAAGTGTGGCGACGTCGGCGAACTGATGATCAAGGGGCCGTCGGTCACTCCGGGGTACTGGAACAAGCCCGAGGAATCTGCGGCGGCCTTCAGCGAAGATGGTTGGTTTCATACCGGAGACGCGGCGCGCCAGGATGAAGATGGCTTCTACTATATCGTCGACCGCTGGAAGGACATGTTCATCTCCGGCGGCGAGAACGTCTATCCGGTCGAGGTGGAGAACGCCATCTATCAGTTGAAGGGTGTTCTCGAGACTGCGGTTGTCGGCGTCGCGGACGAAAAATGGGGCGAAGTCGGTCGCGCCTTTGTCGTTCTGAAGGAGGGTGCCAAAGTTGATGAGGCCGCGGTAATCGCGCATTGCAAGACGCGCCTCGCGGGCTACAAGGTCCCCAAGCAGATCCGACTGGTCAAAGAGTTGCCGCATAACGCGACGGGTAAGATCCTGAAGCACCAGCTTCCGAGAATCTAGCTGACGGAAAACAGGCGACGGTGGGTGGCGGCGGTACTTTCGTGTCTCTGTACGAACGAAGGGTCCTCTGGCGCCGGGGCCTGGAGATCCTGTTCCAGTCTTCCGCCGCCGTTGCCCCGTAAGGGGGACCCGCGATGCCACGAACAGCCCGCCCGCCCGACAGGCCGTTGAAACGCTGCCTCTGCGTCGGGTGGCGTCAGCCAGTACTCCGGGTCGGCTCCCGCTGAATTGCCATTCATAACATGAATATCTGCCCCCTCGTTTAGCATTGGACATATGGCAGCCTGTGCCCTTTCTATGAGCCTGCTGCGTCATGGGAAGGAACAATCTCGTGTCCGGCGCTCGCGGGAGGGAGGCGTCGTCGGGATCGGCGGCACCCGGGTACATCGCAATGAAGCCTCTGAAAGAAAAAGCGCGGGATGGCCAGGCCGGCCTCAGAAAATCCCGGTGATCAAGGGAAGAGAAAGGACCGTAGATGCGAAATCGGACTAAGCGACTCGTTCAGGGCGCGGCGATAGTCGGTACGCTGCTGGCTTCCGGCAGCGCCGCCCTGGCGGAAACAAAGGTGGTCTATGGCAGTTTCATGCCGGAACCGCATCTGGTCCACAAGGCCGGCCTCGAGCCCCTGTTCAAGGAAGTCGAGGCTGCCACCAATGGATCATTGACGTTCGAGTTGTTTGTCGGGGGAGCCTTGGGTGGGGCCAAGGCAAGCTTGTCGAACGTTCGAGATCGTGTGACAGATTCGGCCCTGATCATGAATGTCTACGTGAAGAGTGACCTGCCGGCGAGTTCGTCGCTGACCGAACTGGCGGTGCTCGGGACGGATGCCATGGCGATCGCCGGGGCCAGTAACGAGATGCAGCTCCTGGCCTGCGAGCAGTGTGAGAAGGAACTCGCCCGCAACAAGGTCAAGGCACTGGCCTACTACTCCACCGCCACCTACAACCTCATGTGCACCAAGCCGGTGTCGACCCTGGAAGACATCAAGGGGCTCAAGATCCGTGCCGCAGGCGCCTTCGGGGCGCTCGCCTCCGAACTCGGCGGTACGCCGGTTTCGATTTCCGCAGGCGAGATGTACGAGGCGCTGCAGCGGGGGCAGGCCGATTGTACGCTCGGCGCTGCCGCGCATCTCAAATCCTACAATCTTCAGGATGTCATCAAGTCTGTGGTTGATCTCCCGCTCGGGACCTTTCATGGCGTCCTGGCATTCCCGATCAATGCCGGGACTTGGCGGGACATGACCAAGGACGAGCAGCGGGCATTGATCAAGGCGATGCCAGGGCTGGTCAGTCGATTGGTCGTTGGCTACGAAGACGAAAGCGCCGAAGCGTTGGCAAACGCGAAAAGCAACAACGTCTCGGTGCTGAAACCCGGTCCGGACCTCGTTGCCAAGGTGGCGGCGCATCGGAAAGGTGAGTATGACCGCGTCCTCGCTTATGCCAAGGACGCCGGTGTCGAGGATGCCGAACAGATGGTCGACCGGTTCATCAAACTGGTCGACAAGTGGGAGAAGCTGGTGATCGGCTTCGATCGCGAACCGGCCAAGTTCGAAGAAGCCCTTTGGGAGCATGTGTACTCCAAACTCGACGTGATGAACTGAGCCGGTCGGGTGTCGGCAGGGTATCCGCCGACACCCGTGCCTGGTCGTGCCGTTGCAAAGATCGGCTGCTCCGACACCACTCGGCTTCTGGCGATCAACAAGGTTGCAGAATAGATGAAAACCCTTGAGCGCGCGTGCTCATCACTCTCAGACATTGCTGCCTTCGCCGGTGGCCTGGCGCTGGTGATGATGATGCTTCAGATCACCGTCGATGTGCTGGGGAAGTACCTGTTCAATGCGCCTGTGCCCGCGACGCTGGAAACGGTTTCCAGCTACTACATGGTTGCGCTCGTCTTCCTCCCGCTGGGCCAGGTGACCCGGCAGCGAGAGCACATCGAGGTCGAGCTTTTCACGCAGCATCTGTCGCCGCGAAAGCTGGCGGGCGTCACTGCATTGGCCAGCATGATTGGCCTGATTTATGTGGGCATTCTTGCCTGGCGTTCCATGGACGAGGCCATCTACATGACCGAGATTCGGGAATCCTGGGGGACCGAACTCTGGGACATGCAGGTCTGGCCGACGCGATGGTTCGTCACGGTCGGCTGTGTTCTGATGGCGTTCTACCTGCTTCTGCACGCGATCGACGACTGGGCGTACGCGATCAGTGGGCGGCGCTTGCTCGACGCGGTGAACGAGGGCGGCCCGCAGAGCCCGTCGTCGGTTGATCCAGAGTCAGCGCGGTAGTGGATTCCATGGATAATCTTACACTCGGGTTTGCAGGGGTCGGTGTCGTACTGGCTCTCCTGGCGATGCGCGTTCCGATAGCCGTGGCATTGGGGGGCGTCTCGATAGTCGGCATCGCGATGATCCGCGGAATAGGCCCGGCGCTCGGCGCTCTTGGCACCTTGCCGTTCGATTTTGCCGCGAACTGGTCCTTGTCTGCCATTCCCATGTTCCTTTTCATGGGGTCCATTGCCTTCCACACGGGCCTGACAAGCAGCCTCTACAATGCCGCCAGGATATGGTTGAATCGCCTGCCGGGCGGGCTCGCAGTTGCGACCAATCTCGGCGCGGCGGGCTTCGCTGCCGCGTCCGGTTCCAGCCTCGCAACGGCCGCGGCGATGGGACGTCTCGCCATTCCCGAGATGCTGAAGTTCGGCTACGACAAGGCCCTGGCAACCGGAACCGTTGCCGCTGCGGGCACTCTCGGCGCACTCATTCCGCCTTCCGTGGTGTTCATCATCTACGGGTGGTTCACGCAGCAGCCCATCGGGAAGCTATTGATTGCGGGCATCATTCCCGGGCTCCTGACGGCTCTGGTCTATACAGTAATGATCGTTGGTCGCTGTATAGTAAAACCGTCACTGGCGCCGCAGATAAAGATCGACGTGAGCTGGGCGGACAGATGGCGTACGCTGCGACAGGTCTGGCCATTGCCGCTTCTGATTATGGGGATAGTCGGCGGAATTTATGGTGGACTGACCACTCCGACGGAGGCGGGGGCGTTCGGGGCGTTCCTGGCGCTGGTCATCAGCTTGGCGCAAGGCCGGCTGACATGGTCGAGCTTCCGGAAAAGCGTCGAGGAAGCGATACGGACGACCGCGGCTGTGTTCTTTATCGCAATCGGAGCCATCCTGCTGAGCCGGTTTCTTGCCCTCGCGGGCGTTCCGGCGCATATGGCCGTTCTGGTGAACGAGTTGGGCCTTTCGGAAATCGGCCTCATCGTCGCAATGTGCGCCGTCTATCTCGTCCTCGGCATGTTTCTGGATCCACTTGGCCTGATGCTGCTGACCCTGCCGGTTTTCCTGCCGGTATTCGAAGTCATGAATCTGGATCTGATATGGATCGGGGTGCTGGTCGTGAAGCTGATCGAGATCGGCTTACTCACACCGCCTGTCGGGCTCAACGCCTATGTCGTCAAGGGTGTCGTCGGAGACTCGGTCCCTCTTTCGACAATTTTCCGCGGCCTGCTGTGGTTCATCGGCTGTGAAATCTTCATCATGTTGCTGCTGGTCGGATTTCCGGAACTCTCGACCTGGTTGCCGGGTCTGATGCGCTAGGCGCGCTTCCCCACCACCGCACGGTTAACAGCTTGAGAAGGAGGCTGCGGCGCCATTCTTCTTCTCCGCCCCGCCATTCCGGGGTGGCGCGCGGCGCGCTACAACCGGCCGGTGATTGCGGGCCTTGACCCGCACAGCGGAATTCGTTCCGATCCTTGATTGTTGCCTTGCATGAACTGAGCGAATGGATCGGGATATGGCAATCGGCCTCAGAAAGCTCCGTCACGTGGTCGAAACCGCTCGCTTCGAAAGTGTAACCCGAGCTGCCGACGCCCTGTTGATCACGCAGTCAGCGCTTACACGAAGCATCGCGGAAGTGGAGGCGGAGCTGGGCATACAGCTGTTCGTTCGCCTTCCGAGAGGTGTGCGGACAACTGAGGCGGGGCGCAGTTTCGTCGAGAAGGCGCTTCGCATCATCGGCGATGTCAATTCGCTCGTGTCGGGTGTCGAGGATTACCGCAATCTAAGGTCCGGACGGCTTCGTCTCGGCGTTGCGCCTGCCGGCTATCAGCGGTTCGTCTCGGAAGCCGTGGCCTCACTCGCCGGTGAGAATCCGAGTCTCGCGGTCGAAGTGACCACTGGCTCTTCGGAGACGCTGGCGCCAAGGCTGACCAGCGGAGAGTTCGACGCGATTGTCGGGCATGCCCGATTGCTCGGTCGCTGGCCGGACCTCGAGGTCACCGATATGGCGGATTTCTACCTTGCGATGATGGTGCGCAAGGGGCACCCGCTATCGGTCAATACTAAGCTGCTCGAAGCGGATGTACTTAAATTCCCGCTGTTGCTTCCGTCGACAATCGAACCACTTCAGAACGGTATCGCGCTCCGTTGCGCCCGGAACGGCCTGCCTCCTCCGAATCCCCAGTATGTCTTCGACGATTTCGAACTGGTGTCGGCGATCATCGACCGTACGGACGCCTATACCCCGGTCATCAGCCTGAATCCGTCGTTCGGCAGACTGCGGGAGAGGTTCCTGCTGATACAGGACGTTGTGGAATTGCCGTCCCAACATCTCGGCTTTGCCGTCAGCCGCACGCGGTCGCAATCTCCGGCAGCGATTGCCATGATGGAGAAGCTCAAGGCGACGCTGGGAACTCGGCAATCGTGATGCGATTTGATATTCATTTGATGAATGATAAGGAGTTTCGTTCGCATTAGACAAATGGCAGGTCGGTGCTCGACAATCCGGGTATCAAGCCTCGTCGGAGGCATCTCCCAAATGCCAGCGGATAATGAACGCCTCTACCACTGCAATCCACAGACTTGGATCGGCGCCCTGGAATCCGTTTCGGGCTGACGGCGAGGTTGCAACAAGACAACCGAGCCCGGGCCTGGCGAACCGGTGGCCACTGAGAGCGTCCGCCCGATGATCGGTGAGTCTGACGCGACTGAAACGCGGGTGGAAGAGCCGCTGCCAGTCCGGAATCTTGTCGACGCGGTCTCGGAGGCTGATCTCCGCGTTCTTCTGATGGTCGTCTTTCATCTGACCGGCGATCCGAAATGGCTGGACGCACCCTTTCGTCCGAAGCGGGACGTCAAGCTGATCGCTGACGAGGACGCCGGTCTTTCGCCCGAGGCGTCCGCCGAGATCCGAGGCCAGGCGGTCGCCCTGTTGTCGGATCCGGAACGCCAGCCGGCCATCGACGACCCCGGAAACGAGCTCATGGTCCGGATGATGAGCGCCTGTCTCGGTGAGGCGGTGCCTCCGGAGTACGCACCCATGATGAGGGAGGAGATGGGGTTGTGCCGCCGCCAGGTCGACTGGAGTGGTGAGGCCCCTGCGGCACTTGAGTCGGCCCGGCCGGTCATTATCGCCGGGGCCGGAGCCAGCGGGATTGCGCTGGCTGCAAACCTCGAGACGCTCGGTATTCCTTACCGCATCGTCGACAAGAACGATGATGTCGGCGGCACCTGGTTCGAAAATGTCTATCCCGGCTGCGGTGTTGACACGCCGAACCACGCCTATTCCTTTTCCTTCGGAAAACCCTATCGGTGGAGCCGCTATTTCGCTCCCCGCCGGGAGATTTACGACTATCTTCGCCGATGCGCCGACGAAGCGGGAGTGAGACGGAAAGTCGAGTTCCGGACCCGCGTCTCGCAGGCCGACTGGGACGAAACGGAGCAGTGCTGGCGCGTCCGCATTGAGGGTCCCCAGGGCGGGGAACTTCTGCAGGGATCGGCCCTCGTCAGCGCTATCGGTCAGCTCAGCCTTCCGTCCGTTCCGGAGATTCCGGGCATGGAAACCTTTGAGGGCCCGGTATTTCATTCATCCGCCTGGCCCGACGATCTCGAACTGTCGGGCAGGGATGTGGCGGTTGTCGGCACAGGTGCTTCGGCGATGCAGATCGTGCCGTCGATCGTCGACCGTGTGAAATCGTTGACCGTCTACCAGCGAAGCCCGCAATGGGCGCGGCCCATCCCGCGATATCACGACCCGATCGGAACGGGCGCCCAATGGCTGCTGGAAAGGGTGCCGTATTACGCCGCCTGGTATCGGTTCGCGATGTTGTGGCGCTACGGCGACGGGCTTCTCCCGACGCTCAGGAAGGATCCGAACTGGGATCATCCGGAGCGATCGCTGAATCGGATAAACGACCGTCATCGGGAAGAGATGACGAAACACATCGTTCGTGAACTTGGCGACCGTCAGGATCTGCTGAAGAAATGCATTCCGAACTACCCGGCCTATGGCAAGCGGATCCTGCTCGACAATGGCTGGTATGGGGCCATTACGCGACCGAACGCCGAACTCGTGACCGACAACCTGCTGCGCATAACCGCTGACGGATTGATCGCCGGGGACAATAACTTCCGGAAGGCGGAGGTCATCGTTCTCGCGACCGGTTTCAAGGTCGGGCTGATGGCCGCCCGCTTGAACGTTACCGGCCGGAGCGGACGCCGACTGGCCGAGGCGTGGCACAACGACAATCCCACTGCGCATCTCGGAATAACGGTGCCGGGCTTCCCGAATTTCTTCTGCATGCAGGGCCCCAATACGGGTCTCGGCCATGGCGGCAGTGCAATCTTCCAGGCCGAGTGCCAGGCGCGCTATATCGCCGGATCCCTGGTGCGAATGTTCCGGGAGGACATCGCCGCGATCGATGTCAAACAAACGGTGCATGACGAGTATGTCCGCCGCGTAGACGCCGAACACGAAGCGATGATCTGGACGCATCCCGGAATGTCTACCTACTACCGCAATCGCCAAGGGCGGGTGATCTCGGTCATGCCGTGGAGGCTGGTCGACTATTGGGCAATGACGCACGAGCCTGATTTCGATGATTACCACCTCACCTTTCGTGACGGCGGAAGGGCGACTGAATGAAGAAGTCGACGCGCTCGGGCAATTGTCCGTCAGCCACCTGAAGGTACGAGGTCGTGAAATGAGCGAAACCGAAACGACTCGGCAATTTGGGCATCCCGATGACCGGGGTGTCGTGACTTGCCGGATCGAATCCCGGGACGGCGGCGAGGTCGCGCGGATTACGCTCGATCATCCGGGCAAGATGAACTCGGTCGGAAGCGCCATGATGACCGCGCTTACGGAGGCGTTTGCCGGCCTCGGCCGGCGGCCGGGATTGCGTGCGGTGGTGATCCGGGGCGCGGGCAACAAGGCGTTTGTCGGAGGCGCCTTCCTTCCCGAACTGTTCACGCTCGATCCTGCGCAGGCGCGGGACTTCATCTGGCGAATGCATCTCGTGTTCAAATCGATACGGGATTGCCCGGTGCCGGTGATCGCGGGAATTCACGGTTATTGCCTGGGCGCCGGGACTGAACTCGCGGCGGCGTGCGACATTCGAATTGCTGATGAAACGACGACCTTCGGCATGCCCGAAGTCAGGGTCGGCATGCCTTCGCTGATCGAGGCGGCGCTGTTGCCGTTGCTGATCGGCTGGGGAAAGACGCGGGAAATGCTCATGACCGGCGCCAATTACTCCGCGCGGGAAGGGTTTGATATGGGGTTCTTCCAGACAGTCTGCGAGGCGGGAGGCGTCGATGCGGCAGTCGAGAGGACGGTCAGTAATATTTTTGCCGCTGGCCCGCTGGCTGTCCGAGCCCAGAAGCGGCTCATCAATACCTGGGAGGAACTCACGCCGGACGAGGGCATTGCACTCAGCGTCGACTACATGGCCGAGGCCTACGAAGGCGGCGAGCCCCAACGAATGATCGCGCCGCTGATCTCGAGAAAGAAGTCGTGACAGTCATGATGTGTCTTCGGTCCGGAAAGCACCGCGTCTTTACCCGGAAGGAGTGTTGAAGTGTCGGGACCGTTGGAAGGCGTCAGAATACTCGATTTTTCCCGATTCATTGCCGGGCCCTACTGCGGCGCGCTTCTGGGCGATCTCGGTGCCGACGTTATTCGCATCGAAAAAGTGGCAGGTGGCGAGGACCGGTATATCACGCCAGTGTCGGAGGACGGGATTGGCGCGAGTTATTTGCAGATGAATCGGAACAAGAAGTCGATCACGCTTAACCCGAGGAAGGAGCGAGGCAAGGAAATCGTTCGGAAACTCTTGCGCACGGCGGACGTCGTTCTCGTCAACATGCCACCGGACGCCCTGGTCGAACTTGGGCTCGACTACAAAACGCTTCGGGAGACAAAACCGGACATCATCTTGACCTCGACCACCGCGTTCGGTGAGGGCGGCCCCTATGGCAATCGCGTCGGATTCGACGGCATCGCCCAGGTGATGAGCGGCGCCGCCTATCTCGCCGGATCTCCCGGACGTCCGCAGCGTTGCGTCGCGCCGTATGTCGATTTCGGCACCGCGATGGCAAGCACGATCGGCACATTGGTCGCGATCATGGAGCACCGGAGATCCGGGAAGGGACAAGAGGTCGGCTGCGACCTCCTTGGTACCGCTCTGAACGTGTTCAACATGCAGTTGATAGAACAGGCGATTACCGGAGTCGGACGGGTAGCGACGGAAAACCGAAGTCCCACGACCGCGCCGACCGACATCTTCCGCTGCACCGACGGTTGGATCATGATCCAGGTTGCCGGCCAGCCGCTCTGGAGGCGGTGGATCGAAATGGTCGGCGCGACGGAGTGGCTGACGGACGAGCGTTTCAAGGATGATCTGAGTCGTGGCGAGAATGGCGAGGTCGTCAGTGCGCGAATGGCCGCTTGGTGTGCCGAGCGGACCGTGAGCGAGGCGCTGACCGCGTGCGAAGAGGCGCGCATTCCGTGCGGGCCGGTATATTCACCGCAACAGACCCTCGACGATCCGCATGTCAGGGAAAGGAATTACTTTCGGCCCGTGACCTACCCGGGAGTCGATAAACCCGTCCCAATCGCCGACACGCCGTTTCGGTTGTCCGGTTCGGACGTCCGGATCAGGTGCCGTGCGCCGTTACTGGGTGAGCATACGGACGAGATCCTGAACGAGCTTGGCTACACCGGGCCGGAGATTGCAGAACTCCGGGAATTGCGCGTGGTCTGACTGGAGCGCCGCCCACGGAAACTGCGCCCGAACACTACCGAGAACAGGTATGAAATGGATTTAAGTTACTCAAGAAAGCACCGGGAGTTGCAATCGGAGGTCCGTGCATTCGTGCGCGAGAAAGGCCATCTGTCACCGAAGTTCGGCGGTGGGCGCAAGCGACCGAACCGGCAGGAACTCGACTGGCAGGGACTTCTGCTGGAAAGAGGCTATATCGCTCGCTCTGTCCCGCGGAAATACGGCGGATTTGGTGCCGAGCCCGATATTCTGGAAACGGCAATCGTTGCGGATGAACTGTCGAAAGCCGGGGTTTCCCCCGGCCTGCTCAATCAGGGTGTGCTTATCGTTGCGCCGACAATGCTGGAGTTGGGAACGGAAGCGCAACGCGAACGCTGGGTCGCGCCGACCCTGCGCGGCGAGACGATCTGGTGCATCGGTAATTCCGAGCCCGAGGCCGGCAGCGATATGGCAAATGCCCGAACCAGGGCCGTCGTCGAGGGCGACACGTTCGTCATCAACGGGCAGAAGATCTGGACCAGCTCCGCGCATTACGCGGACATGATGCTGTTGCTCTGCCGGACGGAACCGGACGCGCCGAAGCACAAGGGGCTGTCGTATCTTCTGGTGCCGATGGACGCCGATGGCATCGAGGTTCGTCCGCTCGTCACCATGACCGAGCGGGCCGAGTTCAACGAGACCTTTCTCTCCGATGTCCGGGTGCCGACGGACCAGATCGTCATGGGGCGTGGCGATGGCTGGAAGGTTGCCATCGCGTCGTTGAAGCATGAAAGGGTGATGCTTGGCGATCCGAACAAGCAGCTGCAGCGCTTTCACGCCATTCGGAAGCTGATGCAAGGCGTGACCATCGACGACCGGCCGGCGATCGAAATGCCGGAGTTCCGCGATCGTCTCGTGCGTCTGCAAGCCGAAGTGATGGCCGCGAAATTCCACCACATGCGATTACTTACCCTGCATGACAGGGGGGAGGATGCCGGGGTCGCGGGCCTTGTCCAGAAACTCTACGGCACGGTACTGAACCACAAGCTCAGTGCGCTCGCAGTCGACGTTCTGGGCGAAGGCGGTCTGGCGTACGACCCTCACGAGATCTCGGAAGATGACCCGGCGACGACCTGGCAGATCGACTACATGTACGACATCGGGCTGATCATCGGTGGCGGGACGTCGCAGATTCAGAAGAACATCATCAGCGAACGCGGGCTCGGCATGCCGCGCGAACCCAAGGTGCAGTTGTCGGAAAAGCGAGCCTAGGCGATGGAATTCGGATTGGACGAGAACCAGAAACTGATCGAGCAGTCGCTGCGCGGATTCCTGTCGCGGACCGTGACGCTGGACAAGATCCGTCAGGTCGTGGCGGACAGAGGCGGGTTCGATGGGGCGCTCTGGGACGGAGTTCTTGCGCTCGGGTTGCCGGGCCTGATGGTGCCCGAGGAATTCGGTGGCGCCGGGCTCGGGGTTTTCGAGGCCGCGCTTGTCGCCGAGGCGCTCGGTCATGCGGCAGCTCCCATCCCGTTCGTCGCGACGAACGTTGTCGCACCGCTGGCGATCAGTCTGATGGGGACGGCAGAGCAGCAGGGGGCCTTCCTGCCAGCGGTCGCCGCCGGCGAGGCAAGGGTCGCTTTGGCGGCGGGTGCGCTCTCGGGTGCGACGGGAACGACCGACCTTCACCTTGTCGGTGGACGCCTGTCGGGCCGGGCGAGCGGTGTGATCGATAGCGGCGGCGCAAGCCATGTGCTCGTGCTGCTTGCGGATGGACGCGCGGTTATCGTTGCCGTCGACGATGAGGGCGTAGAGCTGTTGCCCTGGCCTAGCCTTGACCGGACGCGACCGCTCGGGACTCTGGTGCTTTCCGACGCGCCGGGCGAGCTGCTCGACGCGAACCCGGACGTGATGGGAGCGGCGCTTGGTCTTGTCGATACGGCCCGCCTCATGCTTGCGGCCGATACACTGGGTGCGGCCCAGCGCATGATCGAGAAATCGGTCGAATATGCGAGTCAACGTGTCCAGTTCGAGCGAGTGATCGCCAGTTTCCAGGCGGTCAAGCATATGTGCGCGGAAATGGCTGCCAGTCTCGAGCCCTGTCGTTCCCTGATCTGGTATGCCGCACATGTGCAGGACACCGGAAGCGCTGATGAGCGCCGAACAATGGCCTGTCTGGCAAAGGCCCATCTGTCCGAGGTCGGTCGCGACGTGGCTCGTACCGCCACCGAGGTTCATGGCGGGATGGGTTTCACCGACCTCATGGGGCTGCACTTCTGGTTCAAGCGCATCGGCTACGACCGACAGGTTCTGGGCGGCCCGGAGCGCTGTCGCCAGGAGGCGGTTGAAGTACAGGACTGGCTCGCCGCCTAGCTGTTTGCGAGGCGCGTGCTTTCCCGAAAGCTGGGGGCCGGAAGTAGCGAGACAGACCCGGATCTTGGCCGCCCCGCACTCTTTGCATCGCGAAGGACTTCCGTGAACCTTTGAGTCGGGGCGCGATGTTTCAGCGGTCGGGAACAGCCCTGTCGTTATGGCTGTCTCGCGGGCCTCATTCAGCAAGGACGAGCAACGGCGCTTCCGAATTCGAGTGTGCAGGACACGGGAGTGGTTGCGTGATGCAACATCGTCGGCGACGCGAGGCAGATGGTGATGTGAGGTAACTCTCGCTTTGTCGCGGGACGAGTCTTGGCCTGACAGAGTGCTTGCCGAAGCCGCCGATGACGGACGACCAGGCCCCGCGGAGGCCCATACAGAAGTCGCTTTGAACGTCCCGCAGTCTGGTTTTCCGTCCGGCCTGACTGATCCCTGGGATCAGGGGCTGGGTTCCGGCCGGCGTGCGTGCATGTTTCGAGAACTCGCGAGAAGAAGATTTCCGGTCTGGGTCTATTGCGGAAGAGGTTTGAGTTTGATTGTCGAGGCAAGCTGCCGTGATTGTTGCTGAGAGTTGTTTGGTGACAAGACCACTGGCCACTCGTCTGGGTCCTCGGAAATCATTGCGCCATGATTGCCCCACGGCAGGATCTTGGCCGATAAGGGCCAATCGCCCTAGAGCGCGCCGAAAAAGACCAGGAGTTCGCGCAAGGCAAGCCCGCAAGTCAGTGCAAAACCCAGAATGCCGATCCAGCGGCGGCTGTGCATCGGGCCCGCACCTGCCCTGGTGCCGAGCACCACGAGCGAAAGGTTGACGGACGCGAAGACCAGCAGCGTCAATGTCGTCGTGGCCCGTGCCAGCGTCGCAATCGGGAAGGCGAGCGCCAGCGCCGCGACCAGTGTGGCGACAAGCCAGATCGCCACGAAAGGCGTGCGCCGAGTGCCGATACGGCCGAGCAGGGCGGGCATCATATCTTCGCGGGCCATGCCATAGAGCAGACGGCTCGCCATGATTACCTGGACAATCACACCATTGATGACCGCGATCAGGGCCATTGTCGACAGCCATGTGCTCGACAGTCCCGTCAGTTGTGTCCACATTGCGGCTAGTGGGGCGGAACTGCGCGCCAGCGCATCGGTGTCGGGTGCGCCAATGGCAATCAATGCGAGCAAGACGTACAGCGTGGTGGTGACGGCCAGCGTGCCGAGGATCGCCTTGCCCATGACGCGGTCGGGATTGACCGTTTCCTCGGCCATATTGACGATATCCTCGAAGCCTATGAAGGCGAAGAAGGCCAGTACCGCTGCGGTCACGATACCCGAGACGGGCAGTACGCTGCCTGTTCCGAACGCGGCCGTCCACGGCTCGATGGAAACCAGCTGCGGCATACCGGCGACGATCAGAGCGAGCAGAATGCCGATTTCCACGATGGTAATCACGGCCGCCACGCCCACACTTTCCTTGACACCCCGCTGAACGAGAAGGCCGATAGCCGCAACTGAAACGAGCACCGTAACAGAATGCGGGATCGCGATGAGCTCCGCCACATAGCCAGTGAAACCGACAATGATGGTCGCGCTCGAAACGATGCCGGTCAATGCAACGCCGATCCCGACGGGCAGTCCGACACCACGGCCGAACGCCGCTTTGACGTAGAGAGACGCACCCGCAGCCCTAGGAAACCCGCGTGAGAGGGTGGCGTAACAGATCGCTGTCACACCGGCGATAGCGGCGGCGGACAGAAAGGCGAGCGGTGCTCGTGGACCGGCAAGTCCGACCACGGTGCCGATCATGACGAAAATGCCGGCCCCGACGGTCACGCCGACGCCATACAGGATGAGCAACGGCAACCCGAGCACACGCAGCAATGCTCGCTCGCTGTGCTTGTCCGTTTGGTCGCCCATACGGCGGTGTCCTTTCCTGAAGCGAAATCAACACTAATTGACTGGTCCCACAGCCTGGCTCGCCAAGCCGGGCGGTTTCCGGCTGCCGGCCTCAACCGCATAGCAACACTAAGCCGAGGGGCGGCGTGAAACTAGGCCACTGGCGTAAGGCGGGGGCGACAGCAATGGATCCGATCGGGACCTTTGTTATATCGGCGGCGATAGGTTGGGGATCAGGTGATCTCGCCAGTCCCGGCGTTGACGGGTTCGAGCGCAGGGCACGCAAAGTGAGCTAAACGCTCTCCACCAGATCCGGACAAGTCCACATGCGTCAGAACGTGCTGCTGGCGCCCGTCGAATGCGAACGGCAGCCGGAGATGAGCACCGAGGGCGTCTGGAAAACTCGGGGCTATTCAGTTTTAGCACCGGGAGTACTCCTCTGTTCCCCGCACGCGCGGGGATGAATCGCCGGAATCTTTGAGCCCGGGGCCATTTCGCGTCATTCAGATCACCGCGTGCAGTATCAACTCTCGTTGGTTGCGCGCCCCCGCAACCACCTTGATCGAACAGGCCGTATCCTCACCGGATGCGGCCTGTTTGCGTCTGGGATCCCCCGCCAGGTCCCAGCATCGCCACCAGGTCGCCCGAGAGCGCGACCTCTAGGCCCTCGCCGTCGCGGCGGAGCACGACCGTCTCGATCAGCGAGCGCAGGATTGTGGTCGCCTCGTCCCGGAGGTCGGGCGCTCCGAGCGAGGCCTGGAGTGCCGCGACTTTCTCCGCGTAGAGCTTCGAGAGGTTGGGATGGAAGCGCGGGCTCCTGGCCGGTGCCGCCTCGATCTCCGCCTGCAGCGCCTTCTTCTGCCGGTCCAGCGCCTCGAGCCGTTCCTTCACCGCCTCGGCGCCGCTGGGGGCAGGACGGAAGGCGCGATTTCGACGAATTCCTTGAACGGTCCTTATTGCCGCTTGATGGTATTGTCCCAACCGGGGTGCCCACGCCGGGCCGGATTCCTGACCCTGCCGACGGAGGCGGCTCCCTTCCGCCAACCGCCCGTATCAGGGGGCACGAAGCTTACGACGAGGCTGAAGCGCGGAAAGGGGCCGGAAAGGAAGATTCTAGCTGGAACCTGGGAGACCGCAAAGAGCTTCAATGAGGCCGGGCGCTATGGCCCCCGGAAAGTTTCCCTGCCCGGCCCGGCGGTCAATGGGGCCGATGTGGCTTCAATGGGGCCTTGGCGTGCTGCCTTGATCGCACGAAGAAATCCAGGACCTCACCTGCATTGTCGACAGCTGCCCCTAACCAGTGACGCCGCTCGCGGGTAGCGATGATCTTTTCGTCGGGTTGCCGGAAATCGTTCGGTGCGGGCCGCATGCGGCGCAAGTTCATGGCGATAGATGCGCCAAACCTGAGGAGCCGGCATCCTGCGCACTCACAGGAAATTTCCAGACCCTGCTCCGCCAATAGATCCTCCACGTCTCGCTTAACGCAAAGTGAAGCGGACATGGAGCCATGCGCCGTGACGAATGATTTCAAGTGGAGCGCGGCGGAGTTCAAAGCGGCTGTCACTCATTCCGGCAGAATACCGCGGATATCGGTGAGTATCAGGACGTCCATGTGGGAATGCCTTCTGACGGGCCGGCGCGCGACTTCTGAGTAGAATCCGAGTCTGACGTATCCCGGGGGTCTTGTGGCATCTTTTCGCTTCGATGTTTCAAGTTTCAATGCCGTAGGGCTGTTGCTGATCCGGCCCGAAGTTAGATCTGAAATCCCGTCAAGTACCGATCCGAAAACGAAAATGGAGCCCGTTCGACACGCTCGACAAGGTGGGCTGATTACTTTGGAGAATAAAGTGGCTATCGAAACCCAAGAGCTTGTTCAATATCTCCCACATCTCCGGCGTTTCGCCTGGTCGCTGACCCACCGCGCCGCGGAAGCTGATGATCTCGTGCAGGATTGTCTCGAACGAGCTGTCGGACGGATCGAGCAGTTTCAGCCCGGCACCAACCTGCGCGCCTGGCTCTTCAAGATCATGCACAGCATTTTTGTGAACGGCTGCCGTCGCCGGGCGCGTCGCGGCACCGAGGTCGAGTACCTGGAATGGCGCGACGGTCCCCCGTGCGCGCCGGTTCAGGAACGGCGTCTTGAGATCCGCGACTTCCGGCGGGTGCTGATGAAGCTGCCCCGGGACAGCCAGGTCATATTGATGCTGGTCGGGGCCCAGGGGGCGAGCTACCAAGAGGCTGCCCAGATCCTCAAACTGCCGATCGGCACGATTCGTTCGCGGCTGTCGCGCGCCCGGGAAACCCTGCGCAAGCTGCTGGACCCGAGCGTCGAAACAGCGGTTGCCGACCGAACGGCGAAGAAAGTCGGTCGGCGAGCGTCCATGCCCGTCGCGGCCTACGCCTGAACAATGCCAAATCATGCGAGTTGTCGAACGGCCCAAGTTCGGTGAACTGCGTTGACCCGCCAGGTTGGTGGCCGGTCCGAGCAGGGGCCGCTACCATCGGTGTATGAGCCCAGACCCTTTCAAGCACTGCCATTCTCAGCCCGCGAGGTCATCCGCAGCTTCGCCGCGCTGCCACTATCGCCAATGTCCGCACGCAGGATATCGGCCGAGGGAATTTGCCACGCGCTCCCTGAACGGGTAGCGCGCCTGTCCCGGACGCATCTCAATGGGTCGCGGCGGTCGAGCCGGCAGGCGGCCGCAGTGACAGGCAGAGGATGATCGCCACGCAATTCAGGCCGGTCGCTATCCCGTAGGCGAGTGCGAAACCGCCGGTCCAGTCGGCGAGGAAACCGGCGCCGGCCGGACCAAGCACCTGGCCCGCCGCGAAGACCAGCGTGAGGATGGCGAAGACGCCGGCCGCCCTCTCCGGGCCGAAATAATCGCCCGCGGCTGCCGAAACGATCGTCGGGAGGCTCCAGGCCGAGAGGCCGAATAGCAGGACCGAGGCCAGGAGCCCGATCATACCCGTTCCAGCGGCGATCAGGGCATAGGCAACAGCCTGGGCGGCCAGGGCCGAGACGATGCCCGCGCGATGGCCCCATCGGTCCGATACGTTCCCGAACAGCGGGCCCGAGAGAATACTGAGCCCGCCGACAACCGACCACAGCACGCCGGCGGTGGCCCTGGGGACCGACAGTTCATCGATCATCGTCGTCACGATGAACGTCATGTAGGTGATCATGGTGACGGCAAACAGCGCATAGATCGCGCCGAGGCGGAGGAGGATCGGCCCGCTCCGGATGGGCTTCGGCGGCAGGTCAGACGCCGCGCCGCGGCTCCCGTTCGGTCGCCCGAAGGGGGTCAGCCCGATCTCTTCCGGCCGATTCCGCAGCAACACCAGGGCCATCAGGAAGAACGATCCCGTCAGGCAGGCGAACATCAACCAGATGATCTGCCAGGAGGCAAAGCCGAATGCGCCGCTCGTATGCGGCACGATCAGCCCCGAGAACAGGATCGCGACCCCGGCACCGGCGGTGGCCACGCCCGCGGCCCGAGCCCGGTGCGAGGGATGGAACCAGTATGACGGCAGGGTCATGGCCCCGATGAAGGCGGCGCCACTGCCGAGGCCGGTGATGAAGTAGCTCGCCGACAACAAGGTGTAGTCCCGCACCAGGGACATCGCCAGCAGGCTGAGGGCCACCAGGGCCATGCCCCAGACACACAGACGCCTGGGGCCCAGCCTCGGCGCCAGCCATGGCATTGGCGCGACGATCGAGAGGTATCCGAGGAAGTAGCTTGTCCCAAGGATTCCCTGTTCGCGATAGTCGAGAGCCAGGTCCGCCGCCATTCCCGGCAGGATCATTCCGAATGAGAAACGCGCCAGGCCGATCACGCACAACACCACGAGCATTGCCGTTCCGGCAATCACCCAGGCGTAGTGGACGCCCGGCTGGCGCTTGAGGCTCATCGTCTCGACGCAACACTGGCCGGATCGACGACGTGAAAGTGTTCCCCACGGGCGTGGATTACGTCACGTAGCCTGACCGGATCGTCGCTCTTCGCCGCCATTTGGGATCAAATTCTGAGCATGCCCGCGGAAATGCCGGAAGCAGGCCGTTGGTGGATACACGCAGACATGCCGAAAGCTTAGTTCAAGTGTCGACGGACAGGAACAACGGCCTTATTCGCGATGCCGAGCATTGGATTTCAACAAGGGCATGCGACCTTGCACGGAATATTGCCAAACAGTGAGTGATCGAGTGTCGGCGTCCAAAAATGAACGCCGCGAACGAGAAAGCGGATTTGGCCGGTGTTCGCGCATCATGCAGCCGGCCACATGCCCATAGGTTGCAGCGGCAGTGTTGCGCGGTTCTCGGTTCTGTCGAAGGAAATCAGGATTGGCGCCATTAAGTGCCGCGCGTTTCGAGATGATCGGTCGCGTCTGCCTTGGCCGGGCCGGCTTCCAGTTCGATCGCCATGCTGGCCAGGGCAACGCCCTCCGGTCTCGTTGCGGGCCTTGCGCAGATGGGCGATCTTGTTCGCGCTTCTCGGAACGTGATGATTGATTGACGGGATCGGTTAATTTCGCCGCCAGATGGGCGTCCCGAGATCGATCTGGTCAGGATCGGTGAGGGCACCGGCGCCGGCACCGATCGCACCGCCGATGAGTGCGCCGGTAATGGGATCGCCGAGCAGCAGGCCGGCCGCCGCACCGCCACCCGCCCCGATCGCACCGCCGCTAAGGGCGCGGTCTCCGGTCGTGTTGCCACAGGCCGCCATGCCCAGCGCCGATAACAGGAGTGTGGTGGTGAGAAGAATGCGTTTCATGATCTGTCTCCGTGTGAACGTTTGCGGCGCGCAAGAGGCGCCAAAATTGGCTACTTCACGATAAGATCGTTCTTTACTGAAACTACGCCGTTCACTGACTTCGCGACCACGCCGGCTTGTGTGACCATTTCCGGCGTATCAACGAATCCGCTCAGCTGGACGACGTTCTTGTAGGTCGTTACATCGATCTGCAACACCTTCAGCGCCGGGTCCTGCAAGATCGCTGACTTGACCTTGCCGGTGATCGCGGAATCGTCGAGATACGCACCGGCGCTCTCGTTGTTACTTGTTTCGGCACAAGCGGTGAACGCGAGCACGGACGCGAGCGCGATGGCCGGCATACTGAGATGTCTGTTCATCTGGTTTCCTCGATTGCGTTGTGTGAAGATGATCGCGGTCTCGGCAGGCTGCACCTGCGCTGCACGTTCCGGGGCAATTCTGAAGATCTTGCGCTGCCTGCGCCGAGCGTATCCCGCCGTCGCAATCCGGCTGTATCGCCTCGATCTTGACCTCTGGCCGAGTCCGCTGTCGCTGCATCGGCCTGCGTCCGGCTCCGCTCGACACCTTGTCTCGGTGACCACCGGAGAGGCAGCAGACTGCATCGTAGGCAAATCTGTTAGAGGACGAGTTACAGCATATAGAGCGACGTGATCCTCGCGATAGGATCGGAAACTACCTACCCGCCCGTCCATGCGGCCTTTTCGACTTTCGGGTGCCGCCAACGGGGCATCAGATGGGTGTACTTTCGAGCGCCTGCCGGCGTGTCCACACTGGATACGCGACCGTCGGCGGGCATTGCCGAACGACCATCACCGGATCGCAAGTTTCGTTTCCTGCCGATCGCAGCCCTCGGCCATGATCGGATCCCTGCGGGTGTGGCGGGCGCCAGTTCGGGCGAGTATCGCCGGTTTCGTGACCCGGAGCAGCGTGATCTTGTCGCCGGCGAAATGCTTTCGCGGCGCGAGACGGAGCCAGGCAACTAGGCTGGACGCCCGGTACTGTGAAACCTGACCAGATATGTCTGAGTAGAATCCGAGCGTGGCGCGCCGGGTTCACCGGCGCCTATGCTGCCTTGGTTCGGCCGGAAGTCGGCCGCGCGTCTGATGGGCGTACAAGCAATCGCGCCGTTCATGACTGCCAGAACAGACCTTGAAGGCACCGTTCCCGTGAACTCGCGCATGGTTTCGCCGTCGAGCAGTCCCGCTCAGGGCTTGGCTGTCGCGGCTTGACACCGGTGCCTCGCGCCGTCGCTGGCTGCGACAGTGCGTGCGTAACAGAACGACACATACAGGGATTTCACCATGGACAAGGATCGCATCGAGAACACGGTCAAGCAGGCCAAGAGCACCATCAAGGATGCTTTTGCTCTGCAGGCAAGGCGCGCGGTGATGCCAAGATGGCGAATGAGGGCAAGCGCAACACCCTGGAAGGCCAGGGCCGGATTGCCACTGACGTCGCGGAGAACGCTATCAAGAACACCTTGAAGGAATAGCGCCAGGCACTTCGTTCGCTTCGAGACTGCCGATATCAGGAGCCAATCGTGAACGGGCCTACCGCGCGGGAAGATGTCCTCCCGGTCTCATCGCGGAGGTTGGTACCTGCTGACACCCGATCCCAGACACACGGCCCCAGTGGAGAACGCACATGAGCCTTAGCACCATATTGCTGGTCGTCCTGGTCCTGGTCCTGCTCGGCGTGCTGCCGACATGGGGCCACAGCGCGAACTGGGGCTATTTCCCGAGTGGCGGTGTGGGAATCCTGCTCGTCGTGGTGATCTTCCTGGTCTTTACCGGCCGGCTGTAACGCGACGGTCGGACCATTGACCGCAAGCGCGTGTAACCGACCGCGCAATGAAGACGGGGTGGCGGTCAGGTCGAAGGACCGCCGACCCGTTTTCGTGGCTGGCCGCACAACGGCCAGGTTGACAAACGGTCGGAACTCACCGGTGGTCTGCCTGACCGGCGGGCTTGGCTGGACCGAGTGGAACCGGGGTGCATCAGGCCGCTCCGGTGATCTCATCGGTCCAGACGCGAAAACTCTCGAGGGTATTGGGGCCAAACGTCGTCGTGATGGCGACATCCGCTGCGTCGCGGCCGCGCGCCAGCAGGATCCGGCCGATGCGGGGCATGTTGTTCCGCGGGTCGAACATATGCCAGTGCCCATCCAGATAGGCCTCGAACCAGGCGGCAAAATCACCGGGCGGATATGGCGGCGCAGTCCCGACGTCGCTCAGGTATCCGGTGCAATAGCGGGCAGGGATGTTCAAGGCGCGGCAGAACGCCACGCCCAAGTGGGCGTAGTCGCGACACACCCCCCGACCTTCCTGATATGCTTCCGATGCGGTCCGGGTAGCGCGCGCGTGCTCGTAGCCGAACGCGATGTGCCGATGCACGAAGTCACAAATCGCCTGGACACGCTCCCAGTCCGGCTTTGCCGTTCCGAAAAGCGTCCAGGCCAGATCGAGCAACCGATCGCTGTCGCAGAACCGGCTCGGCAACAGGAAAACCAGCGCCTCTTCCGGAAGCTCTTCAACCGGAACTTGCTTCGCGTCGCGTGCTACGGAATCAGGCAGGCCATTGTCTCGCACAATGAAATCGCCGGAGATCCGCATATGGCCGGCCGGGGCGAGTAGCCGGCTGCACCAGTTGCCATAAATGTCGCGATAGCCGGAGACGGGAACAGGCGGGTCGAGCAGGATGTGATCGGGCATTTCGAGATCGGACGCCCGAGTGAAATGAACACTCAACATCAGGATAACCGGCGTCGGATCCGGAAACTCGTATTTCAATTCATAGCCGATCCGGAATTTCATGCTTTCGTGACCCTCGCAAGACCATGTTCAAGCTTTCCGGACGAATTCCATAGCGCTTGACGTGATGCCCGAGTTCCATCAGGTCGCGGGCAAAGCCCTTTGACCATGTGTGCTTGCCCGGCCCGATGGTCCGACGGAAAGGGGCGGGAAATCCCGGACATTGCGCAGTGTCCATTCCCGTTACTCGCCGGGTGCGCCGCGCCTGGCGTAAATGGCAACGACGTCGTTGCCATGATTGTCGTTTCCTTCCGCGATGCAGATACCCGGCGGCGGCGGCGGGGCGACGTTCGAGCGATCGCTGACGACAAACCAATGCGCATGGGGCCGCAATTGTTGATCGAGTTCCTCAAACGTTCGTCATGGCGACTTGTGCTCCCGGCGCGACAAACAGCTATACGAATACCAGGTTCAGCAGCCAGAGCCACGCGGCGGTGACGGACAGGTAGAGAGCAGAAAACGCCGCAAAAGAAACATGTCCGGAAACATCAGGTACCTGCTCGACAACATCTGTCATCAGACGAATCACGGCGATATTCCTGTGCGGGCCAATCCGATCGGAAGTATCGGCGATCGACGCCGGCCGCGGAAACGTCGGAATCTACCTATATGGACCTTTCGACCGGACACTGCGGGCGGGCTGGGCGACCGCCTCCGAATCTGGGTAGTTTCCGAACCTTTCGGATCGCATTGGCAAGCGGCTAGCCTGAGCGTTGGCAATGTTGGAAGGGGAGAATTCCGATGGGTATCGCAGGCCGGACGTATCGCAATCGATTGAGGCTCGTTTTTGACAGCGACGTATTCCTCGTCAATGTCGCACCCAGCACCACGATCGGTGATGTTGCCGCCCTGTTACGCAGCCATTTCGATCGTCGCCACGGGAACCTGGCAGGCATCAGTGTGACCTTGCCTTCGAGGCGGCCGCCGGGTCGCCCGCATGATGTCCCGGACGTTCGGCATACGCATGCCTCGTCGGGGGGGCGCCCGGCGGGTACCCGCGCCGACGCGCGAAGAAACACGGCGCTCAGTGCTGCGCTTGCCGAAAAGCGCCAATAGCGCGCCGCCGATCATGGCGGCTGGGTCCAGTGCGGGGTGCCAGATGTCCAGTCCGCAAATCGGCCGGGCAGCAAGGGTGCCGCGAACCCGTTGAATTCGCCCCGCAACCACAAGCCGCCGTGTCGCCGCCCGCGCGGTATTGACGCCGCGTTCGCACCCCGACGTCATCGCTTCAGGCTTGTACTGCCAGCTGAGTTTCCGTGCGTGCGTCCTTTGCCGCCCGTTCCGGGAAACAGGCTGTCTCGGAGTCCACGGAACCGGCAGCAGTTCAGCCCGACATCCCTGACGCCACGCGGATCGACGCGGACAGGTGCGAAAGCTACTTAAACCCAGACTTTCCTGCTACATTCCTGCATTGTCGCATTGTACTGCAGGAATCCAGACAGACGCTGCGGATCGTTGCCAATGCGTCGTTCCCTACGCGAGCCATCGTTCCCGAAGGGAAAATCAAATGCCTACGGGTCGCACTGTGCGGGGCAAGGCCGTCCGATCGAAATCCGACCGACATGTCGCCGTTTCGCGCGCCGTGGGCAGCTTTCCAGTCGTTGCAATCGGTGCTTCCGCGGGTGGCCTGGATGCCTGTCGCAGGCTGCTGGACGCGCTGCCGGCCGGTCACGGCATGGCGTTCGTATTCGTGCAGCACCTCGATCCGACCCACAAGAGCATGTTGGTGGAACTGTTGTCCGGCCACACGTCGATGACGGTACGTCAGGTCACCGACGGGATGGCGATCGAGCCCGAGCATCTCTATGCCATTCCACCGGGCACCTATCTATCCGTCGTCGACGGAATCCTGCACCTGTCGCAACCGCAGGCCCGGCATGGCGCCCGCCTGCCGTTTGATTTCCTGCTGCACTCGCTGGCGGTGGACCTTGCCGAGCGCGCCATCTGTGTCGTGCTTTCCGGTTCCGGCTCCGATGGCAGTCTCGGCCTCGTGGCGGTTCGCGATGCCGGCGGGCTCGTCGTCGCGCAGGACCCCGGGGAGGCCGACTTCGACGGCATGCCGCACAGTGCCATCGCTACGGGCGCGGTCGACCTCGTACTGCCGGTGGCGAGAATCCCGGCGGCGCTGACGGGACATGCGCGCGGCAAACCGCCGCCGACGACGCGCGGCGGCAAGCCGCCTGCGGACGAAACGAGCGAATGGCTGCCAGAGATCGTCGAACTGCTGCGCATGAAATCCTCTCACGATTTCACGTTTTACAAGCCCGGTACGCTGCAGCGCCGGATACAGCGGCGTCTGGCGCTGGCTGCGGATGCCGGCAACGACATGCACCGCTACATCGAGATGTTGGGCAACGATCCGGCCGAACTCGACATGCTCGTGAAAGACCTGCTCATCCATGTGACCGGCTTCTTCCGGGACCCCGAGGTGTTCGAGGTCCTGGCGAACGAGGTCATCCCGGATCTGGTCCGGGACCATCCGGCCGATCGGCCGCTGCGGATCTGGGTCGTCGGCTGCAGCAGTGGCGAAGAAGCCTATTCGCTTGCCATACTCATTTTCGAACAAATCGCGGCGGCCGGGCGCAACATCAAGTTGCAGGTCTTCGGGTCGGACATCGATCCCGATGCGATCGCCAGCGCCCGCGATGGTATCTACCCCTTGACCATAGCGGCCGACGTATCGCCGGCGCGGCTCGAGCGGTTCTTCACCAAGGAGGATCGGGGTTATCGGATCGTGCCTGAGCTACGCGCGATGGTGGTGTTCACCGTGCAGGACGTGCTGGCCGATCCGCCGTTCTCGCGGCTGGATATGGTGTCATGCCGCAATCTGTTGATCTACCTGCGCCCGGAAGCGCAGGCGAGAATGATCGCGATTCTCGACTTCGCGCTGCGCAAGGACGGCACGCTCATCCTCGGCAAGTCGGAATCGATCGGCACTGCCGATGATGGTCGGTTCGAGCCATTGTCAAAGGTGGATCGAATTTTCCGCCATGCTGGTCACGGCCGTCCGGGTACGCTCGCCGTTGCGCTGAGCCAGGGCGTGCAGGCACCGTTCCACCCCGGGGCCAGGTCGCCGGCGGTGCGCCAATCGGCACTCGCCAGCCTTTGTCAGCGCCTGGTCCTGGAGAGCCATGCACCGGCCGCGATCCTGATCGACCGCGCGCACCAGTGCCTGTCCTCGGTCGGACCGACAGAGCGCTATCTGCGCGTGGCGCCGGAACAACTGTCCAACGACCTGCTTGCCATGGCCCGTGCGGGTTTGCGAACCGCGCTGCGGTCAGCCATCCATCGTTCGGGTGAGCAGAACATACAGGTCGTCGTTGACGGCGGCCGCATGCAGCGCGACGGCAAGACCGTGGACTACCAGATTTCCGTCGAGCCGGTCCGGAACGAGGGCGACGATCTGTTCCTCGTCTGCTTCGTCGACAAGCCGCGGCCGCCGCCGAGGCGCGGCCAGCCTGAAACGCCGGGGGACGCGGCCGGCGTTGCCGAACTCGAACGCGAGCTGTCGGCAACCAGGATCGAGCTGGAAGGCGCGATCGACAGCCTCGAGACTGCGAATGCAGAGCAGAATGCACTCGCCGATCAAGCGCGGTCGCTCAACGAGGAATTGCAGACGACCAACGAAGAGTTGCTGACGTCGAAGGAAGAGCTGCAGTCGCTGAACGAAGAGCTGACGGCGCTCAACAGTCAACTGCAGGAGACGCTGGAGCAGCAGCGCACCACCGCGAATGACCTGCAGAACGTGCTGACCAGCACGAACGTGGCGACCCTGTTCCTCGATCGAGACCTTCGCATACGCTACTTCACGCCGGCCGTGCGGGCGATCTTCAGCATCATTCCCGGCGATGTCGGACGGCCCTTGGCCGACCTGAGGACGCTTGCGGTCGACGAAACACTGCTGGCTGATTCCCGGGCCGTTCTGAGCACACTCGCAGCGATCGAGTGCGAAGTAGAGGTCATCGGCACCACCTGGTATGCCCGCCGCGTGCAACCTTATCGTACGCAGGACGGCAGCGTCGGGGGCGTGGTTGTCACTTTTACCGACATAACGGAGCGCAAGCGCGCCGCGGCAGGGCTCGAAGAGGCGCGCCGGGAAGCGGATCAGGCGAATATTGCGAAATCGCGCTTTCTCGGCGCGGCGAGCCACGATTTACGCCAGCCGTTGCAGTCGCTGTCCTTGTTGCACGGGATGCTCGTCCGCAAGGTCGAGGGAGATGAGCCGCAGCGGCTGCTCGCGTTGTTCGACCTGACGCTGGGGGCGATGTCCGGCATGCTCAATACGCTGCTCGACATCAACGAGATCGATTCCGGCACCGTGCGTGCGGATTATTCCGCTTTCTCGATCGGCGAACTGCTTGCCCGGCTGCGCGATGAATTCGGCTACCATGCCGAATCCCACGGTCTCAGGCTGCGGGCCGTTGACTGCAGCGCTGTTGTATACAGTGACCCGCACCTGCTCGAACAGATGCTGCTCAACCTGCTTTCCAATGCATTCAAATACACCAGGAAGGGCGGGGTGCTGATCGGCTGCCGCCGGTATGCAGGTATGTTGAGCGTCGAGGTGTGGGATACCGGCATCGGCATTCCCGACGAACACCTCGGCTCGATCTTCGATGAGTATCACCAGATCGACAACGCTGCGCGCGAACGCAGTCGGGGGCTTGGACTAGGGCTTTCGATCGTCCGGCGCCTCGGTCATATGCTGGGACACAAGGTCCGCGTGCGCTCGAGATATGGCGAGGGCTCGGTCTTTGCCATCGAGATCGGCCTGCCGCCGGCCGGGATAGCGCCGCAGCCCCTGTCGAGCCCCGGTGGCACGGACGACGGCATGGCGTCGGACGTTGCGCGCCGGGGTGAAATTCTCATTGTCGAAGACGATCCGCACGTGCGGGAGCTGCTGAGAGCCCTGCTCGCGGACCATGGTTATCACCCGACAGTAGCCTTGGATGGCCTTGAGGCGCTGGACATGGCTGAGCACGGCGCGATCCAGCCCGATTTGCTGCTGACCGACTATAATCTGCCGAACGGCATGACCGGATTGCAGGTCGCGACGGGTTTGCGAGCGATTCTGCATCGCGACGTTCCGACGATCATCATCACCGGCGACATTTCCGCAGGTACCTTGCGGGCGATCGCAAGCCTGCGGTGCCTGCAGCTCAACAAGCCGGTCAGGTCGGCGCACTTGCTGCGGGCGATCGCGGGTATGCTGCCACCGTCGCGCGTGCATGCGCCAGAGCGTCAGGCCGACATGGACGAGGAGCGATCACAGCCGGTCATCTACGTTGTTGACGATGATAGCCACATCCGCGACGACCTGCGGGCCATGCTCGAGGACGATCGCCGGATCGTGGAAACCTATGGGTACGGCGAGGCGTTCCTGGACGCCTATCGACCGGGGCGTCCGGGTTGCCTGTTGCTGGATGCCAACATGCCCGGGATGAGCGGACTGGAGTTGCTGCACCGGCTTCGCACCGCCGGGCATCGGTTGCCGACGATCATTTTCACGGGCAGCGGCGATGTATCGGTGGCAGTTGCGGCGATGAAGGGCGGGGCCATGGACTATCTGGAAAAGCCGGTTGGCCGTGACGAACTGCTTGCCCGCATCGACCGCGCGCTCGAGTTATCGAAGGATACCGCCAGGCTCGCAAGCTGGCACGACGAGGCGGCGGCCCGTGTGGCGGGGTTAACGCCCCGACAGCGCCAGGTCATGGACATGGTACTGGCCGGGGTCGCCAACAAGAATATTGCCGCCGACCTCGGCATCAGCCAGCGCACCGTAGAAAATCATCGCGCGACGGTAATGGACAAGATGGAGGCGCGCTCGCTGCCCGACCTCGTTCGCTTGGCGGTGGCTGCGAGGCCCGCCGCCGGCTAACCATGCCTGGAATAGCTCCCCGGGGGGGGGGCGCTTCACTGAGGCAGGTTATCCTGTTCCCCGTGCTTCCGATCTCCACCGACCGCTGCCGCTCTGCGATGCGCAAGAAATCATCCCGCGTTCAAAGTGGGGCAGGTGATTGAAATAGGGCAACGATCGCGACCGGCGCGCGAAGCGACATACTGGAGGCAGGCATTTTTGTTTGCCTGCCAAACTTGGCACCCGCATACGGGTGCAGGCATTCGGAGAAGCAGACGAAAGCCCCAGTCACCTGTCCGACTCCGGAAGCGAGTTTAGATCCGCTCGACTTCGTCATCGGCGCCAGCGTCCCCAAGGCCCTCTTGCGGCCACCCCGGCGCCGGATCTGGAGCTGTTCCTCGGCGTACAACCGCCGCGGCTTCTTCTGGTTCATGACAAGGCCCTCCCGGGCCAGCAATAGATGGTGGCGCCGGTAGCCGAACCGCCGGCGCAGCCGCGACAACTCGCGCAGCCGCGTCCGGATTTCGCCGTCGTCCGGCCGTCGCGGGCGGTAGCGCGCCGACGAACGATCCGCTGCCAGCACCTTCAGCCGTTTGGCCTCCGACACCTCCAGGCCGCCGTACTTCGAGTTCCACTTGTAGAAGGTCGCTTCGCTGACCGCGTGGCGGCGGCAAACGTCCGCCGTCTGCGTCCCGGCTTCGTGCTCCGGCAGAATTCCGATGATCTGTTCTTCCGTGAACTGACTGCGCTTCATACGTCCGTCTCCTTCGATGACGGACTCTATCAATTCCTTGGAGGAGTTTTCCGGTCTCACTCAGACCTGATTTCGTTCCCCGCAAAAGTAGCGATGAGCCGGAGCGGGCCGACGGTGGCTGGCAATTGAGCCGAGCGTCTGAACAAACGGGTGGATTCGAGGTTGACGCCGCTCAAGTTTCTTTAAATAATATTTTTTGAATAAAAAGTTTCATTCAATGAGATTTTGTTGTGTCTCAAGAAACGCAGACCATATCCCGCGCTGTCACATTGCTGCGTTCGCTGGCCGACGCCGGGCAGCCTCTTCGATTGGTCGACCTCGCGGCGCAATCAGGAATTCATAAGGCGACCATCCACAGATTGCTCGGTGGTCTGGTGAAAGAGGGATTGGTGCAGCGATCGACTGACCGCCGATATTCCCTCGGCGCCGAGGCGTGGATGATCGGCAATGCGGCAAACCGTCAGTTTGACCTGGTCCATGCAGTTCAGCCGGAACTCAAGGCGATTGTCGACGTGACCCTGGATGTTGCGTTGTTGATGGTCAGGGTCGGCCAAGGTGCGGTTTGCATGGCGAGGGAGGAGGGCAGCTATCCGCTCAAGCCTTCCAGTCTGCAGGTTGGCAGCCGAAGGCCATTGGGGGTCGGCGCGGGCAGCTTGGCGATACTGGCTGCAATGGATGATGACGCCATAGACAGCATCCTGACCCAGAACGAAGACGCCCTTCAGGGTTACCCCAGTTATTCGATCGAGAAGATACTGGAAATGGTGACCGACGCGCGGCGGTCCGGGTTCGCCTATGTCGATGGTCTCATCATCCCTGAGATGATCGCGGTGGCCGCGCCGATTCTTGATCCGAAAGGCAGTCCGATTGCGTCGATCACCTGTTCCGCAATCAATTCCCGGCTGCGTGGGGCGCGACTGGATGATGCTTGCCGCATGGTCGTCGACAGTGCTGCCCGGTTGAGCGCCAGTCCCCTGACGTTGAAGACGGCACCAAACAGCTTTCCGGAGACGACCTGAAACGACGAGATGATGTCGATCAAGTGGTCGGCCGGATGCTCGGACACGTCAGATCAGAATGATCAAGAGGTATCTAGAATATTATGAACAAGAAGCCGATCAGAGCAATCACAGAGCAAGAAATTGCGGCTTACCGCGAAGACGGGGTCGTCTGTTTGCGGAAAATGTTCGACGCAGAATGGGTCGAGTATCTGCGCGAGGCTATTCAGAAGGACATCGCCCGACCCGGGAAGCTGAAACGCGACGTTAACCGTGGCGGTACGGGAGAGTTTTTCTCAGATACATTCGTCTGGAAGAACATCGAGGACTTTGAAGCATTCATCTTCGACAGCCCGTCGGGCGAGATCGCCGCGAGCCTCTTCGGGGCCGAGAAGGTGAACATGTTGTTCGACCAGATCCTGATAAAGGAGCCCGGAACGAGCACCGGGACGTTGTGGCATCACGACGCGACGTACTGGCCGATCAAGGGACATCAGGTCTGCACCCTGTGGCTCGCGCTGGACAATGTCTCCCTGGCCAACGGGGCGGTCGAATATGTCAAGGGCTCTCACCTCTGGAACCATCGCTATCGCCCTGAGAGTTTCACCGGCGAAGCGACGTACCAAGGGCAGGACCTGCCCGGGGTTCCGGACGTGGAGTCCATGCGGGACACGCTCGATATCGTCCATTTCGACTTGGAGCCAGGAGACTGCACGATCCATCACGGGCTGACCCTGCATGGGGCGCCGGGCAACACCAGTTCGAGCTTGCGGCGCCGGGCATATGTCTCTCGTTGGTGCGGCGACGATATCGTCTACGACCCGAGGCCGAACATCCAGAAAATGCTGTACGACCCCGACATACAGCCCGGTGGCCCGTTGGATTGTGAGCTCTTCCCGGTCGTATGGCCGGATTCGGCCCAATCGCCGCGAACATCTGCCGTCGATTGAATGGGGCAACTTCAAGCAATGAAGCGGCCGTCCTTCATGACCATGTCGATGCCGCGAGGATATCCATCCTCACCCGGAGCATACAGACATGAAATGTCGTCCAGGGGGTTGGTGTTGAGCACCAGGAGATCGGCGATCGCGCCCGGGGTGATTACGCCGAGATCGCCTGCCAGCATCATCATCTCCGCATTTGTCACAGTCGCGCTTCGGAGAACTTCGGACGGACTCATGAATTCGCTTCGAAGAAAGATCTCGCGGGATTGGCGCCCATGAAAGGGTCCTGTGACGTCGCTGCCAAAGCAGATCGGCACTCCCGCGTCTTGGCCGATTGCGATCGCATCGCGGCTGCGATCCAGAAGCTCGGTGCTGCGGTCTATCGTTCCCTGGGGGTAATGTTGCGCCTCTCCCTCCTCCTTGTAGGCGTCGAATACGGCCAGGGTCGGAACAAGGAAAGCGCCCTTATCGGCCATTCTCCTGGCGGTGTCCGGAGTGATGTAGCAGCCATGCTCGATCGAGCGGATGCCGGCGCGCACCGCGCGGTCTATCGCGATGTCCGGAAAGGCGTGGGCCATGACATAGGTTCGCGCAATGAAGGCTTCCTCGACGGCCGCAGTCAATTCTTCCATGGAGAACTGGGCGTTGGTTATCGGATCGTGTGAAGAAAATGCGCCGCCGGAAGCGAAGAGCTTGATCTGCGTGGCTCCTTTCCGGAATTCGTCTCGAATGGCGCGACGAAGTTCCGGGACGCCGTCGACGATGCGTCCCAGACTTCCGGGCAGCTGGCAGCAGTGGCATCCGACGAAGGAGTCGGTCAGCGATCGCATGTCGGCATGGCCGCCCGTCTGGGTGATGGCTTTGCCGGAAAAGAAAATCCTCGGCCCGGTAACAAGCCCGGACTCGACGGCGCGGGCCAATCCCCAGTCGGCGCCGCCGGCGTCCCTCACTGTCGTGAAGCCGCGGCGAAGCATGTTCTCCAGAATCGGTATCGCCTTTGCCGTAATCAATGACATTGGCCAATTCTGGTTCTCCGAGAAAGTCTTGGCAACTCCAACCACATGTACATGCGCGTCGATCATTCCCGGCATTACAACCCGGCCGCCAAGATCTACTACATCAGATGTAGTGTTGCTGTTTCTATTCGATTCGATTCTGGAAAATCGTCCGTCTTCGATAATTATACTGATCTCATCAGACAGAGACGAGTCGGAGACGTCAAGAATTCTGCAATTCTCCAGAATCATCATTGTGTTTACTCCATTGTCAGTAGAAATGTGGTGAATACAAAAAACAAGAGATCATGTCAACCCTAACAGAGAGAGGCGTAGAGAGTAATGATAAATAAAACAGGGGCAAGAGGCCTGTGTGGTCTTCTTGTTGCCATGGTTGTGGTTCTGGGAAGTCATCCGATTTCCGCAAAAGTTGTTCTGCGGATGAATCATCAACTATCGGCTCAAACGCTTAGTTCAGAGGTCGATGCATGGGCGGCTCAACAAATTCTTGAGCGGACGAATGGAGAGGTCGAGATCAAGATCTTCTGGTCGGAGGGTTTGGGAAAGTCCTCCGAGAACCTCTCGCTGCTGAAGAACCAGGCGATGGATATGGCGGCCTTCTCGCCAGCCTATTTCCCGGCTCAATTGCCGTTCCACACCGCTCCGAATTCTCTTCCGATGGCCATCGACGGCCCGAAGCAGGCCCAGGTTCTGATGGACCGGCTCGTCGAAGAGGTGCCGGCTTATCGAATGGAGCAGGCGGCAAACGGGATTCGATTGATTTCGATGCACATCATCAATCCCTATATCCCCATTTCGAAAGAACCGATCACCTCGGTGGCGGACATGACCGGCCTGAAAGTGCGCACATGGGGCAAGCACATGCCTCGGATGGCAGAAGCCGTCAGTGCAACGCCGGTCAGCATGTCAGTGCCGGAAATCTACGAGAACTTGTCGCGCGGCGTCATCGATGCGAGCCCGTTCGCCATTGATCTGATGGTCACCTACAAGCTCTACGAGGTCGCAACCCATGTGGCTGATGTGTCTCTGTGGTGCGGCCCGTCCTACGGTGTGTGGATCAACGAAGGCGCATGGAGAAAGCTGACGGCCGAGCAGCAGAACGTCATTCTCGAGGTCTACGAGGAAGCGAAGAAACTGGACCTCGACAAGGCGAACGCCGCGGCCTCCGAGGCGAGGGCGAAGCTTGAAGGGCTTGGTGTGACTTTCCACGAAATGCCCGAGCAGGAAAAGCTCGCATGGAAAGAGGCGCTTCCTGATTTCTTTGGTGAGTGGATCGCCGAGATGGAGGCGCTGGGAAAAGGGGATGATGCCAGAAAGTCCGTAGAGATCTGGAACGACGTCATCGCCAATGTGAGCCCCAGATAGGGGCATAGGATCAAATTGCCGCCTCGGCGTCCATCGGCGCCGGGGTGGCAATTGTTTCCGGGGGTTCCATGGCCCGGTCGGCGTTCCGTCTGGTGACTGCCGCAGGACCCGGGCATGAGCGTCAAACTTCCTCCGGCACTTTCTCACTAGCGCGGATGAACTGCACATGGGCTTCCTGAATTATCTGGGGCGAACCACCGACAGACTGAACGCGCTGGGGGCGATTGTTGCCGGCGCAGGTTTGGCGGCGATGATGCTGATCGGCGCATTCGATGTTCTCGGCTCGTCATTGCTCGGCAAGCCCGTTCCCGGCGCCTATGAGTTGACGGAGACCATCATGGTTGGCTCTGTCTTTCTGGCGCTGGCGCTGGCCCAGTCGCAAGGAAGCCATATCCGTGTCGATGCGATCGTCAAGACGATGTCTGCCCGTCCTCGCCATGTTTCCGAAACGGTCGCCCACTTCTGTTCCGTACTTTTCTATCTGGGCATCTGTGTCTTCGGGTGGGACGGCTTCTTGCAGAGCATCGATGAGGCGGCCGTATATCAGGGGCTCATCGGGCTTCCCGTCTGGCCTGGACGCCTCGCGCTGGCCGTGGGGGCCAGCATGGTTGTCGTGCAGGCCGCGCGAGATGGTCTGCGGAGCGCGTCGAGATGCTGGCGCTAAGGCGATGACGTTGCTCACTGATACTCGTTGGACGTTTGGATCGATATGGACCCGATAGTTCTTGGCCTGGGTTGCCTGGGCGGATTGATTGCCATGCTGGTTATCGGCGTTCCCGTCGCCGTGGCCATGGGCCTGACCGGGATTGCCGGAATGTGGCTTGGCTTCGGCGAGGCCTTCACATTCGGGCAGTTGCGCAGCCTGCCCTTCGCCATTACCGGCAACTACGGCTATGCGGTGTTGCCCCTGTTCATCCTCATGGGTGTCTTCGCGCAACGCTCGGGTATCACGACCCAGCTGTTCCACGCCGCAGACCTGTGGCTACGGCGGTTGCGGGGCAGCATGTACCTGGCGGTGATATGCGCGTCCGGCGTTTTTGCCGCGGTCTCCGGATCGACGGTCGTGAATTCCGTCGTGTTCACGCGACTCGCATTTCCGGAAATGCTGCGTCTGGGTTATTCGAAGCGCCTCTCCGTTGGTTCGATCGCCGCATCGGGCACGTTCGCAGCGATGATCCCTCCGTCGATCGTGATGGTGGTATACGCCATCGTCGCAGAACAATCCGTGGGGCAACTCTTCCTCGCAGGGGTGTTCCCGGGCCTCTTGAGCATCGCGGCGTTCTCTTTCGGAACGCTGGTGCTCGTTCGACTGCGCCCCGAGCTTGCGCCGCAGCTTGGTGAACAAGTTCCGTTCCGCGAAAAGATTCAGGCAGCCAAAGGAGTTTGGGGGGTCCTGCTTCTGGTCGTGATCGTCCTTGGCGGGATTTATGCGGGTTTCTTTGCCCCTTCTGCCGCTGGAGCCGTGGGGGCTTTCGGCGCTGCTGGGATCGCATTGTGGCGCTTCCGGGGGCGATTGACCGGTTGGTTCGGGCAATCGTTGGCCGAGGCGGCTTCCGTGAGTTGCATCATATTCGCGATTCTTATTGGTGGACTGATATTTTCGAGATTTATCGTTGTGACAGGGATGGTCGACTATATTGGAAGTTCAATAATTGCCATGGAAATAGGGCCCATAGGCTTTATCATCATTGTATCAATTCTATATATTATTCTGGGAATGGTGGTTGATACAGTATCCATGATGTTGCTCACTCTTCCCTTCTTGATGCCGATTGCGATTCATCTTGATATAAATTTAATATGGTTTGGAATTGTTATAATTAAACTCGCAGAGATTTCTGCAATAACCCCACCGATTGGAATGAATTTATTTGCCGTAATGAGTTCAACCGGCGGAAAGGTCGGTTATACGGACATCGTTAGAGGCGTGATTCCGTTTATTGTATTGGAGTTGATGATACTGTTTGCGATCATTTACTTTCCGGTACTGTCGACTTGGCTCCCAAGCAAAATGTTCTAAAGAAGGTTGTCGGAATGAATCGATATCTGAAGTACGAAGTCGAAGACGGTGTGGCCCGTATCACGCTCGATCGACCAGAAAGACTGAACGCCTTCTCCATTGAATTGTATGAGGATTTGTTCTGGTCGCTCGTCCAGGCGGAGCAGGACGAAGCCGTCGAGATCGTGGTCATAACGGGAAGCAGGGAACGGGCATTCAGTTCTGGTGGAGACCTGAAAGATCTCGCCGCGATGTATCAGGATCCGAAGCGCCGCGCCCGCGTCGGGTACTTGTTCACGCATGCCACGATGAATGCATTCACGCAGATCGAGAAGATGAGCAAGACCGTTATCGCCCGGATCAACGGTCTGGCGCATGGCGCCGGCGGCATTATTGCCGTTTTCGCGGACTTCGCGATCGCTGTGCAAAGCGCGACGATCCGCTTTCCCGAGCCATGTTCCGGAATAGCCGATCCCTACGCGGCCAGTCGGCTCCCGTTCAAGATCGGCATGTCGAAGACCAAGGAAATTCTCTTGACCGGCGAGGCGGTTACGGCGGAGCGAGCGGAAGCCATCGGTTTGATCTACAAGTGCGTTCCTTCGATGGAAGAACTGGATATCCAAGTCGCCAGTCTTGTTGCGCGCCTGCGTGCCACCGATACCACCGCAAGGGGGTGGGTCAAGGAGGCTGCGAACAGTGTATTCCCGGCGCTCGATCCGACCTGTCAGATCGTTTCCGTCGGCTCGGAATCCGTGGGTAAGGCATCGATTGCGTTCTCACAGCGGCATGCGAGTGGACGTGGGCATGAGTGACGTTGGCGGTTATGCAAATCGTGAGCCCATGGACGGAGACGTTTGGAGCAAATGGGAACTGGTCGGGTCGACCGAGCTTGACCGACTTCATCTGAACAGACTGAACGAGCAGCTGAGTTATCTTGCGAGACAATCGCCGTTCTATCGTCGGAAGTTCGAGGAAGTCGGGCGGCGGGCGGGTCCGCTGAAAAGCCTAGAAGAACTGGCCGAGTTTCCCTTTACCGACAAGGCGGAGATCCGGGACAGTCTGGCCAGTTCGCCGCCGCTTGGCGAGCATTGTGCGGCTCCGTTGGATACGGTCGTTCAGCGCCAGGTCTCTTCAGGCACAACCGGCGTGCCATCCTATATGGCCTACACCGAACGCGACCTCGAGAGTGTTTCGGAAATGCAAGCCCGCTGCTTCTACGCAGCCGGTTTTCGGCCGCGGAATCTTGTCTTGCACGCTTTCGCCATGAGCAAGGGGTTCGTTGGGGGCCTCCCGATGTGCCAGGCAGTTGCCTATATGGGGATGTCACTCCTTCCGGTCGGGGCGGAGAGCGGCGCGGAGCGAATTATCCAGATCATTCGGGCGCAACGGCCGGCAGCTGTTTTCGGCGCGCCTAGCTTTCTTGAGTATCTGGGTGAGTTCTGCAACTCCAGTGGGGGCGGTCAAGCTTCGGACCTTTCGATAGAACGGATCGTCGTTGGTAGCGAGATAGGCGGCGGTGTGCCCGCTACGCGCGCCAAACTCGAAACCCTATGGGGCGCGAGCGTAAGGGAAATGTACGGACTCTCGGACCTGGCGAACGGTTTCTGGGCCGAATGCCGGTTCGGGCAAGGTATGCATTTTACAGGTCAGGGCTTTATTCACCCGGAACTTGTCGACCCGGGAACGCTGCAACCGATACCGCTGACAAGCGGGGCGATCGGTGAACTTGTCTATTCCGCGCTCGGACGGGAAGCGACGCCGTTATTGCGCTTCAGATCATATGACTTGATCGAGGTGGTTGGCGAGGACTGCCCGTGCGGGCGCACGTCTCCTCAGATCCGCGTGCTCGGACGAACCGACGACATGTTCATCGTCCGGGGCATCAACGTATACCCGAGCGCCCTGAAGGATGTTCTCAATTCCCTGTCGCCCGTGGCGACCGGCAAATTCCGGATAGTGAAGAATTTCAAGGGGCACTCCACTGCGCAGCCTCTTCATTTGAAAGTCGAAGTGACGGGCGACTTCCAAGCGGCGGCGCGCCAGATTGAAACGGCCCTGAAGGCACGACTCAATATCAGGGCAAAGGTTGAACCCCTGGAAAAGGGCGCGTTGCAGGATCCACCTGGCACGAAGGCGAGAATTGTGGAGGATGTGTCGGGCGAATAGTTCGGGACGCGCGTAGGGCTGTGCCGCGCATTTCGGCGGTTTCTTTGCAATTCGTTTCTCAGGGGGCGTGGGGCCAGTCACGCTCCTTTTCTAACGGCAGCAATCGAGCCGGCGTTTGCGGCCGACTACTGCCGTCCCTCGAGCTACGGCAAGGGCTTTCCGTCTTCGCCGAACAGCGCGGCGGTTTCGCGCACCGAATGCGCGATCTGCTCTTCCGAGAAGGCGCCGAATCCCATGACCACACCGGGCGGACGCCTGCTTTCAATGCAATAGCGGGAGAGGTTGGCCAGTTCGATACCCCGGTTCGAGGCTGCCCTGTAGAAAACCTCGTCGTCCACGTCCTCGTTGAGCCAGCCGATTGTCTGCAAGCCGGAATCGGCCGCTTCGACGCGGAGGAGGCCGTCGAGTTCGCGTTTCGAATGGTGCAGGAGAGCCTCCATCCGGGTCCTGTAGAGGCGCCGCATGCGCCGGATATGGCGCCCGAGATGGCCTTCGGTGATGAACCGGGCCAGAACCTGCTGTTCGATCGCACTGCCATGCCGGCCGGAAATCGCCCGTACGGCGACGATCGGGTCGACGAGTTCCGGTGGCGGGACAATGAAGCCGATCCGCAGGGCAGGGAACAGCACCTTGCTGAAGGTGCCGACATAGATGACGCGATTGCCGCCATCCAGCCCCTGTAACGAGGGGATGGGTTTTCCGACGAAACGGTACTCGCTGTCGTAATCGTCCTCGAGGATCCATGCGCCCGTCTGGTTTGCCCATTCGATGACCGCCAGGCGCCGCTGCATCGACATGACGTGGCCAAGCGGATACTGCTTGGACGGGCAGACGATCGCGAGACTTGCGTCCGGCGCGCGTCTGCGGGCTTCCGCCACGTCGAGCCCCTCGCTGTCGACCGGCACCGGGACCAGCGACACGCCCGCGCTCTGCAGGGCTGCCAGGGACCCGAGAAAGCAGGGATCCTCGATCCACGCCTGGTCGCCCGGCCGGGCCAGCACGCGCATCAGGATATCCATCGCGTGCTGCGCGCCCGCGGTGATGATCACCTGGTCGGCCGAGCAGCGTACGCCCCTCGACAGCGAAATGTGATCGGCTATCGCCTGTCTCAGGCGCAGTTCGCCGATGGCGTCGGTTTCGCCCATCAGCCGGGCCTGGGTATTCGTCCGGCCGGCGTCGCGCAGCACCTTGATATGCAGCCTTGTCCAGGCCTTCAGATGCTCGGGATCGAGAGACGGAAGGTTGGCGCGGAACGGGCGAACGGGTATGGCCGTCCGGAATTGCGGGTGGAGGAACTCGAAGTCACGATAGACTCGTCGCTGCGAGACCGTACGTTCCGGATTGTCCTCCGACACCCGGACGGCCTGGTCGGTCGGTACGACGTCGGCGACGAAATGTCCCGACCCCTGTCGCGATTCGACGCAACCTTCCGCCAAGAGCTGTTCATAGGCCAGCAACACGGTGTTCCGGGCGATCCCCATCTGGGCGGCCAGTACCCTGATCGAGGGCAACCGCTGGCCGGCGCGCATCTCGCCCGCGACGATACCCTCACGGATGCGCCGATAGAGCTGCTGGTACATCGGCGGTTCGTCGCGACCGATCGCCGCAGCGACGGAAACGGGGAGATCCTTCGCGATCCGGTGCATCAACTGTACCCATCGATATTGCAGAAAGTGCAACTTGTCACCGTAACGCTTGAATGTCTAGCTTCACGGGCTGATACGGAAACCGGATAAACGCGACAGGGGGTACGGCGATGAAGAGTCTGATGAGTTTTGCCTTGGCCATCTTCATGGGCATGGCGTCACTGGCGATGGCGGAGGAGGCGCCGCGGCGGGGCGGCACGCTTCAGTCGGTCCTCTGGCCAGAGCCTCCGGGCATCATGACCGGGATCTACACACAATCGTCCGCCCTTCTGCCGACGACCAAGATCTTCGAAAGCCTTCTGACCTATGACTTCAATCTGAATCCGCATCCCAATCTCGCGGAATCGTGGGAAATCTCGCCGGACGGCCTCAAATACACCTTCAAGCTGCGCGAGAACGTCCGCTGGCACGACGGCGAGGCGTTCACGGCCGATGACGTGGTTTTCACCTATGGCGATTACCTGATCGAGGTGCATCCGCGCGCCCGTGCCGTTTTCGAGCGGGCGCAGGTCAGCAAGCTCGACGACCACACCGTCGTTTTCGAACTCAAGGAGCCCTTCGCGCCGTTGATCCGCAGCTTCGACCTGTGCTGCCTGATCGTTCCGGAGCATCTCTACAAGGGCACCGATTTCCGCAAGAATCCGAACAACCTCGCGCCGATCGGAACGGGGCCGTTCAAGTTCGATGAGTGGAAGCGCGGCGAATACATCCACCTTGCGCGCAACGACGACTACTGGCGCGACGGGCTGCCCTACCTGGATGACATCTACTACCGCTTCGTGCCCGACGCGGCGTCCCGCGCGCTGGCGCTTGAAACCGGACAGATGCACATCGCGACCCAGAACGACCTCGAGCTTTTCGATGTCGACCGGCTTTCAAAGCTGCCGCACCTGGACGTGACGACCAAGGGCTGGGAATGGGGTTCGCCGATCGTCTGGATCGAGATGAACCTGCGCAAGGAACCCTTCAGCGACAAGCGTTTCCGCCAGGCGATGATGTACGCCCTGGACCAGAACTATTTCCGGGACGTTATCTTCCAGGGATATGCAAAGGTGGCCACCGGGCCGGTCCATTCGGCCTCGCCGTTCTACGAGCCGGATGTTCCCGCCTATCGGCAGGACCTGAAGAAAGCGGAAGCGCTGCTCGACGAGATGGGCCTGAAGCCCGATGCGGACGGCAAGCGGACGACCATCAAGCTCCTCGGCCTGCCGTATGGCGAAATGTGGAACCGCTCTGCCGAGTATACCCGGCAGGCGCTGCGCAAGGTGGGCATCGAGGTCATTCTCGAGCCGTCCGATCCGGCCGGCTGGGCAACCAGGACCCGGAACTGGGACTTCGAGATGACGATGTACTTCCTGACGACCATGGGCGATCCCGCCCTCGGCGTTTCGCGTACCTTCCTCTCGGACAACCGGAAGCAGGGCGTCCTGTTCACCAATCACGCCGGTTACGCCAATCCGGAGGTCGACGCGCTGTTCAACAAGGCCGCGGTGTCGGTTGACGAGGAGGAACGCAAGCAACTGTACTCGCAGGTACAGAAGATCCTCGTCGATGATGCGGCTGTTCTGTGGCTGGTCGAGCTGGTGTGGCCGACCGTCTACAACAAGAAACTGCACAACGTCGTTACCGGCGCGTCCGGACCCAACAGCAGCTTCGCGGATGCGTGGCTCGCCGAATAAGGCTGAACGATGCGGTTCGTATACGCGTTCGCAGCATGGTTGCCACGGGCACTTCTCGTGCTCGTGGCAATCGGGCTCCTCAATTTCTTCCTGATCCGGCTGGCGCCGGGCGACCCCGCTTCGGTCCTGGCCGGGGAGACGGGCGCCTCCGATGCCCGCTACATCGAGGAAATTCGAAAGAGCTACGGGCTCGACCAGCCGCTCTGGCTGCAGGCTGCAACCTACCTGCGCAATCTCGCGACCTTTGACCTGGGTGTCAGTTACCGGATGCAACGGGATGTCGCGGACATCATCGGCGAACGGATACCCGCAACCTTGCTGCTGACCTCGACCGCCCTGGTACTGGCCATCATCATCGGAACCCTGCTCGGCATCCAGGCCGCCAGACGGGCCGGGACATGGCAGGACACGGTGATCAGCGCTTTCGCCATGCTGTGTTACGCGACACCGGTCTTCTGGGTCGGTCTCCTGCTGGTCCTGCTCCTGTCCGTTCATGCCGGCATCCTGCCGCCCTTCGGCATGTCGGGCCTGATCCCGAAATCCGGATTCGCGGCCGTCCTGGACGCGTTGCACCATCTCGTCCTGCCGGTCATGACCCTCGCGCTGTTCTATTTCGCGGTCTATGTCCGGCTCGGCCGTTCGGCCACGGTCGAGGTGCTCGGTCGCGACTTCGTCCGCAGCGCCCGTGCGAAGGGCTTGTCCGAACGACAGGTGCTCCGCCGGCACGTCCTGCGAAACTCCGTCATCCCGGTCGTCACCATGGCAGGCCTGCAGGTCGGCCAGCTTCTCGGTGGGGCGGTAATCGTGGAATCGGTGTTCGCCTGGCCCGGCATTGGCCGGCTGGCGTTCGATGCACTGATGCAGCGTGACTACAACCTCATCCTCGGCATCTTCTTCGTGTCCTCGATCATGGTCGTGCTGGCCAACCTGATCACCGATCTCGCCGTGCGGTCCATCGACCCGCGTGTCGGGCGCAGCTGAGCAGACGGGTCAAAGGTGAAACTCATGCATTCCTGGCGAATTGGTGTCGGCGCGGTATTGCTCGGCCTGATCACCGTCATGGCGATCGCTGCGCCGCTGCTTGCACCCTTCGATCCGATGGCGATCAGCGGACCCCCGCTGCTGCCTCCGGACGCGAGCTATCTCCTCGGAACCGACATGCTCGGCCGGGATGTTCTCTCCGGGATGATACACGGGGCGCGGGTCTCCCTGATCGTGGGTCTCGTCTCCGCCTTGTGCTCGGCCGGGATCGGCATCACGGTCGGTGCGATCGCCGGTTACTTCGGTGGTGCCATCGACCGGGCGCTGGTCCGTTTCACCGAATTCTTTCAGGTCATTCCGTCTTTCATGTTCGTGATCCTGCTGGTCGCGATCCTCACGCCCAGCCTGCTGAGCATCACGCTCGCTATCTCGGTGGTCATCTGGCCCCCCGTCGCCCGTCTTGTGCGGAGCGAGTTCCTGACTCTCAAGACCCGCGAATTCGTCGAGGCGGCGCGTTCCCTCGGCCTGTCGCATGGCAGTGTCATTGTGCGCGAGATCCTGCCCAACGCGATGCCCCCGGTCCTCGCGGTAGGCTCGCTCATGGTTGCGACGGCGATCCTTACCGAAGCATCCCTCAGTTTCCTGGGGCTTGCCGATCCCAACATGACCAGCTGGGGCTACATGATCGGTTCCGCACGCCCGGTTTTCCGTCACGCCTGGTGGCTCAGTGTCTTTCCCGGGCTCCTGCTGTTCCTGACGGTTCTTTCGATCACGCTGCTCTCGGAAGGGTTGGGCGACAAGTCGAATCCGTCCCTCCGCGGCCAGGCGGGGCACTGACGCGATGAGCCTTCTGCGTATCGAGGATCTCAGGATTGCCTTGCCGAAAGGCGGCGACCGGGCGTTCGCGGTCGATGGTGTGAGCCTGCATGTCGATCAGGGCGAGACGCTTTGCGTCGTTGGCGAGTCGGGTTCGGGCAAGTCGCTGACGGCCAGTGCCATCGTCGGCTTGCTGCCATCCCGGAGCCTGCGGGTCGCCGGCGGGCGCATCCTGTTCGAGGGCAGCGACACGCTGCGGATGTCGTCCCGCGAACTGCAGGACTTGCGCGGCGGGCGAGTCGGTTTCGTCTTTCAGGATCCCTTGTCGTCGCTCAATCCGCTCGAGCGGATCGGCAAGCAGGTCGAGGAGGTGTTGCGCCAGCATCGCTGGACGGGCGATCACCGGCAGCGCGTCCTCGAGATGCTCTCCGCCGTGCAACTGCCGTCGCCCGAGAGCCTCGTCGAAGCCTATCCCTGGCAATTGTCGGGCGGGCAGCGCCAACGGGTCATGATCGCGACCGCGCTGGCGACCCGACCATCGCTTCTGGTCGCCGACGAACCGACGAGCGCCCTCGATGTCACCACGCAGGCCCAGATACTGGAACTCCTTCGCGACCTGACGAAACAGCACGGCATCGCGCTGTTCCTCATCACCCATGATTTCGGCGTGGTCGCGAGGATGGCCGACAGGGTGGCGGTGATGAAGAGCGGCAAGCTGGTGGAGTACGGGACGCGCGACGCGGTTCTTCGCACGCCGCGCGAAGCCTATACCCGCAAGCTTCTCGACGCGGTGCCGCCGCTGCGGGCCGGCCCGGCGCGCCCCGCCGGTGAACCGGTCCTGAAGGCAACCGGCCTGACCAAATCCTGGGTGACGCGTGGCAGCCTGTTCAGGCCGGGGCGAACTGTGGCGGCGCTGAAGAACGTGTCGATGTCACTCGGACACGGCAACACGCTGGCCGTCGTGGGAGAATCCGGCTCCGGCAAGTCAACCCTTGCCCGGGTTCTGATGTGCCTGACGGGGGCCGATTCAGGCCAAGCCGACCTTGTCGGAATCAACGCCAACTATCTCGGATTGCGATCGCGCGACCTGGCGACGGTGCGCCGGAATATCCAGCTCGTTTTCCAGGATCCTTACGCGTCCCTGAACCCGCGACGCAGGATCGGCGCGGCGGTCGCGCAAGGTCCACTGGCCCAGGGCGAGAAGCCAGGCGCGGTTCACGCGCGAGTGGCAGAACTCCTCGGCAAGGTGCAGCTCGACCCGTCCGCCGCCGACCGCTACCCGAACGAGTTCTCGGGCGGGCAGCGACAGCGCATCGCCATCGCGCGGGCACTCGCCATGCGGCCGCGCGTGCTGATCGCCGACGAGGCGGTCTCGGCGCTCGACGTATCGGTGCAGGCCGAAATCCTCACGCTGCTGAAGGACATCCAGCGCGACGAGGGACTTTCCATGATCTTCGTCACGCACGACCTGCGCGTGGCCGCTCGCATGGCCGATCAGGTCATCGTCATGCAATCAGGCTGCGTGGTCGAGCAGGGGGCGATGCAAGACGTCCTGACGGCGCCGCAGCACCATTACACGGCCGCCCTGATCGATGCGGTGCCAAGCCTGCCATCGATCTCGGTGCAACAGTGAATCCCGAGAATCCCGGAGAAGAAAAACATGACGCAGAACGTTGGCCCCTGGCGGGCGGTTGTCGAAGCTCTGAAATCCGAGGGGGTGCGTTATGTGTTCGGATTGCCTGGCAATCCGAAGCATCTGGTCTACGACCTGACCGAGCATTCCGATATCCGGTTCGTCCTTGTCAGGGATGAGAAGTCGGCGGTGGCGTGCGCCTATGCGTGGGGGCGTCTGACCGGCGAGCCGGGAGTCGTCTTCTCCAATCCCGGTCCCGGCATCACCAACCTCGTGACCGGCCTGCTGGAAGCGACATCCGGCTCGGTGCCGGTTGTCGCCATCAGCAATGGCGTGGTGCAGATCCACGACGGTATGGGGGCATTCCAGGAACTGGATTCAAGGACGCTGATGATGCCGGTGACCAAATGGTCGAACCGGATCAGCGATATCAAACGGGTGCCGTGGGTGATGCAACGGGCCTTCACCGTCGCGCGCAATGGCCGGCCGGGCGCGACCTTCGTGGAAATACCGTCGGACCTCGCGGGAACTTCGGCCGAGATGCCTGATTATGTGCCCTCGGTTCCGCGCCAGCGTTCGCGACCGGAAGAGAATGCCGCGAAGGCGGCTGCCGACCTGATCGCCGCGGCACAGCGTCCGACGATCCTGTGCGGCGGCGGCGCCATTGTCGCTGGTGCCTACGACGAGGTGGCCCGCCTTGCCGATCGGATCGGGGCGGCGGTCCTGACGACGCCGAGCGGAAGGGGAATCTATCCCGAGGACGGGCCGCTCTCGCTGGGCCAGGTCGGCCTCTATTTCTCGACCGCCGGGAAGGCATGGTACGACAATTCCGACCTGGTGATTGTCGTCGGATCGCGCCTCGAGGCCTTCAGCACCAACAACTGGTCGTTCCAGGCGAAATCCGCCCGGCTGATCCGTATCGATACGGATCCCGAGGCGCTGTCACTGAACTCGCGCGCCGATGTCGATCTGGTCGGTGATGCGGCGCTCGCCCTTCAGGACATCGAGGCGGCACTGAACGCGACAGACTACCCGGCTCAGAAGGAGCGGGTGCAGGAGATCGCCGGGATCGGACGTGCCTTTACCGAGAAGGCGCGGGCCGAGGCCCGGACCCCGTCGCAACCGATCCGGCCGCCGCAGTTGCTCGACGCGGTGAACCGCATATTCGGTCACGACACCATCCTCATGAAAGAGAACGGTGCGGCCGACCTGTGGTGCTACTACTGGCCCTATTATCAGGTTCTCGACACTGGCGACTGCGTGGCCATGGGCGAGCAGACCGCCATGGGCATGGGCGCCATAGGTGCCATCGGCGCCAAATTGGCCAGGCCCGACAAGCAGGTCGTCTGCTTCATCGGCGATGGCGCCATGCAGATGGCGATGGTCGAGATGGCGACCGCCGCCGAGAACCGGTGTGGCGTGACCTGGGTCGTTCTCAACAACCAGAGCTTCGGCTGGGTCCAGTACAACCAGGTGCTGACGGGCAGGCCCCGCATCGGTACGGGGTTCGACCAGGCGACCGATCTTGCGGCCGTCGCCCGTGCGCAGGGGTGCCATGGCATTCGCCTGGAGGCGCCGGACAAGGTCGACGAGGCGATTGCCGAAGCGCGTTCCCTGAATGCCAGGGGTATTCCGGTGCTGATCGACGCCCAGATCGCCCGTCACGACTACTACAAGGACTTCGTCGACATCCATCGGGCGAGCATCGCTTCGGGCGAGCTCATCGACTGAGCCGCACGCGGTCGGCGGGAACAGCAATCATTCGAGAGGTTCCAGAATGTCGGAAGCAGAGCGGCTGAATGCCGTCGGTGCGCCCGGAGGGACGGGCAAAGCCGTGGAGGACTACGCCGAACTGGCGCTCTTCATCAACGGGAGGTTCATTGGCTCGGGCGAAGGGCGAAAGTCACAGGAGGTCGTCAATCCGGCGACCGGCGAGACGATCGGGCGGTTGCCGCACGCGACCGTAGCCGACCTCGATGAGGCGGTGCGCGCGGCTTCGGCCGCGTTCGCGGACTGGCGTCGGGTGCCGGCAGTCGAGCGCGGCCAGATACTGCGCCGGGCGGCCGAACTGGCGCGAGAGCGCGCGCCGTCGATTGCCCGCGGGATCACGCTCGATCAGGGAAAGCCGCTTGCCGAGGCGCTCGGGGAAGTCAACGCGTGCTCCGAACATGCCGTCTGGCATGCCGAGGAATGCAAACGCATTTACGGACGACTGGTGCCGGCTCGACAGGCCGGGGTTCGCCAACTGGTCGAACGCGAACCCATCGGTGTCGTGGCCGCGTTCACGCCGTGGAATTTCCCCTTCAATCAGGCGATCCGGAAAATCGCCGCCGCGCTCGGCGCGGGCTGCACCATCGTGATCAAGGGCGCGGAGGAGACGCCGAGTGCGCTCGTCGCCCTGGCGCGTCTCTTTCAGGATGCGGGCCTGCCCGACGGTTGCCTGAATGTCGTCTGGGGCGTGCCCGCGGAGGTCTCGGAGCATCTGATCCGGGCCGACGCGGTGCGCAAGATATCGTTCACCGGGTCGGTGGCGGTCGGGAAGCAGCTCGCGGCCCTGTCGGGTTCGCTGATGAAACGTGCGACCCTCGAACTCGGAGGACACAGTCCGGCCATCGTCTGCGCCGACGCCGACATCGACGCGGCGGCGACGTTGCTGGCGGCCCAGAAATTCCGCAATGCCGGCCAGGTTTGCATCTCGCCGAGCCGGATTTATGTGGAGCGAGCCGCCCACGACCGTTTCATGGACACGTTCCTCGACCGGGTCCGGGGCATCAGGGTTGGCGACGGCCTGGCTCCGGACACGACGATGGGGCCGCTAACCCACGCACGGCGCGTCAGGCAAATGACCGAACTGGTCGAGGATGCCGTCAACCGTCAGGCCCGCGTGGAATGCGGTGGCGAGGTGCTGGACCGGCCCGGCTACTTCTTCGCCCCGACGGTCGTCACCAATATTCCGGATAGCGCCTACCTTATGACGCTGGAGCCGTTCGGGCCGATCGCGTCGGTGACGACGTTCACGGCAACCGAGGAGGTGCTGACCCGGGCGAACAGCCTCGCCTACGGCCTGGCAGCCATGGGCTTCACCTCTTCGCCGAAAACGTCGCAAGCCCTTTCGCAGGGCCTGCAGGCCGGGATGGTCAGCATCAACCACTGGGGCTTCGGGGCGGCAGAAACGCCGTTCGGCGGAATCCGGGACAGCGGATGGGGCAGCGAAGGCGGCATCGAGTCGTTCGACGGGTATCTCAACACGAAACTGGTCAGCGAGACCTACTGAGGGAAAACATGCATATCAAATCCGTCCAGGCTCGTTGGATCCATGTCCCGATCGCCAAGGAGAAACGGCATGTCTCCGATTTCGGAGAGGCCAGCTCCTTCGACTGTGCACTGGTGCGTATCGAAACGCGGTCCGGTCTTGTCGGCTGGGGCGAGGCGAGGGAAGTGGTCGGCAGTTCCGGCAACCACGCAACGCTGGTGACCGCGATCAACGAACTCTATGGCCCGATGCTCGTGGGGCAGGACGCCTGCGACATCAATCGGCACTGGGAGCTGATGTATAACGGCACACGTGGGCACTACGCACTCGCTCACGGACGGGTATTCCCCGCGCTTGGCCGGCGAGGCGTTTCCATCGCCGCGATCAGCGGCATCGACATGGCCCTCTGGGACCTGCTCGGCAAGCACCTGAAGGCGCCGGTATGGCAGTTGCTGGGTGGCCGCAAGGCGGATCGCATGCCTGCCTATGCCTCGGGCGGCTGGGCCGATGAGGCCGGCATCGGCGCGCAATTGGCGGGTTATGTCGAGAAGGGCGGCTTCTCGGCAGTGAAGATGCGGGTTGGCGTCATCGATGGCAGCCCGGAGGCATCGGCGCGCCGGGTTCAGGCGGCTCGAAGGACGCTTGGACCGGATATCGGGATTGCCTGCGATGCGCATGGCACGTTCTCGGTGGCCGAGGCCAAGCGCTTCTGCCGCCTGGTGGAAGACTGCGGCCTCCTCTGGTTCGAGGAACCGGTGACCGCCGACGACAAGGCGGGGCTTGCGCAGATCCGGGCGCTCACGTCCGTGCCGATCGCGACCGGGGAGAGTGATTTCACGCGCTTCGATTTCCGCGATCTCGCGGTTCTCCAGGCGGCCGATATCTTCCAGCCCGATCTGGCGATCTGCGGCGGGATCAGCGAGGCCATGCGCATCGGTGCGATCGCCTCGGCGTGGAACCTGCGCCTTGCCCCGCACCTGTGGACCGGCGCGCTGGCCTTTTCCGCCGGCATGAGCGTCGCTGCGGCTTCGCCGGCCGGCTGGCTGCTGGAGTTCTCCCTCGGCGCCAATCCGCTGCTGCACGACATGGCGCACGAGACGTTCGAGGCCCGGGATGGGGACATCGAGATTCCTGATCGGCCCGGCCTGGGTGTCACGATCAACGAGGCCTTTGTCGAGCAACATGTCGTGGCCCTCTAGAGGGCGCCGCGGGAAGGATAGAATCATGCATGAAATCGTCGCGTCCGCGGACATCGAAGGAATCTCGAAGACCGTTCGATCCCCGGCCAACGCCTTCATCGACGGACGCCTGCAGGCGGCCCGGTCGGGCAGGCGGTTCGAGACGCTCAACCCGGCCACGGCTGAAGTGCTTGGCAGCGTGGCTGCGTGCGATGCCGCCGATGTCGACCTGGCCGTGGCGGCGGCGCGTCGCGCCTTCAACGAGCGCAAGTGGTCGGGAGCGGCCCCGGAGGATCGCAAGGACGTGCTGCTTCGCCTTGCCAATCTCATCCGGGAACATGCGGAAGACCTGGCGATGCTGGAATCGCTGGACTCGGGAAAGACCATCACCGACTGCCGCGCCGAGATCGGCGAAGAGGTGCCCAGGTTCTTCCAGTGGTATGGCGAACTGATCGACAAGACCTTCGGCAAGATCGCGCCGACAGACGAAAGCGCGCTGGCGCTGATCATGCAGGAGCCGATCGGCGTTGTCGGACTGGTCCTGCCGTGGAATTTCCCGCTCCTGATGGCCGCCTGGAAGGTGGCCCCGGCGTTGGCCGCCGGTTGCAGCATCGTCCTGAAGCCGGCTGAGCAGACGCCGCTGACCGCGCTCCGCCTGGCCGAACTGTCTTCGGAGGCCGGGCTTCCGGATGGTGTGCTCAACGTAGTGCCCGGGTTCGGCGAAACCGCCGGCCAGGCGATCGGCCGGCACATGGATATCGACGCGATCTCGTTCACCGGATCGACCGAGACCGGCGCGCTTTTCCTGAAATATGCGAGCGAAAGCAATCTGAAGCCGGTTGCCCTCGAGATGGGCGGCAAGAGCCCGTTCATCGTGCTCGAGGACGCGGACATCAGTGAAGAGTTGATCGAGAATGCGGTATCTGCGGCGATGTGGAACGGCGGACAGAACTGTTCCGCGAACATGCGCCAGTTCGTCCATCAGAGCCGCAAGGACGAGTTCCTTGGTGCGGTGATCGAGCGTGTAGGGCGGATCAGGGCGGGAAATCCGCTGGATCCGTCAACCGACATGGGAGCGATGGTGTCGGCCGAGCATCGCCAGCGGGTACTGGGATATATCGCGAAGGGTGTCAGCGAGGGCGCCCGTCTCGTTACAGGCGGCGAGGCGCCCCTTCCCGGCATGGCGGGCTATTTCGTGCGGCCGACGGTGTTCGACCGGGTCACGCCGGCGATGACGGTGGCGCGCGAGGAAATTTTCGGGCCGGTGCTGGGCGTGATGTCCTTTTCGGAGCCAGAGGAAGCGCTGGCGATGGCGGCGGATTCCGTTTACGGGCTCCATGCGACGGTCTTCACCCGTGACATCGATCGGGCCCTGCATTTCGCGCGGCGGCTGCCTTGCGGCACGGTGTCGATCAACCGTTTCACGGAAGGCGATATCAAGACGCCCTTTGGCGGATACAAGCGTTCCGGATCGCTGGCTCGGGATAACGGCACGGAAGCGCTTGAACAGTATCTGCAGAAAAAGACGATCTGGATAAGCCGTTCGAAGGCCGGCGTCGGCGCGACAAGCGCGTGACGCGATAGTCCGGGCGTATCTGAGAGACGGAAGAACCGAACCATGACAAACCCATCGGGCGAACTCGGTGAACTGAGCGCCGTCGAACTATCGGGCCTGTTCAGATCGGGTGAGGCCTCGCCGGTAGAGGCGGTGACCGCCGCGCTGTCGCGCATCGAGCGATTCAATCCCGATGTGAACGCATTCGCCCATGTGACGCCGGAGATAGCGCTCGCGGCGGCAAGGGAAGCGGAGCGGCGCTACCTCAAGGGGGAACCACTTGGTGACATCGACGGTCTGCCGATAACGATCAAGGAACTGACGCCGGTCATCGGCATCCCGCAGCGCAACGGCTCGGCACTTGGCTCGACAAGTCCCGCCCGCAAGGAGCCGCTCGTTGTTAGGCGCCTGCGCGGCGCAGGTGCCGCGATCCTTGGAACGACCACCTCGCCGGAGCTCGGCTGGAAGGGTGTCACTCACGGCCCGGCAACCGGTATCACGCGGAACCCCTGGCGCAAGGACCGTGCGGCCGGTGGTTCCTCCGGTGGTGCGGCGGTGGCGGCGGCACTGAACATGGGCGTGTTGCACGACGGGTCGGATGGCGGGGGATCGATCCGCATTCCGGCCTCGTTCTGCGGCGTCGTCGGTTTCAAGCCGACATTCGGCTGGATTCCTCCCGCCGCCGCGAACCCGCATTTCGAACTCGGCCATCGCGGCCCGCTCGGCCGGCATGTCGAGGACACGCTGCTGTACTTCAACGCCGCGGCCGGCGGCTCGACCGAAGCGATGCTCGGCTATTGTCCTTCGGAGGTTCCGGATTGGCGACCGTGCCTTGCCGAAGGAGTCCAGGGGCTGCGCGTCGGCTATAGTCGGACCCTCGGCTACGGCCATGTGGACCCCGACGTCGCCGCCACGGTCGATCGTGCCGCCGAGCGGATTGCCGGACTGGGGGCCATCGTCGAGAGTGTCGATGGCCTGTTCCCTGATCCTCACCAGGCGTATCTGACACTCTGGTGGTCGGCCGCGGCCAACATGATCCGCAAGATGGCGCTGACGCCCGAGCAGCACGCGATGCTGGATCCCGGCCTGGCGCGGGTCGCCGAGGCGGGTAGGCAGTTGACCGCGGACGATTACATAGAGGCGCGTCTTGTCCTCGGGGAGGTCCGGCGGGCGATGGCCGAGTTCCATCGAAACTATGACGTGTTAATGCTGCCGACAATGCCGATTACCGCGTTCGAAGCCGGATGCGACGTGCCGCCGAGTTCGGGAATGGCGGAGTGGAGCGAGTGGTCGCCCTTCACCTACCCGTTCAACATGACCTCGCAGCCGGCAATCTCGGTTCCCTGCGGCTTCGATCGGGCAGGCCTGCCGGTCGGCCTTCAGCTTGTCGGCCGGGCCTATCGGGACGACGTGGTCCTGCGATTGGCGGCGGCCTATCAGACAGCTTACCCGGAGCCGCTGCCAAACCGTCCGTCCGACTAGGCGCTGCCATGCCCGCCTGGCAGTCTTCAAAGAGCCTCTGTGCACTCCGGGGTTTGATGACCGAGACCGCGACGTCGGAGTTGCGAGACCGTTCCCCAGCGCATCGCCACTCTCGATATCCTCGGCCACGATGACCAGGCGACCTGGGAGCCTCCCGTCGATTGATCAGCAGCACGTTCGCCACGACCTAATGTCTTAACGGCGCCGACAAAAGGGGGGCGACCTCACGGCGAAGAGCATTGCCGCCAGCAGGATTGCCGCCGACGGTCGCACGATGTGCTGAAGGGCCGGCGAGCGGGCTTGCAGAGCATAGAGGGACTAGAAGCCGGCCATGAGGGCGCCTCGCCAGAAGGCCGCCGTGAGGGCATCGCCCGCGATAAGACGGACCAGTATCGCGTCGCTGCCGGCCGGGTCCTCTCGGCCGGACCCGGGTGGCTTGCCTCACGGGGAGACCGACGGGGCGGAGACGGTGTCGGGCTGCCTTTCCCGCCAGGCCGCGAAAGGCTCTCCTGAACCCAGATGGTGGTGATGGTGGCGCCGGATCGGCCAGGCGGACGGGTCCGCAGCCAGCAGTCGATAGCTCGATCGGTAGTCGAATCCACCCTGCGCGGCCTGTTCACGGTCGGCCGCGAAAACAACCTCCCCGATCCCGGCGTAGAGCGCGGCCATGTAGCAGAGTGCGCAGGGTTCGCCGGAGGCGATCAGGAGAGTACCATTGAGCCGGGCGCTCCGGCGGTGACGGCAGGCATCGCGAATGGCGACCACCTCCGCGTGGGCCGTCGGGTCCCGATCCTCATCCACCCGGTTCACACCGCGGCCCAGTATATCTCCCCGATGATTGGCTACCAGGGCGGCAAAAGGAATTCCGCCCTCGCGCACCCGGCGGGACGAAAGCGCTATGGCCTCCCCGACAAGTTGATCGAGCAGGGCCTCGTTGATTGCTGTGCTCATCAGTCTGTTACCTTTCTCAAGACATGCCCGGAAAAAGGCACGCGCTTCTGAACGACGTTGACGATTTCTCGGATTTGCCAGGGCTCAGGAAAGCCTTCGATCCGGGTCGACCCAACAACGATTGTTGGCACCACCTTGATCCGGAGCTCTTCGATCGCTTGTCGCAAGGCTTCCTGGTGTGCTTTCACGTAGGTGCCTCGCATCTTCCCTTGGCGTCGAGTTCTGGCGGCGATCGTTCATGCGACCTTGCGCTGCGCGGGCCGCTCGGCAAGCCTCCGCACCAGCGCGTCTATTTTCTTTTCGGCGCTTTCGATCGAGGCCTGCAGGCGTGCATCCGCAAACTCGTCGTACTCGATCGCAACGCTGTGGACGTCGGTAATCCCGATATAGCCGAAGGGCACCGCGATCCCGCCCTCCACGTGGTTCATATTCTCAAGGCGCTCGCCCGGCTCATAGCCGTAGTCGCCCCGCGAGGAGAGAATGACCAGCGTCTTGCCGTCGGTGACCAGGGGCCAGTAGGGCTCTCCCTCTCGCGCACGATCAAAGCCGAAAGTTCGCCCGACGCGGACGATATTGTCGATGTAGGCCTTGAACTGGGCGGGCATGCCGAAGTTGTACATGGGCACGCCGGTCACGATGACGTCCGCCCCGAGCAGTTCGTCGACCAAGAGATCGCTTTCGGCAAGTGCTTCCTTCATCCAGGGCTCACGTTCCTCCGTCCTGGTGAAGGCGGCGTGGATCCAGCGGCCGGTGACCGGCCGCGGCGGTGCCTGGCCGACGTCGCGGTAGACCACTCGGTCCTGCGGCTGGAGTTCCTTCCAGCGCTTCAGGAAGCGGGCTGTGAGCCGGCGGCTGTGCGACCCGAAACGGGTCTCCGCGGAACTCCCGGGGCGGGCACTGGCATCGATGTGGAGGAGGGTCGTCATGGCGCAAACTCCTAGGGACGAGTTGAACGGGAGTGATTTGAACTTATCTATCGTCGGAATGGACGCTTGTGGCCTTCCGCGGTAACCGAGAGATAGAGGGCCAGAGGGTCTTGTTCAAAATCGAATTCCTCACCCATTAGATGATCTGGGTTCAGCTATGTCAGGCCTGCCGCCGCTTCCGGCCCTGCGCGCGTTCGAGGCCGCCGCCCGTCACCTGAGCTTCAAGCGGGCCGCGGAAGAACTGGCCGTTACACCGACGGCGATCAGCCATCAGATACGCCTCCTGGAGGAGGTGCTGGGGGTGCGTCTCTTCGATCGGCGCCCACGCCAGGTCTCTCTGAGCCCTGCCGGCGTCACGCTCTTCCCGCCGATCAACGGAGCCTTCGCCGCCATGCGTGAGGCGGTCGGGCGAATAACGGAGAACAAGCGCCGGCGCGGCCTCACGCTCTCGGCGACCACGGCCTTCACGGCGAAGTGGCTCGTGCCCCGGCTGGCGCGTTTCGCCGAGGTCCACCCGGACATCGATCTCCGTCTCCATGCCTCAGACGAAATCGTGAATTTCGGCGCGGGCGGGGCCGATGTCGCCGTGCGCTACGGGCCCGGTCCATTCCCCGACCTCAGCTCCGAACCGCTCTTCGAGGAACACTTCGCGCCGATGTGCAGCCCGCAACTCGGCGTCCGATCGCCTGAGGATCTGAAACGCCAGACCCTGCTCCACAGCGAATGGCGCAAGGTGGATTCGCTGACCCCGAGCTGGGCACGCTGGTGTGAGGAGGCCGGCCTGGAGGGACCCGATACCACCATCGGCCCGGTCTTTCTGGATGATAGCCACTTGATCCAGGCGACCGTCGCCAGCCAAGGCGTCGCCCTGCTCAGTCCCATCCTTGTGAGCGAGGAGTTATCCGCCGGCTACCTGGTCCAGCCCTTCGGACCGGAGTTGCCCGGGTATGCCTACCACCTGGTGCATCCGCCATCGAGTGACAGCGCCGTCGAGATAGAAGCACTCAAGAACTGGATGAAAAACGCCCTCAATCGCTAGCCGTCAATTGCGCTTCGGATCACGAAGTGAAGTCGCCCGGCCAAGGACGTGATGCCCGTTTCCCGGCCAAGAACAGTCAGACGGGACGAGGACGGCGCCCTACTGCCGCATCCGGCCGCTACCGGTTGCAACAGGTTCCGTTACTACTTCCGCGCCTGCGGGACCGGCTGTCGCGCCCAAGCCGCTTCATGACCGAAAGCTGCGCCGGTTCCGCCGTCGACGTCTCCGTCATTCCATCTTGTCCTCGCGTGCCCAGAAACGGAGATCGCGGCAACATTTCACGAACGCGTCGACCGTCCCGCTGTCGATCGCGACAACACCGGCATCCATGTTCCCGGCAACGCCGGTGGCCTTCAGCAGGGGCATGGCGGCGGCCGTCCAGGCGATGAATTTCGCATGCGCAAACGCATCGCTGACGAAGTCCTGCGAGGGCTTGTTGTTCGCCAGCGTCCTGCCGCCATCCTCGGACAGCACGAGGGCGACGGCATCGAACACGACAGACGGCGCGCCATCGATCTTCTCGTCCGCGGGTTTCCGCGTGCCATCCGACAGGGTCGCGCCATGAATGTGGGGCGCGACGATCGTTACCATGGCGCCCTCGGCCCGGAAGGCTTCCTCCAGCGCGCCGATCAGCTCGGCATCGGCCCCGTCGCAGATGTAGAGACCCAGCTTCCGGCCCGCGAAACTGTCCGGGCCGTTCTTCAGGATGCTGAGGGCATCCGAAGGCGGCAGGTCGGTGATCGGCGTGCGCGCGGGCTTTGCCGGCTCCGGCATCTCGGTGATGCCCAGTCCCTTGGCCACGGCATTCGCCAGATCGTCGTGCACGTTCATCAGGTGACCAAGCATCCGCAGACGGATTCGCTCGTGCTGGCATTTGGACAGTTCGAACGTGTAGCCCGCGGCGATATGGCGCCGTTCGGTAGCGGTCTGGCTGATCCAGAACTGCCGCGCCTGGCTGTAATGGTCGGCGAAGGTCTCCGACCGGACGCGCTGCTTGGTGCCGGTGACTTCCTCGGGATGGCTGGCGAAGCCGATCTCGGGGTTCTCGCGGGGCCCGCCGTCTTCTCCCCAGCTGTTGGGTTCGTAGTTGGCGCGACCTTTCAGGTTTCGTATCGCCATATGCCCGTCCTGCTGGAAATGGTGCACCGGGCATTTCGGGGCATTGATGGGGATCTGGGTGAAGTTGGGTCCGCCGAGGCGCTTCAGCTGCGTGTCGAGATAGGAAAAGTTGCGCCCCTGCAGGAGCGGGTCGTTGGTCTGGTCGATGCCCCGGACGATGTTCTGCGTGCAGAAGGCAACCTGCTCGGTCTCGGCGAAGAAATTGTCGACGTGCGCATCGAGCGTGAGCGTGCCGATCCGTCGGACCGGTACACGCTCCTCCGGTATGATCTTGGTCGGGTCGAGAATATCGAACTCGAAGTCATCGGCGAAGGCGTCGTCGAAAACCTGGATACCGAGATCCCATTGCGGGAAGTCACCGGCGTCGATGGCGTCCCACATGTCGCGGCGGTGAAAGTCCGGATCGGCCCCGTTGATCTTGAGCGCCTCGTTCCAGACAACCGATTGCAGACCCTGCCGCGGCTTCCAGTGGAACTTCACGTAATGTGACCTGCCCTCGGCATTGATCAGACGGAACGTGTGCACGCCGAACCCCTCCATGAAGCGGAAGGATCGCGGAATGGCGCGGTCGGACATCTGCCACAAGGTCATGTGGACAGCCTCGGGGGAGAGCGAGATGAAGTCCCAGAAATTGTCATGGGCGCTCTGTGCCTGGGGGAAGCCCCGGTCGGGCGCCTGCTTCACCGAATGCACGAGATCGGGAAACTTCATCGCGTCCTGGATGAAGAACACCGGGATGTTGTTGCCGACGAGGTCCCAGTTGCCCTCCTTGGTGTAGAACTTGGTGGCGAACCCGCGCACGTCGCGTGCGAGGTCGAACGACCCCTTGTTGCCCGCGACCGTCGAGAAGCGGGTGAAGGTCAGCGTTTTCTCTCCGACCCGCTGAAAGATATCGGCGCAGGAGAGGTCGGGAATGGCCTCGGTGAGTTCGAAATGACCGTGGACGCCGTAGCCGCGGGCGTGAACGACGCGCTCGGGGATGCGCTCGTGATCGAAATGAAAGATCTTGTCCCGCATCACATGATCTTCGAGCAGCGTCGGCCCGCGCGCGCCCGCCTTCAGCGAGTTCTGATCGTCCGCTACCGGGCCTCCTTGCGCGGTGGTCATCGTTCGCGCGCGATCGATGGCCTGTTGTCGGGGAGCGCCGCCCTTGTCCATCGGCGTTTTCGTCATGTCGCGTCCTTTCAGAGATCGTCGCTGTCGAAGGCGGTTGCTCGACTGCTCCGGTGAACGGGCGCGACCCCTGGCGACGGTCGATGCACGAGCGCGCCAATTCGCGGCAAAGCAGCAGGCAGCCTGCGAGGGGAACGACATCCGGCGCTTCAGGGTTCCAGTGCGCGGACAACCTGACGGTGTGCGGACGGGAAGGGGTATCCGGCAAGGGTACAGGGTGTCGCGGTTCGTCTCACCCCGCGGTTCGATGGACTCCATCACGTTCGTTTTCGCCGAACAGAGCGGCGGTTGCGCGTGCCGAGCACGCGTCCAGGTCCCGATCGCGCTTCCGTCGGTAGTCGGGTCGCGATTCTGTCGTAGTTCGAAGAAAATTCAAAATCCCGCCTATTGACGAAATCAAAAAGTGCTATAATGTGGCACTATCAATCATATGGCGTGCTGGCCGAGGAAACACGGATCGGAAGGTCTGTGTATCTCGCCCGGAAAAGAACCCTGTGAGGAAACGTCGAATGCCGCGCAATGCCAAGGAATGGGCCGGGGTGCCCGACCTTCCCGCCGATCACTTCATCAGTTCGGAAGTCTATCGGGACGAGGGTATCTTCAGGGACGAGCAGCGTCTGCTGCTGGAGAAAACCTGGAAATTCGCCTGTCACGAAAGCGAGGTCGAGCAGGTCGGCGACTACCGCACCTTGTCATTCTGCGGTCTGCCGCTGGTAGTGATCCGGGGCGAGGACAACCGGATCCGGACCTTCGTGAACGTCTGTTCGCACCGCTCGGCCGAACTGGTCCGGGCGCCGCGCGGCAATGCCCGCCGAATGGTCTGCTTCTTCCATCTCTGGGCCTACGATACCTACGGCAATTGCGTGAACCAGACGCGCGACATCGGCTACGAGGAAGCGGGGCCGAAGAAGGAAGCCTGCGGACTGCGTTCGATCCGTACGGAAGTGAACTGCGGCCTGGTCTTCATCACCCTGGATGACGATGCGGAGACGCTCGAGTCCTTCCTCGCCGACTCGCTCGATACCCTGCGCGAAGCCCTGACCGCAGAGCCGCTGGAACTCTTCCACTACCACTCGTTCAAGGTCCGCGCGAACTGGAAGCAGTGGCACGAGACCAACATGGAACTCTATCACGAGTGGGGTCACGTGGTGAATCGGCAGCAGGGCCTGAATTCACCGGGGTATCACGACCGCCGGATCTCCATTGGCAAGAACGGACATCTGTCGCTGCCGCCCTACCGGGTGAGTTACTCGAACATTCCCGGCTGGGAGGATCGGGACTCGAACAATTTCCCGGGCCTCGCCCCGGGCGAGATCCGTGCCGTCGACCTGTTTCCCAACACGTCGATCATCATCCGCGGCACGGCGATGCGGATCGATACGTCGACGCCGATCAGTCCGTCCCTGACCCTGATGGAGTTCCGCGGGCTCGGCCTGAAGAGCGACACGCCCGAGGTGCGGGCGGAGCGTATTCGCAATCATAACCAGTACTGGGGCCCGTTCGGCCGCACCCAGCCGGAGGACGGCTTCTTCATCGAGTCGGTGGAGCAGGGGAATCGCCACGCCGCCCAGTACAGCATCATCTCGCGGCGCGAGAACCTGGGCGCCCACGACGATGCCGCCTTGCGCGGCTATTACGCCGAATGGAGTCGTCACATGGGGCGCCCGGCCGGCGATCCGAAGGGAAACGTCAGCGCGGAGGGCCCGGGCAAATGAAGGCCGAACAGATCCGAACGCTCGTCGCGAAATCTTGCCTGTCGATGGACGACGAGAAATTCGCCGACTATCTGGCCCTCTGCGCCGACGGTTTCCAGTACCGTATCCGAAGCTTCAGCCCGGAGATCGGCAAGGAAATGACCTGGCTGGACCTCGGCCTGGACGAGCTGAAGGGCTTGCTCGAGGCGGTTCCGAAACATGTCCGGATGCAGGGCCAGATGCGCCGGCACGCAACGCTCTACACACTGGACGAGGACGCCGACGGCCGCTTCTCGGCGGTGAGCTCGCTGATCGTCAGCCACACGGCGCTGAACGGTGAAACCCACCTTTTCGCGACCGGTCAGTTCCACGACAGGGTCACCTTTGTGGAGGGCGAGCCAAGGCTTCTGGCGCGCGATGTGATGCTCGATACCCGGGTGCTCGGCCCCGGATCTCACATGCCCATCTAGGGCGAATAAGAACATGACCAAAGGGAGAACAGGAATGAGACGCTCGATCCGGACACTCGTCATCGCAGCAATGCTCGGTGGCCTCAGCGCGCATGCTGGCGCGCAGCCTGCGACCATCCAGGAAGCCCCGGTGATGGCCGACAACATGACCATCCGCCTGCAGACCTACCCCGGCGCGATCATCAACCTGATGCAATGGGTGATGGTCGAGAAGGAGATCTGTACCCGTCACGAAATGAAGTGCGAGCTTCTCAACATCCCGTCCGCACCGCTCGGTATCCAGGCGCTGGTTGCCGGTGACCTGGATATCGTCGTTTCCTCGGCGGACGGCGTCGTGAAGGCGGCCATCGGCGGTGCGCCGATCCAGTTCGTCGGTGGCCTGCTGCCGGCGCCGCCGTTTGCGTTGTCCATGCGTTCGGACGTCGAAGGCGTCGATCGGGCCGGCGATTATCCGGGCAACATCAAGAGCGTCGAGGGCATGAAGATCGGCGTCACCGCGCGTGGCGCCGGGCCCGAGAACCAGATGCGCCTGCTGCTGGCCGATGCCGGTCTCAATCCGGACAACGGCGTTATCTATGTCGCGGTGGGTTCCCCGTCGGCGCAATACGCGGCGTTGGCTGCGAAGCAGATAGACGGCGTCATGGGTTTCGAGCCCTTGCCGACGATCTGCGAAGACTCCACCCTTTGCTACAACCTCGTCGATCTGCGCAAGGGGCAGGGCTCCGAGGTCGGGCGCGGCGGAAGCGCGGTCACCTATGTCGCCTCGACGCGCTTCACGGAGAAAAATCCCAAGCTTCTCGACGCCTTCAGGCAGGCCTCCGCCGAAGCGATCGAATGGTCGTCCAAGCCGGAGAATTTCCCGGAAGTGATGGCGATCGCGAAGAAGTACTTCAAGCTCGGCGATCTGCCGGACGCCGAGGCGGTGACGGAGCGTCTCGTCCGCAACCAGGTCAACGGCTACCACTGGGTTCTGCCCCGCGACGGCATCGAGGCCTACTACACGTTCCTGGCGAAGGAAAAGGCCGACGTGCCGGCCTTCGACACCATGATCTACAGCAAGGCCTACTGACATGGCGGCATCCGGTTTGATCGCCGTCGAGGGGCTGAACCATACATTCGGGGGCAAGGTCAACGCACTTGAGGATGTTTCATTCACGGTCGCGCCGGGTGAGTTCGTCTCGATCGTCGGCCCTTCCGGATGCGGCAAGACCACGGCGCTGAATATCGTCGCCGGACTGGTTCCCCTGGAGCATGGCACCGTCACCATCGATGGTGCCACGCCCCGGGCCGGCCGGCACGACGTGGCGTACATGCTGGCGAGGGACTGCCTGTTTCCATGGCTGACAGCGCTGGAGAATGCCGAGCTCGGAAATGCCTTCAGGGATATGCCCAAGGAGGAACGGCGCGCCAAGGCCATCCAACTGCTCGACTCGGTCGGATTGCGTGACTTCAAGAACGCCTATTCGAAAGAGCTGTCGCACGGCATGCGACAGCGGGTGGCGCTTGCCCGCACATTCAGCATGCCGTCGCCGTGCCTGCTGATGGATGAGCCTTTCGGCGCCCTGGACGCGCAAACGAAGCTGCAGCTGGAAAGCCTGCTGCTGGAACTTTGGTCGAGAGAGCGTCGCTCGGTCATCTTCATCACGCACGACCTGAACGAGGCGGTTCTCATGTCGGACAGGGTCATTGTCATGAGCGCCCGGCCAGGGCGGATCGTGGCCGATATCCCGATTCCCCTGGAGCGGCCGCGCTCGGTCCGGTCGCTCCAGAAGGATCCCCGGTTTCACGAGCTCTATGCCCAGATCTGGGAAAAGCTCGAATACGGGGTCTTTGACACGAACATGGCTGAACAATGAGCATGACCATCGCAAAACCCTCCGTTCGAGTACGGAGCGCGGCGAATGCCGGGAAACGGCTTCGCTGGAACAGCATCGGTTCGGCGATCTGGCCCTGGCAACTGCTGACGTTGATCGTGTTCGGGCTTCTCTGGGAGTATGTCGCGGCGAACAGGATCATCGACCCGCTGTTCATCGGCACGCCGTCGCGGATCCTGTCGTTCTTCTTCACCGAGCTATTCGTGACGGGCAGCCTGGCCAGCGACGTGTTGTGGACGCTGGCCGGGACAGGCATCGCCTTCGGCCTCGGCAGTCTCGCGGGCATCGCAACAGGCCTTCTGTTCGTTTCCTTTCCGGCAACCGAGAAGTTCTGCGATCCTTTCTTCGCGGCCTTGAACGCGCTGCCACGAATCGCCCTGGCACCGCTGTTCCTGCTTTGGTTCGGCCTCGGGATCGGCTCCAAGATCGCGCTGGGTTTCAGCCTGACCTATTTCATCGTGCTGAGCAGCACGGTCGCGGGCGCGCGCAGTGTCGATCGCGATTTCCTGACGCTCGCCCGGACGCTTGGCGCGTCGCGCACGAAGATCTTCCTGCGCATCACGCTCGTCAGTGCCGTACCGACCCTGTTCTCCGGTCTCCGCCTGGGCCTGATCTACTCGCTTCTCGGCGTCATCGCCGGCGAGATCATCGCCGCCCAGCACGGCCTCGGTCAGCAGCTGAGCTATCTTGCCGGCACCTTCCAGATCGACGGGGTGTTCGCCGTCCTGCTGCTGCTGGCGCTGCTTGGCAGCGGCCTGACCTACGGCATGTCCGCACTTGAATCGCGCCTTATCCGCTGGCGCTAGTCTTATCGGGAAGAGTCTCATGAACACGATTCTGAAGAATTTCATTGATGGCCGATATGTCGATGCGGCGTCGGCCGACGTGGTCGAGGTCCTCAATCCGGCGACCGGCGTCGTCTTTTCCGCGATCCCGGACTCCGGTGAGGCGGAAGTGGCGGCCGCGGTCGCCGCCGCTGGTGCCGCGCAGGGCCCCTGGGCGAAGCTTCCGGCGGTCGCGCGCGGCGGCTACCTGAAGGCCATTGCCGCAAAGATCCGCGAGAAGTCCGACCTCATCGCCCGCACAGTGGTGCGGGAGCAGGGCAAGCCGCTCGGCCTTGCCGTGGGCGAGGTGGCTTTCGCCGCGGATTACTTCGACTACATGGCCGAGTGGGCACGCCGGCTCGAAGGCGAGGTGATCAGCAGCGACCGGCCAGGCGAGACGATCCTGATGCTCCGGCAGCCGATCGGCGTCGTCGGCGGCATCCTGCCGTGGAACTTCCCGTTCTTCCTGCTCGCGCGGAAAGTCGCGCCGGCCTTGATCACGGGGAACACCGTGGTCATCAAGCCGAGCGAGGAGACGCCGGTCAGCGCCGATCTCTTCGTCCAGATCGCGATGGAATGCGAACTGCCCGCGGGCGTGTTCAACCTCGTATACGGTCGTGGCGCCTCGACCGGTGCGGCCTTGTCGTCCCATCCGGGCGTCGGCATGTTGAGCTTCACCGGCAGCGTCGATACCGGTTCCCGGATTATGGCGCTTGCGGCCCGCAACATCACGAAGGTCAATCTCGAACTCGGCGGCAAGGCGCCGGCGATCGTGATGGCCGATGCCGACATCGATCTTGCGGTCCAGTCGATCAAGGGCGGACGCCTTCTGAACGCGGGCCAGGCATGCAACTGCCCCGAGCGGATCTATGTGCATCGCTCGATTCATGACGCGTTCGTCGACAAGCTGGCGAAGGCGATGCAGGCGTCGACCTACGGCGACCCGCTTGCCGAAGCCGGCGTCGACATGGGTCCGCTGATCAATGCCGTCCAGGCCGCCAAGGTTGAGGGGATGGTTGAGCGCGCCGGCAAGTCCGGCAGCGAGATCGTCGTCGGCGGCAAGACCGTGGAGCGGGGCGGCGGGTTCTACTTCGAGCCCACCGTGCTGGTCGGCTGCGACCAGGCGTCCGAGATCGTGCAGAAGGAGGTGTTCGGCCCGGTGCTGCCGGTGAACGCCTTCGACACGCTGGATGAGGCGATCGATCGGGCCAACGATTCCGAATACGGCCTGACATCGGCGATCTATACGCGGGACCTGAGCACGGCCTTGCGGGCCTGCAACGAGCTGCGCTTCGGCGAGACCTACATCAACCGCGAGAACTTCGAGGCGATGCAGGGCTTCCATGCGGGCATCCGGCATTCCGGCCTGGGCGGCGCGGATGGCAAGCACGGGTTGTACGAAAACATGGTTCAGCACATTGTCTATCTCCAGCAATAATTGACATGGATTCGGCTGAAATCATTCAAATGAACGACAGGCACCTGTTTTCCCCCTTCGTTTTCCGCGACCAGAAGCTGCGCAACCGGATCGTCATTTCGCCGATGTGCCAGTATGTGGCGACGGAGGGGATGGCGAATGACTGGCACGAGATTCATCTCGGCAAGTTTGCCCAAGGCGGCGCCGGGCTCGTCATGACCGAGGCGACCGCCGTGACACGCGACGGCCGCATCTCTCATGGCGATCTCGGTATCTGGAGCGACGATCACGTACCGGGGTTGAAGAGAATCTGCGACTTCATCAGCGCCCAGGGGGCGGTGCCCGGGATCCAGTTGTCGCATGCCGGTCGCAAGGGCAGCGCGCAACGGCCCTGGCACGGCAACGGGCCATTGTTGCAGGAAGATCTCGACCTGCGGGGCGAGCGGTCATGGCAGGTGATGGCGCCGAGCGCGGTCCCCGTCGACACGCACTGGCACACGCCGCACGCGATGACCGCGGCCGAACTGGAAGGCCTTGCAGGACAATGGGAACAGGCGGCGCTGCGCGCTGCCGCGGCCGGCTTCCGGGTCGCCGAGATCCATTGCGCGCACGGCTATCTGCTGCACCAGTTCCTCTCTCCCGTGACCAATTTGCGCGGCGACGCCTACGGCGGGGATATCGCCGGCAGGATGCGATATCCGCTGGAGATCGTGTCGCGCGTCCGGCGCGTCTGGCCGGCCGGTCTGCCGCTGTTCGTCCGGATCTCGGCGGTCGACGGTGCGGAGGATACCGGCTGGGATCTCGAGGATTCCGTGCTGTTCGCAAGGGAGCTCGCGAAGGCGGGTGCCGATGTCGTCGATTGCTCGTCGGGCGGACTATTGCGGCCGGCCATGCTGGGCACGAAGGTTCGCGCATTTCCGGGCTACCAGGTTCCCTATGCCGAGAAAATCCGACGCGAAGCCGCCGTGCAGACGATGGCCGTCGGCCTCATCTACGAGCCGGCTCAGGCCGACGGGATCGTCAGAGCCGGTCAGGCCGATCTCATCGCCATCGGTCGCGAGGCGCTCTGGAACCCGAACTGGCCGATGCGTGCGGCCCAGGAACTGGGACATGACATCTTTCCGGACATCGGCATGAGCTACGCATTCCATCTCTCCAGGCGCGAGAAGCTGATGAAGTCCTTGAAGAGCACCAGCCCCCAGTCTGCGTGCGGGTGAGGGCGGCATGGCCACGAAATCGAACGCGAAATCGAACAAGACGGCACGGGCGTCCGGGACCTTGCCGGGCGGCACCGCATCCCGCGCGCGGGGGGCAAAGCCGACGTCGGGCGGGGCCATGAAGTCGGGCGCGGCCACCAAATCGTCGACTCGCGAAAGCAGTCACGACCGGCTGCTCGCGGTGCTGGATCTGTTCAGCCTCGAACGGCCGAGCTGGACCGCGGAAGAAATCGGCTCGGCGCTGAATCTGACGAAAACCACGCTCTACCGGTATCTGCGGACGCTTGGCAGTTCCGGCCTGGTTTCGCCAACCGTTGGCGGTGGATTCGTGCTCGGGCCCCGGGTGATCGAACTCGATCGGCTGGCCCGCCTCTCCGATCCGATGCTCCGTGCCGCCGTGCCGGTGATGCAGCGGGCAATGGAGCATTTCGACGGCCTGCTGTTGCTATGCACCTACTACCGCGACAAGGTCATGACCATCCATCACGAGGCGACCAACCAGTCGTTCAATTTCAGCATGCAGCGGGGTCAGCCCTTCCCGCTGTTCCGGGGGTCTCCGTCCAAGGCGATTCTCGCCAACCTGCCGCCGCATCAGTTGCGCACGATCATGCTGCATGAATCGCGACAGATCCGCGCCGCCGGCCTGGGCGAGGACTGGCAGGAGTTTCGCGACAACATGCGGGCCGTGCGGAACGCGGGCGTCTGCGTTGCCTACGGCGAACTGGATCCGGACCTGATCGGCATCAGCGCGCCGATATTCCGGTCCGCCGGGGATGTGGCGGGCAGCCTGACCGTCGTTCTGACCAAGAAGGAATATCAGGATTCCGATCTCGAGCCGTTTGTCGAGATGGCCAAACGGATGGCCGAGGAAATCAACAAGGGTATCGCGGCCGCTTGATCGGGCGCGACACCGGTAACAAGGAAGGAGCATTCTTGTGGCGCATACACCGCACCTCCCGGGCAGCGAACAACTGGGGGAACTGGATTCCAGGTATGTCGCCGTCGACGCGCTTCCGTGGAAGCCGACGCCGACGCCCGGCATCGACATGAAGATTCTTCTGAAGGACGACGAAAGCGGACTGATGACCGCGCTCTTCCGCTGGGAGCCGGGCACCGCGCTCGACCTGCATGAACATGTCGAGATCGAGCAGACGTTCGTTCTCTCCGGCAGCATCGTCGATGAGGAAGGCGAAGTCCGCGCCGGTGATTTCGTCTGGCGCCCGAAGGGGAACCGGCATGTTGCCCGCTCGGTCGAGGGGGCGCTAGTGCTGTCCTTCTTCCTGAAGCCGAACCGGTTTCTCACCGGCGCGCTTGCCGGAAAGGAACTGGCATGAGCATGCTGATCGAGGAGCGATGCTACCAGATAAAGCCGGTATTCGCGCCGGCCCAGTTCCTCGATATCTATCAATCGACAGGCGCGATGGAGTTGCAGAAGCGCGTGCTCGGCAACATGCTCGGTTACTTCACGACGGAGATCGGGCCACTGAACGCGCTCGTACACCTGTGGGGCTACGAGAGCCTCGACGATCGCGCGCGGCGAAGGGCGTTGCTGCGTGAGGAACCGGTCTGGCAGGACTATCTCCGGCAGATCCTGCCGATGCTGGACAGCATGACGAACCGCATCCTGGTGCCGACGTCGTTCTCGCCCATTCGCTGAGACCGGTCGCGACATATCCGGGACGACCGCTCCGGACCCCGATCCCGCAATTGAATCTCCTGGCGGAGGACCGGCGACGTTTTCCCTGCCGGTCCCGACAGTAATTTTCTGGAGGCACGATGGCCGAGTTGCATATCCCCGACATTATCGATAACGCCGCCGGCAGGACGCTGGTCTTCGATTCAGCCACCCATGTCGAAGCCTATGTCGACCATGCGCCGTGTTCCGGTGACGTGGTGGTCGCCGCCTCGTACGCCGGCGTCCTGTGCGCCCGCATGGTCATGTCGGCGAAGCCGAAGGTCGCCATTGGACTGGATTGCGGGATCGGCAAGGACGGCGCGGGTGTGGCCGGGCTCTGGTACTACGAGGCGCTCGGCGTGCCGGCTGCCGCGGTCGATTCCGGAACTGCCGAGATGGGCAATGGCCGCGACATGTACCGGTGCGGTGTCCTGAGCAGGGTCAACGATGCGGCGCAACGCCTGGGTCTCGCGCCGGGTCTCACGGTGCAGGAGGCGGTGGCTGCCGCCCTCACCGGTGATCGCGCGCCGGCGGAATTCGACCCGGCGCGGCGACTGGTCATTCATACTGCCGAGACCGGCCGCAGTATTGTCTGCACGGATTCGATCGCCTTTGCCCTGCCGGAGGATCGCGAGCGGAACGTGCTGTGCACGGCGGGGCATACCGGACGCAGTGTCGTCGACTATTTCCGCCGCTTCCGGCCGTGGGCCTTCATTTGCTCCGATGGCGGGATCGGCAAGAACGACAGCGGAATCTCGGCACTGCAGGACGTCGATGCGGACGGCATCGCCGGCGCTTCGGTCGATGCCATGACCGCCCGCATGGGCGACGGCCAGAGCACCTATTTCGACGGCGTGATCAGCGCTGCCAACGAGACCGCCAAAGCCAAGGGGGTGCGCGTCGGCCAGAGCGCCCGCGAAGCGGCATTTCTGCTTCTGGGTTGAGCCGGGAGGGCTGTGAACATGGGCGCGAACCGGGTAAACGGCGGGCCTTCTCCCGTTGAGGCCGATTATGACCTGGTGGTCGCGGGATCCGGCGCGGGCGGCCTTGCCGCTGCCGTGACCGCCGCGGTCAACGGCCTGCGGGTACTGGTGATCGAGAAGGAGGCGTTCATCGGCGGCACAACGGCCCGATCGGGCGGCGTGCTCTGGTTGCCCTGCAACCCAGTCCTGAAGGCGGCCGGCATCGACGATTCCCTGGAAGAGGCCCGCCGCTACCTGGAGGGGCAGACGGGCCCGCACTTCGACGCGTCCCGTGTCGACGCCTTCCTGGAGAATTGCGCTGCGATGGTCGAATTCTTCGAGCGCCGGACGGAGGTGCGCTTCGTGCCGTTGCCGGGCTTCGCCGATTATCACCCGAACGCGGACGGCGCCAGCCTGCAGGGACGGGCCATTCTGGCGGCCCCCTATCATGCGCGGCATCTTGGCCGCGAGATACGGCGTCTGCGTCCGCCGCTGCGCGTGTTGACCTTTGTCGGAATGATGTTCAACGCGAGCCAGGAAGTCGCCCATTTCTTCAACTGCACGCGCTCCGTCCGCTCCGCAGCCTATGTGGCGCGTCGGCTGGTCGAGCATGCCGGCGAGATGCTGCGATACGGCCGGCCGCAACGGATCACGAACGGCAATGCTCTCGTTGCCCGGCTGTTTCGCAGCGCCCTCGACGCCGGTGTCGATATCCGGACCGAGGCGGCACTTGAGGAAATTGTCCGGGAGGATGGGCAGACGCACTCTGTGCGGGTTCGCCGCAACGGCACGATCGAAACGGTGAGAACGAAACGCATCGTCCTGGCGACCGGCGGATTTCCGCAAAGCACCGAACTTCGCCGCCGCAATTTCCGCCACGCGCCGACCGGTGCGGAGCACTGGTCGCCGGCGCCGCCCGGCAACACGGGCGACGGATGGCAGATCGCGGAGCGTATCGGCGCGGAGACCTGTGCGGAGCTTCCCAACAACGGCGCGTGGATCCCGGTTTCCCTGGTGCCGCGGAGACAAGGGGCGCCGGATGTCTTCCCGCATCTCATCGATCGCTACAAGCCGGGCATAATCGCGGTCAACCCGAAGGGCGAGCGGTTCGTCAACGAAGCCGACTCCTATCACGACTTCGGAGAGGCCATGCAGCGCCACTGCGCGACCGACGGCATGGCGCCGCAGGCCTGGCTGATCTGCGATCACCGTGCCATTCGTCGCTATGGGCTAGGTTTTGCGAAGCCGTTCCCGCTGCCTTTGTGGCCGCATCTTCGGTCCGGCTACCTGCTGCGTGCAGACTCGCTGGACGCGCTCGCGCGCAAGGCAGGGATCGCGCCGGAGAGCCTCGTGCGCACCGTCGAAGCCTACAATCTGCACGCGGGGCAGGGCGAGGATCCCGCTTTCGGGAAGGGCAGCACGGCTTACAACCGCTATCTGGGCGATGCGACTCACCGGCCCAATCACTGTGTCGCGCCGCTCGCCAGGGGACCCTATTACGCGTTGCGTCTGGTGATGGGGGACCTTGGCACGTTCGCCGGGATCCGCACGGATGCGCGCGCGCGCGTGATGGACCGGCAGGGGGCTCCGCTGCCGGGCGTGTATGCCGTCGGCAACGATGCCCTGAGCATCATGGGCGGGAACTATCCCGGGGCCGGCATCACGCTCGGCCCCGCCATGACCTTCGGCTATATCGCGGGACTGGACATCGCCGGAGCCGTTGCCGCCGATCGACCCGCCGCCGACGCCGGTCCGGACGCCGCGACCGGTTCCCACGAGGCGGCCTGATGAACGCGGAGACTTTCACCGAGGCTGCCGGCTCGTCCCGGCTTTCGCTGCGCGTCGCCGATGTGCGGCGGGAAGCGGAGGATATCGTCGCCATCGAGCTGGTCGACCCGAACGGCGGAGCACTGCCGACATTCGAGGCGGGCGCGCATGTCGACGTTTTCACCCCCGGCGGCGCGGTGCGGCAATATTCCCTGTTCAACGATCCCGCGGATTCCAGTCGCTATCGGATCGCTGTGTTGTGGGATCGTAACGGGCGCGGCGGCTCGCGTTCGATGCATGAAGCCGTCCGGCCCGGCGGGATCCTCCAGGTGAGCAGGCCGCGAAACCAGTTCCGACTGGCCGCGGATGCCGCGCGACATGTTCTGGTGGCGGGCGGGATCGGCATCACGCCACTGTTGAGCATGGCGGAAGTTCTGCTTCGCCAGGGTACCGATTTCGCCCTGCATTACTGCACGCGGTCGATCGAACGAACGGCGTTTCTCGCGCGGATCGGCGAGAAGGACCTGCGCGACCACGTCCATCTTCATCTGGACGATGGCGCGCCCGACCAGCGCCTCGACTTCAGCGCTCTCTTCGAGGGCGAGTCGAATGAGGGCGCGCACCTCTACTACTGCGGACCATCCGGGTTCATGGCGGCCGTCGAAGCCGCGGCGGCGGCTGCCACCTGGCCGGCAGGGCGCCTTCACTGCGAGTATTTCGCCGTTGCCCCGTCAGCCCGACCGGCCGATACCGCCAAGGGCTTCGTCGTAACGTTGGCGAAATCGGGTATCGATGTTCCGGTCGGTCCTTCGGAAACCGTCGTGCAGGCCCTCCAGGGACGGGGCATCTTCATCAGTACGGCTTGCGAGCAGGGCTTCTGCGGAACCTGCATCACGGGCGTGCGCGCGGGACTGCCGGATCATCGGGACACCGTGCTCTCGGACGCGGAGAAGGCGCGGAACGACTGCTTCACGCCCTGCTGCTCGCGCTCGCTGACGGACATTCTGGTCATTGACCTCTGATATCCGTCCGCGCGAAGCGGCGACGGTGCTTCTGCGCTGCCAATGAACGCAGTATCGGCGCGCGGCGTTTCAACGACCCAGCAAACGGCCCGGACGTTCACCTGTCGTGGCACCCCGATTCCAGACCTCGCGACCGTTCACCATGACCCGATGAATCCCGGCCGAGGGACGGTCCGGGCGCTCGAAGGTCGCAAGATCGATCACTTCATCGCGGTCGAACAATACAAGATCCGCGTAATTCCCCGCTTTCAACTCGCCGCGTCCCTCGAGCCCGAAATACCGGGCGGACAGTCCGCTCATCTTCCGCACGGCATCCTCGAGCGTCAGCAGAGCATCCTCACGCACGTAGCGTCCGAGCACGCGCGGAAAGGTGCCCCACAGGCGGGGATGCGGGTGTCGATCGTGCGGCAGTCCGTCCGAACCGACGACCGTATTCGGGAATGCGAGGATCCGCTTCACGTCCGCTTCGTCCATGACGAAGTAGATGCCGCCGGCGGGAGAGAGGCGCCCGATCGCTTCGTCGACATCGACCTGCCATGCCGCCGCGATCTCGTCCAGCGGCTTGCCGGCCAGTTCCGGATGGGGTGTCGACCAGGAAACGAGGACCCGCGCACTCATCGCCACCAGTTCGGAGTTGAGGATCGTTGACGCCGCGGAATAGGGGTAGACGTCGAGCCCCACGTCCTGTCGGCCCATGGCCGCGGCAATTCGAGCGAGCGTCGCATGCGACCGGCCATAGTTCTTCGCCCCCATGCACTTGTGGTGCGAGATGATCACCGGGACCTCGGCCGACCGTCCGATCAGGAACGTCTCCTCGAGCGCTTCCTCGACACCGTCCGCCTCGTCCCGCATATGGGTCGTGTGGATACCTTGCCCGCCGGCCATTGCCCTCGACAGTTCGATGACCTCTTCGGTCTCCGCCGCGCGCGCGGTCGGGTAGAACAAACCGGTGCTGAGGCCGATCGCCCCCGATGCGAGCGCCTCTTCGAGGAGGCCGCGCATTGCCGCGATTTCCTTGCCGCTCGCGGTTCGGTCGAGAGCGTCCATCACGCCGACCCGCAGCGTTGAATGTCCGACTAGCGCCGCAACATTGACCGCGGCGGGGTCGGCCTCCAGCCGAGCCGCATAACTGCTGAAACTGTCGAAGAACTCGTTTCTGTCTGGTGACAGGAGGTCGAGAGGCGGGGGCGGCGGGCCGGATGACACCAGGGGCGACAGGCTGATCCCGCAATTGCCGACGATGACGGTGGTGACACCCTGGCTGACCTTGCATGCCATCTGCGGATCAGCCAGCACCGCGCGATCGTCGTGGGTATGCACATCGATGAAGCCCGGCGCGAGAACCAGGCCCCGCGCGTCGATTATCCGTCCGGCAGCGCAGTCGCCGAGTTCTCCGATCGCGAGGATGCGATCATCCTTTATCGCCAGGTCTCCAAGGCGCGCGGGCGCGCCCGTCCCATCGACGATCAGTGCGTCTCGTATCAGGATATCGGCCGGTGAGGGAGAGCTCTGGGAATCGGTCATCTCGCAGCTCCGGTCTCAACTCGCATAGTCTGGTTGCTCTCGGTCGAGCTTGCGCCGGAAGGCCTGCCACATGGAGACGGGCTGCTGGTCCAGACGCTCGAAGAGCGCAGCGCCGTCGGCGCAAGCCTTGGCGGAGGGCACGACAATCGGCCGTCCCATGGATAGGGCCGCGACCTGAACCTGACATGCCTTTTCCAGGTAGAACATCCTGTGAAAGGCGCTGGCGATGGTATGGCCGCAGGTGAGCAGGCCATGGTTCTCCATGATCAGCGCCTTCGCATCGCCAATCGTCTCTATCAGGCGCTTCTTCTCGTGATCGTTGAAGTGGATCGTGTCGAAGGAATAGGAGGCGATCCGTTCATGGAAGTGCAGCGCCATCTGGTTGAGGGGCAGAAGACCCTCCTTGAGGGCCGCGACCGCCATGCCGGCCGTGGTATGGGTGTGGACCACGCAGTGGGCATCGGGACAACCCATATGGATCGCGCTGTGGATATCGAAGCCCGCCGGGTTGACCTTGGCCCCATCGTCGTCGATGAGTTCGCCACGGACATTGATCTTCACGAGGCTGCTTGCCGTGATCTCCTCGAACATCCTCCCATAGGGATTGATCAGGAAGGTCGGTTCCTCCGCCGGCACGCGCACGGAGATATGCGTGAAAATCGCGTCATCCATGCCATGCAGCGCAATGAGGCGATAGGCTGCCGCCAGGTCCAGTCGCAGGTCCCATTCTAGATCGGAAAACCGGCGAACTCCGTGCGGAAAAGTCTGATTCATTTGGCTCTCTCCACATCTATCAGGCTAAGGGACGGCTCGTTACTTGAAGAGCATCGGAATGGTGAGGGAAAGTGCGGGCACGAAGGTGATCACGAGCAAGGCAGCGATCGAGGCGAAGAGAAAGGGAAGTACTTCGCGCGCGGCGTCCTCGAAGGGAATCCTGGCGATACGACTGGTGACGAAGAGGCACAGTCCTACCGGCGGCGTGATCGCACCGATCATGAGATTGACGTTGAGAACGACCCCGAAATGAACAGGGTCGATGCCGTACTTCTGGATCATGGGCAGGAAGAAGGGGACGAAGATCACCATCGCGGCGAAGTTGTCCAGAAACATGCCGACGAGCAGCAATACCAGGTTGATCACCAGAAGAAGGACGAAGGGATCGGTCGTGACGGTTTCCATGACCCCGGCGATCGAATGGGGCACCTGCTCCGAGACGAGGATCCAGGAGAGAAGGGACGCCGAGGCGATCATCAGCAGGATTTCGCCGACCGATCTGCCGACCTGCAATAGGCTCTTGTAGGCATCCGCGAAACTGAGTGACCGAAGGAACAGGGCGACGACGACGCCATAACCGACCGCAACGGCCGCTCCCTCGATCGGCGTGAAGACGCCGCCCCGGATCCCGCCGACGATCACGATCGGCATGATCAGGACCGGGATCGCCCGTATCAGCGACGGCCGCAGCGGGGGTACGTCGATCTGGCGCTCGTCGGGCAGCTTGCCCCGTCTTGCCTGTATCTGGACGACGACCATCTGGAAGACGACGATCAGGAAGCCCGGCACAATCCCGGCCAGGAAGAGATCGATGACAGATACTTCCGCAAGCACGCCGTAAAGGATGAAAACGACGCTCGGTGGAATGATGGGCCCGACGATCGAACCCGCAGCAGTAATGGCGGCGACGAAAGAGCGCCGGTAGCCGTGCTCGGCCATGCGCGGCGTCATCAGCGTGGCAATGGCGGATGCGTCGGCCAGGGCCGAGCCGGACATCCCGGCCATCATCAGGTTGGTGCCGAGATTAACCATCGCCAGTCCGGCCCGCATGCGCCCCATGAGCGCCCGGGCAAGTTCAACCAGGCGATGGGTGAGGCCGGCGGCATTCATGATCTCGCCAGCCAGCATGAACAATGGCAAAGCCAACAGCAGGAACTGATCCATGCTGTTGAACATCCTCTGAACAATGAGTTCCGGCGGGATGCCGTCGACGAGGATGTAGAGGGCCGAGGGCAAGCCGATCACAACCCAGATCGGCGCGCCGAATACCAGCAGCCCGAGCGCTCCCAGAACTGCCATCAGCGAGAGAATGGACATTCAGATATCCTTCCCGCTGTCGACGCCCGACGTCTGTTGCGCCTTGCCGGACAGTTCTCTGACGAACCTGGCTATGCTCAGGGCGGCGATCAGAACGCCGCCTATCGGGAAGATCGCATAGATCCAGGCGAGCGGGATGGAGGCTGCCGCCGAGACAGGGCCGTAAGCACGATCGAAGGAAAGATTCCAGCCATAGAAGGCGATGAGACCCGAGAAAGCGATCGTGCTCGGCCACGATATGATCGTGCAGAGCAGGCGAACTGCTGCGATGCGGCTTCTTCTGAACAAGGTGAAGGCAATGAAGTCCTCCGAGCGAAGTCCACTCGCGACACCCAGGACGCCCACCCAGATCAGCAGGAAAGTGCCGACTTCCTCGGTCCAGGAGAGCGAGGAGTTGAGCACGTAGCGGAAGAACACTTGCGCAATTAGCATGCAGGAGATCGTGGCGATCCCGCCCGCGACCAGCCAGTTCAGCATCCTGATCATCGCCAGCTCCTTGTCGGAAAGGCGGACCCGTACCGCGGTTCAGCGATACGGGTCGCCAACCTGCACTGTCAGTCCCGCATCGCGCTGACGGCGTCCTGCCAGCGCTTCAGGTCATCGGCACCGACTTTCGCGGCGATCTCTTCCAGCACGGGCCCCTGCGCCATATCGGCAAGTTTCGCCCGGCTTTCGGCGGTGATTTCATAGACCTGAACGCCCATGGCGGGCAGGTCTACCGTTTCGGCCTTCTCAACATCGGCCTCTGCCATCTTGCGCTGTTCGTTGGTGATGTCGCGGAGTGTCGTGATCACCAGGCTACGCAGATCCTCGGGAAGCTTGTCAAAGAACACCTTGCTGCCAAGCACGACCACCGGGTCGTAGATGTGCCGGGTCAGAGTCAGATGTTTGATGACCTCGTGAATCGGGGTTTGGGAGAAGATGTAGCTGGGGTTCTCCACACCCGAGATGACCCCTTGCTGCAGGGAGGAATACACCTGCGCCCAGCCGATCGGGGTGGGATTGGCGCCCAGACTGCGCCATGCAGTGATGTGGAGCGGCGCCTCCATGGTGCGAAGTCTTAGGCCCTTGACATCCTCGACGCTCTGCATCGGCGACTCGACGGTTCCGAGATTCCGGAACCCCTGTTCCCACACAGCGAGGCCGACAAGTCCGACCGAGTCGAGGTTGGCGAGAAGAAGATCGTCGCCCTGGGCGTCGATGAAGGAACGGGCATGCTTCATGCTGTTGAACTGGAAGGGGATGTCCATCAGCGTGAATGTCGGGTCGAAACCGGCGATTACCCCGTTCGGCGTCAGGGTGATCTCCACCGTGCCGGCCTGAAGACCTTCCACGCCCTCCCGCTGGCCCGCCAGCTGACTCGAATGGAAGATCCGGATCTCGAGTTTTCCCCCGGACTTCTCTTCCACGGTTTCCTTGAACTGCACCATCGCACGGTGTGCGGGGTGCGTCACGGTGACCGCGTGCGAAACCTTGAGTGTATAGGTTTCCGCCTGGGCAGTGGCCGGCAGCGCCGACAAGCCGACGACCGCAGCCACTGTTCCGACGATACCGATGATTCTTCCCAGATTATTCATTGTGCTCTCCCGTTTTCTTGCCTTGTCGACGGCGGCGATACGGCGCTGGAAGCCATTGCCCGCCTTGGCGGTGCTCGCGACGACAGTGTATTGCATACGGTTTTTTGTATACCATCGTCAATCCGCAATATGTTATGTACGGTTCGTCAATGCGCAACGCGGCCAACTGGTGTGGTGTGCGCGTTAGGAAGAGGGCGTAGAATCCAGTGGAGCGGTACTCGGTTCGGCGTATACCTGGCGCCGGAGATCCGGTTGTTTCATCGTGATGAAAGAGGATCGGAAGTGGGATGATATGTGTGCGCTGAACGTCACTCGGGAAACGCTGCATCTGAAATGCAAGGAGGCGATCACAACGCTCATTCTCAACGGGGAGTTCAGCCCTGGTGAGCGGCTTGTGGAAGCAAGGCTTGGCGAGATGCTGGGGCTCAGTCGAACGACGGTGCGGTCCGCACTCCAGCAGCTTGTGCAGGAAGGACTGGTCCTCCAGGAGAGCTTTCGCGGCGTGATCGTTCGGCCAATCACGGCCGAGAGTGCGCATGAAACCGCTACGTTACGGGAAGCGCTGGAAGTCCTGGCGGTGCGCAGGGCCGCACTGAAGATCACGGATCAGGAGATCGGAGAGCTCCGCGGGCGGTTCAACGATCTGCTTGAATCGACCGCCACTCGCGACGCTGCCGTCATCTTCCGAAACGACGTGGCGCTGCACAAGCTCATTGTCCGGATCGCCAAGCACGGTCTGCTGTCGACCCATTACGCCATGATCGAGTCGCAAGTGCTTTTCTACATGGCCCATGTCGGCGCGGGCTTCATGGAGCGTGAGGCGCTGTCCCGCCAGCACAAGTCGATGGTCGAAGCCATCTGTGATCATGACCCGGAGGAAGCCGAGCGGGCACTGCACCTTCATTTCGAAGAGGGAACGGGCTTCCTGATACATCTGCTGGAGAAAATGAACCTTCGCTCCCGAAAAGCGGCCTCGCAGGACGGGGAGGACGAGATTGTCTGGCCCTGGGCCAAGCGGACAGACGCGGACTAGAAACCTACCAGGTGAAAAATGACCCCAGAAAGCGTCGCTGACGTTCTAACGCCCGCGCTCCTTCTCGATCGCGAAATTCTCGAAGCGAATTGCCGAAGGATGTCGGCGCGCATGGCCGAGAAGGGTATTTCCCTTCGTCCTCATCTCAAGACGGCGAAGTCGATCGACGTGGCCCGTCGCGCAACCGAAGGGCATTCGGGCGCCATTACCGTTTCGACCCTTGCCGAGGCGCGGTACTTCGCCCTCGGCGGCTTCAGCGATATTCTCTATGCGGTGGGGATGGTGCCCGACAAGGCGGCTGAAGTCGCCTCGTTGCAGAATCAGGGAACGACAATGACCCTGATTACCGACAGCCTGGCATGCGTTACCGGACTGGCCAACAAGGCAGGGCAAATGAAGTGCCATTTCCGCCTCATGATCGAGATCGATTGTGGCGGTTTGCGAGGCGGGCTCGATCCGGAGGCGCCGGAACTCATCACCCTGGCGCAGGCGATCGCGCAATCGCCATACCTGACCCTTGCGGGGGTCATGACCCACGGTGGACATTCCTACGGCGTGCGCGGGCTGGAGAAAGTGCGGGATATTGCCGTCGAGGAACGCCTGGCGGTAACCCGGGCCGCCCAACGGTTGCGCGCCGCAGGTATTCCATGCCCCGTCGTCAGCGCAGGCTCGACCCCGACTGCGGTCGCAGCTGACGATTTCGAGGGACTGACGGAAATGCGACCCGGCGTCTACATGTTCAATGATCTTGACCAGGTCGGAATCGAATCCTGCCAGGTGGCCGATCTGGCGCTTTCCGTGATCTGCAGTGTCATCGGTCATAATCCGCGCAGCGGACGTATTCTGATTGATGCCGGTGCACTGGCCCTTTCCAAGGATACGGGCGGTCAGCGTTTCCTGCGTGATGTCGGGTACGGCCGCGTCTGCGATGCCAGGGGAAGACAGTTCGACGGATTGTTCGTCAGCGAAGTACACCAGGAACATGGACTTGTTGCCAGTGCCAGCGGTCGCCCCGATTTCGACCGCTTCCCGATCGGGATGAAGTTGCGGATCTTGCCGAACCATGCCTGCATCACGGCCGCCGGATACGGTCACTACTGGGTGACGAACCGCCGCGGCGAGATCGAAGCACGCTGGGACAGGCTGAACGGCTGGTGGGATGCCCCGCTGACGGGTTCAGAGCGGGTGAAGCTTTCAGCCGGATCGTAAGCGAAGGCCAGGGAGCCGGCGAAGCCCGGCGACGGTGAATACTGGCCGCCACGGCCTGATTTACCGGGCCGGGCGTCATAGGGCTGTTCGCGCAGACCGTGCGGTCGCGGAACGATACCGGCGCCGCCGCTCATGGCAGGTCGTTGGGCAATTCGGCGTTTCCCGGGCGCGCGTTCTCTCGTCGAGGCAGAAATCGCGCGTTCGTCCGATTGCTCCAGCCGGATACTGATGCCTTGCTCAGCGGACCGTATCCGGAACGCTAGTTCAACACATCCGGCAGCGACACACGGATGATGCGATTGGTGCTCGACTGATGGATCAGGAGATCGCCGTCCGCGGTCCGGCGCATGTGGCGGACGATGCCGGCATGGACGTTGCCCGAGGGGACGGCCCAGCTCTGGAAGGTCTCATCGCGTGGATCGAAGCGGACCAGCGCATCCGGCCGCACGCCCGACTCGTTGTACCAGACGATACCGTCGACGACGGCGATCGCGTAGGGGTGCGAGTCCGGCCCGCTCGGCGATGGCCATTCGTCGATCTTGCCGGTCCCGGGGTCGTAACGGCCGAGCCGGCCCTTGCGTGAATTGACGTACCAGATCATCCCGTCTTCGGCGATGTCGAGACGGCGAACGGTGCTGTCCGGCAACGGCAGTTCGATCTCGGTCACTTCCATTGTCGCCGGATCGACCCTGAGCAGGCAGTTGCTGCCGTTGCAGGCGACCCAGGGCACGCCGTCACTGTCGATCTTGATGCCGTAGGGCCGCGCCCCGGGGGTCTTGGGCGAGACCAGCTTGACGTTGCCGGTCGCCGGGTCCAGCCGGCCGATCATGTTGCTCTGCTGCAGGGTGAACCAGAGGATCCCGTCATGGTCGAACTCGGCGGTATGCGGATCGCGCGCCGCCGGATCGGGCATAGGGTAGACAGTGATCTCGCCGGTCGCCGCGTCGAGCTTGCCGATCGTGCCGTCACCATTGCCGGTGTACCAGGCATTGCCGACGCCATCGAGCGTGACGCTGTGCGGCCTGGCCTCTCCCGGCAGCGGGTATTCCGTCATGGCGCCGGTTTCAGGATCGATGCGGCCGACGAGATTTCCCCATTGGCCGACCCACCATATCGATCCGTCGGAAGCCTCGACCGGATCCCGGGCGCGCTGGCCGAGCGTCGGCACCACCCATTCGGTAAAGGCGATCTCCACGTCGCCGGGGACCAGCGTCGCCGTGCGCCGCTCGTTCGGCGGGAAGTGCGTCGCGAGATACCCGACGATCTGGCGCTGCTCTTCCGGGCCGCCGGACAGATCGATCATCGTCCCGATCAGCTCGCGCCAATCGTCAGCGGTATAGCCGGAACTGCGCATGATCTGGTTGGTGCCGTGGCAGGCGGTGCATATAGCCTCGACCACATCGCGGCCCTCGCCCTCGGGAAGCCCGGCGGCGCTGGCCGGACCCCGGGCGACAGCAAATGCCACGATTCCAGTCAAGAGAAACAGCCTGAGCATGACGTTCCACCAGTGAGAATGATCCGATAATGTAGTCGCCGCCATCTTCCGCCTGCCGCAGATACGGTTCAAGGGGATCCGTGGCGGCTCGCCTGACGATAACGCAGAGTTGAGCCGTCGCGATCCAGCTCTTGCCCGACATTCGCCTGTTGGAGCGGTTTCGAGGCCCGAGATTGCACCGGCGTCACTTTCCCGACAAGTTGCGCGCCGGCCGGGTGCGGCGCGCGACTCTTCCGCGCTGCCCGGTGCTCCTCCGGAACGGGCGAGCCTGCCCCGGGTGAGGGATCGGACGATGCAGGGATCGAGCAGCCCGCGTTGCCCTAGGTTCCCGTATCCGCGTTCCGGTCCCGCTCGGCCGCTTCCGTGCCTATCAGCCAGTTGCGGAATGCCTCGACCTCATCGCGATCGGCGACAGCACCCCGCATCACGAGGTAGTAGGCCTCCCGGATCGGCAGGCGGTATTCGAACGGTGAACACAGGATCCCGCGGTCCATGAACGGCCGGGCAAAGCTCTCGTGGATCAGGGCCGCGCCGAAACCGGCCGCGATCGTCTGCAGCGCGATCAGCGATGAATCGGCCTTCAGCCATACCGGGGGCTCGGGATAGTCCAGCCCGAAACGCTCCGAGAGCCGACTCCATTCAACCTCGGAACCGAGCACGGGCACGATGCCGGCCGCCAGCAGCTCCTGAACCCGCGGCTTCGTGCCGAAGGACCGCAAATGGTCGGGGTGACAGACGACGGTGGCGACCTCGTCGCCGAGCTTCCGGATCTCGGGCTCATCCCAATGGCCGGTCCCGTATCGGATGTCGAGGTCGATCGTCTCGTTGTCCATCCGGTCGGACCAGACCGCCGTCGACAGGGAGAGCTCGATATCGGGATGGAGGTCGTGAAAGGCTTTCAGCCGCGGGGCGAGGATCAGCGTCGCATAGCTGATCGAGGCGCGAATCCCGACCTTGCGCCTGCGCCGGACGGTGAAAAGGCCCTCCGTCGCGTCCTGTATCTCGGTAAAGGACTTGCGGATCGGCAGGGCGTAGGCCTGCCCCATGTCGGTCAGCGCGACGCCGCGTGGCAGACGCCGGAACAACTGGATACCCAGGTGCCGTTCGAGCAGGCGGATCTGCTGGCTGACAGCTGCCGGGGTCAGGTTCAACTCCGCCGCGGCATCGGAGAAGCTGCTGTGGCGCGCCGCGGCCTCGAAGGCTCTGAGCCATGTCACATGGGGCATTCGGATGGGGCACCTGTGGCGTTACGCGCGCCGGCCGGCCGGCGCCTCATGCCGGCCATTCTGCAGGAGTTGCCGGCGGTTTGTATGTCAGAAAGCGTCAAAATGAACCGCCCCTGAGGCACAAAAGCGGTTGCTTGCAACGGCAGCCCGGCTGAGATCACATCCGCTGTACCACACGGGACCGTCGCGGCATGGATCAGACATCGTACGATTACATCGTTGTGGGTGCCGGTTCGGCTGGCTGCGCGCTCGTGGAACGGCTGACCCGGGATGGCCGCACGCGGGTGCTGTTGCTCGAGGCAGGGGGCTCCGACCGGCAGTTCTGGATCAAGGTGCCCATCGGCTATGGCGTCAACTTCGCGAACCCGCGCCTGAACTGGAACTACCACGCCGAACCGGATGCCGGGCTGAACGGACGCGTCATCTACTGGCCGCGCGGCAAGGTGATCGGCGGGTCGAGCTCGATCAATGCCATGGCCTACATGCGCGGTCTGCCGCATGACTTCGACGATTGGGAACGCGCCGGTGCCGAGGGATGGTCCTGGCAGGCTGTCCGCCCCGTCTATGAACGAATGGAACGGCACCTGGAGCGCGACGCCGACGGCCGGCCACGCCAGCGGGGTGAGGGGCTTCTTCCGGTCAGCGATCTGAGCGACCAAATGGACCCGTTCTCCGAACGCTTCCTCGCCGCCGCGGAGGCATGCGGATGGGCCTGTTGCACGGATCTCAGTACCGTCACGGGCGAAGGCGTGGGCTATTATCGGAGCACCGTGCGTCACGGCTTGCGATGTTCAGCGGCGGATGCCTTTCTCGCTCCCGCCCGGCGGCGCGGGAACCTGCGGGTCGTGACCCGCGCGACGGTCGAACAGGTAACATTCGACGGCCGACGAGCCACCGGGCTGCGCTTTCGGACCGGCGGCGACGTTCTCGACGTCCGTGCCGGGCGCGAGGTGATCCTCTGTGCCGGGGCCATCAACTCGCCGAAGCTGCTGCAACTGTCGGGTATCGGTCCGCCCGCTCTGCTCCGTCGGCACGGGATCCCGGTCCTGCACGATCTCGGGGAGGTCGGGCGCGGACTCCAGGACCATCTGGCGATTTCGCATGTCTTTCGCGCCACGGCTCCGACATTGAACAACATCCTGGGACGCATGCGCCCGCGCCTGTTCGCCGGGTTGCGTTATGTCGCGACCCGGCGCGGGCCGCTCGGCGTTCCGGTCAATCAGGTCGGCGGCTACCTGAGGAGCGATCCGGCGTGCGCCGAGCCGGACATGCAGATCTACTGCAATCCACTGTCCTACGGCAGCGCGGCCGATGGACGCCCGGTGCCCGATCGCGAACCGGGCTACCTGCTCAGCGCGCAACTCTGTCGCCCGGACAGCCGGGGCGACATCGCCATCCGGTCGGCCGATCCGAAGGACGCGCCGCTCATCCGGCCCAATTCCCTGGCGACCGAGCATGACCGGGCAGGCGCCCGGCGAGCGCTGCGGATCATCGACCGGCTGGCCGCGGCGCCGGCGCTGGCCGGGGTAACCCGCGAGCGGCTGGCGCCGGATCCCGGCCTGACCGATCCGAATGCGCTGATGGAGGATTTCCGGGCCCGTGCCTCGACCGTCTTTCACCCGACCTCGACCTGCCGGATGGGGCGCGGGCCGGGGGACTCGGTGCTCGACGCGCGGCTCCGCGTGCACGGATTGTCAGGGTTGCGGGTGGTCGACAGTTCCGCCTTTCCGAATGTCACCTCGGGCAACACCAATGCGCCGACAATGATGCTGGCGACGCGGGCTGCCGATATGATCCTCGAAGATGCAGCGACCAGAGACCACGAAAGGGTTCTCATCCATGCGCCTTGAGACCATCGAAACCTTCGTCTTCGGCAATCCGCCACCGCGACACGGCGGGCGGTACTTCATCTTTGTCCGCCTGACCACGGCCTGCGGCATTTCCGGCGTGGGCGAGATCTACAACGCGACCTTCGGGCCCGATCTGTGCGCCGCCATGGCGGTCGACATGTTCGCCCGCCACTTCGCGGACGCCGATCCGCACCACGTCGAGAAACTCTGGCGGCAAAGCTACGGCGCGGGTTTCACCCAGCGGCCCGATGTGACCGTGATGGGCGTGCTCAGCGGGCTCGAGATGGCCTGCTGGGACATTATCGGCAAGGCGGCGGATCAGCCGGTCTACCAGTTGCTCGGGGGCAAGGTGCATGACCGGCTCCGCAGCTACACCTACCTCTATCCGCCCGAAGGCGACGTCTATCCGGCGCCGGGGACGCCCAGCGTCTACGACAATCCCGATCTTGCCGCCGAAGTCGCATTGCAGATGGTCGACAAGGGCTTCACCGCCGTGAAGTTCGACCCCGCCGGCCCCTACACCATCTACGACGGGCACCAGCCCCGGATGGAGGATCTGACCCGCTCCGAGATGTTCTGCAGGCGCATCCGCGAGGCGGTTGGCGACCGCGCCGACCTGCTCTTCGGCACCCATGGCCAGTTCTCCGTCTCGGGCGCCAAGCGCATGGCCCGCCGGCTGGAGCCCTATGACCCGCTCTGGTTCGAGGAGCCGACGACGCCGGAGAACCCCGCCGACATGGCCGAGATCGCGCGCTTTACCTCGATCCCGGTGGCGGCAGGCGAGAGGCTTTGCACCAAGCATGAATTTGCCCGGCTGCTCGAGGCAGGGGCCGCCTCGATCCTGCAGATGAACCTCGGCCGCGTCGGCGGCATCCTCGAGGCGAAGAAGATCGCCGGCATGGCCGAGACCCGGCAGGCGCAGATCGCACCGCATCTCTATTGCGGGCCGGTGGTCGCCGCCGCGAACATCCAGATCGCGGCCTGCAGTCCGAACTTCCTCATCCTTGAAAGCATCGGGACGTTCGACGGTCCCTACATGTCTTGTCTCAAGACCGAGATCGACTGGGAGGATGGCTATGTCCTTCCCCCGACCGCGCCGGGCCTCGGCATCGAACTCGACGACGCGGCCATCGCCGCATCGCCCTACAAGGACGGGGACCTGCATCTGACCATGGCGCAGACACCCGTCCTTCCCTGATACCCGAAAGGACCGAGGTGCAGATTCTCGACAGGTTCTACATTGGCGGTGAGTGGGTCTCGCCTGTTGGCACCGAAACGCTGCCGATCATGAATCCGGCCAGCAACAGCCGGATCGGCACGCTTGCGCTCGGCAATGCAGCGGATGTGGACCGCGCCGTCGCCGCGGCGAGGGAGGCGTTCGAGAGTTACGCGCGCACGACGAAGGCGGAAAGGCTGGCGCTGTTGCACCGCCTGCTCGACCTGACCAGGAGGCGCCAGGGCGACCTGGCCCGTGCCATGACCGCCGAGATGGGGGCGCCCGCCACGATGTCCCATGACGTGCAGGCCGAGAGCGGCATCGGCCATCTAGAGTCCTTCATCGAGGCGCTGGAGGCGCTGGACGAGGAAGAGACCCTGCCCAACGGCGACATCCTCACGCGCGAGCCCATCGGCGTCGTCGGCATGATCACGCCCTGGAACTGGCCGATCAACCAGATTGCCCTGAAGGTCATCCCGGCGCTGGCCACCGGCGCGACCTGCGTGCTCAAGCCCTCCGAGCACACGCCGCTGTCGGCCAATATCTATGCCGAGATCGTTCATGAGGCGGGCTGTCCGGCCGGTGTCTTCAACCTCGTTCACGGCGACGGGCCCACGGTCGGGGCGGCGCTGTCGCGTCACCCGGATGTGGCGATGGTGTCGTTCACGGGCTCGACCCGCGCCGGCGTCAACGTGTCGCGCAATGCCGCCGAGGGGGTCAAGCGCGTGACGCTGGAACTGGGCGGCAAGTCCCCCAACCTCGTCTTCGCCGATTGCGATCTCGAAAGGCGCATCGCCGAGGGCGTGGCCGAATGCTTCGACAACACCGGGCAGTCCTGCAATGCGCCCACCCGGATGCTGGTCGAGCGATCCTGCTACGACCGGGCGCTGGAACTGGCCAGGGCCGCCGCCGAGGCGCAGAAGGTGGGCGACCCGGCATTGGAGGGCGACCATATCGGCCCCCTGTTCGACCGCATTCAGTATGACCGGGTGCAGGCAATGATAAAGGCGGGCATCGCGGAGGGCGCAACCCTGCTCGCCGGCGGTCCGGGCAAGCCGGAGGGGCTGGAGCAGGGATGGTTCGTCCGCCCGACGATCTTTGCCGACGTGACAAACGACATGCGTATCGCCCGCGAGGAGATCTTTGGTCCTGTGCTGGTGATGATGCCCTTCGACACCGAGGACGAGGCCATCCGTATCGCCAACGACACCGACTATGGCCTGGCCGCCTTCGTGCAGACCGGCGATGCCGAGCGGGCGCGGCGCGTCGGCGACAGGCTGCGCGCCGGCGTGATCGCGGTGAACGGGCGCGGGCCGGGCTACGGCTCGCCCTTCGGCGGTTACAAGAAATCCGGTAACGGGCGCGAAGGCGGGATTCTCGGGTTGGAGGATTACCAGGAGATCAAGGTGCGTCCGCCCTTCGCGCCCTGACGGTCCCGATCCGGACCGCCGACGTTGGCCGGGATTGAGGGCACCCTTCGAGAGAGCCGAGCCATGAAACTCTTTGCCAATGATCTGATCGATCTCGAGACCTATCCGATCTCGACACCCGGGCCGGCCCGCGACGCGATCCTTGCGGATGCCCGTGAAGCGCTCGATCGTCGGGGATGCGCGGTGCTGAAGGGCTTCCTGACACCCGCCGGTATCGCGGCCGCGGTGGCCGAGGCCGACGGCGTCGCCGACAAGGGGCACCGCAGCTATTCCCGCACCAACGCCTATTTCACCGCCGAAGACTTCAGCCTTCCCGAATCCGACCCGCGACGGAGGTTCTTCGACCGCTCCAACGCATTTGTCCCGGCCGACAACTTCCGGCCCGCCGGCGCATTGCGAACGGTGTTCGATTGCGATGGCTTCGACGATTTCATCCGGGAGTGCCTGCGGGAATCGCCAGACCGCTTCTTCCGCTATGCTGACCCGCTGGCGGACGTGATCGTGAATGCCGCCGGCGAAGGCAACGGATTTCCCTGGCATTTCGACACCAACAATTTCACCGTCACTCTGGCGCTGCAGAATGCCGACCGTGGCGGCACGTTCGAATATGCGCCGATGATCCGTGACAGCCTCGACGAGCACTTCGAGGATGTTGCGAGGGTCCTCGACGGAACCTCGGACAGGGTCGTTTCGCTCGAACTCCAGCCGGGCGATCTGCAGTTGTTCAAGGGGCGGTATTCGTTGCACCGCGTTGCGCCGCTGGAAGGTCCGACACCCCGCTATGTTGCGATCTTTTCATATGTCGATGCACCGGGCATGGTCGGCAGCGTCGAACGCACCCGCCAGCTTTACGGACGCACGCTGCCAGTCCATCACGAACGGGCCGGGCAGCGCGCCGACTCGCTGATCGACTGATCGGGGCCGGCATTCGCAGCGCCCGGATCGCCGTCCGGAGCGTGTCGTGCTTGAGTCTCCGCGGGCTCTTGTGCCGCAGCTTTCGTGGCGAGAGGTCAGGCCGGTATCATCTGCGATATCTCCTCGCACGCACCGTCAAAGCCCTGCTTTGCCAGCACGCGATAGGTGCTGCGCAGGGCCCCCCGGTCGGTGTAGCAGCCGCGAAGGTGGCGTTTGCCGCTGTCGGCGACGTAGCCTTCGCGGCCATGCACGATGCGATGGTTGTCGAAGATCACGCAATTGCCCGCCTCGGAGCGGAAGCGCACGAGGAAGCGGTCCTCATGGAGCATCTTCAGGAACCTGATGATAGCCGGGTAATAGCTGTCGAGCAGGACCTGCGGCAGGTCCATCGTGTCCTGAAGGTGCTGGGAGATCGTCACCCCGGTCACGCGGCCCTCGGGGTCGGTCTCGATCACCCGCTGGTAGGCGCGATAATCCCAGTTGTCGTGGCGATAGAAGAAGGGAATCTTGTTGTCTGCCAGCAGGCGAAAGGCGTCGGGGTCCTCTTCGTGCAACGCCTCGGCCACCGCGGCCCCGTCAAGAAACAGGGACAGGCCGCCCTCCACGCTGTTTTCGAGACAATGCAGGAATTGCACGCCAGGCGCGGCCTCTTCGCCGGGCAGGTCGGTATGCATCTCCAGCGGGCCAGCGGTGTAGGCGAGGTTCGTCGGTGCGAGCTCGACACGGACGTCGAAGAAAAGCCCCTCTGCCGACGGCGTGATCGGGCCGATGGCCTGCACCAGCCGGGGCAGGCTGTCCCCGTCGCCGGCCATGTCGGTAACGATGGCGATGCCATCCTCGATGAGCGCGCGGGTCAGCCGGGCCCTGGCATGCGGATCGTTCAGCACCGCCGCCTGCGGAACGCGGGTGAATCTCGGCGCCTGATCGGCATACCACAGCCGGCGCGGCAGGTCGGCGGGATCCTCGGCCCGGCCCCGGGTGGCAAAGGTCTCCAGCAGGTCCAGCGGGATGCGACTGACCTGCGTTTCGGCCTGCCAGTCGATCACGAGCGCCTCGCCCTCGATCCGTGCCGCCCGGGCGCGGGGTAGACCGGGCAGGGAGGCGACGTCGAAGATGCGCTCGCGGGTCTGGCCGTCGATGCAGCTCGGGCAGGCGTCGCGAAGCCAGCAATAGTTGAAATAGGCGAGCCCGTTCGCCAGTGGGACGCTTGCGCCTGTATCGGTCAGGGTGATCGGACGTTCGCTCATCTCTCGGCTTCCCTGCGGACGTTCAGCTTGCGTAGTCGGAATTCTCCTGGTCGAGGATCTCCCGGATCGCGGCCATGTGCGCCGCCGCCTGTCCGGGGTAGTCTTCCAGCTCGCGCGCGGTTTTCTCCGCGACAGCATGGGGCAGGAGCCGCAGCGGCTGGCCGGTCTGGAGGGCGCGGATGTAGATCTCGGCCGCGCGCTCGAAATAGTAGAGCCGGTTGAAGGCATCGCCGACGCTGGCCCCCAGGACGAGCACGCCGTGGTTGCCCATGACCATGACCTTCTTGCGCGGGTCGCTCAGCATGGCGGCGCAACGCTCGCCCTCTTCCTCGAAGGCAAGCCCGCCGAACTGGTCGTCGATGACCACGCGATCGTAGAACGTGGCGGTATTCTGGTCGATCGGCGGCAGCGTGCTGTCGGCCAGCGAGGCCAGGACAGTGGCGAAGACCGAATGCGCATGCATGACACAGCGGGTGTGCGGACAGCGCCGGTGAACCGAACCATGCAGCCCCCAGGCCGTCGGGTCGGGTGCGTCCGGGCGGTCCAGCGCGTTCGGGTCGTTGGCGTCCAGCAGCAGCAGGCTGGATGCCTTGATCCGCGAGAAATGCACCTGGTTCGGGTTGATCAGGAATTTCGAGCCGGCATCGTCGATCGCGAGACTGAAATGGTTCGCGACCCCCTCGTGCATGTCCAGTCGTGCGGTCCAGCGGAAGGCGGCGGCGAGATCGGAACGTTCCTGCCAATGGGTAAGGTTTCGGGCGGGGCCGTGGAAGCTCATGGTCCGGCTCACTCCGCCGCCGCGGGTCGCCCGATCCCGGTCGGAACCACCTCGTAGCCCGGTTCCTCGGGTTCGTCGTCGACCATTTCGGCGGGAAAGCCGGGGGCCCGGATCTCCAGCCCCGTGGCGTCTTCAAGGCGGCGGATGATGTTGGGCGACAACTCGCGCGGGCCGTAACGGTGCTGCCCGTCCCGGAAAATCTCGTTGAGCAGAGGAGAAATTTCCAGCGGTACCCCGGCGCGGTCGGCGATGGCCTGGAAGAGGCCGATATCCTTGGACACGAGGTCCATGGTGAAGGAGATGTCGCGTGAGCCGTTCAGGATCACCTGGCCTTCGGTCTCATGCACGAAGGAGGTGCCGGAGGAAATCTTGATCGCCTCGTAGGCAGTGTTCATGTCCATCCCGGCGGCCTTGGAGGTGACCAGCGCCTCGCAGACCGAGACGAGATTCGCGGTGGCGAGGTAGTTCGTCACCACCTTCAGCACCGAGGCCGTGCCGACCGGCCCGGTATGCAGGATCCGGCGGCCAAGGCGCTTGAGCAGCGGCAGCACGCGCTCGAAGGTCGGGCGATCGCAGCCTGCGAAGATCGAGATGTTGCCGGTGTCCGCCCGGTGGCATCCCCCCGAGACCGGGCAATCGACGGCGGTGCCGCCTCTCGCTTCGACCAGCGTGGCGAGGCGCCGGATCTCGCTATCGTCGGTGGTGGACATCTCGAGCCAGACCTTGCCCGGCCGGATCTCGGGCAGCATCTCGGCCATCACCGCGGAGGAGGCGGCGGGTGACGGCAGACAGGTGATGAGGACATCGCAGTCGCGCATCAGCCCGGCGGCGTCGGTCGCCGGGGTCGCGCCGCGTTTCGCGAACGCCGCAACCAGTTCGGGCTTCTTGTCCAGAACCGTCACGTCAATGCCGTTGCGCAGGAGACTTCCCGCCAGCTTGCCGCCCACGTTCCCAAGGCCGATAAAGCCGACTTTCATGATCCTTGTCCCGTCGCATCGGTTTCGTCGCTTCGAGCGTCGCAAGAATCGCCGCGCGTGAGAAACGATGCGTTTGTGCGCTGAGGGCTAATTCCGGTTGAAGCATCGCGATCGGACGCACCATGGCATCATCCACATGTCCAGCGGGCGCCGCGCCGAGGCCGAGGTTGCTTTCGAGCAAGCGCTGAAACGCGCCCGGGCGACATCAACGTTCTGGAGAACTGCGGCTGTTTCCTGTGCAACGCCGGAGAGCAGGAGAATGCGATGGTGCTGTTTGAACGCGCGTTGATGCTCGATCGGCGTGATGCGGCTCCCCGGCGCGCCCGGGTCTGGTGGCTGTGTCCGCGACCGGACCCGGCTGACCCCGAACCGCCGGCGCCCGACCCGTCCGGTTTCGGTTCCGTCTGCCGCCCTGATTTGAATCAATGCTGCACTGCAAAAACATCGGCAAGCTTGCCCTGTTGGTCGTCCACCGGGCCGCGCGGCAAAGGCACCGCTCGCGGACGGTTTGCCATCGCAGCGCAGGAGATCGGAAGACATGTCGACGAACAACAGGAAACCCGTACGCCAGCGGAGCGGCCGGGCGGTCGTCGCCGCGGGATCGCATAAGGCCGCGGCTGCTCCGGTCCAGTCGAAGGTCGCCGCGTCTCGCGCGCCGACGATCCCTGACGTGCCGGGACTTGCCCCGGCGACGTCGGCCGCTGTCCCGTTCGATCGTCCGCTTCCCGGGCAATTCGCCACGCGAACCATGGACCGGGCGTTCAAGGCGAACCTGGCCCGGCTCACCGGCGGTCTGTCGCCGGCCGGCCTCGCGGCGCTCTGTTTCGACTGGTATTCGCATCTGGCGCTGTCGCCGGGAAAGCAGGTGGAACTGGTCGAGAAGGCGAGCCGGAAACTTGCTCGTCTCGCCCTGTATGCCGGGCATTCCGCGGGTCATCCCGAGACGCGATGCTGCATCGAGCCGTTGCCGCAGGACCGCAGGTTCGCCGGCGAAGCCTGGCAGCAATGGCCCTACAACCTGATTTACCAGTCGTTCCTGCTCATGCAGCAATGGTGGCACAATGCGACCACCGACATTGACGGCCTCTCGGAGCAGGACGAGCGGGAGATGTCGTTCGTGGTCCGGCAGTTGCTCGACCGTTACGCGCCGTCGAATTTCATCGCGACCAATCCGGAGATCCTGAAGACCACCCTGGAGAAAGGTGGCATGAACCTTTTCGAGGGTGCGCAGAATCTCTTCGAGGACTGGCAGAATGCCGTCGCCGGCAAGAAACCGGCCGGCGCGGACGCCTTCCAGGTCGGCAGGGACATCGCCGTCACGCCGGGCAAGGTCGTCTACCGGAACCACCTGATCGAGCTGATCCAGTACGCCCCGACAACCGACAAGGTCCATCCGGAGCCGGTTCTGATCGTGCCGGCCTGGATCATGAAATACTATGTCCTGGATCTCTCGCCCGCCAATTCGCTGGTCCGCTACCTGGTGGCGCAGGGGCACACGGTCTTCATGATCTCGTGGCGCAACCCGGCGTCCGAGGACCGCGAACTCGGCATGGACGACTATCGGCGTCTCGGTGTCATGGATGCCATTGACGCCGTCTCCGCGATCGTTCCCGGGCAGAAGGTCCACGCGACCGGTTACTGCCTCGGCGGAACCCTGCTGTCGATCGCCGCCGCCGCGATGGCGCGGGAGGGCGACGACCGCCTGGCAACCATATCGACGCTTGCCACGCAGGTCGATTTCACCGAGGCCGGCGAACTGACGCTCTTCGTTCGTGAAAGCGAGGTTTCCTTCCTGGAAAACATGATGTGGGACCAGGGCTACCTCGATGGCAATCAGATGGCTGGCGCGTTCCAGATCCTGCGCTCCAACGATCTCATCTGGTCCCGTCTCGTGCACGAGTATCTGCTCGGGGAGCGCCAGGGGATGAACGATCTGATGGCATGGAACGCGGACCTGACCCGCATGCCCTACCGGATGCATTCCGAATATCTGCGTGGCCTGTTCCTGGACAACGACCTGGCGTCCGGTCGCTTCATGGTCGACGGGCGGCCGATCAACCTTGCCGACATCCGCACGCCGATCTTCGCGGTGGGAACGGTGAAGGACCATGTCGCACCCTGGCGCTCGGTCTACAAGATCACCGTGCATCCGGCGACCGACGTGACCTTCCTGCTGACCAGCGGCGGCCACAATGCCGGTATCGTCAGCGAGCCCGGCCACCCGCACCGGAGCTATCAGGTCGCCACCAAGCATGCCGGCGACAAGTATGTCGCCCCGGAGGCCTGGCAGGCGATGGTGCCGCGCCGGGAAGGCTCGTGGTGGACCGCCTGGCAGCCCTGGCTGGCCGGGCATTCGGGCGGGTTGACGGCCCCGCCGGCCATGGGCGCGCCGGACAAGGGCCTGCCGCCGCTTTGCGACGCACCCGGCACCTACGTGCTGCAGGACTGACCGGGCGGTTCTGCTATGGCTGCAACGCACCGTCCCCGCCCTTCGGCCGATCAGGCGGGACAGGCCCATGGGCTCGGCGGGCTTCTTCTCGACATCATGGACACGCGGATCGTTCTCCGTCTGTCCGACAGACCCGGAACGCCCATGACGACCATCCATGAACCGGAGACCACACCATGAAGCTGCTTGAAGGCAAGAAGGGCCTGGTAACGGGAATCGCCAACGAGCGCTCGATCGCGACCGGCTGTGCCGCCGTGTTCAGGGCGGCCGGGGCGGAACTCGCCGTGACCTATGGATCGCCCAAGGCGAAGCCGTTCGTCGAGCCGATTGCCGAACAGCTCGGCGCATCGATCTTCACGCCGCTCGATGTCGAGGCGGACGGCGAGCTGGACGCGGTATTCGATGAAATCGAAAGCCGGTGGGGAAAGCTCGATTTCCTGCTGCATTCCATCGCGTACTGCCCGAAGGATGACCTGCAGGGACGGGTGACCGATTGCTCGAGGGCCGGTTTCGCGCGTGCCATGGATATCTCCGTGCACTCGCTGATCCGGATGGTGCGCCGGGCCGAGCCGCTCATGAAGGACGGCGGCGCGGTGCTCACCATGAGCTACTACGGCGCCGAGAAGGTCGTCGAGAACTACAACATCATGGGCCCGGTCAAATCCGCTCTCGAAGGTACGGCCCGCTATCTCGCGGCCGAACTGGGGCCGAAGAATATCCGCGTGAACGTGATCTCGCCCGGGCCGGTCATGACCCGCGCCGGTTCCGGTATCGCGCATTTCGATGAATTGATCGAGAAGGCCCGGCAGCGGGCGCCGACGCAGAGGCTCGTCAGCATCGAGGATGTCGGGAACATGGCCATGGGCCTGGTGAGCGACCTGTCGCGGAACGTGAGCGGCAACATCGCCTATGTCGATGCCGGTTTTCACGTCGTTTCGTAGGGAAGCGACCATCGCAACCCGAATTGCCGCCCGTCTGGCGGCGTCACGGAGATAGGAAACGCGGAGAAATGACCCGGAAAAAGCTCGACTGGAAGGCAGATGTGACCCGGCCGACCGGGAAGGGAGCGGTGAAGCAGCGTTTCACGTCGCGGGAAGGCCAGGACGATCTCGAGATCGATACGACCCCGTGGGGCGACGGGAACCTGACGGTCAACCGGGCGGTGGTTGCGCAAGTCACGAACGACGGCGATGCCGGTCAGGCATTCCGCGATCTCGAAGTGCTCGCCGAGGAATATGAGGATGCGAAGGCGAGGGGCGGGGAGCCGGGGAAGCGGCCCGCGAAAACCTGAGCCGCGTCCGGCGCCCGCCCCCATCGCCGAAGATGATCGATGCGACTGTCGCGTGCCCTGTCTTGCGGAAAAGCCCGGAGTGCAACCCTTGCAATATATCGAGAACAAGACCTTCGACGAGATCGAAGTCGGACAGTCGGCCGAACTGTCCCGCACGCTCAACCGTGAGGACATCGAGCTTTTCGCGGTGATGTCGGGAGACGTGAACCCGGCCCATGTCGACGAGGCCTTTGCCCGGAATGACATGTTCCACAAGGTGATCGCGCACGGGATGTGGGGCGGGGCCCTGATTTCCGCCGTGCTCGGGACCGAACTGCCCGGACCGGGAACGATCTACCTCAATCAGTCGATGAGTTTCCGTCGCCCCGTCGGGCTCGGCGATACCGTGACTGCCCGGGTCACGGTACGTGAGAAGAATCCGGAGAAGCAGCGCCTTCTGCTCGACTGTGTCTGCCTCAACCAGGACGGCGAGACGGTGATCGAGGGTACGGCGGAAGTGGTGGCGCCGACCGAGAAGGTGCGACGGCCGCGCGCGGTCCTGCCCGAGGTTCATCTCCACGAACGGGGCGCGCGCTACAAGGCTCTCATCGAGGCGACGCGGCAATATGCGCCGGTCCGGACGGCGGTCGTCCATCCCTGCGATGCGCTGACGCTTTCGGGCGCACTGGAGGCAGCGGCTCAGGGTCTGATCATGCCCGTTCTCGTTGGCCCGCGCGCGAAGATCGAGGCGGCAGCCGTTGCGGCCGGACGGGAACTCGGCGATGCCGAGATCGTCGATGCGCCGCACAGTCACGCGGCGGCGGAGATCGCGGTGGCCATGGCCCGGGAGGCCCGCGTCGAGGCCCTGATGAAAGGCAAGCTGCATACCGACGAGTTCATGAGCGCCGTGGTCGCGAAGGAGCGCGGCATCAGGACCGAGCGGCGCATGAGCCATATCTACGGCCTCGATGTCCCGCATTACCCCAAGCCGTTGTTCATTACGGACGCGGCGATCAACATCTATCCGACACTCGACGACAAGCGGGATATCGTTCAGAACGCGATCGACCTCGTCCATGCGCTCGGCATCGCGGTGCCGAAGGTCGCGTTGCTGTCCGCCGTCGAGACCGTGACCGCGAAGATCACCTCGACCGTCGAAGCCGCGGCGCTCTGCAAGATGGCGGATCGCGGGCAGATCACCGGGGCCCTGATCGACGGGCCGCTGGCCTTCGACAACGCGATCTCGAAGTCGGCAGCCGAGACCAAGGGGATCGTTTCGGCCGTCGCCGGCGATGCCGATATCCTTGTCGCCCCCGATCTCGAGGCCGGCAACATGATCGCCAAGCAACTGATTTACCTGGCCGGGGCGGACGCCGCCGGCGTCGTGCTCGGGGCCCGCGTGCCGATCATGCTGACCAGCCGTGCCGACGACATGCTGTGCCGTCTCGCGTCGGCGGCCATCGTTCAGCTTTACGTGCGGCGCCAGGTGGACGTGCTGCCATGACCGAGGCTGTGCTGGTTCTCAATTCCGGTTCGTCGTCGATCAAGTTCGCGGTCTATCCGGCGCAGGACGAGGCACCTCCGGTGTGCGCTGGCAAGATCACCGGTATCGGCCGGAGCCCCGAGATTTGGGCGAGGGGTGGTGCGCCGGTGGCGGAGTTCGGTCGACTCGCGCCGGACGAACCCCATGCGGTGCTGATCGAACGGCTCGTCGACTGGCTCGGAAAGGGCCTGAGGGACAATCGGCTCGTTGCGGCGGGGCATCGCGTGGTGCACGGCGGGCGGGAATATGCCGCCCCCGTGCTCGTCGATGACATCGTCATGGAGAAACTCGGCGCGCTGACCGCCTTGGCGCCGCAACATCAGCCGCACAACCTGGCCGGCATGCGCGCGCTTGCGGCGGCCCGGCCCGGTCTGCCGCAGGTTGCCTGTTTCGATACCGCCTTTCACCGCACGCAACCGCGTCTTGCCCAGCTTTTTGCCATTCCGCGGGCGCTGTCCGACGACGGTATCATCCGGTACGGCTTCCACGGTCTTTCCTACCAGTACATCGCCGGGCAGTTGCCGCACCATGCCGGCCGCCGGGCCGAAGGCCGGATCATTGTCGCGCATCTCGGTCATGGCGCCAGTCTGTGCGCGCTGCGCAAGCGGAAGAGCGTCGCGACGTCCATGGGCTTCACCGCGCTCGACGGCCTGATGATGGGGCGCCGTCCCGGTGCGCTCGACCCCGGCGTGGTCCTGCATCTCCTGCGTGATCGCGGCATGAGCCTCGACGAGGTCTCCGACCTGCTGAACCTGCGCTCCGGTCTGCTCGGCGTTTCGGAGCTGTCCGACGACATGCGGGATCTGTTCGCCTCCGACGATCCGCGCGCCCGGGAAGCCGTCGACCTCTTCGCCTACCGGGCCATATCGGAGATCGGCGCGCTTGCTGCCGTGCTGGGCGGGATCGACGGGCTGGTCTTCACCGCCGGCATCGGGGAGAAGGCCGGCGCCGTGAGAAAGCGGATCGCTGCCGGCCTCGGCTGGCTCGGACTGCGACTGGACGATGATGCGAACGATGCCAACGCGATCCGTATCTCGGCGCCCGGCAGCGCGATCGCCGCGTTTGTCATCCCGACGGACGAGGAGAGCGTGATAGCATCCGACACGCGTAGGTTGTGGAAAGGGCTTTCATCCGATGGGACCTGACAATGGCCGGAACGGGCATGGCGACCCGGAGCACGCGGCATGAACGTCCTCAGGGTTGCTGCCGTGGTCGTCGTGCTGGGTGTGGCGGCGGGCGGTGCCGGATTCTACTGGTGGCAGCAGCAACGGAACGAACTGCCGGACGGCTTCGCCCGCGCCAATGGCCGGATCGAGGCGGAGCGGGTCGATATCGCGCTGAAATTCGGTGGGCGGATTGCCGAAGTGCTGGTCCGCGAGGGGGCCATGGTCGCCGCCGGCGAGCGGATCGCCCGGATCGATTCGACGGAACTGGAGGCGCAGATTCGCGCGGCCGAGGCGGCAACGCGCCAGGCGCGGCAGGAACTTGCGCAGGCCCGGGCACTGGTGGTCCAGCGCGAAGGCGAGCTGGCACTCGCCAAGGCCGACCTGAACCGCACCGAGACGCTTGCGGCGCGTGGTTATGCGACGCGTGAGAAGCTGGACCAGAGGCGCTCCAAGGAAATCACCGCCGCTGCCGCGCTGAACACCGCCCGCGCCCAGGTTGCCGCCGCCGAGGCGGCGATCGAGGCATCGGAGGCGAGCGTCGCCGCCCGCCGGGCCGATCTCGCGGACTATAGCCTGACCGCGCCGCGGGGCGGGCGGGTGCAGTATCGACTGGCCGAGCCGGGCGAGGTCCTGGCGGCCGGCGGCAAGGTCGTGACGCTCCTCGACCTGACGGATGTCTACATGGACGTCTATCTGCCGACCGATGACGCCGGTCGCCTGCGCTATGGCGCCGAGGCGCGGCTGATCCTCGACGCGGCGCCGCAATATGTGATTCCCGCGACCGTCGCGTTCGTCGCGTCCGAGGCGCAGTTCACGCCGAAATATGTTGAGACCGCCAGCGAACGGGAAAAACTGACCTTCCGCGTCAAGCTGCAGATCCCCGCCGAGATCCTCGGCCGATACCAGGAGGTCATCAAGACCGGTGTGCCGGGAGTGGCGATCGTTCGCATCTCGCCCGAGGTCCCGTGGCCCGAGACGCTGGCGGTGAACCTGCCGTGACTTCGCTGCCGGCCAATCCGGTTGCCGCGCTGCGCGGTGTCAGCCATCGCTACGGCGGGCGTGCCGCCCTCGATGACGTCTCGGTCGTCATTCCCGCAGGGCGCATGGTCGGCCTGATCGGCCCGGACGGGGTCGGGAAGTCCACCTTTCTCGGTCTGATTGCCGGGGTGCGTCGCCTGCAGACCGGCTCGGTTGACGTGCTCGATGGCCCGATGGGCCAACGACGCCATCGGGAACGGGTCGCTGCCCGCCTTGCCTATCTGCCGCAGGGGCTGGGGCGGAATCTCTATCCGACGCTGTCGGTGCGCGAGAACGTGGATTTCTTCGGCCGTCTCTTCGGCCAGTCGGCGGCGGAGCGGGCGGCGCGTATCGCCGACCTGCTGAACTCCACCGGTCTGGCGCCCTTTGCCGACCGACCTGCCGGGAAGTTGTCCGGCGGGATGAAACAGAAGCTTTCACTCTGCTGTGCGCTGATCCACGATCCGGACCTGCTCGTTCTCGATGAGCCGACGACCGGTGTCGATCCACTCTCCCGGCAGCAGTTCTGGGACCTGATCGACCGCATCCGCCTGCGCCGCCCGGGCATGAGCGTGATCACCGCCACCGCCTACATGTCCGAGGCCGAGCGGTTCGAGCATCTCATCGCCATGAACGCCGGCCGCGTCCTCGCGACCGGCACGCCCGGAGAACTGAAAGCGCAGGCTGGCACCGATAGCCTCGAGGGGGCGTTCATCGCCCTCCTGCCCGAAGCGGAGAGAGAGGGGCACAAGCCCGTCGTGCTGCCGCCGCGCATCGCCCGGGATGGCCCGCCCGCGATCGAGGCCGAGGGGCTGACCATGCGCTTCGGCAAGTTCACGGCCGTCGATCACGTCAGCTTCCGCATCGAGCCCGGCGAGATATTTGGCTTCCTCGGTTCCAACGGTTGCGGCAAGACCACGACAATGAAGATGCTGACCGGCCTGCTGACGGCGAGCGAGGGGCAGGCATGGCTGTTCGGCCAGCCGGTCGGCGCCGATGCAATGGCTGTACGCCGTCGCGTGGGCTACATGTCGCAATCCTTCTCGCTCTATTCCGAGCTGTCGGTCCGCCGCAACCTGGCGCTGCACGCCGACCTTTTTCATCTGCCACGCGGACGCCGCGCCGCCAGGGTGGAGGAACTGATCGAGCGGTTCGATCTGCGCGATGTGGCGGATGCGGCCCCGGAAAGTCTGCCGCTTGGCGTTCGTCAGCGCCTGCAACTCGCAGTCGCGGTCCTGCACGAACCCGAGATGCTGATTCTCGACGAGCCGACCTCCGGCGTCGACCCGATCGCCCGTGACGCCTTCTGGGCCCTGCTCATCGACCTGTCGAGAAACGACGGGGTGACGATCTTCATTTCGACGCACTTCATGAACGAGGCGGAACGCTGCGACCGCATTTCGCTGATGCATGCGGGGAAAGTCCTGGCCCAGGGCGCGCCGGACGCGCTCCGTCGGGAAGGTGGTGCAGTGACGCTCGAAGCGGCTTTCATCGCCCGTCTGGCGGAGGCCAGCGCGGACGATGCGACCGCGCCCGGCTTGCTCGAGTTGCCGGAGGCCGCGCTAGACCGCCGGTCCGGGGGTGGCCTGCTGTCGGCTCCGCGCGTCTGGGCCTTCGCGCGCCGCGAGGCGACGGAGATCCTGCGCGACCCGATCCGCCTCGGCTTCGCGCTCGTCGGTCCGGTGATCCTCATGCTGGCGATGGGCTATGGCATCACCTTCGATGTGGAGAATCTCACCTACGCGGCGCTGGACCAGGATCGCTCGCGGGAAAGCCGGATGTTCCTCGATGCATTGTCGAGCTCCCGCTATTTCGACGAACAGCCGCCGATCGCCGATTTCGCCGAACTGGATCGCCGCATGAAGGCGGGTGAGATCTCGCTCGCGGTTGTCATTCCACCGGATTACGGTCGCGATCTTCTGGCCGCACGGGCGCCGGAGATCGGCGCATGGCTCGACGGTTCGAACACGACCCGGGCCGAGACAGGGCGCGGCTATCTTCAGGGCGCGCTGATATCCCATCTCTCCGATGTATCGATGCGCGAATCGGGCGTCGTGCCGAGCCTCTACCCGGCGACCGTCGAACCCCGGTTCCGCTACAATCAGGCCTTCCGCTCCCAATATGCCATTCCGCCGGGCGTGCTGATGATGCTGCTGATGATGATACCGGCGATGCTGACCGCGCTGGGCGTGGTTCGCGAGAAGGAAATGGGTTCGATCCTCAATCTGTACGCCGCTCCGGTGCGCAAGATCGAATTCCTGCTCGGCAAGCAGTTGCCCTATGTCGCCGTCGCGATGGCGAGCTTCGGCAGTCTTGTCGTCCTGATGCTGACCGTGTTCGGGATCGGGATGCCGGGCAGCTTCCTCGCGCTAAGCCTCGGCGCGTTGCTCTACACGACCGCGGCCACCGCTTTCGGCCTCGTCGTCTCGACATTCGTGCGCTCGCAGATTGCCGCGATCTTCGCGACCGCGATTGTGGTCATGGTGCCGACGGTCAACCTCTCGGGGATGATGTATCCGGTCTCGACTCTCGAGGGTGGCGCGGCGCTGACCGGGCAGAGTTTTCCGGCGCTCTATTTCCAGCAGATCAGCGCCGGCGTCTTCAACAAGGGTCTCGATCTCGCCACCCTCTATCCCAATCACCTGGTGCTGGCGGGATTCTGCCTGCTCTTCTGGGCCCTCGCGGCCATGCTGCTTCGCAAGCAGGAAGCCTGAACCGGTGCGCGCGATCGCGAACATCTACCGACTCGGCGTGAAGGAGATCTACAGCCTGCTGTGCGATCCGGTCCTGCTGGGTCTGATCTTCTATACCTTCACCTTCGCCATCTACACCGTCGCCAACGGCGTTCAGACCGAGCTCCGCAATGCCTCCATCGCGATCGTCGACGAGGACCGGTCCGGCCTGTCGTCACGGCTCGCCGGGGCTTTCCTGCCGCCCTATTTCAAGACGCCGGAGATCATCGACCTGGCCGCCGTCGACGCGGCGATGGATGCCGGCCGCTATACCTTCGTCCTGGATATTCCGCCGCGGTTCGAGGCGGATGTGCTGGCCGGCCGGGCACCCGCGATTCAGCTGAATGTCGACGCGACGGCCATGACGATCGCCGGAAACGGCGCCACCTACGTGACCGGCATCGTCGGCGCGGAGCTGCTGAAGTTCGTCGGCCGGGCAGGCGGCGCGGTCGCGCTGCCCGTCGACCTCCGGGTGCGGGCGAAATACAACCCCAACCTCGAATCCGCCTGGTTCATGGCGGTCATGCAGATCATCAACAACCTGACGATCCTGGCGATCATCCTGAGCGGCGCGGCGGTGATCCGCGAACGCGAGCACGGCACCCTCGAGCATCTGCTGGTAATGCCCGTGACGTCCGGCGAGATCATGCTGGCGAAGATCTGGGCGAACGGACTGGTCATCGTCCTGGCGGCACTGCTGTCGCTGCATGTTGTCGTGGAGGGGTTGCTCGCGGTTCCTGTCGTCGGCTCGACGATGCTCTTCGCGCTCGGCGCGGCGGTCTATCTCTTTGCCGTGACGGCACTCGGGATCACGCTCTCGACCGTGGCGACGACAATGCCGCAGTTCGGCCTGCTGTCGATCCCCGTTTTCGTCGTGATGAACCTGCTGTCAGGCGGGCTTACGCCACTCGAAAGCATGCCCGCCACGCTGCAGCAGGTGGTGCAGTTGCTGCCCTCTACCCATTTCGTCAAGTTTGCCCAGGCCGTGCTCTATCGCGGTGCCGGGATCGGCATCGTCTGGCCGCAATTGCTGGCAACGACGGCGATCGGACTGCTTCTGTTTGCCTTCGGGCTGGTCCGCTTCCGGACAGCCTTGGCGTCCGCGAAATAACCGGGCGAAACCGGCTGATCCCGGGGCTGAGTCCATTTTCTCACTCGTCCCGGCGTAGAGCGCCTTCGTCATTTGAGCTGTACCGGCTCGGCGACGCTCTTTAGTGAAGGCCCGCACCAGCCCGAGCCCCCTTTGGCGAGGGGGAGACCTGCGCGGCGACGGTCTGTTCGTCCATTGCACCTTAAGCGCTCCGTTCAGGTGAGGTTGTCAGGTACTCGTCTTTGCGAGACGCGATGCGCGCGCCGTGGATGGCCGCGTAGATGGCGGGAATTACGACCAAGGTGAGCACGGTCGAGGAGGCCATTCCGCCGATCATGGGTACGGCAATCCGCTGCATGACTTCCGAACCGGTACCTGTCGACCAGAGGATGGGCAGGAGGCCCGCCATGACCGTGACAACCGTCATCATCTTCGGTCGCACTCGACCGACGGCGCCTTCCATGATCGCCGTATGGAGATCGGCGCGCTCGAAGCGCTTTCCTGCCGCCGTGGCTGCTTTCTTGGCCTCGTCCAGCGCCTGGTCCAGATACAGCAGCATCACCACGCCGGTTTCAGCGGCGACGCCCGCCAGAGCGATGAATCCCACCACCGCCGCCACGCTCATATTGAAGGCCATGAGGTCCATCATCCAGAGCCCACCGACCAGTGCGAACGGCAGTGACAACATCACGATGAGCGACTCGGTGATGCGACCGAAATTGAGGTAAAGCAGCAGGAATACGATCAGAAGGGTTGCCGGAACGACGATCAAGAGACGTGCCTGCGCTCGTGCCAGATGCTCGAACTGACCGCTCCATGTCAGCATGTAGCCGGACGGCAAGACAACGCGCTCGCCCACGAAGTTTCTCGCTTCTTCCACATAACCGCCGAGATCACGTCCGCGAATGTCTACGAACACGTACACGACGGGCCTGCCGTCCTCGGTACGGACCATTGTCGGCCCGCGTGTCCTTTCGATGGTCGCGAGTTCACCCATTGGGACCGTGGCGCCGTTTGGAAGCGAGACGAGGACGTCGCGGGCGATCGCCTCCGGATCGCCGCGGATCACCTGCGGATATCGCAGGACGACGCCATAGCGCTCTCGGCCCTCGATAGTCGTCGTGAGGGTTTGGGCGCCCAAAGCCATGGAGATGGTTTCCTGTACCGCGTCCATGGTCAGGCCGTATCGGGCAATGCGGTCCCGATCGGGCCGGATGTCCAGGAAATAGCCCCCATTCACGCGCTCCGCGAAGGCCGAGGATGTTCCCGGGACGGATTTGAGAGCGGCTTCGATTTCCTTCGCCAGCCGCTCCAGCTCGACGAGATCGGGGCCGAAGACCTTGACACCCACGGGCGTGCGGATGCCGGTTGCCAGCATGTCGATGCGCGCCTTGATCGGCATCGTCCAGGCGTTGGAAACACCGGGAAACTGCAAGGCGGTGTCCATCTCGGCGATCAGCTTGTCGACCGTCATGCCGCGCCGCCACTCGGTCTCCGGCTTCAGATTGATGATCGTCTCGAACATCTCTATCGGCGCCGGGTCGGTCGCCGTGTCGGCCCGGCCTGCCTTGCCCCAGACAGAGGCGACTTCCGGAAAGCCCTTGATGATCTTGTTCTGGGTTTGAAGAAGTTCGGCCGCCTTTGTCACCGAAAGGCCCGGCAGAGTGGTTGGCATATAGAAAAGCGTGCCCTCGTTCAGAGTGGGCATGAACTCGGAGCCGAGTCGCTGCGCCGGGATCACGGACAGCCCCAACGCTGCGACCGCCAGCATGATCGTGACCACCTTCGCCCGGAGCACCAATTGGATGACAGGCCGGTACAACCAGATCAGGAGCCGATTGATGGGGTTCTTGGCCTCGGGCGCGATCTTGCCGCGGATGAACAGGATCATCAGCGCCGGCACCAGGGTGATCGACAGGAGAGCCGCTGCCGCCATGGCGAAGGATTTGGTCGCGGCCAGCGGCTTGAAAAGCCGGCCTTCCTGCGCTTCCAGGGCGAAGATTGGCAGGAACGAGACAGTGATGATGAGCAGGCTGAAGAATAGTGCCGGACCGACCTCTTGCGCTGACTTGACGAGCACTTCGACTCTTGAGGCGTCCGGCAACGCGCGCTCCAGTCGCTTGTGTGCGTTCTCGACCATGACAATCGCGGCATCGACCATGGCGCCGATAGCGATCGCGATCCCGCCGAGACTCATGATGTTCGACGGGATGCCAAGCGGGTAGGTGATAGCGATCGCCATCAGGACGCCGATCGGCAGGGTTATGATCACGACCAGCGCGCTACGCGCATGCCAGAGGAAAAGGAAACAGACGAGGGCGACCGCGATGCTTTCCTCGGTCAATGTCGTGACCAGTGTTTGGATTGCCCGATGGATAAGGTCAGATCGGTCGTAGACCTCGACGATTTCCGTGCCTTTCGGCAAGCTCGATGCGACCGAAGCGAGTTCCGCCTTGACGTTCGCGATGACGTCGAGGGCGTTGGCGCCGTGACGCTGCAACGCGATCCCGCTGGCAATCTCGCCCTCACCGTCCATCTCGGCGATGCCGCGTCGCTCGGCTGGCGCCAGTTCAATTCGGGCCACGTCACGGACCCGGATCGGGCTGCCGCCGTCAGCCTTCAGAACGATATTGCCGATGTCCTCAATGCCATTGAGGTAGCCGCGCCCACGGATCATGAACTCGGTTTCGGAAAGCTCCACCGTGCGGCCTCCGACGTCGCGATTGCTCGTTCGCACGGCATCACGCAACTGACCCAGAGTGATTCCGGTGTGCTTCAGGAGGTGGGGGTCCACGACGATGGCGTACTGCTGCACATGACCGCCGACACTGGCGACTTCGGCCACTCCCTCGGCTCGCGCGACGGCGAAGCGCACCTGCCAGTCTTGCAAGGATCGCAACTCCGCCAGATTCAGGCGTGACGACTTCAGTGCGTATTGGTAGACCCAGCCAACTCCCGTTGCATCCGGTCCCAGTACCGGGGTCACGTCCGGCGGCAACTGGTCGGACGCCGTATTCAAGTACTCGAGCACCCGGCTTCGTGCCCAATAAAGATCCACGCCGTCCTCGAAAATGACGTAGACGAACGAAACGCTGAAAAAGGAGAATCCGCGTACCACACGAGCGCGTGGGACGTTCAGCATCGTCGTGGTCAACGGAAAGGTGACCTGGTCTTCTACCACCTGTGGTGCCTGGCCCGCATAGTTGGTCACAACGATGACCTGGGTATCCGAAAGATCGGGTATGGCGTCCAGGGGAGTGCGTGAAACGGAGTACAGCCCGACCAAGACCATAAGGACGGACGCGATGAGCACCAGGCCGACGTTGCGCGCCGACCATTCGATCAGACGCGTTATCATTCGTCAGCACTTTCTGCCGTGAACGCCGTCAGTGCTGTCTGGAGGTTGCTCTCGGCGTCGATGAGGAACGTGCCGTTCACGACGACCTGTTCACCTGCGGAGAGGCCCTCAATGACTTCGACCAGAGAGCCGGCCCGGGCGCCCAATGTTATGTCCCGCGGCTCGAACAGCCCATCGCCCCTGGCAACGAAGGCGACGCGCCGTGAGCCGTCATCGACTACCGCTGAAGACGCGATAGCCAAGACCGGTTCGTCACTTACCTGCGCTCTGATCTCCGCATGCACGAAGAGGCCAAGCTTCAATCGTCCGTCAGGGTTGGGGATCAAGATCCGGACCCTGACGGACCGCGTCGCCGCATTGAGTTCCGGGTAGATGAAAGCGACCTGACCCTCAAGTGTTCGCCCGGGCTGTGACGGCAACGCCAGATAAGCAGCCTGTCCGACCTGGAGGAAGGGGAGTTCCTGCTCTGCTACGTCGACCACTACCCAAACGCGGGAAAGATCGGCAATGCGGAACAACTCGTCGCCGGCACTGAAGCGCATGCCATCGATTGCCGGTTTCTCAAGCACTGTCCCATCCGATGGAGCGACGAACTCCATGGCGCGAACGGTCGACCGCGTACGCTTGATCTCGGTGATCACGCTCTCCGGGACGTCGAACAGACGCAGGTTGCGCGCGGCCGTTTCGGCGTCCGGTCCCGTATTCGGGCGCGCTGTTGCAAGATCACTCATCCTGCGCAGCAGGTGGCTACTCTCGATCCATGCGGTCAGAAGAGGCTGGCCGGCCCGGACGGCCTCTCCGGTCGTACGGACGTCCAGGCGATTCACGAAACCGTCGAACTTGGCCGTGATGACCGTCAGGCGCGATTCGTCCACCGCGATGATGCCGGAGCCGCGTACGGTGCGGATGAGTCTGTGGTGTTCCACCGACGATGTGCGCACACCGGCACGCTGCACTTTCTCCACGCTGACCCGCACGGTTCCGGGAGGGCCGGACATCTCCTCCTCGTAGACGGGGATGTAGTCCATCCCCATCCAGTCTTTCTTGGGCACGGGCGAGACATCGGGCAGACCCATCGGGTTTCGGTAGTAGAGAATTCGGCGTTGTCCGGATTCTGGCTCCGCATTCGACTGTTTTTCCGCAGCCGTGAAGATTACCTCGCCGCGAACCGCTCTGCCTGCGTCTCGCAGTGTCGCTTCGACGGTGAGTGCCCACCGCCCAGCCATGACGATATCCGCCGTGAATGCAAAGACGCCGGGTTCGTCGGTATCGATCGGCGTGAGATGCGCCTCCATCATCGCCATGCCGTCCGGTCCCATGTCGAGGCGAGTGGAGGTCAGGGTGGCAGACGCGGTCGATACAGGTTGCCCGTCTGCTCCGACAAGACGCACGGCGATCGGTACCGCCTTGCCGACAGAGATTTCCGAGGATATGGGTTCGAAACGAAATGATGGTGCTTGGGCGCTGGCGGCAATCCAGTTGCCGAGAAGTACCAGCGCGGTGACGAGGATCGTCACCGCAGGCACGGCGACCTTGCGAGACATAATAGTTCCTTCGAGTGATCGTTGACGTTCAGTAACGCGGAAACTGCATTCCGCATGAAGTCGTCAGATCAATCTCGGAGGTCTCTCGTCAGGTGGGAAAGCTCGTACGTTTGCGTTGTAAGAGAATAATGTGGTGAATGTTACGGAAAAATAGAAAGTAGTTGAGGTGAATGTAGCATTGTCTGGCGCGCCAAAACTCAAGCAACTGGTCGCGCACCATTGATTGGGGCCGCAGTTTTCAAAAGATTGCCCGTCATTACAGCAGAGATGTTCGACCTCACCCTGAGACCCGTCGGCGGCTGCGAGGGTGGTGGTGGCGCTGAATGTACGATTGTCCCCCCATTCGCAAGCAGAGGCCCAAGCAGTTGCAAACGGCGCTACGGTGGCCCATAGCAAAACCAGTAGCGTGAAGAGGCGGGCTCTACGCATGGCTACCGTGAATCGGTTCGTCGCTGACTGGCACAGCCTGACACCGTCAAATCAGGAAATTGGATGTCACGGGCGATTTTGCTTCTCGATCGCGGATATTTTCTGTTTCCTATAAAGGGCTTATCGTCCTGATTTCCACTGGCGCCCGATCACAAGTGTGTGACATAGGGCCATCGACCGGCGGTACAAGCCGGATACGCCGGTGGGGCGCATGGATACCGGCATTGCGCAAGCGTTCGTCGATGATTCCATAGACCTCGTCCCGGCAATCGATGTCGCGTTCGAAGCGCGACAGCCAGTAGCGGACGGCGTAGGTGATGCCCCCTTCCTCGTAGGCCAGAACGCGGACGTCCGGGGCGGGATCCTGTTGAATCAGCGTCGCCTGCCGCACGGCGTCGAGCAGTATGACGCGGGCGCTTTCGATCGACAGGTCATGGTCCAGCGTGATCGATATCTGCGCCCTGTACTGTGGCCGGGGCGCGGAATAGTTGGTGATTCTCTGGCGCGCGATCTGGCTGTTGGGGAGGATCATATAGGCCGCGCCGCGGGTCAGGATCCGTGTCGTGCGCCAGCCGATCTCGATCACCCGGCCGCGCGCGACACCGTCGATCTCGACCCAGTCGCCGATGCGGAACGGTCCCTCGATACCGAGCGCGATCCCGGACAGCGTGTCGGCCACCACGTTCCGGATGGCGAAGCCGAGCATGGCCAGGATCAGGCCCGAGCCGGCCAGCGCGCCGACCGCGCCCTGGCCAAGGAAGAGAGCGACCGTGGCGGCGAAGGCGACGGTGAACAGGAGCGCGGTGACGAGATCCTTCAGCAACCGGGGATAGGGGCGCCGGCGGGCCGCCGCCCGGTCGAGGGTCATCGCCAGCACCCGGCTGACGAACCACGCGATGGCGAAATAGATCAGCGTCCGCCCGGCCAGAGACACCAACTCGCCCTGCCCGGACAGGTCGGCGAGATCGGCGCGGAAGAGAACCAGCCCGAAGCTCAGAAACAGCAGGATTGCCGGCCAGGCCAGACGCCTCGCGTAATGTCTTGCCGTCATCTTCCGGCCCGCCCTGTGCGCTCCGCGCCCGCCGCTGTCCGGGACGAGACGCGGCAGGGCGGGCATGTTCCCGCGTAGGCGCGTGGGATCCTGGCGTTGCAGTCACGGCAGGCGGCAAAGATCCTGTCCGGCGCCCGGGCGATCGGCTGAAGACAATGCGGGCAGCGGCTGAAGGCGGCGCGGGGCGGTATCCTGTTGCAGTTCGGGCAGGACTGGCGGGGGGGCATGCGTAACACGGGGCTCGCTCCGGAGATCAGGCAAGTGATGGGGTGGTAAAGGTGGTTTGCCCGGAGAGAGCCGCTGGCGGGATTACGTCACGAGAATGCTCCCTCCGGGTTTGCCATGTGCGGAGGGATCAACCTTCGCCGGCCGGGTTCCGATCACCATTCTTCATCCTCCACCGTTTCCGACGGCTGATGCACGCTGATCACGGTCAGCATCCGGCGTCGGTTGTCGCGGGTGTTCCAGTAGAAGGCTTCCCCCTCGGCAAGCCCGAGAAGGGCCACGCCGATCGGTGACACGACCGATACCCTCCGGCGCGTCATGTCGGCATCCTCCGGATACACCAGGGTCACGGTCTTCCCGTATCCGGTCGTATCGTCCCGGTAGATGACGGTGCTGCCGATCGACACGACATTCTTCGGCAACTCGCCGGCTGGGACGACACGGGCGCGCCCGATCTCGTCCAGCAGGCGGGCGGCCAGCGCCGGGTTGCGTTGCAGGGCGCGTTCCGCCAGTGCCTCGATATGGGCGATATCGTCCTCGGAAATGGCGATCTCCGGTGCGCCCGGAGGGCGCAGCTTACCGGCTTCGGTCATGTTGCTCACCATGAGTAGGCCTGCTGATAGGTCGGTTGAACCGAACCGCCTCGGAAGACGTATCCGTCCGAACCACGAAACGGGTATTCGGGCGACCGGCCCGACGGGAGACGACGTGATCGTTTGTGGCAGGGGGTGGCGGCGGTGGATCCCGCGCAAGAATTCCCTCCGGACGACGATGTCGTCACGCGTTCAAGCCAGGAATGTGGGGAAGCCCCGGGAAGTATGGCGGGCGCCGACGCACCCGGACCGCCCGGGGCTACGGGCGGTCGAGCGAACGAGAGGGGAAGGCAGTCAGTTGCGCGAACATGCCTCTCCAAGTAGGCGATCCAGCGTGTTTGTCAATCGCCAGGTCTCCGGCGTCCGATCCGCGTTCGGGGCCTATGTGCGAGGCCGGTGGAGGGACCCGACAAATGGTCGCAGCAGGACGTCGCCGGATTGCTTTCCCGGGTACCGATAGCCATATCGGTTGCATGATCAAGTTCAGCCCTTCCAAGAGATTCGTGCTCACAGCCGGAGCCCTGCTGAACCGCCTCTAGGCCCCGGAGGGCCGGCGGCGCATGCGCCCGCCCTTGCCCGGGGATCGCAACTTTCCGACTCGATTGAACTGGACAACCTGTCGTTGCCATTCGGGCAATGGCGTTGGGCCAGTCGACTGCGCTGCCCAGGTATCGTGCTTTCGTGGCGCGGGCGTTGATGGTCCTTCAGCCCGCCGGGCGCGGATGCCGAAGGGGCGGGCGTTCCGGCACAGGAGGATGACGTGGTGAGTTATCTCGACCGGCGAAAGCCGCTTTGCGGATCGGGTCTGGATAGAGCCCGGCGAGGCAGGGGATGGCTCGACAGGGCGATCCTGACGCCGCTCGCGCGCTGGCAGCGCCGCCGGATCGTCGCGGCGCTCGAGAGGCTCGATGAGCAGTTGCTCGCCCATGTCGGAATCCCGCGCCGGCGGATTCCGACAATCGCCGCGAGTTTCAACTCCCGTGGCGTGAGCGATGCCGGCTCGTGACAACCGCGTCCGAGAGCCCGACGCCTTTGCCGACGCACTTCTTTCCGAACTGACAGGAGACCATGTGACATGTTGAGTGCCGCCGACTTTGCCGACCTTTTTCCCGCGATGGCGGAATCCGTATCCGGCCGCCGGCCCGATCGGGCCGTGCCGCGGCCGAGCGCGGCCTGCATTGCGCGCTGGGAGGACGACGGTGGGTGGGTCCCGGAACCGTCGCGGGGCGAGGGGCCGACGCGGAGGAATGCCGCGCCGGGCCGGCGGATGGCTTCCTCCCTGGCGCCGGGCGTTCTCCTGTCCCTGACGCCTGCCGTGGCGGTCCTCGGTGGGGCGGCAGCCGTTCTGTCCCTGTCCCGCCGATTGCTGGAAAGCTGATTGCCAAGGCGAAAGCGTGCGCGCAGCGTCCCGCATCCTCGGTTAAACTGACCATGAGGCCGCGCCCGGCGCGGCATATCCAACGCATACGAACCAAAGGCAGGGGCATGTCGCTCGAAAACACGACGGTGAACAAGAGCTTTGACGGCTGGACCAAGCACTTCGTCCACCGTTCAACCACGCTGAACTGCGACATGCGGTTTGCGATCTATCTGCCGCCGCAGACCGATAAGGGACAAAGGGTGCCAGTGCTCTACTGGCTGTCCGGGCTGACCTGCACCGACGAGAATTTCATGCACAAGGCCGGGGCGCAACGCACGGCGGCCGCGCTTGGAATTGCGATCGTGGCCCCGGACACCAGCCCGCGCGGCGAAGGCGTGGCCGATGCCGACGGTTACGATCTCGGCCAGGGGGCGGGGTTCTACGTCAACGCAACGCAGGCACCCTGGGATCGCCACTACCGGATGTACGACTACGTGCTGACGGAACTGCCGCAGCTTGTCGAGGCGAGTTTCCCGGTCAGTGACAAGCGCTCCATAGCGGGCCATTCGATGGGCGGCCACGGGGCGCTGGTCCTCGCCCTGCGCAATCCCGACCGCTTCAGGTCGGTGTCGGCCTTCAGCCCGATCAGCAATCCGGTCGACTGCCCTTGGGGCGAGAAAGCGTTCGCTGCCTATCTGGGAAAGGATACGCGCGCATGGGCCGACTATGACGCGAGCATGCTGATGCGCAAGGCAACAGCGTTTGTTCCGGCACTTGTGGACCAGGGCAAGGCCGACGAATTCCTGGAGAAGCAGCTGAGGCCGGAAGCACTCGAGATGGCGGCGCGGTCAAGCGGCCATCCATTGACGATCAACTACCGCGATGGCTACGACCACAGCTATTACTTTATCGCCAGCTTCATCGACGATCACCTGCGGTTTCACAGCCAGCATCTGACCGGCTGACGCCGGGACATCGCGGCGATCCGGGAAGGGGCGGGTATCGGCAACTCGATCTCGGCGCTCTGAATGAGGAACCGATATCGTTTCATCGGTTCTAGGTTTCGCGAACGGGCGGTACTGCCAGTATGTCGAAGTCTGCCCGTCGCAAGACCTTTTCCGCCACACTGCCCAACAGCACCTTTGCGACGCCCGTGCGGCCGACCGTGCCGACAACCACAAGGTCGGCATTTGCCTCGCGAACCGTCGCGGCGATGGTGTGCGCAATCGACGTTTCGTTGTGCTTCAGGATCCGCCGCTTAGGCTTCAGGCCGATGTCATTCAGGAATGCCGCCAGTTCGCCGGAAACCCGTTCTTTCTCGTCTTCCAGATAGTTCCTGATCCCCTCCTTGGTCGAGGACGCACGGACCATCAGGCTGGCCGCGGGAGCATCGAAAATATGAACCACGGAAACGACGCATTTCGATCCAAGCCCGAGTTTCTGCAGCGCGCGTATCGCTGTGGCTGAGCATTCGGACAGGTCGACGGCGACAAGTACATGCCGGTAGGGGCCCGCGGGGACCCCGTTCGCCATCAGGACAGGCCGTTCGCTGGCACGAATGGTGCGCTCCGCGGTGGTGCCGATAAACACGTCTCTCAGCACCTGCCGACGGTGTGGCCCGACAACCAGGAGGTCGGCATCGGTCTCGCGCACTGCCGCTGCTATGCCCTCGAACGGATCGCCCATGACGATCCGGGAGGTGCAGGACAGTCCGTCGATTTCCCGGAAGGACCGCGCCTGTTCCGCGAGCAGGGCCTCGGCGGCCCGTTGTTCTGCCTCGAAGATCCGCTTTGGCCTGTCGTCATCGACGACATGCACGAGAGCCAGGGAAGCGCCGGTCGTCTTCGCCAGGAGCGTCGCCCGCCGGGCCGCTCGATCGGAGCGCTCGGAAAAGTCCGTCGCCAGGAGAATGCGCTGCATCTGCTATCCCATCTGAGTGAACCCGATATTCCCAGCATATGGGGTCGTGCTCAAGCAATTGCGCCAGACATGTAGCGGACCTAAGAAGTTCAGAGGACCGGCGACGTCGTGGACGACGTGGCGGTCGCCAAGGATCGGTGCGTTGGCGTCGAAATTGAAAGCCTGGAACGAACAGGGCGCCCGCCTGGCCGGCGCACGCCCTGTCGTCTCGGGGACCCGTCCGTGAAAGGACGTGTCCTTGTGCTGTCGCGGGACCGGATGGCCCTACTTGATGGTCAGACCCGTCAGGGACGAGAGATTGTCGTTGAAGGCGGTCTTGCAGATGTCGCCGCAACGCTTGATCCATCCGGGCAGTACGGCGTTGTTCAGGGCTTCACGCCGCAATGCGACGTCCTGCTCGCTGGGCTCCACGAGGGCCATGCCCGCGGGATCGCCGAAGGGGCAGGGTCCGCTGGTGTTGCATTGGGTTCCGATGATGTCTTCCTCGGCGTTCTGTGCCCACATTCTGTCGGAGAGTGCCTCGATCTCGGTGGTCAGGAAGTCGCGCACCTCGGGTGCGAGACCGTCCCACCACTCGGCGTTCGCAATGGTCGCGCCGGCGCCGAAGTTCAGCGGCAGGGTGTAGAGATACTTGGCGGATTCGTGCCATTTGGCGGTGTAGCCGCCGAGCGTGCCGGTGATCGCACAATCAAGCACACCCTGCTCCAGCGCGGGCTGCACCTCGCCGAAGGAAACATCGACCGGAGTCGCGCCGAAATAGCCGACGAAATCGGCCTGGGACGCCCCCGAGCCGCGGATTCGACGGCCGGCAAGGTCCTTGAGACTGGTGATGTCGTCGCGGCAGTAGAGCACCTGGTCCTGGAACGATTGCATGGTGATCAGATGCAAACCGAGGTTCTCGCGATAATATTTCTGAAGAACCGGAAAATAGGCGTCCGACACGGCATGGAATTGTTCGAAGTTGTCCGAAAGGCCGGCGAGATCGTTGCCGTCGATGATCGGGTCCGCACCGCTGTGATGGCCAAGCTGGGCCGTGGCGATGTTCATCACACCCTGGGAGAGCAGCTTGAACACCTCCGATCCCTTCAGACCCATCTCGTTCCAGGGCCGGAAGTTCGCGGTGATCGCGCCGTTGGACTTCTCGGTCACCTCCTTGTTCCAGAAAGGTGCTTCGAGCTTCTTGCTCTGTGTGGTGATGCCGAGGTTGCCGACGACATTGATGGTGGTTTTCGGCAGGTCCGCGGCATAGGCGGTCCCGCTCATGACGAGATAGCCGGCGGCGGCCATCAGCAAGGCTGTGTGTCTGGGCATCTGCTTCTCTCCTTGTTGGTTGGGTTCGTTTCTCGTTAGTTACGCATCACACCCGGCAACCAGGTTGCCAGGGTCGGGAAGGCCAAAAGCAAACCGATCATGACGATCATCATGAGCAGGAAGGGCAGCGCGCCGAGCGCCACGTCGCTGAAGGAGCCGCTGCTGCGGACCGACTGGACGACGAAGAGGTTCACCCCGATCGGCGGGGTGATCAGGGCCGCCTCGATCAGGATCATGAACAGCACACCGAACCACAGCGGGTCGTATCCCAGCTGGGTGATGATCGGCACGACAATGGGTGTCGTCGCGATCATCAGTGACAGCGTTTCCATGAAACAGCCGAGCAGCAGGTAGATGGCGACCAGGGCCAGCATGACCGTCAATGGAGACACGTCGAGACCGGCGACGAACCTGGCCAGTTCTCCGGTCATCCCGATGCCGACCAGAACGAAGTTCAGCAACACGGCGGCGGCGACAATGAACATGACCATGCAGGTTACCCGCATGGTGCTTTCGAAGACCTCGCCCAGCAGTTGCCAGGTCAGCCGCCCCTTGATCGCGACCATGGCGACGGCGCCGAGGACACCCATGGCCGCGGCCTCGGTCGGCGTGGCGATACCGACATAGATGGACCCGACCATCAGCAGGAAAAGCACTGCCGGAGGCAGCAGGCCGCGCAGGCCCGCCAGCCGTTTCGCCCAGCTGACCCTGCCGTGTTCGCCACGGCCGAGCGACGGGAATGCCAGGAAGGCGACAAAGATCATGCCCGAAAAGAGCAGCGCGAGAAGCACTCCGGGGACCAGTCCGGCAAGGTAGAGCCGGGTGATCGAGACTTCGGCCAGCACCCCGTAGATGATCATGTTGATCGAAGGCGGGATCAGGATGCCGAGTGTCCCGCCGGCAGCGATCGAGCCCAGGAAAAGCGGTGGCTTGTAACCGCCGCGTTCCATCTGGAGCATCGCCACGGTGCCGATCGTCGCCGCCGTTGCCACGCTCGAGCCCGAGGTGGCGGCGAAGAGGGCGGAGGAGGCGATATTGGTGTGCAGGAGTCCGCCGGGAATGCGGCGCACCCAGAGGTCTACGCCCGCGAACATGTCCTGCGCGATACCCGATCGCAGCAGGATTTCGCCGGTCATGATGAAAAGCGGTACGGCGATCAGGGTGAAATTGCTGAAGGCCCCCCAGAGGATGTCCCCCATGCCCGGCAGGAGCGGGAAGAAGGAATAGAAATGATCCAGGGACAGCGCCGTGACGACCAGCACCACCGCCACCGGAAGCCCGATCGCGATCAGTCCGAAGAGAATTCCCGTCGTCGCGACAATCAAGGTGTTACCTCGGCATTGGCGGGCTTCTCGCGCCGTGCTTCCGTCGGCATGTCGCTGCCGATGCTGCCGATGACGTCGGCCCGGGCCGTCTGGCGTGCGATCAGGAGCAGCAGGTGGCGGATGGTGAGTGCGAAGGCGATGAGTGCGAAGAAACTGAGACCGAGCGCCCATGCGGCCTGCGGATAGCCGATCGGCATGCCGAGCGTCGAATTCGCCGTCACGCCCCGGGCGATGTTGCCGACAGCCAGGTCCCAGCCCTTGTAGGCGAAGAGCGCCGCGACGGCGGTGGTGCTCAGAAGCGCCAGGAAGTCGATCGCGCGTCGCAACGGGCCCGGGAAGCGGCCATGCAGCACGTCGATCCTGATGTGGACCCGCTTCACCAGCGCATAGGCCATGCCGAATGCGGCCGAAATGGCAAAAAGGTAATTGGCGAGCTCGAAGGAGTGAAAGACGATCCTGTTCAGGATGTTGCGGGAGAAGATGTCGCCGCAGACCAGGAGCGCGATCACGAAGACTATGCCCCCGCCGGCCCGGGCCACCAAGGAGGTGCTGCTCTGTATTCGCTGCTCGAACCGCGGTGCTGTCATGCTGCTTGTGCCTCCGCTTGGGCTTGTCGGTACGTCTAGGCCGCTGCGTTCCTTACCTGGGCCAGTACGTCCGTGAGCGACATCACGTCGCCGTATTTCGCGTTGATGTCGAAAAGGTTGGCTTCATGGGGGTCAGGGTGCCGGTCAGCCACGCATTCGCGCGGCACCACCACGCGGTAGCCGTGCTGCAGTCCGTCTACCGCCGTGGCGCGCACGCAGCCGCTGGTCGAACAGCCGGTCAGAATCAGCGTGTCGATCCCGAGCGTCGTCAGGGTCGCGGCGAGAGAGGTGCCGAAGAAGGCGCTGGCGTAATTCTTGACCAGCACCACGTCACCCGCCTTCGGCGTGACGGCCTCGACGATGTCGGCAAGGGGCTCGCCCGGGACCAGGGCCTGAAGCGCGGGAACCTTGCGGACGAAGAGCCCGCCGTCGAGAAGGGTGGGATGGTAGAGGACCCTGGTATAGATCACCGGAACCCCGGTCCGGCGCGCCTCTTCCAGCAGGGGGGCGGTCGCTTCGGCGGCGGGTTGCACGTCGGCGGCGTAAAGCGGTGCGCCGGGGGTGGTGTAGGCCTTGATGAAATCGATCACCAGGACGGCCGGGCGTGTCCCGAACCCGACGACCCCGTCGAAGACTCCGCTGTAGTTGTCATCGCGGTCGTTCATTGCGGGTTCTCCTCCTCTCAGGCGGCCTGTCGCGGCGTCGGCGCGGGGCCGACATGCGCGAGATGGCCGGGCAGTCGACGACCCATCACACCCTCGAACCAGAGCGTGGCGGCGCTCAGCGCGGCGGCGTCGAGACCGCTGCGGATGCCCGACCGGTCAAGCATGTAGGCAAGGTCTTCGATGGCGATGTTCCCGGTTGCACCCGGGGCAAAGGGGCAGCCACCCAGGCCGCCGAGGCTGGCGTCCAGCGTCCGCACCCCGGTCCGGATCGCGGCGTCGGCATTTGCATATCCCGTGTTCCGGGTATTGTGCAGATGGGCGCGCATCGGCAGGCCGGGTGCAGCCTCGGACAGGCGGGCGAAGCCCTCCTCGATCTCGGCCGGCACGGCAACGCCGATCGTGTCCGCCAGCGAGATCTCGTCGACCCCGGCATCCGCGATACGCGCGGCGAGTTCGGCTATCTGTCGCGAAGCGACGCGGCCTTCGAACGGACATCCGAAGGCGACGGCAATGGTCACGGAACGGAACAGCTTCGCTTCCGCGGCCCGTCCGGAAATGGAACGCCAGCCTTCGACCAGTGCCTCGGGCGTGGCATTCTGGTTCCGCTCGGCCATGGTCCGGGTGAGGGGGATCACGTAGGTGATCTCGTGCAGATCGTGGGCCAGCGCCCGCTCGAAACCTTTCTCGTTCAGCACCAGAGCCGAGAGCCGCAGGCCCTCCAGCCCGCTCAGCCTTTCGAGCAGGGCACTCGCGTCGGCCATCTGCGGCACGCGCTTCGGGTTGACGAAGCTGGTCGCCTCTATCCGGCGAAGGCCGGCGTCGGCCAGTCGGCGGATCAGTTCCACCTTCTGCTCGGTTGAGACCGTCACCTTGTCGCTCTGCAGCCCGTCGCGGGCGCTGACATCGACGATTTCAACCGTATCGGGGCGAGGTATGGTCATGCCGCTGCCGCCTCGATCGGTCCGACGATGCCGCGTTCGGCGAGGTCGGCGAGGCGCTTGGCATCGAGCCCCAGCAGGCCGCCATAGACCTCGGCATTGTGCTGGCCAAGCTCGGGGTCGCTGGCGCGAATTCCGCCCGGCGTCTCGGAGAGCTTCGGCGCGACATTCTGCATTCGCAGGTTGCCGAAGGTCGGATGCACGATCTGGACAATCGCCTCGCGCGCCTTGAAATGGGCGTCTTCCAGCATTTCCGGGGCACGGAAGATGTCGCCGCTGGGCACGCCATGCTTGTCCAGCAGGGCGGCAAGCTCCTCGCGCTCGAGCGTTGCGGTCCAGTCGGCGATCAGGGCATCCAGTTCTTCCTGGTTTTGCCCGCGCGCCGCATGGGTGGCGTAGCGCGGGTCGGAGGCCAGTTGCGGGCGCTGCATCGCGTCGGCGAGGCGCTTGAAGACGCTGTCCTGATTGGCCGCGATCAGCACGTCGACACCGCTCTTGGTCGGATAGACGTTCGACGGCGCCACATTGGGCAGGATTGCCCCGGTGCGTTCGCGGATATAGCCCGTCTTGTCGTACTCGGTGACCAGGCTTTCCATCACCGCCAGCACCGCCTCGTAGATGGCGCTGTCCACGACCTGGCCACGGCCGGTGCGTTCGCGCGCATGCAGCGCCATCATGCCGCCAAGGCAGGCAAAGGTCGCGGCGAGGGTATCGCCGATGGAGATCCCGGTGCGGGAAGGCGCACGATCGGGATCGCCGACGACGTGACGAAGCCCGCCCATCGCTTCGCCGATCGAGCCGTAGCCGGCCTTGTGCGCATAGGGTCCGGTCTGGCCGTAGCCCGAGACGCGGATCATGATCAGGCGCGGGTTGATCCTGGAGAGGACGTCATAGCCCAGGCCCCATTTCTCCATCGTGCCGGGGCGGAAATTCTCGATCAGGATGTCGGACTTGGCGACCAGGTCCTTGATGATCTGCTGCCCTTCAGGCACCCGCGCGTTCAGTTCGATCGATTTCTTGCCGCGCGCGACCACGGGCCACCAGAGCGATTTGCCATGCGGCTTCTCGCGGCCCCAGTCGCGCATCGGGTCGCCCTTTCCCGGCTGTTCGATCTTGATCACCTCGGCGCCGAAATCGGCCAGCAGCTGGCCGCAGAAGGGGCCAGCGAGGAGCTGTCCCATTTCGATCACCCTAAGGTCGGAAAGCGCGCTCATCGTCTCTGTCTCCTCAATGCCGTTCCAGAAGCGGCCCGAAGCCCGCCATCCGGTCGCTGATTCCGTTGTGCCGGAGGGCGTTCCAGTAGATCGCCGTGTTGATCGCGATGACGGGCTTGCCGAGTTCCGCCTCGAATCCCGGGGCAAGGGCGGCCATCGCCAGGTTGGTGCCGACCTGGACCACGGCATCCACGTCGTCATGCGCGCCGACCTCATGCGCCGCCCGTTTCAGCTGGTCGCCGCTGACATGGGCAATGGCGACCGGACTTGGGCACTTCAGCCCGACGATACGGGGCACTTCGAAACCGGCCTCCTCGAAGAAGCGCACTACATTGCGGTCGCCGACCGGCTGGTAGGGGGTGATGACCCCGATCCGCTTCACTCCGAAGAGGGCCAGCGCCGCCTGGCAGGCGTCGGAGCCCATGGCGACGGGCAGGCCGGTATGCTGTTCCAGCTCGGCCTTGAGCCGCTTGCTGGCCGCGTAGCCGTCCCAGAAGGTTTCGGCCGAGATTCCTAGCACCAGCACGTCGGGCTCGCAGGACATGACGCTGTCAACCGCTTCCATCTGCGCGGTCTCGATCAGCGCGATCAGCTTCTCGAAATCGGCGTCGTCCGTCAGCGGGATGTTGGGAATGCGGATACGCGAGATGTGGTTGGTCACCCCGTCCGGACGCATCGCGTCGAATTCCGGCTGGACCGAGGTGTTGGTCGAGGGGACAAGCACTGCGAATTTCTTGCGCCAGCCCAGTGCGTCGGTCATGTGCCTGCTCCCCCGATGGCGGAAAATTCCGTTGGAATGAGGATCCGGCTCTCCATGCGTTCGATCAGGGGCAGCACGCGGGGCGCGAAGCCCTGCCAGGCCGGGTCGGCGGCCAACGCCGCGCGGCGCGTCTCGCGGTCTGCGGCGCTGGCGTAGCCCCACAGGTGGACGACCTGGTTCAGGGTGCCGGACTCGCTGGTGAAATACCCGAGCGGGGAGCCCAGATGGGGCTTCTGGATGGCCAGCCCCTCGTCGCGCACCAACGCGACAAAATCGGGCACGCAGCCAGTGCGGAGCGTGTAGGTTCGCTGTTCCACGATCATCGGATCAGGCCCAGAGCACGAGGGAACGGTCGGGCAGTCGACCGATGAACGAGCCGATGGAGACGCGGTCTTTCGTCTCGTCGGCCCCGGGTTCGCCGGCACTGACTTCGTGCGGGTTGCGGGTGTTGAAGATCACCACGTCACCGGCAGTGGGCGCATAGGTGAATGTCGGCGCCCCGGCCACGATGGCATGGTCCAGACCATAGCTCTGCGGGATCTCGCCTGGCTTGCGTTCGGGGTTCCAGGGCGCGTTGTGGACGGTCGTCAGACCGCCGGCGCCCGGATCCTCGGCGAAGAAGTTCCAGCCGAGCTGGGAGTCGATGCTGCTGATCGAATAGTCGATCGTGTTGATCGGAGCGAAATCCGCGTGCAGGTCGACCCCTTGCGAGGCCAGCCGTATGATGCCCGCATAATATTCGCCGAGCCCGGGTTCGCGGGCCACGTCCACATCGGCCGGGTAGACCGCGCGCAGTCTGTCCATCAACCGTTGTACGGGATCGAAGCTGCGTGACAGCACGTCATGCAGATCCTTGCGCGCCTCGCGCACCGCCTCGAAATATTCCGACTTGTCGGGATTCCACCGATACTCGTACTGCGCCTGGCCGATGTAGCCGATCTTCTTCTTGACGCTGTAATACTTCACATTCCCGGTCTTGGCCGCCCGCGAGAAGAGTTCGCATTCCGCCGCGGTCGCGAAGTTCCGGATGCGGATCGCAGGGATTTCATTGCCGAGCAGGGCACTCAGGCTTTCCCTGGTCAATGACTGTTCCTGCAAGTCTTTCCACGTCGCCATGGTTGGCTTCCTGTAGGAGTTGGTGGCCGGCATGATCAGTCTTCGAGTGTCGTCCAGGTCTTGCGCGGCGGCGACTTGATCTCGAGCTGCTCGACATCCTCCAGGGCCTCGCTGTAGTGATCGACGCCCACCGGATGCCGCCACGCGGTGCCAGGTGTAGCGATGAACTCCTTGCCGTCGATCACCAGCTTCAGCTTGCCCTTGATCAGATAGCCCGTGGATTCGTGATCCATGTGCTTGTGCACCGGGTCGATCAGGCCCTTCTTGCGATAGACGTGCAGCATCAGGATCTCGTCGCCGACCATGAGCTTGCGGACCTCGACGTGCCCCTGCTCCTTCACCCCTTCGACGGTGTCCAGCTTCTCTGCCTGCACGTCGTCGCGCTGAACGAAGAGGCCGGGCGTCTTCTCGAGTCCCCGTGACATGTCGTTCATCCTGTTTCCTTCTGTCCGTCGCGCGGGGTGCGCCATTCGCCAGGGGCGTCAGCCTGACCGCGGAGAAATGATCTTTAGGGTGAAGTCTCGCTTTCCTTGCCGGCAGCTTCTCGAACGATCCCTGATAAAATGTATACAGTCAAGGCAATTTATGCGAAAAATGGCGGGCAGAATTCTTCAATTGTGTTCAATCGCGAATTCCCAGAGGGAAAATTCGCTGCGGTGAGTTAGATCGGCGTGGGTCGGATCAGGGTGAAGACGATGACAAAGTCGAACGGCGTGGGAACAACCGCGGATGACATCTGTGCCGTCTTGCGGGAGCAGATATCTGCCGGCGTCCTGCCGCCGAACGCACGCGTGACCGAAACCGGACTGGCGGAAACGTTCGGCACCTCGCGCACGCCCGTTCGCGAGGCGATGCGCCTTCTGGTCGCCGAAGGGTTCCTGTCGTTCAAGCCGAACAGCGGTTCATTCGTGCGAAGCTGGAGCGGCGAGGAGATCGAGGAGATCTTCGATATCCGGTTGCTGGTGGAAAGCAGCATCGCCGAGAGCGCCGCGCGGAACATCCTGCCCGAAGAGCTGGCCGAGATGGAGAAATACCAGGCTGCCATGGAGCGGCTCGGGGTGAAGCTCGAAGAGCGGAGCGTGTCCGAGACGAGCCGCTTCAACAGGGAGTTTCACAAGCTGATTTCGCAGGCGAGCCGCCGTCCGCGGCTGGTCAGGATGCTGGAGGACGCGGTGAAGGTGCCCATCGTGCAGAGCACGTTCAGCCGCTACACCGCGTCAGAATTGCAGCGCAGCCATCACCATCACAGGGAACTGATCGATGCCTTCCGGGCCCGCAATCCGGATTGGGCGCGCGCGGTCATGCAATGTCACATTTCTTCGGCGCGCGAAGTGATGCGGCGCAATCGCAGGCAGAGCAGCTGATCGTCGCCGACCGCCGGCATCCGACAGGGCAGGGCACGGCCTGCCAGGCCGGAGCGCGCGCCGCATCGCATTGGCGGTGAGACTCCCGGGGGACCGCTCGCCCCCGATGGACGTTCCCGCGGAACGCCCCGGTTCAGATGATCGCGCGTTCGCGTGCCAGGTCCCACACTTTCCCGAGGGCGTCCGCCGCCGCGTCGATGACGCGGGTTTCCTGCGTCCGGATGAAGGTGCCGTCTCGGACCAGGGTCTCGCCGCCGACCATGACCATGTCGACATCGCGGCCGGTGCAGTACCACACGAGGCTCTTGATCGGGTCGTAGACCGGCTGGATATGCGCCCGGTCTAGCCGGACCGCGACCAGGTCGGCGGTCGCGCCGCTCTGGATCCGACCGAGATCGGAGCGTCCGAGGGCTTCGGCGGCGCCATGGGTCGCGCACTCGACCAGCTCCCAAGCCGTTCCGACGCCGGGGTCCCCGCTGTCATACTTGGAATTGATCGCCGCCAGCCGGAGGTCGGTCAGGATGTCCAGCGCATGCGCGTCGCAGGCCACGACGGTGTTCACGCCGCTGCCGGTGAAGCGGGCGCGCGAGGCGAGCTTGCCGGAGCGGGCGTAGGACAGCGGGCAATGCGCAATCGTCACGCCGCGGTCGGCCATCAGGGTCAGTTCGTCGTCGGCGGCGAACAGGCAATGCGCCGCGACGAGTTCCTGCTTCAGCAGACCGACGGCCTCCAGATAGGCGGTCGGCGACAGCCCAAGGCGCTGGCGGGACAGTTCGCCTTCGCGGGCGCTCTGGGCCAGATGAATGGTCACCGGCGCATCATACTCGTCGCGCGCCCGGGCGATTGCCCGCATCAGGGCGGGGGTTACCGTATCGCTCGCATGCGGGCCGAGGCCGATCCGCACGCGGCCATCCGGCCCTTCGTCGAATCGCTCGCGCCAGCGATGGAAGGTCGCCATGCCGGCTTCGGCGATGGCGTCCTGCCCGTCGGACTGCTCCAGGGTCCAGGTGCCATCGGATCCGGAAATCAGATAGGGGTGGATATAGGCCCGAAGCCCCATCTTGCCGGCCGCGACACCGAACGCATCATGGTCGGAGCGCGGCATGTCGACGATCGTGGTCGATCCGGCCTTGATCGCCTCCAGCATGCCGAGGCTGGTGATCGCCTCGACCATATCGTCGTCGCCGATCTCGCTGATGATCTCGCCGAGCGGCATCATGACCTTCGCGATGACCTCGCCATTGTCCTGCCTGCCGGCGCGATCCTCGAAGATGCCGCGGAACAGTGGCGTGCTCAGGCAATGGGTGTGCGCGTTGACGAATCCCGGCAGCAGGATGTGCGAGTCGAGCTCGACGATCTCGAGGCCGCCCGCGTCGTCGCCGGGCCGCAGGACATCCGCGATCCTGCCGTTCTCGACCACGACGGTACCGTCCGGGACGAGTTCGGGTTTGCCTGTGGTGCGCGCCAGAACCCATTTCGCTCGCAAGCCGACTGTGTCACTGGTCATCGTTCATCTCCCATCGGGGCCGGCGGCATCGGGCACGCCGGCCGATAATATTCGGAAACAGGCCGGCGGTTCCGTCCCGCGGTCATTCGCTGCCCCCGTTCCCGACCTTGCCCTTTCGCCGCTTCAGAAGCTGCGAGCTGCTCATCAGCAGGAGCGACACCGACATCAGCACCGTTGCGACCGCGGGGATCAGCGGCGAGATGTCGAAATCGATATTCTCGAAGAGCATGCGTGGCAGCGTCTTGTTGGAAACGCCGGACAGGAAGAACGAGAGGATCGCCTCGTCGAACGAGACCAGGAAGGCGAAGACCGCCGCGATCGCCATCGCCGGAGCGATCAGCGGCAAGGTGATCAGCACGAACGCGGTCAGCTTGTTGGCGCCCAGGTTGATCGCCGCGAGTTCGAGGGCGGGGTCCGTCCGATGCAGCGCGGCGGAGACCGTCAGCACGACGAAGGGAACCGCGAGCGAGGTATGGGCGATGACGAATCCCGTGAGCGTGCCGGTCAGGCCGATCGGGGCATAGCTCAGATAGAGCGCGACGCCGAGGACGATGTTCGGAACGATGATCGGCGTCAGGGTGAGCGCGGTCACCGCGCGCTGGCCCGACTTGAAGCCGCGCACCATGGCGACGGCCGCCAGCGTGCCGACGACAACGGCACTGAGCATGGTGATCGCCGCGACTTTCAGGCTGAACAGCGTTGCCGCCTGCCAGTCGGGATCGGTGAAGAATTTCCCGTACCAGTAGAGTGTCAGGTCGCGCGGCGGGAACTGCAGGAACCGTTCCGATCCGAACGAGATCGGCACGATGATGAAGATCGGCACGATCAGGAAGCTGAGTAGCAGAACGAGCAGGGCGACCCAGGCGATACGGCCGACATCGACGGGCCGGCTGGTTCGGGGGGCACTAGTCATTGCCGACGATCCTTCCGACCGAAAGCGCGCGCTGGAAGATCAGCGCCGTTGCGATACTGACGGCGAGCAGAAGCAGCGAGATCGCGCCGGCGAGAGGCCAGTTCAGAAGCTCGGTTATCTGCTGCGCGATCAGGGTGCCGATCATCAGCGTTCGCGGGCCGCCGACCAGCGCCGGCGTGATGTAGAAGCCGATCGCCAGGATGAAGACGAACAGTACGCCGGCCGAGACGCCCGGAAGGCTGAGCGGCAGCGTTATCGTCAGGAAGGCCCGGAAGCGGCCGGCCCCCAGGTTCCGCGCCGACCGCTCCAGGTCCGTCGGGATCGCCCGGATCGTCGAGAAGATCGGCAGGATCATGAACGGCAGGAGGACGTGGGTCATGGCGACCAGTACGGCGCCTTCGGTATAGAGCATGCGCAGGCGTGTTTCGATCAGGCCCATGTCGATCAGCAGGTCGTTCACGACGCCGTTGCGCTGAAGGAGGAAAATCCACGCGTAGGAGCGCACCAGGATCGACGTCCACAGCGGGCCGAGGACACAGGCGGCGATCAGCAGGGCGCGCCACGCGCTTGTCCGGGCCATGGCATAGGCGATGGGAAAGCCGATCAGCAGGCAGAGGATGCAGCAAAGCGCGCTGATCCAGAACGTGCGGATGAAGACGCGCCAGTAAAGCGGCTCGGAAACGATCGTCTCGTAATACTGGAGCGTGAAGTCGGGCGCGAAGAAACTCCGGCCCAGCAGGTTTGCGACTGGCCAGAAGACAGCGAAGCACAGGACCGCGATCAACGGCAGGAGCATCAGGAAGGCCGGCGTCCGGCCCAGCGCGGAACTGTTGGTGCTCATCGCTTACGCCTCCGGCGCCTTGCCCGGGAACACCACGGCGTCCTCGGGGCGCCAGGCGACGGGCAGGCGATCGCCGCTGGCCGGTGCGGCATCGGGGGTCTTGGTGCGAATGCGGAACGTCGCTCCGGTGTCGAGGCGACCGACGATGAGCAGGTCGTGCCCGGTATAGATCTCGTCGACGCAGGTGATCGAAAGACCCTGCGGGCTTCCGGCCTCGAGAAAGGCGCGTTCCGGGCGAACGGAGAGGGTCGTGGTATCGCCGACCGCGATGCCCGCGCCGGATTCGCGCGCGACCGCGCCCTGGACGCGGTTCCCGTTGCCGATATCGAGGGAGGCGATGCCGTTCCCGATGTCGACGACGGTCCCGGTCAGAAGGTTGGTATCGCCCACGAAGTCGGCGACGAAAACGCTCTGCGGCTTCTCGTAGAGTTCCTTCGGCGACGACAGCTGCTCGATCCGGCCGTTGTTCATGACCGCCACACGATCGGACATCGTGAGCGCTTCCTGCTGGTCGTGGGTCACGTAGATCACGGTTGCGCCGAGTTCGCGCTGCAGCGCCTTGATCTCGATCTGCAACTGTTCCCGGAGCTTCTTGTCGAGCGCACCGAGCGGTTCGTCCATGAGGATCATCGGCGGATCGAAGACGGTCGCCCGGGCGACGGCGACGCGCTGCTGCTGGCCGCCGGAAAGCTGGTCTGGGCGGCGGTGCCCGTAGTCGCTCAGCCGGACCATGGCGAGCGCCTGACGGACCCTTTCATCGATCGTGTTGCGCGGCACGCGCCGCATACGCAGCGAGAACGCGACATTGCCCGCGACGGTCATGTGCGGAAACAGCGCATAGCGCTGGAACACCATGCCGATATTCCGGCGGTTGGGTTCGACGTAGGTCATGTCCTGTCCGCCGACCTCGATGACACCGGCGTCGGGATACTCGAAGCCCGCGATCATCATCAGCAGCGTCGTCTTGCCGGATCCCGATGGCCCGAGCAGCGAGACGAATTCGCCGGCCTTCACGAACAGCGAGATGTCGCGGACGGCTTTGACATCGCCATAGGATTTGGAGACGTCGCGGACATCGAGCGACGCTCCGCGACTGGTCTGGGACGTGGCGAGATCGGGCACGATTCGATCCTTACAACTAGCCTCGAATTGGGAGACCTGCCGGCCGCCGCGCGGACCTGCGCGACGACCGGCAGCCGTTCAGGCGCGCATCAACGCGACAGCCACTCGTTCCAGCGGGTCAGGGTCTCGTCCGCGTTGGGAACGCTCCAGTCGTAGTCTTCCTTGAGCATCTTGCTGACGAAGAGACCGGGATGGCCGCTGCTCTCGCCGGCCGGAATGCCCTCGAGATAGGCCCGGTTGGCGGTGTCCCAGTTGGTCATGGCGTAGAACTCGGAATGGCCGTCGGTGCTGCTGAAATAGTGGTTCAGGAACTTCACCGCATTGGCCTGGTTCGGGCCCTTCTTCAGGACGACCCAGTAGGCTTCATCGGCGGGAGCGCCGTCCCAGATCACCTCAAGCGGCATGCCTTCACCGACCAGGCCGAGGGCACGACCGCCCCAGAGCTGACCCGCGATCGCCTCCTCCGAACGGAAGATCTGCTGGCTCTGGTCGCCCGAACGCCACCAGACCGCGATTTCCGGCTTGATGCGGTCGAGCACGGCGAAGGCCCGGTCGAAGTCGATCGGATAGAGCTTGTCGGCCGGGACGCCATCGGCCAGCAGGGCCGGCGCGATGACCACGAGAGGGCTGCCGTAGTTGGGCAGGCCGCGCGGTCCGGGGAAGCCTTCCGGATCGAAGAAGTCGGCCCACCCGGTCATCTTCTTGCCGTCGAACTTGTCGGCGCGGTACACCAGCGGCAAGCCGCCGACGATTCCGAGCACGCCGAAGCTCTTGCAGCCGCCATCGACGACCTTGCCGGCGACGTCCGCCTTTTCGCAGACATCCTCCATCAGATGTTCGGACAGCAGCCGCGCGTGGCGTTCGGAGGACAGCACGATGTCCCACTCGAAGCGGTCGGCCTCGGCCATGGCCTTGACCCGCGCGGAACGCTCGCCCGGGCTCGCGGCGACGAAACGGACATTGATGCCGGTTTCGCGCGTGAAGGCCGTCGCGATGTTCTCGCTCAGGCCACGCTCGAACAGGCCGCCGCCGACCGCGATGATGACCTCGCCCTCGGCCGCCGCGGGGGCAATTGTCGCCGTTCCTGCCAGCAGTGCCGCGGCACAACCGACCACCATACGTTGAAATAATTTCAATTTTTCCTCCATTGCTCTCTCCTGTTCGGTGCGGGTGATTTCATTGTCGATGTTCCCGATTGATCGGGGGCGGGGCTCAAAGCCGCGATTTCATGGCTTCGAGATGCGTCCGGCGGTCCTTGCCGGTTCCCCCGTCATCGGGTGGGACGAGGAGGGAATTGCGTGTCACGGGTGACGCTGCGCGCGAAAGCATCTTCACCGCGCGCCGCTCCCCGTGTTCGAGATGGCCGGCGCCCATTCCCTCGCATCGCTCTTGCCGATCCGGTTCAGCGTCATTTCCAGGCGGAACCGATCCGGGCGGTAGAGGGCGCTCAGATGCTCGATACCCCGACCCGAACTGTCGTAAACGATGCGGACCAGGGAGATCAGGGGCGCGCCAACGACGACATCGAGGGCTTGCGCGACATCCGGGCCGGCAAGTGTCGCCGATATGGACTGGCTGGCATGATCGACGACAACCCCGGACCGCTCGATCAGGCGGAAGAGGGGCGTCGTCGCGAGATCCGCCTCGGAATAACGGCGAGCGATGTCTTCCGCGACATGGGTGGTCAGATGCGAGAAAGGCTGCCCGGATATCAGGCGAAGCCGCACCGCTTTCTGGACCATGGCGCCGGGATCGATCCGAAGCGCCTCGGCGATGATGTTGGGCGCCTCGATATAGGCGAATGTCAGCAGGCGCGCCTGGGTCTCCTTCCCCATCTGGACGATCTGCGGCATGAGTGTCGCGAAATCCGCGGAAATGTCCGTTTGCGGAACGGCCGGACCGCAGACAACGGTGCCGGCGCCCACGCGCCTCTTGATCAGTCCTTCATGGGAAAGTCGTTCCAGCGCCCCGCGAACGGTCACCCGTGACACGCCATAAATCTCGGCAAGACGCGGTTCACCGGGCAGAAGCGAGCCGACGGGGCGTGCGCCGCGCATGATCTCGTCCTGCAGGACAAGATAAACGCGCTGGACCTTCGCACCCGTCGTTGAAATGGTCGCCCCCGCAGCCACTGCTACTCTCCTGCATCCCGGCGATTGCCTGAAACCATACCTATCATAAGTCGATCATATATGTGTATATTTTTCAGACAAATGAATGTGCTGGAATAGACAGGGTCCGGGCATGAAGTGGCCGTTGTGGTCTGCCCGCGAGCCCGGGGTGTTCCCGAAGAGCGAGTGCGACAATGATCCGGACACCGGCAGAGCGATACGATTTGACCGTTGAAACGCTGATCGTGGGAGCCGGCGCCTGCGGCATGACGGCGGCCCTGGCAGCCGCCGAGGCAGGCCAGGAAGTGCTGGTGCTGGAGCGCGATGCGGTGCCGTCCGGGTCGACCGCGCTATCGGCGGGCCTGATCCCGGCGCCGGCCACGCATTTCCAGAAAGCGGCCGGGATCAGGGACAGTGCCGCGCTGTTCGCCGCCGACATCCAGCGCAAGGCTGCCGGTGAGAACGATCCCGAACTGGTCGCCGGACTGGCCGAGGCGGCCGGACCGAGCATCGAATGGCTGCACGAAACCTTCGGACTCGAATTCAGCCTGGTCCATGACTTCGACTATCCCGGTCATTCGCGGCGCCGCATGCATGGACTGCCGGGGCGAACCGGACAGGAACTGGTCGACGGTCTGCGCAATGCCGCCCAGTCCCGCGGGATCGATATCGTCTGCTCCGCGCCGGTAACCGGGCTGCATGTCGATGCCGGGCGCCGGGTGCACGGGGTCGAGATCACCCGGCCGGACGGAACGGTCGAGGCGATCGGTTGCGGGAGGCTGATCCTCGCCTGCAACGGGTTCGGTGGCAACGCGGGCATGGTTCGCCGCCACCTGCCGGCGATTGCCGATGCGCTCTATTTCGGGCACGCCGGGAACCAGGGCGACGCGATGCTCTGGGGCGAGCAGATCGGTGCCCGGATCCGTTATCCCGGCGCCTTCCAGGGCCACGGCAATGTTGCCCATCCACACGGGATCCTGATCACCTGGGCGGTCATCACGCAGGGCGGCTGCCAGGTCAATATCGAAGGCCACCGTTTCTGGAACGAGGCACTGGGCTATTCGGAGGCGGCCTGCGCCGTGCTCGCGCAACCGGAAGGCCGGGCGTTCGCGATCTTCGACGAGCGTATCGCCGGCATTGCCCGGCAGTTTGCCGATTTCCGCGACGCGGAGGGGCAGGGCGCCGTGCATCGGGCGGACAGTCCGGCGGACCTGGCGGCGCGCCTTCACTTGCCGGCCGACGCGCTGGCGGAAACGATGCGGACGTTCGAGGCGGGAAAGCGCGGTGACGGGCCGGATCCGTTCGGCCGCCGGTTGGCGGGTGTCGCGCAACTCGCCGCCCCCTACTGTGCGGTACAGGTCACCGGCGCGCTGTTCCATACGCAGGGCGGGCTCGAGACCAATGTCGCGGGCAGGGTGCGGGCGGCCGAGGGCACGTTCCTGCCCAATCTCTGGGCCGCCGGCGGCGCGGCCTGCGGCGTCTCGGGTTCCGGCGACGCGGGCTACCTTTCCGGGAACGGGCTCCTGTCGGCGATCGTCATGGGCCGTCTCGCCGGGGCCGACGCGTTGACGGAATGAATGCCGGATCGCGCCGTCAGGCGGGATGGTCGAGCCCGTCGCAGCCCAGGCAAGCGCTCAGGTAGGAATCCAGGCCGACCCGAACGTTCCAGAAACCTTTTGGTGACCGGGCGGTTGGATGCATAAGCTTGCCTGCCGTACGCAGCCCGGCCGGGCGGGACAAGATTGCGCGAGATGAGAACAGGCAGGAAGTCGTATTATTCCAGTGCCCCGCTTGGCGCGGGCGACCCGTCGGCGGTCGAGGCGGCGATGAACGAGATCTCGCGCCGCGCGGCATTTGAGGCGATGGCCGAAGCCTACCGCCGCTGGGGCTGGCTGGCCGCGGATCTTGACCCGCTTTCGTTGGCTCCGCGCGGCCAGCCGCCGCAGCTTTCCCCCGGCGGCTATGGCTTCCTGCCCGAGGACGCCGAGCCCCTGCGGCAGACCTATTGCCGCAGGATCGGCTGGGAAATCGGCCATATCCAGAATGCCGAACGGCGCGACTGGCTGGTGAGCCAGGCTGAAACGGCGCACCCGCCCGCCGATCTCCAGCGGGCTATCGACCTGATCGCGCAGGCGGAACTGTTCGAGGATACCTGCTACAGGCGTATGCCGACAGCCAAGACCTTCGGCCTTGCCGGCGCCGAAGGGCTCCTGGTGCTGGCAGGCGAAGTCCTGCGAGCGGCGCACGAGGCCGGCCAGTCCGACGTCTATGTCGGCGGCATGCATCGCGGACGCCTGACCCAGATGGCGCTTCTGTTCGGCAAGCCGCTGGCCCAGGTGATCGCTGATGCCCAGGGCGTGCCGGAATTCCCGCACGACTATGGCGCGTCGTCGGACAGCCCCTATCACCTCGGCTGGCACGGCCTGTCACCGATCGGGCCCCGGGTCTGGATCGCGCCGCATCCGTCGCATCTTTCCATCGTCGCACCCGTGGCCCTCGGTCGGGCAAGGGCGGCCATGGAGAACGGTCGGGAAATACTGTCGGTCGCGCTGCACACGGACGCAGCCTTCGCGGGGCAGGGGGTGAATGGCGAGCTGCTCCAACTCTCCGAGCTGCCGGCCTTCTCGGTCGGGGGCACGGTGCATCTGGTTCTGAACAACCAGATCGGTTTCACCACCGACATGCGCGATGCGCGCACGTCGCGGAGTTGCACGGATTACGCCAAGCTGGTCGAGGCGCCGATCCTGCACGTGAACGGCGAGGACCCCGACGCATTGTGCCGGGCGGCAAGGGTCGCGGCTGCATATCGCAACCGCTTCAAGGCCGATGTGGTGGTGGAATGCATCGCCTACCGTCGGCGCGGGCACAACGAGATCGACGAGCCGAGGTTCACGCAGCCGCGCATGTATCGGCGAATCGACGAGATGACGCCGCTGTCGCGACGGCTGGCGATCGCGCACGGGTTGGAACCCGACCTGGGCGACCTCGAGAGCGCGCTCGACAAGGCATTCGACCGGGCGAAAGCGTGGCGTCCCAACGTGCCGCCGGCGCCTGTCGGCCTGCGCGCGGACATCAACCGGCGCATGTCGGCCTCGGTCCGAACAGGCCTGCCGGCCGACGTGCTGCGCGATTTGGGGTTGCGACTGACCCGTGTGCCCGGGCATATCGCGCTGCATCCCAAGACCGGGCGTTTCCTGCACCAGCGTCGTGAGGCGTTGGCGAGTGGCAGCGGCATCGACTGGGCCACGGCCGAGGCTTTGGCCATCGCGTCCCTGGCGGCCGAAGGCTGCGCCGTCCGCTTCGGCGGGCAGGACACGGCGCGCGGCGCGTTCTCGCAACGGAACCTGTATATCCACTGCAATCGAAGCGACGACGTCCACTTCGTCTTCGATGGTATCGGCACGCGTCCGCAGATCCACAACACGCCCCTGATCGAGAATGCGGTGCTTGGCTTCGAGTATGGCTACAGCACCGGCAAGCCTTCCGGACTCACGATCTGGGAGGCGCAGTTCGGGGATTTCCTGAACGTCTGTCAGGCGATCTTCGATCAGTTCATCGTCTGCGGTGAAGATCGCTGGTTGCTGGAAAGCAACCTGGTCATGTTGCTGCCGCACGGCATCGACGGCGGAGGTCCCGATCACGCGACGGCCCATCCGGAGCGTCTGCTGATGGCCTGCGCGCGCAACAACATCCAGGTAATGAACCCGTCGACTCCGGCCAATTTCTTTCATGCGCTGCGGCGGCAGGTTCTCGCCGATTGGCGGAAGCCCCTGGTCGTACTCGCTCCGAAAGCCCTTCTGCGCCATCCCGCCGCCAGGTCCGAGTTGTCGGAGTTCAGCGCCGGGTTTGCGCCCGTCATCGAGCGGAAGGGCGATGGCAAGCATGTTGTCATGTCCAGCGGCAAACTCGCGGTCCTGCTCGAGGCCGAGGACAGCGATGTCACGCTGCTGCGGCTCGAGCAGTTCTATCCCTTTCCCGAAGCCGCGCTTGCCGCCCTGCTGGCCCTCTACCCGGACGCCGAGCTGATCTGGGCCCAGGAAGAACCCGAGAACATGGGGTATTTCCAATGGCTCGCCCCGCAGCTTGAAAGGATTGCCGGGCGCCCGTGGCGCCTGGTGACGCGACCGGCCAACCCGGCAGCGTCGTCCGGCCCGAAAAGTTGGGACGACCGCCATCTGAAGACGGTCATTGACACCGCGCTTTCCCGGCAAGAAGGGGCTGATTCCACGGGCAGATCATCGGGAACCTGTCAGGACCGCCTCGATGCGCCGGCTCTTCGCGCAACCGGGAACCGGGAGACGACCAAATGACCATCGAAGAACAGGACATCCTGGAGCGCGCGGCGGCGATCGGCGCGAGCACCTGGTCGGACGCGTTGGACGAACTGGGAATATTCGGGACGATCGAAGGTATCCCGAGGCAGAGCGGCAGTGGCCGGATGACCGGTTTCGCCGTGACGGCCCGGGAGTTGACCGGGCATCTGGGGGATTTCGAGAAGCACGACTTCGCGGTCGGTCAGTTGATCGCCGCCGCCGGCCCCGGCAAGGTCCTGATGGTCGACATGGGCGGCGCGCGCATCTCGACCATGGGAGGTCTCGCGGCACTCGCGACACGCAACCAGGGCGTAGCCGGCGTCGTGATCGACGGCGCCTGTCGCGACATTGAAGAGATTCGAGAGACGGGATTGTGGCTTTCCAGCCGATGGGTTGTGCCCACGACAGGGAAAACCAGACTGAAGCTTCTCCCGCCCGGGTGCGATGTTTCGATCGGGGGTGTCTCCGTGTCGCAGGGCGATCTGGTCGTCGGTGACGACACGGGCATCGTCGTCGTCCCCCGCGCGCGAACCGGCGAGGCACTGGCCATCGCCGAGCGCATCAGGGGTCTCGACGAGCAGCTTGAAAGCCGTCTGCGCGCCGGCGAGAGCTTCGCCGCGGCGGCCGCGGCGGTGGGTTACATTCCGGATCGGAACAGGTGAGCGCATAGTGGGAGCACGCCGGCGGTGTCCCGCATCCGTGACAGGCAACAGCTGCCATCCGTCTCCCGCTCGTGCTGCGCCGGGAGATGCCGGGGCAGGGGGCCGGGACGCCATACCAAACCCTCTGTTTGCATGGCAGGGACCGTACGCATGCAAACAATCGCCGTTGCTCAAATTATGACAGAAATATTACACTTCGATGACGCCCTGCCGGAACGGAGGGTGAATGTGCCGTGTGTCGTTCGAGTTGACCAATCCGGAAACCCGAAAGCTGGAGAATCCCCCGGGCGGGGGCAGCCAGCCGGTCTTCGCCATTGAGAACGGGTCGGTTGAATGGACCGGTCTCGAAGAACGACAACGCGGCATGTCGGCTGTCCTTGGGAGGAAACAATGAAACTCAGACTGACTGGACTGACCGCCGGGTTCGGCCTGGTTCTGGCCGCGGCCCTGGCGTCGGTGACACCGACCTTCGCGGACGATTGCCAGAGCCGCGGAAGCCTGGACGTCATCTACTGCGACGCGGACGGCGATCTCGTCGCCGATGCGCCGACGGACCCGTCGAAGTGGCGTGATCCGTCGACACTGGTGTTTACCTATACGCCGGTCGAAGACCCGGCTGTCTATCGCGATGCCTTCAAACCGTTCCAGGATTACCTGACGGAAAAGACCGGCAAGAAAGTGATCTATTACACCGTGCAGTCGAACGCGGCCGAGATCGAAGCGATGCGCTCCGGCCGTCTTCATGTCGCGGGCTTCTCGACGGGTCCGACCGGATTCGCGGTCAACCTCGCCGGCGCCGTGCCGCTCGCGGTGAAGGGTACCGAGCAGGAATTCCAGGGCTACAACCTGATCGTCATCGTCAAGAAGGACAGCCCGTTCCAGACCCTTGCGGACCTCAAGGGCAAGAAGGTCGCGCATACCTCGCCCTCGTCGAACTCGGGCAACCTGGCGCCGCGCGCCTTGTTCCCGGACCAGGGCCTCGTCCCGGGCGATGACTACGAGGTTCTCTACTCGGGCAAGCACGACCAGTCGGTTCTGGGCGTCAACAGCGGCGACTACGATGCCGCGCCGGTCGCCTCCGACGTCTTCAAGCGCATGGCCGAACGCGGTGTGGTCAATGCCGACGATTTCAGGATCATCTACACGAGCCCGAAATTCCCGACGTCGTCCTTCGCCTATGCCCATGATCTGCATCCGGATCTTGTCGCGAAAATCCGCGAAGCGTTCCGCGATTTCCGCTTCCCCCCTGAGATGCAGAACACGTTTGGCGGCGCCGACCGTTTCTTCCCCGTGACCTACAAGGAAGACTGGGGCGTCATTCGTCAGATCGCGAAATCGATCGGCGAGGAGTACGACCGCAAGGGCCTCGACGACATGGCCAAGAAGGAAGCAGAGAAGGCCGCCAAGAAGAAGGCGAACTGATGTCGGTGACCGGGAACGGTACGACGTCTGCCAGTGATCCGCGGGGCCTCGGCCCCGCGGACGCCGCCGCCGGTGTCGCCAAATCGATGCGTATTCGTGGCCTGTTCAAGGAGTATCGTCCGGGCGTTCCGGTCCTGAAGGGGATCGACCTCGACCTCGAGGGCCAGGGCGTAACGGCGATCATCGGGCCATCGGGGACGGGCAAGAGCACGCTCCTTCGCTGCATGAACCGCCTGGTCGAGCCGACCCGGGGCGAGATCATTTTCGAAGGCCAGGACATCGTCAGCCTGAATCGAGCCGGCCTCAGGCGGTTGCGCCGCAAGGTCGGGATGGTGTTCCAGGAATACAATCTGGTCGAACGGCTTTCGGTGATCGAGAACCTGCTGTGCGGGCGTCTCGGGTACGTCTCGCCGTTCAAGGCCTGGCTCAGGCGTTTCCCGGCCGAGGACATCGACCGCGCGTTCGAACTGCTCGACGCCGTCGGTCTTGGCGAGTTCGCCCAGCAGCGGGCGGACAACCTGTCCGGTGGCCAGCGTCAGCGGGTCGGTATCGCGCGCGCCCTGATGCAGGCGCCGCACATCCTTCTTGCCGACGAGCCGACGTCGTCGCTCGATCCGAAGACATCGGTCGAGATCATGGAACTGATGGCGAAGCTTGCCGGTGAGCGCGACATCCCCGTTGTCGTGAATATCCACGACGTCGCGCTCGGCCGTCGCTTCGCGCAACGCGTCGTCGGCATGTCGGAGGGCACGATCGTCTACGACGGCCCGCCGGGCGGCCTGACCGACGCGCATCTCAAGGAGATCTACGGCGGTGAGGACTGGCTGAATTGACCCCGTCCAGCACATCCGCCGCAAAGCGCGACCCGTTTCCGGTGAACTGGTGGACGCGCGCGCTCTGGGCCGTCGCGTTGGCCTACGTCGTCTATGCTTTCGGGCTCCTCGACCTCAACTGGGACCGCATGGTGGCGGGCATGGGCCATGGTGGCGACATGCTGGCCCGCATGGTTCCGCCGAACTTCTCGCGCTGGAGCCTGCTCCTCGAGGGGATGCTCGAAAGCCTGGAGATCGCGGTCCTTGCCTCGGCGGTCGGCATCCTTCTGTCACTACCCATCGGCTTCCTCGCGGCGCGCAACATGATGCCGCCGTGGATCACATGGCCGGCGCGGGCACTGATAGCCATCTGTCGGTCGTTCCATCCGGTGATCGTCGCGATCATTTTCGTCAAGGCGGTCGGTTTCGGCGCGCTCGCCGGCATCCTCGCGCTGATCGTGGCGTCCATCGGCTTCATCGCCAAGCTGTTCGCCGAGGCCATCGAGGAAATCTCCCTCAAGCAGGTCGAAGCCGTGCGGGCGACCGGCGCGTCGTTCGGCAACGTGATCATCTTCAGTGTCGTGCCGCAGGTGCTTGCCCGGTTCGTCGGTTTCGCGACCTATCAGATCGATTCCAACCTCCGCAACTCGACGATGGTCGGCATCGTCGGCGCCGGCGGGATCGGCGGGACGCTGTTCTCGGCGTTCCAGCGGTTCGACTATGACTTCGTCGCGGCGATCCTGATCTCGCTGATCGCGGTGATCATGGCGGGCGAGTACCTCAGCATCTGGGTCAAAGAGGTCTTCAAATGACGAATGCGGCCGATCCCGTGCAGGGGACGCATCGGCGGCTGCAACGCTTCACGCCGGTCGAACGGTTTTCCCGCTGGCTGGTCCTGCTGCTGGTCGTGTCCGCGATCGTGGTCTCGACCCGGCATGTGCAGATCATCCCGGAATTCCTGTACGACGCGCCGGAGCAGATGCTCGACCTCCTGCAACGGCTGTGGCCACCGGATCTCTCCTATTATCAGATCGGCGTCCACGAAGCGCTTGTCGAGACGCTGCACATCGCCAGTCTCGGCACCATCCTGGCGCTGATCCTGGCCCTCCCCGTGGCGCTCTTCTCGGCGCGGAACATCACCTCGAACCCGGTTCTGCAGGTTCTCGCGAAGTTCATCCTCGTGTCGTCGCGCTCGGTCAACTCTCTGGTTTGGGCGCTGCTTTTCGTGGCGATTTTCGGCCCCGGCACACTGGCTGGCGTGCTGGCCATTGCGTTCCGCTCCGTCGGGTTCGTCGGCAAGTTGCTGGGCGAGGCCCTGGAGGAGGCGAACATGGGCACCATCGAGGCCCTGTCCGCGACCGGTGCGCCACGGCTCAGCATCCTGCTGAAGGGCTACTGGCCGCAGGTGAAGCCGGCGCTGTGGTCGATCGCGCTTTTCCGCTGGGACATCAACGTACGGGAATCCGCGGTCCTCGGCCTGGTGGGCGCGGGGGGCATCGGGGTCGCCCTCAACAACGCGCTGAACACCTTCTACTGGGACAAGGTGTCGACAGTGCTGCTCAGCATCTTCGCCGTGGTCATCATCGCGGAACTGGTCGTGACCGAGATCAGGAAACGCATCATCTAGCCGGGAGCGCGGTGCCCCGCGTGGCGCGTCGCCGTTGATGAGGCCGAGCTCGAATCGGCCCCTCCTGCGGCCTATGTCTCGGAGCGACCCGATGCGTCGCGATCCCGGTCGTATCGTCTCGTGAGCGGAAACGGCGGCAACCAGGATTCGCGGCGGACGATCCAGCTTTCATAGGTGGGCGTCAACTGGTCGGGCGCGTCGAGCGAGCCCAGGTTGACTTCGATCTCGTCGGCGCTGCGGGCGAAGACGGACGAGCCGCAGCGGGGACAGAAGAACCGACCGCGGTAGTCGTGCACGTCGCCCGTGATCGTCACCGCATCCTCGGGGAATATCGCGGAAGCGTGGAACAGCGCGCCATGATGCTTGCGACAGTCGAGACAGTGACAGAGGCCGACCCGGTAAGGCAGTCCCGTCGCCACGAAACGGACGTTGCCGCACAGGCAACCGCCGGTGAATCGGTCCATGCTGTGTCTCCACCAGGTTCGATCGCTCGCCAATCGTACCCGGGCGATATCGAGGGTGCACCAATTTGCGGTTGTCGGCCGGGCCTTGTGCCTCCGGACCGGGGCGTACTATATCGCGAGCCATGGAAGAACTGTTCATGCGGACAGTCAAGGCGTAGGGTGCGCAACCGGTTTCGCCGCAAATAAGGACGTGCACATGAAGACTCACGGCGAAGATACTGGTTTCCGATCGTCAACCGAGATCGCCGACGAGATCCTCCGACGGATCAAGAGCGGTCATTACCGGCCCGGCGATACGCTCAGTCAGAACTCCCTCGCGAAAGAGTTCAGCATCAGCCGGACGCCGGTCCGCGAGGCATTGCGTTTCCTCGAGGCGAAGCGCGCGATCTCTGTCACTTCATCCGGTCGCGCCAAGATCGTCGTCCCGAACCTGAGGGAGATCAAGGAGGCTTTCGAGATACGGGCCGAACTTGAGGGGCTGGCCGCACGTCTGGCCGTCGACTGGATCACCGACGAGGACCTGACGGCCTTGCGGTTTCACCAGAAGAATTATGCGCGCACCCTGATCGTCCATGACCCGGATGCCAAGGACATCGATTGGGTCCTCCACAACGCGCGATTTCACGATGTCATCTGCGACGCTTGTCACAATGAGATGCTGAAGGATCTCGTCTCGGAGATGCAGGGCAACGTGGTTTCGCGGGTGATGTCTTTGGCGTCCCGGATGCCGCCGCGCCTGCTCGACGAGAACGTCCAGCAGCATGAGGATATCATCGCCGCTCTTTCAGCGCGCGATCACGAACGCGCCGGCAAGGCGATGAAGGATCATGTTCTGCGCACACGCGCACTGGTGATCGAATGGGTCGGCGCCGGAAGCTGAACCTGCCCGAGCGGGACTGAGCGCAACCGTACATCCGGGTTTCCACCGAGCCGGATCGGACCGCCCCCCCGCCGCTGCTGCCTGTCTTTCTCACATATCTCCCGGATTCCGCCTTGAATTGTGCGTCGGATCTGTCCGCCGGCGGCAACCGGTTACGGCATCATGTCGCCCGGGCGGTATTGACAGCGAAATTCGTTATGGATACAAAAACATCTAAACGGGATCCAGTTGATCGTCGAGAGGATGCGAGATGAAGATAGACAAGATCACGGGGAAGAAGATCATCAATCCGGGGGGGCGTGACGGTCCATTGACGGAGGCCCATCAGGAAATGCGCGTCGCCCATCGTGACGATCTGGAGTGGGAGAATCTCCGCTACGAGGGGCAGTTCACGAAGATGATGTTCCACCCGACGTCGGAGGACCGGACGATTCCCAACGCCGGGGTCGTCAGGTACGAGAAGGGCTCGACCCATCCCCTGCACAGCCATTACTTCGCGCAGATCTGGTACTTCCTGAGCGGGACTTTCAGAATCAACGGTGCGGAATACTCGGCCGGAACCATGATCTTCCACCCCGATCCGCACTTCGAATACAAGCTCGAGACAATCGAGGCAGGCGAGATCCTCTATGTCCAGTACGTGGGCCCGACGACCGGGGAGGGGCCGATCTATGACGGGCGCTTCAATGTGAAGAAGCGGCGTCCGCTGGAGGAAGAGTCAGCTGAAATCTGAGGGCTGACGGGCAGGCAAGGGCAGGCAGATCGTGCCGGCCAGATCAGGAAAATTGGAATCAGGACACCATTCGGTCGCGGCCCATTCCGGGACCGACGAATGGCCGGTCCGGAAAGAAAATCGAAAGAGGAGGAACTGATCCATGAACAAGAAGAAATTGCTCACGGCTACGCTGGCCGCATTGGCCGGAAGCTTCGTGTGGGCCGGCATTTCCAATGCCGAAACCAGAACGCTTCAGCTTGCCCATGTCTCGGTGGAGAAGCCCGACGACATGTACCACTATCTTGCGGTCGCGTTCGCGGCCGGGGTCAAGGAGCAGAGCGGGGGCGCGATCGCCATCGACGTGCTGGGCGGAGCGCAGCTCGGCGGCGAGCGACAGGTGGCCGAGGGGCTCCAGCTCGGTACCATCGACATGAGCCTGCTCGGCAGCTTCACCCTCGGCAACTTCGAGCCCAAGGCGATGGTGTTCGACCTGCCCTATCTTTTCCCCACCTATGATGCCGCCTTCAAGGCGATGGATTCTGAATTCACCGCGCCGATCGAGGATAACCTCGAGGGCATGGGCCTGAAGGTCCTGGGCTGGGGCCATGGCGGTTTCCGTAACCTCTACAACTCCAAGGGCCCGGTCCGTTCGTTGGCCGACATGGCGAGCATGAAAGTCCGTATCCCCGAAACGCCGGTCTATGTGGATACCTGGCGCGCACTGGGAGTGAACGCGACCTCGATGGCATACCCGGAAGTCTTCACCGGACTGCAGCAGGGCACCATCGACGGTGGGGAAAACCCGACGCTGCTGTATCTCTCCAGTCATTTCTACGAGGCCGCAAAGTACCTGTCCAAGACCGAACACGTTTATGTCTCGATCCCGCTGGTCGTGTCCGGCAGCGTCTGGAGCAGCCTGTCCGACAAGGAGAAGGCCATTCTCCAGGCGGCCGCCGACCAGGCGGTCGCGGCACAGCGCAAGTTCCTCGTTTCCGGCGAGGGCGAGGCCGAGAAGCGGCTTGCGGAAGCCGGGGTCACCATTGTCAGCGACGTCGACAAGGCTGAGTTCAAGAAGGCAGTGGCCCCTGTCTATGATCGCTATGCGGATGCGCTCGGCGCCGACCTGATCGAACAGGCGAAACAGTTCTCGAAGTAAGCGTCTTCCGGCTCAGGCCCGGCATGGTTCCGACCTGCGGGGCCTGAGTCTCGTTTGCATGGCATTGTCTGGGAAAGGGCCTTGCCTGACGATTGAGAAGAAGGGGGAGACGCCATGAAGGCCGCCGGCTTCGCGCTCGAACGCGCGAGCGACTACCTCGATATACTCTGCCGGATCATCGCGTCGTGCCTGATCGCGATCATCGCGTTGCTTGCCGCAGCCCAGGTCGGCGGACGGTACTTCATCGGCTGGTCACCCGTCTGGATCGAGGAAATGACCCGCTATTGCTTCATCTGGATGACGCTGCTCGGCGCCTGTGTCCTCGTGAAGCGCGGGGAACATGCTGTCATCGACGTGCTCGTGTCCGCGCTGCCCAGGTCCCTGAAGTCGATTCACACCGCCCTGGTGCTGACGGTCATCATCGCGACCTCCGCCGTCCTGATCTTTTACGGCATCAAGATCGTCGGCATCGTCGGGAAGCAGTTGAGCCCCGCCCTGCGCCTGTCGATGGCCTACGTCTATCTCGCGGTGCCGGTAAGCGGCGCGATCATCACCGTTCATTGCGTGGTCGGCATTCTCGCGGAATGGCGCCGGGGGGAGGAGTAGCTTCATGCAGGAGATGATCCTCTTGTTCTCCCTGATGATCTTCCTCTTCCTGGCGGGCGTTCCGATCGGCTTCTCGCTGCTCACGTGCAGTACGATCTTCCTTCTGATCACCGATATGCGCCCGTTGATCGTGGTCCCGCAGCAGGTCGTCGGGGGTATCGATTCCTTTCCGCTGCTGGCGATTCCCCTGTTCATCCTGATGGGAAACCTGATGGGTGCCGCGGGACTCTCGGGCAGATTGATCGCCCTTATCAACATGCTGGTGGGCCATGTGAGGGGCTCGCTCGGGGTCGCGACGGTGGTGTCCTGCGCGATGTTCGGCGCCCTGACCGGGTCCGCGCCCGCGACCGTTGCCGCCATCGGAAGCATCATGATTCCGGCGATGCTGAAGCAGGGCTATCCGCCCCGAATGGCGACCGGCGTGACCGCAGCGTCGGGTGCGCTCGGCAATATCATTCCGCCCAGCATCGCGCTGATCCTTTACGGCGCGACGATGAACGTCTCGATACCGAAGCTGTTCATCGCCAATGTCGCTCCGGGCATTCTGCTCTGCATCGTCTTCGTGATCACGGTTCTCATTCAGGCGCGGCGGCTCGGGCTGGGGCAAGCGACCACCGGAAACGATGGGGTGCCCGATCAGCGGTTCCAGGTCGTCCTCCGCTCTCTCCCGGCGCTGACGATGCCGGTGGTAATCCTCGGCGGCATCTATGGCGGCATCTTCACGCCCACGGAAGCGGCCGCGATCGGCGTGCTCTTCAGTTTCCTGCTCGGGATCTGCTACCGCGCACTATCGCCGCGGGCGCTCTGGAAGGTGCTGGAGGAGTCCGTCTGTACCTCGGCACTGGTCGGCTTCATCCTCGGTGCGGCCGGCATCTTCGGCTGGATCCTCGCGGCGGCCCGCATTCCGAGCATGCTCGCCAACGGTCTGGCGCCGATGCTGGATTCGCCGGAACTCTATCTCGTCATCCTCACGGTTTTCCTCCTGATCGTCGGCTGCATCATGGATGCGGGCGCGAGCATCATCATTCTCGCACCGATCCTCGTGCCCATAGGGCTTGCCCTCGGGCTCGACCCGATTCACCTCGGGGTGGTCTTCTGCGTGAACCTCGTGGTCGGCTTCTTCACGCCGCCCTTCGGGTTGAATCTTTTCACGGCCGCCTCGGTCTCCGGGATGCCATACAGCGTGGTCGTCCGCGGCGTTCTTCCCTATGTCGCCGCCGCCATCCTGGCTCTGTTGGCGATAGCCTTTCTCCCGATGCTCTCGCTCGGGCTCACGAAACTCATGTAGGCCGGCGGCCGGGAGGATCGATATGACGCTGCCAGGAGATCGACAGAGCCTCGCCACGATGCCCGTCTCGGACCTCGTGCGGTGCTACCGCTCGGGCGATGCCTCGCCGGTCGAGGCGGCGAAGGAGGTTGTCGCCCGGATCGACGGGCTCAACGATCGTCTCAACGCCTATTGCCACCTGGATCCCGACACGACGATGCGGGAAGCCGCCGCGTCGGAGGCACGATGGCGGAGGGGCACACCCCTGTCGCCGGTCGATGGCGTTCCTTACGGGGTGAAGGACATGGTCGGGGTGCGCGGGATTCCGACCCGGTTCGGCTCGGTGGCTCTCGCGGCGGACACGCCGGTGGCCGAAGACGCGCCGGCGGTCGCCCGCCTTCGCGAGGCTGGGGCGGTCTTTCTCGGCAAGACAACGACTTCCGAGTTCGGTTGGAAAGGTACCGCTGACAGTCCGCTGACCGGGATCACCCGGAATCCCTGGAACCCCGCCCTGACCAGTGGTGGCAGCAGCGGCGGGGCCGCGTGCGCCGCGGCGACGGGGATGGGGCATTTCCAGATCGGCACCGATGGCGGCGGTTCGTTGCGCATTCCCGCGAGTTTCTGCGGCGTGGTCGGGATGAAGGCCACCTTCGGCCGCGTTCCGGCCTGGCCGTCGGGTCCGATGTTCACCCTCTCCAACGTGGGGCCGATCGCCCGGACTGTCGACGATCTCGGCCTGATGCTGGACACGATCGCCCGGCCGGATCCGAGAGACTGGAACGCCGTACCGGAAACAGTCGCCTCCCGCCCGCCGGTCACGGAACTGAGCGGCCTGAGGGTGGCATTCGTTCCGGACGAGGCGCGGTGTGATCCCGACGTCTCGCTTGTGATGCGGGACGTAATCGGGCGCCTTGCGGACGCGGGGGCGGAACTCACGGAACTGGTCCTTCCCCTGGAAGAGGCGCGTCGGATCCTCGATCCGCACTGGCAGGCGGGTACCTGCTGGCTGGCCCGGACCATCCCGGCCGAACGGCACGATCTGCTCGACGAGGGCTTCAGGAAGGTTGCCGAACGGGGCGAGGGACTGTCGCTCATGGCGTATTACGAAGCGATGATGAGCCGCCAGAAACTGGGGGAAAGCCTTCAGCGGCAACTCGAGACTTACGACGTCCTGCTGACGCCGTGTCTTCCTATCCTTCCCTTTGCCGCCGGGCGACTCGGTCCGGGTGCCCGCGCGGAAGAAGACTGGCTCGATTGGAACCCCTACACGTTCCTCTTCAACCTCACGCGCCAGCCGGCCCTCTCGCTGCCCGCCGGCACGAGCGCATCCGGATTGCCCATAGGCATTCAGCTTGTTGCGCGGATGTACGAGGACCGCCGCCTGCTGATGATCGCATCGCTCGTGGAAAGGCTCGTCGGCTTCCCGGCGAATGTCGCCGGCGACCGGTCGGCGAGTGAGAAATCCCTGGATCGCTGACTCTGGTATACGGCTTCGGTCGGGCCTGCGGGGGTGAATCCGACTCGCAGGGTCCGATAACGCTGAACCACCCGTTCATCCCGAGCGCGTCCTGTCCGGGAGCCCCGAACGTGCGCGTTCGGCGGATGGAAAAAGACGCGCCGGGGAGATCCCCCGGCGCGTCCGTATTCGTCCGTGGTCGGCCCCCTAGAAGGGACCGGGCTTGTACATGCGCCGGCCCCAGTCGGCAACGTCGTCGATCATCCAGATCGGCGCGCCGCCTTGCAGCTCGATGGTACCGAAGGTCGCGGATTCACCCTTGAACCCGGCCAGCAGCTCGTCGACCGAGGGCTTGCCGCCGCGTTTCTCCCAGGCGAGCTTCTGCATCGCGGCGCCCTTTCGGAGGATCGTGATCAACTCCTCCCAGGTGATCGCCTTGTCGACGATCTTGGCGTGCTCCATGAACTCGGACGCCTTGATGATTGCCAGCGCATCGCTTTCCAGCATGATCGGCGCGTTGCGGACGCCGGCGGGCTCGCCGGCGGTGTCCATGACCTTTTCCGCGACCTCGCGCGGCAGGCCCCAATGGGGACCGGCCAGCTCGATCGACCGTTCCCGGTCGGTGGAAATGCGGTCGACCGCCTCCCAGACGGCGAGCAGCATGGCCACGACGAGATCCGGATGCTCGTCCATGAAGGCCTCGCGAACCGAGAGATGCAGCGAGTCGGCGATGAAGCCGGACGGGGCGGCCCAGGACTTGGCGACATCGGCCGAACGTCCGCCGGCGTTCTCGTGGCCTTCGCCGTAGCGGCCATCCGCATCGAACAGCAGCGAGGACAGGCCGGTCTGCGGGCCGAAATAGCGGAACGGCGGCCAGGTGGCGCAGGCGTCGATGATCTCCGGCATCTTGACGCATTCGGCGGGCTTGACGTTGATCAGCTTGATCCCGGCCTCATCGAGCGACTTGCCGGTTTCGAGCATCACGCCGGCGGCCAGCACGTAATGCGCGGCGGTCCCGATGAAGGTGCCGACGGTCTTGCCCTCGAGCTTGGCGATCGACGTCACGTCGGTCTTGCCCTTCGGCCTGACCAGCACCGCGTTGCTGATGTGGGTCGCCGCAATGCCGATCGGAATGGCCGCGATACCGGCCTGGAGACGCGACGAAAGCGGCATCGCCGACGTCCCCATCTCGAAATCCAGGCGGTCGGCCGCGAGCGCCTGGCTCACCGGCGGACCGCTCATCCCCTTGTGCCATTCGACGGTGACGTCGTAGCCGGCCTCCTTGGCATATTTCTCGAAGAGTTTCTCCTCGACGAGCGTCACGCTCAGCGGGGTGTTCGGGCCGACCAGCCAGGCGACCCGCACTTCGGTGGCAGCCTGGGCCGGCAGCGCGGCGGCGATCAGCCCCAGCACGCCGACGGTTCTCAGGACCTGCCCGAAGCGGCTTCCAAGTTTCGTTCCCATTCTCATCGTTCGTTTCCTCCCTCTGATGCTCGTTTCTGGTTGAAGTCGCGATCGCGTGTGAGAGGCCTCTAACGACCGACCTTCACACCCTCGTGCCAGGGCACGAGGAAGTGTTCCAGGCGACGCAGCAGCACATCCATGGAGATGCCGAGCGCGCCGATGGTGAACATGCCGACGATGACGATGTCGGTCCGGAGCACGTCCTGGTAGAAGGTGATCAGGTAGCCGAGGCCATCGGAGGCGGCGACGAATTCGGCCGCCACGATGCTCATCCAGGAAATGCCGACGGCGACCCGAACCGCGGTGATGACGGCCGGGATCGCGGCCGGCAGGACGACGCGAAATATCAGCGCGCTGCCCTTCGCGCCAAGCGACATCGCCGCCCGCATCAGCACCTGGTCGACCCCTTTCACGCCGGCGATCGTATTCACGAGGATCACGAAGAAACCGGCGACCGAGGTGATGAAGACGACCGTCGCGTTGCCGATGCCAAGCCACAGGACCGCGAGCGGCAGCCAGGCCAACGGCGGGATCGGGCGGATCAGCGAGATCAGGCCGTCGGCGATCTTCTCGAACCTGCGCGACAGGCCCATGAACACGCCAAGCGGCAGGGCCAGGCAGACCGAGAATGCCATGCCTGTCAGGATGCGGCCGAGGCTGATCCGGATGTGACTCAGCAGTTCGCCGCTTTCGATCATCGCCATGCCGGACACGACGACCTTCCAGGGCGTCGGCAGCAGAACCGGTGGAAACAGGTCCGTGTGGGCAGCCGTGACATGCCAGAGAAGCAGCACGCTGAGCGGCAGAACCAGGTAGAGATAGACCTGCTGGCGCATCAGCCGGGCAAACAGACCGGTGGCGTCCTTTCCGGACCCCTTCGGTCCGGCTATCTCGTCGCGTTCCGGTCTTGTCATGTCTGCCTCGTTGGTCGCTGACGACATCGCACGCCTCCTGTAAATCCCCGTGTGGCCGATTCTTCAGGCCCCATACGAGGCTCTCTCCAGCACTTTCATGTCGTGGGCGGGAAGCACGGTATCGGTGATCGCCCGCACCCGTTCGAGCGACCGGAACCATGCGTCGATATCGGTGTGAATGGTCGGCGGCACGCCCTGTTCGAAATTCTCGAAAAGATTGAAGGTGTCCGAGCCGAGCACGATGCGACCGTTCGCGGTGGCGACCGACAGGCCCTGCATTCCGGGCGAATGGCCCGGCAGATGCAGGACATCGATGCCAGGAGCGAGGGTGAAATCGCCGGTCACCGGACGAATGCGCCGGGCCACCCGATGCCAGCTCGGCGAATGGCCGCCGATCGGCGCCGCGTAGGTCCGGCAGAAGCAGGGCGCGGGGCAGTTGGCATAGGCCAGCTCCTCACGCTGCACCAGGATTTCGGCGTTCGGATACAGTTCGAGACTGCCGCTGTGGTCCCAGTGGAGATGGCTGATCACGACCGTGTCGATCTGGTCCGCGGCGATCCCGATGCGCGCCAGCGCGGACACCGGATCCATGCCGGGTTCGCGCTCGACGACCCGGTCGAGATTCGCGCGTACCCAGGCGGGATCGTCCGGGCCGGAATCCATCAGGATGACGCGGTTTTCACCGACGATGGCCCAGATGATCAGCGGGATCGAGACCTTGGTGCCGACATTGCCAAGATAGGTGAGAGTCGATTTCTCGAAATTGTGGATCGCGCCGACGCAAAGGGGATGGATGGTGTAACGGCTCATGAACGGCCTCGCGCTGTCGGTTTTCTGTCCTGGTCCGGCATTTCTCAGTGCCCCTTGAAGGACTTGAGCAGGTCGTGAACGTAGGCGACGAAGCGCTGGTATTCCGGCTCGAACCGGAGTTCGGGGCGACGCGGACGTTCGAAGGGTATCTCGATGATCTCCCGGACGCGCCCGGGGCGCGGCGACATCACGATGATCCGGTCGGACAGGTATACCGACTCGTCGATCGAATGGGTGACGTTGACGACCGTCTTGCGGCGGCGATTGTCATCGTCCCACCAGATATCCTGGATCTCGTCCTGCAGCTCTTCCCGGGTCATCGCGTCGACGGCGCCGAGCGGTTCGTCGAGCAACAGGATGTTCGCGTCGTTCGCGAAGCAGCGGGCGAGCGCGCAGCGCTGCTTCATGCCGCCCGAGAGCTGGTGCGGGTAGCGGTTCTGGAAGCCGTCGAGCCCGACCCGACGGATGTGGCTGTTCGCGATCTCGTGCCGTTCGGATTTCGCGATCCCCTTGATCCGCAATCCGAATTCGACGTTTCCCTGAACCGTCAGCCAGGGGAACAGGCAGTATTCCTGAAACATCATGCCGCGATCGGCGCCCGGGCTTGTTACCGGTTGTCCGCTTACCAGCACTTCGCCGGCGCTCGGCGTGTGGAAGCCCGCGATCATGTACAGCAGGGTCGTCTTGCCGCAGCCGCTCGGGCCGATCAGGCTGATGAACTCGCCGTCCTCGATCTGGAAGGATATCCCGTCGAGGGCCGTGGTTGCGGATTCTCCGGCGCCGAATACCTTGTGCACCCGATCGACGACGATGTCCCGTTTGGCGCTCCGATGGACCGCTTCACTGCTGGGGGAGGGCATCTTGCTTCTCCGGTTTGTACTGACGTCGTGGCGTTGATGAAACATCGGTCCGTCCGGCGTCCGCTCTAGCCGCGGGCCTTCGGTCGGTCGTCGGTTCGTGACAGGAAGGCCTGCATGCGCTCGGCCCGCTCCGGCAGCGCGAAAGCGGCCGTGGCAAGGTCCTGCTGTATCTCGAAGGCCGCGATCGCATCGGGGACGGCGTCGCCGCGAACCAGCGCCTGTTTGGCCAGGGCGAGCGCGCCAGCAGGCAGGGCGAGCAGCGTCGCGATCATCTCGTCGGTTTCGGCGGTGAGCCCGTCGGCTGATGTGACGCGGTTGACGAGGCCGTATCGTTCGGCCTCGTCCGCCGAAATCGACCGTCCGGTCAGGACCATCTCGGCGGCGAGGCGCGGGTTCGAAAGATGTCGCGGCAGCAGCGCGGAGCCGCCAAGGATGCCGACCCTTATCTCGGGCTGGGCGAAGCGCGCGCGCGCGTCGGCGATGACCAGGTCCGAAGCCATGGCGAGGGCGCAGCCGGCCCCGTATGCCGCGCCGTTGACCGAGGCGACGACGATTTGCCGAAGGGCACGCATGCGGCGGTAAAGCTCGATCGTGTTCTGGCAGAAGGCACGAAATTCATGCGGTTCCAGCCCGGAGATTTCCTCGATGTCGGCGCCGGCGCAGAACGCCCGATCGCCGCCGCCGGTGATCGTCAGGACGGTGCATCGGGCATCCGACCGCAGACGGTCGAACAGCGCGAACAACTCGCGGAAGGTCTGTGCCCTGAGCGCATTACGCCGCTCCGGTCGCGCGATCACGACGCGGACGAGCCGCCCGTCATGTTCCTCGCTGATCGACAGATCCGATTTTGCCAAGGTTCCGTTCCGTTTCATTTCCACCAGGTCCCCATGCGAGTGACGCTAGGGATAGGCACTGCAAGTGTCTGTCAACCAATTGACCAACCGGGCCCCGCCCGCCGCTTTAACGCGGCAGTTGATCGCCGAGCGTGACGGCGAGCAGCATCGAGGAACCGGTGACGAGAAGAATGACGACCAGGGCCCAGCTGAACTGCCGCGTCGGCACATAAGCCGCGACGCTGCGCCCGATGAAGGTTCCGGCGATGGTCGCCGGCGCGAGCCAGAGGCACGTCATGGCCGTTTCCGCGGAAATGCCGACAAAGCCGGCCTGCAGGGCAAGGGCGGCTGCGTGCGAGAGGACAAGAAGCGAGAGGCTCGTTGCCCGCGTCGCGTCCTTGTCGAAGCCGGTGGCCGCGAGATGAGTTACCGCCGCCGGCCCCGGCATGGCGAGAACCGCGCTCATGACCCCGGAAAGGATACCGGCCCCCACATAGCCGGGGCGCCCGAGGGTGGTAAGCAGATGCCAGGGCCGAAGCGAGCTTCGAACGGCGACGAGAAGCGCCATCAGCACAGTCGTGATCCCCGCCACCGCCTTCAGGGTCAGGATGTCGATGGCCGAGAAAAGCCAGATGCCGACCGGCAAACCGAGGATCGAGCCATAGACCAGATCGCGCAGAACCGGACGATCCGCCAGCTTGTACAGCGACGTCGACATGACGATGCAGACCAGGAGGCTGAGCACGATGGCGACCTGCACCGCCGAGCCTCCCTGCAGGGCGATCAGAAGGATCGGCACCGCGATCAGGCCGAAGCCGATCCCAGTCACGGACTGGAGAAACGCGGCGAGCAGCATCGCCGCTTGCATGGCGAGAATGACGATGATCTCGTTGGGCACCTGGACTACCGGAATCCGTCGAGCGGGATATGCGCCTGGCCCGCGACGACATGGTCTCCATGCTGGTTCTCGCACCAGATCTCGTATGTCGCCGCACCGGCGGCGCCGTTCGACGCCTGATCCGCCTTCGTGGCGTGAATGGTCAGCCGATCTCCGGGACGGACGGGGCGTCGAAAGCGTACATCGAGTTCACCTCCGGCAATCCAGACAGCGGGGCTTGCGATCCGGGCCGCCACGTATTCTCCCATGACGGCCAGCACCAGCATGCCCTGGGCAATGGTCCCGCCAAGCGGCGTCTCCTTCGCGGCAACCGGGTCCATGTGGATCGGGTCGTCCGCGCCCGCCGCCTTGCCGTAAAGTTCGATCTGCGCTTGGGTGATGATCCAGGCATGCGGGTCAAGCCGCGCGGGAGGGAGGGACGGGGCCGAGGTCATGCCGGCCACGCGATGGTCAGGACGCCGTCGCCGACCGACTGGCCGTCTGCGCGCCGGAGATCGGCGGCGAACTCGACATAGCGGCGACCGTTCCGTTCGTACTTGCCGATTGCGGTCGTGCGCAACCGGAGGCGGTCGCCGATCCGGACCGGAAGCCTGTTCCTCCACGACTGCCGGGCGTGGATCCCGCCACCGGGGACGCGCCAGTCGGTGAACGAGACACGCGGGATCGCCCAGCTCGCCGGGAGAAGAAATGACATGCCGTCGTCGTCCCGTTCCGGCAACCCGGCGGCCGCGCGCACGGCGTGGCCATATCCGGCAACCTGTTCGGCGGTCGCGACGATCTCCCGATCGGCGTAGATTTCTCCGATCGCGATCCGCCCGTAGTCGAGCAGGGGGACGGTCACGAGCCGCTTCCATCGGGTGCGGTCCCGTCCGACGCCATCAGCACGTCGACGGCGACGCCACCGTTCCCGGCTTCGTGCACGATCAACGGATTGATCTCGAGAAGCGACAGCGACGGCTCGGCCAGGGCCGCGTCGCCGAGCCGCTGCAGGACATCGACCACGAAGGGCAGGTCGACCGCCGGCTGGCTCCGATAGCCGTCGAAAATGGCGGCGCCCTGTATGCGCCGGCACATCGCCTCGATATCGGCCGTCGTCATCGGGAGCACGCCGACGGCGACGTCCCGGAGCAGTTCGGTCCAGATGCCGCCGAGGCCGACGCTGAGGACCGGCCCGAATTGCGGATCCCGCCGCACGCTGACGATCACTTCGGTGCCGGCGGCGATCTGCTGCTCCACCGTGACGACTACTTTCTCGGCCCCGAGCCCGCGGCCGACATCGGCCATATGCTCGAAAGCCTCGCGGACGGCTCCGGCGGTTCGGAGGCCGATCCGGACCGCGCCGGCCTCGGTCTTGTGCGCGACAACGGGATGGGCGAGCTTCGCGACCACGGGGTAACCGGTTTCCTCCGCGGCTTGCACGGCGTCCTCCGCCGTCGAGACGGTCCTGCTGCGCGGCTGGGGGATGCCGAGAGCGGCAACGAGTTCACGGCCCCTTGCCGGATCCGTCGACCCGGTTCCGGGATGTACGGTCTCGGTTGGCACCACGGTCTTCAGGCGTGCGCGAGGCTCCGCCAGGCCGGCCCATTCCGCGTAACGTACAGCATGACTCAGGGCGATCGCGCCGGCGCGCGCCGGCGCCGTGGTCACGCAGATGCCGGCCTCGCGCAGTCGGGCAATCGGCCCGGCCGGGCCATCGACCCAGGAAACGATCAACGCTTTCGAATTGCGCTCCGCGCAGGCGATGACTTCATCGGCGATCTGCTCGCCGTTCTTCTGCATCATGCCGAGGAAGAGGATGGTCGCGTCGATGTCGTCGTCGTTCGCGACCGCGTCCAGGCAATGGCCGACGCTGCCGCGCGTCGTCATCACCTGTCCGGTCAGATCGACCGGGTTGGTCACGGCACCGTAATAGGGAACAGCCTCACGCAGCCGGGCCATTGTCGTCTCACCCAGCGGTGGCACGTCGAGGCCCATCGCCTCGCAGGCGTCGGCGACCATGGTCGCGCCACCACCGGAAACCGACAGCACGGCAACCCGTCGACCCGACGGCAATCGCTTGTTCAACAGCATCGGGAGAACGTCGAGCAGCTCTTCCTCGGTCTCGACGCGGAGGATCCGGCTCTGTTCGAGCATTGCCGAGCAGAGTGCGTCGTCGCCGACGATCGCGCCGGTGTGGGACAGAGCGGCGCGCGCGCCGGAGGCCGTGCGACCGACTTTCACGATGACGATCGGTTTGCCTGCATTCAGGCCCATCTGTCCGACTTCGCGCAGGCGGAACGGATCGCGGATCGATTCGATGTAGCCGGCGATCACATCGACTTTCGGGTTGTTGAGCAGGAACGCGGCATAGTCCGGGAAGCCCAGATCGGCCTCGTTGCCCGAGGAAACGAAATGCGAGACGCCGATCTGCCGGGCGATCGCGAGGTCGATCATGAAGGTTCCGAAATTGCCGCTCTGGCTGACCAGCGCGAGTCCGCCGGGGGTCGCCGCCATGCCGTCCGCCGCCTGGCTGATGGTGGTGACGAGATGGTTCTCGGTATTGATCAGGCCGGTCGAGTTCGGACCGCATACGCGCATGCCGTGGCGCCGGGCGATGGCGATCATCTCCCGCTCCGCTGCCGCCGCGTCTCCACCGATTTCGCCAAAACCGGATGAAATGATCAGCGCGCTCCGCGCCCCGCAGCGCGCCGCCGCGCTGACCACTTCGGGAACGGCAACGGCCGGCACGACGACGACCGCCAGATCAACGGGTTTCGGGACCGCCTGGATATCGGGATAGCAGGTCCAGCCGAGGATCTCGTCGTACTTCGGATTGACCGGAAAGACCTCACCCTCGTAACCGTGCTCGTGCAGGAAATGCACCGGTCGGCCCGAGTTTTTCCCTCGGTCGGCGGAGGCGCCAATGATGGCGATCGAGCGCGGCTCCAGAAGCGCGCGCAACTCTATGTCGGCTGAGTTGGACAGGGACACGGTGTCGTCGCCTTTCGTACGGGTATCGGCTCGGATGGATGCGGTTCGTATCTGACCGGCACTCTTGGCCAGGGCGGCGCGCCTGTCTGTCAAGCAATTGACAAACGTCCCGGCGGGGATGTGCATAATCTTTGATCAGGCGCGATAGCCGGTGTTCGTCCCGGCAAGTGGCCGAAATCGTTTCAAGTCGCTGTCCGGTTGCTACCGGCCGGCCTGCGGATCAAATCCGGATATTGTCATTCCCGCCGTTTGCCGACACACTTTAGAAAAACATGGTGAAAGGAGTCGTTCGCGTTACCCAAATGGCGCGAGAAGAGAAAACGAAAAATAATCGAAAGTACAAACAAAAGAATAATTGCAGCAGTGATCTTCAATTTTAACGAGATTTTCGATCATTGTCTGCGGCCGCAACGGGGGGAGTTGTGCTGTGACTGTTATCGATCGAAGTAACCGGAATGCCTGGGTAAATGCCGTCGTGACCGACGATGACGTGGCCGCCGATGTTCGGCAACCCGATCTCTTCAAGTCACTGACGGAAATCGAACTCGACACCGTGCTCGCGCGGGCCCGCCTCAGAAAGCTGACGTCGGACGAGACGCTGTTTCTCCAGGGAGCGACCCATGAAGGGGTCTTTGCGATCAAGTCCGGGATGATCCGGACGTACTATTCCGGGCCGAGCGGTCGGGAAATCACGCTCGCCTACTGGGGGCCCGGCAATCTCGTCGGAACGCCGGAAGTGCTCAGCAAGAGCGTGCATGTCTGGTCGGGGACGGCGGTCGGTCCCACCGAGGTGTACTTCTTTTCCGGCGAGAACATGCGGCAGCTGATCAGCGAGATTCCGCGTTTCGCCGTCGCCATGATCGAGGCGCTTGAATTCAAGGGTAAGTGCTTCTCCACGCTGATCCACATGCTCGGTACCAATTCGGTGCCCGAGAGGCTCTGCCTCCTGCTGCGGAATCTGGTGGCGATCCACGGGGTGGAGCAGAAGAACGGTATCGTTCTGGGCGCCCCCTTCACGCACGAGGCTCTTGCGCAAATGCTCGGTTGCTCCCGCCAGTGGGTCACGATCTCGCTGGACCGGTTGCAGACGAAGGGGATCGTCAAGGTCGGCAACAGGTCGCTGCTGATCCGTCGCCCTGATTTGCTGTAACGCCCGACCATCCGGCTTCGACCGCGTTAAGGTAATGATACCTTTGACATAATCCTCCCGGGAGATAGACTTTCGGGAAACTGCGCTGAGCATACTGAGCGCCATCTGGAGCGGCCGGATATCCCATGGGAACAGCTTTTCTCACGCGTCAGGGCAGCAACAGGCCGCCGCATGGCCCTGTATCCATGGGGCACGCCCGCGCGGGGCACGATCCTGCGCGGCGCTCTGGCGACAGGCGCTCCAGATGAGAATACTGTTCGCCGACGATCACGACCTGGTACGGGACACCGTGACGTCCTACCTCGAAGGCCTCGATCTGAACCTGTCGGTCATTTCGGTCCGGACCTTTCAGGAGGCGCTCGCGTCGGCGGAAGCGGCGGAGTCGCTCGACCTGATCCTGCTAGATATCGATATGCCGGGCATGAACGGGCTCGAGGGCCTCGATGTGATGCGGCAGAAAGTGCCCGACGTGCCGGTCGCGATCCTGTCCGGACTCAGCACCCCCGACAATATCGTCAAGGCCTTGAAAACGGGCGCGTCGGGCTTCATCCCAAAGTCCATGGGGGCCCGCGCGATGGTCGGCGCGATCCAGCTCATCCTGGCCGGCGATCGCTATGTGCCGTCGAAGCTGGTCGATCAGATCGAAGAGCAGCTGGCGGCGGCGGCCGAGGTGGCCGCCAGGAAACTCGAAGAGCCCCTGAATTCAGACGAAGCGACCATTCTCGGCCTCCTGAAGAAAGGCAATTCGAACAAGGAGATCGCGCGATCTCTTGATACCGAGGAGTACACGGTCAAGTATCACATGCGGGGACTGTTCCGGAAACTCGGGGCCAAGAACCGGACGCAGGCCGTGATGATCGCGAGCGAGCGCGGCCTTCCCTGAAGCAGGTTCAGGTCGTTCGACCGGGTTTCAGATCCCCCAGCCTCCGTCGATGTCGATATCCTGCCCGGTGATGTTCTGCCCTTCCTTGCCGACCAGGAACAGGACGGCATTCGCCACGTCCCGGGCGGTCGTGATCCGCCGAATGGCCTGGGCTGCCGCGTATTCTTCTCGGATCTGCTCCTCGCTGACGCCGCGCGCCGCCGCCCGGTCGTGACACAGCCGCTGCATCCGCGGGCCGTCGACGATGCCGGGGTTGATGCAGTTGACATTGACGTTGTGCGGCCCGAGTTCGATCGCAATCGTCCGCGTGATGCCTCGCACCGCCCATTTGCTTGCGGCGTAGCCGACCCGGTTCGGGTAACCCGCGGTCCCGGAATTGCTGCCGATGTTCACGATCTTCCCGTAGCGCTGCGCGATCATCGTCGGGACGACATACTTGATGGGAAGGAAGGTGCCGGTCACGTTGACCTGCATGACCTCGTCGAACGCCGCCGGATCGACATCCTGAACCGGTGTCTCGATGGGGCCCGGAATGCCCGCGACATTGACGAGGATGTCGATGCGGCCGCCCGGAAGCCCGAGCGCCTCGTCCGCCATGGCGCGCACCTGTTCCGGGTTCGTCACGTCGACGACGGCGGACGCGGCGTGTCTGCCCATCGCGCGCACTTTGTCTGCGACCGCCTCGATTGCCGTCGCGTCCCGTGCCGCCAGCAGGACATGCGCGCCTTCGGATGCCAGCGCCAGGGTGATCTCCCGGCCCATACCCTTTGCGCCACCGGTCACGATGGCAACCTGGTCTCGAAGTTTCATGAGTTCCTCCTGTCACACCTTAGCGCGCGGGAATCGCCCGTTAAGTATTCATTCGAACAATCGAAATGGCCATCTGTTCACTGCGGGTAAATCAAGTGACCACCGGTCACGAATTCTCTTGAAATGCTCTGTGTCAGATCCGGAAGATGGCTGACTATACGGCAATGCACGCCGATTCTATCGAGGTTGGGAGATAGTGGATGAATCCTTGTGATCTTTTGCTGGCCGGGACGGGCTCGCTTGCGGAGGCGGCGCTGTTTTCCTTCGCCACGACCGGAGTTGGGAGGCCGCTCAGGATCTCCATAGGCGGGCGCAATGCCGAGCGGTGCCGGTGGCTGGCGCTGGCCGCGAATGCCCGGGCGGCCGCGCTCTCGGTCCCGAATTTCGTTGAACCGGCGATCCTCGACTGGTCCAGCCCGGAGGCGCTCGAGGGCGCGATGAGGCAATTGCAGCCGAAGGTGGTCGTCCAGACGGCATCGATGCAGTCGCCCTGGGCGCTCGCCGAGAGCAGCGCGTGGTCGCAACTGATCCGCGACGGTGGCTATGGTCTTGCCACGCCCTTTCACACGATCCTGACGGCGAGGCTGGTTCGCGCGATCGAGCGCGCCGGCACCGGATCGGTCGTCATCAACGGTGCCTATCCCGACCTTGCCAATTCGATCATCAAGGCCATGGGGCTGACGGTGCCGCTCGGTTTCGGCAATGTCGACATCGTCGCCACGTCGGCCGCGGCCATGCTGGGGTCGCGCGAACCCGGAAAGGTCCGCATGCTGGCGCAGTGGGAGCCGCATGTCGCCGACTTCAGGGAGCCGCCGGAGAAACGCCGCAACATCAACCCGAAAGCGTGGATCGACGGTGAGGAGGTCGCGGACTTCATGGCCCGGTTCCGCGATCTGAAGTTCCCGCCGGCATCGGACGATTCACTCAACCAGATCACCGGCACCACCGTGGTGCCGATGGCGCACGCGTTTCTCACCGGCCAGACCTACGTGGGGCACGCGGCGGGCCCGTTCGGGCTGCCGGGCGGGTACCCCGTCAGAATCGACAACGGCGAGGTATCGCTGAACCTCCCGGACGGCATTTCGCGGGAAGACGCGATCGCGTTCAACAAGGGGTTCGAACAGATGGAGGGCATCGTCCTCGACGAAGCGGCCCGCCGGGTCACGTTGACAGGCCATGCCCATGAAGCCATGGCGTCGCGAAAATTCGATCTCGCGGAGGGCTATCCGGTCGCGAGCCTCGAGGACCTGGAAATCGCCTGCACACGACTCGATGCCATCCGTGGAGAACTGATCGGCAAGCCGGCGAGCTGAGGGCACACGATACGGCCGGATCTGCCGGGTCGGCGATGGCCCGGCAGATCGGCGATCGGTTTCGTCAGGCCGAGGCTGCCCGCTCTTTCATCATTTGCGCCCTGAGCGCCGCGGTCCCGGCGAGGTCGGCTGTTCCGCTCTCCGGATCGATCACGACCCCGTAATCCTTCGCCGCATCCTCGATCGTGTAATACTCGAGAAAGACGTCCCTGGTGACGGAGGCGGGATCGCGTTCCAGCGGATTCCCGTAGCCGCCGCCTCCCGGCGTCCAGACCTCGACGGAATCCCCCTCGGTCATCGAGATGCCCTGATCCTTGCTGAGATGCCTGGGGATGTACTGGCGGCCGTCCTTGTAGGACAGGACGATACGGTTGACCGCGCCATCGGCGCCGCCCGCCGCGCCAAGCGGTCCGCTACGCCCATGGTCCATGATGAACGAGAGCTTGGCATTCCCGCCGCGCAGCCTGACACGATAGTTCACGCCCAGGCCGCCGCGGCGCTTGCCCGGTCCGCCGGATCGCTCGTGCAGGCGATAATGTTCGAACAGGATTGGATAATATTGTTCCAGCACCTCGACCGGTGCGGTTGCCGCGTTCCCGGTCGTCGAACAGCCGTTGCTCATGCCATCGCCGTAGAGACTGCCGCCGTATCCGCCGCCGCTCAGGTTGTACATGACATAGTGCCGGTCCCGGCGCGGGTCCCTGCCGCCGAGCGAAAGGTTGCCCACCGTTCCGGCCGGTGCGGCCCAGCAAAGATCCGGCACCGCCTTGACCAGGGCGTCGAAGACGGCCTCGCACACGCGCTGGCTGACCTCGGCGGCACAGCCGGAAACCGGTCGCGGATACTCGGCGTAGAGGAAGGTCCCGTCCGGATCGGCAATGTGAATCGGTTCGAACGTGCCGGCGTTGATCGGCACGTCGGGGAAGATGTGCTTCACGGCCAGGTAGATCGCTGATTTCGTCGTCGCCAGCACGCTGTTCATGGGGCCGGCGCAGGGCGGGCTCGACTGCGACAGGTCGAAGTGGAGCTCGGTCCCGGTCTTGCGCATCGTCACGTGGATGCGCAAGGGCCTGTCGTCGATTCCATCCGAATCGACGAACGCTTCCCCTTCGTAGGTCCCGTCGGGAATGGTGCCAATTCGCGCGCGCATCAGCTGCGCTGCCCGGGTGCGAAACTCGGCCATCGCTGAATCGACCGTGTCGGCGCCGTAGCGGTCGAGAAGTTCGGTCAGCCGCCGATCCCCGATCGTGAGCGCGCCGATCTGTGCCTTGATGTCACCGATCCGCTCCTCGGAGACGCGAACGTTCGACAAGACGATCGACAGTATCTCCTCGTCGATCTCGTCTTCCTTGAAGATCTTGACGGGCGGCAGGCGAAGGCCTTCCTGCTCGATCTCGGTGGCGGTCGAGGAGAACCCCGATGGCACCATCCCGCCGCAGTCGGGCCAATGCCCGGTGTTGCTGAACCACGCGAAGATCTGCCCCTTGTAGAAGAACGGGCGCAGGAACTTCACGTCCATGACATGCGTCCCGCCCATGTAGGGATCGTTGAACATGAACACGTCGCCGGGGCGCACCTCGATGCCGCGCTCCTGGATATAGGCCAGGGCCGCCTGGGTCGAGAACTGCATGCAGCCGACGAAAATCGGCATGCCCCATTCGCCTTGCGCGATCAGGTCGCCAGTGTCGCGATGGTAGATGCCGTCGGAACGATCCATCGTCTCGGAAATCGTCGGGCTGAATGCGGCGCGCTGAAACGCGAGGTCCATCTCGTTGCAGACCTGCTGCAGACCGTTCTGGATCACCGCAAGCGTGACGTCATCAATAGTGCTCATCGCCATCAATCCTCACACGACCAAAACAAGATTGCCGAAACTGTCGACTTCCACATCGACGCCCGGCTCGACGATGACCGTCGTATCGAGCTGTTCCACGATGGCGGGACCGGAGAACCTCGTTTCGGGTGGGATCCGCTCCCGGCGGTAGATCGGCGTCGCCTGCCAGCCGCCCTCCTCGAACCAGACGCTGCGCTCGCCGACTACGGCGTCGCCGATATCGTCGGCCGCTTCCCGGGCGAGGAGCGTTTCAAGCGGCAGGCTGTGCCGGCGGCCAAAGACCGTCGTGTGGAGATCGACCAGTACCGGGCGCATTTCCGGAAGCCGGACCGCGAAGCGGTTCCAGTATGCTTCATCGAACAGGGCTCGCAGCTCCGCCAGTTCGACATCGACATCATCGAGCTTGATACGGAGCACGTGGGTCTGGCCGTCGAACTTCATGTGCGCGTGATGCGTGAACGACAGGTCGTCGATCTCGACATTCTCGCTTTCGACGGTCTCCCTGGCGGTCTTGACCTGGTCTCTGAGGACGCGATGAACCTCAGCGATATCAGTGTCTTCCAGCCGCCTGTTGATGACATTCACATAGTCATGCCGGACGTCGGCCACGATGCATCCGAACGCATTGATCAGTCCGGGCCGGAGCGGGACCAGGACGCGGGGGATACCCAGTTCCCTGGCGATCGCGACGGCATGGAGCGGGCCGGCGCCGCCGAAAGCGAACAGCGTGTAATCGCGAGGGTCGAGGCCGCGAGAGAGCGTGACCATGCGAATGGCGCCGGCCATCTTGTTGTTGCCGATCCGGATGACGGCGGCGGCGCTCTCCGCCGGGCCGAGGCCCAGCGTCTCGCCGATCTGCGTCGTCATCGCGGATTCGACGGCGTCGATCGAGACCGGATTGTCGACCGAAAGGAGGTTGTCCTTGTCCAGTCGCCCGAGAAGGAGGTTGGCATCGGTCAGCGTCACCCGTTCGCCGCCGCGGCCATAGCAGATCGGGCCGGGCGAGGCGCCCGCCGATTCCGGACCAACCTGCAACATGCCACCGTCGTCGATATAGGCGATGCTTCCGCCGCCGGCGCCGATCGTGTGGACGTCGACCATCGGAACATGAATGGGCAGTCCGAACTCGAGCTGCTTCTCGGTGGTTATTTCCGGCACGCCGCCCTTCACGACGCCGATATCGCAACTGGTGCCGCCCATGTCGCAGGTCACCAGATGACCGAACCCGGCGGCCGTCGCGTAGTAGGCGGCTGCGGAAACGCCGGATGCAGGGCCGGACATCACCGTCTGCACGGCGTCGTCGGCGGCAATGCGCGAGGAGACGAGCCCGCCGTTCCCCTGCATGACCAGAAGATCGCGGGCATAGCCCTTGTTGGCGAGCTCGCTCTGCAAGCGGGACAGATAGCGGTCGAGGACCGGTTGCACGGCCGCGTGTACGGTGGCGGTGACGCCACGCTCGAACTCGCGAAACTCCGAGATGATGTCGCTGCCCGCGGTGACATAGTTCGTCGGCCAGATGCCGCGGGCGATCTCGGCGGCGCGTCGTTCGTGCGCCGGATTGATGTAGCTGTGCAGGAAATGAACGACGATCGCCTCGACGCCGAGTTCGCGCAGGCGTTCGACCGCTTCGGCGACCTGTCCTTCGTCGAGCGGAACGACGACATTTCCTTCGGCATCCATTCGCTCGTCGACCTCGACGCGCAGGTTGCGCGGGATCAAGGGCGTGAACTGGGCGATCAGGCCGTAGGGCGCCGGCCTCGTTCGCCGGCCAAGCTCGAGCGTGTCCCGGAAACCCCTGGTGGTGATCAGGCCGCACCGCGCGATCTTGCGTTCCAGAAGGGCGTTGGTCGTGACCGTCGTGCCATGAACGATCTCGCGAATGCCGCCCAGGTCCTGCTTTGTCTTCTCGATTGCCGAGATCACGCCGAAGGCTTGATTCTGGGGTGTCGACGGCACCTTCTCCAGCCACACGCTGTTTGTCTGCTCGTCGATCAGGATGAGGTCGGTGAAAGTACCGCCGACGTCTACGCCAACAACTCGTGAAGTCATGTCATCCGACCCGTTCGTTCGAATATACGGAGAGGCTTGATCCCGGTCGCGCGATCAGGATCGGGAGGCTTGCCGGTCGTGGCGGGCTGTAACCTCGATCTCGATCTTCATGCGGGGATCCATCAGCGGCGCGACCCATGCCGTGCAAGCAGGCCGCACCTTGTCGAGGTTGTCCCGAAGGACAGGCGCGACCTTCGGATAGTCGGCGGCGTCGGAGAGGATCAGGCTGATCCGGACGACGTCGGCGAGTTCCGCGCCCGCCTTGTCGAGCGCCGACGCGATGTTCCGAAAGGCCTGTGCCGCCTGCTCGGCCACGTCTTCGCTTATGGCGCCGGTGACGTAGTCATGGCCACCGCATCCGGAGACGAAAACCCAGTCGCCATCGACGACAGCTCGAGAATAGGCGCCGACCTTCTCCATTTTCGATCCTGAATCGATGAGTAGCCGATCCACGGGACGCTCCCCAGAATTGAGTTCTACTGACAGCGATCCTGCATACCGGAATCGTAGTATTCAACGTAATTAGACGCGGCTGTACGACTACCCGGAAGTGATCGTCGTTTGACCATTTTCGGTCTACCGATGATCATCTTTCCGGTCGCAAATGGATTGTGTCGTATCGGCGCGGCGTTCGATTAATATGGCGTTCGGGTGACAACCATAAGCGCGCCTCATCGGCGGCAGATCGGCGAATTTTGACCTCGGCAGACGTTCAGGAGACGAAATGGCGCCCCAAGCCATAGGCACCGACAGCCAGTTCACTCCTCAGACCGGTCGGCGTGTGGAGGCCACTCGGGAAATCCGGCGCGAACGCCTGAAGATGTTCGGTTTGACGGTGCCCGCGCTGGTCATGGTGACGCTTTTCCTGGGCGTGCCGGTTGCCTGGCTCTTCGGTCTCTCCTTCTATGAAGACGGGCAATTCACCGCGCGGCATTTCACACGAATGCTGGAGGATTCCTCCTATTCCAGAAGCCTTTGGCTGACGGTCCAGATCAGCGTCGCGGTCACCGCCTTCGCGATGATCGTCGGCTATCCCGTGAGCTACGTCCTCAGCCAGTTGCCGAGGCGGTGGGCGGCAATCGGCCTCACGTTCGTCGTCATCCCATTCTGGACGAGCCTGCTTGTCCGAACCTACGCCTGGCTCATCCTGCTGCAGCGGAAAGGGGTGGTGAACGATGCGCTGATGTCCATCGGGATCATCGATGAACCGCTTTACCTGGTCCACAATGTGACCGGCACGATCATCGGCATGTCGCACATCATGCTGCCGTTTCTCATCCTGCCCCTCTACGCCAACATGAAGCGGATCGACCTGAGCCTGGTGAAGGCCGCGCACAGCCTGGGGGCCAGTCCGACCTTCGCCTTCTGGACCGTCTATTTTCCGTTGTCGTTGCCGGGCTTCCTGGCCGGGGCTCTGCTCGTCTTCGTTCTGAGCGTCGGGTTCTATATCACCCCCGCAATTCTCGGCGGCGGCCGCACCATCATGATTTCGATGCTGATCGAGAGAAACGTGAACCTCTTCTTCGAATGGGGGGCGGCCAGTTCGGTCGCGATCGTCTTCCTTGCCGTCGTTCTGGGAATCTTCTGGATCCTCAACCGGTTCCTCGCGGTCGAACGCTTGATGGGCGAATAGAATGGATAATGATACGACCTCGGGCCTGGTCAGCCACTATCGCAGGATCTGGCTCTATCTGTTTGTCGTGGCAGCGCTTTTCTTTCTGATATTGCCGATCCTGATCGTCATCCCGATGTCGTTCTCGGACTCGCGGTTTCTCGATTTTCCTCCCGACAGCTGGTCGCTTCGCTGGTATCGCCAGTACCTGACGACACCGGAGTGGATCGACGCCACGTTCGTCACTCTCCAGGTCTCGTTCTTCGCCTGCCTGCTGTCGACGCCGCTGGGCGTTGCGGCCGCCTACGGGATCCATGTCAGCGGCTGGCCGCTGATGAAGCGCATCCAGGTGTTGCTGCTCCTGCCGCTGATGGTGCCCCACATCATCATCGCGATCGGGCTGTTCTTCGTGCTGGCCAATCTCCACCTGATCAACACGCTGACCGGGCTGATCGTGGCAAACACGATGCTGACGCTCCCGTTCGTGCTCGTGACGACCCTGGCGGGCCTGCGCAATTTCGACATGAACCAGGAGAAGGTGGCGCGCAGTCTCGGCTACAACCGGTTCTGGGCGTTCATTCTCGTCACGCTTCCGCAGATCAAGGGGAGCGTCGTCTCCGGCATGTTGTTCGCCTTCATCATTGCGGTCGATGAAGTGATCGTCGCGCTGTTCATCTCGGGCGGTCTGAACACGACCTTGACCAAGATCATGTTCACCGCTCTTCGCGACGAGATCGACCCGACGATCGCGGCGATCAGTTCGATCCTGATCGTGACCAGTCTGGTGGTCGGCTTCGCCGCGTCGTTCGTGAACAGGGATCGTCGCCAATAGGCGATGGTACGGTCAGTCCGCCGGGACGACGACCGTGTGGGACGGGTGCAATCCAAGTCCGATGCGTTCCCCGACGGCGGGAATGGCGACGTTGCTGTCGTGCCGTGCCGGACGCCGCATCGAGATACGACCGCCGCCTTCGAGCGTCAGGAAGACCAGGATACTGTCGCCCTGGTAGATGATTTCCTCCACGGAGCCGGGCAGGGAGTTCACGTCGTCGCCGGCCTCCCCGGAGAATCTCAGTTTCTCCGAACGGATCGCGAGGAGAAGCTGCTCGCCGGAGGGCAGGGCGCGTTCCGTCCGCAGTTCGCTGACGCCGAACCTGACCCGCCTGTCGTCGATCCGTGAAACCGGAATGAGCGTCGATTCACCCACGAACTCCGCGACGAAACGCGATTTCGGGGCATCGTAGAGTTCCTGCGGCGTGTCGACCTGATCCAGTTTTCCATCGCTGAGGATGGCGATGCGGTCACTCATCGTGAGCGCTTCGCGCTGGTCATGGGTGACGTAGACCGTCGTTGCGCCGAGCGTGGAATGCAGGTGACGGAGCTCGATCTGCATCTCTTCGCGGAGCTGCTTGTCCAGCGCGGAGAGGGGCTCGTCCATCAGGATGATCTTGGGCTCGAACACGACGGCCCGGGCCAGGGCCACGCGCTGGCGCTGGCCGCCCGAAAGCTCGCTGACGCGCCGTTCGCCATAGCCGCCCAGGCGGACCAGTTCGAGCGCCCGTTCGACCCGTCGAGCGATATCGGCCTTCGCGTATTTTCGCGGGCGCAAGGGAAACCCGACATTGCCGGCGACGCTCATGTGCGGAAACAGGGCGTAGTTCTGAAAGACCATGCCCAGGTCGCGCTTGTGCGGCGGCAGGAACGAGACATCGGTGTCGCCAAAATGGACGGCGCCGGAATCGAGCCGGATGAAGCCAGCGATGATATTCAGAAGGGTCGTCTTGCCGGAACCGGACGGGCCGAGAAGCGTGACGAACTCGCCGGCCTCGATATCGAGCGATACGGAGGACAGCGCCGCTACAGATCCATAATGCTTGCTGATGTCATTCAGACGGATCGGGAGCGAAGAGGCGTTCACGGGCGTATTCCACTGTCTCGGGTCTGGAACGTCGACAGACAGGGCGTTCTGGCCCTGCCGATCATGTCAAGGCGGATGGGGCCGGCTCCCGTAGGGGGCCGGCCCCGGTGCCGCTACTGCTGAAGAAACGTCGCGAAACGCGCGAGAGAGTCTTCTCCCGCCTGCGACGCGTACCACTCCGCGGAAACGATCCCCTGTTTCGGCATGTTTTCCGGGGACGTCGGAAGCTTCGCCGCCTGTTCCGGCGAGATCTCTCCGGTGTCGTATGCCTTGGGGTTCGTCGGGCCGTACTGGATGTGCTTCGTGAACATGGCTTGAGGCATTGCCTTCAAGCTGTGATTGATGACCTCGTAGGCCAGTTCCGGGTGCGGGGCACCCTTCGGAATCATGAACCCTTCGACATCCAGAAGCGCCTGATTGAACTGGAAACCGACTGCTGCGCCGTCGTCGGCCAATGCGCCTGCGCGTCCGTTGGCCAGCAGGATCATGTCGACCTCGCCGTCCCGGATCAATTGCATGGCCTGGCCCTGCGAGGTCCACCAGACGGCGACGTCAGGCTTGATCTCCTCGAGCTTCTTGAAGGCGCGATCGACGCCGCCGTCGCCCATGAGGCCATTGTAGACCTCGCCCGGGGCGACGCCGTCCGCCATCAGGGCGGCTTCAAGCACATATCGCCCGCTGGCCCAGAGCGAGCGGCGACCCGGGAACTTCTTCACGTCCCAGAAATCGGCCCATCCCTGCGGCGGGTTGTCGCCATACTTGTCGGCCCGGTAGGCGATCCCGTAGGAAAACGTCCAGAGACCGACGTAATGCGGCCTGACGAACTCAGGGGGCAGGTTGCTCGTATCGATCTTGCTGTAGTCGAGTTCCTCGGCGAGGCCGTTTTTGACGGCGCGTTCGCAGATCGCGAAACCGGTGCCGACGATGTCCCAGGATACGTTTCCGGCCTGCACATGCGCCTTCAGACCGCCGTATCCGCCATGCCGGTCCTCCCGCACGGTGAGGCCGAGTTCCTTCTCGGCGCTTTCGAAATAGGCCTTCCGCTCGGCTTCCTGTGTGACGCCGCCCCATCCGGCAAACGTGACATACTTGTCTGCTGCCGTTGCCGGTCCTCCCAGAGTGAGCCCGAGAGCTGCAACCGACGCCACGAGCAGCAAGCTGCCGATGTTTCGTCCTGAAGTCACTTTATGTACTCCTTCCCTGTCATGAAGCTACGGTTCTCAATCAGGCTCTCCCGTCGACCAAATCGTAACGTCTTGATGGCAGTCGAACTGACATAGCGTTGAGATTAATTGGATAAGTCGAGTACATAGTGATGGACTGCAAAACGCCGGCTCAAGGGTATTCGCCATGATTGCTCCGATGAACTGCCGGGGTGTTCATTCGGGTAATCGTTGTTCGCCGAATGATGCAGGGCGCCAGGGACGGGTGGGTGATCTCTTCTACTGAAGAGTGTTTGAAATCGCCTCGGACCGCAATCCGGCTGACCGCCGCGCGCCCGGCCGGCTCCGGTCGCGGGGATCACTCCCGGTCAGGACCCCGGATCGCCTCGCGGGCGCCCGGGTCGCTCATCGGTCCCGGTCTCCACCTTCGGCAGGACGATGCGGATGACGGTACGGCGGCCAAGTTCGCTTTCAATCTCGATATCACCGCCGGACTGCTTGATGAAGCCGTAACACATGCTGAGGCCGAGGCCGCTTCCCTTGCCGGGTTCCTTAGTCGTGAAGAACGGTTCGACCGCGCGCTCGGCGACCTCGCGGGTCATGCCATGGCCATTGTCCGCGACGGAAATCGTGACATACGACCCCGGCTTCATGTCGAGATGCCGCGATGCCCAGTCCTGCCCCAGAAAACCTGAACGGCAATCAATTCGCAGAATCCCGCCGTCGGGCATGGCGTCGCGGGCATTCAGCGAGAGATTGAGCAGCGCGCTCTGCAGTTGGGTCGGGTCGACGAGAACCGGGCAAGACGACGCTGCGGGCACGATCTCGATCGCAATGGTCTCATCGAACGTAGAACGCAGGATGCTGTGCAGTTCGCGCAGGATCTCGTTGACATCGACAACGCTCGGCTGCAGCGGCTGGCGGCGCGCGAAGGCCAGGAGTCGCTGGGTCAGGCCCTGGGCGATCTCGACCGCGGCGCCGCACGCGTTGAGGTGCGTCCACGGTGATTTTCCCGTCCGCACGGCCAGTTTCAGCTGCTCGAAATTGCACTCGAGTGCCAGCAGGACATTGCTGAAATCGTGCGCGACCCCGCTGGTCAGTTGTCCGAGCGCCTGCAGTTTCTGCGCCTGACGCTGGGCCTCGTCGTGGTGCTTCTTCGCCGTGATGTCGGTGTTGACGGTAACGGTGCCGCCGCTCGAGGTTTTCCGCTCGACGATCTGCAGCCACCGGCCGTCGCAGAGCTGGACCTCGAAAAGCCCCTTGGGGTCGTTGTGATACCGGATCCGCTCGTCGATCCAGGGCGCCTTCTGCTCTTTCGCGGCCGGGTAATAACCGTGGTCGGCCGCAGCCCTGACGATCTCCTCGAACCGCGATCCCTTGCGCATGACGCGCAGATCCCGGTCCTTGAAGAAATTGTAGTTGCTGTTGAAGATGACCAGGCGGTCGTCGGCGTCATAGAGCGCGAAGCCTTCGGAAATGCTCTCCATCGCGCCGACAAGCAACTCGTGCGCCTGGGCGTTCCGCGTTGCGGTGTCGCTGTTGCCATTGACCGCGCGGCCGGTCCCCACATAGCCGCGGAAATCGAGCCCGCCATCGAACACGGGCTCGCCATTGAGAAGCACCATTTGTTCGGTTTGGGAATCGTCGGAATAGGGGACAACCCAGTCGAAGAACGGTTTCCGTTCGCGGATCAGGTTCGCCGCGCCGGCCGGGAAGGAACCCTGCGCGAGTTCGTCCAGGGAAACTCCCTCCCAACCCAGGGGAAGAAACAGGTTCGCGCCGGGACGCTTGCCGGCGCCGGCAATGGTCAAACGCAGAAACGCATCGGTTTTCCACTGCCATTCGCATGGATCGTCAACTAATCCCGTAATTGCTTTCATGCGCATGCGACAGATTACTTGCGTTTGCATTGAATAGACGCAGTACAGCGTTCCGGAACAAGTTCACATGTCCGCTGATTTCCGGCTTCATTATGGCGGAACGGAAGCGCCGACCCAATAACTCAAATTCGATGTCCATTGAAATTCGGCGGTGGTCGCAGTCGCCCGGTGATCCCCGCGACAGCCTTCACGTTTGAGTGATCGCTCAAAAACAGCATTGAGCAATCACTCAATGCCCCCATCTCTTGCGAACACCGATGACGAACCATCGACCGGACCGGAAAGCCCGCCACGGGCAGAGGGCCGGCGACCAAACCAGGAGTTACCGATGACCACCTTCACCTTGCACGACGAAGCGACCGCGCCCGAGGGCAGCAAGGCACTGCTCACCAAATCGAAGAATGCCTTCGGCAGGATCCCCGGCCTGCACGCCGTCATGGCCGAGGCCCCGGGCCTTCTGGAAGCCTACCAGCGTGTCCACGAGCTGTTCGTGAACTCGAGCTTCGACAAGGACGAACTGACGGTGGTCTGGCAGACCGTGAATGTCGAGAATGCCTGCCATTATTGCGTGCCGGCCCATACCGGGATCGCCAAGAACATGGGCGTGGACGACGCCATCACCGAAGCGCTCCGTAACAAGACGCCGCTGCCGAACGCCCGGCTCGAGGCGCTGCGCGACTTCACCCTGAAGCTGGTTCGCGATCGCGGCAACGTCGATGATGCATCGGTGCAGGCCTTCCTGGATGCGGGGTTCACCAAGCGGAATATCCTCGAGGTCATTCTCGGCTATTCCCAGAAGGTGATGTCGAATTACACCAACCACCTTGCCAATACCCCTGTTGACCGGGCATTCCAGAAGTTCGAGTGGCACGAAGCCGCCTGAGCGATCAGGCCGGCCCGGTTTCCGAACCGGGCCGGCACCGGTCCCGGTTGCGAGCGGCGGTGTCGAGGCGCGAGAATCGGGTTTGAAGGAGATATCATGACGACCCAGTCAGAACCGCTCCGGATCGATATCGTTTCGGACGTCGTGTGCCCCTGGTGCATCATCGGCTACAGGCAGCTTGCCCGGGCTCTCGATGCGACCGGCACGGCGCATGAGATCCACTGGCATCCGTTCGAGCTGAACCCCGACATGCCCCCGGAGGGGCAGAACCTGCGCGAGCATATCGTCGAGAAATACGGCTCGACTCCGGAGCAGTCCGAAGCGAGCCGGGTAAGGATGACGGAACTCGGCACGGATCTAGGTTTCGTCTTCCGGTTTGCCGACGACATGCGCATGCACAACACCTTCAACACGCATCAGCTTCTCCACTGGTCCGACCAGCAGGGCCGGAAGCATGCGTTGAAGCAGGCGCTGTTCGCGGCCCATTTCACCGATCGACGGGATCTGTCCGACGACAACGTGCTGGCGGACGTCGCCGCCGATGTCGGACTGGACCGGTCCGAGGCCCTGGCCGTTCTTGCCGACCAGCGGTATGCCGCCGAGGTGCGCAATGTCGAGAACTTCTGGGTGAGCCAGGGTATTCGGGGTGTCCCGGCGATGATCTTCAACCGCCGCCACCTTGTCACCGGCGCGCAGGGCGTCGAGAACTATACGCGCATCCTGGAACAGCTGGCCGGGATGCAGGACCAGGCAACCGGTTGAAATCCTGTGAAACGGCGTTGCGGACGATGGCGCAGCGGCCGGCCACGGGGGGACTTTGGATCATGAAACGTGCCGCCCCATACGACCGAGACACCGCGCTGGACGCGGCGATGTCCCTTTTCTGGGACAGGGGCTACCACGCAACCTCGCTCAAGGACCTGGAAACGACGCTTAAGATGAAGCCGGGCAGCATCTATGCGGCCTTCTCCAGCAAGGAGAACCTGTATCTGCTGGCACTGGAGCGATATTTCGAGGCAGCCCGTGCGCGGTTCCGTGAACAGATGGCAAAGGCGTCCTCGCCGCTCGAGGGCCTCGCCGAGCACATCCGCGCTTACGCGCGGCTTTCGCCGGACGATGCCGCGCGGCAGGCCTGCATGTTGACGAGGTCGCTGGTCGACAGCTGTGCGACCGAACCGGTCATTGCCGAGCGGACACGCGCCTACCTGGCAGGCATGCGGCAGGAGTTCGCAGCGGTTTTCGCGCGGGCCAGGACAGCCGGCGAGCTGCACCCCGACGCGGATGTCGACCGGCTCGCCCGCAGGTTCCAGGCGAACATCGCCGCGCTGCGCTTCGAAATGCATCTTGGCACGAACCAGGCTGATGTCGCCGCGCTGGCCGACGACATGGCGCGAGAGGTCCGATGCCTGCGGGCGAACCCCGCCGGCATGCCGAAGCAGGATGGGCACGCATGCCCGTGAATGAGGTGGTTTCAGGCCACGCCCATTCCGAAGGATCGTCCGAAATCCGGCAGGTCGCGTCGTTCGGCGCTGCCGCCAACATGAAGAAGGGAAGAGAACAGGATCATGTCTGATACAGCTTCTTACGAGCCGCCCAAGGTCTGGGTCTGGGACGCCGAGAACGGCGGGAACTGGTCCAAGATTAACCGCCCGATCGCGGGGGCCACGCACGAGGCCAAGCTGCCCCGCGGCGAGCATCCGTTGCAGCTCTATTCGCTCGGGACGCCGAACGGCCAGAAGGTCACCATCATGCTCGAGGAGCTGCTGGCCCTGGGCGAGACCGGCGCGGAATATGACGCCCACCTGATCCGGATTGCCGATGGCGAGCAGTTCTCCTCCGGCTTCGTAGAGCTCAACCCGAACTCGAAGATCCCGGTGCTGCTCGACACCGGGACCGGCAGCCGCGTCTTTGAATCCGGCGCCATTCTGCTCTACCTCGCCGAGAAGTTCGGCCACTTCCTGCCGAAGGACCCGGCCGCCCGTACCGAGGCACTGAACTGGCTGTTCTGGCTGCAGGGTTCGGCCCCCTATCTCGGCGGCGGGTTCGGGCATTTCTACGCTTATGCGCCCGAGAAGTTCGAATATCCGATCAACCGCTTCACCATGGAGGTGAAGCGCCAGCTGGACGTGCTGGACCGGGAACTCTCCGCTCGCCGGTACCTCAGTGGCGACGATTACACCATCGCCGACATGGTCACGTTTCCCTGGTATGGCAATCTGGTGCTGGGCCAGGCTTATGGCGCGGGCGAGTTCCTGCAGGTCGAAAGCTACAAGAATGTTCGCCGCTGGGCCGACGAGATCCTCGCGCGTCCGGCCGTCCGGCGCGGGCGGATGGTGAACCGCACCTGGGGCGACCCGGCCGGACAACTCCACGAGCGCCACGACGCGTCGGACTTCGATCTGAAGACCCAGGACAAGCTGGCGCCTGAAAACGCCGCCTGAAACGACCGATCAAGACGGCCCGGTCTCTCGTCGAGGCCGGGCCTTCGCGCGCCTGTCCAGTGAGCCTTCCCGGGCGGGAGCGACGCGCTGTTGCTTATCGCGGGTGCATCCAGGGGAACGTGATGTGGCAACCGCAGCAAGCCGGAATCAGTCGTCCCACTCGATCCCGAACGTACTGACGAGATCCCTTACTTGCGTGTCGGTCAGCCCGATCGGGTTGGCGCCGCGAGTGAGCAGGGCGAGCCTGGCCGTCTCCTCCAGTTCCTCGATGGCGCAGACCGCGGCCTCGAGATCCTTTCCGGCGACGACCGGTCCGTGGTTCGCGAGGAGCACGGCGGAGCGCCGGCCGCCAAGGCTCCGGACCGCGTCGCCCATGGCCGGGTCGCCGGGACGGAAATAGGGGAGCAGCTTGACCTTGCCGAGGCGCATCACGGAATAGGCGGTCAGCGGCGGCAACAGGTTGTCGGGATCCCCGCCGGGCAGGAGCGACAGCGCGACCGAATGGGTTGCATGCAGGTGCACCACGGCGCCGGTCCGTTCGCCGCGGGTCCCGTAGAAGGCGCCGTGCAGCGGCATTTCCTTCGTCGGCGCGTCGCCCGCGACCAGGCGGCCCGCGGCATCGAAGCGGCTCAGCCGGTCGGGGTCGAGGCGCCCGAGGCTCGCGCCGGTCGGCGTGACCAGCAGGCCACCGTCCGGACAGCGGGCCGAGATGTTGCCGGACGCCCCCCCGGTCAGGCCACGCTCGAACAGCGAGCGGCCATGACGGCAGATCTCCTCGCGGAGGCGGGCCTCCTCGCTCACGCCAGCATCCCGAGAGCCTTCGCGAAGAAATCCTCCGACCCGAAGTTCCCCGACTTCAGCGCCAGCGCAAGATCGGGGCCGTCGACGGAACGGGTCCAGGGAACGCCGGGGTCGATCTCCTGGCCTATCGTCAATTGCCGGACCCCGAGCGCGGCCATGACGGCGCCGGAGGTCTCGCCGCCAGCCACGACGATCCGCCGGGCGCCGGCGCCGACAGCGGTTTCGGCGAGCCGGGCGAGGGCGGATTCCACCAGGCTGCCGGCGCGTTCCCGGCCGAGCTTCCGCTGCAGGAGTTCGACCAGATCCGGCGTGGCGGAGGAATAGACGAGCAGGGGACGCGATCCGAGATGATCCCGCACCCAGGCGCAGGCGCGGTCGATCTCCGCCGGATCCTCGTGCAGGCGTCTGGCATCGATCTGCAGGTGCGGCATGACCGCTCGTGCCGCTTCGACCTGGGCTCGGGTCGCCGCCGAACAGCTCCCCGCCACGACGATCGCGGGGCCCGCAGGCGCCTCGATCGCGGCCTCCCGGGCCGGGCCCTGCAGCAGACCCCGGGCGCGCCATGCCGCCGGCAGGCCGAGGGCGACGCCCGAGCCGCCGGTGACCAGCAGGCTGTCGGCCACCGCGGCGCCGATAACCCGAAGGTGACCGTCGCTGATGGCGTCAACGATCATCAGGCGCCTGCCGGCATCGGCGGCCGCGCGCAGCGCGTCGGCGACGGCTTCGGCGCCGGCCTCGACCGTCTCGCAGGAAACCAGCCCGACCGGCCCCCGGCTCTGTCGCTGGAGCACGGCCACGAGGTTGCTGTCGAGCATCGGCGTCAACGGATGGTCGCGCATGGGCGAGTCGGAGAGCAGCCGGTCGCCGATGAAGAGATGCCCGCGATAGACGCTTCGCCCGTTGGCCGGGAAGGCGGGGCAGGCGATCGCCAGTGGCGCGCCGAGCGACTCGAGCAGAGCCTCGGCGACCGGGCCGATATTGCCGCGGTCGCTGGAATCGAAGGTCGAGCAATACTTGAAGAAGAACCGCCGGGCGCCCGCCGCCCGCAACCAGTCGAGGGCTGCCAGAGACCAGGAAACGGCCTCCGCCGCCTCGACCGTGCGCGATTTCAGGGCGACCACGATGGCGTCCGCCTCCGGTGCCGGGGCGCATGCCTCGGGCAGGCCGTTCACCTGCACCGTGCGCATGCCTTCGCGTGCCAGCATCAGCGCCAGGTCGGTGGCCCCGGTCAGATCGTCCGCGATACAGCCGAGCAGCACGGTCAGCGCCCCGTTCCGGCGACCGGCCGGGCCGGACCCTGATCGAGCCGCAGCACGAAGTCAGGGCCGCCGGCCGGAGGATCGAAATAGCTGAAGACCAGCGGGTCGTGTCCGGGGATGACCAGCGACGGCTTGTCCGCAAGCGATTGAATGCGGCGGAAGCCATCCAGCATGGCGGCGAGATCGACGACGATGGGGAACGGTTTCGCGCGAAGGAAATTCTCGTAGTAATGCGAGGCGTCGGAGGCAAGGCAAAGCCATCCGGCCTCGGTCCGGACACGCACGACCTGCAATCCCCGGGTATGTCCGCCGATGCGGTGGATGCTCACCCCCGGCGCGACGATGCCGTCGCCGTTGTGGAACTGGACCCGGCCCTCGAACAGCCGCCGGACCATCTGGCAGGCATGTTCCGCGGTGAACGGCTTCCGCAGGTGCTCATGGCACATGCAGGGTCCGGTGACGAAGGCCATCTCCGTTTCCTGGATATGGACCGTCGCCCGGGGAAAGCGGTCGAGCGCGCCAGCATGGTCATAATGCATGTGTGTGATGATCAGGTTTTCGACGGCCATCGGGTCGATGCCGACGGCGGCAATCGCGTCGCCCGGGTCGCGCAGGATGGGGCGGCCGCGGCGCTCGCCCTCGCTCCGGTCATAGCCGGTATCGACGACGATGACACCGGCCGACGACTTCAGGATCCAGATGAAATAGTCCATGGCGTGGGGCGTCGCGTGGTCGTCATCGAGAATGAAGGAGTCCTGACGTGTGCGCCCGTTGCGTTCGGCGTATTTGACCGCGAATACCTGCCAGACGACGTCCATTGCAGCCCCTCCCGCGAGATCCCGCGCCATTTCCGGCGTGCCCCCTTCGCCCTTGTCAGGCAAGCCCGGCGGGCGGCGCCACATGGCTGTTCAGCCAATGACGTATACATAATAAAATTCATTGTCAATTCTCCCGCGCCCGCATATACAAGGATCGGTTCGGCCCACGGACCATCCCGAGGGAGTGGAAGTTCAAGAAGGCAGAGCGCAATCGAGCATGACAGGCGGATCGCAGCGTACGGGCAACCGGCAGAGGGATGTACCGGATCTCGTCGTTGCCGGCATCGGTGCCGGATATTTCAGCCGCTTCCATTATGACGCGTGGCAGCGCATCGAGCACTGCCGGCTGATCGCGGTCGCCGACGTCGACCTCTCACGAGCCCGCGCCGTGGGGGTGGGAGCCTATGACGATCCCGCCCGGATGCTGCGCGAACTGCAGCCGGACGTCGTCGACATCGTCTCTCCTCCCGAAACCCATTTCGACATGATCGCCCTGGCGATCGAGGCCGGTGCCAAGGCGATCATCTGCCAGAAGCCCTTCTGCGGGGACCTGGAGACAGCCGGACGCGCGGTCGCGCTGGCCGAGACCGCCGCGGTGCCGCTGATCGTGCACGAGAATTTCCGCTTCCAGCCCTGGTATCGGCGCATCCGCGAGGAGATCGCTTCCGGCCGCCTCGGCGAGGTCCTGCAGGTGACCTTCCGGCTCCGTCCGGGCGACGGGCAGGGGCAGGATGCCTATCTCGACCGGCAACCCTATTTCCGGCACATGCCGCGTTTCCTGCTGCACGAGACCGGTGTCCACTGGATCGACACCTTCCGTTTCCTGCTCGGCGAGCCGTCCAGCGTTTACGCGGATCTGCGCCGCCTCAACCCGGCTGTCAGGGGCGAGGACGCGGGCTATTTCGTCTTCGGCTACGACAATGGCGCCAGAGCGCTGTTCGACGGAAATCGCCTGCTCGACCATGCCGCCGCCGACCGGCGTTTGACCATGGGCGAGTGCTACGTCGAGGGCACAGGCGGCGAGATCCGTCTGCTCGGCGACGGCGGGCTTGCCGTCCGGGAGCATGGCGCCGCTGCGTGGCGGCCCCTGGCGGAACCTCCGGAAAGCAAGGCCTTCGGCGGGGACTGCGTCGCCGCCCTGCAACGCCACGTCGTGGCCGGCCTTCTCCACGGGGAGACCCTGGAGAACCAGGCGGCTCCCTATTTGCGGAACATGCGGATAGAGTCGGCGCTGTACGAATCAGCGGAACGTGGCCGGAGGATCGAGCTGAATTCATGAGACAGAGCGAAGCATCCCGCGCCGGGGCCGGGCGCGCCCCTGTCGGCGCGGCCCAATCTCCTTCGCAGACACAGCGCGCACTTGTCGCTCTCAGGGAGATGATCGTCAGCAACCGCCTGCCGCCGGGATCGAGCTATCTCGAGTCCGAGCTCGCCGAGATGCTCGACATGTCCCGGACCCCGGTACGGGAGGCCGCCGTCATGCTCGAGGCGCAGGGCCTGGTGGAGATCCGCCCGCGGCGCGGCGTGCGCATTCTGCCGCTGTCGACGCAGGACATGACCGAGATCTACGAGATCCTGACGGAACTGGAGGGGCTGGCGGCGCAACAGGCCGCTGCGCGCAAGCTATCGAAGAAGGAAATCGCGAACGTCGAGGGGGCCCTGAACGAAATGGATGCCGCGCTCGCGACCGACGATCGGGATCGCTGGGCGGCGGCCGACAAGCGGTTCCACGACCTGCTTGTCGCCATGTCGGGCAATCGCCGCCTGCAGGCCCTGGTGGAATCATACAACGATCAGGTTCACCGGGCGCGCATGCTGACGGTTCACCTGAGGCCGTCGCCGACCCGATCGAACAGTGATCACAAGGCCCTGTTCGAGGCCATCGTGGCGGGTGATCAGAAGCGGGCCCGGGCCCTGCACACGGCCCATCGCAAGGAAGCCATGCATCTCATCATCGACCTGCTGCAGAAGCACGGCTTCCATCAGGTGTAGCGGGCCAGTGGCTGCCGCGCCGCGCCCGGCCCGGATCGGCGCCCGGGCTTCCGCGATCGCCTACCTGAAATACTCGACCAGGGTCATCGTCGTCGCCGGGACGTAGGTCACGAGCATCAGCGCGCAGATCGCGACGAGGTAGAGCGGCATCATCGACCGGGCGATCGAGAGAACCCCCACACCGGAAATCCGCGAAGCGACGTAGAGGGTCGCGCCGACCGGTGGCGTGAAGAGACCGACCGCGACGTTGCAGGTCATGATGACGCCGAGATGGACCGGGTCGACGCCGAAGCTGATCGCGGTGGGAACGAACAGCGGTGCCGTCAGCAGGATCGCTGGAACCGGGTCCAGCACCAGTCCGAGGATCAGCAGAACGACATTCACCAGCAGCAGGAAGGTGATCTGATCGGACGACACCGCCTCGACGAAGCGGACCAGTATCTGGGGCATCTGCTCCAGGGTGATTAGCCAGCCAAGCACGCTGGTCGCGCCGATCACGACCATCACGATCGCGCTGGTGACGAAGGAATCGATGATTAGCTTCGGCAGGTCCCGCAGCGAGAAGTCGCGGTAGATGACCACGGTGACAACGAATCCGTAGACCACCGCGAAGGCGGCCGCCTCGGTCGGCGTCATGAAGCCGCTGAAGATCCCGCCGAGAATGAGGATCGGCATGAACAGCGCGGGTGCCGAAGCGATGAAGGTGCGCCACAGTTCCCGCTTGGATACCATGCGGCCGCCCGGATCGCACCCGGTCTTCTTGCCGACGTAATAGCAGACGGCCATGAAGAACAGGCCGAAGATCAGGCCCGGAATGATGCCGCCGATGAAGAGGTCGGCAACCGAGACATTGGCGACGAAGCCGTAGATCAACATCGGGATCGATGGCGGAATGATGATCCCGACCGTGCCGGCGGCGGCGACCAGGCCGCCGGCGAACGACCGCTTGTAGCCCTGTTTTGCCATGTTCGGGATCATCACCGACCCGATGGCCGCGGAATCGGCGATGGCCGAGCCCGATATGCCGCCGAACAGCATGGAGGCGCCGACAACGACGAAGCCAAGCCCGCCCGGCAGGAATCCGAAAGCGGCCCGAGCGAAGTCGATGATGCGTTGTCCCACGCCGCCGCGGCTCATCATCTCGCCGGCGACTATGAACAGGGGGATGGCGATGAAATGGATCGGTTCAACGCCGCCGATGAAGTTGAGATAGACGGCCTGCAGCGGATAGCCGAGGTCGAAGACGAAGATCGGGACGACCGCCGTGATGAGGATTGCCCAGACCAGCGGGATCCCGAGGAAGACGCTGACCAGGAAGAGCGCGCATACGAACAGGAGGATCATTCGAAGTCTTCCCAGTCATTCGCATCCGGCCCGGCGGAGCCGGCGAAGACGCCGGATTTCCGGGCCCGCAGATCGATGAGGAAATTCACGACGTGGAACAGCAGGGTGACGCTCATGCCGACCGGAAGGGAGGCATAGTGCAGGCCGACCGGCCAGTAGAGCACCGTCGTGAGCTGCGCCCAGGTATGCGCCGAGATATTCACCCCGTTGACGATCATGCTGCACAAGAGAACCGCGATGAGCACGTCGATGGCCACCGTGAGCGGCCAGTGCAAGGGCGCTGGAACAAGGTTCGAGACGACCTCCGTGACGCGCATGTGGGCGCCGCGGGCCGAGGCGGCCGCGCAACCCAGAAAAGTCAGCCACAACAGAAGGAACTGGACGACTTCCAGCGACCAGGAGAGGTCGAAACCGGCCGCGCCACGGAGTACGGCGTTGACGAAGACGATGATAACGATGGCAAGCCCGCCGATCGCCAGCATGCCGTCGATGACCATGGATAGCTGCCTGAGGGGAGCCGGATAGCGGCCTCGATAGTCCATAGCCTTGCATACTCTCCGGAGAAGCGACGCGGGAATGGATGTCGATGCGGTCGAGGGGTTGCGCCGCGACTATGCCGCCGATGGACGCAACCCCTTCGTCACACTCAGTTCGCCGGGAATTTCTTGCGAACTTCAGCCGCCTCGGCAAGGACTTCGTCGACCGCGTCGCCATAGACGCCTCGGGCCTTGTCGTAGACCGGGGCGACCGCATCGCGGAAGGGCCCGATCTCGGGCTTCGTCACTGTCGCGCCGGCGGCCTTCATCTCGTCGAGCTGCGAGTCGACCGACTGGCGCACCAGATTGCGGCTGAAAGCGGCGGCTTCCATCGCTGCCTTGCGGACCGCTTCCTTGTCGGCATCGGAGAACTTCTGCCAGGTCTTTTCCGCCACTGTCAGCGGAAGCGGGCTATAGACGTGCCGGGTCAGGGTGATGTTCGGCGCCACTTCGTAGAAGCGCAGGGAACGGATCGTGTCGACCGGGTTCTCCTGGCCGTTGACCGTTCCCTGCTGAATGGCCAGGTAGACGTCCGTGATCGGCATGACGACGGTCTGGAAGCCGATCGCTTCCATCGTCCAGCGGATCATGTCGTTGGGGAATACCCGCATCTTCTTGCCCGCCGCGTCGGCCGGCGAAGTCAGCGGCATCGTGGTGGTGAAGCTGCGGAACCCGGCTTCCCACGTCGAGAGGACGCGGAAACCCTTCGATGGAAGTTCGTCAAAGCGCGCCTGCAGCCATGGGGAGTTGTCGTAGAAGTCCCAGCCCTGCTCGTAGGTGTCGACCAGGAACGGCATGGCCGTCAGGTTGAGCGCCGGCAGGTGGGTCGCATAGCTGCCGGTCGCCGTCACTGTGAAGTCGATGCCACCGAGCTGAAGCTGCTCGATCGCCTTCGGGTCGTTGGCGAGCTGTCCCGCCGGGAAGATCCTGATCTCGTACCGGCCGTCAGTGTAGGTCTTGACCTTTTCCGCGAATACCTCGGCGGCGGCCTGTCGCGAGCCGCCGGGATTGTCGGTATGGCTGAATTTGAGAACGGTCGCGGCATCCGCAACCGAGTACGCCGACAGGGCTGCGCAGAATACTGACGCCGCGATCGCCGCGCTGCGGGCCTTTCTCAAGTTTTGTTCCAAAGACATCGTTCTCTCCCTTGTTATTTCTTCGCGGCGGAGCGCTGCCGTGCGAACGCCGCCCTCTTATTTGGTTGATGGTCGAACTGTGGTATGGGCCGCGGAACCAGATAATAAATGCAATTGCGCATCTGTCAACGTATGCATTAAAGTTCCCGACACGGGCGGAGCGACAGGCGCCGCGCGCCCGGACCGAGAGGTTCGGACCGATCCAGGATGACTGACAGAAGGACCGCCGCGATGAGCGTCCCGCACTACCGCGTTTCTGTAATCAAGGGAGACGGCATCGGCGTCGATGTCGCCGAATCCGCCCTCGCTGTCGCCGAGGCGGCGCAGCGCCGGGTCGGGGGATTCGCGCTCGATCTTCGACCGATCCGTGCCGGTGCGCGGTATTTCGCCGAAACGGGTCGCGACGTGGAGCCGGGCGGGGAAGAGGCGGCGGGCGAGGCGGACGCCATCTTTCTGGGCGCCATCGGGTGGCCGGAGATCCGCCATCCTGACGGGACCGAGATCGCGCCGCATCTTCGCCTGCGCGAACGGTTCCAGCTTTATGCCGGGGTCCGGCCGGTCAGGGCCTATCCGAACGCCCCGCGCCGGCTTGCCGATCCGCGCGCCGCCAATATCGATCTGGTCATCGTGCGGGAGTCCACCGAGGGGCTTTTCTATTCCGCCGCCGTTCATGGCCGCAGTCCCGTCGTGACCGACGACGAGGTTCAGGACGTGCTGCGGATCACTCGGCCGACGACCGAGAAGCTTCACGATTTCGCCTTCGGCCTGGCGCGGAAGCGAAAGGCGCGCGGCGGTGTCGGCCGGGTCACCTGCGTGGACAAGGCGAATGTGTTCAATTCCATGGCCTTCTTTCGCCGGATCTTCGACGAGCGCCGGGCGGACTTCCCCGATATCGAGGTGTCCTACAATTACGTCGATGCCCAGGCGCTCGACCTGGTCCGCCGGCCGTGGGAATTCGATGTGATGGTCACGGAGAACATGTTCGGCGACATTCTCTCGGATCTCGCCGGGGGACTGGTCGGCGGCATGGGCATGGCCGCCTGTGGCGAGATCGGCGAGGCGCACGGACTGTTCCAGCCGGCACATGGTTCGGCGCCGGACATCGCCGGGCGTGACATGGCTAATCCGATGGCGGCAATTCTGAGTGCCGCCCTCATGCTCGATTATCTCGGGGAGAAATCGGGAAACCGCTCGCTTGCGGCGGCGGCGGCGGTCATCGACGGGGCGATCCTCGACGGGTTCACCGCCAACGAGCTCCGGCCGATGGAATTCGGCGGCAACATGGGGACGCGGGACGTGACGCGGCGGCTCATCGAGAGGATCGAGGCCGGCCCGCGCGCCGCGGCCCGGGGCTGAAAGGGGCAGTCATGTACGTCGTCACCGTCCTGTTTGTCGTTGCGCCGGAGCATCGCAAGCGCTTTCGCGCGGCGATGGCCCGGCAGGCCGAGACGTCGCTCGGCCAGGAGCCGGGCTGTCTGCAGTTCGACGTCTGTCATGATCCGGCCGAGCCTGAATCCTGCTTCCTCTACGAGGTCTACGCGGACGAGGCGGCATTCCGGAGGCATCTCGAAAGCACCCATTACAAGGCGTTCGCCGAAACCGTCGACGGCTGGGTTGCCCGGAAGAGCGTCAAGACCTATGAGCGGGCCTGGCCGAAGCCCTAGGCTGGGGCGGATGGGGCGCTCGCGCTGATCCTGTAGAGTTGTTGGAACCGGAACGGTAGCCAGCCCGGCTCCTTGCGACCTTCCGCGCCGTGTCGCCGGCGGGTCAACCGCGGTCAGTCGTCCGCCACCAGGGGATGGGGAGTGTCGGTCGTCGTTCCGCCGCTGCCGTAAGGCCGCGTGATGATCTCCAGGAGATGACCGTTCGGGTCATCCCAATAGACCCCGCGGCCACCGTCCCAGCGGTTGATCCGGTCTTCGTCGCGGCGACCCGGGTCCGCCCAGTAGGGCAGGCCGCGGTCGCGGATACGGCGGAAGATCGCGTCGAACTCCGCCTCGCTCACCAGGAAAGCATAGTGCTGCGGATGGATATCATCCTCCGCCGCGACGAAATCCAGCGAGGTATCGCCAATCCGCACGATGGCGAACGGTCCCACGGTTTGCGGTGACGGCAGGCCGAGGATCTCGCTCAGGAACCGGGCGGAACCGTCGCGATCCCGTGCCGGGACGATCGTATGGTCGAGATGGATGGTCATGGCGCTGTCCTCGTCGTTCTCCCTCGTGCTTCGTCGTGCAACGTTGCCTCAGCTCAGCACGGAAACACCACTCTCGCTTCATGGTTCGCCTGAAACGATCATTCCAGCCGGCTGGCTCACGTTTTTGCGAACTCCGCCGAAAGTGATTGCCGATTCATAAAAGTTCCGTTTAACTGGATGACGTCCCGTGAAATGGAACGAAATCGTTGACAGAGACGCATGGATTCTTAGGTCGGGTTGCGGCGGTCCTCGAGGCCGTGAGCGGCATGCCGCAAGGCGCGACGCTGACCGATGTGATGGCGATGAAGGGGCTTCCGAAAAGCACCGCCCACCGCACCATCAATGCGCTTGTCGATATCGGGTTCCTGGAGCCGGGGCTGGACGCCAGGCACTACCATCTGGGTGCGCGCCTTCTCCGCCTGCTGCATCTCGGTTGCGAGAACGACGTCATCGGCCAGCTGATCGACGCGCCCTTGCAGCGGCTGGCGGATGAAATGGGCGAGGCGACCATTCTTTCCCGGTTCCGCGGCAGCGAGAGTATCGAGATCGCGGTTCTGCGGGCGCCGAAAGAGTCACGGACCAGTTTCGTACAGGTGCAGCTCGGGCCGACGCCGAACCACGCCTGCTCGACGGCCAAGTCGATCCTGGCATTCCAGGCGGTCGATGTCGTCGAGCGCTGCCTCGCCGGCGATCTGTACCGTTACACCGATTCCACCACGACATCCCGGGAAGCGCTGTTGAGCGAGTTGGCCGAAGTCCGGACCAACGGCTACTCGGTGTGCGACCAGGAGATTGATCTCGGAGTCTACAGCATCGCCGTACCGGTCGAGACCCGGCCGCTCGGCGTGATCTACAGCCTTGCTGTCGTCGGCCCGGCGGAGCGAATGAAGAATCGCGATACGAAGACGATCGTCGACGGCCTGATGGTGGCTGCGCGGAATGTCCGTTCCGTCCTCGGCAGGGCCGGGCTGGAACTGGGTAGCGAATCTGGAACCGTCCGATAGAGGCGGATTTTTTTTGCCAAGCTCGAGGAGCGTTGATCTTGGAGCGGCCGGTGAGGCTGTGCGTATAGGAGTGGAAAGCAGATGACAGGCAATCGAGGCGGTTTGATCGGTGAAGAGCAGGTGCGCGCCTACCAGGAGGACGGCATCGTCTGCGTGCGCCAGGCCTTCTCCGCAGAAGAGGTCGACTTTCTGCGCGATGTCGTGACGCGCGACATGGCGGCGCCGAGCCGGATGGGGCGCGAGGCGACACGGGACGGCAGCGGCCGGTTCTTCAGCGACACCTTCGTCTGGAAGCATATCCCCGAACTCGAGGGTTTCCTGCGCACAAGCGCCGCCGCCGATCTCGCCCGTGCCCTGATGAAGGCGGAAAAGACCAACCTGCTGTTCGACCAGTTCCTGGTCAAGGAGCCGGGAACGTCGACGCCGACCGTCTGGCATCACGACATGCCCTACTGGCCGGTCAACGGCGATCAGGTCTGCACCATCTGGATCGCGCTCGACCCGGTCACCAGGGACAGCGGCGCGGTCGAGTATGTGAAGGGCTCGCACCGCTGGGGCCAGCGCTACAAGGCAGAGGCCTTCATCGACAAGGATCTCTACAAGGAGGACCTGCCGCCGGTGCCGGACATCGAGGCGATGCGCGACACGCTGAGCTTCGCCCAGTACGAGATGGAGCCCGGCGATTGCACCCTGCACCACGGCCTGACCGTGCACGGCGCTCCCGGCAACAAGCGGAGCGACCGCGCCCGGCGGGCCTATGTCATCCGCTGGACCGGCGACGACGCCTATTACTATCCGCGTCCCAACCTGCAGCCGATGCTGGAAGATCCCGGGATCGCGCCGGGTGGCCCGCTCGATTGCGACCTCTTCCCCGTCATGCGCGGCTAGGCGGTACTTCTTCGGGAACGATACCCAACCAGTGATCCGGTGCGACCGACGCCGCCTTCGGGGGAGACAGCGTGAGCTACAACTTCAATTTCACGCCGATTTGGAACAACTTCGACCTGTTGCTCCAGGGCGCGTTGGTCACATTGCAGCTATCGGCGACCACGATGGTGTTCGGCCTTCTGGTCGGACTCGTCGGGGCCTCGCTGAAGCTGTGGGGCCCCCGGCCGGGGCGCTGGATCGCAACCGGCTACGTCGATTTCATCCGCAACACGCCGCTGCTGGCGCAGCTCTTCATCGTCTACTTCGGCCTGCCCAGCCTTGGCGTGCGAATTTCGGCCGAGACGGCGGCGGTCATCGGCCTGACGATCTACATGGGCGCCTATGCGACCGAGATCGTGCGGGCGGGGATCACCGCGATCCCGAAGAGCCAGATCGAGGCCGGCCGCTGCCTCGGGATGTCGCACTGGCAGGTCTTCCGCTACGTGATCGTCTTTCCCGCGCTGAAGACGGTCTATCCCGCGCTCACCAGCCAGTTCGTGCTGCTGATGCTCGGGTCGAGCCTGGTCTCGCTGATCTCGGCCAAGGAACTCTTCCATGTCGCGGCCTATCTCGACTCGCGGACCTTCCTGCCGTTCGAGATCTACCTGGTCGTCTCGCTGATGTATCTCGCCATGTCCCTCGGTTTCCGGGTCCTGTTCCGGGTCGTCGGTCACTTCGCCTTTGCAAAAACCTGAACGGGGACCCGGATCGTCATGTTTCGTGATTTCGGAGTGGACGAGGTTGGCCTGCTGCTCAAGGGCGCGCAGTGGACGGTGCTTCTCTCGTTCATCGCCTTCATCGGCGGCAGCATTGTCGGGCTCGTCGTCGCCGCCGTCCGCGTCGTCGGGCCGCGTTCGCTGAACGCGCTGGCCACAGGCTACATCCAGGCTGTCCAGGGCACGCCGCTGCTTGGCCAGATGTTCCTGTTCTTCTTCGGCTTCAGCATCATGGGCCTGGAGGTTTCGGCCTGGGTCGCGGTGTCGGTGTCGCTGATCCTGTTCTCGGGCGCCTTCCTGGGCGACATCTGGCGCGGCTGCATCCAGGCCATTCCGCAGACCCAATGGGAAGCCTCTTCCTGTCTCGGCCTCGGGTTCTTCCAGCAGATGCGCTACGTGATCCTGCCGCAGGCGCTGCGCATTGCCATTCCGCCGACGGTCGGCTTCTTCGTCCAGATCATCAAGAACACCTCCCTGGCCGCGGTCGTCGGCTTCGTCGAGCTGCTGCGCGCCGGCCAGATGGTCACCGCGGCGACCTTCAAGCCCTTCACCGTCTATCTCGCGGTCGCGCTGATCTACTTCGCGCTCTGCTATCCGCTCTCGCTGTGGAGCCGTCACCTTGAAAGGAAGCTCAATGTCGCTCATTCGCATTGAGAACGTTCACAAGAGTTTCGGGGATCTGGCGGTCCTCAACGGGGTCTCGCTGGATATCGAGGAAGGCGAGATCGTTACCATCATCGGGCGCAGCGGATCCGGCAAGAGCACGCTGTTACGCTGCATCAATGGCCTGGAGAAGGTCCAGTCCGGCGAGATCTGGGCCGACGGCGTCCAGGTGAACGATCCTGCGACCAACCTGCGCCTGCTGCGGCAGCGGCTCGGAATCGTCTTCCAGAGCTACAACCTGTTTCCGCATCTGACCGTGGAGCGCAACATCACGCTGGCGCCGCAGGTCGTCCAGAAGCGTGCCGCGGCAGACGTTCGCCAGGTCGCCGTGGACGTGCTGCGGCAGGTCGGCCTCGAAAGCAAGATCGACGCCTATCCGATCCAACTTTCCGGCGGCCAGCAGCAGCGCGTTGCGATCGCGCGCTCGCTCGCCATGGCGCCGAAGGTGATGCTGCTCGACGAGATCACCTCGGCGCTCGACCCGGAGCTGATCGGCGATGTTCTCAAGGTGCTCGAGGATCTCGCCCGGCAGGGCATGACCATGGTCCTGGTGACGCACGAGATGGGTTTCGCCCGGCGGGTCTCCAGCCAGGTCGTGTTCATGCACGAAGGGCGGGTCTGGGAATCGGGCCCGCCGGACCGGATTTTCACCAAACCTGAAACGCCTGAACTGGCCACCTTCATCCAGTCGGTTCTCTGAAAGGCGTCAGAACAGTGGGCAGGGAACGTACCCACCCCAACTAGCAGAGAGGAGCTACGCGTGAAGTACAGTCTGAGTAAGTTCGGCGCCATTGCCGCCGCGGTCGTGTCATTGGCCGTTGGAGGACAGGCCGCGGTTGCCAAGTCGACCCTTCATGAGGTCATCGACCGGGGCAAGGTCATTGTCGGCGTGCCGGTCGACTCCCCGCCGTTCGGCTTCATCGACGAGAATGGCGAGCCGGCCGGCTTCGACATCGATCTCACGAAGCTTCTCGCCAAGCAGCTTGGCGTGGAACTCGAGATGGTGCCGATGACCTCGATCAACCGGATTCCCTACCTGCTCACCAACAAGGTCGACGTGCAGGTCAATCTTTTCGGCGCGACGCCGGAACGGGCCAAGCAGGTCGCCTTCACGTCACCCTATTCGGGCCTGATCATCGGCGTTTACGGCCCGGCGGACGTCAAGGTCACCTCGCCGGAAGAGGTCGGTGACTACCGCATCGCCGTCGGTCGCGGCACGACGATGGATCTGACGCTCTCCGAAATGGTGCCGGACGACAATATCGTTCGCTACGAGGACGAGGCGACGACCATGGCGGCCGTGTTTACCGGCCAGGCAGACATGTGGGCGGCGGTCAACATGCATGTGATCAACGCCAACAAGAAGAACGCTGACCGGAAGATGGAGCTCAAGTTCGTCATGCGGCGGGCGCCGGCCTCGATCGGCCTCAGGCAGGGCGATCCGGACTGGATGCGGTGGCTGGAGACCTTCGTCTATTACAACAAGATCAACGGCGAACTGCAGAAACTGCATCGCAAATGGCTCGACGAAGACCTGCAGAAGGATCTTCCCTCCTTCTGATCGCTACCACGGACGGCCGGGGCGCGACCGCGTCCCGGCCGTTTCCGCGAGATTTTCCCGCTTTTCCATCCAGGACCCGATCATGACCTCCGAGCCCATCGAGTATTTCTATTCCGTGCGTTCGTCGTTCACCTATCTGGGCGCGGCGCGGCTCAATGCGCTTGCAGCGGAATTCGGGCTCAGCGTCGTGCATCGACCGGTCGACCTGCGGGAACTCGTCGATCGCCTGAATTCGGTCGATGACGCCCGCCCGGCCGACCGGCACTATGCCGGGGCCCGGGTGCTGGAGAAGAGCCCCGTCCGGGAAGCCTATACGCGCGCCGAGTACCGGCGCTGGAGCCGCAGGCTCGGGATCCCGATCAACGTTGATCCGGCCCATCACTACGGCCCCCGCGAACTGGCGTCGGGCGCCGTGATCGCGGTGCAGCGGCGCGGCCTCGACGCCGGCGCGATCAGTCATGCCATTCTCGAGGCCCTGTGGCGGGATGACCGCGACATAGCCGACCGGGCGGTCATCGCCGAACTTGTCGATGGCCTGTCGATCGGGGTCGGGGGTGAGGAAATCTGCACCGAGGCCATGACCGCCGACATCCAGGCCGAACTCGCCGCGAATACCCGGCTTGCGGCCGAGAAGGGCGTCTTCGGCTCACCGAGCTATTTCTACCGGGGCGAACTGTTCTTCGGCCAGGATCGGCTCGATTTCCTGCGCGATCTTGTTGCCGGCAAGACCGAGCCGCTTGTGCTCGCCAGCCAGCTCGACTAGCGCCGCGGACCGGATCAACGATCCGGCGCCGGATCCCAGTCCGGACCGAAATCGGGCTTGACCAGCCGCCCGTCCGGGCGGGCCAGTGCGTGGATCCGGCGCATGTCCGGGTCGCTCAGTCGGAAGTCGAAGATATCGAAATTCGACCGCGCATGGTCTTCGCTGGCGGTCCGCGGGATCGCCGCGACGCGGTCCTGCTGAAGCAGCCAGCGGAGGGCGATCTGACCGGCGTTCTTGCCGTGCTTCTCGCCGATCTCGGCGAGCACCGGGTCGGCGAATATCTTGCCCTGGGCGATCGGGCAATAGGCGGTCAGCGCCATGTCGTGGCGTGCCAGCGTGCCGAGTACCGCGGACTGGTCCAGATAGGGATGGTATTCGACCTGGTTCATCACGAGCGGCGCATCCGATAGCGCGGCCGCCTCGTCGATCAGCCGGGTCGTGAAATTGCTGATCCCGACATGCCGGGCGAGCCCGCTGGCAAGGACCTCGTTCAGGGCGCGGATCGTCTGCGCGAGCGGGATTTCGGCGTTCGGCCAGTGCAGCAAAAGCAGGTCGACATAGGGCTGCTTCAGCAGCGCCAGCCGTTCGGCGGCCGCTTTCTGAAAGACACCGTCGGCGAAATTGTCGGGCCAGATCTTGGTCGTCAGCCAGATATCGTCCCGGGCAATACCGCTTTCCGCGATGCCGCGGCCCACCTCGGCCTCGTTGCCATACATCTGCGCCGTGTCGATATGGCGATAGCCGATCTCGAGGGCGCTCCGCACCAAGTGCGTGGCCTCCTTTCCGGCCAGGCGCCAGGTGCCGAAACCGAGCGCCGGGATCGAGATCCCCTGCACGGAAATGGTCTGCATGCGATATGATCCTTATAGGTAACGGGCGAGTATCAAGGTGGAGAGTACGCTGTGCCCCTGCATTTCGAATCGGCAGAATTCGCGTCCCGAAAGACCCGCGCAATAGAAGAAATGGGGCATGAAGGTCTCGAAGCGCTACTCATGTTCCGGCAGGAGAGCCTTTACTATCTGACCGGTTGCGATGGCTCTGCCTATTGCCGCTTCCAGGTGCTCTTGTTGCAGGATAACGGCGACCTCGCACTTCTTCTATACGAGATCGATCTGCCGCAGGCACGCCTGACATCCGGAATCGATGATATCCGCTGCCTGCCCTGGACGGCCACGGCCGATCCGGCGGGCGCGCTCGCCGACGTCCTGCGGGAGAAGGGGCTCGGCGGAAAGCGCGTCGGCATCGAACTCGACGCCTGGGGCATCAACGCGGCGCTCTGGGCAGCGATCGAGCGGACATGCGGAGAGCTTTGTCGTCTTTCCGACGCGTCGCGCCTGATCGACCGGTTGCGCGTGGTGAAGAGCGCGGCCGAGATTGCCTGTGTACGGCAGGCGGCGGCGCTTGCCGACGATTCGCTGGCGGCGGCGATCGCCGAAACCCGTGCCGGTGCCGACGAGGGCGCCATCGCCGCGGCGATGAGCGGTGCGGTGCTGGCCGGCGGCGGCGATCTCGCCAACGGCTTCGTCATGGGGTCCGGTCGTTCGGCGCTGCTGGTGCGCGGCCATGCGGGATACCGAACGCTGGACGCGAACGATCAGTTGCAGCTCGAGTTCGGCGCCGCCTATCGGCGCTATCATGCCTGCCTGATGCGGGTGCTTCTCACCGGCCGCGCCGGGGCGCGCCAACGGGCGATGTTCGACGCCTGCGCGGAGGCGATCGCGGCCTGCCAGGACGCCTGCCGGCCGGGCGCCACGGCCGGCGATATCTTCGACGCCCATGCCCGTGTCTTCGACGCCGCCGGCTACGAGGCCTATCGCCTGAAAGCCTGCGGCTACAGCCTCGGGGCGACCTACGGGGCGACATGGATGGACTATCCGATGCTCTATTCCGGCAACGACGCGCCGGTCCTGCCGGGCATGGTCTTCTTCATGCACATGATCCTGGTCGACCACGACCGCGGGCTCGCAATGTCGCTGGGCGAGACCGCGCTGGTCACGGAACGGGGCTGCGAGACGTTGACCCGCATGCCGCGCGAACTGGTGGAGGCCTAGAGGATGGCGGATATCGCACATTTCCCGCCGGCGGAATTCGCCGCCCGGCAGGCGCGGGCGGTCGCGGCGATGGCAGAGGAGGGGCTTGATGCCCTCGTGCTGTTCAAGCAGGATAGCCGCTATTACCTGACCGGTTACGATTCCGGGGCGCATACCTATTTCCAGTGCCTGCTGCTGACAGGGGACGGGGACCTGGCGCTGCTGTCGCGCTTGCCGGACCTGCGCCAGGCGCGCATCACGTCGGACATTCCCGACATCCGGGTCTGGCTGGACGGGCAGGGACAGGGGCCGGGCGAGATGCTCCGCGATCTGCTGGCCGAGAAGGGGCTCGCCGAGAAGCGGCTCGGCGTGGAACGGGACTGTTTCGGCATGACGGCCTTCGTCTGGCGACAGCTGGCCGAGGCCTGCGGCGGGTTCTGCGACCTGGTTGACGCCTCCCGGCTGGTCGATGGCTTGCGGGCTGCCAAGACCCCGGCCGAGATTGCCCTGACCCGTGCCGCCGCCGCCCGCGCCGACCAGGCGATCGCGACGGCCCGAAGTCTCGCCCGGCCGGATGTGGAGGAGGCCCTGATCGTCGGCCGCATGCAGGCGGACATGCTGCGCGCGGGCGGGATGCCGGCGGCGTGGGAACCGGTGATCGGCTCCGGCCCCGAGGCGGCCGCGCCGAACGGTCATTCGGGGCGACGGGTGCTGGCGGAGGGAGATCCGCTGTTCCTCGGCCTTGCCGGATCGTCGCTCCGCTATCATGCGGGGATCGCGCGGACACTGGTCCTGGCGCCGCGGGACCGCGCGGGGCGGGAACTGTTCGAACGGGTCCGCGCGGCCCAGGAAACGGCCGCCGGCCTGTTGCGGCCGGGGGTCGTGGCCGGCGATGTCGCGGCCGTCGACGCTGGCGACGGCGTCCGCGTATCCGGGCACGGGCTGGGCGCGATCTATGCGCCGAGCGAGGCCGACTGGCCCTATCTTCGGCCCGGCGAAGACGCCTGCCTGCCGGCAGGCGCCTGCGTCTACCTGGAGGCGGCGATCCGCGATCTCGCGGGCAATCGCGTCATGGTGCTGGGCGACAGCTTTCTGGTCGGCGAGGCCGGGGCCGAGCGTCTGACCCGGGCGTCGCAAGCGCCCGAGATCGACGGGTAGCAAGCGAACCGGTCCGGGCGGCCGGTGCCGCCCCGGCCGTGGATCAGGCGACCGCCGCCCGTGCGCGACCGAGCCGGGCGACCCAGTCGCCGACGGCGGCGCGGGCGGCCTCGGGCGTGGCCGGCTCCGCCTCGCTGAAGCGGGCCCGGACAGCCCGCAGGACATGCGGACGCAGGCCGGGCTCGACGTCGAAAACCGCGAGCGCCAGGGCGACGCTTGCCTGCTCGGGCCAGACCTTTTCGAAGGTCCGGCGGCCGTCGCCGAGATCGAAGGCGCCGGCCCGTGCCTTGCGCCCGTCGCGTATCCGCGCCCGCAGGGCGTCGGTTGCCGCGTCATCGACCGCGTCATCGACGATGGTTACGCCGTAGTCGCGCGCGGCGCTTTCGAGGCTCACGAATCCGTCCCGCACATCCTCCAGGACCCGCGCCGGATCCCGCTCCAGCGGGTCGCCGAAGCCGCCGCCGGACGGGGTGATGAGGCGCAGCACGTCGCCCTGCCTGAGGTCGAGAACCTTGACCTTGCCGAGTTCTTCCGGGGCATCGCCGTCCGGGTTGAAGATCGCGGTGCCGGAGGTGCCGGCCGTGCCGCCTTCGAATCCCCAGGGCGCGAAGACGGTCCTGTCCAGACCGCGGACGGTGATCACCGCCTCGACGTCGCCGTTCTCCATGTCGGTGACGACGCCGCCGCCGCCCCGCGTCCGGCCCTTGCCATGCAGATCGGTTCCGAGGCTGTAGCGGCGCATGATCAGCGGCGTTTCGATCTCGACATATTCGAACGGCGCGCTTCTGAGGAAGGCGATCGGTATGTCGGTGCCGTCGATACCGTCCAGCCCGGCGCGGGCGCCGGAGCCGCCGACGATCGGTTCGACGACGCTGACCCGGCGCAGGCCGGTCGTGTGATCGCGTCCCGAGACGGAGATGATGCCGGCCTGCCCGGCACCGGCAGCGGCAAGGCCGCCCGGCACGGCCTGCGCCAGGCAACCGAGGATCACGTCATACATCCGCATCGCGGTGACCCAGCGGTTGCCCATCGCCGCCGGGAATTCCGCGTTCATGATCGTGCCCTTGGGCGAACTGGTGCGGATCGGCCGCATGATCCCGCCGTTCATCGGGATGTCCGGGACTCGGGTATGGATATAGTTGGTGAGCGCCAGGCAGAGGAACGGATGCACGCCGCTGCTGCTAGTGAAATTGAGGGCGTACTGGACCTGCGGATCGCTGCCGGCGAAGTCGATCGAGGCCTGGTCGCCGGCGATCTTCAGGGCGGCGTGGAGGAAGATGAACTCGCCCGGTGAATAGCCCTCCAGATAATCGCTGAAGGCATATTCGCCGTCCGGGATCTCGGCGATGACGCCGCGCGCCTTCAGTTCCGCGAAGTCGAGCACTTCCTCGATCCCGGTCTGGAATTCATCCTCGCCATAGCGGTCGCAGAGCTCGTTGACCCGACGATCGAGCGTCTTCATGCCGGCCAGCATGGCCTTGATGTCGCCCCAGATCAGGTCGGGAATCCGGGAATTGTCGAGAAAGACGTTGAGCACGTCGCTGTTCAGGACGCTCCGGTCGTAGAGCTTCACCGCACGAAGCCGGATGCCTTCCTGGTAGACCTCGGAATTGACCGGTGAAATGCTTCCCGGCACCGCGCCGCCGATGTCGGAGGCATGGATGAACGACCACGCATGGCAGAGCAGCCGGCCGTCGCGGAAGATCGGGCGGATCAGATGCACGTCCATCGTATGCGTGCAGAGGCCCTGAGTGCCGAAGGGGTCGTTGGTGATGATCACGTCGCCGGGCGCCAGGTTGTCCTCGCCGATCAGGTCGACCGTCGTGCGGATGTTCTGCCCGACGCTGGTGGTCACCCCGCTCAGTCTCGGAAAGGCGAAGAAATGGCCGTCTCGTGTCGCCAGCGCGCACTGGAAATCCTGTGTCTGCTTGACGTAGGTCGTGTGCGCCGTGCGATAGGCGATGGAGGCCGCTTCCTCGGCGATCGCAGCGAAGCGGTTCTTCATGATCTCGGTGCGTACGGGGTCCATGTCAGCGCTCCATCGTCAGCATCAAATCGCCGAAGCGTCCCACTTCGGCGTCGTATCCCGGCGGCACCACGATGGTGGCGTCGGCCTGCTCGATGATTGCCGGGCCCTGCAGGCGGTCGCCGGCGGCGAGATCTTCGCGCGCGAAGACCGGCGTTTCGGCAACCGGCCCGGTGCGGAAACGGACCGCGCGGGTCCGCTTCGGCGCCGGCGGCGCGGTCCCGGCGGCGAGCGTCGCGGTCGCCTCGGGCCGTGCCATTGTCGCCACCAGCGTCAGCCGCAAATCGGTGAATTCGACGGGCGCGGTCGGATCGGAATGGCCGAACAGGCGCTGGTGTTCCGCGTGGAACGCCTCGGCGATCGTCGCCATGTCCGGCTGGTCGAGCGCATTCTGCGGCAAGGGCGCGGTGACCTGGAAGGACTGGCCCAGGTAGCGCATGTCCGCCTGCGGCATGTAGGCGACCGACTCGGTCGCATGGCCATGCGTCTGCGTCTCGAGCCAGCGGTCTGCTTCGCCTTTCAGGGCCGCGAAGATCGTCCGCACCCCGGATTCGTCGGGGGTTGCGCCATGCACGCTCTGCACCAGATCGTGCCGCAGTTCCGAGACTAGGCAGCCAAGGGCGCAGAAGACCGACGGCGTGCGTGGCACGATGATCCGGCGGATGCCGACTTCCTCGGCCAGCAGCGGGCCGTGAATGCCACCGGCGCCACCGAAGATCATCAGGCTGAGATCGGTCGGGTTGACGCCGAGCCGGGCGAGGAAGGGCAGGACGCTTGCCAGCATGTTCGAGGTGGCGACCTTGATGCAGGCCTCGGCGGTGTCGGCGACGGACATGCCGAGGGTGGCCGCGATCGGTCCGAAGGCCTGCTCCGCCAGGTCGGCGCGCATCGGCATACGCCCGCCCAGCAGCGAATCCGGGTTCAGATAGCCGGACAGCAGATAGGCGTCCGACAGCGTCGGTTCGGTGCCGCCGAGGCCGTAGCAGGCCGGACCGGGGGTTGCGCCGGCGCTGCCCGGGCCGACCTTGAGCACGGGTCCGTCCATGCGGACGAGCGAGCCGCCGCCGGCGCCGAGCGCCTCGATCGCCGTGACCGGCATCATCAGCGGGAAATCGCCAACCCGCGATTCGGTGGACGTCATGGCCTGGCCGTCGCGGATCAGGGACATGTCGGTGCTGGTCCCGCCCATGTCCATCGTCAGCACGTCGCCGCTGTCGAGCGCGCTTCCGAGATAGCGCGCCGCGCTGACGCCGGCAGCCGGGCCGGAAAGCAGGGTATGGACCGGGAAGCGGCGTGCGTCGCCCGCCGCCATCACGCCGCCGTTCGACTTGGTGATGAACAGCCGGGCGTTGCCGAGGCGCTTCTCCAGGTAAGTCTCGATTTCGCCGATATAGCCGTCCATGACCCGGCGAACGAAGGCGTTCAGCAGGGTCACGATGGCGCGTTCATACTCGCCTTCCTGGGGCCAGACCTCGTGCGAGGCGATGATCTCGACATCGGGGGCCGCCGCCCGGGCAGCGGCGAGGGCTGCCTGTTCGTGCGCCGGGTTCCGAAAGGCATGCAGGAAGCAGATGCCGATCGCCTCGACCCCCTGGGCCACGGCCGTCTTCACGGCGCGCGCCACCTCGTCGGCCTGGAGCGCGCGGTCGATCGAACCGTCGGCCAGGATACGCTCGTCGATCTCGAAGACATGCCTGCGCGGCACCAGCGGCAGGGGGCGCTGGTTGAAGATGTCGACCGGGCGGTCGAGCCTGAGCCGGCCGAGGCCGAGCAGGTCGCGAAAACCCCGCGTCGTCAGGAAGGCCATGCTCGGGCCGCGGCGTTCGATCACCGCGTTCGTGCTGACCGTGGTGCCATGGACGATCGTCACCGGGTCGTCCGGTGCGATCCCGTGGCGGGCGATGATGTCTTCCAGGCCGTTGATGACCGCCTGCGCGAACTCCGGCGGGGTCGACGGAACCTTGTGCGTGGCGATGCTGACATAGCCGGCGGCATCGCCCTGCCAGATGGCGAAATCGGTGAAGGTTCCGCCGATGTCGATGCCGATACGCGTTTCATTCCTGGGCATGCTACTCACCTGATGTTCGGGCCCGGTCGACCCGAAGCCTGGAAGAATAAGTGGATTGTCCGAAGGGTGGGGACGTCAGGCTCTCTCGCAGATATCGAGGATCGAGCGGGTGTAGATCTCGATCATGTCGAGATAGTCCGGTATGTCGACGCGTTCGTCCGGCATGGTGTTGTACTTGCCGCCCGGCCCGCAGACGATGCCCTCCATGCCGGCGCGGTGCAGCAGATGCGCCGCGTCCGTGCCGTAATAGCAGTAGGGCCGGATCGGGCCGGTCGGCAGGGCGCTGCCGCGAACGGCGCGGTGGGCGGCATCGACCGTTCGGACGATCCGGGCATCCTTCGCGACCTCGAACGGCAGCATGCTGATCCGGTGACTGCCGAATTCCTTCCTTACCTCGGCGCGGAGCCCGGGGAAGCGCCGCTGCAGATCGTCGAGCAGCGAACGCAGGTCGGCGAGCACGCCGTCCTCGTTCTGGCTTGGCGCATAGCGGGCGGTCCCGACGAGCCGGGCGAAGTCCGCGACCTGCGGTGGCCGCCAGTCGTGGAAATCGGGGGTGAGGGAGCCGCGGAGCACGCCGACATTGGCCCGGTTGACCGTCCGGTGCTCGTCGTTCGCCGCGCCGGAAAAGGTGATCGCGGCGATTCGCGGTGCCAGGTCGCAGGCGGCGAGTATCGCGTCGACGGCTTCCTCGCGCTTCGAGATATGGCGGGTGATGCCGCGCAGCTCGATCGCGAAGTTGAAGGCGCCGGCATGGAGTGTCAGGCCGTTCAGGTCGGTCGGTTCCATGTTGATGAAATAGTCGGCGCGCACGCCCTGCTCGATCGCGGCGACGGTGCCGATGCCGCCCTGCAATTCGCCGACGACATATTCCAGGACGATGTCGCCCTTCAGCCGCACGCCGCTGTCGAGCAGGGTCTTGACCGCCATGAAGGCGGCCGCGTCGCCGGCCTTCATGTTGGAAACGCCGATGCCGTAGATGAAATCGTCGTCCTGTAGCCCGCCCCAGGGGTCGACGGTCCAGTCGTCGGTCGCCGGATTGGTGTCCAGGTGGCCATTGAAGAGCAGGCTGGCGCCGCCACCTTCGCCTTTCAGCCGGCCGATCGCGTTGAACCGTCCGCCTTCGACAGGCTGCAACTCCGCCGCCATGCCGAGCGACCGCATCCGCTCGACCATGTGCCGGGCCAGGGCTTCCTCGCCCGGCGTACCGGAGTAGCTCTTGTGGCGGATCATGCCGGCGAGGAAGTCGAGTGCCTCCTTGCGCTCGGCGATCGGTATCGATGACCCGGTGCTGTCCACCATAAAACCCCCCAGTTCATGGTCCCGGCTGCCCTTCCGAATGGTCGATGGGCCGTCCGGGGTGTCCCCGCGTGATGCGAGGATACGGGGTTATTGACAGGCCGTGCAAGCGATCGTACCGTATATGGAACATGGTTGCTGTATATGGAACAAAAAATAAAACAGCACCGGACGGGGCGATAAACAGGGCAGGCAGTCGACCGGAGTCATGAGCTCACTCGAAAACGGCATTCGCATTCTTCAATGCTTCTCGGCGGAGCGGTCGGAACTGCGCGTGTCGGAAGTGGCCGAGCACCTGGGACTACCCAAGAGCACGGTCTCGCGGCTCATGAAGACCCTGGCCGAATCCGGCCTGATCGAACCCGATCCGAAGCGGCGCGGTTACGGGCCGGGCATTCTCGCCTTCGAACTCGGCAACTACTTCCAGAAGCGGCTGAAGCTTCTCGATCTCGTCGATGAGGCGCTGAGCCGGCTGGTCGACGAGTATCATGCGACGGGCTATATCGGAGTGCTGAACGGCGCCGACATCGTTCTGATCCGGGTGCGGCAGGGCTCCTATCCCGTGCGCTTGGTCCTCGAGCCGGGATATCGTGGCCAGGCCTTCGCGACGACGATTGGCCGGGTCCTGATGGCCCGCCTGCCGGATGCGGAAGTGCGCGCGCTTCACCCCGATCCGCTCAGCCACCCCGAGGCGGAATACGAGACCGATATCGACAGCCTGTTGTCGGACCTCGCGAACATTCGCCGGGACGGCGTGGCCGCGACATTCAACACGAACTTTTCCGGCTTCTGTGCCATCGGCTGTGCTGTCGAAAGTGCGGACGAGCCGCAAGCCGTGGCCTTCTCGCTCTCCTTTCCGACATCGGCCGCCGATGACGAGATAATCAAGAGAATGAAGAAGAGCATGCTTGTCGAGGCTTGCGAGATCGGACGTCGTGTAAAAGACAAATATTGGCAGGAATTCAGAAGTGTTCCGGAGTTCGACTCAAAAATCGTCGCTGTAGACGGCACAAGATATACCGGGCGAATAGGTTCGATTCCCTGAATTCGGGGTGAGTGATTCAGGGGTTTAAGCTCAACACCAGGCAACAACGGGAGGCCACAAGTAATGAGCAACTATCTGAAGACCTTGATGGATCGTCGGCGCTTTCTCGAAAGCACCGCCATGACCGGGGCGGGCGCCGCGGCGCTGGCCGGCTTCGGCTCCAGCGCCGCCCGCGCGGCGGGAGGCGAGTTGCATATCCTGTTCGCCGGCGGGACCTGGCAGAAGTGGTTCACGGAGACCTTCGTCGACGATTTCGCGAAGGCCGAGGGTGCAAACATCGTCTGGAAGACGGGCCTGTCGTTCGAGCCGCTGGTGATTGCCCAGCGCCGACGCCCGCAGTGGGATCTCATCCACCAGAACCAGAACACCTCCAGCCAGCTCGGCGCCATGGACGCGGTTATCGAATGGACCGAGGACATGATCCCGAACCTGAAGGACATCCACCCGTCCTTCCGCTATCCCTACCTCGCGGGCAAGATCCACACGCCTTACGGCCTCGTGGTCAATACCAAGCGGGTGAAGTCGCCGATCACGAAATGGGCCGACCTGTGGAATCCGGAACTGAAGGGCAAGGTTGCCTTCCCGGCCTGGAACTGGATGGGGCAGGAAGTCTTCCACGCCATCAACCAGCTCGAGGGCGGCTCGCCGGACAATGTCGATCCTGGCATCGCCAAGCTGAAGGCGCTCTACACCGATAACGCGGCGCTCACGATCGAGAACGTGGAGCATACGAAGCAGCTTCTCGTCGAGGAAGAGGTCTGGGTCGCGCCGTATTTCGGAGCCCGTACCGAGCAGGCCGCGGCGGCCGGCGCACCGGTCGAGTTCGTGGTGCCGGAAGAGGGCGGCCTCAGCTTCATCTGGAACACCGCGATCATCAACGGCCGTCCGAAGGAAAGCACGGAGCTGGCGGCGAAACTCGTCAACTACTCGCTTGATCCGGAACGGCAGATCGCCTTCTCGCGACTGACCGGCTATCCGCCGACCAATATCCAGGCGATGAAGAACCTGCCGCCCGACCTGAAGCGTCTCGAGCTGACCGACGAGCAGGTCGAGGGTCTCGGCAAGATCCAGCGCGAATTCGACTACATGGCGATGTTTGCCTATCGCGACGAGATCAAGGATCGCTGGAACAAGGAAGTGCTCGGCAGCTAGCAGCCGAACATTCCCCACTACTGTTAAGTAATCTCCATGGCGGGGGGTCGACCGGTGGCGAATGCAGTTCTTCAGTTGAAGAATATTACCAAGAAGTACGGCAATACGCTCGGCGTAGGCCCCGTCGAATTCGACGTCGAGAAGGGTGAGTTTCTCACCCTTCTCGGCCCGAGCGGCTGTGGCAAGACGACCACGTTGCACATCATCGCCGGACTGTTGTTCCCGACCGAGGGAACGGTGCTGATGGAAGGCCGCGATATCACCAAGGTCGACCCCCCGTACCGGGACATGGGGCTGGTGTTCCAGAACTATGCCCTGTTCCCGCACAAGACGATTTACGACAATGTTGCCTTCGGACTCCGGATGCGAAAGGTGCCGAAAGCCGAGATCCGGGAACGGGTAATGCGCGTTCTCGATGTCGTCGGCCTTCCCGGGGTCGAGGAGCGGCTGCCGAGCCAGTTGAGCGGCGGGCAGCGGCAGCGGGTCGCCCTGGCGCGTGCCGTGGTCATCGAACCGACCGTGCTGCTTCTCGACGAGCCGCTGTCGAACCTTGACGCCGTGCTGCGCAAGCGCATGCGCCTGGAACTGCGCGATATCCAGCAGAAGCTCGGCATCACGACGATCTTCGTGACCCACGACCAGGACGAGGCGTTCGAGATGTCGGACCGCGTCGTGCTGATGAACCGGGGCCGGATCGAGCAACTCGGCCCGCCCGAGGAAATGTACGATCTGCCCGATACCCGTTTCGCGGCGGAGTTCATCGGCGAGACGAACCTGATCGAGGGCCGGGTGGTCAGCGCCAACGGCTCGCTCGTCAATATCGAGATTCCCGGCGGCATCCGCATGGACGCCCGCAAGGGCAACCGCGATTTCGGTGTCGGCGACGACGTCTTCCTCATGGTGCGGCCGGAACGGGTCGATATCCGCGACAAGGTCGAGGGCGAGACGGGCATGGCGGCCAGCGTCGCCAAGCGGGTTTTCTCCGGCGACCTGATCACCTTCACCCTGACCACCAGGGACGGGATCGAATTCGTTTCAACGAAGCCGAGCGTCGAACGCTTCCGGCATCTCGGGCCGGGCGACGACGTCTGGGTGGTGCCCGAGGACTGCCGCGTCCTGCCGAGGGACAACTGACATGCGGACCGGCGGCGAGAAAGCCTTTTCCCGCATCATGCTGGGACCGATCACGATCCTCTATGTCCTGTTCCTGCTGGCGCCGATCAGCTTCTTCCTGCTGATGAGCCTGTTCAAGTACGACGCCTTCAACATGTATGCGCCGGTCGTCACGGGCGAGAATTTCGCCCGCCTGCTGTTCGACGGCTACTACCAGACGATCATCCTGCGGACCCTGAAGATCGCCTTCCTGACCGCGTTTTTCAGCCTCGTGCTCGGTTATCCGCTGGCTTATTTTCTGGCCCGCACGAAATCCGCCTGGCGGGGCGTGCTGATGTTCCTGGTGATCGCGCCGCTGATGACCGGCGTGATCGTCCGGACCTACGGCTGGATCGTCCTGCTCGGCCGCGAAGGTGCCGTCAACAAGGTGCTGATGACGCTCGGCTTCCTGTCAGAGCCGGCCACCATTCTCGGGACCGAACTGGCGGTGCTGCTGGCACTCGTCCACATCCTGATGCCCTACATGGTCTTCCCGTTGTTCTCATCCCTGGCCTCGCAGGACCCGGATGTCGAGCGCGCCGCGAGCACGCTTGGCGCGGGCCGGGTGCGGACCTTCATCGAGGTGACCCTGCCGATGAGCCGGTCGGGGATCATCATGGGCGCCGCCCTGGTCTTCACGCTGACCGCGGGCTCGGTGGTGACGCCGGCGCTGCTGGGCGGCAAGGACGTCCAGATGATCGGTCAGCAGATCTACGAACTCGTCACCTCGACGCTCAACTGGCCGCTCGCTTCTGCGACCGCGTTCGTTCTCGTGTTCTGCCAGTTCTCGATCATCTTCCTGTATTTCCGCGGAGGACGCAGCCGTGCGCAGTAACGCCAGCGAAACGATGCCCGGCGACGACCGCCGTGGCTACACGAAGGGCACGATCTCCCAGCCGACGATGGAGTTCGGATACTTGCGCCGGGTATCGATGGGTATCCTGGTGACCGCGATCTACGTCTTCCTGCTGTCGCCGATCATCATCGTCGTCTTCACCTCCTTCAATCCGACGACCGCGAACACCTTTCCGCCGAGCGGGTTCTCGTTGCGCTGGTACGGCGCATTCTTCGAAAGTTCGGGTTTCACCTCGGCCTTCCAGTTCAGCCTCTGGCTCGGCCTGATCGCCGCCGTCGCGGCAACGGTGATCGGCTTCTTCACCGCCTACGGAATCACCCGGTTCCTGACGAAGAAGCGCGAGCTTGGCCAATCACTGGCGATGCTGCCGGTCATGATCCCGCATATCCTGATCAGCATCTCGCTGCTGCTTCTGCTGACCGTCCTGCCGATCCCCGAAATGACGGCGCTGATCGTCGGCCACACCATCATCTGCCTGCCGTTCACGATCGCCGGCATCACGGCAAGCCTCGAGGGCGTCGACAAGCAACTCGAACTCGCGGCCCTCACCCTCGGCGCCTCGCGCTTCCGCGTTCTCGTCGAAATCGTCATTCCGCTGATCGCGCCCGGCATGCTGTCGGCGCTGATCTTCGCCTTCATCATTTCCTTCGGCGACGTCTATATCGCGCTGTTCCTGTCGGGCCCCGGCATGACGACGCTGCCGATCGAGATCTTCTCGTACATGCAGTGGGAAAGTACCCCGGTGATCGCCGCGATCACGACCTTGCAAATCCTGATGATTGTCGTGCTCGGCCTGGTGATCGAGCGGCTGGTCGGGCTGCGCAAGATCATGCGCGTCTGACTCCGGCCTTCCGAATCACGCCGGCCCCGCCGGCGGTCTTGAAATCCAACACGTAGCGATTGGGACATGAACATGAAAACCATAAGCGTCGGCACCGCGAAATCCACCGGGCCGGGCATCGTCAAGGGAACCCTGCGGGTCGGCAGTCATCCGGACGGCGATCCGGTCGAGATCCCGGTGATCATCGCCCGGGGTGAGACCGACGGGCCGGTGCTCTGGATGCACGGTTGCGTCCATGGCGACGAATACTGCGGCACCTTCATCATCCACGAACTGATGCGGAGCCTCGACCCGAAGAAGATCAAGGGCACGGTCGTCGCCCTGCCGATCCTCAACCTGACGGCGTTCCTGAAGAACCAGCGGATGAGCCCCTACGAGGCGTTCGGCGGCGGCGACCTGAACCGCTGCTTCCCCGGCAAGGTCGACGGCTCGGTCACCGAACAGATGGCCTACGCGATCTACACGCCGCTGAAGGAATATGCCGACTACCTGATCGACTTCCACACCGCCTTCACGCCCGACACCCGCTGGCAGCTGTTCTCGAAGCGCGACGGCAAGGTTGGCGAGATGGCCGAGAAGATGGCGCGCGCCTTCGGCTTCGATTCCACCCTGCCGGCGCCGGCCGACATCCTCCAGGGCGCGGCCATGCAGGTCGCGGCGAACGACGGCATTCCCTGCCTCATCGTCGAATCCGGCGGCATGGGCGCCGGTTTCGATCGCGCCACGCTGGAGGACGGCGCCGAACGCCTGCGCAACGTGATGCGGGCACTCGGCCTGATGGACGGCGCGGTGACCGATTACGGGCCGCTTACCTATTTCTCGAACTTCGCCTGGGTCTCGACGACCGGTGGCGGGCTCTACGAGCCACTCGTCAAGTGCGGCGACCGGATCGAGAAGGGGCAGGTGCTCGGCACCTACTTCAACACCTTCGGAGAGAAGATCGGCGAGGCCAAGGCAACGCACGGTGGCGTGGCGCTGGCCATCCATCCGGGGCCGACCATGCCGCAGGGAGCGACCCTCATTCATATCGGTCTGGATCCGCGCAAGGTCTGACGCAGGCTATTCCGGCGGTGCGGCCTCGAGGGGCCGCCCGTCGAGGGGGAGGATGACAATGGACGAAATTCGCTTGGGCAGCGCGGTATCCACCGCGCCCGGGATTGCTACCGGCAAACTGAAATTCGCGGATTATCCGGACGGACGACCGATGGAGACCCCGGTGGTCATCGTTCGTGGCGCGAAGCCCGGCAAGACGCTCTGGGTGCATGGCTGCGTACACGGCAACGAGTATTGCGGCACCTTCATCATCCTGAAGGCGTTGCGCGCCCTCGACCCGGCAGCGATGTCGGGCACGGTCATCGCGCTGCCGGCGCTCAACATCACCGCGTTCCACCGCGACCAGCGGATGAGCCCGTTCGAGGGCTATGGCGGCGGTGACATGAACCGCTGCTTTCCCGGCGATCCGAACGGCTCGCTGACCATGCAGATGGCCCATCACGTCTACAGCAACCTGAAGAAGCACGCCGACGTGTTCCTCGATTTCCACACGGCGATGACCTCGGACGTGCGCTGGGCGCTTTATGCCGACATGGGTGGCAAGGTCTCGGAAACCGGTCGCGGCGTGGCCCTTGCCTGGGGCTTCCACTCGACGCTGGCGACGCCGCCGCACCTGCTGGCCGGCTCGGCCATGATGACGGCGGCGAAGGACGGCATCCCGGGCTTCATCGTTGAATCGGGCGGCAAGGGCTTCTCCTTCACCAAGGAAGGCGTCGCCGACGGGGCCGAACGCTTCGCCAATGTCATGCGTCACCTCGGCATGCTCGAAGGCAAGGTCGTCGATTACGGCGGAATCGCGGACTTCGCCGATTTCGCCTGGGTAACGGCGCCGCGCGGCGGCCTGTTCATCCGCGCCGTCAACTGCGGCGATGCCCTCGAGGTCGGCACCGTGCTCGGGCATTTCTACAACATCTACGGCGAGCCCGACGGCGTTGCCGAGAGCCCGCACAAGGGCACCGTGCTCGCCATTCATCCAGGCCCGATCATGAACAACGGGGCGACCCTGGTTCATATCGGCCTCAACCCCCGGGAATCATGACATGACGACAACGGCAATCATCGGCGGTCTGCTGGTTGACGGCACCGGTGCCGACCCCGTGCCCGACAGCGTCGTCGTCATCGAGGACGGCCGCATCACCTTCGCCGGCAAGAAGAACGGCAAGGCGATGCCGCGCGCCGACCGGGTGATCGAGGCCAACGGGGCCAGCGTCATGCCCGGCCTGATGGACGTGCATGTGCATATCTCGCTCAGCGCGCCGTCCGACCTGCTGAAGGAAATGACCGCGCGCCCGGTGGGCGAGGCGGCCTTCGAGGTTGCCAACAACCTGGCCGACACCGTTGCCGGCGGGGTGACGACCATCCGCACCGTCAGCGACCTTGCCCACCTCGACATCGCCGCCCGCAACGCGATCGCGCAGGGCAAGATCGTCGGCCCGCGCATCCATCCCTGCGGCAAGGGCCTGACGACGACCGGCGGGCACGGCGACATCATGCCCTGTTGGCTCTGCCAGTCGCATGGCGACATTTCCGAGATGGTCGACGGGCCCGACGCGATCCGCAAGGCGATCCGCGTCCAGGCAAAGACCGGCGCCACCTGGATCAAGCTGTTCCAGACCGGCGGTGTGGTCGATCCGCATGGCAGGATCGAGGCCGAGGAATTCATGCCCGACGAGTTCGACACGGCGGTCTCGACGGCGACCACCATGGGGCTGCCGGTCGCCGTGCATGCGCATAACAAGACGGCGATCCTGCGCAGCATCCGCGCCGGATGCCGCTCGATCGAACACGGCATGCATTTCGACGAGGAGTGCGCCGAGGCGGCCCGCGAGCATGGCACCTTCCTGGTGCCGACGCTGACCGTGATGGACCGCATCATGGTGCACGGCGCCCAGGCCGGAATCGCCGACTTTATGATCGCCAACGTCCGCGAGCGGACCACGAAGCATCATGAATACGTGAAGTATGCCTATGACATCGGCGCCAATATCGCCTGCGGGACGGATGCCGGGTCGCTGCTGACGCCGCACGGCTCGGCCGGCCGCGAGGTCGTGCAGTTCGTGAAATGCGGCCTCGACCCGGTTCAGGCGATCGAGGTCTCGACCCGGAACACCGCCAAGCTGTTGAAGGCCACCGATGTCGGCACGGTCGAGGAGGGCATGCTCGGCGACGTGATCGTCGTCGAGGGCGACGTGGTCTCCAATGTCCGCGTCCTCGAGGTGCCGGGCAACATGCGACATGTGCTGATCGCCGGACAGGAAGTCGCCGCCGGCGGCCGCGCCTTCCGCCACTGAGAAACCCGCAGGGAGTATCGATTATGACGGACAGCCAGAATTTTTCAGTGGGTACGGCAAAGGCCGAGGCCGGCAAGTGGACGACCGGCACGTTGACGCTCGGACATTTTCCGGATGGTCCGATCACCACGCCGGTGAACATCGCCTGCGGCGGGAAACCCGGCCCGGTGCTGTGGGTGCAGTCGGCGATCCACGGTACCGAGATCGGCGGCGCGCTGGGTATCCTCAAGCTCTTCAAGGAGCTCGACCTGAGCCAGATGAGTGGCGCCATCGTCGGCATCATGGCGGCCAATCCGGGCGCCTTCCGGGGCTATACCCGAAACACCCCGCTGGACGGCGAGAACATGAACCGGCTGTTCCCGGGCGATCCGGACGGTCCCCATTCCCGGCAGTCGGCGAACGTGCTGTTCCAGACCGCGATGGAGGTCGCCGACGCGGTGATCGACACCCATTCCGGCGGTGACGGGGCGGTCGTGCCGTTCTACGGCCTCTACTGGGACGACGGCTCGCCGGCCTCGAAGACGTCGGCCAAGCTTGCGCGCGCGGTCGGCTCGCCGGTCGTCTGGCGGTCCGGCGACGACTGGCTGAAGGGGGCAATGTTCGTCAACGTGACGCTGCGGGGCAAGCCGGCGGTAATCGTCGAATGCGGCGGCGGCGGCGCCATGCCGGAAGAGCATATCGACAATTTCCGGGGCGCCGTGAAGGGCGTCGCGCAGACGCTGGGGATCCTGCCCGGCGAGGCGCCGACCTTTCCGAAATACACGGAAGTCACGGAGTGCGAACTCGTCTTCAACCGCCAGGGCGGCTATTTCCTGCCGAAGGCGGAGGTCGGCGACATCGTCGAGAAGGGTACTGTCATCGCCGAGATCATGGATGTCTACGGCAATATCGTCGAGGAGATCCGATCCCCGAACGGACCGGCCTATCTGGCGGCCCTGATCCGGCCCTATTACCCGGTCTATTCCGGATCGATGTGCGCGGAATGCAACCTGGTGGTTTCCCGATAACCGGCGGACCGCCTGCAAGGGCCGCACACGGAGGACGTGACAATGACAATCATGGAACAGCGCCACGGCACGATCGCTGTCGGAACCGCAAAGGCAGAGCCCGGCAAGATCACCCGCGGCGAACTGCTTCTCGGCCATTTCCCGGATTCCCCCATCACCTCGCCGGTCATGATCGCTTGCGGGGCGAAGCCCGGGCCGGTGCTGTGGGCACAGGGCTGCATCCACGGGCCGGAAATCGGTGGGCCGGTGGCCCTGCAGCGGGTCCTTAACGGGATCGACCTGACGACGATGAGCGGCACCATCGTCGCCGTCATGCTGGCGAACCCGAACGGCTTCCGGGAATATTCCCGGAACACGCCGCTGGACGGCGAGAATCTGAACCGCATCTTCCCCGGCGCGCCGGCCGGTCCGCACAGCCAGCAGACCGCGCATTACCTCTTCGAGGCGGCGAGCGCGGTTGCCGATGCCATGCTGGACCTGCATTCCGGCGGGGACCGGTCGCTGGTGCCGTTCTACGCGCTGTACCGGAACGACGGTTCGGCAGCGGCCCGCAAGTCCCATGAGCTGGCCGAGGCGGCCGGCACGCCGGACATCTGGGCGTCGACCGATGGCTGGCTGAAGGGCGCCATGTTCACCAACATGACGGCGCGCGGCATCCCTTCGCTGATCATCGAATGCGGCGGTGGCGGCGGCCTGCCCGAAGCCCATGTGAAGAGCTTCGAGACGGCGATCACCGGCATTGCGACGGCGCTCGGCATCCTGCCGGGCAAGGCGCCGCGCCAGGGCAGCTACCGGGTCATGGACAATGCGCTGCTGGTTTACAGCAAGCTCGGCGGATTCTTCGAGCCCGCGGTCGAGGCCGGCGAGGTGGTCGACGAGGGCCAGGCACTCGGGCGACTTCTCAATCCCTACGGCGACGTCATCGAGACCGTGACATCGCCGATCGGACGCGGCTGGATCGGTTCGATCCGGAAACGCTACATGCCGGTCTATTCGGGCGACCAGATCGCCGAGGTGATCGCCGTACTGGAGGATTGAGGCAAGCCTGTCAGTCGCCGGCGGTCGGGCGCGCCTCCCGCAGTTCGACCAGCGTGCCATGCGTCGCGGCGGCGTCGAGAACGACGATCCGCGTGCCGTCGCGATCGGGCGCCGGCTCGGTCGAGCCGAACGGCCGGGCGCCCTGTTGCAGCAGGCTGTCGCGTGCTTCCTCGAGATTCTCGACCTCGAAGGCGAGGTGGTTGAGCCCACCGGTCGGGTTCAGCGCGAGGAAGCGGGCGGCATAGCTCTTGTCGTCGAGCGGCTGGGTCAGCTCGATCAGGCTGTTGTCCAGCGTCACGTAGGCCATCCGGTAGTTCCGGACAGGCACGTGAAACGGTTCGGAGATTTGTGCGCCCGGGATCGAACGATAGGCTGTCAGGGCGGCGGCGAGATCGGGTACAACGAGCCCGACATGATGAAGGCGAAGCGACATGTTTCGATCCGTGGTTCCGGCTGCGGCGACGGATCGGCAATCTATCACGCAGTGGCTACATCCGATACGACATCGCTCCGCACGGGCATGGTCTACGGGGCGACAGACTGGACGGTTAGAGGAGTTCCGCTATGACGGATATCAAGACGACTTTGAAGGCGCTGGGACTGGATGCATCGACGCTGCAGAAGGGCGAGCTGGAGATTGTCACGCCCGTCGACGGCAGCGTCATTGCCCGGGTTCCCGCCACCCCGGTCGGCGAGGTCGGCAATGTCGTCGCTCGGGCGCAGACGGCGTTCGAGGCCTGGCGGACCGTTCCGGCGCCGCGCCGCGGCGAGCTGATCCGCCTGTTCGGCGAGGAACTGCGTCGCCACAAGGACGATCTCGGCCGGCTCGTGACGTTCGAGGCGGGCAAGATATTCGAGGAGGGCAAGGGCGAAGTCCAGGAGATGATCGACATCTGCGACTTCGCCGTGGGCCTGTCGCGCCAGCTTTACGGGCTGACCATCGCCTCCGAGCGGCCCGGTCACCGGATGATGGAAACCTGGCATCCGATCGGTCCGGTCGCGGTGATCAGCGCCTTCAATTTCCCGGTCGCGGTCTGGTCGTGGAATACCGCGCTCGCCATCGTCTGCGGCGACCCGGTGATCTGGAAGCCGTCGGAGAAGACGCCGCTGACCGCCTTCGCCTGTGCGAAGCTGTTCGAGCAGGCGGTCAAGAAGCTCGGCGATGTACCGGCGAACCTCGTCCAGGTGGTGGTCGGTAAGGCCGACGTGGGCGAGGCGCTGGTCGACGACCCGCGGGTTCCTCTGGTCAGCGCGACCGGCAGCTGCCGCATGGGCCGCGCCGTGGCGCCCCGCGTCGCGGCCAGGCTGGGCCGCAGCCTGCTCGAACTCGGCGGCAACAACGGCATGATCGTCGCGCCCTCGGCCGACCTCGATCTGGTGGTGCCCGGCACGGTGTTCTCGGCGGTCGGCACGGCCGGCCAGCGCTGCACCTCGCTCCGTCGCGCCTTCATTCACGAGGATGTCTACGACCAGCTCGTGCCGCGTCTGAAGAAGGCCTACGGCAGCGTGCGGATCGGCAGCCCGCTGGAGGCCGGCACGCTGGTCGGCCCGCTGATCGACGGGCGGGCATTCGAGTCCATGCAGGCCGCCCTCGACCAGGCCCGCGCCGACGGCGGCAAGGTCACCGGCGGCGAACGGGCGTTGCAGGATCGCTTCCCGAACGCCTGGTACGTGTCGCCGGCGCTGGTCGAGATGCCGTCGCAAACCGAGATCGTCCGCACCGAGACCTTCGCGCCGATCCTCTACCTGATGAAGTATCGCGAGCTGGATGACGCGGTCGCGCGGCACAACGACGTGCCGCAGGGCCTGTCGTCCTGCATCTTCACCACCGACCTGCGCGAGGCCGAGGCATTCATGTCGGCGGCCGGCAGCGATACCGGCATCGTCAACGTGAATATCGGACCGAGCGGCGCGGAAATCGGTGGCGCGTTCGGCGGCGAGAAGGAAACCGGCGGCGGGCGCGAGTCCGGCTCCGATTCCTGGAAGGCCTACATGCGCCGGGCCACCAACACGATCAACTATTCCCGCGAACTGCCGCTGGCGCAGGGCATCAAGTTCGACCTCGGAGACTGAACCGGGCAGGGATCTGTCACCGGTCACGGTGGGCACGGGCGGTGGGGCATCCTCGCCGCCCGTTTCCGTTTCGCCGCTGCAAGCCCGCCCGGAGCGACCCGGTTCAGCGGTTGGCCGCGTCCGATGCCGTTCGTCGCGCGATTGCGGCGTCCAGGTAGGAACGGATCTCCGCGTCGCTGTTCAGGCGTTCCCGGGGATTGGGGACCGCCGTCGCGGTACCGGTCACCGGATCCCACTCGACCGGGCCGTAGCGTCCCCGTGACGGGTCGCCGCTGAGCACGACCTCGTAGGAGTCTCCCTGGTTGTAGTGCCAGAACTCCCACGGATAATCGACGAAGCCATGGCGCTTCATGAGCGCCGTGATCTCCTGACGATTGGCTTTCGCCGCGTCGCTGACGAAGGGCGAACGCATCGGCGTCTTGACGCTGAACTCCAGGTAGGGCGCGCCGCGGTCGACTTCCTCGCCGCTGTCGCGGTGGACGACAGATATGTCCATCGCGGTGCCGCTGATATGGGTGCCTGCCATCGGGCAGTAGGCAATCAGTGCCAGCAACCGGCGGAAAATGAACGCCGAGTCCGGCATGACGCCGTCGGTTTCCCAGAGGACGATTTCGAGGGCCGCGTCGAACAGCTCGGGCGTCGCCTGGAGCTTCTTCTGGATCAGCGGCGTCCGATAGGCATCCTCGACCTTCAGGACCCAGCCGCGATCGTTCATCTCGCGCGCCGCCCCGATGAACGCGGGGATGAGTCCACGACGCAGGTAGAATTGCCGTTCCATGTCCGTGGCGATCGGCTTGTCGCTGAACAGCACCTCGACACCCGCCTCGTCGGCCGATTCCCTCAGGCCCCCGAACGGTTCCAGGTGGTCGGAAATGGTGACGTCGCTGGCTCTCGACATGAAGACGGCGGCGTCTTCCATTGCCGAGGTCCAGTAGTCCTTCTCGCGGGCATTCGTCTCACTCATCTCAGCCGTCTCCAGACAATCGGGTCGATGCGCGGCAGGCGCCTGCCGGTACCGCGTGCGTGCGATCCTGTGGAATTAACAGATATATCAGTTCTATTCAGAAATGCAGGAAGTAGATTGACATGTCAAACTTCAACTGACACGCTTGCTTGCGGAATTGGTGGAAAAGCAATCGCTTAGCTGGGCGGTTGCTGCCTAACAACGCGCGCTTGCCGTGCTTTCGAGGAGACCACGATGATTGCCAAGCTGGGCCTGCGATTACTCCAGAGCGCCTTAATCCTGTCGACCCTGGCGGCCGTGCCCGTCCATGCCGCCGATCCTGTCCCGATCCGGGTCGCGAACCCGGCCGCGGACGACGATCCGATCGGTATCGCCGCCGCGAAATTCGCCGAGCGGGTGAAGGAACTGGCCGGCGACGCGGTCCAGGTCCGGGTCTTCTCGCGCAGTGTGCTGGGTAACGAGAATGTCGCGCTCGAGGCGACGATGGCCGGCAACATCGATGTCGATATCGTCAGCAACTCGGTCCTGCGCGGCGTCGTACCCGAACTCGCGGTTCTCGACGTCCCCTATGGCCTGTCGAGCCCCGAGCATGCCTGGCGCGTCCTTGACGGCGATATCGGCAAGTCCCTCGCGGAGAGCGTGCAGTCCAAGGGCCTGAGGCTCGCCGGCTGGGCCTATGCCGGCAGCCGCTGCATGATGACCCGGGACAAGGCAGTCAGCAGCCCCGACGACGTGGCCGGGATGAAGCTCCGGGTTCCCAACAACCCGACCTATGCGAACATTGCCAAGGCCTGGGGGGCGATCCCGACGACGGTCGGCTGGCCCGAGACCTATCTTGCCCTCTCGCAGGGTGTGGTCGATGCCATCGAGACGGCGCCGGGCCCGTCCTTCGACCAGAAGCACTACGAGGTCGCGAAAAACCTGATACGGACCGATCACCTGATCTATTTCCACATCTGGGTGATTTCCGAGCAGTCCTGGAAGTCCTGGCCGGAGGCCGTGCAGAAGGCTGTCTTCACCGCGGCACAGGAAGCCGCGATGTACAATCGCGGGCTGCGCCTGGAACAGGAAAAGGGCGTCTACGACGAGTTCGCGGCCAAGGGCGTCACGGTGATCGTGCCCGACCGCGAGAAGTTCGCCGCGCGGCTGAAGGATGTCCAGGCCTCGGTGGCCGACGAGCTCAAGCCGATGCTCGCGCGGATCCAGGCGGTCAAGTAAGGCCGTTCCGGGATAACCGCTTTCGTACTGTCGACCAGGCAGGATAGGCGAAATGAATGCACTCCAGGCGCTCTCGGACCGGATGGCCGATCTCGTTCGCACGATTGCCGGGATTCTGCTGGTTGTCGTGGCGACCTCGATGATCGTCGTGATCGCCGGACGTTACGTCGGGTTTGCCACGGCCTGGGCCGATGAGGTTGCTCGCATCACCTTTGTCTGGTGTGCCTGCCTGGGAGCAACCTCCGGCCTTCATCGCGGGCTGCATTTCGTCGTGTTCCAGATTGCGACTGTCCGGAACGAGACGCGGCGGCGGCTGCTCGAGACCCTGTCGCTGCTGATCATGTTCGCGCTATGCGCCATTCTTGCCTGGTCGACGACGAAGTCGATCCCGGTCGCCAGCCTGTCGATGCTGCCGGCGCTCGACGTCAGCAACGCCTGGTTCCATTCGGCGGTGACCTGTTTCGCGCTTCTTTCGCTGTTCTTCATAACGGCCAAGGCCGTTCTCGTCTGGCGTCGGGCCTGAACGGGCGCGGGCAGGGGATCCCACGATGGAAGCCATACTGATCATCGCCGCGGCGGTCTTCACGCTCGCGATCGGCCTGCCGATCGGTTTCATGATCCTGCTGGTCTGCGTGATCCTGATCGCCAACGATCCGTTCGTGAACATGGGCGCGATGCCGGCGATCTTCGTGCAGGGCCTCGATTCCTTCATCCTCATCTCGATACCGCTGTTCGTCCTGGTCGGCGTCATCATGAATTCGGGCGGCATCACCCACCGCCTGATGGAGGTCGCCGTTGTCCTCGTCGGCCATCTCCGGGGCGGTATCGCGCAGGTCAACATCGTTGCCAGCATGATCTTCTCCGGCATGTCCGGGTCGACGACATCCGATGTCGCCGGCCTCGGCCGGATGGAAATCCCGATGATGGTCAAGTCGGGATACAGGCCGGAGACCGCCGCCGTCGTGACCGCCGTCTCGGCCACGATCGGGCCGATCATTCCGCCCAGCGTGCCTTTCATCCTCTACGGCGCCCTGACCAGCACGTCGGTCGGCAAGCTCTTCCTGGGGGGCGTGATACCCGGGCTTCTGCTCGGGATCTGCCTGATGGTCGTGGTCGCGATCCTCGCCCGGAGCGGCCGGATCGCGACAACCGGCATGTCCGACCGGCGGCCGCCGATCCGGCAGATATTGCGCGCGGTGCGGGACAGTTTCTGGGCGCTGCTGACGCCCTTCATCCTGGTCGGCGGCATCGTCACGGGCTACTTCACGCCGACCGAAGCCGCGGGCGTCGCCGTGGTCTACGCGATCTTCGTGACAGGGTTCATCTATCGCTCGATCAATCTCCGGCAACTCTTTGCGATGTTTTGCGAATCCGCCGAGATCGTCGGCGTCATCATGCTGATGGTCGCGGCCGCGAACATTTTCGGCTGGCTGATCACCCAGGCCGGGCTGTCCGACATGATCATGGATTTCGTGACGGCGACCGGGCAGGGGCCGATGGTGACGCTGCTCCTTGTGACCCTTCTGCTGCTCGTCCTCGGCATGTTCATCGAGGCCACCTCGATGATCATCCTGCTGTCGCCGATCCTGTGGCCGCTGGTCCAGCAGACCGGGGTCGATCCGGTTCATTTCGGCGTCGTCTTCACGCTGAATATGATGATCGCGGTGATCACCCCGCCGATCGGGATCTGCGGCCTCATCGCGTCCGATATCGCCGGCGTCTCGATGCGCCGCTATGCGGTCGAGCTTCTGCCTTATGTCGGCGCGATGATCGCCTTCATGCTTTTTATTCTCTTCGTTCCGGAAATCGTTACATTCCTGCCCAATGTCTTTTTCCCGTAAGCGATCATACCGAAGGTTCGCTTCATTCCTTATCGTGCTGTAATTCCTGTGATATTCGAGTGGTAGATGAACGCATCGAAGCAGACGCTATGTGACAAGGCCTATGCGATCCTAGAGGATCTGATCGTCTCCCGGAAGCTGGAGCCCGGCTCGAAGGTCACCGAGGAGCAGCTTTCGAAGCGGATCGGCATCGGCCGCACACCGATCCGCGAGGCACTGCAACTGCTTGCCCGCGACGGCGTCGTCGAGATCCGCCCGCGCTCTGCCAGTGTCATCCTCGACATGACGATCGAGCGGAAGCGGCAGCTTCTCGAGGCCCGCGGGGCGATCCAGGAGCAGACCGTCCGCTATGCCTGCCGGCGCGCCGATGTCGATCAGCGGACGAAGATGCTGCTGCTTGCGCGCGCCGTCGAGGACGCCGGGGCGATCGGCGATATCGAGCTTTACCTGCGGATCAGCCGCGACATTCACAACATCCTGTGCGAGGCGGCACGGAACGAGTTCCTGTCACGCTTCATGCACAGCCTCTACACGCTGTCGAGACAATTTGCCTATACCCACCTGATGGCCGGCGAGGGCGACATGCAGCGCTTCGCGGCGAGCCATTCCGGCATTCTGCGCGCCGTCGCCGCCCTCGACGAGGAGGCGGCGGTCGCCGCCTCGGAGACCATGATGCGGTTCATGCAGGAATTCGTCGACCAGATGCAGGACGACGACGGCGTGGCCGCGGTGGACCAGCTGGGTCGGGCGGGCCGGACCGGCTAGCGCCGCCCCTGCTGACATCGTCGCCCGTATCACGCCGCCTCGTTGGTTCGCCCGAAGGCCATCGTCGCCAAAAGGGCCTGTCCGGCTGACCGTGCCGGCGCCCTTGTGGACGCCGGCATCGACAGTCAGTCGGCGCGTGGCGGTTGCCTTCCGAACAGATACTTGAGCAGTGCGGCGATGCCGAGGACGAGCAGCAGCAGGACGAGCAGCCACAGGATCCCCATGCCCCACATCATGGCGCCGCCCATCGAGTCCATCATGTCAGCGCCGCCCATCGGATCCGCTCCTGTTTCCGGGTGCCTTGTTCATCGTCTCGACCCTTTCTATTCGACCGAATAGAGCTGCGGCCGGCCGTCGCCGATCGCATAGATCGTGAACGGCTCGGTCTTGGTGCCGCTCATGCCGGGCGACCCCATGGGCATGCCGGGCAGGGTCACGCCCTTGATGTCGGGACGCTCTTCGAGGAGCCGGTTGACCGTCTCGACCGGCACGTGGCCACTGACCGCATAGCCATCGACAAGGGCCAGGTGGCAGCCCTGAAAGGCATCGGGAATGCCCGCCGCCCGGCTCATGGCGGTCAGGTTCTCGGTCGGCTTGACGGTGACCGTGAAGCCGTTCTCACGCAGGTAGTCGGCGTAATCCTCGCAGCAGCCGCATTGCGGGGTCTTGTAGAGCGTGACGTCCTCGGCGAGGGCCGGGCGGCCGATTGTCAGGTAGGCCGTGCCGGCCAGGGCAATGGCGACGATGGCCATGATTGTCTTGTGCATGTTCCAGTTCCTGTTGGCGTGTCGGACCGCATCGATCGTCGGGATCGACGTCGCGGTCCCGGATTCGGGAAAAGCGGGTGGGCCGCAGACTGCCGAGGCGATGCCGGTCGGGCAGGCGGCGGATCAGGCCAGTGGTCTGGGCGGGGCAAGATCCGGCCGACAATGTCGTCCGCTCGCGCGATCGCCATTTCGGGTGGCGCGCGTGAGCGAGAATGTCGGGACGCCGAAGGGGTCGTCGTCGATCACGCCGGCGAACGGCGACGAGGCACAGGCGGCGTCGCAAGCCGCGTCGGCGTCGTCGTCCATATGCCCCGGCCCGCAATCGGTGCAATCGGCCATGTCCATGCCGCCGCCGGCAAGGGCCATCCTGATCGACATCGCCGTGGCGTCGGCCGCATGCGTGATCATCCCGGTGGCGAGAACGGCCAGCAGGGCGAGCAGGAGGATGCGGAAGCGTCCGGACATCCGGTGATGGTAGGGCACCTGTCTCGTGGCTGTCCATGCGACAAATGTTGCCGCCGGACGCGCCAGGGAGAGCATTAGCCCGCGTCTTCCGGCCGGTCGTCGTCTCCGGTGTAATATTGCGGGAAATGGCGCTTCACGACGGGGCTGTCCAGCGCCCAGGAATGACAGCCGTCGAGAAAGAACGGTTTCTTCGGCGCCGGTTCGCCGTCACCGGTCTGCGGCGCATCCCACTGGACGGGAAAGGTCTGGAAAGCCACCGTCGCGATCCCGAACAGCATCTCCTTCAGATGCGTGCAGCCCCGTGTCCCGCCGAGGTTGAGCTGCAGCGTCCGGCGCCAGTCACGGCCGAGGCGGGCGCCGATCAGGCCCTGCGCACCGGCGCCGGCCGCCCCGCAGAACGCGAAGGGAACGGCATCCATGCCGATCTCGACTTCGTGGATCTTCATCTCCTTGTCGATGGTGACCCGCGCAAGCATATTGTGCACCGGCTCGCCGGGCGCCATCAGTCCGCGCTCCCGATCCTGAAAGGGTGATGCCTTCTCGTCGCGCAGTTCTCCCTCGATATCCCAGAGCCCGTCCTCGCGCTCGAAACTCCGGTAGACGATGGTGCGCTGGTGGCTGGGGCGCCGGGAAACCGGCTCGGATAATGACATGGTCGTTCCTCGGGATGGTGGATGCGCGGGCTTTCCCGCTCGCCATGGCGGGACGTCGCCGACTGCTTGCGCCGAAACGTGACACGGCACCGGCCGCGCGCCAAGCCGGGCCACCATACACGCTGATCCCGCGCCTGGCGACGGGCGCTTCCGCACGGCGTTGCCCGCGTCTTGTCGTTGCCAGGGCGCTCGGATATGTCTCGCAAGGGCAGAGCGTTGAAGGAGGTGCGGCATGAGCTGGCTACCCGATCAGGATCCCGTCCCGGGCGACAGGCGAAGTTGCGACGCGCTCGAGATGATCGTCGTGCCCCGGGCGCGCAGCATCGGCGATTTCGATGTCCGGCGCGCCTTGCCTTACGCCAGGCGCCGGATGGTCGGACCGTTCGTGTTCCTCGACCAGATGGGGCCGGTTCGGCTGGCGCCCGGTCGGGGCATGGACGTTCGCCCGCATCCGCATATCGGACTGGCCACGGTCACCTACCTGTTCGGCGGCCAGGTCATGCATCGGGACAGCGCCGGCCATGTACAGGAGATCACGCCGGGGGCGATGAACCTGATGACCGCCGGTCGCGGCATCGTCCATTCTGAGCGGACGCCGGATTCCGCCCGCCCGGACGGGCCGTCGATGTTCGGCCTGCAAAGCTGGATCGCCCTGCCGGAGCGGCATGAGGAGACGACGCCTGCCTTCGAGCATTTCCCGGCCGGCGACCTGCCGGTGGTCGAGTCCGCGGGCGTCGCCGCCCGTGTCATCGCCGGCTCGGCTTTCGGCAAGACCTCGCCGGTCGGGCAACTCTCCGACTGGTTCTATGTCGAGGTCACGGCCGCCGCCGGCGGCAGCATTCCGCTCGACCCCGATCACGAGGAGCGGGCCATCTATCTCGTTGACGGCGGGATCGAGATTGCCGGCGAGGCGTTCGAGGGGCCGCGCCTGCTGATCTTCCGTCCCGGCGACCGGATCACCGTCAAGGCCCTGCGCCCGACCCGCATGATGTTCCTCGGCGGTGCCGCGCTCGAGGGGCCGCGACATATCTGGTGGAACTTCGTTTCGTCCCGAAAGGAACGGATCGAACAGGCCAAGGAGGACTGGAAGGCGGGCCGCTTTCCGTCGGTGCCCGGCGAAACCGAGTTCAACCCGCTGCCGGACGCCTGACGGCCCGCGACAGCGGCGCGATCATGCCCCCTGCATCGAAAAAACTGATGCCCCGCATTGCTATTTCGTATTGTTCCGATGCATTCGGGCACGGCTATAGTTTTCAAATGGTCGGTCGCGCGGATTTCCGCGAGAAAGCGGGAGTCACAAGGTCTGAAATAACGAGCCCGGACAGTTCGGGTAGTGCGACAATGACCTGGGGTTCTTTAAGGCGAGCAGGGAGAATAATGGTGCGGACAGGGATCGAGAAAACGTTGCGAAAGGTCGCGCTTGCGGCATTCGCGGCCACCGTGGCCGGCACGGGCATGAGTGCCGATGCCAGCGCGGACGACAAGACCGTCTATCTTCTGAGTTGGGGCGGCACGATCCAGACTTCCTTCGAGAAGGAAGGCTGGGCCGAGAAGTTCAAGGAAGCAACCGGCTACGAGATGGTTCTCGTGCCGAAGGCGACGTCGTCCGAGATCATCGCAACCGCGATCGCCCAGAAGGACAAGCCGCAGATCGACGTGGTTCTGTGCGACTATGCCGCCTGGCTGCAGGGTCGGCATCAGGACATCTTCGACGAGGTCGACACGGCCAGCGTTCCCAACCTGAATGGCCTCTACGACTATGCGCCGATCCGGGTCGGCGACGCCATCCTGGGCTCCTATACCTATACCGACACGCTCGGCATCATCTATCAGCCGGACATGTTCAAGAAGAACGGCTGGGCGGAACCGACCGGCTGGGACGACCTGCTGCGGCCGGAATTCAAGGGCAAGATCTCCATTCCGCCGGTCAGCAACACCTACGGTCTCTACACCCTGATTCATTTCGCCCGTGCCAACGGCGGCGGCGAGAACAACATCGACCCCGGCTTCGAGACCCTGGCGAAGATCGCCCCGGGTGTCGTCGACTGGACGACCACCTTTGCCAAGCTCGGCGGCTATCTGCAAAGCGAGCTTGTCGCGATCTCGGTTTTCGGCGCCAACTCCGGCTTTGAGATCCAGAAGCGCGGCATCCCGGCCGGTGTCGTCATCCCGGATCCCGACTATCTCAGCCCGACCGCGGTCGGCGTCATGAAGGATGCCCCGAATCCCGAAGGGGCGCGGGCGCTGATGAACTTCATCCTTGGTGCCGAGTTCCAGTCCTTCCGCGCGGAACGCTTCGGCAGCAACGCGATGAACAAGTCGATCACGGTGTCCGACGAGGCGAAGAAGTACCTGCTCACGCCCGAGCAGATGGCGCGGCTGACGACGGTCGATTACGAAGTCGTCACGCAGAATCGTGCCGAGTGGAACGAGCGCTTCGAAAAGGAAATTGCCCCGATCCGCTGAACGGCGGGGTCGGTTCGCAACGCAGATGGGTGTTTCGCGTAGCTTTTGAAAGCGTACCATCTGCGTTGCGTTTTTCCGCCAGGTCCAATTCAGCGTGAAATTTCTCTGGCCGCTTGAGGGGGCAGTTGGATGTCGCTTGAGATCCATGGTTTGCGTAAGACATTCGGCTCGGTAGTTGCAGTAAACGACATCGATCTGACCGTCGTCGAAGGGGAGTTCTTCTCCCTTCTGGGTCCGTCCGGATGCGGAAAGACAACACTCCTGCGCTCGATCGCGGGAATCTATGAACCGGACGCGGGCGAGATATTGCTCAACGGCCGGAACATCGGCTCACTGCCGATGAGCGCACGCAACACCGCGCTGGTGTTCCAGAATTACGCGCTGTTCCCGCATCTCACCGTTTTCGACAATATCGCCTTCGGGCTGAAGATGCGGCGCCGCAGCAAGGCGGAGATCCGCCAGCGGGTGGATAACGTCCTCGGGCTGGTCCATCTCGGCGGCTTCGAGGCCCGCTACCCGGGGCAGTTGTCCGGCGGCCAACAGCAGCGCGTGGCGCTCGCCCGGGCGCTTGTCGTCGAGCCTGAACTCCTGCTTCTCGACGAGCCGCTCAGCAATCTCGACGCCAAGCTTCGCGAGACCATGCGGCACGAGGTGCGCGAGATCCAGCAGAGCGTCGGGATCACCACGATCCTCGTCACCCACGATATTCACGAAGCCTTCGCGATGTCGGACCGGATCGCCGTCATGAAGGACGGCCGGATCGAACAGATCGGCACGCCGGTCGAGATCTACGCCAGTCCGAAGACCGCCTTCACGGCGGAGTTCTCCGGCCAGGTCAACCGCCTCGACGGGCAGATCCGGGCGGTCGAGGGCGAAGTCGCCGTGGCCGAGACCGCGGGAGGCCTGACCGTCCGCCTGAGCCAGCTCAACGGCTCGGCCGAGGTCGGCGCCGCGGTTCGTCTCATGCTGCGCCCGGAACGGGTGCGGGTGGGAACCGACAAGGCCGGCTTCACGAACTGCTTCGAGGCAACCGTCGAGACCAGGACGTATCTCGGCAGCACGATCCTCTACAAGGTGCGCGTCTCGGAGACCGAGTTCCTCGTCCAGGCGGCGAACCGAGGCGAAGCCGGCTACGGCACGGGCGAGCGGGTCTTCATCGAATGGAACGACGACGATGTCTTCGTCCAGCAGTGAAGCCGGGGCAATGCCCGGAACCGGGAGGGAAAGCCTGATGGCTCGCCTGACCGGACGCTGGCTGCCGGTGACCTTCACCGCGCCGCTCGTCATCCTGATGCTGCTGTTCTTCGTCTGGCCACTGCTGGAGAGCATCGTCAACAGCTTCCACGGCTACTCCCTGGCCGGGATCGATACCAGCGTCTGGACGCTCGCCAACTATACCAAGCTGATGGAGCCGTTCTATCTCGGCATCCTCTGGCGCACGATCCGGGTCAGCCTGACGACAACCCTGCTGACCGCGGCGCTGGCCTTCCCGATCGCCTGGTATATCGCCGAACTGAAGGGGCGGGCGCAGGGCTACTGGCTGCTGCTCTTCGTCACGCCCTGGCTGATCAACGTCGCGGTCAAGGCCTTCGGCTGGACGCTGATCCTGAGCGCGACCGGCGTCATCAACACGACCTTGCGCGGGCTCGGCATCATCGATTCCCCGTTGCAGCTCATGTTCAACGAAACCGGTATCCTGATCGGCCTGGTGCATGGCCATTTCATGTTCATCCTGCTGCCGCTCTGGGCCGCGCTCGCCGGCCTCGACCGCTCGCTCATCTGGGCGGCGAAGAACCTCGGGTCCGGACAGATAAGCGTCTTCACCCGCGTCGTGCTGCCGATGGTGCTGCCGGCCTTGCTTGCCGGGATGATCATCAATTTCACGATGAACATGGCGGCCTTCGCGACCCCGGCGCTGCTCGGCGGATCGCGGGTCAGGGTCATGTCCTACCTGGCCTACGAGATCAATCTGGTCGATCTCAACTGGCCGTTCGGCGCCGCCATGGCCGTGCTTCTCCTGGTGGTCACGATGGGGCTCGTCCAGATGTCCCAGAAGGTCACGGCGAGCGGCAAGCGAAAGGTGCTTTTCGAATGAAACTGTTCTTTCGCCTATATGCCTACGCGATCGCGGTCTTCATGCTGGCGCCGCTCGTCCTGATCGTCTGGATGTCGTTCACGCCGGACGAGTTCTTCAAGCTGCCGTTCAACGAGTTCAGCCTGCGCTGGTACGGCCAGATCTTCGAGCATCCGGGGTTCGTCGACGCCTTCTTCCTGAGCGTCCGGCTGGCGGTCCTGTCGTCGCTGATCGCCACCGCGTTCAGCTTCCTCGCCGCCTATTCGCTGGTTCGCTTCGTGTTTCCCGGGCGCCGCATCCTCGATGCCTTCTTCATGTCGCCGCTGCTCATCCCGGCGGTGGTGTTCGGCATCGCGATGCTGCAGTTCCTGAACCGGATGGGGCTCTACAACTCCTTCACCAGCCTGGTGCTCACCCATGTCATCGTGGTGACGCCGTTCGCCATCCGGGCAATCGACGCGGCGCTTCGCGATGTGCCGCGCGAACTCGAATGGGCAGCCATGAATCTCGGGGCCAGCCGCCTGCGGGCGATGTGGCTGGTGACGCTTCCGATGTCGCTGCGCGGCGTCGCGGCCGGCTTCATCTTCGCCTTCATCATGTCCTTCGACGAGGTGACGGTGACGATCTTCATGACCGGACCGGCGCACCAGACCCTGCCGATCCGGATCTACAACTACCTGTCCGATCAGGTCGACCCCACCGTCGCCGCGGTGTCCGCCCTGCTGATCCTGATGTCCCTGGCCCTGGTGCTGGTCCTCGATCGCATCGGCGGCCTGAAAACCTTCACCAAGTAACTCCTGCGAAAGGACGATGACGGTGTCTTTCGACAATATACTTGTGACTCACGACGATGGCGTCACGACGATCACCATCAATCGGCCGCCCTTCAACCTGGCGACCCCGGGGCTGATCGACGACCTGATGGCGGCCTTCGACGAATTGGAAGGCCGCGACGAAACACGGGCCATCGTGCTTCGCGGGGCCGGCGAACGGGCGTTCTGCGCCGGCGCCGATATCGGCCATGAGAAGGGCCCGGCCGGCGAGGGGCGGGGGCTTCGTGACGCCGGCCGGGCGCTGGTCGAACGGATCGAGATGTTCCCGAAGGTGATCATCGCCGCGATCCGCGGCTGGTGCATCGGCGGCGGCACCGGGATCGCCTGGCCCTGCGATATCCGCATCGCCTCCGATACCGCGAAGTTCCGCGCCGGCGACGTCTATCTCGGCATCATCCCGTCGTGGAGCGTCGGCATGGTCCGCCTGGTCAATTATCTCGGCCGCAACCGCACGCTGGACCTCCTGTTGCTCGGCGAGGACATCTCGGCCGAACGCGCGCTCGAGCTCGGCATCGTCAGCCGGGTCGTGCCCGACGCGGCGTTCGAGGCCGAGGTCGATCGGGTCGCCAAGCGGCTGGCCAGCGGCGCGCCGATGCCGATCCGGGCGATCAAGGAAGCGGTTCGCGCGCAATGCCGGGAAGGCTTCGACCGCGCGGCGCTGCTTGAAGAGGCATGGGCCCAGAAGATCTTCGCGTCCCAGGACGCGAAAGAGGGCCTTGGCGCCTTCATGGAGAAGCGCAAGCCGGTATTCACCGGTAAGTGAGCAAGGGAAGGACGCGGCGTTGGACATGCAGGATCTCGATCGCCTGAAAGACGGCATCCAGGAAGAAGCGCGCGAGCGCATCGCCAGATATGTCGCGCCGATCGCGGCCTCGAAGGGGCCGGGCGAGCGCCTCACGAACGCGGAAATGCGCAAGGTCTACAAGGCGCTGGCGCCGATGGGCTATCTCGGCAGCACGATCCCGAAGGAGGCCGGCGGCGCCGGTCTCTCCTACGTGCAGTACGGCCTGCTGCTCGAGGCGCTTGCGCATTCGCCGGTACTGGTCGGCGAGATCGTTCCGCCGCGCTCGATCTTCTATCTCGGCAACGAGGCGCAGAAGGAACGGTGGCTGCCGAGGCTGCTGGCCGGCGATCTCGTTGCCACGGCGGCGATCACCGAGCCGCAGGCCGGATCGGACCTGCGTGGCATGACCACCGAACTGGTCGAGAAGGACGGCGGCAAGCGTCTGGTCGGGCGCAAGAAATGGATCAAGCTCGGCGGTATCGCCGACGCCATGACGGTGCTCGTCATCACCGACCCGACGGCCAAACCGAAGCTGATGAGCCGCCTGTTCATCGAGCGCGCCGAGGTTCCCTGGGTGGCGACCGAACTGCCCTGCATCGGTATCCGCAACCAGTCGTTTGCCGAGGTCGCCTTCAACGACCTGCCGATTCCCGATGGCTCGCTGCTCGGTGACAGCGGGGCCGGGGTCGAGGGGTTCAAGCGCGGCATCGAGGCCTCGCGGGCGCTGCTCGGCATGCAGGCGGCGGGACTTGGCCGCGAGGCAGTCCGCCTTGCCATCGAGTATGCGAAAGACCGCACCGCCTTCGGCCGGCCGCTTGCCAAGTTCCAGGGCGTGCAGATGAAACTCGCCGATGCGGCGTCGGCGATCGAGGCCGCGCGCGCACTTTCGATCGAATCCCTGCGTGTGCTCGACAGTGGCCGCCGTTGCCCCCGCGAGGCATCGATGGCGAAGGTCTATGCCACCGAAGCCGCCGTTTCCGCCTGCACCGCGGCCATGAGCACGATGGGTGCATATGGCCTCTCGGAGGCGGCCGGCGTCGAGCGCCTGTTGCGCGAAGCCATGATGCTCACCGTTATCGACGGCACCTCCGATATCCAGCGCCTGATCGTCGGGCGCGAGGAATTCGGCATGTCCGCGCTGGTTTGAGGAGTAACCCGATGTCCCGGCAGGCCGAATACCGCCTCGACGCGTCCCGCATTCTCCGGCCCCGTTCGGTCGCCGTCATCGGCGCCAGCGAGGACGTCGGGAAGTTCGGCGGGCGGGTCATGTATTACCTGACCAAGCACGGCTTCGAGGGCCGGATCGTGCCGGTCAATCCGAAACGCGAGACGGTCTTCGGCGTGCCCTGCGTGCCGCATATATCCGCCTCGGGAGAAGCGGTCGACGTCGCCCTGCTGGCGCTGCCGCCGGAAACCCTTGTGGACGCGGTCGAGGATTGCGCCAAGGCGGGGGTCGGGGCCTGCATCGTCATGACCACGGGCTTCGCCGAGGCCGGCGAGGAGGGCGAGAGGCGGCAGGACGAACTGCTCGACATCGTCCGGCGTACCGGCATGCGGATCGTCGGCCCGAACTGCATGGGCCTGATCAGTCCGCATCACCGCATGGCGCTGACCTCGTCGCTGGTGCTTGAGACCGACCATCTGCAGGCCGGCCCTATCGGGCTGATCTCGCAGAGCGGCGCCCTGATGGTGTCGATGTACAACCGTGCCGACGATTCCGGGATCGGCTTCAGCGCCTGCGTATCGCTCGGAAACCAGTCCGATCTGGAGATCTGCGATTTCCTCGAATTCCTGATCGCCGACGAGGCGACGCGGGCGATCTGCATCTACATGGAGGGGCTGCGCGATCCGGCCCGCTTCCTCGAACTCGCCGATGAGGCCCGGCGCGCCGGCAAGCCGCTGCTGCTGGTAAAGACCGGTCGCACCGAGGCCGGAATCGCCGCCGCCAAGTCGCACACCGCGAGCCTTGCCGGTTCCTACGACGTCTTCTCGGCCGCCTGCCGCGACCACGGGGTGGTGCTGCTCGACGATCCGGACGGCATGATCCAGCTTGCCCATTGCCTGGCGCAGTGGCCGACGCCGAAGAACGGAAAGATCGCGGTCTTCTCCAGTTCGGGCGGCGGGGCCGGGATCGGTGTCGACCGGGTATCCGAGGCGGGCCTGCCGCTCGCCCGACTGGGCGAGGAAACGCGGGCGAAACTGCGCGAGATCCTGCTGCCGCCCCAGGCCAACAACCCGATCGATCTGGGCGGTCGCACCATCGCCGACCCCTTCGAATGCGCGAGCCGGGCCTACGGGATCATGGCCGGTGACGAGGACGTCGGGATGCTCTGGATCGTCCTGACGACCGCGCCCTTCTACGAGCGGACGGCGGAGGTCATCGGCAAGGCGGCGCTGGCCTCGGGCAAGCCCTTCGTGTTCGTCGTCACCCCGGGCAGCGCTGCGGACGGCCCCCGACGCGTGCTCCGCGAACTCGGCTGTCCCTATTTCGACAGGGTCGACGACTGCATCCGCGTTCTCAAGGGCGCCGACAGCTATTACCGCTTCGGGACGCGGCAGGCCGACAGGGCGGCACGCCCGGCGACATTGCCGAAGCAGGTTTCGCCGCTCGCGCCCGCGCGCGGGTCGAACCTGCTGACCGAGCCGGAAGTGAAGGATCTGCTGGAGCGCTACGGGATCGCGACGACCGGCGACATCGTCGCAACCGATGCCGCGAAGGCGGTCGCGGCGGCGGAGAAGATCGGCTTCCCGGTGGTGATGAAGGCGGTTGCCCGCGGCCTGATCCACAAGAGCGACATCGGCGCGGTCAAGCTCGGCCTGGGCGAAGCCGATGCCGTCGCCGCGGCTTTCGCCGAGATCGAACAGGCGGTCGCCCGGGCGGCACCCGGGATCCTGTTCGAGGGTTGCGTCGTCCAGGAGATGTGGGCGCCGGAACTCGAACTGATCCTCGGCGTGAAGAACGACCCGCAGTTCGGACCCGTCGTCATGTGCGGGGCCGGCGGCACCCTCGTCGAACTGATGGACGACGTGGTCCTGGCGCTCGCGCCGGTCAGCGTCGACCGGGCCCGGGAACTGCTCGGCACGCTCCGGGTCTCTCCCCTGTTCGGGAGCTTCCGGGGGCGCGCGCCGCTCGACATCGACGCGGCCGCGGAGGCGATGAGCGCACTGAGCTGGCTCGCCCACGATCATGCGGCACGGATCGTCGAACTCGACATCAATCCGCTGGGCGTCGGCCTGTCGGGACAGGGCGTGCGGGCCCTCGACGCCCGTGCCGTCGTGGTTCCGGATGATGCAAGGCAGGTCGCTGAATAGGAAAAGTGGAAGCAGGGATTAAGTTTTTAATATTCAACAAATACCCCTGCTTCTTCTAGGCTTTAGTGGTTCATGGCAAAAGGTGAACCGCCTCATGCAGCAGCCAATAGCAATGCGTAGTCCTGTCGCAAAGGACGACTTTCTGGATGGCATGCGTCGCGCCGCGACCGGTGTGACCATCGTTACCACGAAAGGGCGCGACGGTATCGAAGGTGCGACCGTCAGCGCCATGGTTCCGGTCAGCGCCGACGTCGCCTCGTTGCTCGTATGCGTCTATTACGAGAGCCGGACTGCCAAGGCGATTCTCGCCAACCGCTGCTTCGCGGTCAGCCTGCTGCGGGACAGCCAGTGGATGGTGGCGGACGATTTCGCCGGTCGGACCGGCAAGTCGCCAGCGGCGCGCTTCGCGGACTGGGAATGGGATGCCGCCGTCACCGGGAGCCCGATGCTGCGCGACGCGCTTGTCGGCTTCGATTGCCGGCTCACGGAGAGCGTCGTCCAGGGGACCCACTCGATCTTCATCGGGGAAGTCGCCGCCATCCGCGTCGCCGATGGCTGTCCGCTGGTCTATTCGAACCAGAATTATTGTCGGGCGATGGCACTCAGCCCGTAATCGACGCGCCACGAGAAACAGAGAAACCAGAATTCCGGATCGGGAGCAGTAAAGAAGATGATCAGAACGGGCGAGGAGTACAGGGAGTCGATCCGCGACGGGCGCGAAGTCTGGATCGGCGGCGAACGGGTCAAGGACGTCACCAGTCATCCGGCGTTCAAGCCGATCGTCGATGTTCGGGCACGCATCTACGACATGGCCCATGACGAGCAGCATCAGGACGTCATGAGCTACGTGGAAGAGGAGACGAACAGCCGCAACGCGATCGGTCTCCGGCTGCCGCACGAGCGCCAGGACTGGGAAGACAAGCGGGTTGCCGTCGACACGGTCATGAAGGATATCGGCGGCGTGGTCATTCGCGTCGGCGACGAAACCATCGGCGAGGTCTGGTCGCTGTACGACGGCAAGGAAGTGCTCGACGCCGTCGATCCGCAGTTCACCCGCAATATCGAGAAGCATATCTCGCGCGCGCTTCGGGCCGATCCGTTCCACGTCTCCGGCAACACCGATCCAAAGGGCGATCGCTCGAAGCGGCCGCAGGACCAGGATCCCGACATGCTGCTGCATGTCGTGAAGGAGACCGATGCCGGCATCGTCGTGCGCGGCGCCAAGTACGAGACGGCGGCGGCTTACGCCAACCAGGCATTCGTCAAGCCGACGATCGCGAACTGGGGCGACGACGCGCTGTCGGACTACGCGGTCGGCTTCATCATGGACCTGGGGGCGAAGGGCCTGCGGCATATCTGCCGGAGCGGCTTCGCCGGCCGCGGGACGGCGAAGGACTATCCGCTCGCCAACCGCTTTGACGAGATCGACGCCCTGGTGATCTTCGACAATGTCCTGATCCCGTGGGAGGACGTGCTGTTCTACCGCCACACCAAGGCGGCGACCTTCATCCGCAGCACGTTGCATCGCTACAGCGCCTTCCCGTTTGTCCAGCGCGTGCTCACCCTCGCCGACATGATGATCGGAACGGCGCTCCACAACGTCCGGCAGACCGGCCTCGACAAGCAGCAGGCGGTCCGCGAGAAGCTGGCCACGCTGGCCTGCTGGCGGGAGACCATCAATGCCCATCTGACGGCGTCGATCGCGCTCGCCGAGAAGAGCCCGGCCGGCCTGCTGATGCCGAACCAGTCGCTGCTCTATACCGGGCGTGTGCAGGCGATCAGCAAGCTGCCGGAGATGATGCATCTGGCCCGCGAGCTTTGCGGCGGCCAGATCTGCCTGACGCCGGACAGCTCGGCCTTCGACGATCCGGAACTGGCGCCCTGGCTGGCGAAATACTACTCGGTGAACGAGAACTGGGTCGCCGAGGACCGGCGCAAGCTCCTGGCCTATGCACGCGACCTACTGAACTCGGACTACGCGGGCCATCGCCTGACCTTCGAGCTTTTCGCGCAGTCGCCGCCATTCGCCCATCTGAACGCGGTCTACAACAATTTCGATTTTTCCGGCCCGCTCGATTTCGTTCGCCGCTCGGCGGACCTCTCCGATCGCGTCATGGGCGTGAAATAGGCGGCAGGACAGAATGGCGCACGATCGCTTTCGCAAGTTCAATACCAGGGACACCTACCCGGACCAGGATCTCGACAACGATCTGTGCCAGGTCGTCCGGGCGGGAAACATCGTCTTCCTGCGCGGCCAGGTCGGGACCGATTTCGACGGCAATCTCGTCGGCGGAAACGATCCGGGCGCGCAGGCCGAACAGGCGATGACGAATGTCGAGACCCTGCTTGGCGATGCCGGCGCCGAGCTCGGTGATATCTGCAAGATCACCATCTATCTCACTGATCCGAAAAACAGGGAGCCCGTTTACAGGGCTGTCGGAAAGCGGCTCAAGGGGGTATATCCGGTGTCGACCGGTGTCGTGGTGAGCGCGCTCGCAAAGGCCGAATGGCTGATGGAGATCGACGTGATCGCCGTGATCCCGGATCGACGTGACTGAAAGGAAGACCGGATGACATTCTCGATCGCGGCCCGGTGCCCGGATACCGGCATGCTGGGGGTCGCGGTGACGTCCTCCAGTATCTGCGTGGCGAGCCGCTGTGCCTTCGCCCGTGCCGGGGTCGGGGCGGCATTGTCGCAGAACGTGACCGATCCGCGCCTGGGTCGTCGCGCTCTCGACATGCTCGAGGACGGGGTCGGCGCCGGCGCCGCCATGCAGGCCCTCGTGGCGAGTTCCGGGCATGGCGAATGGCGCCAGCTCGCGCTCGTCGACGCGAAGGGCGAGACCGCGCATTTCACCGGCGGCAAGGCGCTCGGCCTGAGCGCCAGCGCCGAGGGGCCGGGATGCGTGTCGGTCGGGAATCTCTTGTCGAACGACGGCGTGCCGGGGGCGATCGTCGCCGGCTTCCTCGCCTCGAAGGGCCATCTCGGCGCCCGCCTGATCGCCGGGCTCCGGGCCGGGCTCGCGGCCGGCGGCGAGGAATCGCCGGTCCGTTCCGCCGGCGTCATGGTGGCCGACCGCGCGCGCTGGCCGATCGCCGATCTCAGGGTCGACTGGGATGACGATCCGCTCGGCCGGATCGCCGCCAACTGGACCGAGTACGAGCCGCAGATCGAGGCCTATCTGGTTCGCGCGCTCGATCCAGATCGGGCCGAATCCTTCACCGCCGCCGACGCCCGATGAGCGCCTTCCCGGACCGCGCGGCGGCGATCCTCGATCGCCTGGTCGCCTTCGACACGACCAGTCACAAGCCGAATATCGAACTGATCGAATATGTCGCCAGCTATCTCGGTGAGCATGGCGTCGAGGCACGGGTCGTGTCCGGACCCTCGACCGGCAAGGCCGACCTGCTGGCGACGATCGGCCCGCGCGATGTCGCGGGCATCGTACTTTCCGGCCATACCGACGTGGTTCCCGCCGTGGCCGAGGACTGGACGGACCCGCCGTTCCGGCTGGCCGAGCGGGACGGCAAGCTGTTCGGGCGCGGCACCGCCGACATGAAGGGCTTCATCGCGCTGGTTCTGGCGCGGGTGCCGGAGCTCCTTGCGAGCGACCTCAAGGCGCCGGTCCACCTGGCCTTTTCCTATGACGAGGAAGTCGGCTGCCTCGGCGTTCGCGAACTCATTCCCGTCCTCGCGACCCTGCCGGTACGGCCGCGGCTCTGCATCGTCGGCGAGCCGACCGGGATGTCGGTGGTCAACGGCCACAAGGGCAAGTTCGCCTTCAGAACCCGGGTTCGCGGCCTCGGCTGTCACTCGGGCCTGGCGCCGCAGGGGGTGAACGCGGTCGAGTATGCCGCCGAGCTTATCGCGCACATGAAGCAGATGGCGCGCCGCTTTGCAGCCGACGGGCCGTTCGAGGAGGGCTTCGGTGTGCCGCATTCGACCGTGCATGTCGGCACGATCCAGGGCGGAACCGCGCTCAATATCGTGCCCGACGAATGCGTCTTCGACTGGGAGATCCGCTACATCCCGGCCCATGACGGGGCGGCGATCGCCGAGGATGTCCGGAGCTTCGCGCGCGACAGCCTGGAGCCGCGCATGCAGACCGTCTCGAAAGCCTGCGGCATCGACTTCGACACCACCATCGATTATCCCGGCCTGCAGATCCCGGCCGACGATGACGCGGTCCAGTTCGTCCAGGGGCTGGCCGGCACGAATGCGCTCGGCAAGGTCGATTTCGGCACCGAGGCCGGCCTGTTCCAGCGCGACGCCGGGATCCCGACGGTGGTTTGCGGGCCGGGCTACATTTCCGACGCCCACAAGCCTGACGAGTTCATCGCGAAGGATCAGTTCGCCGCCGGCGACCGCTTTCTCGAGCGCCTGACCGCGCGGCTGATCGCGGGCGGCGTCCCGCGCTAGCCGTCCTAGGCCCGGATCTCCTCGTCGCCGATCGAGCTGCGGCAAAAGTCGACGAAGCTTGCCGCCTTGCGCGTCAGCTTAGCCTCCGACAGCCGCACGATGCCCAGCCGGAGCGCCGGTGGGTCGTTCTCCAGCGGAATGCAGCGATAGGGCTTGCCGTCCGGGGCGAGCGTCATGGCGACGCGCGAGTTGAGCAGCGAGAAGCCGAGACCGTTGGCGACGAGGCCGCGGACCATTTCCAGCGACGTGGTCTGGTAGGCGATCTTTGGCCGCAGGCCGGCATTGAAGAACAGCGAAAGGAAATAGTCCCGCGACAGCGGCAGATCGAGCAGGATCAGCGGCTCGTCGACCAGTTCGGCGAGGTCGAGCGAGGCCCGTTCGGCGAAGCGGTGATCCTCGCTCACGATCACGTAGGCGGGAAGGGTCAGCAGCGGCTCGAAGACGACCGCCTGGTCGATATGCAGGTCGTAGGTGATCGCGATCTCGAAGCGGCCGTTCGTCAGCCCGTTCAGCAGAAATTCCTGGTGGCCTTCATGAAGGACCACCGTGACATCCGGCTGCTCGACCGCGAAGCCCTTGATGCGGCTCGGCATGTAGGCCGGGCCGGCGGTCGGGAAGCAGCCGATGTCGAGCCGCCCGGTCAGCCGCCCGTTCAGTTCGACGCCCAGTTGCTGCAGGTCGCGGGCATTCGACAGGAACTGCTGCGCCTCGACGAACAGTTGCCGCCCGGACGGGGTGAGCGACAGCCCCTGCGCGTGATGGCGGATGAAGAGCTGGATGCCGAAGACCTGCTCGAGATGGGCGATTGCCGCCGAAATCGAGGGCTGCGAGACGTTCAGCGTCTGCGCCGCCTTCGTGACGCTGCCGGTACGGCCCACAGCGACGAAATAGCGGACATGCTTGACGGTGAACTTTATCGGGAAATTATTGTCTATGTCGTGCATGGTTCCGGAATACTGATGCAAGGGCCGGCTCGGGCGCAAGCGCGAAGTCGGCGGGCGGGCAGTATTCCGAACGGGAAGGGGGCGGCGCCACCGTCCCCGGGAAAGGGGTCGTCTTCAATGAGGCGCTGCCTCGAGTGTGGTTCGTGTCACGTCGCGCCGTCGGCGTCCGACAGCCGGTCGATCTGGTAGTTGATGAGATTGTAGATGCCATGCTCGAGGGTGGAGAGCCGCCCCGGCACGAATTTCCGGGAATAGGCGCCGCGCTGCAACGAGGTCACCAGATCGCGGTCTTCCTCGATCACCTGCCTCTGGAAATCGGCGTAGATCCCGAGCTTTGCCTTGAAGTCGTCGCGCTTGAAAAGGTCCTTCGGGAACAGGATGTTCAGATGCAGGATCGTCCGATCCGGGTTGATCGGCCAGATGGCGTCCCAGACCGCGTTGTCACAGCGGCCGAACAGCTGCAGATTCGGCGGCAGGTGGCCGAGACAGGCGAAGGTCGATGGCTTGTCCTCCAGCCATGGCATGTTGCCGAACAGGCTCTGGCCGCCGGGAACGAGCGCCGAGGAATTGTATTCGCCGAACAGGCCGTCCTGCCCGGGCAGATCCTTGAAGTAGTCGACCGTGTCCCGGTATTTTCCGAACGATTTCGCATGGGCGACGCGGGCGTGGTAGGCGTCCAGGAGATTCTCGGCCACGAATTTCCAGTTGCACGGCAAGTCGAACTCGATCCGCTCCGCCAGACGGCAATCCTGCAGTCTCAGATAGTCGAACTCCTCGGCGAATCGTCCGATGAAGTCGCTGAACGGCATCGGCTCGTCCGCGAGGTTGATGAAGACGAAGCCACCCCACAGGCCGACGCCCAGCTGCGGCATGCGGCAGGTCTTGGGGTCGAAGCCGGTGGCTTCGCCCATATGCGGCGCGGCGACGAGCTTGCCGTCGAGATCGTAGGACCAGGCATGATAGGGGCAGGAGAAACGTTTGCGGTTGCCGCGCCCCTGGACGACGGCCACGCCGCGGTGCTGGCAGACATTCGAGAAGGCGCTGACGTTTCCGGCCTCGTTCCGCGCAACAACGACGGGTTCGTCGATGATGTTCAGGGTCAGGAAGTCGCCCGGCTCGGCGATTTCCTCCTCGCGCGCCACGCAAATCCAGTCGCGCATGAACAGGCGTTCCTGTTCCAGTCGGAAGATCTCGGGGGAAGTGTAGTAATCGGATGGGAGATGAGATGCCTCAGTCAGAGGTTGTCTGATAGATGAGATTTCAATTTTTAAGCGTGATCCATCCGATCCAGCTTCAATAGTCATATCGATTTACCCCCGTACCCGATAAACGACAGCCTCCTGTGCTTAAGATATTGGGATATCAAAACCTTAAGTTGGTGTTGGAGGCGCGCCAGATGGTATATCATGCCAAACCGATGAGTTGAATACAAATACTTTTTGCTAGTAATTTGTTGATAAAATGTTTGAACATGATGACATTCTCAGTTTAGGATTGTCATACAAAAAATGGGCTGGTGCGAGGCCCTAAATCAATCAGGAGGCGTTTGGGATGCGATTCAATCGACGCGAAATCATGCTCACCGGCGCGGCCAGCCTGGCGGCGGCGATGGCCCCCGTCGGCTTTGCACGGGCGGCCGAACCCTACCGGATCGGTGCGCTCAATCCGATTACCGGCGCGGGCAGCCCGTATGGCAGCGGCACGCAGAAAACCATTCTGTTCGCGGCACAGGAAGTCAACGATGCGGGCGGCGCGGCCGGCCGCATGTTCGAGGTCTTTGCGGAAGATACCCAGACCGCGCCGGAGGCCGGTGTGCTCGCCGCCAAGAAGCTGATCGAGGTGAACAAGGTCGACGCGATATTCGGGACATGGTCGTCGGGCGTCACCCTTGCGATCATGCCGCTGACAGATGCAGCGAACGTCATCCTGATGACCAACTCGGGCGCCGCGTCGATTTCGACGCTCGATACGAAGGATCTCGTCTATCGCTATTCGACGACGGGTATTCGTAGCGGCCGGGCGATCTCCGGCGTCATCGAGAAAGAGGGACTGACCCGGGTCGCCACCATGGCCTTCAACAATGCCTCCGGCCGCGATCTCGTCGCCGGCGTGAAGTCCGGGTGGGAGGAGAAGGGCCATTCGCTGGTCGCGGAGGTGGTCTACGAGCCCAATCGACCGGGTTATCGATCGGAGCTGCAGCAGATCCTGGCAGCCAAGCCCGAGATCATCATGCTCGGTTCCTACCTGCCGGACACGACGATCATCGTGCGGGAGGCGCGGCAGATGGGTTCGGATGTCCGGTTCATCGGTCCGGGCTACGCGATTGCGCCGAAGCTTTCCGAATCGCTCGGCGCCGAGGCGGTCGAGGGGCTGATGGCGGTGGACTATGTCTCGTCGCTCGACAGTTCCGCCTATGCCCATTTCTCGAAGCGTTACCAGGACGAGATGGGGAGCGACGTCGGCGAGAATTTCTACGCGTCCTGCGCCTACGACATGGTTCAGTGCACGGCGCTGGCGATCGAGGCGGCCGGCCCCGGCGCCGACAACACCAAGATCGCCGCCAATCTCCGGAAGGTGTCCAATCCGGGCGGCAAAGTGGTGAGCGGTTTTGCCGAAGGCAAGAAGCTGCTCGCCGCGGGCGAAGAGATCAATTACGAGGGTGCGTCCGGCCCGCTCGACTTCGACGAACATGGCGACGTGAAACCGCTCTTTAAACTGTCCAAGTTGCGGAGCGGCGCGCTCGAGTACCAGTACATGCTGTCGCTTTAGTGCGGGTATGGGGTACGCGTACTATGTAGGCCTCGCGATCAACGGCGCGGTCGAGGGGCTGACAATCGGCCTCGCGGCGCTGGCCATCAACCTGGTGTTCGCGGTCGGACGTTTCCCGAACGCGACCACCGGCGATCTCATGACGGTCGGCGCCTATGCCGGGATCGCCGTGCAGCAGTCCGGCCTGCGCAGTCTCTGGCTGCAAGGGCTGGCTGCCGTCGGCGCCAGCATGGCCTTGTCACTGGCCCTGTATCTGTTCGTGTTCCGCGCGTTGCGCGGTCGCGGCATGCTGGCGCCGCTGCTGGCCTCGATCGGGCTGGCGATCCTGGTGCGCAGCGTGCTGTCGTTCTTCGCCGGACACGACCAGTATGTGTTCCAGCTTCCGATCGTGCGGCCGATCATGATCGCCGGCATACCGGTGCAATCCTACGATCTCTGGCTCGGCGGGGTCGCGCTCGTCTGCGTCCTGCTGGTCATGGCGATCCTCTTCCTGTCGCCCATCGGTCGGCAGATGCGGGCGGTGGCCGACGATCTGACGCTCGCGCGGACAAGCGGCATCAACGTCGACCGGGTTTATCTCGTCATGTGGCTGCTGGTCGGTTTCGTCACCGGTGTCGCCGGAATGGTCCTTGGCGTGCGCACCGTGGTGATGCCCGAAATGGGGTGGAACATGTTGCTGCCCGCCTTCGCGGCTGCCGTTCTCGGCGGCGTGGGGAGCCCGGCCGGCGCGGTGCTGGCCGCCATGGTCGTCGGCATTGCCCAGGAGATGTCGACGCCGGTGCTCGGCTTCACCTACAAGATCGGGCTGGCCTTCATGGTGCTGGTGGTGATCCTGGCGGTCAGGCCCGCGGGTCTGTTCGGTCGCGTGGAACGGGTGCGCTGATGCTGGCCTATATTACAGCTGTCGCCATCGTCTTCTGCATCTACGCGCTGCTGACACTCAGCCTCAACCTGCATTTCGGCTTCACCGGGCTGATCAATTTCGGCCATGTCGGCTTCTTTGCGATCGGCGCCTACGCGGCGGCGCTCTGCTCGCTGAACGGCATGCCCTATGTCGTCGGCTTTACGGCCGCCGCGGCCCTCGCCGCGCTGGCGGCCTGGCCGCTCGGTCTTCTCGCGCTGCGCCTTCGCGAGGATTACCTGGCAATCGTCACCCTTGCCTTCTCGGAGATCGTCAGGGTGGTCATCACGGCCGAGGAATGGCTGACCAACGGGGTGCAGGGCCTGCCCGGCATTCCGCGCCCCTTCGCCTCGCTGGGAATCGGCGGCAACGCGGAACTCGCCTATCTCGCCCTCGTCGTGACGGCGGTGGTACTGGCGATCCTGCTGATCCGCCATCTGGTGCGGAGCCCGTTCGGCAGGCTGATCCAGGCGATCCGGGACGACGAGGTGGCCGTCAAGGCGCTGGGCAAGAACCCGGCCGGGGTCAAGGTGCGCGTCTTCATGATCGGGGCTGCCATCGCCGGTATCGCCGGTGCGCTCTACGCCCATTACATGAATTACATCGTTCCCGATCAGTTCCTGCCGCTGGTGACCTTCTACGTCTGGATGGCGATGATCCTGGGCGGGGCCGGGTCGATCAGCGGCTCGCTCGTGGGGGCCGGGGTGCTGATCGGTATTCTGGAAGGCTCGCGCGTCGTGCGCGATCTGCTGCCGAACGTCATGCAGGTCGAGATGGCCAGTCTGCGCCTCGCGCTGGTCGGACTCCTGCTCGTGCTTTTCGTGCTCTACCGGCCGAACGGGCTGATGGTGAAGCGGGACGAGTCATGAGCCTGCGGATCAGCAACGTCGACAAGTGGCTGGGCGGTGTCCGCGTCCTCGACAATGTGTCGATGGAAGTGCCGGATGGCGGGCTCATTGGCCTGATCGGACCCAATGGGGCCGGCAAGAGCACACTGTTCGCCGTGGTCAGCGGGTTCGAGCCCGCCGACGGCGGGGAGGTCCGTTTCGCCGACAGCCCCTTGGGAAGCACCGGGCCGGTCGCGCGGGCACGCCGCGGGCTGATGCGCACCTTCCAGGTTCCACGCCCGTTCAGCAAGTTGACCGTTCGCGAGAATCTCGCCGCCGCCGCACCGGGTCAACGTGGCGAGACGCTTTGGGGCGCCTTTTTCGGCGCCGGCGCCGCCCGGGCCGAACAGGCCGCGATCCGCGAGCGGGCCGATGCCATCATCGATTTCCTCAATCTGAACGCGGTTCGGGATTCGCTCGCCGGCCAGGTCTCGGGCGGCCAGAGAAAGCTGATCGAGCTGGGTCGGGTGCTGATGGCCGAGCCGAAGATGATCCTGCTCGACGAACCGTTCGCCGGCGTCAATCCGGTGTTGCAGGAGGAGATCTCCGACCATATCCGCACCCTGAACGGGCAGGGCATTGGTTTCCTGATCGTCGAGCACAACCTGGCGGCGCTGTCGCGACTGGTCGGACATCTCTACGCGATGGACCGGGGGCGCATGCTCATGGACGGCACGCCGGCCGATGTGCTGGCTGATCCGGTTGTTCGCGAAGCCTACACGGGAGGTGCGGTTTGAGCCTGCTCGAACTCAGGGACATCGCGGCCGGCTATGGCGAGATCGACATCGTCAGCGGGATCGCGATCCATGTCGAGGCGGCCGAGATCGTCACCGTCGCCGGGACCAACGGGGCGGGCAAGTCGACCGTTGCCAAGACGGTCACCGGGATCATTCCGCGCTGTCGCGGGGTCGTCGAATTCGACGGCCGAGATATCATCCGCCTAGCGCCGGAGACCCGGGTCTCGCTCGGGCTTGGTTACGTGCCACAGGTCGCCAATGTCTTTCCGTCACTGACGGTGCTGGAGAATCTCCAGGTCATGGCCGGCGTCCGGAACCGGAAGTCCCGGGTAGCCGAGATGATGGCGCTGTTCCCCGGCCTCGCCGAACGGCGGATGGTCCGCGCCGGCGCGCTGTCGGGCGGCGAACGCCAGCAACTGGCCTTTGCGCGGGCGCTTATGCCGAATCCCAAACTGCTGGTTCTCGACGAGCCGACGGCGGCGCTCTCGCCGGCGCTCGCGGCCCAGGTCTTCGATCATATCAGGCGACTGCCGGGTCTGGGTGTCGCGGCCCTGGTGATCGAACAGCGCGCCCGGCAGAGCCTGGAGATCAGCGATCGAGGCTACATCCTCGATCTTGGCCGCGTCGTCATGCAGGGCAAGGCGAGCGACATTCTGGCAAATCCGGATATGGCTGCCCTCTATCTCGGCCAGGACGGATCGACACACTGAACGGAGCGACTGGTATGACGGGATTCTCACCGCATGGTCCGGCGCTGCAGCGGGCAGCGCATCTCCTGGTCACCGACCACATGGCGCTCTCGGCGGGCGAGGGGCTGCTGCTCACCGCCGACACGTCGACCGACATGGCGGCGATCGAGGCGATCATGAACGCCGCCGCCAATGCCGGCGGCCGGCCGATGCTGGCGATGATCCCCAAGCTGCCGTTCCAGGGAAAACTCGCTGATCCCTATGTCCCGGATACCCTTGCCGCGGCCATGAAGGAGGCGGATGCCTGGATCGACCTGACGCATCCGTTCCTCGCCGGCTCGGACGCGCATGACCTCGCACTCAAGGCCGGGCGGGTCCGTTGCCTGGGCGCAGGCGGGGTCGACGGCGCGGCGCTGGCCCGGCTCTATGGCGGGGTCGACCTTGACAGCCTGTTCGCCCTGCAATCGGCACTCGACGAATTGATCGCGAAGGCCGAGGGCAAGGAGTGCCGGGTCACCGATCCGCTCGGCACCGACGTCAGTTTCGTGTTGTCGAAGGGCACCCAGGGCAAGAGGCGGCAGGCGAATGTGCCGGGCATGAACACGGTGCCCGGTTCCGTCGTGCTGTTGCCCGAACTGGAATCGGTGCGCGGGACCATTCGCGTGACGGCGGCCATGCACGAATATTACACGCCGCTTGCCACGCCGTTGACGCTCGAGGTCGACGGGCTGGTCCGCGGTATTGCCGAACGGGGACCCGAGGCTGCCGTGATGGATCGGGCGCTACGCCGCGCCGGCGGGGGCGACGGCTACGGCTACGTGATCCATTTTTCCGTCGGGCTCAATCCTGCCGCGCGCTATCGCGGCAATTGCTTCATCGAGGATATCCGGGTGCCCGGCGCCAACGCGATCGGCCTCGGCAAACCCTGGTGGGAGCCGGGCGGCGGCGAGAACCATCCGGACGGAATCATCATGCGCCAGACCCTGGTCATCGACGGCAAGACCATCCTCGAGAATGGCATCATTGTGGGCCCGCCGGCGCTGGCCGAACGTGCCCGGGCAGTCCAGCTGATTTACTCGTGATTGAAAGGCTCTTCCGATGATCTGCTATCCCATCGCGGTCGGTCCGGTCGTTACCCGGCTTTTCGTTGCCGGCACCGAGGGTCCGCCGGTTTTCCTGATCCACGGCCTGACCTCGCGCGCGGATCGGCTCAAGGCGACGGCGGAAAAGATCGCCGCCCAGGGGTATCAGGTTTACGTCCCCGACATGCCGGGACACGGGTTCGCGACCAAGAACCCGGCGCACGGCCAGTCGATCGGTGGATACCGCGATTTCGTCCTGGGGCTGATGGATGTCCTCGGCATCGAGAAAGCCGTGCTGATCGGCACGTCGGTCGGCGGCCATGTCGTGGGTGCGCTGGCCTGCGCCCATCCGGAACGGGTCACGGCGCTGACCATGATCGGCAGCCTCGGCTTCTACCCGATCCCGCCGGAGCGCCCCGTCGCGGTCAAGGCCGGTATCGCCGACATGAGCCTCGAGGCCATGCGTTCCCGGTTGCTGCGGGTCTTCACCGATCCGAAATTCGTGACCGACGAACTCGTGCTCGAGGACGTGAAGGTCAATACCTCGCCGGGTGCGGTCGATTCGCTCAATGCCTTCGCGGATTACATGGCGGCCGGCTACAACGACGATCTGGTTCTCGACGGGCTCGCGAAACTCCAGGGCCGTTTCCCGCTGCTGCTGATCTGGGGCGAGGATGACAAGTCGGTGTCGGTCGAAGAGGGACGGAAGGCACGCGCGGTGCTGACGAAGGCCGACCTCGTTGTGCTGAGCAACGTCAACCACACGCCCTATATCGAGCGGCCCGACTGGTTCGAGCCGATCATCCTGGATTTCCTCGCCGGTCATACCCGTCGCTTCCAGGCCCCGGGCGTCACCTGGAGCTGACCGGGCGCGGGCGATCCTGGTCCGACACCAGCAGGGCGAGGATATCGTCGGCACGGGTCCAGAGGATCGCGCTGCCGGCGTCCTCGTCCTCGGTTCGGGTCGCCCGGGCAAGCCGCGCCGCGAGCGTGCGGCCAAAATCGGGCGAATGGACCGGGCTGGTGTCCAGGGCGCCGTACCAGAGGTCGACGGGCACCCCGATCTCCCCGGATGTGAACGGCCAGCGGCCGAGCGCGTTCGCGGTGTCGCGCGCATAGCCGGCCGCGCCCTGTCGGAATCCCTGTTCCAGCGCGGTCCGGTAGAGACCGGAGAATTCCGGCGACAGGTAGATGCGGCGGTCGGCCTCGGCGCTCATCGCGGAGATCATGCCCCACAGCCAGTCGGCGCTCGCCACGCCAGCAAGATGATCGACGAAGCCGTCGGCATCGTCGCGCGCGGAGGCAACGAGCCTCTGAACCTCGGCCGGCAGGAGTGGATAGAGCGCGGGATCGCCAAGGTCGTCCTGTCCCGAGACGACGGCGATCCGCTCGACGACGCCCGCGGCGGCCAGCGCCAGCGCGAAGGGCGCGCCCTGCGAGAAGCCGACCGCGCGACATGTTGCGAGTGACCGGGCCTTCGTCATTTCGGCGATGTCCGCCGACCAGCTCTTCAGCGACTTGCCCGGATGCGGACTTGAGTCCCCCAATCCAGGCCGATCGACGGCGAGCAGCCGGACACCGAAATGACGCAGCGCGTCATGGCCGAAGCCGAGCGCACCGCTCATTCCAGCGCCGGTGCAGAAGATGACCGGCAGGCCGTCTTCGGAGCCCCATTCGTGCCAGGCGAGGGTCCGCCCATCACTCAGGCGCAATTGCTCCCGCCGCTCCGCCGGCCGAACGAGGCTGCCAAGCTTCCGCATACGGTAGCGCCGCAGCGCGACCCCGCCGCGGCTGACGGTCTCGGGCGCCTCGACATGAAACCCCTGACGCTCGAAGAACGGGCGCGCCAGTTCGCTTGCCTCGGTGTGGAACGCGGTCACGCCAAGGCGCTTCAGGCGGGTTTCCGCATCGCGATAGAGTGCCGTCGCTATGCCCCGGCGCGGGAAAGCCGGGGACACGAACAGCAGGTCGATGTGACCATCATCGGCGTAGCCGATGAAGCCGGCCAGCTCGCCGTCGAGTTCCGCGACAAGGACCGTGATCTCGTCCAGCCGTCGCCGCCATGCGTCATGATCGGGCGGTTGCGGCGCCCAGGCGGCGAGCTGTGCGGGGCGATAGCGGGTATGCGCGAGGCCGTGCACCGACGCTGTATAGAGTTCGGCGAGGCGGCCGGCATCCCGGGGGTCGTAGGCGCTGATCTTCATGTCGGTTTCCAGGGCAACATCGGTCGCGGAACCGCATAGCCGATTCGTCGGGCGTGTCAATCGACCGCGTTCGTTCACGGGATCGTGCGCAGGGCCCCGGTACAAGGCCGGGGGCATCGCTGCCTAAATGAAGGGGCGTCATTCCGATTCGGAAACAGGAGGAAATCCATGCCCCTCAACGAACGACAGATCAGACTCTGCGACGAGAACCGCAGCGACTATTCCGGGCTCCGCGCCGTGGTCGTGAACTGCTCGCTCAAGAAACAGGCGGAACAGTCCCACACCCGCCTCCTGCTCTCGGTGGCCGAGGAAATAATGAGCCGGAACGGCGTTTCCGTGGAGCATATCCACGCCGCCGGGCACCAGATCGCCTACGGCGTCTATCCGGACATGACCGAGCATGGCTGGGAACGCGACGACTGGCCAACGCTATGGGAGAAGATCCGACAGGCCGACATCCTGATCGTCGGCACGCCGATCTGGCTGGGCGAGGAGAGCTCGGTTTGCCGGATCGTCATCGAACGGCTCTACGCGATGTCAGGGATGCTCAACGACAGGGGCCAGAGCCTGTTCTACGGCAAGGTCGGCGGCGTTGTCGTTACCGGTAACGAGGACGGGGTCAAGCATTGCGCCATGAGCGTGCTCTACGCCCTGCAGCATCTGGGCTACGTCATTCCGCCGCAGGCCGATTGCGGCTGGATCGGCGAGGCCGGCCCGGGGCCGTCCTACGGCGACGAACTGGACAACGGTCCGGCCGGGTTCGACAACGAGTTCACGCAGCGCAACGCCACGATCATGACCTGGAACCTGATGCACCTCGCGCGAATGCTCAAGGAACTTGGCGGAATCCCGAACCACGGCAACGACCGCGAGGCCTGGAAGGCGGGCTGCCGCTTCGACTACGAGAATCCCGAGCACCGGGCCTAGCGGTCGGGCGACCGCGCGGCGATCAGCGATAGAGTTCCGGCCGGCGATCGGCGAGATAGGTGGCGACCGCCTTCCAGCGGTCCAGGTCGTCGCTGTGGTAGACCACGTCGGCGGCGGCGATGCCGTGGCTGTGGCCGAGCGAAGCCAGGATCCTGCCGGACGGCGCGACGACGCAGGAATGGCCGATCGAATCGAATTCCCACTCCGGACCGACGCAACTGGCCATGGCGAGCCAGACCCCGTTCTCGAGCGCCCGGGTCGCGGCGAGGGACTGAACGGTCGGGCCGCTCCAGCCCCAGACGTCGCGCTGGAAGTCGTTGGTGATCCAGTTGGTGCTGTTGAGGATGATGTCGGCGCCGAGGTCGACCAGTCGCCGGACATATTCCGGAAACAGCAGGTCGTAGCAGATCGTCAGGCCGATCCGGCCGATGTCGGTCTCGACCACCATCGGGGTGTCGCCGGCGCTGAACCATTCGCGCTCGGCCGAAAACAGGTGGGCCTTGCGATAGGTCGCCAGACGCCGTCCTTCCGGGCCGAACAGGAGCTGCGCGTCATAGATCTTCCCGCCGTCCGCCAGCACGAAACCGACCGTGAGGTAGAGGCCGGCGGCCTTCGCGATTGCCGCCAGCCGGATTGCCGTCGGGCCATCCTCCGGCTCCGCGAGACCGTCGAGGCGGTCGGCGATGAAATATCCGGTGGTCGCCATTTCCGGCACGACTAGGAGCTTCACGCCGTCGCGGGCAGCTAGTTGCGCCAGCGCCTCGATGGTGGCGAGATTGGCGTCGACATCGCCGGGCACGCAATGCATCTGCCCGGCCGCGACGCGCACCGGCCCGGCCGGAAGACGCGTTTCAGTTCCCATTGTTTTTCTCCATGACTTCCGCGCCGCCCGAAGCGGCGAGCAGGATCCTCATGTCGTCCGCTTCCTCGACGGGCATTTCGGCGACGAAGCAGCGCTCGTGCATGACGACGATACGGTGGGCGAGCGCCAGCAGTTCCTCGGTTTCGGACGAGACCACCAGGATGGCGACGCCGCTTGCCGCGAGGTCACGCAGGATCTCGTGAATTTCCGCCTTGGCGCCGACATCGATGCCGCGCGTCGGCTCGTCGCAGACCAGCACGCGGGGCTCGGTCAGGAGGGCGCGCCCGATCAGCACCTTCTGCTGATTGCCGCCGCTCAGCTTGCCGATCGGTGCGCCGAGACTGCTGGCCACCAGGCGGAGCCGCGTCAGCATGTCCGATGCCGCGGCCTTTTCCCGCCGGACATCACGCAGCGGCCCCCGTCCGAGGCGGTTCAGCGCCGAGGCGGTCGCGTTGGCGACGATGTCGAGTTCGGTGAAGATACCGTCGCGCTTCCGGTCCTCGGTGATATAGACGAACCCCTCGCGCATCGCCGCGCGGGGGGAGGCGAAGCGGAAGCTCTCGCCGGCGCGCCGGATGTCGGCGATGGCAGTCGGCAGCGGATTGCCGGTGAGCGCCTTGGCAAAGGTCGTGCGGCCCGATCCGACCAGTCCGGCGACGCCAACGATCTCGCCGGCCGCGAGGGTGAGCGTGCTGGTTCCGGTGTCGGCCTGGTAGCTGACGAGATAGGGCGGTTCGTCGCGCATGGTGCGGGGCGCGGCCGCCTTGTCGAAGGCGCCGCTCGCGCCGGTCATCGTCTCGACGAGTGCATCGACGGTGAGCCCTTTCGTGAGGCGCGTCGCGATCTTCTCGCCGTCCCGGAGCACCGTCACCTGATCGGCGATCGCCAGTACCTCCTTCAGGTAGTGCGAGACATAGAGGATCAGCATGCCGTCGCGCCTGAGCTGGCGAATGATCGCGAACAGGTTTTCCTGTTCGGCCAGCGACAGCACGGCGGTCGGCTCATCCAGGATCAGGATGCGGCCCTCGAAGGAGAGGGCGCGGGCGATTTCGACGAGCTGCTGTTCGGCCACGCTCAGCGTCGAGACCTCGGCATCCGGGTCGAGCTTCAGCCCGAAGCGTTCCAGTAGCGCGATCGTTTGCGTCCGCAGTGCCCGACCGTCGATCAGGCCCAGCGCGCCCTTCGGCTCGCGGCCCAGATAGATATTGCGGGACACGGACAATTGGGGGACCAGGCTGAACTCCTGGTAGACGGTAGCGATCCCCTGTTCCTGCGCCGCCGACGGGCCGGCGAACTGCATCGACTGGCCGGCGATGCGGATCTCGCCGCCGCTCGGTGACTGGGCGCCGGACAGCAGGTTCATCAGGGTGGATTTTCCCGCCCCGTTCGCGCCCACGAGGGCGTGGACCTCGCCCGCATCCGCGGTGAGATCCACGCCGTTAAGCGCCACGACGCCCGGATAGCGTTTGGATAGCGCGCTAACCGAAAGGAGGGGCGTGTGACCGTGGTTCATTACGTGACGTACTCGTTACTGCTTCGGCAGGAACTCGGCAGGAAGCTCGCTCGACCACCAGTCGTCGGGCGCCTCCATGTCGGCGTACTTGGAGATCTCGGCCGGTGAGATGTAGACCGACGGGACCGCCACGCCGCGCTTGACCGGCTCGCCCTTGAGGATCGCCATGCCGATCTTGACCGCTTCCTGGCCGGCGCGGGTCGGGAAGGTCACGGCACCGCCCTGGCCATGCTTGGCAACCCATTTCAGCCAGCCGTTGTACTCGTCGCCCGGGGACATCGTGACTTCACCGAGGCGGCCTGCCTCGTCGAAAGCCTCGGCGATACCGATCGACATCTGACCGGCGGGCGAGAACACGCCGTCGATCTTCGGGAAGCGCTGCAGCAGGTTCTCGGTGATCTGCTTGGCCTTGGCGCGGTTCCAGTCGCCATATTCGGTGCTGACGAGTTCCACGTCCGGGAATTCCTTCAGGACCGTCTGAAGCGCGTCGAGCTGGTCGACGGCGGCGGTGGTGCCGGCGATCGGCAGCATGGCGATGATCTTGCCCTTGCCGCCGAGGTCGGCCATCAGCTTGCGGGCGACCATCTCGCCGAGCGTCCACTGGCTGATGTAGGCATTGGAGACGGTGCCCGGGGTGTCGCTGAAACCGCCGCCCGCCTGCACGGTCGGAACGCCGGCATCGACCGCCCGCTTGAGCACGCTGGCGATCGCGCTGTCATCGACCGGCCAGTAGATCAGCAGGTCGATGTCCTGGCGCAGCAGATCCTCGATATCGGAGATCTGCTTGGTTGGGTTGAAGGAGGCGTCGGTCACGATGACGTTGGTGACGTCCGCATGCTTCGAGGCTTCCCAGCGGACGTGCTGGAGGGCGAAGACGACCCAGGAATTGGCCAGGTAGCCGGCCGAAACGCCGATCTTGTAGGGGCCGTCCTTCTTGAAGGCGCTGGTGTCGACCATCTCGGCCGCCTTCTTGGTCTGCGCCGCGTCCGATGCCTGGTCGGCATGGCCCGGGCCGGCCATCAGGCCGAGCGCGGCCAGGGCGCTGATGGAGAGAAATAGGCGTCGCGCGATTCTCATGGTGTGGCACTCCCTCTGCTTCTGGTTTGACTGAACGCGTTAACCCGACCTGGCGCTGATCTGACCGTAAACCGCCGAGGCAAGGATGATGATCGTGCCCATCACGACGAGCTGCATGGCATAGGGCAGCCCGCTGATATTCACGAGGTTGAAGGCAATCACGAGGACGAGCACGCCGGCGATCGTGCCGGCGATGCCGCCGCGGCCGCCTTCGAATGTCGTGCCGCCGAGAACGACCGCGGCGAGAACCTGGAACTCCAGGCCCTGGCCGGACAGGGTGTTGGAAACGCCCGACCGGGCGAGCAGGGCGATCCCGGCGAAGGCGCCGAACAGCCCGGACAGGGCATAGGCGAGCACCGTGACCCGGGCGGTCGGCAGGCCCGACAGGTTGGCCGCGCGGCGGTTGCTGCCGACCAGGAAGAGCTGCCGGCCGAAGATCGTCTTGTGCTGGATCAGCAGCCCGACCGCCGTCAGGGCCGCCAGGGCGAGCGCCAGGACCGGGACGATGCCGCCGATCCGGAAATTGAAGAACTCGCGGAACCCGGGGGCGACGATGCCGCGCGCGGTGCCGCCGGAATAGATCTGCGTCAGCCCGAGAACGGCAATCCCGGTGCCGAGCGTCAGGATGAAGGGGGAAACCCGGGTAAAGGCGGCCGCGATGCCATTGACCGTGCCGATCGCCGCGCCGATGGCGCAGGCGGCGAGCAGGGCGAAGGCGGTGTTGTCGGCGTCGCCGCCCATCTGCACGGCGCAAAATACCGAGGTCAGCGAGATCACCGCGCCGACCGATAGATCGACGCCGCCCAGGATCATGACGAAGGTCACGCCGATGGCGGCGATGCCGACCGGCGCGACCTGGCGCACCACGTTGAAGATGTAGAGCGGCTGCAGGAAGGCGTCGGAGATCGCGACCGCCAGGCAGAAGACCAGCAGCAGGACCGCGAAGATCGCGTTCCGCGCCAGGAAGCGGGTCGTTGCCTCGTTCCGGAGCAGATCGAGCGTGCTCATGGGTTTTCCCGCCGCGGCTGGTTGACGAGGATCGCGACGACGACGATCAGTCCCTTGACGAACATCTGCACGAAGGCCGAGACGCCGAGCAGGTTGAGAACGTTGGAGATAATGGCGAGCGCGAGCACCCCGGCGATCGAGCGGACGACGCTGCCGCGGCCGCCCGCCAGCGCCGTGCCGCCGAGGACCACGGCGACGATGGCGTCGAGTTCGAGGCCGCTGCCCGCGAGCGGATAGCCGGTTCCGAGGCGGCCGGCCAGCAGCAGGCCGGCGAGGCCGGCGAAGGCGCCCGAAATGACGAAGCAGGCGAGCCGGATAGCCGCGACATTGATGCCGGCGCGGCGCGCGCTCTCGGGATTGCCGCCGGCGGCGACCAGGTGATAGCCGAAGCGGGTCCGGGTGAAGGCCAGATGGGACAGCACCAGCACGACCGCGAGCAGGATGGTCGAGAGCGGGATGCCCCACAGGCTGTCATTGGCGATCGATTGCAACAGCGGCGAGGCGCTGCCGACGCTCCGATCGGTGAAGGTGAAGATCAGGCCCTGGAGGATCGAGAGCATGCCGAAGGTGAGGATCAGCGGATGCAGCTTCAGCCGGTTCACCAGCGTGCCGTTCACGAGCCCGACCGACGCACCAAGCAGGATCATCATCGCCGCGACGGCGAGCGTGTAGGCGATCGACGGATCGGCTTCGAGCAGCCAGCAGGCGAGCACGACGACGAGCCCGGTCAGCATGCCGATGCTCAGGTCCAGCATGCCGGCCGCGATCACGAAGGTTTGGCCGATGGCGAGAATGCCGAGCACGCTCGACTGGCGCAGGACGTTGACCAGATTGGCCGGGTCGCGGAAGGTCGGGATGGTCACGGCGGCCGCCAGTACCGCGCCGGCCAGCAGAAGCCAGACGCCCGTGGATTCCAGATCGAGGCGGGCGCACCCGCGGGCTAGAGCCACGACAGGACCGTCTCGGTGTCGGCGACCCAGCCGAACTTCATGCCGAAGTTCGTGAGCGCCGCGTCGTGCAGGTCTGGCGCGAAGGACGAAACCGCATCGCTCACCATCGTCGTGCGATAGCCGTGATGGAAGGCCTCGCGCGCCGTTTCCTCGACGCATATCTGGGTGACCGTGCCGGTGACCAGCAGCGAACCGACGCCGAGCGCGCGCAAGCGGCTATCGAGGTCGGTCCCGTGAAAGGCGCCGTAGCCGTACTTGTCGATGATGATCTCGTCCGACTCGGGCGCCAGTTCGTCGATGACGTCGGCGCAGCCGAGCAGGTCCCGGGTATCGCCGTAGGCGCGGCGATGGTCTTTCCAGCAGCACTTCGTGTCCGGCCGGCATTGCGGCGACCAGAGCCAGAGCAGGTCGGGCTCTTCCCGGGCAAGAAAGCGGGTGAACACGACCGGGCGGCGTCGCGCGCGGAACGCATCGAGCAGACGCCGGATCGGGGCGATCGTGGCGATCGCGTCGGGCACTTCGAGCGGCGCGCCCGGGCGCACGAAATCGTTCTGCATGTCGACGATCAGCAAGGCCGGATCGCGCAGCCGCTCCGCCGGCGCGACATCCGCTGCGATTGCCGGTTCGCTTGCCACCAATTGGACCTCCAACAATCGTTTTGTTCTCTGTGTCCGATCACCGATCCGGCATTACCCGGACCGGCCTTTGCAGATCACCATGGGGTAGGCTAAATAAGGAGTCAATGATGTCCAACCGTTTGGTTGATCGATGGCAAACAAGCTAGCAGGAAGCGGGCAACCGCCCGGCCGAAGCGACGGATCGGCCGAGAATTCGCGGGAGAATCTGCTCACGGCGGCGCGGGCGGCGTTCGCCGCGGGCGGCCTGCAGGGCGCGCGGGTGCATGACATTGCCCGTCGGGCGAATATCAACAAGCAGCTCGTGTACCATTACTTCGGCAGCAAGGAAGGCCTCTACACCGCGGTGCTCGAGGACATCTATCGCGAAATCCGGGAGCGCGAGCAGGCGCTGGAACTGTCCAGCCTGCCGGCCGAGACGGCGCTCCGCCGGCTGATCGAGTTTTCCTTCGACTATCTCGCGGAGAATCCGGAGTTCGTCGCGCTTGTTGCCGACGAGAATGCCCATGGCGCCCGGCATCTGAACGACTCGGTCCAGGTTGGCGACCTGAACCGGCCGATCATCGAGATCCTTTCGGAAACGCTCAGGCGGGGCATGGACGAGGGTGTATTCCGGCAGGGCCTGGATCCGTTGCATGTCTATCTGTCGATGGCCGGAATGGCCTTCTTCTACTTTGCCAACAATCACACGTTGAGCCGGGTTTTCTGCCGGCCGCTCGGCTCACCCGAGGCGATCGCCGAAAGGCGCGCACAGATCGTCGAGTTCGTGCTTCACGCCGTCGGCGCTCGCTAGGCCCGCGCCGCTTCCCGGAAGGTCGCCATCCTGGCGCGCTTCTCGTCCCACAGTGCGAAGCCAAGCGCCCGCTGGCCCTGCCAGAAGGAAAGGGTCGGGATGTCCCGGCCCACGGCGATGCGGTCATGGCATTCCTGCAGCCGGTAGTTCGGCACGCCCGGGTTCAGGTGGTGGACATGATGGAAGCCGATGTTGCCGGTGAACCACTGCAGGATGCGTGGCAGGCGAAGACAGGTCGCGCTCTGCATGGCCGCGGTCGTGGCGTCCCAGGCGTCGTGCCGGAACCAGCGGATCGTCTCGCCACGATGCTGGACCGCGAACAGCCAGACCCCGGCGATCGCCGCGAGTGTCAGCACCGGCAGCTGAACGATTGACACCCGGTCGTAGCCGAGAAGCTGGCCGAGGCCGATCAGCATGGCGACCAGCGCCAGGCTGGTGAGATGCACCATCCTGCGTTCCTTGCGCCACGGCTTCGGCATGTCGAACGGAAGCCGGTAGAGCAGCATGAAGACGAGCGGCGGCAGGAGCACGTTGGCGACCAGCGGATGGCGGGTTGCCCGATACCAGAAGCGTCCGCCGCGGCTCAGCCGGCGATACTCGGCAATCGTCAGGCAGGACGAATAGATATCGGCACCGCTTTCCCGCCGGTCCAGGTTGTTCCAGACCGCGTGATGGCCGGCGTGCTGGCGCCGCCAGGAGGCGTAGGGGGCCAGCGTCAGCAGGCTGCAGGCCGTCCCGACGAGGGTGTTGGCGCGGCGCGACCGGAAAAACGAGAGATGTCCGCAATCATGCTGGATGATGAAGATGCGGACCAGGAAACCCGCGGCGAGCGGGGCCAGCGCGAGCGCCAGCCAGCAGGAAACGTCGACCAGTCCGTACATGGCCCCGCAGGTCGCGAAGAAACCGCCGAACGAGGTGGCGACCTGGAACAGGCTTCGCCGCAGGCTGGGCGTCTGAAACCGTGCCACCTCCCGTCGCAACGCCAATTCAGCAGTCATGCGCAGCCTCCCGCTGCCGAGTGGCAGCCGCCGGCCCCCCTGCGTTGCAGACTACACGATCCGTGCCCTGTCTGCCGCAACTTCGCGCATCGGGCCAGTCCGGGTCCGCCGGCCCGTGCCCTCAGGACCGATCCGCCTCGTCGTCGGAAGCCGGGTGCGCGCGCGAGGTGCGCAGAACATCCGCCAGCGCCCGGCGCAGGCCGTGCACCTGGTCGAGCAGGCCGAGGATCACGCCGACTCCTTCGTCGTTCACGCCGAGATCCCGCTTCAGTTCGTGGATCAGCTGCGCCCTGGCCAGATCGGCCTCGGAGAACTGCGGTTCGTCAGCCGCCAGGCGCGGCATCAGCCACTCCTCGGCCAGCCAGACATCGAGGGTCTGCTGATCGAGATCCGAGCGAACGAGGAATTCGACCTTGCTGATGATCATGGCTGCATGTCCCGTCTTGGGTCATCGTCCCGTTGCGGCGTCCATCCGGCCAGGAAGCTTTCCAGTTCCGGTTCGGGCCCGCTCGGCAGCACGACCTTCAGGCGGATGAATTCGTCGCCCTGGCCGCCGGCCCGACGGCGGGCGCCCTTGCCCTTCAGGCGCAGCACCGAACCGTTGTTCGAGCCCTTAGGGATCGTCAGGACGACGGAACCGGATGGCGTGGGCACGCGGACGCGCGCGCCGAGCACGGCTTCCTTCAGGGAAATCGGCAGCTCGAGGTGGATATCGTCGCCATCGCGGGTGAAATGACGGTGCGGCCGGATCGAGATCTCGACCAGCGCGTCGCCGGGCTTGCCCTCGCCGCGGGACGGCGCGCCCTTGCCGCGCAGCCGGAGGATCTGGCCGTCCTGGACGCCCGGCGGGATTGTCACGTCGATCGATCCGCCCTGCGGCAGGGTCAGGCGCCTGGTGGCGCCGTTCACTGCATCCAGAAAGTCGATCGCAAGGCGGAAATAGAGGTCGGCGCCGGGCGCGCGCCGGGCCTGTTCGGCCTGGCGCCGGAACAGTTCGGCGAGGATGTCGTCGGTCTCGGCGAAGTCGGCGAAGCCGGACGGATTGGCATAGGCGTCGTCCGCCCCGGCACCGGCCCCGGCATAGTCTCTGTAATAGCGCTGGCGTTGCTGCTCGGCGCCGGATTCATCGATCTCGCCGGCGTCGAACCGTCGGCGCTTCTCCGCGTCGGAGAGCAGGGAATAGGCGCTTGAAGCTTCCTTGAAGCGCGCCTCGGCGGCCGCGTTCCCCGGGTTGAGGTCCGGGTGCAGCTTCTTCGCCAGACGCCGGTAGGCCTTGCGGATCTCCTCCTGCGAAGCCGTCCGCTCGACGCCCAGCGTTTCATAGGGATCTGCCACGTCACCTCCGACATCTCCGACGGTACGCGCGACCGGACACCGGTCTCCGCGCTACCCGGTTGCCGACCTGATGTAGGTGCTTTCCGCCGATATCGCGAGACTCGGCGGGGAAAAAATCCGCCGTGCGACAATCCGTCCGGTCAGTCCGGAACGCTACAGGCGGGTCCGTCGGTCCCGTCGTCGCCGGCGCCGTCGGCCATCCGGGTATCGTTCAGGAGCGACATGATCTCGGCGCCGAGGCGGAGGTCGGAGACATGTCCGAAGACCTGGCGTCGCAGGTTCCCGGCCCGGTCGTAGAGCAGCAGCGTCGGAGTGCCCTGCATCCCGTAGGCGCGCATGGTCTGCGGCATCGGGTCGCCGCCGGTGCCGGGGGTGTCGATGCCGACCGGGAAGCCGATCCGGTACTCATGCAGGAAAGCCTTGAGCGCCGTCGGCGTCATGGCCGCATGATGCTCGAACACCGTATGCAGCCCGACCACGGTCACGCCGAGCGGAGCGAAGAGCTGGTGCGCCTCCTTCATCTGCGGCAGCGCGTGCGAGACGCAGCCGGGGCAGAGCATCTGGAAGGCGCAGGCGACCACCACGCGGCCGCGCTGCGCTTCCAGCCGGAGCGGCTCGGGACTGTTCAGCCATTCGCTGATGCGCCACTCCGGTGCGGTCACTTGTTCACCCGTCCCGGCAGCGAGAGATCGCCCGAGGCCACGTCGAAGACGTCGGTGACGCAAAGCAGCGGGGCATGGACGCTCTGGTTGACGCGGAGCCCGGCGGTCACCCCGTCGAAGCCGGCGGCCTCGACCACGCCGATATCGTCGAAGGGGACGCGGACCTCCACCGTATCGCCGGTGATCACCGGCGACCAGCCGGGGCTGTCGATCAGGATGGGCAGGCCCGGCCAGGTGCGGGGGAGGCGGGGCCGGGTGCCTTCCGGGATGTCCCGGACCTTGAGACTGCCGGGGCCGCAGGCCTCGTCGGGGACGAGCACGACCCAGTGGCTGTGCCAGAGGTCGCCGTCGTTATCGAGCTTGCCGTCGCCATTCTCGTCGAACAGCGGCGTATCGTCGAAATCAGGATGGGCGGTCACGGCGAAAGACAGGATACCGGCTCCTTTCTCGAAGCCGACTTCGGCGGCGTCGATCGTGGTTGGCCAGACATAGGAGAACACCTCCGATCCGGCGAGCTTGCCCGACGGTGCCGGCGTCGAACTTCCGGCCTTGCCCGACACGGCCATATGAAACACCGCCAGGCTGCCCTCGGTCGAGATCTTTGCATGGACGATGTCGAAGGGCGCCGTGACGCCGGCCCCGGACGGCGCGGTGATGCCGCCCGGCCCGTGGGCAAATGCGGTGCTGGCGCCGAGGCCGAGGACGCCGGCGATCAGGCCGGTCCGAAGAAGGGTTTGCCGTTTCATAGAATAGGACTCCTAATCAAATGGGACATGAACAGGGGAGATCGGGCCATGCGGTCCGACGGCGGGTAACGACTTCAGGCGGCAGCCACGTGTTCAGGGCAATCGACGCGGAGATGGCGGTCGGCCATCGGGGCATCGACGAAGGCGCAGCGATGCGGCTCGCCCGATCCGGGCGCCACATTCTCGCGGAAATACTTGCAGGTGACGCAACTGCGCTGCGGCGCGATCAGGTTCCGGCGGTGCAGGTGGCGGATCATTTCCATCACCAGATGGAGCATTGCCTCCTGGTCGTCGGCATCGAGCCCGGCGACGACCGGCGCGTAGGATGCCGGCCAGCGGGCCGCGAGAGCCTGCCCGTCACGGGTGGCCTTCAGCAGGATCGCGCGGCCGTCGCTCGCGTCGGACTGTTTCCGGACCAGCGCCTTGCGTTGCAGCGCCGTTACCGCGTCGCTCGCCGTCGCGCTGCGGACCCCGGCATGGCCCGCTGCCGCGGCCAGCCGCACACCCGCCGGGCGGCTCGCCACGAACCGCAGGATATCGGCTTGCGTGGGTGTCAGGCCCTCGGCCTCCGCGGCCTGCCAGTCGATCTGGCGGGCGACCGCGCCGAGCCGGGAAAGACCGTCGGCAAGGCGCTGGGCGAGGGGCTCGGAGATGGCGTCGAACGTGCTCATGAGTAGGACTCCTAAATAAAATCCCCCTGCATGTCAACATTTCCCTGCGATGGTCATGCGGGCGGCATGGAAACCGCCCGCGAGAGGAACCGGGGACTAGCGGCCGAGGTTGTAGAACTCGTCGTTCGGCCGCATGCTGGAAACGTTGGCGAGGCGGTTCGATAGGCCGAAGAAGGAGGCGATCGCCGCGATGTCCCATATGTCGTCCTCGTCGAAGCCGTGCCCGGCGAGGGTGCTGAAGTCCGCGTCGCCGACTTCCTGGGCCCGCGCCGATACCTTCATGGCGAAATCGAGCATCGCCTTCTGGCGTGCCGTGATGTCGGCCTTGCGGTAGTTGCTGGCGATCTGGTCGGCGACGAGCGGGTTCTTCGCCCGGATCCGCAGGATCGCGCCGTGGGCAACCACGCAATACTGGCACTGGTTGGCGGCGCTGGTGGCCACGACGATCATCTCGCGCTCGGCCTTCGTCAGGTTGCCGGGCTTGTCCATCAGCGCGTCGTGATAGGCGAAGAAGGCGCGGAACTCGTCCGGCCGGTGCGCCAGTGCCAGGAACACGTTCGGGATGAAGCCGGACTTCTCCTGCACGGCAAGGATGCGCTCGCGTATGTCGTCGGGCATGTCCGCGATGTCGGGCACCGGGAAGCGGCTGATCGGGAAGGCGGGCTCTGACGTCATGTGACACTCCGTATGAGTTGCGCGATCGAAGTCGCGACGGCGGCGATCGGCGCTGTGCATGTCGGGATCACCCTATAGCATGGCCGGAGCACAGCGATCACCCGTTCGCCCGGACGATCACTCGGCGGGGATGCCAACCGCGGCGATCGCCCCGGCGAGCAGCGTCAGGAAGGCGAAGAATCCGACCCGGAGCAGGCCGCCGGGGCGCTTCCGGGCGCCCAGCGCGGTCATCGTCGCGACTGCCGCCTGCAGCGCGTAATAGACGGCGAAGGCCCGCGAGGCATAGCTGATGATCTCGAAGATGTCGGCGACCCAGACGAGGACGATCGCGAGGCCCGTGATGAGGACGTAGGCCGCCGTGGCCCGGAAGCGCGCGCCGGACATCTCCTCGAACAGGCCGCCGCCGCCGTTGGTGTCGGCGAGCGCGGCGCTCAGTTGCGCGGCCAGCGCCGCGACGATCAGCAGGACCGGCAGGATCGGCGCGACCACCCGCGTCAGGTCGATGATCGCGGTTTCGCTGACATTGCTCGCGATGCCGGGGAACACGGCGGAACTGAGCGCGATATAGACAAGGTAGATCGCGGTGGCGATGAGCTGGGCGTTGCGCATGGTGCGGATGCGTGTCTCGGCATCGTATTCGGCGCCCAGGTAACGCGAGGTCTCGAAGCCCTGCACGGTGATCAGCAAGCCGAAGCCGACAAGGATGCCATGCCGGTCAAGTGTCGGCAGCGACGGTTCGGGCAGGGTGCCGCCGCCGTTCAGTTCGACCAGGTAGAAGGCGAGTCCGACGATCAGGCCGGCGATGATGCCGAGCTTCAGGCCAACCGCAACCTGCTCGACATGTTCGAGCGCGCGCAGGCCCCGGATCAGGCCGTAAAGGCCGATTGCGGCGAGCACCGCTGTCGTGACCAGTCTGGCATGTTCGGCGTCGTTGACCGGTGTCAGTTCGACCGCGAAGGATCCGAACAGCCGGACGTAATAGGCGACCGAGACGACATAGGCGAAGGCCAGCGCCCAGGAGGAGAGCCGGTCCAGGCGCCCGGCCACGCGGCCGATTCCGGTCTCGCTTGCCAGTTGCCGGATGTTGAAACGGATCGCGCTGCCGAAGGCGTAGGCGGCCGCGCACAAGAGCGCCATCGCGAGCACCGCGTAGGCACCGTAGGTCCGGTCGAGCAGCGGGCCGAGAATGAGAAATCCGCTGCCGATGATCGAGGCGAGAGGCGTCACCGTGGCCCGCCAGGCCGACGACCCGACGATACGCGGCTGGAACAGGATGAACGTCGTGACGGCGGTAACGCCGATGACGGCAATGCTGTTGGCGATGGTGGCGGTCATTCGGAACACTGACTGGACGGGCGCCTCGGCGCGCGGCGCGCAGGGGTACGACGAAAATACCCGTCCGGGTCATGGAGTCACGAGGTTCCGCCCCGCTGCCGCTCAGCCCTTCTTGTCCGGCAGGCCCGTTCGTTCCGTGGAGGCGAGTTCCTCCAGCTCCTCCTCGGTCATCGAATCGTACATCGACTTCGCGGCTCCGACCAGGTTGCCGACCTTCTCCTCGCCGCGCTTGGCGGCGAGCGCGGCACCGGCCGCCTTTTGCTGGGCTTTCGATTCAGCGGGCATTGCGTCCTCCATCGGCGTTGCTTGCCATTGCCCTTCACGGGTAACGGTAGCAACAGGCAGGCGTGCGTTTCGTTCCGGGGCGATGCCCGCCGGATGGTCTGCTAACATTTCCGGAATGGCCCTTATCGCCGCGATGCGGCGCGGGGAGGATTGCCGGCCGGCCAGCAGGGCCGGGGCTCATTCGTGCAGGCACAAGTGGCGGATCTGTTCACGGCCGATTACAAGGCGGAACCCTACTGGTGGGAGCGGTCGCCGCGACCGCGCCTCGATGCGCCATCGTTGCCGTCAAGCGTCGATGTCGCGATCGTCGGCTCGGGCTACACCGGGCTTTGTGCCGCGCTTGAAACGGCGCGTGCAGGCCGTTCGACTCTCATCCTGGATGCCGAGGACGCGGGCTGGGGCTGCAGTTCGCGGAATGGCGGGCAGATCAGCACGTCGATCAAGCCGGGCTACGAGGAACTGAGCCGCCTGCACGGGCCGGAGGCGGCCTTCGCGATCCTGAAGGAAGGGCACAACGCGCTTGCCTGGATCGGCGAATTCATCGCGGCCGAGAAGATCGATTGCGACTTCACCGTGCCTGGCCGATTCCACGCCGCGCATAACCCGCGACAGTACGAGTTGATGGCGCGCGCCGTCGGCGCCCAGCCGAAGGGCCTGGAAGTCCCGGCCCATGTCGTGCCGCGGGCCGAGCAGGGCCGCGAGACCGGCAGCGAGCGCTATCACGGCGGCGTGGTCTACGAGAAGCACGCCTCGCTCGACCCCGGCCGCTATCACCAGGGCCTGCTCGAGCGGGCCCGGGCAGCAGGGGCGACCATCATCCCCCATTGCCGGGTAAACGGGATCGATCGCGAAGGCGGCGGCCATCGCCTTTCGACCGCGAAGGGGTCGGTTCTGGCCCGCGATGTCGTCGTCGCGACCAACGGTTATACCGGCCGGCCGACGCCCTGGCTGCGGCGCCGGGTGATCCCGATCGGCAGCTACATCATCGCCACCGAACCGCTGCCGAAGGCGGTCATGGACCGGGTCATGCCGACCGACCGCATCGTCAGCGACAGCCGGAAGGTGGTCTATTACTACCGGCCGTCGCCGGACCGGACGCGCATCCTGTTCGGCGGCCGGGTGACCAGCGGCGAGACGGATCCGAGGCGGAGCGGCACGCTGTTGCACCGGGACCTGGTGCGGCTGTTCCCGGAACTCGCCGGCAGCCGGGTCAGCCATTCCTGGATGGGGCTGGTCGCCTATACCTTCGACACGCTCGCCCATACCGGCAGCCGTGACGGCGTCCATTACGCGATGGGCTATTGCGGCTCCGGCGTGTCGATGGCGGGCTATCTCGGCACCCGTGTCGGGCAGAAGATCCTCGGCCGGGCCGAGGGGCGCACGGCGCTCGACGGGATCCGCTTCCAGACCCGTCCGCTGTACAACGGCAAACCGTGGTTCCTTGCCGCGTCCGTTGCGTTCTATCGCTGGCGTGACGGCCTCGGGCTCTGACACCACCCCTTCGGCGCACTGAAAGATCGCCGGTATTGCCGCCGCACGCGGCGGCATCGCGCTGATCTCTGCTGTTTCATCAAAATTGTGGCAATTGCAATCTCTACAAAAAGCAGACAATGTTATAAGAAGAGCTGTGCAATATGCTTGACTGTTTTCGGCCCGCCAGCGGGCCCGGATCGGGGGATTTGGCGATGGATGAGGCGCGACCCGGAAACGATGTGGACGCAAACGCCCGGCTGGCGGCGTTCACCGCCCTCGATGATCTGTCGGGGCTCACGCCGGCCGGCTGGGAGACGGCGACGCGCCAGATTGCCGACACCGTTGCGGTCGGCTGGGCAGGCAGTGCCGCCGATGGCGTTGCTGAGGCGACCGAACTCGTGCTCGCCGAAGGGGGTAGGCCGGCCGCCCGGATCTGGGGCCGGGGCGAGAGGGTGTCGGCCGCCCAGGCCGCTTTCGTCAATGGCGTCGCCGCCGCCGCCCTCGATTTCGACAGCGTTCACCAGTCGTCACTTCTCCATCCGGCGGCGATCACCGTGCCGATCGCCCTCGCGCTCGGCGCCGACATCGGCGCGAGCGGAGAGCGGATCGTCCAGGCGCATATCGTCGGAAGCGAGGTGATGAGCCGGGTATCGCTGGCCACGCCGCGCAGGTCGAACTGGTTCACGCCGTCGATCTACGGGATCTTCGGCGCGACCGCGACGGCAGCGCGGCTGCTCGGGTTGAGCGCCGAGCAGACCCATAACGCGTTCGGCCTGGCGCTCGCCCAGACCTCGGGTACCAAGCAGGCGATTTTCGAGCCGGCACTCGCCAAGCGATTCCAGACCGCGTTCGCGATTCGTGCCGGATTGCTCGCCGCCCAACTCGCCGAGCGCGGCGTTACCGGCGCGCGCCGGTACCTGGACGGGGCGGCCGGCTTGTTCGCGCTTTACGAGGAAGGCTCGCCGACGGCGGTCGTCGAGGGCATTGGCACGGCGTTCGTCTTCGACCAGGCGGTGATCAAGAAATATCCGGCGTGCCTCTGCACGCATGTCGTGATCGATGCCGCGCGCCGTCTGAAGGAACAGCATCGGATCGACCTCGACGATACCGCGTCGATCGGCATCACCGTGACGGATTACATGCATCGCCTGATCGGCGGGCCCTACGATCCCGGGCGCGATCCGCAGGTTGCCGCGCAATTCTCGGCCGCCTACGCGGCGGTCTGCGCCCTCGATGGCGGGGGCATGACGCTGGCCGATATCGAGCCGGGCAAGGCGGCTGCGGCGGAAAGGGTGCGCCGTGCCCAGGCGATCGAGGTCGGCATCTTCGATGACCTCAAGGGACATGTCGCCCCGGCGACGGTGTCGATCACGCTCAAGGGTGGCGAGAATTTCTCGCTGCATGTCGCCGACGTGCCCAATGCGGCATTCGGAGACGATGCCGATGCGGCGCTACGCCTGAAGGCGCTGGATTGCCTGGGGCGCGGCCACCAGCCGCTCGGTACCGCCGCCGCCGAGAACTGCCTGCAGCAGTTGCTCGGCCTGCGCGACGGGCATGCGTCGGCCTTGTTCGACGACGCGGTTTCGTAATCACAAAACTGGGGGAGAGACGAGATGAGTGGCATGTTGGACGGCAAGGTCGCCTGGGTGGTCGGCGCGGCCGGCGCGATCGGAGCGGAGACCTGCCGTCGCTTCGCGGCCGAAGGCGCCTCCGTTGTACTCTCCGGTCGAAATGAGGCGTCACTTGCCGAGGTCGCCGACGCGCTGCCGGCAAGTGCCCGGGCCACGGTGTCCGTCATCGACGTGACCGATCGTCCGCAAGTCGACGCGGCGGCGGCTGACCTGATCGGCAAATTCGGCCGGATCGATATCCTCGTCAATTCGACGACCTGCCCGATCTTCGCCGAACTCGACAAGCTGTCGGACGACGACTGGATGGCCGTTCTGGACGCGAAGGTGCTTGGCTACATGCGGACCGCCCGTGCCGTGCTGCCGCACATGTCGAAGCAGGGCACCGGGTCCATCATCAATGTCTCCGGTCGCGGCGGGCATCAGCCGAATTCGCCATCGCATCTGGCGGGGAGCTGTTCGAACGGCGCGGTCAACACGCTGACCAAGGGGCTGGCGAACATTTACGGCCCGCGCGGCATTCGCGTGAACGCGATCGCGCCGGGCCCGGTGCGATCGCCGCGCTACGAGGTGATTGCCGCGGCCAACCGGGCGATCGCCGCCAAGTCCGGAAACCCGGAACGCAGCGGGTCAAGCGCGGCCAATCCGCTGGGCGAGATGTCGGAGGTCGGTGATATCGCCGATGCCGCGCTTTACCTCGCGTCGGGCCTGTCCGGCTTCGTGACCGGCATCGTCCTGCAGGTCGACGGCGGCGGGACGGCGTCGCTCTAGGACCGCCCTGGCGGCCGGGACTTCCGTCGAGGCGGAAGTTTCCGGCCCGTCAGGCGTCTGGGCCACCCTTCCGGGATCGGGCGAGGCGACGGGACGTGGCGTTCAGTTCGCGCGCCCGGTTGAGGCCGGCCTCGAGGCCGTCGGTCTCGCTGACGGTGATGAGTTCCTTGATCCAGGCGAAGATCTGCGGATCGCCGGCACCGGAGCTTTCGGCCCAGCGCAGGGCCTCGTCCCTTGCCGTGCCGGCCGGAACAACGGCATTGGCGAGGCCGGCAGCCATCATGTCGGCGGCGCTGTAGCGACGGCCGAAGGCCAGGAACTCGAAGGCCTTGCGGCGGCCGGCACGCTGCACGAGGTTGGGCGTCACCAGCGCCGGCATCAGGCCGCGGGTAATTTCCGGGTAACCGAAGGTCGCCTCGCTGCCGGCGACGATGATGTCGCAGGCGAGCGCGAGGCCGCAGCCGCCGCCCAGCGCATAGCCCTCGACGGCGGCGAAGGTCGGCTTGCTCATGCGGTTCAGCGTGAGGAACAGTTCGGCGACCCGCCCGGCGTGCGCTTCGAACTGGGGCTCGTTCTCGAGTTTCGCGGTTTCCTTGAGATCGACGCCGGCCGAGAATGCCTTCGGCGAGCCGGTCAGAAGGATGTTCACGATCGCCGGATCCCGCTCGGCGCCGACCAGCGCCGCGGTCAGGCCCTCGACGAGGGCACGGTTCAACGCGTTGAGCTTGTCGGGCCGATTGATCGTGAGGATCCGGGTCCGGCCGAGATCCTCGACGATCAGGTAATCTTGCATTTCCGACACTTACGTCTCCCAAGCCTCGAGGGCGCTGGCTTCGCGCCCGGCGATCCAGCCGCCGACGACGCATTCGGCGAGATTGCCGCCGCTCACATAGAGATGCCCGAAAACGCTGCCCAGTTCGCCGGCCGCATAGAGGCGCGGGATCGGCTGGCCGAAGGGGTTGACGATTTCCTGGCGCACATTGTGCCGGGGGCCGCCCTGGGTATTGATCACCACCGGGTAGACACGACCGAAATAGTAGGGCGGCGTGTCGATCGGGACCATCGTGTCGGGCTGCCGCCCGTGATCCGGGTCGAAGCCGGCGGCGACATGGGCGTTCCAGTCCTCGATCGTCTTCGCCAGTGTCCCGGGGTCGACGTTCATGAGGTTGGCGAGTTCCTCGAGGCTGTCCGCCTTCTCGAAGATGCCGCGCGCGACTTCCTCGAGGTTGTCGGCGCTCCAGTCGAAATGCGCGTCCGGATCGTTGTAAGCCGTGCGGCCCATGGCGTACATCTTCCGCCCGTTCTCGTCGAAGATCATGTGGGCGGGAATGCGGGGGAACTTCTGGCGCTTCGAATCGTAGGCATCGAACGGACGGACGCCCATGTCGCCCGGATAGGGCGGGTATTCGTCCATGAAGCGCCGGCCGTCCTGGTCCACAACGATCCACGCCATCCTGGCGAGCGCCTTCTGCGACAGCGGCTTGCCCTTGTTGTCGACGATGCCGAGGTCGGAGACGCTGTCGGGATAGCCGGGCGTCCACATCGGCACCGCCTTCAGATACAGCGCGAAGGGGAACTCGCCGGTCGGATCCTTCATGCCGTAGGGGCCGTGGTAATGCCACATGTGCCAGAGGTCGGCGCCGGCCGCCTGGGCCATGCGGATCCCGTCACCGGTATTCCCGGCGAACGAACCGGTCAGGACCGGCTTCGCCTGGAGATACTGCCGCTTCATCTCGTCGTCGTTCTCGAAGCCGCCACAGGTCAGGATTACCGCCCGGGCGGCCCGGATATTCAGCATCCGGCCGTCCGATTCCGCGACCACGCCGCGGACCGCGCCGTCGCCGTCGACGATCAGTTCCTTCGCCGCCGTGCGGTAGTGGACGGGAATGCCGCGGCTCTCGACATTGTCCTCCAGCAGCTTGAAGAGCCGGCCGCCGTTCTTGGTCGCGTGCGTCGCGTGGTAGCGGTCGCCGTTCTCGAGTTCTGGAACGACGGAAACCTCGCAATAGGCGAGCGATTCGCAGCCGGGCAGGGGATAGTTGCCGAGCGCCGGCGTGACCTTGATCGTGGCCCCGTTGAGCGCGGCGAGACGGCGCAGGTAGTCCGGCACCTCGACCATGCCGTCGGCGAGCACGCGGAGCATGTCCTCCGGGGTGCGATCCTCGCAGATCGCCCGCAGATAGCGGAATGCCTCGTCGGCATTGTCCGAGACCCGGATGCCGCCGGCGGAGACCGCCGACAGCCCGCCCGGAAAGGCCATTTTCTCGAGCACCATGACCTCGGAGCCGTGGTCGTGCGCCTCGATCGCCGCGACCCCGCCCGCCGCGCCAAAGCCGATGACCAGGACCCCGGTTTCGAGGTCCCAGCGCTCGATCTGCGACAGCCTCATGGCGCCGGACTTCCGCGATCGGCGCCGATCAGCATTGTTTCGCGGCCATGCCCGGCAGCGGCGTCTGGCCGAGCGCCGCGTAGTTGCCGTCGTGATAAAGCAGTGGCGGGCCGTTCTCCGCGCGGCGGAGCGCCACGACGCGGCCGAAATAGATGGTATGCGTTCCGACATTCACCTCGGATTCGACCTCGCAGTCGAAATTCACCAGGGCACCGGCAAGCGCCGGTGCGCCGGTCGCGAGCGTGTCCCAGTCGCAGGTCGTGAAGCGCTCGCTCGCGACCTTCGACATGAAATGATGGGCGGTTTCGAACTGGTGCTCGGCGAGAACGCTGACACCGAAATGCCCGCGCTCCCGGATCGCCCGATGCATCGAGGCGCTCTGGTTGACGCAGATGAGCAGCGTCGGCGGTGCGGCGCATACGGAGCAGACCGCTGTCGCCAGCATGCCGTGCGGCGAGCCGTCCGCCATCACGGAAATGACGTTCACCGCGGCCGCGAGCTGCCGCATTCCCATCTTGAAGTCTTCCGCGGATACATCCGTCACCGGGCACCACTTTCTGATTGATGTCGTCGCCCGTCATGCGATCACGGAGCCGATGACGACCGTTGATGGACCAAAATGTATCGCAACTTGTATTGACAATAAATGCCAAATTGGGCGTTATTGATAGGTACAATGTTGTGATTGCTTTTGTGTCAGATCGAACCGTGCGGCGGGCCGCCGGACATCAGGAGGCAGCGTGGATTTCGCGTTAACCGATCGTCAGCGTGAGCTCGTGGAGGCCGCGCGTGAGGCCTATCGCCGCGTGCTCGAACCCTATGCCGCGGATGGCAGCGTCGAGGGCGTCCGGGCGCTGCGGCGGGTCATGGCCGAGCAGGGCCTCCTCGGTCTCAACATGCCGGCGGAGCTTGGCGGCGTCGGGCTGCCGCTCCTTGACACCCTGCTGGTGATCCAGGCGCTGCATGCCTGCTCGCCGCTTTGTGGCGGCCTGGCGCACCGCACCTCGACCGGCGCCTGCGGCGCGATCGAGGCCTACGGCACGGCGGAGCAGCGCGAGAAATACATTCGCGGCATCTGTTCGGGCGAGATCGGCATTTCCATCGGCATGACCGAGCCGGAGGCGGGCTCGGCGGCGACCGCCATGCGGACACGCGCGGAAATCGTCGGTGACGAGGTCGTCATCAACGGCTCGAAGCAGTTCGTCAGCGCCGTCAACGTCAACGACTACACGGTGCTCTATTGCCGCTTCGGCACGACCGGGCGGGCGTCCGACATCGGCGCCGTGATCGTGCCGCACGACGCGCCGGGCTTCCAGCATTCGAAGGGCACCGTCAACATGGCGGACGAACTGCTGTTCGAGCTCTATTTCGACGATTGCCGGGTGCCGAAATCGAACATCCTGCTCGACGGCAATGCCTTCGGGAAACTGATCAGCGTCTATAACGCCGAGCGGCTCGGCAGCATCTCCCGCATGCTGGGTTCGGCACAGGCGTCATACGAATATGCCCTCGACTATTCCCAACAGCGGCGTCAGTTCAACCGGGAGATCTGCGATTTCCAGGGCATCCAGTGGATGCTCGCGGACATGCGGGTCAAGCTCGACGCGGCGCAGTTGCTGACTTACCGGGCCGCCGCGACGGCCCAGGCGACCGGGCTGCCGGAAGCGCTCGAAACCTCGATCGCCAAGGTCTTCGTCGCGAAGGCGGCCAAGGAGATCTGCGACGACGCGATCCAGATCCTCGGGGCGAACGGCTACACCAAGGAATATCCGCTGGCGCACCGCTACGCCGAGGTCCGCGGCGGCTCGATTTACGGCGGCACCATGCAGATTCACAAGAACATGATCGCGGCGCGGATCCTCGATCGAAAGATCAGCCAGTGGAAGAAGGATTGAGCGTGCGTCATGACTGAGATCGACCGTTCGCTTATCGGTTCGGAATTCGGCCCCTACACGGTCGAGGTGGAGAAGGGGGCGATCCGCAAGTTTGCCGAGGCGATCGGCGATCCGAACCCGGTATACCGCGACGCTGCGGCCGCACAGGCGCAGGGTTACGCCGGGATCATCGCGCCGCCGACCTTCCCGGTTACCTTCTATCCGCCCGAGGAACCGGTCTGGACGCGCGATCTCGACCGCCGGCGGATCCTGGCCGGCGAGCAGCATTTCACCTATTCGCGCCCGGTCGTGGCCGGCGATGTGCTGACCTGCCGGGTGATCTTCCGCGATGTCCAGGAAAAGTCGGGCAAGTCGGGCCGGATGGAGATCCTGCACCAGGAGATCCGTGGCGAGGATGCCGACGGCAAGCATGTCTTCTCCATCGCGCGGAGCACCGTCTATCGTGAGGCGGGCAACGAACTGAAGAAATGACGCGGTCCGTCGCCGGCGCTTCGGGGCCGGACGGATCGGAAAATTGTTCCCATTGTTTGACTTGCAATGGGCACAATATCGATGCAAAGGTCGGACCTGACAGTTTGACCCGGTTGCGGCGTGCAGGGCAGACCCATTCGGCGGCTGCTGCCGCCTGGGTCTTCGCGGACGTCGGGCCGGAAGGGGCATGAGGGAAGCTATGATCGGACTGACAGCCTTCGGCGGCTATATCCCGCGACTGCGCTTGTCGCGGAAAAGCATCGCAGAGGCCAACGGCTGGATACAGCCGGGACTGCGCGGGCTTGCCAAGGGCGAGCGCAGCATCTGCAACTGGGACGAGGACGCCGTGACGCTCGCGGTCGAGGCCGCCCGCGACTGCCTGTCGTGCGAGAGCGGCGGGCCGCTCGCCGCGATCTACCTCGGCTCGACCACGCTGCCCTTCGCGGATCGCCAGAACGCGGGGATCGTCGCCGCGGCGCTCGACCTGGACGAGGATCTTTCGACGATCGACATCACCTCGTCGCAACGGGCGGGAACAGCCGCGCTGGTCGCCGCGCTCGATGCCGGCGGAACGACCGGGAACATCCTTGTCGTCGCGAGCGAAACCCGGCGCACGCGGGCCGCGGCCCAGCAGGAGATGATCTTCGGGGACGGCGCCGCGGCCTTCACGGTCGGCACTGACGACGTTGTTGCCGAGCTCCTGGCGCGTCATTCCACGTCGGTCGACTTCGTCGATCACTATCGGGGACAGAACAGGGACTTCGACTACAACTGGGAAGAGCGCTGGATCCGCGACGAGGGCTATCTGAAGATCATGCCGCGGGCGATCTCGGCGGCGCTGGAGAAGGCCGGGATCGACGGTGGCGCGGTCGATGTCCTGATCGCGCCCGCGACACTGAAACGGGTGCCCGAGAAGATCGCGCAGATGACCGGGATCGCCCCGGAGAAGCTCGCGGACCCGCTTGACGGCGCCGTCGGCATGACCGGCTGTGCCCATCCGCTCGTGCTGCTGTCGCGCGCGCTCGAGGATGCCGCGCCCGGCCAGGTGCTGGTCGTCGCTTCGTTCGGGCAGGGCTGCGACGTCCTGGTCTTCCGGGCCACCGAACGGATCGCCGACCGCAAGCCGGCAAACGGCGTTACCGGCTATCTGGCGCGGCGGCGGGAAGAGACGAACTACAACAAGTTCATGTCGTTCAACGAACTGGTCGACCGGGAAAAGGGGATGCGTGCCGAACTGGACAACCAGACGGCGCTGACCCAGCTCTACCGGCGCCGGGACATGCTGTTCGGCCTCGTCGGCGGCGAGTGCGATGCCTGCGGCACGCACCAGTTCCCGCGCTCGCGCGTTTGCGTCAACCCGAACTGCAACAAGACGAACACGCAGAAGCCGTTCCGCTTCGCGGATGTGCCGGCAAAGATCATGACCTGGTCGGCGGACCACCTGACCTATTGCCCGGATCCGCCGCTTCACTACGGCATGATCCAGTTCGACGGTGGCGGCCGGTTTCTCGCGAATTTCACGGACGCCGATGTCGGAGGCGTCGCGGTCGGACAGGACGTCCGCATGATGTTCCGGATCAAGGACTTCGACAATCAGCGCGGGTTCCGGCGCTATTTCTGGAAAGCCGCGCCAGTGCAGGCGGGCGAGGGGGCGATCGATGGCTAGCGGTATCAAGGACAAAGTCGCAATCATCGGCATGGGCTGCTCGAAATTCGGCGAGCGCTGGGATTGCGACTCGGAAGACCTCATGGTCGAGGCCTTCGAGGAATGCATCGCCGATGCCGGGATCGACTACAAGGAGATCCAGGCGGCATGGCTGGCGACGGCCATCGAGGAGATCCATGTCGGCAAGGGCGGCATCCCGCTTTCCGTCGCCCTGCGATTGCCGTTCATCCCGGTGACCCGGGTCGAGAATTTCTGCGCCAGCGGATCCGAAGCGCTGCGCGGCGCGGTCTATGCCGTTGCCTCGGGCGCCTGCGATATCGCCCTGGCGCTTGGCGTGGAGAAGCTCAAGGATACCGGTTACGGCGGCCTGCCGCAGCGCAGCCGGGGCACGCTCAACTCGATGTGGTGGGCGAACTACTCGGCGCCGGGCTCCTTCGCCCAGCTCGCGACCGCCTACAGCACCAAGCACGGCATCGACCCGGCCGAGCTCAAGCGGGCGATGGCGCACATCTCGGTGAAAAGCCACGCCAACGGGGCCAAGAACCCGAAGGCCCATCTTCGCAACAAGATCACCGAGGAACAGGTGCTGCGCGCGCCGACGGTTGCCGAGCCTCTCGGCATCTTCGATTGCTGCGGCGTCAGCGATGGCGCCGCCTGCGCCATCGTCACCACGCCCGAGATCGCCAAGGCGCTCGGCAAGAAGGACATGATCACCGTCAAGGCGCTGCAGCTCTCGGTTTCGAACGGTACCGAGGCCGGCCACAATTCCTGGGACGGCAGCCATTTCATGACGGCACGGATCGCGAGCAAGCGGGCTTACGAGGAGGCGGGCATCCGCAATCCCCGGAAGGAGATCGATCTCGCGGAGGTGCATGACTGCTTCTCGGTGACCGAACTGGTCACCATGGAAGACCTCTACCTGTCGCCCGAGGGCGGTGCCGTGAAGGACGTGCTCGACGGCTTCTATGATTCCGACGGCGACCTGCCCTGCCAGATCGACGGCGGCCTGAAATGTTTCGGACACCCGATCGGGTCTTCCGGCCTGCGCATGGTCTACGAGCTCTATCTGCAGATGCTCGGGCGGGCCGATCAGCGCCAGGTCGAGAGCCCGAAACTGGGCCTGACACACAATCTGGGCGGTGCGCCGCACCAGAATGTCTGCTCGGTCGCGATCATCGGCCGGATGGGCGTCTAGTCCGCGGACAGACGGAACGGGGCGCCGTCGCGCACGGCGCCCGTTTCGTCACCGTTATGCCATCCGTTGCGGCCTCGACGGTCGAACGGCCGGTGCCGCCCGTCCCGCGTGGCGTCAGATGACGGCCAGGCGCGGGCTGGGCTTTTCCTCGGCGATCCGGCGGAGAATGCGCAGACCGTCGAGCAGCACGTTGACGCTCGCCTGCGGGTTCAGGGATATCCTGACCGCGCGCGGCGGCTCCGTCGAACCGATATGGAAATGTTCGGCGCGCGCGACCGAAACGCCGGATTTCTGAGCCGTCTCGGCGAATTCCGCCGACGTCCAGTGCCCGGGCAACTGCAGCCAGGAGAAGAAAGCCGCCGGGTGGCTGCGCAGATCCAGGCCGCCCAGTTCCTCCCGGGCCATCACGTGGCGGCGCGCCAGTTCGCGGGTGTTCTGTTCGGCGATGGCCGCGGCGCCGCCCCCCATGATCAGCAGCGACGCCGCTTCCAGGGTCAAAGGCGACATCGCGAGCGCGAGCGAGTGAAGCGTGTTCGACAGTTGTTCGGCGAGCTTCGGCGGCGCCGCCATGAAGCCCACGCGAAGGGCCGGGCTGACGCATTTGGACAGGCTGGTGATGTAGATCGTCCGTTCGGGCGCAAGGGTCGCGATCGGCATGGGGCGATCGGTCAGGCCGGCGGCGGCGACATCGTCCTCGATCAGGATGAGATCGTTGGCCCGGGCCACCGCGGCGATCTTTTCGCGCCGCTTCTCGGACATCGAATGACCGGTCGGGTTCTGAACCGTCGGCTGGATATAGACGATCATGCCGCCGGATGTCTTGGCGGCCTCGTCGAGGGCTTCCGGGATCATGCCCTCGGCATCCATCTCGACCCCTTCCAGTTCGAGGTTCTGAAGTGCCGCGAGGGACTTGAAGCCCGAATAGGTCACCTGCTCGGTGAGGACCGGACCGCCAAGGCCGGAAAGGGCAAAGAGCGCCGTCAGGATCGCCTGCTGTCCGCCGTTGCAGGCGATGACCTGTTCGGGCGGCACGTCGAGGCCGCTGCGCTTGATCCAGGTGGCGCCGGCCGTCCGGTGGGTGATGTAGCCGGCTGGCGGCGGATAGTCGATGAGCGGCAGCAGGACCGTGTGATCGGCGACATCGGCGATGACGCCGGAGATCGTTTCGGGAATCTCGTCGACGGGAATGCGGTAGCACGCCAGGTCGATCATGCCGGGTTTGCGTTCGGGGATGTAATTGCCGAATGTGCTCTTGCCTGCGTGGCCGCGCACGAAGGTGCCGCGGCCGACTTCGCCCGAGACCAGCTCGCGTTTCTTGGCCACCATGTAGGCGCGCCCCACCGTCCCGACGGTAACGCCGAGCTTTTCGGCCAGGTCCCGTTGCGGCGGCAGTTGCGCCCCGGCCGGAAGTTCGCCGTTGTTGATGGATTCCGCGATCGCGCTCGCCAGGGCAAGATATCGCGGTCCGCCGATCGTCGAGATGTCAGGTACCCACATGACTCGGTCAAGGCTCAATAGAGGTTCCTCCATATGCGGTGCTATTGTAACTACCGCAATCTCGATAAATTATAACCACCTTGATTGTGACATTGCGCCCTAATTGAAACCGCCATATGATGTGACAACGAAGGGCGAGGGACGCAAGAATACTCTGTAACCCTAGCTAAACTCGGGAAATATATCAGAAACCGAGAAAATGGGCAATCTTCTGCAATGTGTCGTCATCGAGATGGCGAGTCGTTCGTACGGAAGAGGTGCAAATTTCGCGGGCCGGGCCGAATGCGCGTATCGCGTGCATCTTTCGCGCCCTGCGCCTCGCGCCCTCGTGTAAACAGCGCTTTTGCCTTCGAATGTCAAGGTTGGCTCCGTCGGTGAAAGCGTGTCGGTTGCCGGGCTGAACGCCGAAGCTCGATTTCGCCGGCCCGTTCCGGATGTGCCGCGAAACGATGAACGTACAGTCGTTCGATTTGCTGAAGCGCGTCCCGGCCGACCCAGGAGTATTGGCAAGGGCCTGAGGGGCAGCGTCGTGAATCCGTTCCGAGATCTGACATACGCGGAGAGCATCTCACTTGTCGCCGAGCGTTACGGCGACCGTGAGGCGGTCGTCTTTCGCGACGAGCGCTACTCGTTTGCCGATGTGAAGGTCCAGGTCGACCGGGCGTCGGCACGCTTCGCCTCGCTGGGGCTGCGGCCGGATGACAAGGTCGCGATCCTGTTGCCGAACCGGCCTGAATTCATCTGGTACTGGCTGGGCGCCTCGCAGATGGGCCTGGTCGCCGTCATGCTCAATACCCGTCTCCGGAAGGATGAACTCGCCTACCAGCTGGCGCAGTCGGACAGCCGGGCGGTCATCGTGCCGGGCGACGGTGCGTTTCGCGATGTTCTCGGCGAATTGAGCGAACTGGCGCCCGCCCTTCTGACCGGAGAGCCCGGCAAGCTCGGCAGCGAACAATTGCCCGAACTCGCCTATGTGATCGCCGTCGACCCGTTCGATGAGCGGTATTCGGGCGCTCTCGACTGGTCGAAGCCCGGTCCGGCCGATTTGCCGATGCCGCCGATGGAACGCGACGGCAGCAAACCCGGAAGCATCGTCTACAGTTCCGGGACCACGGCCCTGCCCAAGGGCGCGATGATCACCCACTGCGTCTGGCGGAAGGCCTGGGATATCGGCGATCGCGTCGATCTCACCGAGGACGACGTCCTTTACATGGCGATTCCGCTGTTCGGCTCCATGGCGACGCTTAACGGCGTGCTGCCGTATCTCGTTCGTGGCGCCCGGCAGGTGATCGGCGAGCAGTTCGATGCCGGCGCCTGTCTCCGCGCGATCGAGAAGGAGAAGGTCACCGGCATCCATCTGCTCGCGCTCTCCGTCGATCAGCTGATCAGGCATCCGGATTTCGACAAGTATGACCGGTCGTCGCTGCGGATCTCCTACACGCTCTCGATCGATCCGGCGGTCCTCGACGCCGTCGCCGACGTCATCGGCGTTCCCGGCGTGATGACCGGCTACGGACTGACCGAAACCACCACGGTGGCGACGCGCAACCGCTGGGACGATCCGCGCGATATTCGCCACACGACTCAGGGTTGGGCGCTGCCCGATGTCGAGATCAAGATCGTCGACAGCGAGACGCTCGACGAACTGCCGCCCGACAGTCCGGGCGAGATCTGGGTGCGCGGCTATTGCACGATGGCTGGATACTACAAGAAGCCGGCGGAAACCGCCGCCTGCCTGAGGGACGACGGCTGGTTCCGGACCGGCGATCTCGGGCAACTGGACGCGACCGGCCGGGTCCGCCTTTTCGGGCGCCTGGGCGACGGTTACAAGTCGCGCGGCTTCAACGTTTTCCCGGAGGAGATCGAGCAGGTCGTCAACCGCCATCCGGCGGTCGCCGCGTCGTCGGTCGTCGGTGTGCCCGATCCGCTGGCCGACATGATCGGCGCGGTGTTCGTCATCCTGAAGGATGGCGCCGGTCTGACCGCGGACGAACTGATCGCCTTCCTGAAGCCGAAGCTGGCCGGCTTCAAGATGCCGGGCCATGTCTTCTTCGTCGATACGTTCCCGCTGACCTCGGGCACCGGGAAAGTGCAGAAGTTCAGACTGCGCGAAATGGCGGCCGAACGTCTCGGCCTGCCGGCGCCGGTCGGCCGGAACAAACAACAGACCCAGCGCGCCGGCGCATGAACGTCCTCGGCGACGCCATGTCGGGCCGCGATGTCTGACGCCCCGGCCCTTTCCGATCCGCCGAGTCTGGCGCAGGCCGCGCCGGTTGCCGTCCGCGATTATGTCGCGACGTCATTGCTTCTTCTCTGCGTTTCCCTGACGACCGTCGGCCTGTTGTGGAAACTTCCTGTCGCGACAACCGCGGCCACGCTTGCGCTTGGCGCCTTCGCCGCCTTCGAATTCGTCCGCGTGCCCCGGCTGCATCTGATGACGGGGGCGATTCTCGGTACGGTCGGTCTCCTGGCGGTGTTTCCATCGGGCGACTACCTCGCCGTCGTGAAACGCGCCGCCGAGGGGACCCTGATCTTCGGCGCATTGTTCGCGTCGGTCGCCTTTCTTCAGTATCCGGCCGTCAACAGCCCGTCGATCCGGGCAGCGCGCGAGTTCGTCGTCAACCAGCCCGCTGGCCGGCGCTACGCGACCTTGACCTTCGCGGCGCATTTTTTCGGCGCAGTGACGAATTTCGCGACGCTCAGCCTGCTCTCGACCTTCCTGATCGGACAGAAGGACCAGGAGGCCCGCGAGCGCATGGCCTGCGCGATGATCCGCGGCTTCGCGCTCGCCGCCTTCTGGTCGCCGCTCTTCGTCGCCATTGCCGTGGTCATGTACGTGTTGCCGCAACTCGGATGGCTTGAACTGGCGGTCCCGGGAATGCCTCTCGCTTTCCTGCTGCTCGGCTATGGCTGGCTGTTCGACCGGGTCATGAACCGTCCGGGCCGGGACAGCAAGGGCGCCGCCGCCGGTCCGACGCCGGCCGCCGTGCCGGCGAGGAGGCTCGAAGGCCCGGTCATCGCGCGGATCGGGTTCCTGGCCTTTGTCATCGTCGGCCTGATCCTGATCGCGTCGGAGAGCTTGTCGATCTCGACGCCGATCGCGCTGTTCCTTGTTCTGCCGCTCATCTCGATCGTCTGGCAGTGGCTCCTGGTCCGTTCGGCGTCCGGTGGCACCATGTCCCGCATGGCGGACAGAGTGATCGTGAACGTCTGCAATCTCCGCGCCGAGATCGTGCTTTTCTTCTCAGCGAATTTTCTCGGCTATGCCCTGGCGACGGCGATCGACCCGGAGATGGTAGCCACGTTGCTGCTGGATCTCGGCATTGTCGGCTGGCTGGCGATCTACCTGCTGCTGGCGGTGATGCTGGTCTGCACGATGCTAATGATCCATCCGCTGGTGCTGATCGTGCTGCTCGGGCAGGTCTTTCCGGGCGAGGCGATCGGCGTTCACGATGTCAGCCTGGGGCTGTGCATGGGGCTGCTCTGGGGCGTCGGGACCGCCTCGACGCCGACGTCCGGACTGACGCTTTTCATGAGCCGGATTCTGGAGCGCTCGCCCTGGTATGTTTCGTGGCGCCTGAACGGGCTCTATTCGTTCGGCGGCCTGATCGTCGGCGCGGCCTATATCTCGGTGCTCAACCGCTGGCTCCTGTGAGGCGGGCAGGGCGGCGTCCGGACGCCTTCGTCGCGCCCGGCGCCGCGCCCTATTTCGCGCTCCGCGGCGGAATGTCCCTGGTACGGCTGTAGACAAGCGTGATCGCTAGGTAGACCGCTGCCATGTAGGCGAAAACGAGACGATAACCGGCCACCGACCCGGTGACGGTCGGGTCGTCGGTGACCGCGTCGATCAGGCTGCCTGTCAGGTACTGGTTCAAGAACACGCCGGATATCGAGAACAGGTTGACGAGGGATACGACCCGGTTGGCGTACTCCGGCGGAAACATCACCTGGCTGTGCACGAGAACGACGACGAAGAAAGGCGCTACCACGGTGATGACGAGGAAGAGCGTCGCGGACAGCCAGACGCTGGAATAGCCGAATAGGGCCACTGACAGAAATCCCGCGGAGATCAGCCCCGTTGCGGCGAGGATCACGTTGCGCCGCGTGTTGAAGAAGCGTTCGATCGGGCCGTAGAACAACATCCCGAAATTCGAGCCGAGCACCATCATGAGCAGGATGTAGCTGCGGTCGATGGCGCCGATCTGGTGCACGTCCTTGAAAAAGGGCCCGGCCCAGAGGCCGATCAGAACCTGCAGCGGGCTGTAGAGGAACGGCGCGATCATCAGCGCCGGCCAGATCCGGCGATCCTTGAGCACGACCCAGAGCCCGAGGACGCTGCCGATCAGCGTCTTCTGCGGCGCTGCCACGTCCGGGACGTCGTCATCGGGCGAATCGCGGACGACGACGAAGGTGAAGATCGTCGCGACAAGGGTGATGCCGCCGAGGACCAGAAAGACGGAACGCCAGTCGAAGACCTCGATCAGCCAGGCCAGCGGGAACGTCGCGAGCAGCGCCCCGGTGCCGCCGAAGAACAGGAAACGGCCGGTAACGGTGCCGATGAGTTCGGGTGTCGTCCAGCGGACGAAGACGGAATAGGAGCCGAGCATCGAGGTCGCGAAACCCACGCCGAGAAGCGCGCGGCCGATCAGCACCAGAAACCAGCTCTCTGCCAGGCCGATCAGGAAGCAGCCGACGACCGCGGCCAGCGCCATTGTCGGCAGCACGCGACGGGTCCCATAACGGTCCAGCAGAACGCCCGACGGAACCTGCAGCAGGCCCTGGACGATGAACATCCCGCCGATGACGAGGCCGACCTGGGCGGCGCTCAGCACGAATTCCTCTACGAATACCGGCGACAGCACGGCGCCGGCGCTGCGGTGAAACTGGCCGAGCGAGAACAGGACGCAAAGCACGATGAACATCGTCACGAACTGGCTGCTGCGGAGCGGCGATACAGCCTGCTTCGTGGATTTTTGAGGCTCGGTGAGCAAGATCAGGTCTTCCGTACGCGTATTTGGATGATTACAATATTGACATCAATTGCTACAATGAACGAGTCATTAGATGAGAATCGCTACGATAATTGGGTCGCAGGAGCCTGAGGCGTGACATTCCGGGGCGATGCCGGCGAGGCCGGCGATCACGTTGTTTTGCAGGACGAGGGCGCCGGCGCGAACTCTTCGCCGCTGTCGCCGATCGGCGATGTCATCGCCGACATCCGGCAGGGTCGGATGGTCATCCTGATTGACGACGAAGACCGCGAGAATGAAGGCGATTTCATCATCGCCGCCGAGTTCGCCGATGCCGCCGCGATCAATTTCATGGCGCGCCACGGGCGCGGACTGATTTGCCTGTCGCTGACCAGCCAGCGGGTCGCCGAGTTGGCCCTGCCGCCCATGTCGCCCAATTCGGGCGGTCGATACGGCACCGCTTTCACGGCGTCGATCGAGGCGCGCGAGGGTGTCACGACCGGTATCTCGGCGGCTGACCGGGCGCGTACCATCTCGGTCGCGATCGATCCGACAAAGGGGCGGAACGACCTGGCGAGGCCAGGCCATGTCTTCCCGCTTCAGGCGCGGGACGGCGGCGTTCTGGTTCGCGCCGGCCATACCGAGGCGGCGGTCGACCTCGCGCGGCTGGCGGGGCTCGTGCCGGCCGGCGTGATCTGCGAGATCATGAACGATGACGGAACGATGGCGCGCCTGCCGGACCTGATCAAGGTTGCCGAGCGACATGGCCTGAAGATCGCCTCGATCGCGAATCTCATCGCCTATCGGCGGCGCAACGAGAAGCTGATCAGGCGGGTTGTCGAGCGCGAGGTGGACAGCCGGCACGGCGGCCGTTTCAAGCTGGTGGTCTATCTCAACAGCGTCGATGGCGTCGAGCATGTCGCGCTGATCAAGGGCGATCCCGATCCTGCCCGCCCGACCCATGTGCGCGTCCATGCGGTCAACCTGTTCGACGATATCGTGGGTGACCTATCCTACGAGAACGGCGGCGAACTCTACCGGGCGATGGAGAGAATCGGCGAGATCGGCTGCGGTGTGATTGTCCTGATCCGCGAAGCGCACAACCACAGCCCGTCGGAGGTGCTTGGGCAGCGCGAGACAATGCTGCAGAAAAGCGGCAGCAATCTGCGCGACTACGGCACCGGGGCGCAGATTCTCGCCGACCTTGACGTGCGGGAAATGGTGCTGTTGACGAACAGCAGCCGGACAATTGCCGGGCTTGAGGGATACGGACTGACGGTCGTCGGCCGCGAAGCCATATGAACCCCGATCCTGTGGCTGCCGGGCTTGCCTCGGTCAAATGATCCTATTTGAGGCGTGACATTGCATACAAATAGTGTTGCAATATAGGGGTACATTATGCGCCGGATTCGGTAATCACCCCGAGTGTCGGTCGCGTGCGTCAGGGTGATAGAAAAAGTAACGGATGAGGCAACGTGATGGGTAATCGGTTCGCGGGCAGGACAGCGGTGGTGACCGGTGGCGGTGGGGGTATCGGTCGGGAGACCGCGGCGACGTTCGCACGTGATGGCGCCAATGTGGCGATCCTCGATCTCGACATCGCGACCGCGCAGGCGGCGGCGGAGGCGATCGCCGCCGAGCATGGCGTGAAGGCCATGGCCTTCGAGTGCGATGTCGCCGATCCGGCCCGGGTCGACGCGACGTTCGACGAGATCGTCAAGCAACTCGGCGGCCTCGACATCCTCGTCAACAACGCCGGCGTTACCCGGGACAACCTCATCTTCAAGATGCAGGAAGATGACTGGGACACGGTCATGAACGTCCATCTGCGCGGCGCCTTCGTCTGCTCGCGCGCGGCGCAGCGGGTCATGGTCGACAACGCCTATGGCAAGATCGTCAATATCTCCTCGACCTCGGCGCTCGGCAATCGCGGCCAGGTCAATTACTCGACGGCGAAGGCCGGTCTCCAGGGCTTCACCCGGACACTCGCGCTCGAACTCGGTCGCTACAACATCAACGTCAACTGCGTCGCGCCGGGTTTCATCGACACGGAGATGACCCGCGCCTCGGCACGCCGGCGCGGCTTCGACCCGGAGGACTTCAAGGCGGAGCGCGCCAAGAACATCGCGGTCAGGCGGGTTGGCAAGCCGGAAGACGTCGCCAATGTCGTCGCCTTCCTGTGCAGCGACGAGGCCGGATTCGTCAGCGGCCAGATCGTCTACGTCAGTGGCGGCCCGGAAACGCGCCGCTAGGCGAGCGGGCTGAGAGGAGAGACCGAACCGTGTCGACCGACTGGCGTACGAAGACCTTCTGGGATGCCCTGAAATGGGGCGCAGGCGAGCATGGAGAGCGGACCGCGATCGTTGCCGGTGAGCAACGGTTGAGTTTCGCCGATCTTGCCGCCCGCGCGAGGGCGATGGCACGGGGCATGATCGAACTGGGGGTTCGTCCGGGCGATAATGTCGCGCTTTGGGCACCCGACTGCCTGGAATGGCTGATCGCACGCTGGGCGATCCCCGCCATGGGGGCGACGCTGGTACCGGTGAATACCCGTTTCCGGGACGAGGAAATCGGCTTCATTCTCTCGCAGAGCCGGGCCACGACGCTGATCATGTCGGCCGGCATCGCAACGGTCGACTACTATGACATCCTCGGCAAGGTCGATCCCGACCATGCCGGGTATGTGCGTAACGGCTGGCAGAGCGAGGTTCTGCCTGATCTGAAGCGGGTCATCGGCTTCGGCGACCGTATTCCGGAGAGCGTCACCCCCTTCGAATCCGTCGAGGAACTCGGAAGCGTGCTGGGCGAGCGGGATTCGGTTTTCGAAACGATCGCCGGCCGGGTCGCGCCCGACGATATCGCGCAGATCATGTACACCTCCGGCACGACGTCGTTCCCGAAGGGCGCCCAGGTGCGCCATTCGGCGCTGCTGCAGAACAACTTCAATACCATCGCGCGGATGGGCCTCGGACCAGACGACCGCTACCTGGCGTCGGTTTCGCTGTTCAGCGCGACCGGAACGTCGTTCACGCTGTCTCCCTTTCTCGCCGGCGGCGCCATCGTTCTCATGGGCGATGGCTTCGACGCCGCGCGCTTCTGCGAGACGGTGGAAGCCGAGAAAATCACGATGAGCTTCTATGTCGAGCCCATCGTGCGGGATCTCCGGAATTTCGCCTCGCGCGACCGTTACGACCTTTCGACCCTGCGCACCGGCACGGGAGCGCCGCTCAGGCGGGATTCGTTCCAGTGGCTGGTCGACTATCTCGGCGTGGCGCATCTGACGAACGTCTACGGGCTTTCGGAGACGTCGAATGCCGTTTGCCGGAGCTTCTGGAGCGATCCGATCGATGTGCGTATCGAGACCTGCGGCCTGCCGATGCCCGAGGTCCGGATCCGCATCGCCGACGCCGATACCGACGCCGAACTCGACATCGACACGATGGGCGAAATCCAGGTCAACGCCTACACGGTGACGCCCGGCTACTACAACCTGCCCGAGGAGACGGCCGCCTCGCGCACCGCCGACGGCTGGCTCAAGACCGGCGATATCGGCGTCATCCGGGACGACGGGCGGCTGATGTTTCGCGGCCGCATCAAGGAAATGATCAAGCCCGGCGGTTTCAATGTGGCGACCCTTGAGGTCGAGAATTTCATCAAGAATTTCCCCGGAATCCGCGAGGTCGCCGTGGTCGGCGTGCCGGACGACCGCATGGGGGAGGTGGCCTATGCCTTCGTCGAGGTCGAGCCGGGCGCGACGGTCGACGGGGATGCGGTGATCCAGCACTGCCGGGCGCATATCGCCAGCTACAAGGTGCCCCGCTTCGTCGATTTCATCGACGAATGGCCGATCACCGGCAGCGGCAAGATCAAGAAGCTCGCGCTCAAGGACCGCGCCACCCGGGAAAGCCAGACCGGCTAGTTCGGCGGCCTTCAGAGAAACATCGTCTGCAATTGCAGTATCCAGGGAGAAGACAATGATCGACCCGGTCGAGGCGCTGAACAGTGCGCCGATCCAGGAACTTCATCGGATGTCCGTCGAGGAGTTCCGTCCGCGCGGCCGCAAGTACGACGAGAATGCGGACATGCCGGACGAGAATATCCAGCAGCTGTTCGAAGGCGGCTGGCTGACGACCACGCTCTCGAAGGAGCGGGGCGGCAAGGGCTCCAATCTCGATACCGACGATCCCGCGACCTACCTGCAGGCGATTCGCGTCATTGCCCGCGGCTGCAGCGGCACGGCGCATTGCTGCCAGGTCCAGAACCACGTCGTCTGGGCGATGGACCTGATGGCGACCGACGACCAGCGCAAGCGGTACCTGGAACCGATGATGGAGAAGCCCTTCCTGAGCTCCTTCGTCGGTTCCGAGGCCAAGCGCCGGCACATGTACAAGATGAACACGACGGCGACGCCGACCGATGGCGGGTTCATCGTTCGCGGCGAGAAGAATTACGCCACGAACGGCCCGACGATGGCGTTCGCGATCATCTTCGCCGCGATCGCCGGGGTCGAGGACTACCTGGACAACCACCAGATGATTCTCGTCAGGCCCGACATGAAGGGCGTGAGCATCGATCTGGACTGGTATCGGCCGGCCGGTATGCGGACGGCATCGAGCCCGATCATCACCCTCGACGACGTGTTCATCGAACAGAAGGATGTGTTCGGCGGGCCGGGCGCGTTCCCGCGGAGCCGGTTGCAGGGCAAGTTCCACCTGGGGTTCGCGGCGAACTATCTCGGCACCGCGGAAGGCATGTTCGACTGGTACATCGATTATGTCGGCGGCAGGGGCAAGGGCAGCGACGGCATCATCCAGCTTCGGACCGGTGAAATGAGCATCGCGCTCAAGGCCGCGGAAGCGCTGTTCCACGATGCGATCCGGGCCTGGAAGACCAAGAGCGTCGTCGAGGCGGAGTTGCTGTCGATCGCCGCGAAATCGATGGCCGCCCAAGTCGCCTTCGAGAATTCCCACAAGATCATTCACGCGGCCGGCTCGACGGCGATGTTCGACGAGTTCCCGCTCAGCCGCTACATCCGGGATCTGGAAACCCACGTGCTGCACGCCGGTCACGACCGCTCGGCGCAGATCCTCGGCCAGGCGGCGTTCGGCGAGGGCTTCGATTCAACCTTGCAGCGATAGGGAGGGCCTGCGCGATGACATCCGGGCAAACCGAAAGGCGCAGTTTCGAGGCGGTCAATGTCGGCGATCGTTTCGAGTTCTCCAAGCCGCCGGTGACGACGATGCAGCTCGCGATGTATGCGGGCGCATCGGGCGACTTCAACCGCATTCATTATGATCACCATTTCTCGATCGAGGCCGGCCTGGGCGGCGTGATCGCCCACGGCATGCTGACGATGGGCATGCTGGCCCAGGCGGTGACCGAATGGGCCGGGCCGGGCGCCCTGGTCAGGGACATACGCAGTCGCTTCCTGTCCCCGGTCAGGCCAGGGGATGTGGTCGTGTTCAAGGGCAACATCACCGAGAAGAACGGATCCCCCGTCAACGGGGACTGCCGGCTGGAACTCGACGGCTATGTCGTCGACAGGCTTGTCATCCGGGGGGCGGCCACCGTCCGACTGCCGGCCGCCTGATATCCGTCATCTGACCTCACGAACGGCCGCAAGATCAATGTTTTGCCGGCCTGAACGGAGATTCGTCATGAAGAAAGTCCTGGTCGCCAATCGTGGCGAGATCGCCTGCCGCATCATGCGAAGCTGCCGGGAGGCGGGCATCGCGACGGTGGCGGTCTATTCCGAAGCCGACGCCTCGGCCCTGCATGTCGCGTCGGCGGACGAGGCCGTCCTGGTTGGCGAGGCGCCGGCGGCGAAAAGCTATCTCGATGTCGATGCGATCCTGAACGCAGCGGCGCGGACAGGGGCCAGCGCGATCCATCCGGGCTATGGATTCCTGTCGGAGAACGCGGCCTTCGCCGAAGCGGTCGAGGCGGCCGGCCTGGTCTGGATCGGCCCGGCGCCGGAGACCATCCGCAAGATGGGCGACAAGGAACGGGCGCGCTGGATCGCGCATGCGGCCGGCGTTGCCGTGCTGCCGGCCAGCGAGCCGTTCGACGGCGGCGACATGGACGCGCTGCTCGGCGCCGCGGCCGGGATCGGCTTTCCGCTTCTCGTGAAGGCGGCGAATGGCGGCGGCGGCATCGGCATGCGGCGGGTCGACGATCCCGCCAAGCTCGCGGCCGCCGTGAACGCCACGCACGGGCAGGCGGAGCGGCTGTTCGGCGACGGCAAGGTCTATCTCGAACGGTTCATTCGCCGGGCCCGGCATGTCGAGGTCCAGGTCTTCGGCACCGGCGACGGCCGGGCGCAGGCTTTCTGGGAACGGGACTGCTCGGTGCAGCGGCGTTTCCAGAAGGTGATCGAGGAGGCGCCCGCCGCCGGCTTGTCCGAGGCGCGGCGCGTGGCCATGTGCGAGGCCGCGGCGGCATTGGCCCGGGCGGAGAACTATCGTGGCGCCGGCACGGTCGAGTTCATCGTCGACGATGACAGCGGCGATTTCTATTTCCTGGAGATGAATACCCGGATCCAGGTCGAACATGGCGTGACCGAGATGATCCTCGGTATCGATCTGGTCGCCCGCCAGCTCGCCCTGGCATTCGGTGAGACCTCCGACGCGCTGCTGGAGTCGCAGGCGCCGAACGGCGTCGCCATCGAGGCGCGGCTCTACGCCGAGCGGCCGGAGAAGGGCTTCCTGCCCCAGCCGGGGACGCTTGAGACGCTGGTCCTGCCGACGGAGATGGCCGGCGTGCGGGTCGACAGCGGCGTCCGCCAGGGCGACGCGGTCAGCCCCTATTACGATCCGATGATCGCCAAGGTGATCGCCTACGGCGCCGACCGTGCGGCCGCGATCGCGAAACTCGAGGCCGCCTTGCGGGCGACGCGGATCGAGGGGCTGTCGAGCAACCTCGGCTTTCTCCTGAATATCCTCGGCCACGCGGACTATCGGGCCGGCGCGGTCTGCACGAATTTCGTGGAGACCAACTTGGGCGAACTCGTCCGGGCGCGCGTGGACGCCTAGGCGGCGTTCCCGAGGATGAGCTGGCTGGCCTTCTCGCCGGTCATGATCGCCGGCGCGTTGGTGTTGCCGGACGGCAGGGTCGGGAAGATAGAGGCATCGGCGACGCGGATGCCGTCCAGTCCATGCACCCGCAACGTCGGATCGACCACCGAATCCGCCGGGTCGGGGCCCATCCGGCAACTGCCCGCCGGGTGAAACACGGTGACGCCGTGGGCGCGCGCATGGGCGAGCAGGGCCTCGTCGTCGTCGCCGTGCGGGCGGGGTTCGATCTCCTCCGCTATCAGCCGTTGCATCGTCGGTGTCGCCGCCAGCCGGCGCAGGAATCGGAGGCCCTCCAGAACCTCCTGCCGGTCATGCTCGGTGGCCAGGTAGCCCGGGCGGATCTCCGGGCTCTCTGCGGGGTCGGCCGAGCGGAGCCGAAGCAGCCCCCGGCTCGTCGGCCGGCAGGCCGAGACGCTGATATTGAAGGCCGGGTAGGGATCCGGGTTCATCAGCGGCCGCGTCCCCGGCGGCGCCTTGAGATAGCTGAGCGGCGAGAAATAGACCTGGACGTTGGGCCGGGCCAGACCGGGCCGGCTGCGGATGAAGCCGCCCGCCTGGTTCAGGCTGAGCGCCAGCGGGCCGCCCCGGGTCAGCAGGTAGCGCGATCCGGCCCAGTATTTGCCCCACCAGGGATGGAGCTGGTTGTTGAGCGTCGGCACGGTCGAACGGTAGATCAGGCCGACGTCGAAATGGTCCTGCAGATGGCGGCCGACCGCCGGGCTGTCGAGCAGCGGTTCGATCCCGAGCGAACGCAGTTCGTCCGCCGGGCCGACGCCGGACAGCAGCAGCAGCTTCGGCGTGTTCACCGCACCGGCGGCGAGAATGATCTCGGCGCCTGCCCGGGCGTGCTCGGTCCGCCCCCGCCGGACATATTCGATGCCGCTTGCCCGGCGTCCGTCGAACAGGATCCGCGTCGCCTCGGCCCCGGTCACGATATGCAGGTTCGCCCGACGCCGCGCCGGCCAGAGATAGGCGCGCGAGGCCGACATCCGCATGCCGTCCTTGACGGTGATGTGAAAGGTGCCGACGCCTTCCTGGCTGGCGCCGTTGAAGTCCGGATTGCGGCTGAGGCCGGCTTCCTCGCAGGCGGCGAGGAAGTGCTCGCAGATCGGGTGCAGTTCGGTCGTCGGCGCCTTGATGTGGAGCGGGCCGGCGCCGCCGTGATAGTCGCTCTCGCCCCAGGCGTGGCTTTCCATGCGCTTGTAGAGCGGCAGCACGTCGTCCCATCCCCAGCCCCGGTTCCCGGCCGCCTTCCAGTCCTCGAAATCCTCGGCCTGGCCGCGGATATAGACCATGGCATTGATCGAGCTGGACCCGCCGAGCACCTTGCCGCGTGGCCAGTAGCTCGCCCGGCCGGCGAGTTCCGGCACCGGCTCTGTCATGTACATCCAGTTGACGCGGGGGTCGTAGAACGACTTGCCGTAGCCGACCGGGACCTGGATCCAGAAGCGACGATCGTCGGGACCGGCCTCCAGCAGCAGCACCTTGTTGCGGCCGCTCTCGGTCAGCCGGGCGGCCAGTACCGATCCCGCCGAGCCGGCGCCGACGATGATGTAGTCGTATCGTGCCATCTGCGGCCTATTCGCTCGACCGGTCCCGCTGGATCAGGATGGATATGAGTGCGAGCAGGCCGGAGCCGACGATCAGGAAGAAGGAGACCGCGTTCAGCACCGGTGTCGAGCCGACCTTGGCCATGCGGTCGAACATCGTGATGGTGAGCGGCGATTCCGATCCGACCAGGAACAGCGTCGTATTGAAGTTCTCGAACGAGACCAGGAAGGCCACGATCCCGGCCGCGATCATCGCCGGGCGCAGGAAGGGCAGGGTGATCGTCATCAGCACGCGCGCCCGGCTCGCCCCGAGGTTGAGCGCGGCCTCTTCCATCGCCCCGTCGAACTTCTTCAGCCGGGCGATGATCACCAGCGTCGTGATGGTGGTGATGAAGGAGAACTGGCCGAGCACGACGAGCAGGATGCCCGGCCGCATGAATTCCAGCTCGATCCCGTAGCTTTCCTCGATCCCGTTGGCGATCGAGCTGACGAAGACCAGGATCGAGATGCCGAGAATGACGCCCGGAATAACGAGCGGGACGATCATCATGATGTAGAAGAAATTCTTCGCCGGGAACTCGCGCCGCGTGAACAGGAAGGCGTTGCAGGTGCCGACGAAGACCGACAGCCCGGACACCGCGGTCGCGATGATGAAGGAATAATAGAGGCCGCGCAGCAGGCGGCGGTCGTGGAACATGCCGAGCTTCGGTTCGGTGTCGTTGAAGAACCAGTCGAAGGTGAAGCCTTGCCAGGGGAGGGCCGGGAACAGCGAGTCGTTGAACGCGAAGGTGCCGGCCGCGACCAGCGGCGCCGCGAGGAAGATGAAGAAGGCGAGCACGTAAAGGCGGTAGCCGAGCAGCATCCCCCAGTTCTTTTCCTGATCGAGCATCCGGCCGCCCCCCTCAGTTCCGCGCGACCGTGCCGGCCAGCGTCTGGCCTGAGAGCTTCAGGCCGAGCCAGACGACGAACGAGGTGAAAGCGAGCAGCAGGAAGCCGAACGCGGCTCCGGATTCCCAGTTGTAGCGGGTGATGAACTGCTCGTAGATCGTCTCGGTGAACCAGCTCGAATTCTTGCCGCCGAGCAGGATCGGCGTCAGGTAGCTGCCGGCGGTCAGCATGAAGACGATGATGCAGCCGGAAATGATGCCCGGCATGGCATAGGGAACGATGATCCGCCGGAGCACCGTCCAGCCATTGCCGCCGAGGTTGTAGCCCGCCTCGATCATCGCGTTGTCCATGCCGTCCAGCGTCGAGACCAACGGCACGATCATGAACAGGATCACCGTGTAGACCAGGCCGATCACCACCGTGATGTCGTTGTAGAGCATCTCGACCGGGGCATCGACGAGGCCCAGCCACAGCAGCGTGCTCGACACCACCCCGGTCTCGCGGAGCAGCAGGATCCAGCCAAAGGCGCGGATCAAGTCGCTGACCCAGAGCGGGATCAGGCAAACCAGGAACAGCGCCCCGCGCGAGCGGCGGCCGGCGATCTTGGCGATGTAATAGGCGATCGGGAAGCCGGCGATCAGCGCCAGCGCGGTGACCAGCAGCGACATCGAGCCGGTGCGGAACAGGATGTTCCAGTAGATCGGCTCCATGGCGAAGTCGATGAAGTTGCCGAAGCCGAATTCATAGACCCGCGGCCCGACCTTCTCGCGCAGCGCCAGGACGCCCATGCCGATATGGGGCAGGATGATGAGCAGCAGGATCCAGAGCGCGAACGGCATGAACAGCAGGATCAGCGAGAGCCGCTTGAAATCCGCCTGGTTCATCGCGGGGCCGTGCCGACCGCGAAGCAGAGTGCCTGGTCGGGCGACCAAGACAGGCGGACCGTCTCGCCGGGACGGATGTCCTCCGGTCCGCCGGTCAGCGTGATGTCGGCCTCGATCGGTTCTCCCTGCGGTGGCCGGACGAGGGCGCGGCTGTTGGCGCCGTTGAACAGCAGGCTGTCGACGATCCCCTCGAGACCGTCGTCACCCGCCCCGTCGTTCGCCGCGTCCTGCCCGTTGCGGGCGCTGGTGCGGATGAATTCCGGGCGGACGAAGATCTCGACCGCATCGCCGGGACGAAAGGTCTGGCCGGACCCGGGCGTGCAGGTGAGGGTCAGGCCGGCGCTCGTCTCGACCCGGGCGCGGCCGTCGCGGGCCTCGGCGACCCGGCCGTTCCAGCGGTTGGCATCGCCGACGAACCCGGCCACGAAGGCGCTTGCCGGCTTGTGATAGAGCTGTTGGGGCGTGCCGATCTGTTCGAAGCGGCCCGAGTTCATCACCGCGACATGGTCGGACATGACGAGCGCTTCGGACTGGTCATGGGTGATGTAGACGAAGGTCGTGTTGAACTGGTGCTGCAGCAGTTTCAGCTCGATCTTCATGGCCTCGCGCAGCTTCAGGTCGAGCGCGCCGAGCGGTTCGTCGAGCAGCAGCACATCGGGATCGAGTACCATGCAGCGGGCAATCGCGATGCGCTGCTTCTGGCCGCCGGAAAGCTGGTGGATCTCGCGTTCGCCGACGTCGGGAAGGGCGATCCGTTCCAGCACGTCCTTCACCTTGGTCGCGATCTCGGCCTTTCCGGCGCCGGCGCAGCGCAGGCCGTAGGCGATATTCTCGTAGACGTTCATCATCGGGAACAGCGCGAGGTGCTGGAACACCATCTTCACGTTCCGCCGGTTGGGCGGCGTGCCGAGCACGGACATGCCCTTGATCCGGATGTCGCCGGCGGTCGGGTTCTCGAATCCGGCGATCATCCGCATCAGCGTCGTCTTCCCGCAGCCCGAAGGGCCGAGGATCGAGAAGAAGGAGCCGCTCGGGATTTCGAACGAGACGTCATCGACCGCGCGCACCGGGCCGAAGGTCTTCGATACATTGCTGCATTCGAGATCGAAGTCAGGCTTGGAGGTCATGGGCTGGTCCGTCGATAGGGCAGGGATCCCCGAAACGGCGAGAATGCCGCCCCGACCGGGGCCGGGGCGGCATTCCGCGTTCTCGATGCCGGAAGATCAACCGCCGGTCGCGGCCTTGATCTTCTCTAGCGCCTTGCCTTCCATGTCCTCAACACCCGGAGGAATGTTAGCGAAGAACTGCAGGTTCGCGATGTCGGCGTCGGTGAACGCGGCATTGATAGCCGCCTTCTTTTCCTCCGGCATCAGGTCCTTGCCGCCCTTGATCGCGGCAATGGCGCCTGTGCTGGCGGACATCAGCTTCACGATTTCCGGCTGCAGGACGAAGTTGATCCACTTGTAGGCGGCGTCGTCGGCCTTGCCCTTGCGCGGCAGGGTGAAGGTGTCGATCCACGCGAGCGCGCCAGTCTTGGGCGGCACGAACACGATGTTCGGGTTCTCGCCGTAGAGCTTGTAGGCGGTCGAGTCCCAGGTCTCGGACGCGACCACTTCACCAGACAGCATCAGCGCGGACAGGTCGTCGCCGCCCTTCCAGTAGGCCTTGATGTTGTCCTTGCAGGTGATCAGCTTGTCGACCACCTTGTCGAGGATCTTCTGGTAGCGGTCGAGGTCGGAATAGGCCTCGAACGGGTTCTCGCCCATCGAGAAGGCGGTGCCGAGCAGGATCGTGCGCTTCAGGCGCATCGAGGTCTTGCCCTTGTAGGCCGGATCGCAGAGATCGCCCCAGCCGCTGACATCCGGCGCCTTCGACTTGTCCGCCATCAGGCCGGACGTGCCCCACTGGTGCGGTACGGAATAGACCTTGCCGTCGATGGTCGTGTTGGCCTTGACGCCGTCCAGCAGCTTCTCCTGCATGACCGAGGTATCGATCTTCGACAGGTCGAGCGGCTTGTAGATGTCGTACTCGAGCTGGGCGGCATAGACCCGGTCGTGGCTCGGCTGGGCGAGGTCGAAGCCGGCGCCGCCGGTCGCGCGCAGCTTGGCGATCATTTCCTCGTTGTTGGAGAAGGTCACCTCGACGTCGATGTCGGGATACTTCTCCTCGAACATTTTGATCACTTCCTCTGGGGCGTAGGAACCCCAGGTCAGCAACCGCAGCGTTTCCGCCTGCGCCGCGGTTGCCGCGGTAAGCATGGTTGCAGCCAGGAGTGCCCCGGCCAGTGTCCCTATTCTCATTGTTACCTCCCGCTTCTGACCGGTCGTCCGGACGGACAGGCCGGCATTCTTTGAATGAAAGAAGCCTACGGTCTTATTGGACTGTGAAATATATCCATTAACGACATTTCAGTCAGACCAATGGCCGGGCCAGTTCTGGCAGGTCCGCGAGCTTCCTGACGCCGCGCCGGATATCGTCCGGGGTCACGCCGCCAAAGCCGAGGACCAGTCCCTTCCGGCCGCTAGCTGTCGCAGAATAGCGTGACAGCGGGGCGACGATAATGCCTTTTTCCCGCGCCCCTGCGACGATGCGGTCCTCGTCGGCCGCCGCGGGCAGGAATCCGACCGTGTGAAAGCCACTCGAGGTGGGTCGGATGTCGATATGCGGGCGCAGCGACGCCGCGGCCTCGAGCAGGGCGTCGTGCCGGGCCTTGTAGGCCCGCCGCATCAGCCGGATATGGGTCGCGAACAGGCCCTCGTTCATGAAATCGGCGACGATCGCCTGCGTTGCCGTCGGCACGCCGCTCAGCCAGTAGGCGCTGACCTCGGCGAGCGCGCCCACCAGGTTCCTCGGGACCAGGATGAAGCCGAGCCGGAGCGAGGGAAACAGCGATTTCGAGAAGGTCCCGACATAGATCACCCGGTCCCGGGTATCGATGCTCTTCAGCGACGGCTGCGGCTGGTTGCCATAGTAGAACTCGCCGTCGTAGTCGTCCTCGACGATGAGCGCGTCGGCCTCGTCTGCGGCCTGCAGCAGGGCCAGCCGGCGGCGCAGGCTCATCACCTGGCCGAGCGGCTGCTGGTGCGACGGGGTGACGAAGGCGAGGCGGAAGGCGGGTGCCTTGCGCAGCCCGTCGACGACGCTCAGGCCTTCCGCGTCGATGTCGACCGGCACGATCTCGGCGCCGCCGGCGACGAAGGCGTTGCGCGCGCCGATGGCACCGGGATTCTCGAACCAGACGCGCTCGCCGGGATTGAGCAGCAGCGTGCTGATCAGGAAGAAGGCCTGCTGCGCGCCGGCGACGACGAAAAGCTGGTCCGGATCGCACCTAATGCCGCGCGCCGCATTGAGATGGGTGGCGATGGCTTCCCTGAGGCCCTGGTGGCCGGACGGATGGCCGTAGCCCATGACATCGTCGCGACCCGCCCGCCAGTGTCGTGCCGAAAGCCGCGCCCAGTGCGCCATCGGGAAGAGGTCGAGCGCCGGCAGCGCGGTGATGAAGGCCTGCGACTTGTGCGGCAGCCAGGCGCGGGGGGCGAAGCGTTCGCGAGCGTCGGCCGCCGCCTGCGAGAGCGACGGGGCATGGCTTTCGCCGGCGGCCGGGCGCGGCGCGGCCGGGCTTGCCGGGCGACCGGCCAGGGCCTGGCTGACGAAGGTGCCGGCCCCGACCCGGGCGTCGAGCAGCCCTTCCGCGGTCAGCCGGTCGATCGCGTCGATAACGGTTGTCCGCGAGACGCCGATTTCCTTGGCCAGGGTCCGGGTCGCCGGCAGCCGCTCGCCCGGATTGACCCCGCCCGACAGCAGGATGTCCTTGAGCCGCAAGTAAAGCTGGACGCTGATCTTCCGGTCGGCCGCCCGGTCGATCCTGATCGAGGACAGCAACGCCCCTGCGTTCGTCTTCATGGCCTGGTCCCGATATGGATTGGACCATAGGACGAACGATAATGGACCTTAAATCAAGACCAATTCGGTCTATCGTGAGGATCGGGCCAGCCCTTTAGGGAATATCGCGGAACCGCCATGATCATCGCCAGTATCGAGACCTTCACGAACGAGTTCGTCTGCTTCGTCCGCGTCAGAACGGATGACGGTGCCGAGGGTTGGGGTCAAGTCGCGCCCTATTTCGCAGACATCACAGCGCAGGTCGTGCACCGCCAGGTCGCGCCGTATGCGCTCGGCCGGGACGCGCTCGATATCGACGCCCTGGTCGACCTCATCCCTGAGCGCGAGCACAAGTTCCCCGGTGCCTACCTGCGCCGGGCGATCGGCGGGCTCGATACCGCACTCTGGGATCTGCGCGGCAAGCTGGAGGGCAAGCCGGTCTGTGCGCTGATCGGCGGTACGCCGGGCACGCTTCGCGCCTATGCCTCGTCGATGAAGCGCGACATCACCCCGGCGGACGAGGCGGCGCGGCTGAAGGACCTGCGCGACCGTTGCGGTTTCGACGCCTTCAAGTTCCGGGTCGGCGCGGAATGCGGCCATGATGTCGACGAATGGCCGGGCCGCACGGAAGAGATCGTGCCGACCATGCGACGCGAACTGGGCGACGCGGTGGCGCTGCTGGTCGACGCCAATTCCGGCTTCTCGCCCGGGCGCGCGATCGAGGTCGGCGGCATCCTGCAGGACAACGGTATCTCGCATTTCGAGGAGCCGTGCCCCTACTGGGAATACGAGCAGACCCGGCAGGTCACCGAGACCCTCGACATCGACGTCGCCGGCGGCGAGCAGGATTGCTCGCTGGTCGACTGGCGGCGGATGATCGCCGGCCGGGTGGTCGACATCGTGCAGCCGGATGTCTGCTACCTCGGCGGCCTGACGCGCACGCTTCGCGTCGCGAAGATGGCGGCCGAGGCCGGGCTGCCCTGCACGCCGCACAGCGCCAATCTCTCGATGGTGACGCTGTTCACCATGCACTTGCTGCGCGCGATCCCGAATGCCGGGAAATATCTCGAATTCTCGATCGAGCGGGAAGATTACTACCCGTGGCAGGAGGGGCTTTTCGTGGAATCGCCCTACGCGATCGAGAATGGCCGCGCCACGGTCACCGCGCGCCCTGGCTGGGGCGTCGACGTCGATCCAGAATGGCTCGCCCGATCCGCCTACCGCATCAGCGAACAGGGACATTGAACCGATGAACAGCAGCCGTGAGCTTGCCGCGCGCGCCTTGTCCGGTGGAACACTTCCCGGCCTGCCGAACGGGCATTTCATCGACGGGGCGTTCCGTGCCGGCGCCGCGGGCCGGTCGATGGCGAGCCTGGATCCGGGACGGGCAGAGCCCTTTGCCGACTTCGCCCGGGGCGACGCCGACGACGTCGATGCCGCAGTGCAGTCGGCCCGTCGGGCCTTCGAGACGGCCTGGCGCGACATGGCGGCGGCCGAGCGCGGGCGGATCCTGATGCGCGCCGCCGGCCTGATCCGTCAGAATGCCGCCCGGCTCGCGGTCGCCGAATGCCTCGACAGCGGCAAGCCGCTGGCCGAGGCCGAGGGCGATGTCGGCGGCGCCGCGCGGGCCTTCGAATATTATGCCGGGGCCTGCGACAAGTTGCAGGGCGACAGCTTCCCGATCGGCCCGACGTATCTCGGCTACAGCCTGCACGAGCCGGTCGGCGTCACCGCGCAGATCATTCCCTGGAACTATCCGATCTCGACCGCGGCGCGGGGCATCGCCCCGGCTCTGGCGGCCGGTTGCACGGTCGTCGCCAAGCCGGCCGAGCAGACCCCGTTCACCGCGCTCATGCTGGCCGATATCCTCAGACAGGCGGGCCTGCCCGACGGCGTCTGCAACGTCGTGACCGGCACCGGGATAGAGGTCGGCGCGCCGTTGTCGGCCCATCCGGGCATCGACCACATCACCTTCACCGGTTCGGTCGCGAGCGGCCAGAAGGTGATGCGGGCCGCCGCCGATCACGTGACGCGGGTGGTGCTCGAGCTCGGCGGCAAGTCGCCCGTCGTCGTGCTCGGCGATTGCGATGTCGAGCGGGCGCTCGACGGGGTCATGGGGGCGATCTTCGAGAATGCCGGGCAGATCTGCTCGGCCGGCTCGCGCCTGATCGTCGAGCGTTCGCTGCATGCGCCGTTCGTCGAGACGCTTTGTCGCCGCGCGGAAGCGCTCAGTATCGGCCACGGGCTGCGCAACCCGGCGCTCGGACCGGTCAACTCGGCCGAACAGCTTGCCCGGATTTCCGGATTCATCGATCGGGCCCGGGACCGGGGCGCCGAGATCGTCACGGGCGGCGCGACAACCACCGATCCGGAAACCGGCAAGGGCTGGTTCTACCGGCCGACCATCGTCGACAACCGCGAACCCGATGACGAACTGGTGCGCGAGGAGATCTTCGGCCCGGTCCTGACCGTGCAGGTCGCCGAGGATGCCGATCATGCCCTGGCGCTCGCCAACGACAGCCAGTACGCGCTGGTCGCCGGCATCTACACCGGCGACTTCTCCCGGGCGCATCGTTTCGCCCATCGGGTCGACGCGGGACAGGTCTTCATCAACGAGTATTTCGCCGGGGGCATCGAGGTGCCTTTCGGCGGCAACCGGAAGTCGGGCTTCGGTCGCGAGAAGGGGCTCGAAGGCCTGTTGAGCTATTGCCGCACCAAGAGTGTCGCCGCGCGGATCTGACGCGTTCCGGAGAGGCGGCCCGAGGCCTCCTTCGGAGGCGTGGCCTTTTTTCGCCCGGTAGATGTCGAATTCGATGAAATGCTATCTCTATCTAGTTGAATCTGAAAAGTGATGTCTATTGCCAAAAAGATTTTACAAAACGAACGCTTCAAAAGCTCTCGAATTTAAAAATAGACGTTCAAGAAGTTAATATTGGAGAAGAGTGGCGGGTATTTGAAATTCCGGAGTTTCTACCCATATTAAACTGAGGGTCGATTTGGCCTTGGCAATTAGAAAGTCCAATTCCATGTCCTTCAAGAAATTCTCTGTCACCCAGGACAGCGCCGCTAAACCGGCGCCGGCCGCCGATGCTACAGCAGCTGCCAACAAGCCGGCGGTAAAGGCTCCCGCAGCGGTCGACAAGACGGCCGCGCCGAAACCGAAGAGCTGAATCTCGGCACTGCGGCCCGCTTGAACGGGTCGCGATCCAGTGACGGGCCTGCGATCCCGGTCCCGTGGCATCGCCGCGACGGGTTCGGGGTCGCGGCCTCGAATTGCCGTCGACTTTTGCGCGCCCGTACCGGCATGCCGGGTCGTCGGTCCCCTGTTCCTCTTTCCCGATGAAGGGACGGAAGCGAAAGGTTTACCAACGTGACAAAATCAGCTATCGCGCAGTCGCCGGACCTCGCCACAGCGTTCGAGCCGTCGCACGCGGACGAGAGCAAGACGCGCCATTGTCTCCGCTGCAAGTCGGAATTCCTGAGCAGCTGGTCGGGAGAGCGGATCTGCGGCCGTTGCAAGGGTTCGACCGCCTGGCGCAATGGCACGCCCTACAGCTTCACCTCGGCCGGCCGACGGGTCTGAACGACGCCGACCGGCGCCCGCACCGATCATCCGCCTGAACCGATCCGGTGATGACCGGTTCGGTCGGGCGGTTCTTGGTTCCGGTCCGTGAGGGTTCCGAAGCCCCCTGAAGCCATCCTTTACTTCCCGGATATCCGCGCGGTGCCGTTCTTCGGCGCCGCGCTGCCGATTCCGCTCTGGCGATTTTTCGCTTTACAGGGCCATCGCCGAGTCATATTATTTCGATAGTGAAATTGAGTTTCATATATGAAACATATTCACTGGTCGAGATAGCCCGACCCGAAGGGGGGACCATCCGATGCCCGATGCCGAAGAGACGATGTTGCTGACGGTGTTCCTGCGCCATGATCAGTCCAACAATCTCGACGCCATCCAGACCCGGCTGAAAGAGGCCGATTGGTGGGAGCGTTTCCCGCCCGAGGGCGTCGAGATCGTCTCCTGGACCGTGGCCATGGGCTTCGGCCAGATCGTGACCCTCCGCCTGCCGCCGTCCCGGCTGAACGTGGTCAACGTCGAGCTTGAGCGGTCCGCGTGGGGTGTCTTCAGCACCGAAATCTTTCCGACATACGACTTCGTTCCGGTTCGCGAGATGATCCGGGAACGGGTGCGAAACGGGGGAAAATGATGACCAATCAGCAGTATCTCGAAGTGCATCAGACCCGCGACAGGGCGCCGACCGATTACGAGAACATTCTCGGCGACGCGATCGAGCGGGCCTTCGCGGCCGGGGTCGACGGCCTGGACGGGCTCGTGCGGAGCCTCAACGAGCAATGTGTGCCGGCACCGGGCGGGGCCGCCTGGACGGCTGGCCTTTATGTCGCGGAAATGAAGCGGCTCGGCGCCTGACCGGCGCGACGCGAACGCTGACGAAAGCGGGGAGAGCGAGATGACGGACTTCAACGGCAATCTGGACAACGCCGCCACCGACGAGATGATCGAGCAGCGCCTGGCGGTCGGCCTGCGCAATCTCTGGTGGCCGATCTGCCCGTCGAGCTTCGTGGGCGAGCGGGCGATCTCGCTGCGCCGGCTCGGTTATCGCATGGTGCTCTGGCGGCGTCGTGACGGCACGGTCCGGATCCTCGAGGATCTGTGCCCGCATCGCGGCGCGCCGCTGTCCCGCGGCATCGTCATGGATGACCGGATCGCCTGCGGCTATCACGGTGTCCAGGTCGACGAGAACGGCGTTGCTGTGTCGGTTCCCGGCAGCCCGGGCTGCAAGCTGGAAGGGTCGCGCTGCGTCCGCGTGTTCCCTGCGATCGAACGCAACGACACGATCTTCGCCTATGTGTCGGACGACCAGGAACAGAACACCGATCCGGCACCCTTCACGATGCCGGAGCAGCTCGAATCCGACAACTACAGCGCCTTCCTCTGCTACGCGGAATGGAACGGCGATTATCGCTTCGTCTATGACAATGTCATGGACCCGATGCACGGCACCTTCCTGCACAAGCAGTCGCATTCGATGTCCTTCGGCGACACCACGGCGAAGTTCCGCATCCGTGATACCGATCATGGCTTCGTCTTCGAGAAGGAAGGCCAGCGGAACGTCAATTTCGACTGGACCGAGTGGGGCGAGACCGGCATCCACTGGCTGCGCCTGGAGATCCCCTACCCGAAGACCGGCGGTCCGGGCGGCAATTTCCACATCGTCGGCATGTACACGCCGATCGGCCCGAACAAGGCGGCGATCTTCCACTGGCGGGTCCGCGACGTCCAGGGCTGGCAGCGCGACACCTGGCGCTTCCTGTACAAGAACCGGCTCGAGGAGCGGCACTGGCACGTGCTGGAGCAGGACCGGGGCCTGCTGGAGGACCTCGACGAGGGCGCCAACGCCAACGAGTTCCTCTATCAGCACGACATGGGGCTTGTCCGGCTGCGCCGTCGGCTGCGTAATCTCGCGACCGAGCAGCTCGAGGCCGAGGCGGCGCGCCGCATGGGCCGGCAGAGCGCGGCCTGATGTCCGCTTTCCGGAAAATCGTCGCGGCCGAGGTCCCGGAACCGCCCGGCGCCTCCTGGTCGAACTGCCTGTTGATCGGCCGCGAGGTCGTGTTCTCGGGCGTGACCGCGCGCACTGCCGATGGCAACGCGGCCGGCGGTGACAGCATGGCGGCGCAGACGGCGGCGATCTTCGCCAAGATCAAGGCGCAGCTCGCCGCGGCCGGCGGCCGTGACGGCAACATCTACCGGCTGGTCATCTATGTCACCGACATCGCCCGCAAGGACGAAGTGAACGCCGCCCGGAAGGCCGCCTTCCGCGATGTCTATCCCTGTTCGACGCTGGTCGAGGTCTCAGGCTTCGTCTTTCCGGATCTTCTCGTCGAGGTCGATGCCTTCGCCAACCTGGACGTCGACCTGCAGGCGGAAGGGGCGGACCGGTGAGCGCCGCCGCCGACAGCGGCGACCGCCGCCCCCTGAACCTCCGTATCCAGCGCATGCAGTGGGAGGCGGAAGGCGTCCTTTCCGTCGAACTGCGGCGGCCGGACGGTGACGAACTGCCATCCTACGAACCCGGCGCCCATGTCGATCTGCGATTGCCGAACGGCCTGGTGCGAAGCTATTCGCTGGCCGGCGATCCGGCCAACCGCGATCGCTACGTGGTCGGCGTCGGCCTCGACGCGGCGAGCCGGGGCGGCTCCAGCTTCGTGCACGGCAAGCTCCGGGTCGGCGACCGCATCGACGTCGAGCCGCCGCTCAACCATTTCCCGCTGGTCGAGGACGCCGAGAAGGTGGTGCTGCTGGCCGGCGGCATCGGCATCACGCCGATGCTCTGCATGGCCCGCCGCCTGACCGAACGCGGCCGTCCCCTTACCTTCCACTATGCCGTGCGAAGCCGCGAGCGCGCCGCTTTCCTCGATCAGCTCGAGGCGATGGGGGCCGACCTGCGCCTGCATGTCGACGCCGAGGCGGGCGGGCCGTTCGACATCGCCGCGGCGGTCGCCGGCCATCCGGCGGGCACGCATTTCTACTGCTGCGGCCCGGGGCCGATGATGGCGGCCTTCGAGGCGGCGGTCGCCGAGGTTCCGGACGAGCGCGTCCATGTCGAGTATTTCACGCCCAAGGCGATCGAGACGGAGGGCGCGGACAGCGCCTTCACCGTGCGGCTCGCCAGGAAGGGGTTGACCGTCGAGGTCCCGGCCGGGCGTTCGATCCTCGGCGCGCTTGCCGATGCCGGCGTGATCGTACCGTCCTCCTGCGAGGACGGGATCTGCGGAACCTGCGAAACCCGTGTCCTCGACGGTGTTCCCGATCATCGGGATTCCGTTCTCACCAAGGCCGAGCAGCAGTCGAACCGGACCATGATGGTCTGCGTCTCGCGCTGCAAGGGTTCCGGCCTGGTTCTCGATATCTGACCCGGAGACCGTTCGATGAGCATTCTCGGTATAGACCGGATTACCTACGGCGCCGCCGATCTGGCGACCTGTCGCGCCTTCTTCGCCGACTGGGGCCTGACCCTGATGGCCGAGGACGCGGCGGGTCTCGATTTCGAGGCGGCGAACGGCTGCGAGATCCAGGTCAGGCTGCCGGACGACCCGGCGTTGCCGCCGGCCTTCGAGGAAGGGCCGACGCTCCGCGAGGTGGTCTGGGGCGTGTCCGGGACGGCCGATCTGCAGCGCTACCGTCCGACCCTGGCCGCGCGGCCGGGCTTCCGCGAGGATCCGGACGGCACGCTGCACGCGATTGACCCGAACGGCTGCGGCGTCGCGCTCCGGGTCAGCCGGAAGCGCGATGTCGAGGTCAAGGGCTCGCCCTCGAACGTCTGGGGCCACAACGCCCGTATCGACACGCCCGGCCCGGTGTACGACCGCGCCAGCCCGATCGAGGTCGGCCATGTCGTCTTCTTCACCAACACGCTCGAGGAAACGACCGCCTTCTACGCCGCCCTCGGGTTCCAGCTCTCCGACCGTTATCCCGGGCGCGGCCATTTTCTCCGCTGCGCGGCGGAAGGCGGCCATCACGACCTGTTTCTCCTGCAGACGCCGGCCGGCAATCGCGGCCTCAACCATGTCGCCTTCACCGTGCGCGACATCCACGAGGTCTTCGGTGGCGGCCTGCAGATGTCGCGGAAGGGCTGGGACACCCAGCTCGGGCCGGGACGGCACCCGATCTCGTCCGCCTATTTCTGGTACTTCCGGAACCCGGCCGGCGGTTTGATCGAATATTACGCCGACGAGGATTACCTGACCGGGAACTGGCAGCCGCGCGACTTCGAGCCCGGCCCGACCGTGTTCGCGGAATGGGCCGTCGACGGCGGCCTCGACGGCGAGACCCGGCGCCAGAGCAGGGGGCCGGCGACGGCAAGCGGCAAGTTCCTCACCGAGAAGCAATCCTGATGGCGAGGACGGCGGAAACCGGGAGTTCGGCAGGACAGGGGCGGGTCATGACCAGGCAGGCACTCGAATTCAGGAACGTCACCAAGATCTTCCGCGCCAGCCATCGCGGCAGCACGGAAGTGACGGCGATCTCCGACGTCAGCTTCCAGGTCGCCGAAGGCGAGGTCGTCTCGATCATCGGCCCCTCCGGCTGCGGCAAGAGCACCTGCCTCAATCTCGGCTCCGGCCTCGATCCGGCGACGACGGGCGAGATCTACGTCGATGGCGAGCGGGTGACGCGGCCGATCTCGCATGTCGCCTTCATGTTGCAGAAGGACCTGCTGCTGCCCTGGCGGACGATCCGCGAGAATGTCGAGCTCGGCCTCGAGATCCAGAAGCTGGTGACCGCCGAGAGCAAGGCGCGGGCGATCGAACTGCTCGAGAAATGCCACCTCGGTGGCTTCGTGAACAGCTATCCGCACGAGTTGTCGGGCGGCATGCGCCAGCGCGCCGCGCTCGCCCGCACGCTCGCCGTCGATCCGTCGGTGCTGCTGATGGACGAGCCGTTCTCGGCGCTCGACGCGCAGACCAAGATGGTCCTGCAGCAGGACCTCGGCAAAACCCTCGCCGAGACCGGCAAGACGGCGCTGTTCATCACCCATGACCTCGTCGAGGCGATCGCGCTCTCCGACCGCGTGCTGGTGATGAGCCAGCGGCCGGGCACGATCATCGAGGAAATCGTTGTCGAGATCCCCGATCGCGACAATCCCATGCAGCGCAGGCAACACGAACGCGTCGGCGGCTACGTCGCGGCGCTGATGGACCTGCTGCATATCGGAGAGGCCGCCGAGGCATGAAGCCGAGGCACGGAAACGGGAGACAACAGGGAAACGTCATGAAAAACATTCGCAAATTTCTGATCGCGGGCCTCGTCGGCGCCGCGGCCCTCGGCGCCTTCGCGACCCCGCAGGCGGAAGCGGCGGAAGACATCACCTATCTGCTGCCCGCGCCGGGCTTCCTGCCTGCCTTCTCGCCGTGGATGCTGGCGAAGGAGCGCGGCTACTATGACGACGAGGGCCTGAACGTCACCTTCCAGGTCGCCAAGGGCGGCGTCGATGTGGCCAAGCAGGTCGGCGCCGGCAATGCGGTCGTCGGCGGCGCGATCGGCGACACGCCGATCCTCGTCCGCGCCAACGGCGTGCCGGTCAAGGCGGTCGCGGTGCTCGGCGGACGCTCGTTGATGCAGCTCGTGGTCAACACCAAGCGCGACATCGAGACCCCGGCCGATCTCAAGGGCAAGACCATCACCGCGATGGCCTATCAGGACACCACCTTCTACGCGCTGCTCGGCGTGCTGGCCTCGCAGGGGCTCGGCAAGGACGACGTGAACGCCCAGGCGGTCGGCCCGGTCAATATCTGGAAGCTGTTCGTCGCCGGCGAGTCCGACGCGATGGCCTCGGTTCCGGACTGGACCTATTACGCGATGCAGTCGGGCATGGAAGGGATCAAGGTCATCCCGTCCGACGAGTATTTCAAGAGCATGGCGCAGGCGATCATCGTCGCCGACGAGACCATCGAGAACAATCCCGAGCTCGTCCGCAAGCTCGTCCGCGCGACGCTCAAGGGCATGAAGGACATCATGGACGATCCGGACGGCGCCGCCGTCGACTATGTCAAGGCCGTGCCCCAGAACAAGGGCAAGGAGAAGGACATGGCGGAGATCTTCCGGATGTTCACGAAATATGTCTACAGCGGCCAGGAGACGCTCGGCCTGATGGACGTGGAGCGCCTCACCGCGCTCCAGGAATTCTACCTGGAGCAGGGCATCGTCCGCACCCGCACGCCGGTCGACGAGCTCTATACCAACCAGTTCGTCCAGTGATCCGCTGAACCGCGCAAACCCGATCCAGGAGTAGACGCGATGGACTCCCTCTCGATCGAATCCTCGACCCAGCGGATGCTGGCAGGCAGTGTTCTCCTGTTCTGTGCCTTCCTTGCCCTCTGGGAATGGGGACCGACCCTGTTCGGCATCCCGGCCTTCATCATTCCGCCGGCGTCGAAGGTGTGGAGCGAGTTCATCTACATGTCCGGCAACGAGAACCTGCTGTTCCATACCGCGATCACCGCGGGGCAGGTCGTTGCCGGGCTGGTCCTGGGCGTGCTTCTCGGGATGGTGGTGGGCTTCATCCTCGGCATGTCGCCGACCGCCGAATTCCTGCTGTCGCCCTATATCCTGGCGCTGCAGATCGCGCCGAAGGTGGCGTTCGCGCCGCTGTTCATCATCTGGTTCGGCTACACCGTCTATCCGAAGATCCTGGTCGCGGTGCTGATCGTCTTCTTCCCGGTGATGATCAACGTGCTCGGCGCCGTACGCTCGATCGATCCGGACATCACCCGGCTCGCGCGGGCGTTCACGGCGAGCCGTCTGCAGGTCTTCTGGAAGATCGAGTTTCCCGCCTCGCTGCCGCCTTTCTTCGCCGGTCTTCGCATCGCCGCGACGCTCGCGGTGATCGGGGTCGTGGTCGGCGAACTGGTCGGCGGCAATACCGGACTCGGCTACCTGCTCTCGTTCGGCGAGGGCGCCGGCAACACCGCGATGGTTTTCGTGGCGATCATTCTGCTGACCCTGATCGGCATCGTTCTCTACGGGCTCATCGTTCTCGCCGAACGCCGGGTCCTGCATTACATGCCCGCGCGCGTCCGCGCCGACGGCTGAGCTGATTTCACGGAGGAATCGAAAGATGAGCAAGCGCAAGGAAAAGATCGTCGAACAGGCGGGCCAGATGCTGCCGAGCTGGGAAAAGCCGGCCGACCGCAGCCTCGGCGAGTGGATCGAGAAGAGCCGCGTGGCCCGTTTCGAGAGCCGGACCTACGACTGGAACGCGCTCAAGTTCCAGGCCGACTTCGACCCGAAATACAAGCGCGCCCAGTGCCGCTACATGGGCACCGGCGCGACCGGCGTGGCCAGCGACAGCGGCACCGTCCCGTCGGAGCATTTCACGTTCTCGACGATGATCCTGCCGGCCGGCTGCGAGGGCCCGCTGCATGTCCATCACGATGCCGAGGAAGTCTTCTTCGTGCTCAAGGCCGAGAAGCTCCGGCTGTTCTTCGAACTCGACGGCGAGACGGCCGAGACCGTGCTGACCTCGCGCGACCTGATCTCGGTGCCGCCCGGCGTCTATCGCGGGCTTCGCAACGAGGGCCAGGAAGAGGCCCTGATGTGCGTCATGCTCGGCACCTCGAAGCCGATCGTGCCCGACTATCCGGACGGGCATCCGCTGATGGAACTCCGCAAGCGCCGTCGCGAGATCGCGGCCGCCGCCGAGTCGGAGAAACTGAGCAAGGCGAGCTGACGACCGCCATGCCGCTTTCCGGACGCATCATCGTTGTCACCGGCGCCGGCCGGGGCCTTGGCAGGGCGTTCGCCGAGGCTGCCGCCGGGGCGGGCGCCGAGGCCGTCGTCATTGCCGAGATCAATCGGGAATGGGGCGAGGCCTCGGCCGCCGCGCTCGTCGAGGCGGGTCACGAGGCCTGCTTCCTGCCGCTCGATCTCGGCGACCCGGCCTCGATCGAGGCGCTGGCGGGCGAAGTCGGGGCGCGCTACGGCCGGGTTGACGGGCTGGTGAACAACGGCGCCATCGCGACCGGTATCGGCGGCAAGACCTTCGAGGAAATCGATATCGAGACCTGGGACCGGGTCATGTCCGTCAATGTCCGGGGCACCTGGCTGGCGGTGAAGGCCTTCGCGCCCTGGCTCCGCAAGTCGTCGGGCGGCCGGGTGGTCAACCTGGCCAGCGATACCGCGCTTTGGGGCGCGCCCCGGCTGTTGTCCTATGTCAGCAGCAAGGGCGCGATCATCTCGATGACGCGCTCATTGGCCCGCGAGATGGGCGGCGACGGGATCACGGTCAACGCGGTCGCGCCCGGGCTGGTGCGCGTCGAGGCCACCGAATATGTCCCGGAGGAGCGCCATCGCCTTTACGAGACCGGGCGGGCGATCCCGCGACCGCAGTATGCCGATGACGTGATCGGCGCGGTGCTCTACCTGCTCGGGTCCGGGGCCGGTTTCGTGACCGGCCAGACGCTGCCGGTCAACGGCGGCTTCGTTTTCAATTGAGGGCGGAACGGTGAGCGAAGCCCATCCCCGGAAAACCGTCGCGGTCGGCGACCTGGCGCTCAGCTATCGCGAGGCGGGCACAGGGCCGGCGCTGGTGCTGCTGCACGGGATCGGCTCGAACAGTGGTTCCTGGATCCACCAGCTTGCCGCGCTCGGCGCCGATCACCGGGTCATCGCCTGGGATGCGCCGGGCTATGGCCGGTCCGATCCGCTGGCCAACGCGCGGCCGGCGCCGGCGGATTACGCCGATCACCTGGCGGCCGCGCTCGACGCGCTCGGGATCGCGACCGCTGACGTCGTCGGCCATTCCTTCGGCGCGCTTGTCGCCGCCGCCTTCGCCCGCCGCCATCCCGCCCGGATCGGCCGGCTCGTGCTCTCGCACCCGGCGGTCGGATTCGGCGCCGCGGCCGACGCGCCACTGCCGGAGGGGGCCGCGGCCCGGGTCCGCGACCTGGAAACGCTCGGGCCCAAGGGCCTGGCGGAGAAGCGCGCAGCGCGGACCTGCGGTCCGCACGCGGCGCCGGAGGTTATCGACCTGACGCGTCGCGTCATGGGAGAAATCCGCCCCGAGGGCTACCGCGCCGCCAATCATCTGCTCGCCCGGGGCGATCTGCTGGCCGATCTCGCCGGTCTCGACCTGCCGATCCGGGTGATGGCCGGGACGGCCGACCCGATCACGCCGGAAGCGCGCTGCCGCGACGTCGCGGCGCGACTGCCCGGGGCCGATTATGTCGATCTCGGCGAAGTTGGCCATCCGAGCTACGCGGAAGTGCCGGAACGCTACAACGAGGCGCTGAGGCGCTTCCTGAGGAGGAACCGATGAGCAGCGAAGCCGATGAAAAGGCGGCCGCCGCCGATACCGAACGCTATGTCGTGCCCGGTCTCGAGCGGGGTCTCCGGCTTCTCGAATGTTTCAGCCGCGACCGGCGGGAAATGACCCTCGCCGATCTCGGGCGCGAGCTCGCGCTGCCACGCTCGACCGTGTTCCGGCTGGCGGTGACACTGGAGCGCATGGGCTATCTGCAGCGGGTTGTCGGCGGCAAGAGCTATGCGCTCGGATCACGCATCCTGACGCTCGGGTTCGAATATCTCGCCTCCATGGACCTGGTCGAGGTCGCCCGCCCGCACCTGACCGCGCTTCGCGACGCGACCGGCGCGGCGGCCCACATGGCGATCCGCGAAGGCCGCGAGATCGTCTATATCGCCCGCGTCGCCTCGCAGGCCCAGCTTGCCAGCAACGTCCATGTCGGGACCCGCTTCCAGGCCCATGCGACGTCGATGGGGCGCGTCCTGCTCGGCGCCCTGAACGACAGCGATATCGTGAACCTGTATGCCGGCGTGGCTCTGGAACGATTTACCGAGTTCACGCCCGGCACGGTCCCGGAACTGCTGGATATCGTCGAGCAGGATCGCAACCGCGGTTACGTCGTCAGCCGTTTCGCCTTCGAACGCGGTGTGGCGTCGGTCGCGGCGCCGGTTCGCGATGCATCCGGGCGGATCGTCGCGGCGATCAATATCTCCAGTCCCGGCAGCTACATCCCGCTCGACGAGCTTGACGGGGTCATCAAGGACCGGGTCCTCGAGAGCGCACGGGAAATCTCGGCCTGGCTGGGCTTCCGGCCGGCGGCGCTGGAACAGCGGGCGGCGGGCTCATGACCGCCGCCGGGAAAGGCTGACGCGATGGATCTGGGTCTGAAGGACCGCGTGGCGGTCGTGACCGGGGGAACCTCCGGCATCGGGCTGGAAGCGGCCCGCATCCTGCTCGGCGAAGGCGCCAGGGTCGCCATCTGTGGCCGCGACGGTGGCCGGCTGGATGCGGCCGCGGCAACGCTCGGATTCGACGACCGTCTGCTGGCCATGCGTTGCGACGTGCTGGACGAGGGTCAGGTCGGCGCCTTCCGCGCCGCGGTTGTCGACCGTTTCGGCGCGGTCGACATGCTGATCAACAATGCCGGGCAGGGTCGCGTATCGACCTTCGCCGATACCGGCGACGCGGCCTGGGAAGAGGAACTGCATCTCAAGTTCTTCAGCGTGATCCGCCCGACCCGGGCCTTCCTGCCGGCGCTGGAGAATTCGTCGGCCGGCAGCATTGTGGTTGTCAACTCGCTGCTGTCCCGGCAGCCCGAACCGCACATGGTCTGCACCTCGGCGGCGCGCGCCGGCGTACAGAACCTGGTGAAATCGCTGAGCGTCGAGTTCGCGCCCAGGGGCGTGCGCGTCAATTCGATCCTGCTCGGCGTGATCGTCTCCGGCCAGTGGCGCCGCCGCTTCGAGGCGGCCCGCGCACCGGGCCGGGATTTCGACGACTGGATCGCGGGCGAGGCCCGCATCCGCAAGGTTCCATTGGGTCGTTTCGGCCAGCCGGATGAGCCGGCCCGTGCCGTTGTCTTTCTCGCTTCACCGGCCGCGTCCTACATCACCGGCGCGGCGCTGGAGGTATCAGGAGGGGTGTCGCGTCATGCCTGAAGTGAAAACCACCGTCGGCGATCTGGTCGCCGCGTTTCTCGAAGCGGCCGGTGTCGAGGAGACCTTCGGGGTCATCTCCATCCACAACATGCCGATGCTCGACGCGATCGGTCGTCGCGGGAATATCCGCTACGTCCTCGCGCGCGGCGAGGCCGGCGCGGTCAACATGGCGGATGCCGCCGCACGCGTCCGGGGCGGGCTCACGGCCGCCTTCACCAGCACCGGCACCGCCTGCGGCAATGCCGCCGGTGCGATGGTCGAGGCGCTGACCGCGGGCAGCCCGGTCCTGCACCTGACCGGCCAGATCGACAGTCCCTACCTGGACCGGGACCGGGGCTATATCCACGAGGCGCCGGACCAGCCGCGCTTGCTTGAAGCTGTTTCAAAGGCGAGCTTCCGGGTCTGGTCGCCGGAAACCGCGCTCGGCGTGTTGCGCGAGGCCGCACGGATCGCGCTTACCCCGCCGGCCGGCCCGGTCAGCATCGAGATCCCGATCGACATCCAGAAGGCCGCGGTGACGATTCCCGACGACCTCGCGCCGATCCCGCCGGTGACGGCGCGCCCGTCCGAGGTGGCGCTTGACGCGCTCGCCGCGGCGCTGGTCAAGGCCCGCCGCCCGCTGCTCTGGCTCGGTGGCGGCGCCCGTGGCGCGACCGTCGGCGCGGAGCGGCTCGTCTCGATGGGGATCGGCGTCGTCACCAGCACCAACGGCCGGGGTATCGTGCCGGAGGATCATCCGCTCAGCCTCGGTGCGGTCAACATGGTGCCGGCGGTCGAGGCCTTGTACCGGACCTGCGATTTCATGCTGGTCGCGGGCTCCCGCCTGCGGGGCAACGAAACGCGGAACTACAAGATGGAATTGCCGCGTCCGCTCTGGCTCGCCGATGCCGATCCGCGCACCGAGGGCCGGTCCTACGTGGGCGACGGCTTCGTGCATGGCGATGCCGCCGACATCCTCGATGCCCTGGCCGACCGGGTCGCCGGCCGCATGGCGATCGATCCGGCCTTCGCCGACGATCTGGCGACGGCGCGCGAGACGGCGGTCACCGCGCTGCGTGACAATCTCGGTCCTTATGGCCGGCTGATCGACCAGTTGCAGGCGGTGATGCCGCGCGACGCGGTCTGGGTTCGTGACGTGACGATCTCGAACAGCACCTGGGGCAATCGCCTGCTGCGCATCTTCGGGCCGCGCGACGGCGTGCATGCGCTGGGCGGCGGCATCGGGCAGGGCACGCCGATGGGCATCGGCGCCGCCGTGGCGGCGGGTGCCCAGGGCCGCAAGACCGTCACGCTAGTCGGCGACGGCGGTTTCGCGCTCTCGCTCGGCGAACTGATGACCGCCGTGCAGGAACGCGCGGACGTGGTCTTCCTGCTGATGAACGACCAGGGCTACGGCGTCATCCGCAACATCCAGGACGTTCACTACGGCGGCCGGCGCTATTTCGCCGATCCGCTGGCGCCCGATTTCGGCGCGCTGTCGGCGGCCATGGGGCTCGCCCACACGGTGGTTCGCGACCTGGATGACTTTCCCGACGCGATGGCCGCCGCGATCGCCCTGCCGGGTCCGGCGATGGTCGAGATCGACATGATTGCCGTTGGCCCGTTCAAGGTCGCCTTCGCCGGCCCGCCGGTGCCGCAGAAGGCCCCGGCCAGGGAATCGGTGCCGGCGTGATCCGGATCGCGCTCATCGGTTATGGCGGGATTGCCGCGACGGTCGTCGAGACGCTGCCGCAGATGCCGGGCGTCGAACTCGCTGCCGTCCTGGTCCGGCCGGGACGGGAGCAGCTGGCCCGGGAGCGGCTCGGCGACGTGCCGCTCGTCACCTCGATCGAGACGCTGCTCGCCGAGGGGCCAGAGCTTGTCGGTGAATGCGCCGGGCATGAAGCCGTGCGGGAGTTCGGTCTGGCGATCCTCGATGCTGGCAGCGACCTCGTGATCGCCTCGATCGGCGCGCTTGCCGATCAGGCGCTTTACGACCGGCTGACCGAGGCGGCCGCGCGTTCGGGCGCCCGACTGGTCCTGCCGGCCGGGGCGATCGGCGGCATGGACGCGCTTGCCGCAGCCCGTTTCGGCCGGCTGGACACGGTTCGCTACCGGTCCCGCAAGCCGCCGCAGGCCTGGACGGGGACCCCGGCCGAGGCGATTTGCGACCTTGCCACGCTGACCGCGCCGGTGGTGCTTTATCGGGGCTCGGCCCGGGCGGCGGCGGAACAATATCCGAAGAACGCCAATGTCGCGGCGACCGTGGCGCTGGCCGGACTCGGCTTCGAGGCGACCGAGGTCGAACTCGTCGCCGACCCGGGAGTCACCGGCAATATCCACGAGATCGAGGCCGCCGGCGACTTTGGCCATTTCGCGATCACCCTGTCCGGGCGTCCGTCGCCGGCCAACCCGAAGACGTCGATGCTGACCGCGCTCAGCATGGCGCGCGCGTTGGGCCAGCCGGGCGCCGTCGTCGTCATCTGAGCGGGAGCGACCATGACCGAGATCTTCGTCGGCGGCGAATGGCGTCAGGGCAGGGGCCCGGTGCTTACCTCGATCAATCCGGCCGACGGCAGCGTCAATGCGGAGTTCGCGGGTGCCTCCGCCGAGGACGTGGCGGATGCGGTGACACGCGGTCACGAGGCAATGAACGATCCCGCCTGGCGCGATCTCAGGCCGCACGAACGGGCCCGCATCCTCACCCGGATCGCCGACGGGCTGGAATCGGAGATCGAGGCCATCTCGATCCTGCAGACCCGCGATACCGGCAAGACGCGCGGCGAGACGACGGCGCTGGCGGCCAGCGCCGCCGGGACCTTCCGCTACATGGCGGCCGCGCTGGAAACGCTGGAGGACGAGCTGACCCCGCCGCGCGGCGATTACATGACGATGAGCGTGCACGAGCCGCTCGGCGTCATCGGCGCGATCACGCCCTGGAATTCGCCGATCGCGAGCGACGCCCAGAAGGCCGCGCCGGCGCTCGCCGCCGGCAACGCGGTGGTGCTCAAGCCGGCCGAATGGACGCCGCTGGTGTCGCTCAAGTTCGCCCGCATCTGCGAGACGGCGGGACTGCCGGCCGGCCTGCTTTCGGTCCTGCCGGGGCAGGGGCGGATCGCCGGCGACGCCATCGTCCGCCATCCGCTGGTCCGCAAGGTCTCGTTCACCGGCGGCACCCGGACCGGCCGTCATCTGGCGACGGTGGCCGGCGAGAAGCTGATGCCGATCACGCTGGAACTGGGGGGCAAGTCACCGACCGTGGTCTTCGCCGATTCCGATATCGAGCATGCGATCAACGGCGTGCTGTTCGGGATCTTCTCGTCGAGCGGGCAGAGCTGCATCGCCGGTTCGCGCCTGTTCATCGAACGCGGCATCTACGACGAGTTTCTCGGGCGGCTGGTCGCCCGCGCCCGGCAACTGCGGGTCGGCCCTGGCGAGGATCCGGCGACCCAGGTCGCGCCGCTCGTCCATTTCGACCACCGGGCGAGCGTCGAGCGCTATGTCGATCTCGCCCGCGAGGAAGGCGGCCGCATCCTTTGCGGCGGCGCCCGCCCGGACGGCACGGCCCATGCGGACGGGGCCTATTACCTGCCGACGATCATCGACGGCCTGGCCAATGCCAGCCGTACCTGCCAGGAGGAGATCTTCGGGCCGGTGCTGGTCGCGCTCCCCTTCGATGACGAGGACGACCTGGTCGCCCAGGCCAACGACAGCGTCTACGGCCTCGCCTGCGGGCTCTGGTCGCGCGACTACCAGAAGGTCTGGCGGCTGGCCCGGCGCATCGCGGCCGGCACGGTCTGGATCAACACCTACAAGCAGTTCAGCATCTCGACGCCGTTCGGCGGCTTCAAGGACAGCGGCCTCGGTCGCGAGAAGGGGCGTCACGGCATCCGCCAGTACATGCAGCAGAAGAGCCTCTACTGGGGCCTCAACGAGGCGCCGCTGCCCTGGGCCATGCCGCGCTGACGGTCGGCAACAGGCGTCGTCAGTCGAGGAAGGCGCCGAAGTTCTGCTGCAACGCGGTCAGCCGGCCGATCCGATCCGTCGCGCGCTCGCCGAGCCGCTGGGCGATATCCTCGAACAGGAGGTTCGAGAGACTGACGAACGGCGACTGGCTGTCCCAGAACAGGCGGCTTTCCGTGTTCACCGCCAGCACGTCCTCGGTGTGGGCATGCGCCCAGTGGCAATGCCTGTCGCAGATGACGATCAGCCGGACGCCGGCGCGGCTCGCCTGTTCGGCAAGGAGCTGGCTGAGCCGCGTGTAGCGGCGCATTTCGAACAGCACCAGGGCGGGGGCATCTGCCTTGCCGCCGAACAGCGCCGCGAAGGTGCCGTCCGCGCCATCGAGGACACCGACCTCGGGGCGCAGATATTGCAGGCGGGCGGCGAAGTCGGCGGCGATGCCGCCCAGGGTCTGGAAGCCGGCCACGAAAACCGCGTCCGAATCGCACAGGGTCTCGACCACCCGTTGCCAGAGCGGCGTTCCGACCAGTTCGTAAACGGCGACGAGGGCGCGGATCTCGAGCTGCAGGCTGGCATGCAGGTCCCGCCCGGCCGGGCCCCTTTTCTTCAGATGCTCGGCCCGGTCGGTAAGGAGCAGGGACGGGTTCAGGCTGGACTCGCGCAACTCTTCCTTCAATTCGCCGATGCCGCTGTAGCCCAGGGTTCGCATGAAACGGCTGACCGTCATCTGGCTGACGCCGACCCGCGCGGCGATCGTCGCCGCCGTTTCGAACGGCAGGTCCTGGAGGTTGGCCAACATGTAGGTGGCGATCTCCCGCTCCGACCGGGTGAAGCGATGCAAATCGGCGCGCAGGCGCCTTTCCAGGTCGCCGTTCATCACACCGTGCCCGGGGGAGACGCCGGCGGACGCCGGTGGAACCAGGGTTTCGCGGTCTCGAGCTGGGCCGCCAGGCGGAAGAGGAGGCCCTCGTTCTCCATGGTCGCGCTCATCATGACGCCCACCGGCAGGCCGTCCGCGCTCCAGTGCAGCGGCACCGACATGCTCGGCTGACCGCTGACATTGAACAGACTGGTGAACGGGCTGAAGCGCAGAAGCGCTGCCGAATATTCCTCGATGTCCGGGTTCCGCATCCGTTGCGGACCGAGCGGCGCCGGTGGTTCCGCCAGGGTCGGGCTGACGAGAATGTCGTTGTCGCGATGGAAGGCGGCCATCCGCCGGCCCTGGGCATGGATCACCGACAACGCGTCGGCATAGGCGTCGGCAGTCAGCGTCCGGGCATGCACGACCGCGTTCCAGGTGACCGGCTCGACATCGCTCTCGGCCAGTTCCCGGCCGAGATGCGTTGCCCTGCGACGGAGGGCGGAAAGGACATTGGCGGCGACCAGTGTCCAGACGGCTCCGCCGACCTCCTCGCCGTCACCGGGAGGCATCGCCTCCTCGACGTGATGACCGAGGCTTTCCAGAAGTTGTGCCGCCTCGCGCGCGGCCGTGACGCATTCCGGGTCGACCGGCGTGCCGGACAGCGGGGCCAGTTGCAGGGCGACCTTCAGCTTGCCCGGATCGGCGCCGACTTCCTTGCGGTAGGGACGGGCGGGCGGTTGCGCCGAATAGGGGTCGCCCGGAATGCGGCCGGCGACCGCGTCCAGCAGCGCGGCGCTGTCCCGCACGCTTCGCGTCAGGGCATGGACGACCCCGAGGCCGCCCCAGCTTTCCCCGGCATCGGGTCCGAGGGAGACCCGCCCGCGGGTCGGTTTCAGGCCGAACAGGCCGCAGCAGGAGGCCGGAATGCGAATCGAGCCGCCACCGTCGCTGCCCTGCGCCGCGGGGACGATGCCGGCGGCCACCGCCGCGGCGGCACCGCCGGACGAGCCGCCGGCAGTCCGGGTCAGGTCCCAGGGATTGCGGGTATCGCCGTGCAGAACCGTTTCGGTCGATGCGGCGAGACCCTGTTCCGGCGTGTTGGTCTTGCCGAAAATCACCAGGCCGGCGGCCTTGTAGCGCTGGACGACATCGGAATCGTGATCGGCGACCGCGTCGGAGAAGAGCGCCGAGCCGCCGCTCGTGACGGTGCCGGCGAGTTGGACCCCGACATTCTTCAGCAGGAAGGGGACACCCCTGAAGGGGCCGTCGGGGAGGCCGGCGGCAACCGCCTCTCGCGCCAGATCGTCATGCCGGTAGCTGATCGCATTGATCGCCGGCTCGACCGTTTCGGCGCGGGTTATCGCGGTTTCCAGAAGCTCGCCCGGCGTCACCTTGCCGGACGCGACAAGCGCGGCGAGACCGAGCGCATCATGGTCGTCGTATTCGTCAATGACCGCCATTCAATCCATCCAGGGACAAGCTACAAACTGCCCGCATGATATCCCTTTACGGGCATTGTTGTTAAAGAAATAACATTTGTCGGAATGTTGGTGTCAAGATAACATCGACGGGGTTCGGATACAGGCGGACAGAACAGCGAAACGCTGCCGGCGCGGAACCGGGAGAGATATTCGCGGCGCGCCGAGGCAACGGCGAATCAAACGATAAACCGGAGGCAGAAAGATGAGAGCATTGTGGAAATCCGGCGGCCGGCGCCTGGCGCTTGTCGCGGCAGCGGTCGGCGGAGTCGCCGTCGGCGGCGCGGGCATGGCGCAGGCCGAGAACGTCATCGCCTGGGGCAAGGCCGCGGACGTGACCAGCATGGACGTCAACATTGCCGGCACGGTCGCGTCCTGGACCATGTACCAGATGATCTATGAGACCCTGCTGACCACCGACAAGGACATGAATCTGCAGCCGGGCCTCGCGGTCTCGTGGGAGCAGACCTCGCCGACCGGTTACGTCCTGAAGCTCCGCGAGAATGCCAAATGGTCGAACGGGCGCCCGGTGACGGCAGGCGACGTGATCGGTAGCCTGCAGCGGATCAGCGGCGAGGAACTGAACCCCGAGGGCGTTGCCGCGGCGACGACCGACGAGGCGAAGCAGAAGGCCAGCCTGAAGATCTCCTCCTACTGGGGGCGGCAGTTCGGTGTCATCAAGTCGATGACGGCGCCGGACGATCACACGGTCGTGGTGGAACTCGAAAAGCCGCATACCGCGTTCCTGACGGCGCTCGCCCATATCTCGGCGGCGATCGTCCCGATCAAGGAACTGAAGGACGGTACCTTCGATCCGAATTCCGAGATGCTGGGTTCCGGCCCCTTCATGGTCGCCGAGCATCTGCCGAAGGAAAGCTGGACGCTGGTCCGCAATCCCCATTACTGGCGCGACGGTTATCCCAAGGCGGACCGGATCGACGTGCCGATCATCCCGGACGAGGCGGCGCGGGTCGCCGCGCTCCGTGACGGGCGGGTCGACTACGCGATCTTCTCGAACCCGGATATCGCCCGTCTCGTCGCCGACGACCCGAACATCGTCGTCGAGGCGCAGAAGACGACCAACTATTTCCGCGTCGACATCAATGCGCTGTCGGACAAGTCGGCCTTCAAGGACAAGCGGATCCGCCAGGCCTTCAACCTCGCGATCGACCGCAACGCGATCGCCAATATCGTCTTCGCCGGCGCCACCGTGCCGGATCAGCCGGTCCCGGTCGCGTTCGGCAAGGATGCCTGCGGCACGACGGACACCTACGCGCTGCCGCGCGAGGAGCGGCTGAAGAAGGCGCGCGAACTGGTCACCGCGACCGGCGAGGATGAGGTCGAGACGACGATCATCGCGCCGGCCTCCGACCCGGTCTATGCCCGCATCGCCCAGGTGATCCAGCAGAATGCCCGCGACGTGGGCATCGAGGTCGAGATCCTGCAGATGCCGACCGCCGAGTATCTCCAGAAGGTCTTCACGGACGGCGATTTCGACGCCTCGATCTCCTGGCTCGCCGGGTACAGCGATCCGAGCATGGTGATCGCCTGGTGGAACCCGAAATTCGCGGTCTGGAACACCGTCTTCCACGAGTATGTGCCGGAACTCGCCGATGCGCTCGGAGAACTGAAGAGCACGCCGGCCGGGGGCGAACGCGATGCCAAGCTGACCGAGGTCTGCGGCATGATCGACGACGGCGCCAACATCCTCGCGCTGGTCTCGAAGGTCGACTTCATCCTGCACCGGAAAGACAAGATCGATATCCGTGTCGACCCGGTTTCCGGTTCCTCCAACACCTTCCAGTATGCTGCCGAGTATACCTCGAAGGACTAACGCAAGGCTGATCCACCCGCCGGGCGCCACGATTGCGTCCGGCGGATGGTCCCCCTCGGTGACGGAGACGGACGCTTGCGCCTGATCTATTTCCTCGCCCCGCGGCTGCTGATCGCGGCGATCACCATGTTCGGCGTCGCGCTGCTGGTCTTCCTGTCGCTCAGGCTGATTCCGGGCGGCTACGCCGACATCGTCCTCGGACCCTTCGCCACCGGCGCGGCGCGGGATCTGCTGATCCAGCGCTACGGTCTCGACGAGCCGATCTTCGTTCAGTTCGGCAAGTGGCTCTGGGCGCTGCTGCAGGGTGACTTCGGCAACTCGATGGTGACCAACAAGCCGGTGATAGACGAGTTTCTCCGCCGGGCGCCGGTGACCGGCGAACTGGCGATCCTGACGCTCCTCCTGGCGCTCGCAATCGGCCTGCCGCTCGGCGTCTGGAGCGGTCTCGCCGAGGGCGGCGCCGGCGGCAAGGGGCGTCTCGGACGCCTGGTCGGCGCGCTCGGCGCCAGCGTGCCGGATTTCGTGATCGGCAGCGCCTTCATCTTCATCTTCTCGAAATGGTCTCTCGGCCTGAAGGTCGGCGGCTTCGTGCCGCTCGACCAGGGCCTCTGGGACAATCTCAAGACCATGATCCTGCCGACCGTCTCGCTGTCGGTCTTCGCCATCGCGCTGTTCCTGCGGACGACCCGGGACGCGGTGCTGCGGGTCATGACCGACGGCCATATCCTTGCCGCGGTCGCCCGCGGCCAGCGGCCGCGCGACATCGTGCGCCACCATGTGCTGCGGAACGCGGCGATCCCGGTGGTGACCGTGACCGCGACCTATTTCGGCTTTCTGCTTGGCGGCGCGGTGATCGCCGAGGTGCTCTTCTCGATCCCGGGCGTCGGCTACTACATCTTCTCCTCGCTGGAGGAGCGCGACTATGCCGTCGTCCAGGCCGGTGTGCTGCTCGCCGCCTTCGTCTTCGTTTCACTCAACATGGTTGCCGACTTCGCCTACGCGCTGATCGACCCGCGCATCGGCGCGGCCCGGTCCGGCACGTGATCGCGCTCGCCTCGGCCCGGCTCGGGCGCTTCTTCCGGCGCGATTCGCTGGGCCTGCTCGGGGCCGTCCTGCTGCTGGTGCTGCTGATCCTCGGGATCTTCGGCGATCTGCTGCCGCTCGGCGATCCGAACGCCATCGGCGCCGGCCCGCGACTCGGCGCGCCCAGCCTTGCCTTTCCGCTCGGCACCGACGATCTCGGCCGGAGCTACCTGCCGCGCGTCGTCGAGGGCATCGGCGTGACTTTCCTGCTGTCGGCCATCGCGGTGATCATCACGGCGGTGATCGGCACGCTGCTCGGCATGGCGGCCGGTTACCTGCATGGCGCGACCGACCATCTGATCGCCCGCATCGCAGATATCCTGTTCGCCTTTCCGGCGCTCCTGTTCGGCCTGCTGGCGGCGGCCGTGATCGGGCCGGGCAGCATCGCCGCGATCGTCGTCATATCGACCGCGACGATACCGCTCTTCATCCGCGTCGTGCGATCCGTCACGCTTTCGGTTGCCGAGCGGGAATTCGTCGTCGCCGCCGTGGTCTCCGGCGCCTCGACGTGGCGGGTGATGCTGGTCCACCTGCTGCCGAACATCCTCGGCGCCGCGATCATCCAGCTCACCTATGCGCTTTCCGTCTCGATGATCATCGAAAGCGCGCTTTCCTTCCTCGGCCTCGGCGTGCAGCCGCCGGCGGCCTCGCTCGGCTCGCTGCTCCGCCTCGGCAGCGTCTATCTGACCATCGCGCCCTGGCTGGTGCTCGCGCCCGGTCTCGTGCTGGCGGCCGCGATCATGTCGATCAACCTGCTCGGCGACGCGATCCGCGACGCCCTCGACCCGCTTCGCGGACGGTCGCTCAAATGACGGCGGCGGTCGACATCCGCGACTTCGTCGTCGCCTACGAGACCGGGGGCGGCGCGGTCTTCGCGCTCGACGGCATCGACCTGGCGATAGGCGCCGGCGAGACGCTCGGCATCGTCGGTGAAAGCGGCTCCGGCAAGTCGACGCTCGGCATGGCGATCGGACGGTTGCTCGCGCCGAACGCCCGGATCGACGCGGGCGACATCCTTGTCGCCGGCTGCTCGGTGACCACCAGCGACGACGAGACCGTGCGCCGGTTGCGGCGGGAACGGCTGGGCTTCGTCTTCCAGAACCCGATGTCGGCGCTCGACCCGACGATGCGGATCGGACGCCAGGTCGCGCTTGCCATGGAGGGCACGCCTGACACCGCGGCGGTCGAGAGGTTGCTCGTCCGGGCCGGCCTCGACGAGCCCGGCCGTGTCGCCCGGAGCTTCCCGCACGAACTGTCCGGCGGCATGGCGCAGCGGGTGGTGATCGCGCTGGCAATCGCCCGCAATCCCCAGATCCTGATCGCCGACGAGCCGACTGCCTCGCTCGATGCCTCGATCCGCGACCGCATCCTGGATCTGCTGTTCGCGATGCGGGCGGAGACCGGCGCGAGTCTCGTGATCCTGAGCCACGACCTGAGGATGATCGTCCATCGCTGCGAACGGGTGATCGTGATGTATGGCGGGCGGATCGTCGAGATGGGCGAGAGCCAGGCCGTCTTCGGCAGTCCTGCTCATCCCTATACCCGGGCGCTGATCCGCGCGGCCGCCGGCAACGAGGCGCCGGGCGAGCAGCTCGACCCGATCCCGGGCGTGCCGCCGGTCCTGCGGGCGCCGTCGGCCGACTGTGCCTTCGCGCCGCGCTGTGCCCATGCGGCCGAGCGTTGCCGACGCGAGCGGCCGGCCGAACGCGCGGTCGGCGGAAGCCGCGTCGCCTGCCATTTCGCGGAGGAGATCATGGCCGCTTCCGGAACCGCGCGGGAGGTTGCCGAATGACTGACGTCGCGGCGCCGGTGATCGCCTTCCGCGGGGTCGGCGTCACCTATCGCAAGGGGCCGGTCTGGAACCGCACGGAGGTGCCCGCCGTCGGTGCCGTCGATCTCGAGATTGCCGCCGGCGAGACGCTGGGCCTGGTCGGCGAATCCGGCTCCGGCAAGACGACGCTCGGCCGGGTAGCGCTCGGCCTGATCCGCCCCTCGCGGGGCGAATTCCTGATCGAGGGCAGGCCGTTCGACCCCGCCATCCGCCGCGAGGGGGCGCTCTCGGTTGTCCTGCAGCACCCGGAATGGGCGCTCAATCCCCGCCTCAGATGCGGCGTCTCGGTCGCCGAGCCGTTGACGATCCGAGGCGATCTCGACCGTCAGGCGAGGCGTCAGCGGGTCGCGTCGATGCTGGAACGGGTCGGTCTCGACCCCGGATTCGCCGAGCGCTATCCGGGCGACCTGTCCGGTGGCCAGCGCCAGCGCATGGCGATCGCCCGTGCGTTGATCACCGAACCGCGCTTCATCGTCTTCGACGAGGCGGTGAGTGCGCTCGACGTTTCGGTCCAGGCGCAGATCCTGAACCTGATCCGCGAACTGCAGGCGGAGCACCGCTTCGCCGCGATCTTCATTTCCCATGACCTGGCCGCGACCCGCTACATCTCGCACCGGATCGCCGTGATGCTGAAAGGCGATATCGTCGAGGTCGCGCCGGCGCGAACCTTCTACGACATGCCGGCGCACGACTACAGCCGGGCCCTGTACGCGACGATCCGGTGAGGTCCGCCCGATGATCGCCATGCGCATGTGCCGCCGGATAATCGTGCCGGTCCTGCTTGCCGTCGCGATCCTGGCGGGTTGCGCCGGAAGCCAGGCCAGCGATTCCGGCAGCGATGCGGACGAATTGCTGCGGACCTGGGAGGGGGCGCAGATCTATCTTCCCGGTCCCCGTCCCAGGTCGGGTGTGCGGATCCGGGATGTCGATCTCGCGGCTTATGAGCCGTCCGACGGCGCGGTCCCGGTGATCGTCCACGCCCATGGCTGCACCGGGCTGTCCCGGGCCTCGGCGGAATTCGGCTACCGGATGGCGAAGGCGGGTTTCCTTGTCATCGAACCCGACAGTTTCGCGCGCAGCTACAAGCCGAGGAGCTGCGACGGCCCCCGCGCGAAGGGCGGCTTCCATCGCGGCGTCCTGGGCTGGCGACATGCGGAGATCGACCATGCGCTGAAGAAGGTCAGGGAACTGCCCTTCGTCGACCGGGACAACGTCTTCCTTGCCGGTCACAGCGAAGGCGCGATCGCCACCGCGACGTACGAGGGCGAGGTCGTGAGCGGCCGGATCATCGAAGGCTGGACCTGCCACGCGGGCTGGCCGGAATATCGCGGCCTCGCCGCGCCCGCCGACGAGCCCGTACTGGCGCTGCTGGGCGAGGATGACCCGTGGTTCCGGGGCAGGGCCGTCCTGACCGGCGATTGCGGCGCCTTCATGCGGGGCGCCGGGCAGCGCTCGATCGTCTACCGGGCGCCGTCGCCGCTCGCCGACCAGCACTGGCTCTCCTTCGACGAGGGCGTCCGGGCCGAGATTCTCGACTTCCTCAACCGCTATCGGACGAGATAGCGCCGCCGGCCTCCGGTCAGGGCTGGTCCGGGCGCCAGTCGTTCGAGCAGTTCACCATCCACGGCGTGCCGAAGCGGTCGGTCACCATGCCGAAGCGGGTCGCCCAGAAGGTCTCCTGCAACGGCATCTGCACCGTTCCGCCCTCTGCCAGGCGACCGAACAGCGTCTCGGCCTCGGCCGCGTCGTCGACCTGGAGCGAGAGGCAGATTCCCTGCGTCGGCGAGCCGGCCTGCTCGGGCGGCGCATCGGAGGCCATCAGCGTCTGTTCGCCGATTGTCATGTGGGCGTGCATGATCAGGTCATTCGCGATTTCCGGCGCGGTCGCGTCGGCCGGCATGTCGGCGAAGCTGATCATCGCCATGATCTTGCCGCCAAGGGCCATCTCGTAGAATTCGAAGGCCGCGCGGCAGTTGCCGTAGAAGGTGAGATAGGGGGCGAGGAGCATTCGTATTCCTTTCTTCGGGAATGAGGGAACGGAAAGCGCCGGCAACCGTTCATGAGAGTGCGACCAGGTCGCCGCGGAGACGGTCCGGATCGCCGCCCGCGAGCATCGCGTCGACCGTGTCGTGGGTCGCCCGCCAGACCGGAACGGCGTCCCTAAGATGGCGCCGGCCGGCGTCGGTGATCGTCAGGCGACGACCGCGACGGTCCTCCTCGTCGACCGTGACCTGAACCAGGCCGCGCCGTTCCAGCGGCTTCAGGTTGGCAGTCAGTGTGGTCCGGTCCATGGCCAGGAAAGCGGCGATGTCGCCCAGTCGCGGCGAAGCCGGTCGGTTGAGCGCCATCAGCAGCGAGAATTGTCCGCTGGTCAGCCCGAACGGCCGCAAGGCCTCGTCAAAGCGCCGCGCGACCCTGCGGGCGGCGCGCTGCAGGTGCAGGCAGAGGCAGCGGTCGCGGACCTCGTGGGTCACTTCGAGCGGCAGATCGGGAAGCATCGTCATGAGGCAAGTATGTTGACATCAACGTAAAAGTCAACGAGGCTTCGCGCCCGGATCGAGCGGACATCCTCGCCAAGTCGTCAGGGCGCCGCGAGCGGCACCGCAGGGGCGCCACGATGTGCGCGGCACGAAAGCGGGTCCGCGGAACGAAGGAGAATTCTGCCGTGCAAGGACATCCAGGCACCGGCAAGCGCGTCGAGACCAGCGAGCGCATCGCCACCTGTCTCTGGTTCGACGACAACGCCGAGGCAGCGGTCGCGTTCTATTCCGAGATCTTCCCGGACGTGGAAGAGGTCGGTCGTCTCCATGCCGGCGAGGCCGGGCCGCGCCCCGCCGGCAGCGTGCTCACCATCACCTTCACGTTGTTCGGCCGGCAGTTCGTCGCACTCAACGGCGGGCCCGACTTCACCTTCAGCCCGGCGGTGTCGCACATGGTGATCTGCGACAGCCAGGCGGAGATCGACCGCTATTGGGAGCGCCTGCGCGAGGGTGGCGAGACGCTGCAATGCGGCTGGCTGACCGATCGCTTCGGCGTCACATGGCAGGTCGTGCCCTCGGCGCTCCAGACCATGTTGCAGGACGGCGACAGCGCCCAATGCGACCGGGTGATGCGCGCCGTGCTGACCATGACGAAGATCGACATTGCCGCGCTGGAAGCGGCTTACAGGGGCTGACGCCCCGCAGGACAGGAGGAAACGGCATGTATGTCGACGGAATAGTGATCCCGGTACCGACCCGGAATCGTGAAGCCTATTACGAACTGGCGACCCGGGCGGCGCCGATCTTCAAGGAACATGGCGCGCTCAAGATCGTCGAATGCTGGGGCGACGACGTACCGGACGGCGATGTCACGTCCTTCCCGATGGCGGTGAAGTGCAAGGACGACGAGACGGTTGTCTTCGCCTATGTCGTCTGGCCGTCGCGTGCCGCGCGCGACGAGGGCAACGAGAAGATCAGGTCCGATCCGCGCATGAAGATGGGCGAGGGCGGCATGGAAATGCCCTTCGACGGCAAGCGCATGATTTTCGGCGGCTTCGAGGCAATCCTCGAGCTTTGAATACGACCGCGCGTCGCATCCCCGTTCACGCCCCCGGCATGCCCTGATCCCGGGGGCGTCGAACGTGGCAGGATCAATCCGGCGGAAACTGGGGTAGAATGAGAGCCGAGAAGGCAACATGGCCCGTTGCCGCGAGACCGTACGAGAAACAGTAAGACGAGGCTGACTGACGAGAGATTGCGCATTCAAACCAGCTGACCGAACCCAACGGAGGAGACACTCCTATGCTGGACCAAATTCGGCCGCTCGCGGCGAGCTTGAGACAGATTGCTGACGCTTTTCTGCAACATCTGCCGTCGCTGATCAGCGCAATCCTGCTGCTTCTCGTCGGCTGGCTCGTGGCGAGGCTCCTGAGGGGTCTGACGCTGCGTTCGGCACATACCCTCAACCGGGTTTCCCAGGCGATCGGGCTCGGCGGATTCGTTCGCAGCATCGACGCCCAGGGATCGACGGCGCGCGTCCTTGCCAGCATCATCTACTGGCTGGTCATCCTGTTCTTCTTGACCGCGGCGACCAATGTCCTCGGCCTGAGCATCTTCGCCGGCTGGCTGGACAAGCTCGTGGGCTACCTGCCGAATATCCTGTCCGGCCTGCTGATCATCTTCGCGGGCTTCATCCTCGCGACGATTGCCCGCGACGCGACCACGGCGGCCCTGCCGAACCTTTCCGAGCAGCAGCGCAAGCTCATCGGCGGCCTCGTGCAGGGTCTGACGCTGATCCTCCTGGTGGTGGTCGGCCTGGACCAGATCGGCATCGACATCACGGTCATCATCACGGTTCTGGCGGTCACCGTGGCGGCCGGCCTCGGTGGCCTTTCGCTCGCCTTCAGCCTTGGCGCGCGGATCTTCGTCAGCAACGTGATCGGCGCCCACTACCTGGATCGCGACCTCAATCCGGGCCAGCGTATCCGGGTGCGCGACATGGAGGGGACGATCCTCGAGATCACCTCGGTCGCTGTCATCGTCGAGACCGCCGACGGCCGGCTCTCGATCCCCGCCCACCTGTTCGCCGAAGAGGTCACGCTCACCCTGAAGCCGGAGGCGAAATCGTGAGCGGGCGGGACGCGCTGGCCGAGCTGTTCCTGGAGCGCCATCTGCAGGATGCCGCGGCCGTTGCCGAGGAATGCGACGCGGAGGCGATCGCCGCCTTCGCGGCGGAGCTTCCGGAGGATCGCGCCGTCGACCTGTTCTCGACGCTGTCCGCGGGCGTTGCCGCCGCGGCCATGGAACATGTCGACGACAGACTCGCGGTGGCCTTTCTCGGGGCGATGGCGCGCCGCAAGGCCGCCGACATCCTGCGCCGGATCGCGCCGGAGCGCCGGGCCAGCCTGCTCCAGGGCATGTCGACGGCGACCCGCCTGCAGCTCGAGGTGATCCTGCTGCAACCGAGGCACCGGGTCGGCGCCTGGATGGAGAGCCACCCGATGGCACTGCCGCAGACGGCGAGTGTTGCCGTGGCGCGCCGGCGACTGCAGCGGCATCCGACGACGGTCAGCGAGATCTATGTCGTCGATGCCGGGCAGAAGCTTGTCGGCGTGGTGCCGCTGTCGCGCCTGTTAACCGCTGGCGACGAGGCGTTGCTGCCGGCCGTCGCCATCCCAGCGAAGCGTACGCTGAGGGCCAGCGCCAGCATCGAGAGCGCGCTCGAGGAGCCGGCCTGGGCCGATCTCGATACCCTGCCGGTGGTCGACCGGGACGGCAAGCTGGTCGGCAGCGTCCGCCATGCCGCGTTGCGCGTGGCCTCGGAACAGCCGCGCGCCGCCGGCAACGACGAGGATGGCGGCGACTATCTGCTGCTCGCGAACAATGTCTATGTCGGCCTTGCCGCCGTCCTTGCCGCCTCGATGGCGAAGGCGCAGGTCGAGCCGCCGTCGCCGCCGGAAGAGGGGACGGCCCGATGACCGGCCCGGCGACCCTGGCACTGGCCAGCGCGTATCTGTCCCGCTACCCGGCCGAGGCGGCACGGGCGATCGACGCCTATTCCCCGGCCGAGATCGAGCGTTACCTGTCGCTGGTCCCGCCCGAACGCGCGGTGCCCGTGATGAACGCGCTGACGCCGATGACCGGGGCGACGGTACTGGAACGGCTGCCGGTGGAGCTTCGCCTGGCGGTGTTGCAACAGCCGGAGCGGAGCCGGGCGGTCGCCCTCCTCGGGCAGATGCCGGACGACCGCCGTGAGCAGGTCCTGGGCGAACTGCCGGACGGCCTGGCGACCCAGCTCCGCCAGACGCTGGAATATCCGGAAGCAACGGCCGGGCGCCTGATGGATACCGCTGTCTTCAGCCTGCCGGCGGAAGAGACCGTCGGCCGTGCGATGGCCTTGCTGCGCGAACCCCATCGCGGTTCGGCCGACGTCCATTTCATCAAGTTGCTGGACGCAGAGAACCGGCTCGCCGGGGTCGTCGATGTCCGCAAGCTCGCCTTCAACAGCCCGGATACGGTGTTGTCGAGCCTCGCCCGGGCAGTCCCCGCGGTGGTCGGGCCGATGGCGCCTCGGGAAGAGGTCGTGGAGGCCCTCGAGGCGCATAGTCTCGATGAACTGATGGTCGTCGATCAGGAGGGGCGCATTCTGGGCATCGTTCGCCATGGAACCCTGCTGAACGCCCTGAAGAGCGAGGCCAGTCTCGACATCCAGACGATGGTCGGCGTGAGCAAGGACGAACGCGCCCTGTCGTCGAGCTGGTTCGCCCTGCGCAAGCGCATGCCATGGTTGCAGATCAACCTGCTGACCGCGTTCCTTGCCGCATCGGTCGTCGGTTTCTTCGAGAATACCATCGCCACCTTCACCGCGCTCGCGGTGCTGTTGCCGGTTGTCGCCGGCCAATCGGGAAATGCCGGCGCCCAGGCGCTGGCGGTGACGATGCGCGGTCTCGCGCTCCGGGAAATCACCATCGGCCACTGGCTCCGCGTGATGCGGAAGGAGATGAACGCCGGCTTCTGGAACGGTGTCGCGATCGCGATCACCTGCGGGATCGGCGTCTTCCTGTGGAGCGGCAGTGTCGGCCTCGTGCTGGTGATCGCGCTCTCGATGGTGATCTCGATGGTCGCCGCCGGGATCGCTGGCGCGCTGGTGCCGATCGTCCTCGCCCGGCTCGGCCAGGATCCGGCGGTAGCCTCGTCGATCATCCTGACGACGGTGACCGACGTTGCCGGCTTTTTCTCCTTCCTCGGGATCGCGACCCTGCTGTCGGGGATGCTGGTCGCCGGGGGCTGAGGACGCGGGAAGGGGTGTCGTCAGTCCATGTGCCAGCCGTGGCTGACCACCAGTGACTGGCCGGTGAGCGCGTTGGTCGGGAAGGCGGCGAACAGGAGGGCGACCTCGGCCACGTCCTCGATGGTGGTGAATTCCTTGTCGACCGTCTCGCCCAGCATGATCCGGTCGACGACCTCGTCCTCGCTGATTCCGAGTTCTTTCGCCTGTTCCGGGATCTGCTTCTCGACCAGCGGCGTCTTGACGAAGCCCGGGCAGATGACGTTGGCCCGCACGCCGTGTTCGGCGCCTTCCTTGGAGATCACCCGGGCAAGGCCGAGCAGGCCATGCTTGGCGGTCACATAGGCGGATTTCAGCGGCGAAGCCTCCTTTGAATGGACCGAGCCCATGAGGATGACCGAGCCGGACTTCTGCCGGTACATGTGCGGAATGCAGGCCTTCGTGGTCAGGAAGGCGCCGTCCAGGTGAATGGCGAGCAGCTTCTTCCAGTCCTTGAACGCGTAATCCTCGATCTTGTCGACGATCTGGATGCCGGCGTTGGAAACCAGCACGTCGACACCGCCCCATTTCGCGACGACCGCGGCGACCCCGGCGTTGACCGCATCCTCGTCGGTCACGTTCATGGCGACGCCGAAGGCCGAACCGGGGCCGGTGGCGGTCAGCCGCTTGGCGGTCTCGCTGGCCGCGCCGAGGTCCAGGTCGGCGATCGCGACGCGGGCGCCTTCCGCGACGAAACGCCTGGCGATGCCCTCGCCGATGCCGCGCGCGGCGCCGGTGACGATGCAGACCTTGTCCTTGAGTTTCATGGTCGTCTTTCCTCTGGAACGAATTGTCGATCGCCGCGACCGGATCAGTCGTCGACGTCGCGGGTCAGGTCGAGGACGGTGACGCCCTCCTTCGGCCTGGTGCGCTCGCGCCAGGCCTTCTGGCGGAAGGTGCGACGTACGTCGACGACGCCGCTCTGCCAGTGCTCGAGCACCGAGTGGCGGGAGAATTCATAATCCTTCGACTGGCTGTGGTAGTTCTTCCGCCGGTGGATCAGGTGCACGATCGTCACTGCCGCGTCGCAGCAGAGCCTGTCGATCATCTGGACGTCGGGATCGGATTGATACTCCTCGGGCAGCTTGTGGATCAGCCGGTGGGCGGCGCGCTGCAGGGCGCGATTGCGGCGGAAGACATCGGTGTTCAGCCGGGTCCGGCTGGAGAAGCGGATATCCTTCGCCCGTTCCGAGACATCCGAGAGGGTGCGCGGCATCGGGCCGCGCGCGCTGAACAAATCGACCTGGAAGACCAGCATGTCGTCGTTGGGCGCTTCGTCGAGGACATATTGCAGCGGCGTGTTCGAGACGATGCCGCCGTCCCAGTAATGCTCGCCGTCAATCTCGATCGGCGGGAAGCTGGGCGGCAGCGCGCCGCTCGCCATCACGTGCTCCGGGCCGATCTTCTGCCGGTGGCTGTCGAAATAGGCGAAGTTGCCGGTGCGGATATTCACCGCTCCCATGGAAAGGCGCATCTTCTCCGAGTTGATCAGGTCGAAATCGACGTACTCGACGAGCGTCTTCAGCAGCGGGCTCGTCTCGTAGAGGCTCAGCGCCTGCGGCGAGCCCGCCGGGTAGATCGCTGCCGGCGGGAAACGCGGCTGGAAGAAGCCGGGAAGCCCGGTGCCGGCGGCGATCATGGCGCTTGTCTCGTTGAACAGCGCGCGCGCCTCCTCGCCCGGGATGACCGGTTCGGCCAGCAGGCGCGACGACAGTTTTTCCCAGAAGGCGCGCAGCCGCTCGATCCTCTGCTCGGGCGGGTTCCCGGCAATCAGCGCCGCGTTGATGGCGCCGATGGAAATGCCGGCGATCCAGTCCGGTGTGTGCCCGGTCGTCGTCAATTCCTCGAAGACGCCGGCCTGGTAGGCGCCAAGCGCGCCGCCGCCCTGCAGCACCAGCACGGTCTTTTCCGCGTCGACGGTCGGCTTCGACTGTGTCTTCTCGTTCATCGGGATGATGCTCCGGCGCTCTCGCGGCATGTTCGGGGCCCGCTGTGTCCATCCCCATCGCGCAGGCGGCGCGCTCGCCTGAGGGTGGTTCGTCGGGCATCTGGATCGCAGGGGCCGTGTGTTCGGGATATGGTCGCCCGCGCCGATTGCTGCAATGCGGTACGGACGAATTGACGCAGGCCCCGTATCGCGCCGCCGGAAGGCAACGAAATGGCGGAACGTCGGCGCCCTTCGCCTTGCCAAAGGCGGCGCTATTCAGTAACCATCTGCCCGCCCGCCTCCGGGGCAGTCGGGCACAGCAAAAGGACGGGTCGGCGATCCGGTGCCGGACGTGCGACGGGTCATCACCCCGGGGCGTTCGAACCGAAAAGAGCGAAGCGCGGCGCTCCATGCCCGACCCGGGAGGTCATGAATGTCGATCAGGAAATGGCTGGGACTGAAGCGGAAGAAGGCCGTGACCTACCGCTACGACCAGGACGGCCTGAAATCGATCCACAATTGCGATTTCATGGACGACCCGGCCTTCGCCGACGCCTACCGGGCCGGCGCCGAGACCGGCGCCTGGGGCAAGTCGCGGGTTCACTGGCGGGTCCATGTGGTGCTCTGGGCGGCGGCGCGCGGGCGCGGGTTGCAGGGCGATTTCGTCGAGTGCGGGGTCCACAAGGGCGGCACCGCGCATGCCGTGATACGGGCGCTCGATTTCGCGAAGCAGCCGCGGAAGTTCTATCTGTTCGATACCTTCGCCGGCTTCGACGAGAAAACCCTGACCGAGCGTGAGCGGCAGCGCGCGCTCTACAAGAACGAGTATGAGAGCGACGTCTACGAGGAAGTGCGGAAGCGCTTCTCGGTCTATCCGAATGTCGAGATCGTGCGTGGCCCGGTGCCCGATACGCTTGCCGATGTCGAGATCGACCGGGTTGCCTATCTGTCGATCGACATGAACACGGTTGTGCCGGAGATCGCCGCCGCCGAGCATTTCTGGCCGAAGCTGGTCAGCGGCGCGACGGTCGTGCTCGACGATTACGGCTGGCCGGGGCATGAAGAGCAGAAGGCGGCCTTTGACGGTTTCGCCGCCGAACGCGGCGTGCCGCTCCTGCGTCTGCCGACCGGGCAGGCGGTAATGATCAAGCCATGATCCGGAATGGCGAGCCCCATACGGCAATGAAGCGGAGAGCGATGTGAAATTCACCATTTTTGGGGCCGGCGGGTTCATCGGCCGGCGACTGTCCGACACGCTCAAAGCATCGGGGCACGAGGTCGCGACGCCGGACCGGACCTGGCTTTCCGGGGCGCGGAACTCCGACTTCAAGGTCGCGCCCTACAACGCCGATCTCGGCCAGGTGATCTATTGCATCGGCATGACCGCCGATTTCCGCGAGAAGAAGCGGGAGACGGTCGATGCCCATGTCTCGCTGCTCAACACCATCCTGCATTCGACCAAGTTCGAGAGCTTCCTCTATCTGTCGACGACACGGGTCTACCTGGGCTGCGAAACGACCTCGGAGGCGGCCCGGCTTTCCGTCGATCCGCAGGCTGCCGACGACCTCTACAACCTGTCCAAGATCATGGGCGAGAGCGCCTGCCTGTCGCTCGACAATCCGAAGATCCGCGTGGCCCGTGTGTCCAACGTCGCCGGCTTCGATCCGAATTCGCAGAATTTCCTGAACTCGGTCATTCGTACCGCCGTCACCTCCGACGCGCTCACGCTCGGCGAAAGTCTCGAATCGGCCAAGAATTACGTCTATGTCGATGATGTCGTCGAGGCGCTGATCAATATCGCGACAAGGGCGAAGGGCCGGATCTACAATGTTGCCGGCCCGGACAACGTCAGCCACGGCGATATCGCCGCCGCCCTCGGCCGCCTGACCGGAGTGAAGACGACGGTCGCCGACAAGGCGCCGACGAGGATCTTCCCGCCCATCGACATGGGCCGCTACAGCGCCGAGTTTCCGCCGATCACGCGCTCGCTGAACGATGTCATCGACGATGTCGTGAACAGCTATCGCGGCTATCACCATGCCCTCGACCCGGCGTCGCGCGGCGAAACGACAATCGACGAGGCGCGCGGCATCGTCCGCTACCGGGACGAGGCCCGGGGCATCGCGCTGGAACTGCCGATGGAAAGCGCCGAGGGCTGGGAAGTCGCCTCGAAGGCCTGGCTCCGCGTCGGCTGGGACGTGAAGCATATTTATACCTTCACCTGGATGGGGCGGCCGATCATCCAGCTGCCCGAGGACATGATCCGGATCCAGGAACTGATCCACACGACCAGGCCGGACGTCATCATCGAGACCGGCATCGCCCACGGCGGCTCGCTGATCTACTACGCCAGCCTGTTCGAGGCCATGGGCCATGGCCGGGTGATCGGCGTCGACATCCAGATCCGCCCGCACAACCGGCGCGCCATCGAGGAACATCCGCTGTTCAAGCGGATCGAGATGTTCGAGGGGTCATCGACCAGCCAGGCGATCGTCGACCAGGTCAAGGCGCGGATCGGCAAGGACGACAAGGTCATGCTGATCCTCGACAGCAACCACACCAAGGACCACGTCCTGGCGGAACTGCGCGCTTATGCGCCGCTGGTGACGGTCGGCTGCTACGCGGTCGCCGCCGACGGCATCATGGCCCAGGTCGCCGGCGGGCCGCGGACCGGCGCCGACTGGCCGGTCAGCAACCCGACCGAGGCGGCACGCGCCTATGTTGCCGAGAACGAGGATTTCGTGATCGACATGCCGGCCTTCGAGTTCAACGAGAGCCCGCTTCGCCATCACGTGACCTACTGGCCTGACGGCTATCTCCGCCGGGTCAAGGACAGCGCGGCCGGGTGATCTTGCCGATGCACGGTCATGCCCCAGATCCCGGATTCTGGCGCGGGCGCCGCGTCTTCCTGACCGGTCATACCGGCTTCAAGGGGGCGTGGCTGACGGTGCTGCTGCATCGTCTCGGGGCGGTGGTCACCGGCTACAGCCTGGCGCCGGTGCCGGCGCCCTCGCTTTACGAACTGGCGGGAACCGGCGCCCTGCTGGCCGGCGAGCATATCGCCGACATCCGCGATGCCGACCGCCTGGCGTCGGCGCTCGTCGCCTCCAGGGCCGACACCGTGCTGCACCTTGCCGCCCAGGCGCTGGTCCGGGAGAGCTACCGCGATCCGCTCGAGACCTTCTCGACCAACGTCATGGGAACGGCGAACCTGCTGGAGGCGGTGCGCCGCGCCGGCGAGCAGGTCCGCGCCGTCGTCGTCGTCACGACCGACAAATGCTACGAGAATGCCGAGACCGGCCGTGCCTATCGCGAGAGCGACCCGCTCGGCGGGCACGATCCCTACAGTGCCAGCAAGGCCTGCGCCGAGATCGTCACCCAGTCGATGCGCCGGAGCTTCTTCGGTCCGGCGGGCGCGGCCTGCGGGATCGCCAGCGCGCGAGCGGGCAATGTCATCGGCGGTGGCGATTTCGCGACCGACCGGCTGGTTCCGGATTTCGTCCGCGCCCGCGTCGCCGACCGGGTCATGGCGATCCGGAACCCGGCCGCCGTCCGCCCCTGGCAGCATGTGCTGGAGCCGCTGAACGGCTATCTCCTGCTGGCCGAGCGGCTGGCTGGGCCGGTCGTTGCGGACTTCGCGGAAGCGTGGAATTTCGGCCCCGATCTCGAGGCCTGCGTGCCGGTCGAGAGGCTGGTATCGCTGGCCGAGTCGGACTGGCCGGGCAAGCCGGTGGTGCGGGTCGCGCGGGACGGCGAGCCGCACGAGGCGACACTGCTGATGCTCGACACCGGCAAGGCGCAGGCGCGGCTCGACTGGCGACCGCGCTGGTCGCTCGAGGAGACGATTGCCGAGACGCTGGCATGGTATCGGGCCTGGCACGAGGGGGGCGACCCGCTCGCCGCCTGCCGCGAACAGATTGACGCCTATCTGGGCGACGGGAAGAAGGGGTAGCAGCGCGTGACAAACGATCTGAAGGACATCCCGGCGGTCATCCTGTGCGGCGGCCTCGGCACGCGCTTCGCCGAGGAGACGACGATCCGCCCGAAGCCGATGGTCGAAATCGACAACAGGCCGATCCTCTGGCACATCATGTCCCACTACGCGCTGTTCGGCGTGCGGCGGTTCATCCTCTGCCTCGGCTACAAGGGCGACATGATCCGCGACTATTTCCTGCATTACTGGCGGATCAATCGCGACATCGAGGTCAATCTCAAGAGCGGTACCGCGCAGGTCCTCGACAACGGCGGCCGGGGACCGGAGGACTGGGACGTGGTACTGGCCGAGACCGGGCGCCTCAGCCAGACCGGCATGCGGATCCGCAAGGTGCTCGACCGGATCGACAGCCCGACCTTCTTCGCGACCTATGGCGACGGCGTCTCGACGGTCGATATCGGGGCGCTTTACGAGGCCCACCGGAAGAGCGGCCGGCTGGCGACGATCACCGGTGTCCGCCCGTCCTCGCGGTTCGGCGAGCTCGACATCGAGGGCGGCCAGATCAAGACCTTCCAGGAGAAGCCGCAGTCGCAGGGCGGCTGGATCAACGGCGGCTTCATGGTGCTAGAGAAACCCGCCTTCGATCACCTGGGGCCGGCCGACGACGTCTCGCTGGAACGCGGCGTGCTCGAGGTTCTGGCCGACCGCGAACAGCTTTCCGTCCATTGTCACGGGGGCTTCTGGCAATGCATGGACACGGCGCGTGAACGCGATCTCCTGAACGAGATGTGCAAGGGCGGGACACCGCCCTGGCTGCGTCGGGACGCGGAATAGGGCATGGGCGCCTTCAGCTTCACCGAGCTCGCCATCCCGGGTGCCCGGCTGGTCGATTGCCGGGTCCACCGGGACCAGCGCGGCATCTTCACGCGGATGTTATGCGCCGATGAGTTCACCGCTGCCGGGATCACCCGGCCGTTCGTGCAGAGCAACCTCTCGTCCAACAACACGCTCGGCACCGTGCGCGGGCTGCATTTCCTGGCCACGCCGAAGCGCGAGGGCAAGTTCGTCCGCTGCGTCGTCGGCGCCGTCTTCGACGTCTTCGTCGATATCCGGAAAGGCTCGCCCACGTTCGGACAATGGTACGGCGTCGAGCTCTCGGCCGAGAATGCCCGCGCCATCTACGTGCCGCCCGGTTGCGCGCACGGTTACCAGACCCTGACCGAGCAGTCGGTGGTCAGCTATTTCGTGCAGGACAGTTACGACCAGTCGCTCGACCGCACGCTTTCCTGGGCGGATCCGGCGGTCGGGATCGACTGGCCGATCGCCGACCGGGCGGTTCTGAGCGAGAAGGATTCCGCCGCGCCGGACCTCGCCGGTCTGGAGGAGCGCGATCTGCTTGCCTTCGAGCGGTCATGCTGAGGATCGCGCCGAGCGCGCGGATCTCGAAACTTGCCGATATCGAGGATTCGGTGCGCGGTTCCGTGATCGAGATCGGCGAACGCGCGGTCGTCGATTCCTTCGTTAAGGTCAAGCCGGCGGGCGGCAGCGGCGACGTCGTGATCGGCGCCGATTGCCAGATCAACTCGGGCTGCGTGCTCTATATCGGCAACGGCATCCGCATGGGGCGGGGCTGCCTGATCGCCGCCAACTGCACCTTCGCGCCGACCAACCATGCCTTCGACGATCCCGACCGCTTCATCTTCGAGCAGGGCTTCCAGCCATCGCGCGGCGGGATCGTGTTGGAGGACGATGTCTGGATCGGTGCCAACAGCGTGCTGCTGGACGGCGTGAGGATCGGCCGGGGCGCGGTGATCGGGGCCGGCGCGGTCGTCCGCGGCGAGGTCCCGGCCTTTGCGATCGCCGTCGGCGCGCCGCTCAGGATCATCGGCCGGCGCGGTCCCGGCGACGGCGCTTGATCCGCTTGCCCGCCTGCTTGAGGTGCCAGCGGACGAAGGCGATCGGCCGGTAGACCGGCCATAGCAGCGCCGAGAACAGGATCTGCGAGCCGTAGCGCGCGACATAGGCGGCCGCCTCGGCCGGACGTTCGTCGTGGCGGAACATGCAGCGCAGGAAACCGAGGGCGAGCCCGGCGCGGAGCTTGAACGGGTTGAAGTCGCGGGCCAGCAGTTCCGGGTAGCTGTTCTCGAAGAAGCGCGCCCGGGCGACCCATTCGCCGAACTTCTCGTAGGCCCGGTAGCCGCCCGACTGGTAGCGGTCCGGGTGGATCAGTTCGACGAACAGCGGCGCCTTGAGCACCGCAAGCCAGGGTTTCAGCATCAGCAGCTCGAGGCCCGCCTGATGCTCGTAGCCGGCATGCAGATAGACTTTCGAAAGGTTGGTGTAGCGCAGGAGGTCGGACGGCAGGAGCGTGTGATAGATGATGCCGACGCCGGTCAGGGTGAAGAAGGCCGCCTCGATCAGCGCCCGGCAGTCGTAGAGTTCGCCGTCGCCGCGGGCGCCCTTCACATTCTCGAACTTGCCGGCGACCGGCTTGTCCCGGCCGCTGCCGAGATCGCGCTGCACGTGGCCGGCGCGCGCGGCGCAGGCCCGGGGCTCGGCCTCCAGCTTTGCGACCATGGCCCCGATCGCTTCCGGCACCAGCGTCCAGTCGCTCGACAGCACAATGTGATACTTGCCGTTCCGCGGCGTGAAGGCCTTCTGGTGGTTGAGAATGATGACATCGGAGAGGTTCGGGGAATTGCGCTCGTAGACGATCCGGGGATCGCCGATGTCGGCCACGATGTCGTGGATCGCGTCGCTGATCGAATTGTCGTGGACGAAGATTTCCAGTTCACGGTGGGTCTGGGCGCACACGCTCTCGAGGCAGAGCCGGAACAGGTCGGCGCGCTCGTAGGAGGTGATGGCGACCGTGACCAACGGCTGCGACGGCTCTGACATGGTTGGGATCCCGAACTGGCTGGCTGCGGAGGAGGAGTAACGGCGGCCGGCGCAAATCTCAACCCGGATGAAGGCGCGGTCGCGCCTTCAGGCGACGCGGATGACGCCCATCATGCCCGCGGCCTGGTGTTCGAGGATGTGACAGTGGAACATCCAGTCGCCCGGATTGTCGGCGACGAAGGCGATCTCGACCCGTTCACGGGGCGCCATCAGCACCGTGTCCTGCCATTCCCGGTGCCGGGTCGGTTCGCCGTTTCGGCTGAGCACGCGGAAGGAATGGCCGTGCAGATGGATCGGGTGATGCCAGGCGGTGGCGTTGGTCATCGCGATCACATGGCTCCGTCCGCGCTCGAGGGTCATCACCGGCTCCATCAGGTGGCCGGTGGCGGCGACGCCGTTGATGAACCACATGCGGCCGGCCATCATCATGTCCCGCATCGCCGGCGGCTCGGGCATCGTGCCACCGCCGGCGCCCATCTGCTGCATGACCATCCCGCCCATCATGCCGCCGTTGAAGACCACGTCGTGGCGCGTCGCGGTCTTGACATCCGGTTCGGGTAGCCCGTTCGACGGCAGCGCGATCGGCCAGTCCGGCGGGCCCGCCCGCAGGGGCTCGCCATCGAGGGCGAGATCGACCAGCCGATAGTCGGAACCCCGGTAGAAGCGGTCGATCACCGCGCTTCGCGTGCCGGCGGTGCCGGCAATGTCGAGGATCAGGTCGGCCCGCATCGCCGGGCCGAGCGTGACGAGCCCGTCGGGCGGCTCGTGCGGTGTCACCGGCTGGCCGTCGAGGGCGATCACAAGCGGCCGCTGGTCGCCGAAATCGAGCGCGAAGATCCGCGCGTTGGCGCCGTTGATCAGGCGCAGCCTGAGCCGTTCGCCCGGACGGACCGGAACGGCGTCGGGGACCCGGCCGTTGATTGTGACGGTGTTGCCGACACGGCCGTTGTGGCTGAGGTCGCGGGGGCTGCCGAAATCGTCGGTGATCCGCGCCGCCTGGGTCAGCCGCCAGTCGTCGAGCATCCAGACGAGCTCGCGGTCGACCCGGGGCGGCGACGGCTCCTCCACGATTAGCGGTCCGGCAAGGCCACGGCCGACCTGCTCGTGGCTCCGCATGTGCGGGTGATACCAGTAGGTGCCGGCATCGGGCGCGGCGAACTCGTAGACGAAGCGCTCGCCGGGCTCGATCGGCGGCTGGGTCAGGTGCGGCACGCCGTCCATGGCGTTCGGCACGCGCAGGCCGTGCCAGTGAACGGTGGTCGCCTCGGCAAGGCCGTTCTCGACCTCGATCCGGACCGGCTCGCCAGGAAGCAGGCGGAGTTCCGGACCCGGCACGGCGCCGTTGAAGCACCAAGTCGGGGTCAGGCCGTAGGGTTCGGGGACCAGCCGGACATCGGCCGGGGCGGGGCGAATCCGGATCGTGCGGGCCGGGCCGGAAGTCGCGGCATGCCCGGCAACGATGCCGGCGAACGGCGCCGCGAGGCCGGCGGCAAGGCCGGTGCCGAGAACCGTTCGGCGGGTGAGCATCGCCCTCTCCGGGTGCTTCATGATGACCCTCCAGACCGGCCGCCCTACAGGCGGATGCCCCTGAGGCGGAGCGCGTTGCTGATGACCGACACCGAGGAGAGGCTCATCGCCGCAGCGGCGAACATGGGCGAGAGCAGGATCCCGAAGAAAGGATACAGCACGCCGGCGGCAATCGGAACGCCCGCGGCGTTGTAGACCAGCGCGAAGAACAGGTTCTGGCGGATGTTGCGCATCGTCATTTCCGCCAGGCGCCGGGCCCGGACGATGCCGTTCAGGTCGCCCTTCACCAGCGTGATCCCGGCGCTTTCGATGGCGACGTCGGCGCCGGTGCCCATGGCAATGCCGACATCCGCCCGGGCAAGCGCCGGCGCGTCGTTCACGCCGTCGCCGGCCATCGCGACACGATGCCCCTCTGCCTGCAGTTCCGCGACGATGCGGGCCTTGTCTTCTGGCAGCACGTCGGCGCGGATCTCGTCGATGCCGATCCGGCTCGCGACCGCGCGCGCGGTCCGTTCGTTGTCGCCGGTCGCCATGACGATGCGGAAGCCCTGTGCGTGCAGTTCGCGGATCGCGTCCGCCGTGGTCGGCTTGATCGGGTCGGCGACGGCGACCAGGCCGGCAATCCGGCCATCGACCACGACGAACATGACGGTTTCGCCCTGGTCGCGCCGCTCGTTCGCGGTCGCCGTGAATTGCGTGCTGTCGAGGCCGAGATCGGCGAGCAGTGCAACATTCCCGAGCGCCACGTCGCGGCCCCCGACGCGGCCCTTCACGCCCTTGCCGGTCACCGCCTCGAAATCCGTGGCGTCTTCCGGCGTCACGTTTCGCGCCTCGGCGCCCTGGACGATGGCCTCGGCCAGCGGGTGTTCCGAGCCCCGTTCGAGGCTGGCGGCGAGCCGCAACACGTCGGCCTCGTCGTGGCCGGCTTCCGGCAGCACCGCGACCAGCGCCGGCTTGCCGGCGGTCAGCGTGCCGGTCTTGTCGACGATCAGGATATCGACCCTGGCGAAGCGCTCCAGTGCCTCGGCGTTCTTGATCAGGACGCCGGCCTGGGCGCCGCGACCGGTCGCGGTCATGATGGAGACCGGCGTCGCCAGCCCGAGGGCGCAGGGGCAGGCGATGATCAGTACCGAAATCGCGGCGATGAGGGCATAGGCAAGCGCCGGCGACGGTCCCCAGATCGACCAGGCGATGAAGGCGAGGATGGCGGTGCCGATCACCGCGGGAACGAAGATCCCGGCGACGGAATCGGCGAGTTTCTGGATCGGCGCGCGGGACCGCTGGGCTTCCGCCACCATGCCGACGATCCGCGCCAGCATCGTGTCCTTGCCAACCCGCCGGGCCTCGATCACCAGGCTTCCCGTGCCGTTCAGGGTCGCGCCGGTGACCGGATCGCCGGCCGACTTCTCGACCGGGATGGGCTCGCCGGTGAGCATCGATTCATCGACCGGCGAACGACCGTCGAGGACCTCGCCGTCGACCGGGATCTTCTCGCCCGGCCGGACCCGGAGCCGGTCGCCGACCTGGACATCCTCGAGCGGGATTTCCTCCTCCCGTCCGTCGGAGCGGATGACGCGGGCCGACTTGGCCGCGAGCCCCATGAGCGCGCGGAGCGCAGCGCCGGTCCGCTGGCGGGCGCCGAGTTCGAGTAACTGGCCGAGCAGCACCAGCACGACGATTACCGCGCCGGCCTCGAAATAGACCCCGACATTGCCCTCCGCGTCGCGGAACCCGGCGGGAAACAGGCCCGGCGCCAGCACCGCGACGAGACTGAAGAGGTAAGCGGCCGAGACGCCGATCGCGATCAGGCTGAACATGTTGAGGTTCATGGTGCGGAAGGATTTCGCGCCGCGCACCAGGAACGGCCAGCCGGACCACAGGATGACCGGCGTCGAGAGCACGAGTTCGAGCCAGAGCGACAGGCGCTCGCCAATCATGCCGCGCAACCCGAAGCCCAGGTGCGGGGCCATCGCCAGCACGAGGACGGGAACGGTCAATATCGCGCCGACAACGAAGCGACGGCGGAAATCGACGAATTCAGGGTTGGGGCCCTCATCGGCGGCGGGCAGGCCCTTCGGCTCCAGCGCCATGCCGCAGATCGGGCAATCCTCCGGCCCGGTCCGCTCGATTTCCGGATGCATCGGGCAGGTATAGATCGTGCCCTCGGGCATCGGTTCGGGCGGCGGCCGATCGCCCAGGTAGGCGTCCGGGTCCTTCTCGAATTTCGTCAGGCAGCCGGACGAGCAGAAATAGTGGCGCTCGCCCTGATGCTTCGCCATGTGGCGGGCGCTGGCGCGCTCGACCGTCATGCCGCACACCGGGTCGGTCGCACGTATGTAGGACTGCGGGTCGGCCTCGAATCGCTTGCGGCATCCTTCGGCACAGAAATGAAAGGCATGGCCGTCGACGTCCGCGATCGGTGTTTCGGGACCGGGGTCCACGAGCATGCCGCAAACCGGATCCCTGATAATCATCGTCTCTGTGATCGCCGCACCATCCGACATCGTGCCCTCCTGGATCAATATAAACTGGATATGGAGTTTCCAGTCACTGGAAGGTCAACGAGATTCTTTTGCGGCGATCTTGATCTTCCGGTCGTTTGGCCGATTATCAGACCGGTATGAAGCGGTTCCTTTCCTGGCTGGTCGTGCTGACGCTCCTGTCGGCGACGACAATGGCGAATGGCAGCGATGGTCTCGCTGCCGAGGCCACCCATCATGGAACATCGACGGCCATGGCCTCGATGCATGAGGACGGCATTTGCGCCGACGGGGAAGTGGATTGCGATACCGGCGGAGACCTTTGCTGCGCGATGGCGTTCGGCCATTGCGGCGGTTTCCTGGGACAGCCTGAACAGGTCGGAACGCCTGTGATCTTTGCGCGGCCTGCGGATTTCGCTGCCTACGCCGAGCGGCAACGCGGAATCCTGTCCGGGGCCGAAACACCGCCTCCTCGAACCTGATCGCCTTCACCTGTCCCGCTTCCGGCCGTCTCTCCATGAGATGGCCGACGCCGGACTCCGTACATGCGATTCCAATATTCGGGGATATCCGATGAATTTTTCCTGCCTGTCGCGCACCGCTGCCGGTGCCGCGTTCACCGTTGCCGCCGTACTCGCCGCGGGCCCATCGTCCGCGGACATGGGCCATGGTTCGTCCAAGGGTGTCGGTCACGCCGGCGAGGCCGCCAAGGCCACGCGCACCGTCGAGATCGTCATGCACGACAATTTCTACGAGCCTGAGAAGGTCGATGTGAAGGCCGGCGAGACCGTGCGCTTCACCGTTCGCAACAACGGCGAACTGGTCCACGAGTTCAATATCGGTACAGCCGACATGCATCGCGGTCATCAGAAGGAAATGATGATGATGGTGGAGCATGGCGTGCTCGAGCCCGACCGGATCAATCACGAGGCGGCAAAGGCCATGCAGGCCGATATGGGCCATGGCATGCACAACGATCCCAACAGCGTGCTGCTGGAGCCCGGCAAGTCCGGCGAGGTCGTCTGGACCTTCCCGGAGGACGCCGTCCTCGAATTCGCCTGCAACGTCCCAGGCCATTACGAGGCGGGCATGCAGGGACAAATCATGATCAAGCACTGACGGCACTCGGACGGGGCGGTCGCAAGGCCGTCTCGCCCGGACTTCCCGCGTCGCCGACCATCATGAAAAGGAATGCCAGGATGAAATCCTTCGGCCTCATGCCTGCCGGCCTGCTCTGTCTCGGCGCCTTGCTGGCGCCCGTGACCGCAGTCCAGTCCGGCGAATACAATCTCACCGTCGACCGCGTTCAGGTCGACACCGGAAGCTTCACCCGTAGCGGCATCGGCTATAACGGCGCCACACCGGGCCCCGTTCTGCGCTTCGAGGAAGGCGAGGAGGTCACGATCAACGTGACCAACAACCTCTCGGAATCGACCTCGGTGCATTGGCACGGCATCATTCTGCCGACCGATCAGGACGGCGTCCCGGGAATTTCCTATCCCGGCATCGCGCCCGGCGAGACCTTCACATACCGGTTCCCGATCCGCCAGAGCGGCACCTACTGGTTCCACAGCCATACCGGGTTCCAGGAACCGGACGGCGCCTACGGCGCCATCGTGATCACGCCGAAGAAGCGCGAGCCCTTCCGATACGATCGCGACTATGTCGTTCAGCTGACGGATGCCCACCCCCATTCCGGCGACCGGATCCTGCGCAACCTGAAGATGTCGGCGGATTACTACAACCGGAAGCAACGCACCCTGTTCGACTTCCTCGACGATGTCGCCAGCAAGGGGCTCGACCGGACGCTGGCCGACCGCGCCGCCTGGGGCGAGATGCGCATGATGCCGACCGATATCGAGGATTTGCAGGGCTTCACCCCGCTGATCAACGGCAAGGCGGTGTCGCAGAACTGGACCGGGCTTTTCACGCCGGGCGAACGGGTGCGCCTCCGCTTCATCAATTCGTCGGCGATGACCTATTTCGACATTCGCATTCCGGGTCTGAAATTGACCGTGGTACAGGCCGACGGCAACAACGTGCAGCCGGTCACGGTCGACGAGTTCCGCATCGCGGTGGCCGAGACGTTCGACGTGATCGTCCGTCCGACGGAGGACCGTGCCTATACGATCTTCGCTGAATCGATGGGCCGAACCGGGTTCGCCCGGGGTACGCTCGCGACCCGCGAGGGGGAGGAGGCCGACGTGCCGGAGCTGCGCCCGGCGCCGCTCCTGACTATGGCCGACATGGGCATGGCGCATGAAGGCATGGACCACGGTTCGATGCCGGGCATGACCCATAGCATGCCCGACGGCACGACGATGAAAGGCATGGACCAGGGTTCGATGCCGGGCATGACCCACAGCATGCCGGACGGCACGACGATGAAAGGCATGGACCACAGTGCCCACGGCGGAATGGCGATGGACAAACCCGATCCGTTCTATGCCCCGGGCAGCGGCCTCAGCCCGACCGCGGCCGAGCCGGGCGGGAAGTTCCTTTCCTACAGCGACCTGAAGGCACAATCGCCGCTCTATGCGGAGCGGCCGGCGGGGCGCGAGATCGAGCTCCGGCTGACCGGCAACATGGAGCGCTATATCTGGTCGATCAACGGGATCAAGTACGAGGATGCCGAGCCGATCCGGCTGCAGTATGGCGAGCGGGTCCGTTTCAAGTTCGTCAACGAGACGATGATGACCCATCCCATGCACCTGCATGGCATGTGGTCGATCCTCGACAATGGCAACGGCCGCTGGAACCCGATCAAGCACGTTGTCAGCGTGACGCCTGGAACGACCGTCTACATGGAGACCGAGGTCGACGCGCCCGGGGCATGGGCATTCCACTGCCATCTCTCCTATCACGCGGACACCGGGATGTTCCGGAAGGTGATCGTGGAAGGCGGTCCTCCGGAAAAGGCGGCGGCGCTGACCGGTGTGAGCGGAGGTTGAGGCGATGAACGGACGCTTTCTTGCCATCGCGGCGGCGGCCCTCACGCTGCTTGCCGCATGCCTGTCGATTGCCCGGGCGGAGCCCTATGTCTGGGGGTTCCAGGCGGAACAGCTCGAGTATCGCGCCGGCACGGGCGACGACGTCGCCGCCTGGGATTTCGATGCCTTCTTCGGCAAGGACGAGCTTCGCCTGGTCTGGCGAAGCGAGGCCGAGTACGAGACCGGGGAAAAGAATTTCGAGTCGTTGCAGAACCAGTTGCGCCTGCAGAAGCCGATCTCGGACTTCTTCGATGCCGTGGCCGGGGTCAGTGTCGAGACCCCCGACGGATACAAGCGGGTGCATGGCGTTCTGGGTCTTCACGGTCTCGCGCCGCAATGGTTCGAGATCGATGCCGACCTGTTCGTCTCCGATCGTCCGTATTTCCGGTTCGAGGCGGAATACGAGGGGCTGATCACCAATCGGCTTATCCTCACGCCAAGCGTCGAGGTCGAGGTTCCGCTTGTCGACGACCGGTTCGCCGGTCGCGGTGCCTGGGGGCCGAAGGTCGAGATCGGCGCCCGGCTAAGCTACGACCTCGTCGACCGGGCCTTCTCGCCCTATGTCGGCGTTCATTACGAACGGAGCTTTGGCGAAACCGCCAATCTGAAGCGGGCGGAGGGCGGCGACGCCGACAGCCTGTTCCTTGTGGTCGGCGCCCGGCTGATGTTCTGAACCCCTGCCGAAACGGCTGCGCCCCGCGGGGGATCCCGCGGGGCGCGCGCCGCGCGCTGCTCCGGCTGCGCCGCTACTCGACGATCAGGGTCGGGCGAAGACCGATCGCCCGCGAGATATTGTGGACGTTCGGCGAGGTCGCCGTCACCGCCTCGTGGATCTCCCGGAACTGCTCCGGAGTGCCGTCGCCCTTGATCCGAACGGTATAGCGCAGGCTCTCGAAGCCCGGCGCGATATCCGGATCGAGGCCGAAGAAGCCGCGCAGGTCGATGTCGCCCGCGGTCTCGATCTCGACGCTGTCAAGCCTGATCCCGCGCACCGCGCATTGCGCCACGTAGCCGACGGTCATGCAGGCGTTGAGTGCCGACAGCAGATGCTCCTGCGGGTTGGCATGGCGATTGCCGCCGCCGAGTTCTTCCGGCTCGTCGATGTCGATGGTGAAGTGCCGCTCCACGGTCTCGCCGTCGAGATCGAAGCCGGTCACTTCGGAGCGGCTGCGGGTCTGACCCTGCCAGGAGGTCGCGACCCGCCAACGGGTGTGCCCCTTGTCGGTATCGTTCGCGACCGAGGCGGCGAGCGCCTTCAGGTCGTCGACATTCAGGCCGTTGACGATGGTCGGTGCGACACTGGTCTGCGTATGCGCGTTCATGACAATTCTCCTGTATCGGGACGTTTCTGAAGATCTCGGACTGGTTCCCCGGGGCGGGACGTTCCTACTGGAGTGCCCCGAGCGTGGCCGCGATGCGGCCGAGCTGTTGCTCGCTGACGAGGCTGCCGAGCACTTTCTGGAAGTGCGGATGGTCGGCGCCGGAGTGGATATACTGCCAGCGATAGGCGGCGACGATTCCGGTCTCGATTTCGGCTGCTTCCTCGACGTCCACGGTGCGTCCGCAGGCGGCGACGAAATAGGCGGCATCGGCCTTGGCCTGGACCTGGAGGATTCCGTCGACGGCGCCGACAAGGCCGATGAAATCATCGACTGCCTGATCTCGTTCCGCCGGGCTGAATGTCGCGTCATGACGCTTCCATTCCAGTTCGTCGAGGATCGCGTGCTGGCTTTCCTCCTTCCAGTGGAACAGGAAGACGTCCTTGAAGAGCGGCGAGAGCATGCTGTCGGGCTCGATCGACTGGCGGTAATGCAGCTGGGTGAAGAGCTCGATGTCGTGGGTCAGCGCCAGCACCGCCCAGGTGCTGCTGCCGAGCACGGCCATCGCCACCTGATCCGGATCGACGTCGAAGCGATAGCCTGCCGGCAAGGTCTCGGCGATCATCTCCTCGATCCGCCGGAACAGGGCCTGATGCTTCAGTTCCTCGTCGCTGAAGCGGACCAGCGCTTCGAGTGCCACCTGGTCGCCGAGCCAGTAGTCGCGGCTGAGCTCGAGTATCTTGGCGTTGATGAAGCGCTCCGCCAGACCGAAGATGTTGGCGTAGGTGCGGCCCTGGATCTGGCTGAGGAAGTGCTGTTCGTCGACAGAGAGCGTGGTGAAGTCGCGGACGAGCGAGAGTCCGTCGGGCAGGAACTTGTCGGACCGGTCGAAATGCCGATCACGGATCACATCATTGTCGATGTCCCAGCGGACCTGCTTCGAGGCACGAATACACCGGGCGTAGCGGTCGGTTGCCGGAAAGTCGAATATTGCATTCATTGCCGTTCCCCTGTTTGACCAGGGTGCCGTCCGTCGGCCGCTTCTCGGCTTTCTTTCGGCACCTGTTCAGACAGGTAGGCGGCCGTGTATCACGATAATGTGATCCAGAACACAGTCGTCTGGGCCGCCGCCGGAGCGGAAGAGCCCGGCGGTTAGCGGACGGCGACGCAGGTGCAGCGGGCCAGATGCAGCACCTTGTGGGAAACGCTGCCCATCAGCAGGCCTGCCGCGTCGTTCAGGCCGCGGCTGCCGATGAAGATCATCTCGGCATGGACCTGCCGGGCGACGAGCGCGATCTGACTGGCCGGGTCGCCTTCCTCGGTCCGGCTCTCGACCCCGTCGATCTTCGCGCTCCGGGCGCGGATCTCGGCTTCGCGGAGGATGCCGGCCCCCATCCTGCCGCCGGCCTCGTAGCGGGCCGCGAGCTCGTCCTTGCGGATGCCCTCGACCTCGGCGAAGCGTTCGAGGCCGTCCGGCACCGGTTCGTGGCGGACGACATGTAGGATGACCAGCCCGGCGTGGCGCTGGGCGGCCAGATCGACGGCGAGGTCGAGCGCCTTCCAGCCGTGGCTGGAGCCGTCGACGGCGACAAGGTATTTCGCGACCATTTCGGTATCCTCCGTGCGCGCTCCGGCCAACCCCTCAAACGGTCGGTCGAACGGGGCGGGGGCCGGATACGCCCTCGCGGGTGGTCGTGCCGGCCATGCGATGCGATGCCGCCAGACTGCGGGAATGGCCGGTTGGCCGCCTTGACCTTGATCAACTCTCGTGCGGTTGCGATGGTGGGGCAGGAGATGGGGGAGAGCCGTGGGCGGAACAGGACCGACAATCGCCGTGATCGGCGCCGGCATCGTCGGTGCGGCGATCGCCCTTGATCTCGCGCGCCGGGGTGCCGCGGTGACCTTGCTTGAAGCAGGCATCCCCGGCGGCGGGGCGACCGCCGCAAGCTTCGGCTGGATCACCGTCACGCACGGCATGGCGGCGCCCTGTGCGCGACTTCGGCAGGCCGCGATGGAAGACTGGCACAGGCTGGATGCGCGACTGGATGGCCGACTTGCGCCGGAGTGGCGGGGGGCGCTCTCCTGGACCGCCGATACCGGGGCAACCGAGCGTTTGGTCAGCGATCATGCCGAGCGGGGCTACGACGTCCTCCTGCTGGAACGCGCCGAGATCATGGCACGGGCCCCGATGCTCGTCGATCCGCCGGCGGTTGCCGCATGGGCGGGCGGCGAAGGCGCGGTCGACCCGCCGGCTGCCGTGCGGGTGCTGGTCGCGGCCGCGTGCGAGGCCGGGGCGGTTCTGCGCGACCGCACCCCCGTCGACGCGATCACCGCGAGCGATGGCCGGGTCGACGGCGTGAATGTGGGCACAGAACGGATCCCGGCGGACCACGTGGTGCTGGCCGCCGGGGCGGGCGCGGCGGCGCTCGCAGCACCTCTCGGCGTGGCCCTGCCACTCCATGTCTCGCCGGCGATCCTGCTGCATTGTCGCGGGATCGCCATGTCGCCCGGGCCGATCCTGTCCGGTCCCGGTTTCGAGGTCCGACGGCGCGGCGCCGGGAGCCTGCTGGCGGCCGAGGATTATCTGGACGATACGGCCACGAACGGCCCGGATGCGGTCGCGGCCCGGGCGCTTGCTGCGATCCGCGCCGGCCTGCGCGGCACGGAAGCACTCCGCCTCGAACAGGTCAGCGTCGGCTGGCGGCCAATGCCGGATGACGGGCTGCCGATCGTCGGGGCCGTCGCGGGGATTGACGGTCTCTACCTGGCGGCGATGCATGCCGGGGTGACGCTCGCCCCGACCGTGGCCCGCCTCGCGGCGGCGGAACTGCTCGACGGCTCGGACGAAGTACTGCTCGCGCCTTGTCGCGCGGACCGGTTCGCGCAGGCTTCAAGTCACGACAGTAGAGGGAAGGCGGCGACATGGCAGGCATAGAGGCGGAGCGCGGGGTCGTCGTCGTCGGTGCCGGACAGGCGGGCTACCAGGTCGCGGACTCGCTGCGCCGCGAAGGCTTCGACGGGCCGGTGGCCCTGGTGGGCGAGGAGCCGCATCTGCCCTACCAGCGCCCGCCGCTGTCCAAGAGCTACATGCTCGGCGACCTGGCGCGGGAACGGCTGAGTTTTCGCAACGAAGACTATTACGGAAAACATAACATCGCGCTTCGGCTCGGCACCCGGGTCACGGCGATCGAGCGGTCGTCAAGGCAGGTGCGCCTCGTGGATGGCACGACGCTGCCCTACAGCCATCTCGTGCTCGCAACCGGCGCCCGCGTCCGGCGGCTGCCGGTGCCGGGCGCCGATCTTGCCGGGGTCTTCGATCTCAGGAGCCTCGACGACAGTGACCGGATCAAGGCGGCGCTTGCCCGCGCCGCGGACGTCGTGGTTATCGGCGCCGGCTTCATCGGCCTCGAATTTGCCGCTGCTGCCGCGAAACTCGGCAAGCGGGTCCGCGTGCTGGAGGCCCTGCCACGGGTCATGGCGCGTGTCCTGTCGCCCGAACTGTCCGACTTCTTCACCGCGCTCCATCGCGGTCACGGCGTCGACATCGCCTGCGGCATGGCAGTCAACGCGATAACGGGCGAGAGTGGCGCGGTGAGCGCTGTCGCCTGCGCCGACGGCAGCAGCCACAAGGCCGAGCTGGTGCTGGTCGGGATCGGCGTCGTCCCCGAAACCGCGCTTGCCGAGGCGGCCGGGCTCACCATCGACAACGGCATCGTCGTCGACGGTCACGGCCGCACGTCGGACCCCGCGATCCTCGCCGCCGGCGATTGCGCGGCGGTCGAGCATCCGTTCACCGGACGGCGGATCCGCCTTGAATCGGTGCAGAACGCAGCCGATCTGGGGCGCACGGTCGCGGCCACCATCGCCGGCCATGACCGGCCCTATGTCACAGTACCGTGGTTCTGGTCGGACCAGTATGACGTCAAGCTGCAGATGGTCGGGCTGCAGGACGGCTGCGATCGCACGGTCCTGCGGGGCGATCCGGCGCTCGGGAAATTCTCGCTCTTCCATTTCAGGGGGACGGAACTGCGGGCGATCGATTCCGTCAACCGCGCGGGCGACCATCTGCAGGGCCGGAAACTGCTCGCCGCCGGCGTCTCGCCGACCCCCGATCAGGCGGCCGACCCGGATTTCCCGCTGAAATCGCTGCTCGCCTGATCGCCCGGCCGTTCCGCCTCAGGCCCAGTAGAGCCGCATCGGGTTGTCGACCAGCAGGGCCCGCTGTTTCGCCGCATCGGTCGCGATATGCGGGATCACGTCGACCAGGTGGCCGTCGTCCGGCATGTGCGATTTCATGTTCGGATGCGGCCAGTCGGTGCCCCAGAGCACGCGGTCGGTGAAACGGTCGACGATGTGGCGGGCGAAGGGCGCGACGTCGGCGTAGGCGGGCGGGCCTTCCAGGCTCAGCCGTTCCGGGCAGGTTACCTTTGACCAGAGGGTGGGCACATCTTCCATCAGGCCGACGAAGCGCCGGAAGCCCGGATTGTCGACGCCCTTCGCGATGTCGGGGCGGCCCATGTGATCGACCACGATCGTCGTCGGGATCTCCTTCAGGAAGGGGATCAGTTCCTCGAGGTCGGCCGCCTCGAAATAGACCACGACATGCCAGCCCAGTCTGGCGATCCGTTCGGCGATCCCGAGGAAGACGTCCTTCGGTGTCGCATCGACCAGCCGCTTGACGAAATTGAAGCGCACGCCGCGCACGCCCGCCGCGTCCATTTCGGCCAGTGCCTCGTCGCTCACGTCAGGGCCGACCGAGACGACGCCGCGCGCCTTGCCGCCGGAGCTCTTCAGCGCATCGACCAGCGCCCGGTTGTCCTTGCCGTGACAGGTCGCCTGGACGATCACGTTGCGGTCGAAGCCGAGAAAATCGCGGAGCGCGAACAGCTGCTCCTTCGAGGCGTCGCAGGGGGTGTATTTCCGTTCCGGCGCGTACGGGAACTGCGCGGCGGGTCCGAAGACATGGCAATGGGCATCGACCGCGCCTTCCGGCGGGACGAAGGCCGGCCTGGTCGGGTCCGGGTGGAAGGGCAGCCAGTCGGGATCCATCGAATACTCCGGTAAGTCAGGCGGCGAAGACGGTGCCGTCGAACAGCTTGCGTGCGGTCCTGAGGATGGCGGCGTTGCTGACCGCGCCGCTGCCGTCGACCTCGACCACCACCGACATGGCGCCGATCGGATGCTCGATGTCGAGGGTCCTGCGGGCGCCATCCGGGATCGTCGCGACGGACGCCCCGGGGGTGCCGGGCAGCATGCAGGCGGTGGCCACGCTGACCGCGCCGAGGACGCCGATCGAGGCGTGACAGCGATGCGGGATGAAGGTGCGCGTGCAGACCGCACCACCGGCCTTCGGCGCCGAGACGAGGCACATCTTCGGCACCGAGGCGGCGCGAACATCGCCGAGATTCATCAGCGGGCCGGCTTCAAGGCGGATCTTCTCGAGCTTCGCCTTCAGCGTCTCGTCCGCATCCAGCGTCTGGCGGCTCTCGTCGCCGGTGATCCCGAGGTCGGCGGCCCGCATCACGACTACCGGCATCCCGTTGTCGATGCAGGTGACCTCGACACCGTCGATCACGTCGACCAGGTTGCCGGTCGGCAGAAGCGCGCCGCAGGTCGAGCCGGCGGTGTCCTGGAAGGTGACGGGGACGGGGGCGGCGGTACCCGGCACGCCGTCGATCCGCGCCGTTCCGGCATAAGTCACCCGGCCGCCCGGTGTCGCGACCAGCGCCGTCGCGGTCTGGCCGGTGTTCTCCATGAAGATGGTCACCGGGGTCTCGTCGCCGGTCGCGGGCACGAGTCCGCGCTCGATCGCGAAGGGGCCGACGCCGGCCAGCATATTGCCGCAGTTCTGCTTGTCGGTGACGATCGGCTGGTCGACGAAGACCTGCAGGAACAGGTAATCCACGTCGACGCCCTCGCGCTCCGAGCGTCGCACCACCGCGACCTTGGAGGCGAGCGGGTCGGCGCCGCCCAGCCCGTCGATCTGGCGCGGGTCGGGCGAGCCCATGACCGACAGCAGGAAGGCGTCGCGGATCGCCGGATCGGCCGGCAGGTCTTCATGCAGGAAGAAACCGCCCTTCGAGGTGCCGCCGCGCATCCACATGCAGCGGACGCCGTCAGACATATTTCAGGCCTTTCTCGGCCAGCCGCCCGCGCATGTCGTAGATGTCGAGGCCAAGCTCGCCGGCGGCGAGCCGCTTGCGCTTCTCGACTTCCTTCGCCTCGCGGTCGCGCGCCTTCGCGAGTACCGCTTCGGCTTCCTCGCGGCGCACGACGCAGACACCGTCGTCGTCGGCGACGATGACATCGCCGGGATTGACCAGCGCACCGGCGCAGACCACCGGGACATTGACCGAGCCGATGGTCTCCTTCACCGTGCCCTGGGCGAAGACGGCCTTCGACCAGACCGGGAAGCCCATCTCCGTCAGGTCACGGACATCGCGGACGCCGGCGTCGATCACCAGCCCGACGCCGCCCCGGGCCCGCGCCGACGTCGCAAGCAGGTCGCCGAAATAGCCGTCTTCGCAGGGCGAGGTCGGCGCGAGCACGAGGATGTCGCCGCTCGTGAGCTGCTCGATCGCCACGTGGACCATCCAGTTGTCGCCGGGCGGGGCGGAGATCGTCACCGCCGAGGCGGCGAGCCGCGCCCCCGGATAGATCGGCCGCATGGACGCGGCGAGCAGACCCTTCCGGCCCTGCGCCTCGTGCACGGTGGCGACGCCGCAGGCGCCGAGACCGTCGATGATGGCCTGCGGGGCGCGCGCGATTTCCCTGACGACGATTCCCGACATCAGAGTTCGTCCACGGTGCGCGGGTAGATCGACTGGAAACCCTCGGCATATTTCGCCGGCCGGCCGCCGGACTGGCCGCCCGAGTTGCGCCGGAAATGGTTGCCCCGGTTCTCCGCGAGGTTGGTGTAGTAGGTCCAGAGATGCTCCTGGCCCTGCATGCATTCGATGGCCGCGCGCTTCTTCTCCCAGACCGGGGTGATGTCGAGGAAGACATCCGGCTTCCAGCCCATCTGCTCGGTCTGGTGCGGCTCGAACAGGTAGAGCTGCGGCGCGCCGAGCACCTTCTGGCCGGGATTGTGGCCCCAGGCCTGGGCGATCATGCGGCATTCCATGGCGACGTTGGTCGCGTACATGTGGTCGGTATTGTAGGGATCGTAGAGCGAATGGCTCAACATGAAAGCCGGCTGGACCGCGCGGATGATGTCGACGAGCGCGAACTTCTTCGCCTCGTCGAGGGCGAGCGGGTAGTCGCCGGCGTCGAGGAAGCGGATGTCGTGCGCGTCGAGCGCCTGGGCGGCGGCCTCCGCCTCCTTCCGGCGATCCGCCTTCACGCCTTCCAGGGTCGCGCCCGCCTGCTTCCAGAGTTTCGCCGATTCTCCGCGCTCGCCGAACGAGAGGCAGACGATGGTGACGTCGTAGCCCTTTTCCTGGTGCAACGCGATCGCGCCGGCGCAGCGCCAGACGAAGTCGGCGGCATGGGCGCTGATCACCAGGGCTGTCTTGCGGTCTGTCATGGAAGCCTCGTGAAGCAGGATGCGCGGCCGCCCGAGGGCGCGCCGCGGAAAGAAATCTCCGGGCAGTATCCCCGCGCAATACGCTGTTCCCTATTCCAATCTCGATGCAGCAGTATAAGAAATGGCTATAGAGAAAAAGAAATGTGGGAAGGGTGGGGCGTGGACGAGATCCTGTACGACCGGATGCCGAATTTTCGCCATCTCCGCGCCTTTCGCGAAGTCGCCGCGAGCGGCAGCATCTCGCAGGCCGCGACGCGGGTCCACCTGTCGCAGCCGGCGATCACCCAGGCGCTTGCCAAGCTGGAAGGACAGCTCGGCGCGCCGATGTTCGTGCGCTCGCCGGGCGGCATGCGGGTCAACGAACTGGGCCAGCGTTTTCTCTCCCGTGTCGAGCGGGCGCTCTCGCTGGTCCGGAACGGCGCCCGCGAGGCGCTCCGCCTGGGCGCGCGACGGGGCGGGCGCGGCTTCTCGAATTTCGACCAGTTGGCGACCAGCGCGCAGCTCCGGGCGCTGGTTGCCGTCGCCCGGGCCGGGAACTTCACCCTCGCGGCGCGCGAGGCGGGGGTGTCGCAACCGAGCCTGCACCGGGCGGCGCGCGACCTGGAGCGGCTGTCCGGGCTTGCCCTGTTCATCAAGAGTGCCGGCGGGATTGAGGTCACGCCGGCGGCCGAGATGCTCGCCCGCTCGGTGCGGCTCGCCTTCGCCGAACTGGCCCAGGGCTTCGCCGAGATCGGCGAGACGCTGGGCGTCGACCAGGGCCGGATCGTCGTCGGCACGATGCCGCTGGCGCGAACCTTCGTGCTGCCGAGCGCGATCAACATGCTGATGGAATCCCGGCCCGATGTCAGGTTCAGCGTTATCGACGGCCCCTATGACGACCTGCTGCACGGGCTTCGCCATGGCGATATCGACGTGCTGGTCGGTGCGCTGCGCATTCCGGTGCCGATCGACGATGTCGTGCAGGAGGAGCTGTTCCGCGATCCGCTCGCGGTGGTCGGCCGGGCCGGCCATCCGTTGTGCCGGCAGGGGGCGATCGGGCGCGACGACCTGGCCGCCTATCCCTGGGTGGTTGCCCGCCGCGGCACGCCGACACGCCGCCATTTCGAGGCGCTGTTCGCGGGCGTGAGCGAGCCATCGTCGATCGTCGAGGCAAGCTCACTGGTGTTGATCCGCGGGTTGCTGACGGGTTCCGATCGGCTGACCCTGATCTCGACCCACCAGATCCGCCACGAGCAGGAAATGGGCCTGCTCGCGCCGCTCCCCGTCGATAGCGCCGGCACGGTCCGGCCGATCGGAACGACCTGCCGGCGGGACTGGCGGCCGACCGGGACCCAGAGCGCCTTCCTCGATTGCCTGCGCCGGGCGGGCGAGCTGGCAACGGCGCAGCCCTGAGCGGCATTGACCCGGTCGCATTATTCAAGAAATGAATAGCGGAGATGAATTTCCGATTATTCAGGTTGGCCGTTGAATGGTACGCCGGTCGAGCAGCGGACGGTCGAAGAGCCCGCCGGACGGGAGAACGGGAACGTGGCAGGCATCAGCGAAAACAGGGGAACAGCGCCGGGAACGGTCGCCTTCATCGGTTATGGCGAGGCCGCGCAGGCCTTCGTTGCCGGATGGGGCGCCGGGCGAACCGAAGCGATCGTCGCCTATGACATCAAGACCGACTCGGCCGACGCCGCCATCGTCGCGGCCAAGCGGGCCGATTACGCTCGGACCGGCATCACCGGTGCGGCGAGCCTTGCCGGGGCGCTGGCCGGCGCCGCGGCGATATTCTCGACCGTGACCGCCGATCAGGCGCTCGTCGCGGCGGAGGCGGCCGCACCGGGGATCGGCGCCGGCGCGCTCTATTTCGACTGCAATTCCTGCTCGCCCGAGAGCAAGCGCCGGGCCGCGTTGTCGATCGAGGCCGCCGGCGGCCGCTACGTCGACACGGCGGTCATGGCGCCGGTCCATCCGGGTCTGCACCGGACGCCGCTGCTGGTCGCCGGGCCGCACGCGGCGGCGGCTCTGGAACGGCTTGGGGCACTCGGCATGAATGCGCAGGCGGTCGAGGGGCCGGTCGGCGCCGCCTCGTCGATCAAGATGGTACGATCGATCATGATCAAGGGCATGGAGGCGCTGTTTCTCGAATGCGTGCTCACCGGCCGGAAGGCGGGTGTCGACGAGACCGTGCTGGCCTCGCTGGAGAAGAGTTTCCCCGGTTTCGACGTCGCCGGGCGGGCGGCCTACATGATGAGCCGGGCGATGATCCACGGCACGCGGCGCGCGGCCGAGATGCGCGAGGTGGCGCGGACCGTCGAGGAACTGGGGCTGGCGCCCCGAATGGCCGCGGCGACGGTTGGCTGGCAGGCGGAAATAGGGGGGCTCGGCCTGCCGATGGAGAACGACGACTACCGCGTTCTCGCCGACGCCCTGATCGAACGGATCCCGAGCAAGGACGAGGCGGCATGACAGCGGATTACGACGACATTCCGGGCACGCACGTGTTCGACGCGGCCCGGTCACGCCAGGGCTACCACCTGAACATGTTCTGCATGTCGCTGCGCGTGGCCGGCAACCGGGAGGCGTTCAAGGCGGACGAGGCCAGTTACCTGGACCGCTTCCCGATGTCCGGGGAACAGCGGCAGGCCGTCCTGGCGCGCGACTGGAACCGCATGCTCGGCCTTGGCGGGAATGTCTATTACACGGCGAAACTGGCGGCGACCGACGGCCTGACCTTTCAGGAACTGGCCGCCCTGATGACCGGCATGGCGCTGGAGGACTATCGCGACATGATGCTCAGGGGCGGACGCCCGATCGCCGGCAACCGCAGCAAGTCGGAGTGGTCGAATGGCTGAGATCGTCGGCGGTTACGCGACGTCCCACGTGCCCGCCATCGGCGTGGCGATGGACCAGGGCAAGACCGCGGAGCCCTACTGGCAGCCGCTGTTTGCCGGCTACGAGGCCTCTCGGAAATGGATGGCCGAACTCAAGCCCGACGTTGCCATCGTCGTCTTCAACGATCATGCCAACGCCTTTTCGCTGGAGATCATCCCGACCTTCGCGCTCGGCTGCGCCGCCGAGTACCGGCCGGCCGACGAGGGCTGGGGTGCCCGGCCGGTGCCGCTCGTCAAGGGTCATCCGGATCTCGCCTGGCATATTGCCCAGTCGGTGATCCTGGACGAGTTCGATCTGACGATCGTCAACGAGATGGAGGTCGATCACGGCCTGACGGTGCCGTTGTCGCTGGCCTTCGGCCAGCCCGAGGCCTGGCCCTGTCCGGTCATTCCGCTGGCCGTGAACGTGGTTCAGTATCCGCCGCCGACCGGCAACCGCTGCTTCCAGCTCGGCAGGGCGATCCGCCGCGCGGTTGACAGCTTCGAGCCGGGCCTGCGCGTCGCGATCTTCGGCACCGGCGGCATGTCGCACCAGTTGCAGGCTGAGCGCGCCGGGCTGATCAATGCGGACTTCGACCGGCGCTTCCTCGACCTGCTGGTCAACGAGCCGGAGGCCGCGGCGGCCATACCCCATGTCGAGTACCTGCGCGAGGCCGGCTCGGAAGGGATCGAGCTGGTGATGTGGCTGGTGATGCGCGGCGCGATGAACGCCCGGGTCAGGGAAGTGCACCGGCACTATCACGTGCCCGCGTCCAACACCGCGGTCGGGCATCTGGTGCTCGAGAACGACTAGCCTGGGAGAGAGGAAGAAGAGGTGGTGATGAGAGTCTGTGTAGCCGGCGCGGCGGGCGCCTTCGGGCGGAAGCATCTGGATGCCCTCGGCGCGATCGAGGATGTACGCGTGACCTCGGTCGTCGGCCGGTCGAACAGCATCGATGGCTTCGCCGCCGAGCGCGGCATCCCGCATGCGACGACCGACCTGGAGGAAAGCCTGGCCCGCGACGACGTCGACGCGGTGATCCTGTCGACGCCGACGCAGTTGCACGCGGCCCAGGCGATCCAGTGCCTGAAGGCCGGCAAGCATGTGCTCGTCGAGATCCCGATGGCCGACAGCCTGGCCGATTCCGAGGCGCTCGTCGCGGCCCAGCGGGAAACCGGGCTGGTCGCCATGGCCGGCCATGTCCGCCGCTTCAACCCGAGCCATCAGTGGATCCACAACCGGATCGAGGCCGGCGAGCTGAAGATCCAGCAGATGGACGTGCAGACCTATTTCTTCCGGCGCACCAACAAGAACGCGCTGGGCGAACCACGCTCCTGGACCGACCACCTGCTCTGGCATCACGCCTGCCACACGGTCGACCTGTTCCAGTACCAGACCGGCGAGACGGCGAGCCGCGCCTTCGGGCTGCAAGGCCCGATCCATCCGGAACTCGGCATCGCCATGGACATGTCGATCGGCCTCAAGGTTCCGTCCGGCGCGGTCTGCACGCTGTCGCTTTCGTTCAATAATGATGGTCCGCTCGGGACGTTCTTCCGTTATATCTGCGATAACGGGACCTACATCGCCCGCTATGACGATCTGTTCACCGGCAAGGAGGAACAGGTCGATCTGTCGGGCGTCGCGGTCTCGAACAACGGAATCGAGCTGATCGACCGCGAGTTCATCGGCGCCATCCGGGAGGGACGTGAGCCCAACGGCTCCGTCGCCCAGTGCCTGCCGGCGATGCGGACGCTCGATCTGATCGAAAGGAGTCTCGGTTGAGCGACAAGATTGCGGAACGGACACTCGGCCCGGGATCGATCTATCCGATCGGTCTGGGCTGCATGAACCTCTCACACGGTTATGGCCCCGGCCCGGACGAGGTGGACGCCTCGGCGCTGCTGAACCGGGCGCTCGATCTGGGCTGCACCCACCTGGATACGGCGGCGATCTACGGCCTCGGCCATAACGAGGAACTGCTCGGCCGGGCCGTCATGCATCGTCGCGACGAGTTCCTGCTCGCCAGCAAGTGCGGCATGGACCGGGGGCCCGATGGCAAGCGCGCGCTCGACGGCCGCCCGGAGACCCTGAAGAAGACCTGCGAGGGTGCGCTGCGCCGTCTCGGCACCGACGTGATCGACCTCTACTATCTTCACCGGATGGACAAGAAGGTGCCGATCGAGGACAGCGTCGGCGCGCTCGCCGACCTCGTCGCTGCGGGCAAGATCCGCGCCATCGGATTGTCCGAGGTCTCGGCGGCGACGGTGCGCCGCGCGCACAAGGTGCATCCGATCGCAGCCGTGCAGAGCGAATACTCGCTGTGGTCGCGGAATGTCGAAATCGGCGTGCTGGAAACCTGCCGGGAAATCGGCGCCACGCTGGTCGCTTTCAGCCCGCTCGCCCGGGCCTTCCTCACCGGCAAGCTGCGCGACGTGACGGGCTTCCCCGACGGCGACATCCGCGCCACGATGCCGCGCTTCACGCCGGAGAATTACGCGAAGAATCTCAAGCTGCTGGACGGTTTTGCCGAGATTGCGGGTGAGGTCGGCTGCTCGATGGCCCAGCTTGCGCTTTCCTGGCTGCTTGCCAAGGCGCCGCATATCGTGCCGATCCCCGGCACCACGCGGATCGATCACCTGGAGGAAAATCTTGGCGCCGCCCGCTGGCGTCTCGATGCGCCGACGATGGCCCGCCTCGAGGCGCTCATCAACGAGCGCACGGTGACCGGGTCGCGCTACAACGCGGCCGCGCAGGCCACGGTCGATACCGAGGAATTCGCCTGAGAGGGCGATAGCGGACACTGCTCCCCCGACATCGTCGGGGGCCGCAGGCCGGCGGGCGAAGGGGGTCGCCCGCCGGTGTTTGCGGGCCGGCAATGACCGGGGCGAGGGTCAGTCTATGTCGGTACCCGAGGGCGCCCGTTTCCGCCCGACGATCATCGCCCGGACCAGGTTTTCGCGGTGTCGCAGGCTCGTCAGGGCGACGCCCGTGACGTGGATCGCGACCATGACAATCATCAGATTGGCCATGATCTCATGGACATCTTCGACCCATTTGATGCCCCAGTAGACGTCGAGCGTGGTCATCCAGCCGGTTGTCGCGGTCATCGCGGTAATCGCCAACAGGGCGAGGATCATCGCGGCACCTGCCGGGTTGTGGCCGACAAAGCGCCGCTCCCGGCCGCGCAGGATGTCGCGGAGATACTGGCCGACCGCCGCGGGCGACCGTACGAACTGGCTAAACCGGGCATGGCGCGGGCCGATCAGGCCCCAGAGCAAGCGGAAGGCGACCAGTCCGCCCGCCACGTAACCCGACCATTCGTGGATCCTGTCCAGCTCATCCGCTGTCAGCCAGGCGATCGCGAAGGCGGCCACGAGGCTCCAGTGGAACAGCCGGACGAGCGGGTCCCAGACCGGGACCGTGGTTCTCGTCATGTCAGTCATCGATCTTCTGCTTGATCATCTTGAAGCTGCGGGGGTCGAAATAGGCTTCCACCCGGTCGCCCCGCGGGTCGATGGCGTAGACCTCGTAGCACCCGTCGTCGGACTTGATCCGCTTGATTTTCCAACCCTCGGTCTCGAGTTTCTGCTGAAGGGCTTCGCTGGGCTGCCATTCGGCGACCGGCACATTGCAGCGGTCCTCGGCAAATGCGGAATTAGTGCCGAGCAGGGCGGCGAGAAGGACGGCGGCGGTGGTGAGACGATTCATCGCTGTTTCTCCGGATCGGGGTTGCGTTAAGACCAAGATGGGATGCGAACCTGACGACAAGCTGAAGCCGCGGCCGAACTGGCTTCAGCCCGGCTTCAGGTCGAGGGCCTAGTTTCCGGCCCCCGGGGAGGACGGATCACATGCGAGTCTTGCTGGTCGAGGATGACGAGGCGCTCGGCGCCGCGGTCTGCGAGCATGTTGCCGAGGCCGGCCACGCGGTCGACCGGGTGACCCGGCTGGCCGATGCCGCCGCAAGCGTCCGCGCCGCGGCCTACGATCTGGTGTTGCTCGATCTCATGCTGCCCGACGGCAGCGGCCTGGATTTTCTGCGACGGCGCCGGGCCGAGGGCAGCGTGACGCCGGTCATCATCCTGACCGCGCGCGACCAGATTTCCGACCGTATCGCCGGCCTGAATGCCGGCGCCGACGATTACCTGGTCAAACCGTTCGACCTGTCCGAGCTTTCCGCCCGGATCGCCGCGGTGGCCCGCCGTTATGCGGGCAATCCCAACCCGCAAGTCACGCTCGGCGAACTCGACATCGATCTCGCCGCGAAAGCCGTCTTCCGGGCCGGTCGGCGTGTCGAGCTGACCGCGCGGGAATGGGCGATCTTCGAGGCGCTCGTGCAGCATCCCGGGGCAATCTTCTCCAAGGCCCGGCTGGAGGAGAAGATCTATGCCTACGGCACGGAAGTCGAGAGCAACACCATCGAGGTCCATGTCAGTCGGCTGCGCAAGAAACTCGGCGCCGGAGTGATCGAAACCATGCGCGGTCTCGGCTATCGGCTGGGCAGGTCGTGAGCGAACGGCGCAGCCTGCAGCGGCGGCTCGCCCTCGGGCTCGCGTTCGGCGTCGCGCTGCTCTGGCTGGTGGCGGCAATCGGCGCCGGACTGGTGGTCCGCCACGAACTCGACGAAGCCCTCGACAGCGCGCTTCAGGAAACGGCGCAGCGGTTGCTGCCGCTCGCCGTTCCGGCCATTCTCGAACGCGGAATGACCGGCCTGCCGCACGAGGCAATCGCGATGCGCGCGCATCGCGAGTTCCTGACCTACCTGGTCCGCGATCCGGCGGGGCGGGTTCTGCTGAAATCCCACGACGCCGATCCGGCGCATTTTCCGGCCGTGCCGCGGGCGGGTTTTTCGACGACCGCGACGCACCGCCTGTATGGCGAGGCGGGCGTGAGCGGAACGATGATCCTCGAAGTCGCCGAACCGCTGGCGGATCGGCGCCGGGCAATCATGGAGCCACTGGTTCCGCTATTGCTGCCGCTGCTGGCCTTCATTCCGCTGAGCCTCGGCGGGGTGTGGTGGTTCGTCCGCCACAGCCTGCGACCGGTCGCGGCTTTCAATGCCGAGGTCGAGCGACGCGGCGGCGGCGATCTGACGCCGGTTGCGGACGACACGCTGCCGGCGGAACTCCGGCCGATCGCCGAGGCGATCAACCGGCTGATTGCCCGTCTCGGGGCGGCAATCGAGGCAGAGCGGAGCTTCACCGCGAACAGCGCCCATGAAATCCGCACGCCGATCGCGGCGGCGCTGGCCCAGACCCAACGGCTGATCGCCGAGGTGGAACCCGGTCCGCTTGGGCCACGGGCGCGCCGGATCGAGCGTTCGCTGCACGATCTCGCCACCTTGTCGGAAAAGCTGTTGCAGCTCGCCAAGGCGGAAGGGGTCGGCCTGGTCCGCGAGGAGCCCGGCGATCTGGCGCCCGTCCTTGCCTTCCTGGTCGACGAGATGCGGCGCGCGGAGAATGCCGGCGAGCGATTGCGCGTGCACAAGTCGGACGACCAACTGGTCTCGCGGATCGATCCGGATGCCTTCGCGATACTGCTGCGGAACCTGATCGAGAACGCGCTGAAGCATGGCGATCCCGCGGCGCCCGTCGATATCGTCGTCGCGGCCGGTGGCGTGCTTCGCGTGGTCAATGCGGGGCCGGTCGTACCCGCCGCGCAACTGGGACGGCTGAAAGACCGCTTCGAGCGGGCCGGAACGGGCGCGAACGGCGCGGGCCTCGGTCTTGCGATTGCAGAGGCGATCGCCGCCGGCGCCGGCTGCCGGCTGGAGCTCTTTTCGCCGGCACCCGGTCGCGACGACGGTTTCGAGGCGAGGCTGTTGCTGGGAGGCGGTTCCGCCTAGGCGGCTTGCCTGTTCGCGGTGGGAGCCGGCGGAGCGGCCGGTGTACGTGCGCGGTCGGACGCCATCTGCGGCACGATCGCCATCTCGGTCGTCTCGGTCGGGTTCAGGAACAGGCCCTGTGAACGCGCCCAGCGGCCGGCGTCGGGACTGGAACTCAGCCAGCTGACCGGGATCGCCAGGATCAGGCCGACGAGGATCGGCGACAGCCACCAGAAGCTGCCGGGGATGAACAGGGCGACGGCGAGCGCCGCGACCAGGCCGATGATCGTGTGCGGCGCGAAGACCCGCGCGACGAAGCGGAACGGGAGCAGGTGGTCGTCACGCTCCTGGCTTGCCCAGCCGGCGCTCCGGCCGAACAGGATATTGATCACGAACCAGCTGTGCGCGAGCATCGCCACCGGCGCGAACAGCGCCGAGAAGACGGTTTCCCAGAAGATGCTGCGGGCGAGTGCCACGGCGCCGCCATGGGCGGCCGTCAGCCGGCGGTTGCGGAGCATCAGCGCGAAGGCGAAGAGCTTCGGCCCGAGCAGCAGGACGATCATCGCGCTCAACAGGCCGGTCACGGCGGCGGCGTGCGAGATCGGCCAAGTCAGCACCGGACGGCCGCCGACATAGCTGACCTCGGGGATCTGCGCGATCTGGTACGCCTCGACCGCCGAGAGGCCGAGCAGCAGCAGCCAGAGCGGCGAGGAGAGATAGCTCATGATGCCGATCGCGAAATGCATCCGCGAGGGCAGGGTAAGGCCGCGCGCGGCAATGATCTTGAGATGCTGCATGTTGCCCTGGCACCAACGCCGCTCGCGGGCCAGGTAGTCGATCGACGTGGTCGGGGTTTCCTCGAAGCTGCCGCCCAGATCGGGCGCCATCCAGACCTCCCAGCCGGCCCGGCGAAGCAGCGCGGCCTCGACGAAGTCGTGGCTCATGATCTCGCCGCCGAGCGGCGCCTTGCCGGAGAGCAGCGGCAAGCCGCATTGGTCCATGAAGGCCTTGACGCGGATGATCGCGTTGTGGCCCCAGTAATTGCCGTCGCTGCCCTGCAGATAGGCGAGGCCGGTGGCGAAGATCGGTCCGTAGACCGACGAGGCGAACTGCTGCACGCGGGCGAACAGCGAATCGCGGCCGATGATCTGCGGCGGGACCTGGATCAGGCCGACCTTCGGGTTGGCGTCCATCAGGTCGACCAGCCTGAGCAGGGTCTCGCCGGTCATCAGGCTATCGGCGTCGAGCACCACCATATGTTCATAGCGGCGGCCCCAGTTCTCGCAGAACTCGGCGATGTTGCCGCTCTTCCGGCCCTTGTTCTCGCTGCGCCGGCGGTAATGGAGCGGGAAGCTGCCGGCGAGCGCATGGCGCAGGCGCCGGGCCGCGGCCTGTTCCGCCTGCCGGATCGCCGGGTCGGTGCTGTCGCTCAGCACGAAGAACTCGAAGTCGCCAGCCCCGCCGGCGGTCCGGAGCGAGGTGGCGATCGCCTCCAGTCGCGCGAAGACCCGGTCCACGTCCTCGTTGTAGATCGGCATCGCGATCACGGTCCGTGCCGCGCCGTGGAACTCGACACGGCCGGTGCGGCGGGGCGCATGCCGGAGGAAATGCAGCGGCACGGCGCGCCAGTGGGCGAAGATGCCGAACGCGGTCAGCCAGAATGAGGTGGCGATCCAGGCGAAGACGATGCCGAAGACCGAAATGAGGGCGATCTCGAGCGGCGTCGTGCCATCGATCCGGAGCACCGTCCAGAACCAGGCGACGCCGGTAGCAGTGGTGGCGACCACGAGCAGCAGGAACAGCCAGCGGCGGAGCCGGAGCTCATGCTCGAAAAGGCGGCGCCGGGTCGCGAGGCCGCGGCCGCCGGCGACGGTGGCGAGCCCCGCCAGGACGATCCAGAGCGAGACTGCGAGATCGCGGATGCGGCGGAGCCCCAGCAGGAAAAGCGGCCCCGCGTCAGACAGGCCGATCCGCGCCAGTGACTGGACGGGCATGGCGGCCGGGCGCGGTGCGGGCGTGAAGGAAGGGTCGGCCCGACGCGCACGACCGTCGTCGGCGGTTCCGTGTTCAGCGCTGGAATCGAAGGCAGTGTCGGCACTGTCGGCGCCGGTATCCTGGTCGCGGGATGCAATATTATGGTGCCGCAGATTTGCTTGCAGCGGGGTCATTGCGATGCCTTTCTGGCTTGGGTAGCGTCAGTTAGATTGTGCGCGGCGAAGCGCTTTCCAGCGATGCCCTACAAAATTCACGAACACTAACCAATGTAGTAGCCCGGGCCGCATGCTATCTCGCGGAATTGCGGCTGTTTCAAGACCGATCAACGTCGTGGACACCGGGAAAGTTCCCGCGCAGCGGAAGCAGGTGACAAAGTGTATGGGAGTAAGATGAGCGAACTTGATCGCCGCCAGTTGCTGGCTGCCGGCGCAGCCTTTTCCGCCCTCGGATTCGGTGCGATATGGAGCCGGTCCGCGCACGCGGCCGCGTTTGGTGCGGCCGAGCCGTTCAGCTTCGATCTGCTGCGCGCCCGCGCCCGGCGGCTTGCCGGCGAGGACTACAGGCCGCCGGAGAAGCCGGCGCCCGACGCCACCGCCGCAATCGACTATGACACCGTCCAGAAGATCCGCTACAGGGCCGACCGCGCCTTGTGGCAGGACGCCCCCGTCGGTTATCCGGTGCGTTTTTTCCACCTGCACCGCTTCGCCCAGGAGCCGGTCCGGATGAACGTCGTCAGCGGCGAGCAGTCGCGGCCACTCGTCTACGAGAAGGCGCTGTTCGACTACGGCGACACGGGGCTCGGCGAAAGCCTTCCCGAAGGCCTCGGCTTCGCCGGTTTCCGGGTCATGGACGGCAGCGGCCGCGACAGCGACTGGCTGGCCTTCCAGGGGGCGAGCTATTTCCGTACCTCCGGCGAATCCGACCAGTACGGCATCTCGGCGCGCGGCATCGCCACCAACACCGCGCTCGCGACCCGCGAGGAGTTCCCGGTCTTCACCGAATTCTGGCTGCAGGCGCCGCTCGAGGAAGGCGCGCCACTGGTGATATATGCCTTGCTGGAGGGGCCGAGCGTGACCGGCGCCTACCGCTTCGACGCGGCGCAGAAGGACGGTGCCGTGATGGACGTCCATGCCGAGCTTTTCATGCGCGGCGACGTGCCGCGGCTCGGGATCGCGCCGCTGACCTCGATGTACTGGTTCGGCGAGAACGAGCGTCGGCAGGCGGTCGACTGGCGGCCGGAGATCCACGACAGCGACGGGCTGGCGCTCTGGACCGGGACGGGTGAGCGGATCTTCCGGCCGCTGGTCAACCCGCCGAGCGTTCAGGTCAATTCCTTCGTCGACCGCAACCCGAAGGGCTTCGGCCTGATGCAGCGCGACCGGGACTTCGATCATTACCAGGATGACGGCGCCTTCTACGATCGCCGGCCGAGCGTCTGGGTCGAGCCGAAGGGCGACTGGGGCGACGGCGCGGTGGTGCTGGTCGAGATCCCGACCGACGACGAGGTTTACGACAACATCGTCGCCTTCTGGCAGCCGAAGAAGCCGGTTCGCGATGGCGACGTGCTGGCCTTCGACTACCGCCTGCACTGGCGGGACAGGGAGCCCTATCCGGCGCAGGGTGTCGGCCAGGTGGTCGCGACCCGGATCGGCCGTGGCGGAATCCCCGGCGGTCCCGCTTCCGAGCGCCAGGGCCTGCGGAAATTCGTCGTCGATTTTGCCGGCGGTCCGCTGACCGAGATGGAAGCACGCTACGACGTCGACCCGGTCGTTACCGTTTCGCACGGCGAGGTGTCGAACGGCTACGTCATCAAGGTCGTCGGCACGAACAGCTGGCGCGCGGTCTTCGACGTCGCCGTCGACGGCGACGCCCCGATCGATCTGCGGTGCTTCCTTCGCCTCGACGGGCGCACGCTGACCGAGACCTGGCTCTACAAGTACTTCCCGAAGACCTGAGAAACGCGGCCGGCGACCGGGTTCGACGACCCGGTCGCCGTCCTCGACAGGCGGCTCACCAGCCCTCGACCCCGGCCATGTCCGGCAACTGGTGGGCGATCCCCTTGTGGCAGTCGATGCAGGTCTTCTCGCCGGACACCAGGAAGCCCTGATGGGCTTCGGCGGCGCGCGGTCCCTGCTGGGTGAAGTCCATGGATTCGGCGCTGTGGCAGTTCCGGCATTCGAGCGAGTCGTTGCTCTTCAGCCGATGCCATTCGTGCTTGGCCAGACGAAGTCGCTCGGCGACGAACTTGTCGCGGGTGTTGATGGTGCCGAACAGTGTCCCCCAGACCTCTTTCGATGCCTGCATCTTGCGGGCGATCTTGTGCGTCCATTCATGCGGCACATGGCAGTCGGGGCAGGAGGCGCGCACCCCCGATGCGTTGGAGAAATGCACCGTCGTCTTCAGTTCGGCGAAGACGTTGTCGCGCATCTCGTGGCAGGAGACGCAGAAGGTCTCGGTATTGGTCGCTTCGAGGGCGGTGTTGAAGCCGCCCCAGAACACGACACCGGCCAGGAAGCCGCCGAGCGTGAGGAAGCCGAAGCTCAGGTGAACCGCCGGACGGCTGAGGGTCCGCCAGAAACCCAGGACAAGGGAAATGAGTGCCCGCATGGCCGCTTCCTATTCCTTGTCCCGTTCGGCCGCGAGCAGGCTGTCGATGTCGACAAAGCCGTTGGCGACCGCCGGATCGATCCGCTGCTGGGTGACGTGGCACTGGTTGCAGAAGTAGCGGCGCGGCGAGATGGCCGCGAGGAACTGGCCGTCGCGATCCATGAAATGGGTGATGCTGACCATCGGCGCGCCGCTTTCCTGGGTCCGGGCGCGGGCGTGGCAGGACAGGCACTTGTTGGCGTTGCGGGTGACCTGGTAGCCGTCGATCTCGTGCGGGATGGTCGGCGGCTGTTCCGGGTAGTTGCGGACCCGGCGGCTGGCGCTGTCCTCGGTCCGGGCGATCGGCGGGGGCATCGTGTCGCCACCGAGGGTCGCCTCGCCGCGAAGACCGGCAATCGAGTGCGGGACATCCTGGGCCTGCAGCGGGGCCACTGCGAACAGCAGAGCGAGAACTGCGAGAACCGACTTTTTCATCGTGAAGTCCTCCCGGCGCGCCGGCTCATATCCGCTCGATCCGAACGGCGCATTTCTTGTAGTCGGTCTGTTTCGAGATCGGATCGGTGGCGTCCAGCGTGACCTTGTTGATCAGTTGGCTGGCATCGAACCAGGGCACGAAGACGAGGCCCCGGGGCGGCCTGTTGCGGCCGCGCATCTCGACCCGGGTCTGCATCCGGCCGCGCCGGGAAATCACGGCGATGGCATCGCCCCGCCGCAGGCGCAGGGCGGCCGCGTCGTCCGGATGCATGTAGCAGAGCGCATCGGGGACTGCCTTGTAGAGTTCCGGGACCCGCTGGGTCATCGAGCCGGAATGCCAGTGTTCGAGAACCCGCCCGGTCGAGAGCCAGAACGGGTAATCGACATCGGGGGATTCCGCCGGCGGCTCGTAGGGCAGGGCGAAGATCCGCGCCTTGCCGTCCTTGTGGCCGTAGAACTCGACGCCGGCGCCGGCCGTCACATAGGGGTCGTGGCCTTCCCGGTAGCGCCAGCGGGTTTCCTGGCCATCGACGACCGGCCAGCGCAGTCCGCGTTCCGCGTGATAACGGTCGAAATCGGCGAGATCGTGCCCGTGACCGCGCCCGAATTCGGCATATTCCTCGAACAGGCCCTTCTGCAGGTAGAAGCCGAAGGCCTCGGCCTCGTGGTTGGCGTAGTCCGGGCTCGCCTCGGAAAGCGGATAGCGGTCGACCTGGCCGTTCCGGTAGAGGATGTCGTACAGCGTCTTGCCGCGATATTCCGGCATCTTCGCGAGCAGATCCTCGGGCCAGACCTCCTCGACCGTGAAGCGCTTGGAGAATTCCACCAGTTGCCAGAGATCGGAGCGCGACTCGCCCGGGGCGTCGACCAGCTGGTGCCAGAACTGGGTCCGTCGCTCGGCGTTGCCGTAGGCGCCTTCCTTCTCGACCCACATCGCGGTCGGCAGGACGAGGTCGGCAGCTTCCGCCGTCACCGTCGGATAGGCGTCCGAGACGACGATGAAATTGTCCGGGTTGCGATAGCCGGGCAGGGTCTCTTCCATCATGTTGGCCGCGGCCTGCATGTTGTTGTTGACCTGCACCCAATAGGCGTTGAGCTTGCCGTCCTTCAGCATCCGGTTCTGCTGCACCGCGTGATAGCCCGGCGTGTCCGGGATGGCGCCGGCCGGCAGCTTCCAGATCTTCTCCGCGATCGCCCGATGTTCCGGATTGGCGACCACCAGGTCGGCCGGCAGGCGGTGCGAGAAGGTGCCGACCTCGCGCGCCGTACCGCAGGCGGACGGCTGACCGGTCAGCGAGAAGGGGCTGTTGCCGGGTTCGGCGATCTTCCCGGTCAGAAGATGGATGTTGTAGATCAGGTTGTTGGCCCAGACGCCCCGCGTATGCTGGTTGAAGCCCATGGTCCAGAACGAGACGACCCTGGTCGCCGGATCGGCATAGGCTTCCGCCATCTCGAGCAGCCGTTCCTTCGGCACGCCGGACATCTCGTGCGCCTTGTCGAGCGTGTAGTCGGCGACGAAGGCGGCATAGTCCTCGAACGTCATGTCGGTCGAGCCGCCCGCATTGTCGGCGTTCTGCGCCGCCTGCTCGAGCGGATGCTCGGGCCTCAGGCCATAGCCGATGTCGGTATTGCCGCGCCGGAAGGTGGTGTGCTTCCGGACGAAATCGCGGTTCACCCGCCCTGTCTGGATGATGTGGTTGGCGATGAAGTTGAGCAGCACCAGGTCGGTCTGCGGCTTGAACACCATCGGGATGTCGGCAAGGTCGAAGCAGCGATGCTCGAAGGTCGACAGCACGCCGACCCGGACATGGGGGGCGCTCAGCCGGCGGTCGGTCAGGCGCGTCCACAGGATCGGGTGCATCTCCGCCATGTTGGAGCCCCAGAGGAAGAAGGCGTCCGCCTGCTCGATATCGTCGTAGCAGCCCATCGGCTCGTCCATGCCGAAGGTCCGCATGAAGCCGCCGACCGCCGAGGCCATGCAATGGCGCGCGTTGGGGTCGATGTTGTTGGTCCGGAAGCCGGCCTTGAAGAGCTTGAGCGCGGCATAGCCCTCCCAGACCGTCCACTGCCCGGAGCCGAACATGCCGACCGCGGTCGGCCCCTTGTCGCGCAGCACCGCCTTGAACTTCTCGGCCATGACGTCGAACGCGGTATCCCAGCTCACCGGGGTGAATTCGCCGTCCTTGGCATAGGCGCCGTCCTTCATGCGGAGCAGGGGCGTCGTCAGGCGGTCGCCGCCGTACATGATCTTGGACAGGAAGTAGCCCTTCACGCAGTTGAGGCCGCGATTGACCTCGGCCTTGACGTCGCCATGGGTGGCGACGACACGGCCCGACTTGGTCGCGACCATCACCGAACAGCCGGTGCCGCAGAACCGGCAGGGCGCCTTCGACCAGGTCAGGGCCGTCTTGTCGCGATGGGTGACGAGGTTCTGCGCCTCGGCCGGCAGCGTGATCCCGGCGGCCATCGCCGCCGTGGCCGCGGCCTGCGCCTTCAGGAAAGCCCGCCGCGTCGGTTTCAGGTCGGTCATTGGACGTATTCCTCAATTGGCTCGTCCGCACCCTCGTCGATCGCGTGGTAGACGAGGTTGCAGCTGAGAACGCCGGCGATGCGCGAGAAGCTGTCGGCACGGGCCGCGATCGGCGCCGTCGTCGGCACCTCGATGACGACGACGATCTTGCCGCACGGATCGGTCGCATGGATCTCGCAGGTCGCGTCGGCCCGGATTTCGGCGCAGACGTCGGCCAGCCGCTCGGGCCGGCATTGCACGATGAGGCTGGCGATGTTCACGGCTTCGGTCATGGGCTCATGGTTTCCCGCGAATAGGCGGCGGACAGCGCGCCGGTCGGACAATGGGAGAGGCAGGCGCCGCAGCCGCTGCAATCGGCGCTGCTGACGATCGGAACGGGCGGCCCGCCAAGGCGCGGCGGGAAGCGGATCGCCTGCATGTCGCAGGAATCGCGACAGGTTTCGCAATGGATGCCCTTGGCCGGCAGGCACTTCCCGTCATCGACGGACACGGCAAGCGACCAGGCCGGCAGCCCGATATGGCCGAAGACGTCCGCCGGACAGGCCCGCGCACAGTCGCCGCAGAAGGTGCAGGCGCCGTTGCCGGCCAGGAAATCGACGACCGGATATCCGCCGTCGCCGATCCGGATGATCGCTTCCGGACAGGCATCCCGGCAGGCGGCGCAGCCGTCGCAGGCGATGGCGATGCGGGCTTCGTCGGTCCAGGGCGGCCGGATCGGGGCCGGGCCGGGCTTCACCCTGCCGCTCAGCAGCGCGCGCCGCCCGGGGTCCGGCATCGTTGCTCTATGCCACATGATGTCAGGCCGCCGGCGGCCCCGGGGGGCCGTAGATGATCTGGATCAGCCAGATCGCCAGGCCGAATGCCCCGACAAATCCGACGGCGAGCCCGGGAATGAGAAGGAACACGGTGAACAGGAAGGTCAGCAGTTCGGACCTCCGACCGCCGTCATGCTTCTCCGCTGTCGGGCTTGTGCCGCGCATGCTTTCCTCTCCTTCGATACGGCGCCTCGGGCGGGCGTCGCTGGTTCGAACGGAGGGCAGGATCGGCGACCTTGCGGCCCGGTGCATTGACCGAAATCAAGACGAACCGGAAATTGCGCGATCAGGCTGTCATTCGCGCCAGGCGTTTCTTCGCCCTAACCGATCTACAGATAGGTGCGTTCGGCGATCGGGGTTTCCTCGATGCGGCGAACCAGTTCCGCGATCAGCACTTCCTCGGCCCTGTTCATCCGCGCCTTCGGGTTCCACACCACGTGGACATCGATCGCCGGCGGGTTGTCGTAGGGCGGCAGGCGCCAGAGCAGGCCATCCTCGATGTCACGCCGCATGACATGGATCGGCAGCGGGCCGACGCCGAGCCCGGCGACGATCATGCGCCGAACCTCCTCCAGATGTGCCGAGGTGCCGACGATCCGTTCGTCCAGTTCCGCCTCGGCGCGCATCAGGGCGACGGAGCGGAGCGCATCGTTCATCTGGTCGGTGACGAAGCTGACCGAAGACTGGCCGGCGAGATCCGCCTTGGTCAGTCCCTCGCGGCCGTAGAGCGCGTGGGTCGGGCCGCAGAAAAGCCCGAAATACTCCCGGTATAGCCGGCGGTATTCGAGCCGCGGACTGCGGTCGCGGACCAGGCACACGGCAAATGACGCGCGCCGCGCGGTGACCGCCGCGATTGCCTCCCGGCTGGCTGAGACGTCGATCGAAAGAGTGGCGCGGGGATGGGCGCGGTGGAAATGATTCAGCGCCTCGTCGAACAGGGGACAGATCACGTGGCTGGCCATCGCGACCCTGACGTGGCCCTGAACCGCGTCGGTGATCTCCCGCATCAGGGTGCCGAGGCGGAGGATCGAGCCATGGATCTCTATCGCCTCACGATGCAGAAGCCGGCCGGCGTCGGTCAGTTCGAAACGCCCGGGCGAGCGGTGGATGAGCCGCCGGCCGAGCCGGTCCTCGAGACGCTTGAGCGCGTTCGAGACGGTCGGCTGCTTGAGACGCAGGCGCTCGGCGGCTTCCGTGACCGAGCGCGCCTCGGCAAGCGCCACGAAGGTGCGCAGGAGGTTCCAGTCGAGCTCGCGGGCGATCCGCTCGGGGCTGTCGCTGTGCTGCATTCCACTATAGGGCATCGCTATAGTGAAGATTTCAACTATCTATTTGAAGAATATTAGGGGTCATGCGACCGTCTTCCGACGCTGACAACGGAAGACAGAACAGCATGACTGTCGAAGCGCGCGAAGCGCGACAACCGTGGATCCTGCTTTCCCCCGCCCTGACCGCTGTGGCCCTTCTGCTTCTCGTGCCGCTGGCCTTCATCGTCGTCTATTCGTTCTGGCTCCGGACCTCGACCGGCGCCGACCAGGTCGGCTTCTTCCTCGACAACTGGCAGGAGGCGCTGAGCGACCGGTTCTACCGGGACATCCTGCTCAACACCCTCAAGATCGCCGCGATCACGACGATCGTCTGTGCCCTGATGGGCTATCCGGCGGCCTACGTGGTTGCCCGCTCGAAGGGCAACAAGGCGCTGCTTCTCCTGCTCCTGATGCTGCCCTTCTGGATCAGCTACATCATCCGGACGATGTCGTGGATCAACATCCTCGGCGTCTCCGGCGCGATCAATTCGGCGCTGCTGGCGCTCGGCCTGATCGGCGAGCCGATCCAGATGCTCTACAACGAGACGACGGTCATCCTCGGCCTCGTGCATTTCCTGCTGCCCTTCATGGTGCTGAATGTCTTCGTCAGCCTGGAGGGCATCGACCGCACGCTCGAGGATGCCGCCTGTTCGCTCGGCGCGACGCGCTGGGAAAGCTTCATCCGGGTCACGCTGCCGCTGTCGCTGCCCGGGCTCGCCGCCGGCGGCCTGCTCTGCTTCGTGCTCGGCGCCGGCACCTACATCACGCCGCTCGTTCTCGGCGGGCCGACCGACGCGATGTTCGCCAACCTCGTCTTCGAGGCGATCATCACCCAGCTCGACTGGCCGCTCGGCTCGGCGCTCTCGCTGATGCTGCTCGGCGTGCTCGGCGCCCTGGTCGCCGTCTACAACCATTTCCTCGGCATGGCGCAGCTGATGAAAGGGCTCGGCTGATGGGCTGGAACCTGCTGCGCGGCTGGACCGTGCTGGTCTATCTCTTCATGTTCCTGCCGGTCGCCGTGGTCATGCTGCTCAGCGTGAACGCGAGCCAGTTCGGCTCCTTCCCGATGACCGGCTTCTCGCTCCGCTGGTTCGTCGAGCTCGCCAACAACGACGCGATCCTGCGCGCCTTCCGGACCTCGATCCTGCTCGGCACGCTGACGGCGATCATCTCCTCGACGCTTGGCGTGCTCGCCAGTCTCGCGCTCGTCCGCTACGAGGTGCCGGGGCGGAATGTCATCTCGACCCTCTTGATCGCGCCGATCCTGGTGCCCGAGGTGGTGCTGGCGGTCGCGCTCCTGCTGTTCCTGAACGTGCTGCAGATCAACAAGAGCTTCCTGCTGCTGCTCATGGGGCATGTCATCTTCACGCTGCCGTTCGTCATTCTCGTCGTGCAGGCGCGGCTGGTCAGCATCCGCCGCGACATCGAGGAGGCGGCGATGAGCCTCGGCGCGAGCCCGGCGCAGACCTTCCTGCAGATCACGCTGCCGCTGCTCGCCCCCGCCGTCTTCGCCGGCATGCTGTTCGCCTTCACCATCAGTTTCGACGACATCACCGGGACCCTCTTCTGGAAGCCCGGCGGCGTCGAAACCGTACCGACGCAGATCTTCGCGATGCTCCGGAACTCGATCTCGCCCGAGATCAACGCCCTGGGCACCGTGATGATCCTGCTCACTGCCGGGCTGCCCCTTGTCGGGATGGCGATCGCCCGGCGCATGGCAAGCCGGCGCGGCGGTTAGAAACGCGCGGCTCAATCAGGGAAAGGTCACAAGGAGAGACTCATGGACAATTCAAAGCGATACGAACGCCTTCGCGAGCGTTACCTGAACGGCGGGCTGGACCGCCGCACCTTCCTCGGGCTGATCGGCGCCGCCGGTGCCGCCTACGGCCTGCAGACGCCCTTTGCCCGGCACGCGCTGGCGGCGGCCGGCGAGGTCCGCTTCGACGGCTGGGGCGGTGTCGTCTCGGAAGCCTTCCGCAAGCATGCCTTCGACCCCTATACCGCGAAGACCGGCATCAAGGTCATCGACGGCACCTTCGGCGGCGGCGACGAGTATCTCTCGCGCGTCAAGGCGAGCCAGCCCGGCGAATACAATATCGCCCACCTGTCCGGCGTCTTCGACTATGCCCGCTACGCCAATCTCGGGCTCGCCTCGACCCTGAACGAGGCGAATATCCCCAACCTCGAATATGTCATCCCGAAACTGGTCGACGTGTTCCGCGGCGTCACCGACGGCAAGCTGTCCTGCGTGCCCTACGATTACGGCACCACCGGGCTCGCCTATAACCGCAAGCATGTCTCCGACGAGGAGATGAAAGAGAAGGGCGCGAAGATCCTCATCGACGAGCGCCTGAAGGGCAAGATCGGCGGCTGGGGCGACTGGCGCACGCGGATCTGGATGGGCGCGCTGCAGACCGGGCAGGACCCGAACGGCATCACCGACATGGACGCGGTCTGGAACGCGATCCGCACCCACCGCGACCTCGCGCTGAAGTACTGGGGTTCCGGCGCGGAGCTGATGAGCCTGCTGGCCGAGGAGGAGATCTACGTCACCGAGGGCTGGTCCGGCCGCATTTACGCGCTGCAGGAGCAGGGCCACGACATCGGCTACATGGACCCGCCGAACGGCTACGGCTGGCAGGAATGCCTGTTCGTGCTCAAGGGCTCGCCGATGGAGGCCTGCGAGGAGCTGCTGAACTTCATGCTGGCGCCGGCGACCTCGATCGCGGTCGCGGAGGGGCAGAATTACCCGCCGGCCCTCGACCCGAAGAAGGTCGATCTCGGCAAGAAGATCCCGACCCTTCCGGCCTTCGATCCGAGCGGCACGCTGGCCGGTCTCACCTTCGCCGATCCGGCTTACTGGAACGGCAACGAGCAGGAATGGTCGAAGGCATTCGGCCGGATCCAGAAGGGCTATTGAGGACCCGGCAACCGGCCGGGGCGGGAGGAGAGCCCTCGCGCCCCGGCCGCGCCGCGACAGACCGGAGTACAGCCGTTGAGCGCCGTTCAACTGACCGACATCGTCAAGCAGTTCGGGACCTTCACCGCCGTCCACAGGATGTCGCTGGAGATCCCGGATGGCGGCTTCGTCACCCTGCTCGGGCCGTCCGGCTGCGGCAAGACGACGACCTTGCGGATGATCGCTGGCCTTCTCGACCCGAGCGAGGGCGAGATCGCCATCGGCGGCCGGCGGGTCAACGAGGTGCCGATCCACAAGCGCAACCTGGGCCTCGTGTTCCAGAATTACGCGTTGTTCCCCCACAAGAGCGTGGCCGACAACATTGCCTTCGGACTCAGGTACCGGAATGTCCCGCAGGCCGAGGCGGCGAAGCGGGTCCGGGAGGCGCTCGAACTGGTCCAACTCCCGGATGTCGGCGACCGCTATCCGAAGCAGCTTTCGGGCGGCCAGCAGCAGCGCATCGCGCTGGCCCGGGCAATCGTCATCGAGCCGGACGTGCTGCTGCTCGACGAGCCGCTGTCGGCGCTTGACGCCAACCTGCGCGAAAGCATGCGGGTCGAGCTGAAACGCATCCAGCACCGGATCGGCGTCACCACCGTGTTCGTCACCCATGACCAGTCGGAGGCGCTGGCGATGTCCGACCTGATCGTCGTCATGTCGGATGGCCGGATCGAGCAGGTCGGCGCGCCGGAAGAGGTCTACAACACGCCGGCGACGGAGTTCGTCGCCCGTTTCCTCGGTGCCTCCAACATCCTCGACGGGCGCGTTTCCGGCGCTGACGGCGGGGAACTGACGATCGAGGCCCCGGCCATCGGCGCGATCCGGGTCGCCCGGGCCCGCGCGCCGGGACTGGACGGTGCCGGGCCGGCGAAGCTGGTGATCCGGGCCGAGAAGCTCCGCCTTGCCGCGCCCGGCGCCCTTGTCGACGGCGAGGTCGCGGTCGACGGCATGGTCGAGACGGTCGATTACCAGGGCCAGGCGGCGCGCTATTTCGTACGCGTCGGCGGCGAGCAGTTGCAGGCGATCAACATGATCGACGACCACCCCTTTGCCGAGGGCGAGGCCGTTTCGGTCTGCCTGCGGCCGCGCGATTGCGCCGCCCTGCCGGGAGGCCCGCAGTGAGCCAGCGCAAGGCGAGCCACCTGTTCTACCAGAGCCGGCGCCGGCGGCCGGTGCTCGACCAGGCCCGCGGCGTCTACATGTGGGACGTCGACGGCAACCGATATCTCGACGGCTCGTCCGGTGCCATGGTCTGCAACATCGGCCATTCGGACGAGCGGGTGCTGGCGGCGATGCGCCGGCAGATGGACAAGTCGACCTTCGGCTACCGGCTGCATTTCGAGACCGAGGCGGCCGAGCGGCTGGCCGAGAAGACGGCGAGCCTGGCGCCGGAGGGGATGAACAAGGTGTTCTTCGTTTCCGGCGGCTCGGAGGCGGTCGAGAGCGCCATCAAGCTCGCCCGGCAATTCGCGCTTGCCATCGGTGAGGCGCAGCGCTGGAAGGTGATCTCGCGCTATCCGAGCTATCACGGCTGCACGCTCGGCGCGCTCGCCCTGACCGGCTACGCGCCGATGACCGCGCCGTTCGACGCGATGATGCGGCCGATGCCGAAAATCCCGGCGCCGCGTGCCTACCTGGACGGTCTCGACGCCGACGATCAGGCGACCGGCCGGCATTACGCGAACATGCTGGAGGCGGCAATCCTTGCCGAGGGCCCGGAAACCGTGCTCGCCTTCATCGTCGAGCCGGTTGGCGGCGCCTCGACCGGGGCGCTCGTTCCGCCGGCGGGCTACATGGCGCGGGTCCGCGAGATCTGCGACAGCTACGGTATCCTGCTGATCCATGACGAGGTGATGTCGGGCGGCGGCCGCACCGGACGCTTCTTCGCCGCCGAGCATTGGGGGGTGGAGCCCGACATACTCGCGGTCTCGAAGGGTTTCGCGGCCGGTTATGCGCCGCTCGGCGCGATGGTCGCCCATGACCGGATCGTGGAAGCCGTGCTCGACGACGGCGGCTTCATCCACGGCTTCACCTATGCCGGCAACCCGCTCGCCTGTTCCGCCGGCCTCGCGGTACTGGAGGCGATCGAGGCCGATGGCATGATGGCGAACGCGGCCCGCGTGGGCGCCCTGCTGAAATCACGCCTCGAGGGCCTGAAACAACGCTATCCGTTCATCGGCGACGTGCGGGGAGAGGGCCTGCTGCTCGCCTTCGAACTGGTCGCCGACCGGGCGACCATGGAGCCGCTGCCGAAGGCGCTCGGGGCGTTCGACCGGCTGGTCGAGATCGCCTACGACAACCGCCTGATCATCTATTCCCGGCGCAGCCGTGGCGGTTACGTCGGAGATCATTTCCTCGTCTGCCCGCCGATGATCGCGACCGAAGATCATGTGGCCGAGATCATCGAGGGGCTCGATCGTTCGCTCGACCAGTTCGCCCGGGAGGCGGGCCTGCCCGGTCCCGGCGCCGTCTGACCGGAAGGTAGCATGAGCAAGATCATCATTAGTTGCGCCGTGACCGGCTCGATCCACACGCCTTCGATGACGCCGCATCTGCCGGTGACCGGCGACCAGATCGCCGAACAGTCGGTGGCCGCGGCCGAGGCGGGGGCGGCGATCCTGCATCTCCACGCCCGCGATCCGGCGGACGGCCGTCCGTCCGCCGCGACCGAGCATTTCATGGCCTTCCTGCCGCGCATCAAGCAGCAGACCGACGCGGTGGTGAACCTCACGACCGGCGGCAGCGCGACGATGACGCTCGACCAGCGGCTGGCGGCGCCGAAGGCGGCGGCGCCGGAAATGTGCTCGCTCAACATGGGCAGCATGAATTTCGCGCTCTACCCGGCGGCCGAGCGGATCAGCGCCTGGAGATACGACTGGGAACGGCCGTTCCTCGAGAATTCCGACGATCTCGTGTTCAAGAACACGCCGCGCGATATCGCCCATGTCTTGACCGAGATGGGGACCAGGCGGGGCGCACGCTTCGAGTTCGAATGCTATGACGTCGGCCATCTCTACATGCTCCGGCACTTCGCCGACCGTGGCATGGTCGAGGCGCCGTTCTTCATCCAGTTCGTGTTCGGTGTGCTCGGCGGCATCGGCGCCGATCCGGAGAACCTGACCCACATGAAGGGCATCGCCGACAAGCTGTTCGGCGACGATTATGCCTTCTCCGTCCTCGCAGCGGGCCGCCACCAGATGCCGCTCGCCACCATCGCGGCGGCGATGGGCGGTCATGTCCGGGTCGGGCTCGAGGACAGCATCTTCATCGCGCGTGGCCGTCTTGCCACCTCGAACGCGGAACAGGTGACGAAAATTCGCGAGATCGTCGAGCGTCTCGGCCGCGATATTGCCACCCCGGCCGAAGCCCGGCATATGTTGGGGCTGAAGGGCGCCGACCGCACCGCATTCTGACGCGACGACCTTTTTGATGAAGAACGTGACGGGACGGCAACTGGCCCGGTCCCGCCGCCGACGTTCCGCCGGAGGAAGAGAAATGAAGGCTGTCTTTGACGCGCGCCAGCGCAAGCACGATCCGAAGCATTTCATGGCGAGCGGCGCGCTGTCGCAGAACCCGGAGCAGCCGGCGCGGATCGACGCGCTGATGGCCGGCGCGAAGGCGGCGGGCGCCAGTTTCGTCGCGGCGGAGGATCATGGCCGGGGGCCGCTCGCGGCCATCCATTCGCCGGAGTATCTCGCCTTTCTCGAAACCATCCACGAACGCTGGAAACGCATTCCCGGCGCTTCCGAGGAAGTCATTCCGAACGTCCATCCGGACCGCCGCACGGTCGGCTACCCGCGCTCGGCGGTCGGCCAGGCGGGCTATCACCAGGTCGACACGGCCTGTCCGATCGCCGCCGGCACCTGGGAATCCGCCTATTGGGCGGCACAGGCCACGCTTACCGGCGCGGACCTCATCCTCGATGGTGAGAAGGCGGCCTATGTCCTTGCCAGGCCACCCGGACATCATGCATTCGCGGATCTCGCCGGCGGCTTCTGCTTCCTCAATAACGTGGCGATCGCGGCCGAACATCTGCGGCGCGCCGGGCGGCGGCCGGCGATCCTCGACGTCGACGTCCATCACGGCAACGGCACGCAGGGCATTTTCTACGACCGCGACGACGTGCTGACCGTCTCGATCCATGCGGATCCGGAACGCTTCTACCCGTTCTTCTGGGGGCATGCCCAGGAACGCGGCGAGGGGCGCGGGCGAGGCTACAATCTCAATCTGCCGCTGCCGCGCGGCACCGGCGACGCGGCGCATCGTGAGGCGCTCGGGCTTGCCCTCGCGCGGATCCGCGCCTTCGGGGCCGACGTCCTCGTCGTGGCGCTGGGCCTCGACGCGTCCGAGAACGACCCGCTCCAGGGCCTGTCGATCACGACCGCCGGATTCGGCGGTATCGGGGCGGCCATCGCCGGGCTTGCTCTTCCGACACTGCTGGTGCAGGAAGGCGGCTATCTCTCCGACGATCTCGGAGCCAACCTGACCAGTTTCCTGCGGGGGTTTGTAGGGACATGAGCGAGACGGCTGATATCCTCGTTATCGGTGGCGGAATTGCCGGCATCAGCGCTGCGGCGCGGATGGCGCCGGAGGCCTCCGTCATCGTGCTCGAGGCGGAAGACACGATCGGGCGGCACGCGACCGGTCGCTCGGCGGCGATCTTCATCCTGAACTACGGCAACATGACGCTGCGCGCGCTCAACCTCGCATCCGAGAGCGAGCTCCTGGAGCCGGTCGGGATCTCCGACCGCAGCCTGTTGTCGCCGCGCGGCGAGATGCTGATCGCGAGCGAGGCGGACATGCCGGCGTTCGAGGCCTACCTGGCCGGCTCGGTCGGGATGGACCGGCTGACGCCGAAGGAGGCTGTCGAGCTGTTTCCGCTGCTCCGGCCGGAGCCGATCTTCGCGGCGGCGATCGAGCGCAATGCCCAGGAGATCGACGTCGACCGGCTGTTGCAGGGCTTCGCCCGGCTGTTGCGCCACCATGGCGGCAAGATCGTGCCCGAGGCCCGCGCCGAGACCATCGTTCGTCGCGACGGGGTCTGGCATGTCGAGACCCCGGCCGGGAGCTTCGAGGCGCCGATCCTCGTCAATGCCGCCGGGGCCTGGGCCGACGAGGTCGCCGCCACCGCCGGCCTTCGCCGTCTCGGGCTGATGCCGCTGCGACGCTCCGCGGCGATCGTGCCGCTGCCCGATGGCCAGGATTCGCGTAGCTGGCCGATGGTCGCGAGCGCGGCGGAGAACTGGTACGCCAAGCCCGAGGGCGGCAAGCTGATGGTCTCGCCGGCCGACGAGGACCTGGTCGAACCGCATGACGCCTGGCCGGACGACATGGTGCTGGCGGAAGGTCTCGACCGTTTCGAGAAGGCGATGACCATGGAAGTGACGCGGGTCGAGCGGACCTGGGCGGGGCTTCGCACCTTCGCCCCCGACCGCTCGCCGGTCGTCGGCTTCGCGCCGGACGGCGAGGGCTTTCTCTGGCTGGCCGGGCAGGGCGGTTACGGCGTACAGACCTCGCCGGCGCTGTCACGCCTTGCCGCCGATATCGCGCTCGGGCGTCAACCGGTACTGGGCCAGCAGACGGTCGCGGCGGTCGCGCCGGCACGCTTCTTCTGACATTCTTCCGATTTCCCAATGACTTGAGAGGGTTTCCATGAGCGATATCACACGTTACGAGCCCGGCAAGCGGATGTCCCAGGCGGTCGCCCACGGCGGCCTCATCTGGCTGGCGGGCCAGGTCGGTGCGCCGGGCGAAAGCGTCACCCGGCAGACCGAGGCGATCCTCGCCAACATCGACCGTCTTCTGGCCGAGGCCGGCAGCAGCAAGTCGCGACTTCTGCAGGCGACCATCTGGCTTGCCTCGATGGACGATTTCCAGGAAATGAACGCGGTATGGGACGCCTGGATCGACCCGAAGAATCCGCCAACCCGGGCCTGCGGCGAGTCCCGGCTCGCCACGCCCGACTACCGGGTCGAGATCATCGTCGTCGCGGCCGCCGGCTGAGGCGCCGCCAGCGCGGCCCGTCGCCACATGACACGGAGTTCATCTTCCTGAAAGCGTAAGGCCCGTCCGGTCTCCCTACCTTCATGACGGCACGGCGGAACATGCACCGCCGATCGAATCCGCAGTCACGATGGAGATCAACATGACGGCACTTGCAATTCGGGAGCGCCCCGCATCCGGTCTCCGGTCCCTCGGGATCGGGATCGCCGCGGGCACGATGCTCCTGTGGAGCGGCGTGGCCTCGGCCGCGCCGGCTCCCGACGGTTTCACGGCGCTGGCCAAGAAGGTGACGCCGGCGGTGGTCAATATCGCCTCCGCCCACGAGGTCGAAACCGGCTCGACGCCGGAGATGCCGTTCCAGTTTCCCGAGGGATCGCCGTTCGAGAAGTTCTTCCGGCAGTTCCAGGATCGCATGGGCCCGCAGGGCCGGGGACACGAGGCGCCGCGGATGGCGATGGGGCTCGGTTCGGGCTTCATCATCGACCCCTCGGGCTACGTGGTCACCAACAACCATGTCATCGACGGCGCCACCGAGGTGAAGGTGCGGCTCGACGATGACACCTCCTATCCGGCGACGATCGTCGGGACCGATCCGCTGACCGACCTGGCGCTGCTCAAGATCGATGCCGGCAAGCCCCTGCCGTCGGTCGACTTCGGCGATTCCGACAAGGCCGAGGTCGGCAGCTGGGTCATGGCGGTCGGCAACCCGTTCGGCCTCGGCGGCACGGTGACCGCCGGAATCGTCTCGGCGCGCGGCCGCAACATCGACGCCGGACCCTATGACGACTTCCTGCAGATCGACGCGGCGATCAACAAGGGCAATTCCGGCGGTCCGCTGTTCAACATGGACGGCGGCGTGGTCGGCGTGAACTCGGCGATCTACTCGCCGAACGGCGGCAGCGTCGGCATCGGTTTCGCGATCCCCTCCAATCTCGTGAAGACCGTGGTCGCCCAGCTGAAAGACGGCGGCCAGGTCGAGCGCGGCTGGCTCGGCGTGCAGATCCAGCCGGTAACGCCGGAGATCGCCGACGCGGTCGGCATGGAGCAGCCGGCCGGCGCGATGGTCACCGCGGTGACCGAGGACAGCCCCGCCGCGAAGGCCGGGCTGAAGCAGGGCGATGTCATCGTCGGTTATGCCGGGCACAGGGTTTCCGGCCCGCGTGAACTGGCCCGCGTCGTCGCGATGCAGAAGGTCGGTTCGAAGACCGCGGTGACGATCTGGCGCGGCGACGGCGAACGGGAAATCCCGGTCGTCACCGGCCGGCTTACGGCCTCGGCCGACCAGCCCGGACAGGGGGCACCGGTCGAGCCGACCGGCGCCTACCGCTCGGATGCCCTGAACGCCGAACTCGCATCGCTGACCCCGGAACGGCGCAAGGCCTACAATATCGATGAGGAGACAACCGGTGTCCTGGTCCTTGACGTCGAGCAGGGTTCGGCCTTCGAGGTCGGGATCCGCGAGGGCGACGTGATCGAGGAGATAAACCAGGTCGCGGTTTCCTCGCCGCACGAGGTCGACGCCATCGTCGAGAAGGCGAAGACGGAGAAGCGCAACTCGGTTCTCACCCTGATCAATCGCCGGGGTCACAATCTCTTTCTCGGCCTGAAGCTCGACCGGGCATGACCCCACGCGCCACGTCGTGAAAACGGGCCGGCCGGCGGCAAACCGGCTGGCCCGATCTCGTTCCGGCACAGGGTGGTGCCAAAGAGGAGATTGCGGCAACCATGACCAGAACCCCATATTGCAGCGGAAGCGAAGGCCGGGAAGCCTGGCCGCAGTCGAGAGTCGGGGACGGCATGCGGATACTGGTGATAGAGGACGACGCGAAGACCGCCGATTACATCCTGAAGGGACTGGGCGAGGCGGGACACCGGGCCGACCACGCGGTCGACGGCCGCGAAGGCCTGCACCGGGCGACCGGGGGCGAGTATGACGCGCTGATCGTCGACCGCATGCTGCCGGGCCTCGACGGGCTTTCGATCGTCAGGGCGATCCGGGCGGCCGACATGACGGTTCCGGTCCTGATCCTGAGCGCCCTCGCCCATGTGGACGAGCGGGTGACGGGACTGCGCGCCGGCGGCGACGACTATCTGACCAAGCCTTTCGCCTTTTCCGAATTGCTGGCGCGCCTCGAGGCGCTGCTCAGGCGGCCGCACGCGATCGCGCAGCAGACCGTACTGACGGTCGGCGACCTCTCGATGGACCTGCTCGCCCGCCGGGTCGTGCGCGCCGGCCAGCCGATCGAGCTGCGTCCGCAGGAATACAAGCTGCTCGAGTATCTGCTGCGCCACGCCGGTGACGTGGTGACGCGGACAATGCTGTTCGAGGGCGTCTGGGATTTCCATTTCGATCCGCAGACGAATGTTGTCGATGTCCATGTCAGCCGCCTCCGCCAGAAGATCGACAAGGGTTTCGACAAGCCGCTGATCCATACCCACCGGGGCGGAGGCTATTCCATCCGTGCTGACTAGGCTGCTCAGGACATCGGGATTCCAGGTCGCGGTTCTCTACGTCCTGTTGCTCGGCGTGACCCTGGTCGCGCTGCTCGGCTTCATCTACTGGTCGACCTCGTCGCTGATCGACGCGCAACTCAACGAGACGATCGAGGCGGAGATCCGGGGCCTTGACGAGCAATACCGGGCCGAGGGGATCGGGCGGCTGGTCGAGGTGATTGCCGAGCGGAGCGGACCGCGCGGTGGCGGTGACGGCGTCTACGGGCTCGCCACGCCGGGTTTCGCGATGCTCGCCGGCAACCTGACCGCGTGGCCGCGCGAGGCGTCGGCGGCCGACGGCTGGCGCGAGCTTTCGCTTGCCCGCAACCTGAACGGTGCGACGACCCGCCATGTGGTTCGCGGCCGGGTCTTTGTCCTGAAGGGCGGCTATCACCTGTTCGTCGGCCGCGACACGGCGGAACGCAGTCTCTTCAAGGAGATCATGATCAACGCGATCGTCTGGGCGCTCCTGCCGGCGCTGGCGCTCGGCCTCCTTGGCAGTGTCCTGATCGGCCGCTACGCGCTGCGCCGGGTCGACGCGGTGCGGGCAACCAGCGAGGAGATCCTGGCCGGCGATCTGACCCGCCGCGTGCCGCTCGCCGGCAGCGGCGACGAGTTCGACCGGCTGGCGGAAACCATCAACAGGATGCTTGAGCAGAGCGAAACCCTGATGACCGGCATGCGGACCGTGACCGACAGCCTGGCCCACGACCTTCGCAGCCCGCTGACCCGGGCCAAGACCGGCATCGAACTGGCGCTCCGCCGAGAAAGCGACATCGCCACCTACCGGCAGACCCTCGAGCAGACCAACGGCGAACTGGAGACCATCCTCCGCACCTTCGAGGCGCTCATCAGCATCGCCCATGCCGAGACCGGCATGAACCGACTGGCGGACAGCTCGCTCGACCTCTCGCAACTGCTCGGCGATCTGGCGGATCTTTACCAGCCGATGGCGGAAGAGGCCGGCCGCGTGCTGGTTGGCGAGGTCGCGCCAGGGATCATGATCCGGGGCCATCGCGAACTGCTCGGCCAGGCGGTCGCCAACCTGATCGACAACGCCATCAAGTTCACGCCGGAAGGCGGGGAGATACGGGTTGTGCTGGGCCGCGAGGGCGATACCGCCGTCCTCGCGGTTGCCGATAGCGGACCCGGCATTCCCGCCGCCGACCGGGAGCGCGTGCTCCAGCGTTTCGTGCGCCTCGACGCGAGCCGGGGAACGCCGGGCAGCGGGCTTGGCCTGAGCCTGGTGGCCGCGGTCGCCAGGCTGCACGGCGCGGCGCTGGCGCTCGCCGACAACGAGCCCGGACTGCGGGTCATCCTGCGCCTGCCCCTCGCCTGATCGGCGGCGGGGCGTTGCCGCGCCGGGAACTTGTTCCCAGTTCCATCGTTCGGCTATGGGGATGCCCGCATCGCGGTTCGGCGACGGGCAGGGGGGACGTTCATGTTCGGCTGGATCCGGCTTAAGCCCAAGAGCATCGAGAGGACCGGCGACGACAGGCCGGTGCGCTCGCTGTTCCGTTTCGTCTGGCGCATGACCGGCCAGCACCAGGTGCTGGTCAGCCTGGTGGCGCTCGCCGTCGCCAGTCTCAGCATGGCCCCGCTCGAACTGCAGCGCCGCATCATCAACAACGCCGTCGAGGATCGCGACGCGACATTGCTCATCGAACTCGGGGCGATCTATCTCGCCGTCGTCGCCGTGCAGGGCGCGATCAAGTTCGGGCTCCGCATCTACCAGGGCTGGCTCAGCGAAAGTGCCACCGCCTATTGCCGGAACCATCTGGCGCGTATCCATGCTGAGCGGGACCGGGACGACGAGAACAACGGCCAGGGACGGGCTGTCTCGGTCATCACCACCGAGATCGACAAGCTGGCCGGTTTCGTCGGCGAGGGGATTTCGCAACCGGTCGTCAATCTCGGCATGTTCGTCGCGATCACCGGCTACATGCTGGTGGTCGATCCGCTGGTCGCGGCGCTGAGCTTCGCGTTCCTGGTGCCGCAGCTGATCCTCGTGCCATTCGTCCAGTCCTGGCTCAACCGGCTGATCGAGGAACGGCTGAAGCTCATCCGCGGGCTCAGCGACACCATCACCGGGGCGGAGGAGGACGGCGGAAGCCTGACCGGTGACGGGTTCCGGACCGTTGTCCACGAAGTCTATCGGAACCGGATCAAGATCGTCGCGCTGAAATCGGTCCTGAAGGCCGCGGTCAACCTGATGAACAACCTGGCGCCGCTGTCGGTCCTTCTCGTCGGCGGCTACCTGGCGATCCAGGGCGAAACGACGATCGGTATCGTCGTCGCCTTCATGTCCGGCTTCGATCGCCTGGCGGATCCGATGCGCGAACTGCTGAATTTCTACCGGATCGCCGCGCAGGCGGATGTACAGCACCGCATGATCACCCGCTGGATGTGAGCCCGGCGGTTGGAACCGCGACTGCGCGCAGACGTTTCCCTAGTCAACGGTCGGTTGGCCGCGCAGCGCCAAGGATCGCCGCGGCGGTGGCCGTCCCCTGACACAGGCAAAGGAAGGCCAGATCATGTTGCAAAGTATGAAGGAACTGCAGGGCTACCGGATCCAGGCGTCGGACGGCGACGTGGGCAAGGCGAACGATTTCTTTTTCGACGACCGCGTCTGGACCGTCCGCTACATGGTGGTCGACACGGGCTGGCTGTTCGGGCGCAAGGTGCTGGTCGCGCCCGACGCGGTGAACGACGTCAATATCGTCGACGAGAAGTTCGTCGTCGGCCTCTCCAAGAAGGCGATCGAGGAGGGGCCCGGGGTCTCGACCGACTTGCCGGTCTCGCGCCAGGAGGAGATCAATCTCCGCCGTCACTACAACTGGCCCTATTACTGGGAGGCCTATCCGGCCGGCGTCATGGCGGCGCCGCTGGTCCCGCCGTTGCAGCCGGTGCGGGCGATTCCCGAGGAACGGAACGCCGCGGGCGAGAGCGAGGCGGAAATCGCCGAGGGCCACGATTCCCACCTGCGCAGCGCGAACGAGGTCGAGGGTTATCACATCGAGGCGCTCGACGGCGAGATCGGCCATGTCGAGGACTTCCTGGTCGATGACGAAACCTGGGTCGTCCGCTACATGGTCATCGACACGCGGAACTGGCTGCCCGGCAGGAAGGTGATCGTCGCGCCGGTCTGGGCCAAGGCGATCGACTGGTCGGCCAAGATCGTCCAGGTCGACCTGGAGCGCCAGGCGATCAAGGAGAGCCCTGAATTCACCGGCCATTCCGAGATCGGCCCCGAGTTCGAGAAGTCGCTGGAGAGCCACTACGACCGACCGCTCATGTGGCCGTGACGGATCCGCAGACAGGGACGGTCGGCCAGGAAGAAACGGCGCCCGGGTAACTCCGGGCGCCGTTCCGTTGCGGGCCGTTGCGGGCCGTGCGGCGGTGGTGGCTTACTTGCCGCCTTCGTAGCGGAAGCCGAGTTTCACGCCGACCTGGTAATGGGCGACCTTGCCGGCCTCGATGTGGCCGCGGATTTCCGACACTTCGAACCATTCGAGATTGCGGAGCGTCTTGCCGGCGGTTTCAACCGCGTTGTTGATCGCGTCGTCCAGCGAGTCCGGCGATGAGCCGTAGACTTCGGTGACGCTGTAGACATTCTTCGACATGTCGTCCTCGCTTTCGTGAAAATGTGTCGTGTGTCCGGTTATCCTGCCGGGGGGGGCAGATGATATCAGCCGCGGCCGGCGAGATGCCGGCCGCAGATGATAACGGCCGCGGCCGGCGAGATGCCGGCCGCGGCGCATTTCCTGCGACAGTCGTCAGGCGTGGTGGGCGTGTCCGTCGTGACCGGCAGGCGTCGCGCCCGTGTCGCCGTCGCGCAGCCGGTCCAGGGCATGGCGGAGTTCGGTGTAGCGATCCTCCATTTCCTTGTCGTCGTCGGGCCAGGACGCCTCCGCCGTCTCGTCGATCTCGCGCATCGCGCGACCGATCTCGGCGTCCAGCCATTCGATCGTTTCGCCATAGGGATCGCTCTGATCCCAGTGTCCGCGTTCCTCCTTCACTTCATCCAGATCGCGGCGCAACTCGTTGAATCTGAGGATATGCTTGTCTTTCCTGTCGACCATGTTTCCGTCCTTTCCGGTTTGCGGGATGCTGGTAGTTCACTACCAAATTGAACGCTTGCGGAAGGCCGAGGTTCCTGTCGACGACGCGGCTCAGTCGCGCCTTTTCTTCGCCGGCGGGACATGCGGCCGGGTCGTGTAACTCTTCACCTCGCCGAAGGGGGCGGTGTCGGGCGCCTTCTCCATCGGGTCGCGGGCGCGCCGCTTCCTGTCTGGGGCGGCGGTGTCGTCGCCGGGGGCCAGGTCGCTCGGGCCGATCAGGCCGTGGATCTGGTGATCCTCGTCGACGACGGCGACGATACCCGCATCGGAGAAGGTCAGCAGTCGCTCGACCACGGTGATGTCGTCGTCGAGCCGGCAGGTGCGGAATTTCAGGGAATCGAGGTTGCCGATCAGTTCATCGCTGATCCCGGGCGTTTTCGCGTCGAGATCGACCAGCAGGGCACGGTCGATGACGCCGGCGACCTGGTTGCCGTCCAGGGCAACGAGATAGTCGGTGTCGCTTTCGCGGAATCGGATCAGGGCCTCGCGAAGCGAATGTGCGACATGCACGATGGCTTCGGCGGGTTGCATGATATCGCGTGCCATTGTCATGGAATGCCTCCGGTCAAGGGTCCGGTCATCGGGCAACGCGAACGGGCGTGGGTCTGGCGGCAGTCCGACGCCACCGACGACATACTGAGTAACTGACATCGGGGCGGCCGCTGCCGTTCTCCCGATTCCTTCTGCTGCATGGTCATTGCCGGGGGCGTCCGAGAATTCGGACGCTGCCCGGACGTCAGGATGGAATCGCCGCCAGAAAGGCGATCAACAGGAACACCACGGCGAGCCCGAGAATGGCGACGTAGCGCCAGCGTTTCCGGCGCGTGTCGAGGATGATCTCGGCCTGTCTCGCCGCGCGTGGATCGATGTGCGTCGCATCATCCCGGCCGGGACGATTTCTGGCGGTGTTCTCATCCGGATTTCCCGGCGCGTTTCCGGATGTCCGGCCACGCGGGTCGGTCATCTCCTGTTCCTTCGGTGCGTTTGAACAAGGAACGCGCGCCATCCGCTTTGGTTCCATGACGGGAACAATCCGGGCCGACAGGCGTTCAACCGGCATGGCAGGGATCTCTTGACATGATCGGCGGACTGATACTGGCGCTCTGGGGCGCCTTCATGGTCGTTGCCTGGCCCTATTGCCGGCATGCGCGGCATCCCCGGTTGCCGCTGGCGGCCGCCTATCTGGTCTTCGTCACGGTGGTGTCCATGATCACCGGCGGGACATTCTTCATGACCGCCTCGTTGCTGTTCGGCTTCGGCTTCGCGACCGATGTGGCGGTCTTTCCGCCGGCAACCCTCATCGCGTTGGCGGCGACGGTTCCCGCAATCCTGCTGGGTGGGAGGATGATCCGCCGTCCGCCCTCCCGACAGCCCCTCCCGGACTAGGCGCGCCGAGCGATCCCGGCGCCGGCCGGCACCGGTGCGCCATGCACTCTCAGGAAGGCGATCGTGCCCGATATCCAGTCCCAGTCTGTTCTGCCGGCGTTGCTGGTCTTCACCGCGGCTTCGGTCGCCATTCTCCTGGGCGGAATCCGGCTGACCCGGTTGGTCGACCGCCTGGCCGACGTCACCGGTCTCGGGGAGGCGATTGCCGGCGCCCTGTTTCTCGGGGCCGCGACTTCGTTGTCCGGCCTCGTGACCTCGGTGGTTGCCGCCGGAGACGGCTATGTCGATCTCGCGCTCTCCAACGCGCTCGGCGGGATTGCCGCGCAAACCCTGTTTCTGGTCGCCGCCGACCTCGCCTATCGCCATGCCAACCTGGAACACGCAGCGGCATCGCTGACCAACATGGTGAGCGGCCTGATGCTGGTCATGATGCTGACGGTGCTGCTTGCCGCCGGCCACCTCGACCCGGTCACGTTTCTCGGCATCCATCCGGCGACGCCGGTCCTGTTCGCGCTCTACCTAGTCGGGCTGCGGCTCGGCTCCGGTGTCCGGACGGAGCCCATGTGGGGGCCGGCCGAGACCCCGGAAACCCGTCCCGACCGGCCCGAAGGCGGTCCGGAGGGATCGCCCGGGACCGGCTCGCTGCTGGCCGGGATCCTTGCCCTCGGTCTGGTTGTGGCGGTTGCCGGATACCTGATCGCCGAGAGCGGCCTGGCGTTCGTTCGCCTGGGCGGGTTGCGGGAAACGGTCGTCGGGGCGCTGGTCACGGCGCTTGCGACCTCGACGCCGGAGCTGGTGACGACCGTCGCCGCGGTGCGCCGCGGCGCACTGACCCTGGCCGTCGGGGGCATACTCGGCGGGAACTGCTTCGATGTTCTCTTCGTCGGCGCCGCCGACATCGCCTACCGGGACGGCTCGATCTATCACGCGATGGCGGGCGAGCAGGCCTTCCTGGTGCTGCTTTCCATCCTCATGACGGTCGTCCTGATTCTTGGCCTGGTCGGTCGCCAGCGGCACGGCCCGGGCAATATCGGTTTCGAGGGGCTGGCGCTTGTCGGGCTCTATGGCGGGGCGATGGCGATCCTGCTCGCCGGCGGCTGAAGACAGGGCGGCCGCGCCTGACCCGGCGGGGTCCGGCACGGCCGCCCGTTTCCGCGCGGACGGAGAGGGAGCCGGCGGAAACGTCGTGGAACCTGACGGGCGCTACTGCTTGGTGTTACGACGCTCGCCGAGCGCATGCGCCGATGCCTTGTCGGGCGCGAGCAGGCGGATCGCCTCGAGCACATCCGTGAGGCGGGATGTTTCGCCGCCCTGCATGTTCTCCTCCTCCGCGACCTCCAGCTCGCGCGCGTCGGTTTCCATCGCGCCGAGGACGCGAAGCTTGTCGTCGCGGCTCAACTCGTCGTCGCGGACGACGTCGAAGGGGCTGGCGTAGAACTGGCCGGGATCCTCGATGATCTCGGCAACCGTCTTGCGGGCATTCTCCGTGGCCATGGTGATCTCCGTGCGTTGCGGGAGGGTAGGGGTGGCCCTACTCGGCGAGGATCGAGCGCAGCATCCATGCCGCCTGCTCATGCGCGCCGATTCGGGCGGTCAGGAGGTCGGCGGTATAGACATCGTCGATCTCCTCGGCGGCCTGCACGGAATGGCGCAGCCGTTCGGCGACCGCCTGGTTGTCGGCCACGAGCTGGCGGACGAGGTTCTCGGCGGATTTCTGGGTCGCCTCGCTCTTCAGTTCCGAGAATTTCTCGAACTCGGCGAAGCTGGACGGCGCGACATGGCCGATGGCGCGGATGCGTTCGGCGATGTCGTCGATGGCGGCCGCCAGATCCTCGTATTGTGCCTCGGTGAGATTGTGCAGGCCGTAGAATAACGGCCCGACCGCGTTCCAGTGCGTGCCCTGCGTCTTCAGGTAGAGGATGTAGGTATCGGCGAGCGAGCGGGAGAGGCAGGTCGCCAGTTTCCCGGTGTCGCGCTCGGGGATCCCGGTCTTCACCTTCACCTTGCCGGGTTTCGCCTGCAGAACGGCCTGCTTGCTCATGCAACAATCTCCTGTCGGTCGGTACTGTCCGCCTGTGGCGGCATCAACTGGCCGGATGGCCTGATGCCAGACGAACGCTTACCGGGCGGACAGGTTCCGGGTCCGAACGCGTCTATTCGACGAGATCGCGGACCGCCGTCACGAGTGTTGTGGGAATGCTGACCTTGCTGACGATCGGTGCCACCCAGTGCCGTTCCGGCAATGCGTCCTGCGGGTCGCAATCGGTGCAGAAGATGAAGGGCACCTTCGCCTCGGCGAGCGCATCGGCGATGTCGACGACGGGACACTCGCCCGCATGCAGATCGAGAATGACCGCGTCCGGTTCGAACTGCTCGACCGACTTGAGCGCTTCTTCGGTTGTCGCGACCGGTTCGAGAACGTCGAATCCGGCGTCTTCCAGGACACTCTTGATGCCGTGCGCGATGAGGAAATCCTGATCGACGATCAGGATGGTGGCGCCGTCGCCGAGGCGCAACGCTTCGCGGACAACGGCGGAACCGTTCTTGACCACGCCGATATCGGTAGACGAGATGTTGTTCTGCATCAGCTTCTCGCCGTCGACCGAACCGGCGGTACTGAGGCCGATGTTCATCAATGCCCGGACAGCCGCCGAGCGGGACGGCATCTTGTGCTCGAAACGCCAGTCATCGACGGCAAGGACCTCTGACTGCGTAAGCATGACCTGCAGTCGCTCGGCTCTCTTCTCCATCTTACTGAATTCTCCAAACTCCGATCGGCCGGTAAATCACTACAATTCGCGAAACAACTACGCACAGTCGCTGCCAGCCTGGGGAGGAAATGCCTCCCGCTTGCCGATTGGCCAGCTGTCGAAAATGCATTCCTTAATGGAAGATAATACGCGACTTTTGAGAAAGTTAACGAAGAATCGGCGCGTCCCCTCATTACTTGACCAGGCGCTTCTGTTGCTTGCGTGATATTTCTTGAGATAAACCGTTGATACGAATACGGCTTCCCCGCTTCCCGCAAGAGGTGCGATGTCGCGCTTGCGGCCTGCGACAGGGAACGAGAGGATTGATGGTCCCGAGCGGACCGAAGAAGGGGAGAACGGATCGTGCGTCCTGCTTATGTTTCGCAACTTCGCCGCTACCAGGCCTGGCTGAGCCGGAACCGGGGCCTCGACTTCCAGAATTACGAAGCGCTCTGGCAATGGTCGGTGGGGGAACCGAACGACTTCTGGCAGAGCCTCTGGGACTATCACGGGATGACCTCGCCGACGCCGCACAGTGCCGCGCTGGCGGAGGAACGGATGCCCGGCGCCGTCTGGTTCCCGGGCGCGCAGGTGAATTATGCGCGCGAGGTGTTCCGCCATGTCGATGCCGCGACGGCGGCCGGCATGCCGGCAATCATCGCCGAGAACGAGGAGGGGGCGGTCCGCGAGACGAGCTGGACCGGGCTGCGCCGCGACGTTGCTGCCTTCGCCCTGACCCTTCGCGATCTGGGCGTGACGCGGGGTGACCGGGTCGCGGCCTACATGCCGAACCGGACCGAGACGATCGTCGCCTTTCTCGCGACCATTTCGATCGGCGCGGTGTGGAGCGTCTGCGCCCCCGACATGGGACCGCAGGCGGTCATCGACCGGTTCCGCCAGATCGGGCCGTGCATCCTGATCGCCGTCGACGGCATCCATTACGGCGGCCGGGCGGCCGACCGGAGCGCCATGGTCGAGACGCTGCGCGCCGAACTGCCGAGCGTCGAGCGGGTGATCCTGCTGCGCACGCCGTATGCCACGGGAACGATCCCGGCCGATGCGGATTTCGCGGCGTCGGTCGCGCGGGAGGATGCGGCGGCGGATGATTTCGAGCCCGAATGGCTGCCCTTCGATCATCCGCTCTGGGTACTCTTCTCGAGCGGCACGACCGGCATGCCGAAGGCGATGGTGCACAGCCATGGCGGTGTTCTCATGGCCGGGTTCGCCGGCAGCAAGAATGTCGATGTCGGCTGCTCCTACGAGGAGAACAGCTTCGGCGAACGCTTCCACTGGTTCTCGACGACCGGCTGGGTGATGTGGAACGCCCAGGTTGGCGGACTGGTCAGCGGCACGACGATCTGCATTTACGACGGCAGCCCGAACGGGCCGAAGGGGGGGCCGGACTGGACCACGCTCTGGCGCTTCGCGGCCCGGCACGGGGTGACCTACTTCGGTGCCGGCGCGGCCTTTTACGGGGCCTGCATGAAGGCCGGGATCGGCCTGGCCGCCTGCGGCGATCTCGCTCGCATCCGGGCCCTCGGGACCACCGGTTCGCCGCTGCCGCCTGCGGTCCAGGAATGGGGAACACGGACATTTGCCGCCCTCGGCACGCCGGACATCTGGTGGAGCAACATCTCCGGCGGCACCGATTTCTGCGCCAACCTGGTGTCGGGCAACCGGGACCTGCCGCTGCAACCGGGGCGCATGCAATGCCGCCAACTCGGCTCCGCCGTCGCCGCCTGGAACGACGCCGGTGAGCCGGTCATCGGCGAGATGGGCGAACTGGTCTGTACCCGGCCGTTGCCGTCGATGCCGCTCTATTTTCTCAATGACCCCGACGGCGAGCGCTACCGGTCGAGCTATTTCGACGTCTTCCCGGGGGTCTGGCGGCACGGCGACTGGATCCGCATCGATGCCGACGGCACCTGCGTGATCTTCGGCCGCAGTGACGCGACCATCAACCGGCACGGCGTGCGGCTTGGCACCAGCGAGATCTACTCGGCGGTCGAGAAGCTGCCGGACCTGCAGGATTCCATGCTGGTCGACCTGGAGTATCTCGGACGCGACAGCTGTCTCGTCCTGTTCGTCGTCCCGCGCGAGGGGACGCGCGTCGATGACTGCCTCCGGCAGCGGATCGGCGAGGCGATCCGCTCGCGCGTGTCGCCGCGCTTCCTGCCCGACCGGATCATCGCCGCGCCGTCGATCCCCTACACGCTGTCCGGCAAGAAGCTCGAGATCCCGGTGCGCCGGCTGCTGCTCGGCCATCCGGCCGACAAGGTGGCGAGCCGCGACGCGCTCGCCGATCCGGGCGCGCTCGACTGGTACGCGGCGCTCGCCGCGAGCGGGAGCTTCGGGCAGGACGCCGCCGGGAACCCGGCCTGAGGGTTCGACGAACCGACCGGTAATCGCCCGGTGCGGGTGAGAACGCGCGCTGTGGCGCGGTCACTCCCGCGACAGGCGCAGGAACAGTCTCTCGCCGAGGAAGAGGATGGCGATCCCGGCGAGCGCGACGACGATGATGATCGGATCGGAGCCGCCACGGACCACGAGCAAGGCGCCGAGAACAGTCACGTCGAGCAGAATGGCGGTCACGAGTATCGGCGTCGAAGCGCCGGTCTCCTTGCGCAGATGGCGCAGGATTCCCCAATGCACGGCGATATCCATGACGATATAGAAAATCGCACCGAGCGCCGCGATGCGCGAAAGATCGAAGAGGATCGTCAGCAGCATGGCGGCCACGATGGTATAGACGAGCGTATGTTTCTGGATGTCGCCGGGCATGCCGAAATGGCTGTGCGGGACCAGCTTCATGTCCGTCAGCATTGCCAGCATCCGCGAGACCGCGAAGACGCTGGCAATAACCCCCGATACTGTCGCGACGATGGCGAAGATAATCGTGAACGTTTCGCCGGCGCCCCCGAAGGCAGGTCGGGCCGCTTCGGCGAGCGAGGCGTTCTTCGCCGCGGCGATCTCCTCCAGTGTCAGGTTGCTCCCGACCGCCAGTGCGACCAGCAGGTATACGATGCCACAGATGAGGATCGACCAGATGATCGCGCGCCCGACATTGCGATGCGGATCGACGATCTCACCGCCGCTGTTGGTGATCGTCGTGAATCCCTTGTAGGCAAGAATGCCGAGCGCCACGGCGCCGAGAAATCCCCCTGCCGATGTTTCGCGCGGAGCGATCGAAGCGCTTTCGAACGACAAGCCGGACGCCCAGAGTCCGGTGATCGCGAATACCGCTATTCCACCGATCTTGAGAAAGGCCATCACGAACGAGAGGGTCTGTATGATCCGGTTGCCCACGATATTCACGAGAAAGGCAATCAGCAGCAGACCGACGCCGAGGGCTGGAACAAGCAAGCTTTCCTCCCCGACATCGAACAGCCGCAGCGCGTAGGTGCCGAATGTCCGTGCCACCAGGCTTTCGTTGATGACCATCGAGAAATACATCAGCAGCGCGAAGCCGGCCGTGATCGCCGTCTTGCCGTAGGCCTTTTCCAGGAACATCGCGATTCCGCCGGCGGACGGGTAGGTATTCGACAGCTTCACGTAGGAATAGGCGCTGAAACCGGACACCACGGCGGCGGCCAGGAAGGCCAGCGGGAACCACGATCCGGCCAGTTCCGCGACCTGACCGGTCAGCGCGAAGATACCGGCCCCGATCATCACGCCGGTGCCCATCGAGATCGCGCCGACCAGCGTCAGGCTGTCGCGCGCGTATCGGCTCGATTGGCTGTTGTCATCGTTCGGTCGGCGCATCGGTATTCCCCCGCGGAAAACAACCATGTCGTCATGCCGGAACGGCTCTGACGACTGACCGGCGGTGCGACACGCCGGGAACCGATAACCGTGTTTCGGCCAGTCGGGTTCCCTTCGCACGCGGATTTGGGGGCGCACCGGGTATCGGTGACAGCGGTTTCGGGAGAGTCAGACGGCGGCGGCGATCGCCTCGAAGGCGCGGAGCATCAGCGCGTCGGTCGGGTCGTCGACCGGTTCCGGCTGCGCGGCGGCCTTGGCGATCACGACCTCGCGGGCCGGGTCGATCCACAGCCACTGGCCATGGATGCCGATGCCGCAGAAGCTGCCGCTGGCGTTGCCGGTCTGGTACCACTGGCTGCGGTAACGGCCCTCGGGGAAGAGGTAGGCCATGCTGCCTTTCCGCCAGGGCCTGCTGTCGCCGGCTTCGCGGATATCCGTGACCCAGTCGCGCGGCAGCACCTGGCGGCCCTCGACCTCGCCGTGGTTGCGCATCAGTTCGCCGAGCCTGGCAAGGTCGCGCAGGCGAAGCGAAAGGCCGCCGCCGGTGCGCGGCGAGCCGTCGCGGTCGACGGTGATGACACCCGGCGCCTCGGCCCGCATCGGCCTCAGCAGGTGGTCGGAGAGCAGGTCGACGATGCGTTCGCCGGCGGCGCGTTCGACGATCCAGCCGAGCAGGTCGGCGTTGGGTGAGAGATAGCGGAAGATCTCGCCGTGGGGTTCGGGTGCAGGGCGCATGTCGGCGAGGAATTCGTGCAGCGATTCCGGCTTTTCGCCCGGCGGCAGCGGATTCCAGAGGGTCGCCCGGCGGTAGCGGACATAGTCGCTGTCCGGATCGTTGTAATCCTCGACGAAGGAGGACGAGACGGTCATGTCCAGCACGTGGCGCACGGTGCAGTCGCCGTAGGCGGAGCCGGCCACTTCCGGCACGTATCGGGTGACCGGCTGCTCCGGGTCGAGCTTGCCCTGTTCGACGACGATCCCGGCGAGCAGGGCCGTGACCGACTTGGTGATCGAGAAGATGATGTGCGGCGTGTCGCCGTCGTAGCCGTGGCCGTAGCGTTCGGCGACGAGCCGGCCGCGCTTGAGGACCACCAGGCCGCGCGTCGCGGTCGCCGCCATGGCCTCGCCCACGCGGCGCTCCTGCCCGTCGGGGCCCTCGAAGGCGATCCCGTCGACCGGGGTCGGAGCGGTCTCGAACGGCCGCGGCGTTCCGGCGGCGGCGCGAACGACCGGCACCAGCGCCTCGACATTGTGGAACGAGCGGCTGCTGTAGGGCGCGAGGCGCCAGTTCGCGAGCGTCGGTTCGGCCTCGTCGGGGTGCGTTGTCATGGTCCCTCGCGGAAAAAAGAAGGGCCCGGCGAACCGGGCCCTTCCGTAGGACGTGACCCTTACTTCGTGAGTTCGGTCCAGATCGCGGTGTAGATGTCGTTGACTTCCTTCGGGCAGGCCGGGAGGAAGACGCCCTTGTCCTTGTAGGCGTCGGGCACCTGGATCTCGACCGCCGTCTTCATGTCTTCCGGCATGAAGGCTTCCGAGCCGTCGATGCCATTGGCGTAGCGGGCAAAGGCCGAGATCAGCGCGGCATTCTCCGGCTCCATGACGAAGTTCATGAAGGTCTTGGCGTTCTCGACATTCTTGGCGTCCTTCAGGATGAGCACACTGTCCATCCAGACCGGGTAGCCTTCCTTCGGATAGCCGAACTTGATGGTGTCCTTGGCCAGCCGGGCGCGGAACGCGGCGCCGTTCCAGTAGGCGGCCGCGGCAAAGTCGCCGCGCGGCATCTTCTCGACGAGGCCGTAATCCATGGACAGCCACTTCGGCTTCGCGGCCATCAGCGCGTCGCGCGCCTTCTTCAGCGCATCCTTGTCGGTCGTGCAGGGCTCGCTGCCGACATACATGAGCGCGAGGCCCATGATATCGCCCATTTCCGGCGCAACGTTGATCTTGCCGACCAGGGATTCGGGCGGATCGAAGACGATCGCCGAGGTATTGATGTCGCCGTCATAGACCGAGGTGTCGACGACCATGCCGACCGTGCCCCATTGCCACGGGACGCTGTAATGCCGGCCCGGGTCCCACGGCGGGTTGCGCCATTGCTCGGCGACATTCTTGAAGTTCGGCATCTGGTCCGGCCGCGATTCCATCGCCAGCCCCTCGTCGATGAAGATCTTCACGAAATTCGCCGAGGGGACGACCATGTCGAAGCCGTGGCCGCCGGCCTTGACCTTGGCCAGCGCGGTCGAGTTCGAATCGTAGTCGGTGACCGTGATCTTGATGTCGTGGGCTTCCTCGAACTTCTTGATCAGTTCGGGATTGGTGTAGTTGCCCCAGTTGTAGAGATTGAGTTCCCCTGCGGCCTGCGCCATGCCGGCGGAGGCAAGCAGGGCCGCACCGGCGAGGCCGGCGGACAGTTTCCACATCATTGGACATCTCCCTGTATAGGTTTTTCCATTTTACGAAGGTTTGCGCGTAATCACAAAGAACAGCGATACGACGATGATCGAGATCGCCAGCAACGCCGTCGAAATGGCATTGATTTCCGGGGTGATCACCCGGCGAAGCTGGCCCAGCATGTAGGTCGGCAGGGTTTCCTGGCCGGCCGACTTGACGAATTCCGTGATCACCACGTCGTCGAGCGAAATGACAAAGGCGAGCATGGCGCCCGCGAGAATGCCGGGGAAAAGCAGCGGCAGCGTGACCCGGCGAAAGGTCTGCCATGGCGTCGCGTAGAGGTCGGCCGCCGCCGTTTCGAGCGTCAGGTCCATGCCCTCCAGGCGGGCGCGGATCGGCAGATAGGCGAACGGGATGCAGAAGGCGGTATGGGCGGCGACCAGGTAATAGAGACCCTGAACGCCGGTCGCGACCTTGATCACCGCGAACAGGATCAGCAGGGCCACCGCGGTCACGATTTCCGGCACCATCAGCGGCTGGTTGATCATCGCGTATATCGCGGTGAGCCCGCGGAACGGCTTGACCCGGGTCGTGCCGAGCGCCGCCATGGTCGCCAGCGTCGTGGCGAACAGCGAGGCGAGGGCCGCCAGTACCAGCGAGCGGATCGTCGCGTCCTGCACGGCCGCGTTGTTCCAGGCCGCGACATACCATTGCAGCGAGAAGCCTTCCCAGATCGCGATATACTTGCCCGCGTTGAAGGAATAGACGACCAGCGTGACGATCGGCGTGTAGAGCAGCACGAAACAGGTGATCGCGATCATCGTGAACCCGGGCAGCCGCCGGATCGAGAAGGGTCGCCGCTGTCCGAAGAGCGCCATTATTGCCGCGCCTCCGACGCACGCTGCACGGCGCGGACATAGAACAGCAGCACGATCATGACGATCGCCAGCAGGGTGATCGAGAGCGCCGCGCCGAGCGACCAGTTGCGGCCGGCGCCGAACTGCAACTCGATCAGGTTGCCCAGCATCATGTTCTTGCCGCCGCCCAGCACGCGCGGCGTGACATAGGCACCGAGCGCCGGCACGAAGACCAGGATCGAGCCGGCGACGATACCCGGCTTGACCAGCGGCACGATGATCCGGCGCAGCACGGCGAGGCGGCTGGCATAGAGGTCGTAGGCGGCTTCCACGAGGCGGAAGTCGAGCCGCTCCATCGAGGCATAGAGCGGCAGCACCATCAGCGGCAGGTAGACGTAGGTCATGCCGACCATGATCGCGAAGTCGCTGTAGAGCATCTGGATCGGCTGGTCGATGATGCCGGCGAGCTTCAGCCCGGTATTGATGATGCCCTCGTTGCGGATCACCTCGAGGATCGCGAAGGTGCGGATCAGCAGGTTGGTCCAGAACGGGATGGTGATCAGGAACAGCCAGATGTTGCGGTCCGAGGCCGGCCGGGTGGCGATGAAATAGGCGGTCGGAAAACCGAAGGCCAGGGTCGTCAGGGTGGTCAGGAAGGCGATCCGGACCGAGCGCCAGAGGATCATCAGGTGCGCGTCGGCGAACGAGAGCGTGCCGTCGAAGATATCGCGCTGGAAGACGACCTTGAACCAGGCCTCGTCGGAGAACTTCCAGACCACGCCGCCGTATTCGGCCGGCTCCAGGAAGGAATAGACCAGCACGATCAGGAGCGGGCCGGAGGCGGCCATGAACAGCACGGTGAGCGCCGGCGCGCTGAGCAGCCAGCTGCGCCGGACCTTGCGGCGTTCCTCCGCCTCGACCCGTCCGCTGCCGGCTGTCTCGGTCAGCATCTCAATCTCTCAATACCTGGACGGAATCCGGCTCGAAGGCGATGCCGACGGGGGCGCCGGCCTGCAGGGCCTCGGTGCTGTCGCGGCGGTTCTGGTTGCGCACGACGAAGGCTTCGCCGCCGTCAAGGCGGACGTGGTAATGGGTGTCGGTGCCGAGATAGACGATATTCTCGAGCGTCCCGTTGAGCGCTGCGCCGTCCGGTGCAAGCCGGGCATGTTCGGGCCGGATCGCCACGGTGACGCGGCCGCTCGCGCTCCGGTTCTCCGGCAGTTCGACGGCGATCTCCGGCCCGCTGGCGAGACGCAGCCGGACCTGCCGGCCGTCGGAGGCGAGCACCTCGGCCATGAGGAAATTGGTATCGCCGATGAAGTCGGCGACGAAGCGGTCGGCCGGGTGATCGTAGATCTCCCGCGGGCTGCCGATCTGCAGGACCTTGCCGGCATGCATCACCGCGATGCGGTCCGACATCGTCAGCGCCTCTTCCTGGTCGTGCGTGACGAAGATGAAAGTGATCCCGGTCTCGCTCTGCAGGCGTTTCAACTCGATCTGCATTTCCTTGCGGAGCTTGTAGTCGAGCGCCGACAGCGGCTCGTCGAGCAGCAGGACCTTCGGTCGCGGCGCGAGTGCGCGGGCAAGCGCCACGCGCTGCTGCTGGCCGCCGGAAATCTGGTCGGTGCGGCGGTCGCGCAATTCCTCCATGCGGACCAGTTTCAGCATCCGGTCGGCGGTCTCGCGGACCTCAGATTTCGGCTTGCCGAGCATCTCGAGGCCGAAGCCGATATTCTCCGCCACCGTCATGTGCGGGAACAGCGCGTAGCTCTGGAAGACCGTGTTGACCGAGCGCTGGTAGGGCGGGAGATGGGAGATATCCTGTCCCTGCAGCAGGATCGTGCCGCGGGTCGGCTGATCGAAACCCGCGATCAGGCGGAGCAGGGTGGTCTTGCCGCAGCCGGAGGGACCGAGAAGGGTGAAGAACTCGTTCTCCCGGATCGTGACGGAAACGTCGTCGAGCGCCTGCATGGCGTTCGCGCCCTCGCCGAAGATCTTGAAGACATGCTCGGCGACGATGGCGCCGCCGCTTCGTTCATCGGCCGTTTCGCTGGCAATTCGCCCTTGTTCGATAGTCGCACCCCTCGGTCGTTGCCGCTTTCTCGCCGTCTATCTAAGCCGTTCGTGGCGTCGCTTGGCAAGCCTGTTTCGGACTGGCCCCACCCTGACCGGTGGCTGAACGGGCCGCGCGACATGCGCGCCGGAGGGGGAAGGGAACGACCATTCGCCCCCTTCCTTGCCTGCCCGTCCCGGTCAGCCGAGCACTGCCTTGACCGCCTCACCCGTGGCGCCGGCGATGGTGTCTGCCTCCGCCCGGGACAGGCAGAGCGGCGGCGCGAAGCCGAGGATGTCGCCCTGCGGCATGGCGCGGGCGATCACGCCGCGTTCCAGCAGGGCGGCGGCGACGCGCGGACCGACTTTCTCGGCGGCGTCGTAGAACCGCGTGGTCTCCCTGTCGGCGACGAACTCGACGGCACAAAGCAGGCCTTCGCCCCGCACGTCGCCGACATGGGCATGGCCGGAAAGGGCCTCGCGCATCACCTTGTTGAAATAGCCGCCGGTCTTGCCGGCATTGCCGACCAGGCCGAGGTCGTCGATCAGTTTCAGGTTGGCGACGCCGGCCGCCGCGCAGACCGGATGCGCCGAATAGGTCCAGCCATGGCCGATCGGTCCCATCGCGTCGGAGGCCTGCATCAGCACCTCCCAGACCCGGTCGTGGACGATCGAACCGGACAGCGGCGCATAGGCCGAGGTCAGGCCCTTGGCGATGGTGATGATATCGGCGTCGATCCCGTAATGGTCCGAGCCGAACATGCTGCCGAGCCTGCCGAAGCCGGTGACCACCTCGTCGGCGATCAGTAGCACGTCGTGCTTCCTTAACACCGCCTGGATCGCTTCCCAGTAACCGGCCGGCGGCGGCACGATGCCGCCGGTGCCGAGGACCGGCTCGCCGATGAAGGCGGCGACGGTATCGGGACCTTCGGCGACAATCAGCGCTTCCAGCCGTTCGGCGCACTGGCGGGCGAAGTCAGCCTCGCTCTGGCTGCGGTCCTCGCGCCGAAAATAGTAGGGCGCGTCGGTATGCAGGATCGGCGCGCGGGGCAGGTCGAACGCCTTGTGAAAGAGGTCGAGTCCGGTCAGCGAGCCGGTCATGACGCCGGAGCCGTGGTAACCGCGCCAGCGCGAGATGATCTTCTTCTTCTCGGGCCGGCCGAGCGCGTTGTTATAATACCAGACGAGCTTGATGTTGGTCTCGTTGGCGTCCGAGCCGGAAAGCCCGAAATAGGTGTGGTTGAGGCCCTCGGGCGCGCGCTCGGCGATCATCCTGGAAAGCGTGATCGAGACCTCGGAGCCATGCCCGACATAGGAATGGTAATAGGCGAGTTCGCGGGCCTGTGCGGCGATCGCCTCGGCGATCTCGGTGCGGCCGTAGCCCACGTTGACGCAATAGAGCCCGGCGAAGCCGTCGAGCAGGCGGTTGCCGTCACGGTCCCTGATGAAGACGCCTTCGCCGCCGGTGACGACGCGGGTCGGCGTTTCGCCGCGGGCATGCTGCGCCATGTGGGTCGAGGGGTGGAAGAAGTGGGCGCGATCCCACTCTTCGAGCTGGTCGTTGCGACGGAGCATGTCGGTCCTGCCTTTCCGGTTCTGTCGTTTCGCCTCAAGCCTGTTCGAGGCAGCGGTATTTGAGCGTCGTGAAGGCCTCGAGCCCGTGCCGCGAACCCTCGCGGCCGAGGCCGGACATCCTGACGCCACCGAAGGGCACTGGGGCCCCGGTGATCTTGACCCGGTTGACCGCGACCATGCCGAAATCGAGCGCCGCGCTCATCCGCTCGATGCGCGCCGGGTCGGCCGTGACCAGGTAGGCGACGAGCCCGTAGTCGGTGTCGTTGGCCCGGCCGATCGCCTCCGCCTCCGTGTCGAAAGGGGCAAGGGCGGCGACCGGCGCGAAGGTTTCCTCGGTCATGATCAGGGCGTCGGCCGGGACGTCGGCAAGCAGCGTCGGCTGGTAGAACAGCGGCCCGGCCTCGTGCCGCGCGCCACCGACCAGCAGGCGGGCGCCCCTGGCTACCGCGTCGTCCACATGACGCGCCGCCTTGTCGACGGCGCCTTCATGCATCAGCGGGCCGATATCGACGTCGTCGAAGCCGTTGCCGGTGCGGAGCGCGGAAACTTTTTCTGCGAAGGCTGCCGTGAACGCCTCGTAAATGCCGCGCTGCACGAGGATCCGGTTCGCGGCGAGGCAATCCTGGCCCGAGGTCGCGAACTTGGCCGCCATCGCGATCCCGACCGCGCGCTCGATATCGGCGTCGTCGAAGATCACTAGCGGGGCATGACCGCCGAGTTCCATGATCACGGTCTTCATGGTCCCCGCGCACCGTCCGGCGAGCATCGTCCCGATCTCGGTCGAGCCGGTGAAGGAGAAGACCCGGACGCGGCGGTCGTCGACCATTGTGCCGACAATTTCCGAGGCCTCGCCGGTGACCACGTTGAAGACGCCCGCCGGCAGTCCCGCCTCGTCGGCCAGCGCCGCCAGCGCCAGCGCGGAGAGCGGCGTCCAGGCGGACGGATGGGCGACCACCGTGCAACCGGCGGCCAGCGCCGCAGCGGCTTTCCGGGTCAGCATCGCGGCCGGGAAGTTCCACGGCGTGACGATGCCGGCCACGCCGAGCGGGATCCGCTCGACCGCGACTTCGGCGCCCGGCAGGTGGCTCTCCATCGGTTCGCTGAAGGATCGGTTCGCCTCGGTCGCGTAGAAGGCGACGAAAGAGGCGGCATAGTCGATCTCGCCGCGGGCCTCGGCCAGCGGCTTGCCCTGTTCCAGGGTCATCAGCACGGCCAGGTCCTCGCGATTGGCGACGATCAGCCGGTGCCAGGCGTCTAGCCGCGCGGCGCGCTCGGCCGCCGGGGCCTTCGACCAGCCGGCAAAGGCCGTCGTCGCGGCGTCGATCGCGGCCCGGGTGTCGCCGGCGCCGAGCTTCGCGACCCGGGCGATGGTGAGCCCGGTGGCCGGATCGTCGACGGTGAAATCGCGGCCCTCCGGGCCGGCCGTCCAGCGGCCGTCGACATAGGCGAGGGTGCGCAGCAGCCGGCGGTTGCCGAGACGGTCGAGCTCGGCGGCGGTCTCGTGGACGGCTTGCTTGATCGGGAACAAGGCGGACATCCGGTTTTCTCCCCTGGCAGAGCGATTTCGCCCTTGAGAATGGGGCCCGGACGGAGAGAGCGAGTCCGAATAGGCCGCCGATCGGAGAGAGATCATCTTCCCGCGGGGCGGAGGCGCGGGGGAATCATCTTTCCGCCTCGGACGAGGCCCCGAACAGCGCATCCGTCGGCAGGATGACCGGGTCCTTCACGGTCTTGGTGACGATGTAGGAGAAATAGCGCGCGATGCCGATCTCGCGCTCCAGCAACTCGTCGATCAGGCGCTGGTAGATGTCGATGTCGCGTGTCATGACCTGCAGCATGTAGTCGAGCCCGCCGCCCACCGCCCAGCAGCCGACGATTTCCGGGATCGCCCGGACGGCGCGCTCGAACCGGTCGAAATCGGCCTGCCGGTGATTGGTGAGCGTCACCTCGACCAGCACCGTCGTGACCGGACCGGCGACGCGGGGCGCCAGCCTGGCGTGATAGCCGGCGATCAGGCCACTGTCCTCGAGCCGCTTCAGGCGCGTCCAGCAAGGCGTTGCCGATATCCCGACGCGCTCGGCCAGGGCGACCTTGGCGACGCGCCCGTTCTTCTGGATTTCCGACAGGATGCGAAGGTCGATCGCGTCGAGTTTCATGGCTCACCGTTGCGCGGATGCCGGGCTCGCCGCCGGCACCGATGCAGCATGAGGATATCCGTTCCGCATTGTCAATTGTACTGATTATGGGCATAAGTGTCTCATGACAAGTTGGCGTCCCGATCCCGGCCAGTTGAGCCGTCCCATCTATCTGTCGCTGGTCGAGCAGTTCGGCCGGGCGATCGCCGAGGGTCTTCTGCAGGAGGGCGAGCGGCTGCCGACCCACCGCCAGCTTGCCTACGAACTCGGCATCTCGGTGCAGACCGTGAGCCGGGCCTACGAGGAACTGATGCGGCGAGGGCTTGCCTCGGGCGAGGTCGGCCGCGGCACCTTCGTGCGGCTCGGCGCGGAGGAACACAGCCCGCCCTATATCCCGGAACGGGTCGCCGAGGTCATCGACCTGTCGATGCTGAAGCCGGTTCTCGAAGCACGCCATGTCGATCTGTTCCGCGCCGGCGCGGCGGCGGTCGCGGGCTCGATGCCGGATCGCGCGATCACCTCCTTCCGCTCCAACGTCGTCTATGCCAGCCATCGTCCGGCGGCGCTCGCCTGGCTCAGGCGTTGCGGCATCGATCCGGGCGAACGGGATGTGCAGATCACCAATGGTGCGACGGCGGCGATCGCCGTTTCGGTGATGACGGCCCTGCCGCCGGGCAGCACGATCGCGACCGAGGTTTTCACCCACCACACGCTCCTGCCGCTGGCCCGCTATCTGGGTATCCAGGTGCGAGGGGTGGCGATGGACGAGGAGGGGATCATCCCCACCGAGCTCGAGCGGCTGTGCCGTGAAGGCGACATCTCGGCGCTCGCGCTGCTGCCGAACGGAGCCGGGCCGACCGCCGCCTTCATGTCGCTCGGGCGCCGCGAGGCGATCGCCAGGATCGCCCGGCACTACAATCTCTGGCTGATCGAGAACGACGCCTGGGGGCCGTTGATCGCCGATCGGCCGCCGCCCTTCGCGACACTCGCGCCGGAGCGGACCTTCTATTTCACCAGTTTTACGAAGATCACCGTGCCGGCCTTGCGGATCGCCTATCTGCTGACCCCGGAACGGCTGCTCGCCTCGGCCCTGAACCGCCATCTGGTGACCAACTGGATGGCCTCCTCGCTGATCGCCGAACTGGCCAGGCAATGGGTCGTCGACGGAACCGCGGACGAACTGGTGCGCTGGCAGCGGCAGGCGCTCGCCCGGCGCCAGCGGGACGCGGCGGCGGTTCTCGGCGATATCTGCTACACTTCGCACGAGCAGGGCTTGCATCTCTGGCTGCCTTTGCCGGAGGGCCGGAGCGAATCGGACTTCGTCTCCTTTGCCCGGTTGCGCGGCGTCGCGGTGGCGCCCGGGTCGTCCTTTCATGCCGGCGCCCAGCCGAGCCCGCCGGGGATCCGCGTCTCGGTCGGATCGACCGGGGCGGACGAATTGCGGACCGGACTCGGCATCATCGCCTCGCTTTATCGGGGGGCGCCGGAGCCGGCCCTGCTGACGCTCTGAGCGTATCTTTCTCCGCGTCCTGAATTGTCATGATTAAATATTCAGATTGACATGATTCACTTTGGATTGAATCGTTTGTCGGCAAGCACTCGGGAATAGGGTGCAGGGAGGCGGCGGTCAGCCATGACAGAGCCCATCATCAATATCGACAAGGTATCGAAGAGCTTCGGTGCCTTCGAGGTTCTCAAGGAACTCTCCTTCAGCGTGAAGCCCGGCGAGAAGCTGGCGCTGATCGGTCCCTCGGGATCCGGCAAGACGACCATTCTCCGGATCCTGATGACGCTCGAGACGATCAACGGCGGCCACATCACGGTCGACGGTGAGCAGCTGTGGCACAAGGAGGAGAACGGCAAGCTGGTGCCGGCCGACGAGAAGCACCTGCACAGGATGCGCGAGAAGATCGGGATGGTCTTCCAGCTCTTCAATCTCTTCCCGCACAAGACGGTGCTGCAGAACGTCATGCTGGCCCCCGTGCTGGTGAAGGGCGTCTCGCGGGAGGAGGCGAGGACACGCGCCATGGAACTGCTCGACATGGTCGGCATGTCCGAGAAGGCCGACGTACGCCCGGCGCAGCTCTCGGGCGGGCAGAAGCAGCGCGTGGCGATCGCCCGCGCGCTCGCCCTGCAGCCGAAGATCATGCTCTTCGACGAGGTGACCTCGGCACTCGATCCGGAACTGGTGGAGGAGGTACTGAACGTCATGCGCCGCCTCGCCCGGGAAACCGACATGACCATGCTGCTGGTCACCCACGAAATGAGTTTCGCGCACGATTTCGCCGATCGGGTCCTGTTCTTCGATCAGGGCCGGATCGTCGAGGAGGGGCCGCCGGAGAAGATCTTCAGCGACCCGCAGCAGGAACGGACGCAGTCCTTCCTGCGCAAGATCATCGCGGCGGGGCAGCGAATCTGAACCCGGCCGCATCCTGTCTCGACAATCTGCACGTCAATTAGAAACGGGAGGTGAATATGGGTATCGAACGGAAAATCGGCCGCGTCGCGGCCGCGGGCTTCGCCATCGGCCTGACAATGCTGTCCGGCGCGGCGCTGGCGGAAGGCGAACTCGACCGTCTCCGCGACCAGGGCTTCGCGCGGATCGCGATCGCGAACGAGCCGCCCTGGACCGAGGTCAAGCCGGACGGCAAGGTCACCGGCGCCGGACCCGAGGTCGCTCGCGCGATCCTGAAGAAGCTCGGCGTCGACGACATCGTCGCCTCGATCTCCGAGTACGGCGCGATGATCCCGGGCCTGCAGGCCAAGCGCTTCGACATGGTCGCGGCCGGCCTGTTCATCAAGCCGGAGCGCTGCGCCGCCGTTCTGTTCTCGCAACCTGACCTGTGCGACGCCGAATCCTTCGCCGTCAAGAAGGGCAACCCGATGGGCATCAAGTCCTTCGAGGATGTCGCGACCAAGGGTGCCAGCGTCGGCGTCGTCGGCGGCGGCACCGAGGAGAAGCTGGCGATCGAGGCCGGCGTGCCGCGCGACAAGGTGATCGTCGTCCCCGATCCGCAGTCCGGCATCAAGATGCTGCAGGCCGGTCGCATCGACGTCTATGCGCTGCCGGTGCTGTCGATCAGCGATCTGCTGAAGAAGGCCGACGATCCGGAACTCGAGATGTTCGCGCCGGTCGCCGGGACGCCGATCTTCTGCGCCGGCGTGGCCTTCCCGAAGGGCGCCGAGGCGCTTCGCGACGCCTATGACGTCGAACTGGCGAAGATGAAAGAGAACGGGGAATTCGCGGCGATCGTCGAGCCCTGGGGCTATTCGGCGGAAGCGGCGAAGCAGCAGAACCGCGAGACGCTCTGCGGCGGCCCGAACTGAACCGACCGGGATCGCGTGGGGGGAGACCCCCACGCACCCCCGCATCGCCTCGTTCCGCCGGAACTCCGGCCTATCGGGAGGCTTGATCGATGGACCAGTGGTCCGGCTATCTCCAGCTGATCGTCGACGGCGCCTTCGTCACCGTCCAACTGACGCTGATGGGCTGCGCGCTGGCGCTCGTGATGGCGTTCGTCGCCGGCCTCGGGCGGCTGTCGCGGTTCTTCGCATTGCGGGCGATCGCCACCGCCTATATCGAGTTCTTTCGCGGCACCTCGATCTTCGTCCAGCTTTTCTGGGCCTATTTCGTGCTGCCGCTCATGGGCGTTCCGCTGTCGCCCTTCCAGGCCGGCGTGCTTGCCCTCGGGCTGAACGTCGGGGCCTACGGCGCCGAGGTCGTGCGCGGCGCGATCCGCTCGATCCCGCGCGAGCAGTACGAGGCCTGCACGGCGCTCAACCTGGGGCGCTGGCAGCGGCTCCGCCATGTCATCCTGCCGCAGGCCTTCGTGCTGATGCTGCCGACCTTCGGCAACAACGCGATCGAGCTGATGAAGGGAACCGCCGTCGTTTCCCTGATCTCGCTTTCCGACATGACCTTCCAGGCCCAGGTGGTGCGCGCGCAGACCGGCAGCACGGCGGTCCCGTTCCTGACCATCCTGGTGCTCTATTTCCTCTTCGCGACGGTGCTGAGCTCGTCGATCCGCGGGCTCGAACGGCGCCTGAGCCGCGGCCTCGAAGGCACGAGGAGCTAGCCGGCCATGGAATGGGACTGGGAATTCGTCTTCAAGATCCTGCCGGGCCTCGGCCGGGGCGTCCTGATAACCATCCAGGCGACGATCATCGGCACGGTGATCGCGATGGTCGTCGGCCTCTTCTTCGCCATCCTCAGGCGGTCGACGAACCGGTGGATCTCGCGTCCGGTCGGCTTCTTCGTCGATTTCGTGCGCGGCACGCCGCTGCTGGTGCAGCTCTATTTCCTGTTCTACATCCTGCCCGACATCGGCATCCTGCTGCCGCCGCTGCTGGCCGGCGTGATCGGTCTCGGGCTGCATTACGGGACCTACACCGCCGAGGTCTACCGGGCCGGCATCGACAACGTCCCGCGCGGCCAGTGGGAGGCGGCGAAGGCCGCCAACCTCAACGCCTACCAGACCTGGCGCCACGTCATCATTCCCCAGGCCGTGCCGCCGATGATGCCGGCGCTGGCCAACTACTTCGTGGCGATGTTCAAGGAAACGCCGCTGCTCGCCGCGATCACCGTTCTCGAACTGATGAACGAGGCCCGCAGCGCCGCGAACTTCTACTACCGCTATCTCGAGCCGATGACCCTTGTCGGCGTCTTCTTCCTGGTGATCAGCGTGCCGTCGGTGGTCCTTCTCCGGTGGCTGGAAAAGCGTTTTGGCAAAGTGGAGTAACCGAGATGGGTGCCGACCGGATCGCGCGGACCGCGCGCCTGCCCGAACTGGACGACCGTCCGGTCGCGCGCAGGATCGGCCTGGTCGCGCTGGCGACCGATCACACGACCGAGCGTGATTTCGCCCGGATGCTGCCGCATGGCGAGGCCGCCGTCTACGTCAGCCGGGTCGCCTACGACAATCCGACGACGCCCGAGAATCTTGCCCGGATGGGGCCGCGGCTCGGCGCCGCGGCGGCGCTGATCCTGCCCGGGGAACCGCTCGACGCGCTCTATTACGGCTGCACCGCCGCCTCCTTCGTGATGGGTGACAGGGCGGTCGCGGCGGCTTTCGCGTCGGCCAAGCCGGACGTTCCGGTGGTCACGCCGCCGCAGGCGGCGGTGCTCGCCTTCCGGGCTCTCGGCATCCGCCGGATCGCGATCCTCACCCCCTATCTGGAGGAAACCAGCCGGCCGCTGATCCCCTATCTGGAGGAACGCGGTCTCGAGGTCACCGGCCTGACCTGTTTCGGGATGGAGGACGATCGCGAGATGGCGCGGATCAAGCCCTCCGAGCTGGTCCGCGCGGCGGTCGAGGCAGCCGGGGACGGCGCCGAGGGCCTGTTCATTTCCTGCACCGCGCTTCGTTCGACCGAGGTCGTGGGCGAGATCGAGCGCCGTCTCGGGCGTCCGGCCGTGACCTCGAACCAGGCCGGGATCTGGTGCTCGATGCGGCAGGCGGGCATCGCCAGTGCCATCGACGGTTACGGCCGCCTGCTCGGATTGCCGTTGCCCGATACTGCCGGACCGGGCCGATGACGGCGCTGCCCGTCGGCATGGCCGGGATCCGCGAGGCCCGCCGCCGCATTGCCGGCCATGTCCGCCGCACGCCGCTGGTGCCTTCGACCGCTCTCTCCGACCGACTCGGCCGCCCGGTCAGCCTCAAACTCGAACATCTCCAGATCACCGGCAGCTTCAAGCTCCGCGGCGCCACCAACGCGATCCTCTCGCTGGCCGCCGAGCAGGCGCAACGCGGCGTCGTCGGCGTCTCGACCGGCAACCACGGGCGTGGCCTGGCCCATGCGGCGAAGGTCGCCGGCGTACCCTGCACGATCTGCATGTCGGCCCTCGTGCCGGCCAACAAGGTCGAGGCGATCCGGGCACTCGGCGCCGATGTCCGGATCGTCGGCCGGTCCCAGGACGACGCCCAGGTCGAGGTCGACCGGCTGGTCGCGGAGGAGGGCATGACGATGCTGCCGCCCTTCGATCATCCGGACATTATCGCCGGCCAGGGCACGCTCGGGCTGGAGATCCTCGAGGAATGCCCGGAGGTGGAAACGGTGCTGGTGCCGCTGTCCGGCGGCGGCCTGATCGCGGGGCTGGCGCTGGCGATCAAGGAAACCCAGCCGGATGTCAGGGTCGTCGGCGTCAGCATGGCGCGCGGCGCGGCGATGCATGCCTCGCAGCAGGCGGGCAAGCCGGTCCTCGTCGAGGAACTGGCGACGCTTGCCGATTCGCTCGGCGGCGGCGTCGGGCTCGACAACCGCTACACCTTCCGCATGGTTCGCGATCTCGTCGACGAGATCCTGCTGCTCGATGAGGCCGAGATCGCGGCCGCGATACGCCATGTCTACTGGCAGGAACAGGAGATCGTCGAAGGCTCCGGCTCGGTCGGGGTCGGCGCGATCCTGGCCGGCAAGGTCCGTGCCGCCGGGCCGACCGTCGTGCTGCTCTCGGGCCGGAACATCGACATGGCGCTGCATCACCGGATCATCTCGGGCGAGGATGTCGACGTGGCGGAGGAAGGGACGTGAACGCGATCAGGATCGTCGGCGAGAAGGAGCTGCGCGCGGCGCTCGACCTCGACTTGAGCGTGCTCGACTGCGTCGAGGACGCCTTCGTGGCACTCGCGACCAAGGCGGTGGCGATGCCGCCGATCCTGCGGCTCGACATCCCGGCCCATAACGGCGAGGTCGATGTGAAGACGGCCTACGTGCCGGGTCTTGACAGTTTCGCGATCAAGATCAGCCCCGGCTTCTTCGACAATCCGAAGCTCGGCCTGCCAAGCGTCAACGGGCTGATGGTGGTGTTCAGCGCCCGCACCGGCCTGGTCGAGGCGGTCCTGCTGGACAACGGCTATCTGACCGATCTCCGGACCGCCGCCGCAGGCGCGGTCGCGGCCAGGCATCTGTCCCGGGCCGATTCGTCGGTCGCCACGATCTTCGGGGCCGGGGTCCAGGCCCGCCTGCAGCTGCGCGCACTGACCCTGGTGCGTCCGATTGCCGAGGCCCGGATCTGGGCCCGCGACAGCGAGCGGGCGTCCAGGGCTGCCGCCGAACTTGCCGCCGAACTCGGCATCGCCGTCCGCGCGTCAAACGACGCCGAGGCGGCGGTCGCCGGCGCCGACATCATCGTCACGACGACCCCGTCGACGGCGCCGCTGCTCGCGGCCGACTGGCTGGTCCCCGGCCAGCATGTGACCGCCATGGGTTCCGATGCCGAGCACAAGAACGAGCTCGATCCGCGGATCGTTGCCATGGCGCGCTACGTCCCCGACAGCCTGAAGCAGGTCCGCCGCCTGGGCGAACTGCATCACGCGATCGCCGCCGGGCTGGTCGGAGACGATGCGATCTTCGCCGAGCTCGGCGCCGTCATCGCGGGGCAGGCGGAGGGGCGGACCGGCGACGTCGACATCACCGTTGCCGATCTCACCGGGACCGGTGTCCAGGATACCGCCATCGCCACGCTCGCCATCGCCCGTGCCTCCGCCTCGGGCGCCGGCGCGACCTTTCAGGCCTGACCATCGGGAGGAGTGCCGATGCCCGATATCGCTCTCAATTTCAGCCGCTCCGAATATGCCGACAGGCTGGCCGCGACCCGCCGGGCCATGGCGGCGGCGGGCGTCGAACTGCTGATCGTCAGCGATCCGTCGAACATGGCCTGGCTGACCGGCTACGACGGCTGGTCCTTCTATGTCCATCAGGCGGTGATCGTGCCGCCGGACGGAGAGCCGGTCTGGTTCGGCCGCGGCCAGGATGCGAACGGCGCACTCCGCACGGTCTACATGGCCGAGGCGAACATCATCGGCTACCCGGATCACTATGTGCAGTCGACCGAGCGCCATCCGATGGACTATCTCTCGGCCCGGCTCGCCGATCGCGGCTGGGACGGTCTCGCGACCGGCGTCGAGATGGACAATTACTGGTTCACCGCGGCTGCCTTCGCCGCACTGCAGCGGCATCTGCCGAACGCCCGCTTCAGCGACGCCAATTCACTGGTGAACTGGCAGCGCGCCGTGAAGAGCCCGCAGGAACTGGACTACATGCGGATCGCCGCCCGCATCGTCGAGGGCATGCACAGGCGGATCGTCGACGTGATCGAACCGGGCATGCGGAAATGCGACCTGGTGGCGGAGATCTACGATGCCGGCATTCGCGGCGCCGACGGCCATGGCGGCGACTATCCGGCGATCGTGCCGCTGCTGCCGTCCGGGACCGACGCGGCGGCGCCGCACCTGACCTGGGACGACCGGCCGATGAAGTCAGGCGAGGCGACCTTCTTCGAGATCGCCGGCTGCTACAAGCGCTACCATTGCCCGCTCTCGCGCACGGTCTTCCTCGGCAAGCCGACGGACAATTTCCTGCGCGCCGAGGCGGCGGTGCTGGAGGGCATGGAGGCGGGCCTGTCCGCGGCGCGTCCGGGCAACAGCTGCGAGGATATCGCCAACGCCTTCTTCGCCGTGCTGAAGCGGGCCGGCATCGTCAAGGACAACCGCACCGGCTACTCGATCGGGCTGAGCTATCCGCCCGACTGGGGCGAACGCTCGATGAGCCTGCGTCCCGGTGACCGGACCGAGCTTCGACCCGGCATGACCTTCCATTTCATGACCGGTCTCTGGCAGCAGGACTGGGGGCTCGAGATCACGGAGTCGATCGTCATCACCGAGCAGGGCGTCGAATGCCTCGCCGACTTTCCCCGCCAGCTGTTCGTGAAGGATTGACGCCGTGCCGAAGACAGAGCCCCGTCCGCGTTCGTCGCCGCTCACGCCGACCGTCGATTTCAACGCTGCCGGAGTCCAGCACGGATTCCTGAGGCTGCCCTACAGCCACGACGATTCCGCCTGGGGCTCGGTGATGATCCCGATCACCGTCGTCCGGAGCGGCGAGGGTCCGACGGCGCTGCTGACCGGCGGCAATCACGGCGACGAGTACGAGGGGCCGATCGCGCTCTTCGATCTCGCCCAGTCGATCCGCGCCGAGGACATTACGGGGCGCGTCATAATCGTGCCGGGAATGAACTACCCGGCGCTCAGGGCCGGCACGCGGACCTCGCCGATCGATCGCGGCAACCTGAACCGGAGCTTCCCCGGCCGCCCCGACGGAACGGTGACGGAGAAGATTGCCGACTATTTCCAGCGTCACCTGGTGCCGCTCGCCGATGTCGTGGTCGATATCCATTCCGGCGGCCGGACGCTCGATTTCGTGCCGTTCGCCGCCGCGCATGTGCTGATCGACAAGGAACAGGAGGAACGCTGCTTCGCAGCGGTCGAGGCGTTCTCCGCGCCCTGGTCGGTCCGGATGCGGGAGATCGATGCGGCCGGCATGTTCGATACCGCCTGCGAGGACATGGGGAAGGTCTTCGTCACCACCGAACTGGGCGGCGGCGGCACGGCGCGGGCGGCGACGGTCGCGATCGCCAAGCGCGGCCTCCGCAACGTGCTGATCCACTCGGGCATCCTGAAGGGAACGGTCGAGCGGACGCCGAGCCGCTGGCTCGACATGCCGTCCGACGATTGTTTCCTCTTCGCCGAGGAGGACGGCTTGCTGGAGCTTGCCCGCGATCTGGGCGAACCGGTCAAGTCCGGCGAGGCGATCGCCCGCATTCACCCGGTGACGCGGACCGGGATCGCGCCCAAGGTGCTGCACGCGAAGCTCGACGGCATTCTCGCCGCCCGTCATTTCCAGGGTCAGATCAAGACCGGCGACTGCCTGGCCGTGGTCGGCGTGCTCTGACCCTCAGGCCGCGCCGCCGTCCGCTGCCTTGCCGATCCGGTCGGGCAGGCCGCCGCTTTCGACGATGAAGCGGACGATCTCGTCGGCGCCGTCGCCGATCTTGAGATTGGCGAAGACGAAGGGCCGCTCGCCCCGGGCACGACGGGTGTCGCTTTCCATGACGGAAAGATCGGCGCCGACCAGCGGCGCCAGGTCGGTCTTGTTGATGACCAGCAGGTCGGAGCGGGTGATGCCCGGTCCGCCTTTCCGCGGGATTTTCTCGCCGGCCGCAACATCGATCACGTAGATGGTGATGTCGGCGAGTTCCGGGCTGAAGGTCGCGGCCAGGTTGTCGCCGCCGCTTTCGATCAGGCAAAGCTCGGCAGCCGGAAACCGGGTTCCCATGCGGGCGACCGCCGCAAGGTTGATCGAGGCGTCCTCGCGGATCGCCGTGTGCGGACAGCCCCCGGTCTCGACCCCCTCGATCCGTTCGGCGTCGAGCGCGCCGGCCCGCGTCAGGATCATCTGGTCCTCGCGGGTATAGATGTCGTTGGTGATGACGAAGAGATCGTAGTCGGCGCGCATGCGCCGGCAGATCTGCTCGGCCAGCGCCGTCTTGCCGGAGCCGACAGGGCCGCCGATCCCGACCCGCAGGGGGCCGCCTTGTCCGATCCGGATCGTGCTCATGAGCGGAACAGCCTCGTATACTGGGTTTCGTGGGAGAGTGAGCAGAGTTCGGCCGCGACGCCGGCGCCGCCGAGATCGTCGAGATTCCGGTCGAGCGCCACGGCCGCTGCCGCCAGCAGGCCGGCTTCCAGCGCCGCCGTGATCCGCTGGCCGGCGGTCTGGCCGAGCGGGATCAGCCGCACCCCGGCCGAGACGAGGTTGGCGGCGAAGGCATGCAGATGCAGGGTCATTGCGCCGGCGAGCGGCAGGCCGTGGAGCCGGCAGGCGGCCCCTGCGACGACCGGCAGCGAAAGCGCGATGTCGGCCGCTTCCAGATCCTCTCGCAGTGCCGCCAGGGCGGTGTCCGGCCAGGCGGCGATCACGGTGTCGAGGAAAGCCGCACCCTGCATCTCGGTTTCCAGCGCCAGTTCGACGGACGGGCGAAGGGCGGCGCCGACCTCGGCGACTGCCCGGAACGCCGCCGCATCGGGCGCGGCTCGCCAGGCGGCGGCGAACAGGATCGCCTCGTTCCGGCCGCTGCCGAAGGACAGCAATCCGTCGAGCCAGTCGAGCAGCGTGGTCTCGTCGGTCACGTCGCCATGCTCGATCGCGAATTCAAGGCCGTGCGAATAGCTGAAAGCGCCGATCGGGAAGGACGGCGAGAGCCAACTGGCCAGCCGCAGCGCCTGCGGCGCGGTCAGTTCAGTGCCCGTGTCCATGATCGTGCCCGTCGCCGTGATGATGTTCGTGCCCGTGGCCATGGTCGTGGACATCGCCGGCACCCGTACCCGCATAGGCGCCCGATTCCGGCTGGAAGGGCGCGGTAACCTCGACGACCCGGCCGCCGAGGCCGCGGAGCATCTCGGCGATCACATGATCGGGGCGAATGCGGATCCGTGCGGCGTCGATTTCGGCCGGGATATGCCGGTTGCCGAGATGCCAGGCTAGGCGAATCAGGTGGTGGCTGTCGTCGGCGGTGATATCGAGCAACGCTTCCGGCGCGGCGCGCACGGCGATCCAGGCGCCCGCCTCGGTCTTCAGTCCGTCGCCGTCGGCCATCGCGATCGCCTTCGGCAGGTCGAGCAGCACGGCGTTGCCGCCGTCGGTCGCGAGGCGGATCCGCCGGCGGTGCCGGTCATGGAAATCGAGCGTCACGGAATCGCCCGCGGCGTCGGCCGGCCAGTTGCCCCTCGGCCTGTGTTCGATCGCGCGTTCCATGCTCAGAACAGGAAGTAGCGCTGGGCCATGGCAAGTTCCCTTGCCGGCTCGCAGGTCAGAAGCTCGCCGTTGGCGCGCACTTCATAGGTCTCCGGGTTTACCTCGATATGCGGCGTCGCGCCGTTCAGGACCATCGACGCCTTGCCGATCCCGCCGCGCGTGTTGGCGACGGCCAGCAGCGGCTTGTCGACCTCGAGCCCGGCACTCAGGCCCGCCTCGCTGACGAAGGTGACCGAGCTTTTCGTCAGCGCCTTGCCGAAGGCGGCGAACATCGGCCGCATGTGAGTCGGCTGCGGGGTCGGGATCGAGGCGTTCGGATCGCCCATGACGGCGGCGGCGATCATGCCGGATTTCAGCACCAGGTCCGGCTTGACGCCGAAGAAGGCCGGCGACCAGATCACCAGGTCGGCGAGCTTTCCCGGCTCGACCGAACCGACATGGCTGGAGATGCCGTGCGCGATCGCCGGGTTGATGGTGTATTTCGCGACATAGCGCCGGGCCCGGAGATTGTCGTTGTCCCCGGTTTCCTCGGGCAGCCGGCCGCGCTGGCGCTTCATCTTGTCGGCTGTCTGCCAGGTGCGGATCACCACTTCGCCGACCCGGCCCATCGCCTGGCTGTCGGAGGCGATGATCGAGAAGGCGCCCATGTCGTGCAGGATGTCTTCGGCGGCGATCGTCTCCTTGCGGATCCGGCTTTCGGCGAAGGCGACATCCTCGGGGATCTTCTGGTCGAGGTGATGGCAGACCATCAGCATGTCGAGATGCTCGTCGACCGTGTTGACGGTGAAGGGCCGTGTCGGGTTGGTCGAGGACGGGATGACGTTCGCCTCGCCGCAGACCTTGATGATGTCCGGGGCATGCCCGCCGCCGGCGCCCTCGGTATGGAAGGCGTGGATGGTGCGGCCCTTGAAGGCGGCGACGGTGTTCTCGACGAAGCCCGACTCGTTCAGGGTGTCGGTATGGATGAGGACCTGGACGTCCATCTCGTCGGCGACCCCGAGGCAGCAGTCGATGGCCGCCGGCGTGGTGCCCCAGTCCTCGTGCAGCTTGAGCCCGCAGGCGCCTGCCTGGACCTGCTCGATCAGGCCGGCCGGGCGGCTTGCGTTGCCCTTGCCGAAGAAGCCGAGATTCATCGGGAAGGCGTCGGCTGCCTCGATCATCCGGCGGATGTTCCACGGACCTGGTGTGCAGGTCGTGGCATTGGTGCCGGTCGCCGGGCCGGTGCCGCCGCCCATCATGGTCGTGATGCCGGAATGCAGGGCCTCGTCGATCTGCTGCGGGCAGATGAAATGGATATGCACGTCGAGGCCGCCGGCAGTGACGATCTTGCCTTCGCCAGCGATCGCCTCGGTCGCCGGGCCGATGACGATGTCGATGCCGCGATTGCCGGCGGACTGCACATCCGGGTTGCCGGCCTTGCCGATGGCGACGATGCGGCCGTCCTTCACGCCGATGTCGGCCTTTACGATCCCCCAGTGGTCGAGGATGAGGGCATTGGTGATCACCAGGTCGACAGCGCCCTCGGCGCGCGAGGCCTGGCTCTGGCCCATGCCGTCGCGAATGACCTTGCCGCCGCCGAACTTGACCTCGTCGCCGTAATTCGTGTGGTCCTCCTCGACCTCGATGAAGAGCTCGGTATCGGCGAGGCGAACCTTGTCGCCGACGGTCGGGCCGAACATCCCGGCATAGGCGGCGCGTGACATGCGATAGGCCATCGTTCAGCGCTCCCCGCCGTCGAGCGGTCCCATGACCGCCTGGTTGAAGCCGTAGACCCGGCGCCTGCCGCCGTAGGGCACCAGCGTCACCTCGCGCGACTGGCCGGGCTCGAAGCGGACGGCGGTTCCGGCCGGGATGTCGAGGCGCTTGCCGAGCGCCTCCATGCGCGGGAAGTCGAGCGCCCCGTTTACCTCGTAGAAGTGATAGTGACTGCCGACCTGGACCGGCCGGTCGCCCCTGTTGGCGACCGTTACCGTCGTCGTCTCGAGCCCGGCATTCAGTTCGATTTCGCCGTCGGCCGGCAGGATTTCGCCCGGTATCATGCGTGCCCCCTCAGCGGATCGGGTGGTGGACAGTGACGAGCTTGGTGCCGTCGGGAAAGGTCGCCTCGACCTGTACTTCCTCGATCATCTCGGGGATCCCCTCCATCACCTGGTCGCGGCGGATCACGGCGGCGCCGGCTTCCATCAGGTCGGCGACGCTGCGGCCATCCCGGGCGCCCTCGACGACATAGTCGCTGATCAGCGCGATCGCCTCCGGGTAGTTCAGCCGGACGCCGCGGGCCAGCCGCTTGCGCGCGACCTCGGCCGCCATCGCGATCAGCAGCTTGTCCTTTTCCCTCGGGGTCAGATGCACCGTTTAGTTCCTCCCTCAGCAGGACCAGACCCGCGGCAGCGCGGGCACGAATCCGAGCAGTTCTTGCCGCAGCATCGCGAGCAGCCCGACCAGCAGACGACGTACCGCCGCCGGCTCGCCGAGCAGACGGGCGACGAGCAGGCCGTTGACGATCGTCGCCGCGGCGCGGACCGCCGCGCCGTCGAGGAGCGTCCGGACCCGCTCGCGCAGCGGTTCGAGGTCGGGACCGTGGGCGATCAATGTCGTGAAGGCGCCGGCGCCAGCGAGGCCCGCGCGCCGGGTCAGGGGAGCCGCATCGTCAAGGCGAAAGGGATCGAGCCAGCGCAGCCGTCCGGCGATCCGCACGCGCCATTCGTCTCGGAGGCTGATCCGGGTCACCGTCTCGCCCATCGCGCCACGACCGAAGACCAGCGTCTCGGCGGCGAGAAGTCGGGCTCCGGTGGCAAGATCGACCCGCGTCCGGCGCCGGAAATGCGCGCCGTCGAAGAGGATCGTTTCCTGCGGCGCCCAATGCAGGCGGGCATCATCGCCGAGGGTGATCGTCGTCTCGATCCGTGCCGGCTCGTCGATCGACCGGTAGATCCTTTCGGCGGCCTGGCCGGCCACGGTCGCCGCCGCGCCGTCGCCGAGCGCGACATCGGTGGCCAGCCGGTCGCCGCCGCAGACCCCGCCGGCGGTGTTGATCAGCACCGCGACGGGCTCGGCCTGGCCTTCGCGCGGCAGGATGACCCGGCACGGGCTGTGCTGGGCAAGCGTGTCGAGCCGCGTCCTGCCGCCGTCCGATACGAAACCGAGCCGCACGGCGCCATCGGCGCGGGCGAGATCGCGATCGCTTGCCGGCGGGTCGCGGAACTGCCCGGCATGCGCGTCTTCAGACGGTGAGGTGACGGCGTACATCCTGTTCCACCATGTCGGCGGCGCTCCCCGCCATCACCACCTCGCCCCGGTCCATGACGGTGAAACGGTCGGCGAGATCGCGGGCGAACTCGAAATACTGCTCGACAAGAACGATGGCCATATCGCCGCGGGCGCGCAAGTCCGCGATTACCTGGCCGATCTGCTTGATGACCGACGGCTGGATGCCCTCGGTCGGTTCGTCGAGGACGAGCAGGCGCGGCCGCATGACGAGCGCGCGCCCGATGGCGAGTTGCTGCTGCTGGCCGCCGGACAGGTCGCCCCCGCGCCGGCCGAGCATGTCCTTCAGAACCGGGAAGAGCGCGAAGACATAGTCGGGCACATGGCGTTCGCGGGAAGGCAGCGCGGCGAAGCCGGTGCGCAGGTTCTCGTCGACCGTGAGCAGCGGAAAGATCTCCCGGCCCTGCGGGACAACGGCGATGCCGCGCCGGGCCCGTTCGGCGGAGGGCAGGGCCGTGATATCGTGGCCTTCCCAGTCGATCCGGCCGCTGGCGACCGGCTGCTGGCCAACGATGGCGCGGAGCAGGCTGGTCTTGCCAACGCCGTTCCGGCCCATGACGCAGGTGACGAGGCCCTTCTCGGCGGACAGCGAGACACCGCGCAGCGCCTGGCTGGCGCCATAGAAGAGGTCGATATGATCTACAGAGAGCATGGTCAGCGCCCGAGATAGACGTCGATGACGTCCTGGTTGTTCTGTACCGCCGCGAGCGAACCCTCGGCCAGCACCGCGCCCTCGTGGAGCACGGTGACCCGGCAGCCGAGCGCGCGGACGAATTCCATGTCATGCTCGACGACGACGACGGTATGGCGCCGGGCGATCTCGCTCAGCAACTCGGCGGTGCGCATTGTCTCGGCATCGGTCATGCCCGCGGCCGGCTCGTCGACCAGCAGCAGTTCCGGGTCCTGCATCAGCAGCATGCCGATCTCCAGCCACTGCTTCTGGCCGTGCGACAGGCCGCCGGCCGCCTCGTTCTGCTGACGGCCGAGGTTGATGATGCCGAGCACTTCCTCGATGCGGGCCCGTTGCCGTTCGCTCGCGCGGAAGCGGAGCGCGGCCAGCACGCCCCGGGGCGCCTTGAGCGCCAGTTCGAGATTTTCATAGACGGTCTGGTTCTCGAACACGGTCGGCTTCTGGAACTTGCGGCCGATCCCGAGATTGGCGATCGCCGCCTCGTCGAGCGCGGTCAGGTCATGACCGCCGTGGAACCTGGCGATGCCGAGATCGGGCCGGGTCTTGCCGGTGATCACGTCCATCATCGTCGACTTGCCGGCGCCGTTCGGCCCGATCACGGCACGAAGCTCGCCCGGTTCGAGATAGAGGCTCAGGCTGTTGAGGGCCCTGAAGCCGTCGAAGCTGACCGTGATTCCGTCGAGGTAGAGGATCGCGTCCTGAACCGCCCCGGCGCGCGCGGATGGCGTTGCGATGTCAGTCACCTGTTGCGTCCTCCACCGGCTTCCGCGGCCTTGTCCGGCCAGGCATGCCGAGCGAGAGCGGCCAGCCGGTCAGCCGGCGGCCGAAGATTCCGAGCACGCCCTTCGGAAAGAACAGCGTGACCGCGACGAACAGGCCGCCCAGCAGGAACAGCCAGAGCTCGGGGAGGGCGCCGGTGAACCAGGACTTGCCGAAATTGACCATCACCGCGCCGAGGGCGGCGCCGACCAGCGTGCCGCGACCGCCGACCGCGACCCAGATGACGATCTCGATGGAATTCGCGGGGGTGAATTCGCTCGGGTTGATGATCCCGACCTGGGGGGTGTAGAGGGCGCCGGCGGCGCCCGCCATCATCGCCGAGACGATGAAGACGAGGAGCTTGTAATGCTCGACCCGGTAGCCGAGGAAACGGGTCCGGCTCTCGGCGTCGCGGATCGCCAGGATCACCCGGCCGAACTTGCTGTCGACCATGCGCCGGCAGAGCAGGTAGCCGGCGACCAGCGCGATCGCCGAGGAGAAGAGCAGCGCGCTCCGCATGCCGTCGCTGCGCAGGTCGAAGCCGAGCAGGTCCTTGAAGTCGGTCATGCCGTTGTTGCCGCCGAAGCCCATGTCGTTGCGGAAGAAGGCGAGCATGAGGGCGAAGGTCATGGCCTGGCTGATGATCGAGAAATAGACACCGGTCACCCGGCTGCGGAAGGTGAACCAGCCGAAAACGAAGGCGAGCAGGCCGGGCACCAGCAGAACCATCAGCAGCGTGAACGCAAGATTGTCGAAGCCGTGCCAGTACCAGGGCAGTTCCTTCCAGTCGAGGAAGACCATGAAGTCGGGCAGCAGCGGGTTGCTGTAGACCCCGCGGTCGCCGATCTGCCGCATCAGGTGCATCCCCATCGCGTAGCCGCCGAGCGCGAAGAAGGCGCCGTGGCCGAGGCTGAGGATGCCGCAGAAGCCCCAGATCAGGTCGACGCTCATGGCGAGCAGGGCGAAGCAGAGATACTTGCCGACCAGCGACATCACGTGGGCGGGGACATGAAAGCTGCTCGACGGCGGCAGCAGGAGATTGCCGGCGACCATCAGGATCGCCACCACGGGCACGAGGATCACGAAGACCGTGCCGGTTGGCCCGAGGCGGAGCAGGAACGGCCGGTGGCCGGCATGGGGAAAGGCGGCGTTGCTCATCTCAATTCTCCACGGCCCGGCCCTTCAGGGCGAACAGGCCCTTCGGCCGCTTCTGGATGAACATGATGACGGCGATGAGGACGAGGATCTTGCCGAGCACGGCGCCCGAATAGGGTTCCAGCAGCTTGTTGACGATGCCGAGGCTCATGGCGCCGACCAGGGTACCCCAGAGATTGCCGACGCCGCCGAAGACGACGACGAGAAAACTGTCGATGATGTAGCTCTGGCCGAGATTGGGGCTGACATTGTCGATCTGGCTGAGCGCCACGCCGGCGATGCCGGCGATCCCGCTGCCGAGGCCGAAGGTGAAGGCATCGACCCAGCCGGAGCGGATGCCCATCGCGTTCGCCATCCGGCGGTTCTGGGTCACCGCGCGCATCTGCAGGCCGAACGCGGTGTAGCGGAGCACTGCCATCAGCGCGAACAGCACGATGAGTGCGAAAGCGATGATCCAAAGCCGGTTCGTGGTGAAGAGAAGGCCGCTGGTGACCTCGATCGTGCCGCTCATCCAGTCCGGCGAACTGACCTCGCGATTGGTCGGGCCGAATATCGTGCGGACGAGCTGCTGCAGGACCAGGCTGATGCCCCAGGTCGCCAGCAGGGTCTCCAGCGGGCGGCCGTAGAGGAAGCGGATCACGCCGCGCTCCATGGCGATGCCGACCGCGCCGGCGACCAGGAAAGCGAAGGGGAGGGCGATCGGCAGCGACCAGCCGAGTGCCTCCGGCGCATGAAGCCGGAAGGTTTCCTGCACCAGGTAGGTGGCATAGGCGCCGAGCATCACCATCTCGCCATGCGCCATGTTGATGACGCCCATGACCCCGAAGGTGATGGCGAGCCCGATGGCGGCGAGCAGGAGGACCGAGCCGAGGCTGATCCCCTGGAAGACATTCTCGACGAAGGCCAGCCGGGAAAGCCGGGTCTCGATCTGTTGCAGCGCCTTTCCGGCCGCCTGGCGAACTTCTTCGCTGCCTTCCCCGTCGTCGAGCAGGATGCCGCCGAGCAGCGCCCGTGCGCCCTGGCTGGTCGACTGCGACAGTATCCGGATGGCCGCGACCTTGTCGGCGGGTGTCGAAGCCTCGCCGGCCTTGATCAGGATCGCCGCCCGGGCGAGGTCGAGCGCCTCGCGTGCCCCGGGGTCGTCGTCCTTCGAGAGCGCGTCATCGACCAGCGGCAGCAAGGCCGGATCGGGATCCATGAACAGCGATCGGGCGGCGGCGATACGGACCTGCGGATCGGGGCTGAACAGGCCGAGCGCGCCCAGCGCCGTGCGGATCTTGACCCGAAGCCGGTTGTTCGTCTTGATTTTCTGGAAATCGCCGCGCGCGCCGGTGCCGGCCGCTTCACCGGTCCCGGGGTCGGTGAGCAGGTAGCCTTCGCCGCCTTTCCTGGCAAGAAAGACGGCCTTGTCGGACTCGCGGTAATAGAGGTCGCCGTCGGATAGCGCCTCGAGGACCGGGATTGCCCGGGGGTCTCCGCTGGCGGCCAGTGCATCGACGGCTTCGCCGACCGCGGCAAAGCCTTTCCCGGTCAGAACCGGAAGCGCGTCCTCGAAGGCCCCGGCGCGGGCGCCGTTCGCCGAGAACGGCCCGGCCGCCAGGATGGCCGCGAGCAGCAGTAGCAGGCGGATCGCGCGTTGGCAGATCTGGATCACGAAGTCAGCGCTCCCGTCCGGTGTTGACGTGGTAGCGGCGAACCGTGCCGCCGGAAGGAAAAGCGGGGTGCCGGAGAGGGGACGCCGGCACCCGCGCTTCTCGTCGCGCCTCAGTTACCGAGATATTTTGGCTTCTCGCAGTTGCCGCAGACCCAGGGATAGGTCCAGTCGGCGGTCAGCTTGGCGCTTTCCGGGATGAAGTCGGACCAGGCATCGCCGATCACCGTGCCGCTGGTCTCCCACACCGTCTCGAACTGGCCGTCGTCCTGGATCTCGCCGATCAGCACGGGCTTGGACAGGTGGTGGTTGACGTGCATCTCCGCGACGCCGCCGGTCAGATTCTTGACCTGCTGGCCGTACATTGCCTGGCGAACCGCGTCGACGTTGGTCGTGCCGGCCTGCTTGACGGCCTGAACCCACATGTTGAAGCCGATGTAGTGGGCCTCCATCGGATCGTTGGTGACCCGCTTCTCGTCCTTGATGTAGCCGTGCCAGGCCTCGATGAAGGCGTCGTTTTCCGGCGTATCGACCGACATGAAGTAGTTCCAGGCGGCGAGATGGCCGACCAGCGGCGTGGTGTCGAGACCGGCCAGTTCCTCTTCGCCGACCGAGAAGGCGACGACCGGAAGGTCCTCGGCCTTGATCCCCTGGTTGGCGAGTTCCTTGTAGAACGGAACGTTGGCGTCGCCATTGATGGTCGAGACGACCGCCGTCTTCTTACCCTGCGAGGAGAATTCCTTCAGGTTGCTGACGATGGTCTGCCAGTCGGAATGGCCGAACGGGGTGTATTCCTCGAGGATGTCCTCGTCGGCAATGCCCTTGGCGTTCAGGAAGGCGCGCAGGATCTTGTTGGTCGTGCGCGGATAGACATAGTCGGTGCCGAGCAGGGCGAAGCGCGTGGCACCGCCGCCGTCCTCGCTCATCAGATACTCGACCGCCGGGATCGCCTGCTGGTTCGGCGCGGCGCCGGTATAGAAGACGTTGCGCGAGCTTTCCTCGCCTTCGTACTGGACCGGATAGAAGAGCAAGCTGTTCAGCTCCTCGAAGACCGGCAGGACCGATTTCCGCGAAACCGACGTCCAGCAGCCGAATACCACGTCGACCTTGTCGCCGGTGATCAGCTCGCGCGCCTTCTCGGCGAACAGCGGCCAGTTGGACGCCGGGTCGACCACGACCGCCTCGAGCTTCTTCCCGAGCAGCCCGCCCTTGGCGTTCTGCTGCTCGATCAGCATCAGCATCGCGTCCTTCAGGGTGGTCTCGCTGATCGCCATGGTTCCCGACAGCGAATGCAGGATGCCGACCTTGATCGTGTCGGCGGCCTGGGCGGCGGTGGCCCCGAACCAGGTTCCCGCCGCAACGCCGGCAATCGCCAGTGTCCGGCTCAATCTGCGAACTTTGCCCATGAATTATGCCTCCTTGCCCATTCTGTTTTGCACTGCACAATGGGAATTCAAGGAATGTGCCACTTCGCCAACGATCGCAGAAAATGGCGAAATGCTTGGGCGGACGGCACCCGTGGCCCGGGGCAGAAGCCAGTCGGTGGCGCGAATTTGGGCAGGGAGGGAAGGGCTGCCCAGGAATTAAGCGAATGGCGATATGGCTCCCGCCGGCCGCGCGGCCAGCGTCGGTACGGCGGAGAAGGCGACGCTCGCCCGAAGCTGGGCGCGCCTACGTTGCGATCGCTTGCCCGGGCGGGCGGAGCGAGCATTTCGCCATCGGTGCCAGACGTTCGACCTCGGCGAGGTCTGTCGCACTCAGGGGCGGGCTGGCAAGGACGCCCAGGTTCTCGCGCAGTTCCGCCTCGCTCCTGACCGCGAACAGACAGGTCGAGATGCCGTCGAGGTCGAGCGCGTAACGAAGCGCGGTTTGCGCCATGCTGCGATCGGCGCGGGCGAGTACCCGCAGGCTCTTGCCGCAGTCGGCACGTTCGCGCAGGCGGTCCCGCGTGCTGTGCGAGGTTTCGTGCCCCATTACCTCGCCATCGGCCGAGGTCAGGAAGCCCTGGGCGAGCGGCGACCGGCCGATGACCCCGATCCTCCGCTCGATCGCGACCGGAAGGAAAGTGGCTGACCCGTCCCGATCCAGCAGGCTGATCGCGAACTGGACGGCATCAAGCCCGGGCAGGTCGGCCGCCCGGCCGAGCCCGTCCGGGAACACCACGGTCAGGCCGGCGGCACGGATCTTCCCTTCCTCCTTGAGGCGGGACATGACATCGAACAGGTCGTCGCGCGCCATCGCGCTCTCGGTGACATTGTAGAACTGATAGAGATCGACATGATCCGTGCCGAGCCGCCGCAGGCTGCCCTCGAGGTGCCGCCGGATGTCGTCGGGCCGATAGGAATAGCTCTGCTGGCTATCGCGCATCAGGTTGAGTTCCCGGCGCACGCGCTTGAGGAGAGCCCGGGCCGGCACCAGTGCCGGTCGAAGCTTCATCGCCAGGGCCCCCAGGCGGCTCAGCGTCATGCCGCCCTTGGTCGCGATGACGACCTTGTCGCGACGGGCGGCCAGGCTCCGGCCGAACACCCGCTCGCTGTTGCCGTGGCCATAGCCGGGCGAGGTGTCGAAGAAGGTCACGCCGGCGTCGAACGCGATATCGACGATCCGCCGCATCGCCGTTTCGTCACGGAAGTGGAGCCCGCCGCCGAAGGTCGAGCCGCCGAGGGCCAGCGCCGAGACCTCGATGCCGGTGCTGCCGAGCGGGCGATAGATCACGTTTGCCGCCCGGTGTTGCCGGCCGGTCCGGGCGCGGCCTCCGCCGGAGTCGCATCGGCCGCCGGCGGCAGCGGCGCGATCCGCTCGGCCGCGCGGATCTCGTCCTGGCTGAGCGGGGCGCCGTCGAGCGCCTTCAGATCCGCCGCGAGCTGCTCCCGGTTGACGACCGAAAAGAGCACCGTCGAGACCCCTGCCACCTGCAGCGCGTACCGGAGCGCGAATTCCGCGACGCTTCGGCCGTTGCCGACAAGTGCTCGGGCCTCCTCCGCCTGGGCGCGCCGGGCAGCGATCTGCTGCGCGCTGATGTGCGAGGATTCGGTTGCCTTGATATGACCGGTCGTATCGGTCAGGAAGCCGGATGCGAGTGGCGAACGGCCGATCACCGCGACGCCGCTTTCCATGGCGAGCGGCAGGAAGCGCTGCACGGCAACCTGTTCGAGGAAGTTCACCGGAACCTGGATGCAGTCCATGGCCTGGTGCCGCAAGCCCGCGAAGGCGGTGTCGATCTTGACCACGGTTGCACCGCCGAAGCGGATTTTGCCCTCCGCCTTGAAGCGTTCCATGACGTCGAAGGCATCGTCTCGGGCGAACAGGCTCTCGCTCGCGTTGTAGTACTGGTAGACGTCCACATAGTCGCTTTTCAGGCGCCGCAACGTACCCTCCAGCGAGGTCCGGACATCCTCGGGCCGGAATGTGTATCGCTTGTGCCTGTCGCGGAATATCCCGATTGCGCGACGATGGCGCTGCAGGAGGCCCTTGGCCGGGGCCATCAGCGGCCGGATCTTCAGCAGAAACTTGCCGAGCGCGGTCATCCGGATGCCGCCCTTGCTGGCGATGACAACGCGATCCCGGCATGTGCCGAATGCCTGGCCGAGCAGTTCCTCGTGCAGGCCGTTGCCGTAGCTCTCCCCGGTGTCGAAATAGTTTATGCCGGCGTCGTGCGCGGCCTGCAGCACCGCAAGCGCTTCGCGGTCGTCGCGGTAGAAGATGCCGCCGCCGAGCGGCGAGGTGCCGAGCGCGAGTTCGGAGACCGAAATCCCGGTGTTCCCGAAAGGCCGCTGTTTCATGGAATTCTCCGATCGTCGGTCGCGACCGCAGGGGCAGGTCGCGGATGCAGGATCTCGTGCAGCACGCGGCCTTCCAGCTCTGGCGGCGGCGTTATGCCGAGACAGTGCAGCCAGGTCGGCGCCAGGTCGATCAGCCGCCCGCCGTCGAGCGTCGCGCCGGGCGCGATCATCGGGCCTGCGGCAAAGAACGTCGCGGCCGGTCGATGGCTGCCGCTGGTTGGCCAGGCCATGCCTTCCCGCCAGCGGGTCCCGAAGACCTGGTCTGACCGCCTGACACTCTCGTTCGGCATGTATTCACCCCCGCGCCAATGGACCAGCAGATCGGGCGCCCGATCGAGTTCAGGGCCATGCAGCACGTCCTCCCGCCTGTGAACGGAGGAGACGGCCGGCTCTCCCGTCTCGGGATCGCGAAGGGCGAGCAGCGCCGCGCCGATCTCCGCCCTCAGGCGCTCGTATTCCGCGCCGGGCGCGACGATCCCCTCCGGGTCGCGTCCCCTGAGATTGATGAAGATCTGGCCCTCCTCGCCACGGGAAAAGGCGCGGGTCCGTTGCCAGTCGATATCGGCGCCGTCAAAACGGTTCATCAGCCAGCCTTTCAGGGGGCGCAACGTGCGCAGCAGGGCCGTCCTGACGCCCACCGGCAGGCGGCTCTGCGCGAGGAAGCGAAGCCTCGCGAACAGTTCCCGCCTGCCGCCGTCGCTTTTCGCCGCCGCGGGCGTGAAGGCGAGGAACCCGGCCTGTGCCAGGAAGGCATTCACATCGACGCCGGATGCGAGCGGCCCGGCGCCGCATTCGGAGACGACAAACACCGTCGTATCGGGCCCCGACGCCTCGACGAGTCGCCCGACAAGGCGGTCGAGGCCGAGAAAGGCGCTCTTGACCACGTCACGGTAGGGGTTGTCCGGGCGCTCGTCCGTCATGTCGCCCCAGAAGTAATGCTGGGCCATCGCCGTCGCACCGACATAGCACATCGTCAGGTCGCAAGGGCGGCTGTCGACGACATGGCCCATGACGTCGACCCAGCGATCGCAGTCCCGCTCGACGAGCCAGAGATAGTCGGCCTTCTCGCGGCCGCCCGGAAAGATGCTCTTGAGCGGGTAGGGGCCCGATGTCCGGACGATTTCGTCATAGAGCGTCGGCGGTTCGGCGATCGAGCGGTGCGCGCCCGGCGCGTCCTGCCCGGCGATCATGAAGCCGGAAAGCCGTTCCGGCGGATAGGTGAAGGGCAGGTTGATCGTTCCGGCGGTGCGGCCGGCCGCCTCGGCCAGTCGCCAGACCGGCGCCGTTTTCAGCGCCGTGCCGTCGATTTCCCGAAACCGGCCGTCGGTGTCGCGCTGCATGAAATCGAACAGCCCGTGATGGCCCGGCGTGCGCCCGCTGATCAGGGTGCCCCAGAGCTGCGCGGTAACGAACGGTTCCGGCGCCTCGATCGTACCGGCGACACCGGCGCGCATCAGCCGGTCAAGATTGGGGAGGTCGCCGGAGCGGGCCCATTTCATGGCAAGCTCGGAAGAGGCTTCGCCCGAGACGATCACCAGAACCTTCTGCGCGGAACTTTCAGCCATCACTTTCCCGCTTCAGGGGCCGCCGAGGAGTTCGCGATAGATCGCCAGATGGCGATCGATGACGCGATCTTCCTCGAACCTCTCCGACACGTAGTCCCGGCCGGCCTCGCCGCGCGCGCGCCAGGCATCGCCGGTCAGCAGGGTCTTCACGCCGGCCGCGAAATCGTCTTCGCCGGCATGATAGCCGAATTTGCTCGCGACCCCGGACGGATCGACGAAACTCAACAGCGCGCAGCCGTGCGCCATCGCTTCCAGGAAGGATGTCGGCAAGCCTTCCCGCGCGGCGGTGTTGACGAAGATCCACGCCTTCGCAAAGAGCGCTTCGAGACGCCCGGTTTCGAACTGGTCGATGAATCCGGTGAGTTCGAGATTGGGCAGGTTGCCGTACCGGGCCCGCAACGCGGCGTCCCATCCGGCATCCTGGCTGGCGCCGGCGGCAATGAACTGCACCTCCGGGAAGACTTTCGCGAGTTCGAAGAACAGCTGTGGCCGTTTCCGCCGGTCCCAGCGGGCGACGAACAGCACGGTCGGCTGTTCCGCCTTCGTGGGCAGCCGTTGCGGGATGCGGATCGGCGAACCGAGAAACTCGATCGGCCCGACGCTGGCGAACCGGCGGTTGAGCGCGTCGATCCCGTGCGGCGCGCAGGCAAACAGGCGATCGGCGTGCCGGATCGCCCGGCCGACAAGCGGGTTGCGCTCGAACATCCAGGCGGCAAGGGTCTTCAGTCGGCTTCGGGACGGGTGGCGGAGTTCGATCAGCCAGTCGGCGAGAAACTTGGGATCGCGAAAGGTGATGACGTGCCGCCGGTCCGGCATCGCATGCTGGGCAAGATAGGAGGCGAGCGAGGCTTCCTGCGAGTGATAGATGTCGGCATCGCAGTCGCGGAAGAGGGCGGCGGCGCGCCAGGGGGCATTCGGCGGATAGGCGAGCACGCGGACACCGTCGACCTCTTCGACGGGCCCCTGTCCCGGCCGCTGCGGCACGACGGCGGTCACCTCGATACCTCTCTCGACCAGCTTCCTGCCGATGAAACGGGCCGAGCGGCCGAAGCCGCCGTATTTGCCCCAGGCGAAGAACTCGACGCAGATCAGGCAGACCTTCACCGCGGTTACTCGGACCTGTCCGGGACGGCGCTGTTGCGCTCCCGGGCAAGATCGCAAACCAGCAGGAGGCCGCCCGCGGCGCTGACCACCACCAGCCGGAGGAAGAGCGTGAGGGAAAAGGCGACCGCCTCGACCGCGCCGATGCCATAGGCGCCGAGCAGGACGATCAGCGTACCCTCGCGGACGCCGAGGCCGGCGAAGGTCAGCGGCAACAGGCCGACGATCGCGACCGCGCTTCTCACCCAGGCGAGGTCGACGATGGCAAGATCGAGGCCGACGGCATGCGAGAAGAGGGCGTAGGAGCCGATGCCGACGGTGTGGCCCAGCAGCGCATAGCTCCAGATCCACGCGCGCCAGCCGATCGGCAGATCGTGAAAGGCGCGGGAACTGTCGGCGAGCTTGTCGAAGATCCGGGCGAACAGCGGCAGCCGGACGAGCCCGATCCTTTCGGCAAGCGCCCTGGACAGGACGAGGAAGCGTTCGTTGAGGATCGCCATCTGGGCGATGACGATGGCCGCGAAAAGCGCGGCGAAAGTAAGCCGGATGGCGTCGCCGCCGGGGATGTCGCCGATCATCAGGCTGGCGGCGAAGCCGATTGCGACCAGCGAAGAGACCTCGTTCAGTCGGTCATAGACGATCCCGACAAGGGCGTTCGCGCCGCCCGTGCCGCGTCGCTTCAGGAGGTACCATTTCGCCGCCCCGCCGGCCAGATGGCCGGGCAGGAAGAAGGAGAAATAGGCGGTCCGGAGATTGATGGCGAAAATGCTGGCGACCGACGCGTGAAAATCGAATCGCCGCAGGATCAGCCGCAGGCGGGCGGCGGCGAAAAGGCGCATGGCGAATACGACGACGATCCCGGCCACGAGCGGGAGGGGATCGAGCCCGATCAGGCTCCGGCCGAGTTCGTCGAGCGGGATCTGAGTCAGGATAAGGGCGAGGAGACCGAGCCCCACGGCAATCTTGAGACCCGGGATGGCCAGCAGGCGGCTCATCGCGACAAGGCGGCGGACGGCGGACGATCGGGCGACGCCCGGCGAAAGGCATCGACATACTGCACCGCCACATGGGACCAGGTGAAATTCTGTTGCAGGCGAAGCCGGCCCGCCTCGCCGAGCCTGGCGCGCAAGGCCTTGTCGGTCGTCAGGCGGACAAGCGCCGCGCGCAGCCCGTCGACATCGCCCGGTTCGACGAGAAGGGCGGTGTCGCCGGTCACATCGGCACAACCTGTGCCCTTTGTCGTCACGATCGCCGTCCCGCTCGCCATCGCTTCGAGCAGGGAGACCGGGAAATTCTCCGCCGTCGACGGCAATGCGAACACCGAGGAGGTCTCGAAGAGAGCCTTCAGGTCGGGACTGTCGTTGTCGAGCCACCCGCGGAACCGGATCGGCGCCTTCGACGCGCGGGCCTGCTTCTCCAGCGCCTGGCGATTGGGCCCGTCACCGACGATATCGAGTTCGTAGGGCGTGTCGAGTCCGGCGAAGGCTTCGATCAGGTCCTGGATGCCCTTGCGCCTGAAGAGCCGTGAAACGGCAAGAATGCGCGGGACACGTTCGGACGACGGCTTGAACCGGGCCGGATCGAATCCGTTGGGTATGATCACGGTCCTTGCCTTCGGGCGTCGCGAAACGATGAGTCGTCGAAGCGTCGGCGAGGGGCAGACGATCAGGTCGGCGCGGTCGACGACCCAGTTCCACAGCGGCGCCAGCACCGCGTGCAGGAGGCGGAAGCGTTCCGGGTTGTAGCCCGGCACATCCGATCCGTGCGCGGTCAGGACGATCGGGATGTCCGACCAACGCTTCATCAGGGGTATGAGCACGCCATCGGGAAAGATGAAGTGACAATTGCAGACGTCATAGGAACGTTCCCGCAGGAGGCGCCGCAGCGTGGGGATGACCGAGATCGCGTAGGCGGCAAGCTCCAGGGGCGACGTGCGGTCGGCCCGGCCGCGGATCGTCCTGACCCTGTGGACGATGGCGCCCGCGATGGTTTCCTTCGGCGGGAGATCCTTCCAGCCCGACGTGAGAATGTCGACTTCGTGGCCATCCAGCACGAGCTGTCGCGACAGGCCCGCGACGACTTTCGCGCCCCCTCCACCAAGCGGCGGGAACTCGTAGCAAAGGATCAGAACCCTCAATTCGACCTCGCCTCCTCGGACGGACGCTCGTTAAAGGGTATGCGCTGTCCTATACGAAAGTGTAAAGCCCGCATCATTCCGGCGGTCGCGATATTCCCTCGCTTGTCCGATTGTACATCGAGAGGAGACAGTGTGGTGCTATCTTGCGTGATTGTCCGCATTAGGCTTTTCCCCACCTATTGCCCATGGAACGACCGGCGGGTCAATCGCCGGCAGGCAAGGAGACGGACAATGATCGCAAAAAGAAGCGCGGCGGAACGCGGAGTCGAGCGTCTGGACTGGCTGCACTCGAAGCACAGCTTCTCGTTCGGTCGCTATTTCGATCCGCAGCACATGGGGCATGGCCCGCTTCGCGTGATCAACGAGGACAAGGTCGTCCCCGGCGCCGGGTTCGGCGAGCATGGCCACCGCGACATGGAGATCATCTCCTTTGTCCTCAACGGCGCGCTTGCCCATCGCGACACGCTGGGCAGCGGCTCGGTCATCCGGCGCGGCCAGATCCAGCGCATGAGCGCGGGCACCGGGATTCGCCATAGCGAGTTCAATGCCTCCGAAACCGAGGCGGTTCACTTCCTGCAGATCTGGATCGAGCCGGAACGGAAGGGTCTCGCACCGGGCTACGAGGAGAAGGCGGTCGATCTCGACACGCCCGGAATCCGGCTGATTGGCAGCCGGGACGGGCGGGACGGATCGGTCACCATCCATCGCGACGCGGATCTCTACGTGGTTCGTCCCGAACCGGGAAAGGCGCTGCGTCATTCGTTGCGACCCGGCCGGATCGCCTGGGTGCAGTCGACGGCGGGGCAGATGCTGGTCAACGGGACCCGGCTGGCCGCTGGCGACGGTGCGGCGATCGACGATCTCGACAGCCTCGAATTCGTGGCGAACGACAATGCCGAGGCCCTGCTTTTCGACATGGCGGCCTGAGCGCCGTCCCGACATGCATTCGCGGGCTGCCCGCGCAACCGAACAGAAGGAGATTGATCATGAATAGTCGTACTGCCGACCTGTCCGCCCCCCGCCCGATCGTGCCGGTCCTGGCGCCGCTCTGGCAGGGCCTGGCGCCGCTCGCGCCACTCCTCGTCCGCGTTGTCACCGGCGCGCTGCTGATCCCGCACGGCGCCCAGAAGCTGTTCGGCTGGTTCGGCGGTTACGGTCTCGAAGGGACCGGGCAGTATTTCGCCTCGATCGGTTTCGAGCCCGGAATCGTCTTCGCCGCACTCGTCGGCCTGCTGGAATTCTTCGGCGGGATCGCGCTGATCCTGGGCCTCCTGACCCGCCCGGTGGCGGCGGCGGTGGTCGTCTTCATGGCGGTCGCCTTCACGATCCACCTGCCGAACGGCTATGCGTGGAACAGTGCCGGCTTCGAGATGCCGCTGTTCTGGGGCCTGATGGCGCTGGCCGTGCTGTTCCAGGGCGGCGGACGTTTTTCGCTGGACCGGGTGATCGGCCGCGAGGTCTGACGCGTAGAACGATGTAGTGAGTAGCGCAGGACGCGTAGTCTGTCGCGACGGAAGGCCGGTGTCTCCCCTCTGACACCGGCCTTTTTCGTGCCCGGCAGGGCGCTACGCCGCAATCAGATCCGCTTGGCGATTTCCTCGAGCATCACCTCGGTGGCGCCGCCGCCGATCGCCTGCACCCGGGCATCGCGGACCATGCGTTCGATTGCGGCCTCGCGCATGTAGCCGAAGCCGCCATGGAACTGCTGGCAGTCGTACATCACCCGGTTGACCAGTTCGCCGCAGAGCGCCTTGACCATCGAGACCTCCTTGACGCAGTCCTGGCCCCGGGCATCGAGCCAGGCGGCGTGATAGACGAGTTGCCGGGCCGCCGCGACCTCGGCCTGGCGAAGCGCCAGGCGCTGGCGGATTGCCTGCTTGTCCCATAGCGGGGCGCCGAAGGCACGGCGCTCGCGCACGTAGGCGAGCGTCATCTCGAGCGCCTTGTCGGCCTCGCCGAGGGCCTGGGCGCCGAGCACGGTGCGCTCGTTCTGGAAATTCTGCATGACCGCATAGAAGCCGCGATTCTCCGCGCCGAGAATGTTCGCCTTCGGCACCCGGCAGCCCTCGAAGACGAGCTCGGCGGTGTCCGAACTGCGCCAGCCCATCTTGTCGAGCGCGCGGCCGACGCGGAAACCCGCCATGCCCTTCTCGACGATGAAGATTGTGATGCCGCGCGATCCGCGGGCGTCCGGATCCGTGCGGGCGGCGACGAAATAGAGGTCCGCGTGGACGCCGTTGGTGATGAACATCTTGGTCCCGTCGATCACCCAGTCGTCGCCATCCGGGCGGGCCCGCGTGCGCATGCCGGCGACATCCGAACCGGCGTCGGGCTCGGTGATCGCGACCGCGGTGATCGCCTTCCCGGCGACGATGTCGGGCATGTAGCGGGCGAGCTGTTCGGCAATGCCCGCATTGGCGAGGTGGGGCGAGGCCATATCGGTATGGACGAGCACGGTGATCGCGAAGCCGCCGAAGGAGGAGCGTCCGAGTTCCTCCGCCAGCACGACCGAGGCGAGTGTGTCGAGGCCGGACCCGCCATGGGACTCCGGATGGCGGATCCCGAGAAAGCCGAGTTCGCCCATCCGCCGCAGGACGGCGCGGGGCACCATGCCGTCCTTCTCCCATGTCTCGCCGTGCGGCAGCACCTCGCGTTGGACGAAGCGGCGGAGCTGCTGGCGCAGCATGTCGTGGGTCTCGTTGAAATAGAGGCTCGGCTGGGTCATGGCGTTCGCGGGGTGTCGATGGCTCAGGCCTCGGCGACGACCGGTGAGGTGCCCTGCTGCGCCTCGACGACGGCCAGCGCCGTCATGTTGACGACGCCGCGCGCGGTCACCGACGGGGTCAGGATATGGGCCGGCTTGGCGGCGCCGATGAGGATCGGCCCGACCGGTAGCGCGCCGCCGAGCGATTTCAGCAGCTGGTACGAGATATTGGCGGCGTCGAGGTTCGGCATGATCAGGATGTTGGCCTCGCCGGTCAGCTGCGAGAGCGGGAAGGAGCGGGCGCGATAGGCCTCGTCGAAGGCCGCATCGCCGTGCATCTCGCCCTCGACCTCCAGGTCCGGCGCGGCGGCGCGGATGCGCGCGGCGGCTTCCCGCATCTTGATCGCCGTCGGCGTGTTGGCGCTGCCGAAGGCGGAATGGGAGAGCAGCGCGATCTTCGGCACGATCCCGAAGCGCTTGACCTGGCCGGCCGCGAGGATCGCCGTCTCGGCCAGTTCCTCGACGCTCGGGTCGAAGCTGACATAGGTATCGGCGATGAAGAGCGCGCCACGGTCGAGGATGATCAGGCTGAGCGTCGAGAAGTCCCGCACCCCGGAGGCGAGGCCGAGCACCGTGCGGATGTGGTCGAGGTGGCGGTCGAAGCGCCCTTCGAGGCCGCAGATCATGGCGTCCGCGTCGCCCCGCTGAAGGGCCAGCGCGGCGATCACGGTCGGCCGCGTGCGGACGATGGTACGCGCCCTGTCGGCGGTCACGCCGTTGCGCCAGGAGCTTTCCAGGTAGGTGTCGACATAGTCGCGATAGCGCGGATCGCTTTCCGGATTGACGACCTCGAAATCGTTGCCCGGACGGATCGACAGGCCGAAGCGGTCGATGCGGGCCTGGACGACCTCGGGACGGCCGATGAGGATCGGCCGCGCGATGCCTTCCTCGAGGGCGACCTGCGCGGCGCGCAGCACGCGCTCGTCCTCGCCCTCGGCATAGACGACCCGCTGCGGCGCGGTCTTTGCCTGGGCGAAGATCGGCTTCATGATCAGGCCGGAGCGATAGACGAAGCGGTTCAGGCGGTCCCGGTAGGCGTCGAAATCCTCGATCGGCCGGGTCGCGACGCCGCTTTCCATGGCCGCGCGGGCGACCGCCGGGGCAATTTCCAGGATCAGGCGCGGCTCGAACGGAGAGGGAATCAGGGATTCCCGGCCGAACAGCTTGGCGTCGCCGCCGTAGGCCTTGGCCGCGATATCGGACGGCGCCGCGTGGGCAAGTGCCGCGATGGCGCGGACGGCGGCGTGCTTCATCGCCTCGTTGATCGCCGTCGCGCCGACATCGAGGGCGCCCCGGAACATGTAGGGGAAGCAGAGCACGTTGTTGACCTGGTTGGGAAAATCCGATCGGCCGGTGCAGATCATCACGTCGGGGCGGGTCACGCGGGCAAGGTCCGGCATGATTTCCGGGACCGGGTTGGCGAGCGCCAGGACGAGCGGGTTGGGCGCCATCGTCTGCAGCATTTCCGGTTTCAGGACACCGCCGGCGGAAAGCCCGAGAAAGACATCGGCGTCCGGGATGACGTCGGCCAGCACGCGGGCGTCGGTGGCCTGCGCGAAGGCGGCCTTCCAGCGGTCCATGAGTATCTCGCGGCCCTCGTAGACGACGCCCTCGATATCGGTGACGTAGATATTCTCCCGCTTCGCGCCGAGCGAGATCAGCAGGTTGAGGCAGGCGAGCGCCGCCGCGCCGGCGCCGGAGGCGACGATCTTCGCCTCGGAGAGCTTCTTGCCGGCGACGTCCATCCCGTTCAGGACGGCCGCGGCGACGATGATCGCGGTGCCGTGCTGGTCGTCATGGAAGACCGGGATCTTCATGCGCTTCTTCAGCCGGTCCTCGATCTCGAAGCATTCCGGCGCCTTGATGTCCTCCAGGTTGATCCCGCCGAAGGTCGGTTCGAGGGTCGCGACGACGTTGCAGAACAGGTCGACGTCCTGACAGTCGACCTCGATATCGAAGACGTCGATGGCGGCGAATTTCTTGAACAGGACCGCCTTGCCCTCCATCACCGGCTTGGCGGCCAGCGGCCCGATATTGCCGAGCCCGAGGACGGCGGTGCCGTTCGATATCACCGCGACCAGGTTGCCGCGCGCGGTCATGCGGGCGGCCTGGGCGGGGTCGTCCACGATGGCGTCGCAGGCGGCCGCGACCCCCGGGGAATAGGCGAGCGCCAGATCGCGCTGATTGCCGAGCGGCTTGGTCGGGACGACCTCGATTTTCCCGGGCCGGGGCTCGGCGTGATAGAAAAGCGCGCCCGCACGCAGGTCGTCAGAAATATTGCTCGGCATCTCTCTCAATCTCCGCTCGGGACGCGACAGGCTGGATACGTTACGCGAAAGCCGCCGGGAGAACCATTGCCGCGGCGCAACTATCGCGACTCCCAATGACCGCCATCGGGGCGCTCGCAACATTACCTTTGATAGTGCTATGCTGATTGGCAATACAGCCATGCGGACAGGTAAGGCAATTGCCGCGATGTCGCATGGGAACCGGGAAACGGCAAGTGCAGCCGCGTCCCGTTCCGGGTTCCGGCCCGCGAAATGCGACGATCTTCCGTCGATCGGCGGAAGGCGTCGGAGACACGACTATGAAGGGAGACTTGCAAAATGCGATTCATTACTGGTGCGGCGCTCGCCGCGGTATTCTTCGCCGGGGCGACCGGTGCGATGGCGGAGGAGAAATTCGTCACCGTCGGCACGGGTGGGCAGACGGGGGTCTACTACGTCGTGGGTCAGTCCATCTGCAAGCTGGTGAATCGCGGACAGTCCAAGCACAACATCAAGTGCACGGCCCCGTCGACCGGCGGCTCGGTGGCCAATCTCAACGCCATTCGCGCCGGTGACATGGACATGGGCGTGGCCCAGTCCGACTGGCAGTATCACGCCTACCACGGCACCTCGAAATTCGAGGAGCAGGGCGCCAATCCGGACCTGCGCGCGGTCTTTTCGGTTCATCCGGAGCCGTTCACGGTCGTCGCCCGCGCCGACGCCGGCATCAACACGTTCGACGATCTGAAGGGCAAGCGCGTCAATGTCGGCAATCCCGGCTCCGGGCAGCGCGGCACCATGGAAGTGCTGATGGGGGCCATGGGCTGGACGATGGATGATTTCGCGCTCGCTTCCGAGCTGAAGTCGGCCGAGCAGTCCCAGGCGCTGTGCGACAACAAGGTCGACGCGATCATCTTCACCGTCGGCCATCCGAACGGCTCGATCCAGGAAGCGACCACGTCCTGCGACGCCAAGGTGATCCCGGTGACCGGCGCCGCCGTCGACAAGCTGATCGGCGACAATGCCTATTACGCCTCCGCGACCATTCCGGGCGGCATGTACAAGGGCACCGACGCGGACGTCCAGACCTTCGGCGTCGGCGCGACCTTCGTGTCCTCGACCAAGACCGACGACGAGACGATCTACCAGATCGTCAAGGCCGTGTTCGACAATTTCGATCGCTTCAAGGGCCTGCATCCGGCTTTCGCCAATCTCGATCCGGCGAAGATGATCACCAACAACCTGTCGGCGCCGCTGCACCCTGGTGCGGCCCGTTACTACAAGGAAAAGGGCTGGATGTAAGTCCGGACCATGCATGACCGATCCGGGCCGGCCGTCGGAAGACCCGGCCGGCCCGCGATCGCGGATCCGGTACATCGAACAAGACCGGCGGACGCCCGGTGACATTCTCAGGTCCGGCGCGAGCCGGCCGGGATGACGCCGCCGGCATCGGGGAGGCGCGTCAATGACAAGAAAAGACCAACAGCAGGCATCTCGGGTCGAACAGGAAGGCGCCGGACACGGCGGTCTGAGCCAGGCAGAGATCGACGAACTGGTCGCATCCTCCGATACCGGCGGGCGCTCGCCGGACGGTTTCGCCGCGAAGGCGATACTGGGCCTGGCACTCGCCTGGTCGCTGTTCCAGCTCTGGTTCGCCTCGCCGCTGCCCTTCATCTTCGACTTCGGCGTCTTCAACGACACCCAGGCACGGTCGATCCATCTCGCCTTCGCGGTGACGCTCGCCTTCCTCGCCTACCCGGCGGCGCGCTCGGTGTTCCAGCTGATCCTCGGCATCGGCGTGCCGGTCCTGCTCGGCATCCTGTTCTGGATCGGCGGGGAAGGGACGATGCCGGTCTGGATCCCGGCACTGATCGTCGGCGCCGTCGCGGTGTCGATCGTCCTCGGCTCGCCGAAGAACCGGATTCCCGCCTGGGAATGGGGTCTCGCACTGGTCGGCGCCTTCTGTGCGCTTTACCTGTTCATCTTCTACCGGGATCTTTCGGGTCGTCCCGGCGCGCCGATCTTCCAGGATCTGGTCGTCGGCATGATCGGCATAATCCTGCTGCTCGAGGCAACGCGGCGTTCGCTCGGCCCGGCGCTGATGATCGTCGCCTCGGTGTTCCTGGTCTACACCTTCCTCGGCCCCTACATGCCGTCGATCATCGCCCACAAGGGCAACTCGCTGAACGAGGTCATCAACCATCACTGGGTGACGACCGAGGGCGTGTTCGGCATCGCGCTCGGCGTCTCGACCAGCTTCGTCTTCCTGTTCGTGCTGTTCGGTGCCTTGCTCGACAAGGCGGGGGCCGGCAACTACTTCATCCAGGTCGCCTTCTCGCTGATGGGCCACATGCGCGGCGGGCCGGCCAAGGCCGCCGTCGTCTCATCGGCGATGACCGGGCTGATTTCCGGCTCCTCGATCGCCAACGTGGTGACCACCGGCACCTTCACCATTCCGCTGATGAAACGGGTCGGCTTCTCCGCCGAGAAGGCGGGCGCGGTCGAGGTGGCCTCCTCGGTGAACGGCCAGATCATGCCGCCGGTGATGGGCGCTGCCGCCTTCCTGATGGTCGAGTATGTCGGCATTTCCTATTTCGAGGTCGTCAAGCACGCCTTTGTCCCGGCCCTGATTTCCTATATCGCGCTCGTCTATATCGTCCATCTGGAGGCGATGAAGGCGGGCATGGAAGGCCTGCCGCGGCCGGTCGAGCCGAAGCCCTGGGTCGTACGGGTCGTCGGCTTCCTGTTCGGCGTGCTGGTCCTCTGCGCCGTTTCCTTCGCGGTCTATTACGGCATGGGCTGGATGCGGCCCGCCTTCGGCGAGGCGGCGAGCTGGATCGTCTTCGCGCTCCTCGTCGCGGTCTATGTCGGGCTCGTCGCTTTCAGTTCGCGCTACCCGGAACTTCATCTCGAGGATCCGAACGCGCCCGTCCAGAAGCTGCCGCTGCCCGGCCCGACGGTGAAGTCCGGGCTGCATTTCCTGCTGCCGGTCGTCGTCCTCGTGTGGGCGCTGATGATCGACCGGCTGTCGCCCGGCCTGTCGGCCTTCTGGGCCTCGGCCTTCATGATCTTCATCCTGCTGACCCAGCGCCCGCTCTTCGCGTTCTTCCGGAAGGAGGGCGATCTGGGTGGCCAGATCAAGCGCGGCAGCGTCGAACTGATCGAGGGCCTGATCGCCGGCGCGCGCAACATGATCGGCATCGGCATCGCCACGGCGACCGCCGGCATCATCGTCGGCGCGGTCAGCCAGACCGGCGTCGGTTCGGCGCTGGCCGAGGTGGTCGAGGTGATCTCCGGCGGGAACCTGATGGCGATCCTGTTCCTGACCGCCATCCTCTCGCTGATCCTCGGGATGGGGCTGCCGACGACGGCCAACTATATCGTGGTATCGGCCCTGCTGGCCCCGGTCATCGTCACGCTCGGCCAGCAGAACGGCCTGATCGTTCCCCTGATCGCGGTCCATCTCTTCGTTTTCTACTTCGGCATCATGGCCGACGTGACGCCACCGGTCGGACTCGCCTCGTTCGCGGCGGCGGCGGTCTCGGGCGGTGATCCGATCAAGACCGGCGGGATCGCGTTCTTCTACAGCCTGCGCACGGCGGCGCTGCCGTTCCTGTTCATCTTCAACACCGACCTCCTGCTGATCAATGTCGGCTGGATCGGCGGCTTCGGGATCTTCATCGTCGCCACGATCGCGATGCTGCTCTTCGCGGCGGCGACCCAGGGCTGGTTCCTGGCCCGCAACCGCTACTGGGAATCGGCGGCGCTGCTGCTCATCGCCTTCACCCTGTTCCGGCCGGGCTTCTGGATGGACATGATCTATCCGCCGTTCGCGGAACGGGCGCCGGGCGAGATCGTCGAGGCGGCGGCCGCGGCGCCGGAGGGCGAGCCGTTCCGGATCCGGGTCGCCGGGCTCAACGATATCGGCGATCCGATCGAGTTCGTCGCCCAGCTTCATCTCGGTCCGGGGACCGACGGAACCGAGCGGCTCAAGAACGACGGGATAACCCTTCGCGAGGAGGACGGGAAGATCTTCATCGACGATGTCGCCTTCGATTCCGATGCCCAGGCGGCCGGGCTCGACTGGGACCAGGAAGTCCTGAAGGTCCTGCAGCCGATCTCGCAGCCCTCCAAGTACCTGATGTTCATCCCGGCGGTCCTTGTGCTGCTCCTGATCGTCTTCATTCAGCGTCGGCGTGTCGCCGCCGGCGCGACGCGACCGGTCGGGGCCGGCGCGGGTCAAGGCTGACGGTCGCTGCGTGAAGACCGTGCCCTTTCGTCCGGCGACATGACGACGTCGGCGGAAGGGCGGTTTTCACCGGTGCGCCGGTCGGACGTTCTGTCAACAGCGGCCGGGTGGATTGCTGCCCGGCATCGGGAGTAGAGATGGTTCCCTTCGCGATTGCCGGTATCCAGATGCAAGTCGACGCGGCGCGTCCGAACGTCGAAGCGATGATCCACAAGATCAATGTCTGCATGGCGCGCTTTCCCTGGGTGCAGATGATCATTTTCAGCGAACTCGCCCCCTTCGGGCCGCTGCATCATCATGCACAGAGCTTCCCGCCGCCGGCCGAGCAGAGCTTCGCCGAGGCCGCCGCGCGGCACGGGATCTGGCTCATCCCCGGATCGATCTTCGAGCGGACGGCCGACGGCCGGGTCTACAACACTGCCTCGGTGATCGATCCGCAAGGGACGGTGGTCGCCCGTTATCGCAAGATGTTCCCGTTCCTGCCCTATGAGGCGGGCGTTTCCGGCGGCACCGAGTTCTGCGTCTTCGATGTGCCCGGTGTGGGCCGCTTCGGGCTCTCGAACTGCTACGACATGTGGTTCCCGGAAACCACCCGGACGCTCACCTCAATGGGGGCGGAGGTGCTGCTCCGCATCGTCCTGACCGGAACCACGGACCGCGAGGTCGAGCTTGCCATGGCCCAGGCGACGGCGGCGCAGTTCCAGTGCTTCGTTTTCGACATCAACGGCCTAGGCGCCGGCGGCGTCGGCCGCTCGCGGGTTGTCGACCCGTCCGGGCAGGTACTCTACCAGGCCGGCGAGGGCGAGGAGATCATCCCGCTGGAGATCGACCTCGAGCGGGTTCGCCGGCAGCGGGAGACCGGCGCCAACGGCCTCGGCCAGGTGCTGAAGAGTTTCCGCGACCGGGCGGTGGATTTTCCCGTCTACCGGCGCGATTCCGGCGTTGACGGCTATCTCGGGACGCTCGGGCCGCTGACGATGCCGGCGCGCGGGTCGCGCGACGGCCTTGCCGTGGAACCGGTTGCCCCGGTCGCACCACCTGCGCCGGTCGCCAATACCAATTCTGAAGTCGCCGCCGTGCCGGCGGACCTGCGCGTACCCGGAGTTCAAGTCGAAGTTACCTGACGGCCCACGCAATCCGGAGGAACGAGACGTCGTGAACGACAGCCCCATTGTCCGAAGCGGACATTCGATCGCCGAATATTACAGCGCGGTTCAGGTGCGGACGGATCGCTGGAGCGATCTCCGCGAAACGGCGCAGAGGATCAGCCGGGAACGTTCGGATATCCGGCGAAGCGATCTCGTCGCCAAGGCCGTCGCGCTGCTCGATTCGCTGGAACCGATCGAGATCTACTGGGCCTTCCCCGGGGCCGAGGGCTTCACCGTGTTGCGCGACCTGTTGCACCGGGGACGTTACGATGATTTCGCCTTCGGCACCCGGCGCATCTCGCGGGCTTTGCAAAGCGGGGCCTATCGCCGTCGCACCATACCGCTGCACGAGGAAAGCCAGGACGACGACAGCGAGCCTGACAGCCTCGAGGCGCGCGCCCATGCGAAGCCCTATTTCGAGGTCCTCATCGTCGATCTCCTGACCGCCGCGCAGGAACATGCGCTGCACAGGAGCCTCGACGACATGCGCCGGCACGAGGATCCGTTCGTCTATCGCGCGGTGGTCGTGCCGAGCCTCGAGGACGCTCTGATCGCGGTGATGTTCAACCACAACATCCAGTCCGTCGTGGTCCGCCATGGGTTCGACCTCCGATCGCGCAATGAACTCAAGGTGTTGAAGCGCTATCTTTCGGAAGTGGGCGAAATCCAGATCGACGATATACCGATGCAGGATCTCGGCCCGGCACTCTGCCGCATGATCAGCCGGGTGCGGCCCGAACTGGACCTGTTCCTCGTCACCGACCGCTCGGTCGAGGATATTGCCGGCCGCGACCTGGGCAGCTGCCGCCGGGTCTTCTACAACCAAGAAGACTTCAACGAACTGCATCTGAATATCCTGCGCGGCGTCGCGGCGCGTTACGAGACGCCGTTCTTCAGCGCGCTGAAGGCCTATTCCCGGCAGCCGACCGGCGTCTTCCACGCGCTTCCGATCAGCCGCGGGAAGTCGATCACCCGGTCCCACTGGATCCAGGACATGGGCGAATTCTACGGCGCCAACATCTTCCACGCCGAGACCTCGGCAACCTCGGGCGGGCTCGACTCGCTGCTCGAGCCGCATGGCCCGATCAAGAAGGCGCAGGAGCTCGCGACGCGGGCCTTCGGTTCGAAGAAGACGGTTTTCGCGACCAACGGCACCTCGACCTGCAACAAGATCGTCGTCCAGGCCCTGGTGCGGCCGGGCGACATCATCCTGGTCGATCGCGACTGCCACAAGTCGCACCATTACGGGATGGTGCTGGCCGGCGCCCATGTGGTCTATCTCGACAGCTATCCGCTCCAGCCCTACTCGATGTACGGCGCGGTGCCGCTGAAGGAGATCAAGCGCCGGCTGCTCGAACTGAAGCGCGCCGGCAAGCTCGACCGGGTGCGGATGCTGCTGCTGACCAACTGCACCTTCGACGGCATCGTCTACAACGTCGAGCGGGTCATGGAGGAGTGCCTGGCGATCAAGCCGGACCTCGTCTTCCTCTGGGACGAGGCGTGGTTCGCCTTCGCCCGCTTCGGCCCGACCTACCGGCAGCGCACGGCGATGTACTGCGCCGACCTGTTGCGTGACCGTTTCCGCGATCCGGACTACCGGGCCCGCTGCGCGGCCCAGGCCAAGACCCTGAAGGACGCCGACGACGAGACCCTGCTGGCAACCCGGCTGCTGCCGGATCCCGACCGGACGCGGGTCCGGGTCTATGCCACCCAGTCGACCCACAAGACCCTGACCTCGCTCCGGCAGGGGTCGATGATCCACATCCACGACCAGAACTTCCGGGGCGAGGTGGAGGAGGCCTTTCACGAGGCCTACATGACGCATACCTCGACCTCGCCGAACTACCAGATCATCGCCTCCCTCGATGTCGGTCGGCGGCAGGTGGAACTGGAAGGCTTCGAGTTCGTCCAGAAGCAGATCGAAGCCGCCATGGCGATGCGCCGGAGCATCTCGACCAACCCGCTTTTATGCAAGTATTTCAAGGTTCTCACGGTCGCCGATCTGATCCCGTCTGAATACAGGGAGAGCGGCATCAAGTCCTATTTCGACCCGGAGCATGGCTGGAACGACGCCTGGGACGCCTGGGCCCAGGACGAGTTCACCCTCGATGCCTCGCGGATCACGCTGGCCGTCGGCGCGACGGGCTTCGACGGCGACACCTTCAAGAACAAGACGCTGATGGACCGGTTCGGTATCCAGGTCAACAAGACCTCGCGCAATACCGTGCTTTTCATGACCAATATCGGCACCACCCGCTCGTCGGTGGCCTATCTGATCGAGGTTCTGGTCGAGGTCGCCCGGGAGATCGACGACCAGATCGAGGATGCCAGCCCGACCGAGCGCAAGGTGTTCGAGCGGCGTGTCCGTTCGCTCAACGAGGATCTGCCGCCGCTGCCCGATTTCTCGCGCTTCCACGAGGCGTTCCGTGCCCGCGACGGCTCGGACACGCCCGAGGGCGATCTTCGCGAGGCCTTCTTTCTCGCCTACGACGACGGCAATTGCGAACATCTCTCGCTCGACGACGGCAGCCTCGACGCGGCCATGGAATCGGGCAGGGAGGTCGTTTCGACCGCCTTCATCATCCCCTATCCGCCGGGTTTCCCGATCCTCGTTCCGGGCCAGGTTATCAGCGCCGAGATCCTGCGCTTCATGCGGGCTCTGGACGTCAAGGAAATCCACGGCTACCGGCCTGAACTCGGGCTCCGCGTCTTCACCGAGGAGGCCCTGAAGAAGCTTTTGAGCCGCCGCTCCGCCGCGGGCAAACGCAAGGCCGCGGGCTGAACGGTTCGACCCGTTCGTGCCGGTCGGCGCGGACGGAAAAGACCCGTTCGCGTCAGCCGGCGCGGACGAAAAAGAAACGTCAGACAGGAACGTCAGGAGGCATCGTCAATGGCTGCATCGCGCAAGCTGAAAAACATCTCCGAGATCCGGCGTTATTTCCATCGCAACGAGAAGCCGATCTTCTTCATCAGTGCGACCAATTTCAACCTGCTCGGAATCGACGAGTGGGTCCGGAATTTCAAGTATATCAACTATCTGGATTGTTATGACGGCCGCCACCCGAACGTCCTCTGTCCGACCGAGCAGCCGCATGCGGAGTTCCAGTCGATCGAGGAGATCAACAACTACCTGCTACAGCACAAGGAAGTGATCGACGCGATCAAGCGTCGCGGCGGCAAGCCCAAGCTGGTCTTCCTCATGTTCGACGAGGAGACCGAGAAGCTCGCCAAGGAACTCGGCTGCGATGTCTGGTTCCCGAAGGCCAAGCTCCGCAACCGGGTCGACAACAAGATCGAGACGGTCCGGATCGGCAACAAGGCGGGGGTGCCGAGCGTGCCCAACGCGCTCGCCGAGATCGAGAGCTACGAGCAGCTGCAGGAGGTCGCGAAGAAGGCGAAACTCGGCAGCGACCTGGTGCTGCAGTCGGCCTTCGGCGACTCCGGACACACGACCTTCTTCATCAAGTCGGCCGCCGATTTCCGCCGCCATGCCCACGAGATCATCGGCCAGGGCGAGATCAAGGTGATGAAGCGGATCAAGTGCCGCGGCTCGGCGATCGAGGCCTGCACGACCAAGGCCGGCACCATCGTCGGCCCGCTGATGACCGAACTGGTCGGCTTCAAGGAACTGACGCCCTATCGCGGCGGCTGGTGCGGCAACGAGATCTTCGCCAACGCCTTCGCCAAGACGGTCCGGGAGAAGGCGCGCGAATATACCTTCCGCTTCGGCGAGCAGCTTCGCAAGGAAGGCTATCGCGGCTATTTCGAACTGGATTTCCTGATCGACCAGGATTCCAAGGAAATCTACCTGGGCGAGCTCAACCCGCGCATCACCGGCGCCAGCTCGATGACCAATCATGCCGCCTTCGCCCATGCGGACGCGCCGCTGTTCCTGTTCCATCTGCTGGAATTCTCGGGCGTTTCCTTCGACATCGCGATCGACGAACTGAACGAGCGCTGGGCCAACGCGGGCAACATCGATTCCTGGTGCCAGATGGTCATCAAGCATACCGAGGATTCGATCGACATCCTCACCGAGGCTCCGGAATCGGGGATCTGGCGGCTCAGGGACGACGGCGGTATCGAGTATGACCGCTTCGACTATCACCGCCGTGCCGTCGACAGCGAACAGGAGGCCTTCTTCCTGCGCATCCTGAGGCCGGGCGACTACCGCTACGAAGGCGCGGATCTCGGCATCCTGGTGACCCGGGGGCGGGCGATGGACAACCGTTTCCGGTTGACCCAGCGGTCGAAACAGTGGATCAGCTCGATCCGCGCGCAGTTCAAGGGGCGCCCGCTGACGGCGGCCGCGCCGGGCGAACTGGAAGACGGCCACGCGTTCAAGATCCTCTAGGACGGGTGGCAGGCGGGCGCCGGATGCCGATCGGGCCCGGCGCCCATGAGGCTTTGATCGCAGGACGGCCATGAACCTGACCTTTTCCGCGCTTTCCGACGACGCGACGGGGGCGGTCTGGCGTCAGCTCTTCGAGCGCAGCTGGCCGGCCTATCGCCGCTGGTATCTGAGCGAGGGCGAGGAGGCGCGTCCGACCTATCTCGCCTGCCGTCGCGCGCTCGCCACCCACATGCCGGAATTCGTCCCCGTGTGGGAGCGGCTTTGCGGGCTCGCCGGTGGCGGCGACCTGGCGGCGCGTTTCCTCAGTCTCTATCGGCCGCCGCGCTATCTCAGCGGCTGTTCGCAGGCGGTCTGGACCGGCGCCACGCCGCTGCTGGTCCGCAACTACGACTACAGCCCCTTCGCCTTCGACGGGGTGGTGCTGCGCGACGAATGGATGGGGCGTGCGGTGATGGGCACCAGCGACTGCCTGGTCGGCCTGGTCGACGGCGTGAACGACGCCGGGTTGGCGATCTCGCTCACCTTCGGCGGGCGCAGCGCGGTCGGCGACGGCTTCGGCGTGCCGATCATCCTGCGCTACGTCCTGCAGACCTGCACGACGGCGGCCGAGGCGGCCGAGACGCTGACCCGGATCCCGACGCACATGGCCTACAATGTCACCGTGCTCGATGCCGAGCGGCGCTGGGCGACGGTCTATCTGGCGCCGGACCGGGCGCCCCTGGTGACCCGCGCGGCGGTCGCGACCAATCACCAGGAACGGGTCGAACTGGTCCATCATGCGCGCGCCACGGCGACCGTCGAGCGCGAACGCTTCCTGCTGCAGCGGTTGACCCACCACCCGGAATCGCAGGCGAGTTTCATCGCCGCGTTCCAGAAGCCGCCGCTCTACTCGCTCGCCTTCGATCGCGGCTTCGGCACCCTCTATACCGCCGCCTACTGGGCGAAGAGGCGGACGATGGCGCTGTGCTGGCCCGGCCAGCGCTGGGATCTCAAGCTCGCCGACTTCGTTCCCGGCACCCGGACGGTCAGCTATCCGCTGGTTGCCGAGCGGGCCTGACGCCGACCGTCATTGGCTGGTGATGATCTCCGGTCCCATCAGCGCGGTCGGCAGGAACGTCGAGAGCCACGGGATGTAGGTCACCATGATCAGGAAGATGAACAGGATGCCGAGCCACGGCAGCGCCGCGCGCACGACCCCCATCATCGACATGCCGGCGACGCCCGCGGTGACGAACAGGTTGAGCCCGACCGGCGGCGTGATCATGCCGATCTCCATGTTGACCACCATGATGATGCCGAGGTGGATCGGATCGATGCCAAGCTGTATGGCGATCGGGAAGACCAGCGGCGCGACGATGACGATCAGTCCGGACGGCTCCATGAACTGACCGCCGATCAGCAGGATGATGTTCACGATCACCAGGAACATGATCGGCCCGAAGCCGGCGTCGAGCATGGCCCCGGCGATCGCCTGGGGGATCTGCTCGTCGGTCAGCACATGCTTCAGGATCAGCGCGTTGGCGATGATGAACATCAGCATGACGGTGAGCTTGCCGGCCTCGAACAGCGCATGCTTGGTGTCCGGGTGGAACCAGACCGTCAGCAGGGCCGTCGGGTTCCGGAAGAACGAGTGGCGGACCTCGCCTTCGCCCTTCAGTGGACCCATGTCGCGATAGACGAAATTGGCGATCAGGAAGGCGTAGACGGCGGCGACGGCGGCCGCCTCTGTCGGCGTGAAGATGCCGCCGTAGATCCCGCCGAGAATGATGACGATGAGCAGCAGGCCCCAGATCGCGTCCGATGCCGCCGCCACGATCTCCCGCCAGCCGACCCAGTCCTGGGCGGGCAGGTTGCGGATCTTCGCGGTCACGTAGATGCCGATCATCAGCATCAGGCCGGCGACCAGTCCGGGGATCACCCCGGCCAGGAACATCCGCCCGACCGAGACGTCGACCGCCGAGGCATAGACCACCATCACGATCGAAGGCGGGATCAGTATGCCCAGCGTGCCGGCATTGCAGATCACGCCGGCGGCGAAGTCGCGGGTGTAGCCGACCTGCCGCATGCCGGCGATGACGATGCTGCCGATCGCGACGACGGTCGCCGGCGACGAGCCGGACAGTGCCGCGAACAGCATGCAGGCGAAGACGCCGGCGATTGCCAGGCCGCCCTGGAAATGGCCGACACAGGCAATCGCGAAACGGATGATCCGCCGGGCGACGCCGCCGGTCGACATGAAGGTCGAGGCGAGGATGAAGAAGGGGATGGCGAGCAGCGTGTAATGACCGGCGAAGGCGTCGAACAGGGTCTGCGCGACCGAACCGAGCGAGCTGTCGGAGAAGACGAGCAGGAAGATGATCGAGGCCAGGCCGAGGCTGACCGCGATCGGCACGCCGATGACCAGGAAACCGATGACGAGGCTGAACAGGATGACGATCTGCATCGCTCAGGCCTCCCGGCGATTGGTGGCGGCGTCGTGGACCAGCTCTTCGGCCTCGTGGCTCGCGATCAGCCGTTCCCGCTTGCCGGTCGCGATCTGCCAGGCCGCCTGCAGGAAGCGGAAGGTCAGCAGCGTGATGCCGAGCGGCATGGCGAAATACGGGATGAAGCGTGGCAGCTTCTCGTAGGTCTCGCCCTCGTTCACCAGGTCCTCCAGGAAACGCAGGAAGCCCGGCATGGGGATGTCGTTGACCTCGTACCAGATGTTCTTGGTCGCGAAGGGCAGCCAGTATTGCCAGGCGCCGTAGAGCAGCAGGAAGGAGAAGACGAGGCAGCTCGCCACCGCGGCGAAACCGAGCAGCCTGCGCAGCCTTGGCGAGACGATGTTGAGGAGCGCGTCGACGCCGAGATGGGCGGTCGTCTTGACGCAGTAGGAGGCGCCGATAAGGCCCAGCCAGGCGAACAGGAACAGGGTCGTCTCGAGGGCCCAGAGAATGTTGGAATTGAAAACGTAGCGGGCGATCACGTTGGCGAACGTGATGATCGTCATGAGCCCGAGGAGAAGCGCGATCAGGCCCTCCTCGATCCCGTTGATCCATCGCCCTGTCGCCGTCCTCGGAGTGCTGTCCATCTGGCGGTCCTCCCCCCGGAACTGGTCGGGATGAGGGCGGGAGCGGTGGCGGGCGCTCACGCCCGAGCTGGCGTCGAAGACGCGGGCCGGTCAATCCCGGCCCGCGTCCAACGGGGCGTCAGTTCGTCGCGTTGTAGGAGACCGCGGCGTCGATCACGTCCTGGCCGATGCCATCGGCGAACTTGGACCAGACCGGCTTCATCGCCGCGACCCAGGCCTTGCGCTGCTCGGGCGTCAGGGTCCGGACCTTGCTGCCGGCCTTGATGATGAGCTGCTTGTTCTCCTCGTTGACCGCCGTCGATTCGGCGTTCCGCTCGCTCGTCACCTCGGCGAGGATCGTCTCGAGCTGGCCGCGGACGTCATCCGGCAGGCCGTTCCAGAAGTCGGTCGAGGTCACCACCAGATAGTCGATGATGCCATGGTTGGTCTCGGTGGCGCCGTCCTGGACCTCGAAGAACTTCTGGCCGTAGATGTTCGACCAGGTGTTCTCCTGGCCGTCGATGACGCCGGTCTGGAGGGCGCCGTAGACTTCCTTGAAGGCCATCTTCTGCGGGTTCGCGCCGAGCGCCTCGAACTGGGCCTGCAGCACGTCGGACGTCTGGATGCGGAACTTGAGCCCCTTGGCGTCCTCGGGCACCAGCAGCGGCTTCTTGGCCGAAAGCTGTTTCATGCCGTTGTGCCAGAAGGCGAGGCCGAGCAGGCCCTTCCGCTCCATCGAGCGCTTCAGCTTCTGGCCGTCATCGGAGTTCTGGTATCGGTCGACCGCGGCGATGTCGTCGAAGATGAAGGGCAGGTCGAAGATCCGGAACTTCTTGGTGAAGCTCTCGAACTTGGACAGCGACGGGGCCGCCATCTGGACGTCGCCGGCCAGCATCGCCTCGAGAACCTTGTCGTCGTCGTAGAGGCTGGAATTCGGGAAGACCTCGACGCAGACCTTGCCGTTCATCTCCTCGTTCACGCGTTTCTCGAACAGGGACGCGGCAATACCCTTCGGGTGCTTGTCGGTGTTGGTGACGTGGGCGAACTTGATGACCGTTTCGCCTGCATCGCAGGCTGCAAAGGCGGTCCCGGCGCTCAGGGCCAGAATACAGGCCGCGGCCGTCGTCAGAGCGGTGAATCGCATGTACGGAACTCCCTATGGTTCAGACTTTTTCGGGCCGCCTGCGGCGACCGGCTATTTATTTGTCACGACAACGGGGCGTCTGCCGCGCCCGTCGACGATGCTCGCTATGATTGCCATCTTATTGCCTCCGGGTCACGAAATTTGCGCTTCGCGGGGGCCGTAGGTGGCGTGATTCTTCGGTCGAGTTGACATCGCCTCGCTGCTGGGCGCTCATTGTCCGGTCGACAGATTCGCTCAACCGGCCACGGAAGGCGGTTTGCGTCATGGCCCTTCACGTCGCGCTCAACCATCGAACCAGCTATCGCTACGACCGGCTGACCGGCATGGGACCCCAGGTCGTGCGGCTGCGTCCGGCGCCACATTGCCGGACGCCGATCGTGAGCTATGCGCTCAAGATCGAGCCGAAGGGCTATTTCCTGAACTGGCAGCAGGATCCGTTTGGCAATTTCCTGGCGCGCGTGGTCTATCCCGAGAAGATCATGGAATTCCATGTCGAGGTCGACCTCGTCGCGGACATGGTGATCCACAATCCGTTCGACTTCTTTCTCGAGCCGGAGGCCGAACGTTACCCGTTCGCCTACGAGCCGCTGCTGCAGAGCGATCTCGACCCCTACCTGGAAGTGCCGGCGCAGGGACCGCGCCTGAAGGCCTGGCTGCAGGCCTTCGCGGAGCCCGAGGACCAGCCGACGGTCGACTTCCTGGTCGCCGTCAATCGCAAGCTGCAGTCCGACATCGGCTATGTGATCCGCCTCGAGCCCGGGGTCCAGTCGGCCGAGGAAACGCTCGAGAGCGGGCGCGGTTCGTGCCGTGATTCGAGCTGGCTTCTGGTCCAGATCCTGCGCCATTTCGGCCTCGCCGCCCGTTTCGTCTCGGGCTACCTGATCCAGCTCGTGGCGGACGTCAAATCGCTCGACGGGCCGTCCGGCGCCGATCGCGATTTCACCGACCTGCATGCCTGGGTCGAGGTCTACCTTCCCGGCGCCGGCTGGGTCGGGCTCGACCCGACCTCGGGGCTGTTCGCCGGCGAGGGCCATATCCCGCTTGCCTGCACGCCGCACCCGGCGACGGCCGCGCCGATCTCGGGAAACCTCGAATATGCCGAGACCGAGTTCGGCCACGAGATGTCGGTCCGCCGCATCCTCGAGAGCCCGCGTGTCACCAAGCCCTATTCGGAAGAGACCTGGGCCGATATCGATGCCTTCGGCCGGCGTCTCGACAGGGAACTCGCCGACGGCGACGTGCGGCTGACCATGGGCGGCGAACCGACCTTCGTGTCGATCGACTTTCCCGACGCCCCCGAATGGAACATCGCCGCCGTCGGCCCGACGAAGCGGGCCCGCGCCGTCGACCTGATCAAGCGCCTGCGCAAGCGCTTCGCGCCGCACGGCCTGCTCCATTTCGGCCAGGGCAAGTGGTATCCGGGCGAACAACTGCCGCGCTGGGCCTTCTCGCTCTACTGGCGACGTGACAGCCAGCCGCTCTGGAACGAGGAGGCGCTGATCGCCGACGAGGCGCCGAAGGCGGCGATCGGCCCGAAGGAGGCGGAAGCCTTCGCCCGCGGGATCGCGGCCCGCATGGAAGTCGACGAGGGCGCGGTGCTGGCGGCTTACGAGGATCCCTGGCATTTCATCGAGCAGGAGCGGAAGCTGCCGGAGAACCTCGACCCGGCAACCAACAAGCTCGACGACCCGCAGGCCCGCCAGCGGCTCGCCAAGGTCTTCGAGCGCGGCCTTGGCACGCCGACCGGCTATGTCCTGCCGCTGCAGCGCTGGAATGCCCGCGACGGCGGGGGGCGCTGGATGAGCGAGCCGTGGACGACGCGGGCGAAACACCTGTTCCTGATCCCGGGTGATTCGCCGGTCGGTTTTCGCCTGCCGATCGACACGCTGCCGCATGTCGAGCCCGGCGAGTATCCCTATATCCAGCCGGCCGATCCGTTCGAGGAGCGGGCGCCCCTGCCTGAACCCGACCGGCGTCGTCAACCGTTCCTGCGCAGCCGGGGCGGCCAGAGCGCGGCGCCACAGGCGCCGCAGACCCTGGTCGGGCAGGAGTTGCCGGACAGGGAGGGAAAGAAGATCGTCCGCTCGGCCCTCAGCGTCGAGCCGCGCGAGGGCCGCATCTGCGTCTTCATGCCGCCGGTCGAGACGCTGGAGGACTACCTGGAACTCGTCACCGCGCTCGAGGATACGGCTGCCGAACTCGACGTGCCGATCCACCTCGAGGGCTACCTGCCGCCGGACGATCCGCGCGTCAACGTGATCCGGGTGACCCCGGATCCGGGTGTAATCGAGGTGAATGTCCACCCGGCCGGCGACTGGTCCGAGATGAAGGCGATCACCGAGGCGATTTACGAGGATGCCCATCACAGCCGGCTCGGTACCGAGAAGTTCATGCTCGACGGCCGCCATACCGGCACCGGCGGCGGCAACCATGTCGTGCTCGGCGGCCCGACGCCCGCCGACAGCCCGTTCCTGCGCCGCCCGGACCTGCTGGCCAGCCTGGTCTGCTACTGGCAGCATCATCCGGCGCTTTCCTACCTCTTTTCCGGCCTGTTCATCGGGCCGACCAGCCAGGCGCCGCGGGTCGACGAGGCGCGCCACGATTCGCTCTACGAACTCGAGCTCGCCTTCACCCAGGTTCCCGAACCCGGCGCGGGACAGGTCCCGCTGTGGCTGGTCGACCGGATCTTCCGCAACCTCCTGATCGACGTCAGCGGCAATACCCATCGTTCGGAAATCTGCATCGACAAGCTCTATTCGCCGGACGGCCCGACCGGGCGGCTCGGGCTGGTCGAGTTCCGCGCCTTCGAGATGCCGCCCCACGCGCGGATGAGCCTCGCCCAGCAGCTCCTGCTCCGTGCCCTTGTCGCGCGGTTCTGGAAGACACCCTACAGGGGCAAGCCGGTGCGCTGGGGGACGGCCCTGCACGACCGCTTCATGCTGCCGCACTTTGTCCGCGCCGACTTCCAGGACGTGATCGACGACCTCAACCGGGCCGGCTACCCGATGCGCATCGAGTGGTTCGCGCCGCACCTGGAGTTCCGCTTTCCGGTGTACGGCGAGATCCGCCACGACACGATCGGGCTGGAGATCCGCCAGGCGCTCGAACCCTGGCACGTGATGGGCGAGGAAGGCGCGCCGGGCGGCACCGTCCGCTTCGTCGACGCCTCGGTCGAGCGGCTGCAGGTCAAGGTCACCGGCCTCGCCGGCGAGCGTTACGAGGTTGCCTGCAACGGCTGCCGGGTGCCGCTGACGGCGACCGGCGTGCAGGGCGAGTATGTCGGCGGTATCCGCTATCGCGCCTGGAAGCCGTCGTCGAGCTTGCATCCGACGATCGAGGTCGACGCGCCGCTGACCATCGATCTCTACGATCGCTGGTCCGGCAGGGCGGTCGCCGGCTGTGTCTATCACGTCGCCCATCCGGGCGGCCGCAACTACGAGCAGTTCCCGGTCAATGCCTATGAGGCGGAGAGCCGGCGGCTGGCTCGCTTCTTCGCCTTCGGCCATACCACCGGCGCCTCCCCGGCGCCGCGCGATCTCGGCCGGCCGGAATTTCCCCATACCCTGGACCTGCGCTGGTCGTGAGCGGCAACGATTTGTCCATCCGTCCGCCTGTACGATTGCCGGAAGGCATGTGATATTAGCCGCCGTGCCGCGTACAGGACCCTGAAAGATGTCGTCAACAAGAGCGCGTTATTCCGCCGTCGACGGCGCCATCGATCCGTTGCCGGACTATGCGCCGTCCGGCGGCGAGTTCGACGAGGTCATCGCCCCGGATGGCTCGGTTCGGCCGCACTGGCGGGAATTCCTCGACGGCTTCGCGGCGCTGCCCGAGGCCGAGCGGGATCGGGCCCGGGGCATGGCCGCGCGCCTCTTGCGCGAGAACAGCGTCACCTACGTGGCGCAGGGCGACCCGGAACATCGCGACCGTCCCTGGCAGCTCGATCTCTTCCCTCTGCTGATCGAGCCGTCTGAGTGGAAGGCGATCGAGGCGGGCCTGATCCAGCGCGCCGACCTGCTCAACCGTATCCTGGGCGATCTCTACGGGCCGCAGACGCTGCTGAAGGCGGGCAAGCTGCCCCCCTCGCTGGTCTTCGGCAATCCGCAGTTCCTGAATCCCTGCCATGGCATCGCGGTGCCGCAGAATGTCCATCTGCACCTGCTCGCCTTCGATATCGCCCGTGCCCCGGATGGCCGCTGGTGGGTGCTGAGCGACCGGACCCAGGCCCCGTCGGGGGCCGGCTACGCGCTGGAGAACCGGCTTGTCGCCTCGAACAGCCTGCCGGGCCTGTTCGCAGCCAGCAACGTCCAGCGCCTCGCCAGTTTCTTCGCCCGTTTCAGCGAGCATTTCCTCAGCCTGTCGCGCCATGACGATCCGCTCGCCGTGCTGCTCTCGCCGGGACCGGGACGGACGACCTATTTCGAACATGCCTATCTCGCCCGCTATCTCGGTTACAGCGTGGTCGAGGGCTCGGATCTCACGGTTCGCGACGACCGCCTATTCCTGAAGACCATCGACGGGCTGAAGCCGGTCGACCTCGTCATGCGGCGCGTCGAATCGGAATACTGCGACCCGCTGGAACTGCGCACCGATTCGCTTCTCGGCGTGCCGGGACTGGTCCAGGCGGCGCGCACGGGGCAGGTCGTCGTGGCCAACGCGCTTGGCAGCGGCCTTGTCGAAAGCGATGCCTTTCTGAGTTTCCTGCCGGGGCTTTGCCGCCATCTGTTGGACGAGGAACTGAAGATGCCGGGGGTGGCGAGCTGGTGGTGCGGCCAGCCGCAGGAGCGCGCCTACGTGCTCGACAACCTCGACCGCCTGATCGTCCGCAACGTGACGATGCCGAAGACCATTCTCGGACCCGGCCAGGACCGCTTCATCGGCGCCGAGCTGAGCGCGGCGGAGCGCGAGGCGCTGCGCGGCCGGATCGGCCGGGAAGGGCACAAGTTCATCGGCCAGGAGCCGGTCGCGCTGTCGACTACGCCGGTCTGGCTCGACGGCCAGGGTCTGCGACCGGCGCACATGACGCTGCGGGTCTATGTCGCGGCCACGGCGGATGGCTACAAGGTGATGCCCGGCGGGCTCACCCGGGTCTCGGAAGCCTCGATCAGCCAGGCACCGCTGCTCGAACAGAGCAACATCAGCAAGGACAGCTGGGTGCTCAGCGACGAGCCGGTCGATACTTTCAGCCTGCTGACGGCGCCGCACAATGCCCTTCGCCTGCGCCGTGGCAGCCGCGATCTGCCAAGCCGCACCGCCGACAACCTGTTCTGGCTCGGCCGCTATGCCGAGCGCTGCGAGGGCACGGTCCGCCTGCTGCGGAGCCTGCTGACCCGACTGCACGGCGAATCCGACCTCGCGGCCCATCCGGTGGCCCTCGATCGCCTGGTCAAGCTGCTCGTCGCGCAGGAACATCTGAGCCAGCGGCGTGCCCGCCAGGCGGTCGCCGGCGGCATGGGCGCGGTCGAGGCGGCCTTGGGCCGGGTGCTCTTCGGGCGCGACACGCCGGACGGGCTGGTGTCGATCCTCGGGAATGTCCGGCGCACCGCTAACCTGGTGCGCGAGCGTTTGTCGGAGGATACCTGGCAGATCCTCATGGAACTGGTAGAGACGGTCGAGGTGAGCGGTCCCGGCGACAGCCTCAACGTCGACGAGGCGTTGCAGCTTCTCGACCGCATGATCCGCAACCAGGCGGCGCTGAACGGCATGATCATGGAGAACATGACGCGCGCCTATTCGTGGCGTTTCCTCGACCTCGGGCGTCGACTCGAAAGGATCCGCCACATGGTCCGGCTGATCCGCAATCTTGCCGGGCGCGGCGATCCCGAGGCGACCGGTTCGCTCGGCCTGCTGCTCGAACTGGCCGACAGCACGATGACCTACAGGACGCGTTACAAGGCCGTGCCCCGGCTGGTCGCGGCGCTCGATCTGCTGATGGCGGACGAGACCAATCCGCGCTCGGTTCTGTTTCAGCTGAATGCCTTCGAAACCCACATGTCGGAACTGCCGAGCGACAGTTCGGAGGCGATCATCAGCCCGATCCAGCGGATCGCGACCGAACTCCACGCGACGCTCCGCCTGGCCGACATGGAAGCGCTCGCCGGGCAGAGCCGCCGCGACAAGCGGGAAAAGCTGGAGCGCCTGACCCACAAGCTCGAAGAGGGCGTGAAGGAACTGGCAGACCTGATCGCACGAACCTATTTCAGCCACTCGATGCCGCAGCATGTCTCCGGGCCGCAATGGGTCGAGATGCCGTCATGATCTACGACGTCAATCACCGGACGCGCTTCGAGTATGCCCAGGCGGTCTCGATATCGCACCATGTGCTGCATCTGTCGCCGCGCACCGCGCCACGCCAGAAATGCCTCTCCGCTGCCATCGTCGTCGATCCGGCGCCGACCGTGCGCAAGGACGGGCGGGACTTCTACGGCAACCCGATCACCCACCTGACGGTGCAGGAACCGCACGCGAAGCTGCTCGTCCATTCCCGTGCCCGTGTCGACGTCACCGGTCCCGGGCCGATCGACCTGGAGGCGAGCCGGCCGTGGGAAGAAGTGGCCGGGCTGCTGCTCGGCCCGACCGATGCCGAGGCGCTCGAGGCCTGCCGCTTCGCCTTTGCCTCGCCCTATGTCGGGATCGACGATGCGGTGCATGATTTCGCCGTGGCGAGCTTCACGCCCGGACGGCCGCTTCTCGCCGCAGCGATGGAGATGACGAACCGGATCTACAACGGCTTTGAATATCGCGGCGGGGTCACCGATGTCTCGACGCCGGTGGCGCAGGTGCTGTCGTCGCGAACCGGCGTCTGCCAGGATTTCGCCCATCTTCAGGTCGCCTGCCTGCGCAGTCTCGGCCTTGCCGCCCGCTATGTCAGCGGCTACCTGCTCACCCATCCGGCGGCCGGCCAGGAAAAGCTGGTCGGGGCCGACGAATCCCACGCCTGGATTTCCGTCTGGTGTCCGGTCAACGGCTGGGTCGATTTCGACCCGACCAACAACTGCATTCCCGGCGACGAGCATATCGTGCTGGCCTGGGGCCGGGATTACGGCGATGTCAGCCCGATCAACGGCTTCATGGTCGGCGGCGGCTCGCATGCCATCTCGGTCTCGGTCGACGTCGCCCCGCAGGCGTAGCATCGTTGAGCGCGCGAGCGGCGGACGGCCGGTGCCGCCCGCCGGATCGCTGGTTCGCTCTAGTGCTTCACCATCACGTGGCGGACGGCGGTGTAATCCTCCAGCGCGTAGAGTGACATGTCCTTGCCGTAGCCGGACTGCTTCAGCCCGCCATGGGGCATCTCGTTGGTCAGCATGAAATGGGTGTTGATCCAGGTGCAGCCGTACTTGAGCCGGGCAGCGGTCGCCATGGCGCGCGAGACGTCCTTCGTCCAGACCGAGGAGGCGAGGCCGTAGTCTGAATCGTTCGCCCAGGCGACCGCCTCGTCGACATCGGAGAAGCGGGTGACCGAGACCACCGGGCCGAAAACCTCGCGGCGAACGATCTCGTCGTTCTGCAGGGCGCCGGCGACCACCGTCGGCCGGTAGAAGAAGCCCTTGCCGTCCGGGGCGCCGCCGCCGGTGGTAATCTCGATATGCTTGAGCTCCGAGGCCCGTTCGACGAAGCTCGCGACCCGGTCGCGCTGGCGGCCGGAGATCAGCGGGCCGATCTCGTTCTGCGTGTCGTCCGCCTCGCCGAAGCGGATGGTCGAGACCGCCGACGAGAGGTCGGCGACCAGCTTCTCGTAGACCCCGGCCCCGGCATAGATCCGGCAGGCGGCGGTGCAGTCCTGGCCGGCGTTGTAATAGCCGAAGGCCCGGAGACCGTCGACCACCTCGGCGATGTCGGCGTCGTCGAAGACGATGACCGGGGCCTTGCCGCCGAGCTCCAGATGGGTGCGCTTCACCGTCTTGGCGGCGGCCTGCAGGACCTTCTTGCCGGTCGCGACGTCGCCGGTGATCGAGATCATGTCGACCTTCGGATGATTGATCAGCGCGTTGCCGACGCTCTCGCCCCGGCCGAGCACGACGTTGACGACGCCCTCGGGCAGCACGTCGGCAAGGATCCGGGCGAGCTTGAGCGCCGTCAGCGGGGTCTGCTCGGACGGCTTGAAGACCACGGTGTTGCCGCCGGCGATCGCGGGTGCGAGCTTCCAGGCCATCATCATCAGCGGGTAGTTCCAGGGCGCGATCGAGGCGACGACGCCGATCGGGTCGCGCCGAACCATCGAGGTGAAGCCGCTCAGGTACTCGCCCGCCGCGTTTCCCGGCATGCAGCGCACGGCGCCGGCGAAGAAGCGATAGCAGTCGACGATCGCCGGGATCTCGTCTTCCCGGACCGCGTTGATCGGCTTGCCGCAATTGAGCGCCTCAAGCGCCGCGAAACCGTCGGCCTCGGCCTCGATCCGCTCGGCGATCTTCAGAAGATAGCCGGAACGCTCGGCCGGGGTCGTGCGCGACCAGGTGGTGAAGGCGGCCGTGGCGGCGCCGACCGCGGCCTCGATCTGGGCCGGCGAGGCTTCCGGAAGATCGAGGATGGTCGCCTCGTTCTTCGGATTGAGAACACGCTCCGCCGTCTCCGTGCCGGCCTCGAAGCGGGAGCCTATGAGCATCTCGGTATCCATGGGTGGTCTCCCTCGGTTGAACTATTTTCCCTGTCCCTGGACCTGGTCACCGTCGCGGGTGAGGTAGTAGGCGGCAAGGATGGGAAGGAATGTGACGGCGACGACCAGCATCGCGACGACGTTGGTGACCGGGCGCTGGCGCGGACGGACCAGTTCCTCGAGCATCCAGATCGGAAGGGTCGCCTGCTGGCCGGCGGTGAAGGTGGTGACGATGACCTCGTCGAAGGACAGCGCGAAGGCGAGCATGCCGCCGGCAAGCAGCGCCGTGCCGATATTCGGCAGGATCACGTGGGCGAAGGTCTGGAAACCGTTCGCGCCGAGATCCATCGAGGCCTCGATCAGCGAGCCGCTGGTGCGGCGGAAGCGGGCGACCGCGTTGTTGTAGACGATGACGACGCAGAAGGTCGCGTGGCCGAGCACGATGGTCCAGAACGAGAAGGGTATCTCGGCCAGGCTGAAGGCGGAGCGGAGCGCGATGCCGGTGATGATGCCGGGCAGGGCGATCGGCAGGATGACGAGCAGCGAGATCGCCTCGCGCCCGAAGAAGCGGGTCCGCGAGACCGCGGCGGCGCAGAGCGTGCCGAGAACGAGCGCCACCGCCGTCGCCGTCGCCGCCGTGCGCACCGAGAGCCAGAGCGCGTCGCGCACGTCCGGCCGTTCCCAGGCGATCGCGAACCATTTCACCGTCAGGTCCGGCGGCGGCCACTGGTAGCTCTTTTCCTCGGTCGTGAAGGCATAGACGAAGATGATCAGGATTGGCAGGTGCAGGAACAGGAGGCCGGCGCCGGCGGCGAGCTTCAGCATCAGCGGCGAGCGCCCCGAACGTCCCGTGCGGTCAGAGCGCATCGAAGGCTCCCTGCCGCTTGGCGACCCACAGGTAGAATCCCATGATGACGATCGGCACCACGGTGAAGGCGGCGGCGAGCGGAATGTTGCCGGCGGTGCCCTGGTGGGCATAGACCGCCTGGCCGATGAACAGCCGGGACGAGCCGACGATCTGCGGAATGATGTAGTCGCCGAGCGTCAGCGAGAAGGTGAAGATCGAGCCGGCGATGATGCCGGGCAGGGCCAGCGGAAAGACGACATGGCGGAAGGTCTGGCCGGTGCCGGCGCCGAGATCGGCCGAGGCCTCGATCAGGTTGCCCGGCACCCGCTCCAGCGCCGCCTGCATCGGCAGGATCATGAACGGCAGCCAGACATAGACGAAGACCAGGAAGGTGCCGATATAGCTGACCGAGAGCGAGTTGCCGCCGATCACCGGGATCGCCAGCAGCGCCTCCAGCGCCCAGGTCAGATGCAGCTTGGCGAACAGCCAGTTGAGGATGCCCTCCTTGGCGAGGATCAACTTCCAGGCGTAGACCTTCACCAGGTAGCTCGACCAGAGCGGCAGCATCACCGCCAGGTAGAAGGCGGCCTTCCAGCGACCCCGCGCGTAACGCGCCGCGTAATAGGCAATCGGCAGGGCGATCACGCCCGCCGCCAGCGTCACCACGGCGGCCATCGAGACGGTGCGGACGATGATGTCGAAATTCGACGGGCGCAGCAGTTCGGCATAGGTCTTCAGGGTGAATTCGTGACGGATCAGGCCGGAGAATTCATCGATCGAGAAGAAACTCTGCAGCAGCAGCGCGAACAGCGAGCCGACATAGATGATGCCGAGCCAGAGCAGCGGTGGCGTCAGCATGAGCAGCAGGAACAGCCCGGGCCGGCGCCAGAGGAAATCGGAGAGACGTCCGAGCGTGCCGTCGCGCGGCGGCCGGATCGCCTCCGCCGCGGCGCTCACGCGTGGTCCTCCATCGCATGCAGGTCGTCCGGCTGCCAGGTGAGCCAGACCCGGTCGCCGGGCCGAAGCAGGCCGGCGCTGGCCGGGACCAGGACGTTGAGCCGGGTCATCTCGGCCTCGGCGACGATGCGGGTGGTCGCGCCGTGATAGTAGGTCGCGAGCACGGTCGCCGCGAGTGAGCCGGGGCCGCTTCCTTCCGGCGCCGCCGTTGCGATGACGATCGCCTCGGGCCGCAGGCTCGACCAGCGCCGGCCGCCGCCGTGGCGTTCCGTGAATTCCGGCGGCAGCACGTTGGAGGAGCCGACGAAGTCGGCAACGAAGCGGGTCCGCGGTCGCCGGTAGATCTCCGCCGGCGCGCCGACCTGGACGATCCGGCCCTCGTTGAAGACGGCGACCCGGTCGGCCATCGACAGCGCCTCGCCCTGGTCGTGGGTGACGAAGACGAAGGTGATGCCGAGGGCCTGCTGCAGGGCCTTCAGTTCTTCCTGCATCTGCTCGCGGAGCTTGAGGTCGAGAGCGCCAAGCGGTTCGTCGAGCAGCAGCACCCTGGGCTTGTTGACGATCGCCCGGGCGAGCGCCACGCGCTGGCGCTGGCCGCCGGAAAGCTGGGCCGGGCGCCGCCCGCCATAGTCGGGCAGCTTGACGAGGGCGAGCGCCTCGGCCGCCTCGCGCCGCCGCGCCGCCTTGTCGATGCCGCGCATGCGGAGCCCGTAGGCGACATTGTCCAGCACGCTGAGGTGGGGAAACAGCGCGTAATCCTGGAACACGGTGTTGACGTTCCGGCGATAGGGCGGAATGCCCTCGGCGGTTTCGCCGAAGATCTCGATATGCCCGGTGTCCGGCTGCTCGAAGCCGGCGATCAGCCGCAGGCAGGTCGTCTTGCCGGAACCGGACGGGCCCAGCATGGCGAAGAATTCACCTGCCGCGACCTCAAGGTCGACGCCGTCGACGGCGCGGATGCGGCCGAAATGGCGGGAGACATTCTGGAACAGGACGGCGGCGGTCATGGCGTGTCCGATCCGGCCGCCCGCCCGGTTGAACGGGCAGGCGGCACAGGTGTCATGTCGGAACCGTCGGGATCAGCGGCCGCCGATCACGCCGATATAGTCGGAAACCCAGCGGTAGTAGGGCACGCACTGACCCTGGCTTTCGCACTTGGAGACCGGCGTCTGCCAGAACTTGATCCGGGCGAAGTCCTCGAAGCCGTTGGTCTTGCACCCCTCGTCGCCGAGCAGCTCGTTGCCCTTGCAGGCGGCCGGGACCGCCGGCACCGAGCCGAACCAGGCGGCGAGGTCGCCCTGCACCTTGGGCGACAGCGAATGCTCCATCCACATGTAGGCGCAGTTCGGGTGGGCCGCGTCGGCATGCATCATGGTGGTGTCGGCCCAGCCGGTCGCTCCCTCGACAGGGATGGTCGAATCGATCTTCTGGCCTTCGCCCTTGAGCAGGTTGACCTGGAATGGCCAGGAGCCCGAGGCGACCACGCCCTCGTTCTTGAAGTCGTCGATCTGGATGAAGGCGTCGTGCCAGTAACGCGAGACCAGCTTGCGCTGTTCGCGCAGCAGGTCGAGGGCTGCCTTGTACTGATCCTCGTTGAGCTCATAGGGGCTTTTGATGCCGAGTTCCGGCTTGTGGTGCATCAGGAAGTTGGCGGCGTCGGCGACGTGGATCGGACCGTCATAGGCCTGGACCCGGCCGGCATTCGACTTGCCGTCGTCGAGGGTCATTTCCTCGAACACGACCTTCCAGCTCTTGGGCGCCTCCTTGAAGGCCTCGGTCGAATACATCAGCACGTTCGGACCCCACTGGTAAGGGGTGCCGTAATGGGTTCCGTCGACGGTGTGCCACGGGGCATTCTGAAGCCGCTCGTCGACCGTCGACCAGCTCGGGATCAGCGCCGTGTTGACCGGCTGGACGCGCTTGCCGGCGATCAGCCGGAGCGAGGCGTCGCCAGACGCGGTGACGAGGTCGAAACCGCCCTCGTTCATCAGCGCGACCATCTCGTCGGAGGTATTGGCGCTCTTGACGTTGACCTTGCAGCCGGTCTTCTGCTCGAAGGCGGTCACCCAGTCGAACGCCTTGTCGGTCTCGCCGCGCTCGATATAGCCCGGCCAGGCGACGATATCGACCTGGCCTTCGCCCGAACCGAGCTTGCTCATCATTTCCGCCGCGGCGGCATCGATACTCGTGCCGGCACCGAAACCGGCGATGGCGGCGAGCGCGACGCCCGCCTTCAGGATAGATTTCATGGATCGACCCTCCCGGGAAGCTCGTGGGCGCGGGACGCGGCAATGGCTTCCTCTCCGGATCGATGGTTCTCCCTCCGGGTCGGTTTCGCAATTTTATTATTCAGAATGAGGCTATCGGTTTTTCCGATATCGATGGCCCTTCGGCCAATCAGCGTTGCCGCACCGTGCGGTGCGTCTGGGCGGCGGCGATGAAGTCCCGCGCGGCGGGCGGCAGTGGCGAGCCGCGCCGCCAGGCGATGCCGACCTGGACCGTCGGCAGGCGGCCCGACACGTCGCGCGATTCGATGCGATCGCCTTCCAGCGACCATGGCCTGTAGACCAGGTCGGGGAGCAGCGCAATGCCGGCCCCGGTTGCGACCAGGCTGCGCACCGCCTCGACCGACCGGGTCCGGAAGGCGACGTTCGGGCGGGCGCCGACGGCGGTCAGCAGGGTCGCCGTGCTTTCCTCGATCTCGTCGAGGGCGAGCATGATCAGCGGCTCGCTGGCGAGGTCCGGGGCGGCGATCGCGTCCTTGGTGGCGAGCGGATGGCCAAGCGGCAGCCAGAGCCGGAACGGCGAGACCTCGAAGATGTCGATCTGCAGCGCCATGCGGTCGCGCAGGCTGGAGACCACCATGACCGCGACATCAAGCTCGCCGCCGACCAGCAGATGCTCCAGGTAGTCGCCGTTGTCCTCGATCGCGGTGACGGTGACGTCCGGGTTGGCGCGGCGATAGCGGGCGAGCAGGTCGGACAGGACGTAGCCCGCGACCAGCGAGGTGACGCCGAGTTGCAGCCGCCCGCCGGCAGCACTCCGCTCGTCGGCGAAGCTGCGGCGGGCGTCCGAGACATTGGCCAGGATCTTGGTCGCGTGGCGCAGGAACTGGTGGCCCTTGTTGGTGATCGAGAGGCCCCGCGAATGACGCTCGAACAGCCGGACGCCGAGATCGTTCTCGAGATCGCGGATCGCCTCGGTGACCGAGGATTGCGAGATCGACAGGTTCTGGGCGGCGCCAGAGACCGTGCCCTGTTCGGCGGCGGCGATGAAATACTGCAGTTGCCGGAGGGTGAAGGCCATCAGACCCGATCTCTCCAACCGGCCATCGCCCGCTGGCAGGTCATTGGGCGCGGCTCCAGGCTTCCGAGCGATCGGTTTCCGCGTAGTCGCGCAGCGTCTCGATATCGCCGATCGCGGCGTGATACTGGTTGACGATCACGCCATGCTGCCGGAGCCGGGCAAAGGCGCGCGACAGGCTTTCCGGCGACATGCCGAGCCGCCCGGCGATCAACGCCTTGTCATAGGGCAGCGTGACCGTGCAGGCGCCCTCGCTGACCGGGCAGAGCTCGACGAGGAACTCGGCAACCCGCTGCGGGCCGGTCTGCGCCTTCAGCTGTTCGATCTGGGCAACCAGCGCGTGGAGATGGCGAAAGGTCGCGCCGAGGATCGCAACGCAGAGCTCCGGGCGCGCAACCATTGTTTCGAGCAGGTATGCCGCGCTTACCCGCAACAGGCGACAGTCGGTGACGGCCTCGGCGCCGACCGGGTAGACATCGCCGCGAAAGGCTGCTGCCTCGCCGAAGCTCTGGCCCTTCGTGAAGACGCCGACCACCGCCTCGTTGCCGGCACTGGTCGAGCGGAACAGCTTGATCCAGCCGTCAAGCACGACATAGACATACGTCGCCGGGTCGCCGTGCAGGAACAGCATGCCGCCGCTGTCGATCGTGTGTATCGTCGCCCGGCCGAGAACGAGTTCCGCCAGATCGTCCGGCAGGCTCGCGAATAGCACTGCCTCGCGGGCGATCTCCTTGTCCGACTGCGTCATTGGCTCACCGGCGTCGCTTCCGTCGCAGGACAGCGTAGCGCCTGCCGGCGGGACAGCCTAGGGGCTCCGTTCGACGGCCGGAGGAGAGATCCCGATCAGGTCAGCATCACGTCGATGTGCGGCGGTCGGGCGGCCTCGATCGCGTCCCGCTCCATCAGGCAGAAGGCGGTCGAGTAACCGTCGGCCTCGGCCGCACTCGGCGCGCGGACGACGACCCGGCTCCAGGTCCCGCCCGGATGCCCGCTCGACGGATCGATGATATGGCCGACCCGTCCGGCCCCGTCGAGACGGGTGCCGAGCGGGGCCGAGACCGCCAGCGCACCGTCGCGAAGATCAACCTTGCCATCGGTCCGTTCCGACCCGTCGGCGGCGCGCAAGCCGACACGCCAGGGCGTGCCGTCGGGGCGACTGCCGAGGGCGCGGACCTCGCCGGTCTCGACCAGCACGTTGCCGAGGCCCTGCGCGCGGAGCCAGTCAGAAACCCGGTCGGCGATATAGCCTTGCGCGATACCGTTGAGCGTCAGCGCCATACCCGGGCGGTCGAAGGCGATCTCGTCGGCGTCGTAGCGGAGATGCCGCCAGCCGCAGGTATCCCGGGCGGCGGCTAGCTCGGCATCGCCGGGCAGGCGGGGCGGCCGTTCGCTGAGACAATGGGCATGCAGCGCCCAGAGTGGCTGAACGGTCGGGTCGAAGCGGCCGCCGGTTCGCCTGTTGATCGTTTCGGCGGTCGACAGCAGCCGGAGCAGGTCGGCCGGCGGATCGTCGAGCCTGCCGGCGGCGTTCAGCCGGCTGAGCAGGCTTTCTCGACGGTACAGGCTGAAGATCGCCTCGAGACGATCGATCTCGTTACGGCAACCGGCGATCAGGCGACCGGCCTCGGCCGGGTCGGGATGTTGGAAAGTGAGCGAGGCATGGGCGCCGAGCGCTATGCCCTGCCAGCGGCGGGAGGCCGTCGCGGCGGCGCTTGCCGCGGGAACGTTCCCCGAGGCAAGCAAGGCGGCGGAGACGGTCAGGAAACGGCGTCGGTTCAGGTGCAGCATCGATCAACCCTCGGCAGGCGCCGGCGCGGCGCCGATTTCGACGGGCGCGAGGACCGCCTCGTCGGGAATATCCGTCAGTCCCGCGACATGGCCGCCGAAACGGGCGGCGAAGGCGTCGGCCCCCGCGCGGCTGCCGAAGGGGACGATCTCGGGGGCGCCCATGCCGCCGACGCGGTTGCTGCCGATGACGAAGAACGCGCCTTCGGCGGCGATCCAGTTGTCCCGGCCGGGCTCGTTCCAGCTCGGGGCAGCCGCCATGTCGTTCACGTAGATCGCGCGGATCCCGGCACTCTGCTCCGGCATGCGGAGATAGGCGATGGCGTCGCGGACCTGCGAGAAGAAGATCGGATGGGCGATCCCGGCGAGGTGGATCTGCGCCTTCGGCCCCGGATGTTCGACCAGGTTCATCTGGCAGAAATGGCCGAGCGCGTCGGCGTCGAGCGTCACCGCGGGCGGGCGGGTTGCCGCGGTCTCGTCCCGGCAGCCCGCGGCGAGCAGGATCAGGGCCAGGAGGACAGCCAGCCGGATCATGGCGTCACCCGGCGGAAGACGAGATGGGCAAAGGCGAGCGCCAGCAGCGGCCAGGCGAGGATCGCGACCAGCGTGGCGGCGGGGGGCATACTGGCGGCGGCGCCGTCGACGCCGGAGGCAAGGGCGGTCGCCTCGGACGCGGCGAGGTTGAACAGCCGGAAGGCATCGGCCGGGTTGGCGGCGAGAAGCCAGGGAAAGAAGTCGACCGTGAACGTCCCGCCGCCGTCGGTGACGATCGCCGCGAGCAGGGCGATATCGTAGAGCACGACGACGACCAGCCAGACGGCGATCGCGAGCCCGGCCGCCGCGCCGGGTCGTCGGGCGACGGCCGAGAGCGCGTAGCCGATACCGAGGAACGCGGCACCGAGGACGGGCGCGGTCCAGAACAGGCGGAACAGCGCCGGCAGGCCTACGCTCGCTTCGGGGTCCGCGATCAGCGCTATGGCAGCGGCGGTGCCGAAGCCGATCGTCGCGGCAAGCGCCAGGATGCCGAGATGGGCGATGAACTTGCCGGCGAGGATTTCCGCCCGGCCGACCGGATAGGTCAGCATCAGCGCCAGCGTCCCGCGTTCGCATTCGCCGGCAACCGCGTCGAACGAGAGCAGGAGTGCGAGCAGGGGAAGCAGGTAGACCCCGAGGCTGATCAGGCTCGCCACCGTCACGGTCAGGCGGTCGACGCCGAGCGTGCCGGTCGCGGCCGTTCCGGCGACCGTCAGCACGACCGCGAACAATGTCATCATGACGATCGCGATCGCGACCCAGCGGTTGCGGAGCGCGATCCGGAACTCGCTCGCCGCCAGCGCGAGGATGCTGGTCATGGCCGTTCCTCCCGGCTGAAAAACGCGTAGATGTCCTCGAGGCTCGGCGGGGCGACCTCGATATCCTCGATGAGCGGGCCGAGGGCGGCAATCGCGCCGATCCGGTCGAGCTTGTCTTCAGGGGCGCACAGGATATCGACGCCGACCCCGTTGATCCGGCTGCCGGCGAGCGAGGCCGCGACCCTGTCGGCGTCGCCGGCCCGGGCGACGACATGCAGGCGCACCGGCAGCGCCGAGCGGCTACGCAGGGCGGCAAGGGGCGCATTCGCGACCAGGCGGCCCCGTCGCATGATCGCGATCCGGTCGGTTTTCGCCTCGACCTCGGTGAGCGCATGGCTCGACAGCAGGATCGCGGCGCCGTCGCCGGCGAGTTCTTCCAGGATGGCATAGAACTCCCGGCGCGAGACCGGGTCGAGGCCGCTGGTCGGCTCGTCGAGGACGAACAGCCGCGGCCTGCCGATCAGTGCCTGGGCAAGTCCGAGGCGCTGGCGCATTCCCTTGGAATAGGTGCCGATCCGGCGATCCGCCGCCTCGTCGAGGCGGACCCGCGCAAGCAATTGCCCGGCGGCGTCCGGCGCGGCACGGCGCAGGCGGCAGAACAGGCGAAGCTGCTCGCGGCCGGTCAGTGCCGGATGGAAGGCGACATTCTCGGGCAGGTAGGCGACGAAACGCCGGGCCTCGGCGCTGCCCGGTCGGGCGCCGAACACCGAGATCGTGCCGCGATCGGCCGGCATCAGCCCAAGGATGATCTTCATGAGGGTGGACTTGCCGGCCCCGTTGTGGCCGAGAAGCGCCACCCGTTCGCCGGCGGCGACGGTGAGCGACAGGTCGTCGACGGCTTTCAGGGTGCCGAAGGACTTGTCGGTACCGGAGAGTTCCAGCGTGTCGGTCATTGCCGGCTCCAGAGTCGCGTCGGGATCGTGACCGGCCGCATCAGCGGTCGGCTGTCGGTGACGCCGCCGGGCAGGAGGGCGGGGAACGCGGCCTGGCTCCAGCGGATGAGCTGCACCGCCGGCGCGCCGAGCAGCAGTTTCGCCGCCGGCTGCGACCAGAGAATGTGATCCATCAGGTCGTTCGGCCGGTAGGCGGTGTCGGCGATTCCGTCGCCGTCGAGGTCGTAGGCGGCGTGATCGGACCAGTAGTTGCCGCGGCCGGCGGCGCTCCAGTCGACCCGGCGCGAGCCCACGTATTTCACCTGGTGCCGGTTGCCGATGAAGGCGTTGCCCGAGATCGTGTTGCGCTCGGACCCGGCGGTGAAATGAATGCCGATGGCGCAGCCCTCGAAGCGGTTTCCGGACAGGCTGTTGCGGTGCGCGTTGTAGAGGAAGACGCATTTCTCGGCGCCGCCCCGGATCAGGTTGCCCTCGATCCGGGCATCGTTCGCATAGTTGAGCAGCAGGCCGTGATCGCGGTCGCCGATCGACTGGTTGCCGACGATCGTGAGGCCCTTCGAGAACATCAGCGCGAAGCCGAGGTGGTTGCCTTCCGAGAGGTTGTCCGAGACCTCGGAATCGTTGGCATACATGTAGTGGATCGCGAAGCGGAGATCGCGGAAGCGATTGCCGGTGAAACTGTTGCGGGAGGAGGTGTTGACGAAGATCCCGTCGCGCCCCCAGCGCACGTCATTGCCGATGATCCGGGCGCCGGGTGCGTTCCAGACATAGATGCCGTTGCCGCGATCGTTCATCCGGTGGTCCCGGCGGCCCTCGATGCGGTTGCCGGCGACGAACGCGTCGCGGGCGCCATGGACATCGACGCCGACCAGGTTGCCGAACAGGCTGTTATCGGTGACCGAAGCGCGGGTCGCCTTCTTCGTCAGCCTGACGGCCGCGTCGAGGGTCTCGTTGGAGGAACCCGAGCCGGCGATCTCCAGTCCCCGGACGGTCACGTCGGGGGCGTTGACGGTGATCACCGAACCGGTGCCGTCGCCCTCGATCCGGGCCCGGCCGCCGCCGTCGAGGGTGAGGGGGGCCAGGATCAGGATCGGGCCCCGATGCAGGCCGGGCGCGAGGCGGAGAAGATCCCCCGCCCCGGCCGTCGCGATTGCCCGCGCCAGCGCCCCCGGCCGGTCGGCATCGGCCGGCACGTCCCGTGCCGTCGCGCCGGCCGGGCCGGCGGTCAGGCAGATCAGGAACCCGAGGGCAATGAGCGCGCGCATGGATCAGGCCGCGCGCGGCTCGACCAGCATCCGGCCGCGCATCTCCATGTGGAGCGCGTGGCAGAACCACTGGCAATAGAACCAGTGCACACCCGGCCGGTCGGCGGTGAAGGTGACCGAGGCGGTCGCCTGCGGGCCGACCTCGAAGGCGATCCCGTAATTGCCGAGCGTGAAGCCGTGCGTCAGGTCGTCCACATCGTCGATGTTGGTGATGTAGATGGTGACCTCGTCGCCCTGCCTGACGGTGAACTTCTCGAGCGAGAAGGTCGGGGCCGACGAATACATGTAGACGCGCACCTTGTTGCCGTCGCGGATCGGTTCGTCGGCGCCGTCCTCCAGGTCCACGCCGTCCGCGGCGGCCTGCTTGCGGGCGTCCTCCCACATCGGGTCGTCGCGGTTCCAGATGCTGAGCGGCGAGACGATCGAGCGGTGGACGATGATGCAGTCATGCGGCTCGGCGAAGGTCGGGCTGTCATGAACGACGACCGGCGGATCCTGGGTGATATCGATCAGCTGCTCGTTCTCGGGCTTCAGAGGCCCGACATTGATGAACCGGTCCTTGGAGAACTTGTTGAGCGAGACCAGCCATTTGCCGTCCGCGTCCTTGGTTTCGCCCATCGAGGTGTGGTTGTGACCGGGCTGATACTGGACATCGACCTTGGAGATGATCGGGTCGACATTCTCGCCGGCATGCTGGCGCACCGCCTTCTCGATGTTCCACTGGCACATCTGGCTGTCGAGGAACAGCGTCGTGAAGGCGTTTCCCTTGCCGTCGAAGGCGGTGTGGAGCGGGCCGAGGCCGAGTTCCGGCTGGGCGACGATGCAGGACAGCGGATCGGCGCCCTCGAATATCGCCTCGACCTTGTTGACGTCGATCACCGAGACCGTCGGCGAGAGCTTGCCATTGATCACGACATACTTGCCGTCGGGCGCGGTATTGCAGCCGTGCGGGCTGTTCGGGACCGACACGTAGCGGGTCAGTTCCGAGCCTTTCCGGCCGTCGAGCACCGGGACGCCGTTGTAGGTCTTGTAATCGCCGGCCGCGACCGCCGCCTCGATGCGCTTGATGTTGAAGATCACGACATGGTCGGTCTCCGACTCCGTCATCTCGGCCAGGGTTACCCCTTCCTCGGAATTGTAGCAGGTCGAGAAGGCGTATTTCCCCTGGTAGTCGGCGTCGCAATTGTCGAGATTGCCGCTGACGATGACCTGCCAGCTGACCTTCATCGTGTCGCCGTCGATGGCGGTGAAGATCGAGACGTATTTCTCCGGTTCGTCGAGGATCATGCCGTCGTTCGGCAGCGGAACGCGATGCTCCCCGTTGGCGAAGACATAGCCGGTCCGCGGGAATTTCTGCGGCCGCAGGCCGTGAATGTCTGAGGCGTTCGGGATCTCGATGATCTTGTCGCATTTCATGACGTCGCAACGGATCCGCGCGACCCGCGTGTTCGCCTTGTCGTTCATGAACAGGTAGCGACCGTCATAGGTGCCGTCGGTGAACGACATGTGCGGATGATGCAGGTCGCCGTTCATGTAGGTTCCGCCGCGGCTGGCGAGGAACTCCCGTGTTTCCGGCAGCAGGTCCTGAGTCAGGATCTTGAGGCTTTCGTTGGTCTGACCCCAGCCGGTCGCGGAGCAGCGGTTGAAGACCGGCACGCGCATCAGTTCGCGCATCGACGGCATGCCGATGATGCGAAGCTCGCCGCACTGGCCCGAGGACCAGAAGCCGTAATATTCGTCGAGTTCGCCGGGCGCGAGTTCGACGCCTTTGGCGGCGGCCCTGGCCGGTGTCGGAGAGGTCAGCGACAGCACGCCGCCGGCCGTTGCCGTGAGTACCGCGCCGCCGGCCGAAGCGCCGAGCAATGCCCGGCGGGTGAGTGCCAGATCGTTCCTGTTCTCAGACATTCCCGTTCTCCTTCGTGGAGGGTTGTGCCGCGGCTGGCAGCGGCGCCGGATGGCGCGCCGTGGCGGACGCCCGGGTGCTGTCCCGGAGCGCATCGAGGCGTTTGAATTTCTTGATGACCACAGGGCATTTGCCCTTGTGCTGGTAGAGCACCTGGCAATGCATGCAGTTCAGGCATTCGTTGGGGTTGATCTCGCCGGTCGGATGGATCGCCTGGACCATGCATTCATGGGCACAGATCTGGCAGGGATTCCCACATTCGTGATAGCGCTTGAGCCAGTCGAACATGCGGATCCGGGCCGGGATCGCGAGCGCCGCGCCGAGCGGGCAGAGATAACGGCAGTAGAAGCGCTCGACGAAAAGGCCGATCCCGAGCAGGCCGACGGCGAACAGGACGAACGGCCAGTCGCGCTGGAACTTCAGGATGATCGCGGTCTTGAACGGTTCGACCTCGGCGAGCGCCTCGGCCGCCGGGATCGACATCAGCGAAACGCCGAACAGGGCCATGAAGACGATGTATTTTACCGGCCAGAGCCGCTCGTGCAGGCCCCAGGGGAGGTGCCATTGCGGGATCCGCAGGAACTTCGCCAGCCGGTTGGTCAGTTCCTGTAGGGCGCCGAACGGGCAGAGCCAGCCGCAGTAGGCGCCGCGTCCCCAGAACAGCAGCGCGGCGGCGACCGCGCCCCACAGGATGAAGACCAGCGGGTCGAGCAGGAAGGCGTCCCAGGTGAAGCCGGTGCGCAGCGTGCCGACGAGCGCCAGCAGGTTCACGACCGAGAGCTGCGCATTCGCATACCAGCCGAGGAAGACCAGCGTGACCGACAGGAAGCCGATCCGGAACCAGAACACGAAGCGTTCGGAGCGGGTGAACCAGAGCTGGAAGAAGAAGGCGCCGGTGAGCGTCGCCAGCATGAGGAGGAGGGCGCCGATCTCGATCTTCCGGTCGCGCCAGATCCGTTGCCACAGGGCCGCTTTCGCGGCCGCTTCGCTGTCCGCGTCGACGAGCGGCGCGACGACTGCCGTATTGCCGGTCGCGCTGGCGGGCGCGGCGGCCGGCAGCAGGTAAGGCTCAGGCAGGCGATAATCGAGATCGAAGGTGAGAAAGCTCTTCTTCACCGGGCCGACGGCCCGGTTGACGAGCAGCTGCAGTCGCCACGGCTGGGCCGGATCGAAGCCTGATTCGGCGGGAATGCGGAACAGGTCGAGCTCGGTGAAGCTCGGCGCGCCGCCGGCGGCGAGGGCGCCGAGGCGGCGGTGCTGGCGGTCGCGGAAGCGCACCGCGACGTCGCCCTGGATCAGCTGCACACGGTCGAAGATGCCGCCGCGCACATAGCCGGAGCCCTTGAAGGAATAGCGGCCGCGGCCGGCCAGCAGGATCGCCTGATCCCCTTCGCCGAGCCACGTCCGCAGGTTGTCGTATTCGGCGTCGCCGAGCAGGCTGTGGCCGATCGTCGGCACACTGACCAGCGCCGCCTGCAGGTCGATGTAGAGGTCGGACGGATTGCCCGGCTCCGGCCGCGCCGCCGCCAGTTCGTCGCCCGAGGCGGCGAAGGCCTCGTTGACCTGGCCGACATCGAGGGCGAGACGGCGGATCGAGCCGTCGCCGGCCAGCGTCTGCCAGTCGACGACCCTGTCCTGCGCCGGGTCCAGTTCGCGCCGGACGACCGGCTGTTCGGTGCCGGCGGCGAGCCCGCCGAGCCCGAGCGCGCGGGCGACCTTGATGCCCGAGCGCACGATCGAATCGTCGATCACCATGATCGTGACCGTCGCGCCGGAGATGATGTCGAGATCGTGCGCGTCGCCGCCGGCCGCCACCTCCGCCGCGAGGTCGAGGCCGGTATAGCTTTCCGTCAGCGCCTGGATCTTCCGGTTGGGGATGCCGATCAGGACGATCGGCTCGGCATGCTTGACGAGGCGAGCCCCGGTCAGCCTGGCGTCCGGCGAGACCGCCGCCACGACATGGATCGGCTTGCCGGAATAGCCGGTCGTACCGACGAAGTCGGAGGTCAGGAAGGCCCAGGCGATGATCTCCCGGCCGCGCAGGATCGGCATGACCGGGAGGTCCTGTCGCATCGGCCCGAAGCTTTCGCCGCCGGCCGCGAGATCGGCCGGCAACAGGTCGGCGATGTATTTCGGCAGAAGCGGCGTCGACTGGGCATGGATCGCCGTCGACCCGGCAACGCACAGCCCGAGAATCAGCGCCAGCAGGGTCGCCTGGCGATAGAGGGTTCCGGCCCGAATGCCGGAAAGTATCCCGGAAAGCGTCATTGTCCGTCCTCGTGGTTCGAGGTGACAATTGCGCCCGATCGGCGGTTCCGGCATTGACTTTGGTCAATTCGCCGGGAGGATGGGTTGCCGTTGCGGCAACAGGCCGGAGTTGGGGAGGAGATCGTCGGTGTCGATGCGTAAAGAACTGGACATGCTGCATGAAATCGAGCGCAAGCTGCTCTGGCTTTCCTGCTGGACGATCCACAACGCCAACCATCTGCGGGAGAAATCGGACGGCCTGAAGGTCGGCGGTCACCAGGCGTCCTCGGCCTCGATGGTCTCGATCATGACGGCGCTCTATTTCCATGTCCTGCGGCCGGAGGACCGGGTCGCGGTCAAGCCCCATGCCTCGCCGGTTTTTCACGCGATCCAGTATCTCGCCGGCAACCAGACGCGGGCGAAGCTCGAGGCCTTCCGCGGTTATGGCGGCGCGCAGTCCTATCCCAGCCGGACCAAGGATATCGACGATGTCGATTTCTCGACCGGCTCGGTCGGTCTCGGCGTCGGGATCACCGCCTTCGCGGCGATGATCCAGGACTATCTCGACGCCAAGGGATGGCGCGGCGGTCGGCCGAAGGGGCGGATGATCGCGCTGGTCGGCGATGCCGAACTCGACGAGGGCAATGTCTACGAGGCCCTGCAGGAAGGCTGGAAGCACGATCTCCGCAACACCTGGTGGGTGATCGACTACAATCGCCAGAGTCTCGACGGCGTCGTCCGCGAGGGCCTGTCGGACCGGATCGAGGCGATCTTCGGGGCCTTCGGCTGGGACGTGGTGATCCTGAAATACGGCGCCCTTCAGCGCGCCGCGTTCGCCGAGCCGGGCGGGGAGGCGCTTCGCGACTGGATCGACACATGCCCGAACGCGCTCTATTCGGCGCTCACCTATCAGGGCGGCGCGGCCTGGCGGAAGCGGCTCAATGCCGATCTCGGTGGCAACGCCAAGGCGCTGGCGTTGGTCGAGCGGCGTTCCGACGACGCGTTGCAGGCGCTGATGTGCAATCTCGGCGGCCATTGCCTGGAAAGCCTGATAGAGGTTTTCGAGGGCATCGATCATGATCGTCCCGTCGCCTTCGTCGCCTACACGATCAAGGGCTGGGCGACACCGCTCGCCGGCCACAAGGACAACCATTCCGGCCTGATGACGCCCGACCAGATGGCCGAGTTCCAGGCCGCCATGAAGATCCGCGCCGGGCACGAGTGGGAGCCCGCCGAGGGGCTCGGCATCTCGGCCGAAACGCTTGACCGCGCGGTCCGGGAGAGCGCCTTCTTCGCCCGCGGCACCCGTCGCTTCGAGGCATCGACCCTGCCGGTCCCCGATCTGCCGGCGCCGGCCGACCGGGCGATCTCGACCCAGGCCGGGTTCGGCAAGATCCTCGACGTGCTGGCCAAGGGCGATGCGGCGCTGGCGGCGCGTATCGTCACCACGTCGCCGGACGTCACGGTCTCGACCAATCTCGGCCCCTGGGTCAACCGGCGCGGCCTGTTCGCCCGCGACGAGATCGCCGATACCTTCCGCGACGAGCGCGTGCCCTCGGCGCAGAAATGGCGGTTCTCGACGAACGGCCAGCATATCGAGCTCGGCATTGCGGAGATGAACCTGTTTCTGCTGCTCGGCGCGGCCGGGCTGTCACATTCGCTGTTTGGCGAGCGGCTGCTGCCGATCGGCACGCTCTACGACCCGTTCATCGCCCGCGGCCTTGATGCCCTGAACTACGCCTGCTACCAGGATGCCCGGTTCCTGCTGGTGGCAACGCCGTCGGGCGTCACGCTGGCGCCGGAAGGTGGCGCGCACCAGTCGATCAGCAGCCCGCTGATCGGTCTCGCCCAGGACGGCATCGCCGCCTTCGAGCCGGCCTATGTCGACGAGCTCGCGATCATCATGGCCTGGGCCTTCGACTACATGCAGCGGAACGGCGAGGGCGATCCGGACGAGCGCACCTGGCTTCGCGACGAGACCGGCGGCTCGGTTTACCTCAGGCTCTCGACCCGCACACTCGACCAGCCGCAGGGCCGGGCCGGGGCGGACTTCGCCGGCGGCGTCATCGACGGCGCCTACTGGCTGCGCGAACCCGGTCCCAATTGCGAGGTCGTGATCGCCTACCAGGGCACGGTCGCGCCGGAGGCGCTCGAGGCGGCCGGCCTGATCGGCGAGGACCGGCGCGATATCGGCGTGCTCGCGGTGACCTCGGCCGACCGGCTCAATGCCGGCTGGACGGCCGCCTTGCGGGCGCGCAAGCGCGGCAACGCCGGCGCGATGAGCCATATCGAGCGGCTGCTGGCGCGGTTGCCGCGACATTGCCTGCTGGTGACCGTGATCGACGGCCATCCGGCGACGCTCGCCTGGCTGGGCTCGGTCCAGGGCCATCGCACCGTGCCGCTCGGGGTCGAGCATTTCGGCCAGACCGGCACGATCGCCGATCTCTATCGTCACCACGGGATCGATGCGGCAGCGATTGTCAGCGCGGTCGCCGAACTGACCCCGGGGCGCAATCCGGCCCGGCGCTTCGCCGTCGTCGGCTGAACCTGCGACCGGCCGGCGGCATGCCGCCGGCCGTCACGCCTCAGTTGGCGTGATCGAGCGTATCGAGAATCTGTTTCAGCCGCGCCACGTCGCGCTTGCCGAGTTTGCGGTTGAGTGCCTCGTCATGGGCGTCGACCGCTTCCTTGATGCGGTCGTGGAGCGCCCGGCCGCTCTCGGTGATGAAGACCAGCACCCGGCGCGCGTCGTTGATGTCCGGCAGGCGATGGACCAGCGCGTTCGAGACCATCTTGTCCAGCATCTTGGTCAGCGCCGGATGGTTCATCAGGACCAGCGAGGCGAGTTCGCCCATCGAGCGGCCGCGGCCGTCGCTCAGGATGTCCAGAACCCGCCAGTGTTCGACCTGCACGCCTTCTTCCTGCAGCAGGTCGTCAAGTTCGCCGTGCAGGCGCCGGTGCGCCCGCGCGACCTGGTAGACCAGGTAATCGGCGATCGTGTCGTTGGCCATTGTCGAAGCTAGTCCCGTAACGCGTTCAGAAGAATTTGCACATCTCTCAAAGCTTGATATTGTTTAATTTGGAAAAGAACAAGGGTCAACACGGGATGGGCTTCACGGAAGGCGACGATCCGCACATTGCGGACAGTCGCCCCGGCTGGCAGGAGAGCAGGCTGCGCCAGGCGCGGCCTCGCAGTCGTGGCGACGACTGGATCGGGCAGGAAGATCGTTACCGCATCGGGCTGTTCGTACCGATGAGCGGCGCGGCAGGGCTCTGGGGGGCGTCCTGCGTCGCTTCCGCCCAGCTTGCCGCGCACGAGATCAACGCGCGGGGCGGGATCGCCGCGCGCGAGGTGGAATTCGTTCTCGTGGATGCGAGCGACGAGACCGGCCTCGCGGTCGAGCACGGCGCCAACGACCTGATCGAGGACAATGCCATCTCGGCGATCGTCGGCATGCATCTGAGCTCGGTTCGCCAGCGCCTGAACAAGATCGTCGGCGCCCGCGTACCCTATGTCTATACCCCGCTGTACGAGGGCAACGAACGGACCCCGGGCGTGTTCGCGATCGGCGAGACGCCCGAGGACCAACTCCGGCCGGCGATCCGGCACCTCAGCGCCACCCGCAAGGTTCGGCGCTGGGCGCTGATCGGCAACGACTATGTCTGGCCGCGCGCCTCGAACGCCTTCGCCCGCGACTATATCGACGAGAATGACGGCGAGGTGGTGTTCGAATGCTACGTGCCGTTCGGCTTCCCGGAAATCGAGCGGCTGGTCGAACATGTCGCGACGTGCGGCGCCGATGCGGTGCTGATCTCGCTGATCGGCCAGGACGCGGTCGAGTTCAACAGGCTGTTCGGGGCCGCCGGGCTCGACCGGCGGGCAATCCGCCTGTCGGCGGCGATCGAGGAGAGCGGCCTGCTCGCCATGGGGGCGGAGAACACCAAGCGGCTGTTCGCCGTCTCGAGCTATTTCGGGGGGCTGCGGACCGACCGCAACATCGCCTTCAAGGAACGCTATTTCGCCTGCCACGGCGAGTATGCGCCGGTCCTCAACGCGCTCGGACAGTCGCTTTACGAAGGGGTCAATTTCCTGGCCGCCGCGGTCGCCCAGGCCGGTCCCGGCATGGCGCTCGCGCCGAACCAGCCGCTCGAATACGTCAGCGCCCGCCAGGGACGCTACTGGGACAACCAGAAGAAGGCGCTGCCGATCTATCTTGCCCGCGCCGACGGTCATCTTTTCGCGACCCCCGAACGGATTTTCTGAGCCGCGACCAGGCCGTCGACCGGGAGTCTCGCCAGCCTTTCCGTGGCTTTCGGCCGGGTTCGCAGAAATGTTGAAACGGAAAATAAAACACTTGAAATAGAAAATAAATGATGCGTAGATCTCGGCGTTGATCCGATTGCGTCCGGCCGTGCATGGCCCCGGATGCGGAGGGGGGAGGACACCGTGCTCTGGCTTTTGCTCGTTCTCGGCCTGATCGTCGCCATCGTCCTGGCGGTGCTTTTTCTCAATCGCTTCTACGTCAAGAGCGGACGTGACACGGCGCTGATCCGGACCGGCGCCGGCGGGCGCCTGGTGGTCATCGACGGCGGTTGCCTGGCGCTCCCGATCCTCCACAAGGTGGATGTGATCGCGATGAACACGCAGCGCCTCGACATCGCCCGGGCCGGGCGCCAGTCGCTGATCACCGAGGATCGCCTGCGGCTTGACGTCGAGATGGAATTCCATGTCCGCGTGATCCCGACGGCCGAGGGCATCGCCACCGCCGCCCAGGCCTTCGGCGCGCGTTCCCTGCGTGGCGGCGAGTTGCAGCGCCTGATCGAGGGCAAGCTGATCAACGCCATGCAGGCGGTCGCCGCCGAGCGCACCATGGAGGCGCTGCACCAGGGAAGGGCCGCCTTCGTCAACGCGGTCGCGGCCCTCCTTGCCGAGAATCTCGGCGAGAGCGGGCTGAAGCTCGATGCCGCGTCGCTGGTCCATCTCGACCAGACGCCGTTCGCGGCGCTCGACGAGAACAACGTCTTCAACGCGGTCGGCATGCGGAAGCTTGCCGAGATCGTCTCCGACAACCGCAAGGCGCGCGCGCGGATCGAGGCCGAGGCCGATATCGTCGTTCGCGAGACCCAGCTCGAGCAGGCGCAGCGCCGCATCTCGCTGGAACAGCAGCATCGCGAGTCGGAGATCGCCCAGCGCCAGGCGCTGCAGGAGCGCGAGGCCGAGAGCGATGCCGGGATCGCGCAGAGCCGGAGCGACGCCGACCGCAGGATCGAGGCGGCGAAAATCGCGCGCGAGGCGGCCCTGAAACAGGCCGAGATCGCCCGCGACCGCAGCCTGCGCGAACAGGAGATCGAGGCCCTGCACGCGGTCGAGTTCGCCGAGATCGACAGCGCGATCCGGCTCGCCGCCAAGAAGGCGGACGAGACCCGCGCGGCGGCGGAATCGGAGAAGGCGCGGGCCGAGGTCGTGCTGGCCCAGGAACATGTCCAGACCCAGAAGGACCAGGCCGCCGCCGAACGTTCCCGCGAGATCGCCCTGATGAAGGCGCGCGAGGCCTCCGAGGTCGAGAAGTCGCGGATCAAGACCCAGGTCGACAACCTGGTCGCGATGGCGCAGGCGGAAGCGAATGCGACCGAGCTTCGGGCCGGCGCCGAGCGCGCCCGCATGTTGGCCGAATCGGAAGGGAAGTCGGCGCTGATCCAGGCCGAGAACGGGCTCAGCGAGCCGGTCATCCGCATGAAGCTCGACATGCACCGGCTCGACCGGCTGCCCGAGATCGCCACGCAGATGATGAAGCCGGTCGAGAAGATCAAGTCGATCCGCATCAACCAGATCGCGGGCCTCGGCGGCAACGGCGGCGGCGGCGGCGGTTCGGGTGCGGGCGAGGGGATCAGCGGACCCTTCGACCAGGCCCTGCAGTCGATCCTCGGCATGGCGGTGCAGCTTCCGGCGATGCGTCGGATCGGCGAGGAGATCGGTCTCGACATGGATGTCAATCTGGCCGGCCGGGTTCAGGAGAGCGCCAGCCGGTCGGCGCAGCGCGGCACGGTCTCGGGCGGCGCCCCCAACCAGAAAACGGAGGACAACTGATGAACCTGACCCGACGCGACCTGCTGGCGGGGGCGGCTGCCCTTGCCACGACGACCAGCCTCGTACCCTGGGTTCCGGCGCATGCCGCCGAGATGATCAAGCTCGGCTCGATCCTCGACACCTCCGGCATCTTCGACGCCTACGGTAAGCCGATGCAGAAGGCGACCGAGCTCGCCGTGGCGGAGATCAACGCCGCCGGCGGCCTGAACGGCGAGAAGATCGAGCTCGTCTCCTACGACACCCAGTCGGACATGGCGCTCTATACGCAGTACGGCCAGCAGCTTGCCCGCCAGGACAAGGTCGACGTCGTCCATGGCGGCATCCTGTCGGCCTCGCGCGAGGCGATCCGGCCGACGCTCCGCAAGAGCAAGACGCTCTATTTCTATAACGTCCAGTACGAGGGCGGGGTCTGCGACCGGAACATCTTCATCACCGGCGTCACCCCGGCACAGCAGGCCGCGGTGCTGATCCCGAACGTCGTGAAGGACTGGGGCAAGAAGGTCTATATCCTCGCGGCCGACTACAATTACGGCCAGATCACCGCCAAGTGGGTGACCAAGTATGCGCAGGAAGCCGGCGGCGAGGTAGTCTCGACCGACTTCTTCCCGCTCGATGTCGCCGATTTCGGCTCGACCATCGCCAAGATCCAGAGCGCGGCGCCCGACCTGATCGTCTCCGCCCTGGTCGGCGGTGCGCATCTGTCCTTCTACCGCCAGTGGGCGGCGGCCGGCCTCAACAAGAAGATCCCGATGGCCTCCACCACGATCGGCGTCGGCAACGAACACAAGGTGCTGACACCGGAGGAAGGCAACGGCATCCGCGTCGCCTACAACTACTCGCACGAGCTGGCGAGCCCGACCAACCAGGCCTTCCTGAAGAAGTGGGCGGAGAAATTCGGCAACACCGACGACATCCACGAACTCGCGGTCTCGACCTACCAGGGCGTCTGGCTGTGGGCCGAGGCGGTCAAGAAGGCGGGGACGCAGGACCGCATGCCGGTGATCGAGGCGCTGGAGGCCGACCTGTCCATCGAGGGGCCGGGCGGCAAGGTGACCATCGATCCGAAGACCCATCATGCGACGCTGGACGTGCATCTGATGGAATTCCAGGACCAGAAGATGAAGGTTCTCGAGGATTTCTCGCAGCGCCCGCCGCTCGATACACAGGCGGTCTGCGACCTCCAGGCCAATCCGGACGACAACCAGCAGTACGAAATCAAGATCTGAGCCGGGTGCGGGGGCGGCCACGGCCGTCCCCGCAACCCCTTCGACAGCCCCAAGCGCGAGGAGCCCGATGGATCTCGCGGCCGTCATTCTTGTCGAAATTCTCTATGCGGTGGCCAGCCTGGTGCTGATCGGCGCCGGGCTTGCGGTGGTCTTCGGCATGATGCGGGTGATCAATCTCGCGCATGGCGAGTTCATGATGATGGGCGGTTACGCGACCATCGTCGCGGTCAATCTCGGCATCAACGTCTATGTCGCGATGATCATCGTCGCGCCGATCGTCGTCGGGCTGATCGGCCTCGTCGTCGAAAGGCTGGTGATCCGCCATCTCTACGGCCGGCTGGTCGACACGATGCTGGCGACATGGGGGCTCAGCCTGCTCTTCATCGGCCTGGTGACGATGATCTTCGGTAACACGACGACCGGCATCTCGACGCCGATCTCGGGCCTCACGATCGGCGCCTACCAGATCAACGGCTACAACTTCTTCATTATCGTCGTCGCGGTGATCCTTCTGCTCGCGGTCTTCGCCGTGCTGCGCTGGACACGTGTCGGCCTGGTCGCGCGCGGCACGATGCAGCGATCGGACATCGCCTCGGCGATCGGCCATAACACGTCGCGCATCTACATGGTGACCTTCGTCGCCGGATCGGCGCTCGCCGGGCTGGCGGGCGGCATCCTGGCGCCGCTGGTCGGTCTCGTGCCGTCGAGCGGCGGCGCCTATATCGCCAAGGCCTTCATCACCGTGATCGTCGGCGGGCCGTCGATCATCGCCGGGCTGATGTCGAGCGCCGGTCTGCTCGGCGTGGTCGCCCAGATCTTCACCTTCGCCGCGACCCCCGTGGTCGGCGAGGTGGCGCTGCTGATCGCCGCGGTGATCCTGCTCCGCCTGCTGCCGCAGGGGATCACCGGGCGCTTCCTGAAGGGCCGTCTCTGATGCGCCCGGGCGAGGCTCTGTCGATCTGGCGGGCGATGGCGATCGGCGCGGTGGCGCTGATCCTGCTGCCGTTCGTGATGCAGTATTACACGCTCACCGTGCTGGTGATCTACGGGATGCTGGGGCTCAGCCTCGGCCTCGTCTGGGGCTTCGGCGGCATCCTCTGCTTCGGCCAGGCGGCGTTCTACGGTCTCGGTGCCTACAGCTACGCCATCGCCGCGGTCAATATCGGCGAGAGCAGCGTGCCCTTCATCCTCGGCATCGTGGTGCCGGCGCTGTTCGCGCTGGTCCTCGGCGCGATGATGTTCTACGGCCGGCTCTCGGACGTCTATCTCGGCGTGATCACGCTCGTGGTGACGCTGATCTTCTTCAAGTTCATGAATGCCACGGCGGGCTCCGCCCATGTCATCGGCGATGCCCGGTTGGGCGGATTCAACGGGATCCCGGGCTACCAGACCCTGAACGTGCCGGGCAGCCCCGACGATTATCTCTACGACGACCGGCTCTACATCGTCTGCGCGGTGGCGCTCCTGCTGGTCTACGGGCTGGTCCGCTGGCTGCTCGCCAGTCCGTTCGGCCGGGTCTCCGTCGGCATCCGCGAGAACGAGCTGCGCGCCGAGCTTCTCGGCTATGACGTTCGGGCGCGGAAGACCCTGCTGTTCGCCGTCGGCGGGGCGATCGCCGGGCTCGCCGGCACGCTCTATGCGAGCTGGGCGGAGATCGTCACGCCCGGCCTGTTCAGCCTCGGCCAGTCTGCCGAGATCATCATCTGGTGCATCGTCGGCGGCCTCGGCACGCTGGCCGGACCGATCTTCGGCGCGGTGGCGCTCGGCTACCTGAAATTCCTCCTTGGCCAGCAGTCGATGGTCGACAATTCGATCGTGCTCGGCCTGATCCTCGTGCTCGTCGTGCTGCTCCTGCCGCGCGGCATCGTGCCGACCATCCGCGACCTGTTCTTCCGGACCTTCGGCCGCCGCCGGCGCCGCTCGCGACGCCCGGCCCGGCGCCAGGACAACGCGTCATGAGCCAGATCGTCGTCGAGACCCAGGGCCTGTCGATGCGCTTCGGTGGCGTCACCGCGGTCGACAATGTCGACTTCCAGCTCCGCGCCGGCGAACTGCGCTGCCTGATCGGGCCGAACGGGGCCGGCAAGAGCACCTTCTTCAAATGCCTGACCGGTCTTCTGCGCCCGACCGAGGGCGAGGTGATGATCCGTGGCGAGACCACGACCGGCTTCGATCCGCATCGCATCGCGCGGCTCGGCGTCGGCATCAAGACCCAGGTGCCGAGCGTCATGGACGGGCTGACGGTCGCCGAGAATGTCTGGATCTCGGCCCAGCGGGTGCATTCGGCGCCCGAGGCCCGGCTCGCCGTGGAGGAGATGATCGAACGCTTCGATCTCGGCGACATCGCCGAACGGACCGTCGATCGTCTGGCCCACGGCGAGCGCCAGCGGGTCGAGCTGGCGACGGTGCTGGCCGCGAAACCCTGGCTGGTGCTGCTCGACGAGCCGGCGGCCGGCATGACGGCGGAGGAAGTCGAACGGATGTCGGCGATCATCCGCGACATCAACCGCCACGCCGCGCTGATCATCGTCGAGCATGACATGCAGTTCATCCGCGCCATCGCCGACCGGGTGACGGTCTTCTACCAGGGCGCGGTGCTGGTCGACGACCAGGTCGACCGGGTGCTCGCCGACCGGCGGGTGCGCGACGTCTATCTCGGCAAGAAGGCATGAGGTGCCGATCGTGAACACGGCGACCGAACTTCTCGAGGTCAAGGGCCTGCATGGCGGCTACGGGCGCATTCCGGTCCTGCACGGCATCGACCTGGCGGTCGGGTCGGGCGAGATCGTGGGTGTGCTCGGCCATAACGGCATGGGCAAGTCGACCCTGCTGAAGACGATCATCGGCCTGCTGCCGGCGAAGAGCGGATCCATCCGCTTCGACGGCCAGGACATCGGCAAGCTTTCGGCGCATGAGCGCGCCCGGCGCGGCCTCGGTTATGTGCCCCAGGGTCGCGGCGTGTTCCCGAAGCTCAGCGTTCGCGACAACCTGCGGATGGCCTTCCAGGAGGTCGGCGGCGACGACGAGAATGCGACGATCGAGCGCGTGCTGGACAGTTTTCCCCAGGTCCGCCGCCTGATCGATCGGGAGGGCGGCGCGCTGTCCGGCGGTGAGCAGCAGCTGCTGGCGCTGGCCCGCGCGATGATGGGCGATCCCTGGCTTCTGCTGCTGGACGAGCCGACGGAGGGGATCCAGCCGTCGATCATCGAGGAAATGGAGCAGACCCTGACGGGCCTGCAGGCTGATCGCGGGCTCTCGATCCTGCTGGTCGAGCAGAATTTCGAGTTCATCCATGCGCTTGCCGACCGCGTCCTGGTGCTCGAGCGGGGCCGGATCACCGCCGAGATTTCCGGCGCCGACCTGCAGCAGAAGGGCCGGGTCGAGGAGTTTCTCGGCTTCGGCGCGGCGCGGACGACCGGGCGGATGACTGTAGCGCGGACACCGCCGAAAGCGTCGCCCGCCGCGGCGACGCAACCGGCAGGCGCCCCGGCGGCGGCGGTCTTCGACGCGCCGCTCCGTCACCCGTCCGGCGAGCGACGGGACCCGGGCGCCCGGTTGCCCGAGGCGGAACGGATGCCGTTGCGCCCGGCCCCGCCGCCATCCCGATCCGCGGTGCCGGCCGGCGCGCGGCCCGCGACCTCTTCAACCTTCAGCCCGGCGACAGCGAAGGCGACGACAATGAGCGTGAAACGACCGACCCTCGGCCAGATGCGCGAGATGAGCGAACGGCTCCGGCTGTCGATGAGTGACAGCGATCTCGCGGAATACCTCGCGGTCATGGAGCCCTACATGGAGGCCTACGACCGGCTTGCCGCGGCGCCCGACTTCCTGCCGGAGGTGAAATATCCCCGTTCCCCCGGCTACCGGCCGGACGCCAGCGAGAATCCGCTCAACGCCTGGTACTACAAGACCGACATCAAGGGCGCGGCGGACGGCCCGCTGCGCGGCAAGCGGATCGTCCTCAAGGATACCGTCTGCCTGGCCGGCGTGCCGATGATGAACGGCTCCTCGATCATGGAAGGCTACGTGCCGGAGATCGACGCCACCATCGTCACCCGCATGCTCGATGCCGGCGCGACCATCGTCGGCAAGTCCCATTGCGAATACCTCTGCCTGTCCGGCGGCAGTCACACCAACGCCACCGGTCCGGTCCACAATCCCTACAAGCACGGCTACATGGCCGGCGGCTCGTCGAGCGGTTCGGCGGTGCTCGTCGCGACCGGGGAGGTGGACATGGCGATCGCCGGCGACCAGGGCGGCTCGATCCGCATTCCGTCGAGCAATTGCGGGACTTACGGGATGAAGCCGACGCACGGCCTCGTGCCCTATACCGGCGTGATGCCGGTCGAGCAGACGATCGACCATGTCGGCCCGCTGACCGCCAATGTCGCCGACAACGCGCTGCTGCTCGAGGTCCTGGCCGGCGAGGACGGCCTCGATCCCCGGCAATACAAGCCGCGCACCTATCGCTACACGGAGGCGCTCGGCAAGGGCGTGCAGGGGCTCCGGATCGGCATCCTGCGCGAGGGCTTCGGCCGGCCGGAAAGCGAGGCGGACGTCGACGAGAAGGTTCGCGCCGCGGCCGAGCGCTACCGCGAACTCGGCGCCCGGGTCGAGGAAATCTCGATCCCCGATCATCTTCTGGTGCCTGACTACTGGACCGCGATCACGGTCGAGGGCCTCCAGGACATGATGATGCACGGCAATACGTCGGGCACCAACCATCGCGGCCTGTTCCTGCCGAGCATGGTCGACCATTTCGCCAACTGGGAAAACCGGGCCGACGAGCTTTCCTCGAGCCTGAAGACCTGCATGTTCCTCGGCGAGTATTTCCAGACCCGCTATCGCGGCCGCTTCTACGGCAAGGCGCAGAACCTGATGCGCCGGGCCACGCTGCGCTACAAGGAGGCGTTCCGCGCCTACGATCTCCTGCTGTTGCCGACGCTGCCGATGAAGGCGCAGGAGATCCCGCCGCCAGACGCGGCGCTCGCGCTCTACGTGCAGCGGGCGTTCGAGATGGTCGGCAACACCGCGCCCTTCAACAGTTCGGGCTTTCCGGCCATGTCGTTGCCTTGCGGCATGAGCGAGGGCCTGCCGGTCGGCATGATGCTGGTGGGCAAGAATTACGACGAGATGACGATCTATCGGGCCGCGCACGCCTTCGAGCAACTGGGCGACTGGCGGGCGATGTAGCGCCTGCGGCACGGCGGGCCTGGGCTCGCCGGCGGCGGCGAGGGAGGTGACGGATGTCGAAACTGTCTGAACCGCGCGGCGGGCGGCTGTCCGTCAGCCTGCGCGATGCGGCGCGCGGCGGCGCGCCCGTGGCCGGCGCCTGCATCCGGCCGCTCGACGGCAAGTCCTATGTCTCCGGCGACCGCTCGGAACCGCTCCGGCGCGAGACGATCCCGGAAATGATGGCGGCGACCGTGGCCCGCTTCGGGCCGCGCGACGCGGCCGTCTTCAGCGCGACAGGCGAGCGGCTGAGCTATTACGATCTCGACCGCGAGGTCGACGACCTCGCCGCCGGCCTGCTCGCCCTCGGGCTGGAGAAGGGCGACCGCATCGGGATCTGGTCGCCAAACCGGAAGGAATGGCTGCTCACCCAGTTCGCGACCGCGCAGATCGGGCTCGTGCTGGTCAACATCAATCCGGCCTACCGCCTGTCGGAGCTCGAATACGTGCTCAACAAGGTGGGCTGCAAGGCGCTCGTTACCGCCGACCGGTTCAAGACCTCGGACTATGTCGGCATGGTGCAGACACTGGCGCCGGAACTGGCCGACTGCAAGCCGGGCAAGCTCCGCGCGGCGAAGCTGCCCGCGCTCCGCATCGTCGTCCGGATGGGTTCGGAGCCGACGCCGGGCATGCTCGCCTTCGGCGATCTGATGCGGCTCGGCGGACCGGCGCAGAAACTCAGGCTGCCCGGCATCTCGGCCGCCCTCGATCCGGACGAGCCGATCAACATCCAGTTCACCTCGGGCACCACCGGCTCGCCCAAGGGTGCGACGCTGACCCACTACAACATCGTCAACAACGCCCATTTCGTGACCCGGGCGATCGGCTTCACCGAGGTCGACCGGCTCGCCATCCCGGTGCCGCTCTATCACTGCTTCGGCATGGTGATGGGCACGCTCGGCTGCGTCAGCAAGGGCGCGGCGATGATCTTCCCGGGCGAGGGTTTCGAGCCGGGGCCGACGCTTGCCGCCATCGAGGCCGAACGTTGCACCGGGCTTTACGGCGTGCCGACCATGTTCGTCGCGATGCTGGATCACCCTGACTTCCGGAAGTTCCAGCTCGGCTCGCTCAGGACCGGCATCATGGCGGGCTCGCCCTGCCCGGTGGAGGTGATGAAGCGGGTCGTCGCCGACATGCATATGAGCGAGGTGACGATCGCCTACGGGATGACCGAGACGAGCCCGGTTTCTTTCCAGTCGGACGTCGACGATCCGCTCGAGAAACGGGTCGCGACGGTCGGCCGCATTCATCCCCATGTCGAGGTCAAGATCGTCGACGGGGAGGGGCAGGTGGTGCCGGTCGGCGAGCAGGGTGAACTCTGCACGCGCGGCTATTCGGTGATGCGCGGCTATTACAACGATGCCGAGCGGACGGCCGAGGCGATCGACGCCGGCGGCTGGATGCATACCGGCGATCTCGCGACCCTCGATGCCGAGGGCTATTGCAACATCGTCGGCCGGGTGAAGGACATGGTGATCCGGGGCGGGGAGAACATCTATCCGCGCGAGGTCGAGGAGTTCCTCTATCGCCATCCGAAGGTGCAGCAGGCCCAGGTCTTCGGCGTGCCGAGCGAGCGTTACGGCGAGGAGCTCTGCGCCTGGATCGTCCTTCAGCCGGGCCAGACGTCGAGCGAGGAGGAGATCCGCGACTTCTGCCAGGGCCAGATCGCCCACTACAAGGTCCCGCGTTACGTCCGCTTCCGGGACGAACTGCCGATGACGGTGACCGGCAAGGCGCAGAAGTTCCTGATGCGCGACGCGATGATCGAGGAACTGGGCCTCAAGGCGATCGAGACGGCCTGACCCGGCTCAGGGCGCGGCGATATGGACGCGGGTACCCCATTGCTCGAGCAGTTCGCCGAGCGCCTTGGGCGGCCTGCGGTCGGTGAACAGCGCGGCGATTTCCTTCAGCGAGCCCATCTTGACCATCGGCCGGCGCGAGAACTTGCTGTGATCGGCGAGCAGGAAGGTCTTGCGTGAGTTGCGCAGGATCGTCTGCGCCGCCCGGACCTCGTCATAGTCGAAATCGAGCAGGGTGCCGTCCTCGTCGATGCCGCTGATCCCGATGATCCCGAAATCGACGCGGAAGCGCTCGATCATCTCGCAGGACGCCTGGCCGACCACGCCGCCGTCCCGGTTCCTGAGATTGCCGCCGACCATGATGATTCGGAAATCGGTCTCCTTCGAAAGGATCGCCGCGACATTCAGGTTGTTGGTGATGATCCGCAGGTCCTGGTGGTTGACCAGCGCATGGGCGAAGGCCTCGGTCGTGGTCCCGATATTGATGAACAGCGACGAGCGGTTGGGGATCTCGGCCGCGGCCTCGCGGGCGATCAGGCCCTTCTCCGCCGGGTTCAGGACCTGGCGTTCGGAATAATCGATGTTCTCGATCGACGAGGACGCCGCCGCGCCGCCGTGATGGCGGGCGACCCGGCCGGCGTCGGCCAGCTTGTTGAGATCACGGCGGATCGTCTGGACGGTGACGCCGAACTGGCGGGCCAGATCCTCGTTGGTGGCATAGCCCTGCTGGCGAATGACCGCGAGCAATTGCTGGCGGCGCGGCCAGGTGTCTTTTTTCGGCATACCATCGTTTCGTTGCTTGGGCCGGTGCGGGCGCGGCCGAGAAATCGGATCCGGTTTACACCGCCCGTTTAGCGCCGACAAGCGCCGGCCGTTGAAGGCGCCGTCGCGGCCGGCTCAGACCGAGCGGGTCAGTCCGCCGTCGATGCGGATATTTTGCCCGGTGATGTATGACGCCTTCGGGGAGGCGAGGAAGGCGACCAGTTCGGCGACCTCACGCACCTTGCCATAGCGGCCCATCGGGATCCGTTCCCGGCGCGCATCCTTCTCGGGCAGGCTGTCGACGAAGCCCGGCAGCACGTTGTTCATGCGGATGCCGTCGGCCGCGTAGCGGTCGGTGAAGAGCTTGGTGAAGGCCGCGAGGCCCGCCCGGAACACGCCGGAAGTCGGGAAATCGGGCTCCGGCTCGAAGGTCGCATAGGTCGAGATGTTGACGAAGGCGCCGCCGCCCTGCTTCTTCATCACCGGTGTCGCCAGGCGGGCGATACGGACGACATTGAGCAGGTAGGTGTCCATGCCGAGCTGCCAGTCCTCGTCGCTGATCTCGAGGATCGCCCCCTTCGGCCCGTGGCCGGCGCTGTTGACGACGACGTCGATCCGGCCCCAGGCGTTCATCGTCGCCTCGACGAGTGCGCCGAGGTCTTCGTTCGACTGGTTCGAGCCGACCACCGCGATGCCGCCGAGATCGGTGGCGAGCGCCTTCGCCTTGGCGGTGGAGGAGAGTATGGCGACCTTGTAGCCGTCCTCGGAAAGTTTGCGCGCGCAGTCGGCTCCCATGCCGCTGCCACCGGCGGTCACGATCGCGACTTTCTCCTTTGCCATGATGGCGCTCCCTTGCAAGAAGTCTGGACACCTATCTATTGCGCCGGCGACGGGCTGTCGAGCGGGCTTGCGGCCCGCGCCGTCGCGGTCGAGGATAGAACGACGCCGGGCCTGCCGTGGTTCGACGGTCCCGGGTTGGGCAACTGGAAGGAATTCCGATGTACGGACTGGACGAGGCACAGCAGCGGCTGCAGTCGCGTGCGCGGGCGCTGGCCCGGGGCGAGATCCTGGGCCGGGCGGCGGAAGTCGACCGCACGGAGGAGTATCCGTGGGACAACGTGGCGAGGCTCACCGAGGCGGGCTTCATGGGGATGACGATCCCGGCCGAATACGGCGGGCAGGGGCTGTCCTATCTCGATGTCGTGCTGGTGATCGAGGAGATGGCGCAGGTCTGCGGTGTGACCGGCCGGATCGTCGTCGAGGGCAACATGGGGGCAATCGGCGCGATCATGAAGTTCGGCACCGAGGCGCAGAAGCGCCGCGCCGCGGCGCTGGTGCTCGACGGCGACAAGCCGGCGATCTGCATCACCGAACCGGACGCTGGATCGGCCGCCACCGAGATGACGACGACCGCGGTGAAGCGTGGCGACCGCTATGTCCTGAACGGCCGCAAGCACTGGATCACCGGCGGCGGCGTCTCGCGCCTGCACCTGATCTTCGCGCGCGTGATCGAGGACGGGCAGGACCAGGGCATCGGCGGCTTCATCGCCGTGCGCGGCGAGGACGAGGGGCTGAAGATCGGCCGGCGCGAACCCGCGATGGGTCTGCGCGGCATTCCCGAAACCGAGATCCTGTTCGAGGACCTGGAGATCCCGGCGGCCATGGCGCTGATCCCGCCGGAGGGGCTGAAACGCGGCTTTGCCGGCCTGATGAACGCCTACAATGCCCAGCGCGTCGGCGCCGGCACGGTCGCCCTCGGGATCGCCCAGGGCGCCTACGAGATCGCCCTTGCCTATGCGAAGGAACGCCATCAGTTCGGCCGCCCGATCGCCGAGTTCCAGGGCCTGCAATGGATGCTGGCCGACATGTCGATCGGCCTCGCCGCCGCCCAGTCGCTGATCTACAAGGCGGCGGCCGGTGCCGGCACCGGCTTTCCCGACATGCGCGAGGCGGCGCAGGCGAAGATCTTCGCCGCCGAAACCGCCTTCAAGGTAGTCAACGACGCGCTGCAGGTTCACGGCGCCGCCGGCTATTCCCGGAACCGCCCGCTCGAGCGGATGGCCCGCGATGTCCGCATGTTCACCATCGGCGGGGGCACGGCCCAGATCCTGCGCACCCAGGTCGCCGGTTCGATCCTCGGCATGAAGCTGCCGCAGACCCGCGACGGGCATCTCCGTCTTGCCGCCGCGGACGGCAGTGGCCGGGACCGCGGCGTTGCCTGACGTCGCGACGCTGATCGCCCGGCGGCTCCATGCCGCCGGCTGCCGCCATGCCTTCGGCATTCCCGGCGGCGAGGTCCTGGCGATGATGCAGGCGCTCGACGATGCCGGCATCGCCTTCACCCTCTGCAAGCACGAGAATTCGGCCGCCTTCATGGCGGAGGGCAGCTTCCACGCGACCGGTGCTCCGGGCATCCTGCTTGCCACCATCGGCCCGGGCCTTGCCAACGGGGTCAACGCGGTCGCCAACGGCTGGCAGGACCAGGTGCCGCTGATCGTGCTGTCCGGCGCGGTGGATGCGGTCGAAGCCGCATCCTATACGCACCAGGTCTTCGACCATCAGGCGCTGATGCGGCCGATCACCAAGGCCAGCCTGTCGATGGTCGACGGGGCCGCCGACCTGCTGATCGACCGGGCGGTGGCGATCGCGCTCGCCGATCCGCCGGGGCCTGTCCATGTCGATGTCCCGATCGGACTCGCCGGCCACGACCAGCGCGAGCCGGGCCGGGTCGCGGTGCCGATGGAACCGCCGATGGCGCCGGCCGGCGGGGCGGCGCTGGACCAGGCCCGGGCAATGCTGGCGAACGCGGTGCGGCCCCTGATGATCGCCGGCATGGGCGCGCTGCATCACGACGCGGGGATCGAGATCCGCGCGCTCGTCGAGCGGTTCCGGATGCCGCTGCTCACGACCTACAAGGCCAAGGGCATCCTGCCCGAGGATCACGAGCTTGCGCTCGGCGGGCACGGCCTGTCGCCCCGTTCGGACCGCGAGGTGATGCCGCTGCTGGAGGCCGCCGACCTGATCCTGCTGGCCGGCTACGACCCGATCGAGATGCGCATCGGCTGGCGTGATCCCTGGGACCCGGCGAAAGCCATCGAATTCACCCATGTTCCGAACCGGCACGGCATGCACGGCGCCGCGCTCTCGTTCGTCGGCGATGTCGGACGGGGCATCGCCGCCATCGGCGCCGGCCTTGAGCCGGGCGGCGAGACCTGGCCGGAGCGGGCGCCGGCGCAGGCCCGTGCCCGGCTGCACGGCCTGTTCGCCGACAGGCCCGCCTGGGGGCCGCATGCGGCCTTCGCCGCGGCCCGGCGGGCCGTTCCCCGGGACACCGTGGTGACCGCCGACAGCGGCGCCCACCGCATCCTGCTGAGCCAGATGTGGACCTGTTACGCCGAACGGACCCTGCTGCAATCGACCGCGCTCTGCACGATGGGCTGCGCGCTTCCGCTCGCGATCGGCCACAAGCTGGCGGCACCGGACCGGCCGGTCCTGGCGGTCATGGGCGATGCCGGGCTCGAGATGGTGCTGGGCGAGCTTGCCACGCTTCGCGATCTCGAGCTGTCGCTGGTCGTCCTGGTCATGGTGGATGCGTCGCTGGCGCTGATCGAACTGAAACAGCGCGGCGCGAGCCGGCGCAATGTCGGCGTCGATTTCGGGGCGACGGATTTAGCCGCCGTGGCGGCCGCGATGGGAGGCCATGGCTGCCGGGCAACCGACGTGGCGACGCTGGAACGGGAACTGGCCGCCGGCTTTCGCCGCGACGGCTTCACGCTGGTTGCCTGCGAGATCGGAGCGCGCGCCTATGACGACGCCTTCTGAGGCCCTGGCGATGCAGCCGTTCGTTGCCTACGGCGCGGCGCTGGCCGCGTTCCTCGTCCTTGACCTGTTGTGGCTCGGCATCGTCGCCCGGCGCTTCTATGTCACCGGGCTCGGCGATATGCTGCGGCCGCGGCCGCGTCTTGGCGTCGCCTTCCTGTTCTATCTCGTCCATGTCGTCGGCATCGTCGTCTTTGCCGTATTGCCAGCGCTTGAGACGGGTAGCGCCGTGGCGGTGCTCGGCCGGGGCTTGCTGCTCGGGCTGGTCGCGTACGGCGCCTACAACCTGACCAATCTCGCGACCCTGAAAGGCTGGCCCTGGCGGCTCTCCGCCGTCGACCTGGCCTGGGGGAGCTGTCTCACCGGGGCCTCGGCGCTGGCCGGCTTCCATGCCGCAGCCGCCATCGGCGGGCCGGCATGAGCGGACGTCTGGCCGAGGCCGCCTACGACCGCCTGACCGGCGACCAGAACGAGACCGCGCTCAACGAACTGTCGCCCGGGATCCGCGAGGCGCAGCCGCGGAACTTCCTGATCCACGTGGCCGCGCTGGCCGCGACCAAGGCCGGTGATGGCCTTGCCGATCCGAAGCTCGTGCTGCCCTGGCTCCTGAACGCGCTCGGCGCACCGGCCTACCTGATCGGCTTCCTGGTCCCGGTTCGCGAGGCCGGCGCGCTGTTGCCGCAACTCGCCGTCAGCGCCTTCATGCACCGCCTGCGGGTGCGAAAATGGCTGTGGAGTGGCGGCAGCATCGTCCAGGGGTTGATGGTCGCCGGGATGGCTGTCGCGGTACTGACGCTGGACGGCGTGGTCGCCGGCTGGACCGTGGTCCTGCTGCTGGCGCTCTTCTCGCTGGCCCGCAGCGTCTGCTCGGTCGCCTACAAGGACGTGCTCGGCCGCACCGTCGCGCGGGCGACGCGCGGCACGGCGACGGGCACGGCCAACACGGTCGCCGCGGCGCTGGTGCTGGTCTACGGCACGCTGCTCAGTTTCGGCCTGCTCGACCGGACGCTCGCGGTGGTCGGTGGCGCGCTTTTCGTCGCGGCCGGATTCTGGCTGCTGGCGGGGATCCTGTTCGCCGGCCTCCGGGAGGAGGCGACCGAGCCCGAGGGTGACGAGCGGCCCAGCCCGTTCCGCCAGATCGCGCTGCTTCGCGAGGCTCCGGAACTGCGCGATTTCATCATTGCGCGCGGGCTCCTGATGGCGACGGCGCTCGCGCCGCCCTACCTGCTGTCGCTGTCAGGCGGTGGCGAGGCCCGGGAATTCGGCCGTCTCGGACTGTTCGTCGTCGCGGCCGGTCTCGCGGCGGTCGTCAGCACCTATGCCTGGGGCCGATTCTCCGATACTTCGAGCCGCAAGGTGCTCGCCACCGCCGGGTTCGTCGCCGCGTCGGCGCTTGCCGGGGTCGCGCTCTTCGACGGGTTCACCGCCAGTAGCGGGCTCGCCGGATCGGTCTACCCGATCTTCCTGTTCATCCTGATGATCGCCCATCACGGGGTCCGGATCGGCCGCTCGACGCATGTGGTCGACATGGCGCCGGACGCGAAGCGCGCCGCCTACACGGCGTTGTCCAATACCGCGATCGGACTGCTGCTCGCCATCGGCGGCGGGTTCGGGGTGATCGCGGAACTGGCCGGCGCGCGGACCGTGATCTGGCTTTTCGCGGCGATGGCCACGGCGGGCGGGCTCTACGCGCTCCGGCTCGACGAAGTGCAGCGCCGCTGACGGGGCTTTCAGGCCGTTGCCGCCAGCCGTTCCTTGAGCGCCGCGTTCTCCGCGCGAAGGGTGTTCAGCTCGTCCCGGATCGGCGACAGGTGGAATTCCAGTTCGTCGAGGGTCAGCCGCGACGGGATATGCTTCTGGCAGTTCCAGTCGAAGGCGGCGACGGTTATCACCACCGCGCGTTCGGGCCGGGCCTCGTAGGCGGGATCGTGCAGGCTGGCCACCAGGTCCGGGTTGTCGGCCAGGTCGATGAGTCGCGCCCGGCCCCAGATCTTCAGCCGTCGGCGGTTCGGGTAATCCATCAGGAAAAGCGCCACCCGGTCATCGGCCTTCAGGTTGCCGACGCTCAGATACTGCCGGTTGCCACGGAAATCGGCGTAAGCGAGGGTCTTCTCGTCGACCACCTTGAGAAACCCGACCGGTCCGCCGCGAAACTGCACGTAGGGCCAGCCGGTCTCGGACACCGTCGCCTGGTAGAAGCCGTCCCTGGCGGCAACGAAACGGGCCTCGGCAAGGCCGAGCCGGTCGGCCGGTTCCGCGCCCGGGGCCATGATTGCCCGATAGGCGCGGGCCGAGCCCTGGCGCTCCTGCTCCGCGAGCACGGTCGGCGTGAAGGCGATCTCGGTAAAGGCGCGGGTCATTGCAGGTCTCCCCGTTCGAGGATGGTCGACGTTACCGGGAAGATAGTCTCTTTCATGCATCGCCGGAATAATGGAAGATCGAAAGAAATTATTCCATCTGGAGGAATAATGGATCGATTCCGGGAACTTTCGACCTTTCTCGCCGTGGCGGAGGAGGGCGCGTTCAGCGCCGCCGCCCGACGGCTCGGCATGTCGCCGCCTGCGGTGACGCGGACGATATCGGCGCTGGAGGCGCGCCTGGCGACGGCGCTTTTCGTGCGGACCACGCGCCGGGTGGCACTGACCGCCGCCGGCGAGCGCTTCCGGGTCGACGCGGCGACCATCCTGCGCGACCTGAACGAGGCGGAGGCGTCGGCCGCCGGTTTGCACGAGGCGCCGCATGGCCGGCTCCGGGTGACCGCCCCGGTGCTGTTCGGCGAGCGCTTCGTCGCGCCGGCCCTCTGCGACTTCCTTGACCGTCACCCGGCGATGACCGCCGAGGCGGTCTTTCTCGACCGCATTGCCGACCTGATCGAGGAGGGTTTCGACGTCGCGCTCCGCATCGGCGACCTGCCGGATTCATCGCTTGTCGCGCGCCGGGTCGGGACGCTCCGCCGTATTGTCGTGGCGGCGCCCGCCTATCTCGACCGCCATGGCGCGCCGCAGGCGCCGAAGGATCTCGCCCGGCACAGGATCGTCCTCGCCACCGGCAGCGGCGCGGCAGGGAACTGGGATTTCGTGCGCGGCGGCGTCCGCCGTGTCGCCCGTCCGGCGCCGACGCTCCGGGTCAACACGGTAAGTGCCGCGATCGACGCCGCGATTGCCGGCTTCGGGATCGCCCGGGCCTTCTCCTACCAGGTCGATGCGGCGATTGCCCGGGGCGCGCTCGTCGAGTTGCTGGCCGGCTACGAGAGCCGCGAGGTCCCGGTCCACCTCGTTCATCAGGAGGGCAGTCGCGCGGCTGCCAAGATCCGCGCCTTCGTCGATTTCGCCGCGCCCCTGATCCGCCGCGCGGCAGGTTCGTTGCCCCGGCCGGAAGGCGCCTGAAAGGCTATCCGACGAGGCCCTGGGCGGTCGCGAGGTCGACCGGCCGCTCGTCGAGGAGCGCATCGATCAGCGCCGTGTCGCTCGCCGAGCCGGACAGCGGATCGGCCGGGCGCAACCGGTGATCGACCACCATGCGGGCGAGCAGGAGGCGCCGCGCATCGCCGCCACGCAGGCCCGACGCAGCCCCTTCGCCGGCCAGCAGGACCGCGCTGGTGACATTGTAGAGGGCGTCCGCCGCCTGCCGCGAGCGGCCTTCGTCGCCCGCTGCCGCGACTTCCCCGGCGAAGGCGACGGCGCGCTTGACGAGGCCGCCGAGTTCGCCCTGGAACTGGCCGGGAATGGCGTCGCCGGCGGCCATGTCGCCGAGGGCTGTTGCCAGATCCTCGTGCGCGCCGACCTTGCCGACTGCCCGCATCACCACGTCCAGCGCGTTGATGTTGGACGTTCCCTCCCAGATCACCCCGACATGGGCATCGCGAAGGAGCCGGGCATTCACCCAGTCCTCGATGAAGCCGTTGCCGCCGCGGACTTCCATCGCCCCGGTGGCGACGCGGATATTGTCGCGCGCGGTGCGGAATTTCAGCAGCCCGGTGAGGATGCGGAGCAACTGTTTCGCCTTGCGGTCGCCCCGGTTGGCCTGGTCGAGCGTGACGGCGGTGAACAGCGAGAAGGAGAGCGCCTGTTCGGTCGGCACCATCAGTTTCATCAGCGACCGCCGCATCAGCGGCTTGTCGATCAGCCGGCCGCCGAAGGCGACGCGGTTCCGAGCCACGGCGAGCGACTCGTTGAGGCAGCGGCGCATCATGCCGGCCGCGCGGACGCCATGCGAGAGCCGCGACATGTTGACCTGGTCAAGCATCAGCTTCAGGCCGTTGTTCGGATGCGGCCCGGCGCTGCTGATCGGATGGGCGACGGCGCCCTCGAAGATGATTTCGCCGGACGCCATCGAGCGGGTCCCGAGCTTGTCTTTTAGGCGGACGATCCGGTAGCGGTTGCGGCTGCCGTCGTCGAGGGTCTTGGGCAGCAGGAAGAGCGACAGGCCGCCGCTGCCGCCAGGCGCGCCTTCCGGCCGGGCCAGCAGCAGGCCGACATCGGCATCGGCGCAGGAACAGAACCACTTGTCGCCATAGAGCCGCCAGACGCCGTCCTCAAGGCGGGCCGTCAGTTCGCTGTTGCCGACATCGGAGCCGCCGGCCTTCTCGGTCATGAACTGGGCGCCGGTCATGAGCTCTGTCATGTCCTGGCTCTGCATGCGCGGCAGGTATTTCGCCTTCAGTGCATCGTCGGCATAGCGGTCGATTAACAGCGCGCTGGTCTCGCTCACCGACAGCGGGCAGAGCAGGCCGAATTCCGCCTGCGCGAAAAGATACTGGAAGATGTATTTCCCGACCGGCGGGACCTTCGTCGGCCAGCCATGGACGCCGGCCCGGTTCGACATGCAGTGAATGCCGAAATCGCCGAAGCCGATCTTCTCCATCTCGCGATAGGCGGGGTGAAACTCGATCCAGTCGCGATTGCGGCCCATGGCGTCGCGGTGATGGAGGACCGGCACATGGCGGTCGCAGGTCCGCGCCAGTTCGTCGAGACGGGTACCGGCAATTTCGCCCAGACGATGGTAGAGCGGCGTCATGTGGCGGCGCAGATCGTCAGGCAGGTAATGGCCGAGCAAGGATTGCAGGCTGCCGTCGATCTCGAAGAAGTTCTCGCCGTGGCAATCGGGCGCCAGCCAGTCCGAACCGGTCGGTTTGGGCGCGGCCGCGATCTTTTCCTGAACGGTCATTTCCATTGCTCCCCGCGTGACAACCTGTTGCCGCCGATTCTCGCCCGCATGGCGGCCGCTCGCAAACGATGAATTGTCGGGTTATGGTTGAACGAATCGCAACCAGGGGAGGGCGCTCATGCGACGGCTTCCAGCCAGTGCGGCGCTCCAGGCTTTCACGGTCGCCGGGCGCAGCTTGAGTTTTTCGAAGGCGGCGGCCGAACTGAACCTGACCGCCGGGGCGATCAGCCGGCAGATCCGGGCGCTGGAGGAGCAGCTTGGCACCGCGCTGTTCCGCCGCCATCACAAGCGGGTCGAACTGACCGAGGCGGGACGGCGCTTCCTCGACGATATCGCCCCGTCGCTCGAGCATATCGCCGCCGCCGCCGACCGCCTGCGGCAGGGCGGGGTGGCATCGGCGCTCTCGATCGGCGCCTACCCGACCTTCGCGATCCGCTGGTTCATCCCGCGCTGGGGGCGTTTCTACGACCGTCATCCGGAGATCGACGTGCGGCTCACCACCTCGATGGGGCCGTTCGATTTCCGCAATGCCGACTATGACGCGGCGATGGTGGTCCGCCCCGAGGTGCCGCTCAAGGGCTTCGTCAGCCACCGGGTGCTGCCGGTTGAACTGTTCCCGGTCTGTCGGCCGGAACTGGCGCGGTCGATCCGCGTGCCGGCCGACCTGGCCCGCCATACCCTGCTGCACGATGCCCCGCGCCCCGACGACTGGCCGCGCTGGCTGGCCGCCGCCGGCGTCGGCGGGATCGACGGGCAGAGGGGATTGCGCTTCGAAAGCCTCAACCTGGCGCTCCAGGCGGCGATCGAGGGTCTCGGCATCGCCATCGGCATCGGGGGACTGGTTCGGCCCGAGCTCGAAAGCGGACGGTTGGTGCGGCTCTTCGATGTCATCCGCCATTCCGACCGGCCTTTCCAGTTCGTCTATCCGGAGGCGCGGGCAAACGATCTCCGGCTGGTGGCATTTCGCGACTGGCTGCTGGAGGAGGCGGCCTCGTGAGGCTTGCATTCGGGTCGATCCCGATTATTGAAGGACGCTCCGGACACAGGGCCGGATTGGCGGACGGGCGAATTGTTCTATGGCATCGGATCTGATCGTTATCGGCGGCGGCATCGTCGGCCTGTCGACCGCATGGCAGCTTCTGAAGGCCCATCCCGGCCTCGCCGTCACCGTGCTGGAGAAGGAAACCGAGGTCGCCCGTCACCAGAGCGGCCACAACAGCGGCGTCATCCATGCCGGGGTCTATTACCAGCCGGGCAGCCTGAAGGCGCGCTTCTGCAAGGAAGGGGTGGAGGCGACCATCGCCTTTTCTCGCGAGCACGGCATCGCCTTCGAGCAATGCGGCAAGCTGCTTGTCGCCACCGGCGAGGACGAGCGCGAGCGCATGATCGCGCTGCATGCACGCTGCCTGGAGAACGGCCTCGACGCGACCCTGCTCGACCGGGCGGCGCTCCGGGCGCTGGAACCCAACATCGAGGGGGTCGGCGCCATTCGCGTGCCGACCACGGGAATCGCCGACTATCCGGCGATCGCGCGCAGGATGGCGGAAGAAATCGCGCGCCTGGGCGGCGAGGTGCGGACCGGTGTCGAGGTCGTCGGGATTTCCGAGAGCGCCAACGATGTCCGCGTCGAGCTGGCCGCCGCGAACGGCGTCGGGGAACATCTGACGGCGCGCCACCTGGTTGCCTGCGGCGGGCTGATGGCCGACCGGCTGGCGCGGTTCTGCGGGATCGCCGCGGATTTCAGCATCGTCCCGTTCCGCGGCGAATATTTCCGCCTGCCGTCCCACCTCGACGGCATCGTCTCGCACCTGATCTATCCGATACCTGATCCGGCGCTGCCTTTCCTCGGCGTCCACCTGACGCGGATGATCGGGGGCTATGTCACGGTCGGGCCGAACGCGGTGCTCGCCTTCGCGCGGGAGGGCTACCGCTTCGGCGACGTCTCCGCCCGTGACCTGGCCGCGATGGCGCGCTTCGGCGGCTTCTGGCGGCTGATCGGGCGCAACCTCGGGCCGGCCTGCAACGAGATGTGGAGCTCGCTGTCGCGCCGACGCTACCTGGCGCTCTGCCGGCGCTATTGCCCGTCGCTCGAACTGGACGACCTGCAGCCCTATCCGGCCGGCGTCCGGGCCCAGGCGGTCGCCGCCGACGGCACGATGATCCACGATTTCCTGATCCGCGAGACCGCGCGGTCGCTGCATGTCTGCAACGCGCCCTCGCCGGCGGCGACCTCGGCGATCCCGATCGGCCGACACCTGGTCGCGCGGGCCGGCGATCTGTTCGGGCTGGGCGCCTGAGCGCCGGTCTTTGCGGGGCGCGCAAAAGGCTTCGCCGCGGCACCTGCCGCGTTGCCCGGCAGGCGGCTTGGCGCTAGTTGTTGACGCGGATCGGGCGGAGACCCGGCCGGGCCTTCGGGAGGGGGCGGGAATGAACAGGATCACCGACTGCTTGGCCACTCCCGGCCTTGTCGAGGACGCGGGTATCCCGCACCCGTTCGGCAGCCCCGGAAATCGCCCCGGTCTCACCCGTGTGACGCGGCCCCTGCTCGACATCGCGGACGACCGGCCGGCAACACGGAAGGCTCGTCAGGGGACGGATGAAGGGGAAGAAGGGGAAACGGGTCGGGCGCCCTGTCGGACCCGGACAACGGGGATCATCGAAGAGGCTAGGTCATGAGCGTGCGAGCCGGCCGGGAGTTTCTGGCCATTCCGGGACCGACCACGGTGCCCGACGAGGTGCTGCGGGCGATGCATCGCCCGGCGATCGACATCTATTCCGGGCCGCTGATCGAGATCACCGACCGCTGCCACGCGGATCTCCGGCGAATCTTCGGCACGTCGGGCCGGAGCTATATCTACATCGCCAACGGCCATGGCGCGTGGGAGGCGGCGCTGACCAACACGCTGTCGCGGGGCGACAAGGTGCTGGTCCTTGAAAGTGGCCGTTTCGCCATCGGCTGGGGCGAGACGGCGAGCCGGCTCGGCCTCGCGGTCGAAGTGCTGCCCGGCGACTGGCGCCGGGCGGTCGATCCGGACGCGGTCGAGGCGCGGCTTCGGGCCGATGCGGCGCACGAGATCAAGGCCGTTCTGGTTGTCCAGGTCGATACCGCCTCGGGGGTCCTGAACGATATCCCGGCGATCGGACGGGCGATCGCGGCGGCCGGCCACCCGGCGCTCTATCTTGTCGATACCATCGCCTCGCTCGGCACCATGCCGTTCGACATGGACGGCTGGGGCGTCGATGTCGCCGTCGCCGGCTCCCAGAAGGGGCTGATGTCGCCGCCCGGCCTGGGATTCGTCGGCACCAGCAAGCGGGCGCGCAAGGTTCACGAGACCGCGGACCTGCGGACCCATTACTGGGACTGGACGGCGCGCGAGGGCGAGCGTCATTACGAGAAATATTGCGGCACACCGCCGGAACATCTGCTGTTCGCGCTCCGCCAGGCGCTCGACATGCTGTTCGCCGAGGGTCTCGAGGTGGCGTTCGAGCGGCACCGCCTGCTCGCCGGCGCGACCCACGCGGCCGTCGAGCGCTGGGCCGAGGGCGGCGACTTCGAGTTCAATATCCTGGTTCCGGCCGAGCGTTCGCCGTCGGTGACCCCGGTCATCATGAAGGACTCGCGCGGGCCGCGCCTGCTGCTCGACTATCTTCGCGAGAAGTTCGGCGTCGTCCTCGGCATCGGGCTCGGCGCGCTCGGCGACCGGGCCTTCCGGATCGCCCATATGGGCCATGTCAACGGGCCGATGATGCTCGGTACGCTGGCCTCGGTCGAGGCGGCCCTCGTCGCCCTCGGGATTCCGCACGGCAAGGGCGGAACCGAGGCGGCAATCCGCCATCTCGGCGAACGGGTCGCGCCCTAGCGCAGGGCGGCAGGCCCTACCAGGCGAGCCGGCCCTCGAGGAAGGCCTGCGCCGGATCGCTCGCAGGGCCGGCGAAGAACGCTCCGGCCGGGCCGCGTTCGGCGACCTGGCCGCGGGCGAGGAAGATCACCTCGTCGGCGAGCCGGCGGGCCTGGCCCATATCGTGCGTCGTCATGACGATCTTGGTGCCGCCATCGCGGATCTCCGTCACGATTGCCTCGACGGCGGCGATGGCGCCGGGATCGAGGCTCGCGGTCGGTTCGTCGAGAAACAGGATTTCCGGCTCCAGCACCCAGGTCCGGGCGAGCGCCAGGCGTTGTTGCTCGCCCCCGGAAAGCGCGCGCGCCTGCCGCTCGGCGATATCGGCGAGGCCGGTTCGCTGCAGCACGATCGCGGCGCGCCGGCGGCGCTCGGCCCTGGCGACACCGCGCAGCTTGAGGCCGTATTCGACGTTGGCCAGGACCGAGCGGCGCAGCATGACCGGTTTCTGGAAGACCATCGCCTGTCGGCGGCGGTTGTCGGCCCCGTCGGGACCGAGCCAGCGCACATGGCCGGCGCTCGGCGGCATCAGCCCGTGCAGCAGGTTGAGCAGCAGGCTCTTGCCGGCGCCGTTATGGCCGAGGATGACGGTCGTCCCGCCGTCGTCGAGTTCGAGATCGAGCGGGCCGAGCAGCGGCTTGCCGTCGGCGCGGAATGACAGCCCTTCGGCACGGCAGGGGAGTATCGCCATCCGGTCCGCCTATCGTGCCGTACGGGAAATGAGGACGGCGGCGGCGTTCACGCCGAGCGCGATCAGCAGCAGGACCAGCCCGAGCGCCATGGCCAGCGCGAGGTTGCCCTTGCTGGTCTCGAGCGCGATAGTCGTTGTCATCACCCGCGTCACGTTGGCGATATTGCCGCCGACGATCAGCACCGCGCCGACCTCGGCGCTGACCCGGCCGAAGCCGGCCATCACCGCCGAGACGAGACGCAGCCGGCCGTCCCAGAGCACCGTCGGGATGACCTGCCGGGTGCGGGCGCCGAGCGAACAGAGCTGCTGCATGTATTCCTCGTAGAGCGTCCGCATGGCCTGGTGCGCCAGGGCGGCGACGATCGGCGTTGCCAGCACGCACTGGGCGAGGATCATCGCGCCGGGCGTGTAGAGCAGGCCGAGGAAGCCGAGCGGGCCGCTTCGCGACAGCAACAGGTAGAGGAACAGGCCGACGAAGACCGGCGGCAGCGCCATCAGGGAATTGAGTATGACGATCACCGTACCACGGCCGGGGAAGCGGTAGACGGCCACCAGCGCGCCGAGCGGCAGGCCGATCAGCGAGGCCAGCCCGACCGCGGTAAGGCTGACGTAGAGCGACAGGCCGACGATCTCGACGAACTCGGGGTCGCCGCCAAAAATCAGTTCAATCGCGAGGACGAACGCATTCAGGATGTCGGTCATTGCCGCATTGCGGGCCTCCCCTCCCGGACCGGGCGACAAAAGCATGCCATCGCAAGCAGATAGGGGGAAGCGACGAAAATGGAAAAGCTGCAAGACCCCTCTGGCGGTTGCGCCCCGCTTTGCTATCCTCCGGCCATGCAAGCCGCTCTCGACCTGCCGCCCCTGTTCCATCCGGTCATCCTGACCGACCCGTCCGCGACGCTCGATGCCGCAGCGACGGCCGCCGCCGACGGCGCCGATCCGGGAACGCTGTTCTGGGCACCGGATCCGAGCCGGGCGATCTTCGCCGTCGTGCTCGGCCCCGAGAACGAGATGCGCGTTTCGCGCGGCGTGGTCCATGTCGCCGCGCTCGCGCTCGGTTCCGCGCTCGGGGCTCTGATTCCGCCAGAAGTCGCCGTCACCTATCGCTGGCCGGACCGGATCATCGTCAATGGCCTGCCTGCCGCCCGGCTTGCGCTGCTCGGGCCGGAAGCGGCCGAGAGCGCCGTTCCGGACTGGCTGGTACTCGGCGTCAGCGTCGCGATCGGCGGCGAATTGCCGCCGCCCGACGCCCAGGGCAGGTTGCGCAGCACCACGCTGGAGGCGGAAAGCTGCATCGGCCTGCGGCCGGACATGCTGATCGCGAGCTTCGCCCGTTACCTGATGTCCTGGATGCGGCGCTGGGAAGAGGACGGCTTCGAGATGATCGCGACCGAATGGCTCGGGCGGGCCGACGGCCGGGACAAGGCGGTGCCGATTCATGCCGGCGGCAAGACGTTGCGAGGCCAGGTCGTCGGACTCGAGGCGCCGGGCGATCTCGTACTCCGCAAGGACGGCAAACCGGTCGGATTGAAGCTCAGGAAGGGACTCTCGATGCAAGCACCCAGGGGATGGCCCGATGCCTGATTTCTGGCGCGTTTCCGGCCACAATCTGCTGGACCCGGACGACAACGGCCATCTGGTCGTCACCGACGATTTCCTGCGTGCCTATTTCCTGCGCCCGGAGATGGAACCGGTCGCCGAATCCAACGATGCCGAGCGGCGTCTGCACGAGGCGCTGCTGACCGAACCCAGGCGGGCCGTGTCCGAAAGCGAGATCGCCGCGCTCGCCGACCCCGACGCGATCGAGAACTACCGCCTGCTGCTCTCGTTTCGCGACGCGCTGGTCGAGGCGGGCACGGCGGAGCGTTGCTACCTCGGGTTCTTCGGCCGGCAGGTGAGCTGGCCGGCACTGTTCCTCGATCACCTGGTGCACGTGGTCCTACGCAGTGCGATGGAAGGCTGCGACGATCCCTACCAGGCGCGCGCGGGCGAGCTTTTCTTCCGCAACCAGAAGGTGACGCTGCGGGAATCCGGCGCCCTGCTTGCCGACGCGGAAGTCGTCGAGATGCACCGGCGGACCGGCGGACTGGGCTCTCTCGGGCAGCTCCTGGTCGAGGCGGGCACCGACATGAACGAGGTCGAGCTCGATATTCTGAACAAGGGCAACGGAGACGGCTACTGGGCGCGCAGCGACCGCTTCGACATGGTCTTCGACCTGACCTTCGGCCGGCCCGGCCAGGATGCGCTCTGCCGGGTCATGGAGCGCTGGATCCTGCACATGCTCGGCGTCGAGAGCCGTATTCATCCAGTACAGAAGATCAGCGACGAGCAATGGCGCTGGCATACCGGACTCGACGTCGAGGCCAGCGCGATCCTGAACTCCCTCTACGAGGGCCAGGAACTGGAAGAGGAGACGCTTGGCCGCCTGCTCGCGCTGTTCCGGCTGGAGTTCGCCGACGAGTCGCGGATCCTGCCGGACGCACAGGGGCGCCCGGTCTACCTGGCGCTTGCCATGACGACGGACGGCATGGTCCGCTTCAAGCCTCAGAACCTGCTCGTCAACCTGCCGCTGGCGCCGCTATCATGACAAACCCGAGGGAGGATTAAGATTATGAACGAAGAAGCCTTCAACATGAGCTTGCGCAAGTTTCTCAAGAAGGTCGGCGTCACCTCGCAGCGCGAGATCGAGACGGCGATCCGCGAGGCGCTCGACTCGGGCCGGCTCTCGGGCAACGAAACCGTCGCCGCGACGGTCACGCTGAAGATCGGCGCCGTCGGGCTGGAAGTCGGGATCGACGGCGATATCACGCTCGAATAGGGGGAACGGACATGGCATCAAAGCGCGGTTTTCTCGACAGTATTCTGGCGAGGGCGATTTCCTTTCTCGTCTTTCTCGGGCTCGCCGGCGTCATCTTCGTCATCGCCCAGGACCGGATCATGGGTAGCCAGGCGGAAGCGGCAGGCCCGAACGAGGCGGCCTTCGTCGCCTGCTTGCATGAGCGCCGCGCGGCGATCGACAAGGAACTCGCGGACGGCGTCTACGATGCCCGTCAGGCGGAAACGTTCCTGAGCCGCGCCGAGGCCTACTGCCGGAGCACGACGGCCAGCGAATAGGACGCGCCGGCCCTGCAGGGGCTCCGGCGGCCGTCAGGTCTGGCTGTCGTCGGTGCCCTTGCGCTCGGCGAGGAGCTTCCTGCGGGCTTCCTCGATTTCGGCCTCGCGCTCGCGAAGGTCGTCTTCGGTGGTGCGGACCTTCGGTCGCGGCGCACCGGCGAACGGATTGTCCTGTGCCTCGAACTGGACGACGACCCGGCAATTCTCGCACATCCGGATGCGTTCGACCGCGGCCGGGTCCCGGAACATCGAATGCTTGCCGGCGAGCGCGGCGACGATCCGCTCGACCGAGCTTCTGGTGCCGAATTCCTTGCCGCAGCGGACGCATTCGTAAGGCTCTTCCTCCTTCACCAGGCGTTCGTTCCGGGCCGCCGCGGTGAAATCGTAGCGGGGTTCGAGCCGCATGACCTTTTCCGGGCAGGTGGCGACGCAGAGTCCGCATTGCACGCAGGCGTTCTCGACGAATGACAGGCGCGGCCGGTCCGGATCGTCGCGCAGCGCGTTGACCGGGCAGGTCGAGACGCAGGACAGGCAGAGCGTGCAGCCGTCGACATCGATCTCGACCGAGCCGAACGGGGCACCGGCCGGCAGGGCGACGCGGTCGGCCGGGGCCGGCGCCACCTTCTGCAGGTGGCCGAGGGCGAGCGCCGCGTTGGCCCGCTTGGTGCCGAGCGGCATGAAGCTTCCGGCCTCGGCTCCCGGTCGCGGGGTCAGCGTCCAGAGGCTTTCCTCAAGCCGCTCCGGATCGTCGCAATCGAGGAAGACCACCGCGCCCGGCGCGTAGCCGAGGCCGTCCAGCAGGCGTTCGATCATCGCCGTCTGCCCGGCCAGCGAATCGCTCTCCTGCCGCCGCTTGGGCGGCACGAGAATGACGAGATGCGTAATGCCATAGGCGAACGCCGAGGCGATGAAATCGAAGCTCGGCTGGGTCACCTCGTTGACGGCGAACGGGAGAACATTGGCCGGCAGGCCGCGACCCTGGCGCGACGAGGCGGCGATCATGTCCTCGCCGAACGGCTCGTCGACCAGCAGCAGGACCGGGGATTCCCCGCCGGCCTTGCGGTAGGTCTCGAGCAGTGTTCGCAGCCGCAGCAACAACGCGTCCTGGGGCGGCAGCGCATAGGCCGCGGCGCCGGTCGGGCAGACGCTGGCGCAGTTGCCGCAGCCGCCGCAGAGATGGGGGTCGATCTCGACGGTGTCGCCGGCCGGCCGGATCGCCCCGGCCGGGCAGGCGTCCAGGCAGCGGTGGCAGCCCGTGATGCGGTTCCGGCTGTGCACGCAGAGCGAAGGCTCGAAGGCGACATAGCGCGGCTTCTCGAAGCTGCCGACCATGTCGGCGATGTCGAAGATCGCCCGCTCGACCGCGACCGGATCGGCCGGATCGACACGGTAGTAACCGTCCCGGCGCCCGCCGGCGGGAAACAGCGGCGTGCCCCCGGACAGGTCGAGAATGAGATCGCAGGTCGAGCGCGCGCCATCGCGGCCGGGATCGAAGGCAAGGCCGGCGCGGGACGAGACCCGGGGCGCCGCGTAATCGTCGACGACCAGCTCGAAGGCGCCGAAATGACCGCTTGCCTTCGCGATCCGGCCACCGAAGACCGGCACCTCGCCGACCCGCGGCGGCAGCAGGTCGGGCCGGCCGTCGAGCAGCAGGGTGACATCCAGACGTTGCGATAGCCGTTCGGCGGCGGCGAAGGCCACCTCGTCGCGGCCGTACACCAGGCAGACACCGTCGGATTCGATGGTCAGCGTCGGGGCGTCCGGGACCTCGACTGTGGCCTCGGCGAGCAGGGCGGCGATCTTCGGCAATGCCGCGTCGGCATCGGCCGACCAGCCGGCCCGTTCGCGGATGTTGGAGTGGATCAGCCGCCGTTCCGAGCCCATCTCGTCATGGATCTCGGCGAACAGCGGCGCCTCCTGGGTGCAGGCGACCACGATATCGCCGACACCGTCGACGAGTGCGGCGCGGAAATTGTCGATCTGCGCACGACAAAGCTGGGTCTGTACCTCGAGCGGGCCCTTGGCACCGCAGGCCCGGACAAGCTTGTCGCCGTCGATCGGCATGCTGTGTTCGCAGTCGCAAACAAGAATTTTCTTGCCGTTGTATTCCACCCGGTTTTCCTCCCCGCGATCCTTTTGACCGCTACGCTAACACTATCAGGAGTCTTTCTGACAAGCGGCAATCAACTTTCCACCATGTGGATGTGATCGGGCGTTTCGCCGCTTGAAGTTCCGTCGGGACCGTCCCTATGCTTGTGGATAACAGGGCCTCAGGGGGAGGGCGGCGCAAAAGGCGCATCCGATGACCAGGAGCGAAGCCATGACGCTCGGTGTCGTGATCGAGCGGCGCACGAGCAATCATCCCTGGCAGGACCATTTCTGGCTGCCGGCGGGGGTGATCGTGGGCGCGCCGCCAACCGCCCGCTGGCGCCTGCTGGCCGAGGGGGATGGCTGGCAGCGTTTTCATGCGGCGACCCTCGAGCTGGTCCTGCATCGGAGCGAGACCGAGGCCTACAGGGTCAATCTGTCGAACGAAACCCCGGTCCTCTACGTCGTGCTCCGCCCCGACGAGCGCGAGGTGGAGAACGACATCGCCGTCCATATGGTGACGGCCTCGCCGTTCGAGGCGCAGGACTATCTCGACAGCGGCGAGGAAATCGTCGAACCGGTCGAGATGCCGCCCGGCATCATCGCCTGGGTACAGGGATATATCGACCGACACCATGTCGACGAACGGTTCCTCAAGCGGAAGCGGCGGCCGCACAATCCCGACGGCGGGGCCTTCGCGCCCGAACCGCGGGTGATGCCGAAGGGGACCGGCATTGGCTGAACAGGGAAAATTCCTCGACCGCTGGGCGCGCCGGAAGCAGTTGTCCCGCGAAAGCGGTCGGCTGTCGCTGCGTGGACGGGCGGCGCCGGTCATGCCGGACGAGACAACGGTGGCGGTGGCCGACCCGGACGTCGATGAACTGCCTGGACGGGCGCCCGGTCTGCTGTCGGGCGACGCCGCTGCCGTGCCGGCGCCGGGCGTCGCAGCCGAAGAACAGGCGCGGGACGACGCGGCGCTGCCGGACCCGGAGGCGATGGAGCGGGACGGCGATTTCACCGTCTTCATGAAGAAGGATGTGCCCGACGCTGTCCGGCGCCTCGCCCTGCGGCGGCTCTGGCGGCTCGACCCGGTGCTCGCCAACGTCGACGGCCTGGTCGATTACGGTGACGACTTCACCGATGCGGCGCGGGTCATCCCGGGCATGAAGACCGCCTACAAGGTCGGTCGCGGCTTCCTCAAGGAACTCACCGAGGATGGCGAGGCCGCCAAGACCGGTCCGGCCGAACCCGCGGTGATCGCGGCGAATGACGGACCCGCAACGGATGAACCGTCGAATGACGCGCCGGACGTGCCTGAGACGGAGGCCACGGATGGGCCGCCGGACGGCGAGGAAGACGGAACGCCTGGCGCGGGAATGGTCGGATCCGCGGCGAGATCGAAGGGTGAGGACGCCGGCTAGCCGGTGTCCTGCCCGAAAGGCTTGGTGGTTGCCGACGAAGAGGTATAGGGTTGATGGGATACAGGATTCTGAGGGCAGGCAGGCCCGCCGTTCAAAAGAAACGGGCCGCCGCGAAACGCCAAGGGTTGATGTGACGGAGAGCAAGGGGCGCGCCGCGAGGCTCCCCGAGGCTGTCGATCAGACATTGCCGACGGAGCCCGACATTCAGGAAATTCCGGACGACATCCCGGAGGAAGAGTTTGCGCGCGCGCAGCATTACACGTTGCTGGCGCGGTTCCTGGCGGTCGAGCCGGATGCGGAACTGCTCCAGGTGGCGGCCGGCCTGACCGGCGATGAGACGCCGCTCGGAATAGCCATGGCGGATCTGGCGCGGGTTGCCGCGCGAACGAGCCCGCGGGCGGCGCGCGAGGAATACCAGGCGCTTTTCATCGGCCTCGGCCGCGGCGAACTGGTACCGCACGGCTCCTTCTACCTGACCGGATTCCTGAACGAGAAGCCGCTGGCCGCGCTGCGCGCCGACCTTGCCGTGCTCGGCGTCGGCCGGGCGGAGCAGAACCGGATCCCGGAGGATCACGCGGCGACGCTCTGCGAGATCATGGCCGGCCTGATCGGCGGCAGCTTCGGTGCGCCGCTCGGACTGGCGGCGCAGCGGACCTTCTTCGGCAGCCATATCGGCCCCTGGATGGGCCAGTTCTTCGAGGACCTGGAAACCGCCGAATCGGCCGATCTCTACGTCCCCATCGGCATGCTCGGGCGGCGCTTCCTGGAGGTCGAGTCGCTGGCCTTCCAGATGCTCGACTGAGGCGCGACCCGCGCCGGAACGAACCCGTATCTTTTGCCAGTATTTAGTCGCGTAAGTGGTTCACACCTTCAACAAGAGGGATTGGCGATGAATGAGAAAGCGAAGCCGGCTTCCCCGGAACGCCGCGACTTCCTGAAGCTCGCCGCGCTCGGGGCTACCACCGGCGGTGTCGCACTCGCGACACAGGCGGCGACCGTCGAGGCGGCCGTGCCGGTCGCGGGAAAATCCGCGGGCTATCGGGAAACCGCACATGTGAAGACCTATTACGAGCTCGCGCGCTTCTAGCCGCGACTTCGACAACTCTTTGACATATCGGAGAGGTCAATGCTCAGAAAGAAGACCAACGGGGTTGCGAGAGGCCCCCGTTTGTCCAAGGCCCTTGCCGGACTGACCGGCAGTGCCATCGACCGACGCACCTTCCTGAGGCGCTCCGGGTTGACCGCGGGAGGCCTCGCGGCCGCCTCGCTGGTGACCGGCGGAACCGTCCGGAAGGCGGAAGCCCAGACCGCCACGGCGGCGGGCAACGTCACCCAGATCAAGAGCGTCTGCACCCATTGTTCGGTCGGATGCACGGTGATCGCCGAGGTCAAGAACGGCGTCTGGATCGGGCAGGAGCCCGGCTTCGACAGCCCGTTCAATCTCGGGGCCCATTGCGCGAAGGGCGCATCGGTGCGCGAGCATGCCCATGGCGAACGCCGGCTGAAATATCCGATGAAGCTGGTCGACGGCAAATGGGAGCGGATGAGCTGGGAAAACGCGATCGACGAGATCGGCGACAAGATGTTGCAGATCCGCGAGAAGTCCGGTCCCGACTCGGTCTACTGGCTCGGTTCGGCCAAGCATTCCAACGAGCAGGCCTATCTGTTCCGCAAGTTCGCCTCCTACTGGGGTTCGAACAACGTCGATCACCAGGCGCGGATCTGCCATTCGACCACGGTCGCAGGTGTTGCCAACACCTGGGGCTACGGCGCCATGACGAACAGCTACAACGACATCCACAATTCCCGTGCGATGTTCCTGATCGGCAGTAATCCGGCCGAGGCCCACCCGGTCTCGCTGGTTCATCTGCTGAAGGCGAAGGAAGAGAACAACGCGGCCCTGATCGTCTGCGATCCGCGCTTCACGCGCACCGCGGCGCATGCCGACGAATATGTCCGCTTCCGTCCCGGTACGGACGTCGCGCTGATCTGGGGCATTCTCTGGCACATCTTCGAGAATGGCTGGGAAGACAAGGAGTTCATCCGCACCCGCGTGTGGGGCATGGACCAGATCCGGCCCGAGGTCGCCAAATGGACCCCGGAGGAGACCGAGCGGGTGACCGGCGTGCCGGGCTCGCAGCTCGCCCGCGTGGCCCGCACGATGGTCAACAACCGGCCGTCGACGGTGATCTGGTGCATGGGCTCGACCCAGCATGCCAACGGCAACAACAACACCCGTGCCTACTGCATCCTGCAGCTGGCGCTCGGCAACATGGGCGTCGCCGGTGGCGGCACCAACATCTTCCGTGGCCATGACAACGTGCAGGGCGCGACCGATCTGGGCGTGATGTCGCACACCCTGCCGGGTTACTACGGCCTCAAGGCCGGCGCCTGGCAGCACTGGGCCCGGGTCTGGGAAACCGACTACGAGTGGCTGAAGGCCCGCTTCGCCTCCCAGGAACTGATGGAGGACAACGGTATCCCGGTCTCGCGCTGGATCGACGGCGTGCTCGAGGCGAAGGAGAACATCGATCAGCCGGACAATGTCCGGGCGATGGTGTTCTGGGGCCATGCCGCGAACTCGCAGACCCGCGGTCCGGAGATGAAGGAGGCGATGGAGAAGCTCGATCTTCTCGTCGTCGTCGATCCCTATCCGACCGTTGCCGCGGTGATGCACGACCGCAAGGACGGCGTCTACCTGCTGCCGGCGGCCACCCAGTTCGAGACCTCGGGCTCGGTGACCGCCTCCAACCGGTCGCTGCAGTGGCGGGACAAGGTCATCGACCCGGTCTTCGAATCGAAGAACGACGCCGAGATCATGTACCTGTTCGCCAAGAAGCTCGGCATCGCGGACGAGATGTTCCGCAATATCGAGGTCAAGGGCACCGATCCGGTCGTCGAGGACATCACCCGGGAATTCAACCGCGGCATGTGGACCGTCGGCTATACCGGCCAGTCGCCGGAACGGCTGAAGATGCACATGCAGTACCAGCACACCTTCGACCGGACGACACTGCGCGCGACCGGCGGGCCGCTGGACGGCGAGGTCTACGGGCTGCCCTGGCCATGCTGGGGTACCGCGGAGATGAAGCATCCCGGGACACCGATCCTCTACGACACCTCGCGGCCGGTGGCCGAGGGCGGACTGACCTTCCGGGCCCGGTTCGGGGTCGAACGGGACGGCCAGAACCTGCTTGCCGACGGCGTCTACTCGGTCGGTTCGGAGATCAAGGACGGTTATCCGGAATTCACCATGGCCATGCTGAAGAAACTCGGCTGGGATGGCGATCTGACGGACGACGAGCGCAAGGCCATCGATGCTGTCGCCGGTGACAAGACCAACTGGAAGACCGACCTGTCAGGCGGTATCCAGCGGGTCGCGATCAAGCATGGTTGCGCGCCCTTCGGCAATGCCAAGGCGCGGTGCGTGGTCTGGAACTTCCCCGACCCGGTACCGCTCCACCGCGAGCCTCTCTACACCTCGCGGCGCGATCTCGTGGCCGACTACCCGACTTACGAGGATCGCAAGTTCTACCGGCTGCCGACGATGTACGCATCGATCCAGAAGCAGGATTTCTCGGTCGAGTTCCCGATGATCCTGACCTCCGGACGACTCGTGGAATACGAGGGCGGCGGCGAGGAGACGCGCTCCAACCCGTGGCTGGCGGAACTGCAGCAGGAAATGTTCGTCGAAATCAATCCGTACGACGCGAACGGCCTCAACCTGCGCGACAAGCAGCAGGTCTGGCTGCACAGCCCGTCGGGCGCCAAGGTCAAGGTCGCGGCGCTGGTGACGGAACGTGTCGGGCGCGGCGTGGCCTTCATGCCGTTCCATTTCGGCGGTCACTTCCAGGGCGAGGACCTGAGGGCGAAATATCCCAAGGGCGCGGATCCCTATGTCCTCGGCGAAGCCTCGAACACGGCGCAGACATACGGCTACGACTCGGTGACCCAGATGCAGGAAACCAAGGCGACACTCTGCCGTATCGAGCCGGCGTAAGGAGAACTTGAAATGGCAAGAATGAAGTTCCTCTGCGACGCTGAGCGTTGCATCGAGTGCAATGCCTGCGTGACCGCATGCAAGAACGAGCATGAGGTTCCGTGGGGGGTCAATCGGCGACGGGTCGTCACCATCAATGACGGCAAGCCCGGCGAACGGTCGATCTCGGTGGCCTGCATGCACTGCTCGGACGCGCCGTGCATGGCGGTCTGCCCGGTCGACTGCTTCTACGAAACCGACGATGGCGTGGTCCTGCACTCGAAGGATCTCTGCATCGGCTGCGGCTATTGCTTCTACGCCTGTCCGTTCGGGGCGCCGCAATATCCGCAGGCCGGGAACTACGGCAGTCGCGGGAAGATGGACAAGTGCACCTTCTGCGCCGGTGGCCCGGAGGAGGACAACTCCGCGGCCGAGTTCCAGAAATACGGCCGCAACCGGCTCGCCGAGGGCAAGCTTCCGCTCTGCGCGGAGATGTGCTCGACCAAGGCGTTGCTCGGCGGTGACGGGGATACCGTCTCGTCGATCTACCGCGAGCGTGTCGTCGCCCGGGGCTTCGGCTCCGGCGCCTGGGGCTGGGGCACGGCCTATCGGTCGAAGGCCGGCGGCTGACGAGGCCAGACAAGGGGGCGGGGCGCGGTCTCATGATCGCGTCCCGTCGTCCCCGTCGCGACATTTCCATTCCTTCCTGAAGGTGGCGTCATGCGGACCCAACCGGTGCTTGCCTGCGGCCGTGCCCTGCGCACGCTGCTCGTCATCCTGTTCGTTGCCGCCGGGCTGGGCGGTGTATTCCTGGCGACCGCGCCGGCGGCCCTGGCCCAGGACGCCGGAGCGGTGCCGGGCAACGCGCTCGGCAATTCGAGCGATTCGAATTTCTGGCGGGCCATCCGCCAGGGCGAGAGCGGCAATGTGAGCCTGCCGAACCAGCAGGCCGGGGTGCTGATCCAGAGCAACGGCGAGGATTGGCGGATCTGGCGGAACGGGCCGCTTAAGTTCTGGGGCGGCATCGCCCTCGTCGGCATGCTGGCCCTGCTCGCGCTGTTCTTCGCGCTGCGTGGCCGGATCCGTGTCGATCACGGCCTGAGCGGTCGCACCGTGCGCCGCTTCAACGGGTTCGAGCGCTTCGCCCACTGGCTGACGGCGCTCTCCTTCGTGGTTCTCGGGCTGACCGGCCTCAACCTGATGTTCGGGCGGGAACTGATCATCCCGCTGCTCGGCAAGGAGGCGTTCGCGACGATCACCCAGGCCGGCAAGTATCTGCACAATTACGTCGCCTTCGCCTTCATGATCGGCCTCGTGCTGATCCTGGTGCTGTGGATCCGGCAGAATATCCCGAACCGCTACGACCTGATCTGGCTGGTCAAGGCCGGCGGCATGCTGGGCGGCCGCAAGCATCCGCCGGCGCGCAAGTTCAATGCCGGCCAGAAGATCCTTTACTGGCTGGTGATCATCGGCGGCATCTCGATCAGCCTGACCGGCCTCGGCCTGATGTTCCCGTTCGAGATCAGCTATTTCGAGGGCACCTTCCGGCTGCTCAACCTTCTAGGGCTCGATCTGCCGACAAGCTTGAGCGCGACCGCCGAAATGCAGCTTACCCAGCTCTGGCACGCCATCGTCGGAATCGGGCTGATCGTCGTCATTTTCGGCCATATCTATATCGGCACGCTCGGCATGCAGGGGGCCTTCGACGCGATGGGCTCCGGCGATGTCGACGAGAACTGGGCGCGCGAACATCACAGCGTCTGGATGGACGAGATCGGGCGGCAGCCGGGCGCCGGCGACGACTAGGCTGGCACCGGCATCCGCATGGCAAGGGGGCGACAGCGTGTGGTGGCGGCGTTCCGCCGGCCTGTGGCGGTCCTGACGCTGCTGGTCTGCTGCCTCGGCGGGCCGGCAGCGGCGGAACTTGCCGCCCATGGCGGGCCGGTGCGGGCCGTCGCTGCCGATCGCTCGGGGCGCGTCGCGCTCTCGGGCGGCTTCGACTACAACGTGATCCTCTGGGACCTGGCGAATCGCGAGCCGCTCCGCCAGTTCGTCGGGCATGACGCGGCCGTCAATGCCGTCGCCATCCGGCCGGGCGCGCACCAGGGCCTCTCGCTTGGCGATGACGGGGTGCTGATCCTCTGGGACCTCGACGGCGGCGAGGAACTCCGCCGCCTCGAGGCGCACCGCGGCAAGGCCGTGGCGCTCGCGCTCGCCCCGGACGGGCGGCGCGCACTGACGGGCGGCTGGGACCGGACGATCCGGCTCTGGGATCTGGATGCGGAGCAGCCGCTCCGGGCGACCTGGCAGATCGAGTTCAACGTCAATTGCCTGGCGGTCTCGCCGGACGGCGGGATCGCCGCCGCCGGCGATCACGATGGCGGCATCACGATCCGCCGGATCGCCGATGGCGTCGTGCTCGGCCAACTGCTCGGCCACGATTTCGCCGTCAACGGGCTGGCGTTCAGTCCCGATGGCTCGACTCTCGCCTCCGCCTCGATCGATCAGTCGGTTCGGCTCTGGGACGTTGCGACGCGGCGCGAGACCGGTCACCTCGAAGGCCATGAGAGCCCGGTGCTGTCGCTCGCGATCTCTGCCGACGGCCGCCATCTGGCGAGCGGCGATGCGGCCGGGTTCGTCAATTTCTGGGACCTTGCCGGGCGCCGCCTGCTCTGGCAGGCGGCCGCCCATGACGGCGCGGTCTGGGGCCTCGGTTTCGCCGCCGAAGGCGAGATTCTGCTCTCGGCCGGGTCGGACGAGGTACTCCGGCTCTGGTCGGCCGACGATGGCATGGAAATCGACCGCGCGCCCGGCAATGGGCGGATGGCGCGGGCCGGGACCGGGGCAGGGGCGGAGGCCGATGAAAACAGGCGCGGCGCCGAGCTGTTCCGCAAATGCCAAGTTTGTCACACGGTGACCGCGGATGGCGGCAACCGGGCCGGACCGACGCTCTACCGCGTCTTCGGACGCCGCGCCGGCAGCGTGCCCGGCTATCCCTATTCGGCGGCGCTCCGGGACAGCGACATCGTCTGGACGCGGGAAACCGTGGCCGAGCTGTTCGCGATCGGGCCGGAGAACCTGACGCCCGGCTCGAAGATGCCGTTGCAGCGGCTGCCGAGCGAGGCGGACCGCGATATCCTGATCGATTATCTCGTGCGCATCACCGGCGCGCCGGGAGACGAGTGATTTGCCGCATCGACCCGGGTCGGGTTAGGCTCGACGGGCGCTTTTGAGGGGAACAGACGCCGATGAAAGCTTTTCTGGTTGCCGTTATCGCCCTGGTGGTGGTGTCCGGCGGGGCCGCCGTCGTTCTCGACCTGACGTCGCAGACGACCACGCAGAAATACACCCTCGACGGGAGTGTCCGGCTCGGCAACTGAGCGATCGCCGCCGGGCCGGTCCTGCCATGCGTCCTTTCAGGCGGCCCGGCCGATCCGGTCGCGCGCCGCGTCGTATTGGGTCTTCAGCCGGGCGACGAGTTCCGCCGCAGGCAACACCTCCTTGACCGCCGAGATGCCCTGGCCGCAGCCCCATATGTCCTTCCAGGCTTTCTTGTCGCGCTCCCGGTCGGAACCGAAGCTCATCTTCGTCGGGTCACTGACCGGCAGGTTGTCCGGGTCGAGCCCGGCATTGGTGATCGACGGCTTCAGATAGTTGCCGTGCACGCCGGTGAAGAGGTTGGTGTAGACGATGTCGCCGGCCTCGCATTCGGTGATCATGCGCTTGTAGCTGGCGTCCGCGTTCGCCTCCTCGGTGGCGATGAAGGCCGAACCGATATAGGCCAGATCGGCGCCGGCGGCGATTGCCGCGAGGATGGCATTGCCGGTCGCGATCGCGCCCGAGAGCGCCAGTGGCCCGTCGAACCATTCGCGGATTTCCTGGATCAGGGCGAAGGGCGAGATCGTGCCCGCATGCCCGCCGGCCCCGGCGGCCACCGCGACCAGGCCGTCGGCGCCCTTCTCGATCGCCTTGTGGGCGAAGCGGTTGTTGATGATGTCGTGCATGACCATGCCGCCGTAGCTGTGTACGGCGTCGTTCAGCTCGGGCCGGGCGCCGAGCGAGGTGATGACCATCGGCACCTTGTATTTCACGCAGAGCGCCAGATCCCGCTCCAGCCGCTCGTTCGAGCGATGGACGATCTGGTTGACCGCGAACGGCGCCGAGGGCCGCTCGGGGTGGGCCCGGTCATGCGCCGCCAGTTCCTCGGTGATCCGGTGCAGCCATTCGTCCAGCAGGCTTTCCGGCCGGGCGTTGAGGGCCGGGAACGAGCCGACGATGCCGGCCTTGCACTGGGCGATCACGAGGTCGGGGTTCGAAATGATGAAGAGCGGCGAACCGATAACCGGGATCGACAGGCGCTCTTTCAGGAAGGTCGGCAGGGTCATCCGGTCTCACTCCAGCTCGGCTGCGGTGATGTTTGATAGGACGAAGCGATGGCGCCGGGCAAGAGGGTGGCCTGCCGGCTCTCGCCGGCGACGCGTGTTTGCCGTATTCGTACGGCGCTGCCGGCGGTAACGTTGGGCCGGCAACAGGAGAGGACGCGATGCTGCAATACGAGGCGGGGGCCTACGAATATTCCGATCAGAAGGCGGTGATCCACGGCCGGCCCGCGGCCGAAACGGTCGCCGCCGAGGCGGCCCGCAGGGACGCCCGGCGGGTGCTTGTCGTCGCGTCACGCTCGCTTTCTCGACAAACCGACGCGATCCGCTCGATCGTCGCGGCGCTCGGGCCTCGCCATGCCGGGACCTTCGATGATGTCGTTGCCCATTCGCCGCTGTCCTGCGTCCTCGACCTGGTGGGGCGGATCCGCGCCCTCGACCCGGACCTGATCCTGTCGGTCGGCGGCGGCTCGGTCATCGACCTCGTCAAGGTCGCCCGGATCGCCGACGCGGCGGGTGCCGGCGACGGCCCGGCGGTGCTGGCGATTCGCGCGGGCGTCGACGAATCCGGGACAATGGCGCCGTCGCCGCACCCGGCGCCGCGCTGTCCCCACATCACCGTTCCGACGACGATGTCGGGCGCGGAGTTCGGTTCGGTCGGCGCCAGCGTCGATCCGGAGACCCATACCAAGGTCGCCTTCCTGAGCCGTAGCTTCCCGGCGGAGACGGTGATCTACGACCCCGCGATCACGCTGCTGACGCCGGAATGGCTGTGGCTTTCGACCGGAATCCGCGCGGTCGACCATGCGGTCGAGGGGATCATGTCGCGGGCGCCGAGCGCCTATGTCGACGGCCTTGCGCTGCACGCCCTCCGGCTACTCGGCGATGGCCTGAAGGCGGTGAGTGCGCGCCCCGACGACCTGGCAGCGCGCGCGACCTGCCAGCTCGGCGTCTGGCTCGCCTCGAGCGGGATCATGAAGGTGTCATACGGCGCCTCGCACGGGATCGGCCACCAGCTTGGCGCCGTCGCCGGGGTGCCGCACGGCCATACCTCCTGCGTGATGCTGCCGCATGTGGTCGCGCTGAACAGCCCGTCGATGCCGGAGCGGGCGGAATGGGTGCGAATGGCGCTCGATCCGGCGGCGCCGAGCGCGGCGAGGGCGCTTCACGACCTGATCGCCGGGCTGGGCCTGCCGCGGACGCTGGATGCCGTCTCGGTGCCGCGGGACGCCTGGCAGCGGATTGCCGAATCGGCTCTTGCCAATCCGTGGGTGCGCAGCAACCCGGTTCCGCTCCGGACCGCGGACGACGTGCTGGCGCTGCTCGGGCAGGCGAATACCGGGCAGGTCGACTAGCGCCCCGCCCGGCCGGTATCATCCGGATCCAGCGAGACAGGAGAGCGAGTGATGGCAACCAACCGGCAGAAGGCCGTGGCGACGATCCAGGTCGACAACGCGCGGACCCGGGTCGCGCTTTGGGAGTTCGCCCGGGGCGCGGAGACCGGGCATCATGTTCACGGATTCGACTATGTCGTCGTGCCGCTCGGCGATGGCGAGTTGACGATCGTCGACGACAACGGCAAGGAAACGCGGGTGCCGATGCGGGCAGGCGCTTCCTACTTCCGGGAGGCGGGCGTGTCGCACAATGTGATCAACAGCGGCGCGGCGCCCTTCGCCTTCGTCGAAACCGAGTTCAAGTAGCGCGACGACCGGCGACGCCGGATCCGGGGAGAGCATTCTTTGTCTGACAATCGCGCCGCGGCGGGCGCCGCGGAATTCGTCGCGCTGATGGCGTTGCTGATATCGCTGACCGCGATGTCGATCGATGCGATCCTTCCGGCGCTGACGGAAATCGGCGCGGCGCTCGGCGTCGTCAACGAGAACAACAACCAGCTCCTCGTGACGGCGCTGTTCATCGGATTCTCGTTCGGGCAGATCTTCTACGGGCCGCTGTCCGACAGCATCGGCCGTAAGAACGCCATCTATCTCGGCCTTTTCATCTTCATGACCGGTTGCCTGCTGTCGCTGTTCGCCGCCGATTTCGAGCAGATGCTGACAGGCCGCTTCCTGCAGGGGCTGGGCGCGGCGGGGCCGAGAATCGTCACGGTCGCCATGGTCCGCGACCGGCACGAGGGTCGCGCGATGGCGCGCATCATGTCCTTCGTGATGGCGGTCTTCATCCTGGTTCCGGCACTGGCCCCGGCGCTCGGCCAGGCGGTCATGCTGCTTGCCGGCTGGCGGGCGATCTTCGTGATGTTCCTGCTGCTTGCCGTGACCGCCTCGCTCTGGCTGCTGTTGCGGCAACCGGAAACCCTGCCGCGCGAGCGACGGCGCAGGTTGTCGTCGCGCGTCCTGCTGTCGGGCATAGCGGAGTGCTTCCGCAATCGCTCGGTGCTCGGTCATATCCTGGCGACCGGCACGGTGAGCGGCGCGTTCATCGCCTATCTGAGCTCGGCCCAGCAGATCTTCCAGGTGCAATACGCGCTCGGCGAGGCCTTCCCGATCTATTTCGGCGCGCTTGCGCTGGCGATCGGCGCGGCCTCGATCGCCAACGGTCGCCTCGTCATGCGTTTCGGCATGCAGCGGCTGAGCAGCCTTGCCCTGGTTGTCCTGATCGCGCTCTCGTTCGGCTTCCTGCCGCTCGCGCTGCTCGCTGACGGTCATCCACCGCTCTGGCAGTTCGTGCTTTTCCTGATGGGGATCTTCTTCTGCATCGGCATGCTGTTTGGCAACCTGAACGCGCTGGCGATGGAGCCGCTTGGCCATATCGCGGGCATCGGCGCGGCGGTCGTCGGCTCGGTGTCGACCCTGATTTCGGTGCTCCTCGCGATCGTCATCGGGCTTCTCTACGACGGCACCATCGTCCCGCTTGTCACCGCCTTCGCATTGCTCGGGGTGGTGTCGCTGGCGTTCGCGCGCTGGGCGGCAAGCGCGCGCCAAACCTCCGCCTGAACGGCGTCGAAAGGGCGCGAAGCCGCGGATTTTGTGACCGTCGTGGTTGAATTTCCAATAATCGAAGGTTAACACATTCGACGTAGACATGAGGGGCGTGACTGTCTTTCGACGGGCGCGAGGAGTTGTTCGGATCGTCTGAAACGCTTGTCGGAATGATTGCAGTAACAGTTGCCGGAGGGGGGGCATTTCCATGAACGCGGAATTGTCGCGACGCATGCGCATCGCGCGGGCGCTCTGTATCGGATTCATGCTCTTCGCCCATATCAGTCCGGGCGCCGAGGAACTCGACTACCAGCAGTTCGGCTATCGCCCGTTCGACGTGGTCCGGTTCATCCTCTCCGACATCTTCGGGCGGGCATCGACACCGCTACTCAGCATCATCGGCGGCTATCTGGCGGTGCTGAGCTGCAAGCGCGACAGTTACCCGACGCTGATCCGCAAGCGTTTCCGCACGCTGATTGTCCCGATGGTCTCGTGGAACGTCCTGGCGGTGCTGGTCGTCGTGGCGTCCGGCATCTTCCTCGGGCGCCAGGAGCTGATCGACCGGTTCGACATCACGGCGCCGGAATGGGTCAACCTGGTGTTTGCCCTCGGTTCACCGCCGATCAACACCCAGCTCGCCTTCCTGCGCGACCTGTTCGCCTGTTTCCTGCTGTTTCCTGTCTTGCGCGCCGTTGCCCGGCGTTTCCCGGTGCTGCTGCTGGCCGCGCTGTTTGCCTGGTTCGCGACCGACGTCAAACTCTATTTCGTCATGCGGCCGATCATCCCGCTCCTGTTCACGCTCGGCATCATCGTCGCCGATCGCGGGATTCCGACCGACATTCTCGATCGCTGGGCGGCCCCGATCGTCACCTCCTTCGTCGTCTACCTCGTGCTGATCTCGGCCTACGACGTCGCCCGGCAGCTCGAGATCATCACGCCGGTGGACCAGTTCGCGGTCGCCCACAAGGCGAATTTCATCGAGATCCGCCGTTTCCTCGGGGCGCTCGCCTTCTGGATCTTCGCCGGCTGGCTGAACCGGGACGGCAATCGGCTGGGTGACATGATCGCCCGCTACGATCCCTATGTGTTCCCGCTGTTCTGCAGCCATCTGCTGGTCATGACCGCGCTCTGGCATCTGTGGATGCCCTTCTTCGGCGACTACTACGGCACCTGGTACCCGGTCTTCTATGCCGTCAATCCGGCGATTTCGATCGCGGCGGCCTGGGTCTGGGTCGAGGCGATCCGCCGGGAACCCCGCGGCCTGCTGGTGTCGATGTTCTCCGCCCGCGCCTGACCGGTCCCTGGTACGGACGGGGCTTGCGCGGCCCGGCCCGGCCCGGTCACCATGGCCACTGTCCGGGTCGACCAGGGGAGGGCGAAACATGGGCGGTCTGTCCGAGGCGGCGCGGGCGCGCCATCTGGCGGAAATGCGGGACCAGGGTTTCACTGTGGTTCCCGACGTGGTGCCCGCCGAGCTGATCGCCGGCCTGCGCGCCGCCATCGATCGGCTGGAAGCGGAGGAGGGGCAGGGCTATGCCCGTACCCGCTTCGAAGGGCTGAAGACGCTGCGAATCTACAATCTGCTTGCCCATGACGCGATCTTCGCCCGGATCCCGGTGCATCCGCCGACCCTCTCCATCGCCGAAGGTGTGCTGGACAGCGGCCTGCAGCTCTCGTCGCTTTCCGCGATCGTTCTCGGGCCGGGGCAGGAGGCACAGCCGATCCACGCCGACAGCCAGTTGATCCCGCTGCCGCGGCCGCATCCGCCGCTCGCGGTCAACTGCATGTGGGCCCTGACCGACTTCACCGAGGCGAACGGCGCGACGCGGGTCGTGCCGGGCAGTCACCGTCTGGACCACGCGCCCGACTATTTCAGTTCGCATGACAGCCTCGCCGCCGAGATGCCGGCCGGCAGCGCGATGTTCTTCGACAGCGCGCTCTGGCACGGCGGCGGCGGCAACCGGACCGCCGAGCGGCGCTACGGCATCGCCTGCTATTACTGCGCCGGCTGGGTGCGCCAGCAGGAGAACCAGCAGCTCGGCGTCCCGGCCGGGAAGATGCGTGGCTTCCCCCGCCGGCTGCAGGAACTCTGCGGCTACAGCGTCTACCAGGGCCTCTACGGTCACGTCGACAATCGCGACCCGATCGAGATGCTGGGCTGCGCGCCCGGCAGCCGGATGATATGGGAGGCAAGCGACGAAGCCCATGACCGGCAACGGGACTGAGCTGTGCGAATCCGCCCGGTTGTCCGCCGCCGGTCGCCACGTCTATGCTCCGCGTGACCGTATCGCTCTTGATTGTCCCGGACACTGGCGGACTCCATGCTGCGCTCCATTGCCATCGTCGGCGCCGGCCCGGCCGGGCTCTATCTCGCCTATCTCCTGAAGCGGCGCTGGCCAGCGCTCGACGTCACGGTGCACGAGCAGAACGCGGCCGACGCGACGTTCGGTTTCGGCGTGGTGTTTTCCGGCCGGGCGCTTGAATTCCTCGCGGCGGACGATCCGGAAACCCATGACGCGATCATCCCGCACATGGAAAGCTGGGACGACATAACGGTCATCCATCGGGGCGAGACGATCCGGATCGACGGGGTCAGCTTCTCGGCCATCGGACGGCTGCACCTGCTGACCCTGCTCCAGGCGCGTGCGCGCGACGCCGGCGCCCGGCTGGTCTTCGGATCGCGGCTGGAGAGCCTCGATGCGCTTGCCGGGGCCGATCTGGTGGTCGGTGCCGACGGCGTCAATTCGCTGGTCCGCGAGGCGGCGCCGGTCGATTTCGGCGCCCGTATCGATCATCTTGGCAACCGCTTCGTCTGGTACGGCGTGGAGAAGCCGTTCGACACCCTGACCCAGACCTTTGTCGAGACCGAGTTCGGTGCCTTCAACGCCCATCACTATCGCTACACGCCGACGATGAGCACCTTCATCGTCGAGGCCGACCCGATTGCTTGGGAACGGGCCGGCTTCGCCGGGATGGACGAGGCCGCGACGCGGGCGCTCTGCGGCGAGATCTTCGCCGATGTGCTCGAAGGGGCGCCGCTTGTCGGCAACAAGTCGCACTGGCGGAACTTCCCGAAGCTCGCCTGCGCGCGCTGGCACGGCGGCCGGCATGTCCTGCTCGGCGACGCGCTGCATACCGCGCATTACTCGATCGGGTCCGGCACCCGGCTTGCCGTGGAGGACGCGATCGCCCTCGACCGGGCGCTCGGCGCTACGCCCGATGACCTCGGGGTGGCGCTCGCGGCTTACGAGGCGGCCCGCCGGCCGGTCGTCGACAAGCTGGTCGCCGCCGCCAACCGGAGCGCCGAATGGTACGAGGATTTTGCCAGCCACATGGCGCAGGATCCCTGGCGCTTCGCGCGGAGCTACATCACCCGGGCCGGGCGCGTGGACGAGGAACGACTGAACCGGATGGCGCCGCGCTTCATGCGCGACTATCGCCGCAATTGTCACTGAAGGAACGAGAGGGGGAGCATGTCCGACTTGCCTGAAGGCTTTAAACCGCTGTTCCGGACGAGCCCGTTCATCGATCTCGTCGGACCGGTCTTCTACCGGGACGGCGTCGAGGGCGGTTTCGTGCTGGGGCTCAGGATCGAGGAGAAGCATTGCAACGGCCGCGGCTTCGCCCACGGCGGGCTGTTCATGACGCTCGCCGACATCGCGCTCGGCTACAATACCGCGCTCTCGGTCGATCCTCCGGCCAATCTCACCACCGCGAGCCTGACGACCGATTTCGTCGGAACGGTCCGCAAGGGCGACTGGCTGGAAATCGAGGTCGAGATCGAGCGCCTGGGCAACCGCCTCGCCTTTGCCAACGCGCATATGAACGTCGACGGCAAGCGAGTCTGCCGGGCGAGCGCCGTGTTCTCGCGAAGCGAGGCAGCCGTCAGGTCCGCCGGCTGACGCCTTCCCGGTCGGGGCGCGGCGGCGGCCCGCCTTCGGGGAGGCGACGAGGATCGCGCGAGGCGTTCGCTGGGAACATAGCTGCCGTGCGAGCTTTGCTCTGACTGGATGGGTAAATAAAGGTTAGATTTCTCAGCGAATGACCGCAAAGCAGAGTTGACAGATGGTTCCGTCTTCAATCCGGGCCATCGGCGCCCGCATGTCCGGCAATACGGCCGGTGTGCTCCTGATGGCGCTCGGCGGTATCTGCTTCGCCGGCTTCATGGCCATCGTCCGTTATCTCGGCAGTGACATGAACCCGGTGCAGGCGGCCTTCCTGCGCTATTTCTTCGGGCTGATCCTGATGCTGCCGATCCTGCTTCGGCTGCGGATCGTCGACATCGTCGGCTCGAGCATCCGCTGGCATATCATGCGCGGAATGGCCCACGGCACCGGCGTGATGCTCTGGTTCTACGCGATGGCGCGGGTCCCGCTCGCCGAAGTCACGGCGCTCGGGTTCACCTCGCCGGTCTTCGTGACCATCGGCGCCGCGCTGTTCCTTGGCGAGCGCATCCGCATCTACCGGATCGGGGCGATCGTGCTCGGCCTCGTCGGCGTGCTCATCATTCTCCGCCCGGGCGTGGCGGCGATCGAGCCGGGCGCGGCCGTCATGCTGATCGCGGCGCCGCTGTTCGCCATGTCCGACCTGATCGCCAAGCGCCTGACCCGGACCGATCCGGCGCTGGTGATCGTCGCCTTCCTGTCGGTATCCGTGACGGTGATGATCGGCCCGGTCGCCTATTTCATCTGGCGCACGCCGACAATCGCCGAACTGATCTGGCTGTTCCTGACGGCCGCACTTGCGACCGGCGCCCATCTCGCCATGGCACAGGCCTTCAAGGTCGCCGACCTCGGCGTGACCCAGCCGGTCCGCTTCCTGCAACTGGTCTGGGCGGCGCTGATCGGTTATGTCGCCTTCGGCGAAGCGCCCGACGCCTTCACCTGGATCGGCAGCGCCGTCATCGTGACCAGCGCCGGGGTGATCATGCATCGCGAGATGCGCCTCCGCCGCAGTCTGTCGGTCCCGGGCATCGCCGACAAGATGTAGGCCGGCTCAGCCCTTGAGCCGCCGTTCGCGGTGGAAGACATAGACCCCGGAAAGGACGATCAGGACGATGCCGAGCCAGGTCGTCGGTCCGGGAAACTCCGCGAAAACCAGGTAGCCCAGGATGGTCGCGCTGACAATCTCCAGATACTGGAACGGTGCAAGCAGTCCGGCCGAGGCGCGCCTGAGGGCGAGCACGACGAGCTGGTGGCCGATCGTCGCGATGACCCCGAGACCGGCCAGCATCAGGAACTCGCGGCCGTCAGGCATCACCGGGTCGAGCACGGCGATGCCGGCGAATGAGCCGATGACCAGCGCCACCGCCATGATCAGCGCCCCGAAGACGCCGGCGAGGAACTGCATCGTCACGGCGTCGCCGGAGGGCGCCAGCCGGCGCGTCAGGATCAGGTAGAAGGCGAAGCAGGTCGCCGCGCCAAGCGGCAGGAAGGCCGCGAGGCCGAACAGGGCGGCGCTCGGCCGGATCACGATCATCGCGCCGGCAAGGCCGACGGAGATCGCGACAATCCGGCGCCAGCCGATCTTCTCGCCAAGCAGCGGTACCGAGAGCAGGGTCAGGATCAGCGGTTCGACGAAGAAGATCGCGACCGTTTCGGCGAGCGGCATGTAGGCCAGGGCGCTGAAGAAGAGCAGGGTCGCCGCGGCCAGCAGTCCGCCACGGAGTGCATTCGGCAATAGCCCGAGACCGGCTGTCCTGCGCGGGCGGAACAGCATCAGCGGCGCGAGAAGCACGCTCTGGAAGACGAAACGGGCAGCGGCGATCTCGCCGCTCGGCATGGTCTGGGTCAGGACCTTCGCGAAGGCATCGATACCGGGCACCATCAGCATCGCCGTCACCATCATCAGCATGCCGGTTTCGTTGTCCCGGCTGCCCGGGGCCGGGGCGGCCGCCTTCAGCACGGCCGGTCGCCGGCAGGCAACGGGGCCGGACAGACCGGACAGAACCGCGGCCGGGCCGCCTCGGCTTCTATTGTTTCCATTCAGGATACGAAGTGGTTCTGGATGTCATATTGTTGAACAAAGGTGCCGTTCCCTAATTGAGAGGCATGAGCCGGCGGGCCTGCCGGCAGTCGATCCGAACGAGGAACAGGACCATGACCGTACACCCCGCCGAAGCATTGCTCGATCGCCAATTCCGCAAAGCACGTACGCACATGCAGTGGACCGATAAGCCGGTCGACCCGGCCCTGCTGACCGAAGCCTATGATCTGGCCAGGTGGGCGCCGACCGCCTTCAACGCCTCGCCGATGCGGGTGCTCTTCCTGCGCTCGACCGAGGCCAAGGAACGGCTCCGTCCGCTGCTCTCGCCGGGCAATGTCGACAAGACGATGCGCGCGCCGGTGACGGCGATCGTCGCCCAGGACAGCCGCTTCCAGGATCACCTGCCGACGCTTTTCCCGTTCATGGACGTCAAGCCGCTGTTCGACGGGAATCCGGACATGGCGGCGGAAACCGCCTTCCGCAATTCCTCGCTCCAGGGCGCCTACCTGATCGTCGCGCTCCGTTCGGTGGGGCTCGATGTCGGGCCGATGTCCGGCTTCGACGCCGAGGGCGTGAACCGGGAATTCTTTCCCGACGGCCGCTACCGCTCGAACTTCCTGATCAACATTGGCCACGGCGAGGCATCGGCGCTCCATCCGCGCGGCCCACGGCTTGCCTTCGACCAGATCGCCGAGATCATCTGAACCGTGACGGGCCGGCTCCGGTGGGGCCGGCCCGTCTGTCCGGCCGTTCAGCCGAGCACCGAGAAGGAGCTTTCCGGGTTGATGTGGCGGTTGCGCGAGTAGAAGCCGACGCTGATCTCGCGGCCGATGTTCGGCAGGCGGAAGGTCAGGGGATCGCGGTCATGGTCGTGACCGGCCTGGCAGGCCTCGACCAGCGCCGCCATCATCTTGCCGGCAATCGGGGCATTCTTGAACTGGTTGCCGCTGGTGCCGATCGCCATGTAGAAGCCGTCCAGGTCGGAGCGGTCGTAAATCGGGATCCAGTCGTCGGTGACGTCGTAGAGGTCGACCACGCCCTTCATGCGGCTCGGGATGCCGAGGCTCGGGATCCTTTGCGCGGCGCGCAACGCCTGGACCCGCCACTGATCGGTGAAGTCGGTGTTGTAGTCGTCCGGATCGACCCATTCGCGCTCGTCGCATTCGGGATCCTCGGAACCGACCAGGATGTTGTTGCCAAGCTCGGGCCGCATGTAGCAGGCGATGTCGCTGTCCGACGTGACATAGCCGGTCTTCTCGACGTCGTAACCTGCCGGGGCCGGGACATGCACGACCTCCTGCCGCAGTGCCCGGGTCTTGATCTTCATGCCCTCCTCGACGCCGGCCATGCGGTTGATCTTGGAGGAATGCGGGCCGGCGACGTTGATCACCACGGGGCTCGCGATCGTCCGCCCGTCAGCCAGCTCGATCCCGGTGACCCGGCCATCGGCGCGCAGAATCTTCACCACCTCCGCATTGAACAGGAATTCGCCGCCCCTGGCCTCGGCGGCGCGCTGGACGTTGTGGCTTGCCAGTTGCGGGTCGCTGATATAGCCGGCGAGCGGGAAGAACACGCCGCCGGCAAGCTCGCCACCGGTCGGTTCGCCGAAATGCGGGTCGTCGAGACGCTTCGGCGGTGAGAACAGTTTCGTGTCGAAGACCGGGATCGCCTTGCGCACCCGCTCCGCGTCCCAGTCCTCCCACGGGATGCCAAGCGCATCCATGTTGTCGCAGACCGGCTTCAGGTAGCGGTTCTGCCGTGTCTTCATGACGACGCAGCCGGTCTTGTGGAATTTCGCCAGCCCGCGCTCGTCCTGCACGCCCAGGTAACTCGCCCAGTCGTCCCAGTAGAAGAAACCCTCGTAGGCGAGGGCAGAGCCGTCGAACGTCGAGTAATGGGTCCGGATGATCGCGCAGGAGCCGCCGGTGGAGCCGTAGCCGGCCGCCGGCAGCCTGTCGACGTTCAGCGTCTTCCAGCGCTTGGCGGCCAGTTCATGGCCGATCGAGCCGCCGATGATCCCGGCCCCGATGATGATCGCGTCGTACTGGCTCGCCAATGCTCCCTCCCTGAACGCCATGCCATGCCGTGCGGCCCATGACGGCCGTGGCGGGCGGTTTCGCTCCGCCGATTTGCGGCCGCCTCGAACGTCGATGATAGACGATTTGCGTCATGGCGATGCCCGTGCGCGACGGGCCTTCCCGAAAAAGAATTCCGGGCGGGCCTCGGCCGGGACGGGTGGTCGGCGCGGCCCGGTTCCGGTCGCGACGCAGGCGGAAGAGCGTCAAACAAGGTTAATGAAAATGGTTAACAGTACAGATGAGGTGCGGCCAAGCATCATCTTGCGAAAAGCAAGAATTTGGTTAAAAATTGGTTAAAATTATCCGCAACAGAACGGAGGCAGAACAATGATCTTCATAAAATCGGCTCTGTACGGATATGCGGGTGCTGCGCTCGCCGGTACCGCGATCGCCGTATTCGGCTTGATGTTCGGATTTGCCGAGAAGGCGATCATCGGCGCCGCCGCGCCGGCCGGGATCGCCGCCGGACTGTTCGGGTTCGGGTTGCCCTGGGCGCGGCAGGCGCTCGCGTCGGCCCGCCGCGACCCGACCTGATTGAAGGCGCGGGCAGGGGCGGCAGGCGCCGCTATTGCCGCATCTTCGCGCCGGTCGGATCGTAGACCGGTTCGAGTGCCAGCCTGGCCGGGCGCCGTTCGCCCAGGATTTCCACTTCGAAGTCTGCCGCGGCGTCGCGCAGGGCCGGCGGGATGTAGCAGTGGGCATAGCTCCGCGCCGTCCGGTGGCCGTAGGCGCCGGAGGTCGTGAACCCGACCACCCGGCCGTCATGGAAGACCGGCTCGTTGCCGCTCGCGTCGGCGTCGACCGCCTCGATGACGAGGGTGGAGAACATCCGCGCGACCTCGCCGTCGCGCTCGGCCAGCGCCGCCTCGCGGCCGATGAAGGCGCTTTTCCGGAAATCGACGAAACGGTCGAGACCGGCCGCCCTGGGGCCGTAGTCGGGGGTGAATTCCAGCGTCCAGGCGCCGAAATTCTTCTCGAAGCGAACCGAGTTGAGCGCGCGTCCGCCAAACGGACGGATCCCGAGATCGGCGCCGGCGGCGAGCAGCGCGTCGAGCAGGCGGCGGACATAGTCCATCCGCACATAGATCTCGTAGCCGAGTTCACCGGTATAGGAGATCCGGGCGACCAGGGCCGGAACGTTCGCGACCTCGGTCTCGCGGATATGCAGGAACGGGAAGGCCTCGGTCGCGAGATCGTCCGGGCAGAGCCGGGCGAGCAGTTCGCGTGCCTTCGGGCCGGCGATCGCGAAGCCGCCGAGATCGGCCATGCGGGGGCTGAGCGTCACCCCGGCATCGGGCAGCAGGCCGCGGAACCAGCGCAGGTGATAGGCCTCGGCCGCGCCGGAGCCGAACAGCATGAAGCGGTCGTCGGCGAGCCGGGCGACGGTGAGGTCGCCGATGATCCGGCCCTTCGGCGACAGCATGGGCGAGAGCAGCATGCGGCCGGACTTCGGCAGCCGGTTGGCGAGGATGCCGTCGAGCCAGCCTTCGGCGTCCGGGCCGGCAATCTCGTATTTCGCGAAGTTGGCGATTTCCAGCAGGCCCACAGCGTCGCGGATCGCGTGGCATTCCCCGGCGACAACCTCGAAGGCGTTCGAGCGGCGGAAAGTCGGCGTCTCGTGCGGCTCGGTCCCGGCCGGGGCGAACCAGAGCGCGTGTTCCAGCCCGTATGACTGGCCGAAGACCGCGTTCATGTCCTTGAGGCGATCATAGGCCGGCGTCGTCCGCTGCGGCCGGGCGCCGGGAAGCTCCTCGTTCGGGAACGAGATCGAGAAGCGCCGCTGGTAGTTCTCCCGGCTCTTGTCGTGGGTGTAGCCCTTCGTCGCGAAGCCGCCGAAGCGGGCGACATCCATGGCGAAGACGTCCATCGGCGGCTCGCCCTCGATGATCCATTCGGCGACCGCGAGGCCGACGCCGCCGCCCTGGCTGAAGCCCGCCATCACGCCGCAGGCGGCGAAATGATTGCGCAGGCCCGGCACCGGGCCGATCAGCGGATTGCCGTCCGGGGCGAACACCATGGCGCCGTTGATCACCCGCTTGATGCCGGCATTGGCGAGCGCCGGGTAATGCCGGTAGGCGACCTCCATCTGGTCCATCAGCCGGTCGAGGTCGGCGGGCAGGAGCTCGTGGCCGAAGTCCCACGGCGTGCCGTCGCGCGACCAGGGCACGCAACCCTGTTCGTAGGTCCCGATCAGGAAGCCCTTGCCCTCCTGCCGGGTATAGTTTTCGCCCTCGAAATCGATGGTCGCGACCAGTTCCCGGTCGAGCGCCTCGATCTCCGGCATCGCCTCGGTGATGAGATACTGATGTTCCCAGGGGAGGATCGGCAACTCGACGCCGGCCATGTGGCCGACCTCCCGGGCCCAGAGGCCGCCGGCATTGACCACGACCTCGCATTCGATCGTGCCGCCCTCGGTGACCACGCGCCAGCCGCCGTCGGCGGTCGGCACAAGTTCGGTGACCCGGTTGTGGCGATAGACCTCGGCGCCGTTCTGCCGGGCCGCCTTGGCATAGGCATGCGTGACGCCGGACGGGTCGACATTGCCGTCGTTCGGATCGTAGAGCGCACCGATGAAATGACTGCTGTCGACCAGCGGATTGAAGCGTTCGACATCGGCCATCGAGATGAAGTCGAGATCGAGACCGAGGAAGCGGGCCTTGGCGCGCTCCGCCTTCATGTAATCGAGGCGGTCCGGCGAGGCGGCGAGATACATCAGCCCGGTCCGGTGCAGGCCGACCGACTGGCCGGATTTCTCCTCGATCTCGTTATAGAGGTCGATCGTGTATTTCTGCAGGCTGGCGAGGTTGCGGTTCGAGTTGAGCGTGTGCATGCCGCCGGCCGCGTGCCAGGTCGAGCCGGAGGTGAGCTCGGCGCGCTCGACCAGCACGACGTCGTGCCAGCCGAAGCGGGTCAGGTGGTAGAGGACGCTGGCGCCGACCACCCCGCCGCCGATCACCACGACGCGCGCATGCGATTTCATTGCATCGAACTCCCTCGACCATCCCGTTCCGGTCATGAAAGCATGTCAGAGGGAAGAGGGGGCATGGCTGTCCCGTATTGACCTCAGAGCGGTCGAATTGCGACATAGGCGCACAGCGACAGCGCAGGGACGGGCAGGACCATGGGCGAGACAGGCAGCGGCAGGCGTTACACCATCCACGACCGGTCCCGGCTGCTGGACGGCTTCCTGCCGGTCGACACGGTCTCCGTCAGCTTCGAGCGCTTCGACGGCGGCTTCGCCGGGCCGATGGAACGCCGGGTGCTGATGCGGGGCGATGCGGCCGCGGCCGTGCTCTACAATCCATCCGCCGGCACCGTCGTGCTCGCCGAACAGTTCCGCGTCGCAACGGTCGACGGCGGCAGCGGCTGGCTGGTCGAGATCCCGGCCGGGATGATCGACGCGGGCGAAGAGGCGGAGGCGACGATGCGCCGCGAGATCCTCGAGGAAACCGGCTATCGCGTCGGCGCGCTGGAAAGCTGGGGCTGGTATTTCGCCTCGCCCGGCGGCTCGGCCGAGCGGGTCCACATGTTCTATGGCGAGATCGGATCGGGCGATCGGGTCGCGGGCGGCGGCGGCCTGGATCACGAACATGAGGACATCCGCCTGATCGAACCGACACTGGCCGAGGTCTGGCGGATGCTGGACAACGGTTCGATTCTCGACGCCAAGACGCTGATTGGCCTGCAGGGGCTCAGGCTGCGCCTCGCCGGGGCCGGATAGGCGGCGGTTGCTCACCATCGTTGTTCCCGATATGTTCTCATAGTCCTGCTATTGCAGCGCGCGAGGGAGATGACGCCATGACCGACTTTCCGGGCTTTTCACCGGCTTTCTTCGCCTTCTTCAGGGAACTTGCGGCGCATAACGACCGCGACTGGTTCAATGCCAACAAGGATCGCTACAAGGCCGAGGTCGTGGCCCCGTTGTCGAGCTTCATCGAGGCGATGGCGCCCCGGCTCGGCGCGATCTCGGCGCATTTCGTGGCCGACCCGCGCCCCAATGGCGGGTCGATGTTCCGCATCTACAAGGATGTGCGCTTCTCGAAGGACAAGCGGCCCTACAAGGAGCATGGTGCCGTCCAGTTCCGGCATGCCGCCGGCAAGGATGCCCATGCGCCGGGATACTACGTGCATCTGGCGCCGGACGAGATCTTCTTCGGCGGCGGCATATGGCTGCCGCCGTCGCCGCAGCTCAAGGCTATCCGCGAGGCCATCGCGAAACCCGACGGCGGCTGGGACAAGGTGATCGGTGACCGGGATTTCGCCAAGACCTTCGGTGGCGTGCATGGCGACGGGCTGTCGCGACCGCCGCGCGACTTCGACAAGGACCATCCCCATATCGAGGACCTGAAGCGGAAGAGCTTCTTCGGCATGCGGCGGGAGGCACCGGATTTCGCCCTCCGGCCGGATTTCGTCGAGGCCGTCGGCGCGACCTTCCGGGCGGCCACACCGCTGATGCGGTTCCTTACCCGCGCGGTCGGCCAGCCGTTCTGAACGGGATGGAACCGGGGGGCGAACAGTCACCGACATTGGCGATTGTCACGATTGGGACTATCTTCTTCGGATAAGTGTTTCGCGTCCGCGTCTCGTCCTGCCCCCTGACATCCGGTGACCGTGCCATGAAAAAACTCCTGATCGGCCTTCTCGTCCTCGTCGTGATCGTGGTCGCGGCGGCGGTGATCCTGCCCTTCGTGATCCCGATCGAGACGATCCGCGAACAGGTCATCGTCCGTGCCAAGGAGGCGACGGGTCGCGATCTTGCGATCGACGGCGACTTCAGCCTGTCGCTGCTGCCCCGGCTGGAATTGCAGGCCACCGATGTCCGTTTCGCCAATGCCCCCGGACAGGAGCCGGCCGACATGGTGCGGCTGAAGGAACTCGGGATCGAGCTCGAGGTGCTGCCGCTGCTGAGCGGCAACGTCAAGCTCGGCCGCTTCGTGCTCGTTGAGCCCGACATCCACCTGGCAGTCGACAAGGCGGGCAAGCCCAACTGGGCCTTCGGGACGCCGGGCGAGGCGCCGGCCGCCGAAAGCGGCGCCGGCGGGGTCGGAGGGCCGAGCGAGATCAGTCTCGGCGAGGTGCGTATCGTCGACGGCCGGGTCATCTACGACGACCAGTCGACCGGCCAGAAGGTGGTTCTGGAGCAGATCAATTTCGACGTCGCGCTGACCGGGCTCGACAGTCCCTTCAAGGCGAGCGGATCGCTGGTGCAGAACGGCGAGAAGCTGGAACTGGCAATCGATTCGCCGACCATCCGGCCGATCCTGGAAAATGGCACCTCCGAGATCGTGATGAACCTCAAGTCTGCCGTCGTCACCGCCGGATATGCCGGGACCGTGACCGTCGGCAAGGCGCCGCGGGTAACCGGCGACGTCGATCTGGAGATCCCGTCGCTGACGGCGCTCGCCGCCTGGGCCGGGCAGCCGCTTGAGGCCGACTTCGCGACGCCGCTGGCCTTTGCCGTCAAGGGCGCGCTCGACGCAACCGGCCAGAAGGTCTCCTTCAACGAGGCCACGATCGCCTTCGACGACATCAAGGGCACCGGCGATCTGGCGGTCGCGCTTGGTGGCGCGCGGCCGGCGCTCAGCGGGCGGCTCGATCTCGGGCTGGTCGACGTCAATCCCTACCTGCCGAAGGAAAAGGCGGACGCCGCCGGATCGGGCGGGCAGGGCTCCGGCACCACGTCCGGTTCGGGCGGCAAGGCTGCCGCTGCCGGCTGGAGCGACGAGCCGATGGACTTCTCCGGGCTCGGTGCTGCCGATGTCGATTTCAAGCTCAGCGTCGAGGGCCTGCATGTGCAGGAACTCAAGATCGGCCGCAGCGCGCTGGCGATGACGCTGAAGAACGCCGTTCTCGGGGTCGATCTCAGCGAACTCAACCTCTATGGCGGCAAGGGGCAGGGCAAGATCGGCCTCGATGCCTCGAAGGCCGTGCCGGCGCTCAGCGAGCAGTTCGTGCTCGAGGGCATCCAGGCCCAGCCGCTGCTGACCGACGCCGCCGGCTTCGAGAAGCTGGAAGGCACCGGCCGGATCGAAGTCGCCGTCACCGCCAGCGGCAAGAGCCAGCGGGCGATGGTTGAAAGCCTCAATGGCAAGGGCGCGATCAAGTTCGAGAACGGTTCCATCAACGGCATCAATCTCGCCGCCATGGTGCGCAACGTCACGACGGCCTTCTCCGGCGGCGGCGGCGAGCAGAAGACCGATTTCGCGGAGCTTTCGGGCACCTTCACGATCACCGACGGCCAGCTCGAGAACAAGGACATGGTGCTGCTGAACCCGCTGATCCGGGTGAACGGCGCCGGAACCTCGGACCTGCCGGCGCGGACCGTCAACTACCGCGTGACGCCGAAGGTGGTGGCGAGCCTCGAAGGCCAGGGCGGCGCGACCGACAAGAAGGGGCTCGCGGTCCCGGTCATCATCGAGGGGCCGTGGGACAATCTGTCCTATCGTCCCGACATGGAAGGCGTCGTGAAGGACCTGGTGAAGGATCCGGGTGCCGCGGTCGACAGCGTCAAGGACACCCTCAAGGGGGTCAAGGAAGGCGGCGCGGCGGGCGCCCTCGGCAAGGTCCTGCAGGGCGGTGACGGCGGCGCGGCGACGTCCGGGAGTGGCGAGGCGCCGGCCAAGCCGGACGTGAAGAAGACGCTGAAGAACCTGCTCGGCAACTGAGCGCCACCGCCTGAGGGTTACCGGGACGGGCGGCAGTTACTGGCGGATCTGCCAGCTGCCGTCCGGCTGCCGGCAGGCCTCGCCATAGGCCTCGCTCTGGCGGCCGCCGATCCAGACGGTCTGGGTATATTCCCGGCAATAGCGCCCGTCCGAACGATATGTGCGGAGCGGGGTGACGCTGCCGTAATGGCCGCTGTCGGGGTTCTGCCATTCGATCGTCTCGCCGCTCGGATAGCGTTCGAGCGCTGCCTGCTGAGCCTGCGCCGCATAGGTCGCGTCGGCGCGGTCGAGGCTCTGGCCGACGGCATTGCCGAGCACGGCGCCCCCCAGGGTGCCGATGGCGGTTGCCACCAGGCGACCCTTGCCATGGCCGAACTGGGCGCCGGCAATGCCGCCGCCGATGGCGCCGAGGATCGTGCCGACACCCTGTTTCGGGCCGGGCTGGTTGGTCGCGCAGCCGCCGAGTACGAGAGCGCCGGCGAGCAGGGCGGCGAGGGGGAGGGCTGATTTGCGGGTCATTTCTTGTTCTCCTTACGCGTGTCGTTGGCGATGCGGGCGGGGATCAGTCCGGAACCGGGGTGAGCGGCCCGATGATCTTCCAGCTCCCGTCGGCTTGCTGGCAGGCGGTGCCGTACATCTCGCGCGGCTGGCCGCCGATCTGAGCGGTGGTGCTGTATTCCCGGCAATAGCTGCCGTCGTAGCCGCCGCTCACGGACGGAACGGGTGCCGGTGCCGGTGTCGGTACAGGCACGTAGACCGTGCGCGGCGGCGGGGTATAGACCGGCGCCGGGCGCGGTGCCACGACGATCGGGAAATTCAGGAAGAGGGACGAGCTGCTGCCGTGGCGATGGCGGTGCTTGTAGTGCTTGTGGTGCGGACGGTAATGCCGGTAATCCCGGTGATGGCCGTAGCCGTGGCCCTTCCCGTGATAGGACCGATCATGGTGACGGGGGCCGCCGGCCGTGGCGGCGCCGGTCGCCGCGATCAGCAGCGCCGCGGCAAGGCAACCGGTAACGAACAGATTCCTCATGTGACCTCTCCAACGGAGCGCCGCGACCCGTCGCGGCTCATGCAGGTGACAATAGGGAACGCCGTTTGAGCGGAGCCTGAACGCGCCGTTCATCGGCCGTTCATGTTCGCGGCCCCGAACGGCGGGCTTCTATCAGCTGTTCCGGCGCGGCAGGCCCGGCAAGGTGAGGCGAGCCTCGAGACCACCCTGGGCAGCGGTGCCGAGTTCGAGCGTCCCGCCGTAGAGTTCGGCGATATCCTTCACGATCGACAGGCCGAGGCCGGAGCCCGGGACCGACTCGTCGAGCCGGCGGCCGCGAAGGACCGCCGAATCGAGAACCGAGGCGTCCAGTCCCGGTCCGTCGTCGGCGACGGCGATCCGCAGCGCGCCGCCGCTCGTGCCGAGCGACAGGACGACCCGGCTCCCGGCCCACTTGCAGGCATTGTCGAGGAGGTTCCCGAGCATCTCCTCGAAATCCTCCCGCTCGCCGCGGAAGTCGGGCAGGTCGTCGCCCTGCAGCGATATGTCGAGATCGCGGTCGCGGTGCAGTCGCTCGACGGTCCGGACCAGGGCCTCGGCGACCGGGCGCACCTCGGTGCGGGCGCCGATGACCCCACCGGTGGCCGCGGTCCGCGCCCGGGCCAGGTAGTGATCGAGCTGGCGGCGGATCAGCTCGGTCTGGTGCGTGACCAGTTCGCCGAGGCCGGAGCGGTCGCCGGCCGCCTCGTTGCCGAGCACCGTCACCGGGGTCTTCAGCGCGTGGGCAAGGTTGCCGACATGGCGTCGGGCGCGCTCGACCACGGCCGCGTTCTGGCGAAGTAGGGCATTCAGCTCGCGGGCAAGCGGGCGGATCTCGTCCGGGACGCCCTCGTCCAGGGTCTCGGCGCGACCGTCGCGGATCGCCGCCAGGCCGTCGCGCAGCTTGCGGAGCGGTCGAAGACCGAAGCGGACCTGCAGCAGGATCGCGACGATCAGGCCGAGCCCGAGAGCGGTGAGGGAGAAGATCAGGGTCTGCTGGAAACTCGCCGCGGCGGCGTCGATCTCGGCCCGGTCACCGGCCACGGTGACGATAAGCGGCCGGTCGGGCATGGCGGGCAGGGTGATCCGCAGGCTGAGCGCGACCAGCGCCTTGTCGTCCGGTCCGTCGAGAGCGCTTCGGCGCGGACCGCTCCCGCCGTCCGCCCAGGACGGTGCGGCGAGTGCCTGGTCCCACAGCGAACGCGAGCGGGCAATCGCGCCGTCGGCGCCATCGACCTGCCAGTACCAGCCCGAGTAGACTTGGTGAAAACGGGGTTCGCCGGGCGGCGAGGCGGCATCGAGCGCGCCGTCCTCGGCGACGTCGAGTTCCGCGACGAGACCGTAGAGGAGGACCGTCAGGCGCTGTTCGAAATTGTCCTCGACCCGCTCGCGAAAGATTGCCGAGAGAGCGATGCCGCCGGCGACCAGGGCGATCGCCGACCAGATCGCGGCGCCGAGAAGGAGCCGGAAAAGGAGCGAGTTAGACCGCATCACCTTCGCCGGCCAGGACGTAACCGAGGCCGCGGACGGTCCGGATCAGGTCCTGCCCGAGTTTCTTGCGGAGACGCCCGATGAAGACCTCGACGGTATTCGAATCGCGGTCGAAATCCTGATCGTAGAGATGCTCGATGATCTCGGTGCGGCTGACGATGCGGCCACGATGGAGCGCCAGATAGGAGATCAGCCGGTATTCGAGCGCGGTCAGCCGGACCGGGTTCCCGTCGACGGTCACACGCGCGGCCCGGGTGTCGATCCGCATCGGGCCGCATTCGATCTCGTTGCTGGCGCTGCCGGCGGCGCGGCGAATCAGGGCGCGGATCCGGGCCAGCACTTCCTCCATGTGGAATGGCTTGGCGACATAGTCGTCGGCGCCGGCGTCGATTCCGGCAACCTTCTCGCTCCAGCGGTCGCGGGCGGTGAGGATCAGGACCGGCATGACCCGGCCGTCGCGGCGCCATTGCTCCAGCACGCTCAGGCCGTCCATCTTCGGCAGGCCGATATCGAGAACGACCGCGTCATAGGGTTCGGTATCGCCAAGAAAATGGCCTTCCTCGCCGTCCATCGCCACGTCGACGGCATAGCCGGCGTCGCCGAGCGCCGTGGAAAGCTGGCGCGAGAGATCGGGTTCGTCTTCGACGACCAGAATTCGCATGTCGTTCGCTCCCTATCTGCCGATGATCTGGCCGGTCCGGCCATCGACGGTCAGCCCGCGGACGCGACCGTTCGGCTCGAGGATCTTGATCCGGTATACCCAGCGTCCGCCGCGCCGGTCGAGGTCGGCGTCGAGCAGCTTGCCCGGATAGTTCTGGCGGATCGGGCCGAGAATGCGGGAGAGCGGCAGCACCTCGCCCGAGCGGACCGCCTGGCGCGCCTCGTCCTGGCTCACCGCAAGGGCGGGCGTCGCCGCGCCGAGGGCGAGAAAAGCGCAGATCAGGGCAAGGAGTAACCGTCGTCGCATGCGGGAATTCCTAATGCCGGCAAACTGAACGGCGCATGAATGATCGTCTCAGGCGGCATTCATGCACGGTGCGTCATGGTCGAACCCGTTCACTCGGACTAGATCTAACGCAGGAGACGATGATGATGCACAAAACACTGCTTGCCGTCGCCATGATTGCCGCGACCGCCTTCACCCTTCCCGCCGCCGCCGATTCCGCGAAACGCCCGGCCGCGGCGGTCGTCATCCATGTCGACGGCGGCCATGACGGCTACCGCGACGGTCGTAACGACAAGGGTCGGCACGACAAGGACCGTCACTACAAGAAACGCGATTACAAGGATCGCCACGATTACAAGAAACACCATGGCGACAAGCACGGCCGGTCCGACTGGTCGAGGCGTCCGGGCGCCCATGGCAGCCCCTATGGCGGTGGCCGATGGCATCGGGATACCTATCGCCATCCGGCATCGCCCTACTACGAGGGCCGCCATTATTACAACCAGCGCCATTACCGGGATCTCGGGCCGGTCCATTTCGACGGCCGCCACTACTGGCGGAACGGCCGCGACGCGCGCGGCGGATGGGTCCGCCTTGCCATCGACCCGCGGTCCGGTCTGATCGTCGCCGTGATCCCGTTCCGCTAGGACGGCCTCATGCCCCGTCGTTCAGTCCGGGTAACAGTTGAACGACAGGCTGATTCGTTCCGCCTCGTCGGTAAACGGCACGGTTCGATGGAACAATGCCGATGGGAACAGCACCAGAAGACCGGGTTCGGGCCGCACCAGATGAACCAGCGGTTCGAACCCGGCGGTGAAGAACGGGGTCGGCCGGCCGAACTCGATCCAGCCTTCGGGGTTCTCCGGGCTGGTTCCGTTCATGTCGGGGAGAGTCGCGTAATAGGCTCCGGACAGCCAGGAATGTTCGTGGATATGGCTGTCGATCAGGCCCCCGGCGCGGGTCAGCGTCGCCCAACTGACCATGTGATAGGCCTTTGGCCGGGCCCGCAGGATCGGGTGCGAGGGCTCGATCGGCAGCGCCGTCCGGTAATCCTCGATCGCCCGGCGGACGGCACCGATGAAGGCGGCGTGGGCCGGGCTCGGGTCGGCCAGCAGGTTGTCGGTCAGCGCGGCGCCGTGGGCGACACGACCCTCCGGATCGAACCGCAGGGTCGGATGGGCACGGATCTCCGCCGCGAGCTTGCGATTGAGCTCGGCATGATCGGCGAAGCCCTCCGGCAGCGGCAGCAGCGCCGGGCGGACCAGCCGCCTGTAATCCATCAGGGGGGCAGCCAGCTCGCCATGACTGAGCGCCTGCAACGTAACGAAAAGCGCGGCGACGCATTCAGCGTGGCTCGGCGACCGGTTTTCCGGATCGCGGGCGAGGCTGGTCTCGAAGGCGGCGCGTGCCGCCTCGACGCGGTTAAGCTTGTAAGCCGCGGCCCCGGCCAGGTAATGCGCCTCGGCGGAGTCCGGATCGGCCTCGATCGCCCTGGACGCGGCTGCTTCCGCCGCCTCGTAATCGCCGGCCAGGATCGCGGCGCGGGCGAGGCCGACCTGGGCGGAGAGCGCCCGGGGCGCCAGCGCGGCGGCCTCCCGGGCGGCGGCCAACGCCTCTGCCCGGCGGCCGGGGGCGCCGATGACCTGGGCGAGGATCTCGTGCGCCCGTGCCAGTCCCGGGCGCGCGGCGATGGCGCGGCGCAGCAATGCCTCGGCCTCGTCGCGGTGTTCCGTCTGGTAGCGGTTGGCGAGCAGGGCGGCCAGGTTGACCATTGCCTCGACCATGCCGGGGGCGTGCGCGAGCGCCTTGCGGAAATGTCGCTCGGCCTCTTCCAGCGCGCCGCGCCGGCGCAGCAGGTCGCCGAGGTTGTTCAGCGCGGCCGGATCGTCCGGGGCGCGTTCGAGACAGGCGCGGATGCTCGCCTCGGCCTCCTCGGTCCGTCCGGCTGCGGTCAGTGCGATCGCCAGGTTGAAATGATTGCGGGGATCGTCGCCCGCGCGCCGGACCAGCATCCTGAAGCAGTCGACGGCGGCGCCCGCCTGGCCGAGGCCGAGCCGGGCGGCGCCGAGCAGGGAACGCGTCGTGTCATCCCGGGGGTCGGCCTTGAGCGCCTTTTCGTAGGCCCGTGCCGCCTCCTTCAGCCGTCCGGCCTTGTGCAGCGCGCGACCCTCGCCGGCGGCATCGACGCCGGCCTTCGTTCGTGCTCTCGCTGATCCTGTCGTTCTCATTCGTGCCGTCGTTTCCTGGCCGCCACGGGAGGCCGGGCGCTCCCGTTCAGTGCGGCGGATGGTGACAATTTTTTGCCGCCCCGTCCACCCGGCGGCGCGTCTCAGGCGGCGGTACGGGTGAGCCGCGGGGTCGCCATGTTGAGCCCGAGGAAGAGCAGGGCCGCGGCGAGGGTGTATCCGGCCATCGCCAGGATCTGGTCGGTGATGTCGATCCCGAGATCGATCAGGGCGCCCATCATGCCGGGTGCGACGCCGGTGGCGAAGACCATCGAGGCGACCGCCAGTGCCCGGATCGCGCCGAGATGGCGGGTGCCGTAGATCTCCGCCCACAGGGCGCCGAGCAGGGTCGTCGCGGCCCCGGCGGTGAAGCCGCTGAGCGCCATGAAGGCCAGCGGCGTCCAGGGTGCCGTTCCGAACGCGAGAAGGACCAGGGCGCTGGCCAGCGGCAGCAGGTAGACCGGCAGCAGCCGCCCGGAGCCCCAGCGGTCGGTGGCGATCCCGTAGAGCAGCGAGGCGCTGACCGCGGCCAGCGAATAGGCCGGGTAGGCGACGGCGAAGGCGGCAAGGCTCCAGCCCTTGACCTCGACCAGATGGACCTGGTTGAAGATCACCCCGGTCAGGATGAAGGGCGGGGCGAGCAGGCCCGGCATGAGGGCGTAGAACAGCGGGTCGCGAAGCACCTCGCCGCGGGTCCAGTCGCGCGGCGCGGTTCCGTCATCGTCGCCACCGTCGGCGCGGTAGCCCTTCGGGGTGCGGCCACGGCTGAGCAGCAGGAGCATCGCCGGCAGCAGGACCGCGAGCAGGACGCCGGCGGCGACCAGCCAGGTCTCGCGCCAGCCGATCCATGCGACGAGGGCCACGGCGACGATCGGGAAGAGTGCCTCGCCGGCCGGGAAGCCCATGGCGGCGATGGCGATCGCCTGGCCCCGCTGCGCCCGGTACCAGCGCCCCATGGCGGTGAAGGCGAGATGGCTCAGCATGCCCTGGCCGAGCAGCCTGAGAGCGTAGAAGACGACGACGAGCATGATCGGCGAGAATACCGACGCCATGGCGATTGCCGCCAGCGCAAGGCCGACGATCGTCATCGACGCGAGCCGGGCAAGCGGCTGGCTGTCCGCCAGCTTGCCGAGCCAGACCAGGGTCGCCGCGCTGGACAGGGTCGCGATCGTGTAGAGGCCGCCGAACTCGCCATGACTGAGACCGAACAGGTCCCGGAGATCGCCGGAGAACAGCGAGATGAAATAGGTCTGGCCGAAACTGGACGAGAAGCTGAGCAGGAAGCCGGCGCCAAGCCAGCGAAGATTGCTGCGGATGAAGTCGATATTCAGCATCGCGGAAGTCCCGTTCGTACGGACGCGGCTGGCAGGGCGCCCGGGATAGCGTGTCTCGCCTCTGAGCCGGATCGCGCGGAGCGGTCCCGCGCGGTTGCAGGTATCGGCCGACCCCGGCCGGGCGGCGGCGCGAAGGCGACCATGATCCGGAATCGGCGATGCTGCAAGGTCCGGCATGCCTGTCCCGGCGGGAACAGGATGGTCAGGGAAATCGGATACCGCTAGCCTTGGCCGAAATTCGTAGCGTCGAGCAATCTGGGGGAAGTGCCGTGGGGCCGCTCAAGGGTAGGAAGATCGTTGAAATCGCCGGGATCGGGCCGGGTCCGATGTGCGCAATGTTGCTTGCCGATCTCGGCGCCGAGGTCGTCCGCGTCGACCGGACCGTCGATTCCGGGCTCGGGCTCCGGCGGGGCAAGGGCGACGATTCGGCGTATAACCTGCTCGCCCGCGGCCGGAAGTCGGTTGCCGTCGATCTGAAGAAGCCGGAGGGGGTCGAGACCGTGCTCCGCCTGGTCGAGCAGGCCGACGGGCTCATCGAGGGTTTCCGGCCCGGCGTCACCGAACGCCTCGGTATCGGGCCGGATGTCTGCCTCGAACGAAATCCCCGCCTGGTCTACGGCCGGATGACGGGTTGGGGGCAGCATGGCCCGCTCGCCCAGGCGGCCGGACACGACATCAATTACATCGCGCTCACCGGGGCCCTGCATGCCATCGGGCGCAAGGACAGCGGGCCGGTGCCACCGCTCAACCTGGTCGGCGATTTCGGCGGCGGCGCGCTTTACCTGGCATTCGGCATCGTTGCCGCGATGCTCGAGGCGGAGCGTTCCGGCAAGGGGCAGGTCGTTGACGCGGCGATGACCGACGGCGCCGCGTCGCTGATGACCATCTTCTACGGCATGCATGCCTCGGGCATGTGGCGGGACGAGCGTGGCGTGAACGTTCTCGATACCGGGTCGCATTTCTACGAGGTCTACGAGACCGCCGATGGCAAGCATGTCTCGATCGGCTCGATCGAGCCGAAATTCTATGCCGAACTGGTCCGTCTCGCGGGTCTCGAGGGCGAAGAACTTGCGCCGCAAATGGACCCCGCCAACTGGCCGGGCCTGCGGGCGCGATTCGCCGAGATCTTCCGCCGCAAGACCCGGGAGGAATGGTGCGCGATCATGGAAGGCACCGATGTCTGTTTCGCGCCCGTGCTGTCGCTTGCCGAAGCGCCCGGCCATCCACACAACAAGGCACGCGAGACCTTCGTCGAGGTTGCGGGAATCGTCCAGCCCAACGTCGCGCCGCGCTTCAGCCGCACTCCCGGCGCGGTACGGATGCCGCCCGCCAAGGCAGGCGAACATTCCCGGGAGATTCTCGCCGATTGGGGGTTTTCCGAGCAGGAAATAGGCAGTCTGCTCGCGAACAAGGCAGTCCTCCAGCAAGAGGTGTAGCGGATCGGCCACGCTCCGGCAGGGCAGTTTCGCGATGCAGCAATTCTATATTGCATGCGCGTTCAAGAGAGCGCTTGGTTGGCATCGCTATTGCTTGTAGTGAAGTAACGGGACTGGCTGTTCCGTCTTTCGGGAGCCTTTGAACATGCGAAGACTATTATTCGGAACGACGGCGCTCGGCGCCGTCGCGTTCGCCGCTGCCACGGCGCAGGCCGCCGAGCCGATCCAGATCGGCGTTGGCGGCTTTTTCAGTGCCTTCGGCGTCTACGTGAACGAAGACGACGGCGCCGGCGAGCCCGGCGCGGGAACCCGTGACTATTATCTGGCCCGTGAAGGCGAGATCATCTTCTCGGGTTCGACCGTGCTCGACAATGGCCTCAGGGTCGGCGTCAACGTCCAGCTCGAAGCGGAGACCTGCGGGGACCAGATTGACGAAAGCTACGTCTTCCTGGCCGGCAACTGGGGCGAGATCCGGCTCGGCTCGGACGATCCGGTCACCGATGCCTTCTCCACGGGTTACATGACGGTCGTCCCGGAACACGGCATCAACGACCCGACCCATTTCCATGTTCATATCGGGGCGAACTCGCTGGAGACCCCGATCACGACGCTCGGAATCGGCGGTGACTCGGAGAAGGTCAGTTACTTCAGCCCGACCTTCTCAGGCTTTCAGTTCGGTGTCTCCTACACCCCCGACAATTGCGAAGAGGGCGGTTGCGGCGGTACCTACAGCGGCAGCGAGACCGACAATGATCCGTCCGAGCAGGGCGACATCATCGAGGTCGCAGCGATGTACGAGGGCGAGTTCCGGGGCATCGGCATCGCGCTCAGCACCGGCTATTCGCGCGGCGAACTCGAAGCCGATGCCGGCGGCGACGACGATCAGGAAGTCTGGGGTTTCGGCGCCGTCCTGTCCTACATGGACTGGTCGGTCGGCGGCGGCTTCCGGCATGACAATCTGGGCAGCGACAACTTCGACCGGCGCGACTGGACGGTCGGCGTGAACTACAACCCTGGCCCGTGGGGCGTCAGCCTCGAATATGGCGAGGCCGAGCAGGAGACGGCGGCCGGTGACGACGAGGTTCGCGGTGTCGAGCTCGGCTTTGCCTATGCGGTCGGACCGGGCGTGACCTTCGGCGCCGCGCTGCAATACTGGGACCTGGAATCGGGCGCCAACAATCCGGCGGCCGAGAACGAGGCCTGGGTCGTTTCGGTCGGTACGATGCTCGAGTTCTGACGGGCGTTCTTCGATCGTCCTGATGCGACGGGGCCGGCCAGCAAGGCCGGCCCTTTTCGTTTTTCATCGGTATTGGTGACCGGCTGCCGGTGGGGCCTCGGGATGCGTGGCCGGTGGCGCCCGTTCGTTAAGGAGTTGTTCAGGGATTTGAACTGAAATGATTTCCTTCGGCGTCGTGATCGATACTCCGGCAAGGGAGGATCGGTCTGGCGGTGTTGCCTTGCCTTCGACCGGCGAAGGCAGGCCAGTAGTATGAGAGGAAAGGGTTCGATGGCGCCGCTTGGCGACGGTCACAGCCATGGCGCGCGACCGGGCAACGATTCGTCGGTCGATCCGCGGATATTGTCCGAGCAGATCGACGCGCTTTTCCGGATCAATTCCCTCTCGACATACAAGACCCTGCTCGCACTCGGAGCGATTGCGCTGGTCTTCTGGCCGGTCGCGCCGGTCTGGATACCAATCGTTGTCCTGTTGGCCCACGGCGGCGGTACGGTTTGCCTGGTTCTTCTTGCCAAGGCCTACCAGCGAAATCGGCAGCCGGGAGACAGCCTGCGCTGGGCGCGGGTCTTCTCCGCGATCACGGTCGCCACCGGTGGCGCGTTCGGGCTCGCGGCATTCTGCTATTTCGGCTACGGCGATACCGGGACCCAGGCGTTTCTGCTGGTTGTCGTGGTCTCGGTCGCGACCGGCAGCGCGGTGACACGCTCTGCCTATCTGCCGGCTTTCTATGTCTACATCGTCGTCAGTGGGGTGCCGGTACTGGCGGTACTGGCCACCCAGGGCGATTTCCTGTCGATCCTGCTGGCGCTTCTCGGAATCGTCTATTTCAAGACCCTGATCGGCGTGGCGCGGGAGAACAACCGAATTCTGGTCGAGCAGATCAGGCTCCGGTTCGAGAACTCGGAGATGGTCGAAAGCCTGAAGCAGGCGCGCGCGGATGCCGAGCGCGCGCGCGAGGAGGCGGAGATCGCGCGCGATGCGGCGGAAGCCGGGAATCGCGCCAAGACCGAATTCCTGGCCACCATGAGCCACGAGCTCCGGACACCGCTGAACGGCATTCTCGGCATGGCCGAGCTCCTGCTCAAGACGCCTCTCGACGGAACCCAGCGGGGCTTTGCCCGAACCGTCATGGAATCGGGCCGCGGGTTGCTCACGCTGATCGGCGACATACTCGATTTTTCCAAGATCGAGGCCGACAAGATCCAGATCGAGGCCACTGAATTCGATCCGGGCGAACTGCTTGTCGAGGTGGTCGACCTGATCGCGCCGGCCGCCTGGCAGAAGGGCCTTGAATTCGCCCTCCATGTCGATCCGGCGGTTCCTGCTCTGGTCGTCGGCGATGCCCAGCGCTTGCGTCAGGTGATCCTCAATATCGCCGGGAACGCGATCAAGTTCACCGACACCGGCGCCATTGCCGTGACGCTTGCGGTCGAATCGATCGACGACGATGTCGCCCATCTCGTTTTCGTGGTCCGCGATACCGGTTCGGGCATCCCTGAATCGCATCTTCCGTACCTGTTCGAACGCTTCGTGCAGGGCGATGCGTCCTACAGTCGCCAGCATGGCGGGACGGGTCTCGGCCTCGCCATATGCCTGGGGTTCGTGCGCGCGATGGGCGGCATGATCGGAGTGCGAACGCTGCCCGGTGTCGGTAGCAGCTTTCGTGTCGATCTGCCGTTTCGCATCGCCCAGCGCAAGCGATCGCTTCGCGACTTCACCGGCCGGCGCATCCTGTTCCTGCACCCGGTCGGCTGGAGTCGTGACCTGACGATCCAGAAGCTCCGCTCACGGCGGCTCGAATTCGCTGCCGCGGCCGATGTCGCCGTCGCCGTCCGGCAGTTGCGGGAGGGCGAACGACCGGACGCGATCGTCGTGCGCGGTTGCAAGGATGCCGTGACCTTTCGCCAGACCGTCCAAAGGCTCCGCGAGGCCTGTGGCGGTGAACGTCCGATCCTGCTGGCGCTCGTCAACGGGGGTGAGGAACTGCGGGCGGCGCTGGCCGTCGAGAGCGAGATTGACGGCCATCTTCTCGGGCCCCTCAAGGCGCGTGCGCTCGATACCGCCTTCTCTGCTATCTGGCCGGCGCAGGCCCCGGATCCCGCGGCCGGGGACGCGGCCCCGTTGCCGGGGCTGGAGGCCGGGATTTCCCCGAGCGCGGAAGTGGTCTCCGGCGCCGCCGTCCTGGTCGTCGACGATGTCGATCTCAATCGCAAGCTGGCGGACATCCAGCTCACCAAGCTGGGCCACCGAGTCGCGGTCGCGGCCGACGGTGACGAGGCAATCGCCCACCTCGCCGGGCACCGACCGGATCTCGTCCTGCTCGACATCCAGATGCCGAAGCGCGACGGCTTCTCGGTCGCCCGCGAGATCCGGAGGATGCCCGGTGGAGACAGCCTGCCGATCGTCGCCATGACGGCACATACCGGTCCGGAGTACGAGCAGCGCTGCCTCGAGGCCGGCATGGACGGCGTGCTGACCAAGCCCTTCCATCTCGAGCAGCTTCGCGATGTCGTCGTCCGCTGGGCCCGGGGCAGGGCGCCGCGGCGGGACGATCCGCGCTTGTCAGGCGATGACGACTCGCTTAAGGCTTCATCTCGTCCCTGATATTCGCGGGTTCCGCATGTCCGATCGGTTTCGCGCGCTTCTGGCCGAGCGTCCGTACCTCGTCGCCGACGGGGCGATGGGGACATCGCTGTTCGCGGTCGGCCTGGAAAGCGGCGACGCACCCGAGCTCTGGAACCTGAGCCGGCCGGAAAAGGTCGAGGCTGTGCATCGCGCCTTTGTCGCCGCCGGGGCGGACATCCTGCTGACCAATTCCTTCGGCGGCAACCGCTACCGCCTCGCCCTGCACAGGGCCGAGGGCGAGGTCGGGCCGCTGAACCGGGCCGCCGCGGCACGCGCCCGGATGGCCGCCGACGACGCGGGGCGGCCGGTTCTCGTCGCCGGCTCCATGGGACCGACCGGCGAACTCATGGCGCCGCTCGGCAGCCTCACCGAACAGGCCTGCGCCGATTCCTACCGGGAGCAGGGCGAGGCGTTGCGCGACGGCGGCGTCGACCTGCTTTGGCTGGAGACCTTGTCCTCGGCGGAGGAACTGCAGGCGGCGGTCGCCGGGATTGCCGATCTCGGCCTCCCCTTCGTCTGCACCATGACCTTCGACACGAACGGACGGACCATGATGGGCCTGACCCCGGCCGCGATGGTCACGCTGATGGCGGGGTTGCCGGTCGCGCCCGCCGCCTACGGCGCCAATTGCGGGGTCGGCCCGGGCGAGCTGCTCGACAGCGTGCTCGCACTCTCGGAGGCGGCCGCGCCGGACGCGGTGATCGTGGCCAAGGGCAATTGCGGTATTCCTGAATATGACGACGGGGCGATCCGCTACCGCGGGACGCCGGCGACGATGGCCGAATACGGCCGGCTCGCCCGTGGCGCCGGAGCGCGCATCATCGGTGGCTGCTGCGGCACGACGGCCGAGCACCTGGCCAGTCTTGCCAACGCGCTCGCCGCGTTCGACGGAAACCCGCTGCCGCGCCCCGACCGCAAACAGGTGGCTGCGGCGCTCGGGCCGCTCTGGGGCGGCCGTTCGACGACGCCGTCCGGCGAACCGTCGCGCGGTCAGCGGGAACGCCGTCGGCGCCGTTAGGCAGGGCCTAGCCGCGCCGGCTCTTGTCCTGTTCGTTCGCCGCCTTGATGGTGTCGCGGATCGAATGCCATTGCGCGTCGTCGAGGGCCCAGAGATCGGCGAAGCCGCCGGCCGATACCAGCCACTGACCGCCGTCGATATTGACGACCTCGCCGGTGATGTAGCCGGATTCGTCGGACAGCAGGAAGACCGCGAGATTGGACAGTTCCGACATCTTGCCGACCCGGCGAAGCGGGATGCGATGGGTCATGTCTGAGCGGACCTCGGACGAGCCTTGCGGGCGCAGCCGTTTCCACGCGCCCTCGGTCGGGAAGGGGCCCGGCGCGATCGCGTTCAGGCGGATATTCTTCGGACCCCATTCGACGGCGAGCGACTGGGTCATCGCCTTGACCCCGGATTTCGACATCGCGCTCGGCACCACGAAGGGCGAGCCCGTCCAGACCCAGGTCGTCAGGATCGACAGCACGTTGCCGGGCCGGCCCTCGGCGATCCAGCGGCGGCCGCAGGCGCTGGTCACGTAGAAGGTGCCGTGCAGGACGATGTTGGCGATCGCGTCGAAACCGCGTGGCGACAGGTCCTCGGTGCGCGAGATGAAGTTGCCGGCGGCATTGTTGAGCAGCCCGTCGAGCGGCCCGCCCTGCCAGATCTCCCCGACCATCTCGTCGACTGCCTCGGCCACCCGGATGTCCACCTGGTGCGCGGTCACCCGGCCGCCGGTCTTCTCGGACATCTCGGCGGCGGCATCCTCCAGGACCTGGCGGCGGCGGCCGCAGATCGCCACCTCGGCGCCGAGTTCGAGCAGGCGCTCGCTCATCACCCGGCCGAGACCGGTGCCGCCGCCGGTCACCAGGTAACGCTTGCCCTTCAACAGGTCGTCACGAAACATCGCGGTCTCCTCCGGTTGTCGTTGTGATGGCAGATGCACCGCTGGCAACGGGCCGCGCGGGGCCGTCGGGTTGCTCTTGCCAGCGCGCGCGGCCGGGTCATAATCCGGGACGCGTCCACCGGTAACGAGGCCAGAAATGAAGCTCCGTCACAGCCCGATCTCGCCCTATTCGCGCAAGGTCCGCATCGTTGCCGCCGAACTGGGCCTGGCCGGGCGCATCGACCTCGTCGATCACGATACCTCGCGCCCCGGAACGGGGGAAGCGCCCGAGAATCCGCTCGGCAAGATCCCGACGCTGACGCTCGACGACGGCGAGGTGCTGGTCGATTCGCCCGTGCTCTGCGATTACCTGGAGGAGATCGCGGACCGGCGCCTCACCGCCACCTCGGGGCCGGCGCGTCGGCGGGCGTTGCGCCTGCAGGCGATCGCCGACGGTATCTGCGACGCCGCGCTGCTTCGCCGCTTCGAAACGATGCGTCCGGAAGCGCAGCGCTCGGCCGCATTCGATGCCCGCCAGAAATACGCGATGACAACCTCCCTCGACTGGCTCGAGGCGCACGCGGGCGACCACGAGGCTGCCTTCGATGTCGGCGCCATCTCGGTCGTCTCCGCGCTCGGCTATGTCGGCTTCCGCTTCGCGCACGAGCCGTGGGCGGACGGCCGGCCGAAGCTCGCTGCCTGGTACGAGACAGTACTGAGCCGCCCGAGCGTCCGGGATACCGCGCCTGCCTGACAGGGTTCTCTCCTTGCCACGGCACGCGGTGGCGTCATAATCCCCGCCAGACAACATCGGGACAGAGGCTAGGAATGAAACTTCGCTACAGCCCGCTTTCGCCTTACGCGCGCAAGGTGCGCATCGTCGCCGCCGAACTCGGACTGGCCGACCGGATCGAACTGGTCGATCTTGACGCATCGCGGCCGGAGGCCGGCCTCGCGCCCGAGAATCCGCTGGGCAAGATTCCCGCGCTGACGATCGAAAGCGGTGACGTGCTCGTCGATTCCCCGGCGATCTGCGACTATCTCGAGGATCTCGCGGGCAAGCGGGTCACGGCGCCTACCGGCGCGGCGCGCTGGCGGGCCCTGCGCCTGCAGGCGATTGCCGATGGAATCTGCGATGCGGCGCTGCTCCGCCGCGCCGAGTCGCTGCGTCCCGAGGCGCAGCGCTCGGCCGAGTTCGATTCCCGCCAGAAACACGCGATGGAGGCGTCGCTCGACTGGCTGGAGGAGAATGCCGTCGAACTGGACGGCGATCTCGATCTCGGGCAGATCTCGGTTGTCAGCGCGCTCGGCTATATTGCCATCCGCTTCGCGCACGAACCCTGGGCAAAGGGCCGGCCGAAGCTCGCCGCCTGGTTCGAGAGGATCATGGCCCGGCCGAGTGTCCGGGATACCGCTCCGGCCTGACCGGGGTTATGCTCTTGCCATGAAAATCGACGGCAAACCCTATCGCACGATCTGGCTGAACGACGACGGCCGGACGGTGCAGATCATCGACCAGACACTGCTGCCGCATGAATTCGCGACGGTGACCCTGGGCTCCCTCGAGGACGCGGCGCACGCGATCCGAGTCATGCAGGTTCGCGGCGCCCCCCTGATCGGCGCGACCGCGGCGTACGGGCTTTGTATGGCGCTCGCCGTAGATCCGTCCGACGAGGCGCTGGAGGCGGCGGCGGCAACACTGCTGGCCACGCGGCCGACGGCCGTCAACCTGCGCTGGGCGCTCGACGAGATGGTCGCGGCGGTCCGCAACCTGCCGCGCGGCGAACGCCGGGCCGCCGCCTATGCGCGGGCCGCCGAGATCTGCGACGAGGATGTCGCGCAATGCTACGCGATCGGCGGTTACGGGCTGGAACTGATCCGTGCCGTCCATGGCGGGAAGGGGGCCGGGGAACCGGTCAACATCCTCACCCATTGCAATGCCGGCTGGCTCGCCACCGTCGACTGGGGTACGGCGCTGGCGCCGATCTACCGCGCCCACGATGCCGGGATCCCCGTGCATGTATGGGTCGACGAAACGCGGCCGCGCAACCAGGGCGCGGCGCTGACCGCCTGGGAACTCGGGCGGCACGGCGTTCCGCATACCCTGATCGCCGACAATGTCGGGGGTCACCTGATGCAGCATGGCAAGGTCGACCTCTGCATCACCGGTACCGACCGGACGGCGGCGAACGGCGACGTCTGCAACAAGATCGGCACCTATCTGAAGGCGCTCGCGGCCAGCGACAACGACGTGCCGTTCTATGTCGCGCTGCCGCGGAGCACGATCGACTGGGGAATCGCCGACGGTGTCGCCGAGATCCCGATCGAGGAACGCGACGCCGCCGAGGTGACCCGCCTGCGGGGCCGGGATACGGCGGGCCGTGTCGCGGAGTTCGATATCGCGCCGGAAGGCACGAATGCCGCGAACTATGCCTTCGACGTCACCCCGGCGCGGCTGGTCACCGCCCTGATCACCGAGCGCGGGGTCTGCGCCGCCAGTCGGGAGGGGTTGCTGTCGCTCTATCCGGAACGGGCCGACGGCGCCTGAGCCGGCCGGCCCGGACGGTTAAACCGGGGCCGGGCCGTAGCGTTTGGGTGACACCAGGGCGACGCCCAGGAGCAGCAGGGCGAGGCTGATCCAGACGCTTTCGTCGAGCCTCTCGCCGAACAGCACGATCCCCCAGACGACCCCGCACAGGGTGACGAAATAGCCGACCTGGCTGGTGAAGACCGGCCCGGCCCGGCCGATGACGAAAAAGAACACCGTCTGGGACAGTCCCGCGATCAGCACCAGCGAGAGGATCGCCGCGTGCGTCCTGTCCCAGGGCGGGGCGATGTCGTAGACGACGTCGAAGGGCACGACGTAGGCGGCGAGGAAGGTCGCCGCGACCGCGAGCATGCCGCAGGCGAGCGCCATCGAATCGCTGTCGGCGGGTCGCAACCGGGTCGCCACGATATTCTGCGACGCGTAACAGATGGGCGCGATGAGCGCGACCAGGGCCCAGCCGGCGGCGGCCCTGTCGGGCAACGCGGCCGAGGGGCCGACCAGCAGGGCGACGCCGCCGAAGCCGACCACGATGCCGAGCGCCCGGCGCCGCTCGAAGCGCTCCATGCGGAGCAGCAGCGCGAAGAGATAGGTCATCATCGGCCCGGTCGAGACGAGGATCGCCATGATGCTGGCCGGCAGGTGCGGCGCGGCGACATAGATGGATGTCGAGGGAATGGCGACGCCGACCAGCCCGGAGGCGGCGTAATAGCGCAAGTGCGCGCGGTCGATGACCGGCCGCTTGCCGCGCGAGACGGCCACCGCGAACAGGATCAGGGCGCCGCCGAACGCCTGCCAGAGGGCGATGCCGGCCGGATGGCCCCCGGTCGAGATCGCGATCTTGGCGGCGCTGAAGGAAAACCCCCACAGCATGCCGAGACCGAACAGCGGCAGGTAGAGCCAGAGCGAAGGCCCAGCGCCACCAGCGGTCTTGAGCGGCAGGCTCATACGCGAGTCAAAGCGTGGTCGGCCAGTTGGCCAGCAGATGCTCGCCGATCCCGCCGTTCGGACGCCGGGCGAGGATCTTGAGCATGCGGATCAGCCAGTCGCGGCTCTCGCGCGGATCGATCACCGCGTGCGCCAGGTAGGGGCCGGCGAGATCGTAGGCGGAGGTGCCGCGCGCCAGCTCGCTCACCAGTTCGGCGAACCGCGCCGGGTCGTCAGCCTGGCGCACGCCATGGACCACGTTCACCCCGACCGCCGGATCCATGAAGCCGATCTCGGCGCCCGGCCAGGCGGCGAGCACGTCGACCCGGCCGCCGCCCATGTTGATATAGGCCTGGCCGTAGGACTTGCGCAGGATGATGCCGAGCTTCGGCACGGTCGCGAGTTCGAGGGCCTGCAGGAAATTCATGATCTTGCCGGGCATCCGGCGGCGCTCGCCCTCGACCCCGATCAGGAACCCCGGTGTGTCTGTCAGCAGGACGAGCGGGATGTTGAAGCTGTCGCAGAGCGTGATGAAGGACGCCGCCTTGTCGCAGGCGTCCGGGTCGAGTGCGCCGCCCTTGGCGATCGGGTTGGTGGCGATCATGCCGACGCTCTGCCCGCCGAGCCGGCACAGGGCGGTCACGATGGATTTCCCGAAGCGTTCCTTGAGCGGAAAATAGCTGTCCCGGTCGACGATCGCCTGGATCGCGCGCCGGATGTCGTAGGTCTTCACCCGTTCCGCTGGCACGATATCGAGGATCGACGCGGCCGCATCGTCGGAGCCGGCCGGCACCGCGACAGTCGGCGGGAGCTCGCCGGCATGGCCCGGCAGGTAACCGAGATAGGCCTTCAGTGCTGCCAGTGCCTCTTCGTCGTTGTCGACGGCCATGTCGACCTGTCCGGTCACCGCGGTCTGCATGCGCCAGCCGCCGAGTTCCTGCTCGTCGATGGCCTCGGCGATCGCGACCTCGGTGACGCGGACCGACGAGACCGCCATGACCGCGCCCTTCCGCATCACCACGAAATCGGACATAGCCGCGTTCCAGGTGCTGCCGCCGTAGGACTGGCCAAGGACCGCGGCGATCCACGGTACCTTGCGCCGCCGCATGTAGTGGCCCTTGGTCGCGATGCCGCCGATCCCGCCATGGCCGTCCGGCCCGGCGGCACCCATCGTGTCGGGCATGCGGGCGCCGGAGCATTCGCCGAGGAAGACGATCGGGGTGCCGTTCTCGACGGCGAGACGCGCGAGGTGGGCCTGCTTCTTGCCGGCGACCATCGCCGAGGACGCGCCCATCGTCGTGAAGTCGCTGGCCGAGACCGCGGCGATCCGCCCGTCGATCTCGCCGAAACCCTCGATGATGCCGTCGGCGGGGGTCTTCCCGGCGTCGGACATGCGGGACGAATGGGCGAACAGGCCGAGCTCGGTGAAGGTCCCGGGGTCGACGAGGCGGGCGAGCCGTTCGCGCGCATTCAGGATCCCGGCGGCGCGGCGTTCCGCTAGCCGTTTCGGGGAGCCCATGGCAAGCGCCCGGGCCTTGCGGCGCTCGTAGTCGGCAAGTGCCTCGTCGTGATCCATGACCATCCCCCTGGCGCGACCCGGACGGATCCTCTTATGGATTTTGCCGGGGGATGTCAAAAGCCGCCGTTCTGGGTCAGCTCGCGGCGCGGGCCATCCGTTTCCGCTCATGCGGGTCGAGGAAGCGCTTGCGCAGGCGGATCGCCTTCGGCGTGACCTCGACCAGCTCGTCGTCGGAGATGTAGGCGAGGGCCTGCTCCAAGCTCATCCTGCGCGGCGGCGTCAGGCGGATCGCCTCGTCGGTGCCGGCGGCGCGGATATTGGTGAGTTGCTTTTCCTTGAGCGGATTGATGTCGAGATCGTTGCCGCGGCTATGCTCGCCGATCACCATGCCGGAATAGACGTCGGCGCCGGGTTCGATGAACAGCGCGCCGCGCTCCTCCAGGTTCCAGAGCGCGTAGGCGACCGCCTTGCCCTGGCCGTTCGAGATCAGGGCGCCGTTCCGGCGGGCCGCGATCGCCCCCTTGTAGGGCGCGAACGAATGGAAGACCCGGTTCAGGATGCCGGTGCCGCGGGTGTCGGTCAGGAACTCGCCGTGATAGCCGATCAGGCCGCGCGTCGGGCAAAGGAAGAGGAGCCGCATCTTGCCGCCGCCAGACGGCCGCATCTCCTGCATCTCGCCCTTGCGCTGGGCGATCTTCTCGACGACGACGCCGGAGTATTCCTCGTCGACATCGACGACGACCTCCTCGATCGGCTCCATCTGCTGGCCGGTTTCCGGGTCGCTCTTGAACAGCACGCGTGGCCGACTGACCGAAAGCTCGAAACCCTCGCGGCGCATCATCTCGATCAGCACGCCGAGCTGCAGTTCGCCGCGGCCCGAGACCTCGAAGGCATCGCGTTCGGCGGTTTCCGCGACACGGAGCGCGACATTGCCCTCCGCCTCGCGAAGCAGGCGGTCGCGGATGACCCGGCTCTGCACCTTGTCGCCGTCCCGACCGGCAAGCGGCGAGGTGTTGACCGAGAAGGTCATGGCGAGCGTCGGCGGATCGATCGGCGTGGAGGCGATCGGCTCGGTCACGCCCGGATCGGCAATGGTGTCGGCGACGTTGGCCTTGACCAGCCCGGCAATGGCGATGATGTCGCCCGCCTCGGCGCGCTCGACCGGCGTGCGATCGAGGCCACGGAAGGCGAGCAGCTTGGTCGCCCGGCCGTCCTCGACCGTCTTGCCATCGCGCGACAGCACCCGGATCGGGCGGTTGATCTCGATAATGCCGGATTCGATGCGGCCGGTCAGGATGCGGCCGAGATAGGGATCTGCCTCGACCGTCGTCGCGAGCATCCGGAACGGGGCATCGAGCGTCACGTCGGGGGCGGGGACATGGGCGATCAGGGTCTCGATCAGCGGCGCCAGGGATTCGCGCGGATCTTCCAGGTTGTGGGCGGCCCAGCCGAGCTTGCCCGAGGCATAGAGGACGGGGAAATCGAGCTGCTCCTCATTGGCGTCGAGGGCCAGGAACAGGTCGAAGCATTCGTCCAGCACCTCGTGCGCGCGGGCATCGGGACGGTCCGCCTTGTTGACCACCACGATCGGGCGCAGGCCGAGCTTCAGCGCCTTCTGGGTGACGAACTTGGTCTGCGGCATCGGGCCTTCGGCCGCGTCGACGAGCAGCAGGACACCGTCGACCATCGACAGGATGCGCTCGACCTCGCCGCCGAAGTCGGCATGGCCCGGGGTGTCGACGATGTTGATCCGCGTGCCGTGCCAGTCGACCGAGGTGCATTTGGCGAGGATCGTGATCCCGCGCTCGCGCTCGAGGTCGTTGGAGTCCATCGCCCGCTCGGCGACTTTCTGGTTGTCGCGGTAGAGACCGCTCTGCCGGAACAGGCCGTCGACGAGGGTCGTCTTGCCGTGGTCGACATGGGCGATGATGGCGACGTTGCGAAGCTGCATGATATGTGATCCAAAAAAAACAAGGCGGGCACCGTTATGGGTGCCCGCTTGTGCACTGCAACATAATCGAATATGCCGACAAAATCAAGTCCGGCTGTGGCCGGTCAGATTTTTTCGAGACCGCACCAGTCGGCGATGAACAGCGCCATGGCCTGCGTGTTCCGGCGCACGGATTCGAGATTCACCCGTTCGTTGAAGCCGTGGATATTCTCCGAAACCGGTCCGTAGACCAGCGCCGGGGTGTCGGCATACAGCCCGAAGAAGCGGGCGTCGGTGGTCGCCGTGGTCGCGACCTCGCGCAACGGTTCGCCGTAGACGGTGCGGTGGGCATGGCCGAGCTTGGCCTCGGCCGCCTCGGCGCCCTTCAGCTCGTAACCCTCGGCGAGGAAGCCGTGATAGGCAATCTCCGGCGGCGAGTTGGCGAGGAAGCGGTTGTTCCGGGCGGCCTCGCGGATGACCGCCTCGATCTCGGCACGGGCCTCGTCGAGCGGCTGGTCGGGAAAGATCGCGACGCGGACGTCGAAAACGCACCAGGCCGGCACGCTGGACGGCCAGTCGCCGCCCTGGATGCGGCCGATGTTGAGATTGATCGGATGCTCGACCCCGGCATAGGCCGGATGGCGGCGCCCGGCGCTGTTCCAGTCGGCCTCGAGCCGGTGCAGCGCCTCGATGATCGGCATCGCCGCCTCGATCGCGTTGGCGCCCGCGCCGGCGTCGGCGACATGGACCGGATAGCCGGCAATCTTCACCTGGAACCAGATGACGCCGATCTGGGCGCGGATCAGCTTCTCGCCCATCGGCTCGGGAATCATCGCCAGGTCGGCCCGGTAGCCGCGTTGCAGGCAGGCCAGCGCGCCGTTGCCCGTGCATTCCTCCTCGACCACCGACTGGACGTAAACCTCGGCCGCCGGCGCGTGGCCGGTGCGCTTCAGGGCGTCCAGCGCGAAGACGCAGGCCGCGAGCCCGGCCTTCATGTCGCCGGCGCCACGGCCGTACATCCAGCCGTCGTCGACATGGGGGTCGAAGGGCGGACGGTCCCACATGTCCAGCGGACCGACCGGCACCACGTCGATATGCCCGTTCAGGATCAGCGACTTGCCCGTCGCGCCGCGCGGCCGGTGCGTGCCGACAACGTTCCAGGCGTTCTCGTAGGAGACATGGACCGGCGAGAAGCCGGGCAGGTGGGCGATGTCGTCGACCTCGATCTTCCAGCGGTCGACGGCGAGACCGCGATCGCGCATCTCGCGGGCCATGAAATCCTGCGCCGTCTGCTCGGCGCCGCGCGTGGAAGGAAAGCAGGTGAGTTCGGCGGTGAAGTCGCATTGCGCGTCGAAGCCCGCATCCACGGCCTTCATGATCTCTGCGGTCGGCAGGGTTCCGCTCATCCCGGTCTCCTCCAGCATGCCTTGACGAAGCTTATCATCGTCGCTACCCGGGCCGGCAAGCGCCGTCAGCCGGCGACGGTCGCGGCGGCCTGGACAATGGCGCGGACCTCCGCCTTCAGAATCTTCCCGTTGGCATTCCTCGGCAGCGGCTCATGGTCGAAGACGATCGAGACCGGGACCTTGAAGCCGGCCAGGCGTTCCCTGACCCAGGCTTGCAACTCAGCCTCGGAAACCCTTGATTCCCTTTTCACCTGGACCATCGCGGCAACTTCCTCGCCGAGTACCCTGTGGGGGATGCCGACGACCGCGGCGTCCATCACGCCGGGATGGCTGTAGAGGGCATCCTCGACCTCGACGCAGTAGACGTTCTCGCCGCCGCGGATGACCATGTCCTTGGCCCGGTCGACGATATAGACGAAATCGTCCTCGTCCTTGCGGGCGAGATCGCCGGAATGGATCCAGCCCTCGGTGATCGCCTGGGCGGTCGCTTCCGGATTGCGCCAGTAACCGGCGATGACGTTCGGCCCTTTCATCCACAATTCGCCGATCTCGCCGGGGCCGAGGTCCTGGCCGTCGGCTCCGACGATCCGGTAGTCGCAGACGGCCACAGGCGCCCCGACGCTGTCCGGGTGGGCGACGAAATCGTCGGCCCAGTTCATCGCCGCGACAGACGAAGTTTCGGTCATGCCATAGCCATTGCGAACAAGGGCTTGCGGGAAGTACTTGCGGCATTGTTGCAGCAATTCGGGAGCCGCCGGCGCGCCGCCGTAGCCGACGCTTACGACCTTCGACAGGTCATAGCGGGAAAAGTCCGGGGACTCGATCAGCTGCCAGATCATGGCCGGCACGCCGCTGATCGCCGTGACCCCCTCGCGGTCGACCAGCGCCAGCGCGCGTTCCGCGTTCCAGCGATGCATGAGCACCATCTTGTTGCCGGCGAGCGTGTTCGTGACGAGCGCCGAATGGCAGCCGGTGACGTGGAAGAGCGGGACCGGGACGATCGAGGCGCCGGGCGGTGAGGGCCGGACCGCGTCTTCCGCCGAAAGACCCCGGCGGAGCGCCGCACGGGCGCGGGTGAAGGCGACGCTGACCGGATTGGTGCAGATGTTGCGGTGGGTGCCGAGCGCGCCCTTGGGCCGGCCCGTGGTGCCGGAGGTATAGAAGATCGTGGCCGGATCGTCGGGCGCGATCGCGACATCGGGCAGCTCGGCGTCGGCCGGCGCGGTGTCGAGCAGCGCCTGCCAGTCGACCGCCTTCGGCGGCAGGGTGCCGTCGTGGCGGGTGGCGACCAGGCCGCGCAGGGCCGGCAGGTCATCCAGGTAGGGTTGCAGGCTGGCCAGCCGCTCGCCGTCGGCGATCAGCACCGAAACCTCGGCATTCTCGAGGCCGTAGTGCAGTTCCTCGCCGGTCCACCAGGCATTCAGTGGGACGACGATGGCGCCGGTCGCGGCCGCCGCCCAGAAGGCGGTGATCCATTCCGGCCAGTTCCGCATGGCGATCGCAACCCGGTCGCCCTTGGCGACCGCGAACCGCGAAACCAGCCGCTCGGCCAGCCGCGCCGCCCGTCGATACTGCTCGCCGTAACTGATCGGCGGCTCGTCCTCGAAGACGAGGTAGGGGCGGTCGCCGAAGGCGCGGCTTTCGACCAGGATCGTCCGGAGGTCCGGCCTGGCATTCTTCCAGACCCTGAGCGACACGCCGCGGATCGTCGCTTCCTCCATCTCGAAGGGACAGCCGGGGGCGGTCAGGCGCCGGGTCGCCTCCGCGTTGGTCATGGCCGCTGGCATCAGGGCTCGGCTCCGACGCGAACGATCAGCTTGCCGAAATTGCGGCCTTCGAGCAGCCCCTGGAACGCCGCGACCGCGTTCTCCAGCCCGTCGACGAAGTCTTCCTTGTACTTGATCGAGCCGTCGCGAACCCAGCCGGCCATCTCGGTCAGGAACTGCTGCTCCTGCTCGGCGAAGTCCCAGACGATGAAGCCGCGCACCAGGATGCGCTTGGTCAGGATCTGGCGCATCAGGATCGGCAGGCGGTCCGGTCCCTCCGGCAGCGAGGTCGCGTTGTAATGGGCGATCAGGCCGCAGACCGGCATGCGCGAGAATTCGTTCATCAGGGGCAGGACCGCGCCGAACACCGGGCCGCCGACATTCTCGAAATAGACATCGATACCGGACGGACAGGCGCCCTTCAGCGAGCCGGCGAGGTCCTGGTCGCGGTGGCTGACGCAGGCATCGAAGCCGAGCTCGTTGACGACGAAGTCGCATTTCTCGCGGCTGCCGGCGATGCCGACGGCCCGCGCGCCCTTGATCTTGGCGATCTGCCCGACCAGCCCGCCGACCGCGCCCGAGGCGGCGGCGACCGCGACCGTCTCGCCGGCCTTCGGCTGGCCGATGGTGAGCAGCCCGGTATAGGCGGTCATCCCCGGCATGCCGAGAACGCCGAGCGCCGTCGAGATCGGCGCCAGCGACGGGTCGATCCGGCGGACGTCGGACCCGTCGCTCAGCGAATATTCCTGCCAGCCCGTGCGGCCCTCGACGATGGTGCCCGTTGGAAAGTCGGGATTGTCGCTTTCCATCACCTCGGCGACAACGGCGCCGGTCATGACGTCGCCGATCTGCACCGGCTTGGCGTAGGAGGGGCCGTCGTTCATCCGTCCGCGCATGTAGGGGTCGAGCGACAGGTGGATCGTGCGGAGCAGGATCTGGCCGGCGCCCGGGCTCGGGATCGGCGTTTCCTTGAGTGCGAAGTCGCTGTTCTTGGGCGCGCCGGACGGACGGGCGGCAAGGACGATCTGACGGTTCTTACCCGCGGACATGCTTCTCTCCCTGAAACTGATTTGTCGGCAACTCTAGTCGACTTTGCCGGCCCGGCAAGGGCTGTGGCTGCAAGAGAGCCGTATCAGGGATCGAAACCCCGTGCCGCATGACGGCGTTGCGCGGCCCGGCCGAGCCCGGCCCCGCATCGCCCTCGGCGCGTCGGTCAGGCGGCGCTGGCGGGTCGCCGCCGGCGTTCGGCGATCAGGTCGGCGATCGTCATGACCGGGATATTGTGGAGCAGCGCGAACTCGACCACCTGCGGCAACCGCGCCATGGTGCCGTCCGGGTTGGTCAGTTCGCAGAGCACCGCCGCCGGTTCGCGCCCCGCCATCAGGGCGAGATCGACCGAGGCTTCGGTATGTCCCGGCCGCGTCAGCACACCGCCGGCCGAGGCCCGCAGCGGGAAGATGTGGCCCGGCCGGGCGAGATCGCCTGGACGGGTGGCGGGATTGGCGGCGGTCCGCACCGTGGTTACCCGGTCGGCGGCCGAAACGCCGGTCGTCACGCCTTCCTTCGCCTCGATCGAGACGGTGAAGGCGGTACCCATCCGGGAACTGTTGTCGGCCACCATCTGCGGCAGTTCGAGCGCCGCCAGCCGCTCGGCCGTCATCGCCAGGCAAACGATACCGCTGCAATCGCGGATCAGCATGGCCATCTGTTCGACGCTGATCGAATCGGCGGGAAAGATGAGGTCGCCCTCATTCTCGCGATCCTCGTCGTCGACGACGAGCACGCCGCCGCCGGCACGGAACTGCTCGACGGCCCGGCGGACCCGGGTTTCGGAATCGCCGAAGGAGGCAAGCGGCGCCCCCAGCGGATCGGCAAACTGTACGGGTTTCGTGTTGATCTGATTCATGGTTGTCACCTCGAACGAACGGCGGACCAGAATCAGGGCTTTGGCGGGATGCGCCTCCGATCGGACCGGGACCCGGTGACCGGCAGACGCGAACAGACACGACATGCGACAGGCACGAATGCCCGGCGAACGCGCGGCTTATCCTCTCCCATCCGGACTGTACCGTCGGCTCCGGCTTCTCACCGGATCTGCTGACCCCGTTCCGTCGGAACGGGCGCTCGCGGGCTCGTCCCAGTCACCTGGGACATACCGCCGGTCGGGAATTTCACCCTGCCCTGAGAACAAGCGCCAAATTGCACATCGCCCTCCCACCGGGAAGGCGAGGGAAGTTTAGGACCACTTTTCCGCGCCCGCAATGGCGGAAGCGGACAAAAGCCGGTCGCCCAGCGCTGGACAGGCGGGCACCGGCTCGCCTTTCATGGTCGGGTCGTCCCATCGGCAGGGAGCCCGCACGCGCATGTCCGGCAACGATCCGCTACTCGAACCATATCAGTTGAAGCATCTGACGCTGCGCAACCGGATCATGTCGACGGCGCACGAGCCGGCCTATTCCGCGAACGGCATGCCGACCGACCGCTACCGCCACTACCACGTGGAGAAGGCAAAAGGCGGGATCGCCCTGACGATGACCGCCGGGTCGGCGATCGTGGCGGAGGATTCCGCGCCGGCCTTCGGCAACCTGTTCGCCTACAAGGACGAGATCGTCCCCTGGCTCCGGCAGCTGGCCGACGAATGCCACGACCATGGCGCCGCGGTGATGATCCAGCTCACCCACCTCGGGCGCCGGACCGGCTGGAACCATTCCGACTGGCTGCCGGTGCTGGCGCCGTCGCCGGTCAGGGAGCCGGCCCACCGGGCCTTCCCGAAGGAGGCCGAGGACTGGGATCTCGACCGTATCGCCGGCAACTACGCGGACGCCGCGGCGCGCATGCAGGCGGCCGGGCTCGACGGCATCGAGCTCGAATGCTACGGCCATCTTCTCGACGCCTTCTGGTCGCCCGCCACGAACCGGCGCGAGGACGAGCATGGTGGCCGGCTCGACAACCGGTTGCGCTTCACCCATCGGGTGCTCGACGCGATCCGCTCGGCGGTCGGCGAGGAGTTTGTCGTCGGCCTGCGCCTCGTCGCCGACGAGGACTGGCAGCGCGGGCTGAGCCGTGACGAGGGGCTGGAGATCGCGCGCCGCCTGGCGGCGAGCGGCAAGATCGACTTCCTGAACGTGATCCGCGGCCATATCGAGACCGACGCCGCGCTCTCCCGGGTGATCCCGATCCAGGGCATGAAGGCCTCGCCGCATCTGGATTTCGCCGGCGAGGTGCGGGCGCTGACCCGCTTCCCGGTCTTCCACGCGGCGCGCATCAACGATGTGGCGACGGCCCGCCACGCGGTGGCGAGCGGCAAGCTCGACATGGTCGGCATGACGCGCGCCCACCTGGCGGATCCGCATATTGCGCGCAAGATCGCGACTGGACGGGAGGCGGAGATCCGCCCCTGCGTCGGCGCGACCTACTGCCTGGACCGGATCTACGAGGGCCACGAGGCGCTCTGCATCCACAATCCCTCGACCGGGCGCGAGGCGACAATGCCGCACGAGATCGCGCCTGGCGACGGTCCGGCGCGGCGCGTCGTGGTGGTCGGGGCCGGTCCGGGCGGGCTCGAGGCGGCGCGGGTCGCGGCGCTGCGCGGGCATGATGTGATCCTGTTCGAGGCGGCCGACCGTCCGGGCGGGCAGATCCGGCTCGCCGCCCGCAATCCCCGACGCAGCGAGCTGATCGGCATCGTCGACTGGCGCATGGCGCGTTGCGAGGCGCTCGGTGTCCGCTTCCGCTTCAACTGCCTCGTCGGCGCCGAAGAGGTGCTGGCCGAGGACCCGGACTTCGTGATCGTCGCCACCGGAGGCCTGCCGGATTGCGGTTTTCTCGAGACCGGTGCGGAACACGTGGTGTCGAGCTGGGATATCCTCTCGGGCGACGTCAAGCCGGCTCGCGAGGTGCTGCTGTTCGACGACAATGGCGGGCACCCCGGGATGCAGGCCGCGGAAATGCTGGCGGAAGCCGGCGCCGGACTCGAGATCGTCAGCCCGGAGCGCTACTTCGCGCCCGAGATCGGCGGCCTCAATCATGTCCCTTACGCGGAGGCGTTCCAGCGCCACGGCGTCAGGATCACGATCAACCGGCGTCTCGCCGCCGTGGCGCGGGTAGGGAACCGGCTCCGCGCCACGCTCGGCAGCGACTACGGCGATTTCCCGGAGACCCGCGAGGTCGACCAGGTGGTGGTCGAACACGGGACCCTGCCGCTCGACGAGCTTTACCGGGCGCTCAGGCCGGACTCGGTCAACCAGGGCGCGGTCGACTATCGCGCCCTGATCGACGGCCGGCCGCAGGCGCTCGCGCGGAATGCCGAGGGCCGCTACCGGCTCTACCGGATCGGCGATGCCGTGGCGTCACGGAACATCCATGCCGCGATCTATGATGCGCTGCGTCTCGTGCGGACGTTCTGACGCCCGCGTTCAGCGGTGATGCTTCTCGGCGTAATCCTGCAACTGTCGGCGGGCGGCGGCAAAGGCATCGCGAACCGCCACATAGACATCCTCGTGGGCCCGGTTCGCTTCCGGCTCGCGATCGACGACGAGCGTCGAGCCCGGCACGGAAATATTGATGCGGGTGTGAAAGATCCTTCCCTTGTTCTGGCTCTTGTGATCGGCGGAGACGACGACACGACAGCCGATCAGCGCGCTGTTGAAGCGTCCCAGCTTCTCGATTTCGTCCCGCACGCGGGTTTCGACCGCGTCCGAATGATCCATGTTGTGAAAGGTGATTTCGGAAGGAAACTGCACGGGGTACCTCCTGAGTTTCTTCGCCGTTTTCCGGTGGCGCGGGAACGCTCCCGGTATTCGCGGCCGCGTGCCGCTACGGATCGGACAGGTCCCGGTCGGAACCGGTCCGGCGGATCCGGACGAGGCCCACGAAGGCGCCTGACCCGGGTTCGCAGGGAACCGGCGCTCTTGCCCGAACGGGCTACTTTAATAGATGGTATTGATGCCCCCCGCGCCAAGCGATGGCATCACGCGGCGATCACGATTATGGTTTTGTGACGGGTAGTGGTGGCCTTGTCGGCACGAGCGTCGCAAGGTTATAGAATTCCTTCATTTCTAGGGCTTATTAGGAATGGATTGCACCCTCCCTCGCGAAGCCGAGAGCGCTTCGCCCGGGATCTGTCCAGTTACTCCCGATTTGGCAGCTCATGGCCTTGCAACGCGTCACAACGGATAGACCGGTTCTGCTGACCGCGATTCATGCGGAGGAGGAGTTCGACTGGCACGCCGATTTCGACCGCGCCTCAACCGGCGTCGGTCACATGCGCGAGATCGACCGGCTGCAGGATGTGTTTGCCGCGACCGGGACCCGGGCGACCTATCTCGTCGGCTATCCGGTCGCGACCCAGGACGAGGCGATCAGGCCGCTGCGGCGTCATCTCAAGGCGGGCTCGATCGAAATCGGTGCGCACATGCATCCGTGGGTCGCGCCGCCCTATGACGAAGCCGTCAACCGGCGGAATTCCTTTCATCACAACCTGCCGCCGGCGCTCGAACGCGAGAAGCTCCGGCAATTGACGAAGGCGATCCAGGGCTCGTTCGGCATCCGGCCGCGAAGCTATCTCGGTGGACGCTACAGCTACGGTCCCAATACCGGCCGGATCCTGCGCGAACTCGGCTACGAGATCGACCTGTCGATCAATGTGACCGGTGATTATTCGCCGGAAGGCGGGCCGGACTACACCGGCTACAGCAACCAGTATTTCTGGGACCCGGAAGCTGAAGGGTTGCTTCGCCTGCCGGGTAACGGCGGCTATCTCGGCCTGCTCGGGCCATTGGCCGGCGCACCGCTTTACCGGCTGATCGTGCGACACGGACTGCAAAGCACCCGGCTTGAGGGGCTGCTGTCCCAGCTCGGACTGTTCGAATGCATCCGGCTGTCGCCGGAGGGTTACACGCTGGCGGAACTGAAGCGGCTGACCAACCGGCTGATGAAGACGGGGATTCGGGCCTTCGTCTTCAATTTCCACTCGACCTCGATCGTCCCGGGCTGCACGGAATATGTCCGGAGCGCTGACGATCTGCGGGCCTTCCTCGGGCGAATTGACGCGTATCTCCGCTTCTTCCACGAGGAACTGGGCGGCGTCAGCATGACCGCGTCCGAGTTCCATCAATCGGTCAGCGGGTCGGCGGAATCCGTCGCCTCCGACGACCGGTTGCCGGCGGCGGCGGCCCAGTAGCCTCAGTCGCCGGCGCGGAAGCAATCCTCGAACGCGCCCGCCAGTCCCTCCATCAGCAAGAAATAGGCGTTGTCGCCGGGTTGCAGCGTCGCTCCGAGGGGGTCGAGCATGACGATCCGTGTCGCCGTGTCGTCGACTAGCATGCGGGCGATCGCCGGCTCGAACTGCGGTTCCACGAAGACGCAGGCCGCGCCGGCCTCGACGATCGTCTTGCGGATCTCGTGCAGGCGACGGGCGCCCGGCGACTGGTCCGGGCTGACGGTGATCGAGGCCGCCGGCGCCAGGCCGTAGCGCCGTTCAAAATACTGGTAGGCATCGTGGAAGACGACATAGGGGCGCCCCGCGAAGCCGGCCAGGCGGGTGGCAAGCGACTGGTCCAGTGCCCGCAATCGCGCGTCGAGACGGGCGGCGTTGGCTGTGTAGTTCGCAGCGTTGTCCGGGTCCCGCGCGCCGAGCACCGCGGCGATCCGCGCGCTCATGGCGATCGCGTTCTCAGGATCGAGCCAGATATGCATGTCCAGATCGAGTTCGCCGTGGCCGTGGTCGTGGTCGTCGTGGTCGGCGCCATGATGGTCGGCGTCATGGTCCTTGTCGCTGGCCTGCGCGCCGGCATGATCGGCGTGGCCCTCGCGGAAGCGGAGAATGCCGACGCCGGGCGCCTCGTGCAGCGCGATGGCGCGATCGTTTCCGCCCAGTGCGGCGATCGGCTTGGCCAGGGCCATTTCCATGGTCGGCCCGACCCAGAAGACAATTTCCGCGCGTCGCAGCTTCAGGGCATCGGACGGACGTAGAGCGTAGTTGTGCGGCGAGGCGAGCCCCCGGATCAGCAGGTCCGGCGTACCGACGCCGGCCATGATGGCGGCGACCAGCGCATGGACCGGGGGAATCGAGACAAGCACGGACGGCGCCGCCGCGGTGGCCGGCAAGGACCCCATGAGCAGGGCGACGGCAACGATCGGCAGGCGTAGGAAACGGTACATGGAAAGCGGTCTCCGGGCTTGAAGCGGCGAGATCGGCGCGATAGTGTGTCGAGGTATGAAATGTTATGTTGTAACATGTCAAGCCGTGACGAATGAAAATCGACGGGCAGGGATTGCAGCCGATGCCGAAACGTGACGACGAGGCGATCGAAACCGCCTTTCCGGACGAGACGCACGATCACCGGGCCTGCGTGCGGAGCTCGCTCGCCGCGGCCGAGCGGATCTGCGAGGCGCGCGGCCGCCGGCTGACCGCGCAGCGCCGGCAGGTGCTCCGTATCATCGCCGATTCTCACCGGGCGATCGGCGCCTATGACATCCTCGAGCGGATGGCGTCGTCCGGCCGCCGCCCGGCGCCGATCACCGTCTACCGGGCGCTCGATTTCCTGATGGAGAATGCGCTGGTGCATCGGCTGGCAAGCCTGAACGCCTTCGTTGCCTGCCGCGGCGGCGGGCACGAACACGGCGCGCAGTTCCTGATCTGCGCCGAATGCGGCAATGTCGGCGAACTGGCGAGCGACCGGGTCGACCGGGCGATCGACGCGGCGGCGGCGTCAGCCTCTTTCCGGGTGGTGCAGCCGATCATCGAGGTGACCGGGGTCTGCGGCGACTGCAACGACGGGGCACCGGCGGAGCAGGGCCGGTGAACGCCGTCACGGATCCGTCCGGGGACGCCGGGCCGCCCGGCGAACGGCTGATCGCGGCGGAAGGGCTCGAAGTCGCATTCGGCGGGCGTCGGGTACTCGAACATGTGGACATCACCGTCTCCGCCGGCGAGATCGTCACCGTGATCGGCCCCAACGGTTCCGGCAAGTCGACCCTCGTCCGCACGCTTCTTGGCCTGCAACCGTTGAGCGCGGGCCATGTCTGGCGGAAGCCGGGACTCACGATCGGCTACGTGCCCCAGAAGCTGCAGGTCGATGCGATCATGCCGCTCACCGTCACGCGTTTCCTGACGTTGACCGGACGCCACGACCGGGCGACGGTCGAAAGGGCGCTCGCCGAAACCGGCGTCGGCCATCTCGCCGACGCACAGTTCCATGTGCTGTCGGGCGGCGAGCATCAGCGCGTCCTGCTTGCCCGCGCGCTGCTGCGCTCGCCCGATCTGCTGGTGCTCGACGAACCGGTTCAGGGTGTCGATTTCACCGGCGAGGCGGCGCTCTACGAGCTGATCGGTGTGATCGCGCGGCGGCACCGGTGCGGCATCCTGATGGTCAGCCATGACCTGCATGTGGTCATGGCGGCGACCGACCGGGTCGTCTGCCTGAACCATCATATCTGCTGTGCCGGAACGCCGGAGGCGGTGACCCACCATCCGGAGTATCGCCGGCTGTTCGGGGCGCGGGCGGCCGGCGCGCTGGCGCTCTACAGCCATCACCACGATCATCACCATCATACCGTGTCGGGCGCCGTCGTGACGCCGGAGACGAACCGGCCGGAGCCGCCCCATGCCTGAGGATTTCCTGGTCCGCGCGGCGCTCGCCGGGATCGGCGTGGCGCTGGCGGCGGCGCCGCTCGGCTGCTTCATCGTCTGGCGGCGTATGGCCTATTTCGGCGACACGATGGCCCATTCGGCGCTGCTGGGCGTCGCGCTCGGCTTCCTGCTCGGGCTCGCGCCGACGGTCGGCGTGATCCTGGTGACGACCGGCATCGCGATCCTGCTGATCCTGCTGCAACAGCAGCGTCGGCTGGCGACCGACACGCTGCTCGGCATTCTCTCGCATTCGGCACTCTCGACCGGGCTGGTCGCGCTGTCGCTGATGGCCTGGCTCCGTATCGACCTGATGGGCTACCTGTTCGGCGACATCCTCGCGGTGACGGCGCTCGACCTCTACCTGGTCTATGGCGGGGGGGCGCTGGTTCTGGCGACGATGGCGGCGATCTGGCGGCCGCTGCTGGCGGCGACCGTGCACGAGGACCTGGCCCGCGCCGAGGGCGTGCCGACCCTGATCGTCCGTCTCGTCTTCATGCTGCTGGTCGCGCTGGTCATCGCCATCGCCATGAAGATCGTCGGGATCCTGCTGATCACCGCGCTTCTGATCATCCCGGCGGCCGCGGCGCGGCGCTTCGCCCGCACGCCGGAACAGATGGCGGTGATGGCGGCGCTGATCGGGGCGGTCGCGGTGCTGCTCGGGCTTGGCGGCTCGTTCGGCTTCGATACCCCGTCGGGGCCATCGGTCGTGGTGGCCGCGATGCTGCTCTTCGTTCTCAGTCTGGTCCCGATCGGTCGGCGGATCGACGGCTGACCGGTCCGTCCTGTCAAGCGGCGGTCAGCCGCCCCAGGAGCGGACCCGGCCGGTATCGAGATGCACGAAGTTCGATTTCGGGTAATAGCCGACGCCGCCGGCCTTCATCGCGCGGGCCGCATTGCGAAGCCTGGCCAGCTCGCAGCCGGGCAGCCGGATGTCGATCGCCTGTCCGAGCATGTGCATGCTTTTCTTGGCGACGCCATTGCTCTTGCGCGCCAGTGCGGCGTTGGTTTTCGGCGAGCGGTAGCCGGAAATGATCTGGATCGGCTTCTGGCAGCCGAGTTTCTGGCCGAGCGCATGAACCAGGTCGAGCAGCTTCGGATCGATGGGGTGAATTTCGCCGGAGCGCCAGTCGCGCAGCAGGCGGTTGAATTCATCGATGGCATCGGGCTGGTAGGCGCCGCCTTCCCAATAGGTCGCCTTGAGCCGCTCTCCCGTATTCAGGGAGACGAGCGATAGCGTCCGATGAGTACTGCGGGGAAGGGCCGCCCGGACCGCCGAGGGGGCGAGGCCCGACAAAAACATGCCGCCGGTGACGCTGGCGGCCGATTGAATAAAGAAACGTCGGGTGAGAAGAGTCTGTCGTTCCGCCAATCTTTCGCGCCCCTGATCGCGAGCCCCGTTGGCTCCATGATGCTGATTGCTGGATAGCACAGCCATGGTTAATCGAAAATCGACAAAGCCCGCGAAACGGCCGCCAAGGCTGTGCCATTTCTGTGACCTTGGGCGAAATCGCCCGGCGCGGCGCGGTCAGAGGTCGGTTCGGGGGTGCCTCATGGCGTGGCGCGCGGACCAAGCAAGGCGCGGGCGAGCAGGGCATCGCGGCCGTAGACGTCGTTCCGGAACTGGACCAGGCCCACGTCGTCGACCCAGGCGGTGAGGTAGACGATATGCACCGGTACGGGCACGCGCAGATTGACGACCTGGCGGTCGCCGCGCTCGATCGCGGCGCGGACCTTCGCTTCGCTCCAGTCACCTGAATCGGCCAGCAGCGCGACCGCCAGATCGATCGGCCGGGCCACCCGGATGCAGCCGTGGCTGAATGTCCGCTCGGTTTTCGCGAACAGCGATTTCGATGGCGTGTCATGGAGGTAGATGTTGAACTTGTTCGGGAACATGAACTTGACGCGGCCGAGCGCGTTCTGATCGCCCGGGCGCTGGCGGATCAGGTAGGGAAACGGCCGGGCGGCAAGGTCGACCGTCGCGGCCGGCACGACCCTGTCGCTGTGCACGAATTCGTAACCCGCCTTGTCGATCTCGGCCGGGCTGCGCCGGAATTTCGGCAGCAGTTCCTTGCGCGCGATCGAGGTCGGCACGTTCCAGTAGGGGTTGATTTCCAGGTAGCGCATCCGGTCGCTGAAAACCGGCGTCCGGTGGAACGGCGCGCCGACGACGACGCGGCTTTCGAAGACCGGCAGGCCCCGGTCGACGATCTGCAGGGTGAAGTCCGCCAGATTGACGATGATGTGGCGTTCTCCCCGCTCGTCACTCATCCAGCGGAGCCGTTCCAGATTGATCTGGATCTGGTTGATTCGCGCCTGCACGGGCGTGTCGAGCGCCGCCCGGGTCTTCTCGCCCACGACGCCGTCGCTGTCGAGGCCCTGGCGCGACTGGAACCGGCGGATCGCGGTGACGATTTCGCCGTCGTAGAGATCCGTCTCGCCGGCGGCCGGCGCGCTGTCGTCCGCGAGCTCGCCGGTTGCCTGCAGTCGCTTGCGGATCGCGGCGACGCGGCCGTCGCGCATGCCGGGCTTGAGCGCTGACCCACTTGCCACGCGCGGCCAGCCGCCAGCCTCGGCGATCGCGCGATAGCGGGCGAGGGCACCCTTCAGGCGGTCATAGTCAGGATGCTGCGGGGCGAAGGAGGCGAGCGTCGTGGCGATGTCGGGATTTGCCAGTGCCGCTTCCCAGATCGCGAGCGGCGGGATGTCCTGGGGATAGACGAACAGCTCCTCGTCGACCTGGCTGGGCTTGAGGCGCCCGGCGCCGAGGTCGGCGGCATAGTCGAGCAGTGCCTGGCTCAGGCGGACCTCGAGGTCGATCAGATAGGGCGGCGACGAGGCGGAGAGCAGCGCATGGGTCGCGTCAGCGCCGTAATCGTCCGGGTCGAGACCTTCCTCGGCCGCGGCGCGAAGCACACGATCCAGCGCCACAGCGCGCGGCAGGACGGCCTTGTCGGACACCCAGACCGGCTCATGATCCCGGGCCGCGTAGAATTCCCGCAGCGCCTTGTAATCGGCCGCGGCGCGCGCCGAGAAAAGCGGGCTCCCGGTTTCCTGGAGCCGGGTCGCGAGCGCCGCGCGGAAACCGTCGCTGGCAGCACCGGCGGGCCCGCCGAACGCGGCCACGAGAAGCAGGACGACGAACAGGGGGAAGAGGCGGAAGTGAACTCGCATCGGGTACCTGCCTTCCTACGCACGACTACGGGACGGGAGCGCCCGTCGGAACAAGCCGGACAATGTGATTGTGGTGCTCGGGGCAGGCGGCGGCAACCCGTTATTCGGGCGTGAAGGCGGCGGCCTCGCGGTCCAGTTTCTCGCGCGTCGCTTCATCGAGTTCGCGCCTCAGGTCCCGCAGATAGACGGCCGCCAGATCGGCATTCTGCGAGGCGGCGATCGTCATCCAGTAGTAGGCCCGCTCCGGGTTGCGGGGCTGTCCCTCGCCGAGAAAGAGGATACGGCCGAGAAAGATCTGCGCCTCGCCGTTGCCGGCCCGCGCGGCATTCTCGAAATGCCGGGCAGCACGCTGGTAGTCGGGCTCGACGCCGTGGCCGCGATAGTAGATCCGGCCGAGATCGAACTCGGCCTTGTCGAGGCCGTCGTCCGCGGCCTCCTGGAACAGCGCCGCGGCCTTCGCCAGGTCGCGTGGCGTGCCCCAGCCGAAATAATAGCGATAGGCCAGGTTGCGCTTCGCTTTCAGGTTGCCCGCGCTGGCCGAGAGTTCGAACAGTTCCATGGCTTTCTTCGGGTCGGCGGCGACGCCGTGCCCGGCCACGTAGAGCGTGCCGAGATTGCGCATCGCCTTGTCGTTGCCCTGGGCCGAGGCCAGCGTGTACCACCGCGCCGCTTCCTCGAAGTTGCGCTCGGTGCCCTTGCCCTCCTCGAAATAGATGCCGACGATGCGCTGGCTCTCGGAATGCCCGGCCTCCGCCGCGCCGAGGAACCAGCGGAAGGCCTCCTTCGGGTTCGCCTCGACGCCGAGCCCGGCGTCATGGATCCGCCCGAGCCAGTATTGCGCCTCCGCATCGCCGCTTTCGGCGAGCGGCGTCAGTTCGGCCAGTGCGCCGGGGTAGTTCCCGGCCATGTAGGCGTCCTTGGCGGAGGCCAGGTCGGCCTGGGCCGCAAGCGGATAGAGGACGGCCCAAAGCACCAGAAGCGTTGCGATCGGTCGCATGTAAGAGCCCGTTCCAGAATGATCAGCGAGGATAATGCGGGTCCGTCCGCGATGTCTAATCAACAAAAACCTTTATATACCGGCTCGGCAGCGTCGCGGCCGATTTCGCGATTCATTGACGCGTCCGGCCCGGTCCGTCTACCCTGCGCGAATATTTGCGAACGCGAATTTGCGCGACGATGATGCCGTCGCGCATGACTGCGGAAAGGTAGTGCCATGTCGATCCCTCTGTTTCAGTTCGCCGCGCGTTGCTCCGCTGTTCTCCCCGTCGCTGCCATGTCTCTTGCGATCGCGCTGGCGCCGGCCGCGACCGTCGTCCTTTATCTGGATGCCGCGCCGGCCCTGGCGAAAGGGGGCGGAAATGGCGGCGGCAACGGCGGTGGCAACGGCGGTGGCAACGGCGGTGGCAACGGCAACGGTGGTGGCAATGGCGCCGGCAACGGCAACGGCGGTGGAAATGCCGGCGGGAATTCGGGGAACAGTGGTAACGCGGCCGGGCATGGACAGGGCTCGGCGACGAGTTCCAGTGCCGGCCATGGCAATGCCTTCGGACACGACAAATCCGGGAAGGGCGTTGCGTCTTCGCTCGGCGCCAAAGGCGCGAAAGGCGCGAAAGGTTCGAAATCATCCGACGATGCCGAGAGCGGACATGCCAAGAGCGCGATGAAAAGCGCGCTCGGCCGTTTGAACGCGGCGCATGCCTCGACCACGGCGCAGGCCAACGCCGCGCCCCATTCGGCGGTCGGCCAGATCGCGGCCTATTCCCGATCGGCCACGGATTATGCCGAGACGATGAGCGAGGAATCGCTTGCCGCCGCGGCCCAGGCGCTCGCCAATGCCGCCAACAAGAGCGTCAATCCCGAGGTCGTCGCGGCGCTCAACGACTTGCTGGGTCTCGAGACCACGCTCAGCGAAGAGGAGCAGGCGGCCGTCAACGAGGATATCGCGACCGCGGCCGAGGATATCCAGGCGACGGAAAGCAATCAGGGGCTGGGACAGGCCAAGGGTGACGACAGCGATGTCGCCGACGCCGACGATCCGGACGCCGAGATCGACGACGACTGAGCCCTAGCGCCCGGTGGCTCTGAGGGCCGCCAGCAGCTCCGCTTCCGGAAGCTTGTCGGCGGGAAGACCCGAATCCGCCCGGAACCGGGCGAGGGCGGCATTGGTGCGGGGGCCGCGAAGCCCGTCGACAGGACCCGGAGAATACCCCAGCGCGGCAAGCCGGACCTGGATGTACCGGGTCGCGGCATCGCCGCTGGCGGTGTCGTTCGCGATGCCGCCGCGAATCGACCGGGCGCCGGCCCGCTCGGCGGGGGTGGCGCGGGCGGCAAGCGTCCGCTCGGCGGTGATCGCCGGTTCATGACCCTGTGCCGCTGCCGCCGCCATCCATGCGAGGGCCCGAACCCTGTCTGGCGGGCTGCCGATCCCTGCGGCGAGCTTGGTGGCGAACATGAAGCGGGCCTCCGGAAGGCCCTGGCGGGCGGCGCGCTCGTACCAGTAGTTCGCCCAGTCCTGCTCGACTGCGACGCCGCGGCCATGGCTGAAGGCTTCGCCGAGCAGGAACTGCGCGCGGGCATGGTTCCGGGCGGCGGCGCGTTCCAGCCAGGCGACGCCGCGCACCTCGTCGCGTTCGCTGCCGGTGCCGGACATGTAGGCTGCGCCGAGGAAATACTGCGCCGCCGGATGGCCGCCCTCCGCCGCGCGCACCATGAGCTCCGTGGCGCGGGCGAGGGCGGTCTCTCCGTCGTCTCCGCCGTTCGCATCGCCGATCAGAACGAGCGCCCGCTGGTAGTCGGCCTCCGCTTCGGCGGTCGTTTCGTCCGACACCGCGACCGGGTCCGACGTCGGCGCTCCGACGTCGAGGGCCGTGCATGCGGCCCCGATCGGCATCGCGAGCGCGAGGACGAGGACGGCGGAAAAGGGACGTCGCCGTATCGCATCCGGATCACCGCGTTTGGGCACTCGGGGGCTCCTGTTCAGGCCGCGTCGAAGCGCGTCGCCGCATAGGGGGCGAGGTCGACCAGGGGGGTGTCGCCGGCGATGATCTCAGCCACCAGCCGTCCGGTGACCGGCCCAAGGGTCAGCCCGATATGGCCGTGGCCGAAGGCGAACCAGAGGCCCGGATGGCGCGGGGCCGGCCCGATCACCGGCAGCGAGTCGGGGAAGGACGGCCGGCGGCCCAGCCAGGGTTCGTCCTGCAACGGTTCGCCGAGCGGGAAGGCGGCCCGGGCGAGCGGCACGACCTTGTCGATCTGCCGACGGCTGGCCGGCGCGTCGAGGCCGGCGAACTCGACGCCCGAGGTGACGCGGATGCCCTTCTCCATCGGCGCCAGCACGAAGCCGCCGTCGATGTCGCAGACCGGCCGCGCAAGGCTGGCGCCGTCGCCGGCCGTGAAATGCAGGTGGTAGCCGCGTTCGAAATCCATTGGCAGGCGATAGCCGAGAGGCTTCAGGAAATCCCGCGACCAGGGCCCGAGGGCTACGACCACATGGTCGGCGTCCAGATGGCGGCCCGGCAGCCTGACCCGGTAACCGTCGTCGCGCGCCTCGATGCCCTCCACCCCGTCGATCAGGAGCGCCCCGCCGGCCTCGCGGAACCAGCGGGCATGGCTCTCGCAGACCGCACCCGGATCGGTGAGCGAGGCGGTGTCGAGGATATGCAGCGCCCGGGCGTAAAGCGGCCGCAAGCTCGGTTCGCGCTCGGCCAGCGCGGCCGGATCGTAGATCGCGTGGCGGATTCCGGCCTCGTCTAGGCGGGCCCGTTCGAAGCCGCTGGCCCGGAAACTCGCCTCGCTCCGGTAGAGCTTCATCCAGCCCTCGCGGACCAGGTAGCGGCCGGCGCCCGACAACTGCATCAGCGCCTCATGCTCGGCCAGGGCATGACGGGCGAGAGCGTCGAGCGCGGCGACGGTCGCGGCGAGCCGGGGGCCGGTGATCGCCCGGGCGAGGCGGGCGAGCCACGGCACGATTGCCGGCAGGTAGCGCCAGTCGACCCAGACCGACGGATCGGCGTTGCTCATGTAGCGCGGCAGCGCGCGCCACATGGACGGCAGCATGACCGGCATGATCGAACCGCGGCTGATGACCCCGGCATTGCCGTAGCTGGTTTCCCCGGCCGGGCCCTTGCGATCGACGAGTGTGACCTGGAACCCGCGCCGCAGGAGATGCACGGCACTCGCCGTTCCGACCATGCCGGCGCCCAGCACGACCACATGTCCCCGACCGGTCATCGACGAATTCTCCCGCTGCGGTCCGATTGCTTCCGGCGCTACTATGCGGGGGTGAAACGGGCGAACGCAATCGGCGGGTGAATGCATGGCGAGCGGCGACGACGGGCCGGCGGGGACGGTCGGAATCGTGATGCTGGATACCGCCTTTCCCCGTCCGGCGGGTGATATCGGCAACCCGGCGAGCTTCGACGGCCCGGTGCGCCTGGCGCGGGTTCCGGGCGCGGCGGTCGGTCGCGTGGTCGTCGACGAGGCGATCGATGAGGGGCTGGCGTCCGACCTGCTGGCCGCGGCCCTGCGCCTCGAGGCGGAGGAGGCCTGCGCCGTGATCGCCACAAGCTGTGGCTTCCTGGCGCCGCTCCAGACACGATTCCAGGCGGCCCTGCGCGTTCCCTTCCTGTCCTCGGCCCTGCTCTGGCTGCCGATGCTCGGCGCCCAGTATGGCGGCGATGCGCCGCTCGGTATCTTGACGTTCGACGCCGACCGTCTCGGGCGGCGGCATGTTCCGGGCGGCAACCTGGACGGCCTGGCGATCGAGGGCCTGCCGAAGACAGGCGAACTCTATCGCGTGATCGCGGAAGACCGGCCGGCGCTTGACGAGGAAAAGGCGGCGGCCGACGTGGCGCTTGCAACCGGGCGGCTGCTCGGTCGCGCACCCGGATGCCGGGCGATCATCCTCGAATGCACGAATCTGGCGCCCTATCGCGCGGCGATCCGCAACCATTTCGATGGTCCGGTCCTGGGTTTGTGCGAGCTTGTGCGTACTTACCTCGACCCGCACGCAATATGCGCGTGGCGCCCGGCGGCAACCTCCGGTTAAGATACCGGCCATTGCCCGAGCGCAGAAATGCCGATAACGGCGACAGGGTAGGCGATTCATTACCAACAGGGAGCAAAAACATGCGCTTTCAATCGATCCTTCTGGCCTCCGCGATGGCCGCGGCAAGCCTTGCGGCCCCGGCGCTGGCGGCCGACAAATGGGACATGCCGCTCGCCTATTCGGCGACCAACTATCATTCCGAGAACGCAATCCGCTTCGCCGCCGCGGTGACCGAGGCGACCGGTGGCGCCCTCGAGGTCGTCGCCCATCCCAGCGGCTCGCTGTTCAAGGGCGACGAGATTTTCCGCGCCGTGCGGACCGGGCAGGCGCCGATCGGCGAACGCCTGATCTCCGCCCTCGGCAACGAGGACCCGCTGTTCGAGATTGACGCGCTGCCGTTCCTCGCCACCAGCTTCGACGACGCCTGGAAGCTTTATGTGGCGAGCAAGCCGGCAATGCAGGAACTGCTGTCCGAGAAGGGGCTGATGCTGCTTTATGCGGTGCCGTGGCCGCCGCAGGGGCTCTACAACAAGACCCCGGTGGCGAGCGCGGCGGACATGAAGGGCGTCAAGTTCCGCGCTTACAACGCGGCGACCTCCCGGCTGGCCGAACTGCTCGGCGCCATCCCGACCAAGATCGAGGCTTCCGAGCTCAGCCAGGCCTTCGCCACGGGCGTTGCCGACAGCATGATTTCCTCGGGCTCGACCGGCTATGACCGGAAGATCTGGGAACATGTGAAATACTGGTACGACGTCCAGGCATGGCTTCCGAAGAACATGGTCATCGTCAACAAGGACGCCTGGAACGATCTTGATGCCCAGACGCAGGGGATCGTGCTCGGCGCGGCGGCGATGGCGGAGCAGGCCGGCTGGGCGAAGGCGCGCGAACTCTCCGACTGGTACAAGGAAAAGCTCGCCGAGAACGGCATGACCGTCGAGGGGCCGAGCGACCAGCTCAAGGCCGACTTCCTCAAGATCGGCGAGACGATGACCGCCGAATGGGAAGCCAAGGCCGGCGAGAAGGGCAAGGCGATCGTCGAGGCCTATCGCGCCAAGTGACGCTAGCGACGGGCCGGGCGGACCGGATGGCAGCCGTGCCGTCCAGCGCCGTCCGGCCGTTGTGCCCCCCGACGCCCGGATTGCGGAGGCGACATGACCTTCCTGCGCGCATTGGAGCGCGGCCTTGACCGACTCTACCTGCTGAGCGGTTACCTGGCGGCGCTGTTTCTCGTCGTGCTCGGGGTGCTGATCTTCATCAGCATCGCCAGCCGCGCCCTCGGCGTCTACATGGCCGGACTGACTGCCTATTCCGGCTACGCGATGATCGCCTCAACCTTCCTCGCCTTTGCCTATACGCTGAAATCGGACGCCCATATCCGGGTCGAGCTGTTCATCAACCGCGCCGGCATCCGGCTTCGCAAGGGCATGGAGATCTGGTGCCATGTCGTCGCGGCCGGTTTCGGCAGCTATTTCGCCTTCTACAGCATCCGGATGGTCTGGGTTTCCTATCGCTTCCAGGAGCGCAGCGAGGGATCCGACGCGATCCTGCTGTGGATCCCGCAACTGGCCATGGCGCTCGGGACGACGATCTTCGCCATCTCGCTGGTGCATTCGCTGGTCCGCGTGCTGATCACGCCGGCGGCGGAGATCCGGCGGGCTCCGGCGCAGGAGATCGGCCATTGACGCCGGTAGGGGGAGGCTGAGGCGATGGACGAGTTGATCCTGATCGGGGTCTTCCTGACGATCCTGCTGTTCTTCCTCGGTTCCGGCATCTGGGTCGGGATCTCGCTGATCGGCGTCTCGGTGGTCGGCATGTTCCTGTTCACCTCGCGACCGGTCGGCGACGCGATGGCAACGACGATCTGGAGCGCGTCGTCATCCTGGACGCTGACGGCGCTGCCGCTCTTCATCTGGATGGGCGAGATCCTGTTCCGCACGAAGCTGTCGGAGAACCTGTTCCGTGGTCTGGCGCCGTGGCTGAACCGCCTGCCGGGCGGCCTTCTGCATGTCAATATCGCGGGCTGCGCGATCTTCGCGGCGATTTCCGGCTCTTCGGCCGCGACCGTCGCGACCGTCGGCAAGATGTCGATCCCGGAGTTGCAGCGGCGGCAATATCCCGAACGGATGATCATCGGCACCCTGGCCGGCGCCGGCACGCTCGGGCTGCTCATTCCGCCCTCGATCATCCTGATCATCTATGGCGTGACGATCAACGAATCGATCGCCAAGCTGTTCATGGCCGGGGTCTTCCCGGGGATCATGCTGGCCCTGCTGTTCATGAGCTACGTGGTGATCTGGTCGCTGCTCAACCGCTCGAGGATGCCGGACCCGGACCCGCCGGCGAGCTGGGGCCTGAAGATCCGGGCCTTCATGGAGCTGGCGCCGGCGGCGCTGCTGATCATCGCCGTGCTCGGCTCGATCTATCTGGGCATCGCGACCGCGACCGAGGCCGCCGTGCTCGGCGTCATCGGCGCTTTTCTGATCGCCGCCTTCCAGGGCTCGCTGACCGTCGAGAGTTTCCGGGAATCGCTGCTCGGCGCGACCCGGACCTCGGCGATGATCGCGCTGATTCTCGCCGGCTCATCCTTCCTGTCGCTCGCCATGGGCTTTACCGGCCTGCCACGCGGGCTGGCGAGCTGGATCGGCGAACTCGGCCTGAGCCCGCTGACGCTGATCGTCGCGCTTACGATCTTCTACATCGTCCTCGGCTGCTTCCTCGACGGGATCTCGGCGGTGGTGCTGACCATGGCGGTGATCGAGCCGCTGGTCCGCCAGGCAGGTTTCGACATGATCTGGTTCGGGATCTACCTGGTGGTCGTCGTCGAGATGGCGCAGATCACCCCGCCGATCGGCTTCAACCTGTTCGTGCTGCAGGGCATGACCGGTCGCGACATGGATTTCATCGCCCGGGCGGCACTGCCGATGTTCGGGATCATGATCCTTGCCGTCGTCGTGCTCTACGCGGTCCCGGAGGTGGCGACCTATCTGCCGCACGTCATGTCGCAACCGACCCGTTGAGAGAAGAGGTATCCTGGTGAACGTGATCCTGCCGGCGCTTGAGCTGCCGGCCGCACGGGTCGAGACCCCGCACGGCGCGATGGTCGTTCCCGGCCGCGCGCTGCCGGCCAGGTCCGTCGATATCGATGCATCGCTCGTCGCCCGCCTGATCGGCGCCGCGCGCAGCGCGGCCGGCTGCGCCCATGTGCCTTACTCGAACTTTCATGTCGGCGCGGCGCTGGTCATGGCGGACGACCCGCAGGCCCGGGTCTTCACCGGCGCCAACATCGAGAATGCGAGCTACGGGGCGACCAATTGCGGCGAACGCTCGGCGATCTTCGCCGCCGCTGCCGCCGGGTTCCGGCGAATCCGCTATCTCGCCGTGTCGACCGTGGATTCGCTCGGCCAGCCGATCGAGCAGCGCTCGCCCTGCGGCATCTGCCGCCAGGTGATCGGCGAGTTCGCGATGCATGCCGATCCGGGAAATCCGGGAAGCCCGGGCGATCCGGACGCCCTGGCCGCGTCGGGGGACGAGACGCTCGTCTTCATCGACAGCGGCGCCGAGGGCGTGCTCTGCGAGATCCTCGACATGGAGCGCCTGCTGCCCTTCAGCTTCCGCCTCGGTTGAGCGGTTCGGCCCCCGGGCGGAGGCTTCAGGGCAGGGTGCGCCAGTCGCAGCGCAACTCGCGTTCGCCGAGCCGGTCGGTGCGGAGTTGTTCGCAGACCTGAAGCAGCCCTCGCTTCCGGTCGACCAGCCAGACGCGCTTGCCAGCGACCGCCTGCAATCCGGACGACGCCGGCGCCTCGACCCGGGCGCGGTGGACGACCGGGGTGCCACGCTGGACCATGACACCCTGGATCTTTTCGGCGTTCACCACCTCCGGGGACTGACCGCCGCGATGAACGACGACGCCCTCGGCCCAGGCCGGGCCGGTGATGAGCATGAGAAGCGCCGCCGCCGACGCCGTTCCAATATTCATGATGCTGCCTCCCGGGCCGGGATCGATCGCCCGGACCTTCATGGTTTCTTTACCATGACCCGCAAGTTCCTTGCCATTTACGGGGCGAGAGAAATCAACGGCTTGGCGGAACCGGACTATGCGGGAACGGCGGGAGTGTCAGGCAGGCCGACAGTTTCGGCGGGTGACGGTCAGGCCCTGTTGAAGAACAGGAGATGGACCAGACGGCCGTTCTCCGGCTTGTCGCCGAAGGAGTTGCCGGGCGCGTGCCAGAGCCAGGGACGGAGCAGGATCAGCCGATTGAAGCGCATCGGGATCGTTGTCAGCAATTCCCACTGGTCGGGATCCTTGCTGCTGTCCGCCAGGATCTCTTCCGAGGCCTCGAAGGAGGAATTGTAGCCAAGCGGCTTGTAGTCCGATTCGAAAATGGGCGCCTGGTCGGTGCCGAGCTTCCTGTGGCGGTAGAGATGGGTGCCGCCCTGGCAATGCTCGGGCAGGGTCAGGTAGATGATCCCGGACCAGTAAACCGCGTTGTCGACGTGGATGTCGGAGGTCGCTGCCTCGTCGTCGCCGGCAAGGCCGATCCGGAAATTGCCGTGCGGGGTCTTCATCGCCCCCTTCACCGGTTCGTTGACGAGGCGGGAGACGATGTCGTCGACCTCGCGGAAGAGGACTTTCCCCTTCGAATTCCGGCCGTGATAGATGTTCGGCGGCGGCTGGACGGGATAGTCCAGCTCGAGCGCGCGCTTCCGCACCTCGTGCGGGTCCGGGTAGAAATCGTCCACGACTAGGAAGGAAAGATGCATCGCCTGGTCGGTCCCCAGCTTCGGCCGGCCGGCACGATCCGGTCGCCGGCCATCGGTCCGCTTTTAGCGGAGCCGGCGCGGACGCTCAACCATCGCTGGCTTCGCGCCCGGCCGGAAGGCGGCGCTCAGAGCGGACGGTCGTCCCAGTCGATGACCGCCTGGCGCTGTGCGCCGAGGCCATCGACCCCCAGGGTGACGGTCTGGCCCTTGCGGAGATAGGTCGGCGGCTTCTTGCCCATGCCAACGCCCGGCGGCGTTCCGGTCGAGATCACGTCGCCCGGCTCCAGGGTCATGAAGCGGCTGACATAGGCGATGATCTCGCGAACCGGGAAGATCATCGTGCCCGTGTTGCCGGCCTGCTGGCGGACGCCGTCCACGTCGAGCCAGAGATCGAGTGCCTGCGGATCGGCGATCTCGTCGGCCGTCACCAGCCACGGGCCGAGCGGCGCGAAATTGTCGGCGCTCTTGCCCTTGGTCCACTGGCCCGTGCTCTCGAGCTGGTAGGCGCGCTCGGAGACGTCGTTGCAGACGCAGTAGCCGGCGACGTGATCGGCCCAGTCGGCCTCTTCGATATAGCGGCCGCCCTTGCCGATGACGAAGGCGAGCTCGACCTCCCAGTCGGTCTTCTGCGAGCCGCGCGGCAGCAGGATCGGGTCGTCCGGTCCGCAGATCGAGCTGTTGGCCTTGAGGAAGATCACCGGCTCGGCCGGCGGCGCGACGCCTGCCTCGGCGGCATGGTCGGAATAGTTGAGCCCGATGCAGACGAGCTTGCCGATCCGCCCGACGCAGGGGCCGAGGCGCGGCGTGCCCGGTACCGTCGGCAGCGTCGCCGCGTCGAGCCCGGCCAGTTTCGCAAGGCCGGCCGGCAGCAGCACATCGCCGGCAACGTCGTCGATCACGCCGGAGAGATCGCGGAGCGTGCCCTGTCCGTCGATCATGCCGGGCTTTTCGGCGCCCTTCGGGCCGAAGCGTACCAGTTTCATCGTTCGTGGATTCCCTGCTTGATTCGTTGTCGCTCGGTCGCTGCGGGACGCGAGCCGGATTCAGACCGGTGTGACCGCCCGCCGGCCCGCGAAATGCGCCCGCAAATTCTCGATGACCAGGTCGCCCATGGCATGGCGCGTCTCGATCGTCGCGCTCGCTTTATGCGGCTGAAGGACGACGTTGTCGAGGGCGAGCAATGCCTCGGGCACATGCGGTTCGTCCGCGAAGACATCGAGCCCTGCTGCGCCGAGGCGCTTCTCGACCAGGGCGGCGACCAGTTCCGGCTCGTCGACCACCGTGCCGCGGGCGACATTGATCAGCGTGCCCTCGGGGCCGAGCGCGTCAAGTACGGCGCGGCCGACGAGATTGTCGGTCGAAGGTCCGCCGGGGCAGAGGACGACCAGGTGGTCGCAGGCCGCGGCCATCTCGACCAGGTCGGGCATGAAGCGGTAGGGCTGGTCAGGCTGTTCCCGGCGGCCATTGTAGACGATTTCCATTCCGAAGAGCCCGGCCTTGCGGGCAAAGTCCTTGCCGATCCGGCCAAGCCCGAGAATGCCGAGCCGGGTGCCGCGCAGGCCGTGTTCGAGCGGCATCGGCCCGTCGCGCCATTTACCCTCCCGGACGAAGCGATCGCCGGCCACGAGCCGCCGCGTCGTCGCGAGCAGCAACGCGAGGGCCATGTTGGCGACTTCGTCGTTCAGCACGTCCGGGGTGTTGGTGACGATGATGCCGCGGTCATGCGCATGCTCGACGTCGATCGTGTCGACGCCGACGCCGAAACTGGCGATGATCTCCAGGTTCGGCAGCCGGTCCATGAGCGCGGCGTCGGCGCCGCTTCGGCCGCCCGTGCCGATGGCGCGGATCTGTCCCGCGACCCGGTCGAGCGTCTCCTCGCGATCCTCGGCCTCCCAGAGGCGATGAACGATGTAGTCGCTTTCCATCGCGGCCATGACATGCGGCATCATGGGGCCGACGAGAAGCAGCTCCGGTTTTTTCATTATCTCCCCCCGCGATATCGTCGCCGACTCATTAGACTTGACGACCGATTCACGAACGGGCGTAGGGTAGCTTCCATTGGACGCCGGAACAATGCGGGTTGTCGGGCAATCCGGACGTGCGTTTCAATAACATCTGGACAGCCGGAAAGTCGGGGGACGACGTGACGACGACGAAGCGGAAGATGCGTAGCAGCGAATGGTTCGGAAAGGCCGGCAAGGACGGCTTTCACCGGCGCAGCTGGATGAAGAACCAGGGCCTGCCCGATCATCTGTTCGACGGGCGCCCCGTCATCGGGATCTGCAACACCTGGTCCGAGCTCACGCCCTGCAATGCGCATTTCCGGGTGCTGGCCGAGCGGGTCAAGCGCGGCGTCTACGAGATGGGCGGCTTTCCGCTGGAGTTCCCGGTCATGTCGCTCGGCGAGACGCTGATGCGTCCGACGACGATGATGTTCCGCAACCTTGCCTCGATGGATGTCGAGGAATCGATCCGCGCCAACCCGCTCGACGGCGTGGTCCTGCTGGTCGGCTGCGACAAGACGACCCCGTCGCTGGTCATGGGGGCGGCGTCCTGCGATCTGCCGACCGTCGTGGTCTCGGGCGGGCCGATGCTCAACGGCCGCTGGCGGGGCGAGGAGATCGGTTCCGGCACCCATGTCTGGAAATTCGATGCGATGGTCAAGACCGGCGAGATGTCGCTCGACGACCTGGCCGACGCCGAGGCCTGCATGTCGCGCTCGGTCGGCCATTGCATGACCATGGGCACCGCCTCGACGATGGCCTCGATGATGGAGGCGCTCGGCATCGGGCTGCCGTCGAACGCGGCGATTCCTGCCGCCGATTCCCGGCGCAATGCGCTCGCCCACGTTGCCGGGCGGCGGATCGTCGAGATGGTGCGGGAGGATCTCAGGCTGTCGAAGATCCTCACCCGCGCGGCATTCGAGAATGCGATCCGCGCCAACGGCGCGATCGGCGGCTCGACCAACGCCATCGTCCATCTGCTGGCGATCGCCGGCCGGATCGGTGTCGACCTCACCCTCGACGACTGGGACCGGCTCGGCCGCGAGGTGCCCTGCCTGGTCAACCTGATGCCGTCCGGGGCGCATCTGATGGAGGATTTCTACTACGCGGGCGGTCTGCCCGTGGTGTTGCGGGAACTGGGCGAGAACGGCCTGCTGCATCGCGACGCGCCGACGGTGAGCGGCCGGACGATCTGGGAGAATGTGGAGGGGGCGACCTGCTACAACCGGGACGTCATCCACGGCTTCTCGGCGCCGTTCAAGGCGCATGGCGGGATCCGCGTGCTGCACGGCAACCTCGCCGCCTCGGGCGCGGTGATCAAGCCCTCGGCGGCCACCCCGGCGCTGATGATCCATCGCGGGCCGGCCGTCGTGTTCGAGGATATCGACGATTACAAGGCCCGCATCGACGATCCCGATCTGGACATCGACGCGGACAGCGTGATGGTCCTGAAGAACTGCGGGCCGAAGGGCTATCCGGGCTTCCCGGAAGTCGGCAACATGGCGCTGCCGGCGAAGCTGCTGAAAGCGGGCGTGACCGACATGGTGCGGATTTCCGACGCCCGTATGAGCGGCACCGCCTATGGCACCGTCGTGCTGCACGCCGCGCCCGAGGCCGCCGTTGGCGGTACCCTGGCACTGGTCCGGAGCGGTGACATGATCGAACTCGACGTTGCCGCCGGACGCCTGCACCTGGATGTCACCGAGGACGAACTGGCCCGACGCCGCGCCGCCTGGCGGGCGCCGGAGGCGCCGGCGCCGCGCGGCTATGCCTGGCTGCATCACCAGCATGTCATGCAGGCCGATGTCGGCGCCGACTTCGACTTCCTGCGGGGCGCATCGGGGGCGCCGATCCCGCGCGAGAGCCACTAGCAGGAAAAGCGTGCCTTCAGAGCCGCCTCGAGATTTCCAACTGGCCGGAAAATGGATTAGGGTGCCGGCCGCACGCGGATGGAATCGGGGGACGATGCGGCGATGAGCGGGGACGGCGACATCAAGATCAGGCTGGTGGATGTCTGCAAGCGCTTCGGCGACAAGCAGGTGCTCGATCATGTCAGCCTGGATATCGCCGCGCGGCGGAATGCGGTGCTGGTCGGCAGCGCGGCGAGCGGCAAGTCGGTGCTGCTGAAATGCCTGGTCGGCCTGCATCGCCCGGAAAGCGGCCGTGTCGAGATCGACGGTGTCGACACGGTCCATCTCAAGCGCGGCGAGCGGATCCGCATGATGCTGCGCTTCGGCGTGCTGTTCCAGCGCTCGGCGCTGTTCGACAGCCTGCCGGTCTGGGAGAATATCGCCTTCAAGCTGATCCAGGCGGAGCGGATGCCGCGGCCGAAGGCGCGCGAGCATGCGCTGGAGAAACTGGGCCAGGTCGGTCTCTCGGCCGATGTCGCCGACCTGATGCCGGCCAGCCTTTCCGGTGGCATGCAGAAACGCGTCGGCCTGGCACGCGCCATCGCCGGCGATCCCGAATTCCTCATTCTCGACGATCCGACAGCCGGCCTCGACCCGATCAACACCCGCAACATCAACCGCCTGATCAACAAATGCGTCGACGAGCTCGGAGCGACCGCGCTCAGCGTCACCGGCGACATGGCGAGCGCACGCGAGGAATACGACGACCTGACGATGATCCACGAAGGCCGGGTCATCTGGTCGGGGCCGACCGCCGATATCGACAGGTCGGACGATCCCTATCTGCAGCAGCTGATTAACGGACGGGCGAAGGGGCCGATCAAGATGCGCGTCCGGGCCCGCGGGCCGTCCTAGGTCGGCGCAACCTTTGCCGGCGGCTTTTCCCGGCGGCGGTCGAGCCCTATATCGCAGATGCAGGTAACGTGAGGACTGGGCAGCGGAGTAGCGCCATGTGGATGAACATGTTCGGAACCAGGAAGACGGAACTGCCGTCGGCGGCCGACGCGCTGCCGGGTCGGCCCGATCCGCTCGAAACCGCGGCCACCCACTACGTGAACGGCAATCCGCTGAAGGGGCCCTATCCGGACGGCGCCGCCTTCGCCCTGTTCGGTCTTGGCTGCTTCTGGGGCGCCGAGCGCCTGTTCTGGAAACTGCCGGGCGTCTGGGTAACGGCCGCGGGCTATGCCGGCGGGTTCACCCCCAATCCGACCTATGAAGAGGTCTGCAGCGGCCGGACCGGTCATACCGAGGCGGTCTTCGTGGTATACGATCCGGCGCTGACCTCCTACGAGGCCCTGCTCAAGGCCTTCTGGGAGGGGCACGATCCGACCCAGGGGATGCGCCAGGGCAACGATGTCGGCAGCCAGTATCGATCGGCCGCCTATTATTTCGACGCGGCCCAGAAGGCGGTGATCGAGGCAAGCCGCAAGAACTTCGAGAAAAGTCTGAAGAAGGCCGGCTACGGCGCTGTTACCAGCGAGATCGCGCCGGCGCCGGAGTTCTATTTCGCCGAGGATTATCACCAGCAGTATCTGGCGAAGAATCCGCAGGGATATTGTGGTCTCGGCGGGACCGGGGTGACCTGTGGCGTGACCGCCTGAGGCGATGGCGGCGCGGCCCGGCTTTGCCGGCCACTGTGTCAATCACCGGTTCTTGTGCGCGAAGCGGCATTCCGGCGGTGAAAGCCGGGACCGGCATCCTATATCGTCAGGGAGATGTCGATCCCTGGCGAAAAATCACAAAGGGTGCGCCGTGCCGTTCTTCGAAGAGATCAACACCGATGCGCTGACGGTCAATGCCGACGGCGCCGACCGGGAACTGGACTTGCGGGGCGTCGGCCTTGCCGAGGCGCTCGGCCGTCTGCAGCAGGCGTTGCGTGGCGGGCGGGACGATCCGGCGGCGCGGCTGTTCGTACGCATCGACCCGGCCGGGCCGGACAGCGGCGAGACGCTGTTCCAGCCGCTGGCGCGCTATCTCCTCCGGATGCGCCAGAAGGGCCATATCGTCCGATTCATGCCGGTCGCGCCGGGCGACGACGCCGGCTTCATGATCGAACTCGGCATGGGTCTTGACGACGCGGCCGGGGCGATGGACAAAAGCGGCGGTGAACCTTAGGTTTCCAGTTACTCACGGGGGAGTGGCAACAACCGGCGGCGGTCGCGGCGGATGATCCGCCCGGCGCCGGGTTCGGGGAAAGTTCGATGGTCGCGCTCAAGGACCTGTATACGAAGGAGATCCTGCGTTACGCGCTGGAAATCCCGCTGACCGACCGGCTGGACGCGCCGGACGGGGCAGTGAGCCTGAGCAGCCCGGTCTGCGGCAGCCGCTACAGCGTTTCCCTGACCTACGGGGATGGCCGGGTGACCGGCTTCTCGCATGCCATCAAGGCCTGCGCCCTCGGCCAGGCAGCCGCCTCGGTGCTGGCCCGCCATGTGGTCGGCGCCACGGGCGACGAATTGCGCGATCTGAGGGAGCGGATGTGGGCGATGCTGAAGCGCGAGGGCGAGCCGCCGACCGGCCCCTGGGCCGAACTTGAAGCACTCCTCCCCGTCAGAGATCTCAGCGCCCGCCACGGCTCGGTCATGTTGCCGTTCGAGGCGGTCGTGCAGGCCATCGATGAAATAGAAGGACGGACAAACGGGCAGGCGACGCCGTTGGCGGACGTCGTCCGGGTCTAGCGATCACTCCGCTCCGACAGGACAAGAACGGAAGAACAAGATGATGCGTATCGTGCTGCCGGACGGCTCCGTCCGGGAATGCGAGGACGGCGCCACGGGCGCTGATCTCGCTTCGCAAATCGGCAAGTCGCTGGCCAAGGCGGCGGTCGCCGTGAAGGTCGACGGCGAACTTCGCGACCTGTCCCGGCCGCTGCATGACGGGGCGAAGGTGGCGATCGTGACCCGGACCGACGAGGACGGTGTCGAACTGCTTCGCCACGATGCGGCGCATGTCATGGCCGAGGCCGTGAAGGAGCTCTATCCCGAGACCCAGGTCACGATCGGCCCGGCGATCGAGAACGGCTTCTATTACGATTTCGCGCGCGACGAACCATTCACGCCGGAGGATCTGGAACGGATCGAGGCGAAGATGCGCGACATCGTCGAGCGCAACGAGGAGATCGTCCGCGAGGTCTGGGAGCGCGACCGGGCGGTCGAGTTCTTCAAGCAGCAGGGCGAGGCCTACAAGGCGGAGATCATTGGCGACCTGCCGGCCGGCGAGGAGATCACGCTCTATCGCCAGGGTGACTTCATCGACCTCTGCCGCGGCCCGCATCTGCCCTCGACGGGCAAGCTCGGCAAGGCCTTCAAGCTGATGAAGCTTGCCGGCGCCTACTGGCGCGGCGATTCCCGGAACGCCATGCTGCAGCGGGTCTACGGCACCGCCTGGCCGGACGAGAAATCGCTCCAAGCCTACCTGCACCAGCTCGAGGAGGCGGAGCGCCGCGATCACCGCAAGCTCGGCCGGGAGATGGACCTGTTCCATTTCCAGGAGGAGGGGCCGGGCATGGTGTTCTGGCATCCCAAGGGCTGGCGCCTGTTCCAGACGCTGATCGACTACATGCGCGATCGCCAGACCGAGGCCGGCTATGTCGAGATCGCGACGCCGGAAGTGCTCGACCGCTCGCTGTGGGAGGCATCCGGCCACTGGGAGAAGTTCGGCGAGAACATGTTCACCACGGAATTGCCCGATGAACGTGTGCATTGCCTGAAGCCGATGAACTGCCCGGGCTGTGTCCAGATCTTCAAGCAGGGTATCAAGAGCTACCGCGATCTGCCTCTGTCCATTGCCGAATTCGGCAAGGTTCATCGATACGAGCCGTCCGGCGCCCTGCATGGGCTGATGCGCGTGCGGGCCTTCACCCAGGACGATGCGCATATCTTCTGCACCGAGGAGCAGATTTCCGAGGAATGCGAGAAGGTCTCCAAGCTGATCCTCTCGATCTACCGGGATTTCGGCTTCGAGGACGTCCGCATCAAGTTCTCCGACCGGCCGGCCAAGCGGGTCGGTTCGGACGAGATCTGGGACAAGTCGGAAGCGGCGTTGAAGGCCGCGGCCGAGGCCTCGGGCCTCGAATTCTCCTACAATCCGGGCGAGGGCGCATTCTACGGCCCGAAGCTCGAATTCGTTCTACGCGACGCGATCGGGCGAGACTGGCAGTGCGGCACGCTGCAGGTCGATCTGAACCTGCCGGGCCGGCTCGGCGCCAGCTATGTCGGCGAGGACGGCCAGAAGCACGTGCCGGTGATGCTGCACCGGGCGCTGTTCGGTTCGCTGGAGCGCTTCACCGGGATCCTGCTGGAGCATTATGCGGGGCGCCTGCCGCTCTGGCTGGCCCCGGTACAGGTGGTGGTCGCGACGATCACCTCGGACGCCGATGCGTTCGCGCTGGAGGTCAAGGCGGCGCTGAAGGCGGCCGGGATCCTGGCCGAGGTCGATCTGCGGAACGAGAAGATCAACTACAAGGTCCGCGAGCACAGCCACCAGAAGGTGCCGGTGATGTTCGTCGTCGGCAAGCGCGAGGCCGAGAACGGTTCGGTCGCTGTCCGCAGGCTCGGCCTGAAGGACCAGGCCGTGCTGCCGCTCGGCGAGGCGATCGCGCGGCTCCAGAAGGAGATCGGCGGACGCATCAACGAGGCCGAGGAGGCCGCGGTCGAGGCCGCCTGACGCCGGGCTTTCTGCAAGAACGACGGGGCGGTCCGGTGGGCCGCCCCGATTTCGTGTCGCCCGTCTGCCCGGATGAGCGGCGGCGGTTATTCCTCGGGCGCGATCGTCAGGGCCAGCCCGTCGAGATCCGGCGTCATGCGGATCTGGCAGGACAGCCGCGAATTCGGCTTGTGGAAGATTGTCTCGCCGACCAGTTCCGCTTCCGCCTCGCTCTTCGGCTGCAGCTTGGGCAGCCAGGCATCGTCAACGAAGACATGACATGTGGCGCAGGAACAGCAGCCGCCGCAGATTGCCTCGACCCCGAAATCGTGGTCGCGCAGATTCTCCATGACGGAAATACCGACATCCGCCTCGATCAGATACTCGTCGCCCTCGCGGTCCGTGACCCGGATCTTTGGTAGTTCGTTCATGCACTTGTCCGCCTACGCTTCATCTTCCGTGCCGATGTTCTGCCAACCGGTGTTTGCCGGAACAACCCCGGTTTGTTCCATATAGGACAGATAGCGCCTCCCGACCCGAAAATCGCCCCTGTCGCCTGCGTTGCGTTGTCGCGTCCGCCGGGGGCGGGGAGTTATCGCGCCGTGCGGTCCGGATCGCTGTCCGGATTGGCGATGGCCAGGAGCTTGGCCCGCGAGAGCACGGTGATATGGCCGCGTTCGAGGCGGATCATGTGTTCGCGTTCGAGCGACTTGAGCTGCTTGTTGACCGCCTCGCGGGTCACGCCGAGAAGCTGCGCCAGGTCGGTCTGCGACTGCCTGAGGCGGATGAAGGTGCCGCTCTCGGTCGTCTCGCCGTGCGAGATGCCGAGTTCGAGCAGCCACTTGGCGAGCCGTGCGCGCAGGTCGAGGAAGGCGGCGTCGGCGATATCCTCGGCCGAGTTGCGCAGCATCTCGCACAGCATGTCGATGATGTTCCGCATGATCCGCGGCTCGTCGTCGAGCAGCGCCATGAACGGTTCGCGCGGCAACCGGACGAGGGTCGTATCCTCCGCCGCGCGGGCGTCGGCGGTGCGCGACAGGCCGTCGAGAAGCGCGATCTCGCCGAAGAAGTCGCCCGGCTCCATCAGGTTGAGACTGACTTCCTTGCCGTCGGGACCGACGATCGAGATGCGGACCGTGCCCTCGTACACCGCGTAAAGTGCATCGCCTTCGTCGCCGCGATAGAACAGCACGTCGCCGCGCTTCAGGGGGACCACGGTGCTGAGGCCGGCCAGCCGTTCGAGGGTTTCCTCCGCCACGTCGGAAAACAGGAAATGCCGGCGAAACAGTTTCTGTCGGTCGTCCAGGGTCGGTATCATCGTCTATTGCATCCGCGCCGCTAAATTGCCAATAGGGGCGGGACAGACGCGATGGTGATCGCCTTCACATCGCGTTTCCGGTGTGAGTCCCAGCTTGTCATGCAACGGCTCGTCCCCCGATCGCGCCCGGTCGGTGTGCTTTTCAGCCCCGCACAGGGACCGATGAACGGACTATGGCACGATTTCGTCATGCGTAGCACCGGGCAGGGCACCCGCCCCTGCCGACGGAAGTAGTTATTTCATCCGATAGATACGCGCGATGCCTGCGGGCGCGCTATACCTTTTGCGTGTGGGGGAGAGGATGTCTGCCATGCTATTCGCCGTGTGGCGCCCGGGCTGGTCGCCGTCGCGTTCGATGATCCTTTGTGCCGCGGTCGTCGGGCTTTGCCTCGCCGCAGCGACCTGCGTCCGCGCCGATGAGGCCGCGATCGGCCGCGTCATCAAGCAGGTCGGGAATGTCGTCGCCATGCGCAACGGCACGACCCGTGCGCTCCATATCGGCGCCGACGTCCATGCGGGCGACAGGATCGTTACCCCTGCGCGGTCGCGGGTGAAGATCGAGTTCGCCGACAGTTCGATCATCAGCATCGGCGCCTCGACCGACCTCGAACTCGTGACCCCGACAGATCCAGGGCGCGGTCGCGGCGTCTTCAGCCTGATCAGCGGCATCGTCCGCATGCTCCTGATGCCGTCGGACGAACGGGACGGATTCGACATCGAGACCCGGACCGCCGTGGCCTCGGTACGCTCGACGGAATGGATGATCGAGGCGGCAGACGACAGCACGGCAGTGGTCGTCCTTGCTGGCAGGGTGGTGGTGGCCGCCAGGGCAAGCGGCCAGGACGTCCTCCTCGGCCCGGGAATCGGGACCGACCAGAAGGGGGACATGCCGCCGAGCGCGCCGAAGAAATGGGGAGCGAAGCGCGTTGCCGCGTTTATCGAGCGCACGACCGTCGAGTGATCCGGGAAGCCGCCTGACCGGAGGTCCCCCGGTCCGGCGCGGCCGCGTCGTCCTCCGTGTCGCGCTGTTCCTGGTCGCCGCGGTTGCCGGGCTCGTGGTCTATGGCAACTGGCGCGACCATGCGGTGCTGCAGGCCATGGAAGGGGCGGCGCTGGACTGGCGGTTCCGTTTGCGCGGCTCGGCCCCGCCGCCGCCCGATGTCGTGATTCTCGCGATCGACGAGCGAACGATCGCCGAGACGGGCGGCTGGCCCGTCGCCCGCCACGTGCTTGCCGAGGCGGTTCGCGGCCTCGACGCGGCCGGGGCGCGGACCGTCGCGTTCGATCTCATGCTGACCCGCCGCGCAGGCGACCAGACCCAGGAACTGCTCCGCCGTGGCAACGCGGAGCTGGCGGCCGCGCTCGATGCTGCCGGCAACTGCGTCCTTCCCATCGCCTTCGTGTTCGGGCCGCGCGCCGGCGACAGCCGCGACATCGAGAGGGAGCATCTGCAGGATGCGGCCTACAAGGTCGTTCGCATGGCGCCGAGGCAACGGCCGCGGGTTGCGCCGCCGCCGTCCGGCGTGCTGATGCCGTCGAAGGCGCTGCTCGGCCATGCCGCGCTCGCACATGTCAACGTCGTGCTCGATCGCGACGGTGCGCTCCGCCACCTGCCCACGGTGCTTGCCTATGCCGAACAATACTATCCGCCGCTCGCGATCGAGGCGGCGCGTCGCCATCGCGGCCTCGCTCGGGGCGAGGTGGTCGTCGATTTCGCCGCCGGCATCGTCTTCGGCGGTCATCTGAACGCGGCCGATTCGGCGATGCGGTTGCCGATCAACTATTACGGCCCGACCGGGACCTTCCCGACCTATTCGATGATCGACCTGTTGCGCCGGGAACTCCCGCCCGACGCGCTGGCCGGCAAGCTGGTGCTCGTCGGCTCGATCGCGACCGGGGTCGGCGATTTCTTCCGCTCGCCCTATGCCTATCTCCTGCCGGGCGTGGAGTATTTCGCTACCGCGACGGCCAATCTGCTGGAAGGTCGCTTTCTTGATCGCAGCGACAGGGTCGTTCTGCTGGACGCGCTGGCGATCATGGTGATGGCGGCCGCCGGCACGCTGGTGACCCTGCTGCCGTCGATACGGCTGATCGCGTTCGCCGGTATTGTCCTGTTGGTCGGATTCGGGGCCGTCGCCCAGATGGCCTTTCAGGGGGCGCTGATCTGGCTCAATGTCACGGTGCCGGGCCTTGTGTTGGCGCTCGTTGTCATCGCCGCCGCAGCCATGCGCGCCCTTCAGGACGCCGGCGAGGCTCGTGAGCAGGCGCGCCAGCGCGGCGTCCTCGCCAGCCACATGCCGGCGACCTTTGCCGACATCCTGACCAGCCGCGGCGGACCCGCGCTCGACGGCAGGCCCCGACCGGCCGCGGTCCTGTTCGCCGACCTGCACGGATTCACCAGTGCGTCCGAACGGCTCGGGCCGGAACGGACGGCGGCGCTGCTCCGTCGGCTGCACGGCGTCGTCGAGGAGGTCGTCCTGCGCCATGGCGGGATCATCCAGATGTTCGTGGGCGACGGCGCGATGATCCATTTCGGCCTGCCCGAGGGCCGGCCCGACGACTGCGTGCGTGCCGTTGTCTGCGGCATCGAACTGATCGACGACATGGCGTCGCAGGCGCGCGATCCAGCTTTTGAAGGCGCGATTCCCGATATCCGGGTCGGCATCGATTACGGCGCGGTCAGCTTCTCCGAGCTGGGCGGCAGCCGCCAGCGCCAGCTCACGGCGAGCGGCGATACGGTCAACGTGGCAAGCCGGATGGAGGCGATGACCCGAACGCTGGACGCGGACATTGCCCTTTCAGGCGCGGTCGCGACTTTGGTCCGGGCGAACGGCCGTGGCGACCTGCTGGCGTCCTTCAAGCGTCTCGATGACCAGCCGATCCGGGGCCGCGCCGGTCATCTGGATGTCTGGTATCGGCCCCGGGCGGCGAGCCCGCCCGATACGTGAGGGCAGATGTCCGGCCGGCACGAAAACGGGCGGCCGGACCGGGATCCGCGCCGCCCGTGCATTCGGTGCCGGTGTCGCTTACTGAGCCAGGGTCTGACCGGCGCCGCGCTTGCCGATCAGGCCGTCGAAGGCCGCCCAGGCGCCGTCCGCGCCATGCCAGCTGCCGCGCGTCGCGCCCTTGGAATACTCGGTCGCGCGGGCCTCGAAGAAGTTGGCATGCTCGACGCCGTTCAGGATCTCGGTCAGCCAGGGCAGCGGGTGCTCCTTGACCGCGAAGACCTCGGGCAGGCCAAGCTGGCGCAGCCGCCAGTCGGCGATGTAGCGGATGTAGTTCTTGATGTCGTCCGGCGTCATGCCCTCGACCGGGCCCATCTCGAAGGCGAGGTCGATGAAGCGGTCCTCGAGCCCGACCACGGTCTTGCAGCAGTCGACGATGTCGTCCTTGACCGCCGGGGTGAGCGCGTCGGTCTCCTTCGAGAAGGCATGGAACAGCTTGATCATGCCCTCGCAATGCAGGCTCTCGTCGCGCACCGACCAGGAGATGATCTGGCCCATGCCCTTCATCTTGTTGTGGCGCGGGAAGTTCAGCAGCATCGCGAAGCTGGCGAACAGCTGCAGGCCCTCGGTGAAGGCGCCGAACATGGCCACGGTGCGCAGGATGTCGGCATCGCTCTCGACGCCGAAGCCCTGCATGTAGTCGTGCTTGGCGGCCATCTCGCCATATTCGAGGAAGGCGGTGAACTCGCTTTCCGGCATGCCGATGGTTTCCAGCAGCAGCGCGTATGCGGCGATGTGGATCGTCTCGATATTGGAGAACGCGGCCAGCATCATCTTCACCTCGGTCGGGAGGAAGACGCGGGCGTAACGCTCCATGTAGTTGTCGTTCACCTCGACATCCGACTGGGTGAAGAAGCGGAAGATCTGGCTCAGCAGGTTGCGCTCGGAATCGCTCAGGCGATTGGCCCAGTCCCGGCAATCCTCGCCGAGCGGCACTTCCTCCGGCATCCAGTGGAGCTGCTGCTGGCGCTGCCAGAAGTCGAAGGCCCACGGATAGCGGAACGGCTTGTAGGCATGGCTGGGCGTCAGCAGGCCGGGGCGCATGGCGATTTCAGGCTTCATGTTCATGATGTCCGGCTTTCACTGGCAACTGAGGCATTCTTCGTAGTCGGTCCGTTCGGCGAGCTGCCGTTCGGGCCAGGCGCGCGTGTTGTCGCCCTCGACGCCGGCGAAGGAGGCCCGCTGGACCGACTTCGAGCGGCAGTAATAGAGGCTCTTCACGCCGCGTTCCCAGGCCACCCAGTGCAGCATCATCAGGTCCCACTTGTCGATGTCGCCCGGCAGGAACAGGTTGACGGACTGGCCCTGGCAGATGAAGGGCGAGCGGTCGGCGGCGAGATCGACGACCCAGCGCTGGTCGATCTCGAAGGCGGTCCGGTAGCAGGCCTTCTCGTCCTCGGTCAGGCAGTCGAGATGCTGCACCGAGCCCTCGTTCCCGAGGATCGAGGTCCAGGTCGCGTCGTCGTTCCGGCCCTTCTTCTCGAGCAGGGCGGTCAGGTGCCGGTTCTTCACCGTGGTCGAGCCCGACAGCGTCTTGTGGGTGTAGATGTTGGCCGGGATCGGCTCGATGCAGGGGCTGGTGCCGCCGCAGATGATGCTGATCGAGGCGGTCGGCGCGATCGCCAGCTTGTGGCTGAAGCGTGCCATCAGGCCGCGTTCCTGGGCATCGGGGCAGGGTCCGCGCTCGTGCGCCAGCGCCACCGAGGCGGCGTCCGCGCCGGAACGGATCGCCTTGAACAGGCGCAGGTTCCAGCTCTTCGCCATGGCGCTTTCGAAGGGCACGCCGAGCGATTGCAGGAAGGAATGGAAGCCCATCAGGCCGAGGCCGACCGAGCGTTCCCGCATCGCGGCGTATTTCGCCCGCTCCATGCTCGACGGCGCGCGGTCGATGAAGTCCTGCAGGACATTGTCGAGGAAGCGCAGGACGTCCTCTATGAACTGCGGCTCTTCCGACCATTCGAAATATTTCTCGGCATTGATCGACGACAGGCAGCAGACCGCGGTCCGTTCCTTGCCGAGGTGATCGGTGCCGGTATGCAGCATGATCTCGCTGCACAGGTTCGAGGTCGAGACCTTGAGGCCGAGTTCGCGCTGATGCAGGGCCATCGAGCGGTTCACGGTGTCGGAGAAGATCAGGTAGGGCTCGCCGGTCTGCAGCCGGGTCTCGAGGATCCGCTGCCAGAGATCGCGGGCGCTGGTCTGGCGGAGCGCCTCGCCGGTCTTCGGGCTGCGCAGCGAGAAGTCGGTCCCGTCGCGCACCGCCTCCATGAATTCGTCGGTGATGTTGAGGGCGTGGTGGAGATTGAGGCTCTTTCGGTTGAAATCGCCGGACGGCTTGCGGATCTCGAGGAATTCCTCGACCTCGGGATGATGGACGTCGAGATAGACCGCCGCCGAGCCGCGCCGCAGCGAGCCCTGGCTGATCGCCAGCGTGAGCGAATCCATGACCCGGACGAAGGGGATGATGCCCGAGGTCTGGCCGCAGCCCTTGACCCGCTCGCCGATCGACCGGACGCCGCCCCAGTAGGTGCCGATGCCGCCGCCGTTCGAGGCCAGCCAGACATTCTCGTTCCAGACGTCGACGATGCTGTCGAGGCTGTCGGAGACCGAATTCAGGAAGCAGGAGATCGGCAGCCCGCGGTCGGTGCCGCCGTTCGACAGGATCGGCGTCGCCGGCATGAACCAGAGGCGCGAGATATAGTCGTAGATTCGCTGGCCATGCCGGGAATCGTCGGCATAGGCGCGGGCGACGCGGGCAAACATGTCTTGGTAGGATTCGCCCGGCAGCAGGTAGCGATCGCGAAGGGTCGCCTTGCCGAAGTCGGTCAGCAGCGCGTCGCGCGACGGATCGGTCCTGATCTGGATGATCTTGCTGATACTTGCGGTTGGCTGTTCGGCCTTTGCCGGCTTGGCATTGGCTTCTCGTTCGTTGACTACATTCTGCGCAACGTTCATCGGACCCCAGTATCCCCTAATCGCTTGCCGGTCATCCCTCCCGGCCCCAACTCACACAGCAACGCCTGTCCCAGACCGCCGTTCGCTTCGTCCGATGTCTGACCGGTTGGCAAAACCGCCCCGTTCGCGCACAATGGAATGCGCGCCGGTCGACACGTGTTTCTATATGAAGCGTTCGACTGAACCGTCGCTACAAGATATGGTATTGAAAGCGGGTCGGGGCGTCAACAGCTTCTGTCATGGGATGACAGACAAGGCCCCCGGGCCGGAGGACCATCATGAAGGCCGCCAACGGAAAATGGCTGATCCTGGGTGCGCTGCTGATCGCGGTTGCCGGCCTGGCACTCTGGCCGGGCGAGGTGCAGGCCCTGGCCGAGCGCCTGTCCGCCTCGGTAGAAGGCGGCTATCTGCGCGTCCTACTGGACGGCGCCGGCGGTATTCTCGGCTGTTTCTGAGGCTCGTGACCGCTCGACGATACTGAGCAGGAGGTCGCGCTCGAAGCCCGGATGATCGAGCGACTGCGCCTCGCCGCCAGAGATCTCCAGCGCCGGGGCGACCGGCTCGAGAGTGCGCGGATCGAGCCAGGACACGCGATACTGCCCCTCGGGGAGCGCCCCGATGGTGAGCTTGCCGGGCATCGTCGCGCCGGTGTCGCCGGTTGCGGCGAAATAGGTGACATAGACGGCGCCATCGGCGACCCGGGTCCGCGAATAGTCGACGCCCCGGGGACCGCCCGATGCCCAGTTCCCGACCGAGCGCATGGTGTTGATGTCGACAGGCAGCGCCTCGATGTAGCGGCGCAGCGTCTGCTGATCGGCCATCACGTTCAGTACCGCCTCGTCGAGCGGCTTGCTGATATCGAGCCAGGTCGCCTCGGTCGAACCGGTGCCGCCGTAGGTGAAATTGCGCCAGAAGGTCCGGCGGTAGCTGTAGCGGCTGGCCGGGTCGCGCATGACCTCGTCCTTCCAGAGCACGTCACCCTCGCCGCCGAAGACCAGTTCGTTCATCATCGCCGGCCGCCGCGAATCGATCCAGACGCCATGGATCAGCCGCTTGCCGAGGCTCTTGGCGCCGTGGATCAGGCGGTCGGTCAGCCCTTCGCCCTTGGGCAGGGGCGGCAGCCGGTCGGTCTGGTGCAGGAAGGCGATGTCGACGTTGGTCGTCCAGTGGATCCCCTCGGACAGGCCGATCGGCAGGTCGTGGGGATCGGCCTCGCGAATCCACGGCAGGTAGAACTCGTTGGCGAGATCCATGAAGACCTCCCCCGAATTGGTGTGCTCCATCTCGTTGCCGAGTTCCCAGTAGACGTTCGGGAAACCGGCGAAGCGGGCGACGATGGTGCGGACATAATTCCGCTCCGCCGCCATGTCGTTCCGGTCCCAGACGTTGAAGACATGTCGCTCGCCGTGGGTGTCGTGCTCGAACCATTTCCCGGCCACGCGCGACCAGGTGTCGAAGATGTTGAGGTGGACGTAGATGCCACGCGCCGCCGCTTCCCGGACCAGCCATTCGGCCCGGCGGATCCACGCGAGGTCCCAGCGCATCTTGTCGTCGGCGAGCGGAAACAGCGCGGTCTTAACGAGAATGCCGTTATGGTCATACTCGACCAGCCGGTCGAGATAGGCGAGCAGGGTGGCGTCGTCGAGGAAGTGCTCGTTCTCCTGTCCACCCTTCCGCTTCGGTCCGTAGTTCGGGCCGTTCACCCATTTGCCGCCCCACCAGTAATGCGGGGTGCCGTCCCGGTAGCGCAGGCCGTAGGGGTTCTCCGGATCGATCGCGACATGGCCGTGCAATGCCGGGTTCCGGCGGGGGCCGACCGCGAAGCTGCCGTCGCCGCTCTTGCTGTCGTCGGAGAATCGATAGCTGTAGCGCCAGGTCCCGGTCTCGTCGGGCTGGAAGCGGAGCGCCCATACCATGCCCTGCTGTCCGCCTGCGCCGTCGCCGTCGTAATAGCCGGCGAACGCGTATTCCCGGCCGGACGGTGCGATGAAGCGGGCCTCCAGCGCGATTTCGTCATAGTCGAAGGGGTTGGTGTAGGTCCCGGGGTTCTCGACCTGCAGTTCGAACGGCTCGTATAGCGCGACGTCGCAACCGGAACAGACCGCGACTGAGGCCGGCGCCTCGTCGTATTCGCCGAGCACGATCTCCGCCTGGGCGCTGGCGGACGCACCGGCAAGGCCGAACAGAAGCACGAACAGGCCGCGGCGCAACAGACCGATCGGCCGTCCCGCCGCCACTCGAATACCCATGCCGTAGTTCGTCATTGCCTCGTACACGATAGGGATCCCCTGCAACCGTCGCCGTCGCCGAACGCCCGGAGTCTAGATTTGGTTCGCTGAAGAATTGTTAAAAGGGGACGGCCGCCTTGCCGCCGTTCCCGACGGCGGTCAGGGCGCGGCGATCAGCGCGGAGGCAGGCTGCCGGCCGTCTGGCCGAAGAGGATCTTGTTGGCCTCTTTCGGATCGTTCCTGTTGAGATTCTTGATCGGCCGCGATTTCGAATAGGCCCGCGCCGTGCCGGAACGCGCGTAGATCGTCTCGTACCAGCGCTTGAGATGGGGGAAGTCCTCGAGGTCCTGGCCCAGGCTCTTGTAGGGGCGGACCCAGGGGTAGCAGGCCATGTCGGCGATCGAATAATCGCCCGCGAGGAACTCCCGATCCTCGAGCCGCTTGTTCATGACGCCGAACAGGCGATTGGTTTCATTGCGATAACGGTCGAGCGCGTAGTCGATCTTCTCGGGCGCGTAATTGACGAAATGGGAGTTCTGCCCGGCCATCGGCCCGAGCCCGCCCATCTGCCAGTGCAGCCATTGCAGGACCTCGGCGCGGCCGCGGATGTCGGTGGGGAGGAAGCGGCGATACTTGTCGCCGAGATAGACCAGGATCGCACCGGATTCGAAGACCGTGAGGCTTTCGTAGCCGTCGGCCGGATCGTGGTCGACGATCGCCGGCATGCGGTTGTTCGGCGAGATCTCGAGGAATTCCGGGGTGAACTGTTCGCCCTTGCCGATATTGAGGGGCACGAACCGGTAGGGAACCGCAGCCTCTTCGAGAAACATCGTGATCTTGTGGCCGTTCGGCGTCGGCCAGTAATAGAGGTCGATCATTCTCCGCTCCGATTCCCGTGCGATAGCGTATCCTGAAGACGAATCTAGTGCGTGCGGGCCGCCGGTAACAGTCCGCATTCACCGAACTGCCACGGGCGCCGATCTTTTCGCCGTGCCTTAACTTGCCGGTATGGCTTCAGGCGATATGATCTGGACCACCCACGAATTTTCGCCGTTCCCGCCGCCATTTCCCGGATGCCCATGACCCTGCCGACCCCGAAGCCCGACTGGGCCCTGTTCCTGGACTTTGATGGCACCCTTGCGGAGATTGCCCCGACCCCGGAAACGGTCGCGGTCGAGAGCAGCCTGCCCGCCTTGCTCGGTCGCATCGACATTGCGCTCTGCGGCGCCCTTGCCGTCGTTACCGGGCGGCCGCTTGCCCAGGTCGATCAGTATCTTCAGCCGCTGGCGCTCGCAGGCGCCGGTCTGCACGGGGTCGAACTGCGCTTCTCCGCCAACGGCGCGGTGAACGGCGCGCTCGCCGGGCAGGGGGAGAAACCGGTGATGGTGGCGCTGCGCCGTCGTCTCGATGCCGTTGCCGCCGACTGGCCCGGCGTTCGCGTCGAGGACAAGGGCCAGAGCCTGGCGCTCCACTACCGCGCCCGGCCCGACGCCGCCTGGGCCTGCCGGACGGCGGTGCGGGAAGCCGCCGACGCCGCCGGCGGCGCCTTCGAGGTGCTGGAGGGAAAGATGGTCGTCGAACTGAAGCCCGCCGGCTTCGACAAGGGCAGCGCGATCCATGCCTTCATGACCGATCCACCTTTCCGGGGCCGGGTCCCGGTCTTCGCCGGCGACGACGTCACCGACGAGGCCGGCTTTCGCGCGGTCAACGCGCTTGGCGGGCATTCGATCCGGGTCGGCGGGGCAGGGCCGACCGAAGCCGGTCACAGGGTCGACGACGTCGGCGCCCTGCTGGCCTGGCTGGTCGAGGTGGCGACCGCGCTCGACTGAAGCGAAATCCGGAAGAAAATGGCGCAAGCCATTGGTAAGAAATACGGAAAGGCTAATCGATGAACGAACTTGAGCTCGGCGCGATCGGCAATTGCCGGATCTCTGCCCTGGTCGATCGTCGCGGGCGGATCAACTGGTGCTGCTGGCCGCGGCTCGACAGCGATCCGGTCTTCTGCGATCTGCTGTCGGGCGCCGACAGCCCGGAGGCGGACGACCGGCGCGGGCTCTACGAGATCGCACTCGACGGCATGGTCGAGGCCGAGCAGTCCTACGTGTCGAACACGGCGATTCTCCGCACGCGGCTCGCCGATGCGGCGGGCAACGCCATCGAGATCACCGACTTCGTGCCGCGCTTCAACCAGTTCGGCCGGATTTTCCGGCCAACCATGATCGTGCGCCAGGTGCGGCCGGTTTCGGGGACGCCGAGGATCACCATCCGCATCCGTCCGGCCTTCGAGTACGGCGCCGCCGGGCCGCAACTCACCCACGGCAGCAACCATGTCCGCTATGTCGGTCCCGACGAGACGCTTCGCCTGACGACCAATGCCCCGGTCGCCTACGTGCTCGACGAACGGCCGTTCCAGCTCGCCGAGCCGATTTCCCTGATCCTCGGTCCGGACGAGAGCCTGACCCGGCCGGTCGTCGAAACCGCCCGCATGTTCGAGGAACAGACCGAGAGCTACTGGCGCAACTGGGTGCGCTATCTCTATCTGCCGCTGGAATGGCAGGAAGCGGTGATCCGCGCCGCGATCACGCTCAAGCTCTGCGTCTTCGAGGAGACCGGCGCGATCATCGCGGCGATGACCACCTCGATCCCGGAATCGCCGAACAGCCAGCGCAACTGGGACTATCGCTTCTGCTGGCTGCGTGACGCCTTTTTCGTCGTGCGCGCGCTGAACCGGCTCGGCGTCGTCGATATCATGGAGGAGTATCTCCGCTACCTGAACAACGTCACCGCGCTCGCCGACGGCGGTCATTTGCAGCCGGTGTACGGCATCGCGCTGGAAGCCCGCCTGACGGAACGGATCGTGGAGACCCTGCCGGGGTACCGCGGCATGGGCCCGGTGCGGGTCGGCAACCAGGCCCACGAGCATCTGCAGCACGACGTCTATGGCGACGTGGTGCTGGCGGCGACCCAGTCCTTCTTCGACCACCGGCCATTGCGCAGACCGGGCGAGGCCGATTTCGACCGTCTCGAGAAGATGGGGGAGCGCGCCTTCCGGCTGCATAACGAGCCGGACGCGGGGATGTGGGAACTGCGCTACCGGGCCCGTGTCCATACGTCGTCGAGCCTGATGTGCTGGGCGGCCTGCGATCGGCTGGCGAAGATCGCCGGCCATCTCGGCAAGACGGATCGGGCGACCTACTGGCGCGACCGGGCCGACGAGATCCACGAACGGATCTGCACCGAGGCGTGGAACGAGGAGCGCCAGACCTTCACCGAGAGCTTCGGCGGCACCGATATCGACGCCAGCCTGCTGCTCATGGCGGAAGTCGGCTTCGTGAAGGCGGACGACCCGCGGTTCGTGAAGACGGTCGAGGCGATCGAGGGACATCTGCTCCGCGACCGCCACCTGATGCGTTACCATGCGCCGGACGACTTCGGCGCCCCGGACGCGGCCTTCAATATCTGCACCTTCTGGTATGTCGAAGCCCTCGACATGATGGGGCGACGCGAGGAGGCGCGGGAGATCTTCGAGGAGATGCTGCGCTGCCGGAACGGCCTCGGCCTGCTGTCCGAGGATTACGTGCCGCGCACCGGCGAGCTCTGGGGGAACTTTCCGCAGACCTACTCGTTGGTGGGCATCATCAACTGCGCGATGCGCCTGAGTCGAAGCTGGGGAGAGGTTTTGTGAGCCGCCTGATCGTCCTGTCCAACCGGGTCGCCGATCGATCGAAGAAGGCATCCGCCGGCGGACTGGCGGTGGCGCTCAAGGCGGCGCTCGCCGATTCCGGCGGCGTCTGGGTCGGCTGGAGCGGTCAGTTCGCGGATGTTTCCGACCCGCATGTCGCCGAGGAAACCCACGAGGGCGTGACCTATTCGACCTTCGATCTGAGCCGCACCGACTACGAGGATTATTACAACGGCTTCGCCAACCGCTCGCTCTGGCCGCTGTTCCATTACCGGGTCGATCTGACGACCTACGACCGGCGCTATTATGCCGGCTACCAGCGGGTGAACAGCTATTTCGCCCGCGCCGTCGCGCCGCTCCTGACCGACGACGACATCGTCTGGGTGCACGATTTCCATCTGATGCTGGTCGGCGAGGAACTGCGCCGCATGGGCAAGCAGCAGGCGATGGGCTATTTCCTGCATATTCCCTGGCCGCCATCGGAGATCCTGCTCACGCTGCCCAATCACCAGGCGCTGGTGCGCGGCCTGTTCGCCTATGACGTCATCGGCTTCCAGACCCAGTCGGACCTTCGATCCTTCACCGACTACGTGCTGTTCGAGGCCGGCGGTGAGGTTCACGACGACGGTTCGATGAGCGCCTTCGGGCGGCGAATCCTGGCACGGGTCTATCCGATCGGGATCGACGCCAAGGAATTCGAGGACCTGACCCGCTCCCGCGAGGCGCGCCGCATCCACCACCGCATGCACACCGCGCTCGGCGAGCGCTGGCAGATCATCGGGGTCGACAGGCTCGACTATTCCAAGGGCCTGCTGGAGCGCTTCGGCGCCGTCGAGAAACTGTTCGACGCCTATCCCGAGAACAAGGGACGGGTCTCCCTGCTGCAGATCGCGCCGCTCTCGCGCTCCGACGTGCCGGAATATATCGAGATGCGGCACGAACTCGAGGCCGCCGCCGGGCGCATCAACGGCCGGCTTGCCGAATATGACTGGAACCCGATCCGCTACACCAACCGGCTCTATACCCGCACCGCGCTTGCCGGTCTCTACCGGGCGAGCCGGGTCGGCCTGGTCACACCGTTCCGCGACGGCATGAACCTTGTGGCCAAGGAATATATCGTCGCCCAGCCGTCGGAAGACCCGGGCGTCCTCGTGCTGTCGCGCTTTGCCGGCGCGGCGGAGGACATGGATGCGGCGCTGATCGTCAATCCCTACGACAGCGCCGATGTTGTCGACGCGCTTCAGAAGGCCCTGCACATGTCCTTCGAGGAGCGGCGCAACCGTCACCAGTCACTGCTCGGCCGGCTGTTCCGCTACGACGTGCACGACTGGCGGAACCGCTTCGTCGAGACCCTTGAGGCTGTCCGGACGCAGCGGCGGGACGTGCCGGCCTGATCGGCCCGCTGCCTCCGGGCCTGCGTTGACGGTGGCGATATCCTTTCCTACGGTCTGCCGGTCAGCCCGGAGCGCGAGGAGAAGCCAATGGCCTCCGATATCAGCGAAACGTTGAACGCCTTCATCGTCGATGGCCGGATCAAGGGCTACCCGCCGGCCCGTCCGTCGGTCGCGCTCGGCGAGATCGGCAGCCTCGGTCTCAACCTGTTGCGGGGCGACCTGCCGTTCCCGGTGGCCGTGATCGACCGTGCCGCTCTCGAGCACAACAGTGACTGGATGCGCCGCTTTACCGAGGCTTTCGGGGTCCGCATCGCGCCGCACGGCAAGACGACGATGAGCCCGGCGCTGTTCCATCGCCAGCTTGCGGACGGCGCCTGGGCGATCACGGTGGCGACGGCCCAGCAACTGAAGGTCTGCCGGGATCATGGCATCGGCCGCGTCGTCATGGCGAACCAGCTCGTCGACGAGGCGTCGATCGCCTACGTCCTGGACCAGATGGCGGGCGATCCGGATTTCGAGTTCTATTCGCTGGTCGACAGCCCGGCGCTCGCAGCACGCCTCGCCGCCCGCCACCGCGCGGCAGGGTTGGGACGGCCGCTCCGGCTGCTGCTCGAGATCGGATACGAAGGCGGGCGGACCGGATGCCGGAACCTCGAACAGGTGCAGGCGGTCCGGGCGGCGGTTCGCGAGGCGGGCGGCGCCCTTTCGCTCGCCGGCGTCGAGGGCTTCGAGGGGATGATCGCGGGGGCTGACGCGGCCGCACGGGATCGCAACATACGGGCCTTCTCGGCGCGCATCGTCGAGGCGGCGACGCTGCTTGCCGCCGATGGCGCGTTCGGCGACGGGCCGGTGATCCTGAGCGCCGGCGGCTCGGCCTTCTTCGACATCGTGGCCGGCGATCTCGCCGCCGCCCGGATCGGCGCGCCGGTGCTAACGGTAATCAGGAGCGGGTGCTACCTGACTCACGATTCGCGGATGTATCGCGACTATTTCGAGCAGCTCCGTCATCGCACCCCGGAAGCGGGCTCGCTCGGCGAGGGCCTACGTCCGGCGCTCGAGGTCTGGGCAATGGTGCAGTCGCGTCCCGAGCCCGGTCTTGCCATCTGCACCATGGGCAGGCGCGACGTCTCCTTTGATGCAGACCTGCCGGTGCCGTGGCATGTCGCCCGTGCGGGCGAGGGCGCACGCGCCGCGCCGGAGGGCTGGCGGGTCAGCGGTCTCAACGATCAGCATGCCTATCTGCGGATACCGGAGGACGCGGCGCTGGCGGTCGGCGATCTGGTCGGCTTCGGGGTGTCCCATCCCTGCACGACGTTCGACCGCTGGCAGCTCGTTTATCTCAGGGAAGCCGATTATTCGATCAGCGGTGCGATCCGGACCTTCTTCTGAGCGGCGCGATTCATACAAACAGAAAATGTTGAGAAATTATCAAGAAAAGATTGCAATGACTCGGCGGGGAGCCTAACTTTCGGTTGTAGCCGATCGTTGATGTCGGTCGAACCCGGTCCGGCCTGCCGATGCGGCGGAGGGACCCTATCCGATGGAGGAGAGATGCCATGGCGAGCCAGGCCATCGCACAGCCGGTCCGACCGGCGCTCGACGCTGACGAAACCGTTCCAGTCGTTGCCCCTTTGACCGCCGAAGCCGCCTGCGGCGAAGTGAACGAGATCCTGTGGCGTGCGGCGATGACCAAGGTTCTGACCGATCAGGAGATCGCGAAGCGCTTCGCCCTGCCGGCCGAGCGGGTGGCCTCGCTCAGGCAGGACTCATTCGACAGCTGCGAGGTGATGCGCGGCACGCTCTGAGCCGGCTGCGTTCCGTCAGGGGGCGGCGGTCTCCGTGACATCGGCGGCCGTCGCGTCCCCGTCCGGCGGCATGTCGTCCGGGCTCTCGTCGCTTCGCGGGTCCAGCTCCGTGGTCAGGGTCGCCTGCGGGACCGCGACGACGAAGGGCGCCTGGTCGACCATCGGCGGCGATTGCCGTTGCGACATCCGGCGAATGCCGAACAGCATGAGAATCAGATAGCAGGTACCGGTGAAGCCGAACAGCATCTGGAAATGGATGTGGTCCATCATCGTCGAGGCGATGATCGGGCCGGCGACCGCCCCGATCCCGTAGGTCAGCAGCAGCCCGCTTGAGCCGGTGACGAAGTCGCCGCGGTCCATGTGGTCGTTGGCATGGGCAACCGCCAGCGCGTAGATCGGGAAGGACAACGCGCCGTAGATGAAGATGGTGAGCAGCAGCATGCCGAGGTGACTGCCGCCGAAATAGACCACGCCGCCGGCCGAAAGGGTGCAGAGACCGGTGACCGTGACCAGAACAACGCGGCGGTCGAGAACGTCCGACAGCTTGCCGATCGGCCATTGCGCGATGGCGGCGCCGATGATCGCGATGCTGATCATCATGGCGACCTGGTCGACCGTCAGGCCGCGTGCCTGGGCATAGACCGGGGCGAGGCCCCAATAGGCGCCCGTTGCCATGCCGGACATGAAACAGCCGAAGAAGCCGAGCGGTGACACCCGGATCAGCATGCCGAGGCGGAGACGGACGGATTGCGGCGCCGCCGGCTGCAGCTTGGCGGTCAGCGCGACCGGCACCAGGGCGAGCGAAATCAGCACCGAGACGATGCCGAACAGGGTGAAGGCGAGCGGATCGGCAAGCGGCAGGATGAACTGGCCGATCACCACCGAGACATGGTTGATGGTGGCGTAGATCGACAGGACCCGGCCCCGGTTCTCGTTCGTCGACTGCTCGTTCAGCCAGCTTTCGATGACCATGTAGAGACCGGCGAAACAGAAGCCGGTGAGCGAGCGCAGCATCCACCAGACCACCGAATCGATTGCCAGGACGTGGATGATCGAGGCCGTCGAGGCCATTGCCGTCAGCACCGAGAAGGCCCGGATATGACCCGCCCGCTTGACCATCCAGGGCGTCGCCATGCAGCCGAGCACGAAGCCGACCGCGTAGCCGGCGACCAGCAGACCGATCATGGTCGTGGAAAATGATTCCAGGTTGGCGCGAACCGCGACCAGCGTGTTCTGCAATCCGTTCCCGGCGAACAGGATGCCGATCGACAGGAAGAGCGCCCCGAAATTGCCGATCGCTGCAATCATCTCGCTACACCCTGGAAGGGCCGTTCAGGGCCCGGTCGGCGGTTGCCGCGCCGACATACCGGAGGCGCCAGCCGCCTTTAGCGGCGGCGATGACGGCTGTCCATCGTCAACGTACGACGAGGACGGAATTCTTCGCGAGGCTGGCCACCTTGTGCGCGACGCTGCCGAGCAGCAGGGCCTCGAGTTCGCCCAGGCCGCGAGCGCCGAGCACTGTCAGGTCGACATCGTGGTGGTCGGCATAGGCGACGATATCGCGGGCCGGCTTGCCGGTCATGACCGCGGTTCGGATCTTGGCGACGCCGGCCTCGCGCGCGCCCCGGGCGGCGTCCTCGAGCGTCTTCTCGGTGCGCTCGTCGAGAATGTATTGCGGCGTCCGGGACTGATTCTCGATCTCCACGTAGCGCTTCAGTTCGCCGGTCAGCGCCAGTTCGCGGGTGATCGTGATGAAGGTCAGGCGACTGCCGTGCCGGACCGCGAGATCGGTCGCCACGGTCGCGGCCTTGCGTGCGTGTTCCGACCCGTCGATGGCACACAGGATATGCGCGAACATGATCGTCTCCCAGCTGTGCGGCGGCCACGGGGCGACAGGGAGGAGATCCCCGGCGCGCCGCGACCGGGCGAACTCCGATCCTCGTTGATGCCGTGCAATGCACGCCTTCGCTGTTCGCGGAACGACAGGCCATGTCCGGATCGTGCTGCGGCCGGGCGGGAAGGGGCTTCCATCTCCGGAAAAGGACCTCCGGCCGACCCCGGGCGGGCGTCTTCCACCCTTGACGCCGTTCCCCTCTTTCGCCATGTCCGAAGCCGCGCGCTTAACCTCCCCTTAAGTGTATCCGGCCTAAATTCGCCATGCGGTATCAGGCGGAATCGGCCTGTGGGACCGGACCCGGAACCGACCAGCGGGCGGGCCGGCACAAAGGTTCCACGAAGCCGTGTTTTGCCGTGATCGCGCCACAATGCTGTGATCGGTTGGCGACGCGTCGGCGGGGGGTCGCGGGCGTGATGTTCGGGCCGAATGAGGGGCTCGGTATGTGGACATGCAGTTTTTCGGACGAATGTTGATGCTCTATTGCCTCGACCGGCGGGTCGTATCGCGACATGTTGCCGGAGTTGCCCTGTTTGCCGTCTTGTTGCTGGCGGGATGCGAAGGTATTGACGTGTCGCTGCAGGAACCGGCGCCGGTGGCCCCGGTTGCCACGGCGGAGGTCCCGGATGACGGGTCGACGGCCGAGAGCGCGCGCCAGGACAGCCTGGACGACGACCCGGCCATGAAGGGCGCCGGCGGCGCGAACGCCGCACCGGTGCAGGCAACCGAGGCCGCGGATCGTCCGACCCCGGAAGAGGCCGCGCCGATTGTCGCATCGCGGGCGCCGTTGCCGGGCATCACCATGCGGCCGGAATGGCTTCGCGGCATGGGCGAGGAGGACGTCGTGCTGCTGTTCGGCGAACCGGAATCGAAAGAGACTCTCGAAGGCTCGCGTCTGTGGCAATATTCGGCCGACGATTGCGTCCTGAACCTGTTTTTCTATATGGACATCGACAGCGGCGATTACCGTGCCTTGGCGTGGGAGATCGAGACCGGGGACGATGATGATGAAACAAAAAAGCGCTGCCTTGACCGCTTTGCGCACCGAACCGGTGCAGGGAAAGGATAGTTTGGCCAGCGGGCGTGTCGTTATCGTCGACGACGACGAGGCGTTTCGCGAGATCCTCGGCTTCAACCTGAGCGACGAAGGCTACCACGTCACCGAGTTCCGCAACGGCCAGGAATTCCTCGACTATCTGGGCGAAGGCGGCGACGCGGATATCGTCCTGCTCGACTGGAAGATGCCGGAAAAGAACGGCCTCGAGGTGTTGCGCGAGATGCGTGGCGCCGGGAACGACCTGCCGGTCGTGTTCCTGACCGTGATGAGCGACGAGATGTACGAGGAAGCCGCACTCGCCGGCGGCGCGGTCGATTTCGTCGACAAGTCCCGCAGCCTCACCATCATCACCCGGCGCATGCGTCTCATCCTCGAGGGGATCAAGGGCGCCGCCTCGGCCGACGTCAACGAGAATTCCGGCGATGTGGTGATTCGCGGCGAACTCGAGCTTCGCCCCGATATCGGCCGCGCCTTCTGGAAGGGGGAGCGGGTCGAACTCACGCTCACCGAATTCGATATCGTCAAGTTGATGGCGACCCGAAACGGCGAGGATCTGACCTACCGGCAGATCTACGACCTCGTGCATGGGGCGAATTTCGCGGTCGGCTACGGGGCCGAGGGCTACCGCGCCAACGTGCGTTCGTTCATCAAGAGAATCCGTCAGAAATTCCGCGACATCGATCCGCAGTTCAACAAGATCGAGAATTATCCCGGGTTCGGCTATCGCTGGGTCGAAGGCAACTAGGGGGTTGCTGCTTTGGCGTCTCGACGCCTTTCAACGATCCGCGGTTCATTGTGGCTGCGGGTCATCGTGCTGCTGGCAATTTTCCTGTCGGTTCCGATCCTGCTGTATCAGCAGTTCCGGGTCGCCGACGGGGAAAAGCAGGCGCTGTTGCTCAGAAGCGCCCATGAACAGGGCCGTCTCGTCACCCGCGCGCTGACGCCGACGCTGACCCGTGAGGACGCCAAGCCGTTCATCGGCCTGGCCGAGGCGCTGAAGCCGCTGGTGCCCGAGGGTGCCTCGATCAAGGTGCTGTTCCGGCCGATCGATTCGCCGCGCGCCGCCGCCTTCTATTACGTGGCCGCCGAACCGCCGGTGCCCGATACCCTGCTCGAGGAGGAGTTCGGCCGCCTGATCAACCAGGGGCTGCTGGACAGCCTAGCCTCGACCTGCGCCGACAATATCCCGCTTTCGCTCCGCTATCGCACCGCGTCGGGCAACGAGGAGTTGCTGACCTCGATCAACTCGATCAACTCGAACCAGGGATGCTGGGCGGTGGTGACCACCCACCGGGCCGCCGACTACCTGCAATCGTCGCTCGGGCGGCCCTACTGGCAGACGCCGGAAGTCAGCTTCGCGATGATCATCTACATGGCGATGGCATTGATCACCTTCGCCATGTTCCTCAGCCTGTGGCGAACCTTCAGCCGCTTCGGCCAGCTCGCGCGCGACCTAAGGACATCGGGGAGCAAGACCAAGCGGACCTTCTCGGAACATGCCGAAACGCCGGAACTGGTCGGCGTGGCGCGCGACATCGACCGGCTGGTCGAGACCCTGCGCGGTTCGGCCGATGCGATCCGCCAGGCGGCCGAGGAGAACGCCCATGCCTACAAGGGCCCGATCGCGGTCATCCGCCAGGCCGTCGAACAGGCCCGCAAGGCGGTTCCCCAGGAGCAGGTGCGCGGACGCTGGGCGGTCAACGAGATCGACCGGCAGCTCGACCGTCTCGACGGTATCGTCGCCTATGCCTGGCGCATGGACGAGGCGACCGCCGACCTGATTGATCCGCCGCGCGAGAATGTCGATCTCTCGACCCTGCTCAACCGCATGCTGAGCGGTTATGCCAGCCTGCTCGAATCGCGCCGGGTCATGCTGCAGCCGGAGGTTGACGAGGGAGTCGTCGTGCAGGCCAGCGAGGAACTGCTGGAGACGGTCATCGAGAATCTTCTGGAAAACGCGATCTCCTTCTCGCCGGCCGGCGGCAGCCTCAAGGTCGCGCTCCGCAAGAACGGCGATTCCGTGGCCCTCGCGGTCGAGGACGACGGGCCCGGCGTCAGCGCCGGCGAGCTGGAGAAAATCTTCGACCGCTATTACACGAAACGTCCGAAGCAGGATCCCGAGGTGCCCGACAGCAATGCGGGCGAGGGGGCCAACAAGCATATCGGCATCGGGCTCTGGATCGTTCGCCGCAAGGTCGAGGCGGTCGGCGGCAAGGTCCGCGCCGAACTCCAGGAGGCCAAGCACGGCCTCCGCATGAGCGTGACCCTGCCGCTGGCAAGCTGAGCGCCGGACCGCGCGCCTCCCGCGTCCATCCTTTGTCACAACTTTCTTCCGCCCCTGTCACGGTGGCACGGCTAACCTCAACTGGTCGGTCGGGGGTTTCAGGGAGAGTAAGGTCATGGCACTGGCGCACCGCATAGCAGATCAGGGACTGGGACAGGATGTCTCCGCCTTCATGCCTGCCGCCCGCCCCGTCGCGTCGACTGCCTGCCGCGAGCTGCACCAGATGGTCGCGACGCTCAGCCGCACACGGGTCCGTCTCAGCCTTTTCTTCGTCGATCTGCCCGGCGCCGACGACGCCACCCTCGACAGCGTGGTGGCATGCATCGACGGCGCTGCCGGCCTGACCTGGCGCACCGCCGATCACCGGATCGCCCATCTCTATGCCGGGCCTCGTCCGCCGCGCGGCGCCGGCGACCGTATCGCGCTCGGCCAGTTCCTGCGCCGGCTGCTCCGCGCGCTTCGCGTCAGCGAGGCGAGCGTCGAGCGACTGCCGGTTCTCTCGGCCCATCATTTCTGGAGTCAGGATCAAAGCGACGTGACGCTGCTGCTCGCGGGCTTCGATCCGGTCAACGACGACGATCCCCTGCTGCCGCCTTCGTTCCGGCCGAACGGCAGCCCTTCCACCTCCGCAAATGGGGAAGACAAGCACTAGCCGGAAGAAGGAGCGGCACCCGGTTCCGACAAGCCCCTCAGTCGGACCCGGGTGCCGCCTCTCTTGCCATTCACGGGCAGGAAACGGGGATCGCCCGCGCCGCTAGAGTTCCTTCGAGCGAAACACGATCATTTTCTCGATCTGCATTTCCGCCATGGTGTGCGGGATGCCGCCGACCCCGAGGCCGGAGCCGCGGAGTCCGGCGAAAGGCATCCAGTCGACGCGGAAGGCGGTATGGTCGTTGACCATCACCGCGCTCGCGTCGAGGCGGGCATAGGCATGCAACGCAGTATCGATATCGCGCGAGAAGACCGCCGCCTGGAAGGCGTAGGGAAGCGCGTTCGCTTCCGCGATTGCCGCATCGATGTCCTCGTAGGGATACACGCAGACCACCGGGCCGAAGATTTCCTGCTTCGAGACCCGGGCGTCGGCCGGCGGATTGTACAGCACCGTCGGGGCGTAGCAGGTGTTTCCGATCCGCGTGCCGCCGGTCAGCAATTCGCCGCCACCTTCGACCGCTTCCCGGACCCATTGATCGACCCGTTCGGCCTCGGCCGGCTTGATCAGCGGGCCGACCGCGGTTTCCGCGAGCGTCGGATCGCCGACGACCAGCTTCGCGGCGCCGGCGGCGAGGCGCTCCGCGAGATCGCGGGCGATCGAGGCATGCGCGTAGACCCGCTGCACCGACACGCAGACCTGGCCGGCGTGGTAGAAGCCGCCCTTGAGCAGGGTCGGCAGGGCCTCGTCGATATCGGCGTCGGCGGCAACGATGACCGGCGCCGCGCCGCCATGCTCGAGGATTGCCCGGGCGCCGGGCGCGAGCTTGGAACGAAGTCCCCAGCCGACGCGGGCGCTGCCGATGAAGGAGAACAGGGCGACGCGCGGATCGGTGACCAGCGCTTCCGCCTCCTTGCGGCTCTCGGTGACCGTGACCTGGCACCATTCCTTCGGCAGGCCGGCCTCGTGCAGGATGGCCGCGAACCGCAGGCAGGCAAGCGGCGTGACCTCGGCCGGCTTGACCACGACAGGGCAGCCGGACGCGACGGCCGGCGCCACCTGGTGGGCGATCAGGTTGAGCGGATGGTTGAAGGCCGAGACCGCGGCGACGACGCCGATCGGCTCGCGCCGGGTCATCGCCATGCGGTTTTGCGACGATCCGGTGATGCCCATCGGCACGACATGGCCGGTCTCGGTCCTGAGCGTTTCGACGCAGAGCTTCAGGCTGTCGATGGCGCGCGCCACCTCGACCTGTGAATCAACCAGCGGCTTGCCGCCTTCGCGCGCCGTCTCGCGGGCCAGCTCCTCGGCGCGGTCATGCAGGAGGCCCGCCGCCTTCTCGAGGATTTCGATGCGCTTCGGTATCGGGATCCAGGCATCGCGGTCGCGGAACAGCCGATAGGCAGTCGCCAGCGCGGTCTCGACGGTGGCGCCGTCGGCGGCCGCGAGGGTCGCGATGGGCTGCTCGTCGAACGCCGCTGTCACGGTCTTGTCGGGTGCCGCGCTGCTGGCGCCGGGCACCATCAGGGGAAAATGCGGAAGGGATGATTGTTTTTGCATTCTGGCTCTCCGCTCGCTTTTTTTCTGGAAGGGCAGGAGCGTCCGGCGCACGACGGCCGGGTACGGCCGCCGGAATGATGCATGCGCGCTCCGACTCACGCGCGCGCGAGCCTGCCATTCGCGCTGATCCTAGCGCGAAAGCCGCCCGGTTTCATGACATTTCGGGAAAATACCGGGGATGGCCGCCCCGCGGGAAGGGGCAGGGCGGCCAGCACCGGCTTTCAGATGAGATGGAGACGGGGCTTGAGCGCCGCTGCCGTGATCGCCGTGATATCGCGGGCGACCTCGAGGAAAGCGATGCCCATCCGGTTGTTCAGACGCCAGATGACGTTGCCGACATAATCGGTCTGCTCTTCGATTCTAAGCGTGACCTCGCCCGTGAATTCCGGGCCGACCGGTTCGGGCAATTCGACCTTGGCGCCGGTGAGCGAGAAATTGATCACCTTGCAGGCAACCGTTCGATCGGAAAACACGAGCTGGGCCGTCAGGTTGACCGGGATACGCGTGTACTTGCGGACATCCTTGGCGAAGTTCGGGTTGGACGGTGAACTCATGGCTCTCTCTTTCCCGTGTAAACGGACCTAACCGTATGCGAACCCCCGAGAATCGATGGTAGCGGTCGAACGCTTAACAATGCGTAAAGGTCTTGCTGCGCCATCGCCGGGTCAATTCGCCTCGGCGCCTTCGAGCACCTCGTCGAGGCGCCGCTGAAGGCCGAAGTACTTGGCCCGCTCGTAGAAGCGCGGACGCAGCCCGGAGAACCGGAACTCGCCGATCAGCCGCCCGTTTCGGTCTTCGCCCGAGGCCACGTATTCGAACAGGTTCTGCAGCGTGACCACGTCGCCTTCCATCCCGATCACCTCGGAAATCTGGGTGACCCGGCGCTTGCCGTCGCGAAGCCGGGCAACCTGGATGATCAGGTTGATGGCCGAGGAGATCTGGCCGCGCACCGCGTTCCCGGGCAGGCGCATGCCGGACATCGCGACCATGTTCTCCAGACGGGTGAGGGCCTCACGCGCGCCGTTCGCATGGAGGGTGCAGAGCGATCCGTCATGGCCGGTATTCATGGCCTGCAGCATGTCGATCGCTTCCGCGCCGCGGACTTCGCCGAGAACGATCCGGTCGGGCCGCATGCGGAGCGCGTTCTTGAACAGGTCGCGCTGGCTGAACTCGCCGCTACCCTCGATGTTCGACGGCCGGGTTTCGAGACGCACCAGGTTGGGCTGGTCGAGTTGAAGTTCCGCCGTGTCCTCGATCGTGACGATCCGTTCGCTCGGGTCGATCAGGCAGGAGAGGGCGTTTAGCATCGTCGTCTTGCCCGAGCCGGTACCGCCGGAAATCACGATATTGAGCCGGGTCCGCGCCGCGACCTTGAGGATCACGGCCATTTCCGGCGACAGGTTTTCCTGTTCCGTCATCTGGTCGATGGTGATCCGGTTGCGCGAGAATTTCCGGATCGAGATTGACGTTCCGTCGATGGCCAGCGGCGGCGCGATGATATTGACGCGGCTGCCATCGGCGAGGCGGGCGTCGACCAGCGGCGTGCTTTCGTCGATCCGCCGGCCGATGCGGCTGACGATGCGCTGGGCGACGGTCATCAGCTGCGCCTCGTCACGGAAACGCACGTTGGCGGCGACGCACTTGCCTTCCCGCTCGACGAAGACCCGTTCCGGCCCGTTGACCATGATGTCGGTGACCGTCTCGTCGGCGAGCAGCGGTTCCAGCGGGCCCAGTCCGACCATCTCGTCGACCAGCATCCGGATGAGCTGGCGCTGTTCCTCGAAGTTCAGGCGGATCTTCAGCTCTTCGAGGATTTCCGTCGTCAGGTCGACAATCTGTTCGGAAAGTTCCTCGTGGCTGAGCGCGATCGCCTTGTCCGGCTCGATCAGTTCCATCAGCCGCGACAGCACCCGGCGGACGATCTGCGGATCGACTTTCCCGAAACCGTTGATCTCGAACATGCCGATCGGACGGGTCCAGTTGTCGTCGAACTCGTCCAGGTGGCCGTCCTGAGCCTGGGTCTTCGGCAACGTGCTTTGGGCCACGTCCTCCACGGCGTCGAATCCGGCGCTCTCTTCAGGTTCGGACCTGTTGCGCCGGGCCTTGGCCGCCATGGCTTCCATACGCCGGCTGAAGGTATCCGCGTCCAGTTCTGGTGTCTCCTTGCCGCGCAAGGCTTCCTCCCCTGTTCCAGGTCGTTGGCGACAGACGGCAGGCTGCTGCCGGCGACCATGCTATTCGCGATCCGTAAAGATTATGGAAACGTCCGGCCGCGAGACTGCATCGATCATTCATTTGGGGGATGCGGGCCTGTTCCCCGCTGCGTAGCCTTGGCGACAAGGTAACGAATCAGGAGAGTTTCGATGGTCGACTCGGTGCAGAACGACAAGGGCGGCAAGGAAATGTCGGCGGATACGCATGCAGCGGACCGCGTTGCGCCCGAAATCGTTCTCGACGGCGAAACCGGCGCGCTGCAACAGGCCGCCGCTGTTGCCGTTGCGATGCCGGCGGCCGGAGAGCCGCCGCGGACCGTCACGGTCGATCCCGGCGAAACCTATTCCGTGCAGGGTGTCAGCCGCGATTCGGCAGAATTCGCGCAGCAGGGCGGGAACCTGGTGGTCAGCGATGGCGCCGGCGGGGTCATTGTCTTCCAGGACTTCTTCGTCATCGCCGATACCGGTCTGCCGCCGGCACTGACCTTCGCCGATGGCGCGGTGGTATCGGCCGAGTTGCTCGAAACCGCGCTGATCGAGAATTTCGATGCCGACGCGGTCGCCCCGGCAGCCGGTGGCCCGCAAAGCCAGTCGGCCGGTGGCGGCGCCGCGTTCAATCCGTTCGATCCGGGCTCGATCGGCGACGGTCTGGGCATCGTCGACCTGCTCGACCCGACCGAACTGACCTTCCCGGGGATCGACACCGTCGAGGAAAGCGACGGCGAGGATGACGGTACTGGTACCGGTGATGGCACTGGCGGTGGCGGCGGCGGTGGCGGCGGCGGCGGTGGCGGCGGAGGGACCGGGGGCTCCGACGGCGATCCTGGCGCCGGCGACAGTGTCGTCGCTGCGGACGAGAGTGGTCCGGTGGCGATCGATGCGCCGCTCGGACCGGATGGCGAAGTGCCGATCTCCCATGCGGCGGGGACGGTCAGTTTCGATTTTGGACCGGATTCGGCGGGCGGCGGTGTTGCGCTGACCTCCGGCCCGACGATCACCTCGGCGGGTGAGGCGGTGACGGTCGTGGTAACGGATGGCCAGGTGACCGGCACGACGGCCGGCGGCGATCTCGTCTTCACGCTGACGCTTGGCGCTGACGGCGCCTACCAGTTCACCCAGTATCGCCAGATCGATCACGCCGACGATGCGGACCCCGACGACGTGACATCGCTTCCCTTCGGTTACACGGTGACCGACGGAGACGGCGACAAGGCGTCCGGCACGATCACGGTGAATGTCTCCGACGACGGCCCGTCGGCCGGCGATGACACGGTCGCGACGGACGAGACCGGCCCGGCGGTGGCCATTCTGGACGGCCCGGGCGGCGAGCCTGCCTTGGCGGGCGCGTCCGGCACGGTCGCGATCGACGTCGGCACCGACAGCATCGGATCGAGCGTCGCGCTGACCTCCGGCCCGACGATCACCTCGGCGGGCGAAGCGGTGACGGTCGTGGTGACGGATGGCCAGGTGACCGGCACGACGGCCGGCGGCGATCTCGTCTTAACGCTGACGCTTGGCGCCGACGGCGCCTACCAGTTCGCGCAGTATCGCCAGATCGATCACGCCGACGACGCGGACCCCGATGACGTGACGTCGCTTGCCTTTGGCTATCTTGTCACCGACGGGGATGGCGACGAGGCGTCCGGCACGATCACGGTGAATGTCTCCGACGACGGCCCGTCGGCCGGCGACGACACGGTCGCGACGGACGAGACCGGCCCGGCGGTGGCCATTCCGGACGGCCCGGGCGGCGAGCCTGCGCTTTCCGGCGCTTCCGGCACGGTCGCGATCGACGTCGGCACCGACAGCACCGGATCGAGCGTCGCGCTGACCTCCGGCCCGACGATCACCTCGGCGGGTGAGGCGGTGACGGTCGTGGTAACGGATGGCCAGGTGACCGGCACGACGGCCGGCGGCGATCTCGTCTTCACGCTGACGCTTGGCGCTGACGGCGCCTACCAGTTCACCCAGTATCGCCAGATCGATCACGCCGACGATGCGGACCCCGACGACGTGACATCGCTTCCCTTCGGTTACACGGTGACCGACGGAGACGGCGACGAGGCGTCCGGCACGATCACGGTGAATGTCTCCGACGACGGCCCGTCGGCCGGCGACGACACGGTCGCGACGGATGAGACCGGCCCGGCGGTGGCCATTCCGGACGGCCCGGGCGGCGAGCCTGCCTTGGCGGGCGCTTCCGGCACGGTCGCGATCGATGTCGGCACCGACAGTATCGGATCGAGCGTCGCGCTGACCTCCGGCCCGACGATCACCTCGGCGGGTGAGGCGGTCGTTCTGAGCGTCACCGACGGCCAGGTCAGCGGTTCGACGGCCGGCGGCGATCTCGTCTTCACGCTGACGCTTGGCGCCGACGGCGCCTATCAGTTCGCGCAGTATCGCCAGATCGATCACGCCGACGATGCGGACCCCGATGACGTGACGTCGCTTGCCTTTGGCTATCTCGTCACCGACGGAGACGGCGACGAGGCGTCCGGCACGATCACGGTGAATGTCTCCGACGACGGCCCGTCGGCCGGTGACGACACGGTCGCGACGGACGAGACCGGCCCGGCGGTGGCCATTCCGGACGGTCCGGGTGGCGAGCCCGCGCTTTCCGGCGCTTCCGGCACGGTCGCGATCGATGTCGGTACCGACAGCATCGGATCGAGCGTCGCGCTGACCTCCGGCCCGACGATCACCTCGGCGGGTGAGGCGGTCGTTCTGAGCGTCACCGACGGCCAGGTCAGCGGTTCGACGGCCGGCGGCGATCTGGTGTTCACTCTGACGCTTGGCGCCGACGGCGCCTACCAGTTCGCGCAATATCGCCAGATCGATCACGCCGACGGCGCCGATCCGGACGATGTCCTGTCAATGGCCTTCGATTATGTCGTCACCGATGGCGACGACGACACGGCGACAGGCACGATCACGGTCAATCTGGCGGATGATGGACCGAGCGTCGTGTCGAGCGAGGCGGTCTTCGATCCGACCGAGAATCCGGGCGAGACGATCCAGGTGGAACTGGATCGGGTCGACGGGCTCTATGCCATCGACAATTCGACCAATGTCCGCGTCACCAGCCAGTTCCTCGGCACCGAAGCCTCCTACAGGAACAGCTTCGGGTACTTCCTTGCCGATGCGGACGGCAACCCGATGTCGGGCGAGGTGATCTGGCGCGATCTCAAGCTCCGGAGCTTCGACGACTTCGCGGTCAACCTGTCGCCGGCCCAGACCGCGGGCGCCTCCTTCGTCGGGTTCTTCCTGATCCCGAACGGCGCGAACCTGAACAACAACACGGTTCTGAAGACCGGGTCCGATGTCGTCTTCCAGCAGGTCGACGGCGTCTGGACCGCCTTCGTCAACGGCACTCCGCTGGTCGGGCAGGACGCGCCGGCCTTCTTCTCCTCGCCGGTGCTCAATCCGGACAATGGCGCCACCCATGTCCGCGACACCAGCATGCCGGGCAACTCGAACTGGGAAGACATCGCCGTTCCCGACGATGACGGCGATTTCAACGACGCGCAGTTCAACAACTTCGTCTTCCAGACGGTTACCCAGCCGAACAACGAGGGCGAGGCCGGGGGCACGGTCGGGTTCGATTTCGGCACCGACGAGATCGGCGGCGTGCTGGCGCTGACCGACGCGCCGGACGGGCTGACCTCGGCAGGAGAGGCGGTGACGTCTAATGTCACGACGCTGCCGGACGGCAGCTCGCGCATCGACGGCACGCTTGGCGACGGGACCCCCGTCTACACGCTCGTGCTCAACGCGGACGGAAGCTACGATTTCGAGCAGTTCCTGCCGATCGACCGGACGCCCGGCGACGACGCGGGGCCGCTCTCGATCACCTTCGGCTTCTCCGCGACTGACGGCGACAATGACACGGTCAACGGCACGATCACGATCAACGACGTAGCCGACGGGATCGAGGCATTCGACAATTTCGCCCAGGTCGTCCAGAGCACGCGGACGGAAGTGATCACCCCGGTCGAGACGCTGGTCGAGGATTTCAGCGATCCGGCCGGCGCCGACCCGGCAAGCGGCTGGGTTCTGCACGGTCATCAGGACGGCGGTCTCGATGTCGACGGCTCGACCGCCGCGGTGCTCGGCACCGACGAGGCGGGCGGCGCGCTCACCACCGCCAGCCTGGAAGCGGCGCTCGGCCTGCCCGCCGGAACGATCGAGGCGGAACTCGCCGGTGCCCTCGCGAGCAATGACGGCGGCGACAGCACGCTGACCCAGGGATCGGCACTGTCCCGAGAATTCTCGGCCTCGGCCGGGGACGAGGTCAGTTTCGACTGGGCCTTCGACGGCGACACCTCGACCGACAATGGCTTCCCGGGCGATGCGGCCTTCTACATCGTGACCAACGAGGCGGGCGATGTGGTCGCCTCGGGCGTGGTCGCCCAGGATAACGTGCCTGGTACGGCGACCGGGACGACGACGATCAATATCGCCACCTCGGGAATTTTCACCCTGCATGTGGGCGTGCTCGACGCCATCGACACGCTGCGCAACTCGCGCCTCGCGGTCGACAATATCGTGCTCGCCTCGACGGTTTCGACACTGGTCGACGCGTTCAATGACGTGACCGGCAACCTGATCACCGATGGCACCGAGCATCCCTATTCGAGTGACCCGATCGGGGCGGTCGACGGAGCCGACGCGGGTGCCCTGGTGATCAGCAAGATCGTCTATGACAACGGCGCCGGACTGACCGAGGTCGAACTCGACGGCAGCCCGGCAAGCATCGTGACACCGGCCGGCGGCACGCTCGAGATCGATCCGAACGGCACCTATACCTACACCGCGCCGATCGATTCCGGTCCGGTCACCGAGAATTTCACCTACACGGTGACCGACAGCCTCGGCAACGGGTCGACCTCTACGCTGACGGTGGAAGTCGCCGCGTCGGCGGCGGAGCAGAGCAACGTCATCCTCGGCACCGATGGCCACGACATGCTGGTCGGAACCGCCGGCGACGACGTGATCCGGGGCGGGATGGGTGACGATATCCTGACCGGCGGCGACGGCGCGGACGTGTTTGCCTATACCTCGGCCAACGACGGCCAGGACCGGATCACCGATTTCGACGTTTCGGCCGACACCGTCGATCTGCACCAGCTGTTCGAGAATCTGGGGATCGCGCCGGAGAATCGCGTCGAGGGCGACGGCTACCAGATCACACTGGATGCCTTTACCGGGGAGGCGGTGCTCACCGTGACCGGTACCGACGTCAGCATCACCTTCGAGGGCGTCGACGGGGCGGCCGAGATCGACCAGTTGAAGACCCGGATCGTCACCAGCGACGAATCCTGACACGGGTATCGCGGCGCGCGTCCGGCGGAAGGAATTCCGCCGGACTTGCGTTCGCGCAATTACCCGGCTCCCGTCGGGCGCTAGAAAGGCGCCATGAAGACCGCGAGAGACCGGACCGAATTGGTCGATGACGGCCGGGCTTCCGGCCTGCCCTGGCACGCGCGCGACAGCGCCGGCGTGCTCGGCGCCCTTGAAAGCACCGAAGCCGGCCTGAGCGAGGCCGAGGCGGCGCGTCGCCTCGAGCGCGACGGCGCGAACAGGCTTCCCGCCGGCGCCGTGCGCGGACCGGTGCGTCGTTTCCTCGACCAGTTCGCGAATATCCTCATCCATGTCCTGCTGGCAGCGGCGGCAATCACCGCCGTTATCGGGCATTGGATCGATGCCGCCGTCATCGCCGGCGTCGTGGTCATCAACGCGGTGATCGGCTTCGTCCAGGAAGGTCGCGCCGAGCGTGCACTCGCCGCGATCCGCGATATCCTCAGTCCGCACGCCCAGGTCCGCCGATCCGGCCGGGTCCTGTCCATCGACGCGGCGGAAATCGTGCCGGGCGACGTCGTGCTGCTCAAGGCCGGCGACCGGGTGCCCGCCGACCTGCACCTGCTGGGCGCGAACGCGCTGCAGGCGCAGGAGGCAATGCTCACCGGCGAATCCCAGCCAGTCGACAAGCTCGTCGGGACGCTCGCTGCCGATACCGTGCTCGGCGACCGGAGCAACATGGCCTATGCCGGGACTACCATCGTGCATGGCCTGGGCCACGGCGTCGCCGTCGCGACGGGACCGGCGACCGAGCTTGGCCGGATCGGCACGCTGATCGGCAATGTGGAGCGGGTCCAGACCCCCTTGCTGCTCCATTTCGAACGCTTCGCCCGCCAGCTGACCTTCGTCATCCTGGCCTTCGCCGCGGCAACCTGCCTGTTCGGCATCCTCTATCACGGCGCCGCCGTCTCGGAGATGTTCCTGGCCGGCGTCGGCCTTGCGGTCGCGGCGATCCCCGAGGGTCTGCCGGCGATCCTGACGATCTCGTTCGCCATCGGCGTGACCCGCATGGCCAGCCGCCGCGCCATTGTCAGGCGTCTTCCGGCGGTCGAGACGCTGGGCGCGGTCACGGTGATCTGCACCGACAAGACCGGTACCCTGACCCGCAACGAACTGGTCGTGCAGCGGGTTGTGACCGCGAACGGCGATTTCCGGGTGAGCGACGAGGATGGCGGGGGCGGCATCGTCGATTCGCGGGGCGCGGATGCGCCTCCCGACGCGCATCCGGATCTTTCCGCCGCACTCGACGGCGCGCTGCATTGCAACGATGCCGAGATGCGCAACGACGAGGGTCGCCTCTCGGTTATGGGCAACCCGGTCGATCGGGCCCTGGTCCTGCTCGGTGCCGGGGCCGATCCGCTGTCGGATGCGGCAACGGGCCGGGATCCGACGCTCGACCTTGTCCCCTTCGATTCGACCGCGAAGTTCATGGCGACCCTGCATCGGGGCGACGGCGACGGGCTCAGGCTCTACGTCAAGGGCGCGCCCGAACGGGTGCTCGAGATGTGTGCGCACGAGATGGCGGCCGACGGAACAAGGGCGGCGCTCCGCAAGGACCATTGGGCGGACAGGATCTCGGCGCTCGCCGAGGCCGGGCTGCGCGTACTGGCGCTGGCCGAAACCGTTGTCGAGGGTGACGCCAGGGCCAAATGGCAGGCACCCCTCGAAGGCGATCTGACGATGGTCGCGCTGTTCGGGATCAGCGATCCGCCGCGGGCCGAGGCGATCGACGCCATTGTCCGCTGCCGGGAGGCCGGGATCACCGTCAAGATGATCACCGGCGACCATGCCGCGACGGCGCGGGCGATCGCCACCGATGTCGGCCTTGATGCGCCGGAGCGGGTCATGACCGGACGTGAACTGGACGCGCTCGGCGACGACGAACTGGCCGCGGCGGCGAAGGATATCCAGGTCTTCGCCCGCACGACGCCGGAACACAAGCTTCGCCTCGTCACCGCGCTGCAGGCGCAGGGCGAGATCGTCGCCATGACCGGCGACGGGGTCAACGATGCGCCGGCCCTGCGGCGCGCCGATATCGGCGTCGCCATGGGGGTGAAGGGCTCCGAGGTCGCCAAGGAAGCGGCGGAGATCGTCCTCCTTGACGACAATTTCGCGACCATCGCCGCGGCCGTCGCCGAGGGCCGCACGGTTTACGACAATCTGAAGAAATCGATCATGTTCATCCTGCCGACGAGCGCCGGCGAGGCGATGGTGATCGTGCTCGCGGTGCTTTCGGGCCAGTTGCTGCCGATCACGCCGGTGCAGATCCTCTGGGTCAACATGATCACGACCGTCACGCTGGCGCTCGCGCTTGCCTTCGAGGCCGGAGAGGAGGGGGCCATGCGGCGGCCGCCGCGCGGTGTCGGCGAGGCGCTGATCGGCCGCTTTCTCGCCTGGCGCCTGGTTCTGGTCACCGTGTTGATGGTGGCCGCAAGTTTCGGGCTTTTCCTGTGGCAGCTCGATGCCGGGGCGGGCATCGACAAGGCCCGGACGGTTGCCGTCAACATGCTCGTCGCGGCCGAATCGGTGTATCTGTTCAACACCCGGCAGCTCGAAGCCCCGGGCTGGACGATGAAGGGCCTGTTCGGTGGCCGGGCGGTGCTGATCGCGACCGGCGCGGTACTGCTGATGCAGGTCGGATTCACCTATCTTCCGGTGATGCAGACGCTCTTCGGTGTCACGCCGCTGGGGCTCATCGACTGGGCGGCGATCGCCGCCGTCGCGGTGCTGATCTTCCTGGTCGTCGAGATCGAGAAGCTTGCGGTGCGTCGCCGCCGGGCCTGACGGTCCGCCCCATTCCCGCCGTGAAATGGTCCCGTTCGGCCCCGATCCGGCCCAAGGATCTCCCGAATATCCTGTTTCCCTGATGGGCGATCGGGGTTCAACGGGGAGATTCAGAATGCTCAGGCAGTTATCGGCGGCCTTCGTGGCCGTCTTCACGATGTCCACGGCGGCAGTGGCGGCGCCCGCGCCCGGTGGCGGAGAGCAGATTCCGGGACTGGTCGCGCCGGGCGAGGTTGGCAGCGGCACCTTGCTTCTGCAGACCAATGTCGAGGGCCGCTACCTGCCGGCGCCGACGGTCGCGACCGATGCCCGCATGGTGGTTCGCGGCGATGTCGTCCGCGCCACGGTGGTGCAGCAGTTCGCCAATCCGGGCGACCGCTGGGTCGAGGGGCTCTACGTCTTTCCGTTGCCCGACGGGGCGGCCGTCGACCGCATGCGCTTCCAGGTCGGCGATCGCTTTGTCGAGGGCAAGGTCATGGAGCGCGCCGCCGCCCGGCAGGTCTACGACGATGCGAAGGCGTCCGGCCGCAAGGCGAGCCTGCTCGAACAGGAACGGCCGAACATCTTCACCGTCTCGGTCGCCAATATCGGCCCGGGCGAGGCGGTCCGTGTCGAGATCGAGTATCAGGAAAAAGCCAGGCGCGACGGCGGGCTCTATTCGCTCCGCTTCCCAATGGTCGTGGCACCGCGCTACAACCCCGAACCGCGTCCGGTCGCGTCGAGCGATGGCGGCGGCTTGATCGATCCGGTTCCCGACCGGGACCGTATCACGCCGCCATACGCGCGGCCGGAGGAGGGGCCGGCGAACCCGGTCCATATCACCGTCTCGCTCGATGCCGGGTTCCCGATCGGGCGTCTCGAGAGCCCCTTCCACAAAGTGGCGATCGCACGTCCCTCGGACAACGCGGCCGAGATCGCGCTGACCGAAACGGCAGCGGCGAACCGGGATTTCGAGCTGGTCTGGAGCGCCGGTGCCGGGGCCGCGCCCGAGGCGGCGCTGTTCGTCGAGAAGGGCGAGGCGGCGGATTATTTCCTGCTGACCGTCATGCCGCCGGACCAGGTCGCCGAAAGCCTTCCGCCGCGCGAACTCGTTTTCATTCTCGACGTCTCCGGATCGATGGCCGGCGATTCCATCCGCCAAGCCAAGGCGGCGCTGAAGCTCGCGATCGACCGGCTCGGGAGCGATGACCGGTTCAACCTGATCGTCTTCTCCAACGACGCCTTCCAGCTCTTCCCGGCAGCGCGCGGCGTGACCGCCGCCAGCCGTCAGGCGGCACTACGCTTCATCGACAGGATCGAGGCGGACGGCGGCACCGAGATGGAGGACGCGCTTCGCCTGGCGCTCCGCGACGACGATCCGGGCAAGGGCTATCTCCGCCAGATCGTGCTGCTCACCGACGGCGCCGTCGGCAACGAGGCAGAGCTGCTTCGCCGCATTCAGGGCGGTCTCGTGCAGAGCCGTCTCTTCACCGTCGGAATCGGCTCGGCGCCGAACAGCTATTTCATGCGTCGCGCCGCCGAAACCGGCCGCGGCAGCTATACCTTCATCGGTTCGCCCGACCAGGTGATGGAACGGATGTCGGCCCTTTTCGGGAAGCTCGAGCGCCCGGCGCTGACCGATCTGCGGCTCGACTTCGGCGACGGCGCGGGAGCGGTCGAGAGCTATCCGGCCACGGTGCCCGATCTCTACTACGGGGAGCCGGTGTCCGTGAGTATCCGCCTGCCCGAGGCGAAGGGTATTCTCACCCTGCGCGGGACAGCCGCCGGCGAGGCCTGGGTACGGCGGATCGACCTCGCCACGGCATCTCCCGGTGCCGGCATGCGGCCACTCTGGGCGCGGGCGAGGATCGCCGGAATCGAAAACAGCCTGCTCGACGGCAACGACCCCGAGCGTGTGCGGCAGGAAATCCTCGACGTTGCTCTGACGCACCGGTTGCTCAGCCGCTATACGAGCCTTGTCGCCGTCGATGTCACGCCGAGCAGGCCCGATGATGCCGGGCTCGACAGCCGCAAGATCCCCGCGCAACTGCCGGACGGCTGGGAATGGGACAAGGTGTTCGGCGCCGAGCGGGCAATGCCGGCCTCCCCGCCGTCGCAGGTGCCGGGCTTCTCGCCCGCCGACCGGGCCCTGCTCAAGAAGGCCGGACCGGCCGGTTCGGCCGCGGCCCCGCAGGTTACCGCCATGGCGGCCGAGATCGCCCTGCCGCAAGGGGCGACCGATGCCGAATGGCGGATCCTGAGCGGTCTCGCCGGGTTCATCCTGTTCGCCATCTTCTTCCTGCTCCGCAGGCGCCTGCCGGCGACGGGGAGGCCGGCATGAGGGCCGGGCGGGCGATGTCCGGCGCGATTCTGACCGGGATCGCGCTGTTCGCCGGCTGGCAGGTCGCGAGCGGCGTCTGGATGACCGCAAAGGCGCGGCTGGCGCAGGTCCTGCTGGACCGCGCCTTTGCCGGGACGGTGACGGCAGGTGCAGCTGTGAGACCCTGGCCCTGGGCGGATATCCGCCCGCTGGCGAAGCTCACCGTGCCGCGGCTGGGGCGGACGGCGGTGGCGCTCGATTCGGCGAGCGGCGAGGCGATGGCCTTCGGTCCCGGCCATGTCGCGGGGTCGGCCCAGCCGGGTGCGCCGGGCCTCTCGATCTTCGCCGGGCATCGCGACAGCCATTTCGCCTTTCTGCGTGCCCTTCGGGCCGGCGATGCGGTGGAGGTGACGGACGGCGGCGGCAGGCTTACGCGCTATCTCGTCCGGGATACCCGTGTCGTCGACGCCGGCCGTTCCGGTCTCGATCCGGACATGCCCGGGCGCTGGCTGGCGCTCGCGACCTGCTGGCCATTCCACGCGATCCGGCCCGGCGGTCCGGAGCGTTACGTGGTGCTAGCCGAAGCGGTTGCCGAGGCGCCCGAGCCGGTTCAGTCGGGCGCGCGATTCTCGCGCCCGGCCGGGCTTCTCGCCTCGGCGTCGCGGGACCACCAGCTCGGCATGTCCAGGCCGTAGGGTGGCTGCCTGTCCGGCACGCCGACCGATCGCCAGTAGGCCAGGCGGTCGATGCGGTCGTGATAAAGCGGCAGGACATAGGCGCCGGCCAGCAGGACACGATCGAGCGCCCGGGTGGCCGCGACCAGCCCGGCCCGGTCGCGGGCTGCGACGATCTCGCCGATCAGTGCGTCGACCAGCGGACTCTCGATGCCGGGGTAGTTCCGGCTGCCGGGAGTCCGCGCGGCGGCCTGTGACCAGTAGTGATACTGTTCGGTGCCGGGCGAGAGCGACTGTCCCCAGAAATAGACGATGGCGTCGAAATCGAACTCAGACAGGCGCTGCTGATAACTCGCGCTGTCGACGCTGCGGATTCGCATGGTGACGCCGAGACGGCGGAGATTGGCCGCGAGCGCCAGCATGACGCGCTTGAGCGCGGGGTCGTTCAGCAGCACTTCGAAGGCAAGCGGTTGGCCGTCGCCGTCCTGGCGGGCGCCGTCGACGATCCGCCAGCCGGCCTCGTCCAGCAGGCGTCCGGCCCGGAGGAGACGATCCCGGCGGCTTGAAATTCCGTTTGCCGCCTCAGGCCCGGGTGCGGCCAGCAGCCGCTCGGGGACCGGCGAGACATGGCGGGCGAGCAGGGCGCGTTCGGCCTCGCTCGCGGGACCGCTCGCGGCGAGTTTCGAGTTCTCGAAGAAGCTCGTGGTCCGGGTCATCGCCCCGTCGAAATAGGCGCGGTTGATCCAGTCGAAGTCGAAGGCGAGCGCAATCGCCCGGCGAACGGGGGTGGCATCGAACGGGGCCCGTCGGTTGTTGAAGGCGAGCCCGAACATGCCGGCTGAGCGATGGTGCGTGAAACTCAGCCGCCGCACGCGGCCGTCCTTCGCGGCCGGAAAGTCGTAACCGCGGGCCCAGCGTTCCGGGTTGCCTTCGAGCGTGAAGTCGTGGCCGCCGGCCTTGAAATCCTCGAACGCGACCGACTGGTCGCGGTAATAGCGGAAGCGGATGCTGTCGAAATTGTAGCGCCCGCGGTTGATCGCCAGTCCCGCGCCCCAGTAGTCGGCGACCCGGCGATAGCGGACCTCGCGGCCCGGCTCCCAGCTTTTGATGCGGTAGGGGCCGCTGCCGAGCAGCGGCGCCAGCCCTGGCCGGTCGAAGCTGTCGGCGTCCGTGGCATGGGCGGCCAGGATCGGCATCAGGCCGAGGATCAGCGGCAGTTCCCGGTTCTCGCCGTCGGCGAAGCGGAAGCGGACACGCCGACCGTCGAGGGCGTCGGCCCCGACCACCGCGCGGTAGTAGAGCCGGAGGTTCGGACGCCCCTTGTCCTTCAGGAGACGCCAGGAGAACAGGACATCCTCCGGCGTTACCGGGCTGCCATCGTGGAAGCGGGCGCGCTCGTCGAGGCGAAAGGTCACCCATGTACGGTCCGGGGCGACATCGATCGACTTCGCGAGCAGGCCGTAAAGCGTGAACGGTTCGTCGAGGCTGCGCGCCATGAGGCTCTCGCGAACAAGGCCGAGACCCTGCGCCGGTACGCCAAGCACGATATTGGGATTGAAGCTGTCGAAACTGCCGTAGGCCGGGATGGTCAGTGTACCGCCGATCGGCGCATCGGCACGGACATGGTCGTAATGGGGGAATCCGGCGCCATGGGCCGGCGGACCATGCATCGCGAACCCGGCCTGTTCATCGGCCCGGGCATCGGGCGCCGCGAAGGTAATGGCCAGCAGCAGGAAGAGTAGGAGGCGGCTGGCGCATTCGAACGGGCTTCGGGCGCCGGTGACCCGCCTAGCTTTCCTCGGCCAGCTCGGACAGCTTCTCGTCGTCCGGAATGCGGACGTTGTGGCTGTCGGGCAGGTTGATGACGCCGTCATTCTTGAGCCGGGTGAAGGTACGGCTGACCGTCTCGATGGTGAGGCCAAGATAGTCGGCGATGTCATTGCGGCTCATCGGCAGGAAGATCCGGTCGCTCTCCGGGTCGAACCGGCGGGCGTCTTTCAGGCGGCGCAGCAGGAACGACGATACCTTCTCGATCGGCGTCTTGCGTCCGAGCAGCAGCATCTGGTCCTGGGCGGCGGCCAGTTCGTCCTTCGCGATCGCGAACAGGCGGGCCCGCATGGCCGGGAAGCGTTCGAACAGGCCTTCGAGTTCGCGCACGCCGAACTGGCAGAGCCGAAGCTCGGTCACCGCCTCGGCACCGTAGGAATAGATGTCGCGTGCCGCAAGCCCGAGGAAATCGCCGGGATAGAGAAAACCGGTGATCTGCCGCCGGCCGTTCGGCAGCAGCTTGTAGAGGCGGATCGTACCGGAGGAGACGTTGTAGACGTAACGCGCCTCGTCGCCTTCCTCGAATATGGGGGTGCCGGGTTGCATTTCCTTGTGGCGCACAAGGGACTGCAACTCCGAAAGATCATTCTCGGGCAGCTCGCCGCAGAGCGAGATTTCGCGGACTTCGCATTGCAGGCAGGCAACAGCCCCGCTTCGCCGCGCCGCCGCACATGGGGAACCCCGGCTCATTGCATCCACCCTGACACTTCCTGCCGCGGGTGAGGCCGCGCGGCGGTCCGAGTTTCCCAAGAATCCGTTCCCAATACAAGCGGCACGCGAACTTCCGGCGGTTTGATCGGAATCAAGGACTGGCGGTTCCCTTTCCGGCGAAGGTCCCTGTCATGGCAAATATGACGCGCGAGAACCATCACGATCTGAGCCTGGTGCCGCTCACGGTTTCGCGCGTCGATCTCGCCTATCCGCTGGTCAGGGAGGGACGATCCGATCTGACGCTTGAGGAATGGCGCGGCCTTGCCCTGCCGCTGGCCGCGCCGGATGACTGCCGTACGCTCCCCGACGCGCCCGAGCGCGAGGGGATCGTTGCCGTCGAGAGACACGGCTACCTGCGTGGCCTGGCGGTATACTCGGTGTCCCCGGATCTTCGCCGGGGGCGGATCATGATGGTTCCGGACCTGGTCGTGGCCGGGTCGCTCGAAGCTCCGGCGGTCCTGGAATGTCTCATTTTCGGGTTGCGGGACATGGCCCGCCGACGGGCCTGCGAGGCGATATCGATCACCCTGGAGAGCGGCTTCGTCTGGGCGGGCGTGATCCTCGAGCGCCATGGCCACAGGCACGGCGGACGTCTCTATCGCTGCGACGACCTGTCCCAGGCCTTCCGAGGGTGGACGCAACGATGCTGACCGCGCCCGGCATGGCCCTCCGGTTGCGGGGGAACGCCCCTCGTCAAGCCGACGTGCACAAACGCGGCAATATCCCTTAAGCTGCGAACTTTCCGCGGGAGGAGGAGTGTTGGCGTTGCGGGGGCGTTTCGGAATTGTCGGCAGCGTCATGCTGCTGGCCGTGGTGTGGTGGCGGCCGACGTCGGCGGCGGCCTTTTCGGTACTGCAGGCCGGCGGATTGCCGCCTGACATGCAAATCGCCGGCGGGGCGGACGGGATCTTCCTGAACGCGCCGGGAACCGCGCGCTATCGCGTCGTCATCCGCGATTTCGCGCTGGCGCTCGAACCGGCCGGTGCAGCGCCGGTCGCGCCCGATGGCGACGATGAGATCCTGCCCGACGGCACCGTGCGCGCGGCCAGGGGGCGTCTTGTCGCGGCCTGGCTCGCCGAGCCGACCGACCGTTACCGCCACGGCGTGCTCGGCGATGCGATCGAGGCCGGTGCGCTTCATGCCCGCCTTGCCGACGGCACGGTCGTGGCATTCCGGCTCGACGACGGCTCGGTCTTCGAGGACCTCTATCCGCGTCCCGTGGATATCGACGGCGACGGCAACGACGAACTCCTCACGGTGCGAAGCTATCCCGACCGGGGCGCCGCACTGGTCCTCCTGGGTCTCGCCGGAAGCGCGCTCGATCTCATCGCCGAGGGACCGGCGATCGGTCAGCCGAACCGTTGGCTCGACCCGGTCGGCATGGGCGACTTCGATGGCGACGGCAGATCCGAACTAGCCGCCGTGCTGACCCCGCACATCGGCGGCGTGCTGACGGTCTATCGCCGGGACGGCGCGCGGCTTGTGCCGCGCTATCGTGCCGAAGGCTATTCCAGTCACCGGATCGGCAGCCGGGTACTCGGCCAGTCCGCCGTGCTCGACGTCGACGGCGACGGGGTCGACGACATCGTTCTCCCGGACGCCACGCGGCGCGCCATGCGCGTGGTCAGCTTTCCCGAGGGGCGGTTCCGCGAACTCGGCCATGTCGCGCACGACGCAGAGATCGTCTCCGATATCGCGACCGGGGATATCGACGGCGATGGCATCCGCGACGTCGCCTATGTCCTCGGTGACGGCACGCTGGTCGTGCTCAAGCCGAAACGGTAAAGGGCGGCGCTTGACAGCCGGGCTCTTTCCCGCATAACCGACCAGAGGTCAGTTATGCGAATGATACCCATCAACGGGCGCCGGGCGCGCAGCGACGATCAGAAGAAGGCGCGCGAGGCGGCGATCCTCGAGGCGGCGGAAGCGATCTTCGTCGAGCGAAGGGTGCTGCCGCCGATCGCCGAGGTTGCGGCCCGCGCCGGGCTCGCCAAGGGCACGGTCTACCTTTATTTCCGGGGCAAGAACGAACTCTTCCTGGCACTGCTCGAGCAACGCCTGCACGCCGCGCTGGACGCCCTTCAGGAACTGCTCGCGCAACCGGCGATCGACGCCGGGATGCTGGTCGACGGTCTCGTCGCCTTCTTCCTCGCCCATCCGACGACGCTGGATCTGGCGCGCTTCAGCGACAGCCATCTCGAGCATGAGGGCGATGTCGAGGCGATCTACGGCTTCAAGCGGGATCTCGCGACGCGGACCCTGGCGGTCGGCGCCGAGGTGGAACGCTGCTTTCCGGCGTTGCGTCCGGGCGAGGGCGCGCGGCTCGTCTACTGGACCTTCCTGTTCCTCCAGGGGATCTGGCAGGCGGCATCGCCGCCGGCGCCGGTCCGCGAGGCGCTCGCCCGGCCGGGTCTGGAATTGTTCCGCCTGGATTTCGAACGCGAGGCCCGTGACGGGCTGATGGCCTTTTGGCGCCCGGCGGCGGACAAAGCGCGACAGAATAGCTGACCAGGGGTCAGTTTTGGGTTGCGTGACAGGGCGCGTTGTCGATTTAATGACCCTTGTTCAGTTATCTGCGGAAGGAAATCGGCATGATCCGCATCACGGTGAACGGCAAGCCACATGAGCTCGATGTCGAGCCGGAGATGCCGCTGCTCTGGGCGCTGCGTGACGAACTCGGGCTGACCGGCACGAAATTCGGCTGCGGGGTCGCCTATTGCGGCGCCTGCACGGTGCATGTGGACGGCACGCCGACGCGAAGCTGTGTTACCGGGGTCGGTGATGTCGACGGCGCGGCCATCACCACGATCGAGGGGATCGCCGGTCGGGACGGCGACGGCGCGCCCTTGCTGCACCGGGTACAGGCGGCCTGGATCGAGGCGCAGGTGCCGCAATGCGGCTATTGCCAGTCGGGCATGATCATGGCCGCGGTTGCCCTTCTCGACAGCAATCCGAACCCGTCCGATGCCGAGATCGACGAGGCAATCGACAATGTCTGCCGCTGCGGGACCTATCAACGGATCCGCAAGGCGATCCACCTGGCCGCCGGCTGAGGGGGCACGACGATGAACAGGCCATTCCAGACGAGCCGCCGCCGGTTCCTGATCGGTGCCGCCGCCGGCGGCGGGCTGATCGTCGGCTATCAGCTGCTTGGCCGGCCGGCCGGCGCCGAAACCTTCCTCGACATGACGGTGGCCGGCGAGGCGCCGCTCAATGCCTGGGTCCGGATTGCCGCCGACGGCACCGTGACAGTGGCCGTGCCGCGCGCCGAGATGGGCCAGGGCGTCTATACCGGGCTCGCCATGCTGGTCGCCGAGGAACTCGAGGCCGACTGGGCCAGCGTCCGGGTCGAGCAGGCGCCGATCGACGGCGTCTACGGCAATATCGAGATACTCGTCGACGGCCTGCCGTTCCTGCCCGAGGACGACGGAATGGTCGCCGGATCGGTGCGCTGGATGACCCGCAAGGTGGCCGGAATGCTCGGTCTGCAGGCGACCGGCGGCTCGACAACGCTGCGCGATGGCTGGGAGGGCATGCGGCATGCCGGCGCCGCGGCGCGCGAGATGCTGATCAGCGCCGGGGCCGGGAAGCTCGGCGTCGGTCGCGGGGAATGCCGGGCCGAGAAGGGCCGGGTGGTGCACCCGGCAAGCGGCCGGTCGGTCGGCTACGGCGAGGTCGCCGAAGCGGCCCGCCGGGTCGAACTGTCCGAGGAACCGCGTCTCAAGACACCGGAACAATGGACGCTGATCGGTACCTCGCCGGCCCGGGTCGACATCCCGGCAAAGGTCGATGGCAGCGCGGAATTCGGCATCGACATCCGCCGCCCCGACATGCTGCACGCGGCGATTGCCACCTCGCCGGTCTTCGGCGGCACGCTGAAATCCTACGATGCGACCAAGGCCAAGGCGATGTCCGGGGTGGTCAAGGTCGTCGAGGCGGCCGGCGGCGTCGCCGTGATCGCCGACAATACCTGGCGGGCGCGGCAGGCGCTCGATGCCGTCGCCATCGAGTGGGACTCCGGCGAAAACGGGACGGTGACCTCCGAATCGATCTTCGCCCGGTTCGCCCGCGACCACGATGAGGGCGACATCGACACCCACCGCGACGACGGCGATGTCGAAGAGGCGCTGGCCGGTGCCGCGACCGTGGTCGAGGCCGAGTATCGCGTGCCCTACCTGGCGCACGCCTGCATGGAGCCGATGAACTGCACCGCCCTGGTCGACGACCATCGGGCCGAGATCTGGACCGGCAACCAGGCGCCGCCGCTGATGCGGATGGCGGCGGCCGAGGCGGCCGATCTCGACGGCGACGACGTCACCGTGCACACGCCCTTCCTCGGTGGCGGTTTCGGCCGGCGGTCGGAGACCGACCTTGCCTTCCAGGCGACGGCAATCGCCCGCCAGGTGCCCGGGCGTCCGGTAAAGCTCACCTGGTCGCGCGAAGACGACATGCGCCACGACATGTACCGCCCGGCCGCGCTCAGCCGTTTCCGGATCGGGCTCGACGCCGCCGGAGCGCCGGTCGCCTGGAGCAACCGGATCGTCTCGCAGTCGGTCGTGGCGAATTTCATGGGCCGCCTGATGCCGGGCGCGCCGATGCTGCTGAAGGACAAGACCACGGCCGAGGGTGCCTTCGACCGGCCCTACGAGTTCGCCAACCAGCGGGTCGAGCACGTGGTGAGCGAAACCCATGTGCCGGTCGGTTTCTGGCGCAGCGTCGGCCATTCGCTGAACGCCTTCTGCGTCGAGAGCGCGATGGACGAGGCCGCGCACGCCGCCAAGGCCGATCCGGTCGCCTTCCGGCTGGCACTGCTGAAGAACCACCCGCGTGCGGCAAGAGTTCTGCAGACGGCGGCCGACGCGGCCGGATGGGGCACGCCGCTGCCGGCCGGGCGCGGGCGCGGGGTGGCGCTCCATCGTTCGTTCGGCTCGACGGTGGCGGAGATTGCCGAGGTCACGGTCCGGGGCGACGGCACACTGAAGGTCGATCGCGTCGTCTGCGCCGTCGACTGCGGCCGTGCCGTCCAGCCCGACGGGGTCGTTGCGCAGATGGAAAGCGGCATCGTCTATGGCATGACGGCGGCCTTCTACGGGGCGATCGATATCGTGGATGGCGCCGTCGCGCAGGGCAACTTCCCCGACTACGAGATGCTGAGGCTTGCCGACATGCCGGTCGTCGAGACCCATATCGTCGAGAGCGGCGAACCGCTTGGCGGCGTGGGCGAGCCGGGAACGCCGCCGATCGCCGCTGCGCTGGCGAACGCGATCTTCGCCGCGACGGGCAATCGGATCCGCACCCTGCCGCTGCAGAAGGCCGGCTTCGCGCCGGCCGGCGTGGCCTGAACCCGGCCGTATCGGCGGTGCGGTCGATCCTCCTCGCGGCGCTCGCGTTGCTTTGCCTGTGGCTCCCCGTGACCGCCTCGGCAATTGCGGCGGAGGCGCCCGATTTCCTCGCGCCGGACCTGGTGCCGGGATCGATCGACGTGGACAGGGTCTCGCGGCAGTTCCTGCTGCATGTGCCGGCCGGCGACCCGGCCGGGCCACGCCCGCTGGTCGTGGTTCTGCATGGCGGGGCGGAGCGGGGCGATGCTCTCTCGGTCGCCCGCCTGACCGGCTTTCACCGGCTCGGCGCGCGCGAAGGCTTCGCGACGGTCTATCCGAACGGGGTCGGCAATACCTGGAATGACGGCCGGGACGGCGCCTTCACGCTGAGCCGCCCCTCCGCCGGCATGGACGACGTGGGTTTCGTCGTCGCCCTTGTCGAGCGGCTGGTGCGGGCCGGAATCGCCGATCCGCGCCGGGTCTACCTGACCGGGCTGTCGAACGGCGGGATGCTGACATTCCGGCTGGCCTGCACCCATGCCGGCCTGTTCGCCGCCGCCGCCCCGGTGATCGCCGCGCTGCCGGTATTCCGGTCTGGCACCTGCCGGCCGTCGCGGCCGATTCCCGTCCTCATGATCAACGGCGATCGGGATCGTTTCGTCCCGTTCGACGGCGGCCCGGTCGCGGGGTTCCTAGGCCAGGATCGCGGCGCGGTTCATTCGGTCGCGGAATCGCTCGCCGTGTTCGCCCGCGTCAATGGCTGCGGCACCAGCCCGATGACCGTTGCGCGCCGGGACGCAGTGCCCGACGACGATACGCGCCTCGTCATGGAAGACTATCCGGGTTGCAGAGACGGTGCGTCGGTCCGGCTTTACCGTGTCATCGGCGGCGGCCATACATACGCCAACCCCGACAGACCGGCGGCGGGCCCCATCGTTCGCCGCATCCTCGGGCCGGGCTCCCGCGAATTCGACGCGACAGAAGCGATCTGGGCGTTCTTCCGCGACAAGCTGCGGAATCCGGAACCGGCACGGGCGGATCGCTGACGCCGACAATCAGTGCCGTTCGCGGACCCGGCCTGTCAGCCAGTCGACGGTGAGCCGGCGGCTGTCGCCGGTGGCGGCGATCTCGATCACGCCGCCGCTCGAGCTGCCATCCGGCAGGAAGACGATCCGCGCCTTCGTCCCGGTCAGCGCCCGCCCGGCCTGGTCGTAGAGCAGCACCGCCGCGTCGTTCGGCCAGGGATCGCCCGTCGCCGCGCCCTCGACCATGGCTCGCCGCGCGGCCGCGTCGAAATTCACGGTGATCTCGCGGCCGTCGCGGATGGCGATTCCGCGCGCTTCCCGCAAGGTCATGACGAGGCCGGTCGAGGCGGCGTCGAGGCGGGCGCCCGGAATCGCCCGGTCGAGGAGCGGCATCACCGTCGCGAAGGCGAACGAGATCACGACGAGCGCGACCACCAGTTCGAGCAGTGTGAAGCCGCCGGACGCGCGGAGGCCGCCCGTCATCGGCTGGCGGGCCGGCTTGCTCGCTCTCGCATTCAAGTCTTCATGGCTCCCATGATGGCGTCGTGACGCTCGGCCACATATTCGGCGAGTTCCGGGTGGGTGAAGATGTAGAACCGGCCCTCGCGGATCGCGGCGATGACCTGGCCGGCGATTTCCACGGGCTCGATCCCCGAGAGCACGCCCCGGGCAATCTCGCCGACTTGGCTCTGCTCATCGGCGACCGGGGCTCGCGGTTGCTCTCCGGGGCCGGCCGGCCGGTTCCGTCCGGCCTCGTGAATGCGCGTCCGCACGAACCCCGGGCACAGCACGGAAACGCCGATGCCGCTGCCCTCCAGGTCCGCCCGCATGCTTTCCGACAGGCCGACGACGGCAAACTTGCTGGCGGTATAGACCGACAGCCCCGGCGTCGCGATCAGGCCGGCGATCGAGGCGACATTGACCACGTGGCCGCCCTCGTCATGGGCGCGGATCGCCGGCAGGAAGGCGAGCAGGCCGTTCACCACGCCGCCCAGGTTGACACCCAGCGTCCAGTCCCAGTCGGTGCCGGTCATGTCCCAGACCGGGCCGCCGATGGCGACACCGGCATTGTTGACGAGAATATGGAAGGGGCCGAAATCGTCCGCGATGGCGTGGGCGAGTGCCATCATCCGCGCCCGGTCGGCGACGTCCGCCTTGTAGGCGAATACCCGTCGCCCGGTTTCGTCGGCGAGCGCGCGGGCGGCGTCCTCGACCTCTTCCCGGTGAAGGTCGAGAAGCGCGATATCGGCGCCCGCATGGGCGAGTGCCGAGGCAATCGCGAAGCCGATGCCGCCGGCCCCGCCAGTGACCACCGCAACCTTGTCCCTGGGATCGAACATCGCCCGCCATCTCCCGGTTTCGCGCATAGATGGTATTCGTCCGCCGTTCCCCGTCGCGCGATGGACAAGCGGCGTGCCGAGGCTATCATGCCGCGGTCGGGACAGCGCAACCCTGACCCGGCATCAAGCGACAGCTTATCCAGCCGACTGCCGCCAAAGAGAATGAAGTTTGCCGGGGGAGGTCAATGAATATCACGACACCCTATCTGCCTCTTCAGCGGCCCGCGCCGGCCGTGACGGTGACACGGCGGCCGGACGGTGTGCAGATCGTCGAATGCCCGATCCCGCCTGGCGCCGGTCCGGACAGTCTCGCGAACTACATGGCGGACAGCGCGGCGCGCTTCCCCGACCGGACCTTCATCGCCGAACGGGGCCCGGATCACGCATGGCGGGAAATCTCCTTCGGCGCGGCCTGGGCACGGTCCGCCGCCGTTGCCGAATGGCTGATCCGGAACGGCGCCGGCGCCGACCGTCCGGTCTTCCTGATCGCCGGCAACAGCATCGCGCATGCCCTGCTGATGCTCGGCGCGCTGCGCATCGGCGTCGCCCTGGCGCCGGTATCGGTCAACCTGGCGCTGCTCGACGAGAGTTACGGCAAGCTCCGCCATGCCTTCAACCTGGTCCGGCCGGACATCGTCTTCGTCGATGACGGGGAACGCATGGCGCCCGCCCTGACGGCGATCGGCGCCGGGCTCTGCACGATCGTCTCGGCGGGCCGGCCGTCGCCGGTCGGGAAAGCGGTCGCCTTCGATGCGCTGCTGGAAGTCGCGCCGGGGCCCGAGGTCGCGGCCCGCGCCGCCGCCGTGACCGGCGATACGGTGGCGAAGATCCTCTTCACATCCGGTTCGACCGGGCTGCCGAAGGCGGTGATCAACAATCACCGCATGCTGACCGCGGCCCAGGGCATGGCCCAGGCGGTCGCCGAACCGCCGGATCCGGAGAACGACCCGCTGGTCCTGCTCGACTGGCTGCCCTGGCATCACACCTTCGGGGGCAACGCCCATTTCAATCTCGTGATGCGTGTTGCCGGCACACTCTACATCGACGACGGGCGGCCGGTTCCGGGCCTGTTCGAGAAGACCATCGAGAACCTGCGCGAGATATCGCCGACCCGTTATTCCAGCGTGCCGACCGCCTACGGGATGCTGGTCGAACGCCTGGAGGAGGACCAGGCGCTCCGCGAGCGGTTCTTCTCCCGGCTCCGCCTGATGGCCTATGGCGGCGCCTCGCTGGCCCAGGACCTGCACGACCGCATGCAGAGGCTGGCGGTCGGGACGGTCGGCTGCCGGATCCCCTTCATGACCGGCTGGGGCTCGACCGAGACGGCGGCGGTCAATGCGGCGGTCTACTGGAATTCCGAGCGCGTCGGGCTGATCGGCCTGCCGATACCGGGTGCCTCGCTGAAGCTCGTGCCGGTTGCCGACAAGTTCGAGGTCCGCGTCCGCGGGCCGCATATCATGCCGGGCTATTTCGGTCAGCCGGAACTGGACGCCGCCGCCTTCGACGAGGACGGCTATTACCGGATCGGCGACGCGGTCCGCTGGCTTGACCCGGCGCAGCCCGAACGGGGCCTCGCCTTCGCCGGTCGCGTGGGGGAGGACTTCAAGCTCGCGACCGGCACCTGGGTGCATACCGGCGCATTGCGGGTGACGTTGCTGGAATCCTTCGAACCGTTCCTGCGCGACCTGGTGATCGCCGGCCACGACCGCGAGGCGATCGGCATACTTGCCTGGCCCAATCTGGCCGCGGCGGCCCGGCTTGCCGGGCTCGGCGCCGATGCCGGGCCGGAGGCAATCGTCGCCGATGACACGTTTCGGAGGCTTGTCGCCGAGCGGCTGGCGGGTCACAATCGGGCGCATCCGGAATCGAGCCTGCGGATCGGCCGGATGATCCTGCTTGCCGATCCGCCGTCGATCGAGCATGGCGAGATCACGGACGAGCAGTATGTGAATCAACGCGCCGTCCTGGAGCGCCGTGCCGACAAGGTCGCGGCGCTTTTCGCAGAATCGCCCGCGACGGACGTCCTCGTCGGCTGACGGGACGGCGCCCGGTCTAATAACGGAAGACGTTTTCCCGAGGGAGTTAAAGGGACTTATGACAGCTCTGACCGACTATGTGAATTTCGAGAAGCGCGGCAGGATCGGCATGATCGTGGTCGATTATCCGCCGGTGAACGCGCTCAGTCACGCGGTGCGGCTCGGTATCCAGAAGGGAATCGAGGCCGCCGCCGCCGATGACGCTGTGAAGGCGGTCGTGCTGCTCTGCAAGGGGCGCACCTTCTTTGCCGGCGCCGACATCACCGAGTTCGGCAAGCCGATGAAGGATCCGGGCCTGCGCGAGGTTCTCGAGACGGTCGAGGGCTCGACCAAGCCGGTCGTCGCCGCGCTGCACGGCACCGCGCTCGGCGGCGGGCTGGAGACGGCGCTCGCCTGCCATTACCGGGTCTGCAATCCGACCGCGCGCGTCGGCCTGCCGGAAGTGAAACTCGGCATCCTGCCGGGCGCCGGCGGCACCCAGCGGCTGCCGCGCGTCGTCGGCGTCGAGCGGGCGCTCAAGATGATCGTGAGCGGCGATCCGATCCTTGCCAAGGACGGCCTGTCCGACGGCCTCGTCGACGAGGTCGTCGAGGGTGACCTGACCGAGGGCGCGATCGCCTTCGCCGAGAAGATCGTCGACGAGGGCCGCCCGGCGGTCAAGATCAGCGAGCGCGACGAGAAGGTCGCCGCAGCCCGGGGCAAGCCGGAGATCTTCGAGAATTTCCGCAAGAGCATCGCCCGTAAGTCGCGCGGCTTCGAGGCGCCGGAGAATTGCATCAAGACCGTCGAGGCGGCGGTCAACATGCCGTTCGCCGAGGGCATGGCCGAAGAACGCCGGCTGTTCGAGGAACTCTATGTCGGCCAGCAGTCGGCGGCGCAGCGCTACTTCTTCTTCGCCGAACGCCAGGCGGCGAAGATTCCGGACGTCCCTGCCGACACCAAGCGCCGGCCGATCGCCTCGGCCGGCATCATCGGCGCCGGCACCATGGGCGGCGGCATCGCCATGAATTTCGCCAATGTCGGGATCCCGGTCACCCTGGTCGAGGCGACCCAGGAGGCGCTCGATCGCGGCATCGCCGTGATCGCGAAGAATTATGCGACCAGCGTCTCGCGGGGCTCCATCGACCAGGCGACGATGGACAAGCGGATGGCGCAGATTTCCGGCACCACGGACTATGCCGTGCTGGCCGACAAGGACATCGTGATCGAGGCGGTGTTCGAGGAGATGGGCCTGAAGAAGGAGATCTTCGGCAAGCTCGACAAGGTCTGCAAGAAGGGCGCGATCCTCGCCAGCAACACCTCGACGCTCGACGTCGACGAGATCGCCGCTTCGACCAGCCGGCCAGAGGACGTGATCGGCCTGCATTTCTTCAGCCCGGCCAACGTCATGCGGCTGCTCGAGATCGTGCGCGGCAAGAAGACGGCGAAGGACGTGATCGCGACCTCGATGGATCTCGCCAAGGCGATCCGCAAGGTCGGCGTGCTGGTCGGCGTCTGCGACGGCTTCGTCGGCAACCGCATGCTGGCGGCCCGCGGCCGCGAGGCCGAGGCGCTCGTCCTCGAAGGCGCGATGCCCGAGGACGTGGACCGGGTGATCTTCGATTTCGGCTTCCCGATGGGCCCCTTCGCGATGGCCGACCTGGCCGGTCTGGACGTCGGCTGGCGGATCCGCCAGGGCAAGGGCATGACGTCGGAAGTCCCCGACAGCCTCTGCGAACTCGGCCGCTTTGGCCAGAAGACGGGGGCCGGCTACTACAAGTACGAGGGCCGCAACGCGGTCCCCGACCAGGTGACGCGGGATATCGTCCTCAAGGCCTCGAAGAACGCCGGGATCGAGCGTCGGTCGATCGACGACCAGGAAATTCTCGAGCGTTGTCTCTTTCCGATGGTCAATGAAGGGGCGAAGATTCTCGAGGAGGGTCTCGCCATCCGCCCGAGCGACATCGACGTCGTCTGGGTCTACGGCTACGGCTGGCCGGTCTATCGCGGCGGCCCGATGTTCTGGGCCGATTCGATCGGTCTGGACAAGGTCGTCGAGCGGATGCGGTCCTTCCGCGACCAGTTCGGCGATCAGTGGGAGCCGGCGCCGCTGCTCGAACGGCTTGCCTCGGAAGGCAAGGGATTCAAGGACTACAAGGGCTGAGTTCAACGCCCGGTTCAACCTGAAGACGGAAGGGGGCGGTCCGAACGGGCCGCCCCTTTCTCATTCCGGAGGGGCACTCGGACGATCGTTGCGGGCGGCCGGGCGCGGCAGGACGAACAGGGCGATCAGCCCGGCGAGCGCGGCGAGGAGGGCGGCGACGATCACCACCGCGCGGAACCCGTCGACGAACGCGTGCTTCACGAGGACGACGACCGCGGTCCGTTCCGCTGCACCAAGGTTGCCGGGTGGGCGGGCGCCGCCCAGCCGGTCGGCGTCGGCCAGCACCGCGCTTCTTGCCGAGGGTTCGAGCGCCAGGTTGTCGAGGCCACTGTCGAGCGTGGTGTTGAAGCCGGCTGTCAGGATCAGGCCCATGATGGCGATTGCCACCAGCCCTGCGACCCGGGCAACCATGTTGCTGACCGCCGAGGCGAGGCCGGCCAGGTCGGCCGAGACGGTGTCGAGGGCGGCGGCGGTGAGCGGCGCCACGGCGAAGCCGAATCCCGCGCCCAGCACGAGGGAGGCGGGAAGGAAGGTGGTCCAGAAATTGGCGTCGACGCCGGGGATCAGAAAAAGCAGGAAACCGGCTGTCATCAGGCAGGCGCCCCAGATCATCGGCAGCCGGTGCCCGACCCGGTCGGCATAGCGGCCGGACCAGCGCGACAGCAGGACCATCAGGCTCGGAACCGCCAGCATGGCGAGGCCGGCCTCGAAGGGCGAGAAGCCCTGCACGTCGATATAGTTGAAGGGCAGGAAGAAGAGCGATCCGTGCACCGCGAAGAGGAAGCAGAAGGTATAGGCCTGCACGCCGGTGAAGGCGGCGCTCCGGAACAGCCCGAGGGGCAGCATCGGCTGGCGGGCGGTCGCCTCCTGGGCGATGAAACCGGCGAGCGCCGCGATGCCCGCGATGCCCGGCCCCCAGACCGCGACTGACGACCAGCCGAGCCGCGGCGCCTCGAGCAGCGCGAAGGTGACGGCGGCAAGGCCGACGACGGCGAGCAAGGCGCCAGCCCAGTCGAGCTTCGCCGTTCCCGGGCTCCGGCTTTCCGGGACCCGGAGCCGGACGAGCAACAGGGCGACAGCGGCGATCGGCAGGTTGACCAGGAAGACCCAGCGCCACGACAGGAACTCGACCGCCAGCCCGCCGAGGAAGGGTCCGACGATGACCGCAACGCCGCTCGCCGCCGACCAGATCCCGATCGCCGCGCCCCGTTTCATCGGCGGAAAATTGGCGGCGATCAGTGCCAGGCTGCCCGGCACCATCATGGCCGCGCCGAGGCCCTGGATCGCGCGGGCCGCGATCAGTGTCGGCGCGTCGTGGGCCAGGCTGCAGGCGAGCGAGGCGGCGGCGAAGACCCAGATGCCGATAGCGAAGATTCGCCGCCGGCCGTAGATGTCGCCGGCCGCGCCACCGACCAGGACGAACGCGGACAACGTCAGCAGATAGGCCTCGACGACCCACTGGGTGTCGGTGACGGAGGCCTGCAGATCGTCCCGGAGCGACGGCAGGACGACGCCGAGCGCGGTCTGGTCGACGAAGGCCATGCTGCTCGCCAGCACCGAGGCGAGCAGGACAAACTGGCCGGTGCGGCTCATGCCGTCTGTCGGATCGTCGCGTTGGGTCATGGCTCGCGGATACGCGATTTCGCGGCGCCCGGCAATGTTCGCGACGCGCAGCCCGTTCAGTCCCCGGAAAATTCCTTGCGAAGCGCGGCGCTGTGCTCGCCCAGTGCGGGCAGCGGACGGAGCGACGGTTCGCGGTCGCTTTCGCGGATCGGCGGCGCGACCATGGCGAGCGGCCCGTTGGGCGTGGCCATCGCCGCGCGACGGATCTGCGAGTGCGACGAGAGCTCGGCGACGCCGTTGAGCGAGGCGAAGGCGATCTTCGCCGCCTTGCAGCGGGCAATGATCTCGGCGCGCGGTAGGGCGCCCAGGATCGCCCGCAGCTCGGTATCGAGGGCCGGGCGGTTGGCGACGCGATCGGTATTGCGGGCGAATTCCGGTCGGTCGGCGATCCGGGGCCGGTCGAGAACGGTTTCGCAGAGCCGCCGCCATTCGCGTTCATTCTGGATCGAGATCACGATATCGGGGCCGTCGGCGGTCGGGTAGTTGCCGTAGGGGGCGATCGAGGGGTGGTTGAGGCCGACCCGCTTCGGCGCCGTGCCGGTATGCTCCTGGAACAGGAGCGGCACCGTCATCCAGTCGGCGATGCAGTCGAACAGGGAGACCTGGATGCCCTTGCCGCGGCCGGTTCGCTGACGCTCGATGACCGCCTGCAGGATGCCGACAAGGGCATGCATGCCGGCCGCGATGTCGACCACCGAGACGCCGACCCGGCCTGGCGCCTCCGGACTGCCGGTGATCGCGGCGAGCCCGGTCTCGGCCTGGATCAGCAGGTCGTAGGCGCGCATGTCGCGGGCCGGCCCGTCCTCGCCATAGCCCGAGATATCGCAGGTGATCAGCCGCGGATGGCGCTCCCTGAGCTCGGCCGAGCCGAAGCCGAGCGCGGCCGCGGCTCCCGGCGCGAGGTTCTGGATGAAGATATCGGCCCGGGCGATCATGCGGTGCAGCAGCGCGGCGTCGTCGGCCTTCTTCAGGTCGAGCTCGATCGATTCCTTGCCCCGGTTCAGCCAGACGAAATAGCTCGCCTGACCGTTGGCGACGGTATCGTAGTCGCGGGCGAAATCGCCGCCCGGACGTTCGACCTTGATGACCCGCGCGCCGGCATCCGCGAGGCGTGACGCGACATAGGGGGCGGCCACGGCCTGATCGATGGATACGACCAGCAGGCCGTCGAGGGCACCTTCGGACATCGTCGCAGTCTCCGCTAGCAAGTGGCGGAGCGGATCATAAGCGGTCGGGCCCGGGCAAAGAAGACGGCGCGGCCGAAAATCGTGAATCCACACATGTCCGGTCGCGCCTGTCGGCTTCAGCTCTTCTTGTTGCCGAGCTCCTCGCGAAGGGTGTGGATCTCGAGGGTGGTTTCGGCGAGCAGATGCTTGAGCCGGCGGTTCTCCTCGTCGAGGCGCTCGAGGCGGCTGCCCTCGGCCCGGCCTGGCGCCGCCTGGCGGGCCCGCCAGCGATAGAAGGTTGCCTCGGCGATGCCGTGCCGACGAATGATCTCGGCGACCGCGGTGCCGGCGGCGGCTTCCTTGAGAACCTTGTTGATCTCCGCCTGGCTGTAACGCTTGTTTGCCATACCCGTGCTGCCCCGCAATAGCGTGATGATGGTTGCCGACGGCCGGATCCTGGCCCCGGCGGGTTTGATGCCGCCTGGTTTCCTCTTCAGTCGAAGTTCGGTTGCCTCCTTGCCGGCTTTCCCGTGAACCGGTCTACCGTGGCCGCCGCCGCGACCGATGACGGGGGCGCCGGCGCGGGGGGAGGGACGGCCCCCCGTTCCGGCTTGCGCGGATCGGACAAGGCAAGGGACGCCATCTTCCGCACTCCCGTCGTTCAGCTCTTCATCTTTTCCACGACCGCCTGCAGGGCGGCCAGATCCTCCGGCACCCGGTTGCCGGTGAAGAAGTCGTTGACGATCCGGACCGCCTGGGCCGGGTCGCTGGCGAGCAGCGACTTGGAGGCGGCGATCGTCACCGCGTTGGTGATCGAATGCATGTGTTGCTGCTGCGAGATCACGTTCTGCAGCGCGAGGCCGAGCGCGTGGGACATCTGCTGGTACAGCGCGCCGATCGCCTCGGCCGGCGCCTCGCCGACGACCGCCACGTTGGTCTGGCTGACCGCATCGGTGATCTGGCTGTTGACGTAGCTTTCGGTGGCCATGGTCACTTCTCTCCCGGTTTCTCGGACGGCTGCCTGTCGATCCCGCTCCGTTCACCGCTCATGGGCGCGGCTTGCCCTGCGGGAACGGGCCGGAGGGTTGCGGGGCCGGGTCGGGCGCCGGCGACGAGGCCTGCGGCGCCGGCGCCTGCGCGCTCTGGTAGACGAAGGCGCTGCTCTGGGATTCCGGAGTTGCCTGCGGTGCGTGCCGGCGCAGCGCGATCAGCTCGCCGAGAGCCCTGATCGCGGCCAGGGCAATCAGCTGCTCGCCCTGGCCGCCGCCGCCGCCGCGGGCGGCGAGCTGGCGCATCGCCGCGCGTGCCGAGGTCGCCGTCGGCAGGCTCAGGATGGCGTTCACCGATTGCGTGATGACCGCCGTGTCGACGCTGTTCTGGTGCTGTTGCCGGGCGACCGCGTTCTGCATGCCGAGGCCGTTGCTCTGGGCCATCTGCTGGTACAGATTGGCGAGCGAGTTGGCAGCCCCGACGCCGAGCGTCATGACGTTGCTCTGGGTGACGGAATCAGTGACCTGGCTGTTCACCGCCGTATCGTCAGCCATCGTCTCTCTCCTCGTTCCTCCTCACGCCGCCCGGACGAACGGCGCCGGGCGGTGGCGTCGGGCGCATGCGCGCGCCGACGCCAACCTGCGATCCGTTCTCGTCAGCTCTTGAACGTGGCGAGCGCGGCTTTCAGCGAATCCATCTGGTTGGCCACGGAATTGCCGCTGAAGATCTGGTCGGTAGCCCGCCCGGCCGTGGCCGTGTCGACGCTGAAGAGCAGGTTGACCGCCTGCGTCACCACCGCCGATTCCAGGCTGTTCTTGTGCTGCTGGTTGGCAATCGTGTTCTGCATGCTGAGGCCGGTCGACTGGGCCAGCATCTGGTAGAGCATGGCCATCGATTCGGCCGGTGCGGAGCCCAGGAGCTGAAGATTGCTCTGGGTCACCGCATCGGTGATCTGGCTGTTGAGATGGGTGTTGTCGGCCATCGAAATTCTCCCGCATTAGCCGTTCGAACGAAGTCCCGGGAACCCCGGCCGGTCAGTTGCCTGCGCGGCTCACCGGCGGGGTTCCGTCACGCACTACTCTGCCGCTGGCCGACCACCGGCCGGACCGGAACAGCGGGCGTCGATCACGACCTGCTGCTCCGGCCCCCGGTGACGCGGCCCGACCGGCCTGCCCTCAGGACGGGTAGGGTCCGGCCGGCGGGTTCTTGAACATCGCCAGCGAGGCCTTGAGCGCGCTCATCTGTTCGGCCACTGAGTTGCCGGTGAAGATGCCGTTCGTGGCGACGCCGGAGGTCGCGGTGTCGATCGTGAACAGCAGATTGACACCCTGCGTGGTCACGGCGCTGTCGATGCTGTTCTTGTGCTGCTGGGCCGCCACCAGGTTCTGCATGCTGAGACCGGTGGACTGGGCCAGCATCTGGTAGAGCATGCCGATCGATTCGGCGGGCGCGTCGCCCAGCAACTTGACGTTGGTCTGGGTCACCGCGTCGGTGATCTGACTGTTGACCCACGTGTTCTCTGCCATGTCCTATTCTCCTCTCGAGGACCTTGAGGGTCCGGCACCCGTCGGGATGCCGGTACGGAAGCGGGTATCGGGACCGGCCGGTCCCGGCCTGCTCCCACGGAAACGCACGCGAGCTCGGATCGAGGTGCCGCCGAGATATCCGGCACGGTGTTTCCCTGACGTCGGTATCCGAACGATGATGCCGCCATTCCCGCGCTCGCCGTCCCCGGGCCGGAGCCGCCGGCCGGCGGATGCCGGCCGGGTTTCATGACGGCGGCCCCGGGTTCCGGGAATCGGCGTGGCGATCATGGCGGCGCCCCGTACGGATCCGATTACGAGAAGGCCTGAACGGCCGCCTTGAGCGCCTGCATGGTCTCGGCGACGGAATTGCCGCTGAAGACCTCGGTGGTGGCGCGCGAGTCGGTCGCCGTCGGCAGCGAGTAGAGCAGGTTCACGCCCTGCGTGGTGATGGCGGTGTCGATGGTGTTGGCGTTCTGCTGGTTGCCGACCGCGTTCTGCATCGACACACCGACCGTCTGGGCGAACACCTGATAGACGGTGCCCATCGATTCGGCCGGGGCGTCGCCCAGGACTTTCACGTTGGCCTGGGTGACGGAATCGGTAATCTGGCTGTTGACCGGAGTATCGCCTGCCATGGTCTGGATCTCCCTCGTTGACCTGGTTCACGAACAAGTTGCTACTGCACTGGGGTGGGACGGGGCGGCCGGTTCACGGCCGTCGCGACCCCTTCGCCGGCTGGACGGCTTGCATCGCCGCCAGCAGGGTCCGGATCGCCTCGGCGCTGGCGTGATCGCCGAGCGTCTGCTCGACGATCGCCGCGTCGGAAGCGGTGTCCATGGAATAGAGAAGGTTCACGCCCTGGGTGACGATCGCCGCGTCGAGGGTGTTCATCGACTGCTGGTTGGCGACCGCGTTCTGCATGGAGACACCGATGGCCTGGGCCATCATCTGGTAGAGGACGGCCATCGCCTTGGCCGGGGCCTGGGCAAGAACCGTGACGTTCGACTGCGTGACCGCGTCGGTGATCTGACTGTTGACGTATGTCTCTGCCGCCATTCCGGTTCTCCCTCGTCTCGCAGGGCCTGTTCCGGGGCATTCGCCGCCGCTGCAGGTCCGCGTGGTGTAAGACGTGGCCGGCCACCGCGATGTGAAGCACGGCGCGGACGGTTTCGGAGTGGATCGGGCAAAAAAGAACCCGCGGCGGGGCCGCGGGCTCAAGTCGGGGAGGGAGGTCGGGTCAGGCCGGCGTGCCGTTGCCGGCCGGGTACGCCGGTCGGCCTTGCGTGCCTAGCCGGCCATCTGCTTGACGATCTCGTACATCGCAACGGCCGTCGCGGCGACGGAATCGGCGGTCAGCCCGGCGATGTCCTGCGCCGTCTGGGCGGCCATGCCGCTGCTGCCCGCCGTGGTGATGGCGTTGAGCCCGGCGGCCGTCGACTGGGTCTGGGCGTTGAGCGCCTGGCTGATCGCCGCCGTCTGGCTGTTGTAGGCCTCCGAGATCGAGGTGGTAAGCGAGCTCAGCGCATTCGCTTCCGCGACCTTCAGCGCCGTCATCGAGGCGGCGGAGGCGTTGGTCACCGTATTCAGAAAGTTGGTCGCGACTGTCGCGTTCTCCATCGCCAGGCCCGATGAATGGGCGGCGAACTGGTAGACCAGTCCCATCGCGAAGGGCGCGGAATCGCCCAGGACCCGGACATTCGTCTGGGTGACGGCGTCGGTGGTCTGCTCGTTGACGATATTCGGCATGTCGATTGTCCCTGTTCACGGAAGAATGGAGGCGTCCGGGGCGCGTGCCGCCGCTGACCCGGCCCCGTCGAAGGGGCCGGGCCGGGCCGCCGGAGCGGATCCGCGCGGTGCCGCGGTGGACCGGTCGCCTCAGGGCTTTCCGCCGTTGTCGTTCGTGCCGCCGCCCCCGGTATCGCCGCCGGTACCGCCGCCACCGGTATTGCCGCCCGTGCCGCCGCCACCGGTATCGCCGCCCGTGCCGCCGCCGCCGCTGTCCTTGCCCTCGAGCAGGCCGAAGACCTGCTGCACGAGGGTCAGCATGTCCTGCGGATTGTTCTTGGTCTGGGCCGAGTTGAGCCCGAGCCCGAGGATCCCCGCGGCGCCGACCGCCGCGGTCGCGCCGGCGAGCAGGTTCATTGCCTGCTGGTTGACGACGGCGCTTTGCGCCGACATCCCGGTCGCCTGGGCGACAGTCATGTAGATCGCCGCAAGCGCCTCGGCGGGCGCGCTGCCGAGTACGAGTTCATTCACCGTCATCACCGAATCGGTGATCGGGCTGCTGGTCGCATTTCCTGTCTGTGTCATGTGGCTGTCCCTTGCCTTGTCCGAACGCCGATCGCCGCTGCCGGAGGACATTGTAGGACGCGCAAATTCAGAAATGCAATCACAAGTAGTTTAATCGGACGTGACGCCCTGTGCGCCGGGTCTGTGAAATCTTCACCCCGGCAGCCCGCCCGATTCGCCCCTTGAAGGGGCGCGAAGACCGGCCCCGTCGTCTCGACAGTCGAACGGGAGGACAGTCGACAGGCAGTCGAAGGTGACTCTCGACCGATGGCATACAGTGGCAAGCAGACCGTGAATGCGTCGTTATGCGAGTATAGCGAGTGCTTTCGATCAATCACAAACTGTATATCATCGGCGTCTTGAGAGCGGCAGCAAGGTCAATGACAGGCAGGCATGCCGCCCTCGCAAGAACGACCGGAACGTGTCGAAGGGGGTGGCGCCAGTGGAACGGGGATCACGGCGCGTGGACAAGTTGCATGAGGTTGATTGGCGATCGCTTCCCGAGGCCGGTTCCGAGAGCCGGGACTGCGGGTCCGGCACCGTTCCGGTGCAGGGGCCCGCGGGCAGGCGTGTGCCGCCGAGTAGGCGTGGGGCCGAGCCGCCGCGCGAAGCGGCGTCGGCCGCCGGTGCAATTGGCGGTTGCGACACCGCGTCGGCGGCAGAGCCGGAGACGTCCGGGTCGGACCGCGCGAGCGAGACCCCCCGGGAAGCCATGCGGCGGGCCATGGCCGGCCGGCAGAACCTCCGTTCGAAGCTGTTCTGGCAGGTCTGGCGGGAACACCAGGACTATCTCTACCGGCTCAGCCTGCGCTGGATGAGCGGCAATGTCGCCGACGCCGAGGACGCGATGAATGCCGCCGCCGTCAAGGCGGTGGGAAAGTTCGCCGATTCCGCCGACGAGATCCGCAACGCGCGCGCCTGGCTCGCCCGCCTGCTGCACAATCACTGCATCGACGTGCATCGCGCCAACCAGCGCCGCAACGACCAGATTTCCGAGGTCAAGTCGATGCAGGACGGCGATGTCAGCGTCTTTGCCGCGGCCCCGCGCTCGCCCGAGGAAGAGCTCTGGAACACCCAGCTCGCGCGCGAACTCGACAGCGCGATCCGCGAACTGCCGAACCCGCTTCGTTCGGCCTTCACCTTGCGCCTCGTGCAGGGCGAGGACTATCCCGAGATCGCCGCCCAACTCCGCATCTCCAACGAGAATGTGCGGAAGCGGGTCCAGCAGGCGCGCGCGTTGCTGCGCCAGCGGCTCGCCGGCTATCGCAAGGAGATGAACGCCCGCACGCGCTAGCCGGCCGTCACCTTCACGGCGCTTCAGCCGTCTTTGGCGGGCCTCCACGCGGGCTGGGCCTCGAACCGGGCCGCCTCCGCCGGCAACCCGTCCCAGTGCTTCCGGTTGCGGGTGAAGACGGCGACCTGGGGACGCCAGTCCGGTACATCGTCCATGGTTCCGAGCGGTATCGTCAGGTATCCGACGAGGCCGGTGTTGCGGCCGAGAAGCGGACTGCCGCAACGCGGGCAGAACAGCCGGGTCACCTCGTTGCCATTCTCCGACATGTAGCGGAACTCGGCCGTCTCGCCCTGCAGCGAGAGATCCGCAGCGGCAAAGGTCGCGCTGATCGTGTGACCGGTGCCGCTCCATTTCTGGCACGCCTCGCAATGACACTGGGCGACGATTGCCGGCGGACCCTCGACCGTGTAGCGGACGGCGCCGCACAGGCAGCCGCCCCGATGTGTTTTCGTCAGAGTTTCCGTCATGATGCCTTCCGCCGTCCCGGAGATGTCGCAGGGTCTGTTCCACGCCCGATCTACGATGTAAGTAGATCGCATGATCGACGACGTCCTGCATTTTCCCGAATTCGCCCGCGGCACGGTCTGGCTGGTCGGCGCCGGTCCGGGCGACCCGGGCCTGCTCACCCTCTATGCCCTCGACGCCCTGAAGCAGGCCGATGTCGTGGTTTACGATGCGCTGGTCGGCGACCCCGTCCTGGCGCTCGCCGGCGCGGACGCGGTGCTGGAATTCGCCGGAAAGCGCGGCGGCAAGCCGTCGCCGAAACAGCCCGATATCTCGGCCCGGCTGGTCGCGCTCGCCCGCGAGGGAAAGCGCGTACTGCGCCTGAAGGGCGGCGACCCCTATGTCTTCGGCCGTGGCGGGGAGGAGGCGCTGGCGCTCGTCGCCGCCGGGATTCCGTTTCGCGTCGTGCCTGGCATTTCAGCCGGCATCGGCGGCCTCGCCAGTGCCGGGATCCCGCTGACCCACCGCAATGTCAACCACGCGGTTACCTTCGTCACCGGGCACAGCGCCGCCGGCGACGTGCCGGACAGTGTCGACTGGGAAGCCCTCGCCAAGGGCTCGCCGGTGCTGGTCATCTTCATGGTGCTGACCCACCTGGCCGAGATCAGCGCCCGGCTGATCGCCGCCGGGCGCCCGGCGGACGAGCCGGTGGCGATCGTCGCCCGGGCCACGCTGCCGGACGAGGCGGTGCTGGAGACGACGCTCGCCGACGCCGCAGCGGCGGCACGGACGGCGGACCTGAAGCCGCCGGCAATGGTCGTGGTGGGCGAGGTCGTGCGCCTGCGACAGGGCCTCGACTGGCGCGGCGCACTGGCCGGCCGGCGCCTCGATGCGGACCCGCTCGGGTCCGGTGGCGAGGGCTGACGACGCAGCGAATCCGGCCCGGCATTTACGAATTGTTCAGCATGTCCGGTCACCATGGAATCTCCTAGCAGGGATCCAGGGGATCGTCGCGATGTCGGCACATGTCGTATCGGAACTGACCGCGGGCTTTGTCGTCCAGACATTCGAGGACGGCCGGTGGCGGACCTTCAAGCGGTTCATCGCGGAAGATCGTGCCCGGGCGCTCGCGCTCGAACTGCTGCCGCAATGGGGACACCAGCGCGTCCGCCTGCTTGCCGGTCAGTATTCCGGAGAGGCAGGACGTCCGGCCTACCGCGTCGTCGGCCTCGACGGGCAGAAAACGCCTGTCCGGCGGGCCGATCTCCGCGCCGCCCTTGAACCGGCTGTGCGGCTGGTCCGTGAACGTCTCGCGACATTCGGCCGGAAGGCTGCTGCCGGACCCGCCATGACGGCGGATGACGCCTCCGAGAGGCCTGACATCCTGGCGCCGGGTCTGCCGTGGGCGTGGCTCGCGCCGGCCTTCGCCGTTGCCCTCCTGGCATCCGGCGGTGCGGCCGCCGGTCTCGCCGGCTTCGATTTCGGCGGCGGATCGGCTTCGGCCGAAGCCGCGATCGTCGCGGTTGCATCGGACATTCAGGAAAACAGCGCGGCGGATGCCGCGCCGCGCGGGAATATCCTGTTCCGCGCCGAGATGCATGTCGGCGAGGCGAAGCGCCATGCCGAGATCCCGCCGCGCCTGCAGGGCACCTGGAGCCGCGATTGCACGATCGGTCCGGAACTGGTGGTCGGCGGCGATTACGTCGCCCACCTGGGCGAGGGGCGAACGAGCGGCCTGCGGGTCGATGTCACCGGCGTCGTGCAGACCGGCCAGGCCTACGGCTTCGAACTCGGCGACGGCCGGGTCGAGGTCTACAAGGTGACCGGGGTAGACCGGCTCTATCCGAGCGGTGTCATTGAACGCGACGGCGCCGAACGGCCGAACGGACCGGCCGGCGAACTCGCCCGCTGCCTCTAGGGTTTCTCCAAGACTAGCTGTGTCGGGGGCCGCCGGCCCGGGCCGGCGGGCGGCTCAGACGTGGAAGCTCGTTCCGCAGCCGCATTTGCCCTTTTCATTCGGATTCTCGAAGGTGAAGCGCGACGCCAGCCGCTCTTCCACCCAGTCCATCTCGCTGCCGGCGACGTATTGCAGCGCCGCCGGGTCGATCACCAGGGTGATGTCCTTGTCCACGACGACCTTGTCGTCGGGGCCGATGTCCTCGGCGAAATCCATGGTGTAGCTCAGGCCCGAGCAGCCGGTGGTGGTGACGCCGATGCGCAGGCCCTTGACCGGTTTGTCGCTGGTCGCGATCAGGTGGCGAACCCGGTCGGCAGCGCGATCCGTCAGACTCATCAGATTCTCTGTCATTCGCTCTACTCCTTGCGCGCCATGAACTCAGAACATGCCGAGTTCGAGGCGGGCGGCCTCGCTCATGAAATCCGGGCGCCACGGCGGGTCCCAGACAATCTCGACCCGGACATCGTCGACGCCCTCGACCGGGCGTATCGCTTCCGACACCATGCCGGGCATTTCCTCCGCCACCGGGCAACCCGGCGCGGTCAACGTCATCTTCACGTCGACGATGCCGTCCATCGGGAAGGCGACGTCATAAATCAGTCCCAGGTCGAAGATATTGACCGGGATTTCCGGATCATACACGCCACGGAGCGCGGCCACGACATGCGGCTCGAGCGGCGAGGTGGTGGTGCCTTCCTCGAACGGCCCGTTCAGTGTCATCGTCTCGGCTGGTTCGGCACTCATCTCTCGTTCACTCCGTCGAGGCAACCGCATCACCCTCGAGCGCGGCATTCATCGTATGCCATGCGAGAGTGGCGCATTTCACGCGCATCGGGAACTGGCGAACGCCCGCCAGCACCTGAAGCTTGTCGAGGTCGTCCTCGTCAAGCGATATATCGGCCTCCCCGGACCCCATCACAAGGTCGTGGAAGCGCTCGAAGAGGGCTTTCGCCTTTTCCATGTCGAGGCCGCGGATGATCTCGGTCATCATCGAGGCCGAGGCCATCGAGATCGCGCAGCCGCGCCCCTTGAAGGCCGCGTCGGTGATCTTCCCGTCGCCATCGAGAGTGAGATAGATGTCCAGGCGGTCGCCGCACAGCGGGTTCTCGCCATGTGCGGTATGGACGCAGTCGGGCAGCTCGCGGAAATTCCGCGGATCGCGGCTGTGGTCGAGAATGACTTCCTGGTAAAGCTCGCGCAGATCGTCGCTCATCGCCCGAAAATCTCCTGTACCGACTTGAGACTGTCCGCCAGCGCGTCGACGTCCTCGCGGCTGTTGTAGAAGGCGAAGGATGCGCGCGCCGTCGAGGCGACGTCGAAATGATCCATCAGCGGCTGCGCGCAATGATGGCCGACGCGGATCGCGACGCCGGAATGATCGACGATGGTGCCGACGTCATGGGCATGCACGCCCATCAGGTTGAACGACAAAATCGCCGCTTTCCGGCTGGCGCGGCCGACGATTTCCAGCGAATTGATCGCCGACAGCCGCTCCGTCGCATAGGCGAGCAGCATCGCCTCGTGCGCGGCGACGCGCGCCATGCCGATCCCGTTCACATAGTCGATCGCGGCGCCGAGGCCGACCGCCTGGGCGATCGGCGGGGTGCCGGCCTCGAACTTGTGCGGCGGCTTGGCGAAGGTCGTGCCGGCGAACGAGACGCGTTCGATCATGTCGCCGCCACCCTGGTAGGGGGGCAGGCGGTCGAGCCATTCGCGCTTGCCGAACAGCACGCCGATGCCGCTTGGACCGAACACCTTGTGACCGGTGAAGACATAGAAATCGGCGTCGAGGGCCTGCACGTCGATCGCCATGTGCGGCGCCGCCTGCGAGCCGTCGACCAGCACAGGCACGCCCTGTTCATGGGCGAGGCGGATGATCTCGGCGATCGGCGTGACGGTGCCGATGGCGTTCGAGACATGGGTGACCGCGACAAGGCGGGTCTTCGGGCCGAGCAGCTCGCGGTAGCGGTCGAGCAGGAATTCGCCGTTGTCGTCGATCGGCACCGGCAGGACGCGGGCGCCGGTACGCTCCGCCGCCAGCTGCCAGGGCACGATGTTGGAATGATGCTCGAGCAGGCTGGAGACGATCTCGTCGCCGGCCTCGAGCACGCCCTCGCGGAAGCAGGAGGCGACCAGGTTGATCGCCTCGGTCGCGTTCTTGGTGAAGATGATCTCTTCGCCGGTCGGCGCGTTCAGGAAGCGGCGCACGCTCTCGCGCGCACCCTCGTAGGCTTCCGTCGCCCGCTGGCTGAGGGTGTGGACGCCGCGATGCACGTTGGCATAGTCGTGGCCGTAGAAGGTTGACAGCCGTTCGATCACCGCGCGCGGCTTCTGCGCCGACGCCGCGTTGTCGAGATAGACTAGCGGCTTGCCGTGCACCGCCTGGTCGAGGCCGGGGAAATCGGCCCGGATCCGCGCCAGTTCGTCCGTGTCGAAGCCGTTGCGTGCCGGCGAATGCTTTTCGAGCGCCGCCATCGTCAGCTCCCTTCCTTCTCCGCGCGGATCCAGTCCTCCACGCGCTTGCCGAATGCCTCGCGGACCGGTTCGCAGGTGATCTTCTCGATCGCGTCGCGCAGGAAGGCCTCGACCAGCAACGCGCGTGCCGTGTCCGTGTCGATGCCGCGGGCACGGAGATAGAAGAGCGGTTCCTCGTCCAGTTCGCCGATCGTCGCGCCGTGGCTGCATTTCACGTCGTCGGCGAAGATCTCCAGCTCCGGCTTGGCGTCGGCGCGGGCCTTTGGCGACAGCAGGATCGCCCGGCTCTGCTGGTTCGCGTCGGTCTTCTGGGCATCCTCGCGGACGATGAAGCGGCCCTGGAAGACGCCTGACGCGCGGTCGTCGAGCACACCCTTGTAGACCTCGTCCGCACGCCCGTCGCCGACCTTGTGGTCGATGACGGTGGTGTTGTCCGAATGCTGCGTGCCGCGCTGCAGGTAGATGCCGTTCAGCTTGCACTCGACGTGATGGCCCTCGATCGCGACCCGGATCTCGTTCCGCGAGAGCGCCGCGCCAAGTGTCAGCACGAAGCTTTCCATGTCGGCCTTCTCGGCGAGCTCGGCGGCGACATGCGCCAGGTGCTGTGCCTTGATGCTCTCGTCCTGGATCCTGTAGTGGCGGAGCGCGCTCGACGGGCCGGCGAAGATCTCGGTGACCGGATTGCTGAAATAGGCCGCGTCCGGCGCGCCGACATGGCTCTCGATCACGGTTGCCCGCGCGCCTTCGCCGAGCCGGATCACGTTCCGGACATGCCAGGCGGCATGGGATGCCGCGCCGCCATGGAAGACGATCTCGATCGGGGTCTCGATCTCGACGCCCGGATCGATCGCGAGCACGTAGCCGTCGCGCATGAAGGCGGTGTTGAGCGCCAGCACACCTTCACCCTGCCACGGCACGAGGCGGCCGAGGTCAGACTCCAGCAGGTCCGGCGTTTCCGCGAGCGCCGCGCCAAGCGACAGCAGGCGGGCGCCGGCCGGCAGGGCGGGAGAGGAGGCGGCCGCATCGAGCCGGCCGTTGACGAAGACGAGGCGGGCCCCGTCGCCGAACCGCGGCAGGCCGGACGGCGCGTCGGCAGACGCGCTGTCGTTGGCCGGCACCGCCAGGTCGGACGCCTTGAGCGGGCGGAGGTTGGTGTATTTCCAGTCCTCGACGCGGGGTTCCGGCAGGTCGAGGTCGGCGAAACGCGCCAGCGCGCTCTCCCGCAGGCTTCGCAGCCAGCCGAGCTCGGCGCCGGGAAGCGCATCCAGCGTCTTCGGAAAGGCCGCCAGGTAGCGGGCGCGCAGTCCTTCGGGGCGGTTGGTCATCGGCTCTCGCTTTCCCACCTCAGGCCGCGCTCGCGATATCGGCATAGCCTTTTTCCTCGAGCTCGAGCGCGAGTTCCTTGCCGCCGGAACGGACGATCCGTCCGCCTGCCATGACGTGTACATGGTCCGGCACGACATAGTTCAGCAGGCGCTGGTAGTGGGTGATCATCAGGGTCGAGCGATCAGGGCCACGCATCCGGTTGATCCCCTCCGAGACGATCCGCAGCGCGTCGATGTCGAGGCCGGAATCGGTTTCGTCGAGCACCATCAGCGTCGGCTCCAGAAGCGCCATCTGCAGGATCTCGGCCCGCTTCTTCTCGCCGCCGGAGAAACCGACGTTGAGGAAGCGCTTGATCATGTCGTCGCCGATTTCCAGCTCCTTGGCGCGGGCGCGGACGAACTTCAGGAAGTCCATGGCATCGAGTTCGGCCTCGCCGCGATGGCGGCGGACCGCGTTGACCGCGGTCTTGAGAAAGGTCGCGGTCGGTACGCCCGGGATCTCGACCGGATACTGGAAAGCGAGGAAGACCCCCTCGCGCGCCCGTTCCTCGGCATTGAGGGTGAACAGGTCCTGGTCGCGATAGCGGACGGTCCCGCCCGTCACCTCGTAGCCCTCGCGACCGGCGAGGACGTAGGAGAGGGTGCTCTTGCCCGAACCGTTCGGGCCCATGATCGCATGCACTTCGCCGTCGCCGATGTCGAGCGAGAGACCTTTCAGGATTTCCTTGCCGTCGACGGTGACGTGCAGATCCTTGATTTGCAGCATGACGTGACTTTCCTGCCTGTACGGACGCGCCGGCCTCAGCCGACCGAACCTTCGAGTGAGATGCCGACGAGCTTCTGGGCCTCGACGGCGAATTCCATCGGCAGCTGCTGCAGCACTTCCTTGCAGAAGCCGTTGACGATGAGCGAGAGCGCGTCTTCCTCGTCGATGCCGCGCTGGCGGCAATAGAAGAGCTGGTCCTCGCTGACCTTCGAGGTCGTGGCCTCGTGCTCGACCCGGGCGGAGGCGTTCTGGCTCTCGATATAGGGCACCGTGTGGGCGCCGCAGCGATCGCCGATCAGCAGCGAGTCGCAAACCGTGTGGTTGCGCGCCTTCTCCGCCTTCGGGCCCATGCGGACCAGGCCGCGATAGGTGTTCTGGGCGCGGCCGGCGGAGATTCCCTTGGAGATGATCCGGCTCCGGGTATTGCGCCCCAGGTGGATCATCTTGGTCCCGGTATCGGCCTGCTGCATGTTGTTGGTGATGGCGATCGAATAGAACTCGCCGACCGAGTTGTCGCCCTGCAGGATGCAGCTCGGATATTTCCAGGTGATCGCCGAGCCGGTCTCGACCTGGGTCCAGGAGATCTTCGAGTTCCGGCCCCGGCAGGCACCGCGCTTGGTGACGAAATTGTAGATTCCGCCAACCCCGTCGGCATCGCCCGGGTACCAGTTCTGGACCGTCGAATACTTGATTTCGGCATCGTCCAGCGCGACCAGTTCGACGACCGCCGCATGCAACTGGTTCTCGTCCCGCATGGGCGCCGTGCAGCCTTCGAGATAGCTCACGTAGGCGCCTTCCTCGGCGATGATCAGGGTGCGCTCGAATTGCCCGGTCTGGGCGGCGTTGATGCGGAAATAGGTCGACAGCTCCATCGGGCAGCGGACGCCCTTCGGGATGTAGGCGAACGAGCCGTCCGAGAAGACCGCAGAGTTGAGCGCCGCGAAATAGTTGTCGGTCGGCGGCACGACGCTCCCGAGGTACTTCCGCACCAGTTCGGGGTGGTTCTTCACCGCGTCCGAGAAGGAGCCGAAGATGACGCCTTCCTTCTCCAGCCGCGCCTTGAAGGTGGTCGCCACCGAGACGCTGTCGAAGACCGCGTCGATCGCGACGTTACGGACGCCGGCCAGCACTTCCTGCTCGCTGAGCGGAATGCCGAGCTTCTCGTAGGTCTTGAGAAGTTCCGGATCGACCTCGTCCAGGCTCTTCGGGCCGTCATCCTTCGATTTCGGCGCGGAGTAGTAATAGAGATCCTGGTAGTCGATCTTCGGAAAATCGACCCGGGCCCAGTCCGGTTCCTTCATCTCCAGCCAGTGACGATAGGCGCGCAGGCGCCATTCCAGCAGCCATTCCGGCTCGCCCTTCTTCGCCGAGATGAAGCGGACGATATCCTCGCTCAGGCCCTTCGGCGCCTGGACATGGTCGATGTCGGTGAAGAAGCCATACTTGTACTTCTGCTCCGCGAGCGAGGCGACCTGCTGGACTGTATCGGCACTTACGGCCATTGATCTGTCTCCGTACTGGGGCGTTTCAGAGTGCGGCGGCGGCTCGCGCCTTGCGCACTGCCCCCTTTGCCGTGCCATGAGGATAGGGCATCGGCGGCATCATCTCGGACAACCGGACGTCGTCGAGCGCCTGCCGGATCGCCCCGTTGATCTTGTTCCATCCGCCGCGCATCGGACAGCTGTCCTCGACGACGCAACTCAGGTCGCTGCCGTCGACGCAGGAGGTCAGCGCGATCGGCCCTTCGAGGGCGGCGACGATCTCCGAGATCCGGATCTCGCTTGCCGGCCGGGCCATGGAATAGCCGCCGTGGGCGCCGCGGTGCGAAAGCAGCAGCCCGCCGCGCGCCAGCATGCGCATCAGCTTGGCCACCGTCGGGACCGTCAGTCCGGTCGTCAGGGCGACGTCCGGGCCGGTCACGACCCGGTCGGGCTCCTGGGCGATTTGCGTCATGACCACGACGCCGTAGTCGGTCATTTTGCTCAGTTTTATCATGGCGGGCGGTTAATACCTGACCAATTTCGTCTTGTATAGGCCATATTGCGCAGTCGCCGGACGGAATCAAGGGCGCGGAAAGGGATCTCCGCACCGCGCGCCGCCCTTGGCGGAACCCCGGCCGATCCGATATGGTGCGCCGCCATCGCGCGGACGCGGCCTGTCGGCACGCGCAGTCTTCCCATCCCCTACCGGAGTTCCTGTTCGACCATGGCAACGGCGTTGATGACCCTTCGCGAAGCGCGTCTTGGCTTTGGCGAGAAGGAACTGTTCCGCGGCGTCTCGCTGGCCGTCCAGCCCGGCGACCGTATCGCGCTGCTCGGGCGGAACGGCAGCGGCAAATCGACGCTGCTGAAGGTCATGGCGGGGCGGATCGAGGCCGACGGCGGCGACCGCTTCATCAAGCCGGGCGCGCGCGCGGCCTATCTCGCCCAGGACCTGCCGCGGGTCCCGGGCCTGACGGTCGCGGGCTACATCGCCGAGGGGCTGGAGGAGGGCGATGTCGCGGCGGACGACTATCGCGTGCGCCGCCTGCTCGATGCCGTCTCGCTCGACGGCGGGACCGAGCTGCTGACGCTCTCCGGCGGCGAATCCCGGCGCGCGGCGATTGCCCGGGCCCTGATCGGCGAGCCGGACCTGCTGTTTCTCGACGAGCCGACCAACCACCTCGACTTGCCGACCATCGAATGGCTGGAGGGCGAGCTTGCCCGCAGCCGCGCGGCCACGGTGATCGTCAGCCATGACCGTGCCTTCCTGGCCCGGCTGACCCGGCGGACCTACTGGCTGGAGGATGGCACGCTGCGCGTCAACGAGGCCGGTTTCAATACGTTCGAAGCCTGGTCCGAGAAACTCCGCGAGGAGGAAGCGCAGTCGCTTGCCCGGCTTGCCAAGGAAATCGAGGTCGAGGAGCGCTGGCTGGCGCGCGGCGTTACCGCCCGGCGGCGGCGCAATCAGGGCCGGCTTCGCCGCCTGCACGATCTCCGGCGCGAGCGGCAGGAGCGGACCCGTTCCGACAAGGCGGCCGCGCTCGATCTCGAAACCGGCAAGGCGAGCGGGGCGCTGGTCATCGAGGCAACCGACCTGGTGAAGCGCTTCAAGCGCGACGGCGAAACGACCACGATCGTCGATGGCTTCTCGACCCGGATCATGCGGGGCGACCGGGTCGGCGTGATCGGCCCGAACGGGGCCGGCAAGACCACGCTGCTCCGCCTGCTGCTGGGCGAGATCGCGCCGGACAGCGGCACGGTCCGGCACGGCACCCGGCTCGAGATCGTCCATATCGACCAGCGCCGCGACCAGCTTGACCCCGAGGCGACACTCTGGGAATCGCTGGCGCCCGGCGGCGGCGATTCCGTGATGGTGCATGGCCGGCCGATCCATGTCGTCGCCTATCTGAAACAGTTCCTGTTCCAGGAGGCGCAGGCGCGCAGTCCGGTTCGATCCCTATCCGGCGGCGAAAAGAACCGGCTCCTGCTTGCGATCCTGCTGGCCAGGCCCTGCAATCTCCTGGTTCTCGACGAGCCGACCAACGACCTGGATCTTGAGACCCTCGAACTCCTGGAAGAGCAACTCGCGGATTTCGACGGGACGGTGTTGATCGTGAGCCATGACCGGGCATTCCTCGACCGCACGGTCTCGAGCCTGATCGCCGTTGAGGGAGAAGGGGAAATCGCCGAATACGTGGGCGGTTACGAGGATTACCAGAGAGAAAGGTCCAGGACAGCGCGGCGCGAACCCGCCGGACGGAAGGCGGCCGCGGCCGGCTCGCCTCCGGCGGAGAAGGGGCAGAAGGCGCCGGCCCGGCGGAGCGGGCTGAGCTACAAGGACAAGCGCGAGTATGAGGGCCTGCCGGCGCGGATCGCGGCGCTGGAGGCGGAGATCGCCAGGCAGGAGAAGGCGCTTGCCGATCCGACGCTCTATGGCCGTGACCCGGACCGTTTCCACAAGCTTGCCGGCGCCCTCGACGCGGCACGTGCGGAACTGGCCGCGGCCGAAGAACGCTGGCTCGAACTCGAGATCCTGAAGGACGAGCTTCAGGGGAGCTGAGCGCCGTATCGCCGGTCACAGAATCACGCTTTCCTAATTTCCTTCCCGCGCACGCGGCGGCATACTCGGATCGCGGCTGGGGGTCGTGGCCGAATGGCGGGATACACGCCCGATTCGGCGGTTTTCGGGGAAGGGAGAGCGAGATGTGGCGGCATTTTGTCGGCGCAGCGACTGCATGCGCTGGTCTGGTGGTCCTGGCGTGGCCGATGACGGCGGCGGCTTTCGAGATTCCGGATTGCGAGGGCCTGTCCGGCTGGATCGAACGCGGGACCGCGGCCGAGCCCAGGCGGGTCAATGAAACGATGTCGCTTTCGGGCCTGTTCGGCGACGAACTGAGCACCGGGGTCTTCGGAAACCGCGCGATCGACTGGAGCAGCGAGGACGTCAAGGCACTGAACGTTGCCCTGGCCGGCTGCGGGAAGGAGGCGCGTCGCGCGAAGGACAAGGATGTCGAGGGCCGGTTCAATGTCGCGCGCAACGCGGTCAACAAGGAGATCCGCAACGCCGTCGTCCGGATCGAGCGGGCCCGGGCAGCGGTTGCCGAAGGGGAGGCCGTCCTGCTCGCCGCCCCGGCGAGCGCCGAATTCTACCTTGCGCTCGGCGATCTGCCGGGCGTCGGCGCCGACATCGTGGGGCGGGCGCCGCGGCGCCAGATCACGCCCGAGGCGGCGGTGGCGATCCGGACGCTGGGCCAGCAGGTCGTCTACATGCCCGAAGAGGAATGGGCCGAGACGACCGGACGCCTCAACGCGCGGCGCGACGAGATCAAGGTCGGGCTCCTCGACGAGGTGCGGACCGAGATCGCCAATGCACCGGAGAGCGCGGACGGGTTGCTGTCGACCCGTGAGATGATGTCCGAGATCGACACTCGCTTCGGCAACGGTCTCGACGACGCGGAACGCGCGGATATCGCGAAGGCCGTTGAAGGGCGGAGCGAGGCGATCCGTGCCGCACTCGCCGCGTCAGGCGGATTTCAGCCGCCGACCTGCGAGGACCTGTTCCGCTGGGGCGCGACGATCGACTGGTCGAGGGCGCGCAACACCCGGCAGGGGCCATTCTATCTCTTCATGCTCGACGACCGGATCGTCCCGGTATTCGGCCGGTCAATCCGAGACTGGGACGAGGCGGATGCCGCCGCCTATGACCGGCTCTACCAGTCGTGCGAGGCACGGGCCCGGTCGGGTGATCCCGCCTTGCTGGAACTCTACCGGAACCGTGGCGCGAATGCTCGCGGTCCGGCGGCGCGCCTACAGCAGAATGTTCCGGCGCTCGAGGACTATTACGAGGCGTTGGCTGCGCTGGAGGAGAACCAGGGCGCCATTGCCGGCGTCAGCGTCGACCGGGCGGGCCTCGATGCCCTGCAGGGTCTGGTCAATGACCCGCGCCTCGCGGCACTCGACCAGGACGAAAGGCGGCAGCTCAATATCGCGGTCGGGACGAAACGGGAACAGATCGCCAGGGAATACCTGAAGCCGGATATCGAGCGCCTGTCGGATTTCGACGACGACCTGGAGGGCCTCAAGGCGCTCTCCGCCTATGCCGCGGAACGACGGGCCGATTACGCACGATTCCTCCGTCCGATCGAATGGCTGCCTTTCGACCAGGCTTACCGCAAGGCGCGGGCCACCGTGGCCGAGGGCGCCTTCGAGGAATACCAGGATTATCTGGCGGATCTGCCCGAGAACGCTGAATCGATCGCGACCATAGACGCGGCGGTTCAGTCGCTTGCCGTCGACGGGATGAGTGCTGACCTGGGGCCGTTCGTCGCGGCGAGCCAGAAGCGGGCGGCGGATATCCTGACCGCAGTCCGGGAAAAGGAATGCCGCGATGTGCAGGACGAGGCGGATCTCGGCTCCCGCGACCGGAAACGGATCGTTCTCGGACCCGACGGCAAGGTCGAACTGGGCAGGATGGTCTGCGCGCTCGCCCGGGCCGGCAACAAGGTGCACGAGTTCGACGACGGCGACGATGACACCTACGAGCTGAAGCTCACCTCGACCGACCAGAACTACCAGACGGTGATCTTCCACGAAGCCGAAATCGGTCCGGACGAGACCGGACTGGTCGGCAAGGCGGTCAGCGACGCGAACGGGCGGCACGAACTGAGCCTGCTCGAATGGAAGGGCTATATCGCGACCATGCTGGCCGGTCAGAGCGGGCTCGCCGCCCTGTCGTCGGGGGCCGCCGCCTACTCGGGAAACAGCGCGGCCGGGATACAACCGCAATCAGACCTGCGTCGCGAATATGCCCGCTGCCGGACCCGTGTCCGCGACATGGAGGCGCGCAACCTCACGCCGGAAACCATGAGCGCGGAGGAGAAGCAAACGCTGGTTTCATGCCTTGTCCGGTTCGGCCAGACGCTCGCCACGACAGCGATCGAGGATGGCCGCTGCGAGCAGTTGCTGGCGATGCCCGAGAGCCAGCTTTCGCCGGAACAGCGGGACGACGCGCTGGCCTGCACGATGTTCCAGCAGATGCTGGCGTCGGAATAGCGGGACGGGGCGGCGGCTCAGTCGTCGCCCCCGTGTCGCGCGCCGGTCGGGGCCGTTTCCAGCCCCAGCGCCCGCATGACGGTCGTGACGATTTCCGCCGAGGCGCGGTCGTAGTCCTCGGGCTTCAGCTTGTCGCCGCGGCCGAGCACGGCGGCGCATTGCGACTGGAAATCGGCGTAGGTCTGGGTCATCGCCCAGATATTGAAGAACAGGAAATAGGGATCGATCGGGGCGATCTTGCCCTGGGCAATCCATGCCTGGATGACCGGGACGCGGGCGTCGATCCAGTCGCGCAGTTCGTTCGACAGGTACCGCTTGAGCCGGGGCGCGCCCCGGATCAGCTCGTTGGCGAAGACCCGGGACGCCTCGGGCTGGGAACGGGACAGTTCGACCTTCGCCTCGATGTAATGGGTGAGCGCCTCGCGCGGGTCGTCGTCCGCCGTGATGTCATGCAGGGCATCCAGCCACAGCTTCAGGATATTATCGAGAACAGCCCGATAAAGTTCTGATTTCGTTCTGAAATAATAGTGGACATTGGCCTTTGGTAGGCCGGCCCGCTCGGCGATCGCCGCAGTCGTGGCGCCGCGGAATCCGGCGTCGGCGAAGACCTGCTCGGCAGCCTGCATGATCCGGGCCTCGTTGAGCTGGCGAATTCGCCCGGGGCTGTTGTCCGTGGTTTCGGCAGTGCATTCGTTCACTGACGGCGTTCCTTCATCCCTTGGTTCCCTGCGAGCCTGCCGCGCACCGACGCCTGGCCCGTTTTATCGTTCCGGCCGGATGTCGCAAAAGCGGGATCCGCGCCGGCGCCAAACTTCTTGACCGTTTGGTCAGGTTACCACTAAGCTCATAAATGAAAAAGAGATTGAAGATCGGAATAACCGGTCTGGATCATACAGGTTAGAGGCGTGGAATGAGCGAAAGTTCGGGTATTGCGGCCGGGCGGCTGTCTGCCGTCGACGTGGCGGCGAATTTCACCGACGTCAAGGATCCGCTGGATCGGCGCCGGGCCCTGATCGAAGCCAGTCGCTGCTACTTCTGCTATGACGCGCCCTGCATGGAGGCGTGCCCGACCGGCATCGACATTCCCAATTTCATCCGCAAGATCGCGACCGACAACGTGCGCGCTTCGGCGGTCAATATCCTCGAGGAGAATATCTTCGGCGGGGCCTGCGCCCGGGTCTGCCCGACCGAGATCCTGTGCGAGGAAGCCTGTGTCCGCATGACCCAGGAGAGCAAGCCGGTCCAGATCGGTGCCCTGCAGCGGTATGCGACCGACTGGCTGATGGCGCGCGAGGGCCAGCCGTTCGAGCGCGGCGAGCCGACTGGCAAGCATGTCGCGGTGGTGGGCGCGGGACCCGCCGGGCTTGCCTGCGCTCATCGGCTCGCGATGCTGGGACACGAGGTAACCGTCTACGAGGCGCGCGAGCGGGCCGGCGGGCTCAACGAATATGGCATCGCCGCCTACAAGGTCCCGGGCGGATTTGCCCAGTCCGAGGTCGATTTCATTACCGGGATCGGCGGCATCACGGTCGAGTGCGGCAAGGCGCTTGGCCGCGACGTCACGCTGGCTGCGCTCCGGCGCGATCACGATGCGGTCTTTCTCGGCTGCGGTCTCGCCGGTGTCCGGGCCCTCGGCGACGAGGGCGAGAGCCTGTCCGGCGTCGTCAACGCGGTCGATTTCATCGCCGCGCTGCGCCAGGCTGACGATCTGACGACGCTGCCGGTCGGTCGCCGCGTCGTGGTGATCGGCGGCGGCAACACGGCGATCGATGTCGCGGTGCAATCGAAGCGGCTCGGCGCGGAGGACGTGACACTGGTCTATCGGCGCGGCGCCGACGACATGAGCGCCACCTGGCACGAGCAGGAATTCGCCCAGCAGAACGGCGTCCGGCTGAAACTCTGGGCCAGGCCGGTGCGTATCCTGGGGACCGGCGGCAAGGTCACCGGCGTCGAGTTCGAATATACCCGGCGCGGCGCCGACGGCACGCTTGCCGGCACCGGCGAGACCTTCACGATCGAGGCCGACCAGGTCTTCAAGGCGATCGGCCAGATGCTGGTGCCCGACCCGCTGGTCGAGGGCGGCAACCAGGTGCTGGCGCTCGACGGCGGCAAGATCGTGATCGACGACGACCGCGCGACCTCGTTGCGCGGTGTCTTCGCCGGCGGCGACTGCGTCGCGACGGGCGAGGATCTCACAGTTCAGGCCGTGCAGGACGGCAAGGTCGCGGCGCACGCGATCGACCGCTTCCTGCGCTGAGCCGAAGGAGAGGGACAATGGCAGATCTGCGCTGCGAAATCGGCGGCATCAAGTCGCCCAACCCGTTCTGGCTGGCCAGCGCGCCGCCGACCGACAAGGAATACAACGTCGTCCGGGCGCTACGCGCCGGCTGGGGCGGCGTCGTCTGGAAGACGCTCGGGCTCGACCCGCCGGTCGTCAACGTCTCCTCGCGCTACGGCACGCTGACCGTCGACGGCCAGCGGATGACCGGCTTCAACAATATCGAGCTGATCACCGACCGTCCGCTCGAGGTCAACCTGCGCGAGATCAAGCAGGTCAAGCGCGACTGGCCGGACCGGGCGATCGTCGTCTCGCTCATGGTGCCGTGCGAGGAGCCCTGCTGGGAGACCATCCTGAAGCAGGTCGAGGAGACCGGCGCGGACGGGGTCGAACTCAATTTCGGCTGTCCGCACGGGATGTCCGAGCGCGGCATGGGATCGGCCGTCGGCCAAGTGCCGGAGTATGTCGAGATGGTCGCCCGCTGGTGCAAGAAGCATTCGCGGATGCCGGTCCTGGTCAAGCTGACGCCGAACGTCTCCAGCATTCTCGGCCCGGCCCGGGCCGCGGTCGCGGGCACCGCCGACGGGGTCTCGCTGATCAACACGATCAATTCGATCGCGTCGGTCGATCTGGACGTGATGGCGCCGACGCCGACGGTCGACGGCAAGGGCGCCCATGGCGGTTATTGCGGCCCGGCGGTCAAGCCCATCGCGCTCGCCATGGTGGCCGAAATCGACCGCGACCCGGAATGCCGGAACATCCCGATCTCGGGCATCGGCGGGGTCTCGAACTGGCGCGATGCGGCGGAATTCATCGCGCTCGGCTCGACAACCGTGCAGGTCTGCACCGCGGCGATGCATTACGGCTTCAAGATCGTCGACGACATGATCACCGGCCTGAACGACTGGATGGACGTAAAGGGCTACCGGACGATCGAGGACTTCCGGGGCCTGGCGACCCGGAACTACGTCAACTGGCAGGATCTCAACATGAACTACGAGATCGTCGCCAGGATCGACCAGGATCTCTGCATCAAGTGCGGGCTCTGCCATGTCGCCTGCGAGGACACCTCGCACCAGTCGATCGCGGCGATGCGCGTCGACGGGGCGCGGCGCTACGAGGTCGTCGAATCGGAGTGCGTCGGCTGCAATCTCTGCATGCATGTCTGTCCGGTGGACGGCTGCATCACCATGCACCGCGTGGACGAGAACAAGCCCTACGTGACCTGGAAGGACGATCCGCGCAACCCGATGCGGCAGGCGGCGGAGTAGGGTGGCACCGGTACCCGGGCGGTGACGCAGAAGCGCCGACCGGATACCGCTAAGAAACTGGATCAACAATCGAATACAGGGATTTGGCCGGGTGCAGAATTTGCAGGTTGATGGCGACAGGCTCTGGCAGAGCCTGATGGAGATGGCGAAGATCGGCGCCACCGAGAAGGGCGGCGTCTGCCGTCTCGCCCTTACCGATCTCGACAAGGCGGGACGCGATCTGTTCGTATCCTGGTGCAAGGAGGCCGGCTGCAGCGTCAGCGTCGACAAGATGGGCAACATCTTTGCCCGGCGGCCCGGCCGGAACGAGGACATGCCGCCGGTGATGACCGGCAGCCACCTCGACACCCAGCCGACCGGCGGCAAGTTCGACGGCGTCTACGGCGTGCTCGCCGGCCTGGAGGTGATCCGCTCGCTCAACGATCACCGGATCGAAACCGAAGCGCCGGTCGAGGTCGCGGTCTGGACCAACGAGGAAGGCTCGCGCTTCGCCCCGGCGATGGTCGCCTCGGGCGTGTTCGCCGGGGCCTTCGACCTCGAGTACGGGCTCAGCCGCGCCGATCTCGACGGCAAGACGATGGGCGAGGAACTGGCACGGATCGGCTATGCCGGTGATCGCGAGGTCGGCGGCCGCCCGATCAAGGCCTTCTTCGAGGCGCATATCGAGCAGGGGCCGATCCTCGAGGCGGAGGAGAAGACCATCGGCGTGGTTACCGGCGCCCAGGGCCAGCGCTGGTACGAGATCACGCTGACCGGGCAGGAGGCCCACGCCGGCCCGACGCCGATGAAGGTCCGCAAGGACGCGCTGGTCGGCGCCGCGCGCATCGTCGGCGAGGTCAATCGGATCGGCCTCGCGCATCAGCCCTACGCCTGTGCCACGGTCGGCCTGATGCAGGTCAGCCCGAATTCGCGGAACACGATACCGGGCAAGGTCTTCTTCGCCGTCGATTTCCGTCATCCCGACGCCGATACCCTGGCGCAGATGGATTCCGAACTGCGGGCCTTCTGCGACAAGGTGACGGCCGAGATCGGCGTCGAGATGGCGTTCGAGCAGATCTGGTACTCGCCGCCCGTCGCCTTCGACCCGGATTGCGTGAACGCGGTCCGCAAAGGGGCGAAACTGGCGGGGTTCGGCCATATGGATATCGTTTCCGGCGCCGGCCACGACGCCTGCTACATCAATCGCGTGGCGCCGACGGGGATGATCTTCGTGCCCTGCGAGAACGGGATCAGCCATAACGAGGTCGAGAACGCAACGTCCGCCGATATCGCCGCCGGCTGCAACGTGCTGCTGCATGCGGTGCTCGAACGCGCGAACGCGCTGTCCTGACCGTTTGCCCGAAATTGTGCGGTGCGGTAACGTCGTGACGAGCAGCGCCGGCCGGCCGGCCGACGCGGCCCTGCCGGCGCCGGCCGCGCCGCAATTCCAGATGTCTGACGGGTAGTTTCATGACCAAGACCGTTGCCCAGGCGGCAGCCATCGACAGAACCGCGGAAGGCCGCCGGACGGTCGTCGAGGCGCGCGATTTATCGCTCGTATTCGAGACCGCGGACGGGCCGGTTCATGCCCTTGCCAATGTCGACCTGACGATCGGCGAGAACGAATTCGTTTCCTTTATCGGACCGTCCGGCTGCGGCAAGACGACCCTGATGCGGGTGATCGCCGATCTCGAACAGCCGACCGGCGGGACGATCTCGATCAACGGGATGACGCCGTCGGAAGCCCGCGAGCGGCGGGCCTATGGTTATGTCTTCCAGGCGGCCGCGCTCTATCCCTGGCGCAGCGTCGAGCGCAACATCGCCCTGCCGCTGGAAATCATGGGAATTCCGCGTGCCGAGCGGAAGCGCCGCATCGAGCATTATCTCGACCTGGTCAATCTCGGCGGCTTCGGCAAGAAGATGCCGTGGCAGCTCTCGGGCGGCATGCAGCAGCGGGTCTCGATCGCCCGCGCGCTCTGCTTCGATCCCGATCTCCTCCTGATGGACGAGCCGTTCGGCGCGCTCGACGAGATTACCCGCGATCACCTGAACGAGCAGCTCATCCAGCTCTGGGCGCAGACCCGGAAGACCGTCGTCTTCGTCACCCATTCGATCCCCGAAGCGGTCTTCCTGTCGAGCAAGATCGTCGTGATGTCGCCCCGGCCGGGCAGGATCCTGAAGGTGATCGACTGCAACCTGCCGGCCGACCGCCGGCTCGACATCCGCGAGACGCCCGAATTCCTCGCCATCGCGCATGAAGTGCGGGAGGGGCTCAGGGCCGGGCATTCCTATGACGACTGACGCCGCCACCGCGGGCGGGCGCCCGGCGCCGGGCCTCTGGGCCCGGTTGCGGGACGGGCGGACGCTGCCGATTCTGACCGTGCTCGGCTGCCTGCTGATCGCCTGGTATGTCGGCGCGATCTTCATGAATGCCGACATCGTGCGCGACACCTTCAAGCGCCAGGGCAAGACCTACACGACGGCCGAACTGGTCGATGCCACCTGGTCGATGGAGCGTCCGATCCTGCCGGCGCCGCACCAGATCGCCGTCGAGATCAACGAGACGGTCTTCCAGAAGAAGATCACCTCGAAACGGAGCCTCGTCTATCACACCTGGATCACCGCCTCGGCGACCCTGCTGGGCTTCGTCTTCGGCACCGTTCTCGGGGTCCTGATCGCGGTCTGCATCGTCCATGTGCGGACCCTCGACCGCAGCCTGATGCCCTGGGTCATAACCTCCCAGACCATTCCCATCCTGGCGATCGCGCCGATGATCATCGTCGTGCTCGCGAGCGTCAATCTGGTCGGCCTGATCCCGAAATCGATCATCTCGATGTATCTCTGCTTCTTCCCGGTGACGATCGGCATGGTGAAGGGGCTGCGGTCGCCCGACGTCATGCAGCGCGACCTGATGCGGACCTATTCGGCCTCGCAGATGCAGGTCTTCTGGAAGCTTCGCCTGCCGGCCTCGGTGCCGTTCCTGTTCACCAGCCTGAAGGTGGCGATCGCGATCAGCCTGGTCGGCGCCATCGTCGGCGAATTGCCGACCGGCGCGGTCGCCGGGATCGGTGCCCGGCTGCTTGCCGGCTCCTACTACGGGCAAACGATCCAGATTTGGTCGGCGCTCGTCGTCGCCTCCCTGCTCGGCATGGTCCTGGTCTTCGCGGTCAGCGCGATCGAACGATTAGTGCTGTCGCAAATGGGGGCGCAGCGATGAGCCGGGGCAATGCCGTGCCGATCGATCTGCCGGTCGCGGGCGCGCTGCTGCTCGGCCTCGTGGCGTTCGCCCTGCCGGCCGGCCACGGCGACGCGGCTGCGGGCGAGACGGTCCGTCACTGGTGGACCGGCGGCTGGCCGCTGTTCGCCATCGCGCTGCTGATCGCCACCGCGGCGGGCTGGCTGGTGGCCGACCGGCGCGGGCTGGCCGGCGGACCGGCAAGCGGGCTCGCGCTCGCCGCCGTGACCATCGCCGCCGCCATCGGCGGCCTCGACATCGTCATGCAGGCGCCGGGCACGGCCGGCTGGGGCCTCTGGATCTTCGTCGGCGCGCTCGGCCTGAGTGCCTGGCGGGCGATGGAGGTCCTGACCCGCGACGGCACGGAAAGCGGGATCTACGCGCTGATCGTCCCGACGCTCTTCGGACTCTGGCTGCTCTATCTCTGGGAGATCGTCGTGCAGGGCTTCGGCATCCCGCGCGTCCTGCTGCCGGCGCCGAGCCAGATCGCCCAGGTCTTCGTTGCCAACACCGACACGCTGCGCGCCGACTTCTACCAGACGGTGATGAAATCGGTGCTCTCGGGCTTCGCCTTCGGCTGCGGCTCGGGCTTCCTGATCGCGGTCCTGGTCGACCGGGTGCCGTTCCTGCAGCGCGGCCTCCTGCCGCTCGGTTCGCTGGTCAGCGCCATACCGATCATCGGCATCGCCCCGATCATGGTGATGTGGTTCGGTTTCGACTGGCAGTCCAAGGCGGCGGTGATCGTGGTGATGACCTTCTTCCCGATGCTGATCAACACGCTGGCCGGCCTCAACGCCGCCGGCAGCATGGAACGGGACCTGATGCGGTCCTACGCCGCCGGATACTGGCAGACCCTGCTGTTCCTGCGGCTGCCGAACGCGATGCCGTTCATCTTCAACGCCTTGAAGATCAATTCCACGCTGGCGCTGATCGGCGCGATTGTTGCAGAGTTCTTCGGAACGCCGATCGTCGGAATGGGATTCAGAATCTCGACCGAGGTCGGTCGAATGAACATAGACATGGTCTGGGCGACGATCGCCGTCGCGGCGATTTTCGGCAGCATGTTCTATGGGGGACTGGCGCTTCTCGAGAGGGCAGTGACCTCTTGGCACCCGTCCTACCGGCGATAACCAGAACGACAACAGGAGAGGTTGGATGAGAAAACTCGGATTGATGGCGACGGCCGCGGTACTGGCGCTTGGCATCGGCACCGCTGAGGCCAAGGACGCGCTCACCGTCCAGCTCAAGTGGGTGACCCAGGCACAGTTCGCCGGCTATTACGTGGCCAAGGACAAGGGCCTCTACGACGAAGCCGATCTCGACGTCACGATCAAGCCGGGCGGCCCCGACATCGCGCCGGCCCAGGTTCTCGCCGGTGGCGGCGCGGACGTGATCATCGACTGGATGCCGTCGGCGCTGGCAACCCGCGAGAAGGGTGTGCCGCTGGTCAATATCGCCCAGGTCTTCGACAAGTCGGGCATGATGCTGACCTGCCGCAAGGACGCCGGGGTCAATTCGCCGGACGACTTCAAGGGCAAGACGCTCGGCGTCTGGTTCTTCGGCAACGAGTATCCGTTCCTGTCCTGGATGGACAAGCTCGGCCTCAAGACCGCCGGTTCCGATGCCGACATCGCCGTGCTGAAGCAGGGCTTCAACGTCGATCCGCTGCTGCAGAAGCAGGCCGCCTGCGTCTCGACCATGACCTACAACGAATACTGGCAGGTCATCGACGCCGGCCTGACGCCGGAAGAGCTCACGGTCTTCAAGTACGAGGATCAGGGCGTCGCGACGCTCGAGGACGGTCTCTATGCCCTCGAGAGCTCGCTCAATGACCCGAAGATGGTCGACAAGCTCGCGCGCTTCGTGAAGGCCTCGATGATGGGCTGGAAATGGGCCATCGAGAATCCGGACGAAGCGGCCGAGATCGTTCTCGAGAATGACGCCAGTGGCGCCCAGACCGAGAAGCACCAGAAGCGGATGATGGCCGAGATTGCCAAGCTGATTGCCAATGACGGCGCGCTCGGCAAGCTCGACCCGGCCGCCTACCAGCGGACCGTTGATATCCTGCTCAAGACCGATTCCACGCCGGTCATCTCCAAGGAGCCGGTTGGCGCCTGGACGCATGATGTCTGGAACAAGGCGATGGGAATGTAGTTCCGACGCCTGCAAGGGAAGACGGAGAAGGGGGGCTCGTGCCCCCCTTTTTCTTTCGCTGCCCCGGCATCCGACTGTCGGAAGGCGGGGAAACGGCAGACATTGTTAACCTTCTTCCTGCAATTTACCCACGGAACATGTTCAATCGGAATCCCCCACGTTCCCATCGCCCGCAAGGCCTGTGCGGGTGGCCACACCGGTCGGCAAGCGTGCGGACTGGCCGTGTTCATTAGTGTTTCCCATGTGTTGTATCGTGAGTCCTGAAAATGCCTGAAGGGCGGAGGCAGCTGTGAGTACGAGTGCAGGCAAGTTGGGCCTCTTCGAGATCTACCGGCGACTGAACAGGGACCCGGAATCGCTGTTCCGCAGCATCGATCCGAGGGCAGGGCTCGGAATCCGCCGCTTCCTGTTCCGCAAGACGATGGTGATCTGGAAGCCGGAACACCTGCATCACGTCCTCGTCGGGAATGCCCGGAACTATGACAAGTCGCCGCTTGCCCGCGCGCTGTTCAGACCGATCATCGGCAACGGCCTGCTGGTCAGCGAGGGCTCGTTCTGGCGCCGGCAGCGGCGGATCGCGGCGCCGGCCTTTCACCACCGGCGGATCCGCGAGTTCGCGCGCACCATGCAGGAGGAGACCGACGCCCAGGTCGATGGCTGGTGCGATGCCGTCGCGCGGGGCGAAAGCATCGACATGCTGCGCGAGATGTCGAAGCTGACCGTCGAGATCATCTGCAGGACGATGTTCAGCCAGGGCCTCGACGCGGCCGACAAGGCCGCGGTGGGCCAGGCGATGAATGCCTTGAACGAGCGCGGCACCGTCGTCCGGGTCCGCGACCTGATCGGCGTGCCGGAATGGTTCCCGCGGATCGAATCGGCGGCCACCCGGCGCGCCATGGCGGTTCTCGACCGCATCATCGAGCCAATCATCAGAAGCAGGCGCGCGGATCCGACCGATCGTGGCGACCTTCTGTCGATGTTCATGCTCGCCCGCGACGAGGAAACCGGCGAGGGAATGTCCGACAGGCAGCTTCGCGACGAGGTCATGACGATGTTCCTCGCCGGTCACGAGACGACCGCGACCACGCTCGCCTGGGCGGCCCACGCGCTCACGACCTGGCCGGGCGTGCAGGAACGGCTGTGCGCGGAAGTCGACGCGGTCGTCGGTGACCGCGCCGTGGCGTTCGAGGATCTGCCGAAACTGCCCTATGCGCGGCAGATCATCGAGGAAACGATGCGCTTCCACCCGACGGTGCCGCAAATCGCCCGCGATGCGCTCGACGACGATGTGATCGACGGCGTTCCCGTGCCGAAGGGCACCATCATGACCGTGCAGATCTGGCTTGCGCACCGCAATCCGGAGGTATGGGAGGAGCCCGAGCGCTTCGATCCCGATCGCTTCTCGCCGGAGGGCAGCGCCGACCGGCCGCGTCTCGCCTACCTGCCCTTCGGGGCCGGGCCGCGCATCTGCATCGGCAACAGCTTCGCGATGATGGAGGCTCAGATAATCCTGGCCACGATCGCCCGCCGTTTCCGGTTCGTCGAAACCATCGCGCCGCAGGTCAGGGGGTTTGGAACGATCGTCCTGCGGCCGAAGGGGGGCATGGCGGTACGGCTGGAGGCGCGCTGAGCGCCACCTCGCGGTCGGCCAACCTCAAGCCGTCTCGCGCTTCTTCCGGCGGGCGGCCGACGCCACGCCTTCGCGACGGCTTGGCCGGTCCAGTGCAACGCGCATGGCGTTGGCGATCTGGGCGGCGGTGAACGGCTTGCGGATCAGGATCTCGTGGTCGCGGATCGCGCCCCGCTCATGCAGCGCCGAGGGGGCGTAACCGGAGAAGAACATGTAGGGAAGGCCGGGCTGGACCTCCTGCGCCCGGTCGACCAGTTCCGCCCCGTCGATCGCGCCGGGCAGCATGACGTCGGTCAGCAGGAGATCAACACCGGCGCCATTCTCCAGGATGGCCAGTGCGTCGTTGGCGCATTCCGCGCTGACCGGCCGGTAGCCCAGATCCTCGAGCATGGTGTGCACCAGGCCCCGGACATCCTTGTCGTCCTCGACCAGCAGGACGGTCTCGCCGCGGCCCGTGGGGAGGATCTCCTCGTTCTCGTCGGCGTGCGCGAGCGTTCCGGCCGCTTCCGGAAACCGGATTCGTATTGCGGTTCCCTTGCCGGGCGCGCTGTCGATTTCGACCGTGCCATGGGACAGCTTGACGAACTTGTCGACCATCGCGAGACCGAGGCCGCTGCCCTTTCCCTGCCGCTTGGTGGTGAAGAAGGGTTCGACGGCGTTCCGTACGGTCTCCGGGTCCATGCCGGTCCCGGTATCGCGGATCGTCAGACAGGCGGTCCCCGCGCCGGCCGGGCTGTCTTCGGGTCTCTCCGGGTCGGTCGCTTCGCGGGTCACCTCGAGTGTCAGTTTGCCGCCATCCGGCATGGCGTCACGGGCATTCAGAACGAGGTTGATCACCGCCGCTTCCAGCAGGACCGCGTCCGCCTCGCAGAACACAGGCGCCTCGCTCGGCCGGTAGTCGAGACGGATCGCCGGCGGCAGGGCGCGGCGGACGAGCTCGATGGTCGTCGCGACATTGCGGTTCAGGTCGAGCAGTTCGGGACGGACCGGCTGGGCCCGCGAGAAGGCGATCAGGCGATGATTGAGAGCGGCCCCGCGGCGGCCTGCCTCGATCGCATGCGCAATGAAGCGATGCGCCGCGTGAATCCCGGGAAGCCGCGCCTTGGCCATTTCCAGGTTGCCGAGAATGACCGAAAGAAGGTTGTTGAAGTCGTGCGAGATGCCGCCGGTAAGCTGGCCGACGGCCTCCATCTTCTGGGCCTGGCGAAGGGCGTGTTCCTGACGTTTGCGGTTCGCCATCTCGCGCTCGAGCTCGGCGGTTCGCTCGGCAACGCGGCTCGCCAGTTCGTCGTTCAGCGAATTCGCGCGCCGGCGCTCGGCAACGATCAGCCCGCACAACAGGACGAAACAGGTCATGATCGCGATCAGGCTGCCGACGATAAGGCGGCTCAGCTGCGACAGGACGTGATGCTCGTACGCCAGTCCTTCCGTGCGCCGGACCATCGATTCGTGCGAGATGACCGCCAGTGCCGGCGCAAGTGCCTCCAGTTGCTCGACAGCGCCGAACAGTTCGGCCGGGTCGGGACGCAGGCTGGACCCCATGAGCGGCTCCATTTCGTGGAGTGCGAGGCGCGCCCGTTCCAGGAGTTCCGGCACGTCCTCCAGCGCCATCAGGTAGCGGCCGACCGATCCCTTCCCGGCGCTGTCGATGCGGCTCCAGAAAATGTCGAAACGGGCGCGGACCTTTCGCCAGGTGGCCTCGTTCGGGACGGCGCGGTAATGCTCCAGGGCGTTGGTAAGCGACAGCAGTTCCATGTCGATCTGGCGCGAGAACCAGACCGTCGTGTCGACATATTTCATCGTGCTCGCGCCGAACTGGTTGCGAAGCTGGATATGCATCGCCATCAGCGCGATCGCCAGCGCCAGGATCATGACGGCGAGTCCGGTGAAGGCGACTTTCCTCGTCGTGGTGATCACTCGACCACGAGCTCCTTCAGCTGCCATACCGCCCGGGCGTGATAGAGGTTCAGTCTGAGTTCCGGATGGTCATCCCACGGATAGATGATCCAGAACGGCCCCTTGTTGCGCAGGCTGAGCGGCTCGTCGTCGACGCAAACCGCAAGGAGCACGTCATAACTCTCGATGTCCTCGAGCGGTATCTCGACGACATAGTCATTGTAGGCGGTTGCGCGCAGCCGCGTTCCGGTGGCGCCCAGGCGGGCGACGAGGTCGCGCAACAATACCCCGGAATAGACATGTCGGCCGTCGGTCCAGGGTGTCGCGGTCACGATCTCGTGCTGCGGCATGGCCTTTACCATCGCCTGGTCGAGTCGTAGCACGGGCGCGTCGGCGCCGTCGCCGCGTACCGTCAGTTCCAACCGTGTCAGCGAGCCTTCGGCGACATGCTCACCCGCCGTTGCCGCATGAAGCGGCCCGGATGTGAGAAGGGCGGCGACCAGTATCAGGATCGGGCCGGCTGAACGCATGAGAGGAGGCCTCATATTGTTGTTTTCACATTCCGGCGACGCCGCGCGGGGCTTCGTTCGCCGTCAGTTGATGACGGGCGCGCCGCGGCCGTTGGGGAAGAAGGCCTGTTCGCCATGCAGGCGGAACGCCGCGATCGCAGCCTGTCCTTCCGGATCGATCAGCCAGTCGGCAAAGGTCTGCGCGTCCGCGACCTTTACATGCGGGTGCTTCTTCGGGTCGATGACGATCACGCCATATTGGTTGAAGAGCGCCTTGTCGCCCTCGTAGACGATCCTGTGGCTGCCCTTGTTGGCGAAGCCGAGCCAGGTCCCGCGGTCGCTGAGCGCATAGGCATCCATCGCGACGGCGGCGTTGAGCGTCGCCCCCATCCCGGCGCCGAGTTCCCGGTACCAGTCGCCGCTGGCTGCCGCGGGATCGATCCCGCTGGCTTTCCAGAGCGCCTTCTCCGCCTTGTTCGTGCCACTGTCGTCGCCCCGGCTGGTGAACGGAATGGCGCTCTCGCCGATCCGCCTGAAGGCGTCCGCGGCGTTCGCGGCGGTTGCCAGGCCTGCCGGATCGTCAGCCGGGCCGACGACGATGAAGTCGTTGTACATCACGTCGTAGCGCTTGATGCCGTGCCCGTCGGCGACGAGTTTTTCTTCCGACGGCTTGTGATGGACGAGGATCACGTCGGCATCGCCGTTCTGGGCGATCCGGATCGCCTGCCCGGTGCCGACCGCGACGACGCGGACCGCGATCCCGGTCTTTGCCTCGAAGATCGGCAGCAGGTAGGCGAACAGCCCGGAATTGTCCGTCGATGTGGTCGAGGCCAGCGTGATGAAGCGCTCGCCGGCCTGGGCCGGCGCAAGAGAGGCGAGGCCGATCGCGCCGACGGCGATGAGCGGCAGGAACAACTCTTGCAGACCACTGACGATACGGCGGACGACATGATGCATCGGCTTCGCGCCGCCGGCTGGCGGCGCCCCCTTTTCTGGTTGATGTTCTTCCCCCGGACGGGCCGGCGGCGACAGTCTACTCCGCCGCCTCGGCCCGGCGCACCGACTTCGGCGCGGCGAGCGCGTTCTTCCGTTTCAAGGCGTCGAAGGCGGGCGAGAAGGTCGGTCGGTTGATGTACCGGCCGGCGCCGCGCTCGACGTCGAGCTGGCCGTCCTTCCAGACCAGCTTGCCCTGGGAGATCGTGTTGCTCGGCACACCCTTCACCGTCATGCCCTCGAAGATGTTGAAGTCGATGTTCTGGTGGTGGGTCTTGGCCGAAATCGTCCGGCTCGCCTCCGGGTCCCAGACCACGATATCGGCGTCGGCGCCGACGTCGAGCGATCCCTTGCGCGGGTAGATGTTGAAGATCTGGGCGGCATTGGTCGAGGTGACGCGGACGAACTCGTTCATCGTCAGCCGACCGGTCGAGACACCGTGATGCCAGAGCACGGCCATCCGGTCCTCGACCCCGGAGGTGCCGTTCGGGATCTTCGTGAAGTCGCCGCGTCCGGCCGCCTTCTGGGGCGCGCAGAAGCAGCAATGGTCGGTCGCGGTGGTCTGCAGGTTGCCGGACTGCAGGCCGCGCCAGAGCGCTTCCTGATGCTCCTTCGAGCGGAACGGCGGGCTCATCACATGGGCCGCGGCATAGGCGAAATCGTCGTTGTAGTAGACCGAATCGTCGATCAGCAGATGGCCGGCCAGGGCCTCGCCGTAGACCCGCTGCCCTTCCAGCCGGGCGCGGGTGATCGCCTCGAGCGACTGCTTGCAGGAGGTGTGCACGATATAGACCGGCGTGCCCAGCACCTCGGCGACGCGGATCGCGCGGTTGGCGGCCTCGCCCTCGACTTCCGGCGGGCGCGACTGCGGATGGCCCTCCGGCCCGGTGATGCCCTTCTTCAGCAGTTCCTGCTGCAGGTAATAGACCATCTCGCCGTTCTCGGCATGCACGGTCGCGATGGCGCCGAGTTCGCGGCAGCGGCCGAAGCTTGCCAGCATCATCTCGTCCGAGACCATGATGGCGCCCTTGTAGGCCATGAAATGCTTGAACGAGTTGACGCCATGGTCGCGGGCGAGCGTCCCCATGTCGTCATGCACCGACTGGTCCCACCAGGTGATGGCGACGTGGAAACTGTAGTCGGAAACCGACTTCTCGGCCCAGCCGCGCCATTTCCTGTAGGCGTCCATGAGCGGCTCTTCCGGGTCCGGGATGACGAAGTCGATGATCATCGTCGTCCCGCCGGCCAGTGCCGCCGCGGTGCCGGTCTGGAAATCCTCGGACGCGACCGTGCCCATGAACGGCAGCTGCATGTGGGTGTGCGGATCGATGCCACCCGGCATGACATATTGCCCGCCGGCGTCCACGACCGTGGCCGAGGAGGGGACGTCCAGCTTTTCGCCGACGGCCTTGATGACGCCGTCCTCGCAATAGATGTCGGCACGCTTGGTCTGTTCGGCGGTGACGACCGTGCCGCCCCTGATCAAAAGAGACATCGCCTGTCCTTCCCGTAAGCCTGATCCCTGGTTCGGCCGCTGTTGCGCGGCCTCGCCGGACCGGTTGCGCCGATCCGAAACCTGATTACTTGGTCAAATTCTGGACCATTTGCCGGCCGAATGAAAGGCCCGCATGGGTCACGATCGCGGCGCCATTTGCACGCCCCGGTAATTCGCGATAAGTCTTGACCAGATGGTCAGGAAGACCGCGTAACCGAATTCCACAGGAGGCGATCATGGCGATAGTGAAGGCGGGTCTCATACAGGTCGGACTGAAGGGCGATACCTCGATGTCGCCGGCGGAAATCCGCGACCTGATGATCGAGGCGCATATCCCGCTGATCGAGGAGGCGGGGCGCAAGGGGGTCCAGGTGCTCAGCTTCCAGGAAGTCTGCACCCAGCCCTATTTCTGCCCGTCCCAGGACAGCAAGTGGTACGCGGCGGTCGAGCGCATCCCGGACGGTCCGACGACCAAGCTGATGCAGGAATACGCGAAGAAGCACAGCATGGTGATCGTCGTCCCGATCTACGAGGAAGAGAAGACCGGGATCTATTACAATACCGCCGCCGTGATTGATGCCGACGGCCGCTACCTCGGCAAGTATCGCAAGACCCATATCCCGCAGGTCGCCGGTTTCTACGAGAAGTTCTTCTTCAAGCCCGGCAACTCGGGCTGGCCGGTGTTCGAGACGGCCTATTGCAAGCTCGGCGTCTATATCTGCTACGACCGGCATTTCCCGGAAGGCTGGCGGGCGCTGGCCCTGAACGGCGCGGAGTATATCGTCAATCCGTCGGCGACCGTGGCCGGCCTGTCGCAATATCTGTGGGAGCTCGAGCAACCGGCCGCGGCGGTCGCCAACGGCGCCTTCATCGGCGCGATCAACCGCCCGGGCACGGAGGGACCCTGGAACATCGGCCGCTTCTACGGCTCGTCCTATGTCTGCAACCCGCGCGGCGAGATCATCGCCCAGGCGAGCGAGGACAAGGACGAACTCGTCGTCGCCGACATGGACATGGACCAGGTCCGGGAAGTCCGCAACCTGTGGCAGTTCTTCCGCGACCGGCGGCCGGAAATGTACGGCGATCTCGCGGATACCTCGGTCGCCTGAGCGGCCGGGGCGGGGATCGACCGGGGCATGGGCAAGCGCGGCGGAATGCCGCGCCTGCCGCGGCCCTGCGGGCATTGCCATCCGGAGCGCCGGGCCCAGTTTCTAGAGCATGAAAACGCTCACCCGGCTTGTGCTTCCGACCGTTCTGCTTTCTCTCCTCGCGGCCTGTGCGGCGCCCCCGCAGGGCGGGCCGACCGAGGCGTTGCGGAACTACTGCCTGAGGGACGGTTTCGGCCCTGAAGGTTCCGAGAACTGGACCTACTGCCTGCGGACCTATTCGGTTGGCGGCAGCGGTATCGAACTCGACGAGAGCAGGGCAGGTTTGGGTCAACCGTGATGACGGGAAACGGATCGCCATGACAATATCCGCGCGACTGATCCTTGCCGCGCTTGCCGTGTCCCTTCTCGCGGCCTGCACGGCAACGCCGCCGGGCGAGCCGACCCGGATGCTCGCCAACTTCTGCCAGCGATACGGTTTCGGTCCGGAAGGCTCGGCCAACTGGATTTATTGCTTGCGGACCTACTCGATTGGCGGCAATGGCATAGAGTTGGACCGCAGCCGTGCCGGTTACGGGCGGAACTGACCCTCACGAACCAGAATTGCCATGAACAAGATCATCCGACTGGCGCTTCCCGCGCTGCTTCTCCCCGTCCTAGTCGCCTGTTCGGCGACCCGCCAGACCGAACCGACCGCGATGCTGCGCGATCATTGCGTGATCCAGGGGTTCGGCCCGGAAGGTTCGGTCAACTGGGAATATTGCCTGCGGACCTATTCCATCGCCGGCAACGGTGTCGAGCTGGACGCCGCTCGGGTCGGTCTCGGTCAGCCCTGAACGCCGGGCTTCAGGCCTTTGCCGGGGTTCTCCGGACCCGTTCCCGGTAGCCGATGTAGATACCCGCAAAGGCGACGATCGCCGCGCCGAGGATCGTCCACTGGTCCGGGAAATCGCCGAACACGATGTAACCGGCGATGGTCGCGGCGATCAGTTGCAGATACATGAACGGCGCCAGTGTCGAGGCCATGCTGACCTGGAAGGCCTTGATCAGCAGGAAGTGACCGACCCCGCCGAGGACGCCGAGGAGGATCATCAGCCCGCCATCGACGAGCGACGGCGTCACCCAGTAGAACGGCATGGCGCCACTCATCGCAAGGCTGCCGACGATCGCGGTGTAGAACAGCGTCGTGACCGGGTTCTCGCCGGCCAGCATGCGGGTCGTGATCTGGTAGAGGGCGTGCGTCACCGCCATCATCAGGACCAGCAGGGCGGCCGGATGCATCGCGCCGAGCCCCGGGCGGATGATCACCAGCGCGCCGGCGAAGCCGACGGCGACCGCCGCCCAGCGCCGAACGCCAACCTTCTCTTTCAGGATCACCACCGACAGGCCGACGACGATCAGCGGCGCGACGAAGGCGATCGCGCTGGCGTCGGCGATCGGCAGGTAGAAGACGGCGCTGAAGAACAAGGCCGTGGTGACCAGCAGCAGCACGGAGCGGACGATCTGCAGGCCGGGCCGCGTGGTCCGCATGAGGCGGCCCCGCATCTTCGGCCAGAACAGCGCCAGCATCAGCACCGTGTGAACGGAATAGCGGACCCAGATCACCTCGGGGATCGGATAGCGGAGCACCAGGTACTTGGCGCAGGCGTCCATCGTCGCGAACAGGCAGACCGCGACCAGCAGGAAACCGACCCCGCGAAGCCCGGAATCGTCCGGACGCACGGGCGTCGTGACGGCGATGGACATGAAGCCTCCGAACGATGACGCAACAGGAGTATCACCCAGTTTCGCGCGCGCGGCCCCTGCCTTTTTGGAAACGCTGCATTGTCAGGCCATCGAGGTCGATCGGCGAGGGGCGACCGGCGACCAGTTCGGCGAGCACCCGGGCCGAACCTGCCGCCATGGTCCAGCCGAGCGTGCCATGCCCGGTATCGAGGAACAGGTTGGCGTAAGGCGTCGGGCCGATCAGCGGCACGCCGTCTGGCGTCATCGGCCGCAAGCCCGCCCAGTGGGTCGCGGCCCCGGCATCGCCGGCATCGGGAAAAAGCGACATCACCGCATCGAGCACGGCGCCGGAACGGCGCCGGTTGGGCGTGGTGTCGTGGCCGGCCAGTTCCGCGGTGCCGGCCGCCCGCAGGCGATCGCCGAGCCGGCTCATGACCACGTAGCGGTCCTCGTCGGTGATGCTGACATGGGGCGCGGCGTTGCTGCCGCCGACCGGAATGGTGACCGAGTAGCCCTTGACCGGATAGACCGGAAGCCGGAGGCCGAGCGGGCGGACCAGCGCCGGCGCATCGACGCCGGCCGCAAGCACGAAGGCGTCGCCCCGGACCGGGCCCGCATCCGTCGCGGCGGCGACGATCCGCGCGCCGTCCGCCTCCAGCGCGCGAACGGCGGTATCGAACCGGAACACGACGCCGAGCGCGGCGCCCCGTTCGGCAAGGGCGCGGGTGTAGCGATGCGCGTCGCCGCTCTCGTCCTCGGCGGTGTAGGTGCCGCCGGCGATTCCCGCCGCGCCGGTTGCCAGCGCCGGCTCGACGGCCACGCAGCCGTCGCGGTCGAGCAGGGTCTGGGCGATGCCCCGGGCGCCAAGCCATTCGGCATGGGCGGCCGCCTCCTCGAGGCTGCGGGGATCGCGATACAGTTTCAGGATGCCGCGCTCTTCCGCGTCGTAGGACAGGCCGAGTTCGTGGCGCAGGCGCCGCAGTTCACCGCGGCTGAACATGGCGAGCCGGAGCGCGCGCCCGGCGCCGTCGAGATTGCGCGCCGTCGTGCAGCGCATCAGGAAGCGGAGCGCCCAGGACCACATAGCCGGATCGGCCCGCAGCCGGACGGCAAGCGGCGCGTCGTCGCGGCCGAGCCAGCGGATCAGTCGCCCGGGGACCTTGCCGCTCGCCCAGGGAAACGGCTGGCTGGCGCTGATCTGCCCGCCGTTCGCGAAACTGGTGCCGAGCGCCGCGCCGTCACGCCGTTCGAGCACCACCACCTCGTGGCCGTCGCCGGCGAGCATGTAGGCGAGGCTGACACCGACCACGCCGGCGCCGAGCACGATGACTTTCAAGGCTGCTTCCGCTCCAACGGTGCCGTTGTCCGGCTTTCCTCGAATTCAGGGAGCCGCCCGGGGTCGATGCCGGCGCCGCGGGCGGGTTTCATCGCCGTCTAGCAGTGCCGGGCCGGCTCCCGCAAGGCGGTTGCGTGCAAAAATGTGCCGCGAAAATGCTGATTGCCGGCGCGGTTGGGCATAATGTGCATGACGTTCAGAGGAATGCCGATGCCCTTCGCCTTGCTGAAATACGGCCTACGCCGGCGCTACAGACCGGTCCCGGACCTGCCGCCGGAGCCCGATCTGAAGAAGCGCTACGATGTCGTCATCATCGGTGGCGGCGGACATGGCCTGGCGACGGCCTACTACCTGGCGACGGTGCACGGCATCCGCGACGTGGCGGTGCTGGAGAAGGGCTATCTCGCCGGCGGCAACACGGCCCGCAACACGGCGATCATCCGCTCGAACTACCTGACGCCTGAAGGGGTCGCCTTCTACGACGAGTCGGTCCGTCTCTTCCAGGGGCTGTCGGAAGAGTTCGATTTCAACATCCTCTACAGCGAGCGTGGCCACCTGACGCTCGCGCATACCGACGCGGCGATCCGTACCGCGCGCTGGCGGGCCGAGGTCAACAAGCACCTGGGCGTTGCCTCAGAGGTGATCTATCCGGACGAGATCGCCCGGCTGGCGCCGAATCTCAACCTTTCCCGCGATGTCCGGCACCCGGTCCTGGGCGCGCTCTATCACGAGCCGGGCGCCATCGCCCGCCACGACGCCGTCGCCTGGGGCTATGCGACCGGCGCGGCCCGGCGCGGCGTTTCGATCCTGCAGAAGACCGAGGTGACCGGCATCGTCAAGGACGGCGACCGGGCGATCGGCGTCGAGACCAACCGGGGCAGGATCGAGGCCGGGCAGATCGTCCAGCAGGTCGCCGGCGCCTCGACCCTGCTCGCCGACATGGCGGGTTTCCGGCTGCCGATCCGCACCGTCCCGCTGCAGGCCTGCGTCTCGCTGCCGGTGAAACCGTTCCTCGACCCGATCATCGTGTCGGGTTCGCTGCACGTCTATATCAGCCAGACGCCGCGCGGCGAACTCGTGATGGGCGGCGCCAGCGATCCCTATCCGCTCTACGGCACGCGCTCGACCCTCGATTTCAAGGAGGGACTGATGGCCAACATGCTGGAACTCTTCCCGTTCCTGGCAGAAATGAAAATTCTCCGGCAGTGGGCCGGGATGACCGACATGTCGCCGGACTTCTCGCCGATCATGGGCGAGACCCCGATCCGCAACTACTGGCTCGATTCCGGTTGGGGCACGTGGGGTTTCAAGGCGACGCCGGTGGTCGGCAAGCGGATGGCGGAGACCGTCGCGACCGGGACCGTGCCGGAACTGATCCGCCCCTTCCGGCTCGCCCGCTTCGACGATATCGAACTGCTCGGCGACAAGGGCGCCGCCTCGGTCGGGCACTAGGACGGCGACGATGAAGCTCATGCATTGCCCGCTCAACGGCCCGCGCAACATCTCCGAGTTCCAGTATGGCGGCGTTGTGAAGACCATGCCCGACCCGGTCGCCGGCAGCGACGACGCCTGGCGCGACTACATCGTCTACGAGCCCAACGTCGCCGGGCCGGTGCTGGAATGGTGGTGCCATCTGCCGACCAGCTACTGGTTCATCGCCGAACGGGACACGGTGAGCGACCGGATCATCCGGACGATGCCGGCGGCGGAAATGTTCGGCGCAACGCCGGCGGCCGGGGACGAGACATGAGCGGAACCCGGCTCGCGGCACCGTTCGGCAGCCTGATCGACCGGACGCGGCCGCTGCATTTCCGCTTCGGCGCGAGAACCCTGTCGGGTTTCGCCGGCGACAGCGCCGCCTCGGCGCTGGTCGGGGCCGGGATCTCGGTGCTCTCGCGGAGCTTCAAGTATCACCGCCCGCGCGGCCTGTTCTCGATGACCGCCGCCGACGCCAACAGCCTGATCGCGGCCGGCGCCGAACCGAACGCCTTTGCCGAGCATGTTCCGCTGACCGAGGGCGCCTCCTTCCGGGGGCAGAACTATGCCGGCAGCCTCGAACGGGACCGTTTCGCGCTGATGGGGCTGTTCGGCCGCTTCCTGCCGCCCGGATTCTATTACCGCGCCTTCTACCGGCCGGCCGGCGCGTGGAAATTCTGGGAACCGAAGATCCGTGCCTTCGCCGGGCTGGGCACGGTCGACACGAACGGTCCGCATGGCTATTTCGACAAGGCCTACGGCTGGTGCGAGGTTGCCGTCGTCGGCGCCGGGCCGGCCGGCCTCGCCGCTGCGCTCGCCGCTGCAGAGGACGGCGCCGAGGTCATCCTGATCGACCGCAATCCGGTGATCGGCGGCTCGATGCGCCAGCGCCGCGGCGGTGTCGGGGCCGAACCGCTGGAGCGGAACGGCAAGGCCGGCACGATCCATGTCATGACCGGCGCCCATTGCCTCGGTCTCTATGACGACAACTGGCTCGCCGTCGGGCAGGGCAAGCGCCTGCACAAGATCCGCGCCGGCCGGGTCGTCGTCGCGACCGGGGCGGAGGAGCAGCCGCTGGTATTCCGCAACAACGACCGGCCGGGGATCATGACGGCCGACACGGTATCGCGGCTGATCCGTCTCTACGGCGTGCTGCCGGGGCGTCGCGCCGTGGTCGTGACGGCGAACGACCAGGGCTACGGCGTCGCCCTCGACCTGGTCGAGGCCGGGGCCGTGGTCGCGGCGATCGCCGATCTGCGCCTGGCGCCCGACGATGGCCCGTTCCGGCGCGAGGCGCGCGCCGCCGGGATCGAGCTCCTCGACGGCTGGACTGCTTACGAGGGCCACGGCCGGGCCCGGCTCGGCGTGGTGACGCTCGCGGGGGTCACCGGACGCGGGCGGGTCGACGACAGCCGCCGCCGGGTCGATTGCGACCTGCTGGCGGTCAGCGTCGCCCAGGTGCCGCGCCTTCACCTGCTCTGCCACCGGGGCATGCGGCCCGTCCATGACGGGAGCGGACACAGCTTCGCCAGCGGCGAACTGCCCGAGGGCGTCGGGCTGGCCGGTGCCGCGGCCGGCCGATACAGCCTCGACGCGGCGACCCGCGACGGTCTGGCGGTTGGCGCCGCGGCCCGGCAGGCGGTCGCCGGCGGCGCCGCGCCGGAGCCGGAACGACCGGCCCCGGACGGGGCGCTGTTCAACCATCCCTGGCCGATCTTCCCCCATCCAAGGGGCAAGGAATTCGTCGACCTCGACGAGGATCTGACGATCGCCGACATCCGCAACACGATTGCCGAGGGCTGGCGTCACGCGGAACTGGTCAAGCGCTTCTCGACGGTCGGCATGGGGCCGAGCCAGGGGCGGCACTCGGCGCTCGCCACCCAGCGGCTGATCGCCGAGGCGACCGGGCAGACACTTGACGCGGTCGGCGCGACGACCTGGCGGCCACCGGCGCTGCCGGAGAAGTTCGGCCTGCTTGCCGGGCGCGGCTTCGAACCGGTACGGCGAACCGCCATGCATGACCGCCATGTGGAGGCGGGCGCCGTGCTCATGCCGGCTGGACTGTGGCTCCGCCCGGCCCATTACGGGGGCAGCGGCGACGCGGCCGGGGCGATCGCCCGGGAGGCGGCGAACGTGCGCGGCAATGTCGGCCTGATCGACGTCTCGACGCTCGGCAAGCTGGAAATCCGCGGGGCCGACGCGGCGGCCTTCCTCGAACGGGTCTACACCTTCGCCTACGCGAAGCAGCCGGTCGGCAAGTCGCGCTACGTGCTGATGACCGACCGGCTCGGCATCATCGTCGACGACGGCGTCGCCTGCCGCATGGCCGACAATCACTTCTACGTCACGGCGACCACCGGTGGGGTCGACGGGGTCTACCGGGAGATGCTCCGGCTCAATGCCGAGTGGCGGATGCGGGTCGATATCGCCAACGTTACCGCCGCCTGGGCCGCGATCAACCTGGCCGGTCCCAACAGCCGAAGGGTGCTGGAACGCGTCGCCGACGGCCTCGACCTCTCGCCGGCGGGCTTCCCCTACCTGGCGGTCCGCGAAGGCCACGTGGCGGGTATTCCCTGCCGATTGCTCCGGGTCGGCTTCGTGGGCGAGCTCGGCTACGAGATCCATTGCCCGTCCGGTCTCGGCGAGACCCTGTGGGACGCCCTGGTCGAGGCGGGCAGGGAGGAGGGCATCGCGCCCTTCGGGGTCGAGGCGCAGCGTCTCCTGCGGCTCGAGAAGGGTCATATCATCGTCGGCCAGGATACCGACGGGACGACCAATCCGCTGGAAGCCGACATGGCCTGGGCAATAGCACGGAAGAAGGACTTCTTCGTCGGCAAGCACGCCATCGGGCTGCGCAGCCGGGCCGGCCTGACACGGAAGCTGGTCGGTTTCCGGCTCCCGGCGGGCGAAAGCCGGGTGCCGAAGGAATGCCACCTCGTCATCCGCGACGGCCAGGTTGCCGGACGGGTGACCTCGGCCGCCCGCTCGGCGAGCCTCGGCCATGTCATCGGGCTCGCCTATGTGCCGGCCGAGCATGCCGCCCCCGGCGTCCCCTTCGACATCCGGGTCGACCAGGGCGCCATGCTGCGGGCCGAGGTCGTGCCGCTCCCGTTCTACGATCCCGACAACGAACGGCAGGACTCATGACCGGGGCAGCGCCGACCGACGCCGGAACGGGAGCAGAACGATGATCAAGCTCGTGCCGTTGCCACGCCGCTCGCCCCTGCATCGCCGGCTCGATGGTCTCGGCGCCGAATGGAGCTTCCAGGGCGACGCCGAGGTGGCCCGCCATTTCGGCGATCCGGAGGGTGAGCGGACGGCGGCCGGCCGTCTCGCGCTGGTCGACCTCTCGGCCCTGCCGCGCGGCGGCTACAAGGGGCCGGCGGCGATCGGCTGGCTGGCCGGGCTGGGCGCCCTGATCGGCCCCGAGCACAACCGCGCCTATCCGCAGGCCGACGGCTCGCTGATCGCGAAGCTCGCCCCGACCGAGGCCTTCATTCTCGGACCGGCGGACGGTCCGGCCGACCTGCTGGCCGCCTGGGAGGGCGCCTGGAACGCCGAAGCCGCCGACGGCGCCTGGCCGATGCCGCGACGGGACAGCCATTGCTGGTTCTTCCTCGCCGGCGAGGCGGCGCCGGCTATGTTCGCCAAGCTCTGCGCGGTCGATCTCCGTGAACGCGCCTTCCCGTTGCACGCGGTCGCCCAGACATCGGTCGCCCGGACGAACGCGATTCTCGTTTCGGGAGAAATCGGCGGCCATCGCGGTGCCCATCTGCTCGCCGACAGCGCCTCGGCCGATTATCTCTTCGGTGTTTTCCTGGATGCCATGGACGAGTTCGACGGCCGCCCCGCCGGGCTTGCAGCCATTGGAGCGCTTGGATAATCGAGCACCGCCGACGCTTGACGACTGTTGCTTATTCGTAACGCCTGATATCCGAAGGCGATTGAATCAATGCGTGTGTTCAAGGCTTTACTTGACCCTAAATCAAGGCAAACGTTATGTTCGCGTAATGGAAGCAGTGGGGAGGCAGGGCGTTCGAGAGCCCGCCTGAGGGGTATATGACCGAACAATACGCGGTCGCCATAGTAGGATCCGGTCCCGGCGGGATGAGCGCGGCAGGTCGCGCGGCGGCAAACGGTGTGTCGCATGTCCTGTTCGAGAAATCCGACCATCTATCCGACACGATCTACAAGTACCAGAAGGGCAAGTTGGTCATGGCGACGCCTGACAACCTGCCGCTTCGAAGCGAATACGAATTCTCCCTCGGCATACGCGAAGATATCCTCGGCTCCTGGGACAAGACGACCGAGACACTCGGCGTCAACGTCCGTTACAACAGCGAGGTCACCGGAATCACCGGGCAGAAGGGCGATTTCACGATCACCCTGAATAGCGGCGATACGGTCAAGGCCGAGCATGTGATCTTCGCCATCGGCCTGCAGGGCAACCTCCGCAAGCTCGGCGTTCCGGGCGAGGATGAATCGGGCCTCGTCCAGTATCAGCTCGACGATCCGGACGAGTACGAGGCCGAGGACATCCTGGTCGTCGGCGCCGGCGACGCGGCGATCGAGAACGCGGTCGCGCTGGCCAAGCAGAACCGGGTCACGATCATCAACCGACGGGACGAATTCGCCCGTGCCAAGGAAGGCAACCTGGCGCTGATCAGCACCGCGATCCAGCGCGGCGACCTGAACTGCATCTACAGCGCGAGCCCGGTCAAAGTCGAGAACGGCGCCCTGACGCTGAGCACGCCCGATGGCGAGATCGACGTCAAATGCGACCGGGTCATCGCCCGTCTCGGCGCGGTCGCGCCGCGCAAGTTCGTCGAGAGCTGCGGGATCGTCTTCCCGTCGAAGGACGCGACGGCGCTCCCGGAAGTGAGCTCGACATACGAATCCAACGTTCCCGGCCTCTATATCATCGGCGCGCTCGGCGGCTATCCGCTGATCAAGCAGGCGATGAACCAGGGATACGAGGCGATCGAGTTCATCGCCGGCAACATGATCAAGCCGGCGGACGAACCGCTGCTCGAGGAGAATTTCAAGATTCTCCAGGGCATGTCGGTCGCCGAGGTGCTCGACATGATCCGCGCCAACGTGCCGATCTATTCCGAGCTCAACCCGCTGCTGCTGCGCGAAATGATGCTGGAGGCGAGCCTCCATCGCCCGAAGGACGGCGAGGTCGTGTTCGCGCGCAACGACTACACCAATTCGTTCTTCACCGTCGTCGAGGGCGAGGTCCTGATCGAGGTCGATCCGTCCGATCCCTCGGTCGTGGTGCGGCTCGGGCAGGGCGAGTTCTTCGGCGAGATGGGGCTGATTTCCGGCCGGCGCCGGACCGCGACGGTCAAGGCCGGGCGGAACGCGACGCTGCTGGAAGTGCCGCGGCGGACGATGATCAAGCTGGTCAACTCCGTTGAATCGGTGAAACGCGTACTCGATCGCACCGCCATCATCCGCCAGGTGCAGACCCACATGGCGCCGAGCGTCCCGACCGAGGACCTGATCGAACTGGTCGATACCGCCGAGATCAATTCCTTCAAGCAGGGCCAGGCTCTGTTCGAGGAAGGCCAGGCAGGCGACTCGGTGCATCTGATCCGGCGCGGTTCGGTCACCGTCTCGCGCCGCATCGGCGGCTCCGACATCGTGCTCTCCTACGTCGCCTCGGGCAATTACGTGGGCGAGATGGCGTTCCTGTCCGACGCGCCCCGTTCGGCCACCGTCCGCGCGGCGATCGACAATACCGAGACCATCCGGATGGACGGCGCGGCCTTCAAGGCGCTGCTCGACAAGTCGCCGACGCTGAGCGCAGCGATGCAGGCGCGGGCGCGCGGGTTCGCGGTCCAGAACGAGCGCATGGCGCAGTCGCGCGATGCCAGCGGGATCATCGAATTCCTGGTCAAGCAGGGCGCCGGCGAGGCGACCGACATCCTGCTGATCGACGAGTCGCTCTGCGTGCGCTGCGACAATTGCGAGAAGGCCTGCGCCGAGACCCACGGCGGCATCAACCGCCTGAACCGTGAGGCCGGGCCGACCTACGCCGAACTGCATGTGCCGACCTCGTGCCGGCATTGCGAGCATCCGCACTGCATGAAGGATTGCCCGCCGGACGCCATCCACCGGGCGCAGAACGGCGAGGTCTATATCGACGACAGCTGCATCGGTTGCGGCAATTGCGAGATGAACTGCCCCTATGACGTGATCCGGCTTTCCGCGGCGCCGCCGAAGAAGCCCGGCCTGCTGAGCTGGATGCTGTTCGGACTGGGATCCGGACCGGGGCAGGATCCGAAAGCCAAGGGCAAAGGGGCCAAGCAGGCCGTCAAATGCGATATGTGCAAGGACATTCCCGGCGGCGCGTCATGCGTCCGGGCCTGTCCGACGGGGGCTGCCATCCGTGTCAGTCCTGAAGAATTCATGTCGATCGCCGCGCTGGCGCGACAATAGTATTCCGCTTGGCGCGGAAGGGGGCCCTCGCCAACATGCATGAATCAGTACTCGTCTATCGCGGTTTCCGCTTTCTGAAGATCGCCGTCCTGCTCGGGATCGTGGCGATCATCGCCTATGCGGTCGACCAGCCCCTCGGCGTGCCGAACGGCGGCACCTGGCTCGGTTACACGCTCGGCACGATCGGTGCGCTGCTGATCCTCTGGCTGATGTGGTTCGGAATGCGCAAGCGGCGCTATTACGGCGGCGCGAACAAGCTGCAGGGCTGGCTCTCGGCGCATGTCTATCTCGGCCTTGCCCTGATCGTCGTGGCGACCCTGCATACCGGCTTCCAGTTCGGCTGGAACCTGCACACGCTGGCCTATGCGCTGATGATCCTGGTCATCGTCTCGGGCGTGTTCGGTATCTACGCCTATGCCCGTTATCCCCGGCTGATGACCGAGAACCGGCATGGCAAGACCTCCGAACAGCTGCTCCGCGACATCGCCGAACTCGACGAGGAGGCCCGGAGCGCGGCGCTCACCCTCGGTGACGAGATCAACGCGGTGGTCCTCGAGGCGGCGAACAAGACGAAGATCGGCGGCGGCCTCGGGCGCATGCTGTCCGGCGAGGACCGGAACTGTCCGACGGCCAGGGGGCTGGTGCGGGTCGAGGAACTCGCGGCTTCGGCCTCCGGCAAGGAGGCGACGCAGATCCGCCGGCTCGCCGGCATCCTGTCCCGCAAAAACGAACTGTTGCGCCAGGCCCGGCGCGACGTCCGCTTCCTCGCGCTGATGCAGATCTGGCTCTACATCCATGTTCCCATTTCCTTCGCGCTTCTCGCGGCGCTGATCGCGCACGTGATCGCGGTCTTCTTCTACTGGTAGGGCGGAGGACCTGACGTGGACGCTCTGATCAGCCAACTCACCCGGAAACGCAGCGGCGACGTTGCCCGGCGTGATACCGAGGTTACGACCGACATCCTGCGCATCGGCCGTGGCGCCGATTGCCAGGTCTACCTGCCGGATCCGCGGGTGCCGCTGCTGCACAGCGAGATCCACGAGCGGGCGGGCGGCTTTTACCTCGAAAGCGTTGCCGCCGACCTGGAGGCGAGCGTCAACGGCGCCTCGGTCTCGACCGCCCAGCTCAAGAAGGGCGACAAGATCGGCGTCGGCCCCTACGAGCTGGTCATCGAGGAACTGGGCGGCGATCGCGACATCGGCATTACCATCGAGCTGGTGCGCCCGCTCGGCGCCACCCTCGACGAGCTGAAGGAACGCAGCCGCACGAGCGTCAACAGCGTGCTCGGCCTGGGCCGGCGCGGCTGGTCATGGCTGCTGTTCATCGCGATCGCGGTCATCTTTCTCGGCGGGCCGATCTACGCCTTCTACATGAAGGCTCCGGAGCAGCGTGTCGCCTTCGACATGGTGGCCGCGCACCAGAACCCGAAGAACGTGCTGACCGGCGCCGACAGCCTCTGGCTGTCCGGCGGGATGTCCAGTCCGCACCGCTTCTTCGGCGCCGATTGCGAGGCCTGTCACCAGGAACCCTTCGTGCAGGTGCAGGACCAGGCTTGCGTCAACTGCCACAAGGGCATCTCGCACCACGCCAACCCGACGGAATTCACGACCGCCACCTTCGCCGGCGAGAAGTGCCAAAGCTGTCACAAGGAACATAACGGCATCCGCGAGATCGTCCTGAACGACCAGGCGTTCTGCGTCGACTGCCATGCCGGTCTCGACGCGCAGGAGCCGAAGACGACGCTTCTGAACGTCTCCGACTTCGGCAACGCGCACCCGAATTTCCGGCCGACCGTGGTTCAGGATGCCGAGAAAGGGGTCTTTGCCCGCCTGCGGCTCGAGGACAAGCCGAAGGAAATGTCGAACCTCAAGTTCCCGCACGACAAGCATCTGGCGGAAAAGGGCGTGCGGCATCCGGTCAAGGGCACCATCAACATGGATTGCGGCGACTGCCACGTGACCGAGCCCGGTGGCGTCGGCATGAAGCCCATCAAGATGGAAGAGAACTGCATCGAGTGCCACAGGCTGGCCTTCGATCCCTCGGTCCCGGATCGCTGGTTGCCCCATGGCAAGCCGGTGAACGCGATCGAGCAGATCCGGGAATTCTATGCCAAGGCCGCTCTCGAGGGCGCCTACCAGCAGGAGAATTCCTCGGCCACCAACCGCCGGCGCCTGCCGGGCCAGCGGATGACCGAGGAGGAACGCGTGGAGGCCCTCGAGTGGGCGCAGCAGAAGGCCGAGACGGTCGCAACCACGACCTTCGGAAAGTCGCTCTGCGGATCGTGCCACACGGTTACCGAACCGGCGCCGGGCGGCGACGGGTTCTGGCAGATCGCCCAGGTCCGGCTTGCCGATACCTGGCTGCCGAAGGGCACGTTCGACCACGGCAAGCACCGCGACCTGGACTGCGTCTCGTGCCATGCCGCGCCGACCTCGAAAACGGCCGAGGATGTCCTGCTGCCGAACATCGATGGCTGCCAGGGGTGCCATGGCGGCGAGAAGGCGGCAGACCTGGTCCCCTCGACCTGCATCGACTGTCACGAGTTCCATCTTCCGGGACTGCCGGAACTGAAACCCGTGCAACCCGCCAAACAGGCCGCGCTCAAGGCGGAAACCGGGAAGGCGACTGGAAATTGATCCCGCATCTCACTAGACTGCCAGCGACAGGGGACGGGGCATGAACATCACCGCACGAGCGACCGGGACGGCGCGGGCAACGATGCCCGGAATCCTGCTTGCCGCCGCGATCCTGACAGCGGGCGCCAGCGGTGCCGCGGCACAGGGGCAACTCTCGCCCGACGGCGCGCAGCTCGCGCCGATGGTCGTCGGGCCGGGCCTGGGCGAGGTCAACCGATCGATCGAAACCGGCGGCGACACGCCTTCGGCGACCTATGTCACCGCATCGACGCCGGACGGTCAGCGGCTGAAGCGAGACCGGAACGGTTTCTGGACGCCGTGGAGCGGCGACATCGATGCGCTCGAGGACAATGGCTTCGCGGCCGACGGCGACACCGTGACCTACAAGATCCTGAAGGAAGACCTGTCGGGCACCTTCTTCCCGATCAGCGTGCAACTCGCGTACCGTGCCGGCGGCGCCTTCAAGTTTGGTGCCTTCACGCTCCATCAGCAGGTCGGCGCTTCCCCGGTGGCGACGGTGACCTCGACCTTCCAGGACAACGGAGAGCTTGCGCGCCTCGGCGCGCTCGCCCGCGACCGGTTCCAGCAGACCCTGGCCCTCGCCAGTCGTTCGAACGGGGCCGGCGGCGCGAGCGAGGGTGACGGAGGCGGCGAGGCCGCCGACAGCGGTTCCGAAGGCGCGGCAATGGCCTCCGTCGATGACAGCGGCAGCGATCGCGACAGCGAGGAACGGGTCGATGATCCGAGCCTCGGCAGCGCCGTGGTCGCCCCGATCGGCGGCAGCGTGATCGCCATTTCGGTCACCGGCGGCGCCAACGTGGTGACCGGCGACGTGCTGGTCGTGCTCAGGAACGAAGAGGGGGCGCGCACCGTCGTCGCCCCGGGTGACGGAACGGTCGCATCGGTGGCCGTCGTCGAAGGCGAAACCGTCGAGGCCGGCGCAACGCTGGTTGTCCTGCAACGGGCCGGAGGCTGACATGAATTTCCGCAGGACATATTCCCGGATCCTGCCGCGGCTTGCCGCCGGAATGATCGGATCGGCGCTTGCCCTCTGCGGTGTCCAGCAGGTCGCCGCGCAGCAGCATACGGTGCCGGCCCAGCAGGCGCTCACGGTCGCGGAAGTCCAGCAGATCATCGCCCAGGCGGTGAACGAGGCGAATGTCCGCAACGCCCCGGCGACGATCGCCGTGGTCGACCGTGTCGGCAACGTGCTCGGCGTCTTCCAGATGAACGGGTCGCCGACCACAGCCTTCATCGATCCCGGCCGCTCCAGCCTGGAAAAGGGTACGACCCGGATCATCAACGGCGGCGCGCCCGGTTTCGGCGTCAACAACGTCGTCGTGCCCTCGGTCCTCGGCGCGATCTCGAAGGCCGTGACCGGCGCCTACCTGTCGTCGAGCGGCAACGCCTTCACGACCCGCACGGCGAGCCAGATCGTCCAGGAGAATTTCAATCCGGGCGAGCAATTCCGTTTCGGCGGCCCGCTGTTCGGCGTGCAGTTCAGCCAGCTTCCCTGTTCGGACCTCTCGACTCGGTTCCAGGTCGGCCCGAACCAGACGATCGGTCCGAAGCGCGCACCGCTCGGCCTGTCGGCCGATCCGGGCGGCATCCCGCTTTACAAGAGCGGCGTCGTGGTCGGCGGGATAGGCGTACTGACCGACGGCATCTATGGTGTCGACCGCCGGATCGGCGACTTTGACAGCGAGCTCGACGAACTCGTCGCGCTCGCCGGCCAGTTCGGCTTCGGCCCGCCGGGGGATATCGTCGCCAACCGGATCACGGTCGAGGGCAAGACCTTCCGCTACACCGATCGTGACTACAGTTCGCTGGCGACCAACCCGACCCTCGCGCCGGCCTTCGGCGCCGTCAACGGGGTGCTCGGCACGTTGCAGAATGTCCGGGGCTATACGGCCGCCGCGGCAATCACCGCGGGCGTCGCCTACGGCACCGCCGCGTCCGGCTTCATGCTGGCGCCGGCCGGAACCTTCCCGGGCCAGACCGCCTTCCTGCTGGTCGATTCGACCGGTGCCAACCGCTACCCGGCCAGCGCGGGAACCGATGGCAACCTGACGGCCGCCGAGGTCACGCAGCTGATCACCAGCGCGATCGATGTCGCCCGGCGCGGCCGCGCGCAGATCCGCCGTCCGCTCGACAGTCCGATCCAGGTCACGGTCTCTATCGTCGACACCAACGGGGCCATCCTGGGCATGGCGAGGACGCCGGACGGCCCGATCTTCGGCACCGACGTGTCGCTGCAGAAGGCCCGGACCGCGGCCTTCGTTTCCAACACTGTCGCCGGCGCCGATCTCAATGCCGGGCCGGCCAATACCTTCGGCGTCGCACCGTCGAGCTATGTCACCGCGCTCCGGACCTTCCTCGGCAATCCGAACGCGCTCGCGGACGGGGTGGCCTTCGCCGACCGTTCGGGCGGCAACCTGTCGCGGCCCTTCTTCCCCGATGGCGTCAACGGCGCGCCGAATGGCCCGCTCAGCCAGCCGCTGGCGATCTGGTCGCCGTTCTACACCGGCCTGCAGCTCGACCTCGTGCTCGACAATATCATCGAGCATCTGGCCTTCGCCTCGCCGGTCGGGCTGCCGACGACGATCCCGGGCAATGCCGCCGCCGCCGACACCGATGCCTTCTGCACCGACCTGCCGATCCAGGGCGCGACCGGCAAGCCACGGGTTGCGAACGGGCTGCAGATCTTCCCCGGCAGCGTGCCGATCTATCGCGGCAACACGCTGGTCGGCGGGATCGGCGTGTCGGGCGACGGCGTCGACCAGGACGACATGATCTCGTTCCTCGGCCTGCACAACGCCGGGGTGATCCTCGGAACCGGCATCGGCAACGCGCCGAACGCGATCCGGGCGGATCGACTGACACCGGCGGGGGCGCGCCTGCGCTATGTCTCCTGTCCCTTCAAACCCTTCGTCAACTCGAGCGATCAAAACGTATGCCAGGGCAAGTGAAATACCTCGCCGCCGTCGGTCTGCTCGCAGCATCGACGCTTGGCGCTCCGACACCGGCAGAAGCCGGCAAGGAACAGATGTTCGAATATGCGCCGCCGGGCAGCGGGGTGCTGGTCGGGCAGACGGAGCGGCGGATTCCCGGCAAGCAGCCGCGCCGCGATCCGGCCCTCGACCTGCCTCCGATCGATCCGAGCGCCGTACCGCCGCCGCAACCGAACCTGCCGCGTGAATCGCTGCCGGTGCCCGACCGTTGGCGCCTGATCGAGTCGCTGGGCGTCACCGAGCGCTGGTGGGACCCGTACAACCAGAACACGCTGAAGGGCGACAAGCCGATCTTCGACGACTGGTTCGTCAACGTCCTGCTGATCTCCGACACCATCGTGGAACCCCGGGCCTTCCCGATCCCGTTCGTCCCGAACACGACGCAGAAGCCTGATTCCAACGATCCCTTCGGCGAGATCAATTCGCTGGTGTTCAACCAGAACATCATCGCCTCGCTCTCGATCATCAAGGGCGACACCGCCTACAAGCCGCCGGATTACGAATTCCGCCTGACCCCGGTGTTCAACTACAACTACGTCGAGGTCGAGGAGCGCGGCGTGCTGCGCGCCGATCCGCGCAAGGGGCGGACCCGTGCCGACAATTTCATCGGCCTGCAGGAAGCCTTCGTCGACTACCACATCCGCAACGTCTCGGATCGCTATGACTTCGATTCGATCCGCGTCGGCATCCAGCCGATCCAGGCGGATTTCCGCGGCTTCCTGTTCCAGGACCAGCAACTCGGCGTGCGCCTTTTCGGCACCCGCAACAACAACATCTACCAGTACAACCTGGCCTGGTTCCGCCGTCTCGAGAAGGACACCAACTCGGGCCTGAACGACGTCACCGAACTGCCGCGCGACGACGACGTCTTCATGGCCAACCTGTACTGGCAGGATTTCCCGGCGCTCGGCTTCGTGTCGCAGGTGACCGCGGTCTACAACCGGAACCGGGAAGGCAGCGACTTCTTCTACGACAAGAACGACTTCCTTGCGCGGCCGGCCTCGTTCGGCGACGAGCGCGGGCACGATTACGACGTCGTCTACCTCGGCTATAACGGCGACGGTCATTTCGGCCGCTTCAACCTGACGACCTCGGCCTATGTCGCGCTCGGCCAGGACCAGCACAACCAGCTGAGCGGCGAGGACAATTCCGACATCCGGGCGTTCTTCGTGGCGGCCGAGCCGTCGGTCGACTTCAGCTGGGTGCGTCTGCGCGGCTCGTTCCTCTATGCGAGCGGCGACGACGATCCGTTCGACGATACCGAGGAGGGCTTCGACGCCATCTTCGAGAACCCGCAGTTCGCCGGCGCCGACACCAGCTACTGGATCCGCCAGGCGGTACCGCTGATCGGCGGCGGCGGTGTCATCCTGTCGGGGCGCAACGCGCTGCTGCCATCGCTCCGGTCGTCGAAGGAGCAGGGCCAGTCGAACTTCAACAATCCCGGCCTGCTGCTTCTCGGCATGGGGGCGGATTTCGACATCACGCCAGAGATCCGGCTCAGCACGAATGCCAATCATCTGAGCTTCGCCACGACCGAGACGCTGGAGGTGGTGCGTAACCAGGGTGGGATCTCACGGGATATCGGCTGGGATCTGTCGGCGGCGCTGATCTGGCGGCCCATGTTCACGCAAAACGTTGTCCTGCGGGCTTCCGGTGCCATGCTTTATGCAGGCGATGGCTTCCAGGAACTCTATGACACCGACGACCGCTTCTTCTACTCCGTGCTTCTGAACCTCATCCTGACATATTGAGTGCCATGTTCTCTCGGTTGATTGCCAGCACCAGGCTCGCTTTGGGACTGACTGTCCTTTCGGCCGCGATTCTCGCCTCGGGCCCGGTTCTTGGCGCCGCCGAGGAAGAGGCTCCGCTCAAGATCGTCTATGACGAGGCACCGCCGGCGCCGCGCGGGCAGACGCTGGAACAGGCAGCGACCAAGAGTTTCGGCTGCATGACCTGTCATACCGAGACAGATGCCCCGTCGATGCATATCAACCCGGCGGTGGCGCTCGGTTGCGTCGACTGCCATGGCGGCGACGCCGATGTCCGCCGCCCGCCGGGAACGGCGAAGGGCGACAAGCGCTATTTCGCGGCGCAGGAAGAGGCGCATGTCCTGCCGACCCTGCCGGAGACCTGGCATTACCCGCACAGTCGCAATCCGGAACACAGCTTCACGCTGCTGAATCGGGAGTCGCCGGAATATGTCCGGTTCGTCAATCCGGGCGATCTCCGGGTCGCGCGTGAGGCCTGCGGCGCCTGCCATCTGTCGATCATCCAGGCATCGGAGCGCAGCATCATGGCAACGGGCGCCATGATCTGGGGCGGAGCGGCCTACAACAACGGCATCCTGCCCTACAAGCGCTACCTGACCGGTGAGGCCTATACCCGCGAGGGCGTGGCGGCGATCATCAACAGCCCGGCCCCGGTGACCGAGGACATGGCGGCGCGCGGCATCCTGCCGACGATGGTGCCGCTGCCGGCCTGGGAGGTCACGCCGCCGGCCGACGTCTTCCGCGTGTTCGAGCGCGGCGGCCGCAACATCCTCAACCTGTTCCCGGAAATCGGCCTGCCGAACCTAACTGGCAGCATCCAGCGCCTGGAAGAACCGGGCCGCCCGGACATCAAGCAATCGAACCGCGGCCTCGGCACCGGCCTGCGGATCGCCGTGCCGGTCCTGAACCTGCACAAGACGCGCCTGAACGATCCGTTCCTGTGGTTCCTCGGCACCAACGACCAGCCCGGCGATTATCGTTCATCCGGCTGTTCGGCCTGCCACGTCGTCTATACCAACGACCGCGACCCGCGCCATTCCGGGCCCTACGCGGCGTTCGGGCATGACGGCAAGACGCAGACGATCGACCCGACCATCCCGAAGGACGAGGAAGGGCACCCGATCCGCCACGAGTTCACGCGGGCGATCCCGACCAGCCTCTGCATGAACTGCCACATGCATCAGCCGAACGTGTTCGTGAACTCGTTCCTCGGCTACACCATGTGGGACTACGAATCGGACGCGCCGAACATGTGGCCGGAAGAGCAGCGCTACCCGACCGACCACGAACTTCGCGAGGTTGCGGCCCGGAACCCGGAAGAGGCGGCGGCCCGTGGCCTGTGGGCCGACGTCGACTTCGTCAAGAATGTCTGGACCGACATCAACCCGAAGAACAAGAACACCCAGTTCGCCGACTATCACGGCCATGGCTGGAACTTCCGGGCGATCTTCAAGAAGAGCCGGAAGGGCGATCTGCTCGACGCCGAGGGCAACGTGGTCAGCCCGGACGATCCCGACAAGTTCAAGAAGGCTGTCCACATGTCGTCCATCCACCTGGATGTCGGCATGAACTGCGTCGATTGCCATTTCGCGCAGGACACGCACGGCAACGGCTGGATCTACGGCGAAGTCGCGGACGTGATCGAGATCCGCTGCAAGGATTGCCACGGCACGTCCAAGTCCTTCCCGACGCTGCGGACCTCGGGACCGGCGGCGCGTCCGGGCGGCAACGACCTCGGCCTGCTGCGGACGCCGGACGGCCGCTCGCGCTTCGTCTGGCGCGGCAGCGACTGCGACGAACCGCTCAACGAGCGCCAGGATTGCCGGCTCTATCAGCGTCCCTCGCTCTGGGGCCCGGGCACCAAGCCGCCGAAGGAAATCGCCGACGCGCTGGGCCCGAACATGGAATGGGAAGTCTCGCTGGTCAAAGACACCATCAATCCGGCGAGCGCGAACTACAACGAGAAGGCGGCGCGGGCGAAGCTGATGTCGAAGGGCACCAGCATGGCCTGGGGACCGGGTGTCGCGACCGACAACCTGGCGCATGACGACGACGAGATGGAATGCTTCACCTGCCATCTGTCGTGGACGACGTCCTGTGCCGGCTGTCATCTGCCCATCCAGGCGAACTGGAAGACCCCGCGGCTGCATTTCGACGGCGGCGTGACGCGTAACTACGCCTCATACAATCCGCAGGTCGCGCGCGACCAGATGTTCCAGCTCGGCGTCCATTCGACGGTCAAGGGCAACACCATCGCCCCGGTCCGTTCCTCCTCGGCGCTGGTACTTTCGTCCCAGAACATCAACCGCGAACGGATCTACATCCAGCAGGCGCCGGTCTCGGCCTCGGGCTATTCCAGCCAGGCCTTCGCGCCGCATTTCCCGCACACCGTGCGCAAGACCGAAACCAAGACCTGCAGCGATTGCCATATCTCCGAGAAGAACGACAACAACGCGATCATGGCGCAGCTTCTGTTGCAGGGGACGAATTTCGTCAACTTCGTGGGCGCAAATGCCTGGGTCGGCGGGACCGACGGTTTCGAGGCGATCCGGGTCACCGAGTTCGACGAGCCGCAGGCGGTGATCGGCAGCTATCTGCAGAAATACGCCTATCCCGACTGGTATCGGGAACACCAGGAACGGAACCGGGAACTCTACGACGTCTATACCCAGCCGAGCGGCCAGGTCGGCTGCCTGCAGTTGCGCGGCGAGTATCTCTATGTCGCCGAGGGTCGGCGCGGCTTCCAGGCCTATGACGTCGCCTCGATCGCCAACAAGGGTATCTCCGACCGGATCATCACCGCGCCGTTCAGCTCGCTTGGGCACAACACCCATATCGCGAGCAAGAACGCGACCTGCATGGCGCTGCCGACGACCCAGCCGATCCATCCCGACCGGCAAAGCAAGGACGACGCGACCCGCGAACTGATGTTCGTGACCAACCAGGAGCAGCCGTTCCACCCGATCTACGACTATGTGTTCATAACCGACTCGGAGGAGGGCCTGATCCTCTCCGACGTCAACACGCTCTCCGACGGCGAGGCCCGGAACAACTTCCTGACCCGCGCGCTGACATGGAACGAGGGCGGCGTCCTGAACGGGGCACGGCATATCACGATCGCCGGCTATTATTTCTACATCACGACCGACCGGAGCGTGGTCGTGCTCGACATGGACGAGCCGCTGAAGCCGCAGGTGGTCAACATCATCCCGTTCAACGATCCGCGGGCGACGGCGTTGCAGTTCCGCTATCTCTTCGTGACCGACGCGGACGGCTTCCACGTCGTCGACGTCACCCATCCGGACCGCCCGCGCAAGGTCGAGAGCGCGACCGTGCCGATGCAGGACGCCCAGCGGATCTATGTCGCCCGCACCTACGCCTATGTTGCAGCGAAGGGCGAGGGCCTGGTCATCGTCGACGTGGAGAAGCCGGAAGCGCCGGCGATCTACATGAAGTACACCGCCGACGGGAAGCTCAACGACGCCCGCGACGTCGTAGTCGGTTCGACCAATGCCTCGCTGTTCGCCTACGTGGCCGACGGCGGGAACGGCCTCAAGGTCATCCAGCTCACCTCACCGGACAGTCAGCCGCGCTTTTACGGCTACAGCCCGGAACCGAAGCCGGAACTGGTGGCCTGGTGGAAGATGAACCGGCCGGCCCTGTCGATCTCGAAGGGCCTTGATCGTGACCGCGCGGTCGATGAAACCGGCGGCCAGATGGCGATCTTCGGTCGCCTCGGCAGCCGGCCCTTCAATCTCCGCGAGATGCAGGACTTCTATCTCGACGAGAACGGCAACGTCTGGACGGTCACGGACGAGATCCGCAAGAAGGATTTCCTCGCGGCGCGCCCGGAAAAGACCGAAAAGTCGAAACGCGCGGCCCTGGCCGACTGACGGACCACACTGACGTCTGACGAACAGCGCCCCCGACCGCAAGGTCGGGGGCGTTTTCGTTGCCGTCGATGCCTGTCAGCCGGTTCCGAACGCGAGCGCTGCGATCGAGCCGCCGATGATGGTCAGGCTCATGGCAGTGTTCATCGCCCGCAGATGGCCGACCAGTTCCCGTCGCTCGTCGATGCCGACACGCTCCTCCGGACTCGCTCCACTGTACTCGGAACCGCCCGGCGGACCTCGGGTTCGCCGTGCACATGTCGTCGACGCCGAAAGATACCGGGGAACCCGAATGCAGGCATCCGGGCGACTGTCAGAATCACGATTCCGAGAAACAGCAACGCGCTCCAGCCAAGGTAGCCGAACAGGCCAAGCGACAGGATCGGCAATGCCAGGAAAACGCCGACGAGGCGAAGCAGCATCGCTTGCCGCGGTTACTCGGCGGCGTCGAACGCGCGATCGAGTTCGGCCCTGTAGCGCTGGACCAGCGCGATATCCTCGGGCGGGACATCGCGGCTCATGTTGCCGACGGCGCCCATCGCCTGTTCGATCTGCTTCAGCATTTCCTGCTTCTGTTGTTCGGTCAGGCTGGAGTTGCTCATGATCTGCTGGCGCGCCTGGGCCATCGCGGCGTCCATCTGCGGCGCCTGGCCGGCCATGTGTCCGGCGACATAGGCGCGCATGATGCGGTCGCCCGTGGTCGCCCAGTGCTGCAGGTTGGCAAAGCCGTAACGCTGTGCGATGGCCTCCGCTTCCGAATAGGCATGGGTGCCGAGCAAGGCGGCCGCGCCCTGCGAGAAGGGCGAGTCGTTCGGGCCGCTGTTGACGCCGCGCTCCTCGAACAGCCGGTCGTACTTCTCGCCGAGCGCCTGCATGGCGTCGAAGGATTGCATGAAGCCGTTCAGCTCGGCCTCGTGCAGCGGCGAATGCTGGGCCTGCGCTGCGGCGCCGAATGCGAAAAGCACAAGGCCGCAAAAAACGATCAAACTACGCATGTGTATCTCCCGGATAGTGGCTCAAGTCGGCAAACAGGCGCCGATCGGTCCGGTTCCCCCGCGGCGGGCAAGAGGGCGGATACTCCCTTTGATCCGCCGCGCCATGTCGTCATGGCAGGGAGCCCCCCGGAACGAAACCGGGCGGCGGTTCCGACGCCGCCGCCCGGGTATTCAGTCCGTGGCAGTCCCGTCAGAGCCCGGACGCGGACTCCTTCAGCGCCTGCAGGGCGGCGACATAGGTCGCCGGCTTGTAGGCCTCGTCCTTCTCCACCGAGGCGTAGGCCTCGTCGAGCTTGGCGCCCATGGCGTCGAAGGTCGCCTGGTCGATCAGGCCCGCCTTCTGCATGGCATCGAGGATCGAACCGATCGCCATGGTGGCCTGTTCGGCAGCCGCGTAGTCGACATACTCACCGCGCAGCCCCTCGTCGATCACGCCTTTCAGGAGCGCCTTCATGTCGTCGCCGCCGAAGCTGTGCGAGGCGAATTTCTCGATCAGCTGCGACAGGGTGTCCTGAAGGGCCGCGACCGCGGCGCCGGTGGCGTCGATGCCGTCGGTCGACGCCTGGTGCAGGGCACGGGTCTGGTCCTGCAGCATGTCACCGAGTTCCGGGGCCACATGGCCGGCGATGACCCGCAGCATGACAAGGTTGGCGTCGTTCAGCCGGACAACGCCCGGGCCGAGGCCCGTGCTGGCCCGCGGCTGCCAGCGCAGGTTGCTCATCGGATGATGGCAGGCATGGCAGTCGAAGAAGACCAGTTCCGGGAAGATCCCGTCATGGCTCCGCTTCGGATCGGTGAGCAGGGTCAGGATGTTCTGCATCGCCAGCGCCTGGCCGATGGCCCAGGTCTGCACGCCGTTGGTGACCTGCTTGCGCTTCGCGTAGTCGTCGTCGATGCGGAAATGCGCCGGCTGGCTCCAGGTGAAGGTGTCGAGCTCGAACGGCATGCGCGGATGCCCGGCGCCCATGATGCGATGCGTCACGAACTTCTTCGAATCGCCGAAATGGCAGCCGAGGCAAAGCTTCGCCCGCTTGACCGGGTCGACCGTGGAGTACATGCCGGCCTGCACGTTGTTGGCATGTCCGCCACCAGTCAGGTGAACGCCGAGCCAGCGTTCGGAGCCGCCGTGGCAGGCCTCGCAACCGACGCCGTCGGAAATCTGGAAGGTTCGGCCGCGAAGTTCGGCCGGGATGTTGTCGGCGTGGCAGTCGAGACAGACGTCCGCGGTCGCCGCGTTCTCCAGCCCGAGATTGCGGGCGATGCGCTGCGACCGTTCGCTGAGAAGCACGTCATAGGCTTTCGAATGACGGTCCTTCTGCTGCCAGGTCACGTATTCGTTCTGAAGGACCACCGAATTCGCCCATGGCTCGATCGAACCGTGGCAGGTCGACCCGGCGCAGGAGGTCACTCCCAGATGTTTGTCCGGCAGGAATTGCGGTGTCTGCTGCGCCGCCGCCTCTCCCTGGCCGTCGAATAGCGATGCACCCGTCAGAGCGACAAGCCCTAACAGGAACGTTGTCACCTTAGAAGGTGTCTTGAATCCCCACATGTCGTGCAGCCCCCCGGGTTGTTATAGTTCCAGGATTCCTTATTGAGATTATTCACTTATCAGGTCACAGGGTAAAGGCGTTTGGACGACGGTTCGATGAATTCACTGCGAAGATGTGGGATGACGGCCACGCTGATCGGCGATTTCCTGGAGCCGGGCGAGGGCGCCCCTCACCTCCGGATCGTTCGGTGCGACCGTTGCCGCCTGGACCCAGGCACTGACCGCTTCGCCATAGCGACCGAGGGTTACATAGGATCGGCCGAGCATTTTCCAGTCGTCGAGTTTGCCCTCTTCGGCCTTGAGTCGCTGCTCGAGCCGGGCGACCCGTTCGGCGATTTCGGCCTTCGACGGGCCGGCCCCGGGCCGGGCGGCGGCATTGCCGTCGGAGGTTGTCGCGTGCGCCGCGTCAACTTCCGGAGGCTGTATCCCGGGCGGCAACAGGAGAATCGCGACCCCGGTCGAAGCCGCGACGGAGGCGAGCGCAAGCGCGCCGACAAGCAGATGGGTCATTTGCATCTGGAAAAGCTAACGCACTTGCCGCGTCCGAAAAAGCGGCAAGGAACGGCACTCGCCGCCGGCCCCGGTGACCGGGCGAACCATGATGACCGGTGACACGCTTGCCCGGTTTCTCGGCGATCCGGTCGTGACCGCTTTCCTGATCGTCGTTTCGCCGTTCGTCGGCTCCTTTCTCGACCTGCTCGCGACCCGCATGCCGACCGGGCGGAACTGGATCGCCGGCCGCTCGGCCTGCGAGTCCTGTGGCGCGACCCTGGCGGTGCGCGATCTTGTGCCCTTCGCGGGTTTCGCCCTCAACCGGGGTCGCTGTCGTCACTGCGGCGGGACCATACCCTGGCGGCACCCGGCGACCGAGGCGGCGGCGCTCGCGGTCGCGGTCGTGGCCGTGCTGGCCGCCGGCGGCGGTGTCGAGGCGTGGCTGGCCGCGCTGCTCGGCTGGGGCCTCCTGGCACTCGCCGCGATCGATCTCGAACACGGACTGCTGCCCAACCGACTGACCCTGCCGCTGGCGGTCGCCGGCCTTGCCGCCGCCGGCCTGACCGGGCGGCCCGACATTGTCGGCGTGCTGGTCGGCGCGGCCGCGGGATTCCTGGTCTTCGCCGTGATCGGTGTCGCCTATCGCCGGCTGCGCGGGCGCGACGGGCTCGGGCTCGGCGATGCCAAGCTGCTCGCCGCCGGCGGCGCCTGGTGCGGCTGGCAGGCCCTGCCGGCGATCGTCTTCGTCGGCGCGCTCGCAACGCTCGCTGCGGTCGCCCTGCTGGCGCTTGTCGGTCGCGGGCGTTTCGACATGGCGACGCGCATTCCCTTCGGTCCGGGTCTCGCGCTTGCCATCTGGCTGGTCTACCTGCTTGGCGCGCGCATTCCCGTGTCCGCCTCGTTCGGCTAGACTGCGGCCGCTTCAGACGGACGGGAACGATGGAACTCGGCGACATCCTGATCGAACGGAAACTGGTCGACGGCGACGGGCTGGCCCGGGCGCAGGCGCTCAACCGCGCCTCGGGCGAACGGCTCGACATCATTCTGACCCGTCTCGGCCTGGTGCCGGAAGGCGCCATGGCGGCGGCGCTGGCCGGCTGTCTCGACCTGCCGCTCGCCGCGAAATCCGATTACCCCGACAAGGCGCTGTTCGCCGATACGGTGACTCCGGGCTTCCTCCACGAAAGCCGGGTGCTGCCGATCGGCGCCGACGAGAACGGCGTCGATCTGGCGATGTGCGATCCGCTCAGCGACTATGCGGCCGAGGCGATCCGGCTGATCGTCGGTCGCCCGGTGCGCCGCTGGGTCGCGGTCCCGGCCGATCTCGAGGCCGCGCTCGGCCGGCTTTACGGGACGCGCGAGGAGGGCGCCGCGCCGGTTTCCAGCAACGCGGTCGCCTCGGGCGATGTCGAGCGGCTGAAGGACATGGCGAGCGACGCCCCGGTGATCCGCCTCGTCAACGACCTGATCGCCCGGGCCGCGGCCGAACGCGCCTCCGATATCCATGTCGAACCGTTCGAGGCCGATCTGCGGATCCGCTTCCGGATCGATGGCGTGCTCCGACCGCAACCGTCTCCCGGTGCCGGACTGCAGGCGGCGATCACCAGCCGCGTCAAGGTGATGGCCGGTCTCGACATTGCCGAACGGCGGCTCGCCCAGGACGGCCGGTTCAAGATGGCGGTCCGCGGCCGGGAGATCGACATCCGGGTCTCGGTCGTCCCGACGATGCATGGCGAGAGCGTCGTGCTCCGCCTGCTCGACCGGGAACAGGCGCCGCTCGAACTGAAGGGTCTCGGTTTCTCGGCCCCGATCCTGGCCGCACTGGACGACCTCCTGGAGCGGCCGAACGGAATCATCCTGGTGACCGGGCCGACCGGCAGCGGCAAGACGACGACGCTTTATGCGGCACTCGACCGGCTGAACGGACCGGGCGCCAAGATCCTCACCGCCGAGGATCCGATCGAGTACCAGATCAAGGGAATCAACCAGATCCAGGTGCGGCCGAAGATCGGCCTCACCTTCGCCTCGATCCTGCGCTCGATCCTGCGCCAGGACCCGGACATCATGATGGTCGGCGAGATCCGCGACCTCGAGACCGCGGAAATCGCCGTGCAGGCGGCGCTTACCGGCCATCTCGTGCTCTCGACGCTGCATACGAACGATGCCGCCGGCGCGGTTGCTCGCCTGCTCGACATGGGGGTCGAGGATTACCTGCTGACCTCGGCGCTCAAGGGCATTCTCGCGCAACGCCTTGTCCGCACTTTCGATCCGGAGCTGATCGAGCCCTACGAGCCGCTGCCCGAACTGGTCGCCGAACTCGGCCTAGACCGCTTGTCGGATGGCCCGCCGAGGCTCTGGCGGCCGAAACCCGACGTCGGCGAGCGCGCCTATCGCGGGCGAACCACGATCGCCGAGTATCTGCCGGTCACCGAGGCAATACGGCGCCTGATCCTGCAGCGCGCCGATCGCGGCGAGATCGCCCGGCAGGGCGCGGCCGACGGCATGGGGTCGATGGCCGACGACGGCCTCCGCAAGGCGCTGAGCGGGATCACCAGCATTGAGGAAGTTCTTCGGGTGACGCATTTTGACTGACCGGACATAGGCAGCGAAATGGCCCGTTTCCGCTACAAATCGGTGTTGCCCGACGGCGCCGTCTCGGAAGGCGAGATGGAGGCGCCGGACCGGGACGCCGTGGTCGCCCGCCTGCAGGCTGCCAACCAGGTACCCATCCGGGCTGACGAGATCGGCCCCGGGCCGGCACCGATGGCGACGCGGCGGGGCTGGCGCGGCTGGCTTGCCCTGTCCGGCCGAAGCCGGCCGCCGGTCACCTTCATGCGCCAGCTCGCGACCCTGCTCGGCGCCGGCCTCAGCCTGGACCGGGCGCTCGGCATGATCGCCGAGACCGGCGGGCGCGACCCGGACGCGGCGCTTTCCCGGCGCCTGCTCGACCGCATCCGCCAGGGCCAGAGTTTCTCACGGGCGCTGGCCTTCGAACCCGGTGCGGCGCTGCCGGCGATCGCCGCGACGGTGCGCGCGGGCGAGGCGAGCGGGACCCTGACACTCGTTCTCGAGCGGCTCGCGCGTGAACTCGAAATGGCGCGCCGCATCCGCCAGCAGATCAACTCCGCGCTGACCTATCCGGCCATCCTGCTGACCGTCGCGGCGCTCTCGATCGTCCTGCTGCTGACCTTCGTCATTCCCGAGTTCGAAGCGCTGTTCGCCGGAGCCGCCGCCGAACTGCCGGCGGCCACGCGCATCGTCATCGGCACGGCGCGGTTCATGCGGGAATGGTCCTGGGCGCTCGGACTTGGCGTTGTCGTCGCCTGGATCGCGGGGCGGATCGCTCTCGGCCGTCCGGGCATGCAGGCCCGTTTCGACCGTATGCTGATGCAGGCGCCGCTGATCGGGCCGGTCACGGCGCGGATCGTCACCGAACGGATGGCGCGGACCCTGGCCCTCCTGGTCGGGAACGGCGTGGCCCTGCCGGAAGCGATCGGGACGGCCGCGGACGCGGTCGGCAATGGCGCGGTGTCGGCCCTGCTGCGGCGCGTCGAGACGCGGGTGCGGGAAGGCGCAATGCTCGCCCCGTCGCTCGACGAGGATCACCTGCTGCCGGCGCTGGCGGTGCGGCTGATCGCCGTCGGCGAACAGTCTGGGCGACTTGCCGAGATGCTCGAGAAGGTCGCCGAGATCTATGAGGAAGAAAGCGCGCTCGCCGTGCGTCGCCTCATGGGGGTGCTGGAGCCGGTCCTGATTCTCGTTCTCGGGATGATCGTCGCGGCGATCATCTATGCGGTGTTGTCCGCCGTTCTCGGCCTCAATCAATTGGCCCTCTAGAACGTGTCAATGGTCACGGTTTAGAAAGAATCCTCTATTAAAGCCGTTTCCAGGGGTTTGATCCGCCCGAACATGCTGCTATCAAACATTCAATTCGGCCCGATCGACGCCGTTTGTACTGTCGATTTGGCCAGGCGATGACATTTGTATTTTAGAGTATCTACCATGGCTACAGAGTACCGTGAGATTTTCTTCACCAATACAGAAGTCATGCGCGGACTCACCACACTGAAGCGAAGCCTTGGCGACCCGATTCCTTCCGGCAGCGTGATCGACATCAAACTCGCCGCCGACAGCGACCATCCCTTTACCGTCGAACTTGCCACCGATGGAGCGGGAAGACTGACGATCTGTCCCTATCGGGGCGAACTGGCGGCCGCTTTGCTTGTCTATTGCCGACAGGTCCGTATCCCGATCCCGGTCAATGCCCGCAAGTCGGTCGACGTGAAGAACGGACGGGTCGTGCTCCGTATCGAGATCGATTGAACCGCATTTCGCAAAGTTGCCGCTTCAGGCGCCGGTTTTCGCCGTTATACTCCGGCCCGGAATGATGATCGGGACCACATATCGAAACAGACGGCAGCGGCGCCGAGGCGAGGCGGGTTTCACGCTCGTCGAGCTGCTCGTCGTGCTGGTGATCCTGGCGCTGCTCGGCGGCCTGGTCGGCCCGCAGGTACTGCGCTACGCATTCTCCGCCAAGACCGACACGGCGCGCCTGCAGATCCAGAATTTCGAGGCCGGTCTCGATCTCTACCGGCTTCATGTCGGACGCTATCCGACGGGCCAGGAAGGGCTTCAGGCGCTGGTCGCCAGACCGTCAGGCGTGGCCGCGTGGAACGGACCCTATCTGAAGGGCGGCAAGCTCCCCGACGATCCGTGGGGCCGGCCATACGGCTATCGCAATCCCGGGGAGCATTCCAGCGACTACGACATTTTCAGTCTCGGGGCGGACGGGGTCGTGGGCGGCGACGGTGATGCGCAGGATGTCGGGAACTGGCAGTAGGCCGGGCGCCCGGCCGCGACGCCAGCCGGGCGAACAGGGTTTCAGCCTGCTCGAACTGATCGTCGCGTTCGCCATCCTGTCACTGTCGCTGGTCGCGATCTATCAGGTCGTGGCCGGTTCGTTCCGGGGCTTGCGCGAGGCCGAGATCGTCGGCCGTGCCTTGCTGATCGCCGAAAGCAAGCTGGCCGAGCCCGGACGGACCGTGCCGTTGGCCGAAGGGCGGATCGTCGGCGACGAGGGCGACGGATTCGCCTGGGTCCTCGATCTGCGCCCGTTGCCGCGCCCGGCACCGGGATCCGGCGGCGCGGCGGCCGGCAAGGCAGAGGAACACGTGCCTGTCGCCTACCGGGTCGCGGTCGCGGTCGCCTATCGCGGCGAACCGGCGGCGGCGCTTCAGACCGTCCGCGTCGGGGTATCGGCACGACGATGAACGAACGCGGCTTCACGCTTCTCGAAACGCTGGTCGCGATAGCGCTTCTGGGACTGGTCACGCTGGTGCTGGGCGCGGCCATCGATTTCGCGGTCAGCGGCCGCCGCGCGGCCGAAACGGCGGCGGATTCCAGCGAGCGGCTGCGGCTTGCGCAGCAGGTTCTCCGTCAGCGCATCGAACTGGCGTTGCCGCTGACCGCGCCGGGGGCCGTGCGCCCGATCCTGCTGTTCGAAGGCAGCGCATCACGCCTCCGCTTTCTTGCCGACATCCGCCGGCCCGGCGGGGAGAGGGGGCTCAACATCCTCGATATCGGCCTCGGAGACGATGGGCTGGTGATCGCGCGGGCGCCGTGGCAGCCCGGTTCGGCGTCGCTGCAAGCGGCCGGGCAGATCGAACGGAGCGTGCTGCTGTCCGACGCGACTTCGTTCCGCCTTGCCTATTACGGCAGCGCGACCGAGGGCGGCGCGGTCGGCTGGCAGCGCGACTGGCGGGACGCCGAGCGGTTGCCGGCAATGATCCGGGTGGAACTCGCCTGGCCCGGTGGCGACTGGCCGCCGCTGATGATCGCGCCGGCCCTGTCGGCGGTCCCGCGATGACGCGGCGCCGGGGCAGGGGCGAGGACGGAATCGCGCTGATCGTGGTGCTCTGGGGGCTGGCCCTGCTCGGCGCGCTCGCCGCCGGGATCGCCACGCACGGGCGCGGCGAGACCCGTCTTGTTTCCGATCTCCGCGACGCCGCGGAAAGTCGCCATATGGCGGACGCGGGAATCGCGCTGGCGCTCCGCGACCTGCTTGACCCGCGCACCGCCGACGATGTCGACCGCACCGGCGCCCCGCGCGACTACCGGATCGACGGCACGCCGATCACCGTGCAGGTCAGCGACGAGGCCGGTCGGATCGACCTGAACGAGGCGCCGGGCGAACTTCTGCGCGGACTGTTCATGACGGTCGCGCCGGACCGGGCGGCGAATCTCGCCGCGGCCGTGCAGGACTGGCGCGACGGCGATGACGACCGTCGCACCGGGGGCGCGGAGGCGATCGACTATCGCCGGCTCGGGCGCGATGGCGAGCCGGCGAACGCGCCCTTCCAGCGGGTCGAGGAACTGGCCCGGGTGCGCGGCATGGACGCCGCGCTTTTCGCCCGGGTGGCGCCGTTGGTGACGGTCCATTCCCGGCTCGACGGCCTCGACCCGGACGTCGCCAGCGCGGCGACCCTGGCGGCCATTCCCGGACTGAGCGAGACGGTCGCCGGCAGGCTCTCGCGCGACCGCCGGCAGGACAGCGCCGACCTGGTCGCCTTCTCGCGCTTCTTCCGCCATTCGCCGGGCCGCGCCTTTACAATCGCCGCCTCGGTCACAGGCCCGGGCGGGCGGGTCTTCCGCCGCAGCGCTCTGGTCTGGCTCACCTTCCAGCCGGATGCGCCCTATCGCCTACTCGCCCGCCATGACGGCTAGGCGCGATTGCTGGCGGGAAGGGTGGATGATAGGGTGCGGTCGCTCGGCCGGGGGCGCCGGGCACGCAGGGGGAACTTGCCGATGACGCGTGGTGCGCATCGCGAAAAAGGCTGGATCGGACGCTTCCTGGACTGGTGGGGCGGCGCGTTGCGCGGGGCCCTGCCGCCATCGCTCAGCCGCGCGCTGGGCTTCGAGGACGATGTCCTGCTGCTGCGTCAGGAACCCGGCCGGGTCGCCTTCTGGCGGCTCTCCGGCGGCCGGAACGAGCGGATCGGCGAGGTCTCGGTCGTCGCCGGCGAAGCCGGTGCGCCACCGCTGGCCGCCGCGGTCCGGCAGGCGCCGTCCATCGTGCTGCGGCTGTCACCCGATCTCGGACTTCGGAAAACCGTGCGGCTCCCGGCCGCGGCTGCCGAGAACCTCGACGAGGTGCTCGCCTTCGAGATGGAACGGCAGACCCCGTTCCGGGCCGACAAGGTTCATTTCTACTACGAGAATCTGAGCGCCGGGGAAGACGGCTTGAGCCTCGACCTTTCCGTCGTCCCGCGGGCGCCGGTGCAGGAATGGCTGGACCGGCTGACCACCTGGGGACTGCGCCCCGATATCGTCGACCTGGCGGACGACAAGCCGTTCCGCAACCCGGCGCCATCGCGGAATCTGGTGCCGCCGGAGCGGCGCAGCGAGCGGGCGAGCCCGGTGCGGACCCTGAATGCCGTGTTGCTGGTCGCGATGCTGCTCGCGGCGCTGCTCGCCGTCTGGTCGCCCCGGCTCTGGCTCGAGCGTCGGAGCGATGCCCTGCAGGCCGAGATCGCCGACCTCCGGCCCGAGGTCGAGGATCGCCTGCGCGCTCGGCGGCTTGCCGCGGGCGATCGGACCGGCCTCCTGAACGCGGTCGCGGACAAGGCCTCGGCGCCGGTCGCCTCGCAGATCCTGGAGCGGCTGAGCGCGATCCTGCCCGACGACACCTGGATCCAGCAGTTCAACATCGTCGACGGGCGGGTCGAGTTGCAGGGCTCGACAAGTTCCGCCGCGACCCTCGTGCCGATCCTCGAGGGCGCCCCCGAGATCGCCTCGGTCGCCTTCCGGACGGCGGTCAGCCGGGATGCCGTGAGCGGCCGGGAGAACTTCGAGTTCATCGCCGAACTGGCGCGTGCGGCCGGCGGCAAGGCGACGAAGCCATGACGATCGGCGCGCGCTCATCCCGTCTGCTCGCCCTGCTGCTGCTCGCGGCGGTCATCCTGGTTTATGTTCTTGCCGGATTGTTGCCGGCCTGGAACGACTATGCAGACGGTCGCGAGGCGCTGGCGGCACAGGAGCGGCTGGTCGCCGAGATGCGGGCGATCGCGAGTTCCCCGCCGGATGCCCCGGTCAGGCCGGAGCCGGCCTCGCCGTCGATCGACCCGGACATCGTCTTCCTCGAGGGCGGCAGCGTTGCCCAGGCGCTGGCCGATCTCCAGGAAACGGTCAAGGCGGCCCTGTCGGAGAGCGGTGCCGTCCTGGTCAGCTTCGAGGCCCGCCCGGTGACGGTGGCCGACGGTTACCGCCGGATCTCGCTCGACGTCCAGTTCTCGGCCGCAACCGCCTCGCTGCAGGCGGCACTCCACCGAATCGAGACGGCGGCACCGGCTCTGGTCATCAACACGCTCTACGTCCGAGCACAATCGGCGGCTTCGGACAATCCGGGCCTGCATCTCGATGTCAGTGCCGAGATTGCCGGCTACATGCGGCCCGTGGAAGGGGCCGGGTCATGAGCGCGAAGACAATCAGGCGCGCCGCCGTGAACCGGCTCTGGCTGCTGCTCCTGGCGATCTTTCTGGGGCTTGCGGTGCTGCCCTGGCTGCGCCCGGCGTCGGCGCCGGAGCGCGCTGGGGAGGTTGCATCCCGGCCCGCCGACGGTGTCGCGGCCAGCCTGCCGGAAGTGCCGCCGCTCGACAGCCTCGAGGCGACCCGGCAGCGGCCGTTGTTCGTCGCCACGCGCCGGCCGCCGCGCGGCATCGTCGCCGCGACCCCCGAACGCCCGGGCCTCGGGAATTACCGAATGCGCGGCGCGATCGTCGCCGGCGATGCCCGGATCGTGCTGCTCGAAGGGCCGGACGGCAAGACGCTTCGTCTGCGCGAGGGCGCCGAGGTCGATGGCTGGACGGTGCGGGAAATCACCGACGACCGGATCGTTCTTGTCGAGGACGACCGGGAAGTGATCATCCGTCTGCATGATCGTTGAGACTTTCGATCAAGAGGGCGGGTCAAGGTGCTGTATCGGGCCGGTCGATGCGGTATGCTGACGGGAATTGAGGGGAGACATTGATGCGGGCACGATTACCGCTCCTCGTGATGGTCGGACTGAGCCTCGCGCTCACCGGCTGTAGCGTGAAGCAGAAACGCCCGGTTGCGGCGACACCGGCGGCGGCAACGGCCACGGCCAGCCCGGCCGTGCAGCCAAGGCCGTCGGCGATGGTTCCCTCTGTGCCCGGGCAGAATTCGATAGCGGCAGCCGATGCCGCCAACAGCACGGTCGAGACCGGCAAGATCGCCGAACTCTATCCGGCGGAGGGCGAGCGTATCGACCTCGCCAAGGCGGGTCGCGGCGGCGGCGGCGGCCTGGCCCGGGGCGACATCAACCTGAGTTTCCAGGATGCGAGCATCCGCGAGGTGGCCCAGGTCATTCTCGGTGACCTGCTCGACCAGTCCTATGTCATCGATCCGCGCGTCGACGGTCGCGTCACCTTCGAAAGCGGTCGCCCGGTTGCCCGCTCGGCGCTGATTCCGGCGCTCGAGGCGGCATTGGCTGCGAGCGGCGCGGCAATGGAACTGAGTGGCGGGGTATACCGGATCGTGCCGCGGGCCGAAGCGCGCGCCGGGATCGGGCCACGGCTTTCGATCGACCAGGGCGCCGGTTACTCGCTGCTCGTCGTGCCACTCGACTTCATCGGCGCCGGCGAGATGGCGAAGATCCTCGAACCGCTGCTCCGTGAAGGCCAGATCGCCTATACCGACACCCAGCGCAATCTGCTGATCCTCGCGGCGCCCGGACCGGAACTGCGGCTTGCCCGCGAGACCGTCGACATCTTCGACATCAACCAGATGGCCGGCCATTCGGTGCTGCTCGAAACGCTGCAGAATGCCGACGTCGGCGATCTCGTGATCGAGCTCGAGAACGTCTTCGGCGGCAGCAAGTCGGGTCCGCTTGCCGGGCTCGTGCGGTTCGTGCCGATCGAGCGCATGAACGCGATCCTGGTGATCTCGCGGCAGCCGGAATATCTCTCCGAGGCGCGCAACTGGATCGCCCGTCTCGATCGCACCCGGAGCGCCACCGAGCGCCGGCTCTTCGTCTACTATGTCCAGAACGGCAAGGCATCGTCGATCGCCAACACGCTCCGCGCGGTGTTCGAGGAACGCGGTGCGCCGGTCACCCTGTCCGAGGCCGACGGCGCCGCCGAAAGGGCCCTGACGGAGCCGGACGCCCTGACGCCCGTCTCGGCGGCGGCGCCGCGCGACGGCGGCAATATCCGCATCATCGCCGACGAATCGAACAACGCGGTGCTCGTGCAGGCGACCTCGCGGGAATACCGGATCATCGAAGAAGTACTGGCGAAGCTCGATATCGTGCCGTTGCAGGTGCTGATCGACGTCAAGATCGTCGAGGTGACGCTGACCGACGGCCTGCGCTTCGGCGTGCAGTATTTCCTGAAGGGCGACGCCGGCCGTACCGACAGCCAGACGGTGTTGCGGAACGACGAAAGCAGCGGTCCGCTCTCGACCGCCATTCGCGGCTTCTCCTTCGCGCTGCTCCGGAACGGGGATCCGCGCATCATTCTCGACGCGCTCTCGGAGCTGACCTCGCTCAACATGGTGGCGGCGCCGCAGCTCATGGTCCTCGACAACCAGCCGGCGAAGCTGCAGGTCGGCGACCAGGTGCCGATCCTGACGCAGTTCTCGAGCGGCCTCGACCAGGCCGACACGCGGCAGGTCAACTCGGTCGAGTATCGCGAGACCGGCGTGACGCTGGAGGTGACCCCCCGGGTCAATGCCTCCGGCCTGGTCACCCTGGAAATCGCCCAGGAAGTCAGCCAGGCAGTGCCGACCACAGTCGCCAACATCGATTCGCCGACCATCTCGCGGCGGAGCTTCCTGACCACCGTCGCCGTCAACGACACCTCGACCCTCGTGCTCGGCGGCCTGATCCGGGAAAGCGCCGAGGATGGCGACAGCGGGATCCCGGTCCTGCATCGCCTGCCGCTGGTCGGCAACCTGTTCGGCAGCCGCTCGACCAACATCACGCGGACCGAACTGCTGGTCCTGATCTCGCCGCGGGTGATCCGTAACGAGCGTCAGGCCAATGACGTCACCCAGGAAATGCGCCAGCGTTTCCAGGCGGTCCTTGCCCTGGAAAACCGGGGCGTCGAGCAGCCGCGCACGCCGAAGAAGCCGGGTCAGCTGGACTGACCCGGCGCCTGACGGGGGCAATCACCGACGGGTTCCGCCGGTTCACAGCCGATTGCTCCGGGTAATCGCAATCGCACCAGTCGCGCGTGGGCCGCGCTAGTTGACCAGGGTCATGCAGGCCTCTGGCACGCGCACTTCCTTGCCGCGCGACATCAGGCTCAGGAATCCGCCGCCGGTGCAGGTGTCACCGGAGAACCCGAACGAAAACAGCCCGTCGGCCTGGAGTTCGCTCACCTTCACCCGGTAATGGCCGTAGCCATGTTCGAGCACCGTGCCGCACCAGTAGCTGCCGTCGCCGTAGAGGTCCGGCTGGGTGCAGACGGTGCGCCCGTTCAGGCTCTGGTCGCCGGGCCCGGCGGCAGGCGCCGGCTGGGCCGAGGCGACGACCGGCTGTGCCGGCGCGGCTCTCGCCGCCATAGCGGGTGCGGCCTGCAGTGTCGTCAGCCGTTCCTCGGCCAGCATCGCGGTTTGCGTGCCGGGGAAGCGTCGGCGAATCGCGTCATAGTCGGCGGCGGCGCCGGCCAGGTCGCCCACCCGTTCCTTGGCGTAGCCGGCGACGAAGGCGCTTTCCGGATCGGAGGCGACGGCGATCCGGGCGCCGCCCGCGAGATTGGGACCGGCGACCTGGACCGCCCGGTAACCGTTCTGGTCGCGCACCAGTTCCGCCCCGTTCAGCAGCATCACCCGGCGAAGCAGCGGCAGCATCTCGTCACGCCGTACCAGGCTGCCGGGTGGCAGTGAGACCCGGCCCGACACCGCCGGATCGACGCTGTAGGGCTCGCCCAGCACGTCGCCGAGCACGAGCCTGATTACCTCCCGGAGATCCGCGTCCTCGAAATTGAGCGCGAGCAACTCGCCCGGATCGCCGGCGGCAGCCTGTCCGATTGGCGCTGCGGGGCGCGGGGTCGGTACCGGGGCCGGAGTCGCGCGGACCATCTGCGCCGGCGGCTGATAACTGGGGATCGGCGGCTGGTAGGTCGGCACGGGCGGCTGGTAGGCGGGCATCGCAGCCGGCGCCTGGTAGGCGGGCATGGTGGCAGGCGGACGAAGCGTTACCGGTTGCAACGGCGCGGCCGGGGCCTCGTAGGCCGGCGCCGTGTAGGCCGGCGGGTTGAAAGCCGGCTGGGCATAGCTGACCGGGGCGGCAACGGGGGCCTGGTAGGCGACCGGCGGCGACAGGCTGGCCGTCGCGGCGCCGGACAGGTTGGCGTAGGGCGAGGGCAGGTCCGGCTCGCCCGGCAGGCGGGCCGGAACGATCGGCATCGGGATCGTCGGAATCCGGATCCGCCCGTCCTCGGCGCGGACCGGCCCGCTGCCGCCCGGATCGGCGGGGGGCGCGACCGGCGAATAGACAGGCGGCGCGATCGCCGTGCTCGATGTCGGTGCTGACGAATAGACCGGGACCGGGACGCTCGCATAGGCCGGCTGCGCCGGCGGAACATAGGCGGGCACCGAAGGATAGGCGGTCGCGGCCGTCGCCGCGGCGCCCGCGGTCGTGGCGGCGGCGGAGGGCAGGAGGGTCGTCGGCGCACCGGCAACCGGATTGGCGGCCGCCTCCTGCACGGTTTCCTGCATCTCGCGGCGGGCCGAACCGGCATCGGCCGTGCGCCTGTTCCGCAACTCCCGATATTCCCGCGTCGTCAGTTCGCGCTCAGCAACCAGTGCGCCATCCTCGTAGATCGCCCGAATATAGCGCCCGTCCGGCCGGAAGACGATGAACTCGCCATGACGCTGCCCGGCCCGGTAGGTGCCGAAAATCGTGCTGCCGTCGGCGAAACTGATCTCTGCCTGGCCCTCGAGCTCGCCGCGCCGGAAGGTGCCGACGTCCTTCTCCGTCGCCGCACCGTCGCGGAACCAGGTGAGCGTGCCCGGGCCTTCCAGCAGGCCGTCCTTGCAGGCGCCGTTCCAGGTGATCGACTCGTTCGGATTCGGGAACGGGTTGCTGGTCGCGCAGCCGTTCTCCGGGTCGCGAATCTGGCCCTGCTGGGCGAGCGCGCCGCCAAGCGTGCCCGTCATCGCGAAGGCCACGCCGAACAGCGTCGCCAGGTATTTCCGACCCGCCGGATTGTGCATGTGACCTTGCCTCCCTGTCCGGCGCATCGTGTGAAGGGGAGGGACGCAAGTCAAGCATCGCGGCCCCTCCGGTCTCGTTCGACGGCGGGGATTCTTGCACCGGCGGGCAATTCGCGCCAAATAGGCGGGATGCAGGACACCGATACCCTTGCCGGACTGGTCGACGACGTCCGCGCCTGCCGCCATTGCGCCGCCACGCTGCCGCTCGGGCCGAGACCGGTGATCCGCCTCGCCCCGGGTGCGCGGATCGTCATCGCCGGCCAGGCGCCGGGCACGAAGGTGCACGAGACGGGAATTCCCTGGAACGATGCCTCCGGCGAACGGCTGCGCGACTGGCTCGACCTCGACCGCGAGCGATTCTACGACGAGTCGCGGATTGCCATCATTCCGCAGGGCTTCTGTTACCCGGGCCGCGACCCGCGCGGCGGCGACAATCCGCCCCGGCCGGAATGCCAGGCGCTCTGGCACGACCGCCTGTTCGCCGCGCTGGGGCCGGTGCCGCTGCTGCTCGCCATCGGCATCTACGCGCAAGCCTATCATCTCGGGCCGGCGCGCAAGGCCAACATGACCGAAACGGTGCGGGCCTTTCGCGACTATCTGCCGTCGGTCATTCCGCTGCCCCATCCGAGCTGGCGGAATACCCACTGGAGCCGGAAGAATCCATGGTTCGAGAGCGAGCTCCTGCCGGTCCTGAAGACCCGCGTGCGCGAGGTCCTGGCATGAGATGCCTTCGCCCGGCGGTCCTACTCGGCCTTGTCCTGCTCGGGATCGGCGGTTGCGCGCCGATGGTTCAGGAGATCGGACCGCGCGCGGACCAGCCGGCCTATGCCGAGGCGACGCTTCGGACCGGCGACGGGGCGGTGCTGCCGCTGCAGCGCTGGCTGCCCGAAGGGGAGCCCGAGGCGGTACTGATCGGCCTGCACGGCTTCAACATGTACAGCCGGATCTTCGAGCTTGCCGGGCCATGGTGGGCGGAGCGCGGCATCGCCACCTATGCCTACGACCAGCGCGGCTTCGGCGACACGCCGCAGGCCGGAATCTGGCCGGGCACGGCTGCGCTGACAGACGATCTTCGCGACGCGGTGCAGGCGATCGGCGCCCGGCACCCGGACGTGCCGCTCTATCTGGTCGGCGAGAGCATGGGCGCGGCGGTCATTCTCCGCGCGCTCGGCGACGGCCCCATGCCGGGCGTCGAGGGCGTGGTGCTGGTCGCACCCGCGCTGCGCGGCTGGCGGGTGCTCAACCCGTTCTACCAGGGCTCGCTCTGGCTCGCCGCCCATCTGCTGCCGGGCAACCGGGCGAGCGGCCGGGGCCTCGGCATCCAGGCCTCCGACAATATTACCTACCTGCGCGATCTGGGCCGCGACCCGCTGATCATCAAGGAAACCCGTATCGACGCGGTCTACGGGCTCGTCGGGCTGATGGACACGGCGATCGACGCGACGCCGGCCGTGAACGCGCCGTCGCTGGTGCTCTACGGGGCGAAGGACGAGCTGATTCCGTTCGAACCGGTGCAGGAGGTCGCCGCCGCGCTGCCCGGCGACAGCCGCTTCGTGGTCTATCCGGACGGCTGGCACATGCTGCTGATCGACAGGCAGGCGAAAACGGTCTGGGCCGATATCGCCGCCTGGATCGCCGACCCGGACGGGCTGCTGCCGTCCGGCGCCGAGATGAAGATGCCGGCGACGGCGGAAAGCAGCCCCGCCGCCGGGCAGGAGTAGAAACCGGGTCCCGGCTTCATCCGCCTGTTCCGGGCTTCCGCTTCTTCGGTTGCCGGGTTTTCTTCGGCGCGAGCGAGCCGACGAATGCGAGGCCCCGACCAACCCATGCCGCCAGCGCTGCGTCATCCGCATAGCCGGCCGGATCGACACAGACGAAGGCGCGCGGCCTCCTGCCGCCGCCGATATCCAGCGGTCGAACGCTCGGCTCGGCGAGCGCGCCGGCATGCCGGTCCGGACCGACCCGCACCATCAATGCCGGACCGGTCACGCCACAGCACATGTGGCCGTTCACGCAGAAAACGAGGCCGCCCATCATCCTGATTTCCGTCACGCCCTCGATCGCCGACAGACAGCGGCGGACGCGCCCGGCCGCCTCCTCGTCATAGGCCATCGCGACCCTCCCTTGCCGACGTCACGCCCCGATTTCAGGTCGGCGCCCGTGGCGGTGCCTCAGGCGGCCTGCTTCCGCCGCTGCAGCGCCTTGCGGACCAGATGCAGGCGGTCGTTGCCGAAATACATGTCGTCGCCGCCGACGAACATCGTCGGCGAGCCGAAGCCGCCGCGGTCGATCAGTTCCTGGGTGTTGGTCTTGAGACGTTCCTTGACCTCGGGTGCCTGGCTCCGTTCCAGCAGGGCCTTGCCGTCGAGCCCGACCTCGGCCGCCGCCGCGGCGAGGGTCTCGGGCGCGTCGAGGTCGCGATCCTCGCCCCAGTAGAGCCGGAACAGCGCCGTCGCGTAGGGCACCAGCCTGTCCTGTTCCTGGGCGGCGAGGGTCGCGCGCATCGCGCCGACGCTGCGGGCCGGGAAGTTGCTCGGCGGCCAAGTGATGCGGATACCGGCATCCTCGGCGCAGTCCTGCATGTCCTTCAGCGTGTAGCGGGCCTTCGCCGACGGCGTCTTTTCCCGCCCCTCGTAGACCGCCTGGTTGACCGCGTTGAAAACGCCGCCGATGAGGATCGGCTTCCAGTCGATTGATATGCCGAGTTCTTTCGCCATCGGCTGGACGTTGGCGAAGGCCAGATAGGTCCACGGACTGGAGCAGTCGAAGAAGAATTCGAAGGTCGGATCGGGCATGGCGTTCCCCCGGGGTTTCCCTTGCATGTTCCCGGAAAGACTAGCCCGGCAACCGCGCCTTGCGAAGAGCGCCGATGTCGAATGCAGCGGTGCGGGGCCGGTCAGGCCGGAACCCGTCGCACCGCGCGGCGACGATCCGCCGCCCACAGCGACACCCCGATCCCGATCAGCGCCGGCAAGGTGACGGCGGGGAAGTCGCGTGGCAGCACCGAGACCGAGCAGATGCCGACCGCGACTTCCCAGAAATGGAACAGGGCATGGGCGACCAGCCAGGACGTCCCGGCGGTCCACAGGAACAGCCGTCGTTCCGAGCGGAACATGCCGATCGCGAAGGCACATCCGATGAACAGCTGGATGAGCCCGATATCGCGGACGAAGTGCTGGTTGAAGAAACCGGTATCGCTCACGCCCGGCACCGCGTCGTACCAGAGCAGGGGCGCGATCAGCATGAAGAGCCCGTTCGCGGTCAGAAAGATCGCGTTCAGCGAAACCGGGATGAGGATCGCCACCGGCACGAAGGGACGATGCGTCTGGATGGTCATGATCGCGGCCTTTCGTTGTCTGGATTTCGCCTGGCCCCGGCCCTCAGCTGCCGACCGGGACACGGTCAAGCCACGTTTCGAAACGGGTGGTCCCGCGGCGTGGGTTGTCACCCGGTGTCAAGGACCGGTCGTCCAGCACTGTGCCGAAGTAACGCGCGTGGACATCGGCGATTACCCGGCGCCTGTCGGCCTTCGCTGCCAGCACCATGCGGCCTGCCTTGTCGAGCGGTATCGCATCGGGGCCGGCGACCTCAACGATCCCGTTCAGCGGCGACCTGGTGACCAGGTCGGCGAGCGCCGCCGCGACGTCATCGGCGGCGATCGGCCGGAACAGCGCCGGAGAGAGGCGGATCACGTCGCCCTCGGCGGCCGAGGCGACGATGGCATCGACGAATTCGAAGAATTGCGTCGCCCGCAGGATCGTGTAGGGGATTCCGCTGGCGACGATCAGCCGTTCCTGGGCCAGCTTGGCTCGCAGGTAGCCGCTGTCGGGGAGACGGTCGGTGCCGACGACGGAAAGCGCGAGATGATGGCGGACACCGGCGACTGACTCGGCGGCGAGCAGGTTGCGGCCCGAGGTCTGGAAGAATTCCAGCACCGCCCTGTCCTCGAACGACGGCGAGTTCGCCACGTCGACGACGACCTCCGCCCCGGCGAGCGCGGCGGCGAGTCCCTCGCCGGTAATGGTGTTGACCCCGGTGTTCGGCGAGGCCGGGACAACCGTGTGGCCGTCCCGGGCAAGCCTGCCGGCGAGGTTGCTGCCGATGAGGCCGCTGCCTCCGATGATGACGATCTTCATTCCCGTTCCTCCGGTCGTTCCCGATCACGGCTATCGCGATCGATGATCGGAGAATGCCGCAGGTCCGCCCGGAAAGCCTTGCAGCGGGCTTGGATTTCGATTGAGTTATTCGTGTAATTATATCCAGGAACGCGACAATTCCTTCACCGAGCCGGCAAGGCCGGCTGCTCCGGGTCCGATAGGGGCGGATGGGGGCCGAAATGACGTTCATGTTCGCGGATTGCGTACTCGATCCCGAGCGGCGCGAACTCACGCGCGCGGGCGGGCCGGTCGCGATCGGTCCGCAGGTCTTCGATCTGCTTCTTTACCTGGTCGAGAACCGCGGCCGGGTGGTCAGCAAGGACGATCTGCTGGACGCGGTGTGGCAGGGCCGCATCGTTTCGGAATCGACCCTGGCCAGCCACATCAACGCCGTCCGCAGGGCGATCGGCGACAGCGGGCAGGAACAGCGCCTGGTCCGCACTGTGGCGCGGAAGGGCTTCCGCTTCGTCGGCAACGTCAACGGCTCGGGCCGACTGCCGGACGGACCGGCAGAGCCGGTGAAGGCAGAACCGGATATGCTCGTGCTTCCCGACAAACCGTCCATCGCGGTCCTGCCGTTCCTGAACCTGAGCGGCGACGCCGGGCAGGATTATTTCGCCGACGGGGTCGTCGAGGACATCATCCTCGCGCTCTCGCGAATGCGCTGGCTGTTCGTGATCGCCCGCAATTCGAGCTTCCGCTACAGGGGCCGCACTGGCGACGTGAAACAGGTGGGCCGTGACCTCGGCGTCCGCTATCTGCTGGAGGGCAGCGTGCGCAGATCGGCCGGCCGGGTTCGCATTACCGGACAACTCATCGATGCGGGCAGCGGCGTCCATCTCTGGGCGGAGCGTTTCGAAAGCACCCTCGACGACATCTTCGAACTTCAGGACCAGGTTGCGGAATGCGTCGTCGGGGCGATCGCGCCGCAGATCGAACGGGCCGAGATCGAGCGCGCGAGACGGAAACCGCCTCGCAGCCTGGACGCCCACGACCATCACCTGCGGGGCGTGGCCTGCGTGCAGCGCGGCACCCGGGACGCTCTGGACGAGGCCCTCCTGTCGTTCCGCAGGGCAATCGAACTCGATCCCGACTACGCCGCCGCACACGGCATGGCCGCGTGGTGCCATTTCTGGCGCAAGGTCAACGGCTGGATGACCGACGGTCGGCACGACGTCGCGGAAGGCATTCGCCTGGCACGCCGGGCCGTGGAACTGGGCCGGAACGACGCGGTCGCCCTGACCCGGGCAGGCCATGTTCTCGGCCATCTCGACGGCGACCTGGACGGTGCGGTGGATCTGCTCGACAGGGCCCTGCTGCTCGACCCGAATCTGGCCTCTGCCTGGTTCCTGAGCGGCTTCCTCAAGGTCTGGCGCGGCGAGGCGGAGGACGCGCTGGAGCGCTTCGCCCGCGCCATGCGGCTCAGTCCCCTTGATCCGGAGATCTATCGCATGCAGGCCGGCACGGCGGCCGCGCATTACCTGGCCGGGCGATTCGAGGCCGCCTTGTCATGGGCGGAGAAATCTTCGAGGGAAATGCCGAGTTTCCTGCTGGTGGCGGCGGTCATCGCGGCATGTCACGCGCAGGCCGGCCGGACTGAGGAAGCGCGACAGGCGATGCGACGTCTTCGGGAACTCGACCCTGCGCTTCGCCTGTCCGGCCTCAGGGACTGGCTGCCGATCCAGCGGCCGGAAGACCTCTCCCTGTTCGCGGAAGGTCTGCGACGGGCCGGGCTACCGGAGTGACAGGGCAGCGGCGCCCGAGGTGAACTGATCGACGGGATCAGCACACGGCCGCAAGAAACTGATTTCATGGGAAGACGGAGTGGTGGGCGCACCTGGACTCGAACCAGGGACCTCTGCGATGTGAACACAGCGCTCTAACCAGCTGAGCTATGCGCCCCAATCCGACGGCGCCTTTTACGCGCCGCGCCGGGGACTGTCAAGGGAGCCGGGCGAGCAGACCGTCGAGCTCGTCGAAGCGGTCGATCACCGCGTCGGCGCCAAGGCTCTCGATCGGCACCTGCGAATAGCCGAAACGGACGGCAACCACGGGAATGCCGGCGGCCCGGGCGGCGTTCACGTCGGTCGCGGTGTCGCCGATCATGACCGCTTCGTGGGGCTGCGCGCCGAAACGTTCCATGGTCGTCAGGATATGCGCCGGGTCCGGCTTGCGGACCGGCAGGCTGTCGCCGCCGAGCAGGGCGCGGAAGCGGTGGGAGAGGCCGAGTTCGTCGAGTAGCCGGCGCGAATACACCTCGGGCTTGTTGGTGCAGACGGCAAAGCGGGCGCCGCGCGCCTCGAGCGCGTCCAGGGCGGCGACCATGCCCGGATAGGGCCGGCTCGCGACCGAGAGATTCTCGCCGTAATGGGCCAGGAACGCGGCGAAGGCAGTTTCCACCAGGGCGTCGTCGTCGCGGCCGCCGGTCTCGTCCAGGCCGCGTTCGACCAGCGCCCTGGCGCCGGCCCCGACCAGATGCTTGACCCGTTCCAGCGGAATGCCGGGCCGGCCGACATGGGCGAGCGCGGCCTGCAGCGCGCCATGCAGGTCGGGCGCGGTATCGACAAGCGTGCCGTCGAGATCGAAAATGATGGCGAGACGTTGCAAAGCCCTTGTTCCGTCAAAGTTTTGTCAACAAGTGATCGTCACCATAGACTGCGCTGTCGGGGCGTCAATGATGCCTCGATCGGGACCATCGGTCAGGCGAGCGCGAAAACGCGCGGGGGATATCAATGAACAAGTTGGCGGCGATCGTCCTGGCGGCAGGCCAGGGAACCCGCATGAAGTCGGGCAAGCCGAAGGTCCTGCACGAGATTGCCGGGCGGCCGATGGTCAGCCATCTGGTGGCGAGCCTGGCTCCGATGGCACCCGACCCGGTCGTGCTGGTCGTCGCGCCGACGATGAAGGATGTCGAGGCCGCCGTTCCGGGCGCCCATGCGGCGATCCAGGACCCGCCGCTCGGCACCGCGCACGCGGTGCTCGCGGCCCGGCAGTGGCTGGAGGGCTTCGACGGCGACGTGCTGGTCCTGTTCGGCGATACCCCGCTGATCCGTCCGGCGACGCTCGAGGCGATGCTGAAGGCGCGCCGCGCGGCGGACAACCCGGCGGTTGTCGTGCTGGGCTTCCGGCCGGACGATCCGAAGCATTACGGACGGCTCGTCACCGGCGCCTCGGGCGAACTGCAGGCGATCGTCGAGTATGTCGCGGCGAGCGAGGAGGAGCGGGCGATCAGGCTCTGCAATTCCGGCGTCATGGCGCTCGACGGCAAGCGTGCGCTCGCGCTGCTCGATGCGGTCACCAATGACAATCCGAAGGGCGAGTATTTCCTCACCGACGTGGTCGCGATCGCCCGCCGCAAGGGCTGGAGCGCGCGCGTCGTCGAGGGCACCGAACGCGAGCTGCTCGGCGTCAACAGCCGCGCCGAGCTGGCCGAGGCCGAAACGATCGTGCAGCAACAGCTCCGCGCCGCCGCGATGGCCGCGGGCGTCAGCCTGATCGCGCCGGAAACCGTCTGGCTGAGCCACGACACGGTGCTGGGCGCCGACGTCACGGTCGAGCCGAACGTCTGGTTCGGGCCCGGCGTCACGGTCGGCGAGGGTACGCGCATCCGCGCATTCTCCCATCTCGAGGGCGCCCGCGTCGATGCCGGTTGCGAGGTCGGACCCTATGCCCGACTGCGGCCCGGCGCGACGCTCGCGCGCGGCGCCAAGGTCGGCAATTTCGTCGAGGTCAAGAAGGCGGATATCGGCCCCGGCGCCAAGGTCAACCACCTGAGCTACATCGGCGATGCCGAGATCGGCGCGAAAGCCAATATCGGGGCCGGAACGATCACCTGCAACTACGACGGCTTCTTCAAGTACAGGACGGTGATCGGGGCCGGCGCCTTCATCGGTTCGAACACCGCGCTGATCGCCCCGGTGACGGTCGGCGAGGGCGCGGTCGTCGGGGCCGGCAGCGCAATATCCAAGGATGTCGCCGCCGACGAGCTTGCCGTCACGCGGGCGCCGCAGACCACGCGCAAGGGCTGGGCGGCGGCGTTCCGCGACCGTAAGAGTGCCGAAAAGAAGGGCGTCTGAGCGCCCGCCTGCCTGATTTTCATCTTCACGTTATCGAACCGGGGACGCGCCCATGTGCGGCATTATCGGAGTGATCGGCAAGTCGAGCGTGACATCGTCGCTGGTCGACGGCCTGCGCCGGCTGGAATATCGCGGCTACGATTCGGCCGGCGTGGCGACTCTGGTCGAGGGGCGGATCGAACGACGCCGAAGCGAGGGCAAGCTCGACCGGCTGGTTGCGGTCCTCGACAAGTCGCCGCTTGACGGCGTCATCGGCATCGGCCACACGCGCTGGGCGACGCACGGGGTGCCGAACGAACGGAATGCCCATCCCCATGCCGCCAAGAATGTCGCCGTCGTCCACAACGGCATAGTCGAGAACTACCGGGAACTGGCCGCGGAACTCCGCGCCAAGGGGCACAGCTTCGCGTCCGACACCGATACCGAGGTCGTCGCCCACCTGATCAGCCAGTACATGGACGAGGGGATGGGGCCGCAGGAGGCGGCGGCCGCCTCGCTGAAGCGCCTGCACGGCGCCTTCTCGCTGGCGATCCTGTTCACCGGGCGGGAAGACCTGCTGATCGGCGCCCGGCTCGGGGCCCCGCTGGCGGTCGGCTGGGGCGACGGCGAGATGTTCATGAGTTCGGACGCGCTGGCGCTGGCCCCGCTGACCCAGAAGATCTCCTACCTGGCCGAGGGCGACTGGGTCGAGCTGACCCGCGAGGGCGCCGTCTTCCACGATGTCGACGACAGGATCGTCGAGCGCCCGATCAAGCTGACCGCCTATTCGGGGGCGATGATCGGCAAGGGCAACCACGCCCATTTCATGATGAAGGAGATCTTCGAGCAGCCGGCGGTGATCGGCGAGACCCTGAACGCCTATTTCAACCCGGCAAGCCGGACGATCACCATTCCGAACCTGCCGTGGGACTGGAACGACCTGTCGCGGGTGACGATCATCGCCTGCGGCTCGTCCTACTACGCGGCGATGGTCGCGAAATACTGGTTCGAGCAGGTCGCCCGCCTGCCGGTCGAGATCGACATCGCCTCGGAGTTCCGCTACCGCGAGGCGCCGATGCCGGATGGCGGCATGGCGCTGTTCATCTCGCAGTCGGGGGAGACCGCCGACACGCTCGCGGCGCTCCGCTACTGCAAGCAGGCCGGGCAGCACATCGCCTCGATCCTGAACGTCTCCGAGAGCTCGATGGCGCGCGAAAGCGACATCGTCTTCCCGACGCTGGCCGGGCCGGAAATCGGCGTCGCCTCGACCAAGGCATTCACCTGCCAGCTGGTCACGCTCGCCTGTCTCGCCATTCACGCCGGGGTCGCGCGCGGCGCGATCGATCATGCCGACGAGGCCCGGCTGTCGAGCGCGATCACCAAGGTGCCCGAAATGGCGACCGAGATCCTCAACAACGACGCGACCATCCGGGCCTTGGCCGAGAATATCCACGAGGCCCGCGACGTGCTCTATATCGGCCGCGGCCTGGACTATCCGATCGCGCTCGAAGGGGCCCTGAAGCTCAAGGAAATCTCCTATATCCATGCCGAGGGCTATGCCGCGGGCGAACTCAAGCACGGCCCGATCGCGCTGGTCGACAAGGACGTGCCGATCATCGTCATCGCGCCCTCGGGCGCGCTGTTCGACAAGACCGCGTCCAACCTGCAGCAGGTAAGCGCGCGCGGTGGCCGGGTCATCTTCCTCTCCGACCGGGACGGCATCGCGGCGGTCGGCCATGATGCCAGCGCGGTCGTGGAGCTGCCGAAGGCCGATCCCTTCGTCACGCCGATTCTTTATGCCATCCCGGTGCAGTTGCTGGCCTATCATGTGGCGATCATGAAGGGCACGGATGTCGACCAGCCGCGCAACCTGGCGAAGTCGGTCACCGTCGAGTAACGCACCGGGGGAACGGCGATGGCGGCGAAGCCCGCGCCGGACGATTTCGAGATCGAGGAGATGTCGGGCGTCCGCCTGGGGACCTGGATCCGGCTCATCGCGCTCGCCGGCGTCGCGGCGTTGCTGTTCTATCTGGTCGAATGGCCGGAGCTGCTGTTCTACCTCGGCTGCCTGCTCGCCTTCGGGGCGAGCGGGGTCGCGCAGCACCTGTTGCGCCGGAGCAGCGTTCACCGCTCCTGGCACAAGTACGGCTTCGTGCTGCTCGACGTCGCGCTGCTCACGCTGACGATCACCGTCAGCAACCCGCTGGCCGACAATCCCTACCCGCCGCAGATGGATCTCCGGATCCACAACTTCATCTATGTCTTCCTGATCGTCTCCGCGGTCGCCTTCAGCTATTCCATCCGGCTGGTGCTCTGGACCGGGCTTTCGATCGCGCTCTGCTGGTCCCTGGCGTTCGCCTGGTACCTGTCGCTGCCCGATACGGTGATCGAGGATGCGGCCTTCGAGGCGCTCGATCCGCAGGCCAGGCTGGCGTTGATGCTGGATCCGCATTTCATCGATGTGGGGGTCGCGGTGCAGGATCTCGCGGTCACGCTGATCGTGACCATGGCGATCGGCGGGCTGGTCTGGCGATCGCGGCGGATCGCCCTCCGCCAGGCCCGGCTGGTCAGGGAGCGGACCAACCTCGGCCGCTTCTTCTCGCCGCGCATCGCCGAGGAACTGGCCCGCCACGACGATCCCTTCGGCGCCGTCCGGCGGCAGCCGGTGGCGGTGCTGTTCTGTGACGTGGTCGGTTTCACCGGGCTCGCCGAGGCGCTTGCCCCGGACCAGGTCATCGCCCTCCTGCAGGAGGTTCACAAGCGGATCGAGGAAGCCGTCTTCGCCCATGACGGAACCCTCGACAAGTATCTCGGCGACGGCGCCATGGCGACCTTCGGGACGCCGCGGAAGGGTCCCTGCGATGCCCTGAACGCGCTTGCCGCCGCCCACGCCATGCAGGGTTCCATGGCGGCATGGAATGTCGAGCGGCAAACCCGTGGCGAGGCGCCGGTGCGCCTCTCGGTGGCGATTCATCACGGCGAGGTCGTGCTGGGCGACGTCGGCTCGGAACGGCGGCTGGAGTTCGCCGTCGTCGGCGACGTGGTCAACGTGGCGAGCCGGCTGGAGGAGTTGACTCGCCCCCTCGACGCCGACATCGTCATCAGTCTGGATTGCGCCGAGGCGGCGCGGGCCGAGGATCCCGCGGCGGCCGAACGGCTGCTGGCGCCGTTCGAGACGACGGACGCGCAGCAGATCCGCGGTCGCGTCGGCGATATCGAGGTGCTGGTTCTCCGCCGATCCTGAGACATCGAATTCCTGGCGCGGGCGCAAAACTGTGCGGCAACCGGTGACGGAGGGCTTCGCCGCCCCTATAGTCCGCGTCGCAACACGAGCAGGAGATAGAGACGATGAACGTCCATGCGGCTAACCCGTTGAAGCTGAAGGATCCGGACCTGTTCCGGCAGCAATGCTACATCGCCGGGGACTGGTGCGATGCTGACAGCGGCCAGACCGTCGACGTCACCAATCCGGCGAACGGTGCCGTCATCGGCACGATCCCGAAGATGGGCGCGGCCGAGACCCGGCGCGCGATCGAGGCGGCGAACGAGGCCTGGCCGGCCTGGCGGGCGCTGCTGGCCAAGGAGCGCGCGGCGATCCTGCGCCGCCTGTTCGACCTGATGCATGCCAATGCCGACGACCTGGCCGTGATCATGACGGCGGAGCAGGGCAAGCCGCTCGCCGAGGCGAAGGGCGAGGTCGGCTATTCCGCGTCCTTCATCGAATGGTTCGCGGAAGAGGGCAAGCGGATCTACGGCGACACCATCCCGGGTCACCAGCATGACAAGCGGATCGTTGTCACCAAGGAGCCGATCGGCGTCTGCGCCGCGATCACGCCGTGGAACTTCCCGTCGGCGATGATCGCCCGCAAGGCCGGGCCGGCGCTCGCCGCCGGCTGCCCGATGGTGCTGAAGCCCGCGACCGCGACGCCGTTCTCGGCGCTCGCCTTCGCCGTGCTGGCCGAACGCGCCGGCGTGCCGAAGGGCATCTTCTCCGTCGTGACCGGTTCGGCCAGCGCCATCGGCGGCGAGATGACCGGCAACCCGGTAGTCCGCAAGCTGACCTTCACCGGCTCGACCGAGATCGGCAAGACGCTGATGGAACAGTGCGCCCGGACTGTCAAGAAGACCTCGATGGAACTCGGCGGCAACGCGCCCTTCATCGTCTTCGACGACGCCGACCTGGACGCGGCGGTCGAGGGTGCCATCGCCTCGAAGTACCGCAACACCGGCCAGACCTGCGTCTGCGCCAACCGCATCCTCGTGCAGAACGCGGTCTACGACGCCTTCGTCGAGAAGCTTTCGGCGGCGGTCGGCAAGCTCGTCGTCGGCGACGGCCTGAAGGGTCCGACCGACCAGGGGCCGCTGATCGACATGGCGGCGGTCGAGAAGATCGAGGCCCATATCGCCGACGCCACGGCGAAGGGCGGCAAGGTCGTGGTGGGCGGCAAGCGCCACGCGCTCGGCGGCACCTTCTTCGAGCCGACGATCGTCACCGACGTCACCCCGGACATGGCGGTGGCGCGCGAGGAGACCTTCGGGCCGCTTGCCCCGATCTTCCGCTTCACCGACGAAGAGGAAGCGGTGCGGATGGCCAACGACACCGAGTTCGGTCTCGCCTCGTACTTCTACGCCCGCGACATGGGGCGCATCTGGCGGGTCGGCGAGGGGCTGGAATACGGCATCGTCGGCATCAATACCGGGATCATCTCGACCGAGGTCGCGCCGTTCGGCGGGGTCAAGGAATCGGGCATCGGCCGAGAAGGCTCGAAATACGGCATCGATGACTATCTCGAGATCAAATATATGTGCATGGGCGGCGTCTGAGCGCGATTTCGCCGGAAATTCAGGGGCGTCGCGGTGGTTTGTCATCGCGACGCCTTCTTTTCGACCTTTTCTTATCAACCCGATCTCCCAAATAGGAATGCGACTGTCCCCCGGCGATGTGGTCCCGGGACGATAATCGCTTGAGGGCTTGAGGCATGACTTACGACTACGATCTTTTCGTCATCGGGGGCGGTTCCGGTGGCGTCCGCGCGGCACGCGTTTCCTCCGCGTTCGGCGCCCGGGTGGCGCTCGCCGAGGAATACCGGGTCGGTGGAACCTGCGTCATCCGCGGCTGCGTTCCGAAGAAGATGCTGGTCTATGCAAGCCACTATCACGAGGATTTCGAGGATGCCGCCGCCTATGGCTGGACGGTGCCGAAGGCGAGCCACGACTGGTCGGTGCTGATCGCCAACAAGGACAAGGAGATCGACCGCCTGAACGGGATCTACAAGCAGATCCTCGAGCGCAACAACGTGACGTTCCACGAGAGCCGGGCGACGCTGGAAGATGCCCACACCATCCGCCTCGCGGACGGCCGGCGCTTCACCGCCGAACGCATCCTGATCGCCACCGGCGGCGCGCCTACGGTACCGGCGATCCCGGGCATCGAGCATGCGATCACCTCGAACGAGGCGTTCCACCTGGACGAAATGCCGGAGCGCATCGCCATCGTGGGCGGCGGCTATATCGCGGTCGAGTTCGCCGGGATCTTCAACGGGCTCGGCGCGAAGACCGTGCAGTTCTACCGTGGCGACAAGCTGCTGCGTGGCTTCGACGAGGATGTCCGCGACCATCTGACCCAGGAAATCGTGAAGAAGGGCGTCGTGCTCCATCTCGGCGCCAATCCGGCGAAGATCGAGCGCGGCGACAACGGCCTGCTGGTGACCGGCGAGGACGGCAGCGTGCTCGAGACCGACGCGATCATGTACGCGACCGGGCGTGCGCCCAACACGCAGGGCCTTGGGCTCGAGAAGGCCGGCGTCGAGACCAGGGCGAACGGCGCGGTGATCGTCGACGAATATTCCCGCACCTCGGCGGAGAATATCTATGCCGTCGGCGACGTCACCGACCGGCTGGCGCTCACTCCGGTGGCGATCCACGAGGCGATGGCCTTCGCCGACACGGTCTACGGCGGCCGTCCGCGCGTCTTCCATCACATGAACGTGGCTTCCGCCGTCTTCAGCCAGCCGCAGGTCGGCACCGTGGGTCTCGGCGAGGCCGAGGCGCGCCGGCGCTACGGCGAGATCGACGTCTACAAGTCGAGCTTCCGGGCGCTGAAGCACACGCTGACGCTGCGCGACGAGAAGTCCTTCGTCAAACTGCTGGTCGATGCCCAGAACGACCGGGTCGTCGGCGTCCACGTGATCGGCGACTCGGCAGCCGAGATCATCCAGGGCATTGCCGTGGCCGTGACCTGCGGCGCCACCAAGGCCCAGTTCGACGCCACCGTCGGCGTGCATCCGACGCTGGCCGAGGAACTGGTGACGTTGCGCGAGAAGGTGGTGACGCCGGCGGCGAAGGCGGCGGAATAGACTCGCCGCCCCACGGACAATTGACCATTATTGGCGGGCGGTACTAAGGTGCTCGCCCGGCGCTCCCTGTTGAAGGCGCCCGAATGCAAGAGGACAAGACGATGGTCAAGAGCTGGTCTCCGGATAGCTGGCGCGCAAGCGCTGTCCGGCAGGTACCCGATTATGACGATGCCGCAGCGCTCAGCGTCGTGGAAGACACGCTCAAGACCTTTCCGCCCCTCGTTTTTGCGGGCGAGGCCCGATCGCTGAAGAAGCGGCTGGCGGCGGTCGCCGAGGGCCGCGGCTTCCTGCTTCAGGGCGGCGACTGCGCGGAAAGCTTCGCCGAGTTCCACCCGGACAATATCCGCGACACCTTCAAGGTGCTGCTTCAGATGGCGGTCGTGCTGACCTTCGGCGCGGCCTGCCCGGTGGTCAAGCTCGGCCGCATGGCCGGCCAGTTCGCGAAGCCGCGCTCGGCCCCGTTCGAGACCCAGGACGGCGTCGAGCTGCCGAGTTATCGCGGCGACATCGTGAACGGCATCGAGTTCGACGCGGAAGCCCGCCGTCCGGATCCGAACCGGCTGCTGCGCGCCTATTCCCAGGCCGCCGCGACCCTCAACCTGCTGCGCGCCTTCGCCCAGGGCGGCTATGCCGACCTGCACCAGGTGCATCGCTGGAACATGGGCTTCGTCGGCAACGCCCCGTCGTCCGAACGCTACCAGGAGATGGCGAACCGGATCGAGGAGGCACTGGCCTTCATGGAGGCCTGCGGCATCACCGCGGCGTCGACGCCCGAGGTCGGCCGTACCGACATGTATACCAGCCACGAGGCGCTGCTGCTCGGCTACGAGCAGGCGATGACCCGCGTCGACAGCACCACGGGCGACTGGTACGACACCTCGGCGCATTTCCTCTGGATCGGCGACCGCACCCGCCAGCCGGACGAGGCGCATGTCGAGTTCTGCCGCGGTGTCGCCAACCCGCTGGGCTTCAAGGCCGGGCCGACGCTCGAACCGGATTCGATGATCCGGCTGCTCGATACGCTCAATCCGAAGGACGAGGCGGGGCGGATCACCATCATCTGCCGGTTCGGTGCCGACAAGGTTTATGACAACCTGCCGAAGCTGATCCAGCGGGTCCAGCGCGAGGGGCGGACCGTGGTCTGGTCCTGCGACCCGATGCACGGCAACACGATCAAGGCCGCTTCGGGCTACAAGACCCGCCCGTTCGACCGCATCCTGCGCGAGGTACGGCAGTTCTTCGAGGTTCACGCGGCCGAGGGCACCAATCCCGGCGGCGTGCATTTCGAGATGACCGGCCAGAACGTGACCGAATGCATCGGCGGCGCCTACGAGGTCCGCGAAGGGGATCTCTCCGATCGCTACCACACCCATTGCGATCCGCGCCTGAACGCCAACCAGGCGCTCGAACTGGCCTTCCTAGTCGCCGAGATGCTCAAGGCGGCGCGGGTCAGGGACGCCGGCCGGGTCGCCGCCGCGGGATAGAAATTGCCGGAAAGGCAGCCATACGGGGGAAACGAATGGTGGACAATGCCGTGAGGCGATCGCGTCAGGCTGTCGAGAAGGAATCCCTCGAACGATTCATCGGCGACAATACCGATGCATATTTCCGCAAGACCAAGCGGATCGTCGAGAATTTCGGGGACAAGCACGTCACCTACGCGATCTTCATGCGTCGGCCCGTGCTGTTCTGTCCGCGCCTGATGCTCGAATGGCTTGACGAGGTCGCGAACGCGCGCGGCGTCAAGTTCGATATCGAACTCTGCTATGCCGAGGGAGACTGGGTCGGCGCCGGCGAGCCGCTGCTCTACATCAGCGGCTCGTTCCGTCACCTGGTCGATCTCGAGACGCTCTATCTGCAGCGTCTCGGGGCCGCCTGCGTAGCCGCCTACAACGCCTATTTCATGTGCTGCGACCTGCCGCGAACGTCCTTCCTCGCGATGGATGCCCGTCATTGCGCGGGCACCGAGATGGCCGAGCTGATGGCCTATGCCGCGTCAGTCGGCAGCCGTGTCGCGCGGCGCGACAAGGGGGCGATCGGCTTCATCGGCAACGCGACCGATGCGACCGCGCATTTCTTCGACAACGAGGCCGGCCTCGGCACCATGCCGCACGCGCTGATCGGCTACGCCGGATCGACGCTCAGGGCGGCCGAGATGTTCGTCGAAAGCTTTCCGAACCTGCCGGTCACCGTGCTGGTCGACTATTACGGGCGCGAGATCACCGACGCGCTCCAGGTCTGCGAACGGTTTCCCGAACTCGCCACCGCCGGACAGATCTCGGTGCGCATGGACACCCATGGCGGCCGCTTCGTCGAAGGCCTCGATCCGGCCGAATCCTATGCCGTCATCGAGCGCCACGTGCCGGAGGCGATCCGTCAGTATCGCTCGGAGGCCGAACTGAAGCACATGGTCGGGACCGGCGTCTCGGCTGCCGCCATCCACCACATGCGCGACTGCCTGGACGGCGCCGGGTTCCCGAAGGTGAAGATCGTCGCCTCGTCCGGCTTCTCGCCCGAGAAATGCAAGGTGATGGCGAGCATCCGCGCGCCGATCGACGTGGTCGGCACCGGCTCCTTCCTGCCGGAACGATGGGCCGAAACCTACGCGACCGCCGACGTCATCGCCTATGACGGACGGCCGAGCGTCAAGGTCGGGCGCGAGTTCCTGCTGCGGAAGTCCTGACCGGCGCGGGTTCCGGCCGTCACACCGGTTCAAGCCTGGTCACGTTCGGGTGATGCCGTCCTGCGTCGGCGGTCGTTGGCCTCTAGAGTGCGCGGAGACCAACCACCGAGAGGATCGGGATCATGACGCACGCCATTCTTCGCCGGCCGGGCATTCGGCGCCTTCTTCCACTGGTCCTGCTGCTGGTCCTGCTGATGCCGCCCGTCGCCGGCGCCGCGCCGGGCGATGTGCTGCCGGGCATGGAAAGCCGGGCGACCGCCTACAGTTTCGACGCACTCGTCAGCCGGCTCGAGGCGGCGATCAAGAACAACAAGATGGGCCTCGTCACCCGGGCGAGCGCCAGTGCCGGGGCCGCCTCGCGCGGCATCACGATCCCGGGCAACATGGTCGTCGGGGTCTACCGGAACGATTTCGCGGTCCGTATGCTGGAGGCAAGTGTCGCCGCCGGCATCGAGGCGCCGATCCGCTTCTACGTGACCGCGAACACGGACGGCACGGCAACCCTGAGCTACCAGAAGCCGAGCGAGGTTTTCCGCCCCTACGGCTCCGCCCCACTGGACGAACTTGCAAGGGAACTCGATGCGATCTTCGCTGCCATCATGGACGATGCGACCCGCCAGGAATAACCGGACCAGGGGCAACGGCCGGTTCGCCGCGCTGATTGCTGCGGTCCTGCTGTTCGGCGCCGGCCCGGTCCTCGCGGACGCGCTCGAAACCGCCAAGCAGGGCCTCGCCGCGCAGCAGGCCGGCGCCTGGCAGGATGCCGAGGCACTCTACGACGCGGCCATCGCCGAAGGCGGGCTGTCGGCGCAGTACGAGGCCATGACCTACAACAACCGGGGCATGGTGCGGCTCCGCCAGCAGAATATCGACGGCGCTTTCGAGGATTTCTCGACGGCGATCCGGGTCGAGCCCGACTATGCCGAGGCCTATGCGAACAGGGGCACGGTCTACCAGCGGACCGGCGAACACGGCCTTGCCATCACCGATTTCCGGGCCGCCCTGCAACGGGAGCCGCGGCTGATCGGGGCGCTGTTCAATATCGGCCTGTCGCTCGCCGCGACCGGCGACGAGAGGGGCGCGATCGCGGCCTTCGACAAGTTCATCGAGATCAAACCGGGCGTCCCGCGGGTCCATTTCCTGCGCGGCAAGGTGCATCGCCATGCGGGGCATCTCGAACTGGCGAAGGCCGATCTCGACACCGCGATCAGCCTCCGGAACGACTATCCGCCGGCCTGGTTCGAGCGTGGCGTCGTCAACCGCTACCGCCGCGACCTGCAGGGCGCGGTGCGCGACTTCTCGACCGCGATCGAGCTCAAGCGGGATTATCTCGCGGCCTATCTCAATCGCGGCTTCGCGCTTGCCGAGGGCAAGGACTTCGCCAATGCGATCCGCGATTTCTCGACGGTGATCGGCATGGATCCGACCTCGGTCGCGGCCCATGTGAACCGGGCCAACGCGCTGGCGGCGGTCGGACAGACCGACCCGGCACTGGCCGACTTCGCCACCGCGATCCGCCTCGATCCGACCTTCGTGCCGAACTATGTCGGCCGCGGCAATCTCTACCTCGCGACAGGCGAGGCGGCAAAGGCGGTCGCCGATTACGACAAGGCTTACGAACTCAACCCCGAGGATCGCCGGATCCTGGTTCAGCGGGCCTATGCCCACGACCTGCTGGGCGACAGCGACAGCGCGCTGGCGGACATGCGGGACGCCTTCCGTTACCTCCCGGTCGACCGGGTCACGCGCGCCAAGCTGGAGAAGGCGAGGGAGGCCGGGGAAGAGACGGAACCGGCGACGGGCGGGGAAGACGACAGCGGCACCACGGACTGAGAGCCGGCGGCAACGGGCCTGTTCGCCCGATGACGGCAGCGGTGTTCGAATTCGCGTTGTTCCCCGTCGGGCTGCGCGCTAGAACCGTGCCATGACTAGCAGCTTGAAGATCGCGCTGGCGCAGGCCAATCCGACACTCGGCGATATCGACGGCAACCTCGCCCTGGCGCGCGAATTCCGCGCCGAGGCCGAGGCCGGCGGCGCCGATATCGTGCTTTTCCCGGAACTCTTCATCACCGGCTATCCGCCCGAGGACCTGGTCATGAAGCGGTCCTTCGTGGCCGCCGCGCGGGCCGCGGTCGAGGAACTGGCGGCGGAAACGGCGGACGGCGGCCCGGCGCTGCTGATGACCATGCCATGGCTCGAGAACGGCCAGCTCTACAACTCCGTCGGACTGCTCGACGCCGGTCAGGTCCAGGCGGTGCGCCACAAATGCGAGCTGCCGAATTACGGCGTCTTCGACGAGAAGCGGCTGTTCGCCGTCGGGCCGCAACCCGGGCCGGTGAATTTCCGCGACGTCCGCCTCGGCCTGATGGTCTGCGAGGACATGTGGTTCCCCGAGGTCACCGAGACGCTCGAGGAATCGGGCGCGGAGATCCTGCTGGTTCCCAACGGCAGCCCCTATGATATCGGCAAGCTCGACATCCGGCTCAATCACGCGGTCGCGCGCGTCACCGAAAGCGGCCTGCCGCTGGTTTACGTCAACCAGGTGGGCGGCCAGGACGAACTGGTCTTCGACGGCGGCTCCTTCGTGCTGAATGCCGACTGCCGCCGGCCGATCCAGCTCGACGGCTGGCGGGAGCGGCTGGTGGTCAGCGAGTGGCGGCGCGGCGATGACGGCCGCTGGGCCTGCGCCGACGGCGAGCGGGCGCCGGCCTCGAGCCGGCTGGAAGCGATCTACCGGACCATGGTGCTGGGCCTTCGCGACTATGTCGGGAAAAACCGCTTCCCCGGTGTCGTGCTCGGCCTCTCCGGCGGCGTCGATTCCGCGCTCAGCGCCGCCGTCGCGGTCGATGCGCTCGGCCCCGACCGCGTGCATTGCGTGATGATGCCGTCGCGCTACACCAGCAGCGAGAGCCTCGAGGACGCGGCCGCCTGTGCCGAGCTGCTCGGCACCCGCCTGGACACCGTTTCCATCGCCCCCGCGGTCGACGCCTACGAGACCATGATGGGTCCGCTGTTCGACGGGCGTCCGGCCGACGTGACCGAGGAGAACCTGCAGTCGCGGGCCCGGGCGCTGGTCGTCATGGCGATTTCCAACAAGTTCGGTCCGATGGTGCTGACGACCGGCAACAAGTCGGAAATGTCGGTCGGTTACGCGACCCTTTACGGCGACATGTGCGGTGGCTACTCGGTGCTGAAGGACGTCTACAAGACGACCTGTTTCGAGCTCTCGCACTGGCGCAACCAGCATCACAACCCGGATTTCCTCGGCCCCGCCGGGCGGATCATGCCGGAGCGCGTGATCGTCAAGCCGCCGACCGCGGAACTCCGTCCCGACCAGAAGGACGAGGACAGCCTGCCGCCCTATCCGGTGCTCGACGGCATCCTCGAACGCCTGGTCGAGCAGGAGATGAGCGTGTCCGAGATCGTCGCCGCCGGCTTCGAGCGGGAGACCGTCAACCGGGTCCAGAACCTGCTCTACATCGCCGAGTACAAGCGCCGCCAGTCGCCGCCGGGGGTCAAGATCACGGCCCGGAACTTCGGACGCGACCGGCGTTACCCGATCACCAACGGCTATCGCGACAGAGGCTGAGCGGCGTCCGGTCGCCCGACGCGCGAACCCCGGCTGATTCGCGCAACACTGGCGCGCGCATGTGCGCTTTCTGATACACTCCGCGGCACTGTCACTGGCCGGAGGTCGAGCGATCACATGAAACCCGCTGCCGCGTGGCTCACGGGCGCGCTGATCGTCCTTTTCGCCCGCTTCATCACGGCGGTTCGCGGCATCTGGCAGGGTGGCCCGCCGGCGCCCGGCGCACGGGTCTATTTCGCCAATCACGCGAGCCACGGCGACTTCGTGCTGATCTGGACGGTCCTGCCGCCGGCGCTCCGCAGGCTCACCCGGCCGGTGGCCGGCAGTGACTACTGGCTCACCTCCGCCATCCGCCGGTTCATCGGCCGGGATGTGCTGAACGCGGTGCTGATCGACCGCACGCGCGGCGATCCGGACGAGGATCCGGTCGCCAAGATGGCGGCGGCGCTCGACGAGGGCTCGGCCCTGATCCTGTTCCCGGAAGGCACGCGGAACACCACCGGCGTGCCGCTGCTGCCGTTCAAGAGCGGGCTCTACCATCTCGCGAAACTGCGGCCCGAGATCGACCTGGTGCCGGTCTGGCTCGCCAACCTGAACCGGGTGATGCCGAAAGGCGAGGTGGTGCCGATCCCGATGATCTGCACGGTGACGTTCGGCGAGGCGATACGGCTCCATCCGGCGGAAGAGAAGAAGGATTTCCTCGCCCGCGCCGAGGCCGCGCTCCGTGCCCTCGCACCCCGGCGGGCGGAGCCAGGCACATGAATGACGTCCAGGCCGATTTCCTGACCCTGCTGGCCGCCATCGGCGCGATCCTTGTCGTCGCCACTGTGATCGGCTTCGTGCTGCAGCGCCGGCTGTCGCCGAACCGCGACAATGCCTCGATCGAGAATCTCAACGCCCGCATCCATGCCTGGTGGGGGATGGCCCTGCTGCTGGCGATCGCCTTTCTCGGCGGACGGATCGGCGTGGTCCTGCTGTTCGCCTTCTGCTCCTTCGCCGCGCTGCGCGAGTTCGTCACCCTGACCAGCGTCGGCCGGGCCGACCATTGGGCGATCGCCGGCGCCTTCTTCCTGATCCTGCCGATCCAGTACGGCCTGATCTGGTACGGCTGGTACGGGCTCTATTCGATCTTCATCCCGGTCTATGCCTTCCTGCTGATGCCGATCGTCGCCGCGCTGCGGGCCGATACCGAGCATTTCCTCGTGCGTATCGCGGAATCCCAGTGGGCGCTGATGATCTGCGTCTTCTGCATCTCGCACGGCGCCGCGTTGCTCACCCTCGACATTCCGGGCTACAGCGGCCGGAACGTGCTGCTGATCGCGTTCCTGGTCGTCGTCGTGCAGATGAGCGACGTCATGCAGTATGTCTGGGGAAAGCTGTTCGGCCGGCACAAGATCGCGCCGAACCTGTCGCCATCCAAGACCTGGGAAGGCTTCGTCGGCGGTGTGGCGAGCGCCACGCTGATCGGCGCCGGGCTCTGGTGGATCACGCCCTTCACGCTGGTCGAGGCCGGCCTGCTCGCGCTCGTGATCGCGCTGATGGGCTTCTTCGGCGGCCTCGTGCTTTCGGCGGTGAAACGCGACAAGGGGGTCAAGGACTGGGGTCACATGATCGCCGGCCATGGCGGCTTCATCGACCGGCTGGATTCGGTGATCTTCTCGGCGCCGATCTTCTTCCACCTCGTCCGCTACGGCTGGGCGCTGCCATGACGAAGCCGGGCGACGGGGGGAGCGGCAACCGCCGGCCGCTGGCGAGCCGGGAGACCGGCTGGGCACGGGCGCTGACCCGCACGCTTGCCCGCACCCCGATCACGCCGAACGGGATTTCCCAGGCCAGCATGGTCGCCGCCGCGCTGTCCGGGGCCGCCTTCTGGCTCGCCGCCGGCGAGGCGGGGGTGATGCGGATCGTCCTGCTGCTCGCCGCGGCACTGTTCTGCCAGCTCCGCCTGCTCTGCAACCTGCTCGACGGGATGGTCGCGGTCGAGGCCGGCCGGGGCGCGCCGGACGGTCCCTTCTGGAACGAGGTGCCGGACCGCTTCGCCGACATCCTGATCCTCGTCGGGGCGGGATACGGCGCCGGCCTCCCCGAACTCGGCTGGGCCGCCGCTGCCTTCGCGGTGCTGACCGCCTATGTCCGGGAAATGGGCCACGCGGTCGGCGCGCCGGTCGATTTCTCGGGCCCGATGGCGAAACCGCACCGGATGGCAGCGATTACCGCGGCGGCGCTGGCCTCGACGCTGGAGCCGCTCTGGCAGGGCGACAACGAGGTCCTGCGGATCGCGCTGCTGTTGATCGCCATCGGCGCGCTCGCCACCGCGCTCCGCCGCTCGGCGCGGCTGCTCCGCCACCTGCGCCGCCCCGGGGCCTGAGAGCGCGGCAGGGCAGGCAGCCTGTCGTTTTCCGTTTGACGACGCCGGGCGCGCCGTGGACCTTGTTCCGATAATCTGCTACCCCTAGCCGGCCCGGCCGCAGCCGCGAACATCGCCGTTCGTCGGGTTCAGTATTATCATCAAGGTATTAGGACAGGATCTTGACGCTTCGACTGCACAATACGGCCAGTCGCCGTAAGGAGACTTTCGCGCCGCTCGATCCGTCGCACGTGCGGATGTATGTCTGCGGGCCGACGGTCTACGACAATGTGCATATCGGCAATGCACGGCCGATCATCATCTTCGACGTGCTGGCCCGGCTGTTGCGGCGCTGTTATCCGAAGCTCACCTATGTCCGCAACCTGACCGATGTCGACGACAAGATCATCAAGGCTGCCGAAGCGAACGGTGAGCCGATCGACGCGTTGACGCGGCGGATGACCGATGCCTTCCACGAGCAGATCGCGGCGCTGAACGCGCTGCCGCCGGACGTCGAGCCGAAGGCGACCGACCATATCGCCGAGATGATCGCGCTGATCGAGCAGCTGATCGCGCGCGGCCACGCCTACGAGGCGGAAGGGCACGTCCTCTTCAACGTGCCAAGCATGAGCGGCTATGGCGACCTGTCCGGGCGCAGCATGAAGGAAATGGTCGCCGGCGCCCGCGTCGACGTCGCGCCCTACAAGAAGGACCCGGCCGATTTCGTGCTCTGGAAGCCGTCGACCGGGGAGATGCCCGGCTGGGACAGCCCCTGGGGACGCGGCCGACCCGGCTGGCATATCGAATGCTCGGCGATGAGCGAGAAGCATCTCGGGCGCGATTTCGATATTCACGGCGGCGGCCTGGATCTGGTCTTTCCCCATCACGAGAACGAACGGGCCCAGTCGCTGTGCGCGCACGAGGGCGCGCAGTTCGCCCGCTACTGGGTTCACAACGGCATGTTGACCGTCACCGGCGGCGAGAAGATGTCGAAGTCGCTCGGCAATTTCCGCACCCTTCGCGATGTACTGGATGAGGTTCCGGGCGAGGTCGCGCGGCTCTGCATGCTGAGCGGGCACTACCGGCAACCGCTCGACTGGAGTCCCGAGGGACTGGAACAGGCGAAGACCAATCTCGACAGGCTTTACAATGCCTTGCGGCGATTGTCCGACGTCGAGGTTGACCAGCCTGAGGCCGATCCGGCGGTCGTCGAGGCGCTCGAGGACGATCTCAACACACCGAACGCGCTGGCCGAGATGTACCGCCTGGCCGGCGAGGCCAATCGCTCGACCGACCTGAAATCGACCGACCTGGACGAGCGTCGCCGCCTGAAGGGGGCGCTGCTCGCCGGCGGCGAGCTGCTCGGCATTCTCCAGCAGGATGTCGAGGCCTGGTTCCACCGTGGCGCCGCCGACGACGAGACGGCGGAAGTGGAACGCCTGATCGCCGAGCGGATCGCGGCGCGGCAGGCGCGCGATTTCGCCCGCGCTGACCAGATCCGGGACGATCTCGCCGCCCGTGGCATCCAGCTCGAGGACGGCACCGGCGGCACCATCTGGAGGCGCGCTTAAATGGGCAGGGAACGGCTCTATCTGTTCGACACCACGTTGCGCGACGGGGCGCAGACCCAGGGCGTCGATTTCAGCGTCGAGGACAAGCGGACCATCGCCAACGCGCTCGACGGTCTCGGGATCGATTACGTCGAGGGCGGCTGGCCCGGCGCCAACCCGGTCGACAGCGAGTTTTTCGCCGATGTGCCGAAGCTGAAGCAGGCCAGGCTCACCGCCTTCGGGATGACGCGCCGGCCGGGCCGTTCGGCCTCCAACGATCCGGGGCTGGTCGCGGTCATCGAGACCGGCGCCGTCGCCGCCTGCCTGGTCGGCAAGACCTGGGATTTCCACGTCAAGGTGGCACTGGGCATCTCGCTCGACGAGAATGTCGAACTGATCGCGGACTCGGTTCGCGCCGTGCGTGAAAGCGGACGCGAGGCCCTGTTCGACGCGGAGCATTTCTTCGACGGGTACCAGGCCAATCCGGACTTCGCGATCCGCTGCCTGACCGCCGCCCACGAGGCAGGCGCGCGCTGGATCGTGCTCTGCGACACCAACGGCGGGGTCCTGCCCGACGCGGTCGAGCGGATCGTCCGCGAGGTCACCGCCCATGTCCCCGGCGATCGTCTCGGCATCCATTGCCACAACGATACCGAGAACGCGGTGGCCAACAGCCTGGCCGCGGTGCGCGCCGGTGTCCGCATGGTGCAGGGTACGCTCAACGGCATCGGCGAACGATGCGGCAACGCCAACCTCGTGTCGCTGATCCCCTCGCTGGTCCTGAAGGCGCCCTACAGGGATATCGTCGAGACCGGGATCACGGCCGAGGCGCTGAAGCGGCTGACGCCGACCTCGCATCTGCTGGACGAGGTCCTGAACCGGCTGCCGAACCGGCACGCGCCCTATGTCGGCTCGTCCGCCTTCGCGCACAAGGGCGGGCTGCATGTCTCGGCCGTGCAGAAGGACCCGACGACCTACGAGCATGTGCCGCCGGAAGCGATCGGCAACAAGCGCCATATCCTGGTCTCGGCCCAGGCCGGCAAGTCGAACATCCTGGCGCAGCTCGCCGAGATCGGCGTCGATCTCGACCCCAAGGACAAGCGCGTCGGCCGTCTGCTGGACGAGGTCAAGCGGCGCGAACATGTCGGGTATTCCTACGACGGGGCACTCGCCAGCTTCGGCCTGCTGGCGCGCCGGGCGCTCGACCAGGTCCCGCGCTATTTCGACGTCAGCTCGTTCCGGGTGATCGTCGAGCGGCGCCACAACGCCAAGGGCCAGCTGATCACCGTGTCGGAGGCGATCGTCAAGATCGTCGTCGACGGCGAGACGATCATGTCGGCGGGCGAGGGGAACGGCCCGGTCAACGCGCTCGATACCGCGCTCCGCAAGGATCTCGGCAAATACTCGCACTACCTGGCGGACCTCCGGCTGGTCGACTTCAAGGTGCGTATCCTGACGGCCGGCACCGAGGCGGTGACGCGCGTGCTGATCGAGAGCACCGACGATACCGGCGAACGCTGGTTCACCGTCGGCGTCTCGCCGAACATCGTCGACGCGTCCTTCGACGCGCTGATCGATTCCATCACCCACAAGCTCTATCGCGACGGCGCGCCGGCAAGCGTCACGGTCACGCCGATCGAGCTGCCGCGCACGGCCAAGCGCTAGCCGATGGCCGGGACCGATCGCGGCCGGGAACCGATACTCGGCGGCCCGGCGATCATCCTCGTGGAGCCGCAACTCGGCGAGAATATCGGCGCCGCCGCCCGGGCGATGCTGAATTTCGGCCTGACCGACCTCCGCCTTGTGAAGCCGCGCGACGGCTGGCCCAATCCGCGTGCCAAGGCGCTCGCGTCCCGCGCCGACATGGTCATCGACAATGCCCGGCTGTTCGACAGCACGGCAGAGGCGATCGCCGACCTCTCGCGGGTCTATGCGACCACCGCGCGGCAGCGCGACATGTCGAAGCGGGTGGCGACGCCGGCCGAGGCCGCCGATGAAATGCGGGCCGCCTACCAGGCCGGAGCGACCTGCGGCGTGCTGTTCGGGGGCGAACGCGCCGGCCTGCACAACGACGACATCGTGCTCGCCGACACCGTGCTGACGGTACCGCTCAATCCGGCCTTCGCCTCGATCAACCTGGCCCAGGCGGTCCTCCTGATCGGCTATGAATGGTTCCAAACCGGCGGCATCGAACCGGCGAGCGTCACCGGGTCGCGGGAGGCGCCGCCGGCCAGCAAGGCGGACCTCGTCCATCTGTTCGAGCATCTCGAGGACGAGCTTACCGAGAGCGGCTTTTTCGACCCGACCCCCGGCAAGAAGCCGGTGATGGTCCGGAACCTGCGGAACATGTTGCAGCGCGCTGGCTTTACCGAACCGGACGTGCGCACCTTGCGTGGCGTCATCAAGTCGCTGGCCCAGGGACGCAGGCGGCGCAGTGGCGTCGGCGACGCAGCAAGCAAAGACGGGGAGGACGCATGAGCGACGATATCAGCCTGGAGCGGATCGACGTCGGCGAGGTTACGCTGAATGTTGCCACGGCCGGACCGGCCGACGGCAAGCCGATCCTGTTCCTGCACGGTTTCCCTGAATTCTGGTACACGTGGCGCCATCAGCTCCGCTATTTCGCCGAACAGGGGTGGCGTGCGATCGCGCCCGACATGCGCGGCTACAATCTCTCCGACAAGCCCGAGGCGGTCGAGGATTACCGCGTCCGCCACCTGATCGCCGATATCGACGGCCTCGCCAGTCATTACGGCACCGACAGGTTCGCGCTCTGCGCACACGACTGGGGCGGTGCCTGCGCCTGGGCCTACGCGATGGCACGGCCGGAACGGCTCGAGCGGCTGATCATCATCAACGCGCCGCACCCGGCGACCTTCAGCCGTGAGTTGCGGGAGAATCCCGACCAGGCGGCGGCGAGCCAGTACATGCGCTTCTTCCAGACGCCCGAGGCCGAGACCTACCTGGCGTCCGACGACTGCGGCAAGCTCTGGGAATTCGCCTTTCTCGGCATTCATGCCAAGGGCCACATGGACGATGACGACAGGCAGGCGTATCTTGATGCATGGCGGCAACCCGGCGCGATCGCCGGCGGTCTGAACTACTACCGGGCCTCGCCGCTCCGGCCGCCGGCGCCGGACGGCAGCGACATGCCGGCGGCCCTCGATCCGGAGAATTTCCGGGTTCGCGTCCCGACGCTGGTGATCTGGGGCGAACGCGACCCGGCACTCCTGACCGACAACCTGAACGGCCTGGAGACGCTGGTCGACGACCTCCGCATCCTCCGGTTGCCGAAATCGACCCACTGGGTCACGCACGAGGCCAGCGATGTGATCAATCCCCGCATCCTGCGCTTCCTCGAAACAGGGGACTAGACCGAGGCCAATCCGATGATCAGGCTCCACGAGTTTCCGCCGACCCGTTCGATCCGTGCGCGCTGGACGCTGCAGGAACTGGAGGCAGAGTTCGAGAGTGTCATCGTCAACATGCGGGCCGGCGCACACCGGCAGCCGGACTTTCTCGCGCTCAATCCCGCAGGCAAGCTGCCGGTCCTCGAGGACGACGGCGTCGTCCTGACGGAATCGGTCGCGATCGTGCTGTATCTCTGCGAGAAATTCCCGGACCGCGGCCTGATGCCGGCGGCGCTCGCCGATCGCGGCCAGGCGCTGCGCTGGCTGATGTTCACCGCGACGGAACTGGAACAGCCGCTCTGGCGGATCGCCCGGCACAGCAGCCTGTATCCCGAGGCGGAACGCCTGCCGGCGGACATCGCGCTCGCCCGGCGCGACTTCGAGGCGATGGCGACAGTCCTCGAGGATCATCTCCGGGGTCGGGACCAACTCGTCGGCGACGATTTCAGCGCGGCGGACATCGTCTGCGCCTACACGCTCGACTGGGCGAACGAGGTCGGGCTGCTGGAACGCTTTCCGGTTTCGCTCGCCTACATGGAGCAGCAATACCGGCGACCTTGCGCGGCACCCCGAATCCGCGAGGCGCGCGCCATGCTACAGCAAGCCGGTTAGGGCGGGGCACCGGGCCGCCCGATCGCCCGAAGGCGTTGGCTGCCCTGTACTTCAGGAAAGCGGTGGAAACGGTTTGACATCACATTTCGAGCGCGTATATTGCGCCTCAATCGCGGCGGGCCCTGAGGTCCGCCACGTTTCTTTTTGTCCTTTTGGATCGGCGCGATGAGCAAACGCCTACAATCAAAATACAAGATCAATCGCCGTCTCGGCGAAAACCTCTGGGGTCGCCCGAAGAGCCCGGTGAACCGGCGCGAATACGGCCCGGGCCAGCATGGCCAGGCCCGTCGTCGCAAGCTCTCGGACTTCGGCGTGCATCTTGCCGCCAAGCAGAAGCTCAAGGGCTACTACGGCAACATCACCGAGCGGCAGTTCCGCAAGATCTATGACGAGGCAGCGCGCCGTCGTGGCGACACCTCGGAGAACCTGATCGGTCTGCTGGAGCGTCGTCTCGACGCGGCGGTCTACCGCATGAAGTTCGTGCCCACGGTCTTCGCGGCGCGCCAGTTCGTCAATCACGGCCATGTCACGGTCAACGGTCGCCGGGTGAACATCCCCAGCTATCGTCTGCGCGAAGGCGACGTGATCGAGGTTCGCGGCAAGTCGAAGCAACTCGGCGTTCTGCTCGAGGCGGTCGACAGCCCGGAGCGCGACGTTCCCGAGTATTACGACGTCGACCACAAGGCGATGAAGGGCACGTTCGTCCGCACGCCGACGCTCGGCGAAGTGCCGTACCCGGTCATGATGGAACCGAACCTGGTCGTCGAATTCTATTCCGGCTGATCGTTCGTCTTCCTGTTCTGCTCTGGAAAAGGCCGCCCCGCAACGGGCGGCCTTTTTCATTCGGACGTCCGTGCGGCGCCGGCATCGTCGACGGCAAGGTAATGGCGCAGCAGCCGGGCGGCCGCGTCCGATTGCCAGTCCACCGCCCCGGTGATGTAGCCCATCACGCGTCCCTGCCGGTCGAGGATATAGCTGATCGGCAGGCCGTAGAGGGCGAACTCGGCATCGTTCCGATTGGTCCCGTCGAAATAGGCCGTACGCTGGTCGGGATCGAGATAGATCCCGAGGTCGCGCAGTCCGTGCGCCCGGTAGAAGGCGGCTGCCGCCGGCAGGCCGCGTTCGTCGATCGAAACCGGGACGACGGCAAGATCCGCCCCCGCCATCTCGCGTGCCAGCCGGTCGAGCAACGGCATCTCGTACAGGCATGGCGCACACCAACTCGCCCAGAAGCTCAGCAGCACCACCTTGCCGCGGAAGTGCCCGAGGTCAACCGTCTCGCCGGCCGCCGTCGTGAAGGGCGTGAGCCGGGCCGGGCGGACGCTTTTCAGCAGCGTGTACTGGCCGCTTTCCCCATCGAGGCGGGGCGGGGCGCTGCCGCCGGCATGCTGTGACGGCGCGGCACAGGCCGCGAGTGCGAGGACGGCGAAACCGGCCGCGGTATGGCGAACCATCATCCCGAAACGCCGGTAACGGCGCCGGGTGCCATCACCGGTATCTACCCTGCGGGGGCCATCGGGTTGTCGTCTTGCTGGCATGTCGGAACCATCGTGTCTCCCTGGCCGCTTCTAGCATCGCCGCGCGGGACCGGAACTTCACGACTTTGCGATCATCTTGTTATTTGATCGATCGTTCCAAACCCGTAGAATCACCGCCATGCCCTGGGAAAAGAAATACGACGAAACGAAAGTCCTCGACAGCGTGATGCACGCCTTCTGGTCGCACGGCTACGAAGCCACGAGCATGCGGGACATCGTCGAGGCGAGCGGTCTCAATCGGGGCAGCATCTACGCCGCCTTTACCGACAAGCGTACCCTGTTCATCGCTACTCTTCGCCATTACGACAAGACCTATCGCACCGATTTCCTGGCCCGCATGGCGCGCTCGGGAAACGCGAAGGAGGCCATCATCGCGACCTTCGCGGAAGCGGCGTGCGGCGCGGGAAAGGATGAGCGTCCGGGCGGTTGCCTGCTGGTCAACACGCTCCTCGAACTCTCGCCCCATGACCCGGAAATCCGGGAGATTGTCGACGGTTCGATCATGGCGGTCGAAGACTTCTTCCGGACCATGATCGCGGCCGGGCAGGCGGAGGGCATCATCACCGATCGCCTGGATCCCGGGCAAGGCGCAGGGTCATTGCTCGCCCTGTTCCTCGGACTGCGGGTCGTGACCCGCACGAAACCCCGCCAGACGGTCATCGACGCCATCGCGTCCCAGGTCAGGACGATGCTGGAACCATAAAAATTTTGGCCGGTTTTGAACGATCATTCAACACAAGGGAGGATTCCGCGATGAGCGTATCCTATGTCGAGAAGGAACAGGCCGACGCGCAGACAAAAGCCTTCTACGGGAAGGCGGAAGAGCGCTTCCAGGCCCTGCTCAATATCTTCAAGGTGTTCGGTCACCAGCCCGAATACGGAACCGTCTTCACCGACATGATCATGGCGATCCTGAAGGACGGCGTCCTCGACTGGAAGACCAAGGAACTGCTGATCCTGAAGGCGACGCAGCGCAACGAGTGCCAGTATTGCGTCGTCCAGCACGAGCGGGTTTCGAACATGCTCGGGATATCGGACGAGAAGATCGCCGATATCGACGGCGACAAGTACAGGACCAGCCCGCATTACACCGAAGGGGAGAAGGCGCTGCTCGATTTCGCCGTGCAGATCGGCGTGGACGCCAACCGCGTCTCGAACGAGCTCTGGGAGCGACTGCACAAGCATTGGAGCGAACCGGAAATCGTCGATGCGGCTTTCGTGATCACGATCTATATCGCGGTGTCCAAGTTCGGCGATGCGCTGGGCGTGGCGCTGGAACCGATGTTCGACGGCGTGAAGCCGATCCTGCACGTCAAGCATTGAGAGGCGCCGGCGCGGACCGACCGTTCGCGCCGGCACCGTCCCGTCACAGGAGGAGCTGTCAATCGTGCCGAAAATCGAGATCTTCACTGGCCCGGGCTGCGGCTATTGCACCGCGGCCAAGGCATTGCTTCGCGAGCGCAAGTTGCGCTTCACCGAACGCGACATCAGTGATGAGGCGGTCAGGGCGGAGCTGCTGAAGCGTCTGCCGCGGGCCCGCACCATCCCGCAGATCTTCATGGATGGCGAGCCGATCGGCGGTTACGACGACCTTCGGCATCGCCTCCGCTAGTCCCGAAACCCGGCTCGGGCGATGGCCCCGCCGGCTGAGACTATTGAGCATCGCCGCATGCGGTGCTAATCACGGAGGGTCTGAAAAGGAGAGATCGGTGCGGTTGGCCCGATCCCCGCGAAAGCGGGTCCTGACCTTCGCGAGCGCGACGTGTCCCATGACCTTTGACGCCGACGCATGGTGCGCCGGCGAAGGATGAGGTTCTGGTATGCAGCAGCAGATTTCGGTCATCACCCTCGGCACCGACGATCTCGACCGGTCGCGTCGTTTCTACGTTGACGGCTTCGGATGGGCCCCGGTTTTCGCGAATGACACGATCATCTTCTACCAGATGAACGGCTTCGTTCTGGGAACCTTCCATCGGACAGCGCTGGAGGCCGACATGAACCGCGCCGGCGGGCAACAACCCGGCGCGTTCGCTCTCGCCCACAATGTCCCATCGCAGCCGGATGTCGGGCCCCTGATGGACCGCCTCGCGGCCGCCGGCGGCGCCATCCTGCGCCCGGCCGATGCACCTCCGCATGGCGGCTTCCGCGGTTATGTCGCGGACCCCGACGGCCATGCCTGGGAAATCGCCTGGAACCCTGCCTGGTCGATCGGCGAGGACGGTCGCGTGACCTTCGGGCTGTAGGCGAGATCGTTGCGTCAGCCTCCCGGCCTGTCCGGGACAAGCGCGCTCCGCAGGCTTGCCGCGGCATCGTCGATCGCGGCCCCGGCGTCGCGGAAGGCACCCGGCATCGACATGAAACCGTGCACCATGCCGTCGAAACGTCGCACGGCGATCTCGACGCCGGCGGCGGCGAGCGCCTCGGCATAGGCCTCGCCCTCGTCGATCAGCGGATCGAAACCGGCGGTGATGACGAGGGCCGGTGGCAGGCCGCCGAAATCGGTGGCGCGCAGGGGCGAGGCGCGCGGATCGTCCATCTCCTCCGGCCGCGCCAGATAATGGTCCCGGTACCAGCGCATCCGCTCGGCGGTGAGCACGAAGCCGTCGCCGAACGTCGTGTGCGAGCGTGCCTCGAAGCGCGCGTCGGTCACCGGATAGATCAGCAACTGGAAGACGGGCGCGGCGAGGCCGGCCGCACGGATATCCTGGCAGAGCACGGCGGCGAGATTGCCGCCGGAGCTGTCGCCACCGACCGCGAGGCGCGCGGGGTCGAGCCCGCGTTCCCCGGCATGGCCGACGAGCCACGTCCAGGCGGCCAGCGCGTCGTCCACGGCGGCGGGGAACCTGTGCTCGGGCGCCAGCCGGTAGGCGACCGAAATGACATCCGCCCCGCTCCGCGCCGCGAGCGAGCGGCACAGGTGGTCGTGGCTGTCCAGCGAGCCGCGGATGAAACCGCCGCCGTGGAAATAGAGCAGGGCCGGGCAGGGGCCGCCGTCGCCGGCGTCCCGCTTCGGCCGGTAATGCCGGATGGCAAGATTCCTGCCGCCGACATCGATGTCGTCGTCCGTGACGGAGGCGAGTTCCTCGGCCGGGCCGCCGAGAAGGGCGGCGACGGCCTCGATCTGGGCCCGGGCGCCGGCGACCGTTTCCTCGGCCAGCGGCGTCCCCGTCTTGGCGATCAGCGCGGCGATGAACTGCGCCCTGGCGTCAAGGCGGCGACCGTCCCGGCTTGTCCGTCGGCCGGCATAGAGCAGTTCGTAGAAGCCGTCCGGCAGACGGCAGAGCGCGGCGGCAATGGCTTCGCGTGCGGCCAAGATAAGGCTCCCCCCCAAAGGTGAGCGACGATGATAGCGCAGAATCGAAAACGGCGCCCCTTCGAGCGCCGTTTCCGGTGTGCCGGGGGAGAGGTTGCTCAGGCGTGGTGATCCGCCGTGGCCACCCCGGCATCCTGGAAGAGCTGCTGCAGTTCGCCGGTCTCGAACATCTCGCGCAGGATGTCACAGCCACCGACGAACTCGCCCTTGACGTAAAGCTGGGGAATGGTCGGCCAGCTCGAGAATTCCTTGATTCCCTGGCGCAGCGACGGGTCCTGCAGCACGTCGACGCCGACGAACTTGACGCCGAGATGGCTGAGAATCTGCACCACCGTCGCGGAGAACCCGCATTGCGGGAAGACTGGCGAGCCCTTCATGTAGAGCACGACCGGGTTGTCCTGGATTTCGCGCTGGATACGCTCCGCGGTAGCTGAATCATTCATCTGTCTGGTCCTTGATTGCTGCGTCTGTCGGCTCGACGATCTAGTCTTCGGGAACGGAGGTCTGCAGCGCCAGCGCATGCAGGGCGTCCCCCATGTTCCCCTTGAGCGCCCGGTAGACCATCTGGTGCTGCTGGACGCGGCTCTTGCCCGCGAACGAGCGCGACACGACATGCGCCGCGTAGTGGTCGCCATCGCCACGGAGATCGCTGATCTCGACCGTGGCGTCCGGGATTCCCTCGCGGATCAAGCGTTCGATGTCTCCCGGATCCATGGGCATTGCGTCACTCCTCCGTTAAGCGCTGTTCACGCCGTTCCCATATAAGTCGGAAGCCAGCTTTCCCTGGCTTCCCGCAATGTCGCAAGCGATATGGTGAAGCCGTTGCGAACTGTCAAATCGCTGCCCCCGGTGCGCCCGACCGAAATCGCCGGGACATTCGCCGCCGCCGCCGCCGCCAGGATTCCGGCGCTCTGCGGGGTCGCCACGGTCACAAGATAGCGCGCCTGGTCCTCGCCGAACAGCCAGGCATGAAGCGGGATCGCGAGGCCCTCGGGGACGGTGATGTCGACGCCGATATTGCCGGCGAGCGCCATTTCCGCGATGCCGACCGCGAGCCCGCCGTCGGACAGGTCGTGGCAGGCGGAGACAATGCCGTCGTGGATCGCGTCGCGCACGAAATCGCCGTTCCGCCGCTCCGCCGTCAGGTCGACCGCCGGAGGCGCGCCTTCCTCTTTCCCGTGCAACTCCCGCAGATAGAGCGATTGGCCAAGCTCGCCCCGGGTGTCGCCGATCAGCAGCACATCCAGGCCCTCGGCCGGGAAGGCGATACTCACCGCCTTGTCGCAGTCAGCGATCAGGCCGATCCCGCCGATCGCCGGGGTCGGCAGGATCGCCTTGCCGTTGGTCTCGTTGTAGAGCGAGACGTTGCCGGAGACGACCGGGTAGTCGAGCGCCCGGCAGGCCTCGCCCATGCCGGCGATGGCGCCGACGAACTGGGCCATGATCTCCGGGCGTTCCGGGTTGCCGAAATTCATGCAGTCGGTGATGGCGAGCGGGCGGGCGCCGGTCGCCGTGATGTTGCGCCATGTCTCGGCGACGGCCTGGGCGCCGCCGGTCCGGGCGTCGGCCTGGCAATAGCGCGGCGTGCAGTCGGTCGTGATGGCGAGCGCCTTGCGCGTGCCATGGAGCCGCACCAGAGCCGCGTCGCCGCCCGGTCGGCCGATCGTGTCGGCGCCGACCATGTGGTCGTACTGCTCCCAGATCCAGCGCTTGCTGGCCAGGTCCGGCGTGCCGAGCAGGCGGACCAGCGCCTCGCCGAGATCGTCGCTCGCCGGCGTCGCTGCCGGGTCGAGGCGGGCCGGGACCGGGGCTGCCTCGTGCGGGCGGTCATATTCCGGCGCGGCATCGGCCAGCGGCGCCACCGGCAGGTCGCCGACGACGGCGCCACCGAAACGAAGCACCATGCGGCCGCTGTCGGTCACCCGGCCGATGACCGCGAAATCGAGCTCCCATTTCTCGAAGATCGCGCGCGCCGTATCCTCCGCGCCCGGCCGGAGCACCATCAGCATCCGTTCCTGGCTTTCCGAGAGCATCATCTCGTAGGGCGTCATGCCGTCCTCGCGGACCGGCACCCGGTCGAGATCAAGTTCTATCCCGACCTCGCCCTTCGACGCCATCTCGAAGGATGACGAGGTCAGTCCCGCCGCGCCCATGTCCTGGATGGCGACGATCGCGTCGGTCGCCATCAGTTCGAGGCAGGCCTCGATCAGCAACTTCTCGGTGAACGGGTCGCCGACCTGCACGGTCGGGCGCTTCTCCTCCGAATCGTCGTCGAACTCGGCCGACGCCATGGTCGCGCCGTGGATCCCGTCGCGGCCGGTTTTCGAGCCGACATAGATCACCGGGTTGCCGACGCCGGCGGCGGCCGAATAGAAGATCCGGCTGCTGTCGGCGAGGCCGACGGTCATCGCGTTGACCAGGATGTTGCCGTCATAGGCCGGGTGGAAATTGCATTCGCCGCCGACCGTCGGCACGCCCACGCAATTGCCGTAGCCGCCGATCCCGGCGACCACGCCGGCGACGAGATGCCGGGTCTTTGGATGAGCAGGACTGCCGAAGCGGAGCGCATTCATGTTGGCGATCGGCCGCGCGCCCATCGTGAAGACGTCTCGGAGGATGCCGCCGACCCCGGTCGCCGCGCCCTGGTAGGGCTCGATGAAGGAGGGGTGGTTGTGGCTTTCCATCTTGAAGATCGCTGCCTGGCCGTCGCCGAGATCGACCACGCCGGCATTCTCGCCGGGGCCGCAGATCACCCAGGGCGCCTCGGTCGGCAGGGTCTTCAGCCATTTCTTCGACGACTTGTAGGAGCAATGCTCGCTCCACATCACCGAGAAGATTCCGAGCTCGAGCAGGTTGGGCTCGCGCCCCATGATCTCGAGCACGCGGTCATACTCGCTTTCCGACAAGCCGTGTTCGGCGACGATCTGCGGCGTGATGGCGATGTCGGCGGTCATGCGAAACTCTCGACAAGGGCGGTGAACATCGGCCGTCCGTCGGTCCCGCCGAGCGCCGGGTCGGCGAGCCGTTCGGGATGCGGCATGAGGCCCAGGACATTGCCGCGTTCGTTCAGGATGCCGGCGATGTCGTCGGCCGACCCGTTCGGGTTGGCGCGCTCACCGGCGTCGCCGTCGGCGGCGCAATAGCGGAAGGCGACCCGGCCCTCGCCGCGGAGCCGGGCGAGCGTCTCCGGATCGGCGAAATAGTTGCCGTCATGGTGCGCGACCGGCACGCGGATGACGTCGCCGCCACGGTAGCCCCGGGTGAATGGCGTCGCCGCGTTCTCGACCCGCAGCCAGACATCGCGGCAGACGAAATGGAGCCCCGCATTGCGGAGCAGGGCGCCGGGCAGCAGTCCGGCCTCGATCGCGATCTGGAAGCCGTTGCAGATGCCGAGCACATGACGGCCGGCCTCGGCATGGGCGACGACGGCCCGCATGATCGGCGACTGCGCGGCCATGGCGCCGGCCCGCAGGTAATCGCCGTAGGAAAACCCGCCGGGCAGCACGACGAGATCGAGATCGGGGAGCACCGTCTCGCGATGCCAGATCGCGGCCGGCGGCCGTCCGGTCGCCTGTTCGAGGGCGACCATCACGTCGCGGTCGCAATTGGAGCCCGGAAATACGATGACGCCGGCCTTCATGGGCGTGCCATCCTTGTCTGTCTGGAGGTCGGAGAGGGAGGGCGCGGCATGACGGATGCCATGGCGCTCAGTCGATCAGCTCGATCTTGTAATTCTCGATGACCGTGTTGGCGAGCAGCCGCCGGCACATCTGCTCGACCTGGCCTTCCGCCGCACCGCGGTCGGTGGCGGCCAGATCGAGTTCGATGACCTTGCCCTGGCGGACGCCGTTCACGCCGTCGAAGCCGAGATTCCCGAGCGCATGGCCGATCGCCTTGCCCTGGGGGTCGAGAACGCCGTCCTTGAGCGTGATATGTACGCGCGCCTTCATGCCTGAGCCGTTGCCTCTTGTCATTCCGGGAAATCAGTCGATCATTGCATCAGGGTCGGGGCCTGGATGTCGCGCGGGCCGCCTTCCGGCATGATCCCGAGGCGGCGGGCCACTTCCTGATAGGCTTCCGCGACGCCGCCGAGATCCCGGCGGAAGCGGTCCTTGTCCATCTTCTCGTTGGTCTTGGTGTCCCACAGCCGGCAGTTGTCCGGGCTGATCTCGTCGGCAAGCACGACCCGGACCATCTCGTTCTCGTAGAGACGGCCGAATTCCAGCTTGAAGTCGACCAGCTTGATGCCGATGCCGAGGAACAGACCGATCAGGAAATCGTTGATGCGCAGCGACATCGCCATGATGTCGTCGATCTCCTGCGGCGTCGCCCAGCCGAAGGCGGTGATATGCTCTTCGGTGATCAGCGGGTCGCCGAGTTCGTCGGACTTGTAGCAGAATTCGACGATCGAACGCGGCAGCGCGGTGCCTTCCGGAATGCCCAGCCGGGTCGCGAGCGAGCCGGCGGAGATGTTGCGGATGATCACCTCGACCGGGATGATCTCGACTTCCTTGATAAGCTGTTCGCGCATGTTGAGGCGGCGAACGAAATGGGTCGGAATGCCGATCTCGGCGATCCTGGCCATCAGGTATTCCGAGATCCGGTTGTTCAGAACACCCTTGCCGACAATCGTGGCGCTTTTCTTGTTGTTGAAGGCGGTGGCGTCGTCCTTGAAATACTGCACGAGCGTGCCAGGTTCCGGGCCTTCATAAAGTACCTTCGCCTTGCCTTCGTACACCCGTCGGCGGCGTGCCATATCGTAACTCCGAATAATAGAGAGTGGCCGGATTCTCGTCGCGATAGCGGGGCGTCGATTCCGGCCGGGCGCCAGCCTGTCAGGCGCGCGCGGAATGTAGCCCAATTGCGAATGCAGCACAACGTCCGCGGCGGCGCGGCCGCAAGCACCCCTGATCGACCTTCCGATCTTGTTTGCGGGCACCGGGAATGCCAGTTATAGGGGGTAGCTCGTCGCCGAACGACCAGTTCTATGGTTCGGCGTGCGAACGCAACTACGAGATTTACAGGCTGCCGGAGAGGGCCCCGCGATGACCAACTTCGACGATCGGGAAAAGGCACACGAGGCCAAATACGTCCACGATCAGGAAATCATCTTCAAGATCGACGCCCGTCGGAACAAGTTGCTCGGGCTGTGGGCGGCGGAGCTGATGGGAATGTCACAGGAAGCGGCGGAAACCTACGCCCGGGAAGTGATCGTCGCCGACTTCGAGGAAGCGGGCGACGAGGATATCTTCCGCAAGGTCAAGGCCGACCTTGCGGCCAAGGGCGTTACGATGCGGGACTGGGATCTTCGCGAGAAGATGAAGGAACTGCATGCGGTCGCACGCGATCAGGTGATGAAGCAGTAACCGATATCGTCGGGCCGGCCTCGGCAGGCGTCGCGGCGATGGCGTCCAACTGCGATTCCGATCGGACGCGCGGCCGGCTCTTGCCGGCCGTCGGCGTTTCCGGCGCGGGGCAGGCGGCGAGGCCGTGATCGCGGCGCTGGCCGCCGGGCTCGCCGACGTCCTGTCCGACCCCCGGTTGCCGGCGCTGTTCGGCGCCGTCTTTATGGCCGGGCTGATACGGGGGTTCTCCGGATTCGGCGCGGCGATGGTCTTCATGCCGATCGCCAGCGCGCTCTATTCGCCACCGGCCGCCGTCGCCATGCTGGCGGTCACCGATACGGTGATCACGCTCCCCATCACGCTCGCGGCCATGCGGCGCTGTCGCTGGCCCGAGATCATGCCGCTGACGATCGGCGCGGCGATCATGACCCCGATCGGCGTCAAGGCGCTGCTCTACGTCGATCCGGGCGTCATGCGGATCGTCATCTCGGCGATGATCCTGGCCGCGGTCGCCGCCATGGCAACCGGCTGGCGCTACGCCGGAACGCCGACGCGCACGGTCACCGTCGGGGTCGGTGCGCTGTCGGGTTTCGCCGGCGGCATGGCCGGGCTCATGGGACCGCCGGTGATCCTGTTCTGGCTCGGCGGACAGCACGACATGCTCAAGGTCCGGGACAATATCCTGGCCTTCTTCGGCATCGCGACGATTGTCACGATGACCACCTATTTCCTGAACGACATGCTGACGCCGGAACGGCTGACCATCTCGGCCGTCCTGATGCCGCTTTACGCGGTCGCGATCTTCCTCGGCGCGCGCGGCCTGCGCTACGCGACGGACGCCCTGTTCCGCCGCCTCGCGCTGGTCTTCTGCGGCGCCGTCGCGATCCTCGCCCTGGTGCTCTGACGCACCTGCCGTCTAGTCGCCGAAGACCCTGCGGAAGATCGTGTCGACATGCCGGGTGTGGTAGCCGAGGTCGAAGATCGCCTCGATCGCGGCGCCGTCCATGGCGGCGGACACTTCCGGGTCGGACTTGAGCAGCGAGAGGAAATCGGCGTTCTCCTGCCAGACCCGCATCGCGTTCCGCTGCACCAGGCGATAGGCATCCTCGCGGCTGACGCCGGCCTGGGTCAGGGCAAGCAGCACCCGCTGCGAATGCACGAGGCCGCCCAGGCGATCGAGATTGCGCTGCATGTTGGCCGGATAGACCACCAGCTTGTCGATCAGGCCGGTGGCACGGGCCAGCGCGAAATCGAGCGTGACGGTCGCGTCCGGGGCGATATTCCGCTCGACCGAGGAATGCGAGATGTCGCGCTCGTGCCAGAGCGCCACGTTCTCCATCGCCGGCACCACCGCCATGCGGACGAGGCGGGCAAGCCCGGTGAGATTCTCCGAGAGCACCGGGTTGCGCTTGTGCGGCATCGCCGAGGAACCCTTCTGGCCCGGCGAGAAATATTCCTCGACCTCGAGCACCTCGGTACGCTGCAGGTGGCGGATCTCGGTCGACAGCCGCTCGAGCGAGCTCGCGACGACGCCGAGCACGGCGAAGAACATGGCATGGCGGTCGCGCGGAATGACCTGGGTCGAGATCGGCTCGGGCGCGAGGCCGAGCGCCTTCGCCACATGCTCTTCGACGGCCGGGTCGATATTGGCGAAGGTGCCGACGGCGCCGGAAATCGCGCAGGTGGCGATCTCGGTCCGCGCGGCACGCAGGCGGTCCCGGTTGCGGTCGAACTCGGCATAGGCCTGGGCGAGCTTCAGACCGAAGGTCGTCGGCTCGGCATGGATGCCGTGACTGCGGCCGACGCAGATCGTGTCCTTGTGCTCGAGCGCGCGGCGCTTCAGGGCGTCGAGCAGTCCGTCCAGATCGGCGAGCAGCAGGTCGCTGGCCTGCACGAGCTGTACCGAAAGACAGGTGTCGAGCACGTCCGACGAGGTCATCCCCTGGTGCACGAAGCGCGCCTCGGGCCCGACATGCTCGGCCAGGTTGGTCAGGAAGGCGATGACGTCGTGCTTGGTCTCGCGCTCGATGGCGTCGATCCGGTCGATCTCGAAGGCGCCGCGTTCGCGGACCGCGCGGGCCGCCGTTTCGGGGATGACGCCGAGTGCCGCCTGCGCGTCGCAGGCATGGGCCTCGATGTCGAGCCAGATACGGAACTTGTTCTCGGGCGCCCAGATGGCGGCCATCTCGGGCCGCGTGTAGCGAGGAATCATGACGATCGGTCCAGTTGAAGACGGAGTGTGACTAGCGGCGCGCGACCGGCCCCACCGGGACGAGACGGGTCGCACGGGCGTTGAAGGCGATGGAGATCCGTTCGCCCTTGCCGAAGAACGGATGCACGAAATGCATCATCCAGCTCGGGAACAGCAGCATCAGGCCGGGCTTCGGCTGGATGGTGAGCTTGTTGCCGAACTCGAAACCCGGCGTGATGGTCATGCCGGCGGCGGGGCGCGGATCGTGGAACTCGAAGATGCCGTTCAGCGGCCGGTCCGGATCGGGCTTGCCGACCGAGACGTAATAGACCCCGGACCAGTGCTGGTTGGCGTGATTGTGAACGACGTTGTAGTTGCCGTCGCGGTTGATGTTGGCCCAGGCGACGACGTTGTATTCAGGCGTCGCCGGGGTGCCTGTCGGCGGCGCGGCGAGCTGCCAGACAGCCTGAAGAGAATCGCGTATCCAGTTGCCGAGCGGCCTGATTTCCGGCTCCGGCCAGGACAGCAGGTCGGGTTCGGAACGCCAGCCGCCGAGATTGGAGCGATTGAGCTTGCCGGTCTTGAATTGCGGCTGCGCCCGCTCGCGCCTCAGCAGGATGTCGCGCAGCCCCTTGTTCGCGGCCTCGCTGCCGGTCATCGTCTTCTGGAAGATCGGCGTTCCGAAGGTGAGGAACAGGCCGTTTCCAAGGTCCTTGTCGAGATGCATGGGCGGCGATCCGCGTCAGATGTCCAGCGATCGCGCCCTGAGTAGCAGAACCCGTCTGACGGCTCAACAAGCGAGCGGCACCGGGCGGCCGCACCGCCCGGCGACGACCGTGCGACGGATTACTTGACGCGGGACTCGAGGGATTCAGCGATCGCCCGGATCGTCTCGATCATGTCCTTGCGAAGCTCCGGATCCTCGATCCGGAAATAGGCGCGGACCAGTTCGAGGGTTTCCCGCTTGGTGACCGGATCGCCGTCGCGGCGGCGCTGGCCACGCTTCGGCTTGACCTCCGGCTCCTTGGCCGCGGAATTGTCGTTCGCGCCCTCGAAGAAATAGGCGACAGGAACCTTGAGCACGCGGCTCATCGCGAACAGCCGGCTGGCGCCGATGCGGTTCGCGCCGCGTTCATACTTCTGAACCTGCTGGAAGGTGAGGCCGAGCGCGTCGCCGAGCGCCCCCTGACTCATCCCGAGAAGCGTACGTCTGAGCCGGAGCTGTCGGCCGACATGGGCATCGATATGATTGGCTCTGCTTTGCGGTTGTTTTGCGTTGGCTTCGGCCATCTACTCACTCAGCTCCTGTACACGAACTCATCAAATCCGGACCCCCCGGATGGCGGCGGCAACTATACGCATAACCTTACGTCAAGGCGAGCATTCATTCCCGAAAAACGCGACCGTTGATTGCGTACGACATAGAATTACGCAAGGTTGTATAGAATGTTTCACTAGGTGGAACAGGACGCTGTGACAATGCATGACAATCCCGTCATTTTGCACATGCTAACGCGGTTTGTCGGGCAGTCCCACAGGATCTGGAGATACTTTTGACTCCAGTTCACAAGAATCGTTGGAGCCAAGGTTCCGGCAGACGGGAAAAACGGCCTTTGACGGCCGTTTCGACGCAGATCGGGGCGATTCGCGTCAGAGAAGGCCCAGCGCCTTGAAACTCGCGTAACCGTTGCTGCCGACGATCACATGGTCGTGGATCGTGATGCCGAGCGCGCCGGCGGCCTCCTTGACGAGCCTGGTCATCTCGATGTCGGCGCGCGACGGGGTGAGGTCGCCGGACGGGTGGTTGTGGACCAGGATGATCGCCGAGGCGCCGATCTCGAGCGCCCGCTTGACCACCTCGCGCGGATAGACCGGCGTGTGGTCGACGGTGCCGCGCTGCTGGTCCTCGTCTGCGATCAGCTGGTTGCGGCGGTCGAGGAACAGGATGCGGAACTGCTCGGTCGAGCGCAGTCCCATCGTCGCCCGGCAATAATCCGTCACGGCCTGCCAGGAACTCAGCACCGAACGGCCCTTCGCGCGACCGCGCAGCAGGCGGCCGGCGGCGGCGTCGACGGTCTTGATCGCGGCGACCGTGGCGTCGCCGACGCCGCGGACCTGTTTCAGGCGCTCCGGGTCGGCGGCGACGACCGCGGCGAAGCTGTCGTCGAAGGCGGCGAGCAGGCGCTTGGCGAGCGCCTTGGTGTCGCCGCGGGGCAGCGCGGCGTAGAGCACCATCTCGAGGAGTTCGTAGTCGAGGAGGGCGTCGGGCCCGCCGGTGAGAAAACGTTCGCGGAGCCGGGCGCGGTGCCCGGCGAGGCTCGCCTCGTCGGCGGGCGTCTTCGCGTCAGGCGGCATAGGGCGGTTTGTCGAGCCCCGCCGGCGAGCTCGTGAAGATCTCGTAGCCGTCCTCGGTGACCGCGATCGAATGCTCGAACTGGGCCGAGAGGCTGCGATCCTTGGTGACGGCGGTCCAGCCGTCGTTCAGCAGCTTCACCTGCCATTTGCCGAGATTGATCATCGGCTCGATGGTGAAGAACATGCCGGCCTTCAGTTCCGGCCCGGTGCCCGGGCGGCCGAAATGGACGATGTTCGGTGCGTCGTGGAAGACCCGGCCGAGCCCGTGGCCGCAGAAGTCGCGGACCACCGAGCAGCGCTCGCCCTCGGCGTATTCCTGGATCGCGTAGCCGATGTCGCCGACCGTGGCGCCGGGGCGGACGACCCCGATCCCGCGCATCATCGCCTCGTAGGTAATGTCGGAGAGGCGGCGCGCCTTCACCCCGACATTGCCGACGTAGAACATGCGGCTGGTATCGCCGTGCCAGCCGTCGAGGATCACCGTCACGTCGATGTTCAGCACGTCGCCGTCGCGCAGCGTCTTCGGTCCGGGGATGCCGTGACAGACGACATGGTTGACCGAGGTGCAGATCGATTTCGGGAAGCCGCGGTAGTTGAGCGGCGCCGGCACCGCGCCGCCGGCGACGATGAACTCGTGGCAGAGCCGGTCGAGTTCCTCCGTGGTGACACCGGGGACGACATGCGGGGTGATCATGTCCAGCGTCTCGGCGGCCAGCCGGCCGGCCCGCCGCATGCCCTCGAAGCCCTCGGCGTCATGCAGCTTGATCGCGCCGGTATTGCGGGTCGGCGCCGCGGCGCTGGAAATGTAGTTCGTTCTCACCGTGCGTATCCGTCTAGTTGCATGTGCGACGCGTATCCGGCCCGTCCAGTGAAAGCCGGCGGCGTACGGCGATCGCGTCCGTCGCGATCTCGCAATCATAACATATTGCTTCGACGCCGCGAGCCAAGGCGCGGCAAAACGCCTCCCCATAACCCGGATCGATGTCGCGGGCAATGGCAAGGCGGTCGCAGTCGCCGCGCTGCACCAGGTAGAGCATGACCGCGCGGTCGCCGGCGGCGACCCGGTCGCCCAGTTCCTCCAGGTGCTTGGCGCCGCGCGCCGTCACCGAATCCGGGAACTCGGCGAGGCCCGGGTTTCGCATCAGGTGGACATTCTTGACCTCGACGTAGCAGTCGGGGCGCCCCTCGGCGCTGAGCAGCATGTCGATCCGCGAGTTCCGGCCATAGCGGACCTCGCGGCGGAGCCGGTCATAACCGGCGAGCTCGGCGATCAGGCCCGCCCGGATCGCCTCCTCGACCAGCCCGTTCGGGTGCGCCGTGTTGATCCCGACGAGGCCGCCGTCCGCCTCGACGATCTCCCACGACCAGGCGAGCTTCCGCTTCGGGCTTCGCACGTCGCGCAGCCAGACCCGGGCGCCCGGCATGTCGAGGCCGGTCATCGCCCCCGGGTTGGCGCAATGGACGGTGACGACCTCGCCGTCCGGCAGCTCGACGTCGGCAAGGAAGCGCTTGTAGCGGCGGACCAGGCGGCCGGCGACGAGGGGGACGGGAAAACGCAACGGACTGGCCTCGCGGGGCAGGGGCGAACAGGAACGGGCTTTACCAGCGCAACCGGTTGGAAAGCTGGCGCATCACCTCGTCATGGATATCGCGATGCATGCCGAGCACGCGCTCGGGCTCGTCGGCCGTCGCCCTGGCGGGCTCGCGCCGCGGCGTCGCCGGCTTCGGTTTCGCGCGTACCTTCGCCGCGGTGGCGGCGGCGGGACCGGGCGCGGCAACGGCCGGCGCCGGCCGGGCGGGCGGCTTTGCAGGCACGGCGGCAGGTGCAGTCGCGGCGGCCGGATCGGGCTTCCTCAGCACCCGCTGGATCAGGGCGCGGGCCTCGCCGAGTTCCTTCGGGTCGATCGCCTGGCCCGGATGCCGCTCGAGCCGTTCGAGCAGGCTCAGCATCAGTTCGCACAGCCGGTGGTAGTTCCGCTGCAGACGCTGCAGCCGGGCGGCAAGCTCCCCATCCGTGGTCGGCGTGGTCGGCACGGCCCCGATATCTCGCCTCTCGCTCAGCATGTCGCTATCGGCGGCCGGTTTGCCGCCAGATGGTCCGTTATGCCGATCCTTTGCGCTTTCGTCCATGGGGCTTTTGATTGCGCGCCGCGGCCAGTGAAATGATAAAAAGATCCGGGTGCCGGCAGGGAAGCGGCGGCCGGGGCTGGCCCGCCTCCGGGTGGTCCGGGTTTCCCGCCGACACACGTGTCGATCGCGAAAGGGTAGAGATAATTCATGGCCAAAGACTTAAGCACCGGTTCCTCACCCTCGGTGGTGACCGCGGCAGTGATCGTGATCGGCGACGAGATCCTGTCCGGCCGGACCCGCGACAAGAACCTCGCCTACCTGGCGGTCGAACTGAACGAACTCGGCGTGCAGCTTCGCGAGGCACGCTTCGTGCCCGACATCGAGGCGGAGATCGTCGCCGCCGTGAACCAGTGCCGGGCGCGCTACGACTATGTCTTCACCTCGGGCGGGATCGGCCCGACCCATGACGACATCACCGCCGATTCCGTGGCCGCCGCCTTCGGCGTGCCGATCGACGTGCGGGCCGACGCGCTCGCCATCATGCAGGCCAACTACAAGCCCGGCGACCTGAACGAGGCGCGGCGGCGCATGGCGCGGATCCCCGAGGGCGCGGCGCTGATCGACAATCCGGTCAGCCGGGCGCCCGGTTTCCGCCTCGGCAATGTCTACGTCATGGCCGGCATCCCGACGATCATGCAGGCGATGTTCCAGAGCCTGAAGCACGAGCTGGTCGGCGGCGCCCCGGTGCGCAGCATCGCCTTCGCGGTCGAGACGGCGGAAGGCATCATCGCCGCCGGCCTGGGCGCCCTGCAGAAGGAATACCCGGACGTTTCCATGGGCTCCTACCCGGGCTTCCGCGACGGCCGGCCGTTCCTCAACCTGGTGCTGCGCTCGAACGACCCGGCCCGCCTGGCGCTCGCCGCCGACGCGCTCGACGGGCTGCTCGCCGGCATGGGCCTCGCGGCGGTGCGGAGCGGCTACGGCATGGCCCCGGCGACGGACGCGGCGGACTGAGCGGCGCGATGACGACGCTGCCCGCATTCGGCGACCGCGCGGCCCGGCTTCACCGCGACCGGCTCGCCATCGTCGACGGCGACCTGCGCTGGAGCCACCGCGACCTGGTGCTGGAAAGCCGCCGCCTCGCCGCCGGGCTTGCCGCCGCCGGCATCGGCCCGGGCGACCGGGTCGCCTTCTGGCTGCCCAACTCGGCCGCCTACCTGGCGCTGTTCTTCGCCGTCGCCCGGCTCGGCGCGGTCGCCGTCTCGGTCAACACCCGGTTCCGCGCGGCCGACGTCGGCGACATCCTCGGCCGCTCGCGGGCAAAGGCGCTGATCTTCTGGCCGGGTTTCCGCGGCATCGCCTTCGACGAGATCCTGGCCGCCGTTCCGGCCGCCGACCTGGCGGCGCTCGAGACCGTCATCCTCTACGGCCCCGAACTCGGCAACGCGGCTCTGCCGGGCGCGCTCGGCGCCGTCCGCGTCACGTCATACGGCTCCCTCCGCGAGTTCGACGCCGCCCTCTTCGACCATGCGACGGCCGACGCCGGCTGCGTCACCTTCACCACCTCGGGCACCACGGCGGCGCCCAAGTTCGTGCTCCATTCGCAAGCCTCGATCGCCCGCCATGCCGAGGACGTGGCGCGCCATTTCGGCTTCCACGAGGACCGCACGGTGCTGCTACAGTCGCTGCCCTTCTGCGGCACCTTCGGGCTCGCCCAGGCGATGAGCTGCCTCGCCGGCGGCGGCGTCCTGGTCAACATGCCGGTCTTCGACGTCGAGCGCGCGGTCGAGCTGATGGACCGTTTCGAGGTCACCGACCTCAACGCCACCGACGACATGACGGCGGCGCTGCTCGACGCCGCGCACGAATGGTCGCTCGCCCGGCTACGCCAGATCGGCTACGCCGCCTTCAACCCGGCCCTCCGCGAGATCGTGACGCTGGGCGACATGAAGGGGGTGCCGCTGGTCGGCCTCTGGGGGATGAGCGAGGTGCAGGCGCTCTACTCGGTGCAGCGGCGCGAGGCCCCGGCGGCGATGCGCGCCCGCGCCGGCGGCTATCCCGCCTCGCCCGGGGCCCGCGTCCGCGTCGTCGACCCGGAAACCCGCGCGATCCTGCCGCACGGCCGGGAAGGGGAGATCGAGGCGGCCGGGCCGTCCCGCATGCTGGGCTATGTCGATGATCCGGCGGCGACCGCCCGGGCGCTGACCGACGACGGCTACGTGCGGACCGGCGATCTCGGCTACACCGAGGCCGACGGTGGCTTCGTCTTCCTGACCCGGCTCGGCGACAGCCTCCGGCTCGGCGGCTTCCTCGTCTCGCCGGCCGAGATCGAGGCCCACCTGGAGCGCCACCCGGCGGTCGCCGGCGCCCAGGTGGTCGGCGTCGAGACCGGGCAGGGGGCGCGTGCCGTTGCCTTCGTCGTGCCGCGCGCGGGGGCCGGTTTCGACGACGGGATGCTGCGCGAGCATTGCATTGCCGGCCTCGCGCGCTACAAGGTTCCGATGGCGTTCGTCGCCCTCGACAGCTTTCCGATGACGGACAGCCCGAACGGCCGCAAGGTGCAGCGGGTGAAACTCCGGGAAATCGCTGCCGAGCGCTTCGGCTGAGCCGATGGCCGCGTGGTGGAATTGGTAGACACAGCAGACTTAAAATCTGCTTCGGTTACCCGAGTGCCGGTTCGAGTCCGGCCGCGGCCACCAGGCTCGGCAAAAGTTAATATTTGCCTTCGATTTTTGAGAACACAAATGATAATGATTAGAATTATGATCTAATTTTTTCTCATCCGACCCTCGGAAAGAAGCGAAGGAATAATCGCCCATTTCAAGAAAGAGAATAATTCTTAAAAGATGTAAATCAGCCTTTTTTCACGACATAGGGCATATAGATCGCAATAAATCAAGGGGATCTCCATGAAAATTGGCGAAGCAGCGATTTCTCACCTTGTGGAAATTGCCTATAATACCGGAATGAGTAGCGGTCCCATGATTGCCTTCTTCAACTCATTTGGTTTGAACAATCCTGTGGTTCATATGCTCGATAGCAAGCGGCGCTTTGCCAATCAGGCTTGGCGTGAGTTAAACGGCTCATCTGAATTACCGGAGGCAATCAACCAGATTTTGTCGCCTCACCATTGGCCTCAAGACGATGAGCGTCAGCGTCAGATCGACAATCTCAATAAGGCGTTACGTATCGATGGATGGGTAATTGAAGACAATTTGGGCAGGTTGGAAGTAACGCCTCGCTCTGGTCTTGGAGGAGACGCAGCACTCCGTCGATTGAAAGATCATGGGGATCTTATCAACCATGAGAACCTAATTAGCCGTATAAGAGCAATAGAGAAGTCGGTTGAAGCCAGCCCTGCTGATGCGATTGGCGCAGCCAAGGAACTCATTGAAGCGATTACCAAAGACATTATCGAGAAGGCTGGTCAGGAACCAGCGAAGAGGGCGTCCCCCTCTGAATTGGTGAAGCACTCTCTCAAGTGCCTCGATCTGGCATCGGATAAAATCTCCGATAGGGCCCGCGGGGTTGCCGCGATCAGATCGACCCTGACCGCGCTTTCCAACATTGCCCATCAATTAGATGAACTGCGGGGCCTGTATGGTAGCGGGCACGGTCGTTCCAGCACTTCTCGTGGCCTTGAGCCTCGGCACGCCCGATTGGCTGTTGGCGCGGCTTCCAGTCTATGTCTTTTTCTGGTCGAGACTTTTGAGAAACACGACCTGTCCAAATAGACCTCTGTGCCTTTTTTCGTCATGTCTTTTTTGTTTGGGAGGGCGTCTTCGAATGGCACAATTTATTTCACTGAGAGATATTTATGCGCGAATTGATTGATGGCCAATTGGTTGATGGTTTTGAGAGAGAACTATTTCAGGCGGCCTTAGCTAATCTCGACGCGGCTAATAACCCTCTTAGATTCAATAACTTTTCTTATGCCATGCGAGAACTCGTGCGGCATGTATTAGCCCGTCTTGCGCCGGATGAAGAAGTTCTAAATTGCTCATGGTACAAAAATGAAACTGAAAATCAAAACGGTATTTCCCGGAAGCAACGCGTTTTTTATGCTGTTCATGGCGGCTTGACACGTTCCTATGTTCAAGATGAATTAGGATTAGATCTGGAAGATATACATCGGACATTAAGGGACACCGTAAATGAACTTAGCAAATATACGCATATTCAACCCGCCATCTTCAATGTTGATGATGACAAAGTTCTTGAGCTAGTCGATGAGACGATGAGTGCAGTCGTTTATTTGTTTGACATCATGGACGAAAGCCGCCATCTCCTTTTGAACGCGCTTCGATATCATATAGAAAGATCGATTTTTGAAGCGGCTGTTGGTGAGACAATTTTGTCTATTGATGAACTTGCATCGCATCACTCCATCGAGATTGTGTTTACTGATGAAGTAGAGGTTGCGGAAATTTGCAGTCGGTTCGTGACGTTCTTGGCTTCCGGCGAACTTGTGTGTGAACTTCAATGGGGTTCTGGTGGTGACCAGAGGCGTGGTGATGGTGCGGTATCGTCCGAATCATTTCCATTTACATGCGTCCTTAAAGGCCCCGTGCAAAATCCCAGTGCTATTCAGGTCGACGAACACGCACTGGATGTAGATACTAGCTCGTGGTTTGAATAATCACTCCAGCCTGTATGGCTTTGTGGGGATTCAAACTACTTTCCGCGCGTCCGGCAGTGCCGGACCGGGCTTTGCTCGCGCCTGCGGCTCTCTGCGCAGGGTCTCGGCCATTCGGCAACGATCCCTCGCGCATTTGGGTGGCTCTGCCGCGCCTGTTGAGCGGCCTATGGCCGTTTATTCTTTGTTTTGCTTTTGGGGCCTGCGGCCCCTTGGCCGTCAAGGCCAGGCCCTTCGTTTTTCTCCGGGCGTCCGCTGGGTCTTCCCCAACTTTCCGTCCACCTCGTTGCCGTACGGGCCGGATGATCCCCTCCCACGGCGGACGGCCTGTGACGGCCTCACCCCGCTCATTGCCGCGTGGCTAGTTCGGTAGCAGCAGCAGCGCAACCGCGACTAACCAAAAGGAGAAAAGGCGATGAAAGCTGATGTCTATACCCGCATCATTGACAAGATCGTCACTGACCTTGAGCAAGGTGTTCGTACATGGCTCAAACCATGGAACTCCGAGCACGCAGCCGGGCGGATCACACGACTGCTACGCTATAATGGACAGCCCTATAACGGCATCACTATCCTGATTTTTTTGGCAACTGCCGATTAGCGTGGCTTTGCCGCGCCTATCTGGTTGACCTATCGGCAGCCCATTGAACTCGGTGCGTAAGGGCGAGAAAGGCCACCTCGGAGTTCCGGGTGCCGGTTCGAGTCCGGCCGCGGCCACCAGCTTCTCCCCGGCGCATTTGATTTTTCCAGGGTGGGGCTTGCATCGGGCATTCATGTCGATTATTCTCGACATATGGACACATTGAACGCAACCCGCGCCCTGGGGGCGCTGTCGCAGGAAAGCCGGCTAGAGGCCTTCCGGATGCTGGTTCAGGCCGGGCCGGAGGGCATGGCCGCGGGCGAGGTCGCCCGCGCGCTCGGCGTGCCGCACAACACGATGTCGTCGCATCTCGGGATCCTCGCCAATGCCGGGCTGGTCGGCTCGCGCCGCGAGGGCCGCTCGATCATCTACACACCCGACTTCGCCGGTATCCGGGCGCTGCTCTCCTTCCTGATGGAGGATTGCTGCCAGGGCCGGCCGGAGGATTGCGCGCCGGTCCTCGACCGCGTGCTGCAGGGCTGCTGCGCCGGGCCCGCCCGGGCAGGCGCAACGGCCGATCCCGCTCAAACCGCTCAACCCGCCGACTCCGTCGGCAACCGGAGAACCACGCCATGAAACGCCTGCATGTGAACCTCGCCGTCACCGATCTTTCCGCCTCGATCGCCTTCTACTCGACGCTGTTCGACAGCGAACCGACGGTCCTGAAGGACGATTACGCGAAATGGATGCTCGACGATCCGCGGGTCAATTTCGCGATCTCGACTCATGGCACGAACAAGGGCGTCGACCATCTCGGCATCCAGGTCGAGGCGGCCGACGAGCTCGGCGCCATCCACGACCGCATGAAGCGCGCCGACGCCCGCCTGGTCGCGCAGGGCGAGACGGTCTGCTGCTACGCCAAGTCGGCCAAGAACTGGATCTTCGATCCGGAAGGCGTCGCCTGGGAAACCTTCCACACGACCGGCGAGAGCGCCGTCTACGGCAGCGACCTGGATCTCGCGGAGAGCGAGAGCGCCTGCTGCGCGGATGCGCCGGAAGCCGGTGCCGCGAAGGCGGGAAGCTGCGGCGCGCAGGCTGCGGCCGGCGCGGCCGGAAGCCAGTCCGGCGCCTGTTGCTGAGGGGGCGACCATGACCGGGACCCGATCCTACAACGCGCTCTTTCTCTGCACCGGGAACTCGGCGCGCAGCATCCTCGCCGAATCGATCCTGAACCGGAAGGGGGCCGGCCGCTTCCGCGCCTACAGCGCCGGCAGCCAGCCGTCCGGCAAGGTCCACCCGATGGCCCTCGACCTGCTCGGCCAGACCGGCCACGACACGGCGGGCCTGCGTTCCAAGTCGTGGGAGGAATTCGCCGCGGCCGGGGCGCCGGCGCTCGATTTCGTCTTCACGGTCTGCGACAACGCCGCGAACGAGGTCTGCCCGGTCTGGCCCGGACAGCCTATGACGGCGCACTGGGGCATCCCCGACCCGGCGGCGGCGACGGGCACCGAGGCCGAGCGGCGGCTCGCCTTCGCCAAGGCCTACCGCCTGCTGAACAACCGGATCGACCTGTTCCTCAGCCTGCCGATCGCCGCGCTCGACCGCATGACCCTGCAACGGCAGCTCCGCGAGATCGGCCGGAGCCTGCCCGAGACGGCCTGACCCGCCACCGCCCGCAACCACCGGAGCCCGCATGTCCGCCTCCACCGACGCCGCCGGGACCGCCCGGCCGGCGAAGCCCGCGATGAACCTGTTCGAACGCTACCTGACGCTCTGGGTGGCGCTCTGCATCGTCGTCGGGATCGCCCTCGGCTATCTCGCGCCGGGGCTGTTCCACGCCTTCGGCGCGCTGGAGGTGGCGAGCGTCAACCTGCCGGTCGCGGTGCTGGTCTGGCTGATGATCATCCCGATGCTGGTGAAGATCGACTTCGGCGCGCTCGGCCAGGTCGCCCGGCACTGGCGCGGCATCGGCGTCACGCTGTTCATCAACTGGGCGGTCAAGCCGTTCTCGATGGCGGCGCTCGGCTGGCTGTTCATCGGCTGGCTGTTCCGGGACTGGCTGCCGGCCGAGCAGATCAATTCCTACATCGCCGGGCTGATCCTGCTCGCCGCCGCGCCCTGCACGGCGATGGTCTTCGTGTGGAGCAACCTGACCGACGGCGAGCCCCATTTCACGCTCAGCCAGGTGGCGCTGAACGACGTCATCATGGTCTTCGCCTTCGCGCCGATCGTCGCCCTGCTGCTCGGGCTGTCGGCGATCACCGTGCCGTGGGAGACGCTGCTGCTCTCGGTCGGGCTCTATATCGTCGTGCCGGTTATCCTGGCGCAGGTCGTCCGGCGGCGGATGCTGGCGAAGGGCGGGGAGGCGGCGCTCGCCCGCCTGCTCGGGCGGCTGCAACCGCTCTCGCTGGTCGCCTTGCTTGCGACGCTCGTGCTGCTGTTCGGCTTCCAGGGCGAACAGATCATCGCCCAGCCGCTGATCATCGCGCTCCTCGCCGTGCCGATCCTGATCCAGGTCTATTTCAATTCCGGGCTCGCCTACCTACTCAACCGCTGGGCCGGCGAGGCCCATTGCGTGGCCGGGCCGTCGGCGCTGATCGGCGCCAGCAACTTCTTCGAGCTCGCCGTCGCCGCCGCGATCAGCCTGTTCGGCTTTTCCTCGGGCGCGGCGCTGGCGACCGTCGTCGGCGTGCTGATCGAGGTCCCGGTGATGCTGAGCGTGGTGCGCATCGTGAACGGCAGCCGGGGCTGGTACGAACGCGGGGCGCGGGTCGCCCGGACGCCGCCGTCCGCGCGCCCGTGAGGGGCGTCCGGCCCGACCGGATCGCAAGCCGCTGTTGTTCTTTTCACGTTTGATCCTATAAGTTTGCCCGATATGCCGTCGCGGCGTCCCGGTTGAAGGGCCGCGCAGTTGACAAGCGAGTTCGGGGGACGGGAAATGGCAAGGATTCTGCTCGTGGAGGACGTCGCCGATGTGCGCGAAACCGTCCGCCTGTCGCTGGAGCGCGCCGGCCACGACGTCGCCGAGGCGGAGAACGGCCAGGCCGCGCTCACGCTCTCCGAGGCGACCGACTTCGATCTCGTGATCACCGATATCTGGATGCCGGGCATGGACGGGGTGACGCTGCTCAAGCGGCTTCGCGAACGCCGCCCGGGGGTCAAGATCCTGGTGATGTCCGGCGGCGGCCCGAAGGTGCCGCTGGAAGTCGCGGCCTCGATGGCCGAGACCTGGGGCGCGGACAAGATCGTCTACAAGCCGTTCCGCAGCGAGACCCTGGTAAACGAGGTCGGCCAGCTTCTCGCCCGCGCCTGACGCGCCGGGAAGCCCGCCGACGGGGCGTCAGCTCGCCCTGCGCTCCGGCTGCGGCCGCCGACGTTTCGCGGAATCGTCCTGCTCGTCGACGATCAGCCCTTCGCCGGTCTGGAACATCAGCAGGATGATTCGCTCGAGCACCTCCGCGAAGGTGCGCTTCTCGTCGGCCGGGATCTGTTCCAGGAGGCTCGCGAGATTGTTCAGCGGGTCATCCTCCAGGAGCGCCCGTCCGTCCGGCGTCACCTCGAGGAAGTCGGCCCGCTTGCTGCGCGGATTCGGTCGCCGCTCCAGGTAGCCCTTCTCGACCAGTGTCCGCACCGTGCGCGCCACCGGACCGATCCGCATGCCCTGGAAACGGGACAGTTCGGCGGTCGTCCGCGACGGCTGGTCGGCGCGGGCGAAATAGCGGAGCGCCGTCCATTGCGCCGGATAGAGTCCCGCCGTGTGGCCCTCGCTGTGGATCATCCTGCTCAGATGTTCGAGCAGGGAGGCGATGCCACTTTCTGAAACCGATTTCGACGACGCCACTGGCATCTATCCACTGCTTTGAGAGGCGCGTTCGGCCCTGGCCGATCACTATCCGACCGCGAGAACCCGATGCAGGACGGAACTCGTTAACGTGTTCGCGAACCTAAAAGCTTCTTGATGACAGGGCAAGTCAATCCTATGAGTGCGGAGCAAAAAACCGTGGAAATTCAAGGCTTGGGGTGTGCTCGACCGGGTATTCCGCAAGCCCTGCGAGGGAAAATGATCGTCGTTTACGGACTGAAGAATTGCGACAGCTGCCGCAAGGCGCTGAAATGGCTGGCGGCGGAAGGACTGACGGCGCGGCTGGTCGATGTCCGGGCCGAGCCGCCGACGCGCGAGACCGTCGCCGCCTGGTGCCGGGCGGTCGGCTGGGAGACGCTGCTGAACCGGCGCGGCACGACCTGGCGCGGCCTCGACGATGCGGCGAAGGCGGAGGTCGACGAATCGCGCGCCATCGACCTGATCGTCGCCCATCCGGCCCTGATGAAGCGGCCGCTGATCGAGAACGGCGGGCGCGTGACGGTCGGTTTCGACGCCAGGGTCCAGGCCTCGCTCGGCCACTGATCCGCCCGGGCGATGGCGCCCGGGGTCGGTTGACAGCATCCCGCACCCTCGGCACAAAGGGCGGGCCGGACCGCCATCGTCCGGCTTTCGGGAAGACGACGATGCCGAAGAACCTGCCCGGCCTGATTCTCAAGCTGCTGATCGCCTCGTTGATCGTCGGCCTTGCCATGTCGTGGTTCGACGTGACGCCGCAGGCCGTCTTCCAGGACCTGGGCGGCGCCATCTCGCGGCTGTTCAACGCCGCCGTCAACGGCGTCCGCTGGGCCGTTCCCTACATTCTGATCGGTGCCGTCGTGGTGCTGCCGATCTGGGGCGGCGCCTATCTCCTGTCCTGGTTCCGCCGCCGCGGCTGAGGCGTTCCGCGCGGGCCGATCCCGGCACCGGCGCCTGTCACGAGAGTTTCATCCTGCGCTAAGCATTTGGTAACCGCGCGCGCCCCAGAACGGGGGCGGGACGATGGGTTCGCGTGGAAGAGACATCATGAATTCGGGACTACGGGATCTGCTCGAGAAAGCCGCGCCGATCCCGGTCGACATGACCTGCGCGGCGGTCTACGAGCGCTTCGAACGGGAACCGGACGTGCTCAATCTCGCGGTCGTCAAGGGTGAACGGCCGGTCGGGATGGTCAACCGCCAGGACCTTTACGGACGGCTCGCCGACCGCTTCGGCCGGCCGCTCTACGAACGGAAGGCGATCGCGACGCTGATGGACCCGGCGCCGTTCGTCGTCGATGTCAAAATGACCCGGGACCGCCTGCGCGAGCTGATCCTGACCGATCGGCCGGGGCTCCTGCTGCACGGTTTCATCGGCACCGAAGAGGGCCGCTACCTCGGCATCGGCTCGGCCTTCTCGGTGCTCCGCGCGACCGTGGCCGAACTGCAGCATCGCGAATCCGCCCTCGATATCGCGCTTGTCCGCGAGGCGGAGGCGAACCGGTCGAAATCGATCTTCCTCGCCAACATGAGCCACGAACTCCGCACCCCGCTCAACGCGATCATCGGTTTCGCGGACATCATCCGGGGCGAGATCTTCGGGCCGATCGCCAACGCGCGCTATCGCGACTACATCGACGACGTCCACGAATCCGGCCAGCACCTGCTCGGGCTGATCAACAATATCCTCGACATCTCAAAGGCCGAGGCCGGCAAGCTCGAGCTTTCCATCGACCGCTTCGATCTCCACCGTCTGCTCCGCGATGCCGCCAGGCTGCTCGCGGAACGGGCCCGTATCGCCGGGGTCGAGCTGACCGTCGAGGGCGAGGACAAGGCCCCGCCGGTGGTCGGAGATGCCATGAAGATCAAGCAGATCGCGATCAACCTGATCACCAACGCGGTGAAGTTCACACCGACCGGCGGCCGGGTCACGGTCCGGTGCGAGATCTCCCGGGGCCAGTTCCGGATCGTCGTCGCCGATACCGGGATCGGCATCGCGGCGGAGAATATCGCCAGGGCGATGGAGCCGTTCAGCCAGATCGACGGCGGCGACGACCGACGCTACGAGGGAACCGGGCTCGGCCTGCCGCTGTCGCGCAAACTGGCGGAACTTCACGACGGCAGTCTGGAAATCGAAAGCGTCGTCGGCGAGGGCACGACCGTGCGCGTGACGGTGCCGCAGAAAGTCCCCACCGCACTGCGGATTCGGGCGTCGGAAAACGCCCCCGTCGGGGTTGCAAAGGCCCGGCAATCAGCCTATGTTCCGGCGGCTTCCGGGCCGGTCTAGACCGGCTGCCGGGGCGACGTTGTCCCCGGATGCGCCGCCCGACCACACGGCGACGGAGGGACAGGGGCCGGGACGGGGGCAACCCGCTCATGGCCGCTGATCGAGTGGAGAGCATTGGGCCGCATTAGCTCAGTTGGTAGAGCACCTCATTCGTAATGAGGGGGTCGTTGGTTCGAGTCCGACATGCGGCACCACCACTCGTCAGATCCCTGCGCCGGAGTATCTTTCTCCCCACATCGCGTATAGGCGCGTCGTTGAGTCACATTCGTCATGTGCGCGCCGCATTCGCATATCATATATCATTTGTATAGCATTCCATCTGTGGTGGGGGCTGATGAACGCGTTCGGAGAAGGATGACCATTATGACGAGATCGACCGGCCTCGTGCCCGGAACCACCGACAGCATTTCCCTCGTGTCGGCCCGCCGCCGCTTCCTTGCCGGCAGTACGGCAGGATTGGCCGTTCTGATGTTCCTCGCGGCGCGGCCTGCGACGGCGCAAGACCTGCTGCAGAAGGGCCAGGACCTGCTCAAGGGCATGGGCGGATCGGGCGGCTCCGGCGGGGCCGGCAGCATGCTGAGCAACAGCGACATCGCCTCCGGCCTGAAGGACGCGCTTCGCGTCGGGACCGAGAGCGTGGTTTCCCAGCTTGGCATCCAGGACGGTTTCAACCTCGACAGCGCCATCCATATCCCGCTGCCCGACAGCATGAAGCCGGTCCAGAAGGCACTGAAGCCGCTCGGCTATTCCGCCATGCTGGACGATCTCGAACTGCGCCTCAATCGCGCCGCCGAGACGGCGACGCCGGCCGCGACCTCGATTTTCGGCAATGCCATCACCGAGATGACCTGGGACGACGTGCAGGAGATCTACAAGGGGGCGGACGACGCCGCGACCCAGTATTTCCGCGGCAAGATGAGCGATCCGCTGCGCGATGCGATGCGGCCGGTGGTCGACGACAGCCTGGCCGACGTGGGCGCGATCCAGAGCTACGATTCGGTCATGGGGCAGTACAAGGGCCTGCCCTTCATGCCGGACGTGAAGGCCAACCTGACCGGGCACGTGCTCGATCTCGGCCTCGACGGGATCTTCCATTACGTCGCCATCGAGGAAGCCGCGATCCGCAACAATCCGGCGAAACGGACGACGGAAATCCTGCAGAAGGTGTTCGGGGCCTGACGCCCGCGGCCGGCGGGCGCGGCAGTTCCAACTTGCAAGGCGAACATGACCGGGCAAGGATGACCGGAAACAGAACGGGAAAACGACATGCGTCTGCTCATCGCCCTGCTGCTGCCGTGGCTGCTCTTCTTCACCATCGGCCGGCCGATCGCCGGAATCATCTGCCTGATCCTGCAGATCACCGTGATCGGCTGGGTTCCGGCGGCGATCTGGGCGGTCTATGCGCTCAGCCAGTACAACACGGACCAGAAGATCGCTGAACTTCGCTCCTGAGCTTCGGACTGGGCGGCGGGCAACGTCGCGCCCGGCCGCCCGCGCCCTTGGACCGAGAAGCCCGGCCGGCCGACGGCTCGGGATCGTGCTGGCCGTGCTGCTGTTCGGCGCGGCGATGCCGGCTTCGGCCCAAACCCCCTACGTCTTCTTCTACCGGATCGCCGACGCCTGGTCGGTGACCTGCTGGCAGAACATGGCGAGCGGGCGAAAATCCTGCTCGCTGGCGGCGCCGCGCACGGCGCTCTCGGCGAACTGGCCGCAGAACATCCTGCATGTCGGCGAGATCGCCGCCGAACGTTTCCAGGTCGCGATCGAGGTCCGGGCCACCGTGATGCCGGGCACCGCGCTCAGCATCCGGGTCGATGACGGCCCGGTCCGGGAGGCGGCGGTCGCCGCCGACAGCGTCGCCCGCTTCGACGGCGAGGCGGCGCGCGACCTGATCGTCGCCCTGCTGGGTGGCCGGGACGTCGTCTATCGCGTCCAGACGGCGCCCGACGGCATGCCGCTCGACATGCGCGTCCCGCTCGCCGGTTTTCGCGAGGCCCTCGAGGTCTATCGCGGTGTCATTCGTCATCACGGGCTGATCGGCGGCTAGGGCCGCGGCCGATCGATCGGAACGGCCTAGCCCTAGCGCCGGTTCGCGACACCGTCGGCGCGGTCATCGGAATGCTCCTCGATCATGACGTTGGCATGCAGGATCGAGATCCAGCGCCGCCCCTGGCCGGTATGGGACAGCAACCGCATGCCGTCGGCGACCAGCGGATGCAATGTCGTCCAGAACAGGGTCGGATACTTCTCCCGGAGATCGGCGACCGAGTGATAGCCGAGATCCCTGGCCAGCCCGCATTCGTCGAGTTCGAGGAAGAGCGGTGTCATGCGCTGGTGGAAATGCAGGTCGGCGATCGCGCCGATGTAATGCGCCGCGCGCAGCAGCCCTGGGAAACTCATGGTGTCGAGATTGCGGTCGGGCAGCGGCGGAAAGCGCGTGTAGTCGATGGTCGCGGCGATCCGTTCCGCGTCGATCACGGTATCGTCCCTGAAATAGCGGCGGACGAAGATCTGGCTGCGGTCGGTGTAGTAGGGCCAGAGAATGCCGCCCGTCGCCCCGCGCGGCAGGCTGAGCGTCGAACCGTCGGCCGCGATCACCGCCGCGTCCCGGCTGTCGCCGGGACAGCAGCCGGGCGTGAAGCCGATCGCGAAGCAGAGCGACGAGGCGATGAAATGCAGCCAGTCGTCCGGCGTCACGTCGTTGTCCGCGATCATCCGCCCGCGCAGGATGTCGGCGCCGACCATGCTGACATGCATGGCATGATCGATGGTGTGGTAGAGCGCGTCGGAGCGCACGATCCAGGTCAGCGCCATCCGCCCGATATGGGCCAGTCGGTCGGCATAGGCCGGCTTCTCGCTGCCGAAGACGTCGCGATACTCGTCCCGCAGCCGGTCGGAGAAGGCGTCGATGAGAATCTCGTTGGGTTTGAACATGTCGGCGGCTCAGAGCGCGTGACGATGTTCTTCGGTGAAGACATGCGAATAGAGGCCGGCTTCCCAGTGCCGTCCCTCGCGTGTCACCCGAAGATAGCGAAGCCCGGTCGCCACATGGTCGCTGACATGGGACCAGAAGAAGTCAGGATAGGTCTCGCGCAGATCCTCCGGCGAGGTCGCGCCGAGAACGCGGTTTGCCCCGGTCTCGGCGAACTCGTGATAAAGCGCCGCGACCTTGGTCAGATAATCCGGATCGGCGAGCTGGCCGACCAGGTCGGCCGCCCGGATCAGTCCGGGGTAGTCGCCGCTCTCCTCCGAATCCTCGTTCGCGGGCACCGGGAAGCGGGTTCGCTCGATATTGTCGGCAATGACGTTGCAATCGACCAGCGGATGATCGCGAAAACGGAACAGGACGAACAGCTTGCCACGCTCGACATGATGCGGGGTGAGGAAGGCGTCGGTCGCGCCGGCCGGTATCTCGATCGTGTTGCCGTCGCCGTCGATGACCGCGTGGCCCGGCCGGTCGCCCGGACAGATCCCGCGCACGTAGCCGATATCGTGACAGAGCAGAGAGATGACGAAATGCACCCAGTCGCGCTCGCTGACGCTGCCCTCGCTCAGGAACTTCCCGCGCAGCATTTCCTGGCCGACCAGGGTGACCAGCATGCTGTGCTCGACGTTATGGTAGAGCGCGTCCGAGTTGGAGATGATCTCCATCGCCATCGTCGCCGAGGTGCGGATCAGGTTGGCGTTCTCGGCATTGCTGTCGCCGAACAGCCGGCGATACCCGGCCTCCAGGCGCCCAACGAAATTCTCGACCAGTATGCCCTTCGCGTCGAAGGCTTCCATTTCGTTGCCGCACTCCTTCAGAGCCCGTAATCACTGCCACGCTGAACGAGACTAGCGGGGCGGGTCCATGGCCGTAAAGTGTCGGCGATCACGACCCGGGCCGAAATCGCCCGTACGTTGCGGCGGCCTCAGCCGAGCTGGCGGCCCAGTCGGCCGGCCAGGTCCTGCACGAACTGCCAGGCGACGCGCCCCGACCGCGCGCCCCGTGTCATGGCCCATTCGATGGCCTCGGCCCGCAATTCCTCTTCCGCCATGTCGAGCCCGTAGTTGGCCGCATAGCCCTGGATCATCGCCAGGTAGTCGGCCTGGGAACAGCTGTGGAAGCCGAGCCAGAGGCCGAACCGGTCGGAGAGCGAAACCTTCTCCTCGACCGCCTCGGCCGGATTGATCGCGGTTGACCGCTCGTTCTCCATCATGTCGCGCGGCAGCAGGTGGCGGCGATTCGAGGTCGCATAGAAGATGACGTTGTCGGGCCGGCCCTCGATTCCGCCTTCCAGCACCGCCTTCAGCGACTTGTAGGCGGCATCCTCGCCATCGAAGGAGAGATCGTCACAGAACAGGATGCAGCGCCGGCTCGTCGCCGCCAGCCGGGTGAGCAGGCGGGGCAGGGTGGGTATATCCTCCCGATGGATCTCGACCAGCACCAGCCGGGCGTCGCTGCCTTCGTTGACCGTCGCGTGCACGGCCTTGACGAGCGAGCTCTTGCCCATGCCGCGGGCGCCCCAGAGCAGCGCGTTGTTGGCGGGCAGGCCGGCGGCGAAGCGCCGGGTATTGTCGAGCAGGATGTCGCGCACCCGGTCGATGCCGCGCAACAGGTCGATCTCGACGCGGTTCACGGACGGTACCGGCTGCAGGCGATCGCTTTCCGCATGCCAGACGAAGGCATTGGCGGAATCGAGCGAGGTGAAGGGCGCCGGCGGCGGGGCGATCCGCTCGAGGCTGTCGGCAATACGGCCCAGCAGGGCGGCGATATCGGGTTCGTTGCTTGGCTTGGACACCGGTTCTCAGGTTCCATGACTGGGGGGCAAAAGATCCGCGAGACCCTAGCATAGGCGGTTGCGCCGTCAATCCGCCGACACCACATCCGGGGTCGTGGCCGGTGCCGTCCCGCGGCGCCACCATCGGAGTTTGCATTCACGAGGCGGATCGTTATAGTCCGCCCGTCTTTCTGCCAGTCTCAAGGTGGCCCTGATGTTGATTTCGCCGGCATATGCACAGGCGGCGGGTGGTGCGGGCGGTTTCGATATCGTCTCGATACTTCCGCTCATCCTGATTTTCGTTGTCTTCTACTTCCTTCTGATCCGGCCGCAGCAAAAGCGCGCCAAGGAACATAAGGCCATGATCGAGGCCGTGCGTCGCGGCGACACGATCGTCACCGGCGGCGGCATGATCGGCAAGGTGATCCGCGTCAAGGAAGACGGCGTGGTCCAGGTCGAACTGGCCGAGGGCGTGCGCGTGAACATCGTGCGCGGTACCATCGCCGAGGTTCGCAGCCGCGGCGAGGCGGGCCCCGACGAGCCGGCCAAGCCGGCCGCTTCGGGCGATGGCGAGAAAAAGGGCGGCATGCTCTCCCGTCTCAAGAAGTAGGGCGCGCACACGATGCTGTTTTTCCCCAAGTGGAAGACCGCCCTCGTTCTCGGCGTCTGCCTGCTGGGGCTGCTGTTCTCCGCCCCGAACCTGCTCACCCGCGAGCAGGCGTCGGTGCTGCCGGACTGGCTGCCTCACAAGCAGCTGAATCTCGGCCTCGACCTGCGCGGCGGCTCGCATCTCCTGCTGCAGGTCGGCACCGAGGCGGTTCTGAAGGAACAGCTCGAGGCGCTTGAGGACCGGGTCCGCGACGAACTGCGCGACGACCCGAAGATCGGCTACACGGGTCTCGGCAACGACGGTACGACCGTCCACCTTACAATCCGCGATTCCGCCCAGGTCGATATGGCCTACGAGCGGCTGCGCGGCCTCGCGGCGCCGATCAACGGCAACCTGTTCGGCGGCGGCGGCGGTCGCGACATCGACGTCAGCCAGGACGGCGACACGATCCGCCTCGACTTCACCGAGGCGGCCCTGTCGCTGCGCCTCAAGTCGGCGGTGGAACAGTCAATCGAGGTGGTGCGCAAGCGCGTCAACGAACTGGGCGTTTCCGAACCGTCGATCCAGCGCCAGGGCGCCGACCGCATCCTGGTGCAGGTGCCGGGTTACGATGATCCGGCTCAGCTCAAGAACGTGATCGGCAAGACCGCGAAGATGAACTTCCGGCTCGTCGATACCAATGCCGATCCGACCGCGGCGCGGGCGCCGGCCGGGTCCGAGATCCTGCCGAGCGAGGATCCCGACAATCCGCGCCCCTACGTGATCAAGAAGCGGATCATGGTGCCGGGCGACAACCTGATCGACGCACAGCCGACGTTCCGCGACGGCCAGGCGGTCGTCACCATCCGTTTCGACAGCGCCGGCGCAAAACGCTTCGCCAACACCACGGCGGAGAACGTCGGCCGGCCATTCGCCATCGTCCTCGACGGCAAGGTGATCAGCGCGCCCGTGATTCGGGAACCCATCCTGGGCGGCAGCGCCGAGATCAGCGGCAGCTTCACCGTCGCGAGCGCGAACGAACTGGCCTTGCTGCTCCGTTCGGGCGCACTACCGGCACCGCTCACGATTCTCGAGGAACGCAGCGTCGGCCCCGATCTTGGCGCCGATTCGATCGACGCGGGCATCATCGCGAGTATCCTGGCGATCGCGATCGTCATGGTCTTCATGTTCATGGCCTATGGCCTGTTCGGACTGGCCGCGAACGTCGCGTTGCTGGTCAACCTGCTCGTGCTCGCCGGGGCGCTGTCGCTTCTGCAGGCGACGCTGACACTGCCTGGCATCGCCGGCATCATCCTGACCATCGGCATGGCGGTCGACGCCAACGTCCTGATCTTCGAACGTATTCGCGAGGAATCGCGGGCCGGCAAGAGTCCGCTCAACGCCATCGAATCCGGATATCGGCAGGCTTTTACGACGATCATCGACGCCAACGTCACGACCATGATCGCGGCGCTGATCCTGTTCACCATGGGCTCGGGCCCGGTGCGCGGCTTCGCGGTGACGCTCGGCATCGGTGTCGCCAGCTCGATGTTCACGGCGATCCTGCTGACCCGGCTGATCCTCGCCACCTGGATCCGGCGCAAGCGGCCGAAGGTGCTTCCGGAATGGAAGCTCCGGCTCGTGCCCAAGAGCACCACGGTGCCCTTCATCAAGATGCGCCTCGTTGCGTTTGCCCTGTCGATAGCGCTCGGCATCGGATCGATGGCGATGTTCGCCGGCCCCGGCCTCAATCGCGGCATCGACTTCGAGGGCGGCATTCTCATGGAGGTCGGCTTCCCGGAAGCGGCCGACCTGAGCGTGATGCGCTCGACCCTCGGCGGTCTCGGCCTCGGCGATGTGGCATTGCAGAATTTCGGTGCCGACGACGACATCCTGATCCGCGTCGAGCGTCAGCCGGGTGGAGACGACGCGCAGAACATCGCGGTGACCCAGGTCAAGGATTCACTGGAGGCCAATTTCGGCACGGATCTGTCGTATCGACGAATCGAGTTCGTCGGACCAACGGTGTCAGAGGAACTGATCTGGACGGCGATCGAGGCGGTGGCCGTCGCCATAGCGGCGATGCTGATCTATATCTGGTTCCGTTTCGAATGGCAGTTCTCGGTCGGCGCCGTGATCGCGATCGTCCACGACGTCATACTGACGATCGGGATGTTCTCGATCACCGGGCTCGAATTCAACCTGGCGTCGGTGGCGGCGATCCTCACCATCGTCGGCTATTCGATCAACGATACCGTCGTGGTCTATGACCGGATTCGCGAGAATCTGCGAAAATACAAGACTATGGGAATCGCGGATCTTCTCGATCAGTCGATCAACGAGACCCTGTCGCGGACAACGCTCACCTCGTTCACCACGCTGCTGGCGCTTTTCGCGCTCTACTTCTTCGGCGGCGAGGTGATCCGGGGTTTCGCGGCGGCGATGATCTGGGGCATCTTCGTCGGTACCTATTCGTCGATCTTCGTCGCGTCGCCGCTGCTGATGGTCTTCGGCGTCGACCGAAAGCGCCTCGAAGACGACGAGGACGCGGCCGGCAAGGCATCGAGCAAGGCCTGACGTCGGCCTGAACATCACGGGGAACGGTGGCCGGCTCGCGGGCTGGTCCGCCGTTCCAATCGCCCGGCGAACGAAACAGGTTCCGGCCATGGATATCACCCCGCGGCTCGCCAGCGGCCGCCAACTGATCAACGGCTACGGCGACGGCGGCTTCCGGGTCGCCGGCACCGCCCATGCCGGATCCGTGCTGGTCTTTCCCGATCGCACCGTTGCCTGGCCGGTGACGGCCTTCGCCGATCTCGACATCGCCAGTCTCGAGCCGGTGCTCGCGGCCGCGCCGGCGGTCGAGATCCTGCTGATCGGCGCCGGTGCGGCACCGGCTTTTCTCGATCCGGAAATCAGGGCCCGCATTCGCAGCGCGGGCATCGTCACCGATGTCATGGACAGCGGTGCGGCGGCACGGACATTCAACGTGCTGCTGCTCGAAGACCGCCGCGTCGCCGCGGCGCTGATCGCCGTCGACTGACGTGGCGGTCTGTCGGCTTCCCGTCGCCTGAGGTCAGGCGGCGGCGAGGTTGGCGTTGGCGAAGTCCCAGTTCACCAGCGACGACAGGAACGTCGCGAGGTAGTCCGGACGACGGTTCTGGTAGTCGAGGTAATAGGCATGCTCCCAGACGTCGGCGGTCAGGATTGCCGTCTGGCCATGCGCGAGCGGCAGGTCGGCGTTCGGGGTCTTGGTCACCTTGAGCTTGCCGCCGTCGAGAACCAGCCAGGCCCAGCCGCTGCCGAACTGCGTCGCGCCGGCGTTCTTGAAGGCCTCGGCGAAGGCGTCATAGCCGCCGAGATCGGAATCGATCTTCGCGGCGATTGCCCCGGTCGGCTTGCCGCCGCCCTTAGGCGCCATGCTGTTCCAGTAGAAGGTGTGGTTCCAGACCTGGGCGGCATTGTTGAAGATGCCGGCCTTGTCGGCCTTGCCGGCCGAGGCCTTGATGATCGCCTCGAGCGAGGCGCCGGCGAGGTCCGTGCCCTCGATCATCTTGTTGAGGTTCGTGACATAGGTCTGGTGATGCTTGCCATGATGGAACTCAAGCGTCCGCGCGGAGATGTGGGGTTCGAGCGCGGCCTTGTCATAGGGCAGATTCGGTAACTCTATGGTCATGTCAGCCTTCTTTTCTCTAGGGGAATGGAATGAGCGTAACCGGACACCGTAGCGGCTTCGCGACAGCTTCGGCCGCATTCGGACGGAACGCTATCGTACCGGTTTTGCATGGCCGGTGGAGGGACTGTCAATAGCCGATCCCGGCCGACAGCGTTGCGGACGCGGCCGGGGGCGACCGGCGATTGGGTTTTCCCGCCAACTGCGTTAGGTGAGGGGCCCGAGGACGAACGGTCGGGCCGGGGCGCGGCAACGGACAAGGAAACGGCGAGGCGATGAACGAGAGCGGCAAAGCAGCCGGCAAGGGCGATGACGGCACCATGTGCGCCAGCCTGGTGCGGGACGGCGACCATGACCGCTACCTCTGCGGCCTGTTCGTCCCGGACGCCCTGCGGCCACGCTATTTCGCGGCGCTTGCCTTCAACCTGGAACTGGCGCGCATCCGCGAACAGGTAAGCGAACCGATGCTCGGTCTCATCCGCCTGCAATGGTGGCGCGAGGCGATCGAGGCGCTCGACGGCGGCAGGATTCGCGGCCATCCGGTGGTCGAGGCGCTCGCCGCCAGCGGCCTGCACGGGACCGTCGGTTCCGCGCCGCTGCTCGCCCAGATCGAGGCCCGGAAACGCGACCTCGAGCCGGAACCCAGCGCCGACGAAGGCGCACTCGTCGATTATGCGCGGGCCACCGGCGGCGGGCTTGCCCGGATGATGCTCGCAGCGGTCGAGGCCGCCGACGATGGCGCCGCCGAACGGGCGGCCGACGCCGTCGGCACCGCCTGGGCGTTGCTCGGCATCGCGCGCGCGGCGCCGTTCCAGGGGCGCCATGGCCTGGTCCTGCTCCCGGCTCCGCTGCTGGCGCAGGCGGGACTCGACCCGCATGAGTTGCACGGCGGCGGCGGCGGAGACCGTCTTCCGGCGGCGATCCGCCCGGTGGCCGAGCGGGCGCGGGACCTGCTGGCCGAGGCGCGCGCCGTACCCGGTCCGCTCCCGTCACGGGCCATCCCGGTGCTGCTCCCGGCGACCCTTGCCGATCTGCATCTCCGGGATCTGAAGCGGTCCGGCTATGATCCGAATGCCGCGAGCCAGATCCGCCGTGGCGTCGGCAAGCCGCTCCGTCTCGCCTGGTATGCTCTCGCCCGACGCTACTGACGGCGCGGCGGCGAATCCGTCGGAGTCCTTTACAGGCCGATTCGCCCTATGGTTAACGAATCCGCCAAACCATTGAAATCAAACGACAACGATTCTGGCACACCGCCTGCAAGGGTAGGCATGAAGCCAGAGACGTCTGTCCCAAGGCTCTGGCGGGTCAGTAGGTAAGCGTAGAGTTTTCCGGGTGTCCGATGCGCTCATTGCGAGTGACCCAGTCCCGGATCCCAACATCGGACACCTGTCTAGGCCGGGCTGCGAGTCCCCCGCAGCCCGGTTCTTTTTTTGTCCCGCGATCGCCTGAACGCTATTCCGCCGCCGCCCGGTTCTGGCCGAGCCAGCCAGCGAGATCGTCGAGCGCGCGCCGGGCCATTGCCGGACGCCGCTCGCGCTTCCGCATCTTGCGGCCCTCGAGCGGCGGGAAAAGCCCGAAATTGACGTTCATCGGCTGGAACGTCTCGGCGTGTGCGCCGCCGGTGATATGGTCGATGAGGGCGCCGAAGGCGGTCGTCCGCGGTGGCATCGACGGTTCCTGGCCGAGCCGTTCGGCGGCGGCGAAGCGTCCCGCCAGCAGGCCGATCGCGGCGCTTTCCACATAGCCCTCGACCCCGGTGATCTGCCCGGCAAAGCGCAGCCGGGGCGCCGCCTTCAGGCGCAGGGTGGGATCGAGCAGGGTCGGGCTGTTCAGGAAGGTATTGCGGTGCAGGCCGCCAAGCCGCGCGAAGCGGGCATTCTCGAGGCCCGGGATGGCGCGGAAGATCTCGACCTGGGCGCCGTGCTTCAGCTTCGTCTGGAAGCCGACCATGTTGTAGAGCGTGCCGAGCTTGTTGTCCTGGCGCAGCTGCACCACCGCGTAGGCATCCTCGCCGCTGTGCGGGTTGGTCAGGCCGACCGGCTTCATCGGTCCGAAGCGGAGGGTTTCCGGGCCGCGTTCGGCCATCACCTCGATCGGCAGGCAGCCGTCGAAATAGGGCGTACCTTCCCATTCCTTGGCGAGCGCCGTGTCGGCAGCCAGCAGGGCCTCGATGAAGGCCTCGTAGCCCGCCTTGTCCAGCGGACAGTTGATGTAGTCGGCGCCGTCGCCCTTGTCGTAGCGCGACTGGTACCAGGCCTTGGAAAAGTCGATGCTGTCCTTGTAGACGATCGGCGCGATGGCATCGAAGAAGGCGAGCGACTTCTCGCCGGTAAGATCGCGGATCGCCTCGGCCAGCGCCGGCGAGGTCAGCGGACCGGTGGCGATGATGGTCGAATCCCACGTCTCGGGCGGCAGCCCCTCGATCTCGCCGCGTTCGACGGTGACCAGGGGATGATCGGCCAGCGCCGCGCCGACCGCCTCGGAGAAGGCCTCCCGGTCGACCGCGAGCGCGCCGCCGGCCGGCACCTTGTGGCGATCGCCGCATTGCAGGATCAGCGAATCCGCCCGCCGCATCTCCTCGTGCAGCAGGCCGACCGCGTTGTTCTCGACATCGTCGGAACGGAACGAGTTCGAGCAGACCAGTTCGGCCAGGCCGTCGGTCTGGTGCGCGTCGGTGCCGCGGATCGGACGCATCTCGTGCAGCATGACGGGCACGCCGAGACGGGCGATCTGCCAGGCCGCCTCGCTGCCGGCGAGACCGCCGCCGACGACATGGATGGGCTGCATTTCCTGGTTGCTCATCGCTGATGCTCCTGCCGGGCGGCGTCAGGCCGCTTCCGTGCTGCGTTTGCCGTTGCCGCCGCCCTTGGCCGATTTTCCCGACGCGACGCGATTGCCGAGCAACGGCTTCAGATACTGGCCGGTATAGCTTTCGGGCACGGCGGCGACATCCTCCGGCGTGCCGGAAGCGACGATAAGGCCGCCCTTGTCGCCGCCCTCGGGCCCGAGATCGACAACCCAGTCGGCGGTCTTGATGACCTCCAGGTTATGTTCGATCACCAGCACCGTGTTGCCGGAATCGACCAGCGCCTGAAGGACCTCGAGCAACTTCCGGACATCCTCGAAATGCAGCCCCGTGGTCGGCTCGTCAAGAATGTAGAGGGTACGCCCGGTCGCCTTGCGGGACAGTTCCTTGGCGAGCTTCACGCGCTGCGCCTCGCCGCCGGAAAGCGTCGTCGCCTGCTGGCCGACATGGATGTAGCCGAGGCCGACCTGCTGCAGGGTGACGAACTTGTCGCGGACCGACGGCACCGCCTTGAAGAAGTCCGCCGCCTCGTCGACGGTCATGTCGAGGACGTCGGCGATCGACTTGTCGCGGAAACGGATCTCCAGCGTTTCCCGGTTGTAGCGGCGGCCGTGGCAGACGTCGCACTGGACATAGACGTCGGGCAGGAAATGCATCTCGATCTTGATGACGCCGTCGCCCTGGCAGGCCTCGCAGCGCCCGCCCTTGACGTTGAAGGAGAAGCGGCCCGGCTTGTAGCCGCGCGTCTTGGCTTCCGGCAGCCCGGCGAACCATTCGCGCATCGGCGTGAAGGCGCCGGTATAGGTTGCCGGATTCGAGCGCGGCGTACGACCGATCGGCGACTGGTCGATGTCGATCACCTTGTCGAGCCATTCTAGCCCATCGATCCTGTCGTGATCGGCCGGCAGGTCGCGGGCGCCGTTGAGCTGCCGGGCGAGCGCCTTGTAGAGCGTCTCGATGATCAGCGTCGACTTGCCGCCACCCGATACTCCGGTGATGCAGGTGAAGGTGCCGAGCGGCAGTTCCGCGTCGACATTCTTCAGGTTGTTGGCCCGCGCGCCGACGATCTTCAGGCGCCGCTTCGGCGACGCCTTGCGCCGCTCAGCCGGCAGCGGGATCTGGCGGAGCCCGGTGAGATACTGGCCGGTCAGGCTGGCCGGGTTGGCCATCACCTCGGCCGGCGTGCCGACGGCGATCACCTCGCCGCCATGCTTGCCGGCGGCCGGGCCCATGTCGACGACATAGTCGGCGGCGCGAATGGCCTCCTCGTCATGCTCGACCACGATGACCGTGTTGCCCAGGTCGCGCAGCCGTTCGAGCGTCTTCAGCAGGCGGTCGTTGTCGCGCTGGTGGAGGCCGATCGACGGCTCGTCGAGGACATAGAGCACGCCGGTCAGGCCCGAGCCGATCTGCGAGGCGAGCCGGATGCGCTGGCTCTCGCCGCCCGAAAGCGTGCCGGAATTGCGCGACAGCGTCAGGTACTCGAGGCCGACATTGACCAGGAAACCGAGCCGGTCGCCGATCTCCTTGGTGACCCGGTAGGCGATCTCGCGCTGCTTGTCGGTCAGCATCGCGTCAAGCCCCGAGAACCATTCGTAGGCGCCGGCGATCGACATCTCGCCGACCTCGCCGATATGCAGGCCACCGACGCGGACCGAGAGCGCCTCCGGCTTCAGGCGGAAGCCGCCGCACGCCTTGCAGGCGGTGATGCTCTGGAAGCGGGTCATCTCTTCCCGCACCCAGGCGGAATCGGTTTCCCGCCAGCGCCGTTCCAGGTTCGGGATCACCCCTTCGAACGGCTTCTTGGTGGTGTAGCTGCGCAGGCCGTCGTCATAGGTCATCGAGACGGGAACGCCGCCGGAGCCGAACAGGATGGCGTGCCGCGCCGTCTCGTCGAGTTCCTCCCAGGGGACGGTGACCGAGAACTTGTAATGTTTCGCCAGGCTGTCGAGGGTCTGCATGTAATAGGGCGAGGTCGAGCGCGACCATGGTGCGACGGCGCCGTGGCGCAGGGTCTTCTTCGGGTCGGGCACGATCAGCGCCGTGTCGAACATCATTTCGGTGCCGAGGCCGTCGCAGGTCGAACAGGCGCCCGAAGGGTTGTTGAAGGAGAACAAGCGCGGCTCGATCTCCTCGATCGTGAAGCCGGAAACGGGGCAGGCGAACTTGGCCGAGAAGATCGTCCGCTCGCCGGTCTCGGCGTTTTCCGCCACCGCGAGACCGTCGGCGAGCTCGAGCGCCGTCTCGATCGAATCGGCGAGCCGGGTTTCCAGTCCCTCGCGCACGACCACGCGATCGACGACGACGTCGATGTCGTGCTTCACCTTCTTGTTGAGGGTCGGCACCTCGTCGATCTCGTGGAAGGCGCCGTCGACCTTGACGCGCTGGAAGCCCTTCTTCTGGAGTTCCAGGAAGTCCCGGCGATACTCGCCCTTGCGGCCGCGGATGACCGGCGCCAGCAGGTAGAGCCGGGTGCCATCCTCCATCGCCATCACCCGGTCGACCATCTGGCTCACCGTCTGGCTCTCGATCGGCAGGCCGGTCGCCGGCGAATAGGGGACGCCGACGCGGGCGAACAGGAGCCGCAGGTAGTCGTAGATCTCGGTTACCGTGCCGACCGTCGAGCGCGGGTTCTTGGAGGTCGTCTTCTGCTCGATCGCGATCGCCGGACTGAGCCCCTCGATGTGATCGACATCGGGCTTCTGCATCATTTCCAGGAACTGGCGCGCATAGGCCGAGAGGCTCTCGACATAGCGACGCTGGCCCTCGGCATAGATGGTGTCGAAGGCAAGCGACGACTTGCCCGAACCGGAGAGCCCGGTGATCACCACCAGCCGGTCGCGGGGAAGCGTGACATTGATATTGCGAAGATTGTGTTCGCGCGCGCCGCGAACGCTGATTTCTCGATTCATGAATCCGCCGGATCGTGTCGGGAGGTTGCCCCAATCTAGACCATTTGCCGATGGGGCGGAAACTCGTGTTTTCGATTCGTTCTGCGCCCGCTGGCGCCACCGTCGTCGGACACGGGCGGCAAGCGCCGGCGGCGAACGGCAAGCGCCTGAATGTCGTATCCCGCCTGGAGAAATTCAAGCCCGCCGTCGGCGGCGTTCCCGGAGCGGCAGGGGATTACGACATCGTGAAAGGCAGTTGATCGCAGCAGCGGGCGGGAAAGCGCTAAAGATTACGGATGCTTCCGGGATACGCCGGCCAACTCGCTCAATCGCCGCTTGGAACGATGCAACATTTTCTGGAACTTTTCCTCGATGCCCTGCCGATCGACTTCTGCGAGGACATCATCGCCCGGTTCGAAGGGGATAGCCGCAAGTATCCGAGCCGGACAGCCAATTCCGCCAACCCGAAAGGGCGCGAGGGCACGATGCTGTCGATCGGCGAACTGGCGGACTGGCAGCAGCCCGTCGACCGGCTGCTGGAGTCGATTCGTCACCGGATCGCCCTGTATATCCAGAAGTATCCCGGCCTGAAAATTCTCGGGCAGCCGGACCAGAGCTACCTTACCCCGCCGCTCATGGAGCGCATCCTGCCGGGACAGAGCTATGACTGGCATATCGACGCCGGTCCGGCGATGACCCAGGACAGGTTGCTGTCGGTGCTGATCTACCTGCGCGATGTCAAGGACGGCGGCCTGACGGAGTTCCCCATGCAGGAGGCGGCGGTGCGCCCGAAAGCTGGCGCCATGCTGCTGTTCCCGCCATTCTGGACCCATGTACACCGGGGCGCGCCGCCGGTCGCCGGGACCAAATACAACATCACCTGCTATCTCTCCCTTCGCCAGGCCCAGGCGCAAGGGCAGGGGCGTGGGGCCAGGCGGCGGCAGGCAGCGTTCGCCCCGAGCTGAGGACGATACGCCGCGACCGCTACCGGATCGCGGCACGACGATGAGCCATTGTTGTTCCTGTTTTGTTCTTGTTCCCGGCCGTTCTTTGTTGCAGCTTGTGGCGGTGTCGGCGGATCGGCGCTGGAAACCCCCACTTGCCGACGCTACAGTCCGTCGGCCCGGCCGCAGCGGCGGTCCGAATTGCAAAATCTGAAAGACAGGGGCCATGGCAGGCAGCATCAACAAGGTTATTCTCATCGGCAATCTCGGGCGTGACCCCGAAGTCCGCCGCACCCAGGACGGCACGGCGATCGTGCATCTGTCGGTTGCGACGTCGGAAAGCTGGCGCGACCGCCAGTCGGGCGAGCGAAAGGAGCGCACCGAATGGCACCGGGTCGTGATCTTCAACGAGAACCTCGGCAAGGTGGCCGAGCAGTATCTCCGCAAGGGCTCCAAGGTCTATCTCGAGGGGACGCTGCAGACCCGCAAGTGGACCGATCGCGACGGTAACGAGAAATACACGACCGAGGTCGTGCTGCCGCGCTTCCGGGGCGAACTCACCATGCTCGACGGGCGTGACAGCGGCGGCGGTGGCGGCTACGAATCGTCCGGCGGAGGCGGAGGCGGCGGCGGTGGCGGCGGCTACGATTCGCCGAGCGGCGGCGGGTCCGGCGGCGCCGGCGGCGGTGGCCGCAAGGACGATTTCGACGACGAAATCCCGTTCTGATCGGGGGCCGGGGCGCGCCTGTCGCGCCCCGGTCGACGCACCCGGAGGCGGCCTTGCGCAGGCCCGGCGCGGGACGGTCCGGAGCGGTTTCGGCGGGGCTTATTCGCACCTGCCGCAAAACCTTGTTCCCCATGACCAAATCGTCTAAATTCCCGGCCAACAAGCCTGTATCCCGCCGCGCGTGCGCGGCGAGCCGCGCCGTTCAACGGCACGGTGCGAGCCTCAATCCCGGAATGCCTCATTGACCGACACACCCGCGCCGCCCAAGGGTCACGATATCGTCACGGTGACCATCGAGGAGGAGATGCGCGTCTCCTATCTCGACTATGCGATGAGCGTGATCGTTTCGCGCGCGCTGCCCGATGTCCGCGACGGCCTGAAGCCGGTGCATCGGCGCATTCTCTACGCGATGAACGAATCGGGCTATACGTCCGACAAGCCCTATCGCAAGTCCGCCCGCATCGTCGGTGACGTGATGGGTCGCTATCACCCGCACGGTGACCAGGCGATCTACGATGCGATGGTGCGGATGGCGCAGGATTTCTCCATGCGCCTGCCGCTGCTCGACGGCCAGGGCAACTTCGGCTCGATGGACGGCGATCCGCCGGCCGCCATGCGTTACACCGAGATCCGCATGGCCCAACCGGCCGAGTCGCTGATCGACGACATCGACAAGGACACCGTCGATTTCGTCAACAACTACGACGACACGACCTCGGAACCCTCGGTCCTGCCGGCCCGCATCCCGAACCTGCTGGCGAACGGCGCCGGCGGTATCGCGGTCGGCATGGCGACCAACATTCCGCCGCACAACCTGGGTGAACTGATCGACGGCGCCTTCGCGCTGCTCGGCGATCCGGACCTGCCGCTCACCGGCCTGATGGAATACATCAAGGGCCCGGATTTCCCGACCGGCGGCACGATCCTCGGGCGCAACGGCATCCACCAGGCCTTCACCACCGGGCGCGGCTCGGTGGCGATCCGCGGCAAGGCGGTGATCGAGGAGAATTTCCGCAAGGATCGCTCGGCGATCATCATCAGCGAGATTCCCTACCAGGTGAACAAGTCGCGGATGGTCGAGGTGATCGCCGAGGCTGTCCGTTCCAAGCGGATCGAGGGGATCAGCGACCTTCGCGACGAATCCGACCGGCACGGCGTCCGCGTCGTGGTCGAGGTGCGCCGCGACGCGGTGGCCGAGGTGGTGCTGAACCAGCTCTACAGCTACACCCCGCTGCAGACGAGCTTCGGCGTCAACATGCTGGCACTCAACCGCGGCCGTCCGGAACAGATGAACCTGAAGCAGATGCTTCTGGCGTTCCTCGACTTCCGCGAAGAGGTGATCACCCGGCGCACCCGGCATCTGCTCGGCAAGGCCCGCGACCGCGCCCATATCCTGGCCGGCCTCGCCATCGCCGTCGCCAATATCGACGAGGTGATCCGGATCATCCGCGGCTCGCCCGATCCGGCGACCGCCCGCGAGGCGCTGAAATCGCGCGACTGGCCGGCCCGCGACATGGCCCCGCTGGTCGCCCTCGTCGACGATCCGCGCCACCGTCTCGGCGCCGACGGGACGATGCGTCTGTCGGACCAGCAGGCCCGCGCCATCCTCGACCTGCGCCTGCAGCGCCTGACCGCGCTCGGCGGCACCGAGATCGGCGAGGAACTGAAGGGCCTCGGCGACAAGATCTCGGAATATCTCGCGATCCTGACCGATCGCGGCCGCCTGCTCGAGGTTCTGCGCGAGGAACTCCAGGACGTCCGCGACCGCTTCGCGACCCCGCGCCGCACGGATATCCAGGACAGCGAGTACGAGCACGACATCGAGGACCTGATCGAGCGCCGCGAGATGGTCGTGACGGTCTCGCACCGCGGCTATCTCAAGCGGGTTCCGCTCGACACCTACCGGCCGCAAGCGCGCGGCGGCAAGGGTCGGTCGGGAATGTCGACCCGGGACGAGGATTTCGTCACCCAGATCTTCGTCGTCAACACCCATACCCCGGTGCTGTTCTTCTCGTCGACCGGCAAGGTCTACAAGATGAAGGTCTACCGGCTGCCCGAGGGCAGCCCGACCAGCCTCGGCAAGCCGATGGTCAACCTGCTGCCGCTGGCCGACGGCGAGGTCATCGAGAAGCTGATGCCGCTGCCCGAGGACGAGGAGAGCTGGGACAGCTTCCAGGTGATGTTCGCGACCGCCAACGGCAACGTCCGGCGCAACCGGCTCGGCGACTTCGTGAACGTGAAGTCGAACGGCAAGATCGCGATCAGGCTCGACGACGACGACCGCCTTGTCGGCATTGCCATCTGCAAGGACGACGACGACGTGCTGCTCGCCGCCAAGGGCGGCAAGTGCATCCGCTTCCAGGCCAGCGACGTGCGCCTCTTCAAGGGCCGCGATTCAAGCGGTGTCCGCGGCATGCGGCTGGCCAAGGGCGACCACGTGATCTCGATGTCGATCCTCAGCCATGTCGAACTCGATACCGAGACCCGCGACCGGTACCTGCGCGGCGAACTGGACGAGGCGACCACGGCGGTGCTCGCGGAACGGGAGGAATTCATCCTCGCCATCACCGAGAACGGCTACGGCAAGCGCACCTCGGCCTTCGAATACCGGATCACCAACCGGGGCGGGCAGGGGATCATCAACATCGAGACCTCGCAGCGTAACGGCGAGGTCGTCTCGGCCTTCCCGATCGCCGACAGCGACCAGGTCATGCTCGTGACCAACGCCGGCAAGCTGATCCGCATGCCGGTGCACGACATCCGCATCGCCGGCCGGAACACGCAGGGGGTGACGCTGTTCCGCACGGCGGAGGACGAGAAGGTCGTCTCCGTCGCCTGGATGTCGGAAAACGGTGACGGCGATGGCGATGGCGATGGTGATGGCGACGACGAGACCGGTGCCGAGGGCACGGACGACGATTCCAGCGCCGGCGCGCCGGCAGATAACGGTACCTGAGGGGGAACGAGGTGGCGATGCGGGGAGACAGGCTTGTCGGGTTGTATCCGGGGACGTTCGACCCGATCACCCTCGGTCATTACGATGTCATCAAGCGGGCGGCGAAGCTCGTCGATCGCCTGGTGATCGGTGTCGCCCGGAACCCGGGCAAGAATCCGATGTTTACCGTCGACGAGCGGGTCGAAATGGTGCGCGAGAGCACGCGCGACATTTCCGAGTTCGACATCGACGTGATGCCGTTCGACAGCCTGCTGATGCATTTCGCGATGTCGATCGGCGCCAGCATCATCGTGCGCGGCCTGCGTGCCTTCTCGGATTTCGAGTATGAGTTCCAGATGGTCGGCATGAACTCGCGGCTCAACGAGGATATCGAGACCGTGTTCCTGATGGCCTCCGACAACCACCAGTTCATTTCCTCCACCCTGGTGAAGGAAATCGTCATGCTGGAAGGCGACATCAGCAAGTTCGTCTCGGCCAGCGTCGCCGACCGGCTGCTCAAGCGGGCCGTCGAGCGGCGCGCCGCCAAGGCTGGCTGACACCCCGGTCGCGCCCGTCGCGTGGCCCGATACCGCCATCGGCCGCGCCTGCCGCGCGACCGGAAACCAATGCACTCGTGATGGAAGACAAGCCCATGGACGCCGAAAACACCCTGCATATGGAACTCAAGGACGGTCGCGTCGTGATCGAGCTGCGTCCCGACCTTGCCCCGAACCACGTCGCCCGGATCAAGGAACTGGTCCGCGACGGGTTCTATGACGGACTGAAGTTCCATCGCGTCATTGACGGCTTCATGGCCCAGACCGGCGACCCGCAGGGCAACGGGACCGGCGGTTCCGGCAAGAAGCTGGCGGCCGAGTTCAATGATGGCCGGCATGTCCGCGGCACCTGTTCGATGGCCCGCGCGGCCAGCCCGGACAGCGCCGACAGCCAGTTCTTCATCTGCTTCGGCGACACGCCGCACCTGGACGGCCAGTACACCGTCTGGGGCCAGGTCGTGGACGGCATGGATGCGGTCGATTCGATCAAGAAGGGCGCCGATTTCCGCAACGGCGAGGTCGACGAGCCGGACAGCATCCTCTCGCTCAAGGTCGCGGCGGACGCCGCCTGAGGCGCGCGCCCCGCGAACCCGCAGGGGCGGATACGGATCGCCATGAAAGTCGATGCCTTCGATTTCGAGCTGCCGGCCGAGCTGATCGCCGAGCGGCCGGCGGAGCCGCGCGATTCCGCGCGGCTTCTTGTCGTGGGCAATGACGGCTTCGCCGACCGGCAGGTCGCCGATCTGGCTGACCTGCTGTCACCGGGCGATCTGCTGGTCTTCAACGACACCAAGGTGATCCCGGCCCGCCTGCGCGGCCTCCGCCGCGAGGCGAAGGTCGAGGCGACGTTGCACATGCGGCTCGGCCCTGGGCGCTGGGCCGCCTTCGCGCGCCCGGCGAAACGGCTGAAGCCCAGCGACCGCATCGATTTCGCCGAGGATTTCCACGCGACAGTCGCGGAAAAAGGCGAGGCGGGCGAGATCACGCTCGATTTCGATCGCGAGGGCGCGGCGCTCGACGAAGCAATCGCCGCCCATGGCGAACTGCCGCTGCCGCCCTATATCGCAAGCCGCCGGGCGGTCGACCGGCGCGACCTCGATGACTACCAGACGATGTTCGCCGAGAAGTCGGGCGCGGTCGCGGCGCCGACCGCCGGCCTGCATTTCACGCCGGGACTGATCGGGAAGCTGTCGGCGCGCGACATCGGCCATCTCTGCATCACGCTGCATGTCGGCGCCGGAACCTTCCTGCCCGTTAAGGCGGACGATACCGACGAGCATCGCATGCATTCGGAGATCGGCGTGATCGCGCCAGACCATGCGGACCGCATCAATGCCGTGCGGGCCGGCGGCGGACGCATCGTCGCGGTCGGCACGACCAGTCTCCGGCTGCTCGAAAGCGCCGCCGACGAGACCGGCCAGGTGCAGCCCTTCTCGGGCGCCACCGACATCTTCATCACGCCGGGTTACCGGTTCCGCGCCGTCGATCTCCTGATCACCAACTTCCACCTGCCGCGTTCGACGCTGTTCATGCTGGTTTCCGCCTTTTCCGGGCTGGAACGCATGCGTGCCGCCTATGGCCATGCGATCGATCGGCGCTATCGCTTCTATTCCTATGGCGACGCCGCCCTGCTATTCCCCGGATCATGACCGAGAAATCCTTCAGCTTCGCCATCTCTGGCCGTGACGGCCGGGCCCGCACCGGGCTCATCCGGACCGCCCACGGCGAGATCCGCACGCCGGCCTTCATGCCGGTCGGCACGGCCGCGACCGTCAAGGCGATGACGCCCGAGATGGTGCGCGCGACCGGCGCCGATATCCTGCTCGGCAACACCTATCACCTGATGCTCCGGCCCGGCGCCGAACGGGTCGCGGGGCAGGGCGGGCTGCACCGTTTCATGAACTGGGAACGGCCGATCCTGACCGATTCGGGCGGCTTCCAGGTGATGTCGCTGAACGAGCTTCGCAAGATCACCGAAGACGGCGTCACCTTCAAATCCCATCTCGACGGCAGCCGGCACGAACTGACGCCGGAACGCTCGGTCGAGATCCAGGACCTGCTCGATTCGACGATCACGATGGTGCTCGACGAATGCACGCCGTTCCCCGCCACCGAGGAAGTCGCGCGGCTCTCGATGGAGCGTTCGATGCGCTGGGCGGCACGCTGCCGGGCGGCGTTCCGCGAGCGTCCGGGCTATGGCCTGTTCGGGATCGTCCAGGGCGGCATCTATCCCGAGCTGCGCGAACGATCCGCCGCCGCGCTCGCCGAGATCGGCTTCGAGGGCTACGCGGTCGGCGGGCTCGCCGTCGGCGAGGGTCAGGAACTGATGTTCCGCATGCTCGACGTGACCGTCCCTGCTTTGCCCGATGCGGCGCCCCATTACCTGATGGGCGTCGGCAAGCCGGACGACATCGTCGGCGCCGTCGAACGCGGCATCGACATGTTCGACTGCGTGCTGCCGACACGCTCGGGCCGGACCGGCCAGGCCTTCACCCGGCGCGGCCCGGTCAACCTGCGGAACGCCCGCCATGCGGACGACCCGCGGCCGCTCGACGAGGCTTCCGACTGCCCGGCCTCGCGGGATTATTCACGCGCCTACCTGCATCACCTGGTCCGCTCGAACGAGATTCTCGGGGCGATCCTTATCACCTGGCACAACCTGCATTACTACCAGAGCCTGATGGCCGGCCTGCGCCAGGCGATCGCGGATGGCCGGCTCGGCGATTTCGCCGCCGCCTTCCGGGAAGAGCAGGCACAGGGCGATATCGATCCGCTCTGACCAAGCCTTCGCCGATTTCCCGTCAGCCGCCGGCCAGCAGCCGTTCCACCGCGTCGCGTCGAGGCATCGCCTCGGCGGTGCCGACCGTGGTCACCGCGACCGCGCCGGCGGCGGCGGCGAAACGCAGCGCGCGTTCGAGCGGCATGCCCTCGGCGATCGCCACCGCGAGCGCCCCGTTGTAGGCGTCGCCGGCCCCCGTCGTGTCGACGGCACGGCCGATGTCAAAGGGCGGCACATGACCGTTGAAGCCGGGACCGCGGACCACCGCGCCGCGCGCGCCAAGCGTGATGATGGCGGTACCGACGCCGCGCGAGAGGAAACTCGCGGCTGCGGCCTCGGCTTCGGCGAGGCTGCCGACCGGGTGTCCGGCAAGCGCCGCCGCCTCGCTCTCGTTCGGCGTGAAAAAATCGGCGAGCGCATAGAGATCGGCGGCGATCTCGGCCGCCGGCGCCGGGTTGAAGATCGTCCGGACCCCTTGCGTACGGGCGAGGCGAAGGCCGTAGGCGCTGATCTCCGGCGGCGTTTCCAGTTGCGTCATGAAGATGTCGGAGGCCGCGATCCGGGCCGCAGCCGCGTCGATATCGCCGGTCGAAAGCCGCCCGGAGGCGCCCGGGACGACGACGATCGCGTTCTCCCCGGTGGTCTCGTCGACGGTGATCGCCGCGGCCCCGGTCGGCGCCTCGTCATCGCTGCCGACATGGGCGTCTATGACCCCTTCGCGGACGAACAGGGCGCGTGCCATCTCGGCGAAGGAATCCCGGCCGAGGCGGGCAATCAGCGCGACCTCGGCGCCGGCGCGGGCGGCAGCAACGGCCTGGTTGCTGGCCTTTCCGCCGGGCCCGATCCCGTAGCTCCGGCCGATCACCGATTCGCCCGGAGCCGGCATCCGGTGGCTCCGGAATGCCAGGTCGGCGACAAAAATCCCTTGCACCGCGATCTTTACTCTGCTCATAGCCTGTCCCCGTTGGTCGTCGCGAAGCTTGCCCCAGTTCGTTGCCGAGCGGAAGCCGGCCGGCCGTGCCGACGATGCCGAAAGTTCAAGGAGTGAATGATGACCCTAACCGCACGTCTCCGGGCGCTGCTGGCCACCGCCCTGCTGGCAGGCGGGCTTGCCGTTCCGGCCGCCGCGGCCGAACCGCTCAAGATCGGCTTCGTCTATGTCACGCCGATCGCCGATGTCGGCTGGACGCATCAGCATGACGAGGGGCGCAAGGCGGTCGAGGCGGCGCTCGGCGATGCCGTGACGACGGTCGAGGTCGCCAGCGTGGGCGAGGGGCCGGACGCGGAGCGGGTCATTCGCCAGCTCGCCGAATCCGGCGCCGGGCTGATCTTCGCCACGTCATTCGGCTACATGAACCCGACGATCAAGGTCGCGGCCGCGTTTCCCGGTGTCCGCTTCGAGCATGCCGGCGGCTACAAGCGCAGCGACAATGTCGGAACATACCTGGCCCGCTTCTACGAGGCCCGCTATCTCACCGGTGTCGTCGCCGGACGAATGACCCGGAGCAACGTCTTCGGCTATATCGCCGCCTTCCCGATCCCGGAGGTCGTGCGCGGGATCAACGCCTTCACGCTCGGGGTCCGCAGCGTCAACCCCGCGGCTCAGGTCAAGGTGATCTGGCTGAACAGCTGGTTCGATCCGGGCAAGGAGAGGGACGCGGCCGAGGCACTGGTCGCCCAGGGGGCCGACGTGCTGGCCTACCACACCGACAGCCCGGCAACCGCACGGACGGCCGAGGAGAAGCAGGTCCGGCTGGTCGGCTATCACTCCGACATGTCGACCTATGCGCCCACCATGCAGCTCACCGCCGCGACCCATCACTGGGGCGCCTTCTACACCCGGGTCGCGCAGGCCGTCATCGATGGCACCTGGACGTCGTCCGACGTCTGGGGCGGCCTTGCCGACGGCATGGTCGACATCGCGCCGCTCGCCGCCGACGTACCGGCCGAGGTCGCCGACCTGGTCGCCCGGCGTCGCGCGGCGATCGTCGCCGGCAGCCTGCATCCCTTCGCCGGACCGATCCGCGACCAGTCCGGCACGGAGCGGGTCCCCGCGGGCGCCGTGATGGACGAGGGGGCAATGCTGGGCTTCGACTGGTTCGTCGAGGGCGTACAGGGTACGATACCGAGATAGCCCGGCATCGCGGGGCGGTGCCGGCGCCGACCGGAGCCGACCGCCATGCTTTCGCCGCTTGCCTTCTCAGTCTCGTACCTGACGACCGCGATCACCGTCCTCGTGGTCCAGCAGGGTGGCTGGTGGATGTTCTTTCCGGTCCTCCAGGTCTTCGCGATCATCCCGCTGATCGACGAGATCGTCGGTCCCTGGCAGGGGAATCCCGACCCGGCGACGGAGGCGCGCATCACCCGATCCCGGCCCTACCGGCTGCTGGTCTGGGCCTGGGTGCCGGTGCAGACGGCGCTCCTGGTCTGGTCGCTCGGCCTCGTCGCATCGGGTGCCCTCGCGCCGCACGAGATCATCGGCCTCACGCTTGCGATCGGGATCAGCACCGGGACCGTCGGCATCACCTTCGCCCATGAACTGATGCACCGGCCGGGGCGGTTCGACCGGATGCTGGCCGAACTGCTGATGGGTTCGGTCCTCTATGCCCATTTCTGCATCGAGCATGTCCACGGCCATCACCGCAACGTGGCGACCCGGGACGACCCGGCAACCGCCCGGCTCGGCGAGAGCTTCTACCGCTTCCTGCCGCGCACGATCGTCCGGGGCGCCCAGAGCGCCTGGCGGCTGGAACGGGAGAGACGCCGCAGGCGCGGCATTCCGTTCTGGAGCCTGCGCAACCGGATGCTCCGCTACGGCCTGTTGCAGACGACCTTTCTGGTGGTGGTCCTCGCCGTCTTCGGGCCGGCCGGGTTGCTCTTCTTCGTCGCCCAGGCGCTGGTCGCCGTCACCGAGCTCGAGATCATCAACTACCTGGAGCATTACGGGCTCGCCCGCCGGATCGGCGGCGACGGCCGGCCTGAGCGGGTCCGACCCTGGCATTCGTGGAATTCCTCGCACCTGGTCAGCAATCTCTTCCTGATCAACCTGGCGCGCCATTCCGACCATCATTTCGCCGCGGGGCGACCCTACCAGCTGCTCCGCCACTGGCCCGACGCGCCGCAGCTTCCGGGCGGCTACGGGGCGATGTTCCTGGCCGCGATGGTGCCGCCGCTCTGGTTCCGGATCATGAATCCGAGGGTTGCCGCCTGGCGCGCCCGGGATCTCGCGGGCGGCGAGGTGCCGGTCGCCGGCTGATCGTCGGGGCTTGGGCGATAGGCGAAAATTTACCCCTTTGCCGCTATGCTGGCGCAACGCCGAGAACAGTCCTTCCGCGAAATCCGAGCCTTCGATGAGCGACCCCGAACGCCGCCCCGATCATGCCGCCGACGCCACGCCCGTGACGGCCGGGGATGACCGGATCGCGGCCGTCCGTACCTATTGGGAAACCCATGTCACCGACTGGCCGGCGACGAGGGCCGAACCGGGAACGGAACGGTTTTTCCGGGAAGCCGAGGCCTATCGTTTCGAGAAGCTCGACTATCTCGAGAGAATCATCGACTACGACGGCGAGGCTGGCCGGACCGTGCTCGACGTCGGTTGCGGCCTGGCCAACGATACCGGCCGATTCGCCGCCGGCGGCGCCGGCGTCATCGGGATCGACATCGCCCCACGCGCGATCGCGCTGTCCCGCACCAACTTCGAGCAGCGCGGCCTGTCCGGCCGGTTCCTGCTGATGAACGGCGAGGCGATGACCCTCGAGGCGAACAGCGTCGATTTCGTCTATTGCCACACGGTTCTGCATTTCACCGCGCATCCGGAGCGCATGGTGGCGGAAATCCACCGGGTCCTCAAACCAGGCGGGCGGGCCGTGCTGATGATGGTCAACCGCCATTCCTGGCTGCGCTTCCTGCATCGCCTGATGAAGGTCGAGATCGACCATCTGCAATCGCCGGAATTTCACTGGTACTCTCCGGGCGAGTTCCGCGGCATGCTGGAGCCCTTCGCCGAGGTCGACCTGGTGCTGGAGCGTTTCCCGGTGCGGACCAAGGTGCATGGCGGGCTGAAGGCGCGGCTGTTCAACCTCGTCTTCGTCGATCTCTTCAATCTCCTGCCGCGCGCCCTCGTGCGGCGCTGCGGTCATCACATGATCGCCTTCGTCAGGAAGTGAGGCGCGGGCGGTGAAGCGGGATCTGGACGGCCTGGTCGACGACGTCTTCGACGTCCTGGTGATCGGCGGCGGGATATACGGCGCCTCGGTGGCGCGCGATGCGGCGTTGCGCGGGCTCAGCGTGGCGCTCGTCGAGCGCGACGATTTCGGGGCGCTGACCTCGCACAATTCGCTCAAGCTCATCCACGGCGGCATCCGCTACCTGCAACAGGCCGACATCGGCCGCCTGCTCGCCTCGTCGCGGGAGCGGAGCTTCTGGCTGCGCGCCGCGCCGACGCTGATCACGCCGCTCCGCTTCGTCATCCCGCTGTACGGTTACGCCGCGCGCGGGCCGGAGGCCTTCCGCATCGCCGCGCTCACCTACAACATGCTGACCCGCGGCAGCCGGCAGGGCCTGGTGCCGGCCGCCGGCGTGATCGACACGATCGAGGCCCGCGCCCTGCTGCCCGATGCGGGGCCGCGCTTGCGCGGCGGCGGAGTCTGGCATGACGGCCAGATGCGCGACGCCAACCGGGTCGAACTGGCCTGCCTGATGGGCGCGGTCGAACGCGGCGCACGGATCGCCAACCATCTCGAGGCCATGGATTTCCTGATGACCGGCGACCGGGTCGAGGGCGCGGTCGTCGAGGACCGGCTGAGCGGACGGAGTTTCTCCGTGCATGCGCGGCTGACCGTCAACTGCGCGGGGCCGCTGGTCACCGACCTGCTTGGCCGGTCGCTCCGGAAATTCTCGCTGCAGCCGTTTCCGAAACTGCAGCGGGCAATGAACCTGGTGATCGGCCGGCGCCTGACCGGCAACGCGGCAATCGGGGTGGTCAGCCGCCGCAAGGCCGATTCCGTGGTCGACCGCGGCGGGCGGATGTTCTTCCTCACCCCCTGGGGCGAGACCACCGTGGTCGGGACCGAGCACCTGCCGTTCACCGGCGATCCCTCGGATTTCGACTTCCGCGAGGACGAGATCGCCGCTTTCCTGGACGAGATCAACGGCGCCGCGCCCGGGCTCGGACTGAGCCGCGAGGATGTCCGTTACTGCTATGCCGGGCTGACCCCGGCCACGCTCGACGACGACAGCGGCAAGGTCCGCCAGGCCAAGCGCGGCAATATCATCGATCACCGCGCGAGCGACGGTGTCGACGGCCTGATGAGTGTCGTCGGCGTCAAGTACACGACCGCCCGGCTGATCGCCGAGCGCGCCGTCCACCAGGCGATGGCGAAGCTCGACAGGCCGGCGGTGGCGTCGACAACCGGGAACGTGCCGTTCCCCGCGCTCGACCCGCTGCCCGAGCGCTACGAGAACCGCGCCTCTCTGCGCGCCCGGGTCGACACGGCGGTGGACGAGGAGATGGCGATGCGGCTGGGCGACCTGGTCTTCCGGCGAAGCCGGCTCGGCGAGGGCGGGCGGATCGCGGACGGGCAGATCGAGGCCATCGCGGCGCTGATGGCCGACCGGCTGGGCTGGAACGAGGCGAAGCGCATCGAGGAGATCGACGCGGTGGCCGGGCGGCTCGCCCGCCACGAAGGCCGCGAGCCGGACTGAGCCGTTCGCACTTGGAACCCGCCGGGCGGGAGCCCTACCGTTTGACGATCGCCATGGCGGTCGCGATCAGGGCCGTACCGACGATGAACGCGTTCGCCGCATGGCCGTATTCCCAGTCGCGGCGAAGCGCCGCCCAGTTCTCGGGCGGGACGGTCCAGTTCGCCGTCGCCTGGTTCGCCGGGAAGATCCACGTGAAGAAGATGCCGAGGCTGACCGCGATCAGCGACGCCGCGATCAGCGCCCAGCGGGCCGGGCCGGGCGCGCGTCGTCGTTCGGCAAGGAAGAGCGCGACATTGGCGATGATGGCGGCGATGATCGGCAGGCCGAAAAGCGACCAGCCGGCATAAACAGCCTGCACGGTGAAATAGGCGTCGCGGCCGAGATCGATCTTGCCGGGCAGTTCGAACAGGTGCGCCGCGCTCGGAACCAGCGCGAGAGCCGTGAGCCCGATCGCGATCATCCGGAGACTGGTGATCATGCGTCTTCACTCCATGGTCCATGTAACCGGCAGGATCCGCCCTCCTGCAGGCCAATCCGCCTTTTACGTGGCGATGGATCGGACGATGTGAACCCCGGACGCTTTTCGGATCCGGAACCTAGATCAGGCCCTCTTTCCGGTACCACTCGATCTGCCGGCGGAAGCCTTCCCGGTGATCGACCGCGGGCGCGTAGCCGAGCAGCTTCCGCGCTTTGTCGATCGAATACTCCCGGTTCTTGGTGAAGAAGGCGACCCGGCGCGGATGCAGCGGCGGCTCGATCCCGAACGGCTGGCAGAGCGCCTCGCAGACCCGGCCGGCGAACATGATCGGCCCGACCGGGATGCGCAGGCGAGGTCTCGCGACGCCGAGCAGGTCGGCGATCGTCGCGGCAAGCTCGTTCAGCGTCGGATGGTCCGGCCCGCCGATCAAGAAGACCTCGCCGACCGCGGCGTCCTTCTCGCCGGCCAGCATGATCCCCGCCACGAGATCGTCGATGAAGACGAAATGGTAATGCGGCGTGCCGTCGCCGATCATGAAGAAGCGGCCCTTGCTGATCGGCCGGACCATCTTCAGGAAGCGGGTGTCGCCGGGGCCGTAGATCCCGCAGGGGCGCACGACGGCAAGCGGCATGCCGATCTCCGCCGAAAGCGCGCGCGCCAGCAGTTCGCCCTCGAGCTTGGTGTCCTGGTAGTCGTCGCCGGGGCCGTATTCGGTGTTCTCGTCGCCCGGCCCGTGCTTCACATGGCCGTGCACGCCCATCGTCGAGGTATGCACGAAGCGGCGGCAGCCGGCCGCCTTGGCGGCGCGGATCAGGTGGCCGGTGGCGTCGACATGGACCGCCTTCAGCACGGCGGGGCCGCCCTTCAGCTGGCGGAACACGGCGGCGACATGGAAGACCGTGTCGACGCCCTCGACGGCGCGGGCGCAATCGACCGGGTCGGTCAGGTCGCCCTCGAACATCTCGACTGCCTCGGGCAGGTCGCGGCGCGAACCGCCGGTGCGGACGAAGGCGCGTACCTGCGCACCCTCGGCGGCCAGGCGCCGGGCAAGGTTGCTGCCGGTAAAGCCGCCGGCGCCGGTTACCAGGACGGCCCGATCCTTCCAGAATCCGGTCATCGTCTGTCCCTTCCTGTCGTCGTCGCGACATGTCTCATTCGATCACCTCGAGCAGGGCCCGCATCTTCGCCTCGTAGGCCGGGCGGGAATAGTCCTTCTCGTAAAGCGCCTTCGCGCCCGCGATCACGGCCGCGCGCTTCTCCGCGTCGGTCAGAGCGGCAACAAGCGCCGCCGCCATGCCGTCCGCCGTCGGCTCGCAAAGGAAGCAGACGTCGTCGGTCAGCACCTGGGTATGCGAGCGGATCCGGGTCGCGACCAGCGGCACGCCGCTGGCAAGCTGCTCGTAGATCTTCAGCGGCGTGTTGGTACCGGTCGAGCGCGGCGAGGTGATGACGCTGGCCCGGCTGTTGTAGTATTTCGCGGTCACCTGCGGCACCCGGCCGGTCAGGATGACGTCGTCGGCGATCCCCTCGGCAGCCGCCAGGGCGCGGAATTTCGCGACCTGAGCCTCGCTGCCGCCGACGATCAGCAGCAGCGCCTCCGGGCAAGAGGCGTGCGCCCGGGCGAAGGCCGGGATCAGGATGTCGATTCCCTGGTAGGATTCGAGCGTCCCGGCATAGACGACGAGCGGTCGGTCGTCGGGCAGCGGCACCGGGTCCGGTGTCTCGCCTGCATTCGCCGGGTCCTTCAGCTTCACGGTGTCAAAGATCGAGTTCTCGATCAGGAAATGCCGCGACTTGTCGGGCACGCGGGCCTCGGCATAGTCGGCGAGTTCGGGGCAGATCGTGATGACCGCGTCGGCCGCCTTGAGCGCGCTGTTCTCGAGCCATTCGAACAGGCCGATCAGCGAGCGCGCGGTGGTGAACTTGTAGTTGGTGAGCTGCTCCGGCAGGCTCGAATGCATGTCGTAGACGAGCTTGTAGCGGAACAGCGGCTTGAAGAAGCGGCAGAAGAAGATCGCCTCCTCGTGGGCGTGGACGAAATCGTAGCGGTTGCGGATCAGCAGGCCGAGCGTCCAGAAGACGATGAAGACATCGAGCACCAGCTTCTGCCAGGACGGCCCGACCTTGATCGGCCCGAGGAAGGCAAGCCGCGGAATGCGGACGATCCGGACGCCCGGAATGTCGACATCCTGGCCCTCGCCATAGGTCAGCAGGTCGGCCTCGAGGCCGAGTTCGGCGGTCACCATGGTCCGGTAATAGACGCTGAACGGCGTGCCGCGCGGCGAAAAGAACGGCTGGGGCGCGATCACGAGAGCGCGGCGGGTCATCGGCGGGCTCCGTCGGGCGGGCAGGGAGTGCGGAAGGTCTGGTACATTGTCTCGCCCTAGTGCGGCAGCCGCATGCGGCTCTGGCTGATCAGGAACTCGAGCGTGCCGGCGCGCCGGCCGATCGTCGGGGGCGAGCCGTCGAGACCGCGCATCAGGCCGAGCAGGCCGGCGCCGGGCAGCGACCGGTCGATCGCGCCCTCGAGGCGGAAACCGTAGCTCGCGGTGCGGCGCTCCTCGCCCTCGAGCGGCAGCGGGTCGGAACCGGGCAGCACCGGGATCGTTGACCGGCCGGCGATCCGGAACCCCTCGGGCGTGCCCAGCAGGTCCGGACGGCCACCGTTGTCGCCGAGCAGGAAGGCGCCAAGCGCGCCACGTTCATCGAGAAGCTGGCGGAGCAGGCGGCCGCGTGCGAACCACCATTTGCCGAACCCCCAGGGGATGACCGGCAGCGCGCCCGACTCGCGGACCGCGATCAGCGTCTCGCGCGCCGGCTTCCGGTCGGGAAATTCCCGGTCGGTGCCGAGCGCATGCACCTCGAGCCCTTCCGACGTGACGATCTGGCGGCCGGCGACGAGGCCGAGCGTGGCGCCGTCCGCGGACACGGCGCGGAGCGAGATCGCCTCGCCGGTCGTCTCGAAGCGCCAGTCGCCGGCCTGCGCCGGGCCGTCGGCGCGATCGCGGCAGGCGCGGAAATGATGATCGCGGGCGGTCTCGGTATAGAGCAGCCAGCCCAGCACGCCGCCGTCCACGGCCCTGCCGCCGACGGCGGAGAAGTTGTCCCGCGCGGCGTCGAACAGCCGGACCTCGCCGAAACAGGGATAGCAGTGGACATGGGCATCGACGAGATGCGGACCGGCGAGGCGATCACCCTCACGATCGTCCGGTATCACCCTATCCGCCTTGTCCCGCACCTGTTCCACGTCGCTCCGTATCCTGGGTTGTTGCCTGGGAAGTTCAGTATTGTCAGAGAGATATTGCGATTTCCTTCGAACCGGCTTCAGCGGCGGCGGAAAATCACCTTGGCCGGGCTGCCCTCACAAACGGTGTTCCGCTTCAGATGCGAGGAGACCACCGAGTTCGGCGTCACGATCACCCCGTCCTCGATGACCGAGCCGTCGAGCACGACGACGTTCGAACCGAGCCAGACATTGTTGCCAATGGTGACGCCCTTGGAGGTGTAGCCCTGCTTCCGGATCGGCATGTCGAGCCGGTCATACTTGTAGTTGCCGCTCAGGATGACGACGCCGGGAGAGATCAGGCAATCGTCGCCGATGGTGATGCCGACCGCGCCGGCGGCGATGCAGCAGCCGACCGCGATCGAGGTGTCGTTGCCGATCGTGATGCGCCCGGTATCGGAGGCCTTGACCTGGGTGAAGCCGCTGACGCGGCTGCCCTTGCCGATCCGGATCGTGTCACCGAAATCGACCTCGGCGCGCGGACTGACGAAGCATTTCGAGCGCACGAGGTAGAGCGCCGTGATCAGCGCCCGCGGCATCAGGAACAGGGCGACAACGCGTCCGATCTTCATCTCCGGCAGGCCTCCTCAGCCGCGCAGCCGGGCGACGATCTCGCGGAGCTTGCCGATGCTGTCGATCGCCTGCACATCGGCCATCGAGAATTCGATGTCGTATTCGTCCTCGATCGCGGTGATGAGCTTGAGGTGATTGATCGAGTCCCACTGCTCGATATCCTCGTGCGTCATCTCGTCCCGGAGCTTGCCGACCCGGATATCGAAGATGTCGGCGATGATCTCGTCCAGTTCGTCGGCCACATTCTGGCTGTCGTGCATCTAACTACTCGTCCTTGGTCAATTGGATATGGTCGCAAGGCAACAGGGCTGCGTTCTCCGCCGCCAGCCGGTAGTTCTTGGCGCCGCTTTCAGGATCGCGCCCGGCCACGATGAAGCCCTGGCTCTCGTAGAGTTCGGCGACCGGCTGGTTTTTCCGGGTCGGAACATAGCGGCATTCTAGCGCCGGATAGCGGCCGCTCAGGAGATATTCTTCCTTCACGCTGTTGACGATCGCCGATTCGATCTCGCGTCCCATCGCCCGGCAGCTCATGACGAAACTGTCGATGGCCGGGACCTCGCCCTCGCGATCGATCAGGATCAGTCCGACGGTGCCCAGTTCGCCGAAGCGGTCCCTGACGTCGGCGACGCGTATGTCGAAACGGTCACCGGTCATGAAGCGCTCCACGTCGGCGGGGCTGTAGCGCATCGTCGTCGTGTTGAACTGGTTCGTCTTGGTGAACAGCTGGTGGATCCGGTCGGCGTCCTTCTCGACCGGATGACGGAAGATCACCTCGGTGCCGAGGCTCTTCAGATAGTCGTTCAGGTCGCCGGTCGTCTCGCGCGCCACGTCGCGCTTCTGGTTCTCCAGATACTGCCGGGCCTTGGCGCGGTCCTCGCCGGTGATCGAGAGGCGCTCGAACCAGGGCAGGGCGCGCAGGCAATCGAGATAGAGCGCCGGATCGTCCGGCATCTGCACGACCTTCACCTCGGGCAGCATCTCGCGGACCATGCCGCATTCGACCGGGTTGTCGTCGAGGAAGACGAGGCTGTCGATGCCGATATTGAGGCTGGCCGCGATCGCCTTGAGGCTCTCGTGCTTGTGGTTCCAGTTGACCTGGACGGCCGAGAAATCCTCGAGCCGGAGCGGCATGCCGGGCCGCCGGGCGAAGACTTCCTCGACGTCGGCGGGATTGTTCTTGCTGGCGATGCCGAGGATCACGCCGCGCTCCTTCAGCGCGACGATGCCGTGCTGGAAGGCGAGGAAGGCTTCGCCAACCGGATCGCCCGGTCCGACCTTGACGCCGTCCGGCCCCTCTTCGCCGACCACCCCGCCCCACAGCGTGTTGTCGAGATCGAGGACCAGGCATTTCCGGGTCAGCCCCTTGAGCGCCACGAGATAGCGGAACAGCTCGCCGGCGAAGGCGGGCAGCAGATGCTCGTCCCATTCGCGGCGGGCAAGGAAGGTGAGGCGCGGGCTGAAGGCGCGCTCGGTCCCGACCCGGGCGACGAGTCGGTCGAGATCGAACAGCGTCGCCCGCGCGGTTTCCCTGCAGAGTTCGAGGATGTCGAGATTGAGCCGGGCATAGAAGGCACGCTCGCCATCCGGGTCGTTGAGATCGGCGATCCCGGCATGCAGCGCCGCGGGGACCGGGAAATTCGCCACCAGGATGGTCGCCTGCGTCGCGTTCTTCGCCGCCGCCAGCCAGTCCGCGACATGGCCGACGATGCGGTTCCGTTCGGCGGCCCGCTGTTCGCCGTCGAGCGAGGAGAAGCGGAAGGCGATATCGGGTGCCAGTTCGCGCAGGCTGAGGGTGAGCAGGATCAGGTCGGGGGCAAAGGCATGCAGGCCGGAGGCCGGGTTCATGACCTCCTGGTAATGCTGGCCGAAGGCGCCGACGTGGCTCGCGGTCGCCAGGCCGCCGCAGGCGGCCCGGATGTCGACATAGTCGGGCAGGGGCTCGACGGTGAGATTGCCGAGATAGGCGATCTTCGCCCCCGGTGCCGGGGCAAGGCGCTTCAGCTTGCGATGGAGGAAGCTGATCTCGCCGGGCTTCAGGCTGTCGAAATCGACCGTGGCAAGCCGTGCCAGCGCCTCCGCCGGGTCATCGATTTCCCGAAAGGCCGTCTTCAGTTCCGCGATATCCATGGTCCGTCGTCCGGTTTTCTCTGTCGGCGCGAGGCTGGCCGGGCGGCCGCGTCCCCGCTCTCGTCGCACCGCCGCGATTCGGGCGTCACGTCCGGCCGATTATCACACGGGGATTGCGCCCCCGCGACGGTCGGCGTGCGTCCGGCCGGGCGGCTAGACGATTTTCTCGATGCGATATTCTCGCAGATCCTTTGAATGGGTGAAGATGATGATTTCGCCGATCAGGCCGACCGACATGGTCTGGATGCCGAGCAGGATCAGCAGGCTGCCGATGATCAGCGCCGGCCGGTCGGACAGGGCCTGGTCCTGGAACAGCCGCTCGATAATGACCCAGAGATCGACGAGGCCGCCGACGCCGATCATCCCCGAGCCAATCAGGCCGAAGAAGCGGAGCGGCTTGCGGGTGAATTTCAGCAGGAAGTAGATCGTCAGGATGTCGAGCATCCGCCGGGTATAGACCCCGAAGGAATAGACCCGGGGCCGGGCGTCGCTCTCGTGCTGCGGCAGCACGATCTCGGTCACCTTGAAGCCCTGGCGTTCGGCCAGCAGCGGCAGGAAACGGTGCTGGTCGCCGTAGAGATCGACTTCCTCGAACAGCTCCCGCTTCAGCGCCCGCACGCCGCAGCCGAGATCGTGGAAGCTCGAACCGAGCAGGAAGCGGAGCGCGCCATGGAAGAGCCGGTTCTGCAGCTTGTTGAAGCCGGCGTCCAGACGCGGGCCGCGGCAGGCGATCGCCATGTCCTTGTCGGCAAGGGCCTCGACCAGCGGCGCCAGGTGATCGGGCTTGATCTGCAAGTAGGCGGGCAGGGTGACCAGGATCTCGCCGCGGGCATTGCGGAAGCCGGCGGTCAGCGCCGCCGCCTCGCCGAACCACTGGCTGAAGGCGATGATGACGATATTCTCGCCTTCGCCCTTTAGGGCCTCGAGGGCGGCCATCATTTCCGGGTATTCGCCGTCGAGCACGTAGATGAATTCGAAACTCTTGCCGGTCGCCTCGATACCGGCCTTGTAGACGCGGTAAACTGCGGCCGGGTCGTCGTAACGCTCGGTTACGGGGACGATGACGGAGATATCGGGCTTTTCGCTCATGTCACGTTCTGCTTGCGGTTGTCCGGCCAGACGGCACGGGCGGAAAGATGGACGAAATTCTCGCGGCGGAGCGTGCCGGTCTTGAAGATGAGCACGACCAGGAGCATGGCGAAGCCCATCTGGGTGGCCATCGCGCCGAACAGCAGCGACATGCCCATGAAGACGACGCTCGCCTCGCCGGAGAAGAAGGCGTTGACGAAGAAAACCATCGACAGCACCGACGCGATGGCGAAGAGACCGGAGAACATCTTCATCGGATGCTTGGCGACGGTCAGGATCGATTTGATCGCCAGCAGGTCGAACATCACCTTGTAGACCCGCGAGAGGCCGTACTTCGAGTTCCCGAAGCGGCGCGCGTGGTGCTTCACCTTGACCTCGGCGATGCGCGATCCGGCCAGGGAACTCATGAAGGGAATGAAGCGGTGCATCTCGTTGTAGAGCGAGATCCGCTTGATCAGCGCCGCGCGGTAGACCTTCAGCGAACAGCCGTTGTCCTTGATCGGGACGCCGGTGATCTTGCCGATGATCCAGTTGGCGATCTTCGACGGCAGGATGCGGGTGAAGAACTTGTCCTGCCGCTTGTGCCGCCAGCCGACGACCAGGTCGTAACCCTCGCCGATCTTCGCGACCATCATCGGGATGTCGGTCGGATCGTTCTGCAGGTCGCCGTCCATGGTCACGAGGATCTCGCCGCGGGCATGTTCGATGCCGGCGGCCATGGCGGCTGTCTGGCCGTAGTTGCGGCGGAACTTGACGACCCGGACGCGGGGGTCGTGGTCCTTCAGCGCGGCGGCGCGCTCGAAGGTCTCGTCCCGGCTGCCGTCGTCGACGAAGACGATCTCGTAATCGAGGTCGCCGTCGGCGAGCGCCGCGACAATCGCGTCATGCATCGGGGCGACATTCTCTTCCTCGTTGTAAAGCGGAACGATGACCGACAGCTTCGGCGACGCGGTCACCTCTGGCGCGCTCTCGATCGGATCGCTCTCTGCACTGCTGCGCTGCAACGTCATTCCCCGGAAGCTGTCCGTTTCCCCTGCCGATGAGGTAGCATAGGGATATTTTGAAAGGCTTAACAGCGACGCCCGGCGAGCGGAAGTGTCGCGACCCGGATATGTGACCGCCATCGCCGGCTTTCCATCTTCGCCCCGCGGGGAGAGAGCAACCCGGCGCCTGCGCAACCGCAGGCGGAAGGCGGCCTCCGGGATGCGCGGCGGGCGGTCGCGTGCGCGTTGACCCTGCCTCCGGCGCGCCTCTATGGTGACCGATCAGGCACGTTGCCCAAGCAAAACAAACCATCCGGGAGGAATGCCCCATGCTGTCGTCATTCAAGGGCCGGCTCGTCGCGACGGCGTTCGGCGCCGCCTTGGCCGCTGCCGCGCTCGCACAACCGGCGCAGGCGGCCGAGAAAGTCGTCGTCTGCGCGCTCACCTTCGTGTCCTCCTCGCCGCTCTTCATCGCGGCCGACAAGGGCTACTACGCCGAAGAGGGGCTGGAAGCCGAGTTCAAGTTCTTCCGCGCCGCCCAGCCGGTCGCCGTCGGCATCGCCTCCGGCGATTGCGATTTCGGCGTCACCGCCTTTACTGGCGGCTTCTTCAATCTCGCCGGCAAGGGCGCGCTCAAGGTCATCGGCGCCCAGAGCCGGGAGGAGCCGGGCTTCGATTTCGTCGGCTTCCTGGCCTCGAACCAGGCCTACGAGGCCGGCCTGAAGTCGGTCGAGGATCTGCCGGGTCACAGCTTCGGCATGACCCAGGTCGGCTCGTCCTTCCACTACAATATCGGCCTGATGGCCGACAAGTTCGGCTGGCCGGACGACGCGGTCGCGCTGAAGCCGCTGCAATCGGTGCCGAACATGATCGGCGCCATCAAGTCGGGCCAGGTCGATTCGATCGCCCTGCCGGCCCATATCGTCGCCGGCCTGACCGGAAGCGGCAGCGCCAAGCTGATCGGCTGGGTGCATGACTACACGCCCTGGCAGCTCGGCGGGCTGTTCACCTCGGCCAAGAATGTCAGCGAACGGCGCCCGGTCGTCGAGGCCTTCGTGCGCGCCTACCAGCATGCCGCGCGCGACTATCACGAGGCGTTCAACAAGCTCGAGAACGGCAAGCGGGTGTTCGGCTCCGAGGCCGAGGCGCTGGTCCCGATCATCGAGAAATACACCAAGGCGAAGCCCGACGCGATCTACGCCGGCTCGCCCTTCATCGACCCGGACGGTCGGCTCAAGGTCGACCAGATCTACCAGCAGGTCGCCTGGATGAAGAAGAAGGGCCTGGTCGACGAGAGCGTCGATCCGAAGAGCTTCCTCGACCTGTCGTTCATTTCCGGCCACTACGGGGTTCCGGCGAACTGAGCCGGGCGGAACGCGCATGGATCTTATCGTCGAGGGCGTCAGCCATCGTTACGGCGAGGTGCAGGCCCTCGACGATATCAACCTGCGTGTCGCCGACGGCGAGACGCTGGCGCTGATCGGCCCGTCCGGATGTGGCAAGTCGACGCTGCTTTCGATCATGGGCGGCATCCTGGCCCCGAGCGAGGGCCGGGTCGCCGCCGAGGGGGCGGCGCCGGACGGCTGTCTCAACCCCTTCACCTACATCTTCCAGGATTTCGCCCTGCTGCCGTGGCGAACGGTCGCCGGCAATGTCGGGCTGCCGCTCGAGCATCACCGGTTCGACGGCGACGGCCGCGCCCGACGGATCGCCGAGGCGCTCTCGCTCACCGGTCTCGGCGAGTTTGCCGATGCCTATCCGAAACAGCTTTCCGGCGGCATGCGCCAGCGTGTCGGGATCGCCCGCGCGATCGCGGTGCGGCCGGCGCTGCTGCTGCTGGACGAGCCGCTCTCCGCGCTCGACGCCCAGACCCGCGAACTGCTGATGGAGGATCTGATCCGGATCTGGGCGCGGGAACGGACGACCTCGGTTTACGTGACCCACAACCTGAACGAGGCGGTCAGGCTGGCCGACCGGGTCGCGGTGCTGTCCCGCCGTCCGGGCCGGATCAAGGAGATCGTGTCGGTTCCCGTGCCGTTGGACGAACGGACCGAGCGACGTCATGCCGACCTGATCGAGACGATTCGCGAACAGCTCTGGCGGCTGATCGTCGACGAGGCCAAGGACGCGGATCGCGAGCTGGAGTCGGTCGCGTGAGCATCGGGGACAGCGGCAAGGAAACATCGGTCCGCTTCCGCGGCGGCGGTTTCGCGCCGCGGCCGAAGCGCTGGGCCTCCTGGCTCGCCTTCGCGGTTATCATTTCCGCCTGGCAGATCGCCTCGATGAGCGGGGCGCTGCCGGCGCTGTTCCTGCCCAGCCCCTACGAGATAGCGCTGGCGCTGCAGGCGATCGCCGCCGACGGCACCCTGGCGCGGCATCTGGGCGCCAGCCTCGGGCGCATCGCCTGGGGCTGGTCGCTCGGCACACTGGCCGGGCTCGCCGTCGGGATCTCCATGGGAATCTGGTCGCTGGCCCGCAGCGTCGGCATACCGATCGTCTCGGCGCTCTTCCCGATCCCGAAGATCGCGCTGCTGCCGCTGCTGATCCTGTGGTTCGGCATCGGCGAGCCAAGCAAGGTCGCGACGATCCTGCTCGGCGTCTTCTTCCCCACGGTGATCAGCGCCTACAGCGCCGTCGACAACGTGCCGCGCAACCTGATCCGGATGGGCCAGAGCTTCGACATGCCCTACGCCCAGATCGTCCGCAAGATCGTCCTGCCGGGCGCGATGCCGGGCATCCTCGCGGGCTTCCGGATCTCCTCCTCGATCGCGCTGATCCTGCTCGTCGCCGCCGAGATGATCGGCGCCGAGTTCGGCATCGGCGCCTTCATCCTTTCGGCCGGCAACCTGATGCAGACCGACCAGCTGCTTGCCGGCGTGGTCCTGCTCTCGATGCTCGGGCTGCTGATCAGCGCGCTGTTGGCGCGCCTCGAACGCCGGGTGCTGAAATGGCGCTGATCCCCGAAATCGCCGTCCGCACGGTACGGCGGGAAAGTCCGGCGCGGGCCCCGCTCGCCGTCGACATCTGCGTCGTCGGCAGCGGCGCCGCAGGCACCAGCGCGGCGCTCGAGGCAGCGGCGCTCGGCAAGCGGGTGGCGATCGTCGATGCGGCGCCGTCGCCGGGCGGGCAGGCGGTGTCGTCGCTGATCGGCACCTTCTGCGGGCTCTATGGCAACGGCCCCGACCCGATCCGCGTCACCTACGGGGTCGCGGGCGCGATGCTGGCGGCGCTCAAGGCGAAAGGCGTCGCCCATGCCCGTCCGGCCCGCAACACGCGGATCGTGCTCTACGACGAGCAGGCGCTCGCCCGCTGGGTCGAGGACAGCCTGCTCGACGCCGACGTGCTGCCGCTGTTCGGCGCGGTGCTGCGCGGCGCGGAAGTCGCGAACGGCCGGGTCGCGGCGCTCGACCTCGCCAGCCGCTGGGGCGATCTCAGGATCGAGGCCGAGGGCTTCGTCGACGCGACCGGCGACGGCGCGCTCTGCTGGCTCGCCGGGGCCGAACTGCAGCAGCCGGAGACGCCGATCTGGGGGTCGGTGATGTTCACCCTCGAAGGCGTCGACGGGGCGAAGGCCGGCGCGATCCCGCGCCCGGTCATCCACGACGCACTGCGCGCACGCGGCCGCGACCACGGGCTCTGTCGCGAGGACGGCTTCGTCTTCCCGGTGCCAGGCCGCGACATCGCGCTGGTCAACATGACCCATATCGAAACGCCGCTCGACCCGGTCGGCGGCAGCCGCGCGGTGCTTTCCGGCCGCGCCCAGGTCGACCGGCTGGTCGGCTTCCTGAAGGCGGAATTCCCCGACGCCTTCGCCGGCGCCTCGGTGCGCAGCTACGGCTTGCCGGGAATCCGCCAGACCCGATGGATCCGCGGCCGTCATCGCATCACGGTGGACGAGGTCCTGTCCGGCACGCGGCCCGCCGACGCCATTGCCCGCTGCAGCTGGCCGATCGAGCTGCATTACGCCGCCGACGCCGTCCATTGGCAGGAGTTCGGCGACGATCACATGCACTACGTGCCGTTCGGAGCGATGACCCCGGCGGCACTCGGCAATGTCGTGGCGGCCGGGCGCTGCATCGACGGCGATCCCGCGGCGCTGTCGAGCGTCCGCGTCATGGGGCCGTGCATCGCGATGGGGGCTGCGGCGGCGCATGCGCTCGATCTCGCAGGCGCGGGCTCGGTGCATCAACTCGACATCGCCGCCCTGCAGGACCGCGTCCGCGACAACCTGCAAGGCGTCGAGCGGGACACCTGGTAAGACCCTAGTCCTCCCGCACGCTGACCTTCTCGGCGAGCCAGATTTTCGCCTGGTCGATCCGGCTCGCGGCATCGCGAACGGTCGGCAGGCTGATGCTCGTCTCCTGCGCCTCCGCCTTCAGGACGCGGATCTGGCGCTCGAAGTCGGCATCGTCCTGAAGCAGGACATATCCCGCGAGCAGGGTCAGGGCGATCATGGCAATACGCATTACGAAACCTCACGATCTTCGGCGGCGATCAGGTTGCCGCCAGATTCGCTTCCCCCTTGGAGAAGCAAATGCCGTGCCGGAGAAAGCCCAATGATTTCAATGGTTCGTTAAGGTTAATTGATAGCCGGAGTGAAAAAGTGTCGGAAATTTTTCCGCAAATGTTCGCGATACGCGCGGAACGGAAGGCATGTTCCCGCAGTCCGTGTCCGGGGGGCCGCGACGGTTGACTTTGTCCCGGGCGCACGGCTGATTAACCGCTGGCACCGGGTACCGAAGCGGATCGTGCATGGCCTATCCGACCCCCGAGAACGAGCGAGCGCGCCTGGAGAAGCTGCGCAGTCTCGATATCCTCGACACGCCGCCCGAGGCGGCCTTCGACCATGTCGCGCAATCAGTGGCGAGCGCGCTCGACGTGCCGATCGCCCTGGTCACCCTGGTCGACGCGGAACGGCAATGGTTCAAGGCGCGCTACGGCATCGGCGACAGCGAGATGCCGCGCGACATCGCCTTCTGCGCCCATTCGATCATGGGCGACGAGCCGCTGGTCATCCCGGACGCCCGGTCGGACAGCCGTTTCGCCGACAATCCGCTGGTCGTCGGACCGCCGAACATCCGTTTCTACGCGGGCGCGCCCCTGCGCACCGCGAACGGCATCAATCTCGGGACCGTTGCCGGCATCGACATACGCCCGCGTGAACTCGACGACCGGATGCGCCGGATGCTGGTTCACTCGGCGGCGCTCGTGGTCGAGATTCTCGACTTCCGCCATCGCGCGCAACAGGTCCTCGAGGCGGAGCAGTCCGGCCGCCTGACCGCCGAGGCGGAGCGGCAGGAGCGGGAGAAGCGGCTGAACGATTCCGAGGAGATGCTGCGCCAGGCGGCCGAGATCGCCGGCCTCGGCTATTATGTCTGGGACGCGGTCGCCGATCGGTGCGTGTTCTGCTCGGAAGCCTACGCCCGGCTGCACGAACTGTCGGCGGAAGAGTTCATGGCCCGCGCCTCGACGCTCAGCGGCGATATGGGCCTGACCCATCCGGAGGACCGCGAACGGGTCCGCTCGGCCTATCGCGAACTCCGCGGCGGCAAGCCGATCGACATTCGCTACCGCAGCCTGACATCGGACGGACGCGACTGCCATGTGCGCGAGATCGCTCGCCCGGTGATCGACGGGACGGGCCGGGTCGTGCAGGAAATCGGCACCGGTCAGGACGTGACCGAGCTGGTTCGCACGGAAGAAAGCCTCCGCCAGACCCAGAAGATGGAGGCCCTCGGCCGTCTGACCGGCGGTGTCGCGCATGATTTCAACAACCTGCTCATGGTCATCCAGGGCAACGCGGAGATCCTCCAGTCGCTCGACAACGCGGCGGTCGACGCCTATGTCGGTCCGCTGCTCCGCGCCGCGCAGCGGGGCACCGAGCTGACCCAGCGGCTGCTTGCCTTCGCCCGCCGCCAGACGCTCAAGCCGCAATCCCTCGATCTTGCGGAACTGGTCGACGGCATGATCGCGTTGCTGGAGCGGAGCCTGGGCGAGGCGATCCGCATCGACGTCAACGTCGAGGCCGGACTCTGGAACTGCCGTGCCGATCCGGGCCAGATCGAGAACGCGCTGCTCAATCTCGCGATCAATGCCCGCGACGCGATGGACGGTAGCGGCACCGTGGCGATCCGGCTCGGCAATGCCAGGCTCGACGAGAACAGTCCCGAGCGGGAGGCCGACACCCGGCCCGGGGATTATGTCGTGCTCAGCGTCGCGGACAGCGGCGTCGGCATGGCGCCGGCTGTCCAGGCGCGGATCTTCGAACCCTTTTACACGACCAAGCCGGTCCGCAAGGGAAGCGGCCTCGGCCTGCCGATGGTCTTCGGCTTCGTCCGCCAGACCGGCGGCCAGATCTCGGTCGACAGCCGGCCGGGTGCCGGCACCACCGTGCGCCTCTACCTGCCGCGCGGATCGCTGCCGCGGAATACCGTCACCCGGCCCGTCGGTACGGGCGCCGCCCCGGCCGGGACCGGCGAGCGCGTGCTGGTGGTCGAGGACGATGCGGATATCCGCGCCCTCTCGGTTCAGATGTTGCGGGGCCTCGGCTACGAACCGCAGTCGGCGGCCGACGCGGCGGCGGCGGAACGCCTGCTGGAAGACCAGGACGAGACGCCGCCCGCGGCCATCCTGTGCGACGTGGTCCTGCCGGGCGGGATCAGCGGTCCCGAGTTCGTCGTGAGCGTCCGCCGCCGCCATCCCGATATCGCGGTGATCTTCATGTCCGGCTATTCCGGGGGCGCGATCGACGGGCTGACGCAGGGCGAGCGTCGCGACCCGCTGCTCCGCAAGCCGTTCCGCCGCGCCGAACTGGCGCGCCTGCTGCGCGAGGCGCTCGGGACGGAATAGCCGCTGTGCGTCAATGCCTCGGAACGCCGGACCGTCGATACAGGCCAATTTTTCGCTGAAACCTGGTGAGCGCGGCAGGACTCGAACCTGCGACCCGCTGATTAAAAGTCAGCTGCTCTACCACCTGAGCTACGCGCCCCAACCAAGGCGGGTCGGAACATAGGGGGCAGGGCGGAAGGGGTCAAGCGCGCTTGCGCCTCGCCGCCGTATCGCCGTCTGCGTCGCTCTCCGCCGTTGCAGAGGCGGGTTCCCGACACTAGGTTGCCAAGGCGACCCAACCAGTTTCGATACCGTCGGGAGGATTTCCGTGCAACACCGCTTTCTCGTGCCCCTCATCGCCCTTGTCTTCAGTATCGCCGCCGGTGCGATCGGGGCGGGCAGCGCCTCGGCGCAGGCCAAGCTCGATCCGGAGAACACGCTGGTCATGGAGATTCCGCAAGGCAAGGTGGTGATCGCCATGCGTCCCGACCTGGCGCCGAACCATGTCGCGCGGATCAAGGAGCTGACCCGGGCCGGTTTCTATGACGGGCTCACCTTCCACCGGGTGCTGCGCGGCTTCATGGCCCAGACCGGCGATCCGAACGGCGACGGGTCCGGCGGTTCCGACAAGCCTGACCTGAAGGCGGAATTCTCGCGCGAGCCCCATCGCCGGGGCACCGTCTCCATGGCGCGCAAGGGCAACAGCGTCAATTCCGCGAACAGCCAGTTCTTCATCTGCTTCGACGACGCGTCGTTCCTCGATGGCCAGTACACCGTCTGGGGCGAAGTCGTGGAAGGCATGGACGCCGTCGACCTGATCAAGAAGGGTTCGCGCTCGAACAACGGCACGGTGAAGGACCCGGACCATATCGTCAGCCTGCGCGTGCTGGCCGACATCCTGTAACGGCGGCCGCGTCGCGGCGGAGGAGGGGAGCCTTGTCGCAGTCATCGAATGAACCCGGAACGTTCGCGGCCCGGAAGAACGCGCTCGGCCAGGAGACCGGGTTTCCGGTCCCCGGCTGGACCGCCCGGCCAAGGCCGCCGCGCACGGCGATCGAGGGACGGTTCTGCCGGATCGAGCCGGTCGACCCGGAACGCCACGCGGCCGATCTGTTCGAGGCCAACAGCGACGATGCCGAGGGGCGGAACTGGACCTATCTGCCCTACGGCCCGTTCGCCGAACCGGCGGGCTACCGCCGCTGGCTCGAGGCGACCTGCCAGGGCGACGACCCCCTGTTCCACGCGATCGTCGAGCGGGCGGGCGGCCGGGCCGTCGGCCTCGCCAGCCTGATGCGGATCGAACCCGCGGTCGGCGTGATCGAGGTCGGCCATATCAACTATTCGCCGCGCCTGCAGGGGCGGGCGGCGGCGACCGAGGCGATGTATCTGCTGATGCGCCGGGTCTTCGACGAGCTGGGCTATCGTCGCTACGAATGGAAATGCGACGCCCTGAACGGGCCGTCGATGCGGGCCGCCGAACGGCTCGGCTTCCGCTACGAGGGCACCTTCCGTCAGGCGACGATGTACAAGGGCCGGAACCGAGACACCGCCTGGTACTCGATCCTCGACCGGGAATGGCCGGCACTGCGGCAGGCCTTCGAGCGCTGGCTCGACCCGGCGAACTTCGACGGCGACGGCGGGCAGTTGTCGTCGCTCTCGGCGCTCACCCGCGCGGCCGCCGCCGATCGGGCGACGGCCGGGAGCTAGTCATCGGCGCCGTTCAGATGCAGCGGCCGCCGTCGACCTCGAGCGCCACGCCGGTGATGAAGGCGGCCTCGTCGGAGGCGAGGTAGAGCGCGGCGTTCGCCAGATCCTCCGGCGTCGACATGCGGCCGAGCGGGATGGTGGCGAGGAACTTCGCCCGCATTTCCGGCGTATCCTTCTCCGATCCGCCCATGAATTCGGCGGTCATGCCGGTCAGCGCGACCACCGGGCAGAGGCAGGTGACGCGGATCTGGTCGGCGGCCAGTTCGACCGCCATCGACTTGGTCATCGTGACCACCGCGCCCTTGCTGGCATTGTACCAGGTGAGCCCGGGGCGCGGGCTGAGCGCCGCGGTCGAGGCGGTGTTGATGATTGCCCCGCCGCCGCGCTTGCGGAGCGCCGGGACGACCGCCTTCGAGGTCAGGTAGATCGACTTCACGTTGACCTCGAAGATGCGGTCGAAGACCTCTTCCGGGACATCCAGCATCGGGCCGTTGCGCTGCGGCACGCCGGCATTGTTGACCATGATGTCGAGGCCGCCCTGTTCGGCGACCGTGCGGTCAACCATCGCCTGGATGGCGGCGCCGTCGGTGACGTCGGTTGCCGAGGCGGTGGCGCTGCCGCCGGCGGAACGGAGCGTCGCCGCGACCCGTTCGGCCGCCTCGGCATTCATGTCGCAAACCACGACATGGGCGCCTTCGCGGGCGAAGCGCCTGGCGATGCCCTCGCCGAAGCCCGATCCCGCACCGGTCACAATCGCCACCTTGCCCTTCAACCGCATCCTGAAACTCCCGAGAATGGACCCGTTATCCGATAGGGATCCGTTTTAGGCGCGACCGGAGGGGGGCGCAAGGGGACCGGGATCAGGCCGGCACGAGCGGCGCCTCCATGCCGTCCGGCAGGCTGCCGACATAATGCGACGCGGGACGGATCAGGCGCCCCGTCGCGGCCTGTTCGAGGGCATGCGCGGTCCAGCCGAGAACCCGTCCCATGGCGAAGGCCGGGGTGAACAGCGCCCGGTCGAGACCGACGGCATCGAGCAGGATGGCGGTGTAGAACTCGACGTTGGTGTCGAGGCGGCGGTCCGGATAGCGCTCCCCCAGGATCGCCAGCGCCGTCGCCTCGACCTCGGCGGCGAAGGCGAGCCGCCGGTGTCCGGTGCCGAGCCCGCGGACCACTGTCTTCAGCACGTCGGCGCGCGGATCGCGCCGCCGGTAGATCCGGTGCCCGAACCCCATCAGCCGCTCGCCGCCGGCCATCCGGGCCTCCAGCCACGGGCGGATCGCGTCCGCGCCGCCGCTCGCGGCGATCTCGTCCAGCATGTCGAGGACCGGCCCCGGCGCGCCGCCATGCAGCGGACCCTTCAGGGCGCAGATTGCCGCGACCACGCTCGAGATCACGCCGGCCGCCGTCGAGGCGACGACCCTGGCGGCGAAGGTCGAGGCGTTCATGCCGTGATCGGAAACCGTGACCAGGTAGGTCTCCAGGGCGCGCACGATCTCGGGCTCCGCGTCACGGCCGTCGAGCATGCGCAGGAAGTCGGCGACATGGGTTGCGCCCGGCCGCGGCAGAACCGGCTTCCGGCCTCGGCTGGTGCGCCAGTGGGCGGCGATGATCACCGGGATCGCGGCGCTCGCCAGCAGGTGCGGCGGCATCGGCGCATCGTCCGGCAACAGCGCGATACCGGCCCTGAGCGCCTCGATCGGGGAAAGCGGCGCGAGCGCGCGCATTTGCGGCAACAGCTCGGCGGCGACATGGATGCGCGCCTCGCCGAGGGCCGCCTCGATGTCCGCGGGCTCCTGCGCCGCCGGCGTCAGGCCGCGCCAGAGCCGGCTGGCGATCTCGGCGAACCGGGCCCGCGCGGCCAGGGTCTCGACCGTCTCGCCGGCAATCACGAGACGGGCGGCTTCGCCGTCAACCATGCTGAGCCTTGTCTCGGCGGCGACGACACCTTCAAGTCCTGCGTTCATGTTCTTCTCCGTCCGTGAAATCGTTCGACTGGATATGACGGAGAAATTGCCCTATCATTCACATTGATCAATCTTGATTAAAACAATCAAGTCATGGCATCCGAAACGGCGATCGCGGGCAAGAGCTATCTGACGGCGCGGGAGGCGGCGACCGAACTCGGCGTCAGCCGGGCGACCCTCTATGCCTATGTCAGCCGCGGCATGATCCGGTCAGAACCGGCCGCGAACTCGCGGGAGAAACTCTACCTCGCCACCGATGTCCGCGCACTCCGGGCACGGAAGTCGCCGCGCTCGGCCGCCGACGTCGGGGCGGAGGCGCTGAAGTTCGGCCCACCGGTCATCCGTTCTTCGATCTCCCTGATCGAGGGCGGGAGGCTCTATTACCGGGGGCGCGATGTCGCCGCGCTGGCGGAAAGCGCATCGCTGGAAAGCGTCGCCGGGCTGCTCTGGCGAACGGAGGCACGGGATCCGTTCGCCCTGCCGGCGCCGGCGCTGCCGATACTCGGCGGGATGGCGTCGCCGGGCCCGGCGCGGGCCCAGCAACTGCTGGCCGCGGTTGCCGCGGAGGACGACCGGGCCTTCAACCTGACCGCCGGCGGCGTCGCCGAATGCGGGGCACGGATCGCGCGGACACTGGCCGCCGCCTTCGCCGGCACCGATCGCACCGACGTCATGGCGCTGCACCTCCAGCTGGCCCGGGCCTGGGGAATCGACGATTCAGGCGGGCGCGAGCTGATCCGCGCCGCCCTGGTGCTGGTCGCCGACCACGAACTGAACGCCTCGGCCTTCACCGCGCGCTGCGTCGCCTCGACCGGCGCGACACCCTATGCCGCGGTGACCGCCGGGCTCGCCGCCCTGCAGGGGCCGCGCCATGGCGGGCAGACGGCGCAGGTCGGCGCCTTGCTGGGGGAGGTCTCGGACGACGTCCGTGGCGCCCTGCTGGCGCGCATCCGGCGCGGCGAGACGCTGCCGGGCTTCGGCCACCCGCTCTACCCGGAAGGCGACCCGCGGGCCGCCAAGCTGATCGCCATGATGCGGATGCGGCGGCCGACCTTCCCGACGATCGCGGCCGGCGACGAAATCGCCACGACGGTTTCCGAACTGCTCGACCGGCGGCCGAACATCGATTTCGCACTGGCTCTCATGGCCCGGGAACTGGCGCTGCCGCCGGGCGCCGGCTTCGCCATCTTCGCCCTCGGCCGCAGCATCGGCTGGATCGCCCATGCCCAGGAACAGTATGACAGTGGCGAGATGATCCGCCCGCGGGCGCTTTACGTGGGGGAATCGCCGCGCCATTCCGGCCCGGCCGACGACTGAACGCCGCTCAGGCGGCGATCCGGCTGCGCACCCGCTCGGACGGGAACAGCATGGCCACCGTGGTGCCGATGCCGACCGTGCTCTCGATGGTCAGCGTACCGCGATGCAGCTCGACCAGGCGGCGCGAGAGCGGCAGGCCGAGGCCCGTGCCCTCGTATTTCCGGTTGAAGCTCGAATCGATCTGCGTGAAGGCGCTGAGCGCCCTCGGGATATCCTTCTCGGCGATCCCGATCCCGCTGTCGACGACGGCGATCGACATCGTGCCGTCGCCCAGGATCGTGCCGACCACGTCGACATTTCCGCCGGCCGGGGTGAACTTGATGGCATTGGTCAGCAGGTTGATCAGGACCTGGCGGATCAGCCGTTCGTCCGCGTAGAGGCGCGGGAAATCCGCCGCGAGCTTGTTGTTGAGCGTGACCCCGCCCTCGGCTGCCCGCTCCTTGACCAGGCGGAAGCAGCCGCCGACCGCGTTCCCGACATCGACGGTCGCCTCGCGCAGCTCCTGCTTGCCGGATTCGGCCTTCGAAAGGTCGAGGATATCGTTGATCAGGCTGAGCAGGTGACTGCCGCTCTCGTAGATGTCGTCGGCATATTCCAGATACTTGGCCGAGCCGACCGGGCCGAACATCTGCCCCTGGATGATCTGCGAGAAGCCGATGATGGCGTTGAGCGGCGTGCGCAGCTCGTGGCTCATGTTGGCAAGGAACTCGTTCTTGGTGCGGTTGGCGAGTTCGGCCTGTTCCTTGGCCGCACGGAGCGTGTCCTCGTAGCTCTTCCGTTCGGTGATGTCGCGGACGACGACCTGGGTCAGCGGCTGGTCGGTGAAATGCACCCGCGTTGCCTCGATCTCCGCGTTGAAGAAGGCGCCGTCGACCTTCACGAGCCGGAAGTCATGCAGCACCATCGGCTTGCTATCCAGCTTGATCTCGACCAGGCGCGAGCGTTCGGCGAGCTTGTCGCGCTCTTCCTCCTGGAAGAACTCGAAGATGTGATGGCCGACGACCTCGGCCGGATCGCTGGCGGCGACCATGCTGATCGTCGCGCGATTGGCATAGACGATCCTGCCGTCGTCATGCAGCAGGATGGCGTCCGGCGAATTCTCGACCATCTGGCGGTAGCGGACCTCGCTCTCGCGAAGCAGGTCGGCCTCGCGACGCTGTTCCGTGACGTCGAGATAGCTGAACACGAAGCCGCCGTCCGGGAGCGGCGTCTGCTGGGCGCGGATCGAGCGGCCACCGGGCATCTTGAAGTCGCTGCGATGGGCCTTGCCATGGCGCAGGCGCAGGCGGAAGCGCTGCAGCTCGGGCTCGATCCGCGACTGATCTTCGAGCCGGCGCGCGGCGAGCCAGCGGAAGATCTCGGTGAGCGGCGTGCCGATCCGCAGCAGGCTATCGGGGAGTTCCAGCAGTTCCTGGTACTTCGGGTTCCACCCGGCCAGCCGGAGTTCCTTGTCGGAAACCGCGAACGCCTGGTCGACGCTGTCGAAGACGGCCTGCAAGAGCGCGGTCTGTCCGGCCAGTTCGTCGGTCTGTCGCTTGCTGTCGGTGACATCGCTTTCCAGCACGGCGACGATGCCGTTGCCGGAACGGAATTCGTTCATGCTGAACCAGCGGCCGTCGACTGTCTGCTCCACGAACGGCGCCCGCGCGGGCACGGCGATCGGCTCGTCCTTCCGGTTCGCCGCCGCCAGTTGCCGCCACAGCCGGCGCTCGCTCTCGAACTTCGAATGCCGGAGAATCTCGCTCCGCTGCGTTCCCGGCGTCAGTAGCGGCGCAAGGCTCGCATGTTCACGCTTGAACTTGCGATTGCAGAGCACGAAACGGTCGTCGCGGTCGAACAGCGCGAAGCCGTCGGGGAAGCTCTCGATCGCCTCGACGAGCTGCTCGTGCAGCTGATCGCCGCGGGCCCGGCTTTCCTCGAGCGCCGCGGCATGGGCCCGGGCCTGGGTCACGTCGTGGAACAGCAGGATCCGCCCGCCGTTGCCGAGCCGGCGGGTCGACCACTGGATCGTCAGCCCGTCGGTGGTGGTCAGGTCCATCCGGCCCTCGGGCCGGTCGAGGAATTCGTGATGGGCGCGCCGGGCCGTCTCCAGCGTCTCGCGGTCGGCGCCCCGGCCGTGCCGCTCGGCGGCCTGGTCGATCAGCTCGTGCATCCCGATACCGGGGACCATGATGTCGGCCACCCCGGCATAGATCTCGCGCGCGCGGTTGTTGCAATAGCGCAGCCGGTCGTCCTGATCGAGGATCATCAGGCCATCCGGGTGCTTCTCGAAGCTGTCGCAGATATCGGTCGCAATCGCCGCGTCCGGCAGGATTCCGCCCGGCCGGAAGGCGAGATAATAGCCGAGCGCCGCCGCCAGGAGGGTTCCGGCGGCACAGAGGAGAGGATCGTGAAAATATGCCGATACGGCCGCGATCCCGGCGACGGCGAGAAGGAGCGCGAGCTTCCGCGGGCGTCCCTGTCGCCTATTCAGCCGAAAGATCCTGGGAAGCGGCATAGGCATGTTGCGACTTTGCGAAACCTCGACGCGAAGGGGAGCGGTTCTGCTCCAGAGGTTGTGCGAGTCTGCTTCTTTCGCCTTAATAATCCCTTAACCGACGGCCGTAAGCGCCCGTCAGCCGTCGTTCGCGAGCGGGCGGCGCGGCGCCAGGGCCCGGCTTTCGACACGGATCCGCCAGGCCAGGAGCAGCGCGTTCAGGAGACTGAAGACGGCGGCGATCTGCCAGGCGCCGAAGATCAGCGGCGCCAGGGCGATCTCCAGGACGACGACGAGATAGTTCGGATGCCGGAGCAGGCGGTAGGGCCCGCGCCGGACCAGCGGGGCGCCGTCGACGGTCAGGATGCGCGTCGTCCAGTAACGCCCGAGGCTGGCCAGGGTCCAGTAGCGCAACCCCTGGACGACGACGAAGAATGCCAGGAGCGGGATCGATGCCGGGGCGTTCCAGGGCACCCCGACGGCCAGCGCGACCAGCCAGCCGCCGTGCAGCAGGATGAACAGCGGGTAATGCCGGGCGCCGACCTCGCGGGCGCCGGCGGCCCTCAACCGGCCCTCGTTCCGACGCGCATAGGCGAGTTCGCCGAGCCGTTGCAGGACCAGATAGAGCAGAACCCAGCCGAGCGTCGTCACGCCAACTCTTCGAGCAGCAGGAAGGCGGCGCTGAAACCCGGGCCGAGCGAACTCAGGAGGCGCCGCCGGCGGCGGTCGCCAAGCGATCGTTCCAGCACGAAGAGAACCGTCGCCGCCGACATGTTGCCGTATTGCCGGAGCACCGCCCGGGCCTCGACCAGCCCACCCGGCGGCAAGCCGCAGATCTCTTCCAGCGCGTCGAGTACCTTGGCCCCGCCGGGATGCGGCACGAAGGTATCGATGTCGCCGGGCGCGAGTTCGTGACGGCGCAGGAAGTCCGCGAGGATGCCGGCCATGTCGCGGCGAACGAGCGTCGGGATATCGCGGGAGAACTGCACCTCCAGCCCGTCGTCGCGGACATTCCAGCCCATGATGTCCAGCGTGTCGGGCCAGGTATGCTCGGCCGTCGCGGTGATCGCCGGACCCTCGAAGCCGTCGCGGCAGGTCACCAGAGCCGCGGCGGCGCCGTCGCCGAACAGGGCGGTCGCGATGACGTTGCTCTTCGAGCGATCCCCGGCCCGGAAGGTCAACCCGCAGAGTTCGACCACGAGCAAGAGGTAGATCCTGTCCGGATTGGCGCGGGCGAGCGCGGCGGCGCGGGCCAGGCCGAGCACACCACCGGCGCAGCCCAGGCCGAAGATCGGCAACCGCTCGGTATCGGGGCCGAAGGGCAGCCGCTGCATGAGCAGCGCATCGAGGCTCGGCGTGGCGATGCCGGTGCTCGATACCGTCACGATGCCGCCGATATCGGCCACTTCCAGCCCGGCCCGGGCGATGCAGTCCTTCGCCGCCGCCGCCAGCAGCGGCACGGCATTCTCCAGGTAGAGCCGGTTGCGTTCCTCGAATCCCGGCTCGGTCAGATACCAGTCGATCGGCACGCAGGAATAGCGGGTCTCGATCTCGGCATTCTCGTAGACCGGCCTCAACCGCTCGAAGTCCCGGACCCGGTCGCCGAACAGCCGGGCCGCCCCCGAGGCAACGTCGGGCTGGTCCAGGCGATAGCGCGGCACCGCCGTCGCCATCGATATCAGTCTCGGCATATTCGTCATGGTCGCGATGTATCCCTCAACGCCCGATGCCGGCGCAGATATCGTTCCTATATAGGGGGGATCGAGGCAGCCGCGCCAACCACTTGTCCGCGATGCCCGGAGATCCGATGTGACCGGGGTCTCAAGAACCGTTGCAATGCGAAACGACATGGGGAAATAAAGTGCTCGCCAAGAAGGCAACCTGGATGCCGCGATCATGAATGCGAAACGACGGAAACGGCGGCCCGCCGACGATATCGACGAAAGCGGCCTCGGACGCCTCATGCAGCCGGCCCCGAAGGCGGGCTTCCTGGCGCGGCTGCGCGCCTACATGTTCACCGGCATCGTCGTCGTCGCGCCGATCGCGATCACCGTCTACCTCGCCTGGACGCTGATTCACTTCGTCGACAGCCAGATCACGCCGCTGATACCGGACCGCTACAATCCGGAAACCTATCTGCCCTTCACCCTGCCCGGGATCGGCCTGCTGGCGCTGCTGGTGATGCTGACCCTGGTCGGTTTCCTGACGGCGAACATCCTCGGCCGGGCGATCGTCGGCTTCGGCGAACGCATGGTCGGCCGCATGCCGGTGATCCGCACGGTTTACCGGACCTTCAAGCAGATCTTCGAATCGGTGCTCGCCCAGTCGAACTCGTTCCGCGAGGTCGTGCTGGTCGAGTATCCGCGGCCGGGCCTGTGGGCCGTCGCCTTCCTCACCAGCGAGGAAACCCATCATCTCGGGCTCGAGGGCGACAACGACATGGTCGCGATGTTCCTGCCGACGACGCCGAACCCGACATCGGGATTCCTGCTGTTCGCGCCGCGCGCCGACCTGATCTTTCTGGACATGACGGTCGAGGAGGGCGTGAAGCTCGTGATTTCCGCAGGCATGGTCTGGCCCGACGCTGATGGCGAATCCGCGGTCGTTGTCGGGGGCAAGGGCGATGCGACCCAACGCGTCGCGGCGAAGAAGGGCGAGTCCGTCCGGGCCGCCGACGAAGGCGACGGAGAAATCGCCGGCGACGCCGGCCGGGGCTAGCCCGAGGCGATAGTCTCCACGACGCTGTCGCGGGCGAACAGGTAGAGCAGCACCCGGAGCGCCGAGCCGCGCTCCCCAGCGAGGTCGGGGTCGCGCTCCAGGATGAGCTTCGCATCGTCCCGGGCGGCCAGCATCAGCGACTGATGGGCCCCGAGGTCGGCGAGGCGGAACTGCGGCAGCCCGCTCTGACGGGTCCCGAGCAATTCGCCGGCGCCGCGCAGCCGGAGATCCTCTTCCGCGATCAGGAAGCCGTCGTCGGTCTGACGCATGATCTCCAGCCGCGCCCGCATCGTCTCGCCGAGCGGCGGGGTGTAGAGCAGCAGGCAGTGCGAGGCGTCCTGACCGCGCCCGACCCGGCCGCGCAACTGATGCAACTGGGCAAGGCCGAACCGTTCCGCGCCCTCGATCACCATCACCGTCGCCTCGGGCACGTCGACGCCGACCTCGATCACCGTCGTTGCCACCAGCAACTGCACCTCGCCGGCGGCAAAGGCGGTCATCGCCGCGTCTTTCTCGGCGGCCGGCATCTGGCCATGGACGAGCCCGACCGAGACCCGCCCGGCCAGCCTGAGGCGGAGATCGGCGGCACGGGCCTCGGCGGCTGCCCGGTCGTCGGTTTCCGATTCGGCGACCAGCGGGCAAACCCAGTAGGCGCGGGCACCGCGGGCGAGCAGGGCGGCAAGCCGTTCGATCACGTCGTCGATGCGGTCGTTGCCCAGCACACGGGTATCGACCGGCTGCCGGCCGGGCGGCTTCTCGCGGAGCTGGGAGACATCCATGTCGCCGTAGGCGGTCAGGGTCAGGGTGCGCGGTATCGGCGTCGCCGTCATCACCAGGACATGGGCGGCGCCCTCCGGGCCGCGCGTCTTGGCCTGCAGCGCGAGGCGCTGGTGCACGCCGAAGCGATGCTGCTCGTCGATCACGACGAGACCGAGATCGCGGAATCGCACATCGTCCTGGAACAGCGCGTGGGTGCCGACCAGCAGGTCAATTTCGCCGGCGGCGAGCGCCTCCAGCAACGCCGCCCGCTTCCGCCCCTTGTCACGGCCGGTGAGCAGCGCCAGCCGCATGCCAGCCGCCTCGCAAAGCGGCGTCAGGCTGGCCAGGTGCTGGCGCGCGAGGATCTCGGTCGGCGCCATCAGGGCTGCCTGGGCGCCGGCCTCCACCGCCTGGGCGATGGCGAGCAGCGCGACCACGGTCTTGCCGCTGCCGACATCGCCCTGCAGGAGCCGCAGCATGCGGTTGCCGGAGCGGAGATCGGCGCCGATCTCGGCCAGCGCCATGTCCTGGGCCGAGGTCAGCCGGTAGGGCAGGGCCGCCTGGATGGCGGCGGTGATCCGGCCGTTGGCGGCGAGCGGCCGCCCCTTGCGGCGGCGCACGGCCCGGCGCACGAGGGCGAGCGCAAGCTGGTTGGCGAGCAGTTCGTCATAGGCGAGGCGGCTCCGCGCCGGCGCGGCGGCAGCCAGATCGTCCCGTTCGGTCGGCGCGTGCGCGGCCAGCAGGGCCGGCTTCCAGTCGGTCCAGCCCTGTTTCGCCTTGTAGGCCGGGTCGAGCCAGTCGGGGAGCGTCGGCAGATCGGCGAGCGCCGCCCGGACGGCCTTTGCCAGCACCCGGTTGCTCAACCCCGCGGTCAGCGGATAGACCGCCTCGACCGGCGGGATACCGGTCCGGTCGTCGGGCGCGACAACATAGTCGGGATGGGTCATCTGCGCCTCGCCGCCGAACGCCTCGACGCGGCCGCTTACCAGCCGCGCCTGGCCCTCGGGCAGCAACCGGCGGAGATAATCCTCGCGCCCGTTGAAATAGACGAGGGTGAGCGTACCGCTCGCATCCTCGCAGCGGACCCGGTAGGGGGCCCGGCGATGGCGGGAGGGCACATGGTCCAGCACCGTGACGGCGATCGTCGCGATCCGGCCCGGCTCGGCCTCGGCGATAGTCGGCCGGTAGCGGCGGTCGATCAGGTCGGCCGGCAGATGCCAGAGCAGGTCGACCACCGTCTCGCCGGCGAGACGGGCCAGCGGCTTCTGCAGGCGCGGACCGATTCCGGGCAGGGCGGTGATCTCGCGGAAGAGCGGAAAGAGGATTTCTGGGCGCATGGCCTCGTCGCCGGTTCGGTGCGGGCGGACGATAACCCGTGGGCGCGCCGGCTCCAAGCGGCTGCGTCCACGCCGGCGGCCGGAACGCCGCCTCCGGGGGTGACAGTGACGGCCGGGGCGCCTATATCCTGTCCCTTCGACGTGACGACGGCCGGAGCCTGCCAGATGCCCGAGGATATCGAGATCCGCCGCAAGCGAATCTACTACCGCGCGACCCATACCGGGATGAAGGAGACCGACCTGATGCTCGGTCGCTTCTCCCGGAGATATCTCTCCGAGATGGACCACCATCTGCTCGATCTGCTCGAGGCCCTGATGGATGCCGGCGATCCGAATATCTATGCCTGGATCAGCGGTCGCGTGCCGGTGCCGCCCGAATACGATACCGAGCTCATGGCGCGTCTGAAGGAATTCGAAGTGCACAGCGCAGGCTGAACTGCCGCCTGTTCCTCAGCCTTGCTGCAGGATATTCGTCGTATGGTGCTGAAAAAACTGGATCTTCTCCTCAGCGGACCGGGTCGTTGGCGGATCGACGGGGTCGCCGAAGGGTTCGATGCCCGCCTGCTGGCCGAGATTGCCGCTGCCGCCGGCCGCGACGTGCTCTACGTGGTGCGCGAGGATACCCGCATGGCGGCGGTCGTCCAGGCCCTGCGCTTCTTCGCGCCCGGCCTCGACGTTCTCGTCTTTCCCGCCTGGGACTGCCAGCCCTACGACCGGGTCTCGCCGAGGGCCGAGATCTCGGCCCGGCGGATGGAAGCGCTGAGCCGGCTGCTCGAACCGGCGAAGCGGGGACGGGTGCTGGTGACGACGGTCAACGCGGCGCTGCAACGCGTGCCGCCGCGTGACGTGGTGCAGGCCGGATCCTTCCCGATCGCCGCCGGCAGCGCGCTCGACCAGGAGGCGCTGAAGGGCTACCTCGGGCGCAACGGCTTCGAGCGCGTCGGCACGGTGACCGAGGCTGGGCAGTATGCCGTTCGCGGCGGCCTGATCGACGTCTTCCCGCCGGGCTCGGATGAGCCGCTCCGGCTCGACCTGTTCGGCGACCACCTGGAAAACCTGCGGCGCTTCGATCCGCTCAGCCAGCGAACCAGCGGCAGTCTCGAACGCTTCGACCTCGTGCCGGCCCGGGAATTCGCTCTCGACGACGACTCGATCGCCCGGTTCCGCCAAGGCTATCGCGAACTTTTCGGCTCGGCCAGCGACGACCCGCTCTACGAGGCGATCTCCGAGGGGCGCGCCTATGCCGGCATGGAACACTGGCTGCCGCTGTTCCACGAGCGCCTGGAAACGCTGTTCGACTATGTGCCCGAGGCGGTCGCCGTCACCGATCACCTGACCGCCGAGGCCCGCGAGGCACGGCACGCCACGATTGCCGACCATTTCGCCTCGCGCAGCGAGATGGCGGCGACAAGCGGTTCGCTTTACCGGCCGCTGCCGCCGGAAGCGCTCTATCTCGACGACGCGGAATGGAACCGTTCACTCGGTGGACGCGTCGTGCTCGACTTCTCCCCCTATGCCGGGGACAGCGATGCCGAGCAGTCGGTGGTCGATGCAGGGGGACGGCGAGGGCGTGACTTCGCGCCGGAAAGAAAACTTCAGAAAGTCAATATTTACGACGCGTTACGCGGCCATGTTGACAAGTTGCGCAAGGCCAGGAAGCGCGTCCTGTTCGCCAGCTACAGCGGCGGGGCGCGCACCCGGCTGGCCCAGGTGCTGCGCGATCACGAGATCCAGCCGCTCGCCGAGGTCGAGGATTTTGCCGCCGTCGACCGTCTCGACGCGGACATGGTTGCGCTCGCCGTGCTCGGCCTGGAACATGGTTTCGAGACCGACCGGCTCGCCGTCATCACCGAGCAGGACGTGCTAGGCGATCGCCTGGTGCGGCCACGCTCGTCACGGCGGGCGGAGAATTTCATCGCCGAGGCCTCGCAGCTCAATCCCGGCGATCTGGTCGTTCATATCGACCACGGCATCGGCCGCTACGAGGGCCTGCGGACGCTCGACATATCCGGCGCCGCGCACGACTGCCTGCTGATCGAGTATGACGGCGGCGACAAGCTCTATGTCCCGGTCGAGAATATCGAGATGCTGTCGCGATACGGCTCGCAGGACGCGGTTGTCGCGCTCGACAAGCTCGGCGGCGCCGGCTGGCAGGCGCGCAAGGCGCGGCTGAAGGAACGGGTCCGCGAGATCGCCGACAACCTGATCCGGACCGCCGCCGAACGCGAACTCAGGATCGCCCCGCGGATCGCCCCGCCGGACGGCATCTACCAGGAATTCTGCGCCCGCTTCCCGTTCGAGGAGACCGAGGACCAGCAGCGCGCGATCAACGACATCCAGGATGACCTGGCCCGCGGCAAACCCATGGACCGCCTGGTTTGCGGTGACGTCGGCTTCGGCAAGACCGAGGTGGCGCTGCGCGCCGCCTTCGTTGTCGCCATGAGCGGCCGACAGGTTGCGGTGATCGCGCCGACGACGCTGCTCGCCCGCCAGCATTTCAAGACCTTCCGGGAACGCTTTGCCGGACTGCCGGTCAACATCGCGCAATTGTCCCGGCTGGTCGGACCGAAGGAGGCCCGCGAGACTCGCAAGAAGCTCGAGAGCGGCGAACTCGACATCATCGTCGGCACCCATGCGCTGCTCGGCAAGAGCGTCGCCTTCCGCGATCTCGGGCTGATGATCGTCGACGAGGAGCAGCATTTCGGGGTGTCCCACAAGGAACGCCTGAAGCAGCTCCGCGCGGACGTCCACGTGCTGACGCTGACCGCGACGCCGATTCCGCGCACCCTGCAGCTCGCGATGAGCGGGCTGAAGGAACTGTCGCTGATCGCGACACCGCCGGTCGACCGCCTGGCGGTCCGCACCTTCGTCTTGCCGTTCGACCCGGTGGTCATCCGCGAGGCGCTGCTGCGCGAGCATTACCGCGGCGGCCAGAGCTTCTACGTCTGCCCGCGGATCGCCGATCTGGCCGAGGTCGGCGATTTCCTGCGCCAGCATGTGCCGGAAGTGAAATTCGTCACCGCGCACGGGCAGATGCCGCCGGCCGAGCTTGAAACGGTGATGAACGCCTTCTACGACGGCGCCTACGACGTGCTGGTCTCGACCAATATCGTCGAATCCGGGCTCGACATCCCGACCGCCAATACCCTGATCGTGCATCGCTCGGACATGTACGGACTGGCCCAGCTCTACCAGCTCCGCGGCCGGATCGGCCGCGCCAAGCTGCGCGCCTATGCCTATCTCAGCCTGCCGCCGCGCAAGACCCTGACCGAGGCGGCCGACCGGCGGCTTCGCGTCCTGCAGTCGCTCGACGGGCTCGGTGCCGGCTTCACCCTGGCCAGTCACGACCTGGACATTCGCGGCGGCGGAAACCTGCTCGGCGAGGAGCAGTCAGGCCATATCCGCGAGGTCGGTTTCGAACTCTATCAGCAGATGCTGGAGGAGGCGGTGGCGGCCGCCCGGGCAGGCGATCGCGGCATCGCGCCGGCGGACGAGAAATGGGCGCCGGCGATCAATCTCGGCACCGCGGTGCTGATACCGGAAACCTATGTCTCGGACCTGGCGCTTCGCCTGGGCCTCTACCGCCGGGTCGCGGCACTCGAGAACCGGGTCGAGATCGACGCCTTCGCCGCCGAGCTGATCGACCGTTTCGGGCCGCTGCCCGACGAGGTCGAGCATCTGCTCCAGGTGGTGACCATCAAGCGCTATTGCCGGGAAGCGAATATCGAGAAGCTGGAGGCCGGACCAAAGGGCGCGACGCTCGCCTTCCGGGGCAACAGCTTTGCCAATCCGGGCGGCCTCGTCGCCTTCATCTCGCAGCAGAACGCGACCGCGAAACTGCGGCCGGACCACACGCTGGTCTACATGCGGCAATGGCCGGACCAGGACGACCGGCTGAAGGGGGCGCTCTACCTGGTTCGGGAGCTGGCGAAGGTCGCGGCGGTCGCCGAAGCGGCCGCCTGACACCCGGCCGGGTTCAGTCGGCGGCGGCGGGCGGGTTCTTCCGATCCTGCTCGATCCGCTCGAAAACCTGCAGGAAGACCTCCGGATCCTGCGCGCCCGAGACCGCGTACTGGCGGTTGAAGATGAAGAACGGGACCCCGTTGATGCCCATCTGGCGGGCCGAGGCGTCCTCCTCCCGGATACGGTCGCGGTCCGAGTCGCCGGCCAGCAGGTCGCGCACCAGCGCCGCGTCCATGCCGGCTCCGGCGGCAACCTCGGTCAGCACCTCGGCCGATCCGATATCCCGGTTCTCGATGAAATAGGCGCGGAACAACGCCTCGCTGACCTCGTTCTGCAGCCCGGTCGAATGCGACCAGTGGATCAGGCGATGCGAATCGATGGTGTTCGGCGACCGCGGAATGCCCGCGAAATCGAGGTCCAGGCCGGCCCGGCGCGCCGCCGCCTCGATCTGCCCGTAGACCTTGCCGGCCGCCTCCGCGCCGCCGAACTTGGCGGCCAGATAGGTCGCCCGGTCCATTCCCTCCGCCGGCATGTCCGGATTGAGCTGAAAGGCCCGCCAGTGAATGTCGGGTTTCAGGTCCGGGCGTTGGGCGAGCGCCGCCTCGAGCTTGCGCTTGCCGATATAGCACCAGGGACAGACGGTGTCGGAGACGATGTCGATCTGCATGGCGGAATCCTATCGGAGCGGAGCGGGGGAGGAAAGGCCACATCGCTCACATCTGCGGGAGCCTCCGCGCCGACCGCCGCTTGACGGCCGCGGGCCGGTCAGGGGATACATTCGGCCAACCTGATCGACAATTCGCGAGTGGAGCGCAGAGCGTGACCAATCCCTTTCGACTAGACGGCAAGACGGCGCTGGTGACCGGCGCGTCCTCCGGCCTCGGCTGGCGCTTCGCGCAGGTACTGGCACGCGCCGGCGCGCATGTCGGGATCACCGCCCGACGCACCGACCGGCTCGAGGAACTGGCGACCGAGATTCGCGCCTTCGATGGCAGGGCGATGCCGTTCCGCATGGACGTGACCGACAATGCCTCGATCGAGGCGGCCGTCGAGGCGGTCGAGACCGAACTCGGCCCGATCGACATCCTGATCAACAATTCGGGGGTTTCGCGCGAAGGCCTCGCCGTCGACCTGAGCGAGGACGACTACGACTTCGTCATGAACACGAACGTCAAGGGCGCCTTCTTCGTCGCCCAGGCGGTGGCGAAGCGGATGATCCCGCGCGGTCGCGGCGGTCGGATCGTCAATATCGCCTCGATCGCCGGGCTTCGCACACTGCCGACGCTGTCGGTCTATTGCATGTCGAAGGCGGCGGTGATTCACATGACCCGGTCGCTGGCCCATGAATGGACCCGCTACGGCATCAACGTGAACGCGATCTGCCCCGGCTATGTCGAGACCGAAATGAATCGCGACTACTGGGAAACGGAAGGCGGGCGCAAGCTGATCTCGAAACTGCCGCGCCGCCGGCTCGGCAATGTCGACGACCTGGACGGCGCGCTGATGCTCATGGTCGCCGAGGAATCCCGCTTCATCAACGGGGCGATCCTGCCGGTCGACGACGGCCTCACGGTCATGCTCTGAGCGCCACCGACTGCTACCGGCTGGCAGCGGCGAGATTCCACTTAAAGATTCGTTAGGACCTTCCTCCACATCCTGACGGCGGGAAGATTCTGGATACGGCCTCTCGCGAGGAGGGGCAGGGTGAAACGCGAATCCGGCGGCCCCAGGCCGCATGACGAGGCCGTCTCCGCGCGGCGCACGGGCGCTCCCGCATTGCCTGCGGGAAGACCCGGCGACGCGGCGGAATTCCGCTTCGAACAGCGAATCGAGAAGGCGCTCGACGGGGTCATCGAACCGACCGCGAAGATCGCCCGCCTGCTCGACCTCAGCGCCGAGCTGTCCGAATCCTGGGCGCTGGAGCGTCTCGGCAGACGCATCCTCGCCGTGCTGCACGATCCCCCCCGGCCGACGCTCTTCTTCGACGAAAGCGGCGCGTTGGTCGATCGTCTCCGGCAACTCCGCGCCCTGCAGGAGGCGGTTACCGAATGCCCACTGCCGGAACCCGTGCGGAGGGAGATCGGCGACCGGCTCGACGCATTCGCCGTCCTCAACCTGGACCGGCAACGGCTCTTCAAGAAGCTTGCGGACCGCCGCGGCGCCCGCCCGGAGAAGGCACTCGCCATCGTCCGGCTGTGGCGCGCGGGCGCCTTCACCCGCGGTGCCGCCGAAGCCGCGGCGCGGCGCGAGATCGGCCGCTATGTCCGGCACGGGCGATTCGCCGACGACGCCCGGAGCTGCTGGGCTGCGGGAGATTCCACAAGTGCGTGGCGGGAACTCTCGGGCGGTCTCGAGGAGCTTGGGATCCGTCTCGATCGCCGACGCTGACACGGCGCCCCGTTCTTCCGAGACCGTCCGGACGCCGGCCCGGGAACAGCAGGTCCTGCCGCAGCAATCGGATTCTCTAAAAGTTTTTCGACTACAAGTTGTTGTCGTGAGAGTTTGGCTTTACCATTTCATCCCCATGACGGGAGCGGACGCGGATGCGTGCCGACCCGTCGGCAGCACCCGGTAATCGGCGAGAACGGCCGGGTGCGGAAGGATGGGTGTCGATGGCAATCCCGACGGAATATTCGGAGCGGCGCCGGATCTCACACCGCGGCACGATCGCGCTCATAGCGCTGGTGGCGGCCGCCGGCTGGCTGATGCTCATTCTTGCGGCCGAGGCAGCTCTCGACGCAGGCCATTCACTGATCGCACAACTGTCCGACGACACATCGACCGAGTCGGTCACCGGTTCCGATTCGGAGGATATCCTGTCGCCGGAAGCACTTCAGCGCCCGCAGGACATCGCGCCCGCCGCCGGCTCGGCGGACAATCCGGCGCATTAGCCCGGCATTCGCGGTCGATACCGCCTTCAGGTGCCGTAGATCGCCTCGCTTCGCGGGTAATATTTGGTGACTTTACGCGGATCGCCGCTCGTCCGTCTTGGGTGGCGCGGATCGGGATGCTATTCTGTCGGACGCAGTAGCGAAGCGGAGTTTTCAGGATTTCCGAGCAATTCAGCAGGGCCGACAGGGAGCGTTTCCACAACCTCCTGAAGATGGCGGCAGAGAGCCCCTTTGCGGGCGAGCGAGCCAATGCGCTTGCCGCCGCCGAGCGGCTTGCCGCGCGTTTCGGCATGACCCTCGACGAGGCCGCGCGTTCGGACGCCGCCGCGCCGGCGCAGGAGCGCAAGAAGACCGGCGGACGCGGGTTCGCCTTCTGGGAACGCGAACTCGCCGAGTTCATGCTGCTGCTCGACTACCGGATCCTGCTCGACAAGAAGCGCCGCGCGGCCTCGCTGAAGGCGGCGGAGGAACGCGGCCTCGACGCCGCCGAACGGCGACCGGCCCGGATCGCCAACCGCACCGTCCGGCGTAACGGCCGCCGGCTCGAGCCGCTCCGTCACGCCCGCGTGCTGCTGACCGAAACCTCGCTTCGCTTTTCCGAGATCGCCGAACTGACCGGGCTCGACATGTATACCGTCGTCGGCGAGAAACTGAAGCTTCGCCGCCAGCGCTGAGGCGCGCCGGCGGCGGCCGCCGCTTCGACCCGGCCCCGTGTTTCAGGCCCGGGCGGCTTTCGCTTCGCGACGGCGGGCATGGAGGATCGGTTCGGTATAGCCGCTCGGCTGCTCGCGCCCCTTGAAGACCAGGTCGCAGGCGGCCCTGAAGGCGACGCTGTTGTCGAGATCGTCCGCCATCGCACGGTACCCGTCGTCGCCGGCATTCTGGCGGTCGACGACCGCCGCCATCCGGCGCATCGTGGCGGTCACCTGATCGGCGTCGCAAATCCCGTGATACAGCCAGTTGGCGATGTGCTGGCTGGAGATCCGCAGGGTCGCGCGGTCCTCCATCAGTCCGACATCGTTGATGTCCGGCACCTTCGAACAGCCGACGCCCTGGTCGATCCAGCGCACGACATAGCCGAGGATGCCTTGCGCGTTGTTGTCGAGTTCGGCCTGTATCTCCTCGGCCCGCCAGTTGGCGCCGGCGGCCAGCGGCAGCGTGAGGATATCGTCGAGGCTGGCGCGGCCCCGGCCGGCCAGCTCGGCCTGCCGGGCACGCACGTCGACCCGGTGATAATGGATCGCGTGCAGCGTCGCGGCGGTCGGCGAGGGGACCCACGCGCAGTTCGCGCCGGCCATCGGATGGGCGCCCTTCTGGGCGAGCATCTCGGCCATCTCGTCCGGCTTCGGCCACATGCCCTTGCCGATCTGCGCGCGCCCCGGCAGCCCGCATTCGAGGCCGATATCGACGTTCCAGTTCTCGTAGGCGGCGATCCAGCGTTCGCCCTTCATCGCCTCCTTGCGGACCACCGGTCCGGCTTCCATCGAGGTGTGGATCTCGTCGCCGGTGCGGTCGAGGAAACCGGTGTTGATGAAGACCAGCCGGTCGGCGACGGCGCGGATGCATTCCTTGAGATTGACCGTCGTCCGCCGCTCCTCGTCCATCACGCCGATCTTCATCGTGTAGCGGGCGAGCCCGAGCGCCTGTTCGACCCGGTCGAACAGGGTGCCGGCAAAGGCCACCTCGTCGGGGCCGTGCATCTTCGGCTTGACGATATAGATGCTGCCGGTGCGGCTGTTGCGCGGACGGTCGCCGGCCTGGAGATCGTGCAGCGCGGCGAAGGCGGTGAGCGCGGCGTCGAGGAAGCCTTCCGGAACCTCGGCGCCGTTCGCGTCGAGCACCGCGTCGCTGGTCATCAGATGGCCGACATTGCGGACCAGCAGCAGGCTGCGGCCCGGCAGCGTCAGTTGGCTTCCGTCCGGCGCCCGGTAGACCCGGTCAGGGGCGAGACGGCGGATGAAGCTCCTGTCGCCCTTCGACATTTCCTCGGTCAGCGTGCCCTTCATCAGGCCGAGCCAGTTGCGGTAGACCGCGACCTTGTCCTCGGCATCGACGGCGGCGACCGAATCCTCGCAATCCTGGATCGTCGTCAGCGCCGCCTCGAGAATCACGTCGCTGACCCCGGCCGGATGGCCGCGACCGACCGGATGGTCGCGATCGATGACGATCTCCGCGTGCAATCCGTGGTTCTCGAGAAGCACCGCCTCCAGCGGATCGTCGCCGCGGTGGCCGACGAACTGACCGGGTCGGGCGAGGCCGGTTTCGCCGCCACCGGACAGCCGGACAACCAGACGGCCCTTGTCGACGCGGTACTCGACCGCGTCACCGTGACTGCCGCCTTCAAGCGGCGCCGCCTCGTCAAGGAAGGCCGAGGCCCGTTCGATCACCCGCGCCCCCCGCTTCGGATTGTAGGCGCGGCCCTTTTCCAGACCGTCGTCCTCGGCAATCGCGTCGGTACCGTAAAGCGCATCGAACAGGCTGCCCCAGCGGGCGTTGGCGGCGTTGAGGGCGTAGCGGGCGTTGGAAACCGGAACCACCAGCTGCGGTCCGGCAACCGAGGCGATTTCCGGATCGACATTGGCGGTGCGGATCGTGAAGGCGTCGCCCTCGGGCACCAGGTATCCGATCTCGGTGAGAAAGGCGCGATAGGCGGCCGGATCGTGCGGCACGTCGCGCCGGTCCCGGTGCCACGCGTCGATCCGGGTCTGCAGGGTTTCGCGGACGGCCAGCAATTCCGCATTGCGGGGCCCGAGATCACGGACGATCGCCGCGAAGTCGGCCCAGAACGCGTCCGCGTCGATCCCGGTCCCCGGCGCGATTTCGTCCGAGACCAGTTCGTACAGGGGTCGGGCGATCGCCAGGCCGTGGCGTTCGACGCGTTTGCTCATCACTCTCTTCCTTCGTTTCGCGGCCCGGCCGTCCGGGGCAGTCAAGTTCGGCGGCAAATTGCCATGGCCGCACGACAGCTGCCACAAAAATGGGATGGTTTCCCGTATTGTGGAATGTAGGATTGGGAAACAATTCAAAGGAGGGCGGGGACATGCCGGGTGCGGGTCTTGGAGTGGTGTCGGGCGGCACGGTGACGGTGAAGCCGAAGAACAAGGGAACCAACAGCAACGTCCAGTCGCTGTCGCGGGCGCTCGGCATCCTGAACGTTCTCGCCGAGGCCGAGGAGGGCCATGCGCTCAGCGATCTGACGCGGCAGGTCGGCCTGGCACCGTCGACCGTTCACAGGTTGCTGACGACCCTGCAGTACGAACGCTACGTACGCTTCGACGGCCGCACCGGCCGCTGGAAGGTCGGTATCCAGGCCTTCCGCGTCGGCACCGCCTTCCAGCGCGCCCGGGATCTCGGCGATATCGCCAGGCCCTACATGCAGACGCTGATGGAGGAGAGCGGCGAGACCGCCAATCTGGCGATCCACGACCAGGGCGACATGGTTTACCTGGCCCAGGTCGAGAGCCGCGAGATGATGCGGGCGCTGGCGCGTCCCGGGGCGCGGGTGCACATGCATTGCTCGGCGATCGGCAAGGCGGTGCTGGCGATGATGGACGATGACGAGATGACCGAGATCGTGACGCGGCGCGGACTGGTGCGGATGACCGACCGGACGATCGACAGCCTGGCCGGACTCCGTGCCGAGCTCGCGCGCGTCCGCGAGACCGGCTACGCCATCGACGACGAGGAGCACGCGGCCGGACTGCGCTGCGTCGCGGCGCCGATCTTCGACGAGTTCTCCCGACCGATCGCGGCGATCTCGCTGTCGGGGCCGATTGTCCGCGTGCAACGCGGCGCGCTCGCCCATTTCGGCCACCTGGTCGGCCGCGCCGGGCGCCATGTCACCGAGGCCATTGGCGGTCGCTATCGCGCCGCGTCATGAGCCCGCGAAATGATCCCGCGGCGCGGCCGTTCCACATGGTGGGATTGTTATCCGTCGCCGCTTGACCCTGTTCGTTTCATGCGTTCAAGCTGATCGATAGAGATAAGCAAAAACCGTGGGAGGAATTTGCCATGTCGGAAAGGACATCCAGCAGTAAAGGGCGGTATCGCGAAGCGGTCGAAGGGGTATCCAGCGGCCGCCGCAAGTTCCTGAAGGCCACCACCATTGCCGGCGGCGCGGCACTGGCCCTCGGCGCCGGCGAGAAACTCGGCGCGCCGTTCATCCGCACCGCCAAGGCCGCGACCACGACCTGGCGCATCCAGACCTCGTGGCCGGGCGGCGAGGGGCTCAACGTCTTCAAGGCCTGGTGCGCCTCGATCGTCGAGAAGACCGGCGGCGAGCTTGCCATGCAGCCGTTCGGCGCGAAGGACGTGGTCGGCGACTTCCAGCTCTTCGACGCGGTGAAGAACGGCGTGCTGGACGCGATGAACCCGTTCACCCTCTACTGGGCCGGGCGGATGCCGGCAGCGGTGTTCCTGAGCTCCTACCCGCTCGGGATGCGCAACCCGCACGAATGGGACGTCTTCTATTACGGCCTCGGCGGCCTCGAGAAGGCGCGCGCCCTGTTCGCCAAGGAAGGCCTCTACTATGTCGGGCCGATCCATCACGGGCCGAACATCATCCACTCGAAGGTGCCGATCCGCTCGATCGAGGATTTCCGGGACCGCAAGATGCGGCTTCCGGGCGGCATGGTGGCCGAGGTCTTCCAGGCGGCCGGCGCCAAGACGACGCTGCTGCCCGGCTCGGAGATCTTCCCGGCGCTCGACAAGGGCACGATCGACGTCGCCGATTATGTCGGCCCGGCGGTCAACTACGATCTCGGCTTCCACCAGGTGACCAAGTACATCTCCATGGGGCCGCCAGGGTTCATGTCGCTGTACCAGCCGGTCGACTTGATGGACCTGACGGTCGGGATGGACGCCTGGAACGCGCTCTCGCCGCAGATGAAACAGTTCGTCGAGATGGAGGTGCACGTCTATTCCGACATGCATCATGCCGCGATCCAGAAAGCCGACCAGGAGGCCTGGAAGAAGTTCGACGAGGCCGGGACGATCGTTACCCGGCTCAGCGAGAGCGACGTGCAGAAATTCACCGAACTCGCCGTGCCGCGCTGGTTCGCCTGGGCCAACAAGGACAAGGCCGCGGCCGAGCTCTTCAAGATCCAGCTCGACTACATGATGTCCGGCAGTCTCGGCTACGTGACACCCGACCAGATCAAGGGCCAGAAGCTCGACCTCTGACCGTCGGGTCATGCATGTGCTTTGTGGTTTCGGGCGTGCGTGGGGGGAATCCCGGGATTCCTCCCGCGCCGTCGCGAACGTCCTGATCGGGGCCGGTTACAGATGCCTTCGCTGAATTTCGTCCTGCCGCACTGGCTGTACTGGGGCGGGCTGATCGTCTTCCCGCTGATCGCCATGTTCATCGCGCGGCGCCAGGACGCGCGCCGCTCCGGCGGCATCTCGCTCAGTTTCGCCTACCTGATGCTGGTCTGCGGCGGTTTCGTCGGCCTGCATCGCTTCTATCTGAAGAGCTGGCTCGGCGTCCTCTACGTCCCGCTCTTCATCATCATCCTGTTCGGCAATGTCGAGGAACGGACCGCCCGCGAGGGGCTGTCGGCGGCCCGCAACGACCAGCTGTCGGCGGAATTCCTGGTCGAGCGCGCGGAAGGCTTCGTGAAGGCCGGGCGCGACGGGGCGCCGGCGATGCTGGAGAAGGCGAGGGCCGATCTCGCCGATGCCGTCACCCGTCACGAGGCGGCGGACGCCGAGCTCGGCTTCTGGCGGAATGTCTCGCTCGGTGCCGCGCTGGTGATGCTCGCTGGGTTGATCCTCGACGCCGTCCTGCTGCCGCGGCTCTACCGCCGCTGCCGGGAGCGCGAGCCGCTGCCGGAGGGGCCGTCGGCGACCGAGCAGGCGATCCAGGCGGCCGAGGAGGCGCTGGCCGCCGGCGACCCGACCCAGAACGTCCGCTCGGGCTTCACCAACATCATCGACCGCCTGAACGGCTTCGTCGGGGAGTTCGTGAGCTACTGGTCGCTGATCGCGGTCTTCGTCTACTACTACGAGGTGGTCGCCCGCTATGTCTTCAACTCGCCGACCAACTGGGCCCACGAGGGCATGTTCCTGATGTTCGGCATGCAGTATCTGCTGTCCGGCGGCTACGCGCTGCGCGAGGACAGCCATGTCCGGGTCGACGTGATCTACGGCATGATGTCGGCCCGCGCGAAGGTGATCACCGATATCGTCACCTCGACGTCCTTCTTCATCTTCACCGGCACGCTGCTGGTCACGGGCTGGATCTTCGCGCATGACTCGATCCGGGTCGCCGAGGTGTCCTTCTCCGAATGGGGCATCCAGTACTGGCCGGTGAAGTCGATGATCGCGCTCGGCGCGGCGCTGATCCTGCTGCAGGGGATCGCCCGCCTGATCAAGGATCTGCTGTTGCTCCGCGGTCGGAGGGCATAGGCGATGGGCCTCGAAATCGAGATCGGCTGGCTGACACTGCTGATGTTCGGCTCGCTCGGCATCCTGCTGATGGCCGGCCTGCCGCTCGCCTTCGTCACCGGCGGACTGGCCTGCGTGTTCCTGTTCCTGTTCGGCAACGCGCAGATCCTGAACATCCTGCCGTCGCGGATCTTCCCCTACATGACCGACTACCAGCTGTCGGCCATCCCGCTGTTCATCTTCATGGCGGCGATGCTCGAACGCGCCGGGCTGATCGAACAGATGTTCGACGTCATCTACAAGCTGCTCGGCGGGCTGAAGGGCGGGCTGGCCGCGGCGACCATCATCGCGGCGACGATCCTGGCCGCCATGGTCGGCGTGATCGGCGCGGCCGAAGTGGCGATGGGCCTGATCGCGCTGCCGGCGATGCTGAAGCGCCATTACAACAAGGAACTGGCCTGCGGCGCGATCCTCGCCGGCGGCACCCTCGGGATCCTGATCCCGCCGTCGATCCTGGCGATCCTGTTCGCCGTCGTCGCCCAGCAGTCGGTCGGCGAGCTGTTCGTCGGCGCGGTCATTCCGGGCCTGCTGCTGTCGGGCATGTACATCCTCTATGTCGTCGGGCGCAGCTACATGAACCCGGCGATGGGGCCGGCGCTGCCGGTCGAGGAACGCATCTCGACGCGCGAGAAGATCCGGCTGGTCGGCGGCATGGCGGCGCCGATCATGCTGGTGATCCTGGTCCTGGGCGTCATCTTCTCCGGCGTCGCGACCCCGGTGGAGGCGGCCGGCATCGGCACCTTCGGGGCGCTGTTCGTCGCCGGCATGCACCGCCGGCTGTCGTGGCAGACGATCAAAGAGGCGGCGAACACGACGCTCAAGGCCTCCTCGATGGTGCTCTGGATCATCTTCGGCGCCTCGATCTTCGTCGGCTTCTACATCGTCAACGGCGGCCAGAAGTTCGTCACCGACGCGCTCGTCGGCACCGGCTTCGGACCGTACGGCATCCTGCTGATCATGATGATCATCCTGGTCCTGCTCGGGATGTTCCTGGACTGGGTCGGCATCCTGCTGCTGGCGGTGCCGATCTTCGCGCCGATCATGATGACGCTGACCTGGGACGGCCTGTTCGGCCTGCCGGGGGTGGCGCCGGCCGACGTGCCGCTCTGGTTCGGCATCGTCTACATGGTGAACATGCAGATGTCGTTCCTGTCGCCACCCTTCGGCTATGCGCTGTTCTACCTGAAGAGCGTCTCGCCGCCCGAGGTGTCGATGGCGGTGATCTTCCGCGCGGCCCTGCCGTTCCTGGTGATCCAGGCGATCGGGCTGTTCCTCTGCATCGTCTTCCCCGAACTGGTGCTCTGGCTGCCGCGTCAGATCTACGGCTGATCCGGGCGGATCAGTCGTCGGCCGGCTCGACCGGTGCGGCGGCCGCCCGGTTGCTGGCCCCGGTGACGAAGCGCCGTTTGGTCTCGAAGGCACGTTTCCAGGCCCTGGGCGAGCAGTTGCGCGGATCGCGTGGCGGCGACAGGGGCGTTGCCGCCGGTTCCGGCAGGATGGTCATGCCGTTTCCGGAAGTGGTGCCTTTGGTCGGTGCAGTCGGACGATTTCCCGCGAGTTCCATCGATGTCCCCATATCCTTCTGACGAGCCGCGCTTCGGTCCGGTTCGCGGGCGCCCGTTCCGGGCGCGGCCCACTGTGGCCGAGGAAACATTAACAAATGCTAACGTTTCGCTCCCTGTCGACACCGTGCCGCGCGAAAACGCGCGCTGCTCACCGTTCCGATGCCTGCCGGCGTGGCTGTGAAGACCGGCTTTGTTCGGACGGGAAACGTCCGCCACCGGCTTGTGGTTCCAGATGGGCATCAGGGAAAAAGCGTTCAAGACGCGCCGGCCGTGACGGATTGCCACAAGGCCGCCGGACGTCACGCGGAACGGTCGATCTTCCGCGCCCGTCGCGCCCCGATCCAGTGCGCGACCAGCCAGAGCGCGAGGCCGCCCACGATCAGCAGCAGCCACTGCCAGAGCGGCAGTTCGTGCATGCCGGCGCCGAGCAGGACCATCAGCACGGTCATCGGCAGGATGCCGATCGCGGTCGTCCAGAGAAAGGTCCACCAGGACAGCCTGGTCAGGCCGGCGGCGTAGTTGATCAGGTTGAAGGCGATCACCGGGATGAAGCGGCTGACGAAGAAGCTGCCGGCGCCATGCCGGGTCAGCCACTCGTCGACCAGGCTCCAGCTCCGCCGGGTCAGCATGCGGTCGACGAAGGGGCGTCCGAAGCGGCGGCTGAGCGCGAAGGCCAGCATGGCGCCGAGCATCGCGCCGACCCAGGTGATCACGGTGCCCCAGAGCGGTCCGAAGCACATGCCGTTGGCGAGCGCCACGAGTTCGGCCGGGAACGGCAGGAAGGAATGCAGCACCATCAGCAGGATGGCGGCGAGCACGCCCCATTCGCCCCAGGAGATCACGAGGTTCTTGAAGGCCTCGGGCGAGGGATCCTCGAACAGGCCGATGAACAGCACGACGGCGACGCCCCAGACGACGGCAACGAGCAGCGCGGCCCGGATGCTGGCATGCTGTGCGGCTGACAGTCGGCCCATCGGCCGGAACCTCCCGTCGTTCGGGGCGGGGCGCATGGCTGGAACAGCGCAACCCGACACTTCGTCCGTATCATGCCCGCCGCGGCCGGTCACCGCCCGGCGCGCCTCGCCGCGATCACGTGTGGGTGAGCGGGCAGGGACGTGGGCGGGGACGGGGGCGAGGAGGGGGCAAGAGGGCGGATGCGATCCGGCCCGCTGGCGGGAAGCTGCTGCCCGCCGGCGATCGCTCCTTGCGCCGCCGCGCCGGGCCTATATGACTATTCCGCGGTAGGGATCGGCGGCGACCCCCGGCAGGGCCGGCCGTCGCCGCGAACGCGTGAAGGAAGGCCGACATGGTTGCATTGTCCGTTCTCGAACTGGGGCGGGTCCGCGAGGGATCGGACCGCCGCACGGCGCTCGACGAGGCGCGCGATCTCGGCCGCCATGCCGAGGCCCATGGCTACCGGCGGATCTGGGTCGCCGAGCATCACAACATGCCGACCGTCACCACGGCGGCGACCGCGCTGGTGATCCAGCATATCGCGGCCGCGACCACGTCGATCCGGGTCGGCGCCGGCGGCATCATGCTGCCCAATCACGCGCCCTACGTGATCGCCGAACAGTTCGGCACGCTGGCGACGCTCTTTCCCGGGCGTATCGACCTCGGGCTCGGGCGGGCGCCCGGCACCGACCAGTTCACCCTGCGGGCGCTGCGCCGCGATCCGGCCAACGCCGACCGTTTCCCGAACGACGTGATGGAACTGCAGGCGTTCCTCGGCCCGGTGCAGCCCGGCCAGCGGATCGAGGCGGTGCCGGGCTCCGGCACCGAGGTGCCGCTCTGGATCCTGGGCTCGAGCCTGTTCGGTGCCCACCTCGCGGCCGAGCTCGGCCTGCCCTTCGGGTTCGCCTCGCATTTCGCGCCGGCGGCGCTCGACCGGGCGATCGCCATCTATCGGGAGCGCTTCAAGCCCTCCGAGCAGCTGGCGGAACCCTATGTGCTGGTCGGCGCCAACGTCATCGCCGCGGACACCGACGAGGAGGCGCGCTACCTTGCGACCTCGAAGCAGATGTCGTTCACCAACCTGATCCGCGGCGCCCGCAAGCTGACCCAGCCGCCGATCGACGACATCGACAACTACTGGTCGCCGCAGGAAAAGGCGCATGTCTCGGAAATGCTCGCCTGCAGCGTCATCGGCGGGCCGGCGGCGGTGCGCGACGGCCTCCACGCGCTGGTCGCGCGGACCGGGGCGGACGAGGTGATGGTCGTCTCGGACCTGTTCGACCCGGCGAAACGGCTCCACTCCTTCGCGCTCATCGCCGAGGCCGCGCAAGGGTAGGGGGCGAGAGCAGGGTGGGCGGAAACTGTTAATGTATGATTCACCTACTCAAAAACTAGGCCGAAAAGTCACGCCCGCCTTCGCCTAGGATCACATAGTCGATCGTCAGGTTGTTTGTCGTATCACCGCGAGTGTCGTCGGTGATCGCCAACCCCCGCGTTGCGGCATAAAGCCCGTTGACGTTGCGCCAAACAACTATTTCCCCAATTTGGGGAGTACGTACCCTCGACGAAAAATCGTAGACTTCAGCATCTCTTATGTCCGGGATTGAGAATACTCCCTTTGCGAGAGCCAAAGCCTGGATGCTCCCACTGTCTGAATAGACATGGATCGAGTTATTGCTGGCCTTCGTCCACTTGGTCTCGAAAAGGTGTTCTCCTTCGCCGATTGCGAAGACGTGGTTATTGTTCGTGTAGTCAAACGTTACCGAGCCATGCAGAGCAGGCGAGTGATAATTCGGTGGAATGTCGTCGGAGGGAAAGGTACGAGGTTTTGATCGGAAGACAATCTCATCGATATAAGCGACACAATCTGAGGGGCGCATCACGATGATTCCTAGCCCCTCCAATTGATCACGCTTCCGTAGGATACCCTTGTCGTCGGTAACGAAGATATCCCGCTTATCGAGCACATGTCCTGCCAAGTGTTCAATATCGTTGATCTTGTTGCTGTAACGGGAAGAATCCGGCGTCAGGCCCGGTGAGAGGATTTGCCGAATTTCTTCGTTAAGACGGCCCGACGTCTGGTGAGCGAAAAAATCCTCATCCCACCGGGAAACGTCCCAACGTCCGATGGACGGAATAACCGGAAACATCTTGAGCATCGCGATAAAAGCGCTGCGGCGCTCCTCGTTCTTGTCCTGCTCGAGGTCCGTTTCCAGCCGGGTCGTGACCGAGATTTCTGCTTTTCCGTCAAACGCATAGCAGACGAGCTTCTCAATTTCAGAAACTGATGTCGCGGAGCGACTTTCACGGTCGAAAAGGTTGATGAAACAATTAGTGTCGAAAGTTATACGCGGTCGATTCATACGTCGATCATCCCCTCTCTTGTCGCGATAGTAACTGCATACAGTTCGAGCGCGATATCGAATCGACAGTTTAGGCAATCGTCGGCGCTTATGCTGTTCAATGATGGGGCAGTCGTCGGCGGTAATCGGTCGCAATTTCGACCAATAGAGAACTGTCGGCGGCAAATGACGGTAAATGGCGGATGGGGTGGGATTCGAACCCACGAGACGCGCTAACGCCTGCCGGTTTTCAAGACCGGTGCCTTCAACCGCTCGGCCACCCATCCCGCCTGTCCGGTGCCGCGACATTCGGACGAACGGCCCCCATATAACGGGATGAGGGAAGGCCGTCCAGCGCTCCCCCGCGTCCCGGCCCGGGCCCGTTCACGTTTGCCCCCGGGCCACCGCGCCGGCGCCGGTCGCCCGCCCCCCGGGCGCTGTCGGTTGCAGTTTCGGCGTCGTCATCGCCCTTGATCACGATCAAGGCGGGTCGCCGCACGCATTGCCATAGTGTTTCCGAGAACGCCCCAGGCGACGTCGCGAACAGCGGCGCAACGAAACAGGCAAAGAACAGGAAACGACATGACCATCAAGAGCATCCTCGTCCATTGCGACAACGACAAGTTTTTCGCCAAGCGTCTCAACATGGCGGCCAACCTGGCGCAGGCCCACGACGCCCATGTCGTCGGCCTGTTCGTGATCACGCCGGTGCAGATGCCGACCTACGCGGCGGTGCCGATCTCGCAGGAGATCTGGGACATGGTCCGCCAGCGCAGCGAGGAGGCGGCGGCGAAAGCCAAGAAGAATTTCGAGGAGCTGACCCGGCGCGCCGGCGTCTCGGCCGAATGGCGGCTCCGCGAGGGCCCGCTCGCCGACCTGATTGCCGACCATGCGCTCTATGCCGACCTGGTCTTTCTCGGCCAGGCGGGCGAGCCGCAGGAAACCGGCTATGTCGATTTCGACCTGACCGGCGACGTCGCCTTCTCGAGCCGCCGGCCGGTCATCACCGTGCCCTACGCGGGGAAGAGCGAGACGATCGGCAGGAATGTCCTCGTCGCCTGGCGGCCGACCGCGGAATCGAGCCGCGCCGTCCATGACGCGCTGCCGATCCTGCAGAAGGCCGAACGGGTCGTCGTGCTGACCGTCAATTCGAAGGACGAGGGCGACCTGCCCGGGGCCGACATCAGCCAGCACCTCGCCCAGCACGGCGTTCGCGCCGAGGTCCGCAAGGCGGTCGCCCAGGACATGGAGGTCGGCAACGTCATCCTGAACGAGGCGGCCGACCAGAACATCGACCTGCTGGTGATGGGCGCCTACGGCCACTCGCGGACCCGCGAACTGGTCTTCGGCGGCGCCACGCGGCACCTGCTGCACCACATGACCGTGCCGGTCTTCATGTCTCGCTGAACGGAGGCGCACGGCAGGACGGATCCCGGGCGCGGCGGCAACGCAGGCGTCACCGGGGTCCGTCGCCGATCGAACCATGGACAAGAAAACCCAGGCCCACATCTGGTACGCCGTGCTCGCCGGGATCGCGATCCTGCTGGTGCAGGCCGTGTTCCAGCAAAGCCGCGAGCCGGTCGTCGACATCCCCTACAGCAGCTTCGTCGCGCATCTGGAGAACGACGAGATCGCCACGGTCGATATCCGCGGCGACCGCATCCGCGGCCGGCTGAAGGACGGCGCGGCGGCCGAGCACCCGCTGTTCGCGGTCAACAGGGTCGACCCGGCGCTCGCCGACCTGCTGTCGAAGCACGGCGTCGAATATTCCTCGATCCCCGAGGACACCATGCTCGGCAACCTGCTGTCGTGGCTGATGCCGATCGTGGTCTTCTTCGCCATCTGGTTCTTCCTGTTCCGCCGGGTCCTCGGCAACCAGGGGCTCGGCGGGGCGCTCAGCGTCGGCAAGAGCAAGGCCAAGATCTATGTCGAGCGCGACATCAGGGTCAGCTTCGACGATGTCGCCGGGGTCGACGAGGCCAAGGACGAGCTCAAGGAAATCATCGACTTCCTGCGCGATCCGGCGGGCTACGGCCGGCTCGGCGCGCACATGCCGAAGGGCATCCTGCTGATCGGCCCGCCGGGCACCGGCAAGACCCTGCTGGCCCGGGCGGTCGCCGGCGAGGCGGGCGTCGCCTTCTTCTCGATCAACGGCTCGGAATTCGTCGAGATGTTCGTCGGCGTCGGCGCCGCCCGCGTCCGCGACCTGTTCGAGCAGGCCCGCAAGCAGGCCCCCTGCATCATCTTCATCGACGAGCTCGACGCGCTCGGCCGGGCGCGCGGCGCCTTTCCGGGACTGGGCGGCCATGACGAGAAGGAACAGACGCTGAACCAGCTGCTCGCCGAACTCGACGGCTTCGACGCGAGCGGCGGCGTCGTCCTGCTGGCCGCGACCAACCGGCCCGAGGTGCTCGACGCGGCCCTGCTCAGGGCCGGCCGCTTCGACCGGCAGATCCTCGTCGACCGGCCCGACAAGCTCGGGCGCGAGGCGATCCTCGAGGTCCATCTGCGCAAGGTGACGCTGGCCGACGACGTCTCGCCCCCGGCGCTCGCCGCGCTTACCCCCGGCTTCACCGGGGCGGATCTCGCCAACCTGGTGAACGAGGCGGCGCTGATCGCGACCCGGCGCGGCGGCACCGCCGTCACCATGGAGGATTTCACCGCCGCCATCGAGCGCCTGATCGCCGGCCTCGAGAAGCGCAACCGCCTGCTGAACGAGGACGAGCGCCGGGTCGTCGCCTACCACGAGATGGGCCATGCCCTGGTCGCGCTCACCCTGCCGGGGGTCGACCGGGTGCACAAGGTCTCGATCATCCCGCGCGGCATCGGCGCGCTCGGCTACACGATCCAGCGGCCGACCGAGGATCGCTACCTGATGGGCGAGCAGGAACTGCGGGCCCGGATGGCCGTGCTGCTCGGCGGCCGGGCGGCCGAGGGAATCGTCTTCGACCATGTCTCGACCGGCGCCGCGGACGATCTCGTCAAGGCGACCGACATCGCCCGGGCCATGGTCGTGCGCTACGGCATGAACGGCACGCTCGGCAATGCCGCCTACGAATCCGAGGCAGCGCCGTTCCTCACCCCGGTCCCGGGCATGGTCGGCCCGAGCCGCCATTACAGCGAGGCGACGGCGCGGGAAATCGACGTCGCCGTCCGCGAACTGGTCGAGGGCGCGCTGGCCACCGCGCGCGCCGTGCTGCGCCGGAACCGGGCCGTCCTGGACGAAACCGCCGCCCGGCTGCTCGCCCGGGAAACGCTGTCCGCCGACGACCTGGAACCGTTCCGGGCGCGGCTGGAACAGCCGGCGCCGGCGACCGCGGCCTGACCGGCCGGCAGGATCCGCCGGCGCCCTTCAGGAAGGAGACCGACGATGACACGACTGCTCAGGACACGACTGCTCAGGACACGACTGCTCAGGACACTGGCGCTCGGCCTGCCGCTCGGCCTCGGGGCCGGGATCATCGCGGCGCAGGCCCAGGCGACCTGGGAGATCGACCTGGCCGAGGAGGTCATGGCCGCCGAGAATTGCGACGTCGAGTATCTGAGCCACGTCGTCGAACGCGAGATCGACGGCAAGCAGCTCGTCATGGTCAAGGTTCACTGCCGCGACGCGCGCGCCTTCGATGCCATGCGGCCGGACGAGTTCGAACTCTTCCAGTTCAACGAATGCCGGAACGTGAACGAGGAAGCCGAGTGCTGATGGCGCCGCCGGGCGACCGCCTCAGACCTCGGTCGGGCCGCCCGCCTGGCGCCAGGCGGCGAACCCGCCGGCGATGTGGCAGACGTTATCGATTCCCATATCCGTCAAGGTCTTGACGGCCAGTGTTGAACGCCCGCCCGAGGCGCAGAAGAGGACCAGCCGCTTGCCGCTCGACAGTTCCGGGCGGTGCATCGGCCCTTCCGGGTCGGCGATGAACTCGAGGAATCCGCGCGGCGCGGAGACGGCGCCGGCGATCGTGCCGCCCGACTGGCGCTCAATCTGTTCGCGGACATCGACGAAGGCGACGTCGGGCCGACCGTGCAGGGCGAGGGCGTCCTGCACGGAAATCGTTTCGATGGACGCGTTCGCTTCCGCGATCAGCGCCTTGAAGCCCCGCTTGATCATTCCCAGCTCCTGTCAGGTTCGTTCCGCCGACGTTGCGTTGGCCCCGCCTGTTATGGCACAAGGCGCAAGGACGACGCTAGGATGGTACGATGATCGCAACCCGCCGCCGCTCGCTTGCCCTTGCCGTGCTCTTCGCCGTTGCCGCCTTTCCGGCAGCCGCCGCGGAGCCCTTTCCCGACTGGCTCCAGGCCCTGCGCGCCGAAGCCCGCGAGAAGGGGATATCCGAGGCGACGCTCGACGCCGCGCTCGCCGGGATCGAGCCGATCCCGAGGGTCGTCGAACTCGACCGCAAGCAGCCCGAATTCACGCTCACCTTCCAGCAGTACATGGAACGGGTCGTGCCCGAGGCGCGGATCCGCAAGGGCCGCGAGAAGCTGGCCGAGAACCGCGCGGCGCTGGAAGCGGTCGCCCGCGCGCACCAGGTGCAGCCCCGCTTCATCGTCGCGCTCTGGGGCATCGAGACCGATTTCGGCCGTGTCACCGGCGGCTTCAAGGTCGTGCAGGCGCTCGCCACGCTCGCCTACGACGGGCGGCGCAGCAAGTATTTCCGGGGTGAGCTCCTGAATGCGCTCACCATTCTCGAACAGGGCCATATCGCGCCCGAGGCGATGGTCGGCTCCTGGGCCGGGGCGATGGGCCAGAGCCAGTTCATGCCGTCGAGCTTCCTCAACTTCGCCGTTGATGAGGATAGCGACGGGCGCAAGGACATCTGGACGACGCCGCTCGATGTCTTCGGCTCGGCCGCCAACTATCTCCGGCGCTCGGGGTGGAAGGACGACCAGACCTGGGGCAGGGCGGTCCGCCTGCCGGCCGGCTTCGATCCCGCGCTCGCCGACCTGAAGGTCGTCAAGCCGCTGGGCGAGTGGCAGGCGCTTGGCCTGCGACGGGCCGACGGTGGCGACCTGCCGACCCGCCAGCTGCCGGCCTCCGTGGTCCTGCCGGCGGGCGAGGGCGGCCCTGCCTTCCTCGTCTACGACAATTACCGGACGATCCTGAAATGGAACCGCTCGACATATTTCGCGATGGCCGTCGGCCACCTTGCCGACGCGATAGGCGACCGCTAGACTACCATATCCTCGTATCCATTCCGGGCAATGATACAAGATAATGTATTTTGATCGTTTCGGCTCCGTCGCCGTCGCCGCTTCTTTCGTGCTGCTCCTCGGCGGCTGCGCCGAGTTCCAGCTGGCAACCCACGCCGCGAAGAACGTCTTCGACGACGGCGAAGCCACCGCCAGCGCGCCGTCCGGCGGGCAGTACAAGGTCGGCAAGCCCTATCAGATTAACGGTGTCTGGTACTATCCGAAGGTCGATGCCAGCTATGACGAGACCGGCATCGCCTCCTGGTACGGCGACGATTTCCACGGCCTGCGCACGGCGAACGGCGACAGTTTCGACATGAACGCGCTGACCGCCGCGCACAAGACGCTGCCGATGCCGACCAAGGTGCGGGTGACCAATCTCGAGAATGGCCGTTCGCTGGTCGTCACGGTGAACGATCGCGGGCCGTTCGTCGCCGGTCGCATCATCGACGTCTCGCGGCGGACCGCGCAACTGCTCGATTTCGAGCGCCAGGGCACGGCCCGGGTCCGGGTGCAGCTGGTCCGCGATGGCGGTGACGGCGGGACGGTGATCGCGAAACCGGTGACGCCCGAGGTCGAGCGCAAGGCGGTCGCCGCGGCGCCACGCATCGATGTCGCCTCGGAAACGCTGGCACCGCCGAGCGGGGTCACGACCGCCCCGTCGACCCCGGTTCGCAGGCTGCCCGAACCGGCCGCCGAACAGCAGGTCGCCTCGATCGAGGCGACGCCGCCGCAGGGCAGGGCGACGGTCGCCGAGCAGGTCACGGTGATGCCGATCCATCCGACCGCGCTCTATGTCCAGGCCGGCGCCTTCAGCGACTACCAGAACGCCGAACGGCTGCGGATCAGGCTCGGCGGTTTCGGCCGGACCGAGGTCACGCACGTGCTGATCGACGATGTTGATTTCTACCGGGTCCGCATCGGCCCGGTCGCCAGTGTCGACGCGGCGGACGGCCTGCTCGTCCGCGTCATCGGCGCCGGCTATCCGTCGGCGCGCATCGTCGTCGACTGAGAATCGCGGCCGCTCCCAATTTTGGACCCATTCTCAGGCGAGCATGGCGGCGGTGAAGCGAAGACTAGGCTTTGGGGAGAGGTTATGGGATCGACATTAATCCGCCATGCCGGCGCATTGCTGATCGCGGGCGCGCTCTGCGCGCTGGCGGCGCTGCCTGCATCCGCCTTCGAGACCGCGGCGCGGCATGCCATCGTCACCGACGAGACCACCGGCCAGGTATTGCTCGAACGCGACGCCGACAGCCTGATGGCGCCCGCCTCGATGAGCAAGCTGATGACCGTCTACATGGTCTTCGAGCGGCTGGCCGACGGCACGCTGTCGCTGGACGACACCCTGCCGGTCAGCGAGAAGGCCTGGCGCATGGGCGGCTCGAAGATGTTCGTCGAGGTCAACAGCCGGGTATCGGTCCGCGACCTGCTGCACGGGATCATCGTGCAGTCGGGCAACGATGCCTGCATCGTCGTCGCCGAGGGCCTGAGCGGCAGCGAGGAGGCCTTCGCGCGGGCGATGACCGACCGCGCCCGGGAACTCGGGCTGGAGAAGAGCACCTTCCGGAACGCCACCGGCTGGCCCGATCCGGATCACCGGATGACCGCCCGCGAACTGGTCGAACTCGCGCACCTGCTGATCAACAAGTTCCCGCAATATTACAAGATCTTCGGCGAGACCTCGTTCACCTACAGCGGGATCAAGCAGGGCAACCGCAATCCGCTGCTCTACAAGAGTATCGGCGCTGATGGCTTGAAGACCGGCCACACCGAGGAATCGGGCTACGGCCTCGTCGCCTCGGCGACGCAGAACGGCCGGCGCGTCACGCTGGTCCTGAACGGCCTCGACAGCGTCAAGCAGCGCTCGGCTGAATCGGAGCGCCTGATCGACTGGGCATTCCGTAACTTCGACAATTACGAACTCTTCGAGGCAGGCGAAACGGTCGAGGACGCGGCCGTCTGGCTCGGCACCGCCGAGACCGTGCCGCTCGTCCTCGAGGAACCGCTGGTGGTCACCCTGTCGCGCGACGATCGCCGCGACATGACCGTGAAGGTGGTTTACGACGCACCGGTACCGGCACCGATCGCCAGGGGGGCGCAAGTCGCGACCCTGGTCGTCTCGGCGCCGGGCATCGGCCAGATCGAGCGGCCGCTGCTGGCCGCCGCCGATGTCGAGCAGCTCGGCCTCGTCGGCCGTCTGACGAGTGCCGTGAAGAGCATCATCTGGGGTAGCGCCGGGCTCTAGGCCGCGCTAGAAGCGGGCCATGAAACGCGGCAGGTTCATTACCCTCGAGGGCGGCGAAGGCGCCGGCAAGTCGACCCAGTCCCGGCGCCTGGCGAGCTGGCTCCGGGGCCGCGACATCGACGTCGTGGAAACCCGCGAACCGGGCGGCGCGCCGGGCGCCGACGCGATCCGCGCGCTGCTCGTCACCGGCGAGACCGGGCGCTGGACGCCGCCGGCGGAAGCCCTGCTCCATTACGCGGCGCGGGCCGAGCATCTGGCCCGCAAGATCCTGCCGGCGCTCGACGCCGGGCAATGGGTGCTGTGCGACCGTTTCGCCGATTCCACCATGGCCTACCAGGGCTACGGCCACGAGCTCGGCCGGGCGCCGATCGAGGCCCTGGAGGAGTGGGTCGTCGGCGCCAGCGGGCGGCCCGACCTGACCCTGATCTTCGACATCGCGCCCGAGGCGGGCCTTGCCCGGGCCGGCCGGCGGGGCGGGGCGGAAGACCGCTACGAGCGCATGGACATTGCCTTCCATGCCCGGCTCAGGGACGGCTTCCTCGATATCGCGCGGCGCGAGCCGGAGCGCTGCGTGGTCCTCGATGCCGGGCAGCCGGAAGCTGAGGTCGCCGCCCGTGCCGTCGAGGCCGTGGCCGGGAGGCTGTTCCGGTGAGCCGCGTTCTCGAAGAAGCCGAAGTCCCGGAATCGAACCGCCTGGAAGGCTTTCTCCATCCACGCGCCAACCCGGCATTGCTCGGCCACGAGGCGGCGGAAGCGGCATTCCTCGCCGCCTGGGCGAGCGGCCGCCTGCCGCATGCCTGGCTGATCGCCGGTTCGCGCGGGATCGGCAAGGCGACGCTCGCCTATCGCGCCGCGCGCTTCGTGCTGGCCGAGGATGCCGGGCAGGGGGGCGCGCTGTTCGGCGAGGCGGCCGCCCCGACGACCCTCGCGGTCGCGGCCGACAATCCGGTCTTCCGGCGGGCCGCCGCCGGCGGTCATGGTGGGCTGGTCACGCTCCGCCGGGAATGGGATTTCGACAAGAAGCGCCACTTCACGGCCATCCGGGTGGGCGATGTCCGCAAGCTCGCGCCCTATTTCGGCCAGACCCCGGCCGAGGGGCGCTGGCGGGTCGTCGTCGTCGACAGTATCGACGACATGAACGAGAACGCCGCCAACGCGCTCCTGAAGATCCTCGAGGAGCCGCCGGCACATTCGCTCTTCCTGCTCGTCTCGCACCAGCCGGGCCGGCTCCTGCCGACGATCGTCTCGCGCTGTCGCAGGCTCGCCCTGCAGGAACTGCCCGACGCCACCGTCGAGGCGCTGCTGGCCGAACTGCAGCCCGATCTCGGGGCCGACGAACGCCGTGCCCTTGCCGGCCTCGGCGAGGGCAGCCCGGGCCGCGCGCTCAGCCTTGCCGGTGCCGGCGGCCTCGGTCTCTATCGCGAACTCGTGGCGACCTTCGACGCGCTCTCGCGCGGGCGGGAGGAGGCGGCCTTCAAGCTCGCCGCCCGGGCCACCGGCAAGGATGCCGAGACCCAGTTCAACCTGCTCGTCGACCTGATGGACGGCTGGTTCGGCCGGATGATCCGGGCCGCCGCGTCGAACGGGACCGTGCCCGACATCGTCCCCGGGGAAGCCGCCGTCGCCGGGCGCTTCCTCGCGGTCGCCGATCATGGCCGCTGGCTCGACCGCTGGACCGAGGACGCCGCCTTCCTGGCGCGCGGCGACCGGCTGAGTCTTGATCGACGGAACGCGATCCTCAATATCCTCCTTGGCATTTCCGCCACCCTTCGCCCAGCCTGAACCGGAAAGATCCATGTACGTCGACAGCCATTGCCATCTCGATTATCCGGGCCTGATCGACGATCTGCCGGGCGTCGTCGCGCGGGCGCGCAACGCCGGGGTCAGCCACATGGTGACGATCTCGACCAAGCTCAGCCAGTTCGCAGGCGTGCGGGCGATCGCCGAACGGTTCGACAACATCTACTGCTCGGTCGGCGTCCATCCGCACGAGGCGGGCGAGGAGGCGCCGTCGAGCGTCGAGCATCTGCTCGAACTCGCACGCCATCCGAAGGTCGTCGGGATCGGCGAGACCGGGCTCGACTATTTCTACGAGCACAGCCCGCGCGCCGCCCAGCAGGAATCGTTCCGCCTGCACATCCGCGCCGCCCGGGAAAGCGGCCTGCCACTGATCGTCCATAGCCGCGATGCCGACAAGGATACCATCCGCATCCTCCAGGAAGAGCAGCGGGACGGCCCCTGTCCGGGACTGATACACTGCTTCAGTTCTGGACCCGAACTCGCTGAAAAATCTATTGAAATGGGATTCTATATCTCGTTGTCCGGGATCGTCACCTTCAAGGGCGCGAAGGATTTGCAGGCGACCGTCCGGACGCTCCCGCTCGACCGACTGCTGATCGAGACCGACAGCCCGTATCTCGCGCCCGTGCCCCATCGCGGCAAGACCAACGAGCCGGCCTTCGTGGCCCATACCGCGGCCGCCGTCGCGGCGCTGCAGGGCGTCACGGTCGAGCAGGTCGCGGATGCGACGACGACGAATTTCTTCCGCCTCTTCAGGCGTTGCCAGGGAGGCGAATGACGATGCGTGTGACCGTGCTTGGCTGCGGCACCTCGGGCGGCGTACCGCGGATCGGCAACGACTGGGGCGCCTGCGATCCGAACGAGCCGAAGAACCGGCGTCGGCGCTGCTCGATACTGGTCGACGGCGATGACGGCACGCGGGTGCTGATCGATACCTCGCCCGATCTCCGCGAACAGCTTCTCGACGCCGGGGTCGACCGGCTCGACGGGGTCGTCTGGACGCATGAGCATGCCGACCAGGCGCATGGCATCGACGAACTGCGCGTGCTCGCACTGCGCCAGCAGTCGCGGCTCCGCGCCTGGAGCGACGCGCGCACCATCGACGTGCTGTCGCGGCGCTTCGACTATTGCTTCGTGCAGCCGGAAGGGAGCTGGTACCCGCCGATCATCGACGCCCATGTCATCGACGGGCCGTTCACGGTTGGCGACATCCGCTTCATCCCGATCGAACAGGATCACGGGACCATCCCGAGCCACGGCTTCCGGATCGGCGACTTCGCCTATTCGAACGATGTCGTCGGGCTTTCGGACGAGGCGTTCGAAGCGCTCGAGGGGGTCTCGACCTGGATGGTCGACGGCATGCGTTACCGACCCCATTCGACGCATGCGAATATCGAGACCGCGCTCCGCTGGATCGAACGCGTCGGGCCGGCCCGCGCCATCATCACCAACATGCATGTCGATCTCGACTACGCGACCCTGAAGGCGGAACTCCCGGCCGGCGTCGAACCGGCCTACGATGGCATGGTGATCGAATTCTAGGAGCCGGCCCGGTCGGCGGATTGCCGGTCGCCGTAACCGTGATCGTCCGGACCGCTTTCCGAATTCCGGGGCGGCAGCGGGAACACGACGTCGTAGGCCCAGTTGAAGACAAAGGCGTAGAGCAGGTAGAAGGCCGCGAAAGAGACGTCGACCAGCAGTGCGTCCAGCCACGAGACGCCGAGATACCAGGCGATGAACGGCATCAGGACGATGAGCAGTCCGCCCTCGAACAGTACGGCGTGCAGCACCCGGATCGGGATCGTCTTGCGGAGGCTTCCGACGAGCCGCAGCATGGCGTGGTCGAACAGCAGGTTGTAGAGATAGTTCCAGGCCGTCGCGATACTCGCGCTGACGATCGCGACGACGCCGATGACGTCCAGCGGCGTGTCGAAGGCTGAGGCGCCGAGCGGCGTGACAATGACGAGACCGATGATCTCGAAGCTGATGGCGTGGCGGATGCGGTCTGGCGTGGTGCGCATGGTGCTCCCCTCGGTCATCGGGTCGTCCCGACAGAATCAGACCCGTAACGGGGGAGGTCGTCCTCGCTTGCCCGGCTATATGGTTGCGCGGCCTTTCGGGACAAGGGTGCTCTCGTCGGGCACAGGTCTTTCGCGGCGTGGCCGAAACCGGCGGATCGCAAGTCTAAAAAACTTCAATATTACCTTAATATCAATATTTTATGCTATTTCTCTGATAGTTTGATTTAGAAACGAAAAGGCCTCATCGGCCGCCTGAAACGTCGAGCAGGGCACCGGTCACGTAGGAGGATCGATCGTCGAGCAACCAGATAACGGCCTCGGCCGCTTCCTCGGCCGTACCGGCGCGTCCCATCGGCGTCATCTTGCCGAGACGCTCGGCACGGTCGGGCGCGCCGCCGCTGGCATGGATCTCGGTTTCTATCAGTCCGGGCCGGATCGCGTTAACGCGGATCCCGGCCGGCCCGAGTTCCTTGGCAAGCCCGATGGTCATGGTGTCGATGGCGGCCTTGGCACCGGCATAATCGACATACTCGTTGGGCGAACCGAGCCGTGCCGCGGCGGAGGAAAGGTTAACGATGGCGCCGCCTTGACCGCCGCTGGCGAGGCTCATCCGCCGCGCGGCCTCGCGGGCGACGAGGTAGGCGCCGAGCACGTTGATGTCGAAGATCCGGCGCAACCGCTCGAGTGTCATGTCGGCGAGCGGCGACGCGGGCGCCACGACGCCGGCATTGTTCACGACGCCGTCGAGACCGCCGAAGGCGTCCGTCGCGGCATCGAACATGGCGATGACATCGGCTTCGCTGGAAACGTCGCCACGAACGGCGATCGCGGTGCCGCCGGCGGCCCGCACGGCGTTGACGGTCTGCTCGGCGGCCGTCCGGTTGTCGCGGTAATTGACGGCGACCGACCAGCGGCGGTGACCGGCGAGCAGGGCGACCGCGCGGCCGATGCCGCGGCTGGCGCCCGTGATGAGGATGCGCTTGGACATGAAGTCGAGGTTAGATCAAGCGATCGGGGCCTGTCGCGCGCCTTGTGCGGGCGCCTTTCGGAAAGCTTCTGTGTCCGGGGGGCCATTTCCAATATTTTACATAATATTTCTTATGCGATAATTGGACATGACGATCGGACCGCCCCCTTCTTGATCCTGGTCGCGCGCCGGAAAGCTGATGCGCTGTCTGCGAGCACGCCCGCCGGAAACCTGGTGCCTTGCACTGGAACCGATTTGCGATAGCCTGCGGCGCTCCTTTCTCCGGCAAGACCATGACCGACATGACCGGCACGCTTCCCCCCTTGCATGCGACATTCCTGGAAAACCTCATCGCGACGCTGCGCCGCGACGGCCGCTTCGAGGCCCTGCTCGCGGGCGGATCGCTGGTCCATGGCGGTTTCGACGTCCACTCCGATCTCGATCTCGTTCTCGTCGTCCGACACGAGCATCACGAGGCTGTCATGGCCGGACGGCGGACCTTCGCCGACGGGATCGGCGCGCTGATTTCCGCCTTCACCGGAGAGCATGTGGGGGAACCCCGCCTGCTCATCTGCCTCTACGGGCCCGAACTCCTGCATGTTGACCTGAAATTTGTCTGCCTGTCCGATCTGGACCACCTCGTCGAGCGCCCGACCGTCCTGTGGGCGGAGAATCCGGACGGAATCGCGGCAACTCTCGGCAGGGCGTCGATCGAATGGCCCGACCGTTCCCCCGAATGGTTCGAGGCACGAATCTGGACCTGGCTGCACTACGGCGCGGTGAAACTGCAGCGCGGCGAACTCTTCGAGGCGATCGGGATGCTCGGCTTCATTTCCGAGCAGGTTCTGGGCCCGATGCTGCATCGCCGCGCCGGCCGCCCGCAACGGGGCGTTCGCAGGATCGAGGATGACGGCCCGGCGACGGCGGCACTGCGCCCGCTGGTCGCCCGACATGACCGGGAATCGGTCGCGAAGGCGCTGAACCAAGCCACGCGGCTCTATCTGGACCTGCGGAACGACCAGCCGCCGCGGCCGACAACGCCCGGGTTCCCTGAGCTGTTGCTGCCGCTGCTGACCGTGGGTTGAGGGAGCGCCTGCGCGCCGCCGTTGCCAGCGCCGCGCGGCCTCCGCATAATCCGGCCATGACCGAACAGCGCCCGATCTCCGATCCCTCGCCCATCCACCGCCTGCTTGCGATCATGGCCCGGCTCCGCGATCCGGACGGCGGCTGTCCGTGGGACCTGGAACAGGATTTCCACACCATCGCTCCGCACACGATCGAGGAAGCCTACGAGGTCGCCGAGGCCATTGCCGACGGCGACATGGCGGCCTTGCGGGACGAACTCGGCGATCTGCTGTTCCAGGTTGTCTTCTATGCCCAGATGGCGTCCGAGAACGGCGATTTCGACTTCGACGCGGTCGCCGCGGCGATCTCCGACAAGATGATCGCCCGCCATCCTCATGTCTTCGGCGACGGCGATATCGCCAGCGCCTCCGCCCAGACCGTCGCCTGGGAGGAACAGAAGGCCCGCGAACGCGCCGCCAAGGCCGGTGCCGAAGGCCGGGAACCCTCGGCGCTCGACGGCGTGTCCCGCACCCTGCCCGGCCTGACCCGTGCGGTGAAGCTGCAGAACCGGGCCGGACGGGTCGGCTTCGACTGGCCGGACGCGAAACCGGTGATCGCCAAGATCCGCGAGGAACTGGACGAGCTCGAAGCAGCCATGGAAGGCGGCGAAAGGAACGACATCGCCGAGGAATACGGCGACCTCCTGTTCGTCGTTGCCAACCTCGCCCGTCACATCAAGGTCGAGCCAGAAGAGGTTCTGAGGCAAGCAAACCGGAAGTTCGAGCGCCGCTTCCGAGGCGTCGAGGAACGGCTCAGGGCGCGCGGCCGCACGCCGGGCGAAAGCGATCTCGACGAGATGGACGCGCTCTGGAACGCGGTCAAGGCGGCGGAACGGGCCTGATCGCGGGCCGCCCGCGACGGGGCGTCAGTCGAGCTCGAACAGGGTCCGCCGGATATCCTGCCAGCAGGACAGGCTCGGCGCGACCAGCAGCGGCGCCGTCCGGGTTTCGGCGCGGAGGCCATAAGCGCTGCCGTCGAGCTGGCCCGCGTGCCCGCCCGCTTCCCGGTGGATCAGCAGGCCGGGCAGCTGATCCCAGGGGTTGGCGTTGTGATAAAACGCGAAGTTCAGGCGGCCGGACAGCATCGCGAGATATTCCTGGCCGGCGCAATGCAGCACCAGCAGCGGCCCCATGTGGCTCCAGTTGCCGGCCGCCGCGCGCATCAGCCCGGCGTCGCCGCGAAGATGCAGGCAGCCCGCGTAGCGGCCAAGATCGCCATGGGCGTCGAGCCGGATCGTCTCGCCGTCCAGTTTCGTGCCCTGGCCGTCCACGGCGATCGCCGTGATGTCCCGTACCGGGTCGTGGATCCAGGCGGCCCGGGTCACGCCGTGCTCCAGGTAGGCGACCATGACGCAGAACAGCGGCAAGCCGGCGGCGAAGTTGAGCGTGCCGTCGATCGGATCGACCAGCCAGACCGCAGGCTCGCTTTCCAGCGATTCGAGTAGCGCCGGGTCGGCATGAACGCCCTCCTCGCCGATCACGATCGATCCGGGCTTCAGCCGCAACAGCCGGTCGGTCAGCATTGTCTCGGCTTCCAGGTCGGCGACGGTGACCGGATCGCCGGGCGTCTTCTCCGAAACCTCGTGCGACGCAAGACGGCGGAAGCGCGGCATGATCACCGTACCCGCGATCTCCCGGATGACGCGGGCGACGGCGTCGTGATCGATGGACATTTCGAGGTTTCCTCGACTACGGGCGGGGCTCGGCCGGGCCGTTCAGGCCGGGACGAGGCCGGCGTCGGCGCGGCGCTTCTCGAAGCGCGCGAGATCGACCGGATCGAAGGCGACCTTGAGATGGATCGTGCCGTCGTCGTCGCGACGTTCGAGCACCGAGCCATTGCGGTAGATCCAGGCGATCAGCGCGCCGTCGGCCGACCCGATGGCGAGGTCGACGACCTGGTGTTCGCTGGAGAGCCGGCCGTCCAGGGTCTCGAGCAGGGCATCGACGCCGCTGCCGTCGAGCGCCGAGACGGCGACCCGGTTGTCGTCCCGCCCGGTTCGGCCGCCCAGCGCCTCGCGCTCGTCGTCCGGCAGCAGGTCGATCTTGTTCAGTACCTCGATCATCGACGTCAGCGATTCCTCGTTGACCCCGAGCTGGCCGAGAACGGTCTCGACATCGGCCGCCTGGGCGGCGCTTTCCACATCCGCGATATCGCGGACATGGACGATGAGATCGGCCTCCAACACCTCTTCGAGGGTCGCGCGGAAGGCGGCGACGAGCTGGGTCGGCAGGTTCGATACGAACCCGACCGTGTCGGACAGGATGATACGCCGGCCGCTCGGCAGCTTGAGGGCGCGCATGGTCGGATCGAGGGTCGCGAACAGCAGGTCTTCGGCAAACACGTTCGCCTGCGTCAGCCGGTTGAACAGCGTCGACTTGCCGGCATTGGTGTAGCCGACCAGGGCGACGATCGGATAGGGCACCCGGCGGCGCTTGGCGCGATGCAGTTCACGGGTCCGCACGACCGCGGTCAGCAGCTTGCGGATCTTGGTGATCCGCTCGTCGATCAGCCGGCGGTCGATTTCTAGCTGCGATTCACCCGGGCCGCCGATGAAGCCCAGGCCGCCCCGCTGCCGCTCCAGATGGGTCCATGAACGGACCAGCCGTGTCCGCTGGTAGCTCAGATGGGCAAGCTCGACCTGCAACCGGCCTTCCCGGGTCCTGGCGCGCTCGCCGAAGATTTCAAGGATCAGACCGGTCCGGTCGATCACCTTGGCTTTCCAGGCGCGCTCCAGGTTGCGCTGCTGGACCGGGCTGACCGGACCGTCGACGATGACGACCTCGATCTCGTGGTGCTCGATGATCGGCGTGAAGGCGTCGACCTTACCGGTGCCGAACAGCGTCGCCGGGCGCGGCTTGCCGAGGCGAACCACCTCCGCGTGGGCAACGACCAGATCGATGGCCGCGGCCAGGCCGACCGCTTCCTGCAGGCAGGATTCCGGCGCCCGAGCTCCCTCTTCCCGCCCGACCATGTCGGGATGGAGTACGAGGGCGCGCCGCACCGGAATGCTACGGTCGTGAAACGAGTCCAAAGACCACCTGACAGATTGTCACGATATCCTATTCGCCGTCGGCCGCTGCCGCTGCGTCCTGATTCGGATCGAACAGCTGCACCGGCTGGGCCGGCATCACGGTCGAGATCGCGTGCTTGTAGACGAGCTGCACATGCGCGTCACGGCGCAGGAGGACACAGAAATTGTCGAACCAGCTGATCACGCCTTGCAGCTTGACCCCGTTCACGAGAAACACCGTCACCGGCATCTTGTTCTTGCGGACGTGATTGAGAAACACGTCCTGTACGTTCTGCGATTTTTCGCCAGACATTTTGCGGCCCCGCATTTTCTTGTTCAGTCTCTTTGGGCAATCAGTGGTTGCACGGAACAATGTGCCGGAAATCTCACCGACAACAACGAAGGTCCCCGTTCCGTTCCCAACAAGATGGGTAGGCGAACCGGCAGGGGCAAGGGGTATTCGCCTCCCTGCCCCGAGACTAATTCCGCGGCGGTTCAGGCCGCGTGCCCGACCTCGTCCATGTAGTCCCGATAGGCGGCGAGCAGCGCAGTGCTGAGCGACCCGGGCTGACCGTTGCCGATCACCTTGTCGTCGACCTGTACCACCGGCATGACGAAGGAAGTGGTCGAGGTCAGGAACACCTCGCGCGCCGATTTCAGTTCTTCGACCGTGAAGGCGCGCTCGACGATCGTATAGCCGTTCTGCCGGGCGATATCGATAACCGACTGCCGGGTGATGCCGGGCAGGATCGCGGTGCCGAGATCGCGCGTCACCAGGCGGCCGTCGGTGTCGATGATCCAGGCGTTGGTCGAGCTGCCCTCGGTCACCAGGCCCTCGCCGTCGACCTGGAAAGCCTCGTAGGCACCGGCCTCGCGCGCATCCTGCTTGGCGAGCACGTTCGGCAGCAGCGAGATCGACTTGATGTCGCGACGGGCCCATCGGATATCCTCGACCGTGATCACCCGCACCCCCTTCTCCGCCCTGGCGGCAACGGCGGCAAAGTTGACCGACTTCGCGGTCAGCACCAGGGCCGGGCGCACGCCATCCGGGAACGGATGATCGCGGCGCGAAACGCCGCGCGTGATCTGCAGGTAGACGATGCCGTCGCGGACCCGGTTGCGGCGCAGGGTCTCGCGGATCACCAGCGCCAGCGAGCGATAGGCCATCGGCGGCGAGATGCGCAGTTCGCGCAGCGAGCGGTCGAGGCGTTCGAGGTGGCCGATCTCGTCGATCAGCCGGCCACCGGCGACGGCGATCACCTCGTAGACCCCGTCGGCGAACTGGTAGCCGCGATCCTCGATATGCACGACCGCCTCGGCGTGGGGGACGTAGCGGCCATTGACATAGGCGATACGGGACATCGCGAAATTTCCTTCAGCGCCGCCAGAAGGCGGGATTGAGCAACGAGAGGAGGGCAAAGAACTCGAGGCGCCCGATCAGCATCGCGAATGCCAGCGCCCATTTGGCCGTATCAGGATAGTCGGCATAGTGCAAGATGCCGTGTCCGGAAGCCCCCGCGAGGGTCGCCTTCAACGGCCCTGCCGATGACAGGCTGGAAGCGGCCGAGGCCATGGCGAGGCGGAAATCGAGGCCGTTGGCGGTGAGGAACAGGCCGACGGCCGCCAGCGACACGACATAGAAGAAGAAATAGCCCCAGGCGGCCTGGGTGACACCCTCGTCCACCAGGGTTCCGGCGACGCTGAGCCGGCGCACGCTGTGCGGGAAGCTCAGTCGCGCGAGCTCCTTCGAGGCCTGCAGGATCAGCAGGTTGAAGCGGGCGATGCGGATGCCGCCGGCGCTCGAACCGGTGGTGCCGCCGATCACCATGAGGATGAAGAGCGTCACCGGCACCACCTCCGGCCAGTGCCCGACGATCAGGTCCGGATCCTCGGCCACGAACCCGGTCGTGGTCAGGGCGGAGACGGCGGCGAAGATGCCGAAGCGCAGTCCTTCCGGCACGCTGTAGAGCCCGGACGTGGCGATCGCCGCCGCGGCAACGCCGGCGCCGAGCCCGGCGACCAGCAGGTAGAGCCGCAGTTCGCGATCGCGGAAGTAGGGCCCTATCCGGCCGCGCATCAGGCCCCAGTGCAGCAGCACGTTCATGCCGCCGGCCAGCATGAAGACGATCAGCACGGCCTCCGCCCGGGGATTGTCGAAGGCCGAGACCGAGAGATCGCGGCTGGAAAAGCCGCCGGTGGAGACCGCGCTGAAGGCATGCGCCACCGCATCGAAGGCCGGGATCCCGACCAGCCACAGCATCAGCGCACAAATCCCGATCAGGGTCGCGAAGGTGATGCCCAGGCTCTCCGCCGCGTTGCCGATCCGCCGTCCGACCCCGTCGTGGCGGTTGCGCGAGAGATGCGGGAGCCGGCCGGACTGCTCGCCGAGGCCCAGCATCGCCGCGAACACGATCGCGAAGACCGCGGTGCCGAAGCCGCCGATGCCCTGCATCAGCGCCCGCCAGAAGATCAGGCTCTTGGGCAGCGCCTCGACGCTCGGGACGATCGTCGCGCCGTTGGTCGTCAGCCCGGAGAGCGCCTCGAAATAGGCGTCCGTCGGATCGAGCCCGATGCCGAAATAGAACGGCAGCGCGCCGAAGATCGGCAGCACGGTCCAGGCGAGCGCGACGATCAGGAAGCCCTCCCGCCGCAGCAGCTCGATTTCCTGGTCGCGGGTGGCCATGATCATCGCCACGCCGATGAACAATGTCAGCATGCCGGAGGCGAGAAAGGTCGTCGCCAGCACGCCGTTGCCCTCGGCCAGCGCGATCGGCACGGGCAAGGCAATCGCCACCGCGAACAGCGCCAGGATCCAGCCGAGAACGGCCAATGTCGAGCGGAAGCTCACGCTGCCGGCCTCAGAAGAATTCGAGGCGGACGGCGAACATTTCCTCGACTTTCTTCACCTGCTCGCGGAGCGCGAAGATGATGACCCGGTCCTTCGGCGCGATCTTCGTATCGCCGCGCGGGATGATGACCACGTCGTCGCGGACGATGCCGCCGATGATGATGCCGCGCGGCAGCGCGATATCGCGCAGCGGCTTGCCGACCACGGTCGAGGTTTCCAGCGCCTCCGCCTCGATCACCTCGGCGCTGCCGTCGCGCAGGCTGCGCAACCCGCGGATGCGGCCGCGCCGGACATACTGCAGGATCGACGAGACCGTCGTCGCCCGCGGATTGACCACCACGTCGATGCCGAGCGATCCCATCAGCGGCTGGTAGACCGCCTTGTTGACGAGCGTGATCGCGGTGCGCGCGCCGAGCCGCTTGGCGAGCAGCGAGGAGAGGATGTTGACCTCGTCGTCGTTGGTCAGCGCGACCACGGTCTCGGCGGCCTTGATGTTGGCCTCCTCCAGCAAATCGGTGTCGAGCGCGTCGCCGTGCAGCACGACGGTACGCGAAAGCTGGTCGGCGATCTCCTCGGCCCGTTCGCGGCGTGCCTCGATGATACGGATCTTTATCGACGGATGTTCCTGTTCGATCTTGCTGGCGAGGAACAGGCCGACATTGCCGCCGCCGATGATGACGATCCGCCGGGCCTCCGGCTCCTCGTGACCGAACAGCGGCATGGCGCGGTTCAGATGCTTGGTGTCGACCGCGAAATAGACCTCGTCGCCGGGGAACATCTGGTCCTCGCCCGCCGGCACGATCATCTTCTCGTTCCGGTAGATGCCGATGACCACGATCGCGAGATCCGGAAACAGCTCGGTCAGCTGCCTGAGCGGCGTGTTGATGATCGGGCAGTTGTCGTCGAGGCGGACCCCGACGACGCGGATCCGGTCCTCGGCGAAGGGAATGATGTCGAAGGCGCCCGGCACCTGGATCTGCCGGTTGATCGTGTGCGCGACCTCGATCTCCGGCGAAATGATGACGTCGATCGGCAGGTGGTCGCGGCTGAACAGGTTCGCCCACACCGGCAGCAGATAGGGCTGGGCCCGGATGCGGGCGACCTTGATCGGCACGTTGAACAGGGAGTGGGCGACCTGGCAGGCGACCATGTTGGTCTCGTCGCCGTAGGTCACCGCGATGATCATGTCGGCATCCGCTGCGCCGGCCCGTTCCAGCACGTCCGGGTGCGAGCCCGAACCGACCAGGCCCTTGGCGTCGAGGGAATCGTTGATCGTCCGGACCAGTTGCGGGTCCTGGTCGATGACGGTGACGTCGTTGCCTTCGGTGACCAGTTCCCTGGCGATGCTGAAGCCGACCTGGCCGGCCCCGCAGATGATCACTTGCATCGCGCATTCTCTCCCATGTTCGCGCCCGCCCCGGGGCGCCGGAGCCTATTGCCGGCCGTTGTTGCTGATGCCGAGCAGCTTCAGCTTGCGGTGAAGCGCCGAACGCTCCATGCCGACGAACGAGGCCGTGCGCGAGATATTGCCGCTGAACCGGTTGATCTGGGCCTTGAGATATTCCCGTTCGAACTTCTCGCGGGCCTCGCGCAACGGCAGCGTCATGATCTCCTGGCTGCCCTCGGTGCGGAGGATGGCCGGCGTCACCGTGCCCACCTCGGGCGGCAGCATGTCGGCCGTGATCGGCTGCTGCGCCGGGCCCGGTGCCATGATCAGCAGCCGCTCCATCAGGTTCTTCAGCTGGCGCACGTTGCCCGGCCAGTCATAGGCGCGGAGCGCGGCGATGGTGTCCTCGCTGATATCGCGCGCCGGCAGGCCGGAACTCTCGGCGAAGCGGGCCAGGAAATGGCGGGCCAGCGCCGGGATGTCCTCCTTGCGCTCCTTGAGCGGCGGAATGCGGATCGGCACGACATTGAGCCGGTGGTAGAGGTCCTCGCGGAAGCGGCCCTCCTGGATCGCCGCGCCGAGATCCTTCGACGAGGCCGAGATCACCCGGACATCGACCTTCACCGCCTGGCTGCCGCCGACCCGCATGAAGGTCTGGTCGAGCAGGACCCGGAGTATCTTGCTTTGCGTCTCGAGCGGCATGTCGACCACCTCATCGACGAACAGCGTGCCGCCATGAGCGCGTTCGAAGATCCCGATGCGCGGCCCCTGCCCGGCCCAGGGACTGTCGTCCTCGATCCCGAACAGCTCCATTTCCATCCGTTCCGGCGCCATGTTGGCGGCACTGACGACCATGAACGGGCCGCTGCCCCGGGCCGAACGGGCATGGATGCGGCGCGCCGCCACCTCCTTGCCGGCGCCGGCCGGGCCGGTGATCAGAACCCGGCTGCCGGTTCGGGCGACCTTGTCGATCCCGTTCTGCACCTGGGTCATGGCGCTGCTGTCGCCGAGCAGGTCGGTGTCGATATTGCCGTGCAGGCGCAGTTCCATGTTCTCGCGGCGCAGCCGGGCGGCCTCGATCGCGCGCTCGACGAGGACCAGCAGGCGCTCGGTCTTGAACGGCTTCTCGATGAAATCGTAGGCGCCCCTCTTGATCGCGGTCACCGCGGTCTCGATGTTGCCGTGCCCGGAGATCATGATCACCGGCAGGTCGGGGACGTCGCGCTGCACCGCCTCCAGGATTTCCATGCCGTCGAGCGCGCTGCCGCGCAGCCAGATATCGAGGATCAGCAGCGACGGCTTGCGGTTGCGAATTTCCGCCAGCGCGGCATCGCTGTTCGCCGCCATTCGGCATTCGTAGCCTTCGTCGCTCAGGATGCCGGCGATGATCTCGCGGATATCCGCCTCGTCATCGACTATCAGAATGTCACGCGCCATAAGCCGTCTGTTTCTCGTCTTGCTGATTGCCGCTTTCGTTGCCGTCTTCGGCCTTCGGGACCGGCAGTGCGAGGCGCACCACCGCGCCGGTGCCGTCCCGGTCCTTCAGGCTGATGTCCCCGCCATGTTCTTCCATGATTTTCTTGACGATCGCGAGACCGAGGCCGGTCCCCTTCTCCTTCTTGGTCACATAGGGCTCGGTCAGCCGCTCGCGCTCGTCGACCGGCAGGCCGCAGCCGTTGTCGGCGACCTCGATCGCGATCACCTCGCGGTCGCGGAACAGCGAAAGCTCGACCTCGCCCGGCGGCGCCCCGCTGTCGCCTTCCTGGCGCTCGTCGATCGCATCGACGGCATTCTGCAGCAGGTTGGTCAGGACCTGCGAGAGCTGACGGCCGTCGCAATTGGCGACCAGCGGCTCGCCCGGCAGGGTTTCGCGGAATTCGATGTCGGGCCGGGCGATCCGTTGCAGCAGCACCGTCTGGCGAAGGATCTGGCCGACATCCTCGGCCTTGAAGACCGGCGCGGGCATGCGGGCGAAGGATGAGAATTCGTCGACCATGCGGCCGATGTCGCCGACATGGCGGATGATCGTCTCGATGCACTGGGCGAAGACCGCCGGATCGGACTCGATCTCCTTCAGGTAGCGGCGCCGCAGCCGCTCGGCGGACAACTGGATCGGGGTCAGCGGGTTCTTGATCTCGTGCGCGATGCGCCGGGCGACATCGCCCCAGGCCGCCATGCGCTGGGCCGAGACCAGCTCGGTCACGTCGTCGAAGGTGACCACGTAGCCCTTGATCTTCTCGCCGTCGCGCTGGGCGGCGACCCGGACAAGCAGATTGCGGGCCGAGCCGTTGATGACGATCGTGATCTGGTCCTGGGTGTAGCGCCGGTGACGGTCTCCGGCGAGCTTGAGCAGCTCGGCCATTTCCGGCAGGGCCGCCTGGAAGCCGTGCCCGACCAACTCGTCGCCGCCACGCGCGAGCAGCCGCACGGCGGAACGGTTGATCAGTTCGATCCCGCCGTCCGGGTCGAGGCCGAGCACGCCGGCGGTCACGCCCGACAGCACCGCCTCGGTGAAGCGGCGGCGCTCGTCAATCTGGTTGTTCGCGGTCACCAGCGCGTTCCGCTGGCGGCGAAGCTGGTCGATCATCCGGTTGAAGGTGCGTGCCAGCAGCGCCATCTCGTCGCCGGTCCGGGTTTCTGGGACCCGCGCCTCCAGTTCGCCGCGGCGCACCGCCTCGGCGGCGTCGACCAGGCCGATGATCGGCCGCACGAGCTGGGTCGCCAGCGTCATGCCGAACCAGATCGCGACCAGCACCACGAGCAGCGAGACGACGATGAAGATCAGCACGAACGGTATGACGATGCCGACGCTCTCGCTCTGCAGGCGCTCGTATTCCCGCACCGCGCGGCGCGTCGATTCGACATGGTTGAGCACGCGCGGCTCGATGAACCGGCCGACATAGAGATAGGCGTCGATGAAACGGTCGAGGCGGACCAGCGCGCGGACCCGGTCGTCGTCCTCCGAGGTCAGGATCACCACGTCGCCGTCGTCGGCTTCGGTCAGGGCGGCCGGCGGCACCCGCTCGACCTCCATCACGAAGGAGAGCGGCGAGCGGGCGATGACATTCTGCTGGCGGTCGATGACCACCGCCTCGCTCAGGTTCCGGAGCGAGGCCTGGGCGCCCATCACCTGGTCGAAGCGGTTACGCCGCTGGGCCAGGCTCGGCGCCGCCCGGTTGAGGTCGGCCGCCATCGCCAGCACGTCGGCGCGGATGCTCTGGATATGCTCCTGGATATAGGCTTCCGCGACCGCCACCGAGGAGCGTACGGCGGTATTCACCCGGTCCGAGAACCATTGCTCGACCACCAGGTTGAAATAGACCGCGGTGAAGATCGCAACCAGGATCGCCGGCGCCACGGCGACGATCGAGAACAGCTTGATCAGGCGGGTATGCAGGCGCGAACCGGCGATGCCGCGCCGGCGCTCGGCCCAGATCGTCACCAGCCGCCGGGCGATCAGGGCGGCGAGCAGCAGCAGCAGCGCCAGGTCGAGCACCAGCAGAACCCGGATCACCCAGGTGTCGACCGAGAATGGCAGTTCGTTGGACAGCGCGGCCGAGGTCGCCATCACGCTCAGGAAGGTGGCGATGCCGAGACCGAGGCCGAGGCCACGGGCCAGGCCGATCCGCTCCGCCCATGCGACAAGCCGCAAGCTGAAGCTGCCGGGCTTGTCCGCCCTGCTGGTCGGGTTTGTCAATGCGCGCCTGTGCCCATTTACGATCGAATACGCCGAAGCGTGGTAATCATGTCCCGTTATGTATCAGAGACGCAACAGCGCGTCACGCGATCCGGTCTCCCATCGGCAACGGTGTGGCCGCGATGCCGATCGCCGGACCGCTCGCGCCAAGGCGCTTTACTTGATGCCGCGGATGACCGTGATCTCCAGGTCGCGGATCTTCTTGCGCAGGGTATTCCGGTTGACGCCGAGCAGTTCGGCGGCGCGGAGCTGGTTGCCGCGGGTCGCATTGAGGACGAGACCGATCAGCGGCCGCTCGACCTCGCGGATCACCCGGTCGTAGACACCGGCCGGCGGCAGGCCATCGCCATGGGCGGCGAAATAGCGGCTCAGGTGGCGGGTCACCGCATCGCCGAGGCTTTCCTCTTCCGGGGGCTCCTCCCGGGGCGGCGTCTCCTCGCGGCTCGACAGCTCCTGGCGCACGATCTCGACACCGATCACTTCCTCCGAATACAGCGCGGTGATCCGCCGCACCAGGTTCTCCAGTTCCCGGACATTGCCGGGCCAGCGGTAGGACTTCATCCATTCGAAGGCGGTGTTGTCGAAGCGCTTGGCCGGCAGGCCCTCGTCCTTCACCTGCTGCATGAAGTGGGAGACCAGATCGGGAATGTCGTCGGTGCGTTCGCGGAGCGGCGGCAGGCGAAGCGGCACCACGTTCAGCCGGTAGTAGAGATCCTCCCGGAACAGGCCCTGGCGGACGAACTGCTTCAGGTCCTTGTTGGTCGCGGCGACGATCCGGACATTGGCGCGGATCGGCGTTCGCCCGCCCACGGTGGTGTATTCGCCCTGCTGCAGGACGCGCAGCAGGCGGGTCTGCGCCTCGATCGGCATGTCGCCGATCTCGTCGAGGAACAGCGTACCGCCCTCGGCCTGCTCGAAGCGACCGGCATAGCGGTTGTTGGCGCTGGTGAAGGCACCCTTCTCGTGGCCGAACAGCTCGGATTCGATCAGTTCGCGCGGGATCGCCGCCATGTTGATGGCGACGAAAGGCCCCTTCCGGCGCTTGCCGTAATCGTGCAGGGCGCGCGCCACCAGTTCCTTGCCGGTCCCGGACTCGCCGAAGATCAGCACCGAGAGGTCGGTCCCCATCAGGCGGGCAAGGACGCGGTAGATCTCCTGCATCGCCGGCGAACGGCCGACCAGCGGGATATCCTCGCCCTCCTCCTCCCGCTTCGGCGTGGCGAGCGGCCCCTCCGGCCGGGTCAGCGCGCGCTCGGCGACCTGAACCAGTTCGCGCAGGTCGAACGGCTTGGCGAGGTAGTCGTAGGCGCCGCGTTCGGTCGCCCGGATCGCCGTGAACAGGGTGTTCTGGGCGCTCATCACCACGATCGGCAGATCGGGGCGGAGCCGCTTGATGCGCGGCAGCAGGTCGAGGCCGTTCTCGTCCGGCATGACCACGTCGGTGATCACCAGGTCGCCCTCGCCGTCCTGGACCCAGTTGTAGAGCGTCGCCGCCAGCCCGGTGGTGCGGACATTGTAGCCGGCCCGGCCGAGCGCCTGGCCGAGCACGGTGCGGATGGCGCTGTCGTCGTCGGCAATCAGAACGGTTCGGGTCATGTCAGCCCTCCTCCGGCCGCGTGTCGATCGGCAGGCGGATTCGGAATCGCGCGCCGCGGTCGGTGTTGTCGCATTCGATGATGCCGCGATGGTCGCCAACGATCTTGGCGACAAGGGCAAGGCCAAGGCCGCTGCCGTTCGGCTTGGTGGTGACGAACGGATCGAACAGGTTGCCGATCAGTTCCTGCGGGATGCCGCCGCCATTGTCGGCCACGGTGACCTCGAGCGGCAGTTGCAGTCGCTCCCGACTGCCGGCGAAGGCGAGCCGGATGCCCTGCCGGTAGGCGGTCGAGAGATGGATCTCGCCGCCCTCTGCCGGTACCGCCTCGGCGGCGTTCTTGACCAGGTTCAGGAAGACCTGGATGAGCTGGTCGCGGTTGCCGAGCACCGGCGGCAGCGACGGGTCGTAGGTCTCCACGAAGCGGACATGACGGGCAAAGCCCGAACGGGCGAGATTGCGGACATGCTCGAGCACCTGGTGGATGTTGACGCCGCCGCGTTCCAGCGGCCGTTCGTCGGTGAAGGCATCCATGCGGTCGACGAGCCCGACGATGCGGTCCGCCTCGTCGCAGATCAGGCGGGTCAGGACCCGGTCGTCGTCGCTGGCGGCCTGTTCCAGCAGCTGTGCCGCGCCGCGAATGCCGGACAGCGGATTCTTGATCTCGTGCGCAAGCAGTTGGGCCATCGCGGTGACCGAACGGGCCGCGCCGCGCTGGGTCAACTGCTGGTCCATCTTGGCGGCGATCGAGCGATCCTCGAGCTGGACGATGACGCTGCCGGCCTCCTCGAAGACCGGCGAGACGGTCAGGTTCACGTTGCGCGGCCCGGTCTTCGGCGTGCCGATATCGACGTCATACTCGGCGATCGTGATGCCCTGTTCGCGGGCCGAGCGGATCAGCGCCGCGACCGGGCTGCCGAACGGCAGCAGATCGATGATCGGCTGGCCGACCAGCAGCGTCGCGCTGGAACCGAAGAAGCTTTCCGCGGCCGGATTGACGAGGGCGATACGCTCTTCCCCGTCGATGACCAGCAGCGGCGCCGGAAGGGCGTTGATGACGGCGGCATTGCGGTTCTCGTCGATCGGCCGCCAGCGCCGGGCGAAGGGGCCGGTCATGCGGCGATCCCGTTCGCCGCCTGGTCGGCGAGACCGGCATAGAAGGCACGGATCTCCTGGCGCACCGCGTCCGCCTCGTCGAGCCGCATGACCCGGTCGCGAAAGCTCTTGCCGCCGGCATGACGGGCGCCGTACCAGCCGAGATGCTTGCGCGCGGCACGAAGCCCGACATTCAGACCGTAATGGCTGAGCATGGCGTCGTAATGTTCCAGCACGATGGCGCATTCGGCCTCCGGCGACGGGTCGCCGACATCCTCCTCGCCGTCGAGGGCACGGCGGATCGCGCCCGGCAGCCAGGGCCGGCCATAGGCGCCGCGGCCGATCATCACCCCGTCCGCACCGGATTGCTCGAGCGCGGCGCGGGCGTCGTCCACGCCGGCAATGTCGCCGTTGACGATCAGCGGCAGGCCGGTCGCCTCGCGGACCCGGCGGACGAAGCGCCAGTCGGCCCGGCCGTTGAACAATTGCGCCCGGGTCCGGCCGTGCACGGTGATCATGCGGATACCCTCGTTCTCGGCGATCCGCGCGAGTTCCGGGGCGTTCCGGTTCTCCATGTCCCAGCCGGTCCGCATCTTCAGCGTCACTGGCAGGCTGACCGCCCTGACGGTCGCGGCGATGATCCGGGCCGCGTGGTCGAGATCGCGCATCAGCGCCGAGCCGGCCTGCCCGCTGACCACTTTCTTGACCGGGCAGCCCATGTTGATGTCGATGATCTCGGCGCCCCGGTCGGCGTTGAGCCGCGCCGCCTCGGCCATCACTTCGGGCTCGCAGCCGGCCAGTTGCACGGCCATCGGCCGCTCCTCCGGTTCGGACCGCGACAACCGCATCGATTCCCGGCTCTCCTGGATCATCGAACGGCTGGCAATCATTTCCGAGACGACCAGACCGACCCCGGCGCGCCGGGCCAGGCGACGGAACGGCAGGTCGCTGATTCCGGACATCGGCGCCAGCACGACGCGGCCCTCGACCGTTATCGGCCCGATCCTGATGGTCATTTATTGGTCACTTTGCCTTACTGATCAATTCGTGGGCAATCTACGGCAGCTTTTGCTGCACCGCAAGATACCTTGTCGAGCGAAATCGTCGGGGTTGTCGCCATCGGCCGAACCGCTGCCTTGCCGGCAGCCGCCGCCGATGCCTGTCCGCTTCCAACCGGCGGGAAGCCGCGCTAGTGTCCGGCCCATGGGAGCCTATGCATTGATCGTCGCTGCCGGGCGCGGCACGCGGGTCGGCGCCGGCCGGGCCAAGCAGTACCTGCCGCTCGCCGGCGAGCCGATGCTGCGGCACGCGGTACGGGCCTTTCTCGGCCATCCGGGAATCGCCGGCGTCCGCGTCGTGATCCATGCCGATGACCGCGCCGTCTATGACACTGCGGTCGCCGGGCTCGACCTCGCCGGCCCGGTGACCGGCGGCGCCGAGCGCCAGGATTCGGTTCGCGCCGGACTGGAAAGCCTGGTCGAGTTCGCTCCCACCGAGGTCCTGATCCACGACGCCGCCCGGCCGCTTGTCGAGCCGGCGCTGATCGATCGCTGCCTCGCCGCGCTGAAGCAACACGCAGCGGTGCTGCCGGTGCTCGCCGTCGCCGACAGCCTGAAGCGGCTCGACGGCGACAGCGTGGCCTGCGATATCGACCGTGCCGGCCTCTACCGCGCGCAGACGCCGCAAGGCTTCCGCTTCGCGACCATCCTGGACGCCCATCGGCGCGCCGCCGGCGGGCACCACACGGACGATGCCTCGGTCGCGGCGGCGGCCGGAATCGCCGTCCACACCGTCGCCGGCAGCGAGCGCGCCTTCAAGGTGACGACGGCGGAAGACCTGGCCCGCGCGGGCCGCGAACTGGGGGCAGGCATGGCGGATATCCGGGTCGGACAGGGATTCGATGTGCATGCCTTCGAGGCAGGCGACCGGGTCTATCTCTGTGGCGTCGAGATCCCGCACGAGGCGGCGCTGAAAGGCCATTCCGACGCCGACGTCGGCCTGCATGCGCTCACCGATGCCCTGCTCGGGGCAATCGGCGACGGCGATATCGGCAGCCATTTCCTGCCCTCCGATCCGCAATGGCGCGGCGTCGCCTCCGACCGCTTCCTGCGCCATGCGGGCGAACGGGTCCGCGCCGCCGGCGCGCGGATCACGGCTGTTGACGTCACGCTGATCTGCGAGGCGCCGAAGGTCGGCCCCCACAGGGAAGCGATGCGGGCGCGGATCGCCGACATTCTCGGCCTCGAGGTCGGCCGTGTCAGCGTCAAGGCGACGACCACGGAACGGCTGGGCTTCACCGGCCGCCGCGAGGGGATCGCCGCCCAGGCGCTGGCGACCGTCGCCTTCGACGGACCGGCGCGATGAACCGGCCGGACGGCATCGCCTTCAGCCATCCGGCGAGCCTGATCGCCACCTGGTTCGGCGCCGGCCTGATCCCGAAGGCGCCGGGGACCTGGGGCTCGCTTGCCGCACTGCCCTTCGCCTGGGTCATCCTCGAATTCGCGGGCTGGCCGTGGCTGGCGCTGGCCACGCTTCTCGCCTTCCTTGCCGGGCTCTGGGCCAGCGCCGCCTATTGCCGGGCCAAGGGGCTCAAGGATCCCGGCGAGGTGGTGATCGACGAGGTCGCCGGGCAGTGGCTCGCCCTGCTCGCCGCGACCAGCGCCGGCAGCCCGGATCCGCTCGCCTTCGCGGTCGGCTTCGCCGCCTTCCGGCTGTTCGATATCGTCAAGCCCTGGCCGGTCGGCTGGGCCGATCGCCGGTTGCCCGGCGCGCTTGGCGTCATGGCCGACGACATTCTGGCCGGGCTTTACGGGCTCGCCTGTGTCGCCGGTTACCTCGGGCTGGCAGACTACCTGTCTGGAGGAGCAGCATGATCGACAAGGACAATCGCCGTCGCGCCGCTGACGTCCTGCGCCGGGCCGAAGCGCTCGGCTGGCATGTCGCGACCGCGGAATCCTGCACCGGCGGGCTGATCGCCGCGACGCTGACCGAGATTGCCGGCTCCTCGGCGGTCGTCGACCGGGGCTTCGTCACCTATTCGAACGAGGCGAAGACGGCAATGCTGGGCGTCCCCGCCGGGCTGATCGGCCGGGTCGGCGCGGTCTCGGAGGAGGTTGCCCGCGCCATGGCCGAGGGCGCGCGGCGCCAGTCGGGCGTCGAGCTCGGCGTATCCTGTACCGGCGTTGCCGGACCGGGCGGCGGAACCGCGGCGAAGCCGGTCGGGCTGGTGCATCTGGCCTGTTCCGCCGCCGGCCAGCCGACCCGCCACCGCAAGATGCTGTTCGGCGACCTCGGCCGTTCCGGGATCCGCGCCGCGACCGTCACCGTCGCCCTCGACATGCTGATCGAGGCGATCGAGGCCGCGATCGCCCGCTGAGACCCGACTCAGGCCACAGAAATGTCGCAACGGCGTATTTCCGTTCCTGCTAATATTTGGGATCGACGATCCGGCCGGGGCTCCGCGCCGTGACGGCCGCATCGATCCTGCGCGGCGCGATCGTGGAGAGAAAGCGATGCTGCTCGAAGCCGACAAGGTTTTCTCCGACTCGATTCCCGAAATCTACGACCGTTACCTGGTGCCGCTGATCTTCGAGGCCTTTGCCGCCGATCTCGCCGGCCGTGTTGCCGCATCCCGGCCCGGGCACGTGCTCGAGACCGCCGCGGGCAGCGGTGTCGTGACCCGTGCCCTCGCCCCGTTGCTCGGCCCGGATGCCCGCTACGTGGCGAGCGACCTGAACCAGCCCATGCTGCAACGGGCCATCGACCGGCAGGGCAAGGATAAGCGGATCGACTGGCGCCAGGCCGACGCCCTGGCGCTCCCCTTCGACGACGCCAGCTTCGACGTGCTGTGCTGCCAGTTCGGGGTCATGTTCTTTCCCGACCGGGTCGCCGGATACCGGGAGGCGCGGCGGGTTCTGAAGCCGGGCGGCCGCTTCCTGTTCAATGCCTGGGACGCGATCGAACACAACGACCTGGCGCGGATGGTGACCGACGCGGCGGCGAAGATCTTCCCCACCGATCCGCCCCGCTTCCTTGCCCGCACACCGCACGGCTACCACGATGTCGCGGCAATCGTCGACGACCTCCGGACCGCCGACTTCGTCGATATCGAGGTCGAGACACTGGCGCGGCCGAGCACGGCACCGGGTCCTCGCGATCCGGCCATCGCCTATTGCCAGGGCACCCCGCTCCGGAACGAGATCCTGGCGCGGGCGCCAGCGGGCCTCGGCGAGGTCACCGACAGGATCGCCGAGGCCATCGCCGCAGCCTGCGGCGATGGCCCGGTGTCGGGCAAGGTCCAGGCGCATGTGGTGGTCGCGACCGTCTGACGGCCGGCGGGATCAGCCCTTCGAGGAGGCGCCACTCTCGGCCGACAGCACGCCGCGCTTGCCACCGCCCGGCTTCTCGCCGTAGAGCGCGTCTGCGCGCGCCTCGAAGGCAGCGATCATGCGGCGCACCGCCTCGTTGAACAGCATCCCGATGGTTCGCTGCAGCATGCGCGAACGGAATTCGAAATCGACATAGAAGTCGATCAGGCAGCCGTCCGGGTGCTCCTTGAAGATCCAGTGATTGTTGAGGTAGCGGAACGGCCCGTCGAGATAGTTGACGTCGATCCGCATGTTCTCCCGGTCGAGTTCGACACGGGAAACGAACTGCTCGCGGAACATCTTGAAGCCGACGATCAGGTCCGCGGTGACGACGTCGCCCTCGCGCTTGCGGATCCGGGCGCCGACGCACCAGGGCAGGAACTCGGGATAACGGTCGATAGCCGCCACCAGCTCGAACATCTGGTCCGGCGAATAGGGCAGGACACGCTTTTCCGCATGGGTTGGCATCGGCCTGTCGCCTCAGCCGCCGACCGCGGCTTCGCGGGCCTCGCGAAGCCGTGCGAAATCCTCCCCCGCGTGATGGCTCGAGCGGGTCAGCGGCGAGGCCGAGACCATCAGGAAGCCCTTGCCATAGGCCATCGTCTCGAGGCCGTGGAATTCCTCCGGCGTGACGAAGCGATCGATCGGATGATGCTTGCGGGTCGGCGCCAGATACTGGCCGACGGTGATGAAGTCGATATCGGCGGAGCGCATGTCGTCCATCACCTGCATCACCTCTTCCCGGCTTTCGCCGAGGCCGACCATCAGGCCGGACTTGGTGAACATCTTCGGGTCCATTTCCTTGACCCGGTCGAGCAGGCGCAGCGAGTGGTAGTAGCGGGCGCCCGGTCGCACCGAGGGATAGAGCCGGGGCACGGTTTCCAGATTGTGGTTGAAGACATCCGGACGGGCCGCGACGACGATCTCCAGCGCGCCGTCCTTGCGCAGGAAATCGGGCGTCAGGATCTCGATCGTGGTCGCCGGCATGGCGGCGCGGATCGCCTCGATCACCGCCGCGAAATGGGCGGCGCCGCCGTCGGCGAGATCGTCCCGATCGACCGAGGTGATCACCACATGGGCCAGCCCCAGCCGGCGCACCGCCTCGCCCACCCGGGCGGGCTCGTCCGCGTCGAGAGGCAACGGGCGACCGGTCGCGACGTTGCAGAAGGCGCAGGCCCGCGTGCAGGTCTCGCCCATGATCATCATCGTCGCGTGCTTCTTCTCCCAGCACTCGCCGATGTTCGGACAGGCCGCCTCTTCGCAGACGGTCGTGAGATTGAGGTCCTTCAGGATCCCGCGGGTATTGCCGAAGGCCTTGCTGCCCGGCGCCTTGACGCGGATCCAGGCCGGCTTGCGGAGGACCGGGTTGTCCGGGTTCCGCGCCTTCTCCGGATGGCGCGGGCGGACCGGCGCGGTCAACTCGTTCATCGCTACCCCTCAAGGCCGCGGGTCTCGCCGCGGCACGCAAAGACTGTCCTAGAAGTGTATCGCCCGGTCGTAGGCGTCAAGCACCGACTCGTGCATCATCTCGGAGAGCGTCGGATGCGGGAACACGGTATGCATGAGCTCGGCCTCGGTGGTCTCGAGCGTGCGGGCGACCGCGTAGCCCTGGATCAGCTCGGTTACCTCGGCGCCGATCATGTGGGCGCCGAGCATTTCCCCGGTCTTCGCGTCGAAAACGGTCTTGATCAGGCCTTCCGGCTCGCCGAGCGCGATCGCCTTGCCGTTGCCGATGAAGGGGAAGCGGCCGACCCGGACCTCGTGCCCCTTCTCCTTCGCCGCCGCCTCCGTCAGGCCGACCGAGGCGACCTGCGGGTGGCAATAGGTGCAGCCCGGGATATTGCCGGTATTCAAGGGATGCAGGCCCTCGATGCCGGCGATCTTCTCGACGCAGATCACCCCTTCGTGGCTCGCCTTGTGGGCCAGCCAGGGCGGCCCGGCCAGGTCGCCGATCGCGTAGACGCCGGGCTCGTCGGTCCGGCACCATTCGTCGATCACGACGTGGCTCTTCTCGACCTTCACCCGGGTGTTCTCGAGACCGATATTCTCGACGTTGCCGACAATGCCGACGGCCATGATGGCGCGCTCGAAGGTCTTCTTCTCGGTCTTGCCGTCCCTGGTCTTGATCGTCGCGGTGACCGAATCCTTGCCCCGCTCGAGCTTCTCGACCGCGGCCCCGGTCAGGATCGTCATGCCCTGCTTCTTGAAGGCCTTCTCGGCGAAGGCGGAGATTTCCGCATCCTCGACCGGCAGTACCCGGTCGAGCACCTCGACCACGGTGACCTCGGCGCCGAGCGCCCGGTAGAAGCTCGCGAACTCGATCCCGATGGCGCCGGAACCGACGACCAGCAGCGATTTCGGCATATGGTCGGGGACCATCGCCTCCTTGTAGGACCAGACCAGCTTGCCGTCGAACTCCAGCCCCGGCAGCTCGCGCGCACGGGCCCCGGTGGCAAGCATGATATGCTTCGTCTGAAGCGTCGCGACCGCCTTGCCGTCCCTGGCGACGGCGACCCGGCCCTTGCCCTGCAGGGTGCCGTGACCGTCGAACACGGTGACCTTGTTCTTCTTCAGCAGATGCTTGACGCCGCCGGAAAGCTGGCCCGCGACCTGGCGGGAACGCTTGACGACCTTGTCGATGTCGAAGCTCAGGCCCTCGACCTTGATCCCGAAATCGGCGGCGTGGCTCGCCAGCGTGTAGATATCGGCGGTCCGCAGCAGCGCCTTGGTCGGGATGCAGCCCCAGTTCAGGCAGATTCCGCCCAGGTGCTCACGTTCCACGACCGCGGTCTTCAGGCCGAGCTGGGCCGCGCGGATCGCCGCGACATAGCCGCCCGGGCCGCTGCCGACGACGACCAGATCGAAATTCGTCTCTGTCACGGTGGCGTCCCCCTCAGAGCAGCATGGTCAAGGGATCTTCGATGAAGCCCTTGAAGGCGGCGAGCAGGCGGGCGCCGAGCGCCCCGTCGATGACCCGGTGATCGCAGGACAACGTGCAGGTCATCATCGTCGCGACGGCGAGCGCGCCGTCCTTCACCACCGGCCGCTGTTCGCCTGCGCCGATCGCCAGGATCGCGCCCTGCGGCGGATTGATGACGGCGGAGAACTCGCTGATCCCGAACATCCCGAGGTTGGAAATCGAGAAGGAACCGCCCTGGAATTCCTCGAGCTTAAGCTTGCCGGCCTTGGCGCGCTCGGCCAGATCCTTCATCGAGGAGGATATCTCGGCGAGGCCCTTACGGTCGGCCTGGCGAACGATCGGCGTGATCAGGCCCTCGTCGATGGCGACCGCGACCGAAACGTCGACTTCCTTGTAACGGTAGATCCTGTCGCCGCCCCAGGAGGCGTTGGCGTCCGGCACGTCGCGAAGGGCCAGTGCCGCGGCACGGATGACGAAGTCGTTCACCGAGAGCTTGTAGGCGTCCGACTTCGCGTTGAGCTGCTTGCGCAGCGCCAGCAGCGCGTCGATCTCGCAATTCACCGTCAGATAGAAATGCGGCACCGTCTGCTTGGCCTCGGTCAGGCGGCGGGCGATGGTCTTCCGCATGTTCGAAAGGGTGATCTCCTCGTGCGGCGCCGATGGCGGGCCGAACGAGGCGGCGGCGGGCTGGGCTGCCGCCGGTGCGGGCGCCTTGCCGGCCTCGGCCTGTTTCGCGGGTTGGGACGCCGGGCGCGGCGAGGCCTTCGCCTTCTCCACGTCTGCCTTCACGATCCGGCCATGGGGGCCGGAGCCGTCGATGCCGGCGAGTTCGATTCCGGCCTCCCCGGCGAGCCGGCGGGCCAGCGGGCTGGCGAAGATCCGCCCGTCCTTCCCCGATCCGGCGGCTACCTGCTTCGGGGCCGGGGCGAGCTTTGCCTCGGCACGCGGCGCAGTCTCGGGCTCCGCCGGCTTGGCCGGCTCGGGCGCGGCTTCCGGTTCGGCCGCCTTGCCGCTGCCGTCGCCCGTCTGGCCGGGCCCGCCCTCGGGCGCGTAGCCTTCCAGGGCGCTTTCGTCCTCGCCTTCCTCCAGGAGGACGGCGATCGGCGTGTTGACCGCGACATTCTCGGTACCGGCCTGGACCAGGATGCGGGCGAGCCTGCCCTCGTCCACCGCCTCGACCTCCATGGTCGCCTTGTCGGTCTCGATCTCGGCAAGCACGTCGCCGGAGGTAACCGTCGCGCCCTCCTTGACGGTCCAGCTGGCCAGCGTGCCTTCAGTCATCGTCGGCGAGAGCGCCGGCATGGTGATCGTGATGGGCATGTCGATCCTCTCAGGCGCGGTAGGTGACGGCCTTGGCCGCGGCGACGACGTCTCCGGTATTGGGCAGCGCAAGCTTTTCCAGGTTGGCCGCGTAGGGCATCGGAACGTCCTTGCCGGTGACCCGGGCAACCGGCGCGTCGAGATAGTCGAAGGCCTGCTCCATGACCTGGGCGGCGATCTCGGCGCCCATGCCGGCGACCGGCCAGCCTTCCTCGACGGTGACGCAGCGGTTCGTCTTCTTCACCGAGGCGACGACCGTCGCCATGTCGAGCGGACGCACGGTGCGAAGATCGATCACCTCCGCCTCGATGCCCTCGCCCGCCAGTGCCTCGGCCGCCTTCAGCGCCAGTCCGACGGCGATGCCGTAGGCGACCAGCGTGACGTCGCCGCCGCTGCGGGCGATGCGCGCCTTGCCGAACGGCAGCACGTAGTCGTCCAGCACCGGGACCTCGAAACTCTGGCCGTAGAGCAGCTCGTTCTCGAGGAAGATCACCGGGTTCTCGTCACGGATCGCCGCCTTCAGCAGGCCCTTGGCGTCGGCCGCCGAATAGGGAATGCAGACGATCAGGCCCGGGCAATGGGCATACCACGAGGCGTAACACTGGGAATGCTGGGCGCCGACGCGGGAGGCGGCGCCGTTCGGCCCGCGGAACACCATCGGCGAGGCCATCTGGCCGCCGGACATGTAGCGCGTCTTGGCGGCCGAGTTGATGATCTGGTCGATCGCCTGCATGGCGAAGTTGAAGGTCATGAACTCGACGATCGGACGCAGGCCGTGAAAGGCGGCGCCGACGCCGATGCCGGCAAAGCCCTGCTCGGTGATCGGCGTGTCGATCACGCGGCGCGGCCCGAACTCCTCGAGCAGGCCCTGGGTCACCTTGTAGGCGCCCTGGTACTCGGCCACTTCCTCGCCCATGACGAAGACCCGCTTGTCGCGGCGCATCTCCTCGGCCATCGCGTCGCGCAGGGCCTCGCGGAGCGTCATGGTGACCATCTCGGTGCCGGCCGGGATATCCGGCTCCGCCGGCTCGCTCGAACGCGGCTGGGCCGGCTGGCGGCCCTCGCCCGCGGTCGGCGCCGGGCGCGCCTCGGCCTCCTGCTTCGGCGCCGGTTCGGGCTTGTCTTCCGGCTCGGCCTTCGCCTTGCCGCCGCCGCCGTTGGCGCTGTATCCGGCCAGGTCGCCGTCGCTCTCGCCTTCGCCCAGCAACAGCGCGATCGGCGTGTTGACGGCGATGTTCTCGGACCCTTCGTCGACAAGGATGCGGCCAATCTTGCCGTCGTCGGCGGCCTCCACTTCCATGGTCGCCTTGTCGGTCTCGATTTCCGCGATGGCATCGCCGGCGGAAACCGTGTCGCCTACCTTGACGAGCCATTTGGCGAGGTTGCCCTCGGTCATCGTCGGCGACAGCGCGGGCATCAGGATTTCGGTGGGCATCGTCGTTCCCTCTCCGTCTCGTGCGTTATTCCGCCGCCACGGCGGGGGCGAGGATGTCCGTGTACAGTTCTTCCGGATCGGGCTCCGGGCTGTTCTGGGCGAAGTCGGCGGCCTCGGTGATGATCCGCTTCACCTCGCGATCGATCTCCTTCAATTCGTCCTCGCCGACCTTCAGCGTGTCGATCAGCGCCGCGCGCGCGCGGTCGATCGGGTCGCTCTCGCTGCGGCGCTTGGTGACCTCTTCCTTGGAGCGGTATTTCGCCGGGTCGGACATCGAATGGCCGCGATAGCGATAGGTCTTCATTTCGAGGAGCAGCGGGCCGTTGCCGGCCCGGCAATGGGCAACCGCCTCGCGCGCGGCGTCGCGCACCGCCAGCACGTCCATGCCGTCGACCTGCCTGCCGGGCACGCCGAAACTCTCGCCGCGCCGGTAGAGCTCGGTTTGCGCCGAGGCGCGCTTGACCGCGGTGCCCATGGCATATTCGTTGTTCTCGATGACGAAGATCGCCGGCAGGCTCCAGAGCTCGGCCATGTTCAGGGTCTCGTAGACCTGGCCCTGGTTGGTCGCCCCGTCGCCGAAATAGATCAGCGTGACATTGTCGGTGTCCTGGTACTTCTGGGAAAAGGCGAGCCCAGCGCCGAGCGGCACGCAGGCACCGACGATGCCGTGCCCGCCATAGAAGTGCTTCTCCTTCGAGAACATGTGCATGGAGCCGCCCTTGCCCCGCGAATAACCGCCGACGCGGCCGGTCAGCTCGGCCATGACGCCCTTCGGATCCATGCCGCAGGCCAGCATGTGGCCGTGGTCGCGATAGGAGGTGATGACCGCGTCACCCTCCTTCAGCGCCGACTGCATGCCGACGACGACCGCTTCCTGGCCGATATAGAGATGGCAGAAGCCGCCGATCAGGCCCATGCCGTACATCTGGCCGGCACGCTCCTCGAAGCGCCGGATCATCAGCATCTCGCGGTAATGGTGCAGCATCTCGTCGCGGTCGACCGCGGGTTTCTTCGCGGCACGCCGCGTTCCCGTCGCCTTGCCGGCGCTGCTTGTCGCCTTGCTGGCGCTGCGCGTCGCCTTGCTGGCGGTGCTCGTCGATTTTCGTTGGGCGGCCCTGGCCATGAACACTTCTCCCGGTAGGCGGTCGTGCGGGTTGCCTCGGTCCGCGGGCACCCTTTGCCGATCACGATTGAAACTGCCCCATGACGGCGCGATTGACAAGGCCATGGCGCGACATTGCACATGCCCGTGAACGGCAGGATCGCGAACCCGCGACGGGACGGCGAAACACCATTTATTCGGGCAGGAAGATTACCGCGTCGTCCGGATGGCTGAGGCCGAGCGTGGCGCGCGCACGCTCGTCGAGCAGGTCGATATCGAGCCCGTCGGGATGCAGCAGCGCAACCCGGCGTTCCAGCTTTTCACGCTCGGCGGTGACCACGGCCAGCGTGTGGCTGGCGGTGTCGATCTCGTGCTTGAGGCGCAGATAGGCGAAGAGCCCGCGATCGCCCTCGATGATGTGATAGCCGAAATAAACCACCGCGAGCAGACAGAACATGGGCGTCAGGCTCGCAAGCACCCGGCGGCGGATTTCGAATATCAGGCCCATATGAGGATCGAATCAGATGCGCCCGTCGCGGTCAAGTGCCGTGACGGGCGCGACATCCTGATTTCCCTGCCGCTCAACGCGCGCGGAGGATGCTGGTGCCGGCATAGCTGGCTGCCGGGCCGAGATCCTCCTCGATGCGGATGAGCTGGTTGTACTTGGCCAGCCGGTCCGAACGGGCCAGGCTGCCGGTCTTGATCTGTCCGCAGTTGGTGGCGACCGCGAGGTCGGCGATGGTGGTATCCTCGGTCTCGCCGGAGCGGTGCGACATCACCGCCGTGTAGGCGGCACGATGCGCCATGTCGACGGCGGCAAGGGCCTCGGTCAGGGTGCCGATCTGGTTCACCTTGACGAGGATCGAGTTGGCCGCCCCGCTCTCGATGCCGCGCGCCAGACGCACCGGGTTGGTGACGAAAAGGTCGTCGCCGACGAGTTGCACCCGGTCGCCGATCGCGTCGGTGAGCGCCTTCCAGCCGTCCCAGTCGTCCTCGGCCATGCCGTCCTCGATAGAGAGGATCGGATAGGCACCGACGAGCTCGGCATAGTATTCTGCCATTGCCTGTGGCTCGAGCACCTTGCCCTCGCCGTCCAGGTGGTAGCGGCCGTCGCGGAAGAACTCGGTCGAGGCCGGATCGAGCGCCAGCATCACGTCGTCGCCGGGCTTGTAGCCGGCCGCTTCGATCGAGGAGAGAATGAAATCAAGGGCTTCACGCGCGCTGCTGAGATTGGGTGCGAACCCGCCCTCGTCGCCGACATTGGTGTTGTGCCCGGCGTCGACCAGCTTCCTGCGCAACGTGTGGAAGATTTCCGAACCCATCCGCACCGCGTCGCGCATGGTGTCGGCGGCGACCGGCATGATCATGAATTCCTGGAAGTCGATCGGGTTGTCGGCATGCGCGCCGCCGTTGATGATGTTCATCATCGGCACCGGCAGGACGCGGGCGCTGACCCCGCCGACATAGCGGTAGAGCGGCTGGCCGATCTCGTCGGCGGCGGCGCGGGCGACCGCCAGGCTGACCCCCAGGATCGCGTTGGCGCCGAGCCGGGCCTTGTTCTCGGTCCCGTCGAGGGTGCACATCGTGTCGTCGATGACGAACTGTTCCTCGGCGTCCATCCCGGACAGCGCGTCGTAGATCTCGCCGTTGACCGCCGCGACCGCCTTCTCGACGCCCTTGCCGAGATAGCGGCTGCCGCCGTCGCGCAGTTCGACCGCCTCGTGGGCGCCGGTCGAGGCCCCCGAGGGAACCGCGGCGCGGCCCTCGGCGCCAGTCTCCAGCGTTACCTCGACTTCGACCGTCGGGTTGCCTCGGCTGTCCAGGATTTCCCGGCCGGTAATGTCGATGATCGCGGTCATCTCGTCTCTTCCTCGTTTTCGGTGATGTTCAGGGCAGCAGTTGCTGCCGGACAAAGTGGCGCCAGTCCTGAAACGGCGCCAGGGAGGTGGCGGTCCCGCACCTGAGACCGATGCCGCCCCGGCGCCAGAGCGCGACGAAGGCGGCCAGTCCGCCCAGCGCGGCGGCGGTTGCGCGGATCCGGGCGCGGCGCCAGAGCCAGCGGCTCCAGACGAACAGCACGAGTGCGAGGCCGATCAGGGTGGCGTCGTCATAGGCGCGTCCGAGCGCCGCGGGCGCGAGCGCCAGACCGATCGCCACGGCCGCCATCAGGGCCGCGTCGGCCCAGGCGAAAACCGGCGATCCCGGCGTCATCAGCGGCCCGGCGCGAAAGGTCAAACTGGCATCCCCGTTCTCGATGGCGGCCTTCAGACGCGCGTAAAGCACGTCGTCGCCGCCGCTCTCCCCGTCCCGATCCGGCCCGCTTCCGGTCCGGTTGTCAGCGTTGTATCCCAAGCCGCCCCGCCGTCAAACGCCGTAAAGCACCCAGTAGAACATCAGCACCGCGATCAGGATCGCCAGCGGCACGCGCAGGAACGGCCAGAGCCAGGCGAAGACCGCCATGGTCCGGTTGCCCTGTCCGGCGAACAGGCGCGGATCGACCGTCCCCTGGCGGCCCGCCGCAAGGGCGCCGTTCAGCAGATCGGCCGCTTCCCGCCGGAAATCCGCCAGGTAATCCCGCTCGTCCCGGACCCGCTCGATCCCGGAATTGCGTAGCTGGTTCGTGCAATCCTCGATCAGGCCCTCGGCGGCGGCGCGCAGCGCCGGCTCGAGCGGGGCAAAACGGGCGCCCGCGTGCCGGGTCCGGGCGAGCGCGAATTCGCTGAGTTCGAGAAGGCAGGCCCGGAAGACCCGATGCGCCGCGTCATAGAGATCGAAGGCCGCCATGCCGTGGGGTCGCCTCGTCTGCACCGCGGCAGAGGTTCCGAACAGGTCGTTCAGCTTCCGGCGATGGCGGTCGACGATGGCATCGAGAGCGGCATCGAGCGCAGCGTCCGGTGGCGTCGGGGCCGGCGAGGTCACGACCGCCCGCGCCGTCAGGCCGCTTTCGCCAGCTTGTCGAAGGCAGTGAGCTGGCGAAGCAGCGCCTCGAGTTCGCCGAGCGGCACCATGTTCGGGCCATCGGAGGGCGCGTTGTCGGGATCCTGGTGCGATTCCATGAAGACCGCGGCGACGCCCACGGCGACCGCCGCGCGGGCGAGCGTCGGCACGAATTCGCGCTGGCCGCCGGTCGAGGTGCCCTTGCCACCCGGCATCTGCACCGAATGCGTCGCGTCGAATACCACCGGGAAACCGGTCTCGGCCATGATCGGCAGGCTGCGCATGTCGCTGACCAGCAGGTTGTAGCCGAAGCTGGCGCCGCGTTCGGTCAGCATCACCCGCTCGTTGCCGGCGGCGACCACCTTGTCGGCGACATTCTTCATGTCCCAGGGCGCGAGGAACTGGCCCTTCTTGACGTTGACCACCAGGCCTGTCTTCGCCGCTGCGACCAGCAGGTCGGTCTGGCGGCAGAGGAAGGCCGGGATCTGCAGCACGTCGACGGCATCGGCGACGGCGGCGCATTGCTCGGCGGCGTGCACGTCGGTCACCACCGGCAGGCCGAAGCGCTCGCGGATCTCGCGGAAGACCGGCAGCGCCGCCTCGAGCCCGACCCCGCGGCCAGCCCCGATCGAGGTCCGGTTGGCCTTGTCGAACGAGGTCTTGTAGATCAGCCCGACGCCGAGCCGGTCGGCGATCGCCTTGAGCTCGCCGGCCATGAACATCGCGTGCTCGCGCCCTTCCATGGCGCAGGGTCCGGCAATCAGGGTGAGCGGCCGGTCGTTGCCGATCTCCATGTCGCCGATGCGGATGTGGCGTGCCTCGGTCATCTTGCTTACCTCTTTGCGGCCGCGTCGGGCCGGCTAGACCAGTCGCGACTGGTGGACGGCGGCGGTAACGAAGCTGCGGAACAACGGGTGCGGATCGAAGGGCCGAGACTTCAGCTCGGGATGGAACTGCACGCCGATATACCAGGGATGATCCGGGATCTCGATGATCTCCGGCAGGGTCCCGTCCGGCGACAGGCCGGAGACCAGGACCCCGGTCCGCTCCAGCGTCTCGCGGTAGTTGATGTTGACCTCGAAACGGTGCCGATGGCGTTCGCTGATCTCGTCGCTGCCGTAGATCTCGTGCACCTTGCTGCCGGCCCGGAGCCCGCAGGCATAGGCGCCGAGCCGCATGGTGCCGCCGAGATCGTCCTCGCCGCTGCGGCGCTCGACCTGGTTGTCGCGCACCCACTCGGTCATCAGCCCGACCACCGGATCCTCGCAGGGCCCGAACTCGGTGCTGCTGGCGCCTTCCAGCCCGGCCAGGTTGCGCGCCGCCTCGACCACCGCCATCTGCATGCCGAAGCAGATGCCGAGGAAGGGCACGCCGCGCTCGCGGGCGAAGCGGGCGACGCGGATCTTGCCCTCGGCGCCGCGCTTGCCGAAGCCGCCCGGCACGATGATGCCGTTGACGTCCTCGAGAATCTGCGTCGGGTCGCCGTCGCCCTCGAACTGTTCGGCCTCGAGCCAGCGGACATTGACATGGACCTTGTTGGCCATGCCGCCGTGGTCGATCGCCTCGCCGAGCGACTTGTAGGCATCCTGCAGCGCCATGTACTTGCCGACGATGGCGATCGTGACCTCGCCCTCGGGCTTCAGCGTCGCATCGACAAGACCGCGCCAGACCGAAAGCTCGGGGGCCGGCGAGTCGTGGATGTCGAAGCAGCGCAGGACCTGGTCGTCGAAGCCTTCCTCGTGATAGCGGATCGGCACCTCGTAGATGGTCGAGACATCGAGAGCCGGGATCACCGCCTCCTGGCGGACATTGCAGAACGAGGCGATCTTGCGGCGCTCGGAGGCCGGCAGCGGCTTCTCGCAGCGGCAAAGCAGGATGTCGGGCTGGATGCCGATCGAGCGCAGTTCCTTGACCGAGTGCTGCGTCGGCTTTGTCTTCAGTTCACCGGCCGCCGCGATATAGGGCACCAGCGTCAGATGGACGAAGATCGCATGCTCGCGCAGTTCCTGGCCAAGCTGGCGGATCGCCTCGAGGAACGGCAGGCTCTCGATGTCGCCGACCGTGCCGCCGATCTCGACGAGCACGAAATCCGCCTCCTCGGTGCCGGCGACGATGAATTCCTTGATCGCGTCGGTGACATGCGGGATCACCTGCACGGTGCCGCCGAGATAGTCGCCGCGCCGTTCCCGGCTGATCACGGTCTGGTAGATCCGGCCGGTCGTCACGTTGTCGCTGCGCCGCGACGGAACGCCGGTGAAGCGTTCGTAGTGGCCGAGATCGAGATCGGTCTCGGCCCCGTCGTCGGTGACGTAGACCTCGCCATGCTCGTAGGGATTCATCGTCCCCGGGTCGACGTTGAGATAGGGGTCGAGTTTCCTCAGGCGAACGCGGAAGCCGCGTGCTTGCAGGAGCGCGCCGAGCGAAGCGCTGGCGAGCCCTTTTCCGAGAGAGGAAACCACGCCGCCGGTGACAAATATGAACCGCGCCATGGACCTGACTTTATATACTCAGAGGGACTGTGCCGAAAGTGGCAGAGGCGGCAATGGTGCCGCCTCTGTTCTTGTCGGCAGTTCGTGACACGCCGGCTATTCCGAAATCGGCGCCGAGGGTTCGCTCGGTGCCTGCTGCTCGACCTGGCCGGCCGGCGCCTGCACGTCGAGGATCGATTTCTGTTCGGTATGCGCCCCCGACAGCATGGCGAGCGCGAGACTCGTCAGCATGAAGGCGGCGGCAAGAATCGCCGTCGTCCGCGTCAACAGGTTCGCAGCGCCGCGTCCGGTCATGAATCCGCCACCGCCACCGCCACCGCCGCCCATGCCGAGGGCGCCCCCTTCGGAGCGCTGCAACAGGACGACCGCGACCAGCGCCACGGCGAGTAACAGGTGAACTATCAGTATGATCGTTTGCATGCGTCGCTCTCGCTGGCCATGGCCAGCGTCTTTCGGACTCGCGAAATCAGGGGCCGGCGCGTTTTACCGCAAAGCGCTGCCGGAAACTAGAGGCAAGTTTCGATGATCGGCCAGAAGTCGTCCACGGCAAGGCTGGCGCCGCCGACCAGCGCCCCGTCGACATCGGCGACGGCCATCAGTTCCGCCGCGTTCGCCGCCTTGACCGAGCCGCCGTAAAGCAACCGGCAATCGCCGAGCGCCGCATCGCGTTTCGCGATGTGGGCGCGCATGTGACGATGCATCGCGGCGACGTCGTCGGTGGTCGGCGTTCGCCCGGTGCCGATCGCCCAGACCGGCTCGTAGGCAATGATGGTATTGGCCGGGGTCGCCCCGTCCGGCAGGGAGCCGTCGAGTTGCCCCGCGACGATGTCGAGCGCCCGCCCCGCCTCGCGCTCGGCCAGGGTCTCGCCGACGCAGACGATCGCCGTCAGACCGGCCCGGTGGGCCGCGACCGCCTTGGCGGCGACGCTCCGGTCATCCTCGCCGTGATCGGCCCGCCGTTCGGAATGGCCGACGATGCAATAGGCGGCGCCGGCGTCGGCCAGCATTTCCGCCGCGACGTCGCCGGTGTGGGCGCCCGAAGTCCCGGCATGGCAGTCCTGGCCGCCGAGGGCGATCCGGCTGTTCGCGCCGAGGATCTCGCGCAGCACGGGAAGCAGCGGCGCCGGCGGACAAATGACGACCGCGCAGGCCGCCCCGGGCCGGGTCGCGAGCCGCGCCGCGAGATCCGCGATGGTCGCCGTCGCCCCCGGCATACGGCCGTTCATCTTCCAGTTCCCCGCGATCACCGGTTGCCGCCCGTCGCTCATGCCCGTCTCCCGTCCCGTTAATGCACCGCGCCGCTTTAGCAAATGCGCCCGCCCTTGCAAAGCCGGAGCTGTGCGAAACCGGTTCATCTTCTTGCATTCCCGACGCGCCACGCCATACTGCGCCGGTTTGTTGGGTCGCCGTCCCGATTGCACCCGCCGTGCGCGGGGCGTTGCCCGTTTCCAGCCGAGAGCGCCACACATGCTGAACCGCCTGCGCAAAAGCGTCGCTTCCTGGCTCGTCAAGGGCCTCCTCCTGTTGCTCGCGGCGAGCTTCGGGTTGTGGGGCATCGGCGATTATCTTGGCGGTGGCGGCGAGACGCTGGTGGCCAAGGTCGGCGATGTCGAGATCAATTCCGTCACCTTCGACCAGCATTACCGCCGGACGCTCAGGCTCTTCCAGATGCAGACCGGAAGGACGCCGGACCCGCAGATGGCACGCGAGTTGCGCCTGCCGGAGGCGACGCTGGACGATCTCGTGAACCGGACGCTGTGGGCCAACGAGGCGGATGCGCTTTCCCTCCGCGTGCCCGACCAGGTGGTCGCCGCCGATATCCGCAACAATCCCCAGTTCCAGGGCCTGACCGGCGAGTTCAGCGAACTCGCCTTCCAGCAGTTCCTGTTCACCAATGGCCAGAGCGAGCGCGGCTATGTGCTGGAGCGGAAGTCGCAACTGGCGCTCCAGCAGCTCCAGACGGCGATCTTCGCCGGCTTCCGCGCGGCACCGGGCGAGGCGGTCCAGCGCCTGCTTGCCCATGGCTGGGAATTGCGGGTCGCCGACTACGTGGTGTTCAGGGCCGATCCGGCGCTGGTGACGACGGAACCGGACGATACCGCCCTCGCCGCCTTCCACGACGAGAATGCCGACCGCTACATGGCACCGGAGTATCGCCGGCTCGGCTATATCTACGTCGCGCCCGAGGACGTGCTCGACCAGATCTCGATCGGCGAGGACGCGGTGCAGGCGGAATATCAGAGCCGCCAGGCCGAGTTCCTCGTGCCCGAGACCCGCCATGTCCGGCAGATGCTCTTCCCCGACGAGGCGGCGGCGAAGGCTGCCGCGGAGCGGATCGCCAATGGCGAGAGTTTCACCGATGTCGCCAAGGACGCGCTTGGCCTCGAGCCGGGCGATCTCGAACTCGGCAACGTCACCCGGGACGAGCTTGACGAGGCGATGCGGGAGCCGGTCTTCGCGCTCGACGCAGGCGCGACCACGGACCCGGTCGAGAGCCCGTTCGGCTGGGCCCTGGTCACCGTCGACGAGATCACCCCGCCGACCGAGAAATCGCTGGAAGAGGTCGCCGATCTCATCCGGCGCGACTTGGGACTGGCGCGCGCCTCCGACCTGATCATCGATATCAGCCACGAGTTGCAGGACCAGTTCGCCGGCGGCGCGACCATCGACGAGGCCGCCGCTGCCGCGGGCGTCAAGGCGCGTCATGTGGAATGGGTCGATCGCGGCGGCTCGGCGCCCGAGGGTTCCTCGATCACCGACCTGCCGAAGGACCGGGCCTTCCTCGAACTTGCCTTCGCAATGGAGGAAGGCGAGGAACCGGACGTCGTCGACGCCGCGGACGGCGCGATCATGGCGATCGCCATCGACGGGATTCGCGAGCCGGCGGTTCGCCCGCTCGACACGATCCGCGATGTCGTGAAGCGTCACTGGCGCAACGCCGAGGCGCAGAAGCTCGCCCGGGCCGAGGCCGAGGCCATGGCCGCGGCAATCGGGTCCGCGGGCGACCTTGCCGCCGCCGCGGAAAGCGCCGGGAAGACGCTCGAGACCACCCGGCCGCTGATGCGCCAGAGCGGCCAGCCGCCGCAGGGTCGTACCAACTATGACCGGCTGCTGGTCCAGGCCGCCGGACAGAGCCCGTTCGACGGCGCCCTGCAGGGCCGGCTGTTCGAGCTCGGCGACGGCGAGGTCGCGACCGGCGCGACCGCGGACGGCACCGGCTACGCTGTGGTCCGGCTGAAAGAGATCCGGCCGGCCGACCAGGAGACGCTGGACATGGCCCGCGACGCGCTCGCCCAGACCCTGCTCGGGGAAATGGCCGGCGACATGCAGCAGACCTACCTGGCCGACCTGCAGCGCGATTTCCCGGTCAGGACCTATCCCAAGAATCTCGACGCGCTTTACTGACCATGGCCGTCCAGCCGAGTTTCGCCGCCTTCGAGGCGGCCTATCGCGAGGGCCGTCCGCAGGTCCTCTGGAGCCCGCTCGTCGCCGACCTGGAAACACCGGTCTCGGCGATGCTCAAGCTCACCGACGGGCGACCCTATTCGTTCCTGCTCGAATCGGTCGAGGGCGGCGCGGTGCGCGGACGCTATTCGATCATCGGCATGAAGCCGGACCTGATCTGGCGCTGCTTCGGCAACAAGGCCGAGATCAACCGGGTCGCGCGCTTCGACCCGGAGGCCTTCGAGCCGGACCCGAGGCCGGCGCTTGACAGCCTGCAGGCCCTCGTCGACGAAACCCGGATCGAGCTGCCCGAGGGCCTGCCGCCGATGGCCGCCGGCCTGGTCGGCTACATGGCCTACGACACCGTGCGGCTGATGGAGCATCTGCCGGACATCAACCGCGATGTCCTGGGTGTGCCGGACGGCATGTTCGTCCGCCCGAGCATCATGGCGATCTTCGATTCGGTGCTCGACGTAATGACCGTCGTGACGCCGGTATGGCCGGATTCCGGGCGCGACGCCCGCTCCGCCTACAACCACGCAGCGGAACGGCTGGCCGACGTGATTGCCGATTTCGAGCGCAGCCTGCCGCATGGCCGCGGCCGGGAGGAGCGCGAGCCGCTGAAGGCGGAGGTCACCTCCAACACAACCCGGGACGAATATTACGAGATGGTCCGCCGGGCCAAGGAATACATTGCCGCCGGCGACATCTTCCAGGTCGTGCCGTCGCAGCGCTTCCAGATGCCGTTCACGCTCTCGCCCTTCGCGCTCTACCGGGCCCTGCGCCGGACCAATCCCTCGCCGTTCCTCTTCTTCCTCGATTTCGGCAGCTTCGCCATCGTCGGCTCGAGCCCGGAAATTCTCGTCCGCCTGCGCGACAACCGGGTCACCGTGCGGCCGATCGCCGGGACACGACGGCGCGGCGCGACGTCGAGCGAGGACAAGGCACTGGCCGAGGACCTGCTGTCCGACGAGAAGGAACTGGCCGAACATCTCATGCTGCTCGACCTCGGGCGGAACGATGTCGGCCGGGTCGCCAGGATCGGCACGGTAGAGGTCACCGAGCAGATGGTGATCGAGTATTACTCGCACGTCATGCACATCGTCTCGAACGTCGAGGGCGAGATCGCCGAGGGCCACAACGCGATCGACGCGCTGAAGGCCGGCTTCCCGGCCGGAACCGTCTCCGGCGCGCCCAAGGTCCGGGCGATGGAGATCATCGACGAGCTGGAGAAGGACCGGCGCGGCGTCTATGGCGGCGCGGTCGGCTATTTCTCGGCGAACGGCTCGATGGATACCTGCATCGCGCTCCGCACGGCGGTCGTGAAGGACGGCGTCATCCATATCCAGGCCGGCGGCGGCGTCGTCGCCGACAGCGATCCGGAAGCGGAATACGAGGAAACGGTGAACAAGGCCCGGGCTCTGGTCCGCGCCGCCGAGGAAGCGATCCGTTTCGCGACCCTGGAAGGCCGCAACCGGGCCTGAACCCCTGCCCGTCAGCCGTCGACGGTGGCCACGACCAGGGCGCTGACCGGCACGATCCGGATCCCCTCGGCAATCGCCTTCGGCAGCCAGGCGGCGAGCGCCGTCAGGGTGTTCGCATGCGGATGGCCGATGCCGATCGCGGTACCGTGCTGTTCGGCCATCCGGCGCAGCAGGTCGAGTTGCGCGGTGATCCGCACGACGTCGTCGTCATTGTCGAGAAACAGGTCGCGACTGGCTGCCGGGACACCTAGGCGGCGGGCGAGCGCATAGCCGCGGCTGTCGGCCGAGGTCCGGGAATCGAGGAACAGCAGGCCACGCTGCTTGAGCGCCTGAATGACCGGGGTCATGGCCTCGGCGTCGGCGGTGAAGCGGCTGCCCATATGGTTGTTGACGCCGACAAAACCCTCGAAGCGGTCGAGATTCCAGACGATCCGGCGTTGCAGTTCCTCCGCCGACAAGCCGGTCAGAAGCGCGTTCGGGCCGGGATCGGCATCGACGCTCGGCTCCATCGGCAGATGCAGCATGATCTCGTGACCGGCCCCCCGCGCGACCGCGACCTGGTCCGCGAGATCGTGGGCATAGGGCAGATAGGACAGCGTGAGCGGCCCGTCGAGCTTCGAGAAGGCGGCCGACTGGGCGCTGTTCAGGCCGAGATCGTCGATCACGATGGCAATCCGGGGGCCGATGCCGCCGGCCGGCACGAGCGCGGCATAGCGGCGCCAGGGCGGCACCATGTCGGCCGGGGCCAGCGCCTCGCCGCCTTCCGGGGGGTCCGGCAGGTCCGGCGCGACGGGCGCCACGGCCTCGGACGGCAACGTCGCCGCCGCCGGCGGTGTCGGCAGATGCGTCAGGCGCTCCAGTTCCGCCGAGGCGGCCTGGCGGAGGTCGGCGTCGGCGCTGCCGGCCGCGGCGGCCGGAATCGGATCCGTTTGTTCCAGGCGCGGTTCGGGCGGCGATGGCGCACGCGCCGCGATAACCCCTTCATCCGCCGGATTGGGCGCGGCCTCGGCACCGGCAAGGTGCTGCTCGGGCGGCTCGCCCAGGAATTTTCCGGCGAGGAAGCCGAGCGCGAGGCCGAAGGCAAGCGTCAGGCCGGCCGCCAGCAGCAGCGTCAGCGGGGTTGCCGCAAGCGGGGTCCGTGGCCGCGCCCTGCCTCGTCGTCTCGCCGTCACTGTCGATCCGTTCCGCCCGTCGTTTTCCGGTTGCGGGGCAGCTTATACGCCGGGTCGCAAAGAATGTGTAATCAAGTTGGCACTTTTGTCCGGACGTCGGCGGCGCTTGTTCCAGCGTCGGTGTCCGCGCCCGCGAGATCCTGCAGGATCGGGCATTCCGGACGATGGTCGCCCTGGCAGCTCTCGATCAGCTCGTTCAGCATCTCCCGCATCGAGACCAGTTCGCGGATCTTGCCGTCGATCTCCGCGACATGCCGGCGCGCGATGGCGCGGACGTCCGAACTATGCCGGCTGCGGTCGTTGTAGAGCGCCAGCAATGCCGAGACATCCTCGACCGAGAAGCCGAGGCCGCGGGCTCGCCGCACGAACTGCAGCCGGTTGAGATCCTGCGTCCGGTAGCGGCGATAGCCATTGTCGCCGCGATGGGCGGCCGGAATCAGGCCGATCTCCTCATAATAGCGAATGGTCTTCGCGTTGACCCCGCTCTGCCTGGCGAGTTCGCCGATATTCATCCCGTCGTCTCCCGGTTGTCCGGCGCCGCGCGGCGATTGCCCGGGGCGTTGCCTTTATTGATGTATGAGCCCGGTCACGACTGTCCAGTCGCCGGAAGGTTTGCCTCCGTGCGGCATCTGCGCGGGCAAGGGCATTGCGCCCGGACGGCGGGCGTGGATACTGGAGAGCGCCCCGCCGCTTGACGGGGCTCCCACCCATCTGCTTTCTACTGATCCGGTTCACGGCGGTCGCGAGAGAAATTTAAGTACACTTCAAGGGAATTGAGAGAAGTCATTGAAATGATTGTCTTGATCGACAATTACGACAGCTTTGCATACAACCTGGTGCATTATTTCGGCATGCAGGGCGCCGAAATCGTCGTTCATCGCAACGATGCCGTGACGCCGGACGATGTGCTGGCGCTACGTCCCCGGGGGATCGTTATCTCGCCCGGCCCCTGCGATCCGGACAAGGCCGGCATCTGCCTCGATCTGATCGCCCGCGTTGACGGCCGGATCCCGATCCTCGGCGTCTGCCTCGGCCACCAGGCGATCGGCCAGGCGATGGGCGGGCGGATTGTCCGCGCGCCGAAGCCGATGCATGGCAAGACCTCCTCGATCCGTCACGATGGCAGCGGCCTGTTCGCCGGCCTGCCCAGCCCGTTCACCGCGACGCGCTACCATTCGCTCACCGTCGATCGCGACAGCCTGCCGGCCGACGTCCGCGTCACCGCGGAGAGCGAGGACGGCCTGATCATGGGCCTGTCGGTCGCGAGCCGCGGCCTGCACGGCGTCCAGTTTCACCCGGAGAGCATTGCCTCCGAACATGGTCACGCGCTCTTGCGCAACTTTCTCGAGATCGCCGCGGAGACGGCGAAGGAGCCCGCATGAGCAGCACGGCGGACGATTTCAAGGGCCTTCTCGGCCATATCGCGGGCGGCGCACCGCTCACCCTCGACCAGGCCCGCGCCGCCTTCGAGGTCATCATGTCGGGCGACGCGACGCCGTCGCAGATGGGCGCCTTCCTGATGGGCCTCCGGGTCCGCGGCGAGACCATCGACGAGCTGACAGGCGGCACCATGGTGCTGCGCGAGAAGGCGCTCTACATCGAAGCGCCCGCCGGCGCGGTCTGCCTCGCCGGCACCGGCGGCGACAATTTCGGCACGCTCAACATCTCGACCGCCGCTTCCATCGTGCTGGCCGGCTGCGGCGTGCCGGTCGCCAAGCACGGCAACCGGGCAATGTCGTCGAAATCGGGTTCCTCCGACGTGCTGACCGCGCTCGGCGTCGATATCGACTGCGACATGGCCCTGATCGAACGTTCGATGCGCGAGGCCGGCATCGGCTTCCTGATGGCGCCGCGCCATCACGGCGCCATGCGCCATGTCGCCGGCACCCGGGTCGAGCTCGGCACGCGGACGATCTTCAACCTGCTCGGCGTGATGTCGAACCCGGCCGGCGTCAAGCGCCAGCTGATCGGCGTGTTCGACCGGCGCTGGCTGGAGCCGATGGCGAAGACCCTGAAGGCGCTCGGCGCCGAGCATGTCTGGATCCTGCACGGTTCCGACGGCATGGACGAACTGACCACGACCGGGCCGACCCATGTGGTCGAGCTCAAGGACGGCGTGATCCGGGCTTTCGACGTCTCGCCCGAGGATGTCGGACTGCGCCGTGGCCGGATCGAGGATCTGAAGGGCGGCAATGCCGATCACAACGCCGCCGCGATCCGCCGGCTGCTGGAAGGCGAGCCCGGACCGTTCCGCGACATCGTCATCTATACCGCCGGTGCAGCGACGATGATCGGCGGCAAGGCGGCGAGCCATGCCGAAGGCGTCAAGGCGGCCGAGATGGCGATCGACAGCGGCAAGGCGCTGGCCGCCCTCGACAACCTCGTCCGCATCACCAACAGCGGAGCGGCCGGATGAGCGCCCTGGTCCGGATCTGCGCCGACAAGCGCGAGCATATCGCGGCCGCGAAACGCGCCGTTCCACCGGCGGAGATCGGGGAGCGGGCGCGCGCAGCTTCGGCCCCGCGCGGCTTCCGCGAGGCGCTCGCGCGCACGATCGCGTCCGGCCGTTACGGACTGATCGCCGAGATCAAGCGGGCCTCGCCGTCGAAGGGCCTGATCCGGGCCGATTTCGATCCGCCGGCGCTGGCTAAGGCCTATGCGGACGGTGGCGCGAGCTGTCTTTCGGTGTTGACCGACCGGCCCTATTTCCAGGGCGAAGACGGCTTCCTCGTGGCCGCCCGCGCCGCGGTCGAACTGCCGGTCCTGCGCAAGGACTTCATGCTCGATCCCTACCAGGTGCTCGAGGCCCGGGCGCTCGGCGCCGACTGCATCCTGCTGATCCTTGCCTGCCTCGAGGACGGCCAGGCGGCCGAACTGGAAGCGGCCGCGCTCGACTGGGGCATGGACGTGCTGGTCGAGGTCCATGACGCGGTGGAACTCGAACGCGCGCACAAGCTGAAGAGCCGCCTGATCGGCATCAACAACCGCAACCTGAAGACCCTCGAGGTCGATATCGCAACCACCGAGCTGCTCGCCCCGGGGCTGCCCGAAGGCGCGCTGGCGGTCGCCGAAAGCGGCCTGTTCACGCCCGCCGACCTCGCCCGCATGGCGCGCGCCGGGGCCAGCGCCTTCCTGGTCGGCGAAAGCCTGATGCGGCAGGCCGACGTCGCCGCCGCGACCCGCGCCCTGCTCGCCCGGCCGGCGGAAAGCGGCGCGGTCCGGGCGACCGGATGAGCCCCCTCACCCATTTCGACGCCAAGGGCGACGCCCGCATGGTCGATGTCGGCGCCAAGGCGGTGAGCGAACGCGAGGCAACGGCCGCCGGGCGGATCACCATGCAGCCCGAAACCTTCGCCCTCGTCCGCGACGGCACGGCGAAGAAGGGCGACGTGCTAGGCGTCGCGCGGCTCGCCGGCATCATGGCCGCGAAACGCACGTCCGACCTGATCCCCCTCTGCCACCCGCTCGCGCTGACCGCGATCGAGGTCGAATTCGAGCTCGACGAGGCGACCTCGGCGGTCGAGATCCGCGTCACCTGCCGGCTCGCCGGGCGGACCGGCGTCGAGATGGAGGCGCTGACCGCGGTCAGCGTCGCGGCGCTGACCATCTACGACATGTGCAAGGCGGCCGATCGCGGCATGACGATCGGCGACATTCGCCTGCTCGCCAAGAGCGGCGGCAAGTCCGGGAGCTTCGAACGAGCGTGATTTCGGTCGAGGAAGCCCGGCGGCGGATTCTCGCCGCGCTCAACCCGACGGCGTCGGAGATCGTCGCCATCGCCGATGCCGACGGCCGCGTGCTGACCGAGGATGTCGCGGCGCGGCGCACCCAGCCGCCGGCCGACATGTCGGCGATGGACGGCTACGCGGTGCGTGCCGCCGACGTTGCCACCGTACCCGTTACGCTTGATGTCATAGGCGCGGCCCCCGCGGGCGCTGTCTTCACCGGTCGTGTGGGGCCCGGACAGGCAGTGCGGATCTTCACCGGTGGCGTGCTGCCGGCCGGCGCCGACACGATCGTGATCCAGGAAGATACCGAGGCGGCGGACGGTCGCGTCACCGTCAGGGAGGCGCCGAAGGCCGGCGCCTTCGTGCGCCGTGCCGGGCTCGATTTCGCCGCCGGCGAGGTCCGCCTCCGGACCGGCACGCGGCTCGACGCGCGGGCGGTCGGGCTTGCCGCGGCGATGAACGTGCCCTGGCTCGCGGTCCGCAGGAAGCCCCGGGTCGCGCTGATCGCGACCGGCGACGAGCTGGTCCGCCCGGGCGAGCCGATCGGCGAGAGCCAGATCGTCGCCTCCAATACGCTGGCACTCGCCGCCCTGGTCCGGGCCGCCGGCGGCGAGGCGATCGACCTCGGCATCGCGCGCGACAACGAGGCATCGCTTCGCCAGGTCGCGGAAGGCGCCCGCGGCGCCGATCTGGTCGTCACGCTCGGCGGCGCCTCGGTCGGCGAACATGACCTCGTCCGTTCCGTGCTCGGCGACGACGGCCGCGGCCTCGACTTCTGGAAGGTCGCGATGCGCCCCGGCAAGCCGCTGATGTTCGGCAGCGTGAACGGCGTGCCCCTGCTCGGGCTGCCCGGAAACCCGGTCTCCTCGATCGTCTGCGGCCTGATCTACCTGCGTCCGGCGATCGCGCACATGCTGGGTCTCGCCGCCGGCGCGGACGAGGAAGAGACGGTCCGGCTCGCCCGCGACCTGCCGGAGAACGATCGTCGCCAGGATTACCTGCGGGCGACACTGCACCATGACGGCGACGGACCGCTCGCCGAACCGGCGGCGAAGCAGGACAGCTCGATGCTGTCCACGCTCGCCGAGGCCGACTGCCTCATCGTCCGGGCGCCGCACGCGCCCGCGGCGTCGGCCGGGGAACGGGTACGGATCCTCCGCTTCCGCGGCGCCTGAACGGCACGCGCCGGGCGTATTTTCGTCACGATTTTGGCCGGCTTTTCCCGACGAAACTTGACAGCAATAGAGAACCAAACTAGAACACATCCCATATGTTGATGTTTTGTTCCGGCAGGGGGCGGACGAACTCACGATGTTGACCCGCAAGCAGCACGAACTCCTCGCCTTCATCCAGCGCCATCTCGGCGAACACGGAGTTTCTCCCTCGTTCGATGAGATGAAGGATGCCCTCGGGCTCAAGTCGAAGTCGGGCATCCATCGCCTGATCACGGCGCTCGAGGAACGCGGCTTCCTGCGCCGCCTGCCGCACCGGGCCCGCGCGCTCGAGGTGCTGCGAACGGCGAACGACGCGGCCGCGCCGCCCGCCCCCCCGGCCCGCAACACGGTGCCGTTCGAGCCGCAGGTCATCCACGCGGACTTCGCCGAACGGACCGGACGCCGGCCCGACCCGGCCGAATCCGCTTCCGACGGCGCGGTCAGCCTGCCGCTCTACGGACGGATCGCCGCCGGCACCCCGATCGAGGCGTTGCGGGACCCGGGCAACCACCTGGACGTGCCGGCCCATCTGCTCGGACGCGGCGATCACTACGCGCTCGAGGTGGCCGGCGATTCGATGATCGAGGCCGGCATCCTCGACGGTGACCGGGTGGTCATCGAGCGCTGCGACACCGCCGAGAACGGGGCCATCGTGGTCGCCCTGATCGACGACCAGGAAGCGACGCTCAAGCGACTCCGCCGGCGCGGCAGCCGGATCGCGCTGGAGGCCGCCAACCCGGCCTACGAAACGCGGATCTTCGGCCCCGACCAGGTGAAGATCCAGGGCCGTCTGATCGCGCTGATCCGGGAATACTGACCGGCCTGTCCGGCCAGCCGGACCGGACCTCTAGCGCGGCCCCGCCCACGGGTGCCGGCCGCGCATCTCACGCACCGTCTCGACAGCGATCCGGCCATCCGCGCCGAGCCGCAGCGCATGGGCGCCGTCGCGTCTCAGCGCGCTCCCGTCTATGATCACGCGGGCGCCGGCGCAACGACCGCGGATCGGGAAGCGGACGATCACCAGGTCGGCACGGCGGCAATCCTCCACAAGGGCCCGCTCGTCGGCCGGCAGGGCAACCAGGAAGCCATTGAGACGATAGGTACAGCCGAGCCGGTCGCAGCGCAGCCGGCCGTCAACGCTCGGCCCGGCCCGCGGCCACCGCCCCGGCGCATCGCGGAGCCCGTCGCGACGCTGCCAGGTTTCCGCGGCGAAGCGGTCGGCCTGCCGCGTGGACAGCAGCAGTCCCCCATCCCCGGCCCTGAGGGCGATCAGCTTGCCGCTGTCACTGACCCGGATATCCGGCGGCGTGGCGAACGCGGCGATGAGCAGGCCGAGACAGGGGCCGGCAAGTCCGAGCACCCGCCAGCGCCGGCGCCAGAGCAGGAGCCAGAGCCCGCCGGCAACGATCACGGCCAACCCGGCGTCGGGAAAGGCGGCGACTGCGCTGGTGGCGTTAGGCCAGGCGGCGATCCGGACGGCGACGGCGATCACGACGTCGATCCCGGCGCCCATCAGGGCGAGCGGCCAGGCTTCCAGCCCGAACGGCATGGCGAGGAAGGCGGCGAGCGCGGCCGGCATGATCCAGAGCCCGGTGACCGGGACCGCGATCAGGTTGGCGACCAGACCGTAATGGGGGAAGTGGTTGAAGTGGAAGGCGGCGAAGGGCGCCGTAGCGAGCCCGGCGATCAGCGTCGTCAGACCGACGCCGACCAGATAGAGCAGAACCCGCATGAGCGGCCCGCGCTCGCGCCGCACGGCGGCGAACGGATCCGCCAGCCACTCGTAAGCCGCGACAAGGGCAACAACCGCGGCGAAGGACATCTGGAAGCCGGCCGAGAACAGGCTTTCCGGCGCATAGACCAGGATCGCGGTGGCCGCGAGCGCGACCAGCCTGAGCGAGATCGCCCGGCGGTCGAGCAGGATCGCGAGCAGCACAAGCGCGGTCATCAGGAAGGCGCGCTGGGCCGATATCGGCGCGCCGGCCACCGCGAGATAGAAGGCGGCGGCCAGCAGCGCGGCGCCGGCCGCCCATTTCTTGATCGGCCGGCGGAGCGCGAGCGGCGGAACGAGCGCCAGCGCGGCCCGAAGGGCGGTGAACAGCGCGCCTGCCAGCAATCCCATGTGGAGACCGGAGATCGCCAGCAGATGGGCGAGCCCGACATCGCGGAGCGCGGCCAGCACCGGCTCGGGAATGGCCCCGCGCTCGCCCGTCATCAGGGCGCTGGCGATGGCGCCCGGGGGACCGGGCAAGGCCCTGTCGATGCGCTCGCCGATGGTGTCCCGGAGAATCGCGACGGCACGCGCCGGGCTCCAGACGCTATCGCGGCCGACGATCTCCGGCGACCCGAAGGCGAAACCGACGGCGCCGAGCCTATTGAAATAGGCCTGCCGGGCGAAATCGAAGGCGCCGGGCTCGGCCGGCCCCGGCGGTGGCATCAGGACCGCGGTCAGGCGCACCCGGTCGCCCGGTCGCGGCCGCACGGCCCCGGCACCCTCGCCTGCCGGCCGGTTGACCGACAGCCGGATCCGTTTCGGCGTCGCAGCCCGGGCGAGATCGGCGACCTCCGGATCGGCAAGCAGGAGACGGAAGCGGCCCTCGTGACGCTCGTATTCGACCACGGTCGCGGTGAGCGTGACCGGGCCAGTCCGCTCGGCGATGATCGGGGCCTCGACCCGGCCGATACGGGCCTCGAGCAGGACGAGGCCGATGACCGGCAACAGGACGACGACCGCAAGCGGGGTCCAGGCCGACTGGCGCCGGGCGAGCCAGGCCGTGAACAGGCCCAGGGCACCCAGAAGCGGAATGGCGACCGTGACGGGCAGGCCCGGTCCGGCGAGCCCGGCGGCGATGCCGACGCCCAGTCCGACCGGGGTCCAGAGCGCCCAGCGGGCCCGTTCCGCGAGCAGGTTCCCGGCGGCGACGCGGAGCGCGCCCCGGGGCGTCGCGCCGGCCGCGGCCCGGGCAGCAGTGCCCGCGAACTGCCGCAGCCTTGCCGAAATCGAGGCCACAAGGTAAAACATCGTCCCTCGCCGTCCGCGCGGCCGAGCTTCCTTTTCCTTGATCCCCGAGCACAATAGTGACCGCATGACAGTTGTAACGCGCTTTGCCCCCTCGCCCACCGGCTTTCTGCATATCGGCGGCGCACGCACCGCGCTCTTCAACTGGCTTTTCGCGCGCCACACGGGTGGCAAGTTCCTGCTCCGGATCGAGGACACCGACCGCGAGCGGTCGACCGACGAGGCGATCGAGGCGATCCTCGTCGGGCTCGAATGGCTCGGTCTCGACTGGGACGAGGAACCGGTCTTCCAGTTCTCCCGCGCCGCCCGCCATGCCGAGGTTGCGAACGGCCTGCTGAAGGCCGGCAAGGCCTATCACTGCTATGCCTCGCGCGAGGATCTCGACGAGATGCGGGCCAAGGCGAAGGCGGCCGGCGGGCAACCGCGCTACGACGGTCGCTGGCGCGACCGGCCGGCAAGCGAGGCGCCGGAAGGCGTCTCCCCGGTGGTCCGTTTCAAGGCGCCGCTCGACGGCGAGACGGTGATCGAGGACCAGGTCCAGGGCCGGGTATCGGTCGCCAACGCGCAGCTCGACGACATGGTGCTGCTGCGCGCCGACGGGACGCCCACCTACATGCTCTCGGTGGTCGTTGACGATCACGACATGGGGATCACCCACGTGGTGCGCGGCGACGATCACCTGACCAATGCCTTCCGCCAGACCCAGCTCTACCGGGCGCTCGGCTGGGAGGCGCCGGTATTCGGCCATGTCCCGCTGATCCACGGGCCGGACGGCGCCAAGCTCTCGAAGCGCCACGGCGCCCTCGGCGTCGAGGCCTATCGCGACATGGGCTTGCTGCCGGAAGCGCTGCGGAACTATCTGCTGCGCCTCGGCTGGAGCCACGGCGACGACGAGATCATCTCGACCGAGCAGGCGATCGAATGGTTCAGCCTCGACGCGATCGGCCGCTCGCCGGCCCGCCTCGACCTGGTCAAGCTGAACAATCTGAACGGCCATTATATCGGCCATTCCGATGACAAGCGGCTGTTCGAGGCCATCTCGGACAGCCTCGCGACGGTCGCCGGAGCGCCGCTCGACGAGACCGCCGAGAGCCGCGTGACCCGCGCCATGCCGCATCTGAAGGCGCGCGCCAAGACGCTGATCGAGCTTGCGGACAGCGCCGCCTTCCTGGTCCGTTCGCGACCGCTGGTAGCAGACGCGAAGGCTGCGGCGCTGCTGACCGCGGAGGCCCGGGCGCTGATCGGCCGACTCGCGGCGACGTTATCGAACCTGTCGAAATGGACAGTGGACAGTCTGGATGCCGAGGTGCGAAAATTCGCCGATGCCGAAGGCTTGGCCCTGGGCAAGGTCGCGCAGCCGCTACGCGCCGCGCTGACCGGCCGGACGACCTCGCCGGGCATATTCGACGTGCTGGAGATTCTCGGCCGCGACGAGTCGCTCGCGCGGCTTGCCGATGCAGCCGCGGGCGACTAGGCAGCGAGAGACCGCAAACCGACGGCTCCGGCGGAGCCGTGTTGACTGTAAGTGTCTGACCCGGGATCGCCGCAGGCGGCGTTCCGAAAGGGTCGGGATATTCATGTGCCGCGATCCGGCCCCGGCCGGAGCAAGCGGATGGACCGATGCTGGGAGTAGCGAATGAGCGATGTAAAGAAATCTGAAAAAGTCGACGTCAACATCGAGGGCAAGACGATATCGCTACCCGTCATGGGCGGTACGACCGGGCCCAGTGTTGTCGACATCCGCAAGCTCTATGCCGAATCCGGGATGTTCACCTACGATCCGGGCTTCACCTCGACCGCATCCTGCGAATCGGGAATCACCTTCATCGACGGCGATGCCGGCCTGCTGATGCATCGCGGCTACAAGATCGAGGATCTGGCCGAGCATTCGGACTTCATGGAAGTCTGCTACCTGCTGCTGTACGGCGAGCTGCCGGACAAGGACCAGAAGGACAAGTTCCTCCACGACATCACCTACCACACGATGGTCCATGAGCAGCTCATCCAGCTGTTCCGCGGCTTCCGCCGGGACGCCCATCCGATGGCGGTCATGGTCGGTGTCGTCGGCGCGCTCTCGGCCTTCTATCACGACAGCACCGACATCACCGATCCGCACCAGCGGATGGTCGCCAGCTACCGGCTGATCGCCAAGATGCCGACGATCGCCGCGATGGCCTACAAGTACACTGTCGGCCAGCCCTTCGTGTATCCGCGCAACGATCTCTCCTACGCCGAGAACTTCCTGCACATGACGTTCAGCGTCCCGTGCGAGGATTTCAAGATCAGCCCGACGATCGCCCGCGCCATGGACCGGATCTTCATCCTGCATGCGGATCACGAGCAGAATGCGTCGACCTCGACGGTCCGCCTGGCCGGCTCTTCCGGCGCCAATCCGTTCGCCTGCATCGCCGCCGGCATCGCCTGCCTGTGGGGTCCGGCGCATGGTGGCGCCAACGAGGCGGTGCTGCAGATGCTGGACGAGATCGGCACGGTCGACCGGATTCCGGAGTTCCTCGCCCGCGCCAAGGACAAGAACGATCCGTTCCGCCTGATGGGCTTCGGCCACCGGGTCTACAAGAACTACGACCCGCGCGCCAAGGTGATGCAGCAGACCTGTCACGAGGTTCTCGACGAGCTTGGCGTCAAGAACGAGCCGATGCTGAAGCTGGCCATGGAACTCGAGCGGATCGCGCTCGAGGATCCCTATTTCGTCGACAAGAAGCTGTTCCCGAACGTCGACTTCTACAGCGGCATCATCCTCAAGGCGCTCGGCTTCCCGGTCTCGATGTTCACCGTGCTGTTCGCGCTCGCCCGGACGGTCGGCTGGGTCGCCCAGTGGAACGAGATGATCGGCGATCCGTCGCAGAAGATCGGCCGTCCGCGGCAGCTCTACACGGGGGCGCCGCGCCGCGCCTACGTGCCGCTGCACAAGCGCTGACCGTCATGCGTGGCGGCGGTCGGCACCAGGCTCGAACCGGCATTGCACGGAGCACCGTGCAACGGGTCGACCGGCGTCGGCCCGCCTTCCGTCCGCCCGCGAACGACAACGGCATGCCGGCGGGGCTTTGGCTTCGCCGGCACCGCCTCGGGCTCCTGCTCGCGGCGACCGTGATCGTCGTCGGCCTCGCGGCGCTTATCGTCCGCTGACCCCCGACGGCCGGGTCAGCCGGCCGCTCCCCCTTCCGCCAGGTCCAGGACGATCCGCGCCGCGCGCGCGCTCGGCGCCTCGCCGTCGCGGCCGAGCATGCGGGCAACCGCCTCGCCGGCCTCGCGCTGGGCCGTTCGAACGTCCGGGTCGCCGAGTGCCCGGTCGAGCATCGGCGCGATCCGGGCCGCCGTGCAGTTCTCCTGGAGGAATTCCGGGACAGCCTCCCGGTCGAGCAGGATGTTGACGATGCTGGCGAAGCGCGTGCCGGTGATCAGCCGCCGGGTGATTGCCGCCGTCACCGGACCGGTCCGGTAAGCGACGGCACTAGGCACCCCGGCGAAGGCGAGTTCCAGCGCCACTGTCCCGGACACGGCAAGCGCCGCGTCGGCGGCGGCGAAGGCATCAAAGCGTTCGGCCGCGCCCCCGCTGACGATCACCGGTTGCTCGGGCAGATCGGCACAAAGCGCACGGACCCGTTCCGCCGCTCGGCCAAGGCTCGGGATCACCACGCGCAGGCCCGGACGGGCCCTCCGGAGGGCCGCCACCGTCTCCAGGAAGACCGGCAGGTGGCGGGAGACCTCGGCCACCCGGCTGCCCGGCAGCAGGGCCAGAAGCGGCGCGTCGGGGGCGATCCCGTGGGCGGCGCGGAAACGCGGGCCGTCACCCTGCTCGATCCCCCATTCCACAGCCGGATGACCGATGAAGCTCGCCGCCAGCCCTTCCCGCTCGAACCACGGCGGCTCGAACGGCAGCAGGGTCAGCAGATGGTCGTAGGTCCGGGCGATCTTGCGCGCCCGCTCCGGCTTCCACGCCCAGACAGACGGCGCGACATAGTGGATCTGGGTGAGCCCGAGCGGGCGGATCTGCCGGGCGAGACGATTGCAGAAGGCAGGCGCGTCGATCGTCACCACGGCATCGGGGCGATGCCTTCCGGCATGGCGGCGGAGGGTCCGGAGATGGCGAAGGATCTTCGCGAGCTTCGGGAACACGTCGACGAAGCCCATGACCGCGAGATCGTCCATCGGCGCCAGGCTGTCGAGCCCGGCGGCGATCATCTGGGGGCCGCCGAGCCCGGAGAACTCGACCGCCCGGTCGCTCCGGCGGGCGATCGCCGCCATCAGCGCGGCACCGAGCGCATCGCCCGAATGTTCGCCCGCGACCAGCATGAGACGGAGCGGACGGCCCATCGCTCAGCCCTGGCCGTCGCCGATACCGATCAGGAAGAGGCCGGCGACGTCGGCGGCCTCGACCGTGTGCGCCCGGTCGACGATGACGCTGGCCCCGGCCGCGACGGCGATTCCGGATAGCCCTGCCCTGGCGGCCCCGGCGATCGTCTGCGGCCCGACCGTGGGCAGGTCGATGCGCCGTTCCTGGTCTCGCTTCGGCAGCTTGACGAGGACGCCGCCGGCCTCCGCGCCGAACAGGTCGGCGATCCGGGCAAGCAACGCGTCGGTGCCTTCCGCCGCCTCGATCCCGAGCACCCGCCCGGCGCGGACGACGACCGCCTGGCCGATATCGAGGCTGCCCAGCGCGTCAAGCACGGCGCTGCCCCGGGCGATGTCGGCGCGGTCGTCCTCGCCAGGCGACCGTCGGCCCAGAACACCCTCGGGCGCGAGCAGCTCGGCGGCTACCGTCTCGAGGCCGAGCACGCGAAAGCCCTCGCCCTCGAGGAAGTCGATCAGCATGCGGAGCAGCGCGTCGTCGCCCTTGCGGGCAGCCGCGAGCGCCTTCGGCAGCAATGTCAGGCCGCGCCAGTCGGGCTTGAGCTTCGAGAAGTCCGGCCGGTCGATGGTCCCGGCCATGACGATTTCCTCGCAGCGACCGTCCCGCAAGGTGGCAAGCAACCGGGCAACCTGTGTGATGTTGACCGGGCTGGCGTCGAGATGGCGATAGCGGGCCAAGTCGGCCGCGCCCTCGATCGGCAGGGTGAGCACGTCGCGCTGCTGTGCCGCCGCCGCCGCGGCGAGCCGGAGCGGCAGGTCGCCGCCACCGGCCAGAATGGCGAGCCTAGAGGTCACCTGGATTGCCCGGCAGGCAGACCCCGCGATCGGACGCGCCGCGAAGAAAGCGCACGACGTCCGCGACGACGGCCGACTGGGCGAACTCCCCGGCCACCGTCTCGATCCGCTCGTTGAGCGTGCCCTTGCCGTCGAACAGCATGCGACAGGCGCTCCTGAGCGCATGCATCTCCTCGCGCGGGAAGCCGCGGCGCTTCATGCCCGTCAGGTTCAGGCCCGACAGCCGTGCGCGGTTCCCGGTGACCGAGCCGAACGGGATGACGTCGGTCTCGACGCCGGTCATGCCGCCGATCATGGCATGGGCCCCGACCCGCACGAACTGGTGCACGGCAGAGAGACCGCCGATGATCGCGTAGTCACCGACCGACACATGGCCGCCCAGCGTGGCGTTGTTGACGAGGATGATGCCGTTGCCGAGCCGGCAGTCATGGGCGACGTGGGCGCCGACCATGAACAGGCAGTCGCGGCCGGTGCTGGTCACCATGCCGCCGCCCTCGGTACCCGGATTCATCGTCACATGCTCGCGGATGACGTTGTTGTCGCCGATCTCGAGCCGGGACGGCTCGCCGCGATACTTCAGGTCCTGGGGTGGATACCCGAGCGAGGCAAAGGGAAAGACCTTGCAGCTGGCGCCGATACGGGTCCGTCCGGCGACAGCGACATGGCTCTCGAGACGGGTGCCGTCCCCGAGGGTGACGTCCGGCCCGACGTGGCACCACGGGCCGATCACCACATCGTTCCCGATGGTCGCTCCGTCTTCAATAATGGCTGTCGGATGAATGTTCGTCATGGGCTCGCAGACGGAAGCAGGCAATGCAAGGCGGCGATCCGGTCGGCTGCGCACCGTTGCCCTGGCGCGTAGTTCCGGATGAAACGATTGGGCTGTGCGGCGGCCGCGGATCAGCGGCGGTCGAGAATCATCGCCGAAAAATCGGCTTCCGCGGCGCGTTGCCCGTCGACCGTGACCTCGGCATGAAAGCGCCAGACATTGCCACGGCTCTGTACCTTGTCGACATGGACATGCATGACGTCCCCGGGCACGACCGGGCGGCGGAAGCGCGCCTTGTCGACGGACATGAAATAGACCAGCTTGCCCTCCGATTCCGGGCCCAGCGTATGGACCACGAGGACCGCGGCGGTCTGCGCCATCGATTCAATGATCATGACCCCGGGCATCACCGGATTGCTCGGGAAATGACCCTGGAACTGCGGCTCGTTGATCGTGACATTCTTGATGCCGACCGCGCTGACATCCGGGATCATCTCGATCACGCGATCGATCAGCAACATCGGATAGCGATGCGGGATCATCTCCATGACCCGCAGGATATCGACGCTTCCGACCGTTTCAGGCGACGTTCCGCCAGTCATTTTGTCGTTCCCTTTTTGGCCAGCCGCCTGAGGACGGCCACTTCACGAAAGAAATCCCGTATCGGCTGCGCCGGTGCCCCGCAATAGGTTTCGCCGGCCGGGACGTCGCTCATCACCCCGGCCTTGGCCGCAAGCTGCGCACCGGCGCCGATCTTCAGATGGCCGGCAAAGCCGACCTGACCGCCGGCAGCGACGAAATCGCCGAGTACCGTGCTGCCGGAAACGCCGCTCTGGGCAACCAGGATGCAGCCGCGCCCGACGCGAACGTTGTGCCCGATCTGGACCAGATTATCAATCCACGTGCCGGCGCCGATGACGGTATCCGGGCCGGCGCCGCGGTCTATGGTCGAATTGGCGCCGATTTCCACGTCGTCGCTGATCACCACGCGGCCGATCTGCGGGACCCGGACGTGGCCGGCCGGATCCGGCGCGAAGCCGAAGCCGTCCTGGCCGATCCGGGCGCCCGGATGGATGGTGACCCGGTCGCCGACCAGGCAGTGCGAGAGCGAGACATGGGCGCCGATCCGGCAGTCGCGTCCGACCACCACGCGCCGCCCGATCACCGTGCCCGCGCCGATCGCCGTGCCGGCGCCGATTTCCGCCCCGGCCTCGATCACCGCGAAAGGGTCGATCCGGCAATCCTCGCCGATGACGGCGGAAGGCGCGATCACGGCGCTCTCATGGCGCGCCGGCTCGATCGCCGGCCGGGGATAGAAGGCCTGGGCGATCAGCGCGAATGTCTTGTAGGGCGTCTCGCTGAGGATCAGCGGCATGCCCGCCCGGGCCCGCGCGGCGTCCTTCTCGGCGACAACGCAGGCGGCCGCAGCCGTGTCCCGGAACGCATCGAGGTATTTCCGGTTGTCGAAGAAGGTGAGATCGCCGGGCCCGGCATCCTGCAGCGGGGCGATATTGCCGATCTGCAGCCCCTCATCCGCCGGCTCGGCCAGGCGCCCGCCGCCGATCCCGGCCAGTTCGCCAAGACGGAACGGGCCCGAGCTCTGGAAGAAGCGCGGATCCGGCATCTAGTTCTCTTCGAGCGGCGGTACCTTGACGCTGGGCCAACGCTCGTTCAGGCGCTTCGTCACCACCGGGGTGATGTCGAGCTCGGTGGTGGCATAGATGATCTGCGAACGATGCAGCACGATGTTGGCGCCGACTTCCGGCATCAACTGGTCGAGGATCGCGATCGCTTCCTTGCGGATCTGGACCTGGATCTGCGCTCGCCGCTGGTCGAGCCGCCGCACGCGTTCCTGCAGCTTCTGGCGGATGCCGTTGACCTTGGCCTGGAAGGCGGTCTTCTTCTCGTTGAAGGCGGCTGGCGCCAGGATCGCCTGCTGGCGGCGCAATTCCTCTTCCTCGGCGCGGAGCGCGTCCTCCTGCTTCGCCATTTCGCCCTCGATCGTGGCGCGCATGGCGTTGATCTGCTCCTTGGCGCCGTTCACGGCCGTCGAATCGCGTAGCACGGCATCGAAATCGAGGATCGCGATGATCGCATCGTCGGTCTTCTCGACGGCCGTCGCGGTGCTTGCCATCGTGACGAGGGCAAGGCCGGCGACGAGGGTGCGGGCAATGTGGGTGAGCATGTCAGAACCTGGTCCCAAAGGAGAACCGGAAGATCTCCGTTTTGTCTTCATCACTCTTCACGACCGGATAGGCGAGGTCAACGCGGATCGGGCCGAACGGGGACACCCAGTCGAAGCCGACACCGACCGAGGCGCGGATCATCGAGCTGTCGGACACTTCCGGCCCGCTTTCGTCGACATCGGTGATCGTGCCGACATCGGTGAACAGGCGTCCCTTGATGTTGAACTCGTTCGGCACGGGCAGCGGGAAGCGGATCGACGCCGTACCGACATAATACATGTTTCCGCCGAGGGAATCGCCGGTCAGCTTGTCGCGCGGGCCGATGCCGCCGGACTTGAAGCCGCGGAAGGTCTCGCCGCCGATGAAGTAGCGGCTGAACAGTTCGACGTCCTCGCCGATGCCGAAGATGTAGCCAACGTTGGCGCCGAGGCTGAGCACCAGGTCATCGGTGAAGAGCGGCGTGTAATAGACGAAACGGCCGTCATTCTTGAGATAGCGGATGTCGCCGCCGATGCCGGCGAATTCCTGCCCGAACACCAGGACATAGCCGTTGTGCGGCTCGATCGAATCGTCGCGCTGGTCGTAGGTCAGGTCGTAGCCGACCGACGAGGTCAGGCGCGTGCCCTCCTGGGACTTGATAAGCCGCGAGGCATCGTCGTCGACATCGGTCACCTCGTCCTCGCGGACCGTGTAGTTGGTCGACATGTCGAGCCGCTCGAGGATCGGGAAGCGGGCCCGGAGGACCAGGCCGGTGGAGCGCTGGTCAAACCCGCTCCGGTCCTGCAGGTCGCGGCGGATATTGAACAGGTCGAAGCCGGCGGCAAGTTCGCGATCGAGGAAATAGGGCTCGGTGAAGCCGAGGTCGATCTGCTGTCGCTTGGTCGAGATGCCGAGCGCGACCTTCAGGTTCTGGCCGCGGCCGAGCAGGTTGCGCTCGCGGATGCTGATGTCGCCGACGACCGATTCCGAGGTCGAGAACCCGGCGCCGATGCTGAGTTCGCCGGTCGACTGCTCCTGCACGTCGACATTGATGATCGTCCGGTCGGGCGCCGAGCCGGGCTCCTGCGTGACCTCGGCCTTCTCGAAGAAGCCGAGGGCGCGGATCCGCTGCTGCGAGCGGCGCAGCTTGGCGGTGTTGAAGGCGTCGCCCTCGACCATGCGGAACTCGCGCCGGATGACCCGGTCCAGGGTCCGCACGTTGCCGGTGATGTTGATCCGCTCGACATAGACGCGCGGGCCTTCGTCGATCTGGTAGGTCAGGCCGATGGTCAGATTCTCGCGGTCGCGCTCGACCTTCGGGCGGATGTCGACGAAGGCGTAGCCGAGCTGGCCGATCTCGAAGGTCAGCTTCTGGATGCTGTCCTCGATAGCCTCGGCGTCATAGGTGTCGCCTTCCTCGGTCAGCAGGAGGGCGCGCAGCGATTCCGTATCGAGATCCTTCAGGGTGCTCGCGATATCGATCTTGCCGAAGGTATATTTCTTGCCCTCGTCGATCGTGAAGGTGATGAAGAAGTCCTTCTTGTCCGGCGTCAGTTCGGCAACCGCCGAAATGACGCGGAAATCGGCATAGCCGCGCGACAGGTAGAACTTCCGCAGCAGCTCGCGATCGAAGGTCAGGCGGTCCGGATCGTAATTGTCGCTGCTCGACAGGAACCGGTACCAGCGCGTTTCACGGGTCGCGATCGCCTCGCTGAGCCGGCTGTCGGAATAGGCCCTGTTGCCGACGAAACGGATCTTGCTGATCCCGGTGACGTCGCCCTCGTTGATCTCGAACACGAGGTCGATGCGGTTCTGCGGCAGCTGGATGACCTTGGGCTCGACCGTCGCGGCAAAGCGCCCGCTCGCGCGGTAGACCTGGGCGATGCGCTGGACGTCGGACTGGACCCGGGCCCGGGTATAGACGATGCGCGGGCGAAGCTGGACTTCGGCCTGCAGCGCGTCGTCGCTGATCCGCCGGTTTCCCTCGAACGAGATCCGGTTGATGATGGGATTCTCGACCACGCGCACGATCAGCGCCCCGCCGTCCCGGCGGATCGTCACGTCGGCGAACAGGCCGGTGTCGAAAAGCGCTTTCAGCGATGCGTTGACGCGGCCCGGATCGTAGCGGTCGCCGACGGATACCGACATGTAGGAACGGACCGTCGCATCCTCGATGCGCTGGTTACCCTCGATGACGATGTCCTCGACCCGCTCATTGCTCTGCGCGCTCGCGGGCATCGCGAAGAGAGCCGCGTAGGCCATCAGCAACGCCGCTGCCGTGAGAAGCCGCCAAACTCGAAGCAACGCTGCACCCCCGCCCACCGGCAAGTCCGATCGATCCCTGCAACCGCGACGTGAACGCCACGATCGCCGTTGTCTTTGTGCAATCAGGAGAACAGTCCGGACAGGAACGTGCCGACACTGAGCTTCGCGACATCCTGCCATGTGGCGAAAGCCATCAGCGACAACACCATGAAGAGGCCGATGCGAAAACCGTATTCCATTGAGCGCTCGCCCAATGGCTTCCCTCTGATCGCCTCGATGGCATAAAACAAAAGATGCCCGCCGTCCAGCATGGGGATCGGAAACAGGTTGATGAGCCCGAGGCTAATCGACAGGAAAACCATGAAGTTGACGAGCGCGAGAACGCCGTATTCGGCGGCCTGGCCGGACATGCGGACGATGCCGACCGGCCCTGACAGCTCCGACGCGTCGCGCGCGCCGGAGATCATCTGGCCGACGCCCTGGAGCGTGGCGGTGGTGACGAAGCCGGTTTCCTTGACGGCCTGCCAGATCGCGGTCAGCGGATCGTGACGGGCGAACTCGGGCTCGCCGGACTGGATGCCGAGGCGGCCGATCCTCTGCATGTTGCCGGAACCGTCGTCGATCTCGACAATCTGCGGCCGGGCCTCGAGATGGAGGCTCGCACCGTTCCGCGACACCAGCATGTCGAGTGGCGCCTCGAGGCCGACCATGACGACCTGGCGGAGCTGCTCGAAACGCTGGACCTCCGAGCCGTTGACCTCCAGCACCCGGTCGCCCGGCTGGAATCCGGCGGCGTCGGCGGCACTTCCGGGGACGACCCCGGCGACAACCGGCGGCGTGTAGGGCTGGCCGTAAATCGAGAACATGCCGGCGAGCACAACGATAGCGAACAGGAAGTTCGCCGCCGGGCCGGCGACGACCACCGCGGCGCGCTGATGCAGCGGCTTGTGGTGGAAGCTTTCCGCCCGCTCCTCTGCCGACATGGACCCGGTTTCGGCGCCGGGCGTGCTTGCCGCGTCGGCGTCACCGAAGAATTTCACATAGCCGCCGAACGGTATCCAGCTGATCTTCCAGCGCGTTCCGGCCTTGTCGTTCCAGCCGAACAACTCGCTGCCGAAGCCGATCGAGAAGACCTCGACGCGAACCCCGCACCAGCGGGCAACGAGGTAATGGCCGAGTTCGTGCACGAACACGAGAACCGTGAGCACGACGAGGAACGGCGCGGCGTAATTCCAGATTCCGGCGAGAATGTCCATGCCAGCTCCATCAACGGCATCGGGGGCGTTATCTGAGTGACGTCAGTGCGCGTTCGGCCTCGCGGCGCGCCGCGTCGTCAGCGGCAAGCAGATCTTCGAGATTGTCGAGCGGGGCCGGCGCAAGTCGCGACAGGGTCTCTTCGGCGAGATGCGCGATGTCGAGGAAACCGATCCGCCCGTCGAGAAATCCCTGTACCGCCACCTCGTTCGCGGCATTGAGGATAGTTGGTGTCGTACCGCCGCTTTTCAAGGCCTCGCGGGCCAGGCGCAGGGCCGGGAAACGCTCGGAATCCGGCGCCTCGAAGGTCAGTTGCCCGAGTGCGGCGAGGTCGAGCCGCGGGGCCGGCGCGGCCAGCCGCTCGGGCCAGCCGAGGGCATAGGCGATCGGAGTCCGCATGTCGGGCGTCCCGAGCTGGGCAAGCACCGAGCCGTCGATGTAGGCAACCAGCGAGTGAACCACCGACTGCGGATGGATCAGGATGTCGATCTGCGCTTCCGTCACCGGGAACAGGTGGTAGGCCTCGATCAGTTCCAGACCCTTGTTCATCATGGTCGCGGAATCGATCGAGATCTTCATCCCCATCGACCAGTTCGGGTGGGCAAGCGCCTGTTCGCGCGTCACCCCCGCCATCTCCTTGCGGCTGAGAGTGCGGAACGGCCCGCCCGAAGCGGTCAGGATGATGCGCTCGACGCTCGCGGGACGGGTTGAATCGAAGACCTGGAAGATCGCGTTATGCTCGGAATCGACCGGCAGCAGGGTGGCGCCGCTTGCCCGCACCTCGCGCAGCATCAGCTCGCCGGCGCAGACCAGGCATTCCTTGTTGGCGAAGGCGACGATCGCGCCCTGCCGCACCGCCGCCAGGGTCGGCTCGAGACCGGCGGCGCCGACGATCGCGGCCATCATCCAGTCGACCGGCGAAGCCGCCGCCTCGACCAGCGCGGCAGGGCCCGCCGCGGCCTCGATACCGGTCCCGGACAGCGCGTCCTTGAGGGCCAGGTAGGCGCTTTCATCCGCGACCACCGCGCGCCGCGCGCCGAGCCGCCTCGCCTGCTCCGCCAGGAGCGCGGCGTTGCGGTTGGCGGTCAGCGAATCGACGATGAAGGCCTCGGGCTGGCGTTCTATCAGTTCGACCGTGTTGCAGCCGACCGAACCGGTCGAGCCCAGGATGCTGACCCGTCTCGGGGCCGCCACCGATGTCGGCGCGAGGTCGGCGGTAAGCGCGCTGCTGCTTGCGGGGGCAATCACAATGCGCCGGTCCTGCCCGCCAGATAGGCGATGCAAAGAGCGAGCGGGACGGTCGCGACGAGGCCGTCGACGCGGTCCAGGACCCCGCCGTGACCGGGGATCAGGCGGCTCGAATCCTTCACCTTGAAATGCCGCTTCCAGGCCGATTCGGCAAAGTCTCCGACCTGCCCGACGATGGCGACAAGGGCCCCGGCAAGGGCCGCCCCGCCGAGTGACAGCGGCAGGTATCCGCTGTAGGCGGCGAGCAGCAGGCTGGCGCCGGCCGCCGTCGCCATGCCGCCGATCAGGCCGGCCCAGGTCTTCGAAGGGCTGATCCTGGGGGCGATCTTCGGGCCGCCGATCGACCGTCCGGCGACATAGGCGCCGATATCGGTACCCCAGATCGCGATGAACAGCCAGAGGGTCCAGCCGAAGCCGTTGCCGGCCTCGGCCCGGAGCGCGATCAGTGCGACAGTCGGCAGGCCGACGTAGAGCGGACCGGCAAGCGCCCAGGCGGGTGCCGCCCGGGTCAGCAGGGCGAACATCAGCGAGGCGCCGGCCGTGGCGATCACGGCAACGAAGGCGAACTCGATCCGGCCGAGCGCGGCAAGGATGACGGCAACCGCGATCCCGGCACCGGCCAGTGCCGCGCGGGCGCCGAAGCGCCCGAAGCTCACGGTTTCCCACTCGAATATCATGCAGAGCGCGGCGACGCCGGCGAGGACCGCGAAGGCGGTGCCGCCGTACCACAGGCAGGCGATCGCCAGCGGCGCCAGGACGGCGGCCGACAGGATCCGTTGCAGGAGCGCCGAGGGCGCCCTGCGATCAGGCGCTGGAGGCGCCATAGCGGCGTTCTCTGCGGCTGAATTCATGGACCGCTTCCTCGAGCTGCTGTTTGCCGAAATCGGGCCATAGGGTGTCGACGAAGAAGAATTCCGCGTAGGCGCATTGCCAGAGCAGGAAATTCGAGAGCCGCCGTTCGCCGCTGGTCCGGATCAGCATGTCCGGATCGGGCATGCCGGCGGTCTGCAGATGCCCGGCGAACAGTTCCGGGGTGATCGCCTCGGGCGCAAGCGCGCCCTCGCCCACCCTGGCGGCGATCGACCGGCAGGCGCCGACGATCTCGTTCTGGCCGCCATAGTTCAGCGCGATGGCCAGCGTCAGGCCACGGTTGCCGGCCGTCAGCTCCTCCGCGTGGGCAATCATCTTGACGATATCGGGCGCCAGCCGGTCGCGTTCGCCGATGACGCGGACGCGAACCCCGTTCTCGTGAAGCTCGGCGAGTTCCTTGCTGAGATAGAGCCTGAGCAGGCCCATCAGGTCGTCGACCTCGGAGGCCGGCCGTTTCCAGTTCTCCGACGAGAAGGCATAGAGCGTGAGATAGTCGATCCCGATCTCGCGCGCGCCGACCACGACATTGCGCACCGCGTCGGCGCCACGCTTGTGGCCCGCGGTCCGCGGCAGTCCGCGCGCCTTCGCCCAGCGCCCGTTGCCGTCCATGATGATGGCAACGTGGCGCGGCAGGCTCATCCTGTCTTCGGTCTTCGGCGGGGCACTCATCCGATCAGACCTGCATGATTTCCTGCTGCTTGTGCTCGAGCGCGTCGTCGATGCTCTTGATCGCCTTGTCGGTCAAGTCCTGGATTTCCTCGGCCCAGATCTTGTGGTCGTCCTGCGAGATCTCGCCGTCCTTCTCGAGCTTCTTCAACTCGTCCATGCCGTGCCGGCGGACATTCCGGACGGCGATCCGTGCCTGCTCCGAATACTGCCCGGCGACCTTGGTCAGTTCCTGGCGCCGTTCCTGGGTCAGGTCCGGGATCGGAATGCGGATCAGCTGTCCGTCTACCGAGGGATTGAGGCCGAGGCTGGACGACCGTATGGCCTTTTCGGCCGCGCTGACATTGGACTTGTCCCAGACCTGCACCGTGAGCATGCGCGATTCCGGCACATTGACGGTGCCGACCTGGCTCAGCGGCATCTCGCTGCCATAGGCGGTGACGACGATCTGGTCGAGCAGGCTGGCATGGGCCCGGCCCGTCCGCAGACCGGCGAATTCGTGACGCAGCGCCTCCAGCGCGCCGTCCATGCGGCGCTTGAGGTCGTCGATATCGGGTTCAGCCATTGGCGAGCACTCCGGTCTTTTCTTCTTTCCGTTGTTCGATAATCGTACAGCGCCCCACGCCCGTCAAAACGTCGGAGAATGCGCCGGGCTTCTGGATCGAGAATACCAGGATCGGAATGTTGTTCTCGCGAGCCAGCGAGATCGCCGAGGCATCCATGACCTTCAGATCCTGCGACAGCACGTCCATGTAGTCGAGCCGTTCGTAGCGGATCGCATCCGGATTGCGGAGCGGGTCGTCGCTGTAGACACCGTCGACCTGGGTGCCCTTGAGCAGAACGTCGCAGCCCATTTCCGCCGCCCGGAGCGCGGCCGCCGTGTCGGTCGTAAAGAACGGGTTGCCGGTACCGGCAGCGAAGATCACGACCCGCTTCTTTTCCAGATGGCGCATTGCCCGGCGGCGGATATAGGGCTCGCAGACGCTGGCCATCGGGATCGCCGAGAGGACCCGTGTCTCGATGCCGAGCCGCTCGATCGCGTTCTGCAAGGCGAGCGCGTTCATCACCGTCGCCAGCATGCCCATGTAGTCGGCGCTTGCGCGCGCCATGCCATGCGTGCTGGCGGAAACCCCGCGAAAGATATTGCCGCCGCCGATGACGACGCAGACCTCGACGTCGAGGCGGGAAACGGAGGCGATCTCGGCGGCGATCCGTTCGACGGTGTCATTGTCGATACCGGTCGTGCCGTCGGCCATCAGCGCCTCGCCGGAGCATTTCAGGAGGACGCGTTTGTATTTCGGATCGGCGGACATGGCGAACTCGCTTGTTCGGGACGTGGGATCTGGGCGCGGGTCCCGCACGGCGGCCCCGGCGCGCCGGCACCATACACGATAGGCTGCGTAAGGGATATTGTCGCGGGCGCGACGGCTCTGCAAACAAAGACGGCGGCACCGTTGGCGCCGCCGTCCTGTCAGACAAGCACGGGAATCGGGCTCAGCCGGCCACGGCCGCGACCTCGGCGGCGAAGTCGCCTTCATCCTTCTCGATGCCCTCGCCGACCGCGAAACGGGCGAAACCGGCGATCTTCACCGGGGTGCCCAGGTCCTTGGCGGCCTGCTCGACGACCTTGGCGATTCGCGTCTCGCCGTCGATGACATAGGTCTGCTCGGTGAGAACGACTTCCTCGTAGAACTTGCGGAGCCGGCCCTCGACCATCTTGGCGATGATCTCCTCCGGCTTGCCGCTGTCGCGGGCCTGCTCGGAAAGCACGGCGCGCTCGCGCTCGACCAGCGTCTGGTCCAGGTCGGCGGTCGAGACGGACTGCGGATTGGTCGCCGCGATATGCATCGCGATGCCCTTGCCGAGTTCCGCCAGCTTGGCCTTGTCGCCGCTGCTTTCGAGGCCGACGAGCACGCCGATCTTGCCCAGTCCCGGCGCCGCGGCGCTGTGGACATAGGCGGATACGACGCCGTCGCTGACGGCGATCTGGGTGCTGCGGCGGAAGTTCATGTTCTCGCCGATCTTGGCGATCGCGTTGGTGACTTCCTCGGCGACCGTGCGGCCGGTGCCCGGATAGGCCGCGGCCATGGTCCGGTCGTGGTCGCCGGCATTGCTGAGCGCGATCTCGGCGACCGTCGAAACGAGCGTCTGGAAGGCCTCGTTACGGGCGACGAAGTCGGTCTCCGAATTGATCTCGACGACCGCCGCGGCGGTCGGGCCGGTGGCGACCCCGACCAGGCCCTCGGCAGCGACACGGCCGGCCTTCTTGGCCGCGGTTGCCAGGCCCTTGGTGCGCAGCCAGTCGATCGCCGCCTCGAGATCGCCGTCATTCTCGACGAGCGCTTTCTTGCAATCCATCATGCCGGCACCGCTTCGGGTGCGGAGCTCCTTGACAAGCGCGGCTGTGATTTCTGCCATTGTCTTTCCTCTGGCCTCTAGTTGCCTTGTAGCGGTGTGGCGTTGCCGGGGCCTCAGGCCTTCGGCGCGGCTTCCGGCGCCGCCTCGGGCGCAGTCTCCGGCACCGCCTCAGGTGCTGCCTCTGCCGGCGTCTCGGCCACGGCTTCCTCGACGACATCTTCCAGGGTCGGATCTTCCGACTCGCCCAGATCGGCGCCGGTCGCCTCCATCTCGCGCGAGATGCCGTCGATCACGGCGCCGGTGAAGAGCTCGCAATAGAGCGAGATCGCCCGCAGCGCGTCATCGTTGCCCGGCACCGGGTAGGTGATGCCCTTCGGGTCCGAGTTGCTGTCGAGGATGGCGACGATCGGGATACCGAGCTTGACAGCTTCCTGGATCGCGATCTCTTCCTTGTTGGTGTCGATGACGACCAGCAGGTCGGGAAGACCGCCCATCTCCTTGATGCCGCCGAGCGAGCGCTCGAGCTTCTCGCGTTCGCGGGTCAGCTGCAGCAGCTCCTTCTTGGTGCGGCCGCGGCTCTCCTCGCCGAGTTCCTCCTCGAGCGCGCGCAGGCGCTTGATGGAATTCGACATCGTCTTCCAGTTGGTCAGCATGCCGCCGAGCCAGCGATGGTTGACGTAGAACTGGGCGCACTTGCGCGCCGATTCCGCGATCGTGTCCGAGGCCTGGCGCTTGGTGCCGACGAACAGCACCCGGCCGCCGCCGGCGACGACGTCGCGAATCGTCTGCAGCGCCGCGTAGAGCATCGGCACGGTCTGCTGCAGATCGATGACATGGATATTGTTGCGGACACCAAACAGGTAGGGACCCATCTTCGGGTTCCAACGGTGCTTCTGATGGCCGAAATGGACGCCTGCTTCGAGGAGCTGGCGCATCGTGAAGGTTGGCAGAGCCATGGCTCGCAATTCCTTTTTCCGGTTAAGCCGCCGCGGGAAAAGAGTCCGATCCAGGATCGAACACCGGAAGGACCGGGAATACCCCGAGCCCAAGATCCCGCGTGAGGATTTGGTGAATTGCGGGCTTGTAGCGGCGACCGGCCCGGGATGCAAGGAAAAAGCGGGAATATTCCGCCATTCCCGGTGCTTTTCCGCGCTATTGGCGTTCAGGCCTCGCGCAGGTCGCGAACGCCGGGAAAGGTCTTCAGGGCCTGTCGGATCTGCGGCGAGATCGCGTAGGGCTGCGGCAGCTTGATCCGGACCTCGGTGCCGTCCTCGGGCAGGTCGAGAACCATGAAGACGCGGTTGCGGCCGCCGCCCGTGTCCTGGAGCAGCCGGGCGATCGCCGGCAGCGGATCGGTATTGGCCAGGTAGAGCGCGACATCGCCGCCCGCCTGGGCGGCCGCGCCGTCGAGCGTCTGGATCCGGGTCGCGGTCAGCCGGATCTGCTCGCCATCGGACTTGCCGTCGACGTGAAGGACCACGCTCTGGCCGACTTCCATGATCTCGCGGGCCTCCTCGAGAACCTCGGAAAAGACCGTGACCTCGTAGGCGCCGGTCGGATCGGAGAGCTGGACGAAGGCGAACGGCGTGCCGCGCGCCGAGCGTCGCTCCTGCTTGCCCAGGATGGCCCCGGCGATCCGGCAGCTCGCCTCGCCCCGCCGCAGTACCGCGGGCAGCGCCGCGGCACTGACCGTGCCGAGCTTGGCCAGCGTTTCCGCATAGGCGTCGAGCGGATGCGCCGAGAGATAGAAGCCGACGGCGTCGAACTCGTCGCGCAGCTGGTCGACGGCCGACGCCGGCGGCACGTCCGGCAGGCGGAGCGCCTGGCTTTCCTCGGCCGGGCCACCGCCGAACAGGCTGGTCTGGCCGGCCGCGCGTTCGGAGGCGCAGCTGCCCGCATGGCGCAGGATCAGGTCGGCGCCGGCGAGCAGCTGGGTGCGGTTGGCGTTCAGCCCGTCAAAGGCGCCGGCGCGGATCAGGTTCTCGAGCTGGCGCTTGTTGATCACACCCGGATCGACCCGGCTCGCGAAGTCGGCGATCGAACGGAACGGCCCGCCCCGCTCCCGTTCGGCGACGATCTGCGCCATCGCCTCCCGCCCGACATTCTTGATCGCCGCGAGGGCATAGCGGACGGCGCCGGTCTCGCCCTCGAACTCCACCGAGAACTCGACGCCGGAGCGGTTGATGTCCGGCGAGCGGACCTCGATGCCGGAACGATCGAGCTCCTGGCGGAAGATGTTGAGCTTGTCGGTATTGTTGAGGTCGAGGCTCATCGAGGCGGCCATGAACTCGACCGGGTAGTTGGCCTTGAGCCAGGCGGTCTGGTAGGCGATGAGCGCGTAGCAGGCGCTGTGCGCCTTGTTGAAGCCGTAACCGGCGAACTTCGCCACCTGGTCGAAGATGCTCGAGGCCTGCTGCTTCGGCACGCCCTTCCCGGCCGCGCCCGAGACGAAGCGCTCGCGCTGGGCGTCCATCTCCTCCTTGATCTTCTTGCCCATCGCCTTGCGCAGGATATCGGCCTCGCCAAGGCTGTATCCGGCGAGGATCTTGGCGATCTCCAGCACCTGCTCCTGGTAGATGATGACCCCGTAGGTCTCCTTCAGAAGCTTCTCCAGCCAGGGGTGCAGGTAGTCCGGCTGCTCCTGGCCGAACTTGCAGGCGATGTATTTCGGGATGTTGTCCATCGGCCCGGGACGGTAGAGCGCGACAAGGGCGATGATCTCCTCGAAGACGTCCGGCCGCATCTGCCGAAGCACGTCGCGCATGCCCGAACTTTCAAGCTGGAACACGCCGACCGTCTCGCCGCGGCCGAGCATGGCGTAGGTCGCCTTGTCGTCGAGCGGCAGGGCCGCCAGGTCGACCTTTATCTCGCGCTGCTCGAGCAGCTTGCGCGCCCGGTCGAGGACCGTCAGCGTCTTCAGGCCGAGAAAGTCGAACTTCACCAGCCCGGCCGCCTCGGCATATTTCATCGAGAACTGGGTCACCGGCATGTCGGAGCGCGGGTCGCGGTAGAGCGGCACCAGTTCCTCGAGCGGCCGGTCGCCGATCACCACGCCGGCGGCGTGCGTCGAGGCGTGCCGGTAAAGACCCTCCAGCTTCTGCGCCGTCTCGATCAGGCGGGCGACGCCCTCGTCGTTCCGCTTCTCCTCCTTGAGCCGGGGCTCGATCTCGAGCGCCTCGGCGAGCGTGACCGGGTTGGCGGGATTGTTCGGCACCATCTTGCAGATCCGGTCGACCCGGCCGAAGCCCAGTTCCAGCACCCGCCCGACGTCGCGCAGCGCCGCCCGGGCCTGCAGCTTCCCGAAGGTGATGATCTGGGCAACGTTGCCGCGCCCGTATTTCTGCTGGACGTAGTCGATCACCTCGTCGCGCCGGTCCTGGCAGAAGTCGATGTCGAAGTCAGGCATCGAGATCCGCTCGGGATTGAGGAAGCGTTCGAACAGCAGGCCGAAGCGGAGCGGGTCGAGATCGGTGATAGTGAGCGACCAGGCGATCACCGAGCCGGCGCCGGAGCCGCGTCCCGGCCCGACCGGGATGCCATGGGCCTTCGCCCACTTGATGAAGTCGGAAACGATCAGGAAATAACCCGAGAAGCCCATCTGGCGGATGATGCCGAGCTCGTAATCGAAGCGCTCCCAATAGGGCACGGCCGCGGCCTCGCGTGCCGCCGCGTCCATGTCGTCGGTGAAGACCGCCTCCCGGAGGCGGCCTTCCAGGCCGCGGCGGGCCTGGTTCTCGAGCTCCAGCCCCTCGTCCGAGCCGTCGTCGGTGAAATTCGGCAGGATCGGCGACCGCTTCGGCGCGGCGACGGCGCAGCGCCGGGCGATCACGAGACTGTTCTCGATCGCTTCCGGCAGGTCGTCGAAGAGCGCCGCCATCTCGTCGGCCGACTTGAAATAATGTTCCGGGGTCAGACGGTCGCGCTCGCTCACGCCGACATAGGTGCCGCCGGCGATGCAGCGCAGCGCGTCGTGCGCCTCGTACATGTTCGCTCGGGTGAAATAGCATTCGTTGGTGGCGACCAGCGGCAGCCCGGTATCGAAGGCGAGTTCGAGCATGCGCTCCTCGACCGCCATCTCCTCCGGCATGCCGTGGCGCTGGATCTCGACATAGAGACGGTCCGGGAAGGCCGCCGCCATGCGCTCCAGGAATTGCCGCGCAGGCCCGTCCTTGTTGTCGGCGAGCAGATGCCCGAGCGGGCCGTTGGCGCCGCCCGTCAGGCAGATGAGGCCGTCGCCACGGTCGACGATATCGGCGAAGTCGACCTGCGGCAGCTCGGTCGGCTCGGTTTCCAGGAAGGCCTTGGTCGAGAGTTTCAGGAGGTTGGCGTATCCGGTCTCGTCCTGGGCCAGGAGAACGATGGTCGGCAGGTCGCGATGGCGATGGCTACGTCCCTGCGGTTCCGCGTTCCGGCTGCGCAGCGCGAGCTGGCAGCCGATGATCGGCTGCACCCCTGCCTTAGCCATCGCCTCGGAGAATTCCATCGCGCCGAACAGGTTGGAGCTGTCGGTGATCGCCACCGCCGGCATCCGTCCGTCGCGGCAGAGCGCCGCGAGCTCCTTCACGCGAATCGCCCCCTCGGAAAGGGAGTAGGCTGTGTGGACGCGCAAATGCACGAAACCCGCGTGCGACAAGGGCTCTGCTCCAAGTTCTTCCTTCACTCGGCCCATTATCGCATGCGACGGCTTCGGGAACAGCCGTCGTCCCAGTCGTTCGGATCATTTCCTCATTGTCGGTCGATCGTCGCGGTGCGGTCGCCCGGCGTCGCCGCGCCGGGCGCGACGGCCGGCGTCAGCCGATCAGCCCGTCGATCAGTGTCGCCCAGGTGAAGATGGCGTAGAGCGCGGCCAGCATGACAACAGCCTCGATGCCCTGGCGCAGCAGTTTCTGGGTTTCGAACATGGGTGCCTCCTCGGGTTTCTGTCCGGCCAAATGTTCCTGTTTTGTTCTTTTCTTGTCAAGCCCGCAGAACGGCATGCCCGCCGGCACGCGCCGCGCCGCATGGACCGGCGGAAAGTGGCGCTCAGCCTTGCGTCTGGGTCTGGGTCGGGCGGGTTTCCCCGGGCGGCGGGACATCGCCGGAAAAATAATGTTCCGCGAGACGGCCGTAGAGATCGATGAAGCGCCCCTGCAGGCCGTCGAGATAGTCGTGCAGGTCGCCATCGCGGGCCTTGTCGAGCGGCAGCGCCGCGGCGGCGTCGTGCAGTGCGGCGTGGAGCCCGGTGATGGTCGCCGGGACCGGGCGCCCCTGCTCCGCCGCGAGCTCGCCGAAGAGACGCTTCAGCTCGTCGAGGCAGACCGCGACCGAGCGCGGGAAGCCGTCGTCGTTGATCAGGAAGCCGGCGACCATCTCCGGCTTGAAGCCGCGCGGATGTTCACGGCGGAAGGCGTGGTAGCCGGCGACCGAGCGCAGCAGCGCGTTCCACAGCCCGGCATCGGTCATCGCCTCGATATCGTCGCTCGGCCGGGCGGCATGCTGGAACTTGATGTCGAGCAGCCGCGTCGTCTGGTCGGCGCGTTCCAGGTACTTGCCAATCTGGTAGAAACACCAGACCTCGTCCCGGTAGAGCGTGCCGGAGATGATGCCGGCATGGGTCTGGCAGGTCTCCTTGATCTCCATGCAGATCGGCGAGAGGTTGGCGAGCCGTATCTCGCCCCGGTTCATCGTCGCCAGCCGGTTGTGGAACATGTTGAGCTGGGTCCACATCTCGGTGCTGATGAGGTGCCGGATCATCCGTGCATTCTCGCGCGCCGAACGGACCGCCGACTTGATCGACGTCGGGTTCTCGTCGTCGAGAATGTAGAAATTGATCACATCCTCGACGGTCGGCGCCGGATAACTCGCATGGAAACGTTCGTCGTCCGCGTTGATGGTGACGATCGGCAGCCATTCCTCGAGATCGTGGCGGTCCTGGGAGAACATCTCGTTGACGTCGAGCAGGCGGGCGAGATTTTCCGCGCGCTCCATGTAGCGGGCGATCCAGAGCGCGCTTTCCGCGAAACGGGCGAGCAGCTTAGTCAAGGACCCAGGTATCCTTCGATCCGCCGCCCTGCGACGAGTTGACGATCAGCGAGCCCTTCGGCAGGGCGACGCGGGTGAGGCCGCCCGGCAGCACCCAGGTGCTGTCACCGGTGATCGCGAACGGACGCAGGTCGACGTGGCGCGGCTCGATGCCGCTGCCGACAAGGGTCGGCGAAACCGACAGGTTGATCATCGGCTGGCTGATGTAGTTGGCGGGATCGGCGAGCACCTGCTTGCGGCAGGCCTCGATCTCGGCCGCCGTCGAATGGGGGCAGACGACGACGCCGTATCCGCCCGCCTCGCCGACCGGCTTGACCACGAGATCCGCCATGTGGGCGAGCGTGTGGTCGAGTCCCTCCTTCTCGCCGCAGATATGGGTCGGCACGTTCTGCAGGATCGCGTCCTCGTCGAGGTAGTAGCGGATGATCCTCGGCATGTAGGCATAGACCGCCTTGTCGTCGGCGACGCCGGTGCCGATCGCGTTGGCGAGCGTGACGGTGCCGCGCCGGACCGCCCGGACCAGCCCCGGCACGCCGAGCATGCTGTCCTTGCGGAACGCCTCCGGGTCGAGGAAATCGTCGTTGATGCGGCGATAGATGACATGCACCGGAGCCGGGCCGACGGTCGTGCGCATGAACACCCGGTCGTCGTCGTCGACGAACAGGTCCTCGCCGGAGACCAGCGGCACGCCCATTTCGCGGGCCAGGAAGACATGCTCGAAATAGGCCGAGTTGAAGACCCCGGGCGAAAGCAGCGCGACCTGCGGATCGCTCACCCCGGCGGGCGCCACCTCGGCCATCGCGTCGAGCAGGCGGACGCCGTAGTTGCTGACCGGGCGGACCCGCATCCCGGCCATCAGGTCGGGGAAGGCGCGCAGCATCAGATGGCGGTTCTCGACCACGTAGGAGACGCCCGACGGGGTCCGCGCATTGTCCTCGAGGACCAGGAAGTTGCCGGCCTCGTCGCGCACGATGTCGATGCCGCAGATCTGCACGTAGGTGCCCCTGGGCAGGTCGACGCCCTGCATCTCCGGACGGTAGTTCGAGTTGCCGAGCACCAGGCCGGCCGGGATGATGCCGTTCTTGAAGATCTTCTGCTCGTGATAGATGTCATGCAGGAACAGGTTGATCGCCGCGACGCGCTGGCGGACGCCCCGGTTGATGATGTCCCAGTCGTCCTTCGACAGGACCCGGGGTATCACGTCGAAGGGCAGGATCCGGTCGATCGTGCTGCCGTTCGAGTAGAGCGTGAAGGTAATGCCGAGATTGTAGAGTTCGCGCTCCGCCATCGCCGCCCGGCGGCGCAGTTCGGCGATGCCGAGTTCGGAGAGCTGGCGGCGGAGGCCCTCGGTGTGGCGGGCCGGAGCACCGCCGTTGCCGAGCATCTCGCAGTAATACCCGGCCGCGCTGTAGTCCTCGAAGATATCCGTCAGGTCCGTACCGGCGTCTGTCGACACGTCGTCCCCTTTCCGTCCCGGAACCTCATCATGGACAGAAGACGCTTCCGCTGTCCATTGGGTTCCCGCGGGACGGGCGCGTTCAGACGGGGACGATCCGCCCGTCTTCCAGCGTGACGATCCGATCCATGCGGCGGGCAAGCTCGACATTGTGGGTTGCCACCAGCGCCGCGACGCCGCTGTCGCGGGCCAGCGCAACGAGCGCCTCGAACACGGTTTCCGCGGTCGAATGGTCGAGATTGCCGGTCGGCTCGTCGGCCAGCAGGACGCGCGGCCGATTGGCGATCGCGCGCGCGATGGCAACCCGCTGCTGTTCGCCGCCGGACATCCGGGCCGGGCGATGGTCGAGTCGCTCGCCGAGCCCGAGGCTGCGCAGCAGCGTCTCGGCGCGGTCGCGGGCCTCGGCCTTGGCGGTCCCGGCCAGGCGCTGCGGAATCATGACGTTCTCCAGCGCCGAGAATTCCGGCAGCAGATGATGGAACTGGTAGACGAAGCCGAGCGAACTGCGCCGCAGGGCGCTCCGCCGGCCGTCGTCGAGATGACCGCAGGCCTCGCCACCGAGCAGCACCTCGCCGCCGTCGGGCGGTTCAAGCAGCCCGGCAAGGTGGAGCAGCGTCGACTTGCCCGAGCCAGACGGGCCGAGCAGGGCGACCATTTCGCCCGGCGCCAGGGCGAGGTCGACATCCTTCAGCACCGGCACCGGCGAGGCGCCGCGGCGATAGGTGCGGACGACGTGGCGAAGCTCGATCGCGGGCTCACTCATAACGCAGCGCCTCGACCGGGTTGAGACGGGCCGCCCGCCAGGCCGGGTAGAGCGTCGCCAGGAAGGACAGCGAGAGCGCCATCGCGACCACCAGCGCGACCTCGAGCGGATCGATCTTGGCCGGCAGGTGCGACAGGAAATAGAGCTCGGCGGCGAACAGGTTGGCCCCGGTCAGCTGCTCGATCCAGCCCTTTATGGTGTCGATATTGTCGCAGAAGCCGAGCCCGAGCAGGAAGCCGGCGAGCGTGCCGACGGCGCCGACGGAGGAGCCGGCGATCAGGAACACGCGCAGCACCATGCCGCGTGTCGCCCCCATGGTGCGGAGGATGGCGATTCCCCTGCCCTTGTCCTTCACCAGCATGATCAGGCTCGAGATCATGTTGAAGGCGGCGACGACGATGATCAGCGTCAGGATCAGGAACATGACGTTGCGTTCGACCGCCAGCGCGTTGAACAGCGCCGCCCGCGACTGCATCCAGTCGTAGAGATAGCGGCCGCCGCCGATCAGTTCGAGAACCGGCAGCTTGAGCGACAGCGCCCGGTCGCCGTCGTCGGCCATGATTTCCAGCGCGCCGACGGCGCCGGGCGATTTCAGATAGGCCTGGGCGGCGTCCAGCGGCATGAACAGATAGCCGGAGTCATACTCGTACATCTCGGCGTTGAAGGTGCCGACGATGGTATAGGCACGCGCCCTGGGGACGACGCCGAAGGCCGTCGCCGAGCCCTGCGGGGAGACCAGGTTGACGCGCTCGCCGACCCTGAGTCCGAGCTGGCGGGCGAGCCGGTAGCCGAGGATCACCGCGTCGTTGCCCTGGAAATCCTCGAGACCGTCGCGCAGGCCGCTGAAGCGGATGTCGAGCGCGGCGAGGTCGTCGGCCCGGATGCCGCGCAGGAGTGCCCCGCTGGAGCGGCCGGCATGGGTCACGAGCACCTGGCCCTCGAGGATCGGCGTCACCCGGCGGATGCCGTCGATCGCCAGGATCCGGGCGGACAGCGCTTCGTAATCGTCGAGCGGCCGGTCGCCGGCCTGCACGGTCAGATGGCCGTTCAGGCCGAGGATACGATCGAGCAGTTCCGCCCGGAAGCCGTTCATCACCGACATCACGATGATCAGCGTGGCGACGCCGAGCATGATGCCGAGGAAGGAGAAGCCGGCGATCACCGAGATGAAGCCTTCTTCCCGCCTCGCCCGCAGATAGCGGGCGGCGATCGTCCATTCGAGGGCGGAGAACACGCCCGTCAGCCGGCGAACCGGTTCAGCGCGGCATCAAGGCTCAGTTCCTCCTTGGCGCCGCTCTTCCGGTTCTTGACCTCGACGATGCCGTTCTTCAGGCCGCGCGGGCCGATCGTCACCTGCCAGGGCAGGCCGATCAGGTCCATGGTCGCGAACTTGGCGCCGGCCCGTTCGTCGGTATCGTCGTAAAGCACCTCGACGCCGGCCTTGCGGAGCTTGCCGTAGAAATCCTCGCAGGCAGCCGAGACTTCCGCATCCTGGACCTTCAGGTTGATCAGGCCGACCCGGAACGGGGCAACCGCCTCGGGCCAGACGATGCCGGCCTCGTCGTGGCAGGCCTCGATGATCGCGCCGACCAGGCGCGAGACGCCGATCCCGTAGGAGCCCATTTCCAGCGGCACGATCTCGCCGTCCTGGTTCTGCACGGTGGCGTTCATCGGCTTCGAATACTTGCTGCCGAAATAGAAGATATGGCCGACCTCGATGCCGCGGCGCTGCACCAGGTCGCCTTCCGGCACCGGGCAGTCGGCCGGGACATGCTTGTCGTCCGAGGTGGCGTAAAGCGACGTCCAGTGGTCGACGATCGGCTGCAGGTCGCCCTCGAAATCGATGTCGCCGGCGAGCGGATCGAAGGTCAGCAGGTCCTTGTGGCAGAAGACCTCCGATTCACCGGTATCGGCCAGGATGACGAACTCGTGACTGAGATCGCCGCCGATCGGTCCGGTGTCCGCGGCCAGCGGGATCGCGCGCAGGCCGAGCCGGCTGTAGGTCCTGAGGTAGGAGACGAACATCCGGTTGTAGGAATGCACCGCGCCCGCCTTGTCGATGTCGAAGGAATAGGCGTCCTTCATCAGGAACTCGCGGCCCCGCATCACGCCGAAGCGCGGCCGGACCTCGTCACGGAATTTCCACTGGATGTGATAGAGCAGCTTCGGCACATCGCGGTAGCTGCGAACAGACGCCCGGGCGATCTCGGTGATCTGCTCCTCGTTGGTCGGGCCGTACAGCATGTCGCGGTCGTGACGATCGCGGATCCGGAGCATCTCCTTGCCGTAGTCGTCGTAGCGGCCGGATTCCCGCCACAGGTCGGCCGGCTGGATCGTCGGCATCAGCAGTTCCTGGGCGCCGGCGAGATTCTGCTCCTCGCGGACGATCGCCTCGATCTTGCGCAGCACGTTGTAGCCCATCGGCAGCCAGGAATAGATTCCGGCGCTCGACTGGCGGATCATTCCGGCACGCAGCATCAGCCGATGCGAGACGATCTGCGCTTCCTTCGGGTCTTCTTTGAGCGTCGGCAGAAAATAGCGGGACAGGCGCATGCTTCTCTCGATCCTTGACCATTCGCGGCAACAGGCCGCCCCGCTCTTGTAGGCAAGCGGCGGGCAACATGCAACGCCCGCCGCGGCCGCCCGGCCGCTCAGTCCACCACCTCGGCAAGCGCCAGAACGCGGGCCCACAGCGCCGCGTCGACCGCGACCCCGTCGGCGGCGGCCGCCTCCGCCCGGAGACCCTTGCCGATACCCGGCAGATGGATATCGGGTTCGTCCCGGAGCGCGTCAAGGAAGCCCGACAGGCGGCCGGCGACGTCCGCCCCGCCGCTCGCCGCCGGATCGATCGCCAGGATGAACAGCCCGACGCCCGGCGAGCGGTCGCCACGGTTGAAGGGCGGCGCCTCGCGCGACCAGTTTCCCCCGGTCAGACCGACCGCCATCATCTCGACCATGAGCGCGATGTTGGCGCCCCGCGCGCCGCCGAACGGCAGCAGCGTCCCTGCCAGCGCCGCCGCCCCATCGGTCGTCGGTCGCCCTTCCGCGTCAAGCGCCCAGCCTTCCGGGATCGGCGTCCCCGCCTCGGCCGCCTCGCGGATGCGGACAAAGGCGGCCGCGCTCGACGACTGGTCGATGACCAGCGGCGGCCCATCGGGCAGGGGCATCGCGAAGGCCAGCGGGTTGGTGCAGAACACCGGCGTCCGCCCGCCCGACGCGGCCATCACCGCCGGGCCGGCATTGGCCGCGACAATCGCCGCGACGCCCTCCTCGACCGCCAGCCGCCGGGCGAAATAGCCGATCGCGCCCGAGGTATAGCCGTTCCGGAGCGCGAGGATGCCGACGCCGGCATTCCGCGTCGCCGCGACCAGGCCCGGCCAGCCACGTTCGACGCCGAGCTGCGGAAAGCCGCCACGGGCATCGACACGGATCACGGCCGCCGCCCCCGCGTCGACCACCGGGTCGGCCAGCCCGTTCGCCCGCCCGGCGTCGAGGGCCGCGCAATCGTCGAAGAGATGGCCGAGCCCGAGCGTCGTCGCCCCGGTCGCCTGCGCCGCCGTGATCGCGCGTGCCAGCGCAGCGGCCTGCGCCGCCGAGGCGCCATGGGCGCTCAGCGCGGCGTTGGCCGCCGCCTCGATCTCGGCGAGGGTGAGCCTTACCATCGTCATGCACTCCCTCCTGCACGGATCGCCCGCCGGCGTCATTCTATCAGCCGGGCGGCGCGCAGGCCGTCCAGGAGATGCTCCAGTCGCGCGGGATCGCGATAGGGAAGAATGTGCCTGAGCCGCGCGAGATCGAAATCGGGATTGATCTCGCGCACCGACTGCCAGAGCCGCCGGGCCTCCTCGAACCGGCCGCCATGGCCGTATATGGCGGCCAGGAACAACCGGGAAAAGTCCGAGTTGGGCGCCTTCTCGAGGCGCTTCATGTAAGCCGTCTCGGCCGCCTCGTAGCGCCCTAGCGAAAACAGCGCGCGGCCGAGGAACTGTTGCGTGATGCTGAATTCGGGATCGAGCCGCACCGCCTGCTGCAGGGCGGCGACCGCCTCCTCGTGCCGGCCGAGGAAATCGTAGACATTGCCGAGAGACGCGAAGCCCACGGCGGAGTTGGGATCGCGTTCGAGGGAAAGCTCGGCGTTGCGCCGTGCCTGCTCCAGGTCGCCCTCCCGCAGATCGACAAGCGCAAGCGCCTGGTAGGCCGCCGGTTCGTTGGCATCGATGGCGAGCGCCCTGTCCGCCAATGCCCGCGCCGCCGCGAGATGCTCCTTGCTGTCGCCGTTCCAGCCATTGGCGAATTCGATGCAATGACAGCCCGCCATCCAGGCGTGGAACCGGGCCTGGCCCGGGTCGATCTCGATGGCCCGGGCCAGGTAGCCGCGCGCTTCCGCCATGCTTTCGGCCGTGATCCGCGCGATCGCGCCGCGGCCGCGAATATAGAGATCGTAGGCCGCCGGATCGATCTTGCCGCGTGCCGCACGGCGCGCCTTCTCGTCGCGCGTCATGACGACCTCCAGCGCGCGCACGATGGCGCGGGTGACGTCGTCCTGGGCAGCGAAGATATCCTCCAGATCCCGGTCGAAACGATCGGCCCAGACATGGCCGCCGGTCAGGCCGTCGATAAGCTGCGCGTTGATGCGCACGCGGCGACCGGCGCGGCGGACGCTGCCTTCCAGCACGTAGCGGATCCCGAGCTCGCGGCAGACCACCCGGATATCCGGATTCCGGCCCTTGTAGGCAAAGGACGAATGGCGGGCGGTGACGAACAGGCCGGAGACCTTCGACAGGTCGGTGATCACGTCCTCGCAGATGCCGTCGGCGAAATAGTCCTGCTCGGGATCGCCCGACATGTTCTCGAACGGCAGCACCGCGATCGACGGCTTGTCCGGCAACGGCGGCCCGGCATCGCCGTTCGCCCCCGCGGCCCCGTTCGGCAGCCCGTCCGCCGGCCAGCGCCAGACCCGGACGGCGCGGGCAATATTCTTGACCGCGTGCTCGCCGCCGTGGGTGAAGTCCGCGGCCAGTGCGCCGCGGATCTCGTCGTGCACCTTGCCGGAAATGCAGATCCCGCCCGGCGTTGCGAGCGCCTGCAGGCGCGCGGCGATGTTCACCCCGTCGCCGAGCAGGTCGCTTCCGTCGACCATCACCTCGCCGATGTTGACGCCGACGCGGAGCAGCATCCGCTGTCCGGCCGGGCGCCCGGCCTCGCGCGCCGCCATCGCCTTCTGGATGGCAAGCGCGCATTCGACCGCCGACACCGCGCTCGCGAATTCGATCATCAGCCCGTCACCGGCACTGCCGACGATGCGTCCGCCGCGGCCGGCGATTTCCGGCTCCCACAACTCGCGGCGATGGGCCTTCATGCGTTCCAGCGTACCGTCCTCGTCGGCCTCCATCAGCCGCGAATAGGCGACGATGTCGGTACAGACGATGGCGGCTAGTTTTCTGGTCGCTTGCGGCGGCATGGCGGGAGTTTAGCGCCCTCGAACGGTCTCAGATACGGGCTTGCGCGCCGTCAGGCGATCAGCCGGGCGGCGCGCAGACCCGCGTAGAGACGCTCGAACACGGCCGGCTCGCGATAGGGCATGATCCGGCGCAGACGCTCGATATCGAAACCCGGGTTGATCTCGTGGATTTCCCGCCACAGGTGCCGCGCTTCCTCGTTGCGCCCCTGGTGGCCATGAATAGATGCGAGAAACATCCGCGCGATATCCGAATGCCGCGCCTCTTCCAGCCGTTTCCGGTAGGTCGCCTCGGCCTCGTCGTAGCGTCCGAGGTTGAACAGGCAGCGGCCGAGGAACTGTTCCGCGACGCCGTACTCGGGATCGAGGCGCAAGGCGGTCTGCAGGGACACGATCGCCTCGTCCGCGCGGCCGGCGAAATCGAGGATCGAACCGAGGGCGGCGAAGGCGCCCGCGAAATTCGGATCGAGAGCGATCGCCTGCCTGACCGACCGTTCGGCGGCGTCGAGGTCGCGAAGCCACATGCGGGTAAGCGCGAGGGCAAGATAGGCGAACGGTTCGTTTTCGTCGGACGCCAGTGCACGCGCGCAAAGTTGCAGCGCCGTCTGCAGATTATCCGGACCGGCGCCGTTCCAGCCGTTGGCATATTCGACGGTGGTGACCAGCGCCAGCCAGGCATGGGCCGGCGCCAGGTCCGGTTCGATGGCGATCGCGCTTTCCAGGTCCTGTCGCGCCCGGACCATGCCTTCGGCCGTAAGATCGTTGACCGAACTCCGGGCGCGAATCGCCAGATCGTAGGCTTTCGGATCGACCTTCCGCCGGCTGTCGCGGCGGGCTTTTTCGTCGCGTGTCAGGGCGACCTCCAGCGCGCGGACGATCTCCCGCGTCACGTCGTCCTGCACGGCGAAGATATCTTCCAGGTCTCGGTCGAAGCGATCGGCCCAGAGATGCCCGCCGGTGTGGCCGTCGATGAGTTGGGCACTGATCCGCACCCGGCGGCCGGCGCGCCGCACACTGCCCTCCAGCACGTGGCGGACGCCGAGTTCGCGGCAGACCCTGCGGATATCCGGGCTCTTGCCCTTGTACGCGAAGGAGGAGTTCCGGGCGGTGACGAACAAGCCGGAGACCTTGGACAGGTCGGTGATCACATCCTCGCAGATGCCGTCGGCGAAATAGTCCTGTTCCGGGTCGCCGGACAGGTTGTCGAATGGCAGGACGGCGATGGACGGCTTGTCCGGCAGCGGCAACAAGTCCTCGGAGCGACCCTTGTCGGCCTCGGCATCCGGCCCCGTTGCCGGCCAGCGCCAGACCCGGACCGGACGGGCGATGTTCTTGACCGCGTGCGCGCCGCCGTCCGCGAAGTCGGCCGGCAGCTTGCCGAGAATCTCGTCGCGCACCTTGCCGGAAATGCAGATCCCGCCGGGCCTCGCCAGGGTCTGCAGGCGGGCCGCGACATTCACGCCGTCGCCCAGCAGGTCGCCGCCGTCGACCACGACCTCGCCCATGTTGACGCCGATGCGGAGCAGCATCTGGAGATTCCCGGGTTGCCCGGCCTCGCGCGCCGCCATGCCCTGCTGGATCGCCAGCGCGCACTCGACCGCCGACACGGCGCTGGCGAATTCGATCATCAGCGCATCGCCCGCGGATCCGACGATCCGCCCGCCATGCCCGGCGATCTCGGGCTCCCACAGCTCCCGGCGATGGGCCTTCATGCGCGACAGCGTGCCGTCCTCGTCGGCCTCCATCAGCCGCGAATAGGCGACGACATCGGTGCAGACAATGGCGGCGAGTTTCCTGGTGACATGCGGCGACATGGCGCGAGTTTAGCGCTGTCGCGCGATCTCAGATATGGGGAAGCGTGGTCCGGAATGCCCGCGTTCCGGGCGGCTGTCAGTCGACCAGTCCGGCGGCCCGGAGGCCCTCTTCGAGATGATCCAGGGCTGCCGGAGCCCGGTAGGGCATGATCCGGCGCAGCCGCTCTATATCGAATCCCGGGCTGATCGCCTGCACCTCGCGCCACAGACGCCGCGCCTCTTCCCTGCGTCCGAGATGACCGCAGATGGCCGCCAGGTAACACCGGGCGAGATCCGAGTTCGGCGCCGTCACCAGCCGTTGACGATAGATCTCCTCGGCTTCGCCGTATCGATGTAGCGAGAACAGCGTCCGGCCGAGGAACTGCCGGGCGATGCCGTATCCCGGATCGAGCCGGAGGGCGTACTGCAGCGCCTTGATGGCGTCCTCGTGGCGACCGGCGAAATCGAGTATGGAACCGAGTGAACTGTAGGCGCCGGCGAAATTCGGATCGAGTTCGATTGCCCGCCGTGCGGCGCGTTCCGCCTCGTCCAGATCGTGCAGCCACATGTGGATCAGTGCCCGGGCATGATGCACGTAGGGCTCGTTCTCGTCGGCGGCGAACGCCTGGTCGGCCAGGCCAAGCGCGATCCGGAGATAATCCGGGCCGGCCCCGTTCCAGCCGTTGGTGTATTCGACACAGTGAATGAGCGCCAGCCAGGAATAGGCGGTCGCCAGGTTGGGGTCGATGGCCATGGCGCGCAGCAACAGCCCGCGCGCCTCCTGCAGGCTGTCAGCGGAGAATTCGTGGATGAGGCTGCGCGCCCGTATGGCGAGGTCGTAGGCTTCCGGATCGACCTTGCGACGCGCCGCACGGCGGGTCCGTTCATCCTTGGTCAGGGCGACCTGCAGGGCACCGACAATCTCCCGGGTGACATCGTCCTGGACGGCGAAGATGTCTTCCAGATCACGGTCGAACCGATCGGCCCAGAGATGGCCGCCACTGATGCCATCGATCAGCTGGGCATTGATCCGGATCCGACGGCCGGCGCGCCGCACGCTGCCCTCCAGCACATGGCGGACGCCGAGTTCGCGGCAGACCCGGCGTATGTCCGGGCTCTTGCCCCGGTAGGCGAAGGAGGAGTTCCGGGCACTGACGAACAGGCCGGAAACCTTGGAGAGGTCGGTGATCACGTCCTCGCAGATGCCGTCGGCGAAATAATCCTGTTCCGGGTCGCCGGACAGGTTGTCGAACGGCAGGACGGCGATGGACGGCTTGTCGGGCAAAGGCAACGGGTCATCGTCGCGGCTCTGCCCGGCATCGGCGAGTTGCCCGTCCGCCGGCCAGCGCCAGACCCGGACCGGACGGGCGATATTCTTGACCGCGTGCTCGCCGGCATCGGCGAACCCGGCTGGCAGCTTGCCCTGGATCTCCTCGCGCACCTTGCCGGAAATGCAGATCCCGCCCACCGCCGCGAGCGTCTGCAGGCGCGCCGCGACATTCACGCCGTCGCCGAGCAGATCGTCGCCGTCGACCACCACCTCGCCGATGTTGACGCCGACGCGGAGCAGCATCTGCAGGGTCTCGGGCCGCCCGGCCTCGCGCGTCGCCATGCCCTGCTGGATCGCCAGCGCGCACTCGACCGCCGAGACGGCGCTGGCAAACTCGATCATCAGCGCATCGCCCGCGGACCCGACGATCCGCCCGCCGTGCCCGGCGATCTCGGGCTCCCACAGCTCGCGGCGATGGGCCTTCATGCGCGACAGCGTGGCTTCCTCGTCGGCCCCCATCAATCGCGAATAGGCGACGATGTCGGTACAGACAATGGCGGCGAGCTTCCTGGCGACATGCGGCGACATGGCGGCAGTGTAGCGCCGACCCGCGACCGCAGATACCGCCAAGCCGTCTCGTTCAGTCGGGCTCGCCGCGACGGCCGTGGCGACGGCACCGCTCGGCCAGATAGACCTCGCCATCGGCCCCGATCGGCTGGTCGTCGAAGGTGAACCGGCCGCTTTCGAGATCGTAGACGATGGTCCCGACGGCGACCTCGACATCGGCAAGCCGGGGGTTCGGATCGGCCAGGAGTTCGCGGAGCGGAATATCGATGGCGAGCGTCACCACCTCGGGCAGGCGCAGTCGTCGGGGCTCGTCGAGATCGGCGGGCGCGACCGCCCTGCCCCTGACGCCGACACCCGGCCGGTAGGTGACATCGGCGTCGGCAACATGGCGGATCAGCCGCTCGCAGACCCCGCGCTCGACGACCAGCTCGCCGGCAACGGCGGCCGTCGGCGTCGCGGCCAGGATCGGCGTCGCGGCCAGCAGCGCCAGCCCGCTTGCGGCAATCCGGATCATCGGCCTGTCCCTCGCATCCGCTGAGGCTAGCGCGGCCCGGTTAAGCGTTCGTCAAGGCGGCTCAGGCCGCGTGCAGCCAGGCCGCGATATCGAACGGATCGTAGCGCATGTACGCCCAGATGCCGGCCGTGATCACGATGGCGATGGCGGTCGTCACGAGCGCCTTGCTGACCATGCGCGGGCGCAAAGGCGCTCCCGGGTCGGTACCGGGCGCGAAATCGGCCTTGCCCTCGTCCTGGCTGACGATGCCGATCGGCAGGACGCAGAACAGCACCAGCCACCAGACGACGATGAAGACCACTATTCCGCCGACGAGCGACACGGGCTCAGACCTGCTCGAGCTCGACCAGGGTCCCGGTGAAGTCCTTCGGATGGAGGAACAGCACCGGCTTCCCGTGGGCGCCGGTCTTCGGCTCGCCGTCGCCGAGGATCCGCGCGCCGGTCGCCTTCATGCGATCACGGGCAACGAGAATGTCGTCGACCTCGTAGCAGACATGATGCATGCCGCCGTCCGGATTGCGCTTCAGGAAACCGGCGATCGGTGACCCCTCGCCGAGCGGCCGCAGCAGCTCGATCTTCGTGTTGGGAAGTTCGACGAAGACCACGGTGACCCCGTGATCGGGCTGGTCGACCGGGTTCGAGACCCGGGCCCCCAGCATGTCGCGATAGACGGCCGTCGCCTTTTCCAGGTCCGGAACGGCGATGGCGACATGGTTCAGCTTGCCGATCATGCGGCCTCCACTTCACTGACTTTGCGGCCCTTGCGGGCCGGTTTATCGCCGACGCGGACGACCTCGACGATGGTCGTCGGGCGATGCCCGGAAAGCCGGCGGACGACCCGGCGCACCGCGCGGCGCACCGCCTCGGTGAGATTCGCGTCGCTGCGCCGCTCGGCGGTCCGGAGCGCGCGCAGCTCGCGCGCGAGCTCGGCCTCCATATCCTCGAGGATATCGTCCTCGGTGCCGTCCTCGAAGATGCCGATCGTGGTCACCCGAAGCGGCGCGATAGGCTTGCCCTCCTGATCGACGACGAGCGTCGCGGTCGCGGCACCGTTGAACACCAGCCGGCGCCGTTCCCGGACCAGCAGGCCGTCGACCGGCACCAGCCCGGACCCGGACAGCGCGAGCCGCCCGGTCTCGGCCTGGCCGACGATGGTTGCCGGCCCCGGTGCCAGCCGCAGGATGTCGCCGTTCCGGAGCACCGGCGCTTCCGGCACCCCGAGCGAACGGGCAAGCGCGGCATGTTCGTAGAGATGACGGGCCTCGCCATGCACCGGCACGGCGATGCGCGGTCGCACCCAGCGATACATGTCGGTCAGTTCGTCGCGCGCCGGATGGCCCGAGACATGGACGAAATGGTCGAGTTCGCTGACCACCTCGACGCCGGACCGGGCCAGCGTGTTGTGGAGCGCGAACAGGCTCCGCTCGTTGCCAGGGATGACCTTGGACGAGAAGATCACCGTATCGCCGGCATCGATCCCGATATCCGGATGCTCGCCGGCGGCGATTCGCGCCATCGCCCCGTTGGGTTCCCCCTGGCAGCCGGTGCAGAGCAGCAGCGTCTTGTCCGGCGGCAGGAATCCCGCCTCCTTGGGCGGGATCGGCGCCCTGAGACCGGGCAGGTAGCCGCACTCGCGGGCCACCGAGACCATGCGGTTGACCGAGCGGCCGACCAGCACGAGATCGCGGCCATGCGCGGCAGCGACCTCGGCGATGGTCTGCACCCGGGCGATGTTCGACGAGAAGGTGGTCACCGCGACCCGGCGCTTGCAGCGGCCGACAATCTCCATCAGCTGGTCGCGCACCCGGGATTCCGAGCCGGAGCGGCCGGCCTTCAGGACATTGGTCGAATCGCAAACCAGCGCCAGCACGCCGGCATCGCCGGCGGCGGTGAAGTCCTCGGGCCGGGTCGCCGGACCGACCAGCGGCTCGGGGTCGAGCTTCCAGTCGCCGCTATGCACGACGCGGCCGAACCGGGTGTCGATGACCAGCGACCGCATTTCCGGGATCGAATGGGTGATCGGCAGCAGCCCGATAGTGAACGGCCCGAGGACGAGCGGCTTGTCGTCGTCGAGGATATGGACCTCGACCTCGTCCTGCAGCCCGGCCTCGATCAGCTTGTGGCGCAGCACGCCGGCGGCGAACGGCGTCGCGTAGACCGGCACCCGCAATTCCGGCCAGAGATGGGCGACCGCGCCGAGGTGGTCCTCGTGCGCATGCGTCAGCACGATCGCGATCAGGTCGTCGCGGCGATCCTCGATCCAGGTCGGATCGGGCATGATGATGTCGATGCCCGGCAGCGATTCGTCGGCGAAGCTGATGCCGAGATCGACCATCAGCCATTTGCCGTCGAGGCCGTAAAGATTGAGATTCATGCCGATCTCGCCGGTTCCGCCAAGCGGCAGGAAATGCAGCGCGTCGGCGGCGATGTCATCGGTCGGTCTGGTTTGCTTCATCACTGTAAATTGCTGTTCCGGCGATGGATTTCCAAGAGGCCATTCATCGTCAGGTCCTGATCGATACGATCGATGGCGTTCGTGCCCTCGGCGAAAAGCGGCGCGAGGCCGCCGGTGGCGACCGTTCCCATATGCACGCCCCATTCCTCGCGAATGCGCGTGACGATGCCCTCGATCATGCTGACATAGCCCCAGAACACGCCGGACTGCATGCATTCCTGGGTGTTGCGGCCGATCACCCGCTCGGGCCGGGCGACGGCGACCCGGGGCAGCTTGGCCGCCGCCATGTGCAGCGCCTGAAGGCTCAGGTTGATGCCCGGCGCAAACACCCCGCCGCAGAAATCGCCGTTCTCGTCGATCACGTCGAACGTCGTCGCGGTACCGAAATCGATGATGATCAGCGGCCCGCCGTACTTCACATGCGCGCCCACGGCATCGACGATGCGGTCGGCCCCGACCTCGCGCGGGTTGTCGATCCTGGCGCGAATACCGGTCGTGACATTCTCGTCGCCGATGAACCGCGGATCGACCTCGAAGTAGCGCCGGCAGAGCGTCTTCATGTTGAAGTCGCTCTGCGGCACCACGCTGGCGATGATCGCCGCCTCGATGTCGTCGAAGCTCAGCCGGGAGAGCTGCATCAGCGAGAGCAGCCAGGCGGCATATTCGTCCGCCGTGCGCTTGTCGGAGGTGGCGATCCGCCATTCGCCGCGCATCGTCTCGCCGTCATAGATGGCGAAGGTCGTGTTGGTATTGCCGACGTCGATGGCGAGCAGCATCACGCCTCTCCCTCTGCGATTGCCGGGCGGAAGACCTCGCCCGCGTTGATCACCCTGCGCACGCCGCCCGGGCACCCGAGAACCAGGCCGCCGGCATCGTCGAGATCCTCGAAGACACCCTCGATCGAGGTGTTGGGCAGGCGCGCGACGAGCGGCTGGCCGAGCCCGTCGGCGCGCTTCAGCCAGGCCTCGCGAAGTGGCCCGAAACCGTCCGCGAGGAACCCGCGGTAGAGCGGCAGCAGGGCCTCGGCATAGGCCGCCAGCAACGATGCCGGGGTGCCGGCGCCGCCGGCCGCGCGGATGCTGGTCGGCAGGACATTGGCGGCGATGTCCGGATGGCTGTCGATATTGATACCGGTGCCGGGAATCAGCCAGTCGACGAGGCCGCCCTGCCCGGTCCGCGATTCGAGCAGGATGCCGGCGATCTTGCGGCCGTCGACCAGGACATCGTTCGGCCACTTGCAGGAAACCCTGACGCTGTCCGGCAGATGGCGCTCGACCGCCCCGGCTATGGCCAGCGCGACGGCGAAGGATAGCTGCGCCGCGGCCAGCGGAGCGACAGCCGGACGGAGCAGCAGCGAGCAGTAGAGATTGCCGGGCGGGCTGGTCCAGCTCCGGGCGCGGCGGCCGACGCCCGCGCGCTGGCTGCCGGCGCGCACGATCAGCCCCTCGGGAGCGCCGGCCTCGGCAGCCTTGCGGACCTCGTCCTGGGTGCTTTCGACCTCGTCCACATAGCGGCAGTCGTAGAAGGACGGGAGCGCCAGACCCGCGTCCGGCCCCGCGGTCACGGGAATAGCGCCGCCGCCGCCGTGCCGGCCCCGGCCACCAGCTGGCCCGGATAGACGAAGTAGAAGACGGTCAGGACACCGGCGACGGTGGTGATCAGCCCCATCACGCGCGTCATCGACTCGAACTGGCCGCTCGGCTCGTCGAAATACATGACCTTGATGATGTTCAGATAGTAGAAGGCGCCGACCACCGACGTCACCACGCCGATCACCGCCAGGGCATAGAGGCCCGAGTTGACCGCGGCGAGGAAGATGTAGAGCTTGCCGAAGAAACCGGCGAGCGGCGGGATACCGGCCAGCGAGAACAGGAAGGCGGCGAAGGCGAAGGCGGTCTTCGGCTGGGACTTGGCGAGGCCGGCCAGATCGGCGACGCCCTCGACCATCCCGTCCTTCCGGCGCATCGAGAGAATGCAGGCGAAGGCACCGATATTCATCACCGCGTAGATCGTCATGTAGACCAGCACGCCCTGCACGCCCTCGGCGGTACCGGCCGCGAGACCGATCAGCGCATAGCCCATATGGCCGATCGAGGAATAGGCCATCAGTCGCTTGATGTTGCGCTGGCCGATCGCGGCGAAGGCGCCGAGCAGCATCGAGCCGATCGAGATGAAAATGATGATCTGCTGCCAGTCGCCGGCGACCTCGCCGAACGGCGAAAGCATGGTGCGGAAGAACAGCGCGATCGCCGCCACCTTCGGCGCCACCGCGAAGAATGCGGTAACCGGCGTCGGCACGCCCTCGTAGACGTCCGGCGTCCACATGTGGAACGGCACGGCGGAAACCTTGAAGGCAAGGCCGGAGATCAGGAAGACGAGCCCGATCAGCAGGCCAAGCTCGTTCTGCACGCCCTTCTCGAGGACCTCTGCGATGGCGGTGAAATTGGTGCTGCCGGTGAAGCCGTAGATCAACGAGCAGCCGTAGAGCAGCAGGCCCGACGACAGCACGCCCAGCACGAAATATTTCAGGCCGGCCTCGGTCGCACGCTGGGAATCGCGCTTGAAAGCGGCGGTCACGTAAAGCGACAGGCTCATCAGCTCCATGCCGAGATAGAGGCTGATCAGGTCGTTGGCCGAGATCATCGCGAGCATGCCGAGCGATGCCAGCAGCATCAGGATCGGGAACTCGAAGCGGGCCATCCGCTCCCGCTGGATATAGTCCATAGACATCACGATGGCGGTCGCCGCGGCAAGCAGCGACAACACCTTGGCGAAGCGCGCGAAATCGTCGGTGATGAAGAGGTCGCCGAACGCCAGCGTCGTCCCGCTCGGCCCGGTCATCACCAGGAAGGCCGCGAAGACGAGCGAGAGCACCGAAAGCCAGGAGATCGGGACGACCGCGCGATTGCCCCGGAAGGCGCCCAACATGAGCAGCACCATCACCGCGACGGCGAGGAAGAGCTCCGCGCCCGCGGCCGAGATGTTCAGGGAATTGATCGTGTCCATGATCGTCTCTGGCCTTCTAGCGGGTGGCGACCGACACCGCGTTGGCGGCGTCGAGGGCGAGCTGGTGATGCTCGATCAGATTGGCGACGGAGGCGTCCATGACCCGGAGGAACGGGTCCGGCCAGACGCCCATCACGATGCACATGATGATCAGCGGCGTGAAGATCAGCATCTCGCGCCGGTTGACGTCGAGGATCGACTTGAGATCGTCCCGGGTAAGCTGCCCGAAGATGATCTGGCGATAGAGCCAGAGCGCGTAGACCGCGCTCAGGATGATGCCGATCGCGGCGATCACCGCGACCCAGGTGTTGACCTGGAAGATGCCGGCCAGCGCCAGGATCTCGCCGACGAAGCCCGAGGTGCCGGGCAGGCCGACATTCGCCATCGTGAACAGCATGAAGATGAAGGCGTATTTCGGCATCCGTGTCGCCAGCCCACCGTAGCGCGCGATGAGCCGGGTATGCATCCGGTCGTAGACCACGCCGACGCAGAGGAAGAGCGCGCCGGAAATGATCCCGTGGCTCAGCATCTGGTAGATGCCGCCCTGCAGGCCCTGCGTGGTAACGGTGAAGATGCCCATCGTCACGAAGCCCATGTGGGCGACCGACGCGTAGGCGATCAGTTTCTTCATGTCCTCCTGGACGAAGGCGACCAGCGAGGCATAGACGATGGCGATCACGCTGAGCGCGAAGACCAGCGGCGCGAACATCTCGCTGCCGAGCGGGAACATCGGAAGCGAGAAGCGCAGGAAGCCGTAGCCGCCCATCTTGAGGAGCACCGCCGCCAGGATCACCGAACCGGCCGTCGGCGCCTCCACGTGGGCGTCGGGCAGCCAGGTGTGGACCGGCCACATCGGCATCTTGACCGCGAAGGAGGCGAAGAAGGCGAACCACAGCCAGGGCTGCATGCCGGCCGGGAAGTCATGGGTCAGCAGGACCGCGATATCGGTGGTCCCGGCGTCGACATACATCGCGATCATCGCGATCAGCATCAGCACCGAGCCCAGCAGCGTGTAGAGGAAGAACTTGAACGAGGCGTAGACCCGCCGCACGCCGCCCCAGATGCCGATGATCAGGAACATCGGGATCAGGCCGGCCTCGAAGAACAGGTAGAAGACCATCAGGTCGAGGGCGCAGAACACGCCGATCATGAGCGTTTCCATGACCAGGAACGCGATCATGTATTCCTTGACCCGGGTCTGGATCGATTCCCAGCTCGCCAGGATGCAGAGCGGCATCAGGAAGGTCGTGAGGATCACGAACAGCATCGAGATGCCGTCGACCCCCATGTGATAGGTGATCCCGGCGGCCAGCCAGTCGCTCTTCTCGACGAACTGGAAGCCCGCGACCGAATTGTCGAAGTCGATCCAGATCAGCAGCGACAGCGCGAAGGTGATCAGCGTCGTCCACAGCGCGACGTTGCGGGCATTGCGCGCGACCACTTCTTCGCTGCCCCGGACCAGCAGGATGAACAGCGCGCCGACGGCCGGCAGGAACGTGACGATGGATAGCAGGGGCCAGTCGATCATCGGGCTCAGTCCACGCCGTAGAAGAACAGGGTCACGAAGGCCGCGATGCCGATCAGGATCGCGAACGCATAGTGATAGATGTAGCCGGTCTGGATCTGCTTGGCCCGGGCGGCGACGCGAACGACGGTCATCGCGATCCCGTCCGGCCCGAGACCGTCGATGATGCGGCCGTCACCGCCCTTCCACAGCACCCGTCCGAGCCAGGTTGCCGGGCGGACGAAGATCCAGTCGTAGAGCTCGTCGAAATACCACTTGTTGAGCAGGAACTGGTAGAGCGCCTGGTGCGTGCGGGCCAGCTCCGCCGGCATTTCCGGGCGCCGGATATAGAGCTGGAAGGCGATAAGGATGCCGACGACCCCGGCGACCAGCGGCAGGAACTTGACCCAGGCGGCGACATCGTGCGCCTCGGCCATGGCGACATGCTCCTCCAGGACGAGGATCGAGTTGCCCCAGAACTCCTGGTAATGATGGCCGACCATGTAGGGCGCGAAGATGAAGCCGGCGCAGATCGAGCCGAGCGCCAGCACGTATAGCGGGATCAGCATCACCTTCGGCGATTCGTGGACATGGTCCATGACCTCTTTCGAGGCCCGCGGCGCGCCATGGAAGGTCATGAACAGCAGGCGCCAGGAATAGAAGGCGGTCATGATCGCGGCCGCGATGCCGAGCCAGAAGGCATAGCTGCCGACAGTGGTGCCCGCCGCATAGGCCGCCTCGAGGACCATGTCCTTCGAGAAGTAGCCGGCGAACGGCCAGATCCCGGCGAGAGCCAGCGAGCCGATCCACATCAGCACGTAGGTCGCCTTGATATGCTTCCACAGGCCGCCCATGCGCCGCATGTCCTGCTCGTCCGACACGGCGTGGATCACCGAGCCGGCGCAGAGGAACAGCAGCGCCTTGAAGAAGGCATGGGTGAACAGGTGAAAGATCGCCACCGGATAGGCCGAGACGCCGGCGGCGAAGAACATGTAGCCGAGCTGGCTGCAGGTCGAATATGCGATGACCCGCTTGATGTCGTTCTGCACGAGACCGACGGTCGCCGCGAAGAAGGCGGTCGAGCCGCCGACCACGGTCACCACGGTCAGCGCGTCGGGCGCGTATTCGAACAGCGGCGACAGCCGGGCAACCATGAAGACGCCGGCCGTGACCATCGTCGCGGCGTGGATCAGGGCCGAGACCGGGGTCGGGCCCTCCATCGCGTCGGGCAGCCAGGTGTGCAGGAACAGCTGCGCCGACTTGCCCATCGCGCCCAGGAAGAGCAGCAGGCAGAGCGTCGTCAGCACGTCCACTTCCATGCCCATGAAGACGAACGACTTGCCGACCTGCTCCGGCGCGGCGGCGAAGATCTGGTCGAACTCGATCGAGCCGAAGATATAGAAGATCCCGACCACGCCGAGCGCGAAGCCGAAGTCGCCGACCCGGTTGACAACGAAGGCCTTGATCGCGGCGGCGTTGGCCGAGGCCTTGTGATACCAGAAGCCGATCAGCAGGTAGGACGCGAGCCCGACCCCTTCCCAGCCGAAATAGAGCTGCAGGAGGTTGTCGGCGGTCACCAGCATCAGCATCGCGAAGGTGAACAACGACAGGTAGGCCATGAAGCGACCCTTGGCCTTGTCGTGCGACATGTAGCCGATCGAGTAGACATGCACGAGCGACGACACGGTGTTCACGACGACCAGCATGACCGCGGTCAGCGCATCGACGCGGATCGCCCAGGAGGCGGCGAAATCGCCGGACACGACCCAGTCGAACAGCGTGATGGTGACCGGCGCATGGCCGAAGGCGACCTGGAAGAGCGCCACCCAGGACAGGAGGGCGCTGGTCAGTACGGCGCCCGAGGTGACGACCTGCGCGCCCCGGTCCCCGAGCTGGCGGCCGAAGAAGCCGGCGATGAGCGCCGCTGCGAGCGGCAGGAAGACGATCAGAACGTACATGGCCGCGCTCAGCCCTTCATCAGGTCGATGTCTTCGACCGCGATCGAGCCGCGATTACGGAAGAAGACCACAAGGATGGCGAGGCCGATGGCCGCCTCGGCGGCGGCGACGGTTAGGACGAACATCGCGAAGACCTGGCCGATCAGGTCGTCCAGATAAGCCGAGAAGGCGACCAGGTTGATATTGACCGCGAGCAGCATCAGCTCGACCGACATCAGGATGATGATGACGTTCTTGCGGTTCAGGAAGATCCCGAAGATGCCGAGCGTGAACAGTATCGCGGCGACCGTCAGGTAGTGTTCGAGTCCGATTTCCATGTCGTCCAGCCTGTCCTAAGCGCCCTGCCCCGGTTCCACCTTGCGGATCGCCACCGCGTCCTCGATCGGTCGGTTGACCTGCTCGGAGATGCGCTGCTTGCGGACGCCTTCGCGCTGGCGGTGGGTCAGGACGATCGCCCCGATCATCGCCACCAGCAGGACCATTCCGGCCGCCTGGAAGAGGTAGACATAATCCGTGTAGATGATGTTGCCGAGCGCCTCGGTATTGGAGAGGCCGGCCACCGTCGGCGCGCGCGCCGCGGCGATCGTCGCAGGCTCGATCACCCAGCCGGCCAGCACCAGCAGCAGCTCGATCAGCAGGATGATGCCGATGGCGCCGCCGATCGGCAGATACTGCAGGAACCCCTGCCGGAGCTCGACGAAGTTGATGTCGAGCATCATGACCACGAACAGGAACAGCACCGCGACCGCGCCGACATAGACGATGACCAGGATCATCGCCAGGAACTCCGCGCCGAGCAGCACGAACAGGCCCGCCGCGTTGAAGAAGGCGAGGATGAGGAACAGCACCGAATGCACGGGGTTTCGCGCCGCGATCACCATGAAGCCCGAGGCGATGGTGACGAAGGCGAACAGATAGAAGGCGAGTGCCGCCACGGTCATGTCCTGATGCCCTCCGGCTGGGCTTGATTCGGCATGGTCTTGCGGGTCCGTCGGCTCGTTGTCAGGGTGCGGTCGGGCGTCATCGGTCAGCGGTACGGCGCGTCGGCGGCGAGATTCGCGGCGATCTCGTCTTCCCAGCGGTCACCGTTCGCCAGCAGCTTGGCCTTGTCGTAGAACAGTTCCTCGCGGGTCTCGGTCGCGAACTCGAAGTTCGGCCCCTCGACGATCGCATCGACCGGGCAGGCTTCCTGGCAGAAGCCGCAATAGATGCACTTGGTCATGTCGATGTCGTAGCGCGTCGTGCGCCGCGAGCCGTCATCGCGCGGTTCCGCCTCGATGGTGATGGCGAGCGCCGGGCAGACCGCCTCGCAGAGCTTGCAGGCAATGCAGCGCTCCTCGCCGTTCGGGTAGCGCCGCAGCACGTGCTCGCCGCGGAAGCGCGGGCTCAGCGGCCCCTTCTCGTAGGGGTAGTTGACCGTCACCTTCTGCTTGAACATGTAGCGGAAGGTGAGCGCCATGCCGGCGACAAGCTCGCTCAGGAGCAGCGTGCGGGCATTGCGGTCGAGAAATCCCATCGCCCCTATCTCCCGTGTTTCAGAAGGCGCGGCGCCGGCCGTGCCGGCGCCACCATAACTTTTGACCTGCCAAAGGCAAGTACGCTGGATCGCGTCGCGGCGCTCATTTCGGCACCCAGTCGAAGGCGACCAGGACGCCGGCGGTCAGTGCCACCCAGAACAGCGAGAACGGCAGGAAGACTTTCCAGCCGAGCCGCATGAGCTGGTCGTAGCGGTAGCGCGGGAAGGTCGCCCGGACCCAGACGAAGACGAACAGCAGCAGCGTCACCTTGGCGATGAACCAGAGCGGCCCGGGGATCCAGTTGAACGGCGCGATGTCGAACGGCGGCAGCCAGCCACCGAGGAACAGCACCGTGCAGACCCCGGTCATCAGGATCATGTTGGCATATTCGCCGAGGAAGAAGAGCGCGAACGGCATCGAGGAATATTCGGTCTGGTAGCCGGCCACCAGTTCGGCCTCGGCCTCCGGCAGGTCGAAGGGGTGCCGGTTGGTCTCGGCCAGCGCCGAGATGAAGAAGATGACGAACATCGGGAACAGCGGGATGAAGAACCAGACGTTCTTCTGCGCCATGACGATGTCGGTCAGGTTCAGCGAGCCGACGCAGAGCAGCACGGTGACGATCACGAAGCCGATCGAGACCTCGTAGGAGACCATCTGCGCGGCCGAACGCAGCGCGCCCAGGAACGGATAGCGCGAGTTGGACGCCCAGCCGGACATGATGATGCCGTAGACGCCGAGCGAGGAGATCGCGAACAGGTAGAGGATGCCGACGTTGATGTTGGAGATCACCATGCCCTCGCCGACCGGGATCACCGCCCAGGCGATCAGCGACAGGATGAAGGTCAGCATCGGCGCGAACAGGAACACCGCCCGGTTGGCCCCGGTCGGGATCACCGTCTCCTTGAAGAACAGCTTGGCGCCGTCGGCAAGCGGCTGCAGCAGGCCGAACAGGCCGACCACGTTCGGCCCGCGCCGGAGCTGCATCGCCGCCATGACCTTGCGCTCGAACAGGGTCAGATAGGCGACCGCGACGAGCAGGACGACGACCAGCGCAAGGATTTGCGCGACGATGATGACCAGCGGCAGCAGATAGCCGTCCCAGAATTCAGCCATGGGTGCCCGTCGCCTTCTCGTTGGCCAGATTGAGTGCGCTGCATTCCGCCATGATGCGGCTTGCCCGGGCGATCGGATTGGTCAGGTAGAAATCCTCGATCGGGCTGACCAAGGCCGCGTCGCCAAGTTCGCCGGCGGTGCCGAACTCGCCCCAGGGGTTTTCCGCCACCATGTCGGTCGCCGCGAAGGTCGGCGCGATCTCGGCCATGCGGATGCGGACCTCCCGGAGATCGCGGTAGGCGAGACCGGCCTGGAGCTGGTCGGAAAGCGCCCGGATGATGGTCCAGTCCTCGCGCGCCTCGCCCGGCGGGAAGACCGCCCGGCGGCCGAGCTGCGGCCGGCCCTCGGTATTGACCCAGGTCGCGTTCTTCTCGGTATAGGCGGCGCCGGGCAGGATCACGTCGGCCCGGTGCGCCCCGGCGTCGCCATGGGTGCCCTGGTAGATCACGAAGGCACTGCCGAGCTTCTGCATGTCGATCTCGTCGGCGCCGAGCAGGTAGACGGCGTCGATCTCGCCCGCGGCCGCCCCGGCCAGGATGCCCTGGACGTCGCGCCCACCCTCGCCCGGCACCAGGCCGAGATCGAGGCCGGCTACGCGCCCGGCGGCGTTGTGCAGCATGTTGAAGCCGTTCCACTCCTCGCCGACCATGCCGGTCGCCTCGGCGATCGCCCGGGCGGCGGCCAGCACGGCGGCGCCGTTGTCGCCGGAGATCGCGCCCTGGCCGAGGATCAGCATCGGCCGTTCCGCGTCCTTGAGGCGCTTGGCGAAGGCGTGGCTGCCGTCGGCGATCTTGCCGAGCGTCGCGGCGTCGGTGCCCAGATGCTCGTAGTCGAAGGTCAGGTCGCGGGCCTCGCCGATCACGCCGATGGCGACCTCGCCGGCCAGCCAGCGCTTGCGGATCCGGGCATTGACCAGCGCCGCCTCCCAGCGCGGGTTGCTGCCGACGATCAGGATCGCGTCCGCCGCCTCGATCCCGGCGATGGTCGAGTTGAAGACATAGCCGGCCCGGCAGGAGGCGTCGATCTTCGCCCCGTCCTGGCGGCAGTCGATGTTGGGCGAGCCGAGCCCATCCATCAGGTCTTTCAGGGCAAGCTGGCTCTCGGCGCAGGCGAGGTCGCCGGCGATGGCGGCAATCCGCGTCCCGTCTAGGCCCTTCAGCCGCGCGGCGATCGCCGCGAAGGCGTCAGACCAGCTCGCCGGCTGCAGTTTCCCGTCGCGGCGCACATAGGGCTGGTCGAGACGCTGGCGCTGCAGCCCGTCGACCGCGTGCCGCGTCTTGTCGTTGATCCATTCCTCGTTGATCGCCTCGTTCAGGCGGGGCAGCACGCGCATCACCTCGCGGCCCCGGGCGTCGACGCGGATATTGCTGCCGACCGCGTCCTGCACGTCGATGCTTTCGGTCTTGCGAAGCTCCCACGGGCGCGCGGCGAAGGCATAGGGCTTCGAGGTCAGCGCGCCGACCGGGCAGAGATCGACGACATTGCCGGACAGTTCCGACGTCACCGCCTGCTCGAGATAGGTGGTGATCTCCATGTTCTCGCCGCGATTGATCGCGCCGATCTCCTGGACGCCGGCGATCTCGGTGGCGAAGCGGATGCAGCGGGTGCAATGGATGCAGCGGGTCATGATCGTCTTGATCAGTGGGCCCATGTTCTTCTCGCGCACCGCGCGCTTGTTCTCGTCGTAGCGGCTGCGCCCGCGGCCGTAGGCCAGCGCCTGGTCCTGCAGGTCGCACTCGCCACCCTGGTCGCAGATCGGGCAGTCCAGCGGGTGGTTGATGAGCAGGAACTCCATCACCCCTTCCCGCGCCTTCTTGACCGTCGGCGTGTTGGTATGGATGACCATGCCATCGCCGGCCGGCATCGCGCAGGAAGCGATGGGCTTCGGCGACTTCTCCATCTCGACCAGGCACATCCGGCAATTGCCGGCGATCGACAGCCGCTCGTGGTAACAGAAGCGTGGAATCTCCCGCCCGGCGGCCTCGCAGGCCTGCAGGACGGTCGAACCGGCTTCGACCTCGACCTCGACGCCGTCTACGGTCAGTTTGGGCATTGCTTTCCTCCGACCCCGGGGCTCAGGCGGCCGCGGCCGACTTGGCGTCGTCGATGCGGGCTTCGATGACATGCCGGAAATGGCGAATGAGGCCCTGAACGGGCCAGGCGGCCGCGTCGCCGAGCGCGCAGATGGTATGGCCCTCGACCTGATAGCTGACATCGAGCAGGAGGTCGATCTCCGACTTCTCCGCCTGACCCTTGGCCATCCGTTCGAGCACCCGCCACATCCAGCCGGTGCCTTCACGGCACGGCGTGCACTGGCCGCAGCTCTCGTGCTTGTAGAAATGCGCCAGCCGAGCGATCGCCTGGATGATGTCGGTCGACTTGTCCATGACGATCACGGCGGCAGTGCCGAGGCCACTCTTGACCTCCTTGAGGCTGTCGAAATCCATCAGCACGTTGTCGCAGATCGACTTCGGCAGGCAGGGCACCGAGGAGCCGCCGGGAATGACCGCAAGCAGGTTGTCCCAGCCGCCGCGCACGCCGCCGGCATGCTTCTCGATGAGCTCCTTCAGCGGGATGCCCATCTCTTCCTCGACGTTGCACGGCCGGTTCACATGCCCGGAAATGCAGAAGATCTTGGTGCCGACATTGTTCGGCCGGCCGATCCCGGCGAACCAGCTCGGGCCGCGCCGCAGGATTTCCGGAACGACCGCGATGCTCTCCACATTGTTCACCGTGGACGGGCAGCCCCAGACCCCGACATTGGCCGGGAACGGCGGCTTCAGGCGCGGCTGGCCCTTGTTGCCCTCGAGGCTCTCGATCAGCGCCGTTTCCTCGCCGCAGATGTAGGCGCCGGCGCCGCGATGCAGGTAGATGTCGAAGTCGTAGCCGCTGCCGCAGGCATTCTTTCCGATCAGGCCGGCCTCGTAGGCCTCGTCGATCGCCGCCTGGAGATGGTGCGCCTCGTTGACGAACTCGCCGCGGATATAGATGTAGCAGGCGATCGCGCGCATCGCGAAACCGGCGATCAGGCAGCCCTCGAGCAGGCGATGCGGATCGAAGCGCAGGATCTCGCGGTCCTTGCAGGTGCCGGGCTCGGATTCGTCGGCATTGACGATGAGGTAGTTCGGCCGGCCGTCCGACTTCTTCGGCATGAATGACCATTTGAGGCCGGTCGGGAAGCCTGCCCCGCCGCGCCCGCGCAGGCCGCTTTCCTTGACCATGCCGATCAGCTCGTCCTGGCCGATGTCGAGCAGCGCCTTGGTATTGTCCCAGATGCCGCGCTTCTTCGCGCCGGCGAGGCGCCAGTCATGCTGGCCGTAGAGATTGGTGAAGATCCGGTCCGAGTCCTTCAGCATCACCCTTCCCCCGCCTCTTCCAGAAGCGTCGTGCGGTCGCCCTCGGGCGCCGAATTCAGCCGTTTGACCTGCGGACCGTGCGGCGGCTTCTCGCCGCGCGCCAGCGCATCGAGGACCGCCTCGAAGCTCTCCGGCGTCAGGTCCTCGTAATAATCGTCGTTGATCTGCACGACCGGCGCGTTCACGCAACCGCCGAGGCATTCGACCTCGAGCAGGCTGAACTGGCCATCGGCGGTGGTCTCGCCGGAACGGATGCCGAGCTTGTCGCGAATCACCTTCTCGAGCGCGTCCGAGCCGCGCAGCCAGCAGGGCGTGGTCCGGCAGAGTTGCAGGAAGTGCTTCCCGACCGGCACGAGGTTGAACATCGTGTAGAAGGTCGCGACTTCCCAGACGCGGATGAACGGCATGTCGAGCATCGAGGCGACATGCCGAATCGCCTCCTGGCTCAGGTAATTGTCGTTCTGGCGCTGCGCGAGATCGAGCAGCGGCAGCACCGCGCTGGCCTGCCGGCCTTCCGGGTATTTCGCGATATGCTTCTTGGCGAGCGCCAGGTTCTCCGCCGTGAAGGCGAACGGCGCGGCCGCCTCAGTCGTTGCACTCATCGGTCGACCTCGCCGAAGACGATATCCTGGCTGCCGAGCACGGCCGCCGCATCGGCCAGCAAATGGCCCTTGCACATGAAATCGAGGGCCTGCAGATGGGCGAAGCCGGGCGCCCGGATCTTGCAGCGATAGGGCTTGTTGCCGCCGTCGGAGACCAGGAACACGCCGAACTCGCCCTTCGGTGCCTCGACCGCCGTGTAGGTCTCGCCCGCCGGCACGTGGCAGCCCTCGGTATAGAGCTTGAAGTGGTTGATCAGCGCTTCCATCGAATGCTTCATGTCGGCCCGGCGCGGCGGCACGATGCGCGGCGCGTCGGCCATCACCGGTCCGGTCGGCATCTGCTCGAGGCACTGCCGCATGATCCGGAGCGACTGGCGCATTTCCTCGAGGCGGATCAGGTAGCGATCGAAGCAGTCGCCGTTCTTGCCGACCGGGATGTCGAAGTCCATCCGGTCGTAGACCTCGTAGGGTTCGGCCTTGCGGATGTCCCAGGCGACCCCGGCCGAGCGCAGCATCGGCCCGGTGAAGCCGCGATCGAGCGCCTCGGCCTCGGTGACCACGCCGATATCGACGTTGCGCTGGCGGAAGATCCGGTTCTCGGTCAGCAGGACCTCGATATCGTCGATGATCTGCGGGAAGTCGTCGCAGAATTTCAGGATATCGGCGTCCATGCCGGCCGGCATGTCCTGGTGGACACCGCCGATGCGGAACCAGGCCGCATGCATTCGGGCGCCGGAGACGCGCTCGTAGAAGGCCATGAGGCGCTCGCGCTCCTCGAAGCCCCAGAGCATCGGCGTCGTCGCGCCCACGTCCATCGCCTGCGCGGTGACGTTCAGGATGTGATTGAGGATGCGGGTGATCTCGCTGAACAGCACCCGGAGGTACTTGGCCCGGATCGGCACCTCGAGTTCCAGCAGCTTCTCGGCCGCGAGCACGAAGGCATGTTCCTGGCAAAGCATCGAGACATAGTCGAGGCGATCGAAATACGGCATCGCCTGGAGGTAGGTCTTGTATTCGATCAGCTTCTCGGTGCCCCGGTGGAGCAGGCCGATATGCGGGTCGCAGCGTTCCACGACCTCGCCGTCGAGTTCCATCACGAGGCGCAGCACGCCGTGCGCGGCCGGATGCTGCGGGCCGAAGTTCATCGTGTAGTTCTTGATCTGGACCTCGGCCATCAGACCTTCTCCTCCGCCTTCTCGTCGCCGGGCAGGACGTAGTCCGGTCCCTCCCACGGGCTCATGAAGTCGAAGCGGCGGAATTCCTGGGTCAGCTTCACGGGCTCGTAGACGACGCGCTTCTGTTCGTCGTCGTAGCGGACCTCGACATAACCGGTGAGCGGGAAGTCCTTGCGCATCGGGTGGCCTTCGAAGCCGTAGTCGGTGAGCAGCCGGCGCAGGTCCGGATGGCCGGAGAAGAGGATCCCGTAAAGGTCCCAGGCCTCGCGCTCGAACCAGTCGGCGGCGGAATGGACGCCGATCACGCTCGGCACCGGCGACGCCTCGTCGGTCCGGCACTTGACCCGGATCCGCTGGTTGTGATGCACGCTCAGCAGATTGTAGACGACCTCGAATCGCTCGCGCTCATCCGGATAGTCGACGCCGCAGAGGTCGACCAGCATGGTGAACTTGCAGTTCGAATCGTCGCGCAGGAAGGTCAGGACCCGGACGATCGCGTCGCGCGGCACGACCAGCGCCAGTTCGCCGAAGGCGACACGGGTCTCGCTCACGTCTTGCGGCAAGGCGGCGGCGACGTATTCGCCAAGTTCCTGCAGGGCTTCGCTCATCGGTTTGCCTGATCGCTCTGGTCAGCGGGTAATGGTGCCGGTGCGGCGGATCTTCCGCTGCAACTGGAGAATGCCGTAGACCAGCGCCTCCGCCGTCGGCGGACAGCCTGGAACGTAGATATCGACCGGCACGATGCGATCGCAGCCACGAACCACCGAATAGGAATAGTGGTAGTAGCCACCGCCGTTGGCGCAGGACCCCATCGAGATCACGTAGCGCGGCTCCGGCATCTGGTCGTAGACCTTGCGGAGCGCCGGCGCCATCTTGTTGGTCAGCGTGCCGGCCACGATCATCACGTCGGACTGCCGTGGCGAGCCGCGCGGGACGATGCCGAAGCGCTCGAGATCGTAGCGCGGCATGTAGGCATGCATCATTTCGACCGCGCAACAGGCAAGCCCGAAGGTCATCGGCCAGAGCGAGCCGGTACGCGCCCAGTTGACCAGCTTGTCGGCCTGGGTAACCAGGAAGCCCTTGTCGGAAAGTTCCTCGTTGAGGCCGCGGAAAAAGGCGTCCTGATCGTTCGGCGCCCGGTCCGGAGCGGTCGTTTCGGGACCGGTCTGCGGCGTGGCTCCTACTCCCATTCCAGGGCTCCCTTCTTCCACTCGTAAATGAAGCCGATGGTGAGGATCCCGAGGAACACCATCATCGACCAGAAGCCGAACACGCCGATCTCACCGAGCGAGATCGCCCAGGGAAACAGGAAGGCGACCTCGAGGTCGAAAATGATGAACAGGATCGCGACCAGGTAGAAGCGGACATCGAACTGGTTGCGCGCGTCGCTGAAGGGCTCGAATCCGCATTCGTAGGGCGACAGCTTTTCCTGGTCCGGATTCTGCCGGGCAACGATGTAGGAGGCCGCGACGATAACGGCCGCAAGGCCGACGGCGATCGCCAGAAAAACCAGGATCGGCAGGTATTCTTGCAGCAAGGCTTCCATTGAGACGCGAAGCTCCGGTCGTCAGAAAAAGGACACTGGACAAGGTCCGGTGCCGCCCGCGTATTTCGCGGCCGCAGTATAGTCAGCGGACTCTGCAATGGGAAGGCCGGAATGGCCGGTCGAAGCGTCTGTTGCAGCGCCGAATTCCGGGCGATCGACGGCCCCTGGCGCCGCCACCGCGACGACTGCCGGAACCGGATCTGGAAGCTGGACTGGACGCATTCGCTGACTGTGGGCGCCGCCGGATACGGGATACTGACCCGGCCCCGCCGGCCGGCGCTGAGCCTTGACGGTGTCGGGCTGTCTTGGCGATCTGCAATCGACCGGCGGGCGGGGAAAGTGGCGGGAGTGACGGGACTCGAACCCGCGGCCTCTGGCGTGACAGGCCAGCGCTCTAACCAACTGAGCTACACCCCCGTGCGCCGGGAGCCCGCTTTCTAGTGCCTTGCCCGAAAGCTGTCAAGCAACAAGATTGCCTTTTAGTTCAACTTGTTGCCGCCCTGGTATCGGGCCGTCTTCAGGCCGCCGGAACAGGCGATCTGGTGGGCGGTGACAGGCTCGAACTGCCGACCCTCTCGGTGTAAACGAGACGCTCTACCAACTGAGCTAACCGCCCGCGATATGCGTAAAAAAATAACGGCACACTGCCGCTCGCAACACGCGTGAGCGCCGACCGCCCGTCACGGGCGGTCGGCACGTCGCGATAAGGAGAAACCGTTTTAGTTGACGGCGTCCTTCAGGCCCTTGCCGGCCTTGAATTTCGGCTGCTTGGAGGCCGGAATCTGGATTTTCTCACCCGTCCGCGGATTGCGGCCTTCGGAAGCTGCGCGCGCGGCAACACTGAAGGTACCGAAGCCGACAAGACGGACCTCATCGCCGCCCTTCAGGGCGTCGGCGATGGAGTCGAACACCGCGTCAACCGCCTTGGCGGCATCGGCCTTGGAGATGTCGGCCGTGGTCGATACGCGCGCGACGAGATCGTTCTTGTTCACGTTGTGCCCCCTTTGTTCAGATATATGAGCTTGGCAGTTTCGATGCTCAAAAGGCAGGTAACACTAGTCTGAAGGCCGCAGGCCGTCAAAGGAAAATCGGCAGGATTCTGCCGATTTTGAGCCGGCAGAATCCTGTTCCGACGTTCAGTGCGTTACCACACCCTCTTCGAGTTTCTTTTCCCTGGCGGCGGCCGCGAGCTTGTCGGCGGCTTCCGCCTCGGCGTCCCATTCGATGGGAACGAGAGGTTTGGAAAGGGCTCGCGCGAGAACCTCCCGGGCGTGAGACACGGGGACGATTTCGAGCCCCTTCTTCACGTTTTCAGGGATTTCCGCGAGGTCCTTCTCATTTTCCTTCGGGATCAGGACCGTCTTGATTCCGCCGCGAAGGGCCGCGAGCAGCTTCTCCTTCAACCCGCCGATCGGCAGCACCCGGCCGCGCAGCGTGATCTCGCCGGTCATGGCGACATCGTGGCGGACCGGATTGTCGGTCAGGATCGAGACGATCGAGGTCACCATCGCGACGCCGGCCGACGGTCCGTCCTTCGGCGTGGCGCCTTCGGGCACGTGAATATGGAAGTCGTGATTCTCGAACACCGTCGGCTTCACGCCGATATCGAGACAGACCGAGCGAACGAAGCTTCGCGCCGCCTGCACGCTTTCCTGCATCACATCGCCGAGCTTGCCGGTGATCTGCATCTTGCCCTTGCCCGGCAGCTTGACCGCTTCGATCTGCAGCAGCTCGCCGCCGACCTCGGTCCAGGCCAGGCCGGTGGTCATGCCGATCGTGTCCTCGTCCTCGATCTCGCCGAAGCGGTATTTCCGGACGCCGGAATACTTGTCGAGATTCGCCGGCGTGACCGCGATGGTCTTGCTCTTGCCGGTGAGGATCTCCTTGATCGCCTTCCGCGTCAGTCCGGCCAGCTCGCGTTCCAGGTTACGGACGCCGGCTTCCCGGGTGTAATAGCGGATGAGATCGCGAAGCGCCGCGTCGGTGATCGACCATTCTTCCTTCTTCAGGCCGTGATTCTTGGCCTGCTTCGGAATCAGGTGGGTCTTGGCAATCTCGACCTTCTCGTCCTCGGTGTAACCCGACAGGCGGATGATCTCCATCCGGTCGAGCAGCGCCGGCGGCATGCGGAGCGTGTTCGCGGTGCAGAGGAACATCACTTCCGACAGGTCGTAATCGACCTCGAGATAGTGATCGTTGAAGTTGACGTTCTGCTCCGGATCGAGGACCTCGAGCAGGGCCGACGACGGATCCCCGCGGAAATCGGCGCCGAGCTTGTCGACCTCGTCGAGCAGGAACAGCGGATTGCGCGACTTCGCCTTCTTCATCGACTGCACGATCTTGCCGGGCATCGAGCCGATGTAGGTCCGCCGGTGGCCGCGAATCTCGGCCTCGTCGCGCACGCCGCCAAGCGACATGCGGACATAGTTCCGGCCGGTGGCCCGGGCGATCGACTGGCCGAGCGAGGTCTTGCCGACGCCCGGAGGGCCGACGAGGCAGAGGATCGGGCCGCGAATCTTGTTGGTGCGCTGCTGCACCGCGAGATACTCGAGGATCCGCTCCTTGACCTTCTCCAGGCCGTAATGGTCGCTGTTCAGCACCTGCTCGGCGTGAACGATGTCCTTCTTGACCCGGCTGCGCTTGCCCCAGGGCAACGACAGCAACCAGTCGAGATAGTTGCGGACGACGGTCGCCTCGGCCGACATCGGGCTCATGTTGCGGAGCTTCTTCAGCTCGGCCTGGGCCTTCTCGCGGGCTTCCTTGGAGAACTTGGTCTTGCGGATCTTGTCCTCGAGCTCGGCGGTCTCGTCGCGGCCGTCATCGCCCTCGCCCAGTTCCTTCTGGATCGCCTTGAGCTGCTCGTTCAGATAATACTCGCGCTGGGTCTTCTCCATCTGCCGCTTGACGCGCGAACGGATCTTCTTCTCGACCTGGAGGACACCGATCTCGTCCTCCATCAGCGCGTAGACCCGCTCCAGCCGGTCGGCCACGCCCTCGATCTCGAGAAGCTCCTGCTTCTCGGTCAGCTTGAGCGCCATGTGCGAGGCGACGGTGTCGGCGAGCTTGGAGGAATCGTCGATCTGGTTCAGCGAAACCAGGACCTCGGGCGGGATCTTGCGGTTGAGCTTCACATACTGCTCGAACTGCGAGATCACCGAGCGCGACAGCGCCTCGAGCTCCTTGCCGTCGGTGTCGCTCTCGTCGAGCACCTCGGCATAGGCCTGGAAGAACTCGCTGTTCTCGGCGAACTGGGTGATGCGGGCACGGAACCCGCCCTCGACGAGGACCTTGACCGTGCCGTCCGGCAGCTTGAGCAGCTGCAGGACCGAGGCGACGGTGCCGACACGGTGGATGTCGTCCTGTCCGGGATCGTCGTCGGCCGGATTCTTCTGCGCGACAAGCAGGATCTGCTTGTCGTCCTTCATCACGTCCTCGAGCGCGCGAACCGATTTCTCGCGGCCGACGAACAGCGGCACGATCATGTGCGGAAAGACCACGATGTCGCGCAAAGGCAGAACCGGAAAAACCTGTGTCTTGGCCGGCTGATGCATGAAATTTCCCTTACTGGTCCGGACCGGCCGCCGTCACGACTGCCACCTCTCGGCGGCTCGGACAGCCGGTCCCGGGGAGAAGTACTAAGGCACAGATAACGACGCGACCGCCCGGCTTCAAGCGTTCGCCCCCGATCAGGCGCTAGTGCTTGCGTCCTCGCGCTTGCGGTCGGCGTAGATATAGAGCGGCTGGGCGTTGCCCTCGACCACCTCGCGGTTGATGACGACCTCTTCCACGCCTTCGAGCGACGGCAGGTCGAACATCGAGTCGAGAAGGATGCCTTCCATGATCGACCGCAGCCCGCGGGCACCGGTCTTGCGCATGATGGCCTTCGACGAGATCGACTTCAGCGCATCCTCGGTGAACGAGAGATGCACGTCCTCCATCTCGAACAGGCGCTGGTACTGCTTGACCAGGGCGTTCTTCGGGCGGCTCAGGATCTCGACCAGGGCTTCCTCGTCGAGGTCGCTGAGGGTCGCGACCACCGGCAGGCGGCCGACGAATTCCGGGATCAGGCCGAACTTCAGCAGATCCTCGGGCTCGACCTCGCGCAGGATATCACCGGTCTTGCGCTCGTCGGCGGAGCGCACGTCGGCGCCGAAGCCGATCGACTTGCTCTCGCCGCGGGCCGAGATGATCTTCTCCAGCCCGGCGAAGGCGCCGCCGCAGATGAACAGGATGTTGGTCGTGTCGACCTGCAGGAACTCCTGCTGCGGATGCTTGCGCCCGCCCTGCGGCGGAACCGAGGCGACCGTGCCTTCCATGATCTTCAGCAGGGCCTGCTGGACGCCCTCGCCCGACACGTCGCGGGTGATCGAGGGATTGTCCGACTTGCGGCTGATCTTGTCGACCTCGTCGATATAGACGATGCCGCGCTGCGCCCGCTCGACATTGTAGTCGGCCGACTGCAGGAGCTTGAGGATGATGTTCTCGACATCCTCGCCCACGTAGCCCGCCTCCGTGAGGGTCGTGGCGTCGGCCATCGTGAACGGCACCTCGAGGATCCGGGCCAGCGTCTGCGCCAGAAGCGTCTTGCCGCAGCCGGTCGGGCCGACCAGGAGGATGTTCGACTTGGCGAGTTCGACGTCGTTGTTCTTCGCCGAATGGTTCAGCCGCTTGTAGTGATTGTGCACCGCGACCGACAGCACGCGCTTGGCGTGGTTCTGGCCGATCACGTAATCGTCGAGCACCTTCGCGATTTCCTGCGGCGACGGCACCCCGTCGCGGGTCTTCACGAGCGTGCTCTTGTGCTCCTCGCGGATGATATCCATGCAAAGTTCGACGCATTCATCGCAAATGAACACGGTCGGACCTGCGATAAGCTTGCGGACCTCATGCTGGCTCTTTCCACAGAACGAGCAGTACAAGGTGTTTTTCGAATCCCCGCCGCTTAGCTTGGTCATGGGTACTCCGATCTTTGAGAAAGCCTTGGCATCTTAGCCTCCGCCAAGGCGCGGCCACAACCCATTTCGGCCCCGACGGGCACGGGACACAGGGTCGTGTTCCACCGCATGTTCATCATGCATCATGATAGTGGGACGGCCTTAAAATTGGGCTAACGGCCGTGTACGCGAGCGATATGTCCCCGGCCCCCCTCCGCGTCAAGCGGCAGGGGCCGGGAAACCGGCGTGAAATTCGCCGGATCAGGATTCCTTCACCGGGGTCGGGCGGCTCGTGACCACCTCGTCGACCAGGCCGAACTCCTTCGCCTCTTCCGGGGTCATGAAGCGGTCGCGCTCGAGGGCTTTCTCGATGGCGTCCACCTTCTGCCCGGTATGCTTGGCGTAGATCTCGTTCAGCCGGGCCCGAAGCGCGAGAATCTCGCGGGCGTGAATCTCGATGTCGCTGGCCTGGCCCTGGGCGCCGCCCGAGGGCTGGTGAACCATGATGCGGGCATTCGGCAGCGAGAAGCGCATGCCCGGGTCGCCGGCGGCAAGCAGCAGCGAGCCCATCGACGCGGCCTGGCCGATGCACAGCGTCGCGACCTTCGGGCGGATGTACTGCATGGTGTCGTAGATCGCGAGGCCGGAGGAAACGACGCCGCCCGGCGAGTTGATGTAGAGCGAGATGTCCTTGTTCGGATTCTCGGCCTCGAGGAACAGCAACTGCGCCGTCACCAGGCTTGCGACCCCGTCATGCACCGGGCCGACGAGAAAGATGATTCGTTCCTTCAGGAGGCGCGAATAGATGTCGTAGGCGCGCTCCCCCCGGTTGGTCTGCTCGACCACCATCGGAACCAGGGTGTTCATCGTGAAATCGGCCAGGTCGCTCATGTCAGCTCAGCTCGTTTCGGAGTTTCGGTGGGTCAGACCCTAATATGGGAAAACCGTCGCCGCTGGCGAGCGGAATCCGGCGCCGCTCACTCGGCGCCGTCCTCCTTGTCGCCCGCGTCCTTCGCCGCCGCCGCGTCGTCGCCGGCCTTCGCCTTGGCCGCCTTCTTTTTCGGCGCGGCCTTCGCCTTGGCCTTCTTCTTCGGCTTGGCCGCCTCGGCCGCCGCCGCTTCCTCGTCCTGGCTGGCCGCGATCAGCTCCTCGGCCGTGACCTTCTTCTCGTCGAGCTTCGCCATCTCCAGAACGAAGTCGATGACCTTGTCCTCGAACAGCGGCGCGCGAAGCTGGGCCTGGGCCTGCGGGTTGCTCTGGAAGAACTCGACGACCTGGCGTTCCTGGCCGGGATAGCGCCGCGCCTCGTTCATCATCGCCCGCGTCACCTCGTCCTGGGTGACCTGGATGTTGTTGATCGTGCCGACCTCGGAGAGCAGCAGGCCGAGCCGGACCCGGCGCTCGGCGATCGCGCGATACTCGCCGCGAAGCTCTTCCTCGGACTGCTCCTGGTCGGCGATGGTCTCGCCGCTGTGCTCGAGCTCATGCTCGAACTGGTGCCAGATGCTGTCGAATTCCTGGTCGACGAGCCCGGCCGGAACGCCGAAATCGTGCGCCTCGGCGAGCTTGTCGAGCAGACGCCGCTTGATGATCTGGCGGCTCAGCCCGTCGAAATCGGCGCGCAGGCGCTCGGCCACCTTCTCGCGCAGGTCGGCAAGATTCTCGAGCCCGAGATTGACCGCGAACTCGTCATTGACCTCGGCCGCCTTGCCTTCCCGCAGTTCCTTCACCTTGACCGCGAAGACCGCGTCCTTGCCGGCCAGGTTCTCTGCCCCGTAGTCGGCCGGGAAGGTCACCTTGACGTCGGTCTCCTCGCCCGGCTTCAGGCCGATCACCTGGTCCTCGAAGCCCGGGATGAAGCTGTTGGAACCGAGCACCAGCTCGTAATCCTCGGCGCTGCCGCCGTCGAAGGCCTCGCCGTCGACGGTGCCCTTGAAGTCGATGACGGCCATGTCGCCGTCGCGTGCCTTGCGGGCCCGCTTGATCGGCTCCCAGACCTTCTGCTCGCCGGCGATCTGATCGATCGCCTTGTCGAGGTCGGCGTCCGACGGCTCGACGACGAGCTTCTCGAGCGCGATCTTGGAGAAGTCGGTCGGTTCGATCTCCGGCATGATCTCGACGACCATCGAGTATTCGAGGTCGCTGCCCTCGTCGAACTTGGTGATCTCGATCTTCGGCTGCATCGCCGGGCGCACGGCCTGGTCGGTCAGCGCCTGCTGGCTGGTGCTGTTGACGGTCTCCTCCAGCACCTCGCCCAAGATGGACTTTCCGTAGCGCTGGCGCAGCAGGGCCAGCGGGACCTTGCCGGGACGGAAGCCGGGGAGCCGGATATTGTCCTTCAGCTCGCCCAGTTTCGTGGTGATCTTGGACTCGATGTCGCTCGACGAAACGATGACGGCGTATTCGCGCCGCAAGCCTTCGGAGCTGGTTTCCGTGATCTGCATTAACTTCCTGTCCGTCTTCCTAGTTCGCCAATATCCGGAGTTCGCGGGTGGTGCGGGCGGAGGGACTCGAACCCCCACGACTCGCGTCACCAGGACCTAAACCTGGCGCGTCTACCAGTTCCGCCACGCCCGCGTCAGCTTTTGGTGGCCAGTCGCCGCCGAACTGGCCGGCGCAATCCCGCTTCTCCGGACCGGCCGGGGTCGATAAGGCGGCCTCTATATCACAGGTAATTTTCGAATGCCTAGGCCAATTCTCCTGCCGTTCGGCGGCCGTTCGCCCCTGCGCCCGGCCGCTGCGGCGCGGCTCAGAGCATCGCCAGCCCGTAGCGGCCGGCGATCACGGTCGCGACACCGGCCGCGACCGCGAGCAGGAACGGCGCCCCGCGGGCCGCGAAAAGCACCGTGACAAGGCTCGCCGCCGCTTCCGCCACGCCGGCGGCCAGGGCGGTGGGCGCGACCAGGCTGATCAGCACCGCCCCCGGCATCGCCCGCAGCCCCATGCCGATCCGGCCGCCGAGATCGAGCCGCCGCGCCACCCAGTAACCGGCCGTCCGCGTCAGGTAGGTCAGCGCAGCCATCGCCATGATCGCGGCGAGTGTCGCCTGGTCAGGCATCGCCGGCCTCCTCCGCCTTCCCGGTGAAGGCGCCGATCAGGGTGCCGGCGAGGCCGCCGGCGACGATGTACCAGGGACCGTCGATCGCCTGGTTGACGGCGAGCGCCACCGCCGCCGCGCCGGCCCAGGGCAGGATGTCGGACGGACCGCGCCAGAACCCGACGACCAGCGCCAGGAAGACCGCGGTGAAGGCGAAGTCGAGACCGAACGCCTCCGGATGGGTGAAGACGTCGCCGATCAGCGCGCCGGTCGTCGTGAAGGTGACCCAGCCGACGTAGAGCGGCAGCGCGAGCCCGAGGTAATAGGCGGTCGAGAAACCGTGGCCGCGGGCCCGGGCAAGCGCCAGCGCCCAGATCTCGTCGGCCATGAAGAACAGCAGGCCGCTCGCCCGCGCCGGCGAGGTCCGGCGCAGATACGGCACGAGCGTCGCCCCCATCAGGACGTGACGCAGGTTGATCATCAGCGTGGTCATGGCGATCAGCGCGACCGGCGCCGGGTCGCGCCAGATCTCGACGATCACGAACTGGGCGCTGCCGGCGAAGACGGTCGCGCTCATCAGCATGATCTCGAACGGCTCCAGCCCGGCGGCGCGGCCGCGCAGTCCGAGCAGGAGCGCGAACGGCATCGCCGCGATCAACAGCGGCAGCACGTCGCGCGCGCCGGCGCTGAGCTGCAGCAGCCGATCGTCGGCATCCGCGCCGCCGTTCCCTGCCCCGCCTTCGGTCATCCGTCCGCTCCGCCCTGGTCGTTGTCGATCGGTTTCCGGCAGGAGAACTAGACGCGCGGCGGCGGGCTTTCTTGAACGATGTTGCTGCCCCGGCGGAATTGGCCGGGAGTGACGCCGTACCAGGCCTTGAACAGCCGGTTGAGATGGCTCTGGTCGGCGAAGCCCGCGCCGAGCGCCGCCTCGGCCAGCGGTGTACCGGCGACAATCAGCGCCCGCGCGGCGCGCAGGCGGCGCGCGGTGAGATAGAGATGCGGGGTGACGCCATAGCTGCGCCGGAAGGCGCGGATCAGGTGATAGCGGCTCAGACCGGCGGTCGCGGCGAGTTCGCCGAGCGCCAGCGGCCGGGCATATTCGGCTTCCATTCGTTCCCGGACACGCTCGAGCATCGCCGGGGCCCGCGCCGGCGGTGCGTCGTCGAGGCGCCCGGTATGCCGCCCGAGCAGGCCGCCCAGGACGGCGAGCGTCAGGCTTTCCTGGGCGAGCGCGTCGTCGCCAGCCTCGAGCATCCTGTGCAGCAGCCCGACCTGTCGCCATGTCACCGGATCATGAACCACCGGGGTCTCGAACCGGGGCGCCGCGTTCAGCCCGATCTCATCCGCGATACCGCGCAGCAACTGCTCGGTCGGATAGAGCATTCTGTAGCGATAATAGTCAGTTGCTGGTTTTCCATCATGCAATGTATCGGGATTGACCATGACCAGGTCGCCGGGCCGCGCGCGCCAGGTGGTGCCGGCGATGTCGAACTGTTCCACGCCCTGTTCGATGATCCCGACGACGAAGGTCTCGTGCACATGCGGGCTGTAGCTGTGTCGCCGGAAGGTCGCCGACAGGCACTCGAGATGGTCGAGCGCCGGCACCCGCCAGTAACGGGCGGATTCGTCCCGGCCGATCCGGTGGCTCTCAATGTCGGGACTTTGCGCGACGGTCATCCGCCGAAGCTAATGCAGCATCCGGTCGCCGGTAAATGCCCTGCGCGCGGATCTCGAGGATCCGGCGGTTCCGGAGACCGCCCCGGCGGGGCGCGATCAGGCGTTGAACTGGGCCAGATTGCGCTCGCAGCGATGGCGGAAGCGGTCGGCGAAACTCTTCAGCGCGAGAATGCGAATGCCCTGGGGTTCAAACCGGCCCTGACCCATCAGCGCGGTCTCGTACCGGACATGCGGGATGCCGGTACTGTCCTTGCCGATCCACACCACTTTCGCCGTTTCGATGAAGTTGCTCGCGCAATGACGTTCGAAGACGGCGCCTTCGGTAACGTCCTCGGCCTTGCTGCGTCTGAAAAATACCATTGTATGCACCCAGCTTCCGGCTAGCCTGTTTCGGGTCCGATTTGAGCAGGGTGAGGGTAAAGAATCCGTTTACGGGAATTCAAGCCGAATCAATATCTTTGTGGAAGTTATTGAAGTCATTTGCCCTTGGCGAGGCGACGCACCGGCGGACTCGTCATGATCCGCCCCTCGCCGTGATATGCCTCGTGATTCGATTCGATTTCGCGATGTTCGTAGAGGTAATTGACCATCATGCAGAACGAATCGTTCCGGCCCCGCTGCGAGGTGTCGGCGAGCCAGTTGATGCGCTCGACCCGGGCCCCGTTCGCCAGGTGGAAATGGGCGACACGATCGAGCGCGCGACCCTTGTCGCCGGTCGAACAGAGGTAACGGCCGCAGAGCCGGATCATGCATTCCCGGATCGCCTCGGTAACCTCTGTGTCCTTGTACCAGTCGGGCCGCTCGAGCAGTGCGAGAAGCCCCGTCGCAGCATCATCATTTCCCGATAACGCCTTGATTTCACTGTGCTCCCCGCCATTCAGGGCGGCCTCGCCACGGGTCTCCAGCTCGCTTCGGAGCCAGCGCGCGAAACCCGGGATCGGCGAGAGCGTCGAGAAGGTCCGGGCATTCGGCAGGTCGCGGCGCAGCCGGTCGACCACGCGCTTGATCAGGAAGTTGCCGAAGCTGACCCCGGCGAGGCCCGGCTGGCAGTTCGAGATCGAGTAGAAGATCGCCGTATCCGCCTGCTCCGAATCCATTTCCGGAAGGGCCGGATCGAGCAGTTTCTGGACATTCCCGGCGATCCCGTCGACCAGCGCCACCTCGACGAAGATCAGCGGTTCCTCGGGCATGACCGGATGGAAGAAGGCGTAGCAGCAGCGATCCCCCCGAAGCCGGTGCTTCAGGTCGTCCCAGGAACCGATGGCATGGACCGCCTCGTAGTCGATCAGCTTTTCCAGCAGCGTCGCCGGCGAGCGCCAGGTGATCTTCTGCAGTTCGAGGAAGCCGACATCGAACCATGCGGCCAGCAGCTTGTGCAGGTCGCGGTCCAGGTCGGCGAGTTCCGGATCCTCCTTGCGGAAGCGCCGCAGGTCCGCCCTGAGCTCGATCAGGAAACGAACGCCGTACTCCACGCCGTTGAACTGGGTCAGCAATTTCACCCGGGGGGAAACCAGCGCCTCGGCCAGCGCGGCGCGCGCGGCATGCTTCGCCGGGCCGCTGTCGGCGATGCTGTAGGTCGTCACCGCGGCGTTGAGATCGCGCTCGCGGATATCGTAGCGCTCGGCGAGATGAAGGAGAAAACGCCGCCGCCCCTGGTCGTTCAGCCGGAGATAGCCGCGCGCCAGATCGGCGGCGCGGAGCCGGGCCGAAACCTCGCCGCCGGGACCTTCGAGGCAGGCGTCGATCTGGCGCCGGAGCGCCGCGAGATCCGCATCCGGCAGGTCGGGTTTCAGGCGGTCGGCGATCGAACCATCGCCGTCGCCGCGCCAGGCGTGACGGATGTTGGCGATGACGCGGTCCAGCAGGCTGGATGTCTGGGGTGCGGGCATGGCGAGGCTAAGATCTTCCGGCATGGTGAAAGGATAACGCGAATTCGGCGGACGGGTTCATGGGAAAAGCGCCCGCAGGACGGATGGCAGCATGTCGCTCAGATCCTCGGCGATGAGCCCCGGCCCGAAGCGGCTCGCCGCGTCGCCATGGCACCAGACGGCGGCGGCGGCGGCCTCGAGGGCCGGCATTCCCTGGGCGAGCAGTCCCGTGACGATTCCGGCCAGCACATCGCCGGAGCCCGCGGTGGCGAGCCACGGCGGCGCATTGTCATTGATCAGCGCCCGTCCGTCCGGCGCGGCGATCACCGTGTCCGGGCCTTTCAGGATCACGACCGCGCCGGAGGTCCCGGCCGCCGCCCGTGCCTGTTCGAGCTTGCTTCCCGGCCCGCCGGCGATAGCGGGAAAGAGCCGGGCGAACTCGCCCGCGTGCGGCGTCAGCACGGTCGCGCTGTCGGGCTGGCCGGCAATGGCCGCGAACAGGCCGGACGGATCGTCCGCGAAGGCGGTCAGGGCGTCCGCGTCCAGCACCGTCTGGCGCCCGGCCGCGAGGCTTGCCAGGGCGCGGCGGCGGGTCGCCTCGCCGTTGCCGTTGCCGGGGCCGACGAGAATCGCGTTTCGCCGGTTGTCCGCGAGGATATCGGCGAAGTTGCCGTCCGGATCGGTTTCCCGGACCATCACCGCGTCGAGTGCCATGGCATGGATCGGTACCGCGTCTGGCGGGGCGGCGACGGTGACCAGCCCGGCACCGATGCGAAGCGCCGCGCGGGCGGCGAGCCGTGCGGCGCCGCCGGCGGCGGCCGGGCCGCTCACCACGACCGCGTGGCCCCGACTGTACTTGTGGCCGGCAAGCGTCGGGACCGGGAACAGGTCCCGCCAGTATTCCGGGCCGTTCCGCCATTGCCGCGGCCCGATCCGGTCGAGCACCGCGGCCGGGATGCCGATGTCGGCGACCACGACCTCGCCCGCGTGAATGCGTCCCGGAACAAGCAGATGGCCGGGTTTCCTGCGAAAGAAGGTGACGGTCAGCGCGGCCTCGAAGGCGGCCCCCTTCACGGCCCCGTCGTCACCGGAAATCCCGCTCGGCACGTCGACGGCGACGACCGGGATCCGGTTCGCCTTCGCCCGCGCGACGAGCGGCCAGAGCGCCTGCCCGAGCGGCCGGGCAAGGCCGGCGCCGAACAGCGCATCGACGATCAGCCCGGCGCCGTCGATCGAGGCCGGGGTCAGCACCTCGACCCTGCCCCGCCATTTCGCCGCCATCGCCGCGGCATCGCCGTGCAGAGCGGCCGCCGGGGTGAGGGCCGCGAGGCGGACCGGCCAGCCCAGGTCGGCGAGCAGGCGGGCGACCACGTAGCCGTCCCCGCCATTGTTGCCAGGGCCGCAGAGCACCGTCACCGGGCGCGCCGTCCAGCGATCGCGGATCGCCGTCGCGACCGCCCGCCCGGCGTTCTCCATCAGCACGAGCCCGGGTGTGCCGGCGGCGATCGCCAGCTGGTCGGCCCGCGTCATCTCGGCGATGGTCAGCAGTTCGGTCATGGCGTCGGTCGGCCAGCCTCCGTTCCGTTCAGAGCGCCGGCCGGCTGCGATGCACCGGGCGCGCCATCTCGAAGGCGAGCGCGGCGCGCAGGACCAGCGCATCGGCGAAGCGGTCGCCGACGATCTGCAGGCCGACCGGCAGGCCGCCCGAGGTGAAGCCGCAGGGCACCGAGCAGGCCGGCTGCTGGGTCAGGTTGAAGGGGAAGGAAAACGGCGTCCAGCTCATCCAGTCGCCGTTCGCATCGTCCGGCGCGAGGCGTCCGACATCGAAGGCCGCGACCGCCGTCGCCGGGGTGATCAGCAGGTCGTACTCCCGGTGGAACGCCGCCATCCGGACGCCGAGGCGATTACGCGCCTGCACCGCCGCCAGGTAGGTGTCGAGGGCGATCCGGCTGCCCGCCTCGACCGCCCGGTCGAGCCCGGGATCGAGCCTGCCGCGCCCGGCCTCGTCCAGGTGCCCGAGCGCGCCGTAGGCGCCGGCATACCAGTGACACTGGAAAATCCCGTGCGGATCCTCGAAGCCGGGATCGACCGCCTCCACATGGGCGCCGAGATCGGCGAAGACGCGGGCCGCCTGGGCGACGCAGGCCGCGACCTCGGGCTCGACCGCGGCATAGCCGAGGTTGGCGCTGTAGGCGATGCGGAGCCCGGCCACGCCCTGCCCGAGGTCGGCGGCGAGCGGCGTCTCGTCGTGGGGCACGGCGAACCAGTCGCGGCTGTCCGGCTGGGCGATCACCCGCAGCATCAGCGCCGCATCGGCCACGGTGCGCGCCATCGGGCCGACATGGGCGACGGTGCCGAACGGGCTCGCCGGATAGGCCGGCACGACGCCGAAGGTCTGCTTGAAGCCGAAGATCCCCGAGAAGCTCGCCGGAATGCGGATCGAGCCGCCGCCGTCGGTGCCGATATGCAGCGCCCCCATGCCGGCCGCGCAGGCCGCCGCCGCGCCGCCCGACGAGCCGCCGGGCGTCTTGTCCAGATGCCAGGGATTGCGGGTGATCCCGGTCAGCGGGCTGTCGGTGACGCCCTTCCAGCCGAATTCCGGCGAGGTGGTCTTGCCGAGCAGTACCGCCCCCGCCTCGCGGAGCCGCGCCGTGCAGGGCGCGTCGATATCCCAGGGCTGATCCGGGTCGACGGTCGTCGAACCGCGCAGCGTCGGCCAGCCCTTCGTCAGGATGATGTCCTTGATCGTCGTCGGCACGCCGTCGATCGGGCCTAGCGGCGTCCCCGCCCGCCAGCGCGCCTCGGATTCGCGCGCCGCCTCCAGCGCGCCGTCGTGATCGACCAGGATGAAGGCGTTGAGCGGGCCGTTCTGCTCGTCGATGCGGGCGAGCACCGCGTTCGTCACCTCGACCGGCGAGACGGTGCCGGCCGCGTAGCCGCGCACGAGTTCGCTCGCCGGCATGTAGATCAGATCGTCGCTCACCCCGTCCCCCCTTGGTCGCCTGTCGTCCGCGCCGCGCGAGACTGCCTCAGAGGCTCGCCGTGGTGCCGCCGTCGACCACCAGCAGATGCCCGTTCACGTAGGAGCCGGCGGGCGATGCGAGGAAGATCGCCGCCCCCGCCAGTTCCCTCGGCTCGCCCCAGCGGCGGAGCGGCGTCCGCTTCATCAGCTGGCTGTCGAACTCGACATCCTGTTGCAGCGCCTCGGTCATTTCGGTCTTGAAATAGCCCGGGCAGATCGCGTTGACGGTGATCCCGCTCTCGCCGAGTTCGACGGCGAGGCTGCGCGTCAGCCCGGCAAGGCCGTGCTTCGCCGCGACATAGGCCGGGATCGTGCCGCGACCGACGATCGACATGATCGAGGCGATGTTGATGATCCGTCCGCCGCCCTCCGCCGCCATCACCGGCGCGACCGCCTTGGAAACCGCGAAGGCGGCGGTCAGGTTGGTGTCGATCACCGCCCGCCAGCTGTCCAGCGGAAACGCGTCGATCGCCGACCGGTGGTTGATCCCGGCATTGTTGACCAGGATGTCGAGCCGGCCATGACGCTCGACGATCGCCGCCACCGCCGCCCGCGCCGCCGCGTCGTCGGTCACGTCGAAGGAATGCACCGAGGCGCCGTAGCCGAGCGTCTCGAGCTCCTTCTTCCGGACCTCGAGGGTATCGGCCCTGCGACCGTTCAGCACCACATGCGCGCCGGCGCCGGCCAGCGCCAGCGCCATTGCCCAGCCAAGGCCCCGGCTGGCGCCGGTGATCAGCGCCACCTTGCCGTCGAGCGAGAAGAGTTCCGTCAGCATGCCGCCCCGCTTCCTGTGCCGCGCCGGCCCGGGCGTCGCCGCCAGCCGGCCCACCCGAGGAAGAGTATAGGGGCCGCGCGCCGGATGCCAGAGGCGGCGACCGGCCGGCGACCGATCGTCGCGGGCCTATGACGCCGGCTGCTCGCGCAGCTCGAAATGTCGCTTCAGGCCGTTCGCGGGCTTCTCGAGGACATGCCAGGAAAGCGCCGCGATGGCGATCGACAGCAGGGTGAGCTGGACGAACACGGGCCATTCGCCGCCGGCAAGCCGGATCCCGAG
>NZ_FWFR01000018.1 GCF_900172325.1 Oceanibacterium hippocampi | reverse complement strand
TTCGGCGTGCCGCGCTTCATCTACGAGGTCCGCGTCAAGGCGCTCGGCTACCGGCTCCGGCTGAACGACACCGTGCGCGTCACCTATGGCCGCTACGGGCTCGACGGCGGCAGGACCATGCGGGTGATCGGGCTGACGCTCGACGGCGCGCGGAACGAGACCATCCTGGAGTGCCTGGCATGATCCTGCTCCACGACAACGCCTTCGACAGCGCGGCGAAGACCTACAGCCGGGAGGTCGCGACCCTGCCCGGGTCGAACAGCGCCGATCCGCACCTGTCGCGGGTCTGGCGGGCGAGCGGGACGGATGCCTTCCACGTTCTCGTGGATTTCGGCGCGGCGACGGCGATCCGCGCCTTCGCCATCCTCGGCGCCAACCTCTCGCCGTCGGCGACCGTGCAGGTGACGGCGGACGCTTCCGATCCGGCGGTCGCCGCGCCGGACTTCACGGCCGACGAACTGACCGGCATGGAGGCGGGCTACGGCGCGCTCTACCAGGTCTTCGCGGCCGACCAGACCTACCGCTACTGGAAGATCGCGGTCGCCGATGCCGCCCCGCTGGCCGGCTATTTCGACATCGGGCGGATCGTCCT
>NZ_FWFR01000011.1 GCF_900172325.1 Oceanibacterium hippocampi | reverse complement strand
CAACCCTGTCTGCCTCCTCACAAGCGTCACCCGATACCCAACGATATCAACGCGGGGTGGAGCAGCCCGGTAGCTCGTCAGGCTCATAACCTGAAGGTCGCAGGTTCAAATCCTGCCCCCGCAACCACCTTGATCGAACAGGCCGTATCCTCACCGGATGCGGCCTGTTTGCGTCTGGGATCCCCCGCCAGGTCCAGCATCGCCACCAGGTCGCCCGAGAGCGCGACCTCTAGGCCCTCGCCGTCGCGGCGGAGCACGACCGTCTCGATCAGCGAGCGCAGGATTGTGGTCGCCTCGTCGCGGAGCTCGGGCGCTCCGAGCGAGGCCTGTAGCGCCGCGACCTTCTCCGCGTAGAGCTTCGAGAGGTTGGGATGGAAACGCGGGCTCTTTGCCGGCGCCGCCTCGATCTCCGCCTGCAGCGCCTTCTTCTGCCGGTCCAGCGTCTCGAGCCGTTCCTTCATGTCGTCGGTCCGGAACCCCGCGGCAATCGCGTCGATGATCCGGGTGCTCTCGGCTTTGGCCTTCGCAAGCTCGCGGCGCGCCGCCCCGGTGCGTTGCTCGCGCGTTGCATTGAGCCGGTTGAGCTCGGCATGGAAGGCGGCGACGAACGCCTCGACCGCGTCCGGCTGCATCAGGTTCTCCCGCAGCAGGTCGATGACGAATCCCTCGAGCTCGGCCCGGCGGATGCCCTTGCGCTGCTCGCAGGTGCCCTGGCGGCGGGCGGTGCCGCAGGCCAGGTAGTCGCGGCCGATCGTGGTGAAGCGGCCGCCGCAATGGCCGCAGGTGACGAGGCCCGAGAGCAGGTGGCGCGGCCGGCGCTGCTCCCAGAAGCGACTTTGAATGGTCTTCTGTACGCCGTCGCTCGCGCGGATCCGGCCGAGCCGGTCGGCGACCGCCTGCCAGAGTGCGTCGTCGACGATGCGGAGCTCGGGCACCTCCTTGACGATCCATTGCTCCGGCGGATTGAGGCGGGAGCGCCGCTTGCCGCTCTCCGGATCCTTCACGTAGCGTTGCCGGTTCCAGACCAGCCGGCCGACATAGAGTTCGTTCCGGAGGATGCCGGTACCGCGGGTCGCGTGGCCGCGGATCGTGGTGTCGCCCCAGGCCCGCCCGCCCGGTCCGGGCACGCCTTCCTCGTTGAGGGTGCGGGCGATCTGCCGCGGCGAGCGGCCGGCGGCGTAGTCCCGGAAGATCCGGCGGACGGTTGCCGCCTCTCCCTCGTTGATGCTGCGGCCGCCGGCGACCGGTTCGCCGTTGCTATCGCGCTCCACGACGACGTCGTAGCCGAAGGCATTGCCGCCGGCCGAGCGGCCGGCCCGGGCCAGGTCCTTGAGGTAGAGCGCCCCCATCATGCCCTTGACGCCGACATGGAGCTCGCTGATCGGGCCTTCCGTGCAGGTGACCAGCCGGATGCCGAGGTAGGACAGCCGCTTGTAGAGGCTGGCGGTGTCCTCCAGGTCGCGGGAGAGGCGGTCGAGGCTCTCGGCCACCACGACTTCGAAGGCGCCGGCGATCGCGTCCCGCAGGAGCGCCTGGTAGCCCGGGCGGAGGGCCGAGGCGCCGCTCATTCCCCGGTCCTGGTACACCGAGGTCTGCTCCCAGCCCTCTGCCGCGAGCAGGCGCTCGCAGAGCCGGACCTGGTCCTCGATCGAGGCGTCCCGCTGCAGGTCGCTCGAATAGCGCGCATAGATCGCTGCCCGCATGCCCAGTGATCCCCCTTGTTCGGCGTTTGTTCCATATTAGCAAATAACGGTAAAGCGTGCGAGGCCAGAGTGGGCGCGGCGGGTTCCGGCGAACCGGTCGCGGCGGGAGCGAGGGGCGGATAGAGCCTGGCGAGGATCGCCTGGTAATCCTTCGCGCCGTCGAGGCAGTTGGCGAGGTTGTAATGACGCTCGGTGATCCGGGGATCGACGTGCGAGAGGAGGGCGACGGCAACGACATACTGGAACTCGATATTGACCAAATGCCGCGCCCCCCCCTTCGACGCGGCACACCCTGAGTCACATCCTCTCTGCGAAATACAGGCCAGCGACACTGTCGTCCTCGACTTCCATGAAGTTGTCGCCGGTGAAGTCGTCGCGCTATTGGGATGACAATCTGCCCTCTTATTGTCGTCTGTTGGGCCAGTCTAATTCATTCGTCGATACGCTAGGCGGAGCTGCTTTTCCACTTCAATGATCGCAAAAAACATAACACCGACAGCGATGATGATCACGCCCTCGACAAAAGGAACTTCCTGTGTCCCGAACACTTGCTGCAGCGGAGGCAGATAGGTGACGGCGAACTGTGCGGCGGTTATGGCGAGGACGGTCGCCCAGACGACTTGTGTGCCGCGGATGGCCTTCCAAGTCAGTGAGGTGCCATAGATATTGCGGATAAAGAATAGATGGAAGATTTCCAGCACTACCAGCATGTTCACTGCCATGGTGCGCGCAAGTTCGGGCGAATATCCCTTGTCGACGGCGTAGCTATAGATGCCGAAGACCGCTGCGAGAAACAGGATGGAGACCAGGATGACATGCCAGATGAGTTCGCCGCTCAATAGAGATTGATTTCGCGGCCGGGGAGGGCGCTTCATCGTGTCGCCTTCGGTCGGCTCGAAGGCAAGGGCGACTCCCAGAGTGATCCCCGTGATCAGGTTGACCCATAGGATCTGCACGGCCGTGATCGGCAAGGCCATTCCGAGAAACAAAGCGACCACAATAGTCAGCGACTCACCCGCGTTGGTGGGCAGCGTCCAACTGATAACTTTCTTGATGTTGTCGTAAACCGTGCGGCCTTCACGCACGGCCGCGGCGATGGAAGCAAAGTTGTCGTCGGCAAGCACCAGCTCCGAGGCTTCCTTCGCCGCCTCGCTGCCTTTCTGACCCATGGCGATACCGGCGTCGGCACGCTTCAGCGCCGGCGCATCGTTGACCCCGTCGCCGGTCATGGCGACAGTGAGCCCATGCGATTGAAGCGCCATGACCAGACGTAGTTTGTGCTCCGGGCTGGTCCGGGCGAAGATGTCAGTGTCGACTACAATGGCGGCCAGCTCAGTGTCGTCCATCTTCTCGAGGTCTGCTCCCGTCATCCGTGTTCTGAAGGCCGATCTGGCGACCGATTGCCGCTGCCGTGCCGGCGTGGTCGCCAGTAATCATCTTCACGCGAATGGCAGCGGCGTGGCACTCCGCGACAGCGGCGATGGCCTCGGAACGTGGCGGATCGATCAGGCCGACGAGTCCAATTAGGACGATTTGACCGTCGAGATCGACTGTGTTCAGCACGACGTGATCCTGCGGAACCGAGCGCATGGTTCGTGGTTTGTGGCTTTCCGCGGAGATTTCCTGTGAGGCGCGGACCTGCCAGCGCGCTGCGCTACTGGAAGCGTCCAGGGTTCGCCATCGCCTCTTGCGATGCCTGTGCCGCAGACAATACGTGCACCGGTCGCGTCGATGAGGCCGAGTTTATACGGGTGTTGCCTATTACTAGCCGAAGCACCGGACTTGCGCCGTTGCAACGTAAGTACGCAGACATCCTGCACCGCGCCGAGAAAGAGATTTTCCCGCTGCTCATGCAGGTCAATACTCAGCACATCTGCACGGGACATTATTTCCTGGCGAAGCCCTGAAAAATATGGCCCCGCAACAAAGCTCGTCGGCAAGACAAACACCAATCCGCCGCTCGGTTTAAGCCAATCGAGACTTTTCAGCAAAAACAAGGAGTAGAAGTTTGTATGTCCCCCGAGATTGGCTAGCTTCGCATTCTTGAGGTAAGTGCGATCTACGCCGATGCCGACCTTCCCATACGGGGGATTTCCGATCACTAGATCGTAGCGTTGCGACAGTGATGCCGACAGCGCGTTTTCGCAGCGAACGATCTCAGGTTTCGGACCGCACGTATAGGCGTAGGTGCGCTGCAGCATATCCTTCAGCAAGGACTGTGATAGTGCGGCTAAACCAGGATCAAGCTCAACTCCCCGAATGTCCCGGAGTGTCGTTCTGCATGCTTCCTCTACAGCAATGCCATTATCACGCTTTTTGTTCACGAGGTAACGGGTGATCGGTGTCAAGAAAGAGCCGCCGCCGCAGGCCGGGTCCAGAACAGACGGATGTTCTTTAGATCGCAGGAATGGAGCGCTTGCCTTAATAACTCCCTTGGCAAGAGCCGGCGGTGTAAAATACGCTGAGAGTTCGCGACGGCGTTCATCGCCAATCAATAGCGCGTAGGTGCTCGCTATTATGTAGTTGAGATCGTCTGTTTCGGATTCGGAAAAAAGGAAGCGCGCGCATTCGGGGATGTTTTCAAGGAGCGGATGATCAATTATATTGTGGCAGATCGAGTGTGGGTCTCCATAATTTTTGATGAGGTCGCTCCGATTCTTCTTCACGTAAGCGAAGTATTTGGACAAAGCTGATTTTTGATCAGTCGTTTTATTTTTGTTATTCATATTATCATCGTTGCTAAGAAATTGTAATTCTATACCGGTTTCAATTGTGCGGTTTTGCCTTCGAACATGAGCCATTACTCTGACAAACCCTCAACCTGATTTTTTGGGGCGAAGGTCTCGCTATAGATTGCCTCGATCCGCTCCGCTTCGGCGTCTGTGAGCTCAGCAAATTCCTTTTCGCGTGCACGATTAGAGAGCCTGCCGTCATTCTGCTGCAGGAACCGGAAGAGGAGGTCGATGGTGCGCTCCGGCATGTCGATGAAGGATTCGACCTGGCTCCGGAACTCATCGTAGCGACGCAGGAAACCCGCTTCATTTGGCAGGTCCTCCTCAACCGTTCTCTGGACGCAGCCATAGAGGAATTCGGCGTGGGGGGTCGCGTCGAAGAAGCGGTAGAAGTCGCCGGTCTCGTTGAGAACCCGGACGTTGAACTTTTCCGTCGGCTCCCATTCGATCAACGGCAGCAGGCGGCCCGAGTAGCTTTCGAGCGTCTGTTTATAGTCGTCGATCTGCTCCAGGATCGCAGCCGACACGGGGAAAACCACACCCGGCGGATTGAAACCGCGCTCGGCGAGAACGTGATGAATCAGGTAGCGGTGAATACGACCGTTGCCGTCCTCGAACGGGTGAATATAGACGAAACCGAAGGCGAGGATCGCAGCGGCGATGACGGGATCGAGGGCCTGTGCGGCATTGCGGTCGAATGCGATCATGCCGTCAATCAGAGACTGCAGGTCTTCATGGCGCGCGCTGATATGGTCGGGCAGCGGCATGCGGGTTTCGCGGTCATGCTCGCCGACGAAGCCGCCTTCGTCGCGGAAGCCGAGCTTCACGAATCTGCCGTCGCCGATGACGATGCGTTGCAGGCGCAGCAGCTCTTCATGATCAAGCGGCTGTCGCCCGGCTTCGCCGATGGCGCGGCCCCAGCGCTGGATACGGTCCTGCGGTGGGCGCTCGCCTTCGATCGCGTAGCTAGAGCGTGAGTCCTTGAGCAGCAGGAAGGCCGCCGTGCGGGCGAGCACGTCGCGCGGTACATCGGCGACGACATCCAGCGCGCGCTGCGGCAGGTCGAGATCGATGAAGCGGCTGAGCGTCTCGGTGCGGAAGACCAGCGGGCAGAAGTCCGGCGTGCCGGGTAAGTTGTTTTTGAGCCGGTAGCGCGGCGCGGTTTCGCCCTTGGTGCCCCATTGCAGTTCGGGATCGAGGACGGTGACATAGCGCCCGGCCTGCGCGTCGGGTAGATTGAGCGCACTGCCGGTTAGCCACTCATAGAGGAACCAGATGCGGCGGGCATAGCTGCCGGTCGGCTTGTCCCGCACGAGCTCTTCGACCGGGCCTGGGCCTGCGGTCTGGAACAGGCGCTTAAGGACGGCGAGATCAAGCCCTTCATATTTGAGGGCGAAGGTCAGGTGACCCTCGAGTGTCGGGTGCGGCGCATGGCGCGGCGTCATGATGCGCCAGCCGCCTTCCTGGGTGATGCGGTGGCGCTCGCCGGTGGCGGAGAGGGTGCGTGGCAGGGGTACGGCCAGACCGTAGGTGTCGATCAGGGCGCTGTAACCGGCAGGGGACGCCGGCTCAGGCAGGCGCCGTTCCTGAAAAACGGTCACAGGGCCTGAAAAACGATGCTGCTGACTTGCAGCCATGAAGACCGTGCCTTTCCGCCGAAATGGGAGTCTGGGGTCCTTATCCCCTGAAAAATGATTCTAGCACGTGAAAAACGTTGCTTCAAGAACAAGAATCGTGAAAAATATGCCGAAATGATAGGAAAGTCGGTGATCGCGTTTTGCGTTCGGCCGTAGGAAGCCGCCAGATCGGCAGACGGTCGCGCCCGGCCGCGGCCTTCTGGACGCTGAACACTAACGCAAGAGGGGGCATCAGCTAATGCAGCTTACGCATTTTAAGATTGCGTGCCGATTGACATTCTGGCGCTGCACCAAGCCGCCCAAGGCGTTCCCCTGGCCCTTGGTCAGTACGTCGGAGACGAAGGCGCCGCCGATTTCCACCGCATCGGCCGCCGGGATGTCGGCGGCTCCCATCACCGCCGCGCCCAGTCCCAGCGCCAGCACCTGGCCGAACGACAGCCCGCTACTCTGCGTCGCACGAGCCTGCGCCTGCTTGAAGGCATTGACTTGGCGCTGGTAGCGCTGCTCGAACTGCGCCAGGTAGCCTTCGTCTGCCGGTACGAAGTGGTAGACGCCGTTCGTGTTCACGTCGCTGCGGTAGATGCCGGGGCGTGCCGCGCCCGTCTTTGGAATCAGGCTGCCGACCAGGAAATAGACGCCGTCCAGCGGCCGGGTGGCGGTTTCCATTACGCTGTCATGCTTGCCCCAGTCTTCGTGGAAGAAGTGGAAGCGCCCGGCGAAGCGCTCGCCGCTTCACTTGGCGTAGATCCCCTGGTCCAGCACCCAGGGCCGGATCTTGCCGTTGTAGGGCGAAGCGCTGCGCCTGAAGGTGCCGACGAAGACGTCGTTCTCGTGGTAGCTGACGCCTTCGCCGTGGCCGCCGCCCAGATCGCGGATCTCGGGTGTGCGATACTTGGCGAGCGACTGGCCGGTCTTCTCCTGGTGCTGAAGCTGCTGCGTCGCGCCCGGGCTCAGGCGCAGGCCCTCGGCGGGCACCACTTGCTGCGCGCCGGCGTCCGCTGCGCTCAGCGCCAGCAGCGCGGCCAGAACCGCCGCGCCCCTCATCGTCCCGCTCTTCATTGTGAATTGCATCTTGTGGTCGGGACCGGTTCGCCATGGGCGTAGCAATAGCGCCCGTCTGGGTCGTCCACCGCATTAGCTTCGATGAATACCAGCTCGCCGTGCGCCAGGCCGTTCTTGAGGAGGTAGCTGCGCATGGCAGTGCCGCCGGCAAAGAGCACGTACTTCACACGTCCATCTGGCAGGTTGATGCGGCTCAGGGAGTTGTTCTGCACGAAATTCGCTTCATTCTCGCCGTCGGCCAGGGTCTCGAAGGCGGCGCCGGGCCCGGACTCGATGCCCTTGGCGAAGCGCCCATAGTCGAAAATGACAAAGACGTCGGCGCGGTCCATTTTCTTGAGCTGGCTCTCGCTGAAGACCCGGGTCGTCTCGTTCATGGCCCGGTACTTCGGCAGCAGGCGCCCGTCGGGCATGATCTTGCCCTCCCAGCGCGCGGCGCGTTGATAGCGATTGCAGGGGCCGTGGCGCAGGTTGGCGACGAAGGTGCAGTCCTCACGGGTCTTAACCTCGGCGACCAAGTGGTGGCCGAAGAGGCGCATGCGCGATGCGGATGTAGCTCATGAAAAGGGTGACCGGCCCGTTCGGCTGGCCGCCGCTGCAGTCGCCCTCGATGACTTTCAGTGTCACCTGGTCGTAAATCGCACTGGTTTCCTGTTGATTGTAGCTCCTGATGATGTCCCGGCTGCGCGGGTTCTGGTCGAAGATCGCCGCGCGGTAGCCCGTCTCGGCGAGAGTGGCGGCGACCTCCTGAGGCAGGTCGCAGACCTTCCCGGGTGCATCGGCGCGCAGGAACGCCGCGGCATTGGCGTCGTAGAGCGGGCGCTCCGTCAGGTACTGGGCGCGGAACTGATTCAGCGCGGCTTCGGCGAACGTCGGCGGTAAGCCGACGAACTGCTTCGCCCGGCGCGCCGCACTGCTCTCGCAGGCGGCGAGCAGAAGCAGGCAGAGAAGGAGGGGAGAAAGGCGAAGGTACGAACGCAGGAAAGCTACGACGGTCATCTCGAATTCTCTAATCTATCCGAACGAACAAGCTGTCCCCGGCGGCATCTTCGCCCCGGGGCCGACTGCGGGGAGCTCGGTTTCTCTCCAGGGCGCCGGAGCGTCCGGAAAGGCAGACGATTCACCTGCCGCCGGATCGCTCCGTCTTTGGGTACGAGAATAGCTTGGAGATCCTATCCCCCGTCGCCCCTAGCTTAGCCCGGCCGGTCGGAAAGGGTAGTAAAAACAGCACCAGCAAGGGTCGTCCAGGAACGGCCGACCAACTTCCGCCCGGCAGTCTTTACGGGCCATTGCAAGTCTGCGGGAGAGCGCCCCGTCAGGGCTAAACGCTATTCTTGACTGCATTTCCCCGGCCTTCAACCGGATGCGGGCGTGCCGATCAATTTGGTTAAGAGGCCGACCCGGCCAATATAAACAAAAATGCTCGATTCGATGTTAAAGGCTATCCACGGTCCGTGCGAAGAAAAGACTTTCGGCGTCTGTGTCGCTATTGTTTATTAGATTCTTGATGTGTTCGTCGATCGAACCGGCGTCCGGATCCAATAGCCCGCAACTCGCTAATGCTGATCGCGCAGAGGTGCTACCGTCCACTTTTACCAGGACAATTCGACTGGCCGCCGGCTCACGACGGTTGCCGGCCGAGACGCCAAGCGTGAGTCCTGGAAGTATCCGCGTCCGGGACATGTAGCTGGGGAAATAGACGGAGTACGAGATTTCCACCCTCGAAAGATATTCGTACTCGATCAGAAAAAGTCGCTCACCCAGAAATATTGCCTCTCCGGAGTATTTGCATAGCCCCGCTATGCCCGATCGAGTTAGTTCCCTCCCCGCTGGCTCAATGCACTTCGTGACCGCCTTTCCTTCCGAACAGGAGATAGCCAGTAACGATTTGCGAACAAGCCCTGGCTTTGAAAGGGAGTAGTAATATTTAAAATACAACCCTTCATAGTCCTTCATCACGCCATGCGACGCTTTCTGAGCGGCCTTTATGAAGGAGAAGAGTGAGCTCGCCTGTTCTGGCTCTGGCGCTTCCTTGTGCAAGGAGATGAAATCGGAAACCGGAAGAAAAAGGTCACTCTCGGAGACGCCCGCGTGTTCACAGATCCTGCGCAGGTTTCGCGGTGACGGAAGAGAACGGCCGTTGAGATATCTGTTGAACTGCTGCCGATTGATGTTCACGGAACGGCAGAACTCGGAGATCGAACCATAGGAACTGGCAATATGTCGCAGGTTCGATGGGAGAGGGCCGGTCATCTTCGCTGTTGCTCGCCGAGCACGGAAACGTGAACCGAAGGACAGCATACCATGCGAGGAACTAAGCGAATTCCGGCCCTTTATGTCAAGCTTATTGCATGTGAACGGCACGCCCCTGGTGCGGAGGGGACATCCTCGATCTGGCTTAGGTGGTGGCAGCGCGTCTGATTACCTTACCCGGCCGAAGCTTGTGGATCTTTCCATCTTCAAGCAGCACCGTTCCGTTCACCACGACCATCCGGATACCGGCAGCTCGCGTTTCCGGAGCCTCGTAGGTCGCGGTATCGATCACGCTCTTCGGGTCAAAGAGTACCAAATCTGCAAAATGTCCCTCCGCAATGCGTCCCCGGTCACTCAACCGAAATGTCTCGGCGGCAAGCGCGGTCATCTTGTGAACCGCCCTTTCGATCGACATGAGTTTCAGGTCACGCGCGTAACGACCCAGCACGCGCGGGAACGTGCCCCACAGCCGCGGATGCGGGCGGGCACCCCTCGGAAGGCCATCCGATCCGATCATCGTATGCGGATAGCTGACAATCCGGCGCACGTCGTCTTCGGCCATGTGGAAATAGACCGCTCCCGCGGGTAGCAGGCGGTCAATTGCATCCGTGATGCTGCAATCCCATTCCTTGGCCACCTGGGCGAGATCGCGCCCATTGTGTTCCGGATGCGGAGTCGACCAGGTAATGAGGACACGCTCGCATTGCTCCACCATCTCCGGCAGGAGCGCGCTCGAACCGGCCGTATACGGATATGCATCGAGGCCAACCTCCTGCGTCTTGCGCACCTCATCGAACATCTTGAGTGTGCGGTGACTGAGCCCGTGATTGCGGCGTCCCATGCATTTGTGGTGCGATATGATGAGGGGCACGTTGGCCGCTTTGGCAGTCTCGAATGACTCGCGGAGAGATTCCTCGAGAAAGTCGTCTTCGTTGCGCATGTGTGTCGTGTAAACCGCGCCGCTCGGCGCCAATCGCATCAGCAGTGCCAGTACCTCGCCCGGTGGCGCTTCACGCGCCGGTGGATAGTACAGGCCGGTGCTGAGCCCAATCGCACCAGAGTCCAGCGCTTCCTGCAGCAGGATCTCCATGGCGGCAATTTCCGAACTTGTCGCGGGGCGGTCGAGTCGATCCATCACCGCGACGCGCAAGGTCGAGTGTCCGACCATGGGGGCGACATTCAGTGCCGGCGGGCGCGTCTCCAGCGCCTCGACATACTTGCGGAACGTCGGAAACCGGTAGTCGTCGCTGTCGCCGATTATGTTCAAGGGCGGCGGCAGCGGGCTTCCAGGCTTGAGCGGCGAGAGACTGATGCCACAATTGCCGACGATGACCGTCGTCACTCCCTGCGTGAGCTTGGGCTCCATAGGATTGCCGTTGAGCGCGAGCGCGTCGTCATGCGTGTGGACGTCGATGAAACCCGGCGCCAGGGCCAGGCCGTTCCCTGTGATTTCCCTCCGGGCGCCGGTCGTCGAAAGGTCGCCGATCGCGACTATGCGATCGTCGATTACCCCGACGTCGCCGCGCCGTATCTTTCCGCCTGTCCCATCGATAATATCCACGTCGCGGAACAAAAGATCATAGCTGCGTTCGTGCCCGGTCATCTAGCTCTCCATGCGGTCGCTTTGATCGTCAACGGTTCCCGCCCAATTCAGTGCTTTGTCGACGAGCTGTTTGGCAAGAAGGTCGTTGACGTCGACCAGTGACTTGCCTGGAACGGTCGCCGTCACAAGCGGCAATTCAGTGCAGGCGAGAAACACGGTCTCCGATTCCAATCCGGAGACAATATCGGAGAAGCGTCCCCTGATTTCTGAACTGTCACCGCCGAGAAGCTTAATTTCATGAATCAGCTCGTGGAGGGAGGCCAACTGCGCGGGACGTTCAAAATTCACCTCCTCGCGCAAAGAATAATAAGGAGACCATTCGTCGAGAGACGCAACGGGAATTGCACCGAGCAGAGCGGCCGAGTCGGTTTCAAGGTGTGCCAGATGTGAGCGCACAACATCGGCAACATCAATGAACTCTGCCGGTCCGCATCGTTTCCGAATTCTCGGCGCATAGTAATGCAGGGTATTGCAGGCGACGGTAAACACGTCAACGTGTGGAACGATTGCATCTATCGTGCGCTTCAGGCAGTCCCAAACCACGGCGTCGTTCTGGCGCATGTCCATCGACAAGCCAAGAATCGGTTCGGAAAAGACTACAACGGCCGGGCTGTCAATATCGCCGCGAAACGCCTCCCCCAGAATACGCCGATTCCAGTGCAGGACCTTGCCCCAGAGGTCGATGCCCGCCTCCGGTCCCGATCCGGCGATGATACCGATCCTGCGCGGGGCATTACCGTGCGGAGGCTCTCCGCAGGCTGAACGCACCCGGTGAGTGGAAGGGGCAGAAGGCATTGCCGTATACCATGACGATAGTTTCTGATGCCGCTTCTTGCGACGTCAGGAACACTAGGCGACCGGGCGGCGGGTCGGCAATTTGGTGAGTAGGCGTCAAAAGGCATCACGCGGTCCACTGCCGTGGCGCGCGGCTTGTGCGATTTGAAGCGCATCCGTCTCTCTGACGCCAAACATGCTGCCAATTAGCGAAATTGCGCCAATTGTGCTGCACTGGTACCTAATTTCGCGTCGGCCCATTATGGTCGACAGGACATTCAATCTAGCCGGCAAACCGAGCCAGTAACTGAACTACAGGTGGGCAAACATGAATCTCGTCAGAAAACTATCAAAAATCACAATCATAAGTTGTGTCACGGTGGGCCTCGGGGCGCTCATCAATGCTGGGGGACTTGCCAGTTCGGCCCACGCGGAGGCGAAGCCGAAAGTCTACTTCAGCATGGGGTTTGTCGGAAACAACTGGATGACCGAAGCGCAGAACATGATTACTGCGCTGGCCGATAGCGATGAGTATCGCAAGAAGATTGACTTCGAGATCCAGAGCGCGGGCGGGAATGCTCAGCAGCAAATCCAGCAGATCGCGGGCATGGTGCAGGCTGGGGCACGAGCCGTTATCATCTATCCGATCAATGAGGCTGCGTTGCGGCAGGTGATATCACGTGGCTGCAAGGCCGGCGTCGATTTCTTCGTTATTAACGGCTCCGACGGCACCTGCGCCCACTCCATCAAGATTGATGGCGTCTCCCTTGGACGCGATCGCATGGAATGGATGGCCAAGGAGCTCAACGGCAAGGGTGACGTCGTTGTCCTCACCGGAATCCCCGGCACGACTTTCAGCGACGAGACACAGCGTGGCGTTCAGGAAGCGCTCGAAAAGAATCCGGGCATCAACGTGATAGCAACCTTGAACGGCGAATGGAGTCAGCAAGCGACCAGGGTCCGGATGCAAGAGCTTTTGGGCACGAAGTCGTGGGACGATATCGACGGGGTTGTCGCTGCCGAAGCCTGCTACACGATCTATCAGATGCAGATTGAAGCTGGGCGAAAGCCCGAACAACTCGTTCCCTGTGCTGCCCAGGATGAAAACGGCTTCCGGCTGGCCATGCTTCCGAAAGGAACGACTGAGCAGTCATTCGGTATGCGCGGGTTCTCGACAGACAGCATGATCTGGGTAATTCCCATGTCGCTCAAGTTCACGGTCGACCAGATTGAAGGCCGAGGGGTCGAGAAGACTCAAATCTTCAAAGCGGGCGTTGTCGACAACGATACAGTCAAATTCTGCAATACCGGTTCAACTGACGAGCTTCAGGCGGGCTGCAACGTCTTTCCGGCCGGCCTCGTTCCCAACGACTGGCAGGCTGGATTCTGGCACCCCGACTTGCCGCAGCTCGATTTCCAGGCCGTGACCACCGGGAAAGTTGCCGGCTGAATGGCTGACGCTACCAGGACCGCGTGAAAGTATGACATCTGCAATGACGGATCGGCTTACTGCTGAGGCCGTTTCTGAAAATGAGGACGGCCCAAGCGCCGTCCTCATTGAGGGCCTGAGCAAACGGTTTGGTGCGACACAGGCTTTGGATGATGTAAGCTTGTCCATTGGCCCGGGGCAAGTTCGGGGTCTCATCGGCGAGAACGGTGCCGGCAAATCGACGCTGCTCAAGGTTCTGAGCGGGCTTGTAAGGCCGGACTGGAGTTCCCCCGGTTTCGTGGACACAATCCGAGTTGTGAGAGGAGAGTGTCATCATGCCGAGAACGAGGAACCCTTACCCGCCTGAGTTCAGGGAACAGCTTGTTGCCCTGGCGCGAGTCGGGCGC
>NZ_FWFR01000012.1 GCF_900172325.1 Oceanibacterium hippocampi | reverse complement strand
GCGCCCGACTCGCGCCAGGGCAACAAGCTGTTCCCTGAACTCAGGCGGGTAAGGGTTCCTCGTTCTCGGCATGATGACACTCTCCTCTCACAACTCGGATTGTGTCCACGAAACCGGGGGAACTCCACCTCATGGCAAACACGGGGCTTCGCCCCGATGAAATAAAGCATCTGGAATTCCGTGACGTGGAGATCGTCACGGACGACTATTCCGGCGAAGAGATTCTTGAGATCGAGGTGCGCGGCAAGCGCGGCGTCGGCTACTGCAAAAGCATGCCGGGCGCTGTACGCCCGTTCGAACGGCTGCGCGACCGGCCCCGGCCTGTTGCGGACGCGCCCGATGATGACTTGGATGAGGTCAAGGCGGAGCCGCCGAAGCATACCGACAAGCTCTTCCCGAACGAGTTCAAGAAGATGTTCAACCGCATCCTCGAAGACAACAATCTGAAATTCGACAGGAACGGTAAAGCCCGCACGGCCTACAGCCTGCGCCATAGCTATATCTGCTTCCGCCTTCTGGAAGGCGCAGACATCTATCAGGTCGCCAAGAACTGCCGCACCAGCGTCGAGATGATCGAGAAGCACTATGCGGCCCATCTCAAGGACATGATCGACACATCCTTGGTCAATGTCCGGCGCGAGAGACCGAAGCGCAGAGACGAAGCTACCAAAGACGCTTCCGGCGATAGGCCGGAGGCTTGAACCTACCCGTCAGGCTCGGAAGGCAGCTTCAGGAGCCGGCAGGTCCAGCTCGGTGAGCGTCAAAGGACCTGGTCGGGTAAAGGCCGCCGCTTGAGGATCGTCCAGCAGTGGACGATTGCGGTGTGCCGTCTGTTAGGCTGATAGGGAAGCCTTTCAGGCGTCCGAGCCAGCCCGTCGGGCGTCAAGGGCTCGGGAAAACAAAAGAGTCTTATCGATTCGGCTTTCTGCCCTTCCGAATCGCAGTGTTTTCAAATGACCCGATCCCTCTCAACGCCAGCAACCCTAGGTAAACTCACGTTCCGAGTTCAGAATCGGATTTTTTCAGAGTTTTCTCTGCGATTTTCCGCATTTTTCCTTATACTTTCCGATCAAAGGTCGGTCCCGGAACTGGATCATGAATGATGAGATTCTAACGATCCGCGAGGTCGCACGGCTTCTCAAAATCAACGAGAAGACGGCCTATAAGCTAGCCGCTGAAGGAAAGTTGCCCGGCTTCAAGGTTGGTGGGTCCTGGCGTTTTGAGCGCCAGAGTATTTCCCAGTGGATCAGGCGGCAAACGGAAGCCAAACGAGAAGGTAGGCAATCTCATGACTGAGCTGAACTTCAAGGGCAAGGAATTTGTCTATAACCACCATCTCGCTGTGCCCTTCCGTCCGCTCGAAATGCACCCCGACAAGGGCATCGGTGATCCGAGCCTTGACGAGAACCTGATCATTCATGGCGACAACCTGCAGGCCCTAAAAGCTCTTTTGCCACTTTATGCAGGCAAGGTGGACTGCATTTTCATCGACCCGCCCTACAACACCGGCAACGAGGGCTGGTGCTACAACGACAACGTCAATGCACCGATGATCAAGGATTGGCTCGATTCTAACCCGATTGGAATCGAGGACGGCCTGCGCCACGATAAATGGTGCGCCATGATGTGGCCGAGGTTACGCCTGCTGCATGAGTTACTTTCCAATGACGGAAGCATTTGGATCACCTTGGATGATAATGAGGTGCACCGCGCTCGGGAAATGCTCGACGAAATTTTTGGAGAAGGAAATCACGTCGCGACATGTATTTGGCATAAAGTTTTTTCGCCCAAAAATACAGCTCAATATTTCTCCGAAGACCACGACTATCTTCTCGTCTATGCCAAGAACAAAGAAATCTGGCGTCCAAATTTGCTTGCCCGAACCGAGGAAATGGAGGCGCGGTATTCCAATCCAGATAACGATCCGCGCGGCCCATGGACGTCTGGTGATCTGTCAGCAAGAAACTACTACAGTGAAGGAACTTATCCAATCATGACGCCCGCGGGTCGCAAGATTGATGGTCCGCCGAAAGGAATGTACTGGCGCGTTTCAGAAACCCGCTTCAAAGAGCTGGATACCCAAGGCCGAGTATGGTGGGGAGCTGATCGCAATAATCAGCCGCGGCTAAAAAGATATTTGAGTGACGTAAAATCTGGGAGGGTGCCTCAAACCCTCTGGGAGTTTGATGAGGTTGGACATACACAGGATGCTAAGAAGCTCCTTCTGGCGATTTTGGATTTTGAAGACTCTAGCGAGGTCTTTATTTCACCAAAACCCTTGGGGCTAGTTTTGAAAGTTCTCGATCTGGCAACCAGGGAAGACTCCATAGTCCTTGATAGTTTTGCTGGCTCGGGAACAACGGCTCAAGCCGTGCTTGAGGCTAATCGTCGTGATGACGGAGACCGTCGTTTTATTTTGGTCGAAATGGAAGACTATGCTGATCAACTAACAGCAGAGCGTGTTCGAAGAGTTATCGATGGTTACGAATTCAAGGGGACGCAACGAACGGAACTTCTTCGTGAGAAGTTGAATTGGCGTGCGCTAACCAAGGCTAACGACCTCGTGCACAAGGTTGAAGGTATAGAGAACCTTCATGGGCACGAATACGACCGCATCAAGAAGACGGTTAAAGACGGTGAGCTGATCGTCACGGGTGAGAAGATTGTGGAGGAGAGAGCCGAAGGTCTCGGCGGCTCCTTTACCTATTGCACGCTTGGCGCTCCAGTCGCATTGGACAAGATACTGAGCGGAGAGACCTTGCCCTCCTATGAAGGTATCGGAGCGGCTTTATTCCACATGGCGACTAACCGCGCCCTCGATCCGGCGGCCGTGCGTGAGGCGGACTTCTACCTCGGTGCTACTGAAGGTCAGCATGTCTGGCTTATCTACAAGCCTGATCTGGATTGGCTGAAGTCGCCTGAGGCGGCGCTGACTCTGAAACGCGCCAGGGCCTTCGCCAAGACTGACCCGGACAAACGGCACCTTGTCTTCGCCCCGGCGCGCTATGTCAGCCAGACGATGTTGGCCGAACAAAACATACCCGTAGAGTTCGTGCCGCTACCATTTGCGCTCTACCGCATCGACCGGAGCTGACCCCATGTTTCGCCAGCTCGACTATCAGGACCGTGTTCTCGCGACGATCAACTCCTATCTCGACCTTCTGAAGGAGAAAAAAGCTCGTGCCGACAGGATTGCGTCCCTAGCTGCGGAGGACCCTGATCTTGGTCTCGCTATCCCCGACTTTGCCAAGGAGACATGGGAGGCCCTAAAGGCGGACGGAAAGCTCCCGGCCTCACGCGCAGCGACGCCGTTCTCACCCCGGATGGACGGCTGCGACCGGCCTGTCCCGAACGCCGTCCTGAAGGTCCCGACGGGCGGCGGTAAGACTTGGCTGGCCGTCTCAGCCGTCTCTCGGATCATGGGCCGCTATCTAGATCGCAACACCGGCTTTGTCCTTTGGATTGTACCAAACGAAGCCATTTACACGCAGACGCTTAAGCATCTGAATGATCGGCAACATCCCTACCGGCAAGCACTCGACCGCGCCGCCGCTGGGCGCGTGCGGATCATGGAGAAGACCGATCCTCTCAACGCGCGCGACGTGGGATCCAACCTTTGCGTCATGCTCTTGATGCTGCAATCGGCGAACCGCGAAACCCAGGACTCGCTGAAAATGTTTCAGGACAGGGGTGACGTGCACGGCTTCTTCCCACCCGAGGGCGAGCAGCAGGCTCATCGCGCCTTGCTGATTCAGACGCCCAATCTCAGCGCCTATGAAGGTATGTTCCCGATGGTCAAGGATTCCCTCGGCAACGCCTTGAGAATCATCCGGCCTGTTGTCGTCCTTGACGAAGGGCACCGCGCCATCTCCGACCTCGCCTTTCGCACGCTATACGGCTTCAACCCCTGTTTTGTGATGGAGCTTACAGCTACGCCGCAGGACGTTCAGCCGCGCGGCGGTAAAAAACCTCGGGATGGCCGCTATGCGAATGTCCTTGTTGAGGTAACGGGCCGCGAGCTGGATCGCGAGGGTATGATCAAAATGCCCCTGAATCTTGACCCCCGGCAAAGCGACGACTGGAAGGCATCCCTTAACGCTGCCCTGACCAAATTGAACGCTCTCGACAAGGATGCACGGCAGCTTCGTGCCGACACCGGGCGCTACATCCGCCCGATCATGCTGATCCAGGTGGAAAGGACCGGAGCCGATCAGCGCGAGAGCGGCCACATTCATGCCGAGGATGTGAAGGATTGGCTTCTCACCGCTGGTTTCGACGAGGCCGAGGTCGCCATCAAGACAGCAGAGCAGAATGACCTAAACCAACCAGAGAATCTGGACCTTCTGTCGCCGACGAATCGTATTCGCGCGATCATCACTAAGCAAGCCCTTCAGGAAGGCTGGGATTGCCCCTTCGCCTATGTGCTCTGCGCGCTGGCTGCTAGCTCGAATCTGAAGGCGATGACGCAACTCGTGGGGCGAATTCTGAGGCAGCCTAATGCCACGAAAACCGGGACGAGTACGCTAGACGAGTGCCACGTTATTACTCACCACGCGGACACCGCGACTGTCGTGGAGGCGATTAAGGATGGCCTCGAGCAGGACGGACTCGGGGATCTTGTTCTTCACGTCTCGCAGGGCGATGGCTCCGGTGCAGAGCGAGTAGCGCGGCAGATAAAGCGGCGCCCTACCTTCGCAAAAGCCGAAATCTACCTGCCAAAAGTCGTGATCGTGGAGGGCAATGATGCCCGCGAGCTCGACTACGAAACAGACGTACTCGCTAGCATAGATTGGCGCGGCTTCGATCCCAAAGGTATTGCCGCCAAAATTCCTGAGAACGCTCAGGCTGCTGAAAGCCAGCTCCAGAGGATTAGACTCACCGATGACGGCGAGGAGCTTGTTCAAAGCGAGCTCGTTGCAGAAAACTCCGAGACGCTCGTCTTTCAGCCCGCTCACGCTGTTCGCATGATTTCTGACATCGTGCCTAACCCGTTTGTGGGGCGCGAGATTGTTGGTCGCCTTTTGGAGAGCCTTAGTACGAGAGGCTTCGACGACAGCAAGCTCGGCCAGCTTGCCAGTCTGATCGTCGAGGAGCTGCGCAAAGGGCTCGACACAGAACGCACGGCGCGTGCCGAAACTCTGTTCAAGGCAGAAGTCGCGGCCGGGCGTATCCAGTTCCGCCTTCGCCTCGACGGGCGCAACTGGCGCATGCCCGTCAGCATCGAAACGACTGAGCCAGAATATGCGCCGCAGCTTCCTAGCAGGACGGGCCTCCCACTTGAAAAGAGCCTCTTTGCGCCCGTCTATCAGAACGAAATGAACAACGACGAGCGAGATGTCGCGGTCTATCTCGACGGAGACAAGGCGCTAGCCTGGTGGCACCGAAACGTTGCCCGATCGCAATATGGCATACAGGGTTGGAAGAGAGCCAAAATCTACCCCGACTTTATCTTCGCTGTTCAAACTAAAGGCCACGCCAAGAGGATCACCGTCCTCGAAACGAAGGGAGATCAGCTCGATAACCTCGATACCGCCTATAAGCGCGAAGTGCTTACGTTCTTGTCCGATGCTTTCCAATGGGATGACTACACCCCCGCCGGAGAGCTGGAGTTGGTCAAGAACACCGGCGAGACGGTGCAAGGCACACTCATTTTGATGAGCGAGTGGAAAGCGAAGTTGCCAAAGTACCTAGAAAAGTAACGTTACCCAACACCGTCACGGATTTCTCATGGTTTTGAGGTTGATACACACATCGGACTGGCAGATTGGCAAAGTGTTTCGCTTTGTCGATGACGGCACGACGGGGCTGCTTCAGGAAGCGCGTCTCGCGGCGGTAACTCGGCTGGCCGAGCAAGCAGTAAAGCATGGTGCGGGTCATATTCTCGTCGCCGGTGATGTCTATGACATGGAGGCGTTGTCACCTCGCTCCCTTAATCAGCCGCTGGAACGCATGCGGAAGTTCGAGAAGGTGACGTGGCATCTTATGCCCGGAAACCATGATCCCCATCGTCCGCACGGCCTCTGGGATCAGCTCCTGCGAAGGGGGGTGCCGGATAATGTGATTGTTCACGTTAATTCAGAACCGCGGATTTTCGAAACCGATGGCTTCGCGGTGCTTCCTGCTCCGCTCCAGTATCGGCGAACGCTTCAGGACCCTACCGCGTACATGGATGATGCAGATGTCCCCGACGGGATTATCCGCATAGGGCTCGCGCATGGGACGGTCACTGGCTTCGGTTCCGATGACAAGGACGTTCCGAACTACATCAACCCGGACAGGCCGCAGTCGGCAGGGCTTGCGTATCTGGCCCTGGGCGACTGGCACGGACAAAAGAAAATCAATAACAGGATTTGGTATAGCGGCACACATGAGACTGATGCGTTTGATGTCGATGGCGGCGGACAGGCGCTTCTTGTCGAGCTTGAGAATGCTGCCGCCCTACCAGTCGTTAGTCCGGTAGACACCGGTCGTTACCGGTGGAAGACCTACCGCGAGCAAATTAACATCCGCGAAGATATCGACTCCCTTGCTACGATCCTGCGCGGCAGTGGTGATGACTTGAACCGGATTCTGGTCCGCCTCTACGTTGAAGGCGCGGTTTCGCTTCAGGATAGGCAGTATTTTGAAGAGCAGATAATCGAGCAGGTCTCGGCCGCCTTCTGTTATCTCAGGGTGGATGATACCCGTCTTTTCCCAAGCCCTAGCGAAGAGGATCTTGATCAGATCGATCGGGGCGGGTTTGTGCGAACCGCCGCCGATATCCTGAAACAGAAGTCCGATGACACGAGCGATCCAGAGCACGAGATCGCCGCGCTAGCGCTCCAGCGGCTGTATGTCGAGCACATGAAGTTGCAGACGAGGAGCCAATGAAAATTCGCTCCATCGCTGTTAATCAGTTCAAGAAGTTCACGACGCCGATGTGTCTCGATGATATCGGCGACGGGTTGAATGTCGTTGTCGGCCCCAACGAGATGGGGAAGTCAACGCTGCTTGACGCGCTGCGCGCCTCGCTCTTTGAGAAGTACAGCTCGAAGGCGCAACCGATTACGGCACTACAGAATGACCGGAACCAGGCAGCGCCTGTCGTCGAACTGGCGTTTGAGGTCGATGACGGAAATTATCGGATCAGAAAGCGATTCGTGAAAAAGCCCTATGCTCACCTGTTCTGCCCGGACGGGCGAAAGCTGGAGGGCGATGAAGCAGAAGACACGCTGCGTAACCTTCTCGGGTTCGATGAGCCCGGTAAGTCGGGCGCTAAACCCGAAACCCTTGGCATGTGGAATGTGCTCTGGGTTCAGCAAGGCCAGTCCTTCGCCGCGCTCGATCTGCCGGACAGTGCGCGTTCAAACCTCCACAGCGCATTGGAGTCGGAAGTCGGTGAGGTTCTAGGGGGCAAGCGCGGCAGGGCCTTGCCCGACGCGGTGGATAAGCAGCTCTCCGAGCTTGTCACCTCTACTGGCCGGCCGCGAGGCGAATACAAGGAACTGATCGACGAAATTGGTTCCCTGCGCTCCGAGCTTGAAGGACTGCGAACCCGCCGAAGCGACCTCTCGAACACCTTGGAGAGCCTCGAAGCAGCGCAGGAGACACTCGCCCGCCTTTCTTCGGGAGAACACGATCAGACGGACAAGGAGAACCTCGACGCTGCTCGTACCCGGCATGCTGAACTCGCCAAGTTGGAATCTCGTATCGATGCAGCGGTGACTGAAGTCGAGCTGAAAAAGCGAAATCTGGAACAGGCCGAGCAGGCCCTGACCGCGCGCCGCGATCTGAAGAAACAAATCGAGATGGAAGGGGAAGCCGTCGAGGCCGCTAAGAAGAAGCTCGACGAGGTCCGTCAAAGCGAACAGGACTTGCGGAAGCAGGTCGAAAAGCTTCGTAGCGATGCGAAGGAAGCAGAGAATGCTGTGACCGAGGCAGACAATGCCGTGTCACAGGCACGGCGCGTTCTCAACGCCGTCCAGCGCGACTCTCGAATTCGCGAACTCCAGGGGCGTTACGACAAGGCACACGCGGCAGAAAAGAAACAACGGGCTGCGCAACAAGGTGCGGCAGCCATTCTCGTAACCGACGAGAATATCGAAGCGATACGCGATGCAGCAAAGGAGCTCGAAACCGCGCGTGCGCGCCTTTCCGCTGCTGCAACACTCGTTTCGTTCGATATGTCCTCCGACCGATTGTCGAAAATCGAAGTCGACGGAACTGCGCTTTCCCCCGACCAGACTTCGGTTGAAGCGGTCGAGGCGACGACGATCACCGTCCCTGACTACGGCAGCATCACTGTTCAGCCCGCTATCAAGGATCGCGACAAGCTGATCGAACAGCAGCGCGCGGCGAATCAAGCTCTCAAGGCCGCGCTTGAAGACTGCGGCGTTAAGTCCGTCGATTTAGCCGAGGAGCAGCTAGCAAAGCGCGAAAAGCTGCTTCGGGATGCCGAACTAGCAAAGCAGGAAGCCGAACTGCACGCGCCGGCAACTGACGACTACGATGCCGGCGCGGAGCCTCTTGCCGACCACATCGCTGGCCTGAAGACAATCCTCGAAAGGGAGCTCGACGATCTTGGTATCGATGCCTTGCCGACGGAAAAGGAGGCGGAGCAGGCCCTGACTTCTGCTCAGGATGGTGCCCAGGAAGCAAGGGACACGCTCACCACCGCCCGTGCGGGCCTTGTCGGCCCGGAATAAGAGATTGGCCGTATCCAGACCGAGTTGGGTGGCGTGAGGACGCGATATGAGGATGGGAAGGAACGTCTCGAAAGACTGAAGAGCGATCTGACTGAAGCCGAAAAACAGACTCCTGATGAAGATCTGCATGCCGCCGTATCCGCAGCACGAAAGGCCCTAGCCGATCAGGAGAAAGCAGTTTCGTCGCTTGAAGGACAGCGCGAAGGCGAGACGCTGCCCCAACTGGAGGCGCGCATCTCAAGGCTGGAAAAGGCGCTTCAGGACAGGCGTGACAAGCGCACCGATCTGAAAGAGAAGCTAGCCGGGTTCCGGTCACATATCGAAGCCCTTGAGGGGGCCGGTCTCGATGAGGCCATTCAGCAGCAAGAACGCGAGGTTGAACTGGCCGAAGAACAGCTTCGGCGCTACGAGCGTGAGGTCGAGGTCCTATCACTCCTGCTAACGACACTGCGTTCTGCCGAGACTGAAGCAAAAGAGCGCTATCTTTCCCCGGTGCTGAAGCGTGTTCGTCCATACCTGCAGCTCCTGTTTCCCGGCGCTGAGATCACCATCGACGAAAATCTGCATATCGTTGGTGTTGTTCGGCAGGATGGGTACGAGGAATCTTTCCAGCACCTGAGTATGGGAACGCAGGAACAGATCGCCGTCCTCGTGCGTCTCGCCTTTGCAGAGATGCTTATTGAACAGGGACATCCCGCGACTGTGGTTCTGGATGACGCGCTGGTGTTTTCCGATGATCGAAGGATGGACCGTATGTTCGACATTCTGAACATGGTAGGGCAGCAGGTTCAGATCATTGTACTGGAGTTCCCCCGGTTTCGTGGACACAATCCGAGTTGTGAGAGGAGAGTGTCATCATGCCGAGAACGAGGAACCCTTACCCGCCTGAGTTCAGGGAACAGCTTGTTGCCCTGGCGCGAGTCGGGCGC
>NZ_FWFR01000017.1 GCF_900172325.1 Oceanibacterium hippocampi | reverse complement strand
GGTTTCCTGATCACCGGCCTGCTGCTGCAGGGGCGCGACCAGATCGAGCGCGGCGTGGCAAGCGGCACCACGGTCGCGCGGAATTTCTTCGCCCGCCGGGCGCTCCGGCTGTTCCCGATCTATTTCCTGGTCGTTGCCCTGTCGCTCGCCGCGCTGCCCGGGCTCCGGGCCGATGCGGCCTGGTACCTGTTCTACGCGCAGAATATCCTCTATGCGCTGCGCGACGGCTTCGTCTACGGCGACCATCTCTGGACGCTCGCCGTCGAGGAGCAGTTCTACCTGGTCTGGCCGCTTGTCGTGCTGGCGACGCCCCGTCGCTGGCTGGGCCCGGTCGTCGTCGTCCTGATCCTGGCGGGGCCGGCTTTCCGCATCGCCTGCCTCGGCCTCGGCATGAGCCATTTCCAGGTCAGCATGCTGACCCCCGCGCATATCGACACGCTCGGGATCGGCGCCCTGCTGGCGCTCCTCGCGCAGCGCTTCGGCCTGGACGATCCGCAGCTGCGCCGCCTGCTCGTCGGCAGCGCCGTCGCCGGTTTCACGGTCCTGCTCGGCGTGCTGGCCGCCAAGGTCGCGGGGTTGCCCTCGTGGATCGAACTGCTGGGCGGCGAGTTCGGCGCCGCGCTGCTGTTCGTCTGGCTGATCGGTGCCGCCGCGCAGGGCTTCACCGGGCCGCTCGGCTGGCTGCTTTCGCTGCCGTTCCTCGTCTATCTGGGGCGCATCAGCTACGGCATGTATCTCTATCACTGGTTCCTGCCCGACCTGCTCGGCGCGCTCGGGATCCGGCTTGCCGGCGGCGAATGGCCCGTGTTCGTCCAGCTCACCCTGCTGTCGATCGCCATCGCGGCGCTTTCCTGGCATGTCCTCGAGAAGCCCGCGAACGGCCTGAAGCGACATTTCG
>NZ_FWFR01000013.1 GCF_900172325.1 Oceanibacterium hippocampi | reverse complement strand
GAGCCGAATTGGCCTCTTAAGGGCGCTCGAAAATGGCTGAAAATCGGCGGTTTTCTGCACCTCGCGGAACTCGCGGCGCTGCTTTGGGAGCAGCAGGTCGCTGGTTCGAATCCAGTCGCCCCGACCAATTCTCTCCGGCGCGCCGACCCGTGGCGTTTGTGCGAAAGGTCACAAGGCGCCGCGAACGGCGCTTGACGCGGCGGACGGGGCTTATAGGCTTGATCGGTAATGGACCCGATCCGCCGACGCCCAGAGAATTGTCCCAGAGGATTGACGATGCCGACCCTGTCCCGCGCCCTCGTTCTCGCCGCCCGCGCCGCGCCACTGGCCGCGTTTCTCGCCTTCGCCGCCCCGGCAGTTGCCGACGGCCCGATCTCGGGGCTCAGCCCGGCCTCGCCGCAGCCGGCCGCATCCGCGCTCAAGCCCGGCCTCGCGGTTCGCTACTACACCTACTTCGTCCGCGACACCCGCGAAGTCCGCGAATATGCCGACTATTCGAAGGGCGAGCAGGGGACGCCGATCCCGCGTCTCGACTACCATGTCGGCGAGGGGCCGGTACTCACCCACAAGAACAAGGACGGTGTCGGCGCGGTCATCAAGGGGCTGATCCGCATGGACAAGCCCGGCACCTATACCTTCATGGTCCATTCGAACGACGGCGTCGAACTCGTGATCGGCGGCAAGGACATCTACAAGGACACCGGCGTCCATGCCGACCGCTTCTCCGACGAGATCAAGGTCCAGGTCGCGACCGCCGGCTGGTACCCGATCGACATCGTCTATTTCGAACGCAAGAACACCGCGACGCTGGAACTCTACTGGTCGACGCCGGACCAGCCCGACCCGGATTACGTTCCGGCCAGCCATTTCGCCCATCTGCCGGGCGAGTGAGCGGACAGCCACGCCGCCGCCGGGGCGGGCCCGCCCAGGGGCTTGCACTTTTGCCCGGCAGGCGGGATAAGGTGGCGACCACAGGTGACGGTCACGGGGCGCCTTGTCAGGCCGCCCCCGGCCATGAATTCAGAGCAGGGACTTGCTTGCCATGACCAGCGCTTCACTGCCCGGAACGGCGCGGATCTACAAGCCGGCGAAGAACGCCATGCAATCGGGCCGCGCCCGGACCCGGAAATGGCGGCTGGAATACGAGCCGCGCGCCGGCCACGATATCGATCCGCTGATGGGCTGGACATCGAGCCGGGACACGTCCGGCCAGGTCGTCATGGAATTCGCGACCCGGGAGGCGGCGATCGTCTTCTGCGACCAGAACGGTCTCGCCTACCAGATCTTCGAGCCGCGCGAGCGCCAGCCGAAGATCCGCACCTATGCGGACAATTTCAGCTTTCACCGGCGCGTGTGACGGGATGGCGGCGCGGATGCCCGATCGCCACGACGCCGCCCGGCCTCCTCTCGACCCCGTAGCTCAGCTGGACAGAGCACGAGACTTCTAATCTTGTGGTCGCAGGTTCGAATCCTGCCGGGGTCACCATTTTTTTTCGAGCAAAATCAAAGAATTATGAGGCCGGGCGGCGGGGCATACGGTTAGGCTATTTGCCGTGTACCGCCTATGTACACAAATCGACCCATGAACGGCAGAAGGCCCCCGGTTTCCCGAGTGCCTTCGTGCGTCCTACGTGGTCTTGAGCGGCCAAAAGGCAATTCGCATCCGCGGTACAACGTAAACTCGCTCGGGATCGGGTCCGCCGCACGCTTGAGGCGGGCGCTCCAGTTCCCTATCTTGCCTGCGGTGATCCGCGCTCCCACGTCGCCACGAGCCCGCAGAGGGGCGGCGTGCGTAGCATCGTCAGGTGCCAATAGACGCCGGGCGAGCGCATCGCGGGCACTGGGTGTGGTCGTCGTAGAATTGATGCGGTCCGCTCGACAAGGTAATATGCGATCCGCCGCGCTCCCAGGCCGTTACGAGGAGGCAGAGTATCGGCTTGCGTAGTGTCGTCAGGTGCCAATAGACGCCGGTCGACTTCATCGCGGCCCCCGCGCTCCCACACCGTCATGAGCGGGCATAACGGCGCTGTCGATAGTGTCTTCTGGTACCGTAGGGCGTCGGTAGGTCGCACTGCGGATCGCTCATTCCCCCAGGAAATCATCCGTTGAACATTCTCCCTCTCTCACGAGCCGTTATTCTGGGCGCGTATCTGTGTATCTGGGCGATGCCAGTGCAGGGCCAGCAGGTTATCGAAGGCAGGGCGTCGGTCATCGACGGCGACACGATCGACATCCACGGCCAGCGAATTCGGATGCACGGGATCGATGCCCCGGAAAGCGGTCAGACCTGCATCCTTGACGACAAGCCTTACCGTTGCGGCCAGCAGGCAGCCCTGGCGCTCTCCGACCTTCTTGGCCAGTCCGTAGTCAACTGCGTGGCCCGCGACATCGATCGCTACGGCAGGGTTGTCGCGTCATGCTCATCCAGAGGAACCGATCTCGGAAGTTGGATGGTTTCAAAAGGGTGGGCACTCGCCTATCGCCGCTACTCGACGGACTATATCGATGAGGAAGCGCAGGCAGCGAGCAGGGGCGTCGGTATCTGGCGCGGCCGGTTCGACAAGCCCTGGGAGTGGCGCCGGGGCGTGAGGTCAACCGAACCGACCGTTGACCGGGAATGCGCTATCAAGGGAAACGTAAGCTCCAAGGGCGAGCGGATTTACCACGTTCCCGGCGGCGAGGATTACGCCCGGACCAGGATCAGCCCGTCGAAGGGCGAGCGATGGTTCTGTACCGAGGACGAAGCAAGAGCCGCAGGGTGGCGGCGGTCGCGGAGATAGCAAAGCCCCGCCAACGAGACCCGATAAACGCGAACTAAAGATGAATCACTGCGATAACGGGATGAGCAGCGATAGCGTGCGCGCCACTTTCGAGTTTCTGCCCTGAGGATCACGCGACACTATGCGTGCCGCGGCTATTCTGCCATCCTCTGGTTGAGTAGATTGCTATCTCCGGGCTGAATGATGTTGATCAAGCTGAACCGCAACGCGACTATCAAGGCTCCGTCGCCCTTTGATCCTGGTACTGAAGAGTTCCTATCGGTTGATGTAGAACGACTCGGGCGTCGGCTTGAGATAGATGACCGAGCCAAGCAGCGGGGCTCCAGCAATCTTCCCCCAGAAAATCAACAACATCCCGACGACGTGGAACTCTCCATAGAGAGCGAGATCAGCAATATTGCCCGTCAGGCACATGCCACGCTGACGGATTACCTGAAAACCTATCTCGAGCGATCAGGCACAATCCTTGCTTCCGACTCACCAGATAAAATCAGGAGTATCGCATCGACGGCAACGACCGGAATGTTCGCACAAGTCCGCACCGGGTCCGGGATACTCTTTAATTCGAAACGCGATTTCGTTCAGGCCAACGCCGATATCGAGAATTTCAAAATCAAACGAAACCTGACACGACCCGCTTCCTATCCGGAGAGCCGCTTCCTGCACGTCTCGGTCCTGCTACTGCTCCTTGTTCTGGAAAGCGGGGCGAACGCCGTCCTGATCGGCGACGCGAGCGAGTTTGGTATCCTCGGCGGCTTCATGGAAATGATCGGGATTTCCTTCATCAATCTCGTGGCCGGATTCTCTCTCGGCTGTTTTGTTCTGCCTCAAGTTTCCAGACGATTTTTGCCAGCGCGGATCGCGTTCATAATTATCAGCCTCGCCGTCATAGCGCTCATACTCCTGTTCAACTTGTTCGTCGGGCACTATCGCGACGTTATCGCCGTCTCGGCTAGCGATCTTGGTATCGTCAATTTTGGCGCGAGAGCGGTTGAAAACCTCAGAGCCGCACCTTTGGGTCTGGCAGACTTTAAATCGTGGATCTTTATGATTCTTGGCACGATTTTCTCCGGCATCGCAGTCGTCGACGGACTCAAATGGGACGATCTTTATCCAGGTTACGGGTCACGAGATAGAAGCCATAAGGCTCTTGTCCTTAGGTATGGGCGTGACTTCGAGCGTCTTCAGAACGGCCTTGAACGACTCGCTAAAAAGGGCATTGACGATATCAATGAGATAGCTGACCGCGCTGGCCGCCACGAGCAGGAGCTGAATTCTATCTCGTCGCGCCTTGCCGGGCTAAAAGAGAAGCTCGCAGCCTACTACGCCCAGTTGGAACGCGACGGCCGCCAACTCATTCAACGTTACCGACAGGTCAATATCGGCGCGCGCGCTTCCGCACCTCCGGCCTACTTCAACAACCAGTTCCAGATTCCGGACCAAGACCGGCGCTTTCCGAACACTGACATGACGGATCGTCTCGATGCCGAAGCGTTGAAGGCTGCAGCACGGCAGGCTCGCCGGCAGGTAGAGAACATGCATCGCGAACTACTCGATGTTTACAAGACGATCGATCAGCTGAGTGAGCAGGAGGTTCAAAACGCGAGCCCTGAAATTTTCGCTAAGAAGGTGGAGGAACTCGTCCTGGAGGTTCGAGAAACTGACGATCGAACCAGTGATTTTGGGGAGAAATCAAAGTGACGTCGCTTTATGACGGCGGTGGTAGTAAACGTTCACTTTTTCTGCCGATAGTTATTTCGTTCCTCGCATTGACGATCGCTGGCGGCGGGGTATGGGCTTACCTTTCGGTTAGTTCTGATCACGTCACGCTTGATGCCCAAACGCTTTGTCCAGTTTCCGGGCCTCTTTCTCGTACGGTCATGTTGCTCGACGTGACCGACCCTCTGGATGATCGTCAGGCAGCCGCTCTGGCAACTCTGCTCTCGGATCTACGCAACCCGGCGACGTCGGAAGCTGCAATGTCGGCGGCCAAACTGAGAGGCGGCGTACGATATGTCGAGCCGTATGGTGAGATCGTCGCCTACTCGATCCGACAATCAGGAACGGCGATGGAGCCATTCCTCAGAGTGTGTAATCCCGGCAATCCGGAAAAGATGTCATTGGAGGACGAATTCACTGCCAGCAAGCGCAGGGTGTCTGCGCGCTGGAATAAGTTCGAAGAGCGGATTCTGAGCGCCTTTTCGAGCGCATCGAGCTCAGATGAGCAGACCGATTCCCCCCTCCTGGAGACACTCGCGCTCATCGTCCAACGAGAAGCATCCAGCGTTGCATTGCGCGCTAGCGGCAGGGACACTCCGTTACGGCTGATCATATTCTCTGACATGATTCAGCACTCCAAAGCACTCTCGCATTTCCGCCGCTATCCGGGTGCGCCCGATTTCCTGCGCTCAGGAGAACTTGCCGCTCTCCGATCTGATCTCTCCAGCATAGAGGTCGTAGTCTACTACCTGCGTCGCTCGCAATATGCGCAATTTCAATCGCTCCAGCACTTCCAATGGTGGCAGGACGTCATGGCGGGCATGAACGGCGATTTGATCTACTTAGAGCCAATTTAACAATGCTTAGAACCGGTGAATTTCGTCGAACCGTCGATGACCGCTACGACAAATGGATATTCATTTGTTCATTTGCTATCGGTGCAGTGTTGATAGGCCTTTGCCGATTTTTTGGTGTATCATCTTGGGTCGTAATAATAATTCCTACAGTGATTCTGGGACTATACGCATTGTATGCCATGCGTACGGCGCGACTGAGCATGAGTCTCGATCGCGCTGGAGACAATATCTACTACCTTGGGCTTCTCTACACTCTTGTGACGCTCAGTATATCGCTCGTTCAAATCTTCGATTTGGGAGCGGGTGCTGATGCCGTGTTTGGTCTCATGTCCGCTTTCGGGATCGCCTTGTGGTCCACCATTTTCGGGATGTTTCTTCGCGTATTCGTCCAGCAGTTTCGAAGCGATCCAGCGGACATTGAGAAAGAGATCCGCGCAGATCTGACGGAAGCGGTCCGTTCGATACGTTCCGAACTTTATGCAATGACGTCTGACGTCAATTCGTACCGGCGCGCCATTACACAATCACTCACTGAACTCCAAGGCGAAGTTACCTCGTCCATTCGAGAGATCTCCAAGAGATCGACCGAGGCCGTAGAAGAAATGGCGGCTAGAGCCGCGTCGAGTGTGGATGACACGGCAAGGCGACTTAGCGAGACCGCGGAGGCTTTGCAACGCGCGAACGCGGGCCATTCAAACGCGCTGAGCAAGACCATCAGGGAAATAGATAGCGCGGTGAGCGAAGTGACGGCGCGACTTCAACGGTTCGAAGTAGATTCTAGCACGGTTTCCGAAAAACTGGCCACCGCCGCACAAAGCCTTGATGCCTCCGCCGCGAGTCTCCAGGAGCGTATCAACGCGGAGAAAGACGCGATCACAGCGCTCGAACGTCTTATCGCAATGATCAATTCCGCGACAGGGCCCGCTGTGCGCGAGAGCATCGAAATGGCCGTGGCGAGTGTAGAGTCGATTGGAGGCCAAGCGAGAACTACAAACAAAGCACTAGCAGCAATGGAGGAAGCAGTTGAGGCGCTACATACTCAACTCAGAAAGGCCGGAGAGCAAGACTTCCAATCGATACGAAAGCTTGTACAGGAAATGCAGGATTACGCTAAAGTTTCTGCCAGATCGACCGAGTTAGTCCAAGACGGACTGCTAAAAGGCGTTAAAGCGCTGCAAGAAGAAATACGCCGCTAACATGGCCGAGTTTGGCGACAGAAACGTTTTTCGCGACGTCGACCGTTCCTACCGCCGCGGGCTTGTGCTCGGCCTCACTTTCGCCGAGTTGTTCCTACTGTTGGTGTTTCTCTTGCTCATGGCGCTCGCCGGAACGGCGCTGCATTGGTGGGAGGAAATCCAAAAGACCGATGTCCTTGAGGCCAGCAATGAGCAGATATCTGAGAAACTCAAAGCGGCGGAAGAGGAACTTATGGCTCTGTCTGAGATCGGCAAACGGCTTTCAGATTCAGGCCTCAGCCCAGAGCAGATCACTACACTAATTGCGTCAGAACGCGAGCGCCTCTTTTCCCAACAAGAGCTTGCCAGGATCAACGAGGAGAACAAGCGCATTCAAGAAGAAGCGGAGGAGATGAAGCGTCAGATTGATTATTTGCGGCCACTAGCCGAACTCGGCACACAAGCAAATGCACGGGAAGCGGCCTTGAAGGAGGCCCTTGAAAAGCTTGAGCAGCTTTCGTCCGAGCGTGAGTCGATGCAGGCCCTCGCGGACATCGGCCGTGAATTCAAGGAGTGGAGTTCCCCCGGTTTCGTGGACAGTTAAGGGCTTGGGGATTCCAGTCTCGTTTGGGCGCTCCTTTCGTAGTTGATGGGTGACTGATAGCCGAGGGCGGAATGGCGCCTGGCGGGATTATACCAGC